>NZ_CP141223.1:2382500-7182500 GCF_037993025.1 Streptomyces sp. SS7
CGGAGCCAGGAGGAGGAATAGTCCCCCCGGCTCACAGCGTCCTCGCTGTGTTTTTCAAAGGAACCTCATCCTCGGCTATCACTGCCGGGGACGGGGTATCAACTAATCTGGCGTTGATTTTTGGCACGCTGTTGAGTTCTCAAGGAACGAAAGCTTCCTTTGTACTTGCCTGAGAGGCTCTCTCAGGTTTTCCTCCGGGCTTCCCTTCGGTCTTGCGTTTCCGACTCTATCAGATCTTTTCTCGATCCGATTTCCTCGGTGCTTTCCAGGTTCCCGCTTTTGTTTCGCGGTTTCCTTTCCGGCGGTTCCGACTTTATCAGAAGTTCTGAGTCGGTTTTCCCGGCCCCTCCCGGTGGGCTGGTCCGGCGCGTGGCGCGGACCGCTTCCCGTTCAGGCGGAGCCGCAAACGTACTGGAGCGGGGCGCCCCGATGCAAATCGAGGCGCCCCGCTCCAGGTTCACACGTACGAGCCGTCGTACGCGGGTCTTGCTTCGCTCAGACCTCCACCACGACCGGGAGGATCATCGGCCTGCGGCGATAGTTGTCGGAGACCCACTTGCCCAGGGTGCGGCGGATGAGCTGCTGCAGCTGGTGGGGTTCGACCACTCCGTCCTGGGCCGAGCGCTCCAGGACCTCGGTGATCTTCGGGACGACGTCCCCGAAGGCCGAGTCCTCGATGCCGGAGCCGCGGGCCTGGATGTGCGGGCCGCCGGTGATCTTGCCGGTGGAGGAGTCCACCACCACGAAGACAGAGATGATGCCCTCGTCGCCGAGGATCCTCCGGTCCTTCAGGGCCGGCTCGCCGACATCGCCGACGGAGAGGCCGTCCACGTAGACGTATCCCGCCTGGACCTTGCCGGAGATCTTGGCCTTGCCCTCGACGAGGTCGACGGCGATGCCGTCCTCGGCGATGACGATGCGGTCGTGCGGGACGCCCGTCATGGCGCCCAGCTCGGCGTTGGCCCGCAGGTGGCGCCACTCGCCGTGGACCGGCATCAGGTTCTTCGGGCGGCAGATGTTGTAGAAGTACAGCAGCTCGCCCGCCGAGGCGTGGCCGGAGACGTGGACCTTGGCGTTGCCCTTGTGGACGACGTTCGCGCCCCAGCGGGTCAGGCCGTTGATCACGCGGTAGACCGCGTTCTCGTTGCCGGGGATCAGGGACGACGCCAGGATCACCGTGTCGCCGGGGACGATCCGGATCTGGTGGTCGCGGTTGGCCATGCGGGACAGCGCGGCCATCGGTTCGCCCTGGGAGCCCGTGCAGACCAGGACCACCTCGTGGTCGGGGAGGTCGTCGAGCGTCTTGACGTCCACCACCAGGCCCGGCGGGACCCTGAGATAGCCGAGGTCCCGGGCGATACCCATGTTGCGGACCATCGAACGGCCGACGAAGGCGACCCGACGGCCGTACTCGTGGGCCGCGTCCAGGATCTGCTGGATGCGGTGGACGTGGCTGGCGAAGCTCGCCACGATGATCCGCTTGCGGGCGTTCGCGAAGACCGTGCGCAGGACGTTGGAGATGTCCCGCTCGGGCGGCACGAACCCGGGGACCTCGGCGTTCGTCGAGTCGGAAGAGGAGGAGGTCGATGCCCTCCTCGCTCAGCCGGGCGAACGCGTGCAGATCCGTGAGCCGCCCGTCCAGCGGCAGCTGGTCCATCTTGAAGTCACCCGTGTGGACCACCATGCCGGCGGGGGTGCGGATCGCGACGGCCAGGGCGTCCGGGATGGAGTGGTTGACGGCGATGAACTCGCAGTCGAAGGGGCCGATGCGCTCGCGGTTCCCCTCCGCCACCTCGAGGGTGTACGGGCGGATCCGGTGCTCCTGGAGCTTGGCCTCGATGAGCGCGAGGGTCAGCTTGGAGCCGATCAGCGGGATGTCCGGCTTCTCGCGCAGGAGGTAGGGGACGGCCCCGATGTGGTCTTCGTGACCGTGGGTGAGGACGATGCCCTCGATGTCGTCCAGCCGGTCACGGATGGACGAGAAGTCGGGCAGGATCAGGTCGATTCCGGGCTGCTCCTCCTCGGGGAAGAGCACTCCGCAGTCGACGATCAGCAGACGGCCGCCGTACTCGAAGACCGTCATGTTGCGGCCGATCTCGCCGAGGCCGCCCAGTGGGGTGACCCGCAGGCCGCCCTTCGGGAGCGGCGGGGGCGGGCCCAGTTCGGGATGCGGATGACTCAAAAGACTCTCCTCAAACACGCGCGCCACGTACCGGTAGGGCACGTGGCGCGCGTGACGTTCGTGCAGAAGCAGTTGTCGTTGTGGGCGCAGGCACCGGTGGCCTGCCTATTCAGTTGTGAAGTCCGTTGTCAGAGCTGTACCCCGCCTGCGGCAAGATCGATCTTGAGCTGCTCGATCTCTTCCGGCGAGCATTCGACCATGGGAGAGCGCAGCGGACCGGCGGGCAGGCCCTGGAGGGCGAGCGCGGCCTTGGTGGTCATGACGCCCTGGGTGCGGAACATGCCCGTGTAGACCGGGAGCAGCTTCTGGTGGATCTCGGTGGCCTTCTGGACGTCGCCGGCGACGAACGCGTCGACGAGGGCGCGCAGGTCGGGCGTGACCACATGGCCGACGACCGAGACGAAGCCGACCGCGCCCACCGAGAGCAGCGGGAGGTTGAGCATGTCGTCGCCGGAGTACCAGGCGAGACCGGAGCGCGCGATGGCCCAGCTCGCGCGGCCGAGGTCGCCCTTGGCGTCCTTGTTGGCGACGATCCGCGGGTGCTGGGCGAGGCGGACGAGCGTCTCGGTGCTGATCGGGACGCCGCTGCGGCCGGGGATGTCGTAGAGCATGACCGGCAGCTCGGCGGCGTCCGCGACGGCCGTGAAGTGCCGGTACAGGCCCTCCTGCGGGGGCTTGTTGTAGTACGGGGTGACGACCAGCAGGCCGTGGGCGCCGGTCTTCTCGGCGGCCTTGGCCAGTTCGATGCTGTGGTGGGTGTCGTTGGTGCCGACCCCGGCGACGATGTGGGCCCGGTCGCCGACGGCCTCCAGGACGGCTCGTACGAGGTCCGATTTCTCCGCGTCGGTGGTGGTGGGCGACTCACCGGTGGTGCCGTTGATGATCAGGCCGTCGTTGCCTGCGTCCACCAGGTGGGTGGCGAGCCGCTGGGCGCCGTCGAGGTCGAGTGCGCCGTCCGCCGTGAACGGCGTGACCATGGCGGTGAGGACCCGCCCGAAGGGGGTCTGCGGAGTGGAGGTCGGAGCCATGGGTAACACGCTACTCGTTGCTCCCCGTGTGGTCTGCCCTCGGGGGGTTACGAAAAGTCACGACAAATGCGGAGCCCGGTACTGCCTGCTCGGGGGTTCAAGCAGTACCGGGTCCGTTTGATCAGGCTAGATGAACTTCTCCAAATGCCGCAATACGGACACTTCGCGCGGATGACCCGTACATGTGTGCCGGGCAGGAGAACACGCCTTCGTCACGGCGCGACACGACCGTTGGCGTTGAAGGCCGCGTACGTGAGGGGCATGAGCTTCGCCCACTCGGCCTCCATCTTCTCGCCCACCATCTCGATCTCCCGCTGCGGGAAGGACGGCACCTTCGCGAGCTCGTGCTGGGTGCGCAGGCCGAGGAAGTGCATCAGCGAGCGGGCGTTGCAGGTGGCGTACATCGAGGAGAAGAGTCCGACGGGCAGGACCGCGCGGGCGACCTCCCGGGCGACGCCCTGCGCGAGCATCTCCTGGTAGGCCTCGTAGGCCTGCCGGTAGGAGTCCTCCATGGCCCGGCCGACGAGCTCCTGCTGGGCCTCGGTGCCCTCCACGAAGACGTACTTCCCGGGGCGGCCCTCCTGGACGAGCTTGCGGGACTCGTCGGGGACGTAGAACACGGGCTGGAGTTCCCGGTAGCGGCCGGACTCCTCGTTGTAGGAGTTGTGGACGACGACGCCGTTCGCCAGGAAGTTGTGCCACGGGCCTTCCACGGAGAGGTCGTACGTCATCTCCTCGCCGTCCGCCTCGATGGAGACGACCGGGTCCGGAACCGCCTTCTCGGCCTCGTCGCCAGGCTGGGCCAGTGCCTGTTCACCACCGCTCTTCGCGGCGTGACAGGGCTCGCACGCGGGCGCGAGATTCCGTTCGTCGAGAGCCCTGGTCAGATCGCCCGCGACAGGAACGACGTGGTCCAGCGCGAGCTGATCACGAGGAAACTCCTGGTCACAGAGATGGCAGAGGTCTACGTCCTTGATCAGCCGCTGTCGCTGCATCGAGGTCCACACACCGATACCGCGGTGCAGACTCGGCGGGATCGGAGCCTCGGAGGGCCGGGGAGCGGTCCCCGCCGCCATGACGGAGTCACCGACGGCGAGTTCCCCGGCCTTGACCCACCCCTGCGGAGTGAACACCGCGTGATCGACCGTGCAGCGGAGCGTCTTCCCGGAAGCCGTGGTGATCTTGATCAGTGGCTTGACACCCGATTCGATCACGTCGACGATCCTGGAGCGCCGGGCCAGCAGTGTCTCTTCGTCGTAACAGCGCACATGGCTGCGGCGGACCGACTCGAGCTTGCGGAGCCGGAGGCCCGGGTGTTCTTCGCGGAACTCGGCGACGGCGGAATCAGCCGCCTCCCGGCTGTCGTACAGACCCAGATAGTGGTCGGTCTCGCCACTCCGCACCTGGGCCGTCCACTTGCCTGCCCGGCTGTGCCAGGTCACCCCTCCGGCGGAGTCCGGGAGCCGGTCCTCGACGCCCAGGTGCCAGAGCTCGTGCAGTTCGGCGATGGTCCGTCGACGGACATGGCCCGCCTCGCTCTCCAGGGTGATCTCGGTGTCTCCCGCGATGCACCAACCCACGCGGTGCCGCATGAACTCGCGGAAGACGAAGATCGGGGCGCTGACGAAGAAGGTCATCGAGTTGTGCTCGAAGGGGCTGCCGTGGCGGTCCCGCATCAGGTAGTTGATCAGTCCCTTGGAGCGCTCCGGGTCCTTCTGCAGTTCGTCCAGGGACTGCTCGCCGGCGGTGGAGACACGGGCGGCCCACAGCACGTCGGAATCGGACGCGCTGTGCTTGACCAGTTCGACGGTGACGTCGCTTCGGAAGGTGGGCGCGAGGTCTTCGGCGAGGTCGTCGGCGGGGGTGTCGGTCACGGGTCGGAGGGTCCCTTCCATCACTTCTCTGGGCGGCGACCACTCTACGACCCTCCACTGACACCAGGGCGTTCGGTGGCGGGCCGCGACATCCTCGGTGAAATTCAGCGAACTCGGGCAAGAAGGGCACCTTTCGCCTCCCTCGCACGTCTGTACTGCCGGAAACCTTTCGTACGACCCTTCGAAGGACGCGGTATCCGTGTTCAGCAGCAATGTCACTCCCCCGCCCCGTGAGCGGGCCTCGCTCGGGCAGGCGGCCGGGCGCTGGCTGCTGGGGCTCACGATCGTGGCCGCGCTCGTCGGATCGGTGGTCGTCGCGAGGCCCGCGCTCACCGTGGACCACTCCGTTTCTCCGACACAGCAGTCACAGTCGTCACAGCAGCCACAGACGTCTCAAGGGCACTGAGCGCGATAGCCTCCGGGCACAGCCCACGCACGAACGAGTGAGGACCAGCCGTGCCCCTGCCCTTCCTGACGGCCGAGCGCCCGTTCGAGACAGCGGACGACGTCGCGCTGCCCTACGAGGACCGCGAGCGCTGGCGGCGCCCCTACCGGCCCGGCCCGTGGCGGGTCGTGGCGGCCGCGCTGGCCCTGCTGCTCGCCTCGTACGTGCTGCTCGCGGCGGTCGTCATCGCGCTCACCGGGAAGGGCTCCGACGCCGGGGTGATCCTCGGGCTCTCGCTGCTGGTGATCGCCGGCGCGCTGCGGCTGCTGCGCATGGGGGTGTGGGTGAGCCCGCACGGGCTGCGGCACGTGCGGTTCCTGCTGACACGGACGGTGCCGTGGGACCGGGTCGCGGTCGTGCGGACGGTTCAGCAGCCGGTGCGCTGGCTGGGCCTGCCGCGCACCGTGCAGGGGCAGGCTCTGCTCCTCGTACGGAAGGACCGGCCGGCGGAGGAGACGGCGATGCTGCTGACCACGCACGGGGCGGACTTCCTCGGGCGGACCGAGGCCTTCGACCGGGCCTCCGACGCCGTCGAGGGATGGGCGTCGGAGAACGGGCGCGGCTGAGCGCGCGCCACGACACACCACGACACGCCGAAGGGGCCGCCCCGCGCAGAGTGCGGGGCGGCCCCTTCGGCGTACGGCGGCTTAGGCGTGCGGCGGCTCAGGCGTGCGGCGGCTTCGGTGTACTTCGGCCTCGGCGTACGGCGGCCGGGCGGTCAGGCCGGTTCGGCGCCCTTGCCGTCGTGGAGGCGGATCGCGCGTTGCATCGCCTTGCGGGCGCGGGGGGTGTCGCGGGCGTCGTGGTAGGCGACGGCCAGCCGGAACCAGCTTGCGCCAGTCCTCGGGGGCCGCCTCGGTCTCGGCCTTGCGCCGGGCGAAGACCTCGTCGGCCGAGTCACGGTCGATCCGGCCGCCGGGGGTGCGCCTGAGCTCGTCGACGGGGAGGCCGCCCTCCGCGTCGAGGGCGGCGGCGAGGGCGTTGGCCCGGCGGACGAACTGGGTGTTCTTCCACAGGAACCAGACACCGATGACCGGCAGGATCAGCACCGCGATCCCGAAGGTGACGGTGATGACAGTGCCGGACTGGACGAGCATGACGCCACGGCTGCCGACCAGGACGAAGTAGAAGACCAGGACGGCGGCCGTGAGGGCGTAGGAGAGCTTGGCGCGCATGGGGGAAGGGATCTCTAGTTCAGGTCCAGGAAGTGCTCCAGGCCGAAGGTGAGGCCCGGAGTCGTCACCACCCGGCGGGCGCCCAGCAGGATGCCCGGCATGAAGCTGCTGTGGTGGAGGGAGTCGTGGCGGACGGTCAGGGTCTCCCCCTCGCCGCCCAGCAGGACCTCCTGGTGGGCCAGCAGGCCCCTCAGCCGTACGGCGTGCACCGGGACGCCGTCCACGTCGGCGCCGCGCGCCCCGTCCAGGCCGGTCGCCGTGGCGTCCGGGGCCGGGGCGGTGCCGGCCGCGCGGCGCGCCTCGGCGATGAGCTGGGCCGTGCGGGTGGCGGTGCCGGAGGGGGCGTCCACCTTGTCGGGGTGGTGCAGCTCGACGACCTCGACGGACTCGAAGTACGGCGCGGCGATCTGCGCGAACTTCATGGTGAGGACCGCGCCGATGGAGAAGTTCGGCGCGATGAGCACGCCGGTCTCCGGGGCGGCGGCCAGCCAGCCGTTCAGCTGCGCGAGGCGCTCCTCGGTCCAGCCCGTCGTCCCGACGACGGCGTGGATGCCGTGGCCCACGCAGTACTCGAGGTTCTCCATCACGGAGGCGGGCGTGGTGAGTTCCACGGCGACCTGGGCGCCGGTCTCGGCCAGCGTCTCCAGCTTGTCGCCGCGGCCCAGCGCGGCCACCAGCTCCATGTCCTCGGCGGCTTCGACGGCCCGTACCGCCTCGGAACCGATCCGGCCCCTGGCGCCGAGGACCGCCACTCGCAGCTTGCTCATCTGTTGTGCTTCCTTACGGGAGTGGATTAGGCGACCGCGTCGTGCAGCCGGGCGGCCTGCTTGTCCTTGAGGGGGCCGATGACGGACAGCGACGGGCGCTGTCCCAGGATGTCGCGGGCCACCGCGCGGACCTCGTCCGGGGTCACGGCAGCTATCCGGGTCAGCATGTCGTCGACGGACATCTGCTCGCCCCAGCACAGCTCGCTCTTGCCGATGCGGTTCATGAGCGCACCGGTGTCCTCCAGGCCGAGCACCGTGGAGCCCCTGAGCTGGCCGATGGCGCGCCCTATCTCGTCGTCGGACAGGCCGTTCGCGGCGACGTGGTCGAGTTCGTCGCGGCAGATCCTGAGCACGTCGTGGACCTGGGAGGGGCGGCAGCCGGCGTAGACGCCGAACAGTCCGCAGTCGGCGAAGCCCGAGGTGTACGAGTACACGCTGTAGGCCAGGCCGCGCTTCTCACGGACCTCCTGGAACAACCGGGAGGACATGCCGCCGCCGAGGGCGGTGTTGAGGACGCCGAGCGCCCAGCGGCGGTCGTCGGTGCGGGGGAGGCCGGGCATGCCGAGGACGACATGGGCCTGCTCGGTCTTGCGGCCGAGGAGTTCGACGCGGCCCGAGGTGCGGATGGTGCGCCGGCCGTCGCGCGGGGCGATGGGCGCGGCGTCCTGGTTCCCGAGGGCGCCCGCCTTCTCGAAGGCCGCGCGGACCTGTCGTACGACCTTGTTGTGGTCGATGTTGCCGGCGGCCGCCACGACCAGGTGCGTCGGGTCGTAGTGCTTCTTGTAGAAGCGGCGGATGCGGTCGGCGGTGAGGGCGTTGACCGTGTCGACGGTGCCGAGGACCGGTCGGCCGAGGGGGTTGTCGCCGAACATCGTCTGCGCGAACAGGTCGTGCACACAGTCGCCGGGGTCGTCCTCGGTCATGGCGATCTCTTCGAGGATGGCGCCGCGCTCGACGTTGACGTCCTCTTCGAGGATGAGCGAGCCCGTCAGCATGTCGCAGACGACGTCTATGGCGAGCGGCAGGTCGGTGTCGAGCACGCGCGCGTAGTAGCACGTGTACTCCTTGGCGGTGAAGGCGTTCATCTCGCCGCCGACCGCGTCGATCGCGGAGGAGATGTCCAGCGCCGACCTGCGGGTGGTGCCCTTGAAGAGCAGGTGCTCCAGGTAGTGCGTGGCGCCGTTCAGCGCGGGGGTCTCGTCGCGGGAGCCGACGTGCGCCCAGATGCCGAAGGTCGCGGAGCGGACCGAGGGGAGGGTCTCGGTGACGATGCGCAGGCCGCCCGGGAGGGTGGTCTTGCGGACCGTGCCGATGCCGTTCTCGCCCTTGATCAGGGTTTGGGTACGGGCGACGGCCCGCGCCTCCGAGGAGGTGCGGGCCGTCGTCCTGGAGCTGCTCGACGTCACTTGTCGGAGTCGTCCTTCGCGTCTTCGGCGGACTCGTCCTCGCCCTCGATCACGGGGATGAGGGAGAGCTTGCCGCGGGAGTCGATCTCGGCGATCTCGACCTGGACCTTCTGGCCCACGCCGACGACGTCCTCGACGTTCTCCACGCGCTTGCCGCCGGCCAGCTTGCGGATCTGCGAGATGTGCAGCAGACCGTCCTTGCCAGGGAGCAGGGAGACGAACGCGCCGAAGGTGGTGGTCTTGACGACCGTACCCAGGTAGCGCTCGCCGACCTCGGGCATCGTCGGGTTGGCGATGCTGTTGATCGTGGCGCGGGCGGCCTCGGCGGCCGGGCCGTCGGCGGCACCGATGTAGATGGTGCCGTCGTCCTCGATCGTGATCTCGGCGCCGGTGTCCTCCTGGATCTGGTTGATCATCTTGCCCTTGGGGCCGATGACCTCGCCGATCTTGTCGACCGGGATCTTCACGGTGATGATCCGCGGCGCGTTGGGGGACATCTCGTCCGGCGTGTCGATCGCTTCCATCATCACGTCGAGGATGTGGAGGCGGGCGTCACGGGCCTGCTTGAGGGCGGCGGCCAGGACGGAGGCCGGGATGCCGTCCAGCTTGGTGTCGAGCTGGAGGGCGGTGACGAACTCCTTGGTACCGGCGACCTTGAAGTCCATGTCGCCGAAGGCGTCCTCCGCACCGAGGATGTCGGTGAGGGCGACGTAGTGCGTCTCGCCGTTGATCTCCTGGGAGATCAGACCCATGGCGATACCGGCGACCGGGGCCTTGAGCGGCACACCGGCGTTCAGCAGCGACATGGTGGAGGCGCAGACCGAGCCCATCGACGTCGAGCCGTTGGAGCCGAGGGCCTCGGACACCTGACGGATCGCGTAGGGGAACTCCTCGCGCGTCGGCAGGACCGGCACGATGGCGCGCTCGGCGAGGGCGCCATGGCCGATCTCGCGGCGCTTGGGGGACCCCACGCGGCCGGTCTCGCCGACGGAGTACGGCGGGAAGTTGTAGTTGTGCATGTAGCGCTTGCGGGTCACCGGGGAGAGGGTGTCCAGCTGCTGCTCCATGCGGAGCATGTTGAGGGTGGTGACGCCCAGGATCTGGGTCTCGCCACGCTCGAACAGCGCGGAGCCGTGCACCCGCGGGATGGCCTCGACCTCGGCGGCGAGCGTACGGATGTCCGTGACGCCGCGGCCGTCGATGCGCTTCTTCTCCTTGATGACGCGCTCACGGACCAGGGCCTTGGTCAGCGAGCGGTACGCGGCGGAGATCTCCTTCTCGCGGCCCTCGAACTCCGGGAGCAGCTTCTCGGCGGCCAGACCCTTGACGCGGTCCAGCTCGGCCTCGCGCTCCTGCTTGCCCGCGATGGTCAGCGCGGAGGCCAGCTCCGGCTTGACCGCGGCGGTCAGCGCCTCCAGGACGTCGTCCTGGTAGTCGAGGAAGATCGGGAACTCGCCGGTCGGCTTGGCGGCCTTGGAGGCGAGGTCGGCCTGGGCCTTGCACAGCACCTTGATGAAGGGCTTCGCGGCGTCCAGACCGGCCGCGACGACCTCCTCGGTGGGGGCTTCGGCGCCGCCCTTGACCAGCTGGATCGTCTTCTCGGTGGCCTCGGCCTCGACCATCATGATCGCGACGTCGCCGTCCTCCAGGACGCGGCCCGCGACGACCATGTCGAAGACGGCGTCCTCGAGCTCGGTGTGCGTCGGGAACGCGACCCACTGGCCGCTGATCAGCGCGACACGGACGCCGCCGATCGGGCCGGAGAAGGGCAGGCCGGCCAGCTGGGTGGACGCGGAGGCGGCGTTGATCGCCACGACGTCGTACAGGTGGTCGGGGTTGAGCGCCATGATGGTGGCGACGACCTGGATCTCGTTGCGCAGGCCCTTCTTGAAGGACGGGCGCAGCGGGCGGTCGATCAGGCGGCAGGTGAGGATCGCGTCCTCGCTCGGCCGGCCCTCACGGCGGAAGAAGCTGCCGGGGATCTTGCCGGCGGCGTACATCCGCTCCTCGACGTCCACCGTCAGGGGGAAGAAGTCGAGCTGGTCCTTGGGGTTCTTGGAGGCGGTGGTGGCCGACAGCACCATGGTGTCGTCGTCCAGGTAGGCCACGGCCGAGCCGGCGGCCTGGCGGGCCAGGCGGCCCGTCTCGAAGCGGATGGTGCGGGTGCCGAAGGCGCCGTTGTCGATGACGGCCTCGGCGTAGTGGGTCTCGTTCTCCACTAGCGTTTTCTCCGTTACTTGTCGTCTTTTCGTCCCGTGCCGCCCGTGTGGCGGCGGGACGGTGGCGGAGATGCGCGCCGTGCGGTGCGGGCCGGTCTTCGATCGAAGCACCCGGGGCTGTCTTCCCCCGGGGGCCACTACCGAGGACCGGCGGCGGCTAGGTGCGCCTCTCCTCGTTCTGTGGGTGTTGCGGCGGGTGTGACGCGTTGGGCGTCGTCACCCTCTGTCATACGTCATGCGTCGTGCTGTCATGCGTCGTGCTACCACACTACAAAGGGGCGGCGACACTCCGCACGTTTCCGTACGTACAGCAAAAGGGAGCGGCCCCCAGACGGGAACCGCTCCCTCCACGCGTCTTACTTGGCGCCGGCCGCACCGCGGCGGATGCCGAGGCGGTCGACCAGCGTACGGAAGCGCTGGATGTCCTTCTTGGCCAGGTACTGCAGCAGGCGACGACGCTGGCCGACCAGGATCAGCAGACCCCGGCGGGAGTGGTGGTCGTGCTTGTGGGTCTTGAGGTGCTCGGTCAGGTCGGAGATCCGACGCGAGAGCATGGCGACCTGGACCTCGGGGGAGCCGGTGTCGCCCTCCTTCTGGCCGAACTCGGCGATGATCTGCTTCTTCGTAGCGGCGTCGAGCGACACGCGTACTCCTCATGGTCTGTGTGTGGCCACCGAGTGCCCCCGGTCTGCTTCTCGGGGTGACTTCCGTGACTCGGCTGGCGGGATCCGCTGGGCGCGGCCTCCAGGGCCTCGATACGGAGGGCTCCGGGGGCGCGTACACAAACGGCCGACAGTCAGGGTACCAGGAGGTGGCGGGCACCTTCGCCCGGGTATCCGAACCAACTCGGCGGCGGGTGGGGGGCCACTAGGGTGACGCTCGTATCGTCGATCGGTGGTGGACCGGTCGCAGAGAGTGGGGAAGGGGACGCGGCGCCATGGCGGAGACCGAAGCCGAGATGAAGGCACGCAAGGAGCGCGAGCGGGACGAGCTGTACGCGCTCGACATCTCCGGCGTCGAGTGGAAGTGCGCGCCGGGCACCGAGGAGCACGAGGAGCGCGTCGAGATCGCGGACCTGCCGGGCGGCGCGGTGGCGATGCGGTCCTCACTGGACCCGGACACCGTGCTGCGCTACACGGAGGGCGAGTGGCGGGCGTTCGTGCTGGGGGCGCGGGACGGGGAGTTCGATCTGGACCGGGGGGACCGGGAGGATCAGAGGGATCGGGTGGAGGGGTAGGGCGGAAGCTCTGGGGAAGAGGGCCGGGCGGACGAGGCTTGGCGGGGCCGGGGAGCAAGGCGCTCGACGGGGGGCAGGGGCCTCGGGCAGGAGGCGGGGCCGGCGCGTGCGGGCCTGGGCGCCGGGGGTGGGGGGCGGCAGAAGGCCGCGGGCCGGACCGGGGAGGCTGGACTGGCCCAACCGGGCGCCGGGGCGGAAACGGAGGTTGACGCAGCCGCGCCCGGGCGGACGGTGGCCGGCCGGGGGCGACGCAGGAACGCCAGGCTGGCGCAGCCGGGCCGGGGGCCAGGGGCCAGGGGCCAAGAGGGAGTCGGCGGACACCGAGGGCCTGAGCAGGGAAACAAGGCGGGCGCGGCCGGGTCCGGGCGGATGGGGCCGCGGGCAGGAGGCGGGGCCGGCGCGTGCGGGCCTGGGCGCCGGGGGTGGGGGGCGGCAGAAGGCCGCGGGCCGGACCAGCCAGGAGGGGCCGGCCCAAGCAGCCGCCGGGGCGGAACCCGAGGTTGACGCAGCCAGGGCCAGGCGCCGGGCGCCGGGGGCGGCGTAAGGCCGGGCGCTCGAGCAGGGAGGCAAGGCTGACGCAGCCGGGTCCGGGCGGACGGGGGCCGCAGGCGGTAGGCGGGACTGGCGCGTGCGCCTGGCGGCGGGGGTGGGGGTCGGTGGAAGGTCGTGGGCTGGGGCACGGGGCGGGGATGGTGTGGCCGGGGCGGGTGCCGGTTCGGGCGTCGACGGCGGATCGGCGGCCGTGGTGGGGCCGGAGTCGGCGGAGTGGCATTGGCCGGTCAGCTGAGGGAAGTGGTCGGGGATCTGCGGTCGTGTCCTGTGGGCGGGGGGTCGGGCGTTCCCTTTCAGGGGTTGTTCGGCGGGCTGCTGCCTATGCCGAGGACGGCGTAGACCCAGCGCGGCTGGTTCTTGGCGGGGCCGGTGAGGGACTTGGCGCCGAAGTAGAGGCGGCCGTCCTGGACGAGGACGTCGGTGAAGTCGATCGACGTGAAGTTCTCCCCCTCGGGCGGCAGGTCGAAGTAGAAGAAGGGCTTCTCCTGACCGGTCTTCGGGTCGAGCGCGACGAGCGCGTTGGGGGCGATGCGGTCCTGGCTCTCCCGCAGGGCGAGCAGCCGGTCGCCGCTCACGTCGACGGGGATCAGCAGGGAGTCGGGGCCGGACTCGAACTTCCGGGTGGTGTTCCCGGTGGCCAGGTCGAAGCCGATGACCCAGTTCGAGGTGTGCTTGCCGATGTCGTCCTTGCTGCGCAGGAAGACCTGGCCGGCGCCGACCGCGACGGTCGGGCAGTAGTCCAGGACGGTGTAGTCGTCCTGGAGCGCGCACTCGCCGACGTAGGTGCCGTTCTGGAGGCGGATCGTGGCGCGGTTCCTGCCGTCGTCGTCGAGGGAGAGCAGTTCGGTGATGGCGGTGTCGCCGGCCGACACCGCGAGGACGGCGGGGTTGGTGGAGGGGACGTCGACCGAGCGGATCCCCTTGGCGGCGGAGTACGTCCACCGGGTGCGGCCGGTCTGCGGGTCCACCTTGCGGATCTTGTAGGTGAGGAGGTCCCAGCTGTCGACCGGAAGGTTCTCGTCGCCGTTCCAGCACCGCTGGCGGACGAGCAGCGCGCCTCCGCCGGCGGCACCGTCGTCGTGGCAGGAGCCGGTCGCCCTGGTGCTCCACCGCTGCCTGCCGTGGTCCATGTCGTAGGCGAGCGTGCCGCCGCCCCAGGTGACGGCGACCGTGTCGTGGGTGAGGGTCACGCTCGGGGTGTCCTGGAGGGCGTCGGTCGTCGGCTTCCGTGAGCCGGCGCCGGTGCCGTGGACGGGGAATTCGTGCGACCAGACCTGCTTGCCGTCGTCGAGGTCGAAGAAGGCAACGTGGTCGCAGAGGGCGTGTTCTTCGTCCTTGCCCGCGTAGAGCACGGCGGTGCGGTTGTCGCCCGTGACATGACGGGTGTAGCCGCATATCGGGCCGGCGAGGGGGAGCTTCCACTTCTCGTCGCCCGGGGCGGCGTCGGTGCCCACGGCAAAACCGACGAGCGTTTTGTTGATGCCCTTGGCGAGGATCCTGTCGGTGGCCCACATACCGGGCAGCTCGTACGACTCACCGGGGCTCAGGTCGTCCACGGAGAACCGGAAGGCCATGGCGCCGACCGTGCCGGAGGGCTGCTTCTCGACGGTCTCGCGGACGTCCAGGGGGCCTTGGGCGACGACGGGCTGCTTCTTCGGCGTCGCGGCGCGCTCGGGGCCCCACAGGAGCCAGGAGCCGGTGCCGAGAGCGGCGACCAGCACGAGGGCCGAGGCCCACCCGAGCCAGTACCGGCGGCGCTTCTTCGCACTGCTGTCCGCGGCGATCGTGGAATGGGTGTAGACGGACGGCGGTGGGCCGAAGCTCACGTCGGACTGCCTTTCGGGTGCGGCCGTACAACTGCCTGCTCTACGCGGCCGATTCGCAACTGCTCATATGGCTCACGGGCACCCTATCTCCCGTCGTTCCCGGTCGTTGGCAGCAGGAGCGCCGTGCAGCGCGGACCGCGGACACATCAGCAACCGGGCGCTCGCCCTCGGAAAGTCCTGGAGGTGGGACGCGCGTTGACGCCGGCCGGGCTGCCCCGCGAGGACCGAGTCGTTCCGGGCCTTCCGGGCCTTCTGGGGGTGGGCGGGCCTGCCGGGCCGGGGCATCTGATGATTAGGCTGGTACGGGGCGCCATGCCGGAAACCCGCAGGGGTGGGTGTCGGTGTCCTCGGGGAGGGCCGGTGCGTCGATGACCTCGGACGGCCTCGAAACCACCGCGTACGACGAGAAGGTCGCGCCCCGGCACGGCAGGAGCGTGTCCGAGGGTGCTCGACCACACCAGGAGGAATTGTGAGCAGCGATCGGGACGGGACGCGCGGGGGCTGGGCCACACCCGGCGATGACCAGCCCGACGCGGAATCCGCCCTCGAGATGACGGGCGAGTTCACCATCGACTACGCGCCGCCCGCTTGGTACACCCAGAACGCGGGCGGGGGTTCGGCCACGGAGACGGCCACCGAGACGGGCGGGACCGGCGGGAACCCGGGGGCGCCGTCAGTCGCTCCTGTCTCCGGGCCCGTGCCGAACCAGGGGGAGGGCTCCGGACAGGGGGCGGCTCCCGCCGGTCCAGCGCCGACGCCTGCTCCGTTCCAGCCTCCGGTGCCGGGCCTGGCTCCGTTCCAGCCTCCCGCGCCGTTCCTGCCGCCGGGGCAGGTTCCCCCGCCGCCGCCGGAGATGCCGGGTGCCGCCACGGCGCCTTATGCCCCGCCGGTCGCTCCTCCCGCCGCTCCTCCCGCGCCGTTCGCCCCACCGGCCGTGCCGCAGGCGCCGGCCGCCGTTCCGGCTGCGCCCGTCGAGGCGAGCGGTGCTGAGAGCGGGGACCTGGAGAGCGGCGCCACCCTGCGGATCTCCCCCGTGGCCCTCGAGCAGCAGCAGCTCGAGGAGCAGGCCGGCGAGCAGACCCGCGAGCAGACCGAGGAACCGACCGCGGAGCCGGCCGAGCAGGTGGAGGCGACGGCCGGCGAGACCGGCGCGGCCGCGAGCGAGGACGAGGCCGGGACCGACCCCGAGGCGCGGACCGACTCCGAGCCCGGAGTCGGGGCCGAGGCGGGTGCGGCTGACGTCGCCGCCGCCGACAGCGGTCCGTCGCACGGCCAAGAGGCGGCTCCGGAAGGGGAGTCCGAGGCCCCGACCGACGCCGACGGGGATTCCCCCGCCTCCCCCTCTGCCGACGACTCCGCCGAAGGCGTGGCCGTCGGCGGGGACTCCGGGCAGCCCGCTCCCGGGCCCGCCGAAGCCGCCGACGTGACCGACGCCCCCGACGGCGCCGAGCAGCAGGCCGCGCCCGCCGCTCAGCCCGCCTGGGCTCCGCCGCCGGTTCCGCAGGGTGGGGTGCCGCCGTTGCCGCCGTCGTACGAACCCGCGGCTCCCGCGCCTGCGGCCCAGTGGCCCGCCCAGCCGCTGCCTCATCAGCAGGCCGCACCCGCGCCGGCCCGGCCCGAGGCGGCACCGCCCGCGCCTCAGCCCGCCGCCCGGCCAGTCCCCCAGCCGCCCGCCTACGGGTTCCCCCCAGCCGCCCGCCCCGCAGCAGCAGCCCGCCTACGGCTTCCCGCCGCCTCCCGCCCCCAACGCCCCTGACGGGTACGGGTTCCCCCGACCGCCCGCGCCCGACGCCGCCGGTGCGTACGGCTTCCCACAGCCCCCCGCGCCCCCCGCCCCTGCCGGCTACGGCTTCCCCCAGACGCCGCCCGCTCCCCAGCCCCAGCCCGGTATCCCCCACCAGGCCGACGGACGTGCGCCCGAGGTCCCGGGAGCGCCTCAGGGCTTGCCCGGGCAGCCGCCGTACGGGGCCCAGCACCCCGCGCACGCAGCCGAGCCCGCCGCCGCACAGCCCGGGCACCCGCCGCAGCCTCCGCAGCAGCCCGTCGACCCCCGGGCCGGCGCCGCCTGGCCGCAGGCCGTCCAGCACGATCAGCGACAGCCGGTCAACCCCGGTGCCGCGCCGCTGGGTTACACCGCGGCTGTCGAGCTCTCCTCGGACCGGCTGCTCAACAACAAGAAGCAGAAGGCGAAGAGCGGCCGTCCGACCGCCTCGTCCTCCCGTTTCAAGCTCGGTGGGAAGAAGGAGGAGGCGGAGCGGCAGCGCAAGCTGGAGCTGATCCGTACGCCGGTGCTCTCCTGCTACCGCATCGCCGTCATCAGTCTCAAGGGCGGTGTCGGCAAGACGACCACGACCACCGCGCTCGGCTCCACCCTCGCCATCGAGCGCCAGGACAAGATCCTCGCGATCGACGCCAACCCGGACGCCGGTACGCTCGGCCGACGGGTGCGGCGGGAGACCGGGGCCACCATCCGCGACCTCGTCCAGGCGATCCCGTACCTCAACTCGTACATGGACATCCGGCGGTTCACCTCCCAGGCGCCCTCGGGTCTGGAGATCATCGCCAACGACGTCGACCCGGCCGTCTCCACGACCTTCAACGACGAGGACTACCGGCGCGCGATAGACGTGCTCGGCAAGCAGTACCCGGTCATCCTCACCGACTCGGGCACCGGCCTGCTCTACAGCGCGATGCGCGGGGTGCTCGACCTCGCCGATCAGCTGATCATCATCTCCACGCCGTCGGTCGACGGGGCGAGCAGCGCCAGTACGACCCTGGACTGGCTGTCCGCGCACGGGTACGCGGAGCTGGTCTCGCGGTCCATCACCGTCATCTCGGGGGTGCGCGAGACCGGGAAGATGATCAAGGTCGAGGACATCGTGCAGCACTTCGAGACGCGCTGCCGCGGTGTGGTCGTGGTCCCGTTCGACGAGCATCTCGCGGCCGGTGCCGAGGTCGACCTCGACATGATGCGCCCCAAGGTGCGGGACGCGTACTTCAACCTCGCGGCGATGGTCGCGGAGGACTTCGTACGGCATCAGCAGATGCACGGCCTGTGGACGAACGACGGCAACCCGCCGCCGGTCGCCGCCCCGCCGATGCCGGGCCTGCAGCAGCCGCCGTACCCGGGCCAGCACCAGCCGTATCCCGGTCAGCCGGGTCAGCCGTATCCGGCCCAGCAGGGCGGGTTCCCCGGCCAGGCGGGCCCCGGGCAGCCCTATGCCGGTCAGCCGCATCCCGGCCGGCCGGCGCCTTTCCCGGCCGCCCCCGGCCGGCCCGGAGCGGGTCAGCCGTATCCGGCCCAGCCCTTCCCCGGCCAGCCGTACCCGCCCGAGGCGCCGCACACAGCCCAGCCTCCGCACACGGGCCTGCCGCCGCAGCCGTACCCCCCGCAGGGCCCTCCCGGTCAGTCCCCGTACGCACCGCAGGCCCAGCAGCCGACCGGTCAGCCCTATCCGCCGCAGCCGCAGCCGCCCCAGCCCCCGGCCGGTTACGGCTACCCCCAGCCGCCCCAGCCCCCGGCGGGCTACGGCTACCCGCCACCGCCCCAGCCGGACGGCGACGGCGGCCAGACCCCTCCCCCGCCTCCGCCCCCGCAGCAGTGACGTACGCCGAAGGGCGGCCGGTGTCGTCGGACACCGGCCGCCCTTCGGCCTTACCGCACCGGAAACGCCGGGGCGCCGGAAACCCCGGGAACGCTACTCCGCCGCCGCCACCAGCTCCCGGCAGCGCTTCACGTCCTCGGCCATCTGCTCCAGCAGACCCTCCAGCGAGTCGAACTTCGCCTGGCCGCGCACGAAGGCGAGGAAGTCGACGGCGACGTGCAGGCCGTACAGGTCGAGGCCGACACGGTCGATGGCGTACGCCTCCACCGTGCGCTCGGTGCCGTCGAACTGCGGGTTGGTGCCGACGGAGATCGCGGCCGGCATCGCCTCGCCGCCCACGTGCAGCCAGCCCGCGTAGACGCCGTCGGCCGGGATCGCGGTGTGCGGGAGGGTCTCGACGTTGGCGGTGGGGAAGCCCAGTTCCCGGCCGCGCTGGGCGCCGCGCACGACGACGCCCTCCACGCGGTGCGGGCGGCCGAGGATCTCCGCGGCGCCCGCGACGTCGCCGGCGCCGACCAGGCGGCGGGTCAGGGTCGAGGAGAACGGTTCGCCGCCGCCCGCCTCGCCGCACAGCACCAGGTCGACGACCTCGACCTCGAAGTCGTACACCTTGCCCTGCTCGGCGAGGAACTCGACGTTGCCCGCGGCCTTGTGGCCGAAGCGGAAGTTCGGGCCCTCGACGACGGCCCGGGCGTGCAGCTTGTCGACGAGGACCTTCACCACGAACTCGGCCGGCGACAGCTTCGAGAACTCGGTGGTGAAGGGGAGGATCAGCAGCGCGTCGACGCCCAGCTCGGTCATCAGCTCGGCGCGGCGGTGGTGCGGGGCGAGCAGCGGCGGGTGGCTGCCGGGGCGGACGACCTCGCTGGGGTGCGGGTCGAAGGTGACGACGACGGAGGGGACGCCCAGCTCGCGGGCGCGGTCCACGGCGTGCCGGATGATCAGCTGGTGCCCGCGGTGGACCCCGTCGTAGGAGCCGATGGTGACGACGCTGCGTCCCCAGTCCTCGGGGATGTCCTCCAAGCCACGCCAGCGCTGCACTGTGACCGCTCCTCGAACCCGTGTCCGTATCAACCGTTGCTCTTACGCAGGTCTAAGGGTGCCATGCCGGGTGCTTCCTGCCCGCATCGGCATCGGGGTGTGACTCGATCCACGCGCGCCCGCGGGCCCGTGGTTCCGGTCATGCGGGGACCCGCACC
Source organism: Streptomyces sp. SS7 (assembly GCF_037993025.1). Taxonomy (NCBI): domain Bacteria; kingdom Bacillati; phylum Actinomycetota; class Actinomycetes; order Kitasatosporales; family Streptomycetaceae; genus Streptomyces; species Streptomyces sp. SS7. The sequence continues at coordinate 2,402,016 of NZ_CP141223.1, forward strand.
CCCGCGAGGTCCTCCAGCGTGCGCCGGGCGCCCGGGCCGACCAGGACCGCCCAGTTCCCGGGCGCGTCGGCGAACCAGCCCGTCGCCCGGGCGGCGAACCCCGGGATGTGCCGGGCCAGCTCGACCAGGCCCCGGTCGAAGCGCGTCGCGCCGTCCGGGGTGCGGGCCAGGAGCAGCCCGGTGCGGTGGACGAGGGCGCGCAGCTCGTCGCCGCCGCGCTGCGGGGCCGCGTGCAGGACGGCGTCCAGCACGGCCGGCGTGTGCTCGTGGGCCAGCAGGTGCTCCAGCAGCTCACGCCGCAGCGGCCGGGATCCGGGGGTGCCGGGGGCCAGCAGGACACCGGCCAGCGCGGCTCGTACCTGCTCGGGGCCGTCGGTCTCCAGCAGACCGGTGACCAGCGGGAGGAGGACGGCGCGGGCGGCCGGCCCCTGGTCGAGGCGCTGGTCGACGTACGCGGCGACGTCCCCCGCCGTGTCCGGCCGCCGCCGTACCGCATCCCGTACGACGGCGGCGACCCGGTGGGCGAGCGCGGGCGGGGTGGCGTCGGCGAGGGCCCGCAGGGTGCCGCTCGCGCCGGGGCTGCCCAGGCGGGTGAGGACGGCGTCCAGGACCGGCTCGGGATGGGTGTCGAGCGCGGTCAGCAGGGCGCTCGCCGGGAGCTGCGGATCGCCCGCCGCGAAGCGCTCCAGCGCCCGGGGCAGATGACGGTCGCGGGTCTCGGGGTCGCGGACGAGGAGGGCGAGCGCGCCGCCGTGCAGGGGGGAGTCGGCGGGGCGGGCGAGCAGCGCGAGCGCCGCGTGGCGCAGCAGGCCCCGGTCGGTGTCGGTGGTGGTGTGCGCGGCGGTGTGCCGGGCGTACGTCAGCGCGGCGGCGCGGCGGGCGGGCCGCTCGTCCTGCGCCCAGCGGTCGACGGCCCGGCAGAGCGCGGACGGCTCGTCCTCGGCGAGCACGGTGAGCAGTTCGGCGGCCCGGGGGTGCCCGCAGCCGACGAGCGTCTCGGTGAGGTCGTCCGGCGACCGGTGCCGGTGCGTGTGCAGCAGCGCCTGCGCGGCCGTGGCCACGGTGGCGTGCGGGGTCGCGGGCAGCGGCCGCTGGTCGTCGAACCAGCGGGTGAGGCACGGCTGTACGGCGGTGGGGTCGTCGGCGAGGAGACGGGCGACGGCGTCGAGGTACCGGGGGGCGCCGACGCGCTCCGGGGCGGCGTCGGCGAGGACGAGCCGGCGCAGCAGATCCAGGCACAGCTCGGGCGGGAGGGCGAGCCGCGTCCAGAACCCGGGCCCGAACTCAGCGCACCGGCCGACCTGTTCGCCCCGGCCGGCCCCCCGGTGCGGCTGCTCGTCGGCCGCCGCACCCCGGTCCGGCCGCCCGCCCGAGGCCAGGGCCGTGCCGGGCCCTTCGCCCCCCGCCACCGGCCGAACCGCGCCCTCAACCCCCGCGGCCCCCTCGCCCTCCTCGGCCCCCTCGCCCGTCTCCTCGCCCTCCTCGGCTCTCTCGGCCGCCGCCACGATGCGGTCCGCCAGCAGTCGCAGAACTCCGGTGTAGGGCGTGGCGTCCGGGACGCGGAGCAGGGTTTCGGCGAGGAGTCGGGCGGCCCACCAGGACGTGCCCTCGGCGTCCAGGGCGCGCAGCAACTCCTCCAGTCGGCGGCGGAGTTGCCGCGTGCCCTGTTGGCGGCCGAGGAGGATCAGCGCCTGGACGACGGGGCCGATGCGGTGGTGCGGGACGGGGAGCGGGTGGGCGCCCTCGGGGGTGCGGCGGCGGTGGACGAGGGCGCGCAGGGCCTCGTCGAGGTCGAGGTGGACGCCCTGGATCCAGTCGGCGAGTTCCTCGTGGGCGAAGCGGTAGCCGCCGCCGGCGGGCACCAGCAGGCCCTCGGTGAGGACGGCGTGGGCCCATCCGGTGCCGCCGCCGAGCCGGGCGGGTGCCGGTCCCCAGGGGAACACCGCCTCGAAGGACTCCCGGTCCAGCTCGCCCTGGCCCGGCCCGAGGCTGCGCCGGGCGGCCTCGTGAACCTGGCCGGAGACCTTCGCCGCGAGCCGGCGGACCGCGGTGCCGCGCAGGCCGTTCTCCGCGGCGAGGCGGACGGCGACGCGCAGGCACATCAGGTCGAGGTAGGCGGCGAGGACCTCGTGGCGGTCGACGGGGTGGGCGGGCGGTGGGGCGGGGAGGGCGGCGCGGACCTCGGAGAGGAGCCGGATCGTGAGCGGGTGCCGGGCGTCGGGGCCGGTGAGCGCGGTGCCGGGGACGGCGTACCGGGCCAGGGCGGCGCGGGCCTCGTCGGGGGTGAGGTCGCCGAGCGGGACGCAGGGCGGGAGCGCCGCGGCCGTCTCCTCCCGGGGGCCCGTGCCCTCGTACAGCATCCCGGGCGGGAACCGGGTCCCGGCGCACTCCCAGTACTCGGCGCGGCAGGCCACCAGCAGGCGTGCGCCCGTGTGCCGCAGCCACTGCGCGGTGCCCTCGGTCCAGTCGGCGAGCCGGTGGGCGAGGACGGGGGGCATCTCCTCGGGGCCGTCGAGGAGGAGGAGCAGCGGGCGGCCGGCGGCGTGGGCGAGGCGGGCGAGGCGGTCGGGGCCGATGTCGCCGAGGAGGGCGGGGTCGGTCCCGGAGGAGGGCGCCCCCGACGGGTCCGGCACGAGTGCCGTCGGGCGGGCGGCACGGGAGGCGGCGACGATACGGGCGGCACGGGTCAGTGCCCTGCGGGCCGCGTCGGCGAGCGAGTCGTCGTCCTGCGCGAGGTCGGCGCCGCGCAGCCACAGGGTGGGGGCGGGTTCGGGGCCCCGGGTGCGGCGGGCGGCGAGGGCCGCGAGTTCCGTCGTACGGCCGCTGCCGGGTGGTCCGACGAGCCCGAGGACGGCCGCCGGGCCTTTGGCGAAGGCGGCGAACTCCCTTGCCGGCGCGACGCGTTCGACGGTGGCCACGGTGGTGCCGCCGGGGCCTCCCGGGTGACCGGAGAAGGCGCCGGGCGGGCCGTCGGAGGCCACCGAGGTGGCGGTGAGCTCCAGAACACCCGCGAGATTGAGGTCGGCTCCGTACGCGGGCGCGGTCGCCGCGTTGCGGGCGAGCAGCTCCGCCAGGGGGCCGGGGGCCGCGGGGCGCAGGGGGACGGCGAAGCCGCCCTCGCGGTCGCCGGAGCGCAGGGTGGTGCCCAGGACCGCGACGACCGCGCCCGTCCCCGCGTCCAGGACCGGTCCCCCGCTCGCGCCGCCGCCGGGCCGCAGCGCGTCCCGGCCCGCCGTGCCGATGGCCAGCTCCAGGGCGCCGTCGAGCCGGTGGACGTGGCCGGCGGCCGGGTGGTACGTCGCCCCGGTCGCGCCCAGCACGCGCGCCTCGCGCCAGCAGCCCGCGGCCAGCCGGACGTACGTCCCGGTGCCGACGGGTTCTCGGGTGGTCACCGGGAGCGGGTCGGTGCCGAGCCCCTCCGTGCGGACGAGGGCGAGGTTCAGCTCCGGGAGCGGGGTGACCGCCTCCGCGGTCACGGCGCAGACACGGCCGTCGGCGCCGTGCAGGGTGAGGCGGGGCAGGCCGGCCACGGCCTCGTGGCTGGTGACGACCGTGCCGAGGTGGTCGGCGACGAAGCCGGTGCCGCGCGGGCGGCCGGCGAGGTCGCGGAGGCGGACCAGCGGGGTGGCCGGGTGGGTGGCGGGGTGGGTGGCGCCGAGGGGTGTGTCCCGGGGTGCGCCGGTGGAGGCGGTGTCCACGCCGTGGTCGTCGTCCGTCCACGGGCCCCGTCCCGCCATCGCCCTACCTCCCCGCAGCGCCCTCGTACCCTCGGTTCGACGGTAGGCGTGCGGTGATCAAGAGAACAGGGGCCGTGGCGAAAGCGCCCCCCTGCGCTCCCTCGGTTCACTCCGAGCGCCTGCCCGGTCGGGTGAATGAACCCGGGCGGCCGGACGCAGGCTAGGGGTGGGGGAACCGAGGGGGGACCGTGGAGCGGCGGGGCAATGGATCACCCCGTGTCCGCCGCTCCACGGGCAGAGCGGTGCGTGGCGCGGAGAATCGTGGCGCGGAGGGTCAGCTCAGCACGGCGAGGCTCTTGGCCTTGCCCTTCTGCTCCTCCACCAGGGCGAGGAAGCGGCCCTCGGGGTCGAAGACGGCGACCGGGCCGGCGCCCGCGTACTCCTCGGGCATCTCCAGGCGGACGCCGTTGGTGAGCAGCCGGGCCCGCTTGGCGTCCACGTCCCAGCGGGGGAACGCGGCCGCGGCGGCCTCGGCGATCGGCATCACGGCCAGTTCCTTCTGGAGCTGGTCGAGCGTCTTGGCGGAGTCCAGCTTGTAGGGGCCGACCCGGGTGCGGCGCAGGGCGGTGAGATGTCCGCCGACGCCGAGGTCGGCGCCCAGGTCGCGGGCGAGGGCGCGGATGTAGGTGCCGGAGGAGCAGACGACCGAGACGACCAGGTCCAGGACGGGGGTGCCGTCCTCGGCGACGGCGTCGCGGACGTCGTACACGGCGAAGGAGGAGATGGTCACCGGGCGGGCCGGGATCTCGAACTCCTCGCCCTCGCGGGCCCGCTTGTACGACCGTACGCCGTCGATCTTGATGGCGCTGACCTTGGACGGCACCTGCATGATGGCGCCGCTGAGCTTGGCGATGCCGGCGTCGATGGCCTCCCGGGTGATCCGGGAGGCGTCGGCGGAGGCGGTGATCTCGCCCTCGGCGTCGTCGGTCAGGGTCGTCTGGCCGAGGCGGATCGTCCCGAGGTACTCCTTCTCGGTGAGGGCGAGGTGACCGAGGAGCTTGGTCGCCTTCTCCACACCGAGGACGAGGACACCGGTCGCCATCGGGTCGAGCGTGCCGGCGTGGCCGACGCGGCGGGTCTTGGCGATCCCGCGCATCTTGGCCACGACGTCGTGGGAGGTGAAGCCCGACGGCTTGTCGACGATGACCAGGCCGTCGGGCGCGGTGGACTTGCGGTTCATTCGGCGGTGTCGTCCGTCTCGTCGTCACCGGGCTTGCGGTACGGGTCGGCCTCGCCGGCGTACCCGGCGCCCGCGGACGCCTCGCGGACCTTCTCGTCGGCGGCGCGCGCCTTGTCGAGGAGGTCGTCGATGGTGCGGGCGTTGTCCGGGAGGGCGTCGGCGACGAAGGCCAGCGTCGGCGTGAACTTCACGCCGGCCGCGCGGCCGACCTCGGAGCGCAGGATGCCCTTGGCGCTCTCCAGACCGGCCGCGGCGGCCTTGCGGTCCTCGTCGTCGCCGTACACGGTGTAGAAGACGGTCGCCTCCCGGAGGTCACCTGTGACCCTGGTGTCCGTGATGGTGACGTGGGAACCGAGCCGCGGGTCCTTGATCCCGCGCTGCAGCTTCTGCGCCACCACCTCTCGGATGAGGTCCGCCAGCCTCTTGGCGCGCGCGTTGTCGGCCACTGGTCCGTCTCCCGTTCTTTCTTGCGTGTCGTGTCTGTGTGCTGTTCTGTGGTCAGTCGTCGTCTTCGCCGTGGAAACGGCGTCTGACCGACAGCAGTTCCACCTCCGGGCGGGCGGCGACGAGCCGTTCGCACCGGTCCAGTACGTCGGTCAGGTGCTCCGCGTCACCGGAGACCATGGCGAGGCCTATGCAGGCCCTGCGGTGGAGGTCCTGGTGGTCGACCTCGGCCGCGCTCACCGCGTACTTGCGCTGGAGCTCGGCGACGATGGGCCGGACGACGGAGCGTTTCTCCTTCAGCGAGTGGACGTCGCCGAGGAGCAGGTCGAAGGACAGAGTCCCCACGTACATGCGCAGCCGGTTCACCCGCCGGTACGGGATCGATGGCCCTGTCGGCCGTGTGGGACAGGGGCATCATGAACGGTACCGCGATCCTGCCGCCGGCTCGACGGAGTTTCCCACCCACCCACCCACCCGACTCGGCCGGACGAGAAGTGCCCCCACCCGGGGCTCCGCCGCCGCACCCCGCAGAGAGCTCCATCCCGACACCCTCCACCGAGCACCGCCACGTCACCCACGCAGAGCTCCGCCCCGGCACCCCACACCGAGCACCGCCACGTCACCCCACACAGAGTTCCGTCCCGAGACCCCGCACTGAGCCATCACCCCGACACCCTGCACCAGATCCCGTCGCAGCAACCCATACAGAGCTTCGACCTGACACCAGGCACCAGGTCCCGTCGCGGCACCCCGCCCAGGGCACCGCCCCGGCACCCTTCACAGGGCACCCTCGCGGCACCCCAGGCAGAGATCCGTCGCGGCGACCCGCACAGAGTTTCCTCCCGGACACCCGGCACCAGGGCTCGGTCCCGCACCTCGCGCGGAGTTTCGTCCGGAGCCCTCACAGAGCTTCGTCCAGGCACCGGTCGAGAACTCCGTCTCGGCAGCGGCAGCCTGTATCAGGCCATGTAGGGGGGTTCCGGCCGGAGACCCGCGCAGAGGCTCGTCCCGGGGCGGCCCGGAGCTTCGTCCAGGTACCCCGCGCCAGGCCCCGTCCCGGTGCCCTGCGCAGGGCTCCGTGGTGGCGTCCTGCGCAGGGTTTCTCCAGACGGAGCGGTGCCGGTCCTCCGGGACTGTGTCCCAGTGGACCGGCACCACGGGCCGTGGGTTACACCCGCGGCTTCTCGCGCATCTCGTACGTCGCGATGACGTCGTCGATCTTGATGTCGTTGAAGTTGCCGAGGTTGATACCGCCCTCGAACCCTTCGCGAATCTCGGTGACGTCGTCCTTGAAGCGGCGCAGGCCCTCGATGTTGAGGTTCTCCGCGATGACCTTGCCGTCGCGGACGAGGCGGGCCTTGGTGTTGCGCTTGACCTCGCCCGAGCGGATGAGGACACCGGCGATGTTGCCCAGCTTGGACGACTTGAAGACCTCGCGGATCTCCGCCGTACCGAGCTCGACCTCTTCGTACTCCGGCTTGAGGAGACCCTTCAGGGCCGCCTCGATCTCCTCGATCGCCTGGTAGATGACCGAGTAGTAGCGCACGTCGACGCCCTCGCGCTCCGCCATCTGCTGCGCACGGCCGGCTGCCCGGACGTTGAAGCCGATGACGATCGCGTCCGAGCCCATGGCCAGGTCGATGTCCGACTCCGTGACCGCACCGACGCCGCGGTGCAGGACGCGGATGTCGACCTCTTCGCCGACGTCCAGCTGGAGCAGGGAGGATTCCAGCGCCTCGACCGATCCGGACGCGTCGCCCTTGATGATCAGGTTCAGCTGCTGGACCTCGCCGGCCTTCAGGGCCGCGTCCAGGTTCTCCAGGGAGAACCTGCGCGTGCGCTTGGCGAAGGCCGCGTTGCGCTCGCGGGCGGCACGCTTCTCGGCGATCTGGCGGGCCGTACGGTCCTCCTCGACGACGAGGAAGTTGTCGCCGGCGCCCGGGACGTTGGTCAGACCCAGGACCTGGACCGGCGTCGACGGGCCGGCCTCGGCCACGTTGTTGCCGTTGTCGTCGAGCATGGCGCGGACGCGACCGTAGGCGTCGCCCACGACCATCGTGTCGCCGACCCGCAGGGTGCCTCGCTGCACGAGGACCGTCGCCACGGCACCGCGGCCGCGGTCGAGACGGGACTCGATCGAGATGCCCTGCGCGTCCTGGTGCGGGTTGGCCCGCAGGTCGAGCGAGGCGTCGGCCGTGAGGACCACGGCCTCCAGCAGCGAGTCGATGTGCAGACCCTGCTTGGCGGAGATGTCGACGAACATGGTGTCGCCGCCGTACTCCTCGGCCACCAGGCCGTACTCGGTGAGCTGACCGCGCACCTTGGTCGGGTCGGCGCCCTCGACGTCGATCTTGTTGACCGCGACGACGATCGGGACGTCGGCCGCCTTGGCGTGGTTGAGCGCCTCGACCGTCTGCGGCATGACGCCGTCGTTGGCCGCGACGACCAGGATCGCGATGTCCGTGGACTTCGCACCACGCGCACGCATGGCGGTGAAGGCCTCGTGACCCGGGGTGTCGATGAAGGTGATCTTGCGCTCTTCGTCGTTGACCTGGGTCGCGACCTGGTAGGCACCGATGTGCTGGGTGATGCCGCCGGCCTCGCCCGCGATGACGTTGGTCTTGCGGATGGCGTCGAGCAGTCGGGTCTTTCCGTGGTCGACGTGACCCATGACGGTGACGACCGGCGGACGGACCACCAGGTCGGACTCGTCGCCCTCGTCCTCGCCGAACTCGATGTCGAAGGACTCGAGCAGCTCGCGGTCCTCCTCCTCCGGGCTGACGATCTGAACCTCGTAGTTCATCTCGCCCGCGAGGAGCTGGAGGGTCTCGTCGGAGACGGACTGGGTCGCGGTGACCATCTCGCCGAGGTTCATCATGACCGCGACGAGCGACGCCGGGTTGGCGTTGATCTTCTCCGCGAAGTCGGTGAGCGACGCGCCGCGGGAGAGACGGATCGTCTCGCCGTTGCCGCGCGGCAGCATCACACCGCCGACGGACGGGGCCTGCATGGCCTCGTACTCCTGGCGACGCTGACGCTTCGACTTGCGGCCACGACGGGCCGGGCCGCCGGGGCGGCCGAAGGCGCCCTGCGTGCCACCGCGGCCACCGGGACCGCCGGGACGGCCGCCGAAGCCGGGACGGCCACCGCCGCCGCCGAAGCCGCCGCCACCGCCGGGGCCACCGCCACCGGGACGACCGGCGAAGCCGCCGCCACCCGGACGGGCACCGCCGCCGGGACCGGCCGGACGGCCGGCGAAGCCGCCGCCACCCGGACGCCCGCCACCGCCGGGACGACCGGCTCCGGCCGGGCCACGGCCGCCACCGCCGGGGCCGCCGCCGGGACGGGGGCCGGCAGCGGGACGCTGCGGCATCATGCCGGGGTTGGGACGCGGACCGCCGGGACGCGGACCGCCGGGGCCCGCACCCTGCGGACGCGGCATACCGGCGGGCGACGGACGGGAACCGCCCGGAGCCTGCGGACGCGGACCGCCGCCCGGGGCGCCGGGCGCCTGGGGACGGGGGCCGCCGCCACCGGGGGCACCACCCGGGCCGCCGGGGCGCGGGGCGCCCTGCGGACGGGGGGCCTGCGGACGGGCCATACCGGCGTTGCCGCCGGACGTGAAGGGGTTGTTGCCCGGACGCGGGCCGGACGGACGGCCGCCGCCCGGACGGGGGGCGCCGGCGCCACCGGGGCGCGGGCCCTGGCCGGCGGCCGGACGCTGACCGCGGTCCTGCTGACCCTGGCCGGGACCGCCCGGACGGGCGCCGGGCCGAGGAGCGCCGGGGCGCGGGCCCTGGGCTGCGGCCGGACGGGGGGCCTGCGGTGCGGCCGGGGCCGACGGCGGAGCGGTGAACTCCGGGGCGGCGGGCGCCGGACGCGGCGCGGGCTTGGGACCGGGCACGGGACGCGGGCCCGGGGTCGCCGGCGCGGGGGCCGACGAGGCCGCAGGGGCGGCCGGAGTCGTGGGCGCCTGAGGCGCGGCGGGCCTGGGGGCGGCCGGACGCGGGGCGGCCGGACGGGCCGACTGCGCCGGGGAGGGCGCACCAGGCTTGGGGGAGGCCTTGCGCGGGGCGGGCTTGCCGCCGCCCTGGAAGGCGTCAGTCAGTTTGCGGACTACGGGCGCTTCGATGGTCGAAGACGCCGAACGGACGAATTCACCGAGTTCTTGGAGCTTGGCCATGACGACCTTGCTCTCCACGCCGAACTCCTTGGCGAGTTCGTATACCCGGACCTTAGCCACTTCGCTCCTTTTAGGTCCGGGTTGCCGCCGGACCGTCGCTACTTCATGGGCGTACTCATCGCGTGCTCATCGAGTGCTCATCGCAATCTCGACCTACTTCCCACTCGCGGGGTACCTGGCCGCACGGACGATCCGCGCGACGCGCTTCTTACGGTGTTGCCCGATCGGCAACTGTCGTCTGCTCGACGTACTGGCGCAACGCCTTTGTGTCGAGCGCTCCCGGGGCTCGCAACGCCCGCGTGAACGCCCGGCGGCGTACCGCCTGGTCGAGACAGACCGGTGCGGGGTGCACATACGCACCCCGGCCGGGCAGCGTACCGCGAGGATCGGGGACGCAGGCGTCCTCGACCGCCACGATGCGCAGCAGCTCCGTCTTGGCCGCTCGCTTCCGGCACCCCACACAGGTGCGTTCAGGGCATGCTCCGGCGTGCGTCCGGCCAGACACAGTTAAGTCTACCTCCCCGCGGCCACCTCACCCCTTCGGGGCAGGAGTCGAACGGTTGCCGCGATACATCTGACGTGATCTGAGCGGGCCTCGGCCTGGATCTATTCCCCCGAACGGCCCAACCCCAGGTAGGACAGGTGGGACATCTAGTCGGACGTCTGCTAGTCGGACGTCTGCTCGGTGTCCGGTCGGATGTCGATCCGCCAGCCGGTGAGGCGGGCGGCGAGGCGGGCGTTCTGGCCCTCCTTGCCGATCGCCAGGGACAGCTGGTAGTCGGGCACGGTCACGCGCGCGGAGCGGGCCGCGAGGTCCACCACGTCGACCTTGGAGACCCGGGCCGGGGACAGCGCGTTCGCCACCATCTCGGCCGGGTCGTCCGACCAGTCGACGATGTCGATCTTCTCGCCGTTCAGCTCGCCCATCACGTTGCGCACCCGGCCGCCCATGGGGCCGATACAGGCTCCCTTGGCGTTCAGGCCCGAACGGGTGGACCGTACGGCGATCTTGGTGCGGTGGCCGGCCTCGCGGGCGATGGCGGCGATCTCGACGGACCCGTCGGCGATCTCCGGCACCTCCAGCGCGAACAGCTTCTTCACCAGATTGGGGTGGGTCCGCGAAAGCGTGACCGAGGGACCTCGGACACCCTTGGCCACCCGGACGACGTACGAGCGCAGGCGCATGCCGTGCGGGTACGTCTCGCCGGGGACCTGTTCCTGGACCGGGAGGATGGCCTCCAGCTTGCCGATGTCCACGAGCACGTTCTTGGGGTCGCGGCCCTGCTGGACCACGCCGGTGACGATGTCGCCCTCGCGGCCGGCGTACTCGCCGAGCGTCGCATCGTCCTCGGCGTCGCGCAGCCGCTGCAGGATCACCTGCTTGGCGGTGGTGGCGGCGATACGGCCGAAGCCGGACGGGGTGTCGTCGAACTCGCGGGGCTCCTGGCCCTCTTCGAGGTCCTCGGGGTCCTCCTTCGCCCACACGGTCACATGCCCGGTCTCCCGGTTGAGCTCCACGCGCGCGTGTCGGCGGCTTCCCTCGGTGCGGTGGTAGGCGATGAGGAGGGCCGACTCGATCGCCTCGACCAGCAGGTCGAAGGAGATCTCCTTCTCCCGTACCAAGCCCCGCAGGGCACTCATGTCGATGTCCACGGCTACGCCTCCTCTTCCTTCTCGTCCTTGACGTCCTGGTCCTTGCGGTTGAACTCGACCTGCACGCGCGCCTTCTCGATGTCCGGGAAGCCGACTCTGCGGGTCGTGGCCCTGCGGCCCTTCACACCGGGCACTTCGAGGTCGAGGCCGTCCTCGTCGGCCTTCAGGATCCGCGCGACCAGTTCGCCGCCCTCGGTCAGCTGGAACTTCACCAGCCGGCCGGTGGCGCGCACGTAGTGGCGGTGCTCGGTGAGGGAGCGCTCGGCGCCCGGGGTGCCGACCTCGAGGGTGTACTCGCCCGCGCCCATCGCGTCGCTCTCGTCGAGCTTCGCCGAGAGCGCGCGGCTCACATCGGCGATCTGGTCCAGGTCCGCCCCGGTGTCGGAGTCGACGACGACGCGCAGCACACGCTTGCGACCGACGGAGTCCACGGCGATCTCTTCGAGATCCAGGCCCTGGGAGGTGACGAGCGGTTCCAGGAGCTCTCGCAGCCTCTCGCTCTGGGTGGTGCTCATCCGGGTGACTCCTCGGCCGCGTGTGCTGTTGTGGGATGGGTCGCGTGTCTGATCAAAGGGTATCCGGTCGCGGGGAGTGTTGCCGTCCACCCGTGCACGGAGGGTGGCGGAGGCCTCGCTCCGGCGTGCGCGCGGGTACGGTGATCACGGACCTGTTCCCTTCCCGGTCCTCCGTTCGCACGTATTCCCCGAGGACGTCTGCCGTGCCGTTCCCGCTCGTTCCGCGCGCCCGCTCCGGGCCGCGCAGAAGAACCCTGCTCGCGTCGGCCGCCGGGGCGGCGCTGCTCGTGGGCTGCTCGTCAGGCTCCGAGCGCTCCGAGGAGGAGGTCGCCGACGGCAGCCCGTCGGTGGGCGAACGGGCACGCGCGCGTGCGGCCGAGGACAGCGGCGGGCTGCTGGCGCGGTACGACGCCGTCCTCGCCGCCCATCCCACGCTGGCGCAGCGGCTCGCACCGCTGCGGGCGGAGGTCGTCCGGCACGTGGAGGCGTTCGGCGGCGGCAGCGGGGCTTCCCCGACCGCGTCCCCCTCCACCTCACAGAAGTCCCCTACGCCCCCTACGTCCTCTACATCCTCTACATCTGGTACGCCCTCCACCTCCCCTTCGCCCTCTACGTCTTCTCTCGCCGCCACGGGGACGCCGGCCGCGCCGGTGACCGAGAAGGACGCGCTCGCGGCGCTCGCCGCGGCCGAGCGGGAGCTGGCGGACCGCAGGACGGCCGAGCTGCTCGACGTCCCGGGTGAGCTGGCGCGGCTGCTGGCCTCGGTGGCGGCGGCCGGGGCGGCCCACGCCTATCTGCTGACGGAGGGGAACCGATGACGGACCGGAGCACGGCGAGCCCGAAGCCCGGGAAGAGCGGGGCGGGCGGGGAGCTGACGGCGCTCCAGGCGGCGTTGGCCGCCGAGCACGCCGCCGTGTACGGGTACGGCGTGGTCGGCGGCCGGATCGGTGCCGACCGGCGTACCGAGGCGCGGGCCGCGTACGACGCGCACCGGGCGCGGCGGGACGCGCTGGTGCGCGAGGTGCGCGACCTGGGCGCCGAGCCGGTCGCCGCGAGCGCCGCGTACGCCCTGCCGTTCCCGGTGACGGACGCGGCGACGGCGGTCCGGCTGGCCGCGGAACTGGAGGGCCGGGTGGCGGGGGTGTACTCGGATCTGGTGCGGGCAGCCGCGGACCAGCGGCGCCGGGAGGCGGCCGGGGCGCTGCGGGAGGCGGCGGTGCGCGCGGCGCGCTGGCGCGGCGGGAGCGTAGCCTTCCCTGGGCTCGCCGAGCGGGCGGGTACGGATGCGGCGACCCCCGGAGTCTCGGCGACGCCGACGGCGTGACCCGGAGAGGGAAGGGAACGACTCGCGCATGGCTTTCGAACCGCCGCAGCGGCTGGTGCGGGCGCTCGGTGAGACGGCACCGAGCGGTGACGACTGGTTGGAGAAGCTGCCGGAGGCGGCCGGACAGGCCGTCGCTCTACGCGAGTTGACCGTCGAGCGGGTGCAGATGCCCGGCGGCCGGAGCAGCCTGGTGATGCTGGTGCGCCGGGCGGACGGGACACCCGCCGTGCTCAAGCTGGCCCCGCCCCGGTTCCGGCCGGAGGCGGAGCGGGCGGCGCTGGCGCACTGGGGCGGGCTGGGTGCCGTACACCTGCTCGACGGGCCGGTCACGGAGGGGGTGCTGCTGCTCGAACGGCTGCACCCGGATGTCTCGGTCCGGTCGCTGCCGGAGGCGAAGGCGCTGCTGGAGGCGGCGGGGACGCTGCGGCGGCTGTGGGTGGAGCCGCCGGCCGACGGCGGGGTCGCGGGGCGCTTCGAGACGGTGGCCGAGCGGACCGGACGGCAGGCCGAGGCGATGCGGGCGAGTGCCGTCGGGGAGGTCGTGGCGCTGGTGGACGCCGCGCTCACGGCCCGGGCGGAGTTGCTGGCCGCGCCGCCCGAACACCGGCTGCTGCACGGGACGTTCCGGCAGAGCAAGGTGCTGGCGGCCGAGCGGACGCCGTGGCTGGCGGTGGGGCCGGATCCGGTGGTCGGTGAGTGCGCGTTCGATCTGGCGCGGCTGGTGCGGGACCGGGTGGAGGATCTGATCGCCTCGCCGTCGGGGGCGGCGATCACGCGGCGGCGGGTGCGCAAGCTGGCGGAGTCGTTGGAGCTGGACCAGGAGCGGGTACGGGGGTGGACGCTCTTCCGGGCCGTCGAGTCGGGGGTGCGGGCGCTCCGGGTGGGGCGGGGGCGGGATGCGGAGCTGTTGCTGGAATTCGCCGGGTGGCTCTAGCAGCAGGGGCGGAGACCTCGGCTGATGATCCGTCAGACAGCCGTCGTGGAGGTGAGCTTGAGGGCGAGTACGGGGCAGTCGGCGGCGGCTCGGCGGGCCCGTTTCAGCGTCCGCTCGGGGACGGGCGTGCCGTCGACCAGCGGGTAGCCCCACTCGTCGGGCGTGATGTGCTCCGGGAGGAGTTCCGCGCACAGGCCGTGGCCCCGGCAGGACGTCCAGTCGATGTCCAGGTGCATCTGCCGGTCCATGTCAGGCCTCCTGGGGTACGGGCAGCAGCGGGGTGCGGTCGGTGGCCGTGCAGTGGCCGTGGGCGTGCGCGTCCACCTCGGCGGCGAAGGTCGTCAGCGCGCTGCGGACCAGCCGGACCGTGCCGTCCGGGTGGTGGCAGGCGCCCCGGCCCTCCACCAGGCCGGACCAGCGGGCGAGATCGGTGCGCACGGTGCCCTGCGGGCCGGGGGACGCAAGGGTGCCGAAGGCGGTGGCGATCCGGGGCAGGCCGTTGAGGCACGGGCCGCACTGGCCGGCCGACTGGAGGGCCAGATGGCGCAGGACCCGGGCGGTCTCGGCGAGGCCGCAGCGGTCGGCGGGCAGCGCGGCCAGCACCCCCGCTCCCAAGTAACCGGCGTCCAGGCTGAGTTCGGCGGCCTCACGGGCCGGGATCCAGGTGCCGTGGTAGCCGCCGACGAGGACCGCGGAGGCGTCCGCCAGGGGCAGCAGCCGGGTCAGCGGCAGACCGTACGGTGCCTCGATGACCCGGGGCTCGTGTCCCGCGACATGGACCGTGCACAGGGCGCTGCCCGGCTGGGCGGGGGTACCGGCGCTGCGGTACCAGTCGGCGCCGTAGCGGGCGACGAGCGCGAGTTGGGCGAGGGTCTCCACGTTCTGCACGAGCGTCGGCGCCCGGTGCACGCCCCGCTCGCGGACCGGCGGGCTCGGGTGGGCGGGCAGCGCGGGGCCGCCGGAGACGAACCGCGCGAGGGCCGAGGCCTGTCCGGAGAGGAAGGAGGTGGGCAGCCGGACGACGGTGACCGGCAGCGGGTCGTGGGAGCGCCTTGCGAGCGCGGACTCCAGCCAGGTCGCACCGTCCGCCACGCCCAGATACGCCGCGCCGGCGCCGACCGCGTGCGCCGCGATCTGCAGTCCGTCCAGGACCAGGTGCGGGGACAGATGCAGCAGCGTCCTGTCCTTGCGGCTGGCGGGCTCGCCCTCCGCGCCGTTGGCGACGACCACCGGGGCCCGGCCGGTGCGGCGGCCCGCCTCGGCGACCGCGACCAGCTTGCGGTACGTCGGGAAGGCGGCCCCGCCGCGCCCCGTGAGACCGGACTCGGCCACCGTGCGCAGCACGGTCTCGGGATCGCCGTACGGGAGGGGGCCGTAGCGCTGGTGGTGGGTGGTCGGGTCGGCCGGCGCGGCGCCGGGGGCGAGCAGCCGCGGGGACATGTACAGGTCGGGGAAGGTCGCGGTCACGAGCGGGCTCCGTCGGCGGTGCGCAGGAGGGCGGCGGGGGTGCGGCGGGCGGTACGGGCCGCGTGGGCGAGGCGGGTGCCTCCGGCGGTGACGACCGTGGTCACGCAGGCGACGGTGAGCCAGGTCATCCAGTCGGCGCCGGTGTCGGTTCCGATGCCGAGGCCGTGGACCAGGGCGACCGGCCAGGAGGCGTACGCCAGCCAGTGGACGGCCCGCCAGGTGCGGTGCCCGAGGCGCTCGCGCAGCAGGCTCGTGACGAGGACCGCGAGCATCAGGTCGAAGGCGACCGTGCCGAGGCCGAGCCACAGGGGCCGGTAGTCGGAGAGGAACGGGATCAGGGCGTCGACGGCCGTGATGTTCACATAGCCGTCGGCGACGGCCGTGGTGAGGTGCAGGGCCAGGAAGGCGGTGGCGGAGAGGGAGAGGGTGCGGTGCAGGGTCATCGTGCCGAAGCGGGGCAGACCCGGGACGCGGGCCCTCAAGCGGACCGCGACGCCGAGGAGCACGACGACCGTGAAGAGGACCAGGCAGACGGCACCGGTGGCCCTGTTGGCGTACCAGAGGGTCTCGCCGGTCACGCGGCGGCCTCCCGCGTGTCCGTCGGCCAGCCCGGTGTGGTGACCACCAGGCCGTCCTGCGTGACCAGGCGGGCGGGGAGGCGCAGGCGGGTCAGCCACTTCTCCGCGCCCTCGCCCTTCACGAGCGCCGCCGTGCTCGCCGCGTTCGCGTCGGCGCAGGTGTCGGCGGCCACCGAGACCGTGCGCCAGCGGGAACGGACCGGCAGGCCGGTGCGCGGGTCCACGATGTGGTGCAGGTGGTGGCCGCCGCGCCGCCAGCGCCGGGCGGTGGTGCCGGAGGTCGCCAGACCGCCGGCCCGCAGACCGACAGTGGCGTACGAGCCCTGCGCGGGTGTCTCGTCCACCGCACCGGTGACGTCCTGGACGCGGATCTGCCAGCCGCCCGCCGGGGCCTCGCCCGCGACGGCAGTGTCGCCGCCCAGGCTGACCAGGATGCCGCAGCCGGCCGTGTCGGCCAGCATCCGCGCGGCCCGGTCGGCGGCCCACGCCTTGGCGGTGGCGCCGAGGTCGAGCCGGACGCCCCGGGGGACGGTGACCGTGCCGGTGGCGGGGTCGAGGGTGACGGCGCGCCAGCCGGGGGTACGGCGGAGCGTGAGGCGGACCGGGCGGTCGTCCTCCCGGACGAGGGCGAAGTCGCGGTCGTAGCCGATCGCGTCCATCGCGGAGCCGACCGTCGGATCCACGGCGCCGTCGGTCGCCGCGGCGGCCCGCAGGGCCACGTCGAGGGCCTCGGCGAGCAGCGGGCTCACCCGGACCGGGCGGCCGGCGGTGGCGTCGAGGGCGGTCAGTTCGGAGTCGGGGCGGAACCGGCTGCACGCCGCGTCGACCTCGGCGAGGTGCCGGGCGAGGAGCAGGTTGCAGGACTCCAGCAGGGCCGGGTCGGTGACGACCAGGCGGACGGTGGTGCCGAGGGCGCGCCAGTCGGCGGCGGCCGTGGTGCGGGGCCTGAGCGGCGTGGACATCACGACGCCCCCGAGGTGGAGTCGGCGGAGCCGCCGGAGGAGGAGGTGAGACCGCCGGAGCTGTCCGAGGAGGAGGAGCTGTCCGAGGAGGAGGAGCTGTCCGAGCCGCTGCTCGATGTGTCGGAGTCGCCGCTCGACGTCGTACGCGAACCCGGACTCGACGTGGAACCGGAACTCGAACCGGAACGCGCACTGGTCCCGCTGCTCGCCACCGTGCCGGCGTCCGCCTGCAGGGTGCCGATCAGGGCGAACACCCCGGCCGCCCCCGCCAGCGTGACCGCGGCGGCGAAGGCCGCGGTCCGCCGTGTGCCCCTGCGGACCGCTGCCGCGGCCCCGCGTTCTTCTTCCCTGGTCGCCATGACCGTTCCCCTCCGCAGTGACGTTCTGTCACGCCCTACGGTCGGGGAACGGCCTGAGAGAAGCCTGTGCGGACCCCATGGACCCCGACAGAACTCTCTGAAAGCTTCCTTCAGGCGGTGAGCCTCGCGATCGCCTCGTCCACCGTGAGCTCCTCGCGCTCGCCGGTCCTGCGGTCCTTCAGCTCGACCACGCCCTCGCCCGAGCGACGGCCCGCGACCAGGATCTTCGGTACGCCGATCAGCTCGGAGTCGGTGAACTTCACGCCCGGGGAGACCCCGGCCCGGTCGTCGACCAGGACGCGCAGGCCGGCCGCCCGGAGCTTCTCGGAGACCTCCAGTGCCAGCTCGGTCTGGAGGGCCTTGCCGGCGGCGACCACGTGGACGTCGGCCGGGGCGACCTCGGCCGGCCAGCACAGGCCCTTGTCGTCGGCGGTCTGCTCGGCGAGGGCCGCGACCGCGCGGGAGACGCCGATGCCGTAGGAGCCCATGGTCACGCGGACCGGCTTGCCGTTCTGGCCGAGGACGTCGAGCTTGAGGGCGTCGGCGTACTTGCGGCCGAGCTGGAAGATGTGGCCGATCTCGATGGCGCGGTCGAGCTTGAGGCCGGTGCCGCAGTTGGGGCAGGGGTCGCCCTCCTGGACGACCACGACGTCGACGTACGTGTCGACCTCGAAGTCACGGCCCGCGACCACGTTCTTCGCGTGCATGCCGTCCTTGTTGGCGCCCGTGATCCAGGAGGTGCCGGGGGCCACGCGCGGGTCGGCGATGTAGGTGACCTTCTCGCCCAGGCCCTGCGGGCCGACGTAGCCGCGCACCAGGTCGGGGCGGCCGACGAAGTCCTCGGCGGTGACCAGTTCGACCGTCGCCGGGGCGAAGTGCGCCTCGACCTTGTCCAGGTCGACCTCGCGGTCACCGGGCACGCCCACGGCGACGATCTCGCCGTCGACCTTCACAAGGAGGTTCTTCAGCGTGTCGGAGGCCTGGACGCCGAGGTGGGCGGCGAGGGTCTCGATGGTGGGGGTGTCCGGGGTGGGGATCTCCTCCAGCGCGGGCACGCCCTCGGCGGCCACCGGCTTCAGCTCGTACGAGATCGCCTCGGTGTTGGCCGCGAAGTCGCAGTTCGGGCAGTCGGCGAAGGTGTCCTCGCCGGCGCCGGCGGGAGCGAGGAACTCCTCCGACTTGGAGCCGCCCATCGCGCCGGCGGTGGCGGCGCAGATGCGGTAGTCGAGGCCGAGGCGCTCGAAGACCCGCTGGTAGGCGTCGCGGTGCAGGGCGTAGGAGTGGGCGAGGCCCTCGTCCTCGGTGTCGAAGGAGTAGGAGTCCTTCATCAGGAACTCACGGCCGCGCAGGATGCCGGCCCGCGGACGGGCCTCGTCGCGGTACTTGTGCTGGATCTGGTACAGGATGACGGGCAGGTCCTTGTACGAGGACGCCTGGTCCTTGACCAGCAGGGTGAAGATCTCCTCGTGGGTGGGGCCGAGGAGGTAGTCGCCGCCCTTGCGGTCCTTCAGCCGGAACAGCTCCGCGCCGTACTCGTCCCAGCGGCCCGTGGCGTCGTACGGCTCACGGGGCAGGAGAGCGGGGAGCAGCACCTCCTGGGCGCCGATCGCGTCCATCTCCTCGCGGACGATCCGCTCGACGTTGGCCAGGACCTTCTTGCCGAGGGGGAGCCAGGACCAGATGCCGGCGGCGGTGCGGCGGACGTAGCCGGCGCGGACGAGGAGCTTGTGGCTGAGGACCTCGGCGTCCGCCGGGTCGTCGCGCAAGGTCTTCGCCATCAACTGGGACATGCGCTGGACCGGTGCGTTCGCCATGGTTCTCGTACTCCTGCCGGGTAAGGGTGGTGGCTGGGGGTGCCTGACACATTCCCGTCGTCCGCCCGCGGGGCGGGCCCGGCGGCGCCTGGTGCTCCCCCAGGGAGGTTAGCCGGGAGCCGGGGGTCGCCGGAAATCCGTTATTTCCTCAGCAGGGGGAGCGGGGCGCCCATGACGGCGTAGGGGCGGGGGGCGCTGGGGAACAGGACGCGGCGGGCCAGGTCCTGGTAGCCGAGGGAGCGGTAGAGCGCGCGGGCGGGGCTGTCGAAGTCGATCGCGGAGAGGATCGAGCGGGGCTGGCTCGCGCTGTCGGTGATCGCGGTGATCAGGGCCCGGCCGGCGCCGCGGTTCTGGTGGACGGGGTGGACGTGCAGTTCGGTGATGACGAAGGAGTCGTCGAGCCAGAAGTCGGTGCCCTGGGCGCGCAGGTAGGGCTCGACGACGGTGGACCACCAGTGGGTGCGGTCGTTCGGCATGCCGTAGACGAAGCCGACGAGGCGGCCCTCGCCGGTGGTGGCGCCGAGGGCCCGGGCGCCCGGGTACGTCATGTGCCGCAGGACGATCTGGCGGCGGACCGCGACCTCGTCGGGGCCGAGGCCGAAGGCGACGGCCTGCACCGCGAGGGCCTCGTCCACATGGGCGGGGAGGTCCAGGGGGCCGATGACGAGATCCATGGCGGGGAGCCTACAGGTGCGTCAGAACAGCACGCTCATGAATGCGCCGACCTCTTGGAAGCCGACCCTCCGGTACGTCCGGCGCGCGGCCGTGTTGAAGTCGTTGACGTAGAGGCTGACCACCGGGGCCACGTCCGCGAGGGCGTAGCGCAGGACCGCGGCCATGCCGGGCGCCGCGAAGCCCCTCCCCCGGTACTCCGGGGCGACCCAGACGCCCTGGATCTGGCAGGCCTGCGCGGTGGCCGCGCCGATCTCCGCCTTGAAGACGACCCTGCCGTGTTCGTCGAGGCGGGCGAAGGAGCGGCCGGAGCCGACGAGTTCCGCGACGCGGGCCTGGTAGAGCAGGCCTCCGTCGCCGGCCATCGGGGAGACGCCCACCTCCTCGGTGAACATCGCCACGCAGGCCGGCATGATCGTCTCCATCTCGTCCTTGCGGATGCGACGGACGTAGGGGTCGGGGGCCAGGTCGGCGGGCATCCGGTCGGTGACCATGAGGGGCTGGTGGGCGCGGACCTCGCGGGCGGGGCCCCAGTGGGGTTCGAGGAGGCGCCAGAGCTGGGTGGTGGACTCTGCGGGGCCGACGATGGAGGAGCAGCGGCGGCCCGCTCTGCGGGCGCGGTCGGCGAAGGCGCGGACGGCGCGGGGGGTGGCGCAGATGGGGACGAGGTTGGCGCCCGCGTAGCACAGCGACGTCAGCATGCCGTCCTCGTACCAGCCCCACATCTCGCCGCCCAGCCGCCAGGGGTCGAGGCCTGCGACCTGGACGCGGGAGGTGACGAAGGCGTTGGTCACCGGCTCGCGGTCGAGGACGGCGAGCGCGGCGTCCAGGTCGCTCGGTTCGAGGACCCGGGAGGTGGTCTGGGTCAACAACTGCGGGGCCTCACACTCAGGGCTGCTGATCCCCGCACTGTACCTGCGGAAGCTGAGCGGTGCCGCCCTGCGTGTGCCTCGCCGTTGCCTCGCCGTTGCTTCGCGGTGGGCGTCGGCTGCGGTGCCCTCCCCGGGGGCTGCCGCCCCCGGACCCCCGCATCGTCCCTGAACGGGCCTCGTCCTCAGCCGCCGGACGGGGTGGACGGTGCGGACCGGCGCCGGTCCGCAGCCCTCGTCAGCCCGCCACCGCCACCGAAGGCTCGCCCGAGGCGACTCCCTCGGCCTCCATCTGCTCGGCCAGCTTCATGGCCTCCTCGATGAGGGTTTCGACGATCTTCGACTCCGGGACGGTCTTGATGACCTCGCCCTTGACGAAGATCTGGCCCTTGCCGTTGCCGGAGGCGACCCCGAGGTCCGCCTCCCGGGCCTCGCCGGGGCCGTTCACGACACAGCCCATGACGGCCACCCGCAGGGGGACCTCCATGCCGGTGAGGCCCGCGGTGACCTCCTCGGCGAGCTTGTAGACGTCGACCTGGGCGCGGCCGCAGGACGGGCAGGAGACGATCTCCAGGCCGCGCTGCTTGAGGTTGAGGGACTCCAGGATCTGGTTGCCGACCTTGACCTCCTCGACCGGCGGGGCCGAGAGGGAGACACGGATGGTGTCGCCGATGCCCTGGGAGAGGAGCGCGCCGAAGGCGACGGCCGACTTGATGGTGCCCTGGAAGGCGGGGCCCGCCTCGGTGACGCCGAGGTGGAGGGGGTAGTCGCACTGGGCGGCGAGCTGGCGGTACGCCTCGATCATCACGACCGGGTCGTTGTGCTTGACCGAGATCTTGATGTCGCGGAAGTCGTGCTCCTCGAAGAGGGACGCCTCCCACAGGGCGGACTCGACGAGGGCCTCCGGGGTGGCCTTGCCGTACTTCTGCAGCAGGCGGCGGTCCAGCGAGCCGGCGTTGACGCCGATACGGATCGGGGTGCCGTGGTCCTTCGCCGCCTTGGCGATCTCCCGGACCTTGTCGTCGAACTGCTTGATGTTGCCGGGGTTCACGCGGACCGCGGCGCAGCCCGCCTCGATGGCCGCGAACACGTACTTCGGCTGGAAGTGGATGTCCGCGATCACCGGGATCTGCGACTTCCGCGCGATCGTCGCCAGCGCGTCGGCGTCGTCCTGGGTCGGACACGCCACCCGGACGATCTGGCAGCCGGACGCGGTCAGCTCGGCGATCTGCTGGAGCGTCGCACCGATGTCCGACGTACGCGTCGTCGTCATCGACTGGACCGAGACCGGGGCGTCACCGCCCACCGCGACCGAGCCCACCTGGATCTGCCGGCTCTTCCGGCGCTCGGCAACCCTGGTCGGAACGGACGGCATGCCGAGAGAAATCGCAGTCATCTGCTGTGCAACCCCAAGTCGTGGATCAAGGTCCAGGTCCCGTCGATGGCGGGTTCCAGGCTTCGAGATTACGGCACGGGCCCGGGCGCGAGCACATCCCGGGCCGCCAAACCCACTCAATCGAAGGCGGCCCGGGACACAGGGTGCCGGGCCGCCGCGAACGGATGCCGACTACGAGATGCGCACCGGGTTAACGACGTCCGCGATCAGCACCAGGATCGTGAAGCAGACGAAGATGCCGGCCACCACGTAGGCCACGGGCATCAGCTTCGCCACGTCGAACGGGCCCGGGTCCGGGCGGCGCAGCACGCGCGCGAGGTTGCGGCGCAGCGACTCCCACAGGGCGCCCGCGATGTGCCCGCCGTCGAGCGGGAGCAGCGGGAGCATGTTGAACAGGAACAGGGAGAGGTTGAAGCCGGCGACCACGAACACGGCCATCGCCAGCTGCTGCGAGGCAGGGATGTCCAGGGTGGCGATCTCGCCGGTGACGCGGGCGGCGCCGACGATGCCCATCGGGGAGTCGGGCTCGCGGGGGGCGTCGCCGAAGGTCGCGTTCCACAGGGCGGGGATCTTGCCGGGCAGGGCGACGAGGGAGTCGACCGCGTCGCCGACGTGGTCGGTCATCCAGGTCACGGAGTCGCCGAAGTCCTGCTTGACGACGCCGGTGGCGGCGCTGAAGCCGAGGAAGCCGGCCTTGACGTACTGGCCCTGGACGTAGGCGCCGCTGGAGTCCTTCTTGGCGACCTGGTTGGTGGCGATGGTGGCGTGCAGGGTGACGTCCTTGCCACCGCGTTCGACGACGATCGCCACGGTCTTGCCGGCGCTGTCGCGGATGAGGTCGGAGAGCGTGTCCCACTTGGCGGTGGAGACGCCGTCGAAGGAGACGATCCTGTCGCCCTTCTTCAGCCCCGCCGCCTCGGCCGGGGAGGGCTTGTCGGTGCTCTTGCAGGTGTCGCGGTTCTCGCTCTGCGCGATGACGCAGGGGGAGACGGAGGCGACGTTGGTGGTCTCCTGCTGGATGCCGAAGCCCATGAGCACGGTGAGGAACAGTCCGACCGCGAGGATCAGGTTCATGAAGGGGCCGGCGAACATGACGATGACGCGCTTCCACGGCTTGCGCGTGTAGAACATGCGCTTCTCGTCGCCGGGCTGGAGCTCCTCGAAGGCGGCCGAGCGGGCGTCCTCGATCATGCCGCGCCAGGGGGAGGTGGAGCGGGCGGTGACCCGGCCGTCCTCACCGGGCGGGAACATGCCGATCATGCGGATGTAGCCGCCGAGCGGGATGGCCTTGATGCCGTACTCGGTGTCGCCCTTCCGGCGCGACCAGAGGGTCGGGCCGAAGCCGACCATGTACTGGGGCACGCGGATGCCGAACATCTTCGCCGTGGACAGGTGGCCCAGCTCGTGCCAGGCGATCGAGAAGAGCAGGCCCACGAAGAAGACCAGAATCCCGAGGATGAACATCAGGGTCGTCATGCACGGGCCTCCGCCGTCTGCGCCGTCAGTTCCTGTGCCCGGGCGCGTGCCCAGGTCTCCGCTTCGAGGACGTCCGACACGGTGAGTGAAGTTCCCGTGGCCGGGGTGCCGTGTTCCTCGACGACCCTGGTCACGGTCTCCATGATCCCGTTGAACGGCAGTGCGCCGGCGCGGAAGGCCTCCACGCACTCCTCGTTGGCGGCATTGAACACCGCCGGGGCCGTCCCGGCGAGCTCGCCCACGTGCCGGGCGAGGTTCACCGAGGGGAAGGCCTCGTTGTCGAGCGGGAAGAACTCCCAGGTGGACGCCGTGCTCCAGTCGAAGGCGGGCGCGGCGGCGGGGACGCGCTGCGGCCAGCCGAGGCCGATGGCGATGGGCCCGCGCATGTCGGGGGGCGTCGCCTGGGCCAGTGTCGATCCGTCCGTGAACTCAACCATCGAGTGGACATACGACTGCGGGTGCACGACCACCTCAATCCGCGAGAAGGGAATGTCGTAGAGGAGGTGGGCCTCGATGACCTCCAGTCCCTTGTTGACGAGGGTCGCGGAGTTGATCGTGATGACCGGGCCCATCGACCAGGTGGGGTGGGCGAGGGCGTCCTCGACGGTCACCTGCGCCAGCTCGGCCCGGGTGCGGCCGCGGAAGGGGCCGCCGGAGGCGGTGACGACCAGCTTGCGCACGTCGGCGCGGGTGCCGGCGGCGAGGGCCTGGAAGAGGGCGGCGTGCTCGGAGTCCACCGGGATGATCTGGCCGGGCTCGGCCAGTGCCTTGACCAGCGGGCCGCCGACGATGAGCGACTCCTTGTTGGCGAGCGCGAGGGCGCGGCCCGCCTCCAGGGCGGCGAGGGTGGGCGCGAGGCCGATGGAGCCCGTGATGCCGTTGAGGACGGTGTGGCAGTCGGAGGCGGCGAGATGCGTGGCGGCGTCCGGTCCGGCGAGGATCTCGGGGAGCGGCTCCGAGGCGCCGTACGCGGCGGCGAGCGCCTCGCGCAGGGCCGGTACGGCGTCCTCGCGGGCGACCGCGACGGTCCGCACCCGCAGCCGGCGGGCCTGCTCGGCCAGGAGGGCGACCCGGCCGCCGTTGGCGGACAGGCCGGTGACCCGGAACCGGTCGGGGTTGCGCAGCACGAGGTCGACGGCCTGGGTGCCGATCGATCCGGTGGCGCCGAGGATCACCACGTCCTTGGGGCCGTCGCCCGCGACGGGGTCGTAGACGAGATGAGGGTCGGCGAGGGGGGCTGGAACGCTCATCCCCCCATTGTTGCCTGGCCCGCGAGCCGTCACGCCCATGGGTCACCGGGACCGGAGGGTGTCCGCACGACGCGGACGAACTCGGACGGCCCGAACGAACCCGGACGGCCCCGGACGGCCCGGATGGCCCGGACGCCCCGGACGCCCCGGACGCCCCCGGACGGCCCGGCAGACCCGGACGGCCCGGACGACCCCGGACGGCCCGGCAGACCCGGACGGCCTGGATGGCCCGGATGGCCCGGATGGCCTCGGACGGTCCGGACGGCCCGGGCGACCCCGGACGGTCCGGCAGATCCGGACGACCCGGACGGTCGGCTGCGTGGGCGGCCGGCCGGCCGGGGCCCGGTCCGTCACCCGATGCGGCGGTGGACGTTCTCCCGTTCGCTGGGGCCCGGTGTGGTGTCGGCGATCCACGGGCCGTCGCCCGAGGGGTCGACGACGCCCTCCTCCAGCCAGGTGTGGGCGCCCGCGAGGACGTCCTTGACGACCTTGCGGTCGGCGTCGTCGGTGTTGCTCCACAGGCGGGTGAAGAGGTCGTCGACGCGCAGCCGGGACTGGCGGCAGAAGGCGTCGGCGAGGCGGTAGGCCTCACGGCCGTGTTCGCCGCGGGTGCGCAGCAGTTCGGCGCGGACACACGCCGCGCTCATCGCGAAGAGTTCCGCGCCGATGTCGACGATCCGGCCGAGGAAGCCCTGCTTGGTCTCCATCCGGCCCTGCCAGCGGGACATGGCGTAGAAGGTGGAGCGGGCGAGCTTGCGGGCGTGCCGTTCGACGAACCGCAGATGCGCGGAGAGGTCGACGCCGCCGTACTTGAAGCCGGTGTACGACGACGGCAGCTGGCCCGGGCCGGCGACCAGCTTGGGGAGCCACTTGGCGTAGAAGACGCCGGCGTTGGCGCCCGCCCTGGCCTTGTCCTGGAGGGACTTCTCGGGGTCGATGAGGTCGCCGGCGACGGAGAGGTGGGCGTCGACGGCCTCGCGGGCGATGAGGAGGTGCATGATCTCCGTGGAGCCCTCGAAGATGCGGTTGATGCGCAGGTCGCGCAGGAGCTGTTCGGCGGGGACCGCCCGTTCGCCGCGGGCCCTGAGCGAGTCGGCCGTCTCGAAGCCGCGGCCGCCGCGGATCTGGATGAGTTCGTCGGCCATCCGCCAGCCCATCTCGGAGGCGAAGAGCTTGGCCAGCGCGCCCTCGATGCGGATGTCGTTGCGGTCCTCGTCGGCCATCTGGGACGACAGGTCGAGCACCGCCTCCAGGGCGAAGGTGGTGGCGGCGATGAAGCTGATCTTCGAGCCGACCGCCTCGTGGTCGGCGATCGGCTTGCCCCACTGCTCGCGGGCCGTGGACCATTCACGGGCGATCTTCAGCGACCACTTGCCTGCGGCGACGCAGGACGCGGGCAGGGAGAGCCGGCCGGTGTTGAGGGTGGTGAGGGCGATCTTGAGCCCGGCGCCCTCGGGGCCGATGCGGTTCGCGGCGGGGACCCTGACCCGGTGGAAGCGGGTGACGCCGTTCTCGATGCCGCGCAGGCCCATGAACGCGTTGCGGTTCTCCACGGTGATGCCGGGCGAGTCGCTCTCCACGACGAAGGCGGAGATGCCGCCGGGGTGGCCCTCGCTCCTCGGGACGCGGGCCATCACGACCAGGAGGTCGGCGACGACGCCGTTGGTCGTCCACAGCTTGACGCCGTCGAGGACGTAGTCGTCCCCGTCGGGCACCGCGCTGGTGGCGAGCCGGGCCGGGTCGGAGCCGACGTCGGGCTCGGTGAGCAGGAAGGCGCTGATCGCCGTGGTGGCGCAGCGCGGCAGGAAGGCCTGCTTCTGCTCGGGGGTGCCGAACATCTTCAGCGGCTGCGGGACGCCGATCGACTGGTGGGCCGAGAGCAGCACGCCGACGGCGGGGCTGGCCGAGCCGACCAGGGCCAGCGCCTTGTTGTAGTAGACCTGGGTGAGGCCGAGACCGCCGTACTTGGGGTCGATCTTCATGCCGAGGGCGCCGAGTTCCTTGAGGCCGCTGACGACCTCGTCGGGGATCCGGGCCTCGCGCTCGATCAGCGCCCCGTCGATCCGCGTCTCGCAGAACGCGCGGAGCTTGGTGAGGAACTGCTCGCCGCGCCGGACGGCCTCGTCGGTGGGGAGCGGATGGGGGTGGATCAGGTCCAGGCGGAACCGGCCCAGGAACAGTTCCTTGGCGAAGCTGGGCTTGCGCCAGTCCTGTTCCCGGGCGGCCTCCGCCACCTGGCGTGCCTCACGCTCGGTGACGGTGGGTTTCTTCAGGGGTGGTGCGGACAAGAGGCTCACCTCGCCGCGAATCGGGATCATGGACCACATCGGTTACCGATGGGTGCTACTCGATCGTTGGTACCCGATCCGGGACGACCCCGCCACCCTTCGCGTGCCCCCATGGGCCTGTCCCGGCCGAGGGCGACGGCGGGCGGCCCGGCGTCCGGGCCGCCCGTGCACCGGGAGACTCCGGTGCGGGGGGCGTGCGCCGTACGAGTGCCCGGGGGAAGCCGTCCGGGCCGTCGCCCCCGTCGCGGCGGGGCGGAAAAGAGGCCGTACTCTCGCTTCACGGGGTGCCCGCAACTCGTTGTCGAAGCGCTTCGACAGCCTATGGACACCCACCTCCGCTGGGGCTACTGTCGAACCACCCTCATCCCCTCTTGTTCACCCTGCGCACTGTCGAAGCGCTTCACAAAGCTTGGAGAGCTGGATGGTCACCCTCGCCGAGGTCGCCCAGCACGCCGGAGTCTCGGCGAGCACGGTGAGCTATGTCCTCAGTGGCAAGCGGTCCATCTCCACGACCACCCGGCAGCGGGTCGAGCGGAGCATCCGCGAGCTGGGCTACCACCCGAACGCGGGCGCGCGGGCGCTGGCCAGCAGCAGGTCGAACATCATCGCGCTGATGGTCCCGCTGCGCACCGACATGTACGTGCCGGTGATGATGGAGATCGCCATCGCGGTGGCCACCACGGCCCGCACCCACGGCTACGACGTGCTGCTGCTCACCGGCGAGGAGGGCCCCGACGCGGTGCGGCGGGTCACCGGCAGCGGTCTCGCCGACGCCATGATCCTGATGGACGTCCAGCTCGACGACGAACGGCTGCCGCTGCTGCGGCAGACGGACCGGCCCTCGGTACTGATCGGACTGCCCGCCGACACCACCGGTCTGACCTGTGTCGACCTCGACTTCACGGCGACCGGCGCCCTGTGCGTGGAGCATCTGGCCGCGCTCGGCCACCGCGACGTCGCCGTCATCGGCGAGGCGCCCGCGGTGTACGAGCGACACACCGGCTTCGCCGAGCGCACGCTCGACGGACTGCGCTCCCGCGCCCGGGAGACGGGGGTACGGCTGCTGCACCGCCCCTGTGAGGGCGGGTACGACGCGATGGCCGTGACCCTGGCCCGGATCCTGGACGAACGCCCGGGCACGACCGGGTTCGTCGTGCAGAACGAATCGGCGGTCGAACCCCTGCTCGCCCTGCTGCGCCAGCAGGGCCGGGCCGTCCCCGAGGACGTCTCCGTGGTCGCGATCTGCCCCGAGCAGGTCGCCGTCCAGGCCTCGGTGCGGCTGACCTCGGTCGCCATCCCCGCCCAGGAGATGGGCCGGCACGCCGTGGAGCGTCTGGTGGCCAAGCTCGACGACCGGGGGACGGACGACGTCGTGCTGATCGAACCGGCGTTGACGGTCCGGGCGAGCACCGGCCCGGCCGCGCACTGAGGTCTCCCCCGCTCTCCCCTCCCCGTTGTGCCACGCCAGGGCACCCCCATGTCCGCACTCCTCCAGGAGCACAGGAGCCCCCTCGTGAATCAGCCTGCCGAAACCCAGCCCCCGCAGGGCACGCTCAGCCTCGCGCAGTCCTCCCCCACCGTCGGCACCTTCCGCGAGCGGGACGGCGCGCTGGAGTGGAGCGGCCGCCAGGAGACCCTCCGGATCGAGCCGTGGGGGCCGGACGCGGTCCGGGTCCGCGCCCGGCTCGGCGGTCCCGTGCTCGACGGACTGCCGGGCGCCCTGCTGGACGCGGCGCCGCCGACGCCGTACACGATCAAGACCGAGGACGGGCGGGGGGTGCTGACCGTCGGCGGGCTCACCGTCGAGGTCGACGCCGAGGGCCTGATCCGCTTCCTGCGCACCGACGACGGCGGCGAGGTGCTGGCCGAGGAGCGCGCCCACTTCTGGTGGCCCGGCTCGCGGCTCTACACGGCCGTCGGCAACGGGTACCACCGGCTGGAGCAGCGGTTCGCCGCGTACGAGGACGAGAAGCTGTACGGGCTCGGCCAGCACCAGCACGGGCGGTTCGACCAGAAGGGGCTGGTCCTGGACCTGGTGCAGCGCAACGCCGAGGTCGGCATCCCGGTGCTGTCGTCCAGCCGCGGCTACACCCTGCTGTGGAACAACCCGGCGATCGGCCGGGTGGAGCTGGCCGGCAACGGCACCCGCTGGGTGGCCGACTCCGCCCGGCAGATCGACTACTGGATCACGGCGGGCACCCCGGCCGACGGGCAGCGCCGCTACAGCGCGGTCACGGGCCGCACGCCGATGCTGCCGGAGTGGGCGGCGGGCTTCTGGCAGTGCAAGCTGCGCTACCGCACCCAGGACGAACTCCTCGCCGTGGCCCGCGAGTACAAGCGCCGGGGCCTGCCGATCTCCGCGATCGTCTGCGACTTCTTCCACTGGACGCACCTCGGGGACTGGCGGTTCGACCTGACGGAGTGGCCCGACCCGGCAGGCCTGGTACGGGAGTTGGCCGAGCTGGGCATCAAGCTGGTGGTGAGCGTGTGGCCTTCGGTGTCGCCGCTGAGCGAGAACCACCAGCTGATGGAGCAGCGCGGCCACTTCATCGGCACCCAGTACGGGCCGCTGGCGCACGCCGACTGGCCGGACAAGGAGGTCGCCTCCACGGTCCAGGTGGCGTTCTACGACGCGACGAACCCGGAGGCCCGGGAGTTCGTGTGGTCGCGCGTCCGGGACAACTACCTGCTGCCGTACGGCATCACGGCCTTCTGGCTGGACGCCTGCGAACCGGAGCTGAAGCCGGGCTTCCAGGAGAACCTGCGCTACTGGGCGGGTCCCGGTCTGGAGGTCGGCAACCTCTACCCGGCGGAGAACGCCCGTACCTTCTACGAGGGCCTGCGCGCCGAGGGCGAAGAGGTCGTCACGCTCAACCGGTCGGCGTGGGCGGGCAGTCAGCGCTGGGGCGCGGCCCTGTGGTCGGGTGACATCGGCACCGACTTCCCGACCCTGCGACGGCAGATCGCGGCCGGCCTCAACACCGCGCTGTCGGGCATCCCCTGGTGGAACACGGACATCGGCGGCTTCCACGGCGGCGACCCGGACGACCCGGCGTACCGCGAGGTGATGGTCCGCTGGTTCCAGTTCGGGGCGCTGTCCCCGCTGATGCGGCTGCACGGGTTCCGCGACCCGGGCATGCCGCTCGGGCCGGACATGACCGGCGGCCCGAACGAGGTGTGGTCGTACGGCGAGGAGGCGGGCACGGTCCTGGAGAAGTACCTGCGGCTGCGCGAGCGGCTCAAGCCGTACGTCCTCGACGTCATGCGGGAGGCCCACGAGGAGGGGCTGCCGCCGATGCGGCCGCTGTTCCTGGAGTTCCCGGACGACCCGGCGGCCTGGCCGGTCGACGACTCCTACCTGTTCGGCCGGGACCTGCTGGTCGCCCCGGTGCTGGAGGCGGGGGCCAGGGAGCGCACGGCGTACCTTCCGGCGGGGGCGCGCTGGACGGACGCGTGGACGGGTGACCCGTACGCGGGCGGCAGGTCCGTGACGGTCGACGCGCCGCTGGACCGGATCCCGCTGTTCCTGCGCGACGGAGCTCGGCTGCCGGTGGCCGAATCACCGTCGTAACGCGCGAACACCCGTGTGGCAAAAGGGAGTTGGTGGGGTAGAGGGCTGGCGTTCCGTCGGCGTCCAGCCGGCTTTCCGCTGCCCCTCCAGCGCCACGAAAGGGTGTGCCCCATGTCCGCGCCTCCCCTCGCCCTCACCCTCGCCCACCAGCTGCTGCGGCCGGGGTTCGCCTCGCGCCGCAGCCCGGACCGGGCCTTCGACCGGCTGGCCGCCTCGGCCGGGCCGGTGGACGCGGTGTTCTCCGCCGAGTTCCGGTTCCTGCTGCGCCACTGGGCCCGGGACGAGCGCCTCACCCCGGTCGGCTGGTCGTCGGCCCAGGGCCATGTGCGCCGGCACCTCGCCAACCGCGCCCGCATCCGGCGGCTGATCGCCGAGCACCCCGGGATCGTCCGGGAGCCGGTCGAACGGCCCGTGTTCGTGGTCGGTCTGCCGCGCACCGCCACCACCCTCACCCACGGTGTGCTGTCCCTCTCCGAGCAGCACCGATGTCCCCGCCTCTGGGAGCTGCTCACGCTGGACCTCCAGGGGAGCGCGCGGCAGCGCAGGCGGGCGGTGGCGGCGGCACGCGGACTGGTCGGCGCGATCAACCTGTTCTCCCCGCGCTACCGCGACATCCATCCGATGGCCGCCGAGGGCCCCGAGGAGTGCACCTTCGCCCTCCCCCACACGATCATGCCGCTGTCCCAGGCCCGGATCCCCGCGTACCGGGACCGGCACTACGAGCGGGACTTCCGGCCGGACTACGCCTACCTCAAGCAGATCTACCAGGTGCTCCAGTACGGCCGTCCGCGCCGCCGCTGGGTGCTGAAGTCGCCGCTGCACACCGAGAACCTGGACGCGCTGCTGTCGGTGTTCCCGGACGCGACGATCGTGTGGACCCACCGTGATCCGGCCGACGTGGTGCCCTCGTTCTGCAGTCTGATCGAGCACGGCATGGCGATCACCGTGCGCCCGCTGGACCTGCACGACCTCGGCAGGACCTGGCTGGAGCTGCTGAGCCGCTCCATGACCCGGGGGCTCGCCGCCCGCTCCGCGGTCCCCCGCGGGGCGCTGATCGACGTGCCCTACTCCTGGCTGGGCGCCGACCCGGCGGCGGGCGCTCCCAAGCTCTACGACGCGATCGGCGCCCGCTGGACCGAGGCCGACGCGGCCCGGCTGCCCGCGGTCGCGGCGCGCCCCAAGGGCACCCGGCCGCACCGCTACGACCTGGCCCGCTACGGCCTGACCCGGGCCGACGTCGACACCGCGTTCGCCGACTACAACGCGCTGCGGGCCGAGGTCGACCGGGCGTGAGAGCCCCGGCGCCGGCCCCGGCCCGCCGGTCCGTCAGCTGCTGCTGACGGTCAGGTTGTTGGTGACGAAGTCGAGGCCGCCCGAGGACGAGGTGATCTCGTACCCGAACTGCACGTCACCGATGGTCTCGTTGCCGAACCAGCCCTTGGTGTCCTTGATCCATTTCAGGATCGGCAGGATGTTCACGGTGCCGGACGACGAGTCCGAGGTGCGCAGGAACGAGAACACCTGGTTCGCGCCGTTGCTGCCCTTGTAGACGGTCCAGGTGTGGCCGCCGAGGGTGACATTGCCCTGCGAGGTGCCGAGGGGACCGACGGCGCCGTTGTAGTTGACCCAGAGCATGATCTCGTAGTCGTGGTCCGTGTCCCAGATGTCGTACGACGTGTTGTACGCGCCGGACGCGGGGACCGTGACGTTGTAACTGCTGGAGAGCGAGCCGAGGGAGGTGATCGACTTGTTGATCACCTTCTTGGCGTCGGGGTAGGACTTGATGCCGCCGGTGTTGGGGTGGTTGGCCCAGACTCCCCAGTTGGTGCCGGAGTTGGCCCAGACGCACTGGCTGCCTGCGCCGGAGCCCCAGATGTTGTTGTAGAGCGTGTAGCCGTTGAGGCCGGTGTTGCCCCACCGGTCGCAGGAGTTCCAGACGGCGGCCGAGGCGGGGGCCGAGGCGAGGGCGACGGTCGCGCCGAGGGCCAGGGTGGGGGCGATCAGGGCCTTGGCGACCCTGCCGAGCGTGCGTGGTGCCATGGTGTCCCTTCCATGGGTGGGGGGAGGTGCGCGGAGTTACCACGTCCCCGGGGTGAGGACGTGTTCTTCGCCGGCGATCAGGTCGAGCGGCTGGGCGTCGCCGGCGGAAGTCCGGACGTCGATGCGGTGGCTGCGGGTGGGCCGGAGGACCGCCGTGGCGCCGCCGGGTCCCCAGGACAGGTCGAGTACGGCGCCGAACCGGGTGCGCAGGCCCCGCAGTTCGCCAGCCGGGAGCGCGGCCGGCCGGGCCGGGAAGAGCACCAGCCGGTCGGGGGTGGAGTGCACGAGGGCCTCGATCAGCACGGCGGGCAGGGTGTGCGCGGCGTCCGCGTTGTAGACGTCGCGGTGGGGGTAGTGGGCGCTCATCAGCGAGGCGTGGAAGAAGTCGCCGTCCAGGACCTGGTCGAGGGCGTGGGCGACGTGCCGGCCGTCGCGCAGCCGGGCCGCGATCAGGGCGTGGTGGAGGTGGCCGTGCGCGGAGTCGTTCTCGGCGCCGCGCAGGGCGAGCGCGCGGTGGGCGGCGGCCGCGAGCTCCGGGGTGTCGTACGGGGTGATCTCGTCGAGCGGCCAGACTCCGTAGAGGTGGCTGAGGTGGCGGTGGTCGTAGGTGTCCTCGAGGCCCGGCCTCGCCCACTCGGCGAGGGCGCCGTCGGCGTTGACCCGGTGCGGGGGGAGGCGGTCGGCGAGGGCACGCCAGCGGGCGGCCTCGGCCGGGTGGCGGTCGGCCGCGGTGAGCAGGGCGTGCCGTGCCGCCGAGAGGTCCATGGCGGCGTCGAGCGCGCCCCAGCTCGCGTTGGCGGGGCGGTTCTCGGGTGAGTAGGAGGGGACGATCACGAGAGTGCCGTCCTCGTCCTGCCTGGTCAGGAAGGACTCGTAGAAGCGGGCGACCTCGGCGAGGGCGGCGGTGGTGCGCGGGTCGTGGACGCCCCGGGTCTCGTCGTGGTCGACGAGGGGCTTGAGCAGCCAGTCGGCACCGGCCGTCCACAGGTGCAGCGGGTACTCGCGTTCGAAGTGGTACGCCAGCCCGGACTCGCCGTCGGTGTGGGCGGGCGCCACCACGCCCCGGGCGCCGAAGACCGCGCGGGCGTTCTCCCGCCAGTCGTCGAGCTGCCGGTGGATGAGGGAGGCGAGCGCGTCGGTGACCTCGGGGAGGGCCGCCGCCGCGGCTGAGGAGGTCTGCAGGTTGAGGTTGGCGTCGTTGGTGAACGCGCCGGACCAGGCGGTGTCCCAGTCGCCGGTCCACAGGCCCGTCAGGCGGGGCGGGTTGAGGCCGGACGAGGACAGCAGGTGGTAGCGGCCGGCGGCGAAGAGGCGCTCCAGGAGCGCCGTGCTGCGGGGGCGTCGGAGCAGCTCGGAGCCGGGGAGGGCACGCTCGTCGGGGTCGGCGCGCAGATCGAGGCTGACGCGTTCGTAGGCGGTGCGGTGCAGGGCGAGATGCCGGTCGAGGAGGTCCTCGTAGGAGTCCGGCAGGGCCGCCAGGCCGCGCTGCTCCGCGGTGACGTCGAGGTCGCCGGTGTGGCGGCGCACCCGGGTGAGGAGGAGGACGGACGCGGCGCCGGTGATCCGCACCCCGGGGAGGGTGAGGGAGACGCTGCCGCCGGTGACGGCGACGAGGGTGACCCCGGTGTAGGCGCGGTCGCTGTCGGGGTAGCGGACGCGCAGGGAGAGCAGGGCACCGCCCGGGGTGAGGGCCTCTCCGTGGCCGACGGCGAGGCCGGGGGGCGCGCCGGGGAGCCGGTGGTCGAGGGAGATGTCCAGGTCAGGGGCGGTGATGTGCTGGACGATCACGTCGTCGGCGCGGGAGACGAAGACCTTGCTGGTCCAGTCCCCGCAGGTGGCGGTGGTCTCGCCGGTCGTGAAGTCGACGCCGCGGCGGTAGTGGGGCGGTTCGGCCGGGGTGGCCGGGGCGGACCGGCGCAGCCGGATCTGGAAGGCGGGGTGGAAGGGCTGGACCCACTGGAGGGGGCGGTGGTCGGTGAAGGATTCCGCGGCCGTGAGGTCGCCGGCGAGCAACCGGTCCTGGAGAGCGGGGAGTTCGGCGGCCAGCTCGGGCGGGCGGGCGTGTTCGGCGCCGTTGGGGCGGACCAGGGTGTGATGGGTGACGATGACCCGGTCGTCGTCCGGATCGCCGAACGCGAGGGTGCCGTGGTGGCCGTTGCCGCTGAGGAAGGCGTCCTCCCAGCGGGCGGCGGGGGTCGGCTCCCAGGAGCCGTGCGTGACCGTCATGGGCGCAACACCATCACGCCGTGGCGGTCCAGGCGTACCCGCCCCTCGGCCTTGTCTCCGGTGAGCAGGTCGGTGTGGGTGCCCGGGACGCCGACGGTGACCGGCTCACGGCGGTGGTTGAGGAGGAACAGCAGCTCACCTCGGCGCACGGCCTCGACCCGGTCCGGCAGCCCGTCGAGGACCGGGCGGACCCCGGCCGCGGCGGCGATACGGGTCGTCAGCGCGCGCAGGGCGGCGGGCTCGGGGAGGGTGGAGACGTACCAGGCGCGGTCGCGGCGCAGGACGGCGGGGAAGCCGTCCAGCTCGCCGCCGGTGTAGCGGGCCTCGACCGCGCCCGGCTCGGCCTCCAGCTCCTCCGACCACAGGGTCCCCAGGAAGCCGTCGCAGGGGACGGTCTCCCCGGGCTCCAGCGGCCACCACTCGTGCAGGACGCGGATGCCGAACAGGTCGCGCAGCCGGGGGTCCATGCCGCCGGGGCGGATCCGGTCGTCCTCGTCGGCGACACCGGTGAGGAAACCCGAGACCAGGGTGCCGCCGGCCCGGACGTGGGCGAGCAGGTTGTCGACGGCCGGGTCGGTCAGCGCGTACAGCTGGGGGACGACCACGAGCCGGTAGCGGGTGAGGTCGTGCGCGGGGTGGGCGAAGTCGGTGGCGAACCCGGCCTCCCACAGGGCGCGGTGCCAGGCGTGCAGGACGGCGGCGTGGTCGACGTGGGCGGAGGGGCGGCCCTCCTGGGCGGAGGCCCACCAGGCGTCCCAGTCGTGGAGGATCGCGATGTCGGCGTGCAGGCGGCTGCCGGACACCGCGGGGCCGATCGCGGCGAGTTCCGCGCCGAGCCGTTTGACCTCCTGGAAGGTGCGGCCCCGCTCCCCCGCGTGGCCGAGCATGCCGGAGTGGAACTTCTCGGCGCCCTGGCGGGACTGGCGCCACTGGAAGTAGCAGACGGCGTCCGCGCCCCGGGCGACGGCCTGGAAGGACCACAGGCGGTTGAGGCCGCGCGGCTTGGGGTGGTTCACCCCGCGCCAGTTGACGGGGCCGGCCGCCTGTTCCATCAGCATCCAGGGACCGCGCGCCTGGGAGCGGGTGAGGTCCTGCACGAGGGCGCCGTGCTGCGCGCCGAGCGGGTCCCTGGGGTCGGGGTAGAGGTCGACGGAGACGACGTCCTCCTCCTCCGCCCAGCGCCAGCCGTCCTGTCCGGGGAACAGCGGCATGAAGTTCGTGGTGACCGGGATGTGCGGGGTGTGCCGGGCGACGATGTCCCGCTCGGCGGTGTAGCACTCCAGGAGCATGTCGGAGGTGAAGCGCCGGAAGTCGAGCACCTGGGTCGGGTTCTTCAGGTAGTGCGGGGTGCGGGGCGGCAGGACGGTGTCCCAGCTGTGGTGGCCCTGGCTCCAGAAGGCGGTGCCCCAGGCGGTGTTGAGCGCGTCCAGGGTGCCGTACCTCGTACGCAGCCAGCGGCGGAAGCGGGCGGCGGCCTCGTCGCCGAAGTCGGCCGTGCAGTACTCGTTGTTGATGTGCCACATGGTGAGGGCGGGGTGGCCGGCGTAGCGGGCGGCGAGGGCCTCGGTGATGGCGGCGGCGTGGCCGCGGTAGGCGGCGCTGGAGTGGGAGAAGTGCTGCCGGCCGCCCCACCACTCGGTCCGGCCGTCCTCGGTGACGGGCAGGGAGTCCGGGTGGAGCCGGCCGAGCCAGGGCGGCGGGGAGGAGGTGGGGGTGGCGAGGACCACCCCGACGCCGTGCGCGTGCAGGAGGTCCATGAGCCGGTCGAGCCAGCCGAACTCGCGGGCCCCGGGCCGGGGTTCGAGCGTGGCCCAGGAGAAGACGCCGACGGTGACGGAGGTGACGCCGGCCTCGCGCATCAGCCGGGCGTCCTCGGGCCAGGTCTCCTCGGGCCACTGCTCGGGGTTGTAGTCGCCGCCGAAGAGGACGCGGCCCCGGGTGACGTCGGCGAGGGTCGGCCTGCCGCCGGTGCTCATCGGACGGGCTCGCCGTACTGGATACCGCGTCCGTTGGTGGCGAGGTAGACCCGGCCGTACACCCGTGGATCACCGACGACGACCTCGCCGGTCCAGCCCCACTGGTGGCGGTCGTCGTTGATGCGCACCCAGGTCTTCGCAGTGTCGTCGGAGCGGTGGACGGCGGTGATCGCGTCCGTCGAGCCGACCTGGTAGATCGCCGGGTAGTCGGCGCCCGGGGCGGCCTTGCCGAAGCCGAGGGTGTACGAGGCCCGGCACCCGGCCACCCGGGCGAACGTGGCGCCGCCGTCGGTGGACCGGTGGAGGCCGTTCCCCTTGGTGCAGAGCCACAGGTCACCGGACCGGCCGGGGGCGGCGACCAGCTTGAACTGGCTGTCTCCGGCCGGCAGCCCGGTCGCGCGGACCGTGAACGTGCGGCCGCCGTCCGTGCTGGCGAGCACGGTTCCGCTGTCGGAGTCGTACGCGTAGAAGCGCGTCGGGTCGGCCGGGTCGGCGACCGGCGTGGCGCCCTTGGGGAAGGAGGGGACCTCGGACCAGGTCGTGCCGTTGTCCGTGGAGCGGTGAGCGGCGTACTTCGTGCCGTCCCCGTGCACGAAGGACCACAGCAGCACACTGCCGTCGGCGTTGGCGGCGATCGGCCCCGGAGCGTCCTTGGCGAGGGCGGGCTGTCCCCCGAAGGGCGCCCAGGTCCGCCCGCCGTCGGTCGAGTACGCCCCGTTGCCGTGGTCGCCCCAGCCGCTGCGGACCACGTAGGACGGTCTCGCCGCGGCCTGCGCGAGTCCCGTCGCCGACCCGGACACGGGGTTCGTGGCCATGCCGCGCGACGGAGACGCGGTGAGCCGCTCGTGGTACATCACGCCGATGTCCCCGAGGCCGCTGATCAGGTGGGCCTCCCCGGCCGGGGGCGAGATCAGGTGGCGCACGGACGTCTCCTCCAGGCCGCGGGTCCGCGGGGCCCAGTGAGCGAGGTCGCGGGTGCCGTAGAGGGTGGCGCCGGTGCCGTAGAGGACGTGCCGGGAGTCGTACGGGTCGACGGCCACGGCCTGGATCCACCAGCCGAACTTCGGCCGGTCCTCGCCCCATTTCAGGAACGGGGTCTCGGACACGTCGAACACGGCGGCGTCCTTCAGGGACGTCCAGGTGCGGCCGCCGTCGGTCGTGCGGTACAGGGTGTCGACCGCCGCCCAGCGGTTGTTGGTGGAGACGACGGCGGTGCCGGGGCGACGGGCGTCCACGGCGACGCCGCCGTAGCCGAAGGTGTCGCTGCCGCCCGGCCGGACCGGGGTGACCTCGGTCCAGGTGCCGGTCGTCGTCGCCAGCTTGTGCACGCTGCCGTCGGACTGACCGTTGGGGCCGGGCGCGTCGGCGTACGTCACGTACAGCTCGCGGGCGTGGCGGTCGTACGCGGCGCGGACCGGGACCTTGGCGGAGGTGCCGGCCGGCTGCCCGGGGACGGCCTCCCAGGTGCTGCCGTCGGTGGTGCGGTAGAGGTTCGTGGACCCGGCGGTGCCGTCGGAGTCGCCCCAGCCCGCGTAGAGGGTGCGGCCGGCGGCGACCAGGAGGGTGACGCCCTGGCCGGTGGCGGTGGGGGTACCGGGGAAGCCGCCCGCGGCTGTCCAGCCGGCCCCCCGGTCGGTCGAGACGAGGAGCCCGTCGTGCCGGGTGCCCAGCCACAGGGTGTCGCTGTCCCGCGGGTCCACCAGCAGCCGCTCCCCCGCGCCCCGGCCGTCCTCGTTGGCGCCGAGCTTCACGGTGAGGTCGGTGCGCGTCCAGGTGGCGCCGCGGTCCTCGGAGCGCAGGAGCGCGCCGTTGCCGGCCCAGGACTGGGTGTAGGCGCCGAGGGCCAGGTAGAGGCGGTCCGGGTGAGCGGGGTCCACGGCGAGGGCCTCCACCCCGAGGAGGTTCCAGTCGTCCCAGCCGAGGTGGTCGGTGAGCGGCGTCCAGCGGGCGGCCCGGTCGTCCCAGCGGTAGGCGCCGCCGATGTCCGTACGGGCGTAGGCGAGGCCCCGGACGGAAGGGTGGAAAAGGACACCGGTGATGAATCCGGTGCCGCCGATGACGGCGTTGCGCCAGCGGTAGGCGCAGCCGGCTTCGGGGACCGCGGCCGCCTGACCGGCGGGAAGGGCGGCGAGGGCCGCGGCGGCTGCGGTACCGGCGAGGACGGTGCGGCGGGTGACGGGCATGGGGGGGACCTCGGGGGAGTCGGAGGGGTGGATGTGGGGTGCTGTGGGGTGCTGTGGGGGTGCACTCGCCTGCGCCGGCGGGGTGCGCGGGGTCTCTCGGGGGGCGCGGGGAACCACGCGATCAGCCCCCGCGCACCCGGACCCGCACCTGCACCCGCACCCGCACCCGGGGCTCAGCCCTTGACCGCCCCCGTCAGCATCCCCTTCTTGAAGTGCTTCTGGACGAACGGGGACAGGACGGCCACCGGCAGCAACGCCATCACCATCACCGCCATCTGCACGGCCAGTCCCGACAGCTCACCGGTCTTGATGGCCTGTCCCAGCCCGACCGGCGCCTCCTGCTTCTGCACCAGCTGGATCATGACGTTCTGCAGCGGCATCATGTCCTGGTCGTTGAGGTACAGGGACGCGTTGAACCAGGCGCTCCAGTACCCCACCGCGTAGAACAGCGTGATGACGGCCAGCACCGCCCGCGACAGCGGCATGACGATCTGCCAGAGGATCCGGACGTCCCCGGCCCCG
The DNA here is from genome assembly GCF_037993025.1 of Streptomyces sp. SS7. Classification (NCBI taxonomy): domain Bacteria; kingdom Bacillati; phylum Actinomycetota; class Actinomycetes; order Kitasatosporales; family Streptomycetaceae; genus Streptomyces; species Streptomyces sp. SS7. The sequence goes on from NZ_CP141223.1 coordinate 2,441,635, forward strand.
TCGATCCGGGCGCTGTCGATCAGTTCCTGCGAGATGCCCATGAAGAAGCCCCGCAGCACGAGGATGTTGAAGACGCTGACCGCGCTGGGCAGGATCAGCGCCAGATAGGTGTCGGTCAGCCCGAGCGACTGGACCAGCAGGTAGGTCGGGATCAGACCGGCGCTGAAGAACATCGTGGCCAGCAGGAGCAGCAGCAGCCAGCGGTGTCCCAGTGAGCCCGAGCGCGAGAGGCCGTAGGCGCACAGGACGGACACCGCCATCGAGAACAGGGTGCCGACCAGGGTGATGAGGACGCTGATCACCGCGGCCCGTGTCACCTGCCCGCCGCTCAGCAGCTCCCGGTAGGCGACGAAGGTGACGCCCTTGGGGATCATCACCAGGCCGCCCGCCCGGTCGATGGTCCGGCGGGAGGACAGGCTGGTGACGACGACGATCCAGATCGGGAAGAGGATCCCGAGGCAAGCCAGCGCGAGGACCAGCCCCTTGCCCGCCACCCCCGCCCTGCTGGGCTCCTCCTCCCAGGCCGGCCGGGGCGGGGCGGACCACGGACGGGTCTTCTTCTCCAGCACCGTGCTCATTTCTTGTACACCCCCTGCTCGCCCATGAGATGGGCCACCTTGTTCGCGGCGAGGACCAGCCCGAGGCTGACGACGCCCTTGACCAGCCCGGCGGCGGCCGCGTAGCCGAAGTCCTGGTTGCGCACGCCGTTCCACCAGACGAAGGTGTCGAGGACCTCCGAGGCGCCCGGTCCCACGGCGTCGCGCTGGAGCAGGATCTGTTCGAAGCCCACGGTCAGCGCGTCGCCGACGCGCAGCACCAGCAGTAGCGCGATCACCGGGCGCAGCGCCGGGAGCGTCACGTGCCACATGCGGCGCCGGCGTCCGGCGCCGTCCATCGCGGCGGCCTCGTACAGGTCCGTCGGGACGGAGGACAACGCGGCGAGGAAGACGATGATCCCCCAGCCGGCGTCCTTCCACACGCTCTGTGCGGTGATCAGGTACTTGAAGGTCTCGGGGTCGGTCATGATGTCGAGACCGTCGTAGCCGTGCTGGCGCAGCAGCTGGGAGAGGATGCCCGCGCCGCCGAAGAGCTGTTGGAACACCGCGATGACCAGCACCCACGAGAAGAAGTGCGGCAGGTACAGGATCGCCTGCGACAGCGCCCGCACCCGCGGCCTGACCACGCTGTTGATGAGCAGCGCGAGGAGGATGGGGATCGGGAAGTACAGCACCAGTTGCAGGAAGAACAGCACGAGGGTGTTGGTGACCGCGCCGCGGAACGCGGAGTCCTCGAAGATGCGCCGGAAGTTCTCCAGGCCCACCCAGGGGCTGTGCAGCATGGAGACGATGCCGTTGTCGCTGATGTACGGGTCGTAGTCCTGGAACGCGACGACGTTGCCCAGGATCGGTACGTAGTTGAAGAGCAGCACCAGCGCGACGGCCGGCAGGGTCATCAGGAGCAGGACGCGGTCGCGTCGGAACCGCAGGCGCAGACCCGGTCTTCCCGCGGAGGGCTTCTCCCGGGAGCCGGTGACGCCGTCCGACGCCACCGCGGTCCTCGCCGTCTCGTCTGCCTCGGTCCCGCTGCGAGGCACCGTGCTGTGGGACACGGCCGTTCTCCTTGCCTCGGTGCCGGATTTCAGCTCGTCGCCGTGCCGTTGTCGTCGAGCAGCTTCTTGTACCAGTCGCGCAGGGCGTCGCCGCCCTTGCTCTTCCAGTCGGAGACGGCCTGCTGCATGTCGCTGATCTTCTTGCGGCCGCGGGTGATGTCGTCCTCGAGCTGCTCGAAGTCGTTGGAGAGGTTGGTGTAGCGGGCGGGCTCGGTGATCTGCATGCCGTAGAAGGAGGACTTCCTGGTGAAGCCGCCCATCCGCTGCTGCCACTCGACCTGCGCCTTGGCGACCTCGGGGAAGTCGGGGTGCGCCAGGGTGGCCGCGGGGCTCGCGACCATGACGTAGGCGTTCAGGACCTCGTTGTTGCCCTTGTCGGTCTTGACCGGGACGCCGTCCTTGACGGTGTAGTGGGTGCCCTCCACGCCGTAGTTGGTCATCATGTACTCCTTGGTGCCGTACGGCGCGGCGGTGACGTTGGCGACGGCCAGCACGTCACGGACGACCGACTCGGACGCCTTCTTGTTGACGAAGGCGAAGATGCCGGCGGGCTGTTCGGCCCACAGGGAGGGGTCGCCGCCGTCGTGCCCGTAGACGTCCATGCCCCAGATCTTGAACTCCGGGTTCTGGGTGGCCTGTTCTGCGGTGCGGCCCCACCACTGGCTGATGTTGTTGGAGTAGATGAGGAACTCGCCGGCCGCGAACTTGGGGCCGGGATCGGGCGCCGTCTTGCCGAGCTTGCCGTCGGGGTGCACCACGCCCGCGGCGAAGAGCTTGCGGGTCCACTCCAGGGCCTCGAGGTACTCGTCGGTCTCGATGCGGTTGATCAGCTTGCCGTCGACGAGGTTCCAGCCGAGCGGCTTCTCGCTGCCGGAGAACACGCCGAACATCTGCCAGGCGGTCCACTTCATGTCCAGACAGGCCCACCGCTTGGCCTTGGCGTTGGTGATGTCCTTGGCCAGGGCCAGGAACTCGTCCGCCGAGCGCGGTGTTGCGTACCCCTCCTTGTCGAAGATGTCCTTGCGGTACAGGGGCACGATGCCGGTGACGTACGACTGGGGCATCGGCAGGCCGCGCAGTTTGCCGCCGAAGATGGAGCGCTGCCAGGCGTCCGTGGGGATGGCGGCGAGGTTCGGGTAGTCCTTGACCGCGTCGCCGGAGAGGTAGGGGCCGAGGTCGGCGAACTTGCTGATGATCGCGCTGGGTATCTTGCCGTTCATGTTCCAGCCGGGGACGACCACCACGTCCGGTACGTCGCTGGAGGCGAGGACCGCGCCGAGCTTCTGGTCGTAGGTGTTGCCGTCCTGGTTCTGCCAGACCACGTCCACGCCGATGAGGTCGTTCATCCCGGTGTAGTAGGCGTTGTCGCCCTTGGGAGGGGAGCCCCAGAACGGCGACATGACGGTGACCTTGCCGCCCTTGCCGAGCTTCTTCGGCACCGAGGTCTTCAAGGTCGCCAGATCCAGCTTGCTGGTGAAGCCGACCGGGGAACCGTTCTTGGAGGGGATGTCGGGCGTCACCACGTTGCCGGCGACGTACGTCGGCAGGATCTTCTTGGCGTCCTTGCCGGAGGTGGTGCCGTCGCGCGAGCCGCTGTCCGAGCCGCCGCAGGCGGAGAGCAGCGGCAGCCCTCCCGCCACCGCTGCGGTGGCGACCGCCGTGGAGGCGAGGAAGCTTCTCCGGCTCGGGCCGGAGGAGCCGGAAGAGGCGGAAGCGGCGTTCGGCGTCATTGCGTCAACCCTTCGTGGCGCACCAGGACACCCGGCGGTGGCCGTCGGCTGTGGTGTCTCGAGTGGAACTGGCTGAGCTGAAGCGGATCCTCCGACCCCTGCAACGGAGATTTCCAGTCGAAGCGCTTCGATGTTGCTGCGAGGTTAAGTGAACACCCGGGGGCGCACAAGGGTCGCTCCCAACATTCCTCGGAGGCATCCGAGGCGACCTGTTCTCATGTGCTGCTTGAAATCAGCGTGAGGTCCCCTTGACACTCGGCGGTCCGCCGAATGAGCATCGAAGCGCTTCGAAAGCGTCTCCTCCGCTCCATCGCAAAGGGATTCCACGTGACCGCACCCGCGCCCCCCACGCCGCCTTTCCGCGATCCCCGGCTGCCGTTCGCGAAGCGCATCGACGATCTGCTGGCGCGTCTCGCCCCGGACGAGAAGGTCGCCTTCCTGCACCAGTTCGGGCCCGCCGTGGAGCGGCTCGGCGTCGCCGCGTTCCGCACCGGCCAGGAGGCCCTGCACGGCGTGGCGTGGATGGGACCGGCCACGGTGTTCCCGCAGGCCGTCGGACTGGGGGCGACCTGGAACACGGATCTGGTACGGCGGGTCGGCGAGGCGGTGTCCAGGGAGGTCCGGGCGATGCGCGCCCGCGACGACCGGGTGGGCCTGAACGTGTGGTCGCCCACGGTGAACCTGCTGCGCCACCCCCTGTGGGGCCGCAACGAGGAGGGCTACTCCGAGGACCCGAAGCTGACCTCGGCGATCGCCACCGCGTACACCCGGGGTCTGCGCGGCGACCACCCGACGTACTGGCGCACGGCCCCGGTCCTCAAGCACTGGCTGGCCCACAACAACGAGACGGGCCGGGACGTCACCTCCTCCTCGGTCCGCCCGCGCGTCCTGTACGAGTACGATCTGCGCGCCTTCAAGGAGACCGTCGAGGCGGGCGCGGTGGCCGGGGTGATGCCGGCCTACAACCTGGTCAACGGCCGCCCCAACCATGTCTCCCCGTATCTGCGCGAGGAGCTGCGCACGTGGACGGCCGAGGAGCTGCTGGTCTGCTCGGACGCGGGAGCCCCCTCCAACCTGGTCGACTCCGAGCACTACTTCGACACCCACGAGGAAGCGACGGCGGCCGCCCTCCGGGCGGGCGTGGACAGCTTCACCGACCACGGCACCGACCGTACGGAGATCGTCGCGCGGATCCGGGGGGCACTGGAGCGGGGCCTGCTGACGGAGGCGGACCTCGACACCGCGGTCCGCCGTCAGCTCTCGGTGCGTTTCCGGCTGGGCGAGTTCGACCCGGACCACGACCCGCACGCGGGCACCGGGGAGTTCGACACCCCGGCCCATCGCGCACTCGCCCTGGAGGCCGCCGAGCAGGCGATCGTCCTGCTGCGCAACGACGGGGTCCTGCCGCTGGCGGCCGGCACCCGGATCGCGGTCGTGGGCCTGCTCGCCGACGAGTGCAAGCTCGACTGGTACAGCGGCACCCTGATCCACCGCTCCACCCCGCTGGAGGGACTGTACGAGCGGTTCGGCGCGGAGCGCGTGGAGTTCGCGGAGGGGGTGGACCGGGTCCTGCTGAGGACCTCCGCGGGAACGTTCCTGAAGGTCCCGGCCGCGCCCGAGGCCGCCGACGCGGTGCGCGGCGCCGCGGGCGCCCTGGACCCGGCGCTGCTCGCGGGCCGCACCGACCTGCCGCCGCTGACCGTGGACGACACCGGCACGGAACTCGCGCTCGTCGACTGGGGCGCGGGGGTGCTGACCCTGCGCGCTCCCGACGGCCGGTACCTCTCGGTCGCCGCGGACGGTCTGCTGCGTGCCTCCGCCGACCAGCCGGGCGGCTGGATCGTGCAGGAGGCGTTCCGGCTGGAGCCCCACGCGCACGGTCACCTCCTGCGGCACCTGGGAACGGATCGCCCGGTGGGTGTCGCCGCCGACGGCGTCCGGGTTGCCGGGGACGGCGCCGAGGCCGCGGTCTTCGAGGTGGTGATGGTCGAGCGCGGCGAGGAGGCGGTGGCGCGGGCCGCGGGCCGGGCGGACGTCGTGGTGGTCGTGGCGGGCAACGACCCGCATGTGGGCGGCCGTGAGACCGAGGACCGTACGACCCTGGCGCTGCCCGCGCACCAGGAGCGGATCCTGGCTGCCGCCCGGGCCTCGGGCGTGCGGACGGTGCTGGCACTGGTGTCGTCGTACCCGTACGCGGTGGAGCCGGGCCGGCTCGGCGCGGTGCTGTGGACGGCGCACGGCGGACAGGCCGGCGGCACCGCCCTCGCCCGGGTGCTGGCCGGTGACGTCTCCCCCGCCGGCCGGCTCCCCCAGACCTGGTACGCCGACGACGCCGATCTCCCCGACCTGCTGGACTACGACGTGATCGGGTCCCGCCAGACCTATCTGTACTTCGAGGGCAGACCGCTCTTCCCGTTCGGGCACGGGCTGTCGTACGCCTCCTTCTCCTACGCCGACCTGAAGGTGGAGCCGGACGAGGAGGGGGAACGGGCGCGGATCGCCTTCTCGGTGACCAACACCGGGGACATGACCGCCGACGAGGTGGCCCAGCTCTACACCCGGGCCGTGGACCCGTCGGTGCCCCGGCCGCGCCGCGAGCTGCTCGACCACCGCCGGATCACGCTCGCGCCCGGCGCGACGGCGGCCGTGGCCTTCGACGTGCCGCTCTCCGCGTTCGCGTTCTGGGACGTGGCGCGGCGGGCCTGGCGGGTGGAGCCGGGCCCGTACGACCTGCTGGTCGGCGGCTCCAGCGAGGACGTCCGGCTGCGCGGGACGCTCGTGCTCGACGGTGAGGCGGCCGTGGCCCGTCCGGCCCGTCGGCTCGGGGTGCCGGCCGCCGACTTCGACGAGCAGAGCGGTACCGAGATCGTCGATCTGACCCGGGTGGCGGGCGACGCGGTGACGCCGGTCGGCGGGGGCTCGGCCGAACTGGTCTACCGGGCCTGCGACTTCGGGACCGGGACGACGGGGGCGACGGTGACGGTGGCCGGGGCGGGCGCGGTCGAGCTGTCGCTGGGAGGCGGGGGGTCCACCGCCGTGCTGACGCTCGGGACGCCCACGGCGGGGCCGTACGACTACGTCACCGTCGAGGCGCCGTTCGCCGCCGACGGCGTGCACGATCTGCACCTCAGGCTGCGCGGCCCGCTGCGGCTCGCGCACGTCGGCTTCTCCGGTTGAGGGTCCGGAACAGGCCGACGGCAGGAAGGGGTCCGGCACCGGAAGGCAGCGGTGCCGGACCCCTTCGGGGAGCCTATATGAAAATGATTCCCGTTAGCTAGGGAGAGTCGGGCGCGTGGCCGGGGGCCGCTACAGCGCGAGGCCCGTCAGGACCAGGACGCGCTCGTAGGTGTAGTCGTCCATCGCGAACTTCACGCCCTCACGGCCGACGCCGGACTGCTTGGCACCGCCGTACGGCATCTGGTCGGCGCGGTAGGAGGGGACGTCACCAATGACGACGCCGCCGACCTCCAGCGCGCGGTGGGCGCGGAAGGCGGCCTGCAGGTCGTGGGTGAACACGCCCGCCTGGAGGCCGTACTTGGAGGAGTTGACCGCCGCGAAGGCCGCGGCCTCGCCGTCCGCCTTCTGCACGGTGAGGACCGGCCCGAAGACCTCCTCGCAGGCGATCTTGGTGTCGGCCGGTACGTCGGTGAGGACGGTCGGCGCATAGGAGGCACCGTCGCGCTTGCCGCCGGCGAGCAGGGAGGCGCCCGCGGCGACGGCCTCGTCCACCCAGGTCTCCACCCGCTTGGCCGCGTCCTCGCTCACCAGCGGGCCGACGTCGGTCGTGGGGTCGGAGGGGTCGCCGGTGACCTGGGCCTCCACGGCCGCGACGATCCGCGGGAGGAGGCGGTCGTAGACGGAGGCGTCGGCGATGACCCGCTGCACCGAGATGCAGGACTGGCCGCCCTGGTAGTTGGAGAAGGTGGCGATCCGGGTCGCGGCCCAGTCCAGGTCGGCGTCGGAGGCGTAGTCGCCGAGGACGACCGCCGCGCCGTTGCCGCCCAGCTCCAGGGTGCAGTGCTTGCGCGGCACCGAGTCCATGATCGCGTAACCGACGGTCTCGGAGCCCGTGAAGGAGATGACCGGCAGTCGCTCGTCCTGGACGAGGGCGGGCATGCGGTCGTTGGAGACCGGCAGGATCGACCAGGAGCCGGCCGGCAGGTCCGTCTCGGCCAGCAGCTCACCGATGACCAGGCCGGACAGCGGGGTCGCGGGGGCCGGCTTGAGGATGATCGGCGCACCGGCCGCGATCGCCGGGGCGACCTTGTGGGCGCACAGGTTCAGCGGGAAGTTGAACGGCGCGATGCCGAGCACGACACCCTTCGGGAAACGGCGGGTGAGCGCCAGCCGGCCCTGGCCGCCGAGGTCGGTGTCGAGCCGCTGGGCCTCGCCGCTGTTGAAGCGGCGGGCCTCCTCGGCCGCGAACCGGAACACGGAGACGGCCCGGCCGACCTCGCCCCGGGCCCACTTGATCGGCTTGCCGTTCTCGGCGGAGATCAGCCGGGCGATCTCCTCGGTGCGCTCGGCGAGCCGCTTGCTGACGTGGTCGAGGGCGGCGGCGCGGACGTGGGCGGGGGTGGCGGCGTACTCCTCGCGCACCGCGTAGGCGGCGGCCACGGCCTCCTCGACCTGGGCGTCCGTCGGCACGCCGACCCTGGCGACGAGCCGTCCGTCCCACGGGGAGGTGACGTCGAAGCTGTCCTCGCCGTGGGCCTGGCGGCCGGCGAGCCAGAAGGCGTGGGTGGCAGTCATAGTGGCGTTACCGGCCCTTCCGCATGGGGGTGAGCTGTGTGCTGGGGTCTGCGCCCTCCACGGTAGGCGCGCCGGGCCACGGGAGCGCTTGTCCGAGTCGTACGGGTGGACGGTCGGCGTACTACGGTTTGGCACGGTCGGGACGAGCGACACGGCCGGGCTCGGCGGAGCGGGCAGGACGATCGGGACCGATGACGCGCTCGGGCCTGGCGGAGCGGGCAGGACCCGCGGAGCGGTCGGGACGGGCGGGGTCGGTGGCGGGGCCGGGACCGGGGGCACGCTCGGGCCCGGCAGCGCGGTCGGAATCGGCGGCACGGGCCGGACCCGCCGCGCCGTCGGAATCGGCGACGCAGGCCGAACCAGGGGCACGCTCGGGCCCGACGGAGCGGTCGGGACGGGCGGGGTCGGCAGCGCCGTCGGAACCGGGGCCACGCGCGGGACCAGCAGCGCGGTCGGAATCGGCGGCAGGGGCCGGACCAGCGGCACCCTCGCAACCGGCGGAGCTGGCGGAACCGGTGGCAGGGTCGGGATCGGCGACATGGGCCGGACCCGCCGCGCCGTCGGAATCGGCGACGCAGGCCGAACCAGGGGCACGCTCGGGCCCGACGGAGCGGTCGGGACGGGCGGGGTCGGCAGCGCCGTCGGAACCGGGGCCACGCGCGGGACCAGCAGCGCGCTCGGAACCGGCGGCACGGGCCGGACCAGCGGCACCCTCGCAACCGGCGGAGCTGGCGGAACCGGTGGCAGGGTCGGGATCGGCGACATGGGCCGGACCCGCCGCGCCGTCGGAATCGGCGGCACGGGCCGGACCAGCGAGATTCTCGGGACCGACGGAGCGGGCAGGACCGGCAGCACAGGTCGGACCGGCCGCGCGCGCCGGACCCGCCGCGCCGTCGGCATCGGCAGCACAGGCCGGACCCGCCGCGCGGGCGGAAGCGACGGCGCGGGCCGGGCCAGGGGCGCCCTCGGAAGTGGCGGCGCGGGCCGGACCAGCCGCACCCGCGGCGGCGTCGGCCGTGCGGGGTGGGTATGCCGCGTGGTCGGCGGAGGGCGCCGTGCGCAGGAAGAGTCCGAGCGTGGTGAGCAGTGTCGTGCACAGGCACCAGCTCGCCAGTACGTCCAGCGGCCAGTGGTAGCCGTGCCGGACCAGCCCGTAGGAGACGGCGAGGACGAGCAGGGCGGCCGTGGCGACCGCCAGGCGGCGGGCCAGGGCCGTACGCAGCCACGGGAGCAGGATCATCACCGCGCTGCCGTAGGCGACGGCGGCCGTGGCCGTGTGTCCCGACGGGTAGTAGCCGGTGGCGGGCGGCACGGCGGGGGTGCCGGGGCGCGCGGTCCACTCCTTCAGGGGGACGACGATCAGCGGCACCAGCGTCAGCACGACCAGGGCGGCCACCGGCGGCAGCCACCAGCGCGGCCGGCCCTCCCACTGGCCGTGCAGGGCGACGTACACCGCCACCAGCACCAGCACGGGCACCGCGACCTGCACGTTCCCCAGGTCGGACAGCAGCTCGGAGAAGCGGTCCGGGTGGCGCAGGGCGTCGCTGAGACGGGCGTCGAGGGCGAGGAGGGGGCCTTCGGCGATCACCTGCCAGGTGATCAGGGCGAGGAGCAGCGCGGGGAGGGCGAGGAGGAGGCCCCACAGGCCGAAAGGCCCTCTCGGGGCGGTGGCGGGGGCCGTGGGACTGCCGTCCTCGGTCTGCTGGTGAGGGCTGATGGCCATGGGGTACAGCCTCTCAGCACGAACTGCTGCGGGCTGCGAAACGCTGCGGCGACCGGCGGAAAGGAGGTCGGCCACCCCGGAACAGGGGGGATGGTTCCGAGGTGGCCGTCCGGATCGGAGTGCCGGCCGCCCCGGGGGGTTTGGGGCGGGCGACCGTCCGATCGGTGAGGAGATGCGGAGCCCTGGGGCTCCTGTTGTGTGCGCGAGGGCACGACCAGGTCGAAGCTGGGGAGGCCCCGGCCTGGAGTCCGCCCGCAGTCACCTGCGGGCGGGTGTATCTCTCATCTGGGAAGAACGTACGGCAGTGACGGGCGGTACGACAGCCCGATGCACGACCCGCCATGCTCCCCGCACACCTTCTTCACACCGCCTGCCGTCCCTGGGGAACGGCTGTGCGTCAGAGCCCGGCCAGGCCCTGCTCGATGATGTCGAGGCCCTCGTTCAGCAGGTCCTCGCCGATGACCAGCGGCGGCAGGAAGCGCAGGACGTTGCCGTAGGTGCCGCAGGTCAGGACCAGCAGGCCCGCCTGGTGGCAGGCCTTGGCGAGGGCGCCCGTGGCCTCGGGGTTCGGCTCCTTCGTGGCCCGGTCCTTGACCAGCTCGATGGCGATCATCGCGCCGCGGCCGCGGATGTCACCGATGACCTCGTACTTCTCGGCCATGGCCGACAGCCGGGCCTTCATCGTCGCCTCGATCGCCTTCGCCCGGGCGTTGAGGTCGAGCTCCTTCATCGTCTCGATGGAGCCGAGCGCGCCCGCGCAGGCGACCGGGTTGCCGCCGTAGGTGCCGCCCAGGCCGCCCGCGTGCGCGGCGTCCATGATCTCGGCGCGGCCGGTGACGGCGGCGAGCGGCAGACCGCCCGCGATGCCCTTGGCGGTGGTGATCAGGTCCGGGACGATGCCCTCGTCCTCGCAGGCGAACCACTGGCCGGTGCGGCAGAAGCCGGACTGGATCTCGTCGGCGACGAAGACGATGCCGTTGTCGGCGGCGAACTGGCGGATCGCCGGCAGGAAGCCCTTCGCGGGCTCGATGAAGCCGCCCTCGCCGAGGACCGGCTCGATGATGATCGCGGCCACGTTGTCCGGACCGACCTGCTTGGTGATCTGGTCGATGGCCTGCGCGGCGGCCTCGGGACCGGCGTTCTCCGGGCCGGTCGGCCAGCGGTAGCCGTAGGCGACGGGGACCCGGTAGACCTCGGGCGCGAAGGGACCGAAGCCGTGCTTGTACGGCATGTTCTTCGCCGTCAGCGCCATGGTGAGGTTGGTGCGGCCGTGGTAGCCGTGGTCGAAGACGACGACCGCCTGGCGCTTGGTGTAGGCGCGGGCGATCTTGACGGCGTTCTCGACGGCCTCGGCGCCGCTGTTGAAGAGGGCCGACTTCTTGGCGTGGTCGCCGGGGGTCAGCTCGGCCAGCGCCTCGGCGACCTCCACGTACCCCTCGTACGGGGTCACCATGAAACAGGTGTGGGTGAAGTCGGCGAGCTGCGCGGACGCGCGGCGTACGACGGCCTCTGCGGAGGCACCGACGCTGGTCACGGCGATGCCGGAGCCGAAGTCGATCAGCCGGTTGCCGTCGACGTCCTCGATGATGCCGCCGCCCGCGCGCGCCGTGAAGACCGGCAGCACGGAGCCGACGCCCTGAGCGACCGCGGCGAGGCGGCGGGACTGCAGCTCCTGCGACTTCGGGCCGGGGATGGCGGTGACGATCCGGCGCTCCTGCGGAAGGGCGGTCATGTCGGGCTCCTGGGGGTTTTCACGCACGCGGTGCGCGGACGCGGTCCTTCGTCGTTTCCTTTCTCGCAGGCTAGGGCGGGGAACGGAGGGTCGGCATGCTCCATGTGGGCGTTGTCGGCGGGGCCGGTTGTCCGCCGTGGACAGTGGCGGCTGTGCGGCGATCCGTGCGGTCCGGCCCCGTATGCGGTGAACTCCCCTTGCGGGAGCGTTAGATTGACCGCTGATGGTGGACGGAGCGGCTGGTCAGGGGGCAAGGGCGATGGACAGCGACGGGATGCGGGACGCGCGCGGCACGCATGCGAATCCTGTGCCGCGCCCGGCGGGACCTCCGGCGGTGCCGCCGCGGCCCGTGGCCCCGCCGTCCGCGTCGGCCGTGGGGAGCTGGCTGGACGAGCCCCGGCCGGCCGCGAAGCCCGGCATCTGGCGGTTCGGGTACCGGCCCCCGAAGGGGGATCGGGCGGTGGAGCGGCTGGCGCCGGTGACGGTGATCGGGATGCTGGTGCCGCTGGTGGTGGCGCTGGTGCTGTGGTCGCTGTGGCGGCGCGGCAGCCTGCCGTACCAGTTCACGCTGCTGCGGCTGTTCACGCCGGGCGACTGGTGGTGGGGCGGCACGATCGCCTCGCCGAAGACCAACGAGGGCGCCGAGGCCCGGGTGGTCTACGACGGCGTCTTCCTCGCGGTCCTGCTGTTCACCATGGGCCGGCTGGGCGGCTGGCCGCAGGCGCTGCGGCACTTCGTGGGCCGGCGCCCGCAGCCCGCGCGCGCCCTGCTCGCGCTGCTCTGCGCGCTGGCCGCCCTCAGTTTCGTGTTCCCCGGCGCCTTCGGGGTCGGCTGGGACGCGCTGCCGGTCGTCGACCCGCTGTTCTCGCTGATCGTCCTGATCAGCGGGAGCTACGAGCTGTTCGCCTCCGTCCTGTTCACGGACACCCTGTACGCGGTGATCACGCTGCTCGTGGTGTGGCCGTTCGCGCTGGCCGGCGGCTGGTGGCCGTACCTGAAGGAACGACTCGCCGCCCGCGGGAACCCGAAGGCCGCCGCGCCCACCGCCGTCCGGCCGCCCGCCCAGTGGCCCGAGCTGCGGGACGCCGGGCAGGTCGAGGCCGCCGAGCTGCTGACCGGTGAGGTGGCCGCCGGACGGATGAACGACGTGGACTGCGCCCGGGTGCGGCGGGCGTGGACGGTAAGGCTGCCGGAGTTCCGGGAGACCGTGCTGCGCCAGGGCGGGGCCGCCTGGGTCCACCCCTCCGGCGCCCGTGACCTGCCCCGCCGCGCCGCCCGCCACGACCTGCTCGCCGGTCAGGTGCGCATCGGCCGCTGGGTGGCCGGCGAGCGCGCCCCGGCCGCCTACCACGACGCGGGCGCCGCGCTCGGCCCGGACGTGCTGGGCACCTCGCTGCTCGCGATCGGCCCGTCCGGCTCCGGCAAGACCCGCACCCTGGTCGAACCGCTGACGGAGTCCCTGGCCCTCCAGGCGCTGACCGGCGGCTGCGCGGTCGTCGCGGTCTCCTCCCCCGGCGGCGGCCCGCTGGGCGCCGACTCCTCCTACGACGTGATCGTCCGGATCGGCGACCCGTCCTCGGTGTACGACCTGGACCCCTACGCCGAGTCCGACGACCCCGACGAGGCGGCCGCGATCCTCGCCGAGGCGCTGGTCGGCGACCTGGACACGGTGGGCGGGCAGAGCGCGGCGACCGCGCTCGCCCAGTTGCTGGGCCCCTACCGGGCCGCGCACGGCCGCTTCCCGGCCCTCGCCGACCTGCGCGAACTGCTGGAGGGCGAGCCGGGTGCGCTGGGCGCGCTGCGGGACGCGGTGGCCGGGGACGAGGTGATGCGCCGGGAACTTCAGGCGCGGATCCGCCAGACGGGGACACCGGGTGACCCGGGCCGCGTCCTGGCCGACCGGCTCGCGCTGCTGAACCGGCCCGTGTTCGCCGGGTTCTTCGGCGGCGGCTACGGCGACGACGACGGCCACCGCGCGTTCTCGCTGCGCGCGGTCGCCCACCATCCGCTGCGGGTCCGCGTCGACCTGCCCGAGCGGGGCCACGAGGAGGCGGGCCGGCTGCTCACCCGGCTGCTCCTCGCCCAGTTCCGGACCGTCGTACGGGAGGGGCGGCGGGCGCACTTCGCCTGTCTGGTCCTGGACGACGCCACCGGCACGGTGACCGCCGGCTCGGTGCGCGGCATCCAGCGGCTGCGCTCGCAGAACGCGGGCGTGGTCCTCGCGCTGCGCTCGGTGGCGGACGTGCCGGAGGCGCTGCACGGGCCGCTGTACGCGGCGGTGGGCTGCCGGATGGCGTTCTCCGGGATCACCACCTGGGACGGCGGCCGGTTCGCGCAGACCTGGGGCACCGAGTGGGTGGAGACCACGGAGGTCGCCCGGCACACCGTCTTCGCCGACCAGCCGATGACCCGGGCCATCCACGCCCTGCGCAAGCTGGTGACCGGCAAGGCGGTGACCACGGACGCGGTGACCGTGCGCCAGGTCGAGCGGGAGCGCTGGTCGGCGTCCCAGCTGGCGCACGAGGTGCCGCCTGGCCACGCGGTGCTGTCCCTGACGAGCGTCGGCGGCGAGCACACGCCACCGCTGCTGGTCGATCTGAGGGGCTGAAGGGACGTACGGGGGACCGTACAGTGAGGCAGAATCGGCACAGGCCCCTCATACGAAGCGGCCAAGGATCACTTCTCCGTCGCCCCCGGTCCCTCCCCGTCTGAAGGCCCCCATGCCTCCCACGCTCGCCTCGCTCGTCCACCATTCCGCGCTGAAGCTGACCGTGCGGGCGGGCGGGGACCGTCTGGACGTGCCGGTGCGCTGGGCGCACGTCAGCGAACTGGCCGACCCCGTGCCGTACATGGAGGGCGGGGAGCTGCTGCTGATCACCGCCGTGAAGCTGGACGCGGAGGACCCCGAGGCCATGCGGCGCTATGTGAAGCGTCTGGTCGGGGCCGGGGTGGTGGGGCTCGGCTTCGCGGTCGGCGTCACCTACGACGAGGTGCCCGAGGCGCTCGTGGACGCGGCCGAGGAGGCGGGCCTGCCGCTGCTGGAGGTGCCGCGCCGCACCCCGTTCCTCGCGATCAGCAAGGCGGTGTCGGCGGCCATCGCGGCCGATCAGTACCGGGCGGTGACGGACGGGTTCGCCGCGCAGCGGGAGCTGACGAAGCAGGCGCTGACGGACGGCCCGGAGGGGCTGCTGTCCGCGCTCGCCGCACAGGTCGACGGCTGGGCGGCGCTCTACGACGCCTCGGGCGCCGTCGCCGCCGCCGCCCCCGAGTGGGCGGGCCGGCGGGCCGCGCGGCTCACGGCGGACGTGGAGCGGCTGCGCGAGCGCCCGGCGCCCGCCTCGGCGGTGGTCGGCGGGGCCGGTCCGGCCGACGGCGGCGAGGGCGCCGAGAACACCGACCGGATCGAGCTGCACACCCTGGGCACCGGCCGCCGCCCGCGCGCCGTGCTGGCCGTCGGCACGGCGGCCGCCCTCGGCACGGCGGAGCGGTACGCCGTGCACTCGGCGATCGCCCTGCTCACCCTCACCACGGAGCGCTCCCGGTCCCTCCAGGCGGCCGAGCAGCGCATCGGCACGGCGGTGCTGCGGATGCTCCTGGCGGGCGAGCCGGACCACGCCCGGGCGGTCGCCGGCGATCTGTACGGCGCGCTGCTGGACGCCCCGTTCCGGGTGATCGTGGCGGAACCCGGTCCGGCCGGGCCCTCGGGGGCCGAGACGGACGGGGACCCTCTCGGCGGTCTCACCGAGGTGGTCGAGTCCGCCGCCGCCCGGTCCGGCGAGGCCGTGCTGGTGGTGCCCGAGGGCGGGCGGCTCGTGGTGCTCGCGGCCGACGGGGGCGGCGCGGTCGCGGCGGTCGACCGGTACGCGGCGGCGCTGGAGGCGGACCGCGCCGAGGGCGGGGAGCGCGCGGACGAGGAACCGGTCGTCGGCCTGTCGGCGCCCGCCGGTCCGATCGCTGCGGCAGCGGCCTACCGCCAGGCCGACCAGGCGCTGTCGGTGGCCCGGCGCCGCGGCCGGGTCCTCGTCGAGCACGAGCGGCTGGCGGCGGGGTCGGTGCTGCCGCTGCTCGCGGACGACGCGGTGAAGGCGTTCGCGGACGGGCTGCTGCGGGCGCTGCGCGAGCACGACGCGACCGGCCGCGGCGACCTCGTGGCCTCCCTGCGCGCCTGGCTGTCCCGGCACGGGCAGTGGGACGCGGCGGCGGCCGACCTGGGCGTCCACCGGCACACGCTGCGCTACCGCATGCGGCGGGTCGAGGAGATCCTCGGGCGTTCTCTGGACGACCCGGACGTGCGGATGGAGCTGTGGCTGGCGTTGAAGGCGACGTCTGGGGAGTAAGCGGTCCGGTGTTTCGGTGCCGCGCCGTCGTGGCTGGTCGCGCAGGTCCCCGCGCCCCTTCAGGGCGCTCCTCCCGCCGGCCCCGCCGCCGCCTCGTGCATGGCCAGTTCCAGCAGGGCCGGGTCCGTCAGCGTGCCCGTGCCGTCCGGGGGGACGAGCCAGCGGACCGTGCCGGTGCAGCGGCCCGGGTGGGGGACGACGACCCAGGTACCCGCGCCCGCCGTGCGGATGCCGGTGCCGAGCCAGTTGGCGGCCGTGCCGGGCGGTACGAAGAAACCGATGCGGTCGTCCCCGACGTCGACCAGCACCGGTCCGGGCCGGTCGAGGATGCGGGTGAGCACATCGAGCGTGGGGCAGCCGAGCGCGCCCGGCAGGATGAGCACGTCCCAGGCCCTGCCCGCCGGCAGCAGCGCGACCCCCAAGGGGCCCCGCTCCCACTCCCAGCGGCAGGCCCCGGGATCGGGTGCGACGGATGCCAGCCACTCGGCCGCCGACTTCGCCCCAGCCATGAGAAGACCTCCCTCTCTCGTCGACGCGGTCGCGTCAGGAGGGAGAGGGAGGTCCCGGCCGGGCATTACGCGGGTTCTCGTCACCCGTCGGAGTGAAGCAGGTCACCCTGTCCACCGCCGCGGGGGCGGGGTCAGCTGTCGAAGCCGAGGCCCAGCCGGTCCATGGTCCGCAGCCACAGGTTGCGCCGCCCGCCGTGCGCGTCGGCCCGGGCCAGCGACCACTTGGTGAGGGCGATGCCGGTCCAGGCGAACGGTTCGGGCGGGAAGGGCAGCGGCTTCTTGCGGACCATCTCCAGCCGGGTCCGCTCGGTGTCCTCCCCCGCCAGCAGGTCCAGCATCACCTCGGCACCGAACCGGGTGGCCCCGACGCCCAGGCCGGTGTACCCGGCGGCGTAGGCGACCTTCCCGTGGTGGGCCGTGCCGAAGAACGCGGAGAAACGGGAACAGGTGTCGATCGCGCCGCCCCAGGCGTGCGTGAAGCGGACGCCCTCCAGCTGCGGGAAGCAGGTGAAGAAGTGGCCGGCGAGCTTGGCGTACGTCTCGGGCCGGTCGTCGTACTCGGCGCGCACCCGGCCGCCGTACGGGTAGATCGCGTCGTACCCGCCCCACAGGATCCGGTTGTCCGCGGACAGCCGGAAGTAGTGGAACTGGTTGGCGGAGTCGCCGAGGCCCTGCCGGTTCTTCCAGCCGATCGCGCCGAGCTGCTCCGGGGTGAGCGGCTCGGTCATCAGGGCGTAGTCGTAGACCGGGACGGTGTACGCCCGCACCCGTTTGACCAGGCTCGGGAAGATGTTGGTGCCGAGGGCGACCTGCCGGGCCCGGATCCGGCCGTACGGCGTGCGGACGCTCATCCCGGCGCCGTACGGCTTCAGGTCCAGCGCGGGGGTGTGCTCGTGGACGCGGACACCGAGCCGGACGCACGCCTCTTTCAGGCCCCAGGCCAGTTTGGCGGGGTGGAGCATCGCCACGCCCCGCCGGTCGTACAGGCCCGCCTCGAAGGTGGGTGAGGCGACCTGCTCGCGGACCTCGTCGGCGTCGAGGAACTCCAGGCCGTCGGCGAGGCCCTTGCGTTCGAGTTCCTCGTACCAGTCGTGCAGTTGCCACGCCTGGTACGTCTCGGTGGCGACGTCGATCTCGCCGGTGCGCTCGAAGTCGCAGTCGATGCCGTGCCGGGTGAGGGCCGCCTCGATCTCGTCGAGGTTGCGGGCGCCCAGCTCCTGGAGGGTGCGGATCTCGTCCGGCCAGCGGGCGAGGCCGTTGGGCAGCCCGTGAGTGAGGGAGGCCGCGCAGAAGCCTCCGTTGCGGCCCGAGGCGGCCCAGCCCACCTCGCGGCCCTCCAGCAGCACCACGTCCCGGCGCGGATCGCGCTCCTTGGCGACGAGCGCGGTCCACAGTCCGCTGTAGCCGCCGCCGACGACCAGCAGGTCGCAGCTGTCGGCGCCGGTGAGCGCGGGTTCGGGGCGGGGCCTGCCGGGGTCTTCCAGCCAGTACGGCGACGGCTGGGCGTCGGAAAGAGAAGTGATCCACCGGTTCATGGCGCTCGGGGCCATGATTTCAACTCCCTACGCTTTTTGTCGGTTGCGGCGGTTGCCGATGACCATCGAGGTCAGGACGAGGAGGACGGCGATCAGGAACATGGCCGTACCGATGACGTTGATCTGGACGGGCGTGCCGCGCTGGGCCGATCCCCACACGAACATGGGGAAGGTGACGGTCGAGCCGGCGTTGAAGTTGGTGATGATGAAGTCGTCGAAGGAGAGCGCGAAGGCGAGCATCGCGCCGGCCGCGATCCCGGGGGCCGCGATGGGCAGGGTGACCCGCAGGAAGGTCTGCGCCGGTCCGGCGTAGAGGTCCTGGGCGGCCTGTTCGAGGCGCGGGTCCATGGAGAGCACGCGTGCCTTGACGGCGACCACGACGAAGCTGAGGCAGAACATGATGTGCGCGATCAGGATCGTGTAGAAGCCCAGCTGCGCGCCCAGGTTGAGGAAAAGGGTGAGCAGCGAGGCGGCCATGACGACCTCGGGCATCGCCATCGGCAGGAAGATCAGCGAGTTGACGGAGCCTCGCGCGCGGAAGCGGTAGCGGACCAGCGCGAAGGCGATCATCGTGCCGAGCAGGGTGGCGCCGATGGTCGCCCAGATCGCGATCTGGAGGCTGAGCGACAGCGAGCCGCACATTCCGGCGACGCCGCAGGGGTCCTTCCAGGCGTCGAGGGAGAACTGCTGCCATTCGTAGTTGAAGCGTCCCTTCGGTTTGTTGAAGGAGAACACCGTGACCACGACGTTGGGCAGCAGGAGATAGCCGAGGGTCAGCAGTCCCGCGATGACGACGAGATGGCGCTTGAACCAGTTGAGGACAGGCATCAGACGAGATCCTCCGTCCCGGCCCGGCGGATGTAGAGGGTGACCATGAGGAGGATCGCGGCCATCAGGATGAAGGAGAGGGCCGCGGCCGTCGGATAGTCCAGCACGCGCAGGAACTGCGTCTGGATCACGTTGCCGATCATGCGGGTGTCGGTGGAGCCGAGGAGTTCGGCGTTGACGTAGTCGCCGGCCGCCGGGATGAAGGTGAGCAGCGTGCCGGAGACGACTCCGGGCATCGACAGCGGGAAGGTCACCTTGCGGAAGGTGGTGAGCGGCGTGGCGTACAGGTCGCCGGCCGCCTCGTGCAGGCGGGCGTCGATGCGTTCCAGCGAGGTGTAGAGCGGCAGGATCATGAACGGCAGGAAGTTGTACGTCAGTCCGCAGACCACCGCGAGCGGGGTGGCGAGGACCCTGTCGCCGGAGGTCCAGCCGAGCCAGTCGGTGACGTCGAGGACGTGCACGGTGTTGAGGAACGACACGACCGGTCCGCTGTCCGCGAGGATCGTCTTCCAGGCGAGGGTGCGGATCAGGAAGCTGGTGAAGAAGGGCGCGATCACCAGGATCATGATCAGGTTCCGCCAGCGTCCGGCGCGGAAGGCGATCAGGTACGCCAGGGGGTAGCCGAGGATCAGGCACAGGATCGTCGCGGCGGTCGCGTAGAGGACCGAGCGGAGGAACTGCGGCCAGTACTCGCTCAGCGCGTCCCAGTAGGTCGCCAGGTGCCAGGTGACCTTGTAGCCCTCCTCCAGGGAGCCCGTCTGCACGGACGTGGAGGCCTGGTAGATCATCGGCAGGGCGAAGAACACGACCAGCCAGAGCAGGCCGGGCAGCAGCAGCCAGTACGGCGTCAGCCGGCCCCGCTTGCGCGGCGGCTTCTTCTGGGGCTCCGCCGGGGAGAGCGGCGGGGGTGCCTCGGTCAGTGTGGCCATCTCAGACCGCCGCCTGTTCGTCGATGCCGGCGTCGATGTCCTGGGCGGCGTCCAGCCCGAAGGTGTGGCCGGGGCTCCAGTGCAGGACGACGTCGGCGCCGGGGGCGAGTCGGGCGTCGCGGTCGATGTTCTGGGCGTAGACCTCGAACTCGGGGCAGACCGCGCTGTCGATGACGTACTGGGTGGAGACGCCGATGAAGGAGGAGTGGGCGATCTTCCCGGTGATGCGGTTGCGGCCCTCGGGGATCTCGCCCGCGTCGTCGGCGTGGGTGAGGGAGATCTTCTCCGGGCGGACGCCGACCAGGACCTTGCCGCCCGCCGTCGTGGGCGCCGAACAGCGCGCCTCGGGCAGGACGAGCTTGCCGCCGCCGGCCCGGAGCACGATGTCGTCGCCGTTCTTGGTGTCGACCTCGGCCTCGATGAGGTTGGAGGTGCCGAGGAAGTTGGCGACGAACGTGGTCTGCGGGTTCTCGTAGAGGTCGGTGGGCGAGCCGAGCTGCTCGACACGGCCCGCGTTCATCACGGCGACCGTGTCGGCCATGGTCATGGCCTCCTCCTGGTCGTGCGTGACATGCACGAAGGTGATGCCGACCTCGGTCTGGATGCGCTTGAGCTCCAGCTGCATCTGGCGGCGCAGCTTGAGGTCGAGGGCGCCGAGGGGCTCGTCGAGGAGGAGCACCTTGGGGTGGTTGATGAGGGCGCGGGCGACGGCGACGCGCTGCTGCTGGCCGCCGGAGAGCTGGTGGGGCTTCTTGCGGGCCTGCTCGCCGAGCTGGACCAGTTCCAGCATGTCCTCGACCTGCTTCTTCACCGACTTGATGCCGCGTCGGCGCAGGCCGAAGGCGACGTTCTCGAAGATGTCGAGGTGCGGGAAGAGGGCGTAGGACTGGAAGACGGTGTTCACCGGGCGCTTGTACGGCGGCAGGGCGGTGACGTCCTGGTCGCCGAGGTGGACGGTGCCGCTGGTGGGCTCCTCCAGGCCGGCGATCATGCGCAGGGTGGTGGTCTTGCCGCAGCCGGAGGCGCCGAGCAGGGCGAAGAACGAGCCCTGCGGGACGGTCAGGTCGAGCGGGTGCACGGCGGTGAAGGCGCCGTAGGTCTTGCCGATGCCGGAGAGGCGGACGTCGCCGCTGCTGTCCTTGGTCATGATCGTCACGCCCCTGTGAGCTTCGCGAACTTCTGCTGGTAGGCCGTCTCTTCCTTCGAGCTCAGGGAGCGGAAGGCGTGGGACTTGGCCTGCGTGGCCTTGTCGGGAAGGATCAGCGGGTTGTCCGCCGCCGACTTGTCGATCCGGGCGAGGTACGGCCTCACGTCCGCGACCGGACTGACGTAGTTGATGTACGCGGCGAGTTCGGCGGCCGGCTCGGGCTCGTAGTAGTAGTCGATGAGCCGCTCGGCGTTGGTCTTGTGGCGCGCCTTGTTGGGGATCAGCATGTTGTCGGTGGACGTCATGTAGCCGCTGTCCGGGATGACGTAGGCGACGTCCGGGTTGTCGGCCTGGAGCTGCACGATGTCGCCGCCCCAGGCGACGCAGGCCGCCAGGTCGCCCTTGCTGAGGTCGGACGTGTAGTCGTTGCCGGTGAAGCGGCGGATCTGGCCCTTGTCGACGGCCTTCTGGAGGCGGGCGATCACCGCGTCGTAGTCGTCGTCGGTGAACTTCCCCGGGTCCAGGCCCATGTCGAGCATGGTCATGCCGACGGTGTCGCGCATCTCGGTCAGCAGGCCGACCCGGCCCTTGAGCGCCGGGTTGTCGAGCAGGTCGGAGACCGACTTCACCTCGACGCCGTCGAGCGCCTTCCTGTTGAAGGCGACAACCGTCGAGATGCCCTGCCAGGGGTAGGAGTAGGCGCGCCCCGGGTCCCAGTCGGGGCTCCTGAACTGCTCCGAGAGGTTGGCGAAGGCGTGCGGCAGGTGGGACGCGTCGAGCTTCTGGACGTACCCGAGCCGGATCATGCGGGCGGCCAGCCAGTCCGTGAGGACGATGAGGTCGCGTCCGGTGTCCTGGCCGGCGGCGAGCTGCGGCTGGATCTTGCCGAAGAACTCGTCGTTGTCGTTGATGTCCTCGGTGTACTTGACGGAGATGCCGGTCCGTTTGCGGAACGCGTCCAGCGTCGGGTGCCGCTTGCCGCTGTCGTCGACGTCGATGTACTCGGGCCAGTTGGAGAAGTTGACGACCTTCTCCTGCGCGGAGTGGTCGTCGGCGGAGACGCCTCCCTGGCTCTTGCCGGCCGCGGGGATGCCGCAGGCGCTCAGCGCTCCGACGCCGCCCAACGCGAGCGCGCCGCCCATCAGCGACCGGCGAGTCATGGCGGCCCTGCCACTGCGGAGACTGCGCCGCACGGCGGCCAGTTCGACCGGGGTCGGGCGGTCGGGCTCGTACTGCCTCATGCGCTTGATGCCCTTTCGGGAAGCCGGCCGCGGTGGGCGGCCGGGGCTGTGACTATCGGTCCCCGAAGATCGTGCGGTGCCAGGGCTTCCGGGCGACCGCCGTGTTATCGAACATAACGTGCTTGATCTGTGTGTACTCGTCGAACGAATACGCTGACATGTCCTTGCCGAAGCCGGAGGCCTTGTAGCCGCCGTGGGGCATCTCGCTGATGATCGGGATGTGGTCGTTGATCCACACGCACCCGGCCTGGATCTCGCGTGTCGCGCGGCCCGCCCGGAAGACGTCCCGGGTCCACGCGGAGGCGGCGAGCCCGTACGGGGTGTCGTTGGCCAGCCGGATGCCCTCGTCGTCGGTGTCGAACGGCAGGACCACCAGCACCGGGCCGAAGATCTCGGACTGGACGACCTCACTGTCCTGGGCGGCGTCCGCGACGAGCGTGGGACGGTAGTACGCGCCGTCCTTCAGCTCTCCCCGGTCGCCCTGCGGGGCCTCGCCGCCGGTCACCACGCGCGCGTAGGCACGGGCCCGCTCCACGATCGCGGCGACGCGGTCGCGCTGGACGTGGGAGACGAGCGGGCCGATGTCCGTGCCGGCCGCGAACGGGTCGCCGACCCGGACGCCCGCCATGAGGGCGGAGGTCGCCTCGACGAAGGCCTCGTACAGGGGCCGCTGCACGTACGCGCGCGTGGCGGCCGTGCAGTCCTGCCCGGTGTTGATGAGGGCGCCCGCCACGGCGCCGTGCACGGAGGCCTCCAGGTCGGCGTCGTCGAAGACCACGAAGGGCGCCTTGCCGCCGAGCTCCAGGTGGAGGCGCTTGACGGTGGCCGTGGCGAGCTCGGCGACGCGCCTGCCGACGGCGGTGGAGCCGGTGAAGGAGGTCATCGCCACGTCGGGGTGGCCCACGAGGTGCTCACCGGCCTCCCTGCCGGTCCCCGTGACGATGTTGATCACCCCGTCGGGGATGCCGGCGTCGGTCGCCGCCTGCGCGAAGAGCAGCGAGGTCAGCGGGGTCAGCTCGGCGGGCTTCAGGACGATCGTGTTGCCCGCGGCGATCGCCGGGAGGATCTTCCAGGCCGCCATCTGGAGGGGGTAGTTCCAGGGGGCGACGGAGCCGACGACCCCGATGGGCTCACGGCGGACGTACGAGGTGTGGTCACCGGAGTACTCCCCGGCGGCCTGGCCCTGGAGATGACGGGCGGCGCCCGCGAAGAAGGCCGTGTTGTCGATCGTCCCCGGCACGTCGAACTCACGCGTCAGCTTCAGCGGCTTGCCGCACTGGAGGGACTCCGCGCGGGCGAACTCCTCGGCGCGGTCGGCGAGGACGGCGGCGAGGCGGTGCAGGGCGTCCGAACGCTCGCCGGGCGTGGCGCCCGACCAGCCGGGGAAGGCCGCGCGGGCGGCGGCGACGGCCGCGTCCACGTCGGCGGCGGACGCCAGCTCGTACGTGTACACCTCCTCGCCGGTGGCCGGGTCGATCACGGCGTGGGTGCGGCCCGAGGTGCCCCGGGTGAGGCGGCCCGCGATGTACTGAGCGCCTTCCGTGAAGCGTTCCCGCGCGGGGAACCGGTCGGGGGTGTCCGGGGTGGCGGTGCCCGGGTTCTGCATGTCGCTCTCCTCCGCCTTCGCCCCGCCTTGCGCGGGGGCCGGTGGCGTAGCTCCAGCCTGATTTGAGTGCCGATCCTGACAGAGCAATGCCACTCCAACAAGTGATTCCGTTGTTGCCTTTTGGTTACGCGACGGAATCTGTCGACCAGGTGTCGAGTCGGGACGGAAAAGGCAGGACGCAGTGTCAGTGGTGCCTGCCATGCTGGCGTGCATGGAGACGATCGATGGTCTGGACACCCTGGTCAGGGAGGTCCGGGCGGGGGCGAGGATCAAGTACCTGCACTTCTGGGGACACCGGCCGCGACCGGACGGCCGGCTGGGTCCGGGCTGCCTGAGCCAGTGGTGGCCGTCACCGTTCGTGGTGGACGGGGTGACCTATGCGACGGCCGAGCACTGGATGATGGCGGAGAAGGCCCGTCTCTTCGGTGACCCGGAGGCGGAGCGGCAGGCCCTGGCCGCCTCGCACCCGTCCCGGGCGAAGAAGACGGGCCGCCTGGTGCGCGGGTTCGACGAGGAGACCTGGCAGCGGGAGCGGTTCCGGATCGTCGTGGAGGGCAGCGTCCACAAGTTCCGCTCCACCCCCGAACTGACCGGCTTCCTCCTCGGCACCGGCGACCGCGTGCTGGTCGAGGCGAGCCCCGTGGACCGCGTCTGGGGCATAGGTCTGGCAGCCGCCGACGAGGCGGCGGCCGACCCGGAGCGCTGGCGGGGGCCGAACCTGCTGGGCTTCGCGCTGATGGCGGCGCGGGCGCGGCTGCGGGAGGGGTGACCCGGCCTCAGACCGGGATCAGGAAGACCAGGGTGCCCAGGCCCGCTCCGAGGAGGACGCCCGCGATGCCCAGGATGATGCCGGCCAGGGCCTGCCCCGGGTTGGTGGCCTCGCCCCGGCTCGCCTTCCGGCGGCCGATCGCGCCGAAGACCACGCCCATGAGGCCGACCACGATCGCCGCCGGCCATATGCAGAAGAACACGGCCGAGGCGATGCCCAGCACCATGCCGGTGACACCGATCCCGTTGCTCTCGACGGGAGGCATACCGGGCCAGTGGTAGCCGGCCTGGGCGAGGGCGGGGTGGCCGTAGGTTTCGGGGTGGCCGTACGGCACCCGGCCGGGACCGTCCGGCGAGATCGGCGGCGGGGGCACCACGCCGGTGGGGGCGAGGGGCGGCGCAAAGGGGTGGGGGGGCGGTCCGGCCGCCAGCGTCGCCGGGTCCGGCGGCGGGAAGGACGCGAAGGCACCGTGGGGCTGCGGGGCGACGGGGGCGACCCAGGGGCCGGGCAGCGTGGCGCCGTCGGTGGGGGGAGGGGGCACGGGCGCGGGGTCGGGGGCGGAGCCCTCCGCGAGGGGCAGGTCGTCGGGCCGCACGTCGTCGCACCGCACGTCGTCGGACCGCGCTCCGCCCGAGGAGGCAACGTCCGACGGGGCAACGTCCGACGGGGCCGCGTCCGAGGGTGTCGCGTCCGAGGGTGTCGCGTCGGCCCCGCTCCCTTCCGCCGCCTTGCCCAGCGGCACCCCGGGGACAGCGTCCCCAAGACCGGCCGGCTCGGCGGGAGCGGGGGCGGGCCATGTCTCGCGACCGGCGTCACCGGCCGGAGTCGGCGCGTCGTCGGACATGCACGGGATCCCCTCTGTCGAACGTTCCGTCATGCTAAGGCCCGAGCAACGGCCCCGAAGGCCGGGCCGCAGAGCCGGCAGCGCGCAGGCCACGCCCACCCGTGACCGTCCGGCCTCCCCCGCACGCGGTCGACCGGGCCGCCTACGATGATCCTGACTCACCGATCAGCCGATCACCCGCGTCCCGTCCGGCCCCTCTCACGGCCGGGGACGCCGTCCCAGGGGAGGACCCCTTGACCGACCGCCTCGACGCCTCCGCCGCGTCCGGCACGCCCGCCGGCCCCACCGCGTACGCCGGAGCCCGCGATCTGCACGCGTTCATCGCCGGGCTGCCCAAGGCCGAACTGCACGTCCACCACGTCGGCTCCGCCTCCCCCCGGATCGTCGCCGAGCTGGCCGCCCGGCACCCCGACTCCAAGGTGCCCACCGACCCCGAGGCCCTCGCCGACTACTTCACCTTCACGGACTTCGCGCACTTCATCGACGTGTACCTGTCCGTCGTGGACCTCATCCGCACCCCGGAGGACGTCCGGCTCCTGACGTACGAGGTGGCCCGGGACCTGGCCCGCCAGCAGGTGCGGTACGCCGAGCTGACCATCACGCCGTACTCCTCGACCCGGCGCGGCATCGACGAGCGGGCCTTCATGGACGCGATCGAGGACGCCCGCAAGGCCGCCGAGGCGGAGTTCGGGACGGTGCTGCGGTGGTGCTTCGACATTCCCGGTGAGGCGGGGCTCGAGTCCGCCGAGGTGACCGCGCGGCTGGCCACCGACGACCGGCTGCGGCCCGAGGGGCTGATCTCCTTCGGTCTCGGCGGCCCCGAGATCGGTGTACCGCGCCCGCAGTTCAAGCCCCACTTCGACCGGGCGATCGCCGCGGGCCTGAGGTCCGTGCCGCACGCCGGCGAGACGACCGGCCCGCAGACCGTGTGGGACGCGCTCACCCACCTGCGCGCCGAGCGGATCGGGCACGGCACCAGCTCGGCCCGGGACGAGAGGCTCCTCGCGCATCTCGCGGAGCACCGCATCGCGCTGGAGGTGTGCCCCACCTCCAACATCGCCACGCGCGCGGTCCGCACCCTCGACGAGCACCCCATCAAGGAGTTCGTGCGGGCGGGCGTGCTGGTCACGATCAACTCCGACGACCCGCCGATGTTCGGCACCGACCTGAACAACGAGTACGCGGTCGCCGCCCGGCTCCTCGGCCTCGACGAGCGGGGCGTGGCGGAGCTGGCGAAGAACGCGGTCGAGGCGTCCTTCCTGGACGCGCCCGGCAAGGTGCGGATCGAGGCCGAGATCGACACGTACACCGCCGGGTGGCTGTCCGCCTGATCGGCGGACTCCCGCCCCGGACACAATGGGCCCATGCAGACGCTGACTGCCGTGGCCCATCGCGGCGCCCCCTACCGCTTCCGTGAGAACACGCTCGACTCCCTGCGTTCCGCGCTCGCCCAGGGCGCGGACGCCGTCGAGTTCGACGTACGCCTCACCCGGGACGGTGTGCCCGTGCTGTTGCACGACGAGACGCTCAAGCGGCTGTGGGGTGCGGACCGGCCGCTGCGGTCGCTGTCGGCGGCCGAGGTGCGCGGGCTCACGGACGGCGGGGTACCCACGCTCGCGGAGGCGCTCGCGGCGACCGGGGAGAGCCGGGTGATGATCGACCTGCCGGGCACCCGGGACGTACGGCAGGCACGGCGGGTCGTGGACGCCGTGCGCGAGGCGGGGGCGGCCGACCGCGCCTACTACTGCGCCGGTGCCGAGGAGATGCTCGCCGTCCGCGCGGCCGACCCGGCCGCCGAGATCGCACTGACCCGCACCAGCCTGGCGCCCACGCGTCCGGTCCTGCTCGACGCGGTCAAGCCGCGCTGGCTGAACTACCGTTTCTCCCTGGTCGACCGGGCCCTGGCCGACCGGGTCCACCGGGGCGGCCATCTGCTGTCGGTGTGGACCCCGGACACCCGCCGCGCGATGCGCCGGCTGATCGCCCTGGGCGTCGACTCGATCACCACCAACCGCATCGACGTCCTGACCGTCCTCAGGGACACCCGTCAGCCCCGTCGGTCCTCCGGCTGCACGGAGACGCGGGAGGCCTGAGGGACCGTCGCCGGGTCGGCCGGGGTGTCCCGGGTGGCGTACTGCGGGACGGGGGTGTCGTCGCCGCCGGTGTCGCGGACCAGTCCGTAGCGCCCCGCGCCCTCGGGCGGGCCGGTGACGATGTCCTTCTCCACGGCGTCCCAGGTGCTGGGGAAGACGCTCACGCCGTAGTCGGCGCCGCGCTCGTTCACGGTGAGGGTGACGCTGCCGTCGACGTAGAAGTACTCGTTCTGCCACATCTGCTGGGTGCCGGGGGGCAGGACGGCGTAGCCGGTGGCGGCGCTGCCCATGCCGGTGGCGGTGGGGTCGGTGGCGCTCGTCCGGTCGTCCATGCGGCGGCCGCCGCCCGAGGCCACGTGGAACAGCCGGCCCTTCAGGCCCGTCCAGGCGGGCGGGACGAGGCTGCCGGCCCGGTACTGCGGCGAGATCTGCCAGCGCACCAGGACATAGCCCTGGCCGGTGAGGGTGACCGCGTCCCCGCGGTGGTTCAGGACGGCGTGGGCACCGCCGGTGCTGGTGACGCCGGACGCGGGCCGGTGCGGCAGGGCGCCGGGCGCGGTGCCGGGGGCCGGCGCGGTGTCCACGGCGTCGACGACACTGCCGTACACCGCCTTCTCCGTCTTCTCCGTCTTCTCCGTCTTCTTCGTCTTCTTCGTCGCCGAGGGGGACGGGGAGGGCGAGGGGGACGCCGACGGTGAGGCGGACGGGGTGGCCGGGCCCGGCGGCCGCCCGGTGGTGCTCGCCGCCGTGGGCAGGGTGGCGGTGCGCGGGGGCGGGTCGTCGGGCGTCTGTACGGCGACGTAGACGCCGCCCGCCGCGAGGGTGGCGCCGGCCGTCATCGCGACGGCGGGTTTGGTGAGCGCGCCCAGCACCTTCGCGGACCAGCCGAGGGAGGCGGAGCCCGCCGCGGCGGCCGCGGTCTTGCCGCCGAGGCCGAGGGCGAGCGTGAAGCCGACCGGGACGGGGACCAGCGCGATGCCGACGAGCAGCCGCTCCGCCGGTACGACGCTCTCGCGGGTGTCCCCGCAGTAGCCGCAGCCGCGGATGTGCCGGGCGAGCCGTTTGCGCCAGACGGAGTCGGGGCGGCCGTTCCAGCGGGCGGTGACCTCGCGCAGGTCGGGGCAGGCGCCGTCGAGGGCGCGCACGATGCCCCGGGAGACCTCCAGGCGCTCCTTCACCCGCTGGACGCGCACGGCGGCGTGCTGCCGGCTGATGCCGACGGCGGCGGCGAGCTCACGGCGGGTGAGTTCACCGGCGACCTCCAGCCACCAGAGGGACAGCAACTGCCGGTCCTCGTCGTCCAGCCAGCGCACCGCCTCCGCGACCTCGCGTCGCTGGCCCTCCAACTGGAGCCTGAGCACGGTGAGTTCGGCGAAGTCGGCGGCGCCTTCGGGGGCCGTGCTCTCGTCGAGGCGGGTGGCGGTCCGGCGGCGCGCCCGGTCGCGGATCTGGCGCATGGCGATGGCCACCAGCCAGGAGCGGAAGCTGTCGGGGTCGCGCAGGGAGGCGAGGTTGTCGACGGCGCGCAGCATGGTCTCCTGGACGACGTCGTCGACGTCGGCGTGGCCGTTCAGGGCCCGGCCGACGATGTTGTAGACCAGCGGCAGCCAGCCCGCGACCAGTTCGTCCAGCGCCTGCCGGTCACCGGCCTGCGCGGCGGCGACGGTGGCCCGCCAGTGCCGCCCGGCCTCGGCGTCGGCGTACGTCCTCATGTCCGCACCCTCTCAGCCGCGACCCCGCTGTTGGCAATGTCGCAGATCACACCGAGGGGACGGCCGAGCCGGCCACGGGATAACAGTTTTTCGCCACCCGTAGGGGACGGCCCGCACAACTCCCCCATTCAGCAGCCGAGTTGACCCAGGGACCGATCAGGGCCGACGCCCTCCCCGCTGAGGATCCGCTCTCGCCCGGTCTGCCCGAAGCTCATCACGCGCCCCTGTCGATCACCGATGCACCCCACCCCCAGGAGTTCCCGTATGCGCGCCCGACGCCGCACGACCGTCCTCGCCACCGCAGTCGTCCTGGCCCTCGCGACGGCCGGACCGCTGGCCGCGGGCCCCGCCTTCGCCGCACCCGTGACCCGGCCGGCGAGCACGCTCGACGAACAGGCCCTCGCCGCCGCGATCACCGGCCTCCCCGACGCCGACGCGACCGCCGCCCTCGTCCGCGTCGGCGGCACGGACGGCACCTGGCGCGGCAGCTCGGGCGTGCACGACCTGGAGAGCGGTACGGCGGCGGACCCGGACGGCCGGTTCCGGGCCGGGTCGACGACGAAGGTGGTGACGGCGGCGGCCGTGCTGCGGCTGGCGGCCGAGGGGAGAATCGACCTCGACCGGCCGATCCAGCGCTATCTGCCGGGCCTGCTCGGCAGGCAGTTCCGGCCGGTCACGGTGCGGCAGCTGCTCAACCACACCAGCGGCATCCCGGCCGGGGACGGCCTCGGCGAGACCTTCGAGGAGCTGTACGCCCACCGCTTCGACACGCTCACCCCGCAGCAGGTGGCGGCGTCGGCGGGGGCGAAGCAGCCCGAGTTCTGCCCCGGGAGGAAGCAGCACTACCTCAACATCAACTACACGTTCCTCGGGCTGCTGATCGAGAAGGTGACCGGGCGGTCGTACGCCTCCGAGGCGACACGGCTGGTGCTGGCGCCGGCCGGGATGCGGGACACGTACTTCCCGGGCGCCGATCCACGCATCCTCGGCCCGCACAACCTCGGCTACCAGGCGGTGGAGAGGGCCGACGGGACGACGGAGTTCCTGGACGTCACCGAGTGGAACCAGGCGGACCGGTTCGCGGCCGGGGACATGATCTCCACGACCGCCGACCTGGAACGGCTGCTCGTCGTCCTCTTCAAGGGCCGGATCGTGCCGGAGCCGCAGCTCCGGGAGATGTTCACGGTCCCGGCGGACATCCCCGGCGCCGCCTACAGCGCGGGGCTCACACGGTTCGAACTCGGCGGGCGGGTCTACTGGTTCAAGTCGGGCGGCCGCTACGGCTACAACGCGGCGATCGCCGCCACCCGCGACCTCGGCCGCACCCTCGTCTACTCGGTCAACGCGACGGACGCGAAGAGCGAGGACGCGAACCCGGTCGTCGGGCGGATCATCGCTGCCGCCCTCCGGTGAGCGACGGGGCGGGATGACCGGATACCGACGATCAGGTACCCCCAGGGGGTATATTCTCCTTCACAGGATACCCCCCTGAGGTACCCAGCGACGACGGGAGCCCGCCATGACACCCCTCCGGACGATCGGCTCGTTCTCCGCCGCGCTCGCCGTGGTCTTCGGCGCCGCCTACGGCATCGGGGCGGCGGTCGGGCCGGGCTCGGCGGCGGCCGGGCCCTCCGGCCACGGTCACGCGCGCTCCGAGGCGGCGGAGTCCGTCGACCCCACCCCCGCCGGGCTCCAGGTCTCCCAGGGCGGCTACACGCTCGACCTGGAGACCCGAAGCCTCACCGCCGACCGCCCCGGCATCCTGCGCCTCACCGTCCGGGACGCGCACGGGCAACCGGTCACCGCCTACGCGACCGAGCACACCAAGCGGCTCCATCTGATCGTCGCCTCCCGCGAGCTCACCGCCTACCGCCACCTCCACCCCACTCTGGCCGCGGAAGGCACCTGGAGCACCCCGGTCGACCTCCCGGCGGCGGGCTCCTACCGCGTCTTCGCCGACTTCCGTCCGGCCGGGGCGGAGGAAGGCCTCACCCTGGGCGCCGACCTCACCGTCACCGGGCGGTACACAGCGACCGCGCCGCCCGCGCTCTCCGCCACCACCAGCGTCGACGGCTACACCGTCACCCTCGACGGCGGTCTGAAGGCCGGGGCGGAGAGCGACCTCACCTTCACCGTCGAGCGCGGCGGCCGGCCGGTCACCGCCCTCCAGCCGTACCTCGGCGCCTACGGCCACCTGGTCGCGCTGCGCGCGGGCGACCTCGCCTATCTGCATGTGCACCCGCACGACGAGGCGACGGCGGGCCGGACCTCGGGCCCGGACGTCTCCTTCGCCGCGACCACGCCCGGCGCGGGCACCTACCGCCTCTTCCTGGACTTCGAGGCGGCCGGGACCGTGCACACCGCGGCCTTCACCGTGCGTACCCCGCACTAGGCCGGGTCCCGGGCCTCACCTCAGCGGCTCCTCGGGTGCCACGTTCCGGACCCCCGGAAGATGGCCGTCCAGCTCCCCCGGCTCGAACCGGCACATGCCGACCGCGTGCCAGAACTCGCCGGTGACGTCACCCTCGTACTTGTAGCCGCCGGAGGGTGCCAGCGCGGCCCAGCCGCCCGGCAGGCCGACCAGGGTGGCGCGCAGGGCCGCCGGGCCGTCGGCCGGGACCTCCCACAGCCTGACCGTGCCGTCCTCGCCGCCACCGGCCAGCAGGGAGCCGTCGGGGCTGAAGGCGACCGCCAGGACCCGGCCGGTGTGGCCGCGCAGCACCGCCTTCTCCCGGCCGGTGTGGGCGTCCCAGAGCCGGACCGTGCGGTTGTCGCCCGCCGTCGCCAGCAGCGGGCGCAGCGGATGCGCGGCGGCCGTCCACAGCTTGCCGGTGTGCCCGGACAGCCGGTGCACGGCCACCCCGTCCCGCCAGATCACGGCGTCCCCGTCCCAGGAGGCGCTCGCGAGCCAGGAGCCGTCGGCGGCGAACGCCACCGCGTACACCCGGTCGGTGTGTCCGTCGAGGACGGCGGTGATCCGGCGCTCGTCCAGCTGCCACAGGCGCACCCGGCGGTCGTCGCAGCCGGTGGCGAGGACCTGCCCGTCGGGCCGGAAGGCGATGGAGCGGACCCGGCCGAAGTGCTCGCCGATGGTGACGACATGGGCGCCGGTGGCCCGGTACCAGAGCCGGACGGTGTCGTCGTCGTTGGCGGTGGCGAGGAGTTCGCCGTCGGGGCTGAACGCCTCGGCCCAGACGTGGTCGGTCTCGACGTCCATCTCGCGCTGGTACTCGCCCGTCGAGGCGTTCCACAGGTACATGTCGCCGTCGCTGCTCGCGGTGGCGAGGAGGCTGCCGCCCGGGCTGAACACGGCCGAAACCAGCCGGTCGCTCTGACCGGTCAGCTCGCGCAGCCGCTGCCCGCTGCGGGGGTCCCACAGCCGGATCACGCCGTCGTTGCCGCCCGCCGCCAGTATCGAGCCGTCGGAGCTGAAGGAGAGCGTGCCGATCCGCCGCCCGTGGCCGCGCAGGATGCGCCGGCCCTGGCTGGTGGCGGGGTCGTGCAGCCGTACGACCCCGTCGTTGCCGCCGGTCACGAGGAGGGCGCCGGCGTCCGGGGCGGAGCCCTCGCCGTGCGGGCGGAACTTGCAGACCCAGACCGACCCGCGGTGCTCGGCGGGCTGGCGGGTGAGCGGCACCGCCACCGGGTCGGCGCCCGGCTCGACCCGCCAGAGCCGGACCACGCCCTGGCTGTCCCCGGCGGCGAGCAGGGTCCCGTCCGGGGCGAAGAGCACCTGGTAGACGGCGCCCCGGCAGCCGCCCAGCAGCCCGGCGCCGGCCCCTTCGGCCAGATCCCACAGCCGCACCTCCCCCTCGGTGTCGCCGCTCACCAGGTAGCGGCCGCCGGGGTGGAAGTCGAGGGTGTAGACCCGGCCGGCGTGCCCGGTGAACTCGTGCCGCAGGCTGCGGTCGGCGGTGTCCCAGATCCGTACCGTGCCGCCCTGCCGCTCGTCGCCGCGGTCGCCGGTGGCGAGCAGCGTGCCGTCCGGGCTGAACCGCGCCCGGTACACCGCCTCGTGATGGCCCGGCAGTTCCCCGGTCCACCGCCCGGTCGCCAGGTCCCACAGCCGTACGGAGGTGGAGGCGTCCCCGGTGACCAGGGTGGCGCCTCGGGGGTCGAAGGCCACGGTGTAGACGGGTGCGGCGTGGCCGGGCAGCCGGTGCAGCGGGGTGCCGGTGGCGGTGTCCCAGACGGTGACCACGCCGTCGGCGTCCCCGGTGGCCAGCAGGGAGCCGTCGGCGTCCAGCACGACGGGCCACACCCCGCGCGGATGGATGTCCAGCAGCCGCAGACAGCGCCCGGAGACCGGGTCCCACAGGCGGACGGTCCCGTCGGCGCTGCCGGTGGCGAGGACCCGCGCGCGGAACTTGACGGCGTAGACGCGGTCGGTGTGGCCCTCCAGGGTGCGCAGGGCGGTGCCGGTGGCGGCGTCGCAGACCAGCACCCCGCCGTCCTCGGCGCCGACGGCGAGGAGTTCGCCGTCGGGGCTGTACGAGATCGGTTCGGGCAGTCTGCTGGTGCGCATGTCGAAGCCGTACGGCACGCCCACCGCGGAGGGCCGGAAGCCCGAGTCGACGGCCATGCCGGGGGCCAGGGCGGCGGCGGCCAGTTCCGGCGCGCGCAGCAGCCGCTGGTCGGCGGTGGCGGCGACGAGGGCGGCGCGCTGCCAGCGGCCGCCCTCGACCCGGGCGCCGGTCAGGTCGGTGCGGATCAGCCGGGCCCGGCGCAGGTCGGCGCCGCGCAGATCGGCGTCGGAGAGGTCGGCGCCGTCGAGCCGGGCGCCGGTCAGCCGGGCGTCGCGCAGGACGGCGCCGGCCAGGTTGGCGCCGACCAGCCGGGCGTCGGTGAGGTCGGCGCGGGTGAGGTCGACGCCGGAGA
The DNA here is from genome assembly GCF_037993025.1 of Streptomyces sp. SS7. Lineage (NCBI taxonomy): Bacteria > Bacillati > Actinomycetota > Actinomycetes > Kitasatosporales > Streptomycetaceae > Streptomyces > Streptomyces sp. SS7. Next base: position 2,475,609 of record NZ_CP141223.1, read on the forward strand.
AGTCGCGGTAGGAGAGGTCCTCCCCGGCGAGCGCGGCGCCGCGCAGATCGGTGTGGGCGGGCACCCGCAGCCGGGAGAGGATCTTCACGGCGTTGGCGCGGGCCACCTCGTCCTCGTCGTCGGCGAGGGTGCGCTCGGCCCACTCCTGGCAGGCGCGGTGGTCGGCGAGGTCGCACAGGAACTCCACGGCGAGCTGGCTGAGCCGGCGCCGGGTGAGCAGGGCGCTGTCGCCGCCGATCAGCCTGTTCGCGCACTCGCGGGCGATGAGCCACTCCACCACCGAGCCGTGGATGAACCGGAACACCCCGTCCTCGCTGCGCACCAGCAGACTGCCGGAGCCGACGGCGTGCGCGGCCTGCCCCGGGGAGAGCCGGCTCGCGGCGAGTCCGGTGAGGGTCTCGGCCACATCGGTCAGCTCGTCGAGCCGCAGCGACTCCTGGCCGGTCTGCCACAGGCGCAGGGCGAGGGCGGTGACCGCGCTCCACAGCTGGTCGACGCCGAGTCCGGGGGCGCGCCCCGGGCCGCCGGTGGCGCGCTGTTCCTCGAAGGTCAGCCAGGCGGTGAGGACCTCCTGGTAGAGCCCGGCGGGGCTGAGGGCGCGGCCGGCCCCGGCGACGGCGCGCAGCTGGTCGTCGTCGAGGTCGGCGACGAAGCCGAGGAGGCGGGGGTTGCGGCACAGGGCGAGCAGATCGGGGATGGCGTCGAGCAGCCGGATCCGGCGGTCGGCGGCGCGCTCGTCGCCGTCGTAGCGGTTGACCAGGAAGGCGCGGATCTGCTGCGGGGTGAACTCCTGGACGGCGAGCACCCGTCGGTGCGGCAGCATCCCGACCCGCTCGCCCAGCGCGGTGAGCACCTGGCCCTGGGAACGGAAGTGCTGGGTGCGGCTGCTGACGACGATCTTGGCGCTGTCCACGGCGGAGTCCAGCAGCACCTGGAGCCGCTCGGCGGCCCGGTCGTAGGTGACGCGGGTGACGAGTTCGTCGAAGCCGTCGAAGAGCAGCACGATCCGGCCCTGCTGGAGCATGTACCGGAAGGCCCGCAGGTCGATGTTGTCGACGCCGTGCGCGGCGAGGTGGGCGGCGACCAGGCCCTCGAAGGAGTAGGCGCGGTCGAGTGTGTTCAGCTCCACCAGCACCGGGACGAGGTGCGGCAGTTCGGCGGGGACCCGGCGGGCCAGCTCGCGCAGGGCGAAGGTCTTGCCGTGGCCGAAGTCGCCGAGCAGCAGCAGGAAGCGGCCCTGGTCGGAGTCGAGGAGGCGGAGCATGGCGTCGACGAGTCCGTCCCGGTCCTCCGCGTCGAGCCGCTCGATCTCGCGGTAGCGCTGCGGGAGGTACATGCCCGGGGGGTAGCGGGGGTCGGTGCGCAGCCGTTCGCTCTGGGCGTCGACGTAGGCGCGCAGGTCGAGCAGGCCCTGGAACTCGGTGAAGCTGCGCACCCGGACGCCTCTGCGGCGGGCCAGGTCCCTGAGGTCGCGGGCGGGCGGGGGGCCGTCGTGGACGAGTTCGGCCTCGGTCTCGGAGTCGGCGGCGTGCACCAGGGCGACGACCCGGTCGACGTCCTGGGCGGTGGGAGTGCCGGTGTGGACCGCGACGCGCTGCTGGCGGACGAAGCCCGACTGGGTCCAGGTGACGAGGAGCTGGGGCACGGGCCCGTCGACCGGGCGGATCTGGGCGCCCTCGTGCCGGGTGCGGCAGACCTCGGCGACCCGGGCGAGCAGCACCTCGGCCGGGGACTGCACGGCGCGCGGCTCGGGGTCCGGGGCGCGGGCGGCCTCCGGGTCGGCGGCGGTGGCGTCGGCGGGGCCGAAGGCGCGGTGGGCGCGGTGCCATTCGACCCGGTCCTGCCGGGGTTCGCCGGGGCCGGGCCAGGTCGCGAGTCCGTCGCGGCCGATGCGCAGCAGCCGGTGCCGGCCGGGTGCGGCGGTGCCGAGCAGGGGCAGTTCGCCGGTGGAGGTGGTCAGCAGCGGGCGGGTGCCGGGGCCGGCCGGGCCGTGCAGCAGCAGATGGAGGCGGGGTGCGGTGAGGCGGGCGAGGACGTCGGTGTCGCGCAGCGGGCCGGAGCCGTCCCGGGCGGCGGTGCGCAGGACGCCCTGCGGGGTGGTGCCGGGGGCGTGGCGCAGGGCGCCGATCCGCAGCCAGCCCTCCTGTTCGTACGGTCTGAGGGCCTGGGCGAACCAGGCGGCCTGCTCGCGGCCGACCATGCCGTACTGGTCGTCGAGCCGGTGGCTGTACGCCATGGAGGAGTTGAGGCCGGCGACGACGGTGTGCAGTTCGGGCACCGGGAAGAGGGTCCAGGGCTGGTCGCTGTCGAAGACGACGTCGAGCCCCTGGTAGACCTCCTGGAAGATGCGGGCGAAGTGGCGCCACTTGGGCCAGTAGGGCGGCCGGGGCGGCATCTCGTCGGCCTCGCAGGTGCTGAAGTAGGCGCGGCAGGCGGCCTGGTTGACGTCGTGGCCGCCGGGGACGAGGGCGACGCGGTGCGGTTCGAGGCCGAGCAGGGCGCGCAGTCCGGTGAGGAAGGCGAGCGCCTGGTCGAACTCGCGGGGGCTGCCGGAGGCGGTGAGGTCGCCGGTGACGACCAGCAGGTCCGGGGAGGGTGCCCCGGCGTCGGTGTGTTCGACGAGGTCGCCCCAGATCGCCGCCTGGAGTTCGGCCGGGTCCTGGCCGCGTCCGAAGACGGGTCCGGCCAGGTGCATGACGGTGACCGCCTCGCGGACGGCGGGGTTGGTGCCGGTGCGCGGGTAGGCGGGCGGGGCGGGGGGTCTGCGGCGGCCGGCCCAGCCGAGACCGCCGAGCGGGCGGGGCGGCGGGGGTGCGACGGGCACGGCCGGTGCGGGCGGCACGGGCTGTCCCTCGCCGGGGTAGCCGGGCCGCAGACTGGGGCGGGCCCGGCCGTCGAGGGCCTGCCGGACCCGGGTGAGCAGCAGGTCGCGGGCGGCGGCCTGATCGGTCACCGGGACGAGGTCGACGTAGGTGATGGTGGCGAGGAGCCCCTCGACGGGGATGTCCTCGACGCGGACGGTGATCAGCCGCCGCTCGGGCACGTCCGGGTCGGCGCGCAGGGCGGCCTGCCACTCCATCCGGCCGTACCGCGACCGCTCGTAGTTCCGCGACAGTACGGCGATGACGGCCGCGGACTCGCTCACCCCGCGGTCCATGAAGTCGACGAAGTTGGTGCCCGGCACGAAGTCCCAGGCCTGCAGGACGGTCCGGTAGCCGGCCTCCTCCAGGGTCCAGGCGATCCAGGACGCCCAGCGCTCGTCGGCGGGCGAGTAACTGACGAAGAAGTCCAACGGCCCGGTGCTACCGGTCATCTGACGGTCCCCCATGTATTCATGATGCAATGGACGAGCGTCGTTTTGGACTGATTTCGCGCCAACCCCCTGGTCCCGCGGGAGCACAACTGTGCGACCCTTCCCCCGTGTCTGTCATACGGCGTCTGCATGTACTGGACCGGGTGGCGGTCGCCCTGCTCACGACCGGACTGCTGTGCGTGGCCTCGGGGCTGCTGCCGGCCGCGGACGCGGGGGACGCGATGCGCCGGATCGCGCCGCTGCTGGCGTTCCTCGCCACGGTGATCGTGCTGGCCGAACTGACCAGCCGGGCCGAGGTGTTCGACGTGGTGGCGGCGCGGGTGGCACGGGCGGGCCGGGGCAGCTACCCCCTGCTCTTCCTCCTCTGCGTGGCCTTCGCGTCGATCACGACGATCTCGCTGAACCTGGACACCACGGCGGTGCTCCTGACGCCCGTGATGCTGGCAATGGCCGGCCGGGTCGGCATCGCGGCGGTGCCGCTGGCGATGACGACGGTGTGGCTGGCCAACACGGCGAGTCTGCTGCTGCCCGTCTCCAATCTGACGAACCTGCTGGCGGCGGACCGGGTGGCGCTGTCCTCCCTGGGCCTGGCCGGCCGGATGTGGGCCCCGCAGCTGGCGGCGATCACCGTGACGATGGCCTGCCTGTGGGGCTTCTACTGGCGCCGGGACAGCCGGACGCCACCGGCACCGGCACCGGCACCGGCCGACGCGGCGCGAGTCGACGTGGAGGGGGGCGCGGACGGGGGCGCGGAGAGCGGCCGGCGCTATGTGCCGCCCGGGGTGCACCGGCCCGGTGATCCCGTCGTGTTCCGGGCCTGTGCGCTGGCGTGCGCGGGTTTTCTGCTGGCCATCCTGGTCGCGGACGTGGAGCTGTGGGTGGCGTCGGCGACGGCCGCCGCGGTGGCCGTCGTGGCGTTCGCGGCGCGGGAGCGGAAGGCGTTGCGCTGGTCGCTGGTGCCGTGGCGGCTGCTGGTGATGGTGCCGGGGATGTTCCTGGTGGTGGAGACGGTCAACGCGCACGGGCTGCACGCGCTGCTGTCCTCCGCGGTCGGCCACGACGGCGGCGCCCTGGGCCAGTTCCGTGCCGCGGCGGTCGGCGCCGGACTGTCCAACGTCCTGAACAACCTGCCCGTCTACCTGGCGGGCGAGGGCGCGGTCCCGGTGGGCAACCACGACCAGCTCCTGGCCCTGCTGATCGGCACCAACGCGGGCCCGGTCATCACTCCGTGGGCTTCCCTGGCGACCCTGCTCTGGTACGAGCGGTGCGTCGCGTACGGCGTACGGGTGCCGGTGGCCCGGCTGATGGGCACGGGCGCGGTGCTGGCGGTCAGCGCGGTCGCGGCGTCGGTGGCAGCGCTGGCGCTGACCCGCTGACCGCGGCGGCCGCGGCGTCGGTGGCCACCAGGTCCAGCAGCCGGGGCAGCAGCTCGGGGCGGGCGGCGACGAAGGAGCGGTCCGTGTCGGGGCCGGTGAAGGACGCCGGGAAGTCACGGCCGTCCAGGTGGCACAGGGTCACCCCGGCCTCGCGGGCGAGCAGCGCGCCGGCCGGGAGGTCGATCGCCTCGGCGCGGTAGCCGACGAAGCCGTCGATGTCACCGCGGGCGAGCATGGCCCAGGCGACCAGGGGCGCCCAGAGCTGGAGCAGTCGGCGCGAGCGCAGTTCGAGGGTGTGGCGCAGGGCGCGGGCGGCGGGGTCGTCGCGGCGGACCGCGTGCCCCTGGGTCCAGGCGAGGAGCGGTCCGGCGGGTGCGGCCGGGCGGCGGAGGGGGGCGAGCCTGCCGTCCGGGCCGTGGGTGCCGGCCCCGTGCACGGCCGACCAGGTGCGGCCGGTGACCGGTTCGTGCACCACGCCGACCACCGGCAGCGCGTCGACGCAGAGCGCGATGCCGACGACGTAGACGGGCAGCCCGATCACCACGTTGTTGCTGCCGTCGAGGGGGTCCACGAGCCAGGTCCGGCCGCCGCCGTCCGCGGCCCCCGTCCCACCGGACTCCTCCGCGAGGATCCGGTCGTGCGGGAAGTCCTCCCGGATCCGGTCCGTCACCAGCCGTTCGGCCAGCAGGTCCAGGTCGGTGACGACGTCACCGCTGCCGCCCTTGGGCCGGGCGGTGAAGCCGTCCGGGAAGCGCGAGCGCAGCAGGGCGCCCGCGGCCTCGGCGGCCGCCACCGCCGTACGGCACTCCGGGCCGAGGTCAGCCGGCACAGGGGGGTTCGGACTCATGGATCCTCCTGAGCGCGGCCTGGGCGATCCGGGCGGTCTGGGCCGCGTCGCACATCCTGCGGACCACCCGGTGCCCCGGTGCCCGCAGCGGGCCCAGGGAGAGGTCCGCCCGGCCGGGCAGGGTCCGGCCCAGCACCAGCGTGGCGGTCGGACGGCCGTCCGGGACCACGGTGGTGTGGAACTCCCCCGCCGGGAGGGCGTAGGTCTCGACCCCGGGAGCTGGTCTGGCCGGGGCCCGGCACACAGCGCACCAGCCGTCTGGTGGGCCGCAGTTCGTCCACGCCGGTGGGACGGCTGAGCACCTCGAAGACCCGGTGGGTGGGTTCCGCGACCCCCTCGGCCACCCCCATCCGCCGGTTGTCCAGGCGGCCGTACAGCACCGTGCTGATCAAGTCCCAGCTGTGCGAGTGCACCTGATGATCGGTCAGGATCGGGTCCGTCGGTCCGAAGACGTGGACGCAGACGCCGTCGGCCCCGTCCCGCAGGACGGGCAGACAGACGAACCCCAGGGGATGGCGCACCGCGCGCAGCACGCGGTGGCCGTTCACGACCTGTCGCAGTTCCGATGCGGCGTGCCGCACCAGCTCGGCGGACTCACCCCGCCGGGCGGCCCGTTCCAGGGCCGGGTAGTCCATGGTCGCCCCCCAGGGCCGGAGTCGGACGCGCTCAGCTGCGGTAGGGGTCCTCGGCGTGCAGTGCCTTGTCGACGATCTCGCCGACGTCGCGGTCGGTGAAGCTGGTCGGCAGGGGCACCCCGAGCCGGTCCATCAGGCGTCTGACCTCGTCGACGGTGGGCTCGTCGCTCAGCTCGCAGGCCTCGCGCAGATCGAGCTTGAGGCCCTGCTCGCGGCTCTGGTGCAACTCGGTGACGTAGTAGTCGTACAGCGGCCGGTCCCGTTGCACACAGAGGCTGACGCGGCGCGGGTCGTCCTGGGTGATGATCAGGCAGCTGTCGGAGAGGTCGAACCGCAGGGCGGGGGCCACCGAGTTCAGGTGCACGTCGATCTCCAGGGTGTCCAGCCGCTGCCGGTGCCAGACGGCGGCCAGGACGGTGGCGTACGACTCCTTGCGGGTGCGTTCGGTGGTCCAGCCGCCCGCGTCGTCGTGGCCGAAGGTGCGGCGGAAGCGGGCGTAGGCCTCGCAGACCCGGGCGTCGGCCGGATTGACGATGTCGATCTTCATGCTGAGGGCGCGGCGCTGCCGCTGGGCCTCCAGGACGCACTGGGGCAGGGTGACGGCCCGCAGATAGGTGCCGGTGCCGCCCTTGAACACCCAGCGGGTGGTGGAGCGGCGGGCCTGTTCGTGGGCGAGGGTGACCTCGGGTCCGGCCAGCGAGCGCACCATGGCCAGGTCCTCGATGGCCCGGCCGGTCGCGGCGGTGGCGGCCCGGATGTCGGCCATCCGCCGCCGGCGCTCGGTCAGCGAGCCGTACACGAGGGCGGCCAGCACGAGCAGGATGGACCCGGTGACGACGTTGTTGTCGCGGTCGAAGGCCTGGCCGGTGATGTCCAGCAGACCGACGGTCAGGGCGACCCCGATGGCGACGACCCCGTCCGCGTTGCGGACGGCCCAGGCGATCGAGTCCTCCAGCCGGCGTCCCGGCGGCTGCGGTTGGCTGCGCGACACGTCCCTCACCCTCCCCCGACGGCGACTTCCAGGGTAGGAGCAGGGACCGGTCCACGGCTACGGCGTACGAATCGGCCTCAACGGCGCGTACTCGCCGCCGAGGGCGCGCCGGACGGCGCGGCGGCGCGGGTCCGGCGGTCGGTTCCGGCGACGGAGGGGGCGTCGTGGGCCTCGCGGGGGGTGGAGCTGCGGGACGCCTTGGACGGGGTGGGGGTGTCCGGGCGTTCGGTGGCCGAGGTGTCCGGGACGACGGAGGGGAGCGGGCTGGCCGACGGGTCCGGTCCGGTGGAGGGGCTGACCCTCGGGGCCGGGGCCAGCGGGGCGACGGGGCGGGCGGGGGCGCCGGGCGTGGCCGGCCGCAGCGGCAGCAGGACGGCGAGCGCGGCGACGGCGCAGGTGGCGGCGGCCCCTGCGGCGGTGCGCAGCAGCCGGCGGCGGGACGCGCCGCGGCGGATCTCCTGGTAGCGGCCGGGCGGTGGCGCGAGATGGCCCGCGGCGGGGCGCAGGATGACGGTGAGCGGATCGTCGGGGTCGGGGCGGTCGAGGTCCGGGCCGTCGTCGAAGTCGTCAGCGGGTGTGATCAAGGCTTCTCCTCAAGTGGGCGCGGAGCAGTTCACGGGCCGCGTGCAGGTCGGCCTTGACGGTCCCTTCCTTGCGCCCGGTCAGCACGGACACCTCCCGGATCGGCATGTCAGCGTAGTAGTGCAGCAGGAGCGGCACGCGCAGCCGGTCCGGAAGCGACTGCACGAGCAGCCGGACCGAGGGGTCGTCCGGTTCGGCGGGTGGGATCACCGCGGCCTCGGCGGTGGCCCGGCGCACGGCGCGGCGTTCCCGCTCCAGCTTGCGCCAGTGGTCGCGGACCAGGTTGGCGGCGGTGACGTAGAGGAAGCCCTGGGGTTCCGCGACGGACGTCCAGCGGGCCCAGAGCCGGGTGAAGGCCTCCGAGGCGATCTCGTGGGCGGTCCCGTCGTCGTCGACGAGCCGGCGGCACCAGCCGGCGAGGCGGGGGTAGAGGGCGGCGAACAGGTCGGACGCCGCCCTCTCGCGCTCCCGGGAGCGGGCGGGCCGTTTCAACGTTCTCCCGCAGAGGTGTGGGTGGAGTCCGAGGTCAGCGCGGCGAAGACGATCACGTTGTCTCGGTAGCCGTCCCCGCTGCGGGGACCGCCGCAGGTGATGAGACGCAACTCCGGCCGGTCCACGTTCCCGTAGACGTCCTCGGTCGGGAACCGTGCCTTGTCGACGGTCCGTACCTCGGTGACGGCGAACGCGGCCGTCGTGCCGTTCCCCAGGCGCGCCGCGATCCGGTCGCCCCGGTGCAGCCGGTCCAGGTGCCGGAAGACACCGTCGCCGTACTCGCCGACCGTGACGTGGCCGAGGATCACCGACGGCCCGGTCTGGCCCGGCGTCGGCGAGTGCCCGTACCAGCCCGCCCGGTCGTGCGCCTCGACCGGCGGTACCTCCACGGTGCCGTCGGCCCGCAGTCCCAGCCGCATCAGCGGGGTGTCGACCCCGATGGCCGGGATGCGCAGCGCGACCGGCACCGAGCGCGCCAGGGGGCGCGCGGCCTGGGCGGTGCGGGTCGGGGACGCCGCGGGCGTGCGGGGGGCGGCGGAGGTGCCGGCCCCGTCGGTGGTGCGGCCGGCCGGACCGCCGCAGCCCGTCAGCACGACGGTGAGGGCCGCGGCGGCCAGGGCGCGCCTGGAGAGCGGGCTCATGCGCCGGTCGCCCTCCGGCGCCGTACGACGAGGAGGCCCGCGCCGGCCGCGGCGAACACGGCGGCGGCCGCACCGCCGCCGATGAGCGTGCCGTGGCCCTCGGAGTCCTCCGCGACACCGGTGTCGGCGGCGCCCCTCGGCACGACGCCGACCTGGCCGGGCGCGGCGGAGGGGGCCTTGGCGGCGTCCCGGGCGTCACTGCCGACACCGGAGTCACGGGTCTCCTCGGCCGGCGAGGGGACGACGCTGGCCTCGGTCGCCACGGAGCGGGGGACGGCGGACGGCGCCGCGTCGGCGAAGGCCGGGGAGGCGCCCGCCAGGAAGGCGGTGCCGAGGGCCAGGGCGGCGACGCCCGTTCGGGAGATGAGTCGCATCTGTCGCTCTCTTTCGTCGGTGCGTGGTTCGTCGGTGCGCGGTGGTTCGCTGCGCGGTTCTTCCGTGCGGTGACGGATCGAGCGGAGAGACGAGGCGGCCCGGACCCGGGTTGTAAAGAACTGGCAAAGCGAGAAATGCTGTCCTCTTCCGAGGGATGAGAGGGAAGTTCGATGAACGCTCGTTCGGTACGCGGTGCGGTGGCGGTCGCCGCCTCCCTGAGCGCGCTGGTCGCGCTCTCCGCGTGCACCGTCCGGCCCGACACCGGCGCCGAGGACGTGAGCGGGGCGCCCGCGCAGGCGAGGAACCTGAAGGTCGGCTGGTCGACGACCTCGCTGACGACCGCGTGGATGCGCCAGACGCTGACGACGCTCCAGGGGGACGTCGACCGGCTGCGATCGGCGGGCAAGGTGGGCTCGTTCCAGGCCTTCGACGCGGACGGCGACACCGCACGCCAGATCGCGCAGATCCGGGCCATGATCCGGCAGACGTACGACGTGATCCTGGTCGACGCCGGTTCACCGACCGCGCTCGACCCGGTGCTGGAGGAGGCCGTCGCCTCCGGTATCACCGTGGTCGCCTTCGACGCGCTGCCGACCAGCCCCGTGGTCCTCAAGGTGGGCACCGACCGCCGGGCCTGGGGCTCGATGCTGGCCGAGTGGCTGGTGGACGCGGTCGGCGGCCGGGGCGACATCATCGCGATGACCGGCCCCGCCGCGACCGCGGGCGAGGACGAGCGGTGGGCGGGGGCCGCCGCCGTCTTCGCGCGCCACCCGGGGATCAGGGTCGTGAAGACCGTGCACAGCCCGTACTCGACGGCCCCCGCCGCCAAGGCCTTCGCCTCGGCGTACGCCGAACACCCGGACGTCCGGGGCGTCTTCGCCCTGGGCGGGACGCTGTCGGCGGCCGCGCTGCGGACGCTGGCCGAGGAGGGCGGCAGGCTCGTCCCGGTCGCCGGCGAGAACTACAACGGCTTCCTGAAGCTGTGGCAGAGCAAGCGGCCGGAAGGATTCTCCGCACGGGCCACGGCCCAGCCCGCCTCCCTCTCGGTGGTCGCCCTGGAGGCGGCCGTCGCCCAGCGCGAGGGGGTCAAGGTGCCCGCGGCCATCGACGTCCCGCTCCCCGAGATCACCGACGACAACCTCGACGCGTACGCGGAGCCCGGCGCGCCCGACGACACCTACCCCGTCGACGCCCTCCCGCAGGCCCGGATCGACCAGCTGATCGGCCGGTCGACGGGGCCGGCCCAGGGGTGAGTTGCGGGGGGATCGGGGGCGGGCCGAGCGGGTCGTGGCGAACCTGTAAGCGTTTTCTGAAGCACCTTGCGGCAGCCTCCCCCGTGCCGTAAGCACGTGCATCATGAACCTGTTCAACCGTGCTGCGTCCCGGCGCCGCCCGGCACCCCCCACGCCTCCCCAACTCCCGCACCAGTTAACGCCGTTGCCCCGGAACGACAGACCGGCCCCGGACCCCCGGCTGGCCGCGCTGACCGGCGAGTGGATGATCGACCCGGCGCACAGCCGGATCGGTTTCTCCGTGCGCCACGCCCTGGTGACGACGGTGCGCGGCGCCTTCACCGAGTACCGCAGCCGCCTCTGGTTCGACGGACGCGACCCGGCCCGCTCCCGCGCGGAGATCGTGCTGGCCACGGCGTCCGTCCGGACCGGTGTGGACCAGCGCGACGCCCATCTGACCGGGCGGGACTTCCTGGACGCCGCGGCCCATCCGCGGATGCGCTTCGTCAGTACGGCGGTCCGGCTCACGGGTGCCGACGTCTACCGCATGAGCGGCGACCTCACCATCAAGGGCACCACCGGCCCCGTCGAGCTGGAGCTGGCCTACCTGGGCCATGTCGTCGACGCCTTCGGGGACGAGCGGGTCGGCTTCGACGGGACGACCACCATCAACCGGTCCGAGTGGGGACTGACGTACAACCAGCGGCTGGCGCAGGGCGGTGCGATGGTGAGCGAGAAGGTGCGGCTCCAGTTCGACATCGCCGCCCTCCGCACGCTCCCCGGCGACTGAGGGACGCACCGGGGGCGACGGCGTGGAGGCGGCCCGAGGAACCGGCCGCCGGGGCCGGGCCGCTCAGGGGCCGTCGACGGACCGGGCCAGCGCGTCGGCCGCCGCCGTGAGCTCCGCGTGGATCGCGCGCTCGTGCGGAAGCAGGTCCTGCTGTCTGCCGACCACGGACACCGCGGCCCGGATGTGTCCGCCGCCGTCCCGCACCGGCACCGCGTACTCGGTGACGCCGTGCTCGAACTCGCCGTGGGCCGCGACGACCCCCCGCAGCCGGTCGCGGTCGCCCGCGGCGACGAGTTCGGCGACCGAGCGGGCGGCGTTGGGGCCGCCGACGCCGATCAGCTCGTAGTCGTCGAGGAGCGCGGCGAGGTCCTCGGCGGTGTGGTCGAGGAGGAGCGCGCGTCCCGCCCCGGTGCACCAGCACGGGGTGACCAGACTCGCCCGGCCGAGCCAGTCCGGGGCGGTGCCCGCGGCGGACTCCGACCGCAGCAGCCGTACCTGCACCCCGTCGCGGACCGACAGCCGCGCGCCGGCGCCGTACGCGACCGCGAGCCGGCGCAGGACGGGACGGCTGCGCCGCAGCAGCCCCGGGTGCAGGGACGCGGCCACCGCGAAGAACGACTCGCCGGCCCGCAGCGTCGCGTCCTCACGGCGCTCCAGGAAGCCCCGGTCGCAGAGGTCCTGGGTGGTCCGGGAGGCCTTGCTGCGCTCGACGCCGACCTCGTCGGCGAGCCGGCTGACGTTGAACCCGCCGCGGCCGGACGTCTCCCGGTCCAGCACCGCGCTCACCATCCGCAGGGCCATGCGCAGGGAGGAGGCCGTGGTCGGGCCCGGGGGCCGACCGGGCGCGGGGCCGTTCGTCGTCACCTCGGCACTATAGCCAGCGGCCCCCGCACGGCGACGGGCCGAGGCCGCAGGACGAACGCCCGGCGGCCCGAGCACATCGGCAGCCCTCCCGGGCGGATCGGCAGGGCCGCACTGACGCCCCGCGGCCCGAGGCTGAGCGTGTCCCCGCCGGTGGCCCGACACCGGCGGACACGAGAGGGAGAGGAAGGTGACGTCCCGATGGCCCGTTACGACATCGCGCTCATCGGATTCGGCGGGGTGAACCGCGCGCTCGCCGAGCTGATCGCCGCACGCTCGGACGCCCTGGAGGCCGAACTCGGCTTCGCCCTGCGGGTGGTGGCCATCACCGACCTGCGGGCCGGATCGCTGGTACGGACCGAGGGCGACGGCATCGCGCTGGCCCCGCTGCTCGCGGCCGCCCCGGGCGAGCTGGACTTCTCCGGCATGCCCGGGGGCAGCCCGGAGCCGCGCAACGAGTGGGTGATCCGCGAGGTGCCCGCCGACATCGTCGCGGAGGCCACCTTCACCAACCCCACCGACGGCGAGCCCGCTCTGTCCCATGTGCGCTGGGCCATCGAGGCCGGCAAACACGTGTGCACCACCAACAAGGGGCCCGTCGCGCTGCACGGTCCCGCGCTGAAGGAGCTGGCGCGGCAGGCCGGGGTGTCCTTCGAGTTCGAGGGGACGGTGATGTCGGGGACGCCGGTCCTGCGCACCGCGCGCCGGATGTTCGGCGGCCTCGCCGTGAACGGCTTCGAGGGCATCATGAACGGCACCTCCAACTACGTCCTCGGCCGGCTGGAGTCCGGTCTGTCCTTCGCGGACGCCGTCGCCGAGGCCCAGACGCTGGGGTACGCCGAGGCCGACCCGACGGCCGACGTCGAGGGGTACGACGTCCAGCTGAAGGTGATGATCCTCGCCAACGAGGTGCTCGGCGCCGAGCTGACCCGCGCGGACGTGCCGTGCGCCGGGATCTCCGCCCTCTCCGCCGAGGACGTCCGGCGGGCCGCCGCCGAGGGCCTGCGCTGGAAGCTGATCGGTTCCGCCGAGCGGCACGCCGACGGCACGGTCACCGCCCGGGTCGCCCCGGCCGCGCTGCCCGCCGAGCACCCGCTGGCCGGGGTCTCGGGCCCCACCAACGCCCTCGCCTTCCACACCGACCTGCTGGGCACCGTCACGGTCGGCGGCCCCGGCGCCGGACGCACCGAGACGGCGTACGCCCTGCTCTCCGACGTCATCGGCATCCACGACCGGGCCGTCTCCGGCACCGGCGTCCTCCAGGAGGCCCACCGTGGCTGAGACCACCGTGTACACGGCCCCGCTGCCGGTCGGCGAGGGCATGTCCCCCGTGCGCAGCCCCTACAACGGCGAGACCATCGGCTCCGTCTGCCTCACCGCGGCGGACGCCGTGGACGAGGTCCTGCGGCGGGCCCGGACGGGCCGCACGACGGCCCGGACGCTGTCACGCGCCGCCCGGGCCGCCGTCCTGGACGGCGCCGCCCGCCTCATCGAGGAGCGCGCGGAGTCCTTCGCCCGGCTGATCGTCTCCGAGGCCGGCAAGACGATCGTCCAGGCCCGCAAGGAGACCGGGCGCGCGGTGAACACCCTGCGCCTGTCGGCGGCCGAGGCGCGGCGCAACGCCGGCGAGGTCGTGCCGTTCGACGCGTACGCCGGTTCGGAGGGCCGCTCGGGCTGGTTCACCCGCGAGCCGCTCGGGATCATCGCGGCCGTCACGCCGTACAACGACCCGCTGAACCTGGTCGCGCACAAGCTCGGGCCGGCGATCGCGGGCGGCAACGCGGTGGTGCTGAAACCGTCCCTGCTGACCCCGCTGTCCGCGCTGCGGCTGGTCGACACGCTCGTCGAGGCCGGGCTGCCGGAGGAGGTGGTGACCGTCGTCAACGGCGGCGCCGAGCTGGGGGCGGCCCTGGTCGCCGCGCCGGACGTGCGCATGGTCTCGTTCACCGGCGGCTTCCGCACCGGCGAGGCGATCGCGCGCTCGGCCGGGCTGAAGAAGCTCGCCATGGACCTCGGCGGCAACGCGCCGGTCGTCGTCCTGGCCGACGCCGACCTGGACGCAGCCGTGGAGGCCTGCGTCTCCGGGGCGTTCTGGGCGGCCGGGCAGAACTGCATCGGCACCCAGCGCATCCTGGTCGAGCGGGGCGTGTACGCGGGCTTCCGGGACGCGTTCGTCGCCCGGACCCGGCTGCTGCGCACCGGTGACCCGGCGGACGAGCGCACCGATGTCGGCCCGCTGATCAGCGAGCGGGCGGCGGTCGCGGCCGAGACCACGGTCGCCGCGGCGCTGGCGGACGGGGCGCGGCTGCTGTGCGGGCACGAGCGGGACGGCGCCCTGTACCCGCCGACCGTGCTGGAGGACGTGCCGGGCACGGCGGCCGTCTGGCGGGACGAGGCGTTCGCGCCCGTCGTCGTGCTCCAGGCCGTCGACTCCTTCGAGGAGGCGGTCGAGCGGGCCAACGAGATCGACTTCAGCCTGCACGCGGGGATCTTCACGTCGTCCCTGGACCGTGCCATGGCGGCGGCGCGCCGGCTGGAGGCGGGGGGCGTGATGGTCAACGACTCCTCCGACTACCGCTTCGACGCGATGCCGTTCGGCGGTTTCAAGTACGGCAGCATGGGCCGCGAGGGCGTGCGCTTCGCGTACGAGGAGATGACCCAGCCGAAGGTCGTCTGCCTCAACGGGGCGGGGACGTGAGCGGATCCGGCGCCTTCCGGACCGAGTCCGACTCCCTGGGGGAGGTGCGCGTGCCGGCCGAGGCGTACTGGGGCGCGCACACCGCCCGCGCCCTGGAGAACTTCCGGGTCAGCGGGGTGCCCGTCGCCGCCCATCCGCACCTCGTCCGCGCCCTGGCCCAGGTGAAGCACGCCGCGGCCCTGGCCAACGGCGAGCTGGGCGTGCTCGCGCCGCCCAAGGTGGCGGCCATCTCGGCGGCCTGCCGGGCGATCGCCGGGGGCCGGCACCATGAGCAGTTCCGGGTGGACGTCGTCCAGGGCGGCGCGGGCACCAGCACCAACATGAACGCCAACGAGGTGATCGCGAACCTCGCGCTGGAGCACCTCGGCCGGCGGCGCGGGCAGTACGAGCACCTGGACCCGCTCGACGACGTCAACCGCTGCCAGTCCACCAACGACACCTACCCCACGGCCCTGCGCATCGCGGTCGCCGCGTCGCTCGACGAACTGCGCGCCGAACTCACCCTGCTCTCGGGGGCGTTCGCCGCGAAGGGCGAGGAGTTCGCGACCGTCGTCAAGGTCGGGCGCACCCAGTTGCAGGACGCGGTGCCGATGACCCTGGGCCGGGAGTTCACCGCGTTCGGCGTGACCGTCGCCGAGGACGTCGAGCGGCTCGGCGAGACCCTGCCGCTGCTGGCCGAGACGAGCCTCGGCGCGACCGCCATCGGCACCGGCATCGCCGCCGAACCGGGCTACGCCGAGGCCGTCGTACGGCATCTGCGGGCGCTGACCGGCATGCCGCTCACGCCCGCCGCCGACCTGGTGGAGGCCACCTCGGACACCGGGGTGTTCCTGCTGGTGTCGGGGGTGCTGAAACGTACGGCGGTGAAGCTGTCGAAGGTGTGCAGCGATCTGCGGCTGCTCGCCAGCGGACCCCGGGCGGGGCTCGCGGAGATCCGCCTGCCCGCACGGCAGGCCGGCTCGTCGGTCATGCCGGGCAAGGTGAACCCGGTGATTCCGGAGATGGTCAACCAGATCGCGTTCGCCACGGCCGGCGCGGACGTCGCGATCACCATGGCCGCCGACAACGGTCAGCTCCAGCTCAACGCCTTCGAGCCGCTGATCGGGCATCTGCTGCTCCAGCACATCGCCTGGCTGACCCGCGGCTGCGAGGCCCTGCGCACCCTGTGCGTGGAGGGCGTCACCGCCGACGAGGACCGCCTCGCGCACTCGGCGGACGCGGCGGTCGGCGCGGTGACCGCGCTGGCCCCGCGCATCGGGCACGAGGCCGCGTCGGCGGTGGCGCGGGAGGCCCTGGCGACCGGGGCCGGCGTGCTGGAGGTCGTCACCCGGCGCGGGCTGCTCGACCCCGGGACCGCGCGGGCCCTCATGGCCGCCGCCGGCTGACCACCCGGGACAGCGCCAGCGCTGTCACCGTGTCCCGTACACCGGGCATCTGGGCGATCTGCTCCCAGATGCCCTGTACGCGTTCCAGGGACGCCGCCTCCACGCTGACCAGCAGGTCGAACTGGCCGCTGAGGACGTCGCAGGAGACCACCTCGGGGATGCGCCGGAGCGCGGCGAGGACGTCTCCGCCGCGCATCCGGTCCTGGCGGTAGACCAGGACGTGCGCGGTCACCGTCGCACGGTCCGGGCCGTCCGACGGACGGACGATCGTGTAGCCGCAGATGTGTCCCTGCCGTTCCAGCCGCTCGACACGCTGGCGCACGGCGTTGCGGGAGAGGCTCACCCGCTGGCCCAGTTCCGCGTGCGAGATACGGGCGTTGCGGGTGAGTTCGCTGATGATCTGCTCGTCGATGGTGTCCATGGTGCTGTCGGTCTCCTGACGGGGTGTCTCCTGACGGGCGAAAGCTCCGGCGGCCGGATCAGGACTGCCGCCGGAGCTGGTGCGGGGAGGAGCCTCAGTCCGCGGGGTGCAGGGCGAAGACCCGGGCCGGGAAGCCCGAACCGCCCTGCGGCTTGGGCCAGGTGGCGACGATCAGCGCGCCGGCCTCGGGCACCCGGTCGAGGTGGGCCATCAGCTCGATCTGCCAGCGGTCCCGCTCCAGGACGTAGCTCTCCAGGCTGAAGTCACCGGCGGAGGTGGCGAGTCCGGGGTCAGTGTCGGTCTGCTCATGGCCGATCGCGGTGACCCCGGCCTCCTCGAAGAGGTACCGCAGGACCTCGGCCGACCAGCCGGGGTAGTGGCTGACGCCCTGCTCGTCCTTGTTGGCCATCGCGGCCGGGTCGGGCCAGCGCCGGCCCCAGCCGGTGCGCAGCGCCACGAACGCCCCTTCCGGGACGCGTCCGTGGCGCGCCTCCCAGGCGGCCACGTCCTCCAGGGTCGGTACGGCGTCCGGGTCGGCGGCGACGCGCTCGGTGATGTCGAGGACCACCAGAGGCAGGATCATCTCGTCGACGGGTATCTCGTCGAGGGGACGGGCCCCGGCCACGAAGTGCACGGGCGGGTCGACGTGGGTGCCCCACTGGCCGACGATCGTGTACAGGTGCACGTTGAAGCCGTCACCGCGGGACATGTCGAAGGGCATCTCGCGCTTCTCGTCCGGGAAAGCGGGGAAGTGCGGCTGGCCCGGGTGGAAGGCGTGGGTGAGGTCCGTCCGGACCGTCTTCGCGATCAGGTCCCGGTGCAGGGCCCACAGCGGGGGCTCGGTGGTGGTGAAGGTCATGGCTGTCCGTCCTCTTCGGGTCTACTCGGCTCGGTCGTGCGCGACGCTGTCCAGCAGGTCGATCAGGTGGGCGGGTGCGGTGACGGAGGCGACCGCGCCGGCCGACTCCGCCGGGCCGCCGTACCCCCACCGCACATGTACGGCGGGGATGCCCTCGGCGGCGGCGCTCTCGATGTCGTAGGCACGGTCGCCGACCATGAGCGGCCGGCGGACGTCCGCGCCGCGCGCCCGCAGCCGGGCCACGCACTCGCGGATGACCCGCCGTTTCGTCGTCCGGCCGGCCGCGTCGGAGACCCCGCAGACGGCCTGGAGCCGGGGCGCGAGGCCGAACCGGCGGGTCATCAGCTCGGCCTGGTCCTCCACCTTGGAGGTCGCGACGCCCATCGGGAGTCCGCGCCGGGCCAGGGCGTCGAGCAGGTCGGGAATCCCGGCGTACGGCGCGGCGGCCGACGCCCCGCTGCGGGCGTACTCGGCGCGGTAGGCCGTGAGGGCCGCGCGTGCCGTGGGTTCGTCGAGGCCGACCACGTCACGGAAGCTGTCGTACATCGGCGGGCCGACGAGGGAGCGCAGGGCGCTCGCGTCGGGGACCGGGGCCCCCACGGACCGCAGCGCGTGGGCCGCGCTCGCGATCACGCCGGGGGCCGAGTCCAGCAGGGTGCCGTCGAGGTCGAGGAGCACGCAGGTGGGCGGCTTCACGCGGTGGCCCCCGGGGTGCGGTGCCGGCCGAACCGCAGCCAGTGGTACAGGTAGCAGCCCGCCACGAACGGGACGCCGAAGTACAGGGCCGTGGCCTGGGCCGGGTCCAGCGCGATGCCGATGAGCGAGGCCAGGCACAGGGTGAGGGCGAGGAGCGGGACGACCGGGTGGAACGGGGTGCGGTAGGCGAGGGTCCGCGGATCGCCGCCCGTGCGCAGGAAGGCCCGGCGGTGCATGAGCTGGGAGGCGGCGATGGACATCCACACGCCGACCGCGGCGAACCCGGCGATCGACACCAGGACGAGGTAGACCGTCTCGGGCGCGGTCACGCTGCTCACCAGGGAGGCCAGGCCGCCGAGCATGCTCAGCGAGAGCGCGGTCAGCGGGATGCCGCGGCGGCTGAGCCTGCGCAGCGCCTGCGGGGCCTGCTTCTCCTCCGCGAGGGAGAACAGCATGCGGGCGCAGGAGTACAGGCCGCTGTTGCCGGCCGAGAGCAGCGCCGTGATGATCACGAAGTTCATGACGTCGGCGGCGTACGGGATGCCGACGGAGGAGAAGACGGTGACGAAGGGGCTCTCGTCCAGGCCGACCTCGTCGTACGGGATGGTGGCGGCGATCACCGTGATCGCGCCGACGAAGAAGACGAGCAGCCGGACGACGGTGACCCGCAGCGCCTTGGGGACGGCGGTGGCCGGGTCCTCGGTCTCACCGGCGGCGACGCCGATCAGTTCGGAGCCGGAGAAGGCGTAGAAGGCGGCCAGCACGGTGACGAGGACGCCGGAGAAGCCGTTGGGGAAGAGGCCGTCCGGGGTGTGGAAGTTCTCCAGCAGGAAGGGGTGCGAGCCGTCCGGGGCCATCGGGTGGAAGCCGAACAGGGCCGCGCCGCCGAGCACGATGAGGGCGACCACGGCGACCACCTTCACCAGGGAGAACCAGTACTCGGTCTCACCGAAGACGCGGGCCGAGAAGGCGTTCACCGCGAAGACGACGGCGGCGAAGACCACGCACCACACCCAGACGCCGACGGAGGGGAACCAGCGCTGCATCAGCAGCCCGCACGCGGTGAACTCGGAGCCGAGGGCGACGGCCCAGGTCAGCCAGTACAGCCAGGCGGTGGTGAAGCCGGTGGCGGGGCCGATCGAGCGGGAGGCGTAGATGTGGAAGGCGCCGGAGACGGGGTAGGCGACGGCGAGTTCGCCGAGGCAGGCCATCACCAGCCAGACGACGAAGGCACCCACCAGATAGGCGAGGACGGCGCCGAGGGGGCCGGCCTGGGAGACGGTGAACCCGGAGCTGAGGAAGAGTCCGGAGCCGATGACGCCGCCCATCGCGATCATCACGAGGTGCCGCGAGCGCATCGTACGGCGCAGTCCCTCGTCGGGCGGCCGGGGAGCGGAGTCGGCGGCGGCCGGTGGGTTCTCCGGTACGGCTGAGACGGACATGACGGTCTCCTCTGCGGAGCGGGGACGGGGGTGCGGAGTGGGGTGTGGGGGGTGATCGGGAGGTCATGGCTGGGGGGTGGGGCCACTTTCGACGGGGGTGTGGAGCCGCGGTCGGCGGCCTGGGGTCACGGGGCGCGGGGCGCGGGGCGCGGGGCACGTGGTGGGTGGGCGCGCGGGGGCCGTGGCCGGGGAGGGGGTGAGGCGAGGGGCGGGTGCTGCGGGGTGCGGGGGGGGGCGCGTCGGCGGGGTGTGCCGGAGGGGCGTGCCGGGTCGGTCAGGCGGGGGTGACCAGGTCCAGGGGGGCGGACAGTTCGATGACCGGGATCTCCCAGGGGTGGGCGTCGATGAGGCGGGCGAGGATCCGGGACAGCGCGTCGTCGTCCGTCGCGGCGTCGACGTGCGTCGTCACGGCGAGGGTCGAGGAGAGGAAGCGTCCGCCGACCGAGCCGAGGGCGGGCCGGGCGCCGGGCCGGACGGTGAAGCCCTCCGCGCCGAGGGCGACCTCGAAGACATCGCCGTAGACCCCGAAGTCACCCAGCTCGGGCGTGGTCTCCAGGACCCGCAGCAGCGAGGCGAAGGACTCGTCCGCGCGCAGGACGTCGAGGTCGCCCCGCCCGCACGCGGCCAGCGTCGCCGCCGCGACCGGCCAGTAGACCTTGACCGTCCGGACCGTCCGGCGCCGGACGCCCTCGCGGGCCCCGCCCCCGGCGGAGCCCCGGTCGGGTCCGGCGGCTTCCGGCGTGATCGTCGTCGTAGCCATGCGTATGCGTCCCTCGGTGTTCGGCGGCGGCTGATGCAAGGATGCTAAGCGTGCATTAAATGCACGGCAAGATGCAGATGCTGCACGATTCATGATCTCGAGCGACGGGAGCGGTACAGTGCGCACGTGGACTCGACCGTGGTGAAGGGCCTGGAGGCCTTGTCGGCGCTCGCCCGGGGAACGGCCGAGGGCCTGCGGCACGGCTCCGCCGCCTCCGTCGCGGAACTGGCTCGCCGGATGGGCCGCGACCGCAGTCAGCTCTCCCGTACCGTCACCGCGATGACCGCGGAGGAGTTCGTCACCCGTGACGACGTCTCGGGCGGCGTCACCCCGCACTGGCGGCTCTACGCGGCGGCCCGCGATCTCACCGCACACCGGCTGCGCACCGACGGGCTCACCGCCCTGGAGGGCATGGCCACGGAGACCGGCGAGAGCTGCTACCTGGGCGTCCTGGTCGGCGACACCACCGTGACCGTCGCCGAACGGGTGCCCCCGGGCAGCCGGCAGCTCGGCTCGTGGATCGGCCGCCCCTACCCGGCCTACTGCAGCGACTGCGGCCAGGCACTGCTGAGCGACGCCGACGACGACGAGGTCGCCGCGGTCTTCGCGCGCACCGAGTTCGCGCCGCACGGCCCGAACACCCCGACGGGCCTGGACGACTTCCTGCACCGGCTGGCCGTGACCCGGGAACGCGGCTACTCGATCGTCGACGAGGAGGCCGAACCGGGCCTGTACTCGGTCGCCGTGCCGGTCCGCGACTTCACCGACGAGATCGTCGCCGCCGTCCAGGTCGTCGGGCCGCGCCACCGCCTGGAACCGAGGACGCAGGAGTGCGTGACGGCGGCCCTGCGCTGGGGCCGCCGGCTGGAGGCGGCGCTGCGCGGCGCCTGAGCGCCCGGCCCGGGGCGCGAGAGACCACCGGACCGTCACAGGCCGACGGTCACAGGCCCACGATCGCGTTCCAGCGCCGGGTGAACTCCAGCCGTTCCGTGGAGGTGATGTCGCGGGCGACGGCGAGGCGGGCGCGCATCTCCCGGTCGGGGAAGATCAGCGGGTTGGCGGCGAGGGCCGCCGTCTCCTCGTCGTCGGAGTCGGCGAGGACCGCCTGGGCGGCGGGGACGGGGCAGACGTAGTTGACCCAGGCCGCGAGTTCGGCGGCGGCATCGGGCTCGTAGTAGTGGTCGACGAGCCGCTCGGCGTTGGTCTTGTGGCGGGCGAGGTCGGGGATCATCAGGGAGTCCGACCACAGCTCGCCGCCCTCCTCGGGGACGACGAAGCGGATGTCGGGGTTGTCCGCCTGGAGCTGGATGACATCGCCCGAGTACGCCTGGCAGGCCAGGACGTCACCGCTGACCAGGTCCTTGGTGTAGTCGTTGCCGGTGAAACGGCGGATGTGGCCGTTCCCGACCTGCTTCTCCACCTGCGCGCACACCGTGCGGAAGTCGTCGGCCGTCCACCGGGTGATGTCGACGCCGTTGCCCTGCATCAGCAGCGCGAAGGCCTCGTCCAGCCCGGAGAGCAGGGTGACCCGGCCCTTGAGGTCGCTCGCCCACAGGTCGGCGACGGCCCGGATGTCGCGGCCCAGCGCACGCCGGTTGTAGGCGATGCCGGTGATGCCCGACTGATAGGGGACGCTGTACCTGCGGCCCGGGTCGAAGGCGGGCGAACGCAGCAGCGGGTCCAGGTACTCGGCCACGTGCGGCTGGCGGTCGCGGTCCATCTCCTGGACCCAGCCCAGCCGTACGAACCTCGCGCACATCCAGTCGCTGATGACGATCAGGTCCCGGCCGGTCTGCTGACGGTTCATCAGCGAGGGGCTGATCTTGCCGAAGAACTCGTCGTTGTCGTTGATCTCCTCGACGTAGTCGACGGCGATGCCGGTGCGCTTCGTGAAGGCGTCCAGGGTCGGCCGCCGGGTGGGGTCGTCGTCGTCCGTGTCGATGTACAACGGCCAGTTGGCCCAGGTCAGCCGCCGGTCGCTGGCGGACACGTCGGCTCCGGCCCGGTCGCCGGGCCGCACATAGGCGGCCCGCACCCCGCAGCCGGCGAGGGCGCCGAGCGCGGCGGTGGAGCCGAGGGAACGCAGCACGGAGCGGCGGGAGGGGAGGGGCGTGCGCGCGGCACGCCCCTCCCGGCGGTCGCCCGCCAACTACGCGTCCAGCGAGGTCATCACGTGCTTGATGCGCGTGTAGTCGTCGAAGCCGTATCCCGAGAGGTCCTTGCCGTAGCCGGACTTCTTGAAGCCGCCGTGCGGCATCTCCGCGACCAGCGGGATGTGGGTGTTGATCCACACACAGCCGAAGTCGAGCTTCTTGGACATGCGCATCGCACGGCCGTGGTCCCTGGTCCACACCGAGGAGGCGAGGGCGTACTCGACGCCGTTGGCCCAGGTCACCGCCTGCTCCTCGTCCGTGAAGGACTGGACGGTGATGACCGGCCCGAAGACCTCCTTCTGGATGATCTCGTCGTCCTGCTTCAGCCCGGAGACCACGGTCGGCGCGTAGAAGTAGCCCTTGTCGCCGACCTGGTGGCCGCCGGCCTCGACCTTGGCGTGCGCGGGCAGCCGCTCGATGAACCCGGAGACCTGCCGGAGCTGGTTGGGGTTGTTCAGGGGGCCGAACAGCACGTCCTCGTCGTCCGGCTGCCCGGTCTTCGTCTCGGCCGCGGCCTTGGCGAGCGCGGCGACGAACTCGTCGTGGATCGACTCGTGGACGAGGACGCGGGTGGCCGCCGTGCAGTCCTGGCCGGCGTTGAAGAAGCCCGCCACCGAGATGTCCTCGACGGCCTTCGGGATGTCGGTGTCCTCGAAGACGACGACCGGCGCCTTGCCGCCCAGCTCCAGGTGGACGCGCTTGACGTCCTTGGCCGCGGACTCGGCGACCGACATGCCGGCGCGCACCGATCCGGTGATGGAGGCCATCGCCGGGGTGGGGTGCTCGACCATCAGCCGGCCGGTGTCCCGGTCGCCCGTGATGACGTTGAAGACGCCCTTGGGCAGGATCGAGCCGAGGATCTCGGCGATCAGGACCGTGGAGGCGGGCGTGGTGTCCGAGGGCTTCAGGACGACCGTGTTGCCGGCCGCGATCGCCGGGGCGAACTTCCACACGGCCATCATCATCGGGTAGTTCCAGGGCGCGACCTGGGCACAGACGCCGACCGGCTCACGGCGGACGATCGAGGTCATCCCGTCCATGTACTCGCCGGCGCTGCGGCCCTCCAGCATCCGGGCCGCGCCCGCGAAGAAGCGGATCTGGTCGACCATCGGCGGGATCTCCTCGGAGCGGGTCAGCCCGACGGGCTTGCCCGTGTTCTCCACCTCGGCCGCGATCAGTTCCTCGGCGCGCTCCTCGAACGCGTCCGCGATCTTCAGCAGGGCCTTCTGCCGCTCCGACGGGGTGGTGTCGCGCCAGCCCGGGAAGGCCGCGGCCGCGGCGGCCATCGCGGCGTCCACGTCCGCGGCACCGGACAGCGGTGCGGTCGCGTACGCCTCGCCCGTCGCCGGGTTGACCACCTCGGTGGTCCGCCCGTCGGCGGCGTCCCGGAACTCACCGTCGATGTAGTTGCGCAGACGACGCAGCTCGGTGCTCACTGACCGGCCCTCCAGGGTTCGGGTGTCCATTGACTGAGACACCCACAGTAATCCGCGCGCCCACGTTTTCAACACCCCTGGTCCGGCAATGACTGCGGAATCCGCAGATCTCGATGGCGTAAACAACGAATTTCATCGCCACGACCTTGCGGAACTGTCGATACGTCGTGCACAGTGAGGCCGTGGCCAGTCGAAGCGCAGAGCACAGGGACGGCGGGAGCTCCCGCGAGTCCAGGAACGGCACCCCGCATCTGGATGCCGTCAGCCTCGGCATCATCGAGCAGCTCCAGGAGGACGGCCGCCGGCCGTACGCCGCCATCGGCAAGGCCGTCGGCCTGTCCGAGGCGGCCGTGCGCCAGCGCGTGCAGAAGCTGCTCGACCAGGGCGTGATGCAGATCGTCGCCGTCACGGACCCGCTCACCGTGGGCTTCCGCCGGCAGGCGATGGTCGGAGTGCACGTCGAGGGTGACGTGGAGTCCGTCGCGGAAGCGCTCACCGAGATGGCCGAGGTCGAGTACGTGGTGATGACCGCGGGCTCGTTCGACATCCTCGCCGAGATCGTCTGCGAGGACGACGACCACCTGCTGGACGTCATCAACAAACGCATCCGTGCCCTGCCCGGAGTGCGCTCCACCGAGAGCTTCGTCTACCTGAAGCTGAAGAAGCAGACCTACATGTGGGGAACCCGATAACCGTGACCGAGAAGGACCTCAGCCGCACCGCGTACGACCACTTGTGGATGCACTTCACCCGCATGTCCTCGTACGAGCACTCCCCCGTCCCGACCATCGTCCGGGGCGAGGGCACCCACATCTACGACGACAAGGGCAAGCGCTACCTGGACGGGCTCGCCGGCCTGTTCGTGGTCCAGGCCGGCCACGGCCGCACGGAGCTCGCCGAGACCGCCTTCAAGCAGGCGCAGGAACTGGCGTTCTTCCCGGTCTGGTCCTACGCCCACCCGAAGGCCGTCGAGCTGGCGGAGCGCCTCGCCCACCACGCGCCGGGCGACCTGAACAAGGTCTTCTTCACCACCGGGGGCGGCGAGGCCGTCGAGACCGCGTGGAAGCTGGCCAAGCAGTACTTCAAGCTCACGGGCAAGCCGACCAAGCACAAGGTCATCTCCCGCGCGGTCGCCTACCACGGCACGCCGCAGGGCGCCCTGTCCATCACCGGCCTGCCGGCCCTGAAGGCGCCCTTCGAGCCGCTCGTGCCCGGCGCCCACAAGGTGCCCAACACCAACATCTACCGCGCCCCGTTCTTCGGCGACGACCCCGAGGCGTTCGGCCGCTGGGCCGCCGACCAGATCGAGCAGCAGATCCTCTTCGAGGGCCCGGACACCGTCGCCGCGGTCTTCCTGGAGCCGGTGCAGAACGCGGGCGGCTGCTTCCCGCCCCCGCCCGGCTACTTCCAGCGGGTCCGCGAGATCTGCGACCAGTACGACGTGCTGCTCGTCTCCGACGAGGTCATCTGCGCCTTCGGCCGCCTCGGCACGATGTTCGCCTGCGACAAGTTCGGCTACGTACCGGACATGATCACCTGCGCCAAGGGCATGACCTCCGGATACTCCCCCATCGGCGCGTGCATCGTCTCCGACCGGCTCGCCGAGCCGTTCTACAAGGGCGACAACACCTTCCTGCACGGCTACACCTTCGGCGGCCACCCGGTGTCGGCGGCGGTCGGCCTCGCCAACCTCGACCTGTTCGAGCGCGAGGGGCTGAACCAGCACGTCCTCGACAACGAGTCCGCGTTCCGCGCCACCCTGGAGAAGCTGCACGACCTGCCGATCGTCGGCGACGTCCGTGGCAACGGCTTCTTCTACGGCATCGAACTGGTCAAGGACAAGGCGACCAAGGAGTCCTTCGACGCCGACGAGACCGAGCGGGTCCTGTACGGCTTCCTCTCCAAGGCGCTCTTCGAGAACGGCCTGTACTGCCGTGCCGACGACCGCGGCGACCCGGTCGTCCAGCTCGCCCCGCCGCTGATCTCCAACCAGGAGACCTTCGACGAGATCGAGCAGATCCTGCGTGCCACGCTGTCGGAGGCCTGGACGAAGCTGTGATCAACTGACCCTGTGATCAACACCGGCCCCGGTGTCCGCCGTGCGAGTGAGAAACGGCGCACCGGGGCCGTGTGCTGTCCGCAAGCCCGCCGCGACCTCCTTAGCGTGCTCGTGACCGATCGGCCCTGCCTTCGTTCCCCGTTCGTTCCCCCGGACGGGGGATACCCAGGGAACTCACGGATCTGAACCGAGGTGTACGCCCATGGAGGCCCCGCCGGACAACGACGTGCTCTGGGCACGCTCGCTGCACTTCACGCACCGCGACGGATCCCCGGCGCTCGGCGGGGTCTCGCTGGGCGTGCGGGAGGGCGAGTTCCTCGCCGTCAGCGGGCCGCGCGGGAGCGGCAAGACGACCCTGCTGCACTGTCTGTCCGGTCTGCTGCCCGCCCAGCGCGGCGAGGTCTGGTTCAACAGCGTCCCCGTGCACACCATGGGCCCGATGGCCCGCGAGCGGCTGCGCCGCGACCGCTTCGGCTGGATCGACCCGGTCCCGGTGCTCGTTCCCGAGCTGAACATGTGGGAGAACACGGCCCTCCCCCTGATGCTGCGCGGAACCAGTCGCCGCCGGGCCAAGGCCGCCGCGCTGGAGTGGCTGGAGCGCCTCGACGTCGGCCCGAAGGCGCGCAGCCGGCCGCGAGAACTGACCCAGGCGGAACGCCAGCGGGTCTGCATCGCCCGTGCGCTGGCCCCCGCCCCCTCCATCCTGTTCGCGGACGAACCGACGGCCCCGCTCCACCGGGCCGACCGCGCGCACGTCCTGCGCACCCTCACCACCGCCGCCCGCTCCCACGGCATCACGGTCGTCCTCGCCACGCACGACCCGGAGACCGCCTCCCTGGCCGACCGCCGCGTCACCCTGCTGGACGGCCGCCAGGTGACCACCCTCCACCTTCCCCCGGTCCCGAGCGACCGAGGGGCCGGGCCGCGCCGGGCGAAGCCGGAGGCCCCGGACGCGTCCAGGGGCCGGGGGGACTCGGCCGGTCCCGGCGAGCCGGACGCCGGGGCGGGCCCGGACGGCCCCGGGCCGGCACAGCACGTGCCGGGCGATCCGGAGCGGCCGGCGGGCGGGTCCGGGGCGTCGGACGGTCGGGGTGAGGCGGAAGGGCGGGGGGCCGCGTGCTCGCTCTCCGTCTGACCCGCAGCGCGCATCCCGCAGTACAGGCGCGCCGCCTCCTGGTCGCGGCGGCCTCGGCGGCCACCGGTTTCCTCCTCCTCTCCACGCTCGGCCACGCCCTGACCCACCCCGAGGGCTCCCCGGGCTCCCTGCTCCGCCTCGCCTGGTGCGCGGTCCCTCTGGCCACCACCGTCCACCTCGCCCTCGCGGTCGCCCGCACCGACCCCGGCACCCGCCCCCGCCCCGGTCTCGCGGCCATCGGCCTGGGCCCTGCCCGTCTGATGGCCGTCTCCGCGACCACGACGGCCCTGTCGACCCTGCTCGGCTCGATGCTGGCCCTCCTCGTCTTCCTCCACCTCCGGGGCGACCTCACCGGCATGCCCTTCGACGGAGCGGCGACCGACTTCCTGGCCGCGGACCACCCCCTGCCGCTGCCGGCGGCGCTCACCCTGCTCTCCCTGGTCCCGGCCACGGCCTCCGCCTCGGTTGCTCTGATGCTCTGCCCGAGGGACACCCTCGTGGCAGCCCGCCGGGCCTCCGGAGTCCTCAGGGCCCGCCCGCCCTGGGGGTCCGCGGCCCGCCCTACCGCCGGGGCGGCACCCGCGGGCGCGGACGGCACCGGGCCCGCGCCGGACGGCACCCACGCCCCGGACGGCACCGAGCCCGCGCCGGACGGCGCCGCGGATGTCCCCGGCCGGCCGCCCCATCCCACCGCCCTGCCCTGGGGCGCCGCCCTCCTGGCCACCGGCCTCGCCGTGGAGGGCTACGCCAGCCGAACCTCCACCGCCGCCGCCCTCCCCCTGCCCACCGGTCTGCCCACCGCCCCCACCGCCGTCCTCCTCGGGTGGAGCCTGACGGCGATCGGTCTGGCCCTCGCCGGTCCCGGCCTCACCCATCTGTGCGGCCGTCTCCTGCAGACGGCCCGCCCCGGCGCCCTGCGCCTCCTCGCGGGCCGCGGGCTGATGCAGGAGGCCGCCCGGATCGGCAGCCCGCTGGGCGTGGTCTGCGCGGTGGCGTCGGGCGCGTACGCGGTGGCCGCCCTGTACGACCCCGCCGACCCCTCCTCCGGCCCCCTCACCACGCTCGGTGCAGCGGTCGTGGTGTGCTGCACGGTCGCCACGCTCCTCACGACCGCCGTCGAGGCCCGGCAGGCCCGCGCCGACACCACCGCCGCCCTGCTCCGCCTCGGCGCACCCGGCAAGACCCTGCGCACCGCCGCCGTCCTGCGCGCGGCCGCCCTCCTGAGCCTCTTCACCCCCCTGACCCTGATGGTGGCGGAGCTGGCGTCGCTCCCCCTGGTCCGCTGAGAACGACTCGTACGAAAAAAGATCGCGCTCGGCGATGAGTTCCGCGCGACCCCGCGGTCTACCCCACCGCACACCGCAACCACCCCGATGGGAGAGACCGATGACCGCCCCCGCCTACCAGCAGATGATCTTCGTCAACCTGCCCGTGAGCGACCTCGCCGCCTCGAAGGCGTTCTTCACCGGCCTGGGCTACGCGCTCAACCCGCAGTTCAGCGACGAGAACGCGGCCTCGGTGGTCATCAGCGACACGATCGTCGCGATGCTGCTCACCAAGCCGTTCTACGCGACCTTCACCAAGAAGGAGATCGCGGACGCCACGACGACCAGCGAGGTGCTCGTCGCGCTCAGCTCCGAGAGCCGCGAGAAGGTCGACGAGCTGGTCGACCGCGCGCTCGCCCTCGGCGCCACGCCCAGCGGCGAGACGCAGGACATGGGCTTCATGTACGGCCGTTCCTTCGACGACCTCGACGGGCACACCTGGGAGATCGTCTGGATGGACCCGGCGGCCGTCGAGGGCTGACCCGCCCGACCGCCCGGCAGTGCCCGAGGTGGTCCGCGACTTCGGCACCCTCCACCTCCCCCACTCTCGGCTTCGCTCGAGCGGGGGGTCCCCCCGCTCGAGCGGGGGGACCCCCATCGGGTCCAGTCCGTCGACCTGACGGGCCGTACGGACGTCCTGCTCTCGCCCGACACCTCGGCCGCCCGGTTCCTGGGCTGCCCGATGGCGCCGGCTCCCGGGTGGTGGGCGTTGGGGGTACCTCCCGCGCGAGCGTGTTCGAGCGTGGGGGAGGGCGGCCACGCCATGGCGCGCGGCACGGACGCGTACGTCGGCGCGGCCCGCCTCGGCCGTGAACTGGCCCGCGAGGGGCTCATGGTGGCCACCGGTGGCGGACCCGGCGCGATGGAGGCGGCCCATCTCGGCGCGTACGCCGCCCCGTTCGACCCCGCGATGCTCACCGAGGCCCTGCGGCTGCTCGAGTACTTCTCCGGCCCGCCGCAACGCCGGTGCGGTCTTCCTGCCGGGCGCCGCCGGGACCGTACAGGAGATCTTCGACAACGCGACGCCCAACTACTACGAGTCGCGCGGCGAGCCGACGCCGATGGTGCTGGTGGACCGGGAGCACTGGACCGAACGGCTGGCGGCCTGGCCGCTGTTGCGCTCGCTCGCCCGGGAGCGGTCGATGGAGTCCCGTATCGCCCTCGTTGACCGGATCGAGGAGGCTCCGGCGGCATTGAAACGTCTCGCTGGTTAATAAGCGGGTAAAGCCAACCGCTGGGAGCGGTCCCCGCATTGACACTTCTTATGAAACGCTTATAGATCTGTGAGTCTGCTGGGGATGGTGACGCACTCGGCATCACCGGGGGCGCCATCTCCCCCTCCACCCCCCGCAGTTGCGCTTCCCTTTAAGGACAAACGTGTCCCTTTCCCGCCGTACCGCCGCCCGTTCGGTGCGTTTCCTCGGTGTCACCGCCGCCTCCGCCGCACTCGCGCTCACCGCCGCGGGCAGCGCCCTGGCCTGCGAGATAGGTGACTTCTCCGCCGCTGCCGGATGCGACGGCGCCAAGGGCGTCATCACGGTGACCGACAAGGACGCCACGGGCGTGCCCGCCGTCGTCACCGTGTTCCTGGAGAACAACGGCGCCGACCTCCGCCAGGTCGGCGAGCAGACGGTCGAGGGGTCCAAGAAGGGCGCCGTCATCACCTTCGAGGAGGACTGGGCGCCCAACGCGGTCTACCGGATCCACATCAAGGCCGTCAAGAACAAGAAGATCCTCGTCGACGACGACATCGCCGGCAACCTGACCACCCCGGCCGAGGCCTGCACGACCGACGAGGGCACCGCCTCGCCGTCCCCGAGCGCCTCCGCGTCGGAGTCCGGGACGCCGTCGAGCACGCCGTCCACGCCGGCCGACACGATCTCCCCGAGCCCCGCGGACTCCTCGTCCCCGGACGACAGCACGGTGCCCTCCACGGACAACGCCCCCTCGCCCGCGGTCCAGGAGTCCAACCTCGCCGAGACCGGCGCCTCCAACACCGGGCTGATCGCCGGCATCGCCGCCCTGCTCGTCGTCATCGGCGGCGGCGCGGTCTTCTTCGGGATGCGCCGACGGGGCTCCGGCAACCGCTGACGCGCCCCCCGCACCACCCCTGTGGCCCGCCCTCCGACCCGGAGCGCGGGCCACACCCCGTGGGCGGCCGCTCAGGCCCGGCCCAGCACCGCCGTCTCCGTCGCGTCGAAGGCCACTCCGACCAGGTCTCCGGTCGCCGGCGCGTCCCGCAGCGCGCACGCCGCCTCCAGACGCGGCGCGCCCTCCGGCTGCAGGTGTACGGCGACATGGGTGCCCCTGAAGGTACGGGCGGCGACCGTGCAGCGCAGGCCCTCGTCGGCGGGGACGAGGCGGACCCCGGCGGGGCGGACGAGGAGCGTGCGCGGGCCCTGCGGCGAGCCCTCCGGCACCGGCACCTTGCCCCAGGGCGTGACCGCTGCCTCTCCGGTGACGTTCGCCTCCACGACGTTCTCGAAGCCGAGGAACCGCGCGACGAACGCGTCCGCCGGCCGCTGCCACACCTCCAGGGGCGTACCGGACTGGGCGATCCGCCCGTCCCGCATCACCACCACCCGGTCGGCGAGCGCGAACGCCTCACCCTGGTCGTGCGTCACCGCCAGGACCGTGGTGCCCAAACGGCCGAAGAGCTCCCGCAGTTCCACCACGAGCCGCTCCCGCAGCGAGCGGTCCAGCTGGCCCAGTGGCTCGTCCAGCATCAGCAGCCGGGGGCGGGGAGCGAGCGCCCGGGCGAGCGCCACGCGCTGCTGCTCACCGCCGGAGAGCGCGGCGACCGCCCGGCGGTCGGCACCCGGGAGACCGACGAGGTCGAGCAACTCCGCCACCCGCTCCCGCTGTTCCCGCCGGGACGCGCCGTGCATGCGCAGCCCGAACGCCACGTTCCCGCCGACGTCCCGCTGCGGGAACAGCTGATGGTCCTGGAACATCAGCCCCAGCTCCCGCCGGTGAGCGGGCACCCCCGCCTGGTCCCGCCCGTCGAGCAGCACCCGGCCCGAGTCGAGGGGCTGGAGACCGGCGACCGCCCGCAGCAGCGTCGACTTGCCGCTCCCGCTCGGCCCCAGCACACACACCACCTCGTGCTCGCCGACCGCCAGATCCACACCGTCCAGCACGGCCCGCCCGCCGAACCGCACGGTGGCCGCCTCAAGTCCCAGCAGCATCAGAACTCCCCCGTCCGGTCGGTCCGCAGCCGCTCCAGCACCAGCAGGGCCGCCGCGCACACCAGCATCAGAATCGTCGACAGGGCCATCGCCTGACCGTAGTTGAGCTCACCGGCCCGGCCCAGCAGCCGCGCCACCGCCACCGGCAGCGTAGGACGGTCCGGCCGCGCGATGAACACGGTCGCCCCGAACTCCCCCAGCGACACCGCGAAGGCGAACCCGGCGGCGACCAGCAGCGCCCGCCGCACCATCGGCAGGTCCACCTCCCGCCACACCCGCCACGGCGACGCCCCCAGCACCGCCGCCGCCTCCCGCAGCCGGTGGTCCACCGCCCGCAGCACGGGCAGCATGGTCCGTACGACGAACGGGACGCCGACCAGCGCCTGGGCGAGCGGGACGAGGATCCAGCTGGCCCTGAGATCCAGCGGGGGCTCGTCCAGGGTGATCAGGAACCCGAAGCCGACGGTCACCGCCGACACACCCAGCGGCAGCATCAGCAGCGCGTCGAAGCCCCGGACCAGCCGGCCCGCGTCGCGCCGGGTGAGCGCCGCGGCGGCCAGGCCGCCGATCAGCACCGCGATCGCGGTCGCAGCGACGGCGTACTCGAGCGAGTTGCCGATCGCCTCGATCGGCGGCACCAGGAAGACATTCCCCTCGTCGCCGGTCAGCGCGCGGTAGTAGGCGAGGTCCGGTGCGTCCAGGGACCGCTGCACCAGCACGGCGAGCGGCAGCACCAGCAGCAGCGCGACGCTCACCAGCACCCCGGCCAGCAGCGCCCACTGCCCGGCACCGCGCGGCCGCCGGGCGGTCAGACCCGCGTCCACCAGCCGCAGGGCTGTCTCCCGCCGCCGTACCGTCCAGGCGTGCACGACGAGGATCGCGCCGACCGCGGCGAACTGCACGATCGTCAGGACGGCCGCCGTGGAGAGGTCGAAGATCTCCGAGGTCTGGCGGTAGATCTCCACCTCCAGGGTGGAGAAGGTGGGCCCGCCGAGGATCTGGACCACACCGAAGGAGGTGAAGGTGAACAGGAAGACCATCAGCGCGGCGGCGGCCGCGGCCGGTCCGAGCGCGGGCAGGGTCACCGTGCGCCAGGCCCGCAGCCGGGACGCGCCCAGCATCCGGGCGGCCTCCTCCTGGCGCGGGTCGAGCTGGGCCCACAGCCCGCCGACGGTCCGCACGACGACGGCGTAGTTGAAGAAGACGTGCGCCAGCAGGATCGCCCACACGGTCGTGTCCAGCCGTACGCCCCACAGGTCGTCCAGCAGACCGCCGCGCCCGACGAGCGCGAGGAACGCGCTGCCGACGACCACCGTCGGCAGCACGAACGGCACCGTCACCACGGCCCGCAGCACCTGCTTGCCCGGGAAGTCCAGACGGGCGAAGACATACGCGCCCGGCAGCGCCACCACCAGGGTGAGCGCGGTGGAGACGACCGCCTGCCAGGTGGTGAACCACAGGACGTGCCGGATGTCGGCCTGGCCCAGGACGTCGGCCACCCGCCCGAACCGCCAGACCCCGTCGACCTTCAGCCCGCGGGCCACGATCGCGGCGACGGGATAGGCGAAGAACAGCCCGAAGAACGCGACGGGCAGGGCCATGAGCCCGAGCCGCGCCGCGCTCCCGGAAGGCCTTTCGGCCCGCTTGGTCACTTCAGTACGAGCGAGGTCCACGACTTGACCCACTGGTCGCGGTGCTGGGCGATCTTCGCCGGGTCCATGGTCTCGGGGGCCTTGGCGGCGGGCCCGTACGCGGTGAACTCGGCGGGCACGCCCACCCCCTCGACCACCGGGTAGACGAACATGTTGAGCGGCATGTCCTTCTGGAACTCCTGGGAGATCAGGAAGTCGATGAGCGCCTTGCCGCCCTTGGCGTTCCCGGCGTTGCTCAGCAGCCCCGCGAACTCGATCTGGCGGAAGCAGGTGCCGGTCGCGACCCCGGTGGGGGCGGTGCTGGGCCTGGGGTCGCCGTAGATCACCTCGGCGGGCGGCGAGGAGGCGTACGACACGACCAGCGGCCGGTCCGCCCCGGCCTTCCTGCCGCCGGCCGACCCCGAGAACTCCTCGTTGTAGGCCTGCTCCCAGCCGTCGACCACCTTCACCCCGTTGGCCTTGAGCTTCTTCCAGTAGTCCGCCCAGCCGTCGTCGCCGTACTTCGCGGCCGTGCCGAGGACGAAGCCGAGGCCCGGCGAGGAGGTGGAGGCGTTCTCGGTGACGAGGAGGTTCTTGTAGGCGGGCTTGATCAGGTCGTCGTAGGACGTCGGCGGGGCCAGCTTGTGGTCGGCGAAGTACTTCTTGTCGTAGTTGACGCAGATGTCGCCGTAGTCGACGGGCGTGACCCGGTGCTTGCCGGAGTCCAGCTGGTACGCGCCGCCGACCCGGTCGAGTCCCTTGGCCTCGTACGACTGGAACAGACCGTTGTCGAGCGCCCGCGACAGCAGGGTGTTGTCGACGCCGAAGAAGACGTCCCCCTGCGGGTTGTCCTTGGTCAGGATGGCCTTGTTGACGGCCTGGCCCGCGTCGCCGTCCGTGAGGACCTTGACCTTGTAGCCGGACTTCTTCTCGAAGTCGGCGAGCACGTTCTTGGAGACGGCCCATGAGTCGTGGCTGACGAGGGTGACGGTCCTGGAGTCCGCCGCGCTCGAGGTGCCGGACGACTCCGCGCCGCACGCGGACAGGGTGACGAGGCCGAGGCCGACCGTCGCCGCCACGAAGGTCTTGATGTGCACTGGATGTCCTCCTGGGGTTGGCCAGGAAGAACGCGGCCCCGCCCGGGGACGCCCGGGCAGGGCACAACAGCTTGAGCGATGACCGAACTTCCTACCCAGAATGACCTGGGCGAGGTTCAGAGGGTCTGCGGCCCGATTGCCGCACTCTCAGCGCTGTGGCGCTCCCCTGTCGGAATATGAAGATGTGACGTGGCCAGATCTTAGCGCTCGGTGGCCGCCAGCTGACCACAGGCTCCGTCGATCTCCTGGCCACGGGTGTCCCGGACGGTGACGGGCACCCCGTGGGCCGCGATGGCCTCCACGAACGCCTTCTCGTCCTCGGGCCGCGAGGCCGTCCACTTCGAGCCCGGGGTCGGGTTCAGCGGGATCAGGTTGACGTGCACGGGCTTTCCGCGGAGCAGCCGGCCGAGCCGGTCACCACGCCAGGCCTGGTCGTTGATGTCACGGATCAGCGCGTACTCGATCGACAGCCGCCGCCCGGACTTCTCCACGTAGTCGAAGCCCGCGTCGAGCACCTCGCGCACCTTCCACCGCGTGTTCACGGGGACGAGGGTGTCGCGCAGCTCGTCGTCCGGGGCGTGCAGCGAGATCGCGAGCCGGCACTTGAAGCCCTCGTCGGCGAACCGGTGGATGGCGGGCACGAGCCCGACCGTCGAGACGGTGATCCCGCGCTGCGACAGCCCGAGCCCGTCCGGAGCGGGATCGGTGAGCGCACGGATCGCGGTGACGACCCGCTTGTAGTTGGCGAGCGGCTCGCCCATCCCCATGAAGACGATGTTGGACAGCCGCGCCGGCCCGCCGGGGACCTCGCCGTCCCGCAGCGCCCGCATCCCGTCCACGATCTGGTGCACGATCTCGGCGCTGGACAGGTTCCGGTCAAGCCCGGCCTGCCCGGTCGCGCAGAACGGGCAGTTCATCCCGCAGCCCGCCTGCGAGCTGATGCACATCGTCACCCGGTCCGGGTACCGCATCAGCACCGACTCGACGAGCGTCCCGTCGAACAGCCGCCACAGCGTCTTGCGGGTGGTGCCCTCGTCGGTCGACAGATGCCGTACGACGGTCATCAGCTCGGGCAGCAGCGCCTCCCGCAGCTTCTCCCGCGCACCGGCGGGGATGTCGGTCCACTCCGCCGGGTCGTGCGCGTACCGCGCGAAGTAGTGCTGCGAGAGCTGCTTGGCGCGGAACGGCTTCTCACCGATCTCCGCGACGGCGTCCTTCCGCTCCGCTGGCGAGAGATCGGCAAGATGCCGCGGCGGCTTCTTGGCTCCGCGCGGCGCGACAAATGTGAGTTCTCCGGGCTTAGGCATGGCCTAACCAGTGTCGCAGATCGAATCCGGTGCCCCGGTCGCGCGACGGGAAGGCCTTCCTCCGTGACAGGTGCTAGGTAGCCCGCTGCTCCAGGTGGCTCTTCAGGAGGCGTTCGTTCAGTGGCAGTTCCTTGCGGACCTGGGGGCGGACGATCAGGGGGAGGAGGACCTTGCCCATGCCCCTGCCCTCGAAGTCGAGTTCCATCGTCACGCGGGAGCGGCGGCCGTCCTCGAGCGGGGTGATCTCGCCGTGGACATGGCCGCGCACGGGACCGTCGACGCCTCGCAGGCCCCAGGCGTGCGGGGGGTCGTACTCGGTGTACTCCATGGTCATCGGGATCTCCCGGCGGCGGCCCACGTGCCGGGTGACGCGCAGCCGGGAGCCGACCTGGACCGGGCCGGGGTCGAGCTGTTCGGCCGAGACCGCGCTCGCCTGCCATTCGGGCAGGTGGGACGGGTCGATGAGGTACGCCCAGACATCGTCGGGGCTGCGGTCGACGTCGATCGATTCACGGAAGCCGGACATGACGTCTGCCCCTTTCCGGATGATTGGCCATCAAGCCCATAAAGGGCCTCGGGGAAAATCGTCCCACTGTGGGCGGTACCGGGCAAAGGACGCGGGCCCCCGGCCTGAGGGTTCAGGTCGGGGGCCCGCGGGCGAGGTGGACGAGCCGGCGCCGGTCAGCCCGATCCGACGAACAGCACGAGCAGCAGCCAGACGACCGGAGCCGTCGGCAGCAGGGAGTCCAGCCGGTCCATGATGCCGCCGTGGCCCGGCAGCAGCGTACCCATGTCCTTGATGCCCAGGTCCCGCTTGATCATGGACTCGCCGAGGTCGCCGAGCGTGGCGCTGGCCGCGACCGCGAGGCCCAGCAGCAGCCCCTGCCACCAGTGGCCGCCGTCGATCAGGAACTCCATGCACAGCGCGCCCACGACCATCGCGAACGACACCGCGCCCAGCAGGCCCTCGCGGGTCTTGCCGGGGCTGATGCGCGGGGCGAGCTTGTGCTTGCCGAAGCGCCAGCCGACGGCGTAGGCGCCGGTGTCGCTGACGACCGTGAGGAGGAAGAACGCCAGGACGCGCTGCGCGCCGTCGGCCGCGGTGAGCATCAGGGCGACGAACGTGGCCAGGAAGGGGACGTAGAAGGCGGCGAACACACCCGCCGTGACGTCCCGGAGATAGCCCTCCGGCGGTTCCGTCATCCGCCAGACCAGGACCGCCAGGGCGGTCAGGGCCATGGCGACCCAGGCACCCTCGGGCCCCCGGACGTACCCGGCGACGACCATCGCGGCGCCGCCGATCGCCAGCGGCACCAGCGGTGCCTTGATCTGCTTGCGCTCCTGGAGCCTGCTGGTCAGTTCCCACAGCCCGACGACGACGGCGACCGCTATCACGCCGACGAACACGGCCTTGACGATGAACAGCGACGCGACGATCACCACACCGAGCCCGACCGCGACTCCTATGGCCGCGCCCAGGTCTCGGCCCGCACTCTTCTTCTGCGGTGCGGGCGCGGGCTGTGGGGCTGCGGGCATGGGCTCCGGATTCTGCGGCACCGCCGCATGGGGCGGTGCCGACGGGGTCTCGTGGCGGAACGTCTCCGCACCGAAGGACGCCTGGTCGGGCGCCATGGGGCGGTACGCCTCGTCGCGGAACGAGGGGCCGCCCAGCCGGGCGGCCCCCGGGTCGTCATCCTGGTTTCCGCCGTGCGCGGGTACGTCGGGGACGATGGGCATGGGGCGAGTCTGCTGCGCCTCAGGCGCATCGTACGCGGGACCCGCCGGGGCGGCTCCCTGGACAGGTCCCTGGCCCTGGTAGGCCCCCTGGTCGGTGGGCCCCCAGTACCCGGCCTGTGTCCCGGCTGGTGGCGGAGAGGCCCAGGAAGAGTCGTTCATCAGACCTCGAGCAGCTCCGCTTCCTTGTGCTTGAGGAGCTCGTCCACCTGAGCGACGTACTTCGCGGTGGTGTCGTCGAGCTCCTTCTCCGCACGACGGCCCTCGTCCTCGCCGACCTCGCCGTCCTTGACGAGCTTGTCGATCGCGTCCTTGGCCTTGCGGCGCACGGAACGGATGGACACCCGGGAGTCCTCGGCCTTGCCCTTGGCGACCTTGATGTAGTCCCGGCGGCGCTCCTCGGTGAGCTCGGGGAACACCACGCGGATGATGTTGCCGTCGTTGCTCGGGTTGACCCCCAGGTCGGAGTCGCGGATCGCCTGCTCGATGTTGCGCAGCGCCGTCTTGTCGAACGGGGTCACGACCGCCATGCGCGGCTCCGGCACGGAGAACGAGGCCAGCTGGTTGATCGGCGTCAGCGCGCCGTAGTAGTCGGCCACGATCTTGTTGAACATCGCCGGGTGCGCACGGCCGGTGCGGATCGCGGCGAAGTCCTCCTTGGCGACCACGACGGCCTTCTCCATCTTCTCCTCGGCCTCGAGGAGGGTCTCTTCGATCACCACTTGCTCCTGCGTGTCTTGAGTAAGGCCCGGCTGCGGTTCACTGTCGGTGGCGGCGGCCGGCTGCGTCGCGTCTTCTTCCTGCACGGTTACCGTCCGGCAGGACATTGTCCATCCTCCGACCGGGGTCCGTCCCCCGGTCAGGTGTTGTCGTACGAACCCGGGGACTTCCCGGTCAGCCCCGGCTGCCCTGCTCACCCACCAGCGTGCCGATCTTCTCACCCTTGACGGCGCGGGCGATATTGCCCTCCGCCAGAAGCTCGAAGACGAGGATGGGGAGCTTGTTGTCGCGGCACAGCGTGATGGCGGTGGCGTCGGCGACCTTCAGCTCGCGCGTGATGACCTCGCCGTAGCCGAGGGCGTCGAACTTGACGGCCGCGGGGTTGGTCTTGGGGTCGGAGTCGTAGACGCCGTCGACCCCGTTCTTGCCCATGAGCAGGGCCTCGGCGTCGATCTCCAGGGCTCGCTGGGCGGCGGTCGTGTCGGTGGAGAAGTACGGCATGCCCATACCGGCGCCGAAGATGACGACGCGGCCCTTCTCCAGGTGGCGCACGGCCCGCAGCGGGATGTACGGCTCGGCGACCTGTCCCATGGTGATGGCGGTCTGCACGCGGCTGTCGATGCCCTCCTTCTCCAGGAAGTCCTGGAGGGCGAGGCAGTTCATGACCGTGCCGAGCATGCCCATGTAGTCCGAGCGGGCGCGGTCCATGCCGCGCTGCTGGAGCTCGGCGCCGCGGAAGAAGTTGCCACCGCCGATGACGACGGCGATCTCGGCGCCGTCCCGCACCACGGCCGCGATCTCACGGGCGATCTTGTGCACCACGTCGGGGTCCACGCCCAGGCCCCCACCGCCGGAGAATGCCTCACCGGACAGCTTCAGCAGAAACCGGCCGTGTACTTTGCCGTCGTCGCTCTTCTGGGCCTTGGTGGTCATGGGAGATCCCGCCTTTTCACGTGGTGCACATACGAAGAAGGCCATTGCCGGTGGGGTGTCGTTCGCAACCCGTGCGCGGCAATGGCCTCCTTGTCAGATCTGCTGTCGTCCGTCACGCACGCGCGCGCGACGGCGTACCGGGACGACTGCCTACGACCCTATAGGGACCGGGCGTCCGTCGCGGTACGGACTCAGATGCCGACCTTGATGCGCGAGAAGCGCTTCAGGGTGACACCGGCCTCGTCCAGGACCTTCTGGACGGACTTCTTGTTGTCGAGCGCGTACGGCTGACCGAGCAGCGTCGCGTCCTTGAAGAAGCCGTTGAGGCGACCCTCGACGATCTTGGCGATCGCGGCCTCGGGCTTGCCCTCGGCGCGGGTGGTCTCCTCGGCGATGCGGCGCTCGGACTCGACGACCTCGGCCGGCACGTCCTCCTTGGCCAGGTACTTCGGCGCGAAGGCGGCGATGTGCTGGGCGACGCCGCGGGCGACCTCGGCGTTCGGCTTGTCGAACTCGACGAGGACGCCGATCTGCGGGGGCAGGTCGGGCATCGTGCGGTGCAGGTACGCGGTGACGAAACCGTCGTTGAACTGCGCGAAGCGGTCCAGGACGATCTTCTCGCCGAGGTTGGCGTTGGCCTCGTCCACGAACGCCTGGACGGTCTTGCCGGCCTCGATCTCGGAGGCGAGGAGCGCGGCGAGGTCGGCCGGGGAGGTCGCGGCGACGTGGTCGGCGATGGCCTTGGCGACGCTCTGGAACTTCTCGCCCTTGGCGACGAAGTCCGTCTCGCACTTCAGCTCGACCAGGACACCGGAGGCGTTGTCGTCGGCGATGATCGCGACGACGGCGCCGTTCTCGGCGGAGCGGCCCTCGCGCTTGGCGACGCCCTTCTGGCCCTTGATGCGGAGCGCCTCGACGGCCTTCTCGACGTTGCCCTCGGCCTCGTCCAGCGCCTTCTTGCAGTCCATCATGCCGGCGCCGGTGAGCTCACGGAGCTTCTTGACGTCGGCGGCGGTGTAGTTCGCCATGAGTCTGTGAATCTTTCTCGAAGTCTGGAAGATCGGAGATCTGCACGGTCTGGGAACTCCAGTGGGCAGGAGCTCTCCGACTCTGTGCCGACCTACGGGTGAACGGCGGGGGCGGACTTGATGTCGCCGCCCCCGCCGTCAACCGTGACGCTGGACGGTCAGGCCTGCTCGGCGTCCGCGGCCGGAGCCTCGGCGGGGGCCTCGGTGGCCTCGGCGGCCGGAGCCTCGGCAGCGGGGGCCTCGGCGGCGGGGGCCTCGGCAGCGGGGGCCTCAGCGGCCGGAGCCTCGGCGGCGGGGGCCTCGTCGGCCTTCTTCTCGCCCTCGAGCAGGTCGCGCTCCCACTCGGCGAGCGGCTCGCCCGCGGCCTTCTCACCCTTGTCGCCGGTGGCGACGCCGGAGCGGGCGATGAGGCCCTCGGCGACGGCGTCGGCGATCACACGGGTGAGCAGGGTGACGGAGCGGATCGCGTCGTCGTTGCCCGGGATCTTGTAGTCGACCTCGTCGGGGTCGCAGTTCGTGTCGAGGATGGCGACGACCGGGATGTTCAGCTTCCGGGCCTCGCCGACCGCGATGTGCTCCTTCTTGGTGTCCACGATCCAGACGGCGCTGGGGACCTTGGACATCTCGCGGATACCACCGAGGGTCTTCTCCAGCTTGGCCTTCTCGCGCGAGAGCACGAGAAGCTCCTTCTTGGTCAGACCGGACGCGGCGACGTCCTCGAAGTCGATCTGCTCGAGCTCCTTGAGGCGCTGCAGACGCTTGTAGACGGTGGAGAAGTTGGTGAGCATGCCGCCCAGCCAGCGCTGGTTGACGTAGGGCATGCCGACGCGGGTGGCCTGCTCGGCGATGGCCTCCTGCGCCTGCTTCTTCGTGCCGACGAACATGACCGTGCCGCCGTGGGCGACGGTCTCCTTGACGAACTCGAAGGCGCGGTCGATGTACGACAGCGACTGGAGCAGGTCGATGATGTAGATGCCGTTGCGCTCGGTGAAGATGAAGCGCTTCATCTTCGGGTTCCAGCGACGGGTCTGGTGACCGAAGTGGACGCCGCTCTCCAGCAGCTCCCGCATCGTGACGACGGCCATGGCCGTTCTCCTTGGGTTTCTCGGTTGTGCCGCGAGAACCGGACGGCTCCCGCGCCTGACGCCCGCGGTGCGCCGAGCCACGAAGGACCGAGGGGCGCGGATACCGGGGACCGACCTGGGCCGGGCTCCCGATACCGGGGCGTGCGAAGTCGACCCGGTGACCCGGATCGCCAGAAGAAGTGTACGGGACCGACGGAGCACCGGGTGACGCCGCTCTCCACAACCGGCGGGTTGTCCACAGCCCCGAACATGATCGGCGCGGCCGCGGGACGGTTCTCGCATGAACGCGCCGCACCGCACCTGCCCGCTGTTGCTCCTGCTGCTCGTCCTGACGGCCCTGCCGGCCTGGGCGGACAGTCCACCCGGTCCCCCGGATCACCCCGCGCGCCCCCCGGCGATCGCCCGGACCTGGCCGGTGGGCACCCGTCCGCCGGTGCTCCGCGGCTGGGAGCCGCCCGCGACGCCCTACGGCCGCGGCCACCGGGGGGTCGACCTGGCGTCCGCGCCCGGCACCCCGGTCCGCGCGGTGGCGGCGGGCCGTGTGTCGTACGCGGGGCGGGTCGCGGGACGGGGCGTGGTGTCCGTGGAGCTGACGGGCACGGACCTCAGAACGACGTACGAGCCGGTACGGACCCTGGTCCGCAAGGGCGCCGAGGTCGCCGCGGGTGAGGTGATCGCCGCAGTGGAACCCGCGGGCTCCCACTGCGCGACGAGCTGTCTGCACTGGGGCCTGCGGCGGGCCCGGGCCTATCTGAACCCCCTCGACCTGCTGCCGTCCCGGCTCCTGCGGAGAGGCCCGGCACGGCTGCTCCCGCTCGCGGTTCAGCCGCAGACGCCCCGCAGGACCATCCGCACGGTGGCCTCGGTGATCGTCTCCGGTGCCTCCGCGGCCCCCAGCTCGATCCTTCGCACCGCCGAGTCCACGACACCCTGCACCAGCATCGCTGCCAGCCGGGGCTCGGCATGCCCCATCTCCGCCAGCGCGTCCACGATCATCGCCACCAGCCCGCCGTGCGCTGCGCGGATCTTCTCCCGGGCGCCGGCGTCCAGTTCGCTGGCCGAGATCGCCACCACGGCCCGGTGCCGCCGGTCCCCGACCAGCGCCAACTGCCGCCGCACATAGGCCTCGATTTGGGCCCGCGGCCCGTCGGCGGCGGCCATCGCCGCCTCGACCTCCGCCGCCCATACGGGGAAGTCGACCTCGCACAGCTCCTCGACCACGGCCGCCCGCGAGCGGAAGTACTCGTAGACGGAGGAGCGGGCGAGCCCCGTCCGCTCGGCCAGGGCGGGGAAGGTCAGCGCCTCCGTCCCGCCCTCGGACAACAGGGAGCGTGCCGCGTCCAGCAGGGCGGCACGCTGCATCGACCGGTGCTCGGCCACGGAGGCCGCTCGAATCCTTGGCACGTCGACCACTTTACGGACGCTGCCCGCCGTAGGGGAGTGACTGCGCCCGCTGCGCCGCCCGTTGCCCCGGTCAACTGTGGCTCAGCGACCGAAGCTCGCCAGTTTCGCGCGCAGCTGGAGCACCGACTTGGTGTGGATCTGGCTGACCCGGCTCTCGGTGACCCCGAGCACGTTGCCGATCTCCGCCAGGGTCAGGCCCTCGTAGTAGTAGAGCGTGACGACGGTCTTCTCGCGGTCGGGCAGGGTGTTGATCGCCCGGGCCAGGAACCGTCGCAGCTCGCGGTCCTCCGCCACCTCCACGGGGTTGTCCGCGGCGGTGTCCTCCAGGGTGTCCATGAAGCTGAGCCCGTCGCCGCCCTCGTCGCCGACGTGCAGCAGTTCCTCCAGGGCGACCACGTTGGCGAGCGAGAGCTGGCTGAAGACGGCGTGCAGCTCGTCGACGCCGATGCCCATCTCGGCGGCCACCTCGCCCTCCGTGGGGGTCCGCCGCAGCCGTGCCTCCAGCGTCGCGTACGCCCGCTCGACGTTGCGCGCCTTCTGACGCACCGACCGGGGGATCCAGTCGAGCGCCCGCAGCTCGTCGATCATGGCGCCCCGGATTCGGGTGATCGCGTACGTCTCGAACTTGATCTCCCGGTCGAGGTCGAACTTCTCGATCGCGTCGATCAGCCCGAAGATCCCCGAGGAGACGAAGTCGGCCTGTTCCACGTTGGGGGGCAGACCGACGCTCACCCGGCCGGCCACGTACTTGACCAGCGGTGAGTAGTGCAGGATCAGCTGCTCCCGCAGCCGCTCGTCCCCCGTCGCCTTGTACGACCGCCACAGCTCGTCGAGCGTCGAGGGAGCGGGCGGCCGCACGCTGCCACCGTCGCGGGCGGCTGGGGGGACCGCCGCCCGGTCGGACCCGGAGGTGTGCTGGGGCATTCGTCGCCTTGTGCCGTTCTGCCGTGAAGTACGTGGAGTCGGGGGTACCTGGGTGTCCTGCTGGTCTGAAGTCGGTCTGCTGCCGTTCTGTACCGGAATCCTCGTGAGCGTAGCGTGACTGGAGTGTCGCGGTGCGCGAAGGACGGGTCCGCGCGGGTACGCAGATACGTTCCGCCGAC
The DNA here is from genome assembly GCF_037993025.1 of Streptomyces sp. SS7. Classification (NCBI taxonomy): domain Bacteria; kingdom Bacillati; phylum Actinomycetota; class Actinomycetes; order Kitasatosporales; family Streptomycetaceae; genus Streptomyces; species Streptomyces sp. SS7. The sequence goes on from NZ_CP141223.1 coordinate 2,519,343, forward strand.
CGCCCCGCCGGGTCACGGCGGTCGCGGCGGGTGACCCTCGCGGGGTGTCAACTCGGCCGAAACCGCAAGGCCTTCGGCGTTCCCCCGGACGGCCGAACACCGTCGGTCAGCACGGCCCGGGAGCCCCTCGAACGGAGACGATCGCCTGGCGTGTCAACTTCCAGCCGTCGCCGTGTCGTTCGACGTAACCGAGTGCCCTGAGTTCGTACAGCCTCGCGATCGCGTCGTCCGGGCTGGTCCCGGCGCCGCGGGCGATCTCCTCGGCGCGGGCGGGGCGGCGGGCGGGGAGCGCCGCGAGGACGTGGCGGGCACCGGGCTCCAGGAGGTCGCGCGGGAGGACCGGGCCCCGCCGGGCCGGGGCGAGTTCGCCCATGTCACCGACGAGTTCGACGACTTCCGCGGCGTCGGTGACGAGTTCGGCCTCGCCGCGCAGCAGCTCGTGCACCCCGGCGGACAGTCCGCTGGTGGCGGGGCCGGGGACGCCCATGGTGTGCCGGCCGAGCCGCTGGGCCGCCCGTGCCGTGACGAGGGAGCCGCTGCGGTGGGCGGCCTCGACGACCACGGTGCCGCGGGTGAGCGCGGCGATCACCCGGTTGCGCAGGACGAATCTGCTGGGCGTCGGATGGTCACCCGGCGGCAGCTCCCCCACGACCAGTCCCTGCTCGGCGACCCGGTTGATCAGTTCGGTGTGGCCGCGCGGGTAGGGCCGGTCGACCCCGCAGGCCAGGACGGCGACGGTGGCGCCGCCGGCGCCGAGTGCGCCCCGGTGGGCGGCACCGTCCACGCCGTAGGCGCCGCCGGAGACCACCACCCAGCCGCGCTCGGCGAGGCCCGCGGCGAGGGTAGCGGCCATGTGGGCGCCGTACTCGGTGCAGGCGCGGGCGCCGACGACGGCGACCGAGCGCAGGCCCCACATCCGCAGGCTGGGCCGGCCCCGCACCCACAGCCCGAGCGGGCGGGCGTCCCCGAGGTCGTCCAGGGTGCCGGGCCACTCCGTGTCCCCGGGGCACAGGAACCGCACCCCGGCGGCCTCGGCCACCGCCAGGTCCCGCTCCGGTCCGGCCGCCGCGGCCCGTGCCCTGAGCCCCGCCCACCGCCGCTCGCCCGTCCCGGCGGGCGGCTCCCGGTGCTCCCGCAACCGCCGCACCACCTCCGCGCACCCCCACTGCCGCACCCACCGCCCCCCGACCTCGTCGCCGGGCTCGAACACCCGGGAGAGGAAGACCCGGGCGAGGCGGTCGGACTCCGGCTCGCCGACGCGGTTCACGCCCGGGCCCCGAGGGCCATCGGCACACCGCGCGGGACCCCGGTCCGCAGTTGCAGGGCGAGGGCGACGTCGGTGGCGTCGGGCCGGTCGTGGCCGACGAGGTCGGCGACGGTCCAGGCGACCCGCAGGACGCGGTCGAGCCCGCGCGCGGTGAGCACACCCCGCTCCAGGTTCCGCTCGGCCTCGTCCATCGCGCCGGACCGCGCGTGCCAGCGGCTGCGCAGCTCGCGTCCCGGCACCTCGCTGTTGGTCCGCCAGGGGGTGCCGACGAACCGGGCCGCCGCCCGCTCACGCGCGGCCCGGACCCGGTCGGCGACCGTCGCCGTGGACTCGCCTCCGGGGCCGCGGTGAGCGAGCTCGTGCCGGCCGACGGGGTCCACCTCGACCCGCAGGTCGACCCGGTCGAGGAGGGGCCCGGAGAGCCGGGCGTGGTAGCGGCGGATCGCCGAGGGCGGGCACTCGCACAGCGTGTCGCGCTGCGAGAAGCGGCCGCAGGGGCAGGGGTTGGCGGCGAGCACCATCAGGAAGCGCGCCGGGAAGCGCACCACACCCGCACTGCGGGCGATCACGACATGGCCCGCCTCCAGGGGCTGACGCAGGGCGTCCAGGGTCTGGGTACTGAACTCGGGCGCCTCGTCGAGGAAGAGCACGCCCCGGTGGGCGAGGGAGACGGCGCCGGGACGGGCGATCCCCGGCCCGCCGCCGACCAGGGACTGCATGGTGGCCGAGTGGTGCGGGGCGCAGTACGGGGCGGCGTCGATCAGCGGTTTGCCCGGTGGCAGGAGCCCGGCGATCGAGTGGACCGCGGTGACCTCCAGGGAGTCCTCCCTGGTCAGCACGGGCAGGACGGCCGGCAGCCGCTCCGCGAGCATGGTCTTGCCCGCCCCCGGAGGTGCCTGCCCTAAAGAGAAAATGCGCTCTGAACTGGGCATTTATGGTTCTTCGAGCCTTGACGCTTTGCCGTGGTACGTCCCAGGTCGCTTCCGGCACGGCCTGGAGCAGGTTGTCGCTGAGTCACTCCACGGGAGAGGTTCACGGGGCGCTGCAGTGCATCGCTGGGGTTTCATGAATCGATGCGCCGATAGGGTGATGATCGACTTGGCTTACCCGTTCACTGGCCGCTGGCTTGTCCAGAACAGTCCAGCCAATCGCGTTCCCAGCCACGGCACGGCCTCGTTCGCCACGTCCTATGCTATCGACTTCGTTCCCGTCGGCTACGACGGGCGCACAGCGCGGGTCACCCTGAGCTCCCTCGTGCGTCCGGGAGCCGTCGGGAAGTCGGGAAATTAGGGATGCGTGTCGGGTCAAGTTGCCGTTGACCTCTACGGTCGGCGAGTACGCGGCGCGGGCCGATTCAGCGGCCCTGTCCCCAAGCCGATCTCGGCCCGGTCGCGGCCCCGAAGCAAGCCGGCTGAGCAATAGGTGGAAACGTATGGACGAAGTGCAGGCTGGGACCGGGTGCCGGGAATGTGGGCGAGTCCCGGCGGATCAGTGGCTGAGCAACGTGGGCCCGCTGTGCGACCAGTGTCTGGACGTGCGGATCGCAGCGCTGACGGGCATGCCGCGGCTCCCGGTTGCTCCCGGTCCGGTGGAGGTCGTCGGTGAGGATGGGAGTCGCCATGTGCTGCGCTACCGGCTCTGGCGCGCCCCCACCGGGATCTCGGTACGGCTGGTCGAAGAACGCCGGGACACGGACGACGGGTTCGAGTTCGCGGTGCTCGGCGATCACGATGCCGACGTGGACCAGCTGGCCGCGCGGGTGCGCGCTGAGGCCGAAGCGGAGATCGGCCGCTGCTACCTGGAGCCGGACCCGCACGGCGCGGGGTGGAAAGTGGCCAACAGGGAGGCGGCGGGCCGGCTGGTCGCGGATCTTGAGGGCGGCCCGATGCGGGTCGTGGTCGACGGCCGGACGCTGTCGTGGGACGAGCTGGGCGAGGCGTTGTCCTCGTTCGAGGGCTGGCGGTTTCACCTGATCATCGACGATCCCCTGACCGATACGCGATCGGATGCGGGCAAGGCTGCGTTCAGCGAGCAGCACCGGCCGGGCTGAGCACGCCCGCCTGGGCAGCCGTGGCAGCGGGCACGTCACGCCCAGCCACCGGGGTGCGGCCGCTCAGCTCTCTCGGCGGCGCGCCACCTCTACCAGGAGGGTGTGGAGCGCGGGCCCGCTCGGCGTCCTCGGGATCGACCGTGGCGGCGATCGACTCGCGCCGCCGAGGACAGCCGCCCGATGATGCGGCGCCGGCCACACGAAGGGGCGCGCTGCCCGTGGTCCACGACCCCCAGCCGAGCGTGACGGCGGCCAGATTGACGGAGCCCGTGACCAACGGCATGATGACGGATGGCGTGGCCTACGCCGAACCTCCCGCGACCGTCCCCAGCACGGTCTCCCATCGGAGGCAAAGGGACCAGCGTCTCAGGTCGCTGTCGCAGCCCGATCGCCTCGGGCGAGGTTGCTGGGGAACCGTCGCTCAAGGCGTGGAAGGCCGCGATGACAGCCCGCAGGAACTTCAAGCGCCAGGTACGCGCCCGCACCGCCAAGACCGGCGAGTCCTACACGTCTGCCCTCCGGCACTTCCGTCCGACTCCATCAGGAGACGTCATGTCGGAAGCAAGGAACCCCAAGAGCGTACGGCTCGCCGTCACGCAGACCCCCGTTCATGAAGACCCCCGAGATGTTGACGCGCTGCGCGAAAGCGGCCGTCAGGTCCGCGCTCTGATGCGTGAGGCGAGTGATCGGGGCGCGAGGATCGTGCACTTCCCGGAGGGCGCGATCTGCTTTCCCAACAAGCTCGTCATGTCCGTCGACGGCCCGGACGCGGTCGGCCCGGCGGACTGGGATCGGTGCCAGTGGCCAGTTCTGCAAGCGGAGTTGGCTGCGATCGTCGAGTTGGCACGGGAGTTGCGGCTGTGGACGGTGATCGCCTCGGTGCACCGCTTGACCGGGCCGAACCGTCCGCACAACAGCCTCTACGTCATCTCCGATCGCGGCGAGGTTGTCACGCGTTACGACGAGCGTCTGCTGTCGAACACGAAGGTCTCGTACATGTATTCGCCGGGCATCTCGCCGGTGACCTTCGACGTCGACGGTGTGCGCTTCGGCTGCCTGCTCGGCATGGAGATCCACTACCCGGAGTTGTTCGCCGAGTACGAGAAGCTGGACGTCGACTGCGTCCTGTTCTCCACGACCGGTATCTCCCCGGGCAACGCCGCAGCCCAAGCCCAAGGCCACGCTGCGGTCAACAGCTACTGGGTCAGCTTCTCGGTGCCGACGCAGCACAGCGCCACTGCGCCGTCCGGAATCATCGCCCCCAACGGCCACTGGCTTGAGCGGTGCCCCGAGGACGGATCACCGTCGGTGGCGGTCATGGACCTCGACGACGGTTCCGAGGCCGCCGCCAATTCAGTGACCCACGCGCGTCCCTGGCGTCGTAAGTCGCGCGCGGGCGTCTACGCCGAGCACCAGGTGACCGATCCGCGCAGCGAAGACCGCACTGCGGCCTTCTAATTTAAGGGCAGCAAACTGAGGGGTTCGCGGTACGGGGTGGCTCCCACGCCGTGAACCCCCCCGGATCCACGCTCACCCGGTCACAGCGGCGCGTCACGCGTGCAGTAATGCAGCGGCCCGCAGCCGCGCCGACCGCACGGCGTCCAGATGTCCGCGAGGAAGCGGGCCGTTCCGGCATCGTCGAGCGTCACGAACTTTCGCTGCTGTGACTTGGCCTGCCGGATTGTGGGCGGGTTAGCGGTGGCCGCCGGATTGACCGGGATGAGTTTCTTCGTGACCGCGGCATCGAACGCGCCCGACAAGATGTTGTGGATGTGGCGAACGGACTTGGCCCCCAGAGGCTTGCCCTTGTTCGTCGCACACGGAACCGTCTCCAGCATCCGGTACAGGGCGTCAAGGTCGTCGCCGGTGACGTCCCTGAGCTTCTTGGCTTCGATATGCGGCTTAATATGCAGCCGGATCTTGGGTTCGTATCCCGCGCGGGTAGTTGCCTCAACCCGTAGGCCGGCGAACCACTTTTCTATCCACTCTCCGAGTTTCACGTCGGATCGTGCGACGACTTTCCCCGCCTCATGGTCTGTCAGCCACTTGCGAAGTGCGCGCTGCGCTTCGGTATTTGTTCCGAACTCACACCCAGTCCAGTACCGAACCTTTTTGCCTTGGGTCGGGTCAAAGTGAAACGGCGTTCGTATCCCCCAAGTATTCGGCCTCCCACGGCGCTGGATCTCGACGGGAGAGCCACCCAACCCGTTACCCTTCTTAACCACTCAACCTCATTTCATTTTAGCCGAGTTGACCTCGGAACTTACAGCCAATCCGAGCCCTCAAGGGGTTTGCTGATCGAGCCATTCATTAAGGTCTACCAGCCGACACCGAAGAGGGTTACCGACCTTCTTGAACGGAATTCCCTGGCTTCGCCAATCTCCGTAAGCCCAACTCTTCGGCTTGGCCAGGTACTTCGCGACATCATCGGGAGACATGAGTGCGGGTGATGGATAATTGATGCTTGTCTCTTCGGTCGCCCTGGCGAAATCTTTCGGCAGACATGGACCTGGGGAAGGGTTCCAGTCCTTTGGGGCTTTTTCTCGTCTGCCGTGAGCTGAAGGCTCCGGTCGGCCCTTGCTCAGTGCTCAGCGCTGCCCGCTGTTCTGGTGGAGGGGGCTCGGAGCCAGGCACCCATCGGGCAAGCGGTCGCTGCCGGGGACAGCTACGAGGACGTCCTGGGACGTCCAGCCGATACCAGCCGCCCACCGGGCGTTCCGGCTTAGTCTTCCAGCATGGATCTGAGCGTTTGGGCCCGCGACCTGGCCAAGTCTCTCCTCGCGGAACCTCTGCCGCGCCGCTGGACGCACTCCCAAGGCGTAGCTGCGAAGGCAGGGGTTCTAGCAGAGATCCTGGGTGTCGATGCAGAACTGCTGTGGGCTGCGGCGATGTTGCACGACATCGGCTACGCGCCGACGCTGGCGGTGACAGGGTTCCATCCGCTCGACGGGGCTCGCTACCTGCGCGACCACTCGGCCGCGGACGAGCGGCTGGTGCGGTTGGTCGCCAACCACTCGTGTGCCGTGCTGGAGGCGGAGGAACGCGGGCTGAGGGAGCAGCTTGAGGACGAGTTTCCCCTTCTCGATCACCCCGCGCTGGTCGACGCACTGGCCTACTGCGACATGACCACGACGCCGGACGGCGAGCCGACCACGGTCGATGCCCGCTTGGCGGAGATCCTTGGTCGGTACGGTCTCGACAGCATCGTCGGTCGGTTCATCCGTCGAGCGGAACCCGAGCTGTGCGCGGCTGTACACAGGGTCGAAGCCCAGCTCACTGCGGTCGGCGAGTAGGGGCGCGGACTTCTAGTCCACGTGCGGGTACGCCCCGTTGACGAAGTGAGCGATCTGCTTCCTCATGGAGGGGTGGATGTCGTAAGAGTGGAGGTCGCTGGGCCGGATCCAGCGGACGTCGTCGGCTTCGTCGTTGATGGTGGGCTCGCCACCGACCGGCCGACCGATCACCGTCACCTCGTACGCCTGCCGGATCTCTCCGTCCGTGTAGGCCACGACATGTTCAGGGGGCGAGTACACGCCGAGAAGCCCGGTGGGTTCGGCGTCGATTCCGGTCTCCTCCTTGCATTCCCGGACCGCACATTGCGCCGGGGATTCCCCGATGTCCATGGCTCCACCGGGAAGGGCCCACTGCCCCGTGTCCCGGCGTCGCTGCAGGAGGATCGCCCCGTCGGACTCGCGAGCGACGAGCATGTTGCACGCCGGGATCAGCGTGTTCGGCTTCGGTGCGTTCTCGTCGTACCAGTACTCCGTACGTCCCATCGCGGGCCGTGCTCCTCACATGGACTCGGGTGACCAGGGCTTCGCAGTCTCCCAGACCGCGTCGAAGCTGCCGGCGTAGTGGTCGAACCAGCCGTCGTCCCCCAGGCGTCGCAGTTCGAACAGGGGGTTGGCGCTGGCAGGCTGCCCCCACACATGGGGGTTGACGAGGAGTGCGTCGTCGAAACGGAAGAGGCTGCTGTACAGGGTCGTGTCGTGCAGGCGCACCTCGCAGCCGGGGGTGCCGATCAACTTGCGGTAGTAGGTGAGCGATGCCCTGATCTTCGCGGAGAGCGTGCCGCCGATCCCTTCTTCCTCGTCTCGGACGGCGACCGCCTTGCCGGACGGGTCGCCGAAACAGAGGCGGACCCGGACCCCGGCGTCGGCGCGCTCGGCGAGCATCGCCGCCACGCGCGGGTTGGTCTGGGCGAAGAACGTTCCGCTGAACACCAGGACATCGATGTGCTCCTGCGCGGACTTCAGGAGGCGGACCCAGGTCTTCTGCGGGACGCTCGCGCGGTTAGGGAAGGCGGCGACCAGCTCGGTCTGCTCGGTCGTATGCGCCTGCTCCTCGTCGTCTTCCTCGGGCGGCCACAGGTAAGAGGCGTCCACGCCAAGTAGTTCCGCGACCGCCCATTGGTGCCGGCGCAGCGGCTGCCGCCCCAGGCTGATCCAGCGTTCCACGGTCTTGACGTCTACATGGCATGAGGCCGCGAGCTTCTCCGGAGTCACCTTCCGCTGGAGCATTACCGTACGCAGCCGCTCGTTCACGTTCGCATCTTTCCAGGACGTCCTGGGACGCGGCAAGATCTTGCGGGACGCCAGGACGTCCCAAGAGGGCACTATTAACAGGCAGTTCACGCTGCATACCCTGGGCAAGTGCAGCTCATCGTGCTCTGGGACGTGGACCACACCCTCGTCGACAACGCCGGCGTCAGCAAAGAGATCTACGCCGGCGCCTTCAAGGCCCTCGCGGGGCGGGATGCCGAGCTGCCTGCGCCGACGGAAGGGCGCACGGACCGGGCGATCATGCATGAGATGTTCGTCCGGCATGGTCTGCCGGTTCCCGGATGGGCCTCGGCGCAGCGGGCGCTGGAGGAAGCGGGGCGGGGCCGCGAGGAGGATCTGCGGCGACGGGGCCGGGTTCTGCCCGGTGTCCAGGAGGGGTTGAAGGCGCTCGCAGCGGACCCCGAGATCTGCTCGTCAGTCCTCACGGGCAACATCGCGGCGAATGCGCGCGTCAAGCTGAGGGCGTTCGGTCTCGACGATCTCCTCGACATGGCCGTGGGTGGGTACGGCGAGGACAGCGAGGACCGGGCCTGTCTCGTCGATGCTGCCCGCTCCCGGATTCACGCCGCCTACGGCGTGGCGCTGACGATGCCGACCGTGCTGATCGGTGACACGCCTCGCGATGTGCAGGCCGCGCATGACGCCGGGGCGCGCTGTGTTGCGGTCGCCTCGGGCATCCACTCGATGGCGGAACTCCGTGCCGCTGGCGCCGACTTCGTCGTTCCGGATCTGACGGATACGGAGGGCCTGCTGGCTCACCTGCGCGCAGCAGCGGCCTGAGCCGGCCTTCCCTGCCACCGGAGGGCCTCGCCGAGGTCAGGATTGGGATCGTGGCGGGTCAGGGGCGCAGAGCGTAGCAGCGCATCGAGTCCAGGTCTTCGCTTCGTACCAATGACCAGGACGCGGTCAGCAATTCCGCCTGCTGCACGGTGATTCCGATCGATTTCCGTTCCTCCGGGAGGCGTTCAGCAAGAGGGGTCACCAGCCAGAGAGTTCCGCCAGGCGGGAGGAGACATCTGATGCGGTCGAGGAAGGCGGGCTTGTTTTTGATGAAGGCGAACACCAGGCGGCAGGTGACAAGGGCGTAGCCGGCGTCGGGAAGCACGCTGATGTCGTCGGTCTCGATGTCCAGCTGCTGAAAGACCAGCCCGTCGCTCCCGTCTTGCTCGGCCTGCGCGATCTTCAGAGCGGCGGAGGAGCAGTCGATCGCCGTTGTGCGGTATCCCAGGTCGGCGTGCAGGTACCGGGCGAGAGCGCCGTCGCCGCAGCCGATGTCGAGCGCGGGCCGGCCGCGGCCGGCGCCGAGGAAGCGGCGGGTCAGCTGCTGTTCCTGAGGGCCGAGGCTGCGGTAGCGGCGTCCCGATGCCCACAGCGGGTCCCAGTACCCGGCCGGGTTGGTGATCGTCATGGGTTGGCGGGCTCCTCGGTCGGGGTCAGTGGGAGGGGGGCGGCGGTGCTGAGCGCGCGGACGGGCGAGTTCCACAGCACGAGGAACGGGATCACCAGGGCTGCGGTGACGAGCGTGAGGGTGGGGCGCAGTCCGAGCAGGGTGCCCAGCGCGCCTGCGGCGAGGGCGGCGAACGGGCGCAGGCTGAAGGCGAGCCAGGCTCCGGTGGCCTGGGCCCGTCCTTGGAGATGGTCAGGTGCCAGTTCCTGGCGGACGGCGCGCTGGAGCCCGCCATGGCACACCGCGGCACCGGTCTGGAGGACCATGCCAGCGCCGATGGCGATCTGCCCGCCGAGCCCGGGGCCGGCGAGGACCAGGGGAATCTGGGCGAGGGGGTTGAGGGCGAGCGCGCCGAGCATCACCCGGCCGGGACCCCAGCGTCGTTCCAGGGGCTGCCAGACGAGGGCTCCGAGGATGCCGCCGATTCCGCCGGCGCCCATGACGATCCCGAGGGCGGTCGGGCTCCAGTGCAGTTCGCGCAGCAGGTACAGCGACCACAGGGCACTGCTGGCGGCCAGGACGAAGGAGGTGGCCGTATTCGACAGCACGATCGAGCGCACGACGGGGGTGCGCAGGGTGTAGGTGAGGCCCTCGCGGATTTCCGCCCAATGGTTGGTGCCCGCTGTGCGGGCGGGTGGCGGGTCCTCGCGGTGCTTGACGCGCCACAGGAGCAGGGCGCTGGCCAGGTAGGAGGCGGCATCGACGGTGACGGCGCGGGCCGCGCCGAGGACGGTGACGAGGACGCCGCCGGAGTTGGTGCCGATCAGGTCGGCCAGGGAGTTGTTGGCGCCCATCTTGGAGTTGCCGTCCTTGATCCGGCCTGGGCCGAGGAGGGAGGGCAGGTAGCTGATGGACGCGTTGCTGCCGATGACCTGCAGGGCGGCCACCGTGAAGGCGACCGCGTAGAGGTGGATCAGGGTGATGCGGGCGAGGAGCTGCGCGGCGGGGAGGGTGAGCAGGACGGCGGCGCAGAGCAGGTCGCAGGTGATGATCACGGGACGTTTGCGGCGGCGGTCGGCCAGGACGCCGGCGTGGAGGGACAGCAGCAGGGGTGGGAGTTTGGAGGCGAAGGAGATCAGCGCGACGTTGAAGGTGGAGGCGTGCAGGTCGACGACGGCCAGGACGGACAGCGCGATCGTGGTCACGCCGCTCCCGGTCACGCTGATGCCCTGCGCGAGCGCGTAGTGCCGGAAGTCCCTGTCCCGCCACAGGCTTCCCCGGGCGTCGGGTTCGGATCGGTGCGGCACGTCAGTGAACTCCCCTCGTAAGTATGGCTTGTTACGGTCCCGCCGTAACGGCATCGCGTCCCGTAGTGGGCTGCCGCTGGCGATCGGGGCCGCGTGGGTCAGCGCGGCAGGAGCCGTTCGACTCCTTCGCCATGCAGCAGCTGGGTGATGTTTTCCACGAGGCCGCCGAGGTCGTCGGCCGGTCCGGTGGCGGCGACGTGGATCGCGTCGTCGCCCAAGGGGTGGAAGACGGCGGCGTCGACTCTGATCCGGTGGGGTTTGTCGGTGTAGTGGGCGTGGACGGAGCAGGCGGTCTGGCAGTTGCCTTTGAGCTGGGCGAGGACGCCGCGTTCCACGGCCAGCAGCCGGGCGGTGGCGGAGTGGTTGATGGCGTCGAGGAGGTGGGTGGCGGTGGTGTCGCCGCTGCGCTGCTCGACGACGAGCGTGCCCGCGCCGGTGGCCGGGGCCAGCAGCGTAGGCGGGATGAGCTGGGTGGCACGGTCCGCCTGGGACACCCGGCACAGTCCGGCGTAGGAGACCACGAGGGCGTCGAGCGGCTTGTCTCCTTCGCCGGCGTCGAGGCGGGCGAGGCGGGGTAGCAGGTTGCCGCGCACCGGCTGGATGGTGAGGTGGGGGTAGCGGGTGCGGAGTTGGGCGATGCGGCGCGGTGCGCTGGTGCCGAGGATGCTTCCGGGTGGGAGGTCGTCCAGGGTGGCGGCGGGCTGTCCGGCGGGGAGGACGAGGGCGTCCCGGGCGTCTTCGCGGGGCAGGACGGCACCGATGATGGTGTCGGTGCCTCGTTCGTGGGGGCCGGGGAGGTCTTTGGCGCACGAGACGGTGACGTCGACGCGCGCGGCGGCCAGGGCCCGGTCCAGCTCGCGTACCCAGACGGCTTTGCCGCCGATCTGGGACAGGGGCCCCTGGTGCAGGTCGCCGGCGGCCTTCATCGGGGCGACGTGTACAGCAACTTGAGGGAAGGCGCGTTCGAGCAGGTCGGCGACGTGGGCTGCTTGGACCAGGGCCAGGTCTGAGTCGCGGGTGCCGATGACGAGTTTGGGCGGCAGGTTGGTCACGGACGGATCCTGTGGTCGGGGAAGTGGGCGGTGAGCAGGGCGACGATCGTGGTGATGGCGAGGCCGGCCGCGATTACGCCGACGCAGCCCAGCAGGTCGCGCAGCGTGCTCCACAACGGGTCGGCGGCCCATTTGCTGGGCCGCCGCGTGGCAGGCCGGGTGGTGTGCGGCGGGTGGTGGCGGTTAGTCGGGGGTGCTGGCGGCATGTGATTCGCCGTTGGCCGAGGGAGTAGGCAGCACCAGCAGTGCGGCGTTGCTGTACTGGTTGGCCTGCATGAGGTACATGCGCCGGTATTGGGAATCAGGCCGCGCCATGAGCTCCTGGTGGGAGCCACTCTCCACGAGGCGCCCTTCGTCCAGGACATAGATGATGTCGGCGTGCTGGACGCCGGCCATGCGGTGGCTGACCAGCACGACGGTCTTGCCCTCATCGGCCAGGCGGCGGATGCGTTCGAAGGACTCGATCTCGGCCTCGGGGTCCAGGGCGGAGGTGGGCTCATCGGCGATGACGAGGCTCGCCTGCCGATGCCGCAGCCGGGCTTGCCCAACCGTCTGCCACTGCCCCCCGGACAGTTCCTGGCCGCCGCGGAACTGCCGGGCCAGCAGGGTGGAAAGACCGCGGGGAAGAGCGGCGGCGAGCTTGTCGGCGCCAGAGTAGGCGGCGGCGCGGGCGATGTCGTCGTCCGCGTTGCGTTCCGGCTGACCGATCTGGATATTGGTCCGCAGAGTGAAGGGCCAGCGCTGGAAGCCCTGATCGAGAGCGGCCACGTGCCGGAAGATGTCCACCCGGTCGGCCTCGACAAGATCGGTTGGCCCCCACAGGACGCGGCCGGCAGTGGGCCGGTGCAGCCCGGCGAGGAGCTTCACCGCGGTGGACTTGCCGCTGCCGTTCGCGCCGACCAGGGCGATGACGGCTCCGCGCGGGAAGGTCAGGGTCACCTCGCGCAGGGCGGGAGTATCGCGGTCGGGGTAGGTGAAGGACACGTTGTCGAAGGTGACCTGGTCGGGAAAGTCGCTCACGCGCTGGCCGCCCGTGGGGATGGCCCGGCGTTCGGCTTCCTCACGGAAGCGGTCAAGGTCGCGGACGTAGAGGGACTCCTCGTGCAGCCGCAGGACGTTGTCGACGAGGACGCCGAGGCTGGCGGAGCCGCTACGGATCGCGAGGGCGGCCGTGGCCACGGTGGCGGCGCTCATGTGGCCGGTCAGCCACAGCGCGCCCAGGCCCGCGAACGTGGCCGCCGAGGCGAGGCCGGCCATGGCCGCGGCGATCAATTCGGTGACCGCGCGGCCGTCGGCAAGACGGGTCTGTTCGGCCTCGGCGGTCTCGCCCATCTCGTGGAAGTGATCGAGCAGGAACGGGCCGACCTGGTGAACACGGATCTCCGTGGCGGATTCCCGGGCGGTGATGAGGTTGTTGACCAGACGCTTGGCCCGCTCATGCTCGATCCACTGCATCCGGGAGGCGTAGCGGCGCTGGGCCACATGCATGGCTCCCCAGCCACGGGGCAGCGCGATGAGCAGCAGCAAAGGCAGCAAGAGGGGGCTGAGGACCGTAACCACGCCCGCCGCGGCGACAAGCGAGAACACACCGTTCACCACGGCCACGCAGATGCCGATCATGGTGCGGGAGGACTGGGCGCCGAAATAGGCCGAGTCCAGGAGCGTGCGGAACTCGCCGTCTTCGATGGCCTCAAGTTCCGCGTGGGCGGCGCCCTCCAGGAACTGCTCGGTGGCCAGCCTCTCCACCTTCGGCTCAAGCCGCCCGGTCCCCGCCGTCGACAAGCAGGCCAGGACGGTGCCGACCACCGCGATGATGCAGCCCGCGATCAAGGCCGGCAGGGCGGCGTGCAGCCGGGAGACGTTGTCCCCGTCCTTGAGGAGGGCTTGGATGACCTGGTTGGTGACCAGCAGCCCGGCGCCCTGGGTGATGCTCTGGCCCACCTCGGCGATCCCGATGGTCAGCAAGGCGCGGCGGTCCGCCTGCCAGGCCAGGCGCAGGGTGCTGCCCACCAGGGCCGGCACCATCCGGGCGGCCTGCGCGAATTTGGTGTCCAGCCGCGCGTACTCGTGGCGTACCCATCCGAGGTTGTAGCGCAGCGCCCCGCCGAAGAGCGCGGCCTCGGACTCAGAGACGGTCTGTTCCGTCTTCCAGACCCGTTTCAGGAGCCGCTTCATCGCGCCTCCGATACGGCCGGGCCGGGCAGGAGGTGGGACGTGCCGTCGATCAGCACGGCCGGCACGCCCGAGAGCAGCGCGGTGTGCGCCGCCTGGATGCGGCGGGCGAGGCGGTGCGGCAGCCGCGCGAGGGCCTCCTCGACGGGCAGGAACTCGGCGGCTCCGATCTCCCCGTCCACAAAGCGCAGGGACTGTGTCTGCTGGTCGGTGAGGGGACCCACGTGGAACACCGTGACGACCATGGCCCGCCCGTACCGGGCAGCGGGGACCTGGTCCAGGACGAGGAACCGGCCGATCGGCACGCCGGTCAGGTCGAGTTCCTCGGCCAGTTCACGTTCCAGGCCCTCGATCTGCGTTTCGCCCGCCTCCACCATGCCGCCGGGCATGTCGAAGCCGTCCTTGTAGGTCGGGTCGACCACGAGAATCCGGCCGTCAGCATCGGTGATCAAGGCGGTGCAGGAGGCCATGGGCGCCTCGACCTGGGCCCAGTACGCCCGTTGCTCGTCGGTGACCACGCGGTCAGGGCCGCCGACCGTCTGTGCAGCGGTGTCAGGTTCGCCGGACATGAGAGTCCTCCTCCAGGGCCAGAAGGGCAGTGCAGGGCATCGCGCCGGCAGGACTCCGGCACGAGGTGGGCGTCACGTGCGGACGTCAGGGCAGGAGGGCCGCCATGCCCGTGTGGGGAATCTCGATCGCGGCCTGCGGCGCACTCAACGGAATTCCCCAGCGGGCTGCTGCCGTTTGGGCCGCGTACTCGGCCTGTTCGGCCCCGGCGCGTCCGAGGCCGAGCAGCTCGCTCGCCTGCACCGGGCTGACCAGCAGCCGGCCGTAGGTGATGCCGGTCGCAACATCCGGAGCGGCGGGCCCCAGGGAGTCGATGCGTGCGACGTACCGTGCCCGGGCGTTCGCCCCAGTGTCTGGGCCGTAGACCGCGCCGTCCGGATCGTGGAGGTAGCCGAGGTAGGCGGCATCGTGCAGGCGCAGCGCCGCCTCTTCTGCGGCTTCGCGCAGAGCCGCCGCCTTCGGCCCGTCGTCGTCCATTTCGACCGTTCCGCCCGGCAGGACGACATGGCCGTCGCGCGGATCCACGAGGACGACGACCCTGCCGAGCGGATCGAAGGCCCACACCCACGCTTGCTTCACGGGAAGGCTAGCGGCGGGCTCCATGGCCGGGTGCCAGGCGATGTCCTGGTAGCCGGTCGCAATGCGCGGGACGACGTCCAAGCGCTGCAGCGCCTGTCCGAGCCCGGCCGTCTCTCCGTCTTCCAGCACGGCGGGGCCGGAACGGTCGATCCGGGCACGCAAGGCAGCGAGCATCCGTCGCCGCTCGATCGGGCGCATCCTGCGTGCGGCCTGCGCCGGCGGAAGGAAGTGGAACGAGGTGATTTCGTCTTCGGGCAAGCGAATCCGGGCGATGTCGCTCTCCTCCAGGACGCCGCCGTCCCAGATGGAGACGGTCTCACCGGGGAAGCCGTGCACCTTTCCGAACTCCGGATGGCCCTTGCTGACCCAGTCGACCGCCAGGAGCTGGCTCACGCTGACGGACAGACCGAGTTCCTCGGCCACCTCGCGCACCGCTGCGGCCGATGGCTGCTCCGCCTGGTCCACGCCCCCGCCGGGCAACAACAGCTTTCCGGGCCGGTACGCGGGATCCAGGAGCAAAACCCTGCCCTCCGCGTCGGTGAACAGCACCGCGGCCCCGCCCCAGAAGACCGCGCGTGAACTCGCATAGTCCTCCGGCGCCATCAAACCCACCGGCTCACGCACCTCCTCAGCAGGCATCGGGCCACCCCAGCGTGCTCGCGGTCTGGCCCCGCTGAATACAGATCAGGGCCTGGCGGGTGTAGCGCACCAATTTCTCCGGCAGCTCGGAGAGCGGCCACCACCGCCACTCCGCGCACTTGTCCGGTTCCGCAACACAGGGTCGGCCCGAGTACTGCTTGGCGGTGAAGAAGACTTGCAGCCGACTCTGACCGGTTTCGGGATCGTGGTCGTGAACGGTGTGCGCGACCACCAGGTCCTCCTCCGCGAGGGCGATGCCCAGCTCCTCCCGAGCCTCACGGACCATGCCGGCAAGGAAAGACTCCCCGTCCTCAAGATGGCCAGCGGGGACGTGCCACCATCCGTCACACCAGGCAGTGCCCGCACGCAGGCCGAGCAGCACCCGGCCCTGCTCGATCAGAACCAGGTGAAGTCCGATCACGGACCGGTATGGCAATGCCTTCTCCTCCTCGACATAGCGGTGCGTTCGGAGGGCAGTTGACCGCGCGGGCCACAGGGCAACTGCCCAGGCACAGGGTGATCCGTGCTGCGAACGTGACAACTGATGAGCACGCGGCCTTGTGACAGGCGACGGAATAGGTTCGGTCAACGCCCCAGCAGGAGCGTCGGGGTGATACCGACGGCGCCTAGCAGGCAGCACACACGGCACAGCGGGCCTCCCGAAGCATGAGGAATTCAATGCGTACGCCGCCTGTGACCGCAGCGACTCGGGTGCCCGTTGCCGGACTCCGCCGAGTCTATCCAGCTTGAGCCGTAAGGGTGTTGGGCGAGTCCGTGTTCTCGACGCTTCCACTCGTTGCGGTGCTTCTTCGAAGCCTGGGCGCGTCGAGGCGTGCGAGGGCAGGGCTGCCCGCGCTCACCGCTGATGGGAACAGCCGTGACAGCCCTACGTCCCCAACACATTGCGGAACTCGGCGCTCGCATGGACGAACACCAACGCATGCGTATGCTGCCCACGGCCGAGCAGCCGCAGGAGTACCTCAGTCCGTTGCGCACCATCGACGCCGGCAACACCGCCGTGCTCTCCCGCACAGCCGACGAGTTCAGCCGACCGGGGATCGACCTGGTTGACAAGACGAGTCCTCACGGGACGAGGCTGGCGACCATCTCCGGATGCGGCTCCGCCTGCTTGCTACGGTCCCGGATATGACGCTTCCTGTGCCTCGCTCCGTTGATCTACGCCGAGAACCGATTGGCGGGGTGCTGGACCGTGTGGAGCGGTCGCTGCAGCTGCGTCTCGACCGGGAGACGGTGGTACGCAAGCGCCGGACCATCGGGGCTCGAACGGACCGCGATACATGGGTGCGCATCGAGCGGCGGGGGTTCGACCGGATCGGCGTCCAGGGATGGAGCGGCCCCGAATCCGCTGCTGTACTGAGCGGGGTAGTCATGCCCTCGTGGTACGCAGGGTGTGCGTGGCGCGAGCCGGGTGAACCGGTGATGTGGCGCGCGGATGAGATGGAACTGGTCAGCGCCGCGCCGGTTGGTCAAGCCGCTGTCGTGATCGAAGACCCCCGTCTCCCGGCTGAGTGGTGGTCCGCGCTGAATGCCTCACTGGACGCCCTTGCCGCCCAGTCGGCACCTCGCCTCGCTACGCCGGACACTCAAACCATCACGCAGGAGCTGGTGACAGCAACCCTCGGGGATGCTTTCCCCGAGGTGACCGACACCGCGGTGAAGGAGTGGCTGCCGGCCCACGCCGACCTGACGTGGGCAAACGTGACCGGCCCGCAGTTCTGCATGATCGACTGGGAAGACTGGGGCATGGCGCCACGAGGGCTGGACGCGGCAACGCTATGGGGCCATGCCCTCGCCGTCCCGGCCTTGGCGAAGCGCGTGTGGAGCGAACGTCGGCCAGACTTGGAGACCAGGTCCGGCCGGCTGATGGCCCTGTTCGTGTGCGCGAAGATCGCGGGGCCACACGCGCACCCCGAGGATCCCCGGCTGGAGCCGGCCAGGAAGGAAGCCGCGCGGCTCATTGCTGACCTTCACGACGCCGGGCAACGCCTCCGGGGCAGCTGCCCGGACTGACCGTCATCCGACCTCTGGCCAGCCGTCGAACGAAAGGATCGGGCCGCCGTCGAGGTGCCGCTTGACGGCGACCAGGGTGGTGCGTGTGAACGGTTGCGGCAGGTCGTCCGGAGGCACCCAGGCGATGGTGTCGTGTTTGTGCGGCTCCGCATTGTGGGGAGTACCGCTCCACCGGTCGGTGTGAAAGACCAAGGCCATGAACATCCCGGGGACCTCCGCTCCCCAGGAGCCGTGCACGACGTGGACGAGGCGCAGGTCCGCCTCGGTGGCCACGATGCCCGTCTCCTCCTTCAGCTCCCGTACCGCAGTCGCGGTGATCGGTTCCCGGGGCTCGCCTTTCCCACTGGGGACATCCCACTCACCAGGCGCGAAGTCCAAGTGGCGGCTGCGCCGCAGGATGAGGAGTCTGCCGCTATCCGGATCCGTGACGAGAACAGCAGCGATGAGCCGCGTCGTCATCGGCTCGCTCTTCCACCGGGCCGCCGGCTGATCGGACTCAGTCAAATCGCCTTCCTCCAAACGATCTTAAGGTGTGGGAGGGATACATCCAGCGAAGGGATCAGCCAGTCTGCCGCAGAAGCCGTATGGCTCGCCTCGCCTTTTCGCCGCAGAGCCCGCTGGTCGAAACTGGTACCCCTTTCCCGACGCTTTCGATGCGACCCGACCGCGAGGTGCGCAAGCGGCTCGGCGGCACGTTCAGCCTCCGGCCCGTCTGACCGCAGGCGCATCCGCGGGGCCCGCGCCAGCTGACGGTCACCGTGGCCGTGATCTTCGGCCTTGGGCCCCTCCGTCCCACACCATGGCTACAGCCATCGAACAAATGGCTGAATCACCCGCATGAAAAGGCTCAACACCCCACGTCACCGGAGATAGACTCACCAACGTCCGGCAACGGGCACCCGAGCGTCGCGGTCACAGACGGCATTGGACAGGATTCGTCGTCCCCTGGAGCGCCGCCTCGTGACGTACACGCGCACGCTTATGCCAGAGCCGACTCGCCGGCGAACTCACCCCTGCTGGCGTCGGGCACCTCAGCGCGGATCCGGGCCGGCTGGAGGCCGCCGTACGCCAACTGCCGGCCTTGGCCTGATCCGCCTCACCGAGCACTCTGCTGCGCGGCCCGACACAGAGGCCGCGCCCCTCGGCCGATGCGCTGGAGCCCCAGCCACTCCTGCGGGGGAAGCAGATCTGGTTCCGGCTCAGCGGCACCGCCGCCGAGGGCGGCGAGGAGGGGTGGTGCCGACGCACGGCAAGGGCTGCCGTTTCAGCCCATCTCGCCTATTCCGTAAGCCAGTTCGACCATTTTCAGGCTGTCTTGATGTGCGTTCGCGCGGCCTAGACTCAAGGTCGTTTGCCCGGCGTCGGCCCTCCGTCATCAAGGGGTGCCTGCCGTGCGCCCTGGCTTTGGGCGCCGCCGGGTGCGCGACCGATTCCATCGAATGAAGAAGGGTGTTCTCGTGCCCGAGAAGGTCACCAAGGACAAGGTGCTGTGCTACGTCGTGCGTGACGGGAAGCTGCTGGTCTTCCGGCACACCGACTACAGCTACGAGGAGGTGGGCATCCAGGTCCCGGCCGGCAGCATCCGCGAGGGCGAGACGCCGGAGGCGGCGGCGCTGCGCGAGGCCCGCGAGGAGACGGGCCTCAAAGACTTCAAGATCGTGCGGAAGCTCGGCGAGGCCGAGTACGACATCAGCCCCTACCGGTTCGAGCTCCAGCACCGGCACGTCTTCCACCTGGAGCTGACCGAGCCCACCCCGGAGCGCTGGATGAGCCAGGAGGATCACGACGGGCAGCAGGAGCCCACGCACTTCGAGTGCTTCTGGATCCCGCTGGAGGCCGCCCACATCCTGCAGTCCGGCCAGGGCGCCCTGCTGGGTCGCCTGTACGACTGATCCCCTGCCGGTCACGGCCATCCCGGGAGGCAGCCGATGTACCGCACCAACGAACAGCACGACCCGATAGCCCAGCTGTACCGCGGCCTGGACACCCAGGATACGGACAGCGCCGTATCGGTGATCTTGAAGTTACGCGGTGAGACCTGCGACGTCGACTGCCTGTACTGCTACGAGAAACGCAAGGAGGCCCCGGGCGGAGCGCGGATCGACGCCGGCCAAGTGCGCCGGCTTGCCGAGCTCTTCCGGGGGCGTCCGCTCGCTGTCGAACTCCACGGCGGCGAGCCGCTGACCGCTGGCCGCGACCACGTCGCCGACGTCCTGCGCGAACTCGCCGCCCAGCCCACCGTGGTCCGCGTCTCCCTCCAGACCAACGGCGTGAAGCTGGACGAAGAGTGGCTGGACCTCTTCGACGCCCTGTACCCGGACCTCCAGATCGGCATTTCACTGGACGGGGACGCGACGGGCAACGCCTGGCGTGTCGGCTACGACGGCCAGCCGGTCTACCCGCGCGTCGCCGCCGCCCTGCGGCTGCTGGCCGCTCGCGGCAGGAGGGTGGGTGTGATTGCCGCGGTCACCCCGCTCGTGCTCGGCCGCGCGGCGGCGGTTCTGCACCACCTCGCTGGGTTCGAGGCGGTCAACGCCGTCAGCTTCGTGCCCTGCTTCGACGCCTCCGTCCAGCGTCCGACCACCGCTCAGGGGCGGCGCCTCCCGGCGAGCCGACTGCTGCAGGAAGCTGCGGTCCGCGGTTCCGATGGGCCCGCGTGGGCGATCAGCCCGGCTGAGTACGCCGAGTTCACGCTCGCCGCGGCCGTTCACTGGATCGGCGCCGGGTATTTCGCCCGCCTGAAACTGGAACCGGCCGTGTCCACCATCCGGCGGCTGCGCGGGCTGGACAGCGGCTTCTGCCACTTCTCCAGCATGAAGTGCGACCACGTCTTCACGCTCTACCCGGACGGACGGCTCGGCAGTTGTGACGAACTGCCCTGGCCGGAGGCCAAACTCGGACGCCTGGACCGGATCCCCGACGAGGCGGTGGTTGTCGCCGCTCAGCGGCGGCTTCCGCTGCTCAACGCGGGCAAGGCCCTGATGGAGCGGTGCACGACGTGCTCGTACCGGTCCGCGTGCGGCGGCGGCTGTGTGGCCACCCGATGGCGCCAGGACCAGGCCGAGGACCAGGACGCCTACTGTGACTACCGAATGCGGGTGATCGACGGCATCGCCGCGCTCCTCGCCCAGCCCGCTCACCCGGCGGGTGTCTGGTGCCGCACGGTGCGCTGGCGCCCCCGCAGCCCGAACAGCATGCGCAACGTCGCAGCGTTCCTCGCCCGTTGGGATCGCGTCGACGCCCATCGCGCCCCGGTGCGGCTGCACACCAGCGCGCACGGCAATATCAACACCGTTGGCCTGCCCGGCGTGCACGAGGCCGACGATCTGGACCCGGCCCACCCGCAGTGGCACGAAGCGATCGAGCCCGGCGTCCGCCCCCTGGTCGACGCCCTCACCCGATCGTGGGGGCTGGTCACGTACGACAGCTGCCAGGGCCACCCGTACACCGGCCTTGACCTTCCGCCCGCCGAGCGCCGCGTCGGCATCCTCCCCCGCGACCGAGCCGAGTACGCCCAGGCTGCCGCGGCTCTGTGCCGGGCGGTCACCGCAGCGGCCTCTAAGCTGCCCGCCCCGGTGCAGGTCACCGTGGGGCGGGCTGAGTTGACGTGCGAGACCACCGGGGCCACAACACCCGTGCTCGACCTGGCGCTACACCCGGCCCTCGAGCACGACTGGCCGGCGTACTTCCAAGCCCTAGAGGCGGCCACCCACCTCGTCGCGGACGCACTGCATAGTGAACGACCCGCCGCAGGCGACGCCTGCTGCTGCCCGGTCCCGCAGACGACTGCCCCTACGAAGGAGGGGCCGGCGTGAGCAGTGCCACCGACGCGATGACGATTCACCAGTTACTGGGGCGGATCGTGTACTTCCACGCCCTATTCATCGAACCCGCGCTCCAGCCCGGCCCATCGCCCGGACCAGGCCCGGCGTGCTGCAATCACCGTGCAGCACCATGCCGCCAACCCACCGTCGGCGAATTGCTACCGGACTCCGCCTGGGCAGCCCTCATCGAAGCCGCCGCCACCCTCCCGGCTCATCACACGTCATGCCCGCAGACCGGCAGCGGGTGCTGCGCCACCTGCCGCGTCGCTGCCGCATCAGGGACGGTCGCCGTCGGATGGGCACGGACCGAGTACCGCACCTACCAGCGGACCGATCCCACAGAAACGCTTCTGCGCTCTTGCGCCCGCGCAGCGGCGGCCCGGCTCGGACGGGCCTTCGCCGCCCAGCACGCCGTCTCGTGCCCTGCGCTGGACCAGCTGACCGTGCCGCAGGAGCTGCCCAGCTCCGAGGAGCTGCCGCTGACCGGCGAGCTGTTGGCCCTGTGGGCCAACCCGACCGACACCACCCGCCGCCCTGTGGCCAGTTGGCTCAACCACTGCACCGGCCTGGACGACGTCCGCCGCGTGCTAGAGACGAGGAGGACCGGCTCGTGATCCACATAGCCGAGACCGTCGCGGTCGGCAGCATCGAGGACTTCTTGCATCCCGAGGAACGCGCCCAACTCGCCGCCATGATGAACGCTTTCCTCACCGAGGAGAACCGCGCCCACTTCGGCACACAGCGGTCCAGCTCTATCCACGAGATCCCCGGCCACTCTCACGAGCAGGCCATGGCCGTCTACGAGCCGGCCGGCCGAGTCGAGGTCCCCAAGATCCCGGACGAACCCGAGAGCCTGCTCCAGCACGCCTTCGACCGCGCCCGCCCCGCCCTGTCCCGCGTCATGCCGTCGATCACGGCCTGCCGCCCGTGGACTTACGTCGAATACGGCCCCGGCCAGCACATCACCGGCCACCTCGACGGGATCGCCCCCGACCCACTCGCCTGGCCCCGGCAGATCGCCGGCATCAGCGTGATCATCCACGAGGCTGAGGCCGGCGGCGCGTTCTACGTCGAAAGCACCTCCAGCGACCGCCTGTGGAACACACGCCTGCACCACGACACCCAGGGCCACGGGTATGCGGACGGCATGTGGCTGGCCCACGACGGCGCCGACCACTCCGCCGACTGGTACGCAGCCATGCCCCGCACCCGATGGAGCGTGAATCCCGCACAGGGCACCGCCCTGCTCTACGGCTCCCAACTCACCCACGGCACCGAACCGGTCACCCATGGCCGGGTCGCGAAGTTCATCAGCTGGCTCATCGCCGAGAAACCCGAGGGGTGAGGCCCGTGCTGCTGGCCCTGGAAGGAATTGCCGGAGCCGGGAAGAGCACCCTGCGCGACCGGCTCCTGGCCGCCACCGCGGCCGACGATCGCGCCCTCGGGCACATCGGCCAATTCTCCTGGCTGTCGCTGCCGGCCACGCGCACCATCATCGGCCTGCGGGCCGGCCGCCCGGCGGCCACCGCCGAACACGCGGTCGCCGCCGCCCGGTTGGACCTGGAGCTCCACGCCCGCCACAACCTGGCCCCCGCCCTGTCCCTGGGCCCGGTCGTCGCCGACCGCCTCATCCTCTCCACGGCATGCCTGCTCGCCCTGCTCCACGACCGCCCCGTCACCGACTACGTGAAACAACTCGCCGACGTGAAGGCCGCCAGGGCAGAGCTGACCGTCCTCCTGACCACCGCGCCTGAGCTGTGCCACACCCGGCTCTCCCACCGGGCCACCACGCGCCGCTTCGGCGAGGACCCGCCCGCCGCCGCCCGGCTCGCCGACCTGTACGAGCAGGCCGCCACCGCGTGGACCGAGGCGACCGGGCTGCCTGTGCTGCGCCACCCGTGCACCAACGAGCCCGACCTCGACCTGCTGACCGCCGACTGCCTGAACCAGCTGCGCAACGCCGCCCCGCCCACGGCGCACATATGAGGAGCCGCCCCATGGACCTGCACCCGATGCACCCCGCTGCCTGGGTCCTCGACCAGCTCCGCCACGACGGCTGGCACGTCCACGACCTTCTCTCCTTCACCCGTGCCAGCACCCTGGTCCTCGCCAGCCACGACGATGCGCCCCCGGTGGTCCTCAAGGCCGGCTTCGGCAGCAACCACGTCCTGGCCGAACTCGGCGAAAGCGCCCGCAAGGCCGCCTACGGTTTCTACTGGTACGCAGAGATGACGGAAGCCGAACGGGCCCTGACCCGCGAGGACTTTCGCCATGAGATTGCCGTCACCCGCGCCGCCAAAGGCGCGCAGCACGTCGTACCGCTGCTGGAGGAGGGCAGCACCGACCGGTTCGACTGGTACACCATGCCCTTCTGCCCCGGCGGCAACTTCCGCTCCCATCTCACCGCCGCCCCGACTCTCACCCCTGGCGAGAAGGCTGCCGGGCTGGGCCTCCTGGCGGACGTCGCCGAGGGCCTGCGCATCCTCCACGAGCGCGGAATCGTGCACCGCGACGTGTACCAGGAGAACATCCTCATCCACGATGGCCACGGGCTGATCACCGACCTCGGCGCCGCACGCCACACCGACACCCCGTGCGGCCCCACCGCCCGCAGCCCGGAAGTGCACTGGCCCCCCGAGTACGCCACCTCCTACAACCGCGCCACCCCGGCCGCCGACGCCTTCAGCCTTGCCGTCCTGACCTACCGCTTCCTGTGCGAGGACATCCCCCGGCACGGCCACTCCCGCCTCGACGCCGCCCCAGCGGATCTGCGCGTGCCTATCTCGGCCGCGCTCGCCCCCACGCCCGAGGACCGGCCCACCATAAGCGAGCTGCGCGACGCCCTGCGCCGGGCGGCCACCCCCGCCGCCGCGCCGGCCCCGCGCAGCCAGTGAACCCACCACCGCCCGGAAGGAGACCGCGATGCCCACCGCACGTCCGCCGCCGCACCACCTGGCCCCAGAAGGTGCACCGCCCTATCACCCCTGATCGGAAGGACGAGCACACTCATGACCGACGACCGGATCAGCGAGTTCCTGGCTGCCGTGGACGACCTGCGCGGCGACGACACCACCGTCCGTACCACCGCTCACACCTCCAGCGTCTCCGCCGAGGGCTGGCCGACCACCGAGGCCCCCACGATGACCGAGGCCCCCGCAGGCACCAACGCCTGAACACCACGCACCACACCGGCAGCACATCGCCGGTGAGCACCTCCTGGGGCCGGCCC
Source organism: Streptomyces sp. SS7 (assembly GCF_037993025.1). Taxonomy (NCBI): domain Bacteria; kingdom Bacillati; phylum Actinomycetota; class Actinomycetes; order Kitasatosporales; family Streptomycetaceae; genus Streptomyces; species Streptomyces sp. SS7. The sequence continues at coordinate 2,544,009 of NZ_CP141223.1, forward strand.
GCCAAGGGCCCGGCCCCAGGCCCAGCTGCTGTCGGAAGGACCCGCCCTGTGGACGCTCCCGCCACTGCCCTCTCCTTCGCCCCCATTCAGGCCCAGCACCGCGACCGCACCCGCCGGATCCGCACCGTCCTCAAATCCGCCGCCCAGCGCCAGGCCGGCACACCCGATTCCGCAGAATCGGCCGCCGACTACTGCCTGGCTCACCATGTCCTCGAAGGCGCCGAGACCGCCGCCCGCGCCCGCGACACCGCTACCTTCGACTGGTACGGCGCCCACCCGGACACGAACGCCCCGGCGCTGTCCACCTCCACCGTCATCGGCCCGCGTATCGTGGTCGCGACCGACCCGGATCGCATGCCCCGCTCGGCGATCTCCGAGACCCCCTACTATGTACTGGGTCCCGGCACCGTCTCCGCCCCACCGGACCTGCGGGAACTCGCCGCCGCCGCGTACGCTGTCGGCGTCCGCCACGGTTTCGCTGGTCTGCTCGCCAGCCACGCCGTCGTCCTGTGCCTGCTGCACCGCAAGAAGCTCGGTGACACCCTCGACAGCTGGACCATCACCCGGCTGCCCGGCACGATCTACTGCGACCACGTCGACGAACCCGTCGTGCTCGCCCGCGACCTGATCCACGAAGCGGGCCACAACTGGCTCAACGACGCCCTCGCCGCCACCGCCTGCAAGATCAGCGAGGAGACCACGTTCTACTCCCCGTGGAAGAGGACGATGCGGCCCGCCTTCGGCTTCCTTCACGCCTGCTTCGCCTTCCCCCTCACCATGATCTACACCGCCCGCGTCCTGCCCTCCACCAGCGGCGATCTCCACCGGTTCCTGTCCACGTATCTGGACCAGCAGCGCGGACTGCTCGCCGGAACCGTCGACGACCACGCCCACGCGCTCGGCCTGATCACCGATCCCGACCTCCGCCGACGCCTGCGCACCGTCCACCACGAGGCGATCGGCCTGTGAGCCTCGACCGCACCCCGACCCCAGTCACGGACCGACTGGCTCAGCCCGGCGTGATCCTGCTGGCTCATCCCGCCGACGGCCCGCGAGTCCAAGCGCACACCGGGGCGGCCAGTCTCGAACTCGCCGTGCCCATCGGGGAGAACACTGCCTTCAACGCTGGCTCCATCGCCAAACAGATCACCGCCTACCTGTGCGTACGCGCTACCCGCGACGGCCTCCTCGCCCTAGACAGGCCGGTGCGCGACATCCTGCCCAACTTCCGCATCCCCGACGTGACCGTCGCCGACCTCATCCGGCACCGCGGCGGCATCCGGGACGCCGAAACTCTGCTGTCACTGGCTGGCTTCCGCGACCTCGACCACTACACAGCCGACGACCTGCTCCAACTCGCCTACCGCCAGCAACGCCGAGCCGTTGAGCCTGGCCGCTTCCTGTACAGCAACACCGGCTACCTCCTCCTTGCGGAGGTCCTGACCCAGGTCCACGGCGCCGGGCTCCAGCAGATCGCCGACCGGCAGGTCTTCACGCCCCTCGGCATGACCGCGACCCGCTTCAAGACCGATCCCCGCGATGTCATCCCCGGTGCTGCCGCCAGCTACCACGTCACGGCCGACGGCTGGCAGCACCAGCAGCGCCCGGTCGCACTGCCCGGCCCCGGCTCCCTATGGTCTACCGCCGCTGACCTGGACCGCTGGCTCGAACACCTCTGGGAGGATTGGAACGAGTCAGCCGACGACGGACTTCCGCACGGGCGCCACATCGACTACTGGCCCAGCGACCACCCGCCGTTCACGTACGGGCCCGGGCTGTATGCCGACACGAGGCCCGGCCGAGCGACCCTCTTCCACTACGGCCACGAGCAGGGCTTTTCCGCCGCCGCACACCTCACCCGCGCGGGGCTCCGCGTCATCTGTCTATCCAATCACGCCGGCATAGACGCAGCCCAAGTATCTGCCGCTGCCCGCGCCGAACTCGCTAGCACACTCGATTCCGATCTGTCCAAACTCCTGCACCACCAGCCCAGCCCCCCACCTACCGTCGCGAACAGGAGCGGCGCCGACACGCCACATATCCCGCTCGGCACATACACGTGCGACGAGGTGCCCGGCACCCTACGCCTGACGTGCAGCAAGAGTTCGCTCTACCTGTGGCGCAGAGGAACCCACGACTGCCTTACCCGCACCGGGGCCGCGACGTATGCGGCGAAGGGCTACAGGCTCACGCTCCCGACTGCGCCAGCCGACGATAGCGCCTCCATGCCCGACAGCTTCATACTCGATCTCGACCGCGCGCCAGGACTGCGATACCGGCGGCAGCCGGACTGACCAAATTCCCACCGCAACCGCGTAGGTGGCTTCACAAGGTCCGCGAGGCCCTGGAGACCGGCGTATGGCCGAGATGTCACTCCATCTTGCCCTCGAAGACGAAAGCGATGACCGCTGTTCACTAGATGATCTAGTCCAAGGGGTCAGTGATCCGTAGGCGATCAGTGAGCGTAGGACGGTTTGTCCGGTGGCGTCGTTGTGCCAGATCACGGCGGTCAGCGCGAGGATGCGTTGCATGACGCGGGCTATGACACCTCCGGGTGTGCGTCCTCGGTGCCGTTCGAGGTCAAGCTGTCCCTTGAAGGTCTCGTTGATCGATTCGATGATCTGTCGCAGCGGCTTGAACAGGGCTGCGCCAGGCCGTTCCCGTTCACCTTTACGGGCAGGCCGCAGTAACTGGACTCCATGCTCGGACAGTTCGCGTTCGAAACCACGGCCGAAGTAGTTCTTGTCGCTGATGAGAGTCTGTCGGGGGCGCTCTCGCAGATGCTCGCATTCGGCGGCCAGGAGGTCGAGGAGGGTCTCGCGTTCGTCGGCCTTGGCCCCGGTCAGGGCGAAGGCGATGGGCAGGCCCTGAAGGGTGCAGACCAGATGCAGGCGCAGGCCCCAGAAGAAGCGGCTGTGGCTGGCGCAGTAGCCGTATTCGGCCCAGCCTGCCAGGTCGGAGCGTTTGACGGTCTCGCGGGAGCGGCCGCATTCCACCGGGGTGGAGTCCACGACCCATACGTCGTCGCTCCACACCGCGGTGGTGGTGGCCAGGATCCGGTTGACGCTTCGCATCAGACCGGCGGCCTTGCGCAGCCGCTTGTTGTAGCCGGGCTGCTGGGGCAGGTAGGGGAAGAGGTGGCGCAGGTGGGCACGGGCATGGCGGAGCCATTTGGCCTCGGAGGTGTAGCCGAGTATGGCCTGCATCGTGGCGAGGGTGACCAGTTCGGCATCGCTCAGGCGGGGCGTGATGCCGACCGGCGGGCGCCACGGCGCCAGGTCGGGATGCTCCTTCAGGATGTCGTCGGTCGTCGCATAGAGTGCTGTCGCGAGGGTGTCCACGTCGTTCGTCACAAAACGATCTTGGACACCCTCGTTCTCGTCTCCGCAGGCACCCCTTGGAGCACACCACCAGGAGGAACCAGTGTCATACCCGCGACTGCTCACCCCCGAGGAGAAGCTCGCCGACGCGAAGAAGCTGTTGAGCCTCCCGCGTATCGTCGTGATCTGCGGCTCCACCCGCTTCATGACCGAGATGAACGAGGCCGATCTGCGGGAGACCAAAGCCGGAAAGATTGTCGTCAAACCGGGCTGTGACATGAAGTCGCCGCACGAACTTTGGTCCGATCCTGTCGAGGCCGAGGCGCTGAAGGTTCGACTCGACGATCTGCACCGGGCGAAGATCCGGCTCGCTGATGAGGTGCTCGTTGTCGGCGACTACATCGGAGACAGCACCCGAGCCGAAATCGCCTACGCCCGGTCGCTGGGCAAGCCCGTGCGGTTTACGCACCCCGAAGTCGACCCTGACGCCTGACCGCCCGCTGCCACCTCGACAACCAGAACCGGCAGCCTGCCACCTGACCGTCTCGCGGTGGCTTCGGCCGCCGCCCACCCCACACCCTCCGCAGGCATCCCTTGGAATTGATCATCTAGGGCGGTCACCCGGCCGGCATGGACCGCCTCTGGCGCTTCGCCCACCATGCTGGTGCCGTTCGGACAAGCAGTCGGGTCGGGCATGCTGCTCGACGACCCGTCGGAACTTGCCGATGTCGTACATGCAGTGGAGAAGATCCACGACAACTGCGGGCAACTCCACGAAGCGGAGCATCAGCGCGCCACGACTCGTGTTCCATCCGATTCCTAGCCAAGGAGAACCACATGCCCCGAGCACCATTCCAAATCCTCGTCGTCCCGTTCCGCCGGGTCGGCGAGCAGATCGAATTCGCCGTTCTCCGCCGCCAGGACATGGACGTCTGGCAGGCGGTAGCCGGCGGCGGTGAGTCAGGCGAGAGCCCACAGCAGGCCGCCGCCCGCGAGGCGCGTGAAGAGCTCGGACTCGACCGGACAGTCGCGCTCTACCCGCTGCAGACCACGGCCAGCATCCCCGCACGATTCTTCGCCGATCGCCACAGTTGGCCGACGGGAACCTACGTTGTGCCTGAGCACTCATTCGCTGCGGACCTGACCAACGTGGAAATCAAGCTCTCTGACGAACACACCGCCGTCCAGTGGCTGGACTACAAGGCAGCCAGCGAGCTGCTGCGATTCGACAGCAACCGCACTGCTCTGGGGGAGCTTCACGAGCGCCTGCTGGCCGCCGATCTACCCCGGCCGGTCGAGTGATGGGGCCGCACCCTCCGAACCACTGCGCCAACGGAATCTGGAAATGATCACCGCTGGGCAAACCTACTTACGACAACCCGACCCCAGCCGAACTGCGCCCCTTTCAGCCCTTCTCTGCCCAGTAGTTCTCCAGCATCTCGCCAGGCCACGCGGGCTCGTGAACCGGGCCGCGCGGCCCCATCTCAATGAAGAACGGAGAGAGGTCGTAAATTTTTGTACCGACCACGGCGTCCAGGTCGGTCACCCGCAGACGGAGGCCGTCGACTCCCAACAGGCGAGGAAAGGACTGCGCGAGCTGATTGGGGCGCCGGTGGTTGCGGTGCGCGAAGGTGCCTGTTGCCGGCCACTGCGGGTTTCCGCGCGGGCTGCGGGCGTGGTACTCGACGTCATCCCGGGACGCTTGATCAAAGTGCCACACGACCACCAGATGAGAGAAATCCTCAAGGCCCTGCACAGAGCCGATTGGAAACTCTTCCTCGTCGAGCCGAATTATCGATTCGACGCCACCCCAATAGTCATCGACGACCTCCCTGCGGCCCGCGACAACTTCCCCAATCGGCTTGATCTCCAAAGCCATGGCCCAGCCTTTCGACATCGTCTCAACGACACTTGTGATCAATCTACTTGGGCTAGATATGTGGATGGGTGCGTAGAGGACGTGGCTAGGGCGGAGTTCGCCCACCGCGGGGATGCCGCACGTGCGGTAGGGCCACCCGTGCACCTACGAGAAGCGGCTGGCTAGGGTCGGGCTACTCCCGGCTTGAGAGGCAGTGACATGACCGACATCGTGGTTGCTCAGACGACCATCGACGACGAAGACCAGGCTAAGGCGCTGGCTCAGGGTGCGGTTGAGAGCAAGTTGGCAGCGGGCGCTCACATCGATGCGCCGTTCACCGCCGTCTACTGGTGGAAGAGCAAGGTCGAGACGGCACGGGAGTGGCGGATCTCGTACATGACGACCACTGATCGGCTGCCGGAACTGGAGGCATGGGTAACCGAGAGGCACGCGTACGAGGTACCGCAGTGGATCACACTTCCTGTGACAGGCGGATCGGGTGCTTACCTGTCCTGGGTCATCGAGGAAACGACCGAACGCTGACGTGCTGCGCGGCGCGTTCGTGTCTTAGGCGAGTTCCAACCAAGCGGACGCCGGTTCGAGTAGCCGCAGGGTTCGACAGTCACGCGACCGCCTCCCACCCCCATGGCCGTGGCCCCCGTCGCCCGCGGACACAGTCGATGCGGTAGCGCGCTTGACTCAACGCCTGGGGGGCTTGATCAGCGATCTGCGTCGCGAAGGTCACGAGTCTCAATTCGCGGATGCCTCGCAGCGTGGCATAACCTGCCCAGCTCATCACGTCGTAGCCGTACAACTCACAATACCGGTCGTATTGATCTCGCGGCAGGTTGCCGAAGGTGTCGTACGCGACCGCAGTTGACGTCAGGTCCCATTCAGGAACTCCCAAAGAGGTCCGCTCGAAATCCATGAGCAGAGCCCTCCTGTGAGGAGTTTCGATGACCGCGCAATTCCCGCGCCAGGCATCTCCGTGGATCACGCACTCCGGCCTACCAGTTGGTAGGTTCTCCCACTCTCCGTGAAGATCGGCAAGCCGTCCAAGGAGCCATTGCCGATCAGTTTCGCCCAGTGAACGCGCCGACTTGAGTCGTTCGGCGATCCGGACGAACGGATCCAGCCTGCCAATCGGAAAATCCGGTTTGGGAAGGTCGTGCAGCTGTCGCAGCAAGGGTGCGAGATCGGCCTCCGTGCCATGCTGGTGCTGCGGGAGAAGCTCCCAGAAGGTTGCGGTTCGTCCGCCCGCATGGACGGGTTGTTCCATGGGCAGGGGCCGAACCGCCGGCACGTCGTTCTCGGCAAGCCAGCGGGCCACGGCCACCTCCCGTGCCGCGGCAGCTTCCTGGCCAACCCGCGCGATACGGACCACCACCTCGCCAGGTAGCCGCCACAGGTCGTTCTCGGCGAGTCGGATGGGTTCTGCCCCAGCCGTCGTCAGCCCTACGGCGGCGGTGATCTCCTTCAGGGCGGCGAATGACTCCTCGGTGTGCGTGGTGGTCATACGAGAACGTTAGTGGCGATACGGTCCCGCAAGGCAGCGACCTCAGAGTTGCGGGCGTACCGCGCGGATGTCTTGGACAAGGCCCTGACATCGTCAATGGCCCGCCTGGATCGTAGACGGCCGACTTCGTCGAGGGCCTGGTGAGCGATCGACACTGCCTGCTGCGGGTCGCCCGTAGCCATGATCAACGTTGCCAGCTTGGTGCCCGAGATCGCCCGCGAGCGCACGTACGCGTCAGTGTGTTCGTCGATCGCGGTCTGGAGCCGGCGCCTGGCCATCGTGGATGACTGACCAGGCAGGAGAGCGACGTCGAACGCGGCGTGACCGGTGTCGCCATGGTGTTGGGCATTGTCGTAGTAGGCCATCCAGGACACGTCTTCGCCGCTCCGCGCCAGGCTGAAGACCTCGTCCGAGCGGCCAACGGCGGCCAGCGCATCTTGCGGACGCCTCATCTTCGCCAACGCCCGAGCCCTGGCGTTATGGAGCATCGATTGCTCGCGGGGGGTGAGACGATCAGCCCGCAGCAGCCCGTTCTCCGCATGGGTCAGACCATGGTCCGGCTCGCCGCACCAGATCGCCTGCCTTGCAAGCCAGTTCAACGCAGTCGCACGAAGATGCCAGTTGTCGGCATGTTCCGCGCATCGTTGGCCGAGCCTCAAGAGCCGGGCCGCATCCCGATGCGCGTAGGCGTCGAAGGCACTGGCTCCCATCACGATGGCCAATCGGCCAACCTCGGTGAAGAGTTCGGCTTCGATGTCCGGAGCGTAGTCAGCCTCGAGGAGGCCCCTGGCCCAGTTCAGTTGCCCGATCAGGGAACTACGGACGATGCCTCCGCCTCCGTATAGATTGTCCCATTTAGCAAGAACGGATGAGGCGGATCGCACCTGCTCGATGTCCTCGGGGCGGACAACGTCGGGAAGAGGGGGTTGGTCGAGCGCTGGGACCAGATCGGCGAACGAGTCAGGTGCAACAGCGGCGAGGCCGCCAAAGGCGAGCAATGCGCGGCGCTCCACGGGTGACAGGCTCCCATCCAAAAGTGTGTGCGGGTCCGTCTCAAGCATGCCCGTGGCCGCTACACCAGAGTCGTCCGCATCGACGGCAGGGCGCGGCTTGTCCGCATCAGCATGGTGCTTGTCCGCTTCCTCTTCCACGAGCCGCCAGAGCCGAACCAAGGCTCCGCCGGCCTCAAGGGCGTCGTCCAGCTGCCGTGCCAATGCCGCGTCACACGGTCGCTCGTTCTTCTCGATGCGCTCGATCGTGGTGCCGCTGACGTGCACCATCAGCCCTAACGCCTTGGAAGACAAACCTCTGACGTTCCGCCAGTTCCTGAGTTCCTTACCCCACCAGGCACGCACCGACCTGGTCTCGTCCAGAGGTCTCGGCTTCTGCGGCACGGCTTCTCCCTTCGAAGCCCTGATGCGGACAACATCGGTGACTCTCAGCTGTCCGCATCATCGTTCGGCATCGGGAACTTTCAGGGCCTATCTGCGGTCCTACCCACTCTGAATACCGCACGCAGCGGCGCCGGTTCAGGTGTTCCGTCTGAACCAGTAGCGAGGAGGCGCGGCAGCGGTGCCTCCACATGAACTCCGGCCCGGAACCCACGCTAGTGGGCCCGGGCCGGCGCAATAGCGGCGCAGGTCAGCGCCGCTCCAGGCGGCTGCCGACGCGCACCGCCGAAGCGAACGTGGCCCATGCCGCATGCGTGAACGTGAGGGTTGCCCGCTCGGCGCACTTCGAGTCACGCACGTGGATGGTGCCCGGCTGTACGGCGCACTCCACACACTCGTTGCTTGGCGAGCCGCTGTAGGTGCTCTTGAACCATGCGGGCTGGGGCTTCTCGGCCACGTGTTCTTCCTCGCTACTTCCGGTCTCGCAGATGCGTCTTGCTGGCCTCGGCGATCAGTTCCGCCGAGGAGCGTGTATCCAGCGCCTCTTGGCGCAGGTAGGCGAAGCCCTTGGTGTACTCCTCCACAGCTGGCGCCTCCTCCAGGAACAGCGAACCGACCTGGTTCTCAAGGAAGACGACATCCAAGGAGGGGTCAGGTCCAGCGAACCCTCCGAAGATGATGAAGCTGTTGAGCGCTGCGGTGTGCGCGCCCTTGCTGAACGGCAGCACCTGGATGGTCACGTTCGGCTCCTGGCCACGGGCCAACAGGTGGTCCAACTGGGCAGACATGACATCAGGGCTGCCCACCCGGCGGCGCAGCACCCCTTCGTCCAAGATCACGTGGTAGGTGGGCGGAGCCGGCCGGTCGAGGATCCGCTGCCGCTGCATACGCATCGCCAGATACTCCTGAAGCTCTTGTTCTGGGAGGGCGTTCTCCGGCGTCGCTTGGATCGCTTGCGCGTACTCCATCGTCTGAAGAAGGCCAGGGACCACACCCACTGTGTGGTGGCTGATGGAGGACGCCTCGTTCTCAAGACCAAGGAGCATGCGCATCTGGTCCGTCAATTTTCCGGCGAAGGGTACCCACCACGCCTCGGTCGCTTTGCTGTTCTTCGCCAGCTCCACCAGGGCTTCTCGCTCAACATCCGGGGCTCCGTACACCCGACACAGCTGATCGACCTGATTCCAGCGCACATTGCCCTTGGCGCGCTCGTAGCGGCTGACCGTTGCCTTGGATACGCCTGCCCGCTCGCCAGCTTCCTCAGCTGACAGCCCGGCCGCTTCCCTCAAGGCCAGTAGGCGAAGACCGAGCTGTCGCCGTCGCGTTGTCGGTCCCGCGTCGTCGGCAAGCTCGTTCGTAATGGCCGGCGTCGTCGGCCCTGTCGTCATGACGATGCTCCCTTGAACGAGTACTGCCAGTCTCCCCGCTGGCTCGTAGCCGCCACAAGGAAGTTACACGGCGGAACAAGCCTCGCGTTACGGCCAGGCATCTACCCGGAACGCTCATGCGGACACTTTCCAAATGAGCGTTACATGGCGAGAGATCCGGAGCCATACTCCAACTCGATCGCAGCCGACGGCAGTTCGAGCGCGACCGTGAGTGATCTTGAGCGATGCATCACGACCCCACGACAAGGACTTCCGTGATGGCCCGGACCCTGATCAAACCCACAGCGGTACAACATGGCGAACGTTGGCTTCGCCCCACTAACGCGAGTCAACGCTGTCGGATCGCGACACAGGCCACTCGGCCCAGAGCCGGCTGGGCCGCAGGGCGCCAGCAGATCCGGCCACGTTTTTTTCGACAGTGCCGGGCACTCGCCCATCACCCCGTACCTGGACGAGTACGAATTCCAGCTCACCCGGGTCAAGGAGCACGGCGGGTTCGTCGCGCTCCTGACGCCCGACACCGCGAAAGGGCAGTCGTGCAGCCGGGGGCTAGCGCCGGGCGGCCCGTCCGCGTCGGTCTACACAACGGTGACGCAGCGGAACCCGGTGTCGTTGTCCTTCATCGAGATGCTGGCTGCGTTCTCAAGCGCCGGCGCGGCACGCTCGAACGGGCTGCTGAACGCGGACCCCTTCAACTGGTACCGGTCCGGCCCGTCAGTTCCCGGCGTGGAGCACCACTCCCACACGTTTCCGCACAGGTCGAAAACCCCGTAAGGGCTTACTCCGGACTGGTAGCGGATGACGGGTGTCGTGCCGCCGATGCCCGACTCTGCGGTATTGCACTTCGCGGCGGTGGGATCGCTGCCCCAAGGGTAAGCGCGTCCCTTCGGGCCGCGGGCCGCCTTCTCCCACTGGCTGACGGTGGGCAGCGCCTTGCCCGCCCAGCGAGCGTACGCATCAGCGTCGTGCCACGTCACCCAGACCACGGGATGATCGTGCAGGCCGCTGGGGCAGCGCTGGCCGGGCCAGTGCTGTGGCGGCCGGTGCCCTGTGGCGCGGACGAACCGCTCGTAGTCGAGATTGGTCGTCGGGTAGACGTCGATCCGGTACGCGTCCACCCAAACCGACGTGTCCTCAGGGCCGGACAGGTAGATGCCTTCCTCGATCAGCACCATGACCTTGCCGTCGACCGGATGCCTTATGGTGCGCGGGTCGCGGCGCAGCAGCTCCTCGGTTCGCTCGTGATGCCCCACCGCGGCCTGCTCGGTGAGGAGCTGAGCGAACCGCCACTGGGCGTCGGGGGACGATGTGGAGAGCAGGGTGTCCAGCGCGGCCTGGTTGTTGGGGTGGGGCTTGATCGACTCACCTCGCCCCTCCCAGTTCACGAGTTGCCTGGTGCTGATGCCGACCTTGGCGGCGAAGTCCTTGCCGTTCATGCGCAGCGCTTCGCGCAGCAGAGCTACTTCCCGGCCGGTCCACCGTGTGACCCCCGTTGTCACGCTCGCCCCCTACGGCTACAGGGCCTCGCCGGGGATGGACAGGTACGCCTCACGGAGTGCGCTGAGCACCGGGTGCTCAGTCGGCAGTTCCTTGTCGTCGATCGCCGCCAGGGCCCGAACCCCGATGCTGGTGTTCGTTGCGAAGGCCGCCGCCATGCGCTTGGCCTGGTCGAGGGTGACAGGGGCGGTGCGGTGCTCGACGTCGTGGGCGTGCTTCTGGAGGAGGGCCATCGTCACACCGGGCAGGACCGGTGCCTGCGGCCACACCACCGTCCCGTTGCCGTCAATGAAGGCGACGTTCCAGGTGCCGCCTTCGCTCACGCGACCGTCGCGGCCGACGAAGAGGGCGTCGCCGAATCCCGCGCGCTGCGCTGCCCCGCGGGCGTGCAGGGCGCCGAAGAGACCGACGTGCTTCACCTCGGGCAGGTCGCGCTCGTACGGCACACTCATGGCGCGCAGCGGCTCCGGGGGCAGGGCGCCGGCGCCGCGCACGGACACCATGATGTGCGGTTCGTCAGCGTTGGCCGGGTGTCCCATCTCGACCTTCGGGTCGTAGATCGTGACTCGGACGACGCACGGACGGCTCTGCCCTTCCAGGCCCCGGCGGACGTACTCGCGAACGAGCGTGGTGTCCAGGTCCGCACCCCACACGGTCTTGCAGTCGCGTACGAGCCGTTCCATGTGCAGCGTCAGGCCCCGGATGCTGCCATCGGCATCGACGCGCATGGACGTGAAGTGACCGAAGTTGGTCAGGGCCAGGGGGAGCAAGTCGTCTGCGGACACGGGGTTTCCATCAAGAGTTGCCATGCCACCCAGCATGTCAGGACCGTCCGTTCCTCCGGCACCCCAATCGTAGTTACTGACGGGTCAACTTCACTGAAACTTCCTTCCCTCTTCGGTGTCGCACGGTGTTCGCTTGTCACTGTGCGAACACGCTTGGTGATCGACGGAACGAGGCGTGTCCCGCGACGCAGTGACGCCGCATGCCGCACGCTCCCCCACACCGCCCGCACGGGAGGCCCTCGATGAGCCCCGCCACAGCCGTCGCGCCGACTGCCACGAAGGCGCCGCCGCAGGCGTCGCGCGCCTTCGACGTGGCCTTCACCTCTGACCCAGCATTTGTCGGCCAGGCGCGGCTGATCACCCGCGCCTTCCTGGGCCTGTGGAAGGTGAACGGCGAACTGGCCGAGAACATCGTGCTCGCCGTCTCCGAGCTGGTCACCAACGCCGTCGAGCACGGGACCGGCGACGTGGGACTCCGGGTCCATTATCCCGACGGTGAATTGCGGATCGAGGTCACTGACGACAACCCGACGCCTGCCGAACTGCGCCCCGCTGACGACGGGGATGTGTCGGGCCGCGGCCTGTTCCTCATCGCCGTCCTCGCGCGGAAATGGGGCGTCAGCAACGACGGCAAGACGACGTGGTGCGTCTTCCGCGTCCCTGCGAGGAGGCCGTGATGGCCCCAGTCACGCCTGAAGCCGCAGCTGGACTGAGCCAGCGACGCTCCGCCGACGATGTGAATCCCTTACTTGCATCCTCATCCCCTTCAACATCCTCAGCATCGCCATCTGAGGGCCGCAACGGAACGCCTTTGCCTCAACGGCGTACCCCTGTTGGGTTGCTTGACCCCGAAATTGATCCGGACAGCGGGACGTCCCGGGACGTCCCAACCGAGTCCTGTGCGGCGGTACCGGCGTCTCCGAACTCCCTGAACGATGCCCGTGTGGCTCGCCGCGCCGTGTCCCTCCTGAACGAACTGCCCTTGTCGGCGAGTAGCGGCTCGAAATGCCTCGGCGGTCCCCCTTTGGGGGCCGCGGAGGTGACACCCCGATCGTCAACTTCGCATCTCACTATTGGAGTTTCCCTTATGCCTCGCACCACGACCTCGGCCCCCGCAGTCGGCGGTGGGCAAGTGGACGGCGTGTCCTGGCCGGAGGGCTCACTCGGGGAACTGGGCCGTGACCTGAGCACCGTTTTATCCACCCTCGCACCCGGGCCTTCGCCTCTCGTGGTGCAGGAGACCCTTCATCACGAAGTGACCAGATTGGTCTTCGCCGAGGCTGCCTCAGTCAGCGAAGACGCGGACGAGCGGCACGTGCAACTGCTGCTCATGCGTGGCCACCTGATGCGGTTGCTCGGAGCAGTCATTCCGGTCGATGCCAACGAGTTTCCTCTGGAAGGGGATCGACTGGTCGTACGCGTGCGTGCCCTGCTAGCCGAAGAGATTCCCGGCGACGCCGTGCGTGCGGCGTCCCTGCATCGGCGGATGTCCGAGGTCGGGCGGGAACTGCTCGCCGTCCTTCCTACTGCCGGCGCCTCTGACAACGTGGGTGACGGCTGGGGCAGGACTGTGTGCGCCAGGTTCGATTCGACGCGTATCCGCGAAGCCATTCGTGCGGCGAAGTCCTGGGAGCAGGCGGGGGTGTACCCGCACCCGCACATCCTTGCGGCGGTCACGCGAGCGCTCAGCGGCTACGTGACGACGCTCGTCCCCTATGTCTCGATCCACTTGGAATCGCTCTCCGCCGGGAGTCGAGGGTGGTCCGCATGCAGTGAGGCGATCGAGCGCTCGCAGGAGGCCCGCGACGTCGCTCCGGGAGAGGGGCTCGAGGCTGCGAGGGAGCACGCCTTCCGTCTCGCGGTCCACACCGAGGTCCTGCTGCGCTACGCCGAGCAGGACTGCGGGCGGGACGGTGAGTGACGTGACCGGGTCCTATCGTGCGGCGCACCCTGAGCGGCTTCACCGTGCTCCGGCCTCTCAACCGAATTCGGGCCTACCCCGGAGAGACAAGCCGACGCCAGGGCGCGTTCGCCGTGGCTGGCGACAGGCCTGTGCGCACTGGGGCGCCGTCCTTCTCGCTGCCGCCATCAGCCTGCCCACCATGTGCGTCCTCGCCGAACTCGCCCTGCAGCTCTACGGCGGGTCGTAGCTCACTCCTCCACGAGCCGACCAGCGAAGTGGGCCGGCCCCGATATGACGACGACTGTTCCAGAACACCGAAGGAGTAGGACCATGCCGGCCCCGGACGAGACCATCTCGCCGCCGTTTACCCCTAAGGAGCGGGAGGCTCTGTTGGGCATCTCCCAGGGACGGACGACCACAGAGACGGCCTGCGATATGGGAGTGTCCGACAGCACGGTCAAAACGTACCTCCTCCGGATCGGTGGAAAGCTCGGGATGTCGGAGCGGGCGGGCTTGGTGGATCTCGCCTACCGTCACGGGCACTTGGACGTCCCCGAGCACGTGGACTACGTCGTTGAGCTGCCCGAGGAGCAGCTCACCGTCTTGGCAGGGCTCGCGGGCGGAAAGACCGTCGAGGAGATCGCCGCCGACGAGCAGCGTCCGGTGGACGACGTGCGCAAGGACGCTCGACGCCTGCTGCGGGCACTTGGCGCTTCCTCGGCCGCGCACGCGGTCACGCGCGGGTGGCAATTCCGCCTCCTGGGCCCCGCGACCGGCCGTGAAACCTCTGCAGACGTCGTCGCCGTGGCAGGCCAGGCATGAACGCCCGCGTGGCGGCCGGCAGCCTGCGACCCGAGGGTGGCCGCGTTCACGAGCACGCGGGGGACGTGATGGCCTGCGATCGGCGACAGGACTTCGTGCCCTACGTGATCCGTACGCACCGAGGTGGTCGCTGGCGCAGGGTGGACCGGAGCAAGAATGCCGGCGAGTGGGCGAAGTTCGTCCATCGTTCCGAGATGCTCGTGTTCGACATCGACGACGGTGGGGAGGGCGGCCCCGGCCTCGTCACGGGAGTGATCCCATCCAAAGAAGACGTTGAAGCGCGCCTGGCCGCGCTCGCTCCACTGCCGGGGACAGCCATTGCCGAGATCGGCACCGACTGCGGCTGGACGGCAGCCTCTCTGGATCACCACCTCCAGGGCGGCCAGGTGGTGACGGTCGCGGACACCGAACGTCTCGCCGAGATCGCCCGGCAGCGCCTGCGCCCCTACCCGCGGGTGCGGGTGGTCAGCGGTCCGGACGCGGGGGTCTTGGGACCGGCGGGCTCGTTCCACGGGCTGCTGTCCCATCGTGCGGTACGCCGCGTGCCGTGGGAGTGGGTCACCCGGGTTCGTCCGGGTGGCCGGCTGTGCCTGCCCGTCCGTACCGCCCTGGGCGGATCCAGCACTCTGCTCGTCCTGACCGTGGCGCGCGACGGGGCATCGGCCAGCGGGCGTTTCCACGCCGGACCAGCCCCGCAGACCGTGTGGCTACGCGAGCACCGCCCCGGCGAGGGCACACCCGTCGAATCGCAGGGCAGCCCGAGGGAGTCGGAAGCCCTGGACACGAGGGGGGCGCACGTACGGCCGGCGGCCCGGTTGTTCGCCGGCCTCGTCCGCCCTGACCTTCGGATGCAGGTCGTGCGGGGCGTTACGCAGCTCGAAGGGAACGTTGCCGACCGTCTGCGTCTTCATGACCACCAGGCGTCTCGGGCAGTGGTCTTCCTCCACTCCCCCCGTATCTACGAGTGGGGTCCGCGTGATCTCGGCTCCGATCTGTTC
The DNA here is from genome assembly GCF_037993025.1 of Streptomyces sp. SS7. Taxonomy (NCBI): domain Bacteria; kingdom Bacillati; phylum Actinomycetota; class Actinomycetes; order Kitasatosporales; family Streptomycetaceae; genus Streptomyces; species Streptomyces sp. SS7. The sequence continues at coordinate 2,559,487 of NZ_CP141223.1, forward strand.
GACGCGCTCGGTCAGTGGCACGCGGCCGGAGAACCAGAGGTTGAGCAGTTGGGCGTGACGATCACGGAGACCGTGCACACGCTGTGGCTCGGCGCACCGGACGGTCCGTCGTGGCGTCTGCCCGAACTCCATACGTTCACCGGCGGGGTGGAGCGAGATGCGACCTGACCACCCGATGCTCCTCCACTCCTCCGGCGCGGTCGCCGAGTTGCAGTCGCGGCCGTCAAGCGCCCGGATGCAGAACTACTTGCTCGGCGGGCGGGACAACTACATCGTCGACCGGGACGAGGCCCTTCGGGCGGCTGACCGGATTCCGTTCCTGGAGAGTGCCGTCCGCCACGAGCGCCTGTACGTGCTCCGGATGGTGCAGGCCCTGGCCGTAGCGGGCATCCGGCAGCTGGTCGACTTCGGCTGCGGCCTGCCCCACGCCCCAACGCCGGTGGATGTCCTGACCCGCATTCATCCCGCCGCCCGCGCCGTGTGTATCGACAACGACGTGCTGGTGCACACCTGCGCCGACGAAATGATGGGTGGCAAGGCGCCCGCAGTCGTCGAGAGCTTGTGCGCCGACGTTCGCGATCCCGAGTCAATCCTCGCCTCGCGAGAAATCCTGGAGACGATCAACTGGCGAGAACCGGTCATCCTTCTCTTCGGCAGCGTGCTCCACCACATCGAAGACGCCGCGGCGCAGCCCCTGACCGTCCTCGTCGACCAGTACAAACACGTCGCCGCCACCGGCAGCGCTCTCGTCATCACGCACGCCAGCGCCGACGTCTCTGGCAAGCCCGTGCGCAGATTCGCCAAGACCATGACGACGGCCGGCTGCCCCGTCCACTTGCGGACGAAGGAGCAGATCGCCCGGCTGTTCGACGGCTGGCAACTGACCGCCCCGGGCCTGACCGCGCCACAGACACTAGCCCTCGAATACCCGGTCCCGCCCCAGGCCGCCTCGTACGCCGGTACCGCCCGAAAGGAGTCCGCGCATGGCCGCGCTGTCTGATCAGCGGACCGGCGTGATCAAGCCGGTGACCAGCCAACTCCCCATGGTGTCCCGGCTAGACTCCGTGGCGTCCGGAAACGGGCACCCGGGCGTCGCGGTCACTGACGCTGGACGTCACGTCTGCACCCCGGAGATCCGCATGCCCAACACCCGCACGTTCCCGCGCGTTGCTGTAAACCCCCTTGCGGGGCGGTTGGCTGATGCCACGCCCTGCTGCCCGGACGCGAGTCGGCTCCGGACGCACCCCCGTCGAGCAGGCCGGCGGTGAACGGGCAGATGGCCTCGCATCGGGGCGGGGAGGACACAGCGCAGGGCGAGTTCGTACACGCCGCGCTGCTCCACGGCTTCGGGGCGCAAGCAACCGCAGTGACGCGTGTGCGAGCCGGTACGGACACCGTCAACCATCGCGCCGTACTCGACGACGAACAGCAGGTCTTCGTCAAAACCATGCGCCCCGGGCAGACCGAGGCCGAGGTACGGGCGGCAACGCATCTGACCTGCTTCGCCCGCAGCGGGGGCCTGCCAGTGCCACGGTTCTGGCTCGGCCGCGACGGCATGCCCTTCGCCCGGCACGACGGCCGCCTCGTCACGGTGCAGGACTACATCGACGGCGCCCCGGCCTCCGCCCGGCCCCTGACGATCTCCCTGGCCGAGGAGATCGGGTCCGTCATCGGGCGTCTTCACCGGCAGCTAGCCGCCTACCCCGGCACCCTGCCGGTCCTGTCCGCCCGCTGGTGGACCGACGCGGGCCAACAGCGATTCGACAACGACTACCAGCGACTTCGCGACGTTCTCGCCCACCATGAGGGCGCGGCAGCCGCGACGCATACGCAGATGCTGGAGGAGCGTCGTCAGGACCTGCTCGCCCACGCCGATCCCCTTCGGAAGGGCTTTCCGGCCGATCCGGTGCAGCAGCCGTTGCACGCCGATCTGACCACGCCCAACGTGCTCTTGAGCCCGGCTGGCCGGGTGGCCGCGGTCATCGACTTCTACGCGCGCACGGGGCCGGCGGCGTGGGAGGTGGGCCGGATCGCCCTCGACCCGCGGACCGTGGCGAGCGAGAGCGACTGGGTTCCCGTCACCCTCGCTCTGATCACCGCTTACCGGGAGGAGAACCCGTATCTGCCCGGACAGGATCTCGTCGCATGCGTGCGTATGGCCCTGGTCCACGCGCTGCACTCACTGTTCGGGCTGTACGAGCACTACGTCGAGCCCGGCACGTACGCCGTCGGAGACGTACTGCGCTACTGGGAGCAACGGCACATCATGACCCGCCGGGTGCTCCCCCAGCTCGACCTCCTGGAAGAAGAAATCCAAGCCGCGGCAGGTGCGCGATGAAGCCCGGCGGACACGTTCACGCGTACGGCGAGTCCGGCGAGCAGGAAAGCACGGGGCACGAGAATGCCCCCGCCCACCTTGAGCTGACGGCGGGCCCGCGCCACCGGGAACCGGTCGACGTCCATCTCATCCTGCGGCGCGGCGGCGAGGTGCTGCTCAGCCGGCGGGCGGGCGACACCTACGCCTCGGGCCTGCTGCACATGCCCTCCGGGCACCTTGACGGCGACTTCGAGGACGTGGTCACCGGAGTGATCCGGGAGGCCGAGGAGGAACTCGGGATCATCATCCGCGCGGAGCACGTCCGGTTCGCGTTGGTGATGCAGCACCGCTCGCCCGGGGGCGAGAACCGTACCGGCTGGTTCTTCGAGGTCGCCCAGTGGTTCGGCGTGCCGCGCATCGCCGAACCGGACCGCTGTTCCGAACTCGGCTGGTTTCCGATCAACGAGCCGCCGGATGACATGGTCGCCTACTGCCGGGCCGGCCTGGAGGCGTACCGCGACGGCCACACCGCGGCCCTTCACCTCCAGGAGCCGGACGACCCCATCGCCTACGACCCGGCCGGGCCCATCCGTCTGCGTCCGCTGCCGACCCGGGCACCGGATGCGCGCGCCGTGCTCGGTGATCAGCTCGCCGACTTCGCCGAACAGGCCATCGGCCCGCTGGTCGGAGCCACGGACTCGTCCTGGGCGCGCGAAGGCTCCTGCGTGTGGAAGGTGACCGGCCGCGGCGGCGGCAGCTGGTTCCTCAAGGTGCACCAGAACAACAGGTTCCACCGGCGCGAGGTGGGGGCCTACCGACGCTGGGTTCCGGCGCTCGGCCGGGAGCACGCGCCCCAGCTGGTGGCCGCCGACCCCGACCAGCTCGCTGCCGTCGTCACCGCCCGGGCGGGTATCAATCTGCACGGCGCCGAGCTGAGCGAGCCGACCTGGCAGGCGGTCTACCGCCAGCTCGGCCAACTGCTGCGCGCCCTGCACTGCTGCGAGCCGCCCATGATGGCGCAGGCCGTGGGCGGCCTGGCGAAACTGGAACGCCATATGGCCGCGACCGACGGACTCCTGGAGGACGGCGAAGAGGAGCTGATCCGCCGCCTCGCCCAGCGCCTGACGACCCTGCCGCCCATCCCCCACGGCCCGCGCCACGGCGACCTCCAGCTGCGCAACCTGCTGCTCGACGACAACATGGTGCTGGTCCTGATCGACTGGGAGCGGGCCGAAGTCGGCCCCCTCGTCAGTGACTTCATCCGCATCGCCGACACCTGGGCGAACGCCCCTGCCCGGCAAGCCGCCTTCTTCGACGGCTACGGCCGCCTTGTGTCGCCGGATGAAGCCCAGGCGCTGCAGGGCCTGTCCGCGCTCGATGCGCTCAGCGGCATCCAGTACGGCGCCGCACACGGCGACCCCGAACTCGTCGAACGCGGCCACCGCACCCTGCACCGACTCCGCAAGGAGGCAGCGTGAACACATCCGATGCCACGACGCCGGAAGCGGTGAATGCGAATGCCTGGCTTGAGTACGGGCGCCGACAGCTCGACCGCGGCTATCAGCCCCCGGAAGTCGCCGAGATCGACTGGGGCTTTTGGGGTACCGGTCCCGGCACAGGCGTCCTCGGCGACGTCGCCGGCTACCGCCTGCTGGACATCGGCTCCGGCACCGGCATCCACGCCGCGCATCTCGCCCGCGACCACGCAGCCTTCGTCGACGCCATCGACCTCTCCGCCACCCAGCAGCAGCGCGCCCAGGGCCGGTTCGCCTCACTGCCGGGTGTGCGGTTCCTGCTCGGTGACGCCGCAGCGCACCTGCGCGACGCCGAGCCCTACGACCTCGTCTACTCCGTGCACGGCCTGTCCTACATCGACCCGTACCGGCTGCTGCCCGCGCTGCGGGACGGAATCCGGCCGCACGGACGACTAGTCTTCTCCGCCCTGCACACCGACCTCAACGAGGGCCCCTCAACGACCGTCACAGCCCGCCACGGGGAGGTACGGCTGGCGAAGACCGCGCCGATCCCGGTGCAGATGTGGGTTCTCGCCCCCGACGTCTGGGAACGGCTGCTGGCCGAGCACGGCTTCGCCGTGGAGTCCACCGACCTCCTGCAAGCCCCGGGCCCCAGCAACCCGGTGGTGGTCCAGCTCATCCAGGCCCGCCGCCATCAGCACACCACCCCACCCCGCATCGCGGCACAGGAGCGCAGCCATCGCCCGCCCCTCGCGCAGGCCGCCCTGGGCGTCGGCATCATCGTCACCAACCCGGACGGCCACGTGCTGATGGGACAACACCGCCTGGGCACATTCGAGTTGCCCGGAGGCACGGTGGACGCCGCAGACACCGCGGGCGAGTCGATCGAGACAGCCGCGATCCGTGAGCTCGCCGAGGAGACCGGGCTCGTCGCCAACCCCGGGGACATCCGAGTGCTCACGCTGCTGCTGGACGCACGGCACAGCCTCAACCGCCTCACCGCCGCCGTCCTGGTCCGCCGCTTCGAGGGCACCCCGACCGCCAGGGAACCGAACCTGGTCGCGGAATGGCGGTGGCACCGCCTGGACGCTCTTCCCGGCCCGCTATTCGTGCCCTCCGCCCAGGTCCTGAGCTGCTGGCATCCCGACCTGCCCATCGACCATCCCCCCGCCCACCGCTACCCCGTGTGTGTCCACCCGTCCGCCTCGGCCGCGCACTGACCACGACGAAAGAGGGAGTCCGCCGTGACATCGGCGCTGTTCCGATTCGGCACGTACAACCTGTTCAACCTTGAGATACCGACCACGCCCGACCAGAAACGCCGCTACGAGCTGATCGTCGGCATCATCCGCGCCGCCTTCCAGAACCGCACCGGCGTCCTCGGCGTCCAAGAACTCCTCGGCCCGACCAAGACCGACGCCCGGCGGCTCTTACGCATGCTCGGCCAGGACACCGGCCTCTCGTGCGAGGCGATCCCGGCCCACCGCAGGAAGGCGATCCCTGCCCTGGCCAGCCAGGCTCCGGGAGCGAGCGCCCACCGCTTCCACGTCGGCCTACTGTGGACGCCCGACGTCGAGCCGGTGCCCGGCACATTCCGGGCGTACGAGGGCGGCAGCGATTTCTGGCACGGCCTGGCCATGGCCGACTTCCATACCGGCGGCCCGGTGCCTACCCGCTGGTGCTCATATCACGCCGACCCCTTCCGCCCGGAGCGGCGGCTGCAGGAGGCCCACCGCGTGCTCTCGGTGTTCCAGGAGCCCGATGTGGCTGGCGGCGTCGCGGCCGACTGGAACTCGATCAGCGCCGACCGGCGCCCGGACGGCTCGTACTACGACCCCGAGCCCTACCTGGAGCAGGAGCACCGCAAGCTGCGCTACCAGATCCGCTTCGACCCAGACAATCCCGATGCACCCAAGCTGGCGAACCGTGATGCCGGGGAGTTCCTGCGGCGCGACCCCGGCGGGCTCCGGGACAGCGCCGCCGTCCTGGACGCGCCGTGGCAGTGGTCGTGCGGGCACTGGATCGATTCCAAGGGCCGAGCCGACGACTTCGGTCTTCGCCGCATCGACACCCTCCGCGTCACCGAGAACGTCGCCGCCACCGCCCGCGCGCACCGCACCCACTACGGTCCCGACGCCGAGGCCGCCGCGGACCACCTGCTGGTCACTGCCGACTTCGCCCTGCACGAGCTGGAGGTGACCGCCGCATGAAGGCGTTCATGCATCCCGGACGGCTGTGGCGTGCCGAGGGTGCTGCCACCGAGGACAGCGTCCGCCCGCATGTGCTGTGGCTGCCGCCAGCCGCGGTGGTCGACTACTTCCGGCAGGTGCGTGAAGTCCTCGCCTCGTACGAGGACCTCGTGGCCCCGGTCGCCGACGAGGACCTGCACTGGACCATCCAGGGCGCCCTGTCGCACGACTACGCCGACGAGCGTGTCGGCCCCCGCCAACTCAAGGACGCCGCAGACGCCCTTCGCACCGAACTGGCCCACCAGGAACCGTTCACACTCGACATCGGGCCAGTCGCACTCAGCCGCAGCGCGGTACTCGCTCGCGTCTGGCCCCATGACGTGCCCGCCGATCCACCGCTGCACCTGAACCTGCGTGTACGGGCCGGTCTGTCAAACGCCGGCCTCGTCCTGCCCGAGGCCGCCGAGGCGTACTTCCCTCATATGTCGGCCGCTTACGGAAAGGTCGACACCCACTACCTCGCTCAGATGGACCGCGCCGACTCGCTGGCCTCCGCCCTGCTGCGCCGCGCCCGCCATCACGTGACCACCCGCGTTGACTCGGTGTGGCTGGTGATGGAAACCCAGCACCCTGACCGCCACACCTACACGTTCGAACGCATCCAGGAGGTGCCCTTGGGCCGCAGCGCCAACCGCTCCTGACCAACCGGCATCCGCCAGCGAACCGCGCGAGGCCCCTCTGCCTGCGCAGTTGTGCAAGAACACCACGTAAGGAACCCCTTTCCATGACCGATGTGACCGTGGACCCCGACGAGGCCACCCAGCTCCGCAACAAGGTCGTCGACCAGCTCAAGGAGGACGGCACGATCGTGTCGCCCGCGGTCGAGGCAGCCATGCGCAAGGTGCCCCGGCACCTGGCCGTGCCCGAGGCGCCGCTCAGCGACGCATACAGCACGTACAACGCCGTGATCACCAAGGAGGACGAGCACGGCAATCACACCAGCTCGGTCTCCGCCCCGCAGATCCAGGCGATGCAGCTGGAGCAGGCCGGCATCCGCCCGGGCGACAACGTGCTGGAGATCGGCACCAACGGGCCGAACGCCGCCTACATGGCAGAGCTGGTGGGATCCACCGGTCAGGTCACCACCGTCGACATCGACCCCGCGCCCGCCGACCGAGCCAGGCAGTTCCTCACCGAGACCGGCTACACCAACGTCAACGTCGTGGTCGCCGACGCGGAGGACGGTGTCGCCAAGTACGCCCCCTACGACGCGATCGTGGTGACGCTCGGCGCCTGGGACATCCCGCCCGCCTGGATCGACCAGCTCAAGGACGACGGCCGGCTCGTCGTACCGCTGCGCATCAACGGCCTGACCCGCACGTACGGGTTCATCCGGCAGGCTGACCACCTCGTCGCCGCCAGCGCCCACGTGTGCGGGTTCGTCGCGGTGCAAGGCGCCGGCTCCCACGCCCAGCAGGTCATGCAGCTCCCCGGAGCGGAGGACGTCACGCTGCGCTTCGACGAGGGCTTGCCCGCCAACCCCTCCCTGCTGGACGGCGTCCTGAACAGCGCCCGCGCCGAGACGTGGACCGGGGTGACCGTCGCCAGCCAGGAGCCCATCGGCAACCTCCAGATGTACCTGTCCACGCAGGTCCCGACGTTCTGCTTCATGTCCACCAACCCCGAGTTGGCCACCGGCAAGATCGGCCCCACGGGCAACAGCTGGTCCATGGTCGCCATCGACGGGCCGCACTTCGCCTACAGCGTCGTGCGCCGCGACACCGAGAAGAAGACCGCAGAGTACGGCGTCCACGCCTTCGGACCCGACGCAGCCGAGTTCGCCGAGCGAATCGCCGACATCTTCCGCACCTGGGGCGAAAAGCTCCGCGGCGCTGACGGCCCGCACATCACCGTCTACCCGGCGGGCACGCCCGATGACCGGATCACCGGCGACCGGATCATCGACAAGAGGCACAGCCGGATTTCGATCTCCTGGCCGACTGCGTAAAACACGGCGCCGGGCCAGGCCGTCCTGCACCATCCCATCGGACAAAGAGAGTGATCGCCATGACCACTGCCGTACTCGACCACCCCACCGCCCCGGCCAACCTGCCGGTCGACGGCCTCGCCGACGACGACTTCGAGCTGGACATCAAGGTCGTCATCTCCGAGAGCCCCCTCACCGTCTTCATGTGCCCCACCAGCGACGGCTGCGGCAACACCTGCGAGAACGGGGCCAGCGCCTGCCAGTCCTCCATCGAGGACGCCGCCTGACACGCGGCGTTAGCCGGGGCGGCAGCCGATCACCGCTGCCGCCCCGGCACCACCCGTCCGCGCACCCCACAACAGGAAGGGACACCGGTGGCCCAGGGATCACCCCTCACGTATCAGTGGCAGCCCGGAATGCTGCTGCGCGCCTCCACCGCTTCGCGGCCGATCCCCGTGCCGGACTTTGACCTGCACGGGGACGACGCCACGATCCGCGGTCGGCAGTGGCTCGAGGAGGTATGGCGCGCCCCGGTGCCGACGGCGCTGTCCGCAGCCAGCCCCGTCCTGTGTCAACGCGTCGCCGAGATCCTGAACGGCACCGTCACCGACGGCCGCCGTATCAGGCGGGCCGTCCGGTCTGTAGCCGCGTACCTCCTGCGGTGGAACCACCGGCCCACCCCGTTCGGGGTATTCGCAGGCGTCGCCCCCGCCGAGCCCGCTCAAGCCGCCCACATTCTGTGGGGTGAGGGGTACCGCACGGTTCTGCGCCCTGATTCCGACTGGCTGACGGACGTCATTACCCGCCTGGAGAGCCACCCCGCCCTGCTGGCCCGGCTGACGGTCGTGGCCAACAACACCGGCCGCTCCCGAGGCAACCGGCATGTGGTCGAGGGCATGCCAGCCGACGCGCACACCTCCGGCTACGCCCCGATCGAGCTGTCCCTCCGCCAGACCCGGGCTGTGGCTGCCGTGCTGGCCGCGAGCCGCTCCCCCATTCCGTACGACAGGCTCGTGCATCAGTTGGCCCGCCAATTCCCTACGGCGCGCCCAGAACGGCTCACCGGCCTGATCTTCAACCTGTTGAGCAAGAACATTCTGATCAGCAGCCTGTGGCCCCCGATGACCTCGATCGACACCCTCGCACACCTATGCGACGAGCTGGACAAAGCTGATGCCTCCAGCATCCCCGACCTCGCCGGATTGACCTCCCAACTCGCCTCAATCCGGGCTGACATGAACCAGCCCAGCACGGCCGCGCCTTGGATGCCCAGCGACCGGCTGACGCAGAGCATGCAGCGCGTGAGTTCCACCGGCCGCGTCCCCCTCCTGGTGGACGCCGCACTGGATTGCACCGCCCACATTCCCGAAGCCCTCCTGGCCGAAGCCGCCGAAGCCGCCCAGGTCATGCACCAGCTGTCGCCCCATCCGTACGGGTATCCGCAATGGCGCGACTACCACCAGCGGTTCCTCGACCGGTACGGCAACGAGGCCCTCGTGCCCGTACTGGATGTGGTCGCGGACAGCGGCCTCGGCCTGCCCGCGGGCTTCCTGGGCTCCGAGCGCGCCCGCCCGCCCTATCAGGTGACCGACCGGGACCAGAAGATCCTGCGCCTGCTCCAGGACGCGATGCTCGACGGGAGGCGCGAGCTGGTCCTCACCCGGGCGACGATCGCCGACCTGACCGCCGACCACGCCGAACCGCTGCTGCCCCTGCCCCGGGCCGAGATCGCCGTGGAGATCCACGCCCCCACTCTGGACGCCGTGCAGAGCGGCGACTACCGGCTGCTGGTCACCGGGGCCCCCCGCCCCGGCAGCAGCATGCTCGGCCGGTTCGCGCACCTGCTCCCACCGTCCGCGCAGACCGCGCTCACGGACTCCTACGCGACCGCCGCCCCCGGCGCCGTCGCGGCGCAGCTGTCGTTCACCCCTCGGCGGCGGCGCAACGAGAACATCGCCCGCACCGTGCAGGTACTGCCCTTCACCATCCCTCTCGGCCAGCACCACGAGTCCGGCCCCGGCGTGATCCCGCTCGACGACCTGGCGGTGACTGCGGATACCCGCCGGTTCTATCTGGTGCGCAGGTCAACGGGGCAGCACGTCGAGCCTCGCGTCACCCACGCGCTGGAAGCGTCCGTCCACACGCCGCCGCTCGCCCGCTTCCTGGCGGAGATCACCACCGCCCGCAGCGCCGCCTACCGGCAGTTCACCTTCGGCGTCGCCGCCACCCTGCCCTACCTGCCACGCGTGCGGTACAAGCGGACGATCCTCGCACCTGCCCGTTGGCTGCTGTCCGCCGAGGAACTGCCCAGCCGGGCCACCCCCATGGCCGACTGGGACAAGGCCCTGACCCGATGGCGCGAGCGGCTTTGCGTCCCCGAACACCTGGCTCTGGTCGAGGACGGCCAGCAGCTGCCCCTCGACCTCGACCAGCGCATCCACCGGGCGCTGCTGCGCGCCGGCGTGGACCGCAACCGCGTTGTCGAACTGCGCGAAAGCACCACTGCACAGGACTGGGCATGGATCGGCCGCCCCCACCACTCCTGATCCCTCTGGCGAACTCCACCCCCGCCGACCCGCCCCGCCTGCCGGATGCCGCTGCCGCCGCCCCCGGGACGCCCAGCCAGTCCACCGTCTTGTATGCCCGACTGTTCGCGCACCCCCAGCGGTACGACGAGATCCTGACCGGCCACCTGCCCGATCTGCTCGGCCAGTTCGCCACGGCGCCGCCCTGGTGGTTTAGGCGCCGCCGCGACTCTGCCCGCCCGGACTCCGACCAGTACCTGGCCCTGTACCTGCTCCTGCCCGGCCCCGACGCGTTCGGGCCGGCCGCCCAACTGGTCAACTCCTGGGCAGACAACCTCAACAGCCAACACCTCTCCGCTCGCGTGGAGTTGGTCACCCGCCAGCCGCAGACCGGCCCGTACGGAGACGGCCACGCTCTGGACGCCGCGCACAGGGTGTTCGCCGCGGACTCGGCCGCAGGCGTGGCGCAGATCCGTGCCGCCGGGGAGGACGCCGCCACCGGGCAGGCCCTGACCGCGGCGAGCATGTTCGACCTGACGGTGCAGTTCTTCGGCGACGCGGACCGGGCGGCCAACTGGCTGACCCACGCCCTGCCCCAGGAACGCGGCCCGCTTCCCCGGGACCGTACCGCGCTCACCCTGGCCCTGGCCGAGCCCAGTTACGCCACTGTCCTGAACCTGCCCGGCGGCCCGGACGTCGTGGCCGCCTGGCACCAGCGCACTGCCGCCCTGACCGCCTACCGCCAGCAGCTGGCCCCCGAGCGCGAACCCGACGGCGTACTGCGGTCGCTGCTGCACCAGCACTACATCCGGGCCCTGCCGGTCGATGCCGATCACGAACGCGCCACCGGCCGCCTCGCCCGGGCCTGCGCCCTGCGATACCGGGAGCGGCAGCCATGACCATCACAACCAGCCCAGCCCTGCTGGTGGACGCCTTCGCCCGTCGCCTCGCCCTCCCCTCCCCGGCCCCCGCACAACAGCCATGGCAAGCGCAGGACCTGGCCGTCGGCGCCGCCGGAACCGCGCTCCTGCACATCGAGCGCGCACATATCCGACACCGCACGTGGCCGCAGGCCCACCGGTGGATCAAGACCGCCGTCGCCACCACCATCAGCGCCGCCGACACCAGCGGCCTGTACCTGGGGGCACCCGCCGTCGCCTTCATACTCGACTGCGCCACCGCCCCCGACGCGCCTCGCTACCAGGACGCGCTCTGCGCCGTGGACCGGCACGTCGCTGAACTCGCGCACCGCAGAGCCGACGCCGCTCAGGCACGCATCGACAGCGGCCGTCCGGCTGGCTTCCACGAGTACGACATCTTCTACGGCCTGACGGGGATCGGCGCGTACCTGCTGCGCCGGTCCCCCTCCGGCTCCGCAACGCAGCGGATCCTGGACTACCTTGTGCGGCTGACCGTTCCCGTCCGGCACGGCGAGGACGGCGCTCTACCCGGCTGGTGGGTCGCTCACCAACCCGACCTCACGCCTTCCGCTGTCGGAGACGGCCACGCCAACTTCGGTACAGCCCACGGCATCACCGGCCCGCTCCTCCTCCTGGCCCGCGCCCTGCGCGAAGGCGTGCGCGTCGACGGCCACGAAGACGCCATCGACACCATCCTCCACTGGCTCGACACCTGGCGCCAGGACGGGCCCTCCGGATCCTGGTGGCCCGAGCACCTCCACCTCGGCGAACTCCGCTCCGGCCGACCCGCCCAACGCGGCCCGGCCCGGCCCAGCTGGTGCTACGGCACCCCCGGCATCGCCCGCGCCGGACAGCTCGCCGCCCTCGCCCGCCGCGACAGGGCACGCCAGCACCTGTACGAGGACGCCATGGTCCGCTGCCTCACCGACCCCGACCAGCTCGCCAAGATCACCGACGCGGGCCTGTGTCACGGCTGGGCAGGCACCTACCAGACCGCCTTCCGCGCGGCCCACGACGCCGTCACCCCGGCTTTGCGCGCCGCTCTGTCCGACGTGGCCGCCCGACTGATCGGGCAGGCCCGTCCGGGCACCGGCCCCGGACTCCTGCAAGGCGACGCGGGCACCGCCCTGGCCCTGATCACCGCAGTCCACGACGCCGCGCCGACCTCGGGATGGGACACATGCCTGCTGATCGACTGAACCAGCCCGCCCGCCTGGACGCCACCCTGTACGCCGTACTAGAGGTCCTGGCCGGAGTCAGCACGGACACGGCCGCAGCCCGAGCCGGACTCGAACCCGCCGATCTGGACGCTGCCGTCACCGTCTACCAGCAGGCCGGGCAGCACGCGCTCGCCCAGCAGGCCGGGCCCCCGGCGTGGCGTCAGCTGTACGTCCAGTTCACCGACTGGGACAAGGCCGAGCAGACCGCCGCCGACCACATCGCCCCCATCCTGGACCTGACCCAGCAGAACAGGCAGATCACGAGCTGGTGGTTCATACGCAAACACCCATGCTGGCGGATACGGCTGCTGCCGGTTCCCGGAACGCAGCTGCCCGCGGCACTGGCCGACGCACTGGACGAACTCGCCACCGGCGGGAGAATCCACCGCTGGTGGCCCGGCACCTACGAACCCGAAACCACGGCGTTCGGCGGCAACGCCGGCATGACGATCGCCCATGCCCTGTTCGACGCCGACAGCCGCGCCATCCTCACCGCATCTCACGGCGAGCTGGGCCGCCGGGAGCTGTCATTGCTGCTGTGCGCCACGCTGATGCGCGCCGCCGGACTGGAGTGGTTCGAGCAGGGCGACGTCTGGCACCGCGTCACCGGGCAACGGCCCCTCCCCGCGGACGTACCGGCCGACAAGGTCCACACCCTGGCCGACACCCTGCGGCACCTGCTCCTCGCCGACACCAGCCCCGCCGGCCCCATGCTCCAGTCGGACCGCTCACTCAAACCCACCGCCGACTGGGTCAGCGCGTTCCGGCACGCGGGACGAGAACTCGGCGCAGCCAACCGCGACGGCACCCTCGGCCGCGGCCTGCGCGAGGTCATCGCCTACCACGTGATCTTCCACTGGAACAGGCTCGGCCTGCCCGCCCGTACCCAAAGCGTCCTCGCGCACGCGGCGCGTACCGCGATCCTGCACCAGGACGCCTCCACGGAAAGGGTCACACCGTGACCGCCTCGCCCCCGCCAGCCCAACTCCAGCGGTTTGCCCGGCGATTGCCCCTGGTCAGCCGACGCCACCTCGTCTACCCCAGCTTCGCCACCCGGGTCGAGGAAGTGCACACCTGCGCGGAGAAGTCAGCGCAGGACGGGCCGCTCCTCGACCGAATCAACCTCGCGTGCGCCACCTGGAACCTGTCCGCCCTGATCGCCTCCGACTGCGGCATGACCGACCTGGCCACCGATCTGTGCCTGCGCCAACTCCGCCTCTTCCAGGCGGCATGGCCCGTCACCGGGGACACCGCCATCGCCGCTCTCCAGCCGATCGTCAACCTCGTACGCCTGACCGCCCGCGCCGGAGACCCGCACGCCGCCTATCAGCAGCTGATGAGCGTGCACCGCGCCGCACACGACGGCGGCACCGTGACCGTCCACGGCCATCCCATCGACCTCACGGGCTTCACCACCCACGCGACCCTGAACCACATCCAGCCCTGGCTGAACGCTCTCCTCCTCGAAGACGGCACCCGGTTCCTCGTCGCCACCGGCCAATGGGCCGAGGCAGCCGCGCACGCGACCACCTACGACACGGCCCCCGACCGGCTGCACGACGGCAGGCAAGCGCGCGTCATCGCGAGCCTGCACTCGGACACCCCGGACACAGCCAACTCCCTGATCGAAACGGCCACAACCACCGAACCGGGGGAGAAAGCCGTCGCCCACCTCCTGCGCCGCTACGCCGACTACCTGACGGGCTGCGCCACATCGGAGGGGTTCACCGCTGTGGCACACGCCGTGCACAGTGCCCTGGCGCCGGCCCCGCCCCACCTGCGCATGTTCCGGGTGAGACTGGTCCTGGCGGCGATCGATCTGGCATCGCAAGGCTGCGAGGCCGAGGTGCACGCCCTGCACAACACGATCGTCATCGACACCGTTCAGGCCGGCGACGCCTACGCCGCGCGCGCGATCCTCCACCACCCGTTTCCACCGGCCGGCGAGCGGTCACGCCATGAGCTGGAGGAGATCGTCCGCGATGGCGGCCTCGGCCGGGGAGCCCTGCCGGAGTCGGCGCAGTCCACGCTCATGCGGGCCGTCCACACAGCTGGAGCGAGCCTCACCCACTGCCTCACCGCGGAGGAAGGAGTACCACCGGATGTGATACGCCCCGGCGTCAGCTGACGCAACGGTCGCCGACGCTCCGCTGACCTGCGCCGCGCCCTGCGCTCCCCTCTCACCCGATCGACGTCTTGGACCGTGCCTCAACGCTTTCGACGAGCGGGAGGCTACGGCACTGACTGCGTCAAGTCGCCTGTGCATACAGGCGGAAGCCGCCGACGCGCCTCCCCGCCTTCCCACCTCGCAGCCCTCTAACCTCACCTGGATGGAGACCACCGTGACGCCCGCTCCCGACCCCGCCGTGTGGGGCGAAGACCTCGTGAACCGCCTCATCGGCAGCGGCCACCTGCGCACCCCGGAGATCATCACCGCTTTCCGGAGCATCGAGCGCCACCGGTTCCTCCCTGGTGTCGCTCTTCAAGACGCCTGCGTCGACGACGCCGTGGCCGTCAAGCACGACGAGACGGGCGCGATGATCTCCTGCATCTCCGCCCCCTCCATCGTCGCCACCCAGCTCGAACAACTCGACGCCCGGCCCGGCCACACGATCCTCGAAGCCGGGGCCGGCACCGGCTACAACGCGGCGCTCCTCGGCCGGCTCGTAGCACCCGACGGCCACGTGTGGACCGTGGACGTCGACCAGGACCTCGTCGACGGCGCCCAGAAGAACCTCGCGCAGGCTGGGGCCACCAACGTGCAGGTCGTGCTGGGCGACGGCGCGGCCGGCCTTGCCGAGCATGCCCCGTACGACCGCGTGCAGTTCACGGTCGACGCCGGCGACATCCCCCCGGCGATTCTCGACCAGCTCGCACCCGGCGGGCGCCTGGTCATCCCGATGCGGATTCGCGGCAGCATCTCCCGCAGCCTGGCCTTTGAACGTGACGGCCAGACCTGGAGGACCGTCTCCACCGAGATGATGACGTTCGTTCCTCTGCGCAAGGGCGTCTGCAACGACATCCGCACCATGGTCGACATGTCAGGCGAAGGCGACGTCCGCCTGGAGACCTACAGCGAGCAGAACGTCGACCGCGAGGCAATCCGCACCGTCCTGGACCAGCCCCCGGCCGAGATCTACACCGGCGTGAAGTTCCGCAAGGGCGACTCCTACCAGTGGCTCTATCTGTATCTGGCGTATGCGCTTGCCAACGGTCTGTCCCGGATGCCCGGCTCCCGCCCCGGTCTCATCCCGAACTTCGGCTGGGGCTCCATGGCCGCACTCGATGACGACACCCTGGCCTACCTCACCAAGCGGGAAGGTGAAGACGAGGAAGGCGTGTTCTGGCAGATCGGCGTTATCGGCCACGGTCCGCGCGCCGCAGACCTTGCCGACCAGGTCGCCACCGCGATCGACGAATGGGACCAAAGCTGGGGTAACAATGCGCCCGCCCCCGTCTTCCGTATGGCCGTCGGTGACAGCATTAACCAACTGCGGGGATCCGAACCGCGCTTCGTCATCGACAAGGCCCACAGTCGTCTCGTTGTTGACTGGCCGCGCAGGAACTGATCCCACCGTCCCCGCGATAGCCAGTCAAATGCCGTTAATCCGTAGACTAAGGACGCCTTCGATCCTGCTGGATGAACGTCAGTTGGATGATTCTCGGCATAGCGGTCTACGTCCCCAAGGCCACAGCACAGCGGTAATTCCGTTCTGGATGCGATCACCCTGTTCATCATGCATCTTTCACAGGATTCTGGTCTGAGACCGTCGAATACTGTGCTGGTTTACCTATAAACTCAACGAAGGCCGGAAACGGTCACCCGGGCGTCGCGGACATGACGCAAGACGACAAGTCTGCACACCCGGAGGAGACCGTGCCCGCCCTGTTCCCCGCCTTTCCTGGCATAACGGCCCGTTTCGGCCGCGCCGGGACGATCGCGGCCACAACCTGCGCAGGCACGCCACCCCCAAGGTGGGCGAACGCCCCAAGTCCCGCAGCCGCGTTGGCCGTCATCGCTGGCCCGACTGCCCCTGCGGGACTCCTCGGAATCACCCCCCTGGCAGAAATCCACGTCCGTGAGCATCAACGTCTCCCTGGTCCTCGTGCTGGCCGTGGTGGTGTGGTTGCTGATCCGCAAGGGTGGCCTCAAGGCCGGCCACGCAGTAGCGGCCGTGCTCCTGGGCTTCTACCTCCACGACAGCTCCCTCGCTCCGTCGATCAGCCGCATCGTGCAGAGTGCGGCCGACGCGCTCAGCAACATCCGCATCTAGACCGGCTGCCGGGGCACTCCCGTGGGCCCCGGCCGTACGCCGATTCCCCCGTCGGGTGCGGTCTGGTGCCTGTGCCCCGGCAATTACTCCTCAACAGGTCCCGGCCCGGACGCCACAGTGCCCGAAGCCGGAGCTGGGGGGTGTTGAACCTGCCGTCGGCCACAACCGAGCAGGGCGGACGAAGGCAGCGCGACCTTCTCGCCGCGGCCCAGTGCGCCCGCCGGGACGTGGGCTCCCTCCGCTCCCCGGGCCATACGCCTCATCCCGGCGGTCCCCTCCTTGTCCGTTGCCCAGGCCACGTGGCTGGCGCTCCCTTCTGGCCGTCCGTCCCCGAGGTTTCCGATGTCTGATGCTTCACGCCCGTCCCGTTCTGCTCGGCGGCGGCACGGCAGGCCGCCCGGCCAGAGTCTTGCCTCCGCACGGGGTCTGCGGTCGCGGATGCGGCTGATCGCTGTGCTGCCGCCCGTTGCCTCGCTGCTATTGCTGTCCGCCGCGGAATACGCAGTCAGTACCCGGGCTGTGGGGTCCGTTGGCATCGCATTGATGTGGTCCGCGGCAGCCGCCGGGTTCCTGATCGTGGTGGCAGTGGCATGGCGCGTCGGTGATGTGACCGCCCGCGAAGTGCACCGCCAGCGGGCAGCGAACACGGACGCGGTGGAGCAGTGGATCGCCCGGCTACTGGTGGTGGCAGCCGACGGCAGTAAGGTCATCCGCCAGACCATGGACCGGCTCCAACGCGGTGAGTGGCCTGCCCTGCATGAACTCCCCATGCCCCCGGACGATCGGGACCGCTTCGCCGTTCTGGAGTACGAGCTGCACCGGTTCGTACGGGACGCGCAGGCGCTGGTCCTGGGCGCTTCCGCCCAGCAGGAAAAGCGCGCGCATCTGACGCTCGGGCGGCGGATGTTGACGTTGCTCAACCAGATGCTGGCGACGTTCGACGAGTTGGAACGCGAGATCGAGGACCCTGACGTCCTGCGCCCTCTGTGGCGGCTGGATCACATGGCGACGCGCGCTCGCCGTTTCGCCGAGAGCATCGCGGTGGTGGGCGGTTCGGTGCCACGGCGGTCCGACAAACCGACCTCGCTGTCCGACGTGATCAGCCACGCGATCGCCGAGGTCGAGCAGTACCCGCGCGTGAAACTGGCGTCGCCGGTCGAGGGCGAGATCCACGGCCGCGCGGCAGCCGGCCTGATTCACCTGCTGGCCGAACTCATCGACAATGCAACGAACTTCTCGCCGCCCGACACACCGGTGCTGATCCGGGTTGTCCGGGTGTCGGCCGGGATCGCCATCGAAGTCGATGATCACGGACGGCTGATGCCCGATCGCACCCGGGAACAGCTGAACGGACTGCTGTCCGACGTGTCACGGCACAACGTCGGCGAGTACGTGCACGACGGACGCATCGGGATGTGGGTGGTGGCTACCCACGCCAGCCGGATCGGTCTCCAGGTCAGGCTGCAGACCAACGTCTACCGCTCCAACCAAGCGGTCGTCGTCATTCCGTTCGACCTGTTGCACCACACGGCCGCCGACGGGGAGGAGCCTGGCCAGGCTGTCCCTGCGTCCAGCCGTCCCGCACCGGGTGTTCAAGGTGTGCGGCCACGAGGCCGAGGCGATGGCCATCGCCGGGCCTCCGGTTCGGGCGGGCTTGCGCCCTCTGCGCGTCCCGTGCGCGGGGCACTGCCACACTCAGTGGCCGCCCCCGGGCAGGGAGCTGCCCCTCTGCCCCAGCGCAGGACCGCTCCCCAGCCCATATCTCCAAAACCGTCCTCCCCCGTCCAGGGGAACACGCCCGCCGCGGAAGACGAGACTCCTCCGCCGCTGGCGGTCCGTGACCCCTCGCGCTCCTATCTGGCCGAGGGACTGCGCAGGGGCGCCGCGAGCCGCGCAGAGCCTGCTCGGCCCCCTGACGGCGGACTGCTGGCGCGGATCGCCGCAGGCCGCCGGCGCGCAGACCAGCACGGCTCTGCCGGTGATCACCCATCCCCTGACCATTCCGAATCCCCCCATGCCTTGGAGGCATCCGATGAAGCCCGACACCCCGGCGAATGACCTGACGTGGCTGCTGAAGGACTTCGTCGACAGGACGTCCGGAGCGCAGAGCGCGCTGGTGACGTCCCGAGACGGTTTGAAAGTGGGCTACTTCAGCAGTCGCGAGGAAGCCGAGCCGGACACCCTGAGCGCAATCGCGAGCGGGATGCACTCGCTGGCCATCGGCGCCACCGTCGAGCTCCAAGTCGCCGGCGGCGTCCGCCAGGTCACCGTGGAACTGGACGAGGGCTACCTGTTCATCATGGCGGCCGGGGCAGGCGCCTTGCTCAGCGTCCTGGCCGACAGCAGCACAGACGTCGAGCAGATCTCCTACGAGACGGCGCTGCTGGTCAAGCGCATGCCCGAGCACCTCTCCGTGGCACTTCGCAACCAGGGCGCCGCCGGCGGCCAGCCGGTCCTGTGAAGTGGCGCACGACGACAACGCGGTCTGGATCGAAGACGATCTGGGCTCAGTCAGGCCGTACGCACTCGTCCACGGGCGCGTCCGCGCCACGCACCCCGAACTCGACCGGACCTCCCTGGTCCAGGCCAGCCGGGAACCGCCCGCAACGGCCCTACAGACCCACTACGCGCAAGTATTCAACCTGTGCCGTTCCGGGCCCCGCTCGGTCGCCGAGATCGCCGCCACGCTGGAAAAACCCCTGCAAGTGATCAAGATCTGGCTGTCCGACCTGCTCGACGACCGCTACCTGACGGTGCCCATGCCGACCGGGTTCACCACAGCCACCAACGACCTACGAGTACTGGAGGACGTCCTTGCCGGGCTACGCAGAAGCCTCTGACCTGACGATCCCGGCCAAGGTCGTGGTCGCGGGCGGATTCGGGGTGGGCAAGACCACCCTGGTCGGCACCGTCAGCGAGATCAAGCCGCTGCGGACTGAGGAAAACCTCACCATGGCCGGCCTCCGGACGGACAGCCTGTCCGGAATCGAACACAAGTCGCAGACCACGGTGGCCATGGACTTCGGCCGCATGACCTTCCCCCTCAGCGCCCGCACGCTGAGGGAGCTGCGATTCGGCCCGACAGCACAGGTCCAGCTGCTGCTGTTCGGCACGCCCGGCCAGGACCGCTTCTGGTTCATGTGGGACGACCTGTCGGAGGGCGCCGCCGGCGCCATCGTTCTCACCGACACGCGCCGCCTCGAAGACTGCTTTCCCGCAGTGGAGTACTTCGAGCGCCGCGGAACACCGTTCATCGTGGCGATCAACCGCTTCGACGGGGCCCACCCCTATGCCGAGGAGGCCGTCCGAGCGGCTCTCCATCTGGCTCCGCAGATCCCGGTCGTCTCCTGCGACGCGCGCGAGAAGACCTCCGCCCGGCGCGTGCTGATCGCCCTGTTCGAGCACGTCTGCGAACGCGCCCGACCCACCTCATTGCTCACCCGACCCTGACCCTTGTCCCGGAGACCACCGATGACCGCCTTCGACGACCAGACCGCCCGCCCCGAACTCGTCCCTGTCGACCGTGAACTCGGCGCGCGTATGCGCCTGTTGCCTGCCCTGAACCTGGCCGAGGACCAGCCGATCCCGGTGTTCGACGACCTCGCTGCGGCGCTCGCGGCCGAGGCGGCCGAACTCGTCGGCAGCCCCGTCGGCTTCTACAGCATGGTCAACATCTTCAAGGACGGCTACCAGTACTTCGCCGGCATGTACGTCCCCGCCGGGCAGGGCAGTGGCCCGAGCCAGACCGCCGCCAGCGAGATCCCGCCCGTGCAGCGGTTCATGCCCCGTGACCAGGGGTGGTGCGTTCACACCCTGGACCGTCGCAAGATCCTGCCCCTGGAAGACATCTACGACTCCCCCCGCTGGGCCGGAAACGGCGCCGTCGCCCGACTCGGCGCCCGCACCTACCTCGGCGGCCCTCTCATCCACCAGTCCACGGACACGGGCATCGGAACCATCTGCCTGGTCGGAGACCGTGTGACCGCCTGGGGCCGTTCCAGCGTCAGCCTCATGAAGCACTACCAGCAGCAGGCCCTGGCCCTGATCGACGAACTGCCCGCCCAAGCGCCGCACCTGCTCACCCCGCCGCGCTGACCGCACACCACGGCAAGGCTGTTGGGCCCGCTGGCCCGAGGAAGGGGAAACACAGGATGTCTTCTGTCGACGCGTATCTGACCGACGCCCACCGAAGCCTGCGCGAGCAAGTCTGGGAATTCGCCCGCGCAGAGATCGCCCCCCGCATCGCCAAGATGGAGGCGGCGGGCACCCACACCGACCACGACCTCGCACGCCTCATGGGCGAGCGAGGCTGGTTCGGCGTGTTCATCGGCCCCGAGTACGGGGGCCCGGCCGCCGGACACGTCGCCAAGACGATCCTGCTCGACGAACTCTCGTACATCAGCGGCGCCGCCGGCGCGATCCTGCAGGCCCCGCTCATCCCCACACTCGCCCTCCTACACCGAGGCAGCCCCGAGCAGAAACAGCGGTGGCTCCCCCCGATCGCCGCCGGCACCCTGTACATGGCCATCGCGGTCACCGAGCCCGAACACGGCAGCCACGTCATCGGCATGACCAGCACCGCGCGCCGCAAAGGCAAGGACTGGATCATCAACGCCGACAAGTGCTTCGTCGGCGACTCCGGCATCGCCCACCTCTACGTCGTCATCGCCCGCACCGGCAAACGCGACGGCCCGCGGAGCCTGTCGGCCTTCCTCGTCGAAGCCGACCAAGAGGGTCTCGAAGTCACCCAGCCGCCCCTGGTCGGACTGCACGGCTTCACCGCCGGCAACGTACAGCTGCGCAACGTCCGCGTCCCCGCCAGCGCCCTGCTCGGCGAGGAAGGAGACGGACTGGACATCGCCTACACCGCCTCCCTCGTGTGCGGCCGACCCAACCTCGCGGCCGTCGCACTGGGCCTTCACCGCCGCGTGCTGGACGTGACCACCGCATTCACCACGGGTCGCCCCCGCTACGGGGGTGTCCTGGCCGACCTGCCGGTCGTCGGCCACCACCTCGCGGAAATCAAGTCCCGCCTGATGACCGGCGAAGGCGCTCTCTATCACGCAGCGCACCTGCTGGACCAAGGCGTTCCGTGCGACGCCGAGCTGCTCAACAGTAAGCTCGTCAACAGCCGGGCCGCCAAGGCTTCACTCCAGGAAGCCAAGGACACCCACGGCGGATACGGCGGACGGGCCGACTACGAGATATCCCGCCTCTCCCGCGACATCGACCTGATCTCAGCCCCCGCCGGCCCGGACGACCTCCAGCTCTACCGCCTCGGTGAAATCGCCCGGGGCATCGACCGCATCCAGTGGTCCGAACGCTACCTCGCACGCATCGCCCCTCGGGCACCCCTTGCCTGACCTTCCGTTCCCCACTGCCTGCTGACCGACACGGAGACCTCCATGACGAGCACAACTCCCGCCGCGAGCCCGGCCGACACCGACGTGACCGCGTCGATCGTTGCCGCGCGGCGGGAGCTGGACAGCATCGCGAACCGGGGCATCGTCTCCGCGCCACGCGCCGTCGCCGACACGCTCACCACACTGGAGGCGCTTGCCCCCACCCTGATCACGCACGCCCGCGCCCTTGCCGCCCAGCCCGGCGACACGGAGCAAACCGAACTCCACGAACTGATCGAGCGGACCGAGCACCGCGCCAGCTCCCGGCCGCGGGCGGACCTGGCGTACGAACACCTGCTGGTGCTGGTCAACCAGTTGCAGGAGCTGCTGCGCAGGCTGGAACGCGCGCACGGCATCCCGTACCGACGCACACAGGCCGGCGCCGCCACGCGCCGCAGCAACCACGACTCCAGGCGGCCCCAGATGTAGCGCCCTGCACGTCGGCTGTACCAAATCTCCACAGCATTCCCAGCCGAGCCACGAACGCCCCGGCTTTCCGAAGCGCCACCCACACCAGTCCGACCGCATGCTCGCGAACCGCCACCCCCAGTCGCCCCTCCGCACCCCGCTGCCACCTCCAAGGAAGGCCATGACCATGCCGCGCCAAATCACTGTCGTCAGCTGCAATTTCGAACTGAACGGCAACGGTAACTACGACATATGGCTCGCCACGCACCAGCGACTGGCCAAACTGCGCCCCACGATCCTGTGCCGGCAGGAGACCTTCGGCTACACCCCCACCGGGCGCGGAGCCACCCTGTTCGCCGAGTCCAAACGCATACTGCGCCTGGCTGGTGAACTCGGCCCGAAAAGGCACGCCACCGCGCTGTACTACGACCCCGAGGTGTTCGAGCAGCTCACGCTCTGGGACACCGAGTGGCCCGGCTGGCTGCTTCACCCCACCGCAATGACCCTGCGCGTGCGCGGCACCGACGACATCGACGTGGTGGCCGCCTCCGCCCACCTCTCCTACAACTCACCGACGAAGCGCAGAGGTGAGGCCGAGGACCTGACGCGGCTCGCCGACCGGGTCGAGACCTACCAGGGTCCCCACGGCGTGATCAAGCGCAAGCTCCCCGTGCTCGCGATCGGCATGGACCGCAACAGCTATGTCTCGCCGGACCGTCTGGTACCCGGCGAACTCCCGATCCCGACGCTCGACGAGATCAAGGATCCACAGCACCGGGCACACCGCAGCTACGAGATCGCCCCCGGCCAGCGGGTTATGGACTCCGAGCCGGACCGCATCCTGCTCACCGCGCATCTGGAAGACACCGCCCGCTACGCCGCCCTCAAGCCCAACGGGCCCGGCCTGGCAGCCGTCGCGCCCACCGTGCCCGCATCCGACACCCACGGCCCTGCTCACCGCGTGGACCACATCCACGCCACCAACTTCCTGCTGCCCGCCGTCGTCCACACCGAGGTCATCGAAATGAAGGGAAAGTCGGACCACGACACCGTGGTCACGGTCTTCGACCTCGACGTGGTCATCGAGATCTGCCGCAACCAGACACCGCTGGCTGCCTGACCCGCCGGCCCGGTCTCGAACCGCCCACGCCGCGCACATACAGCTGCCGCCGAGCGGTCGCACGCGGTACACGCCCGCCACCTCCGTGGTCGCTCCCGCGAGAAGGCAGCCGCTGTGCCGTGTGTCCCGTCCTCGAACAGGTGCGGTCGCGCCCCGGCCCGATGCGCACGATTCATCCGCCCCTTTTGGGCGCCGGAACATGTCCCCGGCGCGAGGGCTCATTCACGATCAAAGAGGAGGCACAAATTGACCGCAGCCGCCGATAGGGACGAGCTGGTCGCAGCGGGATGGAATATCCAGCACAACGGCCACGGGCGTACGGGAAAGGAAGACCACCGTGATGCCGCACGCGCCATCCTCGCGTCCTACAAACCCCACCTTGTGTGGCGCCAGGAACTGACCGGCGCCTGGGACAACGGCCGCAGCGAACTACACGCCGAGGCTAACGCGCTCGGCGGCCTCATCCCGTACATGTCGTCCCCGAAGGAGGGACGAAGCCGCAACCCGGTGGGCGTGATGATCGATCCCAACGTCTTCACCATCGACAACGACTTCGAGCACGACGGGCCCTGGAAGTCGTTCCGCCACGTCAGGGTCCGTCTCAAGCGGCACTGCACGTCCAGGCCCCTCAACATCGCCTCAGGCCACCTGTGCCACTTCGATCCCGCGATCCGGGCGACGGAGGCCAGGAGACTGACGGCCTTGGCCGACCACGGCCAGAGTGCGCTGCTGGAAATCGACGGCAACAGCTACCCCCACCGCGACAGCGAAGGCGCCGCACACCACCCTCACCTGAACGGCTACGTCACCGCTCTGCCCGACTGGGAGCAGGTCGACGACCCCGTTCACTATGAACACCGCACCATCGAACGCAACGGCATCCGCGTCTCCGATACCGTGCCGGACGAGATCCTTTCCGGCGGCAAGGGCGTCTTCACCGACCTCGCGCTGTACGCGGCCACCGCCCTTGGGCAGCGGGCGGCTCTGGCCCCGACGGCGAGTCTGCAGCGCACCGACCAAGGGCCACCGCAGCGCATCGATCGTCCCTACAGCACACCCGACCTCGCCCCCGCCCTGAAAAGCGTCGAGATCGTGGCCACCGCCGAGGTTGCCGAGGTGACCGACCACGCCCTGGTCATCGTGCGGTTCGACCTTCCAACACTCGGCAGCATCCTGACCCCCACCGCCTGACGGCACAGCTACACGTTTCCACATACGATCACCGGCCGGATCGCCAGCCAATCGGCATGCCCTCCAGCCGAGTTCCACCATGACACCGAACTGAAAGAACTCCCCTCATGGCCGCTACCCGAAGCACCGCACGGCGTGTGCCTGCACTAACTCTCACATGTGTGCTGGTCACGGGCTGCGCGAGCATCACCTCGCAGCCGAAAGCGCCTGCCACCTCCACCGCGGCTGACTCCGCCTCCGAGACACGGCAGGCAGCCGCGGCCCAGCCGCTGGCCCGGCTCCGCGATGGAAACGGGTTCCTACTCCAGGTCGACACCGCCGTCAAAGATCCGGGCGGGGTCCTCACGGTGAGCGGCACTCTCACGAACGCCTCGCCCAAAAGCCGCGTCGTCACGGCCTTTCTGCGCGGCGATGAAACCGAAATCCTCGTGCACGGCCTCTCGCTCGGCGGCGCCACCCTCACCGATGCCCGGGGCAAGAAGCGGTACTACGTGCTGCGGGATACGGACGGCCGACCGCTGACGACCACCGGCCTCTCCATCCTCGATGCCGGGCAGACGGTTCCGATCTACATGCAATTCCCTGCCCCTCCTGCGACGACGACCCAGGTGACCCTGCAACTGCCCACGTTCTCCAGCGCCACGATCGCGCTGTCCCAGTGAGACGGTTCATGTTCCACCCCAGAGTCCCGGCCTCATCCCCGCACCTCACCCTGGCCGTCGCCTCCGCGATCACAGTCGCGGCCGCCACCACCGTGTGCACTGCCGCCCCCGCGCACGCCGCCGGCCCCAGCACCCCCCGCTCCGGCGCATCGGCCACCATGACGGCCTGGGTTGATCCACACGACCCCACCCTCAAGCTGGCCACGGGAGCCACGCTGGCACCTCCCAAGATCCTCGACATCAAGTCGGTCACAGAAGACCTGGGCGGAGACGAACGCCGTGAGGACACCCCCACCGACGTGACCTTCGCACTGCAGGCCGAGGTCCTCTTCGCCAAGGACAGCGCCCATCTCACCGGCAGCGCGAAGGCCCGCATCGGCGCCATCGCCAAGGAGATCAAGCAACAGGGGGCAACGCAGGTCCGCGTCTTCGGCTTCACCGACAACCTCGGCTCACACGCCCACGGCCTCGTGTTGTCGAAGCAGCGGGCCAGCGCCGTACAGGACGTCCTCGCGGACGCTCTCAACGCCCCGGACATCACCTTCGAGGTACGCGGCTACGCCGAGCAGTACCCCATCGCGGACAACGCGACCGAGGACGGCCGCAGGAAGAACCGCCGCGTGGAGATCGCCTTCCCGCGGGCCACGAAGTGACCAGCCCATGCCGCCCACAGCCCGCCGTGAGAGCGCGGCAGTGGCGCGGGACATTCCGATGACGAACCCAGGAACCTCATGACGATCGACTCCTCCAATGCCGAAGACAGTGAGCTGGCCTCTGCTGTCGAGGACTCCGCCCCCACGCCCGACACGGCGTTGTCGCACAGGCAACGGCAGATCCTCGATTTCATCCGCACTGCAGTCCAGCTGAAGGCTTACCCACCCTCGATGCGCGAGATCGGCACCGCGGTGGGCCTGAAGAGCACCGCATCCGTCCGCTACCAACTCAACCAGCTGGAAAAGAAGGGGTGCCTCGTCACTGACCCGAACCGTCCCCGTGCCATCCGGCTCACGGTCGGCGGCTGGGAGGGCTCAGGCGGTTCAGCTCCGAAGCACGGCCGATGCCCTCGCTGTACCAGCGACACCGGCGCAACCGTAAACCCCCTTGTTCTCCAGGTCGTACTTGACCCCGAGACCAGTTGTGCCCTGCTCGACGGTGCGCTGCTGACCGTGCGCCAACTACCCGAATCCGTCACCAGCTGCGCTACCTGCAAGGACGCTGCCCTCCTCGGCCAGGTCACCGCCGTAGCCCTCGCCCACCCAGTCCCCGACCACACCTGACTCCCGTGCACGGCAGCCCCATGCTCATCCCGCACGCGTCCGCCCCTACCTGAACTGAACGCACCCCACATGGCCCTTGGTCTCGTCCACAAAGAAGCCGGACGTCGGTCCGCCGCGCTCGCCGAGCGTCTCGATGCCCTCGCCGTCGAGAGGCCAGACGAAGCGCCCTGACAACCGGACTGCACCCTCAACCCACAGCTCTCGAAAGGAAATGCATGTCCCTGCGCATCGGCAACTTCGACGCCTACAAACTTCGAATCAACGCCCGCGGCACTGCTGCTTGGAAACCCCCTACCGCTGCTGTACGCGAACTCGCCCCCGATATCCTCGGCCGCACTGAACCAAGGTATGGATCATGAAGCAGTTCGTGCCGACCTTCCGAGGCCAGGAGTGGGAATCCGGGGCCGGAGCACTCCATCTCTACGTCCGGCCTGAGCCGGTGGACAGGGAGTTCCACGACCTCGCCGCGGCCTGCCGGGAGGTCCTGGGCGACTATCCCATCTGGTGTGTGCCCGACGACCTCGTGCACATCACCATCGAAATGGACGCCGCCGCCCCCAGCACCGACATCAGCACCACCGAGCGCACCCGCCTCATCACCACACTCAAGGACCGACTCACACGTATCGAGCCGTTCACCGTGCTGTGCGGCAGTGCGCTAGCCAACCGCACCGGGGCCATCCTTGACACGCATCCCGACCAGGGCCTCGTAGCCCTGCAGAACCTCGTCCGTTCCGCGCTGTGGGAGGCCCACGACACTTCGGCCATCGCTCATGAGGGAGGCCGCGGGCACGCCTCCCTCGGCTATGCCTACGACCAAGCCGACTCCGACCCACTCCAGAGCGCTCTGCGCCGGATCAGCCCCAGTCACGCCCCGCTGACCGTGTCCCGCCTGCACCTGCTCGACGTGCGCTGGACCGCCCACCCACGAGCGGACGGCGGCGTCCGGTGGGAGATGGACTGGGACCCCGTCGCCGTCCTCCCGCTGGGAACCGCGTAACCGGCCCCGCAGACGCCAACACCCGTAGAGCATGGCATGAGCATGCATCGTTTTCGTCGAAAGGAACGACCCGCCATGAACGCGTCCACGCTGGAAGACGACCTCCGCCGACATGCCGAACGTGCCCTTCAGACAGGTGACTTCGCCGCCTCGGCCCACCTGTACGAGCAGTTCCTCCCAGATATATCCCCGGCTTCGGGCACCGAGGACGCCGATACCCTCGCTGCGCGCGTGCAGTACGCGCTCGCGCTGTACGGTCTCGCCGACTACCCGGCCGGCGAGACCCAGCTCCGGCATGTCCTGCACGTACAGCAGCAGGACCTGGGCCCGGAACATCCCGACACGCTGACCACGCTGGCCCGGCTCGCCGACAACCTGGGCGAACAGGACCGCTGGACGGAAGCGGAGGAGCTGGCCTCCACTGCCGTCGAACGCGCCACCACCGCCCTGGGCGCCGAGCACCCGGCCACCCTGTCCTGCCGCCTCACCCTGGCCTGGGTCCTGTACCGCACCGCCCCGCACGAGTCCGAGGAATCCATCCGCGCCACCGTGCGGGACATCGTCGCCGCACACGGTGACGGCCACCGCGACAGCTGGGCCGCCCGCCACCTGCTCGTGGAAACGCTGTGCGTCCTGGGCAAGACAGACGAAGCCGAGTCCGAGGCCCACGCCCTCATCTCCCTGCGGGAAGAGCGCCAGGGCGCAGGGCACCCGCACACCTTGCGCGCCCGGGCCGACCTCGCCCTGGTCCTGCACACCGCGGGACAGACGGCTCGGGCCCGGACACTGATCGACGACGTGGCGGAGACGAGCAGTCGTGTGTTGGGCGGCGACCATCCGTATACGACCGGCATCCACGCCACCCGCAACACCATCGCCGCATGAACGCCCCCATGCGGCAGATCATCGCCCGCATGTGCCGGGGTGGTCTTGCCACTCTCGCGATCACCCACGACGATCAGGCGGCAGGACCCGGACGCCCCCTGGAGGAAGCGTGATCGTGCTGCTCGCCGTGAATGCCGCGCTGATCGCCGCGTCGATCGCGCTGTTGGCCGTGTCTGTGGCCCAGTGGCGCACCCGGAAGCGGGACGATCTGCGCCTGGAAGCCCGCCGGATCCACATGGAACTCCTGCGTCAGGGGGTCGCGGACCCGGGCCTGGCCCGGCTGTGGGTCACCGAGCGGCTGGAGGGTCTCAGCGACGACGAGATCCGGGCCCACCTTTACATGAACGCACGCATCATGGCGCTGGAACTCCAGTGGGAGACCGGCGCGCTGACGCCCGTGCATC
The DNA here is from genome assembly GCF_037993025.1 of Streptomyces sp. SS7. Lineage (NCBI taxonomy): Bacteria > Bacillati > Actinomycetota > Actinomycetes > Kitasatosporales > Streptomycetaceae > Streptomyces > Streptomyces sp. SS7. Next base: position 2,588,743 of record NZ_CP141223.1, read on the forward strand.
TCCACGAAGCGGCCGAGTCGTTTCTCGCCACGCCGCAGGCACGGCAGTACTGGGAGCGTGCTTGCACTGTCCGCGCGAGCGTTGCCGAAGAGGCCACGCAGCGCACGTTCCACGCAGCCTTCGAGGACGCCCACCGCAGCCGCTACGGAACCCCTGTCGCTGGCTGAGCACCCTGCCATGCTGACGTCATCAGTTGTTCCCCCCTTCCACGCTGGAGGGGGGAACAACCGATGGCTGCCCCTTCCACGACGGTGCTGTTCGGGCAGCAAGGAGGGAACCACGACGCTTCCTCCTCGGGGCCGACGCCGAGTCCACCAGTTGGCCAGCACAACACGGTGCACCCGCCCTGCCGGTCGTACGTCCCGGCGAGGCGGGTGCAGCTCCAGGCGGTGGCCGCGCTCGGCCAGCAGGATGCCGACCAGGTCAGGCACGAGCAGGCCGAGTGCCGGCGCAGAGATCCACCCGGCACGCGGACACCCGGACGAGCGGCACCGCTGCGGGCTCAGCCGGTCCTACGTTGTGCCGCACGGCCAGCCTGCACGAAGGTGCCAGGCGGCGAAATGTGCTCGGCACACAGCGGGCACACACTCCTCCCCTGTCGCCGGGCTTACGAGTGGGCTGGGCTAGGCCGTATGGAGGAGACATACACGCGCAGCGGGCCGGTCGGCCCGGATGGACTGTTCTCGGTGGAAGGCATGACCGTCGTGGTCACCGGGGGCGCCACGGGGATCGGTCGGATGGTCGCAGGCGGCTTCGCGGCCGGCCGCGCCCGGGTGGTGCTGGTGTCGCGCCGGCCGGAGGCGGGTGAGGAGGCCGCGGCACAGCTACGTGCGTCGGGGTGCTGTGAGGTGGTGATCGGCGATCTGTCCACAGCGGAGGGCGTGGACCGGGTGGTCGCGCGGGTGCTGGCGGTGGCGCCGGTGGTGGATGTGCTGGTGCACAACGCGGGCGCCACCTGGGTGGGACCACTGGAGGACCATCCCTATGACGCGTTCGATGCGGTGTGGGCGGTCAACGTCAAGGCCGTGTTCCGCATGACGGTCGGGCTTCTGCCCGGTCTGCGGGCAGCGGTGGCCGCTCGGCCGGGTGAACCAGCACGGGTGATCACGATCGGGTCGATCGACGGCGGGCCAGTGGTCTCGCCGGTGGAGAACTACGCCTACGGCGCAAGCAAAGCGGCAGTGCACCAGCTCACGAGGCACCTGGCCCGGCGGTTGGCCGGGGAGCGGGTGACGGTGAACGCGGTGGCGCCGGGGCTGTTCGCCACCTCGATGACCGCCGAGCTGCTGGCCGACCCCGCCCAGCGTGAGCGCCTCGTGGCAGGGATCCCGCTGGGCCGGCTCGGGCGGGCGGAGGACGTGGCGGGTGCGGCGCTGTTCCTGGCGTCCCGGGCGGGTGCGTACGTGACCGGCGTGGTGCTCCCGATCGACGGCGGCGAGTCCGGCTGCGGGTGAACCAAGGCGGACTCCGCGTGGCAGGAGAGCCTGGTCGCTACCCTGGACGCGATGACCCGGCCTCCGGTGGAAGCCCTCGACGGCGTTCCGGAGCCTGGGCCTGATTCCTGTACACAAGCGAGTGATGAGAAGCGGACGGATGACTGGGACTGTGAACGTGGCGGATCTGCGGCTGGTCGACTGGGGCACGGCGACGGCCGAGGAGCGCCATCGGATCCTGGCCCGGGGCAGTGACCACGACGGCGTGGACGAGGGCCTGCGGGCCTCGATCGCGACCATCGTGGAGGACGTCCGCAAGCGCGGGGACGCCGCGCTGGTCGACGCGCTCGGCCGGTTCGACAAGATGACTCTGCCGGCGGAGCGGCTGCGGGTGAGCGAGGAGGAGTTCGCCCAGGCCCGTGCCGCGGTCAGCGAACGGCTCATCGAGGCGATCCGCACCTCGATCACGCAGGTGCGGGCCTTCAACGAGCTGATCGTCGAGCGTGCATCGTGGACGGCGGAGCCGCGGCCGGGGCTGCTGGTCGGCGAGCAGGCCACGGCGATTCCCTCGGTCGGGCTGTTCGTCCCCTCCGGCAAGGGCTCCTTCCCGTCGGTGCTGATCCAGATCGCCACGCCGGCCGTGGTCGCCGGGGTGGAGCGGATCGTGGTCATGGTGCCGCCGGTGCCCGGCGGCAGCGGTCAGGTGGATCCGGCGACCCTGGTCGCCGCGCAGGAGCTGGGGCTGAGCGAGGTGTACCGCAGCAACGGCCCGGCCGGGATCGCGGCCCTGGCCTGCGGCACCGAGACCGTCCCCAGGGTGCGGAAGATCGTCGGCCCGGGCTCGCCCGCGGTGGCGTGCGCGCAGCTGGAGGTGCAGCGGCTGGGCTGTGTCGTGGAGGTCGGCTTCGGCCCCACCGACGCGCTGATCGTGGCCGATGACAGCGCCGATCTGCGGCTGCTGGCCGCCGACCTGATCAACGAGGCCGAGCACGGCCCGGACTCCTCCGCCGTCCTGGTCTCCATCTCCCGCCCCGTGTTGGAAGGCGTCCGCGCGCACGTCGCCGAGCAGCTGGCCGAGCTGCCCGAGCCGCGCCGCACCTATGCGACGACGTCGATCACGGCCAACGGCGGCCTGGTGCTCGCCGCCGACCGTGAGGAGGCGATGGCGGTGGCCAATGCCTACGCGCCGGAGCACCTGCAGCTGGCCGTCGAGGGCCCGAAGACGTGGCTGCCGCTGGCGAAGTACTCGGGCACCGTGCTGCTGGGCCAGTGGACGACGTTCGCAGCGTCCAACTTCGCCATCGGCACCCCGGCGACGCTGCCAACCACCGGGTTCGCGCAGGTCTCCAGCGGCGTGACCGCCTCGACGTACCTGGTGCGGGCCGCCATCGCGCAGCTGGACGAGGCCGAGTTCCGCCGGCTGGCTCCAGTGGTGACGGAGCTGGCTGGCCACGAGGGCTTCCCCGCGCACGCCGCGACCGTGACCGTCCGCGAGGACGCGTCCGAGTAACCGGCCCTGGCCGCACGCACGGCGTCCCGCGCCCGGCCCCGGGGGCAGGGACGCCGGCGTTCTTATGCGGTGGCGGCGAGGAAGTCCCTCACGTCGGGGATGGCGCGGTGGGCGGCGAGTTTGCCGCGCAGGGCGGTAATCGTGCTGCTGCCGCGGGCGGAGGCGGTGCCGCCCATGCGGTCCACCGCCTGCTGGGCCAGGTCCACCGCGGCGTCGATCTCGCCCAGCGCCAGGTGGGTCTCGGCTCGGCGGGTCAGGTAGATCGCGGTGCCGCGCGGCTCCTTCTCCGTGTCGTACGGGTCGTCGGCGTCGCCGGCGGCCTGGAAATGCTCCAGCGCCCGGCGGTGCTCACCCAGATCGAGAGCCGCGCTGGCCGCCACCTGATGCAGCTCGCCCTCCGTGATCCAGTACATCGAGGGCACATCCTGGTCGGCCGGGGTGGCACAGGCGTAGGCGCCGAACGCAGCATCGACGGCTTGGTGGGCACCGTAGCGGTTGCCGGCCTTGGCGTGAGCGCGGGCGGTGCGGGCGTGCAGCAGGGCGGTCACCCGCGGGGATCCGGTGCGACGGCCCGCCGTCGCGGTGACGGCGTCGAGGATGCCGAGGGCGCCGTGGGGGTCGTCGCGGTTGTAGCGCAGCCCGGCCCAGAACGCGAGGACGGTGGCGCCGACGGCACGGTCATCGGTGTGCCCGGCCGCCCGCAGGGAGGCGAGGTAGTGCCGTTCAGCGGCGGCGTGGTGGGAGGAGTCATAGGCGGTCCAGCCGCAGATCCGCCCGGCTTCGGCCGCCGCCGCGTACAGGCGCTTTCCGGTGTTCTCGCTGTAGGAGGCGTCTTTCAGCGTGGAGGTGATCAGGCGGAGTTCGGCGCGGGCGGCCTGGTGGACCTCCGCCGAGCCGAGCCGGTCGTCCAGGCGCCGTAAGCCCTCCAGGCGGGCGTCGAACAGGTCGGCGGTGGAGGCGCCGATCCGCCGCCCGGCCGTCGGGGAGGCTGCGGCGAAGGGGACGTTGCCCGCCCAGGTGGCGGCTGCCGCCGCGACGGCGGTGGACGAGGCGATCAGGAAGCTGCGGCGGTCCATGGGTCCTCCGGTGACGCTCTCCAGGGACTCCACCGTAGCCGCCGGTGACCAGGTGACAACAGAGCGGCCCGGAAAGTCCCACAGCGGCTCGTCCAGGGTGTAGGCGGGCAGCCACCACGGCCAGCCGAGCGCAGCCACCACGTCGAGCGGCACGTCCAGGACCTCGGCGAGGAGTTCCTGGGAGAAGGCGTCGGGCTCCTCCACCCGTCCGGATTCCCACTTCCAGATCCGGTTGCGGTCGGTGCCGTTGCGCAGACCCCGCCGCTCGGCGGCCTGGCGGATCAGCCGGGCGAGGTCCTCCTGGGACCAGTTGCGGATCATGCGCACATACGCCAGGGGGTGGTGGCATAAGTCCGGCCACATGCCTCGCTCCTTTTCGGGTCGGCGGCGGGTGCGGCGGCGCGACCCCCCAGTGTGGCGGTCGTAGCCACACGGTTCCAGGGAGTTATCGACCGGGCACACGCGAGGCACACGGCCGGAAGACGGCGGGCACACGGTTATCCCCTTCAGCAGGCCCCTGGTCTGCGCGGACGCTGTCGGGCATGCCTATCTCGTCCGGTCTTCCCGGCACTGCCGCCGCGCACACCAGCACCGCCGCGGCGGTGCGTGCCGGACACGTCCTACTCGCGTCCGCCCCCGACGACCCGCACCCGGAGGCGGCCGGAGGGGCCCTGCTCGCCTCGTCCCCGGCGGTGGTGCTGCGCACCGTACCCGCCGGGGACGAGGCGGCGGTGACCGCCGCACTGACAGGCACGGGCCGGGCCGTGTGCCGCTACCTGGACCGCATCGTCCTCACCGCGGCCACCGGCCCCGACTGCCGGGCCCTGCTGCCGGCCTTGTACGACGTACTCGGCGAGGCATACGAGCTGCTGGCCGACACCGGCCGCAACGTCGCCGCCGCCGAATGGGCCCTCGCTGCCCTGGCCACGCGTGCGGGCCGCCCGCCGCGAGCGGTGCTGGACGTGGGGTGCGGCAGTGGCCTGGCCCTGCGGGCCCGCAACCGCCCGCCCGAGCTGACCGGCTGGGATCCCAGCCCCGTCATGCGCCACCTGGCCGCCGCCGCAGGCATGCCCGTCCTGGACACGCTCACCCCCGCGCCGGACCAGGTGTGGGATGCCGCCCTGGCCTGCTACGTCCTGCACCTTCCCAGCGCCGCCGAGACCGTCCCGCAGGTGCTGCGGCTGCTGCGGCCCGGCGCCCCGCTGGCCGGGAACGTGCACCGCAGCGCCGACCCCGGCGCGCTGCCGGCCGTGTGTGCCCGCTACGGCATCGCCCGCCAGACCGTGGACCGGCACCCGCTCCACGGCGACCTCGTCGTCCTGTCCCTCACCTGCGATTCCGGAGCCGTCTGATGCCCACCCGAACCCCATCACCGCCCACCGCACGCCCAACCGCCGTGCGCGTCTTTTCGACTCTGACCCCGTTCCGGGCCGAACCGCACGCCCACGACCCGCGCGACGTGCAGCGTCTGGCCCTGTCCGAAAACCCCCACGGGGCCTCCCCGCACGCCCTGGAGGCGGCGCGCCGCGAGGTCGAGCGGGCGCACTGGTACCCGCACTCCGACGGCGAACCGCTGCGCAGCCTGCTCGCCGCCCACTACGGCCTGGATGCCGAGCAGGTGATCGTGGGCAACGGCGCGGACGAGATGCTCCTGCTCGCCGCGCTCGCCGCCGCCCCGTCGCCTGCCGTGATCACCGCCCGCACGTTCGCCGGGTATGCCGCGTCCCTGGAGGCCGCCGGACGCCCCTTCCGCGAGATCCCGCTGCTGCCCGGCGGCGGCATCGACACGGACGCGGTGTGCCGGGCGGCCGAGGGGGCCGGGTGCGTGATGGTGTGCAATCCACACAACCCCACCGGCACGGCCCTGAGCGCCGGGCAGGTGACCGGGCTGGTGGCGGCCGTGCGCGCCGCGGGGGCGGTGCTGGTGCTGGACGAGGCGTACGCCGAGTTCGCCGGCCCGGACCGCTTCGGCACCGGCCTCGCGCACCTGGACGCCGGACGGGTAGTGGTGGTGCGGACCTTCTCCAAGGCGTACGGGCTGGCCGGGCTGCGGGTCGGCTACGCGCTGGGCGACGGCGAGGCGGTCGACGCCATGACCGCCCTGCGCACCGCCCTGCCGTACAACACCAACCGGATCGCCCTGGCCGCCGCCGCGGCGGCGCTCGCGGACGAGGACCACCTGCGGATGGTCGTCGCCGACTGCCGCGCCGCCCGCCAGGCCCTGACCGGCGAACTCGTCGCCATGGGCGTGCAAGCGGTGCCCTCCCAGACCAACTTCGTCCTCGCCCGCTTCGGCGACCACGCAGCCCAGGTCGTGGCCCGGCTGGCCGACGACCACCGGGTGCACATCCGTCACACCGCCGGCCTCGGCTTCCCCGACTTCGCCCGCATCAGCGTCCCCGCCGCCCGCGACGTGCCCCGCCTGGCCGCCGCCCTGCGGTCCGTCCTGTCCGACCGACAGCTTCTGGAGGCCCGCCCATGACCACCACAACGGCCACAACGACGATTCCGGGGGCCGAGGTGCTGGCCCGGCACCTGGCCGAGGCGGGCATCGGCTGCGCCTACGGCATCCCCGGACAGCGGATCCTGCCGCTCTTCCACGCCCTCGACGACGCCGGCATCCCGATCGTGCTGACCCGTCACGAACAGGGCGCGGCGTTCATGGCCGACGCGCACGCCCGGATCGCCGGGATGGGGGTGTGCCTGGCCACCTCCGGCCCCGGCGCGATCAACCTGCTCGGCGGGCTGGCCGCCGCCTGGATGGACAGCGTGCCGCTGCTGGCCATCACCGCTCAGGCCGAGCGCAGCGAGTTCGGCCGCTACGGCATCCAGGAAGGCACCGGGCTCGGGCGCACCCCCGACATCCCGGCCATGTGCCGAGCCACCGTCAAGGCATCCTGGCAGCCGACCAGCCCGGAAGAGCTGGGGCCGATGCTGGCCGAGGCGCTGGCCACCGCCCGCTCCGGGCGCCCCGGACCGGTCCACCTCGACATTCCCTCCGACCTGTTCACCGCCCCCGCCCCACCCGCCGCCCCGACGCACACGGGGGCGGCGGTGGACGCGCCGGACCTGGTCGACGGCGCGCTGGTTCAGGCCGCCGCCGACGCGCTGCGCCGGGCCGAGCGGCCCCTGGTGCTGGCCGGCGGCGGGCTCGCCGATGTGGCCACCGCCCGCCTGCTGATGGAGGTCGCCGAGGCCGCCGACCTGCCGGTGGCCGGCTCGTTTGCCGCCAAACGCTATGTGGACGAGCACCACCGGCTCGCCCTCGGTCCGGTCGGTACCTACGGCCGAGCCGCCGCCAACCACGCCCTGCACCACGAGGCCGACCTGGTGCTCGCCCTCGGCGTGGCCTTCTCCTACCTGACCACCGCCGGATGGACCGCGCGCCTGCCCGCCGACCGCCTCATCCGGGTCGACATCGACCCCCGCGAACTCGGCAACACCTACCAGGGCGGCATCGCCGTCCAGGCCACCACCCGCGCCTTCCTGACCGCCCTGCACCCGCACGCCGACAGCATCCGCGGCGACGGCGTCCGGCGGGCCACCGCCCTGCGGGCCGAGCACCCCGACCCGCCCGCGACCGCACCGACGGACGGGCTGCACCCGATCACCGTGTGCGAGGCCGTGGGACGGCACCTGGACGAGGGGGCGACGGTGCTGGCGGACGTGGGGCAGAACGCCTACTGGGTGGAACGCTACTTGCGCACCCGGGGCGACAACCGGTTCTTGATCAACGCCGGACTCGGGTCCATGGGCCATGCGGTCGCCGGCGCCGTCGGCGCCTTCAAGGCACGCACCACCAGCGGCGGACCCGGCGAGCGGGTGGTGGTGACCACCGGCGACGGCGGGTTCCTCATGGGCGCGCTGGAGATCTCCACCGCCGTCGCCGAGCACGCGGCGATCACGTGGGTGGTCTTCAACAACGGCACGCTCGGCACCCAGCAGGCGTGGTTCGACCGCACCGGCCACCGGCCCGTCGCCTGCCACCTGCCGGACACCGACCTGGTCGCCCTGGCCCGCTCGCTCGGCGCCGACGGCCGCCGCGTCCACACCGCCCAGGATCTTGATGCCGCCCTCGCCTGGGCCGTGCAGCGGGCTGCCCCCACCGTCCTGGACGTGCACATCGACCCCCACCCGGCCCCCGTCCCCTACACCCCCGAAACCGAACAGGAGTCGTGATGACCCGCCCCCTCCCCGGCCAGGTGCCGCCCGGCGCCGACGGCATGGTGTGGCTGACCGAGACCATGAGCATGCGCACCCTCGGCGACCTCGGCACGCTGTCCATGGACTACCTGGAAATCCACCCCTTCGCGGTGCGCACCCCCGTCGTCCACGACGACGGCGAGGAGATCCTCTACCTGATCGACGGCGAGCTGGAGTTCACCCTCGGCACCACCACGTTCACGCTCACCGCCGGGCAGGCGGTCGCGGTGCCCCGAGGCACGCCACACGGCAGCGTCAACCGCTCCGGCCAGCTGGTGCGGATGCTCGCCGCCAACAGCCCCGCGTTCCGCGCCGACCAGGAACGCACCGCCTCCCCGCCCAACCAGCCCCCGCAGGGCGGCCCCGCCGAGCCGGGAGGCACGCGGTGATGGAGGCGTGCATCATCGCCTGCGGACGCAGCTCCCGCCTCTACCCGTTCACCCTCGACCGGCCCAAGGCACTCGTGCCGCTCGGCGAACAGACCGTGCTTGCCCACCAGTTGAGCATCCTGCGCGGCTGGGGCGTCGAGAAGATCACCGTCCTGCACCGCGACGACCACGACCCGGCGCTCGTCACCCGCACCCTCGGCCCGGAAGACCGGCGCACCGTGCGCATCGCCACGGCGCCGCCTCACTGGCCCGGGGTGTATGCGTGGCTGTGCGCGCAGTACACGGCCGCCCGCACGCCCGTGGTGACGCTCAACTGCGACCTCGTCCTCGATCCGGCCTGGGGCGGCATCCTGGCCGACCACGCCTCCTCGGGCGCCGCGTTGACGCTCGCCGCGACCGACGGCCCCGGCCCGGAAGAGGGCCAGTACGGACGCCCCCGCCTGCTCACCCTCACCGGCGCCGGCATCCTCACCGCCACCCGGCCGCCGGGCAGCGGCCCGCCCCAAGGCGCCGGCGAGACTCCCCTGCACGAGATCGGAGTCAGCGTCGTCTCCCCGGCCGCGTGGCCCCAGCTGGACGGCCTGCCGCACCACGCGGAGGATCCATGGGCGGACGAGTTCGTCCCCGCCCTGATCCGCTCCGGCCACCCGGTACACGTGGCCGTGCGTACCGCGCCGTGGCGGGATGTCGGCACCTGGTACCGCCTCTGGCTAGCCCACCGCGACCTCGCTCACGCCCGTCCCGGCCAGCAGCATCTCCACCCTGGCGCGCACATCGCGGACAGCGCCCGGATCGAGGGCTGGGCCTGGATCGGTCCCGGCGCCCGGATCGGCGATCACGCCGTCGTCAAGAACAGCGCCGTGCTCGCCGGCGCCGAGCTGGCCGGCGACAACTCGCTCATCGACGGCCTCGCGCTGCCCGGCGCTCACCTCGCGCACGGCGCACACCACCACGGCACCGTCCACCTGTCCGGCGCTGCCCCGCACCCCATGCCGCAGGCCCCCCACACCTAAGGAGTTTTCGTGGACCACGCCGCACTCACCACGCTCGCCCTGCTGGCCGATGCCCAGCACTTGGCCACCCTCACGGCCATCGACCCCGCCGACCTCGCCACCGGGCACCCGCTGGACTACCCCACCCACATGGCCCTGCGTGAGATCCACCAGCATCAAGGCCCCGACGCCACCGAAGACTTCCTCACCCGCCCCGACGTCCGTCCGGGCCTGCTCGACACCGCGATCCAGCGGCTGAACATCATCGATTACCGCCCCCTGGCTGACCACGGCATCGACCCCAAGGCGGCCACCGGCGATCCGCGCACGGCGCTGGAAGCCGCCCAGACTCTGCTGCCCGGCGCCGAGCAGGGCCGCCACGAGGACGGCATCGCGCTGTGGGCCAACCCGCGCAGCTTCGCCGCTCTGCGCATCACCGGCCCCACGACCGTCCGCTACGGGCACCGCTTCCACCCCACCACCGAGATCGCTGCCTCCAGCTACGGCCGCGGTTACTACGCCTTCTCCCTGCCCGGCCACGACGGCTTCCTCCTCCAACCCGCCGCCATCGCCGTCGTCGCCCGCGCGTACGCGTACCTCGCCCGCACTCCGGCCGACGGCCTGCCGCCCGGCCTCACCCCCACCCAGCGCATCGGCATCGGCCGGCTCAAGGCCCTCGACGCCTGGTACGACCGGCCGCTGGAGGACCTGGTGGGCGCCATGTTCACCGCGCACGAGGCCGGCCACACCCTCCGCGTCGACGGCCAGGCGCCCCTTCGCGACCTGCTCACCCGCACCGGCCACAACCCCGACGACGCCTTCCAGCACGGCTTCCCCACCCGGCACCAGCTCAGGGCGTGGCGACGGCTTCAGGCTGGCACCGCCTCCACCGCCGACATCACCTTCGTCCTCGGCGACGCACTCGCCAACGCCACCTCCGCGCTCGCCCTGCCCCCGGCCGACCCCGTCTCCGCCGTCCGCGCCGCCTACCTGTGGCAGGTCATCAGCCCGCCCCGCACAGGTGGAGCGCCCCGCGGCATCGCCACCAGCCTGCGCGTCGACGAACGCATCGCCGTCGACGACCTCCTCGACGACCTCGCCGGCATCCTCACCGCCGCCCACCACCAGCCCGACACCGTCGCCGACCGCATCCGGGCCCTCGAGCACACCAGCTGGGACCTGCTCACCGAGCACACCCCCCGCGGCCTGACCGCCCCTCACCCTTGGAGTCTGCCGTGACGTCCCCTCAGCCGATCAGGCACCTGTACTTCTTCGACGACCTCACCTACCACCTGTGCCGCATCAGCCGCCGCCAGCGTCTGTCCGCCGAGGACACGGCCCGTCTGCTGACCACGGCCGCCGACCAGGTCGGCCAGGCCCTCACCGGTTTGGAGCCGGCCTGCCAGGATGCCGTCCTGGTCACCTGGGACCACGCCTGCACCCAGCTCGCCTGGGACCTCGCCCACCACGCCGCCGCCCACAGCGGCTTCGACCTCCTCGTCTCCCAGGGCTGCAACGGCCAGTACGCCGCCGACGCCCTGCTCGCCGAGTTCACCGCCGCCTACGGCCGGCCGCTGGCCGCCGCGACGGCGAACGTCCGCTCCACTCACCTGCTCACCGACCCCGCCGACGCCTTCCACTCCGATTTCCGCATCGCCGTCAGCAGCGGCCCCTCGCTGGACGAGCAGTGCCGCTCCGCCGTCGCCCCGGTCCACACCCAACACCGTGACCCGGCGCAGCGGCTAAGGATTGCCGTCTTCGACGACTGCATCCAGACCGGCCAGGGCACCCAGGCCGTCACCGAGCAGCTCATCAAGGACCTGCCTGTCGGCAGGGACGTCGAGATCCACACCATCGGATTCATCGCCTGCCAGGCCACCCAGCAGCGGTTCACCGAACGCGGCTGGCACCCGGCCCAAGGCGTCCTGCTGCCCGGCCAGACCTACCCCGCCAGCTGGGACACCGACATCTACTTCCTCAAGGACCTGATCCTGGGCAACGCCATCCGCTACACCGACGGCACCAGCCAGGCATACCTCGACAACCCCGCCTGGATGGAAAAGATCTTCGCCCGCGATCCGGACGCGGCCACCCGCGCCCTGGACGGCCTGCGCACCGCTCTCACCGACAGCGGGATCTACCAGCACCTGCTGGACCTATAGCACCGCCAGCCTCACACCCCCGGGGGCACGGCAGGATCCGTGAATGCCGCCACGTCCTCCCGCCACGGCCCGCGCGCCGAACCGGCTGGCAGACTCGGGGACATGACAAGGACGAGGATCGACATCGCCGGCCTTGAGCGTGCCGACGTGCTGGCCGCGCTGTACAACCACACGAAGCCCTTCGGAGCGGCCGGGCAGCTCGTTCCCTTCGCGCTGGAAACCCTCGCCCCCGCCGATGCCCAGGTCTTCATCAACGCCGCGAAGCAGCGCAACATCCGCGAGGCGCCGGCCCGGGACACCGTGTATGTCGAACTCGATGGCACGCTGTCCCTCGACTACTTGTGGGGGCACTCGCTCAAGCTGGCCTTCGACGGCGACGTTGTCGACGCCACCGTCTACGACATCGACAACGGGGCAGGGCTCGCGGCACGCGCCATCGAGCACCTGCGGGCCACCGGATCGGCCATGCCAGCGACGGCATGAGCCACCGCGACGTCGCGTCAGGGATTTCGTCGGGCGGGGCTGCCTGCGGCGTCCCTGGCCGACCCCACCGAGCGTGGTCGCAGCGACTCAAGGGTGTCAGGCCGTGGCTGTGATCCAGAGGGCATACTGCTCACGCACGTAGGCACGGGGATCCCGAGGTGCAGGCTCACCGTCCGGTGCTGTGCTCGCCGCCGCATGGTCCTGGTCATGTTGAGGTGGCTGGCGCCGCCGTTGAAGGGGCGGTGGCGGCGGTAGACGTCCATCGGCGGGCGCCGTCGCCTGTGGTACGCGGCGAGCGGGTCGTCGGGATCGGCATTCGGCCTGGCGCGGGACGGCTGGTTCGGCGGCCTGGGTCGGGAGTGCTTGCCCATGTGCTCGGCACTCTCACGCCGCGATCGTGGTCGGTCGGGTGGCGAGGTCCCGGGCGCGGGTGCGGACCTCGTCGACCGCAGTGGTGCGGTAGGGGCGGGTGGCGTCCAGCAGGGAGTTGAGGCGGGAGGTCACGAGGGTGGAGTCGAGGCGGGCGGCCTGGTCGAGTGCGTGGTGGGCGGCGTCGGTGGCCTGTTCGGCCTCGTCCTCGTGGAACAGCGCGGCGGCCAGACCGATGCGATCCATGGCCTGGACGCAACCGTCATCCGTCCATCCCCCTCACCAGCGCCGCCCCACGCCGATACCGTGGCCTCAGCCATTGAGTTGGGAAGGAACGACCTGATCCGACGGCCGCACGAACATCACTATCGCCCGGAGGATGGTCGACGCGGCGTTGGAACGCGGATACGGCACGTCCTTCCGCACGCACGTCCTCCTGTGGAACGACGACCCCGACCGGTGACCCCTTGCTCAGGCTCCGGGCGATCGGGGTCGGCGGCTGCATGCTCGAACAGACGGATGAGATGCGTCGCATCCCATGGCCGGGGCAGAATTGTTCCGTGACTCCTTGGCAGATCGTGATCGTCGCCGTCGGGTCGGCGTTGGCCGGCGGTCTGGTGACCTACTGGTTCGCCCGGCCAACCAGTCGGCTTGCAGCCGAGGGAGAGGAGCAGCCCCTGGCCGCCGTGGCCCCGGCCCTGGCAGCGATCGCTGATGCTCCTCGTCATGAACGAGAGCGAGACATCGAACGCTCGGCGTATGTCGAGTTCCTCGTATGCGTCGAGGCCGCACTCCGTCATGCCGCGCCCGGCAGCGCAACGCCCTTGGCCCACCAACGAGCCGTGGGCGCAGCACTCGACATCCTCAGTCTGGTCGGTCCCAACGAAGTCGCCGAGGCAGCGCAGCGCCTGGCCGCGCTCGTAACCGCCGACCATGGGCGCTCACCTCACGATGTGGAGGACGCGAGGAATGTGTTCCTCAACGCCGCCCGCAGCGCCCTGCACCCTTCTTCGTTCCTCACCCCTGCTGGAGGGCCGGACGCCCCCGCTCCTCTGTGCTGAGCACGGACACGGTCAGGGAGCCGGTGCCGGCCGCGGGCCATCGGGGGTCCAGAGGAGAGCGTCGCGCTCAACTCATTTACGGACGAGGCCGATTCGGCAAGTTGGTCAGTCAACCCTCCGGCCCTGGTGCCGGCCAACCCGCCCCGCGTCCGTGGTCGGCGGGCCGCCAGACGCCCAGAGCCCCTGGGCAACGAAGAGCCGCTCGACCCGGCAGCGCACCTGTCCCTCGTGCGGTACTACCCTCGTCCCGAGCGGACCCCTCTGCCTCACTGTCGCGCCCGCGCCCCGGACCGGCACGTCGGGGCACGCTCCGGCTATACAGCCCGCTTTCGCTCTCCCGCCCGGGCCGCAGACCGGTAAAAGGGGCGAACTGTTGACGTGCGAGCACCCAACCGGCGCCCGCAGAAGGGATGGTGGACTAGTGGACGCCGCCGAGCCGGACTCCACCCCGCACTCGCCCCGCACCCGCTGGGAGCACTGCCTGGCCTGGGCAGATCTGCTCGTGATCAGGCACATCGAGCGCCCCCGGACCGACGACGGGCCGCTCACCGAGGCCGAGAACGCCGCCTTCCACGGTGACGAACGCGCGCTGATCGTGGTGCTCATCGCCACCGCCCTACACGAGCGCATGACACACTTCGCGCTGCCCGACGACGAGCTGCACCTGGTGCCGCTGGGCGCGCCCGGCGAAGACGGAGTCACCGGCACCCTGCGCCGCCACCCTTACCAGGCCCTGGAGAACACGCCCGTTCCCGCTGGCCCCGGCCAGGCGGAAGTGCACCGCCTGCTGAACGCCGCGCGCTCGGACCACCCCGATGACCGGGGACTGTGGGACCGTATCCGCTCTGTCGCGAGAGAGACGGTCGTCGATGTCGCCACCTTCGCCGGCAGTCGCCACGCCGGGCGCCGTCACCCCCTCGCCCAGCCGTCCGGCACCTACTGGGAACGCGGCGTGATGATGGCCGACGTCCTCCTCGGCGAGCAGCACCGACGCCAAGCAGCACTCCTGACCACCGTGTTCGGTGACGACGGCTGAACCCGCCCGATGACGCCCGTGCTCGGCGTCCGTCTGATCCGCTACACCGCGTGAAGCCATCACCCCGCCCGTTCATTCACCTCCTTCCGGCGGCCGGCCGTTCCGAAGTCCGCACCCGTCGTGCTCTAGCCTCCAGCTCGGCGGGGTGAAGACGCCGGTGGCCGCCCTGACCATCCGGGCAGGCCGCCTGTCACGCGCGATTCCGGCGGCGCTATCGTCGGCAGCCATGGATGACACGACGACGGCGCAGCCCCGTGACGATCGGCGCCTGACTTGCGGAAGGTGCGGGCAACGGGCCTACGCTGGCGTGCTGACCGGCGGTGGCACGGCCCGGCAGGTGTTCAGGCACGCGGAGGGCGAGGCAACGGCCGGACACGAGGTCGAGCCGGTCTGGGGCGAGATCTTCTACCGGTGCGATTTCTGCGAGCCGGATACCCCGGCCGTCTGGTCCTACCAGGTCATCCCCGTGGAGACACGGATCGGCATCACGGCAGGACTCCGGCCCGGAGAAATGTTCTCCTCCAAGGGCCTCAACGACACGCCCTGGTACGCGTGCCCGGCCTGCGCGGAGTTGATCGAGGCCAGGCAGTGGCGAGAGCTGCTGAAGCGATCGCTGTCCCTGTACGAGGAGCGGAAGGGGCACAAGGCGGCGACGGGACTGCGTATCCAGACCCACGAGACGCATCAGCAGTTCGTGCAGATGATGACCGGGCTCCGGCTGCCCCTGGACGGCTCCCAGTGATCGTGCTGTCCCTGGCGTGCTCCGTGATCATCTTCGCGTACATGATCTCCACCCGGCATCGCGCCCGTATCCATGGCGAGCGGATGGGGGCATACGCCGGTTCCGGGATGGCCTAGCGCGATCAGACCGACGCCGCGTACCGCGACTGCCACTTGATCACGATGCGCTCGGCCCAGCTGTCCCTCGTCTTCGCGGTTGCCGCGCTCATGTTCCTCGTCCTGCCCTAGCGATACGGTGGCCGTCATCCCTCACAGGACACTGCCCTTTGCCCTTTCGTGCGCTCCGGCACGAAGGGGGCGTCCCCTGAGCGACGATGGACCGCCGAGGACGGCCGGTGCCGGGCGCGGCCATCCCCAGCACTGGGCCAGGCAAGTGAAGGCCGGGCACCAGGCGGGAACGCGGCTGGGCGTGCCGGGCATCCGGTGCTTCAACGCTCCTGTGGGAGAGCGCCGTCCGGCTCCCCCATTGCTGATTCGGGCAGCCGCGCGTCCCTGGGGACGACAACGAGTTCGCTGCCGCTGATCAGTCGCCAGTCGAGAGGCGCTCCAGCAGCTTTCCGCGCCCGTCGGTACGTCAGGGCCCAGCCCATGTCCCGATCGGGTTTCCCGTCCGGTCCGAGGGTGGTGCGCCACCATAGCCAGCCGATCCAGGAGGTCCGCTCTTTGAGGAGAGGGGACGCGAAGGCGTAGGCGGTGGTGGTCGACTTCGCGAGCGCGCCGGCGAGTTGCTGCATCTGCCCCAGCGACACCAAGTCTTGCCGGATCGAGACCTGGGCCGCGCGTACGGCTCCGCGTACGACGGCCGCGACGAACAGGGCGACGATGACCCCGAGCAGGGCCCAGACCACGATCATCGCGACGCCCGTATGGCTGCGCGGCTCGCTTCGATCGTGTGCGCCAGCGTGGTGTGGACCTCAATCTCCGGGCGTGCGAGGGCGAGCTGCGTCACCACGTTCGTGCGGCGTACGTAGCCGGGATCGGTCCCGACGACCAGAGCGCCGCCCTCGCCGACGAGCGCCCCCAGTTCGTACAGGGCGATCGGCTGGTGGCTGGTGGGCGACTGAGGGAACCAGAACATGACGAGATGGGCACGGCGCAGATGCCGGTACTCCCAACCGACTTGCTCCGCTTCGGCGTTCGGGTCGTGCAGCGGGAAATTGCTGCGGCGCGGGTTAAGGATGGTGATGTCGAGGTCGTCGAGTGCGGCTGTGGCGGTCTTCTGCCAGTCGGGGCAATCTGTGATCCCCCCGGCGAGGAACAAGCAGGAGCCGGAGCCGGTGAACTCCTGGGGCGCTTCGACGTAACGCATCAAGCGGCTCCCTGCCCGGTGGTGACGTCGAAGCCGTAGAACTCGACGAGGGCGGCGTACAGCCGTCGCAGCGACGGCTCGGCGCGTTCGGCGGCGGCCTTGGCCTCGTCGGCTCTCGACCAGGTATGCATGGCCGGGCCGTTGATGTACCGCTGGCCGGTGTCACCGGACAGGTTCGCGGGCGCAGGAGAGTGCTCGTCGCAGTGCCGCATCCAGGCTGGGCACATCTCCGCGAGCACCCTCACCTCTCGCGCCGCCTCGATCAGCGGGGCGACGAACGGGGCGTTCGGGTCGACGAGGCCATGTCCCAGTGCGTCAAGGGAGCTGATGATCGGGCCGCTGTCGACCAGGACCTCCGCGACGTGGGAGGAGGAGTCCGGGTCGCTCGCAGTGTCCTTGCGGAGGAACGGTGTGCGTGTGGCAACGGCCACCAGCGCAGACCACGCCAGCCCCTGCTCCTTGGACCGCATCTCCTTCGTGGCCTGCCGCGCTTTCATACCGAGCCAGTCGGGCATTCGTCCGCCTCCTTCATCCTGGTCCGAAGACCATGGTGACTCGGCAACGGACGTCATCCCCTGCCTGGTCTTGGTGTCTGGTCGTTGTCGATGTGCCGGTCAGTGCGCCGGTTCGGCGGCGACGATCACTTCGCGCATCGTCTCGACGGTGTCCGTCCAGCTGTGCCCGTGCTCGCAGATGATCACGGCCGGACGAGTCCACGAGCCGCGTACCAGGAGCTGGGTGGATCCGCACACGCCGTCGGCGGACGGGCGCTCGCAGGCCACCATGACAGGGTCCGGCCACACAGGCAGGGGAGGCTCCCCGTCTTCGAAATAGGTGCTGTCGTCGAGAGCACGGTTGATGAACGACTCGTACTCTCTCTGCGCCTTGGACAGCGGCGGCTGTACAACCAGTCGTCCGACCTCGATCTCATATTCCGCGTCGGAGTCTCCCCACGGCGGCGTGGAGCGGTAAGTCGCCACGGTCTGGGCCTTGCCGCACACCACCTCGGGAGCCGAGGCGTCGGCCGCGGCGGGGCCGAGCGGGATCTCGGCGATCGGGGTCCACGTGTAGTAGCCGAGGTCGAGGTCCTGGTGCATGTGGACAGCCAGCAGACGGCGGATGGTGACCTCGACGCGCTCCGGTCTGCTCTTCCGCAGCCGGCGGTTGAATTCGGCGTCGTGCACGGACGGGGACCGGAAGTAGGCAAGCGTGGAGTGCGGCCAGTACCCGTCCCCGGCCTCGCGCAGCTGCACCCCGGGCGCCGCCGAGACCGCGTCACGGACAAGGGCGTTGATGGCGGCTAGCGGTTCCTCGGGATACATGGCGACGGTCACAGCGCTCGGGCCCGGCCATACCGGGCCTATCGTGACAGTTGCGGGCGCCGCCTGCTGCGCCGCCTCTCTGGCGGCCCGCACCGCACGCTCCACCTGCTCCTCGCCGAGCCGGTGGTGGACGCCCAGCACGGTCCAGTGCAGCCACGGCGCCGGCACGATCCCGACCCGTTCGCCGTACTCCGCCAGCAGACCGTGGTGGGCCTGGGCGAAGGCCACGTACTCCGGGTCGTCGAGCACCGCGATGAAATGCAGGTACGGGCCGTCCGCCCACGTGCGTCTCCGGGAGAAGAAGTTCTCCACGTCCTACCCTCCGCGTCTAAGGCTGCCTGACGGCACGCTACCCGCCTCGTGCCGCCGCTTCACCCCGATGCCCTGGTCGACGTGGCTGGTCGCACGTCCAGCCCGGCGGCAGCCTGGCCGATCCGGGGTACGGGAGCCGAACCAGCCGGGTTCGACGGAACGAGGGCCCAGGCGAGATCAACTCTGGTGAAATGGGCCTGTCTTATCCTGACACGGCGGATCGGGCAAGCGTGCGAGACAAGCGAATGGGGTGCGGGTGCAAGTGGTGCGACACGGAGTCACCAAAGAGCAGGACCTGTTCGGCGCAGGCCGGGTCGCTCTTGAAGTCCCCGGAGAAATCCTCGTAGAAGACCAGGATCCGGCCGTGTTCAAGCAATTCACGGCCACCCTCGCCTGTCCCGAGTGCCAGGCGACCACCGGCCTGACGCTGGCCGCACGCGATCAACTCGGCTTCCTCATCTGCCCCAGCGGGCGCGCCTTCGGTACTAGGCAGATCGACGCGGGCCTCGTGCGCAAGCTCTTCGTGATGCACCACAGCCCGAGCGGCCCCCTGGATCTCGATCCTCTGCGCGTGGGACAGTTGGGCCCGCTCGCCCCGCTTCCGCTCGACGAGGACCGCAGCATCGTCGAGCACTCCGCCGATACTGACGGCGAGGCCAGGGAACAGGTCACCTGGTCGATCGGGCACACGATGAGCTCGCTGGCGCCGTTGGACATGGCGATGGCCTGGTCCCGCAATCTGCTGATTCGGGCGCTGATGCATGAAGGCTTGCTCTTCGACGCCGTGTTCAGCCCACGTAACCAGTCAGCCCTCGACACCCACATGATCAGCGTGGCATTGGGACTGGCCCTGCATGAGGCCGCCTGGCGCAACCGAGTCCGCCCGATCGACAACGTGCCCTTGCCGGACGTCCTGGACCTGCTCGGGCGCGGTGAGAACCCGACTCAGAGCGTCAACGAGCGGGAGCTGCTGCGGTCCCTTCGTCCAGCCGGAGCCAAAGTCCGGGGCGGGCGCCTGCGGCTGACCGACATCGCACGGCTGGAGAACTGCACTCCCGAGGAGTGGGACCGCTGGTGCACCGGCGCGCTCCACGTCGCCTCCTTCCACATCCGGCAGCAGCACAAATGGCTCTCACACGACACCTACCAGACCCGTAGGGCCCTGTTCCGCCTGGTCGATCTCGGTTATGACCACCAGGACTCCGGACGCATCGATCCGTTCTGGTACTCCGCGGAGGACCCGAATCACAGCTCCTGAGCCGCACGAAGCAGCGTCGCGAGCCGTTCCGCCACCGCCAGCAGCACGCGGTCCGCGTATGGCCGGCCGATGATCTGGACGCCGATGGGTCACCCAGCTGTGCGGGACCTCGCCATCCTTCGTGTTCGTCCACGCCCTTCCCGGCGGACTCGAAACCGCGGTGGCCGCCTGGGCTCGGTTCGCCGGGCTCCAATCTGAGGGCCACACCCCCGACTGGGACACCTGTGGGCCGGACTGCCCCGCCGAAGATCCTGAACACCGGATGCAGCGGGCAGACCGGACGACGTTCTGTCGGGCTGCTACGCGTTGGCTGAACCGGCAGATGATCGATCTGGGGGCCGATATGGTTCTCGACCTCCTTCCACCGGGCCCACCCCACCGCCTTGTTGCCGATCTTCAGTACACGCGCGCTGCGCAGATCCCCGTGTGGGAAATCCATAGACCTGATGCGCCACCAGAGACCCGGTGAACAAGTCGAACGATCTGCACGACAGGCCGGTACGGCGATTGCTGCCGCCCTGCCCGAGGTGCCTCCAGGCATCAGACCATGCCGGCCGGCGTGGGGTCGTGGATGCTGTCGAGCAGCTCCCCGAAAGTGATCTTTTCGTCGGTGGGGCCGTAGTCGAGGGCCTTGAGCAGGGCTTTCCAGCGTTCCGACTGGGTGCCGCAGAGGGCGAGCAGGTGGGGCAGGGCGAGGGCGGGTTCGTTGCGGGTGAGGATCTCGTCCGCGGGCAGCTGGCGCAGGTGGTGCAGGGTGTGGTGGCGGGAGTCGAGGACGGCACGGTACACGTCCCGCCGCGACCAGAACCCTTCGGATTCGGGGGCGTCCAGCCAGGACTGCAGCACGGCGGCCGGGTCGGGGTGGCGGTCGAGTTCGTCGTCGGTGAGCAGCCGCAGTACGGCCTCGCTATCGTCGGCCGGGGCGAGGGCGGCCGCGGCCGTGTGCAGCCAGTCCGGGACGTCGTTCTGGTGGCCGATCCAGACGAGTTCCAGCGGGTGCAGCGTGGGGAGCGTGTCGGTGATCGCGGTGCGCGGGGTGTGCTGGTTGCCGGCGAGTGCGGTCAGCGCGGCGACCCGCCGGTGCTGGTAGTTGTGCTCCAGGAGGCGGACCGGGCTGAGCAGGTCGGTGTCGGCGGTGATGCGGGCCAGGCGGGGGCTGGGCGGGGTGGAGACGACGGCGGGTTGTTCCAGCGAGGCGAGCAGGGCGCAGGCCTTGGCCAGGTGCGAGGGGTTGATGCTGAGCAGGGCCAGGTCCTCGGCGATGGCAATGGCCCGGTGCTCGCGCTCGTCGTTGCGGGGCGGGGAGAGCAGGCGGCCGCGGCGGACGCATTCGTCGGCGGCCGCCTGCAGCTGGGTGGCCGCGATGTCGGTGAGGCGGGGGTTGTAGCGGACCCGGTTGGCGATGTGGTGGAGCCGGTGGCGGGCGGTCACGCTCGGCTTGGGCAGGTCGGCCATCTCCGGCAGGCACAGGGCGGGCAGGCAGGCCCGCAGCAGGGCGGTGTCGAGCGCCGGCTCCGGCTCGGGCTGTTCGGCCGGGCCGTCGTCCGTTTTCTGGGTGAGGTCGGAGCTGCTGGACGCCATCATGCGGCCACGACGCGCCTCTACTTCGGCCTGGTCCAGCAGGAGGTGCTGGACGGCTGCGCCGAGGGTGGGGTGTTCGACCAGGTCGTGCCAGCGGTCGGGGCAGGTCGCGAGGATGCGCCAGGGAGCGCCCTCGCCGAACTCGTGGGGCAGGCCCCGGTCGACACGTTGCGCGAACTGCCATCCCTCGTGCTGCGGGTTTTCGAGTAGCCGGGCGAGCGGGGTGAGGGCGTGCTCCAGGACCGCGTCGAAGAGCGCCGGAGGGATGGGCGGGGCGGGTTCGGCGTCCGGCCGGTGCAGGTGGCGGTTGGGGTCCCAGTCGGTGACGACGTCCTCGAGGTCGGTGTCGTGCATGCCGGGCAGCAGGTCGATCGCGGCGTCGACCTGGTCGGGGTGTCGGGCCAGACCGATAACGAGGCCGGGCGTCGGGCGGTGGGTGCGCAGGACCGTCGGCAGGTCGCCGGCCACCACGACGCCCTGGTCGGCGAGTTCGGCGAGCTGCTTGTCGTCGGCCTGCTGAAGGAGCTGGCGGCGCAGTCCGGGGCGGGTGACGCGGCTGAGCAGGGCGGGCATTGCCTCGGCGAGGGCCTTATTTCGGCGTTCCTCGCCGCGGCCGTCGACGCCGTAAGGGGCGAGGGAGGTCGAACACAGCGCCTCGATCACCATGGGCAGTGCCTCGTCCGGCAGCGCATCGCTCACGGCGAGCTGCTGCCACAGCCAGTACGTCCCCGCGTTCACCATGCTCTTCGACCCTCCCCGGCGCGTTGACTCGGCGTGACCAGCCGGTCACCGCCCTCCTTGGTGTGACCGTACGCGTGGCGGCAGGCCTACCGGCACGGTTTTGATCAAATGCCCGGCGCACCACCGCTATTGGTGCCGCCAGTGGTCATGGACCTCCTGCACGTCTGCCTCGAGCACGTCACGCAGATCGTCGTCGTCATCGGGCAGGTCCAGGCCCAGCGCACCAGCGACCTCGCGGTACGACGTGGACATATCCGGGTCTCCCGCAGCGACCAGACAGGACAGGAGCGCCTGGTCGGCAGGTGTGGCCCGGTCGACCAACGTCAGAACCTGGACGCGGTCCGCGAGCGTCATGTGGGGCAGCGCGGAGCCGAGTTGCTGCTCCAGGCGGTGCCAGCTGGTGGTGGTCTGCTCGCGGGCTGCCTTCTTGAGTGCCCCGCGTACGGCAGCGGCGGCGGATTCCAGCACGCCCGGAGCGAGCTCGCGGCGCGCCTGGCGTTCCTCGGCCCGCTTCTTGTCCCGGGTCATCTTCCTGATCCAGAAGCTCGCCTCTTGCCGCTCACTGTCGGTTAGCCAGTCACCAGCGGTTTCCACCGCAGGGGCCAGCTCTTCCGTCAGCCTCCGCTGCTCGTCAGCAGAGAGATGCCAACGCTGGTTCAGGCGCTGAAGGATGCTCCGGGCCTGGACCACGGCCGCGCGGCGTGCTCGCCGCTCCTTCCGGGCGCTGTTCGGCTCCTTCTTCGGCACCTCCTCCTTCTTCTGCTCCGTCTTCGGCGCCTTCTGGGGCCTGGGTGTTTCCTGCGGCTTGGAGCGTTTGCGCTTGGGGCGCGGCGGCGGGGGCAGGATGAGGGGAGTGAGCACAGTCCAGCCCGAGCCGGCGGCAGGCAGGCCGTCTTGCTCCCGGAGGAAGGCGCGGGCCGCGGCCAGGACACGCTGCTCGGAGACGCTGGCACCGCGGCGAGTGAGCGAGGCGGCGGTGGGCAGCTTAGAGCGCACGTCGAAGGCGCGCTTCTCGGTGACCGCCTGGTCGAGTTCGGCGAACACGCGCTGCTGGTAGTCCTCGTGGCCGGTCAGCCACGTCCGGGCCTCCCGAACGGCCTGCTCGGCCTCGGCACGGGCTGCGTCATCGAGGCTGTCGAGGAACGGACCGCTGCCGGCGCACAGGCGCCGCACGTGCTCAACAGTCCCAGAGCGCTGCGCGGTCTCCAAGCCGCGCACGAACCGGATGACGCTCTGCGGCAGTTCCCCGGAGCGGCGTCCAGCCTCGGTCGCCGTGCGGTCGGCAACAGCGGGACGTTCACGCAGAATCTGGGCGGCGGCCGGCGTGATCAGGCCATCGTCGGCCCACACGCAGTTGGCGAGGGGGACCCACTCGGTCGACCGGGCCAGGCTCTGCGTGCCGATCCAGACCCGGCGGTCGGCCCCGTCACTCGCGCACCGCACCCGATACACGTACGGGCAGCTCGACAGCACGCCCGGATCCGGCACCACGCCGGGGCCAAGGACGACGGTACGGCCGCCTGCCCAGTCCGGCGACACCGAGCCGTCCATGTGGACCCGCAAGGAGAGGCCATCTTCGAGGTCCACGTCCAGCAGCGAGCCGATCGGCTTCGGGAAGGCGAACCGGCCGGCCCGGCCGTGCTCCAGCAGGGACTGGGACATCGCCGACTTCACATACAGATGGTCGGCACTGGACTCCCCGACTTTCGGCCGGCGGCAGGCATGCGGGGCGCCGTTAGCCTGCGGAAAGTGCTGGAAATGACACTGCCGGTGTAGAGCTTCGTGGTCAGCTGCAGGCCGCAGCCCCCGAGCAGCAGCCCGCACCAGAACGTGTCGTGGGTATGCGTGCGGCGGAAGACGTCCAGTTCGATCGCCTCGGCAGGCAGCACAACCGGCACATCCGAGTGCTCATCCCCGATCACAGCCGTCTGCACCAGCCGCGTGTCCCGCACCACGATGCCCCCAATCGCCCCAGGTCAACGATAGGTCGGCAAGCAGCGCGGCCGACAGGGAGCATCTCGGCCGGGGCAGCACAATTCGCTGCAATTTCCTGGCGCCCGCATCACGTGGCCCGTCAGGCTGGTCTTCGCATCGGACCAGCTGGAAAGGGAGGACAGGCATGACGGTCGCGGACAACCCGGTGGCGAGCGACGAAGACGTGCAGTCGGTACGCCGGTGGGTGCGGCTGTCGTGCACCGAGGCGGGCACCCATCTGCCCGCCCTGGCCACGATCGCGCTGCAAGTCCAGCTGCCGACGGCCGTGGTCCGCTCCGCTCTGGAACAGCTCGCCGCCGAAGGGCTGGTGACCCTCCACGACGGCTACCGGCTCTACAGCGTCGGCACGATCACCCCGACCGAGCGCGCCTACCGGCTCATCCGCACAGTGATCCACCGCAGCTACCTGCCCGGCGAGCGGTTCATGAACCGCGACGAGATCGCCCGCACGTTTCAGATCGGCACCAAGGAAGCCGCGGCCGCGGTGCGCCAGCTCGTGGCCGAAGGGCTGCTTGTGGGGCCGCGCGGGCAGTACGTCAACGAGTACAGCCCGCAGCAGCAGCGCCGGCGCGTCCGGCAGCTACGCGAGCGCGCCAAGGATCTGCGCCGCGAGGCCCTCGATCTGATGAAGACCGCCCGGGAGATTGAGCAGCAGATGCTCAGTGGGTCATGCGGAATGGAGTCCACGGGGCCTCGGCGCCTTCGCGGAGGCCGTGCAGGCGGAGGCGGACCTGTTCTGCCAGACCGGGGCTGCTGTCAAGGACCGGCAGGACAGCAGTGAGGACCTTGAGTTCCCGCAGCCGGCGGAGAACGGTCCAACCAGACCAGGTCCGTATGTCGGCGCCGTAGAGCTGGCACAGGAGGTCGTAGTCGGCTATGGGGCGTCGGTACCGGATGCAGGCCACCAACTCCGGGACGAGATCCCACTCGGCGGGGCCGCGGCACAAGGAGTCCAGGTCGCACAACACAGGTTCGCCATGGGGGCCGCGGAGCAGGTTTCCGACGTAGGCGTCACCGTGGATGACGCCGCCCCGGTGCGGGAGTGGGTAGGTGAGATCGCCGAGCTGCTCGTCGAGTTCGTGGACGCTGTCACCGAGCCATGCCTGATCCCCGGGGAGGGAGGATCGACGAATCGGCCAGGCGTTCACGCATCTCCCGGATGGGCTCCCACCGGGGAAGGTCAAACTCCGGTGTGCGTAGAGCGTGCAACTGGCGTAGTGGGCCCGCGAGTTCGTACGCACGCGGCGTCGGGCGGCCATCTTGCGGCAGGTAGAGCCAGAACGTGACGATGTGGTCGGTTTCGTTGATGAGCAGCGGCTGAGGGATCTCGGGCAGCAGACGGACGGCGGGGAAGTCGACGGCGTCGAGCCAGCGCGCGACCTGAACGAGACGTTCAGTGTCCGCCAGGAGTGCGGCAGACGGGGCGATACGGACGATGACCGGGACGCCGGGGATCTTGAAGAGCGCGTTCATCGTGACATGGATCAACTCGGGTTTATCTGTCTGCGGCAGTCCGGCGTACTGGCACGCAAGTTGGACGGTGCGGTGGAGTCGGTGTTGGGCGAAGGGGCCACGGGACGTCACCAAGGGAGCCACCCGCCCATTTCACCGTCCGGTCGCGCGGGGCAGCAAGATGCTCTCTCTGGAGGCGGTCACCTCGTCGATGGCCGCCCGTCCGACCGGGGCGTCGCTGAACCGCCCGCGCAGAAGATCAAGGACCCGGCCGCAGCGTACGTCGACGCTTGCGACGCGCAGGTGGGGTGGCAGGTCGAGCACGGGGCGCAGGGCGTTCAGGGCCCCGTCGAGTTGTCCGCCTTGAAGGCGAGCCGCGGTCACGGAGTACGGGCTGCCATTTCCGGCAGCGGTCGCACGGGGATGGTGCTGCCAATCCAGGCAGATGCCAGACCGTAAGACCCACAAGGGTCACGGGACGAGGGATGATGGGGCTAGAGCTCGCCGCGCAGGGCGCGGACGCACGAGACATCTCAGCGATGAACGAGAGGTCTCCGATGCCGGCTCCATGACACTGAAGATCTGCGAGTCGGACCTCCTTCCGTCTGCCGAGCCGGTCGACGCTTCTCATTCCGATGGGCAGGTCGAGGAAGACCTCGACGTGTTGGCGGCGAAGCTCGTCGCCAACTGGCCGGAGGTCCCCGAGGAGCGCAAGGCTGAGCTCGGTCGCCTCCTGGCTGGCCCCTGACACGACCCTGATGCAACGAAAACTCCCCGGCTCACCGGGGCGTTTTCGTGTGTGCGCTCAGGTCAGCGCAGGCCGTCCGTATCGTCGCGCTCTTCGCCGACTGGGAGTGGCCGACGGTCGTCCCCCGGGTCCTCGCTGTAGATGACCGCGGAGACCGCGCTGTCGTAGGCACCGTTGAGGCCGTTGCCGCTTGTGCCGAGCATGTTCTCCCAGTCGATTCCCATGCCTACGAGCCTAGACCGTATGGAGAACCGGCGCCTCGCTCGCAGTTGGCGCGGGTTGCCGCCACTCTGAGTGACGATAGAGCCCCAATTGTGGGATGTGCCGGTCATGTTCGAGCGTACGTATGCCGGGCTGGATGTTCATGCGCGTTCGGTCGTCGGGGCCGCGATCGATGGAGTTTCCGGGGGGATCCGGTCGCTGCGGCTGGCGCCGCAGACGGAGGCGGTGTGGGGCCATCGAGCAGATGGCCGCCGTCTCGCCGTTCGCGCCGGTGGTGGGGCGGCTGGGGTGCCTGCGCGGGGTCAGCGTACTGACTGCCTTCGGGCTGGCCGTCGAGGTCGGCGACTGGCATCGCTTCACCGGCGCCACCATCAGCCAAAATATCGCCCTGCCCTGCACGTTTCCGGTTCATCTCTCAGGCCCGTGGCGGCGCCGGGGACGGCGTCTCAGGCGTCGGCCACTGCCCGTACAGGGGCACGGCCTCGAAAACGTCGTCCTGCTGGGCGCCGGCCAGGGCGTCCGCGCGGGTGTACGTGGTGTCGGTGAGCTGGGAGTCCGGGGACCAGCGGCCCTCTTCGTTGCGGCGGGCCCTGGAGACTCCGCCGCGCTTGAGGTCGTTGTTGGCGCCCACTCGCAGCGAATGCGAGCGCACCGGCAGCCCGCCGATGATCTCCTTTCCGGCGGCGGCCGCCCGGGTCTGGATGATCGTGTTGATGGTACGTCCGGACAGGCGCAGACCTCGGACGGTGGCGTGGCCGCGGCCGAGTTGGAGGTTGCCCTTCTTGGTCAGGGCGCGCAGGAAGGGCAGGTGAGGGGCATCCGCGCCGAGCTCAGCGAGGTCGGCCTTCCAGGCGGCGACGCGGGCGGCGAAGCGCAGGTCGTCGCGGTCGGCGTAGAAGCGCCAGGCGGCGGTCTTCGCGTCGGTGGTCTTGGTCTTGGCGACCCGGACCCATACCCCGGGCCGCGGGCCGGTGAGGGCCGGGCGTAGGTCGGCGTTGGGCAGGTCAGCGATCTCGATGCCGCGCAGAAGCAGCCGGTAGCCGACGACGAGCGCGGCCGCGTCCCGCCGTCCGATGCGGGTGGACTCGTCGATGGCGTCGAGCACCGGCAGCAGGTGCTCCAGAGTGAGCGCCGCGGCCTGGTCGCTCAGCCCGGCCGGGTACTCCAGGTCGCGGTAGTCCTCGATGATGTCGCGGATCTTCGAGCCGTCCGGGCGCTCGCCCTTGGGGTACCAGGTGAGGATGCGGGAAAGGTAGGCCAGCAAGGTGTCCGGGCTGTAGGGGGTACCGTTCGGCTGACCGGTGTCCATCAGGGTGCCGATGTACTCGGCGATGTGCGCTGCGGTGGTGGAGGGCTGGGCCATCCGCCCGTTGGCCTCGCACCAGGCCTGGAAGCGGTTCCGCGTGGAGTCGCGGTTTATCCGGGTGTTGCGGGAGCGGCCGCCCGCGGCGCGGCGGAAACGCTCGCGGGTGCGCTCGGAGACCCGGAAGTCGTCCTCGGTGAACCCCGGGTGCTCCTCGACGCGCGGTGGCAGTTCCCCCGGCCCCAGGATGGTGTCCCGGGTGACTCGGTAGCGGGGGGCGGAGGGCTCGTATGCGGCGCGGTCCGGAAGGTGCGCGGACACCACGTCGTTGACGAGCTCGGCGTCGAACACGTCGGCCGGTTCGACGGCGCCGGAGCCATCGGGTGCCTCGGCGGTGAGGGTCTCGCGGACGCGGGGCACCCCCGAGACTTCATTTCCGTCGCTAACTGTCAAGGTCTCAATCCTTGCTGACGCCCGGTTTCCTGACGGCACCTCACCTCCCGCCTCGTCGAGGATACCTCGCATTCTTCGAGGAATAGGAGGTAAGGACAGCCTAACTCGATGAAGATGGGTCCAGGCAGGAGAGGGGAGGGGCGAAAAGCGCTGTGCGACCCCCTAGCGGCCTGTCAGGGTGCCGGAGATCCCATCACCCCGGCACCGTGGAGATCGGCCGCTCACACCCCGGTTTTGTGGGTCGCATTTCTGGGGGTTCGCCGGAAAATTACTCTTCGGTAGGATTGCCTGTCTCGCCAATCGCGCGCAGCACTAGCGGCCGCGACATCGCCGGAGCCGCCCGCCGCGACGGCTCGCGCCCGTTGCCCGGGGCGTGCTCGGCGCGCAGCGCGGAGCACAACCTCTCCAGCGCCGCGGCCTCCGCATCGCGTGCCTTCAGCATCTCGGCGACCGGGCGGGCAGTCGTTGCAGTACGGGACGTGTTCAACCCCTCTTGTTGCATCCGATCGCACGTTGAGGGGCCCCGTCATGCCCAAGCGCGACACCTTCACGATCACGGCCGTCCTGGAGCGGCAGGACGGGCCGCCCGTGGCCATCGACGATGTCCTCCAGGCGCTCACCGACGCGCTGGAGGAGATCGAGGTGTACATCGAGGACCCGGACCGCGACACGGAGAGTCGGTTCGACACGGTCGGCGTGACGGTGGTCTACCCCGAGGACGCGCCCGCCCGCATGTGACAGCCCTCATGGTCAGTGCAGGTCAGAGGAGCAGTTGCGGCTTGTAGCGTGGGCGGCATGCGTGTCGATATACGAACTGTTCTGCGTAAGCACGAGGAGGAGCTGCGGCGCTTTCGCCGGGGCCTGTTCTCCACGGACCCGGCTGACAGCGAGCTGGCCTCCGCACTGCCCTCATCCGTGCTGGAGCAGTACCGGGCGGGGGGCCTGACGGTGCCGCACCGTTTCGGTCCGGTGCGCTCGGTGACCGATCGGCATGCCACCCTCAGCTTCGTCGGGGACATCAGCGACCAGGCCGCGCTCCTGGAGCAGCCGGGCCGGGAAGGGAGTCTGCTGACGCTGTCGGTCGCCGCGAAGCACAAGCAGCTCGGCACGCGCCAGCCGGTAAACCCGGCGGAGGCGCGGGCCTGGGTGGAAGCGATCGTGGGCCCCGAGTGGCTGCCGCACGTCTACTCGGCTGGCGCCCTGACCGGCGTCACCAAGGGTGGGTCCTCGACCTCGAAGCCGCTCACCACGCAGTTCTTCTACCTGTTCCTGAGCGCGGACGGTGTCCCGCACGCCGAGCCGGAGCATCACCTCAGCGTGCAGCTGACCCCGCTCGTCGACGCTGCCTGATGCGCCGCTAGGCCGCCTGCTCGACGAGCAGGCCCGGCACGCTGATGTAGTCGCCCGGCTCGCGCACCTGGATTGGCATGGTGAGCCCGAGCAGCGGCGCCACGTCCGCGAGCCGCCCGTAGACGATCTTGTATGTGTGCAGCCGGTGGAACCAGGCCGTCGACATCTGGATGTCGTGCCAGTGCTTGTCCAGCTCCTCGATCGCCCAGTACGCGCTGAGGGCCGCTTCCTTGGTCCGCTCGGCGTCGGCGGTGAAGAGCGCCTTCCACTGCTCGACGTACGGGGTGCCGTCCGGCGCGGGCCACTGCGCCGTGCCCGGGACGATGTCCCAGCGGAGCCAGTCGCGGGCTACTGCCTGTACACCGAAGAGGGGCAGGTCGCCTATGGGGAGAGCCCGTAGGGCCATGTCCAGGCGCATCCCCTCGGCGATGGCGAGGGTGAGTTCGTCGGGGCTGATCACCCTGGGGCCGAATCGGTTCGGGCCATGCCACATCGGAGGCGCCCCGTGCGGGTTGTCGTCACCCGGCAGAGCCTCCAGCCAGGACACGATCGCCTCAGCCCAGGGCATGCACTCCGTCAGCGGGTGCTGGCCGCCGTGCGCGGCCGCGTACCGCTCCGTGTGCTCGCGCACGCATGTAGCCATGTCCACCGGCACGTCTGCCTCCTGATGTCAGATCGCCAGCAAGACCCCCGTCTGACCTGACAGAGCGGGGGTCTTGCTGTCGTCCCTCGCGGGCTACGGGGGGAGAGCCCGGAAGGAGTCTGGTGGCAGCGTAGCCAGCACGTTCCCGGCCACGCCTGGGCGATCACGAGATATGGCCGAATCCCAGCGTTCCTCGGTCTCGTGTGACGGCTGAGCTGCCGGGTCGTTCCCGATCATGACGACGGAGAATCCGGTGCCCGAGCTGGGCACGTACCTGCAGAACCTCGTGCGCGACGGTCCTGCGCGGGTGCTGCCCGCGGCGCAGGACATCGTGGTGGCGTTGCACGCGGCGGCGCTGGAGTCGGTGAACGTGACGGCTGCCCCGGACCTGTTCGAGGTCGACAAGGGCCTGGCGCGCCTCGACGACGCGGGTATCGAGATCGTGCGCGCGATGGGGGAGCTGCTGGGCTCGGCCGGCGAGCGGCCCGATCCCGAGTGGACGTGACGCACCGGTTCGTGCCCGCGCCGGTTCGCCAACGTCACCGGCGTGATCACCCGGTACGCCGACGGGAGCGAGCGGGACAACATCAGCTACTCCGCCATCAACGTCGACCGGCGGCCCGTCGGGGCTCCAGAGATCCCGTCACCCCGGTGCTCCCGAGATCGGCCACGCACACCCCCGTTCTGCGGGTCGCTTTTCTGGCGCTTCGCCGGAGAATCACCCTCCAGGCGGATTACCCGTCTCGCCGACGGCGCGCAGCACCAGCGGCCCCGACATCACCGGGGCGGCCCGCCGAGACAGCTCGCGCCCGCTACCCGGGGCGTACGCGGCGCACAGGGCCGCGGCCTCCACGTCCCGCGCCTTCAGCACCCCGGCTACGGCATCCTCCATGGTCAGCGGGTGACCAATACCTTGACCACCCGTCTGTGAGCGCGCTCCTGATGCAGCGTGGTCAACGTCTTGACCGGACTCCGGGCCGCCCTGGCCCGGGCGGGTCGTACTACCGGCTGCCGTAGCGGAACTGCGGGGTGCCGGTGAACTGCTCGTCGCACGCGTCCACAAGCTGCTGCAGCATGGTGCCGAAGAAGTCGGTGTCGAGATCCTGGACCTGCCAGCC
The DNA here is from genome assembly GCF_037993025.1 of Streptomyces sp. SS7. Lineage (NCBI taxonomy): Bacteria > Bacillati > Actinomycetota > Actinomycetes > Kitasatosporales > Streptomycetaceae > Streptomyces > Streptomyces sp. SS7. The sequence continues at coordinate 2,620,005 of NZ_CP141223.1, forward strand.
CTTCGCCTTCGGCCACGGCCCCTGCTCGGCGGCCTTGAGGATGGATCGGTCGGCGTACAGCTTCCACAGCCTGCGAGCTGGTCGCGTCACTCAGGCAAGGCGGAACGGCGCGAGCACCGAGGAGATCATGCGGGCCGGCCGGTGACGGAAGCCCGAGACGGTGAACGCCTACGACCGGGAGTTCAACCCGGCCACCCGCAACAGCGTCATGCGCCTGGGTCCGTGACCTCTCCGGCCGGCTTGTTGCGGACATCACGCATCCGGGCGTCGAGAGCGGCCTGCGTCTCAGGATCGAGCTCGTAGTCGCCGGCGGTTTCAGGGTTGACGTCCAGCGCGTGAGAGCGGAAGGCCTCCCGCTCGGCGGAGAGCTGCTGGATGGTCTGGGTGATCCGGTGGGTCTTCTGGCGCAGCCTCTCCCATTCCTGCTCGGCAAGGGCGAGCTCGGCGAGCTGATTCTGGATCTCAGCCTCGTTCTCGCGGGCGTAGTTGTCGCTGACCAGTGTGATCAGAGGGACCCCGAGAGCCTCGGCAGCGGTGACCGCCTCGTCAAGCCTGACCGCGCGGGTCTGCTGCTCGATGCGTGTGATGGCGGTGGAGTCGACGTTCGTGCCGAGCAGTGCGGCCATACGGCGTGCTAGCTCTGCCTGGCTGATGCCGAGGCGTTCGCGTTCTTGACGAAGTCGGCGGGCGAAAAGGTCCCCGGGCAGTGGGTTCATGGCGGTTTGGCACTTCCTGGTCAAGATCGCGATCGACGGGGTGTGTGAGGGTGGCCCGCCTCGAAATCGAGCAGGCCGGCGCCGCAGCAGTGCTGGAGCGGCACATTACACATCTCGCACTGCGGATTCCACAGGCGTCCACCACGGCCCTGCGGTCGCGCGTCGCGATGCCGATTCGCCTCGTTTCCGAGTCCCTTTCGGCTCTTTATTAATAGACCTTTCTTACGCCTCTGCAATACGCCATTCGAATGGGGTAGATTAGTCACTGCTGATGCGCACGTATACGAGCCAGCGGGGGGGAGCCGACAGCATGCCCACAGACCACTACGGCTTCTATCACTGCCCGACCGGGTGGATGGGCTGCGCTTGTTGCCTTGTGACTCACTGTCATGCCACCGAATGATTCGAAAGGCGAGAGGAAAGAACCGTGACGAAGATCTACGAGGCAGCCGTCCTCACGCAGGCCTCCCTGCCGAGTGCAGCCTGGGACCTGACCAGCTTCCTGCAGAACGCCAAGTCCCAGATCCAGCTCTGGGGCGGTCTTCTGCTCATGCTGCTCGGTGCTGTCGGCCTGGTCTGGGGCGGTGTGCTCCTGATCAAGAAGCTGATGGCCAACCCGCAGTCCGCGGGTCAGCAGCAGGGCTGGGGCACGATCGCGCTCCTCATTCTCGTCGGCGGAGCCCTGGGCACCGGCGGGTGGTCGCTGATCTCGACGGTCGGTTCCGGCGGCCAGCAGACCATCACGGATCTTGGCGGCGGCACGGTGATCGTCCAGACCGCCGATCAGTTCAGCGGGTTCCTGAGCGGCCTTTCCAAGTAAGAGGCCGTCACAGTCCGTGCACACGACCGGGGACAGAGGCGTCGAGCGAACCGGGTCGGTTGAGGTGCAAGGCCTCCTCCGGCCCGGTTCGCCATATCCGGGCCCGCAGCACGGTGCAGGCACGAGAGAGAGCAGAGCATGGGGATCAAGGACAAGGCACTGGCCTTCAGCAGGAAGTTCAAGCTCGACTCGCACCACGCGATCGAGCGTTTTGGGGTGTTTTTCGGCATCTTCGCGGTCACGGGCGCGATCGTGATCAGCGCATCGGGGGCCTCGGCGTACCAGGCGGAGCGTGACTCGCTGTCGCAGACGGCGCTGTACACCAGCGACTTCAAGACGTCGAAGACGAATCTCGACGGCACCGTCGACGGGGTCTACACCAACGAGAGCGGCAACAAGGCGCTCGTGATGATGCACTTCAGTCCGACCGCTCAGATCTCGTACAACGCCGCGGACTACAGGGCGTTCCTGCTCGGGTCGGACACCTCGCTGAACAGCGAGCCGGTCAGCACCAGCGGGATCAAGGGCTCCTTCTACGCCTTCGGTTCGACCGGCTATGTCGGGGTCCTCCTGAACGCCGACCGGCCCTTCGACCGCCAGGTGTTGAACCTGACGGTCCGCGCGAACGCCGAACTCACCACGCCCGGAGGGGAGCAGGCGCAGAGCAGCGGCAAGCTGGCCGGCGACGAGACCTTCTCCAAGTACGACCAGTGGCGGGTCTTCTTCAACCCCGGCGCATCCGGGGTTCAGAAGGTCGCGGCGCTCGACGCTGTGGCCTTCGACCCTGCGCAGGCCTACTACGAGGTCGCGCTCAAGGAGATGGAGGCCGAGGCCAGGGATGCTCTGGACCAGAAGCTCGTCGAGATGCGCACGAATCTGACGCAGATTCAGTCGTACACGTCCGACCTGCAGACGACGAAGATCGACGGCCTGTTCCTGCGTCCGCCGACCGTTCCGGTCTCGATTGCCACCGACAAGATCACGGGCGTCTCCGCGGCCGAGGCCAAGGACGGCGTCTCGACGCTGGCGCTGCAGACCAAGCACGTCGTCCCGGGCGGCTTCGACCTCAACTGGCGTGCAGGCAACGTCTACGACGGCTACCTCGACGCCCTGGTGCCGGCCGGTCAGAGCTACGCCCAGTTCTTCACCAAGAAGCGTGACGAGGGCTCGGATCCGACGAGCCAGCAGATCTCGGACATGCAGTGGATCCTCTCGGACGGCACCAGCCTCACGAAGGACTACCAGTCCTCTGACGTGACGATGCGCCCCCTCATGAACATCATGAACAACCTTTCACAGGCGTATCAGAACTACTCCCGGAACAAGTCGCAGTACGAGTCTGATCTGTCGCTCGACCTGCTCCGACTGGACGTGAGTCTGCGGGACGTGCAGTCCAACAGCACCATTCGCGACGACAAGGGCTTCCTCACCACTCTCCATTGAGTGCGGTGAGGAAGTGACGCATCCCGCTACCTGGCATTGAGCCGGAAAGGAAAGCGACATGGCCACCGACAAGCCGAATCGGAGTCCCAAGAAGGGGACGCCGAAGGACCAGCCGAGCACGTCGGTGAGTCAGGGGGTGCCCCGGCAAGGTCGCGGGACCAAGAGCCTCGGCCCCGAGGAGGGCATCGAGAAGCCTCCCGAGGGCAAGGCCAGCGTGCCCAAGCAGCTCCCGGGGCTGGGAGCTGCTTCTTCTGGTCCTTCTGGCGCGGCGAACACTGCGCCGAAGATGCCGGACGCGGCAAAGACCGCAGAGACCGCAGGCAAGGCGGCCGGTGCCGCGAATGCCGGGTCGAAGATCAAGCAGGGCATGAACGGCGTCGCCGGGAACATGGCCGGAGGCGCGGCCCAGAAGGCCATCGAGGGAGACGGCAGCAGCGCGGCCCGCCGTAACGCCGGGCGTTACGCGGGAGCTGCCGTCTCCGGTGCCGTGGCCGGCGCACAGGCTGGCGGGCTTCCGGGAGCCGCCGTTGGCGCAGCGAAGAACGTCGGCGTCGAGGGGGCCCAGGACTCGGTCAAGGGCGTGTCCAAGGTCACCGGCGGCAGCCCGGACGCCAAGCCTGCCGACCAGCGCGAGCTGGGCGCCGGCGGCACGGGCTACGAGCGCGGTGCGTCGAAGAACGACGAGGGCCTGGGCTCGAAGGCGGCCAAGGGCGTCGCCGTCGGCGGTGGCGCGGCTGCTGCTCCGCCGGCCATGGGCGTGGTCATGGCCATGGCCTTGCTGAACTGGTTGAAGTCCATGTTCTTTGCGGCCATGGCGATGGCCGTCAACGCAGGGAAGCTGCTGTGGACGCTGATCGTCAGCATCGCCAAGGCGGTTGGTCATGCGATCGCTGCGCCGTTCATGGCGATCGGCAGCTTTCTAGCCAAGGGGGTCGGCGCGGTCCTGGGCGTCACCGTCACGGCGACGATGGCCCCTGTGGCGGCAGCGATGTCGGGCGTGGTCGCGCTGACCGCCACCGTGGCTCTGCTGGGCACGGTCTTGACCGGCGTCCTCAACTCGACGGCGCTGACAGAAGGCGGCATCAAGGCGAACGGGACGGCGTGCGTCGTCAACGCGGGTAGCGTCGGCAACGGTTCCGGGGCGGCCGTCCCGGCGGGCGTGGAGAAGAACGCCAAGGAGATCTACTCGGTGCTCAGCAGCTGGGGGATGCCGAAGGAGAACATCGCGGGCATCCTCGGCAACTGGTCGCAGGAGTCCGGGATCGACCCGACGAGCGTACAGAACTTCCCCGCGGGGACGTATGCCATGACCGCCGGGAAGGCCAGCGCAGCGCAGAACACGGACAACGGCATCGGTCTCGGGCAGTGGACGTTCGGCCGCAACACGTTGCTGCGCCAGTACGCGAAGAGCAAGGGCGTCGACTGGTTCACGATCAAGGCCCAGCTGGCCTTCATGGTCGATGGCGACAACCCGGGCGATGTCACGGTCTTCAAGGACATGCTCAAGACGTCGCAGGGCTCCCCGCGTGCGGCGGCGCTGCACTTCCACGAGAACTGGGAGCGTTCGACTGACGGCGCGGCCGGGCTCACCGCACGAGGCGACAACGCCGAGATGTGGTTCGGCAAGATGAGCGGCTGGTCGGTCGACAGCTCGATCGTGGGCGACGTCAAGAACATCGTCGGCGGGATCATCGAGAACATCGTCAACGGCATCAACACGATCCTGGGCAACTGCAGCACCAAGGGCGGCAGTTCCGTCTCGTTGAAGGACGGCGGGATGACCCAGGAAGAGGCTCAGGCCCTCGTCGACCTCTTCAACAAGGAGGGCGACAAGTTCCTCGACGACCGCTACGGCGACCAGGGTGGTCCTGGCCCGTGCGGGAGCAATCACGCTGAGAACTGCGTGTCGTTCTCGACCTACTTCGTGAACAAGTACACGACGTTCCAGACCTACCCGGCCGGTGACGGCAAGGAGACGGCGTACACGATCGCGAGGGAGACCGGCAAGCAGTTGTCCTCGACCCCGACGGCGTATTCGGTGGGTTCCGGCCCGGGATCCACTCCCGCCGGCCACACTCTCGTGGTGCTCGGCGTCCAGGGCGACAAGGTCATCCTCGGCGAGGCCGGCTACTGCGCCTTCATGGGCCGGGTCCGTGTCGACAGCGCGGCGCGGATGGCGGCCGAGGGCTGGAAGTTCGTGGACATGTCGGATTCGATGCTCCCCTCCGGCAAGATCAAGACGGTCTGATGCACTGCATCTGATCTGGGAGTGAGAAGCCGGTGCCGGGCGATCTGGGCACCGGCTTCTTCATGTCCGGTGCAGGCCCTGCGTTGCCGGCTTCGCTTTTTGGAGCCCTTATCGAATGGATTCAGAGTCGGTCACGAATGCCTTTAGAGATAGACTTGAGTCGTTTATGAGAGCAACGTGGAGTGAGGAGTGTTCCGTGACGACAGCCCATGACGAGTCCGAGAGCACGGGCCCCGAGCAGGAGACCGGGTCGATGCCCGAGGAGAAGCCCGCGGCACCGAAGACGCGCAAGAAGGTCACCGGAGCGGAGCTCGAAGAGCGCTTCGCGAGCTGGACGATGCGCCAGCGCGAACGGGTCCAGACACGCAGCCCGGAGGACAGCGCGCGCCTGATCCGACGCAGCGTGACCGCAGTGATGGGGGTCGGGATCCTCGCCCTGGTCGTCGCCACGGGCGTGGCTGGCGAGAGCTTCAAGGCGAGCACGGCGGACAACGAGGCCCAGATCATCCAGCTCAAGGGGCAGCTGGATAATGCCCGGTTCACGCCCGTGAAGGCGGACGCCGGCGCGCAGTTGTCCAAGCTCACCGAGGCGGCAGCCGCCGACGCGAAGAAGGTCGCGACCGGGGAGCAGACCTTCGCCACGTTGTACCACCAGGCCAGCGTCCAGCCCAGCCGGAACAACGGGGCCCCTAACCAGGCCACGCTGGAGATCATCAAGCACCGCCGGGACATGGCGCCGCTGTTCAGCAAGGACTCCTTCCTGGTCAGTGACAAGGAGGCGTACGGCACCTCGTCGTTGACGCCGTTCGATGCGACTACCGAGATCGATCCGCGCTACGCCTGGTACATCCGCTACGCCGGCCAGAACGCAGCCGCCCCGAGCACGTACGCGTGGAAGGTCGAGACGGTGATGCCCGATCTGAGCGTGAAGGACGGCTCGGGCGCGACGAACCAGGCAAAGGTCGTCTGGCTGTGCCGGGACACGAAGAGCGGCGAGGTGCTCGCCTGGGGGAGCGCGCGCTACGTGCGCAACGCCACGACGGGGGCCTTCGGCCACTTGGCGCTCGTGGTGACCGCTGCTGGGGCTCAGTACGAGAACCCCGCGATCAAGATGCCGGCCGGGTCCGGAGTCCCTGAACTCAGCGGCACGGGCACACAGAAGAAGGGCGGGAGGCGATGACGGAGCAGACGGCAGCATCCACGCGGTGGGGATTCTTCCGGCGCAACCTCTCGGTCCTGGTGACGGCAGCGGTCCTCACGGTCGTCGCGACAGTTGCCGGTGTGACCTGGAGCAGCCAGCACGCGGCCCTGGCTGAGCAGAAAGCCCAGATCAACGACGTCGAGGGACATCTGACAGGCATCCAGAACAAGAACGCCGAGCAGGTGAACGCGGACGTTATGGCGGCCCTGGGCGTCAGCCAGAACCGGCTGAGCACCGACGGTGAGCGCATCAAGTCGCTGCTCTCGATGGCCTTCACATGGGACTCGGGACAGAGCTACGAAGCGGCGCGCGAGAGCCTGAAGAGCCGGTTCGGCCTCACCGAGAACGAGACGTTCCTGAAGTCGTTCATGCCTTCGTCGAGGTTCAACGAGGACTCCCAGGGGCGGCGTTACTACTACATCGACACGGTCGGCCTGAACTCGGCCCTCGGCGCGGATCCGGACATCGAAGTCGTCGACGTCAAGGCGGGCGTCTACACCTACGCCGCCCTGGCCGATGTCGAGGCCACCTCCGACGCAGTGACCCAGAACAAGTCGAGCAAAGCCAGTGTCACGGCGCACCGGCGCGCGCTGCTCTTCGTCACGGTCGACGCCCAGGGCAAGGTCTCGAATCTCTCCGGCGTCCCGGCGAGTGGCGAGACTCGCTATTCCGGATAACCAAGACCCCCTTTCGACTCGTCTCATTGATAGAGTTGCACTGATATTCGAGTGAATCAGCGAGTTGAGGGCCAATGGCATCGACACAGACCGATGAGTCGGGTGGGAGCGCAGTGCGCAAGACGCGCTTCGTCGCGACGTCCGCGTCCTCGCAGGAGGGCGCGGACACTCCTGAGCAGACGGAGCCCGCGGGCGGCCTGCGCAAGCGCACCCTCGTGGCCGGCGTGAGCATGGGTGTGGGCGCACTGGTGTGCTTCGTACTCTCCGGCGGGGTTCTCCGGCGGTCAGAGCGCGGTGAGCGATACGGCTGCGCCGGAGATCTCCTCTCTGCAGGAGCAGATCAGGATCGCCGAGGCGAAGACGGCGGCGCTGCCGAAGGCCGACGACGCCGAGCGTGGTCTGACCGCGGCCCTGACGGCGGCTGGTGAGGTCGCAAAGCTGCAGAACAACTACCGCTACCTGACGCCCAGCGTGGCAGCAGACGGCGGCATGCTCGACACGGCGACGTCTCAGTCGACACTGCGCAACCTCATCCCCTACTTCGCCCCCTCGGTGCATCAGTCGAACCTGGGGCCGTGGTACCTGCTCGCCAGTGACAAGGACGTGGCAGCCGGCGTCGGGATCCCGATGAGCTTCAACTCCGGCTTTGAGTGGGTCGCCCAGGTGCCCTATCTGGTCAACGACGACAGCACCATCACGGTGACCTGGCTGGCGATGGAGACCAGGACCGGTGCGGGCGAGAAGCCGGCGGTGCTGGCCTGGGCCCGCGCCGACTACGACCTGGTCCGCAAGGCGTTCGTGAATATCCAGACCGGCACGACGGCCACCGGCGAGGCCCTGAAGCAGGAAGTGAAGGCACCGTGAACGAGGAGATCAGGGACAAGCTGCGCCAGCACGCCGGGAAGATCCTGCTCGGCGGTACCGGGGCGCTGCTCGCGCTCTCGGTGGTCACGCTCGGAGCCGGTCTGCTCAGCGACGGCCCGGCCGCGTCGGACACCCAGGCCGATGCGGTTGTTCAGAAGCTCGAAAGCAACCTCGGCGACGCGCAGGCCAAGCTCGCAACACAGCACACGGCGCTGCTGGTTCAGCTGCTGGGCATGGACATCGAGCGAGTGAACCGTGACAGGGCGACGGGCCGGTCTCTCCTGCTCAGCCTCACCGACAGCTCGACGTCGACCCGGACCGTCAAGGAGCAGCAGGTACTGCTCGACGCGCGCTACGACTTCCTCGACCACAAGTCCCGGGTGCTCACCGAGTTCGTACCGGAGTGGATGACGGCGACCGGAGCCACGAAGGGCGCTGGGACAACGTACACGCTCGCTGATCTGGACATCAGTGTGAGTCGGGTGCAGGGCCTGAACTACTCCTATACGGGGGTGGCCCGGCTCGATCCAGTCCGCGTCGGACCGGATCAGAACAGCGCTGCCAAGAGCGAGTTCCTGGTCTTCACCTACTCCACCTCTCACGACGGCACGGTGACGTCGCTGGACGCCTATCGGGCCTCCAGCAAGACCCGCGACGCCCTCGCTGCCGCCAGCGAGGAACAGCCCTCTCCCAAGCCGACCGGGTGAGCAAAGCGCCCACCGCTTCAGCACGCACCCCAGAAGACTCCGACGAGACATAAGGACACGAACATGTCGACCCAGACCCTGGAGAAGACCGAGGCGACCGCCCCGACAAGCACGGCCGCGACAGCGAAGAAGACCACGGCGAAGCCTGCGAAGGGACAGAAGGACTCGAAGCTGCGCACCGGATGGCGGCGTCTGGCCCCGAAGAAGGAGACCGGCAGGGTCTCCGTCGTGGTGTGGGCGGGGTTCTTCCGGGCCATCGTCCTTCTCGCCGACTACCTGCTGGCGTTCATCACGGCCACGGTCATCATCCCGGTTCTGGGCGCATGGCTGCACCAGCGGTCGGGCGCATCCCGGGGTGCGCTCAGTGCGGACGGAACCATCGCCATGTGGCTGATGCCGCTCCTCTTCCTGGTCGCACTGCTCGCCGCGGTCGAGATCGTCGTGATGCGCGGCATGTGGCGCTGGGCAACGCGGATGACCGCGAAGATCCGGGACGCCCGGGGCGAGGCGACCGGCGCCGACGTCACACCGAAGTCCACGACCAGGACCACCAACCAGAGCAAGACCAACCGCAAGAGGAGCAAGTGATGCGCACCGCAGGACTGACGATGAACGACGTATGGGCCCACCGTGTCCTGCGTGAACGGGGGGTGGAGACGTACCGGCTGGAGGGGGTGACCGCGGAGCTCGGCGTCATGGTCGAATCGCTCGATCTCAAGCACCGGGGCAAGGAGGAGAACTACCGCCCCTATCTGCACATGACGGGCGAGCTCCGCTCGGTCACCCCGGCCAAGGCCCTGCCGTTCGGCATCTCCCAGGTGACCTACTCCCCCGGCCAGGGCGAGAAGGTAGACGCCTTCTACGAGTTCGACGACCAGCAGCTGGTTGTGCTCGCCAGCAAGGGTTACTTCACGAGCGGCTTCGCAGTGCCCGAACAGGTCACCGGGATCGAGTGGGAGCTGCCGGCCACGGCGGACATGCTTGTCCTCGCTCCGTCGGGGGCGCAGACCGAAGACGATACGCCCGTGGTCTTCACCCAGATCCACGACATCGGAGGCCTGGAGATCGATCTCGAGTCCAGCGGCTACGACCTCGCCGGCTACTTCGCCGACCACTCCACGGACGGCGTCCCGCGGGCTGAGGCTGTGGTCGATGCACGCGGGCTGAAGGCACGTTCGGACGCGATCAACTCGCTGTTCACCGAGGACGAGCTGGGCCTGGACACCGAGGTCAAGCAGGTCGTCGGAGCGCCCGTGCCTGAGGCAGCGCCGGTCGCTGACGGCATGAGCGCGCGTCTGCAGCAGATCGAGGCGGAGATCGCCGCCGAGCGGGAGCAGTACCAGAGCGAGCGCGCGAGCACCGAAGGCACCACGGAGAACCTCTACCGGGAGCGCGTGGCGGCAGCGTTGCAGACGGCTGAGGAGCAGGAGGAGCCGTTCGCTCCCCCGGTTTCGGCCCGTGAGGCGCAGCGCGACCTGAACCTGGATCTCGACCTGGAGCTGGAGGAGCAGGAACAGGAGACCCGACGACGTGAGGTCAAGTCCGCTCCGAGCCTGGACGAGCGCAAGCGCCACGTGGCCCAGCGTGCGGCCGATCTGGACTTCGGCGAGGACGGCGAGCAGAGCCTGGGGTCCTGAGGACGGATCAGGCATGACGAGCGCGGCCCCGGTTGCTGGCGAACAGCAGCCGGGGCCGTAGTGCATCGGTACCGAGACAGGAAGGAGAGCGACGATGGGCCTGAAGCAGGACATCATCGTGGTCAACGAGTTCAGCGTGCCGCTGCCCGGCGGCAAGGGATCACGCGGTGCGACGCCAGGCGACTACGTCACCCGCTACATGGCCCGCGAGCAGGCGACCGAGTCGCTGGCTCCGATCCAGCGCCTGCGCACCGACGACTTCATCATGCGCTACATGGCGCGGGAGTCCGCCGTCGAGCGCGCCGGCATCTCGCGGAGTGCGGCGAAGCATGAGATGCGCCAGGCCCAGGGCGACGGCGGCGTGGCCTTCGGCTACGGATCGGTCTCACTCTCCGACGAGCAGCTGCGCGCGGCCAGTAACGACATCCAACAGCACTTCGAGAACGGCAAGACCGTGCTCAAGACGGTGCTGTCCTTCGACGAGGAGTACCTGAGGAAGCATCGCATCGTCGATCAGGACTTCCACTGCGAGGCACGCGGCGACTACCGCGGCCACATCGACCAGATGAAGCTGCGCCTGGCGATCATGCACGGTCTGGAGCGGATGAGCTCAGGCACCAGCGGCTTCGACGACCTGCGCTACGTCGGGGTCATCCAGGTCGACACCGAGCACGTGCACTGCCACCTGGCCATGGTCGACGCCGGCCGGGGCCAGGTGACGAAGACCGGTACGCAGCGCGGCAAGCTCCTGGACCGGCACAAGTCCAGGCTCCGCCGCGGTGTTGACGCCTGGCTCGATGAGAAGCAGGCGGTGGCTCATCTCTCCAGCGCCGTCGGCTACGAGCGGCGCAACGTCACCACCTTCATCAAGCGGTGGGCGCACGAGCGGATCCGCGCCGAATCCCTGCCGCAGTTCCTGCTTGCCTGCCTGCCGGCAGACCGAACGTTGTGGCGCGCCGGCTCGAATGACGCCCGCATGCGCAAGGCGAACCAACTGGTGACCGAACTCGTGAAGGAGCAACTCGACCGTGCCGGGTCCCCGATGCCGGAGGCCATGGAACGCATCGTCGACTACGCCAACGAGCGCCGCGCGAAGGAGTTTCTGAGCACGGAGGAATGGCAGAAGCTGGTCGAGCAGGGACGTACGCAGATCATGGAGCGCGCCGTCAACGGCGTCTACCAGATGCTGCGGGCCATGCCGGAGTCGGAGCTGCGGGTGCGCACGCCGATGCTCGAAGTCATGGGGATGGACTACCAGCAGATGGCGGTGCTCGCCGCGGACCGGCAGGGCGAAGACGAGAATGCTGAGGCCGACTTGGTCTCCTTCGGCTTCCGATTGCGCAGCTACGCCTCACGCCTGCAGCATCACCGGGAGAGGGCCGGGGTCTACCGCGACCTCGCGCACCAGTGGGAACAGGCCGAGAACGCCGGCGTCGCCGCCGAGGACTCGCGCCCGCTCTACGACTTCTACCGCTTCGAGGAGAACTACCACCGGCGGCTGATGAGCAAGTACCGGCACTTCCTGCCCTTCCTCGGGGACGTCGGCCAGTGGTACGAGCAGCAGCAGGACGTGGCGACCTACGGCCAGCGGCTGCTCTCGCTCATGGCGCTGCGCGCGGATGTCTCCCTGCAGCGGATGAAAGACTCCGAGGAGGCCGAGAACCTGGGCCGGACGATCTACGATCAGCCCGGCGGCCGGCTTCTGACCGAGGGCAAGCGCGGCCGGGCGGTGCTGGACGCGCGCATCCGGACGATGAAGCAGTCCTATGACCAGAAGCTGGACGGCCTGCGGGCTGATCTCGCTTCCTTTGGCCTGGTGCTGCGCGTGGGGTCGAGCGCCGAGGACCAGGCGAGTACGGAGACCGACGAGGTCAGCACGGACTTCAAGATTGTCGCCGGTGCCGCGTATGACTTCGACGAGGTCAAGGCCCTGGACCTGCACCACCTGGGCTACGACTTCGTCACCGACGTCGAGATCGGGCTGCACGCACACCAGACCTTCGTCGAGACGACCAGGGACCGCCGGCGGCTGCTGCTGGCGGCGATGGACTACCTGGACCAGTCCGGCCAGGCCGAGGCAATTCCCGATCTGCCGGTGGACGATGTCGCGGCGATGACACGGGTCTCCCGGGAGCTGACGCCTCAGCAGACGGACGAGGAATCCGGCACGCGCGTGTTGCGCTCCCGGATCGCGGAGCTGCGCGCCGGGCGCGAGCAGGTTGAGCGGATGCGGCGGTCCAAGGCTTCGTCACTGGACGCCGGCCTCGTCGTGCGGGTCCAGGCCCAGGTCGATCAGGCTGTGACCACAGTGGATGCGGGAATGGCATTCGACTCGCAGTCACCTCCCATCAAGACCGACTTTGAACGCGAACAGAAAGACTAGTCGTGGTCTTGTCGAATGCTCTATGAGAGTATTAGCGTGAAGAGCGTTCGGCGGGACTCAATGCCTTGTCCGGGCGATGTGACTGATCGCGGCCGACTTGTCAGAGGGCAGTCGGAACAAGCGGAAGGAAGAGATCATGGCACTTCTCAAGGGCAAGGGCGCAATGACCGGAGTCAACCTCATCGCGAAGGTCTACAAGAACGGCGTCACCAAGGACGGCAAGTCCCAGTACGCCGACGTCCAGGTCGACGCTCGAGATCCGCGCGGTCCGGAGCAGACGAACCTGCATCTGAAGTCCGATCGGGTTCAGGGTGAGGACGGCAAGGTCCGCTACAACAACGGCGCTCCGTACTCCACCGGCCAGATGGAGGAGATCGTCAAGGCCGCGGGTCCGAACACCGAGCCGATCCTGAACAAGGACGGCAACGAGGTCGGCACCATCTACGGCTTCAAGGGCAACGTGATGCCCGCGACGCGCGGCACTGGCCTGGTGGTCAACACCAAGTCCCTCGAGGCCTCCGAGTTCAAGGTCGACGACAAGACGCTGGACAACCAGTTCGCGTCCATGCGCGCCGCCCGCGAGGCACGGGCGGCGGCCAAGGAGTCGCAGGCTCAGGCCCCGGCTCCCGAGGCCAAGCAGGAGCAGGCAGCCGAGGTCGAGGTCGACGAGCCGGCGGTCGGCTGAGACCGAGACCGAGTCAAGCCTTATTCGAAAGGCCCCTGGATGTCACTGGGCGAACTCGCCGTCGTCGCAAGCGGAATGCTCGCTGTCGGCCTCACTGCCGTGGGCGCCTCGACGTACTCGCGGCGCCGCTCCCAGCAGGGCGATCAGCCGGCTTCGCACGGCTGATCCACAGATCCCCAGCGCGTCCGCCGCGCTGTGCGGGGGCCGCTGGAGACGCGGCCCCCGCACCTCGACGAACGCCTCCAACCGAAGGGTTCTTCTCATGCGATCCGCCATCCGCAACGCCGTCATGACAACGACGGCCACCGCAGTCCTGCTCGGCGGGATCGCCGCGACGGCCACCCCGGCCTCCGCGGTCGGCTCCACCGCGTGCACCCGGAATGACAAGAACCACTCCGTGATCGGCCCCAACCTGGAATGGCCGGCCATCCGCACCGGCCCGGGCGTGGCCTACAAGAAGAAGGGCCAGCTCGACTCCGCCGGCGAGTTCTGGGTGGAGTGCTCCGCCAAGAACAAGTACGGCAACCGCTGGTACTACGGCAAGTCCCTGTCCAGCGGCTCGTACGGCATGAAGGGCTGGGTCGCCGCCAGCTGGTTCTAGCACCACCGCGCGCCGCCGACGCGACGCGCCCCCCAGACCGCACCCTCGGGGAGCGAACGGGCCCACGTGCCGTGACCTGACCACGGCCAGGCCCCCTTCCAGGCCTCGGCGATGCCGGCGCCCGACATCGCGTCCATTGCCTGACCACCGACCTCTCACAGAGGCACACCCCTACCCGACCGCACCCCTTTTATGGAGGTTTGTGTATGTCTGCACGTCGTATAGCCGTGCTCGCGGCCACCGCGGCCGCCGTCGCCCTGCCACTGCTGTCCGCCCCGGCGGCCACCGCGGCACCGACCACCGTCCCGGCGTCGACCGTCTGGCCCTGCCCCGACAAGCCGCCGCTGCCGTACACGGTCCACACCAGCGCCGTGACCATCCGCTCGAAGGCCACCACCAAGTCAACCGCCGTCGGCGTCCTCTACCGGTCGCACAAGTTCAAGGTGCACAAGAGCATCAACGGCGGAAAGTGGCTCTACATCACCGACAAGAACACCGGCAAGAAGGGCTGGGTCTCCGGCAAGTACGTCTACCGCGACGTGCGCATGTGCCTGGACTGATCCGCACCTGACCGCGGTGCCCCGGCAACCCGAGCTGCCGGGGCACCGCCCCCCCCCCTCTCGGTGGCCGCCGGCCCTCCCCCTTCTCGTTTCTCGACCGCGCAGGTATCGCCATGCTCCCCTCCGCCGTTCCTGCGCCGATGGCGCGCAGCTCGTTGATGCGCGCCAGCGACGCCCTGGCCACCCAGACCGCCACCTACGCCATCCCCCTGCTGATCCTGGTGACGACCCGCTCCACCGCCCTGACCGGCGCCGCCTTCCTGCTGGAATGGCTGCCGCGGCTGGCCGCCTTCACCCTCGGCGGACCCCTGGTGGACCGCTTCCGCGCCGACCGCATCTTCCGCACCGCCGCCCTGGCCCGCACGCTGTTGTGCACGGCCGCGGCCGGTGCCCTGGCTGTCCTGCCCGCCGCCGGCACCGCGGCGACCGCCGTCGTGATGAGCGTCGGCGCCGCTGGCGGACTGCTCTCCCAAGCCTGCTTCGTCGCCGTCGAGACCCTCGGTGCGCACGCCAGCCGCGCGGCCGGCCCCGACGCCCACCGCGTGCAGTCCGTGCAGATCGGCATCGACCAGAGCGCGCTGCTGGCCGGCCCGCTCCTGGGCGGCCTGCTGCTGGCCGCCGCCCCCACACTGATGCTCACCGTCGTGGCCGCCCTGTCGGCCACCGCCGCCGCCAGCACGATCCCCGCTCCAGCCACCGAGGCGAGCACGTCCTCCGGGGTTCGCGCCGTCGCGGCCAGCCTGCGCACCGGATGGCACACCGTACGGTCCATCCCCGCCCTGGCCTGGCTCGTCACCGGACTCGTCGCCAGCAACCTCGCCCTGGCCGTCACCCAGGCCAGCGCCCCGATCACCGTCATGACCGGCTACGGCCACTCCTCCATCGCGGTCGGCGCGGTCTGGAGCACGGCCGGCCTGGCCTCCCTCGCCGCCGTCGCCGCCTGCCGCCACGCCATCGACCGCTTCGGACTGTGGCCCGTCGGAGCCGCTGGCGCCGCCACCGCCTGCGCCGCCTGCCTGGCCACCGCCCTGGCCCCCAACCTCACCGTGTACGCGATGACTATCGGCGTCCTGATGGCCGGCGAGGGCGCGCTGACCGTCGTCCTGCGCACCCTGCGCGCCCGCCTCATCCCCGCCGCCGTCTTCGGCAGCACGCTCAGCGTGACCATCGTGCTCGTCGTACTGCCGATGCCCGTGGCCGGCGCCCTGGTCGCCGTCCTGCCCGCCGGCACCCTGCCCGGCCTGCTCCTGGCCTGCGCCGTCCTGCAGGGCGCGGCCATGGCCCTCGCCTTCCGCGGCCTGTGGCACCACCGCGCCTCCTACACGCCGACCCGAACAGCCGCCGATCCCGCGGGCACCGGCCACCCGGCCGCTGCCCAGGCCGACGCGCCGCGCACGGCCTGATCCCGCCTCCAACCCGCCCGTCTCTCCCGGGAGTTCACCGTGTCCCACCCCATGCTCCTCGTCATCGGCTCCGGCCCGCGCCCCCTGCGCGGCTACCTGCTGGAGCAGACCGCCGCCCACTACCCGCTGCTGCTGGTCAACGACGCGCCCCTGACCTGGCAGAAGCCGTACGTCATCGACCACGAAGTCGCCGATCTCAGCGACCCGATCGCGGTGAACACCGCCGCCGCCTCCCTCGCCGTACGTTGGCCCATCGCCGGCGTACTGACCTGGGACGAGTTCCATCTGATGGCCGCCGCCCGGCTCGCACACAGCCTCGGCGGACGGCCCGGCAACACCCTCGCGGCCGTCGCCGCCGCCCGGGACAAGGCCACCTCCCGGCAGCGCTTCGCCGCCGCCGGAGTCCCCTCCGCCGCCTCCACCTGGGTGCACTCCCTGGACGCCGCGGCCTCGGCGGCAGAACGCGTCGGCTACCCGGTCGTCCTCAAGCCCGCCGCCTACGCCGGCAGCATCGGCGTCATCCGCGTGGACGCCATCACCGATCTGCCCGCGGCCTGGGCCATCGCCTCCGCCGGCGCCGCCAACCAGGGCCCGGAAGGAGACGGCGTGCTCGTGGAGGAGTACCTCGACGGCCCCGAGGTCTCCGTGGAGACCGTCACCCACCGCGGCGTCACCAGCGCCGTGGCCGTCACCCGCAAGTCGGTCGGCTTCGCTCCCTACTTCCTGGAGACCGGACACAGCGTCACGGCCGGCGACCCGCTCCTGTACGAGGTGGCCCCCGTCGCCTCGGCCGCCCTGGAGGCGGTAGGCATCAACCACGGCGTCAGCCACGTCGAGCTCCGCCTCACCCAGGATGGGCCGAAGGTCATCGAGGTCAACGCCCGCCTGGGCGGAGACCTCATCGGCGAACTCGTCCGCCTGGCGACCGGGATCTCCCTGCCCCTTGCCGCTGCCGCCCTCGCCTGCGGCGAAATCCCCAACCTGCGCCCCACCCGGCAGCGCAGCGCCGCCATCGGCATGATCTACCCGGCCGCCGAGGGCATCGTCACCCACCGCGGCCTGCGACCCGGCAGCGACCAGTACCTGGAGCACTTCCAGTGGCTGTGCGACGTCGGTGACACCGCCACCCTCACCCCCTCCAGCACTACGCCGAACAACATCCGCGCCGGATACGCGGTCGTCAGCGGCGACAGTGCGCACGAGGCCCAGCAGCACCTCGCCGACGTCCTCGCCCGCGCCGACGTGAAGGTCACCTCCGCCGTCCCCCGCGCCGCGTGAGCAACCCCGGCCCCCCGTACGCCGCTTGAAGGGACCCCCCATGACCCGCACCGCCCCCGACCGTCTCGCCGCCGCGCTCTCGCACCCCCAGCCCGCCCTCGGGGCCTTCTCGGTGGCGGGCTATCCGGATCTCCGCAGCAGTGTGGACGCCTTCGTCGCCTTTGCGGAAAGCGGCGCGGCGATGCTGGAAGTGGGTTGGCCAGTGGCGGATCCCTGGCTCGACGGTCCGGCCATCGCAGCAGCGCATAGTTGTGCTCTTCGTGCTGGTGATGGCATCAGAGTCACGCTGGAAACGGTGCGGCGCGTCTCTGCTCGATGTGACACGCCTGTGGTCGTCATGAGCTATTGGTCGACGATCCAATCTCTTGGTCTGCAGCGGATGGCCGATGAGCTGGCCGCCAGCGGTGCTGCGGGGTGCCTCGTGCCGGACGTTCCGCCGGAACGCGTTGAGGCGTGGGTGGCGGCAGCGGCGGAGGCCGGAATCAGCGCCCCGCCCCTCGCCAATCGTGATGCGTCGTATGCCGAGTTGGGCGACATATGCCGAGCCGCAGCGGGGTTCGTCTATGCGCCCGCGGCCGCTGGCCAGCAGACGGGATACTCGGCTGAGATTGACCTGGACGGTCTTGCTGCTTTCGTTCAATCCGTCCGGCAATTTGCTCCGTCGACCCCGATCCTGACCGGCATCGGAGTCTCCACGCCTGAGCTTGCCTCCGCCATCGTGGGGCGAGTCGACGTTTCTGGCGTCGTGATCGGCTCACCGCTCGTCCGCTCTCTACGCAGTGGCGCAGATAGCCTCCACCAAACGGCGGCCCTGGTCGAGGAGTTCGCGGCTGCGCTCGCCGCCGGCGGTGCCGCATGACCCTTCATCTGGTGCCTGTTCGCTTCCGTGAGGCTGCGGCATTCGTCCAGGACTGGCACCGTCATCACGCACCTCCCCCTGGACAGATCTTCGCGATTGGCGCCGCCGACGAGGATGGAGTTCTGCGAGCTGTCGCGATCGTGGGGCGTCCTGTCGCTCGCCACCTGGACGACGGAGCCACTCTCGAAGTCACACGCACATGCAGTGACGGAGCCCGGAACGCGAATTCGCTCTTGTACGGCGCCGCGTGGCGAGCGGCGAAAGCCTTGGGTTACACCCGCTTGATCACCTACACCCAAGACGGGGAGAGCGGTGCAAGCTTGCGTGGAGCCAACTGGCGGGTAGTCGCCCATCGGCTCCCTCGCCGCGGGTGGCACACGCCGTCTCGTCCACGGCTCACCCGTGGCACGGAGTGCGTCGCCCGCACTCTGTGGGAGGCGGTGGACGCCTCGTGAACTGGTATGGGGTAGGCGGCCTACTCAAACTTCTGGTCGACGAGTCCGGCTTCGAGGTCGGCAATCCGCTTCTCTGCGAACCGGAGATTCTACGCCGACGCCGTGGTGGTCGGCTCCGCCGCGATCCGGTCCATGCACGCCCGGCCGGCCGCACCCGCTTTCGCGGCCGCGGAGACGGCCGCCGCCTTCGCGGCCGGAGTCCGCCGCGGCCACAAGCCACCGGCCTGAACCTCAACCACGTCCACCGCACGCAACACACCGCACAGAACACCTCCACCGTCGCCGTTCCCGGAAGGAACTCAGCATGTCCCCATCCACACGCCTTGCCCACCTGCGTCCGCTGGCGCTCACGGCCCTGAGCGCCGCCGCGGCGCTCGCCCTCGGCGCGTGCGGCGCAGGCTCGGACACCGGCAGCGCCGGCAGCCCGACGCCGAGCGCGAGCCGCACCCCCGCCCCTAAGGGAGCGATCAGCAAGGCGGCCGCCCAGCAGGTGGTCGACCACTTCCAGGCCGTGAACAACGCCGCGAATGCCGCACGGGACGCCAAGCTGCTGGGCACCGTAGAAGCAGGGGTTCCCTACGCCCAGGACCAGGGCGTTTACAAGCAGTGGAAGACGTGGACTGCGAAGAAGCAGAAGACCTACTCAAGCCCATTTACGTACGAGAACCGCCAGTACATCATCCCGGCCGCCCCCGCCACGTGGTTCGCCATAACGGCCACCTCCTCCGACGGCGACAAGTCCCGCGGCGTGTTCGTCTTCGACAAGGCGGACGGCGGCCCGTACAAGCTGTCCGGGGCGGTCTGGCTGGGCAA
The DNA here is from genome assembly GCF_037993025.1 of Streptomyces sp. SS7. Taxonomy (NCBI): domain Bacteria; kingdom Bacillati; phylum Actinomycetota; class Actinomycetes; order Kitasatosporales; family Streptomycetaceae; genus Streptomyces; species Streptomyces sp. SS7. Next base: position 2,639,355 of record NZ_CP141223.1, read on the forward strand.
GAAGACCACACTGCCCAAGATCGCCGTCGACCGGCACGGGCTCGCCGAGAGCGTCGACCCCGCACAGCAGGTCGGTGCGCTGGCTCCGAACCAGCTCCGCACCGCGTACGAGGACCTGTGGGAAACCGGAGGGGCGCAGGAGGGCAAGAAGCTGGCCTCCACCGCGGAGACCAAGGAGGCCATCAGCAGCTACCGCCACTACAAGGCGCACGGCACCGGCAAGGACGACCGGACCGGAAAGAACATCGCGGACAGCTGGTTCGTCACCGCGGAGCCGGCCTCCGGCACGGTGTACGCGCTGCGGCTGGCCAACGGCGGAGTCCTTGCTGTCGCCGGGACCGCGCACACCCAGAAGACGGTGGTCAAGCCCCAGTACCCCAACGGCTACCTCCATGCGGGCGAGGCACAGACCGCCCTCGGCGCCAGCGGGAGCGGCGAGATCTACTCGATCAACGACACGTACCAGGGGCAGCTCCTGGCCGCACTCACCCCGCAGAGCGCGCAGGTGATCGACGGCGAGTGGGAGCAGGTGGGCTCCGCGAGCACCCTGCGGTAGCGACGCGGCGGACATGCCGCCCTCCTCTGTTCCGTCCCGGGCCACTTGGCTCACTACACACAGGAGCCGTTTTGCTGCACCACAAGATCGCGCTGCGTCTCACTGCACCCGCGGCCGTCCGGTACATGAGCGGCGAGACGATCGTCCCGGGCAAGCAGGAGGCGGTCTACGACTCGACCGAGCGGCCCGTCGTCGTCGACGTGTACCGGGGACAGGCGTTCGCGGCGCTGTCCCCGACCGGCAAGCCGCGCGTGCTCGGCGCCGCAGAGAGTCTGGTGGACTCCAAGTGACCGGCCGCGAGAGGTCCGGCACCGCCGCAGGGCCACCACGCTGAACGGTTCGGTGCGCGCAACGAGCCGGTCAGAGCGTCCTAGGCCTGCGGTCCGCGGGCGCGGCACCGTGTCTGTCGGCTGCCGATGCGCAGAGGGCGTCCAGACACCGACCGTATCGAACCTTCCCAGCAGCTCACAAACGACCCCTTCACAGCCCATGTGGATCTCTGTTGAGAGGAAGATGTGTCAAACCATCCGCAATACCCCACCGCCTCGCCTCACCCGTCCGACCCTGCGGGCGGACCCCACGGGGGGCACGCCAACGGGCACTTCGCGCCGTACGACAGCCCAGCCCACTCGGGCATCCCACCGTTCCCGGCAGGTCTTGCCGACCTCGGATCCCGGCTCGGAGCGCGCGTATTGGATCTGATCTTCTGGTACGTGGCCTACATGGCGACGGGAGGCATCTGGCTAAGCATGTGGATCGATGCGGGAGGGGGGTCCACTGCTCAATCGCTCCTGGCGGCATGGCTCCTGGTTTCCGGCACTCTGTACTTCCCCGTGTGCATATGGAAGTTCGGGCAAACGCTGGGCAAGCGGATCTGCCACGTACGCATCGTGCGCCGCGAGAGCGGACAGGCCATCGGCTTCTGGCGTGCGATGGGACGCGAGGTGCTCTGGCCCGTGGTCAGCTTCATTCCCGTGCTCGGGCTGCTGAATACGCTGTGGTGCTGCTGGGACCGGCCGTATCGCCAGTGCCTTCACGACAAGGTCGCGGACACTGTGGCGGTGGCGCGGTGAGAGCGTCTCACGTGACCACAAACTCGCCAACACCACGGAACCGGCACGCCCGGACGGGGACAGCGAGTACGGTGATCGAGGCCCGGCTCCGCTCCCCCGTCGGCGCCGGGAGCAACAACCCAGGGCGCTGTGCGCCGGTCCAGCACCCAGCGGAGTCGGACACGTTCAGACCGAAGACGACCACCCCCGCGTGTATGGCCTCGCTCTCCGTCGGTAACCAGGCAGTTGTGGATAACCCCGTCACCCGTGTGGGAACGCTCTGTCGTACCCGGATGGCAGGATGGGGCACATGGCTGGACACGTAGACGACTTCCTTGAGCAGAACGCCTCGTTCATCGCGGGTGAGCCCGTGGTGAAGGCGATCGTCAGGCGCTACCGCGAGGCGGTCAGCGCTCGCAACAACGCCACCGCCACGGCGCTCGGTGAGCTGATGCTTGAGGTCGCCGAACCGCTCAAGGGCTTCCCCGGCCACCACGAGGAGTGGCCGAAGCCCTGACCCGCGACACGCCCGGAGCCCCCTGGAACTTCAGGGGACTTTTTGGTGCCCGGTATACGTTCCGACCTGCGGTTTCAAGCAGCCCGGCAGAGTTGCATCCGCCTTCAGCAAGCTGCGGGCTCCGGCGGCGAACTCGCAGGCCGGGCCCAGCACGCACGGCGGGCCGCGTCACGGCTATCCGTCGGCGCCGGCATCAGGCGAGCCGGGATCGCAGTTCAACCCGGTGGTGCGTGAGCGCCAGCCGCAGACTCGGCAGGGGGCGGCTCCTGCCCCCGGGATGATCACCTCCGCGGACACGCCGAAGGCTTCACTCTCGTTCGGCGCGGACCTGGTCGGACGCATGGGCGCGGTGGTGGGCAAGGCCGGCACGGAGGCGAGCAACGAGGCCCGCCAGCGAGCGCTTCAACCACCAGTTCGAGCAGCCCCCGACGCCGGAGGGCAACGAGTCCGAATACGGTGGGTGAGCGACCCGCGACCAGTGCACGGAACGAAAGGGCCCCGGAGTGGACTCCGGGGCCTTTCACATTACCCATTCAATGCCCTATCGAATGCGACTCATGATAGGATTTCGACTGATTTTCCAGTTGAATCCTCAGTCCAGTCGAGAGGTCTTGCGCGGCATGTTCCACGAGGCACAGCTCGATGAGCGCTACCCACTCCTGTCCAAGCTCTCGGAGCCACTGAAGAAGGCCGAGCGCGACATCGTCGGCCGTGAGCACGAGACGATGCAGCTACTGGCCTCGATGAGCCGCCCCGAGCTGTGCAATGCGCTTCTGCTGGCCGAAGCCGGAACGGGCAAGACCGCATTGGTCCAGGCCACGATGCTCATGGATCCGGATCGCCTCTATCTCGAAGCGGATCCGGCACGCATGATCTCCGAGGCGGGCAACGCCGAGAACATGGCCGCGATGCTCAAGGGCCTCTTCGACGAGGCTGAGCGCTTCGTCAAGGACGAAGCGCACGAACTGGTCCTTTTCATCGACGAGTTCCACCAGATCATCCAGCTCTCCGACGCCGCCGTCGAGGCGATCAAGCCGGTCCTCGCCGCCTCGGGGACCCGTGGCATCAGGATCATCGCGGCGACGACCTACGAGGAGTTCCACCAGCACATTTCGTCGAACCAGCCGCTTGTCGAGCGCTTGCAGCGCATCAACCTCAACCCGCCGGGCCAGGAGACGACGATCACCATCCTCAAGGGGATGGCCGAGCGCTACGGGGTGGCCGACGAGTTCTACGACGACCACATCTTCCGGCAGATCTACGAGTACACCCAGCGCTACATGCCGGCCAGCGCCCAGCCGCGCAAGTCCATCCTCGTGCTCGACTCCATGGTCGGCTGGCACCGGTTCACTCATCGGCCGATGGACCGGGACCTGCTCTCGGATGTACTCCAGGAGTCCCTCGGCGTCAATGTGGCCTTCAAGGTCGACGGCGCAAAGATCAAGCAGCAACTGGACACGAAGGTGTTCAGCCAGGACCTGGCGACACGTGCGGTGGCGAGACGGCTGCAGCTGTCGGTGGCGGACCTGAACGACAAGGGAAAGCCGATGGCGAGCCTGCTGTTCACGGGCTCCACGGGCGTCGGCAAGCTCTGCGTCGATTCGACGCGTGTTCCAGTCTATTCGTGGGACGGCACGGTTGCGTGGAAGCGTCATGGGGATCTGGTTCCCGGGGACTTCGTGTTCGGTCGTCACGGTCGACCGATCGAGGTGCTCGGCCACTTCCCGCAGGGCATGCAGGACGTCTACCAGGTCACGCTGTGGGATGGCCGCACGCTCGACGTCGGCGGTCCGCACCTGTGGACGGTCTACACGGCTAAGCAGCGCTCCAACAAGCACGCCGGCAAGGACGTGGAGCCGGTGACGTTGACGACCTTGGAGATGCTCGAGCGTGGCGTGGTGCGCACGTACGCCGGGGACCCGCGCGAGCACCTCAAGTTCTTCATTCCCGCCAACGAGGCGGTCGAATGGCCCGAGCAGAACTTGGGGGTCGACCCTTACGTCCTCGGTGTGCTCATTGGCAACGGGTGCCTTACGGAGTCGCAGCTGACGCTGTCCTCGGCCGCGGACGACGCGGATCAGACCGTGTGGACGGTCGGCGAGTGGCTGGGGTCGGAGCCGAAGCAGGCAGGCAACGGCTACAGCTGGCACTTCCCGGCCGGATGGGCGCATCCCAATGGCCGGGGCGAGGCTCTGCACCAGACGAAGGACGTTCTGGCTTCCGTCCCGGAACTCGTGGGCACCTACTCCGCTGACCGCCGTATCCCGGAGGCGTACAAGCACGCCTCGGTCAAGCAGCGCTGGGCGTTGGTGCGGGGCCTGTTCGATACCGATGGGACTATCGACGGCACGTCTGGGCGCTTCAACGTGTCGTACTCGACCGTTTCGAAGGACCTGGCCGAGGATCTGCAGGACGTGCTCTTCTCGCTCGGCGTCTCGAACTCTCTGAAGACATGGCGGCGGACCAAGGAGGATCGTCGCGAGCTGGTCGAGTACAACGTCCACGTCAAGGTGGGCAACGCGGACAAGGTGCAGTTCTTCGAGCTCCCGCGCAAGCGTGAGATCGCTGCGCGGGCGGCGCGAGAGACGTCGGGGCGCGAGCGCGTGAAGAAGTTCGACATGGTGGGCGTCAAGTCGATCGAGAAGCTGCCGGAGCAGCAGAGCTCGTCGTGCATCTACGTCAACGACGAGGAGCACCTCTACCAGGCTGGTCAGTTCGTGGTCACGCACAACACGGAGCTCACGAAGCAGCTGGCACGACTGCTGTTCGGTGACGACCAGCGGCACCTGATCCGATTCGACATGACGGAGTACGCCGAGGACTCGTCGTTCGCGGCGTTCCGTTCCGAGCTCACCAAGCGCGTGTGGGACCTCTCCCACGCCGTGCTGCTTTTCGACGAGGTCGAGAAGGCCTCGGCGATGGTCACGCGCGTACTACTGCAGGTGCTCGACGACGGCCGGCTCAACGACGACAACAACCGCGAGGTGAGCTTCCTCAACACCTACATCGTGCTGACGACGAACGCGGGCTCGGAGATTTACAAGGACATCGCGCAGTACGCGGCGGACGACACCGGGTCGGGCAAGCAGCTGCTGGAGTACGAGAAGCTCATCCGCCGCTCTGTCTCCTCGACGACGGGCGACAACCGGTTTCCGCCCGAGCTGCTGGGCCGTATCGACGCGATCGTGCCTTTCCAGCCGCTGTCGCTGCCGACGCAGCAAAAGATCGTGCGGAAGAAGCTGCGCCAGATGGTGCAGGAGGTGTTCGTCAAGCACAACGTGCGGGTCGACGTCGATGCGAGGGTCCTGCAGTACCTCATCGAGGACAAGGGCGACACTGACTCTGATGCCGGCGGTGCGCGTGCGGCTGTGGCGAAGCTGACCGACGAGGTCACCACCGCGGTGGCGACGTTCCTCAACGAGCACCCCTCGGAACGACGGATCCGCATCGACGTCGTCGGCGACCTGGTCAGTGACGACAAGAACCTGCTGAGTTCCGACGCCTACGTCGAGGTCAGCGCGGTGCGATGAACCGGTCGAGGACAGCGGGAACGAGTCGACTCGTGCACCAATAACCATTCCATGCCCTATGATTGCCCACTCTGATAGGGCGGCGATAAGATACTCATAAATCAGGCGAACTGTGTTGAATTAGCGAAGGGATCGAGCGTCAATGGGCATTCTGGGAGCGGTAGCGGTCAGCCAGAAGAAGGAACGGAAGAAGAAGCCCGACGAGCTTCTGGCCTCCGTGGTGAGAGAGACGGCGATCCCGGCGGCGGTCGAGCTGCTGCGGTCGAACACGCGGTTCGTCTTTCCCAGCGGTACGGCCTGGGTGATGCTCGTGCTCGCAGCCGACGAGATCGGCGGCTTGAGCAAGCGGCACGGCCGGGACGAGGCGAAGGGCTCGATCATCGAGCTCATCAGCTCCGACCAGATCCGCACGGTGGCCACGGCGGAGATGCTCGAAGAGGAGGTCTTCGGCATCATCCCCACCGACGAGACTCTCGCGCGCATGGAGGAGTACTCGCTGCTCACCGGTGCCACCTACGCCTGGGCCGTCGTGTGGCAGAAGCCCAGCGGCGACCTGCTCGTCGATCTGGTGAACGATGCGACCTTCGCGCAGGCGCGCTTTGTCGCTGCAGGTACCACGAGCCTCGAAGAAGCCGTGGGCAAGAAGGCATGGGAAGAGCACAGCGGCCTGGCCGCCGAGGCTGGAGCCACTGCCCCCGCGGTCCTCGGGGAGGACGAGGGCGATGCGATCTTCGACGAGATCCCCGGTGTCGAGGGGGCTGACGAGGGCCTGGACGACGAGCCGCTCTTCAGCGACGTCGTCGACGCGGATGAAGGGGCGGACGCACCCATGTTCGACGAGGACGCCGCAGGTATCGACGACGCGGGCACCGTCCCGGTCGAGTCGGCGCCGGACTACGACGGCGACGAGGTGGCCGGCTACGAGGGCTTCGACGAGACCGACGCCGGCTACGGCGTCGAGGGCGACTACCAGGAGGCCGGCGACACTGTGCTGCTGGCCGATCAGGCCCAGGTGCGCGACGTCATCGCCCGTCGGTTCCTCTCCGAGGAGCTGGACCTGGACGTCCGGCTCGATGAGTTCAACGCGACCTTCGCCATCGGCGCGCCGGTCGTGCAGATCGCTGTGCCCGAGGGCGCGACGGAGTGGTTCGGGGACCAGGTCGCCCAGCTCAACCGGCAGGCCAACGCAGACCTGATGCAGCTCCGTTCCGCGCATGAGGATGAGCTGCGTGCGCTCTACGTCAACCTCATGTCGGCGCACACCGAGCAGGTCATCCGCGATGTGGCCACCGACCGCGCGGGCTCCCGGTACAAGCTGCTGAAGGACGCCGCCGAGGCCGAGCACCAGCAGCGGCAGACGGAGAAGGATGAGAAGATCCGGGCCCGCCGGGCGGAGATCGCCAAGGACTACGAGTCGCAGGCCTCCAAGGTGGCCCAGCAGGCGGCGCTCTCGGCGGAACTGCAGTACAAGGAGCGCAACCGCTCGAAGATGGAGCGCGAGCAGATCGACTCCGTCGCCGAGATCGAGCGGGACATCGAGGATACCCACGCGCACAACCAGCAGGAGATCCTGCGGGTCCGGCGTTCGGACGCGACGCTGAAGATGCAGACCGGGCAGACGCGGATCTTTGAGGTGCTGGCCGAGCGGCAGTCGGAGTACCTGGCGGCCGAGGAAGAGCGCCTGAACCAGTGGAAGTCCGAGATTCAGCGGATCGTCGACGACAACCGCAAGGCCGACATCGCCCAGTCCGAGGCGCTGGCCGAGCACCTGCGGACCACGGACGAGATCGGCGTCCTGCGCCGGGAGCAGCAGGACCTCCTGGAGTCGGTGCGCTCTGAGCACGCCGACCGGATCCGCCGGATGGAGGACGAACTCGAACGCAACCGCAAGGACGCCATCACGCAGATGACGGCTCGGGACGCCGAGTGGCAGCACAACCTCGACCTGGAGAAGGAGAAGACCAACTCCCAGGTGGCGCGGGTCACTGACCTGCTCCAGCAGCTGTCGACGGTCGAGGATTCAGTGGCCAGGCGGTATGAGGTGCGCCTGGCGGAGATGCAGGCCGACAAGGAGTCCTACGCCAACGAGCTGGCTCGGGCCTCCGAGATGCAGAGCCGCTCGAACAAGATCCTCGTCGTCATGATCGTCACGCTCTCGCTTCTGATGGGCGTGGCCGGCTTCATCGTCGGGGTGGTCTTGACCCGTTGAGCGGACCGGTCATGACCGACGGGGTGATCTGACGGCGCATGGGGCGCGTTCCCCATGCGCCGTCGTCGTCTGCGCAGGCAGGCGCACTGGACAGCAGGACAGCAGAACGAGCGAGGCTCGAGAGTAAGGGATCACGATGGCCACGAACAGGCGGAAGGCGGCACGGCCGAAGGCGAGCAGCTGGGACAAGATCTCGGCGCGGACGCCCGGCGAGACGCTGACGAACCGAGACGTCTACGACAACCAGCAGCTGGACCGCAGCAAGTTCCTGACCCTGAGGTCGACCAGACCGGGCGTCGTCGTCGCGGTGATTACCGGCGTGCTGGTGACGATCGTCGCCTGGGTCTTCTACTCGCTCATCGCCACGGCGGTGCTCTCGGTGGGCACGTCCGTGGGTTCGGGTGTGCCCGGCAACGGCGCCGGCAAGCCGAGCGCGTACTACGTCCAGGACACCACGACGGGTGCGGGCGGCTCGGTCGTGAAGTGCTACCGGCCCCTGACCAAGGACGGCAACCCGGACGTGAAGGCGAAGTGCTACCCCAGCGCTGAGGCTGTTCCGGTCCCCAGCTGGTACACCGCGGCGAAGGACGGCAAGCCCAGCGCCGAGAGGCCGGCTGAGCCGGAGAAGAGCGCGACGACGGTCGGCGAGCAGCTGGCCGACGTCTCGGGGTTCAAGCTTTTCATCACGCTCGGCTCGGGTCTGATGGTCACCCTCATCATCGGCACGTGGTTCTCGCGGAAGGTCGCCGCGGCGAACCTGATGAACACCACGAGCGACATCAACCAGTACCAGAACGACCAGCACATCTCCCTGCCGGAAGAGATCCAGCAGAACTACGACTGGTTCCCCGACGCCGGTGCTCACTCAAGCGTGCAGGTCAGCTCGATGCTCAGCCACATGATGCTCAAGAAGAAGGGCCTGGGCACCGTCGAGGTCGCCCAGCGCGCCAAGAAGGACGTCATCGATGAGGAGGGGAACCTCGTCTATTACGCCGGCGAGGTCATGGACGACGACGAGGGCAATCCGCTGACGCAGACTCTGCCGATCATCGACGAAGACTTCGGCGACGAGCTGTTCGAGGCATCCGGGCTCCCCGATGACAAGACCCTGCGGCAGAAGTACGACCCTGCGCGGGTCCCGTACAACCCTGACGGCAAGAACCGGGACAAGCTCGGCTTCGGGTCGCATACGTACAAGACCGTCGCTGACCTGATCAAGGAGGACTGGACGTTCCCGGCGTACGAGGTCCAGCGCCCGGCCGGGGCGTACGTGGTCGATACCGCGCCGGTGAACACCATGGTGCTGGCCATCACCCGAGCCGGTAAGGGCCAGACGTACATCGAGCCGATCATCGACATGTGGTCGCGGGAGAAGAAGCCCTCGAACATGGTCATCAACGACCCCAAGGGCGAGTTGTTGGTGAAGAACTACGTGCCCCTGGTCACACGCGGGTTCGAGCCGGTGCAGTTCAACCTGATCAACCCCATGAAGACCGACATCTACAACATCCTGGGGCTGGCGGCCGACGCGGCGCGTGAGGGCAGCTTCACCAAGTGCGCGCTGTACGTGGAGAACATCGCCGGGATCTTCTTTCCGCTCGACGGCGGCGAGGACCCGGTCTGGCCCAATGCCGCCAACAACGCCTTCAAGCGCGCGGCCTACGGACTCATCGACTTCTACCTGGAGGAGGAACGGGAGCTGCGCAGCGGCGCAGCCGTGCTGAATATGGACCCGGCACTGCTGGAGCAGAAGCTCGATGACCTCTGGGGCAAGGTCACGCTCTACAACTGCTACCAGCTCTTCGTGCAGATGAGCTCGAAGAAGATCAAGAACCCTGAGGCCGAGCTGGAGAAGCGGGTCAAGGCCGGCGAGTTCGAGAACAACGAGGACGCCCTGGCCGAGGAGCAGGAGAAGGCGGCGGCCCAGGCCTTCATGTGGGAGGGCAAGGCCGATCAGGACATGCTCAGCCTGTACTTCAACGCGAGCGAGGAGCTGCCCCGCAACAACATGCGCACGCTGGTGGGCAACGCCCACAACGCGCTGCGCTCGATGGCCGGCGCGGAGAAGATGCTGGCCTCGGTGTACGGCATCGCGATCACCGCCATGTCGTTCTTCACCGACCCCACGATCTCGACGCTGACCTCGGGCAAGCCCTCGCAGAACACCGACCTGGCCGGCCTGAGCTTCCCGCGTCGCCTCGGCGTGCGCTTCGCCCCGAACTACGTCAAGCGCGACCACCTCGTCGGTCAGCAGGCCGTGTGGTCGGCCTACGCGGACCCGATGTTCACCGAGAACCTGGGTGAGGACTTCGAGCACGAGGAGATCGTCGGCCGCGAGGGTTGGGCCCGGTACAACTTCAAGGGCAAGTTCCCTGGCGACGAGGCCTGGCTCAAGCTGGAGCTGGTCAACCCGCAGACGAAGATGCTGGTGCGGACCTTCTACTTCAGCTTCACGAAGAACTACCAGGTCTCGCTCAACGGCCGGCACTACGTGGTCGAGCCGGTGACGGGCAAGAAGATCGTGAAGAACGGCGTGATGCGTGAGCTGAAGCCGGTGCGTGAGGGCGGCAACCGGGACGGGAAGATCCTGTCCTTCCAGGCCGGGGACACGCTCTACCCGGACACGCGACTCGACTTCTCCGGCGGCGGCAACCCGGAGAAGGTCTCGTATCAGGCACGGGCGATCACGCAGACGCTGTCGCGCTACTCGGAGTCCCCGAAGGCGCTGTTCCTGGTGACTCCGCCTCACCTGATGAAGTACGCGAAGCTGATCCTGATCTTGGTCAAGCAGCTGTTTGACGTGAGCGCCGACCAGGCGTACATGACGAAGTCGAACCAGAAGCCGCTCTACCGCACGCGGTTCATGCTCGACGAGCTCGGCAACCTGCAGTCGGAGGGCAAGGGCATCGACGGCTTCGAGACGATGCTCTCCATCGGCCTGGGCCAGGAGCAGCAGTTCACGCTCATCCTGCAGACCCTGCAGCAGCTGCGCGACGTCTACGGCGAGAGCGTCGACAAGATCGTGCAGGGCAACACCTCGAACATCGTCTTCTTGAAGTCCACGGACGATTCGATGATCGAGACGCTGGAGAAGATGAGCGGCAAGACGCACCGGTCGTACAGGGACAGCAAGCAGATCAGCCAGGATCTCGACAAGGTCATCGGCGGCAAGACCGAGGGCCGGGTCTCCTACACGATGAACACCAAGGAGGAGCCGCTGATCAGCTACAACGACATGGCCTTCCTCTCGCCGCGCAACTCGATCGTCTTCCGGGCCGGCGATGCGCCGATCTGGAACCGCAACCAGACGATCCTGCCGATGTCGTTCCGGCTGCTGGGGAACACGATCAAGCACCCGGGGCACACGTACTCGCTGCAGACGATCCCGACGCTGTCCAGTGCCATGGACTTCGACGTGCGGATGAACCAGCCGGACTTCGTGAAGATGCTGGAGAAGCGCATGCGGCAGGCGGTCAAGGCCGCGGACGCGAAGGCGCAGTACAAGGAGATCTACGGCTACCAGGCGGTCGACATCGAGCGCCTGGACCCGGATGTCTACGCCGACGAGGTCATGGAGGTCATCACGACGATGACCACGGTCGACGAGGGCCAGGACCCCAACGCCCCGGTGGTCGTCGACCCCGACGAGTACGAGGGGATGAGCATGTTCGACGAGGACCAGTTCATCGAGAACGTCGAGGTCGGGGTTGCGGTCGCCGAGAGTCAGGCGGTCAGCGCCGAGCGGCAGCGTCTGCTCTACGCCGAGGGAACGATCAGCAAGGAGATGCTGGTCAACCCCGACGGCTCGGCGAAGGTCAAGAGCCTGGACATCGAGATCGGTGAGGCCTACAAGTCGGCGCAGACCGAGTTGGAACAGGATCGCGAGCACTTCTCGGTCGGCGGCGACGGCGAGCTGCGCAGCGCCGACGGGTCTCAGACGTACATCAGCCAGATCCGCTCGGACGCGTACGCCCATGCGGCCCGCCGGATCAACGGCCATGTGAACGACGAGGACTCGCGGGTGTTCGCGGAGGAGGACGTCACCGAGGAGGACCTGAAGTCCCTGGCGACAGTGAAGGTCCACTCGGCCTTCTACCAGTACCTGGCCTCACTGCCGAGCTGGGAGGTGCTGGCCGACGGCCGGTTCGACCGGGCCATGGCCATCGAGATGAACTCGAAGTAGCCGACGGCCACTTGGGGGCCAGCCCAGGGTCACGACCAGTGCCGAGGTCGTCTCTCGACTAAGGGAGACCGCCTCGGCACTGACCTTTCCGAATAGCCTCTCATCTCCTTTCGATAAGCGGGGTAAGCTCTATACATACTTATGTAACCCCGAGCGTCCACAGGAGGCTGATTGGCCATGAAGAAGGCACACGGACTGCGCAGGTACTTCTACGAGTACGTCTACTACAAGGCAGTCGAGCAGGCCCGGGATCAAACCGGACAGGTCATTCCGATCTCCCAGGCCAAAGCGATCCGAGCCCGGGTCGACGAGATCCTCGGCCAGCGGGGCACCGCGCTGGCCGACCCGCGGCTGGGCGTCACGGACTGCCTCACCGCCATCGACCAGGCATTCGCGGAGAAGGTATCCGACTACGAGCCGCAGTTCGGAGACCACTCCCCACAGAACGAGCGCTACCAGCAGTCGCAGCGGGAGTTCACCCGTGCCACCGGCGTCGGTGTCCAGGCCGACCCGAAGTCGGCCCGACTGCCGATCAGCCCCTACGACCCCGACTGGTCCGAACGCGCGACCGTGAAGCGCGCCGGGACCGCGCTGGTGTACCTGCCGGACGAGACGATCGGACGCGTGGCCGGCGGCGAGGTGGAGACCCTGGCCGATCCCCGGCGCGGGAACATGGTGCTCTGGCGCATCGACGACGAGGGCAAGCCTTTCGAGGCCGGCCGAGCGATGACGAACGATGACGCCGCTGGGCTCACCGCGCTGATGGACAAGATGAGCCAGCAGGAGTACGACCAGGTGCGCGAGTGGGTCGTCGACGGCGGCCGGGATCCCCAGACGAACCGTGTCGACCGCAACCGCTTCATGTCGCGGCGCGCCGTGGCACGCTCGGCAGCACTGCTCGAAGAGCTGAAGGCCCAGGGCGTGTCCTACGAGGTGATGCGCGACCGCGAGCCGGGGCAGATCAAGGCGAGGATCGCCGGAACCGGCATGGAGATCCGTCTCACCGACACGCGCCAGGAGGAGTACGCCGGAGCCCGGATCTATGACAACGGCACCGTGCTGCGCTACTCGACGAACTACCGGGTCCCCGGCGGCATGGCGGTCTACTCCCCCTCGCCGGCGGAGGCCGTTCAGCTGCTGCGCTTCGCCCAGGGCCACCGCGTCGAGCGCACTGATCTGCCAGGGCACGCCGCCGGGGAGACCGGCACGACGCACCAGGAGCGCGGCCGTGGCCGCGCGGTGGTGGATGTGCCCGACAGCTACCACGTCGACCGGGAGTCGATGTTCGTGGTCGGCGACTACGTGGCGCCCGGCGAGTCCGGTCCCCGGCCCGGGTCGAAGGTGATGCTGCGCCGGGACGCGAAGAACCGCTCCCTGCCGGCCTTCTTCGTCGACGCCGAGCCCGCTGAGGCCTACGCGAAGGCCGCCGTCGAGAGCGCGCGGGAGAATCTGCAGGCAGCTCTTGGCGTCGAAGACCTCATCGCTCGTGCTGAGGCCGAGCTGGAGCGAACCGGCGGACAGCTGGATGCGATCGAGCCGCCGGAGTACTCGGCTGACTCTGAGGTCGCTGCGATCCAGCGCTCCTACTGGGACGTGCTCACCGGCGCGCACAGCGATCTGCTGCGCCCGGGTGCGACCGAAGAGATGTACCAGGAACGGCTGGAGGAGATCGGCGAGTTGCAGGCCGACGGGGTGCCCGAGATGGGCAACCTCGTCTACGGCGGCACCGCCGTCGAGAAGGTGCGGCAGCACGCCGAGGACGTCCCCTTCGAACTCATCGGGACCTGGGAGGCGGAGCCCCACGACGTCGACGGCGAGTGGGTCGATCAGCGCTTCAACCCGGACCGGGTGGCGCGGTACATGACCAGCCCCACCGGGCAGTGGTCGAACCTCGACAACCTCGCCTCGGCGCTGCGTCGTTGCGGGATCTCCCCTGACGAGATGATGGGCTCGACCTTCCAGACGACCCGGTTCAAGGACCGGCTCGTCCGCTTCGACGCCGAGCGCTCCGTGCCGATCGCCGATCACGAATCTGCGTTCATGCGGCGCATTGGGGCCACCGTGCGCGAGAGCATCGAGCGCAACGCGGCGACGGTCTCCGAGATCCTGGTCGACGAGCAGGGCGTCATCCGCTGGAGCGGCGAGAAGCTGCGCCGTGACGGCAAGGGGACTCCGATCTCGGGTGAGATCGGCCAGGTCTTCGATGTCGGCGAGTACGGCGAGATCGCCACCGCCTTCGCCAGCGGGGAGAACGCTCTGGTCGTGCCGGGCTACGAGGCCACGATCACGGCCCAGACTCCGGGCGAGGCTCCGACCTCGGTCGAGGAACGCACGCGCCTGCGCGGCTACGAGCAGCTCATGCACGAGCGCATCCAGTACCAGATCGCCGGCGACCTCATCGCCGGGCGCAGCGAGACCGGCGAGCCCTCCTCGCTCAACACGGTCTACTCGCAGCTGTACGGCACGAAGCACCCGATCGACTTCATCGAGCGCGCCACCATGTACCAGCTCGACGAGTCCACCGGCGAGATCAAGAAGCACGTGGACGGGTGGACGGCCGCGATCCTGCAGACCGAGGCGCGCCGTGTGCGCTACTCCAACGAAATCAAGGCCGGCTCGACGGTCTACGCCGAGTACCGGGCCCAGCGCGACCGAACTGACCCCGCTGACGACAACCGCTTTGACGCCTGGCGGCTCACCGGCGGGCGGAACATGACGGTGCTCACCGGCAAGGACCGGAACAACGTCGCTGCGCCCAGCGGCTACTTCGACCCGGTGATGACTGGAGGCGCGACCAACCAGGGCATCGTGCGGTACCTCACCACTCAGGCCCAGGTCGACGCCGACGGAAGGATCGTGCCGGGCGACGAGAGCGTGGCCGGGCGGCGTGCGCCGCTCATGGCTCTCCCCGAACTCGAGACGCTGCGGTACGACCCGTTCGACCGCCAGCAGATGACAGCATCGACGATCATGCAATCTTCTGAGGTCACCGCGCCAGCGAAGACGGCGCTGATGACCTTCGGCGGCTGGACGGCTGATGACCCGATCGTGGTGTCGAAGGAGTTCGCCGAGCGTCACCGCATCCGCGGGGCCGGCGGCCAGGAGCGCGATCTCGTCGTGGGCGACAAGATCTCGGATCTGCACGGCAACAAGGGCGTGATCTCGCTGATCGTCGACCGGGACATGCCGCTGCAGGACGCGCAGGAGCAGGATGTCGTCGAAGAGGTCAACTGGTTTAGGGCCAACCCGGGCCTGGACGTGGTGATGAGCCCGTTCAGCCTGATCTCCCGGCGCAACGCGGGCTCGGCGCGCGAGCTGATGAGCGGGAACGTCTCCGACCTGCGCTCCCCCAACGGAGAACTGCGGCCGAGTGCCCTGGGCGAGATGCGCTTCGTGGTCACCCACATGGCCGTCGACGAGAAGACGAAGATCTACGACGACGAGCAGGTGCGTGCCGGCAAGGGCCGTAAGGCCTCCTCGCAGCTGGCCTGGGCGCTGCAGTCTCAGGACTGCCCGGCGATCATGCGCGAGTTCTACGGCCACAACAGCGGGGCCGAGTCGAACCTGCGCGAGTACCTGCTGGTGACCGGCATGGACATGGAGGCTGACGGCACGCTGCGGGTGGTCGGCCAGGCCGAGGACCTCGACGAGCGCCCCGAGCGCCGGTTCATCCCGATGCCCGAGCTGCTGCGCACTCAGCCGCGCAAGGAGGGCCAGCTCCCGGGACTGAACACCACGGCGATGCGCAAGTCCTTCGGCGATCTCATCGGCGACCGCGGCGGCGACATGGAGATCCCGTTCCCGCTCACGTATCCGACCGGTGAGCAGACCGAGACGGTGAGCGCGAACTCGTGGAAGCTGCCGGTGATGTCCTCGCATCTGCGCAGTGGCCAGGAGTTCGAGGACGGGTCCTCCGTCACGCACGACTACACCCGCAGCTACCAGGACGTCTTCGTCGAGGCCTGCCGCTACCGCTACATGACCGAGCAGCTGGACGGCCAGGGTCTGTCCGCGGAGAAGCGCGCCGAGGTGCGTCGCGGCATGAGCGAATCGGTCTCGCGCGCTCAGCGCGCCTTCGAGGCGATCACGACCGACGTGCAGAACCGGGTACTCACGGGCAAGAACAACATCTTCAAGACCGGGCTGATGGCCTCGCGGCTCACCGACTCGGCGACGATGGTGTGGACTGCGGACCCGCGGCTGGACGTCGACCAGGTTGCGCTCAGCTCGGTCAAGGCCGAGCAGCTGGGGCTGACCGAGGGCGACCACGCCCTGGTATGGCGTGACCCGGTGCTCCGTGACGCCGGCGTGCGCTACATGCGGGTCGCGATCGACGACCGGCTCACCGGTGCCGCGATCAACCCCGTGATGGACGCCTGCTTCGACGGCGACTTCGACGGCGACGCGGTCGCCGTGGTGAAGCTGCACAGCGAGGCCGCCAAGGCGGAAGCCCTGGCAAAGCTCTCGGTGCCGGCCAACCTGCTGGACACCGGCGTGGTCAAGAGCGACGGCTCGCACCCGCTGGCCATGCAGGTCTCGCTGGACACCCAGGTCGCGCTCTCCAAGGACGCCGGACTGGCCGATGAGCTGGAGAGCTCGCGGAGCGAGGCGAACCGGCTCAGGCTGCAGGCGCTCACGGGCGCAGAGTCGCCTGAGGACATCAAGCTCGGCCAGCAGGTCGTGACGGAGGAGCTGAGCGCGCTGTACCGCCATGCGCAGCGCGGCGAGTTTGGCGCGGCACTGACGTTCTCTGATCGTGAGGCGCACCTGCGGAGCGTGCGCGAGGTCTGCGTCGAGACCGGTGCCAAGGGCAGCGTGAAGAAGCTCACCGACTACGCCCGGAACCTGGGCGATGCGCAGGGCACGCCCGGCATCACGCAGGCCGACCAGGAAGCTTCGATGTTCGCCACGGCGATCAAGGCCCACGGCACCGGCCTGGGCGGCTCGTTCAGCCAGCGCGCCGTGCGCGCGCTGCGCGGCGAAGACCTCAAGGCCGTCCTGGAGGTCACCTACCCGGTGACCCAGTCGATCCTGCAGGCCAAGCACGACGCCGCCGAGGCCCGGCACAAGTACGAGATGCTCCAGGGCCCAGGCCGCGAGCTCTGGAGGGGCCGCAGCATCGAGCACGTCGGCCCCGGTCAGTGGCGCACGGCGTTCCTCGACGGTGAGCCCGTCCAGGCCACGGCCGAGGAGTGGGAGAAGCAGTTCATCGAGTTCTACGAGTCCAAGGAGGGCTTCGGCGTCACGGTCAACCCGGACTACGTGGCCCGCGTGGCCAGTGCGCTGGAGGACCCGAAAACCGGGCTTATCCGCAACCTCGAAGAGGACCCGTCGCTGGCCGGCACCGTGATGGACCGGATGGCCTACGGCGGTGACTTCAACGCGCTCGTGCAGGCGGCCAAGAACCGTGAGAGCGTCTACGACGGCGAGAAGAACGAGCAGTTCGCGTCCTCGGGGACCCGGAAGGCCCGGGCGGAGATGTCCAGGCAGCTCGATCAGCTGGGCTCCGCCGAGGCGCACAGCCTGGACAGCGCTGCGACAGCCGTCGATAACTCGGTGGTCAAGCGCGACGTGATCTCTCAGGACGCAGGGGCCTCCCGCACCCGCGGCTCGCATCGCCGCTCTGCGCATGCCGTGGGCGTGGGCGCGTCGCGCCCGGTCTACACGCCGAGCATCGAGATCGATCAGCCGCAGAGCGACGACGACTACGGGATGGGGCGCTGAGATGGCACAGCACAAGGAACTGGGAACGGGACCCGCGGGCCGCCGGCGCGCGACCAAGGAGCTTCCGGTGGACGACGATCGGCAGCAGGCGGACGAGCCTCAGGGCAACGCGCACGCCTACGGGGACTCGCGTTCGGACGAGCCGATCGACGCCGAGGTGATCGACGAGCCCGGACCGGAGGACGCAGACGGTTCGCGCGCCTGGCGCGAGCGGCTCCGGGACCGCACCCGCGGGTTCTTCGGCGCGAAGACCCAGGAGCGGATGGCCGACCGCGAGCGCGTGCGCTGGATCGACGTCGACCGGGCCGAGGACGCGAGCGAGGACCTGGACCAGCGCGAGCAGCTGCTCAAGCTCCGGGCGGAGACGCGGCTGGCCGGCGAGAAGTACATGGCCTCGCTGCGGGACTCGAAGCTGCTGGTGCCCGGCTTCAACGACGAGGAGCGGGCGCAGGAGCTCGGCGTCATGCACCACGTCTACATGCAGATGATGATGCAGTCATGTCTCAAGCCGCTCTCGCGCGGAGTGAATGCCAACTCGATCATCCAGGCCGTCGGCATGGTGATGGCGATGCGGATGCTTGCCCCGGACTTCAAGAAGGAGATGGACAGCTACCTCCAGCCCCTCAAGGACAAGATCCAGGAGCGCATCGACACCAGAACGCGCGGTATGGTCGCCTCTGCCGAGAGCGGCATCGCGCACCGGCAGAGGATCTTCAAGGACGTGCCGAGCGACGCCCGGCGCGAGCGCCTCATCGGCAGCACCGATCCGCGTGATTACCTGACGAAGAAGTGGCGCAAGCGCTTCGACGCCATGCAGCACCGTGACCGCGGTCACCGGGAGATGTTCACGCCGGACTCGGCAGCCATGACCGAGGTCGCGCTCATGGAGAACGCCTTCTGGAAGATGCGTGAGCCGGGCGCGGATGCCGGCCTGATCCGCGACAGCTACCGGGCGATGCGCAAGCGGCTGCACGAGCAGATGGGTGAAGACGGCCTGGAGCGACAGGAGGTCGTCCAGCGCGCGCGGATGATCATCGGCGAGCGGATGGAGTACGAGCCCGAGCTGCGCACGATGTTCAACGGCGTGGCCCACGGCCGGATCGTCAAGGCCCCTGCGCACGAGGAGCGGATCGCGGGCTCGGACCGGGTCCGCACGGTCTGGAGCGGGGAGTTCGACGACCAGCTGGGCCAGCGTCTGCCTGAGGACGGGATGTTCACGCTGCGCCGGCCCATGGACGCGGACGCCCACCAGGTCCAGCTCGCCGAGACGATGAAGACCTCGATGCTCGACGCGCTGGGCCGCGGCGATCAGGAGGGCTACGGGGGCAACATGCTGGGCTACCTGGTCGGCTTCGCGGCGCAGAAGCAGGGCTTGGACACCAGCGGGCTGCCCGACATGCTCCAGCACCGCCTGGACCAGTCCGAGGTGATGATCGCGAGCATGGACATCGACGGCCTGCCGCCCGAGGAGCAGCAGCGGGTCTATTCCAACGCCTACGTCGACGCGATGGAGGCGGTGAACGAGAAGTACCCGGATCTCGAAGCCGAGCTGAAGCGGAGCCTCGGAGAGAACTGGCAGCAGACGCTGCAGACGGCGGTCAACGACCCGGGCGCCTTCTTTGAGGAGCAGCGGCTCAAGCCGCGGTCGCGCCCTTCGGGCCCGTCGGCCGAGCGGGAGGCCGGCCCGCAAAACGAGAGCCCGAACGCTAAGGCCGATGCCGAGGACTACCAGCCCGCCTGAGGGCGATCCGAGAACACGAACAAGGAGCAGGAGGGTCATGAGCCGGGAACAGAATGAGGGACAGCAGGTCAGGTTCGGATCGCGTTTCGCGCGGATGTTCGGCTATGTCACGCCGGAGGACAGGAGCCGATGGGAGCAGATGCGGGCGCAGAACAAGCCGCACGTCAACGCGATCAAGCAGGGCACGAAGTCGGCGCTGGGCTCGATGATGGAGTTCGGGGAGCGCAACATCGGCGCGAAGCTCGATGCGGCCCACCGCGTGGCGGCGCAGCAGCGGTTCGAGGAATCCCACGACAAGGTCGTGAACCAGCGCCGCGATCCGAACACGCGGAACATCATCGAGTCGGTCGACTACGAGCCCAAGGACGACCGGGAGGAGATCGAGCCGGACCTGGAGCTCTAGCCGAATGAGCCACGACAAGCGTAGCGAGTGGCACTCAATAAGCCCGGAGATCCTTCTCGACTCATGACCGTCTTCGATAGACTGGTTTCTAAGCGAAACCGCGGCTTGAAGGACGACAGGACAGGGTGTAGGCATGGAGACGACGACAAATCCGCGTGTCAATAAGCGCGAGTTCATCTCACGGGTCGCGACTCGCAGCGAGTTGCCGGTCCGAGTGGTGAACAAGGTGTACGAGTCGCTGCTCAGTGAACTCACGGGCGCGGTCAACTGCGGGGAGACGGTCGTGCTCACGAGCTTCGGCCGCTTCTACCGACAGGACCACAAGGGCCACAAGGTGCGCTTCGGCAAGAGCAACGTCGACGACTACGTGGTGCTGAAGTTCTCCGCGTCGAGCAGCTTCAACCGCCGGCTCGGGGGCAACGAGGACGAGATCTCACCGGAGACCTACGGGATGATCGAGGATGTGGACGAGTTCGAGAACGTCATTGAGGATCGTGGGCTGCGGGCGGCATCGTAGGCAACGAGGAGCCAGCAGAAAAAGAGAACCCCCGTGATGCAAAGGCATCACGGGGGTTCTCCTCTTTATGGCGGGACGAGCCCGGTTGCAGGCTCAGCCGTCGGCGATGGCAAAGATCAGCACGAGCACGATGATCGGGACAATGAGCACGCCGGCCCCGGCGAAGAGGTGCTCCCACCCCAGCGGCGAGCTGATCCAGCCCGTGAAGTCGTTCCACAGGCCAGCGACGGTGCTCGCAATCGAGGTGATGAAGCCGGTGACCCATCCGACGATGACCGCCAGACTGACGCCGCCGATCAGACCGAGGGCGATGATGGCACGCGCGCTCTTGAACATGGCCCCGAACATGACGCCCCGCCCTACTTCCGGTCCTCGAAGAGCAGGTAGTACAGCCCGATGTGCGGGATGACGAGGGCCGCCAGTGCGATCCATGCCCGACCTGGGTCCTCGACCACCCAGCCGATGAAGTCCTTGACGGGTCCGACGTAGGCCAGTACGGGGGCGAGCACCTCAGTGCGGAAGATGATGTGGAAGATGCCGTAGGCCATGCCGAGGGCGATTGCCAGTCCGATGCCGCGCCGTACGAAGAGGGCGGAACGAGGACCGATCCGCCGGCGGCGTCCCATGGCTGCACTGGACTGGGGTTCGACATCAGGAGCAATCGCCTGAGCCACTGGGTCGCAGTCGTACATCGTCACCATCTCACCCTTATCGAATCACCATTGCTTCCATTCTATGAGAAACCATCAATGGTCAGCAGAATCGCGGATTACAGGTCACTCGAACTGGAAGTCAGGCTCGCTCATGGATGGCATGTCGAAGCTGCTGATCGAGCGCTGCCGGGGTCGTGAGGGACTCGCGATCGGCTCGCGCTGCGCAGCCAGCTCGGCGAGAGTGAAGCCCACGGGGCGACCGAGGCGCTGGCCGGCCATGTAGTAAGCCTGCCCGTTCGCGCGTTCACCCAGGGCGATGACCTCGCGGGTGACGGGCTCGCCCGGGCGCTGGGGCGCGCGCTCCCGCCAGACGATCCGGTGCGAGGGCTTCGCATTCGGATCCGCGCCGACGTACGTGGTCTCACAATCAGAGAGGTCGGGATAACTGGACATGTACTCCAGCGGGTGCGTGCTCGGCGCGCCCTGCTGGATCCGGCCCAGCTGATTGAGAGCCACGCGCAGGAGCCGGTCCTCCGGTCCACGAGGGTGCATCACTGCGGCGTCGTGGAGCGTCTGGAGGTCCTGCTTGAGACCGGTCGTCGGCAGAAGGCGGATGGGAGGCTGACGCTCATTCATCACGCTCCTCCTGCTGGGCAGCACGATGCTCATCCGCCCACCGCTGACCGAGCGGGCCGAGGCTCTCGGCGAGCTCTTCGATGGTCATGCTCGCCTCGCCGGAGGCGTCGGACTCCTGGATGCGGCGGGAGAGCTCGGCCTGGAAAGCAGCCTCAGCGTGGACGTGGGCCGCGTGGTCGTACTTCATGAGGCGCACGAACGCGGCGAAAGGGATGATCGCGGCCTCGGGCTTATTGCCGTCCCCGAAGATCAGCGGCGTGATCTCGCCGCGGCGATAGAGGTTCAGCATCGTGCCGAGGTCCTCGCGCCTGAGCTGGTCGGTCGGGACGACATTGACGGAGAACTTCGGGAGCTCGGCGCCGGGAGTGCCGTTGCCGTGAGCGTTGCTGTTGCGAGTCATAGCTTCAGCCTAATCAGTCGGGAATAACTTGTCATCGACTCACATACGACTTTGTTCGCCGAGTCGATAAGGACATCGAATGGTCGATCGCTCCGCCTCTGAGAGACGGAGCGGTTAGGAGAAAGAAGAGACCCGTGCCCCAGTCCCGCACGGTGCGGAGCCGGGGCACGGGCCCTGATGGATGGACGGTCGCGACTTCAGAAGTTCCCCTCGTCGGTGAGGTCGACGGCGAGTCAGCGCCCTCGTCGGGGCGCAGCAGCGCGAGGGTACCGAGCGCCGCGGACAGAACCTCGTCATCCAGGTCGGCAGTCCCGGCCGGGGGTAGAGGGGCGGGCGGCCTGCTCGTCGCGGACGGCCATGGGCAGCATGGCGGCAGCCTGCGACCGGTAGTCCTCCAGGCCCTGGGCGTACGTCCCGGCCGCGGTGATCCAGCCGTACCGGGCGGAGTGCAGGCGGCCGGCCCGGAACGTGTAGCCGGTCAGCCGACCGCGCTCGGTACGCTCGGCCTGGAATGCCTCGGCGTGCGGGTACGTGCGTTCCACGCGGGCGCGGGCCTGGTCCTCGGTCAGCTCGTCCGGCTGCGGGCGGTCGCACAGGCCGCACAGGCGGGTGTTGGGCACGCCGTCGACCACCTCGTCCACCTCTATGACCACGTACACGCAGCACTCCCGGCACGGCACGTCCACGCGGCGCACGCGCCGGCGGAACTCCAGCCGGTCTTCGAGCGTGAAGCGGAGCGGCCCGGCGCTGATGCCGTCCAGGACCAGCCACACGTGAGCGTTGGTGGTCTTGTCCACCTGGAGGCCCTTGACCTCCATCGCCTGGCCGTCGACCACTACCAGGTCGCCGTCCTTGGCGTGGCAGGCCAGGCCGCGGGGGCGCGGCGGGTTGTGGAAGACGGCCGTGGTGTCGCGCATGGTCAGCTCCTCGCGGCTGCCGCGTGCGGGGCGGCAGCTCCCCGGGCACACCCACATGACGCCCTGCTGGCGGTCGTGCTGGGCGAGCCTGCCGGAGGGCAGCAGGGGCGCGGTGTGGTCGTCGTAGCCGCACAAGCCGGTCGGGCCGTCGTACTCGGCCGGGCCGTGGAACGGCACGGCCAGGCGGCTGCGCACCTCGACGGCGGCGGCCTGGGTCACCCGGCCGTCCGTGCCCGTGTACGCCTCGGCACGCAGGACGGCGCGGCGTCCCTGGACCTTCCATTCCTGGTCGACCTGCTCGGCGACCTCCATCACCTGGGTGACCGGCACGCCCAGTTCGCCGGCGATCTCGGCGACCTCCACAGGCCACGCCTGGGCCACGGCGTCCTTGGCGGCGTCCAGGTCGTGGTGGAACCCGACCTTGCCGTCGCGGCGCTCAGCGTAGGGGGCCCAGGCGGCGTAGCGGCCGCGGCGCATGCGGGCGCCCTCATCATGGACGGTGCCCAGGAAGGTGCCGCCGCGGACGACGGCCCAGCGGGCGGCGCCGTCCGGCTCCAGGCGCACTGCGTCCGGGTCCAGGGCCGCGGCCATGCACTCCAGAACCTCGGTGGGCTCGGCGGTCACCACGGCGATGTGCTCAGCCATGGGGGCGTCGTCCAGGCCGGTGCGGCGGGCGAGGCGGGCGGCCTGGTCAGCCTGCCACCGGTACTCGCTGCCGTCGCCCTGGCTGATGATGTTGCGGACGGACACCCAGTGGTAGTGGGCGCGGGCGCCGTGGCCGGTGCGGAACGTCCAGGCGATACGCTCGCCGTCCGGCAGGTCGACCGGCTGGAACGCGTGGGCGGTGGCGTGGCTGGCCAGGACGAGCGTCCGGGCAGCGACCTCGGTCACCAGCTCCTGACGGCGCGCCTGGTCGTCCTGGTCGGCGCGGTGAAGGACGTGGGGGGCGACCAGGTCGGCGCCGCCGTCGTCCCAGCGCACGGCCTGGTAGGCGTAGGGGGCCGCGCCGTCCGCCACGCCGAACGTGGTGCCGGTGCGCTCGGTGTCCTTGGCGCGCATGACCACCCGGGTGCCGTCCGTGTAGTAGGTCAACTCCGGGTCGAACATGGTCGCGGTCGTGACGGTGTCGGCATCCAGGGGGCGCACGCGCCGCTCGATGTCGGCGACCTTGGCGGCCTGGTCGTCCTCCGCCGGGGCTGCCTGGGTCTGCTCGGCGGTGTCGGCGGCGGGGGCCTCGGTCTCGGCCGGCGGCTCGGTAGCCAGGACCTCCACGGCGCGCTTGCAGGGGCCGCACGCCTTGCGGTCGGCGGCCTCCTCGGTGGTCAGCTCCCGGGACACCAGTCGACCGCAACCGATGGTGTGGGAGTGGAACGTGTCCTTGCGGACGTAGTGCACGGCCTTGCCATTGCCGACCTGGGCTGGGGCGGTGGTGATCGCGGACATGGCGCGGTTCTCCTGGTGGGTAGTGAAAACAAAGGGGTGCAGGGCGCGCATGGTTCGTGTGGCGCGCGGGCCAGAAGCGCTGCGGCGAGGCGCCCTCGGGCGACCTCCTAGGCCACGCGCGCCCAGCCGTTTCGGAGTACGGGGTCAGTCGGTGAGGTCGACGGCGAGGTCCGCGCCTTCGTCGGGGCGCAGCAGCCCGGCGAGAGTGCCGAGCGCGGCGGACAGGACATCGTCGTCCAGGTCGACGGTCGCAGGCCCGCCCTCGTCCTCGTCTTCGTGCTTGTTCTCGTCTTCGTGCAGCTCCACGTCGTGGAGGCGGTAGTCGGCATGGCCCATGCCCAGCTTGGAGTCATAGGCCGCGAAGACGGCATGCGTGTAGCGGGGGCCGTCGGTCGGCGTGAGCAAGCGGACCCGGCGGGCGATCGTGTCGCGCAGGGCGGCTTCCTCGGCCTCGGCGACGGTCTCCCGCAGCTCGGTCAGCATCACCGGGCCCACGGTGTCCAGGAGTGTCCGCAGGGCGGTCTTGCGGGCCCGTGCGCGGGCGTAGTCGGTGGCACCCTGGGCGCAGCACTGCGCGCGCCAGCACACGCAGCGGTGGCAGTCGAGGCAGTTCTGGGCCCGGTCGCAGCCGCACCGGCAGTCGAAGGGGCGGCAGTGGGCACCGTGTTCCGTCTTCGGTGCGGCGGGGATGGCGGCCAGGGAGCGGGATATCTCGGTGAAGTCGCGGTTCTCGTCCACGAGATCGGCGGCCAGAACCTGGCCATCATTGCGGAGCTCCCCCGCAAGGTCATCGCAGGTCTGGCGGCGGACCACGAGGGCGTACGCCTCGATCTGTTCACCGATCAGCAGCGGGGGCAGAGGCCGGTCCGCAGGCGGCGCGGCGGCAGGCGGGGCAGCTTGCGGCCTGCCGGTGACCAGTGCCAGCGACACGCCGATCAACTCGGGGTCCGGGCGCGGGTCCTCCCGCCAGCGCAAGATCGAGCAGCCGGACACCGACCCTTCGTCGATCTCATGCAATGTCGGCTCCTGCGCCCACGCTCGGTCCTGCCAGCCGTCCGGTGGCGGCGTGGCCCCGCCGCCGTCGTTGTCAGGCCAGGTGACGCGCACGGCGCGCTCGGCGATGTCGGCGGTGAACACCTTGGTCCGTTCGGTCATCGGTGCGCTCCGGGTGTCTGGTGGGTGCTGATGCTTGCTGCCCAGCCGGCGAGAGTGGTGAAGTCGTCCTCCGCCAGGGAGGATGAGCGGGGCACGGCATGGGTGCCGCGCCCCACCCGGCGGCGGGTGCGGTCTCACAGCAGCGTGTCCCGCTCGTCTTCCTCCCAGCGCGGCGGGCAGAGTTCGGTCAGGGCGTCAAGGGCCGCAGTCGTCTCGGGGCTGTCGCCGAGGTCGAAGGTGCACAGCTCGCTGCCGTCCTCGGCCACGAGACGGACGCCCGTGCCGTCCCAGAACGGCCCGCGCTTGCCGTCCAGGGCCCAAAACCGCGCCAGAACCGGCACCATGGGGTATACCGGGTGCAGGTAGGCCGGATGACGGCGGATCTTGTCGGCCAGGACTTCTTCCCACGCGGCCTCGGCGGCATCCCGCGTCTGCCGCCACCGCTGAACGAGATCCTCCGCCGTACGGCGGCGCGCCATGTGCCAGAGAGCCGGGTGGACCTCTGTCCCCAGAAGGGCAGGGCCCCGGGCGGCGAGCCACTCCCCGACGGTCATGGCGGGCGGTGCTTCGGCGAGCAGTTCGGCGAGGTAGCTCGTGCTTGACGGCGTGGTCGGAAGGAACTTGCGCACGACGGAGACCGGGAGTGGCACGAGGGTGCTGAACGGGCCCGCTGCGTGCTGCGTTCCGTGCGGGGAGGCGAGGGCGACAGGGTCCTTCGGCAAGGTCCCGGACTCGCCGCACTTGGGGCACGCCCAGGTCCAGCCGACGACGGGAGCGTGGACGAGCTGGCCGTCCTGAATGATCCAGTCGAAGCGGTCGGCCAGGCTGTGCTCGTCGGAGGCGACGAAATCGGCGTCGAACAGCTCATCGGGCACGGTGAGTTCAGGCATCGGTGGGCTCCTCTCGGCTGGTAGCTGGTCCCGGCAGCGCCGGGGCATCGAATGACGAGGCTTCGATGGAGGACTCGGCACCCGTCAGCCGGGCAACCTCCAGGACGTGGGCCTCGATGTCGGCGCGGGCCTGGGCGACGACCTGCTCGCCGGCCGCCACGAGTGAGTCGACGGTGAACTGGGCGTTGCTGCCCGCACCGGCGACGGCGTTCTCCAGTGCGCTGAGTGCCTCCTTGGTGGCCCTCACGCCCTTCTTCTCGTGGATCGCCTCGTGCAGGGCCGCCGTGGCGGCCTTGACACGGGCGTACATCCGGTCGGTGACCTCGCGGACCTCCCGCAGGCTCTCGGCGGTGCGGGGCTGATGAGGAATCTCGGACACGAAGGGTTCGTGCTCGGTACGCCGGATAGTCACCGGCACACCGCTGCCGAGCCCCATGGAGGACACGAGCGAGCCCCACTGGGCGAGGCTCATCTCGATCTCCACGAGCTCCCGGCCTGGATGGACCCAGTCGTGGTTGAGGTCGCGCTTGCGTGTGGCCTCGTGGACGGAGAGCGAGATGGTCTCGTTGTGGAGCAGGTCGGACTGGAACAGCGAACGACCCCCTCCGCTTCTTCGGGTCACGACCGCGACGCCGAAGGCAGGGTGGATCTCGCTGTCACCTTCTGCGTCGAACGCTGGGTCCTGGATCGGACGGCGGCTCATGACTGCACCGCCTCGGTCGCCGGGTGACTGGCCCGCTGTCGTGGGCGGCCGAGCGCGCGGAAGCTGCGCGCCAGGAAGCCGAGGAAGCGGTTGCTGAGGCGTGCGGACTCAGGGGGCTCAGCCTGCTGGGCCTGGTGCTCGCGGTAGAGCCGCACGGCCAGGTCGATGCCGTAGCAAGTGAACAGGAAGTGGATGTCGTAGTCGCGCAGGTCCCACTCCCAGGTGTCCTCGCCGAAGGTCTCGGAGTTCTCGTGCAGCCACTCGCGCGCCTCGTGCTCGTCGCCGGCGTACATCCGGGCCTCGGCGAGGATCTCGGCAGCACGCTCGGCCGGCAACTGCTCGGACACAGGCGCATCGGCGAGTTCGGACCAGTCGAACTCGGAGTCAAGCTTCTCGAACTGCTCGTCCGAGAGGTCGTCGGCTGCCCAGAGCTCGACGTCGCTGAGCTCCTTCCTCCAGTGCGCCCGGAGGCGCTCCTGCATTGCCGCTTCGTCCAGGCCGCGTAGTTCGTGCACCCTGAGCAGGAGCGCGAGCTGCCGTTCACGGAAGTGCTGCGCCTCGTCGCCGAGGTCCTCGTGTTCACCGAGACTGTCCTTGACGTGCCGCAGGAACACATCCTGGTCGTACTTCTTCACCTCGTGCGCGCGGCCGCCGCAGAGCTTCTCGGCCCAGTAACGCACGTCGATGCTCGGCGCGCCGTCGGAGTAGTAGTCGCGGCACCTCCTGGAGACGCTAAGAAAGTCGATCATGTCCAGCTCGCGGGTGAACATGTAGCCGTCAGCGATATCGCCGGAGGTGGCCAGGTGCCCCGGCCAGGTGGTGATGTCCCAGGACCACATGCGCGTGCCGGGCTTCTGGATCCGCAGATGGCGGTAGAGGCCGTCATCGTGGAGCACCACGAGCTGGTGCTCGGCGGTTTCGCGCAGGAAGTCCGCGTAGGCGTGGGCGTAGGGGTTGGTCGGCTTGGTCATGATGAGTGTGCTGCGCTTTCTCTGACGTGCGGTGGGATGTTGTGGGGAGGCGGCGAGCACGACGGCATGACGAAGCCGGGGCCTCCGTTGAACGGAGGCCCCGGCTTGTCGTACGGGGCTCAGCTGACCAGCACGCTCTGCTTCTCCTGGGCCGGGAGCGTGGCTAGGACGGCGTCGGCCACTTCCTTCGCGGGGGTGTTGAGCGGCATCTCGCGCTCGTACCCGTGGCCCCAGAAGAAGTCCTGGAACTCCGCGGTGTCGGTGAGCGTGGTCGCCTCGATGGGATACGAGCTGTCCGGGAGCCAGACGTTCACGGTGGCGCTTTGAAACTGGCGCCGCCGCACCATGCCCGCCAGCGCAGCGGCTGGGTACTCGTCGTCGCGCCGCCGGATTTCGACGAGGTGGACCGGGCGCCCGGTGCGGGAGAGGGGCGTCAACGGTCGTCATCCAGGGGCTCCAGGACGTCGGCCGCCGTGATGTCGCCCCGAATGAGCAGGAGGGCGACCGCATGGGCCCGGTCGTGGGCGCCGATCTTCTTGAAGAGGCGGCGCGCGTGGGTCTTGACCGTGTCCTCAGAGATGAACAGCTCCAGGCCGATGGCCGCATTGGACAGGCCGCGCGCCATCCGGGCACCGACCTGCTTTTCACGCTCGGAGAGGGGGGCTTTCAGGCTGGGGACCGTGAGGCCCTGGTCGCGCAGGCGGCCGAGCCTGCCGCGGTGGAAAGCCGCCTCCAAGTGAGGCTTGACGGTTTCCAGGAAGGTTGCGACGACGCTGCGCTTCGTCAGCCACCCTTCCCGCGTCCGGTCGGCGGCGTCGCCCAGGTCATGGATCAGCTCCTCGTACCGCGTACGGGGACGCGTCTCGGTGGGTTGGGCTGAGGACATGTCAGCGCTCCTTGCGCTTACGGATCTTCGAGAATTGCTGGCCACGCGTGAGCATCGGGTCAGCCAGGGCTTGGGCCGCCTCGGGGCGACAGTTGGGACACGGGCGCGTCGTCTGGTGGGTGACGGGCTGGCCGTCCCGGGTACGGGGTCGGCCGTCGGCGCCCCGCTCGGGCTCCCGCTCGTCGGTGTCGATCCAGCCCGCCACGCACGGAGGCTCGTGCGTGCACCTGCACTCGGCCCACGGGCACGGGGCCCGGCCAGCCGAAGTGGTGCTCTGCGGGCCGCTGGAGGCCGGGGCCGCGGACGTAGTCGGGGACGTCGCTCACCACAGCACCTCGTCCACTCCGCGGCCGTTGACCGAGGTGCCGGGGTCGTCGACCGTGCGCGACTGCCGCTCGAACGTCGGCGGCCCTTCCAGCTCCCACCGCAAGGTGCCGAGCGTCACGGGCTTGCCCGCCTCGGTGAGGGCCTTGAGGGCGCGGGTGATGCGCGGTTCGTCGTAACCCGCCTGAATGGCGCGCGTGGCCATCGAGCGAGCGTCGTGGAAGCTGTGCAGCGGGTACTTGTCGCAGAAGCCTTTGGCGACCTTCATGGCGCGCTGGCTCACGGTCGGCACGCTGCCGCCTGGGCGGCAGAACCCGAAGGGTTCTCTTTGTGGTTACCGTCTTTATCTTTGAGCGCCTGGTTTACCGGGGCCTGATTTCCCGTCCCTGGTGGCCCCGATTCCGGCGGATTCTCCGGCGCCGGATTTTCAGGCGCTGGTGGCTCGCCCTGAAGCAGCTCCGAGTCGTCGCACACCACCTGCTCGTGCCGGAAGGTGCCCTTGTCGGTGGGCTCCCTGGTCCGCCTCCAACGGCGGCCTGGGTGGTCTCGTATCCGGCCTCTTCGAGGTGGTGCTTGAGCTGGTTGACCAAGTGCTGCAGGTTATGGGTCGTGCGAGCACTGTCAGTCCTCGCTCTCCTCTTCGCCGACCTTGCCGATCTCTTCGTCGATGTACGCCGAGAGGAACTTGCTCGACAGCGGGTCGAAGCCGTACCGCTCTGACCAGCGCTTGAGGTACTCGACGGGCTCAGCGTTACCGGGTTCGTCACGCACCTTGCCAATGGCCTCGGCGATCCGCTTGAGGGTGTCCGTGCCGGGCCACTCCGGCGAGGTGCCCAGGCCGAGCGCGATCGCGTCGACCACGTCGGTGTCGGTGAGGGGCGTGTGGTCCCCGCTGCCGTTCGCGCGGGAGAGCGGCAACTCGTAGTCCGGGATGAAGCCCATGGCGAGGAGCACGCTTTCGGGCAGCTTGTAGGCGTCCCAGATCGCGCCGGTCGCGTCCGTGGGGCTGCCGCCGCTGGAGAGCCCTCCGGAGATGTAGATCCTGTAGTCGGCGACCGTGAGGAATGTCGTCTCCCGGGAGTCGAGGGCCTCTTCGAGGTTGTTGATGATGACGAGACCGGCACGCCGGGCGTACTCGATGAGCACTTCGCCGTTCTCGTCGACGATGTCGGACTCGCCGTCCAGATCCGGCAGCAGCTCCTCCAGTTCAGCCTCAGGCTCGTCGAAGGTGAAGAGCGAGGCGTCTGTGATCTCTTCGAGCAGCTGACGGCCTCGGTCGAAGTTCGGCGGCTCGGTGCTTTCAGCAGGGAAAGCGATGGTGGCGGTGAGCATGCTCGCGCCCATGATGATCTACTCCTTCGGTGGCGGGGGAAGCTGCGAGTCGGATCAGTCCTGGATCCAGCCGAGGACGTCATCGACGTCCTGGTCGCAGCTGGCCTCGATCGCCTGGCGCAGTCGCGCCGGGGTTCTCGAGGTAGTGCAGCGCGGCGCTGTCGATGAGGTTGGCCGCGTCACGTTCTCGGGCGCGAGATCGCTCACGTCGTTGGCTGCTCGGCTCACGGCGTCGCTGATGCCCTCCTGGAAGAAGGCCTTCGTGCTGGCTGAGCCGTCGAGGCCGTCGCTGAGGGACCATTCGGCGACCGACCGCGCACCACCGCTCGCGCGGGCCTTGGGCCCGTCGGTGAACGCCCGTGCCCTACCTCTCCTCCGGCGACCGAGGCGGGCTGACTGTCGTGCGCGGCGGACGTCGCTGGGAGGAGGTACGCACGATCAGTTCGGTCGGTATCACCTGCTCGACCGGGTGATCAGAGTCCACCCCCTCGATCGCGTCGATGAGGAGCTGCACCACAGCCGTGCCGATCCGGCGCGGCTTCAGTGACAGTGTCGTGATGGGCGGTTCGGTGTTGGCGTACACCGTGGACTCGCTGCAGCAGACCAGCAGCAGGTCTTCCGGGACGCGCAGGCCGTAGCGGCGGGCCGCGGCGAGCAGGTCGGTGCCGTTCGGGTCGAACAGACCGTAGACGGCGTCCGGCCGGTCGGGTCGGGCGAGCAGCCGGTCGGCGGCGACGGCGCCCGCGCACGGGTCGTGCGCGGGGTAGGCCTCGTACACCGGGTCCTGGCCGACGCGTTCGCACCAGCGCAGATACGCCGTGGTCGACAGATGGGTGTACGTGTCGGTCGAGGTCCCCGTCAGCAGTCCGATGCGGCGGGCGCCGGCGTCGGCCAGGTGGTCGAGGATGCCGAGCACGGCGGCCTCGTGGTCGTTGTCGACCCATGCGGTGACCGGGAGCGAGCCAGCCGGGCGGCCGTCGGAGACGACGGGCAGCCCCTGCCGGACCAGCTCGCTGACGACCGGGTCCTGGTCGGAGGGGTCGATGACAACCGTGCCGTCCAGGGCCACGTTCGACCACACGTCGTGCCGTGAGGTCGCCGGCAGGATCACCAGCGCGTAGCCGCGGGCGAGGGCGGCAGAGGTGGCGGCGCGCGCCATCTCGGCGAAGTACGCGAACTCGGTGAAGGTGAAAGGTTCACCCCCGTACGTCGTTACGGTCAGGCCGATGAGTCCCGACTTGCCGGTGCGGAGCGTGCGGGCGGCAGCCGAGGGGCGGTATCCCAGCCGGTCGGCGACCTCGCGGACATGGCGGCGGGTGGCGTCCGGGAGCCGGCCCTTGCCGTTGAGGGCGTCGGAGACGGTCGTGATGGAGACCCCGGCCGCCGCAGCCACGTCCCTGATGCCCGCCCGGCCCGGCCGGCTGCCTCGACGTGAGGTTTCCGCGCGGCTCACCTGGTGCTTCCCTGCGTGCGGGTCGTCCGCAGAGCGCTATCGTCGGTGATCGGGGATGTGTAGCGACTGGAAGTGCCGTGCTTCGCGCTGCAGTTCGGGCCGATGATCCAGGCCATGAGTTTGCTCCTGATGTGTGTCGGGGTGGTCAGTACTTCTTGCGCCGGCGCGCGAGACGCCAGCGGTAGAGGGGGCTCGGCACGCGGTTGGACTTCCGCCGGTTGTGCTGGCGGCAGAGCAGCTGGCCGTTCCACAGCTCAGTCGCCCCGCCGCGGCTCCAGGGGTGTATGTGATCGGCCTCGGTTCCCGGTGCCGCGCACCGGAACCAGAGGGGCGGTTTGTGCTCGCACCGGCCGTTGGCCTGGCGGATGAGTTGCTGCTTCTGGGGCCAGCTGAAGAGCCGGGTGGGATCACGCCAGCGCCGCTTACGGCCAACGCCGGCGGCGAGGCACAGGATGCCGAACGCGGCAACGGCCAAGCAGGCGAGCAGCACAGTCGGGGCAGGCAGCACGGCGCTCAGTGCCGGTCGTTGCCGAAGGAGATCAGCTCATGCCCGGCCGCCCAGAACAGGTCCTCGGCGTCGACGACCGTGACGAGACCGGCCTTGCCGAGGCAAAGGTTGGCCCTTCGGGGCTCACGATGTCCTGCGCCGGGGTCGGGATCGGAGACGATGCGGTACTGGGGCATGGTCGAGGGCTGCTTTCTGTACAGGAACGCGTGAGCCGGACAGCGAACCGCCGAGGAGACCGGAGTGGCTCCTCGGCGGTTCGGATGGGGGCGTCCTCAGAAATCGATGGAGTACTTCGGGGGACGGCGCAGGATCACCGCAGCGGCACGCAGGTCCTTCTCGTCGTCGGGCGACCTGTCGTCCTCGTCACGGAGGTCGGTGAGCGTGAAGGCACCATCCGGGAGCTGGTAGCCGTCCTCGGACGGGACGGCGTCGCGCATGCGGAACTGCAGCCCGGTGCCGGTGTCCCAGTCGTTGATGGTCTGCAGGCTGTCGCTGTTGAACAGATCGACACGGCCATCGAAGACGTCGGTGTCGCCGTTCTTCCAGGTGATGTGGGCCTCGATCCGCGAGCCGGCGTGCTCACTGCGCTTGATGTTCAGGTCACCGATCACCTCAGCGAACGACTCGCCCAGGCGCAGCTCGAAGGCGATCGCCCGCAAGTGGTCGAAGTTGATGTCGTACTTCCGGGAGAAGTCGACGATCTCGGCCACCTGCTTCTCGGCCACTCCGGGCACCTGGTCGCGCAGGTAGGTGGCCACCGTCTCGGGCTCGGGGTAGGAAAAGCGCATGTGGTAGTGGAAGCGGCCGGGGCGGTTGAGCATGTAGTCGTTGACGCGGTGCAGCTCGTTGACCGACAGGACGTAGAGGCGCTTCGTCGTGCTCAGCCCGTCGAACAGACTCAGGAACTGGTTCTGCGACTCGTCGTCCTCGTTGGAGAAGATCTTCTCGAACTCGTCGAAGACAACGACGACTTCGCCCAGCTCGTCGAGGAAGGCGGCCAGCCCTGGCGTGTCGTGCTGCACGAGCACGGTGGGCAGGTGGTGTTCCTCGCGCATCCGCTCGGCGAGCAGGCGGAGCATGAGGCTCTTACCCATGCCCTTGTCGCCGGAGAGGATGACGCCGAGCGAACGGTCCATAGCGGAGTAGCCGGTGACGATCCGCTGTACACGGGAGGCGTGGCTGCCGTAGACGGTCTCCTCGGCGGATGCCAGCGGCTCCGTCTGGCGCAGGCTGTAGCCGGCCACCTGGGAGAAGGAGATCGTGTAGGTGGCCACGGGCAGATCGGAGAAGGTCTGCACGGAGTCCCCGTAGAGGCGAAACTCCCCACCAGAAGCAACGATCGTAGATGCGGGCATGAAGACTTCTCGCTTTCGCGGGAGTTGAGTTTGGTGGTGGTGGCAGCGCAGCGGCGCTCAACGGATATGGGCAGCACGCTGCTGTCCGGGCGGTAGACGCGCTCTCCCTCATCGAGCACGGACTCGGTGAGGGTGACGGTGGCCGGCATCAGGTCTGTCGCGGCGCGGCGCCAGGTTCGCGGCGGGGTTGAACGTGACTGGTCTTCGCGGGCGCGTAGTCGTGGGGTCCTGCGTCATGCCGCGAGTCGACGCAGGTCCGGCGATACCCTTGAGTCGTTCAGTTCAGAAGCGGTCGCCGATCTCGACGCTGTCGTACTCCTCGCGCGTGACGGTCTCCCAGTCGGTCACATTGCCGTCCTTCAGTCGCAGCTCCCACTTCGCGGGTGTCTTGTATCCCCTGAAGACGCGCACGGTGGTGGTCCCGCACGGTGCAGAAGAGCCGCCCTTGCCGGGGGTGCGGGCACTCGGTGTAGAGCGGGGCGGGTTCTTCTTCGAGGTGTCGGTGCGCGGCGGCTGCTGTGCGTGCTGATCCGGCTGGTCATCGCTCGTGTCAGCGGGCGGCTTGGGCCGGGGCTTGGGCAGCGGCTTGGCGAGCGTGGTCCGGAGCATCTGGGTGCGCGTGGACCGGCAGGGGGCCGGCCGCTCGATCTGGTCGTAGACGGGGTCCCGGGCGGCCCGGCTGCGCTTGTCGATGACCTTGCCGTGGTCAAGGTCGGTGCCGGAATCCGCGCATCCGGCGAGAGTGAGGGCTGTGGTGACGGTGGCCACGGTCGCGATAACCGACCGCACGGCGGTGGAGCGCAGGATGCGTCCTTGGGGGAGGGAGTGGCTGGCCACGGGCTTGCTCCTTGGCAGGGATGCTGGTGGGTGTGTCATGCGTGTGCTGCGTGCCGCCCGTGTGACGTGGCGGCGTAGGTTTTCCTGTACCGGGCCCCGGGCTGTGGGTCTCCGGGCCGTGCTCGACTTTCGCTGTCAGCGGGTCAGAAATTTGTCGAGGAGGCTGTCGATGTCGACGGCTTTGGACTCCTGGCCTGCGGCGACGGCCGCGTAGGTCTCGGCGAGCCACTCCTTGATGGGGGCTGCCGGTCCTTCAAGGCGGGCGTATCCGTCGGGGGATTCCAGTTCGATCCTGAGGCGGCGGTTCTGGAGAGGGCCGATCGGAGTGATCTTCACGTCGCCGATGCCAGCGGGTGCGGTGAGGCCCTGGTCGAGCAGCTCCCGGGCGAACGTCCACCGGACCACATCGTCGGGCGTGACGTCGAAGGAGAACTGCACCGCGTAGGGGTCCGTGTTCTTGTAGTACAGCCGCACGGGGACGAATACACGCAAGTCCGGGCCGGCCACGAGCGACATGCGGATCTTCAGTTCCAGGCCGGGAAAGCCCATGGGCGGATTCCTGTTCTTCGGCGGAAAAGCGTGGTGGAGGCGGGCGGCAACGCCCAGCGATGCTCAAACACCGCCGTCCCGCCGAGGTCGTGAGGGGGACATGGCGGGTGCGGCTTGCTGCGCCTGGCGTTCTGCCAGGGCGTTGATGGCGAAGAGGACCTCGCCGTGGATGGCCCATTGGTCGAGGTAGCGCCAGGCTTCGGCGAGGCTCTCGGCGAGCGGTTCGTCGTAGGCCTTCGTGCCGGGCGCCCTGTGTGCCAAACACGGTCATGGTGTGGGCTTGGGGGCTGGGTCATTCAGGTGTGTGAAGGGTGGAAGACCGCAGGGGCGGGTGTCTCGCTCGTCGAGAACACCCGCCCCTGCGGCATGGGGTGGCGGCGGTTGGTCAGACGGCCGCAGTGACCGCAGAGCGATCGTCAGTGTTACCGGGAGCAGCGCTGTCGTTGTCGTCCAGGAGGTCCGGATCGATGCCGAGGGCACGAGCGGCGTTCCTCTTGTCGCGCTCGGTCAGAGCCGTCACGATCTGCTCGTAACTGCTCTGGATCGGCGGGTTCTTCACGGTGCCGTAGCCGAGTACGTACTGGCTCTTCATGGCACGAGTGAAGGCGACGTAGAACATCCGCTTGACGTCCTGGGTCATCTTCGTGTCCTCCCTGTAGAGGACGACAGCGTTGTCGAATTCGAGACCCTTGGCACCATGGATCGTCGAAACGACCAGGTCGGCCTTGGACTCGAGGTTCTTGCGCTTGCGCTCCTGGTTCCTCTGCTTGTTGATGTTCAGCTTCTGCTGGTTCCGCTGAATCTCGAAGGAGAGCAGGTTGTCGCGCAGTCGATCGAAGAACGCCTTGTGTGTGAGCGTGCCCTGGTGGCAGAGCGTGACCCAGCCGTTGATGGTCGCGCTGTTCTCGATCCACCACTCCGAGATCGTGCGCAGGATCGCCTTCTCAACGTTGGCGTTGGCAGCGTTCTTCGTCAGCTTGCCCATGTTGTCCTTGATCCCCTGGGAGACCACGAACGCGGCGTTGGTCGGCGGTGCCTGCAGGACGTCGTTCCAGAAGAACTTGATGTACTTCGAGAAGATGTCCGTGGCGTAGACGCGATCGCTGACCAGAGAGGCGACGCGGCGGTCCGGGTAGCGCTTTTCGAGCACATCCTGGATCAAGGACACCTCGCGGCGCGAGTAGGCCAGGAAGGCCACCTGCTCGCCCCGGTCCAGGCACTTGTCCACGTAGTCGGGGATGACCGTGTTGCGCACGATCGCCTGCAGGTCCTGGGTGACGAACCCGGTGAGTCTGGCCACCTCGCGGTACTCCAGGGTGACCTTCTCCTGGAACGAGTCCGCCGTAGGCATGGCGAGCGAGTTCGCCTGCAGCTGGATGTTGGCGAACTTGTTGGTCTCCAGCCCGCCGAGCACGACGTTCGCGAAGTCCAGGATCTCCTGGTTGCTCCGGTAGTTCGTCGTGAGCTTGAAGGTCGCGAAGACCCCCGAGCCCTCCAGCGTGTTGAGCGCCCGCGGGTTCGCTGAGCGGAACTCGTACAGCGTCTGCGAGGCATCGCCGACGATGAACAGGGACTGAGCGTGCTTGGTGATGTACTTCAGCACGTAGATGAACTCAAACACGCTGTTGTCCTGCACCTCGTCGATGATGAGGTATTTCGACTGCACGTGGGCCGGCTCGGCCATGTCGTCGATCTTCTGGTAGCAGATGATGATCTGCAGCTCCAGCGACGTCTGCTCGATGCGGTCGAGCAGGGCGATCACCTCGTCGAAGTGGCTCTCGACGAAGGTGTTCAGGGCCGTGAAGGCACCGGTCCTGTTCTGGTCGACCTCCAGCAGGCGGTGGCGGAACGTCGCCGCGAACTGGCTGTTCGGGTAGAAGATGTCGATCGAGTTGATGATCGTGTCGATCGCCGAGACCTTGTGCCTCGGGTGGTTCATCGAGTAGATGTCGATGATCATCTTGGCGATCGTCATCGAGCCGACGTCCGGGTTCTTCTCCGTGATGTTGTCGGCAGCGGCGTTGGTGAACGAGAGCACCGTGATGTCCGAGGCGGGGACGCCGCAGGCTTCGAGGTACTTGATCCGTTCGAGGATCACGGTCGACTTGCCGGTGCCGGCTCCCGCCTGCGTCATCACCAGCGGCTCGTGCGTGGTGAGCGCGTCGAGCTGCTGTTTGGACAGGTGAGGCGGCAGATTCGGAGGCGTGGCCGGCTGCGCAGGCACGATCAGCTGAGGCTTCATCTGCTCCAGGTGGTCGAGCGTGTGGTTCATCAGCAGGCTGAGGTTCTGCTTCGACAGCTTCGTGGCGATCTGGTCGGAGAAGGTCGCATCCAGCTTCTTGTGGATCTGGCGGTAGGCCTCCAGCGGGACGTTGTAGTTCTCCAGGTAGCGCAGCTGGACGGCGAGCATGTTCAACTGCTGCTCCGTCGGGCCCGCGGGCATGTCCTGGATGTAGCGGCAGACTTCGTCGGCAATCGCCTCGGAGTCCCAGATCTGGGCCAGGCGCGTGATGCGCTCGTAGATCGAGTACTGGCGCATCCACTCGTCGAACTCATCGCCGAGGTTGGAGGCCGTCAGGCCGGCGGATGTGAGCACGTCCTGGACGTAGTCACGGGCGTTCTCCAGCGGGCTGGTGTCCCACTGCAGGAAGACGGCGGCGGCGTGGTTGCCGTAGCCGACCGAGCGCGAGACGGCGGTCGCGTACTCGGGCTCGGGGAGCCCCTTCTTGAAGAGGTACAGCTCCATCCGGTACTGGATGACGAGGTCACGCGTGGACTTGCCGCCGGACTTGTCCTCGTAGAACACGAGCGCCTGCGGGGTCATGTCGAAGGCGACGTCCCAGTCGTCGAACTGGCTGGACGAGGTGTCGACAGCGAAGCGGTCGTCGGCGTGCGGGCTCGGCAGGGTGAAGGACCCGCCGGCGTTCAGGGCGCGGCGCGTGATCGGTGCGAGCGGGATCGATGTCGTGGTGATGTCGTGCTGTGTCGAGCTCTGCTTGACCTCGATATCGGTGGCCATGGCGTAGGCGGTGTTGGTGGCAGTGTTGATCGGCAGCAGGGACTCGTTGAGCAGGCCGATCTTCTTGCCGTTGCCGGTGAGCTTCGAGGAGAAGAACTTCGGGTCGACGGCCTTCTGAGCAACGGCATTGGCCGAGAGGTCGAGGTCATCAAGCAGGACAGGCATGTCGTTGCCTTTCTCCAGTGGATCGAGAGGCGAATTGAGAGAAGGTACAAAAAACGTCGCACAGCAATTCCGACAAGAAATGAATAGTCAGTCGAATGCTCGAAGGCGAGCGAAAGCGCAGCAACAGGGCTGGGCCATGGGCGCAGGTACGAACACGGGCGGGGCTCTCGTCAGCCGACGAGCCCCGCCCGTGTTCCTCTCAACCCACCCGTCAGGGGCCGTTAGGCCCCTAAATCCGGGGTATGTGGCGAAGCCACGCCCCGGACACCGCGCGCTACCCAGGCGCGCGGTCGTTCATCAGCGGCAGCTCATCTCACTTCGAGGTCGAGTCCGAGCGCCGGTCGGGACCATCGACGGCAGCATCGCCGACATCGAGATCCCAGGGGCAGGCCGTGACGAGGGATCCTGCGGGATCGACCTCGACCAGGCCGAGCATGAGGCCCAGTTCGCGGAGTTCATCGGTGCTCCGGACATGGGTGGCGAGGTTCGCTCGGGCCGCGGCGGAGAGCTCCATGGCTCGCTTTCGGTGCTCTTGGAGCAGAGGTTCGGGGAGCATGGTGGACATGGCTGTCCCCCTTTCTGAGCAATGAGGGTGTGGCGGTGAGGTACGCCGAGGGCTCCTGTTCCGGAAGATCTGGAACAGGAGCCCTCGGTGCGATGCGGACGGCTACTCAGTCGTCCGACGGGGATGCCGAGGCTGTGCCGCCGGTCTGGGCAGCGAGCAAGTAGTCCTCGATCCAGGTGCGAACAGCCTTGCGCGCCGGCCGCGCACCCTGGGAGTCCACGTAGGTGGTCTCTTCGATGGCGCGCAGCTCGTCGTCGGGCATCGACACGGGCAGCGCCTGGGCCAGCCGCGGCTTGGCCTCAACGATCCGCTCACGCTGCCGCTCGTAGTCGGCGGCCATGATCTGCCGGTAGGTCTGCCGGTCGATGGGGTTGAACCCCACGACCAGTGAGAACCGGCCCAGCAGCTCGGCGTCGAAGAACTGCTCCAGTGCCTTGTTGAGGCTCTGGTTCGAGATGGTCTTCGGGTTGTTACCGAAGCCGATCATCTTGCCGTCGAGCGAATCACGGGCGGCGTTGGTCGTGCAGATGACCAGGGCCTTGGAGAAGTCCAGCATCTTGCCATGGGCGTTGCGGATGTAGCCCTCGTCGAACGCCGAGAGGAACAGGCGCTGCACGGCCTTGTCGGCCTTCTCGAACTCGTCGAGCAGGATCACCCGGTGGGGGTTGGACTCCAGCGTGTCGAACGGGAGTTCCTGGTTGGAGTCCGATCCGACATAGCCGGGAGGTGAGCCGATGATCTTCGACGTCGACCACTCGCTGTGGAATTCGGTCATGTTGAGGATGATCGGCTCGGTGCCGGTTGTCTCCTCAGCGATGATCTTGACCGCCTCGGTCTTACCCACGCCCGAGGCCCCGGCGAACAGCCACGTCGTGGGCGTCTTCGTCGGGAACAGGTCGAGTTCTTCGCGGGCCAGACGGTCCGTGAGCTTGGCGAGCACGTCGTCCTGGCCCTGCAGGCGGCTGGTGAGCGTGGCGCTCAGCGCGGCGACGTCGAGGTCTTTGCGCTGGGCGTTTCCGGTCATCAGGCGTTTGGCCACATCGAGCACACGGGTGTTCGTCAGCGGCACCTGCGGGATGGACCGCAAGGTCTGCGCGAGTGCCGTGTCGCCGGCGTTCACGGCCTGGACGATGAGCTTCTTCTGCTCCAGGACCCGATCAGCCATCGCGCGGTCGAGCAGCGTGATGGCGTTGTCCGGACGGTGCTGGCCAGCCCGGGAGTTCGCTTCGGCGATCTGCACCACCGAGGCCAGGACGTCGTCGGAGACTCCGATCTGGTGACGGTAGTGCGCCATCAGGCCGGGCCGGACCGCGGTCATCACGGCCAGCGTCTGTTCCACGCTCAGCTCGTCGACGATGAGCCGGGTGAAGCGGCGGGCGAAGGCCGGGTCCTCGTCGAAGGCCCGTGACTCCGTACTGGTGGTCGCGCCGATGACGGACATGTCGCCGCGGGCCAGGGCCGGCTTGAGGATCTGCGAGATCTTGCGGCCGACGGCGTCTCCATGGCTGCCGGAACCTCCGGTGATCTGGTGGATCTCGTCCATGAACAGGATGGCCTTGTTCTTGGGGTCCGAGGCGAACTCGACGATCGCCTTGACCTTCTCCTCCAGCGAGCCGACGATGCCTGTCCCGGCGATGATGTTGGTGACGGGCAGCTCGTAGATCGTGTAGTCCTTGAGCTGGTCGGGAATGAGGGCGTCGCCGAGCGCGATGCGCCGTGCAATGTCCTCGACGATCTTCGTCTTGCCGACGCCGGCGGAACCGACCAGCAGAGCGTTGGGCTTGGTCTTGCTGATGACGACCGAGAGGACCTGCCCGATGAGCGTGTCACGGAACATGGTCGGATCGGCGTTCTTGAACCTCTCGTTGTAGTCGACGAGGAGCTCCTTGACGTCATCGGCGCTGCCACCGCTGGACGGCAGTCCCACGGACGGGAACTGCGGAGGGAAGCTGCCGCCACCGCCGTTGCCCTTGTCGTCGTCGGAGCCGCCGGGTGTGAAGTTGCTGAGACCCACCGGGTCCTCCTTCGGTGCGGGTCGCTCGGCGTGGTGGCGCGCTGGGTGGATGCGCCACGGTGTCCCGAGCAGGGATATGGATGAGTGAGAGGGAAAGTCAGGGGTCGTCAAAAGCGGCACTGCTCTTGACGTTTTTCGAGGGGCAGCCGGATCAGGTGGCCTCGACAGTGCCCGGCGCGGTGATGGGCTCAGGCTTTGCGAGCGTGGCAGCGACCTCCTCGAAAGCGGCGATCGCTTTGCGAAGATCAGCGACGATCTCCGCAGCGATGTCGGCCGGGTTTCCGAGTTCCTCCACGTCCTGCGTAAGGAGGTCGCGCACGGGCCAGACCGTGGGCCGGGCGTCGGCCGGACGGGTGGCAGGAATGGTGACGAGGACGGTGTCGACGGTCGTCCCGGACTGGGCGAACGCCCGGGCCGGAAGTGCTTCGACGAGACCACCGCGCTGTTCCACGAGCTTTCGGAAGGCTATGGTGCTGCCGGTCTGTTCAGCGACGGCCCACGACATGACCGACACCAGCAGCCCGTCCGGCTTCAGGAACCGCAGGGCATGGGTGACATGAGCCATGTCGGTGCCGCGGGTGAACGGCGGGTTCATCAGCACCCGGTCGTAGCCAGGGTTGGCGGGGGTGGTGAGAAAGTCGGCGACCTGCACTCGTCGTACCACATGCGTGTCCAACAGGTCGGTGGCGTACCCGGGGTCCCGCTCGATGCAGTCCACGATCGCACCGCGGGCTGCTGCGGCTGTGGCTATGGCACCGGAGCCGGCAGATGGTTCCAGCACCGTCATACCGGGCTCAAGGGCGGCCAGAGCGATGAGCCGGCCGACAACGGGGTCGGGTGTGGGGAAGTACTGAGCGAGGGTGCGTTTCTCCCCCAGGGTCACGACTTCACCAGTGGTGAGCACTGGGGCGAGCGCCTCGGCGGCGTCGACGGGGAAGAGGTGCGCACCCTCAGTCTTCGTCCATCGACCGCCGACCGCTTCGAGGACCTCGTTGACGCGCTGGTACAGGGCGGGAGTCAAGCGGGGGCCGACGAGCACCAGGCGATGACCGTCAGTCCTGGTGCGATCTGAGAGAACTGCGAGCACATCCGTGGGGATTCGCATCGATGGTTCCTTTGGTGCGGCCGAGCAGGGACCGGATGGACGAGAGAGAAAGGCAGGGGTCGCCAAGAGCGGTGCCGACCAGGGGAGTTGGTTGCACGGCACCGCTCTTGGCGGTCTTTGGGGGCAGCAGAGTCAGACGACCATGCCGAGGAGCCTCTGCCGGATGCTCGGATCGATGTGCTGCATCGAGTCGGCGTAGCGTTTTGCCAGGTCAACCATGAACGACCAGTCCATGGCGGAGCACGGTGCGTAGTACAGGTTCTTCGGGTGGTCCTGACGCGTGGACGGCGGCAGCCAGTCGAAGTCGGTGACCATGAGCGAGAGCCTGCGCTGGCGCACGCGGCTGGCGTTGATGTACCGCCAGATCTGCGTGTACTCCGTTCCGCCCGACACCTTCGGGATCCTGCGGAACTCCTTCCAGATCTGAGCCGTCGACTTGTTCTCCGTACGCAGCATCACCTCCTGGGACAGGAAGTGGCTGAACGAGTTGAAGTACAGGTTGATGTTGAGCTTCTTGGCGATCCGGATGAGCATCATGACCGCCTCCTGGTAGTTCTCCTCGGAGATCGATCCGGAGGTGTCGATGTAGATGTGCAGGTCGGGCATGTACTGCACCGAGGTGATCCGGCCGGGCTTGTTGAAGTCGTCCGGGTTCCGGCGGTTGGCCTTGAGGAAGGTCGCGCTCGTCGTGCGGAAGATGTTCTGCGACTTGTTGACCTTGCCCATCCGGCGGAGCACGCGGGTGATGTCCTTGAACAGGTCGAGCTTGCTCGGCGGCTGCTTGCGGAACGCCACCTGGGCGCTACGGCTGCCGGGTTGACCCGATTGCTGTTTGGCGCCCATGGCGGCGGCCCGGGCTGCGGCCCGCGGCAGTGAGGTGAGCTTGGACAGCGACGCGTTCGAGACGACCTTCACCGGCGAAGCCAGCGACTGGTTGATGAGGTTCCACTCCCCCGTGATCTTCGCCGCGGTGGCCCGGGCATGGGCCTCGACGTTGACCAGGACGAGGGAGCGCGGGCAGAACAGCTCCCCGACTGTGAAC
Source organism: Streptomyces sp. SS7 (assembly GCF_037993025.1). Lineage (NCBI taxonomy): Bacteria > Bacillati > Actinomycetota > Actinomycetes > Kitasatosporales > Streptomycetaceae > Streptomyces > Streptomyces sp. SS7. The sequence goes on from NZ_CP141223.1 coordinate 2,682,709, forward strand.
GGCAGGACGCCGGTGTCCAGGGCGGTGTTCTGCTGGCTGGCCTGGGCCCGCTGCTGCTCGACGTAGTTCATGAGCATGTGCACGAGCACGCGGGCGAAGGAGTGCTCATCGTTGGCGTCAGAGTCGTCCTTGCGCACCAGCAGCGACTCGGTGAGTCCCTTCAGGGACAGGGCCGTGAAGTCGTTGAGCAGCTTGGTGGTGGCCGGCGGCAACGCACTGGCCATCGTCTGAGTCTGCTGGGCCAGCCAGATCTTGAAGTCGTCGAAGGCTGCGGAGGACTGGAACCAGAACCCGAGGGTGTCGGGGTTGAAGGTGTAGGCGATCGAGGCGAAGAAGGCGCTCTCGTCGCCGGTCCCCGCAAGCAGAGCCTTCGCGGCCGGGAGGACATCAGCCTGCGCGGTGTAGAGCACCCGCGGGGAGGGCGCGGGCATCTTGTTCTGCTGCCCGGCCTGGACGGCGAAGAGCTCGGCGACCGGCAGCGGCGTGCCCTGGTCGAAATTGATCAGGGTCTGCCCGAGCAGCTCCTTGACGGTCTGCTCGCTGGCCACGTTCAGCGTGTCGCCGAGGCAGCTCAGAACCAGATCCGGGATGTCCCCCGTCAGATCAGCGCCCTGAGCGTCGGTGATGCTCGCCGGGGCGTTGGGGTTCAACGGCTCCAGCAGCGGGTCGATGAGGGTCTGCCGGATCGCCGGCATCGGGTCGTAATCACCGGTGCACGAGATGGTGTGCAGTGCGTCGAGTACGGCCGGCTTCTGGTTCGTGACGGTGATCGTCATGGGTCGTGGTCTCCTTCTGAGGACAAGGCAGCGGCAGAGCGCCGCCGACGGTGGGGAGTTGCAGCAAGGACGGCAGCCCGCCGCAGTCCCCACCACCGGTGAGCGAGCGATCAGAGGAAGGCCGAGAGGACCGGCTTGGCCTGGTTGACGATCGGAGCGTCGATCTCCATGAAGGCCTCGAGGTTCTGGCGGTCGATCTGCTGGCTGGTCACCATCTCGATGAGCGTGCGCGTGTGCTCCGGCTCGATCTGGGTGATGGCCTGGGCCAGCTGCTCGATGAGGCGCGCGTTGTCCTTGCTCTCCTTGAGCGCGTACAGCAGCGACCCGGACTTCTCGTTGTCGGTCAGCGTCACGATGACCGCGGCCATGTCGGTCATGGTCGCTGCGGCCTTCAGGCTCTGGTAGCAGTTCGGCTTCGGGACGTTCACCCGGTTCTGCTGCACGCCGCCGACGTTGTTCGCCAGGTCCTGGGCGATGGTGGCCACGAGCTGCGTGGTGAACATGGTGTCCCCCACGTAGGCCTCGATGGCCTCGTTCAGCAGCGAGGTCTCGCGGTCGCCGATCTGGATCGGGGTGGCCAGGTACTGCGCCAGCTGCTGCGGGTCGGCCGCGTTAAGCCACTTCGACAGGTTGTCGATGGTGCGCGGCGTGGTGAGCTGGTTCATCTCCTCGCCGCCGTCGAACAGATCGGCCATCGTGACGTTGCCGTTGTCGTCGTCGTCCTGGCCGTCGGCGACGATGGCCTCGGGCGTCGACTTCTGGAAGATGAGCCCGGGGTACTGCGTGAGCACCGTCTTCACCCAGGGGTTGATGTTGTCGCCGAGGACGGACATGAGGGTGGCGGCGTCGGGCTCGACGTGAAAGATCGCGAAGCGGGACAGGCTTGCCTCGTCGAGCGAGGTGACGTTGCCCCTGTCGTTGCCGGCCACGACGATGCGGACATTCTTGGGCAGCTCGACGTACCCCATGCGGCGCAGCGTGACCAGGGTCAGCGCGCCGGAGGTGACGTCGGAGGTGGTGCGGTTGATCTCGTCGAGGAAGAGGATCGGCCACTCGCGCGGGTTCTTCTCGGCGTAGTCGATGCACTCCTGGATCACCTGGTGCGGGTAGAAGACCTGCTTGTAGCTCTGCGTGCCGTCGTCCTTGGTGTACGGCACCAGGCGCGCACCGGTGAGGTCGGCCTTGTCGGCGAGCTGGTTGCACGGCAGCGTGAATGCCTGCGTGCCCATGGAGTAGGCCAGGTCTTCGACGAAGCTGGACTTGCCGATGCCGGGTTCGCCCATGAGAGCGGGCGTCGCGCCGACCTCAAGGGACTGCTTGATGAGGGTCGTCAGGGTGTCGTTGAACTTCATGTCGACGTCTTTTCTGTGCGTGGGCGAGGAAGAGAGAGAAAGACAAGAGAGGTCGGAGGACGGCGCTGCTGATCTCGGCGTCGCCGAGGCTGCATAGGCCGTGAACGGTCCTGTGGCGCGGGCCGCGCCGTCGGAGCCTGGCGGAGACCTGCACTCCCGCCATTGGTGGCGATGGAGCCCCGCTGCACATCGCCACCCGATCGCGCTCCGCGCGATCCAGCACTGTCCTCCACCTGTGCTCGGCCCCGCCGCAGCACCGGTCACCCACCCCACCCGCTGCCGGAGGCAGCAGATGAACCAGGAGCAGAAGCAGCAGCAGGAACAGGCACAGAGCGTCAGTCAGTTGGTCGACGAGGAACGGGCCTCGCGGTCGGCCACGAGCGCAGCCGCCCGGTCGAGGAGGAAGGGCCGGCCGTTGCGCCGCTCGCTGTGCTTGGGTCGCGCAGGGATGACATCGACCGCCGCCTTGTAGAGCAACCACGCGGCATCGCCCGTCGAGAACTCGACGCCGAGGGCGCTGTAGGCGCGCAGTTGCGTCCGCATCCAGCCGTAGAGCGACGCGAGAACGGAGAACTCCCAGCGGGACATGTCGTGGTTGAAGTCGCCGGGATCCCGGAGCTGATGGCGTGCGCTGGCCAGGGTCTGCTCGACGATCGCCTGTGAGTACGGGATGTCGGGCATGTCCTCGGCGGTGTCGACATCTGATGCTGAAGCACCGGAGCTCTTGCTGGCGTTCACGGCCAGCTGCGCGTAGAGGTCCTCGATGGAGGCGAAGGCCGGCGCGCTAGTTGCTGCGTTGACGTGAGCGACGATGCGATCGGGCACCGGCTGGCGGGTGAAGGTCGACCAGTGGTCCAGGAGCAGCTCGTACCAGCCGTGTTCCTCACGCAGGACGCGCTTGCCGGCGGCCACGGGGAAGTCGTGGAAGTTCTTCGGCAACGGCATGACGAGATGGAAGCCCTGGCCGGACATCGACAGCTCAGAGTAGAGGATGCCCGGCAGCCGCAGCAGGTCTGTGGCCACACCTAGCGGGCAGTCGGCCTCGATGTCGAGGACGAGCAGCCCGTCAGTCTGGGCTTGGAGGTAGAAGGCGGTGTTCGCGGCGTCCGGTATCGCCGCGGTGAGTTCGTCGAGGGTGAGCAGGCAGGTCTCGTCCAGGGCGAAGGCTCCGCGTAGTGGGCCGGCGTGCTTGCAGCTGGAGGTGCAGCCGGCGAGCAGGTGCCGTACGTCGATCGGGGCCTTGCGCTTCGGCGGCCTGGTGGGATCGTCAGGGGTCTCTTCCCCGATCTGGCCGGAGATGGTCCACCGACCGGCACTGGCGAGGGTGCGGATCGCGGGGTTGCCGTAGAACTGCGGGAACCAGGCATGGGGGTCGGCTGGAGTCATCGTGGGACGCACGCTTTCGATCGGAGGCGTCAGGAGGGGAAGAGAAAGACAGGACCCCCGTACTGCACGGATGCGAGTACGGGGGTCTCATCGATGGTCAGCGTGAATCAGCCCTGGTAGGTGATCCCCGCCTGCTGGGCCGGGCCGGAGCCGTTCCAGGGGCCGGTGGCCACGGGCGTGCCCACCGCCGAACCGGCGTCCTTGAGGGAGGCGTTCTCGGCCTCAAGGCGCGCGAGCTTCTGCTCCAGGGTCTCCTGCTGGGCAGGAGCCGGAGCTGCGGCCGCAACAGCAACCGGAGCAGGAGCAGCAGCGACGGGCGCCGCCACGGCGGTCGCCGGGGCCTGAACCGGAGACTGCGCGGCCACGGCCACAGGTGCGGAAGTCGGCTGCGGGGCCGGGAAGGACAGGCCGTCCTCCACCTCGGTCGCCACGGGGACGCCGGCGGCAGGGGCAGCACTGGCAGGAGTGGCCTGAACGGGGCGCGGCGTGCCGTTGAGCACGATGCCACGCGCAGCCAGCTCAGCCTGGTCGATGCCGCCAGCATTGTAGTAGCGCGGCACCTCGTGGACGATCACCTGTTCGAGGGCCAGGCCGCGGTTGTTGAAGTTCTTCGGCTTGTAGGTGCGCAGCACGAGCGTGACGTCGAGGCCCTGCGCGAGCTCCTGGCCGGACTCGTCCTGGTCGTAGGTGCCGTCGCCCTTCAGAGAAGGGATCGCAATGACCGGCAGGGTGCTGCCCTTGGAGTCGATGGAGTAGTTGGGGCCGGTTTCGGGCCGCTTCGGGGAGTCGTAGCGGCGCTCGGAGACGAACTGCTCTTCGAGGGTGGGGTTGTTCGGATCGGCGAACTGGACCTCGGCGTGAATGATCGTCGCGGTGGTGTGCGGCTTGCCGACGGGGTTCATGCCGTTCTTCGTCTTGCGCTGGTCGCTGGCAACGAGCTCCGCGCCATCGATGAGGCGGGCGAGTACGGCGAAGCCGAGCTTCCCGCGGATGAAGACATTCTTGCCCTCGGTGATCTGGCTGGCGGAGATGGAGTAGTTGGCCATGGTGATGCGGTTCCTTCGTTCGGTCTGGCGGTCGGTGACTCAGGGGTCCATTGGGGTGCTATCGGACAGGATTCGGACTGCCATCCAATCCCTTATTCTATCAACTTCTGTTCGGCTATGAGTAGAATGTCAATGCCAAACATGAATGGTTGTGTGCGCTATTCGCAGAGGAGTCGAGACAGGGATGACGGCTACGATTCAGAGGCCAGTGGGGACGGCGTTGAAGCCGTCGGCGCAGACGAGAGCAGCTGCCGGGAGTCACGCCGGCCCGATGGGCTTCGGCAACGGACCCGTCATCGCCGCCAGCGTCATGGTGGGCGGAGCGGCGCTCTTCGCCGGATGGGGCCTGACGCAGCTCGCGACGTCCGACGGCGGCTTCATCCAGGCACTGCAGGGCCATCACGCCCCGGTCGAGGCACCGGTGCATCCCGGCGAGAAGAACGCCGGAGGCGGCAGCGCCCAGCAGCCGAGCGAGGGCGGCACGGGGAAGCAGGACGGGAACGGGGCGAGTCAGGATCCGACGCCGGGGCGCGGCGACGAGGACAAGCCCAACGGATCGGGTGCACCGGCCGAGGCGAAGCCAGCGCCGAAGGCGAAGCCGTACACCATCAGGCCAGGCGATACGCTCACCGCGATCTCGGGGACGACGGGGGTGCCGATCGGCATCCTGGTCGAGACGAACAAGATCCAGTATCCGGATCTCATCTACGCGGGGGCCTCGCTGCTCATCCCGCCGGTATGACGACCCGGCAGGGCGGCACTGCCGCGTACCGAGCCTGATTCGATGCCCTGAACGCCACGAGGCGGTCAGGGCATCGTCGTCTTCTCAGGCGGAGGACTCTGCTTCCCGGCGGGCCTGCACGTCCATCAGTCGCGTGCGCAGCTGCTGCAGCTGCTCGACCTCGTCATTCATGGACCGGATGTCATCCGGCTCGAAGTCCTGCGGGTATTCGAGCTTGTACTCGCTGAGCAGTTCGATCTTCGCATCGACGAGATCGAGCGCTGTACTCAGATCGAGGACGTCGTCCAGCGTGAGCCCGGAATCGGCGGAGGCGGTCATGCTTCGGTCCTGGGCTCTGCCACCCAGTCGTCACTCAAGGTCGGGGGATGGTTCTGGATGTCCAGCCAGCGGTTCATCGCTTCATCCTGGTCGGCGACGCCGTCTGCGTCTTTGTGCAGGGCCAGAAGCGTGATCCACCCGGTGGGGACGAGGGTCGCGATCTCGAACTCGGCCGGGTCCAGACGCTGGACGACGCGGTAGAGACTTCCCTCAGGGGCCTGCCAGATCGTGGTCTCGACGTGGGAGACGCCGACGCGACTGCTGTGGAACTTGACCGTGAGGTCCTCCATGCTCAGCGGTTTACTCATGGTTGCTGCTCCTGGACGTCGAAGGTGCCGAAGACGAGCTGCGTGGCCCCGTAGGGCTCACCGCGAGGCGTCACCCGGGACCGGCGTGAGCCGGTCCACGGCATGTCTCCCCGCAAAGCACTCGGCCCGGGTTCGACGCCCGGATCAGCTGTGCTGATCCCCTCCCCTGTTGCGAAAATGCAGCACTGTAACAGCGTCAGAGATCAGAAAACCCCGCCGGCCAGGCAGCCGGCGGGGTCGCCTGAGGTACGAGTTTGTGGCCTCTCACGCCGCATCAGTGTCACCGGACTCACCCTGGCCAAACAGGAATCCGCGGACGTCACCGTTCTTCATCATGTCCTGCAGATGCGCCAGGAACACCGCGCGCTGTGTGGCCCGGCGATCGGCCAGGAGGTCGTACTCGCGCAGGGCCGTCATGTTGACGACCCAGCCGTTCTCACGGGAGATGGCCTGCTCAAGTGGGGAGTCGGGTATGACGTCCATGCCGGTGAAGTCGTGGTCGAACTCGGGCGCGATGTCGAGGTGTTGATTCGGCTCGTCGATGTAGAGAGTGTCGACGCCGACCTGCTGGCCGGCCTTGTCGAATGCCACGAGGAACACACGGTCTGCCCTGGTGGTGTTGTCGACGTGGACCGCTGCAACGTTCGTGTCACCGATGAAGCTCGTCTGCTCGAACCGCTCGTACACGCGAGCACGAGCGTCATGGCACCACATGATGCGCCGGGCTTCGTTGAAGCCTTTGAACTCGTCAGAGTTGGACGCTTCTGGGTGGGGGTGGTTCATCGGTCGGTGCGCTCCTTCATATGCGAGATCCGGGAGGTTTGCGATGCCAGGGGGCGTATTGGCTACGACACATGCCTCTAAGCAGCGAGCCTCAATCGTTCTTCACTGCGGCGCGGCAGGAGCAGCTGCTGGGAGTTCGCCTCGCTCCTGCTGCGCGCCGCTCGCTCGGGGGAAGCAGATCTTCCCCGGGCGGAAGGGCCGGCCATGGATCTGGTGAATCCGCGACCGGCTCGGACGCGCCATCGGGCGTGTTCGGGTGCTAGCCACTCAGCCCGGCTGCTCCGAGGTCCCTCGTACGGTCCGGCTGGGCCCAGGAGCATCGGCGGTGAGCCGTCACTGTGGCGCGCGGCGCCGGCTGGTCCGTCGCGTGCTTGGAGGTCATGCAGTTCGCCCCGTCTGGCTCGGGGGGCCTTCTCTCGTGAAAGTCCAGCGGAAGCTGTTCTCACGCCGCGCACTGGTCTATTCTCAGCACCGCCGACGTGCTCGAACAGGCCGGTGGAAGGCCCCAGGGTTCCTCAGATCTGCTGGTGGTGACTCTGCTGAGAGTCGTTATGAACAGGCCCTGGCAGGGACCTGGTTTTGCGCTGGCGAGAGCGGGCGCCGGGACAGTGGTTGGAGCCACCCTCTGATGCCCGCCTCCTGGTGCTGCGGCGCATTCGTTGCCGCTCACCGGGCCAGCTCGCCGCTGGCCTGATCGGCTCCCCCGCGGACGGGTTCGGCTTGTGCCTCACTCGTCCGGTGGTGGGGCCGGGCTTGTATCGACAACGCTAGGCATATGCTGCGGGCGATGCCATTTCGCCGGTGCACAAACTGATCAATTACACCTGTTGGCATTGCACCAGTCGGCCGCGCGCCAGCGCGGAAGTGCACCTTCCTCATGACGGTCGTGTCGGGGGTGCACACATCCCGGTTCCCGGCATGACCCATCCGGCACTTGGCAAACTTTGCACCACATTCACAACACCACGCCTCGACCGGCCAGTTGGTCGGCAAAGCGCCATTTCACCGGTGGACCTTTGTGATCTTGGCAGGGTGAGTTTACCCCCTCTCGACGAGCCACTTTCCTCGTGTCCTCCTTGGGTCGGTGAGGGGTTTGTGGTACCCCCTCCGATGTGATCGAGCTTCCCGCCGAGCCGATGCTGGCGACACCCGTCGAGACGTTTACCCTCCCGTTGAATTGATTTGCCGAACCGAAGTGGGACGACGACTTCCGGGCCTTCGCAGCGCGGGCTGCTGATGGTTCCTCGGTGCTGCGCTCGCGCAGGGCGGTGAGCTGGCCGCGGCCTTTCCGGAGATCACCGATGCCATCGGCCGGCTGGACTGCTCCGTCGTCTTCGACGGAACTGGTCGTGTGGAAAGAGACCAGGCTCGCGTTCGAGCGGCTCACACAGCGGCTGCACCGACGGGGTGCCGCCGCACAACGTGCCGCGGCCGTCTGGCGGGCTCACTATGTTGCCTTCGACCTGCTCCATCTGGACGGCCGGAGCCTGCTCGAGCGCCCCTACGTCGAAAGGCGGTACGCGCTGGAGGACTTGTTCCGGCGGGAGGGTCCTCGGCGCCCTGGACGTTGTGCCCGTCAACCAATGATGCGGAGGTGGCCCGCGGGTGGCTGGCCTGGTCAGCAGCCGGCGTGGAGGGCTGTGTGTTCAAGGACGGCGGCGAAAGCTAACGGCCAGGGGCGCGCTCCTGGCGGAAGTTCCGCGTGCGCGACACCCTCGAGATGGTCGTCGGTGCGGTCACCGGAGCGCCGCACCGCCCCGGGATCCTGCTGCTCGGCCGGCACGACTCGGAGGGACGACTGCGATATCTGGGACGTACAAGCGCCTTGCCAGCCGCCCAGGCCCGGAGCGCGGGCGGCTTCCTACGCCCGGTGCAGACGGATCACCCGTGGGCCGGGCGGTCCTTCTCTGCCGGTTGGGGATCACAGCAGAAGCTGAAGGTGTCGCTGGTCGTTCCGGAGACGGTCGTGGAGGTCAGCGCGGACATCTCCCGGGACGCTCGAGGCCGTCTGCGCCACCCTGTTGGGTTCGTGCGAGTACGAGCGGACATGGCCGTCGCCGACGTGCCACCCTTCGAGGTCCGCAGGCCGGAGGGGACAGGGAGATGAAGACCGGGACCCGCGCCGGGCGCTGGCGGCGACGGTCAGCAGGCGACCACGGACAAGCCCGGACGATCTGAGCGCAGATCAGGCTGGCCCGTGACGACGTGCAACGAGAACTGGAGATCGCGTACGCCCGCGAGGGTGGCAAGATCGCGCTGCATGTGGTCCTCCACGGCGCGCAGGTGGGAACGCACCGTGACCTCGGAGAGACCGAGCGCGCGGGCTGCGGGCTCGACGTGTGTGTCGAAGGTGAGCCAGGCGAGCGCCGTGGACTGGAGGTCACGCCGGTCCGCCTGGACCGGTCTGACCAAGGTCTGTGCCCACGCGTGCACGTGGGGAGTTTCCAACAGCCGTGCCAAGGAGGGCGGTTCCGAACCGCTCAGAACCGGCGAAGCGGAAATCTCTCGTTGCGTGACCAGTTCCATGGCCAGGGCGACGGCGATGCGGTCGCTTATGGACGCGAAGTCCATGCGCAACAGTTCAGCGGCTCGTGAGGCGCGCCGCATGACCGTGTTGCGGTGCAGGCGCAGCCGGCGGGCGGCCACCGTGTAGGGGTAGGCGAGGGCGGCAGGAAGGGTCTCGCGCATGGACTCCCACTGCGTCTCGTCGCGCATCAGCGGGTGCAGCAGGCGGCGGGCCCAGTTTTGCGCTTCAGCCTGCGGCAGGAGACTGACGAGGTCGGAGCCGTGTACGGAGAGGGCCACGGAGTCCGGCTGGGAGGCGGCGAACCTCTGGGCGGTGATGGCCTCGTGAAGTGCGTCGGCGAGCAGAGTCATGGAGTAGACCCCGCTGCCGCCCAGTGACGAAGGGGGTCCCAGGGCGGCCACCAGCCGGGTGAGTTCGGCAGAGACCTCTGCCCCGGTGTCTTCGTCGGAGCGGATCGGATGCACGATCAGGATCCGCCGGTTGTCTCGCGGGTCAGGGACGACAATGGCCTGCTGGCCGACGGCTGCGCTGCAGCGGCGTGCAGCCAGGTCCCGGCGTGCCTGCTGGGTCTCCACAACGAAGACGCGTGCGGTTTCCGTTTCCAGAAGTCCGGGCGCCAGATTGGCCATGACGCGCCGCGCCTTTTCGACCTCGCCGTCCAGAAGAAGCTCGAACGCTGCGCTGCGCGCCGCGCGGGACGCGTCGGAGGCTGCCCGGTACTCGCGGTGCGCCTGGTCGACGAGGCCCAGCAGTTTTGCCGCATGCCGCAGCAACCGCAGGTCGGCCTCGTCGAATGGGGTTCTGCGGGCCACCGCGAGGACGGTGTCCGCGGCCGAGGCCGGGGCCAGCGAGATGAGCTGGGTGTGGGGTCCGGAAAGCGTCTCGGGGAGAATTCCGTCGACGGACTGCCGGATGATGGCTTGGGCCAGTTGCTCGGCGGCCGTGGCCGGTGAGGCGGCGAGGACGCGCTCCGGTTCGCTGACCAGGACCTGACAGTCGAGGGCCCGGGCGAGCCAGTCCGCTATGCGCTGCATGGCCCGCGTATCGGCCAGCTGGGCCGGCAGTTCCTGTACGAGCGAGCTGAGTTGGGCAGCACGGCGTTCGGCGAACATCAGGCGAGCCTGCTGGATCTCCTCATGCACCCCGTCCCAGGACTCGGTGGGCGCGGACGAGGTGAGCAGGGCGATGCCAAACCGGGCGGCCCGGTCCACGATGTCCGGGGGGAACGGCTGGCTTGCGCCGAGGGCAGCGCTCACGGCCAGACCTGCTCCGCCGTCCCGGCTCATCCGCTGGAGCAACAGCTCGAGCACCGTCGTGATGCGGCCGCGGAGACGGAAAGGCGATGTGCCGGTGATCAGGACGAGCGAGCCATCGGGCAGAGTCGACGGGACTCCGTCTTCCAGCAGTTGTTCCGGCGTCATCGTCACCACGCTGTTGATTTCCGTGGTCTGGGCACGCCGGGAACCGCTTTCCACGAATGTCAGTTCGAGTTCAGGCTTATCGGTGGGCAGTGAGCCCAGGGTCGGCATGACGTGCTCCTCGGGAGTTGGGACGAGGTCGTGTAGCGCCCCTGGCACCGGCTGGCCGGCATGGGCGCGCGGCGATCACGGCCTCATGGCTCCACTCCCGTCAACCCGCGCTGTCGACCGTGGAGTCGCACCCTGACGCACCCGTCCACCGAGAAGGGGAAGCCGGGGATGTAGCGCAGCCGTCCTCTTGAGGCGGTGCCGCGTCTGCGGTGCCGCCGTGCGGGCGAGGATCCCGGTCGGGAGTCCTCTTCCGGCGCGGAGCACGCATACCCGGCGAAGGACCACGCGGCGGCGAGGACGATCCGGCAGCCCTCCCCCGGCGGCCGCCCTTCTGGACCGAGAGCGGCGGCGGTCAAGAAGCGCACGCGGCATGGTCGGCACTCCGCCGCGCGCACCCTGGCCAGCGTGGTCACTGATGTTGGATGCCCGCTCCATCGTCAACTCTTCCCCCCTGCCGGTGCAGCGCCAACCTGCAAGCGCGAGCCGCAGTTCGGCAAACACCAACGTCGTATCCCCCGCCGTCGCGCCAACTCTTCGGGCCACTGGGGACCCAGCGCCCGGGAGATCATTCCCGCACTACGGACGTCATGGTCAGTAACCAATCCGCTTCACAGGGTTTCATTCTCCCTATCGCGATCCTGCCTTGCGCCCCCGATCATGTCAACTAAAGTACACAGCAACGAACCCAGCCCCGACTGAGCGAAAGATCGATACGTGGTGGTGTGCAGTCTTCAGCAGGACAGCTCCCGGGCCCTGTCCGGCAACTCCTGCCTGTGCTGAGGCGCAACCGCCGTCCACTGGCGGAGAGACTCAGCGCCCTGATGGCCTCCCGTCGGGATGCCAAGGGCCGCGCGTTCTCGTCGCGCACCTTGTCTGCTGCCGTGGACGCACTGCCCGGCGAGCATCCCTCGGTGTCCCACGCTGCCATCGCCAAGCTGGCCAAGGGGGCCCAGGACAACCCGACCGTGGGAACCATCCTGGCTCTGTGCGAAGCTCTGGGCGGTGTTCCACCCGCGCACCTTCTGCCGCACGACAGCTACGGCGATCTCAAGGCCCTGGAGGCCTTCGAGGATCCTCTGCTGCGCCGTGTACTGGCACTACTGAACGGCATTCCTCCTGACGAGGTGCAGAACGTCATCGCGGACTTGGAACGCCGCCGCGATGAACTCGGCCTGGAGCCGGTGCCGGACGAGACGGCCCAGACGCCGGGCAGGCGCCAACGGCGCCGGAGTATGGACGACGCCGCACGGTATGCGGCAGATTCACTGGAGGGGCTGTAAGTGGTCGACGGCATAGTCTTCGGGACGTGCACCGTAGCCGGATTGGTGGTCACGGTGCTCTGCACGCGGAGAGCCGTGGGCAATCCGCGGGTCTCTACCTGGGCGATCGCCCTCGCCTTCGGGGTGTGCACACTGGGCGTCCTGTGCGCCGTCCCCGCGGTGGCCGATGCGTTGCAGGACATCACGGGCGTGCACAACGTCGGCAAGCTGGTGGCTCACATTTGCGCGATCCTGTGGTGCGCCTTCCTCCAGATCACGATGGTGGACCTGGCCTACCGGCCCGAGTATCTGAAAGCCGCGATGTTCCAGCGCGGCTTCGCCGCCACGGTGGAACTGATGATCCTGGTACCGCTCTTCCTGGCCACGAACCGATCCGATGTCGAGTTCACAACCGAGTACGTCGACGACCCGAAGGTCGCCGCCTACCTGCTGATCTACCTCTCCTACGTCCTGGTCACCTGCGCTGAACTCGCATTCATGTGCGGCAGGACGGCACGCCGTAACTGGGGCATCAGACCGTGGAGTGGCGTCGGCTTTGCCTTGTCCTCCGTGTCGGCGGCCCTCGGCCTGGCGTACGCGTTCTCCAAGGGCTCGTACATCATCTTCTACACCCTCGACAATCCCTGGCCGCTGAAAGCCGAGGAGGTCGTGAGCCCCACGCTGAGCGGACTGGCGGTGCTGTTCCTCTTCGGCGGCCTGACGCTCCCCATGATCGGTGCTCTGCGTGAGCGCCTTCGCGACAAAAAGGCGCTGGCCGGAGACTAATTAGCAGTGAAGCCGAATGTGGACATCAACGGGGAAGGCCCTGCTGAGGCGTGGGCGCGGAACTTTGCTGACCTTGCAGGCGTCGAGTTCGTTCCCGTGGTCCGGGTACGTCCAGCCGACGAGCCCGGCATAAGCGTCGTGCGGTACCTCTTTGAACGGACGCACCGGTTAGACAAGAACGAGGGGCCTGTGACCCTGTCTGTGCACGCCGAGCATGCCAGGCATAGCGGCCCGGGGAGAGCTAATCGGGCGGCCGGGCCAGAGCCCGAGAACCGCTCATTCCGTCGGGCGTCCTAGGGTGGGCGCATGGATCTTGCCGACGATTTGACAACCCGCCCATACGACGTGTATCAGAGGCTGCGGACCACCTCTCCGGTATACCGCATCACGGGAACGGATGGGCAACCTGCCTGGCTCGTGACCCGGTTCGACGACGTTCGCGCAGGCCTTGCCGATCCGCTGCTGTCGCTGGACAAGACGCATGCGCGTGAGGGCAATTACCGAGGGCTGTCCCTGCCTCCGGCTCTGGACGCCAACCTCCTGAATATGGATCCTCCCGACCACACCCGTCTGCGTCGCCTCGTCGGGAAGGCCTTCACCCAGCGCCGGGTCGAGCAACTGCGCGCGCCGATCCGCGCCACCGCCGACCAACTCCTGGACGCTCTGGGCGCGGGCGGTACCACAGACCTGATCACCGCCTATGCGGCCCCGCTGCCGATTACCGTGATCTGCGATCTCCTCGGCGTCCCGGCAAGCCACCGCAGGGACTTCCGCTCCTGGACGACAGCGCTGATCGCCCCGGATCCGGCCCGCCCCCACGAAGCCAAGGAAGCCATCGTGGCCATGCTGGGCTTCTTCACAGAGCTCATGGCCCACAAGCGGCGCGAGCCGGCCGACGATCTCCTTTGCGACCTGATCGCCGTACGGGACACGGAGGGCGACCGGCTCACCGAGGACGAGCTGATGTCCTTGGCCTTCCTCATCCTCTTCGCCGGCTACGAGAACACCGTCCAGCTGATCGGCAACGCGATCCTGGCCCTGTTGCAGCATCCGGACCAGATGGCGCTGCTGAGGCAGGACCCGTCCCGGATTACTGCCGCCGTCGAGGAGTTCGCCCGATTCGAGGGCCCGGCCTTGCTTGCGATCCGGCGCTTCGCGATCGAGGACGTGACGATCGGCGGCGTCCGGATTCCGGCGGGCGAGACGGTACTGCTGTCCTTGTCCGCCGCCAACCGCGACCCGGACCGCTTCCCGGACCCGGACCGCCTGGACCTCGGCCGCGACGCCGTCGGCCACCTGGCGCTCGGCCACGGCATCCACTACTGCCTGGGCGCACCCCTGGCCCGAGCCGAGACCGAGATCGCTCTGGCCGCGCTCCTGGAGCGGTTCGCGGATCTCGAGCTCACCGGGAAGGAACCTCGGTGGCGGCCTTCGCTGCGCGCCCGCTCACTCCTCGAGCTGCCGGTGCGCTACGCAGGCACCCAGGCCTCGTCCTGACCAGGGCACTCGCCGAAGACGTCGCTGCCGTTCCCGGCGAGGGCAGGGCAGCTCGATGGCGTCCCTTCTCCTCATACCGGTGTCAGGACAGTGGTGCCAGCGTGATGCTGTCGGTGTAGCTCGGACAGCGGCAGTGGGTAAGCAACCCCGTTGCGGCGCTGCCTGAGCATCGAGACCGGCTTACCCAACAGGTCTCGTATGCCCTGTTCCTGGGCCTCAGCGAACGCGAGACGCTCCGGCTGGACTTTCAAGGTGAGCTTCCACTGCTTCTGCCCGGCCCGGACGCACAGCCCGCCGCATTTGTTGCGCGGCACGGCAGGCAAGGGGCGCGGCAACCGGGGGTCAGGGCTTGCGGTCGAGGTTCACCGTCATCGTCGGCGTCCACTTCTCGATGGGGCGGCGTACGGCCCTGCCCTCCCTGACAGCCTCCTGCGCCAGGCGGTTGGCCTCCTGCGCGTCCGGCGCGTCCACCTCGACCTCGGCACCGGCGTGAGCATGAAGAAAGACTTTGTACCGGGGCATGCGTTCCTCCAACTGGCCACAGACTGAGCGGGAGTACGGCGCGGCCACAATCGGCGCGACAGTGATCTGTAACGGCGCTGTGCAGCACGGGACTTACTGCTGCCCTGGCCGCCTGCCGCGCTGTGCCGCACCCAGAAAGCTACGGTCCTGCTCCCCCTGCTGGCAGAGCGGTGACCAGGAACAACACCGCCGCACCGCTGCGCGCTGGTGGCCGTGGCGGACCCGGCAGCCAGACCGTGGGAGTGTCGACGGTTCCGCGCGGCCTCGGCAACTCCGATCGATGTGCCCGGCCGGCTGGTCGGGCGGTGCCCAGGAGACGGCAGCACGTGGGGCCCGAACCCGGGTTGCCGGGTACGGGCCCCACCACGAACGCGTGGCTGCCGCTCAGCGGTCCCGGCTGCCGGGAGTGTCACCGGCGTCGGGGTGGGCTGGTGATCCGTTAGGCCGCCCACTTTCCGGACCGTTCGAACTCGCCGGTCGTGAGGTCCACGATCAGGTGGTCGCCGGGCTGCGGCGGGGTGTCGGAGGCGATGTCTGTCAGCAGGTCCCGGAACATGTCGTCCAGGTCGGCGTACAGCTCCTTCTCGTCACCGTCCTCGGTGAAGTCCTCGAACTCGTCCACCGACCCGTCCGCGTGGTGGAGGTAGACCCTCGACTCGTTCCAGAACACGCCGTTCTCCGCCGGGGAGTCGGTCACGAACTCGACCCGGGCGACAGGCTCGCCTGCGCTCGGGGGGATGTAGAACAGGGCGCGCAGCACGTCCGCGAACATGGACTCGCGGCGCCGGATGCTGGCGGCCGTGAGGGCGCTGGCGGCGGCCGTGAGCTGTTCCAGCGACCAGTCGGCGGTCGCCTGCTCAAGGGCAGCATGGTCGGCCAAGAACGAGGCACTGAGACGGCCCACGCACATGGGCCGGGCCGAGGTGGCGGCCAGGTGCGCCGCATCGCCGGTGGTGACGAAGCTGTCCGGAGCCAACTCGGTCGTGCTGCCGTGCTGCTCCTCGTACAGCTTGATCAGGGTCGAGCAGACCTTGCAGTCCGTTGCCGGGAATTCCTCCAGCTCCGAGTGGATGCGGCAGTTGCCAGCCGCGTCGACCGGCCAGCCATGGCGGTGCTCCAGCCAGTCGTTGTAGTCCATGCCGGTCAGCCCGACGAACTCGTACTGCTCAGCCGGCTGCTTCTCCCACTGCTCGCGCAGCCCGTCCATGAACGCCTGACGATTCACTGAGCTGGTGTCCTGAGACACATGTTCTCCTCTCGTTTACTTGCGGACACCACGTCCGCATGGAGCCCTGGCCGGGAGGCGAGTCCGGCTGTGGTCGGTGTGTGGTGGCCCGGCTTTGATGGAGGGGGATTTGGAGGCCCGGGGTGGGCCCGGGGGTGGGGACGTGGGGGCCCGGCGGGGTCAGTTCAGTACGCGGAACGTGCGCCAGTCGGCCCACTCGATCCAGGTCGGCCATTGCGGAACGGACCCGTCAAGGATGCGCGTGGCGCCGTTCTGCTGCTGGTAGTCAAGGAGTCGCACGCGTCGGGTGGCTGCGATGAGCACGGTCCGGGAGTCGACCATGACCGAATCGTCGACCTCGATCAGCTTTCCGATGTGCTCTGCCGACAGGTCGGCGAGAGTTGTGCCCATATCAGGTGCTGCTCCTTGGTGGCGGGTGGAGGGGTTTCTCGGTCAGTTCGGCGCGGGCAAGCTTGAGGGCCTGGATCTTGCCGTTGATCTTGTCGATGGCGTCCTGGACGGCTTCGGCCCGCTTGGTGTCGAGGAACTGGGCGTTGGCCTTCTCCCGCGCCGGGGTGGCCTTGTCGGCCTGGTAAGCCCGGTGACAAGGTCCTGGACCTTCTCGAAGGCAGCTGGGGCCTCATACCGTCGGAGCCTGAAGAAGTAGACCGGCTCCGACAGCTCACCTGTCGAGGCCAGCCGGCTCACGGGTGACCACGCACACCTTGTCGTAGCAGAGCGGGTCTCGGCTGCCGTCCTCGAAGACGAGCGCGTAGCCGGTCACCGGCGAGTTCGGCACTACAGCGGCGAGCCGCTTGAAGGAGAAGTTGTACATGTGCGCGGGCTGGAGGACGCCTCGGGCCTCGTCCACTCCGTGCGGGTCGTCGCGCCAGTACGCACGGCAGACCAGCTTGCCAATCAGTTCCCTGCTACGGCAGTACACCTCGTCAGAGGTGCTGATGTACTCGTACGCCCAGCCCTCGGCCGCCGCCTTCGCCTCGATCTCCGCGTGTCGCCTACGCACACGGTCGTAATGCCGGTTGTCGCTGCACCGCCGGCAGCAGCTCTCCCCGTTCTCCGGGTCGGTGAAGACACCCGGCTCCTGGAAGGAGAACAGCTCGTCCGGCTCGTGTCCGCAGCCAAGTATCCGGTGGTGGTTGATGAGTTCCATGCCGCTCCTAGAACGTGACCCGATTGCGGAGCATCTGCAGACCGTCGTTCGGGTCGACCGTCGACATCTGGTGGCTGTTCAGCAGCGGGGTTCGAATCGTCGTGCTGGACGTCGTGCCGACCGCGAACGCCTCGGGGTCGACGTTGCTTTCGCGCCGTACTCGGCGAACCGGTCCGCGCGGTCTTCCGCCTTCTCGTCCCGCTCGGCCTCCGCCTACGCGAAGCTGCGCCGCGCGGCGTTGTCGATTGACCCGGCATACCTTCAGGCCGAGTTCCGAGCGAAGGACGACGCCTTCCAGGGTGTGAAAGTCCGTCATGGGGTTCCGAACCCGTCCAGCTTCGTCACGGCGTACCCGGCGACCACGACCCCGTTACCCCGCTGCTCCCGTTGTGGGTGCAGGCGGGGCGGCTTTCGCCCCGGGGGAACTCGACGGCCGCACCGCACGAGCAGCACCCGCCCACCATGACCGGCGCGGTCGTCTCGGCCTTCGCGTCCTTGACGGGGTAAACGCGTCCGTCGGCGGACCGGTACAGCGTCCCCGCCACGATCAGCGGCGCCACACGGGCAGCGGGCACCCTACGGCCCGCGTGCCCGAACCCGTCACCGCGCTGCCACAGCAGACCCGCCCCGGCCCACTCGATCACCTCGGCATCCGTGCCCGGCTCGGCGGTCTGTACGAACTCACGCGACGCCCACAGCTCCGGCGACTCCTGCGCCTCCGGCTCCTCATCGGCGGCGAGCACGGCGAGCGCGGCCCTGCCTGCGTCCATGGCGGCCTGAAGGTCGAGCCGGTACACCCCGTACCGCTCATCCACCGACGTGCACAGCGCGTGCCAGGTGTCGGCCGTGGCGTCGGTGAGGTTGGCGGGGATCGCCGACAGCGTGTCGGCCGCCTCGCTCGTGATCGGCTTCTCCACGCCGTTCACGTTGTACGTACGCGACACGTGCCGCTCATCGTCGTTCGAGCCCTCATCGAGGCGGACCGAAGTAGCGCCGGGCCGGTACCGGGTAATGACGTGCCCGATGTACGCGGCCGACAGCACCGCCACCGCGTTCTCGTCCAGGCCCTCACGCCCCAACGCGTCGATCACGGCGAGTTCGTCATCAGTGGGCGTCGCGGCCTTCAGTGCCGCGCGCTCTTCCTCGGCCTTGCGCAGCGCTGCCGCCTCCGCCTCCGCCTTGGCCTCCGCATCGGCGGCGGCCTGCGCGGCCTTGACCTCACCGGGCCAGGTGTCCCCGGCGGAAAGCCAACGATAGGGGCCATCTTTCACGGCCGTGTGCTTGGTGTCCTTCTCCGGCTCGGTCACTGCGCCGATGCGCACGGCCTGAGACCACAGGCGGAACGCGGCCTCACCCTCATCGGTGAGACCGAACGCGCGCACGCCGGGGGCGACGGCGTACACCTTCACGAACCCGGCCAGCCACAGGCCCGGCACCCGCTGCTTGTTGATCTTCGCGGAAACGTCAGCCCTGTCGGGGGAGACGTCAAAGGCGGTGAACCCGTCGGCGGTCTCGCGCACCTTGCCCTCACGCATCCATCCGAGGGCGCGCCACTGGTCCCGGCTGAAGTTCAGCGACTGGGCGGCGTCGATGTCGTCGGGGGTCATGGTGTCGGCGTCCTGTGCGGCGTGCCGGTCCAGGTGGAGGCGGACGGCGTCGTCGGCCTCATCGCGGGAGGTGTACACGTACGCGGCGGAGACGTCGGCCACCGGGTCGCCGTACTTGTTGAGGGCCATGGAAACGGGGCCGTGCCGGTCGCACTCGGCTACCCACTTGGTCTCGCGGACGTCCAACGCGACCGCCCGCGCGGGGGTCGGCGTGTTGTAGGCGTCGCCGGAGGCGGGGACGTCGGCGGCCTCGTCCGCGTCGCTGCCCTCGGCGCTCTCGCCGGCTGCCTCCTCGGGGGTAGCGACGGCATCGGCGGCCCGCTCGGAGTCGGCGGGGAGACCGGGAACGGGCTTGCCGTCGGCGTGCGCCCTGACAATGTCGCGGATGTCGTCGGTGGACGGCTCGTTGTTGATCACGGACGGGTGGGCGATGCGCTCACCGACGGGGGAGACCACGATCCACGGCCACTCGCGGCCGTCCTCCTGCACGATCGTATACACCTGCCCGCGCGTGGTCGCGTGCCACAGAAATCCCGTGATCCGCTTCACCGTGATTCGCCGCTTACCCGCCATGTCCGTGTGTCCATCCGTGTCGTTGTCGTGGTCCTGCTGTGTCCTGCTGTCGCTGTCGCCCGGAGGAAGGGCGGGGAAGTCCTCGATGCCCCGCGCTGCCAGTTCCCGGCACTCCCCGCACCGCCAGTCCAGCGGCCACACCCCCCGGCAGCACCGGCGCGGGGCGGTGCGCTCGGCCTCCCGTGCTGCCTCGCGACGGGCCTCCCGGCGGTCCCGGATCCGCGCCCGCCGCATCAGGGCCTCGATGCGCTTGCGGGTCTTCTCCGCCTCGACGGCCGCCCGCTCCGCGCCCTTGCGGGTGACGGCCAGGCGGCGGCGTTCCTCACCGCCCCCGGGGAGCACCGGCAAGGCGTGCGAGTCCTGGCCAGCGTGGCTGTCCCACTGGCGGGCGCGGCGGGCCTTGCGAACCGACGCCATGACGTCGGCCTCATCGCGCAGCACGCCTGGCCCGGCAGCCTCGGCGAGCCTGAGCGCCTCGTGTCCGTCCTCCGTCGCCACGACCAGGCCCGAGGCGTGACGCGCGAGGTATCCGCAGCGGGCGAGTAGCCGCACCCGCTCACCCTTGACCCGCCGCCCTGTACGGCCGTCCGCGTCGACCGCGCGGAACCCGGAACCGTCGGCTTTCAGGCCACCGGCGACAGCCAGCCGCACCGTGTCCACGAACGTGGCGCACCAGCCGAGAGCGGCCATGGTCCGCGCGGCGTCGCTATCCGGGCCCTGTGAGCCGGCCGCGACCTGGGGGCCAGCGACCAGCGCCGGCCGAGGTCGGGGGGCCGCCCCGAAGAGGGCGGCCGTCGTCTTGCTGCTCATCAGGCCCTCCACCCAACGCGAGCGGAGATCGTCAAGCGACGCCGGAACGGATCCACCGACAGCAGCACCTCAGCCGGGGGCGCCGGGGCAGGGGCGCCCGGGTCGCGTCGTACTGGACGGTGAGGTCGTCCTCGGTGACGAGGGGCGGGTCAACAGTGGTGTAGGTCATGGTCTGTTCTCCTGGGTCGCGGTGAGGCTACGGATAGCGCTCAGCCGTTGGCTGATGGTTTGTTCGAAGCCGTTGGATGTCGGCAGGTAGTACTGCGTGCCGAGCGCTCGGTCGGGTAGGTACTGCTGGGTGACGACGCCGTGCTCGAAGTCGTGCGGGTACAGATATCCCTGGCCGTGGCCGAGGGCCTTGGATCCCGGGTAGTGCGCATCGCGCAGATGCACCGGGACCTCCCCGGTGCGGCCACGCCGCACATCTGCGAGCGCCTGGTCGATACCACGGACGATGGCCGGCGACTTGGGAGCCGTGGCGATCGCAACCGTCGCCTGGGCAAGGTTGATCCGGGCTTCCGGCATGCCGATCAGCTGAACCGCCTGCGCGGCGGCCACTGCGATGGAGAGCACCGACGGATCAGCCATGCCGACGTCCTCGCTGGCGTGCACGATCAGCCGGCGAGCGATGAACCGCGGGTCCTCCCCCGCCTCGAGCATCCGGGCCAGCCAGTGCAGGGCAGCGTCGGGATCCGAGCCGCGAAGCGACTTGATGAACGCCGAGATGACGTCGTAGTGCTGGTCGCGGTCGCAGCGCTGGAGTGCTGCGCCGGTAACGAGCTCGATGGTCCGGGCGGTGACCTCCGTCTCGCCAGCAGCCATCGCTGTGGCGGCAGCCGTCTCAAGGCGGCTGAGCGCCTGGCGCACGTCGCCGGCGGACAGGTTCGCGATCAGTTCGAGCACCGAAGACTCTGCGCTGACGTGGCCATCGAGGTCAGGGTCCTCATTGAGCGCGCGGGCGAGGAGCTTCACGATGTCGGCGGTGCTGATCGGCTTGAGCACCATGAGGATCGAACGCGACACCAGCGCAGCGTTCACGCTGAAGATCGGGTTCTCGGTCGTCGCGCCGATCAGCGAGATGACGCCGTCCTCCACGGCAGGCAGGAGCACATCCTGCTGAGCCTTGGAGAAGCGGTGGATCTCGTCGATGAACACGAGCGTCCGGGTGCCGTCGACGTCGAGCTCCTTCTGGGCCGCGGCAAGCACCTTGCGCACCTCGGCGACGCCCGCCGACGTGGCAGAGAGCTCGACGAAGCGGCGGCTCGTCTGGTGCGCGACGACGCTGGCGATGGTGGTCTTGCCGCATCCTGGCGGGCCGTACAGGAGCACTGAGGTCGCGCCGCGGCCGGACACGAGCAGTTCGAGCGGCGAGCCGGGGAAGACGAGGTGCGCCTGTCCGACGATCTGGTCGAGCGACGTCGGCCGCATGCGGGCGGCCAGGGGCTGATGGGTGGTGGTTGGCACTGCTCAGCCCTCTTTCTCGGGGTTTTCGCGTTTCTTCCGGGCACGCCGCTCGGCGACTCATTCGGGGGGTGTACTCGGGGCAGTTTTGGCTGCCGTTCTGCTGGAAGAATCGGCCGGACTTGATGTGGCCCCAGGCGCGTAGGGAGGCGAATCCGGGCATAGAGAAACCCCGCCGAAAGGGGAATTTCGACGGTGTTTCACAAGGTCCGCGCCTGGCGTCTCCGGGAGTTGATCAGACTCCCTCTCGCTTCGGCCGTCCTCACTCGGGACCGGATTCACCTGGTGCCGAGCTGCCCTGCTCGCCCAGGATGGGCGCCTCCAGCGACGCTTCGTACGCTCCGTATGCGGCATCGCCAGCATGCGTCCAGCCCCAGCCGGTCGACGACTTCGCGCAGGCCGTGGCGGTAGCGGAAGTGGAATACAGCGCTGCCGTCGGAGAAATCGCATGTCCAGGGAAGCGGCAGGTCGCTGATGCTGCCGTCCACGATGCGAACGAAGCCGAGCCTGTCAGCATCCACCGGCATACGCGGATAGCCAGTCATCATCGCCCCCGATCCTCAGCACCTCGATCACGGTGTGCTCGCCTGTGGCGGCTTCATCGACGATGTCCGACTGGTGCTCGTTGCAGGCCGCGGGATGCTCCTCCCGGAGTCCTAGTTGTTCTGTCTCGGGAGGTTGTGGACGGGTGAGCCAGGTCTCGGCTGAGGGATCTTGAACAGGTGAGGGCCTTCCGGTTCGGTGTGGATTGCGACGTCTACACCAATAGAAAGGCCCTCGTGCCCCACCGTAATGCACCCCTGACCGAGACCGGCCGTCTGCGTCTGGCCCGCTGCGTGGTCGAGGACGGCTGGACCCTGCGCAGGGCCGCCGAACGCTTCCAGGTCTCGCCGACCACGGCCCAGCGATGGGCGGGCCGCTACCGCGGGCTCGGCGCGGCAGGCATGAGCGACCGCTCGTCCCAACCGCACCACAGCCCGAGCCGGACCCCGACCCGCACCGAGCGGCGGATCATCAAGGTCCGTGTCCTGCGCCGCTGGGGACCGGCGCGCATCGCCTACCTGCTGCGCTTGAACCCCTCCACCGTGCACCGGGTCCTGGCCCGCTACAAGCTGGCCCGTCTCGCTCATCTCGACCGCGCCACCGGACGGGTGATCCGCCGCTACGAACGGTCCGCGCCGGGCGAGTTGGTGCACGTGGACATCAAGAAGCTCGGCAACATCCCCGACGGCGGCGGCCACAAGACCCTGGGCCGCCAGGCCGGCCGCAAGACCCGCTCCGGCGTGGGCTACAGCTACCTGCACAATGCCGTCGACGATCACTCCCGCCTCGCCTACAGCGAGATCCACGCAGACGAGAAGAAGGAAACCGCAACCGCCTTCTGGGGCCGGGCCCAGACGTTCTTCACCCAGGCCGGGATCACCGTCCAGCGGGTGCTGACCGACAACGGCTCCTGCTACCGCTCACGCGACTGGCGCGATGCCCTTGCCACAGCCGGGATCACCCACAAACGAACCCGCCCCTACCGGCCGCAAACGAACGGCAAGGTCGAGCGCTTCAACCGCACCCTCCTCGACGAGTGGGCCTACGCCCGCCCCTACCGCACAGAGGCCGAACGACGCGACGCGTTCCCCGGCTGGCTGCACACCTACAATCACCACCGCGGACACACCGCACTCAAGGGCCAACCACCTTCCAGCCGCGTCCCCAACCTCACGGGTCAGTACACCTAGTGCGCCCTGCCTGCGGACGTATCAGACCGAAGGATCCTGCAACGCCTCCACTGACCACGTCAGCAGGTAGGCCCGGAACGTCAGCCCCTCAGCCCGGGTGCTGGGTTCCTCGTTCGCCCATGCGGCCCGCTGGATTGCCTCCTGGGGTTCCGGGAACGTCCAGTACCCATCGAACCGCTTGGCGTCCGGGAACGGGGCGTTGGGCTTGCTCCACACGTTGTGACGTCCCTCGGTGCTCCAGGCGAACACCCAGTCCTCCCCCGGGGGCGGGCGTGTTTTCTCGTCAGCCAGCATGCTCGCGCGTTCCACGCAGTAGAGAGTCGGCCCCATGCGGCTGGCCTCTTGACGCTCCGCGTCTTCCCGGGCGGTGTGGACGTGTCCCGCGAGCCATGCGCCGTCATCGGCCTCCCGCAAGCTCACCAGCCCCCAAGCCAGTTCGGGTGAGGGCGCCCACACGTAGTGGATCAGCGTCTCCAGCGCGCTCATGCCATCACCTTGATCCCCGACAGCGGGCACTCCTTGCCCCGGACGAAGTGCCGCTCGATCTTGCCGCCAATGATGCTCACGATCTCTTCGCAGTCGACCGACGGGCACCGCACAGCCATCGGTGCGCCCTGGTCGTCGACGAGGGGGGCTTCTTCGGCAAAGCCCAGGGCCTCCTGCTCGCCGATCTGACGCGCGGAAGCGACAAAGGTGATGGCGCCCGTTTCCTCCTGCTCTTTCATGCAGGAGGAGCAGACGGCGCGCCGGCGGGACCGCTTCATGGCCTCTGAAGTAGGTACCCTGGGCGCGCCCGTTGCCGGGTCGATATTCGGCGGCAGACCTGTCTCAGGATCTATGAGGAGACTCTTCGCGGTGTGGCGCTCCAACTGGTGCAGCAATATGGGGTTACCACAGCACGGGCATTGCATTAGGTAGTACATGTCTTGATCCGCCGCATCTCGACGACAGCGTCATCGTTTCCGGAAAAGAGATCTTCGGCGACGTCGGCCAGGTTTTCTTTGCACGCCGCCGCAGGACTGGTGTCCCAGTCGCCCGTAGTGCCCTGCTGGCGCACGAACCAGACGGAAGGATCTGGGCAGTTGCCGATAGGGCTGACGCCATGGCAGTAGATGTGTTCGCTCACGACTTCATCTCCCCCACGAGCTGGGCGGTCGATCCGTCGCGGTAGACGGCCTCCCAGGAAAGTGACTCGCGATCGTACTCAACCCAGAACTGTTCGTCATTCTCATGATCGCGATCGCAGTTGGAGCCGAGCACATGTCCTATGCCCGGGGTATGGAGGATCGTCGGATTCTCGCCGGCTTTATCGAGCTCGTTGAGCACCGCGGCGAGCAGATTCCAGAGTGGCGCTGAACGTTCGGCCATCACTGTCACCCCCTCAGCTTCGATATCAGCGTCGACTCGAAGACCAGATTACGCTCGACCGGCAGCTTCAGCGGGGGCGCGAGGACGTCGTCAAGCCCCTCCAGGCCGATATAGCCCCACTCGGGATGACCCTGGCTGAGGTCCTGGAAGCCGTATGCCCGGTGCGACGGCGGATCCATTTCCGTGAGGTACCAGTCGCAGCCGCCGATGAGGTAGTGGACGTAGACCACCATGGCTTCGCCCCTGCCCTCTTGAGCGCCGATCGGGGGCGGGATGCTGCCCTTGATGTTCGGGTAGAACGCATGACTCTTGCCCCATGCGCGTCCGGGAATGGTGGCGTCGCAGCCATCTTGCGAGAAGTGTTCGACAGTTGATCGCCGGTTTTCGCGTCGACGGTCGACGGGCATGATTCCTCCTTGGTTCATGGTCTTGTGTAGTTCAGTAGTGCCGTAGCCCGGAGTCGAACCGGGCCGAGAAGCATCTAGGGCTGCTCTACTTGAGCCACGACAAGCCGTACAGAACGCGCAGAGTCGGCCGGTTCACATTGGTGTACATGCTGGGCATATCGAGTTTCACCCAGTAATGCTCCTGAAGGACTGCAGCGCAGAACTCCAGCCCCTTACGCTGTGCATCCTGATCATCATCCGGGTCGAACGTGTGCCAGATGATCCACGTCTCGCCTTCGCGATGCTCCGCATGCCAGACCTCGAAACCAGCTCGCTGCTCCTTCCAGGAATACTCCGGGATACCTGCACGCTTCAGGTGGGTGCGAAGGTTCTGCCGCATGCTCTTGAGGGTCTGAACCTCTACTGCAATAATCGGCATTCCTGTTTTCCCTTTCCAATCGAGTAAGGGACTAGCTGACCTCACCTATGTAGTGGGTGGAGTAGCGACCTCCGTAAGGAACGACATCCAGAGCAATGCGGCGAGCCGCAGCCATAACGGAATCCTTACTTTCTCCCCAAACGGTGTGCCGCAGCTCCTCAGGAAGTTTCACGTCGCAGTCAACGACAACGTCTGTGTCCTCGGACTTTTCCGCGCACCGCTTGTGTGCGTGATCTGCGGTTACCGTGACCTCGTGGACGCCTTCTGCTTCCGGGGTCCACTGAATGTAGGCCCAATGCACTTCGCGCCCTCCAGGGCTTGTATCAGCAGCCGTAAAGCTCTATGTCGTCGCCAGTGTTCTGGTTCGTAATCCAGACATCACCATTGCTGACGGTCCAGACGTCGCCGAAGGCCCACATGCGTACCCGGTCAATGCGGGACTCGGGCGTCCTGTGGTCGTCGAGGAATGCGGCGAATATGTCGAGCCAGTCACCCTGCGAGCAGTCGCAGGGTGACTGGATGGCGACCGCGTACTTCTTCTCGGGGTGGAAGATGGCGAGCCAACGACGCGCCCTGCCTCATCGGCTCCCGGGGTTGCGGTCAACCTTCCTTGGGGTGTTCGTAGATGGGCTGAACGGTGTCCAGGTCGACGACCTGGCCCACGCGAAGGGTGTTCAGCCCGCGGAGCATCGCGATCTCCTGCTTGCGCTCTGCGATACCCGCGGGGCTCAGCGGCCGGCCGTCCTGCCTGACGTTGCCCTCTTCGAGCATCTGCTCAAGCGTGTTCTTCCACTCGTTGACCTGGTACTGCGTGATCTTCTGCGTGCGGGCCATGGGTCAGTCCCTCCTTGAAGGACGTGATGTGGGTTGGATGTCGAGCTGCACGACCTCGTCCAGCGCGAGCACGTCGTCGATGACACGGGAATTTCTTCTTCAGATGGCCGGCGGTTACTGGATCTCCCCCCGGACCCTGAAGGCACGCCTGAACTCGGGAGAGTCCTCTTCTTCTGCGTGGTCCAAAGCGTCGAGGTACTCCTCCGGCTCACCGCTGGGACATCTTGCGGGGGTCCGTCGAGTCAGCTATCGGAGTTTTCCTCGGCGGCGCGGCTCTTGCGGGCCGAGCGTCGGCGGATGCTGGCGGCGAGGCGGTCGTACTCTCGACGTGCCTCGCTCGCCCTGACACGGTGGTGCTCCGCCTGGCGGTTGTGCTCTCCGATCATCTTCCCGAGCCGGATCAGCTCCCGATGGGCAAGGTGCGCCTTTTCGCTCCAGTACATCTCGCGTACGGCGGCGGTGAGTTGAGACTCCTGCATCATCAGCCACTCGCCGGGGATCCAGGCCATCACGTAGGGCTGCGTCCTGCGGTCAAGCTGGAGCATGATCTTGCCGTCGCCCGTCATGGGCGGTCGAGCGAACGCAACGCTTGGTGAGCCGAGGAACGGCCTGAGTATCTGAGGCACCGTCTCCGCGGGAAACTTCGCGAGCACGCGCGAGATGAGTCCGGCGATCTCCTGGAGGTCGGCGTACATCTGGATCGTGGCGTCGACGATCTCTGTGGTCTTGTGCTTCGTCACTGCTGGTCCTTGAAGATCGGGTCCTGCTCGGGGAACCGGGACAGGACCGCCTCGCCTTGATTGGCCTCCCCCTCATGACGTAGAGGAAGGCGCTGCCCTTGACGCAGAGGATGGAGGCGCTCTGTTCCTTCGTATCTATGGCCAGACCCGTCGTCAGGGCGCGCTCGTGTGAGGCCGTCAGGGGTCTGGTTGGAGGGCGATGCGTGTCCCGGCCGGTGCATTGACGGGTCTCATCGGTGTCTTGCTCGGGGTTTCGGCGATCAGCGTCGTTGTCGCGTCCGGCCGGTGGCCGCAAAACGTCTCCTCAGGGGGCACCGCCGGAACCCGGGGATGCCCATGCCGAGACGCCGACGTATCAACGGGGAACAGGCCGATGCACGAACACGCGGCCTGTTCCGGTGTCGATCCCGCACCCGGGTCGGCTATGCCGACCCAGCCCCCCGAGGCCAGCGCCCTGTCAACGGCCATGTCGTTCCCCGTAGGCGGCGCAGGAGTTCGCCCCACTGCACAGTCAGCGCCCGTAGGGCGCGAAGCCGAGGGGGTTACTCTTGCGACTTGCGGACCGTTTCCTCCAGGCGGGCCCGCTCCTTCTCGTAGTCATCGAAGAGACCCAGCATCGTCAGCCTGAAGTCGCCGGTCGCGGAGGTCAGGTCGAGGTCATCCAACTCGACCGTGAACACCTGAACACCGTGCTTCCTGGCGATCTCCGTCAGCGCTTTCAACTTGGCCGCCTGCCGGCTGTACCGATCGCTCTTCGTGGCCACTACCGCCTCTACCTTGCCAGCGGCGACGTCGTTCATCAGGTCAAGGAACATGTCGTCCTGCCCGACCGACTTGTAGGTCTCCGTGACCTCCATGCCGTGCCGCTGTGCCCACTCCGCGCAGTCCTTCTCCTGAGCTTCCAACGCTGCGGGATTCTCCTTGGCGACCCGGCTGTAGACCGCCACGCGCTTCGTCTCGCTCACCCGTCCGCCTGCCCATCTTCCATGGCGATGAGAACATCAGCCAGGCCAGCCTCGGTGAGGGGCTTCTTGACCTCCACCGGCTCACCATCCGGGTCGTCGTACGACAGCGTCACGACCGGGATCCAGGCTCCACGGCCTTCCATGCTCTGTCCTCTCTTTGAATCGAAAGCCTGCCACATTGGTGTGACAATCGTGGCGCGCTCAGGCCGGCACGAATCCGACGCTCAACCGCCACCACTCGCCACCGCCCGGAGTGATCCGCCGGCTGATGTCCTCCGGCAGGACTGAGGTCATTTCCGGAAGGAACCACACCGCCAGCGTCCCGCCCGTCGCAAGGGTCAGGGCCGCCCACCGACGGACACCTTCCGCGAGCGGCAGAGCAATATGGGCAACACCATCATCGGCAAGAAATGTGACGGTCACCCGTCCATCCCGCTCGATCGTCCACCGGGCCTGTGACTCCGCCGCCCGTGCCGTCTCTCCGCTCGGGGCGAAGTGGTGGCGTTCGAGGAAGGCGTCGATCTCCTCCCGAGAATCCTCAGCTGTACCGATGAGGGCCAGCGCTGGCTCCAGCGTGCCGTCCTTCTGTGGCGCTCCAGTCGGAACCGCGGCCGTGGCCGGCACACCGTTGATCGAGACCGTCGAGACCAGCCGAAGCGGCTTCTTGCGTCGGCTGCTCACTCGCCAACCTCGTCCTTCTTGCGCACGCAGTCTGCGTGGGCCTTGGAGACCCGCGCCTTCCACTCCTTCCACGCCTCGTACGTGGGCAGCGTCTTCGGGATGCCCTCGCCGATCAACGTGTTCGAGAAGTCCCCCAGAACGATCTCCGGCACGCCGCTGCTGAGCCAGCCGTAGTGGCGGTCGCCCCGGATGGTCGTCCTCGTCGGCGAGTCGTCCTCCAGCACCTGGCGGATGAATCGGGGGTCGGGGGTGAAGCGCCAGGAGTGCTCCACCATGACCCGGGTCGTGAACAGCTCGTCCTCGGTCAGCCGGAGGCCCGGCTTCCGGTCGTGCATACCTCTCCTCTCAATGACAGGGGAGCCTGCCAGACACCACTGACAGGCTCCTCGGCTGTTTGGGCTGCCTAGCCCTCGGACTCCCGCAGACCTCGCAGCTCACGGCTGAGGTTGGCGCCGAGCTTC
This sequence comes from Streptomyces sp. SS7, assembly GCF_037993025.1. Taxonomy (NCBI): domain Bacteria; kingdom Bacillati; phylum Actinomycetota; class Actinomycetes; order Kitasatosporales; family Streptomycetaceae; genus Streptomyces; species Streptomyces sp. SS7. Next base: position 2,711,994 of record NZ_CP141223.1, read on the forward strand.
ACGAACTCGGCAACCTACTCCTGCCGCGGTTGCCGGGCCTTCTTGCCCTTGCCAGCCGGCTTGACCGGCGGGCGGTACAACTCGGCGTCCTCCGGGTTGCTGCTGGCGTAGGACACGGTGTGCAGCACCTGCATGAGGTACTTCCGCAACCACGCGTGTTCGGTGAGCGGTCGCCGCAGCGACGGTCCGGCTGTGGGATCACAACCGGGCCGTCGTCGGATGGGTGTGGGTTAGACCCGCTCGGAAGCCCAGAGGTCGTTGAGGTCCTCGCGGATCTCTTCCTCCAGGGCGGCGAGGAGTGCCTGCTCTGCGTTGAAGTCCCCGGAGACGGCCTCGATGAGGTCGTCCTGGACCTGCTGCTTGCCTGCGAGCACCGAGGGCATCCGCTCGTCCTGTGTGCCCTTGGCGATGAGCCGATGGACGGTCACCGGCTTCGTCTGGCCCGTGCGGAAGAGCCGGCCGTTAGTCTGCAGGTAGTGCTCGAGCGAGAAGGGCAGCGTGTACCAGATCAGCGTCGAGCCGCCGTGCTGCAGGTTCAGGCCGTGCCCCGCGGCGGCAGGGTGGAGCAGCATCACCGGGATCTGCTTGGCATTCCACCGGCGGACCATGTCGCGCGAGCCGTCGAAAGCCTGCGCGTCGATGCCGGCCTTCCGGAGCCGCGTGAGCAGCTGCTCCTTGTCGGACTTGAAGTGATAGGCGAGGAGCACGGGCTCGCCGCCGTTGTTCCGCACCAGGTACTCGGTCATCTCGATCTTCTTGTCGTGGATGACCTCGTACCGGCCCTTCGTGGCCGGGTCGTCAGGATCCGCGGTGTAGAGCGTGCCCGAGGCGAACTGCATCAGCTTGCTCGTCAGCACCGCCTGGTTCGCGGCAACGATCGATTCGACGCTCTGCGTCAGCTTCCCGTCGTCGTCGGTGTAGGTCTGCACGATGTCCAGGACCAGGTCGCGCTTGAAGTCCTTGTAGGCCTGGAGCAGGTCCGGCGGGAGCGTGACATTGACGTCCTGGATGCTGAGCGCCGGGAGCTGCAGGCTCGTGTTCTGCGCGCTCATCACCAGGTGTGAGATGGCCTGATGGATCTCAGCCTCGGCGTTTGCCGTGGGGATCCACTTCGCCGGCGTCGTAGTGCCGGGCACCATCTTCGGAGTAAACCACCGGTTGCGGAACGCGGTGATGTTCTGACCCAGCGTCTGGCCCTGGTCGAGCAGGTAGACCTGGCTCCACAAGTCGTGGAGACCGTTGGGGCTGGGCGTTCCCGTCAGTTCGATGAGCCGGGTCATGGCCGGGCGCACCGTCGCCAGGGCCAGGAAGCGCTGCGAGTCGTGCGACTTGAAACCCTGGGACTCATCGATGATGACCGTCTGGAAGGGCCAGATGATGGTGTTCTGGCCGTTGATGTTCTGGACCGGCAGCTGGTCGACCAGACCGAAGCGGCACTGAGCGCAGCCTGCGCCGGAACAGGTTCGGCAGTCATAGGCTTCCCATGCCACCAGGGCCGATTTGAGCAACTCCTGAATCCAGGCGCGGATCTTGGCCTTGGCGGGGACCCGGTTGTTGGCGTTGCCGGCGACCAGAGCGCGGTACTCGGTGATGACCTCGTCTCGGTTCAGTGGCCCCTGGGCCTGGAGCAGACCCAGGATCGCCGTCGCCTCCGGTGAGACGGTTGGGGCAGGCACTGCGCCCGGCACCGGCGTGATCAACTTCGTCTCCTGGGACGGCTGAGTCAGCAGCTCCTGGTTGATGAAGTACATCGTCGGCGGATCGGTGGCGACTTCCTGGAAGCGCTTCAGGCGCTTGGTCTTGGAGAGCTTCCTGTCGTTCTCGTCGACGATGAGCGACTTCGTCCGGATGGGGAAGCCCCACTTCTCGATCTCGTCGATCCAGGTGGAGCGGGCGATCGCCACGGGCGCTATGACGAGGATGTGCCCCATCGGGCGGACCGTCTGCAGGACACTGAGGGTCGTGAGCGTCTTGCCGGCCCCGACGCCGAGCCACGCGCCGGCGAAGGGGTGGTCAACGAGGAAGTCGTGGATCTGCTGCTGATGCGGCATCAGCGAGATCGGAGACGGAGCAGTAGCCGCGGTCATGTCGCTGGTCATCCCTTCTCTTCGAGTAAGTGTTCATTCGCTTTCTGCGGAGCCTCGGGAGTGATGCCGGAGTTCGTTCTGGTTGCGGGAACCGACGCGGCACAATCGAGGTGGACTCGCCGACGCGAGCCCAGAGCAACCGCAGTGCTGAAGGGTCGCTGGCAGACCTCGTATCTGAACTCCTGTGCCCGGGGCGTGTATTCGGCTTCAGTCGCGCGTATGACCTCGAATAGCGGCTGACCGGACTCGTCGAAGGTCATCTTCAGCGGCGCATCCGCGGGAAGGCTGCCTTCTTGGGCGTCGAACCAGGCGGTGAAAGCTGTGCTGTGCTGGATGAACGCCTGGGCCACCGTGATCTCTTGGGCCGGTCTGGGTTCCTGAGTGGTGTCCGACGATGGAACTTCAGCATGGTGCTCGGCCATGAGCCGGCGCATGTCGGCCCTGGCTCGCCCAGACGGCCCCGGAGGGTGCTCAGCACCCCGGCGTCTCCGTCATCCGTCGGCCAGCAGTTCATCCAGCAGGCGGAGGCTCTGTGCGTCCAGTCGGTTCCGCAGACGGCGTTCAGCCTGGAGCGGCGCCACCTTCTGAACGGACTCCCGGATCTTTCCGCTGTACCTCACGACGCGCCCCCGATGCCGTAACGCTCCAGCGCCGCGTCCACGCCTCGCCGGAACGACTCCAGGTTCAACCGAATGTCCGCCGGGACGGGCACGCCCCGGTAGTGCGGCTGCGGAACATCCCGGCTGCCGAACCCAGGGCCCCACTCCCCGGCCGGAGGGCGCTCGCTGTAGGGGTACGCCATCGGCAGCGGGCCGTCGTTGTGCGTGCCCCACATCTTGGCCGTGTGCATGGTCGGGGTGAGGGTGCCGGCAAGGCCCCGGCAGCGGTTGCAGGGGTAGTTGACGTACCGGACGTCCGTGTTCGCCCGCTGTCCGTCGCAGGCGGAGCAGTTCCACGTGCCGCACCGGCGGCACGCGTAGCGAGGCTCGCTCACGACGCACCTATGTATCTGTGGGTCATGGTGCTGCTCTCTGTTGGTTGGATGAGATCCTGAGGAGGTGCCCGATGAAGACGTCGATGCTCGGCTTGTCGTCGACGACGTGAACCTCGGCCCCGTGGCGGCGCAGCTTGGCGTGCGTGAGTTGTTGCAGCTTCCGCAGCTGGCCGCCGGGGCGCTTGACCTCGACGAACACGGTGCCGCCGGGGGCGACGACGATCCGGTCGGGCACTCCCCCGCGTGCCGGCGAGACGAATTTCAGGCACAGGAAGCCGTGCGCCCGGCACTGGCTGAGGAGGTAGTCCTCGATGGTGCTCTCGCGCGTGCGAGCCATCAGGGCTGTGTGTTCTCGTCCGAAGAGGCCGTCGGCGCACCGTACTTCAGCTCACCGGGCTCGACGAGCCGGAAGCCCGTGGAGTGCCTGCACATTCGGGAGACACTGAGGGTGGAGTGCTTCGTGCCGTAGTGATCCCGGACTTGGGCCTCCCCGTCCGCAACGGACTCGATGACGACGCGGCGCTTGTACTGCCGAGTGTCGAGGTCCTCCCAGATCTGCCCCCGGCGGACCAGGATGCCCTCGCGGGTCGTGTTCTTCTCCTGCTGGGCCTGTGCGTCGTCGTCCTGGGCGGAGGTGCCGGTCGGCACGGCATCGGGCACGATCTCGCACTTCTTCAGGAACAAGCAGAACTCGGTGATCGTCCGACGCTGCGCTCGATGATGGACCGAGCGCCGGAATTGGAAGGGTGAATCTACGTAAATGACCTTGGTCAGGACCCCGTCGCTTTTGCGCCGCCAGCGTTGACCGGGCTGGACTGGTTCGGTCGCGGCACTCACAACTCGTCGCCCCCCTCAACGGTGCGGACGGGAAGTGTGGTCTGGAACATGACGTCTCTCGCTTCTCTTGCCATGGCGAGCCAGACTCGCCTTCATCTCAAATTCGACTCGGGCACCGAGCAGCGTCGTGTCGACACGGCCCGGCACCCTGCGGTCCGATGGTGATGCGGGGAGCTGATCAGGCGGCGTTCTTCCAGTTCTTGGTGAACGTCTCGTCGAGCATCCGGGTGTAAATGTCGAGGTCGAGCGCCCCGATGAGCGGCTCGACTCGGGAGGCCGGCAGCGTGCGGAGATCGTCATTGACGACGACCACCGACCAGCACGGGTCGATGCCGTTGATCCGGCGGATCACGACGTCCTGGTCATCGGGCAGCAGCGTGAGGCCGTCGGAGGTGCTGGCCTCGCTGCGGTTCTTCGCCCACCCGTGGTGGCGCAGGATCTCCAGCGCGATCGGGTCACGTCGCACGCCGGCGCTGCCGGACTCGCGCCGCTTGCTCTGGCTGGCCGGGGTCACTTTCCATGCGCCGGCGTTGTGCAGGCTCACGGCACCGATTGTGCCGCCGCGGACGATGAAGACCCGGTTGACCATCTGCAGGGCTCGTGGGTTCACCAGTTGCGCATCGGTGTCCTCGTTGTCGTCACGGTCGGGCCCGGCGCTGACCGGGTCGGCGGCGAACGGGTAGGTGATTGATCCACGCGAGGCGGCGAGGACGTTCTGGAACAGCAGCAGCGTCCGCACGGGATCGGCCGGGTCGATCGCCTCCTCGATCATCTTGCGGCCCAGTACGGGATCGAACGGCTCGGCGAGAGCCTCCTCTCCCCTGCTGGCAACGGCCTGCAGGTAGCGGGCCAGGGCGAAGTCGATCACGGCCGGGTGGGCCAGCGACTTCGTGGGGGTAGGACCCGCGTGGCAAGCCAGCGTCCCGCCGGAGGCGGTGATGATCGGGCTGTCGGCGACGCTCCGGTCCTCACTGGGCGACTCCAGCTCGAGCCGGTTGTTCGAGTCCTTGCTGATGAGGAACATCAGCTCCGGTTCGATGTCGATACCGATGGCGGCCTGCTGCTCGGCGAGCACCCGGTTGTTGGTCGTCTCATCGAAACCATTCTCGCCGCCGACGACGGAGTAGAGGCCGTCGGTGTTCGTCGAGATGATCCGCGCGCCGGCCAGCGTCTGGGCCTGCCCGATCCGCCAGCTGAACAGCTGGCCGATGATCCGCATCGAGATGGTGCGGTTGTTCATCCTGATCGGGGTCCGGTGCGCGGCGTCAGCAGCTCCAGAGGCCGAGTTGAGGATCAGCTTCGTGCCGTTGCGCAAGGTCGTGAGCCGGGCCTTCTCCTCGGCGGAGATCCCCGGCTTCTTCATCTCGAAGCCCAGGCGCTCCTTCTCGAAGAAGATCGTCGTGTAGCGGTCCTCGCCCAGCTCGGGGTTGTAGAACGCCCTCATGTTGCGCAGCAGGTTCGGGTAGTAGCTCGTGAAGTCCTCGTGGATGACGAGGCCTGCCGAGGTCCGTGCGAACTTCGGGTGCAGCTTGGTGGATTTGTCGGCCTTCGCAGTGAACAGCGTGGGGGCCTTCTTCGCCGGCTCATCGCGATAGATGGCCTTGACCGCCGAGGTGACGGCCAGGACGATCTTGCCGTCGAGCACGGTCCCGTCGGCCAGGCGCACGTGCATCGCCTCGGTGTCCGGGCGCTGAGTGTCCAGCAGCTGGGCTGGATCCGGCACTTGGGCCTGCGCACGCGCGAGCTGCTCGGCCTGGTCCGGGTCGTCCCTTTTCGGCTTGCGGTACTTCACCTTTTTCGGGTCCGAGCCCAGCAGCACGAGCCGCTTGTCGACGGTCGTGCCGTCGGGCAGCGCGAGCAGGTTGTGCTGGCGCTTGGCCTCGGCGACGAAGTCCTTCGCGTCCGGGTAGAAGAGCTTGGCGAGGCCGATCATGGCTGCCTGTTCCCGGTGTTCGAAGGAGTCGGCGTCGAAGACTGTCATGTCTGCCTCGGCTCCGTGGATGCCGCCGGTGCTGAACGTGGCGAAGCACGACGACGGAGAGGCGTCACGGTGGAAGTAGGGCACGTTGTTCGGTGTCTTCGGCAGCTCGCGCAAGGACTTGGCCGGGAGGTCGAACAGGTCGCGGTACTCCTCGGAGTCGTTGAAGTTCTGTCCCTCGATCGAGCGGTAGTAATTGACGACCTGTATGAACTGGCGGTGCGCCTTCGCCTGTGCCGGCGTCGCGGCTGGGTCCTTGGCAGGGTCGGGGGCCACGTTGTCCTCGAAGAAGCGCACGCACTCGTCGAGAACGTTGACCTGGGAGATGCCCTGCTCCTCGGCCACCTCTTTGGCCGGATAGAGGAACGACACGGCCTCGATGTCGTTCAGCGAGGTGTACGGCGCGAGGATGCGGCCGACGAACTTCGCCGAGGACGAGTCGATGGTCAGGCGGTCCCGGCGCACCGAGCCGTTCTTGGCGTAGACGGTCTCGGAGTACTGCGCCAGCAGGCCGGCCTTGAGGTCGAAGTTGCTGGCGTAGGCTGGGTGCTGGAAGAGCTGGGCCAGGCCCAGGCAGTCGGAGACGTTGTAGGCCAGCAGCTCGTAGAGATCCTCGATCGTGGCGATCGAGGTGTCGTGGCTGAGCTTTTCGGACTCCTTGATCTGGCGGCCGAGCATCCCGAGCAGGCGCTTGAGGCTCACCTTGGTCTGCAGCTCGTTGAGACGGGCGACGTCCAGGTGCCGGCCCGAGTGCATCATGGCGCGGCGGATCTTGGCGGCCGGGCCGTCCCAGCCGAGGTAGCCGGGCATGTACTCGGTGTGCTCGTTGAACAGCTTGTCGTTGTGCTCGCGCATCTCGCGCGCGGTGGTCGGCTGGACAAGACGACCGGAGTGCGGAGCCGGGAAGGTCTCCATCAGGTACAGCGCGAGCATGGTCATGTCGTAGTTCAGCGAGTTGTACCCGGCCAGGAACGGGTGCTTCAGCGGGTCGTACTCGGGATCCGTGTCGCAGACCGGGCGCAGGCTCGCCGGATAGGACGAGACCTCGCTGCGGTCGTTGACCTGGTCCGCGTTCGAGAGGCCCATCAGCTCGGCGAGGCGGAGGTTGCCCCGCTCGCCGCGCAGGTTCCACAGCTGGACGCTCACCGCGGGCAGGCCCGGGTTGGAGCGCACCACGGCTTCATAGAGTGCCTGCGGGTCCACGGTGTCGGAGAGCTGCTGGTTGTCGGCGAGGAAGAAGATCTCCAGGTCGTCGACGGCTCTGCCGGGCCGCGGGGTGTAGGCGCACAGAGTGAAGACGTCCGGCAACGACTCGATGTCGTAGAAGGTGAAGCGCGCCTTCGAGGCCGTGACGGGTGTTCGCTGTGTGGTCATGATGGGGGTCTCCTTTCGTCGGTCCGACCATCACGGCCGGCGTCTGGGAGGAGGCGCGCGTGGCCTCAGAAGGAGTCGTGAGGAGAGCGCCGGTGCAGGGCATCCATGCACCGGGCCTTCTCCACGGGGTCTGCCGTGATCTGCGGGCGGACGATGAGGTTGGTGATCCGCTGCTCGCGCGCGTCGTCGGACATCGCCGTGATCAGGCGGCCCTGGCCGCGGGCGAGTTCGAGTACAGCCTGGGTGAGTTCGCCGACTGCGCCGGCAGTTTTGACCACGGCTGCATCAGTCCTGTTCGTCAGTGGTGTCGCAGGTCGAGGCGGATGCGCCCGTGTGCCGGAGCAGTCCGCGGTAGTTGGCCTGCAGCGTCGGCTGGGATTTCTTCTTCGGGTCGCTGCCGGTGTAGCCCGGGTGCATCCACTTCTTCAGCTCGTACTCGGCGATGAGCACCTCGGGGTCGCTCATCATCTGGCCGGGCCGGATCTTGCGGTTCTTGTCCGGGCAGTGCCACAGGGCATCCGGCCGGACGATCGCCACGAGGTCGGTGATGAACTGCTTGTTGCTCACAGGCGAGCCCGACGGCGAGACGTCGGCGAACCACGCCTTGTACAGGTCGTAGAGAAACGTGAACGGTGCCAGGTCCCAGACCAGCCGCCCGCGAAACTCCTCCCAGAAGGCGCGCACGGGGTCGTTGACCTCCTTGTACTCGGCCAGGACTTCCTTGGTGGCCACCGGCTCTGAGAGCTGGTAGTAGTCACCCGGAGATGACGCGCCGGCACGGTTGATCGCGTACCAGAAGACGTACTCCAGGACCTCGCGGCGCTGGAGGTAGTCGTCCTTGATGTACTTCTTCTCGGCTCCGGTGAAGCTCTTGGTGAAGGGCACGAAGAGCTGCCGGCGGTAGAACGACTCGGACTTGTCCTTCACACGCGGGAACTCGTTCAGGCACTGGACCATGAAGCCGAAGAACTGGTAGGCGATCGGCATCCGGTACTTGCGGTTGATCTGGATGACGTCGTTGGTCACGATCGCCTTCAGGTTGGCCGCCTTGTCGATGAAGGTGCCGACATCGTTCTCATCGACGATGATCGCGTTGGCGCGCACCAGCGGTTCGAGCGCGAAGTCCTTGCCGAAGTCCGAGAGCGGAATCGAGGTATGCGCGCCGCTGCCGACGAGGTTGCGCATGAGCGCGCAGAGCGTGCCCTTACCGTTGTTGCCCTGCTCGGAGTAGAACCAGGCGGTCTTGCCCCAGCGCACGTGCGGCCGGATGATCGCGCCGATGATCTCCCAGATCAGATTGGCGAGGCCCTCGTCACCGGGCTGGTCGAAGAGCTCTTCGATCCAGGCGACGACTTCCCAATCTCCGTCCTCAGGGTGCGTGATGACCTGCTGCGGGGCGTCGTCGACGTAGTCGACGTCGTTCTTGGTCAGCAGCACGATGGCGGGGTCGAAGGGGTGGACCTGCTTGGGCTCGAAGTGGAAGTCCTTGCCGAAGATCGTGACGTCCAGCGGCTCGGTACCGTAGAAGACGATGCCGTTGCGCGCGGCGATGAAGTCGCGGTTCGTGCTCTGGTGCCGGCGCGGGCTGTCCTCGCGCAAAACGGCCAGGACCTCGGCGAACTCCTTGAGGGTCAGCTGGGTGTTGTACATGCGCGCCGTGGTGCGGATGTCGTCCTCGCTGGTGGTGTACGTCCCACGCGCGCGGCCCGCGGCCTGGTACATCGCCAGTAGGTCGTACTCGCGGTCGGTGTCCTTGGCGTTGGGCGCGATCCGGATGACGTGGTGCAGACGCAGGAGGATCTGCGCGACCTGCCAGTACGTCAGATATCTCGGCAGGGGGTACTTCTCGGCGGCCGCGGCCGCCTTGAAATTCTCGGCCTTGATGACGCCGCCCACGATCGCCAGCAGCTCCTTCTCCAGCACGCGAGGCGTCGGAGGATCGGTCGGGTCGATCTGGTCGAGGTAGGCGGCGGTGACGTAGGTGACGATCTCGTTCTGCGGAGCCATGTCGTCGCGGGTCGAGAAGTACCCCATGACGCTGGCCAGGACGTCGGCGACGGGGTTGGTGCGCGGTCCGGCGTTGGAACCGGCGGCAGGTACGGACATGAGGGCATCAGGAGGCGTCATGTTGCTGCTTTCTCGATCGTGATCGAGTTCCTGCCGGCGATGAGTGGGAAGCCGATTGGACTCGTAATCGAATGGAACGCGATCTTGACCCTACGCCACCCGAGTGCTCTTTTGCAACGATTGGACTACCAGTCGATAAGAGAGTCAAGTGATGCACTGAATGGCAGTCAATGGAAGCCCGAAAGGGCCACTGACAGGGCCCGGAGAGAGCGCGACCGTCACGCCCATGCCACACGCGTCGCAAGCCCGGGTGGGACGTGAGAACCCGCGACTCAGTCGGGCACATGCCCCACGGAGTCGCTGGCTTCTCGTGCTCGACCACGCGCCCGCGGGCGGCGTGAGCCGCCCGGCCCGCGGTCGAGGTCCGGAGGAGTTCTTCTGACCGGCCGGGCCAGCTGCCACCAGAGCATCGACCGGACGCTCTCCAGGGGGATCCCAAGAGCCACATACCCTCTAAGGGTATGTGAGGCGTGTACCACTTGACGTGGTACACCTGTTTTCCCAGGTCAGAGCGAGAAATCCGGGAGTCCGAGAGCAAGCTGTACCATGTGGCATTTTCTACGTGGTACAGGTGTTTGCCCAGGTCATGCGAGGCTTACATACCCCCCGTACCACTTGTACCAGGAAATAGAGACTAGATACACACGCAGGGGGGATAAGAGAGCAGACTGGCGAGCTGGGGCTGGAGCCGCCTGGATCGCTCCCGAACGCGCCCTCCATGTAAACGGTCAAAAAGACGTGGTACTCGTGGTACATGGGCGGGAAACACTGACTGACCAGGCAAAACGTCGTACCACGTCGGCGATCCCACGTGGTACACCCGATGCGGGAAAGAGCCTCGCGGTACAGGTGTTTGCCCAGTTCAGACGCGGTTTTCAGGGGTGTACCACTTCTCGTGGTACAGCTGGCAGCTCGATGCGCCCAGCCCCCTGGCGACCAAGTCGAGGCGGACTTCCACGCCGAGCCGCCGTGCGGCTTCCAGGCGGCGCGGCCGAGCCTCAGCGGGACTGGAAGCCGCATGGAACATCCTCGGCATCCTGAGGCTCGCAGAAGGCTCCTGACGCGTCCTCCGAGCGCGAGTCAGAACTCTGTCCGAGTCGTTCGTCCATGAGGCTCTACTGGAAGCGAGAGGGTATTTGACTGACATTCATTGCTCATTGCGAGTGATGCACGACAGCTGCTATCTTTGACGCCAGGTGATCGATGTTGCACTGGAACGTGGAAACAGAGAGGCCGGAGAGCATCCCCGTGGGAAGGGAGCTCTCCGGCCTCTTTGCATGTGCTGATGAGTGCGAGGCGTGGATGGCGCGAATCACCCAGGGGTGACCGTGCTTCAGCCTCGCTGGTGTCCCGCATTGGGGGACTCGGGACTGCGGCTACGGGATCGCTCGTCTGCTTCGACGACGTAGAGGATCTCGTAGGAAATCGTGGTGTTGAGGTTGAGCCGGTTCTTGCTCTGGTTCTTCTTCATCGTGATCTTGCGGAAGCCGCGAACGGCCTCAGCGCGATCGAAGAACCGGCGCAGCCTCGAGTTCACGCGCTCACAGGCCTGTTCGGCCGTGACGCCCATGTCGGAGATGACGAAGACGTGCGTGTGACCGCGGTCGAAGGTGGGCTTCTCACCAGTGTCGAGGTCCAGACGGATCTTCGCACGGCTGATGTCGAGCGTGTCGGGACGGACGAGCTTTCCTCGTGAGTCGTACGTGCAGGTGCTGACGATAGCCATGATGAGATCCTCTCCTCTCCTGATGAGTATGACTGAATAGTTACTTTCAGTCACACCCCCGGTGACCGGAGCACCCCGGTCACCACGAGCATGCCCTCCGCACGAGGGACCGGCGGCTGAAAGGCCGCCGGGTCCCGCAGGGAGGGCACCATCGTTTTTCAGAAGAGGCTGAGTATCTCGATCACTGCATCGCGGACTCGTCTCCCGCGCCCTGGACTGCGCCTGGCGCAGTCCCGCCGGCGACCCGCCGGTAGAGCCCTAAGGCACAACCAGCAAAGGCCAGGCACAGGAACACCGCGGAGACGGGGTTCGCCAGAGCGCCGAGCGCCTGCGCTGGGACAAGTGCGGCAGCGAGGTTGAAGCCCAGGTGCAGGAGCACGCAGGGCCACAGCACACGCGTGCGTTCGTAGACCAGGGCCAGGAGCACCGCCAGCGGCAGGGTCGAGGCGAACTGCACGGCGTTGCCGTGCACCAGGCCGAACACCGCGGCGGTGACCAGCGTTGAGACGAGGATGCTCACCCGCTTGCGCAGCAACGGGTAGATCAGCCCTCGGAACAGGGTCTCCTCCCCTGCGGGAGCCGCGACGAGGGTGAGCAACAGGGTCACCAGGGCTCCAGCCGCGTGCCTGGTCCGGTTCGAGGCGTCGAAGCCGGCGGATCCGACCGTGACGTAGATCCACAAGGCCAGCGACTGGCCGGCGAGGAAGGCCAGGACCGCGCAGCCGAGGACGGTCCACCCGAAGCGTGGGATCTCCGGCCTCGGCCGCGGCCCCGGCGCATGCGCGAGCCACCGGGGCCGCTGGATCCTCATCGAACCGACCAGGACGACGACGAGCATGCTCAGGACGGTGGTCGCAACGATCGGCTCTCCGATGAGGCGGACTGCGAAGGTGCCGAGGCTGAGGTAGACCGCGACGGCGGCGAACGGCACGAGGACGCACCACCCGATGCCGAGCAGACGCGAGGTGATCGGTGACGTCGTCAAGGTCTCCTCCTCTACGGGGCTCAAGCCGCCGTGGTGATCTGCTCGTTGATGACGGCCTGGACGCGGGTGTCGCCGCGGAAGGTGTTCAGCTGCAGCGTCGCCGTGAAGCGCAGCGTCCCGAGCTCGGTGCGGCTGGCGCGCTGCACGAGGCCCCGGAGCATGTCGAACTTCTTCTCGGCGACGTTCCACCACAGGCAGGACAGGCCGGACCGGGTGACCAGACGCAGGTGCTGTGATTCGGATCCGATCCGGTCCACGCGCAGTCCCAGGGGCTCGATCGCGATCTCGATGACCGGAGCGGTGAAGCCGTGCCCGAAGGGCTTGAGCCCCTCGGTCCGGCGCACCAGCTCGAACAACGGCTGCAGGTCCTCGAGGCCGGCGTCGCAGTCGGCGTCCGGGCCGAGCACGAGATCACCGTTCGGTCCGTCGGTGCTGACGGCGAGCAGGGCGACCTGTGTGGCTTCCTGCAGCACAGCGACGAGGTCGCCGAGCTTCTCGGCTTTCGCGACGCGGACGCCGCAGGCCTGCTGGTGTCCGATGGCGCTGAGTCCGTCGTGCGGTTCCAGGCTGGTGATGATGTCGAACCAGCCCGGCGCGCGACCGGAGCCGCTGACGAAATCGTCGGGACTGACGGGGCGGTTGACGACGACGACCGGGTGGCCGTTGAGTTCCATCATCCGGTTGGCCAGGAGCCCGTACATGCCCGGGTAGGCGTCCGAGAAGTACACCCACGGGGCCAACGGCTGGTCCCCGGTGGTGAGTTCTTCCATGTGCTCGATGACCAGCTGCTTGCGCAGCTCGTTGCTCTCGATCACCTGGTGGGCGACCTTGAGCTTGACGTCAGCACCGGCGGCCGTGAACACCGCGAAGCACGGCTCAAGCGGGGCCCCCGTGCGGCGCGGGCTGTTCATCGCCGGGGCGAGGTAGAAGCCGAAGAGGCCCTCGTCGAGGTCGTCGACGTCTCGGATCTTGCCGATCTGCGCGAAGGCCTTGAGCATGATCGCGAAGCCCTCGAAGGCCCGGAGGAAGACCGGGTGGTGCGGCTCGGTACGCAGCAGTTGCATCAGGATCGACTGCTCGATGTCGATGGCATCGGGATCAGCGTCGAACCCACCCCAGGGATTGGGGATCGTCTTCGGCGCGGCGACGCGCAGCAGGCGGGCAATCGAGATCGCATCGCGCACCAGCTGTCGGTTCTCGTACAGCACGGGCATGACGTCGGAGACGGTGCCGAGGCCGGCGAACAGGCGCAGCAGGTGGATCTCCCAGAGCTTCTCGGGCCGGTGCACGCGGGCGTAGGCCTCGATCACCTGGTAGAGCACGTGGGCACCGCAGATCCCGGTGTGGGCGTAGGTCTCGTCGATCCGGCACGGGTTGACGGTGATGTCCGCGGTCGAGCCCGGCGCGAGCTCCTCGTGGTGATCGGTCACCAGCGTCGTCCAGCCCAGGGCACGCGCGGCGGCGATACCGCGGTGGGAGTTCACTCCCCCGTCGCAGGTGAGCAGGACCCGCGTGTCGGGCCACTTTGCGTGGATCTCGGCGATGTCCTCGGGCGTGAGCTCGTGGCCGCGGCGGTAGTCGGGCAGGTGCAGCTCGACGTCGAAGCCGAGCTCGGACAGGCCTGCGTAGCCGAGGACTCCGGAGGAGATGCCGTCCATGTCGAAGTCGGGGGCGATGGTGATCTTCTTGCCCGTGGTCCGGGTGTCATGAAGGGCCTCGACCATCTCGGCCAGGTCCAGGAGCTCGTCATGCTCGGTGGACTCGATCTCCTTCAGGTACTGATCCGACCACCCCCTGCGCTGGCACAGCAGCTCGAAGAGGTCGGTGTCCTCGTCGGTGAGCGAATGGTCGTCGACGGTGTGGAGCGTGGACATGGTGGAGGCCTCTCGATCGGGGTCTTGGTCGGTGGGGAACGGGGTACGAGACCCCCTCGCGGCACTGTGATTTTAGCAGTGACATTCACGCCCTCTGCTCTTTTCGCAGTAATTCTGAGTCTCATTCGGGCCCTCAATGGCACACTTATCGCGAATGACCGCGACAGACTTTCCAAGGTCCTTGCGTATCGGCTACTCTCGCTGGTATGGCCATTCGAAGCATTGTCGAGTCGGATCTCAGTGGTAAGCCGGATGCGGCTACACAGATGTTCGGCTTGGGTGACACCTGGTACGAAATCGATCTCACAGCTGAGGAGCAGAAGAAGCTTGAGGAAGCGCTGAAGCCGTACCTGAAGGCCGGCCGGAAAGCTGGGAAGACAACGCCAGTCAAGAAGCGAGTCGTACCCGAGACGACTGCCGAGGAGCGCGACAAGATCCGCGAGTGGGCCAAGAAGGAGGGCTATGAGTTCGCGGAACGGGGACGCATCCCGAAGGCAGTCATGAAGGCCTATGACGAGGCACACGACATCGATCGGAGCAAGTAGCGCTGAGCCTGGTGTTCGCCTCCCGGCCGACTCCTCCCATCCGTCCCTGAAGGGCCCTGCAGCACACTGCAGGGCCCTTCGTGCGTCATCAGAACGGCGACAGCGACGGATGGAGCACAGTGGCCGTCTCGATCCCCGCGGCTCGCGCGCGAGACCTGCAGTGGATCGTGCCGTGCGAGAAGTGCCCCGGCGTATGCGGCATGAGCTGCTCCTGGTCTCGCTGCGGGCATCCGGACTTCCGGCAGAGGTCGAGGAAGGCCGTGCACAGCACCTGAGCCCCGGCCTCGCGGAAGACCTGGGCGGCGTCGACCATCTCCTGGTTGCGCTGAAAGCCGGCCCGCTTCCCATGAGCCGACCAGTCGGCAGGGAAGGTGATGATCTCGAAGCCGACGGCCCGCCACAGGCGCTCGGCCATAGCGTCGGCACCCTCGGGGCAATGCCCGGAGAGGAGCACCGGCCGGGTGACGTTCTTGGGACCCCAGTCGCGCCAGGCGTCGTCGAACGCCGAGCGCATGCTCTGCTCGTCGTTCCAGCTGCGGGAACCGGTGACGAGGACGACGTGCGAGAACGATTCTGGAATCATTTCAGCAATCATTCGAGTCTCCTCTCCTTATGACTCGGCGGTCTCCACAGCTGGAGTCGAGAGCTGTGGCCACGATGTCTGGACAGGCGCAGCGGCCTGCATGTCGCTGGCTCATACCGGCCGACTGGTACTGGGCTCGATGACGGCCAGGTCCTTCTCCCGGTGGAGCTCGACGCGGATCTGATCGTCATCACACATTGGCATGAGGTGGACGGTGTACATCCCGTCATCGCTGCGGGAGACGTGCACGGTGACGACCGTGCCGTTCTCGCCGTTGGTGAAGTCGACGTTGCCGATGTCCCCGGCTTCGCCGGAGCGCATCACCTCGGCGACAGCTTCGCTGTTCGGTTGCCACAACTTCGGCCCGTAGCGGGCTCCGGTGTCGTAGCTGGAGATTTCGGGCTGGGACTGCGTCCTGGTGGCGCCTCCTCGTGGACTCGGGTGCGGGTGACGACCATCGAGTGCGGACCCCGGTGGGGTCCGTGTGATCTCGATGTTCGACCCAGCTCCCGTGCCAGCTTTGCTGGCTGACGACTCGGAAGATCTTACTGGCGCGATCTGCTCCCGGATGGATCGCGTGGCGAGCCGTCGCACGGGTCGTCACTTCTCGCCTGAGCCAGGCGCGCAGCGCCAGGCGATCCACCACTGCTGCACCCTTTGCCGCTGTCCACATCTGTGGACAACTGCAGCGGGGCAGTGGTGGGGTTTCGTCTCTCAAGCGCAGCGCTGGGCATAGCCGGAGAGAGCGCCAGCGACCGACGGACCGGCGAGCGAAGCGATCGGTGGAACCCGTCGGCTATGCCGACTAACACGTCCTCGGAGCACAGCGGAGAGGCCGAGCGAAGCGAGGGTCCGCAGGACACGTGTTATCAGGTTCCCTTATGCCCTTTTGCTTCCTTGCCGTCGTCCTCGCTGTTCCACGGCTGGAGCGTTAGCGGAAGCCTGGAACATCAGGGGAAACGGTCCGTACCCTCTTGACCCGTACCCCTCCTCTTCTTCCGCGTAGCGGGAGTACGGGTCTGGCCGTTTCGCCTGGTCATTGCATCTTCTGGCTGTACTGCTGTTTTGCCGCCCGTGATACGGCCGTACCCCCATGCCGATCCGTCCTCGTGAGGCACGAGCGAGGCGGGGGTACGGGTCTGCTCCTGACGGGGCGCAGCCCCGGTTCATCACTCTGGTGCCGTCGGCGGCACAGCCTTCGCCGCCCAGCGGATCCGCCCTCTCGCGACACCGTCGCTTCGGCTGTGGATAACGCTCTGCTCCACCGCTCGCCGCGGCGGCGCAGCCGGCCTCGCCCCGTCGCGTTGTGCTGGCTGCGCCGACGTGGATTCACCTCGCTCCGGTGCTGCCGCGGCAGCGTGCCAGCACTTTATGCACCGCGTCCGAGGCGGGCGTTCTGCACTGTGTCGACGACGCACGTTCCGGCCCCGGGCTGTGCTCCGTCTCGCGCTTGCGCGGCGAGCCCGGGGTGGTCCTTCGTGGACGCATCAGAAGAAGAGAGGCCCGACTGCTGCGACCATCTGCTCATCGAGCGAGCCGAACGTCTCCAGCGTCATCGGGCCGTTGTGGGATTCCTCCAGGGGCTGCTTCCGCAGCAAATGCCTCTGCTCTTCCTCCACCCCACAGGCCTTTGCTGCGGAAGCAAGTCGTTCCTCGCCCTCTCGCTGCATGCGGGGCCTACTCCCCTCCGCGCCTTCTCCCTCTGCTCTCCTCCGCGTGACCACGACGACTTGATGACGCCCCTGCACCGACCGTCGCAACAGCACTGCTCCGGTGGTACGCCGCCGGCGGTTCCGGTCTCGCTCCGCCGGCTGTCCGCGGCTGGTTCGCCGTGCCCACCGACGGGCTTCGACAAGGGGGTGCAGTCAGGCTTCCCGGCCCCATGGGACAGTCGCGAAACGGCGTCTCCCCCGCGTCTATGAGGTGACTCATCGGGACACTCCCGAGACGCGACAGAGACGCAGATAAGACGTCGACTGGTAGCAGTGAGCTTCTCAGAGTCCCGCGCGTGTCCCCTTGTTGTTTCTCCCGCGCTCCGGCTGCGCTGCTCCGGCGTCGCCCCCGGTGCTCTTTGAAGACTCTCCCGTGCAGGGGTGCCGGGTGACGTCTCCCAAGAGACACAGACCGGACGCCAATGGGACGCCGCAGGTACTCCAATGCGGCCTTCTTGGATCACTGTCGGTACGGCGGGCGCCTCGGAGGCGTCCAGCGTGAGCACCCATGGTGTCGCGGATGGGGCGCAGAAGCGCATGGCTTCGGCGACTTGCGTGCGGCCGCCCCAGGCGGGGGCACTGCGGCGTCCCGTAGGTGTCCCTGCCAGCACTCGATAGGGACACCACTGGCACCCTACTCGCGTGTCGAATGGGACTTGCATAGGACTCGATAGGGACGCTAACGTGAACTCGCATCGATTCCCATTCGAGAGGAAACGCGAAGGGCGGTGAGTCCATGTGACAGAGCGAGAGACATCCGGCGAACGACCGGATGAAGTGCAGGAGCGAGTGGCAGGGCGAGGTGAGTGCAATGGCGAATCAGTCGGGTGAACCTCGCAAGGTCCGCTGGACCGTGCCCGCTGCCGACACCTCGGTGATCGAGTGGCTCGATCAGCAGGAGAACATCTCGCAGTCGCTGCGACTGCTCATTCGGGAGTCCATTCAGCGCGACGGATACGTCGACGTCTACTACAAGCCCGTAGAGCAGCTGCCGCGTCGCGGCCGGCCGCCGCTGGAGAGCATCGAGCAGCGCGAGGAGGACGAAACAACAGCCGAGCACCGCCCGGCCGCCAGGCCGGTTCAGCCGCAGCCGCAACCCGTGGTCAACGACCAGGCCGACGCCATCGTCGAGAAGACAGCACCAGCGCCGGTAGCCCAGCCCGAGCCGGTTCCCGCACCGGTTGAGACGGCCGAGGAGCCCGCGGCAAGCGCCCCCAGCGCATCGCCGGAGCCGCCGAAGCAGGCATCCATCGACGAAATCATGGCGAGTACTCGGCGCTGAGTGACGCGGTGAATTTCATTTTCCAGGCAGACAACACAGACACCGAGGGACCGAATTCATGAGCGCCAACAGCAACGACATCATCACTCTCACCGGCGGCATCGACGTCGGCAACGGCTACGTCAAGGGCGTCATCCAGAACACGAAGCAGGGGACTTTCGACGAGATCGATCTGCCCAGCGCGGTCGTCTCGACTTCCCGCACCTCACCGAAGGTGCCGCTCCCCGACGCGGATGCGGCCTCCGTGCTGGCCGGCGACTTCTACAATCAGATCGACTGCTCGCTCACCACTCCCCTGGTGGCGGCGTCGGACCGCCGGATCTTCGGCCGCGCAGCGCTGTCTGTGCGTGGCTCGAAGTTCACCGAGTTCGAGGTGTTGGGCAAGCACTCCAAGGCCGATCAGGAGCTGAGCAAGGTTCTGGTCCTGGGTGTCTTCGCCGCGAAGGCCCTGCGCGACTACGTCCGCGAGAACGGCGCGCTGCCCGATCACGAGCTGCGCGTGCAGGTGCGCGCCGGCCTGGCGCTGCCGATCTCTGAGTTCGTCGCGCGTCGCCACGCCTACGCCGCCGAGTTCATCGGTCTGCTGGGCAACGCGGATCCGACGGTGCACCTGGTGACGATCAAGAACTTCAGCACTCCCGTCTCGGTGCGTCTGCAGTTCGTCGACGTCCAGGTGATGGCCGAGGGCGCCTCCGCGCAGTTCGCCATCACCGACAAGGGCGAGCCGCTCGCACAGGCCCTGCTCGATGATCTGCGCGCCCGTGACGCGTCCATCGTGGAAGGTGTCTCTGCCTCCGATCTGGTGGCGGTGCAGAACACCATCGGCGTCGACGTCGGCGAGGGCACCGTGAACTTCCCGGTCTTCACCGACGGCCGGTTCAACCCCGAGGCGGCCGACACCCTCGAAGAGGGCTACGGCACCGCGCTGATGAACGCCATGGAGCGCATGAGCGAGTCCGACGCCACGCTGCAGTTCTCCTCGCGCAAGCAGCTGGCCGACTTCCTCCACGCGGAGCCGTCGGTGCTGGTGAAGAACCGCCACCAGCGCGCCGCCGGCTTCGTCGAGGACGAGGCCAGCTACCTGGTCGACGAGATCGTCTCCTCCTTCGGTGACGTCCTCTCCCAGGCCGGCGCGACGACTGAAGTTGTTTACGTCTACGGCGGCGGCTCGGGCCCGATCAAGCACCTGCTGCACCCGGCGCTGCTGAAGGCCGCCGGCGATGTGCCCGTGCTCTACCTCGACTCGAGCTACTCGCGGCACCTGAACCGCGAGGGCCTGTACATCGCGGCGCGCCACGTCGAGCAGCAGGCCCTCGCCGCGAAGCCCGCGGGCAAGCGCAGTAAGGAGGTGGCCTGATGTGTGAGGCACTGGATGCGACCTCGAAGGCCGAGGCCGAAGAGATCAGCAGCCGCATCGAGTTGTCGGACGAGATCGTGCTCGCGTTCTTCCGTGATGGGGCGCTGGTTCCGCTTCGCGAGCAGGCCCGGCAGAAGCCACTCGGGTCGGATGAGGAGCTTCCGGGCTCCGCCGCAGTCCTCACGGTCGGCTCGAAGAGCAGCCTCGAGCCGGGCGTATGAGCGGCTACCGCGAGATCGTGAAGTTGCTGGCGGCGAACACCGGCGCGAAACGGATGAGCGAAGTCTTCGACAACTTCGTCGAGATGGCGGCGCTGGCTCTGCGCAACGCCGTGGACGTCCGCGGGAGCGAGGCCTGGGAAGCGCGCGAAGGGCAGTACCTCCAGATCGCCAGCCGCTACAGCAGAACAGAGCTGGACCGCTTCGCGCACGCCCTGGCACTGGTGACCACGGAGATGCAGCGCGAGCCCTGCGACGTACTCGGCCGCCTCTACATGGAGTTGGAGCTCGGCAACGAGCGGCTCGGCCAGTACTACACTCCCTACGACATCGCCCAGCTGATGGCCGAGATGCAGATCGACTCGGTGGTCGAGCAGGTGCAGAGGGACGGCTTCGCCAATGTGTACGAGCCCGCCTGCGGCGCGGGCGCGTTCATCATCGCCCTGTCGCAGGCGATGCTGGAGCACGGCCTGAACCCACAGACGCAGCTGCATGTGACGGCAGAGGACATAGCACCGCAGGCCATGCACATGATCTACGTCCATCTGACGCTGCTGCACATCCCGGCGGTGGTGCGCCGTCGCGACGTCCTCACGCTGGAGACCTTCGAGTCGTGGCCCGCTCTCGCTCATGTCCTGGGCGGTTGGAGCCGGAAGCTCAGGCTGGCCCAGGCGGTCAATGGATCACGGCGGCTGATCATCGCGTCGTCTCAGGGGACCACCGAAAAGCCCACTGATGCTCTGGAGGTGCAGCGATGACGATCACGCAAGAACGAAACCGATCTCTCTGGCAAGGGAACTTCACGTGCCCGCCTTCCTGAGGCAACCCGTACACGGACCAGCCGGCCCTGACAACAAGGGTTGGAATCGAGTCGGCCCGAACGTCCACTTCGACCAGCTGCACCAATGCGGGTGGCAGCCGATGAACCACGCAGCCCTCGCGGAGGCGCTGACCGGCCGCCAGCGCTGGGGCAGTTACGAGAGCTGTTCGGAAGACGGTCCCACCGCCTGCCGGACGTGCCCGGTCCAGCAACGCCGTCTCGCCCGCCTGGGCGACCTCCCGTGGCCCCCTGACGTGCCCGTGCTCCTGGCCCGCACGACGCCCCGGACGCCGACCCCGGGGATGCTCTTCGCTGACCCCGCCCATGGACGCAGCACGGTCGAGCTGTTCGGATGGAGGGACAGCCGGCCCATCGCCACTACAGGATGGGAAGAGATTCTCAACTCCCCGTCTATGCACATCAGCTGGCGTTGGATTCACGCCGGACGAGAGGCATTCTGGATCGTCCGGGACCGCCCAACGGCCGACGTAGTCTCGGTAGATGAGCAGCACGGCGCTGCAACCCGGCACGAGTTGCGCTCCAGGCACAGCAGCAGCCGACTGGCCGTTATGACCTGCCACGGCGCCTGCGCTCACAACACAGGCCATCTGGAACAGTTTGCTGCTGACCTCGCCGTCCACGCGGCACCGTCGACCGAGCCGGACGAGTTTCCCGAGAGCCTGCCTGGTGTGCCCCTGCTCCGCTTCTCCAACGAGGGCACCCGCACTGTCCTGAACCGGGAGCGCTCCCGCGACTACCCCGCCTCCACCGTCCACATCACCTGGGACGTTCCCGGAGGCGACAGTGCAGCCGCCGCGTTGGTCGCCCATGCCGTCCGACTCACCTGCCTTTGCATCTGAGTCGGGGACAGACATCCCACCTCCCGACCGCGGCCGGACACTCGACCTCATCAGCGCATACCCACCAGACCCACGACCGCAGAAGTGAAAGCATGACGCAGGCAACCCGCCGGTCCACGACCGCTGCCAGGCCCTCAGCCAGGTCGATTGGCGAGGACTCGGCCTCCCTGAGCACGGAGCCGGCCACACAGCACGAACTCGGCGAGGACCAGGCCTTCGACTACATCGGTGGCACCACGGTGGTCCGGGTGACGGAAGCAGAGAACATTCGTCAGCAGGTCGCACGGGCGGTCTCCGAGCAGTACGGCATCGATCCCCGCGACATGGCCGCCGACTTCCTCCTCCTCGTGACGGACCCGTCGGGCGGCCGACCGTCGCGCCGGCGGGTGGGCATCGCCGTCTTCGAACAAGGCAGGCCGCACGAGCAGGAGTTCATTCGCCGCATCGTGGTCACTGCCGCCCGGCCCAAGAAGAACCGTGCCATCTCCACCAGCAGCGACCAGGCGCAGAAGCACACAACCGAGGTCACAGCGCTGATGGACGCGGCCGGCCCCGGTTGCAGGTACGGCATGTGGACGGACGGCACCGACCTGTTGTTCCTCGGCCGTGACTCGTCCGGCGCTTCACAGAACACCGTCCTGCCCCTGAAGAACTGGCCGCCCGTGCACGCGCACACACCCGGCTCTCACCAGGATGACCCGTTCGCCGTCACCGCGCCGTCGGCCAACGAGATGATGCTGCGCCTCGCCGTACGCCGCTGCCGTAACGCCATTGGCGATGAGGGGCAGTCCAGCGACACGGCCTACTGGCAACTGCTCTACGTCCTGTTCGCCAAACTGCACCACGAGCGCCTGGTCCGCGAGGGCCGAGCGGACGCCATGTCCCCGGCAGGAACCGCCACTTCGCTGCTGAGGGACCTCTTCGTGGATGCCAAAGGTTCCGCCTCGCGAGGCCTGTTCGGCCAGCACGACCAGCTCACCTTGGGTGACCGCGCCCTCGCCTTCGTTCTCAGCGAACTGGATCCCTTCGACCTGCACAGCACCCCACCGGACACTCTCAGGAGTGCCTACCAGGAACTGTTCGGCACTCCCCTTGCCGGAGACCGGGGCCAGTTCTTCACACCGCCCAGCATTGTTCGACTTCTGGTGGAGATCACTGACCCCGCTTTCGAGGAGACGGTGATCGATCCCTGCTGTGGCAGCGGCGGGTTCCTGCACGAGACCATCGCCCACCAGGGACGTAGTCTGAGCGACCCCGGAGGGCCGACACCAGACCAGAAGGCTGCCCGCCTTCGTCAGTACGCCCGGACCCGCTTGTTCGGCGCGGACCTCGATCCTGTCCTGGCCAGGGCTGCCGGAGTCGGAGTGGCGCTGCTGACCGGCGCCCCGGCCACCACCTTCCATTTGGACTCGCTCGCATATCCCGGCGGCTCCCTGCCCGGAGCCCTCCAGGCCAGGAATCATCGTGAGCGCATCGGACCGGGAGTCGTCGATGTCGTGCTCACAAATCCCCCGTTCGGCGCTGACATCGCCGTCAGCGGTCCGGTCCTCGAAGAGTTCTGGACCGCAAGCGACCCCACTTCCACGCCAAGCGCGGCCTACCAATGGACCCGGCAGAAAGACGGCACCCTCAAGCGTGGCGCGCCGGCCTCCTCCGTCGCACCCGAACGGCTCTTCGTTCAGAAGGCCATCGAATGGGTACGTCCCGGCGGTCGTATCGGCCTCGTCCTGCCGAACGGGCCACTGTCCAATCCTGGCCCCGACGACGAGGCGCTACGCCGCTACATCCTGGACGAGTGCTGGGTCCTGGCCAGTGTCGAGATACCTGTGGAGGTCTTCCTCGTAGGGGCGGGCGTCAACATCCTCACCACTGCTCTCGCCCTGCGGAAGAAGACCGCCTCAGAGAAGAGCAGGGAGAAGAAGCACGGCCCGGTCGACTATCCGGTGTTCATGGCCGTCGTCGAGAAGGTCGGCCACGACCGGCGCGGAAATGCGCTGTATGAGCGGGATGCCGCAGGCAGCCTCGTCCTCACCCGACACGAGGAGCGGGACGAGATCATCGCCTGCGGCGAGACCATCTCCCGTACGACGATCAGGCATAGCTCCGTACTCGATGACGACCTCGCGGCTCCACGGGGACCACACGGGGCAGGCCGCCGCCAGAGCGTCATCACGGCATACCGGGAGTTCGTGGATGACCACTCCAGCGAGTTCCCCTGGATGGCGGGAGAGCAGGCGTGAGGACCGAGGCATCCGCCTTCAGCGGGCTCGGCTGGATGGGGTCACGCTCTGCTGTTGCGCGGTGCGGAAGAACGTGACAGGCACAGACCAGTCTGCGGACCAGCAGCGCGCCGTCATCGTGGGGGCGGCCGGCGTGATGCAGATCGAACCCGCAAGGCTGCTTCAGGAACCGACGGATCCCGACCGTCCAGTCCTGGCCGAGATGATCGCAGACCTGGAGCCGGGCGACGAGGTGACCGTCTTCAACCGCGAGGTCGTGGGCGACGACGCTGCCGCGGCGACCGAGGAGAAGGGCGCTACGCCGCACAGCGTCACGGAGCCACATCAGCCGACGAGGACCTTTGGCTACGTGCGGACGGCGAGCGGATCCGCGGATTCGCAGCGTGCCGCTATCACGGAGGCAGTCGGCGCGATCCGGATCTTCTCGGACGAGGGCGTCTCAGGAACCACCGCAAGCACTGACCGCCCCGGGCTGCGCGAGCTGGTGGCGGAGCTGCAGGCCGGCGACGAAGTCGTCGTCTGGCAGTACGACAGGCTCGGACGGACCCTCGAGGCAATGCGGGCCGTCGTTGAGCTGATCACCGCGAAGGGTGCGGCGCTGCGCAGTCTCACGGAGTCCCCCGCCGAGGGGTTGTTTTCGATGAAGTTCATGACGGCCCTTGCCGAGTACGAGCACGCCTGGAAGCTGGAGAAGTAGGAGCACCGCCGGCCGCCGGCGAGAAAAGAAGATCCCCGTGGAGCGCACGTCTCCGCGGGGATCTTCGGAGTTCAAGGTGGGTGTCAGGCACACCGTTCGATGGATGTGGCCCCCGAGTCGTCCTGAAGCCCGGTGGCCAGGTCGTACCAGAAGCCACTGCCCAGTCGGACCAAGGTCTTTTCCTCCCGACCTCCCCAGCCGGGGATGGCGGGGACGTCGCGTCGGTCGAGGACGGTGGTCGTGCAGATGGACTCTCCGGTGTTCTCGTCAAGGCCGCTCTTGACGACGACCTTGTCGCCGGTCTGAAGGTTCGCAAGATCATTCGTGCTGATGGTGCTGGTGCTTATGGCGCCGTGTCTCTTTCGGATCGAATCTGGACTGCGGTTTCAGTTCTGGGTCGCGCTCATGAGCGCCTTCTTCGCGCGGCGCTTCTCGGCAAGAGCCCGAAGGGTACGCAGGAGGATCCACCAGCACAGGCCGCTGAAGGCGATGCTGACGATGATCGGCGTGTACTGGTCGGTCATGACGCAGAAGACCGCAGCCGGTGCGAGGACGATCACATTCGTCGCGATCATGAGGGTGAGGAGCACCCGGCCGATCGTCTTGACGGCGCGGTCGCGCCCCGTCGAACCCGCGGTGCTGGTAGTGGCGTTCATGCGCTGGGTCCTTCCTCGATGATGTAGATCTTCTCGGCGACGTAGGCGTCGTCCTGCTCCTCGGCTGCACTCTCGACCTCATGGGAGATCTGGCTGATCACAGGGATCAGCGTCAGCCGGTCGATCGGGTAGGCCGTGCGGATGGTGATCACGGCGGTGGTGAGGCCTGCAGCAGACGGGAACGTCACGCCGTCAAGCTCCGCGTGTGCACCACGGATGCTGCAGCCCGCCGAAATGGACACCGTGTGCCGCGGCAGCTCCGGCATCTGCTCTGCGCGTGCGTGCAACGCGGCGCTCACTGCGCCGTGAGCATCAGCGAACTCGCTGGCGTGCAGGACCACCGGCGTAGCGTGCTCGTAGCCCGCCGCCACCTCGAAGGCGACCTTGGCGGCCTCGACGGCGCGCGTCGGACAGTGCGGTCCCGGGTAGACCTCGTCTCGCCCCGTCATCTCGGAGCGCAGGTGGCAGTGCGCGGGCCCCAGGTCCGGAACGCAGTCGCAGCGCATGTGCTCCGTCTGCCGGAGATCAGTGGGTTCGAGGGGCTGGCTCATGGCTGTACTCCTGGCGCTGGACGTGATCTTTCGCAGACCAGACCGCATCAGCTCCGCTGATCAGACAAAGAGAGACCCCCGCCCAGCGAGCATGATGCTCAGCAGGCGGGGGTTCTGCGGAGTTCAAGGAACCGGCGGGCGGCCGGCCATTCGGGTCGGCCTGCACCGGGGGGCAGGGGCGTTACGGCGCCGTCCTTGCGGCTCGGTGCGCCCCGGCGTGGCGGACCGAGCCCGTCCTGCGAGAGCAGGCCAACGGCCCCGCCCCCGCCGGTCGGCGCAGGCCGTGGGGCGGGGTTCAGCGCAGGCCCATGCTGGCCTCGATCGCGTCACCCTCCTCCTGCTGGTCCTGCCAGCAGGGCTCGCATGGGTCGCTCTCGGAGCACTCCGGGCTGGGCTGCCCGTTGGGGCACAACTCACCGGCGGCCCCGGCAGGCTGGGCGGGGGTTCCGCCGGTGCCGCACTCGCACGTGTGGGCGCAGCGCTCACAGTCCTCGCAGACCTGGTGCGGGCAGCAGCCGCAGGGCAGGAACCGGTTCGGCGGCAGGGTGCAGCGGTGCGTGGCCTCTGCGGCGGCCGCGGCCTCGGCCTCCTCGCGCTCCTCGCGCTTGCTGAGGAGTGCCTTCACGCAGGCCTGGCACGACACGTCGGTGCCGGGGGCCTCGAGGCTGCTCTCTATGTCCTGCGGGAAGTACGTGCCGCACGCGCTGGCGTCGCCGACGCCGCCGTCCATCTGCCTGGTGGCGTATACGGCGTAGCCGCGGTTCGCCTTCTTCCGGCTCGGGTAGCCGTCGCGCCCGGCATCCCGCTCCAGCTTGGCCAGGGCCTGGCGTACGGCGTCGGCGTCGGCGTCGGTGCGGATCCCGACGGCGCGCAGCGACTTGCACGGCCACGGCACCTGACCGCCGATCGTGTGCTCGCTGCTCCGGCACTCCGGCCGGTGCGTCCCCTTGCAGACCTTCGGCGTCGCGCAGCACCCGTGCCGGGGGTTGGCCGTCTTCGGGTGCAGGGCGAGCATCGCGCCCTGGAGGCGGAGCGCGTCCACCGCGGCGGCGGCCCGGACAGTGTCCTCGTGGGCGTCGAGGAGCGCATTCGCCTCCTCGTGGAACATGGGCCCGCCGGCCTCGGGGGCGACGAGTTGGTTGAAGATCGGGCGCCGGGTCCCGTTCACGGTCGGATCCGGGGCCTGCCCGCCCAGCTCGTCGGCCTGGTCGTCCAGCCGCAGAGCGGAGATGAGGATGGCGTCGTGGGTCTTGGAGTCGGCCGTATCCGGCAGGTTCAGTTCCGTGCGGCGCAGGAACTTCGCGGCCCGGCGCAAGGTGGGGATGTCCTTCGGGGTGAATTCGACGGCGACCATCGGTGTCCCTACTTTGTAGGTGGGTTGATTCCGGCCACTCGTAGGATCGGGAGACCCAGGAATGCCGGGTGTGGCACACGGGCGGCCACGTCGGTCTGCTGGCGGCGGAGCCGATGCCGACGACTGGCTCGTGCGTGAGGTTCACGGCGACCTGGTCGTACATCAGGGCGCTGTTGATCCGAACGGAATGCGTGGGCCACGTTCGTCGGGGTGTTCAGCTCGGTATGTCCGGGAGGTCGAGCGCCCGCCACTGCTCCCCGTTCCAGAACTGCCAGGTGGTGGTGTCGGGGTACTGGTCGTCCGACTCGGGGGCGGTCCAGTACCGGGACGCGGTGTCGCACCCCGCGCCCTCGGCAGGCGTGCCGTTCTCCTGCAGGAACATGTGCGTCCGCGTGCCCGGGTTTCCGGGAGTGCGCCGGACTGCGGTCCTAGCGCCAAGTCCGCGAGCACCCCCGGGACCGTGGCCCACGTCTTGACCTTCCTCGCCGTTGCCGGTCGCGGCCGGGGTTGTGGCGGGGCTCGAGAGTCTGGGCACGGACAGAGGGGGAGCACACGGTGAACACGACCACGATGGCCGCGCCTGTCGCGCGGCGGAACCTGGACGTCAGCGACCCCGGCGAGGTCGTATGGCCACTGTGGGCAGCCATGACCGCATCCGGCGAGTGGTTCCGGCGGGCAGGGAAGGCATGGCGCACAGACCCGGCAAGCGGCCGGGGCATCGGTTCTGCTGGGACGATCAGTCAGCGGATGGGCTTCCCGCACTGGTCGCAGCGGTACGCGTAGACGGCCATCAGGTCCGAGCGTCGCGCGGGCATCAGCGTCTCGATGTCGTCCCGCTCCCGTGCGCAGGGCGGACAGAACCAGAAACTGCCCATGAGGTACGCGACGGTTTCCTGCTGCGGGTCGCCCTGGCTGGCGTTGATCTCAGACATGGCCCGATCCTTTCAGCGCTGCGGCACGGCGGTGTAGTGGTGGCAACCCTCCAGCGCCTTCACCGGCAGCTCGGAGCCGCCGGGGGCTTGCGGTCGACGGACCACCACGAGTGTTGGCGTCCAGCGGCCTCGATGACCGGGTCATCGAGCTGCCATGTGTCGGTGGTGGACTGATCCCAGCAATCGCTGCTGGGGAAGTCACTGGCGGCCATGGCTTCGCCAGGGTGGTGGGGCGGGTGTGCGGGGGAGCGGGCTCACTCGGAGGCGGGCGGGCTCACTCACTCCAGCCAATGAGCCTGAACTCAGTTCCCTCGCTCTCCAGCTCCTGTTTCGAGCTGCACTGCTCCGAGGCCCAGACGAGGCGGAGGATCGCGTCTCCGCGCGCCGCATGCTGGCCGTGTGGCACCGGACCAACCGCCGTGCGCCGCAGTGATCGTGACCGTCATCGTGTCGGATCCCGTCTCAGTAACCCTTCTCTCAGTAGCCCTTGCGGGCCGCCGCGCGGGCCTGCGCTTCGGCGTCACGGGCGGGGATGGTGGCGAGGAGTTCGCCGGGGCTCGCGGCCCTGGCGAGGGACTTGGTACGGGCCGGGTCGGCGTACAGGGTCCACACGTCGCCGCCCATCCGGGGCCAGTAGGAGAGCTGCCAGAACCGGCGGTTGGCGTAGCTGATCTGCCAGGAACGCGGGCCGGACGGGTGCGCGCTCACACCGGCCGGAAGGCCCGGCAGTTCCGGCGCGGGACCGTACGCGCGGTCGATGTAGGCGAGGTGTTCGGCCGTCGCCGTGATGGCGACGCGCACCGTGTGCGGCCACCGGTGCCCCTCGGGCAGCATCGGCGACCACTCCTTCCACTGCGCCTCGCTGGTCGCGCAGCCGGTGTACGGCGCCCAGGCCGCACCGCGCGCGTAGTTGAAGCCGAGCCGCATCAGGTGCCAGCCGGCGGCGGTCTTCAGCCCTTCCGTGTTCGCGCCGTCGGTGATGGCGTCCAGGTAGATACCGGCGGGGTCGTTCTCCCGACCGGCCGCGCCCTGCTCCGTGAGCGGGATCATGTGGCGTTCCGCCGTGCTGCCCTCGGCGGTCATCAGCCGCAGCGTGGCGCCCCCACCGGCGAGCGGGTACGCCATGCGGATTTCCGCGACGGTCGGCAGGGCGGCGAGTTGGCCCGCACGCATTCGCTCCAGCCGCTCGGTCATGGTGGCCGACACCTGGGAACGCTCGCCGCCCTCGGCGGCCATACGCCACGCGGCGCCGTGTGCACGGGTACCCTGCTCGCGAGTTGCCGGCGCGGCGGCCTTCTCCCGTTGCTGGGCAACCGTGTTCACCGCGAGCGCGAGCGCGCCCTTACGCGTCGTGCTGTCGGATCCGATCTGCCTGCGCTCACCCCCCACCTCCCGCACCCTCCAGAACAGCGCGCCGCGCTCGCTCACCTGAAAGGCGGCGTACATGGCCTGCGGGAACCGGACACCGCCGAGAGTCTCGCCGGGCAGCGCGAACAGCCAGCCGTCAACGCCGAAGTCAGCGCCGTCAGGCTTCTTGCCGTTGGTCGGCGTGTACCGGGTGTATTCGGGCTTGGCAGTCTCCCGGACGATGCTGCGGGCCTGCGTGGTCATGCTGGGTTTCCTCTCGGGTTGCTGCCGTGGTCGGGTGTGTGCTGAGTGCCCCGGCCGGTCTCGAACCGGCCGCACTCCTCGCAGGGTCGGGGGCGCCATGAGGGCTAGAACGGGGGGCAGCACAGGGGGCCGGTGCACTCGTGCGCGGCGGCCTGCGCCTGCGCGGCCTGGCGCTCGCGCTCGGCCTGATTGCTGCGCATAATGCGCCGGGCGACACACGGCGCGTTGTCGCACGTGGTGTGCCCCTTCAGGGCGTCGGTGGAGTCGTCGAAGACCTCGATCAACCCGTAGTCCTCGCACCAGCCGCACAGCGGCTCCGGGGCGTGCAGGCTCTCGCCGTCCACGCACCCGGTCCGGTTGGACGAGTCGTACCAGGCGCCCTGCCCGTCGGCCTCGATCCACTCGATAACGCGCGCGCAGTGCAGACAGGTGTACTCAGGCTCCGGCACCGTCAGCCCGAAGTGCTCGGCCACGGCGGCAGCACACTGCCCGGCCTGCATGCCAGCGCTCGCCGTGGGCTTATGCTCGTCGCCAAACCCGTTGAACACGAACCGGGTTGACTCGTCGTCGGTGACTATGGCGGCCACGGCCCGCAGTGCGACCGTGGGCAGGTCGTAGTGATCGGCGAACCGGCGGTCCTCCGGGGTGCGGGCGGACGGGTCGGCCACACAGTGGATCCACACCCGCGCACGCCCCGGCACGCTGCACACCAGGTACTCCGTAGGCAGCCCACGCCACGGCTGGTCCACGTGGTGCACGATCCCGAGTACTTCGAGCGCGTCACGGAGCATGGCGCCGGTGTGGCCGTCATACGCGGGGTGCGTCTTGGTGAGGCTGGGGCGTGCGGTGAGCGTGGACATGCGGGGGTTCCTCCTCGGGTTGGTTCGGATTACGCGGCCGTGGACGTCCCACCCAGGTGCAGGGCGCCGTAAGGGGGTTGGGGCGTCAGGTGCCCTGGACGGTCAGGCCGCGCGCGGTGCGGTAGGCGGGGATCAGGTCCCAGGTGGAGCCAAGCCGGTACCACCAAAGAGTTCGCCGCGGTCGCGGCCGGTCGCGGGTTCAGCGGGTCTCGGCGGTGAGGTCGGCCACGCGCCGCTGGTAGGCGCCCCAGACACTTGCGGTGTCCAGGCTGGGGCCGGTGGTGTAGCCGGTGGGGGAGGATGCGTGCGCCCACGTGCCGTGTGAGGTGACGACTTCCCGGTATTCGGTGCGGCTGGCCGGGTGGGATGCGATGGTGACCCACTGCGCGCCGGTCAGGGACGGATAGGCCGCCAGGTGGGCGGCGACGGCCGATGCCATGGCGTCGGCGGCGGCGGCCGGGTCGGTGATGGGCGCCTCGGTGAAGTCGTAGTGCACATAACGGGTGTTGAATTCGTCGGTGATCACAGCACTGATGCCGAACAGTCCGGCCAGTGGCACGTCGTAGCCGGACATGGCGGGGCCGTTGGTGTGGGAGTGCGCGTCGATCCACACGTCCGGCTGGCCCGGGGCGGTGGTCACCAGGGAGGCGCCGGGCAGGGAGCGCCAGGGCTTGACCACCCGGAAGGTGACGCCGTGCGCCGTCAGCGCGGCCTTGAGGATCGTGCCGGTGCGCTCGGCGGCGGCGGAGGCGGTCTTGCTCAGGTCGTGGGGCCAGGAAAGCATGGTGTACCTCTCACATCGATGGAGTGTGGGTGGGGCTAAGTGCGTGCGGCCCGGTTCGGCCGGGCAACCGGCCTACCGGGCGGCGCGGGTGGTGGATCAGAAGAGCGGTGCGTCCTGGTCCGTGCGGACGGGCGGGGACCAGACCGGCGCTGATCGCCATACGGCGCTCGGGGCTCACCCGCCGCTGAGGGGCACGCCGGGCACGCGGAGGCCGTGCCTTTGAGGTGGGTGCGCGGCCAGAGCGGCCGCAGCCTCCGCCGTGGCCTCCGTCTGCCCGAGGCTGCTGCCCGCGCCGTTGCGGTACTCCGCCGGAGCCGGAGCCTCGGGGGTGTTGCCGTCGTGCAGCTCAGCGACCGCCGCGATGCGGGCCGCCTTGCCGCGCGCCGTGCACGGGTCCTCATACCCTGAAGACCAGACCGGATCAGCTCCGCTGATCAGGCAGACAAAGAAGGACCCCCGCCCGGCGAGCGTGATGCTCAGCAAGCGGGAGTTCTGCGGAATTCACCTGCCGACGCCCAGAGGTGAGCCCCAGTCGGCTACGGCTGGATGCTGCCGTCCGGCACGAGGATCGTGACCCGGTCCTGGCACAGCTGCTGGCTTCCTGCGTCCGTGCCTTCCTGGTCGGGCCCGATCTTCAGCCGACTCCTGTCGTGCGGGTCGCCGGTGTAGCTCGGCTTCGACGCATCGACGGGCTCGACCGTGCAGCGCAGCCGCTCGACGCGCGGCGTCTGGTCTGCTTCGTGTGGATCGATGACTCGGACCGTGATGTCGTTGATGAACGTCGAGCGGTGCCACAGGAACGACGGCTGAGCTCTGCGCTCCTCTACCGACACGCTTCTGGGCACGACGACGTTGTGGTCTTCGATGGTCGTGTAGTCGTAGGTGCCGGTGTACGGAGTCTCCGCCTCGGGGGTCGCCTTGTAGTAGGAGCCGTCGGTGCGCTTGACGAGCTTCTGCACGGGGTCCGCGACGTAGACGATCTTCGTGTTCGCCATGGCAGCCCGCTCCTGGGCGTCTTGCTCCTTGATGTGGTTGAGCCAGAGGAACACGCCTGCGACCAGAGCGGCAACTATCGCGATCGAGATCGCCCAGTCACGCAGACGTTGGCGTTGACGTAAAGGGGTGTTGTACATGGTGCTGGGTCTCTCTCATTCTGAGCGTGGTCAGGTGGTTTCGACGTCGCTGCGCACGCGCAGCCGTTTGGCGAAGAAGCCGGCCTGGACGGTGAAGTAGCCCTGGTGCAGTTCGTAGATCTCAGGGACGGGCCCGGAGGCCCATGCCTGGATCGCTTCCGGGAAGAGGGCTCTGCCCTCCCAGGCGAGGTGCCAGGCCTGGCAGTAGTAGACGAGCTTCTGGAGCTTCATCGCGGTCATCGCCGGCCGGGCGGGCTCGGCCGCGGCGTGCTTCTGCAGGATGTACTCGGCGACGTCGAAGACGGATGTCTGAGACTGAGCGATGGTTCCAACCTTCGTTCCGCTTCGATCACCACCAGTGCCGGAACAGGTAGTCGCCGCGCGGCAGTTCGCCGCGGCGGATCAGATCGGCCAGGACCAGCCGCAGCGACGGCGAGAAGGCGCGATCGGCGAAGAACCGGTCCTCGAACACGGCGTTCTCAAGGTCTTGCGTCGCCGGCGGGTTCGCCTCGACGGTGGCTGGTGTGTTTTCGTCGGCGACGCGGATGCTCAGCCAGTAGTCCAGCTCCGTCATGCCGGTCTTGAAGGCACTCTCGCCGGTGCGGGAGTCCCAGCCCAGGTAGATCTCGGCGCCGTCGAGGTCGCCGAGTGCCTGCAGGTAGTCCCCGTCGGAGGTGAGCTCGTAGAGCTTCACGCTGTCATTGCCGATGTGCTCGTCGTCCCGCTGGCATCCGCGCAGCGAGCTGTACGGCTTGCCGTAGACGCGCTCGGCGATGGCCTCGATCGGAATGTATCCGTTCTCGGCGGTCACAAGATCAGCGTGCGGTTCCAGCGTGTAGATGCTGCGGGGCGTGTATTCGGGTGCATCGGGCATGACGGAGCCTCCTATGGGTGGTTCGGTGATGGCTGCGGGGGCGAGCGCGTGCGGCTCAGTACTCGCCCCGCAGGAGGTCCGCCAGAGCCTGGGCATGGGCGTTCTTCGCCAATTCGACGGCTGCCTGCTCCTGGAGGGAGTGGATCTTCTCCCCGGCCTGGATGCGTTCCTCCACGGCGGCCATGGCGAGAATGGCGGCAGCGAGCTCGAGCCGGGCGTCCGCCACGCGGCGCTTCAGCTCGGGGTGCCGCTCGGACATCATGCTCAGTCGGTGGACGGCGGCGACCTTCTGCTCTTCGCTGATGGTCATGGTGCTACGCCTCCTTGGTGGCTCTCCCAGATCTGCCTGCGCTCCGGGCAGACCGGGTACTTTTCCGGGTTCTTCGACGGGGTCCACTTCTTCACTTCTTGCCGCAGAGGGCGAAGACGGGCTCGCCCGTCATGGAGGAACGGACGATGTCCTCCTTGCTGATGTAGTGGCTCAGGCGGTTGTGGTCACCAGCGCCGTCGTCCTTCACCCGCTCCTCGTTCTCGACGATCGAGTCGAAGAGGGTGTTGCTGTCCGTGTTGGTGCCGGGGCGGTCGAGGGTCGTGCTCATGCTGCGGGCTCGGCGAGGTCGATCTTCCGGCCGCGGGCCAGCTCGGCGGCCGGGACGACGATGCGGTAGCCGCCGACTGGGTAGCTCGGGTGGTCGGAGTACACGACGGCGCAGGTCCAGGAGCCGGAGTGGCGCTTGCGCGGCAGCGGCTCTTCCTCGACGCCGTCGGGCAGGGGATCCTTGCGGAACTCGATCGGCACCACGACGACGCGGTACGACTGATCGGTGCGCGGCTGCTGCCAGGGCAGCTCGACGACCAGGTCCTTGGGCCAGCCTTCGATGGTCACGGGCAGGGTGGACAGATAGTGGTTGGTCGAGCCTTCGGGGGCCTGAGCCAGCCGGGCCTGCTCCTGCTCTGCGGTCTCAATGAAGCCGATGCGGCTGAGGAAGCTCATGGTGGTCAGTGCTGGGCCAGTGGGCGGTGCTGGGGCCTGGCGGCCGGCGCGTGTTCGAAGAAGGCGAGCTCGTCGAGCTCGCAGCGCACGCCGTGGATGCGCGCGGCCTCCAAGGCGGCGAGGTCCTGGTGCACGAGGTCGTCCGACTTCGTCAGCCAGTGGACGAACACCCCGGTGTCGATGTCGTTCAGGGAATGACGCACGACGATGCCGATGCTGCCAGGAACTGCGCCGAACTCGTATTCGAGGTAGCCGCTGGGCTCGGCGAGGAGGACGTAGCTGCCGACGGCGGGCCGGACGCGCTGGCCGGGCCTGCCGTCGTGGTTCTTGGCCTTCGGCTTCCGTCCGATCAGGTCCGGCAGGAGGAAGGCGAGTCCCATCGTCGCGAGGGCGGCGGCGAAGACGATGAGAATGATGGGCAAGCCGGGCATCGTCTGGAGCGTGTTCATCGGCGTGGTTTCCTTCGCGATCGCAGTAGAAGAAGAGGAAAGGCAGGGCGAAGAAGCCGCTGGTCAGCGCGTCTCGCTGTAGCCGCACTCGGAACACGTGTGCGTGACCTTTTCGGCCTTCTTGCTGGCGCGGACGCCGTGGGCGTTCGACTCCATGTCGATGGCGCAGTTCGGGCAGTTCATGGCTCGGCTCCTGACGCGACGAGGATGTTCTTCAACGCCAGATCCGGATCAGCTCCGCTGATCCCTTGTGCTCACTGCCTTCACGGGACGAGCAAGGCGAGCCACGAAGAAGAAAAAACACAGCACCCCGGCGCATCTGCTGCCCAAAGGCAGAGCGCGCACCGGGGTGCTGGGGAAGCCGGAGCCGCGGAGATCTCCAGGGACGCGCCGCGGGGATCAGCTGCAGCGCTCAGGAATCGAACCTGTTCCGCGGTCGGTCTGCACGGTGTGCCCACTGGCGCACGCCGAGGATCAGTCGGCGTACTGCGGATTCGAACCGCTCCGTGCAGAAGTCTGTGGTGGGTCTACTGGGCCAACCGCCGTGCGGCTGCCCGGAAATCCTCGAAGGTGACGGGCTGCGCCGCCTGGTGGCCAGAGCCGAATGCGCCGGCCCAGCGGCTCAGGTAGCCCTTGCACAGCTCTTGGTCGGCCAGGCGGTCTTCTTCGCTGTAGAGCGGTGTGTTGGCCGCGAAGTCGAACGGCAGGGTCTCCTACAAGATGGCGACGGCGCTCACGACTGACCTCCAGACGTGACAAGGATGTTGTTCGCTGATCCCCTTCGTGGTGACATGAGATTCAGCGAAAACGAAGATCCCCGGTGACGGAGCGGGACAGGCTCCATCACCGGGGATCGCTGTATTCGATTCTCGGTATTCAATTGTGGCTTGTGGCGGCTTGGCTCAGCCGAACGGCAGCTGCTCGTCCACGGCGCTCGCGTGCGCGACGGCCGGGGCGGCAGCCGCCACGGGAGCAGCCTGGGCCTGCAGGGCCTGGTTCTGGGCCTCGGCGTTCTGCACGCGCTCATTCAGGCGGGCCTGGGTCACGGAGCGCGGCTCCAGGAAGGTGATGTCCTCGGAGATCACCTTCAGGTCGAAGACCTGCTCACCGTTCTTGGTGTAGCGGTCCATGCGGAGCGAGAAGCCGACGGCGACGAGGTCGCCCTTGTGGATGTTGGCGTAGGGGCCCAGACCCTGGGTCTGTGCGCGGACGAAGGCCTCGACCGGCACGGCGTCCGAGTCGCGCTGGTTCTGCGCGTTGGTGTAGGCGCGGTCGGTGAAGACCGTGAAGAGGACCTTCTTGGAACCGTCCTTGTTCTCGAAGACCTTGGGGTCGTTCGCGAGGCGGCCGATGAGCTGTCCGTTGTTGCGGGGGTTCGACATGAGTTCTTCTCCTCGAATACAGCACAGCGCACGGTCGACGTCGTCGTCCGCGCGCAGTTGGGTGGGTTGAGCTGAGATGTTCAGTTGTCTGTCATGCCACCATCCGGATCAGCTTCGCTGATCAGACGATGTTCTCTTTCAAATGCTTCATCTGAATCAGCTGTGCTGATCGAATGCTTTGTCATTCCGAGTCCCGAATCGGCTTCGCCGATCAGACTCGTGTTTCTCGCTGGTTTACCGGCCACTTCCCCGACCAGACCCCCGACGTGATGTCCGGATGTCCCGCAGCTCGGCTTCTACCTGGCCTGCCCTGGCGGTGTCGCCTCTCGTGCAGGCGAGCCGGTAGGAACGTTCGAGATCCGCGATCTTGGCCCGGTGGAACGTTGCGGTGGTGAACCAGAACACCAGGGCCATTGCGAAGATGATGAGAGCGCCTACGAGGAACGGACCGAGGAACTCAGGGGCGGGAGTCCTACAGCGTCACCTGCACTTCGTAGGCCGTCGAGTGGTAAGGCCCAACGGTGAGTGCGTGTATGGGCGTCACCAGACCTGCCTGCGCCAGGCGAGCCGTCAAGCCCGAGTGTTCAGACCAGTCCTTGATGAAGACGTTCCCGGGCTCGGGCGTGAGACCGTAGCCCTGCAGGCTGATCGAGATGGGCTCGGCGGGGCCCTCTGCGTTTTCGAGTTCCAGCACACGGTTCTCGTCGTCGTGCACGAGCGCTCCGGTCAGCTCGATGCCGCCGAAGTCGACGGTGACGTCGTGCTTCACGGTGGTCGTGGACTCAGCCATGGTGGTCTCTCTCTTCTCGTGATGTGGATTGTGGACGCCGATGGGCGCGATCAGCTGATGCCTCCTCCGCTTTCGCATGCTCCGTGGGCGTGAAGCGCGAGCGATAAGGCGGGGGCGGCAGGATGGTGCCGGTTCGTGGTCACGGCTGGTCCCCCTGGAGTACGGCGCGCAGCCGGGCGGCCAGGTCGGTGTCCTGACCCTCCAGCAGCGCCAGGGCCCGCTCGATGCGCTGCTCGGTCGTCAGGCGCCGGCGGCGCTCGGACTCAGCACGGTCGTGCAGCTCCTGGATCGCGGTGTTGAGCTGCCGGTTGGTGCGGGTGCGGATGATGCCGAACATGATGTGCTCCTGGTTCGGAAGGTGATCTGTCCGATGGGGTGAGCGACTGCGGCGGCGCCGGCGTTGAGCTCGTAGCGGCAGGAAGACAACCGACCTCATGGGCTCCGGCACAGCGGTAGGATTCGAGCCCACGAAGCGATCGCGCCCGTGGGCGAGGGGGATGCCTATGCCCCTGCAGATCTACTTCCGGATCGACTGCGTCGATCCAGATCAGTCACCGACCGGAACCTGTTCGCGATACAGCTCGCTGATCCGGGCAACGGCTTCAGCTGGAGGCTCATAGACCGGTGGCAGCTCGCTGAGTGCGATGTCGAGGTCTCGGGCATCCGGCAACGGTTCAGGTCGGAGCATCGCTGCTCCGTCGGCAGTGCTCAGGTAGAGCTCGATCGCGCGCTCGATACGCCTGTTGCGGGTCAGCACTCTGCTGATGCCGTTGACCTCGTCGAGGTCCAGGTCGCGGGTCACCGCCCGGTTGAGTGCCCGGCGCATGCGGTGCTCGATGGTGCAGTGCGCGTTCAGATCGATGGTGGTGTCCTTGTATCCGAGCAGCACCGCGTCGAAGACGCCCTCGATGCTGTCCGGGAGCTGCCAGCCGGGGAGATGTCCCAAGGTGCCGTCCGTCTCGCGGTCGTCGGCGTCGAACAGAAGGTTCCAGTCGTCGCGCCGGCGC
Organism: Streptomyces sp. SS7; assembly: GCF_037993025.1. Classification (NCBI taxonomy): domain Bacteria; kingdom Bacillati; phylum Actinomycetota; class Actinomycetes; order Kitasatosporales; family Streptomycetaceae; genus Streptomyces; species Streptomyces sp. SS7. Next base: position 2,749,667 of record NZ_CP141223.1, read on the forward strand.
ATCCACTCGTCCTTCCGGATCTCCTTCGGTCGGTCAGCCTGGTTCTGGTAGTGGTAGTCGACGAAGAAGGGCCGGCCGTCGGCTTCGAGAGCCCTGAGCGCGTCGGTGTACGCGCGGTTCCCGGCGAAGGGGTACGCCAGCCGGCGCGTGCCGTAGTCGTCGTCGACCTGGCCGAAGACGATGCTGAAACGGAGCGGGTCGTGGAACGTCATGCGGTCATCGAGCCCGGCCTGCTCGTCGAGCCAGAGCTTCCGGGCCCGGTAGACGGTGTAGTTGTGCAGGGGGCCGCCCATGTCGCGTTCGCGTACCACGGTGTCATCGACGACGCGGGCGACATTCCTGGCGATGACGGGCACAGCCAGCTCGCGGAAGACCTCACGCATGCGCTTGGAGATCACGCGGGTGAGTTCGAAGAGGTCGGGCGCGTGCGCGGTCAGCCGCAGCCCGTCATACAGCTCGGTGCTCATCGGATTTTCCGTTCTCAGGATGCTCCTAGAGCTGTCAAGCAGCTGGAGCGAGGTCGTTTTGAGTGATGTGCGTGGCCGGTGTGCTGGTCAGGGCGCGGTAGACCTCGCGGGCGACGAGTCGCTTGAGGCAGCGCATGATGTCCTTCTTGGACAGCCCTTCCTTGGTTCGGCGTTCGACGTAGGCGCGGGTGCGTTCGTCGAAGCGCATCCGGACCAGCACGATGGTGTGCAGCACGTTGTTCGCGGCCCGGTCACCGCCGCGGTTGAGGCGATGGCGGTGGGTACGGCCGGCCGAGGCCGGGATCGGAGCGACACCGGCGAGGTGCGCGAACGCCCTCTCGGACCGCATGTGTTCGGGGTTGTCCCCGGCCGAGGTCAGCAGCTGGCAGGCGGTCTCGCGGCTGACGCCGAACAGATGCAGCCCGAGCCGTACACCCGGCCCGCATCGCCCGCGTGCCCGAGGTCGTGCCCGCCGCCGAGCAGCACCTCGCGTCCGCCCCGCCTGCGCGTGATCGGGTAGGTGCGCATCGACGGCATGCTGCACCGGCAGTACGGGCCCGAGTATCAGCCGGTCGCCTACGCCCCGCCCCCGGCGCCGTCCGGGCTCGACCCGCAGGCGAAGCGCACCGCCGCGAAGGGCGTGTTCGCTGCGGGCGCGGGCGCGGGCTCTTACTTCGGCATGCTCGCGCTGCAGATCCTCGTCGGCAACCTCGTGCGGCTGCTCGCCGCCGCCGCAGTGGTCGCCGTCGTACGGTGACCGCGGGCGGCAGACGTGGGGGCGCGTCGACGACATACGTCACGAACAACCGCGGGTTCCTGGGAGGTTGGAAGTCGCAGAATGGGCGGCACCGTTGACCGTGGAACGCGACAATGCGGTCATGACTGCTTGTCTGCTGTCGATCGACGGGGCATTCACGCGGCACGCGACAATCGAAGAGGCCGGCGAGGCAGCCATCGCGGCGATTGACAGTCGCCTCGATCAGGCGACAAGCACATTCGTGCGTGATGCGAGGTACGTGAAGCGGGCGTTGGCCTCCGGAGACGTCAAGGCCGCTACGCGTGAACACGGAGAGTGGTACGGATCCCTGGGCAGTTCCGGCGATGCCACGATGCATGTCCGAGTGATCGAGGACGTGAACGGGAAGCTCTGGGCGGAAGTAGCAGCAGAGGCAGCCGCGATCGACGACATGGACGCCGAGCCGGACGCGCACCGCGACACACTGCTTGGACAGCACTTCGGCGGGCTCAGTGAGGAGTCGGCCGACGCAGTACGACGTGAGATGCAGCGCCGGGAAGACGCCGGGCTGCCCGCAGTACCTGAGATGCACTGGGAAGACTGACCGGCCGCCCCAGCAGCACCCGCTCGGCACCCCGCCGAGCGGGTCCCGCAGTCCCGCAGGGCGCCACGGCACATCCCGAACAACCGTGGGGTTTCTCGCAGGCTTTCGCTCGCAGAACGGCCCGCGCCGATGAACACCGGAGAGACACCGTGACCGAGCAGACCAGCCACCAGGACGACCCCGAGACGCGCGTACGGCGCCCCTTCGGCTACCGGCCGTACCTCGTGCCCAACGACGCGGGGCGCGTGCTCGGCGAACTGACCGCCATGTATGCCGACGGCGACGTCGGCCTCGAAGCGATCGCGAAGGTTCTCAAAGCGTCTGACGACGCCGGCCGCACCTTGGAAGACAACACCCTCGGCGTGCTCGACGCGCTGCGTGCCGAGGGCACCCTCGACGCCGCGACGTACGAGCGGCTGCGGGGCGCCGTCGAGCGGGCAGGCGATGAACAGGTCGGCGAGGCCGGCGCGTACGTCATGAGCACCCGCGAGCGGGCAGACGAGCCGGCCGGCGAGGGCGGTTTCGTCGACGACTTCACCTCGGCCAAGTGTGACTGACCCGCCGTGGCCCCTCTGAGCCCAGCGGCGTTTGCGGTCCGGTCCGGACGGCCCATGTCCCCAACGGTGACACCGGCGGCAGCCAGCACCCGGGCGAGCCCGGCACCGTAGGCGCCGAAGTCCCCCCTCCACACCGGCCGGGAACGACGCAAGCAGGCGGCGTCAGCGCTCCTCGCTGATCTCGATCAGGTCGGTGCGGATCGCGCCCATCGGGTCCGGCGCCTGCACCCGCAGGCGCACGGGCTCGCCAGGCACCGTCAGGATCGGTTCGACGGTCAGGATGTCTCTGCACTGCGTGCCGGCCTGCGCGTTCAGGTCCTTGTGGATCAGCGCGCGCAGCTCGATCGGGTTCATCGCCGGACCTCCTTGACGCTCGGGGTGCCGTTGAACTTCGCGACCCACGATCCGGGCGGTCCGGTCAGGCGGGCCGTTGCGGTGCCGTCCGGGCTCGGCGCCCAGCCGGCCATCGCCGTCCGGCGCGCGTCCTCCTCGTCCAGCGCACGGACGGTCGTGGTGATCGGAGCCGTGATCGTGACGGTGAACGTCTTGAGCGGCGGCGCCGTCCTGCGCCACTTACGGTGCTGAGCAACGGCGTGCTGGTAGCGCACCAGCTCCCGCACGTACTGCTCGATGCGTACGAACCCGCGGGCCGCGTCGTGGCCGGTGGTGTTGATGTCGCTGAACCGCACCCACTCTCCGGTACCGACCCCGCAGGGACCCGAACGCTCGTACAGGGTGTCCAGCGGGGCGCCTGCGGCCTTCGCCTTCGCGCACCGATCCTTGATGTACTCGGCGTGGGACCCGATCTCTACGGCCCAGGCGACCATGTGCACGTAGCCGTGATGCTCGGCGGGATCGGTGACGTGGCTGATGACGCCACCGTAGGGCGGGTTGAACTTCGGCTCCTGCACGGTCAGCTCTCCTTGATCGCGGTGTCGGAAGTGGTGGTCGGAATGTAGAGACGGCGTCCGTCGACCCGGCACTTCGAGGAGAAGCCGGTCAGGTGCGCGACGCGGTTCGGGTACAGCGGCTCGACGTCTTCGTTTTGGACGCAGGCCCAGTCGTTGATCTCGTTCGCGACGGTGTCGGCCTTCGCATAGTCGTCGAAGATCACGCCCATATGCTGCTTGGCCCTGGCCTCCAGCTTCGGGGTGACCGCGATGGCGACGACGAAGTTGGCCAGGTTCTCGTGCTCGACGAGGGTGTAGCGGGGCATGGTCAGGTCTCCTTGGAGGTTTTCAGGAGGTGGGCCGGCCGAAGAACCCGGCGCTGATGAGGTCCGTGTGTGTTTGACCATCAGGTCGTAGAAGGCGGCCCGGGCTCGGTTCATCACCTCGATCTCGTCGGCCAGTGCGCCGTGGGTGGCCTCGACGGCGACGTTGTCCTCCTTCCGGCATAACAACAGCGGCCCACCGGAATGGTGAGCCGCTGAGTTGTTGTGGCGTCCTTGGGTCTACTGCTCTTCGTGACAGAGCCCGTTGTCGATCAGGTACGTCTTGTCGGCAGCGAGCTGCCGGATCTTCTCGATATAGCTGGATCTGGTCCTGACCCGTGCTGCGGCTGCGTCCGTGATGACCCTCATTGCGGACTGCCACTCTTCTGCGCTGCCTTCTGCCTGGTGCGCCTGCTGTAGTCGTCCGATCAGGCGGTAGGACCGCACGAGATCCTGGGCCAAGTCGCTCGGTGCGGGAAGCGGCATGTGGTGGAGGCTGCTCCACGGCGTGGTGAGCAGCGCGGTCGAGCTGACAACGGCGATCTTCATTGGTCAGGGGTTCCTCTTGAAGATGAAGACGCGCCCGTTCTCCTGGACGAAGGCCTCGTCTTCCCTGAGCACGTACTCAGTTGAAGCGGGTGAGGGACGTGTACGACTTCTCGGCCTCGGCCCGAACGCTGTGGGCGAGCTGCCTGTCGAACTGTACGTCCGTCAGCTTCTTCGTGCCGTCGGCTGCGGCCACGCCGACGTTCTCGCGGACTTCCTCGACCGTTGTGAACCGCTGCTCGTCGGCGTCAGCGTCCCATCGGGAGCACCGGACGGCGTCCTCCCACATCCGGATGCGGACCCACACCTTCTCGATGTTCCGCGCGGTGATCTTCTCGATGCCGACGATCCGCAGCATCTTCGCCAGGTGCTCCTGCACGTTGCTCACCGGTGCCCCTCCTGCTCGATGATCGCGGCCAGCGTCAGCTCGGCCCACTGCTTCTTGACGTTCTCCACTCCGAGCTTGGAGTTCGGGTAGCCCTCGCGCGGGTTCGGCACGTTCTCGCGGATCGTCATGCTGCCGATACGCGAGCCGTCGCTGAGGCTGAACCGGCGGCCGTCGAACTCGGCGTACTCGCACGCCTCGGTCGACTCGCAGTTGCAGACGCTCGTGATGCTGTCGGCGAAGATATTGTTGCCCTTGAGGCTCTCTCCGAAGTACTTCACGGCCAGGGAGCGACGGACCTCGCCGAACACATCCAGTGACATGTTGTGCTCGTCGGCGTACTTCTCCAGCAGGATCACGTCCGTCTTGCGATCCGCGGTCTCGTCCTGCCCCGGGCCGCCGAGCGGGTCCCGGTAGTACCAGACCACTTCAACCGTTCGAGCCAGGCTCACTTCTCCGCTTCCTTCCAGTGGTGACCTCTCTGACCTTCTTCAGTTCCTCGACCCACACCAGGAGACGGACGGCTGTCGTGGTGGTGGGCTGGCAGAGAATGAATCCGGTGTTGGCACCGATGTCGCCGTAGTCCTGGCCGACCTGGTCGTAATTGACCACCAGCAGGTTTTCTCCGCCGAAGGTGACCAAGTCGCCGGGCCCGATACCGAAATACGGGGTCCAGTGATCGGTGGCGCAGTACGCCAGCCACTTCTCTTCGATTTCGGCGGGCCGCTGGTAGACGCCTTCGAGGCCGGGGCCGGCCAGCCGGTTCGGGCACTCCGTGATGACCTCGCCGATGCTGTCGATGATGTCGATGACGTATACCTGGAGCAGACCCGCGCGCATTTCTGCTGCGTCCTTGACGTCCCACCAGTCGCTATCCCGGGGGTACGCGTCGGGCTCGTCGTCGAACTGAATCCGGACCCTGATCCTCGGCGACATGCTCTGCTCTGCGGCACCGTTGCGGGCCAGGTACGGGCGCCAGCGCTTGACCCGGTTGGTGCGCATGTAGTTGTTGCCGCATTCCTCGCACACCTGGTCGTGCACCCGGCGCACGTTGTCCGCGAGCGGGGAGTCGTCGTTGTACTCCAGGAGGTGGGTCGCCCTGCTCTGGCAGCCGCCCGTCGTGCACGTCTTACGCAGCGGTGTGTGCACCCTGCTGCTCCTTCCATGCGGCGTACATCTCGGCAGCCGGGGCCGGGACCAGCCAGGGGAAGGTCTCGGCCCACTCCCGGTACACGTCGGCGTCGGACTTCTCCCACACCTCCCGGTAGTCGGTGACCGGTCCCGTGATCAGCGTCGGGTCCGCACGCAACTCCAAGATCGTCTGCTTGGCGTTGCGCTGGGACATCAGTGCCTCGTCGGCGAGATCGGCCCGCTTCTCCGGGGTGTTGCAGGCGTCGCAGAACCGCTTCTTCCGCCCGGACACCTTGTGGATCACCATCACCGTGGCGGGCGGCGGGTATGGGCCGTGACCGCCGATGCACTGGTAGACCCCGTAGTTGTGCTGCGGCCCACCCTCGTGGACCTGGGACCACTCGGTGACGATCTCGAAGTCCTCGATCTCCGCGACCAGCTCGGACAGCGGCACAACGTGGCTACGGGTGTACTCCGGGTGGAGAAAGGCGGCGTACGGCCTGACCATGTTACGGCGGTAGAAATTCCCGTCGGGCTTGCGGAAGTTCTCGATCGGCCCGTAGTGGTACTCGGTGAAACCGTCCTCGACCTCCACCGTGATGCGCACCCAGTCACCGACCATGAACCGGATGTGGTGCTTTTCGACGGCCGCCTTCCACACCTCGTCCGACCCGTTGCCGTTGACCCAGGCGTCCCGAACGATGCCGTCGATGTTATACCGCTCCGGGTCGCGCCCCTCCCATTCGAGGTATTCACGAGCCGACTCGCGCATTTCGCGCATGCTCGCACCCATGGTTTCCCTTTCTGCTGCTGAGACGAATGTGTGTAAGTGCCCGGTCCGGGAATCGAACCCGCCGAATGCCGCACAGGGGAGGACGGGCTTTCGTTGCTCATCGGCCGGACCCGACATCTAGGCGTCGACCAGAACGCCCCAAACCTTGTCGATGATGTGCGTGCCCTCGTCCTTGACGTACGTCTCGTACGCCTCTTGCAGCGCGCGTTTGTGGTCGTCGACCAGGAAAGAGGCGGCCCACGCCATGCGGTCTTCGTCGTCCTGCTCGTCGACCAGGGCGGTGATGGTTTCTTCCGGCATGTCGTCGGGGAACTCGTCCGACGACTCGACGATGAGATTGCCGCCGTGGTCCCAGCGACCCATCAGAAGAATCACGGTCAGATCTCCCAGCCTTCGAAGACCCCGTCGAGAACGCCGAGGATCTGAAGGTGCTTGGCGACGTTCTCTGCTTCGCCGGCCGCGCGTTCCAGCTCTTCACGTTCGGCGCGCGGGCTGTCGCCCTCCGACTTGAGCTGCTTCCATGCTTCGAGCGCCGACCGCAGCTCCCCGCACTTGACCTTGAGGATGTTGCGGTTCGCCTCGGAGATCACCCGGTCCCCCTCGCAGACGAGCACATTCATGTGCGGGTGGTCGGTCTGCATGCCGGGCTGGGCGTGCCAGGCGTCCGGGAGTCGGCCGCCCTCGCGGGCCGCCTGGTCGATCGCACCGAAGTGCTCCAGGAATCCGCTCTGAACCGGCGTCAGCTTCACGCCTCGTCCTTGAGTGCTGCGGAGCGCTGCCAGCATGCCGGTCAGCACGTTGTGCGATCCGTTGGCGTCGTACGGCTCGGAGACTGCGGGCATGGGTGTTTTCCCCCTCATGTCGTGGGCTTGGCCTCACGGAACTTGATCTGCCCCTTGACCTGGACCTCGTGGCCGTGCGGCGCATCGGCCGGCACGTGGTTGCCGCAGGTGGTGCAGGTGAACGTGTGCTTCTCCCAGGGCTGTTCGCAGTAGAAGCAGGGGTCGTTGTCGTACTGCGGCGTGCGCATCAGCACGATGCGCTGCGGGTTGCCTTCGGCGTGCACGGTGGCGTAGTCATGCGGGAACATCACGGCGGCCTGGCGGACGTTGTCCTCCGTGATGAACTCCGGGTGCGACAGGCCCCACTCGCGCAACTTCCTGGCGATCTCTCGGGCCAGGGCCTGCGGCAGCTCGTAGTCGTCGCGGACCCAGCGGGTCAGACCGGCCTCGGTCGGCGACTTCTCCCCGAGCTTCATCCACTTCCCGCACCGGTCGCACTTCTCGTCCTCGATCTCGCCGCGCTCTCCGTCCGGCAGCTCGGTCAGCTCCGTGCGGGCCTGCTGGCTGGTGATCGACTTCGGGAAGTCGCTGGCGTCGTAGGAATGCTCGTCGCTGTAGTCGACTCCGACCCGCTCGGCGGCCCGTCGGATGGCCTCGTCCTGCTCACTGCTGCGGGCGACCTTGATGCCGTTCGCTCGCATCCGTCCGACCGTGCAGGAGGGGCAGAGGTTGTCGTGTGCATACGTGTAGCCGACGACTGACATGTTCAGCCCTCCTGCTTCTCGGTGCTGAACTTGATCCACGAGCCCTGGAAGGCGCCGAACTCCGCGCGGTCCTTGAGGCGCATCGATCCGCGCGTCCCGGCGACGAGCCAGCCCACGTGCCGGATGCCGTGCTCTTCGGACGCCTCGATCAGGCGGTGGTAGCCGATCAGGTCCCCGAGCTTGATCAGCTCGGCCTCTTTCCTAAGCAGGGCCTCGTCGACCGGCGGGAAGACATCCCGCTCCAGGTGCTCCCAGATGAGCTTGGTCAGCTCGCCTATGTGCTCGTACGAGGGCTCGGGCGTCTCGAACCCGCACGCGCACATCCCCGCATAGCCCTCGTATGAGGGCAGCCGTCGGAAGCTGTGGTAGCCGGGCTCACCGCTCTCGGCGATCATCTGCTTCGCCGTTTCACGGGCCCACTGCGCGCCGGGGAGGTCATCGTCCAGCCCCAACTCAGGGATTTTCGACATGATTACGCTCCTTCGAATTCTTGAATTCCGTTCTTTCCCTTGCACGCGGCACACTCGCAGAAATGCACATTGTGCAGTTCGCTCGGCTTGAACGCGCCCATCATCTGCCACGGTGCGCTTTCGGTTTTCCAGGCGAATTCGACCAGGACCATGCCGTCGCAGATCAGACGCTTTACGTACGCCTCAAAGGAGAACGGCGACCGGACCACCGTGAGGCAACTCTGGCTGGTCGGCACGTTGTAATGCGGCCGGGCCCGCACCAGCGTCCCGTTCTCCGTCAGCATTTCTGCTGAGTCATCGGCATGAGTGATCGGCTCACCGATCGGCCGAACCTCCCTGCTGAACGCCGAATACCTGACATACGTCTCCGGTTCGTTGTCCGTCTCGGTCTCCTTGTTCGCCACGTTCATTCCTCTCCACTGATGGGCGTGCGCGTTCCATCGACGTGCACAACAAATGCCTGACTGAAATTGCGCCCCTCGTACTCACGGACCTTCAATCGGAACTGAGGCTCGCCCTTTTGCTGACGCGCTCGCATCTTCGACCTCGATCACCTCGACGCCCGACACCTGGGCGTAGATGTCCTCGACCGTCCGCAGCAGGGACCGGGCGTCTTGCTCCTTCACATCACCGACGTCCAGGTCGAGGAGCATGTCGTCGATCACGATGCGCGCGTACGTCAGCTGCTCCCGGACCGTCGGCTCACCCTCCGAGCGCTCGGCGGGCCACTCGACCATGCGCGTCGACGACAGCACGGACTTGACGACGTCCCGAGCGCTGCGCCGCTTACGCCGCCTGACCTCCGGCACCACCGGCCGGGATGCCGGCTCGCTCTGCCCGTAGACGTACGGCTTGGTCAGATTCACCGGCGCCAGGTGCGACTCGTGACGGGTCGGCGACTGGCCGCGCGCCATGGCCCCTTGCCGACCCTCGACTGTGGTGATCCGATTCCGTCGGGAATTGGTCATGCGGTGCGGATTCCTTCCTTTTCGATGATGGACGGCAGCACCTTCGTGGCGGTCTCGGCCAAACCGCCACGCCACCAGATCGGGCACAGCAGGTTGGGCAGGCGTGGGAGTTGAGGGCGGTCAGATGATTGGAGTGCTGGTCTTCAGAGACCGTGCTTCTCGTAGTCGTAGGGCTCGTCCGGCCGGTGGACCGCGATGCACACGACGGGTGTGGACCCGTCGGTCGCCGGGCGCGGCGCGGCCGGTGCCGGCGTCCGGGTCTGGGTGCTGATCTCACGGGCGATCCAGAGGATGCAGGCGACGATGGCCGGCACGATGAAGAGGAGCGCCAGGCTCTGTAATGGCGTCAGGGGGTACATGGGGAAGGTCCTTCCGGTGAGTGGAGCGTCGAGCCGCCGAATCGCAGAGCTCGGCGAGTGTGTGGCCACAGGAGAGGTAGGTGACCTCGTACAGCGGACCCTGGCCCCAGCCCGGGTCCCAGTCCTCGGGCGGGAGGGCGGGTTCGACGGTGCGTTTGACGATGTCGCGGGGCAGGCCCGGCTCGCTGGTCTCGTCGTAGGAGCAGAAGGGGCACCACTCCAGCTCGGGCAACTGCGCGGCGACGCCGAGCAGTTCAGGCGCGGTGCCTGTACGGGTCATCTCGGCCGACGCGGCGTCGGTCAGGAGGAGGTCAGTGATCGGTGCGGCGATGACGGTCATGGGGTCCTCGGCTCGGTCGTGGTGGGATTCGCGCAGGGCTGGACAGCGCACAGCGCAAAAAGAGGAGTTTTCAAAGTTGAGTAGTGCGGAGGTGTCCGCGGACTCGGCGGGTGGTGACACAACGTGTCCGTAGTTGTTGGTTCACGGCGTTGCGGAAGCCTTGCATTTTGAGTTCCCGGTCACTCCGGGTGATGCGTACCGCTCGGGGGCGGGACGGACTCCGCAGTTCTTGTGACGCAGGTTCTTCCACCGCCGCCAACGCCAGCCGCATATCGTCCGCGGTTACTTCGGCGGCTCACACGTCCGCTGCACTTTCGAATAGAACCCTTTGATCCAGGCCTGTTGATTAGCGCGGCGCTTCGAACCGCAGTGTCAGTGTGGACGCTCGACCGCCGGTGTATGCATGGTCAGCCTTGTACTTGGTGATTGCGGTACCCTCAATGGTGAAATCGTCACCTTCCAGTGGCCATGTGTACAGGCTCGGCGCTCCCTTGGTCGGATTCATCCTCACTTCGGATACACCGACTTCGGCAATGCTCAGTTGCCCCCGGAACTCGTTGGCCTCGTGACTAGTCCAGTGCACGGTCCAGCCCGATTGGACAAGCGCGATCAGTTCCCGGAGCCTTTCCATGTTTCCGGGGAAGATAACGTTTGCACCAGAGACCCTGGCGGATGTCTCCTTTACTCCCGGCTCAGCAAACAGCGGGCGATAGGCCACACGACGATCCGGAAATTCAACCCCAGGCGGAATCTGATCGGCATTCGGTCCCGGTTCGGCATCCCCGAACGGAACCAGAATCGGGGGAGCCGAGACACGCTCCACCTCGTAGTGGCCAGCATGCTTGTGGTCATTGCTGTAGCGGACCCTGGCAAACCCATACACGGTCTCACCCTTCACATGGACTCGTACGCGGAGACCCGTGAGAGGTCGCTTTTCGGTTGACACAACAGTTCCCCTTTCCAGATCCTTGCGGTTCATCGCCCCATTCGGGGATCGAACGGTGTCGCAGATACCGATGGATTTCAGCCGCAAGCCAGCTCTGTGGCCCGCGACCAACTGCCCATACGGAAGCGGATGGTGGTGGCCGGCGGGACATCACCCTTCAGGTCCGCCGGATCAGTGCGCCAGGCCTCGTAGGCCGCTAGCGTCGTGGATCCCGTCTCCCTCAGGCACTGCCGGATCGCGGCAATGAGCTGCTCCTGGGTCCACTTCGTTGTCGCAGTCCGGAGCTGCTGGGGCTGTTCGGTCACGGCGAGACCCGCGAGCTCCAGCGCACGGTTCCAGCTGCCGAAGCGGCGCTCGTAAAGCGGAGCTGATGGATCGGTGCCCCTGCGGCGCTGCTCGAAGGTGCGACGTCCCAGGGTCTCCTCTCCCTGCGCCAGGTGGATGAGCACGTGCAGGAGCTGCTGGTCGGTGTAGACGACCGGCCCGGCCTTCATGGGCGCAGGGACGTGCACAGCAGACAGAGTGATGGTCGGACCTACCTCTCGTTCTGAAAGCCGGATGCGCGTCAGAGCGTCTGCACTTGCACGAGCTGCCGGTCGCGGGCGATGGACGCGAACACCTCGTTGAAGGTCCTGGGGAACTCGCCGTCGAAGTCGATCGGGTGCCAGGTCTTCTGGTCATCGCTCATGTGCAGCGTGAGCGTCACCGGATCGGCGTCGGTGGTGGCCGGGGCAGGAGCAAGAGCAGTCATGGCGAGCGGTCCTTCACGGGATGAGATGAGAAGCCCACGCACTGCCGCCCGGCAGGGGGCCACCCGTAGCCGGCACGCGCACGACGTGTCGCAGTGCCCTCCGGATCAACTCCGTTGATCCCCAAGCGCCAAACAGCCCCGCAGGCACCCTGCGCGCCCGAGCCCCGCTCGGCGCGCCCTCTGCACCCCCTTACTTCACGGCATTCTGACTCATCACAGACTGCCATTCAATAGGCATTCGCATAAGATACCCTCAGAGACCAGTCGATCCAATCGGACTGGTCGGCAACAGGCGAGGCGAGGCGAGAAGCGATGAAGACCTGGAGGACGAGGAAGGCTGCACCCGCGGCCGCAGCACTCGGTGTGGCCGCGGGCGTTCTGCTCGCCGGATGCTCCAGCGGCGACGGCAGCACAACCCAGGCGCCGTCTGCGCCGAGCCCGACCGTGAGCACCGTCAAGGTCACCGACATGGCCCTCGGCGAGGCGCTGGACAAGCTCGCCTTCCAGGGCACTGGGAGTTTCAGAAAGGATGGCGGGGCCTGCCTAACCAGAGCAGTGCGGAAGGCGGGCATGCCGGAGGAGGCGCTGGCCTACATCGTCAAGGCCGACGGCGACGACATGGGTGCAGTCATCGACGGACTGAACAAGGTGAGCGAGGACGACGCTGCGCTCCTGGCCTCGCGGTCGCTGCGCGAGGACTTCGACGCGTGCATCGACAAGGCTGTACTTCCGAACGGCAGCAGCCCCAAGACTCAGAGCTACGTGCCGCCGAAGGCAGCCGCGAAGCCTGTAGATGGTAAGCCGAACCTGAAGCCGGCTTACCAGGTCCGCGCGGATCAGCCGGTCAACTCGTCCATTGAGCTCACCAAGGGTCTGGTCTCGATGTTCTCCTCCTACGCCCTGGACGAGGGTCAGAGGAAGACCTACGCGACGGCCGGCCAGTGCCTGTCGACCTTGGTGTACAACGCAGGCTTCAGCCAGGAGGCGCTGCACTTCTTCGCCGGCGGCGCGCCCCTCGGCGCCGGGTCGATCGTCGAACACCTGCCGAACGACAAGGACAAGGCGATCTGGCAGTCGCCGAGGTTCACCCAGGGGCTCGTCGACTGCACGACAAATGCGACGCCGACTCCCATGCCCGGCCCCTGAGCGGAAGTCCATCAGGCAGACGAAGGACCCGGTGCGCCATGTGTCGCACCGGGCCTTTTCTCTTCTCGCCTTCACGCGAAGGTGGGTGTGGTCCGCAGCAGGTGACCCCGCCCGAGAGGAAAGGAATCGAACAGGGCCACCCGCTGCGGTGATGCGCCGCCAGGGGGACTGACTGGGCACGGCTGCGACTCTACTGGTATTCGAGTGGAAGCGCAAAGAGTGCAGATAGCTTATCGACTAGCATTGATAAGATGGCCTCATAGATCAGACAAATAAGTCAAGGAGAAACCGCGCATGACCGTCACGAAGGAGTTGGAGAAGGCGACGCAGCCCGTGCGCGGCACGAAGAAGAAGCCGCCGGGCGCGACGCAGAGCAGCAGCAGTAGTGGCCGCCAGGGCATGTTCGTCCGGCTGGATCCGGACGACAAGCAGCGCGCGGAGTACTGGGCTGACAAGCGCGGGTTCTCCTCGGTGAACGAGTACGTGGCCGAGGCGGTGGTCGAGAAGATCCGACGCGAGAACCTCGACTACGACCTGCCGACCCTGGAGATCGCGCGACTCAACGAGCTTGTCGACCAGGTCGCGGCGCTGGCGAAGAACTCGGCGAACCTCGAACGCGTCGTCACCACAGGCTTCGACTCCCTCATCGGGCTCACCCGCGGCGACAACTACCTCCTGGATGACGAGGACGGTGAGCTCGGATGAGCCGGGACTTCGCAGAGATGCTGGAAGCGGCCACACCCACCGCCGAGGTGATGGAGGTGGACACGTCCTTCCTCGACGCCTACCGGCGCGGCGGAAGCGAGGAGCTCAAGCGCGTCCAGGCCCAGGCAGCACCGCCTGAGCCTGAGGTGGCAACGCCCGAGCCGGAGGCGCAGCTTGACGAGGCTGGCGACGTCGACTCTCAACCCGAGGTTGAAAGTCTGCAGACTGATCCCGACGTGGACGCCGAAGAGGATCGCCTGGACCTGGAGCCGGACTACGAGCCCGACGCCGGCGACTCCGACCGGGCCGGCGGATCCAACCAGCGTGGCGGTGGTGACGTCGGTGGACAGGGAGGAACTGCCGGGACGCTCCCGGATGGTGCGCCGGCAGGCCCTATGGCTGATGCTGTTCCGGCTCCCGGGGCACAGCCGGACGTCGAGGACGCTGCCGCGGCGGAAGTCACTTCTCACGACGTCGTCGCCACACCGGATGAACCCGAGCATGTAACGCCCGGCTCGCTCCAGCTCACCGACCATCAGGACGCCGTGCAGAGTGCGGCAATGAAGGGCGGATCGGGCAGCACAGCCGAGACCGCCACGCTCCCCCAGTCGGGCTTCCGGCTCACCGGCGTGCAGAGCCAGCCGCACATCAAGGCGCTGCCCGAGAGCATCATGAACGCGCTGCGGGAGCAGCTGCGAGCAGCCGCGGTCCGTGAGCTGGGCGTGAGCGACAGCGCTGCTCGGGAGTTCAGCCAGCGGCTGAGCCAGGGCACGCTGGTGACGGCGTTCCTGCTGGCGCAGCTCGACCTGCACCTTGATGCCGATCCTGCCACCGAGCGCGCCGTCGAGCTGTTCCGCTCCCGCGACCCGCTGCTGGGCAGCGTGGTGGCACGCCTGGCGAACATCGAGGCCGCTGAACGCAAGCGGGACGGGTTGCTGCGCAAGCTGCGCGACGAGCTGGGCGAGGTGCGCCAGACCAGCGCGGTGATCGAGCAGGCGCTGGCGTACTCCATCGCCGACCGCACGGAGAACTTCCTGCGGGGCTCGCACAACCTCCACGACGCGCCGATCACGCACAAGGAGGCGATCTACTTCCGGGACAAGGCCCGTGAGGCGACCAGGAAGCAGCTGAAGCTTGAACGCGAGCGGGACGGACGGCCGATTCGATGACCACGGCGAGCAAGGAGAAGCTCTTCCCCGCCCGGCACCGCTGCAAGACGTGCGGCAAGGGTCTGGGCCTCCGCGCCCAGGACCCGGTGTACCTCGGCCTGTACTGCAGCCCGCGCACTCAGCCTGACCCCCGTTGTTCGCGGGCGAAAGCCAGTGGACGAAGACCCGCCGGATACCGGAGCCGCACGCGCACGAGGACGACCTGCGCCACCTCGCCTACCAAAGATGATGGACGCCGCCGTCCTCCAGCGCGGCCGCCTGCGGGGCCTCGCCCTCTGAGCCGAGCACCTCATCGACGGCGCCGACGCTGCCGAGCAGATCCTCTTCGACCGGGCCCGTGAACCCCGGCTCGTGGCCGAAGGTGCCGTCGACCGGATCCGCGACAAGTTCGGCGTCGCATCATCGCTCCTGCCGCGGTTCACCGCCGCGTGTCCTGCCCCTCGCTCGCAGCTACGCCTCCTGCTTCCCGCCGTCCGGGCCCGCGGCCGCCGCCAGGGCGGCGTGACTGAGACCGCTGCGTGCGTCCGGGCGTTCCGGTTCGGCGACCGCACTCCAGAAGCCGTGCGTGATGATCGTGGCGGCCAGTTCGCGCTCACGCTCGCGCAGTTCGGCGACTTGCTGCTGCTCCGAGTCCGTCCAGCCGGGAGAGTCCGGGTACGCGCGGGGCGTGGCGAGCCAGTAGCCCTCGCGCTCCCAGGCCTCCATCGGCTCCACGCTGTAGGGCAGCTTCTTGAACAGGGACGCAAGGTCGGCGCGCACCGTGTGGAGGTCGCGCTGCGCGTTGAGGAGATCGTCGGGGTAGTTGCACTTCGCCTTTGCCACGTCGGGATATTAGTTCGACCCTGCGCGGCCGGAAGCTCGGCGTGCCGGTCGCCGGCCCTGCGGCGCGGGCGCCGGGCAATCACGTTCGATCTGTCGCTCATCAGGGTGGCGAGAGCCCCCGAAGTGCTGTCACAGAGCCCCTATAGGTACGCACGCCGCGGCCGCGCATCGGTCGGCGGCGCACCTGCCCACCATCCCGAGCTGCTCCCCGTACGCCCCGTGTACGGGGAGCAGCTCTGTTCACCATCGCCAGCGCAGAGGAGACCACATGATCACCATCCACAGGGTGGCGCTCGCCACCCCCGCCACCATGGACGCTGACGCCTACCGGGAGTTCTGCTGGGGCGCTGGCCTGGAGCGCACAGACACCGGCTACGGGCTGCTCCTGGTCTTCGACGACATCGGTGACGAGTTCACCGCGGTCGTCAACGACGTGGAGTACGTGCGGCTCCTGACCCAGATCTCCGGGATCGCCGTACCCGCCGACAAGGTCACCCACATCCTGCGCAAGTGGCCGGACCTGCGGCCCGAAGCCGCCACCGTCTGGCCCTGACACGAGGTCGCGCCCGGTCAGGAGGCCGGTCCGGCCGGGGCGTCGCGCAGCAGGTCGGGGCCGGCGCCGTCCGGGCCGACCCGCCCCTGCACCGCCTTGACACTGGTCAGGCTCCCGCCGATCCGCGAGATGGGGATCGGATGCGTCGGGTGGTGGGCGAAGTGCTGCTGGACGTCGTCGTGAAGACGCGTCGACGAGCTGGTACTGGTGCGAAGAGAGTTGTGGCGCGATTCGCGTCGGCCACACGCGCATGAGCGAGCGTGAGAAGTTCCGGATGCTCTAGGACCTGACCGCGGACCTGCCGGATCTGCTGATCAAGCTCAGGGGTCAGGCCACACGCAAGCAGGTCGCCGAGGTGGCCGGTGTGCGGCCCGTCCGCCTGAAGGAGCTTGAGGAAGGCCTGAAGCACCCGGAGGGACTCGAGACGCTCGGCAAGGTGCTGTCGGCGTGCCGGCGCCGGCCTTCTTCACATGACCCTCGCGCCATTCAAAGCCCTTTCATGCCCCTTTCGACTCTCATTCAGCCGCCCTTTTCGAGTAGGCTCGCACTCGCTTCCAAGTCAACGAAGAGAAGGAGTCGACATGGTCGCGATCGTGGTCGCAGAGAAGCCGAGCGCAGCGAGGAACATGGCCAGCGCCCTCGGCGGGACGAAGGGCAGCTACAAGGGCACGGCCTACGAAGTGGCGAGCCTGCGGGGTCATCTCTACGAGTTCGCCCAGCCACACGCGATGGTGGACTCCTCGCTCGCGGACGCCTACCAGACGTGGGACCTGGGCAATCTGCCGTGGAACCCGCAGGATCTTTCGTGGAAGCGCGAGCCACAGAAGAACGTCGCAGACGTCATCAAGGCTCTGCGTTCCGCGCTCAGCCGCGGTGCCGAGATCGTCATCGCCACGGACCTGGATCCGTCCGGCGAGGGCGATCTGCTTTTCTGGGAGGCGATCGACGAACTCGGCTTCCATGGCAAGCGGTTCAGCCGCATGGAGTTCACCGACGAGTCGAAGGCCTCGATCCAGAAGGCCTTCGAGCAGCGCCGGCCGGTGAAGTCCATGCAGGACGAGGGCGACTACCGCAAGGCGATGTACCGCTCGCAGTGGGACTTCCTCTCGATGCAGTTCACCCGTATCGCCACGGCGATGGGCCGCCAGTCCGGTCAGGACCTCGTGCTGCGCCAGGGCCGGCTGAAGTCGGCGATGGTCTCTCTCGTCGGCGACCAGCAGAAGGCTTATGACGCGTACGTCAAGAAGCCGTTCTTCCAGAACCGCTTCCGCGACGAGAACGACGTCATGTACACGAACCCTGATGAGCCGCGGTTCGACGAGAAGGGCCAGGTGCCGCAGCAGTACGGCCCCTCCCCTGTCGTCCTGGACAGCAAGGCGGGCAAGAAGACCGGGCCGCCGAAGCTGCTCGACCTGGCGTCGCTGTCCTCGATGCTCGTCGGCAAGGGTGTGAAGGCGAACCTGACGCTCTCGACGTACCAGAAGATGTACGAGGACCAGGTCGTCTCGTACCCGCGCACGGAGGACAAGACGATCGCGCCCGAGCAGTTCAAGGACCTCGCCCCGCTGGTCGACAAGATCGCCGCCGTGGTCGGCGTCGACGCTGGGCTTCTGACGCACCGCCAGCCCCGGTCCACACACGTGAAGCCCCAGGGCGCGCACGGCGCGAATCGTCCGGGACCGAAGGTGCCCTCCTCGCTGGACCAGGTCGAGCACAAGTACGGCAAGGCCGGACGGCTCATCTACGAGATGCTCGCGAAGAACTACCTGGCCATGCTCGCCGAGGACTATCTCTACGAGCAGCAGAAGGGCCACGTGGAGAAGTACCCGGACTTCGTGGGCATCGCCAATGTGCCCAAGAGCCCCGGCTGGCGGGCCGTGTTCGATCCGGACGCCGGCGACGACACGGCCGAAGGCGACGAGAACGAGTCCGGCAAGGGCCTGGGCCAGACCGCGGAGCCGTTCATCTTCGAGGGCGCGAACAAGCGCCCCGAGCATCCGACGATGAAGTGGCTGATGAAGCAGCTGGAGAAGCGCGACGTGGGCACGGGCGCGACCCGCACCTCGACGTATTCCGAGGTCACCAATGGCAAGGCGAAGTACCCGCTGCTGACGGAGAAGGGCCGGAAGCTCAGGCTGGCGCAGGCCGGCGAGATGAGCTGGCGGCTCCTGCCGGGCACGCGCATCGGCGACCTCGGGCTCACCGAGAAGGTCTACGCCGACATGCGCGACATCGCTGCCGGGACGGCGACCGCTGAGGAACGCCTGGCCGTCATCGCCGACTGGGTGCGCGAGGACATCGACACGATGACGAAGAACGCCGCGTCCATGCGCGCCGAGCTGGGCCTGAAGAAGCAGGCCGTCGCCGCCCGCGCCGAGGGCGTGTGGCAGGCCGCTCCGGGCGGCCCGAAGAAGATCGCCTTCAAGAAGATCTGGTCGGGCCACGAGTTCAGTGACGACGAGGTGGCGAAGCTGCTGGCTGGCGAGACGATCTCGTTCGAGACCACGAACAAGGCGGGCAAGCCCTACACGGCCACCGGAGCGCTCGGCGTCGGCGACTACAAGGGCCGCAAGTTCGTCGGGTTCCGGCTGGAGGTGCCGGACAAGCCGACGAAGTGGTCCGGCCGGACGTTCACGCCGACGGAGGTCACGGCGCTCTTGGCGGGCCAGTCGCTGGAGATCGACGACTTCGTCAGCGCGAGGACCGGAAAGACCTTCGGCTGCAAGGTCAGCTGGGACGCGAAGGCCAAGAAGATCGTCCCCGACTTCGGCTCCGGCGACGAGCCGCCGCGGTCCTGGTGCCAGCACGTGTTCACGGACGCGGAGCGCAAGGATCTGGCGGCTGGCAAGACCATCCAGGGTAAGGGTTTTGTTTCCGCCAAGGGCAAGACGTTCGATGCCGCCGTGTCCTGGAAGGAAGAGGGCGGCAAGAAGAAGATCGTGCCGTCATTCGGCTGATGCCCAGGCCGTTGACGACTGAGGAGTGGGTGGACCGTGCACGGTCCACCCACGGGGACAAGTACGACTACTCACGGGTCGAGTACGTCAACAAAACCACCAAGGTAGTGATCGTCTGTCCGACCCATGGTGAGTTCGAGCAGTCCCCTGTGAACCACGCTTTTCACGGTCACGGATGCTTGCCATGCGCGTCAACTCGCACGGGTCGGGCGAGGCGTATGTCGACGGACACATGGATCGAGCAGGCGCGGGCTGTGCATGGGCATCGCTATGACTACACAAAGGTCCAGTACGTGACGGCATTCGACAAGGTCACGATCGTGTGCCCAGAACATGGTGAGTTTCTGCAGACTCCAGCGAGTCATGTTCGGGGTGGTCGGCGCTGTCCGGCATGCGCTGACCGCTCGCTGACCACTGAGGAGTGGATCGAGCGAGCCTATGAGATTCATGGTGATCGATACGACTACGGGCAGGTCGTATACGTCCGAGGTCGGGACAAGGTGCAGATCACATGTCGAGAGCATGGTGACTTTGAGCAGCAAGCCGCATCGCATCTGTTTGGTTGCGGGTGTCCGGCCTGCCTTCTCCCAAAAGGTGAGCAGGCGATTGCTCGAGTTCTTGATGAGCTCGGAGTGCTGTCCGATCAGGAATGGGGTCATCCCACGTGCCGGCATAAGAAGCCGCTTCGCTTCGACTTCCATCTGCCCCGCCATCGGGCGCTGATTGAGTTCGATGGTCTGCAGCACTTCCAACCCGTGAGACGACCTGGCATGGCGGAGGGAGACGCGGAGCGGGAGTTAGTCGGCGTTCAACACCGTGACCGGATCAAGACGGCCTGGGCAAAGGCGAACGACTATCAACTGCTGCGTGTGACTGACCTTGATGCGATCGAGGTCGAGGTGCCTCGGTTCATCGCTGTGCTCAAGGAAGACGAGCACCGACGAGCAGCAGCGGGTCCCGGATCTTGGGGCCCGCTGTCGGCATTTCACGACAGAGACAGCACGAGGGAGCGATGGAGACGATGAACGAAGCAGTGCGGCTGGGAAAGATCGGGTGGGCTTGATCGGCGGTGTCCATGGTCAGCTGGCCGTGGTGGGCTCTGCCGTCGCTACCGAGGGCAGCCAGCGAACAGCGTTGTCGTGGAAGGAGGCGTGGATCGGCACGAGGTCCTCGCCGCTGGCGTCGTCGAGGGCCGTGACGTTGATGCCGAACTCCGGGATGTCGCTGTCGATCGCCGCGACGCGGCTGCCGCAGGTCGGACAGAAGCCGCGCTTCGCCTCACCGGGGAAGGTCTCGTACCAGGTCGGCTCGCCACCCTCGCCGATCCAGGTGATCGTCTTGAAGCCCACCCACCACATCACGGGGGTGCCGCCGAGTTTCTGGCAGTGTTCACACTCACAGGTGTGAGGGAAGACTGCGGGGCCCTGGGCGGTGAAGCGGAGGCGACCGCAGAGGCAGCCGCCGGTGCGATCCTCGGCCTGCTCGGTTCGCTGGGTGTCGGCGGTGGGGGTGGCGTTCATCAGGTGATCTCCCAGGTGTGATGGGCAAGTTGGGCAGATCAGTGTGCCATCGGTTCCATGATCGTCAGGACGCTGTTGGCGGCTCTGGTCCGGCCGCGTGCGCCGATTGCGGAGGCGTCACGGGGCCGGGTGACGAAACCGCGGCTCAGGGGCTGCCGAGGGCGCGGACGGTCCATCCGGCGTCGCGCCAGGTGTCAGCGTTCAGGGTGCCGCGGTCGTCGTGACGCGCGGGGTGGCGGTTCGGGCGGCGGCGCGGGGCGGGTCGATGCGGGAGGACGAACGGCTGCGACAGTCAGGGACCAACGTCGCGCTCCTGCCCGCCCTGAGCCCACCTCCACTCTGCTCGGGCGCGTCACCTGCCAGTTCGCGCGGCCTTCAGCGGTGTGACTAATGTGTCGCGCGCCAGGCATATGCGTCCTGCCACGGGGGACCCGCCCTTCCCCTGAACGGGGCATAGACCTTTGTCCTGGCGGAGCACGGACCGGGCGAGTAGGTATGCGAGCAATCTGGTGATGCGCGAGCTGGACGAGGAGGCCGCCGGCGGCCCGATTGGGGCCCGCCTGGCCGCCTGGCGCCGCCGCCGGGAACTGACCCGGGATGACCTTGCCTCCCGCACCGGCCTGGAGCTCGATTACCTCGTCGGACTGGAGACGGGCCGGGAGTGGGTAGACCGCCGTGGCCGACTGGCGGCGCTGGCCACCGCCTTGCGGCTGGATGTCGCGGACCTGACCGGGCAGCCCTACCCGCCACGTGGGGAGGAGCACGCGGCGGTGCGGGCGGTCGCCTTCCACGTGCGGCGCAGCTTGGTCCGTCGACAAGCGGATGCAGCCCCCGGCGTGCTGCTGGAGGAGCTGGTGGAACGGACCCGGGCCGCCGCACGGGCCGATGCCGCGGGCGATGAGCACCATCTCGCGCTCGAGCTACCGGACTTGATCGAGACGGCCGACCGCGCAATGGCCGCCGCTGCGGGGCCCGGGTGGGAAGAGGCGGTGCGGCTGCGCGTGGACGCGCATGTGCTGGCCGCCGGGCTGCTCAGGCGCCTGGGTTACAAGGACCTGGCGTGGATGCTGCTGCACCGGGCTCGTCCCGGCACGCGCGAACCGCTGCCGGTGCTGGTCGAGGAGGTGCGGCTGCTGATCGACCTCGGCCTGCCGGAGTATGCGCTGGCCCGCGCCGACCGCGCTGAGGATGCCGGAGCGGACTGGGAGCTGCCGGCGCTGGCCGCCGTCGCCCAGGCGATGGCCGGACGCCGCCTGGCGGCCGAGCAACTTCTTGCCACGGCCGCCGAACGAGCCGACGGCGTACGGGAGGCGGCCCTGGTGATCGCGGCCCGGGCTGCCGTCGCGGCCGAGGCGGGGGACGCGGCGGAGGCCGCCGACTATGCCCGCGCGGCGGATCATGCCGCACTCGACGGCGCTCACCGCTCCAGTCTGCTGGTGGTCGCCGCGGCGGCCGAGGCCCGCCAGAACCGTGCCGATGAGGCTGCCGCCCGGCTCATCGAGGCCGATGCGGCGGCACCGCTGCGGCTGCGGCTGGACCCCTTCGCCCGGGACCTGGTCGCCGCGCTCACCGACCGCACCACCGTTCAGGCCGCGGCATTGCGGGATCTGGCCGAGCGGGCCGGGCTGCGGTGATGTCGCCCGCCTGGCGGGAAAGACCCCTGAGGGCGGCAGGCTCGCCCTACGCTACGGCTGAGGCACGGGAGTTGAGGCGGGGGCAATGAACGAAGAGCAGGCTCGGAGGATCGGCGAGCGTCTGCGCTCGGCCCGCCGGCAGCGCGGGATGAGCCTGCGCAATCTCGCGGGCCTGGCCGGGGTGTCGGTCGGCTACCTGTCGATGGTCGAGAACGGCCAGCGGCTGCTGGACCGCTCCAGTCTCATCACCTCCTTCGCCGAGGCGTTGCAGATCGCCCCGTCCGAACTGACGGGGCAGCCCTTCGCCCCCGTGGACCCGCACACCAGCGCAGCTCACGAGGCGATCCCCGCCCTGCGGCTGACGCTGATGGGCCTGACCATGGCCACCCCACCGGACCGCCGCCCACCGGAGGTTCCGGCAGCAGTGCTGACTGAACGGGTGGCGAAGGCCAACCGGCTGTACCACGGGGCCGAATACGGCACCCTGGCCGCCGGGCTGCCGACGCTACTGGCCGACCTGCACGCAGCCGCCGAGGCCGCCGACGGCGCCGCTCGCCGCGACCTGCTGAAGCTACTGGCGGACGCCTACCATCCGGCCTGCACCCTGCTGCTGAAGAATCTCGGCTACACCGACTTGGCGTTCATCGCGGTGACCCGTGCCGCCGAGGCGATTGCGGAGTTGGACGACCCGGTCTACTCCGCCCTGTCCGGCTTCTTCCACACCCACGTGCTGATGTCGGCCGGCAGTCCCACTCAGGCCCTGGCTCAGGCTACCGCCGCCGCCAACACGCTCGAAGCGCACCTGACGAGCCCTGATGCTCATGCGCTGCTCGGTGAACTCCACCTGATCTCTGCCACCTCGCTGACCCAGGACCGGCAGCGGCCCGGGGACACCCGCGCTGAGGATGTCCGCGGCCATCTGGCGGAGGCCGCCAAGCTGGCTGGCCGCACTGGCGAGACGCGGGCCTGGCACCTGAACTTCGGCCCCACCAACGTCGGCATCCACAAGGTGAGCCTGAACACCGACCTCGGTCTGCACGGAGTGGCCGTCACCGCCGGGGGCGGGGTCCATCCCGAGACGCTGGCGGAGGCTCCGGGACGGCAGGCCGCCTTCCACGCTGACCTGGGCCGGTCGCTGGCTCATCTGCGAGGCCGGGAGGCTCAGGCGGTTGCGGCCCTGCTGACCGCCGAGGAGATCGCACCGCAGCGCATCCGCGCCAACGCACCGGTGAGGAACACCGTCGAATTCCTGACCGACCGGCAGCTGTCCGCCCACGCCGCGCGGGACCTGCGGGGCCTGGCCCACCGTATCGGTCTGCCTCTCTGACCAGCGGCGTCTACCTGATCCGGCTGAGCGCATAAGTCCGTAGGCGGCTGGCGACGGTCGGCACGTGACTTCTGTACGGGCGCCGTACCCGGTTGAGCACGTTGGTCTGTACGCAACTCCCGTACCCGAGTCGGCGTTCGCCGTCGTTCGACCCTGATCCGGGGCTCGGGGTGGTGGGTTCACCGTCGTGAACACCTCTGCGTGCTGGGGCTCTTACCTTCGGTTACGGTCCGGGCGCTGCCGCTCGGAGAGAGGGTGAGTCCCGCGATGTCCAGCACCGTGATGCGCCACGACTTCCAGGTGGTCTCCGAGGCCGAGTACGTCCCGCTGGCCCGCCGTGAGACGGCCAAGGTCCTTGCCGGCTGGGGCATGTCCGAGGAGGTCGTGGGCACCGCCTGCCTGATCGTCAGCGAGCTGGTGACGAACGTGGTGCAACACGCGGCCGTGCTTTCGCCCACCGCCGCCGTCACCCTCGCTGTCGAGGAGGAGGCTGCGCTGGTGCTGGCCGTCGCGGATGCCCACCCGCTCAAGCCGAAGCCGCTGCCCGCCGCCCACGACCTCGGTGGCCGCGGCCTGTTCCTGGTCGACGCCCTGGTGCGGGAAGTCCACGGCAGAGCCGAGGTCCTCCCGGAGACGGCCACGGGCGGCAAGCGGATCGTCATCCGCCTTCCCCTGGCTCCCATCGCGGCCTGATCCATCCCACAGCACCCGCATCAGACGGCGGCTACAGCGCCGTAGACGACCTGCACCTCCCACCACACGAAGGGAACCGCTGATGCTCGAATCGGTCCGCCAACTTGACCAGGTGGCCCGCGAGTGGAACGTCAACCCCGAGGACGTGCTGCTGATCGCGCTCAACGCCTCCGGCGCCCGCTCCCCGCTGACCAAGCCGCGCATGCGCTTCCGGCTGCGGCTGGACTCCCGCCCCGACACCCCGCTGTTCCTGATCCTCTCGCTGGGCCGTGAGGACTCCCCGTTCGAGCTGGACGAGTACGAGCTGCGGCTGAACGGCGAGAAGGTCGGCGAGGTCGACGGCATCGAGGACGACGACGCGGTGCTGGGCTACTGGCGCAACGGCACGAAGATGCTCACCCTCAACTCCAACGCCCGCAGCCAGTGCACCGGCTGCGTGTTCTGCCCCAACACCCTCGAAGACGCCTCCGACCCGAAGATCAAGGCCCTGGACCTGCCCGGCTACCTCGGCGCTCTCGCGGCGAACTCCGGCATGGAGGACCTGTCGTCGGTGGAGACGGTGACGGTCTGCACCGGCTGCTTCCTCTACGAGCACCTCGCGCTGGACCATCTCGCCGAGGTCCGCGCGGCGATGG
The DNA here is from genome assembly GCF_037993025.1 of Streptomyces sp. SS7. Lineage (NCBI taxonomy): Bacteria > Bacillati > Actinomycetota > Actinomycetes > Kitasatosporales > Streptomycetaceae > Streptomyces > Streptomyces sp. SS7. Next base: position 2,774,640 of record NZ_CP141223.1, read on the forward strand.
GCCAGAACGGCTGCACCGGAACCCTGCACTTCCTGTCCTCGGTGCTGAGCAGCGACGAGGGCATGGACGCCGCCGCTGGTCTGGGCCCGTTCCACCTGACCCTGACCGCGGAGTGCTTCACCGAGCGGCGGCAGATCCTCAAGGAGTCCAAGGCCAAACTCACCCCCGCCGAGATGACCGCCGCCCTGGGCCGGGCCAAGCAGCGGGGCATCACCACCGACTTCACCTACATCGTCGGCCTGGACCCGATCGAGGACGCGATCGAGCACCTGAAGGACTTCGTGCCGGTCACCACCGCCTTCCCCCGGTTCCAGACCTACCAGGCCCACAACGCGTTCATGGACGTCTACCGCACGCCGGGCTCGGACACGATCGAGTGGCACCTGACCATGCGCCGGCACCTGGAGGAACTCTTCGCGCCGACGGGCTTGCGTCCGCAGTGGTGGCAGAACTACCGCAGTCCGTGGTGCTTCACCTTCGCCGGGGAGGAACTGACGGGGGCGAAGATCTGATGACGACCCTCACGGTTCGCGCACCCGCCCAAGCCGGGATGGCCACGAAGACCGTGGTCCGCGCCGTCCGCGCCTGGCAGCTGCCCCCGCAGCCCGCCGGGCTGCCGTCCGAACTGCCCGAGCCGGTTGCCGCCGCGGCAGGTGAGCTGCCGGCGGGCCCGGCCTGGGCCGAGCACCGCACCCGGTTCGCCATCGAGCTGGTCGGCGACGGAGTCTCCGGCTGGCATGCCCCGGTCGCCGAGACCGTCGCGCAGATCATCGCCGACGATCTGGCCGCCGGGCTGATCGGGCACGATGCCGCCGCCCCCCGCTGCCTGGCCTACCGCAAGAAGACCGGGCGGCACCGCAACGGTGCACACGCCCGGCAGGCCGCCTCCGCGGTCGAACTGGCCTGCTGGGACCTGGCCTCCCGGGCCACCGGGCTGAGCGTGACCGGCCTGCTGGGCGGCACCATCCGGCCCAAGGTCCCCGCCTACGCCTCCGCCCTCGGCCTCGACCCGTCCCACGCCTCGGCCCCGGAGGCGGCGGCCTGGATCACCGCGGCGGGATTCTGGGGGCAGAAGTGGCCGCTGCCCAAACCGCTGATCCTGGCCGGTCCGAGGGCGGTCGCGAAGACGCTCGGGCGGTTACGGGAAGCAGCGGGCGAGGGCCGGTTCATGGTCGACGCCCTGGGCCGGTGCCGTCTGGACGAGGCGATGCAGCTGCTGCCCGTCCTGGCCGATCTTCAGGTGACCTTCGCCGAGGAACTCCTGCCGCCCGGCTCCTTCGGCTGGCACCGGCTGCGGGCGGCCGGAACCGGGGTCCCCCTGGCGGCGGGCGAACACGCCGTCGACGAGGCCGAGCAGACCCGGCTGCTGACCGGCGAGGCGGTGGATGTCTGGCAGGTCGATCCGGGCTGGTCGGGCGGGCTGGCTCGCTCGCTGCACACCACCGAGGTCGCCGCGGACCTGGGCATGGCGACCTTCCCGCACGGCGACCGGCTGCCCGCCGCTCTCGCCCTGGCCGGCGCCTGCTGCCGCGACAAGATCCCAGCTATCGAGTGGCACCTGACCCTGGAGCCGCTGCGGCAGCAGATCTACCCCGCCCCCGTCCAGGTCGAGGACGGGATGCTGCCCGTCCGCACCGTCCCGGGCCTTGCCGAGGCCCCCACGCTGCCTGAGAAAGCGGCAGTGCTGGAGGTGACGGGCTCGTGACTCCCCAGCAGCGGTTGCGCCGCACCCTCTGGGAGGGGGTACGTGGCATCTGCTTCGACCTGGGCGGCACCCTGGTACGTCCCGAGTCCGAGCCGACCACCGGGCAGGTCGCCCAGTTGCTGGGCATCTCGCTGGAAGAGGCCCGCGCGGTGATGGAACAGGGAGCGAAACGCCGCCGGATCACTCCCGAGGACCTCGCCCGCGACCTGGCAGCAGCCTTCCGCCGCCCTGCCCTGGTCGGCCCGCTCACCCACGTGCTGGAGCGGGCCCGGCAACGGGCCGCCGAGCCGGAGCTGTTCCCGGATGCGAAACCGGCACTGAACTTGCTGCGCGAGCGGGGCTTCGCACTGTTCGCCCTGACCAACAGCCTCGGATCCTCCATCCCGGCCGAGCCGCCGCAAGCATTCAGGAACTTGCTGGATCGGGTGATCTATTCGGCCGAGACCGGCGCGGTCAAGCCCGAACGCGAAGCCTTCGCCGCCGTCGAACACGCCTCCGGGCTCGGCCCGGATCATCTTCTGCACGTCGGGGACTCGCCCCGGGCGGATGTCGCCGGAGCCGCTGCGGCCGGCTGGTACACCGCCTGGCTGGATCGCCGCATGGCCGGCGGCCCGCTGATGACCTCCGCCCGCACCGTTCGCCTCCACACACTCACCACCCTTCCCCTGCTGCTGCCCGCCGGGCCCGCACCGGCCCCGGCGACGACCTCGGAGGCTTCCCGCTGATGGACCCGACCGGCAAGCACTGCCCGAAAGTGGCCGCCCACGACCCGCTCGTCAGCTCGGTGCCGCTGTTCGACCCCGCGCAGCTCCCGCTGCGCGAGTGGTGCGCCGGCAGCCGCGAGGACGCGGTGACCGGCCTGGTCGCCTTCCCCGACTTCCACAGCCACATCCCCCGGGCGCTGGCGTCCGCCCTGACCCGCGGGGGACTGGTGGGGCTGGCGATCGGCGACGTCGACGGGCTCAAGGGCCACGTCGAACAGGCCAACGCCACCGACCCCGGCTGCTACGGACACCTGGCCGGAAACAAGGTGATGGCCCGCCTCGGCGCCGTCACCCGCACCTGGTTCCACACCCAGCCCTGGGAGGCCGCATGCGCGGCCACCTTCGGCGGGGACGAGGTCATCATCGCCGCCGCCCTGGACGACGCGAACGCCTTCCACCGGGCCGTCACCCAACTACGGGACCGGCTCGCCGACGAGCTGCCGGTACGCGTCTCCTTCGCCCTGGCCTTCGCCTCCGCCGAGCACCTCCCCACCGACCGTGGCGCCGGCGGCTGGAAGCACCACTTCACCGACCAGCTGCTCGCCGCGGTGGACCGCTGCCTGTTCACGCACAAGGCCACCCGCCGTGCCACCGGCGGCGAAGGCGGCATCATCGCCATCACCCAGCCCCCGCTGGCCGGCCACCTCTCTCTGGCCCGGGATCATCGCACCCTGCTGCCGCTGCCTACCGGCGGCGAGACGCTGCACGTGCTCGCCCGCCCGGCCGGCACCGGGACACGCAGCATGCTGCTTCTGCCCTGCGCCGGACCGGCCGGTCTGCGCGGCAAACGGCTGCGGGTGACCTGCCCCGACGGCACAGCCCGCACCGCTGTCGCTGTCTCCGTGTACGGCCAGGCCGCCGTCCCCCACGCAACCGCCGCGACCGACACGATCGAGGGGCCAGGCATCCCGCTCACCCTCCAGCCCGTCCGCGAGAAGTCCACCCGTGGCGTCCCCGACGACCTGGCCGCAGCCCTGGAGAAGGCCCAACTGGACTGGTCGGTACTGCCCGCCCACGAGCAGGCCCAGATGCTCCACCTGATCACCGAATCCGCCACCGCCGACATCCGCACCGCCCGCATCACCGCCGTCATCGACGCGGTCGCCACCCGCACCCAGAGCTGACCCATGGCCTTGACCACCGAACGCGTCGCCGACCCGGCCCCGCCCGGCTTCCCCGACTGGAGCTACGCGGCACGGCAAGCTGCCGAGGCTGTGCCCGACCAGGCCATCAACGCCTGCTGGCGGGCGTTGAACCACCTGTCCGCCGCCCAGCTCTACCTCACGGACAACGCCCGCCTCGCCCGCCCGCTCCGAACGACGGACGTCAAGGAGACTCCCCGCGGGCACTGGGGCGTCTGCCCGCCGGTCAACTACATGCTCGCCCACCTCGGGCCGCTGACCGCCTGGCGGCCCGCGGGGTCCGAACTGCTGGTGCTGCACGGCGCCGGACATGCCGGACCCTCGGCGCTCGCCCACGCCTACCTGGGCGGCAGCCTGCACCTGACCGGGAACGGGCCGGGCTGTTCGATGCCCGAACTGCGTGCCCTGATCACCGGCTTCCCGCACCCGGAGCGGTTCGGCGGGGAGATCACCCCGCTCATCCCCGGCGTCCGGCACACCGGCGGACAGCTCGGCCCCGCCCTCGCCATCGCCCAGGGCATGGTGCTGGACGCCCCGCACCGTCTGGTCGTCCCGCTGATCGGGGACGGCGAGCTGGAGACCGGGGCGACCGCGGCGGCCTGGCTCGCCCGCCGAGCCCTTCACGGCAGCGGAGAGCACGGGGCGGTGCTGCCGGTGGTGCTGGCCAACGGGCTGAAGATGGGCGGCCCCTCCCTGCTGGCCGGCATGAACCAGGACGAGGTACGCGCATATTTCACCGGCCTCGGCTACGAGCCGCTGATCCACGACGGCGCCGACCTGCCCGGCTTCCGCCAGCTGCTGGCCGACGCCCTCACCCAGCAGCGGCCGCTAGGCGAGCCCGCCCGGCAGCCGGTGATCGTGCTGACCATGCCCAAGGGACACACCGGGCCCGAACGGGTGGCCGACCGGCAGATCGCGGGCACCCCGGCCGTCCACAAGACCCCGCTGAAAAGTCCCCGCCACAACGACGCGGAGTTCGCCGCACTGGCGGCCTGGCTCGCCTCCTACCGACCCGCCGAGCTGTTCACCACCCAAGGACGGCCGACCCACCTAGTCCGCCAGGCCCTGCCCGGTCCCCCCGGCGAACCGGGGACGGCACGGCCCTCGGCCCCGCTCGCCTCCCGGCGGCTTCAGTCCTGGCCCGACGTGTCCACAGCTATCCGCGAACGCGCGGCCAGCGGGGCGTTTCGCCTGTTCAGCCCGGACGAGATCGCCTCCAACCGGCTGGTGGTGACGACGGACGATGCGCTGCCGCCCTGGGCGACCGAGATCCTGAATGAGGAGATCTGTCACGGCTGGCTGCAGGGCTACACCGAGACCGGCCGGGACGCGCTGCTGGCCACCTACGAAGCCTTCGCCCCGGTCAACACCAGCCTGCTCGTCCAGCACCTCAAGCACCGGCGGCTGCGCTATCTCACCGGGCAGGGCGGACTGCCCTCGGTCAACTACCTGATCACCTCGCTGGGCTGGCGCAACACCTACACCCACCAAAACCCCGGCCTGGTCTCCTCGATACTGGAGACCGAGGACGGCTTCGTACACGTCTACACCCCCGCGGACGCCACGCGGGCCGCCGCCGTCCTCGCGGCGATGCTGGCCGGGCACGACCGCGTCAACTTCCTGATCACCGACAAGCACCCCGGCCCCGCCTTCCCGCCGGACCCGTTCCGCGACGAGCTCACCGACGGCGCCGCCGTCTGGCCCCACCTGAGCCACCACGGCCGCCCGCACCTCGTCCTCGCCTCGGCCGGGGACGTCCCGGCCCGCGAGCTGACCGCCGCCGCCACGCTGCTGCGCCGGTCGCATCCCGAGATCAAGATCCGCTATCTGCATGTCAACGATCTCGCGGTCCTCGGTCCGGCCCCGCACTGGCCCTACGCTCTTGATGAGAGGACCTTCACCCGCCTGTTCGGCACCGGCACTCCCGTCCTGATGGCCGTCCCCACCCATCCCGCTCCCGTCCGCGCGCTGCTGGCCGCCCGCGGCGAGACCAGCCGGTTCCACGTCGTCGGCTACCGGGAGCCCAGCCGTCCCACTACCCCCGAGGGCCTGCTGGAGCACTGCGGCCTCTCGTCCGCCGCCCTCTCCGCCCAGGCCGCCCTCATGATCAAGGAGCACAGCGGATGACGACCCTCGAAACGGCGTCCCCGCCCGACCCGAAGGTCCTGGACGCCTTCGAACGTGACGGCTTCGTCGTGCTGCGCGACGTGATCACGCCCGAGTGGCGCGAGCAGGCCGCCGCGGCGGCGTTGCGGCTGCTGGCGAGCGACCGCACCCTCGGAAGGGACCGCAGCGTCGACGGCAAGGACGGCTTCCGCGGCATCGTCGCCATGGACGACACCTTCCTGCCGCTGGTCACCAACCCGAAGGTGCTGCCCACCCTCGTCGCGCTGCTGAGCGCGAACCTGCTCCTGATGTCCAGCAACCTGATCTACATGCCGTCCATCCCGCCCGGCGGTACGCGCACCATCCGCGTCCCCGAGCGGCACGGCTGGCACCGCGACATGAGTTCTGCCACCCGCGACCTCGGCACCGATGTTGTCCCGCGCATGTCGATCAAGGTTGCCTACTTCCTCAGCGACCTCACCCCCGACGCCGGCGTCACCATGGTCCTCCCCGGCAGCCACACCGACACCGGACCCGTCACCGTCCCGGCCGGAGCAATCGACCCGCCCGGCGCGATCACCCCCGATGTCGGCCCCTGCGACGCGTTCCTGTTCGAGAACCGCACCTGGCACGCAGGCGGTCTCAACACCTCCGGCCACCCCCGGCTGGCAGTGATGATGCAGTACGGCTACCGCTGGCTCGCCCCCGTCGACGACCCCGCCCCCCAGCTACTACAACGCGGGGATCTGACCGACATCGAGCAGCAGCTGCTCGGCCGCCCCGACCGCAACCCGGACGGCTCCGTTGCTCACGAAGGCGCCGGAGCCGCGGTCCTGCGCGCCTGGTGGCAGCACCTCAACGCGGACCCGGCTCGTTCTCCGGAATGACACCACACACGGCCAACTGAACGCGAAAGACTGACGAGATGACCTACACGCCCGACGAGCTGTTTGCCTCCACCGCCCCCTACTACGCCCGCTACCGACCCGGCTACGACCAGGCTTTCTACGACATGCTGGCCGCGCGCTTTGCCCTGGACGGCACTCAGCGCGTCCTGGACCTGGGCACCGGCACCGGCGTGCTTGCCCTCCCCCTCGCCAAGCTCGTCGGCCACGTCACCGCCGTCGACCCCGAGCCCGGCATGCTCGACGAGGGCCGCAAACTCGCCGCCGAGCAGGACATCACCAACATCGACTGGCGCCAAGGCGACTCCACCACCCTTCCCGGCATGGGCCTGGAACCGGTGCTGCTGACCGTGATGGGGGCCGCCTTCCACTGGATGGACCGCGACCAGACCCTTCGCGATCTCGACCAACTCGTCGAGCCGAACGGGGCCGTCGTCCTCGCCTCCGGCGGAGCCCCCGGCGACCTGGAGCCCGCGCCCTGGCTCCAGGTCATCGCCGACGTCCGCACCCGCTACCTCGGGCCCGAGCGACGGGCCGGGTCGGGGACCTACTCCCACCCCAGGGAACGCCACCAGGACGTGGTGGCCCGCTCCCCGTTCTCCAACGTCGAAACCGCCCGCTGGGACCGCACCGTCATCCGCACCCTGGACGAGGTGATTGGTCTTCAGTTCTCGTACAGCTACTCCAGCCCCGCCCAACTCGGCGCCCAGAAGGACGCCTTCGAACGCGACCTGCGCCAGGCACTCAGCGAGTTCGCCCCCGACGGCGTCTTCGACGAAGTCGTACGCACCGAAGCCATCATCGCGACGCGCCCCTGACAACTGCACGCTACTGCCTGGCTCACTTCCTCGTCATGCGGCCAGGCAGCGGCGAAGCCTTGAGACGCTCCGGGGCTGGACGAGCCGGCCAAGGACTGCGTTCCCGCGTTCAATGGCGCCCTCGCCCCCTGGGCGGCGCGAGCCAGCCGTCCGCGAGTCCACCCACCGGACCCGCAAGGAGCTCGGCGTCGCCGCGTGACGGCCTGCTCTCTTTATTCGCCGGGCGGGCGGAGCGGGATGACGTTGCCGGGGGCAGGCTGGTCCAGGCTGACGGGTCGCCGGAGGGTGAGGACGGCTGCCGCGAGGGCCATCTGCTCCGCCCGATGCCGGGACTCGGCCTCGGCAGCCCGGGAGTCCTTGAGAGCTTCCTTCAGGCGGACGACCTCTTTGCGAAGCCGCCTTTCGACTTCCGGTGTCTGGTGCGTTTCCGTACGCACCTGCGCGTAGAACTCCTCCTTGAGGTCGGCGTGGCGCTTCTGCAGAGCCATGCGGTGCACACCCGCTTCGGCGGCGAGTGCGACCACCGTGAGGCAATCATCAGGGAAGCACAGCTTCGGGATGATCTGGCGCGGCACGCGCAGCGAGATCCGGGCTCTGGAGGCTTTGAACAAGCAGCTCGCCCTGCTGGGCGAGCGCCTGCACGTCGTGTTAGGCGACCACGATAACTACGACGTAATCGACGCGCTGTTGCGCAACGGCCCCGGGGTCCTCTGGATGGGACCGCACCTGGCGCTCCTCCCCCGCTCCAGTCTCGTGCGCGCCGACCAGCACTCCGTCGGCCGGCTGGCAGGGGCCGCGAGTTTCGACCGGTGCGTGCGGATGCCGGGCCTGACGTGGTGGGAGGCTGAGCTGCCCACGGACGAGCAGGCGGCGGGTCTTCTGGACGCCGGGGCAAGTCCTGATGTGGTGCTCGCTCACGAGGCGCTGATGGTCCCGGGGTTGATCCAGCGGCTCGGCGACAGCCACGGCTGGCGCCCCGACGATCTGGCGTACGCGCGCGAGGCGCAGCAGGTGCACACCGCGCAGGTGCTCTCGGTGCTCGATCCGGCCAAGGAGACGCTGTGCGTCGCCGGGCACTACCACTTCCGGCACTCGGAGCAGGCAGTGCTCGATGGGATGCCGGTCCGTCAGGAGATCTTCGACCGGGACGACGCAGCCGATCCGCTGGCGGTGCTCGACCTGGACGACGACGTCCCGCGCTTCGAGGCCGCAGCAATGGGCTGAGCGCGTCTGCTTGCGTGGCATGGCTGCTCTGTCAGCCGCTCAGACGACACCCGATAACCCGAACTCGTCAGTCCAATCCATCGGACGTCGCCATTCAATCCCCTTTCATCCTCGATTCGAATGGCCTATCTAAGATAGGATGCCATCTACGCACCTCATGTATGAGGACTTTTCGACAGAACGAGCAATGACCATTGGGGTTGCAGCGGGAGATGAGAGATTCATGGCGAAACTGTCCTATAAGGTGCCGAGTTCGCTGAACAGGAGCTTCCTCGACCACGAGATCACGCTGAGCAAGGGAGGTTGGGCGGCCAAGCCCTCCCCGATCAAGCAGCTGCTCTTCTTCGGCGGTGGCATCCTCGCCCTGCTGTGGTTCAGCACGTCGACGTTCGTCGCGAGCTCGGGCCCAGTCGCCATCACGTTCTTCGTCCTCTGGGGACTGGCGGCGATCGCCTACTTCGGCGGGCTGATGAGGACGAAGGAGCTGCGCATCATGCGCGTGCCGGCCTTCCTGGCTTACCTGCCGCCGAAGGCCCGTCACGTCTTTACGCGCCGCAGCTCGAACCCCACGGACTTCTACTCGATCGTCGGCATCGACGGGATCGACGAGGACGGGCTGATCCGCTTCTCCGACGGCGGCGAAGGTCGGGCCTATCTGGTCGTCGGCTCGGCGAGCTACTTGCTCTTCGACGAGGACCGGGTCGGGATCCTCGATCGGGTCGACTCTTTCTGGCGCAAGGTCGAGACGGCCTGCGAGCACAGCTTCATCACGACGAAGGAGCCGCAGCGGATCTACCACCAGGTGGCGAACCTGGAACGGCGCAACCAGGCCCTGCAGGTCCGCGATCCCGATCTGATCGAGCTGCAGAACGAGCAATACGACATTCTCACGCAGCACGTGGGCGGGAAGTTCACCTCGATCCACCAGTACCTGCTGCTCAAGGGCAAGAACGCCGACGCACTGCGCAAGGGGCACCAGGTCCTCCAGGCCGAGGTCGGCGGCTCGACTCTGATGATCAAGGAAGCCACGATGCTCGACCGCGAGGAGGCCCTGCCGATGCTCCGGGTCTTCTACCAGGGCATCGACGACGAACTGCTCAGTCTCAAGGCGTCGCTGAACTGACCAGCGCCAGGCCGACCACCACGACAAGGAACGAACGAAGGACAACATGGCGCTGATGACGAAAGTCCGGGCACAGCTCGGCATCCCGGGAAAGAAGCCTGACGAGACGAATGAGACCGCGGAGCTTGTGGTCGATGATCCGCGCGCGGACGGTGCTGCTCAGGCTGAGGGCGTGCAGGACGCTGCGCCGGCGGACGGCGCAGCCGATGAGGCCGCCGAGCCGAAGAAGAACTGGTGGCAGCGCCGCCGGGAGGTGAAGCACCTCCAGGGCACGTTCGACGCCTACCCTCACCTGCTCGCGCTGAAGCCGAAGGAGAGGTACCTCTTCCGCTCCGACTACTTCGAGGTGGACGGCTCGGTCGCCTGCATCCTGGCGTACTTCCACGACGACGCCGCGCACGACAACTTCGCCGCCTTCTGGGGTATCGACCGGATCCCGGACGGCTTGGACGAGCGGGTCACCGCTGTCGTGCTTGAGCAGGTCAAGCGGATGGATGAGAAGTGGATCGACTCTTATATCAAGCAGTCGGAGAAGCTGGACCGGCTGGATGCGAACGAGCAGGAGGAGACGGGCACGACCTCCTCCAAGCGCAAGGCCGCGAAGATCTCCGGTGACCTCGGGATCACGATCGGCGAGATCCAGGACGGTGCGAGCTACCTCTCGGTGCACAACCGGCTCTTCCTCAAGGCCCCCGATCTGGCGACCCTGGACGACACGATCGACCGGGTCACGCGTTTGTACATCGACCGATTCGGCACGCTGAAGGCTGCGCCCTACGCCGGCGAGCAGCGCCAGGAACTCTCGGGCCTGTGGAAGAACAACGAGAAGAAGAAGGGCAAGGGCTTCCACTTCACCTCGACCGAGCTGGCCGGCTCGTACTCGCTGGTGACCAATGGCCTCAACGACCGAGGCGGCGAGTACGTCGGCTACATGGTCGGCGACGTCAACAACAGCGCCGTGCTCATGGACGTCAACGCCTACGACCACCACGCGATCGTCGCCGACGCCACGCTCAGCGAGTACCTCGACCGCCAGCGGGTGGCCAACATGTGGTGCTCGAAGATCTCTCAGGCGGCGCTGCTGAACAACGGCCAGGTCGTCCACCTCATCCTCGACGGAGCGAACCTCGACAAGCTCGGCCCGAAGTTCGAGCGGCTCACCTCGCGCGTGGACCTGAATCAGGGCGACGTGAACATGTTCGAGATGTTCGGCGAGGAGGAGGACGAGCTGACGGTCTTCTCCGCCCAGATGGAGAAGCTCAAGCTGATGTTCGAGCAGCTCTACGAGACCAGCGACGGAGCGATCGGCTCGATCATCCGCAGCGCCCTCGAAGACACCGCGACCGACTTCTACATCGAGCAGGGCATGTGGCGGCACAACGCCAAGGAGCAGCGTCACCGCCTGCGCGTGGTGAACATCCCGCACACCCAGGTGCCGCGTCTTCAGATGTTCGTCTCCTACTTGGCAACCGCGCACAAGGCGCTGCTGAACTCCAGCAAGACCGACCCGGACCAGCTGCGCGCCTACAACGTGCTCAGGGGCATCGCCAACGCGATGCTGAGCACCAACGGCGACCTGTTCAACAACCACACGGCCTCGGCCGTGGACGGGGTCCGGGATTCGCGGCGCGTGGTCTACGACTTCTCGAGGCTCATGCGCCGCGGCAAGGGCGTGGCGATGGCGCAGCTGGTGAACATCGTCGGCTTCGCCGTCGGCAAGCTGGGGCTCGGCGACACGGTGATCATCCACGGCACCGAGCACATCGACGACCGGGTGAAGAAGTACATCAAGGACCAGTTCGACCATATGTACGAGCGCGGCGGCCGGGTGGTCTACAGCTACAACGACGTCGACACAATGCTGGCCGACAGCGACTTCAACAAGTTCGACGCCGCGGACTACACGCTCTTCGGCCCGATGCGCGACGGCACGGTGGCGGAATACCAGAAGCAGTTGCACCAGCGGATTCCGCCGGACCTCGCCCAGCTCATCACGACCAGGGGCGAGAACCTCACGTACCTGCGCCGGGGCGTCTCCAACGTGGTCTTCCACCTGGACCTGGCACTGGGGATCAACCCCTACCGCGAGGCCCAGCGCAGGCAGGTCCGCCTGGAGGCGGCCAGGGCCGAAGAGGCGGCGCGAATGGACGCGATCATGCACGACAAGCCGGCACCGGGCGCGAACCTCACCAGCATCCAGAAGCACAGCGAGGGCGGCGACGGCGAGGCTGACGCGAGCCAGAGCGACAGGGGCAGGCGCCGCGACGGCAAGAAGAGCCTGCAACTGCCCGAGGACGGCGCAAGGCGGCCAGCGAGGAAGCCCAAGCCGAAGAAGCTGGCCAAGGCATGAACGAGGTCAGCGCTGATACGAAGGCGAGGAGTAAGGGGGAGACGATGAACGGGACGATCACGGCGGTGGCGCGGATGCGTGCCTGGGCCAGCCACGGCGGTGGCGGAGCCCGCCAGGGCAGGCTCGCGCGCGGGCTCGCCCTCGTGCTCCTGGCCGCGCTGTTCGTGCCGGTCTTCATGATGGCGGCCTCTTCGCCGGCGTCCGCGGACGACCAGAAGGAGCGCGACAACTACAGCCTCTACCAGCTGGCTTCGAATGCGAGCTCGTACTTCAGCGAGAAGAACTCGCCGTCGAACGACAAGGGCATGCACGAGAACTGGAAGCCGGTCACGAGCAGTCCTGCTTCGGGTGGTTCCATGCTCGGCTACTCCGACCCGGATTTCAGCCTGGGCAACATCGTGGGCTGGTTCTTCGCTGAGGTCTCGGGGTCCTCGCAGACCGTCACGTACGAGACCCTGGCAGCGAAAGACGACAAGGGCAACGCGAAGTACTCGGGCATGCTCGACTACGCGCACTTCGGGGCGGCGAACGCTGACCTCGGCCTGGACACGATGTCCTCGGGCATCGGCGGCCAGATCGTGAGCGTGATCGGAGGCTCCATCATCTGGGTCCTCTACGCCCTGGCGCTGGCGGTCGGCACGCTGTTCTACGTCATCCTGCAGTTCCTGAAGCTCATCAACCCCTTCATGTGGTTCTACCAGGCGGTCAGGGCGGTCAATCCGACCTTCGCCGACGGGATGACGGGAGGTGACACCGGAGGCGGCGCGCTCTCGGGCCTCCAGCACTGGATCAGTGACTGGTATGGCCTGCTTGTCGATATCTCGTGGCAAGCGCTGGTGCCGATCTTCATCGGCTTCCTGCTCATCGGCCTGGTCATGTTCAAGAAGATGGACCGCGGCTCGGCGATCAAGAAGCTCATCGTGCGCGTCGTCTTCATCGGCGTCGGCCTGCCGCTCATCGGCTCGATGTACACCAGCGTGCTCGACAAGTTCGACAACTCGGTTCTCGGCCAGCATGCCGGCCCGACGCGCGTCGTGCTGAGCACCTACGTCGACTTCGAGGCGTGGATGATGAACGACCGCCTCGGAATCCCGGACCAGGCCACTGTCTCCTGGAACGGCGACCAGGCCAGCTCTGACGCGATGATGTCGGTGCGCACGAGCGCGCTGGCGATCAACAAGCAGTCCCACGGAGCGACGTTCAACGGCATCAGCATCGGCACGAAGGCCAACGACGCCGAGTCGGCCTGGAAGGACGGCACGGTCTCCGTCGGCACCGGCGCGTCGGACGACTTCAAGGCGGTGTTCTCGACCTTCGGGATCATCGGCAAGTACATCGCCAGCAACGAGATCGCAGCTTCCGACTTCGAGTCGGGAATCAAGAGCTCGATCACGCAGCTGGACGAGAGCGCGGATGTCAAGAAGAGCTGGTTCGTCGACAAGGACAGCTACGGCGACGTGGAGGGGTTCGGTGAGGAGAAGGGGCCGAAGCCGGTCGATCACCCGGTGATCTCGACCGACGGCACGGGCCTGACCTCCTCTCGTCCCGGCAAGGACTCGACGGTTTTCACGACGACCGGGACGAAGAGCAACTGCGGCTTCACGGTTGGCAAGACGCCCTCCTCGTGCAACCTGTCGCCCCTGGCGGCGTACAACTACCTCAACACCGGGTTCAGCCCCAGCTCGCTGGACATGTACAGCTCGAACAACGCCACGTCCGGCTTCACCCGCGAGAACCACATGGCCGTCAGCCAGGTGGGCACGGGGCCGGCGAAGTTCATGTACTGGTCCAACGCAGCCACGGTCCTGGGTTCCATCGTCCTGCTCGGCTTCTGGTACGCCATCGGCATGCTGGCCGGCGCGATCAAGAGGACCTTCGGCCTGGTGGCAGCCGTGCCGTTCGCGACGCTGGGCGCGATGGCCGCGATCGCCAAGGTGATCGTCTACTCCATGGCGCTGATCCTCGAGGTCCTCGTCACGCTGTTCATCTACCAGTTCGTCGGAGAGTTCCTGATCTCGGTCCCGGACATCATGGCCGGGCCCGTGTCGAGCTTCATGAGCCCGGGCGGCCTGTGGGGCAGCGCTGCGCTCGGCGGGATCATCGTAGTGATCCTGACGTTCATCTCGTCGTTGCTGATCATGGGCATCACCTTCGCTCTGCTACGGGTCCGCAAGACGGTGCTGCAGGCGATGGACGAGGTGGTCACCAAGCTCGTGGACAAGTTCCTGGAGACCAACACCGCGCCGAAGCCGGACAAGGGCGGGCTGATGCCTGCTCTGGCCGCAGGTGCAGGGGCCGGCGCGGGTATGGCCATGGGCAACAAGCTCGCCAACGGGTTCAACAGCAAAACCAGCGGCCCAGCGTCTCCGAGCACGGGCAAGCCCGCGGGCAAGACCGAGTCGACGAACGCCGGCGGCACGAACGGCGACGCCACGGCGCTGCCCACGGGCAAGGAGGCGCTGGCCCTGGAGGGCGACGGAGAGGGTGACTCGGGCGATCCGAACAGCCCAGCGCTGGACGGCGGTCCTGGTGGCGGTGGCCCCGGCGGCGGCGACGCCAAGGCTCTGCCGGGCGGCAGCGGTCCTGCTGGTGCCCTGGGCGCGTCTGACCAGGGCGACGGCCCCGACGACAAGGGCGGTCCGCTGCAGCTGACGAGTGGCGGAGCGGGCAGCTCGCACTCGGACAAGCAGACGGCACAGAATCTGAGCAACCAGGGCGGCCTGTCGAACCTCGGGTACACCTCGGACGGCAACAAGGTCATCCCCGGCGAAGTTCTGGCCTCGCACACGGAGCCGCCGAGCTCGCGCGGTGGCGCTCAGGGGCAGAGCAGCGCCGTCGGCGCTGGTTCTGTCCCGACCAGCCGAGAGGCTGTCGCCGGCCAGACGGGCCCGACGCAGTTCGGCACGGGTGCCCAGGGTGCGCAGAGCCAGCAGGGCAGCAACCAGCAGGCTGCACCGCAGCGCTTCAGCGGCGGCGCTACTCCTGATCTCGTTCCCGTTCGCGCTTCCGGGCAGCCGGCCGCACCGAGCACGCGTCCGACGCGCTCCGCTCAGGACACCCCGACTCCGAGGCAGTTGGGCGCCGGAACGTCGGCTCCTCGTCCCGTGGCCGCTCCGGTTTCGGGTCAGACTCCGGCTGCGCCTGGTGCGCGGACTCCGGCCCGGACGCAGGCAGCGCGTCAGCCGAGTTCGATCCAGGCGTCGACGCCGACACCGCGCCAGACGCCCGCCCCGCGGGCTCAGGCTCCGCGGCCGTCGGCTCCTGCACCGGCTCCTTCGCCGCGGCAGGCTCCGGTTCCGCGCCGGGTTGCCGAGCCAGCCCCTCAGAGCGTGGAGACTCCCGAGCCGCAGCAGCGGCCGGCCGGTGGTCTTCGCCGGCGCCGGCGCGAGAAGCCGCAGGACTGATCAGGCGAGCGTGGAGGGCTGCCGCACCCGGTGAGGACGACCATTGCGATCGTCCTCACCGGGTGCGTCGTCTTTTGCGCGGCAGGAGGAGAAGGAAGAACATGAGGCTCGGATCGAGGCTTCGCGGCGAGTTCCCGCGCGGCTGGTGTCGCTCGGCGCGATGGTGGATCACCGGGATCCGCGACATGGCATTGAGCACTGCGGCGGCCGTGGCCACCGTGGTGCTCGTCGGCGAGATGAAGCGCGCTTTGCGGCATCGCGACGAGCCGCGGACTCTGGCGCGCCTGTCCGGCACGTTCGAGGGGTACGTGGCCAGCCTCTTGGTCAACAGCGCAGGCTTGGTCGTTCTGGTCACCATGGCGATCGAGGACGGTCTGCCTGTGGTGCTGACGGCGTTGCTGGCTGGGTGGTGTCTGCTCAACATCGCCATCAGTGCCGCGGTGTTCGTCGTGGTGGCCCGGTCGAGGATCCGGCAGCCGGCAGCGTGGGCTGAGCTGGATTTCGTCGAGCAGCACGCGCCGAAGTACGGTCGGCCACCTGAGACGATTGAGGAGTACCGGGCGCAGCAGCTCCAGGAGTAGGTGTCAGAGAAAAGACAGAACCCCGTGGACATCATGTCCACGGGGTTCTGTGCTGCCTGGGTGGTGCGGCAATCAGCTCTGCTGGTTGCAGTCCTTGGCCATCAAGGCCTTCGCCTGGTCGCTGCCTGCGGGGATGAGCTGTACCTGGTCGATCGAATAGGCGAAGGTGTACCCGAGCGTGATCATGCTGTCCGACATCGAGATCGAGCCGGATCCCGGATCAGTGCCTGTCTGGTCGGAACCGTTGACGTCGTCCCAGAGCACACTGGTCCGGCCGTCGTTGATCGTGCCGGTCGAGAGAACCTGGTACTGACCCTTGTCGGTCGTGCCGTCCTTGACGATCGAGCCGTGCTTGATGTCGTCGAGGGCCTTCGTGGTCAGCTGGCACTGCTGATCACCAGCGGTGACGTTGATGTACGTGATCTTGTGGCCGTCGATGGCAGCGATGCCGCCGCGCGCCCCGTCGGTGATGGAGATGTAGGCACCGTCGAAGCTGGAGGCCTGGCTGCTGCTGGGGCTCTGCGAGGAAGCGGCATCGCTGCTCCCGCTGCAAGCGGTGAGCATGAGAGCACCCGCGGCCAGGGCCGCGGCGGACACGGCGATCCTGGTCCGCGTCGCACGTGCGGTCCTGGTGAAGTTCATGGTGTTCTTCCTTCATTCGTTCTGGACAGTCGGTTTGGTTCAGCTCTGCGGAGGCTGGACCGGCGGCATGCTCGGCATCGGCGGAACCGCAGAGGCCTCACGCGGCGGCAGCAGGATGAGGATGGCCGTAGCCAGCATCACGACCGACAGCAGGGACAGAAGTACCAGCCCGCCCCCGACGGACACGCCGTCGGTGCCGCTGACGGAGCCCATGGTCCCGAAGCCGTCGATCATGCCGATCAGGCCGGCGACGATGCCCACGACTCCGGCGGTGATGCGGGACCAGTTCGCCTTGCGGATGACTGCCACGACAGAGGCAGCGATGGCCGCGAGCATGATGAAGAGCAGGAAGCCGCCCTCGCCGCCGGCCTCGTCGCTGAAGTAATTGACCGAGAAGCCCATGGCTGAAGCAACCGGCATGAACAGCGAGATGATCGCCAGGAACGCCGCGGCGGGAAGGATGAAGGTGGCCATCCCCCTCAGCTTGGCCAGTCCCGCACGCGAGGTGCTCTGCTGCATCGAGCGCGTGGCGCTCTGCGCGGCGGGGGCAACGCGGTTGCTGAGGAACTCCTTGGCTCCAGAGTTCTCGACGGCCGGCGCGACCTTGGTGTTGAAGAAGTCCCGGGCACCGTTGACGACCTGCTTGGCTCCGTCGGCCATCTGTTGCATCGACGGATCACGAGGCCGGCGCTCGGGATCGATCAGTCCGGCCTGAACGGCGGCCTGGCACTCGGACATCGTCGGCTCGCGGTGATGCGTCTGCTGGACCCCGGCGGCCCACTGCTCGGCCGTGACAACGGGCGGAACCTGCGGTCGCGGCGGCACGGCCTGCGATGCTGTTGCATGGCCCTGTGGCGGCTGCTCGGGTAACTGAGGCTGATCCGCAGTCATGATCGCCCCCGCTTTCCCTCGTTCAGTCCTGCGCGTCCAGGTGGTGCCCTCTTCACAGGGACCAGCGTCTCGGCTCCACAGTTCCACACTGCATCCCGGAGACCCGGATCCCGACCACGCCCAGGAGCCGAAGCCGGCCCCCTTGAGGACCACCTGACCGACTTCCGAGCTTTCTTCTCGTACATCAGCACTTGCGAAGTGCATTCACAAGAGCGCTATTAGTATTGCAGATTGCTGTACCAGATGTACCACCTAACGACAGAAGGCCAGTCAAAGTCGCCTATGCATAGGTGACTTTGACTGGCCAGGACTCAGACTGTCAGGCGTCTTCTCGGAGGTTGTCGAGTCGATGCTCAGTCAGCGCCAGTGCGACTTCGGACTGGTTGAGCGCGTGCTCGCCGTCCTGGATGCGCCACTGAAGACGCTGCACCGGCGGGGCGTCTGCTTCCTGGAGCGCCAGGTCACCGAGCTCGCGCAGCTCCGCGTACGCACCCTGCAGCTGTTCCTCATGGTGCGCCGACCGGACCCTGAGGCGGGCAACCCGCTCTCTCCACCAGTTCACCCGCGACTCGCGGTCGAGCGTGGTCTTTCCCTCAAGCCAGGCGCGGAGCTCGGCCTGGTCGACGTCGCCGGGGAGCCCGGTGGCCAGGGGCCCCTCGGGTTCCGGCATGTCGATGGGAATGTGCGACAGCAGCACCGCGGGGGTCGTGTCGAGCGCGTAGGCGATCGCGACGAGGTCGTCGACGGTCACGGGGCGAGCACATCGCTCCATCTCCGCAAGGGCGTCGGCCGAGATCGGGTGATCGAGCATCCGGAGCACATAGGCCAGCTCGTCGACGCTCAGCTCGCGCAGCTGGCGGTAGTGGGTGATGGCGTCAGACACAGCAAGGGACGTGGGAAGGGACGACGGCATGCATCGATCATAGGCGCGCTCGGCGCGGCCCCCGGGTGGGTTGTCACAAAGTCCTGAGCCGTCGCCACAGAGACGCACGACAGATTCCGGGAGTCGTAGCCTCCGCGTCCCCTCACACCGAAGGCGGGTGCGACAAGAGGCGCAGCTTGGCGAAGAAGCTCAGGTCGGTCTTGCAGTCACAGCCAGCTCTGCACATGTCCCGCACAGTGGCGTTCATTGAGCCGCAGTCGACTAGCCATTGAATAGCAGTCGGACTCATGATTCGATAGGGTGGCAATAGACGTTCGGTTCACTCCATACAAGGCGGGCAATCATGTTCGGGCGCGACTCTTCCGCTGATTGCGGCGCGGTCGTGACCGAGCGTGCCTCCTCGCCGAGTCGAGTGCGAGTCTCCACCGCCGCGTCTCGCGCAGTCTCGCTTCGCCCGATTCCCATGGAGGCCATTCAGGTCGGAGCCGCTGCCGCTGCATCCATCGCCTTGCGGCGCGACGCCATGACGACAACTCAGGCCTCGGTCGCACGCCGGAGGAAGGCCGCATAGAACCGCCGGCGTCTCGCCCCGTCACCCATGTCCCCACCCCATGAATTGAAGGGATCCCATGCGACTTCGTACTCCCGCTCGACTTGCCACCACGGCCATGCTTGCCCTGTCGGTGACCGCCGGCCTGGCCGCGACTACCGCCCCGGCCGCCACTGCGGCCGAGATGCCGTGCAAGCCGCGCGTCTACTACGAGATCAACACCAACGCGGTGAACTTCAGGACGGGGCCGTCGACCGCCTACAAGTCCAAGGGCCTGCTCTACAAGGGCGACTGGGGCAAGAAGGTCGCCACCAAGGGCTCCTGGATCAAGCTCCAGCTCGGCCAGAAGTCCAGGACCGGGCTGGCCAAGAACACCACCGGCTGGGTCGCCAAGAAGTACGCCTACGACTGCGTCCCCATGCAGCTCGACTGATCCGGCCGCAGCTCGCCGATCCACGCCGGGCAACTCAAGGCGTCATCAGGCAGACACACGCCCCGCATCACTCACCAACGCACCACTCCGCACCCCCACACAGCGGTCCCCCTGGCCGGGCTGCCCGGCCAGGTTCGCCTCCACTCGAAGGAATTCACCGTGATAACCCAGCGCGTCAAGCGCACCCTCATGGCCACGACGATGGGCCTGGCCGTCGCCACCGGCGGCCTGGCCACCGCCTCGGTGGCGCAGGCAGCCGACACCGGCCACACGAAGGTCAGTTGCAGCGCGGTCAAGATCCGCAAGGCCCCGTCGAAGTCCGCCACGGTGGTGGGCATCGGCTACCGGGGCGACAAGGTCGCCTACGACCAGTGGGCCTACAAGCGTGCCGAGAAGCAGTGGTACACCCGCGGCACGGTCACACGGAAGAGCGACGGCAAGAAGGTCCGCGGCTACATGGTCTACCAGTGCGCCAACCCTTACGGCACTAACCCCGCGCCTACGCCGCCCATCCCCAAGTAGCCGACGTCTGACCGGCGTTGTGTCCGACGGCGCCCACGTGCGTGCCGTGGATGGTCTGTCCGTCCCCCGCGCCCAGCACCGGACGTGCCTCCTCCCTTTCCAGGGGGGCCATCACGTCACAGTCCTGCCGCAGGGGCCCCGCCCTCTCCTCCCTTTCGGAAGGTCGCGTTTCCCAATGATCCGCAATCTCGCCCTCCGCTCGGTCGCGCCCGCCGCCCTGGCACTCGCGGCCGCTGCCACCCTGACCGTGACCACCGCCCCGGCCGCGCACGCCGTCGGCGAACACAGCAAGTGCACCACCAACTGGACAAACTTCCAGGCCACCGTGGCCAAGAATGGCTGGAACTACCGCACCGGCCCGGGCACCACCTACGCCAGCCGCGGCCTCCTGTACCGGGGCGACAAGGTGACTGTGCTGTGCAGCCGCGGCAACTGGGACTACAGCCAGCTCACTCAGCGCTCCAAGTCCGGCATCCCCAAGGGCACCCGAGGCTGGGTGCGCGACGACGGCCTCTACCAGCTGGCCGGTTGACCAACCCAGTCCGCATCCCGTGCGGGATCCCGTCTGAGGACGACACAGAGCCGACTAGCCGCAGCAGTGCTGGTCAGGGCCTTCACCGCGGACACCCGACCGCGGAATCTGCACGTGCTCACCGCCCCTTATCAACGGCCAGCCCACGAACAACGGCCCGCCGACCCCACTCGCCTTCCGGAGGAAACACCTGCATGCCCGCGTTCAAGCGCACCGCCATAACCCTGCTCGCTGCCGGAGCCCTCGCCGGCACCACGCTCGCCACCGCGACCACGGCATCCGCCGCTGACTACAGCTGCAAAACCAGCAGTGCTTCCGTCGACAATCCGGCCTACTCCGGGCCGTGGGCCGACAACTACAACTTCGACGTCACGCTGTGTGCCAAGCGCTCCGGAGGCTACATCTACGCCTACGCCAACGTGAAGTTCGAGGGCCCCGTCTCGTACGTCAACATGACCGAGACCCTTGATGGAGCCCGGTTCCACCTCCAGGTCAAGAAGTCGGTCTCCGGTCCCGACCCCGTCGTGAAGTGGGCGAACTACACCGGCCTCGAGTACAAGCTCGAGCACGGCAACATCGCCGGCAACGGGAGTTACAGGACCGGGACGGTCAAGTACAAGGCCGGCTCGGGCCGGTACCTCGCCGACGGGGTCATCCAGCTGGACTGGAACAACGACGGCAAGGGCTACCGCAACACGAACTTCCGAGCCTCCCCGACCGTGTAGCCGCACTGAACTCCCCGGCCGGACGGAGCGTCCTCCGTCGGCTGGCACCAGGCGCAGCCCGGCCCCTCGCTCCCATCCCCCTGGGGTGACATCCCCGCGTCCTTCCGACGCGGGCGCGGGCCCGGCTGCTCAGTGGGGGCGTCGTCCGCCCACGGCGACGCCCCCACCCACTCCACCCTTCCCGTCCGGCGCCCGAACCAGCTGACGCCGGCCGCCCCATCAGGAACGTCTCGCCCCTGCTTTCCCTGGAGCGTCTGTGTCAGCCACCACCATGCCCGTCTCCACCGGCAAGGCCGTCGAGCCGTCCCGACCGCGGCCCTGGCCGCCGGCGATCTGGGCACTGCTCGTCATCACCTTGGTAGCGCGCGGCTTCGGCTTCGCCTATCCCTTCCTCAGCTATCACCTCAAGGACCTCGGCTACACCACGGCCGCCGCCAGCCAGGCCCTCGCGGTCTTCGGCATCGGATGGCTCGTCGGCCAACTGCTCACCGGCTGGGCCGCCGACCGGCTCGGCCGGCGCCGGACCCTCGTGGCCGCCATGCTCACAGCCGCCGTCTGTCTTCCCGTGATGTCCCAGGCGCACGCGTTCGCCGCCGTGTGTACCGGAGCCCTGATCGCGGGCATCGTGTACGACGCGCCCAGGCCGGTCGTCTCCGCGGCCATCGCCGACCTCATCACCGACGACGGACAGCGCGCCGCCGTCAACGGCTGGCGCCACGGGGCCGTGAACATCGGCGCGGCGATCACAGGCGCGGCCGGAGGCATGCTGGCCGGACAGCTCGGCTTCCCGGCGCTGTTCTGGTTCAACGCCGCCGCCTGCGCGGCCTGTGCCCTGCTCGCCCACCGCTATCTCGACGACGACACCCCGGCCGCCTCCGCCCGGCCCAGCGAGCCCGCCGCGCGCACCCCGCTGCGCTCGGCCATGCGCGACGCCAGCCTGTGGCTACTGTGGATGGCCAGCGTGGCGGCCCTGACCTGCGCTGCCGGCATGTTCACCACGCTGCCACTGCTGATGGAGGACGACTGGCTCGCCGCCGACGCCTACGGATGGACACAGGTCGCCAACGCCGGCGTCGTCGTCCTGCTCACCCCGCTGCTCAACCCGTGGTTGCGCCGCCGCTGCGACGGGCCCCAGCCGGTCACCGGCCTGCTCGCCGTCGGCTCGCTCCTGCTGGGCGCGGGCATGGGCAGCGCAGGCCTCGCCGACACCACGGCCGGCTACAGCCTCGCCGTGGCGGCCGCCGTCCCCGGGGAGATCGTCTTCTTCATCGCGGCCAACGACATCGTCACCAAGATCTCGCCCGTTCACGCCCGCGGTCTGTACGCCGGGATCTGGGGTTCAACCCTCGCCGTCGCCGTGATCACCGCCCCGGTTCTCGCAGCCGTGTCCCTGACATCGGGCGGTGGGGTTCTCGCCGCGCTTACCGCCCTTGCCGCCGGTGCCACGGGCGCAGCCCTGTGCGTGCCGCTCGCCGGCCTCACCCACCGCCGCACGGCCTCCCGTGTGACCGCCGCCCCTGTCCCCGCCGCCACCTGACCGCCGCATCGGAGAACCCGACCATGAGACACAGCACCACGTGCCCCAACTCGTGGGCAGCACCGCACAGGTGGCCTCCCGTTTCGACAGCCTTGTCCACACCCGTGCCGGGGGCAGGCCGATGACCGCAATCGCTCCGGCCCAGCAGTCCGCACCGCCGACGAGCGACCGACGGCTGCTGCTCGGTGTCTTCGCCGTGATGGGTCTCGTCATGGCGGTCTGGGGCACGAGGATGCCCTCAGTGCAGAGGGCGGCCAACCTGGGGACGGGCCATCTGTCACTCGTTCTTCTCGGCGCCGCAGCCGGCATGGTCGTCGGACTCCAGCTCGGCGGGCGCCTGGCCCACCGGCACGGTTCCTCCCGACTGCTGGTCGTCCCCGCCGTCGTCTTCGGCCTCGCCCTGGCTCTCCTCGGCCAGTGCCGCACGCTGCCGACCCTGATCGCGGCTGCCGTCGTCTTCGGCCTCGCACACGGCCTGCTTGACGTCGGCTGCAACGTCTCTGCCGTTCACTGCGAGATCGCCTTCCAGCGGTCGATCATGTCCGGGCTGCACGCCGCCTACTCGATCGGTGCTCTGTGCGGGGCCGCGCTCGCAGCCGTGACCACCTGGATGTCCCACGAGTTGCTGTTCGCGATGGTCGGTGCCCTCACGGTGATCGCCGCTGTCACCGCCGCTCCTGCCGTACGAACGGCAACCTCCCTCGACCACGCACCCGAGCGTCCCGAAGCGGCTGCGGACGAGGCAAAGCCGGCGCAGACCTCCCACATCAAGGTGTGGCTGTTCGGTGCCCTGGCCGCTGCGTGCCTGCTGGCCGAGGGTGCCGCCGCCGACTGGTCGGCAGTTCACTTGCACTCCCTCCACAGTTCCGAGGCAACCGCGGCAGCCGCCTACGCCCTCTACAGCGCCGCCATGGCCGCGGGCCGGCTCGCCGGTGACCGGCTGACCGGCCGCTACGGAGCACCCGCCCTGCTACGCGCCGGCGCCACCCTGGCCGCCGCCGGACTCGGCGCTGCACTGATCGCCGGCAGCGCCCCGGCCGCCCTGCTCGGCTGGATGGCCCTCGGAGCCGGCCTGTCCACGGCCATGCCGGCCCTCATCACAGCCGCCGGACGGGGAGGACCACGCGCGGTGGGCACCGTCTCCACCATCGGCTACCTCGGCCTGCTTGCCGGACCGGCTGCCATCGGGGCGATCGCCTCGCTCACCAGCCTGACCACCGCGCTGGCCCTGCTCGTCGTCCTGACCGCGACCGTCGCTGTCGTCTCCCACCGAGCCCTGGAGTCCCGTTGACCTCTTCCCAGCCCACCACCCCCAGCGGCGCCGACCTCGAGGCCGTGATCCTCGACTACAACGGGGTCATCGGCCGCCAGCCCGGCCCGGCCCAGTGGGCCCAGCTCGCCGAAATCGCGGGCTGGCACCCCCACGAGACCCACGCCTTCCAACAGGCGTTCTGGCAGCGGCGGGAGCCCTACGACCAGGGCGTCGCCCTCACCCACACGTTCTGGAGCGGACTGCTGCGTAACGGGCGCACCGCGCCTGTGGGCAGCACCCTCCTGGCCGCTCTCGAACACGCCGACATCGACATGTGGACCGACACGGACCCCGCCGTGCTGGACCTCCTGCACACAGCCCACGCCACCGGGCTGCGCCTCGTACTCCTGTCCAACGCACCCAAACCGCTGGCCAACACCCTCGACGACGCCGAATGGTGCGCCACCTTGTTCAGCCGGACCGTCTACTCCGCCCGCATCGGAGTGAACAAGCCCCACAAGCGGGCCTACGAGGCAGCGCTCGAGGCCGCCGGAATGCCCCACCCCTCAAAGACCCTGTTCGTCGACGACCGGCTGGACAACGTCGAAGCCGCCGAGCAACTCGGCCTGCAGGCCCTGCACTACACCGGCGCCCCGGCCGCACTCGCCCGCTGGCTTCCCCGGCCGCCCGCCGTCACACACCCGGCAGCCGCCCTCACCACGAGCGCATGACCCCCCTCGCGACGCCCTCCCGCCAGCCCGGCACCCGCCGCATCCCGATCACCGAACCGGAGATCCGACGATGCCCATGACCGCCCTGCACCCCAACTCCCGTGCCGTGACGAGCACGTGGCACTCCTCGGTGGTCGCACTCCCCGCCGAGCGGCGCGCCGCCACCCCCTTCCACACCCGCGAGTGGGCCTCTCCACCTTGTCCCGCGGCGTCCTAGGCGCCGCGGTGTGCCTGCCGCTCGGCCTGCTCCTTCGCCGGGCCCGCGCACCGAAAACAGGCGCCTCCTTTCACCTGAAGTCAATCCTTGGAAGGAACTCTGTGTCCGTCTCACGCTTCGTCAAACACACGGTGCCCGTCGCTCTGGGCGGTGCGCTCGCCACCATCGCGCTCGCCACCACCCCGGCCTCCGCGGTGAGCTCCGGCTACGTCTACTCCAGCGGCCGTGGTGCCGAGGGCTGGTACTACTACGGCAACGGCCGGGTCTATGCGAACGACATCAAGGCCGACGGTTTTGCGTCTGTCACCCAGGTCTTCGCCGACGACGGCCGTCGTCTCCTCGTCAGCGTCCAGGACTCCGGGGCCAATAACGGGATCAGCTGGAAGACACCTGTCCTTTTCGAGGGTTATCACAAGATCCGGGCGTGCGTTTACAAGACCGGTCACGCGCCCACGAAGTGCGGCGCGATGACCCGCTGGTACGTCGACTGACTTGTGGGTCCATCGGCTGACCCCTCTGCGCCCGGCCCGGACTTGCCGCAGGCGCCCCTGACCGCCCTGCCGGCCCGGGCCGGGTCCTCGTCTCACCGTTTCCGTTCCGTCCGGATCCACCGGACCACCATTCCCTCTTCCTGGCCCGCTCGGGAGTTCACCTGTGCAGCAGCCCACTTCACGGCCGGTCACCGGCGCCTCGTCCGGACCTGCTGTGGCCGTCCTCGGTTCCACGGCTGAGCCGCCGAGGCGTCCGGTGCCTGTCGGGTACCGCGATGTCCTGCGGGTGCCCTGCGCGGCGCGTCTGCTGGCCGGGACGCTCATCGGACGCCTTCCCAACGGGATGGCCCCGCTCGCGATAGTGATCGGAGCTCGCAGCTCCGGTGCGGCGGTCAGCGCGGCTCTGGCCGCCTTGTACCTGGTGGCCAGCGCGGTCGGCGGTCCGCTGATCGGCCGTCTGGCCGACCGGTACGGACAGACGCTCCCATTCTCCGCAGCCACCGTGCTGAGCACAGCCGCCCTCGTCGGCGTGGCAGTTGGGTCTCAGCACCCGTGGTGGGCGATAGCCGGCGTTGCGGTCGCCGGGGCGGCCAAAGCTCCGCTTGAGGCAGGGTTGAGGGCGTTGTTCGGAACGGGGTCCTTCATGCCGAGCCGCGCCCACCAGCGAACGGCGCTGTCGCTGGAGGCAGCGGCTCAAGAAATGATCTACGTCGTGGGGCCGCTGCTGGTGGCGGGGATCGTCATGGTGTCCTCGGCATTCGCCGCGCTGGTGGCGACGGCCGCTCTCGGTGCCGTCGGCACCGCTCTGGTCGTGGCGACG
Source organism: Streptomyces sp. SS7 (assembly GCF_037993025.1). Taxonomy (NCBI): domain Bacteria; kingdom Bacillati; phylum Actinomycetota; class Actinomycetes; order Kitasatosporales; family Streptomycetaceae; genus Streptomyces; species Streptomyces sp. SS7. Next base: position 2,800,988 of record NZ_CP141223.1, read on the forward strand.
CCGGCCTCCCGGACGTGGACCACCGTCCGCCTCCACAGGTCCGACTGGCGGGGTCCGCTCAGGTCCCCACAGTTGCGCGGGTTGTACCTGGCCATGGTGGGCGTCGGTATCCCCCTCGGCGCTCTCACTCCCCTCGCGGTATCGGCCGCCGCCGAGTACGGCACACCGTGGCTGTCCGGAGCCCTCCCGGCCGTGCTGTCCCTCGGTGCCGTCGTCGGCGGACTCCTGTACGGGGCGCGGCTATGGCCGGGCACAGCAGTTCAGCACCTGATCGTCCTGAGCTCGGCTTTTGCAGGGGGCTGGCTGCTGATCACTCTGGCGGCCAGTCCCACAACGGCGCTGGCCAGCACGGTCGTCCCGGGCCTGGTGATGGCGCCGCTCCTGGGCGTCGCCTTCGCGGTCACGGGCGATCTGGCCCCGGCCGGCACCGCGACGGAGGCGCAAGCGCTCTTGGTGGCCGCGCTGGACGTGGGATGCGCCGCGGGCGCCGCGGCCGCGGGCCTGGCACCGACCGCAGGGCTGCTGCCGGCCGGCGCCGCGGGCGCAGCCCTCATCCTCGTCGCCGCCCGCCGCCGCCTGAGCGTGACCGGTCGCCGTCCGCCCCTGCCCGTGTCCTGACCCCGTCTCAAGGGAGCTTTGTCGTGAACTCGTTCCGTCTCACCCGCACCCTGCCCAAGAATGCAACGGACGCCGCGCTGCGTGCCGACGTCCGCCATGGCCTCACCAGTACTCCCAAAACGCTGCCGCCGAAGTGGTTCTACGACGCGTACGGCAGCGAACTCTTCGAGAAGATCACCGAGTTGCCCGGGTACCACATCGCACGCTCGGAGCGTGAGCTGCTGGCGGCCCACGCCAGCGAGATCGCCAAGGTGTGCGGCGCACGCACCCTGGTGGAACTCGGTAGCGGTTCGTCCGCGAAGACGCGGCACCTGCTCGATGCACTGCCCGGATTGCACACGTACATACCGGTCGACGTCAGCGAGAACGCCTTGCGGCAGGCCGGGCAGGCTCTGATCGTCGAACGCCCGGACCTCACCGTGCACGCGCTGATCGCCGACTTCACCAACGCGCTCACCGTGCCGGATATCCCTGGCCCGCGACTCGTTGCGCTCCTCGGCAGCACCATCGGCAATTTCCCGCCCGCCGAACGCGCCGTGTTCCTCGCCGCCATCCGCGCCCTCCTCGCGCCCGGCGACGCCCTGCTGCTCGGTGCCGACCTGGTGAAGGACCCTTCGCTCCTCGTCGCCGCGTACGACGACGCGACGACCGGCGCTTTCAACAAGAACGTCCTCACGGTCATCAATCGGGAACTCGGCGCCGACTTCGATCTCGACGCCTTCGAACACGTGGCCATCTGGGACGCTGCCGTCGAGCACGAGTGGATTGAGATGCGGCTGCGCTCGCGCATCGAGCAAACCGTGAAGATCCCCGCCCTCCAACTCGCCGTCGACTTCGCGGCAGGTGAGGACCTGCGTACCGAGATCTCGGCGAAATTCCGGCCCGCCGGCCTGGCCGGTGAACTCGCGTCCGCCGGAATGGAGTTGGAGCGGTTCCTGACCTCACCGAATCATTCCTACGGCCTGGCGCTCGCCATCCCCAAGGAACACGCAGCGGTCCAGGACGCGTCAACGAGCCACAGCACCGCCTGTGTCCGCTGATCCCGGCAGCCCTCCGCCCCCTGTCCATGCGTCTCAAGCGTTTCGGAGTGGCCCCATGGCCTTGCCTTTGATCAGTCCCGACCGAACCTCTGCTGGTAGCTCCCTTTCGTCGGTCCTCCCGGGGCGCGCCGCTGTCGTCGCCCCGTACGGCTCGGGCAGGCACTACCAGAGCGAGTTCGCCGACCGGGGATGGGACTGCGTCGCGGTCACCCCTGCGGATGACGCGCTGCCTCCCCTGTACCGCGGCAGTCTCGACGCCACCGGGTACCGGCGCGTCGTCGTGCACGACGGCAACGTCGCCGCGACCGCCCGGGCACTGCGCGCACTCCGGGTGAGCGCCGTGGTCGCCGGGACGGAAATCGGCGTACCACTCGCCGAGCAACTGGCGTACCACCTGGGCCTGCCCGGCAACGACCCGCAGACCTCAAACCGCCCCCACGACAAGGGCGCCATGGCGGCCGCGCTGACGAGCGCGGGCATCGACGCTCCACGGAGCCTGAGCACCGACCGCCTCCGGGACGCCCTGTCCTGGGCGCACTCGCTGGACACGCCGGACGTCGTACTCAAGCCGGCCGACTCCGCCGGATCAGACGGCGTTATCTTCTGCTCCGGGATCGCGTTGGTGGTCGAGGCGACATTCCACACCTGCTGCACTCGCCGCCCCTCGACGGCGTCGTACGGGACGCGCAGACGCACCATCCCGGATGCCTTGGCGATATCGATCGCCGCGACCCGGACCATCGTTCCGTCGTCGTGGCCGTCCGTCAGCTCCTGCATCGCCTGCCTCCCCTTGAGCATGGTGCGGACGGGGCTGCCCGGTGAGCTTCAAGGGGAGACGGAGATCCTGAACGGCGTGCTCGAAACGACAATGTGCAGCCCCTGGGACGGCTCCCTCACCAGACTCTATTGCGGGCTCAACAGCTCATGGACCTGCGGCGTCGGCTGACAGCCCCCACACCAATTTTCACGCCGGCGAGACGTCATCGACAGATGAACGGACAACTCTAATGAGCCAACATGCCTAGCTCCAGGGCTTTCGCACGCCTTTGACGCCGTGCTTGTTGAGCCGATGGCTCGGCAGTCCCGGCAAGGGGAACGACTCCCCGCATTCAGGGCAGGGAACCGGCTTCGGATGCGCGTAGTTCCTGTGGTGCCGCAGGTTGTTCTTGTACCGGAAGACGCGGGGCTCCTCGCAGTCCGGGCACTGGTACTCGCCGTCGGGCGGCAGGAGCGAGTAGCCGGAGCCGCGCCGGGGCTCCAGCTCGTCCCCCTCTCCCAGGTACCAGAAGCCGATGCGGCTGAGGTTCGTGCCCTGCGAGCCGAACAGCCCCTTCACGGACCCGCGGTTCCCGTCGTCGGGATCCACGACGATCTTGCGGATGAAAGCCCTGGTGGCGGTCTTCTGTTCGGCTTCGGGAAGTTCCAGGAACTCGGCTCCGCTGATGTTCGGGATCTCGCGGGGCCGGCCTTCGGCCTTCTCGGCGATCCGCTGGTCGATCTGGCTCTTCAGGGCGTCCTCCTCCCTGATCCGGTTGAGGAGCGCGGCCATGGCGATGGCCGGTGCGTTCTCGACCTGCTTCTGGAGGAGGAGGATAGAGTCCCGCAGCGCGTCGGACTGGTCATGGAGTTCGAGCAGCTCGGCACTGGTGTTCCCTGCCGCGGCTTGGCGGAGGCGGTCGGCCTGGAACTCCCGGACTTCGGGCGTGTCCAATGACGTCGCGACCACCTCGCGCACGAACTGCTCGGTCGACCCGGCTGTGATCGCGACTCCAGGGCACTTAGCGCCCCTCATCCGTCCGTTGCAGACATACGCCCCCGACTCCCCCAGTGACCGGTTGCTGGTCATCTTGGAGCCGCACGCGCCGCAGTAGATGAGCCCCACGAGGGGCAGGCCTCCTGCTCGGGCTCTGGTCTTCTTCAAAGGCTGGGGCTTCATCAGTAGTCGCAGCGCCTCCCACTCTTCGGGCGTGCAGACCGCTTCGTGGCTTTTCACGGGCAGGCCGTCCTTGCCGATGACGATCTCGCGCGTGTCCCTGATGTCCGGCCCCTCGCCGCTCGTCCGACCCTTGGCCTTGGCCGTGATCGAGTTGTATCCCGCGAGCAGCGGGTGACGGAGCATCGATGCGACGCTCCGGTATTGGAACGGCTTGCCGGCGCGGTTGGTCACGCCGGTCTCGCTGAGCTCACGAGTGATCTCAGAGACGGACATGCCCTCCAGTCGCCAGTCCACGATCTGACGGACGACCTTGCTCTCCTCGGGGTGCAGCGTCAGCGTCTTCACGCCGTTCGCATTGTGGTGCTCGGGGAGCACCCAGCCGTAGGGTGCCATGCCGTTCCAGCCACCTCGCAGCCGGATGTTCTCGGCGGTGCGCTTGAGGCGCTTGCTGGTGGTCGCGGCCTCGGTCTCGGCCAGTCCGCCCAGGACGGAGATCAGGAGGATCGTGTCGGGCGACCTTGGCGCGAACACGCGATCGTGCGTGTAGATCGTCACGTCGTACCGATTGCAGGTGTCGACGATGCGAGCTGTGTCCATCAGGCGGCGGGCCAAGCGGTCGAGGTCGCGGACGTAAAGGGCCCTGACGTCGCCTTCGGCGAGCACCTCTTCCATGCGGTTGCGCTGAGGACGACGACGATCGCGGTACGCGCTGACGACCTCTTCGAAGATGTCCTTCTCTGCCAGCTGGTGCCCCCGCTTCTGGCTCTCCTCCATGATCCAGAACCCGCTGGTCCACGAGGGAGGAGTTGCCTTCGTTGGGGTCCTTGGATCGTCGGATGTACGCCAGAGCTCGCATCCGTCAAGCATACCTACTTAAGGACATGGACCTGATGGATCGCGCAAATGACTGGTGGTACCTCGCATGCGATCACCCTGTGACCAGGCAAACGCCGCGACCACCACCTGTGCACTTCGCCTCGCTCTACCGAGCGCTCGCTGAGGCAGAGGATGCCGCGCCGGACGACGGCCTGCCGCTCCGGTCCAAGCCCGTCCGCATCCGCCGGCCCGAGGACCCGCTCAGCCCCGAAGAGATCGACCTCCGCGAACGTCTCCAGGCCAGCCCACCCGAACGAGCAGATCCCCGGACAGTAACCGTGAGGGCTGCCCGCTGACGCTGACTAGGGCGTGTTCCCGCATGAGCGTGTGGGGTTACCGTGCTGCACATGGCCACTGCCTCGACGCCCCACAACCTCACGGCGCTCCTGCTGTTCATCGACACCCACATCATCGATGCCGTGGACGAGGCAAGTGTGTGCTTGAGGCACCTCCGTGACGAGGGATGGATCAACCTTCAGCGGACCGACGCCTTGGACACGGAACTTGCCGACGCGCCCCCTGAAAAGTGGGCACAACTCACCGAGGCCAGCGCCGCCTACCCGGAAGCGCTCGGGCCCATGGTCTGGGGCCAATCCCGCTGGGATTCCTCCGTGTGGGGCACTGAGGAGGACCACACCCGCCTGCACGACGTGTTCGCCATCCTGTTCCCGAACGTGGAACGGGCGACCGCTCGGGACAACCACGTCCGTGATGCCATGCACGTCTCCACGGCCATCCGGTACGGAGGGTTCGGGTTCGTCACGCGCGAGAGGCGCCTCCTGAACAAGGCGGATCGGATCGCCGAACGCTTCCACGGTTTCCGGATGTGGCCGCCAGAGGACGCCCTTACCGAGGCAGCCGTCCGGATCCGGGGCCTTCGGGAGCTCCACCACCGCGAACCTCACCGCGGCACCCTGCCGATGTGGCCGACGGAGGGCGATCTCCCAACCGCGCCGGAATAGTCGGGACCGCCGCTGCGACACTGGGCCGTTCGGTAACTTGCTCGACACTGCGGAGAAGGAGAAGCCGGTGACACCGCCTGTCCCTGAGTACCTCTCACCGCTCCGGTGGCGCTGGATCCTACTGACCACCCAGCACCGGGAGGTGCGGTTCCTGTACTGGCCGCCGCAGCACTCGACCGGATACCGCAACCTCCGGATGTTCAACCGTGACGGGTACAACATCGGTCGGCTGGTGTGGGTGGTGTGCGATGAGTGCCGCATCGGCAGTATCAACAAGATCTCCATCGACCCCGACCGTCACCGCCAGGGCCTCGGGCGGCGCCTGATCCGTCGGGCGCTCGCCGACGGCCCCGGCTACACCTGGCAGACCACCGGCCAGTCCCCACAGGCCAAGCAGTTCTTTCCCGCCCTGGAAAAGGAGTTGGGCGTCGCGCTCCCCGAATACGGCGGGGTCTGCGAGCACCTTGCCTCACCACCCGGCTAGCAGCCGCCCCCGCCTGACTGCCGGCCGCGCCCGGTGCTGGAGCGCGGCATCTGACACCACCGCGTTGATGGCGGCGCTCCGATGTCCGCGGCGCCGGGTAGCGCCGCTGCCCGTCGGTGTGCACGGTCCGGCGGATCTGCCCCGTCTTGGGGGGCGAATCCCCGGTGTTCACACGGTGTTCGTTAGGCGGCGACGGCGCCGGTGCGTACTGCGAACTCCCGCAGGCCAGGCAGGCTTCCCGGGGTGTAGAGGAGGTCGGCGGTGAGCGTGCGGATTGCGGGGCGTCGGACTTCTTCAGGTGCGGTGTGTTCGATGGCCCGCAGCGCGCTGAAGGTGCGGCGACCGTCGCCGAGTTGGTGCCACATGCGGGCTGTGTCGGTGAGGTAGCGCGCGACCCTTTCGGTGTTGGCCAGTTGTGCCGGCACGAGACGCTGGACGTACGGAACGGCATCGTCGGGCGTTCCGAGGACTGTGAGGCTGCTGATCCGGTACATCGCGACCTCGGCGGGGCTTGCCGAGATCGTGAACAGGCCGGCTGGCTTCCCGTTCTCGGTGCGAGGGATACGGTCAGCGGTCTCTTCGGCTTCGTGGAGCAGGTCGAGCGCGGTACTGCGGCGGCCTCCGGAGGCTGCGGTGTAGGCGGCGGTCATGAGGAGGCAGACGCGAGCGGCAAGGGTGTCGGCCTGCGGCTGGCCCTTCTCCGCGGTGAGCGTGGTCGCGGTCCGGGCGAGGAAGTCGACGGCGGCGGAGCTGCGGCCGGCGCGGCGCATTGTGATGGCCAGGACTCGTGCGGCGTCGCTGAGGGGGCGCGGGTCACCGCTGGCCCATGCGGCGATAAGGGCGCGGTCGGCGGTGGCCCAGGCGGCCTCGGAGTGTTGCTTGACGGCGAGTTCGGTAGCCAAGACGTAGGAGCGGGCGACGGCCGCCTGGGCGCGCTCCCGCGTGCGGCCGGTGGTTGGCGTCACGGGTCGCTTCCGCCGTCGCGATGAGTGAGGGCAGCGCGCTTCCCAGGGCGCTGTAGCGGGCGCCGGAGAACAGCTCGCGGGCGGTCGCGAGGCCGGTGGCGAGGTCTTTGAGGCTTGCCGGCTGTCCGGCCACCGGTTCGAACAAGGCCCGTTCCATGGCGGCGGCCGGGTTGTGGGTGGCCGGTGCTGCCGCTGCGGCCTCGGAGCTGGTGCCGGCGATCAGGCTGGCGCCGAGTCCCAGTGCACCAGCCATGAGTTCGCGACGCCGCACATCGTCCTCCTGCTCCTGCTCGGTTTCGGTCACCTTAGCGGCCGTCGGCAGGGGGATGTGTGCGTTGTGGTGCGTCGGGTGGTCGGCGTGTGCTGCATTGTCGCCCAGGCCCAGACGGGCGGGCGGGATGCCCAGTCCCTCGGCGATTCGGGTCAGGACGTCGACGCTCTGCATTTGGCGCAGTCCGCGCTCGATCTCGCTTATGTCGGACTGGGCGAGCCCGACGAGGGAGCCCACGGTGGTCTGGCTGGCGCCCGTGTACTGCCGGAAGTGCTTGAACACGGTGGCGATGTCGCGTTCCGCGAGGGCTCGCCGGGACACCGCGGTCCTTCAGCGCGCGGGCGAAGAGGAGCTTGTCGGTCCCGTACGGCCGGTGTCTCACCGTGGGTCCGTCTGCTCGATGGTGAAGGCGCTGCCCGCATGGGTCAGCCGCAGCAGCCTCGCCAGCGTGTGCGGCACCGCGCACAGGCGCAGCTCGCTGCCGGCGGCCTTCGCTGCGCGGGCGGCGGCCAGTAGTGCGGACAGGCCGGTCCAGTCGCAGAAGGTCAGCCCGCTGCAGTCGACGTCAACGCGGTCGTGGACGGAGACGGCTGTGCGCAGGGCTTCCCGGATGTCCGGGGCGCTGACCACGTCGAGGTCCCCGGCCACGGTCACCCGGCAGCGACCGGGCCCGGTCGGGTGCACTGCGACGTGGAGCGTGTCGTACACGGCGCCCCCAGCGACGCGGACGGGGGTGTGCCTCCTCCAGGAGAACCCGCGACCAGCGGCGATGTCCACACCCGGCAGCAAAGGGGCCCGGCGGCGGCAGCATCGGCTCACGTCACCCGGTCGCCGGGCGGCGTCCAGTCTCCCCTAGTCGGTCGCGGCCTCAGTGCCCGGGGCAGTCCCGTTCACCCAGCGCTGGGCTTCCGCAAGGTTGGCGGCGGTGCCCGCGGGCTCGTACGTGAACCCGTTCCACTCCTCCAAGGCCCGAGTCTCGTCCGGGCAACGGTGTCCGCCTCCACCGTGAAGGGGGCGGTGCCGGCACCAGACGTCCATGGGTGGGCGGCGCCGCTTGTTGTACGCGGCCAGCGGATCGTCGGCGTCGACGCTCGGCGCCGCGCGGGACGGCTGGTTCGGCGGCCCGGGTCGGGAGTGTTTGCCCATGGCGTCGATGGTCTCAAGCCGCGAGGGTGGTCGGCCGGGTCAGGAGTCGTACGCCCAGGACCGGCCGGTCTGCCGGTACTGCTCGACGGGGATGGGGTCGACGCCTGGCCTCATCCGGTCCAGATACAGATGGCCGTCGAGGTGGTCGATCTCGTGGGCGACGAGCCGGGCAAGACCCCCTTCGTAGACCGTGGTCACCGTAGTGCCGTCCAGCGCGGTGGTCTCCACGGTCATCCGCAGGGGACGGGGGACCAGGCCGCGGACATCGAAGAACGACAGGCACCCCTCGTACTGCACGTCGCTCTCTTCGGAGGCGGCGGTGACGCGGGGGTTGAGCAGCACGATGGCGCCGGCACCTTCCTCGGCGGGCTGGACGACGGCAGCCGCCCGGCCGATGCCGATCTGCGGGGCGGCAATGCCCATGCCCTTGGCGAAGGTGTGGACGCGGGCGATGCGCTCGATCGAGGCGAACAGCATCTCCACGGCGTGTTCGACCGCCTCCCGCTCGGCGGGCAGTTCGAAGGGGCGGGCCGATTCGGCAAGGACGGGGGCACCCTGCTGGACGACCCCGAGGGCGCGCATCTGCTGACTGGGCCGCACCTCGCTCACCTGAACTCCCCTTGGTTCACGTCCTGTTCGGGCTGGTCCCGGAACCTGCATTCCCCACGGTATCGGGCGTGCAGCACCGGCTGGGCGGTCGTCCAGGTGAAGACGCGCATCCCGTGGGCACTGCTGCTACGCAGCGACGCCCCGCCAATCGTCCAGTGGGGCGTCGTGGTGTAGGGGGGGCTGACTACTCGGCCATGGCCCTACGGCGTCGTAGGGCTACTGGCCCTTGGCGGCTTCCTTGAGCTTGGAGCCCGCGGAGACCTTCACGCTGTGGCCGGCCGGGATCTGGATCGGGTCGCCGGTCTGCGGATTGCGCGCGGTGCGGGCGGCGCGGTGGGTGCGCTCGAAGGTGAGGAAGCCGGGGATGGTGACCTTCTCGTCGCCCTTGGCGACGACCTCGCCGGTGATCTCGGCGAACGCGGCCAGCACGGCGTCGGCGTCCTTGCGGGTCACCTCGGCGCGTTCAGCGAGGGCGGCCACCAGCTCAGTGCGGTTCATAAGGGTCGTACTCCGTATCCGTGGGTTGTCGCGACCGCGGCGCGGTCGGGACAGGTCACGGGTCATCCTGCCATTGGGAACTGACATCGCCGTTCCGCCAGCCGCGAGGGGTTGGTGGCGCGTCTGCGGCGGCCACAGGGCGCAGCCTCTGCTGGCTGTTCTTGAGAGCGGTCAGGGACACCGACGAACCCTCCATCACCGCACTGACGAAACCCGATGACGGTGGCTCACAGGCGGCTGAGGCTGTAAGGGGACCTCTGATGCTGTGGCGTGCATCACTTTTTCAAGATTTATTGTCGGTTCCGGTCCGTGCCGCGCCTGAAGAGTGAAGGGGTTTATGCGATTTGGTGTTGGAGGACTTGATGATCCCGCGGAAGACGTCCCTGCCGACCATTACGCCGCCGGGGAGGTACGTGCAGCTCGTGGAGCTGATTTCGGCTGTCACAGAGCTGGATGAGGCGGCGGAGAGGCTCGCGGACGGCCTGCTGGACCGGTTGGGACTGTACGGCCCGACCCCTGAAGTTGTAGCGGATGCGTGTTCGGCGATGTTCTTCGACGCAGACCCAGACAGCTACGGATGGGTGCAGTGCAGCGAGGAGCCGGGACACGTCCGGCGTGGGGAGGCACTGCACAGGGACCGGTGGAGCGGCCGCTCCTGGAGCGACGACCACCGGCAGGCCGTGCCGGAGCACGCTGAGTAGCAGGGCAACGGCCCTCCGCCCTGCATCCGGCGCTTGGTAGCCGGTCGCCTTCGGACGGGATTCATCCCGTCCGAAGGCGGGAGTCGATCTTCGTGGACGGACTATTGCTGCAGGCGACAGGGGTTTCGTCGGCGGTCCGGTCACCTTCTCTGGCGGGCTCGCACTCAGGCTGTTGCCGGAAGGGAGATCTCCTCGACGACCTGCCACTGGTATGCACCCTCGACCCGCCACATCTCTACGATCTGCACACGATCCACGAACAGTTGCACGGGCGGGAGCATCCGCAAGGGCTCGATCGCTGCACGGACCTCGGAAGCCGGCAGTACCCGGTTGCAGTAGGCGATGCCGAGGTGAGGGCGCAGGTGCCCGGTCGCGCTCAGGAGCGGCAACCCTACGGCACTGCTCGCCTGGGCCAGTTCGGCGTGAAGAGAGAGCACGGGCGTCCACGGGGCCACGCTGTAGCGCACGGCTCCGCGCGAGGCGGTCATCGGGATGGCGCTCAGCGGGAAACCGTGCGGGAGGCGTTGTCGGCGGACTGTGGCGGCGAGGCTCCTGAGCTGGGTGAGAGGCACCTCGCTGGCGGGACCGATACGGCCGAGGGTCAGGTGCATGCTCTGCATCTCGATCTCGTCGAAGCCGAGATGACGGATTCGGACCTGGCACTGCCGGGCGTGAGAAACGAGGAGCGGCGAGGAGAAGGTCAGCAGCCAGTAGCCCGCGCGCATGCCAGGACCCCAGTTCGGGCGGTCCCAGTGGTTGACCATGGTGGTGACCTGGTCGAATGCGTGCCAATCGTGGGCTGCGACGCTCCAGGCGTTGTCGGGGTCGCGTGGTGGATCGGCTGGGAACGACGCCGGGTGGGGCACCAGCCGCACGGTCACCGTCGCCCCCTTCTCTGTACGGCACACTGCCGGTCAGCTCGTTGGACTCCTCGGGTCGGGCCATCCCGTCAGGTGGCCCGCTTCCTCACCCGGTCCAGCCGTTCACGTTGAAGCGTCGGAACAGGTCCGGCAGGAACCGCTCCAGCAGAGCCCGGGCGTCAGCGATTGCCTCGAGTTCGTCGTGGCCGAAGCGGAATACCTCGTAGCCGCTGAGTTTGAGGTCGCGGTCGCCGGCCATCATCTCCGCGTACTTGGAGGTGTCGGGGCGCTGCCCGCCGTCTCGGGTGTAGTGCTGGGATCCGTCGACCTCGAGGACGATCCGTTGGCCGTGCGGCATCAGCAGCAGGAAGTCCATGCGGAAGCGCAGCAGGGCTTCGGGCCCCCGCTGGCGGACGGTCTTGTGATCCCAGTGCAGCCACACCTCGGGAAGGAGTGCCGGAAGGTCGTAGACCGCCGAGCCGAGAATGTGGTGGTAGAGATCGAAGAGGTTGCGCTGGCCTGGGGAGTTGCGGGGCAGGCTGTTGCGGAGCCGGTTGTAGAGGGACTTCTTGGCGTCGGCTTCGCTGGAGATCTGCTGAGTGTCCTGCCACCAGTTCTGGAGATCTCGCCAGCGTATGCCGTCGCCCGTGATCTGGCGGTCGTAGACGAGGGCGTTGTTGGGGTCGCCGACGACCTCGATGTCGTTGTCCACCGCGGACAGGAACCGGATGTCGGGCTTGGTGTATGAGGCGAAGATGACGTTCTTCGGCCGTCGGTTCTCGGCGAGATGAGTCGAGACGATCGTGAAGCGCGGATAGCCTCCGTCGGTGCCGGTCTCTCTCAGCTCGATCGTCGCACTGCGAAGGTGCTGGTTGATCGTGTTCGCGAGATTGCGCTGCGCGGCTTCGTCGAGGAGAACGTCTGCGGAGACCGATCCTTCCAGGAAGCGGGCGAACCTGGTATCGCCGGCCTCGAACGCCCCGAGGTTCTCGAGCAGGTCCTCCGCTGACCAGTCCTCCGGGTTGCGGAAGACATGCCGCACGATCTGGTCCCTGAGGCTTGGCCTGGGGTTGGGCAGCAGCCAGTCAACGAGGGATTCTTCGTGGTCGAGCGCCCAGAAGCGATCCAGCAGCTTCATGAAGCGTTCTTCGCTGCGGACCATGTCCGTCAGGTCGAGGGCCCGGGCGAGTTCGCGCCGCACCCGCTTCGGTATCTGCGGTGGCGACGATTCCGCCCACAGCAGGTCCTCTATCCCGTTGCGGATCGCGGCGGTCATTTTGCCTTGGGCCAGGACGCGTTCGGCGACGCCGGGAAGTTCGCTGTCGGGGACCTGGGAGAAGCTCTGTTCAATGCGTTCGCGCTTGGTCCGGTCCTCTTGGGGGACGGGCGGCATGCCCAGTTCTGCGAACGCTGCGTCAAGTGTGGCGTGCGTGTTTCCGGCGCAGTGTGTCGAGACCACGTCGCCGACAAGTTGTCGAAGCGCCGAGCGATCCCTGCTGTCGACCATCTGTCGATGATCGCAGAGCCTCGGCCACGCAGTCAGCGGCCCGAGAGGACAAGTCCGATATCCGGGTCGAGTTGGCCAGCCACGAGGCGTCGTCAGTTGCGTTTCGTCCCACAGGGGCCCAGGGGCGCTTGAGGGTGGGGCTATCGGTCGCGGAGGGCGCGGCGGGCTGCCCGGTAGGCGACGGCGGGGTCGGTGGAGTGGCCGGGGCGGGGCCGCACAGCGCACGGATACCGATGTCCTGACCCGAGGGCACTTCGGTCCCCGGGAAGCCGGACGACGAGCCGGCACCGCCGGAGCCCCCGGAGCCGCCCCACTCCCCTGCCGGCCGATCCAGCCGGAATGTATGCCGCGAACTGCCCGGCCCAGCGACGCCGCGGTCCAGCATCACGGCCGTCGTCGTCGAGGATGTACGCCTTGGCGAGGAGATCAATGAAGGCATCGGCGGCACGAGGGCCCCGTCATCCATGAACACGTGCAGCGTCAACGTCGCCGCTCAGCGATCGCACGTATCCCAGCGCAAGCTCAGGCAACTGCCCGCAACACGGCCCCGTCCAGCGCTGCATCCACGCATGGCCAGCTCGGGCGAACGCAACGCCGGCCCCGCTGCCGACGAGTACCGACACTGCGTACGCACGCACGCCCGGTTCTCCGAACGCGTCGTCACCGCCGGCAGAAGCGCCAATCGACTGCTCGAACAGACAGATCCGAACATCCACCACGGCGAGGCCAAGGCGGCACTGTCGGCGGCTCGAACTACTGTTGGGCCGTGACGACGTACGACTATCCCGACGATCTCCTCAAGGCGCAGCAGACCCTCAACGAGGTGCGCGGCAGCCTCAACGCCCTGGTCAAGACGCTGCCGTACTCCGTGGAACCCATGGAGGCCTGGCAGCGCCCCGAGGGTTACTGGCTCGCCACGTCCCCCTCGCATCCGGCCTCGCCGGGCTGGTCGGAGCAGGAACAGAACGACGTCGCCACGCTACGGGAGCGGGAACGCGACCTCGCCGCCGCGATCGTCACGCACTCGTTCTGGAACGAGATCCCCGGACCCGAACGCCCCGATGCCCGCTCCCAACTCAGGCACGCCCTCGGCAACGGGGACGGCGAGGGCCAGGAGGCCGCGTAGCCGTGGCGGACACCCCGCCGGAGCCGCCGCCCATCATCGTGATCCTCCCGGACGACCAGGAGGTCACCGGCCGCCTCCAGGAGCGCCAGCAAGTCCCGGACGCCTGGCTGTACAAGGTGGCCGTCCCGGCCTGGCAGAACACGCCTGACGGCCGGGTGGAGCCCGCCTGGTACGTGGTGTGGGTCAAGGCCCCCGACCACGTGAAGCCCGTGCCCGGCGTCTCCTACGACGACGTCCCCACCACCCGGCTACCCCCGCCGCCGGCGGAGCGCGAGATCCTCGGTCCGCGCCGGCCGTCGGGCTGGGTGCTGCAGAAGCTGGAGCGCGGCCGCGGCATCATCCATGCCGTCGACTGCGAGGAAGCACCCCCCGGGGCGCCGGTGCTGACCCTGGACAAGGCGCTGGACGCGGCGGAGCACCCCGGCACCCGGCTGTGCTCCTTGTGTAGCGCGGCGGCCGAACTCGACCCCGTGCTCAAGGGCTTCGAACATGGCTTCGGCGGTCCGGAAAATGGCAGTAGGGAACCGTCGTGATCGTCACACTGGCAGCATGAGCCTGTTCGACGCCGACGCCTACGATCCCGACGACATGATGGTGCACCCTCGCCATCAGGCGATGCAGCCGGTCTTGACTCAGCTCATTCAGCAGCTCCGCGAATGCGAGACGGAGGAGGCCGGCGTCGAGTTCCAACGGGACCTGCTCACCCGCCTGCTGGAGGTGGAGAAGGACCGCGCCGGATTCAAACGCGCCGCCAAACGGATGCGCAGCGGCAAGGGCCCGCAGCCGGAGGCCCCGGAGCCCCAGTCGGGCCGTGACCTCGCCGACATGGCGACCTGGCGGTTCGAGCAGGACGTGTGCGACCGGCTGGCCCGCCAGCTGCGCTCGGTGGGTGATGCGCTGGCCTGGCGCGTCTTCGGCTTCCACCGCCCGTTCATCCTCGCTCTGTGCCGCAACGACTCGCCCGGCCTGATGTACGGCAAGGCAGGGCTGCAGGCGGAACGCGAACGTGTCGAGAGGGCCTTCAAAGAGGACGGTGCTTTCGCACTCCTGCACGACGTGACCAACTGCCTGCGCATCGGCGACATCACGGTCTGGGACGGCATGCACCCGCCCCGCACGGAAGAGATCAAGACGAACCCGAACAACACCAAGAGCGCCCAGCTACGGCGGATCAACCAGGCCCGCGAGGCGGTGCTGAACGGCGGCCCGCTGCCGGGGGACAATGCCTCAGAGCTCCTCTACGACCTGAACCTGCCGCTGCGCACGCACCTGGACGTGCTGCGCGAGGCCCTCGAGCGGGCCGCAAACGATGGCGTCTACGCCACCGACGTTCCTGGCAGCCGGGCTCTGTTCGTCATCGACCAGTACGGGTGTGCCCAGCAAGGACTGTCCTCGAAGAAGTACAACGAGCGCCTTCGGCAGAGCGTCGACACGGCCTTGCAACGGGCAGGGATCGCGGCCGGCCGCGAGGACCACAACATCCACGTCACCAGTCTCGACAGCACGGCCCGCGACCCGCTGCGGGTGCCCTGGGCGAACTACCCGCTGCATCCCGTGGCCTGCGCCCGCCTGATCGGCGACTACGCCGTGGCCACCGTGGAGACCTCCGGTCCTGCGCTGACCCGCCTGCTCCAGGTGGCCGGCTTGGATGCACGCTGGGTACGCCCGCCCGGGAAGGCGGACCTGCAGCAGGGCGAGGTCATCATGGAGATCCACCAGCAGGAGGAGCTGCGGGCCGTCGCACTGCCGGGGGGCATGACGATGACGCCGGGCTGGACGCTGCAGATGCGCCGCTCCGAGCTGGACCGCTATCTGATGGAGCTGCTGCGGCCGGGCTCGTGGGTTGCCGGCATCAAGCACGTCCTCGCCGCCCGGCAGGCCGGGCGGCCGTGGCCGCACTACCGCAACGAACACGAGGTCTGGGTTTAGCCGACCAGCACCCAAGGCTCATCAGCCCAGCGCC
Source organism: Streptomyces sp. SS7 (assembly GCF_037993025.1). NCBI lineage: Bacteria > Bacillati > Actinomycetota > Actinomycetes > Kitasatosporales > Streptomycetaceae > Streptomyces > Streptomyces sp. SS7. The sequence continues at coordinate 2,816,550 of NZ_CP141223.1, forward strand.
CCTGCAGTAACTGATTCCGGAAGCCATGCCGCATGCACTCTCATATGCGGACAATTAACGTAGATCAGGAGGAAGGGGAGCGGCAGCCACCGACTGGGCCAGCAGAATCTCCCGTTAGCCCCGGATCATGTCGCTTCACCCGTCGCTGTCCAGTACGGGGGCGGTCTCGTACCAGCTCGCCAAGCTGGAGGAGGCCGTTCTCATCGACCGCCGCAGCCACGGCCGAGGAATCGCCCTGCGCTGGTGAGACCCCCGTACGCCCGAGGACAGACCTCCGAAACCGCCTGCATGCCGGGCCTCGCCCGGTCACACTGGTTTGTATGAAGTTGCCCCGAGTTGAGTGCGGGTCCTGTCAGCGGCAGGTCGCCGCCGGTATGGTCGCGGGACGCCCCAGCAAGGGCCGCATCTGGCGGCACGACCCCCCGGGCATGCGCAGCATGTACGGCGGCTCGCTGGTCTCCTGCGCCGGATCGCTGGTCATCGTCGACCTGCCGCTCCCCACGCAGCAGCTGGAGTTCCCCGACGCGGCCGACGAGCTCGCCGACGTCGATGGCGCCGAGGAGATCGCGCTCTTCTGACCGGCCGCCGCGGCGAATCAGGGACGGGCTGGCCGCCACGGCGCGAGCGGATCGAACCCGAGCAGCTCGATCTTCTGCCGCCGCGCCGACTCCGTCGGCTTGTACGCCAGGGACAGCGGATATGGCAGCGCGAGATGCGTAGCGGGCGGGTGGTCCATGTACTCCGCCTTCGGGCAGCCGTCGACGTGCGGGCACTCCTCGACGGTCCGATTGCACAGTTTGCACAGGAGACCGCGCACCATTCCCGTGGAGTAGTCGTGGTCGACCATCGCCCCGGGCAGTGCGCCGCACAGGTGGCAGTCCGGCCCCAGAGCTTCGACCAGTACCGCGCGCATCCTCCGGACCGGGGCGGTCTTCGCCGGGGGCGGAGGCCACATGTGCATGACGCCATAGGAGCCCTCTCCCTGGCACCGCTGCTCCAGCGCTACCGACGACAAGGGAACGCTCTCGGCTCCGGTCTCCACGAACCACTCCAGCGCGACCGAGTCGTACGTACCGCCCATGCTGTAGCCGTAGGACAGCACTCCGTCTGTCTCCGTCCAGGAGCAGATCTGTAGGTGCCAGCCCTGCTTGGCCTGGCTCTTGCCGCAGACCATCCGGCCGTCGCTCATGACGTGGTACCGGCCGTCGCCGCCGAGCACGGCGACCCGGGGCGAGGCTGGCTTGGATACGCCCGACAGATGGCACGGCTTCCCGGCCTGCTCCCGCACCATGTCGTCGATTCGGTCCACGCCGAAGTGGGCGTACTCCCACAGCAACTTCGCCCGCCGGTACGGGGGCAGGTCATCCAGGGTCGGCATGAGCGGCATCGTGCCGGACGGCACTGACAACAGCGCCGCCTGAGACCGTCATCCGGTCCAGCCGACCTCGTACACCTCGATGCCGTCCCCGTACGCCACGTATGCCACCCAGGCGCGCCGCCCCTGCTGCACCGCGCCGTCCCAGCCGCCGGGCGCCGGCCACGCCCCCCGCCGCGCCAAGGCGGCCGCGATCACTTCCATGACGTCGCGATGCCCTTCGGCGGGCAGTTTCTTGAGCGCATCCTCGACCTGGACGGACAGATCCACCCTGAACGCCATCGCACACCCCCGAACTCGTTGGAACGGCACCGTACGACGAGGCGGGCTCTCTCGTATCGACCTGTGGATAACCCCTGTGGATCCGGGTGCGCGGAGTTGCACGGCCGTCCGGGGAACAAGTCAGGCCTTCGACTGGGGCAGCTGTCCGGGCCGGACTTCGACGAGTTCCACGTCAGTGCAACCGGCATCCTCCAGGCGCTGCTTCTGTCTCTCCCCGCTCGCCGCGTCGTAAGCGACGGCGGACGCGCGATGTACTCCCTCAGGATCAGTCCAGGTGAGCCCAAAGTTGATCATGTTGATGGTCATGGGCCCATCATTGCCGCTGGCACTGACAGCGCCTATTTCCGGCCGGGATCTATCCCGGTGGCCGGTTTGTGGTGCATGGTGTGCGGACGGCCCCTCACCCCCAGGTGGAGGCGCCCTGGGGCCCTGCCGCTTCCCCCCGTGGCGGCGGGGCCCGGCCGCGCCTCCCGGCTCCCCACGGGAGGCCACGCGGCTGCCCGCGCGCGCCGGCTTCTCGGGGGTACGGGGCCACGGCGTCACAGGTCGCCGGTATCCAGCCCGAGGTCGGTCATGGGCTGGGTGGTGGTGAAGACGTCGACAGGGTGGGCGCGGGAGTAGGCGGTGAGCGCCAGGGACAGCTTCGGTTCACTCGCGGAACGCTCCTCAGCTGCGTTGAGGGCGCGCAGCAGGTCCTGCGTGATGCGCATGCGGCCCTGCAAGAGCCGCAGGGAGCCGGCGCCGTGCTCGGCGAGTAGCTGACACTCCTCCGGGCGGTCGGGCTTGTCGACGAGCCCGAGCATCCTCTGTACGGGCCCCGTGCCTTCGCAGACGATCACGTCGTAGGAGCCGGCCGAATCCACGTCGAACGGGGAAGCCAGCACCGCGGGTACGCCGGGCGTCACCGCAGCGGCGAGCAGGGGCAGCGCCGTGTGCGTGACGTCGACGTTGTCAGCGAACACCACGTAGACGTCACCCGAGCGCAGATATTCGGCACCCTCAAGCACGGACGTGACGTCCGCATACACGAAGAACAGGTTCGTCTCCTTCACCAGGTGCCGGTCGGGTCCGTGCAGGTCGCACAGCGCACACACCAGCTGGTGCCAGCCCAGCCCGCTCAGCCCGGCCTCGTGCAGGCTCGGCGGGACGCGGTCGGCGGGCGAGAGCGGATGCTCCCGGCTCAACTGCTGCCGGAAGGGCTCGCATAGTTCGTCCCCTCATTCATCCGTGCTTGCCGAGAGTGGGCAGTCCGCCCGAGACGGTTCGGACGCTGCGTCCGCGCCGACTCGCCCGCTTGGCCATCAGCAGCTGACGGGCCATCGCGCTCCACTGCGCTGCATCGTCTTGGTTCCCCGCGGCTCTCTGCTCCCGGCTGGCCGCGAGCATGGCCGCCCGGGTCCTCCCGTACAGCGGCTCCGCTATCGAGGACACAGCTCCGCTGATCCGGACCGCACCTTCCAAACCTCGCTGACAGAGCACCAGACGGTGGTCCGCACCGTCCTCCGTCAGACGCACGGCGTACAGGCCGGCACGGCTGCCGCCGAGCGAGATCTTGCCGAGCTGTATCAGGATTTCCGGGGAGCACGGCAGCAGGACGTGATCCGCTTGGGCATCGCGTGCGGGCGCCAGCGACACGAGGTTGAGACGCTCGCCTTCCCATCGAACCCACATGGCGAGTGTGGGCCAGGCGATGGCAGGGTCGAGAGCGGGGTGGGGTGTCGTCGCGTCCATGCTCGGGTCTCCTGGGCCTTGACCTCGGTTTCGTGGCTGATCGGTCATGGCGCGTTTGGCGGCTGGCCGAGCCAGAACGCGGCGACGGAGGGCTGGTCGATTCCGGCGGTCGAGCCGTCGTGAGCAAGGGACTCGGTCGGAGCGATGTAGCCGTCGCCCGGATCGAGGCGGATGCGCAGGCAGCGCAGCGGGTGTCCTGCGGCGACGTACCGGCGGATGTCCTCGGTGTGGGGGTGGTGCCGGTCCGGGTCGGTGTGGAGCGTGCGGCAGATCTGCTGGATGTCGTGGTCGCCGATGAGCAGGTAGCGCGGGCCGGGGCCGAGATTGAGGCAGAGCCGTCGGCGAGCCTGGTGGCGTCGGGCGTACGGCAGTCGGTCGAAATTGTCGACGTGCGGTCCGATCCGGCGACCGGTGTTGGAGTCCTCTGTGGTGGTGGCCCAGTGGCCGGGGCTGGCCGCGCACCCCAGGAGGGTGGTGGGCCAGCGACCGTCGAGGGGGTCGAGGCGGGCGGCGGCTTCGAGGCGGCCGGCCAAGTCGTCGGGGACGGTAGCGCCGTCGTCGTAACCGGACTCGCTGGCGGTCTGCCGGACCGATGCGATGTCGCACCGGCCGCGTAGGTCGTCGAAGGAGTGGAATAAGAGCTGTGGGCCCATGGCCGTGCCTCCCCAGGGCAGGTGCGGGGCTACTTGTCGTCGAGGTCGTCACCGAAGGTGACGTCCAGCTCGGCGGCGAGGGCCTCGGCGAGCTGGAGTGTCTGGGCGTGGTCGATGACGATCTGCTTGAGCGAGGCCAGGCCGCGGAGCTGGGAGAGGTCGTTACCCCGAAGGTCCAGGCCGCGGTTCTTCCCGCCGTCGAACTCGGTCAGCCGTAGATCGCAGTCATCGATCAGGGCGGCGCCGAGGTCAGCGGCGGCGAAGGTGGTCTCGCGCAGAGAGCACTTGGCGAAGATCACCGGGCCGGTGGCCCGGACGCGGGTGAGGGTGCTGTAGTCGAACTTGCAGTTCTCGAACAGGACGTTGTCGAGCGTCACGTCTTCGAGTGCGGCGCCCATGAGCTTGCAGTCGCGGAAGATGGCTCGGGAGATCTTGCTGTCGGTCCACTGCAGGGAGGACAGGTCGCATCCGGTGAACTCCACGGAGTCGACGCGGAGCTTCTCCAGGCGGGTGCGCTGGGCCTTGAGGCCGGTGATCCGCCCGTCCATCAGGTGGGTGTCGGCCAGGTCAAGGTCCCGCAGGTCAGCGCCGGCGTAGTGGAACTCCGCCACCCGGCCACGACCGCCCTCCAGCGAGGTGACGTTGGAGAGGTAGAGGCCCGGCTCGTTCAGGGCAGGGAGCGTGACGCTCGTACGGCGGATCGTGCGGGTGTCCATCAACAGCCTTTCAGCGCGGTGGCTCGGTCGCCGGTGCTGCTGGCACGCCCGGGGCGTGCCAGCAGCACCGGCGCGGCCTACTTCTTCTTGTTCCAGTTGTCCCAGGTCGGCCGGCTGCCGGACAGGCCCGCAGCCGGCCGACCGCCCAGGGGGCCACGGTGCGGTCGTACGGCTCGATGCCCGTGCCCGTCACGGCCGCCCCCACAGAGTCTCAGCATCCCAGTCCCGGCTCGCCTGACCGGCGAGGCGGGCCATGGCCTCCGGGGCGGCCTGCCAGTCCCGGGAGACGCGCGGAGCCTCGGCCGCGAGCCGGGTCAGCGCCCGCTCCCAGGACAGGACATCGGGGTCGTTGAGGAGCTGCTCGGCACGGCGGCTCACGATGCGACGGCGAAGGTGCTGGGCGAGGTCGGGCCGCACGTCCGGGTAGTCCACGCTCTCCTCGCCGGGCCACGGCATCCAGGTTCGCCGGTAGACCCAGCCCTCGCAGAACACGCAGTGGGCGAGCTGGATGGCGTGCAGCGGCGCCCGTACGGCGACGGGCATCGGTAGCGGCCGGTACACAGCCAGGGTGCCGCGGTGGCGGCAGTCGGGGTTACGCCAGGTGCTCGGGCCCGCGTCCATGCGCCAGAAGAGCTCCTCCAGGGGAACGGCCGGCCGCTCGGTCACCGCCAGCGGGTCCTCACACCAGGGCAGGACGTCGCGAAGCCACCACATGATCCGGCTGTTCCACAGCCGCCGCCCCAGTCGCTGCACCGCCGCCCCTCCACCCGTGACCTGCGCCCACGGTACCGGGCGGCCTCGCCAGACGCAGATGCCGTCGCGGATCAGCAGGGCCTTGAGCTCCGGATCGGCCTGCTCATCGACGCCGCACAGCTCGCCATCGCGGAATGCCCACACGCCCCTCAGCCCGAAGTCGACCGCGACACACAGCGTCTCGCCCTGGTAGTCGAGCGCGTAGTACGTGCAGTGATCCAGTTCAGGAATCGCACGCTGCACCCGCGTGATGACGTCCACCTCGGAGGGCTCGGCAGCGCGCTGCGCGGGTACGGCGTTCGGGTCAACGAACTCGGGCCGGCAACCTCCGCATTCGAGGCGGAGTTCGCCGTCCGGGCCGGGGACCTCGAAGGGGAGCGTGTCGGGCTTGTTCTCGTTGCGGTCGCGGCGGAAGTCGACCTTGCCGCAGGCGGCGCAGGCGAGCCTGCCTCGCGCGTCCCTGCGTCACAGGGCCGGTGATCGAGGACCGCCTGCCGCACGGCGGCCTGCTCGGCCTCCCCGAGCACCTGGTGCACCTCCACCGGCTTGCCCCGCGGCCGCATCACCAGCGCCTCCCGGCCGCCGGCCAGCCACTTCGCCCACCACCCGTCGACCGCCTTCAGCGACACCCCGAACACCGCAGCCACGTCCTCACGGTCCCGCCCCGCCACCAACGCGGCCACCACCCGCAGCCGCAGGGCCTCCTGCGCCAACGGCGACGGATGCCGCGCGTCCCCCACCAGATCGCCCACACCCCCACAATGACCCAGAACCCGAACCGTTTCGGATCAATAGTGCCCACAGCCCCTGTCACACGGGGCGTTCACGAAACATCTGTGATCGGACCAGCGGTACTTCTTCCGGTGTGGTCAGTGCCCTTCGGGATGGGCCGAAAAGTGGTGGCCAAATATGGCTCGGGCGCTCTTGGACGCCTCCGCTTTCGCGCCAACTCCCCGCCACGTTCCAGGGCCGCTTTCACGGCGTCGGCGCAGGTGAACTGTCGGCAGCCGGCGGCGGATCGGCGAGATGCCGTGGTGCGCATACCAGTGGGCGACGACCGCATGGCATTGAGAACCTCCAGGTAAGAGGCGTGATGCTCGCTCACCTCATCGGTCGATGAGGACGATTCGATCGGCCCTGGCTGGATTGTGATCGATGCGGGCCGACCCTCGTGATGATCCATCAGTTTTTGTCAGTGCCCGCTGATACACCCATATCCACAGGGGCAGCATCATCAAGTTGCCAGGTCACAGGAGGGGGAAAGGGCATGCCGCCGGAGGGATTTCACGAGGTTCGTCGCCACATCCGCAGGAATCCTCGGCCACGCGGAAAGAAGCTGGGCGGCTGGACCATCGCGGGAATCGTCGCCTTCGTCTGGCTGTGGGGGCAGATCTTCGGTTTCGGCAGCAGCAGCGACAGCGGGGCCCAGACGAACAAGCCGGCCTCTACTCCGTCGGTGTCCGCATCGCCGAGCCGGTGATGGGTGGCATCCGGATACGGCTACGCGCGCCACGCGGCCGCCGCGAACAGGTAGCAGCGGCCCTCGTCGCCCTGGCCGTGGCCACCATGCTGGTCCAGGCGGCCACGGCTCTGTGGCACGCGATCGTGCGCGGGTGGCCGCTCGCGGTCGCCCTGGCAATGGCGGCCCTGCTGGCTGCCGGCTGGTGGCAGATACGGCGGATTCGGCTGCGGCGGGCTCAGGCCGCGCTCGTCGCGGTCCTGCGACTCCCGCTCGACCGGATCGACTCGCTCGGTGATGCGGAGTTCGAGTTCGCTCTGCGGGATCTCCTCATCCGTGACGGCTGGTCGGCGCAGCGGGTCGGGCAGGCCGGCGATCAGGCAGCCGACGTCATCGGCCGACATGCCCAGCGTGGGCGGATCGTGCTGCAGGCCAAGCACACCACCGTCGGCGGGAAGGTCGACTCGAAGGTGATGTACCAGGTCAAGGGGACCGCCGGCCCCGTCCACAAAGCCGATGTCGCGGTCGTGGTCACCAACGGCGGCTTCACCCGGGATGCCAAGGCATGGGGCGAGCGGCACCAGGTCCACTGGGTCGATCGCGAACGGCTGCGGCAGTGGGCTGAAGACGGAGTCCCGCTGCACACCCTGTTGCGACTGCCCGCCCGCAAGGCACGCAGGACCGCGGTTCGACGAGCCGCGTAGCGCGGGCCACCGAGAGGGCAGAGAAGGGGGAACGGTGTTCGACGAGGACGGGTCACTGGACCCGGTGCTGAAGGTCATCCTCTGGCTGATCCTCGGCTTGGCCATCGCCAAGGTCGCCTGGCAGTGGCTGACTGAGGGCGCGTGGCCTTGGCTGCGCGACGATGTGGGTGGCTGGTTCACGGAAGACGTCTGGGGATGGCTCATGGGGCATCCCTGGTGGTTCGCGCTGATCATCCTGGGCACCCTGGTGCTGCTGTGCTTCGTGGTCTTCTCCGACCGAGGCGGCTACGTTGTCCCCTACAGCGACACCGAAGTCGTGGAGGAGGAGCACGCCACCGCGCCGGTCGCCGATGCGCCCAAGGTCCTGACCTTCCGGATGAAGCAGCTCGCCGCCATGAGCGCGGACGGCTTCGAGCAGGCGTGCGCCGACCTGCTCGCGCGGGACGGGTTCGTACGCGCCCGCCGGATCGGCGGCTCCGGAGACCTGGGGGCGGACGTCGTGGCCTGGGACGACGACGGCGACAAGATCGTTTTACAGTGCAAGCAGTACAGCGGCACCGTCGGATCCGAAGCCGTGCAGAGGTTCAACGGCACCGCGGTGCCCGAACATCACGCGCAGGTGGCCGTCATCGTCGCCCTGAACGGATTCACCCGGCCCGCGACGGACTTCGCCCGGCGCCACGGAATCGTCCTCGTGGGCCGGCCCGAGCTCAAACGCTGGGCCCACGGTGAGCATCTGTACGCCGTCGTCGACGAACAGCACTCACCGGCGTAGCCGACCAGCCCGATTTGGGCTGGCCGCCACGATCGGCGCGGCAACCCGCTGCTCGTGCGGGACGCGAGGGGTGGCGTTGCTGAGTGCCAGGACGAGGAGATGCAGGAAATCGTCGTCAACAACGTCGTAGTCCGGCAGACCTACAAGCAGCGTGCCCCGATTCCGGACAACGACCTGACGTCCCAGCGGGAGCAGCCGGGCCACCACGACCGGCCCAGCGTCATCAGCGAGTACCGCGAGTTCGTTCAGCGGCACTCAGGTGAACTCCCCTGGAACGCAAGGCCCAGGACGTAAAGGTCACCGGGCGGCAGGCCTACCTGTGGGCCGGAGCAGCCGCGTTCACCACGGGCGTGAACGCTGATGCCTACCGTTCCGTTGGCCACCATTCGTGATGGTATGACTGGGGGCAGAGTGATCTGCGCTCAGTTTCAATCTTGACTGGTACGCACCAGTGCGCCATTGGAGCCGGGGGCGTACTCGCGACGCGTGTTCTTCGCGATCTTTTGCCTGACGGCGTCGGCGAGGTCGACACCCTGCATCTCCGCGATCGCCGTCAGGTAGAGGAAGACGTCGGCGAGTTCTTCACCGTGGTCGGGCAGGCCTTTGCGCCACGCTGTGAATGCCTCGCCGACCTCGGCCGTGAGCAGGCCGAACTCCAGGGCGATGTCGGTGGTGTTGAAGCCCTTGGCGAGTTTGTTCTCCCAGGCGAGCTTCTGGGCCTCGGCGATGTCCACGGCAGATCCCCTTGACGGTGCAGTGCGGCGTTCTCGGGGAACAGTAGCGAGGCTCAGGCGCCGGAGAGGCAAGAACGGGACAGGAGTCAGCCGGTGGGGCGGCAGCCAGCTTCTGGCGCCGTCTTGTAGGTGAGAACCGTCGCATGGCTGTCCAGGAGCCGGAAGACGCGCTGGTAGGCGTGGGATAGTTCGGCGATCGCCTCCAGATCGGGTGCCTGACCGTCGCGGGCCTTGAGACGGCTGTGCACGATGGCCGCGGGGGCGGTGAGGTGGAGGAAGATTCCGTCGCGGGTGGTGACGAGGTCGGCGAGTTCGAGTGCCTGGTCCCAGGTGAGGCGGCTGCGGCCGCGGTAAAGAGGGCCGTAGACGAGCTCGCTGACGAAGCTGCGGTCCAGGACGAGCCGGCCGGGCCGGGCGAGGAGATCACGGTAGCGGCTGGTCAGGTCCTGACGGTCGGGCGTGCGGGGTGAGTGAGCTGCGGTGAAGTCGTGCTGGGTGACGAGGAGGTCGGCAAGCGTGCTCTTGCCGACGCCGTCGCCGCCTTCGAGTACGACCGTTCGGTGGCCGGCAATCTCCTGAAGAGTCATCCGCCGAGCCACGCGGTCACCTCGTCCGGTGTGCGGAGCACGGCGTCGACGCCGTACTGGATCATCAGGTTGCGGAAGTTGGGCTCGCGGCCTGCCGCGTGGGTGTAAGTGCTGTGTGGCAGATACGCGGCGACCGGCTGGCCCGTGGCGCAGGCAGCCCCTATGAGCAGGGCGGCTCCGGGCGGGGTCTCTGGGCCGGAGGTGTCGACGACGATGCGGCTGGAGCGGAGAGCGGTTGCCCAGTCATGGCGCGCGGCCGTGATGGGGTCGCCGGCGTCGAAGCGGGTCGGATGGAGGACCGTGGTCACCGTGGTGGCGGGAAGTCCGGCGCGTGCTGGGGTGTACGGGCTGGGTTCGACGAACACCGTGTGGGCCTCTCGGGATGGGCGGGGTGTTGCCGCGGCCGGGGAGGGGAGTTGGAGGACGGCGTCGACGCAGGCCTCGGTGGCCTCCTGGATCTGGGTGTGGTTGCGGGCGGCGAAGTCTGCGAAGCGGCTGCCGCCCGTCGGCTCGCCGGGGGTGCCCAGACGGGGGACGCGGACGATGCGGGTGGCGAGGGCGTCCAAGAGAGGATCGGGGAACACGGAGCGTGGGCCGTGGAGGGTGGCGGAGTAGTCCTGGAAGTCGGTGGTCATCACGATCACGGGTGCGCCGAGGGCCGCGGCGTAGCCGATCTCCATGCAGACGCCGTCGTCCGGGCTGGGGCCGTGGACGATGGCGATGAGGGCGCGGATGCGGCGGAGGCGGTCGCGGTCGAGTTCGAACAGGCGCCGGCCCTTGAGGTCGGCGACGAGGTCCTCCTCGTCGGTGTCGCAGAAGGGAAGGAAGACCTGGTCTTCACCGAGCTTGACGGCGAGGCGATCGGCCAGGTCGGCGGCGAGGGCGCGGTCGTGGGCGGCGAAGAGACGGTGTGCGACGTAGTGCATCGGACGGCCTCCTGCTACGGGTCAGGACGGGGCGCGGCGTGGTGCGGGGACAGTAAGAGGGAACCGGGCCGTGTGGCGGGTGGCGGCCTGGACGGCGAGGTCGAGGGCGGCGGCCGGTGGAAGGTGTCGCGCGCGGTGCGCGAGGTAGGCGCCGGCCAGAGTGTCCCCGGCACCGGTGATCTGCCGGACGGTGGGAACGGCGGCTGGCGCGACAGGTCGTGGAGCGTCGCGGTGCGCGAGCACGCGGGCGGGGCGGGGGCCATCGGTGATGACGGTCTCCGGGCAGGGGCTTGGGCGGCCGGTGTGGTGGCTGAGGAGCGCGTATTCCTGGGCGTTGACGAAGATCGTGGTCGCGTGGTGAAGCCAGGGAGTGGCGGCGGGGATGACCTGGGGGGCACTGGGGAGGTGGAAGTCCAGACTGAAGGCGCAGCCCTGTGCGGTCAGCGCTGCGAGGACCGTGGGGACGTCAAGGGGATGGCGGCAGCTGACGTGGAAGACGGCCCGGGGATGGCGGTCGATCACGTGGAGGGCGTGGGCGGTGAGGTGCCCGGCGGCCCCGTAGTCGGTGGCGACGGCCGTGACGGTTTCCGTTTCGTCGTAGCGGATGGTGAACACGGCCGACGGCTCGCGGGCGTGGTGGAGGAGGCTCCAGTCCAGGCTGGGAAGACGCGTGTCGTCGGCCAGAGTGGAAAGGTCGTCTCCGACGGCGGCGGCGGGAGCGGCCGTCAGGCCGGCGCGGGCCGCCGCGGCGGCCAAGTGGAGGGCGGCGCCGCCGAGTTGATGTACCGGCCGGTGGCCGGGACGGTGGATGTGGTCGAGGGAGATGTTGCCGATCACGATGGTGCGCTGCATCGCGGCTCTCTCCTCGGTCAGGTCCGGGTGTGCGTGCAGTCGGTCAGAGCGGCGCAAGTAGGACGGCGCGGGCACAGGCGGACGGGTGGCCGGTTGAGGTAGAGGCGTTTGAAGTAGATCAACACGAGGTGGGTCCACCAGGCCGGTGCCGCCTCGACCGGGATGGTGACATCCTGGCCCGCGGCCAGGGTCCGCAGGGCGTCGGTGTGGCGGGCGACGGCGTGCTCCAGCAGGGTGCGCAGGTGTTCGTGGGCGGCGGGGCCGGAGGGGAGGGTGAAGCCGAGGGCGGGGGTGAGCGTGGTGACCATGCCGGAGTCGACGGGGATGATGCCGCAGTGGTAGCCGCGGGCGTACAGGGCGGCGCACTGGGCGACCTTGTAGGAGGCTCCGCGCACCTCGCGGGCGAAGGCGGCGATGAAGGTCTTGGCGTCCCAGGCGGCCGGGTCGGTGCCGTCCTTGTCCCAGCGAGCCAGGGTGTCGGCCAGGGAGTAGAGGTAGGTCAGGCGGGCTTCGGTCAGGCCGAGCGGGGCGACCAGGTCGCGGGCCTGGTCGTCATCGAGGTCGGTGAGGGCGTCGAAGCCGATGGTGTCGGCGTGTGCGAGGACGGCCGCGTAGGTGTCGACCATGCGGTAGTTGATCCGGGTGGACCAGCCGGCCGCGAGCATCCGCATGCGCGGGTCGGTGATGGTGGGCGGCCACCAGCGGTTGTGGTCGTGGTTGGCCTCCACCTCGGCGCGGACGTCGTCGAGGGCGGCTGCGCGGGTGACGAACGCCAGGACGCGGTCGTCGCTGCGTTTGGTGGGTCTGGTGACGGTCACGGCGCTGCTCCTGGAGCGGGCGAGTGGGTGTGGGTGGCAAGGGCGAGGGCGAGGTTGGAGGAGATCACGGGGATGCGCAGCCGTGCCTGTAGGGCGGCCGCAGCGGTCAGAGTCCGCCAGCCGGTGCACGACAGCACGAGTGCGTCGGCCTCGGCGAGCGCGGCCGGCGGAAGGCCGTCGCACAGCGTGAGGATCTGCGCGGTGGTGATGTGGGGGTAGCCGTCGTCGAGGCCGAGGCTGGCGTTGGCGGTTACCTCGATGCCGTGGGCTGCGAGGGCTTCGGCTTCGGTCTGGGCGACTTGCTCGGGGTAGGGGGTGGCCAGTGCGACGCTGGCCACGTGGCGCTGGTGCAGGGTGGTGGTGAGGGAGTCGAAGGCGGTGATCACGCCCGGCGGCAGCTCCGGCCCGCCGGTGAAACCGGCGGAGGTGCACGCCAGCACGGTGGCGTCCAACGGCAGGTGGCGCATGGAGTCGACGGCACCGGTGGCGGCGGCCCGCAGCCCGTGCCAGAAGGAGTCGTCGACGGCGGTCGTGCGGGAGGCCGGCACGAGCCGAGCGTAGTGGAAGACCACGCCCGGCTCGCCGAGTTGCGGCAACTCCTCCTCCACCGCCACGTTGGCCCACGGCAGCAGCACGCCCACATGACGCCGCACCGCCCTGCCGGTGACTGCGGGATCAGCGGGCACGGTGGGTGCCGTAGATGACGCGCGGGGCGTGCCCGGTGACGGTGATGTCGGCCGGCGTGCCCACCGGGACGACGGCGCCGGGATCGACGATCTGGATCGCGTAGGAGCCCAGGCGGCGGAACCAGGTGCCGCGCTCGTCGACGAAATAGGCGTGCACGCCGGGAATCTCCAGGTCGGCCGGGTAGACGCGTTCCTTCATCGGCCGGTCCCACAGCTGGTCGATGTCAGCCTTCCAGGTGGCGAAGTGCTCCGCGGACGGCAGTCCCTCCAGGCTCGCCTCTTCCTCCGCGAGCGGAGTGCCTGGGAACGCGCGAGCCAGGCGGACGTTGGTGCGGTGGCACATCAGCCCCGCGTCGTAGATCCGCCGCAGGGCGGTGAGGTTGGCCAGGTGCGTGGCATGGGTCTCGCCCGGCAGGCCGTAGATCAGGTTGAGACCGGGCAGCAGCTTGGGCAGCCCGTCCGGCCCGCGCTCGGCGCCGGCCTCGTTCACGTGCTCGACGGCGCGCAGCAGGATGTCCTCGGTGCACGTCAGGGTGTTGCGTTCGATCACGGCCGGGTCGAACGACTCGATCCCCATCGGGGCGCAGTTGCCCTCGGTGCAGAACTCGGCGACCGTGGCCGCGATCCGCTTGCCGACCCGCGCTGCCACGGCCAACGGGTCGGCGTTGTCGATGTGCAGCATCTGCAGGTCCGGGCCGAGCTCCCGGATTCCGCCCAGCAGGGCCCGGATCGCCTCCTCGCTGCGGCCCTGGTAGGAGAAGAAGCACGTCTGCTGGCCGAGCCGGAAGTGCCGCACCCCCGCGTCGTACAGTTGCCCGGCCTCGGCCAGGACGTCTTCGACCGCCCGGTGCGCGACCGTCGGCGCCTTGGCCGGCTCGTTGCAAAACCGGCAGAACGCCTTGCGGGTGCAGCCGCGGTACAGCTCCAGCTCGGCAACGGGCGCCCAGGGCATCTGTCCGATCAACTCGGCGAACGAGTCGCGGTCCGTCGCCAGCTGCCCGTACGGGGCGGGCTCGCGGCTGCCCAGGGCCAGGGTGGACGCGGTGACGGTGTGGGTGTGGACCGCGTCGAACAGCCCGGCCCAGGAAGCAGGCTCCGACAGGGCCCACGTGGCCATCGGACCAAGCAGGTAACGGCGGCCCCGCACGCAGGCCATCGCCCGGGCGATGTCGTCCTGTCCGGCGTTGACGGCGTGCAGGTGCACCGACGGGACCTTGTCGCCCGCCACCACGACCACCATGTCGGCGTCGCGTAGCAGCTCCACCGCCTTGTCGCGGTTGACGGTCGCCGAGTACGTCAGCCGGTCGCTCAGCGGCGGCTCCACCGCGGGGCGGCCGCCGGCCAGGCACCAGCGGACATCGTCGATCGTCACGTACTTCACCTCGGCGTCGGGCCTGGCCCGGCGCAGGGCCGCATACGCCTGCCGCACGTATGCGGACAAGTAAGGGGGGACGCCCAGGCCGCTGGGCTCGACGGTGTAGCAGTCCAAGATCACCACAGGGGCGGTCACCGAGACTCCTCTCCAGTACCAGCTGATCGGGCCGGGCCGTCCGCACCGACGCGGGCGGCCCGCTCCACCGGGCTCACGCGAACGTCCTCGGCCGGAAGCCGGGTCATGAGCGTGTCAACATCCTTGTTCAGGACCGCCGTTCGGGCGGAGGGAAAGTTCAGTCAAGCTCCGCGTGCGCGCCCCCGGAAGAGGGGAAGATGTAGTCCTCCGTAGTCCCGCGTAGTCCAGGGACGGGGTGACGGGATGACGCCTGCACCGCACGCACAGCACCTCGCGTACCTGATCAGCTCAGCCTGCCGGAAACGTGGCTGGGGACCGACCCAGCTGGCACGTGCTGTCGGCCGGGCCGAGGGCAGCGGACCCGACCGATTACAACGTCAGTACGCGCGCAAGTGGATGACCGGCGAACGTACGCCCGACTACTGGTGGCCCTACGTCGCCCGCGTCCTTGAACTCGACCCCGACGCCAGAGGCGTCCCGCAACCGCCCCTCACACCGGCCCCCGCCGATACCGTGGCCTCAGTCATCCAGCTGGGAAGGAGCGACCTCGAGGTGGACCGCCGGAAGTTCCTCACCGCGTCCAGCGGCTACGCCCTCGCCGCCCTCGGCCTGCCCGACCCCGACAGCATCACCCGTCGTGTCCACAGCGCACCCGCTGGAGCCGTCCGCGTCGGGCGCGGCGAAGTGGCCGCCGTCAAGATCATGGTGAAGAGCCTCGGCGACTCCGCGTCCGAGCTCGGCGGCGGACACGCGCGCCACCGCGCCGTGCGCTACCTCACTGAAGACGTCGCACCGTGGCTGAACGGAAAGTACACGGAGGCCACTGGCAGAGAGCTGTTCGCTGCCGCTTCCCAGCTCGCGCACCTCGCCGGCTGGATGGCGCAGGACGAAGGCGACTCCCCCGAGCTTCAAGGGCTCGCCCAGGGCTACTACGCCCACGCCTACGGGCTCGCCGCCGAAGCCGGCGACCGCGAACTCGCAGCCACCGCCTTGCGAGGGCTCGCGGTCCACTGCATCGACCTGGGCTACCACGCCGAAGCCGTCCAGCTCAGCGAAGCCTGCGTCTCCTACGGACGCGACCTCGACAATCCGCGCGCCGTGGCCTACTACAACGCCACACTGGCCAACGCCGCCGCTCAGGACAACGACCGTCGCCTTGCCTCCCAGCACCTCGCCCTTGCCGAAACCGCCATCGGCCGCCCCCAGACCGGCCCTACCGACTCCTGGGCCGCCCACTACTCCCCAGGCCGCTGGGCCCACGAAACCGGCATGATCCTCAACCGCCTCGGCGACCTCACCGCCGCCGAGGAACACCTTCTCCTCGCCCTCAACTTCCACGGGGTCGACCGCCGACGTACCCGCGCCATCGTCACAGCCGACCTCGCGGGGGTCCGCCTGCGCCGAGGAGACACGGACGGCGCTCTCACGACGTGGTCCGAGTTCCTCGACTGCGCTGAGGGCATCCGCTCCATCAAAGTTCGCTCGGCCGTTCAGGACATGTCCGTTCGACTACGCCGCCTCCCGAACAATCCCAAAGCACAAGAACTCAGAAGTCGCGCCGCAGCCCTCGCTTGAGACCAGTCCGGCCGGCGCCATCCCGCAATGGAGCCGGTGTCCTATGCGAGCACCAGCCGCCAGCGCCGAAATGCCCAGTGCGTGTCCCCGTCCCAGGTCTGCAAGATGGAGAGGCTACGGGAGCAGGTAGCCAGGAGCTGTTCGACGATGCGGTGATCGGCGAGGAGCCGTTCCGTCTGCTGGAGCAAGATGGTGTCGCCGAGCTCGGTCAGGTGGACACCGTCGCTCCACAGACCAGTTGGTTCGCCGGTGAGGTGCCGCGCGGCGGCCGTGTTGTAGCGCGAGCTCAGCGTTCATGGCCGTGACGGTCTTGGGGTGCCTTGACGGACCTCGGCGTACGCGACACTGGATCTTCCGGAAGGGCTCTACGGGGCGGACATGCTGGCCGCGCCGATGATGGTGGACGACCAGCCCTTCCGGGAGAACGTGGCCGTTCCGTCGGGGGTGATGGTCACCTTGGCGCCGCGGATGGGAAGGTCGCCGTCCACGACGAGCCAGGTGCGGATGCGGTCCAGCTCGTCCCACAGCCGCCGGGGCCCGCCCTGGTGCACGGTCGGGGAGTCCCTGCGCCCGGCGGCCGTGGCGCGTGCCCACGAGCCGTCCGTGTGAAGCATGTAGACGGTGCGGGTGCCGTCGTCCGCCGTGTGCTGGCGGTGGTCGATGCCGGGCGCGAGGAGTTCGAGGGTGGAGCGCACGTCCCAGGTGTCCGGCACGTACATCAGCGGGTAGCGGCTGGTGGTGATGCTCTCGCCGTCGGCGTGCTGGGCGGTCTGCCACAGTGGCGGGTTCTCCGGGAAGGTGTTGTCGTAGTCCTCGCCGTGGCGCGCGGACATGAACCCGGCCGCCTCCGGTGCGACGCGGCCGACGGCGCCGCCGTCGGAGGTCTTGTCCGCGATGATGACCAGCCCGGTGTCGGTGATGGTGGTCACGAGGCGTCCGTCGGGGGCGAGCGCCTCGAGCCACGACGTGGGCACGGCTGGCACGGCGACGGTGGAGATGATCCGGTCGTAGGTGCCTTCGGGCAGGTCGCCAGTCAGGTCGCAGACTTCGACACGCGGATGGTGGCCGGCCTCGGCCAGCCGTTTCCGTGCCACGTGTACGAGATACGGATCGACGTCCACGCTCGTGACTTGATCCTCACCGAGCCGAGCGCAGGCCAGGGCGGTGCCGTAGCCGCTGCCACAGGTCACCAGCACGCGGGAGGTGTCGGTGATCCACGCCGCCCGGTACATCGTCAGGACCAGCGCGGGCAGCGTGGAGGACGAGGTGGAGCGGCCCGCTCGTCCCCGGGCAGGCGTCTGGCCCGCCTCGGCGTGGTCGGCGTGGAGGTTTCCGACGCGGGTGACGAGCGTGGTGTCGGCGTAGGTATCCCGCAGCCACGCCTCGGGGTCGCTCGCGCCATCGCGCAGCTTCCACACGGCCTCGCCGTCGCTGCTCGTGGCCTTGGTCCACCACCGCGGCACGAACAGGTGCCGCGGGGTCGTGGCCAGCGGCTGATACCAGCGTGACTCGGGCCGGATCACGGTACCGGCGGCCAACCGCTGTGCTGCTGCTTCCCAGTCCTTCAAAGGGTCCTGCCTTTCAGCCCGCAGAGTTCGGGATGACGCTGTCGTCGGCGGGGCCACAGGTTCCGCCACCGCCCTGGCTGTCGTCGTTGGGACCGCAGTCGGGGCCGCACGGGTCGAGGCGGCCGGCCGGGATGCTCGCGGCGACCTGCTGCCACTGCGGCGAGGCGAACACCCGCCCCAGCGGCGTGCCTTGAACGTGCCCGGCCGAAAGGAAGCGGCCGATCACGCAGGGGGTCACGGTACCGTCCGACAGGATCGCGGCGGTCCCTCTCGCGCACCGGCCGCACAGCTCTGACGTGGACGGCAGCCCCTCGCCCTTGACCGCGTTGCCGACGGCTCGGACTCGGTCGACGTGGACTTCCGTGATACCGAGCCCTTCCAGCTCCGCGCGGGCTTCTGCGACACGCTGTCCGTCCAGCACGTCCACGATGCCGACCCGCACGCGGATCCGGCGGCGGTGCGCTTCGATGATGTTCGCGCGGGTCGCGGCCATGGGAGCCCTCGCGCCCCGTGACCGCGTCGTGCCCCTCGTCCGTGTCGGCGTAGTAGGACGTCGCTAGGGAGACACCGGGCCGCTCGAAGAGCGTCCAGTGGTCGCGGCGGACGCGGTACAGGTTGGAGAACACCTCCACCTTGTGCCCTTCGCCCAGGGCGTGTTCCACGATCTCGGCGAAGCCCGGGTGGAGCGTGGCTTCCCCGCCGATCAGCTGGATCTTCTTGACGCCGAGGGCGGCGGCCTCGCTGATGACCCGCTTCCAGTCCTCGACCGCCATGGTGCCGTGCCCCTGGGTCGGGCCCGCCTTGACGAAGCAGAGCGTCGGGCACGTGAGCTGACAGCGGTTGGTGATCTCCAGCTCCAGGAAGGTGGGGATAAGGGGCGTTGTCGTCGGTGCTTCGGGTGCGATCGTCACGGGCCGTTCCCTTCGGTCGTGTTCCACGGTGGACCGGCCGCCCCTTCGAAGGAAGGAGACCGGCCAATTCGGGGGCGCTTTTACTCGGACAGCAGGCCCTCGGCGGTCTTGGCGAGCAGCTCGGTGGAGGCACGGCTGTCGTGGGTCAGGACCAGGGCGCGGCGCGGCAGCAGGGCGAGCCGGTCGGCGAGGTCGGTGGCCGGGGCCGCCTTGTCCGGCGCGAGGCGGAAGATGTCCGGGTAGCGGTCCTCGGTCTTGCTGGTGAAGAAGTCCTCTTCCTCCAGCGCGCGCGGCGCCGGGACGAGTTGGGGCTCGGCGTCCTTCGCGACGCGGGGGAAGAGCAGCGCGGTGGCGCGGGCCTGTGGAGCGAGCGTCATGCCGAGGATTGAGGAGAGCTGGTCGGGGAAGAACTGCGGCTTCAGTTCCTTGCCCTTGGCGTTCCAGATCGGCTTGGTGCTGCCGGCATGCAGGGCGTCGGTGACGCGCTGGTCCTGGGTGGGGTGCATCTGCTCGCCGTCCAGGACGCGGGCACGCAGCGGCTCGTACAGGCCGGTGGACTCCAGTAGGCCGAAGCCGATCGCGGCGGCCGACGGCCAGGGCAGGATCCGCAGGCCCTCGTCCTCGGGACGGACGAACACCCGGTCGTTGGCGAGGAGTTCGTACCCTTCGCGGGCGAGCAGGAGGGCCGTGGTGGTCTTGCCGGCGCCCTTGTGCCCGAAGGTGAGGAGGGCGCGGCCGTCGCGGACGACGCAGGAGGCGTGCAGGATGTGGAACCCGGCGCGCAGCAGCTGGCCGCGGATGAGTTCGCGGGCGAGGCGGGAGGCGGCAACGGCGACCGGCTCCGTGTGGGCGCCGACGATGACGAGCCGGCTGGTGGCCGGGTCGTAGTGGTAGGCGAGGCGTTCGGCGGGCTGGATAGCGTAGATCGCGCCGCCCTCGTGCCGGGCGACCAGGGTGCGGGCGTTCGCGTAGTCGACTTCGTCGTGCTCGTAGTCGCCGACCAGGGTCTCGATGTCCGCCAGGCGGTCCATGTCGACGTCGGCCAGGAGCAGGGCGCCGCCTTCGGCGATGCTGCCGCCGGGCGCGACGGGGGCAGCCTCGGCGGTGGCGTTCCACCAGCCGCCGAAGTAGCGCAGGGCCCAGTCGGTGATGTCCTTGGTGTCGCTGACGACCGTGACGGTCGCCTCGTCGGCGTGGATGCGGGTGGCGCTCAGCACGCGGTCTCTCCTTGGAGGGTCTGCTGGTAGGCGGAGTCGAGCTTGGTACGGGCGGCGGTGAACTGCCGCTGTTCATCAGGATCGAGGTCGGGCAGGGCCACGGTCGGGCGGCCCGCGGAGAACTGCAACGGGATTCCGAGCCACACGCCGTCGTGGTTGACGGAGAGCACCTCGGTGCCGTCACTGATGCCGAGCGTCTTGCGCGGCGCGCCGAGGATCGCGCCGGCCGTGCCGCCAGTTGGGCCCGGACGTACTCCAACGGCACGTCGGCAGCACGGCCGTTGACCGTGGTGGTCGAGGCGCAGATGACCGCGCCGTCGCCGTGCTCGCCGATCACCCAGCCGCGTACGGCGGCGGCCGGGACTCGGTGGTGAATGGCGAGGGTGAGCCGGTAGCGGGCCGAGTCGGTGCTGGACCCGATGCCGTACACCCGAGCGGCCGGGCCGACGTCCCTCCTGGACGAGGCAGGGGTTACCCGGTGCTCGCACCCCGTCAGCGAGGCGCTGCTGGCTTCGGCAATGGACACGATCCTGACCGGGTTCGGCTCCATCCCCGCCTACCTGGCACCTTACGGGGTCACGGCGACCGATCTGGACGCCCTTCGCTCCAACCTGCTCGCCTGATCAGACCCGCCCATCTGCGCCCGCGATCCCGAGGATCGCGGGCGCAGATGCGTTGATGAGCCTGGCCGCCATTGGGCTGCACACCAGCGCCTCATCATCCGTTCGGGAGATGGTTCGCTGCGCAACCCACCGTGGGAACGCCATGACGCTGAAGTCCGGTCCTGGCATCGCCGCAGGCCACGCCTGACGCGCTTTGATCAATTGCAGGGCCGGTGCCTACCGAATTCGATCTTGAAATGCCAAACTGTACATGTGCTGCGGCAATTTGGACACCCCTTGGCCGTTGTGCTGGGCGGCTCGTATAACATCGCTTGGGTCGCAACGCGAGCTCTGGTGTCCTAGCGTGGGAATGTGCTGCTGGTAGACCCCTGGGCCGATTCGGAATCTAGGTATGGGAGCGGCTGCAATGGCCGATGCACCCAGTGATGCGATCACGCTTTCCGGTGGACGGATGACCGACGGTGTCGTCCGGGTCGATGATTCCGTGCGCAGGCCGGTGACGGATTCCTCGGAATTCGTCGCCGCCCTCCTGAAGATTTTCGAGCAGCGGGAATTCGAGGGCGCCCCGAAATATCTCGGGCAGGCTGACGGAATGGATATCCTCAGCTTTCTCCCGGGTGAGGTTCCAGCCCGTTTCCAGGTGTGGGAGGACGAGCAGGTGGCGGCGGCCGGCGCGCTGCTGCGTGCCATGCACGACGCAACGCGAGGCAGCGAGCTGGCTGGCCGCTCGCCGGTGGTGTGCCACCACGATGTCGGCCCGAACAATGCCGTATTCGTCAACGGCCTGCCCACCGCGTGGATCGACTTCGACACTGCGGCCCCGGGCTCGCCCCTGGAGGACCTCGGCTACGCCGCGTGGACGTGGTGCATCGCGTCCAAGTGCACTGTCCCGGTGGAGCGGCAGGCGGAGCAGGTGAAGATCCTCGCCGACGCCTACGGCCTCCAGGGGCCGGAGCGCGGTGCCATGATCGACGCCATCCTCGAGCGGCAGGCGCGCAACGCGCGGTTCTGGGCTGAGCTCATGGCCTCTCCCAACACCGCGCCCGCCGAACCCGAGGTGCTGGCCTCGCGGATCGAGTGGAGCCGCCGGGAGTTCGCGTTCACTGCCGCGAACCGGTCGGTGTTCGAGGACGCTTTGACCTGACCGGATCTTGTCATGCTCACGGGGTGGGCGGACCGAGGAGCGGCGCGGGGGCAGTCCGAACATCGAGCCGCTGGTCCGCGCCAGTGCCGCGATGTCCACGGCTTCGCTGTCCCCGGTGGTGTAGGGGCCACGTTCCGGTCCATCCGCGGGTTGACCAGGAAGAGCGTGGTGATGCGCCGGTCCAGCTGGTGGTTGCGGACCTGGTGGTAGAGCGGCGGGATCTGACTGGCGGCCATCGCGGTGAGCACGCTGCCGGGCATGACGAGCAGGCTGCTGTCACCCCAGGAAGCAGCTTGGCTGGTAGAAGCCGCGAAGGTTCACGGTCGTGCAATCGGATCCGCCCGGATCTCGCCATGCTTCACGCCCGGGCCTGTCGAGCCCACGCGCGGGCGGGCGACCTGCGTGCCTCCGACCGGGAAGCGAACGCGGCTCTCGACGCTTACAGCAACGCCATCCCGCTCATTGAGGACCTGCCGTCGTTGTACTGGGTCAACCACGGCGTTATGCGGTCTGTCAACCTGTTCCAGCCTGGGACTGTCTCAAGGCTTCGCTACTGCCTAGCTGCGTGACGAGGAACTCCGGGGTCACCAGCGCCCTCTCCTTATCGGTGGTGGATGCCCGGCGGGCAGCATCGGTATCAGGGTGCTGAGGTGCCACTCCAGTTTTCCTGACTCCCTGTGGGCACAGGAGAGGGAAACGGGGCTTTTCGACCCTGTCACTGGGGGAGAATGGGGGAACCCCGCCGCCGGTACTGCCCGGCTCACCGGCACCCGCTGAGGGAGTCGCATGGATTTCCGACCGATCGAGCGCGACGCCCAGGCGTTCCAACAGTCCGTGACCGCCGACGAGATTCACGCGATCTGCCGTCGCGTCTTCGGTTCCGAGGCCCGGGTCGTGTCCGCCGTCGAGCTGGGTGCGGGCATGTACAACAACACCTACCGGGTGACGGTGGCCGGGCAGGAACGGCCGGTGATTCTGCGGGCAGCGCCGGGGCCGGAGAAGCAGTTCCGCAGTGAGTGGGAGCTGATGCGCAACGAGTACGCGTCCGTGCCGTACCTGGCGGCGATCGCGCCGCTGATGCCGCGCGTCATCGCCGCGGACTGGTCGCACGAGGTGATCGGCCGCGACTGGATGGTGCAAAGCTTCCTCGACGGCGTCCCCGCCCCTGAGCACCTGCGCGACTACCCCCGTACGGCCTGGCCCGCGTTCTTCAGGCAGATGGGCACCATCGCCAGGGCCGTACACGCGGTGACAGGCCCTCACTTCGGGCCCGTCAACGGCCCGTCGTACGCCACGTGGAGCCAGGCGGTGATCACGTCCCTGAGGGACATCGCCGCCGATCTGGACAGCGTCGGCCTCGATGCCGCCGACATGCGCAAGGTCGCCGCCGTGGCCGAGCACGAGCGTGCGGTTCTCGACGAGATCACCGAGCCGCGGCTGACCAGCGGCGATTTCTGGACTACCAACGTAATGATCGCGAAGAGCGCACCAGAGGGGCCGGTGATCACGGGGGTGGTCGACATGGACCGCACGGCCTGGGCCGATCCGGCCGCTGACTGGACGATCCGGATGGCCTTGGCGAAGGCGGACGAGCGGGAGTCGTTCTGGGAAAGCTATGGACCCCTCGACCGCTCCGACGCGGCCCGGTGGCGCTCCCGGATCTACGAGGCCCGGCACCTGGGGGCCCTGCGTCTGGAGCGACACCGTCTTTCCAACCCCGGTGGGGTGGAGGAGAGTTACTCCGCGATGAGCGCGGTGCTTGCCGACCTGACCTGAACGGGACGTGCCTCGTGGAGCGGCTCGATGCAAATGCGGATCTGGTGTAGGAGAGTGTCGGCCCGCTCCTCGACCTCGGCGGCGTTGGTGCCGGTGACCACGAAGGAGCCCAGCCGGTGGACGTTGGCCCCGAGTGCGTTGGACGAGGCCGCCGATCGCTGCCCGCGCTCCCCGGCCGCCGCGTGGCCCTGCTGACCCTGCGGCGCACCGCGACACAACCGGCGGCGCGCGACGCAGCCGATACGATGACCGGACCCGGCCAGCGCCCGAAGTCCGACGGCCCCGCGACCAGCGAGAGGACTCCGCAGTGAGTCAGCACCGCCCCGCCCGCGCGGCAGTGTTCTCGGCCGGGTCCTGGGGCACCGCCGCCGCCAAGATCCTCGCCGACGCCGGCACCACCGTCATTGCACACGCCCGCCGTAGCGAGATCGCCGACGCGATCAACCACCACCACCGCAACCCCGGCTACTTTCCGGACGTCGACCTGCCCGCCTCCCTGAGGGCTACGACGGACCCGGCCACCGCGCTGGACGGCGCCGACTACCTCGTACTGTCCATCCCCTCCCAGTCCCTGCGGGCCAGCCTCGCCGAGTGGAGTCCGTACTTCGGGCCCGGCACCGTGATCGTGTCGCTGATGAAGGGCATCGAGCGGGGCACCGGGAAGCGTGCGAGCGAGGTCATCGCCGAGGTAACCGGCGTGAGCGCCAACAGGATCGCGGTGCTGTCGGGGCCGAACCTCGCCCGAGAGATTATGGACGGCCAGCCCGCCGCCACCGTCGCCTGCCCCGACGAAGACGCCGCGCGCGGCTTCCAGGCGGCCTGCCACACCCCATATTTCCGGCCCTACACCAGCACCGACGTGATCGGCTGCGAAATGGGCGGCGCGGTGAAGAACGTCATCGCTCTGGCCACCGGCATCGCCCACGGCATGGACATGGGCCACAACGCGGCCGCCATGCTTATTACCCGGGGCCTGTCGGAGGCCACCCGTCTGGCCACCGCGATGGGCGCCCACCCGGCCACCCTCGCGGGTCTGTCGGGCATAGGAGACCTGGTGGCCACCTGCACCTCCCCGCTGTCACGCAACCGCACCTTCGGCACACACCTCGGCCAGGGCATGACCGTCGAGGAGACCACCGCCGTCACGCGGCAGACCACCGAGGGCGTCAAGTCCGCCGAGGCGATCCTCGAACTGGCCCGCGTCCATGACGTCGAGATGCCGATCACGGAGATCATCTCCGCACTGCTCCACGAGAAGGCCAGCCTCGAAGAGGCCGCTGCCGCGCTGATGCAGCGGCCCCCCAAGCCCGAGCGCTGATCCCGGCGCCCCGCCCCTGGGGCGCACGCCACCTCTCACCCTCCCGTTCCGGAGGCCCTGCCATGCCCCCCTCTGTGCTGCCCGCTGCCCAACTCGCCGTTACTGCTGCCCTGGTGGCGTGGATGATCACCGGCTTTACCCGGCTGCCCGGCCGATGGCTGCGCTGGAAGATGTTCTGCTGGGCCACGTTTACCATCGTCTCGCTCACCGGCAGCAAGGACGGCCGTACCGAGCCGGTGAACGTCTACTCCCATCTGTCCCCGGGGAGCTTCCTCCTCGGGCCGCCCCAGCTGCAGGCGGTCATCAACTACCTCGTCCGCAGCGGCCGGTACGACCGGATGACGGCAGCGGCCATGTCCTGTCCCGCAGCCGGGCAGAAGCCGTTGGAGGTGACGGACAGCCGTGTGGTTCTTTGACGCTGTCGCCTCCGGCTTCCAGCACCCGACCGACCCCAGCTGTTCCACGTCGTCTTCGGCGCGGTCTGTGTCGCGCGGTTCGCGCTGTCCATCGGCCAGGGCGGCTGGGACCGTCTCGCACCCGGATCGCTCAGCCTGCACCTCGCAGAGCAGCGCTTCGGCCCTCGGCGCGCCCGACTCCTGGCGACCGTGTACCGCCCCGCGCTGCTCGTCCGGACGGCCGCCGCCCTCGCCCTGGCCGCCGGGCTGGTACCGCGGCTGTCGCTGTTGCTGGTCCTGGCCGGAGCCGCGATGGAGCTGCTGTACCTCAAGAGCCCAACGCGGTGCGCTACACGCTGCTGACCGGCAGCTGTCTTCTCCTCGCCGGCGATCTCGGCCGGGGACTGAGCATCGGGCACTAGCCCAGCACAACCAACACCTGGGCACAGTGTCTGTTGGTGTTGGTCACTACCGACATCTACTGGAACAGTGCCTGGCAGAAGCTGAAGTCTCCGCAGTTCCGCACGGGCCTGTAACTCGCCCAGTGGGTTCACGTTTTCACCCAGGTCAGGGAGCAGCTGCCGTACCGGCGCCAGTTCGCCGTGCCCGGCTTCGTCCGACGCCACATGGGCAACCTCACCGATCGGGACGTGCGCTTGTGGCGGCTGGTGGCGGCGGCCGTGATCGGGGCGGGAATCGTGCTGCCGCCCGCGCTGCTCGATGCCGTACGCCGTCGCCGCCGGCATCGGGATGCACGCGGCCTTCACCTGTCTCAAGCCCCGTCAGCTCATCACCTTCTCGGGCCTCACGCTCGGTACATACGTGGCCTTCGCTGCCTGACACAATTTCCGGACGTCTTGTGGAGTCCCCCCGGCGCAGGTGGTGATCCGCATCGAGGCCGCTCACCGTGCCCCGGCCCCGGCAAGCCCCTGGCCACTCGGGCATACTGCCTCGGTGACACCGCCCAGGATCGGCGAGGTAGCCGAAGCACGCGTCGCCCGCTATCTCCAGGAGCGGGGCTACACGTTCGAGGTGGAGCCCGAGTTCGGCACCGGCCGCCACCCGGACTACCTGATCACCGCAGGTGATCACACTCTCGTGGCCGAGGTGAAGGCGTTCGAGACGTACGGGATGTTCGAGAACGCCGTTCCGGGCCAGGTGATGTCGCGCTCGCTGACGGAGGCCCTTGCGCCGATCCGGAAGCAGATCAAGAAGGCCGCCGGCCAGCTCAAGGGTCTACGGGACCGAGGCTGGCCACTGGTCATCGTGCTCGACAATCCCGGCGGCCGACCGATCCCCTTCGATACCCCGCACATGGTGCTCTCGGCGATGTACGGCGACCTCACGATGGAGGCGCCCGTGCTGGCGGACGGGTCTCTGGGCGACTTCCGCGGCGTCGCGGGCCGTAATGGAAGCCTGCGGACCGACCATCCGTACATCAGCGCCGTCGCGGTCATGCGGCGGGAAGACCACTCTGCCTCTTGGGCGGGAGCCTGGTTCGACGAGAACCGAGCCCAGTACGACGACGCCCAGTCCATGGCCGCCGCCTTCGCCGAGGCGAGCAGGGACGCCCCCGAAGGGGACGAGCTCTACCTGGAGGTCTTCGAGACCCTCAGCCCCACTGCCGTCCCGCTGCCCCGGGACGTGTTCGACGGTCCGCGGGATCGCCGCTGGGTCCCGAACGCGGACCGCACGGCGCTCATCCCGATGTCCGGAACTGCCGAACGCTGAGGGCAGGGCGCACCGCCCGGCCGCGATGCGGCCGATAGCACCGCGCGTGGGCCGGTCGTCAGTGGTCTCTGTTGGCCAGCCACCGTTCGGCGTCGTCGCCGGTGCCGATGGCTGCGATGGCGGTGGTCTCGCGCTGCTCGGCCTCGCGCCACCGGGTCACGGCCTCGCGCGCCAGGTCCTCGTAGCGCAGCGGGTCGGACAGGGAGAGACGCACGAGCAGCGGTGCCTTGCGGCGGTAGTGGGTGCCCCACTCCTCCAGCGTCGGCGGGTTCTCACCCTCCTTGGCCCGCAGGCGAAGGGCGGACGCGTCGGCGTGGAGCACCGCCAGCTCCAGCTCGGCCTCTTGCTGCTCTTCGAGTGCGAAGGGGCCGGAGTGCGCGCGGATATGATCCCGAGTCAACTCGTACTCCGACTCCATGGCCCACTTTGCCCCTCCGCCGACTGTTCCCGGCTGTGATCGTCTCCGGAGGCGACCGTAACCGAAGGGCCGCCGGGAACCCTGTTCCGGGTCTGGTTCGTCTCCTGTACCTGTGCGGCCGCGGGCTCCGAACTGCGGCCCCGATTCACGACCGGAGGTCGGCGTTGCCCCAATCCGTAGGCCGGATCTCTCGCGCCTCTAATAATTCTCCCGCACGTACTCGTACGTCCGGTCGAACAGCTCACCTTTGATCGGCAAGCTGTACTCCTTCAAGACGGAACGCAGCTCGCGACGGACGCGTTTGTCGCCCGCGTCACTCGTGCTCCAACCGGCGTAGGCGACTTCGACGACGATCGAGTCGATCCGCGAAACTATGTCGGGGACGATCTTGTGCAGTCCCGGTGGCGTGTTCTCCTCGACGATCTGGGTGAGCGCCCCGCGCTTGGGATCGGCCAGCCGGTCGAGCGCACTCTGGTCGCCCTGTTCCGCTGCCCTGTCCGCGGCGACCACATCTTGAGCGATCTTCAGCGCTTCCTCGAGGAACGCCAGCGAGTCCTCGACGTTCTCGATCGCCTTGGCACGGAGCCTCTCGATCCGCTCCGCCAGCGACCGGTACGCCGGGCTCTCCGAATCCGCGAGCCGACGCCTAAGGCGCGCCTCGATGGAGTCGAGGACCTCCTGGTACACGTCATCGGACTTCGGCTCCGGCGTCTGCTGCTCGGAGAGCTTCAGCTGCTCGGCGATCTTCTTCACCAGCGCCAGGCCGGCAGCGTCGAGCGTGACGGTTTTCGACGGCATCGACTTCACACCAACATCGGTCATGTGACCGTGGATCAGGCCGGTGGTCTTCGCGCCGAGACGCGCCCAGAGGAACGTCTTGGAGACGTCCTTGGGCCGGATCGACTCGTACACCTTCGCGAGCCAGAAGTACTGCCGCTTGAACGGCTGGAGCATCGGGTGCGGGTCGAGGAACTCCCACACGGTCTGCAGCGCGACGTAGGTCTCGATGAACTCGGTGCGCTGCGCGCCACCCTCGGGGATCCGCTCGTGGGCCTCGGCGAGCGACTCGAACGACGCGTCGCTGGTGTCGATGCCGTCGAACAGATGGAGCAGACGCGTGAGGTCGGTGACGAACTTCCCCGCCAGCTTGGAGGCGTCCGTGACGTTGAGTTCCTCTTCGTCGCCGTCCTTGACCTCTGGACCGGCAACAGCCTTGCCGATGGCCTTCGCGAGCCCGATGTAGTCGACGACCCGCCCGTAGTCCTTGCGCTGCCCGGTGACGGGGTTCTTCCACGGGCGGTTGGGCCGCGTGATCGTCTGGAACAGGTTCGTGTCCTTGGCGGGCTTGTCGAGATACAGCACGCCCTCGATGGGCGCGTTGAAGCCGGTCATCCACTTCGCGGTGACGACGATGAACGACATCGGGTCGTCGACCTTCTTGAAGCGGCGCTTGAGCGCCTCCTCCTGCTCCGGAGTGAGCAGGTGCTTCTTGAACTCCTTCGGGGTCTCCTTGCTGTCGGCGACGTGCATCACCACACCGACCTCGCGCATCCGCCCGTCCGGCATGACGGCCTCTCGGCGCTCCAGCTCGGCCTCGATTGCCTTGGTGTAGGCGATCACAAGGCGCTGGTTGTAGGCCACAACCTGAGCCTTCTGGCCCAGAGGCGCTACGTAGGTGAGGAAGTGGTCGACGATGTCTGTGCACACGGCAGCCACGCGCTCGGAGTTGGAGAGGATCGTCTCGATGTGAGAAGCCTTCCCCGACAGGAAGACCTTCTCCTCCTCGTCCAGGCCCTCCTCTGTGGCCAGCTCGTCGAAGGCCTCGTCCAGGGCCTCCTTGTCGAGGTTGAAACCGACAGCTCGGCCTTCCACGATCACCGGCTTGGTGAACCCATCGGCGATGGACTGCTCCGGCGTGTACCGCGACATCACGAAGTCCGGATCGTCAGGGTCGCCGAACAGCTTGAACGTTGAACGGTCCTTGTCCTGGACCGCGGTACCCGTCGCGCCGAAGAACTTCGCGTTCGGCACCGCCGCGCGCCACGCGTCGCCGAACTTCCCCTCCTGCGAGCGGTGCGCCTCGTCGACGAGGACCACGATGTTCGACCGGTTGTTCAGATGGCCGGCCTCCGCGAACTTGTGCACCGTCGTGATGACCACACCGGATTCACCGCTGCGCAGCAGAGCGTGCAGCTCGCGCCGGTTGCGGGGCACCGTCATCCGCGGCATGCCGGCGGTTTCGAACATCTCCGCCGTCTGCCGGACCAGATCCTTGCGGTCGGCGATCACGATGACCGTCGGCGCGCTCCCGAACTTCCCCGTCACCGCGTCGTCGCGCAGCAGACGGGCGGCGGCGAACGCCATGAGTTCGGTCTTGCCCGATCCCTGGTGATGCCAGATCAGTCCGCCTGGACGGCCTGCGAGCACCTTGGCGTGGATCGCCAGCGCGGCCTCGAACTGCGGGTAACGAGGCAGGAACTTGATGTCGACCTCGGAGGCGTCCCGGGCGTGACGGAACATCACCAGGTCCTTGAGGATCGGCAGGATCGTCTCCGGCCGCAGCAGCAAGCGCGCGGCCCGCTCGACGCGAGCCGGGCCCGTGACGGTTTTCGGGTCGTCCTCAGTGGATCCCCACGGGGCCCAGATCTCGGAGTCGGGGTCCGGTATCGCACGGACCGGAGCCATGCGGAATTCCAGGCCCTCGGTGGCGACGTTGAAGACATTCGTCGCGAAAAAGTTCGGGTACTCCTCCTCGTACACGTCGTAGAGGTCCTTCGCGGCGTTGACCCACGAGACCTGATGCTTCACAGGCGTCTTGGTCTCGGCAACGACCAGCGGGAACCCGTTGACGTAGTAGACGACGTCGAACCGGCGCGGCCTGGCAGCACCGTTGACGGTGACCTCGTCAGCGACAGTGAAGCGGTTGTTGTCGAGGTTCTTGAAGTCGATCAGCCGACGAGGCACATGCCGTCCGTCGATCGTCGTGAACGAGTGGTCGCCACGAAGCATCACGGTCAGCCGCTCGTTGGCCGCAACGAGACCGTTGTGCGCATCGAGGACAGCCTGATTGAGCTCATGTAGAACGAGGTCCGCCGACTCAGGGTCGTCGACCAGCTCCGGGTTCAGCGCGAGCAACGCTTCGCGTGCCCAGTCCTCGACGATGACGTCATGCTCATCGCGCGGTAGCTCGTCCCCTTGGAGACGCCCCCAGCCGGCCTCCTCCGCCCACTCGAGCAGTGAACGCTGGATCGTGCTCGCTTCCGTCCACCCCATGTCAGGACACCTCCGCGAGTAGAGCGTCGTACGATTCCGGGATCTCGATTTCCTGGTTCAGGAGGGAGGCCATCAGCGCCGAACGGAAGGCGCGGAGATTGGCAAGTTCCAGATCCAGGTCTGCTACTGCGAACGCGACAGCATCACAGTGCTGAACGTACTGGGCTTGCTCCTCAAGCGATGGAATCGGTAGACGCAGAGAACCCAGCAGGGCCTTATTAATCTTCCTCATCGATGCGGTCCCACGCGCTGATGCTGTGATAGTTGAGCGCACCGACGGGGAACACAATAGATGTGCCAGAAACGTCGCCTGACAAACCTCGGGCTTTGTTTGAATTCGCCAGATAAGGTCAGGTAGGTAGGTCTGAGGAGCTACGTTTCGCGCGATTGCAGCATAGCCGACGCGATCGAATGAACCACTGGCTCTAGTGATAAGAAGGTCACCCTCTGTCACTAGATGGGCATTGGTGTAACTCGCCAGATCGGCAAGCCGCTTTGCTTCGGTGCTCACGAAAGCGCCAAGTTGGATTGCACTCAGTTTCAGGACAGCCGGATCTCCGCTTCGCGGCTTTTCATCCGAAGTCTGAACACTCTTTCCGCCTTGGATTCCGGAAATAATGCTGCGTAGTTCATGTTCGGTGCCTTCGGGATGCGCGTCGCGAACGAGTGCCAGCAATGAGGCCGCTTTCTGCCTCTCTGCATCCAAGCCGTAAATCTGTGCATCCACCGATGCCATAACGTCGACAATGCGGCATTGCTCCGGCAAGGACGGGAGGGCAACTTCAATCGTCAAAAAATCGGCAGGCTTGACCCGTTCCCGCCTGCCGCCCATGCCGGTCGACAAGGCCTGCAGTTGCTCCCACAGCCGTTTTGTGGTGGTAAGGAGCCGAAAGTATTCAGGAAGCATTCGTTCGCCGCAGGTGAAAGTGGGAAACTCTTGCGACGCGTAAACCTCCCCCAGATCGTTAGGAGCAACGGTGATCGCTCCTTCGAACGCCTTCAAGCGGCTGTAGACGATCTGGTTCGGCCGGATGCGATTCAGCGTCTTGTACGAGGTCTCATCGCCAGCGATCGATTCCCGGAACAACAGCCCCCGACCGCGGTTCAAGACACCGACGATGTCATAGGAGGTCGTCGCCATGCACGGGACCGCGTCGACGTCCAGCGCGATGACCTCGTCGAGCCGGACCCGCTCCCACTCACTCACTGGACACCCCGAACACGCTCACGTCGATGCCTGCCGCTGCGAGCCGCCTAAACATGACGGTCTCGGTGTCGATGCGGTGCTGCCGGGCATCGGCATACGCCACGAGCGCACTACCCAGATCGGCGGTCTCCTCGGCAGCGACCTTGATGTAGCGGCCAATGTTCAGGTCGAAGCCGTTCTGCTCGATCTCCTCGAGCGGCACCAGCCGGACGTTCGCACCGCCCTCACCCGCTGAGTCGCTACCTGCCTGGTAGGCCCCGATGACAGCTCTGACGTCATCCTCGGACATCAGGTTCTGCTTCTTGCCCTTGGCGAACCGCGCCGAGCCGTCAATGAAGAGCACGTGATCCTTGCGCTCAGCTGGCTTCTGGTCGCGGAAGATCAACAGGCATGCTGGGATTTCGGTCGAGTAAAAAAGCTTGGGTGGCAGCCCGACGACGGCTTCCAGGACGTCCTTCTCGATGAGGCCCTGGCGAATCTTCGCCTCCGCACCTCCGCGGAACAGCACGCCGTGGGGCATCACCACACCGACGCGGCCGGATCCAGGCTTCATGGACGAGACCATGTGCTGGACGAAGGCGTAGTCGCCGTTCTTCGCGGGCGGAACGCCGCAGATGGCTCGCGGGTCCGAGGACCAGCGGTCCGCTCCCCAATCCGCCAGCGAGAAGGGCGGGTTGGCGATCACGACGTCGAACCGGCGGACAGCACCGCTGGGAGCCTTGAACGCCGGAGCGCGGAGGGTATCTCCGCGCTTGATGTCGAAGTCCTCGATCTCGTGCAGGAACAGGTTCATCCGGGCGATCGACGCCGTCGTCAGGTTGATTTCCTGGCCGTACGCCCTGAGCGTGCGGTGGTCCTTGCCGGACTCGCGCAGCTGGTTGATCGTTGCGACCAGCATCCCGCCGGAGCCGCAGGACGGGTCGTAGACGGACTCGCCGGGCTCAGGCTGGAGGATCCCGACGAGCAGGTTCACCACCTCACGGGGCGTGAAGAACTCGCCGGCCTTCTTGCCCGACTCGTCGGCAAAGTTCTTCAGCAAGTACTCGTAGCCCGCGCCGAGCAGGTCGTGCGAGACCGTCGACGGATCGAGCTTGATCTTGTTGAATGCTCGGATGAGCCCCAGCAGTGCCGACTCCGGGATGCGCTCCTGGTTGCCCCACGAGGCGTCGCCGAAGACGCCGGCGAGCGAGCGGGGGTTGGCCATTTCGATTCGCTGGAAGGTCTTCGCGATCTCCGCACCGAGGTTGGTGACCTTCTCGGTGACCTCGCTCCACAGCGTGCCCTCGGGCAGCTCGAACCTGTGGAAGTCAGCCTCGATCTCGTCGTCGAGGTCGTCGCCGTACGCATCGAACGCCGCGTCGTGCTCGTGAACCCAGGTGTCGCTGATCCACTTCCAGAACAGCATCGGGAAGACGTAGGTCTTGAAGTCAGCGGGGTCGACGGGGCCGCGGAGCGCGTTCGCGGCGTCCCACAGCCGGGCTTCGAGCTCTTGCTGAGTGATCGTCACAGAGATGAGGTCCTTCGTTGAAGACGGTGCCTCGATTATGGCGGAGGGCACTGACATCTCGGGAGGCCGATACGGCAGGCAGCAGCGACCTGCAGACGATGACCAGTGCCCACGCTCCGAACCGAGCATGATCACAGACACACTGAGGCTGGATCTCTGCGCCTCCGCATCTGAGTCACGGCGTATGAGACGGGCCTTCTCCTCGGAGCGGAACATGAAGGCTAAAGAGGGAGGCCGAAGAGCCACAGGGTGGCCTACTCGGTGAGCTCGGGTAGGCCCTCACCAGCTGGCACTGCGTGAGCGGACAGGTTGACACCCGGGTGGACCAGGCGGCATGGAGGTCACAGCCATAGGCTTCTGATCAGCGAAAACAGGACTCTGTGGCAAGGTCCCGCACAGTTCAGGATGATCTTGCAGGCCCTCGTAACTTGCCGTCCAGAAGATCCGCCGCAACAAGCAGATCACGGCCCGGGACCTGTCGGAGCTGGAGCAGATCTTCGTCGAGGCCGGCCTCGACACGCCGACAGGCATCGACTACATCAAGGACACCAAGGGCGGCCTCGGCCCTATCCCGTGGTCGCTGACGGGGTTGGAGCGGGATGCGGATGCCCTGGCGTTCGATGCCTTCCAACCGGCCAAGCGCTGACCGCCAACAACTCCGCTTTGTCAACGAGGTGACCGACTACCTGGCACGCAACGGCACGATAGACGTCGACGCGCTGTACGAGTCCCCGTTCACTGCGCTCGCCCCTACCGGCCCCGAGGCGATCTTCGCTGAGGCCGAGGTCGACGTCATGGTGTCCGTCATCCACTCGGTCCGCTCTACTGCCGTTGCCGCGGAAGACGCGGCCTACTGTAATCAACCGGGTGCGCAGGAGAAGCGAAGCGTCAAGAAGGTGTCACCGAAGAGTGCCCCAGCAGGGTACAGGGAGCGGGAGGCTACCAGGCGCGAGTACTGGGCGAGTAGCAGTCCGTTAAGGTGATCTGTATGGCGTCTACCCACCTCGTGATCCTCGGCGAGCGTAGCGCGTTGCGATGGGTGTTGACCGAGCAGCGCATGGCTTTTCCTGCAGGGCGGGTGCGGCAGGCACGTGCTCTACACGAAGGTGACGAGGTCATGCTCTATACGACGCGTGGCTGCTTCAGGAACCCAGCCCGTGACGTCGGCCGCGTTATTGGTCATGGCGTGGTGGCCACGCCGGTGAGTGTCCTGACAGACCCCGTGCGGTTCGGTGAACGCGAGTTCACTACGGGATGCGATATCCAGATCCAGGGCCTTGCTCTGTACCGTGATGGGCTGAACCTCCGAGAACTCGTGCATGCACTTGACGTGTTCCCCAACCCGGGAAGTTGGGCTGCGAAGCTCAGGCGGACGACACTTGCGCTCCCTGCGCAGGATGCAGAGTTGCTCCGAAGGAAGCTGAAGCCTTACCTCAAGCCGTATGCGGAGGCCATTGCGGGATACAAGGAGCTTCCGGTATCTCCGTCGGTTCCCTCGCGTGGCTTGTCCGAGCCATCGCCTGCGGCAGCCCGTCATGCGTGAGCCCCAGATGCCGCTGCCGCTGGCCGGTCAGCACCTGCACTTCAACGGCCTGGGCGGCAAGGGCATCGCCCCGGCCACGTCCCTCGCCCACGCCGCGGGCATGCGCGTCACCGGCGACGACCTCGTCCCCAACTACCGCACCCGCGCGAGCGCGGCCGAGGGCATCGAGGTCACCCTCGGCACCAACACCGTCCCCGACACTGCCGCGCTCCACGTCGCTAGCGCCGCCTGGCCGTCCTGCCCGAGGACGTCGCCGCCCTCCTCGCACCCCACCTGGCCGGCCACCGGGCCCTGACCGTTCAGACCGTCGGCGAGGACGCCGACTGGAGCATCGACGTCGCCGCCGCCGACCCCACCGGCCCCGCCTTCCGCCTCGCCCAGCACGGCACCTGTGCCGGCACGTGGACCGTGCCCGCCCCGGGCCGTCACCTGGTCACCGCCGCCGCCTGCGCCCTGGTCACTTCCCTGCACCTCGGCATGGCTCCCGCCGACAGCGCCGACGCGCTCGCCGGCTTCCGCCTGCCGCGCCGCAGGATGAGCACGATGCACCACGACGACCACCTCGTCCTCGTCGACGACAACGCACGCCAGCCCGGCCAGGCCGCCGCCCTCCTCCAGGCCCACCCCAACCGCCACCTCGTGATCACCGTCGCCCCCTGGGGCCGCAAGAACCAGCGCGACCTCGGCGCCTGGGCACTCGGCCTGTCCGAGGCTGACACCGTCTGGGTGCTGCCCGTCGGCGACGCCGCCGTCCCCGACGCCGACGTCCGCCTCACCGAACTCATCCGCCTGGAGGGCACCCCCGCCTACGCGATCCGCCCCGGCGGCGACCTGCCGCTCCCGCCCGACCGCGATCGCCGTCTGAGACCATCGAGCGCATGGGCAAGCACCGCCGACCCGGCCCCCCGAACCAACCGTCCCGCGCCGGCCGCGCGTGAACGCCGACGACCCGCTCGCCGCGTACAACAAGCGCCGGCGTCCGCCGATGGACGTCCACCTGTCGTCACCGACCCGTCCACGGCGGGGCCGGACACCTGCGGCCCGACGAGCCGCGTGGCCTGGAGGAGTGGACCGGGTTCGCGTACAAGGTGACCGGCACCGCCCCTGACCTGGCGGCGGCCTGGGAGTGGGTGAACGAACTCCAGATCGGAGACGGCTCGGCTGGGTGATCGCCCTCTACAACACGCCCCGGACCCGCCGGAGCCGAA
The DNA here is from genome assembly GCF_037993025.1 of Streptomyces sp. SS7. Lineage (NCBI taxonomy): Bacteria > Bacillati > Actinomycetota > Actinomycetes > Kitasatosporales > Streptomycetaceae > Streptomyces > Streptomyces sp. SS7. Next base: position 2,852,525 of record NZ_CP141223.1, read on the forward strand.
CAGGACCAGGAGTGGCCGACCAGGGTGGTGATCGGCGGTTGCCCGCTCGGCCATGCGTCACGTGTTTTCGGCCACCGTTCCCGTGGCCGCTGCTTCGGGGGCTCAGCTCATGCGCCCGTAGGCCAGGCCGGCCGCGAACATGGCATCAGATGCAGAGGCCCGTCAGGCTGGCTCACGGCCGTCGGCCTGGCCCCCAACGCGCAGGTAGAGCTGGGACTCGACGACACCGTCGCCGGTCAGCCGTACGTCAGGCTCTTGCACTGTGTGGCGCTGACGGAGGCTGGTGACGATGGCGCGGACAGTCTTCTCGTCTCCGGCAGTGATCATGAGGTGAGCCACTCCGTCTTCCCGAAGAGCGGCCCAGGGGTCATCGGCGGCGGTCATCGGAACTCCTCGCAGGGTCGGCAACGCGGTCACACGGAGAAACACCCCTGCCAAGGCGCGGTTCGCGGCTCTAGGCAGGATCACCCCAACGAGACCTTCTGCCCGGGGACGACCGCCGGGCACAGCGGACATCCGAACCCAGCTCGGCAGACGCCGGCGGCCCGCCCCGAAGGCTTCGGGGTCGGTCAGGAGAACGGATGGGCGGGCGTGGCCGACCTCGGACTCGCCGGGCGCGAGGCTATTGAGAACAAGGTGGAATTTCCCCTCGATCAATACGGTCCTGCCAAATATTGAGCACGAACTCCGTCACGGTCACGGTGCCAAGCCGGTCACCTTCGTCATGCCACGGAGCCCCGGGAAGGCAGACCTCCCGGGGCTCCGTGGCGTTGTACGGCGAGGCGCTACTGCACCAGCGCTCCGAGGGCCTGCTCGGCCATCTGGACACCCATCGTGGCGGCCATGGTGGTGCCGGCCTCCAGGAGCTTGTCCTTGAGCTGGGTGGCGAACTGCCTCAGTCGGCCCGGCTCGGGGTTCTCCGAGGTCGCTTCGTCGTGGAGGTCCTGGGCGACGCGCTCCAGCTCCACACGCTCCGGCTCGGGCATGCCCAGTGTGGGGCTGATCTGTCCGACGTACCCGGCAAGCTGGACGAACAGCGTCGGGTCGACGCCGTCGGTGTTGTTCTGGGTGAAGTGCTGCTGCTCGCCGATGATGACGCCCTTGGCGTTCGGCAGGAAGTTGTTGTACGTGGTGCCGGTGCGCGCCCGGTTGGTGTGGTCTTGCACGCTTCCTCCAGACAGGGCGCAGCTGACGCCTTCAGGGGTGATGGCGACCGTGGCGGGGTCGGTGTCGATACGTTCGATGAGGTTGGGCTCCGCCAGATGGGCGAGCGCCTGATGCAGGTCAGTCCCAGAGACTGCGGCACCGGCGAAGTAGGCGGAGGGGGTCACCAGGAACAGGGACGGGTCGGTGGGCGACTGATCGCCGGCGGTGTCGAACAGCCACCGCAGGAAGGCGTCCATCGTGTAGCGGAGCCTGGCGGCGCGGTCCTGCTGCAGCTTCTTCAGTCGGCTCACCGCGATGCGGCCCGCGTCGCTGAGGTGTACGTCGGGGGTTCCGCCCATGGTGCGTGCGATCTTGACCAGGTCGCGCTGTTCCAGCTCGAAGGCGAGCACGGACGGGTCCTCACCGTCCAGCTGCTCTTCTTCGACGAACCGGGTCACGTCGACGTAGTGCGCGGGGTTCAGCTGGGCCTGTTCGTCCAGCCACATCAGCAGCCGGGCCAGGATCGGGTTGCCTTCGACAGTGTCGCGGCCGGCCATGGAGACTCCTTCGGCAGTCGCGTCCGTCTGGATCGGCACGCGGATCGGATTCCGTCGGGCTGCGCGCTCATAGCCCTTGACGATGTCCTTGACGTGTCGCTCGATCGCGCGCTGATCAATCCTGGGTTTGCGGGCCACACTGCCCTCCTGTCTCAGATACCTCACGACCAGCCTACGGAGGGGGTCTGACATTGGGCCGTCCCTTCCACCGCCGTCATGGCGGGTTGCCGGGCTGAGCCAGAGGGGCCAGTGCGGGCCAGCCGCACCGAATGGGGCGACGTGTGCCGTCGCCGGTGCGGCGGCTCTCAGAACGTGGTGGCGGTCGGAGCCTGCCGGAATCCGGCGGCGATCTCAGGGTGGCGTGCGGGCACCGTATTCGGGCCGACGCGGACGTAGAACTCCGGGCGCTGTGAGTCACGGTCGCGGTAGGCGTACATCTGGCCCCCGCCGGAGACCTCGATCGCGAGGACCTTCTTGCCGTCGTGGTCGATCACGCGTGACTCGTACGGCGGCGCTGGTTCCACGCTGTCCCGGATCATGACGACGACCTGGAGTTCCTGCTTGTCGACGGTGGGCTTCTCGGGCAGGCCCACGATCTGCAGGTCGTCGCGGACGCCGATCAGGACGGTGCCGCCGTCCTGCGATGCGAAGGCGGCGATGGTCTTGAGCATCTTCTTCCGAGAGTCGCCCTCCGGGACCTCCTGTTTGCACTCCAAGTGCTTTCCCTCTCCGTTCGCCAGGAGAAGCTCCAGCTCCGGGCCGGGCTGCTCCCAGACGACCGAGGCATCGCGGGCGCGCCCGTACGTGGGAGCCGGGAAGTGGCGCCAGTCCAGCCACTGATCCTCGCGGCGGAGCATCAGCAGGCTGTCGTGCGCGAGTCCGTTGGGCAGCTCGAAGCGGTAGGCGCCGGCGCCGTCGACGGAATGACGCTCGTTGCCCGCCGCCCAGCTCAGCTCCAGTACGGCGCCGTCCAGGGCCTCGCCGTCGACGACGGCCGTCAGCAGGTCGGGCCCAATGGTGATCTGTGAAAGCCAGCCCGCGCGCTGCGGCAGGACGATGCGCCACAGGTCCGAGCGGCCCGCGTTGCTGTCGTGGGGGCGCTGGTGGAGGAAGGCACTGAGGGCCTGGTCGAAGTTCAGGAAAGAGGGGCCGTCCCCGACCAGCAGGTCGTGGCCGGGCTGGAGTGTGTTGGCGTCCCGGTTGATGGTCCACTCGGTGCGCGGCCACGGTGTGGTCACCCGGTCCCACTCTTGCTGGCCGCGCAGCCGAGAGGTGGAGGCGCTGGAGGCCAACGGGCCGGCGACGACGTGGAGACCGTGGATGTCCTGTTCGTCGCCCCGCAGCAGCGCGGCGACCGTCGGGCCGGGCAGGCGTAGTTCCAGGAAGCTCGCCGTGCTGTAGCGCCAGGCCCGCTCCTTCACCGGGGTGTCGTCGTCCAAGGTGACCTGGCCATGGTGCAGTTGCCACTGTTGTCCGTCCGCGACCAGTGCCAGCCGGACGTTCACGGCGGCGCGCTCGCTGAGCATCGCCACCAGTACGGCCGTGTCCGTCTGCCCGTTGTTCGCCATGTCCGGCTTCCTTCTCCCCGCAGCGTGTGAAGCCGCCCCAGGCGCAGCGTGACGTCCCGTGCTCCCGAGCAGGCTACGCCGCAGGTACGCGAGCAGGAGGCCAAGGGCTCTCCTCAGTTCAGGCGGTAGCCGAGCAGCGCGAGGCCGACAGCCGCGGCGCAGTGCAGCGTAGCCCACCCGCGTGCGTTCAAGTCCGCGCGTCCGATTCGAACGATCCGACTCGAATTCGAGTCACTCCCATCTCCTATGACCAGGCAAACGCCGCGACCACCACCTGCGCACTATTGATCAGCCCGGCTCGGCGGAGAGGACGCTTACCGGGTCCGGCTGGTCAAGGCCCTGCTCGGCATGGTGCAGACCGAGGCGGCGCTCGCCGACGGTGTCGTCCTGGACGACGGCGCCCACCACGCGGCGTGGGAGGCACAGCTGTAGGCCGCAGGTGCCGGGCAGGACGGCCCGGTCAAGCGTGTCGAGTTCATCCGCTGGCAGGTCCTGCGGGCCGGCACGCCACTCAGGTTGATGGCCCAGCACCATGAGACCGGGCCGATACCTCTGGCCGCCGCACACGCGGCGAGTGGTCTGCACCTGCTGCTCGGCGTGATCGCCGCGAGTCAGGACGCCGTCGCCCAGGGCGACGTGGACACCTTGGCCGCGCAGGCCGAACAGATGGAGGCGGCCCGGGAGGCGCTGGAGACTGCGATCGGCAACACCGACATCGTGCTGAACATGCTCAAGTCGGCCGGCCTGTAGGAGGCGCTGGTGGCGGGGATGCCGACTCCCGGGAACGTGCAGCGGGTGCGGGCGAAGCAGATGGAGGAGGCCGCGGCGAGGAAGGCGCTGAAGGCCCAGCAGCGTGAGGAGAACGAGCGGAACCGGCTGGCTGGCCAAGGGAGCGTCTCCGAGGTGACTCACCAGTACACGAACGAGACTCGACGGGGACGCCGACAAGACACCGGCTGATGCCGGTGCACCTCTTGGAGTTCTGAGCACGTCCTCACAGTGTCTCGTGTGCGCCCCGGCAGCGCCGCACTGGCGTTGCACACAGAGCCTTCGGAGGACTCACGTGTGCGGGGTGTCGGGTGGTGCCTCCCAGGAGACACGACCGGGACACCACAGGGACGCCGCCGCGGCTGCGCGACGTCCAACGAGTGCTGGAGTCCGACATGACCGCCTCGCCGAGCCTGGCTGAACTCGGTCGGAGGGTCAGCGCGAGCGAGCGGACCCTGTCCAGGCTGTTCGGCGACAAGCTGGGGATGGGCTGCACGGCCTGGCGCACACAGCTCCGCCTGCACCGGGCGGTCCTGCTCCTCGCCGAGGGACGGACCGTCACGCAGGCGGCCGCGGTCTGCGGGTTCTCCTCCCCCAGCGCCTTCGTCAGCGCATTCAGGGCCGCCTTCGGACGGACTCCCGGGTCGTTGTACAGACAGCCGGCAAGCCGCGAACGACGACCATCCCGCTCCCGAGGGCCACTCCGGACGAGGTGCGTCGATGCGGAAAATCAGGACCTCTACGGCCATCCGAACCAGAGCTCCGGGGTGCGATTCCGTTCGTTTACGAGGCTTCCATCACCTAATCGTTTAAATGCATGGACCCGGCGGTCCCTCCAGGAAGAGGTGGTGGCCACCGGCCGCGGCGACTTCCACCGCGGTCCGTGCCGAGCGCTGGCCCACCACGTCGGCGAGATCGTGCCCCTGGTCGTGCTGGGCGGCGCCGAGGCTGTGCATGCCCGTGGCGGCGCCGGTGCCGGGCATGCGCAGACCGGCGAGGAGGGGATCGGGGCGGCCCAGGTCGTCCGGCTCCTCCTCGGGGACGGGTTCGTCCGCGAGGACCGCGATCAACTGGCGCAGGCTGCGCACCCCGAGCACGGAGACGCCCGGCACCAGCGAGGCCTCGGCCGCCGCGCACTCGGGCACGACGACCTGTTCGTAGCCCGCTTCGGCGGCGGCCAGCACGGCGGGCAGGATGCCCCGGACCGGGCGGACCCGGCCGTCCAGCCCGAGCTCCCCGATCATCACGATGTCGGCGAGGACCCGGGGGTCGATCCGCTCCGAGGCGCCGAGTACCGCGCAGGCCACGGCCAGGTCGAAGCCGCTGCCGGCCTTGGGCACCGACGCCGGACTGAGTCCGACGGTGAGTTTCTTCTGCGGCCACTCGGCTCCCGAGTTCACCACCGCCGCCCGCACCCGGTCCCTGCTCTCGGTCAGGCTCTTGTCCGGCAGGCCCACCAGGGTGAACGCCGCTACCCCCGGCTCCAGGTCCGCCTGGACCTCGACGACGACGCCCTCGACGCCCACCAGTGCCACCGAACACGTCCGTGCGAAGCCCATCTCAGGCCACCCCCCGCACATGCTCGACGACGGGGGCTCCGCGGTCCGGGAGCAGGACTCCGACCAGGTCGATGCGGACGCCGCCGGGCGGCGCGCCGCCATGGGTCTGGATCCAGCGCTCCGCCAGGTCCCGCAGCCGCCGGGCCTTCCGTGGGGTCACCGCCGCCATCGGGTGCTCGTAGGAGCCGCCCTTGCGGGTCTTCACTTCGCAGACGACGAGGACGTCCCCGTCGTGGGCGACGATGTCGATCTCGCCCGTCCTGCCGGAGCGCCAGTTGCGCTCCACGATCGTCATCCCGGCCCCGGACAGCCGCCGGGCGGCCACGTCCTCGCCGTAGCGGCCCATCGCACGTCGTGCGTTCATGCAGGCACCACCTCCGGCGCCCACAGTCACGCACCCGCCCGCCCGCAGTGGATCTTGGTGGATGAGTCGCCCCTTGTGGACAACTCCGTCACCCACAAGCGGGACACATCGGCCGGGCGGGAGCCCCGGGTCAGCTGCCCGGCAGCTCCAGGTCGCTCTTGTTCAGCTCCTCGATGTTCACGTCCTTGAACGTGAGCACCCGCACCTGTTTCACGAACCGCGCCGGCCGATACATGTCCCACACCCAGGCATCGGCCATCGAGACCTCGAAGAACACCTCGCCCTGGACCGAGTGCACCTGCATCTCGTAGTCGTTGGTCAGGTAGAACCGTCGCTCGGTCTCGATCACGTATTTGAACAGACCGACGACATCGCGGTACTCCCGGTAGAGCTTCAGCTCCATCTCGGTCTCGTACTTCTCGAGGTCCTCGGCGCTCATGGCATGTTCCCCTTCAGCCGTGCGATCCCCCCATTGTGCGCCAGTCCCGCGGGGCCCTAGACGATTTCCGTGTCGAGGGTTACGGGTCTGGCCGGGGGACCTTCGTCTAGCAGCCTGCCCAGCAGTTCGGCGAGTCTGGTCGGATACACCGTCTCATGCGCCCGGCCCAGTTCCTGACACGTCCACCAGCGCGCTCCGGCGACGCTGCGCCGCTCCAGCTCGGTCAGGGCCGTGGCCCCGGTCGTCGTCACCGTCGTACGGGCCAGGTAGTACCACTCGTCCTGGTCCCAGCGGCGGCCGGCGAACGGGAAGGAGCAGGTCCGGCGCCACAGCACCGGGCCGAGTTCGACCTCGGTGATCCCGGTCTCCTCGACGAGTTCCCGCAATGCGGCCTGCTCACGGGTCTCGTCGCCCTCCACTCCCCCGCCGGGCGTGAACCACCAGTCGTCGGAGGGGTCGTCCGGCTCGTGCCCGTGCAGCAGCAGGATGCGGTCCTGCGGGTCGAGGAGCACGACCCGGGCGACCTTGCGCAGCCCGGCCCCGGAGACGGTTCCGGAGGCGTCCGGCGCCCCCTGCGCAGGCTCAGCGGGCACCGGCGGGCTCCGGCCGGGGGCGCGGACGGCGGGCGGAGGCCCGTTTGGCGACCGGGCCGTACGCGGCGCCGCCGAAGATCAGCACGGTCCCGCCGGCGATCATCCACAGGATCAACCGCAGCGGACCCGGCCGGGAGAGGGTGCCGAGTTCCTCGAAGCCCGTCGGGCTCTTGAGCATGCCCCTCCAGGGGAAGACGACGGCGTCCACCCGGGCCCTGACCGCGCTGCGCGCCACCGTGCCCTGGGCCGCGTCCGTGAGGTGGGCGGTGGAGTCCAGGGAGCCCTGCCGCTCGTCGCCGAGCAGGAACAGCCGGCCCTCGGGGACCTTCACGGTCGGGAAGTCCTGGATCTCGGCCAGGCTGCCCTCGGGCAGATACGGTTCCTCGATCTGCTTGCCGTTGACGGTCAGCCTGCCCTCGGAGCAGCAGGCGACGGTGTCACCGCCGACCGCGACCACGCGCTTGACCACGAGGGCGTTGCTGACCCACTCCTTGTCGCTGAAGACCACGACGTCACCGCGGCGCACCTCGTCGCCGTCCACCTTCTGGGCCAGTACCCGCGAACCGCCCTCGATCGTGGGGCTCATGGAGCTGGTGGGGACGGTGTAGGGCCGGTAGACCAGGGCCGCCCAGCCGAAACCGCCCAGGAACAGCGCGAGGCCCAGCGCGACGACCAGACCGGACAGGCGCTGTCCGGTCCGGCTGCCCACCGGGCCACTGCTGGTGCCTCCGCCGCTGCGCGGGGCCGTACGTGTCGTGCTCTCGCCGCCCATGGGTCCGCACCCTACCCGGCGGTACCGAACGGGGTCAGCCCTTCTTCGTCTCTTCCCCCGGCCATGGTCACAAGCTTGGGAAAGGGTTTACGGACGGGATGAAGGATCAGCTGCGCCCGGCGTCCGCCGTCGCGCGGCGGCGGCGCCACAGGACCAGCGGGACCGCGCCGACGAGCGCGAGGCCCTCCGGGGCGACCGTCAGGGCCGCGGAGGCCGCCGACTGGTCGTTCAGGCCGGCCTGGTCGAAGGTGTCCGGCACCGGCAGCGTGCCCCAGCGGGTGATCGGCCAGGCCTTGACGATGGCGCGGCCGACGACCTGGTCGACGGGCACCATGCCGTGGTTCTTGTCCGACTGGTTGTAGCGGGAGTCCCGCGAGTTCTGCCGGTGGTCGCCCATGACCCAGACGTAGCCCTTGGGGACCTTCACCGTGAACTGGCCGCCCTGGTCGTCCTGGCTGCACGGGGTGTTCCCCGGGTAGACGTACGGCTCGTCGAGGGCCTTGCCGTTGACCTTCAGCGGGCCCGTGCCCTTGCAGGAGACGGTGTCGCCGCCGACGCCGATGACCCGCTTGATCAGGTCCTTCTCCTCCGCGGACGGCATCAGGCCGATCCAGCTGAGGAAGGTCTGCACGGCGTTCGGCTCGGTGGTCGCCTCGCCGGCCAGCCAGTTGTCCGGGTCGTGGAAGACCACGACCTCGCCGCGCTCGGGCTCGGAGCCGAACCACGGGGTCAGTTTGTCGACGAGCACCCGGTCGCCGATCCTGAGGGTGTTCTCCATCGACGCCGACGGGATCGAGAACGCCTGCACCAGGAAGGTCTTGATGATCAGCGCGAGGACGAGCGCGATCAGGATCAGGATCGGCAGCTCCTTCCAGAAGGAGCGCGGCTTCTTCTGGTTCGGGGTCGGGTCGCCCGGACCGTCGCCGCCGCCCCGGGGGGGCTCGTCCGCCGGCGGGCCCTCGCCGCCCGCCGCCGGGTCATTCCCGGAGGTCACGGCGCCGTCTCCAGCCGGGTCGGCAGTGTCCACGGGACGTCCGCGGTGCTCCTCGCCTTCGTGCCCGGACCGTGCGCCAACCGCCACATCCCCCACGCCAACTCCTCACTCCGTGCCGCCGCCTGCCCCATGCTCGGCGCAGGCCCACCACTCCCATAACGAGCGGGAGTTCCGCAGGGATCGGGAGCTGTCGGATCGTTCCGTTCGGATCGTCCTGGGCAACCCTATGCGACAGCCGGTCGGCGGAAGCCGCCGTGGCGGCCGCGCCGGTGACGGAAGAGAAAGTTTGCGGTTCCTTGAGACGGACCCAGTGTCCGAACGGCCAGGCGATGACCATGGCCCGGCCGACCACCTCGTCCTCGGCGACCGTGCCGCCGTAGTCCGTGTTCTGGTGGGAGCGGGAGTCGGCGGAGTTGGCCCGGTGGTCGCCCATCACCCACAGCCGGCCCTGGGGCACGGTGATGTCGAACGCGGCGTCGGAGGGGTTGTTCCCGGGGTAGAGGTAGCTTCCCTCTTCCAGGGGAACGCCGTTGACGGTGACGCGCCCCTGCGTGTCACAGCACTTGACGTGGTCGCCGCCCACGCCGACGACGCGCTTGATGAGGTCCTTCTCGTTGTCGGACGGCAGCAGACCGATGAAGGTGAGCCCTTCCTTGACCTGCTTGACGACGACGGGGTCCTTCTTCTTCGCCGTGGCCGTCTCGTCGTTGAGCCACCCGCCGGGGTCCTTGAACACGACCACGTCCCCCCGCTTCGGCTTGGAGCCGAACCAGGGGGTGAACTTGTCCACCAGGACGCGGTCGCCGATGCGGATGGTCTGTTCCATCGACCCGGAGGGGATCACGAAGGCCTGCACCAGGAAGGTCTTCAGGACCAGCGCTATCAGGACGGCCACGCCGACCAGCAGCGGCACCTCCCGGGCGGCGGACCGCCTGCGCTTGCGCTTGACCTTGCGCTGGAGTTTGCGCCGTTCCGCGCGGGTGCGGCCACCGGAGGAGCCGGAGGTGCGCCGGACGCCGGTGGGCAGCAGCTGGTCCACGGGCGAGGTGGGGGTGCCACGGGGTTTGCCTCGGTTACCCATGGGCGGCCGCCGCCGTCGGTGTGCCGCTCGCCCCCTGGGCGCTCGCGGCGGGCACGCGCGCGTAGGCGCTCGGGCGGGACAGCCGGGTGAGGTGGCCGTACGGCCAGACGATCCAGTCCGCGCGGCCGATCACCCGGTCCACGGGGATCATGCCGCCGCCCGGTGAGCCCAGGTGGTCGCGGGAGTCGCTGGAGGCGCCGCGGTGGTCGCCGAGGACGAACAGGGTGCCCGCGGGGACCTCGACGTCGAAGTCCACCGTGGACGGGCTGTCGCCCGGATACAGGAAGGACGACTCGTCGACCGACCGGCCGTTCACCCGGATCCTCCCCTCCTTGTCGCAGCAGACCACGTGGTCCCCGCCTACCCCCACGACGCGTTTGACGTAGTCGGAGTTCCCGAAGTACCCGGTGCCGTCGAACACGACGACGTCGCCGCGCCGCGGCCCGGCACCGAAACGGTACGTGAACTTGTTTACGAGAACGCGGTCGCCGATCCTCAATCCCTGTTCCATGGATCCGCTGGGAATCTGGAATGGTTGGACCACGAAAGCGTTCAGGAGCAGCAAAAACACCAGGCAGATCAGCAGGGTGAGGCTGATGCGGCCACCAGGCAGCCGCTCGGCGATCCAGGCCGTCAACGAGAAACGCGACCGTCCCTCCACGGTCCCCCGAGGGGGGCGGGAGGAGCGGTCGCGCTCCGTCGTCGGCTGAGCTTCGGTGTCCATCGGGGTCAGATGCTATCCGGCCCCCCTGTGGATCACCCGGGTGTGCTCAGTGGATCACCAGTGGATCCACCGTGCGGGCTCAGTTGTCGCGCTTCTCCTTGATCTTCGCGGCCTTGCCGCGCAGCTCACGGAGGTAGTACAGCTTGGCGCGACGGACGTCACCGCGGGTGACGAGCTCGATCTTCTCGACGATCGGGGTGTGCACCGGGAAGGTGCGCTCGACGCCGACGGAGAACGAGACCTTGCGGACCGTGAAGGTCTCGCGGACACCGGCGCCCTGGCGGCGGATGACGACGCCCTTGAACTGCTGCACACGAGAGCGGTTGCCCTCGATGACGCGGACGTGGACGTTGACGGTGTCGCCCGGGCGGAAGGCCGGGACGTCGCTGCGCAGCGACGCGGCGTCGACGGAGTCGAGCAGGTGAGACATTTCGTCTGCTTTCTTCGCCGATGCCACAGGTCATCAGCGGGAGAGGGTTACCGGAAGGTCTGCCGGCGGCGTCAGGGCGGGCGTCGTGTCCCCCTGTGGCAGGGGCGCACGCCGGACGGCGCACAACAGCGGTCTATTGTTCCATGGCCTCGGGCCTGCGCCAAAATCGGCCGTACGGCTCGCCCTCGGGGTCGGGTGCCCAGCCCAGGATGGAGAGCATCTCGCGGTCCTTCTTGTCGAAGGCCCGGGGTGCACAGCGCTCGATCAGGTCGGGCCGGTGGGCCGTCGTACGGCGCAGGGCCTCGTCGCGGCGCCAGCGGGCGATCTTCCCGTGGTGGCCGCTGAGCAGCACGTCCGGGATCTCCCGGTCGCGCCAGACGGGGGGCTTGGTGTAGACGGGGCCCTCCAGGAGGGCGGCCATGGCGCCGGGGGCGAAGGAGTCGTCGCGGTGCGACTCGGCGTTGCCGAGCACCCCGGGCAGCAGCCGGGCCACGGCCTCGGTGATCACGAGGACGGCCGCCTCACCGCCGGCGAGGACGTAGTCGCCGATGGAGACCTCGTACACGGGGACGCGGGTGGCGTACTCGTCGACGACCCGGCGGTCGATGCCCTCGTAGCGGGCCGGGGTGAAGATCAGCCAGGGCCGGGCGGAGAGTTCGACCGCGAGTTCCTGGGTGAAGGGGCGGCCGCTGGGAGTGGGGACGACGACGGCGGGGAGCGTCGAGCCGCTCTCGTAGCCGTCGGCGAGGACCGTGTCCAGGGCCTCGCCCCACGGCTCGGTCTTCATGACCATGCCGGGCCCGCCGCCGTAGGGGGTGTCGTCGACCGTGTTGTGCCGGTCGTGGGTCCACTCCCGCAGGTCGTGGACGCGGACGTCGAGCTGTCCCCGCGCGCGTGCCTTGCCCACGAGGGAGATGTTCAGCGGCTCGAGGTACTCGGGGAAGATCGTGACGACGTCGAGGCGCATTACGACTCGTCCCCGGCAGCGGCGTCCTCGCGCGAGGAGGCGATCTCCGCGCGGTCGTCGATCAGACCGGGCGGCGGGGCGACGACCGCCCGCTGCTCCTCCAGGTCGATCTCGACGACGATCTCCGAGACGAACGGGATCATCACCTCGGTGCCGTCCGGGCGTTCGACGATGAAGAGGTCCTGGGAGGGCAGGTGCGAGATCTCGGTGATGCGCCCGACCTCGGTGCCGTCCTCGGTGACGACGTCGAGGTCGATGAGCTGGTGGTCGTAGTACTCGTCCTCTTCCTCCGGCAGCTGCTCCGGGTCGACCTCGGCGATCAGGAGCGTGTTGCGCAGGGCCTCGGCGCCGTTGCGGTCGCGGACGCCCTCGAAGCGCAGGAGGAGCCGGCCGCTGTGGACCCGGCCGGTCTCGATGGTGAGCGGTCCCGCGGCGGCGGGATCGGTGGCGAGTACGGCGCCGGGCGCGAGCCTGAGTTCCGGCTCGTCGGTGCGGACCTCGACGGTGACCTCGCCCTTGATGCCGTGGGCGCGGCCGACGCGAGCGACTACCAGCTGCACTGTGCTTGTTCTCCTGTCCTGCAACCACTGTCATACAACTACGGGCCGGGGACGGCCCCATGGCCCTCCCCGGCCCGAGCCGGTGCTGCGATACGTCAGCGGACGTGGTCCACGTCGACGAGGTCGACGCGCACTCCGCGGCCGCCGATGGCGCCCACGACGGTGCGCAGAGCGCGTGCGGTGCGGCCGTTGCGGCCGATCACCTTACCGAGGTCGTCCGGGTGGACCCGGACCTCGAGAACGCGCCCGCGGCGCAGGTTGCGCGAAGCGACCTGCACATCGTCAGGGTTGTCGACGATGCCCTTCACGAGGTGCTCGAGAGCCTCCTCGAGCATGCTCAGGCCTCGGTCGACTCGGACTCAGCGGCGGCCTCGTCCTTCTTCTCGGCCTTCTTCTTCTGGGTGATCGCCTCACCCTTGCCCTCGTCGTCGCCACCGAGGGCCTCGAACGAGGGGCGCGCCTTCTTGGGCGCGGCCACGAGCAGCGGAGCCGGGGCGGGCTCGCCCTTGAACTTCTGCCAGTCGCCGGTCTTCTTCAGGATGGCGAGCACGGGCTCGGTCGGCTGCGCGCCGACGCCCAGCCAGTACGCGACGCGGTCCGCGTCGACCTCGATGATCGAGGGGTTGTACGTCGGCTGGTACTTGCCGATCTCCTCGATCGCACGGCCGTCACGGCGGGTGCGGGAGTCGGCGATGACGATGCGGTAGTGAGGCGAACGGATCTTGCCCAGACGCTTCAGCTTGATCTTGACTGCCACGGGAGTGGACTCTCCTGATTTTGACGTGGTTGGGCACGGCGAGAGAGCCGCGTGGGGTTGCGGTACCCGAGTGCCCGATGGACGCGTCAGCCGGAGGAGAGAGGGGTCCTGTGCGGCTGTCGAGTACAGCTAGCCATTGTGCCACACCCCGCGGGTCGCCTCGCGCCGAGGGTGTGCGCGGGCATGCCTCGGCAGCGCCCGGCGCTCGGCGGGGAGCCCTGAGATCCACGGCTCCCCGCACCACGCTGAACCGGCAGCCACGAGATGCCGGTGCATGACCGTCGCAGGGCCTACGCGGCGCCCGCGATCTCGGGGATGCGGAACGGCTTGCCGCAGCCGCCGCACACGATCGGGGCCTGGGCCAGGACCGACGGCACCACCCGGACGTTACGACCGCAGTCGCAGACGGCCTTGACCCGGACGCCGCCGCCGGAGGAGCCGTGGCGGGCGGCCGGGCCGCGGAAGGTGCGGGTGGTGCTGTCGGCGGAGGTGGCCGCCGTGTGGGCCTTGAGTGCCCGCTGGAGGCGCTCGATCGTCGGACGGTAGCGGCGCTTGGCCTCGGGGTTGAGGGTGACCAGCGAGAAACCGCTGCTGGGGTGCGGTTCCTCGGGGTGGTCCAGGCCCAGCTCCTCGGCGATGGCGAGGAATCTGCGGTTGTGGTAGCGGCCGGCGCGGGAGGTGTCGCGAACGCCGCGGGCGGCGGCGATGCCATGGACTGCCTCATGGAGCAGTCGCTCGAAGGAGAGCTCGTGACCGCAGGCGGACGACGACTCCCCGATCAGGGACTCTGGCGCGGCAAGGTCCGGCAGCTCGGGGTGGTACCGCTGAATGTCGGCCCACGCCTGTGCCAGCTCTGCGGCGAGAACAGGTGGTGTCTGTGTCGTGCTCACGTAATGACAACGAGCGGGAGTGCCGCTGTGTTCCTATTCCGGGGCATCCCAAATAATTTGCACGTACCCGTCAGTTGCCGCTGATGCGTGGAGACGAGGGCGGGTGCGCTGATCTGCGGAGAAGCCGCACAGCTCCCCCCAAGGTGGTGCGTAGTTCGCCGTACGCCCCGGCGCGTAGCCGAAGTCCGCACGCCGGGGAACAGGTGTACGGCGGGGCGCAAGGGGTGTTTCGGTCGCGCCGGACCCCCGGAGCGCGCCGTCTCAGTAGGCGCGCGCGACGACCGCGACGTTACCGGGCGCGTCCTCGGCGTCCGGCACCGACCCGTCCTCGGCGACCAGACACCGTACGGTCACGGCGTGCTCGGCGAGGGCCGCCTCGCCCTGCGGGCCCAGGACGGCCCAGGGGATGCGCGCCCAGCGGCCGGCCGTGGCCGCCTCGACGGCCTCCCGCACCGTGGCCGTCTCCACCGTCCGCGCCTCGCGCCGCTGGAGGGACTGCGTCAGCAGCAGCGCCTGGTCCTCCTCCAGCACGGACGGCAGGAGCTGTACGAGGCTGTCGAGGGCCACCGGCTCCTTGCCTCCCGGGATGCGGCGGGCCAGCATCGCGGTGCCGTTCTCCAGGTCGCGCGGCCCGATCTCCACACGGACCGGCACGCCCTTCAGCTCCCAGTCGACCGCGCGCCGCCCGAAGGGCACGTCGGTGCGGTCGTCGACGTGCACCCGGATGCCGGCCGCCCGCAGCCGGTCGCCCAGCTCGCGGACCTTGGCCAGAACCGCCTCCTCGCCCTTGACCGCGAGGAGCACGGCCTGGATCTGCGCCAGCCGGGGCGGCACCCGCAGCCCGTCGTCGTCGCCGTGCATCATCACCAGGGCGCCGATCATGCGGGTCGTCGAACCCCAGGAGGTCTGCCAGACCAGCTCCTGCGTGCCGTCCTTCGACAGGTAGGTGGTGTCGAAGGCCCGGGCGAAGTTCTGGCCGAGTTCATGGCTGGTGGCCATCTGGAGCGCCTTGCCGTCGCCCATCATCCCTTCGAGGGTGAGGGTGTTGACGGCTCCGGCGAACCGCTCCCGGGTGGTCTTGCGGCCGGCCACCACGTCCATCGCGAGGACGTTCACCATGAAGTCCTCGTAGACCCGGCGGTGGATGTGCGCGGCGAAGTCGCGGGCGTCCTCGTAGGTCGCGTGGGCGGTGTGCCCCTCCTGCCAGAGGAACTCGGTCGTCCGCAGGAACAGCCGGGGGCGCAGCTCCCAACGGACCACGTTCGCCCACTGGTTGATGAGCAGGGGCAGGTCGCGGTAGCTCTGCACCCACTTGGCGAAGTACTCGTTGATGATCATCTCGGAGGTGGGGCGGACCACCGCCGGCTCCTCCAGCTCCTTGCCGCCGCCGTGCGTGACCACCGCCAGTTCCGGGGCGAAGCCCTCGACGTGGTCGGCCTCGCGGGTCAGGTACGACTGCGGGATCAGCAGCGGGAAGTACGCGTTCTGGGTGCCCGTCTCCTTGATGCGGGCGTCCATCTCGGCCTGCATCCGCTCCCACAGCCCGTATCCGTACGGCCGGATGACCATGGTGCCGCGCACCGGACCGTTGTCGGCCAGTTCCGCCTTGCTGATCAGATCCTGGTACCACCGGGGGAAGTCGTCCGCCCGCGGCGTGAGAACGGGTGCCTTGGCCATGACGCGATGCTACGGGCCCACGTTGCCGGAATGTGAATTCTCGCCACTCCCCCCCGCGCGTCCGCAGACAGGGCCCCGAGACCCCTGGACGCGGCCGCAGAGGGGGAGTTACCTGGCATACGGGAGCGGTGCGAAGGCACTGCACGGGGGTCACCTGATCGGTACTGCGGCAAATTCTCGGCGGAATGGGGCGCTTATTCATGACACCTGTGCTCGTGCGGCAGCACCTTCCCACCGCGGGGCCGGTGCCCCGTACGGACCTGGGTGCACGCGCGCGTGACTGGTCCGAGATCCAGGAACGGATGCTGGTTCCGCTCTACGAGGCCGTCTACGAGCGGCTGGAAGTGGGCCCCGGCACCCGGCTGCTCGCCCTCGGCTGCGGCTCCGGGCTCGCCCTGCTGATGGCCGCCTCCCGGGGCGCGTCCCTCACCGGGGCCGAGCCGGGCTCCCCCGAGCGGCTGGCCCTCGCGCGCGAGCGGCTGCTGCCCTCGGCCGGGGAGGGACCAGCGCGCGGGGACATCCGGCTGACCGGCCGGTCACCGGGGGACGCGGCCGGCGTGGAAACGCCTGCGTACACCCTGGTGACCGCCTTCGAGCCGATCGGCGCCCTCGCCGGGGACGCGGAGGCGCTGGCCGGGCCGCTCGCGGCGGCGGTGCCGCTGGCCGAGCGGGGGGCGCCGGTGGTGCTCGTCGGCTGGGGCCCGCCGGAGCGCTGCGCCACCTGGGACGTACTGCGCGCGGTGGCCGGACCGGACGCCCTGACGCGCGACGCCGAGGCCGACGGCGGCCCGGGCCGGCTGCGGCACGCCCTGCGGGACGACCTGGAGGAGACCGCGCAGCGTGCGGGGCTGAGGCCGGACGGTTCCGGCCGGGTGGCCTGTCCCTTCGGGTACGCCGGGGTGGACAGTGCCGTCCGGGGCCTGCTGTCGACGGGGCTGTTCGACACGGCGGTCGCGGCGGCCGACCAGGACCAGGTCGGCAAGGAGCTGGCGGAGGCGCTGCACCCCTACCGCAGGCGGGACGGCACGGTGTGGATGCCGAACGTGTTCCGGTACCTGATCGCCCGTACGCCGTGACGCGTCGCCCGTACGCGGTGACGGGTCGTCCCGGGACTCAGTCCTCGTCCTTGCGGAGCCGGGTGATCCCGGCGATGCGGTAGGCGTCCGCCTCCTCCAGGGTCTCGTGCTCCAGGAGCGCCTCGGCGAGGGCGTCCAGCTGGCCGCGGTGGTCGCGGAGTTTGGTCAGCGCCTCGGCGTAGCACTCGTCGACGATCCGGCGCATCTCGTCGTCGATGACGTCGAGGGTGGCGGGCGCGGCGGCGAGGCCGTAGGCCTGCTGGGCGTCGCTCGGCAGGGCGGAGAGCCGGCCGACGCGGTCGCTCATGCCCCAGCGGGCGACCATCCCGCGGGCGATGTTGGTGACCTGTTCGAGGTCGTTCTCGGCGCCGGTCGTGACGACCCCGTAGATCACCTCCTCGGCCGCCATCCCGCCGAGGGCGCCGATGATGCGGCCGCGCAGATACTGCTCGGAGTGCGCGTACCGCTCGACCTCCGGGGTCGACATGGTCACGCCGAGGGCGCGGCCGCGGGGCACGATGGTGACCTTGCGGACGGGGTCGGCGCCCGGCTGGAGCATGCCGAGGAGGGCGTGGCCGCTCTCGTGGTAGGCGGTGCGGCGGCGGTCCTCCTCGGGCATCACCAGGGTGCGTTCGGCTCCGAGCTGCACCTTCTCCAGCGCTTCCGACAGGTGCGCCGGGGTGACCTGGCTCTGCTTGCGCTTGACGGCGAGCAGGGCGGCCTCGTTGGCCAGATTGGCCAGATCCGCGCCGGTCATGCCGGGGGTGGTGCGGGCCACCTGGGTCAGGTCCACGTCGGGGGCGAGCGGGATCCGGCGGGTGTGGATGCGCAGGATCGCCTCGCGTCCGCCGCGGTCGGGAGGGGAGACGCTGACGACCCGGTCGAAGCGGCCCGGCCGGGTGAGCGCCGGGTCGAGGATGTCGGCGCGGTTGGTGGCGGCGATGACGATCACGCCCTCGGAGCCGGAGAAGCCGTCCATCTCGGTGAGGATCTGGTTCAGCGTCTGTTCGCGCTCGTCGTGACCGCTCACCGACGCGCCCCCGCTGCGGACCCGGCCGATGGTGTCGATCTCGTCGATGAAGATGATCGACGGCGCCACCTTGCGGGCCTCGGCGAACAGCTCCCGGACCCGGGAGGCGCCGACGCCCACGATCATCTCGATGAACTCGGAGGCGGAGGCCGAGAAGAACGGCACCCCCGCCTCGCCGGCCACCGCGCGGGCCAGCAGGGTCTTGCCGGTGCCGGGCGAGCCCGCGAGCAGCACCCCGCGGGGCATCTTGGCGCCCATCCTGCGGTAGGCGTCCGGGTGTTCCAGGAAGTCGACGACGTCGTCCAGCTCGCCCTTGACCTCGTCGATGCCGGCCACGTCGGCGAAGGTCGTGCGCTGGGTGCCGGGGCGCAGCTCGACGGGTTTGGGCGGCGCCTTGCGGCCGAGCATGCCGCCGGCCCCGCCGAGGCCCCCGGTGAACCTGCGGGCGAAGAAGACCCACACCGCGACCAGCAGCACGATCGGGATCAGCGAGATCAGCAGGTTGGAGAGCAGACTGCGCTGCTGCACGACCGGCCGGGCGGTGACCGTGACGTCGTGGCTGCTCAGGTTCTGCCAGAGGTTGTCGTCGGCGAAGGCGGGGCGCTGGGTCCTGAACCGGGTGTAGGTGCCGTCGTCGTCGGGGTTGTCCCGGGCCTTCCTCAGCTCGCCCTGGATCGCGTCGCCCTTGGAGTAGATCTTCGCGACGTTGCCCTCGTCGACCTGTCTGCTGAACTCGGTGTAGGAGATGGTCGGCTCGTTGCCCTGGCCGAGGTAGTTCAGTCCGACGTAGACGATCAGGAAGACGATCACCGCGGTGACGGCGAGGCCCCACCAGCGGCCCCGGGGACGTCTGCCACCGGGGCCGGCGGGAGGCGGTGTTCCCTCGTCCGGGGTGCCCTCGGAGCGCCATGGCTGGTCGGGTGCCCTGCGCGGCGGAGCGGCATTGCTCATATCTGGACGTTACGGCAGACACCGGGCCTCGGCATGCGCTGAGGGCGCCCTTCCCGGCGGAAGGGCGCCCTCAGTGTCGTGACAACCGGCGACGGTCGCGTCAGCCCATGAACTTCTTGAACTCGTCGGGCAGCTCGAAGTCCTGGGCGCCCTGCTGCGGCACCCCGAAGGCGTTGCCGCCCTGTGCCTGGGCCTCGCGGCGCTGGGCCGCCTCCAGCTCCTGCTGGCGGCGCTTCATCGGGTTGCCGGAGCGCTGCTTGCCCTTGGCCTGCTTCGGCTGCTTCTTCTGCCGGCCGGGACCGCCGCCCATGCCGGGAATCCCCGGCATGCCGGGCATACCGCCGCCCTGGGCCATGCGGGACATCATCTTGCGGGCCTCGAAGAACCGCTCGACCAGGCCCTTGACCGCGCTGACCTCGACGCCGGAACCCTTGGCGATACGGGCGCGGCGCGAGCCGTTGATGATCGTGGGGTCCTGGCGCTCGGCCGGGGTCATCGACTTGATGATCGCGGCGGTGCGGTCGACGTCCCGCTCGTCGAGGTTGTTGATCTGGTCCTTGATCTGCCCCATACCGGGCAGCATGCCGAGCAGCTTGCTGATGCTGCCCATCTTCCTGACCTGCTCCATCTGGGACAGGAAGTCGTCCAGGGTGAAGTCCTGGCCCTTCTTCGACGCCAGCTTGGAGGCCATCTTCTCGGCCTCTTCCTGGCTGAACGTCTTCTCCGCCTGCTCGATCAGGGTGAGCAGGTCACCCATGTCGAGGATGCGGGAGGCCATCCGGTTCGGATGGAAGGCGTCGAAGTCGTCGAGCTTCTCGCCGTTCGACGCGAACATGATCGGCTTGCCGGTGACCTGGCGGATCGACAGGGCCGCACCGCCGCGGGCGTCGCCGTCGAGCTTGGAGAGCACGACACCGTCGAAGCCGACGCCGTCGCGGAAGGCCTCGGCGGTGTTGACGGCGTCCTGGCCGATCATCGCGTCGACGACGAAGAGGATCTCGTCGGGCGAGACGGCGTCGCGGATGTCCGCGGCCTGCTGCATCAACTCCTGGTCGATGCCGAGGCGGCCGGCGGTGTCCACGATCACGATGTCGTGGACCTTGGCCTTCGCGAACTCGATGGAGTCCTTGGCGACCTGGACCGGGTCACCGACGCCGTTGCCCGGCTGGGGCGCGTAGACGGCGACGCCCGCGCGCTCGGCGACGACGCTGAGCTGGTTGACGGCGTTGGGGCGCTGGAGGTCGCAGGCGACGAGCAGCGGCGAGTGGCCCTGCTCCTTCAGCCAGCGGCCGAGCTTGCCCGCGAGGGTGGTCTTGCCGGCGCCCTGGAGACCGGCCAGCATGATCACGGTGGGCGGCTGCTTGGCGAACCGCAGCCGTCGGGTCTCCCCGCCGAGGATCGTGACGAGTTCCTCGTTGACGATCTTCAGGACCTGCTGGGCGGGGTTCAGCGCCCGGGAGGCCGTGACACCGAGGGCGCGCTCCTTCACGTTCTTGATGAAGCTGCGCACGACCGGCAGGGCCACGTCGGCCTCGAGCAGCGCGATGCGGATCTCGCGCGCGGTGGCGTCGATGTCCGCCTCGGAGAGCCGTCCCTTGCCGCGCAGGTTCTTGAAAGTCGCTGAGAGGCGATCGGAGAGAGTATCGAACACGGCGGCGTCGGTCCTCGGGGTCGGGGGCGGTACGAGCGTCTTCAAGGGTATCCCGGACGGGCAAGACCGGGTCACGGCAGTGCCGCGACCCGGTCCGGCGGTGTGCCGGGCTCAGCCCCGCAGGGTCTCCTCCAGCTTGCGGGAGACGGCCGCCGCCTCGTCGACCGGCAGCGGCGCCCCCTGCGCGCCGGTGACGTAGAAGGCGTCGACGGCGTTGGCGCCCAGGGTGCTGACGTGCATGCTGCGCACCCGTACCGCCGCGTCCTCCAGGGCCGAGCCGATCCGGAACAGCAGCCCCGGCGCGTCCTGGGCGCGGACCTCGATGACGGTGGCGTGCCGGGAGGCGGCCGGGGCGACCGTCACGCGCGGCGGGGGCGCGACCACGCCCCGGCGCCGGGGGTAGGCCGCGTCGCGCTCGGCGAGCCGACCGGCGATGTCCAGGGAGCCGTCGAGGGCGCGCACGAGGTCGGCGCGCAGCCGGGCGGCCTGCGGCAGCGAGCCGTACTCGGCGGCGACCCGCCAGTTCAGCAGCAGGACGGAGCCCTCGACGCCGTCCGGCAGGTCCAGGGCGCGCAGCTCGGCGGTGCGCACGGTCAGCCGGTGCACGGCGAGCACGCCGGCCACGGCGGGCAGCACGCCCTCCTGGTCGGGTACGGCGATGAGCAGTTCCACGCCGAGCGGCTCGGGGTCGCCGGGCGGCTGCTCCCCCGCGTCGGCGGGCGGTTCGGTCTGGGCGCGCAGGGCCAGGACGGGGCTGCCGGTGGCGACCGCCTCGATGGCGAGCCGTTCCTGCTCGGCGGTGGGCGCGGCGGTGTCCGGCTCCTGCGGTTCGTCCCCGGCGAGGACCGCCCCGACCCGCTTGACCAGGTCCGCCACGAGCGAACCCCGCCAGGAGGACCAGGCGGCGGGCCCGGTGGCCAGCGCGTCCGCCTCGGTGAGCGCGTGCAGCAGTTCGAGGGTGCTCTGCGAGCCGACGGCGTCGGCGACCGAGCGGACCGTGGCCGGGTCCTCCAGGTCGCGCCGGGTCGCCGTCTCGACGAGCAGCAGGTGGTGCCGTACGAGGGAGGAGAGCACCGCCACGTCCGCGCGGTCGAAGCCGATGCGGGCGGCGACGTCCTTGACGATGATCTCGCCCGCGACCGAGTGGTCGCCGGGCCAGCCCTTGCCGATGTCGTGCAGCAGCGCGGCGACCAGGAGGAGGTCGGGGCGGCTGACGCGGCGGGTGAACTCGGAGGCGCGCACGGCGGTCTCGATGAGGTGCCGGTCGACGGTCCAGATGTGCACGGCGTTGCGCTGCGGCCGGCAGCGCACCCGCTCCCAGTCGGGCAGCAGCCGGGTGATCAGGCCCTCGGCCTCCAGCGCCTCCCAGACCTCCACGGTGGGCCGGCCGGAGCCGAGCAGGGTGACCAGCTGTTCGCGGGCCTCGGCCGGCCAGGGGGTCGGCAGGGCGCGCACGGTGGCGGCGAGGCGCCGTACGGCGTGCAGGGAGAGCGGGAGGCCGGCCTGGGCGGCGGCGGCCGCGGCGCGCAGCGGCAGCACGGGGTCGCGTTCGGGGCGGGCGGCGCGGGCGAGCACCACCTCGCCGTCCTGCTCCACGACGCCCTCGGCGAGCGGGGACCGCTCGGGGACGGGCTTCCCGCCGCCGAGCATGGCGCGCAGTCGTGGCCGTACGGCGCGGGAGCGCAGCACGCGGGCGACTTCCCGCCAGGTGACGTCGCTGGCGTAGGAGATGACGCGCGCGGCCTCGTATACCTGCCGCAGGAGGGTGTCGGCGTCGAGGAGGCCGAGTCCGGCGGCTACCTGGTCCTGCTCCTGGAGGGCGAGGCGGTCGGTGGCGCGGCCGGTGGCCAGGTGGAGGGCGTCACGGACGTCGAGGAGGCGGCGGCGGGCGTCGTCGAGGCCCTCGCGGGGCGCGTCGGCGAGCCAGGAGGCGGCGACGGCGCGCAGCGCGGTGGCGTCCCGGAGGCCGCCGCGGGCCTCCTTGAGGTCGGGTTCCAGGAGGTACTGGAGCTCTCCCTGGCGCTCGGCGCGCTCGGCGCAGAGTTCCTGGAGCTCGGGCAGGCGTCTGGGGGCCTGGTTGCGCCAGTCGGCGAGGACGGCGGTGCGCAGTCCGGAGGTCAGGGCCAGGTCGCCGGCGAGGTGGCGGGCGTCGAGGAGACCGAGGTTGACCTTCAGGTCCTCCCCGGCGGTCTTGCGGGCCTCGGCGGGGGTGCGCACGGAGTGGTCGAGGGCGAGGCCGAGGTCCCAGACGGGGTACCAGAGGCGGTCGGCGAGGGCGGCGACGGCCTTGGGGTCGCTGCCGTCGTGCAGGAGCAGCAGGTCGAGGTCGCTGCGGGGGGAGAGCTCGCCGCGGCCGTAGCCGCCGACGGCGACCAGGGAGACGCCGGCCAGTCCCTCGGCCGCCGCGGTGAACAGTCCGGCCAGCCAGTCGTCCGTGAGCGCGGAGAGGGCGGCACGGCGCGGCGGCCCGGACCGCGCCTCCTCGGTGAGGAGGCGCAGCCGGGCCGCCGCATAGCCGCTGGGTCCCGAGTCCTCTGTTTCGTTTCGCACGTCTGTGCCCGTCACCCAGCGACTCCTGTTCTGTTCTGCGGTCAGAGCGCGTCGGGGCCGCGCTCGCCGGTGCGGACCCTGACGGCCGTCTCGACCGGGAGGGACCAGACCTTGCCGTCACCGATCTTGCCGGTGCGGGCCGCCTTGACGATGACGTCGATCAGCTGCTCGGCGTCGTCGTCCTCGGCCAGCACCTCGATGCGGATCTTGGGGACCAGGTCGACCGTGTACTCGGCGCCGCGGTAGACCTCGGTGTGTCCCCGCTGACGACCGTAACCGCTCGCCTCGGTGACCGTCAGGCCGTGCACGCCGAAGGCCTGGAGGGCTTCCTTGATCTCGTCGAGCCGGTGGGGCTTGACGACGGCGGTGATGAGCTTCATGCGTCCACCTTCTTGCTGCTCGCGGAACCGACGGCGGCCGGCGCGGCGGTCCGGGCGGCGCCGCCACCGGCACCGCTGAAGTCGTAGGCGGTCTCGGCGTGCTCGGCCTGGTCGATGCCGGAGATCTCCTCGTCCTCGTCGACCCGCATACCGATGGTCTTGTCGAGGAGGAAGGCGAGCACCGCGGAGGCGATCAGGGAGTAGGCGAGGACGGCGAAGACACCGGCGCACTGCTTCCAGAACTGGTCCAGGCCGCCGCCGTAGAAGAGGCCCTTGACGTCGGACTGGCCCTTGCCGCTGGCGAAGAAGCCGATCAGCAGGGAGCCGGCGATACCGCCGACCATGTGGACGCCGACGACGTCGAGGGAGTCGTCGTAGCCGAACTTGTACTTCAGGCCGACGGCCATGGCGCACAGGACACCGGCGATGGCGCCGATCGCGATGGCGCCGATCGGGGTGATCGCGCCGCCGGAGGGGGTGATGGCGACCAGACCCGCGACCGCGCCGGAGGCGGCGCCCAGCGTGGTGAACGCGCCGTGGCGGATCTTCTCGTACACGAGCCAGGCGAGCATGGCGGCGGCGGTGGCGATCTGGGTGTTGACGAACATCAGGGAGCCGACGCCGTCGTCGTTGCCGAGCCACGAGCCGGCGTTGAAGCCGAACCAGCCGAACCACAGCAGACCGGCGCCGAGCATGACCAGCGGGAGGCTGTGCGGGCGCATCGGGTCCTTCTTGAAGCCGACGCGCTTGCCGATGACCAGGATCACGCCGAGCGCCGCGGCACCCGCGTTGATGTGGACCGCGGTACCACCGGCGAAGTCGATCACGCCGAGGTCGAAGGCCCAGCCTCCGGTGCCCCAGACCCAGTGGGCGACCGGGAAGTACACGACCGTGGCCCACAGGACGACGAAGATCGACCACGCGGAGAACTTCACCCGGTCGGCGATCGCGCCGCTGATCAGGGCGGGGGTGATGATGGCGAACATCATCTGGAAGACGGCGAAGGCGAAGACCGGGATCGTGTACCCGGACCAGATGTCCGCCTTGTCGATGCCGGCCCATCCGACGAAGTCGGACTCCCAGCCGACGAGCGATCCGTGGTCCGTGCCGAACGCCATGGAGAAGCCGTACAGCACCCACAGGATCGTGACGATGCCCATGCTGATGAAGCTCATCATCAGCATGTTGAGGGTGCTCTTGACGCGGACCATGCCTCCGTAGAAGAAGGCCAGACCCGGGGTCATGATCAGCACCAGGGCGGAACAGATGAGCATGAAACCTGTGTTGGCCACAGACAGCTTGTCTGCGGCAAGCGTGATGGCTGGTGCCATCGGCGTCTCCTCGTCGTAGTACGGCCCCGTGCGG
The DNA here is from genome assembly GCF_037993025.1 of Streptomyces sp. SS7. NCBI lineage: Bacteria > Bacillati > Actinomycetota > Actinomycetes > Kitasatosporales > Streptomycetaceae > Streptomyces > Streptomyces sp. SS7. Next base: position 2,877,374 of record NZ_CP141223.1, read on the forward strand.
GCGAAGCCAGAGCGGAAAAGAGGGGTGGGCCGGTTATGCGCCATGAGATTGACGCAGCGCCGTTTCGGTCGAAGCCCCTCGTTGTTTCGCCGCCGTGACGAAGGCACCTGGTGCGTTACGCGTCGGTGAACTGGCTGATGTTCGCCGAGCGGATCGTTATCGTGGCGCAACCTTCCTTCGGGGAAGGAAACCGGCCGCGGACGGCCTTCCGATGACCTGGCATGGGGGAGCCGAGTCGGGCACTTCGGGAAGGCCGGCCGCGGCCGGGGTTCATGGGTTTCGCCCAGTGGTTGCGGGGTTGGATCGGGGCGTCAGACGGCCTCGGCCGTCTCCGGCAGCTCCATGGCGAGCCGCTCGGTGAGGTCCACGACCTCGGCCAGGTCGCCGAACTCGCGGACGGCACTGTCGACGGTCTTTCGAATACGAGTGTTGACCCGCTCGGAGCGGACCTTCTTGGCCTCCTGCATGGCCCGGGCGGCCAGGACGGCGCTCTGCTCGGGCTCCTGGCGCAGCAGGTGCACGGTGGCCATGCCGATGAGGTTCAGCACGTACGACCGCTTGTGGTCGGCGTCGTCGGCGAACAGGCGTACGGCCTTCTGCATCAGGGGTTCGGCGAGGGAGGCGTAGGCGGGGCTGCGGCCTGCGACGTAGGCGAGGTCGCGGAAGGAGTGGCTGTTCTCGCCGTACAGCTCGGCCTCGGAGAAGAAGCGGATCCAGTCGGGGTCCGGCTCGTCCCACTCGTCGGCGTCGGCGAAGGTGTCCTCGGCCATCCGCACGGCCCGTTTGCAGCGGCCCGGCTGGCCCATGTTGGCGTAGGCGCGGGCCTCCATCGCATACAGCATGGACTGGGTGCGCGGGCTCGCGCAGTCCCGGCTGCCGTACTGCGCGAGGTGGATCAGTTCCAGCGCGTCCTCGGGCCGTCCCAGGTGGATCATCTGGCGGCTCATGCTGGACAGGACGTACGAGCCGAGCGGCCGGTCGCCGGCTTCCTTGGCGGCGTGCAGGGCGAGCACGAAGTACTTCTGGGCGGTCGGCTGGAGCCCCACGTCGTAGCTCATCCAGCCGGCGAGTTCGGCCAGCTCGGCGGCGACCTTGAACAGCTTGCGGGAGGTCGCCTCGGGCTGGGGTTCCTGGAGGAGGTCGGTCACCTCGTGGAGCTGGCCGACGACGGCCTTGCGGCGCAGTCCGCCGCCGCACTGGGCGTCCCACTGCCGGAACATCACGGTGGTGGACTCCAGCAGGTCCAGCTCGGGCCTGGAGAGCCGGCCGCGGGCCCGGCTGGTGGGCACGGACTCGGGCTCCGTGAGCGGGGCGGGCTGGGTGGGGACGAGCCAGCGCTGCATCGGCTCGATCAGGGACGGGCCCGCGGACAGCGCCAGCGAGGTTCCGAGGAAGCCGCGCCGCGCCAGCATCAGGTCGCTGCGCGAGAACTCGCTGAGCAGGGCCACCGCCTGCGGGCCCGTCCAGGGCAGGTCGACGCCGGTCGCGGAGGGCGCCTGACGGGTGGCGCGCAGACCGAGGTCCTCGACCGAGACGACGCAGCCGAACCGCTCGGAGAACAGCTCGGAGAGGATCCGGGGGATGGGCTCGCGGGGGTTCTCGCCGTCCAGCCAGCGGCGCACACGTGAGGTGTCGGTGGAGATGTGGTTGGCGCCCAACTGGCGTGCGCGACGGTTGACTTGCCGGGCCAGTTCACCCTTGGACCAGCCGCTGCGCACGAACCAGGAGGTGAGCAGCTCGTTCGGGCGCTTGTCCGCATGCGAAGCGCCGCTCCCGCTTCCGTCATTGCCGCTCACTGGAACGCCCCCATCCCTGAGACCACTTGTCACTGAGTGCGCCAAGCCTTATCAGAATGCCGGTAAATACCGCCCCTCGTCCGATAGTTGTCACCCCTCGAACGGAAAGTCGACTTGCCTCCGGCATACCCACAAGCGCATGTGCCTCCAGGACCCGCACACTCAAAGTAATCCTACGATCACGGACACAGCCACGAGGATCCCGGAAACGCCACCATTCGCCACCCCTTCGAATGAACTACCGATGCCCCGTAGGCGATTCACTTGACACAGGACGGGTGGGGGTGAGCGGAGGGAAGCACTCAGGGGCGCGTGTCGCCGACCACACCACCCGGCGTGCTTCCGGACGCCGTCTACAGCGGGCGGCCGCCGGGCAGCGAAAGCACGCAGAGTTACGACATGCGACCGTTACGTAACCACCGGCGCCGCACACCCGTTGGAGGGGGCATGGGCTTCACGATCGGCGGCATCCGCGAGATCCGCTCCGGCACGCGCAGGCGCGGTCGCTCGTCCGAGTGCACCGCCGTCGCCGAGTTCACAGGACTGTGGGGCTGGGACGTCGTACCGGGTGCCCGGGCCGCGGCCGGCGTCTGCTCCTGCGGCCGCCGCGACTGCCCCGAACCCGGCGCCCATCCCCTGGAGTTCGCGCCCCGGGTGCCGGCCGGCGCCACCCTCGACGACGTGACGCGGGCCTGGGCGGAGTTCCCGGGCGCCGCGGTGATGCTGCCGGTCGGGCGCGCCTTCGACGTGATCGAGGTCGCCGGGCCCGCCGGGCGCCGCGCCCTGGTCCGGCTGGAGCGCATGGGCCTGCCGCTCGGTCCGGTCACCGCCACCCCCGAGGGCCGCACCCAGTTCTTCGTCGCCCCCGGCGCCGCGGCCGGGCTGACCGGCCTCCTCTACCGCATGGGCTGGGACGACCCGGCCGCCCTCGACCTGCGCGGCCTCGGCCCCGGTACGTACGTCACGGCCCCGCCCTCCGACCGCGGCGGCCTCGGCCCGGTCCACTGGCTGCGCCCGCCGGCCCTGGACTCGGCGACCCGGCCCCCGGAGGCCCGGCTGCTGCTCGGGACCCTGGCGTACGTGGCGCACCGCTCCCGCGCCTAGTGCCGTGACCGGAAAGGTTTGCCGGGAAGCTCGCGGCGTCCGGTGCGGTGCATCGCAAGGCGGAGCGTCGCCCGCGTACTGGATGTACTCGGGTGATGCGACAACGCGGCGAGGTGCCGTGCCGGGCGTCGCGAGCCGGTGAACCTTTCCGGTCACGGCACTAGGGGGCCCCGGCCGTACACAGCGAAGCGCCCGCTCCCACTGCACCTGGGGGCGGGCGCTTCTCGCGCGTCCCGAAGCCGGTCCCGCATACGCGGTCACCTGGCTCACGGGGCTCTTCGCTAAGAGCGGGTCACTCTCCGATGAGGGCGTCAACGAACGCCTCCGGCTCGAACGGCGCCAGGTCGTCCGCGCCCTCGCCGAGGCCGATGAGCTTGACCGGGACGCCCAGCTCCCGCTGGACGGCGACGACGATGCCGCCCTTGGCGGTGCCGTCGAGCTTGGTCAGCACGATGCCGGTGATGTCGACGACCTCGGCGAACACGCGGGCCTGGACCAGGCCGTTCTGCCCGGTGGTGGCGTCCAGGACGAGCAGCACCTCGTCGAGCGGGGCGTGCTTCTCGACGACCCGCTTGACCTTGCCCAGCTCGTCCATGAGCCCGGTCTTGGTGTGCAGCCGCCCGGCGGTGTCGATGAGCACCACGTCGACGCCCATCTCCTTGCCCTCCTTCACCGCGTCGAACGCGACGGAGGCGGGGTCGCCGGCCTCGGGCCCGCGCACGGTGTGCGCGCCGACCCGCTCGCCCCAGGTCTGGAGCTGGTCGGCGGCGGCGGCGCGGAAGGTGTCGGCGGCGCCGAGGACGACGGTACGGCCGTCGGCGACCAGCACCCGGGCGAGCTTGCCGGTGGTGGTGGTCTTGCCGGTGCCGTTGACGCCGACGACCATCACGATGCCGGGCTTGCGGTCCTCGGGCTCGGTCCGCACCGTGCGGTCGACGTCGGTGCCGACCAGCTTGAGCAGCTCCTCGCGCAGCAGGCCGCGCAGCTCCTCGGGGGTGCGGGTGCCGAGCACCTTCACCCGCTCGCGCAGCCGGTCCACCAGCTCCTGGGTGGGCAGGACGCCGACGTCGGCGGTGAGCAGGGTGTCCTCGATCTCCTCCCAGGTGTCGTCGTCGAGGTGCTCGCGCGCGAGCAGGGTGAGCAGCCCCTTGCCCAGGGCGTTCTGGGAGCGGGAGAGACGGGCGCGCAGGCGTACGAGACGCCCCGCGGTGGGCTCCGGGATCTCGATCTCCGGGGCCTCGACGGCGGGCGGTTCCTCGACGACGACCCCGGCCGGGCCGCCGTCGGGAAGATCCACCTCCTCGATCGTGCGGCGCGGTTCTTCGCGCGGCGTCTCGGCCTCGTCGCCGACGTGCGGCTCGGCCGGAGGCGCGGTGATGTCGGGCGCTGCGGGGGGCGGCGGGGGCAGCGGCTTCTTGCGCCGACTGCCGACGACGAGCCCGCCGAGCACCGCGAGCACGACCACGGCGATGACTACAGCAAGGATGACGGTTTCCATAACCCGTCCAGTATCCATCCCGCTCCCGGCGGCGGCCCGGCTCCCCGGGGCGGGTGTCTCGCGCCTCTGGTCACCTGACGAACCGTCAGCTACGGTCCCCCCACATCCGCCGAAGGGGGTCCGTCATGCCCGTCACCGTCGTCCGATTCAACCTCGTCGCACCCGGCGCCTCCCCCGCCGAGCTGGGCGCCCGCTACCGGGCCGCGCTGGAGATGGCCGCGTACGCCGACGAGCACGGGGTGACCACCGTGCAGACCGAGGAGCACCACGGTGCCGGGAACAACTGGCTGCCGTCGCCGTTCGTCTTCGCGGGCGCGGTGCTGGGGGCGACCCGGCGGCTGGCGGTCACGGTGTCGGCGGTGATCGGCCCGCTGCACGACCCGCTGCGGCTGGCCGAGGACATCGCGGTCCTGGACCTGCTCAGCGGCGGCCGGCTGCTCACGGTCGCCGGGATCGGCTACCGGCGCGAGGAGTACGACCGCGCGGGCGTCGACTGGACGCGGCGCGGCCGGCTCCAGGACGAGCTGCTGGAGACCGTCCTGAAGGCGTGGACCGGCGAGGAGTTCGAGTACCGGGGCCGTACCGTACGAGTCACCCCGCGCCCGGCGTCCGATCCGCACCCGCTGCTGCTGGTCGGCGGCTCCTCGAAGGCCGCCGCCCGCCGGGCCGCCCGGCTCGGCCTGCCGTTCTTCCCGAGCGCGCATCTGCCGGAGCTGGAGACGTACTACAAGGAGCGGCTCGTGGAGTACGGGACGCAGGGCTGGACGATGATGCCGGGCGCCGAGACGCCGCTGCTGCACATCGCCGAGGACCCGGACCGGGCCTGGGCCGAGTACGGCGGCCACTTCCTGCACGAGGCCCGCACCTACGCCTCCTGGCAGTCCGGCGAGATCCACTCGGCGGTGCGTTCGGGGGCGGCGACGGTCGAGGAGCTGCGCGCGGAGGGCGTCTACCGGATCCTCACCCCGGACGAGTGCGTGGCGCAGGACCTGGACAACCTGGTCCTGCATCCGCTGGCGGGCGGGATGCCGCTGGAGGAGGGCTGGCGAAGCCTGCGCCTGTTCGCGGAACGGGTACTCCCGGCACTGCAGCCCTGAGCCCGCCCCTCGACACGGCCCGGCCTCACCACCGGCCCTCGGCGCGGCCCGGCCTCACCACCGGGCGCGCACGGCCCCGCCGGGTCCGGGCGCGCCCGCACCCCACCCGATCACCGGGCCTCGGCGCCCGGACCGAACGTCCCACCACCGGACCGCGGCCCCGCACCCAACCCCCACCACCGGCCCTCGGCGCGACCCGCGCTCACCTACTGGCCCGGCGGCCCCGCCGGGCCCGTACGCGCCCACACCCCACCCGCCCACCGAGCCACAGGGCCCCGCGCCGAACGCCTGACCACCGAGCCACAGGGTCCGCGTCGAACGCCTCACCTCCGAACCGGAGCGCCCCCCGCACCACGCCCCCGACCACCGGACCACAGTGCCCCGCGCCACGCACCCGACCGTGACACCGCGCGCCGGACCGTGGCGCCCCGCGGCGGCCCCCAGCAGCCCTACGAGGCCCCCGCCCGACCACCGGGCGGACAACACCCCCACCCGGACACCCGACCGCCCCGCCCTGGCGCCCCGCGCCCAACACCGCCCCCGAACCTCAGCGCCCCGCGCCCCACACCGACCCCCGGTCCCCCACCCCGAACACCCCCGCGCCCCCCGCACCCCGTGTGTCTACCAACCACCCCCCTGGGCCGATCCCCCGTCAACCTCGCGGGCCGCATGCCGCCGCCCCCGCTTCGGGGTGGCCGGGGCGGGGGCGGGGCTGGGGCGGGGAGAGGGGCGGCGGGGTTGGAGCCCCTTCCCCCCGGCTGTGGGGGGCGGTCAGCCCATTTCCTCCAGGGCCTTGCCCTTCGTCTCCTTGACGTACCTGAGGACGAAGGGGATCGAGAGGGCCGCGGAGGCCGTGTAGACGACGTAGGTGAGGGAGAGGTTCCAGTCGGCGAGGGACGGGAAGCTCGCGGTGATGGCCCAGTTGGCGATCCACTGCGCGGAGGCGGCCACGCCCAGGGCGGCGGCTCGGATCCTGCTGGGGAACATTTCGCCGAGCATGACCCAGACGACCACGCCCCAGGACAGGGCGAAGAAGAGGACGAAGACATGGGCGGCGATCAGGGCGGTCCAGCCCTGGGCGGCTGGGAGCCGGCCGTCGACCAGGTCGTAGGAGAAGGCCCAGGCCTCCAGGGCGAGGCCGATCACCATGCCGGCCGAGCCGATGATCGCGAGCGGGCGGCGGCCGATGCGGTCCACGAAGATCATCGCGATGACGGTGCCGACGATGTTGATGATCGAGGTGGTGAAGGAGTAGAAGAACGACTCCGCCGGGTCGACGCCGACCGACTGCCAGAGCGTGGAGGAGTAGTAGAAGGCGACGTTGATGCCGACGAACTGCTGGAAGACGGAGAGGCCGATGCCGATCCAGACGATCGGCTTGAAGAAGAAGCCGCCGCCGAGCAGGTCCTTGAAGGTGGAGCGGTGCTCACTGTTCATGGCGTGCTCGATCTCCGCCACCCGGGCGTCGAGATCACCGCTCTCGCCCTCGACCTCGGCGAGGATCTCCCGCGCCCGCTCCCGCTTGCCGACGGAGATCAGGAAGCGCGGGGACTCGGGGATGGCGAAGGAGAGCATGCCGTAGAGGACGGCCGGGACGACCATGACGCCGAGCATGACCTGCCAGGCCTCCAGGCCCATCAGCCAGCCGCGCTGGTCGCCGTCGGCCGCGTTGAGCAGACCCCAGTTGACCAGCTGCGACACGGCGATGCCGATGACGATCGCGGCCTGCTGGAAGGAGCCGAGCCGGCCGCGGTAGGCGGGCGGGGCGACCTCGGCGATGTAGGCGGGGCCGATGACGGAGGCCATGCCGATGGCGAACCCGCCGACGACCCGCCACAGGGCGAAGTCCCACAGCGAGAAGGGCAGCGCCGAGCCGACGGCGCTGACGGTGAACAGCGCGGCGGCGATCTGCATGACCCGGATGCGGCCGATGCGGTCGGCGATCCGGCCGGCGGTCGCGGCGCCGACGGCGCAGCCGATCAGGGCGATGGCGATGACCTGGGCGAGGGCGGCGGAACCGATGTCGTAGCGGTCCCGGATGGCCTCGACGGCGCCGTTGATCACGGAGCTGTCGTAGCCGAAGAGGAACCCGCCCATCGCCGCTGCCGCCGCGATGAAGATGACGTGCCCGAGATGATCGGGAGGAGCCGTCGCGGCTCCCGACTTCCGTGCCTGCGCAGTGCTCGTCACTTCAACTCCTAAGGCCATCGGCAACGCTGCCTGAAGGCAAGAACAACGCTGCAGACCCTATGTCTTCAAGTTCTGAATCCACTAGCCGAAGCGGTGTGAGAAAAGAGGCACGGAAGAGCAAGGTGTGTTCAAGGAATGAAGGAAGAAGGTCGGGGTACCCGGAGGAGTTAACGCAACCGCTGGCTGATCACCTTCGACACCCCGTCGCCCTGCATGGACACGCCGTACAGCGCGTCGGCGACCTCCATGGTGCGCTTCTGGTGGGTGATCACGATGAGCTGCGAGGACTCCTGGAGCTCCTGCATGATGCGGATCAGTCGCTGCAGGTTGGTGTCGTCGAGCGCGGCCTCGACCTCGTCCATCACGTAGAACGGGCTGGGCCGGGCCTTGAAGATCGACACCAGCATGGCGACGGCCGTCAGCGACCGCTCCCCGCCGGAGAGCAGGCTGAGCCGCTTGACCTTCTTGCCCGGCGGCCGGGCCTCCACGTCCACGCCGGTGGTCAGCATGTTGTCCGGGTCGGTCAGGATCAGCCGCCCCTCCCCGCCCGGGAAGAGCCGGCCGAAGACACCCTCGAACTCCCGGGCCGTGTCCCGGAACGCCTCGGTGAAGACCAGCTCGACCCGCTCGTCGACCTCCTTCACCACCTGGAGGAGATCGGCGCGGGTCTTCTTCAGGTCCTCCAGCTGCTCGCTGAGGAACTTGTGGCGCTCCTCCAGCGCCGCGAACTCCTCCAGCGCCAGCGGGTTGACCTTGCCGAGCTGCTGGTACGCCCGCTCGGCCGCCTTCAGCCGCTTCTCCTGCTCGGCGCGGCGGAAGGGCACCGGCTGGTTGCGGGGGTGCTCCGGGTCGTCGGGCAGCACCTCGCCCTCGGCGGGCGGCGACGGCGGGACGAGTTGATGGGGCCCGTACTCGGTGACGAGCCCCGCGGGCTCCACGCCCAGCTCCTCCAGCGCCTTGGTCTCCAACTGCTCGATCCGCATCCGCTTCTCGGCGCCGAGCACCTCACCGCGGTGGACCGAGTCGGTGAGCTTGTCCAGCTCGGCCTTGAGGTCGCGCCCGGCGGTGCGGGCGGCGGCCAGCTCCTGCTCCCGGCGTGCCTTGGCGGCCTCGGCGGCGGCCCGCTCCGCCTGCGCCCGGCCGAGGGACACCTCGACATGCGCGAGCAGCTGGCGGGCGGCCGAGGCGACGGCCCCGGCGACGGCGGCCTCGTGACGCAGCCGGGCGCGCCGCTGCTCGGCACGCGCGCGTGCCTCGCGTTCCGCGCGGGCGGCCCGGTCGAGGGAGTCGGCCCGGCCGGCCAGCCCCTTCACCCGCTCCTCGTGCGTACGGACCTGGAGCCGCGCCTCCATCTCGGTCTGGCGGGCATTGGCGCCGTCGGCGGCGAGCCGGTTGCGCACCGAGGTGTCGGGCTCCTCCTCGACGGGCATCTCCTCGGCCACGGCCAGCCGTTCGGCGAGTTCCTCGGCCTCTTCCCGTGCACGGTCGAGGGCGTCCTGGGCGCGGGCGGCGGCCGCCGTGGACCGCTCGGCCTCGCCCGCCGCGCCGCGCGCCTGCCCGGCCAGCCGGCCGAGCTGCTGGGCCACGGCCGACTTCTCCCGGTCGGCGGCCCGGCGTCGCTCGCCCAGTTCCTCCACCTGCGCGGCGCACCGCTTGCGCTGTGCGCCGGCCTCCTGCTGGGCCTCGCCGAGTTCCGCGCAGCGTACGGCCAGTTCCTCGAGCTGTGCGGCCGCCTCGTCCACCGAGGCCTGTACTTCCAGGAGGCTGGGGGCGCCGGCGGAACCTCCGTGGGCGAAGTGGGCGCCCAGCAGGTCGCCCTCGGCGGTGACCGCGGTGAGGTGGGGGTGGGTCCGGACGAGGTGTTCGGCGTCCTCCAGGGTGTCGACCACGACGATGTCGTGGAGGAGGCGGCGTACGGCCGGCATCAGGTCGGCCGGGGCGCGGACGAGATCGGCCGCGGGCTGTCGTCGGGCGTCCGCGGGTGCATGAGGGCCGGTCGTGCCGTTTCCCGCGCCGGTGAGGGGTGCGTCCGGCGAACAGGCGAGCAGGAGGGCCGCCCGGCCCGCGTCCTGTTTGCGGAGCAGGCGCAGGGCCTGAACGGCCGCGGCCGGGGTCGTGACCGCGATCGCGTCCGCGGCCGCTCCGAAAGCCGCCGCCAGCTGGATCTCGTACCCCGGTGTCACCGTCAGCAGTTCGGCGGCCGGGCCGAGCAGGCCGGTGAGGCGGTCGCGCGCGCCGAGCAGGGCGCCCGTGCCGTCCTTGCGCCGCAGGCCGAGGGCGAGCGCCTCGTGGCGGGCCCTGGTCGCCGCGCGTTCGCGTTCCGCCGTGGTGGCCGCCTCGCGGGCGGCGGTGAGGGCGGCCTCGGCCTCGGCCAGCCGGCGTTTCGCCGCGTCGTGCTGCTCGGCGAGTTCGGCGTCGCCCGCGTCGAGGCCGTCGACCTCGGCCTGGAGGGTCTCGTACTCCTCCTGGGCGGCGAACGCCCGCTCCTGTGCCTCGTCCCTGGCCGCCGCCAGCCGGTCGATCTCGGCCTGGGCCGAGGCGGCGCGTGACCGGGCGGCGTTGACCTGGCCGTTCAGCCGGGCGAGGCCCTCCCGGCGGTCGGCGATGGCGCGGGCGACGTCCTTCAGCCGCCGTTCCTCGGCGGCGAGTTCGCGTTCGAGGTCGGCGCGGTGGGCGACGGTGTCGTCGAGGGCGTGCTGGGCCGCTTCGAGGGCGGCCTCCAGCTCGGCCTCCTGTTCCCGGACCCGGGCGGCCTCGCGCTCCATGTCCTCGGGGTCGCGGCCGCGCCGCTCCTCGGGGGGCGCGGAGGTCGCGCTCTTCACCCGGGCGTCGGCGAGGGAGACCGTGCCGCGGACGCGTTCGGCGAGCTGGGAGAGCTCGTACCAGGTCTGCTGGGCGCGCTGGAGGCGGGGGGAGAGCCGACGGACCTCGTCCTCCAGGAGCGCCTCGCGCTGGAGGGCCTTGCGGAGTTCCTGCTCGGCGGCCTCCTTGCGTTCCTTGAGGGCGGCCTCGTCGGCCACCTCGGCCTGGAGCGCCTCCCGCATCCGGACGAGATCGTCGGCGAGGAGGCGCAGGCGGGCGTCCCGCAGGTCCGCCTGGATCACGGCGGCCCGGCGGGCGACCGCCGCCTGCCGGCCCAGCGGTTTGAGCTGGCGGCGCAGTTCGTCGGTGAGGTCCTGCACCCGCGCGAGGTTGGCCTGCATCGCGTCGAGCTTGCGGAGCGCCTTCTCCTTGCGCTTGCGGTGCTTGAGGACGCCGGCCGCCTCCTCGATGAAGGCCCGGCGGCCCATGGGGTCGGCGTGCAGGACGGAGTCGAGCTGGCCCTGGCCGACGATGACGTGCATCTCGCGGCCGATGCCGGAGTCGGAGAGGAGGTCCTGGATGTCGAGGAGGCGGCAGGTGTCGCCGTTGATCTGGTACTCGCTGCCGCCGTTGCGGAACATGATCCGCGTGATGGTGACCTCGGCGTACTCGATGGGCAGGGCCCCGTCGGAGTTGTCGATGGTCAGGGACACCTCGGCGCGGCCCAGCGGGGGGCGGCCGGTGGTGCCGGCGAAGATGACGTCCTCCATCTTGCCGCCGCGCAGCGACTTGGCGCTGTGCTCGCCCATGACCCAGGTGAGCGCGTCCACGACATTGGACTTGCCCGAGCCGTTGGGCCCGACGACGCACGTGATCCCGGGTTCGAACCGGAGCGTGGTCGCCGAGGCGAACGACTTGAACCCCCGGAGGGTCAGGGCCTTGAGGTGCACGGCGCTGGACTCTACCTTCCGGGGGTGTCTCACTCCATGAACGCCCGGCGACCCCGCGGTTTCACCCATGAACGCACAGGGCACACCACACGTTAAGAAGACGGAGGGGGCAGGGCGCTGGACGACGGGGACGGGCCCACCGGACGCGGGGGAACGCGGGCGGGAAAACGCGGGGGAAAGAAAGAAGGGACGCCGAGGCGTCCCTTGCAACTTCTGACAACTTAGCGGTCCGACGCGCTTGAGACGGGTCGCCCGACCACTGCGTGGTGCTGTCGTGGAGCGGTGCAGCGATCAGGTGAGCGCAGGCTCCGCCTGGTGTGCGTCGATGCTCTCCATGAACCTGTCGTGAGAAGCGGCAGCCGTGAGCGCGTCGTTCTCGGCCTGGATTCGTCCGAGCTCGGATTCCAGATCCTGGACGCGCTGCTGGAGCCGTCGCATCTCGGCGAGGAGTCGCGGGTCGGAGCCGCCGACGTAACCGAGAAGCGCCTTTGCCATGATGGATGGTCCTCCACACTGAGTGACCGACCGAAGCGGTGTGGGTCGTGAGGGATTCGCACCCGCGGTCTTGGCTAGATCTTGTTCGTGCTGCCGTTCATCCATGCCAAACAGCTAGGTGCGCGGGGTGCTTTCAGCGTCTCACCAAAAAGTTTGACGGTCAACACGATCACGCCCCGTATTGGCGGGCAACCCACCGGAGCGCGGCCTGAACGGCGGCGCTGCGACGAACGCGGGGCCCTGGAGACGTGGCGATCATCCTTGCCTGCGGAGCATGCCAGCGCAAGCGATTCTTGGCAACCACCTGCTCCTTTTCATCCGGGGCACATGCCGGTGGCACATCCCTCCCCCGGGCGGCGGCCGCTCGGCGCGGGGTGGTCAGCGGATCGCGAAGCCGTCGTAGCCGCCGCGCGGTGTGTCCCATATCTCGGTGACTCCGTCCACGCGTCCGGGCGTGTCGTCACCCGTGAGCCAGTCCAGCAGGCCGTCGCAGCCCTCTTTGGCTCCTTCGGCGACCACCTGGACCCGGCCGTCGGCCAGATTGAGAGCAAAACCACTCAGCCCGCCGATCTCCAGCGCCTTGGCCCGCGTGAACCAGCGGAATCCCACACCCTGCACGTGTCCGCGGACCCAGGCGACCAGCCGCACATCCTCACTCATGGGTGCAACCTAACCGGGCAATGTCCCTCGGGGCACTTCCTCCCCGGGCGCCATGCGGTACCGTCCCGACCCAATGATTCTCATATGAAACTCACTCGATCGAGTGAGATGGGTTCGCCCAAGATCGTATGAGATGGGTTGACCGAGGGACGAGGAAGGCACAGGCATGGGACGCCACCGACGCTCCGCCGCCGGCCGCGCCGCCACGGGCCGCGCCACGGGGGTCACGGAGACGCACGGCTCGTACACGGACAGCCATGAACCGCAGTACGCGTACGCGGACGGCCCCGACACGCTCGGCATCGCGCCCTACCTGAACCCGGAGGCGTACGCCGACACCGTCGCGAGAAGCAGGGAGTACCTGTACGCGACGGAGGAGGGGTACGGCACCGGTCCCACGGCCGACGGCTTCCAGGCCTACGGCCCGACGGGCTACGGCTCCACGGGCGACGCCTTCGCCGGCGACGGCTTCCCGGGCGACGGTTTCGCGACCGACGGCTTCATGCCGGACGGCGGTGGGCGGGGCGGGGCCGGCCGCCGCCGTCGCAAGAAGAAGGCGGCCACCCCGGTCAAGGCGGGTCTGCTCGGCGTCTCCGCCGCGGTCGCCCTCGGCACCGTCGCGGTGGCCACCGGTGTGGTGCCCGGCCTGGAGGGCTACCGGCTCGGCGGCGGCACCGGTCCCGGCGACCGTGTGCAGGCCGCCGACACCCCCGGCAACTCCAACGCCGAACAGGGCGGCACCTCCGGCTCGGCCGACCCCGGCCGCGCCGGCACCTCGACCAGCCGCGACGCGGGCCGCTCCGCCTCGGCGCCGGCCTCGACCTCGCCCACTCCGTCGGCCTCGAAGTCCTCCGCCTCGGCCTCGCCGAGCGAGACGGCCGAGAAGAAGCCCGAGGTCACTCCCTCGGAGGAGCCGCAGACCTCCGCCTCCAAGGCGAAGGCGGTCACCAAGGCGCCCCAGAGGTCCGAGTCCGCGGTGACGGTCTCCGCCGAGGCGCAGGCCGCGGCCGAGGTGCTCGCCCTCGTGAACGAGGAGCGGGCCAAGGTCGGGTGCAGCGCCCTCTCCGCGAACAGCGCGCTGTCGGAGCTGGCCGAGAGGTTCAGCGACGACATGGCCGCGCGGGGCTTCTTCGACCACACCGACCCCGACGGGAAGACCCCGTGGGACCGGGCCGAGGCGGCCGGCATATCCAGCCTCGGCGGCGAGAACATAGCCCGCGGGCAGGCCGACGCGGCCGCCGTCATGGAAGCCTGGATGAACAGCCCCGGCCACAAGGCGAACATACTGAACTGCGACTTCAAGACCCTGGGCGTCGGCGTGCACTTCGGGTCCGGCGGACCCTGGTGGACCCAGGACTTCGGGTACTAGACCCGCGCCCGCCGGAGCGACGCAGAAACGATCATGCAGCCTGGGCCCGGCCGGCCAGGAAGACCGACGCGGTCTCGGCGACCCGTCGGCCCAGGTGTTCCGCCGTCGCCGCATCGGCCTTGTGGACGGCCTCGGCACCCTCGTCGACGTTGGTCTGCGCGGCCGCGCCGAGGAACACGCCGAGGCGGTTGAGGTCGTGCTCGGAGGCGCTGCTGCTGTTCCAGCCGGGCAGCAGACCGAGGTTGACCCAGTGCATGCCGAGCTGCGCGGCCAGGATCTGGAAGAACTGGAGCGTGTGCAGCTTGTCGCCGCTCTTGGAACCGGAATTGGTGAAGCCGGCGGCGAGCTTGTCCTTCCAGGCCTGGGTGGCCCAGCGCGCCGAGGTGGCCTCCGCGAAGGCGTGGAAGGCGCCGGACGCGGTGCCCATGTAGGTCGGTGACCCGAACACGATCGCGTCCGAGCCGTCGAGCAGACTCCACTGCTCCTCGGTGATCTCGTCGACCTTGATCAGATGCACCTCGGCACCCGCCTCGACGGCACCGGTGCGGACCGCTTCGGCGAGGACGACGGTGTGGCCGTAGCCGGAGTGGTAGGCGACGGAAACGACGGGCTTGGACATGGGAACTCCTCGGAAGGGCAGCTCGGAGACGGTGACCACAGGAAAGCACTAACTTTTGGTTAGTGCAACCTGTTGGTTAGCGCTGCCGTCGCGTACGCTGATGACATGACCAGCAGCCAGGAGCGCGCGGAGGACCTGGACCTCCCGTACAACGTGTTCGCCAAGGCCTGCCCCTCGCGCGGCACGCTGGAGCACGTCACGGGCCGCTGGGGCGGCCTCACCCTGGGCGCGCTCCACGACGGATCACTGCGCTTCAACGAGTTGCGCCGCCGGATCGACGGCGTGAGCGAGAAGATGCTGTCCCAGACGCTGCACGCGCTGGAGCGCGACGGACTGGTGCGCCGCGAGGCCCAGCCGACCAACCCCCCGCGGGTGGACTACGAACTGACCCCGCTCGGCCGCGAGGTCACCGAGCGGCTGCTGACCCTCATCCACTTCGTGGAGGGCCGCATGGACGACGTCCTGGCGGCCCGGGAGCGCTACGACGGGACGCGCGGCACCTTCTGACACCGCGGGCAGAAATAGCTGGACCGGTTCATCCACGGGCGCCGGCGCATCGGTGTGCCGCACCGCTTGCAGGGCAGCCCCTCCCGCCCGTACGCGTCCAGGGAGCGGTCGAAGTAGCCCGACTCGCCGTTGACGTTGACGTACAGACTGTCGAAGCTGGTGCCGCCGACGGCGAGGGCCGCGTTCATCACGTCCCGGACGTGCCCGAGGAGTTCCTGGGTGCGGGGCCGGGTGAAGCCGCTCGTCGCGCGCTCGTAGTGCAGACGTGAGCGCCACAGGGCCTCGTCCGCGTAGATGTTGCCGACGCCGCTGATCAGCGACTGGTCGAGCAGTGCCCGCTTGATCGTGGTCCGCTTGCGGCGCAGCGCCTGGTGGAAGGCCTCGTCGTCGAACAGCGGATCGAGGGGGTCGCGGGCGATGTGCCCGATGACGTCGGGCAGCCCGTCGGGGGTGGTGTCGTGCAGCGAGAGGCCGCCGAAGGTGCGCTGGTCGACGAAGCGGAGCTCGGTGGCGAGCGCGTCGGCGAAGCGGACACGGATGCGCAGGTGCTTCTCGTCGGGGGAACCCTGCGGCTGGACCAGGAGCTGGCCGCTCATCCCGAGGTGGGCGAGGATCGCCTGGCCGGTGTCCTCCAGCGGCAGCCAGAGGTACTTCCCGCGGCGGCTCGGGGTGCCGATGCGCCGGCCTTCGAGCCGGTGCGTGAAGTCGTCGGCGCCGGCGAGGTGACGGCGTACGGCGCGCGGGTGCAGCACCTCGGCGTCGACGACCGTGCGCTGGGCGACCCAGCGCTCCAGACCGCGCCGGACGACCTCGACCTCGGGCAACTCGGGCATGGCGATCCCCCGGATGTGCGGCGCCCGCCCCCCGGGTGGTGAGGGACGGGCGCCGTACTGTCGTGTTCCTATCAGGCGGAGGCGGACTCGGGGTCCGCGCCGGTGTCGGCCTCGACGGCTGCCGCGGCCTGGGCCGCCTGCACCGCCTTGGCGCGCTCGTCCGCGGCGGCCCGGATGGACCGCCAGGCGGACTCGGCGGCCTGCTGCTCCGCCTCCTTCTTGCTGCGGCCGGTGCCGGTGCCGTACGAGACGCCTCCGACGCGGGCGGCAGCAGTGAAGGTCTTCTCGTGGTCGGGTCCGGTCTCCGTGACCAGGTACTCGGGGACGCCGAGCCCTTCGGTCGCGGTGAGCTCCTGGAGGCTGGTCTTCCAGTCCAGGCCGGCACCGAGGTTCGAGGACTTCTCGATGAGCGGGTCGAACAGGCGGTGCACCAGTTCGGAGGCCGCGTCGAGGCCCTGATCGAGATAGACCGCGCCGATCACCGCTTCGAGGGTGTCGGCGAGGATGGACGCCTTGTCCCGGCCGCCCGTGCCCTCTTCACCCCGGCCGAGCCGGATGAAGGAGCCCAGGTCGAGGCCACGACCGACCTCCGCCAGCGCACGCGAGTTGACCACCGCGGCCCGCAGCTTGGCCAGTTGGCCCTCGGGCAGATCGGGGTGGGTGCGGTACAGCGTGTCCGTGACGACGAGGCCGAGCACGGAGTCCCCGAGGAACTCCAGCCGCTCGTTCGTCGGCAGACCGCCGTTCTCGTACGCGTAGGAGCGGTGGGTCAGCGCACGCACCAGAAGGGCGGACTCGAGCTGATAGCCGAGCCGCCCTTCCAGAAGCGTGTGGGACGAGGCCGTGTTGTCCGCCTTTTTCTTGGCGGTGGAATCCGCCTTGGCGTCTTCCGCCTTCTTGGGGCTAGACACGGAGCCTCTCACCAGCCGCTCAGACCTCGAGGACCTGGCGCTTGTTGTAGGTGCCGCAAGACGGGCACGCGATGTGCTGCTGCTTGGGCTCGTGGCAGCGCTCGCACGCAACCAGGGTGGGGACCGCAGCCTTC
This sequence comes from Streptomyces sp. SS7, assembly GCF_037993025.1. NCBI lineage: Bacteria > Bacillati > Actinomycetota > Actinomycetes > Kitasatosporales > Streptomycetaceae > Streptomyces > Streptomyces sp. SS7. Next base: position 2,894,339 of record NZ_CP141223.1, read on the forward strand.
CACTGCGACCGGCGGTGGCGCGTGTTGCTGCGCGACATCTTCCGCTTCGGAACAGCCACGGCTACTTCTCCTGCTTCTCGTCGACGCCCGCTTCCGCGTCAGCGCCGCTCATCTCGTCCTTCTCGCCGTCTTCGAGTGAACCGGCGAGTCCCTGCAGTGCCGCCCAACGGATGTCGACGGCGTCGTGATGGTGGTCCGGGTCGTCCGCCAGCCGGGCTCCGCACTCGGAGCACAGACCGGGACAGTCGTCCTGGCACACCGGCTGCATCGGCAGTGCGAGCACCACCGCATCGCGCAGCACGGGTTCGAGGTCGAACATGCCGTCCTCGAGCAAGAGCGTGTCCTCGTCGTCCTCAGCGTCGTCGACCGGTTCCGCCTTCACGCGGCCACGGTCGTCGGCGTCGGGGTACGAGAACATCTCCTGGAAGTCCGCTTCGAGAGCGAGCTCGAGCGGCTCCAGACACCTTACGCACTCCCCCGCGGCCCGTGCACGGGCGGTGCCCGTGACGAGCACCCCCTCCATGACCGACTCGAGGCGGAGTTCGAGTTCCACCGGGGCGCCTTCCGGCACTCCGATGACTCCCTGGACGCCGAAGTCCTTGGGGGCGTCGACCGTGCGGGCCAGCCGCTGCAGCGCGCCGGGACGCCGGCCCAGCTCGTGCGTGTCGAACACGAGGGGGTTGCGGTGGTCTAGGCGAGCGTTGGGGGCCATTCCTGCTTTCGATCTTTCGAACTCTGAGGGCCGCCGCCCTTCGGTGTTGCGGGCAGCGGTAATCGCGGACGTACTCGCGACCGAAGAGCCAGGATACTGGAGCTTTCGCCCACAGCCCAATCCGGGTGGCTCTAGATGCCACGGCCCTGTTCGTAGGCGCGCAGCTGCTCCGGAGTGATCATGCCCGTGTCGAAGAGGCTGGTCTCGTCGAGGGCGTAGGACTGCTGGGCCTGCTGGGCCTGTTGGGGCTGCTGGTCCGGTTGGGGCTGGTGAGGCTGCTGGTGCGGGTCGTAGCCGGTCTGCTGGGCGTCGTAGCCCTGGTAGGACGCCACCGCGTAGGGGTCCGCCTGCTGGTAGCCGTAGGGGTCCGGCTGGGCGTACGTCTGGTCGTAGCCGTACTGGTCCTGCTGCGGGTAGGCGTACGCGACCGGCTGTTCCTCGTACGACGGCTGCGGCGTCCCCTGTCCGGACGCGGCCGCGGCCGCGTTGTCCTGCTCGGCGAGGGCCGCGAGGTCGGCGAGGTAGTCGGCGTCGGAGGAGTGCTGGAAGGTCGTGTTGTCGTCGGCGAGCGCGCCGAGGTCGTCGCTGGCGATCCGCCCGTGCAGTTTCTGCCGGCCCTTGCCGACGGCTTCCAGGGTCTTGGTGAGGACGGCCTCGAAGGCGCCCAGCTTGGTGTCGACGTAGGTGTCGGCGTCCCGGCGCAGGGTCTCGGGGTCGTGGCTGCGCTCGGGGGCGTCCTCGTCCTCGTAGCCCTGCTCGTCCAGCCCGGGGCCGGTGCCCAGGAGCTTCTCGCGGCCCCGGCCCACCGAGCCGATGGTCTTGGTGAGGACGACCTCGAAGTTGGCGAGCTTGGAGTCGACGTAGTCGTCCGCCTCCGCGCGGACCTCCTCGGCCTCCCGACGGGCCTCGGCGAGGATCCGGTCGGCCTCGGCCTGGGAGCGGCGGGCGATCTCGGTGTCGGAGATCAGCGAGCCGCGCTCGACGTGCGCGGTGGAGATGATCCGGTCGGCCTCCTGGCGGGCCTGCTCGACCATCTGGTCGCGGTCGCCGATCAGCTCCTGGGCCTGGGCGAGCGAGTCGGGCAGGGCCGCGCGCACCTCTTCCAGCAGGGCGAGCAGCTCGGCGCGGTTGACCACGCACGAGGCCGACATGGGCATCGACCGGGCTCTGGAGACCGCCGTGACGATCTCGTCGAGCTTCTTCTGTACGTCCACCGGGTGCTCGCCACTCTCTACAGCTGTGTTGGAGACGGACGGGACGACTGTAGCCCCATCAGTCCTTGCGCAGGCGCTCGTTGAGAGCGTCGAGGACGAGCGGCGGGACCAGGTGGGAGACGTCGCCGCCCCAGGTCGCCACTTCCTTGACCAGGGAGGAGGACAGGAAGCTGTAGGTGGGGTTGGTCGGGACGAAGAGCGTCTCGACCCCGGACAGCCCGTTGTTCATCTGGGCCATCTGCAGCTCGTAGTCGAAGTCGCTGACCGCGCGCAGCCCCTTGACGATGGCGGGGATGTCGCGCTGCTTGCAGAAGTCGACGAGCAGGCCGTGGAAGGCCTCGACCCGTACGTTGCCGTACTCGGCGGTGACCTGACGGATCAGGTCGAGTCGCTCGTCGACCTCGAAGAGGCCCTTCTTGGACTTGTTGATCATGACCGCGACATAGACCTCGTCATAGAGACGGGAGGCGCGGGAAATGATGTCGAGGTGTCCGTTGGTGATCGGGTCGAACGACCCGGGACAGACGGCGCGGCGCACTTGTGATCCCTCGCTCTCCGGTCCGGTCATCGTGCGTCTTCGCACGTAGAGGCGGCGCGACCGTACCAAAACGTTCCCTCGCCGTAACGACGGGCCCGGAGCGCTTCGAAACCGTCCGGCCAGCCGAACTCCCCGCCTCTGGTGCTGCGCTCCACGGTGACGAGCGCCCGGGGCGCGAGCCAGCCCCCCGAGCGGAGTGTGAGGAGAATCTCGCGAAGATCGTCGTCCGTGACGGCGTAGGGCGGGTCCAGGAAGACGACGTCGTACGGCTCCGTGGGCGCCGTCTGGATCACCTGGTGCGCCTTGCCCGCGCGGACCTCGGCGCCGGGGAGGGCGAGGTTCTTCACGTTCTCGCGGATGACGCGGGCGGCGCGGGCGTCGGCCTCCACGAGGAGGGTGTGGCTCGCGCCCCGGGAGAGGGCCTCCAGGCCCACCGCCCCCGATCCGGCGTAGAGGTCGAGGACTCGTTCGCCGTCGAGGGGGCCGCCGAGGAGGGACTGCCAGGTGGACAGGAGGCCTTCTCGGGCACGGTCCGAGGTGGGGCGGGTGCCGGTCCCCGGCGGGACGGCGAGGCGGCGTCCGCCGGCTTTGCCGGCGATCACGCGGGTCATCTTCGGTCCTTGGTGGTGGGCGACTTTACGTTCAGTGTGGCTGGTCGCGCACGCGCGGCGGTAGCCGCATATTCAATACCGCCCCGCGCCCCTGGGTGGGCCGCTCCTCAGCCCTTCTCCAAGTACTGCTCCCGCTCCTCGTCCAGGAGGGCGTCCAGGGCTGTGCGCAGGCCGGGGAGTCCTGTCAGTTCCGGATCGGACGTCACCACTGCCATCGCCTCCTGTCTCGCCTCGGCGATGACCTCCTCGTCCTCGATCACGGCGAGGACCCGCAGGGAGGTGCGGGCGCCGGACTGGGCCTGTCCGAGGACGTCGCCCTCGCGGCGCTGTTCGAGGTCGAGGCGGGAGAGTTCGAAGCCGTCGAGGGTGGAGGCGACGGCGTTCAGCCGCTGGCGGGCGGGGCCCGCCTCGGGGGTCTCGGTGACCAGGAGGCAGAGACCGGCGGCGGAGCCCCGGCCGACGCGGCCGCGGAGCTGGTGCAGCTGGGAGACGCCGAACCGGTCGGCGTCCATGATCACCATGGCGGTGGCGTTCGGGACGTTGACGCCGACCTCGATGACGGTCGTGGCGACCAGGACGTGGGTGTCCCCGGCGGCGAAACGGCGCATGACCGCGTCCTTGTCGTCGGGGGGCATACGGCCGTGGAGGACCTCGACGCGCAGGCCGTGCAGAGGGCCTTGGGAGAAGCTGGTCGGCCACCTCCAGGACGGCCAGCGGGGGGGCGCTTGTCGGCCTCGTCCGCCGCGGGCTTGCGGGCCTTCTTCGGGTCGTCCTCCTCGTCCCCGATGCGGGGGCAGACGACGTACGCCTGATGGCCGTTCTGCACTTCCTCGCGGACCCGTTCCCAGGCGCGGGCCAGGAAGTGGGGTTTGTCGGCGGCGGGGACCACATGGCTCGCGATGGGCGAGCGGCCGGCCGGGAGCTGGTCGAGGACGGAGGTCTCCAGATCGCCGAAGACGGTCATCGCGACCGTGCGCGGGATGGGGGTGGCGGTCATGACGAGGAGGTGCGGGGGCTGCTTGCCCTTGCCGCGCAGGGCGTCGCGCTGTTCGACGCCGAAGCGGTGCTGTTCGTCGACCACGACCAGGCCCAGGTCGTGGAACTGGACCTTGTCCTCGATGAGCGCGTGCGTGCCGATGACGATGCCGGCCTCGCCGGTGACCAGGTCGAGCAGGGCCTGGCGGCGGGCTGCGGCGCCCATGGAGCCGGTCAGCAGCACGACCTTGGTCGCCCGCTCGGCACCGCCCAGCATGCCGCCCTCGGCCAGCTCGCCCATCATCTCCACGATCGAGCGGTGGTGCTGCTGGGCGAGCACCTCCGTGGGCGCCAGCATGGCGGCCTGCCCCCCGGCGTCGACGACGGCGAGCATGGCGCGCAGGGCCACCAGGGTCTTGCCGGAGCCGACCTCGCCCTGGAGCAGCCGGTGCATCGGGTGGGCGGTGGCGAGGTCGTCGAAGATCTCCGCGGAGACCTTGCGCTGGCCCTCCGTGAGGGTGAACGGGAGGCGGTCGTCGAAGGCGGCGAGGAGGCCGTCGGGGGACGGTCGGCGCGGGACGGCGGGGAGTTGGGCGTCGGCGTGCCGTCGGCGGGCCAGGGCCACCTGGAGGACGAAGGCCTCGTCCCACTTGAGGCGGGCTCGGGCGTCGGCGATGTCGGCCTTGGTGTGCGGACGGTGGATCTTGAGGAGGGCCTCGGGCAGGCTGAGCAGGCCGCGGCCCTCGCGCAGGGCGGGCGGAAGGGGGTCGACGGCCTCCTGGGCGCTGGGCAGGACGGTCTGGATCGCCTTGCCGATCTTCCAGGACTCCAGTTTGGCCGTCGCCGGGTAGAGGGGGATCAGGGCGCCCGCCCAGGTCTCCACCGTCTCCTCGGTGTCGCCGCGCAGCAGTTCGTACGCCGGATGCATCAGCTGTACGCGGCGGTTGAAGAGGGAGACCTTGCCGGCGAACATCGCGCGGGTGCCCGGCAGGAGGTCCTTGTGGGGTTTGTGGACGCCGTTGCCGAAGAAGACCAGCTGGACTCGGCCACTGCCGTCGGTGATGGTGACTTCCAGCCGTTGCCCCTTGCCGCGGGGGGCCTTGGCCGAGGCGAAGGAGTGCAGCCGGGCGTCGGCGACCATGGCGACCACCGTGACGTGCTCGTCCATGGGGAGGTCGGCGAGGTGGGTGAGCTGGCCGCGCTCCTCGTATCTGCGGGGATAGTGGTGCAGGAGGTCACCGACGGTGTGCAGGCCGAGGTGCTCGGCCATCACCTTCGCGGTAGGTGGGCCGAGCACCTTTTTCAGTGGTTCTTCGAGTGCGGGCACGGGATCCATTGCACACCACGCCACTGACATTGCTCGATACGTGTCCTGAAAGACCTGGTCAGACGGCTCGTTCGGGCTCTAGGATGACGCGCCTCCGGCCATCATCCGCGGTCACCGCCCCACCGGGACCGCCCGACCCCGCGCCGTGCTCGTCCCCACTTCGCGGCGCTGCAGCGATGGACTCCCAGACCTCACAGTCATCCCAGGCATCACCGTCACCTCATACGTTCCAGGTCGACCTGCGTGGTCTGGTGGACCTGCTGTCCCATCACCTCTACTCCAGCCCCAAGGTCTATCTGCGGGAACTGCTGCAGAACGCCGTGGACGCCATCACCGCCCGGCGGGCCGAGGAGCCCTGCGCCCCGGCGCGGGTCAGGCTGTACGCCTCGGGCGGCACCCTGCGGGTGGAGGACTCCGGCGTCGGGCTCACCGAGGCCGACGTGCACGACCTGCTGGCGACCATCGGGCGCAGCTCCAAGCGGGCGGAGGGCCTCCAGGAGGCGCGCTCCGACTTCCTCGGGCAGTTCGGCATCGGGCTGCTGGCCTGTTTCGTGGTCGCCGAGCGGATCCGGGTGGTCAGCCGCAGTGCCCGGACGCCCGCCGCGCCGCCGGTGGAGTGGACGGCGCGCGACGACGGTTCGTACACCGTGCGGACCCTGCCGCACGACGAACGGCCCGAGCCGGGCACCACGGTGCAGCTGGTGGCGCGCGCCGGGGCCGGGGAGTGGCTCACCGAGGAACGGGTGCTGAGGCTGGCGCGGGACTTCGGCTCGCTGCTGCCCTACGACGTCCGGGTGGGCGAGGAGGCGGTCACCGATCTGCCGGCGCCCTGGGACCGGCCGTACCCCTCCCCCGCGAACCGGCGGGTGGCGCTGGCGCGGCACTGCCACGGGTTGTTCGGGTTCACGCCGTTGGACACGATCGATCTGGACGTGCCGCTGGCGGGGATCCGCGGGGTGGCGTACGTGCTGCCGGCGGCCGTGAGCCCTGCCCAGCGGGCGACGCACCGGGTGCACCTGAAGGGCATGCTGCTGACCGAACGGGCCGAACAGCTCCTGCCCGACTGGGCGTTCTTCGTGCGCTGCGTCCTGGACACGGACAGTCTGCGGCCGACGGCCTCGCGCGAGGCGCTGTACGAGGACGAGACACTGGCCGCCGTGCGGGAGGCGCTCGGGGAGCGGATCCGGTCCTGGCTGACGGGGCTCGCGGCGGGTGATCCGGAGCGCCTCTCGGCGTTCCTGGCCGTGCACCACCTCGGGGTGAAGTCGCTGGCCCGGCACGATGCGGAGATGCTGCGGACCATGCTGCCGTGGCTGCCGTTCGAGACGAGCGACGGGCCGCTGTCGCTGGAGGAGTTCGCGCAGCGGCACCCGGTGGTGCACTTCACGCGGACGGTGGAGGAGTACCGGCAGGTGGCGCCGATCGCGGCCGCGCAGGGCGTCGGGGTGGTCAACGGCGGTTACACGTATGACAGCGAGCTGGTCGAGGCGCTGCCGTCGGTGCGGCCGGGGACGGTGGTCGCCGAGTTGGACGCGGACACCGTGACGGCGCACCTGGACGCGGTGGACCCGGCGGAGGAGCTGGCGCTGGCGGGGTTCATGGCGGCCGCGCGGGCGAAGCTGGACCCGCTGGGCTGTGACGTCGTCCTGCGGGCGTTCCATCCGCTGTCCGTGCCCGCGCTGCACCTGGACGACCGGGCGGCGCGGCACGAGCAGGCGCGGGCGGAGGCCGAGGCGCAGGCGGACGATCTGTGGGCGGGCATCCTGGGCTCGCTGCGCGGCGGCGCCCCCCGCGCGCGTCTGGTGCTGAACCATCTGAACCCGCTGATCCGGCGGATCAGTTCGCTGGGGGAGGCGGAACTGATCGGCACCGCCGCGGAGTCCCTGTACGGGCAGGCGCTGCTGATGGCGCAGCGGCCGCTCAGGCCCGCGGACTCGGCCTTGCTGAACCGGGCGTTCATCGGCCTTCTGGAATGGGCCACGCACGGGGGGTCCGCACACGGGGAGGACGACCACCGATGAGTGAGATCAGGGACTTCGACGGGCTCCGCCGGGCGATGGCGGAGAACGGCGAGCAGCCGGAGGGGCCGGCGCGCAACGCGCGTGCGGAGCAGTTGCTGGCGGAGGCCGAGAAGCTGAACATCCCGCTGGCGGTGATCGAGGCGCTCGGGCACCAGCTGAAGGTCTACAACTACAGCTCCGAGAAGGACAAGATGTTCGTCCCGTTCGCGCGGCTGCTGCGCCTGTGGGACGAGCGGCCCGGGGACTTCGACGACCACGAGACGCATGCGCTGCACTGGGTCTTCAAGTGGATGTCGGCCGGGATGCTCGACCAGCCGCACGTCCCGCTGGCGTCGGTGGAGAAGTGGCTGGGCGAGATGGAGCACCGCTACCGGCTCGCCGGGCACTCGGAGCGTGCGGTGCGCAGTGCCGAGTTCAGTGTGGCCGCGCATGTGGGGGACGTCCCGCGCGCGGAGCGGGCGTTCGCCGCGTGGCTGGCCGCGGACCGGGACGCGATGGCGGACTGTCACGCGTGCGAGTTGCACGGCCAGGGCTGGTGGCAGGCGGAGCGGGGCCGGGACGAGGAGGCGCTGCGGGTGTGGGCGCCGGTCCTGGAGGGTGAGTACGCCTGTGCGCACGAGCCGCACACGGTGCTGGCCTCGTCGCTGGTGCCGCTGCTGCGGCTGGGGCGGCTGGAGGAGGCGCGCGCCCACCATCTGCGGGGCTTCCGGCTGGTGCGGCCGATGGAGAGCATGCGGGGCGCGTACGCCGATCACGTCGAGTTCTGCGCCCTGACCGGGAACGAGGCGCGGGGTCTGGAGCTGCTGGCGGAGCGGCCGGCGTACTTCACGGACGACGGGCATCCGCGCAGCAAGCTGGACTTCCTGTGTGTCGTGGTGCTGCTGACGGAGCGGCTGGTGGAGCTCGAGCTGGGCGGGCAGCGGGTGCCCGGTCCGGCCGGGCGGGAGTGGACGGCCGGTGAACTGGCCGCCCACGCGCGCGCGGAGGCGCTGGCGCTGGCGGCGCGGTTCGACGAACGCAACGGCACGGCGTACGTCGGTGAGCGGGCGCGGGAGCGGATGGCGCAGCGTCCGCTGGTGGAGCGGCTGCCGCTGGGGGTGCGTGCGGCGCGGCCGGTCGCGGTGGGCGCGCCGGTGCCGTCCGCGGCGGCGGAGCCGGTGGGGTCCGGTCTGCCGGAGCTGCTCGCCGAGGCGCGGCGGCTGTCCGACACGCTGCGGCCGCAGGCCGTGGAGGCGTGGGCGGCGGTCGCGCGGGCGGCGGAGGCCGCGGAGGGGGTGGCGCTGGACGCACGTGACCGCGCGGAGATCGCCGAGCACGAGGCGATCGCGCTGGGCCCGCGGGGTGCGGAAACGTTCGAGCAGGCGGCGGAACTGTACGCGGAGGCGGAGGACCCCGGGGAGGCGCTGGCGGCACGCGCGCGAGGGGCGTACGTCCGTGCGCTCGCCGGTGAGGACGTCGACGAGGCGCTCGCGGCGGTGGCGGGGCCGTACGACGACGTGCTCGCGCTGTACGCCGAGGGCGGCACGCAGGTGCGGCAGGCGGCCGGGGTGCTGATGGCGCGGGCGCGGATCCTGATGCGGCGGGTGCACGAGGCCGACGGGCCGATGGCGGAGACGGTGCTGGGGGAGGCGGAGGCGGCCGTACGGGAGCTGCTCGCGCTGGTGGAGGGGCGGACCGGGGACGACGTCCGGCTGACGGCGCGGCTCGCCGAGGGGCACGCGATGCTCGGGGAGCTCGCCACACACTCCGGGGACGTCGAGGCGGGCGCGCGGTTGTTCGCGCGGGCCGCCGCGGAGTTCACCGGGGCGGGGCTGCCGTGGTTCGCCTGTGAGTACGAGGCCCGGCTGGCGGGTCTGGCGCACCATCTGGGCGACATGGCGGAGGCGGAGCGGGCGCTGCGGGCGGCACTGGAGCACGGCGGGCCCGTGCTGGAGCCGGTCGGGCGGGCCCAGCTGCATCTGCAGCTCGCCGAGGTGGTCGGGGAGCGGGGGCAGGCGGCGGAGGCCGCGGAGCACGCCCTGGAGGCGGCGCACTGGGCCGACGAGGCGGGTGAGGGCCCGACGTTCGGTGCGTGGGCGCGGCACCAGCTCGGCGGGTACCTGGTCCGGCTGGGGCGTTGGGCGGAGGCGGCGGAGGTGCTGGAGTCGGCGCTGGCCGATCTGCGGGAGGAGACGCACGGGGACGGGGCGGTCGTCCAGACGCAGTGGTGGCTGGGCGACTGTCTGAGCGAGCTGGGCGAGCACCGGGACGCCGCCGAGCGCCGGCTCCAGGCGGCGGAGATCGCCCGGCACTGGCCCGAGCAGCACGACCACGCGACGCTCGCGCATCTGGCCGCCGAGTCCCTGGGGCAGGCGGGGCTGCACGAGGAGGCGGACCGGGCGTACGCGCGCGCGGGGGAGCTGTGGCGTGCCCTGGGCCATGTGCACGGGCTGGTGCGTGCCCTGCGCGCCCGCGCGTGGCTGGCGCTGCGCACCGAGGACGGGACGGAGGGGGCGCGGGCGCTGATGGCCGGCGCGGTGGAGGAGTGCGTGGACGCGCTCGCCGCGGCCCAGGACGACGAGGAGGCGCGGCTGCGGCTGGTCGCCGAACTCGGGCACACGCACCGTCAGTTCGGGGATCTGCTGGCCCGCTCGGCGTCGGAGGACGCCGACGACGACTCGATCCGGGGCGCTCTGGAGGAGGCGTTGTCGCAGATGGCGGAGGCGGTGGCGGTGTTCGTCGCGCTGGACGGGGACGCGCTGCACGCGCGGACCGGCGCGGAGCTGGCCGCGGGCTGGCTGGAGGCCGACCTGGGGCGGCCGGCGGAGGCGGCGGCACGCGCGCGTGCGGTGCTGCGGGCCTACGCGCAGGCGGACGACGACGAGACCGGGGACGGCGACGGCCCGGGGCACGAGGAGGGGACGGTGGCGGGCCGGCGGGCCGAGGCGGAGCAGCTGTTGCAGGTGGCGCTGGAGCAGCGCGACGAGTCCGGCGCGTAGCGGTTACTCGACGCCGATCAGCAGCAGCGCGCCCTGTCGTCCGCCGCGGTAGACGACCGTGTCGACGGCGAGGTAGGCCTCCCGTACCCGGCTCTCCAGGTGGTCGGCGATGCCTTCGGGGGCGTCGTCGCCGAGCACCAGGGTGACCAGCTCGCCGCCCGCCGAGAGCATGCGGTCCAGGGTCCGCTCGGCGGTGGCGGTGACGTCGGCGCCGATGACGGCGACGTCGCCGTCGATGAGCCCGAGGACGTCCCCGGCCTGGCAGATGCCGGCCATGGTCCACGACTGGCGTTCGGCGACGGCGACCTCCGCGTAGCGGGTGGCGCCGGCCGCGGAGGTCATGGAGACGACGTCCTCGTCGAAGCGGCGGTCGGCTTCGTGGACGGCGAGCGCGGCGATGCCCTGGACGGCGGAGCGGGTGGGGATCAGGGCGACCCGGATGCCTTCCGAGCGGGCCTGTTCGGCGGCCGCGGCGGCGGTGTGGCGCAGCTCGGCGTCGTTGGGCAGCAGGACGACCTCGCGCGCGTGGGCCCGTCGTACGGCCTCCAGCAGTTCCCCGCTGGCGGGCGGCTCCCCGGGGCGGGCGAGGACGGTGGTCGCGCCGGCCTCGGTGTACAGCCCGGCCAGGCCCTCGCCGGGCACGACGGCGACGACGGCCCGCTGGACGCGCTCGCGGACCGGGCGTTCGCCCCCGCGCGTGTGGGCGTCACCGGCGCCGAAGTGGGTGATGCGGATGCGGTACGGCCGTCCGGCCTCGACGCCCGCCTCGACGGCGGCGCCCGCGTCGTCCACGTGGACGTGGACGTTCCACAGGCCGTCGCCGCCGACCACGACCAGGGAGTCCCCGAGGGCGTCCAGTCGCTGCCGGAGCCGGGCGACGGCCGGGTCCTCGGCCTCCAGGAGGTAGATCACCTCGAAGGCGGGGCCGTCCGCGCCGCCCGGTGCGTCGGCGCAGTCCGCGGTGGCCGGTTGCGGACCGGCCTCCTCGCGCGTGTGCGTCCCGCCCCCGGGGAGCGCTGGCGAGTAGACCGGCGCCTCGCCCGTGAACGTCTCCACCAGGGCCGCGAGGACGGCGACCAGCCCCCGTCCGCCGGCGTCGACCACCCCGGCGTGCTCCAGGACGGTGAGCTGGGCCGGGGTCGCGGCCAGGGCCGCGCACGCCCCCCGGTAGGCGGCGCGGGCGACGGTCCCGCAGTCGCCCCCGGTGCCCTCGGCGGCGTCGGCGGCGGCCGAGGCGACGGACAGGACCGTGCCCTCGACGGGGTGGGCGACGGCCTGGCGGGCGGAGTCGGCGGCGCGCCGCAGGGCCAGTCGCAGCCCGTCCGCGTCGGTGTGAGAGGTCTCACGTCCGTCGGCGAGGACCTGGGCCATGCCGCGCAGGAGCTGGGCGAGGATCGTCCCCGAGTTCCCGCGCGCCCCTATGAGCGCGCCGTGCGCCATCGCGTGCGCGGCGTCGGCGAGGGACGGACTGCGCACGGCCGTCGGAGCGGTCTCGTACCCCGCGAACACGGCCTCCACGGCGGTCGTGGCGGACTCGACGGTCAGATAGAGGTTGGTGCCGGTGTCGCCGTCCGCGACGGGGTAGACGTTGATCGCGTCGATCTCCTCGCGCGCGCGGCCCAGCGCCGTGAGCGCGAGCGAGCACCAGGTCCGCACCGCGAGAGCATCGAAGAATGTCTGCGGCACCTGCGCCACCTGCGCCTCCCTGAGCTGCTGGACTGCACGCAGCGTAGAGCAGCCGTGGTAGTTTCGTTCTACTGGCGCAGTCGTTGTATGCTGCTCCGGTTGCCCGATCCGATCGGGCCATTCCCCTGGCTACGCCACTCAGATCTCTGATCCTGCGATCTCGATCCCGGCATGCCGGGATCCAACCGTAAGTGCATCTGAAGTCTTTGGAGTGACCCGTGGCTGCCAACTGCGACGTCTGCGGCAAGGGGCCGGGCTTCGGCAACAACATCTCGCACTCGCACCGCCGTACGTCCCGCCGCTGGAACCCGAACATCCAGCGTGTGCGTACCGTGGTCGGCGGGACGCCGAAGCGCGTGAACGCTTGCACCTCGTGCATCAAGGCCGGCAAGGTCTCGCGCTGACGCACTGCTGAGTGCGCGGCCACTGCTGGTTCGCTGCAACGAGCCGGTCCACCTCGTGTGGGCCGGCTTTTTGCTGTGCCCGTGCGGCCTGGGTGTACTGCCCCGGAGCCCTAGGCCGTGGGGCGGGTGAGGGACCAGGCGTGGTCGACGGGGCCGATGCCGGCGCCGAGCGGGAAGCCGGCGGCGATCGCGCCCGTGACGTACCGCTTGGCGGCCGTCACGGCCTCCGGCACGGACCGGCCGCGGGCGAGGTGCGAGGCGATCGCGGACGCGAGGGTGCAGCCCGTGCCGTGCGTGTGCCGGTTGTCGTGGCGCGGCGCGCGCAGCCAGTGCTCCTCGGTGCCGTCGGTCAGCAGGTCCACGGCGTCGCCGGGGAGGTGGCCGCCCTTGATCAGCACCCAGCGCGGTCCGTACGCCAGCACGGCCGCCGCGGCCTGCCTCAGCTGCTCCTCGGACTCGACGCGTACCCCGGTGAGTTGGGCGACCTCGTCGAGGTTGGGCGTGGCGACGGTCGCCACCGGGAGCAGCCGGGTCCGTACGGAGTCGAGGGCGGACGCGGCGAGCAGGGGGTCACCGTGCTTGGAGACGCCCACCGGGTCCACGACGGCCGGTGCGTCGGTGCCGGCGATCAGGGCCGCCACGGTGTCGACGAGTTCGGCGGAGGCGAGCATGCCGGTCTTCACGGCCTGGACGCCGATGTCGTCCACGACGCTGCGGTACTGGGCGCGCACCGCCTCGGCGGGCAGCTCCCAGGCGCCCTGCACTCCGACGGAGTTCTGCGCGGTGACGGCGGTGAGGACGCTCATGCCGTGCACGCCGAGCGCGAGCATGGTCTTCAGGTCGGCCTGGATGCCGGCGCCGCCGCCGGAGTCGGAGCCGGCCACCGTGAGGACGCGCGGTCGCACCGTCCTCACCCTCCTTCTATGTCCCCGAAGTGGTCCCAGCCGCCCTGCCGGGTCCAGGGCGCCCCGTCGACGGTCACCTGGGGCAGCGCGGAGGGGTTGAGGACCTCGCCGATCACCTTCCACCGGGCGGGCAGCTTCACGTCCGGCGGGAAGGTCGCCACGATCGCGTGGTCCTCTCCCCCGGTCAGCACCCACTGGATGGGGTCCACGCCGACGGCCGACCCGATGTCGTTCATCTGGGTGGGGATGTCGATGGCGCCGGAGCGGATGTCGATGCGGACCTTGCTGGCCTCGGCGATGTGCCCGAGGTCGGCGATCAGTCCGTCGCTGACGTCGCACATCGCGGTCGCGCCGAGGGCGGCCGCGGCCGGGCCCGCGTGGTACGGCGGCTCGGGGCGGCGGTGGGCCTCGACGAAGGCGCGCGGGGAGCGGAAGCCGCGGGAGAGGACCGCGTACCCGGCGGCGGACCAGCCGAGCCAGCCGGTCACCGCGACCAGGTCGCCGGGCTGGGCGCCCGCCCGGGTGACCGGCTCCTGGTTGCGCAGGTCGCCGAGCGCGGTGATCGACACCATGATCATGTCGCCCCGTACGACATCGCCGCCGACCACGGAGGCGCCCGCCACCTGGCACTCGTCGCGGATGCCGTCCATCAGCTCGCTCGGCCAGGTCACCGGCAGCTCGGCGGGCACGACGAGGCCGAGCAGCAGCGCGGTCGGCACCGCGCCCATCGCGGCGATGTCGGCCAGGTTCTGGGCGGCGGCCTTGCGGCCGACGTCGTAGGCGGTGGACCAGTCCCGGCGGAAGTGCCGGCCCTCCAGCAGGATGTCGGTGCTGGCCACGACCCGGCGGTCGGGCGCGGCCACCACCGCGGCGTCGTCGCCGGGGCCGACCCGCACCGCGGAGGTGGTGGTGAGACGGGAGGTGAGCTCCCTGATGAGCCCGAACTCCCCGAGCTCACCAACAGTGCCCTTCATTTCCCTTTCGCCCCTTCTGTCCCTGTCCGTGCCCGGTCGCGCAGCACCAGTGTCCTCGATACGGTCGAGGGGGCCGAGACGGCCCGCCCTACCGGGACGGCCGACGTGACCGTCAACCTCTGCCATCCCTGCACCCCGGCACGGGGGCCGTGCGTCCCGCGGGTCTCCCCGTGGCACGCGGCGACGCGATACCGTGGCGTTCCTTTTCCCCACATGATCCTCGTGGCCGCCCTGGAGGTTCCGTGGTACAGGCGTACATCCTGATCCAGACGGAGGTCGGCAAAGCGTCGACCGTCGCCGAGGAGATCAGCAAGATTCCTGGGGTCGTCCAGGCCGAGGACGTGACGGGTCCGTACGACGTGATCGTGCGGGCCCAGGCCGACACGGTCGACGACCTCGGCAGACTGGTGGTCGCCAAGGTCCAGCAGGTGGACGGGATCACCCGCACCCTGACCTGTCCGGTCGTGCATCTGTAGCCCCCGTCTACCCTTGGCCGGTGAACCTTTTCCGTCACCGGCCCGGTGGTCCGCCCGCTCGCCTGCCCGCCCTCGTTCTGCTCTGCGCCGCCGTGGGCTGCTCCTCGGCAGACGGTGGCGCGTCGGCGGCGGTTCCCCGTCCCACGGCGAAGACCGTGAAGCTGTGCCGCGACCTGGACGAGGCACTGCCGTCGAAGGTGGACGGCCGGGGCCGCCGGGATCCCGAGCCCGCGTCCGCACTGACCGCGGGCTGGGGAGACCCGGCGATCATACTGCGCTGCGGTGTGGAACGGCCGCCGAAGATGGTGGATCCGAAGGTGGCGCAGGGCCAGGACGCGGACGCGGTGGCCGGCGGCGTGAACGGGGTCGACTGGCTGATGGAGAAGCGGGACGGCGGGGGGTACCGCTTCACGACGGCCGGCCGGCTCGCCTATGTCGAGGTGACGGTGCCGAAGGACGTGGACAGCTCTTCGGTGCTGATCGACCTGGCACCGGCCGTCAAGAGGGCGGTGCCCGAAGGGATCGCCGACTGAGCGCCGTGCGGGGCGCGGTCGTGCGCCGAGTACGGGCGGTGCGGGGTTGCTCGCGCAGGTCCCCGCGCCCCGTGCGGTGGGCTACCTGAGCCCCGTGGAGCGGCGCAGGGCCGCCTGGATCAGTCGGTCGACCAGTTCCTCGTAGCCGATGCCCGTCGCCTGCCACATCGCCGGGTACATCGAGATCGGGGTGAAGCCCGGCATGGTGTTGATCTCGTTGATGACGAAGTCGCCCTCCTCCGTGAGGAAGAAGTCCGCGCGGACCAGGCCCTCGCAGGAGGCCGCCTCGAAGGCGTCCACGGCGAGCCTGCGGACCTCGGCGGTCTCCTCCGGGGTGAGCGGCGCGGGGACGATGCCGGGCGTGGAGTCGATGTACTTCGCCTCGAAGTCGTAGTACGCATGCGCGTCCGGCGGCGGGATCTCGGCCGGGACGGAGGCCCGCGGGCCGTCCTCGAACTCCAGGACCCCGCACTCGATCTCCCGGCCGCGCACGGCCGCCTCGACCAGGATCTTCGGGTCGTGGCGCTGTGCCTCGGTGATCGCCTCGTCCAGGCCGGCCAGGTCGTCGACCTTGGTGATGCCGATCGACGAACCCGCGCGCGCGGGCTTCACGAACAGCGGCCAGCCGTGCTCGCCGGCGAAGTCGACGATCTTCTTGCGGGCGGCGGACTCGTCCCGCTCCCACTCGCGGGGCCGGATCACCACGTACGGGCCGACCTTGAGCCCGAAGGAGGTGAACACCCGCTTCATGTACTCCTTGTCCTGGCCGACGGCCGAGGCGAGCACGCCCGAGCCGACGTACGGGACGCCGGAGAGCTCCAGCAGGCCCTGGAGGGTGCCGTCCTCGCCGTAGGGGCCGTGCAGCACGGGGAAGACCACGTCGACCTCGCCGAGCGCCTTGGGCACCGATCCGGGCTCGCTGTAGACGACTTCGCGGTTGGCGGGGTCGACGGGGAGCACCACGCCGCCCTCCTGCGACTCGGCGAGCGCCTCGATGTCGGGCGTACGGCGGTCGGTGATCGCCATGCGCTCGGGGTCGTCGGCGATGAGGGCCCAGCGCCCGTCCCGGGTGATGCCGATCGGCAGGACCTCGTACTTGGTCCGGTCGATGGCCTTCAGGACGGCGCCGGCGGTGACCACGGAGATCCCGTGTTCGGAGCTGCGGCCACCGGACACGACGGCCACCCGCGGCTTGCGCGGGGGCTGCTCGGGATTCTGGGGGAGGTTCTCGGTGCTCATATCGGCTTGAGAGTACCCGGTGGTAGGGCCGGGAGTCAGCGGTCACCCGCCGGGTTCGCTCAGCGTCGTGCCGGGTTCGCTCAGCGTCGTTCGGGTTTCGCGCTGCGCGACATCAGCTCCTTGAGCGCGACGACCGGCGGCTTCCCCTCGTGGACGATGTCGACGACCGTCTCGGTGATGGGCATGTCGACACCGTGCCGGCGGGCCAGATCGGCCACCGACTCGCAGGACTTGACGCCCTCGGCGGTCTGCTTGGTGACCGCGATGGTCTCCTGGAGGGTCATGCCCTTGCCGAGGTTGGTGCCGAAGGTGTGGTTGCGGGACAGCGGCGAGGAGCAGGTCGCCACCAGGTCGCCCAGGCCGGCGAGCCCGGCGAAGGTCAGCGGGTCGGCGCCCATCGCCAGACCGAGGCGGGTGGTCTCGGCGAGCCCGCGGGTGATGAGGGAGCCCTTGGCGTTGTCGCCGAGCCCCATGCCGTCCGCGATGCCGACCGCCAGACCGATGACGTTCTTGACCGCACCGCCCAGCTCGCAGCCGACCACGTCGGTGTTGGTGTAGGGGCGGAAGTACGGCGTGTGGCAGGCGGTCTGGAGCGCCCGGGCGACGGTTTCGTCGGTGCAGGCGACCACGGACGCGGCCGGCATCCGGGAGGCGATCTCACGGGCCAGGTTGGGCCCGGTGACCACGGCGACGCGGTCCCGGCCGACCTTGGCGACGTCCTCGATGACCTCGCTCATCCGCATGGTCGTGCCGAGTTCGACGCCCTTCATCAGGGAGACGAGGACGGTGTGCGGGGCGAGCAGCGGGGTCCACTCGGCGAGGTTGGCGCGCAGGGTCTGGGAGGGGATCGCGAGGACGGTGAAGTCGGCGCCGCGGGCGGCCTCGGCCGCGTCGGCGGTGGCCCGGAGGTTCTCGGGCAGCTCGACGCCGGGCAGGTAGTCCGGGTTGGTCCGGGTGGAGTTGACCGCCTCGGCCAGCTCGGGGCGGCGCGACCACAGCGTCACCTCGCAGCCCGCGTCGGCGAGGACCGTGCCGAAGGCGGTCCCCCAGGATCCGGTACCGAAGACGGCCGCCTTGACGGACTTGCTCACTTGCTGCTCTCCCCCTCGTGACTGGGCTGCGCACCGGTCTGGGCGGCGGTCTCCACCCCGGTCTCCGCCTGGGTGCGGCGCCGCTGCTCGATCCGCTCCTGACGCGGATCGTAGGGCGTCTCGGGCGCCTTCTCGCCGCGGATCTCCTCCAGCAGGCGGGTGACTGCCGCCATGATGACCTCCGTGGCCTCCTTGAGGACCTCCGCGGTCATCTCCTGGCCGTGGAAGCGCGTGAGGTCCACGGGCGGGCCCGCGAGCACGTGGTGGGTCTTGCGCGGGAAGAGGTGCGGCTTGCTGCTGTACGGCGGCAGCAGCTCGTTGGCGCCCCACTGGGCGACGGGGATCACGGGGCACTTGGTCTGCAGCGCGACCCGCGCGGCGCCGGTCTTGGCCGTCATGGGCCACAGGTTCGGATCGCGGGTGATGGTGCCCTCGGGGTAGAAGGCGACGCACTCGCCGCGCTCCACCGCGTCGATCGCGGCCCGGAAGGCGCTCAGCGCGTCCGTGGACTCGCGGTAGACGGGGATCTGCCCGGTGCCGCGCATCGCGGCGCCGACGAACCCCTTCTTGAAGAGGCCGCTCTTCGCCAGGAACCGCGGCACCCGTCCGGTGTTGTACTGGTAGTGCGCGTAGGCGAAGGGGTCGACGTGTGAATTGTGGTTCACGGCGGTGATGAATCCACCCTCGGCCGGAATGTGCTCCATTCCGCGCCAGTCCCGCTTGATCAGAACCACCAGCCAGGGTTTGCAGAGGACCGCTGCGAAGCGGTACCAGAAGCCGATTCTGCGGCGGGGCACGCGGACACCTTCCCTCTGGGACTTCTCCCGGTACTTCTCTCGGCACTTCGCCCGGGGCTTCTCCTCGGAGCCTGTGAGCCGCACAAGTGTCGCCCCGGGCCGCCGGTCTGTCGAGAACACCGTACGCCCGACGCGTCGGCGTGCCGATGGGCCGGGTGACAATGGCCGCGACAGGAGAGGGGACGGTACGCCGGTGCAGTGGACCTTGGTCATACCCCTGAAGCCCTTGGCGCTGGCCAAGAGCAGGCTCGCGGACACGGCCGGGGACGAGCTGCGCCCCGGGCTGGCCCTCGCGTTCGCCGAGGACACGGTGGCGGCGGCGCTGGCCTGCGCGGCCGTACGGGATGTGGTGGTCGTCACGGACGACCAGCCGGCGGGGCACGCGCTGGCCGCCCTGGGGGCCCGGATCGTGCCCGACGAGCCGCGCACGGGTCTGAACGCGGCGCTCGCGCACGGTGCCGCCGCCGTACGGCACCTGCATCCCGAAACTCCGCTCGCGGCGCTCAACGCGGATCTCCCGGCACTGCGCCCGGGAGAATTGGCGCGCGTTCTGGATACGGCGGCGGAATTCCCGCGCGCATTTCTCGCCGATGCGGCGGGAATCGGCACCACTCTGCTGGCCGTCTCGGCGGACCGTGAATTGCTCCCCGCATTCGGCACGGATTCCCGCGCCCGTCACCACGCGTCGGGAGCCGAGGAACTCCGGCTCGTCTCGGTCGATTCGGTGCGCCAGGACGTGGACACCGGCGAGGACCTGCGCGCGGCGCTGGCCCTGGGGGTGGGCCCCCGGACGGCCGCGGCGGCGGCGCGGCTGCTCGGAATCGGGCAGTAGGCTCGACCCATGCAGGCGACCGCATACACGTACGACCCCGACACCCGCAGCGGGCAGGTGCTGCTGGACGACGGCACCCCGGTGCCCTTCGACGCGCCGGCGTTCGACGCGGGCGGGCTGCGGCTGCTGCGGCCGGGTCAGCGGGTGCGGATCGAGGTGGAGGGGCCGAAGGGGAGCCCGCGGATCACCCTGGTGACGCTCCAGACCTTCTGAGGGCCTGCCCCCCTGCCCCCTGAACACGCCGCGGGCCGGGCTCCGTGAGGGAGTCCGGCCCGGCGCGTGAGTGCCCTTGCTGCTGTCGGTCCTACGACTGGCGGGCGGTGGCCTTCTTGGCGGTGGTCTTGCGTGCGGTCGACTTCTTGGCCGGGGCCTTCTTGGCGGTGGCCTTCGTCGCCGGGGTGGTCTTCTTCGCGGCGGCCGACTTGGTGGCGGTCGTCTTCTTGGCGGCGGCCGTGGTCTTCTTGGCCGCGGCGGTGGTGGTCTTCTTCGCGGTGGTCTTCTTGGCGGCGGCCGTCGTCTTCTTGGCGGCGGCAGTCGTCTTCTTCGCCGCGGCGGTCGTCTTCTTCGCGGCGGCGGCCTTGGTGGTGGCCTTCTTCGCCGCGGCCTTCTTGACCGTGGCGGAGGCGCCGCCGGTGAGGCTGCCCTTGGGGGCCTTCTTGACGGCGACCTCGCCGCCGCGCGGGAGCTTCTTGGAGCCGCTCACCAGGTCCTTGAAGCCCTGACCTGCGCGGAAGCGCGGCACGGACGTCTTCTTGACCCGAACCCGCTCGCCCGTCTGGGGGTTGCGAGCGTAGCGGGCCGGCCGGTCGACCTTCTCGAACGAACCGAAGCCGGTGACCGAGACCCGGTCCCCTGCGACGGTCGCGCGGACGATGGCGTCCAGGACCGCGTCGACCGCGTCGGCGGCCTGCTGGCGGCCGCCCAGCTTGTCGGCAATCGCTTCTACGAGCTGCGCCTTGTTCACGTCTTCCCCTTCGGAGACCTCGCCAGAACGAAAGTGTTCAAGCTTTTTCGCACGTTAGGCAGATATATACCGCAAATCAAACACGAAACGGGCTAATCACCCTTGTGCCGCAACGAAGTCGGCTGTTCCGGAGGCGATCAGCGCTCCTCTTCGGGCATTCGCCCCTCGTCGAGGTCCGCCATGAACCGCTCCAGACGCCTTGTCGCATCGGCGAGATCGTGCTTGGCCGCGGCCGTAATGACCAGCAGCTTCCGGGTCAGCGCCATCCGTACGCCCTCCGGGACTTGCAGTGCGCGCACTGTGGTGTGCGCTTCCTTGAGCTGGTTCGCGACCGCCGTATAGAGCTCGAGTTGGCCGTCGTGTTCCATGCACAGATTGTGCCATCTGGGGCGAGTTGTCGCCCGCCCAGGGGGCAACTGCCCCCTCGAACGGCTCTCACGGCACCGACGGAAGTCGCGTCCACAGAGGGCGCGTACCCCGGCAACCACCGCTCTAACGTGGGAAGTTGGCAAGAAGGACGAGGGTGCGGCGTCGGTTGCGGGCCCGGACACGGCTGTACCCCCGATCGGACCGATCGGGGGTACAGGAGGGGTGTTTGGGCTGGCCGAAACTCGCCTTGCCCCGGGGGCTCCGGATCAGACCTGGAGCGTCCTCGGCTTGTAGGACGGGCGCTTGGCCTCGTAGGCGGCGATGTCCTGCTCGTTCTGGAGGGTGATGGAGATGTCGTCCAGGCCGTTCAGCAGCCGCCAGCGGGAGTTCTCGTCCAGCTCGAAGGAGGCGGTGACGCCCTGGGCGCGCACCTCACGGGTCTCGAGGTCGACGGTGATCTCGGCCTGCGGGTCGTTCTCCGTGAGCTCCCACAGCGCATCCACGATCTTCTGGTCCAGGACCACCGTGAGCAGGCCGTTCTTCAGCGAGTTGCCGCGGAAGATGTCGGCGAAGCGGGAGGAGATCACGGTCTTGAAGCCGTAGTTCTGGAGCGCCCAGACGGCGTGCTCGCGGGAGGAGCCGGTGCCGAAGTCGGGGCCGGCGACCAGCACGGTCGCGCCCTGCCGCTCGGGACGGTTGAGGATGAACTCCCCGTCCTTGCGCCAGGCCTCGAACAGTCCGTCCTCGAACCCGTCCCGCGTCACCTTCTTGAGCCAGTGAGCGGGGATGATCTGGTCGGTGTCGACGTTGGAGCGGCGCAGCGGGACGGCCCGGCCGGTGTGCGAGGTGAAAGCTTCCATGACTGATCAGACTCCAGCGGACGCGGGGGTGTCGGAGGACAGGTCGGCCGGGGAGGCCAGATGGCCCAGGACGGCCGTGGCGGCCGCGACCTGCGGCGACACCAGGTGCGTACGACCGCCCTTGCCCTGCCGGCCCTCGAAGTTGCGGTTGGAGGTGGAGGCGGAGCGCTCGCCGGGGGCCAGCTGGTCGGGGTTCATGCCGAGGCACATCGAGCAGCCCGCGTGCCGCCATTCGGCGCCGGCCTCCTTGAAGACCACGTCCAGGCCCTCGGAGACGGCCTGCAGACCGACCCGGGCGGAGCCGGGGACGACCAGCATCCGTACGCCGTCGGCGACTTTGCGGCCCTCGACGATCGCGGCGGCGGCGCGCAGGTCCTCGATGCGACCGTTGGTGCAGGAACCTACGAAGACGGTGTCCACCTTGATGGAGCGCAGCGGCTGTCCGGCCTCCAACCCCATGTACTCCAGGGCCTTTTCGGCGGCGAGGCGCTCCGAGGCGTCTTCGTACGAAGCCGGGTCGGGGACGTCCGCCGAAAGCGGCGCGCCCTGGCCCGGGTTGGTGCCCCAGGTGACGAACGGCGAGAGCGCGGCGGCGTCGATGACGACCTCGGCGTCGAAGACCGCGTCCTCGTCCGTCTTCAGCGTCTTCCAGTACGCGACGGCGGCGTCCCAGTCCTCGCCCTTGGGGGCGTGCGGACGGCCCTCGAGGTAGTCGAAGGTGGTCTGGTCGGGGGCGATCATGCCCGCGCGGGCGCCGGCCTCGATCGACATGTTGCAGATGGTCATCCGGGCTTCCATCGAGAGCTTCTCGATGGCGGAGCCGCGGTACTCCAGGACGTAGCCCTGGCCGCCGCCGGTGCCGATCTTCGCGATGATCGCCAGGATCAGGTCCTTGGCGGTGACGCCGTCGGGCAGCTCGCCGTCGACCGTGATCGCCATGGTCTTGGGGCGGACCAGCGGCAGCGTCTGGGTGGCCAGCACGTGCTCGACCTGCGAGGTGCCGATGCCGAACGCCAGGCCGCCGAAGGCGCCGTGCGTGGAGGTGTGGGAGTCGCCGCAGACGACGGTCATGCCCGGCTGGGTCAGACCGAGCTGGGGGCCCACCACGTGGACGACGCCCTGCTCGACGTCGCCGAGCGGGTGCAGCCGCACGCCGAACTCGGCGCAGTTCTTGCGCAGCGTCTCCAGCTGGGCGCGGGAGACCGGGTCGGCGATCGGCTTGTCGATGTCGAGGGTCGGGGTGTTGTGGTCCTCGGTCGCGATGGTCAGGTCGAGACGGCGGACCTGGCGGCCGTTCTGACGCAGCCCGTCGAACGCCTGGGGGCTGGTCACCTCGTGCAGCAGGTGCAGATCGATGAAGAGGAGGTCGGGCTCGCCCTCGGCGCGCCGGACGACATGGTCGTCCCAGACCTTCTCCGCGAGTGTCCTACCCATCGCTTTCCCTCCGGCCGGCTATGACGCACCGGCCCAACTAGAGATCTTGTGGAGGCGACGCCCTCGGCCCCTGTTCCCGGGCACCCGCCGCCAGGCCCGTCGGTCATCGGGCCGCCATGCCTCCAGGGTTGCGCGTCTCACGGAAAAATGAACTTGCGTTTCACAGAGTGAGACGGGAATATCGTTTCATGGACAACAGTAGCGGCGTGGGCGTTCTGGACAAGGCAGCCCTTGTCCTGAGCGCCCTGGAGTCCGGTCCGGCCACCCTCGCGGGGCTGGTCGCGGCCACCGGACTCGCACGACCCACGGCCCACCGGCTGGCCGTGGCATTGGAACACCACCGCATGGTGGCGCGCGACATGCAGGGCCGTTTCATTCTCGGTCCGCGTCTCGCGGAGCTCGCCGCGGCGGCCGGCGAGGACCGCCTGCTCGCGACCGCGGGCCCGGTGCTCACCCACCTGCGGGACGTGACCGGGGAGAGCGCCCAGCTCTACCGCCGCCAGGGCGACATGCGCATCTGCGTCGCCGCGGCGGAACGCCTGTCCGGCCTGCGGGACACGGTCCCGGTCGGCTCCACGCTCACGATGAAGGCGGGTTCCTCGGCGCAGATCCTGATGGCCTGGGAGGAGCCGGAGCGGCTCCACCGCGGGCTGCAGGGCGCCCGCTTCACCGCGACGGCCCTCTCGGGCGTCCGGCGCCGTGGCTGGGCCCAGTCGATCGGCGAGCGCGAGCCGGGCGTGGCGTCCGTCTCCGCCCCGGTCCGCGGTCCCTCCAACCGCGTCGTGGCCGCCGTCTCGGTCTCCGGCCCGATCGAGCGCCTGACCCGCCACCCGGGCCGGATGCACGCCCAGGCGATCATCGACGCTGCGGCCCGTCTGTCGGAGGCGTTGCGCCGCACGGGCTGAAGCCGCGAGGGACAAGGGCGCCTCAACGCCGCGGCACTCTTTTCCCGACGGCAAGGTCCGCGACCTCGGGGGCGCGGGGAACCGCGCAACCAGCCACGACGATCCCGCACCCACCGTACGACCAGGCCCCCCTTCACCCGCGCCGTGCGGTGGAACGCGTCGGTCGCGCTCACATGGCGCGGTCGGCCGGCTCCCGGCATGGGGCGCAAGGGATGCGACCGGCCGAGCCGAGCAGACACAGCCGGGTCCCGACGGCGACGATCAAGTGCTACCTGCGAGGGGCTGGTGCGGGCGATGATCCAGGTGGGCCGGATCCCGGTGACCCCGGTCCGGACGATCCTCGGGCACGTCGACGACGCCCGGCTGCTGACCACGATCGCCCCGGCCTGTCGCTCCCCGGTGGTGTCGGTGGCCGCGCTGCGCCGCCTCGTGACGACTGGGACGCCGAACTGCTCAGGTCCTACGCGGAGTTGATGCGCCGGGCGGCAGTGCTGGGCGAGTAGGCCACGGGATCATGACGAAGGCCCTCTGCCTGAGCAGAGGGCCTTGCGCGATGTACCCCCGACCGGATTCGAACCGGCGCTACCGCCTTGAGAGGGCGGCGTGCTAGGCCGCTACACAACGGGGGCGTGGACACTGCGTTTCCGCAGGTCCGAGCTGGTCTACCTGGACTCGAACCAAGACTAACTGAACCAGAATCAGTCGTGCTGCCAATTACACCATAGACCAATGTGGTTTAGACCAGTCGTACCCCCGACCGGATTCGAACCGGCGCTACCGCCTTGAGAGGGCGGCGTGCTAGGCCGCTACACAACGGGGGCCCTAGCAGTTCCGACATGATCCTGCGCGATCGGAACCAGTACCCCCGACCGGATTCGAACCGGCGCTACCGCCTTGAGAGGGCGGCGTGCTAGGCCGCTACACAACGGGGGCTTTGCAGATGAGCTCTGCGAGCTGGCCTACCTGGACTCGAACCAAGACTAACTGAACCAGAATCAGTCGTGCTGCCAATTACACCATAGGCCACTGGAACGCAAGCCCCTGTGGGGATCTTGTTCTAGTTTTGCGCTTCGGTTTCCCGGCCTTCCGGCCCGCTTCCCTCGGCGCAGGAAGAACATTACCCGAAGGTGGACGGGGCTCCAAAACGGGTATCCGCGCCGAGGACGGCGGGGAGTTCGGCGAGGGTGGCGATCCGGTGCCGGCCGGGTGGCACCTCGACGGTCGCCGTACCGCCGTACCGGTCGATCCACACCGACAGCAGACCGGCGTCGGCGGCGCCCCGCCCGTCGATCTCCGGGTGGTCGCCGACGTACGCCACCTGGTGCGGGGCGAGTTCCAGGGCGTCGCAGGCGGCCAGGAAGGCGGCGGCCTCGGGCTTGGACACGCCCAGCTCGGCGGCGCACAGGATGGTCTCGAAGCGGTCGTGCACGCCGAGGACGCGCAGCTTGTGGTCCTGGACCCGGAGGCTGGAGTTGGAGAGCACCGCGTGGCGGTGGCTGGCGGCGAGCGCGTCCAGCACCGGCAGGACGTCGGGGAACAGCGCCCAGGCCGCCTCGTAGTGCGTGAGGTAGCGCCGGAACCAGTCGTCGGTCTCGGCGTCGGTCAGCTCCGGCCGGCCCAGGAAGACCCGGACCCGGTCCCGCCGCTGCCCCTCGAAGCTGATCTGCCCCGCGGAGAACCGCGCCCACTGCTGATCGGTGACCTCCCGCCACCGGTCGAGCGCCTGCTCCGCCGTCCCGTACCCCGCCAGCAGCCCCTCGGCCACCAGATGCCCCCGCATGCCCTCCCGGTCCGCGGTCGTGTAGTCGAAGAGAGTGTCGTCAACGTCCCAGACCACGGCGCGAATGCTCATGGGTCCGACGGTATCGCGGGCTGGCAGACTGGGGGGCATGAGCGAGTACCGAGTCCAGTTCACTGTCGAGGCCCGCGCGGCGTACGACGGCCTGCCCGCCGAGCGGCGAGCGCAGTTGGACAAGGCCGTGCGGATACTGGCACGGGACCCTTTCCGCAAGGTCGCGACCGCGCAACTCGGGCCCGACGAACACCTGCGCAAAGCCTACGTGGCTCCCGGTGTGATGGTGGAGTACATGGTCGCCGGCGCCGTCATGGTCGTCGTCGTGCTGGAGATCTTCGACGAGTTCGCCTATCTGATCGACGAAGCCGACGCGCAGTGAGCAACGAGTGAGGGGCGGCACCCGCAGTCACCGGGTGCCGCCCCTCACGTACGCCTGTCGGTCACGCCGCCAGCTTCGCCAGCGCCGCGTCGATGCGCGACAGGGTCTTCTCCTTGCCCAGGATCTCCAGGGACTCGAAGAGGGGGAGGCCGACCGTGCGGCCGGTGACGGCGACACGGACCGGGGCCTGGGCCTTGCCGAGCTTGAGGCCGTGGGCCTCGCCGGCGGCCAGCACGGCCTCCTTCAGCGACTCCGCCGAGGTCCAGTCGGCCGACTCCAGCTTCTCGCGGGCGGTGACGAGCAGCGCGTCCGCGCCCTCCTTCATCGCCTTGGTCCACGAGGCCTCGTCGGTGGCCGGCTCGGCGAGGAAGAGGAAGTCGACGTTGTCGGTGATCTCCGACAGGACCTTCAGACGCGTCTGGGCGTGCGGAGCGATCGCCTCCCACTTCGCCTCGTCGAAGTCCTCGGGGGCCCAGGGCGCGAACGGCGCCCGCAGCCAGGGGGCGCAGCGCTCGGTGAAGTCCTTCACGTCGAGCATGCGGATGTGGTCGGCGTTGATCGCCTCGCACTTCTTGAGGTCGAAGCGCGCCGGGTTGGGGTTGACGTCCGCGATCTCGAAGGCCGCGATCATCTCGTCCAGCGTGAAGATGTCCTGGTCGGCCGAGAGGGACCAGCCGAGCAGCGAGAGGTAGTTGAGCAGGCCCTCGGGGAGGAAGCCGCGCTCGCGGTAGAGGTTGAGGGACGACTCGGGGTCGCGCTTGGACAGCTTCTTGTTGCCCTCGCCCATCACGTACGGCAGATGCCCGAAGGACGGGATCTCCTTGGCGACGCCCAGTTCGATCAGCGCCTTGTAGAGGGCGATCTGGCGCGGGGTGGAGGAGAGCAGGTCCTCGCCGCGCAGGACGTGGGTGATCTCCATCAGGGCGTCGTCGACCGGGTTGACGAGCGTGTAGAGCGGGGCGCCGTTCGCGCGGACGATGCCGTAGTCCGGCACGTTCTCCGGGGTGAAGGTCAGCTCGCCGCGGACCAGGTCGGTGAAGGTGATCGTCTCGTCGGGCATCCGGAAGCGGACGATCGGGGCGCGCCCCTGGGCCTCGTACTCCGCGACCTGCGCGGCGCTGAGGTCGCGGCAGTGGCCGTCGTAGCCGGAGGGCTTCCCGGCGGCGCGGGCGGCCTCGCGGCGGGTGTCCAGCTCCTCCTGGGAGCAGTAGCAGCGGTAGGCGTGGCCGGCGTCCAGCAGCTTCCCGGCGACGTCGGCGTAGAGGTCCATGCGCTGCGACTGGCGGTAGGGCGCGTGCGGGCCGCCGATCTCGGGGCCCTCGTCCCAGGCGAAGCCCAGCCAGCGCAGCGAGTCGAGCAGCTGGGCGTAGGACTCCTCGGAGTCGCGGGCCGCGTCGGTGTCCTCGATGCGGAAGACCAGCGTGCCCCGGTGGTGCCTGGCGAACGCCCAGTTGAACAGGGCGGTGCGGACCAGGCCCACATGGGGGTTACCGGTGGGGGAAGGACAGAAACGTACGCGGACGGGTGAGCCGGGTGCGCTAGCCACGCTTGACAACCTTGTTGGTGAGAGTGCCGATGCCTTCGATGGTGACGGCGACCTCGTCGCCGACAGCCAGGGGGCCGACCCCTGCCGGGGTGCCCGTGAGGATCACGTCGCCGGGGAGCAGCGTCATGGCCTCGGTGATGTTGACGATCAGATCCTCGATGGAGTGGATCATCTCGCTGGTGCGGCCGAGCTGGCGCTGCCGGCCGTCGACCGTGAGCTGGATCGTGAGGTCGGACGCGGTGGCGAGGTCCAGGTCCGTCTCCACCCAGGGGCCGAGCGGGCAGGAGGTGTCGAAGCCCTTGGCCCGCGCCCACTGCTTCTCGCGCCGCTGGACGTCCCGGGCGGTGACGTCGTTGGCGCAGGTGTAGCCGAAGATCACGTCCGCCACGCGCTCGCGCGGGACCTCGCGGCACATCCGGCCGATGACGACCGCGAGCTCTGCCTCGTGGTGCAGTTCCTCGGAGAACGGCGGGTACTGGATGTCGTCCCCGGGGCCGATCACCGAGGTGGAGGGCTTGAAGAAGGCGAACGGGGCGTCCGGCACCTCGTGGCCCAGTTCTCGCGCGTGCTCGGCGTAGTTGCGGCCGAAGGCCACCACCTTGTTGGGCAGGACGGGCGGGAGCAGCCGGACCTTGCTCACCGGCACCTTCGTACCGGAGAGCTCGAAGTCCGCGAACGGGATGCCCTTGATGATGTCGAGGACGAGCTCGTCCGGTGTGTCGCCCTCGACCGCGCCGAAGGCGACGTTGCCGTCGATGGAGAACCTGGCGATGCGCACGGGTTGGTTGGCCCCTTGCCTGAAGACGGAGACTGAGCTGGCTGGAGTGTGACGCTCCAGGCTAACGCGGAAGGGCGTCCCCGGCCGGGGACGCCCTTGACATCCGTGTGCGGCCGCCTTGAGCATTCGGCGGCCCGTGCGCGTATCTGTCCGCGGAGATCGTGAAGATCTCGTGGATCTGTACGGCAGATCTACTCCGCGACGGAGGCCGCGACCGGGGCTTCCATGAGGATGGTGCGCTTGGGGTTGGCGGTCTGGGCCGGCAGGTCGACGGCGTGCTCCTGCTGGACCGGGAGCTGCAGTTCGGCGGCGCCCGCGAGGTGGGCCAGCGTCGTGCGTCGCGGGTTGGCGATCTTGTGGAACATCGTCGTCGTCTTCACTGTTGTTCGTGACCCTGTCTGCTCGTGGTGCCGGGTTGTCGGATAGGCCATCCCTGTAAAGCGTCAGGCTAAACATGCGATTCCCCGGGTAACTCATCGAGGCAGCACGATCACCGTGTGAGTTTGCTCACGAATCGGTGATCAAAGCGGTCAAACCATGCCGTCGAACGACCGCTTGGAAACGGACATTGACTCCCTGAATCACCCATTCCGCTCCTGATCATGGCGACTGGGACACCTGCCTCACCTTCACGTTTCGGGCCCTTATGCCCGCTTTATACTGGAACGTTTTCCACGTCCCGTAACGTTCCCCTCACGCGCTGTCACGCATGTCACAGCCCGGCCAACACACCTTGTTGGACCTCCGGCACTGTGCTGGAATCTCACGGACCGCCGCTGGATCGAGCCGGCGCACCGGGGCGCGACAGCGCCGTAGTGGCGGTTGGAAGGGGGAGCCAGCGCCGGTCACTCACGACCGTTCGAGGGACGTAATTCAGGACGTCCTTCAATACGCCGACACCGTCCTTCCGTTCATCCGGAAGGGCGCCTGGTCCAGAGGTTGCGACGCTAGTGCAGGGACGTTTCAAGAGGGATGGCAGTGCTTCGGCGGAGCCGGAGCCGCACGGCGGGACTGCCCCCAGTAATGGCAGCTCCTCGCTCCAGCACGCCCAGAACCCGGGCCCGAACCCGTCCGGCGACGGTGGTGAGCGCCCCGGGCGCCCCGGCGCGTCCGCGTCGCCGAGCCCCCTTCCCCCGACTCCGACGATCAAGCCGCCGACCGGCCCCGGCGGGCCCGGCTCCCGCGTGGCCCTGCGCAACTGGCGCATCTCCACGCGTCTCGTGGCGCTGCTGACCCTCCCGGTGGTCGCGGCCACCACGCTGGGCGCGCTGCGTATCAACGAGTCCATGGACGACATCCAGCAGCTCGACAACATGCGGCTGCTGACGGACATGACCAAGCAGGCGACCGAGCTCGCCGTCGCCCTCCAGGAGGAGCGCGACCGCTCGGCCGGCCCGATGTCGCACGGCACCAAGGCGACCGACTTCGGCATCAAGGGCTACCGGACCAAGACGGACCGGGCCGTGACCGCCTTCCAGGACGCCTCCGAGGAGATCAACACCGCCTCCAAGGACGGCAACCTCCAGGGCGTGAGGGACAGCCTCATCGGTCTGCTCTCCGACCTCGCGAACCTGCAGAAGATCCGCTCCACGGCGTACGCGGAGAAGGGCAACGCCTCCCAGACGGTCGACGCCTACCACCAGCTCATCACGAGCCTGCTCGACCTCTCGCAGGACATGGCCCAGGCCACCAGCAACCCGGAGATGATCCAGCGCACGCGTGCGCTGGCCGCCTTCTCCAACGCCAAGGAGTACGCCTCGGTCCAGCGCGCCGTCCTCGCGGCCGCGCTGCCGGCGAACAACACGTCGTACGGCGAGCTCTCCAACAACGAGCGGCAGTACGCCGACGCCGCCTTCGACAACGAGGCCTCCGAACTCGCCAGTTTCCGCAGCATCTACGGCGACGACGGCGCCGAGTCTCTGCTGAAGCCCATCGAGCAGGGCAACCCGGTCATCGAGGAGTCCGACACCTACGCCTCGCGTGCGTTCGCCTCCGCCTCCGGTCTGACCTCGCAGGACCAGCGCTCGTACCAGGACTGGATCGACGACTCGTCGACCAAGATCCGCCAGATGAACAACATCGAGCTCACCCTGCTCGAGGACATGGAACAGAAGGCCCGTGAGCTGCGCTCCGAGTCCGAGCGCGACGCCATCATCAACGGTGCCCTGATCCTCCTCGTCCTCGGTGTGTCGCTGGTCGGCGCCTTCGTCGTCGCCCGGTCCATGATCCGCTCGCTGCGCCGCCTCCAGGAGACCGCCACCAAGGTCGCCCAGGACCGCCTGCCCGAGCTGGTCAAGCAGCTCTCCGAGTCCGACCCGCAGGACGTCGACACGTCCGTGGAGTCGGTCGGTGTGCACTCCCGGGACGAGATCGGCCAGGTGGCCGCGGCCTTCGACGACGTGCACCGCGAGGCGGTCCGCCTCGCCGCCGAGCAGGCCCTGCTGCGGGGCAACGTCAACGCGATGTTCACCAACCTCTCGCGCCGCTCCCAGGGCCTCATCCAGCGTCAGCTCTCGCTCATCTCCGAACTGGAGTCCCGCGAGGCCGACCCGGACCAGCTGTCCTCCCTCTTCAAGCTCGACCACCTCGCCACCCGCATGCGCCGTAACGGTGAGAACCTCCTGGTCCTCGCGGGTGAAGAGCCCGGCCGACGCTGGACCCGCCCGGTCCCCCTGGTCGACGTCCTGCGCGCCGCCGCCTCCGAGGTGGAGCAGTACGAGCGCATCGAACTGGCCTCCGTGCCGTCCACCGAAGTGGCCGGCCGGGTCGTCAACGACCTCGTGCACCTCCTCGCCGAGCTGCTGGAGAACGCCACCTCGTTCTCCTCCCCGCAGACCAAGGTCAAGGTCACCGGTCACGCGCTGCCCGACGGCCGCGTGCTGATCGAGATCCACGACACCGGCATCGGCCTCTCCCCCGAGGACCTCGCCGCGATCAACGAGCGGCTCGCCTCGCCGCCCACCGTGGACGTCTCCGTCTCCCGCCGCATGGGCCTCTTCGTGGTCGGTCGTCTGTCCCAGCGGCACGGCATCCGCATCCAGCTGCGCCCCTCCGACTCCGGTGGTACGACCGCGCTGGTCATGCTGCCCGTGGACGTCGCCCAGGGCGGCAAGAAGCCCCAGCCCAAGCCCGGCCAGGGCGGCTCCGCCGGCGGTCCCGCCGCCGCGCAGGCCGCCGCGGGCGCGGCCGCCGCGCGTCGCCAGAACGGCGGCCCGCAGGGCGGTGCGCTCGGCGCCGGTGCCCCCGGCGGGGGCGGCGCCCTCGGCGCGGGTCCCGGCTCCGCTCCCGGTGGAGGCGGCCGTCTCGCCGCCGGCCAGGGTCCCCGGGCCGCGCTGCCCGGCCGTGACGGCGGTGGCCGTCCCGGCGGCCAGCCCCCGCGCGGACCGCAGCCGCCCCTCCCGCCCCAGCAGGACCGTCCGGCCCCGGCCGGTGCGGGCGCCGGCTTCGGCGGTCAGGCCCCGGGCGCCCCGCAGGGGTTCCAGAACTCCGGTGCGAACGGCCAGAACCAGGACTTCTTCGGCGGCGGGCGGCCCCCGCAGCGCAAGAACAACTCCGAGCAGCGCGGCCGTCAGCCGCAGCTCCCGCCGCGCGGCGGCCCGCGCGCCGAGCTGCCCGGCGGCAACCCGCAGCCGCGCGTGACGAGCTGGGGCGACGAGAACGCCCAGCCGCCGGTGCCGCGCACCCCGCTGGACGCCCCGCGCGGCCACGAGGAGCCGGACGTCGCGCAGACCGCGCGCATGCCGCGGATCGACGACCGCCAGGGCCCGGCCGACTTCGGCCGCGGTGCGGGCGGTCCGCAGAGCACGGGCCAGTTCCCCGCCGTCGCTCCCACCGGTCCCCAGGACACGGGCCAGTTCCAGCGCCCGGGCACCGCCGACCGCGACGACAACGGGTTCACCCGCTCCGACGTCTTCGGCGCACCGGGCGGCCAGAACACCCCGCCGAACCCGAACCAGTTCGCTCCGCAGGCGTACGACAACGGCTCCACCGGCCAGTTCGCGGCGCCCGGCTACGACGGCTCCGGCACGGGCCAGCACGCGCTGCCCGGCCGCCAGGACATGACGTCCACGGGCCAGTTCGAGCGCCCGCAGATCAACGGCGCCGCGGGCGGTTTCGGCTCGCCGCGCCCGCAGGTCCCGCCGCGCCCCGCCCACCGTCCCGAGCCGGAGGCCCTGCCGCCGGCACCGGGTCCGGGCGACGGCCGCACCCCGCTGTACGACACGCTGGAGACCAACTGGTTCCACGGCGGGCCGCAGGCGGGCGATCCGGGCCAGGCGCCCGCTCCGCAGGCACCGCAGCAGCAGCCGCAGGCTCCGGCCGCACCCCAGCGGCCCGCGGCCGGCGGCCCCTCCACCTCCTCGTGGCGCACGTCGCCGAACGACGAGCTCGTCCGACAGGCCGAGCGCGTCCGGCAGCCCGCCGCGGGCGGGGTCACCACCTCCGGTCTGCCGCGCCGGGTGCCCCGGGCCAACCTGGTCCCCGGCACCGCACAGCAGCAACAGCACCAAACCGGTCCGCAGGTCTCGCGTGCGCCTGACGACGTACGCGGACGGCTGACCAATCTTCGTCGGGGCATCGCGCAGGGTCGTCAGGCCGGCAACGGTCAGACCGGCAGTTTCCCGAGCCCCACTCACCCGCAGGAGCGTTAGTTGAGTCAGATGAGCCAGGCGGCACAGAATCTGAACTGGTTGATCACCAACTTCGTGGACAACACCCCCGGGGTGTCCCACACCGTCGTCGTGTCCGCCGACGGGCTCCTGCTCGCGATGTCCGAGGGCTTCCCGCGCGACCGTGCCGACCAGCTGGCGGCGGTGGCTTCGGGGCTCACCTCGCTCACGGCCGGTGCCTCCCGGATCTTCGAGGGTGGCAACGTCGCCCAGACGGTCGTCGAGATGGAGAGGGGATTCCTCTTCCTCATGTCCGTCTCGGACGGCTCGTCCCTGGCCGTGCTCGCGCACCCCGAGTGCGACATCGGCCTCGTCGGCTACGAGATGGCGCTGCTCGTCGACCGCGCGGGCGCGGTTCTCACCCCCGACCTGCGCGCCGAGCTCCAGGGCAGTCTGCTCCACTGACCGGCCCCGGCACCACCCGCCTCACGAAATCACCGTCCGGCCGACACACTCCCCCCACCGGCCTCGACGGACGGCACGACTGACCGAGAATGCTGTCCCGCCCGGAGGATCCATGACCCCGCCCCCCGCCCATCATGATCCGTACGCGGAGCCGTACGGGGATGAGGGCGACCAGCCGCTGGTGCGTCCTTACGCGATGACCGGTGGCCGGACCCGGCCGCGCTATCAGCTCGCCATCGAGGCGCTGATCAGCACCACGGCCGACCCGGCAGCACTGATGGGGCTGCTCCCGGAGCACCAGCGCATCTGCCACCTGTGCCGTGAGGTCAAGTCGGTCGCCGAGGTCTCGGCGCTGCTGGCCATGCCGCTGGGTGTGGCCCGGATCCTGGTGGCGGACCTCGCCGAGGCCGGCCTGGTGGCCATCCACCAGCCGGGCGGCGACGAGAACAACGGCGGCGCTCCGGACGTGACGCTGCTCGAAAGGGTGCTCAGTGGACTTCGCAAGCTCTGACGGCGGCCGGGCCACCACTTCCGCGAAGATCGTGGTGGCGGGTGGCTTCGGCGTCGGCAAGACCACGTTCGTGGGGGCGGTCTCCGAGATCAACCCGCTGCGTACCGAGGCCGTCATGACGTCCGCGTCGGCGGGCATCGACGACCTCACCCACACCGGGGACAAGACCACCACCACGGTGGCCATGGACTTCGGCCGCATCACCCTCGACCAGGACCTGATCCTGTACCTGTTCGGCACCCCCGGCCAGGACCGCTTCTGGTTCATGTGGGACGACCTGGTGCGCGGCGCCATCGGCGCCGTCGTGCTCGTGGACACCCGTCGTCTCGCCGACTGCTTCCCCGCGGTCGACTACTTCGAGAACAGCGGCCTGCCGTTCGTCGTCGCCCTCAACGGCTTCGACGGGCAGCAGCCGTACCAGCCCGAAGAGGTGCGCGAGGCGCTCCAGATCGGGCCGGACACCCCGATCATCACGACGGACGCCCGGCACCGCTCGGACGCCAAGTCGGCACTCATCACGCTGGTCGAACATGCGCTCATGGCGCGCCTGCGGTAACTTTCGAGTTCCCCGTACCTCTACGGCACTTGTCGTAGACACTTCGGAGCCGGCTGTGGCCTTTGACACGGCCGGCTCCGGTGTTCATAACGTTTCGGCAGAGGAATCGGGTGGTACCGCCACGCGTCGCGGTCACTTGGTCTCGCTGTGCGCACGAAGGCCCCGTCTTTTGACGGGGCTCGCTCTTTTTGACCGTTTTACGTGGGGCTTACATCACGTCGAACCGGCACTTCTCCATGTTTGGAATCGCGCAGGACGTCGTGCTGGAATGCCTGAACTGCCCAATAGTCAATGACGTACTGATGGTCGATGGCTGACCGGGCTCTGAGACACTGCGGCACGGAAGGTGCCGACCGCCGAGAGGTTGTTGGTCGAGTGAGGCGAAGCAAGAAAAGTCCCGAGCCTGCGGCCCGGGGCAACTTCACGCCGCCGCCGCGCGGAGCGGCGCCCGCCCCTGTGCCCGGCTCGGAGCCGACGGCCGCACCCCCGAAGAGCGGTGGTCGTCTGTCTCCGCGCAACTGGCGGGTGCCGACGAGGCTGAACGCGATCCTGCTCATACCCGTGCTGGTCGGCCTGGTCATGGGCGGCTTCCAGGTGAAGGGCTCGATCGACACCTGGCAGGAGGCGCGCGACGCCGAGAAGACCGCGAAGATCGTGGCCGCCGCCGGCCAGTACGCCGAGGCGCTGCTCAACGAGCGTGACATCTCCGCCGAGCCGCTGCTGGAGAACAAGACCGACTCCGCCGTCGTCAAGCAGGCCCGGGCGCTCACCGACGCGAAGGCGGCCGCCTTCCACCAGGAGACCGTCGGGATGCCCGACAAGGAGGGCCTCAAGCGCCGGCTGAACCTGGTGGAGGAGGCCGAGCCCACGCTGACGAAGATCCGTGCGGCCGCCTACACCAAGAAGATGGACCCGGTCCAGACCGAAGAGGGCTACGTCGCGGTCGAGCACCTGCTGATGGAGTTCTCCAACGAACTCGGCCTCGGCACCGGCAACATCACCGCCTACGGCCGTACGGTCTACGCGATCGCCCTCGCCAAGGGCGCCGAGTCCCTCCAGCGCGCGATCGGCATGCACCTGCTGGTGCGGCCGAGCCCCGACGAGGCGACGTACAAGTCGCAGCTCATCTCCTTCACCTCCTACGCCTACCTGGAGCAGGTCGCCGTCCAGGAGTACGGCTCCGGTGGCACCGTGCAGGACGCCACGCGTCTGAACGAGGTCATGAAGGAGAAGCAGGCCGAGGGCGAGAAGGCCGCGGCCGACGCCAAGGCCAAGGCGGAGGCCGCGGGCCAGGAGTACACCCCGCCGCCGTCGATGACCGACATGATCAAGCTGATCGGCAGCGGTCAGCGGCCGTCCCAGCTCGCCGCCCAGGGTGTCACCGCCAAGTCCTGGATGGCCGCCGCGACCCTGAAGTTCCAGGGCTACAGCCAGGTCGAGAACGAGCTGATCGACCGCGCGGTGGACGACGCCGGCCAGATCGCCTCCGACGCCCAGCGCGACGCGATCATCAACGCCTCGATCGTCATCATCGCCCTGCTGGCCGCCTTCATCATCGCCTCGCTCATGGCCCGCCAGATGAGCACCTCGATGCGCCAGCTGCGCAACGCCGCCTTCGGCATCGCCGAGCAGCGGCTGCCGATGCTGGTCGACCAGCTCTCGCGCACCGACCCCGGCCGGGTCGACACCCGGGTCCAGCCCATCCCGATCAACACCCGCGACGAGATCGGCGAAGTCGCCCGCGCCTTCGACCAGGTCCACCGCGAGGCCGTCCGGCTCGCCGCCGAGCAGGCCCTGCTGCGGGGCAACATCAACGCGATCTTCACCAACCTCTCGCGGCGCAACCAGTCGCTGATCGAGGGCCAGCTGACCCTGATCACCGACCTGGAGAACAACGAGGCCGACCCGGACCAGCTGGAGAACCTCTTCCGTCTGGACCACCTCGCGACCCGTATGCGCCGCAACGGCGAGAACCTCCTGGTCCTCGCCGGCGAGGAGCCGGGCCGCCGCTGGGACCAGCCGGTCCCGCTGGTCGACGTGCTGCGCGCCGCCTCCTCCGAGGTGGAGCAGTACGAGCGCATCGAGCTGTCCGGCGTCCCGGAGGCCGAGATCCACGGCCGGGCCGTGACCGACCTCGTGCACCTGCTCGCCGAGCTGCTGGAGAACGCCACGACGTTCTCCTCCCCGCAGACCAAGGTCCGCGTGACCGCGACCCGGCTGCCCGACGGCCGCGTGATGATCGAGATCCACGACAAGGGCATCGGCCTGACCGCCGAGGACTTCGCGGACATCAACCACAAGCTGGCCAACCCGCCGACCGTGGACGCCGCGATCTCCCAGCGCATGGGCCTCTTCGTGGTCGGCCGGCTGTCCGACCGGCACGGCATCCGGGTCCAGCTGCGCCCCTCCGGCGAGCAGGCCGGCACCACGTCGCTGGTCATGCTGCCGGACGCCATCACTCACGGTGGCGGCGGCGAGCAGCCCGAGCGCGACGAGTTCACCGTCTCGCAGATCATTCCGGAGCAGCACCAGCAGCAGCTCCCGGGCGAGGACTTCAGCAACGGCCTGCCCATGCGCACGGCCGCCGAGCTGGGCTTCGACGACAGCCGCTACGAGGTCCCGGACGACCTGCGCGACCTGGACCCGGTGGGCCGCTCGCTGATGCGCGAGGAGCGCAAGGCGGCCCTGGAGTCCCAGGCCGGTCACCCGCAGCAGACCCAGGAGATCCCCGCCTTCGCGGAGGGCTTCGACGGCACCCCGCAGCAGCAGCCCGCGTACGACAACGGCTTCGACGCGGCCCCGACGGGCTTCGACAGCAGCCAGACGGCGTTCGTGGACCAGCAGGGGGCGTACGAGGGCGCGAACGGCCAGAGCGGCCGTACGGCGTACGAGGAGCCGCAGCAGGCGCCGTACGAGGAGCAGCAGCGGCCTGCGTACGACGAGCAGTACTTCGCGCCGGGCGAGGGGATGCCGCGGGGCGAGTCCTTCTCGGCCCCGAACGGGGTGCCGCAGAGCAACGGCTTCTCCCCCAACGGCGGTTACCCGGACCCCGCGTATGCGGAGCCGGCCCAGGAGGAGCACGCGGCGTCGCACGCCACGGCGGGCGACGGATACCCGGCGTACGAGGAGAAGTCCTACCAGGACGACTGGCCGCAGCAGTCCGGTTACCAGAACGGCTACCCGGACCAGTACGCTCCGGAAGCGGAATCCTCGCAGGCCGCTGACGCGGGTGAGCAGGACCGCGTAGGCTTCGAACGTCCGGGACCGGCCCCGTCCGCCGTCCACGAGCTGACCGACGCCGGGCTTCCCCGCCGCGGATCCACCGCGGCGAACGGTTCGAACGGCGCCGCACGGCCCGTGAACGCGGAAGCGCCGGCCTCCACTTCGGAGAGCAACGGCGACAGCGCCTGGCGTTCGGCGAACGACGCGCGCTGGCAGCAGGCCTCGCAGCTCCGGAAGCCCAAGGCAGGCGGGGTCACCTCGTCCGGTCTGCCGCGGCGCGTACCCAAGGCCAACCTGGTCGAAGGCACCGCCGAGAGCACCCCTCAGGGAGGCCCACAGGTCTCCCGCGCCCCGGAGGACGTCCGAGGCAGGTTGAGCAACCTGCGTCGGGGCGTCCAGCGCGGACGCAACGCAGGCAGTGAAACGAACGGCCAGGGCTTCGGTCCTGACAGCACCTACAACCAGGAGCGTTAGTGTGAGCCCGATGAGCCAGGCGGCACAGAACCTGAACTGGTTGATCACCAACTTCGTGGACAACACCCCGGGGGTGTCCCACACGGTGGTGGTCTCCGCCGACGGACTCCTTCTGGCGATGTCCGAAGGCTTCCCCCGCGACCGCGCCGACCAGCTCGCGGCCGTCGCTTCC
Source organism: Streptomyces sp. SS7 (assembly GCF_037993025.1). Taxonomy (NCBI): domain Bacteria; kingdom Bacillati; phylum Actinomycetota; class Actinomycetes; order Kitasatosporales; family Streptomycetaceae; genus Streptomyces; species Streptomyces sp. SS7. The sequence goes on from NZ_CP141223.1 coordinate 2,932,689, forward strand.
GGTCTGACGTCCCTGACCGCGGGCGCCTCCCGGATCTTCGAGGGCGGCGCCGTGAACCAGACGGTCGTGGAGATGGAGCGGGGATTCCTGTTCATCATGTCCGTGTCCGACGGTTCCTCGCTCGCGGTGCTCGCGCACCCCGAGGCGGACATCGGTCTCATTGGGTACGAGATGGCCCTTCTGGTGGACCGTGCCGGTACGGTCCTGACGCCCGACCTTCGTGCGGAGCTCCAAGGGAGCCTTCTCAACTAGCAGTCGGACGGTGCGTTTTGGCGTCCCGAGGCCGTAGGGTTTCGGGACGCGGCTCCATAGTGATGGGTGCCCGGCACAGTCGGAGGAGGAGAGAAAGTGGCAACACCCCCAGGCGGTTCGAATACGGGTAATTGGTCGTACGGTCCTCCCCAGGGTCCGGGCGACGGTTCCCACAACCCGAACCGTTACAACTTCCCCTCCGCACCGAGCCAGCAGCGCCCGTACGCACCCCAGAGCCCGCAGGGGCCCGGTCCGTCGCCGTACGACCAGCCGCAGGCCCCGCGCATCCAGCCCGTGCAGCCGCAGCGCCGCGCCCCCGAGCCGGCGCCCGCCGGGGCGTCGAACAACCCCCTGGTGCGTCCGTACGCCATGACCGGCGGCCGGACGCGCCCGCGCTACCAGCTCGCCATCGAGGCGCTGGTGCACACCACTGCGCAGCCGCACCAGATGCAGGGCCAGTTGCCCGAGCATCAGCGGATCTGCAATCTGTGCCGTGAGATCAAGTCGGTGGCCGAGATCTCGGCCCTCCTGACCATCCCTCTCGGCGTGGCCAGGATCCTCGTCGCCGACTTGGCGGAGGCGGGACTGGTCGCCATCCATCAGCCCGGCGGCGACGAGAGCGCCGGCGGCCAGCCAGACGTGACACTGCTCGAAAGGGTGCTCAGTGGACTTCGCAAGCTCTAGCGGCGGTCCTTCCCGCTCCACCACCTCGGCGAAGATCGTGGTGGCGGGTGGCTTCGGCGTGGGCAAGACCACGTTCGTCGGGGCCGTCTCGGAGATCAACCCGCTGCGTACCGAGGCCGTCATGACGTCCGCGTCGGCGGGCATCGACGACCTCACCCACACCGGGGACAAGACCACCACCACGGTGGCCATGGACTTCGGCCGCATCACCCTCGACCAGGACCTGATCCTGTACCTGTTCGGCACCCCCGGCCAGGACCGCTTCTGGTTCATGTGGGACGACCTGGTGCGCGGCGCCATCGGCGCGATCGTCCTGGTGGACACCCGTCGTCTCGCCGACTGCTTCCCCGCGGTCGACTACTTCGAGAACAGCGGCCTGCCGTTCGTGATCGCCCTCAACGGCTTCGACGGCAACCAGCCGTACAACCCCGAAGAGGTCCGTGAGGCCCTGCAGATCGGTCCGGACGCCCCGATCATCACGACGGACGCCCGGCACCGCTCGGACGCCAAGTCGGCACTCATCACGCTCGTCGAGCACGCGCTGATGGCCCGCCTGCGGTAGCTCTCCGCCATGCGTACGGCCCCTGTGCCCTCCCCGAGGGGGCACAGGGGCCGTTCTCGTCTCTGCCGGGGATGGGCAGGGAGAGGCGGGGACGGGCGGGGACGGGCACGAAGAAGGGCCCCTCTGTGGCAGAGGGGCCCTTCTTACAGGTGCGGACCGCCGGAGCGGCGCGGCCTAGCGCCAGCTGTGCGGGGCGCGGAAGCCGTTCTCGCGCTCCAGACGGCGCCAGCCGGCCTTGCGGTGGGGGCGGTGGGTCGGGGCGGGCTCGGAGGTGCGGGCTGCGGCGCGGGCCAGCAGGATCGCCGTGATGGCGGCGACCTCCTCGGGCTCGGCGTGGCCCTTCTCGACGCGGATGTCGGGAGTGTTCATGGGTGTCAGTCTCCGTGAGAGAGGTTTCCGCAGGGGTGCCGGGGAGAGTCCGCCGGGTTACTGCGGGGGGTTGCCGTGCTTGCGCGACGGCAGGTCGGCGTGCTTGGACTGGAGCATCGCGAGCGACTTGATGAGGACCTCGCGGGTCTCGGCGGGGTCGATGACGTCGTCGACCAGGCCGCGCTCGGCCGCGTAGTAGGGGTGCATCAGCTCGGACTTGTACTCCTTGACCATGCGGGCCCGCATGGCTTCGGGGTCCTCGGCACCGGCGATCTGACGCCGGAAGATGACGTTGGCGGCGCCCTCGGCACCCATCACGGCGATCTCGTTGGTCGGCCAGGCGTAGGTGAGGTCGGCACCGATGGACTGGCTGTCCATGACGATGTACGCCCCGCCGTAGGCCTTGCGCAGGATGAGCGAGATCCGGGGCACGGTCGCGTTGCAGTAGGCGTACAGCAGCTTCGCGCCGTGGCGGATGATTCCACCGTGCTCCTGGTCGACGCCCGGGAGGAAGCCGGGGACGTCCAGAAGGGTGAGGATCGGGATGTTGAACGCGTCGCACATCTGCACGAAGCGGGCTGCCTTCTCCGAGGCCTCGATGTCGAGCACACCGGCCAGGGACTGGGGCTGGTTGGCGACGATGCCGACGACCTGGCCGTCGAGGCGGGCCAGGGCGCAGATGATGTTGCGGGCCCAGCGCTCGTGGACCTCGAGGTACTCGCCGTCGTCGACGATCTCCTCGATGACCTTGGTCATGTCGTAGGGCCGGTTGCCGTCGGCGGGGACCAGGTCGAGCAGGACGTCACCGCGTCGGTCCGCCGGGTCGGCGGTGGCGACGCGCGGGGGGTTCTCGCGGTTGTTCTGCGGCAGCAGCGACAGGAGGTAGCGGACCTCCGCGATGCAGGTCTCCTCGTCGTCGTAGGCGAAGTGGCACACACCGGAGGTCTCGGCGTGCACGTCCGCGCCGCCGAGGCCGTTCTGGGTGATCTCCTCGCCGGTGACCGCCTTGACGACGTCCGGGCCGGTGATGAACATCTGCGAGGTCTCGCGGACCATGAACACGAAGTCGGTCAGGGCGGGGCTGTAGGCCGCGCCGCCCGCGCAGGGACCGAGCATGACCGAGATCTGCGGGATGACGCCCGAGGCCTTGGTGTTGCGCTGGAAGATGCCGCCGTATCCGGCGAGCGCGGAGACGCCCTCCTGGATGCGGGCGCCGGCGCCGTCGTTGAGCGACACCAGCGGCGCGCCGGCCGCGATGGCCATGTCCATGATCTTGTGGATCTTCATGGCGTGGGCCTCGCCCAGGGCGCCACCGAAGATGCGGAAGTCATGGGCGTAGACGAAGACCGTACGGCCTTCCACCGTGCCCCAGCCGGTGATGACACCGTCCGTGTAGGGCTTCTTGGTCTCCAGACCGAAGCCGCTCGCCCGGTGCCGGCGCAGCTGCTCGACCTCCTGGAAGGAACCCGGGTCCACCAGCAGCTCGATCCGCTCCCGCGCGGTCAGCTTGCCCTTGGCGTGCTGGGCCTGGGTCGCCTTCTCGCTCGGACCGGCCAGCGCCTGCGCACGGATCCCGTGCAGCTCTGCCACCCGGCCGCGCGCGTCCGTGGGCTCCGAGGGCGCCGCGTCCGGTTCACCCGTCGTCTCTTCCAATACGGTCATGTAGCGACCTTACGAAGCCCACCAAGGAAAGCGAGACGTCGACTCCGTACAGTCCTCGGAGCGTTTTCCTGGTAGCACCGAACAGAACCAGGGGGGCGTGCAGGCGTTCTGACTGCTCAGGAGGCTTGTGGCTTGTGGGGGTCGCACAAAGGCGGAGGGTGAGACACCGTTCACATCCGGGCGGGCGCCGCGCCGGGGGGCATCCGCCGTCGGAGTGACGCGGCGGCCCGGCGGGGTACCCGCGGAATAGGTCCGGGAGGGCCCGCGTTAATACGGTTGAAGATTCAACAGAAAAGATCTTCCCGTCCCCACAGGAGGCACGTCATGGGCATCTTCGGCCGCAAGGACACCGGCGAGAACACCGCCGACGCCGCGGTGACGCCGGACCTCGCCGCGCTCACCGGCGACTACTCGATCGACCCGTCCCACTCCACGATCGGCTTCGTCGCCCGGCACGCGATGGTCACGAACGTCAAGGGCAAGTTCAACGACTTCACCGGGTCCCTGCACCTGGACGGCACCGACCCGTCCCGGTCCAGCGCCTCCATCGACGTGAAGATGGAGAGCATCGACACCGGGTCCGCCGACCGTGACGGCCACCTGAAGAGCGCGGACTTCTTCAAGACCGACGAGTTCCCGGCCATGACCTTCCGCTCCACCTCCGCCGAGGCGCTGGGCGGCGACGACTACCGGATCACCGGTGACCTGAGCATCCTCGGCGTGACGAAGCCGATCACCATCGACCTGGAGTTCAACGGCTCCGCCAAGGACCCGTTCGGCAACGAGCGCGTCGGCTTCGAGGGCAAGGCGGAGATCCTGCGCTCCGAGTGGGGCCTGACCTGGAACGCGGCGCTGGAGACCGGGGGCGTCCTGGTCTCGGACAAGATCAAGCTGAACTTCGACATCTCGGCGATCAAGAACGCGTGACCCGAGGACCCGGGCAGGGCAGAAAACTTCAGAAAGCAGCAGATGGCGGCCGGAAACGGAATGCTCCCGGCCGCCATCTGTGAGCTGTGCCACAGTCCGGTCATGAGCACCAGGACCGGACCCCAGCACTACCCGGGCGCGAGCCGCGACCACTGGTACCAGAGCGAGTTCGGCGGTGACCGGATGGAGGTCAACGCCGTCGTCCTGCACACCACCGAGGGACGTTCGCTGCCCGACTACCAGGGGGGCGCGAACGCGCCGAACCTCACCGCCGTACCGGACTTCGGCGCCAGGCGGCTGCGGTGGTACCAGCACTTCGACATCGACGTCTCCTCGCGCGCGCTGGTCAACCTGCGCGGCGGGGTGGAGACGAACACCCTGAACGTCTGCCAGGTGGAACTCGTCGGCACCTGCGACCCGGAGCGCCACACCAAGTGGGGGACGGGCGAACCGGGGCACGTCTACTGGCCCCAGGCTCCCGAGTGGGCCCTGCGCGGCGTGGCCCGGTACCTGGCATGGATGCACATCCACCACGACGTACCGCTGCGCGGCCCGTCCCTGTGGCCGCCCTATCCGAGGTCCTCCGGGAACGGCGGCGGCCAGCGGATGGGCTTCCAGCGCTGGAACGCGTTCCGGGGGGTGTGCGGACACATGCACGTGCCGGAGAACACCCATGGCGACCCGGGAGCGATCGACTTCGAACAGCTGCTGGACTACGCCAAGTCGGCGGCCCAGGACTGACCGATTCGGCCACTCCGCCGCCGGCGGCCGTCGGCGGCGGAGTGGCCGAATCGGGCCTCTTGTGCGGGCGCTCGGCGGATTCACATAATCCAGGGGACAGACTTGACCTGCCCATGCCAGTGCATGGGTGTTTCTTTGCCGTGATGCATGACATGGGCACGTCATTAGGGTCTGGCCACCCCCCTCTCCTCACCCCCCACGGAGGCAGCACCATGAAGAAGCTCCTCACCGCACTCAAGAGACTCGCGGCCGTCGGCGCCACCGCGCTCGCCGTCGCGAGCCTGCAGCCCGTGTCGGCCGCGCAGGCCGCCCCCTCCCCCGTCGTCGGCGGAACCCGTGCCGCGCAGGGCGAGTTCCCGTTCATGGTGCGTCTCTCGATGGGCTGCGGCGGCGCGCTCTACACCCAGCAGATCGTGCTGACCGCCGCCCACTGCGTCAGCGGCACCGGCGCCACCACCGGCATCACCGCCACCGCCGGGGTCGTGGACCTGCAGTCCACCACCGGCCGGGTCCAGGTGCGGTCGACGTACGTCTACCGGGCCCCCGGCTACAACGGCAACGGCAAGGACTGGGCGCTGATCAAGCTCGCGCAGCCCATCAACCTGCCGACGCTGAAGATCGCCACGACCACGCAGTACAACACCGGCACCTTCACCGTCGCCGGCTGGGGCGCCGCGACCCAGGGCGGCGCCCAGCAGCGCTACCTGCTCAAAGCCACCGTGCCGTTCGTCAGCGACGCGACCTGCCGCACGTACAGCGGCTACAGCGGGCTCGTCGCGAGCGACGAGATCTGTGCCGGCTACGCCTCCGGCGGCGTCGACACCTGTCAGGGCGACTCCGGCGGCCCCATGTTCCGCCGGGACTCCGCCAACGCGTGGATCCAGGTCGGCATCGTGAGCTGGGGCATCGGCTGTGCCCAGCCCAACGCGCCCGGTGTCTACTCCGAGGTGTCCACCTTCGCCTCGGCCATCGCCTCGGCGGCGGCCTCGCTCTAGGTCGTTTTCCACCGGGGGCGCGGGGGGAGCAGCGGGCGCGGGTCGGTCGTGGCCCGGTGCGCGGTGCCCCGCGCCCCGTCGGGCGCCGTTTTCGGCGCGCGCCCTCGCGCCCCCGCCCCCGTGACTCAGAAGCCGCCGCCGAAGTCGCCGCCGCCCCCGAAGTCACCGCCCCCGCCGAAGTCACCGCCGCCGAAGCCGCCGCCGAAGTCGCCCGGGTCGAAGTCGGCGCCGGAGACGTCGCCGCCGTCGTAGCCCGCGCCGAAGTCCCCGTAGCCCGAGCCGTAGTCGCCCGCGTAGGACGGGGCGGCCATCAGGCCGCCGAGCATGGTGCCGACGAGCAGGCCGGGCAGCAGTCCGCCGCCGAAGTAGCCGCCCGCCCACGGACCGTAGGCCGGGCCGGCCTCCCAGTAGGGGCGGCGCCCGTAGTCGCTGTCCACCTCGCGGATCACCGGATCGCGGCCGTCGGCAAGCCGGGTGGCGTCCGCCGCGCAGACCGGCACCTCGCGCGCGGACCCGCCCGGCGGGGTCCAGGTCGCGTCGGTGACGGAGGGACCGTGGCGGGGGTCGAAGAAGCAGGGCGGCCGGCGCTCCGGCAGCGGCCGCCGCTCACGCCGGGCGGCCAGCTGGGCGAGGGAGAAGCGGCCGTCCTCCAGGGCCTGGGTGACGGCCCGCACGTCCTCGGGTCTGCTCGCCTCGGCCATCGCCGACTTCGCCTGGTCGTAGGCGTCCAGCGCGCGTTCGTAGTCGGCGCGCATCGCGTCGTCGGCGCCCCGCTCGGCCGGGTGGAAGTCCAGGCGGTCCAGTTCCTCGCCGAAGGCGGTGATGTCCTCGTCGACCACCACCCGCAGCTTCTCCAGCGCCGCCCGCCGCTCCTCCTCGTGCCGGCGGCGGTTGCGCCGGACCAGGGTGTAGGCGCCCGCGCCGCCCGCGACGAGGACCACCCCGGCAGTGACCAGACCCGCCGTGGAGACCCCGCCCCCGCCACCGGAGGAACCCCAGCTCGCGGGCGCCGAGCCACGCATGGACGGCAGCGCCCGGTCGGTGAAGTCGCCGAGCTGGGTGGCCGCGTCGGGCTCGCCCCGGACGCTGCTCACCAGGTTCCCCACGGCCCGGCGGGACAGGACGACCGAGTCGGCGCGGGCGTCGAAGCGGTCGCCGAGGCGGATCGCGTACAGGCCGGTGACGCCGGTGGCCGTGCGCAGGTCGGTGAAGAGCCGGGCGGTCGGGTAGCCGGCCGGGAGGACGGCGACGAACAGGGGTCTGCCGGCGTCCTCGATCCGCTGCCGCAGGGCGTCCGCGTCCGCCGCGGAGAGCTGGGCGGACGCGGCGGGGTCGACGTAGACGGGGTTCTCGCGCAGGGCGTCGGCGATCCGCGACACGCTCGTCTCCGCCGCCGCCCGCGGGGCGAGCACGGTCAGCAGCGCCAGGACCAGCGCCGCCAGCAGGACCGGGAGGCTTCGGGGCGGTACGACACCCTTCATATCTCGAAACTACCCGAAGCCTCCCAAACGGGTCACCCGGCGCGATAGGCCTCGATCAGCTTGCGCACCGCCTGCGCGTACCGCCCGGTCAGCAGCAGGTGGTCGGCCTCGGCGAACGGCTTCGCGCAGGCGGCCGTGATCCGGCCGGCGATGCGTGCCTGGACGATCCCGCGGGCCCGGTCGACGGCGTCGCGGCCCGCCTGCGCGGTGCGGGCCCGCCCCGCCGCGCCCGCCAGCCGGTGCAGGGCGGCCAGTCCGCCGCCGGGGGTCTTCGTCAGGGTCGTCAGACCCCAGCCGTACGGGAACTGCGGGTCGTACGCCGGGTCGCCCACGTTGATCGGGAGCTGGGCCTGCGAGCGGGGCCAGGTCACCGGGAGCCGGCCGGTGAAGGGACGGCGGCCGTAGAGGACGTCGGCCACGCCGTCGCCCTCGGTGCCCGGCAGCCAGGAGGCGACCAGGGCGTCGATCGAGCCGAGCCGGTCGCCGATCAGCTGGGGACGCCCGGAGACGATCAGCACCACGCACTTCATGGCCGCGCACACCCGGTCCACGGCCGTTCGGTCGGCGGGGCTCAGCTCCAGGTCGTTGCCGTTGCCGACATCGCCGACACCCTCGGCGTAGGGGGTCTCGCCGACGACGACCACACCGACGTCGTGGCCGGCCAGGGGTGCGGAGGCGTCCTCGGAGTAGGTGATCGCGGCACCCGTTCCGCGCATCCCCTGCAGGATCGTCGTGCCGGGGGTGGTGTTCCCGGACGCGCCCTGCCAGGTGACCGTCCAGCCGCCGGTCTGGTTGCCGATGTCGTCGGCGTTCGATCCGGCGACGTACACCTTCTGCGACGTCCTCAGGGGCAGCAGAGCGCCGGAGTTCTTCAGCAGCACCTGCGACTCGGCGGCGGCCCGGCGGGCCACGGCCCGGTGGGCGGCGGAGCCGATGTCGGCGGCCCCGCGGGTGTCGGCGTACGGGTGCTCGAAGAGGCCGAGCCGGAACTTCTGGGTGAGGATGCGCGAGACGGCGTCGTCGATCCGCCGCTCGCCGATCCGGCCCGCCGTCACCTCGGCGGTCAGCGTGCGGGTGAAGTCCTGGTAGGCGTGCGGGACCATGATCATGTCCAGGCCGGCGGCGACCGAGGTGCGGACGTCCGAGGCGTAGTCGCCGGGGAGCTGGTCGATGGCCGCCCAGTCGCTGATCACGAACCCGTCGAAGCCCATCCGGCCCTTCAGCACCCCGTTGATCATGTCGGCGCGGGCGTGCATCTTCACCGGACCCTGCCCGTCCCCCGCGATGTCGAGGGAGGAGTAGGAGGGCATGACCGTGCCGATGCCCCGGTCGACCGCCTCCTGGTACGGCGCGAGGTGGACGGACTCCAGCTGCTCGCGGGTGACCTCGGTGACGCCCTGGTCGATGGTGTAGCTGCCGGTGGTGGAGGAGCCGTAGGTGGTGCCGCCGTCGCCGACGAAGTGCTTGGCGGTGGCGAGCACCTTGTCGGCGTCCTTCAAGTCCCGTCCGTCCGGGGCGCCTTGGAGGCCCTGGATGACCGTCTCCATGGACTCCACCAGCGCCGGGTCCTCCCCGAAGGACTCGTAGGAGCGGCCCCAGCGTTCGTCGCGGGTGACGCACAGGCAGGGGGCGAAGTCCCAGGGGACGCCGGTGGCGCGGACCTCGGCCGCGGTCACCTCGCCGGTGCGCTGGGCGAGTTGCCGATCGCGGGTGGCTCCGATGCCGATGTTGTGCGGCATGACCGTGGCGCCGACCAGGTTGTTGTGGCCGTGCACGGCGTCGACACCGTAGATCAGCGGGATCTGGAGCCGCGTGGCCCGCGTGCGGAGCTGGAAGGCGTCGATCATCTTCGCCCAGGCCTCGGGGGTGTTGGGCGTGGGGGTGGAGCCGCCGCCGGACAGCAGTGAGCCGAGGTGGTACGCGGCGATGTCGCCGGGCGCGGTCAGCGCGCCGCGCTCCGCCTGGGTCATCTGTCCGGCCTTCTCCGCCGGGGACATCCGGGAGAGCAGGTCGGCGACGCGCTTGCGCACCGGCAGCTTGCTGTCCAGATACGGCAGTCCGTGCGCGTCGATCACGATCTGCGGGGTCTCGGCGGGGGCCTTGGCGCCGGTGACCGCGAGGGTCAGCGGGACGGTCTCGGCGGCTTCGGCGGTCCGGTCCCGCAGGGTCGGGACGCGGACCGTGCGGGAGGTCCCGGAGGGGGTGCCCGCGGGGAAGGTGAGGGTGCCAGCGACCGGGGTGTAGTCCCGGCCGGGTTCGGCGGTGCCGCCGGCCGTTCCGTACGTCACCGTCACGGGTTCGTCGACCGGGGCGGAGCCGGTGGTGGCGAGGGTGACGCGGACCGTGGCCGCGCCGCCCTCGGCGACCGGGTACACGGCCGCGTCGGTGGTGACGGAGGCGCGCAGGGACTGGTCGGCGCGGCCGTAGAGCTCGACGCCGTCCATGGCGAAGTCGCCGCGGGTGCCGGCGGGCAGGGTGACCGCGTACCCCCACATCTGCGTCAGCCCGAGGACGTGGTCGATGCCGCCGACCGGCTGATAGTCGGTGCGGTACCGGAAGTCGGCGAAGGGGATCTCGATGCGCCTCCAGCCGGTGACGTCGTCGGTGAAGGACGTCGTCCACAGCTCGGAGGCCTCGCCGTGGGCGCCGCCGTCCTTGATCTCGAAGGCGATCCGGCGGCCGTCGCCGTGCCCCTCCCACCAGAACCGGATGCCGCGGTGGGCCGACCAGTCGTGGGCGGGTCCGGTGGCGGCGTAGTCGTGGGTGAAGCCGCCCCAGCCGCTGATGTCGTACGTGCCGGTGAGGACCCGCTCGCCCTCGGGGGCGTCGGCGCGGTCGGCCAGCCGGAGCGCGGGCGGGTCGTCGGCGTCGCTGCCCCAGGTGAAGATGCCCTCGGCGGGCTGGGACGCGAAGGGGACCTCGCCCTCGAAGCGGTCGACGGGGACAGGGGCGGGGTCGGCGGCGGCGCGGACGGCGGCCGGGGACAGCAGTGCGGCGAACAGTGCGGTGGCGACGAGCAGGGCGGTTCTCGGCATGGACCTTCCCTCGGCTCTCGGATTCACTCAGGGCCTATCCACTCGGGCTCATCCACTCGGGGCCCGTTCACTCAGGTCTTAGATCACGCCGTGAGTTAACTAACGCCCCGCAGGCCCGTCAAGAGGTGTTCTCGCCGTCGGCCGGTGAGGGAGGGATCATGGGGGCAACCGACCTGGAGTCCGCCATGACCACTGCGCGCGATCTGCTGATCGTCTCCCTCGACGTCCCGTCCGCCCGGCCCGTCGAGCGGGGCGACCTCTCCCTGGCCCTCGCGGGGGCCGAGCTGGCCGACCTGCTCGCCGCCGAGGCGGTCGCGCTGGACGACGACCGCATCGTGCCCGGGCTGCCGCCGGCCACGGACGACCGGCTGCTCGCCGAGGCCGGGGCGGCCCTCGTCCGGCAGCCGCCGCACGAGTCCGTCGAGGACTGGCTGTGGCGCCGGGGGGACGGGCTCGCCCAGACCTATGCCAACGAGCTGGAGACGGAGGAGTCGGCCGGCCGGCCACGGTACCGGCTGCTGGCGCCGCGGAGCGGCCGCGAGGTCGCCGCCGAGGCGCCGGACCGGGCCCGTGCGAGGGAGCGCTGGAGCGCGCGCGAGCCCGTCCTCGCCTCACTCGCCGCCGCGCTGGGCATCCCCGAGGGGGCGGCGGACGAGCCGCCCGTCCCGGCCGACGAGGCGCTGGTGACCGTGCTCGCGGCGGTCAACGGCGCGCTGACGGAGCTGGAGGCCGTGCGGCAGCGGCGGCGCGTCGAGGACGCGGCCTTCGACAACGTGTGGCGGGGCTTCTGAGCCCCGTCACTCGGCCGGCTGGACCCCCGCCTTCAGCAGGCCGTACGTGTAGGCGTCCTCCAGGGCCTGCCAGGAGGCGGCGATGACGTTCTCCGCGACGCCGACGGTGGACCACTCGCCCGTCCCGTCGGTCGTGGAGATCAGCACGCGGGTGGTGGACTCGGTGCCGTGGACGCCTTCGAGGATACGGACCTTGTAGTCGACCAGGTCGAGCTTGGCGAGCTGGGGGTAGATCTTCTCCAGCCCGACCCGCAGGGCCCGGTCGAGGGCGTTCACCGGGCCGTTGCCCTCGGCCGTGGCGACGATCCGCTCGCCCTTGGCCCACAGCTTGACGGTGGCCTCGTTGGCGTGGGTGCCGTCGGGGCGGTCCTCGACGATGGCCCGCCAGGACTCCACCTCGAAGTAGCGCGGCGGCCTGCCGCCCTGGACCTCGGTGCGCAGCAGCAGTTCGAAGGAGGCGTCGGCGGCCTCGTACGTGTAGCCCTTGAGCTCGCGCTCCTTGACCCGCTCCACGACCCGGCCGACCAGCTCGCGGTCGCCGCCGAGGTCGATGCCGAGTTCCTTGCCCTTGAGCTCGACCGAGGCCCGGCCCGCCATGTCGGAGACCAGCATGCGCATCGTGTTGCCGACGAGCTCGGGGTCGATGTGCTGGTAGAGGTCGGGGTCGACCTTGATGGCGGAGGCGTGCAGTCCGGCCTTGTGGGCGAAGGCGGAGACGCCCACGTAGGGCTGGTGGGTGGAGGGGGTGAGGTTGACGACCTCGGCGATGGCGTGCGAGATCCGGGTCATCTCGCGCAGCCGGCCGTCGGGGAGGACCTTCTTGCCGTACTTCAGCTCCAGGGCGGCGACGACCGGGAAGAGGTTGGCGTTGCCCACGCGCTCGCCGTAGCCGTTGGCCGTGCACTGGACGTGGGTGGCGCCGGCGTCCACGGCGGCGAGGGTGTTGGCGACCGCGCAGCCGGTGTCGTCCTGGGCGTGGATGCCGAGGCGGGCGCCGGTGTCGGCGAGGACGGTGGAGACGACCGCGTGGACCTGGGCGGGGAGCATGCCGCCGTTGGTGTCGCAGAGGATGACGACGTCGGCGCCGGCCTCGGCGGCGGCGCGGACGACGGCCTTGGCGTACTCGGGGTTGGCGCGGTAGCCGTCGAAGAAGTGCTCGCAGTCGACGAAGACCCGGCGGCCCTGCTCCTTCAGGAAGGAGACGGTGTCGCGGACCATCTCCAGGTTCTCGTCCAGGGTGGTGCGCAGGGCCAGCTCGACGTGCCGGTCGTGCGACTTGGCGACGAGGGTGACGACCGGGGCCCCGGCGTCCAGGAGCGCCTTGACCTGCGGGTCCTCGGAGGCCTTGGCGCCCGCGCGGCGGGTCGCGCCGAAGGCGACCAGCTGGGCGTGCTTGAAGTCGATCTCCTGCTGGGCGCGGGCGAAGAACTCGGTGTCGCGGGGGTTGGCGCCGGGCCAGCCGCCCTCGATGAAGCCGACGCCGAAGTCGTCCAGGTGCCGTGCGATCGCGAGCTTGTCGGCGACGGTGAGGTTGATGCCCTCCCGCTGGGCGCCGTCGCGCAGGGTGGTGTCGAAGACGTGGAACGAGTCGTCGAGCTCGCTGGTTGCCGTCTCGGTCATGGTCTCAAGGCTCCTGTTGTGGATCTTCGGTCTTACCGGAATGACCGGCTCCACCGTCCCCATGGTCCCTCGTGCGCTCGCTCCCGGCTGTGGGTGGGCCAGAAAAGCGAAAAACCTCTCGCGGGTGCGAGAGGTCTGCGCGCGGGTCGAGGACGACGGTGGCCGCCCGTACCTGGTCGTACGTGGCGGTCACTGCGGACCGGCGCGCCTGCTGCCAATAATCGTGGCGAACGAGAGCACGGGGGCAGTTTGGCACAAGCCGGACCGCGGCGAGCCGGGCGTCTCAGGATGCGAGCAGGGAGGCGTCCAGGAACTCGCGCACGTGCGCCAGCACCTGCCGCCGGTCGGTGCCGCGCAGCCCGATCGCCACATGGATGGAGAAACCGTCCGGCAGTGCCCGCAGCCGGGCCGCGCAGCGGTCGGGGTCGACGGGGCGGAACGCGCCGCGCGACACCCCTTCCGCGAGCAGGGCCACCAGGTCGCGGTGCCAGGCGCCCTCGATGGCGGCCTGCCGGTCGCGGGCGGTGTCGTCGGCGTTCTGCGAGCGGTTCCAGACCTCCAGCCAGAGCGTCCGGTGCGGATCGCGGTGCCCGTCCGGGACGTACAGGTCGACATAGGCGTCGAGCCGCTCCCGGACGCCCGCGTCCGCGGTCAGCAGCCGCGCCCGCTCGACCCCGAGCCGGCCCTCGCTCCACTCCAGCGTCTGCAACAGCAGCTCGTCCCTGGATTGACATCCTCCCCCCTCCTGAAAGAGGGGGAATACGAGGTGATCCCCCGGAAAGGCGGCAGGGCCGCCCCCGGAGGTCGGGAGCGGCCCTGTGCAGGAGGGCGGCGGCTCAGCCCAGCGGGTGCATCCAGCCGTGCCGGTCCTCGGCCGTGCCGCGCTGGATGTCCAGCAGGGCCTGGCGGAGCTTCAGGGTGACCTCGCCGGGCTCGCCGCCCGACTGCTGCCACTCGGCGCCGGTGCGCTTGACCGTGCCGACCGGGGTGATCACGGCGGCGGTGCCGCAGGCGAAGACCTCGGTCAGGGTGCCGTTCTCCGAGTCGCGCTGCCACTGGTCGACGGAGACCCGGCCCTCCTCGGCCCGGTAACCGAGGTCGCGGGCGACGGTGAGCAGGGAGTCACGGGTGACGCCCTCCAGGATGGAGCCGGTCAGCGACGGCGTGATGATCCTGTCGCCGTAGACGAAGTAGAGGTTCATGCCGCCGAGCTCCTCGACCCACTTGCGCTCGACCGCGTCGAGGTAGCAGACCTGGGCGCAGCCCTGTGCGGCGGCCTCGGCCTGGGCGAGCAGCGAGGCGGCGTAGTTGCCGCCGGTCTTGGCGTCGCCCATGCCGCCGGGGACGGCGCGGACGTGGTCCTCGGAGACCCAGATGGAGACCGGCTTCACGCCGCCCGGGAAGTAGGCGCCGGCCGGGGAGGCGATGACCAGGAACAGGTACTCGTTGGCCGGCTTCACACCCAGCCCGACCTCGGTGGCGATCATGAAGGGACGCAGGTAGAGGGACTCCTCGCCGCCGTGCGCGGGCACCCAGTCCTTGTCCTGGGCGACCAGGACGTCACAGGCCTCGATGAAGGTCTCGACGGGCAGCTCGGGCATGGCGAGGCGGCGGGCGGAGGCCTGGAAGCGCTTGGCGTTCTTGTCCGGCCGGAAGGTGGCGACGGAGCCGTCGGGGCGGCGGTAGGCCTTCAGGCCCTCGAAGATCTCCTGGGCGTAGTGCAGGACGTTGGTCGCCGGGTCGAGCGGGATCGGCGCGTAGGGGACGAGCTGGCCGTCGTGCCAGCCGCGGCCCTCGGTCCACTTGATCGTCACCATGTGGTCGGTGAAGTGGCGGCCGAACCCGGGGTTCGCCAGGACCGCCTCGCGCTCGGCGGCGGCGGTGGGGCTGGCGGAGGGCTTGAGCTCGATCGTGGGCGTCGTCATGAGTGGGTGTCCTTCACCGGTTGTAGTGACGGGCCGCGCTCACGTCCGCACGGCCGGTGGCCAGTGGTAGGACGTCCGAGCATTGCCTCATTCCGCGGCTCCGCGTTCGATTATCGCAAGCGGGGCAGCGGGAAGAAAACGGCGTGAATGCGACCCGGGGCTGATGGTTCCACCCGGCGGGGACATGCGGAAGCCGCCGGGTGCGGATGCGACCCGGCGGCTTCGAAAGATATCGAGTGGCGGCGGGGTCAGCCGGCTACTCGTACGGCCAGCGCGTCACCGATCTCGGACGTGCTGCGGGCGGGCTTGCCGGTGCGCTCCGCGAGGTCGGCGGAGACGGCCTCGTCGATGCGCGCGGCCTCGGTCTCGTAGCCGAGGTGGCGCAGCAGGAGGGCGACGGACAGGACCGTGGCGGTGGGGTCGGCCTTGCCCTGGCCGGCGATGTCGGGGGCCGAGCCGTGGACGGGCTCGAACATCGACGGGAACTCACCGGCCGGGTTGATGTTGCCGGAGGCCGCGACGCCGATGCCGCCGGAGACGGCCGCGGCGAGGTCGGTGATGATGTCACCGAAGAGGTTGTCGGTGACGATGACGTCGAACCGGCCCGGGTCGGTGACCAGGTAGATCGTGGCCGCGTCGACGTGGATGTAGTCGGTGCTGACCTCGGGGAACTCCGCGGCGACCTTGGTGAAGATGTTCGTCCACAGATGACCGGCGAAGGTCAGCACGTTGTTCTTGTGGACGAGGGTGAGCTTCTTGCGCGGGCGGGCCTGGGCGCGGGCGAAGGCGTCCCGCACGACACGCTCGACACCGAAGGCGGTGTTCACCGAGACCTCGGTGGCGACCTCGTGCTCGGTGCCCTTGCGGATGGTGCCGCCGTTGCCGGTGTACGGGCCCTCGGTGCCCTCGCGGACCACGACGAAGTCGATGGCCGGCTGGCCCTTGAGGGGGGTGTCGACGCCGGGCAGCAGCTTCGAGGGCCGCAGGTTGACGTGGTGGTCGAAGGCGAAGCGGAGCTTGAGCAGGAAGCCGCGCTCCAGGACGCCGGAGGGGACCGACGGGTCGCCGATCGCACCGAGCAGGATCGCGTCATGCCGCTTGAGCGCGTCGAGGTCGGCGTCGGTGAGGGTCTCACCGGTGTCGTGGTAGCGCTTGGCGCCGAAGTCGTACTCCTTGGTCTCCAGCTTCACATCCTGCGGAAGGACGGCGGAGAGGACCTTCAGACCTTCGGCCACGACCTCCTGGCCGATGCCGTCACCGGGAATCACTGCGAGATTGATGCTGCGAGACATGTCGGCACCGTACTCCTTGTCCCATGGGATGACACGCCCAAGTCCGCCATACGGACAGTCAGGGGACGGCCCAGGGGACGGGCACTCAGGGGGAGGACGGTTCGCTCCGGTCGACCGGTGTTCACCCGTACGCAGGACGCCCGTCGGTCCGACCGGGAAACTTCTCGGACATGGAGACACCGGACGTCGGCATTCCGCCGCGGCTCGCCCGCGGGATGAGTATGGCGGAGCAGTACGAGTACCTGCGCACGAAGCTCACCCGGCGCCGCACCCTGGTGTCGGCGGGCACGGTGGCGGCGGGTGCGCTGCTGACCGGCTGCGGGGGCCGCTCCCCCGGCCCGCGGGCGCAGGCGACCCCCGCCTCCTCCCCGCCCCGCCCGCCGGGGCGCTCCTCGGCCGTCCCCTTCGGCCGCCATCTCTCCTTCGGCGCGGACCCGCGCACCGGGATGCGGATCTCCTGGCAGGTCCCGGCGGCCGTGCGGGAGCCGTACGTCCGGATCGGCACCCGCCCCGACGACCTCGGCGGCAAGGTGCGGGCCGAGGTGCGCGCGCTGCACACGCCGGGCGTGGACGGGGTGCGCCGGGCGCTCGACCAGTACTACGTGCACGCCGCGGTGGACGGTCTGCTGCCCGGGACGACGTACTACTACGGCGTCGGCCACGACGGCTTCGACCCGGCCGACGCGGAGCACCGCGCCACGATCGCCCCGCTGCGCACGGCACCGGCGGGCGGCGGACGGTTCGTGTTCACCGCCTTCGGCGACCAGGGCGTGGGCCGCTCGGCCGCGGCGGTCGACCGGCTGCTGCTGAAGGCGGCACCCGCCTTCCATCTGCACGCGGGCGACATCTGCTACGCCGACGGGACCGGCCGGGGCGAGAGGACGGACGGCTACGACCCGACGGCCTGGGACGCGTTCCTGAAGCAGAGCGAGCCGGTGGCGCGTTCGGTGCCGTGGATGGTGACGACCGGCAACCACGACATGGAGGCCTGGTACTCCCCCGACGGCTACGGCGGCCAGCTCGCCCGGTTCTCCCTGCCGGACACCGGCTTCGACCCGCGCACCGCCCCGGGCGTGTACACGTTCACGTACGGCAACGTGGGCGTGGTGGCGCTGGACGCGAACGACGTGTCGTACGAGATCCCCGCGAACCAGGGCTGCACCCAGGGCCGGCAGACGGCCTGGCTGAAGCGGACGCTGGCCGCGCTGCGGGCGTCGCCGGACGTCGATTTCGTCGTCGTCTTCTTCCACCACTGCGCCTACTCGACGTCGGCGCACGCCTCGGACGGCGGGGTGCGGACGGAGTGGATGCCGCTGTTCGACCGGTACCGGGTAGACCTGGTGGTCAACGGGCACAACCACGTCTACGAGCGGACGGACGCCCTCAAGGGCGGACGGGTGGGCCGGACCGTCCCGGTCGGCGGGTCCACGGACCCGGCGCGGGACGGGACGGTGTACGTCACGGCGGGCGGCGGCGGCCGTGATCTGTACGGCTTCCCGGCGGACGCGCCGGAGAGCTACGAGGGGCGGGTGCGCGACCGCGACGCGGTGGACACCTTCCACTGGACGCGCTCGCGCGAGAACGCGGCGGAGACCGTGGAGTGGTCGCGGGTGCGCTACCGGGGCTTCTCCTTGCTCTCGGTGGAGGCGACCGGCGGGCCCTCGGCCCGGCTGACGGTGTCGGCGCTGGCGGAGGACGGGCGGCGCATCGACCGGTTCGAGGTGCGGCGCGAGGCCTGAAGTCCCGTTCAGGCCCCGCGCCGCGCCCCGTGCGGGTGCGGCTCCCGGACTGCGGGGGGCTGCCTACAGGTGGCCGGTCTCGCCGCCGTTGTCGCGGCGGTCGAGGGCGCGCTGGAGGGCGGCGGCGGCCTGCTTGCGGTCGGACTCGCTCGTACGCGAGGTGTGACGGACTCGGCGGCGGACGGTCGTCTCGGCCATGGGGAATCGACTCCTTCGAAGGACCCAGGGAGTGCGGAAGGGGGTACGAGACGCCGGGGCGGGGAGCTGCGGGCCGCAGGGGTTGCCTGCACGGGGCCCGGCTCGCGACCGCCCTTCGCTTGATCGAGCGAGACGTTCGGCTCCTACAAAGTTAGGCGAGGAGCGCGCGGCTGTCTGCACAATTACTCGGACTTCCTACTATCTGAGACGGCGGACCCGGACGGAGCAGAGGAGACCTTTACCCCGGCCACGCCGCTCGGCCCGACCGCGCGGCCGAAAACGGACGGCAAGATAGGGATGCCCGGCGGGTACGCCGTCGGCTGCCGCCCGTCCCGGAAAGGCTTGGCCGCTGAACGCCGCGCTCGCAGAAACACTCTCCGCCGCCCTGCTCGTCGTGATCCTGGCGTGTGCGGTGATCCGGCCGTGGGGCTGGCCGGAGGCCGTCGTCGCCGTCCCGGCCGCCGGGGTGGTCATCGCCACCGGGGCCATCTCCCTCGACCACGCGGCGGACGAGGCCGCCCGGCTGGGACCGGTGATCGGCTTCCTCGCGGCCGTGCTGGTCCTGGCCCAGCTCTGCGACGACGAGGGCCTGTTCCACACCTGCGGTGCGTGGATGGCCCAGCGAGCGGGCGGGCGCCCACGCCGGCTGCTGGTGCTGGTGTTCACGGCCGCGTCCGTGATCACGGCGGTGCTCAGTCTGGACGCCACGGTGGTACTGCTGACCCCGGTGGTGTTCGCCACCGCCGCCCGGATCGGCGCCCGCCCCAAGCCCCACGTGTACGCCTGCACCCATCTGTCGAACACCGCCTCGCTGCTGCTGCCGGTCTCCAACCTGACCAACCTGCTCGCGTTCGCCGCCAGCGGCCTGAGCTTCACCCGTTTCGCCGCTCTGATGGCGCTGCCCTGGCTGGTCGCGATCGGCGCCGAGTACCTGGTCGTCCGCCGGTTCTTCGCCACCGACCTCGACGCCGGAGCCCAGGCACCGCCCGCCCCGGCCCCGGGTGAGGTGCCGGTGTTCGCGCTGGCCACGGTGGGCTGCACGCTGGCCGGGTTCGTGATCACCTCCGTGGTGGGGATCGACCCGGCGTGGGCGGCGGCGGCCGGCGCGGCCGTGCTCGCCGGGCGCGCCCTGGTCCGGCGCCGCACCACCCCCGCCGCGATCGTCCGCGCCGCCGCCGTGCCGTTCTGCGCCTTCGTCCTCGCGCTGGGCATCGTGGTGCGCGCGGTCGTCGACAACGGCCTCGCCGACGCCCTCGGGCATCTCGTGCCCGGCGGCACCGGCCTGCTCGCGCTGCTGGGCATCGCGGCGCTGGCCGCGCTGCTGGCCAACGTCATCAACAACCTGCCCGCCGTCCTGGTCCTGCTGCCGCTGACCGCCCCCACCGGCCCCGGCGCCGTCCTGGCGGTGCTGCTCGGGGTGAACATCGGCCCCAACCTCACCTACGCCGGTTCGCTGGCCACCCTGCTGTGGCGGCGCATCGTCCGCGAACACGACAGTGACGTGGAACTGGGCGAGTTCACCCGCCTCGGGGCTCTCGCCGTGCCCGCCGCCCTGGTGCCCGCCGTTGTGGCACTGTGGGCCTCGCTCCAAGTGATCGGAGGATGAAACCCGTGACCGTCATCGCCTGGATCGTCGAAGGCACCTGGGCCGCCTGCGTCGACGCCGCCCGCACCCACGCCCCCGCGGACGCCGACATCGTGCTGCTGCACGTCAGCGGCTCCGAGGCGCCCGGTGCCGCCCGCGGCGCCTACGCCGGGCTGTTCGGCCGCGCCCGCCCCGACCGCGACCCCGGCACTGTCGTGGAACACCTCGCCACCGAGGCCGGGGAACACCTCCTGGCCGACGCCGCCGAACGGCTCGGCCGGCCCTGCACCCGCACCGAGCGCCGGGGCCGCGTCGAGCGGGAGGTCGTGGCCGCCGCCGAAGGCGCCGACCTGCTCATCCTCGCCCGCGACGGCGACCGCACCCACCTCGGGCCGCGCAGCCTCGGCCCCGCCAGCCGCTTCATCGTCGACCACGCCCCCTGCCCGGTGCTGCTCGTCTGGCCGGAGGCCGCGCCCGGCACGGACACCATCCCGCCCCCACCGCCCCACCACCGGTAGCACCGGCTCCCCGCCCGCCCGGGCCGCCTGCGGCGATCGCCCGGACGGCTGATCCTGGACGGGGGACGCGAGAGCGGGTCGGCTCAGCGGGAACGGTGAGGACATGAGCGACACGGCGAAGGCGGTCCTCGAAGGCGGCCCGGACGATCTGCCCCAACGGATCGTCCCGGTCACGACACCCGGCGCGGACCTGAAGATCGAGTTCCGGGGCGGCTACGAACACTTCCGGCCCTCCGGCCGTCGGACGGACACCGCGGAGGGCACCCTGCCCGTCTACACGTGGTGGGAGCGGACCGAGATGCCCGGCTAGGGCGTGGCGCTCCGGTTCAGGGCGGATGCCACGGCCGTCCGGAAACCCTCCGGGTCCTCCTCCCAGGGGTGGTGTCCGGCAGTCGGCAGGACGACCCTGCGCACGTCGGGCAGAGCCCGCTCCAGTGAGTCGACCGCCGAGCGGGGCCGGATGTCCCCGGCGCCGTCGACGATCAGCACCGGCACGTCGAGGGCCGCGCAGGCTGCGCGCAGCGCCGGGGTCCCCCAGGTCCGGCGCCGCTCCCGGCCGAGGGCCTTGTTGCAGGCGCCGTTGACCCCGAACCACGGGTCGGCCATGCGCTCGGCGAGGTCCGGGGCGCGCTCGCGGTCCTCGAACTCGACGGACCACTGCAGGACGGCGTACTCCCGGGCCTCGGCGGGCGTGAGGGCCGTACGGTCCGCCAGTTCCCGCCAGCGCGCCAGGCGCCGGGGCGTCTCGCCGAGGCGGGCGAGGAGGTTCTCCCGGTAGGCCGGGTGCCAGTCGGCGTCGGGGCCGATGCCCGTGCCGCCGACGTACACCAGCGTGCTCACCCGCTCCGGGTGGGCGAGGGTGTAGGCCAGGGCGAGCTGGGCGCCCCAGGAGTGGCCGAGCACGGCGATGCGGTCGAGGCCGAAGTGACGGCGTACGGCGTCCAGGTCGGCGACGAAGCGCTCGGTGGTCCACGGCCCGTCGCACCGCTCGGAGCGGCCGCAGCCGCGCTGGTCCCAGCGGATCACCGTCGCGGTGTCGTCGAGCAGCGCGGCCACGTCCCCGAACATGTCCCACAGGCCGGGTCCGCCATGACACAGCACGAGCGGCGCGCCCCGGCCGGACGCGCGCGCCCAGAGTCGTAATCCGTCGTCGGTGTACGGGGTCACCCTCATCCCCGCATTGTGCGGGATCAGCCCATGTGCGGGTAGGTGTAGTCGGTCGGGGCGACCAGGGTCTCCTTGATGGCGCGGGTCAGCGTCCAGCGGGTCAGGTTCTGCGGGGCGCCGGCCTTGTCGTCGGTGCCGGAGGCGCGGCCGCCGCCGAAGGGCTGCTGGCCGACGACGGCGCCGGTCGACTTGTCGTTGATGTAGAAGTTGCCGGCCGCGTAACGCAGCTTCTCCATGGTGTACGCGGTCGCCGCCCGGTCGCCGGAGATGACCGAGCCGGTCAGGGCGTAGTCGGAGACCGACTCCATCTGGGTGAGCATCTCGTCGTACTTGGCGTCCTCGTAGACGTGCACGGCGAGGAACGGGCCGAAGTACTCGGTGGTGAACACCTCGTTCTCGGGGTCGGTGCACTCGACGACCGTCGGCCGGACGAAGTATCCGACCGAGTCGTCGTAGGTGCCGCCCGCGACGACCGTGCAGGTCGGGTCGGCGTGGGCGCGGTCGATCGCGGCCTTGTTCTTGGCGAAGGCGCGCGCGTCGATGACGGCGCCGAGGAAGTGCGACAGGTCGGTGACGTCGCCCATGGTGAGCTGGTCGACCTCGGCGGCGAACTCCTCCTTGAAGCCGGAGTTCCAGATCGACGCCGGGAGGTAGGCGCGGGAGGTCGCGGAGCACTTCTGGCCCTGGTACTCGAAGGCGCCGCGGGTGAGAGCGGTCTTGAGGACCGCGCGGTTGGCGCTCGGGTGGGCGACGACGAAGTCCTTGCCGCCGGTCTCGCCGACCAGGCGCGGGTAGGAGCGGTAGTTCTCGATGTTGGCGCCGACCGTCTTCCACAGGTACTGGAAGGTCTTCGTCGAGCCGGTGAAGTGGATGCCGGCCAGGTCACGGTGGGTGAGCGCGACCTCGGAGACGGCGATGCCGTCGCCGGTGACGAGGTTGATGACGCCCTTGGGCAGACCGGCCTCCTCCAGCAGCCGCATCAGCAGGACGGCCGCGTGGGTCTGGGTCGGCGACGGCTTCCACACCACGACGTTGCCCATGAGGGCGGGCGCGGTGGGCAGATTGCCCGCGATCGCGCTGAAGTTGAACGGCGTGATCGCGTAGACGAAGCCCTCCAGCGGGCGGTGGTCGAGGCGGTTCCACACGCCCGGCGCGTTGGCCGGGGGCTGCTCGGCCAGGATCTGACGGGCGTAGTGGACGTTGAAGCGCCAGAAGTCGACCAGCTCGCAGGGGGTGTCGATCTCGGCCTGCTGCACGGTCTTGGACTGCCCGAGCATGGTGGAGGCGGCGATGGTCTCGCGCCAGGGGCCGGCGAGCAGTTCGGCGGCGCGCAGGATGATCGCGGCGCGGTCGTCGAAGGACATCGCGCGCCAGGCCGGGGCGGCGGCCAGGGCCGCGTCGACGGCGTCCTTCGCGTCGGCCTGTGTGGCGTTGCGGTACGTGCCGATCACGGCCCGGTGGTTGTGCGGCTGGACCACGTCGAACGCGTCGCCGCCGCCCATGCGCCGCTCGCCGCCGATGGTGCAGGTGAGGTCGAGCGGGTTGTCGGCCAGTTCCTTGAGCTTGGCCTCCAGCCGGGCCCGCTCGGGTGAGCCGGGGGCGTAGCCGCGCACCGGCTCGTTGACGGGGGCGGGGACCTGGGTCACAGCGTCCATGGAATCCGTAACTCCTTGTACGTGAGCGGGTGTTCGGGCTTGTGTCGGGGTTCAGCCCTTGGTGAGCATGGAGCGGGCGAAGAAGCGCAGGTTGGCCGGCTTCTCCGCGAGCCGGCGCATGAAGTAGCCGTACCAGTCGGTGCCGTAGGCGGTGTAGACGCGCATGCGGTGGCCCTCGGCGGCGAGCCGCAGGTGCTCGTCGCCACGGATGCCGTACAGCATCTGGAACTCGTACTCGTCGGGCTTGCGGCCGGCCCTGCGGGCCAGTTCCTGCGCGATGGAGATCAGCCGCGGGTCGTGGGACCCGACCATCGGATACCCCGTCCCGTCCATCAGCGTCCGCAGGATCCGCACGTACGCCTTGTCGATCTCGGGCTTCTGCTGGTAGGCGACCTCGGCGGGCTCCTTGTAGGCGCCCTTGACCAGCCGCACCCGGCTGCCGTTCGCGGCGAGGCGGCGGGCATCGGCCTCGGTGCGGAACAGGTAGGCCTGGATCACACAGCCGGTCTGCGGGAAATCTTTCCGCAGCTCCTCGTGGATCGCGAACATCGAGTCGAGGGTGGTGTGGTCCTCGGCGTCGAGGGTGACGGTGGTGCCGATGGCGGCGGCGGCCTCGACGACCGGGCGGACGTTGGCGAGCGCCCGGTCATGGCCGCCGGGGAGGGACTGGCCGAACATCGACAGCTTGACCGACATCTCGACGCGCTCGCCGAGGTCGAGCGCGCGGAGGCGGTCGATCAGGGCGAGGTAGGCGTCACGGGCGGCGGCGGCCTGCTCGGGGGTGGTGATGTCCTCGCCGACGACGTCCATCGTCAGCTCCAGGCCCTGAGCGGTGAGGCCCTCGACGATCGGCACGATGTCGTCGACGGTCTCCCCCGGGATGAAGCGGTCGACGACCTGCCTGGTCACGGGGGCCGCCGAGATCAGGCGTCGCATCCGGTCGCTGCGCGACGCGGCGAGAATCACGGGACCCAGCACGGGGCACCTCCACATACCAACCCATACGAGGCCGATACCCGACGATCCGGGAACGGCACGGAGAACCACCGTGAAAGTTAAGGATCTCTCCGATCGTGGGCCATCGACAGCTGTCACGCATCCGTGCCGCGGATCTCAGACAGATGTATGAAGGCCTGCGGGACTGCGGGAGAATGCCCAGGTGACCGCCGAACACCAAGGTGACTACCAGGACCTGGTCGATGAGATCTCGGAGCTGCTGGGCGTCCCCGCGACGCTGGAGAACCGGGACTTCGAGCTGATCGCGTTCGGCGCGTACGACAGCGAGGACGAGCTGGACGCCTCCGCGCTGGACCCGGTACGGGCCCGCTCGATCCTGACCCGGCGGTCGACGGCGGCCGTGCGCACCTGGTTCGAGGGCTTCGGCATCACCCGCGCCACCGGCCCGGTCCGGATCCCGCCGGCCCCGGAGGCGGGCGTGCTGCGGGGGCGGATCTGCCTTCCCGTACGGCATCGGGGTGTCGTCCTCGGGTACGTCTGGCTCCTCGCCGACGATCCCGGGCCCTCGCGGGGGCAGCTGGCCGCGGCGATGGAGGTGACCGTGCGGATCGGCGCGCTCCTCGCGGACGAGGCCCAGCACGGCGCCGACCTCACCCGTGAGCTGCGGGCGGTCCTGACGGCGGAACCGGGCTGGCCGTACGAGGCGGCGCTGGCGGAACTGCGCACCGCCCTCGGCCCCCGGGCGGACGTCCCGCACACCCTGATCTGCGTGGCCCCCTGGCCGGCCACGAACCCCGACGACGCCCCGTCCCTGCGCACCCTGCCGGGCGCCACCGCCCTCTGCACGGCCCCCTGGGGCCCGACGGCCCACGCCCTGGCGGTCCTGGTACGCCTGCGCGCCCCGGACGTCCTCACCCCGGCCACGACGGTGGCGACCCGCCTGCTGGAACGGACGCCGGCCCCGGGGGCCCGGCCCGGCGCCCCCGGAGACGAGCCGGGCGGCCACCCGGGCGGCACGGGCACCGGAACCGGCGGCGGCGACACCGGGGGGCGGGCGGTGAGTGGTGCCGGTGAGGCCGGCGGGGCACGAGAGGTCGGAGCGGTGGTGGCCGGGGTCGCGGTGGGGCGGGTGGGGCTCGGGGAGCTCGGCGGGGCCTGGCGGGAGGCGGTGGGGGCCGCTCGGGCCGCGTTGGGTGACGGGCGACTGGGGCCGGTGGCCCGATGGACGGCGATCGGGCCGTACCGGCTGCTGACCGCACTGCCCGGGGACACGGCCGACGACCCCGCCGTACGCCCCCTGCTCACCCCCGCCCACCGGGAACTCGCCCGCACGGCCGAGGTCTTCCTCGACTGCGCGGGCCAGGCGGGCCGCGCCGCGGCCCGGCTCGGCATCCACCGCCAGACCCTGTACTACCGGCTCTCCCGCGTCGAGCAGCTGACCGGCCTGGACCTGGCCGACGGGGAGGACCGGCTGCTGCTGCACATGACGCTGAAGGCGGCCCGGCTGCCCTAGGGGGTGGCCGGGTCAGCTCGCGTGGCGCCCTCGACGATCTGGCGGAGCCCCTCGGTGAGCACTTCGCCGTCGGGCGCGGTCTTCGGATCGAAGGTCCACTGCGAGATCAGGCCCGACATCAGGGTCATGTAGAAGCGGCCGAGGGTGTCGGCGGTCTCGTCGGACACCTCCTCCTCCGGCACGCCCGTCATCAGCGACACCAGACCCCGGCCGCCCTCGCGCTGGGCACGGGACAACTGGTCACGGACCTCCGGCAGTTGGTCGCCCATCGCGATGATCTCCACGCCGAGCCGCCACATCGCGCCGGACTCGCGCATGCTGTCGACGATGTGCGACCACACCTCCCGGAACCGCTCCAGCGAGCCGGGCGCCCCGGCGATCGTCCCGCCGCCGTCGAAGGACATCTCCTCCACCAACGCGATGTAGGCCTGCGCGAGCAGCGCGTCCTTGGAGCCGTAGTGGTAGCCGATGGAGGCGAGGTTCGTCCCCGACTCCTTCACGATGTCCCGCGCGGTGGTGCGCGCGAACCCCTTGGCCAGCAGGCAGCGCTTGGCGCCTTCGAGCAGATCCTCACGGTGTCCCATGGCGCCAGCCTACCGCCGATCCATACAGACGTCCTAGGCGGCCGACCTATACGAGCGAATTACACAATCGTTCTAGACAAGCGTTTAAGACGCGCGTACATTCCTCGGCATGACGAACTCGACGTGCACCACCGTGAACCCGGCCGGCCGACGGGCCGGCCGCCGTGAATGGACCGCGCTCGGCGTGCTGATGCTTCCGCTGCTGCTGGTCTCGATGGACGTCTCGGTCCTCTACTTCGCGATCCCGGCGATCAACGCCGACCTGGAGCCGAGCGGCACCCAGCAGCTGTGGATCTTCGACATCTACGCGTTCGTCCTGGCCGGCCTGCTGATGACGATGGGCTCGCTCGGCGACCGCATCGGCCGCCGTCGGCTCCTGCTCGCGGGCGCCACCGCCTTCGGCGCGGCCTCCCTGCTCGCGGCCTACGCGGACAGCGCCGAGACCCTGATCGCGGCCCGTGCGCTCCTCGGGGTCGGCGGAGCGACCCTGATGCCGTCGACGATGGCCCTGATCCGCACCATGTTCACCGATCCGGCGCAGCGCGCGAAGGCGATCGGTCTCTGGTCGGGTGTCATGACGGCCGGTGTGGCGCTCGGCTCGGTGATGAGCGGCATCCTCGTCGAGTACTTCTGGTGGGGCTCGGTCTTCCTGGTCAACCTCCCCGCGATGGCCCTGCTGCTGGTCCTCGGCCCGGCCCTGCTGCCCGAGTCGAAGGACCCGCGCCCCGGCCGCTTCGACTGGCCGAGCGTCCCGCTGTCGATGGCCGCCGTGCTCCCCGTCGTCTACGGCCTGAAGGAGATCCCCTCCGAGGGCTGGCACGCGTCGTACGTCGTCTCGATCACCGTCGGTCTGCTCTTCGCCGCCCTCTTCGTCCACCGTCAGCGCACCGCCGCCGACCCGATGATCTCCCCCGCCCTCTTCCGCGGCCCCGGCTTCGGCCCCGCGGTCGTCCTGAACCTGGTCTCCTCGTTCGGGATGATGGGCTCGGCCTTCTTCACCACGCAGTACCTGCAGTCGGTGCTCGGCAAGAGCGCGCTGGAGGCGGCCCTGTGGGCGCTGCTGCCGTCGGTGCCGATCGGGATGGCCGCCCCGCTGGCGACCGCCCTGGTCCAGAAGGGCGTCGACCGGGCGTACGTCGTGACGGCGGGCTTCGCGACCGCCGCAGCCGGCTACGGCCTGCTCGCCCTCGCCGGCACGGACTCGATGTGGCTCGTGCTGACCGCCTGCGGGGTCCTCGCCTCCGGGATCGTCATGGTCATCTCCCAGATGACGGACCTGGCGATGGGCGCGGCCCCGGCCGAGCGGGCCGGCTCCGCCTCCTCCCTGCTGGAGACGGGCGCCGAGTTCGGCGGCGCCCTCGGCATGGCCGTCCTCGGCTCCATCGGCACGGCGCTCTACCGCCACGAGATGCCGTCCTCGGCGCCGGCCCCGGCCCGGGAGACCCTGGGCGGTGCCCTGGCGGTCGCCGACCGGGTCCCCGGACTGGCCGCGGCGGCCCGGGAGGCGTTCACCAGCGGGATGCAGGGCGCGGCGATCGCCGGGGCGGTGCTGCTGGCGGGGGCGGCGGTGGCGGCGGCGCTGACCTTGCGGCGCATCCACGCGAAGTGAGGCGACGGCCACATGCAAACGCCGGACGGGCGTGTTCAGCCCGTCCGGCGTTCGAGGACGAGGCCCCTTCAGGGCCGAAGCGGGGGCCCGGGGGCGGCAGCCCCCGGACGGTGGGCAACCTCAGGCGAGGTTGACCGCACGAGCCGACGTCGCACCGATCTCCGTGGCGACCTCGGTCAGGACGGCGGCCGGGACCGTGTCGTCCACGGTCAGGACGGCCAGCGCCTCGCCGCCCGCCGCCGCACGGGCGACCTGCATACCGGCGATGTTGATGCCCGCCTCGCCGAAGATCCGGCCGACGGTGCCGACGACACCGGGACGGTCCTCGTACTTGAGGACGACCATGTGGTCGGCGAGGGCCAGGTCGACGTCGTAGTCGCCGACCGCGACGATCTTCTGGAGGTGCTTGGGGCCGGCCAGCGTGCCGGAGACCGACACCTCCTCGCCGTCCGCGAGCGTGCCGCGCACCGTCACCACGTTGCGGTGGTCGGCCGACTCGGAGCTGGTGGTGAGGCGCACCTCGACACCGCGCTCCTGGGCGAACAGCGGGGCGTTGACGTAGGAGACCGTCTCGTCGACGACGTCCTCGAAGACACCCTTGAGGGCGGACAGCTCCAGCACCTTCACGTCGTGCTGGGTGATCTCGCCGTAGACCTCGACGTCGAGGCGGGCCGCGACCTCACCGGCGAGCGCGGTGAAGATCCGGCCGAGGCGCTCGGCGAGCGGCAGACCCGGCTTGACGTCCTCGGCGATGACCCCGCCCTGGACGTTCACCGCGTCCGGTACCAGCTCACCGGCGAGGGCGAGGCGCACCGAGCGGGCGACGGCGATACCGGCCTTCTCCTGGGCCTCGTCGGTGGAGGCGCCGAGGTGCGGGGTGGAGACGACCTGGTCGAACTCGAACAGCGGGGAGTCCGTGCAGGGCTCCTTCGCGTAGACGTCGAGGCCGGCACCGGCGACCCGGCCCTCCTTGAGGGCGGAGTACAGCGCCTGCTCGTCGACGATCCCGCCGCGCGCGGCGTTGACGATCCGCACGGTCGGCTTGACCTTGCGCAGCGCCTCGTCGCCGATGAGACCGACCGTCTCGGGGGTCTTCGGCAGGTGGACGGTGATGAAGTCGGAGACCTCCAGCAGTTCGTCCAGCGACAGCACCTTGACGCCCATCTGGGCGGCGCGGGCGGGCTGGATGTAGGGGTCGTACGCGACGACCTTCATGCCGAAGGCGGACATCCGCTGGGCGACGAGCGCGCCGATCCGGCCGAGGCCGACGACGCCGAGGGTCTTCTCGGCCAGCTCCACGCCGGTGTACTTGCTGCGCTTCCACTCGCCGTTCTTCAGCGCGGCGTTGGCCTGCGGGATGTGGCGGGCGGTGGCGAGGAGGAGACCGCAGGCCAGTTCGGCGGCGGTCACGATGTTGGAGGTGGGGGCGTTGACGACCATCACGCCCGCCTTGGTGGCGGCGGAGACGTCGACGTTGTCGAGGCCGACGCCGGCTCGTGCGACGACCTTCAGCTTGTGCGCGGCGGCGATCGCCTCGGCGTCGACCTTGGTGGCCGAGCGGATCAGGATCGCGTCGACGTCGGCGACGGCGGGGAGCAGCTCGGCTCGGTCCGCTCCGTTGCAGTGCCGGATCTCGAAGTCCGGGCCAAGCGCGTCCACGGTCGCGGGCGACAGCTCTTCAGCGATGAGTACGACGGGTTTCGAGCTCACGTGAGTCCTCACAAGTCCAAAGCATGCGGACGGCCGTCCCGACGGCCGCAGGCGGAGGAAGGCTAGTCGCGTGTGAGACGCACGACGCTGTGGGCCTGAACGCGTATATAGACAGCAGTGTAGTGCTGCGACGGAGGTCGCCTCACGCCTCCGCGCAAGGATCACCCGTCCGGGGCCGGACGGGATGGACGAGAGGGCCGGAGCGACATGCCCCGGCCCTCTCGCGTGAGGCTTACGCCTCCTCGTTCACCCAGCTCATCAGCTTGCGGAGCTGCTTGCCGGTCGTCTCCAGCAGGTGCTCGGAGTCGGCCGTCTTGTACTCGTTGTACTTCTTCAGACCGCCGTGGTACTCGTCCATCCAGTTCTGGGCGAAGGTGCCGTCCTGGATCTCGGCGAGGACCTGCTTCATCTCGGCCTTGGTGGCGTCGGTGATGATGCGCGGGCCGGTGACGTAGTCGCCCCACTCGGCGGTCTCGGAGACGGACCAGCGCATCTTCTCCAGGCCGCCCTCGTACATGAGGTCGACGATCAGCTTCAGCTCGTGCAGGCACTCGAAGTAGGCGATCTCCGGCTGGTAGCCGGCCTCGACCAGGGTCTCGAAGCCCGCCTTGACCAGGGCCGCGGTGCCACCGCAGAGGACGGCCTGCTCACCGAAGAGGTCGGTCTCGGTCTCCTCGGTGAAGGTGGTCTTGATGACACCGGCGCGGGTGCCGCCGATGGCCTTGGCGTACGACAGGGCCAGCGCGAAGGCGCCACCGGTGGCGTCCTGCTCGACGGCGGCGATCGCGGGGACGCCGCGGCCCTCCTCGTACTGGCGGCGGACCAGGTGGCCCGGGCCCTTCGGGGCGACCAGGGCGACGTCGACGCCGGCCGGGGCCTTGATGAAGCCGAAGCGGACGTTGAAGCCGTGCGCGAAGAACAGGGCGTCGCCGTCGTTCAGGTTCGGGGCGATGGACTCCTCGTAGACCTGGGCCTGGATCGGGTCCGGGATGAGGATCATGATGACGTCGGCCTCGGCGGCGGCCTCGGCGGGGGTCACCACGCGCAGGCCCTGCTCCTCGGCCTTGGCCTTGGAGGTGGAGCCCTCGTGCAGACCGACGCGGACGTCGACACCCGAGTCACGGAGCGACAGCGCGTGGGCGTGGCCCTGGCTGCCGTACCCGATGACCGCGACCTTGCGGCCCTGGATGATGGACAGGTCGGCGTCGGCGTCGTAGAACAGCTCGGCCACTTTGGGTTCTCTCCTTGAGTGCAGGTGTTGCGTCCCACCGTATGACGGCGGGCGGAAGGGAAGTCTCGGGGTCTCGGTATACGGGCGGCCGGAGTCACCCGACCGCCCGAGTCCAGCCTTACGCGGATCGGTCGAGCGCGCGCAGCGAGCGGTCCGTGATCGAACGGGCGCCGCGGCCGATCGCGATCGTGCCCGACTGGACCAGTTCCTTGATGCCGTATGGCTCCAGCATCTTGAGCATGGCGGACAGCTTGTCGCTGCTGCCGGTGGCCTCGATGGTCACGGCCTCCGGGGAGACGTCCACGGTCTTGGCGCGGAACAGCTGGACGATCTCGACGATCTGGGAGCGCGTCTCGTTGTCGGCGCGCACCTTCACCAGAACGAGTTCGCGGTGGACGGCCTGGGCCGGCTCCAGCTCGACGATCTTCAGCACCTCGACGAGCTTGTTGAGCTGCTTGGTGACCTGTTCCAGCGGCAGGGCCTCGACGCTCACCACGATGGTGATGCGGGAGATGTCGGCGTGCTCGGTGACCCCGACGGCGAGCGAGTCGATGTTGAAGCCTCGGCGGGAGAACAGGGCGGCGATCCGGGCCAGGATGCCCGGCTTGTTCTCCACCAGGACGGAGAGCGTGTGCTTGGACATGTTCGTTGCGTCTCTCTCTGCGTCTTCGCGGCTCAGTCGTCTTCGCTGTCGCCGAAGTCGGGGCGGACGTCCCGGGCGGCCATGATCTCGTCGTTGGAGGTGCCGGCGGCGACCATCGGCCAGACCATCGCGTCCTCGTGGACGATGAAGTCGATGACGACCGGACGGTCGTTGATCGAGTTCGCCTCCTCGATGACCTTGTCCAGCTCGTCCGGGGACTCGCAGCGGATCGCGTGGCAGCCCATGGCCTCCGACAGCTTCACGAAGTCGGGGACCCGGGTGCCGCGGGCGTCCGGGTTGACGTCGTTCGGCCCGGAGTGCAGCACGGTGTTGGAGTACCGCTGGTTGTAGAACAGGGTCTGCCACTGGCGGACCATCCCGAGGGCACCGTTGTTGATGATGGCGACCTTGATCGGGATGTTGTTCAGGGCGCAGGTGGTGAGTTCCTGGTTGGTCATCTGGAAGCAGCCGTCGCCGTCGATCGCCCAGACGGTCTTCGCCGGCGCTCCGGCCTTGGCGCCCATCGCGGCCGGGACCGCGTAGCCCATGGTGCCCGCGCCGCCGGAGTTCAGCCAGGTGGCGGGCTTGTCGTACTGGATGAAGTGGGCGGCCCACATCTGGTGCTGGCCGACGCCCGCCGCGAAGATCGTGCCCTCGGGGGCGAGCCGGCCGATGCGCTCGATGACCTGCTGCGGGGAGAGCGAGCCGTCGGCGGGCTGGTCGTAGCCGAGCGGGTAGGTCTCGCGCCAGCGACTGAGGTCCTTCCACCAGGCGGTGTAGTCGCCCTGCTGGCCCTCGCTGTGCTCCTTCTGCACCGCCTGGATCAGATCGGCGATGACCTCGCGGGCGTCGCCCACGATCGGCACGTCGGCGGCGCGGTTCTTGCCGATCTCGGCCGGGTCGATGTCCGCGTGGACGATCTTGGCGTACGGCGCGAAGCTGTCCAGCTTGCCGGTGACGCGGTCGTCGAAGCGGGCGCCGAGGGCGACGATCAGGTCGGCCTTCTGCAGACCGGTGACCGCGGCGACGGAGCCGTGCATGCCGGGCATGCCCAGGTGCTGCGGGTGGGTGTCGGGGAACGCGCCGAGCGCCATCAGGGTGGTGGTGACGGGCGCGCCGGTCAGCTCGGCGAGGACCTTCAGCTCGGCGGTGGCACCGGCCTTGATCACCCCGCCGCCGACGTACAGGACGGGCCGCTTGGCGGCGGTGATCAGCTTGGCGGCCTCGCGGATCTGCTTGGCGTGCGGCTTGGTCACCGGGCGGTAGCCGGGCAGGTCCATGGTGGGCGGCCAGGAGAAGGTGGTCTTCGCCTGGAGGGCGTCCTTGGCGATGTCGACCAGGACCGGGCCGGGGCGGCCGGTGGAGGCGATGTGGAAGGCCTGGGCGATCACCCGCGGGATGTCCTCGGCCTTGGTGACCAGGAAGTTGTGCTTGGTGATCGGCATGGTGATGCCGACGATGTCCGCCTCCTGGAAGGCGTCCGTGCCGATCGCCTTCGACGCGACCTGCCCGGTGATCGCCACGAGCGGCACCGAGTCCATGTGCGCGTCGGCGATCGGGGTGACCAGGTTGGTCGCGCCGGGGCCGGAGGTGGCCATGCAGACGCCGACCTTGCCGGTGGCCTGCGCGTAGCCGGTGGCCGCGTGGCCGGCGCCCTGCTCGTGCCGGACCAGGACGTGGCGGACCCGGGTGGAGTCCATCATCGGGTCGTAGGCGGGAAGGATCGCACCGCCGGGAATGCCGAATACCGTCTCGGCGCCGACCTCCTCGAGGGAGCGGATGAGGGACTGCGCGCCCGTGACGTGCTCGACGGTGGCGGAGTGTCCTCCGGATCGGGGCCGGGGCTGCGGATGAGCCCCGGTGGCCTGCTCGGTCATCGGCATTCTCTTCTCGATGCTGAGGGTTTCACTGCGGGTTCACTGCGGTTTTGTGCAACAAAAAACCCCTCGTGCCGTAAGGCAAGCGAGGGGAGCGCGCCGGGTGTGGGGCGCTGGGAGTCCGGGGTTTCCCGGGCGTCACCAGCTTCAGCCGACGCGCTTTCCAAGTACGAGAATTCGGGTGCGCATGGCATTGACCCTCCCCCTGGCGCGCACCGACTGTCAAGTGGGTGGGACAGGAGTCTCAGTATGTGAGCGCAGTCCACTTCCGCTCCCCAGGACGGCCGTTACCCCACTGGTGTACACCCCGGGGGCGCCGCCCGCGAACGCGGGTTCCACCGGACCGTGCGGCACCGCGTAGCGGCCGGCGGCGAGCGCCCGCCGCAGCCGGTACTCGTCCAGCGGCCCGGAGAACGCCATGCCCTGGCCGTGGGTGCAGCCCATCGCGCGCAGGGCCACGACCTGTTCGGGCAGGTCCACGCCCTCGGCCACGGACTGGAGCCCGAGGTCGCAGGCGATCCGCAGCAGCCCGCTGGTGATCTTGTGCAGCCGCGCGGACTCGACGACCCCCTCGACCAGTGAGCGGTCGAGCTTGAGGACGTCGACGGGGAGCCGGCGCAGCGCGGTGAGGGCGCCGTAGCCGCCGCCGAAGCCGTCGAGGGCGATCCGGACACCGAGGCGGCGCAGCGCGCCCAGGCGGCGCTCCAGCTCGTCCAGGGACACCTTGGGGTCGAGGTCCGCCAGTTCGATCAGCAGGGAGCCGGAGGGCAGTCCGTGCCGGGTGAGCAGGGCCTCCACGGAGCCCAGCGGCGTCGACCGGTCGAGCAGCCGGCGGGCGCTCGTGCGGACCGCCACGGGGACGGTGAGTCCGCTCGCGGTCCGGTCGGCGGCCTGTTCGACGGCCTCCTCCAGGATCCAGCGGCCCAGTTCGGCGGTCCGGTCGCCGTCCTCCGCGACCCGCAGGAACTCGGCGGGGGTGAACAGGACCCCTTGGGAGGAGCGCCAGCGGGCCTGGGCGGCGACCGACGAGATCCGGCCGTCGTCCAGCCGGACCACGGGCTGGTGCAGCAGGGCGAACTCGCCGTCGTGCAGGGCGGCCCGCAGCCGTGTGGCGAGTTCCGCCTTGCGTACGACGTCCTGCTGCATCTGCGGCTTGTACAGCTCGACCCGGCCCTTGCCGCCCGCCTTGGCGCGGTACATCGCGAGGTCGGCGTTGCGCAGGATCTCGCCCGCGCCGAGGCCGGGTTCGGCGAAGGCGACTCCGATGGAGGCGGCGACCCTGACGTCGTTGCCGTCGATCGGGTAGGGCTGGGAGAGGGTGACCCTGAGGCGGTCGGCGAGCTCCAGGATGTGCCGCTCCCGTGCGGCCCGGTCGCGGGTGGTGTCGCCGACGATCAGGGCGGCGAACTCGTCGCCGCCGAGGCGGGACGCGGTGTCGCCCTTGCGGACGGCGTCCTGGAGACGGCGGGCGGCCTGGACGAGGAGCGCGTCCCCGGCCTGGTGGCCGATGGTGTCGTTGACCGCCTTGAAGCCGTCGAGGTCGATGAAGAGGACGGCGGTGTTGCGCAGGGCGGTGCCCCGGTCGGAGCTGCGGCGGCCGGACAGGGCCTGCTGGACGCGCCGGGTGAACAGGGCGCGGTTGGGCAGGTCGGTGAGCGGGTCGTGCTCGGCGTTGTGCTGGAGCTGGGCCTGCAGGCGCACCCGCTCGGTGACGTCCCGGCTGTTGAAGATCAGGCCGCCGTGGTGGCGGTTGACCGTGGACTCGACGTTGAGCCAGCCGCCCCCTCGGTCGGCCTCGCCGGAGCGGAACCGGCACTCGATGCGGGTGGTGGGCTCGTCCTGGGGGTTGGCGGCGAGGAAGCGGCGCACCTCGTGCACCACGCAGCCGAGGTCCTCGGGGTGGATGAGGTCGGCCAGCTCGGTGCCCACGAGCGCTTCGGCGGGCCGTCCGTAGACTCCGGCGGCGGCCGGGGAGACGTACCGCAGGATGCCGCTGGGGGCGGCGATCATGATGACGTCGCTGGAGCCCTGCACCAGGGACCGGAAGTGGTTCTCCTTCTGGGCCAGTTCCTGGGTGAGGGTGATGTTGTCCAGCAGCATGATCCCCTGGCGCACCACGAGCGCGAGCACGACCGCACCGCCGGTCAGCAGCACGACGCGGTCGACGCTGCGGCCGTTGAGGACGTTGTAGAGGATCCCCAGGGTGCAGACGGCGGCGGCGAGGTAGGGGGTGAGGGCGGCGAGGGAGCCGGTGATGGGCCGGTTGGCCGGATAGCGGCCGTGGTCGCCGCCCTGCGGGGGCGACTGCGCGGGCGGGTGGGCGCCCGCGGAGGGGTGCGGGGCCGCGTGCGGGTGTCCGCCGGGGTGGTGTCCCGGTACGTGCTCGTGGACCACGCGCGTGTGTCCCTCGTCGGCGGTCCCCTGCCGCCGGGTGGCGGCCCAGGGGGCGTAGGCCAGGAGCAGGGAGCCCGCGAACCAGCCCGCGTCGAGGAGCTGGCCGGAGTGGTAGTTGTTGTGCATGAGCGGCGAGGTGAACAGGGCGTCGCACATCACGGTCAGCGCGAGCGCGCCCACGGCCGTGTTGACGGCCGTGCGGTTCACGTAGGCCCTGCGGAAGTGCAGGACCAGGACCATGCTCACCAGGGCGATGTCGAGCAGCGGGTACGCCAGGGACAGGGCCGCGTGCGCCACGCTCGGTCCGTCGAACTTCGCGGCCTGTGCGAGGGCGAGGCTCCAGGAGAGCGTGAGCAGCGAGCCGGCGATCAGCCAGGCGTCGAGCATCAGGCAGACCCAGCCGGCCTTGGTGACGGGCCGGGCCGCCAGCACCAGCAGCCCCACGATCGCGGGGGGCGCGAAGCACAGGAAGAACAGGTCGGCGTAGCTGGGGCTGGGCACGGGACGTCCGAGGACGACCTCGTACCACCCCCAGACGAGGTTGCCGAGGGCGGCCATGGCCGAGGAGAGGGCGAAGAGCAGCCAGGCGGGTCGAAAGCGGACGCGGCGGGTGCGCGCGTAGAGGAAGCAGGAGACGGCGGCGGTGCCCGCCGCGGCGGACAGTCCGAAGTCGCCCATGATCAGGGCGAGTTCGTCGGAGCCCCAGCCGATCGCGGAACCGACGGCGTATCCCGCGCAGAGGAGGGCCAGCACCAGGTGGTGCACCAGGTTCTTGCCGGCGCCGAAGGCAGGGCGTCCGGCCGGGGGCCTCTTGGCCGGGGACCGGTCGCGCGGGGCCCGGTCGACTCCGTCGAGGAGGGTCGTGGAGGTCGTCGGCGTGCTCACCGGGTCCCCCACGTCCGCGGCGCCGGGTCCCTCGGGTCCCGGTGCGCCTGCTTCCGGCGGCCGCCGTGCCCGTGGCGGTGACGGCCGGGGTGGGTGTCGTGACCGTGCCTGCTCGCGGCCGTGCGCCAGGGCCGCCGCCGGCGGCTCCGCCGCGTCGGATCGTTCGTCCATAGGCCGTGCATCGCCCGTCGCCCCCCTCACAAGTCTGATATGTCCGTCCCAGGCGCCGAAAGGTCGCGGCGCAGCCCCTGTCGGGACGATACACCAGTCTCGTCACTCAGGGACATAGGTTCTCTACGCTCCGTGACGATCATCGGCATATGCGTACGGAACGCGCCCGGGGGACTGCGGAGGGTGCCGGAACCGGACTACACGGCTGCCGCACCCGTCGTGAGGATCACGTGGCGCAGCGGTTCCCGGTTCACGAACCGTCCCAACTGGTCCACCAGCAGCCGCTTGGCGCGCGGCAGGAAGGCGGAGGTGGGGCCGCCGACGTGGGGGCTGATCAGCACACCGGGCGCGCGCCACAAGGGGTGCGCGGGGGGCAGCGGTTCGGGGTCGGTGACGTCCAGGGCGGCGGTGAGGCGCCCGGTCTCCAGTTCGGCGAGCAGCGCCTTGGTGTCGACGACCGGGCCGCGGGCCACGTTGACCAGCAGCGCGCCGTCCTTCATCCGGGCCAGGAACTCGGCGTCGACCAGGCCGCGGGTGGTGTCGGTGAGCGGGGTGGAGAGGATGACCACGTCCGCGTCGGGCAGCAGGGCGGGCAGTTCGGTGAAGGGGTGCACAAGACCGCGCGCCGTCGTGCGCTGGGAGCGCGCGACACGCGCCACGCGCGCCACCTCGAACGGAACGAGCCGGTCCTCGATGGCGGCGCCGATGGCCCCGTACCCGACGACCAGCACGTTCTTGTCGGCGAGCGCCGGGTGGAAGCCGCCCTCCCAGTGTCCCCGGTCCTGGGCCCGCACGAACTGCGGGACCCCCCGCAGCGCGGCGAGCGTCAGGGTGAGCGCCAGTTCGGCGGTGCTGGCCTCGTGCACCCCGCGCGCGTTGCAGAGCCGCACACCGGACGGCAGGTCCGCCAGCCGCGCGGTGACGTCGTCCACCCCGGCGGTGAGCGTCTGCACGACCTGCACCCGGCGCATCTCGGCCAGCGGCGCCACCCGCACCCGCTGCGCCTTCATGTACGGCACGACGTACACCACGCAGTCGGCGGGGTCCCCGGGGTACGGCTGGTCGCCGTCCTCTCCCCCGTCCCAGAAGAGGTAGTCGAACCCTTCGGGGAGACCCTCGATCTCCTGCGGGGGGATGGGCAGCCATACGTCACGGGGTGGGTCGATGCTCATGCCGAGAGGCTAATTGAGGTACGCGCGTGTGCAGAGGTTAGGTTGGGGGGTCGTAAGAGGGAGGGTCGCGGGCAGGTGGAGCGCAGGACGATCGGTGTGGGGGCGCTCTCGGTGGGGGCCGTCGGACTCGGGTGCATGCCGATGAGCTGGGGATACAGCGGGTCCCGGCGGCGGGGCGAGGAATCGGTGAGGGCGGTGCACCGGGCACTGGACCTGGGCTCGACCCTGCTGGACACGGCCGACATGTACGGGCCGTTCACCAACGAGCTCTTACTGGGACGGGTGTTGAAGGAGCGGCGCGAGGACGCGTTCGTGTCGACGAAGGTCGGTCTGCTCGTGGGCGAGCAGCACATCGTGGCCAACGGCCGCCCCGCATACGTGAGACGGGCGTGTGACGCGTCGCTGCGGCGGCTCCAGACGGAGGTCATCGAC
Source organism: Streptomyces sp. SS7 (assembly GCF_037993025.1). Lineage (NCBI taxonomy): Bacteria > Bacillati > Actinomycetota > Actinomycetes > Kitasatosporales > Streptomycetaceae > Streptomyces > Streptomyces sp. SS7. Next base: position 2,971,065 of record NZ_CP141223.1, read on the forward strand.
CTGTACCAGCTGCACCGCGCCGACCCCGAGGTCCCGGTGGAGGAGACCTGGGGCGCGATGGCGGAACTCGTACGGGCGGGCAAGGTGAGGGCGTTGGGGCTGTGCGCGGTGGGAGCGCGGGGAGGCCGGCGCTCCGGCGGACGGCTGCACGACGCGACGATCGCGCAGCTGCGGCGGCTCCAGCAGGTGTTCCCCGTGAGTGCGGTGGAGGCGGAGCTGTCGGTGTGGTCGCCGGAGGCCCTGGACGCGCTGCTGCCGTGGTGCGCGGAGCGCGGGGTGGGGTTTCTGGCGGCGATGCCGCTGGGGAATGGTTTCCTCACCGGCACGCTGACGCCGGGCGAGGGCTTCGAACCGGACGACATGCGGGCCCGCCACCCCCGTTTCACCGCCGAGATGATGGCCGCGAACCAGTCCGTCGTCGCCGGTCTGCGCCGGGTGGCGGCGCGGCACGGCGAGGGGGTGACGGCGGCGCAGGTGGCGCTGGCCTGGGTGCTGGCGCAGGGGCGGCACGTGGTCCCGGTGCCGGGGGCCAAGCAGGAGCGGTGGGTGGTGGAGAACGCCGGTGCGGCCGGGCTGCGGCTCACGTCGCGGGATCTGGCCGAGGTGGCGGAGCTGCCCGCCGCCCAGGGATCGTGGGAGTGAGCGCCGCGCGGTTGCGGGTGCCGCTTTCGGGTGGGACCGGCCGGGATCGGGAACCTGGGGGGCGGGTCCCGCGTAGTCACGGGTGGAAGCTGCCGCGGGACCGCCGTGTCGAAGGGAGCGCGATCGTGCGAGGTCGAGTGGTGACGGCCGGTCTGGCCGCGGGTGCGCTGTTGTTCGCGGCCGGCTGCTCCTCGGGTGACGGGGGGTCGTCCGGGGCGGGCCCGAGCGCGTCCGCGAGCCGTACGGCCGTCCGGGGATCGTCCTCCCCGAGCACCGAGGCGACCCCGCCCGCGAAGGGCACGGTCGAGGTGGTGCGCACGGTCGCCGAGGGCCTGAACTCGCCTTGGGGCCTGGCCCCGCTCCCCGAGGGCGGACTCCTGGTGGCCTCACGCGACGAGGGCACGATCACCCACGTCGAGGAGTCGGGCGGCAGGAAGACCGAGGTCGGCGAGGTCCCGGGGGTCTCCGCGGCCGGCGAGGGCGGACTGCTCGGCCTCGCCCTCTCCCCCGACTACGCCTCGGACCACATGGTCTACGCGTACCTCACCTCCGTCTCGGACAACCGGATCGTCCGGATGATCTACGACCCGAAGCGGCCCGCCGGAGATCAGCTGGGTGCGCCGGACACGGTCTTCAAGGGCATCCCCAAGGGCATGATCCACAACGGCGGCCGGATCGCCTTCGGCCCCGACGGGATGCTGTACGCCGGGACGGGCGAGAGCGGCGACCGCGGCCTGTCCCAGGACAAGAAGTCCCTGGGCGGCAAGATCCTGCGGCTGACCCCCGAGGGCGAACCGGCTCCGGGCAACCCCTTCCCCGACTCCGCGGTGTACTCGTACGGCCACCGGAACGTGCAGGGGCTGGCCTGGGACGCCGACCAGCGGCTGTTCGCCTCGGAGTTCGGCCAGAACACCTGGGACGAGCTGAACGCGATCAAGCCGGGCGGCGACTACGGCTGGCCGGCGGCGGAGGGCGAGTCGGACGACCGGGCGTACGTGAACCCGATAGCCCAGTGGCACACCGACGACGCCTCCCCCAGTGGCATCGCCTACGCCGAGGGCTCGATCTGGATGGCGGGCCTGAAGGGACAGCGCCTGTGGCGCATCCCCCTCAAGGGCACCGAGGCCTCGGCCGCCCCCCAGTCCTTCCTCCAGGGGGATCACGGCCGTCTGCGCACGGTGGTCGCGGCGGGCGGCGACAGGCTCTGGGTCACCACCAGCAACACGGACGGCCGCGGCGACCCGAAGAAGGGCGACGACCGGATACTGGAGCTCAAGGTGAGCTGAACGGGCGGGGCCCCGGTCTCAGGCGAGCGCGCGTTCTCCCCGCTCCGGCGGGAAGACCCCCAGCCGGTGGGCCAGGGCGGCCGCCTCCCCGCGGCCCGAGACACCCAGTTTGGCGAGGATGTTCGAGACATGGACGCTGGCCGTCTTCGGGGAGATGAAGAGCGCGGCGGCGATCTGGCGGTTCGTGCGGCCGGCGCAGACCAGACGCAGGACGTCGCGTTCCCGGCTGGTCAGGCCGAGGGTGTCGGCGGGGCCGGCCGGGTCGGCGGAGGTCTTCGGGATGAGGGGGATGCGGGCCCGCTGGGCCAGGGACGTCACGGTGTCGGTCAGCGGGCGGGCACCGAGGTGGCCGGCCACGGCGTGGGCGAGGCGCAGCAGCTCGGTCGCGCGGTCGCGGTCCTCGTCGCCCGCCGCCAGCAGGGCCTCGGCGAGTCGGTGCCGGGTGCGAGCGAGGTCGTAGGGGCGCTCCAGCCGCTCGAAGGCGGTGACCACCTCGCACCAGTCGTCCGGGCCGGCGCGGCCCTCGGCGCGCAGCAGTTCGGCGCGGAGCCAGCTCGCGTGCGCCTGCCAGACCGGTGCGGGGGCCGCGACCGACCGGGCGGCCTCGCGGAGGGCGGCCAGGACGTCGGGGCCGGCCTCGGCTCCCGTGATCAGCAGCGGCCAGGCGTAGCGCTGGGCGCCGGGCGGGAAGCCGGGCTCCAGGGCGCGTTCGAGGTGGGCGCGGGCGTCGGTGGGACGGTCCTCGGCGAGGGCCAGGGCGACGGCGATCCGGGTGAGCGGGAGGTGGTGCTGGGCGGCGCGCTCATGGGCGCCGAAAAGGTTCTGGGCGAGGGTGAGTTGGCGTTGAACATCGGCGAAGTCGCCTCGCACCAGGGAAAGTTCCGCGCGGCGGGTGGCGTGGATGCCCTGGGCGGACACGCCCTGCCCGACCCGGTCGGCGACCGCGGCTGAGGCGGCCTCCGACTCCTGCCAACGGCCCAGCGAGAACAGGGACTCGGCGAGGTTCCCGCACACCCAGGCCTTGGTGTCGTTCAGGCCGTGCCGCTCGGCGAAGGCGACACCCTCCTCCAGGAGCGTCACGGCATCCCGGGAGCGGCCGACCGCCTCCAGTTCGGAGGGGAGGTTGATGTAGACGCTGAGGGCGACGGAGGTGACGTCCTCGGCGAGGGCCCGCTCCTTCACCTCGTACATCTCGGCCAGCCCGGCCTCGATGGCGCCCGCGTCGACCTTGAGGGCGCCGAGGACCTGGCGGGCGTCGAGCTCGGTCTCGCGGGCGCCGACCATCCTGGCGTACGCGACCGCGCGCTCGGCGTCGTCGTACGCCTCCGGACCCGGCGCGTGGATCATGGACCAGTTGGCGGCGCGGACGAGGACCTGGGCGTGCACCTCGCTGGGCGGCAGGCCGCGGACCAGGTCCTGGGCACGGGCCAGTTCCTCGCGGCCGCTGCCCCGGCCCAGGGAGCGCACCAGCCGGGAGCGCTGGACCCAGAACCAGGCGGAGCGCAACGGGTCGTCCTCGTCGGCGAGGAGCCGCAGCGCCCGCTTGGTGATCTTGAGGGCGCGCTCGCGTTCCCCGCAGAAGCGGCCGGCGACCGCCGCCTCGGCCATCAGATCGAGGTAGCGCAGCGGGGTGGTGGCAGGGTCGCAGCCGCAGGGAGGGTAGGCCTCGGTGTGGTCGACGGGGCGCAGCCGGGACCGCACCTCCTCGGGGGCCGCGTCCCACAGCTCCATCGCCCTTTCCAGCAGCCGCAGTTGCTCGCTGTAGGCGCTGCGGGAGCGGGCCTCGACGGAGGCGGCCAGGACGGCGGGCAGGGCCTTGGCCGGTTCATGGGCGTGGTACCAGTGGCTGGCCAGCCGCATCACGCGCTCCTCGGCGGGGACGAGCGCCGGACGGGCTTCGAGGGCCTCGGCGTAGCGGCGGTGGAGGCGGGAGCGTTCGCCGGGGAGCAGGTCGTCGCCGACGGCCTCGCGGACGAGGGAGTGGCGGAAGCGGTAGCCGTCGCCCTCGGGGGTGGCGAGCAGCAGGTTGGCGTCCACGGCGGCCCGCAGCGCGGTGATCAGCTCGTCCTCGCCGAGCCGCGCGACGGCCTCCAGCAGCTGGTACTCGACGGTGGCGCCGCCCTCGGCGACGATCCGGGTGACGCGCTGGGCGGTCTCCGGCAGCGCCTCGACCCGGACCAGGAGCAGATCGCGCAGGGAGTCGGTGAGGCCGGTGCAGCAGCCCTCGTGGGCGGCGACGGCGAGCTCCTCGACGAAGAAGGCGTTGCCGTCGGAGCGTTCGAAGATGTCGTCGACCTGGACCGGGTCGGGTTCCTCGGCGAGGATGCCCGCGATCTGACGGCCCGTCTCCTCGCGTGTGAGGCGGCCGAGTTCGAGGCGGCGCAGGGTGCGCAGCCGGTCGAGTTCGGCGAGCAGGGGGCGCAGCGGGTGGCGGCGGTGGATGTCGTCCGCGCGGTAGGTGGCGAGGACGACGAGGCGGCCGGTACGCAGGGTGCGCAGCAGGTAGGAGAGCAGGTGGCGGGTGGAGGCGTCGGCCCAGTGCAGGTCCTCCAGCGCGAGGACGACCGTGCGGTCGGCCGTGACGCGTTCCAGGAGGCGGGCGGTGAGCTCGAACAGGCGGGCCATGCCCTCCTCGTCGTGCCGCCCCGGCCGGGTCTCCCCCATCTCGGGCAGCAGCCGGGCGAGTTCGGCCTCCTGGCCGGCCGCGGCCGCGGTCAGTTCGTCCGGCAGGGCGCGGCGCAGGGCGCGCAGGGCGGTGGAGAACGGGGCGAAGGGCAGTCCGTCGGCACCGATCTCCACACAGCCGCCGAGCGCGACGACGGCGCCCCGGCGGGCGGCCACGGCCGTGAACTCCTCGACGAGGCGGGTCTTGCCGACCCCGGCCTCGCCGCCGATCAGGAACGCCTGCGGCTCTCCGGCGGCGGCGCGGGCGAGAGCGTCCTCCAGGAGGTCGAGCTCGTCGCGGCGGCCGACGAAGACGGGACTGACGGACCTGTTCTCCACGGGGGCGAGCATCGCACGCGAGTCCGGCACCGGCCCACTCGTTATCGGCACCGTGCCGCTGCCCGCCGGTGCCCCGGCAGGTACCGGGGAGCGGCCGACCCCTGTGCGGCCGCCCCCCGGTCCCACCGCGGCGGCGGTCATGCCGGGCGGGCGGACCGGCGGAGCCCGCGGGGCCGGGCGCGACGGGACGCGGACGCACCGTCGCCGTCGGACTCGCCCTCCCGGCCGGCACGACCGGCGCGGGCGGCGCGCTCGGCGCGCTCGGCGGCCTCGAGACGGGCGGCGCGGCGGCCGCGGACGGCCTCGCGGGCCAGCCGCTCGTGCGCGGCCCGGCGCAGCAGTTCGGCGGCACGGGCCTGCTGGATCTCGTACGCGTACATGGTGCTTTCCCCCTCGGGACGGCGGGCCGGCGTGGCGCCTGCCGCGTTGTCCCCACCCTCGTCCCCGACGGGGTTCCGCCACATCGGGAGAGTGCCGCATCTTCGGCCGGGGGCGGGGGCCTTAGACGCGCGTGAGGGGCCTCAGGGCCGCCGTAAGGTGCTTACGGCGGCCCTGAGGCCCCTCGTGACGTGCGCGGACTCAGCTCGCGGAGGGCAGGCCGAGCAGGGCGTCGGTGTACTTGAGGACGGCCAGCAGCAGGCCGATCACACCGAGCACCACGCCGGCCCAGGAGACCGACTTGATCCAGGGGGCCTGCGGGCCGGGGTTGCCGAACGCGGGCCGCGCCAGCACGACGACACCGACGACCAGGGCGGCCAGCGCGAACAGGCCGGCCCACAGGGCGGTGGCGTGCCAGGCGTCGCTGTAGAGGACCTGCACCTGCTTGGCGACGCCCGCGGTCGACGAGGTCTGGAGCTGGCCCACGAGGGTCTGGCGGGCGCCCGCGATCGTGCCGATCCAGCTGCCGCTGAGCGACACGAAGCCCAGCACGGCGGCGACGACGGCGCCGGCGCCCTGGCCGACGCCGGGGGTGCTCTCCTGGGCGACGGCGTCGCTCCGGTCGGCGTCCAGCTCGTCCGGGTCGGCGTCCGGGTCGGCGTCCAGCTCGGTCTCGGTCACGTCGTCGGACGCGTCGGTCTTGGTGAGGTCCGCCGTGTGCTCGTCGGCGGCCTCGTCAACAGTCTTGGTTCCCATAACCTCGCACCGTACGGACGCTCTCTGAGAGGTCCCTTAATGATCGTTGTGAGCGGCGCGCCCGTGTGCGGCACGCCACTCCCGGGCCAGCACGGACCAGACTTCGAGGTCGTGCCGCACCCCACGATAGGGGTAGGCCTCCCGGCGGACGCCGTCGCGGATGAACCCGAGCCGCCGGGCCACGTTCAGGCTGTTGGTGTTGCCGGCCGAGGCGACCCACTCGACGCGCTGGATCCCGCGCCGCTCGACGGCGAAGTCGATCAGGGTCCGCATGGCCCGGGTGACCAGGCCGCGCCCGGTGGCGGCGGGCTCCAGCCAGCAGCCCACCTCGCAGTTGCCGCTCTCCGCGTCGAAGTTCAGGAACAGCACCCCGCCGACGAGCCGCCCCTCCAGCCAGAGTCCGTGCAGGGAGCCGGTGTCGGCGGCGCGCAGGTCGGCGTACCGCTGGAGCACCTCGCGCGCGCCGGCGGTGTCCGTGGCCCGGGAGCCGAAGGGGATGTGCGCGTTGACGAAGTCGCGGCCGCGCTCGAGGTGCGCCAGGAACTCCTCGGCGTGCCAGGGTTCCAGCGGCCGCAGTTCGGCTCCGTCGTCACCCAGCGATATCGCGTACATCCGGTTCCCGCTCCTTCTCCAGGGTCTCGACCACCTCGGTGAGCCTCTCATGGGCGGCACGGCACTCGGGCGGTTCGATGCTGATCCGGGGCAGGCGGCGGTCGAGGCCGCGCGGCAGCCACCAGTTGGCGCCGCCGAGCAGATGCATCAGCGCGGGCACCAGCAGCGTGCGCAGGACGAAGGCGTCCAGGGCGACGGCGGCGGCGAGCGCGATGCCGAACATGGCGATCACCCGGTCGCCGCTGAGGACGAAGGCGAGGAACACCGAGATCATGATGACCGCCGCCGAGTTGATCACGCGGCTGGTCTCGGCGAGGCCGACCCGTACGGCACGCCGGTTGTCGCCGGTCTCCAGCCACTCCTCGTACATCCGGCTGACCAGGAACACCTGGTAGTCCATGGAGAGGCCGAAGAGCACCGACACCATGATGACCGGGAGGAAGGGCTCGATCGGGCCGGCCCGGCCGAGGCCGAGCAGCTCGCTCCCCCAGCCCCACTGGAAGATCGCGACGACGACCCCGAAGGCCGCGGCGACGGCGGCCACGTTCATCACGGCGGCCTTGAGCGGGATGCCGACGGACCGGAAGGCGAGCAGGAGCAGCAGACAGCCGAGGCCGATGACGACACCGACGAAGAGCGGCAGTTTTCCGACGATGACCCCGGCGAAGTCGTCGTAGCCCGCCGTGACCCCGCCCACCTGGACGTCGAGGGAGGTCCCGGTCTCGGCCCGGGGCAGCACCTCCTCGCGCAGCCGGTCGACCAGCTCACTGGTGTTCTTCGACTGCGGGGCGGACTCCGGTACGACGGTGAGGTACGCGAGGTGTCCGCCGGAGTCGAAGGTCACCGGGGTCACCGAGGCGACACCCTCGGTGGCGCGCAGGGTGGTGTCGAGGTTGTCGAGGGCGAGCCGGTCCTCGGCGCCGTCGAGGCGGGTCACCAGGGTGAGCGGGCCGTTCACGCCGGCCCCGAATCCGTCGGCCAGGAGGTCGTAGGCCTGGCGCGTGGTGGTCGTCCTCGGGTCGTTGCCCTGGTCGGAGGTGCCGAGGCGCAGGGAGAAGGTCGGCAGGGCGAGGACGGCGATGACGACGACCGCGAGCGAGCCGAGGAGTTTGGGGTGGCGCTCGACGAACGCGGACCAGCGGGCGGCGAACCCGGTGGGCAGCTCCGGTTCGGGCCCGTGCTCGGCGAGCCGGCGGCGTTCGCGGCGGCTGAGGGCGCGCGGGCCGATCCAGGCCAGCAGGGCGGGCAGCAGGGTGACGGAGGCGGCGACCGTGAGGACGACGGTCAGGGAGGCGGCTATCGCGACGCCGTTGAGGAAGTTCAGGCGCAGGATCAGCATGCCCAGCAGGGCTATGCAGACCGTGGCACCCGCGAAGACGACCGCGCGTCCGGTCGTCGCCACGGCGTTGGTGGCGGCCTCGGTGACCGTGAGGCCCCGTTTCAGGCCGCGCCGGTGGCGGGTGACGATGAACAGCGCGTAGTCGATGCCGACGCCGAGGCCGACCAGCATGCCGAGCATCGGCGCGAAGTCGGCGACGGTCATGGCGTGCCCGAGGAGCTGGATGCCGGCGTAGGCGGTGCCGACGCCGACCAGGGCGGTGGCGATGGGCAGCAGCGAGGCGGCGAGCGAGCCGAAGGCGAGGAAGAGCACGACGGCGGCCACTGCCACGCCGACGATCTCGGCGAGGTGTCCGCCGGAGGACTCGGTGAGGGCGATCGCGCTGCCGCCCAGCTCGACCTGGAGTCCGTCGCTCTCGGCGGCCTTGGCGGCCTTGACGACGGCCCGTGCCTCGGACGCGCCGATGTCCTCGGCGCGGTCGGCGAAGGTGACGGTGGCGTACGCCGTGTGCCCGTCCTCGCTGATCTGCGCGGCGCCCTGCTCGCCGTAGGGGCCGGTCACGGAGGCGACCCCGGGCAGGTCGGCGATCCTGTCCAGGGCCCGGGTCATGCTCTGTTCGACGTCGGCGGCGCGGACGGTGCCCGAGGCGGTGTGCCAGACGACGGTGTCGCTGTCGCCGCCCAGGGTGGGGAACCCCTCGGCGAGCAGCTGGGTGGCGCGGCCGGACTCGGTGCCGGGGACCTCGTAGTCGTTGGAGTAGGCGGAGCCGGTGGCGACGGCGGCGGTGGCCGTGCCGACGAGAGCGAGAAGCCAGAGCACCACCGTGACGAGGCGGTTGCGTACACACCAACGTGCGAGGGCTGCCACTGACGTGCTCCCGGGGTGAATTGTGGATCTTTGACCGGGAAACAGCCCGCAAAGAACGCATGAGCAATGCGCTGCCACTCTCGCAGGCGGTGAAGATCCTTTGATGCGTTCGTGTGCCTTTTCACAAGAGTGGGAGGCAGATCACAGGACAATAACGGCGCCGGTGTCGGCGCACGTCAGTCGGCCTGGTCGCCGAACGCCATCACCATCACCCCGGCGATCAGCAGCCACAGGGCGCGGCGGGTACGGCCCCGGGCGCCCAGGAGGCCCGCTGCGGCGCAGACGACCGCGCCGAGGGCGTAGGCGGCCGGGACGAAGGCCGGGGCGGTGCCGCCGAGGCGCATGAGCGACGCGGCGAGACCGGCGAGGGTGAGCAGGGCCCCGGTCGCGGTCGCCGTCCAGCGGGCCCGCCGGGCGTCCTCGTAGGCGTACTCGTCGTACTCGTCGTACTCCTCGTCGTCGGAGTCGTCGGAGTCGTCGGAGATGGCGAAGTCGTCGAGGTCGTCGAGGTCGTCGGCTGCGGCGACGGGGACGTCGGAGGCGTCCGAGGCGTCGGCGCCGGCCGCCCGGCCGGGAACGCCGGAGCCGGGCACGTCACCTGTGTCGTCCGCGCCGTCCGCGCCGTCCGCGTCACCCGTGTCGTCCGGGGCAGCCGCGGCGTCTATGTCGCCCTGTGGCCCTGAGTCGGTTCGTGCACTCATGGCGCGCGAGCGTAGCGCTTCCGGCTGAGAGCGCGAGAGGGGGTGCGCCCGAGCGGACGCACCCCCTCTCCGGGATCACCCGAGGTCAGCCCTCGCCGACCCCCAGCTTCTCCAGGATCAGCTCCTTGACGCGGGCCGCGTCGGCCTGCCCGCGCGTGGCCTTCATCACGGCGCCGACCAGGGCACCGGCCGCGGCCACCTTGCCGCCGCGGATCTTGTCGGCGATGCCCGGGTTGCCGGCGATGGCCTCCTCGACGGCGGTGGTCAACGCGCCCTCGTCGGAGACGACCTTCAGCCCGCGCTTGTCGACGACCTCGTCGGGGGTGCCCTCGCCCGCGAGGACGCCCTCGATGACCTGACGGGCCAGCTTGTCGTTCAGGTCGCCCTTGGAGACCAGCTCAGTGACCCGGGCGACCTGCTCCGGCGTGATGGCCAGCTCGTCCAGGGACGTGCCCGACTCGTTGGCGCTGCGCGCCAGTTCGCCCATCCACCACTTGCGGGCGGAGGCCGCGTCGGCACCGGCGTCGATCGTGGCGACGATCTTGTCCAGGGCGCCGGCGTTGAGGATCGCCTGCATGTCGGTGGCGGAGATGCCCCACTCGGCGAGCAGCCGGGTACGGCGGACCAGCGGCAGCTCGGGGAGCCCGGCCCGGATCTCCTCGACCCACTCGCGCGAGGGGGCCACCGGCACCAGGTCCGGCTCGGGGAAGTAGCGGTAGTCCTCGGCCTCCTCCTTCACCCGGCCCGAGGTCGTCGACCCCGTGTCCTCGTGGAAGTGGCGGGTCTCCTGGACGATCGTGCCGACGCTGCCGAGGACAGCCGCGTGCCGCTGGATCTCGAAGCGGGCCGCGCGCTCCACGGAACGCAGCGAGTTCACGTTCTTCGTCTCGGAGCGCGTGCCGAACTTCTCGCTGCCCTTGGGCATCAGCGAGAGGTTCACGTCACAGCGCATCTGCCCCATCTCCATGCGGGCTTCCGACACGCCGAGCGCCCTGATGACCTCGCGCAGCTCACGGACGTAGGCCCGGGCGACCTCGGGGGCGCGCTCGCCGGCGCCGACGATCGGCTTGGTGACGATCTCGATCAGCGGGATGCCGGCGCGGTTGTAGTCGAGCAGCGAGTGCGAGGCGCCGTGGATCCGGCCGGTCGCGCCGCCCACGTGGGTCGACTTGCCGGTGTCCTCCTCCATGTGGGCGCGCTCGATCTCCACGCGGAAGACCTCGCCGTCCTCCAGCTGGACGTCGAGGTAGCCGTTGAAGGCGATGGGCTCGTCGTACTGGGAGGTCTGGAAGTTCTTCGGCATGTCCGGATAGAAGTAGTTCTTCCGGGCGAAGCGGCACCACTCGGCGATCTCGCAGTTCAGCGCGAGACCGATCCTGATCGCGGACTCGACGCCGGTCGCGTTGACGACCGGGAGGGAGCCCGGCAGGCCGAGGCAGGTGGGGCAGGTCTGCGTGTTGGCGTCCTGACCGAGCTCGGTCGAGCAGCCGCAGAACATCTTGGTCTTGGTGCCGAGTTCGACATGGACCTCGAGGCCCATGACGGGGTCGTACGACGCCAGTGCGTCCTCGTACGACACCAGGTCGGTCGTGGTGGTCACGGTGTAACTTCCCTCTCAGCCCAGCAGGACGTCGTCGTCGCCCAGCCGCTTCAGCTCGCGGTACAGGATGGCGAGGCCGGTGACGATCGCCACCGCGGAGACGGTCGCGTCGATGAGCCGCAGCGTGTCGTGCTCGGCGCGGGCCTTCTTGATCTGCTTGGCCACACCGATGGCGCCGAAGGCCGTGCCGGCCATCGACAGGTAGGTGCCGGACTTGGACTTCTTGAAGCCCTTGGCCTTGTTCAGTGCACTCACAGCGACGGAGCCTCCTCCAGGAGCGGGTGACCCCACTTTTCCACGAAGGCGGCCTCGACGGCGGCGCCGACCTTGTACAGCCGGTCGTCCTTCAGCGCCGGGGCGATGATCTGGAGACCGACCGGGAGGTTGTCCTCCGGGGCCAGACCGCACGGCAGCGACATCGCCGCGTTGCCCGCGAGGTTGGTCGGGATGGTGCACAGGTCGGCCAGGTACATCGCCATCGGGTCGTCGGCACGCTCGCCGATCGGGAAGGCGGTGGTCGGGGTGGTCGGCGAGACGATCACGTCGACCTGCTCGAAGGCCTTCTCGAAGTCGCGCGTGATGAGCGTGCGGACCTTCTGGGCGGAGCCGTAGTACGCGTCGTAGTAGCCGGAGCTGAGCGCGTACGTGCCGAGCATGATCCGGCGCTTGACCTCGGGCCCGAAGCCCTCCGCCCGGGTGAGGGAGGTGACCTCCTCGGCCGAGTGGGTGCCGTCGTCGCCCGTACGGAGCCCGTAGCGCAGCCCGTCGAAGCGGGCGAGGTTGCTGGAGCACTCCGACGGGGCGATCAGGTAGTACGCCGACAGGGCGAGGTCGAACGACGGGCAGTCCAGCTCGACGATCTCGGCGCCCAGGTCCTTCAGCAGCGCGACGGACTCGTCGAACCGCTGGATGACACCGGCCTGGTAGCCCTCGCCGCGGAACTGCTTGACGACACCGACGCGCATGCCCTCGACGCTGCCGTTGCGGGCGGCCTCGACGACCGGCGGGACCGGGGTGTCGATCGAGGTGGAGTCGAGCGGATCGTGCCCGGCGATCACCTCGTGCAGCAGCGCCGCGTCCAGGACCGTACGGGCGCAGGGTCCGCCCTGGTCGAGGGAGGAGGAGAAGGCGACCATGCCGTAGCGCGAGACGGCCCCGTACGTCGGCTTCACGCCGACCGTGCCGGTGACGGCGGCGGGCTGGCGGATGGAGCCGCCGGTGTCCGTGCCGATGGCGAGGGGCGCCTGGAAGGAGGCGAGCGCGGCGGAGGAACCGCCGCCGGAGCCACCGGGGATCCGGGTGAGGTCCCAGGGGTTGCCGGTCGGCCCGTAGGCGCTGTTCTCGGTGGAGGACCCCATGGCGAACTCGTCCATGTTGGTCTTGCCGAGGATGACGACGTCGGCAGCCTTCAGCTTCTTGGTGAGGGTCGCGTCGTAGGGCGGGATCCAGCCCTCCAGGATCTTCGAACCGACGGTCGTGGGAACGCCCTCGGTGGTGAAGATGTCCTTCAGCGCCAGCGGGACACCGGCGAGCGGACCGAGCTTCTCGCCGCGCTCGCGCTTCTCGTCCACGGCACGGGCCTGGGCGAGGGCGCCCTCGCGGTCGACGTACAGGAAGGCGTGGACCTTCTCGTCGACGGCCTCGATCCGGGCCAGGTGGGCCTCGGTGACCTGGACGGCGGTGAGCTCGCCGGAGGCGATCTTCGCGGCCGTCTCGGCGGCGGTGAGCTTGATGATGGTGACGTTGTCCGTCATGGTGATCAGTCCTCCCCCAGGATCTGCGGCACCTTGAAACGCTGCTGCTCCTGGGCCGGGGCGCCGGAGAGCGCCTGCTCGGGGGTGAGCGACGGACGGACCTCGTCCGCGCGCATGACATTGGTCAGCGGGAGCGGGTGCGAGGTCGGCGGTACGTCTTGGTCGGCGACCTCGCTGACGCGGGCGACCGCGCCGATGATGTCGTCCAGCTGTCCCGCGAAGTGGTCGAGCTCTTCGGGCTTCAGCTCCAGACGCGCCAGCCGGGCGAGGTGGGCGACCTCCTCGCGCGTGATGCCAGGCATGCAGCGTTCCTCTGGGGTGAGTGAAATGTGATGTGGGGCCAATCCTAGGGGGCGGCGGCCCGTGGCCGTGAAACGGTTTGCCGGACGGCACCGGTTCCGACGGCAACACCGGAGCCGCGGGCCGCGCGGCGGCGACAGCGCCGGGGACGCCGGACGTCGGCCAACCGTCACCCTCCCGGTCGCCCACACGGTCCACGACCAAACGCCGACCGGGCAGTCGGCAGAGGCAGTGACGGGATTGACGGGATGCCGCCGCCGACGGGCACGCCCTACGGCAAACGCCAGCCTCCCGGTCCCCCGCACGGACGGTCGGGCGGCACCCCCCACAGCAAACGCCAGCCCCCCAGTCCCCCCGCACGCCTTCGGGCAGAGGCTGGCGGCGGCGCGGTGGGCGGGCGGGTGGGAAAGGCAGTGAGCCGCAGCCGCCCAGCCCCCCGTCCCCCGGAGGGGCAGGGCCGTGGCCCGTCAGTCCTCCGTCGCCGCGGCCGGCAGCGCCGCTGCCGGTCGCTGCCAGCCCCGGGACCCCCGCGCCCGCAGCCACGCCGTCGTCTCCTCGGGAGGCATCGCCGCGGCCACCAGCCACCCCTGCACCGCGTCACAGCCCAGGTCCCGAAGCCGTTCCCAGGTCTCGTCGTCCTCGACCCCCTCCGCGACCACCAGCAGCCCCAGGGAATGCGCGAGATCGACCGTGCAGCGCACGATCTCCGCGTCCTCGGTGTCCACCGCCAGCCGCGCCACGAAGGAACGGTCGATCTTCAGCTCGCTGACCGGCAGCCGCCGTAGGTGCACCAGCGAGGAGTACCCGGTACCGAAGTCGTCCAGGGACATCTTCACGCCGTGCCCGGTCAGGCCGTTCAGCGTGTCCGCCGCCCGCTGCGGGTCCTCCAGCAGCACGTGCTCCGTTATCTCCAGTTGGAGCGCTCCCGCGGGCACGCCGTGCCGGGCGAGACGCGCGGCGACCGACCCGGCGAACCCGGGCGTGTGGACATCGCGCGGGGAGACGTTCACCGCGACCGGCACGAACAGCCCCTGCGCCCGCCACCGGGCGACCTGTCCCAGCGCCGTCTCCAGCACGTACTCCGTGAGGTGCGGCATCAGCCCGGAGGACTCGGCGATCGCTATGAACTCGTCCGGCGGTACCTTCCCGCGCTCCGGGTGCACCCACCGCACCAGTGCCTCCAGCCCCGCCACCTGCCCGTCGAAGCGGACCTTCGGCTGGTAGTGCAACTGCACCTCGTGCGCGTCCAGGGCCCGCCGCAGATCGCCCAGCAGCCCGAGCCGGTCGGGGGTGTTGGAGTCCCGCTTGGACTCATACACCTCGACGCCCGTACGGTCCCGTTTGGCCTGGTACATCGCCACGTCGGCCCGGCGCAGCATGCCCTCCGCGTCGAGGGCGTGGTCGGGGAAGACGGCGACGCCCGCGCTGGCCTCCAGCACGAGGGTGAGCCCGTCGAGGTCGAGCGGCGAGCTGAGGGCCGCGACCAGCGCGCGGGCGACGCGGGTCGCGGAGGTCGTGGAGTCGGCGACGGGGAGCAGGACGGCGAACTCGTCGCCGCCGAGCCGCGCCACCTCCGCCCCGCGCGGAAGGGCCACCCGCAGCCGTTCGGCCGTCTGGAGGAGGAGCCGGTCACCGGCGAGGTGCCCGAGAGTGTCGTTGACCGAACGGAAGCGGTCGAGGTCGATCAGCATCAGGGCGGACCGGGCGCCGATGCGCTCGGCGTCGTCCAGGGCGGTCCAGATGCGTTCCAGCAGCCACTGCCGGTTGGGCAGCCCGGTCAGCGGGTCGCGCAGCTGTTCCTCGGCGCGGGCCCGGGCCATCCAGAGCGTGGAGTCGAGGGCGACGAGCGGGATGGCGAACAGCGGCAGCAGGATCGGTTTGGCGATGGCGACCACGCAGAGCAGCGGCGCGATGCCGAGCAGCGCCACCGCGACCAGGCCCTGTCTGACGAGGGCGGTACGGGCGACCGTGGGCAGCCCGCCGGAGCGGGGGGCGTGCAGGTACCAGAGCAGGACGCGGGTGACGGAGAGATAGGCCACGGCCACCAGGGCCACCTGGGGGCCGGTGTAGACGGTCCAGCCGTCCGGGTACCAGGGGTGTTCCACGGACGGGACCCGTCCGCACGCGGCCAGCAGCAGGGCGCCCGCGCCGATGCCGAGGACGTCCACCGCGCCGTGCAGGACACCCTGCCGCCAGCGGTGGCGCCTGGCTATGCCGACCAGGACGACGACGGTGAGGCTGACCAGGCCGGCGGGTACCCAGCCGTACAGCAGCAGGACGGCGAGGGTGAGGGCGGCGCCGGAGCCGGTGCCGCCCCACCAACGGGCCCGGCCCAGCATGACGAGGTGTCCGACGATGACCCCGGTCAGCAGGGCCAGCGCCCAGCCGGCCGTACCGGACGGGAAGAGGGCGTGGCTGTCGGTGAAGGCGCGGTAGAAGCCGGCGCCGAGGGCGAAGGCGGCCGCGCCGACGACCGCGGCGGGCAGGGCGGGCCAGGACGGCTGCCGGTCCGGTTCGGCCCCGGGCAGTCCGGAACTCGCGGACAGCGCAGAGGTGCCGGGCAGGGCGGAGGTCCCGGAGTAGACGGAGGCCGCGGGGAGGGCCAGGGCCCCGGCCGGGCCCGGGGACCCCGTCGGGCCGGGTACGACGGGCGGTGCCATCTGCCGGAAGGGGGCGGCGGGTCCGGGCGGCCCGGCGGCCGGCTGCGAAGGCGGTCCGGGGGCGGGCCCGGCGGGAGGTCCGGTGGGGGCGCGGAGGTCGAAAGCGGTGCGCGGGGGGTGTGCCGGTGCGCCCGGATGTCGTCCGGAGCGCCCCGCCCAGCGGCTCCCCCACCTGACGCCGACGCTTCGGAGCCGGCGCAGCCGGGAGTCCGGGGCGGCGCTCTCGGTCGGTTCCATTCCCGTCCCTCTCACAACCGGCGGTGCCCACGCCACGCGGCCCGCTGCCCGACAACCCCGGGGCGGCACCGCGTCGGAAAGCCCTTCCCACGCCCTTCGGGAGCGAGGAGGTGCGCCGACCGCAGCTGGGCACGGCAGGCGCACACCTCAACAGTAGGCCGCGGAAGGCGTCCACGGGCAGCGGTCGTCGACGGTTGCCCGAATGCGCCCCGGCCACCCGTATGCATCTGGTATGCGCCGATCGGGTGGCCTTCAACCGCCGGTTCGGGCTACTCCTCGGCCGACTCCGGAGCCGCGAGGGCCACTTCGGCGGCGGCGTCGGGGCCCTGGTCGAGCAGGACGGTGAAGCCGTCCTCGTCCAGCACGGGCACCTTCAGTTGCATCGCCTTGTCGTACTTGGAGCCGGGGTTGTCGCCCACGACGACGAACGAGGTCTTCTTGGAGACCGAACCGGTGACCTTCGCGCCCCGGCTCTGGAGCGCGTCCTTG
This sequence comes from Streptomyces sp. SS7, assembly GCF_037993025.1. Classification (NCBI taxonomy): domain Bacteria; kingdom Bacillati; phylum Actinomycetota; class Actinomycetes; order Kitasatosporales; family Streptomycetaceae; genus Streptomyces; species Streptomyces sp. SS7. The sequence goes on from NZ_CP141223.1 coordinate 2,987,689, forward strand.
GCGCCGTCGCGGGTGAAGTGTTCGAGGGTGCCGGTGACGACGACCGTGAGGCCTTCGAGGGGGCGGGGGCCCTCGTCCTCGCCGGACCGCTCGTCCTCCATGCGGACCCCGGCGGCCGTCCACTTGCGGATGATCTCCTGATGCCAGTCCTCGGCGAACCACTCCTTGAGCGAGGCCGCGATGATCGAGCCCACGCCGTCGGTGGCCGCCAGCTCCTCCTCGCTCGCCTGCTCGATGCGCTCGATGGAGCGGAACTCGCGCGCGAGCGCCTCGGCGGCGACCGGGCCCACATGACGGATCGACAGCCCGGTGAGGACGCGGGCGAGCGGGCGGTCCTTGGCGGCGGCGATGTTCTCCAGCATCGCCAGCGCGTTCTTCCTGGCCTCGCCCTGCTGGTTGGCGAAGACGGTGGCGATCTTCTCCTCGCCGGTCTTCGGGTCGCGCTTGGGCAGCCCGCTGTCCTGGTCGAGGACGTACGCCTTGATGGGCAGCAGCTGCTCGACGGTGAGGTCGAACAGGTCGCCCTCGTCGGCCAGTGGCGGGTCGGCGGGTTCGAGCGGCTTGGTGAGGGCCGCCGCCGCCACGTACCCGAACTGCTCGATGTCGAGCGCCCTGCGGCCCGCCAGGTAGAACAGCCGCTCACGCAACTGGGCCGGGCAGGTGCGGGCGTTGGGGCAGCGCAGGTCGATGTCGCCCTCCTTCATCGGCCTGAGCGGCGTGCCGCACTCCGGGCACTCGGCGGGCATGACGAACTCCCGCTCGGTGCCGTCCCGCAGGTCGGCGACGGGGCCGAGGATCTCGGGGATGACGTCACCGGCCTTGCGCAGCACCACGGTGTCCCCGATGAGGACGCCTTTGGCCTTGACGACCTCCTGGTTGTGCAGGGTCGCGAACTCGACCTCGGAGCCCGCCACCGTCACCGGCTCGACCTGCGCGTACGGCGTCACCCGGCCCGTACGGCCCACACCCACGCGGATGTTGACGAGCTTGGTGTTGACCTCCTCCGGCGCGTACTTGTACGCGATGGCCCAGCGCGGGGCGCGGGCCGTGGAGCCGAGCCGGCCCTGCAGCCGGATCTCGTCGAGCTTGACGACGACGCCGTCGATCTCGTGCTCCACGGAGTGGCGGTTCTCGCCGTAGTACGCGATGAACTGCCGTACGCCGTCCAGGTCGTCGACGACCCGGTTGTGGGTGGAGGTGGGCAGGCCCCAGCCCTTGAGGAGGTCGTAGGCCTCGGAGAGTCGGTCCATGCCCTCGTAGCCCTCCAGGGCGCCGATGCCGTGGACCACCATGTGCAGCGGGCGGGCGGCGGTGACGCGCGGGTCCTTCTGGCGCAGTGAACCGGCCGCCGCGTTGCGCGGGTTGGCGAAGGGCTTGTCGCCGGCCGCGACCAGCCGGGCGTTGAGCTCCTCGAAGCCCTCCATCGGGAAGTAGACCTCGCCGCGGATCTCCACGAGCGTGGGCACGCCGTCGCCCGCCAGCCGGTCCGGGATCTCCGCGATGGTGCGCACGTTGGGCGTGATGTCCTCGCCGGTGCGGCCGTCGCCGCGGGTCGCCGCGCGGGTGAGGCGGCCGTTCTCATAGGTGAGGTTGACGGCGAGGCCGTCGACCTTCAGCTCGCACAGGAAGTGGTACGCGGAGGCGCCGACGTCCTTGTGGACGCGCTCGGCCCAGGCGGCCAGCTCCAGGTCGTCGAAGGCGTTGTCCAGGGAGAGCATGCGCTCCCGGTGCTGGACGGCGGTGAAGTCCGTGGCGTAGGCCCCCGCCACCTTCTGGGTCGGCGAGTCGGGCGTGCGCATCTCGGGATACTCCTGCTCCAGCGCCTCCAGGGCGCGCAGCAGACGGTCGAACTCCGCGTCGCTGATGACGGGAGCGTCCTTCACGTAGTACCGGAAGCGGTGCTCCTCGATCTGCTCAGCGAGCTGCGCGTGCTGCTCCCGTGCCTCGGCGGGCACCGTCGTCTCCGCTTGCTTGTCGCCGGCCACCGTGTGGTCCTCCCGTTACTCTGGGTTGTCCGCGAGGGATCTCGCCGCCCGGACGCAGTGGGCGAGGGCCCGGCGGGCGTACGCGGGAGAGGCTCCCGCGAGTCCGCAGGCGGGTGTGAGGGTGACCGCCTCCGTGAGAAGCCCCGGTTGCAGCCCCAGCCTGCGCCACAGCGTCCGTACACCCATGACGCTACTAGCAGGGTCCGACAATGCGGCGTCCGTGCCCGGCACGACACCGGCGAAGAGCCGGGTGCCGCCCTCCACCGCCTCCCCGATCGCCTCCTCGTCACGTTCGGTGAGCAGCGAGAAGTCGAAGGAGATCCCGTCGACCCCGGCCCGGCGCAGCAGGGCGAAGGGCACGTCCGGGGCGCACGAGTGGACCACGACGGGGCCGTCCCCGTGCACCCCGGCCACGTCCCGCAGGGTGGCCTCCACGAGCTGGCGGTCGACGGCGCGGTGGGTGCGGTAGCCGCTGGCGGTCCGCACCCGGCCGGTGAGGACGGAGGTGAGGGACGGTTCGTCGAGCTGGAGGACGAGGCGGGCGCCGGGGATGCGCCGGCGCAGTTCGGCGAGGTGCAGCCGCAGCCCCTCCGTCAGGGAGGCGGCCAGGTCGCGGCAGGCGCCCGGGTCGGAGAGGGCGGCCTCGCCGTTCCTCAGCTCCAGCGCGGCGGCGAGCGTCCAGGGGCCGACGGCCTGCACCTTGAGCGGGCCCTCGTAGTCCTGGGTGAACTCCTCGAGGGCGTCCAGGTCCTCGCCGAGCCAGGAGCGGGCCCGCTTGGTGTCGCGGCCCGGGTGGTCGCCGATCCGCCAGCCGCTGGGTTCCACGCGCGCGTACAGCTCGACGAGCATCCCCGCCGTCCGGCCGATCATGTCGGCGCCGGGGCCGCGGGCCGGCAGTTCGGGCAGGAAGGGGAAGTCCTCGAAGGAGCCGGTGGCGGTGCGGGCCGCCTCCCGGGCGTCGCCGCCGGGGAGCGAGCCGACGCCGGTGGCGGGGCCGTAGGGCGAAGTTGCGTTCACGTGGGGAAGCCTACGGAAGGTCAGCGGCCCGGCCGTACCGTCAGGTCGTTGACCTCGGCGTCCCGCGGCAGGTCGAGCGCCATGAGGATCGTCGTCGCCACCGACTCGGGGTCGATCCACTCGGCGGGGTCGTACTCCTTGCCCTCCTGCTGGTGCACCTTGGCCTGCATGGGGCCGGCGGTGCGGCCGGGGTAGACGGAGGTGACGCGGACGCCGTTGCCGTGCTCCTCGGCCCGGAGGGAGTCGGCGAGGGCCTTGAGGCCGTGCTTGGAGGCGGCGTACGCGGACCAGTCGGCGCTCGCCCGCAGGCCGGCTCCGGAGTTGACGAAGAGCACGTGGCCGCGCGCGGCCCGCAGCGGGGGCAGGAAGTGGCGGGTCAGTTCGGCGGGGGCGATCAGGTTGACGTTGAGCTGGTGGTGCCAGGTCTTGGGGGTGAGCTCGCCGACCGGGCCGAGGTCGACCACGCCGGCGATGTGCAGCAGCGAGTCGACCCGGTCCGGGAGCGACTGGTGGGAGAAGGCCCAGCTCAGCCGGTCGGGGTCGGCGAGGTCGCCGACGAGGGTGCGGGCGCCGGGGAACTGTGCGGCGAGTTCCTTCGCGCGGCCCGCGTCGCGCGCGTGGAGCACGAGGTCGTCCCCGCGCGCGTGCAGCCGGCGGGCGACGGCCGCGCCGATGCCGGAGCCCGCTCCGGTGATCACATGAGTAGCCATGCCCGCCATGCTCGCATCACGTGCCGTCAGGAGGTGCCCTTCCTCTCCTCCAGGTACGCGAGCGCCCCGGCCGGCTCCTCCGCGAAGAACACCAGGTCGGTGAGGGGGCGGGGCAGGAATCCCTCGTCGTCCATGCGCTGGAAGTGGGTCTTGAGTCCGTCGTAGAAGCCCGCGGTGTTCAGCAGCACGACCGGCTTGTCGGTGTGGCCGTGCTTCTTCAGCGCCAGGATCTCGGTGGCCTCGTCGAGCGTGCCCGTGCCGCCGACCAGCACCACCACGGCGTCGGCCTTCTCCAGCAGCAGCCGCCTGCGCTCGGCCGGGTCCGCGGCGATCACCATCTCGTCGGCGCCGGGGCGGGCCTTGGCGGCCAGGAAGGTCACCGACACCCCGCACAGCCGTCCGCCGCTCTCCTGCACCCCGTCGGCGACGACCTTCATCAGACCCGAGTCGGACCCGCCCCACACCAGGGTGTGCCCGCCCTTGCCCAGCAGTTCCGCGAACTCGCGCGCGGGTCGGGTTTGACATGCTCCTCGGGCTGAAGCCCGAGGATTCTGGCCGTCCCCACCTGTTGCTGTGCCGCTACGCGGCACGGCTTCCGGCGGGGATTCCGTGGCTTCCTGTTTCTTCGCGCTGTGCCCGGACAGGTCCCGGTCTTACCGGCGCTCCGCAGGCCGATACCGGTGGGTTCGAACCGGCCGATCTTCACGAAGGTCCGCCCGTACCGGGCCGCCTTGTACCGCAGCATGCCGACGAACTGGGACCAGCCCGCGTCGTGCACGCTCTTGGCCAGTCTGGTGCGTGCGAGTCCGGATACCGCCAGGTCCTCCACCGCGACGGCTTGGTTGTCGAGGATCAGCTGGGTGGAGAGCTGGTGGTGGAACTCCTTGCGCGCGTCCGCCACAGCCGCGTGGGCGCGGGCGACCTTCATGCGGGCCTTGGCCCGGTTCCTCGAACCCTTCTGTTTGCGGGACAGCTCCCGCTGAGCTTTCTTCAGCTTCTTCTCCGCCCGGCGCAAAAACCTCGGGCTGTCGATTTTGGTGCCGTCGGAGAGAACACACCTTCACGTCGCCGATCTTCGGCAACGAGAGCCGCCCGCCCCCAGTGATCTTCCAGCGGGCGTTGGCGGTGAACCGGATCGCCTGCCGGGTGTCCTTGCGCGACCTGAAACGCGGCGCACCCACCCGCTTCCCCTTGCGCTCACCCTTCACCGAGGCGAAGAAGTTTCTGTATGCGGCCTCCACGTCCCGCAACGCCTGCTGCAGGACGACCGAGGACACCTCGCCCAGCCAGAACCGTTCAGGGGTGTTCTTGGCCCGGGTGATCAACCGCTGGGACAGAACGGCGGCACTGGGGTAGGGCGCCTTGGCCGCGCGGGCATCCTCACGGGCACGCACCGCGTCGTTGAACACGACGCGAGCGCACCCGAACGCCCTCGCCAACGCGGCGCGTTGACCAGGCTCCGGGTACGACCGGAAGGCGTACCGAAGCCGCGTTCGCCGATCGTACGAACACACGACATCCTCTGCCGCCGGGAACACCCGTTCCCCACCACACCCCCACGACCCGCAGCGTCCGGCTCCGCCGGAACGACACTGCGGGGCTCCGCGCCGCGGTCATGAGATCGGCTTCACCACCGGCGTGCGCCGATGCACTGCCGATGAAGCCCGGTAGCGGTCGTCGAGATCGGCGGCGGAGAGGAAGACACAGATACGCATGCGGTCACCGTACGCGGGAAGAACCGGGGGCCCGCGAGCGCTTCTCCCACATGACCGAAGGACACACGATCACGATCGAGCGGGACACCCGGCGCGTCAGGGCCGTCCACGACGGCCGGGTGCTCGCCGAGACCGACCGGGCCCTCGCCCTGCGCGAGACGGGCTGTCCGGTGCGGTACTACATCCCCGAGGCCGATGTGCGCATGGACCTGCTGACGCCGTCCGACACCCACACCTACTGCCCCTTCAAGGGAACGGCGTCGTACTGGTCGCTGCCGGGCGCGCCCGACCTCGTGTGGGCGTACCCGGACCCGAAGCCCGACGTCGCCGAGATCGCACACCACCTGTGCTTCTACGAAGTGGAGGTGTCGTAGGCCGATGACCGCGCCGTCGTGCGGCAGTCTGCTCTGGCATGGACAAGAAGACCATTTCGCGCGACGGAACCGAACTCGCGTACACCCGGGCCGGACAGGGTCCCGCGGTCATCCTGGTGAGCGGGGCGATGTCCACGGGCGGCACCGTGGCGCCCCTGGGCGGGCTGCTGGCGCGCCGCTGCACGGTCCTGACGTATGACCGGCGGGGGCGCGGCGACAGCGGCGACACGGCCCCCTTCGCGGTGGAACGCGAAGTGGAGGACCTGGCGGCACTGATCGACGTGGCGGGCGGCGAGGCCTGTCTGTACGGCGTCTCCTCGGGCGGGGCACTGGCGCTGCGGGCGGCGGCGAGCGGGCTGCCGGTGCCGCGGGTCGCCGTCTACGAGACGCCGTACGCCGTCGACGAGGAGGCGGTCCGCGGCCGCGCCACGTACACCGAGCGGCTCACCGAGGCCCTCGACCACGGGCGGCGCGGGGACGCGGTGGAGCTCTTCCTGCGGCTGACGGGGCTGGCCGAGGAGATGATCCAGCGGGCCCGCCAGTCGCCCATGTGGGCCGGCATGGAGGCGATCGCGCCGACCCTCGCCTACGACGACGCGGTGATGGCCGGTGGCCGGGTCCCGGCGGATCTGCTGGCTGCCCTCGGTGTGCCGGTGCTCGCGGTGGCGGGGGGCGACAGCCCGCTCTGGCTGCGGGAGGCCACGCGCGCGGTGGCGGAGGCGGCGCCGCACGGGACGTACCGCCTGTTGGAGGGGCAGACGCACGTGGTGGATCCGAACGTGCTGGCGCCGGTGCTGGCGGAGTTCTTCGGCGTGTAGGGGTGGGCGGCGCGGACCGGTCACAGCACTGGGAGTGGGCGGCGCGGGCCGCTCAGAGCGCCCCGGCCGTCGTCGCCCGGACCGTCGTCGCGATCGTCGCCGAGCCCACCACGCGCGTGCCGTCGTAGAGGACGATCGCCTGGCCGGGTGCCACCCCGCGGACCGGCTCGGCGAACGTCACCCGCAGCTCGCCGTCCACGCACTCCGCGCGCACCTCGGTCTCGCCGCCGTGGGCGCGCAGCTGGGCGGTGTAGGTGCCGGGGCCGGTGGGGGCCGCCCCGCACCAGCGCGGCCTGATCGCCGTCAGGCCGCTCACGTCGAGCGCGGCGGCCGGGCCGACCGTCACGGTGTTGTTCACCGGGGAGATGTCGAGGACGTAGCGGGGCTTGCCGTCGGGGGCGGGGGTGCCGATGCGCAGTCCCTTGCGCTGGCCGATGGTGAAGCCGTAGGCCCCTTCGTGGGTGCCGATCTTCGCGCCCGACTCGTCGACGATGTCGCCCTCGGAGCGGCCGAGGCGGTTCGCCAGGAAGCCCTGGGTGTCGCCGTCGGCGATGAAGCAGATGTCGTGGGAGTCGGGCTTCTTGGCGACCGCGAGGCCCCGGCGCTCGGCCTCCGCGCGGATCTCGTCCTTGGTGGTGAGGGTGTCGCCGAGCGGGAACAGCGCGTGGGCGAGCTGCTTGTCGTCCAGCACGCCGAGGACGTACGACTGGTCCTTGGCCATGTCGGAGGCGCGGTGCAGTTCGCGGGTGCCGTCCGCCCGCTCGATCACCTTCGCGTAGTGGCCGGTGCAGACGGCGTCGAAGCCGAGGGCGAGCGCCTTGTCGAGGAGCGCCGCGAACTTGATCTTCTCGTTGCAGCGCAGGCAGGGGTTGGGGGTGCGGCCGGCCTCGTACTCGGCGACGAAGTCCTCGACGACGTCCTCGCGGAAGCGGTCGGCGAGGTCCCAGACGTAGAACGGGATGCCGATGACGTCTGCGGCGCGGCGGGCGTCGCGGGAGTCCTCGATGGTGCAGCAGCCGCGCGCGCCCGTGCGGAAGGACTGCGGGTTCGCCGAGAGCGCGAGGTGGACGCCGGTGACGTCGTGGCCGGCTTCCGCGGCGCGGGCGGCGGCGACGGCGGAGTCCACCCCGCCGGACATGGCGGCGAGTACGCGGAGGGGGCGGGGGCGCTGCGAGGTCTCAGTCATAACCCCTCCAGGGTACGGGGCGCCGGGAACCGGGGCCCGCGCATATCCGTTGACGATCACGACGGGCGAGAAAGGGCGGACGATGGGAGCGAGAGGGAGCGACGCCGACCGGCGGATCGGGCGGCGGGCGCTGCTGATCGGCGGGGCGGTGGCCGCCGTGGGGTCGGCGGTGCTGGCGCGCGAGGAGCTGACGGAGCTGTACTGGCGGCTGCCGGGGGTGCGCAAGCCGCGGGTGGAGGGCGCGGTGGACTTCGGGGGCGCGCGCTGGGTGCAGGCCTCGGAGGCCAACTTCCGCTGGGCGGACCGGCCGGACGACTACGGCGTCGACCTGGTCGTCGTCCATGTCACGCAGGGCGATCTGGCGAGCGCGGTGCAGGCGTTCGAGGACCCGGGGCACCGGGCGGCCGCGCACTACATCGTGGGCAAGGACGGCAGCGTCACCCAGATGATCCGGGAGCTGGACGTGGCGTACCACGCGGGCAACCGCGCGTACAACGAGCGCAGTGTCGGCATCGAGCACGAGGGGTTCGTGGACCGGCCGGAGGACTTCACCGACGCGATGTACGAGGCGTCCGCGCGGCTGACCGCCCGGATCTGCGCGCGGTACGGCATCCCCGTCGACCGGGAGCACATCATCGGGCACGTGGAGGTGCCGGGGACGGACCACACCGACCCCGGTGAGCACTGGGACTGGGGCCGGTACCTGAAGCTCGTCAAAACGGCGCGAACCGCCACCACCTGACGTCAGGCGTGACGCAGCTCACAAGCTGCCGGAACCGTCGGCGATGCACGGGGGCCGGGCGCCCGATGTGTCCCGCGCCGTGATCCTGACCTGCGGCACGCCAACACGCTCCCCGTGCAGAGGAGTTGCCGATCCAAGCGGAGGGCTGAGGCTGCACAGCGATCAGGGCCGACTCCTAACTTGGGCCCAGTCCTCACACAGCCCTTGGCCCGAAGCTCCACGGCCATGACCCACACCACAGATCCCGCTTCCGGAGCGGGCGAGCAGAGCACGGGTGCCCAACCGGCGGGCGGCCGGGCCGCCAAGGGCGAGCACACGAAGGGGACGAGGGGCCGGGGCGGCAAGGGCCTGCACCGGCGGAGGTTCCTCAGCGGGATGGCGGGCGTCGGCTTCGGCGCGGTCGGCGCGGCCGGGATCGGCTTCTCGCTGCTGACCGGCGGCGGCAACGACAAGGCATCCGCGGCCACGGAGGCCACCGGCACCCTGGACATCCCGGACCTGCTGGAGGCCACCACCACCGACGGCACCACCACCTACACCCTGACCGCGAAGACCGGCACCGGCGAGGTGATCAGCGGCGTCACCAGCACCACGGCCGGCTACAACGGGTCGTACCTCGGCCCGACGATGAAGTGGACCAAGGGCGAGACGGTCCTGATGAACATCACCAACAGCCTGGGCGACGACACCACCGTCCACTTCCACGGCGCCCACATCCCGCCCAAGATGGACGGCGGCCCGCAGAACGCCTTCGCCGACGGCGAGACCTGGTCGCCCACGTTCGAGGTCCTCGACGAGGCCAAGACCCTCTGGTACCACCCGCACGCCCTGGGCACCACGGCCGAGCAGGTCGTGCACGGCCTGGCCGGAATGATCATCGTCGAGGACGACTCGGACGTCTCGGCCGCCCTGCCGAGCGAGTACGGCGTCGACGACATCCCGATCATCCTGCAGTGTCTGGCCGTCGACAGCGCCGGCGACATCAAGTACGACGCCACCGGGTACCGCGGCTCCGCCGTCGCCTTCCCGGTGCTGGTCAACGGCACCAACGTCGACTCGACCACCCTCGGCTTCACCGCCACCAGGACGCGGACGCGCTTCCGCGTCCTGAACGCCTCCCCCGCCGACATCATGACCGTCCAGCGCGGCGACGGCGGGACGCTCACCCAGATCGCCACCGACCAGGGCTATCTCACCGAGCCCACCGAGGTGACCACGATCCGTCTGGTGGCCGGCGCCCGCGCCGAGTTCGTGCTCGACCTGGAGGACGCCGTCACGCTCCAGGCCGTGGTCACGACCGGCTGGATCCGCGGCGGAAGCGGCACGTACGACTTCCTCACGGTGACGCCGGAGGCCTCGGACACACCCGACGCCCTGCCGAGCACGCTCAACTCGATCTCCCGGTACGACACGAGCGACTTCACCGCCCGGACGATCACCCTCGGCCAGAGCGGCGCGACGATGCTGATCAACGGCTCGGCGGGCACCAGCATGTCCTCGATGGCGATGATCAGCACCACGCTGGACGCCGAGGAGGTCTGGACGATCAAGAACAGCACGCAGCTGGAGCACTCCTTCCATCTGCACGACGTGCCGTTCCAGCTGATCGAGATCAACGGCGAGGAGCCCACCGGGGTCGACCTGGGCTGGCGCGACACCTTCGAGGTGGTCGGCGGCGGCTCCATCAAGATCGCGATGAAGTTCACCGACTTCACCGACGACACGTACATGTACATGCTCCACTGCCATCTGCTCCAGCACGAGGACGAGGGCATGATGGCGGCCCTCATGGTCACGGAGAGCTAGTGCCGTGACCGGGAAGGTCTGCCGAGCCGGTGGACCTTTCCGGTCACGGCACTAGGCACTTCGGCCTCGTCCCTGGCCCGGCTGCGCCTGGTCAGGGGCAGGGTGGTGGCGGTGGCCGTCGGCACCGGACCCGCGCCGGACGGGTTACGTCAGCCCCGCCGCCCGGGCCCGTTCCACCGCCGGCCCGATGGCCTTGGCGAGCGCCTCCACGTCGGCCTCGGTGCTGGTGTGTCCGAGGGAGAACCGCAGCGTGCCGCGGGCCAGGTCGGGGTCGGTGCCGGTGGCGAGGAGCACATGGCTGGGCTGGGCGACGCCGGCCGTGCAGGCGGAGCCGGTGGAGCACTCGATGCCCTGGGCGTCGAGCAGCAGGAGCAGGGAGTCGCCCTCGCAGCCCGGGAAGGTGAAGTGCGCGTTGGCCGGCAGCCGGCCGTCCGGCGCCGGGTCGCCGCCGAGGATCGCGTCCGGCACGGCCGTACGGACCGCGGCGACCAGGGAGTCGCGCAGGGCGCCGATCTCACGGGCGAACCACTCGCGCTGTTCGGCGGCGAGGCGGCCGGCGACGGCGAAGGAGGCGACGGCCGGGACGTCGAGGGTGCCGGAGCGCACATGCCGCTCCTGGCCGCCGCCGTGCAGGACGGGGACGGGGGTGTGCTCACGGCCGAGGAGCAGGGCGCCGATACCGTACGGGCCGCCGATCTTGTGGCCGGAGACCGTCATCGCGGCGAGGCCGGAGGCGGCGAAGTCGACCGGGACCTGGCCGAAGGCCTGGACGGCGTCGGCGTGCAGCGGGACACCGAACTCGGAGGCCGCGTCGGCGAGTTCACGGACCGGCATGACGGTGCCGATCTCGTTGTTCGCCCACATGACGGTGGCGAGGGCGACGTCGTCGGGGTCGCGGGCGATGGCCTCGCGCAGCGCGTCGGGGTGGACCCGGCCGTAGGTGTCGACGGGGAGGTACTCGATCCGGGCGCCCTCGTGCTCGCCGAGCCAGTGCACGGCGTCGAGGACCGCGTGGTGCTCGACGGGACTGGCCAGCACCCGGGTGCGGGCCGGGTCGGCGTCGCGGCGGGACCAGTACAGGCCCTTGACGGCGAGGTTGTCGGCCTCGGTGCCGCCGGAGGTGAACACGACCTCGCTGGGGCGGGCGCCGAGCGCCTCCGCGAGGGTCTCGCGGGCCTCCTCGACCGTCCGTCTCGCCCGACGGCCGGATGCGTGGAGGGAGGAGGCATTGCCGGTGATGCTCAGGTGCACGCTGAGTGCCTCGACCGCCTCGGGGAGCATCGGGGTGGTCGCGGCGTGGTCGAGGTATGCCATGGTGGCCACGATTCTACGGGGCGCCGTGGAGGGACCTCGTGTCCAGGTCGCCCGAGGGTCCGGCCGAGCGTGCGGGCGGCGCTAGAAGCCCCAGGACACCGACGCGTCCGCCTGCATGAACGCGAAAAGGAGCAGCAGGTCGGCGACGCCGAGGGCGAGGCCCAGCCAGGCCCGGCCGGGGCGGGCGGTGCCGCGGACCAGGGCCACCGAGGCGAGGACGATGGCGAGCGGGCCGAGGAAGAGGTTCAGGACCAGCAGGCCCAGCAGACCGAGGACGAAGGACGCGACGGCCATGCCGTCGGTGTCGCGGACGCCGGCGCCACGGGTGGCGCGGTCGGGGGCCGGTGCGGTGAGGTGCATGTCGGTTCAGCTCCTGTGGGACGGTGCCGGGTCAGCGGGTCGAGGCGCGGCGGCGGGCGTGCCGCTCGCGCAGTGCGAAGACGCCGAGCCAGACGGCGATCACGGCGGCGACGGCGATCGAGAAGTCGAGCGGCGCGTGGGCCACGGTGCCCATGACGACACCGAGCAGCAGCAGGGCGGCCACGAGGAACAGCATGGGATCGGATCCCCCTCCGTGAAGTCCGGGTGAACTTTTCGGTGAACAGTTGTGGTTACAGTTGTTCACTGACTTTGAGTCTAGCGTGCCGCGCGGCTTTTCAATTCCGGAGAACAGTTGTTAACTGGATGACATGAGTCACACCCTCGGCATCCGGCAGGCCCAGAAGCAGAAGACCCGGCAGGCGCTCCTGGACGCGGCGCTCGCCCTGCTGGAGGAGCAGAGCCTGAGCAGCCTGGGCCTGCGCGAGGTCACCCGTGCCGTCGGGGTCGCGCCCACCGCCTTCTACCGGCACTTCCGCTCCACCGCGGATCTCGGCGTCGCCCTGGTCGAGGAGGCGCTGGGCAGTCTGCACCCGATGATCCGCCACACCGTGGCGGGCGCGGAGTCGAGCGACGAGCGCATCACCCGCGCCGTGGAGCTGATAGAGGGTCATGTGACCGCGTACCCGGCGCATGTCCGTTTCATCGCCCGGGAGCGCCACGGCGGAGTCCAGCCGGTGCGGAAGGCGATCCAGGAGCAACTGGGCCGGTTCGTCGAGGAGGTGCGGGACGAGCTGGCCAAGGACCCCGAGGCGAAGGGCTGGAGCGACGAGGACCTGCTGATGCTGTCGCACCTCTACGTCGACCAGATGCTCATCACGGCCTCGCTCTTCCTGGAGGCCCTGGAGGCGGCACCGGAGGAACGGGAGCGCGTCGCCCTGCGCGCGACCCGCCAGATGCGGCTCATCGGCATCGGCCGCCACCACTGGCTCGACTGAGCCCCGCGGACGGACGGAACGGACGGTCGAGGGCGGACGGTCGAGGACGGACGGTCGAGGGCGGACGGTCGAGGGCGGCGCACCCCCGTCCCCGGTGCGCCGCCCTGTCCGCCGTACGTCAGCCCTGCTGCTGGGCCTGTCGGCCCTGACCGCCGCCGGGGCCCCCGCAGCCACCACCCTGACCGCCGCCGGGGCCGCCGCCCCGACCGCCGCCGGGCGCGCCGCTCGGCATCCCGGAGGGGACATCGGTGGGCGTACCGGTCGGGGTGCCCGGGGGCTGTCCGGAGGGGGCGCCGGACGGGGCACCCGAGGCAGCGCCGCTCGGAGCGGCCCCGGTCGGCATGCCGGACGGGGCCTGGCAGTTCCGGCTCTGACCGGAACTGCCGCCGGAGGACGAGGAGTCGCCGGAGCCGCAGGCGACCAGCGCCAGGGGCGCGAACGCCAACAGGGCCACCGCCGGGACGAGACGCACACGCTTCATGAGAGACGGCTCCAAGCACGATGAGGGGGTCCTGGGATGAGTCCCGGGATGAGTCCTGGGATGCGGGCACTCAACCAACGGCGGCTGAGGCTTCCTTGGGCCCGCTCTGTCCGCTGCCTGTCAACGAGGTAAAGCGGACCTCAAGAAGCCGTCCCGGCCTGCGTGTTCACCGGGGGTGTCCCCTCGTCGGGCTGGTACAGCTCCGTGACAGAGGCCGCGGCCGCACGCAGTTCCTCCCGCACCTGGGGTGGCGCGAGGACCTCCACCCGGTCGGAGAACGCGAGGAGTTGACGGGTCGCGGGAACGGACGGGTACGACAGGCGCGCGGTCACCCAGTCGTCGCCGTGGCTGTCGCCCTCGGGGAGTTCGACGAGCGCCGGGGCACTCATCCGCAGGAACATGTCGAGCCGCTCGCGCCGGACCCGGACGGTGACGTCGACCCCGGCGGGGCGCTCCTCCACCTGACGGCGCAACACCTCCCAGGCGTCGGCGAGTTCGACGCCCGGACGACGCCGCACGGGGTCGTCGAGCACGGTCGCCGAGCGCACCCTGTCGGCACGGAACAGTCGGGGTCTGCCGCGCCGGTCGGCGACGAGGTACCAGACGCCCGCCTTGGCGACGAGGCCGTAGGGGTCGACGGTGTGGGTGGTGGGCTCCGGGTCGCCGCTGTGGCGGTAGCGCAGCCGCAGTCGCCGGTCGGTGAAGACGGCGTCCTGGAGGGTGTCGAGGTCGACGGCCGGCTGGGGGCCGCCCTTCCAGCGGGTGGCGTCGACCAGGATGCGGCGACTGGTCACCTCGGCGGCGGGGCGGTGCGGGGCGGGCAGCGCGGCCATGACCTTGCGCAAAGCGGAGCCGAGGGCCGCGTCCAGGCCGAGGGCGGCGTGCGCGCCCTCGGCGGCCAGGATGAACAGGGCCCGGGACTCGTCGGCGGTCAGGCCGGTGACGTCCGTGCGGAACCCGGGGAGCAGTGCGATGCCGCCGTGGCGGCCGCGTTCGGCGTAGACGGGGACGCCGGAGGCGGACAGGGCCTCGATGTCCCGGTAGATCGTGCGCACCGACACCTCAAGGCGTTCGGCGAGTTCGGGGGCGGGGACCCGGCCGCGGGTCTGCAGGAGCAGCAGGATCGACAGGAGACGGTCGGACTTCACGGCCCCAGGTTCCCCCGTCCGGGACGGCCGGACAAATGCTGACGGCGGATGTCAGGTTATGCGGCCAGCATGCGTGCCGTGTCCACCCCAGGAACCGAGGAAAGGCCTGTGCCCATGAACCCCACCGACCCCCGCCCCGTCTACAGCCGCGCGACGGGGCAGGCCGCCGCGCTGATCCGGACGGTGCGGCCCGAACAGCTGGACGGGCCGACCCCGTGTGCCGAGTTCGACGTACGGACGCTGCTGAGCCACATCGTCGGCGGCACCCGGCGGATCGCGATCGTCGGCGAGGGCGGCGACGGCCTCGCCGAGCCGCCGTTCGCCGAGGGCGTCGCGGACGACGGCTGGGCGGAGGCCTACGACGCGGTCCGGTCCCGGGCCGTCAAGGCCTGGGAGAGCGAGGACCGGATGGCGGCGCCGGTGCGGGTGCCGTGGGGAGAGGTCCCCGGCCACGCGGCCCTCTCCGGATACGTCATGGAGATCGTGACCCACACCTGGGACCTCGGCGAGTCCCTCGGTCACCCCGTCGCCCTCGACCCGGAGCTCGCCGAGTTCGCCCTCGCGGCCGGCCACCTCAACCTGCCCGACCCCGAACGCGACAGCCGCACCCCCTTCGGCTCGGCCCGCCCGGTCCCCGAGGGAGCGGACGCCTACACCCGCCTGGCGGCCTGGCTGGGCCGAAAGCCGCTCGGCTGACCTTCCGGCACGCCGGAGCCGCTCGAGCCTCCTCCCGTACGGTGCGGCCACCGGACCGCTCCCGGGCCGACCGGGCCCCGTAGGCCACAAGCGCACGCCGGCCGTCAGGCCAGGCGGGCGCGGGCCAGTTGGCGGGACTGGGCCACCAGGCGGTCCGTGCTGTCCCAGACCTCCGCGTCCTCCTCCAGGAAGCCGCCCGCGAGGTTGCGGGTGGTGATGGAGACGCGCAGGGGGCCGGGGGCCGGGCGGCTGCGGACGTGGACGGTGAGCTCGACCGTGGGCACCCAGCCGCTCAGGCCGATCTCGAAGGCGGTCGGCGGGAGGGCGTCGACGGCGAGGAGGAGGGAGAGCGGATCCGGGTCGCGGCCGTCCTTGAGGCCGAACCAGGCCCGCATCTCGCCCTTGCCGGAGGGCGCGCCGAGGGCCCACCCCAGGGTGGAGGGGTCGAGCTTGAGCATCAGGCGCTCGGTGATCGCGGAGCTGCCGTCCACGGGGGCCGGTCCGTCCTCGGGGCCGAAGCACTGGTCGAGCGGCGGGAACGCCGGCGGCTCGGCCGTCGTACGGACGTCGTCCGGCAGGGAGTCCAGGTCGCCGTAGGAGGCGAGGACGCGGATCCGCTCGACCTCGGCGCCGTTCTCGTCGTACTGCAGGAGCGAGGCCTGGCCGGTCGACAGGGTGCGGCCGGTGCGGACCACCTCCGTGCGGACGAGGGCCGGGCCCGGCTGGGAGGCGGTGAGGTAGTGCGCCGAGATGGTGAACGGGTCGCGGTGCGGCAGGGCGTCCGCGAGGGCACGGCCGAGGACGGCGAGCAGATACCCGCCGTTGACGGCGTTGATGATCGTCCAGCCGGCGGAGAGGTCGATGTCGTAGACGCCCGGGGCGCGCCGGGTGAGCGCGGTGTCGCGGTCGAACTCGCTGTCGCCGATGGTGGCCCGCTCGGCCGCCGCGGTAGCTGCTTCTGGCATGGGTGAACCGTACAACAGGCGATTACTAAGCAGTAGCTTTTTGGAAAAGTGAGACCCGGGCAATTTCTCGGTAAGTGTCCGTACTCATCCGTCAACCCCGGGACCCGGCATCTCCTCTATGGGGACATGAGCCTCACCGGTACTGCGTTCCTCTACACCCTGATCGTGCTGGCCGTCGTCGCCGTCGCGCTCCCCCTCGTCCTGTGGTCGCGCATCGGCGGACCGAGATTCCTGCGGGGCGCGGCCCGGATGCTGATGCTGGTGTTCGCGCAGGGGACGGCCGTGGCACTGGTCTTCGTCCTGGTCAACAACGCCAACAACCTCTACGACAACTGGTCCGACCTGCTCGGCACGAGCAACCATGTGCAGCAGGCCGCCGACCTCGGCGCCGACGGCACGGGCGGCATCTCGCTGAAGCGGCTGCCGAGGGTCAGACAGCGGTTCACCCAGGCCCAGGGGGCGGGGATGCACCAGGCCGGCGGGGTCCGCGTCACCCAGCTCCGGGGCCGGGTCTCCGGGGTCGACGCCGAGGTCTACGTCTGGCTGCCCCCGCAGTACCACGAGGCCGCCTACGCCCACCAGCGGTTCCCCGTCGTGGAGCTGCTGCCGGGCTACCCCGGCTCCCCGAAGTCCTGGTTCGGCTCGCTGCGCGCGACCGCCCAGCTGGAACCGCTGATGCGCCAGGGCAAGGTCGCGCCGTTCATCCTGGTGGCGCCGCGCACCACCCTGCTGCCCGGGGTGGACACCGGCTGCGCCAACGTGCCCGGCACGGTGAACGCCGACACCTGGCTGAGCATCGACGTGCCCCGCATGGTCATGGACAACTTCCGGGCCCAGCCCGCGCCCAAGGGCTGGGCGGTCGCCGGGTACTCGGCCGGAGCGCACTGCGCCATCAAGCTGGCCGTCGCCCACCCCGACCGCTACCGGGCGGCGGTGAGCATGTCCGGCTACAACGACCCGATCGGGGAGCGGGACTCCCTGGCCGCCCAGGACCCGGCCCTGCGCCGGGCCACCAACCCCTATCTGATGCTCGCCCGCGCGGCCGCCCCGCCGGCCGTGGCGCTCTACCTCTCCGGGCAGCCGGGCGACGGCTACGAGGCCGCCCTCGCGCTCCAGAAGGAGGCGAAGGCCCCGACGGCCGTGCACGTGGTGTACATCCCGAGGAGCGCGGGCGGACACACCATGGCGCTGTGGCGGCCGCAGGTGGTACCGGCGTTCCGCTGGCTGAGCACCCAGCTCGACCAGCACCGGATCAGCGCCCGGCGGGCCATGGAGGGCACGGGGGACACGGGGACTACTCCTCCCGTACCGTCGACCGGCGGTTCCACGCGCGAGGCGCTCGCCAGTGGAACCGCATCGCGAGCAGCCTCAGGACGAAAGCGGTAGCGGCCGCGAGGCCGCTGGCCAGCGGGGTGAGCACGTCGTAGCGGATGCAGATCACCACCAGGGTGGCGCCGACGATCGCCGGGACCGCGTACAGGTCGCGGTCCCAGCGCAGCAGCGACGGCACCTCGTTGGCCAGCACGTCCCGCAGCACACCGCCGCCGACGGCCGTGGTGAGGCCGAGGGCGGCCGACGCGGTGAGGCCGAGGCCGTGGTCGTACGCCTTCGTCGTGCCGGTGACGCAGAACAGACCGAGGCCCGCCGCGTCGAAGACGTTCACGGCCGACTGGATCCGCTCCACCTGCGGGTGGAGGAAGATCACCAGCAGGGCGGCGAGGAGCGGGGTGAGGAAGTACCCCAGGTCGGTGAAGGCGGCCGGGGGCACCGCGCCGATGATCACGTCCCGGATCAGCCCTCCGCCCAGCGCGGTGGCCTCGGCGAGCACGGCGATGCCGAACACGTCGAAGTTCTTGCGCACGGCCAGCAGCGCACCGGAGATGGCGAACACGAAGATGCCGGCCAGATCGAGCGTGTGCTGGACGGAGGGGCTGAAGATTTGCTGGAACACCTTTACATTGTCACCCGAGAGTCCGGATGCACCTTACAAAGCCAGGCAGCATGGCATCAGAGGGCGGGTTTTCCTGTGGTGAACAGCCACGTCTGGAAGAGGTCGTCCAGCTGCTGCCCGGAGATCTTCTCGGCGAGGCGGACGAAGTCGGCGGTGTCCGCGTTGCCATAGCGGTGCAGTTTCGTCCAGGCCGGGAGCAGCCGGAAGAACGCGGTGTCGCCGATCCGCTCGCGCAGGACCTGGAGGGTCATCGCGCCGCGCTGGTACACGGCGGAGGCGAACATCGTGTCGCGCTGCGGGTCGCCGACGGTGATCTGCCAGAAGGAGGAGTCGGCGGGGCGGGCGTTGTAGCCGGCGAGGAAGGAGTCGTGCGCCGAGCGGGTGCCCTGGTGCTCGGCCCACAGCCACTGGGCGTAGGTGGCGAAGCCCTCGTTCAGCCAGATGTCCTTCCAGTGCGCCACCGACACCGAGTCACCGAACCACTGGTGGGCCAGCTCGTGCACGATCGTCGACTCGCTGCGCACCGCCGAGTACACCGGCTTGGACTGCACCTCCAGGGAGAACCCGGCCTGCGGCATGTCGTCGACGATCGCGCCGGTCTCCTCGAACGGGTACGGCCCGAAGACCTGCGACCAGTAGTCGGTGGCGGCGGCCGTCACGGCGTACACGTCGACGTTGTTGCTGTTCGCCAGCACGGGGTCGATGGCGACGTAGATCGGGGTGCCCCCGGGGGTGGTCCCGGTCCGCACGTCGAACTTCCCGATCGTGGCGGTCGCGAGGTAGGTCGCCATCGGCCTGGTCTCGCGCCAGTGGGTGTACGTCGAGGTGCCCTTGTCGTACGTCGAGACCAGCCGGCCGTTGGAGACACCGGTCAGGCCCTTGGGCGCCTTGATCCGGATGTCGTAGGTGGCCTTGTCGGAGGGGTGGTCGCTGGACGGGAACCAGGTGGAGGCGGCGTTGGGCTCGCACGCGACGAACACGCCGTCGTCGGTCTTCATCCAGCCGTAGTCCGAGCCGAACACGATGGGGCCGCCGAGGGGTTCGGGTACGCCGCCGTAGGTGACGGTGACCTCGAAGGTGCCGCCCTTGCGGAGCGTTCCGCGCGGGGTGATCCGGATCTCGTCGCCGTCGCGGGTGAACTGCGCCCGTCTGCCGTTCACCTCGACCCGGGTGACCTCCAGCTGCTGGAGGTCCAGGTCGAAGGAGGAGAGGTTCTGGGTGGCGCGGGCGGTGATCGTCGTACGGCCGTCGAGGCGGTCGGTGCCGGGGTCGTAGGCGAGGGAGAGGTCGTAGTGGCGGGCGTCGAAGCCGCCGTTGCCGAGCTGCGGGAAATAGCTGTCGCCGATGCCGTCGGCGCCCGGGGCGGGGGCGGCGGAGGCCGCGATGACGAGAAAAGAGGCCGCCGCGGTCGCGAGGGCCCCTAAACGTGCCGAACGGGAGAGTGCCATGGGTCGTCCCTTCGAGCGTGTGCCGATCAGTCGGACACGGAGGACTCTGGCCTCTCCCGTTCAGACATGTGCATGACTTTGCCAACTCGTCATGCGCTACTTGTCGGTTGACTCCTGGCTCTCGGACTTGGTGCCCCGAGGGGTTGCGGGCTCCGCGGGCGTCCCGGGGGTGTCACTGGACCCGGAGGCCTCGGGGGCCTGCGCGACATCCGCGGCCTCGGGAGCCTCAGGCGTCTCGGCGGCCTCGGGAGCCGCAGGGGTCTCGGCGGCCTCAGGCGTCTCGTCGGGCTCAGAGGTCTCAGCGACCTCGCCAGCCCCGCCCACCTCGGCAGACCCGCTGGCCTCAGCCGTCTCCACGGCTTCCGCCGTCTCGATGCCCTCGGGAATCCGAGGGATCTCGGGAGCCTCGGTGGCCTTGGAGAGGTCCGGCGCCTCGGTGGCCTCGGCGACCTCAGGGGTCCCCGAGCCCTCGGGGGACTCGGCGATCTCAGCAGTCCCAGCGGCCTTGGCAGCCTCGGGCACCTCAGCAACCTCAGCGCCTTCGGGCACCTCAGCAACCTCAGCGCCTTCGTGCACTTCAGCAGCCTCGGTCTCAGCCTCGCCTGCC
Organism: Streptomyces sp. SS7; assembly: GCF_037993025.1. Classification (NCBI taxonomy): domain Bacteria; kingdom Bacillati; phylum Actinomycetota; class Actinomycetes; order Kitasatosporales; family Streptomycetaceae; genus Streptomyces; species Streptomyces sp. SS7. The sequence continues at coordinate 3,007,968 of NZ_CP141223.1, forward strand.
GCAGCAGCCTCGCGTACCTCAGTAGCCTCAGCGGCCTCGGTCGCCGCCGCCTCAGCCGTCTCCGGCGAAGTGGGCCGGTCCGCGGCGACCTCCGCCGCCACCGCTGCCGAGGTCTCCGCCGACTCGGCGAGAACCTCGTCGGCCACCAGCTCCGCCGCCTCCTTCGCGACCGTCAGCAGGACGGTGTCCTGCGGCGCCTGGTCGGCGAAGTTCTCCGGGTGGTGGCAGGCGACCTGCTGACCGGGGCGCAGCTCCAGCAGCGGCGGCTCGGTGGTCTTGCAGATCTGCGTCGCCTTCCAGCACCGCGTGTGGAAGCGGCAGCCGCTCGGCGGCGAGATCGGCGAGGGCACGTCGCCCTTGAGCAGGATCCGCTCGCTCTTGGCGTTCCTGCGCCGGGGGTCCGGGATCGGCACCGCCGACATCAGCGCCTTGGTGTACGGGTGCATCGGCGTCTTGTAGAGCAGGTCGCGGTCGGCCAGCTCCACGATCTTGCCGAGGTACATCACCGCGATCCGGTCCGAGACGTGCCGGACGACCGACAGGTCGTGCGCGATGATCACGTACGTCAGGCCCAGCTCCTGCTGGAGGTCGTCCAGCAGGTTCACCACCTGCGCCTGGATCGAGACGTCCAGCGCGGACACCGGCTCGTCGGCGACGACCAGCTTCGGGTTCAGGGCGAGCGCCCGCGCGATGCCGATGCGCTGGCGCTGACCGCCGGAGAACTCGTGCGGATAGCGGTTGTAGTGCTCGGGGTTGAGACCCACGACCGACAGCAGCCGCTGCACTTCCTTCTTGATGCCGCCCTCAGGGGTCACGCCCTGGAGCTTGAAGGGAGCGCCGACGATCGTGCCGATGGTGTGGCGCGGGTTCAGCGAGGAGTACGGGTCCTGGAAGATCATCTGCACGTCGCGGCGCAGCGGACGCATCCCGCCCACACCGAGGTGCGTGATGTCCTTGCCCTCGAACTCGACCTTGCCGCCGGTCGGTTCGAGGAGCCGGGTGATCAGCCGGCCCATCGTCGACTTGCCGCAGCCGGACTCGCCGACCACACCGAGGGTTTCGCCGGAGCGGACCTCGAAGTCCAGGCCGTCGACCGCGTGCACCGCCCCGACCTGCCGCTGGAGCAGGCCCTTCTTGATCGGGAAGTGCTTCTGCAGCCCGGTGACCTTCAGCAGCACCTCGCCGTCGGTACGACGGCCTTCGCCGGCCTGCGCGGGAATCTTCACCGCTTTCTCGTCACTCACAGCTTCGGCGCAATCTCTTCGGTCCAGATCCGCTCCCGCTGCTCCTTGCCCAGGTGGCAGGCCGCCCAGTGCCGGCTGCCGACCTCGGCGAGCTCGGGCCGGACGGTGCGGGTGACGTTGTCCTTCGGGAGGTCCGCGTACGGGCAGCGCGGGTTGAAGGCGCAGCCGGACGGAACGTTGATCAGGGAGGGCGGGGAGCCCTTGACGGGGATCAGGCGCTCCTGCTGGTCGCGGTCCAGCCGCGGCATCGAGCCCAGCAGACCCCAGGTGTAGGGGTGGCGGGGCTGGTAGAACACCTCTTCGGCCGGTCCGCGCTCGACGCAGCGGCCGCCGTACATCACCAGCAGGTCGTCGGCGAGTTCGGCGACGACGCCCAGGTCGTGGGTGATGACGATGACCGCGGAGCCGAACTCCTTCTGCAGGTCCCGGATGAGGTCCAGGATCTGCGCCTGGACGGTCACGTCCAGGGCGGTCGTCGGCTCGTCCGCGATGAGCAGCTCGGGGTTGTTGACCAGCGACATCGCGATCATCGCGCGCTGGCGCATACCGCCGGAGAACTCGTGCGGGTAGTTGTCGACGCGCTTGTCGGGCTGCGGGATGCCGACCCGGTCGAGCATCTCGATCGCACGGCGGCGCGCGGTCTTCTTGTCCACGTCGTGGTGGATCCGGTACGCCTCCACGATCTGCTGGCCGATCGTGTAGTACGGGTGGAGCGCGGACAGCGGATCCTGGAAGATCATCGCCATCTCGCGGCCGCGCAGCTTGCGGACGTAGTCCGGGTCGGCGCCGAGCAGTTCGGTGCCGTTCAGCCAGATCTCACCGGAGATCTGCGCCTTGCGCTTGCCGTACTGGCCGGCGGTGTGCAGGCCCATGATGCCGAGCGAGGTCACGGACTTGCCGGAACCGGACTCACCGACGATCCCGAGGGTCTTGCCCTTCTCCAGCTGGAAGCTGAGCCCGTCGACGGACTTGACCAGGCCGTCGTCGGTGGGGAAGTGCACCTTCAGGTCGCGTACTTCCAGGAAGGCGGAGGGGGCCGGGGAGGCCGAGGTGGGCTCGTTCACGGCCGTTCCGCTCTTGCTGAGTTCGGTCACGTGAGCCTCACTCGGGGGTCGATCACGGCGTACAGGATGTCCACCACGAGGTTGGCGAAGAGGACCGCCAGCGAGGTGATCAGGGTGACGCCCACGATGATGGGCAGGTCCTGGTTGCGGATGGCATCGAGCACGGCCCGGCCGAGACCGGGCAGGTTGAACGTGGACTCGGTGAGGATCGCGCCGCCGATGAGGGCGCCGAGGTCCATGCCGAGCATGGTGAGGATCGGGGTCATCGTCGAGCGCATGGCGTGCTTGCCGATGACGGTCTGCTCCTTGAGGCCCTTCGCGCGGGCGGTGCGGATGTAGTCCTCGCCGAGGATCTCCAGCATGGTGGCGCGGGTGATCCGGGCGTACATCGCCGCGTACAGGAACGCGAGGGTGATCCAGGGCAGGATCATGGCGCCGAGCCAGCCGGTGAAGCTGTCCTCCAGCGGCACGTACTGGGCGTCGATCCAGTGCAGCCCGAACGCGAAGATCGCGAGGCTGAGCATGCCGGTGAAGTAGATGGGCAGGGAGACGCCGGCGAGGGCGACGACCATCGCGCCGCGGTCCCACAGGGTGCCCCGCTTGAGCGCGGAGAGCACGCCCGCGGCGACACCGAAGACCAGCCACAGGAAGGCGGCACCGAGCGCGAGCCCCAGGGTCACCGGGAAGCGGTCGGTGAGCACCGGCCAGACGGCCTGCTCGCTGCGGAAGGAGTAGCCGAAGCACGGCGCGGCGCAGTGAATGGTGTCCCCGCCGCCCGAGTAGGTGCGGCCGGCGAAGATGCCCTTGAAGAACTCCCAGACCTGCGCGTAGATCGGGGTGTCCAGGCCCAGCTTCTGCCGCACGCCCTCGACGGCGGCCGGGTCGGCCTGCTTGCCCACGAAGCTCGTGGCGATGTCCACGCCCGCCCACTTGGGGACGAGGAAGAAGATGCCGAAGACCACCATGATGATGACCACGAGCATCACTGCGGCGGCGAACAGCCGCCTGATGAGGTAAGCGAGCACAGCTCTCGGCCCGCCGCGGACCGCGGGCCACCGGTGGGGGTACCACCCACGCCTTTTGGGCTGTGGGGGACTCCCGGTGACCCGCGATCACGCCGCGCCGGCCTTCACCTGCCTTTCGTGCCGTTCGGCGGGTGGCCGGGGTTACTTCTTGGGGTTCTTCAGACCGAGGTTCACGAAGTCGTACATACCGCTGTAGTTGTCGGTCGTGTAGACGTTCGCGAGGTTGTCCGAGCGCCAGTTGATGAACTTCTCGAAGACGAAGGGCAGGTAGTACGCGCCCTCCATGACCTTGTGGTTGATCTCCGTGGCGATCTTCTCCTTGCCCGCGTTGTCGAGCGTGGTGACGTAGGAGCCGAAGAGCCCGTCGATCGTCTTGTCCTTGATCAGCGCGTAGTTGGAGTTACCGCTGTCGAGGATGTACTTGCTGTCCCACAGGGGCAGACCGAAGCCCTGGACGGTCGGGAAGTCCGGACCCCAGCCCATGATGATGATGCCGTAGCCCTTCTTCGCCACGTTGGCGGGGCTGCCGATGATGCCGGTGGTCTGCGAGCCGTCGTACTGGTCGATCTGCGCGTCGATGCCGATCTTCTTCAGCGACGCCTGGAGCGACTGGGCGGTGGCCACCTCGACCGGCTTGTTGTTGCGGACCGCGATGGTGGTCTTGAAGCCGTTCGGCTGACCGCAGGCCTTCAGGGCCTCCTTGGCCTTGGCCTCGTTGCCGCTCTTGTTGGCACCGGCGATCTCGTACGGGTCGTACTTCTGGCCCTCGGCGCCCGGGACGGACGGCGGGAGCATGTTGGTGCCGATGTCGCCACCGGCCACCGGGCCACCGCGCGCGGTCTGCAGCGACACGTGGTCGGCGCCGTAGATGACGGCCTTGCGGCACTCGATGTTGTCGAACGGCTTCACGCTCTGCGGGAAGACCGCGTAACGGATGTAGCCGGAGACCGGGTTGTCCAGGTTGCCCTTGTGCTCCTTCAGGGCGGTGGTGCGGCCCTGCGGGGACATGCCGGTTCTGGTTGATGTCCAGGTCGAGGTCACCGTTGAGCAGACGCTGGTCGAGCTGGTTGGCGTCCGAGAAGAACGTGACGGTGATCTTGTCCGGGTAGGCCTTGCGGATCGGGTCCGACGCCTGGCTCCACTTGTCGTTGCGGACCAGCGTCAGTTCCTTGCCCGGGCTGTACGAGGCGAACTTGTACGGGCCGGAGGAGAACGGGTGGAGACCGTACTTGGACTTGGTGTCCATGTCCTGGCGGACCGGGGACGCCGAGACCAGGCCGAGGATCTCCTCGAAGTCCGAGTTGGCCTCGGGCAGGTGGAAGACGATGGTCTTGTCGTCCGGCGTGTCGATCGCCTTCAGACCGAGCTTGTCCTTGGAGCTGTCCTTGTAGGGGCCCTTGTACGTGCCCTTGGGGTCGAGGACGTCCTTCAGGTACACGGGACCGCCGGACAGCACGTCCTGGGCCCACACGCGCTCGATGCCGTACTTCACGTCCTTGGACGTGATCGGCTTGCCGTCCTCCCACGTGACGCCGTCACGCAGGGTGTACGTGTAGGTCTTGCCGCCGTCCGTGACCTTGGCCAGGCCGGTCGCGAGGTCCGGGGTGAGGGTGGCGCCCGCCTTGCCCGGCTCCGTCTTGCCCGTGACCAGCTGACGGCTGTAGTAGCGCGCGAAGTTCCACATGAAGCCGTAGTAACCGCGCGTGGTGTCCCACGAGTCGGCGTCCTGGGCGCCACCGAACTTCAGCGTGCCGCCCTTCTTGGCCAGGGAGGCCTGGGCGACCTTGTTGTTCGCGGCGTCGAAGCCGGCGGCACCGGTGCTCGAACCCTTGCCGCTGTCGTCGCTTCCGCCACCGCCGCACGCCGCCGTGGTCAGCAGCGCGGCGACCGCGGCGGCAGCGGCAAACGCCTGCTTCCGCCGCCCTGAGGTGCGTTGGGTAGTCACGATCTCGGATCCTCCGGATTGATGAGAGACCCCGTGTCGGTGCCACGGGACGTTTGGGGGTGCGGCAGTCGTGCGGGCTGTACTGCGAGCTGTACTGCGGCGGTTCGGGGGGATGTGCGGTTCAGCGGGACGCCTTCGGGTCCAGCGCGTCCCGGACGCCGTCGCCGAAGAGGTTGAAGGCCAGCACGGTGATGAAGATCGCCACACCCGGGACCACCATGTACATGGGGTCCGACTCGTAGTAGTCGATCGCGCTCGAGAGCATCTGTCCCCAGGAGGCGGTGGGCGGCTTGACGCCGACGCCCAGGAAGCTCAGGGCCGCCTCGGTGAGGATGTTGGTGGGGATCATCATCGTCGTGTAGACGACGATGGGGGCGACGAGGTTGGGCAGCAGCTCCTTGAACAGGATGTACAGCCGCCCGGCGCCCAGGGACCGGGCCGCCTCGACGTACTCGCGCTCGCGCAGGGAGAGCGTCTGACCGCGGACCACACGTCCGATGTACGGCCAGCCGAAGAATCCGATGACCAGGATCATCACGAACACACGCACGCTGGAACCCGTCAGGCCCAGCAGGTCGTTGGGCATGACGGAGACCAGCGCGATGATGAACAGCAGCTGGGGGAAGGCGAGAAGACCGTCCATGACGCGGCTGATGACGGAGTCGATCCAGCCGCCGAAGAAGCCGGCGAGGATACCGAGGACCGTGCCGAGGACGACGGCGACGACGGCGGAGAGGAAGCCGACCAGGAGCGAGATCCGGGCGCCGTAGAGGATGCGGGCGAAGATGTCACGGCCGTTGACCGGCTCGACGCCGAGCAGGTGCTCGCCGCTGATGCCGCCGAGGGACCCGGTCGGGGTGCCGAACAGCGGGTCGATGAGGTTCTCGTGATACTCGTTCGGGTCCTGGTCGAGCAGGCCCGTGATGACCGGGGCCAGCAGCGAGACCACGACGAGCAGAAGCACCACGACGCCGCCGGTCAGGGCGAGCTTGTCCCGCTTCAGGCGCTCCCAGGCGATCCGGCCCAGGGAACGGCCCTGTACGGCCTTGGCGCCGCCGGTGGCGACCGCCGCTTCTTCAGCCGCGCTCGGGGCCGCTTCCGCGGTCGGCTCGTGCAATGGTGCCGTCATCTGGCAGGGACCCCTCTCAACCGGCGGTGACCGGCGCGCACTTGCCGCTTGTAGCGGCACATTCAGTCCGTCGTACACAGGGACGAAGTCCCCTGGACCGGGAGTCTTCAACGCTTTGGCGATCTGTAGCCAGAGTTGGCGACGAAAGGATGCGTAAACGTGATGCGACCATGGAGGTTCCGTTATCCGGACGCTGGGTAACGGGGGCCGGACGTCGACTTATGCGGACACACCGGGCGCGAGCGGGGTGAATCGCCAACATCTACGCGCGAAGATCAACGGCCGTCCGTCCACACGAACACACAGGGTTCACCACATTTTTCAGTACCGGCCGGCGGGCGGGTAGCCGTAACCGCCCGCGGGAGCCTGCGCGGGGGCGGCCGGAACGTGGGCCTCACGGTCGTAGAACGGGCGCGCCCCGGCCCGCATCCACATCACCACCGGGTCGTGCTCGTCGGTCATGGCGACCGTCGACACCGGCAGCCCGTCCGGTACGGCCCCGATCGACTGCTGCATCATCGCCCGTACGGCGTCCACGGCCGGCGGGGAGGTGTCGTACACGTCGAGCCCGATGGCCAGGTAGGGGACGCCCAGCGCCGGCTGCACCCAGGCGCGGCGCAGCGCGCGGACCGCGGGGGTGCGGTGGGCGTTCTGCGCGAGGAGGGCGTAGAACTGGGGGATCTCGATGCCGGGTTCCGACAGCCGCAGGGGGCCGGCGGGCTGGCGGTCCAGTCCGGTGGCGATCCGGCGCAGGTCCAGCCAGGGGAGGCCGACGCCGCCGCCCGGGGCGTGCGGGTTCAGCCAGAGGCCGTAGTGGTCGGGGTAGAGGGTGCGGGCCACGTCGACCGCGTCGACCACCTCGTAGCCGCGGTTCCAGCCGCTCGCCGAGAGCTCCTGGGCGGAGGTGACACAGGGGGCGTAGCCGTGGCCGTCGACCTCCATGTTCCCGTACTGGGCGTCCGGGGAGCCGGCCTGACCGTGCCACAGGAGCATCCACACCTGGCCGGAGGCGGGGGTCGCGAGCGCGCGCAGGAGGGCCTCGTAGGCGTCGTAGCGCCCGGGCGTGACCTGGCGCAGCATGTGCTCGACCTGTCCGGTCGCGATGCCGCTGGCGCTCACCGTTTACCGCCCCTTCTTCTTTGTTTCCCCGCGTCTGTGAACAGCTTAAGCGCCCGCCGCCCCCGGCCCGTGGTGCGTGGGCGAGTACGGGCGCGTGGTCGCTCGTCGCGCCCCGCGGCGGAGCCGTGTACCGATACGGCTCCGCGCCCGGTCGGCTCAGTGGCCCCGCAGGTAGAACGGCCGTATGCGCTCGCGCATCCAGTCGGCCACCGGGTCCTGGGCGACGTCCAGGAGGATCAGGTTGACCGGCCATCTCACCGGGGCCGCGCCCATCGCGCGGCCCAGGGCGTCCAGGGGGACCTCGCGGACCTCGGGTTCCAGGTGGGCGAGTTCGACGCCCACGAACATGACCGGGTCGGCCGTCTCGACGGCGGCGAGGCAGCGGCGGGCCGTGAGGACCACGCCGGTCGCCTCGAACTCGGCGGAGGCCTTCCCGAGGAACTCCATCGGGTCCTCCTGCCAGTCGGGCTCGAAGAGACGGACCCGGCCGCCGCTCGCGGGTCCGTCCAGTACCGTGCGGCCGCCGCGGCACAGCTCGGCCACGGCCGCCGGGGGCAGCGGGACGCCGACCGTGCCGTCCGGGTTGATGAGCAGCCCGGCCTGCGGGGGCAGTCCGCGGGCGAACTCGACCGCCGGGGCGATCGTGAACGACATGTGCGAGCCGGCGGCCAGGTGGAACTGCTCCTCGGAGCTGAACACCGGCACGTAGACCTGGCCCTCCAACTCCAGGGTGGGCAGGTCGAGGGGACCGCTGTGCGGGCCGCCGCCGTTGGGCAGGGGCACCCAGAGGAAGCTGCGCCCGAGCACCTCCACGATCCGCGCACCGGCGCCGGGCACGCCGAGGGAGACGGAGAGCACCTCCTCCAGTTCGTTGCCGGGCCATCCGCTGTGCGGATGGGGGTGCGCCTGCGCCGGGAAGCCCGGGGAGACCGGGAAGTCGGCCGGGGGGAAGTCCATCTGCCTACCGCCTGCTGGGAACCGCTGTCGAGGCTGAAAGGCTAGCGGGTACGCGGGGGCTTTCCCCCGTCCGCGGACGGTCCGGGGCGCTCATGCGGTGAACCCGATCTGCTGCAGGGCGTCCGCCGAGTCCCGGTCGAGCAGCACCGCCGAGCCGACCCCGGCGGGCAGCCGGCCCCGCTCCACGGCGCGGACCAGGCGGGCGGCGGCCCTGCGGTGCCGCAGGAAGGCGTACCGCGAGACACCGCGGCCGCGCTCGCGCTGGCCCTCGATCGCGGTGTCCGGGGTGACGTCGAGGAGGAGCAGGTGCAGGGTGCCGCCGCGGCGGCGGGCCTCCCGGGCCAGCCAGTCGCGCACCCAGGTCTGGGTCCCGCAGTCGTGCACGACGACGCCCTCGCCGGAGCGCAGGGCGCGGCGCAGTCCGGCGAAGTGGGCGAGGCGGACCAGAGGGCGGTACACGGCGTAGGGCAGGAGGCGGGGGGCGCGGGCGTCCCAGCGGTCGCGGGTGTCCTGGGAGTCGATGGCCGCGCCCCGCACGGCGCGCCGCATCAGCGTGGACTTGCCGCTGCCGGGGAGTCCGGTGACGACGACCAGGTCACGGGGGCCGAAGAGCAGTCCGTGCGGGCTGCGGCCGGCGCGCTCGCGCAGATCGCGGACGACGGGGACGGTCCGCGAAGCGCCGGCCTCCCGGGCCCGGCCCGCGGGCTGTGCGGGCAGTACGGGCAGTGCGGGCAGTGCGGGCAGCGTGAGCGCCGAGGTGGTCGCGAGTGCCGTGGTCCTCGCCGTGGTCCTGTCCACCGTGATCGTCCTCCCCTGGGGTTCGGGTAAGTCCCTCCTCCCCGTCGAGCGTAAAGAGAAGGTAATGCGCGAGGTCTCCTCATTTCGTGCGCGTACAGCAACAAGCCGGTTACAGATGCGGCCTGCCGCGATCGGGTGCGGGCGTGCAATGATGTCCGCGCCAACTGCATACCGGCCGTTTGAATCCGCGCGGGAGAGTCCCCGACAGCTGTGCGCACCGGGGCGCCGAAGGAGCAAGTCCCTCCCTTGAATCTCTCAGGCCCCGTTACCGCGCGGGCGAGGCACATCTGAAAAGCGGGCCGCCGTGTTCCGGTGGTCCCACCCAAGGTGCAAGCCGTGAACCCGTCCGCGGGTCATGGCGAACCTCTCAGGTTCCGATGACAGATGGGGAGGAACGGGCAGGAACGACCTCGCCCGTCATGCCTTGGGAGACGACCGTCCGATGAGCAGTAACCCACCCCGTCGTACCGCGCTCGATGCCCTGCACCGTTCGCTCGGCGCGACCATGACCGACTTCGCCGGCTGGGACATGCCGCTGCGCTACGGCTCCGAGCGCGACGAGCACCTGGCCGTGCGGACCAGGGCCGGACTCTTCGACCTCTCGCACATGGGCGAGATCGCGGTGACCGGGCCGCAGGCCGCCGAGCTGCTGAACCACGCGCTGGTGGGCGACATCGCCGCCGTCGGCGTGGGCCGCGCCCGCTACACCATGATCTGCCGGGAGGACGGCGGCATCCTGGACGACCTGATCGTGTACCGGCTCGGCGGGACCGAGTACCTGGTCGTCGCCAACGCCTCCAACGCCCAGGTGGTGCTGGACGCGCTGGTGGAGCGGTCCGCCGGGTTCGACGCCGAGGTGCGCGACGACCGGGACGCGTACGCGCTGATCGCCGTCCAGGGACCGGAGTCGCCGGGCATCCTGAAGTCGCTCACCGACGCCGACCTCGACGGCCTGAAGTACTACGCGGGCCTGCCCGGCACCGTCGCCGGGGTCCCCGCGCTGATCGCGCGCACCGGGTACACCGGCGAGGACGGCTTCGAGCTGTTCGTGCGGCCGGAGCACGCGGTCGGGCTGTGGCAGGCGCTGACCGAGGCCGGCCGGGACGTCGGGCTGGTCCCCTGCGGTCTGTCCTGCCGGGACACCCTGCGCCTGGAGGCGGGCATGCCGCTGTACGGGCATGAGCTGAGCACGTCGCTGACGCCGTTCGACGCCGGGCTCGGCCGGGTCGTGAAGTTCGGGAAGGAGGGCGACTTCGTGGGGCGTACGGCCCTGGAGGCGGCGGCCGAACGCGCGGCGTCGTCCCCTCCGCGGGTCCTGGTCGGCCTGGTCGCCGAGGGCCGGCGCATCCCGCGCGCCGGGTACCCCGTCGTCTCCGGCGGCCAGGTGATCGGCGAGGTCACCTCCGGCGCCCCCTCCCCCACCCTGGGCAAGCCCATCGCGATGGCCTACGTCGACGCCGCGCACGCCGCGCCCGGCACCGGGGGCGTCGGGGTGGACATCCGGGGCAGCCACGAGCCGTACGAGGTCGTGGCCCTGCCCTTCTACAAGCGCCAGAAGTAACCACCGACCCCGCCCGGCACGTGACCCTGCGCACATTCGCGCAGCTCACGCCCGTTCTGAGCGGTCCCCATTCATCAGCACTCCCTCGCGTACAGGAGAATTCAGGCCATGAGCAACCCCCAGCAGCTGCGCTACAGCAAGGAACACGAGTGGCTGTCGGCCGCCGAGGACGGCGTCTCGACGGTGGGCATCACCGAGCACGCGGCCAACGCGCTCGGCGATGTCGTCTTCGTGCAGCTCCCGGAGGTCGGGGCCACGGTGACCGCGGGCGAGTCCTGCGGTGAGCTGGAGTCGACCAAGTCGGTCAGCGAGCTGTACTCGCCGGTCGACGGCGAGATCGTCGAGGTCAACCAGGACGTCGTCGACGACCCGTCGCTGGTGAACTCCGCCCCCTTCGAGGGCGGGTGGCTGTTCAAGGTTCGCGCCGCCGGTGAGCAGGAGGAACTGCTGTCCGCCGACGAGTACACCGCCTACACCGCCGGCTGAGGATGACCGTCCAGATGACTGTTCTGAACACCCCCCTGCACGAGCTCGACCCGGAGATCGCGGCCGCGGTCGACGCCGAGCTGCACCGTCAGCAGTCCACGCTCGAGATGATCGCGTCGGAGAACTTCGCTCCGCTCGCGGTCATGGAGGCGCAGGGCTCGGTCCTGACCAACAAGTACGCCGAGGGCTACCCGGGCCGCCGCTACTACGGCGGCTGCGAGCACGTGGACGTGGCCGAGCAGATCGCGATCGACCGGGTCAAGGACCTGTTCGGCGCCGAGTACGCCAACGTCCAGCCGCACTCGGGCGCCTCCGCCAACCAGGCCGCCCTGTTCGCGCTGGCCCAGCCCGGCGACACGATCCTCGGCCTGGACCTGGCCCACGGCGGCCACCTCACCCACGGCATGCGGCTGAACTTCTCCGGCAAGCAGTTCAACGTGGTCGCCTACCACGTCGACGCGGCGACCGGGCTGGTCGACATGGCCGAGGTGGAGAAGCTCGCCCTGGAGCACCGCCCCAAGGTGATCATCGCGGGCTGGTCGGCCTACCCGCGCCAGCTCGACTTCGCCGAGTTCCGCCGTATCGCGGACGCGGCCGGCGCCCACCTGTGGGTGGACATGGCCCACTTCGCCGGCCTGGTCGCCGCGGGCCTGCACGCCAGCCCCGTCCCCTACGCCGACGTGGTCACCTCCACCACCCACAAGACCCTCGGCGGCCCGCGCGGCGGGATCATCCTGGCGAAGAAGGAGTTCGCGAAGAAGCTGAACTCCTCCGTCTTCCCCGGCTTCCAGGGCGGCCCCCTGGAGCACGTGATCGCCGCCAAGGCCGTCTCCTTCAAGGTCGCCGCCTCGCCGGAGTTCAAGGAGCGCCAGCAGCGCACCCTGGAGGGCGCGCGCATCCTGGCCGAGCGCCTGACCGCCCCGGACGCCCGGGAGGCCGGCATCGACGTGCTGTCCGGCGGCACCGACGTGCACCTGATCCTCGTCGACCTGCGCGCCTCCGAGCTGGACGGGCAGCAGGCCGAGGACCGCCTCCACGAGGTCGGCATCACCGTCAACCGCAACGCCGTCCCCGACGACCCGCGCCCGCCGATGGTCACCTCCGGCCTGCGCATCGGCACCCCGGCCCTCGCCACCCGCGGCTTCACCGCCGAGGACTTCGCCGAGGTCGCCGACGTCATCGCCCAGGCCCTCAAGCCGGTCTACGACGCCGCGGCGCTCAAGGCCCGGGTCGAGGCCCTCGCCGACAAGCACCCGCTCTACCCCGCTCTGGACAAGTAGTTCCCCGGTGGGGGTACCCGAAGGCGTGTGCCCCCGCCCTTCCTGTGAGGAAACCCTGTGGCCATCTCGGTCTTCGACCTCTTCTCGATCGGCATCGGCCCGTCCAGCTCGCACACGGTCGGCCCGATGCGCGCGGCCCGGATGTTCGCGCGGCGCCTGCACGGCGACGCGCTGCTGGACTCCGTCGCCACGGTCCGCTGCGAGCTGTACGGCTCGCTCGGCGCCACCGGCCACGGTCACGGCACCCCCAAGGCGGTCCTGCTCGGCCTGGAGGGCGCCTCTCCCCGCACGGTGGACGTGGAGACCGCCGACGAGCGGGTGGAGCAGATCAAGGAGTCGGGCCGGCTGCGGCTCCTCGGCGAGCGGGAGATCCCGTTCTCCTTCGACGACGACCTGGTCCTGCACCGCCGCAAGGCGCTGCCCTACCACGCCAACGGCATGACCGTCCGGGCGTACGACGCCTCGGGCGCGGAGCTGCTGACGAAGACGTACTACTCGGTGGGCGGCGGTTTCGTCGTCGACGAGGAGGCGGTGGGCGCGGACCGCATCAAGCTGGACGACACGGTCCTGAAGTACCCCTTCCGCACGGGCGACGAGCTGCTGCGCCTGACGCGGGAGACCGGACTGTCGATCTCCGCGCTGATGCTGGAGAACGAGCGGGCCTGGCGCACCGAGGAGGAGATCCGCGAGGGCCTCCTCGAGACCTGGCGGGTGATGCAGGCGTGCGTCGCCCGAGGCATGTCCCGGGAGGGCATCCTGCCGGGCGGGCTGCGCGTCCGCCGCCGGGCCGCCGTCACCGCCCGTCAGCTGCGCGCCGACGGCGACGCGCTCGCGCACTCCATGGAGTGGATCACCCTCTACGCGATGGCGGTGAACGAGGAGAACGCCGCGGGCGGCCGCGTCGTCACCGCCCCGACCAACGGCGCGGCGGGCATCATCCCGGCCGTCCTGCACTACTACGTCAACTTCGTCCCCGGCGCGGACGAGGACGGCGTGGTCCGCTTCCTGCTCGCGGCCGGCGCGATCGGCATGCTCTTCAAGGAGAACGCCTCCATCTCCGGCGCCGAGGTCGGCTGCCAGGGCGAGGTCGGCTCCGCCTGCTCGATGGCGGCCGGCGCCCTCGCCGAGGTGCTCGGCGGCTCCCCCGAGCAGGTCGAGAACGCCGCGGAGATCGGCATGGAACACAACCTCGGCCTCACCTGCGACCCCGTGGGCGGCCTGGTCCAGATCCCCTGCATCGAGCGCAACGGCATGGCCGCGGTCAAGGCGGTCACCGCCGCCCGCATGGCCATGCGCGGCGACGGCTCCCACAAGGTCTCCCTCGACAAGGTCATCAAGACGATGAAGGAGACGGGCGCCGACATGAGCGTCAAGTACAAGGAGACGGCCCGGGGCGGGCTGGCGGTGAACATCATCGAGTGCTAGGGAATGGGCCCTGAACAGCGCGTTCGTTTCTTTCGGCGCTGTCAGGGCCTTTCCTGCTTACGCGGCGGAAAGTCCCCGGAAACTCCCCGAGACAGACGTGAAAGTCCCCGAAAAGTCCTCCCAGGGGACGTCTATAAGGGGGGCGTCCCGTCCGGGGCGCCCCCTTCCCCGCCCTACTTGCTCAGGTACACCCAGAACTCGTCGAACGACAGGACCTTGTCGCCGTTCAGGTCGCGGGTCTTGATGATGGCCTCGGCCACCGACTCGGTGACGTTCCAGTCGCCCTCCTGGGCCAGGGCGGTCTTGAACTCGGCGGCGGTGATGAAACCGTCGCCGTCCGTGTCGATGCGCTGGAACTGCGTGCGTGCTTCTTCGATGTCGGCCACCGATCCGCCCCTCTTCGCCATACCTTGCGGTGTCTTGCTGTCGTACTGACGCAGGTCAGATTAGCTGCCCGTGTGTTCCTCCAGTGCGGCGACCACCCAGGCGAACTCCTCACGGTGGGCCGCCTCGGGCGCCTCTCGCTGCCAGAGCGGTCCAGCGTCCGGCATTCAAGTACCGCTTCCATCCGGCCGACGCGCAGGCAGCGGAGCTGTCGCGTACGTTCGGGTGCGTGCGGAAGGTCTACAACCTCGCTCTAGTGCCGTGACCGGGAAGGTTTGCCGGGAAGCTCGCGAGGTGCCGTGCCGGGCGTCGCGAGCCGGTGAACCTTTCCGGTCACGGCACTAGCGGAAGATGCCGGTGTGGCCGAGGGAGTAGCGGCCGGGCTGGGGGTAGACGGCGAGGCCGTGCGGGCCGCTGCCGACGGGGATGCGGGCGAGCTGCTTTCCGGTGCGGGTGTCGACGGCGTACACCTCGGCGTCGTAGCGGCCGGAGAGCCACAGGACCTTGCCGTCCGCCGAGACGCCCCCCATGTCGGGGCTGCCGCCGTGGGGCAGCCGCCACTTGCGGGTGACCTCACCGCGGGCGAAGTCGAAGACGGAGATGGTGCCCTCGCCCCGGTTGGAGACGTACATCTCGCGGGAGTCGCGGCTGACGTACAGACCGTGGGTGCCCTTGCCGGTGGGGAGGAAGGCGGGCCGGGCGAAGGTGGCGCCGTCGAGGATCCACAGGCCGTCGGCCTTCATGTCCGCGATGTAGAACCGCTTGCCGTCGGGCGAGATCTTGACGTCCTGCGGCATGGCGCCCTTGAAGGGCAGTCTCTGCTGGGCGATCACCTTCATCTTCTCGGTGTCGACCTTCAGCAGCTCCCCGCTGAACTCGCAGGACACGATGAAGTAGCGCCCGTCGAGGGAGAAGTCGGCGTGGTTGACGCCGTAGCAGGTGACCGGTTCGGTCCTGATCCGCTTCATGGTGTGCGGGTCCCGGAAGACGAGTTCGCGGTCGAGGGAGGCCATGACGACGGCGTACCTGCCGTTGGGCGTGAAGTAGAGGTTGTACGGGTCGTGCACGTCGACCGGCTTGCCGGTCCTGCCCGTCCGCGGGTCGATGGGGGTGAGGGTGTTGCCCCGGTCGTTGTTGACCCAGAGCGTCTTCAGGTCCCAGGAGGGCACCACGTGCTGCGGCTGCCGGCCCACCCGCAGGGTCCTGATCACCTCGTAGGTCCTGGGGTCGATGACGGAGACCGTGTCGGACTCGGTGTTGGGGACGTAGACGCGGGAGGGGAAGTCCTTGACCACCGGGGAGAGCTTGTCCGGGCGGTCGGCGGCGTAGACGTCCTTCGGGTCGAGGACGGGCGGCATGCCGGGCAGTCCGTCCACGGCCGGCTTGCGCGCCGGGGCGGGGACGGCGGCCTTGGTGGTGGCGGCCCGGTCCGGCCGGCCCCCGGACCCGCCGCCGCAGGCGGCGAGGGCGGCGAGGGCGGCGGCGGTGAACAGGGCACGGGTGAGGAGGGGGGGTCGCATCAGCCGATCAGCTCCGTGGTGGTGACCGCGCGCAGTCCGCGGCGGGCGAGTTCGTCCAGTACGGCGGGGAGCGCGGCGAGGGTGTCCGCGTAGCCGAAGTGCAGGCTCACGACGGATCCGTCGCGGACCTCGCGCAGGACGTTGGCCGTGACGGCGGCGGCGCCGGGCGAGGTGAAGTCGAGGGAGTCGACGTCGTAGGACAGGACGTGGGGGTAGCCGGCGGCGCGGGCCAGCCGCTGGACGAGCGGGGAGGCGCGGGAGGCGCGCGAGGGCCGGAACCAGGTCCCGACGGAGCCGGTGAGCCGTCTGAGCCGCCGGGCGCACTCCTCGATCTCGCCGCGCGCCTCGGTCTCGGACA
Source organism: Streptomyces sp. SS7 (assembly GCF_037993025.1). Taxonomy (NCBI): domain Bacteria; kingdom Bacillati; phylum Actinomycetota; class Actinomycetes; order Kitasatosporales; family Streptomycetaceae; genus Streptomyces; species Streptomyces sp. SS7. Next base: position 3,024,263 of record NZ_CP141223.1, read on the forward strand.
TCGCGTTGATGTCGAGGTGCCGGTGGGTGTGGTTGCCGAGGTCGTGCCCGCCGTCGAGGATCCGCCGGGCCAGGGCCGGGTGGGCGTCGAGCCAGGTCCCGACGGCGAGGACGGTGACCCGCGCCCCATGCTGCTCGGCCTCCCCCAGGAGGGCCTCGGCGAGGGCCGGTTCGCCCTGCCCGTGGAAGGTGAGGGCGACCCGGGGCCGGTCACGGGGGCCGTGGCTGATCTGGGCCGGCTGTCCGGGGAAGGCGCGGGGGGCCGGGGCGGGCCGGGGACCGGCGGGTGCCGGACTGGTCGCCGGGGGCGAGGGCGGGCCGGGGGACGCACCGGAGGAGGGGCCGGAGGCGGAGCCGGACGCGGAGCACGCACCGGCGAACGCGCCCCCGGCGACCAGTCCGGCACCCGCCCGCAGCGCGGCACGGCGGTCGGTCGGAGTCACCCGCACCATTTAAGGGGCAAAAGGTAAGAAATGGAGTCATTCACCCGCGTGGCGACCCCAGCCGGCGTCGGCCCGGGCGGGCGGCCCCCTGCCTCCCGGCGCGCCCGGCATGCCACGCTGGAGCGCCCCTCAGTGAGTGAACGGTGGTCTCCTTGAACTCCTCCGCTCCCCGGACCGCACAGGGCCCCGGGCGATCGTTCCGGCTCGGCCTCGCGCAGCGCGCCCTCCCCGGCGCGCTCGGCTTCCTCTGCGCCGCGCTGGTGCTGTACGCCGGGAAGCTCCTCGCCGGCGACCCGATGAGCGCGCGCGACCTCGGGCAGGTGCTGGGCTGGTCCCTCGTCGGCGTCGCCGTCCTGACGCTGACGGGGCGTCGGCGCGGGGTGGTCCTCACCGAGGACGCCCTGGTGGTCGTGAACGGGGCGCGCCGTGAGCTTCCGTGGTCCGGGATCGCGCGGCTGGAGGTCCGCCGCGTCCTCGGAGTGGGCCAGGTGGTCGCGCACCTCGCGGACGGCCGCCGGACGACCCTGCCCGCGCCGACGTCGTTCGCCGACGCGCGCTTCGAGGAGAAGGTCCGGGAACTGACGGGGTGGTGGGCCGAGCGGCGGCTCAGCCCGCCACCCGCAGCAGCACCACCGACCGCGCCGGCACCGTGACCGCCTCCCCCGCCCGGTGGAGCACGCCCGGGGGCTCGGTCTGGTGCTCGCGGGAGGTGTCGACGACCACCTCGTAGCGCTCCGCCCACGGCGGCCCCGGCAGGACGAAGCTCACCGGCCGGTCCCCGGCGTGCAGCACCGCGAGGAAGCTGTCGTCGGTGATGGGGGCGCCCCGTTCGTCGCGGCCGGGGATGTCCCGGCCCGAGAGGTACATGCCGAGGGTCGCGGCGGGGGCGTACCAGTCGCCCTCGGTCATCTCCGTGCCCCGCGCGGTGAACCAGGCCAGGTCGCGCAGCCCGTCCGCCGAGTGCGCCCGGCCGGAGAAGAACGCGCGGCGGCGCAGCACCGGATGCCGGTGCCGCAGCGCGATCAGCCGGGAGGTCAGGTCGAGGAGGGCGCGCCACCGGGGCTCCTCCAGCAGGCCCCAGTCCAGCCAGCCGGTCTCGTTGTCCTGGCAGTACGCGTTGTTGTTGCCGCCCTGGGTGCGGCCCATTTCGTCGCCCGCGACCAGCATGGGCACGCCGGTCGACAGCAGCAGGGTGGTGAGCAGGTTGCGCAGCTGCCGTCGCCTGAGGGCCTGGACCCGCTCGTCGTCCGTCTCGCCCTCGGCCCCGCAGTTCCAGGCCCGGTTGTCGTCCGTGCCGTCCCGGTTGCCCTCGCCGTTGGCCTCGTTGTGCTTGCGCTCGTAGGACACGAGGTCGCGCAGGGTGAAGCCGTCGTGGGCGGTGATGAAGTTGACCGAGGCGTACGGGCGGCGGCCGCCCCAGGCGTAGAGGTCGCTGGAGCCGGACAGCCGGTAGCCCATCTCGCGGACGTCCGGCAGCGCGTGCCGCCAGAAGTCGCGCACGGCGTTGCGGTAGCGGTCGTTCCACTCGGTCCACAGGGGCGGGAAGGCGCCCACCTGGTAGCCGCCCGACCCCACGTCCCACGGCTCGGCGATCAGCTTGACCCGCCGCAGCACCGGGTCCTGGGCGATGACCGCGAGGAACGGGGAGAGCATGTCGACGTCGTGCATGGAGCGGGCGAGGGCGGCGGCGAGGTCGAAGCGGAAGCCGTCCACGCCCATCTCGGTGACCCAGTAGCGCAGGGAGTCCGTGATCAGCCGGAGCACGTGCGGCTGCACCACGTGCAGGGTGTTGCCGCAGCCGGTGTAGTCGGCGTAGCGGCGGGCGTCGGACTGGAGTCGGTAGTACCCGCGGTTGTCGATGCCCTTGAGGGAGAGGGTGGGGCCGAGTTCGCCGGCCTCGGCGGTGTGGTTGTAGACGACGTCGAGGATCACCTCGATCCCGGCCGCGTGCAGGGCGCGCACCATCCGCTTGAACTCGCCGACCTGCTGTCCCGTCGTACCGGAGGAGGCGTAGCCGGCGTGCGGGGCGAAGTAGCCGATGGAGTTGTAGCCCCAGTAGTTCCTGAGGCCGCGGCGGAGCAGGTGGTCCTCGTGGGCGAACTGGTGGACGGGGAGCAGCTCCACCGCGGTCACGCCCAGTCCCACCAGGTGCTCGATCGCCGCGGGGTGGGCGAGTCCGGCGTAGGTGCCGCGGAGTTCCTCGGGGATGCCGGGGTGGCGCCGGGTGAAGCCCTTGACGTGGAGTTCGTAGATGACGGAGTCGGCCCACGGCGTCTTGGGGCGGCGGTCGTCGGCCCAGTCGTCGTCGTCATGGACGACCACGCCCTTCGGGACGTACGGCGCCGAGTCCCGTTCGTCGCGCACGGTGTCCGCGACCTGCTGCTGGGGCCAGTCCCTGACGTGCCCGTACACCTCCGGGGGGAGGGTGAAGTCGCCGTCGACCGCGCGGGCGTAGGGGTCGAGGAGCAGTTTCGCCGGGTTCCAGCGGCCGCCGGTCCACGGGTCCCAGCGGCCGTGCACCCGGAAGCCGTAGCGCTGGCCCGGCATCACGCCCGGGACGAAGCCGTGCCAGATCTCGTGCGTCAGCTCGGTGAGCGCGGCCCGGGTCTCCCGGCCGGCCTCGTCGAACAGGCACAGCTCGACGGCTTCCGCCCCGCCCGCCCACAGCGCGAAGTTGGTGCCCGCGACCCCGTCCGGGCCGACCCGGAAGCGGGCGCCGAGCGGGGTGGGCGCACCCGGGCGCACGGGCACGCCGGGCACCTTCTGGGACATCCCGTTCAGTCGGGTGTCCGGCGTGGCGCGCTGCTCCGCCACCGCCTCCTGCTCGGCTGCGCTGGACACCGTTCAGCCTCCCGCGGCTCGTGGGTACGACGTAGGGGCGGGCGTACGGCGTCCCGGCCGCCGCCGCCCCGCGCTGTCGTCCTCCCCCTGTTCTGCCCAGAGCGCGCCTCGCACTCACGTTTCCCGGGGGCGCACCCGGTCGTTGGACACACCGTGAGGCACGTACATGGGCGCGCACGGCGCGCGGGCGTCGCAGTGGCCGCCGTAGTGACCTGGGCAGGACTCCTGGCCGGGGCCGCGGGCTGCTCGGGCGACGGCGGAAACGGGCTGGACCGGATGCTCGGCAGACCGGCGGCCCCCGAGGACGTCATCCGGGTGACCCCGGACGACCACGCGAAGGGGGTGCGGCCGGAGACGGCGCTGCTGGTCCGGGTGCCGGACGGGCGGCTGGAGTCGGTGAAGGTGGTGCGGTCGCAGGACGCCCAGGAGACCCGGGTGACGGGCCGGATCTCGGCCGACGGGCGCAGCTGGCGGCCGGACGGCGGCCGGCTGGCGCTGGCCGCCCGCTACACGGTCGACGTCGTGGCGCTGGACGGCGACGGCAACCGCTCGGCCCGGCACACCACCTTCACCACCTACGTCCCCGACGAGCGGTTCATCGGGTACGTCACGCCGGAGAACCGCTCCACGGTGGGCACCGGGATGATCGTCTCGCTGGACTTCAGCCGGGAGATCGAGAACCGGGCCGCCGTGCAGCGGGCGATCGAGGTGACCGCCGAGCCGGCCGTGGAGATCCGGCCGCACTGGTTCGGCGGCGGCCGGCTCGACTTCCGTCCCGAGGAGTACTGGAAGCCCGGCACCAGGGTCACGGTCGCGCTGCGGCTGCGGGACGTGGAGGGCGCGCCCGGGGTGTACGGGCTGCAGTACAAGACGTTCTCCTTCACCGTCGGCCGCAGCCAGGTCTCCCTGGTGGACGCGGAGAAGCACACGATGAAGGTGTGGCGCGAGGGCGATCCGATCGCCACCGTGCCCATCACGGCGGGGGCGCCGAGGACGACGACGTACAACGGGAAGATGGTCGTCACCGAGATGCTCGAACTGACCCGGATGAACGGCGCCACGGTCGGTTTCAAGAAGAAGGACGGCAAGGGCGAGTACGACATCCCGGACGTGCCGCACGCCATGCGGCTGACCGAGTCCGGCACCTTCCTGCACGGGAACTACTGGGCGGAGCCGGACGTCTTCGGCAGCGCCAACGTCAGCCACGGCTGCGTCGGCCTCATGGACGTCAGGGGCGGTGCCTCGGACACCCCGGCGGGCTGGTTCTTCGACCGCTCGCTGATCGGGGACGTCGTCGAGGTGGTCCACAGCAAGGACAAGGAGGTCGCGCCGGACAACGGGCTCGGCGGCTGGAACATGAGCTGGGCGGACTGGACCGCGGAGGACGCCGGGTAGCCGACCGCGGACAACCTCTCCCCGCCGTGCAACCATCCCCGCCCGATCATGGTCCAAGTTGCGACGGAACGGTGACATTCACCTGACACGCAGCTCAAAACCGCGCGGTTAATATGCGCAAATGATCGCGCGGGAAGCGCGGGGGTGGGGGCCTGGCCAGGCCCGGGGAGGGGAGAACGACTTGAACGTGCGACCGATATCGGGGGCGTCGATCGCGAGGCGCCCACGCGGCCGCAACAAGCGGTTGGCGCTGATCGTCGGCGGGATGCTGCTCGCCGTCACGGCGTGCGGCGGGGGCGGCGGCTCGGACTCCGGGTCCGACGCCAAGGAGAAGAACGACAAGGGCAGCACGGCGGCGGCGGCCGGGAGCAAGCAGTCGGAGGCGGTCGTCTCGATCGCCCCGAAGACCGGCGCCAAGGACGTCGACACCACCGGCGCCCTGAAGGTGACGGCCAGCAAGGGCAAGCTGACCGAGGTCACCGTCAAGGACGACAAGGGCACGGCGATCAAGGGCGCGATCTCCGCCGACGGCAGCGGCTGGACGCCGGCCACGCACCTGGCCGCCTCGACCGAGTACCAGGTGCACGCGGTCGCGAAGGACTCCGAGGGGCGTACGGCCGCCGAGGACTCCTCCTTCACGACGCTCAGCCCGCAGAACACCTTCATCGGCAACTTCACGCCCGAGGACGGCTCCACCGTCGGCGTCGGCATGCCGTTCTCGGTCCGCTTCACGCGCGGCATCACCAAGCCGGCCGACGTCGAGAAGGCCATCGAGATCAAGACCGAGCCGGCCGTGGACGTCGAGGGCCACTGGTTCGGCAACGACCGCCTGGACTTCCGCCCGGAGCAGTACTGGAAGGCCGGCACCAAGGTCACCGTCAAGCTGAACCTGGACGGCGTCGAGGGCCGCAAGGGCGTCTACGGCAAGCAGTCCAAGACCGTCTCCTTCACCATCGGCCGCAGCCAGGTGTCGATCGTGGACGCCAAGAAGCACACGATGAAGATCATGCGGGACGGCAAGCTCTTCAAGACCATCCCGGTGACCACGGGCAAGCCCGGCTACGCCACCTGGAACGGCCAGATGGTCATCAGTGAGAAGTTCACGGTGACCCGGATGAACGGCGACACCGTCGGCTACGACGGCGAGTACGACATCAAGGACGTCCCGCACGCCATGCGGCTGACGAACTCCGGCACCTTCGTGCACGGCAACTACTGGGGCGGCGACGCCTTCGGCAACTACAACGCCAGCCACGGCTGCATCGGCCTGCGCGACGTGCGCGGCGGCTACGACAGCGGTGTCCCGGCCGCGTGGTTCTTCAACCACTCGATGATCGGCGACGTGGTGACGGTGAAGAACTCCACCGACCCGACGGTCGACCCGGCCAACGGCCTCAACGGCTGGAACCTCTCCTGGGCCGAGTGGACCAAGTAGGCCCCCGGCAGGACCCCTCTCCGGCGGGCCCGGTGCTGTGACCAACGGCACCGGGCCCGCCGTCGTTAATGGTGGTTAACCTGCTGCCATGACCGTTCATCTCGAAGTCGCCGACGGCGTCGGCACGATCCGCCTCGACCGCCCGCCCATGAACGCCCTGGACGTCGCCACGCAGGACCGGCTCAAGGAGCTGGCCGAGGAGGCGACCCGCCGGGACGACGTCCGCGCCGTCGTGGTGTACGGCGGGGAGAAGGTGTTCGCGGCGGGCGCGGACATCAAGGAGATGCAGGACATGGACCACACCGCGATGGTCCTGCGCTCGCGCGCCCTCCAGGACTCCTTCACGGCGGTGGCCCGGATCCCCAAGCCGGTCGTGGCGGCCGTCACGGGCTACGCCCTGGGCGGGGGCTGCGAGCTCGCCCTCTGCGCGGACTTCCGGATCGCGGCCGACAACGCCAAGCTGGGCCAGCCGGAGATCCTGCTCGGGCTGATCCCCGGCGCGGGCGGCACCCAGCGCCTCGCCCGGCTGATCGGCCCCTCCAGGGCGAAGGACCTCATCTTCACCGGCCGGATGGTGAAGGCGGACGAGGCGCTGACCCTGGGCCTGGTGGACCGGGTGGTCCCGGCGGCCGAGGTGTACCCGCAGGCCCACGCCTGGGCCGCGAAGCTGGCCCAGGGCCCGGCGCTCGCGCTGCGGGCGGCGAAGGAGTCGGTCGACACCGGTCTGGAGACGGACCTCGACACCGGTCTCGCGGTCGAGCGCACCTGGTTCGCGGGTCTGTTCGCCACCGCCGACCGTGAGATCGGCATGCGGAGCTTCGTCGAGGAAGGGCCGGGCAAGGCCAAGTTCCTGTGAGGCGGGTCCCGTGAGGCGGGTCCCTTGAGGCCGGCCGTGTGAGGCAGGTCTCCCCGAACGGAGTTGCAAAGGCTTGCAATTGACGGGATGTCTCATCCGAGATGTCCCGTCCGGGTCCCTCGATGGGGCGGTTCGTGGGACCCTGGGGTTGACCCTGAGCCCGCCTTGTCGAGGGAGTCCGGCGATTGCCCGCACAGGATCCGTCACCGCAGGTCAACGTGGATTCTCCGGACTCCGAACCGCCCCCGGCGCAGGCCCTGGGCCGGGCGTCCGACGAGACCGCCGAGGGGGCGTATTCCGCCGGAACGGCCCCGGAGGGCGCCCCGGACGGCCATGATGGGGGCATGGCGGGGCTGGAGGATGTCGAACAGCCGCGGGGGCACGGGCACGTGGCCGCGGCACGCTGGTCGCCTGCGGTGGAGGACGAACGGGCGCTGAAGGCGCTGGAGTTGTTCGGCAACCCCACGGAGGGCGAGGTTCCGCTCCCCTCCCGCCCCGAGTCCGCCGCCACGGCCCGCCGTCTCACCCAGGTCGTCGTCCTGCGCCAGTGGGGGCTGTCCCCCAAGATGACCGAGGACGCGGTGCTGCTCGTCTCGGAACTCGTCGGGAACGCCGTACGCCACACCGGCGCCCGTGTCTTCGGCCTCCGGCTGCGCCGGCGCCGGGGCTGGATCCGCGTCGAGGTCCGCGACCCCTCCCGGGGTCTGCCCTGCCTCATGCCGGTCCAGGAACTGGACATCAGCGGCCGCGGCCTCTTCCTCGTCGACAAGCTCTCCGACCGCTGGGGCGTGGACCTGCTGCCCCGCGGCAAGACGACCTGGTTCGAGATGCGCGTCGCGGACCGCTGACCGCCGCCCGGCCGGGGACGGACCCCCGAGATTCACCCGCACGGGGTACGGGCCCCTCGAACGCGCAGGTCGTAGGACCAGCGACCGACCCGGCACCGGCCAAAACCCGGTGGGCGATGTCCGTGCCGATCCGTAGGCTCGCTCGTGATGTCGACGACACGTGCAACCACCAAGGACCGGTCCGCGGTGCGGACGTTGCTGCGCTTGTGGCCGTATGTGCGGCCGGTGCGGGTGCGGCTGTTCACCGCCGCGGCCGTGGCCGTCGTCGCCTCCTGCGTGGGGCTGGTGATCCCGCTCGTCCTGAAATGGATGGTGGACGGGCCGATCGCCGACCGTGACCCGGCGGGCGTCTGGCTCGGGGCGCTGTACCTGCTGCTGCTCGGGCTCCTGGAGGCCGGACTGTTCGGGCTCCGGCGCTGGCTGGTGGCGCGGCCGCTCTCGCACGTCGAGGCGGAGATGCGGGCCGGGCTGTACCGGCATCTCCAGCGGCTGCCGGTGGCCTTCCACGACCGGTGGGCCTCGGGACAGCTGCTGTCCCGGGCCACCACGGATCTGATGCTGGTGCGGATGTTCCTCGCCTTCCCGCTGACGTTCCTGCTGGTCAACGCGGTGACCATCCTGGCGGGCGTGATCATCATGCTGCTCCAGGACTGGTCCCTGGGCCTGGTGATCCTGGGGCCCGCCCTCCCCGTGATGGTGATGTGCGTGGTCTTCGAGAACCGCTACGCGGTCGTGGCACGGCTCGCCCAGGACCAGGTCGGCGATCTGACCACGGTCGTCGAGGAGAGCGTGCTCGGCATCCGGATCATCAAGGGGTTCGGCCGGCACCGCAGCCAGGCGCGGGCCTTCCGTTCGTTGTCGTCCACCCTGCGGGGGACGGAGCTGCGCAAGGCCCGGCTGCTGGCGACGATCTGGGCCGTCATCGTGACCCTGCCCGAGACGGCGATCGGGGCGGCGCTGGTGCTGGGCACCGTCCAGGTGGCGGACGGGGAACTGTCCGCGGGCACCCTGGTCGCCTTCCTGTCGACGGCCCTCGCCCTGCGCTGGCCCGTCGACTCGATCGGCTTCCTGCTCGCGATGAGCCAGGAGGCGTCGACAGCGACGGAACGCTACTTCGAGGTAATGGACGAACCCCCGGAAACGGAAACAGCGACGGGGGTGCGGGCGGGCGCGGGGGCGTTGGCGGGTGCCGGGGCCCGGACGGGTGCCGGGAGTGGGGAGTCCGCGGGCTCGGGTCCGGGCGTCACCGGTGACGGGCTGCGGTTCGTCGGGGTCGTGTTTCGGTATCCCGATGCCGATCCCGGCTCGCCCCCGACCCTGGACCGGGTCGACCTGCACATCCGGCCCGGTGAGTCCATGGCCCTCGTCGGCGCCACCGGCAGCGGCAAGACCACACTCACCGCGCTCGTCCCCCGGCTGCACGAGGTGACCGCCGGGCGGATCACGCTCGACGGCGAGGACGTCACCGCGATGCCCCGCGACGAACTGCGCGCCAAGGTCGCCGTCGCCTTCGAGGAGCCGACGCTGTTCTCGGCGAGCATCGGGGAGAACGTGCTGATGGGGGCCGGCGACCGGGCCGGCGCGGCCGACCTCGAGCGGGCGCTCGCCATCGCCCAGGCCGAGTTCGCGCACGACCTCCCGCAGGGCACCGAGACCCAGGTGGGCGAGCAGGGACTCAGCCTCTCCGGCGGGCAGCGGCAGCGGCTGGCGCTGGCCAGAGCCGTGGTGGGACAGCCGAGGTTCCTCGTGCTGGACGACCCGCTGTCCGCGCTGGACGTGCACACCGAGGCCGCCGTGGAGGCCGCGCTGCGCCAGGTCCTCGCCGACACGACCGCGCTCATCGTGGCCCACCGCCCGTCCACCGTGCTGCTCGCCGACCGGGTCGCCCTGCTCTCCGGGGGCCGGATCACCGCCGTCGGCACCCACCAGGAACTGCTGCGCGCCAACACCGAGTACGCCCACCTCATGTCAGGGAACGGCCGCCAGGAGGACGACCGATGAGCGCCCCCACCACCTCGTCCCCCACCACCGACGACCGGTCGGAGGACCTGCCCGTGCGGGCGGCCGGCGACCCCTTCGACAAGGACGTCCTGCCCACCCCGCCCGGCGCCACCGGCATCCTGTTGCGCTCCCTGCTCGCCCCCATGAGGGCACGGGTCGCGCTGACCACGCTCCTGCTGCTGCTCCAGCAGGCGGCCGTCCAGGCGGGGCCGCTGCTGGTGGCGTACGCCATCGACCGCGCGGTGCCGGCGCTGCGGGCCGGGGACGACGGCCCGCTGATCGCGGTGGCCGTCGGCTATCTGGGCTGCGCGCTGGCCTCCGGCGCGCTCCAGTACGCGTTCCTGATCGCGGCCGCCCGGGTCAACCAGGACGTGCTGCTCGATCTGCGCGGCCGTATCTTCCGGCACGCGCAGGCCCTCAGCGTGGACTTCCACGAGCGCTACACCTCGGGCCGGCTCATCTCCCGCTCCACCACGGACGTGGAGTCCCTGCGCGAACTCCTCGACGAGGGTCTCCAGGAGGTGGTGACCGTGGTGCTGTCCTTCGGGTACATCTCGGCGATGCTGCTCTGGCTGGACCTCGGGCTCGGCGCGGTGGCGGTCGCGTCGTTCGTGCCGCTGTACCTGCTGGTCCGGATCTACCAGCGGCGCGCGGGCCGGGTGTTCACCGCCCGGTCCACCGCGATCGCGGCCGTGATCGTGAAGTTCGTGGAGACGATGAACGGCATCCGGCCGGTGCGCGCCTTCCGCCGCGAGGCCGTCAACGACGCCGACTTCGGGGACCTCAACCGCCGCCACGAGCGGACGAACGGCGACGCGCTGCTGGAGATGGCCCGGTACGTCACGGGCTCGCGGATCGTCGCCAACACGGCCGTCGCGCTGATCGTCCTGTGGGGCGCCTACCGGGTGGCGGGCGGCACCCTGGCGCTGGGTGTGCTGGCGGCGGCGGTGCTGTACCTGCGGCGGCTGTACGACCCGATCGACCGGCTCGGCATGTTCCTCAACTCGTACCAGTCGGCTGCGGCCTCGCTGGAGAAGATCGCGGGGCTGCTGGCACAGACGCCGTCGGTGCCCGAGCCGTCGGTGCCGAAGGAACTGCCCGCCCGCCGGGGCGGACTGCCCGGCCGCGAGGTCGTGTTCGACGAGGTGTCCTTCGGTTACCGGACCGGCGGGGAGGTCCTGCCGCGCTTCGCCCTCACCCTGCCCGCCGGGCAGACGGTCGCGGTCGTCGGCTCCACCGGCGCGGGCAAGTCCACCCTGGCCAAGCTGCTGGCCCGCTTCTACGACCCGTCCGGCGGGCGGGTGCTGCTCGACGGGGTCGATCTGCGCGAGCTGGCCGTGCCCGAGCTGCGGCGCGGGGTGGTCATGGTGACGCAGGAGGCGTTCCTGTTCTCCGGCACGGTCGCCGAGAACATCGCCATCGGACGCCCCGACGCGACCCGGGAGGAGATCGAGCGGGCGGCGAAGGCGATCGGCGCGCACGAGTTCATCAGCGCCCTGCCCGACGGCTACGACACCGACGTCCGCAAGCGGGGCGGCCGCATCTCCGCGGGTCAGCGGCAACTCGTGGCGTTCGCAAGGGCGTTGCTCGCGGACCCGGCGGTGCTGATCCTGGACGAGGCGACCAGTTCGCTGGACATCCCCGGGGAGCGGGCCGTGCAGGCCGCGATGGCGACCGTACTGAAGGGCCGTACGGCGGTGGTGATCGCGCACCGGCTGTCGACGGTGGAGATCGCCGACCGGGTGCTGGTGATGGAGCACGGACGGATCGTCGAGGACGGCGCGCCCGCCGACCTCGTCGCGGGCAGGGGCCGGTTCGCGGACCTGCACCGGGCCTGGCGGGACAGCCTAGCCTGATCATCCGTTTATCGAACACGAACCCCCGGACACCGGACCCTTTCCGGCCAAATTTCTGACGCGCTCCTGACAGAGAGCGCAATCCCCTGCCACTCTTCCCACTGCTACTCCACAGCAACCCCACAGCACAAACCGTTCTGCGCACCGCCTTTGTCGTGTCCAGCAGAAGGAGTCAGTGGTGAGAAGCACTTCCTCTCGCAGACGCACCCCCCACACAGCAGTCCGCAAGACCGCCGCCGTCGCCCTGATCGGCGTCTCCGCCCTGATCGCCGCCGCCGTGCAGTCCGGCGCCGCGACCGCCGCCCCGGAGCGTGCCCCGAAGCCGACGGGCGCCGAGTCCGTCAAGCTCACCCCCGCCCAGCGCGCCGAGCTGATCCGCACGGCCGACGCCGGCAAGGCGGCGACCGCCGACAAGCTGGGCCTCGGCGCCCAGGAGGCACTGGTCGTCCGTGACGTCGTCAAGGACGCCGACGGCACCCTGCACACCCGCTACGAGCGCACCTACGCCGGCCTGCCCGTCCTCGGTGGCGACCTGGTCGTGGACACCGCGAAGTCGGGCGCGACCAAGGCCGTCCGCAAGGCCACCGGCGCCACCATCAAGGTCGCCTCGCTGACGCCCACCGTCACGGCGGCCAAGGCGGAGAAGCAGGCCCTCACCCTGGCGAAGGCCGACGGCGCGGCCGGCGCGGCCACCGACCGCGCGCCGCGCAAGGTGATCTGGGCGGCGAACGGCACCCCGGTCCTGGCGTACGAGACGGTCGTGGGCGGCCTCCAGGAGGACGGCACCCCGAACGAGCTGCACGTCATCACCGACGCGGCCACCGGCAAGAAGCTCTACGAGTACCAGGGCATCGAGACCGGCACCGGCAACACGATGTACAGCGGCACGGTGACGCTCGGCACCACGCAGTCCGGGTCGACGTACAACCTGACCGACGCGGCGCGCGGCAACCACAAGACGTACAACCTCAACCGGGGTACCTCCGGCACCGGCACGCTGTTCTCCGGCCCCGACGACGTCTGGGGCAACGGCGCGGCGTCGAACGCGGAGACCGCGGGCGCCGACGCCCACTACGGCGCGGCCCTGACCTGGGACTACTACAAGAACGTGCACGGGCGCAGCGGCATCCGCGGCGACGGCGTGGGCGCCTACTCGCGGGTCCACTACGGCAGCAACTACGTCAACGCGTTCTGGTCGGACAGCTGCTTCTGCATGACGTACGGCGACGGCTCGGGCAACACCCACCCGCTGACGGCGATCGACGTGGCGGGCCACGAGATGACCCACGGCGTCACCGCCAACACCGCGGGCCTGAACTACTCCGGCGAGTCCGGCGGCCTCAACGAGGCGACCTCGGACATCTTCGGCACCTCGGTGGAGTTCTACGCCAACAACTCCTCGGACGTCGGTGACTACCTCATCGGCGAGGAGATCGACATCAACGGCGACGGGACCCCGCTGCGGTACATGGACAAGCCGAGCAAGGACGGCTCGTCGAAGGACAGCTGGTACTCGGGCATCGGCTCGATCGACGTGCACTACTCGTCCGGCCCGGCGAACCACTTCTTCTACCTCCTCTCCGAGGGCAGTGGCACCAAGACGATCAACGGTGTCACCTACAACTCGCCCACGGCGGACGGTCTCCCGGTCACCGGCATCGGCCGGGACAAGGCGGAGAAGATCTGGTTCCGCGCGCTGACCACGAAGTTCACCTCGACCACCAACTACGCGGGCGCCCGCACCGGGACGCTGGCGGCGGCCGGTGAGCTGTACGGCACGACGAGCGCGGAGTACACGGCGGTGGCGAACGCCTGGGCGGCCATCGCGGTCGGCTCGCGGCCCGGTGGCGGCGGGGGCGGTGGCACCTCCTTCGAGAACACCACCGACGTATCGATTCCGGACAACGGCGCGGCGGTCACCTCGTCGATCACCGTCTCCGGCCGGACCGGCAACGCGCCCTCCAACCTCCAGGTCGGGGTGGACATCGTCCACACCTACATCGGTGACCTCCAGGTGCAGCTGGTCGCCCCCGACGGCTCGGCATACACGCTGAAGGCGTACGGCACCGGCGGCAGCACCGACAACCTCAGCACCACGTACACGGTGAACGCCTCCTCCGAAGTCGCCAACGGTGTCTGGCAGTTGCGGGTCCAGGACAACGCGGCCGCCGACACGGGGTACATCAACAGCTGGAAGCTGACCTTCCCGTAGGTCGCCGACAGGCTGCTCACAGGTGCCGCTCCGGAGGACACACCCCTCCGGAGCGGCACCGCCTTTTTGCCAGGCGATTGCCCACGACCTGTTGGCCCTTTACCGAGGTCACCTCGGTTTACATTCCGGCAATGTTCATCGGTTGGTCGATTTTCAGCCAACATCAGAAGGGGGTCCTGACATGTACGCGACCTTAGTGCGACGCTTCCTGGCAACCGCCGCACAACTTCACCGCAGCTTCGGACGGCATCCCCACGCCGTCCGGGCACCCCCACATCCAAGGAGCTTGTGTGACCTCCCTCTACGCGCGTCACCAGCGCACCACCCTGGCGATCGCCACCGCGGTCGCGGCCGGCGCCCTGGTCACCACCGGCCTGACCTCCGGTGCCGTGGCCGCTCCGACCGCCTCGGACGCCGCGGCCAAGCCGTTCGCCGCGCCGACCGCGCTCTCCGCCTCCGCCCGCACCGCGCTGATCAAGGGCAAGCAGGCCGACGCGGCCGAGACGGCCCAGGAGATAGGCCTCGGCACCAAGGAGAAGTGGTCGTCCGCGACGTCGTCAAGGACGCCGACGGCACCGTCCACACGCGCTACGAGCGGACCTACGCGGGCCTGCCGGTGCTCGGCGGCGACCTCGTCGTCCACGAGTCGGCCTCGGGCGTGAACAAGGGCGTCACCAAGGCGACGAAGACCACCATCAAGGTCGCCTCGCTCAAGCCGGTCGTCACCGCCGCCAAGGCGGAGAAGCAGGCGCTGACCCTCGCCAAGGCCGCCGGCTCGGCCAAGACCGCCGCCGACAACGCGCCGCGCAAGGTGATCTGGGCGGGCAACGGCAGCAAGCCGGTCCTCGCCTACGAGACGGTCGTCGGCGGCCTCCAGGACGACGGCACCCCGAACGAGCTGCACGTCATCACCGACGCGGCCACCGGCAAGAAGCTCTACGAGTACCAGGGCATCGAGACCGGCACCGGCAAGAGCCTGTACTCCGGCACCGTCAGCCTGAACACCACCCTGTCGGGCTCGACGTACCAGCTGACCGACGGCACCCGCGGCGGCCACAAGACGTACAACAAGGCGCACGCCACGTCCTCCTCGGCCGGCACCCTGTTCACCGACGCCGACGACACGTGGGGCACCGGCGCGGCCTCCAGCTCCACCACGGACCAGACGGCCGCCGTCGACGCCGCCTACGGAGCCCAGGTCACCTGGGACTTCTACAAGAACACCTTCGGCCGGAGCGGCATCAAGAACAACGGCGTGGCCGCCTACTCCCGCGTCCACTACGGCAACGCGTACGTCAACGCGTTCTGGGACGACAGCTGCTTCTGCATGACGTACGGCGACGGCTCGGGCAACACCCACCCGCTGACCTCGCTGGACGTGGCCGGCCACGAGATGAGCCACGGCGTCACCGCCAACACCGCGGGCCTGAACTACTCCGGCGAGTCCGGCGGCCTCAACGAGGCGACCTCGGACATCTTCGGCACGGGCGTGGAGTTCTACGCGGCCAACGCCAACGACCCCGGTGACTACCTCATCGGCGAGAAGATCGACATCAACGGCGACGGCACCCCGCTGCGCTACATGGACAAGCCCAGCAAGGACGGCGGCTCGGCGGACTACTGGTCCTCCTCCGTCGGCAGCAAGGACGTCCACTACTCGTCCGGTGTCGCGAACCACTTCTTCTACCTGCTGTCCGAGGGCAGCGGCTCGAAGACGATCAACGGCGTGACCTACAACTCGCCGACGTACAACAGCTCCACGGTCACCGGCATCGGCCGCGCCAAGGCGCTGCAGATCTGGTACAAGGCGCTGACCACGTACATGACCTCGACGACGAACTACAAGGGCGCCCGCACGGCGACCCTGAGCGCGGCGTCGGCGCTGTACGGCTCGACCAGCACCGAGTACACGGCGGTCGCCGCGGCCTGGTCGGCGGTCAACGTCAGCTAGGACATGAGGCTCCGACACGGGGCGGTACCCGGGAGGAAGGCATCCCCGGGTACCGCCCTACCCTTGTCTCCCATGCCGCCCAAGGACTTCACCTACGACGACGTCGGCGCGACCCGCGACCGCCCCGGCTTCTGCCCGCCCGGCTTCCACGCCCTGCACGTGCGCACCCGCGTCGGCGAGGGCCACGACCTCTTCCGGCGCGCGGCGGAGGCCGTCATGACGTGGGAGATGCACCGCGCGATGGGCGTCGGCGTCACCACCTCGGCGGACCGCGCGGCGCCCGACGTGGACGTCACGATCACCCTGGCCGGCCTGATCAAGGCCCCCTGCCGCGTCATATGGACCACCGACGAACACCGCCGCGCCGGCTGGGCCTACGGCACCCTTTCCGGCCACCCCGAGTGCGGCGAGGAGTCCTTCCTGGTCGACCGCACCGGCGACGGCACGGTATGGCTGACGGTCTCGGCCTTCAGCCGCGCGGCCAAGTGGTACGCCCGCGCGGCGGGCCCGGCGACCCGGGGGTTGCAGCAGGCGTACGCGCGCAAGTGCGGCACGGTCCTTCGCGGTCTGTGCGAGCGAGGACCGAAGGACTGAACAGAGCGCCCGGCCTCCCCAGCAGTCCGCGTACTCCTGGGCGCACGCCGCCGCCGTCCCCCCACCGCACCGCCACCCCCTGGGTGCCCGGGTCGACGCCGCTGGTCCCCGGTGGAGGGTGGAGGAGGCCTTTCCGGGGACGCCTTTCAAGCGGAGGCCTTTCCCGCCGAGCAGGGGCGCATTGCGCCGCGCCTCTTCGGGCTCCGGCGCTCTGAACTCCTGGCGAACGACGGAGAATCGCGAGGAGGCCGACACGTGTCACTGACACCGCATTTCAGTCATTCAGGCGGCCGGCGCGATGGTGCATTTATTCCGATTGGGGTCATTGGCGAGGGGGTGCGACCTCCGAATTGAGCCCCGTGACCGGTTCACCTGCAGTTTCCTGCACCATGCCGGTCGAAGGTCTGGACCGTCGCGACGTGGCTGAATTTTGATGTTTCCGGGGCGCACTCCACTGTTTTGGAAGGGTTTGAGGGTTCCCCTAGCCCGGCAAATCGCTACTTGACTCTTCAATGAGGGTCACTAGAGTTGCCATCGTGATCTCCCCGCAGGGAACCTGACCATCTATCGGATTCCAGTCATCGATACGCACACCTCGCGCATAGCTCCTTGCGTGACCGGCCCTGCAATCAGGGCATTTCACGAGCAAATCCTCGCGCGTACAGCCGGTTGATCCTGATCTCATCCGCCAAATGACACCTCACGCAGGCCTTTGGAGCGTCGATGAAACACCCAGCGAGAGTCGAGGAGACGATTCTCGTCAATGCTTCCGCAGAATCCGTCTACCGCGCGGTGAGCGATCTCCGGCGCATGGGTGAGTGGAGTCCCGAGTGCGTGGGTGTCTGGTCTCGAAGCCAGCACTTCGAGGCGGGCACACGGTTCATCGGATGGAATCGCAGGCGACTGTGGTTCTGGTTCACCTCATGCAGCGTCGTACGCGCCGAGAAGGCACGTGACTTCGCCTTCTCGGTGCATACGTTCGGCATGCCGGTCGCGCTGTGGGGCTACCGCTTCGAGGACCAGGACTCCGGCTGCCTGGTGACGGAGTACTGGGTGGACCTGCGAACAGGTCGCAGTGCCCCGGCCGCCAAGCTCCTCGGCCTGGTCTTCACGGGCACCCCGCCCAAGCGCCGGTCCGCCGCCAACCGGGAGGGCATGCGCGCCACACTGGCCAGACTCAAGGCGGTGGTGGAGCGAGCGTGAGGCCCTGGTGGCGGACGGCGAACGACGAACCACCTCCCTGGAGAAAAACGCCAGAATGAATGCATCCGCGAAGGCCGGCGATATTTCCACCGACGAAGCGATCGCCCTGCACCGTGCACACCTGAGCAAAGGACGCAGCCAACTCGCCGCGATGTTCGGCAGTCTCGTCGAGCACTCCGCTTCCGGCGCCCGCGTCACCACCACCGATGGCCAGGAATTCCTCAACTGCGGCGGCTACGGTGTCTTCTTCACCGGAGCCGGGCACCCGCACATCGTCACAGCAGTACAGCAGCAGGCGGAAAAGCAGGCCCTTTCCACCCGTCTTTTCCTCGACCCCGTGGTCGGTCTCGCCGCCCAGGCGCTGACCTCGGTCGCACCGGCCGGGCTGGACAGGGTCCATTTCTCCGGATCCGGTACCGAAGCCACGGAGACGGCCATCAAGCTGGCCAGGGCGCACGGTAAGCGCCGGCTGATCTCGATGGAGAACGGTTATCACGGCAAGACCGTCGGAGCCCTGTCCCTGACGGCGAAGTCCTTCTACCAGGATCCGTTCCGGCCTCTCCTGCCCGCCGTGGAACACGTACCCTTCGGCGACACGGCGGCGCTGGCCGCAGCCCTGGCCGAGGGCGACGACGCCTGCGTCGTGCTCGAACCGGTCCAGAGCGAGGCCGGCGTGATCATGCCACCGCCCGGTTACCTCAAGGAAGTGGCAGCGCTGTGCCGCGAGCACAACGCCTTCCTGGTGGTCGACGAGGTGATGACCGGACTGGGGCGGCTGGGCGCATGGTGGGGCTGCGACCTCGAGCAGGTGCGGCCGGACGTCCTGCTGATCGGGAAGGCCCTCTCCGGGGGCGTGGTCCCGGTATCGGCCGCACTGGCCACCCCGGAGGCCTTCGCGCCCTTCGACGCCGACCCCTTCCTGCACACGTCCACCTACTCCGGGGCCCCCATCGCCATGGCCGCGGCCCGCGCCACCGTCGAGGTGATCCGCGACGAGCAACTGGTCGACCGGGCCGCCGAGACGGGTGCCCGGCTACTGGACGGCCTGCGCGCCATCGCCGCCGACCGGGCCCCCCACCTGGTCCGCGAGGTGCGCGGTGCCGGTCTGCTCATCGGCATCGAACTCGTCGACGCCAGCCAGGCCGGGGAACTCCTCCTGGAGCTGGTGGACCGTCACGTGGTGGTCAACCACTCGCTCAACGCGCACCCGGTCGTGCGCGTCACCCCGCCCGCCGTGATCTCCCCGGACGAGGAGACCCAGCTGCTGGAAGCGATGGACGACGCGCTGGCCGCCATGGCGAAGAGATTCTGAGACTCCCCCTACCCCACAGCTCCGAAAGAGCACCCACATGTCAGACAAGACTGTCCTGCTCACCGGCGGTTCCGGAGTGCTCGGCACCGCGCTCGTACCGCAGCTGAAGCACCACCGCGTCATCGCCCTCGCCCACCGAAACCCCCCCTCCGACTGCGCCGAGGTGGTGTACGGCGACGTCTCCCAGCCCCTGCTGGGCCTCGACGAAGCCGCGTACCGCAAGCTGTGCTCCGAGGTGGACGTCGTGATCCACGCCGCGGGCATGGTGAAGTTCAGCAGCACCGCGGAGGAGATGGAAACCCTCAACGTGCAGGGCGCCCATCGGATGTCACGGTTCGCCGTCGACGCCGCCGCACCGCTCATCCACGTCAGCACGGCCTACGTCTCGCGCGCCGAGGAGATCCGGGCGGCAGGCGGCGAGCAGGCCGGCCGCGCCAACAGCAGCCCCTCGCTGTACGTGAGTTCCAAGGTCGCCGGCGAGAAGATCGTCCGGGAGAGCGGCGCACAGGCCGTGATCGTACGCCCGTCGATCATCATCGGGGACTCCGTCACCGGCGAGATCTCGGAAACGCAGGGGCTGCACACCTTCGCACACAACGTGCTGCGCAACCGGCTGCCCTTCGTACCCAGCCACCCCACGGGCTACGTCGACTTCGTTCCCCAGGACGTGGTGGCCCGGGCCATCGTGACACTGCTCGACCAGGATGTCCGGCACGGGGAGTACTGGATCAGCAGCGGCTCCCACGCCCTCACCTCCGCCCGGCTGACCGAAGTGATCATCGAAGAGGCTGCCGCCCTCGGCATCACGGTCAACCCCCTGCGGGTCCTCGCCCCCGACATCGTCGAACGCCTGGTGCGACCCGCGTTCTTCGACGTGGTACCCGACTGGGCGAAGACCCGGCTCGACCGGCTGCTGGACATGACCGCCGTGCTCTTCCACGAGCACCCCATCCCCAGCTCGCTGGCGGAGATCCCCGGCTGCGAGTCCGCGGCGGACGTCAAGGCCAGCGAGAACGCATGGCGGGCCTCCATCCGCCACATGATCCAGAACCGGTACCAGGTCTACGCCACGGCCTGATCGCCCGGGTGTGGGAAGGAAACCATGAGCGCGGAACAAGCCTTCGGGCACCGGCAGAACTACCGCACCACACGGGCGGAATACCTCGGCGCCCTGGCCGTGGCCGCCGTCGCCTTTCTGTGGCACATCGACGAGGTGCGCTGGGGACCGGCGATCCTGCTGTTCGCCTACATCGACATCATCGGATACATCCCGGGCCTGATCGCCTACACCCTGTCCAAGGACGGGAAGGTCCACCCGGTGTTCCACATCCTGTACAACGTCATGCACACCTGGCTGTCCGCGGGCGCCGTGATCCTGCTGTGGGTGTGGCTGGTCGGCCCGGAGTGGGCCCTCCTGGTCGTCCCGCTGCACCTGTTCGGCGACCGAGGCCTGCTGGGCAACTACGCCAAGCCGATACCCGAGCCGTTCGAGCACTTCGAGACCGGCCGTCAGAAGGCCTTCCACGCCGCGCAGAAGGGCGAGGTGCAGCCCGTATGACGGCCGCGCCGCCGGACGCGCTGGAGAGCATCGCCGCCTACGCCGACCACCCCAGCGGGTACCTCGCCTACAACGACGGCGTCGAGCACTTCACCTCCGCATCCGTGCCGGGTGTCATCCCCTACCGGCGCCGCGGCGGGACGGTGTTCGTCTTCGGCGGGCCGTTTGCACCCGCCGAGCACCGGGGCGCGCTCCTGGCCGACTTCCAGGAGCGGGTGGTCACCGGCCGTCAGCGGCTGGTGGCCGTGCAGGTCCGGGCCGCGGACCTGGACCTCTTCGCCGGAGCGGACTGGACGGTCAACCAGCTGGGCAGTTCGTACAGCGTCGACCTCGCCCGCTTCTCGCTGAAGGGCAAGTCCCTGGCGAAGATCCGGCAGAACATGGCCCGCGCGAGACGTGAGGGTGTGTCGGTCCGTGAGGTACCGGCGGCCGATCCACCGCCCGAACTGGACGAGATCGACCGCAGATGGCTGCGCGACAAGGGCTGGCACGTCAAACGGATGACCTTCCTGGTCGGCGAACGCACCGGCCGGGGCACTCCTCACCGGCGGCTGTTCGTGGCCGAGCGGGACCGGGCCGTGATCGGCTACGTCTCCTACTCGCCGTCGTACGGCAGCCGCCCCGGCTGGTTGTACGACCTGACCCGACGCACCCCCGAGGCATCGGTCGGGACGATCGAGCTGATCAACTTCGCCGCCCTGCAGGCCTTCACCGAGGAAGGAGCCGAATGGCTCCACCTGGGCCTGACCCCGTTCGCCGGACTCGGCACCGAGCCGGCCAACGCCAGCGCCGTCCTCGCCCGCATGGTGCGGCTGATCGCCGAGCGGGGCACCTTCGTCTATCCGGCCCGGTCCCAGCAGGCGTTCAAGCTCAAATGGGCGCCGCACGTGATCGAACCCGAGTACGTGGCCTTCAGAGGCGGCCCCCGGCCCTCCTCCCTCTGGCAACTGTTCCGCATTACCAACGCAATCTGATCCGACAATCTCGAGGACCACAGGATGACGACGAACATCGCCCCCGAGGCGGACTGGGACCTGGCCCCCAACGTGCTCGAGGGGGCCCGTGAGCTCAGGCTCAGCCCGGAGCAGTGCGACCTGGACTACTGGATCGCCAACGTCGCCCAGGGCACGCTGAAGGGGCTCGTCAACGGCCACCACCCGGACGCCGTCACGCCGGACTACATGGCCAAGCCCGGCCCGCTGCGTGACGCGCTCCTCTTCGAGTTCTCCTTCCGCTCCATCGCCGAGGACAAGGCCGCACGAGCCATCACCTCCCTGGTGCAGAACGCCCCCGACGTGAAGTCCATGGAGTTCTACGCCACCCAGCTCATCGACGAGGCCCGGCACGCTCAGGCGTTCCGTGCGCACATGCTGGAGGTCGGCGTCGCGGAGACGGAACTCGACGACGTCATCGAGGAGTACGCGGGCGAGCACCAGCGCAACGTCCTCGACCCGCTGGAGGAGTTCGGTCTGGAGGTGATGAACGGACCGCACGCCTTCGTCTCCGGGGTCGCCGTTCTCACCATCCTGGTCGAGGGGGTGCTGGCGCCCACCGGTGAACTCAGCGAGCACAAGTGGAAGATCGTCGATCCCGCGGCGGCGAGCGTGGAGCGCGGAGCCGGCATCGACGAGATCCGGCATCTGACGGTCGGCAGTGAGATCGTCAAGCGGCACCTGGAGCGTGACCCGTCGCTCAAGCCGCACCTGGCGGACGTGGTCCGGCGCGGCAACGAGCTGTGGGCCAAGCTGCCGGTGCTCGCCGTGCTGCAGCGCCGGGAGGAGCTGTTCCAGGCCGGCATCGAGCAGATCGCCGACGTCATCGGCGACCACGAGATCTGGCCGGGCCGCCGGCTGCTGGACAGCACCCCGGACGAGCGGATCGCCACCGCCCTGCAGTGGGCCGCCGAGACCCAGACCACCCGCCTGGCGTACATGGGAATGGGCGAGTGACCGACCGGGCCGAACGTCCTCCGGCGGGCGACGAGCCGGACCGCCTGGTCGTGCAGCTGCCGGCCGGAGCCGAGCTGGCGGTGCTCCACTGGCCGGGTCCGGCCGGGGCCCCGCTGGTGGTGGTGTGGCCGGCGCTCGGTGTACGGGCACGGTTCTACCGGCGCTTCGCCGCCGCGCTCTCGGCGCACGGCCTGGGCGTGGCGGTGGCTGATCTTCGTGGCTACGGAGACAGCCGTCCCCGACCGGACGCTTCGGCCCGGTA
Source organism: Streptomyces sp. SS7 (assembly GCF_037993025.1). NCBI lineage: Bacteria > Bacillati > Actinomycetota > Actinomycetes > Kitasatosporales > Streptomycetaceae > Streptomyces > Streptomyces sp. SS7. The sequence continues at coordinate 3,046,978 of NZ_CP141223.1, forward strand.
CGGCTATCACGAGCTGGCCACCGTGGACTACCCGGCGGTGTTCGGCGCCCTGCGCGAACGGGCGCCGGACAGCGCGGTGTTCCTGTTGGGACACAGCCTCGGTGGGCAGATCGGCCTGATGTACGCGGCCAGGCAGCCGGCCGCACTCGACGGCATGCTGCTGGTCGCGGCGGGTACGCCGCACTTTCGCACCTTCCCGGGACTGACCGGGCTGATTCCGCTCCTGGGCACCAACACCGTCGCAGGTGTCGCCCGATTGCGCGGCTACTGGCCCGGTGACGTCCTGGGCTTCGCCGGCCGTCAGTCCCGGGTCCTGGTCGGCGACTGGGCGCGGATGGCCCGTACCGGCCGCTACCACCCGACCGGCGCCGACGTCGACTACGAACAGCTCATCGCGGACCTGCGCCTGCCGGTGCTGGCGGTGTCGGTCGGCAACGACCTACTGGCGCCGCCGGGAGCGGTGGACGCCCTGTGCGGGCTGCTGCGGAGCGCCGAGGTGTCCCGCTGGCACCACTCCGAACGACTCAGCCACACCGCCTGGGCCAACCGGCCCGAGCCGATCGCCAGGGAGATCGGCCGTTGGATCGACAGTACGCTCGCGGGCAAGCCCTGGCCCGGACCCGCAGGAGACAGTGATGCGGTTTCTTGAGCCAGAGCGCTCGACTCTGGAGACGTTCCTGCCCGGACTGGACGACCGACTGGCCGCTCTCCCGCTGAAGGAACGGGAACGGCCGCAGGGCCCCGCACTGACCCTGTTCAAGGAAGCGGGCGGCCCCGGGCTGGTGGTGCCCGAGGAGCACCGGGGCCTGGGGGCGAGCGCGGTACAGGCCGTACGGCTGCAGCGGGCCCTGGCCTCGCGCAGCCCGTCCCTGGCGGTGGCCACCACCATGCACCACTTCTCCGTCGCCGGCCTCATCCAGGCGTACGAGGCCACCAAGGGACTGGAGTGGATGCTGCTGGAGGCCGTGGCCGACCAGAAGCTGCTGATGGCTTCCGGATTCGCCGAGGGCAGGTCGGGGCAGTCGATCCTGGCGTCCTCCATCACGGCCAGACAGGACGGCGACGACATCGTCCTCAACGGGGTCAAGAAGCCCTGCAGCCTGTCTGCCTCGATGGACCTGCTGACGGCGTCCGTGACCCTCGACACCGACAACGGTCCGCAGCTCGCCGTGGCACTGATCTCCGCCACCACCCCCGGCATCTCCGTGCACCCCTTCTGGGGTACCGCCGCGCTGGCGGGCGCCGAGAGCGACGAAGTGCGGCTCCAGGACGTCCGGGTGCCCTCGGACATGGTGGTCCGCACCGAGCTGGGTGAGGACGGCAGCCTGGACGGAATCCAGAACGTCGGCTTCATCTGGTTCGAACTGATGATGGCGGCCTCCTACCTGGGCATGGCCAGCGCACTCGCGGAGCGGGTGCTCGACCGGGACCGGACGGACGTCGCCGAGCGGGCCCGGATCCTGGTGGAACTGGAGGCCGCGATGGGCGCCGTCGTCGGCGCCGCGTCCCCCCTGGACGGCGACGGACCTGTGGGACAGGCCGAACTGCTGCAGTCGCTGGTGGTCCGGTTCTCGGTCCAGGACACGATCGACCGGGTCGTGCCGCGCTGCCTGGAGGCGCTCGGCGGCATGTCCTACGTCTCCAGTGACGAGACGTCGTACCTGGCCGCCTGCGCGGCCGCCCTGAAATTCCACCCGCCGTCACGCGCCTGGTCCAGCCAGGCACTGTGCACGGCCTTCGCCGGCGGACCGCTCGTCCTGGGCTGACCCCCGCCGCTGCCGGCCGGGCCCCTGCTGTACGAACTTCTGGAAGGAACCCCCATGCCCTGCTTCATACGTGTCGAGGGACTGCTCTCCGGTCGGAACGCGGACGAGGTGTTCGAGCGCGTCCGGGACTTCGAGCGGTACGCCGACCACACCGACGCCGTCCGTGAGGTCACGGTGACCGCCGACGAGGCCGGAACCGTCGACTCCGCCTGGGCGGTGAACTTCCGCGGCGGTGTGCTGCACTGGACCGAACGGGACGTGGTCGACGCCGCCAAGCGGACCATCACCTTCGAGCAACTCACCGGCGACTTCGCCCGGTTCGACGGCAGCTGGGACGTCCAGCAGGCCGGCGACGACGTCGTGGTGCTGTTCTCCTGCGAGTTCGACATGGGCATCCCCAGCCTGGAGCCGATCATCAACCCGGTCGCCATGCGCGCCCTCATCGACAGCATCGGCCTCATCCTGCGCGGTCTGCTCGGAGAGGACATCGAGCTCACCAGCAGCCACCGAGACACTGCGGTCGTCGGCTCGTGACGGCGCAGGCCGCACAGGGGCGCGGCCCGCGCCCGTTGCGCCTGGCCTTCATCTGCGCCGGTGTCGTCATGGTCTACCTGGACAGCACCGTCGTGGGAGTGGCTCTCCCCGACATGCAGGAGAAGATGGACATCGGGGTGTCGGACCTCCAGTGGGTGTTCGACATCTACGTCCTCACCTTCGCCTGTTTCCTGCTGACGGCCGGCACGCTCGGGGACTCCCTGGGGCGCGGCCGGGTCTTCCTGGTCGGCCTGACCGGCTTCACCGGCGCGTCGGTGGCCTGCGCGCTCGCCACCGGCATCGAGGCGCTGCTGGTGGCGAGGGCCGTGCAGGGCGTCTTCGGCGCGGTCATGATCACCGTGTCGCTGGCCCTGATCCGTCAGCTCTACACCGAGGAACGGGCGCGAGCCTCGGCGGTGGCGACCTGGGCCGGGGTGGGCGGCGTCGCCCTGGCCGCCGGCCCGATCGTCGGCGGGCTGCTGGTCGACGCCTACTCCTGGCAGAGCATCTTCTGGATCAACCTGCCGATCGGCGTCCTCGCACTGGGGGCACTGGCCGCTCTGCTGCCGCTCGGCCGGACCCGGCCCGAGCCCGGCACGGCGGGGGCCGGCCGGCGGGCCGACTGGATCGGTCAGCTGCTGTTCGTCACCGGTATCGGTGCGATGGCCTACGCCCTGATCGAGGCCGGCCGCCGGGGCTGGGGATCTCCCCTGATCGTCGGGCTGCTCGCCGGCTCGGTGCTGGTGCTCGGGGGATGCCTGCGCTGGGAGAGCCGCACCCCGTACCCCATGCTGCCCCTGGCCCTGCTGCGCCACCGGGTCGTCCTGATGACGTGCTCGGTGAACTTCTTCGGCTTCTTCGGCCTGTACGGGGTCATCTTCCTGCTCACCCTGTTCCTGCAACAGGTGAACGGGCTCACCCCCGTGCAGACCGGTCTGCGCCTACTGGCGCTCACCGCCTCCATCACGGTGGCGTCGTTGCTGGCGCCGGCCGTGGCCGCCCGCCTGGGCACCCGGCTCGCCGTCGTGGCCGGTTCCCTGGTGGCGGTCGCCGGATTCGTCGGGCTGGTGGGCATGGAGGCCGACAGCGGTTTCGGAACGTACTGGTGGCCCCTGGTCCTGATCGGTACCGGCGTTTCCGTGGTCGGGGCGCCTGCCACGGTGGCGCTGCTGTCGGCGGTCCCGCCGGAACAGGCGGGCGTCGCCTCGGGGATGTCCCAGACCTGCCGCCAGGTCGGGGCCGTCTTCGGGGTGGCCCTCTCGGGCACCGTGGTCCAGCAGCGACTGCACTCACGTCTGCCGGACGTGCTGGCCACGGTTCCGCTGCCGGACGCCGCCCGGGAGAAACTGGCCAGTGCCATCGAACACGGGCAGTCAAGCGGTGCCGAGGCCCTGCCCGCCGATGTCAGGCAGAGCATTCTGCGCTCGGTGGGTGACCTGATGGCGGACGGGCTGCACACAGCGGTCCTGGTGGCTGCGGCGGGTGCGGCCCTGGGCGCGGTCGCGGCAGCCGTACTGCTGCGGGGGCAGAGCAGCGGTACGACGGTGGCACCCGGCCCCGAGCCGGAAGCCACGGCGGGCGGACTCCGCCCCGAAGCATTGTCCTAGTGCCACGGGACGGGATCCGGTGAACCGCTCCGGCGGCGCGGGAAGGTCACGGGCACGCCCGCGGACGTACGACGGCACGGCACGGCACGTACGACGCAGCTCACAGCACCACACGCCCCGAATCCTGTCGCCGCACCTCCGGTGGGGTACGACGACAGGATCCTCCCGGCCCGGTGCCGGCCGCACGGACGGTTGCCGTGGACGGCCGGCACATGCGATCACGAAGCCCGGCGGCCAGGGGCCGCTGCGATCCCCGAGGAGTGCACGGTGAGGACCAGGCCCGTCGAGCCGGCCGTCGAGTCGGCTCAGGCGGAGGACTTCCGCTCGTTGATGTCAGGATTCCCGACCGGTGTCGTCGTCGTCACCACGTTCGACCTCGAAGGCGGACCACGAGGCTTGACCTGCTCCTCGCTGAGCAGCGTAGCCCTGGATCCCCCGACCCTGCTGGTCTGCGTGAGAGAGGGGAGCCCCACGCTGCGCGCGGTCGAGCAGCGCGGATCCTTCGCCGTCAACCTGCTGCACGACGGCGGGAGGCCGGTGGCAGAACGGTTCGCCTCGGGCGTACCGGACCGCTTCGAGGGGGTGCTCTGGAGAACCGGGCCCGCAGCCGCCGGCCCTCACCTGCCCGACCACGCCCGCACGGTGGCGGACTGCAAGGTGACCGCCATCAAGCCGGTGGGCGACCACAGCGTGGTGTTCGGCGAGGTCCTGGAAGTGACGGCGTACCGGGACGCCGCCGCGCCGCTGATGTACGGCTTGCGGCGGTACGCCGTGTGGCCGACGGCTGCGGTGGACTGATCCCGGCCCGTCGCCCTCGGGGAAGGCCTCGCGGACGACGACGGCGAGGGGACGGAAAGCAGCTGCACCCGGCGTGCCGTCGAACGGTGGACGCGGCACGTCGGGCAGCCCCCCGCGGCCGCCCGACGCCCTTGTCTCACCGTGCCGCTACCGCATCAGCACCCCGGCCCCCGCACCCCCGTCCTCCTCCGAAGGCACCGCCACCACCCCCAGCTCCGCCCCCGAGGCGAGGAGGCGGTGGGAGGGGAGGATGCGGACCGTGTAGCCGTAGGGGCCGGTGCGGTCCAGGGACAGGGGGCCCTCGTAGAGCCAGCGGCCCTCCAGGTCGGGGCCGGAGGCCGCCTTCAGGGGGACGGTGGAGGCGTCCGTGATGCGGTCCTCCTCGTCGACCCGGCCGGAGACCGCCTGGACCTCGACGTCCTCGGGGGCGAGTTCGCCGAGGCCCACCCGGACGCGCAGGGCGAGCGTGGTGCCGAGTTCCGCGGTGGTGGTGGCGACCGAGGTCTCCACGTGGTCGACCGACACCGCGTGCCAGGCCGAGCGCACCCGTGCCTTCCAGTCGGCGAGTTCGCGGGCGGTGTCCGGGGTCATCGCGCGGTGCGCCTGGGCGGCGGGGGTGTAGAGCCGGTCGACGTACTCGCGGACCATCCGGCCGGCCAGGACCTTGGGTCCCAGCAGGGTGAGGGTCTGGCGGACCATCTCGATCCAGCGGTCGGGCAGACCGGCACGGCCCCGCTCGTAGAAGCGCGGCGTGATGCGCTGTTCGAGGAGGTCGTACAGGGCCGCCGCCTCGATGTCGTCGCGGTGGTCGGGGTCGGTGCCGGCGCCGTCCGCGGTGGGGATCGCCCAGCCGAAGTCGGGCTGGAACCACTCGTCCCACCAGCCGTCCAGGACGGAGAGGTTGAGGCAGCCGTTGAGCGCGGCCTTCATGCCGGAGGTGCCGCAGGCCTCCAGCGGGCGCAGCGGGTTGTTGAGCCAGATGTCGCAGCCGGGGTACAGCTTCTGCGCCATCGCCATGCCGTAGTCGGGGAGGAAGACGATCCGGTGCCGCACACGCGGGTCGTCGGCGAACCGGACCAGCTCCTGGACCAGGCGCTTGCCGCCGTCGTCCGCCGGGTGCGCCTTGCCCGCGACGACGATCTGGATCGGGTGGGTCGGGTGGAGGAGGAGTTCCCTCAGCCGGTCGCGGTCGCGCAGCATCAACGTCAGTCGCTTGTACGACGGGACGCGGCGCGCGAACCCGATGGTGAGGACGTCGGGGTCCAGGACCCCGTCGATCCAGCCCAGCTCGGCGGTGCCCGCCCCGCGCTGCCGCCAGGAGGCCCGCAGCCGTTTGCGCACCTCCACCACCAACTGCTCGCGCAGGACGCGCCGCAGGTCCCAGATGCTCTGGTCGGAGATGCCCGAGACGACGTCCCAGCGGTCGCCGTCGCCGACGGCCAGCGCGTCCTCGGCGCGTTGGGCGCCCACCTGGCGGGCGCCGAGCCGCAGCACCTCGGGGGCCACCCAGGTCGGGGCGTGCACCCCGTTGGTGACGGAGGTGATCGGCACCTCGTCGGGGTCGAAGCCGGGCCACAGGCCGGCGAACATCCCCCGGCTGACCTGGCCGTGCAGCAGGGACACCCCGTTGGCCCGCTGGGCGAGCCTGAGGCCCATCACGGCCATGTTGAAGAGGTCGGGTTCGCCGCCGGGGTAGGTCTCCCGGCCCAGCCGCAGGATGCGGTCGACGTCCATGCGCGGGAGTTCGGCGTCGGGGCCGAAGTGCCGGGCGACCAGCTCGCGGTCGAAGCGGTCGATGCCGGCCGGGACGGGGGTGTGGGTGGTGAAGACGGTGCCCGCCCGGACCGCCTCCAGTCCCGAGTCGAAGTCCAGCCCGTCGTCGCCGAGTTCGGCGATCCGCTCCAGGCCGAGGAAGCCCGCGTGCCCCTCGTTGGTGTGGAAGACCTCGGGCGGGGCGTGCCCGGTGAGCCGGCAGTACGTCCGTACCGCCCGGACACCTCCTATGCCGAGCAGCATCTCCTGGAGCAGCCGGTGCTCGCTGCCGCCGCCGTAGAGCCGGTCGGTCACCCCGCGTTCGCCGAGGTCGTTCTCCTCGACGTCGGAGTCGAGCATCAGCAGGGGGACCCTGCCCACCCGGGCCAGCCAGATCCGGGCGTGCAGCTGCCGGCCGGCGGGCAGGGCGAGGGAGACCCGGGCGGGGGTGCCGTCCGCCTCCCGCAGCAGGCTCAGCGGCAGCTCGTTGGGGTCGAGGACGGGGTAGTGCTCCTGCTGCCAGCCGTCGCGGGAGAGGGTCTGGCGGAAGTAGCCGTGCCGGTAGAGCAGTCCCACGCCGATCAGCGGGACGCCGAGATCGCTGGCCGCCTTCAGATGGTCGCCGGCGAGGATGCCGAGGCCGCCGGAGTACTGGGGCAGGGCGGCCGTGATACCGAACTCCGGCGAGAAGTAGGCGACGGCGGCGGGGAGTTCGGCTGCGGTGGGCCGGCTCTGGTACCAGCGGTCGCCGGTCAGATAGTCGTGCAGCTCGTCGACGGCGGCGGTCAGCCGGCGCAGGAACCGGCGGTCCTCGGCCAGTTCGGCGAGGCGCTCCGGCCGTACTCCGCCGAGCAGCCGTACCGGGTCCCCGTCCGAGGCGGCCCAGCGTTCGGGATCGACGGACTGGAAGAGTTCACGGGTGTCCGCGTGCCATGACCAGCGCAGATTGCGGGCCAGGTCACTGAGCGGCCGGAGGGGTTCGGGGAGAAGGGGTCGGACGGTGAATCGACGGATCGCCTTCACATTCCACCTCGGCGTGGCGCGTTCGCTGGATGGACGTACGGCTGTGTACGCCCGGTCATCCAGCACGGTACCGGTGTTGTCCTCGCCCCTGCCGGAAGCCAGGCGCGCCGGATCACGCAAACGACGATATGGCCGATTCACCCCCCTAGGCCACCTTGTGACCCTCCGGCCCGCACGAGAGGCTGCCCAGTGGCGCGCCCGGTCGCCGTACCCGGACCGGGGTGCGCCGAGTCGAGGAGGGGACGCGAACCATGGCACGGACGCACATCCGGCGTCTGCGCCGGGCGGGGAGCCTGACCGCGGTCGTCACGACCCTGGTCCTGTCGGCCGCGAGTCCGCCCGCGCAGGCCGTACCGGAGGGGAGAGTCGTCGGCGCCGGCCGGCCCGGTTCCGTCGGCGGGAGCTATCTCGTGACGCTGAAGGGCGACACCCGGGCGTCCCCGGACACCGGCCGGCGCCTCGTCACCGCCTACGGGGTGAGAATCAGCCACACCTACGGCACGGTCCTCAACGGCTTCGCCGTGCACGCCGACGCGGGACAGGCCCGGCGGCTCGCGGCCGACCCCTCGGTCGCCTCCGTCGTCCAGGACACGGCGGTGACGGTGGACGCCGTGCGCAGCCCGCCCTCCTGGGGGCTGGACCGGGTCGACCAGCCGGGCCTGCCGCTGGACGGGGGCTACCGGGCGCCCGGTTCCGGGGGCGCCGGGGTGACGGTGTACGTCATCGACACCGGGATCCGGATCAGCCACCGGGACTTCGGCGGACGCGCGAGCTACGGCTGGGACTTCGTCGGCGGCGACCGCGGCGCGCCCGACGGCAACGGCCACGGCACCGAGGTCGCCGGGATCGTCGCGGGCCGGACCTTCGGGGTCGCGGCGAAGGCGAGGGTCGTCGCCGTGCGCGTCCTGGACGACGCGGGCGCCGGCACGACCGCCCGGGTCATCGCCGGCATCGACTGGGTCACCCGGCACGCCCACCGGCCGGCCGTCGCCAACCTCAGCCTGGGCGGCTCGTACAACGCCCAGCTCGACGCGGCCGTCCGTGCCTCGATCCGGTCCGGCGTCACCTGTGTGGTCGCGGCAGGCAACGCGGGCCGGCCCGCCGCCCTGGGGTCCCCGGCCGACGTCCGGGAGGCCGTCACCGTCGGTGCCACCGACCGCCGGGACGCCCGGGCCGCGTTCTCCGACTACGGTTCGGCCCTCGACCTGTTCGCCCCGGGGGTGTCCGTCACCTCCGCGTCGTCCGCGAGCGACACCGGCCGCGTCACCCGGTCGGGTACGTCGATGGCGGCGCCGCACGCGGCGGGGGCGGCCGCGCTGTATCTCGCGGGTCACCCGAAAGCCACACCGGAGCAGGTGGCCCGGGCGCTGGTCACGGGCGCCGTGAACGGGAGGATCTCCGGCCGGGGAGCCGGTTCGCCGGACAGACTCCTGCAGGTGGCCCCCCTCGGGTGACGGACCGCCACGACCGGCTCCCCCGGGGCCGCCGGGGCCGCGAACGGGGCCGGTCTTGTGCGTAGACATACGCGCGAGTAGTTAACAAAGTGCCGGAATGCGCACCCGATCAGGGTGGGAAGGCTCCACCGGTACCCGGACCCCACATCCCTCCGCCCACCCTCGTTGCTGCGGACAGGAGCGGTCATGCCCGCCACGCACCACTCGTCATCACCCCCGACACCCCGTACCCCCCGCACCGAGGCCACCCATGCCTGTGCACCCGCGCCGCCCGGGCCCACCGCCGTCGGGCGCATCCCGGTCCTCGACGTCCGCCCGATGGTCCTGCAGGGGCGCCGGCCCGCGAAGGCCGTGACCGGTGAGACCTTCGAGATCTCGGCCACCGTGTTCCGCGAGGGCCATGACGCCGTCGCCGCCAATGTCGTCCTGAGGGACCCCGAGGGCCGGCCCGGGCCCTGGACCCCGATGCGTGAACTGGCCCCGGGCACGGACCGCTGGGGCGCCGACGTCACCCCGGACGCGCCGGGGCACTGGACGTACCAGGTGGAGGCCTGGAGCGATCCGGTGACCACCTGGCGGCACCACGCACAGATCAAGATCCCCGCGGGGATGGACACCGAACTGGTCCTGGAGGAGGGCGCCCGGCTGTACGAGCGCGCGGTGGCCGGCGTGGCCAAGGGGGGTGGGAAACGCGCCGTTCTGCGCGCCGCCGTCGCGGCGCTCCGCGACGAGGGCCGCCCGCCCGCCTCCCGTCTGGCGGCGGCGTTGACGCCGGAGGTGGACGCGGTCCTGGCCCGTCATCCGCTGCGGGAGCTGCTCACCGTCTCGCCGCCCCTGCCACTGCTGGTGGAACGCGAACGCGCCCTGTACGGCGCCTGGTACGAGTTCTTCCCCCGCTCCGAGGGCACCCCCGACCACCCCCACGGCACCTTCCGCACCGCCGCCCGCCGGCTGCCCGCCATCGCCGCCATGGGCTTCGACGTCGTCTACCTCCCCCCGATCCACCCCATCGGCACCACCCACCGCAAAGGCCGCAACAACACCCTCGACGCCACCCCCGACGACGTCGGCGTCCCCTGGGCCATCGGCTCCCCCGAAGGCGGCCACGACACCGTCCACCCCGACCTCGGCACCCTCGAGGACTTCACCCGCTTCGTCGAACAGGCCCGCACCCTCGGCCTGGAGATCGCCCTCGACTTCGCCCTCCAGTGCTCCCCCGACCACCCCTGGGTCCACAAACACCCCGAATGGTTCCACCACCGCCCCGACGGCACCATCGCGCACGCGGAGAACCCCCCCAAGAAATACCAGGACATCTACCCCATCGCCTTCGACACCGACCTCGACGGCATCGTCACCGAGACCCTCCGCGTCCTGCGCCACTGGATGTCCCACGGCGTACGGATCTTCCGCGTCGACAACCCCCACACCAAACCCGTCGTCTTCTGGGAACGCGTCATCGCCGGCATCAACGCCACCGACCCCGACGTCCTCTTCCTCGCCGAGGCCTTCACCCGCCCCGCGATGATGCACACCCTCGCCCAGACCGGCTTCCAGCAGTCCTACACCTACTTCACCTGGCGCACCACCAAACAGGAACTCACCGACTACCTCACCGAACTCTCCGGCGACGCCGCCTCCTACATGCGGCCCAACCTCTTCGCCAACACCCCCGACATCCTCCACGCCTACCTCCAGCACGGCGGCCGCCCCGCCTTCGCCGTCCGCGCCGTCCTCGCCGCCACCCTCTCCCCCACCTGGGGCATCTACAGCGGCTACGAACTCTGCGAGAACACCCCCCTGCGCCCCGGCAGCGAGGAATACCTCGACTCCGAGAAATACCAGCTCAAACCCAGGAACTGGGACACCCCCGACACCCTCGCCCCCCTCATCACCCGCCTCAACACCATCCGGCGGGAGAACCCCGCCCTGCACACCCTGCGCTCGCTGCGCTTCCACCACACCGACAAGGAAGCGGTGATCGCCTACTCGAAGAAGAGCGGTTCGAACACGGTTCTGGTGGTCGTCAACCTCGACCCCCACCACACCCAGGAGGCAACGGTCTCGTTGGACATGCCGCAACTCGGCCTGGACTGGCACGAGTCGGTGCCGGTGCGCGACGAGCTCACCGGCGAGACCTACCACTGGGGCAGGGCCAACTACGTGCGCCTCGAACCGGGCACCCGGCCCGCGCACGTCCTCACCGTCCTGCGACCGTCCAACCCGCAGATCGGAGGGTCACCCACACGATGATCGTCAACGAGCCCGTTCCGGACACGTTCGAGGACACCCCCGCCAAGGACCGCGACCCCGACTGGTTCAAACGAGCCGTCTTCTACGAGGTCCTCGTCCGTTCCTTCCAGGACAGCAACGGCGACGGTGTCGGCGACCTCAAGGGCATCACCGCCAAACTCGACTACCTGCAATGGCTCGGCGTCGACTGCCTCTGGCTGCCGCCCTTCTTCAAGTCCCCCCTGCGCGACGGCGGGTACGACGTCTCCGACTACACCTCGGTGCTCCCCGAGTTCGGCGACCTCGCCGACTTCGTGGAGTTCGTGGACGCCGCCCACCAGCGCGGGATGCGCGTGATCATCGACTTCGTCATGAACCACACCAGCGACCAGCACCCGTGGTTCCAGGAGTCGAGGAAGGACCCCGACGGCCCCTACGGCGACTACTACATGTGGGCCGACGACGACAAGCAGTACGCCGACGCCCGCATCATCTTCGTCGACACCGAGGTCTCCAACTGGACCTTCGACCCCGTCCGCAAGCAGTACTTCTTCCACCGCTTCTTCTCCCACCAGCCCGACCTCAACTACGAGAACCCGGCCGTCCAGGAGGAGATGATCTCCGCGCTGCGGTTCTGGCTGGACCTGGGCATCGACGGCTTCCGGCTGGACGCGGTGCCGTACCTGTACGCACAGGAGGGCACCAACTGCGAGAACCTTCCGGCAACCCATGAGTTCCTCAAGCGGGTCCGCAAGGAGATCGACGCCCACTACCCGGACACGGTGATCCTCGCCGAGGCCAACCAGTGGCCCGAGGACGTGGTCGACTACTTCGGCGACTACGCCTCCGGCGGCGACGAATGCCACATGGCGTTCCACTTCCCCGTCATGCCGCGGATCTTCATGGCCGTCCGCCGGGAGTCCCGCTATCCGGTCTCGGAGATCCTGGCGAAGACCCCGGCCATTCCCGCCAAGTGCCAGTGGGGCATCTTCCTGCGCAACCACGACGAGCTGACCCTGGAGATGGTCACCGACGAAGAGCGCGACTACATGTACGCGGAGTACGCCAAGGACCCGCGGATGCGCGCCAACATCGGCATCCGCCGCCGCCTCGCCCCGCTCCTGGACAACGACCGCAACCAGATCGAGCTGTTCACCGCCCTGCTGCTGTCGCTGCCCGGCTCGCCGATCCTCTACTACGGCGACGAGATCGGCATGGGCGACAACATCTGGCTCGGCGACCGCGACGCCGTCCGCACGCCGATGCAGTGGACACCGGACCGTAACGCGGGTTTTTCCTCCAGCGACCCCGGACGGCTCTATCTGCCGACCATCATGGACCCCGTCTACGGCTACCAGGTCACCAACGTCGAGGCGTCGATGTCGTCGCCCTCGTCGCTGCTGCACTGGACCCGCCGGATGATCGAGATCCGCAAGCAGAACCCCGCCTTCGGGCTCGGGACGTACACCGAACTGCCCTCCTCCAATCCCGCCGTGCTCGCGTTCCTGCGCGAGTACGAGGACGACCTGGTGCTGTGCGTGCACAACTTCTCGCGCTTCGCCCAGCCCACGGAACTGGACCTGAGCCGGTTCAACGGACGCCATCCGGTCGAGCTGTTCGGCGGGGTGCGCTTCCCGGCCATCGGCGATCTGCCCTACCTGCTCACCCTGGCCGGACACGGCTTCTACTGGTTCCGGCTCCGCGGGAAAGACGCCTAGTGCCGTGACCGGAAAAGTTCACCGGCTCGCAAACCTTTCCGGTCACGGCACTAGAAGGCCCGCGGCGGGGCGGTTTCCCCCGTCCCGCCCGGGGCACGCATCAGTGACACCCCGACCACCCGGGGAAAGGAATGTGACGCCATGGCGAAGACGGTCACACGCTCCGGCGGTTCCGGCACGGTCAGCCCCGGTCTCCTCGCGTCACTGGACCCGCTGCTGCGGGAGTGGCTGCCGCGGCAGCGCTGGTTCGCCGGCAAGGGCCGCCCGGTCACCGGGTTCTCCCTGGTCGCGGCCACCGAGCTGCTGCCGGCCGGCACCCGGCTCGGCCTCTACCACCTGGTGCTGCGCGCCCATCAGCCGGACACCCACGGCGACCGCTACCAGCTGCTGATCGGGGTCCGCGAGGCCCTGCCGCCCCGCCTGGCACCCGCGCTGATCGGCCATGTGAGCCGGGGACCGCTGGCCGGGCGGACGGTCTACGACGCCCTGTACGACACGCGGCCCGCCGAGCTGCTGCTGGAGGCGCTGCGCTCCCGGGCCCGGATCGGTGCCCTGCGCTGCGAACGCGACCCCGCGCAGGAGATCCGGCCCGGACTGGTCCCGCGGCTGATGACCGCCGAGCAGTCGAACTCGTCCGTCGTCTATGGAGATACGTTCATCCTGAAGCTGTTCCGCCGGGTCGCGCCCGGGGTCAATCCCGACCTGGAGCTGCCCCTGGCGCTGGCCCGCGAGGGCTGCCCCCGGGTGCCGGCGCCGACCGCCTGGCTGGAGATGGACCCGGAGGACGGCGCCGGTGAGCCGTACGTCCTCGGGGTGCTCCAGCCCTATGTGCAGGGCGCGACGGACGGCTGGGAGCTGGCGCTGCGGGAGCTGGCCAAGGGCGAGGACTTCGGCGCCGAGGCGCGGGCGCTGGGGCGGGCCACCGCCGAGGTGCACGGCGCGCTGGCCAGGGCGCTGCCCACGGTGACCCTCGGACCGGCGCAGATACGGCCGATGGTCGAGGGAATGGCCGTACGGCTGGAGACGGCGGCGCAGGCGGTGCCGGCGCTGCGGCCGTACGCGCCCGCGCTGCGCACCGCCTTCACCGCGCTGGCGGACCTGGCGGCGGAGGGGCAGACCTGGACCGCGCAGCGCGTGCACGGCGACCTGCACCTCGGGCAGTGTCTGCGGGCGCCGTCCGGGCAGTGGTCGCTGATCGACTTCGAGGGGGAACCGGCCAGGCCGCCGGCGGAACGCCGGATGCCGCAGCCCGCGGTGCGGGACGTGGCGGGCATGCTGCGGTCGTTCGACTACGCGGCCCACGCGGGCGAGCGGCCGGACCCCGGCTGGGCGCACGCCTGCCGGTCGGCGTACTGCTCGGGGTACGCGGAGGCGGCGGGCCGCGATCCGCGTACCGATCCGGTGCTGCTGCGGGCCTTCGAGACCGACAAGGCGGTCTACGAGGTCGTGTACGAGGCCCGGCACCGCCCCGACTGGCTGCCCGTCCCGCTGTCCGCCGTAGAGCGCCTCGCCGCACCCGAACTGCCTTGAGGAGGCCCCGCACGTGACTCCCCCGAAGAAGAAGGCCACCGGCAAGGGCGGCAAGAAGCGCAAGCCCGCCGCGCCGTCGGCCGTCCCCGCCTTCTCCCCCGCCCCCGACGCCGCGGACCGCGAGCGGCTGCTGGACGGCACCCATCACGACCCGCACTCCGTGCTGGGCGCGCACCCGCGGCCCGGCGGGGTCCTCTTCCGCGCGCTCAGGCCGTACGCCCGGTCGGTCACCGTGGTCGCGGGCGGGCTGCGGGCGGAGCTGCACGACGACGGGGACGGCTTCTTCTCGGGGCTGCTGCCCCTGACGGAGGTCCCGGCGTACCGGCTGCTGGTGGAGTACGGGACCACGACCGTGGAGACCGAGGACGCCTACCGCTTCCTGCCCACGCTGGGCGAGCTGGACCTGCATCTGATCGGCGAGGGCCGGCACGAGGAGCTGTGGACGGTGCTGGGCGCCGAGCCGATGACCCACCAGGGGGTGGCCGGCACCCGGTTCACGGTGTGGGCGCCCAACGCGCGCGGGGTGCGGGTGGCCGGGTCCTTCAACTTCTGGGACGGCACCGGGTGCCCGATGCGCTCGCTGGGCTCCTCGGGGGTGTGGGAGGTCTTCCTGCCGGGGGTCGGCGAGGGCGAGCTGTACAAGTTCGACATCGCCCGCCCGGACGGCTCGCACACCCTGCGCGCCGATCCGCTGGCCCGGCGTACGGAGGTACCGCCCGCGACCTCGTCGATCGTGCACGCCTCGCGGTACGCGTGGGGCGACGAGGAGTGGCTGGCGCGGCGGGGCGAGATACCCGCGCACGAGGCCCCGTTCTCGGTGTACGAGGTCCATCTCCCGTCCTGGCGACCGGGGCTGACGTACCGTCAGCTCGCCGAGCAGCTGCCCGCCTATGTCGGCGACCTGGGCTTCACGCATGTCGAGCTGATGCCGGTCGCCGAGCACCCCTTCGGCGGGTCCTGGGGCTACCAGGTCACCGGGTTCTACGCGCCGACGGCCCGGCTGGGCACCCCGGACGACTTCAAGTACCTGGTCGACGCGCTGCACCGGGCGGGCATCGGCGTCCTGATGGACTGGGTGCCGGCGCACTTCCCCCGCGACGAGTGGGCGCTCGCGGAGTTCGACGGCCGGCCGCTGTACGAGCACGAGGACCCGTTGCGCGCCGCGCACCCCGACTGGGGGACGCTGGAGTTCGACTTCGGGCGGCGTGAGGTGCGCAACTTCCTGGTCGCCAACGCCACGTACTGGTGCGAGGAGTTCCACATCGACGGGCTGCGGGTGGACGCCGTCGCCTCGATGCTCTACCTCGACTACTCCCGCGAGCCGGGCCAGTGGACGCCGAACGAGCACGGCGGCCGGGAGAACCTGGACGCCGTCGCCTTCCTCCAGGAGATGAACGCGACGGTCTACCGGCGCAACCCGGGGGTCGTGACGGTCGCCGAGGAGTCCACCGCCTGGGACGGCGTCACCCGGGCCACCCACCATCGCGGACCGAGCGGTTTCGGCGGGCTCGGCTTCGGGCTGAAGTGGAACATGGGCTGGATGCACGACTCGCTGCAGTACATGGCCCATGAGCCGGTGCACCGCAAGTACCACCACCATGAGATGACCTTCTCGATGGTGTACGCGTACAGCGAGAACTACGTGCTGCCCATCTCGCACGACGAGGTGGTGCACGGCAAGCGCTCCCTGGTGTCGAAGATGCCGGGCGACTGGTGGCGGCAGCGCGCCGACCTGCGGGCCTACCTGGGCTTCATGTGGGCCCATCCCGGCAAGCAACTCCTCTTCATGGGACAGGAGTTCGCGCAAGGCGCGGAGTGGTCGGAGGCGCACGGCCCGGACTGGTGGCTGCTGGACCCGGCCTACGGGGCCGAGCCCGACCACCGGGGGGTGCGCGATCTGGTCCGCGACCTCAACGCGGCCTACCGGGCGACGCCCGCGCTGTGGCAGCGGGACACCGATCCGGCCGGCTTCGAGTGGGTGGTCGGGGACGCCGCCGACGACAACGTCTTCGCGTTCCTGCGCCACGGCGCGGAGGGCGCGCCGCTGCTGTCCGTCTCCAACCTCTCCCCCGTCGTCCGCCACGACTACCGCCTCGGCGTCCCCGACGACATCCCGGCCTGGCACGAGACGCTCAACACCGACGCCGAACGCTACGGCGGCAGCGGTGTCGGTCACCCCGACCCGGTGAAGCCGGAACCCCAGCCCTGGCACGGGCGCCCGGCCAGCATCCGGCTGACGCTGCCACCGCTCGCGACGGTGTGGCTGCGACCGGCCTAGGGGGTGTTTCGAAAGTCCCGCACAGCACCCACGGCGCCCGGCACGCCCTCTCGCCGCACCGGCCGAAACCCCAAGTACGTCCAGTACGAGGGCTTTCGTCCGGCACTCCCCCAGCCTTCGGCCGGGGGGACCCCCAGAGCACGCACCGGACACCGCGGGCACCGCACGGGACTTTCGAAACACCCCCTAACTCTCCTTCCTGATACCGAACATCACGCGGCGCAGGGCCGCGAGCAGGCCTCTCGCGTGGCTCTCCTGGTGAGGGACGGCGGGCAGGAGGTCCGGGTCGGGGCGGTGCAGAACCGGGGTGTCGGCAGCGAGCTCGTAGCGGACCGGGAGGACCTTCAGGCCGCGCACCACCGGGCCGGACCGCCAGGGCAACTGGTCCAGCGGGAGGGCGAGTTCGGCCTGCGCGAAGTGGTCGAAGACCCGGCCGACGACGGTGGAGACGATCAGTGCGCCGAGTTCCCGGGCGGCGCTCGGGCACTGATGGGGGCCGGCGCCCCAGCCGAGGTGGGCCCGGGTGGAGACGGTGGAGCCGACCATGGTGGAGGAGCCGATGGCGAGCAGGTCCTGGTGCGCGGCGGCGGAGGACGGGGAGACGATGTCGCCCGCCCGGATCCAGAACCGGCCGAGCCGCACGTCCCGCGCCGCGAACCGGAAGCACATGTTGGCGACCGGCGGGTTGGCGAGGGCGGCCCGGTTGACGGTCTCGCCGAGCTGGCCCGCCGAGAGGCTGCGGCGCACGGTGGCGTTGCCGCGCAACACCTCCAGCAGGGTGTTGAGGACCATGTTGCCGGTGATGTCGTTGAGGTAGACGGCGTTCATGAACAGCTCCCGGCCGAGCTGTTCGTCGTCGAGGTCGGGGTCGGCCAGCATCAGGTACGAGGTGAGGTCGTCGCCGGGGCGGGCGCGGCGGTGGGCGGCGAGGCGGGTGAAGGCGGCCAGGGCCCGGCCGGTGGCGGGTCCCGCGTCGGGGCCGCCGTCCAGCATCCGCCACAGGTCCATGACCAGTTCGTCGCCGAGGTCGACCGGGCAGCCGAAGAGTTTCGTGGTGACCATCAGCAGCAGCGGGCGGGTGTACTGGGCGCCCAGGTCGCAGTGGCCGGTGCGGCCCGACTCGGCGGCGAGGAGGGCGACGAGTTCGTCGGCGTACCGGGCGACGGCCTGGCGCAGCTCCCAGCCGACGGGGCTCCTCGGGTCCTGGAAGGGACGCAGGGCCGCATGGTGGGTGCGGCGGGCGGCGCGGTGCTCCTCGTCGTCCATGAACATCATCTGGCGGACCTCGTACCCCGCGAGCAGCGGCCAGTCGTGGGGCAGTTCGCCCTGCGCCCGGGCCCGCCAGTGCCGTACGTCCCGCCGCCACTGGCTCTCGTTCTTCAGGACCTCCAGGACCTCGCGGTAGTCCAGGACCAGCCACACCGGTACGCCCATGAGGCCGACGGGCGCCACGGGGCCGTAGGCGGCGCGCAGCCGCCGGTACACCGCGCCGGGGTCGGCGTCGAACTCCGCGGTGAGCAGCGGCTGGACGGCCAGCGAGCCGAGATCGGGGCTGTCGGCCGGTGCGGTGGCGTGGGGCTGGGCTTCCATACGGCAACGCTTACCGCACCGGCCGTGCACGCGCGGTGATCACGGCACGAACTGTTACGTTCCGGTGATCCCGCGTTACGCCAGGGCCGCCACCAGCGCCTTCGGCAGCTCCTTGGTATGGACCACCCCGAGGCGCTGGGTGGCGCGGGTGAGGGCGACGTAGAGGTCGCTGGTGCCGTAGAGGCCCGGCTCGACCACCAGCACCGAGTCGAATTCGAGGCCCTTGGACTGGCGCGGGTCGAGCAGCACGACGGTCCGGGTGAGGTCCGGTTCGGTGCCGGCCGCGACCCCGTCCAGCCGGGCGGCCAGCCTGCGGTGCAGATGGCGCGGGGCGATGACCGCGAGCCGTCCCTCGGCGGGCGTCAGCTCCCGCACCGCCTCGGCGACCGCTTCGGGCAGGTCGTCGGCGGCGCGGGCCCAGGGCCGTACCCCGGTGGAGCGCACCGAGCTCGGCGGCTCGAAGTCCGGGTCCTCGGCGCGTACGACGGCCGCCGCGACCTCCATGATCTCGGCGGGGGTGCGGTAGTTGACGCCGAGGCGGGTGTGCTCGTAGCGGTCCTCGACGTAGGGCTCCAGGATCTTCGCCCAGGAGCCGACGCCGGCCGCCTCCGCGGTCTGCGCGGGGTCGCCGACCAGGGTCATCGAGCGGGTCGGGCTGCGTCGCATGAGCAGCCGCCAGGCCATCGGGGACAGCTCCTGCGCCTCGTCGACGATGATGTGCCCGAACGCCCAGGTCCGGTCGGCGGCGGCGCGCTCGGCGGCACTGCGGTGGTCGTCCTCCTCCTGCCGCTCGGCGAAGCGTTCGGCGTCGATGATGTCGTGCGCGGACAGGACCTCGCTGTCCTCGTCGTCGACGCCCTCGAACTCGTACGTCCGGGAGGCGTAGGAGACGTCCAGCACGCCCTGGGCGTAGGCCACCTGGGTCTCGCGCTCCCGCTCCGCGCGGGCCCGCGCCACCCGCTCGTCCCAGCCCAGCAGCTCGGCGGCCTCGTCGAGCAGCGGGACGTCCGCCACGGTCCAGGCCCGGGTCACCGGGCGCCGGACGGCGGCCGCGTCCTCGTCGGGGAGGTAGCCGACGGGGTCGGCGAGGAAGTCTGCGACCAGGCGCTGCGGGGTCAGCCGCGGCCAGAGCTGGTCGATGGCGGCCCACACCTCCGGGTTCTCGGCCAGCTCGTCGCGGATCTGGGTGAGGTCGGCGGCGCCCAGGAGGCTGGAGCCGTCGTAGGGGTCGGTGCCGACGCGCTCGGCGTACAGCTCGGTGAGGGTGTTGAGGATGTGGCCCTCGAAGTGCTCACGGGCCACGTTGTGCGGCAGCCGCGCCGCCCGGGTGCGCTCGCGCGCGACCTTCACGAGGCCGTCGTCGAGCATCAGGACCTCCCGGTCGTGCTCGATGGTGATCACCGGGTCGGGCAGCGACTGCCAGTCCCGGACCACCTCGGCGAGCACCTCGGCCATGTCGGCGCGGCCCTTCACCGCGGCGGCCTCGCGGGTGTCCGTCGCGGTGGCCCTGACACCGGGGAACAGCTCGCCGACGGTCGCCAGCAGCACGCCGGTCTCGCCGAGGGAGGGCAGCACCTCGCCGATGTAGCCGAGGAAGGCGGGGTTGGGGCCGACGATGAGAACGGCGCGCTTGGCGAGCAGCTCGCGGTGTTCGTAGAGGAGGTAGGCGGCGCGGTGCAGGGCGACGGCGGTCTTGCCGGTGCCGGGGCCGCCCTCGACGACCAGGACGCCCCGGTGGGGGGCGCGGATGATCTCGTCCTGTTCGGCCTGGATGGTCTGCACGATGTCGTGCATACGGCCGGTGCGCGCGGCGTTCAGCGCGGCGAGCAGGACGTCGTCGCCGGTGGGGTCCTCGTGGCCGGTGCGCTCCTGGTCGCCGAGGTCGAGGATCTCGTCGTGCAGGGCGGTGACCTCGCGGCCCTCGGTGGTGAGGTGCCGTCGCCGCCGCAGGCCCAGCGGGGTGTGCCCGGTGGCCAGGTAGAACGGGCGGGCCACGTCCGCCCGCCAGTCGATCAGCACGGGGGTGCGGTCGGTGTCGTCGGCGCGCAGCCCGATCCGGCCGATGTGGTGGCTGACGCCCGATGGGGGTCCCCCCGCTCGAGCGGAGTCGGGAGTGGGGGAGAAGTCGATGCGGCCGAAGCAGAGCGAGCCGTCGACGGCGTTGAGCGCGGCCAGCAGCCCCGAGCGTTCGGCGACCAGGATGTCCCGCTCCAGGCGGGCCTGCATGGGCGTGTTGCCCTGGGCGAGCGCGTCGTCGACGGAGGCCTCGGTGGCACCGCGCAGGGCGTCCACCCGGGCGTACAGGTCGTCGATGAATTCCTGCTCGCGCCGCAATTCACTGTCTGGAAAGCCGGTGTTTGACAATTCCGCTCCCGCCCGGATATACTGTGCTCACTGAACTTCTTTGTGACTGGACAATCTGGAAGTCACGAACCATCGAATATACGCAGAGAAATCCCCCGGGCGCAATTGCCCGGGGGATTTCTCTGTGCTGCCGCAGGTCAGAGCATGTCGGAGGCCAGCACGTCCGACAGCTCCTGCAGGAGCCGGCGCTTCGGCCGGGCGCCCACCATCGCCTTCACCGGCTCACCGCCTCGGAACACCATGAACGTCGGCATCGACAGCACCCGGTAGGCGTTGGTCGTCTCGGGATTGTGGTCCACGTTCAGCTGCACCACCTTCAGCCGGTCCCCCTCCTCGGCGGCGAGCGCCTTCAGCACCGGTCCCATCTGCCGGCACGGCGGGCACCAGTCGGCGGTGAACTCCACCAGTACCGGCAGCCCGGAACCGATCACCTCGGCCTCGAAGTCCGCGTCCGTCACCTCGGTCACCATCTACCGTCCTCCCAGTTCGCACTCGGGTTCCGGACCCCCCGGAACCCGCGCCTCGGCAGCCAGCGCGTCCCGCGCCCGCTCGGCCCGCACCAGCTGACCCGCGACCTGCGCGCGCACCGCCCGCAGCTCCCCGATCAGCGCGTCGAGCTCGTCCAGCTTGCGCCGGTAGACCGCGAGCG
The DNA here is from genome assembly GCF_037993025.1 of Streptomyces sp. SS7. NCBI lineage: Bacteria > Bacillati > Actinomycetota > Actinomycetes > Kitasatosporales > Streptomycetaceae > Streptomyces > Streptomyces sp. SS7. The sequence goes on from NZ_CP141223.1 coordinate 3,068,273, forward strand.
ACGCCGGGCACGAGTCACCCTCGGGGTGACCGGCCCGCAGACACTCCACGAACGGCCTGGTCTCCTCCAGGCCGAACCCGAAGTCCTGGAGCGTCCTGATCTGCCGCAGCAGCTTCAGGTCGTCCTCGTCATAGGTCCGGTGGCCGTTCTCCCCGCGCCGCGCGGGCAGCAGCCCCCGGGACTCGTAGTACCGCAGCGTCCGCGTGGTGGTCCCGGCCCGTGCGGCCAGCTCGCCGATTCGCATGTCCACGACCGTACGGCTTGACGCCGACGTCAAGGCAAGAGCGGTTCGCGCACCGGCAGTCCCGCCGACTCCTCGACCTCCAGCAGCGACGCGCTGCGGCGTTCCGCCTCGAACGCGCGGTGCCCGCCGCGCAGCCCGAACAGCCTCTTGGTCAGCAGGATGTAGAGGACGGCGAGGACGTTGAGCACCAGCGTGCCGATCTTCAGCCAGCTGACGTGCTCGGTGAGTTCGTAGATCTCCAGGGGGAGGAAGGCCGCGGTGGCGACGACCGTCAGGTACTCCGCCCAGCGCTTGGCGTACCAGAGGCCGCCCGCCTCGACCAGTTCGATCAGCGCGTAGGCGAGCAGCAGCCCCGCCACCAGCAGCAGCGTGGAGTGCCGGTAGCCGAAGGTCTTCTGGAGGGTGCCGACGACCGGCGAGTGGTCGAGGTCGTAGTGGAAGTGCCGGAAGACCGGGCGGAAGACGTCCAGGTACTCGTCGAAGAGGCGGTGGACCGCGTCCCGCGAGTTGCTGAACTTCCACACGGCCGCCGCGACCAGCACGATGAACACACCCCGCACGGCCCGCTCGACGGCGAGGAAGCGGAGCACGAACAGGTCCCGGAGCACCTTGCCGCGCGGGACGAGCGGGGCGTCGGCGGCCGGTCCCGCCCCGTGCGGCTCGCCGAGCACGAAGTCGCCGCAGCGCAGACAGCGCCAGACCTCGCCGAGCGCGGTCTCCGCCGTCAGCCGTACCCGCAGTGCCGGTTCGTCCGGCGCGTACGTCACGTGCCCGCGCCCGGCGCAGGTCCGCCGGTCCCAGTCGATCTTCATCCCCCGTGCCTCCCGTCGCTCTGTCGGCGCGGCAGGCTAGTGGATCCCGGTAAGAGGTCGGTGAGGATCCGGATCGGCCCGTCCACCCTGCATCGGCGCGTCCACAACGAAAAAAGCCGGGCGGCTGAGCTGCGGGGGAGCGCTCAGCCGCCCGGGCCTTGTCCGGGTGTCCGGCCCCGGTTCAGGCGGGGCCGGACACCCGGGGTTCGGGGGGGTCCTGCGGTACGACGGGGTGCCGCGGTCGGGCCGTCAGGCCTTGGCGAGTTCCTTCTCGCCTTCCTCGCGGGGCTCGGGCACCTCGCCGCCGGTGGCGGTCTCGCCCTCGTCGAGCAGGGTCTTCTCGTCGAAGGGCAGCTCACCGGCGAGGACCTGCTGGACGCGGGACTTGTCGATCTCCTTGGTCCAGGTGCCGACCAGGACGGTGGCGACCGCGTTGCCCGCGAAGTTCGTCAGGGCGCGGGCCTCGCTCATGAAGCGGTCGATGCCGACGATCAGGCCGACGCCGTCCACCAGGGCCGGCTTGTGGGACTGGAGCCCGCCGGCCAGCGTGGCCAGGCCGGCGCCGCTGACGCCCGCCGCGCCCTTGGAGGCGAGGAGCAGGAAGAGCAGCAGCGGGATCTGCTCGCCGATCGACATCGGCGTGCCGAGGGCGTCGGCGATGTAGAGGGACGCCATGGTCATGTAGATCATGGTGCCGTCGAGGTTGAAGGAGTAGCCGGTCGGGACGGTGATGCCGACGACGGGCTTGCTGACGCCGAGGTGCTCCATCTTCGCGATGAGGCGCGGCAGCGCGGACTCGGAGGAGGAGGTGGAGAGGATCAGCAGGAACTCACGGGCGAGGTACTTGAAGAGGGTCAGGATGTTCAGGCCGGCGACCACCCGCAGCAGGACGCCGAGGACGATGAAGACGAAGAGGAAGCAGGTGACGTAGAAGCCGAGCATCAGGACGGCGAGGCTCTTGAGCGCGTCCAGGCCGGCCGAGCCGACGACCGCGGCGATGGCGCCGAAGGCACCGATCGGGGCGGCCCACATCACCATGGCGAGGATGCGGAAGACGAGCCGCTGGATGTGCTCGATGCCGCGCAGCACCGGCTGGCCGACGTTGCCCATGGCCTGGAGCGCGAAGCCGGCGAGCAGGGCGACCAGCAGGGTCTGCAGGACCTGGCCCTCGGTGAACGCGGACAGGAACGTCTTCGGGATGATCGACAGGACGAAGTCGACCGGAGGCAGTGCCTCGTCGGAGACCTGGTCGTGGCCGGTGGCCTTGATCGCCTCGGTGAGGTGCAGTCCGTCGCCCGGGTGGAGGATGTTGCCGACGACGAGGCCGATGCTCAGCGCCACCAGGGACATGACCAGGAAGTAGCCGAGGGCGATACCGCCGACGGCGCCGACCTTCGCGGCCTTCCGTACGGAGCCGATGCCGAGCACGATCGTGCAGAAGATGATCGGGGAGATCATCATCTTGATCAGGTTCACGAACCCGGTGCCGAGCGGCTTGAGCTCGACACCGAGGTCGGGCCAGATCAGCCCCACGGCGATGCCGAGCGCCACGGCGGCGATGACGGCGATGTAGAGATAGTGGGTGCGGTCCCGCTTCCCAGCGGGTGCGGCAGGTGCCGTATGGGGAGTGGTGCTGGCGGCCACGGCTGCCCTCCTTGACGTCTTCGTCGGCATCACCGGCGTGCGGCTCACGTCCGGGGAGATAAGGGGAATGCAGTGACTATCGCCGGGCATGTGAGGGCGGTCACCCTTACGTTCATTTAGTTCGCACTTAACACGGGAGGCACACTGGCGACATGCGCCTCCCCGTCCGTGTGCCGATGCCCCGCAGCCTGGCCGGCCAGCTCTTCGCCATGCAGGCCGTGCTGATAGCGGTGCTCGTGGCCGGGTACGCGCTGTTCACGTACGTCAGCGACCGCACGCAGGCCGAGGAGGCCGCGGGCCGCCAGGCCACCGCGGTGGCCCGCTCGGTCGCCGACTCCCCCTCGGTGCGGACGGCCGTCCGCTCGGCGAACCCGACGGCCGAGCTCCAGCCGTACGCGATGCGCGTCATGAAGGACACCGAGGTCGACTTCGTGACGATCATGAATCCCGCGGGCATCCGCTGGACGCATCCGGACGTGCGGGAGATCGGCCGGCACTTCCGCGGGAACACGGCGAAGGCCCTGGCGGGCCAGACCTTCACCGAGACGTACACGGGCACGCTGGGCGCGTCCGTGCGGGCGGTCACCCCGATCGAGGACGGCGACCGGATCATCGGGCTGGTCAGCGCGGGCATCAAGGTGGAGGCGATCAGCAAGCGGGTCCAGGACCAGGTCACGGCCCTGTTCTCGGCGGCGGCGGGTGCGCTGCTGCTGGGCGCGGTGGGCACGTACGTCGTCAACGCCTCGCTGCGCCGGCACACCCACGGAATGAACGCCACCGAGCTGAGCCGGATGCACGACTACCACCAGGCGGCCTTGCACGCGGTGCGCGAGGGGCTGCTGATGCTGGACGGGCAGTACCGGGTGGCACTGATCAACGACGGCGGGCGGGAGCTGCTCGGGCTGCCGGGGGACGTCGTCGGCAGGTCGGTGGCGGACCTGGGGCTGCCGGCCCCGCTGACGGGCGCGCTGCTGGCCTCCGAGCCGCGGGTGGACGAGGTGCATCTGACGGCGGCGGGGGTGCTGGTGGTCAACACGTCGCCGGTGTCCGGCGGAGAACGCAGGGGTACGGTCGTCACCCTCCGGGACGTCACCGAACTCCAGTCCCTGATGGGCGAGTTGGACTCCGAGCGGGGGTTCACCCAGGCGCTGCGCTCGCAGGCGCACGAGGCGGCGAACCGGCTGCACACCGTGGTCTCGCTCATCGAACTGGGCCGGGCGGACGAGGCGGTCGAGTTCGCCACGGCGGAGCTGGAGCTGGCGCAGGCGCTGACCGACCAGGTCGTGGCGGCGGTGAGCGAGCCCGTCCTCGCGGCGCTGCTGCTGGGCAAGACCGCCCAGGCGAACGAGCGCGGCGTGGAGCTGGTGGTGTCGCAGGACAGCGGACTGGACGACGGTCTGCTGCCGCCGTCGCTGCCGGCCAGGGACCTGGTCACCATCCTCGGCAACCTCATCGACAACGCGGTGGACGCGGCGCAGGGCAGCGTCGGGGCACGGGTCACGGTGACCGCGTGCACCGACGGGGACGAGCTGCTGCTGGGGGTGGCGGACACCGGCGCGGGGGTGGATCCTGCCCACGCCTCCCTCGTCTTCGAGCGGGGCTTCTCGACCAAGCCGTCGGGCCCCGGGGGGCGCGGTCTCGGTCTCGCCCTGGTCCGGCAGGCCGTGCACCGGCACGAGGGGACGCTGTCGGTGACGGAGGCGGACGGCGGCGGGGCCGCGTTCACGGTGCGGCTGCCGTTGCGGCGGGCGACGGCGGTGCCAGGAGGCAAAGGATGACGGAAGTGCCGGAGAGACCGGAAGTACCGGGTGGTCCCATCAGAGTGCTGGTCGTCGAGGACGATCCGGTGGCCGCGGACGCGCATGTGATGTACGTCGGGCGGGTGCCGGGGTTCGTCGCGGTCGGGAAGGCGCACACGGGCGCGGAGGCCCGGCGCCTCCTCGACCGCACCCCGGTGGACCTGCTCCTCCTCGACCTCCACCTGCCGGACGCGCACGGCCTCCAACTGGCCCGCTCCCTGCGGGCGGCGGGCTATCACGCGGACGTCATCGCGGTGACCTCGGCCCGCGATCTGACGGTGGTCCGCGAGGGCGTCTCCCTGGGCGTCGTCCAGTACGTCCTGAAACCCTTCACCTTCGCGACGCTGCGCGACCGTCTGGTGCGGTACGCGGAGTTCCGCGGCGCGGCCGGCGAGGCGAGCGGCCAGGACGAGGTGGACCGCGCCCTCGCGGCCCTGCGCGCCCCGACCCCGGCGGCCCTGCCCAAGGGCCTGAGCGCCCCGACCCTGGAACAGGTCACAAAGGCCGTCCGCGAGGCCCCGGAGGGCCTCACGGCGGCGGGCGTGGCCGAGACGGTGGGCATCTCCCGCATCACCGCCCGGCGCTATCTGGAGCACCTGGTGGAGGCGGGCCGCGCCGAGCGCAAGCCGCTGTACGGGCAGGTGGGACGGCCCGAACTGGTCTACCGGTGGGTGAAGGGGGCGGCGGGCAAGGGGCGGTGACCGCTCCGGGCCGGCCGGAAGCCCCGGAAGCCCCGGAAGGAGTTCCGGAGAAGCTAGTGCCGTGACCGGAAAGGTTCACCGGCTCGCGACGCCCGGCACGGCACCTCGCCGCGTTGTCGCATCACCCGAGTACATCCAGTACGCGGGCGACGCTCCGCCTTGCGATGCACCGCACCGGACGCCGCGAGCTTCCCGGCAAACCTTCCCGGTCACGGCACTAGAAGACCGACTCCGCCTCGTCCATCCGGTCCTTGGGGACCGTCTTCAGTTCGGTGACCGCCTCGGCCAGCGGGACCATCACCACGTCGGTGCCGCGCAGGGCCGTCATCCTGCCGAACTCCCCGCGGTGGGCCGCCTCCACGGCGTGCCAGCCGAAGCGGGTGGCGAGGACGCGGTCGTAGGCCGTGGGGACACCGCCGCGCTGGACGTGGCCGAGGATGACCGGCCGGGCCTCCTTGCCGAGCCGCCTCTCCAGCTCGTACGCGAGGGCCGTACCGATGCCCTGGAAGCGCTCGTGGCCGAACTTGTCGATCTCGCCCTTGTCGTAGTCCATGCTGCCGTCGAGCGGATGGGCGCCCTCCGCCACGCAGATCACGGCGAACTTCTTGCCGCGCGCGAAGCGCTCCTCGACCATCTTGACCAGGTCGGCGGGGTCGAAGCGACGCTCGGGGAGGCAGATGCCGTGGGCGCCCGCCGCCATGCCCGACTCCAGGGCGATCCAGCCCGCGTGGCGGCCCATGACCTCGACGACCATCACGCGCTGGTGGGACTCCGCCGTGGTCTTGAGGCGGTCCATCGCCTCCGTGGCCACCCCGACCGCGGTGTCGAAACCGAAGGTGCGGTCGGTGGAGGAGATGTCGTTGTCGATGGTCTTGGGGACACCGACCACCGGGAGACCGGCGTCGCTGAGCATGCGGGCCGCCGTCAGCGTGCCCTCGCCGCCGATCGGGATCAGCGCGTCGATGCCGAAGTCGTGGATCATGTCCGAGGCGGACTCGCAGGCCTCGCGCAGCCGGTCGCGCTCCAGGCGCGAGGAGCCGAGGATCGTACCGCCGTGGGCCAGGATGCCGCTCACCGCGTTGAGGTCGAGACTGCGGTAACGGCCGTCCAGGAGACCGGCGTACCCGTCCTCGAAGCCGATGACCTCGTCGCCGTAGTTGTCGACCGCGCGGTGCACCACCGACCGGATCACTGCGTTCAGGCCGGGGCAGTCGCCGCCTGCGGTGAGAACTCCGATGCGCATCGTGCTGTGTCTCCTGCTCGGTGTTGATGCCGGTGAGCCAGGTCCGATTGTTCCATGCCGCCGAGGGCACTGTCTCTTGACGGGCGCCTTATCCATGCCCAGGGGTATTGTCAAGGGGGTTCTGCTCACCCAGGTGGGCGATTTTTATGATCCGGCCCCCCCCACACCGCCTCGACACACACCATCAGACGAAACGGAGTGCTCGCGTGACCCGCAGCGTGTACGTGACCGGTATCGACCGCGGCGACGGCAGGCAGGTCGTCGAACTGGGGGTCATGGAGCTACTGACCCGGCAGGTCGACCGGGTGGGCGTCTTCCGGCCGCTCGTCCACGACCGGCCGGACCGGCTGTTCGAGCTGCTGCGGGCGCGCTACCGGCTGACCCAGGACCCGGCGACGGTCTACGGCCTGGACTACCACGAGGCATCCACCCTCCAGGCCGAGCAGGGCGCGGACGAACTGGTCTCCACCCTCGTCGAGCGGTTCCACCGGGTCGCCCGCGACTACGACGTCGTCCTCGTCCTGGGCACGGACTACGCCGACACCCAGTTCCCGGACGAGCTGGCCCTCAACGCGCGCCTCGCCAACGAGTTCGGCGCGTCCGTGATCCCGGTGGTCGGCGGCCGCAAGCAGACCGCGGAGTCCGTCCTCGCCGAGACGCGCAACGCCTACCGCGCCTACGTGGCGCTCGGCTGCGACGTGCTCGCCATGGTCGCCAACCTGGTCGCCCGCGAGGACCGGGACGGGATGGCCGAGGCGCTGGCGAAGCGGCTGCCCGTCCCCTCCTACGTGCTGCCCGACGAGCCCGCCCTGTCCGCGCCGACCGTCGCCCAGGTCAGCCACGCGCTCGGCGCCCGGGTGGTGCTCGGCGACGACTCCGGGCTCGCCCGCGACGCCCTCGGCTTCGTCTTCGGCGGCGCGATGCTGCCGAACTTCCTCGCGGCCCTGACCCCGGGCTGTCTCGTGGTCACCCCGGGCGACCGGGCCGATCTGGTCATCGGCTCGCTCGCCGCACACAGCGCCGGCACCCCGCCGATCGCCGGGGTGCTGCTCACCCTCGACGAGGTCCCCAGCGACGCGATCCTGACCCTCGCCGCCCGGCTGGCCCCCGGCACCCCCGTCCTGTCGGTGCCCGGCAACAGCTTCCCCACCGCTGAGCAGCTGTTCTCCCTGGAGGGCAAGCTGAACGCGGCCACCCCGCGCAAGGCCGAGACCGCGCTCGGGCTGTTCGAGCGGCACGTCGACACCGCCGAGCTCCTCAGGCGCGTCTCCGCCCCCAGCACCGACCGGGTCACGCCGATGATGTTCGAGCACCAGCTGCTGGAGCAGGCCCGCGCCGACCGGCGGCGGGTGGTGCTGCCGGAGGGCACCGAGGAGCGGGTGCTGCACGCGGCCGAGGTGCTGCTGCGGCGCGGAGTGTGCGACCTCACGCTGCTCGGGCCGGAGGACCAGATCCGCAAGAAGGCCGCCGACCTCGGCATCGACCTGGGCGACTGCCAGGTGATCGACCCGGCGACCAGCGAGCTGCGGGACGCGTTCGCCGAGCGGTACGCGCACTTCCGCGCCCACAAGGGCGTCACCGTGGAACTGGCGTACGACGTCGTCTCCGACGTGAACTACTTCGGCACCCTGATGGTGCAGGAGGGGCTCGCGGACGGCATGGTCTCCGGGTCCGTCCACTCCACGGCCGCTACCATCCGGCCCGCCTTCGAGATCATCAAGACCAGGTCGGACGCGGACATCGTCTCGTCCGTCTTCTTCATGTGCCTCGCCGACAAGGTCCTCGTCTACGGCGACTGCGCGGTCAACCCCGATCCGAACGCCGAGCAGCTCGCCGACATCGCCATCCAGTCGGCCGCCACCGCCGCCCAGTTCGGCGTGGAGCCGAGGATCGCGATGCTGTCGTACTCCACGGGTACGTCCGGCTCGGGCGCCGACGTCGACAAGGTGCGCGAGGCCACCGAGCTGGTGCGCTCGCGGCGGCCCGATCTGAAGATCGAGGGGCCGATCCAGTACGACGCCGCGGTCGAGCCCAGCGTCGCGGCGACCAAGCTGCCGGGCTCCGAAGTGGCGGGCCAGGCCAGCGTGCTGATCTTCCCGGACCTCAACACGGGCAACAACACCTACAAGGCCGTGCAGCGTTCGGCCGGCGCGATCGCCGTCGGGCCGGTGCTCCAGGGGCTGCGCAAGCCCGTCAACGACCTGTCGCGGGGCGCGCTCGTCCCCGACATCGTCACCACCGTCGCCATCACGGCGATCCAGGCCCAGTCCCTCGACCAGTCGGTCGACCGCTCCCTCGGCCAGTCCCTCCAGTCCCTCGACCAGAAGGCTCCCCAGCAGTGACCGCGACCCGCGTCCTCGTCCTCAACTCCGGCTCCTCGTCGGTGAAGTACCAGCTGCTCGACATGCGGGAGGGCGACCGGCTGGCGAGCGGGCTCGTCGAGCGCATCGGTGAGCGGACCTCGCGGCTGAAGCACACACCGCTCGCGGCCGGCGGGGAGACCCGCGAGTGGACCGGGCCGATCGCCGACCACGACGCCGCGCTGAAGGCGGTGGCCGAGGAACTGGCCCGGGACGGGCTCGGACTGGACTCGCCCGAACTCGCCGCGATCGGGCACCGGGTGGTGCACGGCGGCAAGCTGTTCACCGAACCGACGGTCGTCGACGACACGGTCCTCGCCGAGATCGAGCGGCTGATCCCGGTCGCGCCGCTGCACAACCCGGCCAACCTCACCGGGATCCGCACCGCGCAGGCGCTGCGGCCCGACCTGCCCCAGGTCGCCGTGTTCGACACCGCGTTCCACACGACGATGCCGGAGGCCGCCGCCCGCTACGCGATCGACGTGGAGACCGCCGACGCGCACCGGGTCCGGCGCTACGGCTTCCACGGGACCTCGCACGCGTACGTCTCCCGGGCGACGGCGGAGCTGCTCGGCAAGGCACCCGAGGAGGTGAACGTGATCGTGCTGCACCTCGGCAACGGGGCGTCCGCCTCCGCGGTCGAGCGGGGCCGGTGCGTGGACACCTCGATGGGTCTGACGCCGCTGGAGGGACTGGTGATGGGGACCCGCTCCGGGGACGTCGATCCGGCCGTCATCTTCCATTTGGCACGAGTTGGCGGAATGTCCATCGATGAAATCGACACTCTTCTCAACAAGAAGAGCGGGCTCGTCGGACTGTGCGGCGACAACGACATGCGGGAGATCCGGCGCCGCATCGACGAGGGCGACGCACGGGCGCGGCTCGCCTTCGACATCTACATTCACCGTCTGAAGAAGTACATCGGCGCCTATTACGCCGTCCTCGGGCGGGTGGACGCGGTCGCGTTCACCGCGGGGGTCGGTGAGAACGCGGCCGAGGTGCGCGCGGCGGCCGTCGCGGGCCTGGAGACCCTGGGCCTGGCGGTGGACGGCGGGCTCAACGCCGTACGGGGCGGCGGGCCCCGGCTGATCTCGCCCGCGGGCGCCCGGGTGGCGGTCGCCGTGGTGCCGACGGACGAGGAACTCGAGATCGCCACACAGACCTATGCATTGGCCGTACAGACGAACTGAGCCGCAGGATGGATATGCGGCTCCGCCGCGTGGCAACTGAGCGCGAACCCGCCCATTTGTATCTTCCGCCAGACGGAATATTCCGTAGCGAAACAAACCGATAGGATCGCCCCATGCGCCGTTCGAAAATCGTCTGTACTCTCGGCCCCGCGGTCGACTCCCACGAGCAGCTGGTCGCCCTGATCGAAGCCGGCATGAACGTGGCCCGCTTCAACTTCAGCCACGGCACGCACGCCGAGCACCAGGGCCGTTACGACCGGGTCCGGGCCGCCGCCAAGGAGACCGGCCGGGCCATCGGCGTCCTCGCCGACCTCCAGGGCCCGAAGATCCGTCTCGAGACCTTCGCCGAGGGTCCGGTGGAGCTGGTGCGGGGTGACGAGTTCACCATCACCACCGAGGACGTCCCCGGCGACAAGACGATCTGCGGCACGACGTACAAGGGTCTGCCCGGTGACGTCTCACGCGGCGACCAGGTCCTGATCAACGACGGCAACGTCGAACTGAAGGTCCTGGACGTCGAGGGCCCGCGGGTGCGGACGATCGTCATCGAGGGCGGTGTCATCTCCGACCACAAGGGCATCAACCTGCCCGGCGCGGCCGTCAACGTGCCCGCGCTGTCCGAGAAGGACGTCGAGGACCTCCGTTTCGCGCTGCGCATGGGCTGCGACATGGTCGCGCTGTCCTTCGTCCGCGACGCCAAGGACGTGGCCGACGTCCACCGCGTGATGGACGAGGAGGGCCGCCGGGTCCCCGTCATCGCCAAGGTGGAGAAGCCGCAGGCGGTCGAGAACATGGAGGACGTCGTGATGGCGTTCGACGCCGTGATGGTCGCCCGTGGCGACCTCGCCGTCGAATACCCGCTCGAGAAGGTCCCCATGGTGCAGAAGCGCCTCATCGAGCTGTGCCGGCGCAACGCCAAGCCGGTGATCGTGGCGACCCAGATGATGGAGTCGATGATCACCAACTCCCGCCCGACCCGCGCCGAGGCCTCCGACGTGGCCAACGCGATCCTGGACGGCGCGGACGCGGTCATGCTGTCGGCGGAGTCCTCGGTCGGCGCCTACCCGATCGAGACCGTGAAGACGATGTCGAAGATCGTCACGGCGGCCGAGCAGGAGCTGCTGAGCAAGGGCCTCCAGCCCCTCGTCCCCGGCAAGAAGCCGCGGACGCAGGGCGGTTCGATCGCGCGCGCGGCGTGCGAGATCGCCGACTTCCTCGGCGGCCGGGGCCTGGTGGCCTTCACCCAGTCCGGTGACACGGCCCGCCGGCTCTCCCGCTACCGGGCACAGCAGCCGATCATCGCCTTCACCACCGACGAGAACACGCGCAACCAGCTGACGCTCAGCTGGGGCGTGGAGTCGCACGTCGTGCCGTTCGTCAACACCACCGACGAAATGGTCGACATGGTGGACCAGGAGATCGCCAAGATCAACCGCTTCAACCCGGGCGAGACGGTCATCATCACGGCCGGCTCCCCGCCCGGCGTCCCGGGCACGACGAACATGCTCCGGGTGCACCACATCGGCGGCGTGGCGTAGCAAGGGCCGGTACGCCACTGAGGGCGCCCCCCTGTGACAGGGGGGCGCCCTCAGCTGTGAGCGGCTCCCGAAGTGGCTCTGTGGGCCGGGTGGTTCAGGTGTGGTGCGTCAGGTGACGTACTGGTGCAGGCCCGGGACGGTCAGCGTGCCGCCGAACTGGCCGGCCTGCTGGACCTTGACGTTGGTGAAGTAGATCAGCGGGATGTTCAGCGGCGGCGGGTTCTCCGGGGTGAACGTGACCGGTATCAGGCCGAACAGGTTCCCCGAGATGCTCTCGGTGTACATGACCGTGTCGCCGTGGTCGATGGTCGAGTTCGGAAGACCGGTGCGCGCCTGGACGTGGTAGGTCTTGCCCGCCTTCTTGTCGATCACGGTCTGGTGCAGGTCGCCGATCTCGATGCCGCCGGAGATGACGTACTTCAGGACCTGCTTGGTCTTGCCGTTGGACGTCTTCACCTTGACTATGCCCTGGTAGTCGGCGCCCTTGAGCAGCAGCGAACTGGCGTTCAGGTACCAGGGGTCGTCGGGCAGGGCCAGCTTGTTGTCGACGCCGCTCACGTCGTCCGTGGCGACCGGGCAGTCCTCGACGTCCGTCGTGGCGCTCGCGGAGGGGCTCGGCGAGGCGCTGGCGGAGGCGGAGGGCGAGGGGCTCTCTGTCGCGGTGCCGGTGGCGTCGGCGGCGGCCGCCGCCTCGCTCGCCGCGTCCTTCACCGTGCCGGTGGTCTTCTCGGTCTTCTCCTTGGTGGCACCGGAGGAGCCCGAGGAAGAGTCCGAGGAGGTGCCCGCGGCGCTTTCCGAGGCGGAGGCGGAGGGCGACGGGCTCGCCGTCGCGGTCGCGTCGCCGGAGTTGTCGCCGTCGAAGACGTCCTTGATGGCGTCCCCGATGGTCTCCAGGATGTTCTTGCTCGTCTCCGTGGCAGCCGGGGTCTCCGCCGCGGTGTCGTCGGAGGACGACGCCGAGGTGTCCGTCGAGGACGCGGCGCCGGAGGAGGCCGACGGCGAGGGCTCGGCCGTGTCGTCGGAACCTGAATCCGACGAGGAGGAGCCGCCCGAACCGCTGTCCGCGCCCGCGTCCGTGTCCTTGGAGGTCGTGTCCTTGGAGGTCGTGTCCTTGGACGTCGTGTCCTTCGAGTCGCTCGTGGACGCGTCCTTGGTGTCGGCCGGCGACTTGGAGGCCGACGGCGACGCGGAGTCGGACGCCTCGGCCGTCATGGCGTCGACACAGGCCTTGTACTCATCGGCCGTGAGGCTCTTCGACGCCGGCTGTTCGTCCGCGCGGGCGAGCGTGGGCGTGAAGCCCATCCCCATGAGCACGGCCGTCGGCATCGCCGCCAGGGCGATCGCCTTGCCCGCCGGCACGTGCATCCGCGCGAGCAACGGCTTCCTGGGTGCCGCGTGGCGTGGCCCGGTTCTCACACGGGACGCGTCCGCGTCCGCCCCGTGCGTCACCTCGTCAGCCGACACTGTGCCTCCCGTTCGCCCCGTTGGCCGGGCTCGTTTCTGACATGTCGTTCGGCTCTTCCGGCCCGCCGTCGGCGTCGGGGCGGGCGGGGGCGTCGTCGGCCTTGGTGAGGTCCAGGACGGCGCTCTCGGGCGCGCCGCCGAAGCCCTCCGGCGTCTGCTCCGCCTGCGGCTCCTGCGGTGTACCCGGCACCCACGCGATGGCCATCGCACCGCCGATCATCCCGAACAGGAAGCCGACGACGAAGCCACCGAAGTTGGACACCGGGAGGGAGACCAGGGCCAGCAGGATCGCCGCGACACCCGCGAAGGTGCGGATGTGGTGCTGGAACCAGACGCTGACGCCCAGGACGACGAGCAGGACCCCGATGATGAGCGATCCCGCACCGGCCGTGGTGGACATGCGGATCGTCAGCTGACCGATCGTGAGGTGCGCGTACGGGAAGTACATGATCGGGACGCCGCCGATCATCATGAACAGACCGGCCCAGAACGGCCTCATGCCGCGCCAGGCGCGGAACTGCAGCCTCCAGCGGGTGAACAGGCTGGTGGCAGCAGGAGTCTCGGCGCTCATGGAAACAGCTCCCTGGTGCGGTGTTGCTCTGTGAAAGGGGGTCTTCCTAGCCGCACGGGACCGTGCGGGAAGACCCGGTGGAGAGATGCGGGCGGGGGCGCCTCACCGGCTCCCCCGCCCGTCACCGAGTGCCTAGTAGCACGGGTTGGCACCCGCGGAGAGCTTCATGCTCAGCCCGGGCAGGGTGAAGGTTCCGGCGGTGGTCGCCCACGCCGTCTGCTTCACGCCGTACAGGTCCACGGACGTCGCCTGCTGGCCGAAGCCGTAGGGGTTGGACTTCTCGTCGCCGCCCTTCATGGGCGGGTTGGTCATCGAGCCGGCCTGGACGCCGATGTCGAGACCGTTGAACACCGCGTTGTCGGCGCCGAGGTCCTCGACGTCGATGTACAGGTTCGAGGCCGAGACCTGCTTGTCCTCGTCCTTGCTGTCACCCGCCCTCAGCGTCAGGGTGACCGAGCCGAGCAGCGGGATGTTCGGCGTGACGACCGACTGGCACATGTTCTGGATGCGGGCCTTGTGGAACGCCGACACCGCGACCGGGTGGATCGTGTCCTTGCCGTCCAGCGTCTTGCCGGCGTCGATGGCACCGTACTGCGAGAAGCCGTCGCCGTGGATGTAGTCGGCCTTGACCTTGAACGACTGACCCGACACGCTGAACGACGCGGCCAGCGCACCCTGTGCCAGGGCGACGCCTATCGCTGCCGTGGCGGCGACGCTGGGCACCATGACCAGCGCGAACCGCTTCCATCTGGTCCCGCCACGCACCTGGGACTCCATATTTCCTCCTTCTCGGACGTACATCTCCTGGCCCCGACTCGCCCCACTTATGCGGCAGCTCAGCCGGACAGGGATGGGAGAAGTGCTACGTCCTCGGGAAGGGGAGCGCCCGTCCCGGAGGCGCGTACCGCGCACCGATCACCGGCGATCACCCCCGAGCGACAACCACTGGTCGCGCCTGACACGCATCACGCACAACCTTGCTGGACAGGCTTCACCCAGCGGCGAAGACCCCCCTGCCCAAGAGCCCGCGGCGTGTGCCGTCGGCTCTGCTCGGTGGGGACCCAGGAAAACCCGTTGTACCCAACCGGCTGTCGGGGTACGGGAATGGACCGAGCGTGGCCGATCGTGGTCCATTCTGGCCGCCCGCACAAGGGGGTTCGTTACTCGCTAGTAACGGCCGGATAACCGTACAACGACCCAGAGGTCTCGGGCGGCGACTGAGGGTGTCAACAGGGCCCGGCACAAAGTCGTTGATGGACGGACAGAACCCGACAGATCAACGGCCTCGTCTTACTTCCAGTAACAGCGGCCGCGATTACCAAGATTTGGTAAAGCGCGGCCGCTGAGGAACCAACTCGGCTGAATTTTCACTCGGGAACCACACGCCCCCGACGTTTAGCGACTGGTCAGCCCCGGGCCCGGGCGCGGCTCAGAACAACGCGCGCGCCAGCGCCCGCCGCGCCGCCGCCACCCGGGGGTCGTCCGGCCCGACGACCTCGAACAGCTCCAGCAGCCGCAGCCGTACGGCGTCCCGGTCGTCGCCGGCCGTGCGCCGCACGGTCTCGATGAGCCGCCCGAACGCGTCCTCGACATGACCCCCCACCAGATCCAGGTCGGCGGCGGCGATCTGCGCCTGGGCGTCCGCGGGATGCTCGGCCGCGTCCTTGCGCACCTGCTGCGGGTCCATCCCGCCGACCCGGTGCAGCAACTCGGCCTGCGCCAGACCGAGTTTCGCCTCCGTGTTCGCCGGGTCATCCGCGAGTACGTTCTTGTACGCCTGCACCGCGCCGCCGAAGTCACCCGCGTCCAGCGCCTGTACGGCGGCCTCCAGGAGCGCGTCGTACGGGCCGGGCTGCGCCTCGGCGGCCGACGCGCCACCCGCGCCCCGGGGCGCGGCATCGGGGTCGACGGTCAGCCCGGTGAGCCCGAACCGCTCCTCGGCGACCTGCACCAGCTGGTCCAGCGTCTGACGGATCTGGGCCTCGCCCGCGGCCCCCTGGAAGAGCGGCAGCGCCTGGCCCGCCACGACGGCGAACACCGCGGGGATCCCCTGCACCCCGAACTGCTGCATCAGCATCTGGTTGGCGTCGACGTCGATCTTGGCGAGCAGGAAGCGGCCGTCGTACTCGACGGCGAGCCGCTCCAGGACCGGGCTCAGCTGCTTGCAGGGCTGGCACCACTCGGCCCAGAAATCGATGACGACCGGCACCTCGGCGGAGCGTTGCAGAACCTCGCGCTCGAAGCCCGCCTCGTCGACGTCGATGACGAGATCGGCCGGGGAGACGGCCCCCGTGCCGCCCTGCCGGGCCGTTTCGGCGCGCGTCTGCTCCGCCTTCGCCTTGGCCTCCTGGGCCGCCTTCACCGCGGCGAGGTCGACGACTCCGCTCATGGACATGTTCCGTGGCTGCATGCGTCTATCCTCCCCCGTCCGCGCGCCTGGGCGAAAAGCGTTCCGAAAGCGTCCTGCCCAGGCGTCGGGGTCCCCACCCCACGCCCGCGTCCCCGGTTCGTGAAACGTCCGTCACGAGTGGTGCGGAGCGGCGTCGCACGCTTTCGCTACGCGTCGTATCGTAATGGCACCGAGTGCCGGTGCACCATGGGTTCCCCGTGATCTCTCTCACGGCGACCGGGGGACTGGCAGGTCCGAAAACTGCGGTTATGGTCGGGGCCATGCAGAGCCGTACCCCCGTCGGCCGCGCCGGCCGCCCGCGCAGCGCCGCCGCGGACACCGCGATCCTGGCCGCGACCCGGGAGGCGCTGGTCGAGCTGGGCTGGTCGAAACTCACCCTGGGGGACGTGGCGACGCGCGCCGGGGTGGCGAAGACGACCCTGTACCGCCGCTGGGCCGGCAAGAACGAACTCGTCGTCGACGCGGTGGCGGAGCTGTTCGCCGCACTGGAACTCCCCGACCGGGGCAGTCTGGCCGCCGACATCGAGGGCGTGGTCCTGCAGTTCGCGGCGATCCTGGCACTGCCGGAGGCACGCAGCGGGCTGATGGCGGTGATCGCCGAGTCCACCCGCGACGAGGCGCTGCGCGCCCGCATCCGCTCGTCCATCGTGGAGCCGCAGAAACACCTCGTCCTGGAGGGCCGCAGCCGGGCCCGGCTGCGTGGTGAACTCCCCCCGGAGGCCTGCCCGGCGGAGGCCTCCCGCACGGCCGACCTCATCTTCGACATCGTCGCCGGCGCCGTGGTCCACCGCACCCTGGTCAGCGCGGAACCGGCGGACGAGGAGTGGGTGCGCCGGTTCACCGACGTCCTGCTGCTGGGCCTGGCGGGCGCACCGGGCGCATAGGGCCTGTCGTTTGGATCATGCCGCGCGTCCGAACGACAGGCCCTAGCGGGGCGCGGCAGGGCAGGGTGTTGCGGTGGGGGCCCAGGGCAGCACGAAACCGCCGCACGCGTGCGTACGGCGGTCGGGTGCCGCTCGGGGGCTACGCCTTGACGACGTCCGGGGCGGCGTCGGCGACCCGCTCCTCCAGCTCGCGCGTCACCTTGCGCTCCACGAAGAACGCGGCCGTCGGCACGGTGCCGGCGAGCAGCACCCACAGCTGCTTGCCGACCGGCCACTTCGCCTTGGAACCCAGGTCGAAGGCGAAGACGAGGTAGACGACGTACAGCCAGCCGTGCGCGATGCCCACGGCGCGGGTGAAGCCGTCGGCGCCGTCGAGGTCGAGCACGTACTTGGCGATCACGCCCAGGGTCAGCAGGACCAGCAGCACACCGGTGACGTAGGCCATCACGCGGTAGCGGGTCAGCACGCTCTTCTTCATGCCGTCGAGCGTAACCGCCCGTTCCGGTAGATCTTGGGCCGGGTCAGTCCTCGTCGAAGTCGCGCGCCGCGACCCGCAGCGGGCGCAGCATCGCGAAGATCTCGGCGCACTCCTCCGCGTCGTACACGCCGAGCCCGAAGTCCATCGCCATGAGGTCACGGGTGGCCGCCTCGACGACCTCGCGGCCCTTGTCGGTGATGACGGCGAGGGTGCCGCGGCCGTCGTTGGGGTTGGGGCGCCGGGCGACCAGACCCGACTTCACGAGGCGGTCGACGGTGTTGGTCACCGAGGTGGGGTGCACCTGGAGCCGCTCGCCGATCTTCGACATGGTCAGCTCGCCCTCCTTGGAGAAGGTGAGCAGCACCAGTGCCTCGTAGCGGGCGAACGTCAGCCCGTACGGCTTGACCACCGCGTCGACCTCGGCGAGCAGGATCTGGTGCGCCCGCATGATCGACGTGATCGCCGGCATGGACGGCACGTTGCCCCACCGCTGCTTCCAGAGCTCGTCGGCGCGGGCGATGGGATCGAAGGGGAGACTGAGCGGCTTCGGCACGGAATCGACCCTACCCGCCGGTCATATCGTGGTCAGCCCCGTCTCGGCTTTCGGTCCCCCGGCGCGCGGGGCCTTCGCGCGTCCGGCGGACGGCGAAGGCCGACGGCGGCTCTCAGTAGATGCTGCGCAGTCCCAGCACGTCCCCCTTGCCGAGGGTGCGGGCGGTGGTGGAGCAGGCGAAGGAGCTCGGGAACATCGTGAGGTTCTCGTGGCCCTGCCCGACGTGGCCCAGGCCGAAGACATGGCCGGCCTCGTGGGTGGCGACGCTGCGGATGTCGTACGCGTCCTCGCAGGGCCCCGTCGGGTCGTCGGTGAAGGTGTAGTCGTGGATGTTGAAGCGGACGTCGGCCTCGATCAGCCGGTCCGGGCCCCGCGAGACGGGGCGGCTCCAGGAGCAGGTCGTTGCGACGCTGTCGCTGCTGAGGTCCCCGGCGTCCCAGACGTTCATGCCGTCCCGGTAGGTGCAGCGGGCCATGTGGTCGATCCCGGCCTCGTGGCCGGTGGCGGCCAGGAACCTGGCGCGGGCCCTGATGGTGTCGGCGAGTCCGCAGGCGTTGCGGCCCCGGATGACGGCGGTGATGCCGTCCTGGAAGGCCTGGCGGACCTGACGGCGGGGCAGGTCGCCCGGCTGGGGGCCGTCGCCGATGAACCACTCGTACGTGCCGTACTCCTTGCGGTCGGCCACGGAGTAGGCGGTGTCCGCGCAGGGGGCGGGGGCGTCGGCACGGCTGCCGGTGAGGCGGGGGGGACGGGCGCCCTTGGCCGACGGCCGGTGCCGGGCGTCGGCGTGGCTGCGGTCACCCTTGCCGTCCGCAGGGTGGCCGCCCGTGCCGCCGCCCCCGCCGTCGTCGTAGCCGTAGGACACCGTGCCGTCGGCGGCGACGGCGAGGGTGAAGCCGCGGCTGGAGCCGTCCGCCGTGAGGGAGTCGACGCTGACCTGGGTGCCCGGTTCGGGGACCGTGAGGCCCGCGCCGCCGTGGGTGACCAGACGGCCCACGGCGCCGCAGCGGGTCGCGGAGGAGCCGGCGGGCAGGTCGTCGACGGTCAGCTCGCCGGGGGCGAGCACGCACGCGTGGCCGGGGTGTCCCGCACGCGTGTGCGTTCCGGCTCCGGACGCGAGAAGGGCCAGCGCGGCCGCCAGGAGCACGGCGGCCGAACAACGGTTCATCACACAGGACTTGATCGACACCGGGAGAGATTAGCCAGCGCCCCTCGGGCCGAAACCCGTCCCCCGGTCGCCCTATTGAGCGATTGCTCAAACGGGTGTACCGTCCCACGCGAGCCGTTTGAGCGATCGCTCAAACAGGCCCCGACCTGGGGAATTCGTATGACGATCTTCATGGAGATGCGCATCCGGGTGCGCCCGGACGGGTACCGGGCGCGACCACAGGACCCGTCGGAGCGCCACCGCTGGGGTCCGTGATGCACCCGGAATTCACCCGTATCGACCATATTCCGAGCACGGAGGCACCCGATTGAGCCCCGCACCGCGCACCGGTCCGGACACCAGGACCAAGCTGCTGGAAGGCACCTTGCGCACCCTCACCGAGCAGGGCATCGCCAAGGCGTCGGCGCGGACGATCGCGGCGGCCGCCGGTGTCAACCAGGCGCTGGTCTTCTACCACTTCGGCACCGTGGACGAACTGCTCGCGGCGGCCTGCCGCTACGGCGCCGAGCGCACGGTGGCGCGCTACCGCCCGCGTCTCGCCGCCGTCACCTCGCTGACGGAACTCCTCGCCCTGGGGCGCGAGATCCATGACCGGGAGCGCGCGGGCGGCCATGTGGCGCTGCTCGGCCAGCTGCTGGCCGGCGCCCCGACCCACGCGACGCTCGGCCCGGCCACGGCGGCGGGCCTCGACCTGTGGGTCGCGGAGATCGAGCGGGCCCTCGAACGCGTGCTCACCGGCACCCCGTTCGGCGAGTTCACCGATCCCCCGGGCCTCGCCCGGGCCGTCGCGGCCTCGTTCGTCGGGATCGAGCTGTACGAAGGGGTCGACGCGGCCGGTGCCGCCTCCGCGCTCGACGCGCTGCAACAGCTGGGCCTCCTGGTCGCCGCGCTGGAGGAACTCGGGCCGGTGGCCCAGCGGGCGGTGCGGCAGTACCTGCGGCGGGCGTCCGCACGGCGGTGAGCCACGCCCCGCGGCCGCCCTTCACGGGGGGGGGCGGCCGCGGGGGGCGCTCAGTCGGCCAGATGGCGCTCGACCGTCTCCACCTTCGACGTCAGACCGTCCGTCACTCCGGGGCGGATGTCGGCCTTGAGGACGAGGGAGACACGGGGGGCGCGTTCCTCCACGGCGGCCACGGCGCGCCGGACGACGTCCATGACCTCGTCCCAGTCGCCCTCCACGGAGGTGAACATGGCGTCGGTGCGGTGGGGCAGGCCGGACGCGCGGACCACCCGGACGGCTTCGGCGACGTACTCGCCCACCTCCTCGCCGACGCCGAGCGGGGTGACGGAGAAGGCGACGATCACGCGTTCACCACGCCTTCCTTGCGGGCGCGGGCGGCGATGGCGGCGTCGACCGCGCTCTCGGCCTCGCGGCGCAGCCTGCGCTCGGCGAAGAAGCCGCCGGTCGGCAGGACGGAGAGGACGAAGTAGAGGGCGGCCGTCCGCAGGGACCACTTGGCGCGGTTCCAGGCGTCCGCCCAGAACAGCACGTACAGGACGAACAGGATGCCGTGGACCATGCCCATCACGGGCACCGCGTTGAAGTCCGTGGTCCGCTTCAGCACCGAGCAGACGAGCAGCAGCAGGAACGAGACGGCCTCCGGGGCGGAGACCAGTCGGAGGCGGCGGAGGGCGGAGGCGGTCTTCAGGTCCACGGGTCACCTTCGGGGGACATCGGGGGGACATCAGGGGGACTTCGGAGGGTTTGCGTCGGTCCGTTCGCTTGTGAACGCACGCACAAAGGTCCGTCCATTGTGGCAAACGGTCCACCTAGGGGTGCGCTCAGGGTCGTTCTCCACCCTCAGGTGCTGTTCGGCGCACCCGCGGGGCCGCTACCTTTCGCAGCGTGGCGATGTTCCGACTGCAAGGCAGCAAGGTACTCGCCGTCGACATGACCGGGGACGCCGTGAAGGCGAAGAACGGCTCGATGGTCGCGTACGACGGTCAGATGGCCTTCAAGAAGCTCAGTGGCGGCGGTGAGGGCATCCGGGGAATGGTGACCCGGCGGCTCACCGGCGAACAGATGACCGTGATGGAGGTGAGGGGACAGGGGACGTGCTGGTTCGCCGACCGCGCCTCCGAGATCAACCTCGTCAGCCTCCAGGGGGACAAGTTGTTCGTGGAGTCGAGCAATCTGCTCGCGACGGACGCGGGCCTGCGGACGGGGACGAGTTTCACCGGCCTGCGCGGCGCCTCCCAGGGCAACGGGCTGTTCACCACGACGGTGGAGGGGCACGGCCAGGCGGCCATCACCTCCGACGGACCGGCCGTCGTGCTGCGGGTCAGCCCGCAGTACCCGCTGACGGTCGACCCGGGCGCGTACATCGCGCACCAGGGGAACGTCCGTCAGTCCTTCCAGTCCGGTGTGACGTTCCGCACGCTCCTGGGCGAGGGCGGCGGCGAGGCCTTCCAGATCCGCTTCGAGGGGGACGGCCTGGTGTACGTCCAGCCGAGCGAGCGCAACACGATCGCGGGGGACGTCTGAGGTGACCTTCCGAGAGTTCAACTCCAAGATGATCGAGGCGACGGTCGTGCCGGGGCAGCGGCTGTTCAGTCAGCGCGGCGCCATGCTGGCGTACCGCGGCGAGGTCTCCTTCACCCCCAACATGCAGGGCGGTCAGGGCGGCGTGATGTCCATGATCGGCCGGCGGCTGGCCAACGAGGACACCCCGCTGATGACGGTCGAGGGCAGCGGCACGGTCTTCTTCGGGCACGGCGGCCACCACGTCCAGGTCATCCGGCTCACCGGTGACACCCTCTACGTCGAGGCGGACCGTCTGCTGGCCTTCGAGGGCACCCTCCAGCAGGGCACGATGTTCCTGGGCTCGCAGGGCGGGGTCATGGGCATGGTCCGGGGGCAGATCAGCGGCCAGGGCCTGTTCACCACCACCCTCAAGGGGCACGGCGCGGTCGCCGTGATGGCCCACGGCGGGGTCTTCGAGATCCCGATCACCCCGCAGCGCCCCGTGCACGTCGATCCGCAGGCCTACGTCGCCCATCACGGCGACGTCCGCAACAAGCTGTCGACGGCGCTCGGCTGGCGGGACATGGTGGGGCGCGGCTCCGGCGAGGCGTTCCAGCTGGAGCTCAGCGGCAGCGGTGCGGTGTTCGTCCAGGCGTCGGAGGAGAAGCTGTGAGCCACCACCCGGGCGCGGGCCCCGCCGGCCCCACCGTGTACGACCCGATGACCCTCCCGGTCGACGACAACGTCAACCACTACACCTTCTGCGTGGAACTGAAGGGGAGCCAGTGGTTCCTCCAGAAGGGGAAGATGATCGCCTACTACGGGTCGATCGATTTCAACGGCATCGGGCACGGCCGGCTCGACCGGCTGGTGCGCACCTCGTTCCATTCGCCTCTGCACGCGAGCGACTGGGTCGTGGCGGAGGGCTCGGGCAAGATGCTCCTCGCCGACCGGGCCTTCGACGTGAACTCGTACGACCTGGACGACGGCAACCTGACCATTCGCTCGGGCAATCTGCTCGCTTTTCAGCCAACTCTGTCCCTCAAGCAGTCGATCGTGCCGGGATTTCTCACGCTGATCGGAACCGGAAAGTTCGTGGCCGCATCTAACGGCCCGGTGGTGTTCATGGAACCTCCCCTCCGGGTGGATCCCCAGGCACTCGTCGGCTGGGCCGACTGCCCCTCCCCGTGCCATCACTACGACCACGGGTACATGACGGGTGTCATGGGCGGTCTACGTGCACTGACGGGCCTCGGCGGGGCCTCCGGGGAGGAGCACCAGTTCGAGTTCGTCGGCGCCGGCACGGTGCTTCTGCAGTCGACCGAGACCCTCATGGCGGAGCAGGCCACGGGGACCGTTCCGCATGAGCCGGGGGTACCCGGAGGGGGCGGAATGCCAGGTGTCCCGGGTGGGCACGGAGGTCAGAGCGGTGTACCGCGCCTTCCCGGACAGCTGGGCGACCTCCAGCGTCGCTTCGGGCTGTGAGCGGTAGTCTGCGGAGTGTGACATCGAACGCGTGCGCACCGTCACACCACCCTCACTAGTTCGCCTTTCAACATTTTAGGTAGACTTCACATATGGAGACCGAAACGGCCACGCGCTGGCTGACCGATGCGGAGCAGTGCGCCTGGCGCACCCACCTGGAGGTCAACAGGCTGTTGACGTACCAGCTCGAGAAGGACCTGCAGCCGTTCGGCCTGACCATGAACGACTACGAGATCCTGGTGAACCTCTCCGAGTCGGAGGACGTCCGGATGCGGATGAGCGACCTCGCGTCCGCCACCCTCCAGTCCAAGAGCCGTCTCTCGCACCAGATCACCCGCATGGAGAACGCGAACCTGGTCCGGCGCGAGAACTGCGAGTCCGACCGTCGGGGGCTCTACGCGGTCCTGACCGAGCACGGCATGGAGACCATGATGAAGGTCGCCCCGCACCATGTGTCATCCGTGCGGCGCCACTTCATCGACCTCCTCTCCCCCGAGGCCCTCGCGGACCTCGACAAGTCCCTGAAGCCGATCGCGGAGCATCTGCGCGGTCAGCGGGGACGCCCGTAACCGCACCCGCGCGACCGCCGGGCGGAGCCCTGTCAGGGCTCCGCCCGGCGGCGTTCGCCCACACCGGTGAGTCACGCGGAATGCAGGGCCCGGGCCGTCGCCAGCTCCATCGCGCCCAAGACGGCGCCGGCCAGGGGACGGCACCCGGTGCCATTCCGGTGGGCTCCCCAGGGCCAGGCCACGGACGCGCCGCCGCGGCCCCGGCCGTCGGTGAACCGCACGATCAGCAGGTCGGCCACCCCGATCGCGAGGGCACGGGCGGCGCGACGGCCACCGGCCCCGCGATCCGGCGCAGCCCTCCGTCACGGAGGTGGCCGTCGCCGCGCGGATCAGGACCGGCCGGGCGGGCGCCCGCGGCAACACGGCGGTACCGCCGAAGAGGGTCGTCATCCCGTCGGCCACGGTGGACGAGCCGCAGGTGCGGGGCACGGAGAGCCTCGCGGGCAGCGGAACGACGGCGTACGACAGCGCCCGGAGCAGGGCGGCGGACGCGTGAGGAGGGCTCAGCTCGCGGTGAGGCCTTCGATCAGGGTGTCCGCCGCGCGGTAGGGGTCGAGTTCGCCCGCGACGATCCGGTCGGCCAGGGCGCCGAGGCGACGGTCGCCGTGCAGGTCGCCGATACGGCGGCGCAGGGCCGTGACGGCGATCGTCTCGACCTCGTGGGCGGCGCGGGCACGGCGGCGCTCGGTGAGGACGCCGTGCTCCTCCATCCAGGCCCGGTGCTTCTCCAGGGCCTCGACCACCTCGTCGACGCCCTCGGCCCGGGAGGCGACCGTCTTGACGATCGGCGGGCGCCACTCCCCCGGCCTGCGGGGCTGGCCGAGGCCCAGCATGTGGTTCAGTTCCCGGGCGGTGGCGTCGGCGCCGTCCCGGTCGGCCTTGTTGACGACGTACACGTCGCCGATCTCCAGGATCCCGGCCTTGGCCGCCTGGATGCCGTCGCCCATGCCGGGGGCGAGCAGGACGACGCTGGTGTCCGCCTGGGAGGCGATCTCGACCTCCGACTGGCCGACGCCGACCGTCTCGACCAGGATCACCTCGCAGCCCGCCGCGTCCAGTACCCGGATCGCCTGCGGGGCGGACCAGGCGAGGCCGCCCAGATGGCCCCGGGTGGCCATGGAGCGGATGTAGACGCCGGGGTCCGAGGCGTGGTCGGACATCCGGACCCGGTCGCCGAGCAGGGCGCCGCCGGAGAACGGCGACGACGGATCGACGGCCAGGACACCGACCCGCCGGCCCTGTCGGCGGTACGCCGTCACCAGCGCGGACGTCGAGGTGGACTTGCCGACGCCCGGGGAACCGGTGAGGCCCACGACATAGGCGTTGCCGGTGAGCGGGGCCAGGGCCGCCATGACCTCACGGAGCTGCGGGGACGCCCCCTCCACCAGGGAGATCAGCCGGGCCACGGCCCTGGGCCGGCCTTCCCTGGCCTGGGCGACCAGCGAGGGGACGTCCTGCATCACAGCTCCGTTCCGAAGGGGTCTACCGCGTGCCCGGGCCGCGGCTCAGGCTGGGCTCAGGCCTTGGGCACGCGCACGATCAGCGCGTCACCCTGGCCGCCGCCGCCGCACAGCGCGGCCGCGCCGACACCGCCGCCGCGCCGCTTGAGCTCCAGGGCGAGGTGCAGCACGAGCCGGGCGCCGGACATGCCGATCGGGTGACCGAGGGCGATCGCACCCCCGTTGACGTTCACCTTTTCCGTGGACACGCCGAGGTCCTTCATTGACTGGACCGCGACCGCGGCGAAGGCCTCGTTGATCTCGATGAGGTCGAGGTCGGCGACGCCGAGGCCCTCCTTCGCGAGGGCGTGCGTGATGGCGTTGGAGGGCTGGGACTGGAGCGAGTTGTCCGGGCCCGCCACATTGCCGTGGGCGCCGATCTCGGCGATCCAGGCGAGCCCCAGCTCCTCGGCCCTGGCCTTGCTCATCACGACGACCGCGGCGGCGCCGTCGGAGATCTGGGAGGAGGAGCCCGCGGTGATCGTGCCGTCCTTGGTGAAGGCCGGGCGCAGCTTGCCCAGGGACTCGGCGGTGGTGTCGCCGCGGATGCCCTCGTCCTTGCTGAAGACCACCGGCTCGCCCTTGCGCTGCGGGATCTCGACCGGGGTGATCTCGGCCTCGAAGATCCCGTTCTTCTGCGCGGCGGCGGCCCGCTGGTGGGACAGCGCGGCGATCTCGTCCTGCTCGGGGCGCTGGATGCCGAGGCGCGTGTTGTGCTTCTCCGTGGACTCGCCCATGGCGATGTTCTCGAAGGCGTCCGTGAGACCGTCGTACGCCATGGCGTCGAGCATCTCGATCGCGCCGTACTTGTAGCCCTCGCGGGACTTCGGCAGGAGGTGGGGGGCGTTGGTCATGGACTCCTGGCCGCCCGCGACGACGACGTCGAACTCACCCGCGCGGATCAGCTGGTCCGCCAGCGCGATCGCGTCGAGGCCGGACAGGCACACCTTGTTGATGGTGAGCGCCGGGACGTTCATCGGGATGCCGGCCTTGACGGCGGCCTGACGGGCCGGGATCTGGCCCGCGCCGGCCTGGAGCACCTGGCCCATGATCACGTACTGCACCTGGTCGCCGCCGATCCCGGCGCGGTCCAGGGCGGCCTTGATCGCGAAGCCGCCGAGGTCGGCTCCGGAGAAGGACTTCAGCGAGCCCAGCAGCCGCCCCATGGGCGTACGGGCGCCCGCGACGATCACCGAGGTCCTGCTGTTCGTTCCAGTCGATCCAGTCATGAGCTGCGATTCCCCTTACCGGCCTGCACGGGCCGAGGAGTGAACGAGGGTTTACATCGAATGTACTGAGTGGCACTCCGTGCCGTCATCGGCCCTTCAGTGTGATCGCGCGCACGTTGCGTAACCACCTCCGCCGCGCTCCACTAACACCATGCTGACGCGAATCGACCACATCGGGATCGCCTGTCACGACCTCGACGCGACCGTCGAGTTCTACCGCTCCACGTACGGCTTCGAGGTGTTCCACTCGGAGGTCAACGAGGAGCAGGGTGTCCGGGAAGCCATGCTCAAGATCAACGAGACCTCCGACGGCGGCGCCTCCTACCTGCAGCTCCTGGAGCCGACCCGCCCGGACTCCACCGTCGCCAAGTGGCTCGACAAGAACGGCGAGGGCGTCCACCACATCGCTTTCGGTACGGCGGATGTGGACGCGGAGGCCGCGGACATCCGCTCCAAGGGCGTACGCGTTCTGTACGAAGAGCCGCGACGCGGCTCCATGGGGTCACGAATCACCTTCCTGCACCCCAAGGATTGCCACGGAGTACTGACAGAACTGGTCACTTCGGCGCCTGTTGAGTCACCTGAGCACTGACCCTCGTACATATGGGCCGGTAGGGTTGGGGGCGGTCGTCGCTCCACCAGGGCGGCCGGTCCTGCCGCCTTGGACGGCGGGACGCAGCCGGGGTCCGGGTTTCGGGGGACGAGCGTCGGGGCAGCAGCCCATGCTCCGTCGTTGATCTGACACCATTCCCCGGGGGCCCCGTTCGGCGGATGGACGGAGCTCGTTCGGCAAGCTTGCGACCAGGGACGGATGGGACCGCGCAGTGCGGGGCTACGAGAGCCAGGAGCGGGAACCGGCGGCTGACGTCGACCACCTCACACGGTTCGAAGCCGAGATGAAGCGGCTGAAGACCGAGCGTGAGAAGGCGATCCAGCATGCCGAGGACCTCGGCTACCAGGTCGAGGTGCTGCGCGCCAAGTTGCACGAGGCGCGCCGCACACTCATGTCCCGGCCGTCCTTCGACGGCGGCGACCTCGGGTACCAGGCCGAACAGATGCTGCGCACCGCGCAGATGCAGGCCGACCAGTTGCGCCAGGACGCCGAACGCGAGCTGAGCCAGGTCCGCGCGCAGACCCAGCGCATCCTCCAGGAGCACGCCGAGCAGGCCGCCCGGCTCCAGGCGGAGCTGCACCAGGAGGCCGTCAGCCGCCGCCAGCAGCTCGACCAGGAACTGGCGGAGCGCCGGCAGACCGTCGAGTCGCACGTCAACGAGAACGTGGCGTGGGCGGAGCAGTTGCGGGCCCGTTCCGAGGCCCAGGCCCGCCGGCTGCTGGAGGAGTCGCGCGCCGAGGCCGAGCAGGCCGTGGCCGCCGCCCGCGCCGAGGCCGAACGGGTGGCGGCGGAGGCCCGCCAGCGGCTCCAGGCCGACGCGGAGCAGACCCGCGCGGAGGCCGAACAGCTCCTGCTGCGCGCCCGCACCGACGCCGAGCGGCTGCTGAACGCCGCCTCCACGCAGGCCCAGGAGGCCACCGAGCACGCCGAGGCGCTGCGCAGCTCCACGGCGAACGAGTCGGACTCGGCGCGCCGCCAGGCGGGTGAGCTGAGCCGGGCCGCCGAGCAGCGGATGGCCGAGGCCGAGGAGGCGCTGCGCAAGGCGCAGTCCGAGGCCGAGAAGGTCGTCGCCGAGGCCAAGGCCGCCGCCGAGAAGGCGCTCGCGAGCGCCGAGGCCACCAACGAGCAGCGCACCCGTACGGCGAAGGAGCAGGTCGCCCGGCTGGTCACCGAGGCCAACCAGGAGGCCGAGACCACCAAGGCGGACGCCGAGCAGATCGTCGCCGACGCGCGCGCCGAGGCCGAGAAGATCGTCGCGGAGGCCTCCGAGAAGGCCCGGACGATCACCGCCGAGGAGAGCGCCACCCAGCTGTCGAAGGCGGCCAAGACCGCCGAGGACGTCCTCAACAAGGCGCAGGAGGACGCGCGGGGCACCACGAAGGCCGCCGCCGAGGAGGCCGAGCGGATCCGCCGGGAGGCGGAGAACGAGGCGGACCGGCTGCGCGCCGAGGCGCACGACATCGCCGAGCAGCTCAAGGGTTCCGCGAAGGACGACACCAAGGAGTACCGCGCCAAGACGGTCGAGCTCCAGGAGGAGGCCCGTCGGCTGCGCGGCGAGGCCGAGCAGCTGCGCTCCGACGCGGTCGCCGAGGGCGAGAAGATCCGCGCGGAGGCCCGCAGGGAGGCCGTCCAGCAGATCGAGGAGGCCGCCCGGTCGGCCGAGGAGCTGCTGTCCAAGGCGAAGGCCGACGCGGACGAGCTGCGGCAGAAGGCCACGGCGGACAGCGAGAAGGTCCGCACGGAGGCCATCGAGCGTGCCACCACCCTGCGCCGGCAGGCCGAGGAGACCCTGGAGCGCACGCGCGCCGAGGCCGAGCGCTCCCGCGAGGAGGCGGTGGAGCTCGCCGAGACCATCACCTCCGGCGCCGAGCGCGCGGCGGAGGAGCTGCGCGAGGAGACCGAGCGCGCGGTCGAGGCCCGGCAGGCGGAGGCCGCCGAGGAGCTGACCCGGCTGCACACGGAGGCCGAGTCGCGGCTGGCGTCCGCCGAGCAGGCGCTGACGGACGCGCGTGAGGAGGCCGCGCGGATCCGCCGCGAGGCCGCCGAGGAGGCCGACCGGCTGCGCACCGAGGCCGCCGAGCGGATCCGTACGCTGCAGCAGCAGGCCGCCGACGAGATCGACCGGCTGCGCACCGAGGCCGCGGCCGACGCGTCCGCCTCGCGGGCCGAGGGCGAGGCCGTCGCCGTACGCCTGAGGTCGGAGGCCGCGGCCGAGGCGGAGCGGCTCAGGAGCGAGGCGCAGGACTTCGCCGACCGGGTGCGCACGGAGGCCACGGCGGCCGCCGAGCGGCTGGCCGACGAGGCGACCGAGACGCTGGACGCCGCCCAGGAGGAGGCCGTCCGCCGGCGCCGCGAGGCCGAGGAACTCCTCGGCTCCGCCCGCCAGGAGGCCGACCAGGAGCGCGAGCGGGCCCGGGCGCAGTCCGAGGAGCTGCTGGCGTCGGCGCGCAACCGCGTGGAGGAGGCCCAGACCGAGGCGGTCCGGCTGGTCGAGGAGGCCGACCGGCGCTCCGGCGAGATGGTCGCCGCGGCCGAGCTCCACGCCCAGCAGGTACGGGACTCCGTGAGCGGGCTGCACGAGCAGGCCCAGGAGGAGATCAACGGGCTGCGCTCGGCCGCCGAGCACGCCGCGGACCGTACCCGGCGGGAGGCCGAGGAGGAGGCGGACCGGGTCCGCTCCGACGCCTACGCCGAGCGGGAGCGGGCCAGCGAGGACGCGAGCCGGATCCGCCGCGAGGCGAACGACGCCGCCGAGGCGGCGCGGGAACTGGCCGAGCGCACGGTCGGCGAGGCGATCTCGGAGGCCGAGCGGCTGCGCGCGGAGTCGTCGGCGTACGCCCAGCGGGTGCGCACGGAGGCCTCGGACGCGCTGGCGGAGGCCGACCAGGCCGCGGCCCGCACCCGGGCCGACGCCCGCGAGGACGCCAACCGCATCCGGTCGGACGCGGCGACCCAGGCGGACACCCTCATCACCGAGGCCCGCAACGAGGCCGAGCGGCTCCAGACGGAGACCATCGCCGAGGCGGAGCGGCTCACGGCCGACACGGCCGCGGAGGCCGAGCGGGTCCGTGCCGAGTCCGTCGCCCGCGCGGAGAAGCTGATCCAGGACGCGAGCGGCGACGCGGAGCGGCTGCGGGCCGAGGCCGCCCAGACGGTGGGTTCGGCGCAGCAGGCCGCCGAGCGGATCCGGCTGGAGTCGGAGCGGGTCAAGGCGCAGGCGGCGGCGGAGGCCGACCGCATGCTGAGCGTGGCCCGCGACGAGGCGGACGAGACGCTGGACGCCGCCCGCAAGGAGGCCAACAAGCGGCGTTCCGAGGCGGCCGAGCAGGTCGACACGCTCATCACGGAGACCACGGCCGAGGTCGACAAGCTGCTGACGGAGGCACAGGAGCAGGCGCTGCAGACCACCGCGGACGCCGAGACGCAGGCCGATTCGATGGTGGGCGCGGCCCGCACCGAGGCCGACCGGCTGGTCGCCGAGGCGACGCGCGAGGGCAACACCCGGGTGGAGAAGGCCCGTACGGACGCGGACGAGCTGCTCGTCGGCGCCCGCCGGGACGCCACCGCGATCAGGGAGCGCGCGGAGGAGCTGCGCGACCGCATCACCGCCGAGATCGAGTCGCTGCACGAGCGGGCCCGCCGTGAGGCCGCCGAGACGATGAAGTCGACCGGCGACCGCTGCGACGCGCTGATCAAGGCGTCCGAGGAGCAGCTCGCCAAGGCGCAGGCCAAGGCGAAGGAGCTGGTGTCGGAGGCCAACTCCGAGGCCGGCAAGGTCCGGATCGCCGCGGTGAAGAAGGCGGAGGGCCTGCTGAAGGAGGCCGAGCAGAAGAAGTCGGCGCTGATCAGGGAGGCCGAGGAGCTCAAGGCCGAGGCGATCCGCGAGGCGCGGCTCACGGTCGAGGAGGGCAAGCGCGAGCTGGAGGTCCTGGTGCGGCGGCGTGAGGACATCAACGCCGAGATCTCCCGGGTCCAGGACGTGCTGGAGGCGCTGGAGTCCTTCGAGATCCCGTCCGCGAACAAGGACGGCAGTGTGCGGGCGGGGGCGAGCATCGGCGCGCCACGAGCGGGCGGGAAGGCCTCTGACGGTTAGCGGAATGTGTGGATTGCGTTAAAGTCTGCCCCCTTACCCTGAGTTTTTGGCAAGGGGTGTGGGGTTCAGCCACCCAAAAGGGGTGTCATTCCTCAGATCAAACACGCATACGCTCGATGACACAGCGCTCCGGCCCCTAGGATTCCACCTATCACCTCACCGGTCTCATTCGACAGGAACCCCATGAGCGACACTTCCCCCTACGGCTTCGAGCTAGTGCGGCGTGGGTACGACCGCGCTCAGGTGGACGAACGGATCTCCAAGCTCGTCTCCGACCGTGACAGCGCTCTCGCCCGCATCACCGCTCTGGAAAAGCGCATCGAGGAGCTCCACCTCGAGACTCAGAACGCCCAGGCCCAGGTCACCGACGCCGAGCCGTCGTACGCCGGGCTCGGTGCGCGGGTCGAGAAGATCCTCCGCCTCGCCGAGGAGGAGGCCAAGGACCTGCGCGAGGAAGCCCGTCGCGCGTCCGAGCAGCACCGCGAGCTCGCCGAGTCGGCGGCCCAGCAGGTGCGCAACGACGCAGAATCGTTCGCTGCGGACCGCAAGGCCAAGGCGGAGGACGAGGGCGTCCGGATCGTCGAGAAGGCCAAGAGCGACGCGGCCCAGCTGCGTCAGGAGGCCCAGAAGGACGCGCAGTCGAAGCGTGAGGAGGCGGACGCCCTCTTCGAGGAGACCCGCGCCAAGGCCGCTCAGGCCGCCGCCGACTTCGAGACCAACCTGGCCAAGCGCCGCGAGCAGTCCGAGCGCGACCTCGCGTCCCGTCAGCAGAAGGCGGAGAAGCGGCTCGCGGAGATCGAGCACCGCGCGGAGCAGCTGCGCCTGGAGGCGGAGAAGCTGCGCACGGACGCCGAGCGCCGCGCCCGCCAGACCGTCGAGACCGCGCAGCGCCAGGCCGAGGACATCGTGGCCGACGCCAACGCCAAGGCGGACCGCATCCGTTCGGAATCCGAGCGCGAGCTGGCGGCCCTCACCAACCGCCGCGACAGCATCAACGCGCAGCTGACGAACGTCCGCGAGATGCTCGCCACGCTGACCGGCGCCGCGGTGGCCGCGGCCGGCGCCCCGGTCGCGGACGACGAGCCGATCTCCCGCGGAGTGCCGGCCCAGCAGTCCCGTTAACCCTCGGGGCACCCCGGCCGACCGTCGGACGAAGCCCGTTGCCAACGGTGGCAGCGGGCTTCGTGGCGTGTCGGCGCGGCCGCGTGGTCGAGGCTTTCAGCTGGGCGGAACCGTCAGCGGCTCGATAAGCTCCTAACCCTTACGGGGGGCGTGTGCCCCGCTGTCCTGAACCTGTCGATGGGTGCGGAGCATGATCGAGGCAGTCGGCCTGACCAAGCGCTACGGCGACAAGACCGCTGTGTACAACCTTTCCTTCCAGGTACGGCCGGGTGCCGTCACCGGTTTCCTCGGGCCGAACGGCTCGGGCAAGTCGACGACGATGAGGATGATCCTCGGCCTGGACAACCCCACCTCGGGGACGGTCACGATCGGCGGCTACCCGTACCGCAGGCTGCCGAACGCGGCCCGCCAGGTGGGTGCGCTGCTCGACGCCAAGGCCGTGCACGGCGGCCGGTCGGCGCGCAGCCATCTGCTGTCCCTGGCCCAGCTCTCCGGCATCCCGGCCCGCCGGGTGGACGAGGTGCTCGGCGTGGTCGGACTGCAGGACGTGGCGAAGCGGCGCTCCAAGGGCTTCTCGCTCGGTATGGGGCAGCGGCTCGGCATCGCGGCGGCGCTGCTCGGCGATCCGCAGGTGCTGCTGTTCGACGAGCCGGTCAACGGCCTCGACCCCGAAGGCATCCTCTGGGTGCGCAACCTGATGAAGGCGCTCGCGGCGGAGGGCCGTACGGTCTTCGTCTCCTCGCACCTGATGAGCGAGATGGCACTGACCGCGGACCATCTGATCGTGATCGGACGTGGTCAGCTGCTGTCCGACATGAGCGTGAAGGACTTCATCTCGGCCAACTCGGCGGACTTCGCGCGGGTCCGCACCCCGCAGACCGAGCCGCAGCTCCGCGAGAAGCTCGCGGGGGCGCTGTCGGCGGCGGGCGGCCATGTCCTGCCCGAGCAGGACGGCGCCCTGCGGGTGACCGGACTGGCGCTGCCGCAGATCAGCGACATCGCCCATGACGCGGACGTACGTCTGTGGGAGCTGTCGCCGCACCAGGCCTCGCTGGAGGAGGCGTACATGCGGATGACGCAGGGCGCCGTCGACTACCGCTCGACGACCGACCAGAAGGCCGGCCTCCAGCAGCCGCTGCCGCCCGGCGCCACGCCGCCGATGCCGGTCCCCGGCCAGGGCCAGCCCGGCTGGTACGCCCCGCCGCCCCCGCAGCACGGCTACGCCCCGCCGCAGCCCGCCCAGCCGTACGGCCCCGGCTACGGCGCCCCCGCCGCGCCTGCGGCACCCCACGGCGCCAACCCGTACGCCCAGGCCCCGGCAGCGAGCCCGGCGCCCGCCACCGCGCCCTCCCCAACGCCTTCCCCGACGCCCTCCCCCACGGCGGACGCCCCGGCAGTCCAGGCGGTGCCGGCCGCCCCGCCCGCCCCGGCCTCCCTCGCGAAGGCGCCCGCCGAACCCTCCGCCGCCCCGACGACCCAGCCCGAGGACGCCCGATGAGCACGCCCCAGCACCCGGCCCCGCAGGCCGCCGCGCCCGGCTGGCAGGGGGCGCCCGGCCCCTCGTACGCCGTCCCGGGCTACACCTCGCCGATTCCCGTCGTGCGGACGCACCTCGGGCACGCCATCGCGTCCGAGTGGACCAAGATCCGGTCGGTGCGCTCGACGATGTGGACGCTCGGGGTGTTCGTGCTCCTCGTCGTCGGCATCGGGATGGTGGTCGCGCTGATCGTCGACGCGAACGCCTCCGAGGCGGACCTCGCGGGCGACAGCCCCCTGTCGTTCGGCTTCTTCGGTGTGCTCCTGGGCAGCATGCCGATCATCACGCTCGGCGTCCTGACCACCGCCTCCGAGTACGGCACCGGCATGATCCGCACCACGATGGTCGCCTGCCCCTCGCGCGGCCGGGTCCTCGCCGCGAAGGGGATCGTGTTCTTCGCGCTCGCCTTCGTGGTGACCCTGGTGTCCACCGGACTGGTCGCCATGGTGGACGCGGCGCTGTTCACCGAGGCGCGCGAGCCCTCGGGCGGCGAGTGGCTGAAGGCCACCGTCGGCGTGTCCCTCTACATCGCGCTGCTGGGGCTGCTGTCGCTGGCCGTCGGCTCGATCATCCGCCACTCGGCGGGCGCCATCACCATCATGATCGGCCTGCTGCTGGCCCCGCTGGTCATCGCCATCTTCATGTTCGCCGAGTCGCTGCAGAAGCTGCGCGAGGCCCTGTTCGAGTACTCGATCCCGAGCCAGCTCGGCGTCTGGTACTCCACCCAGCTCAGCGAGACCGGCCCCTCCGGCTGGGACCCGCTCTGGATCGCGCTCGGCGTCACGGCCGCCGCGTTCGCCGGTGCCTTCGCCCTGCTGGAGAAGCGGGACGTGTAGCCGGCAGGAAGCTCAGAAGCGAGGCGCGTTACGGGACCGCCGCACCCCCGGGTTGCGGCGGTCCCGCGCGTTCCAGCAGGCCTTGTGCCAGTGCCGGCGGTCATCGACGCCCACGTGCTCGGGCCAGGCGACGACATGCGGCACGCCGTCCGGGATCATCTGGTCGCAGCCGGGGCACCGGTAGCTCTTGCCCTGCGCACTCGCACCGGCCACGTGCCGTACGTTCCACTCCTCGCCCTGCCAGCTCACCGAGGACTGCCAGCCGCCGTACCGGCTCGCCCGGTCGTCCTCGGCGCTCCGGCCGGACGAGCCGGACGAGCCGGACGCACCGGACGGATCGGCACCCTTGGGTCGGTTGCGACGCGGGGACACGGAACACCTCACGGGGCTATACAGGAAGCAGGGTTCCCGTCCAGCCTACGCGGCGCCGGCACGGGTACCCGGAAGGGACCGATCCCCACAAGTCCCCCTGCCCGGGACCACATTCTGCAGACAATCGGCAAATCTCTCCGCCAGGCCGTGTCCTCGGCACGTGTCGGACGGTTATGCCGGGTGGGGGAGCTCCGTGTCGGAGCCAAGGAAGCAGGAAAGTCCATGCGCGTTGGTAGTTTCGTGTTGGGTGCCCAGTTCCCCGGGCAGGGCCAGGGAGAGGCGCTGCACCGCGCGGTCCGTTCCGCCGAGGTCGCCGAGGAGTCGGGCCTCGACTCGGTCTGGCTGGGCGAGCACCACTTCGTGCCGTACGGCACCTGCCCGTCGGCGGTCACACTCGCCGCGCTGCTGCTGGGCCGCACCCGGCGCATCCGGGTCGGCACGGCGGTGAGCGTCCTGCCCACCGTCCACCCCGTCGCCCTCGGTGAACAGGCCGCACTGCTGCATCTGACGAGCGGCGGCCGGTTCTCGCTGGGTGTGGGCCGCGGCGGGCCGTGGATCGATCTGGAGGTCTTCGGATCGGGCCTCGCGGCGTACGAGTCGGGGTTCCCCGAATCACTCGATCTGCTGGTGCGCTGGCTGCGCGAGCCGTCCGTGGGAGCCGACGGCGAGCGCTTCCGCTTCCGTGAAGTCCCGGTCGTCCCGCGTCCGTCGGAGGCGCTGACGGACACCGGGGGGCCGGAAGTGATCGTGGCGTGCACCTCGCCGGCGAGCGTCCGGCTGGCCGCCGAGCGCGGGCTGCCGATGCTGCTCGGGATGCACGTCGGGGACGAGGAGAAGGCGGAGATGGTCTCCCTGTGGCGGAAGCACGCCCGCGCTGCCGGGCGTTCCGGCGCCGAGATCCGGGCCGCGGCCCATGTCTCGGCGGGCGTCTGCCAGCTCGCGGACCGGCGCACGGACGCGGTGGAGACCCTCGTGAAGGCGATGCCGGGCTGGCTGCGGCAGGGCCTCGACGCCCATGTCACGGTGGACGGCCGCCCCCGCTCCATGCGGGACCCGGTGGCGTACACCGAACTGCTCTGCGGACTGCACCCGGTGGGCACCCCGCGGCTGTGCGCCGACCGTCTCGCGGCGACCTGCGAACGGACCGGCATCTCGCGCTTCGCCCTGCTCGTCGAGGGCTCGGGCGATCTGGCGGCCACGGAGGAGAACGTCCGGCGGCTGGGCGCCGAGGTGCTCCCCCACCTTCGCTGAACGGGGCGGGACGGCCGGGAGCTTGCCGCTCCGGTACTGATCGCACCTCCTGCGGGCGGAGCGGCAAGCGACAGGCTCACACCTATGCCTCAGCAGTCCCGGAATTCCGGCGACTGGTTCAGCACCTGGCTGCGGACCGAGGTGAAGCGGGCGAGCTTCTCGTCGACAGCCGAGTCCAACGGGAACACCGCCACCCGGTGGCAGTTCTGGAAGGCCAGCCGGACACCGAAGTGCCGCTGCAGGGCGCCGCGTATGGCGTCACTCGCGAGCGCGCGCAGCAGCTGCCCGCGCGCCTGCTCGTCCGGCGGGGGCGTCTGGTTGTCGGCGAAGGGTCCGCCGTCCACCTTCAGCTGGGCCACCAGGGAGCTGATCATCTCCCATGCGTAGGGCAGGGAGGTCCGGACGCAGTCGACGAATTCAGCTTCGTCGACCTCGCCTCGCTCGGCCTGTTCGAGTAGGGCCGGTGAGACGTCGAGCGACATGGGTTCTCCTCTCGCACCCCTACGAGAGCAGGGGTTGCCGGACAGGGCACGGGAGTTCGCCATGCCGAAACACCGCAACGCTGAGTACACGCATCACGACCTCCCGTTTACTACGGTAGGCAACTGACCGTGACGGCACCAGGAGAATGGGCACATAGGGGGTTCCTGCGGGGCACACAATCGGCCAGAGTCGGCCGTCGTCCGAACGATCGTTTTCCAGGGCGAATCGCGTGGGGCGCGAGGTGTCGGATAGCGTTGCCGACCATGCGTCTCGTCATCGCCCGGTGCTCCGTCGACTACGCCGGCCGGCTCACCGCCCATCTCCCCGCCGCCCCCCGTCTCATCCTGGTCAAGGCGGACGGCAGCGTCTCGATCCACGCGGACGACCGGGCCTACAAGCCCCTGAACTGGATGTCGCCGCCCTGCACGCTGAAGGAGGGCACCGGTGACGAGGAGGGCGTCTGGACCGTCGTCAACAAGGGCGGGGAAAAGCTCATCATCACGATGGAGGAGATCCTCCACGACTCGTCGCACGAACTGGGCGTCGATCCGGGCCTGATCAAGGACGGCGTGGAAGCACACCTCCAGGAGCTGCTCGCGGACCGCATCGAGACCCTCGGCGAGGGCTACACCCTCATCCGGCGTGAGTACATGACGGCCATCGGCCCGGTCGACATCCTGTGCCGGGACGCGGGGGGGCAGACCGTCGCGATCGAGATCAAGCGGCGCGGCGAGATCGACGGCGTGGAGCAACTCACGCGCTACCTGGAGCTGTTGAACCGCGACCCGCATCTCGCCCCGGTCCGCGGCATCTTCGCCGCGCAGGAGATCAAACCGCAGGCACGCGTCCTCGCGACGGACCGCGGCATCGGCTGCCAGGTCCTGGACTACGACGCCCTGCGCGGCATCGAGGACGACAAGCTGCGGCTGTTCTGAGGAACGGGTCGTACGAGGCCGAGGGCCGGGTTCCCGGGGAGGAACCCGGCCCTCGGGCGTGCCCGGGGTGCCTCAGATCACCGTCCCGGAGGAGGACGAGGAGAGGGAGGAGGCGGAGTCCGCCGAGCTCGGCGACACGGGGACGCCGGGAGCTGGTGCCGCTGGCCGAGGTGCCGGAGGACGGGGAGTCGCTCGGGGTGGTGGGCGTCGTCTCGGACGCGGACGGCGAGGGCGTCGGCGAGCCGCCGGAGCCCGAGCTGCTCGATGCCGACGGCCCCGGCGTCGAGGACGTCGAGTGCGACGGTGAGGGAGACGTGGACCGCGACGGCGACGGGGAGCCGCCGTCGGTCGACCCCGTCGAGCCGCTCTCCGTCGCCGACGGCGACTCCGACGGTGTCGGGTCGTCCGAGGTCCCCATCGTCCCGTCCGGCCCCGGGTCCGTGGGCCGGCTGGTCGCCGTGCCCGTGTCGCCGGTGCCGGTGTCGGCGCCCGGGGTGTCGGAGCCGGCGCCGCCGTCGTCGAGGCCGGTGCTGGCGGAGGGGTGGACGCCGCCGCGGTCGGCGGGGTCGCCGGCGTCGTTGTTGGAGGTCGCGCCGAGCGTGACGACCGTACCGAGGACGGCGACGAGGAGCGCGCCCGCGCCGGCCGCGACGAGGTTGCGCTTGGCGAGGCCCTTGAGGCCGCCCTGGCGCCGGGGCTGCGGGGCCGGGGCGCGCGGCGGGGTCACCGCGCGGTGGGCGACGGTCCGGGCCTCCGGCGGGTAGGTCGGCAGCGCCGCCTGGATGCCGCGCGGCGGGGACACGGGCTCCTCGGGGCGGGCTGCGGGCACCTCGTCGCCGAACGTCGCGGCGGCGAGACCCGGTACGTCCCCGGAGGCGTCGGCGACCAGGGCGAGGGCGCGGCGGCCGGCGACGGTGCCGCGCTTGTCGGTGAGGGCGCCGCGCAGCCCGAGGGAGGCCTCGAGTTCGGAGCGGGCCCGGTCGAGGTCCCCGGCGCACAGGGCGAGGACGCCGAGTTCGTGGTGGAAGTAGGCGCGGTCGGCGGACCGGCCGGCCAGCCGGGCCGCCTCGGCACCCTCGTGCAGGGCGCTCTCCCAGGCGCTCCAGTGCAGGCCGGCGGCGAACGCGGGCGCCGCGGCGCGGGCGAGGCGGACCGCGGTGGCCTCCTCGTCCTCGGCGGGCGGGGTGGTCGAGGGCACCACGCGGGCGAGGGCGGTGAGGACGGCGTCCGCCTCGGCGCAGACCCGTTCGGGGGTGACCGAGGGGTGCCCGGCCCACCAGGCGTAGTGCTGGGCGGCGGCCTCGGCGCGGGCCTCGATGTCGTCGTCGTATCCGGCGGCCTCCAGCTGGGTCTGGATGCCGGCGGCGAGCCGGTAGCGGACGCCGACCGGGGAGACGAGTCCGCAGGCGACGAGTTCGCCGAGCGCGGCGTCGGCGTGGGTGTCGCCGACCAGGGCGGGCAGGTGGGCCTGGTGCGGGACCTCACCGTCGAGGGCGACGGCGAGGCGCAGGGTGGCGCGGGCGGAGGCGCTGAGCCGGGCGGCGAGCAGCGGGGCGGGCGCCGCGGCCTCGCCGAGGGAGGGCAGGGGTATCTCCTCGGCTTCACCGGCCCCGGCGTCGACGGGGGCGGTGAGCGGACGGGCGTCCTCGAACACGCCGAAGGCGTCCACGGCGTCCACGTCGGCGCGGAGCTGGTCGCGCTGCCGCAGCAGGGCGCCGGCCTGGACGAAACGCAGCGGCAGGCCCTCGGACTCGAACCAGAGGTCCCCGGCCCAGTTGGCCTCCTCCTCGGTGAGGGCGCGGCCCACGGCGCGCTCGATCACGTCCACGCCGCCGGGGCGGTCGAGGCCGCTGAGGACGACCTCCTCGACGGCGGAGTCGGCGGAGGGCAGCGGGGTGTCGGGGGTGGCGCCGAGCAGGAAGGCGCACTCGGGGGTGGCGTCCAGGAGTTCGTCGAGGAGCGCGCCGCCGAAGGCCAGGTCGTCGACGACCACGACCGCGCCGATCTCGCGGACGAGGGTGCGCAGTTCCTCGGGGTCGGGGCGGTGCCGGTCGGCGGCGTGGACGGTGTGGAAGAGGTCGTGGAGGAGTTCGGCCGGGGTGCGGCCGTAGCCGGAGAGACGGACGACACCGTCGGGGGCGAGGTCCTCGCAGTCCTCGGCGACCAGGTCGAGGAGGCTGGTGCGGCCCGAGCCGGAGGGCCCGGTGAGGCGGACGGAACGGCCGCGGGCGAGCAGGCGGACGAGCTGTTCGCGTTCGTCCTGGCGACCCAGCAGGGGCTGTTCCGGCCGGGCGGGTCCGGCCGGGGCGGGCGGCCGGGCGGCGAGCTCGTCGTACTCGGCGCGTTCCTCGGCGGACCGTTTGGCGGGGCGGCCGGGGCGCTCGGTGGGCGGGCAGAGCTCGATCTCGCTGCCGTCCACCGGGTTGACCGTGAGCAGATGTTCGCCGGCGACCACCCGGACCGTGCGGGCGGGTCCGGGGGTGTGCGCGCCGAAGTCGGGCGTGAGGGGGTCCCTGGGCGGGCGGGGGCGCGGCGCGCGGCCGTCGTCCTCGTGACCGTACTCCTCGGGCCCCTGGTTCGTCGGGTCCATGGGTTATAGCCCCCCAAGAGCGTCGTGTGGCGGTAGCCCCTCCCGGCCTCGCTGCACACTGCGCTGTCGCTTCTGGTCCGGTGCCCGCTCGGTAGAGGGCCGAGGGCGGCGGGCAGACGAACCGTAAACCTTGGCACAGTATCCACGACAGTCCGGGGTGCCGCCCGGCCCGAGACGTCACGGTCCGGTGAGGATTGGTGCCCGCCGTACGTTTCGCCGCAGGTGGACCCCCGGATCCCGGGCGGTCGCGGTCAGACCCGGGGCAGGGACTCCACGCCGATGCCGCCCTCGATGGCGAGGATGCGGTGCAGCCGGGTGGCCACCAGCAGACGCTGCATCTGCGGGGGTACGCCGCGCAGCACCAGGCGACGGCCGCAGCGGCCGGCCCGTCGGTGGACGCCCA
The DNA here is from genome assembly GCF_037993025.1 of Streptomyces sp. SS7. Taxonomy (NCBI): domain Bacteria; kingdom Bacillati; phylum Actinomycetota; class Actinomycetes; order Kitasatosporales; family Streptomycetaceae; genus Streptomyces; species Streptomyces sp. SS7. The sequence goes on from NZ_CP141223.1 coordinate 3,108,813, forward strand.
TGATGACGCCGAGTCCGGTGGCGTCCCAGGAGTCCAGTTCGGACAGGTCGAGCACCAGGTCGCCGACGCCGTCGTCCACGGCCGTGTGCAGGGCCGTGCGGGCGTCCGCCGCGCTGCGCACGTCGAGGCGGCCCCCGACGACCAGCTCGACGTGGTCGCCCCTGATGTGCATAGCGCTCCCCTAAGCGTGCGTCTCGTGCTCCGCGGTGTGATGTCCGGTGTTGCATGCTCTGACTGCGCGAAGCGGTCGGAGGTTGCCGTCTGTGAGCGAACCGATACCGAATTCACCCGCAGGGGTGAGACCCCTGGGGCCTGTGCGGTTTCGGCGCTTGGAGTAAGCCCTGCCCGCTCTCGCCTCGGATGTCACCGGCGTCAACCATCCGGCGCATTCGCCGTAGGGCTCACGTATGGCTCTCGGCCGGAGATTAGCGCTCGTGGAGCGCTGTGCGACCGGTTAGTAACGCGTCTCACGTCTCACGGCGTGAGACACCGGTCACGTCGTCAATTCCTGTCCGATTCAAGCCTATTCGCACCGTTTGGATCTTCGTGGGTCGACGTGACCGAGCAAACGGAGAAGGACCGGCCGGGACGGTCCAGTGCCCCGACAGGCAACGTTTGCCCGTAAAGGAGCGGCGTCCGGTGCGTGCTCCGGGGGTCTCCCCGGCCGAAGGCCGGGGGAGTGCCGGCCGGAAGTCCTCGTACTGGATGCACTTGGGCTTTCGGCCGGTGCGGCGAGAGGGCGTGCCGGGCGTCACGACGGGGCGAACGTTGCCTGTCGGGGCACTAGATTGGCGGCATGGTCAATCTGACGCGCATCTACACCAGGACCGGGGACCAGGGCACGACCAACCTCGGCGACATGAGCCGGGTGGCCAAGACCGACCTCAGGATCGCGGCGTACGCCGACGCCAACGAGGCGAACGCGGCCATCGGCACGGCGATCGCGCTGGGCGGCCTGCCGGAGGAGGTCGTCGCGGTCCTCACCCGGGTCCAGAACGACCTGTTCGACGTGGGCGCGGACCTGTCGACGCCGGTGGTGGAGAACCCGTCGTTCCCGCCGCTGCGGGTCGAGCAGTTCTACGTCGACCGGCTGGAGGCCGACTGCGACCTCTTCAACGAGCGACTGGAGAAGCTCCGCTCGTTCATCCTCCCCGGCGGCACGCCGGGCGCCGCCCTCCTCCACCTGGCCTGCACGGTGGTACGCCGCGCCGAACGCTCCACGTGGGCCGCCCTGGAGGCCCACGGCGAGACCATGAACCCGCTGACGGCGACCTATCTCAACCGCCTGTCCGACCTGCTGTTCATCCTCGCCCGCACGGCCAACAAGGACACCGGCGACGTGCTCTGGGTACCGGGCGGGGAGCGCTGACAGCGGTCACAGACGCCGACAGATCTCCCTGCGGCGCCCCACCTCGACCACCGGAATGACGAGTTTGCCGTCGTCGATGACGTAAGCGATCCGGTAGGCACCCACCCCCGCAGGCGGTACAGGTCGTCGCGACCCGACAGCTTCTTCACGTCGGCATCGCCGCGGCAGGGATCGTCGCCCGGGCGGCTGAGCGCATGTACGGCCACCGGGACGGCGGTCCGCGCGCGCCCGGATCCGGGGCGGGGCCGGTGGGGATGCGGGAGCGGGCGGCGCTGCTCGGCGGCACGTTCGAGGCCGGTCCCGAGGGCACCCTGTGGACCGTACGCGCCGCACTCCCCCTCACCGAAGGAGACCCTCCGTGATCCGCGTACTCGTCGCCGAGGACCAGTCCCCGGGAGCTGCGCCCGGACGTGGTGCTGATGGATGTGCAGATGCCGCGGCTGGACGGGGTGGCGGCGACCCGTCAGGTGGTCGCGGAGCGGCTGGCGGACGTCCTGGTTGCTGACCGCCTTCGACCTCGACGCGTATGTGTTGGGGGCATTGCGGGCGGGGGCGGCCGGGTTTCTGCTGAAGAACACGGAGGCGGCGGATCTGCTGGCGGCGGTCCGCACGGTGGCCGGCGGCGAGGGGCTGATCGCGCCCGCCGTGACGCGTCGGCTGATCGCCGAGTTCGCCGCCCGGCCGGCGCGGCAGCCGACGGCCGGTCCCGCCGTCCTCGACACCCTGACCCGGCGCGAGCGCGAGGTGCTGGGCTGTCTCGGGGAGGGCCTGTCGAACGCGGGGATCGCCGCACGGCTCGACATGGCGGAGGCCACCGTCAAGACGCACGTCAGCCGTCCGCCGGGGAAGCAGGAACTCCGCAGCCGGGTCCAAGCCGCCGTACTGGCCCAGGAGTTGGGTATCCAGCGGTCGCACCCGGAAGCCGGGTGAAGCCGTATACGAGAGTGGTCCAGACCTATTGACCCATGGTCCAGACCTTTCTATTCTCGCGGCACCGTGGGCGTGAAGGCTCAGTCACGCCCCCCAACTCCCCCAAGGAGGCGCAGCATGCGCTTCAGACACCGAGCCGCGGCAGGGTTCGCGACCCTGTTGCTGCCGTTGGCCGGGCTGGTCGGTCTCGCGAGCCCCGCCCAGGCCGCCGCCACGGCCACCGCCACCTACGCCAAGACCCAGGACTGGGGCACCGGCTTCGAGGGCAGGTGGACGGTGAAGAACACCGGCACCACCGCCATCAGCTCCTGGACCGTGGAGTGGGACTTCCCCTCCGGCACGTCCGTCACCTCCGCCTGGGACGCCGACGTCACCTCCTCCGGCACCCACTGGACCGCCAGGAACAAGTCCTACAACGGCTCCCTCGCCCCCGGCGCCTCCGTCTCCTTCGGCTTCAACGGCGCGGGCTCCGGCTCCCCGTCCCACTGCAAGCTCAACAACGACAGTTGTGACGGTACGACGGTCCCCGGCGACGCGGCCCCCTCGGCGCCCGGCACCCCCACCGCCTCCGGAGTCACGGACACCTCGGTGAAGCTGGCCTGGTCCGCCGCCACCGACGACAAGGGCGTCAAGAACTACGACGTCCTGCGCGACGGCGCCAAGGTCGCCACGGTGACGACCACGTCGTACACCGACACGGGCCTCACCGCGGGCACCGACTACTCCTACACCGTCCAGGCCCGCGACACCGCCGACCAGAGCGGACCGGTCAGCGGCGCGGTCGCCGTGCACACCACGGGCGGCACCACCCCTCCCCCGACCACCGGCTCCAAGGTCAAGCTCGGCTACTTCACCGAGTGGGGCATCTACGGCCGCAACTACAACGTCAAGAACCTGGTGACCTCGGGCTCCGCCGCGAAGATCACCCACATCAACTACGCGTTCGGCAACGTCACCAACGGACAGTGCGCGATCGGTGACTCCTACGCCGACTACGACAAGGCCTTCACCGCCGACCAGTCCGTCAGCGGCGTCGCCGACACCTGGGACCAGCCGCTGCGCGGCAACTTCAACCAGCTGCGGCAGCTGAAGGCGAAGTACCCGAACATCAAGGTGCTGTGGTCCTTCGGCGGCTGGACCTGGTCCGGCGGCTTCGCCCAGGCGGCCGCCAACCCCACGGCCTTCGCCCAGTCCTGCTACAACCTGGTCGAGGACCCGCGCTGGGCCGACGTCTTCGACGGGATCGACATCGACTGGGAGTACCCGAACGCCTGCGGTCTGTCCTGCGACAGCAGCGGAGCGGCGGCCTTCAAGAACCTGATGTCGGCACTGCGCGCCAAGTTCGGCGCGCACAACCTGGTCACCGCGGCCACCACGGCCGACGGCTCCTCCGGCGGCAAGATCGACGCCGCCGACTACGCGGGCGCGGCGGCCTACGTCGACTGGTACAACGTGATGACGTACGACTTCTTCGGCGCCTGGGCCGCCCAAGGGCCGACCGCCCCGCACTCCCCGCTCACCTCGTACAGCGGCATCCCGACGGCCGGGTTCACCACCGCCGACGCGATGGCCAAGTTCAAGGCGAAGGGCGTCCCCGCGAGCAAGCTGCTCATCGGCATCGGCTTCTACGGCCGCGGCTGGACCGGGGTCACCCAGGACGCCCCGGGCGGCACCGCCACGGGCACCGCGGCGGGCACCTACGAGCAGGGCATCGAGGACTACAAGGTCCTCAAGACGTCCTGTCCGGCCACCGGCACCGTCGCCGGCACGGCCTACGCGCACTGCGGCAGCAACTGGTGGTCCTACGACACCCCGGCCACCATCGCCGGAAAGATGACCTGGGCCAAGAACCAGGGCCTCGGCGGCGCGTTCTTCTGGGAGTTCAGCGGGGACACCGGCAACGGAGAGCTGGTGAGCGCGATCAGCAACAACCTGTGAGCGGGTACGGCGAGTGAAGCGAGTGAGCGACTAGGCGACGTTGACGCGCTGACCGGGCGGGGCTGCCTCCAGCCACGCGAGGAAACCGGTCAGCGCGTCTTCGCTCATCGCGAGTTCCAGGCGGACGCCCTGGTGGGAGCAGGCGAGGATCACCGCGTCGGACAGCAGGGCCAGCTCCTCCTCGCCCTCGGGGAGCCGGCGGCCGGCCACCTCGATCGAGGCGCGCTCCAGGACCCGGCGCGGCCGGTAGGCGTACGAGAAGACGCGGTACCACTCGATGCGGTCGCCGTTGTAGCGGGCGACGCCGTAGCTCCAGCCCTTGCCGCTGGTGTCCGGTTTCTCGGGGACGTCCCAGCGCAGGGAACAGTCGAAGGTGCCGCCGGAGCGCTGGATGAGCCTGCGGCGCAGGCCGAAGACGAACAGCCCCAGCACCACCAGGGCCACGACGATTCCGCACACAGTCAGAGCGAGGACCATCGACACCGACCTCCTCGTCTCCTAGGTACCGAAAATAGGTAACGGAACGGAAAAAACATCCATATCTGCCTCAGCCGCGGTCGGCTCCGGATTCCTCCGGTGCCGACCGCGGCTGAGTGACGTCATACAGCTCCGCGCCGGGTTGTCAGCGCGACGCCGCCGCACGCAGACGTACGTCCGCACGGCGTTCGGCGATCGCGTCGCCCTCCGCCTTCGCGCGCTCGAGCTCGCGCTCCTCGCGCTGGACGTCGATCTCGTCCGACAGCTCGGCGGTCTCGGCCAGCAGCGACAGCTTGTTGTCCGCGAACGAGATGAAACCGCCGTGCACCGCGGCGACGACCGTCCCGCCCTCACTCGTACGGATGGTCACCGGGCCCGACTCCAGCACACCGAGCAGCGGCTGGTGACCGGGCATGACGCCGATGTCGCCGGACGTGGTGCGCGCGACGACCAGGGTGGCCTCGCCGGACCAGACCTCTCGGTCGGCCGCGACCAGCGCGACGTGCAGCTCAGCAGCCAAGGTGGCTCCTCGGGTCACCACCCGGCGGATCTGCCGGGTGTTGGTTACTAAGTCTAGTGGGCGTGGATGAGGGGGCGGGACGCGCCCGCCCCCTCACACGTTCTCGGGCAGTCCGAGATCAGGAGACGCCCAGCTCCTTGGCGTTGGCCTTGAGGTCCTCGATGCCACCGCAGAGGAAGAACGCCTGCTCCGGGAAGTGGTCGTACTCACCGTCGATGATCGCGTTGAACGCGGTGATCGACTCGTCCAGCGGCACGTCCGACCCGTCGACGCCGGTGAACTGCTTGGCGACGTGGGTGTTCTGGGACAGGAAGCGCTCCACGCGACGGGCGCGGTGGACGGTGAGCTTGTCCTCCTCGCCGAGCTCGTCGATACCGAGGATCGCGATGATGTCCTGGAGGTCCTTGTACTTCTGGAGGACCGTCTTGACGCGCATCGCCGTGGCGTAGTGGTCCGCCGCGATGTAGCGGGGGTCCAGGATGCGGGACGTGGAGTCCAGCGGGTCCACGGCCGGGTAGATGCCCTTCTCGGAGATCGGACGGGAGAGCACCGTCGTCGCGTCGAGGTGGGCGAACGTGGTGGCCGGGGCCGGGTCGGTCAGGTCGTCCGCGGGGACGTAGATCGCCTGCATCGAGGTGATCGAGTGACCACGGGTCGAGGTGATGCGCTCCTGGAGGAGACCCATCTCGTCGGCCAGGTTCGGCTGGTAGCCCACCGCGGAGGGCATACGGCCGAGCAGGGTCGACACCTCGGAACCGGCCTGCGTGAAGCGGAAGATGTTGTCGATGAAGAACAGCACGTCCTGCTTCTGCACATCGCGGAAGTACTCCGCCATGGTCAGACCCGCGAGGGCCACGCGCAGACGGGTGCCCGGGGGCTCGTCCATCTGGCCGAAGACCAGCGCGGTCTTGTCGATGACGCCCGAGTCGGCCATCTCCTCGATGAGGTCGTTGCCCTCACGGGTGCGCTCACCGACGCCTGCGAACACGGAGACACCGTCGTGGTTGTTGGCGACGCGGTAGATCATCTCCTGGATGAGCACCGTCTTGCCGACGCCGGCACCACCGAACAGACCGATCTTTCCACCCTTGACGTACGGGGTGAGGAGGTCGATGACCTTGACGCCGGTCTCGAACATCTCGGTCTTCGACTCGAGCTCGTCGAAGTTCGGGGCCTTGCGGTGGATGGACCAGCGCTCGCCCTCGTACTTCTCGTCGACGTTCAGCACCTCACCGAGGGTGTTGAACACCTTGCCCTTGGTGAAGTCGCCGACCGGGACGGTGATGCCCGTGCCGGTGTCGGTGACCGGGGCCTGGCGGACCAGACCGTCGGTGGGCTGCATCGAGATCGTGCGGACCAGGCCGTCGCCCAGGTGCTGGGCGACCTCGAGGGTCAGCGTCTTCTTCTCGCCCTCGTTCGCCGGGTCGGTGACCTCGACGTGAAGGGCGTTGTAGATCTCCGGCATGGCGTCGACGGGGAATTCCACGTCGACGACCGGGCCGATGACCCGGGCGACGCGGCCCGTGGCAACGGCCGTCTCAACTGTCGTCGTCATTACCTGTCACTCCCCGCGGTCGCGTCGGCCAGGGCTGCGGAGCCACCGACGATCTCGCTGATTTCCTGGGTGATTTCGGCCTGGCGGGCCGCGTTGGCAAGGCGGGAGAGCGTCTCGATGAGCTCGCCCGCGTTGTCGGTCGCCGACTTCATCGCGCGCCGCGTGGCGGCGTGCTTCGAGGCTGCCGACTGGAGGAGAGCGTTGTAGACGCGGCTCTCCACGTAGCGCGGCAGAAGGGCGTCGAGGACGTCCTCCGCCGAGGGCTCGAAGTCGTAGAGCGGAAGGATCTCGCCCGCCGGCTTCGCCTCCTTGGCGCCCGCGGCGGTAGCCGCTGATGTCACGGCGTCGAGGCTGAGCGGCAGCAGGCGGTCGTCGAGCGCCGTCTGCGTCATCATCGACACGAACTCGGTGAACACGATGTGGATCTCGTCCACCCCGCCGTCCGCCGTGTCCTTCTCGATGGCCTCGATGAGGGGGGCCGCGACCGTCTTGGCGTCCGCGTACGTCGGCTCGTCCGTGAAGCCCGACCACGACGCCGCGACCTTGCGCTCGCGGAAGTTGTAGTGCGCGAGACCACGCCGGCCGACGATGTACGTGTCGACCTGCTTGCCCTCGGCCTCGAGGCGGGCCGTCAGCTGCTCCGCGGCCTTGATGGCGTTGGAGTTGAAGGCGCCGGCGAGACCCCGGTCGCTCGTCAGGAGCAGCACCGCGGACCGCACGACCGTCTCGGCCTGCGTGGTGAGCGGGTGCTTCGTGTTCGAGCCGGTGCCCACCGCCGTGACCGCGCGGGTGAGCTCGGTCGCGTACGGCGTGGAGGCCGCCACCTTGCGCTGCGCCTTGACGACGCGCGAGGCGGCGATCATCTCCATCGCCTTGGTGATCTTCTTGGTCGCGGTGACGGATCGGATGCGACGCTTGTAGACCCGGAGCTGAGCTCCCATGAGTCAGGTCCCTTCCTTACGTCACTTGGCCGCGGCCGGGGCGTCCTCGCCGAGAAGCTTGCCGTCCGAGGTCTCGAACTGCTTCTTGAAGTCGGCGATGGCGTCGGCAACAGCGGTGAGGGTGTCGTCCGACATCTTGCCGCCCTCCTTGATGGAGGTCATGAGGCCCTGCTCCGAGCGGTGCAGGTACTCCAGGAGCTCCTTCTCGAAGCGGCGGACGTCGGCGACCGGGACGTCGTCCATCTTGCCGGTGGTACCGGCCCACACGGAGACGACCTGGTCCTCGGTCGGCATCGGCTGGTACTGAGCCTGCTTGAGCAGCTCGACCAGGCGCTGACCGCGCTCCAGCTGGGCCTTCGACGCGGCGTCCAGGTCGGAACCGAAGGCGGCGAAGGCCTCCAGCTCACGGTACTGGGCGAGGTCGAGGCGGAGGCGGCCGGAGACCTGCTTCATCGCCTTGTGCTGCGCGGAACCACCGACTCGGGAGACGGAGATACCGACGTTCAGCGCGGGGCGCTGACCGGCGTTGAAGAGGTCCGACTCCAGGAAGCACTGGCCGTCGGTGATGGAGATGACGTTGGTCGGGATGAACGCCGAGACGTCGTTGGCCTTGGTCTCGACGATCGGCAGACCGGTCATCGAGCCCTTGCCCAGCTCGTCGGAGAGCTTCGCGCAGCGCTCCAGCAGACGGGAGTGCAGGTAGAAGACGTCGCCCGGGTAGGCCTCGCGGCCCGGCGGGCGGCGCAGCAGCAGCGACACGGCGCGGTAGGCGTCGGCCTGCTTCGACAGGTCGTCGAAGATGATCAGGACGTGCTTGCCCTCGTACATCCACTGCTGGCCGATGGCCGAGCCGGTGTACGGCGCCAGGTACTTGAAGCCGGCCGGGTCGGACGCCGGGGCCGCGACGATGGTCGTGTACTCCAGAGCGCCGGCCTCCTGGAGGGCGCCACGCACGGAGGCGATGGTCGAGCCCTTCTGGCCGATGGCGACGTAGACGCAGCGGACCTGCTTGTTCACGTCACCGGAGCGCCAGTTGTCGCGCTGGTTGATGATCGTGTCGACGGCCAGGGCGGTCTTGCCGGTCTGACGGTCACCGATGATCAGCTGACGCTGGCCACGGCCGATCGGGGTCATCGCGTCGACGGCCTTGTAGCCGGTCTCCATCGGCTCGTGCACCGACTTACGGGCCATGACGCCGGGAGCCTGAAGCTCCAGGGCACGGCGGCCGGACGTCTCGATCTCGCCGAGGCCGTCGATCGGGTTGCCGAGCGGGTCGACGACGCGGCCGAGGTAGCCCTCGCCCACCGCGACGGAGAGGACCTCGCCGGTACGGGTGACCGGCTGCCCCTCCTCGATGCCGCTGAACTCACCGAGGACGACGGCACCGATCTCACGCTCTTCGAGGTTGAGCGCGAGGCCGAGGGTGCCGTCCTCGAACTTCAGCAGTTCGTTGGCCATGGCCGAGGGGAGACCCTCGACCTTCGCGATGCCGTCGCCGGCAAGGGTGACCGTACCGACCTCCTCGCGCGAGGCCGCGTCCGGCTTGTACGACTGGACGAAGTTCTCCAGCGCGTCCCGGATCTCCTCCGGCCGGATCGTGAGCTCCGCCATCTGGGTTCCCTGCTCTCCTTGTTGGGCCCGAAGTTTCACTTTGGGGGGATGCCTAAACTCCCGGACTCCCCCCTGAAAGAGGTGAATCCTCTGCACGGCCCAACCAGGGCCGCTTGCGTACGTACTGCTGCGTTGTTGCGGTGCTGCTAGCTCGCCATACGGCGGGCGGCGTCCTCGATGCGGTCCGCGAGGGAGCCGTTGATCACCTCGTCGCCGACCTGCACCCTGATCCCGCCGACGACGTCGGGGTCCACGTCCAGGTTGAGGTGCATCTGGCGCCCGTAGAGCTTCGCGAGGGCGGCGCCGAGGCGTCGCTTCTGCGGGTCGCTCAGCGGCACGGCCGACGTGACGACGGCCACGACACGATCCCGGCGCTCGGCGGCGAGCTTGGACAGGGACTCGAGTCCCGCTTCCAGGCTACGTCCTCGCGGGGCGGTCACCAGGCGCGTCACCAGACGAACGGTGGCCGCGTCCGCACGCCTGCCGAGCAGGCTGCGCAGCAGCTCGCCCTTGGCCGCGGCGGTGGCCTTCCGGTCGGTCAGCGCGGCGCGCAGCTCGGTGTTGGAGGAGACGATCCGCCCGAAGCGGAACAGCTCGTCCTCGACGTCGTCGAGCGCGCCGGCCTTCTGCGCGGCGGTGAGGTCGGCGATGTTCGCCAGCTCCTCCAGCGCGTCCACCAGGTCGCGGGACTGCGACCAGCGGGACCGCACCAGGCCGGAGACCAGGTCGGCGGTGGTGCCGCTGACCTGGGAGCCGAGCAGGCGCTGGGCCAGCCCGGCCTTGGCCTCACCGGCCTGCGCCGGGTCGGTGAGGACCCGACGCAGCGACACCTCGCGGTCGAGCAGCGCGGTGACGGCGGCCAGCTCGTCGGCGAGCCGCGCCGCGTCCACAGACGTGGAGTCCGTCAGCGCGTCGAGACGCTCGCGTGCGGCTGCCAGGGCCTCGCGGCTCGCTCCGTTCATCGCGACGCCTCGGCCTTCTCCTCGAGCTCGTCGAGGAAGCGGTCGATGACGCGGCTCTGGCGGGCGTGGTCCTCGAGGGACTCGCCGACGAGCTTGCCGGCCAGTTCGGTGGCGAGCTTGCCGACGTCCTGACGCAGCGCGGACGCGGCGGCCTTGCGGTCGGCCTCGATCTGGGCGTGACCGGCGGCGACGATCTCCTCACGCTGCCGCTGGCCTTCCGCGCGCATCTCGGCGATGAGCGTGGCGCCCTGCTCCTGAGCCTCCTGGCGCAGGCGCGCGGCCTCGTGGCGGGCCTCGGCGAGCTGAGCCTTGTACTGCTCGAGCACGCTCTGGGCCTCGGTCTGAGCGGCCTCGGCCTTCTCGATACCGCCCTCGATCTGCTCGCGACGCTCTTCCAGAACCTTGTTGATGTTCGGGAGGAGCTTCTTGGCGAGGAAGCCGAAGACGATGACGAAGGCGATCAGGCCGATCACGAGCTCCGGAATCGGCGGGATGAGCGGGTTTTCCGCTTCCTCGGCCGCCAGCTGAACCAGGGGGCTCATATCAGTGCCTTTCGTCGAAAGGGGCAGTCCGACGGATCAGGTCAGGAGCTCGGGTAAACGAACGGCATGACCAGACCGATCAGGGCCAGCGCCTCACAGAAGGCGAAGCCGAGGATCTGGTTGGCGCGGATCAGGCCGGCCGCCTCGGGCTGGCGGGCGAGCGCCTGGGTGCCGTTACCGAAGATGATGCCGACGCCGACGCCCGGGCCGATCGCGGCGAGGCCGTAACCGATCGAGCCGAGGTTGCCCTTGATCTCGACGCCGGCGGCAAGGGTCTGGAGAGCGGACATGCCGGTTCTTCCTTCTCTTTCAAGGACCGGTGGGGGTTGGCCACCGGATGTCTGGATGGGGGGTGGGACTGGCTCAGTGGTGCTCGGCGAGCGCGCCCTGGATGAAGCTGCAGGTCAGCAGGACGAAGACGTAGGCCTGCACCGCCTGGATGAAGAGCTCGAAGGCCGTCATCACGATGACCATCACGAACGAGACGGCGGAGTAGGCGATGCCGATGCCGTTCAGCATGTACCAGCTGGCGATCGTGAAGAGCAGCAGGAGGGTGTGGCCGGCGAACATGTTCGCGAAGAGTCGGACGGCGTGGGTGAAGGGCCGCACGAGGAGGTTCGAGAACAGCTCGATCGTCATCGACAGCGGGAGGACCGCGCCGAGGGACTTGTCGTAGCCGGTGAAGTTCTTGAAGGCGCCGACGAAGCCGTGGCGCTTGAAGGTCAGGGAGACCCAGAGGATGTAGACGATGCCGGCGAGGACCGCGGGGTAGGAGATGATCGCGGTGACCGGGAACTGGGCGACCGGGATGATCGACCAGAGGTTCATCATCCAGACGAAGAAGAACAGCGAGACGACCAGCGGTACGTACTTCTCGCCCTCCTTCTTGCCGATCGTCTCGTAGACGACGCCGCGGCGGACGAAGTCGTAGCCGGCCTCGGCGACCATCTGGAGCTTGCCGGGGACGACCTTCGGGCGGGCGAAGGCGGCCCAGAAGAAGCCCACGATGATGATCGAGCCGAGCAGCGCCAGCAGCATCGTCTTGTTGAAGTACGTGTTGCCGTCCGCGTTGCCGAAGATCGGCTCGAACAGGAACGAGTGCAGGCCCGGAGCCGGGAAGCCACAACCGTCGAACAGGTGGCAGTCGGTCTCGAAGGCGAGCACCTGCGTCGGGTCAGCACTCACCGCGGGCTCCTTCGTCGTGGCGCATAGGTACGGCAACCTCGTTGTGTCGGCGCGGCGTACGGCCGCGTTTCGGCACGGGACTGGTGATTCGGATGTGGGGGCGGCTGTGGGGCATCTCGCCTCGCGCTTGAGCAGGCGTCAGCTGGGATGCCCGCGCCCGCGATGCCGCAGTTGGCACCGGACGATAGCAGGAGATCTCAGACGTCTTTATCCCGGCCCTACCCCTCACGACGAGTGCCCCGATTTTTCGGGCTTCTCGCCCTTCGAGGAACTCGAAGAGGAGGCCGAATCGGGTTCGACGTAAAGGATCTTGGCCTTCATGTGGGCTCGGGTCTGCGCGGCGATCCAGGCGATCGTGGCGACCACGAGCGTGATGGCGAAGGCCCGGGGGTTGAACAGCGTGGTGTTCTTGAACGCGGCCATGAAGATGAACAGCAGCAGGATCTGTGCCGCGTAGAGCATCAGGCCCATCATCTGGAACAGCTGCGGAAGCGACTTGGCGGTGCGCTGCAGGACGTAGAGGCCGATCCCCATGAAAGCGATCACGATGACCGTGCCGACGACTGCGCCGATGGCCCCCTTGCCGCCCGCGACCACGCCGCTGACGACGGCTGCGATCGCGCCGGCGGCAGCTGTGGGCACGGCGGCCTGAGCCAGGATCCGGACGTCGTTGGACGGCATGGCGGCAACTCCGCTTTCAATGGGGGCAGGGTGTCGTCATGGACGAGCGTAGTCCCGGTTCGAGGGGCGAAAGACCTCACGCCGTCCTCGGGCCAAGGGGCCGTCGCACTACGGTCCTTCGGCTGTGTCCGGGGTTCTCGTGAACCGTATCACAAACTATTTGATGAGGTCTTTACCTGGATCGTGTGCTCGCTGTCACACATGAGAGTGACAGTGCGCGTCTGTGCGGAAACGGCGCCGGGTTGTCTGGTATTGGGCAGCTTTGCCCCCGCCCGCTTCCCCCACGACTTGGCAATGCTCTAGTCAGATTCTTACCTTGCCGACCGCGAGCGAGAGCCCACGGCAGTCGCCCCGTTGACCCCGGAGACCCCGACCGCCACAGGCGTGCGCGGGTGCGGCTCGGCGCCCTCGGCGGCGGCCAGCGCGGCCTCCGCGGCCCGCTCGGCGGACCGGCGGCGACGGTAGCGCGGCGGCACGAAGGCCTCCGCCCAGCGCGGCGCACGCGGGGTGAAACGCGGCAGCAGGAGCAGCAGCAGACCGAGCGCGCTGAGGAACACCACACCGAGGACGATCCACATGGACGCCGCGTTGACGGAGTAGGCGAGCGCGCCGAACGCGATCAGCGCCGACCAGAAGTACATGATCAGCACAGCCCGGCTGTGCGAGTGGCCGATCTCCAGCAGCCGGTGGTGCAGATGCCCGCGGTCCGCCGCGAACGGCGACTGACCGCGCCAGGTGCGGCGCACGATCGCCAGGATCAGGTCGGCGGCCGGGATCGCGATGATCGTCAGCGGCATCAGCAGCGGGATGTAGACGGGCACCATCTGGTGCACGGTGGAGCGCTCGGAGCCGCCGAACAGATTGTCCGGGTCGACGTTGCCCGTGACGGAGATCGCGCCCGCGGCCAGCACCAGGCCGATGAGCATCGAGCCCGAGTCGCCCATGAAGATCCGGGCGGGGTGCATGTTGTGCGGCAGGAAGCCCAGGCACATGCCCATCAGGATCGCCGCGAACAGCGTCGCGGGGGCGGCGGCCTCGATGCCGTACGAGTACCAGATCCGGTACGTGTACATGAAGAACGCGGCGGCGGCGATGCACACCATGCCGGCCGCGAGACCGTCGAGGCCGTCCACGAAGTTGACCGCGTTGATGGTGATGACGACCAGCGCCACCGTCAGCAGGGTGCCCTGCCACTGCGTCAGCGCGACCGTGCCGACCGTCGGGATCGGCAGCCACAGGATCGTCAGACCCTGCATGACCATCACGCCCGCGGCGATCATCTGGCCGCCCAGCTTCAGCAGCGCGTCGATCTCGAACTTGTCGTCCAGGACGCCGATCAGCCAGATCAGGGCGGCTCCCGACAGCAGGGCGCGCGGCTCGTTCGACTTCGCGAAGACCCCGTTGAGGTTGGTGAGGTGGTCCGCCACCAGCAGTCCCGCGCACAGCCCGAAGAACATGGCGATCCCGCCGAGCCGCGGAGTGGGTTCCCGGTGCACGTCACGGGCCCTGATCTCCGGCATCGCGCCCGCCACGATCGCGAACTTCCGCACCGGCCCGGTCAGCAGGTACGTCACCGCGGCCGTGATGCAGAGCGTCAGCAGGTATTCACGCACAGGCTTCCCCACAGGTCTCGCTGGCCATCTCAGCCCCACACCCTAGCGATCGACTCACACAGGGCGCATATGTGTGGGGACTTCCGGGTAGCGACGATGGTTGCACGTCCGGCTGTGTGCGTGGGCGCACGGGGGCGTTTTGTGACAGCGCGCGTACCCGCTTTTCCAGCCGCCACACGCGAAGTTGGCCGGTTCCCGGTCGCTCAGCCGGGATACGGCGGGAAGGCCGCGGCCAGTTCCCGTACCTCCTCGCGGGCCCGCCCGGGCTCGACCCGGCCGCGCAGCACGCCTCCGATCAGCGCCCCGACCCCGGCCATCTCCTGCTCCCGCATCCCCTGCGTGGTCACCGCGGCGGTACCGAGCCGCAGCCCGCGCACGTCGGCGTGGGGCAGCGCACAGCAGTCCAGGACGATCCCGGCCGCCGCGAGCAGCCCCCGCGCGGAGCGCCCGTCGACGCCCAGGGGGGCCGGGTCGACGGTGAGGAGGTGGGTGTCGGTGCCGCCGGTCGTCACGGCCAGCCCCTCCCGCGCCAGCCCGGCCGCGAGCACCCGCGCGTTGGCGACGACCTGACGGGCGTACGCCGCGAACGCCTCGGTCGACGCCTCGCCGAACGCGACCGCCTTCGCGGCGACCGTGTGCATCTGCGCACCGGCCTGGGTGAACGGGAACACGGCCCGGTCCACCCGCCCCGCCAGCTCGCTCCCGCACAGCAGCATCCCGCCCCGCGGGCCCCGCAGCACCTTGTGCGTGGTGGCGCAGACGATGTCGGCGTACGGCACCGGAGAGGGCGCCGCTCCCCCGGCGACCAGCCCGATGGGATGGGCGGCGTCGGCGATGAGATGGGCGCCGACCTCGTCGGCGACCTCCCGGAAGAACGCGTAGTCGATGTGGCGCGGGTAGGAGATCGACCCGCACACGATCGCCTTGGGCCGATGGCTGCGGGCCAGCGCCCGCACCTGCTCCCGGTCGATCAGCCCGGTCTCCGCGTCCACCCCGTACGGCACGAAGTCGAACCAGCGCCCGGAGAAGTTCGCGGGCGAACCGTGGGTGAGATGACCGCCGTAGGTCAGCCCCAGGGCCAGGACGGTGTCCCCCGGCCTCAGCAGGGCCGCGTAGGCGGCGAGTACGGCGGACGATCCGGAATGGGGCTGCACATTGGCGTGCTCGGCCCCGAACAGCCGCTTCGCCCGCTCCACCGCGAGCCGCTCCGCGACGTCGACGATCTCGCAGCCCCCGTGGTGCCGGGCGCCCGGATACCCCTCGGCGTACTTGTTGGCGAGCGGCGAGCCCAGCGCGGCCAGCACGGCCGGGGAGCAGAAGTTCTCGGCGGCGCTCAGCTGGAGCGTCGACGCCTGCCGCGTCGCCTCGCCGAGCAGCACCTCGGCCATCTCCGGATCCTGCCGCCGCAGGACATCGGCGTCGGCGGCCGCAGCAGATACAGGGGTGACCGACATGACGGACTCCGGGACGTCGACGATGCCGTACGACCAATGTAGGCCCGCCCCGCCCGCCCCGCCCACCGCCTGCGACCACATCCACGCCGTCAAACCCGGGCGGACTCCGTCCACCGGGCCGGTCTTGTGCCACCTCAGGCCCGCGCCGGCACCCCTTCAGTGCCTTCACCACCGGGGCCAATCCCCAACCCACCCCTCGCACCGCCGACCCCGGCAGGCCCCCCGGGCAGCGAGCCGCTGCGCCGGACTCCGTCCATCGGGTCGGTCCCGGCCCGCCTCAGGCCCGTGTCGGTACACCCGTCAGTGCCGTCACCACCGGGTCCAGGGCCTGGTGTATCTCGTCGCCGATCGAGCGGAAGAACGGCAGGGGCGCGCCGTAGGGGTCGTAGACCTCGTCGGCCTCCAGGGTCGGGGCCAGCAGCCAGCCCCGCAGGGCCGCGGCGGCGCGGACCAGGGCGCGGGCCCGGCGGACCACGCCCTCCTCCAGAGGGGGCAGGGTGGCCGGGTCGATCGCGTTCACCAGGCGGGTGAACTCCTTCAGGGTGAAGGTGCGCAGGCCCGCGGAGTGCCCCATGGAGATGACCTGGGCCCGGTGGTCACGGGTCGCGGTCAGGACGAGGTCGGCCATGATGACGTGCTCGTCGAGCAGCTCACGGCCGGTGAACCCGGAGGGGTCCGCGCCGAAGTCGGCCAGCACGGTCTCCGCGTTGGCCTCCATCGGCGCGCCCTCGTGGCCCCAGGTGCCCGCGCTCTCCACGATCAGCCCGCCCCCCAGCACCCCGAGCCGCTGCGACAGGAAATGCCGGGTCAGCCGCTCGGTGATCGGCGAGCGGCAGACATTGCCGGTGCTGACGTGGAGGATGCGGAAGGTGTCGCGCGGAAGTCCGACGAAGGTCGTCGTGATCTCCGCGGCGCGTTCCCCGTTGCCTATGCCACGCCCCGCGTCAGGGGCTGTCAATTCGCCACCTCGAGGTCGGGTACGACCTTCCTCAGCTCGTCGGCCGTGATCGCCCCCTCGCGCAGCAGCAGCGGAACCTCGCGGCTGACGTCGACGATCGAGGAGGGGACGTTCCCGGGGGTGGGGCCGCCGTCGAGGTAGACGGAGACGGAGTCGCCGAGCATCTCCTGGGCGTAGTCGCAGTTCTCCGGCGCCGGGTGTCCGGTGAGGTTGGCGGAGGAGACCGCCATGGGGCCGACCTCGGTCAGCAGCTCGATGGCGACCGGGTGCAGCGGCATGCGCACGGCGACCGTGCCGCGGGTGTCGCCCAGGTCCCACTGGAGGGACGGCTGGTGCTTGGCGACGAGCGTCAGCGCGCCCGGCCAGAACGCGTCGACCAGCTCCCAGGCCAGCTCGGAGAAGTCCGTGACCAGGCCGTGCAGGGTGTTCGGGGAGCCGATGAGGACGGGGGTGGGCATGTTGCGGCCCCGGCCCTTGGCCTCGAGCAGATCGCCCACGGCCTCCTTGGAGAACGCGTCGGCGCCGATGCCGTACACCGTGTCGGTCGGAAGGACCACGAGCTCGCCCCGGCGGACGGCGGACGCGGCCTCGCGCAGACCGGTCACGCGGTCGGTCGCGTCGTTGGTGTCGTATCGCCGAGCCATGTCTAGCGGGCCTCCTCGTGCACGTACTGCTGGACAGAAGTCAGGTGGATGTTCGCTCGAGCGGTGCTCACGGCATCGCCCGGCGGGCCGTCGCGAAGCGGGGGCGGTTGTTGAGGTCCGGGTGGTCGGCCGCGTCGGCCCAGCCCCGCTCCTCGGTGAAGATCCACGGCACCTGGCCGCCCTGGGTGTCGGCGTGCTCGACGACGACGACGCCGCCGGGGCGCAGGAGCCGGTGGGCGGTCCGTTCCAGACCGCGGATGAGATCGAGGCCGTCCTCGCCGGAGAACAGCGCCATGTCCGGGTCGTAGTCCCGGGCCTCGGGAGCGACGTACTCCCATTCGGTCAGCGGGATGTACGGCGGGTTGGAGACGACCAGGTCGACCTGCCCGTCGAGGTCGCGGAAGGCGTCCAGGGCGTTGCCCTGGCGCAGGTCGACGCGGGACCCCTCCATGTTCTTGCGGGTCCACACCAGCGCGTCCTCGGACAGCTCCACGGCGTGCACGCTGGAGCGCGGCACCTCCTGGGCGAGGGCGAGGGCGATGGCGCCGGAGCCGGTGCACAGGTCGACGATGCACGGCTCCACGACGTCCATGGCCCGTACGGCGTCTATGGCCCACCCGACGACCGACTCGGTCTCGGGACGCGGCACGAAGACGCCGGGGCCCACCTGGAGCTCCAGGTAGCGGAAGTAGGCCCGCCCGGTGATGTGCTGGAGCGGCTCGCGCTGCTCACGCCGGGCGATGACCTCCCAGTAGCGGGCGTCGAAGTCGGAGTCCTTCACGGAGTGCAGTCCGCCGCGCTTCACGCCGTGCACGAACGCGGCGAGCTCCTCCGCGTCGTTGCGCGGCGAGGGCACGCCGGCGTCGGCCAGCCGCTGGGTGGCCTGGGCCACCTCCGAGAGCAGCAGGTTCACGCAAGTCCTCCGTGGTGGTACTCGTACGTGCCGTTGTTACGCGGCGGCGAGCTTCGCGGCCGAGTCCGCGTCGACGCAGGCCTGGATCACCGCGTCGAGGTCGCCGTCCAGGACCTGGTCCAGGTTGTACGACTTGAAGCCGACCCGGTGGTCCGAGATGCGGTTCTCCGGGAAGTTGTACGTGCGGATCTTCTCGGAGCGGTCGACGGTGCGGACCTGGCTGCGACGGGCGTCGGCGGCCTCCCGCTCCGCCTCCTCCTGTGCCGCGGCGAGGAGCCTGGAGCGCAGGATACGCATCGCCTGCTCCTTGTTCTGCAACTGGCTCTTCTCGTTCTGGCAGGAGGCGACGACTCCGGTGGGAATGTGCGTGATGCGCACCGCGGAGTCGGTGGTGTTGACGGACTGGCCGCCCGGTCCGGAGGAGCGGTAGACGTCGATGCGGAGGTCGTTCGGGTTGATCTCGACGTCGACCTCCTCCGCCTCCGGGGTCACGAGGACACCGGCCGCGGAGGTGTGGATCCGGCCCTGGGACTCGGTCGCCGGCACGCGCTGCACCCGGTGCACGCCGCCCTCGTACTTCAGCCGCGCCCAGACGCCCTGACCGGGCTCCGTCGCCCCCTGGCCGCCCTTGGTCTTGACGGCGACCTGGACGTCCTTGTAGCCGCCCAGCTCGGACTCGGTGGCGTCGATGATCTCGGTCTTCCAGCCGACGCGCTCGGCGTAGCGCAGGTACATGCGCAGCAGGTCGCCCGCGAACAGGGCGGACTCGTCGCCGCCGGCGCCGGCCTTGATCTCCAGGATGACGTCCTTGTCGTCGGACGGGTCCCGGGGTACGAGCAACAGCCGCAGTTTCTCGGTGAGTTCCTCGCGCTGCTTGTCGAGTTCCTTGACCTCGGCGGCGAAGTCCGGGTCGGCGGCGGCGAACTCGCGCGCGGTCTCGATGTCGTCGCCGGTCTGCTTCCAGGAGCGGTACGTGGCGACGATCGGGGTGAGCTCCGCGTAGCGCTTGTTCAGCTTGCGCGCGTTGGCCTGGTCGGCGAAGACCGACGGGTCGGCGAGCTTCTTCTCGAGGTCGGCGTGCTCACCGACCAACTCCTCGACTGCCTCGAACATGATGGGCTCCTGGAATGCTGTGGCGTGGATGAAGGCGAACGACCAAAAACGCCGGTCCCGGCGCACCCCGGGCGGGGGCACGGCCGTGGACCGGCGATATGGGGCTCGCTACTTCTTGGAGCCGGCGGCAGCCTTGCCGAAGCGGGCCTCGAAGCGGGCCACGCGGCCACCGGTGTCGAGGATCTTCTGCTTGCCCGTGTAGAACGGGTGGCACTCGGAGCAGACGTCGGCGCGGATCGCACCGCTGCCGATCGTGCTGCGGGTGGTGAACGACGCGCCACAGGTGCAGCTGACCTGCGTCTCGACGTATTCGGGGTGGATCTCGCGCTTCAAGGTGTCTCCTAGTTTCGGGAGGGCGCCGGGTCGCTGCCGCGGGATACGGAAACGTGAACCGGAGCCGACGTACCAGTCTGCCAGGACTGGCGCCATCCCCCAAAACCGGGGGTGGCCGTCGTCTATTCCCCGCGGGCCGGTGGCGACCCGGCCGGGACTCGTCGCGCAGTTCGCCGCGCCCCTCATGAGCCGCGCCCCTCGTGAGCCGCGCCCCTCGTGAGCCGCGCCCCTCATGAGCCGCGCCCCTCATGAGCCGCGCCCCTCATGAGCGGCGGTCGGCCCTACGGCGTCACGATCCCCGCCGCCTCCCCGGTCGCGTTCCCCTCGGTCGCCGCCGCCGGGACGGGCTCGTCGTTCTTCAGGGCCGTCCAGACCTGCTGGGCCTTGGTCCGCAGGACGACGACCCGGTTGGGGTCGGCCGGGTCGTAGCGCACCGGCATGGTCACCATGTGCATCTTCGACGCGCTGATCCCCTTGAGGCCGTTGACGAAGGACATCAGCGCGTTGACGGTGCCGAGGTCGGAGTCGGTGGTGACGGCCTTCGTCGCGGTGTCGGCGAGGTCGTACAGCTTCTTCGGGCTGGTGAACAGACCGACGTGCTTGACCTGGGTGACCAGCGCCTTGACGAACGCCTGCTGGAGCTGGATGCGGCCGAGGTCGGAACCGTCGCCGACGCCGTGCCGGGTGCGGACCAGGCCGAGGGCCTGCTTGCCGTCGAGCCTGTGGGTGCCGGCCGTGAGGCGGAGATGGCTCTCGGGGTCGTCGATCGCCTCGGTGGTGGTGACCCGGACCCCGCCCAGTTCGTCGATCAGCTTCTCGAAGCCGGCGAAGTCGACCTCGAGGTAGTGGTCCATCCGCAGGCCGGTGATCGACTCGACGGTCTTCACCGCACAGGCCGCGCCGCCCGTGGTGTACGCGGAGTTGAACATCACGCCGTTCGCGGGGTCGTGCCTCACTCCCTGCGGGTCCGTGCACGCCGGCCGGTCGATGAGGGTGTCGCGCGGCAGGGAGACGACACTGGCCCGCTTGTGACCCTCGTGGACATGGATGATCATCGCGGTGTCGGAGCGGGCGCTGCCGTCGTCGGTGCCGCCGCCGAGCCTGCGGTTGGAGCCGGAGCGGGTGTCGGAGCCGAGGACCAGGATGTTCTCGGAGCCGTTGCCGGCCTTCGTGGGCCGGTCGGTGCCGAGGGCCTGGTCGATGTCGACGCTCTTGATGTTGCCGTTGAGCTTGAAGTACAGGTAGCCCGCGCCGGTGCCGCCGAGGGCGACGATGCCGGCCGCCGTCCACGCCGTGATCAGCAGCCCCTTGCGCCGGCTCCGCCGTCCGCGGTGCCTCGGGCCGCTGTCGTGCTCACCCGTCGGGCCGGTCTGGCCCGGTGTGCCGGGCTCCGGCGTGTGCTCGGCGGACATGTGCTCCTCTGTTCTCGTGCAACCTCACCATCGTCGCCCCGCCGGGTCGGACGGGGAAACTCGGGACAGCGTTGCACGACGCCCTGTGCCCGACCGGTGGCTGACCGGGCACGGGGCGTGGCGCGCGGAGCGGGGGGCGCCCCCCGCTCACCTGCGCTTTCGGCGGAACTCAGCCGAACAGGTCGTACTGCTTGAAACTGGTACCGAGCGACACTCTGGTGGCGAAGATCTCGCTCGTGGCCTTGCCTGTGCCCTTGTACAGGTAGAGCGTGCCGCCTGGCGTACGGGCCAGGAAGTCGGCCCTGCCGTCGCCGTTGACGTCGCCGACCGCGTCGAAGGCGTTGTACGTGGTGCTGCTCCAGGTGCGGACCTTGACGCGGGCCGAGAAGGCGCCCGTGCCGGCCTTGCCGGTGCCCTTGTAGAGGTAGAGCGCGCCGGTGCTCCTGTTGCGGGCGAGCAGGTCGGCCCGGCCGTCGTTGCTGAGGTCGCCGTGCCCGCGTACGAGGTTGTACTGGTTCCAGCCGGTGCTCACCTTGACCCGCGGGGCGAAGGTGCCGTTGCCCTTGCCGGGGTAGATCCACAGGACGCCGGCGGAGTCGACGGAGAGCACGTCCGGGAGCGCGTCGCCGGTGACGTCCCCGGGAGCGACGATCGCGAGACGCGACTTCCAGTTGTCACCGATCAGCTTGGTGGCCCAGCTGTCGGTCGAGCGGACGT
Source organism: Streptomyces sp. SS7 (assembly GCF_037993025.1). Lineage (NCBI taxonomy): Bacteria > Bacillati > Actinomycetota > Actinomycetes > Kitasatosporales > Streptomycetaceae > Streptomyces > Streptomyces sp. SS7. Next base: position 3,130,681 of record NZ_CP141223.1, read on the forward strand.
AGTGCTTCCAGAAGACATCGCCGTCGGAGGCGCGGCGCACGATCAGGTCCTGGTAGCCGTCCCGGTCGAGGTCCGTCTGCAGGATGAGGTTCTTGCCGCTGAAGGAGCCCCAGGAGTGCCGGGAGGCGAGCGAGGTGCCCTTGGAGTCCAGCTCGTAGCCGGTCTTCGTGGCGGAGTTGCGCACGAAGAGGTCGGCCTTGTGGTCGCCGCTGAGGTTGGTGTCGTCGACGCGCGGGTAGGCGGCGGCGACATACGTGGTGAGCTTGGTGAAGACGCTGTAGGCGCCCGCCGCCACGCAGTCCTTCACGCCCCACGACACGACGCCCACGACCTTGCCTCCGACGACCAGCGGGCCGCCGGAGTCGCCGTTGCAGGCGGAGGTGGTGCCGGTGTCGGAGCCGGTGGCGGGCTCGCCCGCGCACACCATGTGCTTCGCAATGAAGTCGCCGCCGTACTCGCCCGAGCAGGTGGCGTCCGACTGGATCGGCAGCGTGGCCGTCTTCAGGGTGTCGGAGATGTCCTGGCTGGTGGAACTGGTCCGGCCCCAGCCGAAGACCTGGGCGGTCCTGGCCGCCGCGCCGGTGTACGACGCGGTGTCACCGGCCGTCGTCATCGGAATCGGCTTCACCTTGACCGGGTTCGGCAGGGTCAGGATCGCGAGGTCGTTGTCGATGGTGTAGTCGTCGTACGACGGGTGGTTCCACTGCCGCCAGACGCTGCTGGCGGTGCCGCCGTGCAGGTCGGCGCCGCCATCGGAGGTCTCCGTCAGCAGCTGCGCGGTGCCCGTGACGACGAAGCCGTGCGCCTTCCAGTCGTAGCCGGCGACACAGTGCGCGGCGGTGAGGACCTTCGTCGGGGCGACGACCGCGCCCCCGCAGAAGAAGCCGATGTCGTCGCTGGTGGTGGCGGTGCCGCGGTCGTCGCCGTACCAGAGCTGGGCCATGTAGGTCGCGGTGGTGAGGGTCGTCGTCGAACCACCGATGATCTTCGGGTCGACGGTGGTGGAGCTGCTGCCCGTGCTCGCGCCGAGGGACGACCTGGACGTCCTTCCCGGGGTGTCGTCGGCGGCGAGCGCGGTCGACAGGCGTGCCTCGATCTCGGACGTCGACAGGGTGCCGCGCGCGGGCGGCGCGGGCGGCGCGGTGGCCGCTCCCGCCGACGTGGTCAGGAACACGGCGGCGACGGCGGCGGCCAGACCCGCCGCGGCGACGGGCAGCGCGATCCGTGTCCGTCGTCTGTGCCGTCGGCTCCCGGACGTGGGTGTACCCACTCGAGTCCCCCCTAGGGATCAGAAGTCTGAGCTTCGGTCCCGGCTCGAACGGCCGACCGAAGGGCGCGATCGTAACAACGCCCACCAGCACGCCGAAGGGCCGCCCCCTACGAAAGGGAGCGGCCCCGGAGGCGCCCCTTCAGGGGCGCGGGGAACTGCGTGACGAGCCACCGACGGCCCGCGGTGAGCCGACGTCCGCAGCGGGTCGGCTCACGCGGCGGAGCGGTCAGTCTCCGTTGCCGGGCGACGGGGTCGTCTTCTGGATCTGCATCAGGAACTCGGCGTTCGACTTGGTCTGCTTCATCTTGTCGAGGAGCAGTTCGATCGCCTGCTGCTGGTCGAGGGCGTGCAGCACCCGGCGCAGCTTCCACACGATGCCCAGCTCCTCGGCACCGAGCAGGATCTCCTCCTTGCGGGTGCCGGACGCGTCGACGTCCACCGCCGGGAAGATGCGCTTGTCGGCGAGCTTCCGGTCGAGCTTGAGCTCCATGTTGCCGGTGCCCTTGAACTCCTCGAAGATCACCTCGTCCATGCGGGACCCGGTGTCCACCAGGGCGGTGGCGAGGATGGTCAGCGAGCCACCGTCCTCGATGTTGCGGGCCGCACCGAAGAACCGCTTCGGCGGGTACAGGGCGGTCGAGTCGACACCACCGGACAGGATGCGGCCGGAGGCCGGGGCGGCGAGGTTGTACGCACGGCCCAGACGCGTGATCGAGTCGAGCAGCACGACGACGTCGTGGCCCAGCTCCACCAGACGCTTGGCGCGCTCGATGGCCAGCTCGGCGACCGTGGTGTGGTCCTCGGCCGGGCGGTCGAAGGTCGAGGAGATGACCTCGCCCTTGACCGACCGCTGCATGTCGGTGACCTCTTCCGGACGCTCGTCGACGAGGACGACCATCAGGTGGCACTCGGGGTTGTTGTGCGTGATCGCGTTGGCGATCGCCTGCATGATCATGGTCTTGCCGGTCTTCGGCGGGGCCACGATCAGACCGCGCTGGCCCTTGCCGATCGGCGACACGAGGTCGATGATCCGGGTGGTCAGCACGCCCGGGTCCGTCTCCAGGCGGAGGCGGTCCTGCGGGTAGAGCGGGGTCAGCTTGTTGAACTCCGGGCGGCCGCGGCCGTGTTCGGGCGCCATGCCGTTGACGGAGTCGAGGCGGACCAGCGCGTTGAACTTCTCGCGCCGCTCGCCCTCCTTGGGCTGGCGGACCGCGCCGGTGAGGTGGTCGCCCTTGCGCAGGCCGTTCTTGCGGACCTGGGCGAGGGAGACGTAGACGTCGTTCGGACCGGGCAGGTAGCCCGAGGTCCGGATGAACGCGTAGTTGTCGAGGATGTCGAGGATGCCCGCGACGGGGATCAGGACGTCGTCGTCGGCGAGCTGCGGCTCGACGGTACCGATCTCGTCGCGCCCGCGGCGGCCACGGCGGTCGCGGTAGCGGCCGCGGCGGCCACGACGGCCGTCACCGAACTCGTCGTCGTCCTGCGGACCGGTGTTGCGGTCCTGACGGCTCTGCTGCTGGGTCTGCTGGCCGCGCTGCTGCTGGCCGCCCTGCTGGTCGTCACCCTTGCCGCGGCGGTCGCTTCGGTCGCCGCGGTCACGGCCGCGGTCCCCGCGGTCGCCCCGCTCACGGCGGCCCTGGCGGCGGCCGTCGGCCTCGCCGGCGTCGGCGGTGGTGCGGGCCTCGGCCTGCGGCTGCGCGGGCGTCTCGGCCTTGGGCTCGGCCTTGGCCTCGGCGACGACGGTCTCGGCGCCGGAGGCGGTCGGGCTGCCCGCGTCGGCGGTGGCCCGGCGACGGCGGCGCTCGACGGGAGCGTCGTTGCTGGCCGGCTGGCCGGGGATCTCGATCTGCTGCTGGGCCACGGCCTTCTCGGCGGGGGCCTCGGCCTTGGGGGCGGCGTCCGCCTTCTTCTCGGCGGCGTCCTCCCCCGCGCGGGCCTTGGTGGCGGCGCGGCGCTTGGGCTTGGTCTCGGCGGCCGGGGCGTCGGCCTTCGCCGGGGCGGAGCCTCCGGCGGCCTGCGCCTCCTTGATGACCTCGATCAGCTGGCTCTTGCGCATCCGCGCGGTGCCCCTGATGCCGAGGCCGGATGCGACCTGCTGGAGCTCGGCCAGCACCATGCCCTCGAGGCCGGTACCGCGGCGCCGCCGGGAGCCGGCACCGCTGGCAGGCGCGGAGGCGTCCGTGGCGGGCGCGGCAGCGGTCTCCTCGACACGTGCGCCCATCAGATCGGTGGTGTCGCTCACGAAGGGTCCTTCCCTGGAGCGGACGTCGGCCTGTCTGGCTCGGCGACCGGTTGTGCTGTCCGGCTTCGGTCCATGCTCTGGCGAAGCCGGGGCGGTGGTCCGCCACAACGGCGGAAGAGAGATTTGCTGGTGATGGCGCTTCCGCGACAAAGCGTGACACCCAGTGTCACGTGGCGTGGTAGCACCGATTCCGGAGCGTGCCCTGCGGACCGCTCAGCGCCGGTGTACGGCGTACTGCCCAGATACGACGTACGGAGCGCAGTGCGGCTTGGGGAGCTCCCGGAAGAATGTCTGTCCCGGACGGGGACACGAAGCACCTCGCCATGGTGGGGTCGGGTGCAGACTTGAGGTTAACACTACCGGATCCAACAAACATTCCCCCTCTCGAAATCCGGCAACCGTGCACTTAAATGTCGCCGGAGTGCGTTTCACCAGCGGGAGCGAGCGGCAGAACACTCGCCCCCTGCAGGTCCAGGGCCAGGCGGTTCGCGGCCCAGTCCGCGCCCGCCAGAGCCTCCACCTTGTCGGCCGTACCCGCGTCGGCGAGCGCCATCACGGTGGGGCCCGCGCCGGAGATCACCGCAGGAATTCCGTCGGCGCGCAGCCGCTCCACCAGGGCGGCGCTCTCCGGCATCGCGGGAGCGCGGTACTCCTGGTGCAGTCGGTCCTCGGTGGCCGGCAGCAGCAGCTCGGGGCGCCGGGTGAGGGCCTCGACGAGCAGGGCGGCACGGCCCGCGTTGGCGGCGGCGTCGACGTGCGGCACGGTGCGCGGGAGCAGGCCGCGCGCGGTTTCGGTCAGGACCGGCTTTCCGGGGACGAAAACCACCGGAACGATGGAACCGGCGGGCTCCATCCTGATCGCCCGCGCGGCGCCCGCCTCCATCCAGGAAAGCGTGAATCCGCCGAGCAGACAGGCGGCGACATTGTCGGGGTGGCCCTCGATCTCGGTGGCGAGTTCGAGCAGACCGGCGTCGTCGAGCCGGGACTCGCCGCCTATGGTCACCGCGCGCGCGGCGACGATGCCGGCGCAGATCGCGGCGGAGGAGGAGCCGAGGCCCCGGCCGTGCGGGATGCGGTTGGCGCAGACGATCTCCAGGCCGCGCGGCTGGCCGCCCAACACGTCGAAGGCGGTGCGCAGGGAGCGGACGAGGAGGTGCTTCTCGTCGCGCGGCAGGGTGTCGCTGCCCTCGCCCGCGATGTCGATGTGCAGCCCGGAGTCGGCCACCCGGACGACGACGTCGTCGTAGAGCCCCAGCGACAGGCCCAGGGCGTCGAAGCCGGGGCCGAGGTTGGCGCTGGTGGCGGGGACGCGCACCCGTACGGGGGCGGCGCGGAAGGCGGGACCGGCCATCTCTCGATGACTCTCCTTGAGCTGCGTGACTGTCGAATGACATGCGATAGATACGTGACGACCCCGGGGCCGCGAGGGCGACACGACGCTGCGGCATATGCAGCGGGCGGGTTCGGTACAGCCTATCGAAGGAAGGTTCTGCGGCGACATAGGGCGCACAGGAGGCGCACGATGCGTGTCGTAAGCCCCCTGTGCATCCCCTACGGGGTTAACCCCGCGTCGACCAGGTGCGCGAGGCGGTCCTAGGCGAGACCCAGGCGGCCCGCTGCCGCCGCCGCGTCGACCGGGACGACCACCGGACGCGGGGCGCCCTCGGTGGCCCAGCCCGGGTCCTTGAGGCCGTTGCCGGTGACCGTGCAGACGATCCGCTGGCCCGGGTCGACGTCCCCGCGCTCGGCGGCCTTCAGCAGACCGGCCACGGACGCGGCGGACGCGGGCTCCACGAAGACACCCTCCTGAGCGGCCAACAGCCGGTAGGCGCGCAGGATCTCACGGTCCGTCACCTCGTCGATGAGACCGCCCGACTCGTCCCGCGCGGCCAGCGCGTACTGCCAGGACGCCGGGTTGCCGATCCGGATCGCGGTGGCGAGGGTGGAGGGGTCCTTGACGACCTCGCCGCGCACGATGGGCGCCGAGCCGGAGGCCTGGAAGCCCCACATCCGGGGCGTCCGCGAGGCGATGCCGTCGCCGGCGTACTCCTTGTAGCCCTTCCAGTACGCGGTGATGTTGCCCGCGTTGCCGACCGGCAGGACATGGATGTCCGGGGCGTCGCCCAGCATGTCCACGATCTCGAAGGCGGCGGTCTTCTGTCCCTCGATGCGCACCGGGTTGACCGAATTGACCAGCGCGACGGGGTAGTTGTCGCTCAGCTGCCGGGCGAGCGTGAGGCAGTCGTCGAAGTTGCCGTCGACCTGGAGGATCTGCGCGCCGTGGACGAGGGCCTGCCCCATCTTGCCGAGCGCGATCTTGCCCTGCGGCACGAGCACGGCGGAGACCATGCCCGCGCGGACCGCGTAGGCGGCCGCCGAGGCGGAGGTGTTGCCCGTTGAGGCACAGATGACCGCCTTGGCGCCCTCCTCCTTGGCCTTGCTGATGGCCATGGTCATCCCGCGGTCCTTGAAGGACCCCGTCGGGTTGGCGCCCTCCACCTTGAGGTGGACCTCGCAGCCCGTGCGCTCGGAGAGCACCTGCGCGGGCACGAGGGGCGTACCACCCTCACGGAGCGTCACCACGGGAGTGCTGGCGGACACCGGCAGCCGATCCCGGTATTCCTCGATGATTCCGCGCCACTGGTGGGTCATTGCTGGTTACTCTCCTTCAACCCGCATGATGCTGGCGACACCCCGCACGGTGTCGAGCTTGCGCAGCGCCTCGACGGTCCCGCTGAGGGAGGCGTCGGACGCGCGGTGGGTGACGACGACGAGGGAGGCCTCGCCGTCCTTGCCCTGCTGCCGGACGGTGTCGATCGACACCCCGTGCTCGGCGAAGACCGTGGCGACCTGGGCGAGAACGCCCGGCTTGTCGGCCACGTCCAGGCTGATGTGGTACCGGGTGACGACGTCACCCATCGGCGACACGGGCAGGGCGGCGTACGACGACTCGCCGGGCCCCGTTGCCCCGCTGAGCCGGTTGCGGCAGACGGCGACCAGGTCGCCGAGCACGGCGGAGGCGGTGGGGGCACCGCCGGCACCGGGGCCGTAGAACATCAGCTGGCCCGCCGCGTCGGACTCCACGAAGACGGCGTTGTAGGCGCCGCGCACGGAGGCGAGCGGGTGGGTCAGCGGAATCATGGCGGGGTGCACGCGCGCGGTGACGGAACCTCCGTCGGCGGCCCGCTCGCAGATGGCGAGCAGCTTGATGGTGCAGCCCATGTTCTTGGCGGAGGCGAAGTCGGCCGCGGTGACCTCGGTCATCCCCTCGCGGTAGACGTCGTCGAGGCGCACGCGCGTGTGGAAGGCGATACCGGCCAGGATGGCGGCCTTGGCGGCGGCGTCGAAGGCCTCCACGTCGGCGGTCGGGTCGGCCTCCGCGTACCCGAGGGCGGTCGCCTCGTCGAGGGCTTCCTGGTACCCCGCCCCCGTGCTGTCCATCTTGTCGAGGATGAAGTTGGTCGTCCCGTTGACGATGCCCATCACCCGGTTGATCTTGTCGCCGGCGAGGGACTCCCGCAGCGGCCGGATCAGCGGAATGGCCCCGGCGACGGCGGCCTCGTAGTACAGGTCCTTGCCGTGCTCGTCGGCGGCGGCGTGCAGCGCGGCCCCGTCCTGGGCGAGCAGCGCCTTGTTGGCGGAGACGACGGAGGCGCCGTGCGCGAAGGCGGTGGTGATGAGCGTCCGCGCGGGCTCGATCCCCCCGATGACCTCCACCACGACGTCGATGTCCCCGCGTTTGACGAGGGCGGTGGCGTCGGTGGTGACGAGGGAGGGATCGATGCCGTCGCGCACCTTCGACGGCCGCCGCACGGCCACCCCGGCGAGCTCCACCGGGGCGCCGATCCTCTGGGCGAGGTCGTCGGCGTGCGTCGTCATGATGCGCGCCACCTCTGAGCCGACCACTCCACAGCCCAGCAGCGCCACCTTCAGCGGACGCGTACGCATCATCCGACCTCGTTTCCTCATACCGTCTACGGTTGGACCAGTCTCACCCACCGGACCGGAGTTTCTGCCTCTGGTCCGGATCGTGAGACATCTATTTCATTTTCACAGGGGCGGCAGACAGAAGATTCTCCCGCCCTCTCTGTTTTCGTTTCCGTGCGGCTTTTCCCTTACCCGAATCCAGTCTCACCGGACATCGGGTCCACCCGACACCGAACGATCCGGCTCACCCGACACCGAACCATCCAGGGCACCCGACGTCGAACCATCCGCATCACCCGACGTCGAGCCGCAGCAGGTCGTCCTCCGTCTCCCGCCGGACGATGACCCGCGACCGGCCGTCGGCCACGGCGACGACCGGCGGCCGCAGCACATGGTTGTAGTTGCTGGCCATGGACCGGCAGTAGGCACCCGTGGCCGGTACGGCGATCAGGTCACCCGGTGCCAGGTCCGACGGCAGGAACGCGTCCTTGACCACGATGTCCCCGCTCTCGCAGTGCTTGCCGACGACCCGCGCGAGCATGGGCGCGGCGTCCGAGGTGCGCGAGACGAGCGCGACGCTGTACTCGGCGTCGTACAGCGCGGTGCGGATGTTGTCGGACATGCCGCCGTCGACGGAGACGTACGTGCGCAGCCCGTCGAGCGGCTTGATGGTGCCGACCTCGTAGAGCGTGAAGGCGGTCGGTCCGACGACGGCCCGCCCGGGCTCCACCGAGATCCGCGGCGTGCGCAGCCGGGCGGCCTCGCACTCCCGTGTGACGATCTCGGTGAGCGCCTTGGCGATCTCGTGCGGCTCGCGCGGGTCGTCGTCGCTGGTGTACGCGATCCCGAGCCCGCCCCCGAGATCGATCTCGGGCAGCTCGACGCCGTGCTCGTCCCGGACGTCCTTCAGCAGCCCGACGACGCGGTGCGCGGCGACCTCGAACCCGGACATGTCGAAGATCTGCGAACCGATGTGGCTGTGGATGCCGATCAGCTCGATCCCGTCGAGCTTCAGCGCCCGCCGCACCGCCTCTGCGGCCACGCCGCCCGCCAGGGGGATACCGAACTTCTGGTCCTCGTGCGCCGTGGCGATGAACTCATGGGTGTGCGCCTCCACCCCGACGGTGATCCGGATCTGCACCCGCTGCCGCTTGCCCAGCGACTGCGCGATGTGTGCGACCCGCACGATCTCCTGGAACGAGTCGAGCACGATCCGCCCGACCCCGGCGCTGACGGCCCGGTGGATCTCCTCGCTCGACTTGTTGTTGCCGTGGAAGGCGATGCGCTCGGCCGGCATCCCCGCGGACAGCGCGGTGGCCAGCTCACCCCCCGAACACACGTCGAGGTTGAGCCCCTCCTCGTGCAGCCACCGCACGACGGCCCGCGAGAGGAAGGCCTTGCCGGCGTAGAACACGTCGGCCTCGCTGCCGAACGCACTGCGCCAGGCCCGCGCCCTGGCCCGGAAGTCGGTCTCGTCGAGGACGTAGGCGGGCGTCCCGTACTCCTCGGCGAGCGTCTTGACGTCGACACCCCCCACGGTCACGACCCCGTCCTCGTCCCGCCCGACGGTCTGCGCCCAGACCTTCGGGTCGAGGACGTTGAGGTCACTGGGCGGCGCGGAGTAGTGCCCCTCGGGAAGGACATCGGCGTGACGGGGCCCGGCGGGGTGGGCGGAACGGCTCATGTTCTGACTGACTCTCTAGAGATGGTCGGGTGCGTCGATGCCGAGCAGGGACAGGCCGCCGGCCAGCACCGTCCCGGCGGCTTCGGCGAGCGCGAGCCGGGCGCGGTGGGCGGCCGAGGGTTTCTCCTCACCGAGCGGCAGCACGACGGGGAGCAGCGCCAGCGTGGCGTCCGCGAGCACGACGAGATACCGAGCGAGCCGCGAGGCCGCGGCGACCCCCTCCGCGCGGGGCAGGGCGGCGACGGTGGCGAGGACGCGGGGGTAGTCGCCGAGGAGGGAGAGGAGCGACAGGAGAGACACCGACACGGACGCCGACGCTGCGGGTCCGTCCTCCCCCGCACCACCTGCCTCGGAGGTGAACCCGAGATCCCCGGCGTTACGGCTGAGCGCCCGCGTACGGGCGTGGGCGTACCGGACCCGGAAGAGGGGGTTGCTCTCACGCTGGACCAGATGATCGGCGGTGACGCGCGGCCGGTCGTGGGGGGCGGGGTGGAGCAACGCCCAGCAGGCGGCGTCGAGCCCGAGGGGGGTGGGGTCTTCGGGGGCGGGGTGGGGGCGGAGTTCCAGGGGGGTGGGGGCGGGGATGGCGCTGAGGCCGGGAGGAGGGGTGGGGCTGACCGGAAGGGGCACCGAGGTGCCTGGAAGCGGCTCCGAGTCGGCGAAGAACGAGGGCTCCGAGGCACTGCTGGCGCCGGGAGGGGGCTGCGCGGCGAGATTCCTGGTGGCTGTGACGTGCTGGGCGGCCGCGAGGTGGTGGATGGCGACGCGCCCACCCTGGGAGGCGACGATCCGCGCCAGGGCGTCGGCGAGAACCTCGGCCCGGACCTCGAACGGCACGCGCACCTCGTACACCTGCCCGACGAGGCTGTCGCCGTGCCCGTACCGCATCCCCTCGGCCAGGATCTGCCGGACGAGGGCGGTGCCGGCGGCGTGCCGGTCGAGGCTGATGTTGAGGAAGCCGGGCCCGGTGATCTCGACGCAGGTGACGCCTTCGGAGCGGGCGAGATGGGTCCGCAGCACCTCGGCGACCCGCAGGGCGGGCTGCCCGGCGGGGCGGGCCAGCTGCAGGGCGATGTTCGTGGCGTAGTCCCCGGCCCCTCCGGGCCCCGGCGGCGAGACGACGGCCCGCGCCGGGACGGCCACGCTCAGCTCTCCGGCGTCGACGGCACGACGTACCGCGTGCAGCACGGTGCGGGAGAGCTCGACGGGTGTCACGGGACAAGCGTAGGGGAGGAGGGGGGTGGGTAGGCGAGCCGGTTTGGGGAGGTCCCGGGATGTGGACGCCGGCCTCGATGACCCTCTCCCCTACTCCGAACCGGCGGGCCCCCCACTCCCCTGCCCGGCCCCGAGAGAGGTCCCGAGCCCGAATCCCCTGCCCAACCCACTGCCACGACGGTCCTCACGCGGCGTCCCGTCCAGCAACTCCCTCACGAGGGCGACGAGTTCATGGGGTTCGAAGGGCTTGGCGAGGAACGCGTCGACACCGACCTCCAGGCCGGCCTCGATCTCGTACGGAGTACACGCACTGATGATCGCGAGGGGAAGATCACGCGTCCGGGGATCGGAACGCAGCCGAGCGGCGGTCCGAAGGCCGTCCAGACGGGGCATGACGACGTCGAGCGTGACGACGTCGGGCCGCACCTGATGAACGACTTCCAGACACTCGGCACCATCGGAGGCGGTCACGACCTCGAGACCCTCAAGCTCGAGATTGACCCTGATCAGCTGCCGGATGACCTTGTTGTCGTCCACAACAAGCACCCGACCCGACGCGCCTGGCACAACTCGAGAGTAGGTCGACACCGGCCACCGCGTCCGGGTTTTCCCCACTTCCACCCCGTGCGGGCGACACCCGCCCCTCCCCGCCGACGTAAACCCGTTCATGAACACCCCGGCGGAGCTGGTAGTGTTCCACCTGTCGCCGCGAGCAACAGCCCGCACCCGACACGCCCCCGTAGCTCAGGGGATAGAGCAACGGCCTCCGGAGCCGTGTGCGCAGGTTCGAATCCTGCCGGGGGCACCTTGTATCAGGTGCCCAAAGACCCCGCCACCAGCGCTTTAGCTGAGGACGGGGTCTTGGCGTATGTGCAGCCGTGTGCCGCTCGGAGCGGCCGTATGTCGGAGCCCGCGGCCTATTTGTGGCCAAGCAGCAGGGCATAAAACCGCAGGTCGAACCCGGGAAACGACGAGGCCCCCGGACCGAAGTCCAGGGGCCATCATGCCGCAGATGCGCGTGTCGGAGGTGCGTCGAAATCAAGGCCCGCCGCCGTGCCCGTCCTCCTGGCCGCCGTCCTCTCCGAGGAGTTCGGCGATCCGGCGATTGGCGACGTCCTGCCGCCCGTCGAGGCACTTCGCGTACCGGCTGAGGAGCACCTCAACGCTGTTGCCCGCGCGCTCCGCAACCTCGGTGGGATCCACGCCGGCGTTGAGCCAGGACGACAGCGCCGCGTGCCGCAAGTCGTACGGTCGAGCCGCCAGTGGCGACGCCGCCTGTTCGGGCGTGAGCGCCAGGTGCCGGGCCTCGTCCCAGACGCGCCAGTACGTCGTCGAGGCGACCACTCCCCCGCGTTCGTTGGCGAACAGCCGGCCGTCCTTGGCCGTGCCGAACTCCCCGATGTGCGCGCGGAGCATCTGCACCAGGCGGGGCGGGATCGGAACGACGCGTGTCTCGTTCGCCGGTCGGTTCTTCAAGCCGCGGTCGTCGTGAACGGCGCCGGTCCCGGTCCAGCGCTTACCGACGGTCGGACGGCTCTTCTCCAGGATCAGCGAGCCCCACCCGCTGTCTGGCAGCGTGCAGTCCTGACGGCGCAACGCCACCGCCTCAGCCGGACGCAGACCGCCGAAGTACATGCAGGCGAACAACGCGACGAGACGACGTCCGCGAGCCCGGCGGTACCCGCCCACGTACGAGACCGCGGCCAGAAGCTCACCGGCCTGCCGAGGGTTCACGACGACCCGGCGGTCCACTTCCTTGGTCACCTTCGGCGGCTTCCACTTCACGAGCGTGACCGGGTTCTCAGGGAGCTCCCCCAACTCGACCGCGTAGGCCAGGGCATTGAAGAGGACGGCCCGCTTGCGACGTACCGTCTCGGCGGCAGCCGTGGCACCGGACAACGTGAGCTTGAGCGAGTCGAGGACGCGTCGGATGTCCGCCGGGTTCTTGAGCGTCGCCAGCGGCAGCGACGCCTTGGCCACCCAGCGCAGGGCATTCGCAATGTCGACGGGCGGCGGTTCCTCGTTCGCGTCCTGCACGACGAAGGCCCAGCCACGCAACGCACGTCGGAGCACGTCATCAGCCGGCCGACCCGGCCTGTCGTCGAGCAACTGTGTCGTGACGAGCGTCATCGTCTCGTTGGCGCTGTCTCGGGAGTTCGGCGCGGCGTGCGGCCATTTCATGGCGATGTACGCCCGCGCGAAGTCGTACCAGGTGAGGGACGGTTTGACGGTTGCCATCGAGTCCGGCAGACCGGATTCCGTTTCGAATGCCTCCCCGTTCTGCACGGCCCGGAGCAGTTGAGCGCGGAAGTTGTCGGCGAGTGCCTTGGTTCGGAAGGTCTCGGCGAACGGCAGAGTACTGGCGACCTTCCAGCGCACCTCATACGAAGCCTTCTTTGTCGGCCTCGGCCCAGTCGCAGCGTCACGGCGTTGATCGCTTGCAAAGCCAGAGGTCACTGGACTGGGACGCCCATGCACTTCTTCGGGTACTGATTGCACTCGACGGCCCTTGACTCGCCCACTGAGACTCCGCCGACCTCGCGTCGTACCGGACCCTTGGCAGGGGAACCGCCTTGGATCCGAAGGAACGCCACCTCCGTAGTTCCCGGGTCGATCGAAAGTCCCTGATCACGAAATTAGATCATGGACTTGAGCAGTAGAGTTGTGGAGCTTTTCGGTGGGAACGATCCGGCGTCCGGCAGGTGCGCTGTGGACGGTGATGGGGTGCGGAGCGAGTTGACTGAGACCACGACGACGACGGTGCACGACGTTCTCAAGGCGATCCGTGAGGGATCCACCGTGAACCGGGACCGGGGGACCCGCTTCGAGGAGCTCATGGTGCAGTACCTCAGCACCGATCCGGAGTGGACCGAGCAGTTCACCCGCGTATGGATGTGGGCCGACTGGCCGGGGACGGAGCACGACAAGCGCGACACGGGCATCGACCTGGTCGCCCAGGACCGCGAGACCGGCGGCTTCTGCGCCATCCAGTGCAAGTTCTACGAGCCGCATCACACGGTCCGCAAAGAAGACATCGACTCCTTCTTCACGGCCTCCGGCAAGGGCGCCTTCACCCGCCGGATGATCATCTCCACGACGGACAAGTGGAGCGACAACGCCGAAGCCGCGCTCGACGACCAGCAGATCCCCGTCACCCGGATAGGACTGGCTGGCATCGCGAACAGCGCTGTCGAGTGGCACCTGCCCACAGCCGGCATCGACCACGAAGTCCAGATGACGCTGCGGGAGAAGAAGACCCCGCGCCCCCACCAGAAGGCGGCGATCGACGACGTCTTCGCCGGCTTCGCCAAAGATGACCGCGGCAAGCTCATCATGGCCTGTGGCACCGGCAAGACCCTCACCAGCCTGAAGATCGCTGAACGGCTTCAGCAGGAACGGGCCGAGACCGGGCAGGGCGAGCACACCACCGTCCTGTTCTTGGTGCCCTCCATCGCCCTGCTCTCGCAGTCGCTGCGTGAGTGGTCGTACGAGGCCAAGGTTCCGCTGCGTGCGTTTGCCGTCTGCTCCGACGCCCAGGTCGGCAAGCAGAAGGCCCAAGGCGACGACAAGGACATGTCGACCCACGACCTCGCCCTGCCGGCGACCACCAGCCCCGAGCGGCTGATGGCGCAGATGGCCAGCGTCGAGGCCGCCCCCGGCCTGACCGTCGTGTTCTCGACCTACCAGTCGATCGCCACCATCTCCGCCGCCCAGAAGCAGGGCATGCCGCGGTTCGACCTGATCCTGTGCGACGAGGCCCACCGCACCACCGGCGTCACCCTGTCCGGCCACGACGAGTCCGCGTTCGTCCGCGTCCACGACGACAGCTTCATCGGCGCCGACCGCCGCCTGTACATGACCGCCACCCCGCGCGTGTACAGCGACGACACCAAGCAGGAAGCCAAGGGCGCCTCAGCGGCCGTCGCCTCGATGGACAACGAGGCGCAGTACGGTCCCGAATTCCACCGCCTCGGCTTCGGCAAGGCCGTCGAACAGGGCTTGCTCACCGACTACAAAGTCCTCATCCTCACCATCGACGAAGGCGTGGTCGCCAAGACCCTCCAGGAAGGTCTCGCCAGCGGCGACGCCGAACTACGGATCGATGACGCTGCAAAGATCATCGGCTGCTGGAACGCACTAGCCAAGCGCACCGGCACCTTCGCCGATGGCTCCGGGTTCGGTAAGGACGACGCCCCGATGAAGCGGGCCGTCGCGTTCTCCCGCTCCATCGCCGACTCCAAGGCCATCATGGAGCGGTTCAACGAGGTCGTCGACGCATACGACGACGCCGATGACGACGTATTGCACTGCGAGGTTGAACACGTCGATGGCACGTTCAACACCCTGCGGCGCAACCAGCTCCTCGACTGGCTCAAGCAGGAACCCGGTCCGAGCAACGCCCGTATCCTGACCAACGCCCGCTGCCTGTCCGAAGGCGTGGACGTCCCCAGCCTCGATGCGGTGCTGTTCCTCAACCCGCGCAATTCCGTCGTCGATGTCGTGCAGTCCGTTGGACGCGTCATGCGCGTGGCGCCGGGCAAGAACTACGGCTACATCATCCTGCCCGTCGCTGTCCCCGCCGGGATGACCCCAGAGAAGGCGCTCGCGGACAACCAGCGCTTCAAGACAGTCTGGCAGGTCCTTCAGGCGCTGCGCGCCCACGACGACCGGTTCAACGCGACCGTCAACCAGATCGAGCTGAACAAGAAGAAGCCCGAGATTATCGGCATCGGGCACATCGGCGCGGGTGACGAGGCAGTCGGCGACAGGGACGGCTCCAGCACCGCGGAGGACGCCAAGGAGAAGGAAGCCCAGGGCGCCCAGCACATCCAGGACACCCTGTTCTCGATAAGCGACTGGCGAGACGCGATCTACGCCCGCATCGTCGACAAGGTCGGTGAGCGTCAGTACTGGGAGGTCTGGGCCAAGGACATCGCCCAGATCGCCGACCGTCACGTCACCCGTATCAAGGCCGCGCTCGCCCTGCCCGACAAGCGGGCCGTGTTCGAGGAGTTCGTCGCCGAGCTGCGGGCGACCATCAACCCAGGCGTGAGTGATGACGCGGCCGTCGACATGCTTGCCCAGCACATCGTCACCAAGCCCGTCTTCGATGCCTTGTTCAAGGACTACGGCTTCGCCGAGCACAACCCGGTCTCCAGGGCCATGCAGGGGATGCTCGACATCCTCGACGACCAGGGGCTCGACGCCGAGGCCAAGACCCTGGAGAGCTTCTACGATTCGGTCAAGATCCGCGCTCAAGACATCGACAACCACGAGGGCCGCCAGCGCGTCATCGTCGAGCTGTACGACAAGTTCTTCAAGACTGCCCTGCCCAAAACCGCCGACGCCCTCGGCATCGTCTACACCCCGATCGAAGTCGTCGACTTCATCATCCGCTCCACCGAACAGGCGCTGGCCAAGCACCTCGGCAAGTCCCTGTCCGACGAGGGTGTACAGATCATCGACCCCTTCGTCGGCACCGGCACCTTCCCCGTCCGCCTCCTCCAGTCCGGGCTCATCAAACCCGATGACCTACTGCGCAAGTACACCAGCGAACTGCACGCCAACGAGATCGTGCTGCTCGCGTACTACATCGCGGCCGTCAACATCGAGGCCGCCTTCCACGACCTCGCTGGCGGGAACTACCGGCCTTTCGAAGGCATCGTTCTGACGGATACTTTCCAGCTCGCAGAGGGTACGGCGCGGCTCGACGGCATGGACGTGCTGGAAGGCAACAGCGAACGAGCGAAGAAGCAGAAGGCCCAGCCGATCACAGTCGTCATCGGCAACCCGCCCTACTCGGTGGGGCAGGACAGCCAGAACGACGACAACAAGAACCTCAAATACGAGACCCTGGACAGCCGCATCCAGGAGACATACGCCGCTAAGTCGACGGCGACCCTCAAAAACTCGCTCTACGACTCCTACATCCGCGCCATCCGCTGGGCCTCCGATCGAATCAAGGACGAAGGCGTAGTCGCCTTCGTCTCCAACGGCGGCTACATCGACGGCAACACGGCCGACGGCTTGCGCAAGTCGCTGGTCGAGGAGTTCGATGCGATCTACTGCTATAACCTGCGCGGCAACCAGCGCACCGCCGGCGAGCAGGCCCGGAAGGAAGGCGGCAAGATCTTCGGATCAGGCAGCCGCAACACCGTCGCCATCTTGATCCTTGTCAAGGGCGGCAAGACCGGCACCACTACAGCGGGCTGCGAGCTGCACTACCGCGACATCGGCGACTATCTCACCCGCGAGGACAAGCTGCGCAAGCTGAGCGCCCAGAACCTGGCCACTGTGGAATGGGAGGAGATCACCCCGCATCCTGAGGGTGACTGGATCAACCAGCGTGACGAACGCTTCGCAGAGTTTCAGGCAATCGGCGACAAGGATAAGAGCGCGGCGGCGACGCCCATTTTTGCACTGCACTCTGGCGGACTCAAAACAAACCGTGACGCGTGGGTGTACAATTTCTCCGAGCGGAAGCTTGGCGAAAATGTGGAATCAATGATCGAATTCTACAATGGCCAGGTTGAGGAGTTTGCCAACC
Source organism: Streptomyces sp. SS7 (assembly GCF_037993025.1). Lineage (NCBI taxonomy): Bacteria > Bacillati > Actinomycetota > Actinomycetes > Kitasatosporales > Streptomycetaceae > Streptomyces > Streptomyces sp. SS7. The sequence goes on from NZ_CP141223.1 coordinate 3,147,566, forward strand.
ATTGCAGGATTCGAGCGAATGCAACCCCGAGTGTTGCAGATGTGGAGAAATTTATCGATTTCGACCAAAAGAAGATCAGCTGGTCCTCTACTCTAATTCCCAAGGTTGCGCGGGGGCAAAAGGTTGAGTTCGATTCGAACTGCTTGGTTTCTAGCCTTTATCGCCCCTTCTGCCGGCAGTATGTCTACTTCGAGCAGAATCTTAATGACCGCCCCGGTAAGTTGCCGCAGATGTTCCCGACGCCAGACCGCGAGAACTTCGGCTTCTACGTCAACGGCTTCCACGCGACGAGTGAGTTTGCCTTGCTCGCAACCGATGCCCTGCCTTGCCTTGACGTATTTGGAAAGGGAGGATTCTTCTTCTCTCGCTACACATACCGGGAACTGGCTACCCAGGGAGGCTTCGACTTCGGTGATGGCGATGGCAGCTACGAGCGCATCGACAACATCACTGACGCTGCCCTGGCTGGCTACCGCAAGGCGTACCCCGACCTGGCCATCACCAAGGATGATGTCTTCTACTACACCTACGGCCTGCTCCACTCCCCGGAGTACCGCGAGCGCTTCGCCGCAGACCTGAAGAAGTCCCTGCCGCGCATCCCGAAGGTGCGTGACTTCCACGGCTTCGCCGAGGCCGGCCGTAAGCTCGCCGACCTGCACATCAACTATGAGCAGGCCCAGCCGTACACGGGCATCGTGGAGACGGTGACCGGCGACGCGTCCGCCACGCCCCCCACTGAGCTGTACCGGGTCGCCAAGATGAAGATCCCGAAGATCAAGGGGCAGGCTGACCGGTCGACGATTGTTTACAACACGCGGGTCAACCTGACCAACATCCCCGAAGAAGCGTATCGCTACCAGCTTGGTGCCCGATCCGCGATCGAGTGGATCATCGATCGCTATCAGGTCAAGGTGGACAAGGCGTCGGAGATCATCAACGATCCCAACGACTGGTCTGACGACCCGCGCTACATCATCGACCTGCTCAAGCGAATCGTCACGGTCAGCCTGGAGACGATGAGGATCGTGGACAGCCTCCCCTCGCTCGACATCTTGGAGTAGCAGAACAGTCAGGCGCGGACTATTCGTGGACGGAATCTTCTGTCCATGAATAGTCCGGTCCCCTGACCTGCTGGTTCGCCGTGCCCGTACGCGGCCTCCGGAGCCGTGTGCGCAGGTTCGAATCCTGCCGGGGGCACCCTTCATGAGGTGCCAAGAGACCCCGTCACCAGCGGAAACGCTGGAGCCGGGGTCTTCGCGTATATGCAGGCAGATGCAGCTCGGAGCGGCCGTAAGTCGGGGTCTGCGCTATTCGTGGGCAGGGTCTTGGGCATCCTCGCGCTTCTAGCTGGGCAGGCAGCGCTGACGGTGCTGATCGGTACACCCAGCCTCCCTGGGGCGGGGCCGCCGAGGGGCGGGGCCGCCGATCGCGGCGGGGCCGGCCCGGTGGTCGGGCCCGTGTGGCTGGTCGCTTCGGGTGAGAGGGGTGGGGATCCATGGCCTGCAAGCAGGGTCCCGAGGTGGCTCCCGGGGACCTTTGTGCCCACCCCTCTTGACCGCGGACCTCGAAGGTTCTCTGACCGGTCTCACTCCACCGGGCAATCTATCGGGCGGCACTGACAATGGTCCGGTGCCCGGCAGCGCTGGGCAGCGCCGCGCCCTTGCCGGCAGCACCCGGTGTGCGGCCCCGCGGCCCACGATGGGGCCGACCGGCCGGGGGTCGTCGTTCTCCGGGGGTGGAGGGGAGCCACGGCAGCGCGGAGCCCGGCCGACGGGGGAAGGACAACCGAGACGCCGGCTGCCGTGGCTCGTTCGGGGGGTGGGTGGGGTCAGGTGCGGCTCTTGGAGCGGTAGAGGTACATCGTCAGGGGGGCGAAGATCGCTGTGATGACCGCGCAGGCCAGCAGGACCCAGCCGATGTCGGAGCCGTTGGCGTCGCCGTGGATCAGGCCGCGTACGGCGGTGGCCGCGTTGCTGACGGGGTTGGCCTTGACGATCGCTTCCATCCAGCCGGGCATGGTCTCGGGCTCCACGAAGATGTTGCTGGTGAAGACCAGGGGGAACATGACGAGCATGCTGGAGCCGGAGACCGTCTCGGGGGCCTTGGCGACCACGCCCAGGGCGGCGAAGATCCAGCTGACGCTGACCGCGAAGACCAGCAGCAGGAGCATCGCCGCCAGTACGCCGCCCACTCCGCCGTCGGGGCGGAAGCCGAGCGCCAGGCCGACGGCCATCGTGGTGGTCAGGGCCAGCACGTAGCGGACGACGTCGCCGAGGAGGCTGCCGACGATGGTGGCCGGCTGCCAGAACGGCAGGGTGCGGAAGCGGTCGTAGATGCCGCGGGTGATGTCCATGTTGAGCGCGGTACCGGTGTAGACGGTCGGCATCACGACGGTCTGCACGAGGACGCCCGGCAGGAAGTACTGGAGGTACTCCTTGGTCGATCCGGCGAACGCGCCGCCGAAGAGGTAGGTGAAGGTGAGGAGGAAGACGATGGGCATCAGGGTGACGTCGAACAGGACGGCCACGCCGTAGTGCTTCATCTTGACCATCGTCCGCCAGGCGGAGACCCGTACGGCGGTCAGCGGGTTGGGGCGGGAGGGGCGGATCTGGCTGGTGAGGGCCTTGCGCAGGGCGTCGGCGGGCGTGCCCGCGGTGGCCGTGGTCTCGGATGTGACGGTCATGCCGCGTCCTCCTGGTCGGTCTGGTCGGCTTCGGCGGGGCGGCCGGTCAGGGCGAGGAAGACCTCGTCGAGGCTGGGCCGGCCGAAGGCGAAGTCCGAGACGGCGATCTCCGAGCGGGCGAGCTCGCTCAGGGCCCGGGCCACCCTCTCGTGGTCGTCGGTCCGCACGGACAGGGAGAACGGGTCGGACTCCTGGAAGACCGGCGAGGCGAGAGCCCGGGTGAGCAACTGGGCTGCTTCGGGGCGCTGTTCGGCGTTGACGAGCCGTACGTGCAGGGCGCCGGTGCCGACCGAGGACTTCAGCTCGCCGGTGGTGCCCTCGGCGATGACCCGGCCGTGGTCGATGACGGCGATCCGGTCGGCGAGCTGGTCGGCCTCGTCCAGGTACTGCGTGGTGAGCAGGATCGTGGTGCCCAGGGCCACCATGGCCCGCACGCTGTCCCACACCTGGTTGCGGCTGCGTGGGTCGAGTCCGGTGGTCGGCTCGTCCAGGAAGAGCAGGTCGGGGGTGATGACGAGGCTGGCGGCGATGTCGAGGCGACGGCGCATGCCTCCGGAGAAGGTCTTGGACTGCCGTCCGGCGGCCTCCGTGAGGTCGAAGGCCGCGAGCAGCTCCTCGGCCCGGTCCGCCGCCTGGGCGCGGGAGAAGCCCAGGAGTCTGGCGAGCAGGGTGAGGTTCTCGGTGGCGGTGAGGTCCTCGTCGATCGAGGCGAACTGGCCGGTGAGGCTCACCCGGCTGCGGACCGCCTCGGCCTCCTTGACCACGTCGTGCCCGAGGACCCGGGCGGTTCCGCCGTCGGGGGTCAGCAGGGTGGACAGCATCCGGATCGTCGTCGTCTTGCCCGCTCCGTTGGGCCCCAGCACGCCGTACACGACGCCCTGGGGGATGACCAGGTCGACGCCGTCGACGGCACGCTTCTCACCGAAGACTTTGACCAGGCCCGTCGTCTCGATGGCAAGAGTGGATGGCGAACTCAATCTGTGACTCCTTGGTCCTGATGCGCCACGAGGGGCTGTGCGCCATGACTGGCGTACCGGGAGAGCCCCGGGGGACGAGCGGGAGGGAAAGAACGACACTGCGGTCAGTAATCAAATTTGACCACTCAGCCAAGCTAGGGCACGAGTGGCCCACTATGCAAGTTTGATTAGTGAAGTCCGCGAAGACCCGTCCGCGCGGTCACGGCTCGGCCGGGGCCCGCCAGGCTCCCGGCGTCCCGAAGGCGTCCTCGTGCTCGCCCGCCATCGCGTACTCCCCCGACCTCACCCGTTCCAGCAGCTCACGGGTCCATTCCACGCCCAGGTCGACATACCGCGTGCGCATCGTCCACAGCTCGCCGAGGTGCCGCGGGAGGGTGCCCCCGGCCACGCCCGTGTCCGGATCCCTGCGCAGCACCGCGCTCTGTCTCTCCAGGACGGCCAGCCGGGTGGACAGCGCGGCGACGGCACGGTCCCGGGTGAGCGCGGGCATCAGGGCGAGGCCGGCGCTGAGCATGTCGTCGCGGTGCTCGGGCCGCTCCAGGGCCTCGACGAGCAGCCGGAAGAACTCCCGCTCCCCCTCGGGGGTCACGCCGTAGTCCACGCGCCCCGGCCAGTCCCCGATCTCGGTGGCCTCCAGCAGGCCGCTCTTCGCGAGCTGGCGCAGGGCGTGGTAGATCGAACCGGGTTTGACGTTGGCCCAGTCGTCGATCCCCCAGGACAGCAGCTCGGCCCGGACCCGGTAGCCGTGCGCCCGGCCGAAGCCGCGGACCACCCCGAGGACCAAGAGCTTCGTCGCCGTCATCGTCACCCCGTTCTCTCCGGTGCGGCGATCCGGCCGCCTGCCGCCCGCCCGCCCGCGCGTCAGCATAATGAGCCGCCGCGTGGCGGCGGGGCCGCCGGACGCGCGCCGGGGCCGGACCGGGAAGCGGGCGGGGCCGGGGCCCGGACGCCCAAACGCGCGCCGGGCCGGGACCCGGACAGCCCGCCCGGGGGTACGGGGCACACCCGCACCCCCGGGGCCCCGCCGGTCGACCGGCACCCGGGCGGGAGGGGGGTCCGGGCACGTCAGCCGCTGGTTTCCAGTTCCACCTTCGGCACGTCCGGCAGCTTGCCCAACTGGACCAGCAGGGGGCGCATGTTGATGACGTCCCAGTGCTCCACGACCTTGGCGTCGGCGAAGCGCAGCTCCTCCACCAGGTGCCAGCTGACGGGCTGTCCGGTCGGCTGCACGCCCATGAACTCGTTCTGGTGGGTGGCGGTCACGGTGATGCGCAGGGTGACCCGGTCCTCCTCGGCCATGATGCTCTTCACTTCGAGCTGGAGATCGGGGAACGCCTTCAGCCCCGCCTCCATGAGCTTGATCATGTCGGCGGAACTCACCTCCGTGTCCTCGGAGTAGTGCACGATGTCCGGCGACCAGTGCTTGGTGATCCCGCTCAGGTCCCATCGGTTCCAGGCGGCGACCATCTCCAGACACAGCGCCTTGCGCTCGGCCATTGACATGGTGATTCCTCACAGTCTCGCGGACGATGTCCCGCCAGACTGCCCCCGAACGGCCTGAGAACGGCTGCAGGATCGCTCCAGTCCGCCTGGAGCGGCGCGGGCCGGTGCCGGATCCATCGCCGCTCACGGGGTCCTCTAGCCCGGCGCGACAGCCTTGGCCCCTGGAGTCGCCCTCCGGCCGAGCGCCGGGGGCACCGCTTCGTTCGCCGAGGAGGGGCCTTGAACATCCTGTTGACCGGTGCCACGGGCAGGGTCGGCCGCCATGTCACGGACGGCGTGCTGGCCGGGGGGCACCATGTGCGGGCGCTCACCCGGACTCCCGGGGCCGCCGCGCTGCCGACCGGTGTCGAGGTCGTCCAAGGGGACCTGGAGGAGCCGCGGACCCTCTCGGCCGCGCTGGAGGGGATCGACCGGATGTACCTCTTCCCGGTGCCCGGGACCGCCCACGAGGTCGCGGCGCTGGCCCGGAAGGCGGGGGTCCGGCACATCGTCGTCCTGTCGTCCAGCTCGGTGCTGGAGGACGAGGGCAATCCCAGCCACCAGCATCACCGCGCGGTCGAGCGGGCCGTCGAGGACAGCGGGGCGGACTGGACCTTCGTACGCCCCGACGAGTTCGCCGGCAACGTCCTGTGGAAGTGGGGGGAATCGATCCGCACGGAGAACGTGGTGCGCGCGCCGTACGGCGGGGCCGCCCGGGCGCTCGTCCACGAGGCCGACATCGCGGCGGTGATCGTGGCCGCGCTGCTGGAGGAGGGGCACACGGGTGAGCAGTACCTGGTGACGGGCCCCGAGGCGCTGACGCAGGTCGAGCAGGTCCGCACGCTGGCGGAGGCGGTCGGCCGGGAGATCCGGTTCGAGGAGCTGAGCCGGGCGGCCGGGCGCGAGGCGATGAGCCAGGTGATGCCGCTCCCGGTCGTCGAGATGCTGCTCGACTACCTCGCCGAGTCCGTGGTCACCCCCGGTCCGGTGACCGACGCCGTGCGCAGGGTCACGGGGCGGGAGGCACGCACCTTCGCGAGCTGGGCCGCGGACCACGCCGCCCTGTTCGGCGCCGAGCGCGGTGACCATGCGGGCAGCGACCGCAGCGGGAGCGACCGAACCGGGAGCGACCGAACCGGTACCGACCGAACCGGTACCGACCGAACCGGTACCGACCGTCGCGGCAGCGATCGACCCGGCAGTGCCGGCTGAGGAGAGGGAGTTCGCCATGTACGGACCCGGGATGGCCGAGATCTACGAGTTGCTCCACGAGTCGCGCGGCAAGGACTACCGGGCGGAGGCCGCGACCGTCGCGGGGCTGGTGCAGGCCCGCAATCCGGGGGCGGCCACGCTGCTGGACGTCGCCTGCGGCACCGGCGCGCATCTGCGGCACTTCGCCGACCTCTTCGACAAGGTCGAAGGGCTGGAGCTGTCCGACGCCATGCTGACGATGGCCCGCGCCGCGGTGCCCGCCGCCGTCCTGCACGGCGGCGACATGCGCGACCTGTCGCTGGGGCGCTCCTACGACGCGATCACCTGCATGTTCGGCTCGATAGCCTATCTGCAGGACAGCGCCGAACTCACCGCCACCCTGCGGTCGTTCGCGGAGCACCTGGCGCCGGGCGGGGTCGTCGCGGTCGACCCGTGGTGGTTCCTGGAGACGTCGCTGGAGCGCCATGTCAGCGGGGACACGGTGACCGTGGGACGGCGGACGATGACCCGCGTGTCGTACACCGAGCGCGAGGGGAACACCTCGCACATGGTCGTGCACTACGTGGTGGCCGAACCCGACAGCGGGGTACGGCACTTCGCGGAGCAGCACGCCCTGACCCTGTTCACGCGGGCCGAGTATGAGGACGCCTTCACCGAGGCCGGCCTGCGGGTCGCCTTCGTCGAGGGGATCCAGTCGGGCCGTGGTCTCTTCCTCGCGGAGCGGGCCGAGGGCGGGCCGCGCTGAGCGGACCCGCCCTCGGCGTGCCGCCGCCGTCAGTCGGGCAGCCGGACGGACAGCGCGTGCCGGAACACGTTCTTGGGGTCCCAGCGGGCCTTGACCTTCTGCAGGCGGGCGTAGTTGCCCTTGTAGTAGAGGGTGTGCCAGGGCACTCCGGAGGTGTTCCACCGCGGGTCGGTGAGATCGATGTCCGGGTAGTTGATGAAGGTGCCCTCGGTACGGTCGCCGGGCACCGGGACACCGCCGGTGGTGGCGAAGACGTCGCGGTAGATCTCCCGGATCCAGACGAGGTTGGCGTCGTCCTGCGCGGGGTCCATCCAGGTCGCGGACATCCACACCTTGATGATGGAGTCGCGCTGGGCGGTGGCGGTGGCCGTCTCCGGCACGGAGTTGACCTTCGCGCCGTAGGAGTAGAGCGAGACCTCGCCCCACACCTGGGAGTCGGCGCCCAGATAGCGGTAGAGGGTGGCGACCTGGGCCGCGGTCCACGGCTTGCGCAGGTAGGCGCCCTTGGACTTGGTCCGGTCGAAGCCCCCGGTGTCGAACTTGTTGGCCAGCGTGGCCCTGAGCCACGGCTCCGTGCTCCGCTGGACGGCGGGCTCCACCCCGGTCCCTTCGTTGATCGCGGCCACGAAGTCGGTCAACAGCCCCTCGGCGCCGGCGAGTCCACCGTCGATCTGGACGTCCAGCAGGATCTGTCCGGCCGCCCTGCTGTTGAGGTAGAAGACGCTGTGCAGACTGGCGTACGGGGTGTCGGCGACGCTGTTGCGCTGGTGCCAGGCGCCGTGGTTGTCGATGATCCGGGTGAACGCCTTCTCGGTGAGGGCGGACCAGTCCCAGGTCACGAGGTGCCGCAGGGTGGACTCGGGAGCCTTGGGCAGCAGGGCGGACGGATCGGTTCCGGTGGCGCCCGGGGTACGGAACCAGTACCGGGTGACGATTCCGAAGTTGCCGCCCCCTCCCCCGGTGTGGGCCCACCACAGCTCCCGGTTGGGGTCGTTCGCGGCGCTGGTGGCCACGACCTTGCGGGCCCGGCCGGAGGCGTCCACGACGACGACCTCGACCGCGTACAGGTGGTCGGCGACCACTCCGTCGCGGCGGGACAGTGGCCCGTAGCCACCGCCGAGGACATGGCCGCCGACGCCCACCTGGGGGCAGACGCCGGCCGGGATGGTCACGCCCCAGTTGAGATACAGGGAGCGGTACGTCTCCCCGAGGGTGGCGCCGGGCTCCACGGCGAACGCCCGCTTGGCGGGGTCGTAGGAGATCTGTCTCATCTCGGACATGTCGATGACGGCCCGGACGGCGGGGTCGTCCACGAACCCCTCGAAGCAGTGGCCGCCGCTGCGTACGGCGATCCGCCGGCCCGCGTCCAGGGCCTGGTTCACCGCGTCGACGACCTGGTCCGCGGTGTGCACGACGTACACCGTGTCGGGGTTGCCGCGGAAGCGGCCGTTGAAGCCCCTGCTGACCAGGTCGCGGTAGCGCCGGTCGGTCCGATCCACCTGGACCAGTCCGGTGGGGGCGCCGCACGCGCCGCCTTTCGCCGCCGCCGGGACGGCCGCCTCGGCCGCCTCGGCCGTCGCGGGGGCCGCGGGGGCCGCGGCACTCGGTCCGGCCGTGCCGACCACGGTGGCCCCGCCGACCACGGTGGCCCCGCCGACCGCTGCCGCGGTGCCGAGGAATCCGCGGCGCGTGAATTCGTTCACCCTAGTAACCCTTTCATTTCCCTGCCATGACGTTGCCGCTTCACTGCTTCACTGCTTCACCGCTCACTGTTCAACGGGCTCCAGGATCACCACGGGGATTTCCCTCGTGGTCTTCTTCTGGTAGCTCTTGTACTGCGGGAAGATTTCCGTCATGAGCTTCCAGAGTTCCGGCTTCTCCTCGGCGTTCGCGGTGCGGGCGCGCACATCGATATGTTCCTCGCCGATCTGGACGTGGGCCTCCGGCGAGGCGACCAGATTGAGGTACCAGAGCGGGTGCTCGGGCTTTCCGCCGTTGGAGCCGACCACGATGACGTTGTCACCGTGACGGCCGTAGATGACCGCGGTGCGGCGCAGGTTTCCCGACTTCCGGCCGCGGGTGGTGAGGAGCAGGGTGTCGAGTCCGTACCACTTCTGCCCCTCCTTGCCGCCGCTGCTGTGGTACCGGCGGATGTGCGCCGCGACCCAGCCCGTCGGGCTGTCGATGGGTGTCCCGTCCTGCTGTTCCGGCATGGCGAACCCTCCGAGCTAATCAAATTTGTCTAGCCACCCTAGCGACGCCGCGCCCGGCGACGCAATCAACTTTGACTACCGCTCGGGCGGTCAGTAGGGTCGCCCGCCGCCGAACGCGGTGGCCGGCACGGCGACCGGGGCCCGGCCCGCCGCGAAACGGGGCTCGAAGTCGATGTCCGCGTTCAGGACCGCCTGGTGCAGCCGCTGCACCTGCGGACCCGGCTCGAGACCGAGCCCCGCGACCAGCGCCCCGCGCAGCCGGTGGAAGACCTGCAGCGCCTGTGCCCTGCGCCCGCTGAGATGCAGGGCCCACATGTACTGGCCGTGCAGGCCCTCGTGCAGCGGATTCTCCACCGTGAGGGCCGCCAGCTCGGCCAGCACCTCGCGGTACATGCCGAGCCGCAGCTCCACGTCGATCAGGTACTCGAAGGCCGCGAGCCGGGACTCCTCCAGCTGCCGGCGCCTGCTCTCCAGCACCCGCCCGGCCGGTACGTCGACCAGTGCGGGCCCCCGCCACAGCAGGAGCGCCTCGTTCAGGTCGCGCACCCCGGCCGCGTCGTCGCCGCGCACCAGGGCCTCGCGGCCGGCGGCCGCCAGGCTCCGGTAGCGGTGCAGGTCGAGCGCTCCCGCCTCGGCGGCGAGCAGATAGCCGCCCGCCCGGGTCACCAGGACCTCACGGGCCACCTTGTCCGTGGTCAGTCCCGTGATCGCGGAGAACATCTTGCGCAGATTCAGGATGTACGTCTGGAGCGTGGTCAGACCGCTGACGGGCGGATCGTCGTCCCACAGGTCCCGCACCAGGGACGGCACGGGCACCACCTGCCCCGTGTGGACGAGCAGCATCGCCAGTACGTTGCGCAGTTTCGGGGCGCTCGGAGCGGTCGCCTCCCCGTTCACCCGCACGTACAGCGGCCCCAGCACACCGAATTCCATCGTGCTTCCCCCCTGTTTCCCCGCGTCTGGGAACCCGCTGTCACGAGCGGCGGTGCTCCTTCTCCGGCCACGGCTCGCCGAGCTGGCGGTAGGTGCCCTGGTAGTCGGGCCAGTCACGGTGGTGGTGGATCTTTCCGTCGACGAAGTGGAGGAGGTGGATCTGCTCGCCGGAGAACAGCCGCCCGGTGGGCGCCATGCCGACCAGCTCACCGACGTGCCGCCCGTAGAGCACCAGCCGGGCGCGGACCCAGTCGCCGTTCTCCTCCATGCCCACCTCTTCCAGGCGGGCGTCCTCGGAGAAGGTCTTCTTGACCCATGCGACATTGATCGCGAAAAGCTCGGGGCCGCGCATCGAGGTGAATTCCAGAGTTCCCGGATTCATGTATTCCGGGTGGATGTACTCGGCCACGTCGTCCGTTTTCCCGGTGTTGTACGCCTCCACCAGGCGCCGAACGCTGGCTATCTGGTCGCTCACGTATTTCCCTCCCGAATCGGTCGGTGCAGTGCGGTGCAGTACGGTGCGGTGCAGTGCGTGACGCATCAATTCTTAGGAGACGACATCACCGGGAGCAAGAGCCGACAGGCCTCCCACGGACTTCTTTGCTTTTTGTCCAGCCGCATTCCAGTGGCGCTCCAAGACCCCTCCATCCGTGCCCGAGACGGGGCCGGAAAGGTGGGGTGTCCACCGAGAGAGCGGGAGGGTCAGTGGACACGTCCACGTACAAATCCGAAGTGGCGGCCGCCTTCAACAGCGCTGCGGCCTCCTACGACCGGCTCGGCGTGGAGTTCTTCACTCCGATGGGCCGGCGTCTGGTGGAACGCGCGGCCCCCCGGGAGGGCGAGCGGGTCCTCGACGTGGGCTGCGGCCGCGGGGCCTGTGTCTTCCCGGCCGCCGAACGCGTGGGGCCGGACGGCCGTGTGGTCGGCATCGACGTCGCCGAGGCGATGATCGAGGAGGCCGCGAAGGAGGCGTCGCGGCGGGGTGCCCGCACGGTGGAGCTGCGGGTGATGGACGGGGAGCACCCGGACTTCGCGCCGCGCTCCTTCGACGTGGTGCTGGGCAGCTACAGCGTCATCTTCCTGCCCGACGCGCCCGCCGCCCTCGCCCGTTACGCGCCGCTGCTCTCGCCCGGCGGGCGGCTCGCGTTCACCAGCCCGGTGTTCAGCGACGACACCTTCCCCTTCCTGCCGCCGGTGTTCACCGAGCTGATCCCGCGCGAACTGCTGCTCGACCTGCCGCCGCAGTGGCAGCCAGAGCGGCTGCAGCAGCGGTTCAACAGCTGGCTCGCGGACCCGGCCGACCTGAGCCGCACGCTGGAGAAGGCCGGATTCCAGGAGGTGGCGGTCGTCGACGAGGGCGTTCGGCTGGTGGCCGAGTCGGGGCGGGCATGGGTGGACTGGTCCCACACGCAGGGCATGCGCCTGCTCTGGAACCACCTCTCGGACGACAAGCGGCGGCAGCTGCGGGAGCGGCTGATCACCTCGCTGGACGCGATGCGGGACGGGGACGGGCCGCTCACGATCGACACGCCGGTGCGCTATGTCACGGCGACCGTGAGCACCTGACCGTACGCACCCCTGGAACTCCTCGACCGGCTCGTCCGGCACCCGGTGCGGGGCGCGTGGCGCTGGTCGTCGCCCGCCGGGATCGGCAGAATCCCGCACCCGCTCGCCACCGCCCTGGCCCGGGGCGTGGACCGGGGGGCCGGGGGCCGTGTCCCCGGGTGCCGTTGGGGCCGCCACGACCGATGCCCCGCCCACGTGAACTCGGGGGCGGGGCATCGGCCCTGCGACCGCGGTCCGGCGGTGGGAGACCGGTCGACCGACGGGAGCCCGGTCAGGCGACGGGAGCCCGGTCAGGCGGTCGTGCGGGCGGTCAGGCGGTCGTGCGGGCGGTCAGGCGGTCGTGCGGGCGGTCGGGCGGTCGTGCGGGCGGTCGGGGGCCCGCTGCGGCCACGGCGGCCCGGTCCGCCTCCGTCGAGAGGCGAGGCATCAGCCGCCGACGACCGCGGTCCGACGGTGGGAGACCGGTCAGGCGACGGGAGCCCGGTCAGGCCGTCTTGCGGCCGGTCGGGGGGCCCGCTGCGGCCACGGCGGCCCGGTCCGCCTCCGTCGGGAGGCGGGGCATCGGCCGTCTGCGACCGCGGTCCGGCGGTGGGAGACCGGTCGGCCGACGGGAGACCGGTCAGGCCGTCTTGCGGCCGGTCGGGGGGCCCGCCGCGGCCACGCGGGCCATCGCGGTCTCCATTGCGGCCCGGTCCGCCTCCGGGGGGCCCGGGCGGGCCGGCAGCAGGGACACGACCTCGCTGGTCCCGCGCCGGACCGCCGGGTGCCGGCGGGCCACCTGGGACAGTCCCTGTCCCGGCCCCACCTCCACCAGCAGATGGTCACCGGTGGCCAACAGCCCCTCCAGCGCGGGCCAGAAGAGCACCGGGGCCACCGGCTGGCGCGCCCAGAAGGCGGGGTCGTCGATGTCGGCCTCCGTCAACGGGGCGGCCGTATAGGCGGAGTGGACGGGCAGGGACGGGGCGCTCCGGTCCACCGCGGCGAAGCGTTCGGCGGCGCCCCGGCAGGCGGGTTCGAGGACCGGGCTGTGGAAGGCGCTGAGCGACGGCACCCGACGGCAGGTGAACCCGGCCTCGCGCAGTGTACGGCCGACCTTGTCCAACGGGCCGTCGGGCCCGGCGAGCACGGTCTGGCGCGGGGCGTTGACCGCGCCGACCACGACGTCCCCGCTCAGATAAGGGGTCACCTCCGCCGTGGACGCGGCGACCGCGAGCATGCCGCCGGGCGGGGCCCCGGCCAGCCGTCGCACCCGGTCGAGGACCAGGCCGGTCGCGTCGCGCAGCACGAACACCCCGGCCAGTACGGCCGAGGCCAGCTCCCCGATGCTGTGCCCCAGCAGGGCCACCGGGCGCACGCCCCGGCTCAGCACCACCCGGCCCAGCGCGTGGTCCACGGCGAAGAGCAGCGGCTGGGAACGGGTGACGTGGTCCAGGTCCGTGGCGGGCCGTTCGGCGAGCCAGTCCTCGCGCAGACGAGCGCCCTCCCCGCCCGCCGCCTCGAAGAACTCGTCCATCGCCGCCGTGAACACCGGCTCATGCCCGTAGAGCCCCACCGCCATCCGCGGATGCTGCGACCCCTGGCCGGGCAACAGCAGGGCCACGGGCAGCGGTCCTACGACGGCGGTCATACGGCACCTCCCGGGTGCGTCGGCTCCGCCCAGGCGGGCCGTTCCAGCATTTCGACGACCGCGCAGGAGTAGGTGAACCCCGCCCCCACGCCCATCAGCACGACCAGGTCCCCGGCGCCCAGGCTCCCCGAGCCGACCAGGTGGTCGAACCCGGCGATCTGGTCGCCGGCGCCGAGGTGCCCGATCCCCCGGCTCCAGTGCCAGGTGGTGCGCTCCTCGGCGATCCCGAAGCGGGCGAGGTAGCCCGCCCGCAGCCGCTTGTGGCCCAGGTGGGGAAGGACGAAGCGGTCCACGTCGGCGAGTGCCACCCCCGCTTCGGCGAGGGCCCGTTCCACGGCGGCGTCCTGCGCCGCCCCGCTCGCCGCGATCACCTGGGTCACCCGGTGGGTGGCCAGGAAGTCCTTCTTGCAGGCGTCCAGGTCGACGACCGGCCGGTGGCTGAACGGGGCGCTGCCGAAGGGGTCGTCCCCGCGGTGCATCCCCTCCAGTTCCGGTACGGAGACGGTGGCCAGGCCCCGGATACGGGCGAAGCCCTCCCGCGCGGACAGCACGAGGGCGGTGCCCCCGTCCCCGTAGAACGTGCCGGAGTCACTGCGCCAGCGGTCGAACCCGGGCGGGCGGAAGGCGTCCCCCGTCGTCACCAGCACACGCCGGTCCGCCTCGCCGGCCGCCGGGCCGGCCCGCAGATGGTCGAGGGCGAGCCCGAGCGCGGCCATGCCGCCGTTGGAGACCTGGCCGACCTCGATCGCGGGGCACTGGTTGCCGACGGCGGTGCGCTGGACGTACGAGGCGGGCGCCCACAGGTCGTGCCCCTGGTAGAAGAAGCTGGCGTGCAGGATCAGCGAGACCTCGTCGGAGCCGGAGCGGCCGAGGGCGGTGCGGGCGGCGCGGGCCGCCATCTCCGGGGCCGGCTCGTCCTCGGCCACGGCCACGGCCACCATGCCGGTGGTCGTGGCCAGGGCCTCGTCGCACCGCCCGGCCGCGACGGCGTCCGCGACCGCGGTACGGGGTGGCAGCCAGGCTGCGCACCCCGCGATCCGCAGGTCCGGCGCCCGGCCCGCCTCGGTCATCCGGCGGCCTCCACCGCGGGCGTGCGGTCGGCGAGCGCGGCGTTGACGGCGTCGACGAAGGCCGCCGGGGTCAGCGCCTCGCCGAGCGTGTCCTCGGGCAGCTCGACCCCGAAGCCGCGCTCCACCCTGCTGATCGCCTCCATGAGGGCCAGCGAGTCGTAGCCGAGCACGGCGAACTCCTGGTCCGCGGCGGCGCTCGACAGGTCGACGGCCTCCTCCTCGCCTGCGCACTCCCGCATGATCCGGAACAGGTCTTCCATCGTGAAAGCGGACATGACATCTCCAAGGGGCGACCCCGGGGGCCGCGGTGGGGCCGACCACGTACGGCGCGGCCGGACGGGATGACGGACTGACGGACTGACGGACTGACGGGTGGTGGATCTCTGTCAGGGATCGGACGGTCGTAGATCGGGCAGTCGTAGATCGGGCAGTCCTAGATCGGACGGCCCGTGCGTCAGGGCAGTCGGGCCAGGGCTCAAGGCCCCGGTGGGCGGCGTACGACCATGGCGCTGTTGAAGCCCCCGCGCCCCCGGGCCAGGACGAGCGCGGCGTCGCCGTCGACGGGGCGGGGGGCGCCGGTCACCAGGTCGATGGCGTACTCCGCCGCCGGCCGGTCGACATGGACGGTCGGCGGGACGACGCCGTCGCGTAGCGCGAAGAGGGCCGTGACGAGGTCGAGCGGCGCGGCACCCGCGTAGAGGCGGCCGGTCATGGTCTTGGGGACCGTGACCGGTACGCCCTCCGGCCCGAAGACCGCGGTCAGGGCCTGCGCCTCGACGCGGTCGGCCTCCGGTTCACCGGCGCCGTCCGCGAGGACGAAGGCGATGTCCTCGGAACGCAGCCCCGCGTCGGCCAGCG
This sequence comes from Streptomyces sp. SS7, assembly GCF_037993025.1. Classification (NCBI taxonomy): domain Bacteria; kingdom Bacillati; phylum Actinomycetota; class Actinomycetes; order Kitasatosporales; family Streptomycetaceae; genus Streptomyces; species Streptomyces sp. SS7. The sequence continues at coordinate 3,162,932 of NZ_CP141223.1, forward strand.
CGCCGCGCACGGCCCGCTCCAGGTTGGCGGGGCGGCCCGAGCCGGGGCGGGGGTCGAAGGTGGCGGCGTACCCGCTGATCTCGCCGTAGCAGCGGGCCCCGCGCTGCCGGGCCCGCTCCGCGTCCTCCAGGGTCAGCATCGCCCCGCCCTCGCCGGGCACGTGCCCGTCGGCCGCGGCGTCGAAGGGCAGGTAGGCGCGGGCCGGGTCCTCGCTCCCGCTGAGGATGCCGGCGGAGATCTGCGCGGCGAAGCCGTACGGACACAGCGAGGCGTCCATGCCGCCCGTCAGCATGAGCGGGGTGCCGCCGCGGATCCGGCGCCGGGCCTGGGCGACCGCGTCGAGCCCGCCCGCCTGGTCGGTGACGACGACTCCGGTGGGTCCGCGCAGATCGTGCCGGATGGAGACCTGGCCGGAGTTGACCGCGTAGAACCAGGCGAAGGACATGTACGCGCTGACGTGCTTGGGGTCCTTGCCCCACAGGTGGCCCAGTTCGCGCTGGCCGAACTCGAACCCGCCGGAGGCGCTGGCGGTGACCACCCCGCGCTCGTCCGCGGGCAGGCTGTCGGCGGTCAGCCCGGAGTCCGCGAGCGCCCAGTCGGAGCCCGCCAGGGCGAACTGGGTGGTGCGGTCGGTCTGCGGGACGAGACGGCTGGGGATGTGGTCGCGCACCGAGAACCCGGTGACCTCGCCGGCCAGCCGGGAGGGGTAGGGGGAGGGGTCGAAGCGGGTGATGCGGCCGATGCCGCTCTCCCCGCGCAGGGTCGCCGACCAGTACTCCCGGGCGCCGATCCCGTTGGGCGCGAGCACGCCGATCCCGGTGACCACGGCCGTGGCGGTCATGGGCGCCTCCCGTCGGCGGCGGTGAGCACCATCGCGCTCTGGAAGCCGCCGAAGCCGCTGCCCACCGTCAGCACGGTGTCGGTGCGCTGGTCACGCGCGGTCAACGGCACGTAGTCCAGGTCGAGTTGGGGGTCCGGCTCGTACAGTCCCGCCGTGGGCGGCACCACGCCGTGCCGGATCACCAGGGCGGAGGCGGCGGCCTCGATGGAGCCGACGGCGCCGAGCGAGTGGCCGATGACGGCCTTGATCGAGCTGACCGGGACCCGGTGGGCGTGCTCGCCCAGGCTGTGTTTGATCGCGGCCGTCTCGTGGATGTCGTTCTGCCGGGTGGCCGTGCCGTGCGCGTTGACGTAGCCGACGGACGCGCGGTCGATCCGGGCGTCGTCGAGCGCGCCGGTGATGGCGGCGGCCATCTCCCGCCCGTCGGGGCGCAGTCCGGTCATGTGGTGGGCGTTGGCCCGCGCGGCGAAGCCGGCGATCTCGGCGTAGACGTCGGCACCCCGCCGCAGGGCCGACTCCCGCTCCTCCAGGACGAGGACGGCCGCGCCCTCGCCGAGGACGAAGCCGCTGCGGGTCCGGTCGAAGGGCCGCGAGGCGTGGCCGGGGGTGTCGTTGCGCGGCGAGGTCGCCTTGATGGCGTCGAAGCAGGCCACGGTGATCGGCGCGATGGGAGCGTCACTGCCCCCGGCGATCATGATGTCGGCGCTGCCCTCCCTGATGAGTTCGACGGCGTGCCCCAGGGAGTCGAGGCCGGAGGTGCAGCCCGCCGAGACGAGCGCGGCGGGCCCCTCCGCGCCGGCCTCCCAGGCCACTTCCGCGGCCATGGAGCTGGGCACGAAGTAGTCGTACAGGTACGGGGTGCCCGCCGCGTGGTCGACGAGCCACTGCTGCCCGCCGCCGCTGCGCGCGACGTACTCCTCCTCCAGTTTCTGGGTGCACCCCACGGCGGAGCCGAGACTGACGCCGGTCCGGTGCGCGTTGGTGCCGTCGATCTCCACGCCGCTGTCGGCCAGTGCCTCGCGGGTGGCGACCAGGGCGAACTGGGTGGCGCGGTCCAGGCGCGCGGTGTCCCGGGCCGACAGTCCCGAGCGGGCCCCGTCGAAGTCGCATTCGGCGGCCATCCGGGAGCGGAACGGGGCCGGGTCGAAGGCGGTGATGGTCCTGGTCGCGGAGACACCGGAGACGATGCGTTCCCAGAACGCCTTGGTGCCGATCCCGCCCGGGGCGACCACGCCCAGTCCGGTGACGACCACCCGGCGGGCCGTCATACGTCCTCCCCCGCGTCGGTCGCCGGGTCGAGCCCCGGGCCCTCGGGCGCCGCGTCGCCGTCGCGGCGCAGCCGGGCCCGGTACAGTTCCGGCCGGCTCTCGCTCAGGGCGCGCAGCGCTCCGGCGTGCGGCTTGAAGTCGGGGTGCGAGACGGCCGCGCGGAACGAGGCGGCGTCCTGCCACTCGGCGACGTTGACGTACTGGCCGGGTCGCTCGGTGTGCCGGCAGAGGGTGTGCCGGACGAAGCCCGGCTGCTGTGCCATGAACTCGGACGTCCTCGCGAACTCCCTCTCGAACACCTCGGGTTCGGCGTGCACGGTGAAGGTGTTCACGAAGGTGACGGCGCCGGCCTCCTTGGCTTCCGGCTCCTGATGCGTCATCACTGGCCTCCTCGTTGCCCGGTGTTGTCCCCAGTCACCAGGTCGGTTTCTGGCTCGTTCGTGTGACCCGGCCTCGCTTGACATCGCGCGGTCGTTCGTGTCGTTCCACGCTGCGTGCCCGGTCTCGCAGGCGGGTGGAAGGCCGCTGGAGCCGGGGCCGGGCCGGGGGTCGAGCGTGTTTCGAGCGGCCGCTGACACCCTCGCAGTCGTCCGACAGCCCACCGCAGGGACCGCTGAGGAGCCTTCATGTCGCCAGCAGCAGCACGCGTCGCCGTCGTCACCGGTGCGACCAGCGGGATCGGTCTCGCCGTGGCCCGCAGTCTGGCCGAGGGCGGTGCGCGGGTCTTCCTCTGCGCCCGCGACGGCGACCGGGTCGCCCACACCGTCAAGGAGTTGCGCGAGGCGGGGCTCGACGTCGACGGCGCCGCCTGCGACGTGCGGGACACCGCGCGGGTGCGTGCCTTCGTGCAGGAGGCCAGGGACCGGTTCGGTCCCGTCGACGCGCTGGTGAACAACGCCGGCCGCAGCGGCGGCGGGCACACCGCGCAGATCCCCGACGAGCTGTGGCTCGATGTGATCGAGACCAACCTCAACAGCGTCTTCCGGGTGACCCGCGAGGTGCTGACGACGGGCGGGATGCTGGAGCGCGGCTCCGGACGGATCGTCAACATCGCCTCGACGGGCGGCAAGCAGGGCGTGGCGCTGGGAGCGCCGTACTCGGCGTCGAAGCACGGCGTGGTCGGCTTCACCAAGGCCCTGGGCCTGGAGCTGGCGAAGACGGGCATCACCGTCAACGCCGTCTGCCCGGGCTATGTCGAGACACCGATGGCCGAGCGGGTGCGCCAGGGCTACGCGGGCGCCTGGGACATCACCGAGGACGAGGTGCTGCGCAGGTTCGAGGCGAAGATCCCCCTCGGCCGCTACTCCACCCCGGACGAGGTCGCGGGGCTGGTCGGCTATCTGCTCTCCGACACGGCCGCGTCGATCACGGCCCAGGCGATGAACGTCTGCGGCGGGCTCGGCAACTACTGACAGCGCGCCCGGGCGTGCGCGGCCGCGGGCGGACAGAGGGGATCAGCATGGCGTACGAGGTGCACACGACCGAGCACACGATCACGGTGGCCGCCGCGCCCGAGGCCGTCTTCGGGCTGGTGGAGCGGGCACGGGACTGGCCGCACGTCTTTCCGCCGAGTCTGCACGTGGAGTGCCTGGAGCGGTCCGGCGACGAGGAGCGGCTGCGCATCTGGGCCACCGCCAACGGCGAGGTGAAGTCCTGGATTTCACGACGCGTCCTGGACCGCGCGGGGCTGCGGATCAGGTTCCGCCAGGAGGTCTCCCAGGAGCCCGTCGCCGCGATGGGCGGGGAGTGGATCGTCGAGGCGCTGCCCGACGGCGGCAGCCGGGTCCGGCTGCTGCACGACTTCGAGGCGGTCGGCGACCTGGAGCGCAACGTCCGCTGGATCCTGGAGGCGATCGACCGCAACAGCGGGGCAGAGCTGGCCGCGCTGGAGTCCGCCGCCCTGCGCGCCGGCACCGACGAGGCGCCGTACACCTTCGAGGACGTGGTGCGGATCGACGCCCCGGCGCAGAAGGTGCGGGACTTCCTGCACGACGCGGGGCTGTGGCAGGAGCGGCTGCCGCATGTGGCCCGGGTGCTGCTGAAGGAGGACACGCCCGACGTGCAGCACCTGGAGATGGACACCCGCACCCCCGACGGCTCGACGCACACCACGGCCTCGGTGCGGATCTGCCTGCCGGACGGGCGGATCACGTACAAGCAGTCGCAGACACCGGCCCTGATGTCGGTGCACACCGGGGAGTGGACGGTGCGGGAGACCCCGTCGGGCTGTGTGGCCGTCTCCCGGCACACGGTGGTCGTCAACGCGGCGGCCGTCACCAAGGTGCTCGGTGCCTCGGCGACGACCGCCGACGCCCGCTCCTTCATCCGCGACGTGCTCGGCGGCAACAGCACGATCACCCTGCGGCACGCGAAGGAGTACGCGGAGCGGCGGGCCCGTACCGAGCCGGTGACGCCCGCCGAGTACGCCTCCGTCCAGCAGTTCTACGCCCGGCAGATGCGGCTCCTCGACGCGGGCGAGGGGGATGCCTGGGCGGACACCTTCACCGAGGACGGGGTCTTCGACCAGAGCTCGTTCACCGAGCCGGTGCGCGGCCGGGCGGCGATCGCCGCGGCCGTGCGGGAGCGGCCCGCGGCGCCGGCCGGCACGGTGCGCCGGCACTGGCTGGGCCTGCCGGCGGCCTGGCGGTTCCCGGACGGTTCGGTGCGCACGGGCTACGACGCCCTGGTCGTGTCGACCGCGACGGACTCCGCCCCCGTGATCCGGCTGAGCACGTCGTGCCAGGACGTCCTCGTCGCCGACGGGGACGGCTGGCTGGTGCGCCACCGGTACGTCGGCCACGACGGGCAGTGAAGCCCGCCGCTCCGGACAGCGCCGGCCCCACCACTCGCGAAAAGGGAGATCGATGAAGGTCCTGTTCACCACGTTCGCCGCGAAGTCCCACATGCATGCCCAGGTTCCGCTGGCCTGGGCCCTCCAGACCGCCGGCCACGAGGTCCGGATCGCCAGCCAGCCGGATCTGGCGGAGGACATCACCCGTACCGGGCTGACCGCCGTCTGCGTCGGTGAGCCGCTGCTGCTGGAGGAGCAGATGCAGCGGGTCAACGAGGGTCTGGGCGAGGACGCCGAGATCATGGAGAGCCAGGCGGAAGCCGGGATGGACATGACCGAGACCCGTCCTGAGATGCTGACCTGGGACCACGTCCTCGGGGTGTTCACCTCGATGACGGCGATGGCCTTCCAGAACTCCTGCCCGGAACGCATGATCGACGACCTGGTCGCGTTCAGCCGCGAGTGGCGGCCCGACCTGGTCGTCTGGGACACGCTGTCCTTCGCGGGCCCGGTGGCCGCGCGGGTGACCGGCGCCGCCCACGCCCGGCTGCTGTTCGGGCTGGACCTGCTGGGGCGGATGCGGGAGACCTTCCTGGACCTCCAGGCGGAGCGGCTGCCGGAGCAGCGGGACGATCCGCTGCGCGAGTGGCTGACCTGGACGCTCGGCCGTTACGGGGCGGAGTTCGAGGAGGAGGTGGCGGTCGGCCAGTGGACGATCGACCCGGTGCCGCCGTCGATGCGGTTCCCGGTGCGGCAGCCGTTCGTCCCGCTGCGGTACGTCCCCTACAACGGGCAGGCCGTCGTGCCGGACTGGCTGCACGAGCCGCCGAAGGAGCCCCGGGTCTGTCTGACGCTGGGCGTGGCCCACCGGGAGGTGCTGGACGGCGACCGCGCCTCGGTGGGTGAAGTGGTCGAGGCGCTGGCGGAGCTGGACGTCGAGGTGGTCGCGACGCTCAACGCCAAGCAGCTCGCCGGGACCCGGCTGCCGGACAACGTCAGGGCCGTCGACTTCGTGCCGCTGAACGCGCTGCTGCCGACCTGCTCCGCGATCATCCACCACGGCGGCTCCGGCACCTTCCAGACCGCGCTGGCGCACGGTGTCCCCCAGCTGATCGTGCCCGACATGGTCTGGGACACCATCCACAAGGCGAAGCAGCTGGAGAAGTTCGGCGCGGGGCTGTACCTGCACGACGTCGACCACTACAGCGCCCAGGACGTGCGCGACCATGTGCTGCGGCTGCTCCGGGAGCCGTCGTTCGCGGAGAGCTGCGCGCGGATCCGCCGGGAGATGGTGGGGACGCCGAGCCCCAACGACATCGTTCCGCTGCTGGAGAAGCTGGTGGAGGAACACCGCGGGTACCCGGCCGCCGCCGGCGCCGTTCGAGGGGAGCGGTAGATGGCCACCGCCGTGAAGTTCCGCGAACTCGCCGTCCAGGGCGCGTACTCGTTCACCCCGCCCGTCTTCGAGGACGACCGCGGGCTGTTCACCTCGCCCTACCAGGAGCCCGCGTTCGTGGCGGCCCTCGGGCATCCGCTCTTCCCCGTCGCGCAGTCCAACCACAGCAAGTCGCGGCGCGGCACGGTCCGCGGCATCCACTACACGGTCACCCCGCCGGGCGTGGCCAAGTACGTCTACTGCGCCCGGGGCCGGGCCATCGACATCGTGGTGGACATCCGGGTCGGCTCGCCCACCTTCGGCCGCTGGGACTCCTCCGTGCTGGACCCGGAGGGTTTCGGCGCCATGTACTTCCCGGTCGGGGTCGGGCACGCGTTCATCGCCCTGGAGGACGACACGGTGATGTCGTACATGCTCTCCGGCAGTTACGAGGCGCAGCACGAGATGTCCCTGTCCCCGCTCGACCCCGCGCTGGGCCTGCCGATCCCCGAGGACGTGGAGCCGCTGCTGTCCGCCCGGGACACGGCCGCGCCGCTGCTCGCGCAGGTGCGGGCGGAGGGCGGCCTGCCGGAGTACGACAAGTGCCGCCGGATCGAGGCCGCACTGTGGCGGCCCTGAGCGGTGGCCGGCCGCGGGCCGCGGGGTCCCGGGTCGCGGTGCTCGGGGCCAGCGGCTGTGTCGGCCGCTGTGTGAGCGCGGCGCTGGCGCGGGAGGGGCACGAGGTGCTCGCCGTCGCCCGGCGCGGCGGTCCCGCGGTGGCGGACCACGTCTTCGCCGCGGTGGACGTGGCGGCGGTCCCGCCCGCCGAGCTGGCGGGGCTGTTCACCCGGCACCGGGTGTCGGCGGTGGTCAATGTGACGGGCGGCTGGGGCACGACCGAGGAGGAGATGCAGTACGCCCACATCACCCTGGTCGACCGGCTGGTGGGCGCCCTGGCGCGGCTGCCGCGGCCCCCGCGGCTGGTCCATGTGGGCTCGATCCACGAGTACGGCCCGGTGCCCGAGCCCCACTCCATCGGCGAGGACCTGGAGCCCCGGCCCACGACGATGTACGCCAGGACGAAGCTGGCCGGCTCCCGGCTGGTGCTCGACGCCACCCGGGCCGGCCGGGTGGACGGGCTGGTGCTGCGCGCGGTGAACGTGTGCGGCCCCCGCACCACCCGGGCCAGTTTCCTCGGGGCGGTCGCCGACCGGCTGCGGGCCGCGTCCGTGGGCACGCCGGTGACGCTGCGGGTCGCGGACGCGCGGCGGGACTTCATCGATGTGCGCGATCTGGCCGAGGCCGTGGTCCTCGCCGTGGCGTCGCCGGTCACCGGGCGGGTCGTCAACATCGGCCGCGGGGAGGCTTCCTCGATGCGGGAGCTGGTGGACCTGCTGGTTGCCGCCTCGGGGCTGCCGCCGCAGGCGCTGCGGATCGAGGACGGGCCGGTGGCCAGCAAGGGCGGCGGCTGGACCCTCGCGGACATCCGGCTGGCGGGCGAACTCCTCGGCTGGAAGCCGCGGATCGCGCTCGCCGAGGCGATGCGGGCGACCTGGGAGACGCCCGCCGACTGAGCCGCCGCGAGGAGCACACCGCCCACCGTCCCCGCCCCCTTTTTCCTGACAAGGAGTTCCCATGGCCGATGTGACGGCCCGTATCGCCAGGTCGACCGGGGCCGTGGAGAGCCCGCTGACCGATCCCGCCGGATTCGACGACTGGTTCGCCGAGTTCGGGGAGCGGATCTACACGACGGCCGAGCGGGTGCCGCTGGCCGCGCTCGACCAGTGGTACCAGACGCCGGTGACCGGTGATCTGTGGCATCGCAGCGGCAAGTTCTTCACGGTCCACGGTCTGCGCGTGCACGATCCGGCCGGGGCGGTGCCCTCGTGGTCCCAGCCCATCATCGACCAGCCCGAGGTCGGCATCCTGGGTGTCCTGGTCAAGGAGTTCGACGGGGTTCCGCACCTGCTGATACAGGCGAAGGCGGAACCGGGCAACCCCGGGGGGCTCCAGCTCTCCCCCACCGTGCAGGCGACCCGCAGCAACTACACCGGCGTCCACAAGGGCAGGGCCGTGCCGTACCTGGACTACTTCCGGGACACGTCACGGCACCGGGTGGTGGCGGACGTCCGGCAGTCGGAGCAGGGCGCCTGGTTCTACCGCAAGCGCAACCGCAACATGGTGGTGGAGACGACCGCCGAGGTGGAGGTCCTCGACGGCTTCCGCTGGTTCACGCTGGGGCAGTTGTACCGGCTGCTGTCGCGGGACGACGTCGTCAACATGGACCTCAGGACGGTGCTGGCGTGTCTGCCGCACCGCTCGCGCACGGACGGCGCGCTGCACCGGATGACCGATGTGCTGAGCTGGATCAACGGCGCCCGTTCGCTGGTCACGGTGCGCACCGAGCGGATCGCCCTGAACGCGCTGGACGAGTGGCGGCACGGCGAGATGGGGTACTCGCACGAGAGCGGCGGCTTCTTCGACGTCATCGGGGTCTCCGTGACCGCGGCGGGGCGCGAGGTCGGTACCTGGCGCCAGCCGATGATCGAGCCGCGGGGCACGGGGGTCGTCGCCTTCCTGTCACGGGAGATCGACGGGGTGCCGCACGTGCTGATGCACGCCCGCGCCGAGCCGGGGTACGCGGACGTGGTGGAGCTGGCGCCGACCGTGCAGTGCATCCCGGAGAGCTACCGCTGGCTGCCGCCCGCCGCCCGGCCCCGCCATCTCGACGAGGTGCTGGCCGCCGGGCCGGACCGCATCCGTTTCGAGGCCGTGCTCTCCGAGGAGGGCGGCCGCTTCTTCCACGCCCGCAACCGCTATCTGATCGTGGACAGCGACGTTCCCGAGGATCCCGGCCACCCCGACTACCGCTGGCTGACGATGGACCAGCTGACGCGGCTGCTGCGGCACAGCCACTACCTGAACGTGCAGGCCCGGAGCCTGGTGGCGTGTCTGCGCAGTGTGGAGGCGGCCCGCCCGGCCGGCTGAGCACCGGGGCGGGGCGCGCACACCGAAGGCCCGGCGGGATCCCTCCGCCGGGCCTTCGGTGTGCGCGGGGTGAGCCGGGCCGGGTCCGCCGCACGGGCTCAGAGGCTGTCCAGCACGTCGCGCACCGCGCTGATCACCTTGTCCTGGACGTCCGGGGCGAGGGCCGGGTACATGGGCAGCGAGAAGATCTGGCCGGCCAGTTCCTCGGTGACGGGCAGTGAGCCGGTGGGGCAGCCGAGGTGGGCGAAGCCGGACATCGTGTGCACCGGCCAGGGGTAGCTGATGTTGAGTTCGATGTCGTACGCCTTGAGGGCCTTGATGATGTCGTCGCGCCGGGGGTGGCGCACCGTGTAGACGTAGTACACGTGCTCGTTGCCGGGGACGGTGTGCGGCAGCACCAGGCCGGTGTCGCCGAGTCCCTCCTCGTAGCGGCGGGCGACGGCCTGCCGCCCCTGGACGTAGGTGTCGAGCCGGCGCAGCTTGCGCCGCAGGATCTCGGCCTGCACCTCGTCGAGGCGGGCGTTGTGGCCCGGGGTGCCGACGACGTAGTAGCGCTCCTCCATGCCGTAGTAGCGCAGCCGGCGCAGCGCGCGGTGGGCGTCGTCCCGGGAGGTCAGCACGGCGCCGCCGTCGCCGTACGCGCCGAGCACCTTCGTCGGGTAGAAGGAGAAGGCGGAGGCGTCGCCCGTGGTGCCGGCGAGCCTGCCGTCGCGGCGGGCGCCGTGGGCCTGGGCGCAGTCCTCGACGAGGAGCAGGTCGTGCTCGGCGGCGAGCCGCTCCAGCGGGGCGAGGTCGACGCACTGTCCGTAGAGGTGGACGGGGAGCAGGCACCGGGTCCGCGGGGTGAGGACGGACGCCACCTGGTCGGTGTCCATGAGGTAGCTGTCCGGGTGGACGTCGACGAACACCGGGGTGGCGCCCACCGCGTCGATGGCGACCACGGTGGGGGCCGCGGTGTTGGACACGGTGACGACCTCGTCCCCGGGGCCCACACCGAGCGCCTGGAGGGCGAGCTTGATGGCGTTGGTGCCGTTGTCGACGCCGACGCAGTGCCCCGCGCCGTGATAGCCGGCGAACTCCCGCTCGAAGCCGCGGACACTGTCACCGAGGACGAGCTGGCCCGAGCTGAAGACCGTCTCCACCGCGTCCAGAATATCGGCGCGTTCGTGCTCGTATTCCTGCCGGTAGTCCCATACGAGAGTGGTCATTAATTCGCTTCCCTCCCATTGCTGATGCCGTGCCACTGGGCGTCACCATCCCCTCGCAGCACATCATATTGACGGGTCGATACACAACCCCGGTTTTTCCTCTATTTCCACTCGAATATCCCTGGACCAGAAATTTCCTTCCTTGCTTCCGTGCGAATACCGCCGTTAGCATGAAAAGAAATCGAGGACAGGGATATATCCATGAAGGGGATTATTCTCGCCGGCGGTTCGGGAACGAGGCTCCATCCCATAACCGTCTCCGTGTCGAAGCAACTGCTCCCGGTCGGCGACAAACCGATGATCTACTATCCGCTCTCGGTACTGATGCTCGCGGACATCAGGGAGGTCCTGCTCATCTGCACCGAGCGCGACCTGGAGCCGTTCCGCAGGCTGCTGGGCGACGGCTCCCAGCTCGGCGTCCGGATCGACTACGCGGTGCAGAACCGGCCGGCCGGGCTGGCCGAGGCCTTCGTCATCGGCGCCGACCACGTGGGCGACGACGACGTGGCCCTGGTGCTGGGGGACAACATCTTCCACGGCTACCACTTCTACGACCTGCTGCAGAGCAACGTCCGGGACGTCCAGGGCTGTGTGCTGTTCGGTTATCCCGTGGAGGACCCCGAGCGCTACGGGGTGGGCGAGACCGACGCCTCGGGACGCCTCGTCTCCCTGGAGGAGAAGCCGGTCCGGCCCCGCTCCGACCTCGCCATCACCGGGCTCTACCTGTACGACAACGAGGTGGTCGACATCGCCAAGAACCTGCGCCCGTCGGCGCGCGGAGAACTGGAGATCACCGACGTCAACCGGAATTACCTGGCGCGCGGCCGAGCCCGCCTGGTCGACCTCGGCCGCGGTTTCGCCTGGCTGGACGCCGGAACCCCGGAATCACTGCTCCAGGCCACCCAGTACGTGCGGACGCTGGAAGAACGGCAGGGCGTGCGGATCGCCTGCGTCGAGGAGGTCGCCCTGCGCATGGGATTCATCGACGCGGAGAGCTGCCACCGGCTCGGCGAGAAGATGGCGCAGTCGGACTACGGCCGCTATGTGATGTCGGTGGCGCGCGAGATGTCGTCCTGACACCGCCGTCCGTCAGTCGGCGGCGCGGACGCCGACGAAAAGGCCGCGACCGGTCGGGCCCTCCTCCAGGAATTCCACGGAGCAGCCCGCGTCGGTGAACGCGGAGACGTACTCCTCCTTGGTGAACAGGGTCAGTACGTCGATCTCGGTGAACTGCTGGATTCCGGCGGCGTCCCCGACGGTGAAACGGACCTCCATGCGGGTGGCCCGGCCCTTGCGGGTGGTGTGCGAGATCCGCGCGATGGTGCGGTGCTCCTCACGGGCCAGGTCACCCGCGACATAGCCCTCGATGAAGTTCTCGGGGAACCACCAGGGTTCGACGACCAGGACGCCGCCGGGCTCCAGATGGGCGGCCATCGACGCGATGGCGGCCCGCATGTCGGCCACCGTCCCCAGATAGCCGATGGCACAGAACATGCAGGTCACCGCCGAGTACCTGCGGCCGAGGGAGAAGTCGCGCATGTCGCCCGCGTGCACCGTGGTGCCGGGCAGCCGCTGCTCGGCGAGCCGGCGCATCGGCTCCGCGATCTCCAGGCCCTCGGCGGTCGCGAACCGGGCGGCGAACACGCTGAGATGGGCGCCCGTGCCGCAGGCTACGTCGAGCAGCGAGTCGGCCCCCGGGCGGCGTTCGGCGACGAGCCGCGAGACGTCCTCGGCCTCCTCCCCCCAGTCCTTCCCCCGGCTGCGGTAGATGGCCTCGTACACGTCCGCGAGTTCCCTGCCGTACATTGCGTCTCCTCCCGTTTGCGTCCCGCTCGTGGCGCGCTGGTCCCGCTGGTGTCGCTGGACCCTTGGTCCCCCTGGTCCTGCTCGTCTCGCTCGTGTCACTCGTCGAGCAGCGCCACCGCCCTCGTCCAGCCCGCGCCCGCGCCCGCGATCCGCACCGGGAAGCAGGCGACCCGGAATCCGTGCGGGGCCGGCAACCGGTCCAGCCCGGCGAGCCGTTCGACCTGGCAGTACTCCCGGTCCCGCCCGATCATGTGGGCGGGCCACAGCACCGAGCGATCCCCGGTCCTCCGGTAGCGGGTGATGATGTCGCCGAACGGCGCGTCCAGGCTGAACGCGTCGGTGCCGATCACCCGGACCCCCTGGTCGAGCAGCAGGTGTACGGCGGAGCCGTCGAGGCCGGTGAAGTCCGTGAAGTACTTCTGCGTCCCCGCCCACGCGTCGGCGCCGGTCCGCAGCAGCACGATGTCCATGGGCCGCAGGGTGTGGCCCACGCGGTCCAGCTCCCGCCGCACCACGTCGGCACCGACCGCGCCCGTGCCCTGATCGCTCAGGTCGAGCACCACCGCGGGCCGGAAGAACCAGTCGAGCGGCATCTCGTCGATGTGCCGCGGCGGACCGTCCCGGTAGGAGGCGCGGGTGCCGTAGTGCGAGGGCGCGTCGACGTGCGTCCCCGTGTGGGTCGTCAGCTGGAGGCGGTCGAGCGAGAGGAACTCGCCCTCCGGCAGTTCCGCCGGATCGAACTCGATCCCGAAGTGCTCACGCATCTCCTCGCTCATGTGCGCGGCGGCCTCCTTCGGGCCGAGGACGTCGTGCACCACGGGGTCGGGTTCGAAACCCGCCCCGTCCACGGGTGAGGACAGGTCGATGATGCGCACACGAGCCTCCCGGCGCTGGATTCCTGCGAGCCAGCCCATGCTCACCAGCACGGCTAGAGAAGCGTTGGAGCCTGGCTCGACGGCGGCCCGCGCGCCCGCCCGCTCCGCGCTCGACCGATCCTGGAGGGGCCGCTGCCACCGTCGTGACCTCACGGGCGATCCGGGCGACGCACCCGCCCCGGCCCACAGGAACGGCGGAAGGGACACGGCATGGCAGCACAGGCCCCGACGGCCCCGGCGGACGTGTACGCCGAGGTGCAGCACTTCTACGCGCGGCAGATGCGGCTCCTGGACTCGGGCGAGGCCGAGAGCTGGGCCGGCACCTTCACCGAGGACGGCTCCTTCGCGCCACCCTCGCTCCCGGAGCCGGTGCGCGGCCGCCCCGCCCTCACCGAGGGCGCCCGGCAGGCCGCCGCCGGTCTCGCGGCCGCCGGCGAGACCCACCGCCACTGGGTCGGCATGCTCACCGTCACCCCCGGGGCCGACGGCTCGCTGACCGCCGAGAGCCAGGTCTCCGTCGTCGCCGTGCCGCGGGGCGGCCCCGCCCGGCTGCACCTGATGTGCGTCTGCCGGGACGTCCTGGTCCGCGAGGCCGGCGAACTCCTCGTCAGGGACAGGGTGGTGACCCGTGACGACCGGCCGTAGCGGGAGTCGACCGCGAATCGAGCGGTCCGTCCTACGGTCCGCTGCATGAGCGCCGCACAGGACCCGACAGCGCCCCGGGGTGTGATCGTCACCGGCGGCGGCACCGGCATCGGGCGGGCCACGGCCCGCGCCTTCGCCGACCGGGGCGACCGTGTACTCGTCGTGGGCCGTACGCCCGCCACCCTGGCCGAGACCGCCGAGGGCCGTCCCCGGATCGACGTCCTCACCGCCGACCTCACCGATCCGGACACCCCGCGGGCGGTCACCGCCGCGGCGCTGGACGCGTTCGGCCGGATCGACGTCCTGGTCAACAACGCGGCCACCGGCGGATTCGCCGCACTCGCCGAGACCGAGCGGGAGACCGCCCGCGACCAGCTCGACGGCAACCTCCTGGCCCCGCTGCTGCTCACCCGGCACGCCCTGGACGCCCTCGCGGCCGACGGCGGCGGCACCGTGCTGAACATCGGCTCGGCCGGTGCCCTGGGCCGCCGCGCCTGGCCCGAGAACGGGGTCTACGGCGCCGCCAAGGCCGGGCTCGACTTCCTCACCCGGACCTGGGCCGTGGAGCTGGCGCCCCGCGGCATCCGGGTCCTCGGCCTGGCGCCGGGCGTGATCGACACCGGCATCGGTGAACGGTCCGGCATGTCCCCGGAGGCCTACGCGGGCTTCCTCCAGCAGATCGCCGCGCGCGTCCCGGCCGGCCGGGTCGGCCGCCCCGAGGACATCGCCTGGTGGGCCGTCCAGCTCACCGACCCGCGCGCCGCCTACGCGACCGGAGCGGTGCTCGCGGTCGACGGCGGTCTGTCCCTCACCTGAACCACGCCCCGAAGGAGACTGCCGTGACGCACACGGAGACCGACGAGACCGGCCTGAAGACGACCACCGACGACACGACGACCGACGGGACGGCCACCGACGAGACGACCGCCGCAGAGACCTCCGCGGCGGCCGAGGAGGACCGGCAGACCGACAGCGAACTCGGCCGTCATCTGCTCACCGCCCGCGGCTTCCACTGGATCTACGGGACCAGCGGCGACCCGTACGCCCTCACGCTGCGCGCCGAGAGCGACGACCCGGTGGCGCTCGGCCGCCGCATCCGGGAGGCGGAGACCCCGCTGTGGCAGAGCGCCGCCGGCGCCTGGGTCACCGGCCGGCACGAGGTGGCCGCCGGGATACTGGCCGATCCCCGGCTGAGCCTGCGGCACGCCGATCTGCCGGGCCCGCAGCGGCACGTCTTCTCCGACGCCTGGAGCAATCCGCTGCTGTGCCACATCATCCCGCTGGACCGGGCCTTCCTCCACGCACCGGACGCCGACCACGCGCGCTGGGAGCGGGCGGCGGCCCCGGTCCTGGGCGCGGCCGCCGCGGACGGCCACCGCAAGGGCGCCGAACGCCTGCACCAGGAGGCCGCCGAACGGCTCGGCACCTCCTTCGACCTCATGGCGGACTACTCCCGCCCGGTGGCCACCGAGGCCGCCGCGACGCTGCTCGGCGTCCCCGAGGCACTGCGCGACCGGTTCGCCCGCGCCTGCCCGGCCCTGGAGGTCGCGCTCGACGCGGCGCTCTGCCCCCAGCCGCTCGTGGTCACCCGCCGGCTCACCGAGGCGGTCGAGGACGTCCGCGATCTCGTCGGCGGCCTCGTCGCGGCGCGACGGACCGAGCCGGGTGACGATCTGCTCAGCACGGTGCTGCGCGCCGGTGCTCCCGCCGAGGACGCCCTCGCGGTCGGGGTGCTGACCGCCGCGGTGGGCGTCGCCCTCACCTCAGGGCTCGTCAACAACGCCGTGGAGGCGCTGCTCGCCCACCCCCGGCAGTGGGCGCTGCTCGGCGAGGACCCCGAACTCGCCGCCGGGGCCGTGGAGGAGACGCTGCGTCATGCGCCGCCGGTGCGGCTGGAGAGCCGGATCGCCGCCGAGGACCTCACGCTCGCCGGGCAGGACGTCCCCGCCGGTGCCCAGGTCGTCGTCCACGTCGGCGCGGCCAACCGGGACCCCGAGGTGTTCCTGGCCCCGGACCACTTCGACCTCACCCGGCCCGCCGGGCAGGGGCAGTTGTCGCTGTCCGGCCCGCACACCTCGCTCTTCGGGGCGTTCGCCCGGCTCCAGGCGGAGACCGCCGTACGCACCCTGCGGGAGCGCCACCCCGAGCTGGCGCCGGCCGACGGCGTCCAGCGGCGGATGCGGTCGCCCGTCCTGGGCGGGGTCCTGCGGTTCACCCTGACCGCTTCCTCTTGACGAAGGTGACGGACGTGATGGACGTGACGGACGTGCCAGGCATGACGTACGTAACCGGCGTGACCGGCGTGACCGGCGTGACCGACAGAAGGGACCGACCGTGCGGGTTCTGCTGACGTCCTTCGCGATGGACGCGCACTTCAACGGGTCCGTACCGCTCGCCTGGGCGCTGCGGGCCGCCGGGCACGAGGTCCGGGTGGCGAGCCAGCCCTCGCTGACGGGGAGCATCACGGCGGCCGGACTGACCGCCGTCCCCGTGGGCGCCGACCCCGGCCTCGACGAGATGGTCAAGGGCGTGGGCGACTCCGTGCTCTCCCACCACGCAGACCAGTCCCTGGACCCCGACGCCCCCGGTCAGCTCACCCCGGCCTTCCTCAAGGGCTGGGACACGATGATGACCGCGACCTTCTTCACCCTGATCAACGACGATCCGATGGTCGACGAACTCGTCGCGTTCGCCCGTGCGTGGGAGCCCGACCTGATCCTCTGGGAGCCGTTCACGTTCGCCGGCGCGGTGGCGGCGAAGGTGACCGGCGCCGCCCACGCGCGGCTGCTGTCCTTCCCCGACATGTTCCTGTCGATGCGGCGGGCCTTCCTCACCCAGCTCGGCCCCGGTCCCCGCGGCACGGACGGGGAGCGGGGGCCGCACACCGAGGACTCCGTCGGCCAGTGGCTCCAGTGGACGCTCGGCCGGTACGGCGTGCCCTTCGACGAGGAGGCCGTGACGGGGCAGTGGTCGGTGGACCAGGTGCCGCGCAGCTTCCGGGCGCCGTCGGACCGGCCGACGGTGGGCATGCGCTACGTCCCCTACAACGGCCCGGTGCCCGCCGTCGTCCCCGACTGGCTCCGGGTCCCGCCGACGCGTCCCCGGGTGTGCGTCACCCTGGGGCTCACGGCCCGGACCTCCGAGTTCCCCAACGCGGTCCCGGTCGACCTGGTCCTCGAGGCGATCGAGGGCCTCGACATCGAGGTGGTGGCCACGCTCGACGCCGAGCAACGGGCGCTGCTGTCCCGTGTTCCCGACAATGTGCGCCTGGTGGACCACGTACCGCTGCACGCGCTGCTGCCGACCTGTGCGGCCGTCGTACACCACGGCGGTGCCGGGACCTGGTCGACGGCGCTCGTCGAAGGGGTGCCGCAGATCGCCATGGGCTGGATCTGGGACGCGATCGAGCGGGCGCGCCGCCAGCAGGAACTGGGCGCCGGTCTCCACCTCCCCTCCCACGAGGTGACGGTGGAGGGGCTGCGCAGCAGACTCGTACGGCTCCTGGACGAGCCCTCGTTCGCCTCGGCCGCCGCCCGGCTGCGGGCCGAGGCCAGGTCCGATCCGACTCCGGCGCAGGTCGTGCCCGTACTGGAGCGGCTGACCGCCCGGCACCGCGCCCACGCGCGTCGACGTCCCGGAGGTGCGTCCACCCCATGCGTGTCCTGATCACCGGCGGGGCCGGCTTCATCGGCTCCCACTATGTGCGCTCCCTGCTGGCGGGCAGCCTGCCCGGGCCCCCGCCGGAGCGGGTGACGGTCGTCGACCTGCTCACCTACGCGGGGAGCACGGACAACCTGCCTCTGGACGATCCCCGGCTGGACTTCCGGCGGGTCGACATCCGCGACCTCGACGCGCTCCTGGAGGTGGTCCCCGGGCATGACGCGGTGGTCCACTTCGCGGCCGAGACCCATGTCGACCGCTCCCTGACCGGGCCCGCGGAGTTCGTCCGCACCAATGTGCTGGGCACCCAGGCGCTGCTGGAGGCGAGCCTGCGCTGCGGGGTCGGCACCTTCGTGCACATCTCGACGGACGAGGTCTACGGGTCGATCGCCGAGGGCACCTGGACGGAGGAGGAGCCCCTGCTGCCCAACTCGCCCTACGCGGCGTCGAAGGCGGGCAGCGACCTCGTCGCCCGGTCCTACTGGCGCACGCACGGGCTCGACGTACGCATCACGCGGTGCGCCAACAACTACGGCCCGCGTCAGCATCCGGAGAAGCTCGTCCCGCTGTTCGTCACCGAGCTGCTGGCCGGGCGGACGGTGCCGCTGTACGGGGACGGCGACAACGTCCGGGAGTGGCTGCACGTGGACGACCACTGCCGCGCCGTCCACGCGGTGCTGACCGGCGGCCGGCCCGGCGAGATCTACAACATCGGCGGCGGAACCCACCTGACGAACCGCCAGATGACGGCCAAGCTACTGGAGTTGTGCGACGCCGACTGGTCCCGGGTGCGCCGCGTCCCGGACCGCAAGGGCCACGACCTGCGCTACGCGGTGGACGACACGAAGATCCGCACGGAACTCGGCTACCGCCCCCTGCGCTCCCTGGACGAGGGCCTGCGCGAGCTGGTCGCCTGGCACCGCACACACCCCCTCCCCACCCCGGAACCGGCCCACCAGCCCTGACCCACCCCCCACCCACCGCCCCCCGACGGACCCGGCTCCCTCCCGTCGGGGGGCGGTGCCACCGTCAGGGGCCGGTGCCGGCGTCGGGGGCCGGTGCCGGCGTCGGGGGCCGGTGCCGGGGCGGGCGCGGCTCACACCGTGACGACCCTCGCCGCCTTGCGTACCTGTTCGACCAGGAGGGCCTGGCGCAGGAGGGACTCGCCGAGGGCCGTCCGGCCGGTGCGGGTCAGGGCCGCCGTCGCGAAGGCGTCGAGCGCGTTGCCCACCTGGTGGTCGGCGGAGAGGGTCACCTCGGTGATCCGGTCCTGCTGTTCGAGGCGGACCACCGGGCGGTGCTCCCGCGGCGGGGTGAAGGCGCGCGGCACGCTGATCCTGCCGCGACTGCCCCACAGCGCGTACGCGGACCGGTAGGAGTGCTGGAACCCGAAGTCGAGCTGCGCGGTCACCCCGCTCGCGGTGGAGAGCAGCGCGCTCCCCGCGACGTCGACCCCGGTGGACTCGTCGACGCGCAGACAGGCGCCGAGGACGTCGAGTTCCCCGGAGAGGTGGAGCTGGGCCGCGCGCAGCGGGTAGACCCCCACGTCCAGCAGGGCGCCGCCGCCGAGCAGCGGATCGTGCCGGAAGGACGCGGAACGGGGCGGCGGCACTCCGAAGGAGCTGGAGAAGACCCTCAGTTCACCGACCTCGCCCGCCATGTCCCGTACCGCCGCGTGCTGGGAATGGTGCAGGAACATGAAGTTCTCGGTGAGCGCGAGACCGAGGCGCTCGGCCATCGCCACCAGTTCGGCGCTCTGGGCGTAGGCGGTGCTGAGCGGCTTCTCCACCAGGACGTGCTTGCCCGCGGTCAGCGCCTCGGCGACCCATTCGTGGTGCATCCCCGGCGGCAGCGGCACATAGACCGCGTCGATGTCGTCCCGGTCCAGCAGCGCCCGGTAGCCGGTCACCGCGGCACAGCCGAACCGGGCCGCGAGCCGTTCGCTCCTCGCCCGGTCCCGGCTCGCCACCGCCACCAGCCGCACCGACCGGTGCTCCACGAGCGCCGGCAGGATCCGGCGCACGGCGATGTCGGCACAGCCCAGAACCCCCATGCGGAGTACCGGTCGTGGAGTGTCCTCGGGCATCTGCCACCTCACCTGTCGGATACGTCGCCGACACAAGCTAGCCAGGGCAGGTCGAAGGCCCCTGGAAGCCCGCTGGAGCAGGTCCTTTCCGCGGGGACTCCATGGCTCCTCGACCGGGCGGCCCCAGCATGGTCCCGAGGCAATCCTTACCGGAGGGACGGCTATGACATCCGACACCAAGGCCCTGGTCCTGGAGCAGGTCCGCGCGTACCACCGGCAGCAGCAGCCGGGGAACTTCGAGCCGGGAGTGACACCGATCCTCTCCTCGGGAGCGGTCCTGGACGAGGAGGACCGGGTCGCCCTGGTGGAGGCGGCCCTGGATCTGCGGATCGCGGCCGGGGCGCACTCCCGGCGGTTCGAGAGCCGGTTCGCCCGTCACATCGGCGTGCGCAAGGCGCACCTGGTGAACTCCGGTTCCTCGGCGAACCTGCTGGCGCTCTCGGCGCTGACCTCCCCCCGCCTCGGCGATCAGCGGCTGCGTCCGGGCGACGAGGTGATCACGGTGGCCGGCGGTTTCCCCACGACGGTGAACCCGATCTTCCAGAACGGTCTCACGCCCGTCTTCGTGGACCTCGAACTCGGCACCTACAACACGACGGCGGAGCGCGTCCGGGCGGCGATCTCGGACCGTACCCGGGCCATCATGATCGCGCACACCCTCGGCAACCCCTACGAGGTGGCGGAGATCCAGCAACTGGCCACCGATCACGAGCTGTTCCTGATCGAGGACAACTGCGACGCCGTCGGCTCGACCTACCGGGGGCGGATGACGGGCACGTTCGGGGACCTCGCCACCGTCAGTTTCTACCCCGCCCACCACATCACGACGGGCGAGGGCGGGTGCGTCCTGACGAGGAACCTCGAACTGGCCCGGATCGTCGAGTCGTTCCGCGACTGGGGCCGGGACTGCTGGTGCGAGCCGGGCGAGGACAACACCTGCCTCAAGCGGTTCGACTACCAGCTCGGTGATCTGCCCAAGGGCTACGACCACAAGTACATCTTCTCCCACATCGGTTACAACCTGAAGGCGACCGACCTCCAAGGGGCCCTGGCGCTCAGTCAGTTGAAGAAGCTCCCGGAGTTCGGCGCGGCCCGCCGGCGCAACTGGCAGCGGCTGCGCGACGGGCTCGCGGACGTCCCGGGTCTGCTGCTGCCGACCGCGACACCGGGCAGCGACCCGAGCTGGTTCGGCTTCGTCCTCACGGTGCTGCCCGACGCCACGTACACCCGCCGCGACCTGGTCGCCTTCCTGGAGGAGCGGCGCATCGGCACCCGGCGGCTGTTCGGCGGCAACCTCACCCGGCACCCGGCGTACCTCGGCACCCCGCACCGGGTGGCGGGCGACCTGCGCAACTCCGACATCGTCACCGAGCAGAGCTTCTGGATCGGGGTGTACCCGGGCATCACCGAGGAGATGACCGACTACATGCGGGAGTCCATCGTGGAGTTCGTCGCCAAGAACGGCTGAGCCGCCCGGGGGCGGTCAGCCGATCATCCGGTCGAGGAGCACGTCCTCCCCGCACCTGGGCTCGTCCAGCCACGGCTCCGCCGCGAGCACCGCCTGCTGCAGGCGCTGCAGGCGCGGGGACGGCGAAAGCCCCAGTTCCTCCGCGAGCCGGCGGCGCAGCCTCTGGTAGACGTCGAGTGCCTGCCAGGAGCGGCCCGCCCGGTACAGCGCCGTCATGCACTGGGCGTGCAGGCCCTCGTGCAGCGGGTGGCGTCCGGTCAGCTCGATCAGCTCGGCCAGCAGTTCCGCGTGGCGGCCCAGCCTCAGGTCCGCCTCCAGACACCGTTCCAGGACGCCGAGCCTGCTCTCCTCCAGCCGGGCCACCTCGATGCTCAGCACGGGCCCGATCCGTACGTCGACCAGCGCGGACCCCCGCCACAGCGCCAGTGCCTCACGGAAGTACGCCGACGCCTTCTCGTGCCGGTCCTCGGCGGAGGCAAGGCGTCCCGCCGCGACCAGTTGCTCGTACCGCGGTACGTCGACGGCGTCCTCGGGCGCCTGCCAGCAGTAGCCGCCGTACTGGGTGACGAGGACGTCCTTGGCGGACACCTCGCCGTCGGGGCCGTAGGCCGCGGTGAGCTGGCGGCGCAGCTGCAGGATGTACGTGTGCAGGGTCGCGAGCGCGCTCTGCGGCGGTTCGGTGCCCCAGATCTCCTCCATCAGGGTCCCGACGGGCAGGACCCGGTTGGCGTGGATCGCGAGCAGCGCGAGGATCTGGCGCGGCTTCGCGGCCGTCGGCACGATCGAACGGCCCCGCACCTCGGCCGTCAGCGGTCCCAGCAACCATATGTCCACGTCTGTCTCCCCCAGGTGGTCGGCCATGTGGTCGGCGGAGCACCGCGAAGAGCTCCTTGCCCATGGAGTCTCGCTGGCTGCTTCGGCCGTCAACCAGTGCCGTGGTCCCGGACAGGCATAGGAGAAACCTATGCGCAAGATGTGTAAACCTCATATGGTCCCTGTGCGGGACGCACTGGTATCCCCCCGCCGGGCCCCGCGAGGATGGCGGCGCTGCGCAGGGCCGGGCCCGGTCCGACGCGGCTCATGGAGCAGGCAGTCCACGGCGACAAGGAGTGCACATGTCTCGGATCACGCCCCTTCCCGACGGCGACGCGGCCCTCTCCGGTGCTGTCGACGATCTCGTGATCACCGAGTTCGGCCACGACCCGTCGGCGATCCCCGACGGCCGCATCTGCATCTGCTGGACCCCTTGGCACGGCACGGCGTCCGCCACGGACGGCGGCCGTACGTCTCGATGAGCCGTCCGGTGCCGGAACACGGGCTCCCCCGGCTGGGATTCGCACCGCATCTGCGGGTCGCATCGGTGCCGGGGGAGCCCGTCTTCCTGCTGACGGAGGACCGGGTGACCGCGCTGGGCGGAGGGCAGGTCGCCGTCCTGGCGCCGCTGCTCGACGGCAGCCGCGATCTGCCCCGTATCGTCGCCGACGCGGCGCCCGCGCTGTCGGCCGACCGCACCGAACGGCTCGTGACCAGGCTCCTGGACGCGGGTCTGCTGCACGCCTACCCGCCCGACGGGGCCGACGGCGCCGGCGGGGGAGGCGGACCCGAGCGTGCCTACTGGGCCCTCACCGGCCTGGCGGGGCCCGGTGCCGGCCGGGACGCCCTGCTGGCCGCGGTCGACCTCACCGAGGGCGCGGGGGGCGCGCTGCGCGAGGCCGTCCCGGCGGCGGGGCTGCGCGCGGCGGCCGCGGGCGGGCCCGCCGACCTGACCCTGGCCCTGTGCCACGACTACCTCGATCCGCGACTGAGCGCCCTGGACGCCGAGCACCGCGCGGCGGGGCGCACCTGGCTGCCGGTACGGGCCGGCGGTACCCACCTGTGGATCGGCCCCTTCCTCTCTCCCGGCGACGGTCCCTGCTGGAGCTGTCTCGCGGACCGGCTGCGGCTGCGCCGGCGCGGCGAGGCGTACGTCCAGCACCGGCTCGGGCACAGCGGGCCCGCCGAGCACCCTCCGGCGTACCTGCCCGCAGGGCGTACGGCGGCCCTCCAGCTGGCGCTGCTGGAGGCCACGAAGTGGCTGGCCGGGTACCGCGGCGCCGAACAGGGCAGCCTGTGGCGGCTGGACACCCGCACGCTGGAGAGCAGCCGCCATCCGGTGCGGCGCCGCCCGCAGTGCTCCCGCTGCGGTGATCCGCTGCTGGTGCGCGACCGGGTCTCGGCTCCGGTCGTGCTGTCCCCCCGGCCGGTGCCGGACACCACGGGCGGGGGCCACCGGGCGTACGGTCCGGACCGGTTGCTGGAGCGGTACGGGCATCTCGTGGACCCCGTCACCGGTCTCGTCGGCGAGATCCGCCGGGATCCCCGGGGGCCGGAGTTCCTCAACTGCTTCCACGCGGGCGCCCATCCGCCCTGGTCCGCGGAGCGGCCGCCCCCGCTGCACACCCCGCTGCGCAGCCCCGGCTCCGGCAAGGGCGTCTCCGAACTCCACGCCAGGGCGAGCGCGTTGGCGGAGGCGCTGGAGCGGTACAGCGGCTACTTCCAGGGCGACGAGCCTCGTCGGCGCGGCAGTTATCGCGAGCTGGCGCCGCTCGCCGTCCATCCGGACGACGTCCAGCTGTTCGACCGGCGGCAGTTCGAGGACCGGGCGGCGTGGAACCGCGCGCACGGCCCCTTCCACCAGGTGCCCGAGCCGTTCGACGAGGACGCCCCGCTCGACTGGACACCCGTCTGGTCCCTGACCGAGCGACGGCAGCGGCTGGCGCCCACGAGTCTGCTCTACTACAACGCCCCGGACGCGGACACCGGATTCTGCCGGGCCACCTCCAACGGGGCCGCCGCCGGCACCAGCCTGGAGGACGCCGTCGTGCACGGCTGTCTGGAGCTGGTGGAGCGGGACGCGATCGCGCTGTGGTGGTACAACCGCACCCGGCAGCCCGGTGTGACCCTGGAGCCGCGCGATCCCTGGATCAGCCGGATGCGGGCCGTCCACCGGGAGCTGGGCCGGACGGTGTGGGCCCTCGATCTCACCTCCGACCTCGGCATTCCCGTGGTCGCCGCGGTCTCGGCCCGGACCGGGAAGAAGGCCGAGGACATCGTGCTGGGCTTCGGCGCGCATTTCGATCCCCGGGTCGCGCTGCGCCGGGCGCTCACCGAACTCAACCAGATGCTGCCGCCGTTGACGGAGGAACCGGCCGACGGGTCCTCCGCCTACACCGGCACCGACCCGGAGGCCCTCGGCTGGTTCCGGCACGCCACCACCGCCGACCAGCCCCATCTGCTGCCCGCGGCCCGCCGGTCCACCCGGCCGCCCGTGGCGCCGCGGCCGCCCGCCGACGCCGCGGCACAGGTCCACGCGCTGGTGGCGCTGCTGCGCCGGCACGGCCTCGACGTCCTCGTCCTCGACCAGACCCGCCCCGATGTGGACCTGCCCGTCGCCAAGGTGCTGATCCCCGGTCTGCGCCCGCACTGGGCGGGATTCGGTCCCGGCCGGCTCTTCGACGTACCCGTCGCACTCGGCCGGCTCACCCGGCCGACGGACTACACGGAGCTCAATCCCCTGCCCCTGCACCTATGACGGAATGGGGTATTCCCATTTCCGTCACGCATCGGAGTGAACCTTTCCGTGCGCGAATCGCTCTTCTGGAACAAGGGGATTGAGGAATTACGTTTACCGCACTCCCGTACGATGCCATGAGAGGATAACGGGCGGCACAACCTGACTCATTGACTCGTTCGGTTCTCCCAGGGGGAAGAGAAGAGATGCGAGGTTCTGCCCAGCACACCGGCGGCGTGCGCACCGAACGCGACGACGCGAGAAGCAGACACCTCGCCCTCGGCACCTCCAGTGCCATCACGATCGCGGTCCTCGTGGCCTTTTTCGGGGTCGCCGTCGCCTATCTGCTGGACGACCATCTCTCCCCGGTCAGGTTCACCGCGGGCATCGTGACCCTGTTGCTCGTCTACGGGCTCCAGCTGGCCCATTCCTTCGGGTACCTGTCCCCGCGGCTGACCCGCGTGCGGTACTGGACCCTCGGACTGCAGGCGCTGCTGACCTATCTGCCCTTCCTCACCTTCGCCGACGCCTGGCTCGCCGCACCGGGCACCCTCGCCGGTTCGGCCCTGCTGGTGCTGCCGTCGCGCTGGAGATGGCTGACGTTCGCGGCGATCGTGGCATCGTCCAGCCTGCTGGTGCTGGAGAGCGGAGTGGGCCGCGGCTCACTCGGGTACGGGACGGTCGCGACCACGCTGACCGGCCTGGTGGTGTTCGGGCTCTCCGAGCTGACCCGTCTCGTCCAGGACGCCCACCGCACCTCCGACGAGCTCGCCCGGCTGGCCGTGGAGGCCGAGCGGCTGCGCTTCTCGCGCGATCTGCACGATCTGCTGGGCATGAGCCTGACCACCATCGCCTTCAAGAGCGAACTGGCCCGCCGGCTGCCGCCCTCCAAACACGCCCGTGTGCACCAGGAGCTGACCGAGATCCTGGAGACCACCCAGCGTGCCCTGGTCGATGTCCGGGCGGTCTCGCAGACCTACCGGGCGATGTCCCTGACGGCCGAGGTCGACACCCTGTTCGCCACCCTCCGGAACCTGGGCGTGCACACCCAGGTCAGGGGCAGCACCGGGCCGCTGCCGTCCGACGTCGAGACCGCCCTGGCGACGGTGCTGCGCGAAGGGGTCACCAATATGCTGCGGCACAGCAGGGTCGGCAACTGCGCCGTCCGGCTCCAGCGCGAACCGGGCGCGGTCAGGATGACGGTGACCAACGACGGGCTCGACGGCTTCCCGGCCACCGCGCTGCGCGGCACCCGCCCGGGAAGCGGCCTCAACAACCTTCGCGACCGCATCGAGGCGGTGGAGGGCAGACTCACCGCGGAGGTCATGGACGGGAAGTGGTTCTGCCTGACGGCGGTCGTCCCGCTGCCCGCGAAGACGGCCACGCCCCGGCACTGGCTCGTCCGGCCGGGGCACCCCTCCGACAGCGGGATGCACGGCTCGGCGACCGTGGCCTGAGCGCCTCAGATCCAGCCGCCCTCACGGGCGATCCGTACCGCGTCCATCCGGTTGCGCGCGCCCAGTTTGACCACGGCGCTGCTCAGGTAGTTGCGCACCGTGCCCGTGGAGAGGAACAGCCGGCCGGCGATGGCCGCGGTGCCCTCGCCCGCGGCGGCGAGCCGCAGGACCTCCAGCTCACGCGGGGCCAGCGGCTGCGTCACCTCTTCGAGCGCCGCGACCGCCAGGTGCGGGTCGACGACCCGCTTGCCCGCGGCCACCGCCCGGATGGCGCCGACGAGTTGGGCGGGGTTGGCGTCCTTGCAGAGGAATCCGGTGGCCCGGGAGGCCAGCGCCCGGCGCAGGGTGCTGGGATTGCCGAGCCCCGTGAGCATGAGGATCCGGCAGTCGGGCACGGCGGTACAGAGCGCCGCGGCGGCGGTGATGCCGTCCATGCCGGGAAGGCCGATGTCGAGTACGGCCACATCCGGTCGCAGCGCCCGCGCCCTCGGGACGATCTCATCACCGCGATCGACTTCGGCCACCACGTCGAAATCGCTTTCCAGCGAGAGAAGTTCGGCCAACGCCCGGCGTAACATCACCATGTCCTCGGCGATCAGAATCTTCAGCATGGCTTCTCTCACATCGGCTGTCTCCGAGACGCTCGCGCTCCATACTCTCACCCGAACAGCCGAAACACAGCGAGGAAACGCCCATCCCGCGGTCCACGGCGAGCGAAAGAGAATCGGCGGCGATCGCCGGCGATCAATGACGTTCCGGCCAGTCGGGGTATCCGTCACCGAATCCGGTATCCCGAGAAGAACCGGCCCGGTTCACAGCAGGTCCGCCCAGCTCCCCCAGCCGCTGCTCGCCTTGCTCACCCGGGCCTTGAAGCCGCCCGTCCCCGTGCCGGCGTAGAAGTACAGGGCGCCCGCGGACGTCGTGGCCATCAGGTCGGGCTTGCCGTCGCCGTTGGCGTCGCCCGGCGAGAAGAGGTTCTTGTAGGTCTGCCAGCCCGTTCCCACCTTCACCCGGGCGGCGAAGGGCGCGGAGGCGGAGCCCGTGCCCGCGTAGCGCCACAGGGTGCCCGAGGTGTCCCGGGCCAGGAGGTCCGGCCGGCCGTCTCCGGTGAAGTCGCCCGCACCGACCAGGGCGTTGCAGCGCTGCCAGCCGGTGCTGATCTTGGCAGGGGAGGCGACCGAGGTGCCGGTGCCGTCGCCCGCGTGGAGGTAGAGGGTGCCGGCGCCGGTGACGGCCAGCAGATCGCTCCTGCCGTCGCCGGTCAGGTCACCCGGGCCCACGATCCGCCGGTAGGAGGTGGAGCCCGTGGCGAGGGTGGGGTCCGAGAGGGCGTAGGACGCCGGGTTGGTCAGTCTGCCCGTGCCGACCGAGTGGACGACCAGGTCCGCCAGGCCGTTCTGGCGCAGGGAGACGGCATAGGACAGGCGGGTGGTGGAGGAGGGCCAGCCCGTGCCGACGAGGAGTCTGCCGGTGAGGGTGCCCGTGCCGGTCACCTGGTAGCTGTAGACCGCGCCGGCCGAGGTGCGGGCCAGCACACCGAACTTGCCGTAGTGCGGGTTGTTCCCCGCCCCCGCGAACTGCGTCACCTTGCCCCAGCCCTTGCTGCGGGCGGCCCTGGCGCCGAAGGTGCCCTTGCCGGTGCCGGCGTAGAACCAGAGCTGACCGGCGAAGTCCCTGGCCAGCAGGTCGGTCCTGCCGTTGCCGTCCCAGTCGCCGCCGCCGATGATCTGTCCGTACGAGGCCCACTCGGTCTTCGCGTCCTTGACCCGGGCGTTGAAGGTGCCGCCCTTCTTGCCCGTGTAGCGGTAGAGGACCCCCGCCGGGGTGCGGGCCAGGACGTCGCCGACGCCGTCGCCGTTGAGGTCCCCGGCGCCGATCAGCTCGTCGTACTGCTGCCAGCCCGCCCCGACCGTCACCCTGCTGCCGAAGGCACCGGTGCCCTTGCCCGGGTAGTAGTACAGGGTGCCGGCCGGGGTGCGGGCCAGCAGGTCGGCCTTGCCGTCGCGGTTCAGGTCCCCCGGGGCGACGACCTTGTCGTAGATCTGCCACCCGGACGCGACCGCGCGGTACGAACCCAGACCGCCGGGGGTGCGGGCGTAGACGCCGGTGTGGAAGGAGAGCACACCGGCCGGGCTCAGGGTCAGCACGTCCTGGACGCCGTCCGAGTCGAGATCGCCCGGGGTGAGGACGTCCTTGACCTTGGCCACGTCCGTGTCGAGGGCCATCGTCTCGGCCGCGCCGGTGTTGACGTACAGCTGGCCCGCCACATTGCGGTAGACGAGGTCGGACGTGCCGTCCCCGTCGAAGTCGCCGCGCGCCGGTGCGGTCGCGTCCGCGTCACCGGGCGACAGGACGAAGACGCCCGCCGCCAGCACCGCGACCGTGCCGGCCAGCGCCGCGGCCTTCCGGGCGCGGGGGCGGCGGCGCCCGGAACGGCGCTCGGTGCCGTCTGCCTCGTGCCGCCGGGATCGGAGGGTGAACACATGCTCTCCCGGAGGGTCAGGGGGTGGTGGAGGCGTCGGGGGTGACGGAGCTGCCGGAGGATGCGTCGGCGGGGAGGCCGGGGGTCGTCCCGGAGGCGGCGTCGGCGGTCGCGTCCGCCGTGGCCGTCGCCCCGTCCGGGGTGGAGGCCGGGGAAGGGGTCGCCGGCCCGGCCGGGTCGGCGGTGGCCGTCGCCCCGTCCGTCCCGGACGGTGACTCCTGCGCGCTCGCCGCCGTCCCCGTCGCCACCCCCATCTGGTACACGCCCGGCACCCCGTCCTCCACCCGGAAGGTCGCGGCCGTCGCCGTCGTGCCGTTCTTCGTGAGCACCGTGGAGACCGCCCGCAGCCGGGCCTCGATGCCGTCGGCGGTGATGTCGAGGAGGAGATAACCGCGCCGGGCGTCGATCATCTTCCAGTGCGGGTTGTCCGCCAGCTTGGGCGCCCACTCGGCGGCGAAGGCGGCCAGGTCCTCGTCGCCGCTGCTGGAGATGGACGTCCCGACGAACTCCGCGCCGACCACGGCCGATTCCGGGTCGGCGAAGTCCAGCTTGAGGTCGCTGACGATGGTGCGGTGACGGTCGCCGGACAGCACGACCGGGTTGCGGACGTCCTGGAACTCGGCCAGCAGGGCGGCACGTTCCTTCTGGTAGCCGTCCCAGGCGTCGTACGACCACTCCTTGCCGACCCCCGCCAGGAAGTCGGTCTCGGCCATCATCACCTGGGAGGCGACCAGGTTCCAGCGCGCACCGGAGCCGGTCATGCTCCTCACCAGCCACTCCCGCTGGGTGTCGCCCATGATCACGCGGCCGTTCTTCAGCGCACCGGCGTCGGTGGTCGCCTGGTCGTCGCGGTACTGCCGGGTGTCCAGGACGTGCAGCCGGGCCAGGGTGCCGAAGTCGAGGGAGCGGTACATCTGCACGTCCGGGCCGCTGGGCCGCTGCGCGGTCCGGATCGGCATGTGCTCGTAGAAGGCCTGGAAGGCGGCGGCACGGCGGGCCAGGAACTTGGCGGTGGGCCAGGCCACCGGGTCGTTCGCCACGTCACCGGCCCAGTCCTGCTCCACCTCGTGGTCGTCGAAGACGACGACGAACGGGGCGGCGGCACGCATCGCCTGGAGGTCCGGGTCGGTGTTGTACTGCTCGTGGCGGGCCCGGTACTGGGCGAGCGTGACGGGCTGTCCGGTGCCCTCGTGGCGGCGTACGCGGTACGAGTAGGCGGAGCTCTCGTAGATGTAGTCGCCGACGAACAGCACCAGGTCCGGCTGCTGTGCGCGCATGTCCCGGTAGGCGGTGAAGTAGCCGTGCTGCCAGTTCTGGCAGGAGGCGAGCGCGATCCGCAGGTTCTCCGGGGTGCTGCTGGCGGCGGGGGCGGTACGGGTGCGGCCGGTGGGGGAGGTCCGGTCCAGCGCCTTGAACCGGTACCAGTAGTCGGTGGCCGGCGTCAGACCCGTGACGTCCACGTGGACGCTGTGCCCGAGGCTGCCGCTCGCGGTCGCCGTACCGCTCCTGACGATCGCGGTGAATGCGCTGTCCGCGGCGAGTTCCCAGGTCACGGGCACCGTGGGCGGCAGGATTCCGGAGTTGCCCGGGGTCGCCGGCAGCACCCTCGTCCACAGCACGATCGCGGTGGGCAGGGGATCTCCGGAGGCCACGCCGAGTTTGAAGACCGTTCCGCTCACCTCCGCGCCCGCGCCGGCCGCGGCGGCGGCACCGCTCACCGAGGCGGAGGCGCGCTCAGGCAGCACCTGCCCGGCGGCGGCCGCCCCGGCGGCTCCCAGAGTGACGGCTCCTGCGCCCAGGAACCTCCGTCGGCGCATGGCATGGTCGCTCGACTGCACGCGTGTGCCTTTCCCCCAGAAGGCGGTGCGCTGCGCGGCACCGGTGAAAGTGATCGCCGTGGAGTCTATGCAATACCCTCGCAGTCGTGGGCCGGGGCCACGATCCGTTGGTCTGCCCGCCCCGTCAGCCCGCCGCCCACCCGCCTGTCCCTCCGTCCGTCCCCCTCCGTCCATCCCTCCGTCCATCCCTCCGTCCGATGAACGATGAAGCAGCAGGAGTCATGCGCCGACCGATGAGGTACGCCTTCGTGGCCCTGCTCCTCGTGGGGGCGGCGGGCTGCTCGTCCGGCCCTGATACGGCGTCCGGTGGCTCGCCCGACGTGTCCTCGGCCGAGACCGGGTACGTCCCGAGGGGCGGATCCGGCGCGGACCCGGCCCCTGACGCGGGCGCGGGCGCCGGAGCCGACGACGCCGGGAAGACCGGCGGGGAACGTGCCGGTGCCGGTAGCGGCCCGGACGCCTCCGCCCCGTCCGCCGGCGTGCTCTTCGGCGCCGATTCGCTGCCCAGTCCCGCCGCCGATCACTGCCGTACGGAGGACCTGACGGCCGTGGCGCGGAGCACCGGGCAGGGCCGGGCCTCCGTCGTGCTCACCCACGAGGGCGAAGGCTCCTGCACGGTACGCGGCTTCCCCTCGCTGCTCTTCGAGGGCCCGACCGGGCGGACCGAACTGCCGGTGGACTGGGCCGGGTCGGCCGCCGAGGCCCCGAAGGTCACCCTCGGGCCGGGCGGTTCCGCCGTCGCCGCGCTCACCTTCACCAGCCTCGACGAGTGCGACGCGATCGCCGGGCTCGACGTCGTCCCGCCCGGCGAGTCACGGCCGCTGACCCCCGCCTTCACCGCCTCGGACGGGAGGAAGAAGGCGGTGCGCGTCTGCGACACCGGGGTGCGGGTCGAGGCGTTCGCGCCCTCGGCGTGAGGGCTTCCGGCACCGGGTCAGACGGTGCGCGTGCTGTCCCGGACGCGTAGTTCCACGGGGACCAGGGTCAGCGGCGGTACCGGTGGCCGCGGACCGGCGGAGGCGTCGATGCGGTCCAGCAGGATGCGCAGCGAGATGGTGCCGACGTCCGTGAAGTCCGTACGGATGGTGGTCAGCGGGGGCAGGAAGTGCGCGGCCTCCGGGATGTCGTCGTAGCCGACGACGCTGACGTCCTCGGGCACGCCGCGGCCCGCCTCGTGCAGGGCGCGCAGGACGCCGAGGGCCATCTGGTCGTTGGAGACGAAGACCGCGGTGACGGACGGGTCCTCGGCGAGCGCGCGGCCCAGGTCGTAGCCGGAGTCGGCGCTCCAGTCGCCGATGAGCGGGGCGTGGATCTCGGCCCCGGCCGCCTTCAGCGTGTCCCGCCAGCTGTCGGCGCGGCGGTCGGCGGAGGTCCAGCCGGTCGGGCCCGCCACATGCCGGACGGTCGGGTGGCCGAGGGACAGCAGATGCTCGGTGGCCTTGCGGGCGCCGGTGCGGGCGTCCGAGGTGACCATGGGGGTGCCGTCGCCGAGGTCGTTGTCCATGACCACCAGCGGGGTGTCCAGGTGGGCCTCGGCCAGCGCCCGGGCGACCCGGAGCTGGGGGGCGATCGCGATCACTCCGTCGGCGCCCTCGGCGGAGAGCCGGTCCGCCGCGCGGACGACGGTGTCCTTGTCGGCGGTGTCCAGGGCGATCGAGCTGACCAGGTAACCGGCCTCCTGCGCGGCCGTGTTGATGGCGGTGAGGGTGGAGGCGGGGCCGTAGCGGGCGGCGTCGAAGGAGATCACGCCGAGCATCCGGGTGCGGCCGCTGGCCAGGGAGCGGGCGCTGCTGCTCGGGCGGTAGCCGAGGGTGCGCATCGCCGCCCGGACGGCCTCGCGGGTCTCGGCGCGCACGGCCGGGTTGTCGTTGAGCACCCGGGAGACAGTCTGTTTGGAGACGCCGGCGAGTTTCGCCACGTCGTCCATCACGGGGCGCGCGCCGGCGAAGTTGCGGCGGCTGCGTCCCTTGGTCGCCGGGCCGTCGGCGGCGCCTGCGGTCATGGTGGGTGCTCTGCTTCCTTCGGCCTGGGCTGCTCCGCGGACGGGCCTGGCGCCGGCCGCGGATCCACCGGGCCTGCCCCGCCCGGCTGACCCACAGGATAGGCCGGGCGGGGTGGGGCGGCCGGGGTCAGGTCGGGCGGAGCGTCCACGTCGGGCGGTGGATCCACTCCGCGTGGGTCACCTCCGCGACGCCCGGGGCCGGCTCCACCGGCGTGTACACCTTCGCCCCGGCGGCCGCGGGCAGCACCTTCAGCAGGACGGGTTCGCCCGGCGGCACCAGCTCCGCGGCCAGCTCCCAGGGGCGCCCGGAGAAGAACTGGTCCGCCACGAGGTGCCCGGCCCGCGTGTACGCGCGTGCCGTGTCCCCCGTCCAGTGCAGTCGCAGCAGGGTGCCCTCGGGGACCCGCGCGGGGACGTCCACCCGGTACACGGCGGCCACGGTGTCGTAGTGCTCGTCGGCCGGGGCGCTCGCGCGGTCCAGGACACCGGTGACGGGGGTGGGCGCGGGGCCCGGCGGGCGCAGGAGGCTGACCGAGGGGTCCGGCAGGAGGGCGCCCCCCGGCTCCCGGTCAGGGTCCGGGTCGGGGTCGGGGAAGAGGGTGTAGCGGGTCAGGGCGCCGTCCCGGGTCTCTTCCAGGGTGGCGTCCGCGACCGTCGGGGGGCGGGCCGGGGCGGGGAGGACCGCCAGGGCCGGCCGCCGGCCGGGGCGCGGGTCCGTGCGGGCGTGGAGGCGTACCTCGTCCCGGACCTCGTCGAAGACGACCCCCTCCGGGGAGAGGATCAGCCGCGGGGCTCCCCAGGCCCGGCCCTTGTAGGCCGTACGGGCCGTCGTCGCGTCCAGGACCAGCAGGGCCACCGGGGTGCCGTCGGTGGTCTCCGTCTCCACGAGGGCGTCGGTGCCGGGGCGCAGGCCGGTGATCAGGACCCGGCCGTCCTCGCGGCGCACGGTCCCCGTGCCCGCCGCGAGGACCTTCCCCACCGTCCGTGCGTCCAGGGCCAGTTCGGGGGTGATGCCCTCCGTCGCGGCGAGCACCAGCACGGTGCGGCCGTCCTCGTCGGCGACCGTGCAGACCGGCTGGGCCGTGGCCCAGTCGAGGCGCAGGCCCGCCACGTCCAGGCGCAGGGGCCAGCAGAAGTAGGCGCCGGAGGGGACGGTGACGGGGGTGGTGGGCAGGGTGAGGGGCGCGGTGTCCGGGAACGCGACCGTGAAGGTGGTCCGCTCGTGGTCGGGCAGCGGCTCGTGCGGCTGGTGGTTGGTGACGAAGAGGAAGCCGTGGGCGCGGCCGTCGGTGCGGACCGCCCAGCGCAGGGTGGCGCCGTCGTGCCGGTCGGCCGGGCCGTCTGCGGGCAGGGCCGACTCCATGGGGGCGATCCGCTCGCCGAACTCCGCGAGCAGCAGGTGCTGGAGGCGGAGTTCGTCGTACGACGGGCGGTACTGGCCGTACTCGCCCAGCGGGGCCTGGAAGTCGTACGTCAGGACGGGCAGGTCGTTGGGGTAGGCGGTGGCGTGGGACTCCTGGAGGGTGGTGCGGTCACCGGGCGGGTTGGTGCCGCCGTGGACCATGTAGTAGCCCTGCCAGACCGAGCCGCAGCCGATCTTGGTGAGCGCGAGGGCGCCGATGTCGGCGGCGTCGACGCGCGGGCGGCGGTGGTAGGCGACCGCCATGCCGCCGCCCAGCTCGCAGGTGACCCAGGGGAAACGGTCGGCGTGGGCCGCCGGGTCGGTGCCGCGGACGGTCGTGGGGCGCAGGTCGGCGCCGATGCCCTCGTCGTCGCGCTGGTGGGTGAAGAAGAAGTGCTTGCGGCAGGTGTCGGGCCAGCCGCCGTCGTGCTCGGTCCAGAAGGTCTCCGGGTAGCCGCCGTGGAGCGGGAGCAGTTCGTCGCCGGGAAGCTGGACGCCGCCCCAGGCGGTGGAGGTCCACAGGGGTGCGTCGAGACCGGCTTCCCGGGCCATGCGTTTGAGGGTCAGCAGGTGGCCGGGCTGGTCGTACAGCTCGTTCTCGATCTGCACGGCGACGATCGGCCCGCCGGACGCGCGGTCCAGACCGGCGAGCCGGGCCCCGATCGCCGCGAACCAGGGGCGTACGGCGGCCAGGTACGCCGGGTCGTCCGTGCGGGGTGCGGGGGTGCGGGCCAGGACCCAGTCGGGGAGACCGCCGTTGCGCACCTCGGCGTGGGACCAGGGGCCGATACGGGGGATGAAGTCGAGGCCGTGGCGGGCGCAGAGGCGGGCGAACCGGCGTACGTCGCGGTCGCCGTCGAAGCGGAGGTCGCCCTCGGTCTCCTCGTGGTGGATCCAGATGAGGTAGGAGGCGACCGCGGTCACCCCGCCCGCCTTCATCTTCAGGAGCTCCTCCTCCCAGCGGGGCGCCGGATGGCGGGAGTAGTGGAACTCCCCGGAGACGGGGAACCACGGGCGCCCGGCGCGGGTCAGCCAGCGGCTGGTCACCTCGATGGGATCGGGAACGCCCGGTGCATCGGTGAAGGGAAGATGCCCCCGCAGGGGCGGTGCGGAGGGGCCGGGAACCTGAAGGTGGTGACACGGCATCGGGTGAACTCCGTGGTGGGGCCCGAGGCTTGGGCACGGGCCAGGGGCTGCTGCGGGCGGGCGGGGAGGGTGTGCGTGGGGGTGGCGCTCGGCGCCGCCACGGGCGCTTGCCACTCGGGTGGGCTGGGCACCAGACGCCGGTTCGAATCGCGGTCGACCCCGGTCCGGCCGGGGCCGGGACAGAAACCGGACCAGGACACAAACCGGACCGGGTCGGGCTTCAGCACGTGGTCCGGCCCTGATCCGGTCCCATGTCGGAGCCGGCGCGGGGCCTGATCCGGGCCGAGCCGTGACCGGACCAGAGCCGGATCCGGGCGCGGGGCCTGACCCGGGCCCGAGCCGAGTCCGGGCCCGAGCCGCATTCCGGCGCGGGGCCTGATCCGCGACGGAGTCGGGTCCGGGCCAGGTAAGGGCCCCGATCCGGGGCCGGGCCCGGCCCGAGCCAGGCACCCGAGCCGAATGCAGGTGCGGGACCTGGTTCACGGCCGAGCCGGGACCCGGGCGGAACCGTGCCCCAGCCCGAGCCGGGACCAAGCCGGGGCCTGGGCCAAACCCGAGCCGGTGCCCCGGGCCAGCCTGGGCCGGGGCCGAGGTGGGGCCGGGCCGAGGTGGGGCCATGGGTGAGGTCGGGGGTGGTGTCAGGGGGTCGTCGGGCCCAGGTCCGGGGTGTTCCTGAGGTGGGCCCTGGGGGTCGTCGTGCCGTGGAGTTCGAGGAGGACCAGGTCGTTGGTGCCGGGGCGCAGGACGGGGGCCGGGACGTAGAGGGTGCGCTGGGGGCCGCGGTTCCAGTAGCGGCCCAGGTGGAAGCCGTTGACCCAGGCCTGGCCCTTGGTCCACCCGGGGAGGGAGAGGAAGGTGTCGGCGGGTTCGTCGACCTCGAACGTGCCCCGGTGGAAGGCCGGTTCGGCCGAGGTGGGCGTGGTCGCCGGGGCGAAGGCGGCGGTGGGCGGCACCTCGTCCACGGGCAGCGGGTGGCAGTCCCAGCCCTGGAGCGCCTCGCCGTCGAGGGTGACCGGGCCCAGCAGGCCCTTGGGGACGCCGATGCGGGGGCCGTAGTTGACCCGGCCCATGTTCTCCACCAGGACGTCGAGTCGCGCGCCGGCGCGGGGGACGTGGACCGGGAGGCTCTCGTCGTAACGCTCGCGTTCGAGGACGCCGGCGGGGGCGCCGTCCACGAAGACCTGGGCGCGGTCGCCGACTCCGCCCTCGAAGTGGAGCAGGCCGGGCCCCTCGGCGGGGACGGTGGTCCGGTAGAGGACGTAACCGGCGCGCCGGCCCAGCGCGTCGGCGGTGACGGGGTCGGCGGAGTGCACCCCGTCGTGGCCGAGCCGCTGGAAGAGGGCGAGCCGATGGGTCAACTCGACCTCGGTGACGGGCAGTTTGCGGGCCGGGGACGGCACCGGCTCGTCCGGGACCCCGGCGTGACGGGCGATCACCTCACGGAACGCGTGGTACTTGGGCCCGGGGTCGCCGCTCTCGGTGAGCGGGGCGTCGTAGTCGTACGAGGTGATG
The DNA here is from genome assembly GCF_037993025.1 of Streptomyces sp. SS7. Classification (NCBI taxonomy): domain Bacteria; kingdom Bacillati; phylum Actinomycetota; class Actinomycetes; order Kitasatosporales; family Streptomycetaceae; genus Streptomyces; species Streptomyces sp. SS7. Next base: position 3,199,332 of record NZ_CP141223.1, read on the forward strand.
GTGGGCGCGTAGGCGTGGTGGTGGTTGGCGCCGTTGGTGTAACCGAAGTTGGTGCCGCCGTGGAACATGTAGATGTTGACGGAGGCACCCGCGGCGAGGAGGCGGTCCAGGTCGGCGGCGGCGTCCGCGGCGTCCCGGCCGTGGTGCGGGCCGCCCCAGTGGTCGAACCAGCCGATCCAGAACTCCGAGCACATCAACGGGCCTTCGGGCTGGTGCTCGCGCAGGCGGGCGAGGGAGGTGTCGACGCGACTGCCGAAGGTGCCGGTGGCGAGGACGCCCGGGAGGGTGCCCCGGGTGAGGTGGTCGCCGTCGGTCTGGTCGCAGGTGAAGAGGAGTTCCTCGACGCCGCGGGAGCGCAGGCTGCTCTCCACGTGCTTGAGGTAGGCGGTGTCGTCGCCGTACGCGCCGTACTCGTTCTCCACCTGGACGGCGATGACCGGTCCGCCCGACGCGGCCATGTACGGCAGGAGGGCGGGCAGGAGCAGGTCGAGGTAGCGGTCGAAGGCGTCGGTGAAGCGGGGGTCGCTGGTGCGCAGGCGGATGTCGGGGTCCGAGGTCAGCCAGTAGGGGAGGCCGCCGCCGTCCCACTCGGCGCAGATGAAGGGGCCGGGGCGCAGGAGGACGTGGAGGCCCTCCTGCTGGGCGAGGCGCAGGAAGCGGGGGAGGTCGAGGAGGCCGTCGAGGTCGAGGGTGCCGGGGGTGGGCTCGTGGAGGTTCCAGGGGAGGTAGGTCTCCACGGTGTTCAGGCCCATGAGGCGGGCCTTGCGCAGACGGTCGGGCCATTGGTCGGGGTGGACGCGGAAGTAGTGGAGCGCTCCGGAGAGGATGCGGAAGGGGGTGCCGTGCAGGAGGAAGCCGTCGGTGGTCGTGGTCAGGGCGGGCATGGGGTTCCCCTTCGGTGCGGTTCGGTACGGAGTGACGTGCTGCGGGCGGGGTGCGGGCCGGGAGCCGACGGCCGGGCCGGGGTGCGGGTCGCCCGGGTCAGCCACAGGGTCGCGGCGAGACACAGGGCCGACACCGCGGCGAGCAGCAGCGGTACGGCGCGGACGCCCGACCACTCGATGACCTTGCCGAGCGAGGGGCCCGCCGCGACCCCGCCCGCCAGGGAGGCCGCGATGACGAGGGCGCCGGCCCGGCGGGCGTGGGGCGCGGCCCGGTGGAGCCGGGGCAGGCCGGTCGGGAAGATCGGCGCGATGAAGAGACCGACGCCCGCATAGGCGTACGGCGCGAGGTCCGGTACGGCGGCCGGCAGCAGGCAGGCCGTCATTCCCGCGCAGGAGACCGTGATGATCGCCTGGGCGGAGAAGCGCAGGGCGAGCGGGGCCGCGAGGAAGCGGCCGGCGGTCATCATCAGCCAGCACACGGAGGTGGCGGTGGCGGCGATGCCCGCGCCGTAGCCGGCGGTCTCCAGGTGGGTGGGTTCCCAGCCGCCGACACCGGCCTCGATGCCGACGTGCAGGACGTAGAGGGCGACGAACACGGTCAGGACGGAGCGCAGGGCGCGGCGGGCGGGGGCGGTCGCGGGCCGGCCGGGAGTGTCGCCGGGCTGCGGCGGGACGTGGTCGCGTACCCCGCGCAGGCACCGCAGCAGCGGCAGGGTGACCAGGGCGAGGGCGGGGAAGACGGTGGGGTGGCGGTCGGCGCCGACCGCGCCGATCAGGGCGGGGCCGAGGATCGCGCCCCAGTCCGGCGCGAGCGCGAAGCCCGCCGCGCCGGTCGCCATCAGCAGGTACGAGCAGCCGAGCAGCCGCCGGTTGCCGATACGGCCGTACAGCCGGTCGAAGAGGAGCACGCCCACGACTCCCCCGACGAAGTGGGCGCTCAGGGCCGGCCCCGTGGCGGAGGGCGAGAGTCCGAACTCCTCGCGCAGGGCCGGGATGGCGGGCCCGTAGAAGGCCTGGAGCGCGCCCATCAGCGCGAAGGCGCCACAGGCGGCCGCGACGGCGGCGGGGCGGAAGGCGGGGAGGAAGTCGGGGAGTAAGTCGGGGAGGTCCAGCGGTCCAGGCACCTGCCCGGGCACCGTCACCGCCACCGGCACCGTCACCGTCACCGCCACCGGCACCGGCACCGGCACCTGTGGGGTATGCCGTCGCCGCGTGCGCTGGTCGGTCACGCGGCCTCCAGGGACGGACGGCCCACGGCGGTGTGGGCAGGGATGTCGTGCTCTCCGACGAAGCTCGATGTTACCGGTAACATCGCCGCCGTCAAGAGTGCGGGAGCCGGGGTGGGCGGGTGAGCCGACGGGCGTCGAGGACGCCCGGCCCGGCGAGGCGGCCGGGGCGGGACGGCCGCCCGATCAGGCCGTACGCTTGCGGGCCGCCGTCTTCTTCGCCGGGGTCTTCCTGGCCGTCGCCGTCTTCTTCGCGGCGGTCTTCTTGGCCGTGCTCTTCGTCGCCGACGCGGCCTTCTTCGCGCTCTGGGCCGACTTGGCGGTCTTGGCGGTCCGGGCCGTCGACTTGCGGGCGGCGGGCTCCGCACGCTTCGTGGCCGACGTGGACTTCTTCCCGGCCGGCTCCTTGGGGCGCGAGAGGGATCTGAGCCCGGTCTCCGCCGGGGGCGCCTCGCCCCGCGACTCCTTGGCGGCGCGCACACTGTTCTCCAGGGCCGCCATCAGGTCCAGGACCTTGCCGCCGGAGGGCGCGGAGGGCGTCTCGGGCGGTGTCTCGCCGGCCGCCTTCGCCGCGACGACCTCCTCGACGGCCTCGCGGTACTCGTCGTGCAGGTCGTCGAGGTCGACCTCGCCGAGGGTGTCCATCAGGGCGTCCGCGAGGTCGAGTTCCTTGTCGCGGACGGTGACGTCGGTGTCGGGGGCGAGGCCCTCGGGGGCGCGGACCTCGTCCGGCCAGAGCAGGCCGTGCATGGCGATCGCGTCGCCGACCACCCGGAGCATGCCGAGGCGCTCACGGCCCCGCAGCGCGTACTTGGCGATGGCGACCTTGTGGCTGCGCTTGAGGGCTTCCCGCAGGAGGGTGTACGGCTTCGCGGCGGGCGCGCCTCCGGCCTGGAGGTAGTAGGCGGCGTCCATCTGGAGGGGATCGATCCGGTCGGCCGGGACGAAGGCCACGATCTCGATCGTCTTCGCGGTCGGCAGGGGGAGGTGGGACAGGTCCTCGTCGGTGATCGGGATGATCGTGCCGTCCGCGTCCTCGTAGCCCTTGCCGATCTCCGCGGTGCTCACCTCGCGGTCCTCCAGCTCACAGACCTTGCGGTAGCGGATGCGGCCACCGTCCTCGGTGTGGATCTGACGGAAGGAGATCGAGTGGCTCTCGGTGGCGTTCACCAGCTTGATCGGGATGCTGACGAGACCGAAGGAGATGGCGCCGTTCCAGATGGATCGCACGGGCAGCAACCTCCTGAGCACGGGAAATTATGGCAAATGGAATGATTCGCACTCTTTGCGTGATTCGTGTGATTCTCATCGTATGACGCCGATCGCGGAGGTGGAGGGGCGGAGGCTCGCCCTCAGCAACCTGGAGAAGGTGCTGTATCCGGCGACCGGCTTCACCAAGGGCGAGGTGCTCCACTACTACGCCACGGTCGCCGACGTCCTGCTCCCCCATCTGCGGGACCGGCCGCTGTCCTTCCTGCGCTATCCGGACGGGCCGGACGGCCAGGTGTTCTTCGCCAAGAACGTGCCGCCGGGGACGCCCGAGTGGGTGACCACGGCGCAGGTGCCGCGCTCGGAGGGGCCGGCGCGGATGGTGGTCGTACAGGATCTGGCGAGCCTGATGTGGGCGGCGAACCTGGTGACCGAGTTCCATACGTCCCAGTGGGTGATCCAGGACCCCGGGCACGCCGACCGGCTGGTCTTCGACCTCGACCCGGGGGCGCCGGCGGGTGTCGCGGAGTGCTGCGGGGTCGCGCTGTGGCTGCGCGAGCGGCTGGCGGAGGACGGGATCGAGGCGTGCGCGAAGACGTCCGGGTCGAAGGGGCTGCACCTGGTGGCGGCGGTGCGGGGGGCTTCGTCGCAGCGGGTGACGGAGTACGCGAAGAGGCTGGCGGTGGAGGCGGAGCGGGCGATGCCCTCGCTGGTGCTGCACCGGATGACACGGAGTCTGCGGCCGGGGAAGGTGTTCGTGGACTGGAGCCAGAACGCGGCCCGCAAGACGACGGCCACGGCCTACACCCTGCGGGCCCGGGAGACTCCGCTGGTGTCGGCGCCGGTGCGCTGGGAGGAGGTGGAGGCGGTCGCGGGGTCGGGGGAGGCCGGCCGGATGGCGCTGGGGGCGGGGGAGGTGATGGGGCGGGTGCTGGAGTGGGGTGACCTCCTGGCGCCGGTGCTGGACCCGGACCGCGCGGGCGGGGTGCCGGGGTGAGTTCGTACGTCCGCCCCGGTTGCGCGGGGCCGTCCGGCCACGGGCGGCGGATCTGCGCCACGGGGCTCGTCGGGAATAGCCTGGAGTGAGCGGCGCCGGGGCGGAGCGGATCCTCTCGATGCGTCCCCTTGCCCCGGGGGCCGCACGACAGGGAGGAAGTGCTATGCCCTGGAATCTGAGCGGCACGTACCTGGAGAGCTGCAACTGTGACGTGGTGTGCCCCTGCACCACCTCGGGCCTGACGGCACCGGCCGACCACGAGCGCTGTCAGGTGACCTTCGCGTTCCACGTGGACAGCGGGACCGTGGACGACGTCGACGTCTCCGACCGCAGCGTGGCCGTCTTCGTCGACGGGCCGCGGGTGATGGCCGAGGGCGGCTGGCAGGTGGCGCTGTACGTCGACGCGGCAGCCGACGACGGCCAGGCGGAGGCGCTGGGCAGGGTCTTCTCGGGCCAGGCGGGCGGGCCGATGGCGGGGCTCACCCCGCTCATCGGCGAGGTCCTCGGCGTGCAGCGCGTCCCCATCGACTACCGCGACGACGGGCGCCTCCACTCCGCGCGGGTGGGCGACGCCATCGACGTCGAGATCGAGGACCAGGTCGCCCCGCAGTTCGGCGACGACGGTCCGGTGATGAAGCTGACGGGCATGTTCCACCCGGTGAACAGCACCCTGACGATCGCCCGGTCCACCCGGGCGACGGGCTCCGGCGTGTACGGCCGGACCTGGGACTTCACGGGCGGCAACGGACACGCGGCCCCGTTCACGTGGTCCGGATGACCGCGGGGCCGGCCACCGTCCGCGGGCGGGTGGCCCCCGTCGGGCTGCTGCTGGTCGTGGCGGCCGCCGCCTGGGTCTGGACGGTGACGCGCTGGGGCGGCATGTCGGCGATGCCCGGCACCATGGGCCTGGGGCTTGCCGCGTTCCTGGGCGTGTGGACGCTGATGATGACGGCGATGATGCTGCCCGCCACGGCACCCGTCGCCGCCCTGTACGCGCGCACCATCACCGTGCACCGGGCCGCGCGCATGGTCGTCTTCACGGCCGCCTACCTGCTCGTCTGGGCCGCGGCCGGGCTGCCGGCGTACGCGCTGGCCGTCGGCCTCGGGCGGGCGGCGCGCCTGCCGTCGGCGGCGGGCACGGCGGTGGCCGCGGCCGTGTTCGCGGTCAGCGGCGTCTACCAGCTCACGCCCCTCAAGGACCGTTGCCTGGCGAGGTGCCGCTCGCCCATCGGCCTGATGCTGCGCTACGCCGCGTACCCGGGGCGCTCGCGCGATCTGCGGGCCGGAGCCCACCACGGGGCCTACTGCCTGGGCTGCTGCTGGTCGCTGATGGTGCTGCTGGCGGCGTTCGGCGTGATGAACGTGTGGGCCATGGTGGTCCTGGCCGCCGTGATCACCGCCGAGAAACTCGCTCCGGCCGGCCGCCTGGTGGCCCGCGCCGTGGGGATCGCCTCGATCGTCCTGGCCGTAGCGGTCTTCTGGTTCCCGTCCCTGGCTCCGGGCCTCACCGGCGGCGACGGTATGACGGGCATGTGAGCCCAGGGCGCGGCCGACCGCCGACCGGGGCCACGCACACCCTCCCCGGGAACCGTCCCGGCCGTCACCATCTCCGGGGCCACCGGCCCTCACGGTGGTGGCGGGGCAGCCGGCATGCGGGGGCGCGGCAGCACCGACCACCCGCACGGTCAGGACAGCCGACCGGGGCCACGCACCCCCTCCCCGGGGACGGCCGGCAGGCGGGGTGCGCTTCCGATGGGCGGCGAGCGGTCGGGGGAGCCGTCCGGGGCCCGTGGAAGCTCTTCCCGCGGAAGAGCGAGCGACCGCTCCCGCCCGTCGGGGCGGTCAGAGGTGGGTCCAGGTGTTGCGGTCGCGGGCCATCGCGTGCAGCGCCTCGACGTCGGCCGGCTTCAGGACTCCGCCGAGGCGGGTGAAGTTCTCGATCTCGGGGGCCGTGACGACGCGGACCTCGCGGGGGGCCGTGGTGAAGGTGACCTCCGTGGGGGCGACCAGCGCCAGGACGGGGCGGACCTCGGCGGTGAGGGCGTGGGAGGCGCGGGCGGCGTCGGTGCGCAGGCGGCGCAGCAGGGGGTCGGGGTCGCGCCGGCCCAGGGTGACGTGCGGGTCCGCGACGCGGACGCGGGCCTTGCGGGCGTAGAGGGAGTGGATCGTGAACAGGCCGCCCGGGCCGATCGTCAGGTGGTGGAGGCGGTCGCCGCCGGGGAGCGGGATCGAGTGCAGGGTGTGCCAGCCGGCGCCGTCCAGCCGGTCCAGGGCCTCGCCGACCGTCTGCTCGGCGGTCAGGGCGTGCCGGCGCGGGTCGGGCCGCAGCCGATGGGCGGGGGCGGGGTCGCGGTCCAGGGAGACCAGGAGGGCCTCGCCGGGACGGTTGGGGGCGAGGTCGTCGTCCGGGTGGAGGGCGAGGCGGGCCAGTTCGGCGGGGGTGGGCACCGGGGGCGGGCCGACGGTGACCGAGCCGGTCAGGAAGGGGCCGAGCGCCTCCAGGACCTCCTCGCGCCGGTCGTCGGCGAGCAGATTGACCCGGGCCGCCTCACGGTCGTACCAGGCGATGTTCCTGCCGTCGGTGAGACAGACGTAGAGCCGCTCCCGGCCATGCCGCCAGGTCGGTACGACGCGCAGTCCGGTCATGCGTCATCACCCCATGACCATGGGAACAGGCGGGGTGCTGCGAGGGCAAGAAGGCGGTTACCTTGGGGAGGAGTTGGGCAGGTCATAGGGCCCAGGCCCTGTGTCATGTCCCCGACGTGGGGCAGGACACGGGCCTTCTGGGAGCGCGCGTGGGGAGGCGCCGTTGCGGACCCGCAGGAAGCAACCCGAGGTACCGGCTCCGGACCGTCCGTGGGACGAGATCGTGCCGGGGCTGTGGATGGGCTGCCACGAGTACCGGGGGCCCTCCGGACAGCCGGCCCTCGCCGTGGTGCGGGACGAGTTCGATCTCGTCCAGACGCTGACCCGGGCCCGCTCGGGCCACGGTCCCGACCCGGGGGTGGTGCACCATGTGTGGCCGATCCCGGACGGGCCGCTGGACGGCACCCAGCTCGCGGGCGTGATCCGGCTGGCCCAGGCCGCCGGCGAAGCCCTGGACCAGGGACGCAGGGTCCTGGTGCGGTGCTACAGCGGATACAACCGGTCGGGGCTGGTCGTCGCCCACACGCTGATGAGGCGGGGCCACCCGGCCGACGAGGCGATCCGGCTGATACGGTCACGGCGCTCGCCCTGGGCCCTGCACAACGAGTTGTTCGTGGAGTACCTGCGGGCCGGACTGCCGACGGCCAGGCTGCTGGAGGAGCTGGCCGAGTGACCGTGCACAATCGTTTCCTCTCCATCCTCCGTCCCCTCCTCCGCTCCACCCTCCGGTCCACTCTCCGCTCCGCCCTCGGCCCGTGTACCACCCGGCACCACCCGGTACGCAAAAAGGACTTCCCTACGAATAAGGTGTACGGGGCCGCGCATCACCATGCACCTCAGGAGTCCCGTGCCGCCCAGCCGCCGCCCCTCTCGCCCGGCCCGCACAGCCCGCGCCGTCGCCGCAGCCGCACTGCTGGCCACGGCGACGGCGGCCTGCGGTGACGCGGGCGGCCTCCAGGGCGCGGGACCGACCGCGACCGCGATCAGCCCCGACCGGCTCTGGCCGAATCTGACGCCCGCCTCCAGCCCCGCCTTCGCGATCGGCGAGGTGGAGACCGAGGTGGTGAAGGGCGTCACCGTCCCCGGCGGGAACATCCACGAGGTGGACCCGGTCGCCGTCGTCCGCGCGGAGATCGCCGCGCACCCCGGCGACTACGGCCCGGGGGCGCACCGGGAGACCGCCCGGCGGATGAGCGACTGCGGGAAGAGCGGCACGGCCGGGCGGGCGTGCCCCGTCCTCCAGGCGTACTACCGCGATCTGACCGGCGACGGGCGCGACGACATGACGCTCGGCTTCCGGCAGCTGCCCGGCAACCTCACCGCCGTCCGGGTGTACACCGTCCGCGGCCATCGGCTCGTCCAGATCATGGCCTACGAGGACGCGGTCAGCGGCGTCGAACTGGCCGGCCGCGCGGTGATCATCCGGGCCCCCTCGGAGGTCGCCGGCTACGAGTACCGGCTGCAGTGGACCTGGGACCCGCAGCAGCGCGCGATGCTGCTCACCCACGACGAGATGCTGCGCATCGGCACGCCCGGGAGACGCCCCTCTCCGCGTCCCTCCGCGTCCGCCTCCCCCGGCATATCCCCCGCCGCCTCCCCCGTCGCCCCGGAGAGCGGCCGATGAGGCTCGCGCTCCCCCGGTGGGCCGGCACGCTCGCCCTGAAGGCCGCCGTGTTCATCACGGTGATGTGCTGTGCGCTCGCCGCCCTGCTCGGCGTCCTCGTGCACGTGTCGGTGACCAACCAGACCGTCGGCCAGGCCCGCGACCTCGCGCTCTCCCGGCTGACGGACGCGACGGCGGCGTTCGAGGCCGGGGACAGCCTCGGCTGGGGCGCGGGCGTCGACCCGCCGGGGCTGCCCGCCGCGCTGCGGACCCTGGCGCTGGCCGGGGAGCGCGGCACGATGGTCGCCGACACCGCCGGGCGCCCCACGATGTGGGCGGCCGGTCCCGCCGACGGGGGACGGGCCCTCGCCGTACGCGTCGACTACACGCAGAGCGCCCGCACCATCGAGGCGCTCGACTCCGCGATCCTGTGGTCCGCGGGGCTGGCCATCGGCGCCACGCTCCTCGTGGGCGCGTTCGCGGTGACCCGGGTGACCCGCCGGCTGCACACGACCGCGCGGGTGGCCCGGCGGATCAGCGCCGGCGATCTGGACGCACGGGTGGACGACCCCCGGGCCAGGCAGCCGGGCCGGCCGCAGGACGAGGTCGGGGCGGTCGCCGCCGCGCTCGACACCATGGCGGCCACGCTCCAGGGCAAGCTGCTGAGCGAGCAGCGCTTCACCGCCGACGTGGCCCATGAGCTGCGCACCCCGCTGACCGGACTGCACGCCGCGGCCGAGCTGCTGCCGCCGGGCCGGCCGACGGAGCTGGTGCGCGACCGGGTCGCCGCGCTGCGCACCCTCACCGAGGACCTGCTGGAGATCTCCCGGCTCGACACCGGGCGGGAGCGGCTGGAGCTGGGCACCGAGGAGCTGGGGGCGCTGGCCCGGCGGGTCGTACGGGCGTCCGGAGCCGACACGGAGATCAGGGTCGTACGGGACGCACGGGTCGAGACCGACCGGCGGCGCCTCGAACGGGTGCTGGGCAATCTGGTGTCCAACGCGCACCGGCACGGGCGGGGGCCCGTGGTCCTCACGGTGGACGGGCCGGTGGTCGCCGTACGGGATCACGGGGACGGTTATCCGGAATACCTCCTCGCGCACGGGCCGCAGCGGTTCCGCACGGAGGGCGGGGCGAAGGGGCACGGACTCGGGCTGACCATCGCGGTCGGCCAGGCGGAGGTGCTGGGGGCCGAGCTGGCCTTCGCCGACGCGCCCGAGGGCGGGGCGGTGGCCACGCTGACGCTGCCTCAGGCCGCACACCTCCCCGATGGCGCAGCGTGACGGGCGACACGCGCGAGCCGCTCCTAATCTGGCGTCAAGTCAGATTCTGAGCCGTTTTCATCCTCTTCATGGAGGTATCGCCATGTCCCTGCGCCGCTCCGCCCTCACCCGCCTCGCCCTGGCGACCGCCGTCGGCGCTCTCCTCACCGCGGCCGTCGCCACCCCCGCCACCGCCGACGACGACTGGAACGGCGACGGCGGCGACCCCGGCACCAGCACCTGGGACCAGGGGGGCCAGGGCGGTGGCGGTGGTGGCGGTGGTGGCAACTGGAACCAAGGCGGGAACGGGAACAGCAACACCAACGGCAACACCAACGGCAACGGCAACGGCAACAGCAACAGCAACAACTGGCAGAACCAGGGCGGCGGCCAAGGCGGCAACGGCGGCGGCGGATGGAACCAGGCCGGGGGCCAAGGCGGCAACGGCGGCGGCGGATGGAACCAGGCCGGGGGCCAAGGCGGCAACGGCGGCGGCGGATGGAACCAGGCCGGGGGCCAAGGCGGCAACGGCGGCCAGTGGAACCAGGGCGGCGGCCAAGGCGGCGGCGGCAACGGCGGCGGCGGCAACGGCGGCGGCGGCAACGGCGGCGGCGGATGGAACCAGGGCGCCGGCCAGGGCGGTGACCACCAGTGGAGCCAGGGCGGCCACCAGGGCACCCAGCGCCTCTTCCGCGGCCGCGTCACCGCGAACACCCTGCTGCTGCGCAGCAAGCCCACGCGGGCCAGCCAGGTGATCCGCTCCGTCCACCGCGGCGAGATCGTGTCGATCTTCTGCAAGACGCCCGGCGAGACCGTCGACGGCAACCCCCTCTGGTACCTCCTCACCGACGGCACCTGGGCCTGGGGCTCGGCCCGCTACATCGAGAACATCGGCGAGGCGCCGCGCTGGTGCTGACACACCCTCACTCCCAGGACTCACACAGCACATCATTTGGGTAGGTTCCGGACATGACGAGTGCCGGAACCGGAACCGGAGCCACGACCGCGTTCGCCGCGGCCGGCGCACCCTCCCCCGCCGTACGCCTCCCCCGGCGCCGCGGCATCGAGCTCGCCCTCATCGTCGTGGCCGTCCTGCTGTCCGTGTACGGCTACTGCGCGGTCGGCGTCGCCCGGCACGGCTCCGTCCCGCCCGGCGCCGTGGGCTACGGCGCCGGGCTCGGCGTGCTCGCGCTGGTCGCCCATCTCGCCGTACGACTGCGCGCCCCGTACGCCGACCCCCTCCCGCTCCCGATCGGGGTGCTGCTCAACGGCATCGGGCTGGTGCTGATCTACCGGCTGGACCTGGAGACACCGGGCGACCGGGCGGCACCGACCCAGCTGGTGTGGTCCACCCTCGGCATCACCCTGTTCATCCTGGTCGTGGCGGCGCTGCGGGACCACCGGGTGCTCCAGCGCTACTCCTACGTCAGCGTGGTCGCCGCGCTCGCCCTGCTCACCCTGCCCATCCTCTTCCCGGCCGTGAACGGTGCCCGGATCTGGATCCGGGTCGCCGGGTTCTCCATCCAGCCCGGCGAGTTCGCGAAGGTGCTGCTCGCGGTGTTCTTCGCCGCGTACCTGGCGGCGAACCGCACCGCACTGGCGTACGCGGGCCGCAAGATCTGGTTCGTGCAGCTGCCGACCGGCCGGGTGCTCGGTCCGATCGTCGCGATCTGGCTGCTGAGCGTGGGCGTGCTGGTCCTGGAGCGGGACCTGGGCACCTCGCTGCTCTTCTTCGCGCTCTTCGTGGTCATGCTGTACGTCGCCACCGGCCGCACCGGCTGGATCGCGGTCGGTCTGCTGCTCGCCTCGCTCGGCGCGGTGGCGGTCGGCCGCCTCGAACCGCATGTGCACGGCAGGATCGAGGACTGGCTGCACCCGTTCGCGTCGATCGACGCCGGCCTCGGGCCCAACCAGCTCGCGCAGTCCCTGTTCGCCTTCGCGGCAGGCGGGGTGCTCGGCACCGGGCTGGGGCTCGGCCACTCCGTCCTCATCGGGTTCGCCGCGAAGTCGGACTTCATCCTGGCGACGGCGGGCGAGGAACTGGGTCTCGCCGGCTTGTCGGCGCTCTTCCTGCTCTACGGGCTGCTGGTGGAGCGCGGCTACCGGGCCGGCCTCGCCCTGCGCGACCCGTTCGGCCGGCTCCTCGCCGTCGGGCTCGCCTCGATCGTGGCGCTCCAGGTGTTCGTCATCGCGGGCGGGGTGACCGGACTGATCCCGCTGACCGGCATGGCCATGCCCTTCCTGGCCCAGGGCGGCTCGTCGGTCGTCACCAACTGGGCGATCGTGGCGCTGCTGATCCGGGTGAGCGACTCGGCACGACGGCAGTACGACGGCAGCACCGCCCCCTGACCAGAGAGGTACCGTCCGTGACCCGGCACATCCGGCATGCCGCCGTGTTCTGCGCCCTGCTCCTGCTGGCACTGCTGGTCAACGCCCTGCGCGTGCAGGTCGTCCGGTCCGCCGCCTACGACGGCAACCCGGCCAACCGGCGCGAGTCCATCGCCCGGTACGGCCAGCCGCGCGGCGACATCCTGGTCGGCGGCGCGCCGGTCACCGGCTCGCGGGACACCGGGGAGCAGCTGCGCTACGAACGGACGTACGCCGACGGGCCGTTGTACGCGCCGGTGACCGGCTTCGCCTCGCAGGAGTACGGGACGACGTTCCTGGAGCACTCCGAGGACGATCTCCTCTCCGGCCTGGACCCGATGCTCTCGCCGTTCCCGCTGTGGAACGACGTGACGCGCGGCCGTCCGCCCGGCGGAAACGTCGTCACCACCCTCGACCGGCGCGCCCAGCGTGCGGCCTTCGCGGCGCTGGACGGGCGCAAGGGCGCGGTCGCGGCGGTGGAACCGGCGACCGGCCGGGTGCTGGCGCTGGTGTCGAGTCCGTCGTACGACCCCGCGCTGCTGTCCGGGAACGACCCGGGCGCCGAGGCTGCCTGGCAGCGGCTGAACGGCGACCCCGACCGGCCGATGCTCAACCGGGCGGTGCGGCAGACGTATCCGCCGGGCTCCACCTTCAAGGTGGTGACCGCGGCGGCGGCGCTGGACGCGGGCGTGGTGACGGATCTGGACGCGCCGACCGACTCGCCCGTGCCGTACCGGCTGCCGGGGACGACGACCCGGCTGACGAACTCGGGGGACGGCTGTGCGGACGCCCCGGTGCGGGAGGCCTTCGAGTGGTCGTGCAACACCGTGTTCGCGAAGCTCGGAGTGCGGGTCGGGCTGGCCCGGATGTCGCGCACGGCGCAGGCGTTCGGCTTCAACGACCCGGACGTGCGTATCCCCTTCCCGGTGGCCACCAGCACCTTCGACACCTCGCTGGACCAGGCGCAGCTCGCGCTGTCGTCGATCGGGCAGTACAACACCCGGGCCACTCCGCTGCAGATGGCGACGGTGGCGGCGGCGGTGGCCAACGGGGGCCAGGTGCGCGAGCCGTACCTGGTGGAGCGGACCACGCGGCGGGGCGGGGCCACGGTGGGGACGGCCGGTTCCCGGTCGGCGCGGCAGGCGATGTTCCCCTCGACCGCCGTACGGCTGCGGGAGCTGATGGAGGACGTGGTGCGCGAGGGCACGGGGACGAGGGCGGCGATCCCCGGTGCCCGGGTCGGCGCCAAGACCGGCACGGCGCAGCACGGCATCGGCAACGCCGGGACGCCGTACGCCTGGTGTGTCTCGTGGGCGCAGGGGCGGCGGGACATCGAGCCGAGCGTGGCGGTGGCGGTGGTGGTGGAGGACGGCTCGGCCGACCGCGGGGAGATCACCGGGGGCGGGATGGCGGCGCCGATCGCGCGGGCGGTGATGGCGTCGGTGCTCGCTCCGTGAGACGGGGGCTTTCCGGGGCGACAGGTCCGTCCTACGGTTCGCGCATGACTGACACCACGAGGACCAGGACCACGGAACCGGCCGCCTTCGAACTCGCCCAGGTCAATGTCGCCCGTCTCAGGTTTCCGCTGGATTCAGCGGAGTTGAAGGACTTCGTCGATGCGCTCGACCCGGTCAACGCGGACGCGGACGCCGCGGACGGTTTCGTCTGGCGGCTCCAGTCGCAGGAGGGCGACGCGACCGGCATCGAGGTCTTCGGCGACGCCTGGCTGATCGTGAACATGTCCGTGTGGCAGGACATGGACGCGCTGACGGCGTACATGTACCAGGGGCGGCACCGGGAGATGCTCGCGCGGCGGCGGGAGTGGTTCGAGCGGGTGCGGGAGGCGATGGCGACCCTGTGGTGGGTGCCGGCGGGCCACCGGCCCACCGTCGCGGAGGCGGAGGCCCGGCTGCTGCACCTGCGGACGCACGGCCCGACGCCGTACGCCTTCACCCTGCGCACCGCGTTCCCGCCGGAGGGCGCCCGACCGGAGACCTTCGAGGCACCCGAGGGCCTCGGCTGCCCGGCCTAGCGGCCGCCGTCCGGGCAGGCCGGTGACGCGTCGGCGCGTCGATCCCCGGCGCAGGGGATTGACGTGCTTGCTGACAAGCAGTCTCATAAGAGCCATGACGACCCTCACGGACGACGAGGCGCCGGCCGCACTGCGTGACGCCCTCGGTCTGCTCAAGGACCGCGAACAGGTGGCCGAGCGGCTCCTCGCCTCCTCCGCCAAGCACTCCTTCGACCCCGACCGGGAGCTGGACTGGGACGCGCCCTTCGAGGAGGGCAAGTGGTTCTGGCCGCCGGAGCTGGTGTCGCTGTACGACACCCCGCTGTGGAAGCGGATGGACGAGGAGCAGCGGATCCTGCTGTCGCAGCACGAGGCGGCGGCGCTGGCGTCCCTGGGGATCTGGCTCGAGATCATCCTGATGCAGTTGCTCGTCCGGCACATCTACGACAAGGCGGCGACGAGCGCGCACGTGCGGTACGCGCTCACCGAGATCGAGGACGAGTGCCGGCACTCGAAGATGTTCGCCCGGCTGATCGCCAAGGGCGGCACACCCTGGTACCCGGTCAGCCGGGTCCACCAGAACATGGGCCGCCTGTTCAAGACCGTCTCCACCACTCCCGGCTCCTTCACCGCCACCCTCCTCGGTGAGGAGATCCTCGACTGGATGCAGCGCCTGACCTTCCCGGACGAGCGCATCCAGCCCCTGGTCCGGGGCGTCACCCGCATCCACGTGGTGGAGGAGGCCCGGCACGTCCGGTACGCCCGCGAGGAACTCCGCCGCCAGATGGTGACCGCCCCCCGGTGGTCCCAGGAGTTCACCCGGGTGACGTCGGGCGAGTTCGCCCGCGTCTTCTCGGTCGCCTTCGTGAACCCGGACGTCTACACGCACGTCGGGCTGGACAAGCGCGAGGCGATGACCCAGGTGAAGGCGAGCGCCCACCGCCGCGAGGTCATGCAGACGGGCTCGAAACGCCTGACGGACTTCCTGGACGACATCGGGGTGCTGCGCGGCGCGGGCCGCCGGCTGTGGAGGTCGTCGGGCCTGCTGGGCTAGTGCCGTGACCGGGAAGGTTTGCCGGGAAGCTCGCGGCGTCCGGTGCGGTGCATCGCAAGGCGGAGCGTCGCCCGCGTACTGGATGTACTCGGGTGATGCGACAACGCGGCGAGGTGCCGTGCCGGGCGTCGCGAGCCGGTGAACCTTTCCGGTCACGGCACTAGATCCGCCCGGCCCAGGGGGCACGCGGCCGGGCAAGAACTACGCTGCACACATGACCCCCGCCGCCCCCGCCTACCGCCGCCTCAGTGTCGAGGAGCGGCGCAGCCAGCTCCTCGACGCGGCGCTCACCCTCTTCGCCCACCGGCTCCCCGAGGACGTCTCGCTGGACGACGTGGCGGAGGCCGCCGGGGTGTCCAGACCACTGGTCTACCGCTACTTCCCGGGCGGGAAGCAGCAGCTCTACGAGGCCGCGCTGCGCTCCGCCGCCGAAGAGCTCCGGCACTGCTTCGACGAGCCCCGCAGCGGCCCCCTCCTCCCCCGCCTCGCCCGCGCCCTGGACCGCTACCTCGGCTTCGTCGCCCGCCACGACGCCGGCTTCAGCGCCCTGCTCCAGGGCGGCAGCGTGGTGGAGACCTCCCGTACGACGGCCATCGTGGACGGTGTACGACGGTCCGCGGCCGAGCACATCTACCGCCACCTCGGGGTCGCCGAGCCGGGCCCCCCGCTGCGGATGACCGTGCGGATGTGGATCACCGCGGTCGAGGCGGCCTCGCTGATCTGGCTGGACGAGGGCAAGGAGCCGCCCGCCGAGGAGCTGCGGGACTGGCTGATGGAGCAGTTCGCGGCGGCCCTGACGGTGACCGCGGCCCGTGATCCGCAGACCGCCGAGCTGGTCCGGGCCGCGCTGAGCGACGCGGACTGACCGACACTGGTGCGGTGAAGAGCGAAGACACCCCCTTCGAGGGCGGCCCGATGGACGGCCGGGTGCTGCCGGTCCTGCTGGGCATGACCGGGCACCCGCCGAAGACGTACCGCATCCCGGTCCCCGACGCGGCGGGCGGACCGCCCACGGTCCTGGTGTACCGGCGGGTGCCGCGCGGGCACAGCAAGCGGCTGGGGCTCCAGCAGGGGTGGAAGTACGAGTACGCCGCCGAGGGCGACACGGGGTCCGGCCGCCCGAGGTGGCCGTGGTCGAAGCCGGGACCCACCACGCCCAGGGAGCACCGGGACGACACCGAAGAGTGATGTGACTGGGCCGAACCGAGCAGCCGGGCGCGTACTTTCTTCTTACATGTCCCATTATCACCCTGCGGGTTCGAGGGGCCACCCGGGCCACCTCCCCGCAGTGGAGGTGATGACGTGTCAGGAAGGCTGCTGCGTCTGGCCTGTGCGGTCTCCACGGCGGCGCTGGCCGCGCAGGCCGTCTGGGCGGGCGGTGTCGCCCTGGCCGTACCGGGACCGCAGCCCCCGGCCCCGGCTCCGGCACCGAGTCCGACCCCGGCCGCGACCCCGCCCGGCGGCCGCACGGTGGCCGAGCTGCTGACGGATCTGCAGCGGCTGTACCGGGAGGCCGAGAAGGCGACCGAGGCCTACAACGCCACCGAGGAGGCCCTCAAACGGCGCCAGTCCGAGACCGACCGGCTGGACGCCGATCTGGCCGCGGCCCGGCTGACCCTGCACGAGAGCCGGGGCGCGGCCGGGCGACTGGCCCGCCAGCAGTACCAGAACAGCCTCGACGTCTCCCCGTACGTACGCCTGCTGCTGGCCCGCGACCCCCAGCAGGCCCTCGACCAGGGGCATGTCATCGGTCGGCTGGCGCGGGAGCGGGCCGAGACGGTGGGCCGGCTGGAGGGCAGCGAGCGCCGGGCGGACGGGCTGGCCCGCGCGGCGCGCACGGCCCTGGACCGCCAGCTCACGCTCACCGAGCGGAGCCGGAAGGAGCGCGACGACGTCCGCCGCCGCCTCGACGACGTCGAAAGACTCCTCGCCTCCCTCACCGCCGCCCAGCTCGCGGCGATCGCCGAACTGGAGCAGGACGGGGTGGCGCAGGCCCAGCGGAAGCTGATCGCGTCCGGCGCGCTCAAGGACGACCACAAGGCCTCACGCGAGGGCGAGGAGGCCCTGCGCTACGCCGTCCGCCAGATCGGCAAGCCGTACGAATGGGGTGCGGAGGGCCCGAAGACGTACGACTGCTCGGGCCTGACCTCCCAGGCCTGGCACCAGGCCGGCACCTCGATCCCCCGTACCAGCCAGGAGCAGTGGGCGAGGCTCCCGCGCATCCCCCTCGCGGACCTGCGCCCCGGAGACCTGGTCCTCTACTTCCCCGAGGCCACCCACGTGGCGATCTACATGGGCGACGGCATGGTGATCCAGGCCCCCCGGACGGGTGAGAAGGTCAAGATCTCCCCGATCGCGTCGAACCCGATCCTGGGAGCGGTACGCCCGGATTCCCCGCCCGAAGGGACGGACCTCCAGCCTCCCGTGACCTCGGCCAGGCACGCGGCCGTCTTCTCGGGCTCGGAGAAGACAAGCCGACGGCCCCGCAAGGCATCTACCAGCGGTTTCCATCGAACTGGTCAGCCCTGACGGGGCCGTGGGCCGTCGGTGGGCCGTCAGGCGTGACGTGGGGTCTTGTCATAGACCGTCGCGATTGCCGTACGGGTCCGCTCCTGGCTGCTCGGCATGAGGTGCGCGTAGATCCGTAGCGTCAAGGCGGCGTTGCTGTGCCCGAGGCACTCACTGACTGCCTTGATGCTCTCCCCGCCGTCCAGAAGCGCGGACGCGTAGAAGTGTCTCAGCGCATGCATGCCGTGCTCGCGCGCCGCCGCGTAACCGGCCGCCTTGCTCGCTGCTTCGGAATGACGCCGGCCGCGACGAGCGCAGGCTTCCACGCCTCCTCGTTCAGGGAAGTGCGCCACACGTGGTTGCCCCCAGGCGCCATGAAGACGATCCGCCGGGTCACCGTGGCAGCGTGGCTGAGGCCGGTGGGGGTACAGCGAGGCACACGCGCGCCTGATCGGTCGACGCACCCGCCATCGTGCCCGACTTTCGTCGGCTGGGACTCAGACCCTAAGAGCGAGCTTTCGCCCTGGGTGCTCCGGTCGTGCCATTTGCGTGCCAGATCCTTCGGGGAATCACGGGGAACAGCGGGGATTGGCCAGGGATGCGGCAAGGGCACCAGCACCGCCCCGCCGCAGGTCAGCGCAGTAATCACCGCCAGAGAACCCGAGCTTCCCAAGCTGAGAGCCCGCGTTCGTGTCGCGCCGGTGAAGGGGGCTGTGCCACCTACGGACCGCGCGCTCCTACTCAGCGCATGCTGCGCAGCTCCCGATCGATGTCCTCGTCCGTGATGGGCCGCCGGAAGTGGGCCTGCCACGCGTCGAGCAGCAGGAATACGCCCCACCCCCCAAGGACCCAGCCCGGCCAGAAGTATCCTGCACCCGTCAGTCCCCACACCACGATCAAGAATGCGTTGATCACGATGTAGGCCACGAAGTCAGCGCGGAGTTTGCGCTTCTTCTCAAGCCGCTTGTGAGCCCACTCCCTCTCCGGCGTCGTCCGTGGCGAGTGTGAATCGTCCGAGCCCAGGGGACCCACCATGATCGCCACCTCCTCAGTTCGCAGGGGGCTGCGCGTCTCTTTCCAATGATCCCCCTGACCGGTTGGGTACGCCGCTCAAGTGCGGCGCGGGCCCTGTCTGGCAGCACGCACACAGGCAGGGCAGTACTCGGGCACCAACCCACAAGCCGACCGCGCGTGAACGCAGGTGAACGCCCCCGAACGAACTCCAACACCCCACTTCCACAGCTGGAAAGCGTATTGGCCACGTGATGAGGTGGGCTGCGGCCTGCGACATGGTCCCGAGGTGCTCCCGGAAACCACCCGCAGGAGATGCACAGTCGGACGCGGCGGGTCAGCATCGAAAGAGCGGGATGTTCCAAGTGGAGGTTCCCATGGCCGACAATGAAAACTTCGTCCGCGATCTCTTCCGGGCCTGGAACGATCGGGACTACGACGCCATCGCCGGGTCCGTCGCTCCGGACTGCACCCTCATCGAGGAAGGCAGCGGCAGGACGCTGCAGGGGCCGGAGGGCTTCACCCGGCTCGCGAAGGCCATGTTCGACGCGATGCCCGACGGCAAATTCACCCTCGACCACCTCACGTCCCAGGGGGACACGGTGGTCGTCGAGTACACGGGCAGCGGGACCCAGACCGGGGACCTGGTTCTGCATGCGGGCACCGTGCCCGCCACGGGGCGTCACGTCACTGGGCACGCATGTGACATCTACAAGGTCAAGGGCGGCAAGATCCATGAGGGCCGCGCCTATCTGGACACCGGCGCCATCATGAGCCAGCTGGGTCTGACCGAGCAGTTGCGCGGCTAACAGCTCTGGTCGCCGGCATTGCAGCGTGGCTGAGGCCGGTAGGGGTGCAGCGAGGCATACGCGTGCCTGGTCGGTCGGCGCACCCGCCATCGTGGCTGGCTGTCCGCGGCGGAGGTTCCGTCGGCCGAAGGTGTCCGCCGTCTGGCAATCAACCACCCTTGAGGTTCAACACCAAGAACACCCGCGGCCCCGGAGAGGCTGTCTCCGGGGCCGTCCGTGGGCCGTGCGAGGGCGGCCGGTGCTGACCGACAACGACAGATGGTGACGGCCGGAGCCCAGGTCAGAGGGCCCGGGGCCCTCAGGCTCCAGTGACCGAGGCCAGATACGCGGCCGTCTTCTCGGGCTCGTAGAAGAAGTTCTCGAAGTCGGCCGGGTCGTTGAACGCGTTGGCGAAACGATCAGCCACGACCGGCAGCTGCCCCGCCGCCCCCAGCAGGTTCACGATGTGCTCCGGCGGCGGGGCCAGCATCGCGTTGGTCCACTTGGTGACGTGCCGGGCGGTGTCCCAGTAACGGTCGAAGGTGGCCTGCATCCACTCCTCGTCGAACTCCTTCTCCCCGTGTTCGAGGATGGACGCGAGGTAGGCGGCCGCGCACTTGGAGGCGGAGTTGGAGCCCTGGCCGGTGATCGGGTCGTTGGCGACGACGACGTCGGCGACGCCCAGTACCAGGCCGCCGCCGGGCAGCCGGCCGATCGGGTTGCGGACGGTGGGCGCGTAGCGGCCGGCCAGCGTGCCACCGGCGTCGGTGAGCTCGACCTTCGTCGCCCGCGCGTACTCCCAGGGCGTGAACCGCTCCATGAGTTCCAGGGTCAGGGAGAGGTGCTCGGCCGGGTCCTTGACGCCGTTGAAGACGTCGAGCGGGCCGCCGGGTATGCCTTCCCAGAACAGGATGTCGGCCCGGCCGGAGGTGGTGAACGTCGGCATGACGAAGAGTTCGCCGACCCCGGGGACCAGGTTGCAGCGGACCGCCTCCATGTCCGGGTGCTCGGCGCGGGGGCCCATGCCGTGGACGTACGACACGGCGAGCGCGCGCTGCGGCTCGGCGTACGGGGAGCGCTCGGGGTCGCGGGCGAACATCGACACCAGCTCGCCCTTGCCCGCGGAGACCAGGACGAGGTCGTAGGCGCGGGAGAAGTAGTCGAGGTCGGAGACGGCCGCGCCGTGGATGACGAGCTGCCCGCCGCGCTGGGCGAAGGTCTCCATCCAGCCGGCCATCTTCACCCGCTGGTCCACGGACTGGGCGAATCCGTCGAGGGTGCCCACCCAGTCGATCGCCCGCTGCGTCGGGCCCGGGTCGTGCGAGCCGGGGGCCGCGACCGAGACGCCGAGCCCGGCGATCTTCGGGGCCTGGGACTCCCAGAAGCTGAGCTGGAGGTCGCGCTCGTGCTGGAGCGCGGTGTGGAACATGCACTGCGTCGACATGACCCGCCCGGAGCGGATCTCGTCCGCCGTCCGGTTGGACATCAGGGTGACCTCGTACCCGTGCGACTGGAGGCCGAGGGCGAGCTGGAGACCGGACTGACCGGCTCCGACGACGAGTATCTTCCGCATGCGGGGAGACTCCTTGTGGGGACTGCTCGGGGGGCGAGACTTACTCGGGGGTTTCGTCGAGCGCGTGGCCCACCAGGGCCAGAAGGGTCTCGATCACCGAGATCCGGCGCCGCGCGTCCATGATCATGACAGGTATGTGCGCCGGGATCGTCAGCGCCTCCCGCACGTCCTCGGGCTCGAACAGCTCACTGCCGTCGAAGTGGTTGACCGCGACGACGTACGGCAGCCCGCAGCTCTCGAAGTAGTCCAGCGCGGGGAAGGAGTCCTTGAGCCGACGGGTGTCGGCGAGGACGACCGCGCCGATCGCGCCGCGCACCAGGTCGTCCCACATGAACCAGAACCGCTGCTGGCCCGGCGTGCCGAACAGGTACAGCACCAGGTCGTCGTCGAGCGTGATGCGGCCGTAGTCCATGGCGACCGTGGTGGTGGTCTTCTCGGGCGTGCCGGTGAGGTCGTCGGTCTCCGCGCTCGCCTCGGTCATCAGCGCCTCGGTCTGGAGGGGCTCGATCTCCGAGACGGTCCCGACGAGGGTGGTCTTTCCGGCGCCGAACCCGCCCGCCACCACGATCTTGGTGGCTATGGGGGCTCGGGTGCGGTCGGTCTGCCAGGGCTGAAGGGGCTCGTCGGGTTCGGGTGCGACGAGGGGGGTGACGCCAAAGGAGGAGGCGGCGTCAGAGACGACGGAGTCCACTCAGCACCCTTTCCAGCAGAGCGCGGTCGGGACGGCCCGTACCGTGAGTGGTACCGGTGCCGTACACACGGATCTTTCCCTGGTCCGCGAGGTCGCTGAGCAGCACCCGGACCACGCCGAGCGGCATCTTCAGCAGCGCGGCGATCTCGGCCACCGTGCGCATCCGGCGGCACAGTTCGACGATGGCCCGCAGCTCGGGCATGACCGTGGACCTGAGCGAACCGTTCGTCAGTTCCCTGCGCCCCTCGGGGGCTTCGAGGGCCGCGACGAACGTCTCCACGAGAAGGACGTGACCGAAGCGGGTGCGGCCGCCGGTGAGCGAGTAGGGGCGGACACGGGCCGGCCTGCGGTCGCCGCCGCGGACGGGGAGCTGCTTCTTGGGCTGTTGCGGCTGCGGCTGCTGGTCGGTCCGGTGCTGCGGGTCGGTCCGGTGCTGCCGCTCGGCCTGGCGGTGCTGCTCGGTCCGACGCGGCTGCTCGTTCTGGCGCGGCTGCTCGTTCTGGCGCGGCTGCTCGTTCTGGCGCGGGTCGTTGGTCATCGGGTGCTCCCCGCCGACTCCGGCTCCTCCAGCGATTTTCGTAGCTCGCTGCGGAGTTCGGGGGTCAGGACGTGTCCGGCCCGGCCCACGAAGAGCGCCATGTGGTACGCCACGACGCTCATGTCGCAGTCGGCGGAGCCGTGGACGCCGAGCAGGGAGCCGTCGCTGATCGACATCACGAAGAGGCTGCCCTCCTCCATGGCGATCATGGTGTGCTTGACCCCGCCGAAGTCGATGAGCTTCGCGGCGCCGATGGTGAGGCTGCCGATGCCGGAGACGATGGTGGCGAGGTCCGCGGAGGAGCCGCGCGGGCCGGTCGGCCTGCCGCTGCGGGACTGCCTGGCCTCGTCGTTGCGGCCCGGGTCCGAGGAGAGCAGGAGCAGGCCGTCGGAGGAGACGACGGCGACGGACTGGATGCCGGGGACCTCCTCCACGAGGTTGGTCAGCAGCCAGTGCAGGTTACGGGCTTCACTGCTCAGTCCGAAGGTACTGGGCGCGGTCAACTGCTTGCCTCCTCGACTGTGCCCCCCGTGTCTTCTTCGGCGTGTGCGTGTGCATCTTGAGCTCTCGCGGGTGCCGGAACCTTGTTCTGGCCCGTCTTCTCCGCGATCTCCGCCTCCACCTCGCGGTATCCGGCCTCCGCCCCCCGGCGGAAGCCGCCCAGACGGCGGCGGAGGGCCTCGGCGTCGACCGAACCGGTCAGCCGGCGCGGGGCCTGCGTGGGAACAGTGATCTTGGGGGTGCGCTTCGGGAGGCCCTTGTCGGTGACGGGCTCCTCGTCGGCGACGAGTTCCTCCGGCGCGTCGGGGACCCTGCTGTGCTCGGCGCTGTTCTCGTCGGCGACGTCGGGGGCGGTGACGCCGTCGGGATCGCTGATGTCGGCGGGGGCGCTGACGTCGGCGTCGTCCGCTTCCCCGGGCGGATGCGGGAGCAGGAGTTCCATGGTGGTCTCGGCGGGGCGCTCGGGGGCGGAGCGCTCCGCACCGGGGACCGGGTCCTGCGACGAAGCCTCCGGTGAGGCCTCCTGCGAGGCCTTCTGCGAGGCCTTCTGGGGGGCGTCCTCCGCCTTGCGTACGGCCTTCTCCGCGAGGGCGACCAACGGGTCGTCGGTGGGCTTGGTGCGGCCGGGCAGGACGTTGGAGTTGGCCTCGGCGTCGGCGCCCGGGAGGGAGAAGGCGGGACCGGCCGCTCCGGCGGGGGCGGCGGAGGGGACCGCGGCGGCGGGCGCGGCGGCCAGCAGCGCGGTCGGCAGGACGGCCACGGCCGCGGTTCCGCCCTGCTTCTGCTCGCGCAGCTGCACCCGTACCCCGTGCCGGTGGGCGAGTCGGGCCACGACGTACAGACCGAGGCCGAGACCCTCCTCGCCCTCCTGGTCGTACGGGGTCTCGGGGTTGAAGTCGGCGAGCCGGGAGTTGAGGCGGACGAGCCGTTCCGCGTCCAGGCCGATGCCCTCGTCCTGCACGGAGAGCATCACCTCGCCGTTCTCCAGGAGCCAGCCGGAGATCTCGACGGGGAGGTCCGGCGGGGAGAACGTGGTGGCGTTCTCCATCAGTTCGGCGAGGAGATGGCTCAGGTCGTCGGCGGCGAAGCCCGCCACGTGCGCGTGCGGCGGCAGGGAGGCGATGCGGACCCGCTCGTAGCGCTCGATCTCGCTGACCGCCGCCCGGACGACGTCCACCAGCGGGATCGGGCCCGCGTGCTGCTGGACGTGCTCGGTACCGGCCAGGACGAGGAGGTTCTCGCTGTGCCGGCGCATGACGGTGGCGAAGTGGTCGAGCTTGAAGAGGGTCGAGAGCCGGTCCGGGTCCTGCTCGCGCTCCTCCAGGGTCTCGATGACGGCGAGTTGCCGCTCGACGAGCCCGAGCGTGCGCAGGGCCAGGTTGACGAACGTGCCGCCGATGGCGCCGCGCAGCCGCTCCAGCTGCGCGGCGGAGTCGGCGAGTTCGGCGCGCAGCTCCTCACGGGCGTCGGCCATCTGCTGTCGCTGGCCGACGAGGTGCTTGCGGTCGGACTCCAGGGTGTTGACGCGCTCGTGGAGGGCGACGGCGTGCTCGTGCAGGGCGTTGACGGACCGGACGACCTGGGCGAACTCGTCGTTGCGGCCGGTGAACCGCACCGGCTCCTCGGCGGCGGGGTTCTCGGCCTCGGCGAGCCGGGCGGAGCCGCGCCGCAGCACCGACAGCGGGAAGGTGAGGCTGCGCGCCATACCGGTGCTGACGACGACCGCCAGCAGCATCAGGGCGCCGATCAGCGCGACCCGGATCTCCAGCGCGGTGACGTCGTCGTCGCGCAGCCGCGCGAGGTCCTTGGTGCGGCGGTCGTAGAAGGAGGACTCCACGCCACGCATCAGGTCGACGCGGGCGGAGAGCGCCGCGTCCAGCTTCTTGGTGCCGGTGTCCAGCTCGTCGTCGCCGAGGACGGGCTGGTCGGTGAGGTGGGCGAGGTACTTCTCGGCCGTGTCGACGTCACCGCCGGTGACGGTGGAGTCGTAGGAGTCCACGGTCGCGCGCGGGGCGCCCTCGCGGAAGTCGGCGAGGGCCGCGTCGGAGCGCACCCGGGCCTGCTGGGCGGCGGCGGTGAGCGCGTCGCGGACCTTGGTGTCGGCGGCCGAGGACGTCTTCTCGGTGGTCGTCAGACCGGTGGCCGGGTCGTAGACGGACCGGGAGTCGGTGGGCACGTTCAGTGCGGCGAGCAGCAGACCGCGGGCCGCCGAGGCCTGCTGTACGGCGGCGTCGAGCTCGGCGAGGGCGTAGGCGCCGGAGCCCGCGCGGGGCGGCATCTGCTCGGCGAGCCGGTCGGCGAGGCCGTGCAGCGCGGTGATGATCGCGGAGTACGCCTCGTGCGCGTCGAGGGCCGTGTCGTCGCCGGTGAGCGCCGCGGCGCGGACGGCCGCGAGGGAGTCGAGGGCGGCGCGCAGCGAGGCGGTGAGCTCCGTCTCCTCCAGTTCGCGCGCCTGACGGTCCACCCGGGCGCTGCCGTCGGCGGACGGTGCCTGGGACTTGGGGCGGCCGGCGGCGACGTAGGAGGTGATCGCGTCGCGCTCGTCCGCGAGGGACTGGGCGAGGACGAGGGCGTCCTGGGTCTGTTCGGCGAGCGTGACCAGGTCCTGGGAGTCCTTCAGCTGCCCGGAGGCGGTGAGGACGGCGGGGGCGCCGGCCCCGGCGATGGCGGCGGCGACCACGGCCACCGCGACGATCAGCCGGTTGCGTACGTGGGTGGGACGGCCCTTGCCGACAGGGGTGCGCTCCGCGCCCCCCTCGGAGGCCGTCTGCCTGCCTGTGCGCCGAGGCCGCGTCTTCTGCACCGGTGCTCGCATTCCTGACTCGTGTACCCATGGGCCGGATATGACGCCCCGTCAACTGGTGCGTACGCCCGGTTCGGTCCCCGACCCTCCCAGTGCCGGTGGGCGGGAACCGCGCATCGCCTGACCCGCCACCCGAAGGAGTGAACATCGGAGGGGAGTTGGCGGGCAAGTTCCTCTGGCGCGTGCAGCGCCCTTGCGCGCCGGGCCGGTTGGACGTGGGCGGCGGGCTTTGACAAGATTCGCCGCCACCGCTTCCCCGACCCCTGCATTACCTCCCAAAACAGGCGTCTGACCTGCGCGCCTACGCCCGTTCGGCGAGCGATGCAAGCCTTTCGCGGAGGCTGTGGAGGGGTCGTGCAGACTGGCCGGATGCGTACGGAACTTGTGTCGCGGCCCGGCGATCCGGACCGGCCCGACGAGGACTTCGTGAGCGTCGGCCTTCCCGCCTGCGGGCAGGGCGGTTCCGTCGTCGTGCTCGACGGGGTGACTCCGCCGCCGGACGGCGGGGGCTGTCTGCATTCGGTCCCCTGGTTCACGGCACGGCTGGGCGGGGCGCTGACCGAACTGACCGTTTCCGCACCGGATGTTCCGCTGGTCGAGGCCCTCTCTCTCGCCATTGCGCGTACCGCCGCGGCCCACGCCGAAACCTGTGACCTTTCTCACCCGCGCACCCCGCAGGCGACGGTGGCTCTCGCGCGCTGGTCGGCGGAGAGCGTGGAGTATCTGGTCCTGTCCGACGCGGTGCTGCTGCTCGCCGCCCCGGACGGCGCGGTGACCCCCGTCCTCGACGACCGGCTGGCCCGGCTGCCGCGCGAGCTGCTCAGGAGCGCGGCGTACGTCGACGGCTCGCTGCGCAACCGGGAGGGCGGCTTCTTCACCGCCGCCGCGGATCCGGCGGTGGCCGCGCGGGCGGTGACCGGAAGCGTGCCGCGCGCCGGGGTCGGCGCCCTGGCGGCGCTGTCCGACGGTGCGGCGCGCTGGACGGAGACCTTCCACGAGGGCGACTGGACGGACCTGTTCGCCCTGGTCCGCGCGCGGGGGGTGGCCGCGCTGGTGGAGCGGGTGCGCGAGCTGGAGCGCGCCGACGGCGCGGACGGCTCCGGACGGGTGTTCCTGGGGACCGCGAAGACGCACGACGACGCGACGGCGGTGTACGTCGAGCTGTAGGCGCCGCCGGGAGCCGTACGGGGGCACCGGGCGGCAACCGCCCGGTGCCCCCGGTGCCGGGCTACTTCTCCATGCCGCGGTTGAGCTGGTGGAGCAGCCGGGCCAGTTCCGCGACCTCGCGCCGGTCCCAGTCGGAGAAGTGCGTGACGTACCGCTCGCGGCGGGCCTCGCGGACCCGGCCGACCCGGCGGCGGCCCTCCTCGGTCAGGTCCACCAGCCAGGCACGGCCGTCGGCCGGGTCGGGCTCGCGTGCGACCAGTCCGAGCTGCTCCAGGGCGCGCAGCTGACGGGACATGGTGGCCTTGCCGACGCCGATGTATCCGGCCAGTTCGGTGGCGCGCTGCCGGCCGCACTCCTCCAGCCGGACGAGCAGACCGTACGCGGCGGACTCCAGGTCCGGGTGGACCTCGCGGGCCATCTCGCCCTGGTTGGCGCGGGCGCGCCGGAACAGGACCGTGAGTTCCCGCTCCAGCGAGAGGAACTCCCGGTCGCCCTGGTCCACCCCGCGCGGCGATGTCTCGCCGTTCGCTTCCTCGTGCACGTCAGCACACTCCTGTTTCCGCCGGTGCCCGCCCTGGCCGCGGCTCCTCAAGTATTTCGCAGCCGCGGACCGGCGGCGTTTTCCAGGGGGCGGGACCGGCTGGGGCGGGCGAGGGCCCGGGCCTCCCTCACGAGGAGCCCGGACCCTGCCCTGATCCGGCCGCGTCCGTCACGCCGCGGCCGGAACCTCGGGCGACGCGCCGTGCGTGGCGGGCGCGAGCGCCAGTTCCAGGACCTGCCGGACGTCGGTGACGGCGTGGACGTCGAGCTTGTCCAGCACCTCCGCCGGGACGTCGTCCAGGTCGGGTTCGTTGCGCTTGGGGATGACGACGGTCGTCACTCCCGCGCGGTGGGCGGCGAGCAGCTTCTGCTTGACGCCGCCGATCGGCAGCACCCGTCCGGTGAGGGAGACCTCGCCGGTCATCGCCACGTCGGTGCGGACCAGGCGGCCCGACAGCAGGGAGGCGAGGGCGGTCGTCATGGTGACGCCCGCGCTCGGGCCGTCCTTGGGGACCGCGCCCGCCGGGAAGTGGATGTGCACGCCCCGGTCCTTCAGGTCGCCGACGGGCAGCTCCAGCTCCGCGCCGTGCGAGCGGAGGAAGGACAGGGCGATCTGCGCGCTCTCCTTCATCACGTCGCCGAGCTGGCCGGTCAGGGTCAGCCCCGCCGCGCCGGTCTCCGGGTCGGCCAGCGACGCCTCGACGTAGAGCACGTCGCCGCCCGCGCCGGTGACCGCGAGGCCGGTGGCGACGCCCGGGACCGCCGTACGGCGCTCGGCCGGGTCCTGGGCGGACTCGGGCACGTGGTGCGGCCGTCCGATCAGGGCGCGCAGGTCGGCGTCGGTGACGGTGAACGGCAGCGTCCGCTCGCCCAGTTCGTGCTGGGCGGCGATCTTGCGCAGCAGCCGGGCGATCGACCGCTCCAGGGTCCGTACGCCCGCCTCGCGGGTGTACTCGCCGGCGAGCTTGCGCAGCGCGCTCTCGTCGAGGACGACCTCGTCCTGGTGCAGTCCGGCCCGCTCCAGCTGGCGCGGGAGCAGGTGGTCCCGGGCGATGACGACCTTCTCGTCCTCGGTGTAGCCGTCGAGGCGGACCAGTTCCATCCGGTCGAGCAGGGCCTCCGGGATGGCCTCCAGGACGTTGGCGGTGGCCAGGAAGACCACGTCGGACAGGTCCAGCTCGACCTCCAGGTAGTGGTCCCGGAAGGTGTGGTTCTGCGCCGGGTCCAGGACCTCCAGCAGGGCCGCCGCCGGGTCGCCCCTGAAGTCGGAGCCCACCTTGTCGATCTCGTCGAGGAGCACGACCGGGTTCATCGACCCGGCCTCCTTGACGGCCCGCACGATCCGGCCGGGCAGCGCGCCGACGTACGTACGGCGGTGACCGCGGATCTCGGCCTCGTCGCGGACGCCGCCGAGGGCGACGCGGACGAACTTGCGCCCCATGGCGTGGGCGACGGATTCGCCCAGGCTGGTCTTGCCGACGCCGGGGGGACCCACCAGGGCGAGTACGGCACCGCCGCGCCGCCCGCCGACCACGCCCAGCCCGCGCTCGCTGCGCCGCTTGCGCACCGCGAGGTATTCGGTGATCCGCTCCTTCACGTCCTCCAGGCCCGCGTGCTCGGCGTCGAGGACGGCCTTGGCGCCCTGGATGTCGTAGGCGTCCTCGGTCCTTTCGTTCCACGGCAGTTCGAGGACGGTGTCCAGCCAGGTGCGGATCCAGGAGCCCTCGGGCGACTGGTCGCTGGACCGCTCCAGCTTGTCGACCTCCTTCAGGGCGGCCTCGCGGACCTTCTCGGGCAGGTCGGCGGCCTCCACACGGGCGCGGTAGTCGTCGGACTCCTCGCCGTCCTTGGCGGCGTCGCCGTTGAGTTCGCGCAGCTCCTTGCGGACGGCTTCGAGCTGGCGGCGCAGCAGGAACTCGCGCTGCTGCTTGTCGACGCCCTCCTGGACGTCCTTGGCGATGGTCTCGGCGACGTCCTGCTCGGCGAGGTGGTCGCGCAGCTGCTGGGTGGCGAGCTTGAGGCGGGCCACCGGGTCGGCGGTCTCCAGCAGCTCCACCTTCTGTTCGGTGGTCAGGAACGGCGAGTAGCCGGAGTTGTCGGCGAGCGCGGAGACGTCGTCGATGGCCTGGACGCGGTCGACGACCTGCCAGGCGCCGCGCTTGCGCAGCCAGGCGGTGGCGAGCGCCTTGTACTCCTTGACCAGGTCGGCGACATGACCCGGCAACGGCTCGGGCACCGCCTGGTCGACCCGGAGGCCCTCGACCCACAGGGCGGCGCCGGGGCCGGTCGTCCCGGCGCCGATCCGGACGCGGCCGCGGCCGCGGATCAGCGCGCCCGGGTCGCCGTCGGCCAGCCGGCCGACCTGTTCGACCGTGCCGAGCACACCCGTGCTCGCGTACGTCCCGTCGATGCGTGGCACCAGCAGCACGCGCGGTTTTCCGCCCTCGGAGCGGGCGGCGGCCTGGGCGGCCTCCACGGCGGCGCGTACGTCGGTGTCGCTGAGGTCCAGCGGTACCACCATGCCGGGGAGCACGACCTCGTCATCGAGGGGCAGTACGGGCAGGGTGAGCGATGCGGACGTCGAAGCCATGATCTCCCCTTCGGCAGTCAAGTTGAGCTATGCCGACTCAATGCACATGAGCCGCCGAATGTTCCCAGGGGTGCACCGCGTTCGCTGTGGGCGATCACGGAGGCCGGACGGGACCCGCACAAGAGCGGTCGCCGGAAGCGACGCGGACACACGCGGGCGCTCGGGGGCGCGCCGCAGGAGACCGCACGACCGGCCGTGCCTCGCCGCTCCCGCCTTCCCCCACCCCGTCCGCCGACTTACGGCATTCACCCCGAAGCCACCCCATACGGCGACCACAATGCGCGTATGACCGATGACTGGAAGCGACGGCTCGACGCGCTGCACGCGGATCTCGTGCGCCGGGACGACCCCGTCGCCTGGGTGATGGAGGCGGACGCCGTGGAGGCCTCCCGGCGCTATCCGCACATCGCGCTGCGCGGGCCCGTCTTCGGTGTCGCCGTCCGGGATCCCGCCGGCGGCGAACCGCGCTGGCGGCTGCTGAAGCCGGTGGTGGACTGTATGCCCCAGCAGTCCCGGGACGGGCTGAACTCGCACCTGTGGTTCACCGCCAAGGACGGCACCGACGACCGGTCCGTCCGGCGCGCCCTGCTCGCGGCCGTCTCGGTGCTGGAACGCGACCCGGCCGACGAGGTGGAGGCGCTGGGCGTGCGCTACCGGGTCGTCCGCGGCGACGAGTTCGCGCGGACCGGCGACGACGGCCTGGAGCCGCCGCGGCCCACCGATCCCGAACCGGTCCGGCCGTCGTGGGAGGAGGGGGCGGCGGACCTCTCCCCCGATGTCGGATTCGCGCTGGACCCCGGCCGGGACGAGGGGCCGATGGCGGGCGCCCTGCGGCTGGGCCTGCGCGATTTCGTGTACTCCGGCGCCCGCTTCCCCGAGGAGGTGCTCGCCGACTCGGTGCGGGCGGCCGGCACCCACCCGGACGTGGTGCGGCTGCCCGTCGGTTTCGCGGTGACCGAGCGCGTCGCCGCCGGCTGGAGCCCCTGCGGCTCCCTGCACCCGACCCCGCACGACGCCCGTCGCTCCCTCTACGACGGCATGTCCCGCGTCTGGGCGATGCTGTACCGCTTCGACGAGCGCAAGAAGGCCCGGTACGCGCGTGCCGCCGAGGCGTTCCGGGCGGCGGGCCGGGCCGACGAGGCGAGCGTGGACGACCGGGTGTTCCGGGTCTGCCGGGTCGAGCGGATGGTCCGGATGGGGCCGGACGGCCCGGAGCCACCCCGCCCTTCGGACGCCGACGAGTACGGCCCCATGAAGATCCACCCGACCCTGCGCGAGGACGGCACGGTCCGCTACGACGACTGACGGCGCCCCCCGCCCCACGGCGCGAGCCGCCCGGGACGAACGGCAGCCACCGGGCCGAGCCGCAGCGCCCCGGTCGCCGGGTCTGGCGTGACCACCCTGGCGCTTGCCGCGCCCCGGTCGCCGGATCGGCCGTCACCCCGGCGGTTGCCGCGCACCTCACCCGCGACGGAAGCCGCTCCCCCACCACTGCCACCCCGCACCGAAGGCATCACCCTGAGCGAGCCACCCGAAGCGCGGGCACGACAGAACCCAGGGGATGATTAGAGCGAGCCGCCCGGGACGAACGGCAGCCACCGGGCCGAGCCGCAGCGCCCCGGTCGCTGGGTCTGGCGTGACCACCCTGGCGCTTGCCGCGCCCCGGTCGCCGGGCCGGCCGTCACCCCGGCAGTTGCCGCGCACCTCACCCGCGACGGAAGCCGGTCCCCCGCCGCGGTCGCGCCCGCACCGGCGGTCGGCAGAGCGCGTCGCCGGCCCCGCGCTCCGGTCGGGCATCCCGACGGCGTCACCTTCGGGCGCGCGCCGCCTGGGCCGTGCCCCCGGCGCGCTCCCGGCTCCACCGCCGTACCCAGGGCCAGGTCGCCACGCCGATCGTCAGCGCGAACAGGTGGCCCCAGTCGGTGAGGGGGTCGGTGAAGGCGAGCAGGTCCTGGAGCAGCATGCCGCCGACCGCGATCAGGAGGGGCAGGCGCAGCCAGGGGCGGAGCAGGCCGGCCAGGGCGCCCACGCTCGTGGCGACCCCGAAGCTGATGCCGTAGTCGAGGCGGTGCAGCGAGCTGGAGGGGAGATGGCCGGCCAGGACGGCGAGGCCGACCGGGACCTCGGTCGCGAGGGTGGCCAGGGCGTGTCCGAGCAGGAAGACGACGGCCGTCCGGGCGCCCCCGATCCGGCGCTCCAGCACGGTGAGGACGATCAGGAAGCCGAGGGTGAAGGGTGAGAGGAGACCACCGGCGACCCAGAGCGCGCTGGCGAGGAGCACCTGTGCCGGGGCGGTCAGCAGGTGGGCCACATCCGTGCTGGAGCCCTGCTGGAGGGCGTGCACGAAGGCCGGGTCGGCGTACGCGGCGACGCAGGAGGTGACGGCGAGGACGGCGGCGTAGGACAGGGTGAAGGGGACCGGGAACCGGAGCGGCCGCCGGCGCCGGACGCGCGGTCCCTGCTCGGCGGGGCGCGTGACCTGCCGCGGGGAGTGCTGGCCGGGGATGCCGTCCAGGAGTCCGGTGACATCCGGAAGGGGCGGACCCGTACGGGCCGTCGCGGATTCCACTGTGAGGCGCTCCTTCCGTTTCACCCCCACCTTTCGTGGCCGACCCGCGCCGTGTCTGTGACCCGCGCCACGCGGGGCCCGATTCACAGGAAGCTCCGAGATTCCCACGGGCTTCACGCCGTCCAGCGCACAGCGGCGCGTCAACGTCACACCCGCCCCTCACCCCCGCGCGACCGGCGCTCCCTTAAACCCGTCAACAGACCGTCAGGGAAGTGCCAGGATGGGCCGATGCCCCGTTCGTACGACATCCCTGACGGCCCCGAGGTGCTCGACCGTCGCGAGGGACCCCATGGTGAGGTCGTGTTGCGCCGGCACGGCGAACTGCTCCAGATCATCGCCAACGGCTGCTTCCTGATGGACACCTCCGACGGTCGCTCGGAGCGGCTGCTCGTCGACGCCGCGCTCGCCGCACTGGACGGCCGTCCCGCACCGAAGCTGCTGATCGGCGGCCTGGGCGTCGGGTTCTCGCTCGCCCGTGCCGCGGCCGACGCCCGCTGGGGCGCGATCACCGTGGTGGAGCGGGAACGGGCCGTCGTCGACTGGCATCTCGACGGCCCGCTCGGGCGCGTCTCCGCCCGGGCCCTCGCCGATCCGCGCACGACGATCGTCGAGGCGGACCTGCTGGACCACCTCCGTGAGACGTGCGACACGTTCGACGCGATCTGCCTGGACATCGACAACGGCCCCGACTGGACCGTCACCGAGGGCAACGACAGCCTTTACTCCCCGGCCGGACTCACGGAGTGCGCAAGGGTGTTGGCACCCGGTGGCGTGCTGGCCGTCTGGTCCGCCCAGCCCTCTCCGGAATTCGAGGGAACCTTGCGGAATGCCGGGTTCCGACAGGTGCGTACCGAAGAGATCCCGGTTGCCCGAGGAGTGCCGGACGTCGTGCACCTCGCCGTCCGTCCCGCCGTCGGGGCTGGATAGCAATGCGTCGGTGACTCCGGGTACGTTGCATGCCTGACGCCGATCATTTACGCGTCAACCGCAGTCATGCGCAGACAAGGGATCACCCCACTGGTTCCGGAAAGCTCACTCAGGGGCGGGCGATGGAGACGACACACACCTCGCACAACGGCACGACGACGGCGACCCCGGGCGCGCAGCGGCGCGTCCTGGTGGTCGAGGACGACCCGACCATCGTCGACGCCATCGCGGTCCGCCTGCGCGCCGAGGGATTCCTCGTGCAAACCGCGGGCGACGGTCCGGCGGCCGTCGACACCGCCGAGGCCTGGCAGCCCGATCTGCTGATCCTCGACATCATGCTGCCCGGCTTCGACGGTCTGGAAGTCTGCCGCCGTGTGCAGGCCGCCCGTCCCGTGCCGGTGCTCATGCTCACGGCGCGCGACGACGAGACCGACATGCTGGTCGGGCTCGGCGTGGGCGCCGACGACTACATGACCAAGCCGTTCTCGATGCGGGAGCTGGCCGCGCGCGTGCACGTGCTGCTGCGCCGGGTGGAGCGGGCCGCGATCGCGGCCACCACCCCCCGCAGCGGCATCCTGCGCCTCGGCGAGCTGGAGATCGACCACGCGCAGCGCCGGGTGCGGGTGCGCTCGGAGGACGTGCACCTGACGCCCACCGAGTTCGACCTGCTGGTCTGTCTGGCGAACACCCCGCGCGCGGTGCTCTCCCGTGAGCAGCTCCTCGCCGAGGTCTGGGACTGGGCGGACGCCTCCGGCACCCGCACGGTCGACAGCCACATCAAGGCGCTGCGCCGGAAGATCGGCGCCGAGCGGATCCGCACGGTGCACGGCGTGGGCTACGCGCTGGAGACCCCGACGCCATGAGCGGCGCGGACGGACCGAGAAGCCCCGGCTCCGGACCGGGAGAGCCCTGGGGCGGAGTGCGCCCGTTCTCGGTCAAGACCAAGCTGGGCGCGCTCGTCGTCATCTCGGTGCTGATCACCACGGGCCTGTCGATGATCGCGGTGCACACCAAGACGGAGCTGCGCTTCATCACGGTCTTCTCGATGATCGCCACGCTGCTGATTACGCAGTTCGTGGCGCATTCGCTCACCGCGCCGCTGGACGAGATGAACGCGGTCGCGCGCTCCATCTCGCACGGTGACTACACCCGCCGGGTCCGCGAGAACCGGCGGGACGAGCTGGGCGACCTGGCCCAGACGATCAATGTGATGGCGGACGAGCTGGAGGCGCAGGACGCCCAGCGCAAGGAGCTGGTGGCGAACGTCTCGCACGAGCTGCGCACCCCGATCGCGGGCCTGCGGGCCGTCCTGGAGAACGTGGTCGACGGCATCGCCGAGGCCGATCCGGAGACGATGCGGACGGCGCTGAAGCAGACGGAGCGGCTCGGGCGGCTGGTGGAGACGCTGCTCGACCTGTCCCGCCTCGACAACGGCGTCGTACCGCTGCGCAAGCGCCGTTTCGAGGTGTGGCCGTATCTGTCGGGCGTGCTGAAGGAGGCCAACATGGTCGCCTCCGCGCGGGCGACCATGGGCTCGGGCGGCAGTCACACGCGCACGGACGTCCATCTGCACCTGGACGTCTGCCCGCCGGAGCTGACCGTGCACGCGGACCCGGAGCGCATCCACCAGGTCGTGGCGAACCTGATCGACAACGCGGTCAAGCACAGCCCGCCGCACGGCCGGGTGACGGTGAAGGCGCGGCGCGGGACGCAGCCGGACTCGCTGGAGCTGGAGGTCCTGGACGAGGGTCCGGGCATACCGCGCTCGGAGTGGCACCGTGTGTTCGAGCGGTTCAACCGGGGCGCCGTCCGCCGGCCGCACGGCCCGGGCAGTGACGGCGGTACGGGGCTGGGGCTGGCGATCGCGCGGTGGGCGGTCGATCTGCACGGGGGACGGATCGGAGTGGCCGAATCCGAGCGGGGTTGCCGGATTCTTATCACTCTTCCGGGAGAGCCTTCTCTTCCAAGTTGACGTAAAGTGCGAACCGGAGCCTCAAGATCCACCTGTTGTCCGCACGGCCGGACACGGGGGAGCAGGCAGGGGCCGGTGCAGGTCGGCACCGGTTCGCACAGGTCCGCGCGCGGGGCATGCGCGACCTGCGTCAACGCACCCTTTCGCACCGCAACCGCGCTTGTTTCCCGCCATTTCCACCCCCGAAACACGCTTTCCGATGTGACTTACGCGACGATGGACCGGCTCGACCTGACCTTCGTGCTCTTGGGGGCGTAGCCTTTATTCCCGCTGTCCATCACCTTGTGAAGCGGAAGAGGGCGGTTGCCGCCGTGTCGCCACAGTCCCCCAGTAACGCATCGAGCATCTCGACCGACGCAGACCAAGCGGGCAAGAACCCCGCTGCCGCGTTCGGCCCGAACGAGTGGCTCGTCGACGAGATCTATCAGCAGTACCTCCAGGACCCGAATTCGGTAGACCGTGCCTGGTGGGACTTCTTCGCCGACTACAAGCCGGGGGCGGCCACTCCTCCGGCTCCGGCGGGTACTGCGGCCGCGGGGGCCGCAGGGACCACCAGCACGTCCCCGGCGCCCGCCGCCCCGGCCGCCGTGCCGGCCCCGGCCGCCGCACCGAAGCCCGCGGCCGCGGCGCCCGCGCCGGCCGCTCCGGCTCCGGCCGCGGCCCCCGCTCCGGTGAAGGCCGCCGCGAAGCCGGCCGCCGCCGCTCCCCAGGCAGCCGCCGGGGCGCCCGCGGGCCCCGAGCTGATCACGCTGCGCGGCCCGGCCGCCGCGGTCGCGAAGAACATGAACGCCTCGCTGGAGCTGCCGACGGCCACCTCGGTCCGCGCGGTCCCGGTGAAGCTGCTGTTCGACAACCGCATCGTCATCAACAACCACCTCAAGCGCGCCCGGGGCGGGAAGATCTCCTTCACGCACCTGATCGGCTTCGCGATGGTGCAGGCCATCAAGGCCATGCCGTCGATGAACTGGCATTACGCGGAGAAGGACGGGAAGCCCACCCTCGTCAAGCCGCCGCACGTCAACTTCGGCCTGGCCATCGACCTGGTGAAGGCCAACGGCGACCGCCAGCTCGTCGTCGCCGGCATCAAGAAGGCCGAGACGCTGAACTTCTTCGAGTTCTGGCAGGCCTACGAGGACATCGTCCGCCGCGCCCGCGACGGCAAGCTGACGATGGACGACTTCACCGGTGTCACGGTCTCCCTGACCAACCCCGGCGGCCTCGGCACCGTCCACTCCGTGCCGCGTCTGATGCCCGGTCAGTCGGTCATCATGGGCGTCGGCTCCATGGACTACCCGGCGGAGTTCCAGGGCACCTCCCAGGACACCCTGAACAAGCTCGGCATCTCCAAGGTCATGACGCTCACGTCGACCTACGACCACCGGGTCATCCAGGGCGCCGCCTCCGGCGAGTTCCTGCGGATCGTCGCGAACCTCCTGCTCGGCGAGAGCGGCTTCTACGACGAGATCTTCGAGGCCCTGCGCATCCCCTACGAGCCGGTCCGCTGGCTCAAGGACATCGACGCCAGCCACGACGACGACGTCACCAAGGCCGCCCGGGTCTTCGAGCTGATCCACTCCTACCGGGTCCGCGGCCACGTCATGGCCGACACCGACCCGCTGGAGTACCGCCAGCGCAAGCACCCCGACCTGGACATCACCGAGCACGGCCTCACCCTGTGGGACCTGGAGCGCGAGTTCGCCGTCGGCGGCTTCGCCGGCAAGTCCCTGATGAAGCTGCGCGACATCCTCGGCGTGCTGCGCGACTCGTACTGCCGCACCACCGGCGTCGAGTTCATGCACATCCAGGACCCGAAGCAGCGCCGCTGGATCCAGGACCGCATCGAGCGCGCGCACACCAAGCCGGAGCGCGAGGAGCAGCTGCGCATCCTGCGCCGCCTGAACGCGGCGGAAGCCTTCGAGACGTTCCTGCAGACGAAGTACGTCGGTCAGAAGCGCTTCTCCCTGGAGGGCGGCGAGTCCGTCATCCCGCTGCTCGACGCGGTCATCGACAGCGCGGCCGAGTCGCGCCTGGACGAGGTCGTCATCGGCATGGCGCACCGCGGCCGGCTGAACGTCCTCGCCAACATCGTCGGCAAGTCGTACGCGCAGATCTTCCGCGAGTTCGAGGGCAACCTCGACCCGAAGTCGATGCACGGCTCCGGCGACGTGAAGTACCACCTGGGCGCCGAGGGCACCTTCACCGGCCTCGACGGCGAGCAGATCAAGGTCTCCCTGGCCGCCAACCCGTCCCACCTGGAGACGGTCGACCCGGTCATCGAGGGCATCGCCCGCGCCAAGCAGGACATCATCAACAAGGGCGGCACGGACTTCACCGTCCTGCCCGTCGCCCTGCACGGCGACGCGGCCTTCGCGGGCCAGGGCGTGGTGGCCGAGACCCTGAACATGTCGCAGCTGCGCGGCTACCGCACCGGCGGCACGGTCCACATCGTCATCAACAACCAGGTCGGCTTCACCGCGGCCCCCGAGTCCTCGCGCTCCTCCATGTACGCCACGGACGTGGCCCGCATGATCGAGGCCCCGATCTTCCACGTGAACGGCGACGACCCGGAGGCCGTGGTCCGCGTCGCGCGGCTCGCCTTCGAGTTCCGCCAGGCGTTCAACAAGGACGTGGTGATCGACCTCATCTGCTACCGCCGCCGCGGTCACAACGAGTCGGACAACCCGGCCTTCACCCAGCCGCTGATGTACGACCTGATCGACAAGAAGCGCTCGGTGCGCAAGCTCTACACCGAGTCCCTGATCGGTCGCGGCGACATCACCCTGGAAGAGGCCGAGCAGGCGCTCCAGGACTACCAGGGCCAGCTGGAGAAGGTCTTCACGGAGGTCCGCGAGGCCACCGCGCAGCCCGTCGGCGGCGACGCCCACGAGCCGCAGGACGGCTTCCCGGTCGCGGTCCCGACCGCGGTCTCCGCCGAGGTCGTCAAGCGCATCGCCGAGTCCCAGGTCAACATCCCGGACACCTTCCACGTCCACCCGCGTCTGCTGCCGCAGCTGCAGCGCCGGGCGGCGATGGTCGAGGACGGCACGATCGACTGGGGCATGGGCGAGACCCTCGCGTTCGGCTCCCTCCTGCTGGAGGGCGTCCCGGTCCGGCTGTCCGGCCAGGACTCCCAGCGCGGCACCTTCGGCCAGCGCCACGCGGTCCTCATCGACCGCGAGACGGGCGAGGAGCACACCCCGCTGCAGTACCTCGCCGAGGACCAGGCGCGCTACAACGTCTACAACTCCCTGCTGTCCGAGTACGCGGTCATGGGCTTCGAGTACGGCTACTCGCTGGCCCGCCCCGACGCGCTCGTGATGTGGGAGGCGCAGTTCGGCGACTTCGTCAACGGCGCGCAGACGGTGGTCGACGAGTACATCTCGGCGGCCGAGCAGAAGTGGGGTCAGACGAGCGGTGTCACGCTCCTGCTCCCCCACGGCTACGAGGGACAGGGCCCGGACCACTCCTCGGCCCGTGTCGAGCGGTTCCTGCAGCTCTGCGCCCAGAACAACATGACGGTCGCCATGCCGACCCTGCCGTCGAACTACTTCCACCTCCTGCGGTGGCAGGTGCACAACCCGCACCACAAGCCGCTGGTCGTCTTCACCCCGAAGTCGATGCTGCGCCTGAAGGCGGCGGCCTCGAAGGCGGAGGAGTTCACCTCGGGCCAGTTCCGCCCGGTCATCGGCGACGCCTCGGTCGACGCGAACGCGGTCAAGAAGGTCGTCTTCTGCGCCGGCAAGGTCTACTACGACCTGGACGCCGAGCGTCAGAAGCGCGGGGTCACCGACACGGCGATCATCCGTCTCGAGCGCCTCTACCCGCTGCCGGGCGCGGAGGTCCAGGCGGAGGTCAACAAGTACCCGAACGCCGAGAAGTACCTGTGGGTCCAGGAGGAGCCGGCCAACCAGGGTGCCTGGCCGTTCATCGCCCTGAACCTGATCGACCACCTGGACCTGGCCGTCGGCGCCGACGTCCCGCACGGTGAGCGCCTGCGCCGCATCTCGCGGCCGCACGGCTCGTCCCCGGCCGTCGGCTCCGCCAAGCGCCACCAGGCGGAGCAGGAGCAGCTGGTGCGCGAGGTGTTCGAGGCGTGAGCCTCTGACCGACCGCGAAAAGACCCGCCCCCGGAAATGTCCGGGGGCGGGTCTTTCTTTGCGTACGTCAGTCGTCGTCGTCCTCGTCGTCCAGCCGGGCGAGCCAGGTGGCCAGGCGCTCCACCGGCACCTCGAAGTCCGGGTTCAGGTCGACGAACGTGCGCAGCTGCTCGGCGAGCCACTCGAAGGTGACCTCCTCCTCGCCCCGCCGCTTCTCCAGCTCCTCGATGCCTCGGTCGGTGAAGTACAACTCTCGCTCCTGCTCCTGTGGGCCTACGCCCCCAGGGTAGGCCGCCGGTCACCCCCACGGTGTCTTGACTTCCGGCGTCCGCGATATATCGTGAATTGAAGAAGACGCGATATGGCGCGTTGTACGGGAAGTCGTGCCGAGGAGGGTTCTCCCCATGTCCGAATGGTCCGTCGCCGAGCCGAGCAAGCTCACCTTCGACGAGCCCGTCAGCACCCTGAACGTCCGCATCGTCGACGGCACGGTGAACGTGGTGGGCACGGACGAGGGCCCGGCCCGGCTGGAGGTGTCCCGGATCGAGGGGCCACCCCTCGTGGTGAGTCATCGGAGCGGCACCTTGACGGTGGCGTACGAGGATCTGCCCTGGAAGGGGTTTCTGAAGTGGCTCGACCGCAAGGGGTGGCGGCGCAGCGCCGTGGTCTCCCTGGCGGTCCCGGTCGGCACCCGGGTGGAGCTGGGCGTGGTGAGCGCCGGGGCGACGGTCTCCGGGATCGACGGGCGTACGGAGATCAAGGGCGTCACCGGTGACGCCACGCTGGTGGGCCTCGCCGGCACGGTCCGCGCGGACACGGTGTCGGGCAGTGTGGAGGCGCAGGCGCTCACCGGCGACCTGCGGTTCAACTCCGTCTCCGGGGACCTGACGGTCGTCGAGGCCGGCTCCTCCGTCAAGGCGGACTCGGTGAGCGGCTCGATGGTGGTCGACGTGGACCCGACGAGCAGGCCCACGGAGATCTCCCTGACCAATGTCTCGGGCGAGATCGCCATCCGGCTGCCGCACCCGGCCGACGCGGAGGTGGAGGCGAACACGGCGAGCGGCGCCGTCTCCAACGCGTTCGAGGACCTCCGGGTCAGCGGCCAGTGGGGCGCCAAGCGGATCACCGGCCGCCTCGGCGCGGGCAACGGCAGGCTGAAGGCGACGACGGTCTCCGGCTCGATCGCCCTGCTGCGGCGCCCTCCCGTGGAGGACGGGGACTGGTCCGCCGACGGCTCCGGCCCGGGGGACAATGCCGATTCCGGCCCGGACGGCGGTTCCCCCTCCGCCGGCCCGGCCGACAGCACGACCGACAAGAAGGTGCTCTGACATGCCTCCCGTCTTCGCCCACGGCCGTCTCCGTCTCTACCTGCTGAAGCTGCTGGACGAGGCCCCGCGCCACGGTTACGAGGTGATCCGCCTCCTGGAGGAGCGCTTCCAGGGGCTGTACGCGCCCTCGGCGGGCACCGTCTACCCCCGCCTGGCCAAGCTGGAGGCGGAGGGCCTGGTCACCCACACCACCGAGGGCGGCCGCAAGGTGTACGCGATCACCGACGCGGGCCGGGCCGAACTCGCCGACCGCAGCGGTGAACTGGCCGATCTGGAGCTGGAGATCCGCGAGTCGGTGGCGGAGCTGGCCGCGGAGATCCGGGCCGACGTCCGGGGCGCGGCGGGTGATCTGCGGCGGGAGATGCGGGCGGCGGCCACCGAGGCCCGGCGGGACGGCCGGTCCGGCCCCGTCCCCGAGCCGGGCGAGTACGGCGACAAGGAGTCCTGGCGGGCCGCCAAGGAGGAGATGCGCCGCGTCAAGCAGGAGTGGAAGGAACAGGCCCGCCGGGCCAAGGACGAGAGCCGCAGGGCCCGCGAGGAGGCCCAGCGCGCCCGCCGTCAGGCCAAGGACGCCCAGGACCACGCGCGGGCCCAGGCCCAGGAGGAGATGCAGCGCATCGCCCGGCGCGTCCAGGAGCAGGTCCAGGACCACTTCGCGCGCGGCGACTGGCCGACGGGGGTCCGTGAGGGCCTGACCGAACTGGCCAGGGAGTTCGGCGAGTTCGGCAAGGACTTCGGCAAGGAGTTCGGCAAGGACCTGGGCTTCGGCCGCCCCGCGGGGGGTCCGGCCCCGTCCTACTCCCACTCCCCCGAGGACTTCCCCGCGGAGTACGAACCGTCCTGGGCCCACGAGGACTCCAGCGGCGAACCGGCCCGCGACCTGGACCGCCTCCTGGACCGCTTCCGCGACGACATCCGCGACTCGGCCCGCGACCACGGCATCACGGTTGACCAGCTCCAGGCCACCCGCGCCCATCTGTCCCAGGCTGCGGCCCACATCGGGGCGATCCTGCGCGCACCGAAGAGCTGAGGGGCTGGGGGCCGAGGCACGGGAGCCCGGCGGGGGCCGGGCCCGGCGGTGGGACGGACCGACCGGGCTCAGCTCGCCTTGGGTTCCGCGTCACCGTAGAGGACGCGGGTCAGGCTCGCGTGGGTCACGCCGTGATCGGCGAGTGCCTCGGCGGTGGGGCCGGGCCGGGTGGTGAGGGCGAGGAGGATGTGCTCGTCCCCGATACGCCGGTCACGGTGGGCCAGCGCCATACGCAGGGACTGTTCCAGGATCCGCTTGGCCTCACGACCGAAGCCGGGGCGGCCCGCCCGCCCGCCGGCGGCCATCGCGCCGACCCCGTGCACCTCCTCCACCCGGGCGACGATCTCCGTGACGTCGATGCCCAGTCCGGCGAGGGCGTCGGTCTCGGCGCGTGAGAGACCCGCCCGCCGCCGCGACTGTGCCAGCGCCTCCCGCACCGAGTCCCTGCGGTCGGCGAGCCCGAGGGCGGCCAGCGCGAAGGAGGCACGGCTGCCCTGCCGGTCCAGCAGGGCGAGCAGCAGATGCTCGGGCCCGACGGTCCGCCCGCCCGCCCCCGCACAGCGCTCGACGGCACAGCGCTCGACGGCACCGCGCACCACGTCACGGGCGTCCTTCGTGAACCGTTCGAACATCACAGCCTCCCGTACTTCTTGTGCACGGCCTGCCTGCTGACTCCGAGTTCCGCGGCGATCTCCTGCCACGACCAGCCCTGATGGCGCGCACTGCGCACCTGCACCGCCTCCAGCTGCTCCAGCAGCCTGCGCAGCGCGGCGACGGCCCGCAGTCCGACCCGTGGATCGCGGTCGCCGGCGCGTTCGGCGAGATCCGTTGCTTCGTCAACCTTGATTGACAAGCGGGGTGCGTGGAAGGCGCACGGGGCCCCGACGGCCGTCGGCTCAGTCGTGGGTGAGCACGATCTTGCCGAACTGGTCGCCGGACTCCAGGCGGGCGAAGCCCTCGCGGGCCCGGTCCAGCGGAAGGATCTCGTCGATGACCGGACGGACCCCGGTGGCGGCGCAGAAGGACAGCAGGTCCTCCAGTTCCTCCTTGGTCCCCATGGTGGAGCCGACCACCTTCAGCTCCAGGAAGAAGATCCGGGTGAGCTCGGCGTGCGAGGGCCGGTCCCCGCTGGTGGCACCGGAGATGACGAGGGTGCCCCCGGGCTTCAGGGACTTCACCGAGTGGGACCAGGTGGCCGCGCCGACGGTCTCGATGACGGCGTCCACGCGCTGCGGCAGCCGCGCGCCCGGCTCCACCGCCTCGACCGCGCCGAGCTCCAGCGCCCGCTTGCGCTTGGCCTCGTCACGGCTGGTCGCGAAGACCTTCAGCCCGGCGGCCTTCCCGAGGACGATCGCGGCGGTGGCGACACCCCCGCCGGCCCCCTGGACGAGGACCGAGTCACCGGGCCGGACGCCCGCGTTGGTGAAGAGCATCCGGTACGCCGTCAGCCAGGCCGTCGGCAGACAGGCGGCCTCCGCGAAGGACAGCTCCCTGGGCTTGGGCAGGATGTTCCAGGTCG
The DNA here is from genome assembly GCF_037993025.1 of Streptomyces sp. SS7. Taxonomy (NCBI): domain Bacteria; kingdom Bacillati; phylum Actinomycetota; class Actinomycetes; order Kitasatosporales; family Streptomycetaceae; genus Streptomyces; species Streptomyces sp. SS7. Next base: position 3,242,743 of record NZ_CP141223.1, read on the forward strand.
GCACGGAGACCTGTTCGGCGAAGGTGCCCTGGTAGCGCTCGGTGAGGATGGAGCGGGGCTCCTTCGGCCCGACGCCGTGTCCGGTCTGACCGATGACGGAGTGCAGGACGACCTCGTTGCCGTCGGCGTCGACACCGGCGCCGTCGCAGCCGAGGATCATCGGCAGCTTGTCCTCGGCGAGGCCGACGCCGCGCAGGGACCAGAGGTCGTGATGGTTGAGGGAGGCGGCCCGCACGGTGACGGTACTCCAGCCGGGGCGGGTCTCGGGGGCCGGTCGCTCCCCCAACTCCAGTCCGGAGAGCGGCTGGTCGCGGTCGATTCGGGCGGCGTAGACGGCGAACATGCACCTGACGATAGGCGGCGCGGGGGGTGGGCGAAACCGGGGACCACTGTGAGACATGCCCTCTTGCACAACCGACAGCGACCGCCGCCGGGACGGGAGCGCCCCGGGGTGGGGGCCCGGGGAACTGCGCGACCGGCCACCCCCCGCCGGCACCCCCCGACCGTCGGCGCCCACCCGCCCACGCGGGGCGACGCTCGCCTCGTCATCACCCGGTCGGGCGGCTGGGTGGGCAAAGAAATGGCCCCGCCCGGACGGGCGGGGCCATTCGGGTGCACGTCAGCGACGCGCGACGCCCTCCGCACGGGCAGCCGCGGCCACCGCCGCCGTCACCGCGGGGGCGACCCGCTCGTCGAACGGCGACGGGATGACGTAGTCCGCCGCGAGATCGTCGCCGACGACACCGGCCAGCGCCTCAGCCGCCGCGATCTTCATCCCCTCGGTGATCCGGGAGGCCCGCACCTGGAGCGCCCCGGCGAAGATCCCGGGGAACGCCAGCACGTTGTTGATCTGGTTCGGGAAGTCCGAGCGCCCGGTCGCGACGACCGCCGCGTACTTGTGGGCGATCTCGGGGTGCACCTCGGGGTTGGGGTTGGCCATGGCGAAGACGAACGCGCCCTTCGCCATGGAGGCCACCGCCTCCTCCGGGACCGTACCGCCGGAGACGCCGATGAACACGTCCGCGCCCGCCAGCGCGTCCTCCAGCGAGCCGCTCAGCCCCGCCTTGTTGGTGAACCCGGCGACCTCGCGCTTGACGTCCGTGAGGTCCTCGCGGTCGGCCGACACGATGCCCTTGCGGTCGGTCAGCGCCACATCGCCGATACCGGCCTCGACCAGCATCTTCGCGATGGCGACCCCGGCCGCGCCGGCGCCCGAGATCACCGCCCTGAGTTCGCCGATGGTCCGCCCGCTCAGCCGCGCCGCGTTGCGCAGCGCCGCCAGCGTCACGACCGCCGTACCGTGCTGGTCGTCGTGGAAGACCGGGATGTCGAGCGCCTCCTGGAGCCGGCGCTCGATCTCGAAGCACCGGGGTGCCGAGATGTCCTCCAGGTTCACACCGCCGAACGAGGGAGCGAGACGCACCACCGTCTCGACGATCTCGTCCACGCCGGTGCAGGCCAGCGCGATCGGAACCGCGTCGACCCCGCCGAACTGCTTGAACAGGATGGCCTTGCCCTCCATGACCGGGAGGGAGGCCTCCGGCCCGATGTCCCCGAGCCCGAGGACGGCCGTGCCGTCGGTCACGACGGCGACGACGGAGGACTTCCACGTGTAGTCGTTCACCAGGTCCGGCTGTTCCGCGATCGCGGTGCACACGCGTGCGACGCCGGGCGTGTAGGCGAGGGACAGGTCGTCCTTGTCGCGGACCGGGACGGTGGCCTGCACGGCCATCTTTCCGCCGCGGTGCAGTGCGAACGCCGGATCGAACGAATCGAGGGGTTCCGCACCGCCCTCCTGGCCCGTATGGTCCGCGCTCTCGCTGCGAGGATTGACGATCTCCGCTGCCACTTCGATGTACCCCTTAGCTGTTCTTGGTCTGAGGGTGGCCACTCCGGGTGAGGAGTGGGCGGGCGTCGCGCAGGACCCTGAGCTGATGCGTACGGGCGCCTGCGCGTCGGGCGCGCCGCACACGCGCCCTGAGCCCCGGATGAGGGGTGTAGAGAACCTTCATACCGGACGGAGACCACAGCCGACGAGTCCAATCGGTGCAAGGTCACACCGCGCTGGCTGTGGACCCTCGACAGAGGTGATCACGAGTGACATGACTCATGCGCGAAGACCGGCCAAGGCCTGGTGAAGGCTTGACACGGACTCAACTGAACGGACGCGTCGCACGGTCGGCGATCACATGGTGAGATGAACCGAAGATCCTCCGGCCGCAGGGACGGAATCCCGCAGATGATCCGGCGTCGTCCGGCCGGGATGGACCGGACTGTGCGGCTCGGGGGTCGCCCGTTATCCGATTTTGACATGGCTGGCCCCCTGATTGGCGCAGTCCGAATGGCAAGATGCCGTAATCACACGAGGTCGCGACACCCGAAGCTGTGTGTTCTCGTCGACCCATCGGCATCAGTCGACCGCGGTCGACGCGTGTCGACCCATCGGCATCGCCATCCATCCGCCGGAGGAACCCAAAATGACCGCAAGCACCACCCGACGCACGACCGCCGCGCGCACCCGCCTGGCAGCGGTCGGATCTCTCGCGGTCGCGGGCGCCTTGCTGCTCTCCGCCTGCGGCGACCAGACCAGCGACAGCGGCAGCAGCTCCTCGGAGTCCGCGGGCGCCGCCTCCACGGCCCCCCTCTTCTCGAAGCTGCCGGCCGAGATCCAGAAGAAGAAGGTCATCCAGGTCGGCACGAACGCCGAGTACGCCCCCATGGAGTCCGTGGACGGCGGCAAGATCGTCGGCGTCGACCCCGACATCGCCGCCGCGCTCGGCAAGCAGCTCGGTGTCGAGTTCAAGTTCACCAACGGTGGCTTCGACACCCTGATCACGGCCGTCAACTCCGGCCGGTACGACATCGCCATGTCGTCGATCACGGACAACAAGCAGCGCCAGGAGGGCCTGGACGACAGCGGCAAGAAGCTCGGCGAGGGCGTGGACTTCGTCGACTACTTCACCGCCGGTACGGCCATCTACGTGCAGAAGGGCAACCCCAAGGGCATCCAGACCCTGGACGACCTCTGCGGCCAGACCGTCGCCGTGCAGCGGGGCACCACCTACGAGGAGGCCCTGCAGGCGCAGTCCAAGACCTGCACGAGCGGGGGCAAGAAGGCCCTGAAGATCGAGTCCTTCGAGAACGACACCGAGGCCCAGACCCGTGTGAAGTCCGGCGGTGCCGTGGCCGGCGTCAACGACTACCCGGTCGCCGTGGACATGGCGCGCAAGGCCGGTGGCGGCAACACCTTCGAGGTCCTGGACAAGCAGTACGAGGCCGCCCCGTTCGGCATCGTCGTCGCCAAGAAGAACACCCAGCTGCGCGACGCCCTGAAGGAGGCCGTCGACGCGATCATCAAGGACGGCTCCTACCAGAAGGTGCTGGAGAAGTGGGGCGCCGAGAGCGGCGCGATCAGCCAGTCCGCGATCAACGGCGGCAAGTGATCCACCCGCACCGCCTGAAGCCTTCGAAGGGCAGTCCCCATGTCTGACAAGCTCGACAAGACCCCCGCGGGCGCACCGCCGGAGGACAAGCCTCCGGTCGCCAAGGACTCGGCGTACGCCGGGCCGCCCGAGACCATCAAGGCCATCCCGGTGCGCCACTGGGGCCGCTGGGTCAGCGGTGTCGTCGTCGTCGCGCTGCTCGCGCTGCTGATCAACGCGTTCGCCAACGGCGACATCCAGTGGTCCACGGTCGGCGACAAGATCTTCGACTCGACGGTCGTCGCCGGCGCCGGGCGCACCCTGCTGATCAGCATCCTGGCGATGGTGCTCGGTGTGGTCCTCGGCATCCTGCTGGCCGTGATGCGGCTGTCGAAGAACCCGGTGACCAGCACCGTCGCCTGGCTGTACATCTGGTTCTTCCGCGGCACCCCGGTCTACGTCCAGCTGCTGATGTGGTTCAACCTGGCGCTGATCTTCCCCGTCCTGAACCTCGGTCCGATCTACAAGGACGAGATGACGGACGTCATGACGCCGTTCATGTGCGCCCTGCTCGGCCTGGGCCTGAACGAGGCCGCCTACATGGCCGAAATCTGCCGTGCCGGTCTGCTGGCGGTGGACGAGGGCCAGACCGAGGCGGCGCACGCGCTCGGCATGAGCCACGGCAAGACCCTGCGCCGGATCGTGATCCCGCAGGCGATGCGGGTGATCGTGCCGCCGACCGGCAACGAGTTCATCAACATGCTGAAGACCTCGTCGCTGGTGTACGTGGTGACGTACAACGAACTGCTGCGCTCGACCTCGGTGATCGGCTCCTCGTCGTTCGCCGTGATGGAGCTGCTGTTCGTCGCGTCGATCTGGTACCTGGTCATGACCAGCGTCTTCAGCGTCTTCCAGTACTACCTGGAGCGGTACTACGCACGCGGTTCCAGCCGCAGCCTCCCGCCCACGGTCTTCCAGAAGATCAGGTCCCACCTGTTCGGATCCTCGAGGAGCACGGCATGACCGCGATGGTGAAAGCCGAGGGCGTCCACAAGTCCTTCGGCGCGGTCGAGGTCCTCAAGGGCATCGACCTCCAGGTCAACACCGGCGAGGTGTTCTGCCTCATCGGCCCGTCCGGCTCCGGCAAGAGCACTTTCCTGCGGTGCATCAACCACCTGGAGAAGATCAACGCCGGGCGGCTGTACGTCGACGGGAACCTGGTGGGGTACCGCCAGAAGGGCGACAAGCTGTACGAACTCAAGGACAGCGAGGTCGCGCTGCAGCGCCGGGACATCGGCATGGTGTTCCAGCGGTTCAACCTGTTCCCGCACATGACCGCACTGGACAACGTGGTCGAGGCCCCGGTCCAGGTGAAGGGCACCAGCAAGGCCCAGGCCCGGGAGCGGGCGCGGGAGCTGCTGGACCGGGTCGGCCTGGCCGACAAGGCGGGGAGCTACCCCTCGCAGCTCTCCGGCGGTCAGCAGCAGCGCGTGGCGATCGCCCGGGCCCTGGCGATGGACCCGAAGCTGATGCTGTTCGACGAGCCGACCTCGGCCCTCGACCCGGAGCTGGTCGGTGACGTCCTGGACGTCATGCGCGACCTGGCCCAGTCCGGGATGACGATGGTCGTCGTCACGCACGAGATGGGCTTCGCCCGTGAGGTCGGCGACAGCCTCGTCTTCATGGACGGGGGCGTGGTCGTCGAGTCCGGCGACCCGCGCGAGGTCCTGACCAACCCGCAGCACGAGCGGACGCAGGCCTTCCTGTCCAAGGTGCTCTAGCGGCACGGCGGCGCGCGCCGGTGGTACGACGCCGAAGGGGCGGTACGGAGACTCCGTACCGCCCCTTTCGCCGTCACGTCACTTCAGAGCGAGCAGCAGCGTGTCCGAGGGAGAGCACCACACCGGCCGGGCCTCGCCGAAGCCCTTCTCCCTCAGCACGCGCGCGTGCCACGCCGCCGAGGGCATGTCGCCGTCGGCGTGCTCGCCGTAGATCTCGAAGCGGCGGGCCGTGGGGGCGGCGAGGACCGGGTCCTGGGCGGCGAGCCGCCACCACTCGGCCCAGTCCAGGGCGCCGCCGCTCCTGGCCTGTTCCATGCGGGCGTGCCGCAGGGTCCGCTCCGCCGCGTTGATCCGGGGCGTCGTGTCGTCGATCATGTGGTCCGCGTTCATGAAGAGACCGCCGTCGCGGACGAGTTCCGCGATCCGACCGTAGAGGGCCGCGAGGGGTTCGCTGTGCAGCCAGTGCAGGGCCGTGGCCGTCAGGACGGCGTCGTACGTGTCGTACGGCAGCCGGGACGGCCAGTCGGGGTCCTTGAGGTCGGCGGTCACGAGCGTGACCCGGTCGTCCCCGGCGAAGGTGCCCCCGGCGACGGCGAGGAGTGCCGGGTCGAGGTCGACGCCGGTGCTGGTGGCGCCGGGGAGGCGGGCCAGCAGCCGGGCGGTGATGGTGCCGGTGCCGCAGGCGAGGTCCAGGACGCGCGGCTCGGGCCCGACGACCGCCTCGACCATGTCGAGCATGATCCGGAACCGGTCCTCCCGGTCCGGCATGTACCACTCCTGCTGCCGGTCCCAGCTCTCCTGCCAGGCCGCCCAGTCGGTCGTCGCCCTACCCGTGGTGGTCATGGAAGCCCCCTCGCCGCCCGTCGCGTAATACCCTGAAAGCACGATCAGCCGTTACCCGGCCGCCCTCACGACCATAGAGCCCCTCCGTAAGGACTACAAGTGGAACTGGCCTATTACTCGGACTACGCCGTGCGTCTCGTCAACAGCGAGGAGCCGGTCCGGGGCAAGGACGCGCTGACCTCGGTCGAGGCCGTCCGTGATCTGTTCGGCGGCAACCAGTCGGCCGCCCGCCGCGCCACCGACGCGGACGTCACCCGCTTCCGCTCGGTCCGGGCCCGGTTGCGCGCGGTGTTCGAAGCCGCCGACCACGGCGACGAGACCCTCGCCGTGGACCTGCTGAACTCGCTCCTGCTGGAGTTCCCGGTGAGCCCCCAGATCTCCGGCCACGACCACCGCGACGACGACGGCCGCCCGCTGTGGCACATGCACCTGGCCGACCACCCCTCGAACGCGACCGCGGGCTACGCCGCCATCGCCGCGATGGGCCTGGCCTTCCATCTCACCGAGTACGGCGTGGACCGGCTCGGCCTGTGCGAGGCGGCCCCCTGCCGCAACGCCTACCTCGACACCTCCACCAACCGCTCCCGCCGCTACTGCTCCGACCGGTGCGCGACCCGGGCCAACGTGGCCGCCTACCGCGCCCGCAAACGCCTGGAGGCCGACCGCACCGCCGGCACCGGCCTCGCCGCCGAGAGCGCCCAGCGCACCACGGCCAGCGGCGAACGCTGATCCGGCTTGAGCGGCCGGTAGCGCAGCCGCACCTTGCCCAGGATCAGCTCGTCGGGCACGGTCCCGTAGTCGGTGCTGTCCCCGCCGGCGTACGCGTTGTCCCCGCGCACCCACCACCCCCCGTCCCGCCGCTCGACGGCCCGCTTGACCACCAGCAGGTCCTGCTGGAAAGGGTGCCGCAGCACGACGACGTCACCGGCCCGCACCCGTGCCCCGTACTGCACCACCAGCTGATCCCCGTGGTACAGCGTGGGCACCATGGACGGCCCGGTCACCTCGGCCAGCCCGAAGGGCGCCCCGGCCCTCTCCCGCTCGGTCTCCTGCGACAGTTCCGGCATCCCCGGCACCTCCCCGGTCCGTTCCTCCACCAGTCTCAGTCTGACCCCGGACTTTTGTCCTAAGCCCATGGGGGCACTCGCGAAAACCCGTCGTGCAGGGAGTAATGTCCCACCTGAGAAGACGATCACGAGGAAGGAACGCTCCATGCTTTCCCGCCTGTTTGCCCCCAAGGTCAAGGTCAGCGCGCACTGCGACCTGCCCTGCGGTGTGTACGACCCGGCCCAGGCCCGCATCGAGGCGGAGTCGGTGAAGGCCGTGCAGGAGAAGATGGCCGCCAACGACGACCCGCACTTCCAGGCGCGCGCCACCGTCATCAAGGAGCAGCGTGCCGAGCTCGCGAAGCACCACGTCTCCGTGCTGTGGAGCGACTACTTCAAGCCCCCGCACTTCGAGAAGTACCCCCAGCTGCACGTGCTGGTCAACGACACCCTGAAGGCCCTTTCGGCCGCGAAGGCGTCGACGGACCCGAAGACCGGCGAGAAGGCTCTCGAGCTGATCGCCGAGATCGACAAGATCTTCTGGGAGACCAAGAAGGCCTGATCTTCGATCACGCCGTTTGACCTGCGATGTCCTTGGTCGTTTGGTCTTCCGGCCCGCACCCGGCCCGCAGGCCGCCGAGTACGGCGCCCACGGCGGTCCGGGTGCGGTGCTGTGCACGGGCCGTCAGCTCAGCACGAGCAGGACCGCGAGCGCCATCAGCAGCGAGTCGATCCGGTCCAGCAGCCCGCCGGAGCCGGGGAGCCAGCGGCCCGCGTCCTTCGCCTGCGCGCCCCTCTTGACCAGGGATTCGAGGAGATCGCCGAGCGGTCCGCCGGCCGCCACCGCGACCGCGGTCGGCCAGCTGAGCAGGGACAGCGCGGCGAGCGTGCCGAGGCCGGCCGCCGCTCCGGCCAGGGTGCCGCTCCACCGTTTGGCCGGTGACAGCGGCGACAGCCGGGGGCCGCCGAGCCGGCGCCCCGCGAAGTACGCCACGATGTCGGCGACCGAGACCGCCACGAACAGCGCGAGCGCGCTCGCCCCCAGCGGCACCAGCGCCGCCAGGACACCCAGCCAGGCCAGCCCGAGCAGCCCGGCGGCGAGCCGGTGCAGGCCCCGGTCCGCGTCTCCCGCCAGCAGCGGTACGGCGGTCACCGCGAGGGCCCCGACGGCGATCACCCGCGGCAGCTGTCCCGGCGCCAGCCAGGCCGCCAGCACCACCCCGATCACCGCCGCGGCCAGCACCGCCCGGTCCGGCGGACCCAGGCGCAGCAGCCCGCCGTACTCCAGCACGGCGATCACCCCGACGACGACGGCGAGGGCCGCGGCGCCGGGGCGGCCCAGCCAGAACGCCCCGGTGACCAGCGGCACCCCGACCGCCCAGGCGCACCACCGGACCATCAGGTCGCGCCGCCGGGACAGCGCGACGGCGACCCCTCCCAGCGCCAGCGCCCCGCCCAGCCAGGGCGCCAGCGCGGCCGCCGTGGTCATCGAACGGGGCCGGCGGCGAGCCGTACGGACGCCGGTCGCAGCGCGGCCCGGACGGCGGACACGATCCGCTCGTTCTCGTCCGTGTCCCGCACCGCGATCCGTACCGTGCGCCCCTCGTAGCGCGGCGACAGCGGCGACAGGTCGCGCAGGTACACGTCGCGCCGGCGGCACTCGGCCACCAGGTGCGCGGCGCTCGGTGCGTCGGGCGGGAGCGTGACGTTGAGGAAGTTCGCCACCGCCTCCTCGACCGTCAGGTCCCCGTCCAGGTCGGCCAGGTCGGCGGCCAGCCGGCGGCGCAGGACGTGGGTGCGCTCCCGGCGGTCGGCGTAGTACGCCGGGTCGCGCAGCGCGGCGACGGCGGCGAGCTGGGCCGGGAGGCCGACCGGCCACGGCGGGGTCCGGCGGCGCAGGTCCGCCGCCGTGGCCGGCTCGGCGACCAGGTAGGCGGCCCGCAGGCCGGACAACGCGTACATCTTGGACAGGGAGGTGCAGACCACCACCCTGGGGTCCATCGCCGCGAGGCCGACCAGTGACTCGGCCGGGTCGACGTACCCCAGGTACGCCTCGTCGATCCACCAGCGGGTGCGGGCCGGCGCGGCGGTGACGACCGGGCGCAGGGTGGCGGCCGGGGCGTGGCGGCCGGTGGGGTTGTTCGGGTTGACGAGGACCACGAGGTCGTAACTGCCGGAGGCGACGGCGGCGGAGAGCCGGTCCGGGTCGATGCGCCAGCCGTCCTCGCGACGCAGCGGCAGCCGGTCCACCCGGCAGCCGATCACCCGCTCGGTGACATGGGCGTACTCGCCGTAGCAGGGGTCCGTCAGCAGGACCCGGCTGTGCGGGGTCAGCCAGTGGCCGAACGCCCGGAAGATCAGATCGGAGGAGCCGGCGCCGACCGTGAGGGTGCCGGCCGGCAGCGCGCGGGCCGTGGCGATCTCCGCCAGCAGGCCCTCGGCACCGGTCGGCGGGGAGGTGCGGGCGATCCAGTCCGGGTCCTCCGCGAGCACCGCCCGCACGCCGGGGGCCGGCGGGAACCAGGCGTCCAGGACGTCGGCCATGACGATGTCATGGCGGCGGTGGAGCGTGCGGAAGTCCGTGCCGAGGGCGGTGAAGGAGGCGCCGCCGTGCTCGCAGCCGTCGGGGCGGGGGGCGAAGGGCGCGTCCACCTGCCAGTCCACGGTGGCCCGCAGCCGCTCCAGGGCGCTGCCGTACCGGTCGGTCACGAGCCTCGTCAGTTCGGTGACGCCGCCGGTGAGCACCTCGAAGGTCAGGGCGCCGCTGCGGACCGTACGGCCGACCGGGGCGAGGCCGACGGACCGGTACAGGCCGAGCAGGTCGGTCCGCCCCATCGCCACCAGCCGGCGGCCGCCGCGGGAGGCGGCCCAGCGCAGGGCGGCGTACATCAGCAGCGGCGCTGCGGCGGTGGCCCGCCAGCGCGGTTCGACGGTGAGGATGCGCACCTCGAAGGGGTCCTCGTCGAGCAGGGGCAGCTCCTCGCGGGTCAGGTACTTGTCCAGCCCGTAGCGGCCCAGCCAGGGCGGGGTCAGGCTGACGAACCCGATCCGGTGCGCCCCGCGCGCGGCGACCAGGTAGACGTTGTCGCCGTCCAGCCCGTCGCGGAGCCGCCCGGCCCGATCGGGTGCGTGCTGGCCCAGCTCCTGTGCGTAGACGCGGTGGCGCAGTTCATGGATCCAGTCCAGGTCCTCCGCCGTGGCGTAGCGCAGCTGCAACGGGTCACGGCCCATGGGCACCTCTCTCGACGTGGGAGTTCCCCATGATCGGGAAGCCGCGCCGGGCGCGTCAGGGCCTGGTGACGCAGACGGGATGAGTACAGGTACTCAGGCGCCCACGCGTCACCGGAGGTCGTCGTCCTCCCCCGCCTCCAGCAGTCCGGCGGCCGCCCCGATGATCCGCGGGTCGGGTGTGCCCACGACGTCCTCGTCCTTGTCGGAGTAGGGGAAGCGGGCCAGCACACTGCGCATGGCCTCGACCCGGGCCCGCTTCTTGTCGTTGCTCTTGACCACGGTCCAGGGCGCGAACTCGGTGTCGGTGGCGCGGAACATGGAGACCTTGGCCGAGGTGTAGTCGTCCCAGCGGTCCAGGGAGGCGAGGTCCATGGGGCTGAGCTTCCACTGCCGTACGGGGTCGATCCGGCGGATCGTGAAGCGGGTGCGCTGTTCGCCCTGCGACACCGAGAACCAGAACTTCACCAGGTCCACGCCGTCGTCCACGAGCATCCGCTCGAACATCGGCGCCTGCCGCATGAAGCGCCGGTACTCGTCGTCGGTGCAGAAACCCATCACCCGCTCGACCCCGGCCCGGTTGTACCAGGACCGGTCGAACAGCACGATCTCGCCCGCGGTCGGGAGCTGCTCGACGTACCGCTGGAAGTACCACTGCCCGCGCTCGCGTTCGGTGGGCTTCTCCAGGGCGACGACGCGGGCGCCGCGCGGGTTGAGGTGTTCGGTGAACCGCTTGATGGTGCCGCCCTTGCCGGCCGCGTCGCGGCCCTCGAAGACGATGACGAGCCGCCGTCCCGTCTCCTTGATCCAGCTCTGCAGCTTCAGCAGTTCGATCTGCTGGAGCCGCTTGTGCCAGTCGTACTCCCTGCGCTCCATCCGGGCCGCGTACGGGTAGTTCTCCCGCCAGGTGTCGACGGGGCTCCCGTCGGGCCGGACGAGTACGGGGTCGTCGTGGTCGCTGTAGTCGACCCGCAGATCGGCGAGCTCGGGCAACAGGGGTGGCGTGTTCATGGCGTCCCGTCGGTCAGGGGTCCCTCCGCCCAGGGAAACAAGCCCAGGCCAATCCCGGGCGAACCTCAGGCAAAGCCCCCTCTACGATCGCCCCATGAGCTCCCGCACCCCCGTCCCGGTCCGCTGGACGTACGCCTTCGTCGACCGGCCCGCCGAACGGTTCCGTACGGCGTGCGCGTTCTGGACCGCCGTCACGGGCACCACGCTGTCCCGACCGCGCGGTGAGCGGGAGGAGTTCGGCACCCTGCTGCCGGGCGGCGGCGCCGACGCCTGTGTGAAGGTCCAGGCCGTCGCGGACGGGGACGGCGGCGCGCATCTCGACTTCGCGGTGGAGGACGTGCCCGGGTTCGTCCGTGCGGCGGCGGAGCTGGGGGCGCGGACGGTCGCCGCGCACGACGGGTGGGCCGTGCTGCGCTCCCCGGCCGGGCAGTTGTTCTGCGCGGTGCCCTGGCAGGGGGAGTCGGTGCGGCCGCCCGTCGTCGGGGGCAGCCGGCTGGACCAGGTGAGCGTCGACGTCCCGCCGTCCGCGTACGGCGCCGAAGTCGCGTTCTGGAGCGCGCTGCTGCCCGACTGGTCGGCCCGGCCGGGGTCGCTGCCGGAGTTCCACGTGGTCGCTCCCCCACCCGGACTGCCGGTGCGCATCCTGCTCCAGCGGCTGGGCGAGGAGCGCCCGGCCTCCGCCCATCTGGACCTGGCCTGCGGCGCGGGCATCGACACCGTGCGCGCCCGGCACGAGCGGCTCGGCGCGACGCTCGTCGCCCCGGCCGGGCACTGGACGGTGATGCGCGACCCGGCGGGCGCCCTGTACTGCCTGACGGGCCGGGACCCGGGGACGGGCGGACTGCCGGCTCCGGCGTCCGGCTGAGTCAGCGGGTCCAGGGCTCCACGTCCACCACGGCGTCCACCGGGATCGGCCCGTACACGTGCGGGAACTCCTCGCCGCCGGGTTCCGGTGCCTCGTACTTCAGGGGGACGTCCAGCCGGGCCGGGTCCACCACCAGGACCACCAGGTTGTCCGGGCCGTCGTAGGAGCCGTAGAGGAAGGCGGCGACCTTGGGGAGCTGGGCGCGGGTGGAGCAGTGGACGAACCCCTCCTGCGCGAGGGTGCGGCCCCGGGTGGACCAGGTGTAGGCGCCCTGCGCGCGGGCCGCCGTCCAGAGCGCGCGTTCGGTGATGTGGAGGATGTGCGGAAGGGGTCCGGTCATGGGGTCACGCTAACCGGTCGGCTCGGGGCGGGCCTCCGGCTCCTCCTCGTGGGTCACCGCCGGGGCGCCCTCCTCGACGTACGCCTCGCACCCGGTGTTGTGGCACGGGCCCGGCACCCAGCGCGGGACCCAGGTGCCCAGGGTCTTGTGGCGCCGGACGACGGACTGTACGGGCTGCCCGCAGAGGGGACAGACACGCTGTTCTCTGTCCATGCCCTCAGCGTAGGGCGGGTGCGCCCTCAGCGCTCCCTCGTGTACGTCCGGACGACGACACCGTTGCCGAAGGTGCGCAGACCCGACAGGGCCCGAGCCGCCGCACAGGTGGACGCCGAGCCCGCCGTCCTGCGCCCAGGCCCTCCTTCAGGGCGAGGTCGAGATCGACGCCCGGCCGCACGTCCGGCCGGCGCCCGACCCCGGGGTGCTGCGGGACCTGGGTTCCACCGGGAGGCGGGGCTGCCGGGCGGTGACGAGACGGTGGCCGTGCCGTATCTCGCGATGCTCGGTCCGATCCTGGAGCACCTGACCCTGCCCGGGGTCCTCGACGGCGCGCTGCCGGGGCTGGTGGAGCGGATCGTCGCGACGGTGCCGCCACGGGGGCCTGACCGGCGAGAAAACACCGACGGGCCCCGCACGCCGTGGGGAGGTGCGGGACCCGCCGGGGTCAGGTGCTGCGCCGGGTCACGAACTCGGCCAGGGACAACAGCCCGCCCGCCGACTCCGGGTCCGGGATCGCCCGGGCCAGTTCGTCCATCGCCCGGGACATCCGGTCGGCCGCCTGGTCCTGCGCCCAGGCCCGGCCCCCGGCCCGCTCCACCGCCAGCGCCGTGCGGACGAGGTCGTCCGGATCCTCCGGCACGGGCGGCCGGGCGTACAGCTCGGCCAGTTCGCCGGCGGCCGGGGTGCCGGAGGCCAGGGCGGCGACCACCGGCAGGGACTTCTTGCGGGCGGCGAGGTCGGCGCCCGCGGGCTTCCCGGTGTGCCCGGGGTCGCCCCATATACCGATGACGTCGTCGATGAGCTGGAAGGCCAGCCCGGCCTCACGGCCGAACGCGTCCAGCGCGTCGACGTCCTCCGGCGCCGCACCCGCGTACAAGGCACCCACCGCGCAGGCGCATCCGATCAGCGCCCCCGTCTTGGCCTCGGCCATGACGAGCACCTCGTCGAGGGTGACGTCGGCGGGCGACCGCTTCTCCAGGGCCGTGTCGGTCCCCTGGCCCTCGCAGAGCTCCACCACGCAGGCCGCGAGCCGGGCGGCCGCCGCCGCGGCCGCCGGGTGCGGGTCCCCCGCGAGCAGGCCGAGGGCCTGTGCCTGGAGGGCGTCCCCGGCGAGGATCGCGGCGGCGTCGCCGAACACGGTCCAGGCGGTGGCGCGGTGCCGGCGGGTGGCGTCCCGGTCCATCACGTCGTCGTGCAACAGCGTGAAGTTGTGGACCAGTTCGACCGCGGCGGCGGCCCCGACGGCCGCCGCCCGGGCCGCAGGACCGCCGAGCGCGGTGGCCGCCGCGAGGACCAGCGCGGGCCGGATCGCCTTGCCCGCGTTCCCCGCGGCCGGGGTGCCGTCGGCCTGCTCCCAGCCGAAGTGGTAGCGGGCGACCCGGCGCATCTGGCGGGGTAACGAGTCGACGGCGGCCCGCAGTTCGGGGTCGACCGCCGCCCTGGCACGCTCCAGGATCGCGGTCGCCTCCTGCCCGTCGGAGGCCGCCGGGCCGGTCCCCTCCTCGACGCCGTCCCGGCTCTCCCCCTGGCTCCCGATGGACCTCCGCCTTTCCCGCGTCCCGTACGGCCTGGTGGCGGAGGTCACCGCCAGCGGCCGATCTCGACGTTCTCCAGGACGCCCAGCGCGTCCGGCACCAGCACCGCCGCCGAGTAGTACGCCGTCACCAGGTAGTTGATGATCGACTGCTCGTTGATGCCCATGAACCGCACGGACAGGCTGGGCTCGATCTCGTCCGGGATCCCGGACTGGCGCAGGCCGATGACGCCCTGGTCCTGCTCGCCCAGACGCATCGCGATGATCGAGCTGGTCCGGGCCTCGGTGACCGGGATCTTGTTGCAGGGGTAGATCGGCACCCCGCGCCAGGTGGGAATCCGGTTGCCGCCCATGTCGATCGTCTCCGGCACCAGCCCGCGCTTGTTGAGCTCGCGGCCGATCGCGGAGATCGCGCGCGGGTGGGCGAGCAGCATCTTGGTGCCGCGGCGCCTGCTGAGCAGCTCGTCCAGGTCGTCCGGGCTCGGCACGCCGTCGTGCGGCTGGAGCCGCTGGTCGTACTCGCAGTTGTGCAGGAGACCGAACTCCCGGTTGTTGACCAGCTCGTGCTCCTGGCGCTCCTTGATCGCCTCGACGGTGAGCCGCAACTGCTGCTCGGTCTGGTTCATGGGCTGGTTGTAGAGGTCGGCCACCCGCGTGTGGATGCGCAGGACGGTCTGGGCGATGCTCAGTTCGTACTCGCGCGGGCGGGCGTCGTAGTCCACGAACGTGTGCGGGAGGTCCGGCTCACCGGCGTGCCCCGCGGCCAGGTCGACGGCCTTCTCGCCGTACTTGTTGGTGCGCTGCTCGGGAATGGCCCGCAGCCGGCGCAGGTGCGCGCGCAGCGAGTCGGAGCGCTCCGCGATCTGTTCGACGTCCTGGCGGGCCAGGATCAGCACCGTGCACGCGGTGTCGGCGCGGGCGGTGTACTCCCAGATCGCGTCGGCGTCGAGCAGCGCCTGGTCGCCGAAGTAGGCGCCGTCGGCGAGGACGCCGAGCACCTGGTCGTCGCCGTAGGGGCCGGTGCCGACCTTCTCGACGCGGCCGTGCGCCAGCAGGTAGACCTCGTCGGACTGGTTGCCGAAGGAGGCGATGACCTCGCCGGGGCCGAACTCCCGCTGCCGGCAGCGCTGGGCCAGCTCCGACAGCACCTCGTCGTCCTCGTAGTCGCGCAGCGCCGGCAGTTCACCCAGCTCGGCCGGGATGACCTCGACGCGGTCGCCGGTCTTGACGAACGTGATGCGGCCGTCCCCGACCGCGTACGTCAGCCGCCTGTTGACCCGGTACGTGCCGCCCTGTACGTCCACCCAGGGCAGGGTCCGCAGCAGCCAGCGGGAGCTGATCTCCTGCATCTGGGGTGCGGACTTGGTCGTGGTGGCCAGGTTCCGCGCGGCCGCGGTGCCGAGACTCTGCTGCGGCTTGCCCGCGTCCGTGCGGACCTCTTCGCCTACCGACATGGAGAAATGCCCTCCCGAATCCCGCACGGGCGCCGAACTGCGCCGGTGCACTGGTACGCCGACAAGCCTTCCATCACGGTGTGTGGTCGTGGTATTACACGAAAGAGCGGGAATGGATCATCTCGGAGCTGGGCAGAGGGACGTTTCGGCGAACGGTGTTCGACAATGTGCGGATGACCGATCTGCGCCCCCGCCTGCCCTCCCCGCTCCAGGAGGCGGCCGACGACCGGTTCGCCCGGCACGGGGTGCGGCTGCTGCTGAAGCGGGACGACCTGATCCATCCGGAGCTGATCGGCAACAAGTGGCGCAAGCTCGTGCCCAATCTGACGGCGGCGGCCGGGCGGACGGTGCTCACCTTCGGCGGCGCCTGGTCGAACCATCTGCGTGCCACCGCCGCGGCCGGGCGACTCCTCGGGCTGCCCACGGTGGGCGTGGTGCGCGGCGACGAGCTGGCGGGCCGGCCGCTGAACCCCTCCCTGGCCCGGTGCGCCGCCGACGGGATGCGACTGCACTTCGTGGACCGGGCGACGTATCGCCTCAAGGGCGAGCCGGACGTCGTCGCGCGCGTGCTGCGCGCCTCGGGCGCCCCGGACGCGTACGTGGTCCCCGAGGGCGGCAGCAACGCCCCGGCCGTACGCGGCTGCCGGGTGCTGGGCGAGGAGCTGCGCGGGCGGGCCGACGTGGTCGCGGTGGCCTGCGGGACCGGCGGCACGCTCGCGGGGCTCGCCGCCGGGCTCGGCCCCGGGCAGCGGGCCCTGGGCGTTCCGGTTCTCAAGGGGGGTTTCCTCGACGACGAGATACAGGCCTTGCAGGAGGCGGCGTTCGGTGGCCGGCGGGGCCAGTGGCGGCTCGACGAGCGCTTCCACTTCGGCGGGTACGCACGGATCACCCCGGGGCTGGAGGCCTTCGCGGAGGACTTCGAGCGGCGGCACGGCCTCCCGGTGGAACGTCTCTATGTCGCCAAGTTGCTCTACGGCCTTGTGGCCCTGGCCGAGGAGGGTGCCTTTCCGCGCGGGACGACGGTGGCGGCGGTCGTCACCGGGCGCCCCTTCCCGTAGGGGAGGCTCAGCCCGCCTCGCGGTAGGCCGCCGCCTCCTCCAGGTCCAGCCTGCGCAGCAGGGTGCGGAGCATCTCGTCGTCGATGTAGCGGGCGTCCCGCAGCCGGACGAACACCGCGCGCTCGGCGCTGATCATCTCGCGGGAGAGCCTGCGGTAGGTGTCGTCGACGGTCTCGCCGGTGACCGGGTTGACCTGGCCGAGGCGCTCCCAGACGGCGTTGCGGCGGCGTTCCAGGACGTCGCGGAGCCGGTCGGCGAGGGGTGGGGGCAGGGTGTTGCGCTCGTCGGCCAGCAGCGCGTCGAGGCGCTCCTCGGCGACCCGGGAGGCCTGCGCCTGGGCGTTGGCCTCGGCGAGGGTGGCGGCCTGCGCGTCGGGGGCGGGGAACTTCAGCACGCGGATCAGCGGGGGCAGGGTGAGGCCCTGCACGACCAGGGTGCCGATGACGGTGGTGAACGTCAGGAAGAGGATCAGGTTGCGGTGCGGGAAGGGCTCGCCGTGCTCGACGGTCAGCGGGATGGAGAAGGCGATCGCGAGCGAGACCACGCCCCGCATGCCGGCCCAGCCGATGACGAAGGGCCCGCGCCAGGTGGGGTTGTCCTCCCGCGCGCGGATGCGGGCCGAGAGGGCCCGCGGCAGGAAGGTCGCCGGGTAGACCCACAGGAAGCGGGCCGCGACGACCACCAGGAAGAGGGCGGCGGCGTACCAGGCGGCGTCCAGGCCCTCGTACGAACCGAGGCCCCGGAGGACCACCGGCAGCTGGAGGCCGATCAGGGCGAAGACCGCCGACTCCAGGATGAAGGCGACCATCTTCCACACGGCCTCCTCCTGGAGGCGGGTGGCGAAGTCGACCTCCCACGCGCGGTGGCCGAGGTAGAGGGCGACGACGACCACGGCGAGGACGCCGGAGGCGTGGAACTGTTCGGCGGAGGCGTAGGCGACGAACGGGATGAGCAGGGAGAGCGTGTTCTGCAGCAGGGGTTCCTTCAGGTGGGTGCGCAGCCAGTGCAGGGGGGCCATGAGGATCAGCCCCGCGGCGACCCCGCCGACCGCCGCGACCAGGAACTCCTCGATGCCGCCCGCCCAGGAGGCGCCCTCGCCGACCACGACGGCGAGGGCCACCTTGTAGGCGGTGATGGCGGTGGCGTCGTTCAGCAGGGACTCGCCCTGGAGGATCGTGGTGATCCTCGACGGCAGCCCGACCCGGCGGGCCACCGCCGTGGCCGCGACGGCGTCCGGCGGCGCCACCACCGCGCCCAGCACCAGCGCGGCGGTCAGCGGCAGCCCGGGGACGAGCAGATAGGCGGCCCATCCGACGGCGACCGTCGCGAACAGCACGTATCCGACCGAGAGCAGGGCCACCGGCCGGAGCTGGGCGCGGAGGTCGAGGTAGGAGCTGTCGGTGGCCGAGGTGTACAGCAACGGGGGCAGCAGCAGCGGCAGGACGACGTCCGGGTCCAGGGTGTAGTCCGGGACTCCGGGCACGTACGACACCACCAGTCCGACGGCGACCAGCAGCAGCGGCGCCGGCACCGGGGTGCGCCGGGCCGCGGCCGCGATCGCCGCGCTGCCCGCCACCAGCAGAAGCAGTGGCATCACGTCCATGTCTCGCCCGCCTCGTTTTTCCGCGCGGTCCTCCGCGCGACCGTCGTAATGTGGCAATCATGAAACAGTGCACGCACGCCGAAGCGCTGCCCGACCCGGAACCCGTCCCGCTCGGTGAGACGTGTCCGGAGTGCCTGCGGGACGGCACCCACCCGGTGCAGTTGCGGCTGTGCCTGACGTGCGGCCACGTCGGCTGCTGCGACTCCTCGCCCAGCCGGCACGCCACCGGGCAT
This sequence comes from Streptomyces sp. SS7, assembly GCF_037993025.1. Taxonomy (NCBI): domain Bacteria; kingdom Bacillati; phylum Actinomycetota; class Actinomycetes; order Kitasatosporales; family Streptomycetaceae; genus Streptomyces; species Streptomyces sp. SS7. The sequence goes on from NZ_CP141223.1 coordinate 3,261,377, forward strand.
CACGACGAGACCGGGCATCCCGTGATGCGGACCTTCGAGCCCGGGGAGAACTGGCGCTGGTGCTTCGTCGATCATGTCCTCGTATGAGCGTCGGAGAGACGGCCCCGGCGTCCGGCGGGTACGGTTCGACCGTCTGACGCCTGGGTACGTCAACCCGGCGCGCCCTCTTCCCTTTTGGGCCCGCAGACCCCTAGACACGGAGCGTGTTCACAGCTTTACTGTGAGTGACGCCAGGGGGTTGGGGTCCGGGGACAGGACACGTGAGGGCGCGATAGCGTCACCGCTGCACCACCCACGCGTTACGCCGGGGGGCGACCCTCGGCCCCGAAAAGCTTGTACCACCTTGGAGGTGAGGGTGTCCCAGATCGCAGGCGAGCCCGCGACCCAGGACTTCGTGGAAGTCCGGCTGCCGGCTGCGGGTGCCTACCTGTCGGTGCTGCGGACGGCCACGGCCGGCCTCGCGGCCCGTTTGGACTTCACCCTGGACGAGATCGAGGACCTGCGCATCGCGGTGGACGAGGCCTGCGCGATCCTGCTCCAGCAGGCCGTGCCGGGCTCGGTGCTCAGCTGTGTGTTCCGGCTCGTCGACGACTCGCTCGAGGTCACCGTCTCGGCACCGACCACCGACGGCCACGCCCCCTCGCGGGACACCTTCGCCTGGACCGTGCTGTCCGCCCTGGCGGGGAAGGTCTCCTCCGCGGTCGACGAGGACAAAACCGTTTCGATCAGCCTCTACAAACAGCGCGGCGCGGGACCCGGGCCGGCGTGAGGAACGGGGACGGGCCGGTGCGGGACGAGGAGCGCGGCACACGGGAGCTGCCGGCCGAGAACGATTCAGTCTCTCCGGGCGGTTCCCGACGCATGACCGCAGACGGTATCGACGGCATTCCCGAGCAGGCCAGGCCGCATCCGGAGGACGACACCGGACGCGGGGACCTGGACGCCGCGCAGGGCCCGCCCCTCAAGGGGCGGATCGGGGGCTCCCCCGGCCGGGCTGAGAACAGGGCTCGACAGAGGGCGACGGGCGGGACGATGAGCGAGCACGAGCGAGACGACGAACAGGGCGTGCCGGGCACGCAGCACGAACCCCGTGCCCAGCACGCACCCCGGAACCAGCACGAGCCGAGGGACCAGGGCGACCGCAGCGGGGCACGGGCGATGTTCGTCGAGCTGCGCGGACTGCAGGACGGCAGCCCGGAGTACGCGGAGCTGCGCAACAAGCTGGTCCGGATGCACCTGCCGCTCGTGGAGCACCTGGCGCGGCGCTTCCGCAACCGGGGCGAGCCGCTCGACGACCTCACCCAGGTCGCCACCATCGGCCTGATCAAGTCGGTCGACCGTTTCGACCCGGACCGCGGCGTGGAGTTCTCGACCTACGCCACCCCGACGGTCGTCGGCGAGATCAAGCGGCACTTCCGCGACAAGGGCTGGGCGGTCCGCGTCCCGCGCCGGCTCCAGGAGCTGCGGCTCTCGCTCACCACGGCGACGGCGGAGCTGTCGCAGCAGCACGGCCGCTCCCCCACGGTCCATGAGCTGGCGGAGAAGCTGGCCATCTCGGAGGAGGAGGTCCTGGAGGGTCTGGAGTCCGCGAACGCGTACTCCACGCTGTCGCTGGACGTCCCCGACACCGACGACGAGTCCCCGGCGGTCGCCGACACCCTCGGCGCGGAGGACGAGGCACTGGAGGGCGTCGAGTACCGGGAGTCGCTCAAGCCGCTGCTGGAGGACCTCCCGCCGCGGGAGAAGCGGATCCTTCTCCTGCGCTTCTTCGGCAACATGACCCAGTCGCAGATCGCGCAGGAGGTCGGCATCTCGCAGATGCACGTCTCCCGGCTGCTGGCGCGCACGCTGGCGCAGCTGCGGGAGAAGCTGCTGGTGGAGGAGTGAGGGCTACTCGCCCCGTGCCCTGCCGGGCCCCCGGATCCCGAGGGCCCGGGTGGTCTCCGGGTTGACGAGCAGGACCAGCGCCGCCACGGCGACGACCGCGAGGGCGATGCCCGCCGGGATCGCCATGCTGTCGGCCCGGAGCAGGTTGTAGGCCACCGGCAGCGCCATGATCTGCGTGATGACGGCGGGCCCCCGGCTCCAGCCGCGCCGGCCGAGCAGCCCGCGTGCGGCGAGCAGCGGCAGCAGCGCGAGGACCATCAGGGTCAGCCCCCCGGTGACGGCCTGCCCCCAGTCGTCCGGGTCGCCGGTGATGCCGAGGACCAGGATCCACACCCCGCCGACGAGGAGCGCAAGCCCTTCCAGACCGGCCAGCGCGGCAGCGTACGTCAGCCGGCGCGGGCGCGGTCCGGTGGTGTCCGGGGCGGTCTCTGGGGCGAGGGGAGTCTGCTCACTGCTCACCCCTGAAGGGTAGCCCGGCCCTCTCCCGCGCCCGGAGGTCCCGTGCCCCAGGCCCGTGTCGAGGCTCACGTCCGATCTCTTACCGCTTCCCTACCTCGGCCTGTGCCCCGGTACCACCCAGTAGGTACGCTGCACCCCATGCGTGCACTCCTCGTGGTCAATCCGGCAGCAACCACCACCAGTGCACGGACGCGTGACGTCCTCCTCCACGCGCTCGCCAGCGAGATGAAGCTGGAGGCGGTCACCACCGAGTACCGCGGACATGCGCGCGACCTGGGCCGACAGGCGGCGGAGAGCGGGAACACCGATCTGGTGGTGGCGCTCGGCGGCGACGGCACGGTCAACGAGGTGGTCAACGGGCTGCTGCACCACGGCCCCGACCCGGACCGGCTGCCCGGCCTCGCGGTGGTCCCCGGCGGTTCCACCAATGTCTTCGCCCGCGCCCTGGGCCTGCCCAACGATCCGGTGGAGGCGACCGGCGCACTGCTGGACGCCCTGCGCGAGAAGCGGGAGCGCACGGTCGGCCTGGGGCTCGCCGCGGGCACGCCGGGCACGGAGGACGAGGCGGTGCCCTCGCGCTGGTTCACCTTCAACGCCGGGCTCGGTTTCGACGCGGGGGTCGTCGGCCGGGTCGAGCAGCAGCGGGAGCGGGGCCGGAGGTCGACGCACGCCCTCTATCTGATGCAGGCCGTGCGGCAGCTCCTGGGTGAGCCGGACCGCCGGCGCGGATCGATCACGCTGGAGACGCCGGGCGCCGACCCGGTGACCGATTTGGTGCTGTCCATAGTCTGCAACACGGCTCCGTGGACCTATCTGGGCAATCGCCCGGTGTACGCGTCGCCTAAGGCCTCGTTCGATACCGGGCTCGACGTACTGGGTCTCAGCCGTCTGTCCACCGCCGCGGTTGCCCGGTATGGCACCCAGTTGCTCACTTCGTCCCCCGAGCGGGGCCCGCAGGGGAAGCATGCCCACTCATTCCATGATCTGGACCGCTTCACCTTGCATTCCAAGGTGCCTCTGCCCCTGCAGATGGACGGCGACCACCTGGGGCTGCGCACGAGCGTGACGTTCACAGGCGTACGCCGTGCACTGCGTGTGATTGTGTGAGCAGAAAGGGCTGAAGTCCTTTCACTCGAACGTTTAGGCCAGGATCCACCCCATGGAAGTACGGCTGTGATGTAGTCGACACCGAGGAATCAAAAAAAACTTTCCAGAAGGGGTTGTATCCGCCGCTGAGGTTTGCGAGTCTCTACGTGGCGATCGGGACGGCCCGCAACACCGGCCTCCACTGATCACCAGAACCCCTCTTCAACTCACAGGACCACGTCGGTACCTACCGGCGGGTTGGCCCTTCACTTGTTGAGGGATTCGTGAAAGCGTTCACATTCACAAGCAACTTGCACGTAATACCAAGGAGAGGTAGCAGCCATGGACTGGCGTCACAACGCCGTTTGCCGCGAGGAAGACCCCGAGCTCTTCTTCCCCATCGGCAACACCGGTCCTGCGCTGCTGCAGATCGAGGAAGCCAAGGCCGTCTGCCGTCGCTGCCCCGTCATGGATCAGTGTCTGCAGTGGGCGCTCGAGTCCGGCCAGGACTCCGGCGTCTGGGGTGGTCTCAGCGAGGACGAGCGCCGTGCCATGAAGCGTCGCGCCGCCCGCAACCGGGCCCGTCAGGCCACCGCCTGACAACACCCGCCCCGCAAGCCTGAGCTTGGCGGCGCGTACAGCGTGTACGCATCTCCCGCCCCCGAGCCGCAGCGCGCAGTACCCCCGATGCGCAGCTAATCGCTGGCAACGAGCATTCGAGCCCCGGACCCCTGAACGGTCCGGGGCTTCGTGCTGTGCCCCACCGCCCTTACCCGCGGCTTACCTGGGCCCGCCACGGCTGGGCTCGTCACGGCTTACTCGGGCTTACTCGGGCTTACTTCTGCGCCCGTACCGGAAGGTCCAGGATCACCTGGGTGCCGCGGTCCGGGGCCGGGACCATGTCGAACGTCCCGCCCAACTCGCCCTCCACCAGCGTGCGTACGATCTGCAGGCCGAGGTTGCCGGAGGTGTGCGGGTCGAAACCCTCGGGCAGGCCCACGCCGTCGTCCTGGACGGTGACGAGGAGGCGGGCCTCCTTCGCCGTGCCGCCACGGACCGCCGAGACCTCGACCGTGCCGGTGTCGCCCTCGCGGAACCCGTGCTCCAGCGCGTTCTGCAGGATCTCGGTGAGGACCATGGACAGCGGGGTGGCCACCTCCGCGTCCAGGATGCCGAAGCGGCCGGTGCGCCGTCCCGCCACCTTGCCCGGGGAGATCTCCGCGACCATCGCCAGCACCCGGTCGGCGATCTCGTCGAACTCCACGCGCTCGTCCAGATTCTGGGACAGCGTCTCATGCACGATCGCGATCGAGCCGACCCGCCGCACGGCCTCCTCCAGCGCCTCCCGGCCGCGCTCCGACTCGATCCGGCGGGCCTGGAGCCGCAGCAGTGCGGCGACCGTCTGCAGGTTGTTCTTCACCCGGTGGTGGATCTCCCGGATGGTGGCATCCTTGGTGATCAACTCGCGTTCACGACGGCGCAGTTCGGTGACGTCCCGGAGCAGCACGAGCGAACCGATGCGGGTGCCCTTGGGCTTGAGCGGGATCGTGCGGAACTGGATGACCCCGTCGTTGGCCTCGATCTCGAACTCGCGGGGCGCCCAGCCGCTGGCGACCTTGGCCAGGGCCTCGTCCACCGGGCCCCGGGTGGGGGCGAGTTCGGCGGTGGTCTGCCCGAGGTGGTGGCCGAGCAGGTCGGAGGCGAGACCCATGCGGTGGTAGGCGGAGAGCGCGTTCGGGGAGGCGTACTGGACGATGCCGTCGCCGTCGACGCGGATCAGGCCGTCGCCGACACGGGGGGCGGCGTCCATGTCCATCTGCTGGCCGGCGAAGGGGAAGGAGCCGGCCGCGATCATCTGGGCCAGGTCGGAGGCGGACTGGAGGTAGGTCAGCTCCAGCCGGCTCGGGGTGCGCACGGTGAGCAGATTGGTGTTGCGGGCGATGACGCCGAGGACGCGTCCCTCGCGCCGTACGGGGATGGACTCGACCCGAACGGGGACCTCTTCACGCCATTCCGGGTCGCCCTCGCGCACGATCCGGCCCTCGTCCAGGGCGGCGTCCAGCAGGGGGCGACGGCCGCGCGGGACGAGGTGGCCGACCATGTCGTCCTGGTAGGAGGTGGGCCCGGTGTTGGGGCGCATCTGGGCCACGGAGACATAGCGGGTGCCGTCGCTGGTGGGCACCCACAGCACCAGGTCGGCGAAGGAGAGGTCGGAGAGCAGCTGCCACTCCGAGACCAGCAGGTGGAGCCACTCGAGGTCGGAGTCGTCGAGGGCGGTGTGCTGGCGTACGAGTTCGTTCATGGAGGGCACGTGTGCGAGCGTACCCGCGGGTCTGTCCCTGGCCTAAAAACGCCGATTCCGGAGAGTACCGGCCCGCGAGAACACCCGCGGGCCGCGGCGCCTGGGAGGGACCCTCAGCCCTCCCGGCACCGCAGCCCGGAGCAATATCGACCACGGGGTGTGCGGTCCCGTCGGCCGAAGGTGAGGAGCCGGGGCAGTCAGGGCAGAGAGCACCGGTCCCTCGGTCCGCCCTCCTGTGCGGGGAGAACGGAAGTCGGTTTCATTGTGGACTAGACCACTAGGTGTGTCCATGCCCCACCGTTCACAACGCAGCCTAGCCTGTGCGAGTTCCTCCACGGACTGAGATGCGGGGAGCAATTTCACCCGCCTCTGATAAATTGACCCCTGGATTGGTCTAAACCACTCAGCTCAGAACGGCAGGTCAGCGTGGAAGTTGTCATCGTTCCGGATGCCAGGTCGGGTGGCGAACTGATCGCCGAGGCCATGGCCGAGCTGCTGCGGCACAAGCCCGACGCCCTGCTGGGCGTGGCCACCGGCTCCACCCCGCTGCCCGTCTACCAGGCGCTGGCGGCCAAGGTACGGGCCGGGGAGGCGGACATCTCCCGGGCCCGGATCGCCCAGCTCGACGAGTACGTGGGGCTGCCCGCCGACCACCCCGAGTCCTACCGCTCGGTGCTGCGGCGCGAGGTGCTGGAGCCGCTGGGCATCGGCATGGAGGCGTTCCTCGGGCCCGACGGCACGGCCGAGGACATACGGGCCGCCTCCCAGGCGTACGACGCGGCGCTCGCCGCCGCCGGCGGGGTGGACCTCCAGTTGCTGGGGATCGGGACCGACGGGCACATCGGGTTCAACGAGCCGTGTTCCTCGCTTGCCTCGCGGACCCGGATCAAGACACTGACCGAGCAGACCCGGGTGGACAACGCGCGCTTCTTCGACGGGGACATCGCGCAGGTGCCGCACCATGTGATCACCCAGGGGATCGGGACGATCCTGGAGGCCCGGCATCTGGTGCTGCTGGCGACCGGGGAGAACAAGGCGGACGCGGTGGCGGCGACGGTGGAGGGGCCGCTTGCCGCGGTGTGCCCGGCCTCGGCGCTGCAGTTGCATCCGCATGCGACGGTTGTGGTGGACGAGGGGGCGGCGTCCAAGCTGAAGCTTGCGGACTACTTTCGGCACACGTTCGCCAACAAGCCGGAGTGGCAGGGGATTTAGGGTGCGGGTGGTGGGGGGCTGGTCGCGCAGTTCCCCGCGCCCCTGAGGGGGGGCAGGGGCTTCGCCCACTGCCCCCCTCGTCATCTCCGGCTTACGCGCCCGCGATCGCCTCCGCCGCCGCTCTGCCGCAGACCCGTGCCGCGCCGTGGGTCGCCAGGTGCGCCAGGCCCCGGGGCGGGGACTGCGGGACGCCCATTTCCACCACGATCGTGTCGGGGCGGGCCGTCAGGAGGGTGTCCAGGGCCGTCGACATCCAGGGGTGGCGGTGCTCGTCGCGGACCACGGCCACGATGCGCCGCTCCCCCGCCGCGGCCAGGATCGCCGGGGCGGTGTTCTCACCGGTGAAGCTGCCCGCGCGCGTGCCGGGGAGCAGCCGGTCCAGCTCGGGCGCCACTCCCCAGGGGGTCTCGCTGCCCACCGCGATGTTGGCGACCGGCGTGAGGGCGGCGACGTACGGAGGGGCGGTGAGCGGGGTGAAGCCGTCCGCGCCGGTGATGCGGAGGGCGCGGCGGGCGGCCGTCAGACCGATGTCCGGCTCGGGGGCGCCGGTCCCGCCGGGGGCCGTGGCCGTCCAGCGGGCCAGGGACCGTACCCGCCCGGCCGCGTCGGCCAGGCGTTCCTCCGGGAGTTCTCCCGTGCGTACGGCGGTGACCAGGGCGTCGCGCAGACGCCGCACCGTCGCGTCGTCCTGGAGGCCGCCGCCCACGCAGATCGCGTCGGCGCCGGCGGCGATCGCGAGGACGCTGCCGCGCTCGATGCCGTAGGTCGCGGCCACCGCCTGCATCTCCATGCCGTCGGTGACGATCAGGCCCTGGTAGCCGAGTTCGCCGCGGAGCAGGTCGGTGAGGATCGGACGGGACAACGTTGCCGGGCGCACCGGATCCAGGGCGGGGACCAGGATGTGGGCGCTCATGACCGCCTTGGTGCCGGCGCCGGTGGCCGCCAGGAAGGGGATCAGTTCGCGTGCGGTGAGGGCCTCGGCCGGGATGTCGATGCGCGGGAGCGCGTGGTGGGAGTCGACGGCGGTGTCGCCGTGGCCCGGGAAGTGCTTGGTGCAGGCCGCCACGCCCGCGGACTGCAGGCCGGTGACGTAGGCGGCGGTGTGCCGGGCGACCAGGGCGGGGTCGGCGCCGAAGGAACGCACCCCGATGACCGGGTTCGCCGGATTGGAGTTGACGTCGGCGGACGGGGCCCAGTTGAGGTTGACGCCGCACTCCGCGAGCCGGCGGCCCAGTTCGTGGGCCACCCCGCGGGTCAGGTCGACGTCGTCCACCGCGCCCAGCGCGTAGTTGCCGGGGAAGGAGGAACCGGTGCGCACCTCCAGGCGGGTGACGTCCCCGCCCTCCTCGTCGACGGCGACCAGGACGTCGTCGCGTTCCGCGCGCAACTGGGCCGTGAGGGCCGCGAGTTGCTCCGGGGAGGCGATGTTGCGGCCGAACAGGCCGACCGAGGCCAGGCCCTCGCCGAGGCGGCGCAGCAGCCAGTCGGGGGCGGTGGTGCCGGGGAATCCCGGCTGCAGGACGGTGAGCGCGTCACGGGTGAGGGTGTCCGTGCCGCGGGCGAGTGTGGTCATCGGGGCGTCATCCCTTCACGGCGCCCGCGGTCAGGCCCGCGGCCATCTTGCGCTGGACGAGGAGGAAGAGGGCGACGATGGGGACGGCCATCAGGGTGGCGCCGGCCATCATCGGGGCGTACTCGGTGCCGTGCTTGGTGGTGAAGTTGCCGAGCCAGACCGTCGCGGTCTGGTTCTTCTGGCTGAGCAGCATCAGGGCGTAGAGGTACTCGTTCCAGGCCTGGATGAAGCCGTAGACCGAGGTGGCGACCATGCCGGGGGCGAGGAGGGGGAAGACCACCCTGACGAAGGCGCCGGTGCGGGAGCAGCCGTCGACCATCGCGGCCTCCTCCAGCTCCTTGGGGATGTTGACGATGAAGCCGCGCAGGGTCCACACCGTGAACGGGAGGATGAAGGTCAGATACGTGATGATCAGACCGGACAGCTTGTCGTACTGGTCCAGGTCGTTCAGCAGCAGGAAGACCGGGATGATCATGGCGACCAGCGGGACCATCTGGACCGCGAGGATGCCGACGATCACGACCTTCCGGCCGCGGAAGGCGAACCGGGAGATGGCGAGCGCGGCCAGCATGCCCACGACGATGCCGATCGCGACGACCGCGATGGAGACGGTCAGGCTGCGCCCGACGGGGCCCCAGAAGTCCGCGATGTGCAGCGCGCGGCGGAAGTTGTCGAGGGTGAAGCCGGTCGGCAGCAGGCTCGGGTCCGGGTCGATCGCGTCCTTGGCGGGCTTGATCGCCGTGTTGAGCATCCAGTAGACGGGGAAGCCGGCGGCGGCGAAGACGAGGAGCCCGAGGAGGTTCCAGCCGAGCCGCGTCCGTCCGCGGGCGGAAGCCGTACTCATGCCGCTCATTCGACCTCTCCGATCTTCAGCATCTGGCGCATGTAGACGGCGACGACCCCGAGCAGGAGCAGCACGGTGATCAGGGCGATCGCCGAGCCCTGGCCGTAGTCGTTGACGACGAAGGCGCGGTCGTAGGAGTACGTCGTCAGCAGCTGGAACTCGGGCTCCGGGTGGCCGTTCCGCATGACGAAGACCTGTGGGAAGACGCCCATGTCCCAGATGACCGACAGGGTCGTGAGCATCACGACGATCGGCTTGAGGACGGGCAGGGTGACGTACCGGAAGACGCCCCAGGAGCCGGCGCCGTCGAGGCGGGCGGCCTCCTCCAGTTCGGCGGGGACCTGGGTGAGGCCGGCGCTGAGGGTGATGACCACGAAGGGGACCGCGCCCCAGATCACCAGGAGCATGATGACGGCCAGGCCCTGGGGTCCGCTGGCGAACCAGTTGTGGCCGATCAGATCGACGCCGGGGAGCTTGCTGAGGACCGCGTTGAGGATGCCGTAGTCGGAGTCGAAGAGCCACTTGAAGACGGTGGTGGCGACGATGACGGGCATGCCCCAGCTGGCCACGAGGGCGATGTTGACGAGGGTCTTCACCCAGCCGGAGACCCGCTGGAGCAGCAGGGCGATCAGCATGCCGAGGACCATCGTGAGGATCACGCAGCCCGCGGCGAAGACGATCGTGCGGACGACGACCTGCCAGAACTCCCCGTCGCCGAGGACGCCGGTGAAGTTGTCGAGGCCGATGTTCTCGGCGGGCTGGAAGCCCCAGAGCTGGGACTGGCCAAACTTCTGGAAGGACAGCGTGACCAGGCGGACCAGCGGATAGCCCATCACCAGCAGGAGGATGAGCAGACAGGGGGCGAGCAGCAGCCAAGGGGTGCCGGCGGACGTCCGCTTCGGCCGGGGTCTGCCCGGTGGGGCGGGCGGTGGGGGTGACGGCCGCGTCGGCGGCACCTTGGCAGGGGTGGTCGTGTCTGCGGCACTCATCCGCGCGCTCCTCAGCGGTCCCTCGGGTCGTACGAAGGCGAAGCCCCGTACGGGTCGTACGGGAGGCGGCGCCCGGCTCGGGGCCGGGCGCCGCCGTCAGGTCACGAGTTGTTGATGACCTTGTCGATCGCGGCGTCCGCTTCCTTCGCGGCGTCCTCGACGCTCTTCTTGCCGGTGCCGATGGACTGCAGCATGTTCTGCAGGACCTGGGCCTTCTCGACCTGGCCCCAGCCGGGGGCCATCGGGACGAACCAGTTGGACTCGGCCGCGGTGGCCGGCACGGCCGTCGCCGGGTCGTTCTTGAGGGTGGCGAGGTCGGTCTTGTTGTTGGGCAGGTTGCCCTTGGCCATCAGGCCCTTCTGACCGGAGGGGCCGGTGAAGGCGTTGATCCACTCGGCGGCGAGGGCCTGCGCGTCGGACTTGACCGGGACGGCGAGGTCGGAGCCGCCGAGGAAGACCGGGAGGTTCTTGCCGGACGGGCCGGGCATCACGAAGTTCTCGACGTTGCCGGCGAGCTTGCCGGTCTTGTCGTTCTCCTTGGCCGCGGCGGTCGCGCCCTCCCAGGCGGGGGCGAAGATCATGCCGGACTTGCCCTGGCCGTAGACGATGTACCGGTCGGACTCGTCCTTGGTCTTGTCGCCGTGCATGTACTTGTCGACGACCGTCTTGAACTCGTTCAGGCCCTTGAGGGACTCCGGCGAGGAGAGGTTGGCCTTCCACTTGCCGCCCGACTCGACGGCGATGGAGCCGCCCGCGTCGTAGACGAAGGACATGGCCGCGTACCAGTCGCGGGTGGGCTGGTACCAGGCGGAGAACTTGTCGCCCTCCTTCTTCTGGACCTTGTCGAGGGCGGCGGTCAGCTCGGCGTAGGTCTTCGGGGTGGACTTCACGCCGACCGAGGCGAAGACGTCCTTGCGCCAGTTGGCGACGCGGCCGCCGGCGTAGTACGGGACGCCGTAGATCTTGCCGTCGTAGGTGACGGAGGCCTTCAGGCCGTCCAGCCAGGCGGAGGAGTTGTCGAACTTGGCGGCGTCGAGGGGGGCGAAAGCGCCCTTGACCATGTAGCCGAGCATCTCGGTGTTGCCCATCTCGACCACGTCGGGGGCCTTGTCGGTGGCGAGGACCGCGTCGAGCTTGGCGTTCTTGTCGGGCCAGCCGTAGTACTCGTGGTTGATCTTGAGGCCCGGGTGCTTCTTCAGCACGGCCGCGTCGGCCGCCTTGACCAGCGCGGGCCAGTTGTTCTGGGCGTCGACCGTCAGCCAGACCGTCAGTTCCTTGGCCTCGGAGCCCTTCGCGTCCCCGCCGTCCTTGTCGCCGCCGCACGCCGCGATGGAGACCATCATGCCCGCGATACCGATCGCGGCTATCAGCTTGCGCTTCACGCCACCCTCCTCAGGGATGCCCACACCCCCCGCCCATATGCCGGGACCTGGACCAATGGTGTAGACCAGTGCGGTGAGCTTGGCGCAGACCATTTCGGCTGTCAAGGGTGGTTGAAACGGCTTTGACCAGCCGTTATGGGTTCTAGATATGCAGGAACCTTTAAGTAAGAAGCCGTCGAAAACATCGGCACCGGAGGGGCGGAGTCCGGTAGACCACTCACCCTCTGGACTAGACCAGCGAGCGGTGCGACGGTATACAGAGGGGATCACGGAACGGCGGGGCGAGTCCTGCCGCCGCCGTGCCACGATGTGAAGCCGCGGCCGACGGTGTGTCGGCCCTTCGGCTCCCGGAGCCGGGAAGGCAGGCCATGAGCACCGACGTCAGCAGTGCGGAGAACGAGGGTGGGGCGACCGTCCGTACCGCGCGCGTGCCCAAGTACTACCGGCTGAAGAAGCATCTGCTCGACATGACGGAGACCCAGACGCCGGGCACCCCGGTCCCGCCGGAGCGGACCCTGGCCGCCGAGTTCGACACCTCGCGCACCACCGTCCGCCAGGCCCTCCAGGAACTCGTCGTCGAGGGGCGCCTGGAGCGCATCCAGGGCAAGGGCACCTTCGTCGCCAAGCCGAAGGTCTCCCAGGCGCTGCAACTCACCTCCTACACCGAGGACATGCGCGCCCAGGGCCTCGAACCCACCTCGCAGCTGCTGGACGTCGGCTACATCACCGCCGACGACACCCTCGCCGGGCTGCTGGACGTCACCGCCGGCAGCCGGGTGCTGCGCGTCGAGCGGCTGCGCATGGCCAACGGCGAGCCGATGGCCATCGAGACCACTCATCTGAGCGCCAAGCGCTTCCCGGCCCTGCGCCGCTCGCTGGTCAAGTACACCTCGCTGTACACCGCGCTGGCCGAGGTCTACGACGTCCGGCTCGCCGAGGCCGAGGAGACCATCGAGACCTCCCTGGCCACGCCGCGCGAGGCCGGCCTGCTCGGCACCGACGTCGGCCTGCCGATGCTGATGCTCTCCCGGCACTCGCTGGACCAGGACGGGCAGCCGGTGGAATGGGTGCGGTCGGTGTACCGGGGGGACCGCTACAAGTTCGTGGCCCGCCTGAAGCGGCCCGCCGAGTAGCCGGGCGAAAAAGACCGCCGGACAGAACTGGCCGCACGTGCGCGTGGAGGGTCTGTAGAGGGTCTTCCGCTCGGCTTATCCGTCACTTACATTGCCTGCGCATTACATCTGTGATCAAGGCGATCAGCGAGGGGACGGAAGCCACCGATGTCAGAAGCCCCGGAAGTGCCCGAGGAGCCGGTGGTGACGCCTGTGCGCGTCGTCATCGGCCTCTGTCTGCTCGCCCCCTTCGCGGCGATGCTGTGGGTGGGTTCCTACGCGAAGGTGGATCCCCGGTTCATCGGGATCCCCTTCTTCTACTGGTACCAGATGCTGTGGGTGCTGATCTCGACCGCGCTCACGATGGTGGCGTACCAGCTCTGGCGGCGTGACCAGCGGACGCGCCGGGGAGGTGCCGGCCGATGAAGGACGGCGTGAACGGCGTGGCCCTCGCCGTCTTCATCCTCTTCTTCCTGGCCGTCACGGTCATGGGCTTCCTGGCGGCCCGCTGGCGCCGCGCCGACAACGAGCACAGCCTCGACGAATGGGGCCTGGGCGGCCGGTCGTTCGGCACCTGGATCACCTGGTTCCTGCTCGGCGGCGACCTGTACACCGCGTACACCTTCGTCGCCGTACCGGCGGCGATCTACGCGGCGGGCGCGGCCGGCTTCTTCGCCGTGCCCTACACGATCCTCGTCTACCCGCTGATCTTCACCTTCCTCCCCCGCCTGTGGTCGGTCTCCCACAAGCACGGGTACGTGACCACCTCGGACTTCGTGCGCGGGCGCTGGGGCTCCAAGGGCCTGTCGCTGGCGGTGGCCCTGACCGGCATCCTCGCGACGATGCCCTACATCGCGCTCCAGCTCGTCGGCATCCAGGCGGTGCTCGACGTGATGGGCGTCGGCGGCGACGACACCAACTGGTTCGTGAAGGACCTGCCCCTGCTGATCGCGTTCGGCGTGCTCGCGGCGTACACCTACTCCTCGGGTCTGCGCGCCCCCGCACTGATCGCGTTCGTGAAGGACACGCTGATCTACATCGTCATCGCGGTGGCGATCATCTACATCCCGATCAAGCTGGGCGGGTTCGACGACATCTTCGCCAAGGCCGGTGAGGCGTTCAGCCGGACCAACCCGGCGACGGGCAAGCCGCGCGGCGCGCTGACCCCGGCGGAACCGGGGCAGTGGACGTACGCGACGCTGGCGCTGGGCTCCGCGCTCGCGCTCTTCATGTACCCGCACTCGATCACCGCGACCCTGTCCTCCAAGAGCCGTGACGTGATCCGCCGCAACACCACGATCCTGCCGCTGTACTCCCTGATGCTCGGTCTGCTGGCCCTGCTGGGCTTCATGGCGATCGCGGCCGGCGTCAAGGTCACCAACGGCCAGCTCGCCATCCCTCAGCTCTTCGAGGACATGTTCCCGTCATGGTTCGCGGGCGTGGCGTTCGCGGCGATCGGCATCGGGGCGCTCGTCCCGGCGGCCATCATGTCGATCGCGGCCGCGAACCTGTTCACCCGCAACATCTACAAGGACTTCATCAGGCCGGACGCCACCCCCCAGCAGGAGACGAAGGTCTCCAAGCTGGTCTCGCTCCTGGTCAAGATCGGCGCCCTCGCGTTCGTCCTCACCATGGACAAGACGGTCGCCATCAACTTCCAGCTGCTGGGCGGCATCTGGATCCTGCAGACCTTCCCGGCCCTGGTCGGCGGCCTGTTCACCCGCTGGTTCCACCGCTGGGCCCTGCTCGCCGGCTGGGCGGTCGGCATGGTGTACGGCACGTTCGCCGCGTACGGGGTCGCCTCCCCCACCCAGAAGCACTTCGGCGGCTCGGCCAAGGAGATCCCCGGCATCGGCGAGATCGGCTACATCGGTCTCACGGCCTTCGTCCTGAACGTCGCGGTCACGGTCGTGCTGACCTTCGTCCTGAAGGCCGTGAAGGCCCCCGAGGGCGTCGACGAGACCAGGCCCGAGGACTACACGGCGGACGCGGGCGACCCGGGGGTACAGGTGGAACTTCCCCCGGCGACGGCGGGGACGAGCCACTGACCGACGCCGACCCCGGCCCACCAGGGGGCGCGGAGCCGTATCACCCTGCGGCTCCGCCGCCTGGGCCCCGGCCGGCCACGCACCACCCGCGGCGGGCCGCCGAAAACCATGCACAACGGCGGCCCGCTGTCGTCCACAATCACCCGCATGGACCTGGTCATCCGCACAGCGAGTCCCGCCGAATACGGGCCACTCGGCGACATCACCGCACAGGCCTATCTCCAGGACGGCCTCCTCGACTACGGCGAGGGGGACGAGTACCTGCCGGTGCTCAAGGACGTCGCCGCCCGCGCGGCCGCCGCGGAGGTGCTCGTGGCCGTGGACGGCGACCGGCTCCTCGGCGGTGTCACCTTCGTCGCCGGGCCCGGCCCGGTCGCCGACATCGCGCGGCCCGGCGAGGCCGAGATCCGCGCCCTGGCGGTCGCGCACGACGCGCGGGGCCGGGGCGCCGGGGAGGCCCTCGTGCGCGCCTGTCTCGACCGCGCGCGGGCCACGGAGGGCTGCACGGCGGTCGTCCTGTCGACCCAGCGCAGCATGCACGCCGCCCACCGGATCTACGAACGTCTCGGCTTCGTCCGTACGCCCGGGCGGGACTGGAATCCCGTGCCGCACCTGGACGACGTCACTCTCCTCACCTACGAGTTGACACTCTGACACCACCCCGACACAACATCTGGGGGTGGCGTTACAGGCGAGCACAAGATGTATGCTCATGCTCGTTGTCGCCGCAGGGGAATCCGGTGCGAATCCGGAACTGTCCCGCAACGGTGTACTCGTGCACGTCTGTGCCCGAGCGTCAGTCCGAGGACCTGCCGACAGCGCACCCGGCCGTCCCGGTCCGGGTGCCTTGACGTCCGGGTCTCGTGGAGTGGGCCGGTGGACGCGACGCCGTGCGCGCTCGTGTGCTGCCCCCTGTCCTGTGCGAGGCCCCCTGCCGAGCGAGGGAGAGCCCCACGTGACCATCGCGCCAGCCGATCCGGCCTCAGCGATCCAGCCGGACTTCGACGGTCCCGGTGCCGCGCTGCTGCGGACCCTGACCGAGCTGACCGCCGACCTCCCCGACGCCGACCCCGGTCGGGTCGCCGCCGCCGCGCTGCGCGGCCGCTCGGCGCGGGCGGACGAGACGGAGCTGCGCGAGCTGGCCACGGAGGCGGCCGCCGGCCTGATCTCCGAGGACCCCGCCTACTCGAAGCTGGCCGCCCGGCTGCTGACGGTCTCCATCGCCGCCGAGGCCGCCTCCCAGGGCGTCACGTCCTTCACCGGGTCCGTCGCCGTCGGCCACCGCGAGGGGCTCGTCGCCGACCGCACCGCCACGTTCGTACGGCTGCACGCGGACCGGCTGGACGCGCTGATCGACCCGGCCGCCGACGACCGCTTCGGCTACTTCGGGCTCCGCACGCTGCACAGCCGCTACCTGCTGCGCCACCCCCTCACCCGGAAGGTCGTCGAGACGCCCCAGCACTTCCTGCTGCGCGTCGCGAGCGGTCTCGCCGAGGACGACACGGCCCGCTCCGTGGACGAGGTCGCCGCGCTCTACGGGCTCATGAGCCGGCTCGACTACCTGCCGTCCTCCCCCACCCTCTTCAACTCCGGCACCCGGCACCCCCAGATGTCGTCCTGCTACCTCCTCGACTCCCCGCTGGACGAGCTGGACTCGATCTACGACCGCTACCACCAGGTGGCCCGGCTGTCCAAGCACGCCGGCGGCATCGGGCTGTCGTACTCCCGCATCCGCTCGCGCGGTTCGCTGATCCGCGGCACCAACGGGCACTCCAACGGGATCGTGCCGTTCCTGAAGACCCTGGACGCCTCCGTCGCCGCCGTGAACCAGGGCGGGCGGCGCAAGGGCGCGGCCGCGGTCTACCTGGAGACCTGGCACTCCGACATCGAGGAGTTCCTGGAGCTGCGCGACAACACCGGTGAGGACGCCCGCCGTACGCACAACCTGAACCTGGCGCACTGGATCCCGGACGAGTTCATGCGCCGGGTGAACGCCGACGGGCAGTGGTCGCTGTTCTCCCCCGCCGACGTGCCCGAGCTGGTCGACCTGTGGGGCGAGGAGTTCGACGCCGCGTACCGCAAGGCGGAGGCGGCCGGGCTCGCGAGGAAGACCATCCCGGCCCGTGATCTGTACGGCCGGATGATGCGGACCCTCGCGCAGACCGGCAACGGCTGGATGACCTTCAAGGACGCGGCCAACCGCACCGCCAACCAGACGGCGCTGCCGGGCCATGTCGTCCACTCCTCCAACCTCTGCACGGAGATCCTGGAGGTCACGGACGACGGCGAGACCGCGGTCTGCAACCTGGGTTCGGTGAACCTCGGCGCGTTCGTCGACCCCGCGACCGCCGATCTCGACTGGGAGCGGCTGGACGCCACCGTCCGCACCGCCGTCACCTTCCTGGACCGGGTCGTCGACATCAACTTCTACCCGACCGAGCAGGCGGGCCGGTCCAACGCCAGATGGCGTCCGGTGGGCCTGGGCGCGATGGGTCTGCAGGACGTCTTCTTCAAGCTGCGGCTGCCGTTCGACTCCGCCGAGGCGCGCGCGCTGTCGACGCGGATCGCCGAGCGGATCATGCTCGCCGCGTACGAGGCCTCCGCCGACCTCGCCGAGCGCAGCGGCCCGCTGCCGGCCTGGGACAAGACCCGTACCGCGCGGGGCGTGCTGCACCCCGACCACTACGGCGTGGAGTTCACCTGGCCGGAGCGCTGGGCGGCGCTGCGCGCGCGGATCGCGACGACGGGCCTGCGCAACAGCCTGCTCCTCGCCATCGCGCCGACCGCCACCATCGCCTCCATCGCGGGCGTCTACGAGTGCATCGAGCCGCAGGTGTCCAACCTGTTCAAGCGCGAGACGCTCTCCGGTGAGTTCCTCCAGGTCAACTCGTACCTGGTGCAGGACCTCAAGGAGCTGGGCGTGTGGGACGCGCGCACCCGGGAGGCGCTGCGCGAGTCCAACGGCTCGGTGCAGGACTTCGCGTGGATCCCGGCGGACGTACGGGCCCTGTACCGGACGGCGTGGGAGATCCCGCAGCGCGGCCTGATCGACATGGCCGCGGCCCGCACCCCGTACCTGGACCAGTCGCAGTCGCTGAACCTGTTCCTGGAGACGCCGACCATCGGCAAGCTCTCCTCGATGTACGCGTACGCCTGGAAGTCGGGCCTGAAGACGACGTACTACCTGCGTTCGCGTCCGGCGACCCGGATCGCCCGGGCCGCCCAGGCGCAGACGCCGACCACCATCCCGGTGCAGCAGACGGCCGACCCCGACGCCGTCGCCTGCTCCCTCGAGAACCCCGAGTCCTGCGAGGCCTGCCAGTAATGCCCAGCAACAAGAACCTGCTCGACCCCGGCTTCGAGCTGACGCTGCGCCCCATGCGCTACCCGGACTTCTACGAGCGCTACCGGGACGCCATCAAGAACACCTGGACCGTGGAGGAGGTCGACCTCCACTCGGACGTCGCGGACCTCGCCAAGCTGTCCCCGATGGAGCAGCACCTGATCGGCCGGCTGGTCGCCTTCTTCGCGACGGGCGACTCGATCGTGGCGAACAACCTGGTGCTGACGCTGTACAAGCACATCAACTCCCCCGAGGCGCGCCTGTACCTGAGCCGGCAGCTCTTCGAGGAGGCCGTCCACGTCCAGTTCTATCTGACGCTGCTGGACACCTACCTGCCCGACCCGGACGACCGGGCGGCCGCCTTCGCGGCGGTCGAGAACATCCCCTCGATCCGCGAGAAGGCGGAGTTCTGCTTCAGGTGGATCGACGAGGTCGAGAAGATCGACCGCCTGGAGTCGCGGGCCGACCGCCGCCGCTTCCTGCTGAACCTGATCTGCTTCGCCGCGTGCATCGAGGGCCTGTTCTTCTACGGCGCCTTCGCGTACGTCTACTGGTTCCGCAGCCGGGGTCTGCTGCACGGTCTCGCCACCGGAACCAACTGGGTGTTCCGGGACGAGACCATGCACATGAGCTTCGCGTTCGACGTGGTCGACACGGTCCGCAAGGAGGAGCCGGAGCTGTTCGACGAGCAGCTCCGGCAGCAGGTCACGGACATGCTCCGGGAGGCCGTCGAGGCCGAGCTGCAGTTCGCGCGGGACCTGTGCGGCGACGGACTGCCGGGCATGAACACCGACTCGATGCGGCAGTACCTGGAGTGCGTCGCCGACCAGCGCCTCACACGGCTGGGCTTCGCCCCGGTGTACGGCTCGGAGAACCCGTTCTCCTTCATGGAGCTCCAGGGCGTCCAGGAGCTGACCAACTTCTTCGAGCGCCGCCCGTCGGCGTACCAGGTGGCCGTGGAGGGCACGGTCGACCTGGACGAGGACTTCTGACCCTCCGCTCGCTTCAGGTCACCTCAGGTCACCTCAGGTCGCTTCAGGTCGCTTCAGGTCGCTTCAGGTCGCTTCAGGTCACCTGAGGCCGACCGCGTCCCCGGCCGACACGATCCGCGCGGTCGTCGTCGTGCCGGGGAAGTACCAGCGCCAGCTGCCCGCCGCGGTGACGGTGACCTTGGTGCTGAGCCGGCCGGCACTGCCCGTCCGCACGGTCTTCACCGTGCGGTAGTGGGCGGTGCCGGCCTTCTTGTACTGCAGCCTGACCTCCTGCCCGGAGAACCCGTGGTACTTGAGGTCCTCCCAGTCCGCCCGGGACAGCTTGCCGCTGACGGTGACCTTCGTGCCCTGGGCAACGCGGGTGGGCGCGATGACCGTGGTGAGCCTGGAGGCGCGCTTGACCTTGTACTCGGCGATGTGGTCGGAGATCCAGTAGTCGCCGTCCTTCGCCTTGACGGTGGCGTTGACCTGCCACACCCCGGCGACCCGGTTGGAGTCGATGTCGTCGCTGTCGGCGATCCAGCCGGGGCCGATGGTCATCGTGCCCGTGCACACCGACACCGTCGCGCTCCGCTTCACGCAGGACGAGTCGCCGTCCCAGGTCGCGAAGCCGTAGCCGTTGGTCTTGTTGAAGGTGCTGAGGTCGGTGATCCCCTTGACTCCCGAGTCGTCCTTGACGGTGACGGTGATCGGGTACCTGACGGTGCTCGACGTCCCGACGGTCACGTTCTTCCCGCCGTTGACGACGGTCTTGGTGACCCGGACGTCTCCCCGGCCCTCGGCGTGCGCCCCCGTGGCCGCCACCAGGACGAGGGCCGCGGCCCCAACTGCCGCGGCCCCTGGCGTTCTTCGCATGGTCCTCCCCTTGTCGTTCGGTCAGGAGAGGCTACACACGGGTGTGCAGCGCCCGCGCCGCGTTTCTCAGCTCGCGGTCGATGCGGCGGTCACGGACGGCGCCGGCCACCGAGGGGGCGACCAGGAACGCCAGGATGACGAGGACGGTGAGCATTCCGACGAGGCCTTCGATCTGGTTCGTGTTCATGGACACCACTGTCCCGCCGGACACTCCTTACCGGCAGTGGCAGGACTGCCGTACACCTTCAAATTACTGCCATCACGGGTGCACACTGGAGGCATGCTGCAGAACGTGGTCGCCGTCCTCCTCGACGGTGTGCATCCCTTCGAACTCGGTGTGGTCTGCGAGGTCTTCGGCGTCGACCGCCGCGACGAGGGACTGCCGGTGTACGACTTCGCGGTGGTCTCGGCCGAGGGCCCGTCGCTGGGCACCCATGTCGGCGGGCTGAGCGTCTCCACGCCGTACGGCCTGGAGCGGCTGGAGGAGGCCGATCTGATCACCCTGCCCGCCGGGAGCGGCTACCACCTGCGGGAGTATCCGCCGGAGCTGCTCGACGCCCTGCGCCGGGCCGTGGCCCGCGGGACGCGGGTGCTCAGCGTGTGCTCCGGGGTCTTCGTGCTGGGCGCCGCCGGGCTGCTCGACGGGCGGCGGTGCGCGGTCCACTGGCACCACGCCGAGGCGCTGACCCGCCAGTACCCGCGGGCCGTCGTCGAGCCGGACGTCCTCTACGTCGACGAGGACCCGGTGATCACCTCCGCGGGCACCGCCGCCGGGATCGACGCCTGCCTGCACCTGGTGCGCAAGGAGCAGGGGCCCGAGGTGGCGAACCGGATCGCCCGGCGGATGGTCGTACCGCCGCACCGGGACGGCGGGCAGGCGCAGTACATCGAGCGGCCGCTGCCCCGCTCCTCCTGCGACACGGTCGGGGAGGTCCTGGCCTGGATGGAGGCGCACCTCGACCAGGAGGTCACGGTCGAGCAGCTCGCGGCCCGCGCGCACATGGCGCCGCGCACCTTCGCCCGCCGTTTCCAGCAGGAGACGGGCACCACCCCCTACCGCTGGCTGCTGCGCCAGCGGGTGCTGCTCGCGCAGCACCTGCTGGAGGCCACGGACGAGACGATGGACGCGATCGCCTGGCGCACCGGCTTCGGCACGGCGGGCGCCCTGCGCCATCAGTTCGTCCGGTCGCTGGGCACGACCCCGAACGCCTACCGGCGGACCTTCCGGGGGCCGCAGGCGGTCGCCTGACCGCCCGCCGCCCCCGGCCGGCCCCCGCGCGCTCTCACCCCGGCAGCGCCCGCACCCGCAGTCGGCGCGGGCGGAGCGTGATGCCTATGTGCGTGCGGTGGTCGGAGCCGGGCGCGGGCTCGAAGCGGAACGCGTTCGCCACCACCGCGGCGATCAGGGTCAGTGCGGCCATCGAGAAGTGGTCGCTCGGGCACTTGCGGTTGCCGACGCCGAACGGCGACATGGCGTACTTCGGCACCGAGGCGGAGTAACCGGGCAGCCAGCGGTCGGGATCGAACTCCTCGTTCCGTTCGAACGAACGCGGATCGCGCTGGAGCGCGTACGGGCTGTAGACGATGTCCGCACCGGCCGGAATGCGGTATCCGCCGAGCCGGGTGTCGGTCACCGCGCGCCGGGTCAATATCCATACGGCGGGATACAGCCGCATGGTCTCGACCACCACATTGGCCGTGTGCCGGAGCTTTCGGACGTCGTCGAATGCGACCCGCCGGTCACCGACGACGTTTTTCACCTCGGCGCGGATCTTGTCCACTTGATCCGGATGCTCGGTGAGGACGTGGAGCAGCGACATGACCACGGAACCGGCGGTTTCGCTGCCCGGGGTCAGTATCGCCACGACCTGGTCGTGGATCTCCTGTTCCCCGATGGGATCGCCATTCTCGTCCTCGGCCTCCAGCAAAGCCGTCAGCAAATCGTCCGGCTTTTGACCGGACGCCCGCCGCTCGGCGATGATCTCGTCGACCAGCCGGTGCAGATCGGCCAGGGCGCGGTTGAATTCGCGGTTGGCCGGAATCGGTACCCGATAAAGGGGTCCGAGGGGGAGCACCATGCGTTGGTACATCCCGGCGAACAGTGTGGCGAGCGCGGAGGTGATGCGCTCGGACCGGCTGTCCATGTAGGTGCCGCGCATCAGACAGCGGGCGGAGATGCGCACCGACACCCGGAAGCCCTCGGCGGTGGCGTCGAGGACCTCACCGCGGCTCCAGCGTTCGACGAGCGCGTACGCCTCCTCCTCCATGACCGGCCCGTAGGCCGGGAGGGCGTCGAGCCGGAACGCGGGCTGGATGGTGCGTCGCTGGCGTCGGTGGAGCGGGCCGTTGGCGGTGGCCACGCCCTCCTTGCCGAGCAGGCTCTCCAGGGACTCCCACAGGGGCCCGGAGATGATGTAGTCCGGGCTGAGGGCGAGTTCCCCGGTGAGGTCGGGCGCGGTGACGGCGTACACCGTCTTGGGGCCGAGCCTCAGGCGGACCACGTCCCCGTGGTCACGCAGCTGTTCGAGGAAGGCCAGCGGCCCGCGGGCCAGCCTCCAGCCGTGGCCGAGGAGCGGGACCCCGCCGCCGGCCAGGGGTGGTTCCTGCGGTCCCGTGGCCCCGGAGGACTCGGGTTTCACCGATTCGACGGTCATTTCTCACCTGCCGCTTCGTTGTTGACGTACGGGGGCGTGGACCGGTCGTCCCAGCTGTCGACCGTGTACCGGCCGGACTCGTGGTGGAACCAGTAGACGGAACTGAACCAGTTCCGCATGTTCGCGAGGCAGGCCCGTACGGCGGCGCCGAGTTCTTTTCCATGGACCGTCCCGTCGGCGAGCCGGTCGGCCAGCCGTAAGACGTCCTTCTCGACGTCGATGAATCCGGATATGCATTCCTCGACGCGCCGTCGTACTTCGTCCACCGCTTCTTCGAGAGTCAGTCCCTCGTGGGTGATGAGGCTGATTCCGAGATTGTGCACCTCATCGCCCGCTATTTCCTTCGGGAGTGAGCAGAGGTCGTTGTACCAGGCGGCGAACTCCTGGCTCAGCAGGGCCGCCTTTCGAAAGGAAGGGTGTTTCCGCACCGCGTCCGGCAGTTCGCATCCGGCACTCAGCTCCAGGAGGTCGGTCCAGATCCAGTGTGCAAAGGTGAGCCGGCGCAGCGCCAGATATTCATCGACCGGGGGGACCCGTCCCTGGAGGCGATTGCGGAATTCACGGTCGTACGCCTCGATCACGGCGTGGAAGTGGCGCCTGAACCGCGCGTTCCAGGTGCCGGGAAGGAACGCGAACAGACGGCCCGCGCTGTCCGCGAGCCCGGCCACCAGCGGGTCGGGATGGCGCAGGTGGGCCGCCGGGGCGTCCAGCGCCGCGTGCAACCGGAACCTGAGCCGACGCCACTGCGCGGTACGTCCGTGGACGACGTCGCGGTCGTGCCGGTCGTCCCAGACGAAGAACCATGCGCTGTAGTCGGCTATGGCCTGGAGAACCTCCTCGGAGGCATCCAGGTAGTAGCCCGCCATCAGATCCGTGTAGCACAGTCCGTCGGCATATTCTGCGACCTTGTCCGCCGGCATGAGGCCTTTTTCCAGCAGCCAGGAGCGGGTCTTCTCCTGCAACCGGGGCCAATACGGATGCAGATGCCGGGGAAAGGCCGCCTCGATGACCGGAAGAGAGAGCGAGGGCGGAACCGTTGGTGCGGCCACCCTCACCATGGTGCGGTATGTGGTGCTGTATGGGAAAGCTGGCACGAACAACCCCTCTCAGCCGCCAGTGGGCAACACGCCCCTCCCGCCGTGCCGGGCGCGCGCCGTTGCGTATCCCCGCACTTCCATTCAGCACCACAAGTGACCGCTATGGGAACGGATTTGCTCCATTCACTACCTGGACCCACTGAGATTCCATCCTACGGTGACTGGTTATGGATCAGCGGATGTGCATAAGCGATCGAACGTGCGTCGGGCATACGAACGACGCCCGGCCGGGAGGTTCCCGGCCGGGCGTCGTGTGCGCAGGGGCGTGGTTCAGCCGTTGGCGACCACGGGGTAGCGGGGCTCGTTCTCGGCCATCTGCCGCAGGGCGTCCTTGCGTTCGCGCTTGGACAGCCGGTCGATGTACAGGTACCCGTAGAGGTGATCGGTCTCGTGCTGCAAACACCGAGCGAAGTACCCGGTTCCGCGCACCTTGATCGGGTTGCCCCGCTCGTCCTGCCCGGTCACCTCGGCGTAGTCGGGCCGGGCGAGCGGCGCGTACGCGGTGGGCACGGACAGACAGCCCTCGTTGCTGTCGTCCAGCCGGCGCCGGTCGGCGGGCAGTTCGACCAGCTCGGGGTTGCAGACGACCCCGACGTGCCGGGCGCCCTCGTCGTCGGGGCAGTCGTAGACGAAGACCTTCAGGTCGACACCGATCTGGTTGGCGGCCAGGCCCACGCCCTCGGCGGTGCGCTGCGAGGCGAACATGTCGTCGACCAGCTGCCGCAGCTCGTCGTCGAACACGGTGACGTCCTTGCACTCCTTGTGCAGCACCGGGTTACCGACGACGGTGATGGGCCGCGAGGTGCCGCGCTCCCGGTACGCCTGTTCCCGCTCCTCGGTGTCCTCGACGTCGATGACGAAGCCCTCGTCGTCCACGGGGAGCACGCCCGCGTGCTGCTGATCGGTGTCCTGCTGCGCCATGACCGACGATGCCTTCCTCAGAACCTGGGGTGATGTTGCGGATACAGGGTACGTGGACGCGCCCTTGGGCGGCGCGGGGCGGTTTAGCCGTGCAGCTCCTCCGCGGGAGCCACCGGCCGCTACGGAGCCGCGGCAGAAGAACGACTCAGCACACCTCTTCCAGATCCCGCCAATCCCTGGAATCCGGGCTGTCGGCGACCCAGCCGTCCAGCAGCCCCCGCACCAGCCCGGCCGGCGCGGCCACCCCGCACTCCCGCTCCGGCACCCACAACTGCCCGTCCGTACGATGCCCCAGCGGCCCCGGATGTCCCGGCTCACTGTGATCGTGCGGATCGAGATGCTCCCCGTCGCCCTCGTCCGACGGCATCCGCGACTCCGAGCACATCCGGCACAGCAGACGCACCGACGACGACCAGTCCTCCGCGGCGAACCCGGCGTCCGCGGCCAGCTGCTCCAGCGCGTCCCGGTCCGCCTCCGTCGCCGCCTCCAGCAGGACCACCCAGGTCGGCACGGGCGACGGCGCCCACAGCTCGATCTCGTCGAAGACGGGGTAGGAGTGCCCGGCGGCCGTGGTCCGCTCGCCGTGCGGCACGCCGTCGTGCAGGACGACCTCGCCCCAGCGCCGCCCGGACGACGGCAGCGGGATCGACAGCACCTCCATCCGGGCGGGGTCCAGCCGCCGCCCCCACACCACCTCGGCCTCACCCTCCGGGGACAGCCGTACGGCGGCGCTGCCCAGCTCCATCCCGACGGGCTCACCGGAACCGATGCCGCTGCCGGGCACGTGCAGCCCGTACGCCTGCCAGGCACGGCGGGCCAGCGGCCAGTCCTGGAGCGCGGTGGCGGCGATGCCGACGTTCCACCAGTCGGGTGCGCCGGTCTCCCGGTCCAGCAGCGCGACGGCCCGCAGGCCGGCGGTGCGGGCCTGCTCCCAGTCGTGCCGGAACTTGTGCAGCAGGGCGAGGTTGAACCAGGACTCCGACAGCCAGGGCTCCAGGTCGGCGGCACGTGTCAGCAGTGCGCCCGCGTCCTCGTAGCGTCCGTCGCCGATGAGCGTGAACGCGCGGTCCGTGGCCTGCCGCCAGGAAGCGGAGGGCCGGTGCCGTCCCTTGCCGAAGATCCTCACGATTCCCGCCTGCCAGTTCCGTTCAGTGGGCTGGCCAGTGCCCCCGGACACTCTCTCCCTCGCATCCAACCACGTGCGGCTGGGAGGGCGCTCATTACCCATGGGTTACCCACCCTCGGGCAGGGTCAGACAGTCGCGGCACAGCACCCTGGCCAGCGCCTCGACGACCTCCGGGGCGTACTCCCCGCCAGTGCCCAGACGCAGTTCCTCCAGGGCGGAGAGGGGGCCGCCGGGTCCGGTGCCCTGCACCTTCTCCTCGTAGGCGTTCACCACCCGGACGATGCGGGCGGCCGGCGGCTGCTCGGGATAGGGGTCGGCCTGCCGCTCGACGACCGCCGCGACCTGCGCGCCCGCCCCGGTCTGGCGGACGACGGCCCCGCCCAGCAGCGCGATCCGGCGCTGCTCGGCCGCCGGAAGGCCGCAGGTGGCGCCGGCCGGGACCGGGTCGACCAGGCTGAGCTGACCGATGTCGTGCATGAGGGCCGCGTACTCCAGGACGGTCAGCTCGGCCTCCGGCAGCCCGAGGTCCCGGCCCACGGCCTGGCTGAGGGCGGCGACCCGGCGGGCGTGCCCGGCCGGGGTGTAGCCGGCGATCTCGGTGGCGCGGGCGAGGGAGACGATGGTCTGCCGGTTGGTGGCGCGGACCGCGTCGTACCGGCGCAGGGACAGCTGGGTCAGCAGCAGCGGCACCGAGAACACGGGCAGCGCCCACAGCCCGACGACGGCGACCGCGAGCGCCGTCACCGCGCCGGTCGCGCACACCGCCGAGCCGATCCCGGGCACCGCCCGCAGCTCGTCGCGGAGCAGCGGGGGGAACGGCCAGCCGGTGCGGGAGTGCGCGAGCGCGGCGGCGATCAGGGCGTCGCAGAGCACGGTCAGGACGAGCAGGGCGAGCAGGACCAGGGCGTAGAGGGGGCCCCGCCAGCGGTCGAAGGCCCCGGCGTTGTACAGCGGCTGGAAGCAGACGGCCGCGAAGCCGACGGCCAGGACCCGGCGGACCAGATGGTCGAGGACGGGACCCTGCCCCCGGGCGAGATGGGGCACGCTGCCCAGCAGGGAGGCGGCGGCGACCACCGACACGACCTGGGCGACCCCGTGGTGGCCGGGGTGTCCGGCGTGCTCCCCGAGCAGGGCGTACGACAGTCCCGCGGCGGCGCCGAGGGGAGCGGTCTCCCGCAGTCCGGGGCCGCTCATCACCTCCCCCACGGCGACCAGCGCCCCGAAGGCCAGCGCGACGGACCCCTCCTCGACGCCGGTGCGGAAGGTGACGACGAGGGAACCGAGGGTGAGCAGCGCCGCCGCGGCGTGCAGAGGGCGCGCGGTCATCGGGGCACCCCCGGACGCTCCGGGGCCGCGGCGGGGGCGGGGACCGTGCGCGCGGGTTCGTCCGCGGTCACCCTGGGGTGCCAGCCCTCTCGGTCGATCACCCGGACCAGGGCCGTGACCATGCGGGGGTCGAAGTGGGTCCCGGCGCACCGCTGGAGCTCCGCCAGGGCGACCTCCACCGGCCGGGCGCGGCTGTAGCTGCGGGTGGAGGTCATCGCGTCGAAGGCGTCGGCGACGGCCACCACCCGCGCGGGTTCCGGGATCTGACGGCCCGCCAGCCCGTAGGGGTAGCCGCTGCCGTCGATCCGCTCGTGGTGGTGGAGGATCGCCGAGCGGGCCTCGCCGAGGAAGGAGATCCCCCGGGTGATCTCATGGCCGTACTCCGGATGCAGTTCGATCACCCGCCGTTCCTCGGGGGTCAGCGGTCCGTCCTTGCGCAGCAGCCGGGTGGGCACGCCGAGCTTGCCGACGTCGTGCAGGATGCCGGCGAACCGGATGACCTCCACCCGGCGCTCGTCCATGCCCAGTTCGCGCGCGATCAGCACGGAGGCCTGTCCGACGCGTTCGCTGTGGCCCCGGGTGTAGCCGTCCTTGATGTCGACGGCCTGGACGAGCGCGCGGATCGTCGCCCGGTGCGCGGCGCGCTCCCGGTGGTACTGGGCGAACACCCACCAGGAGACGGCCATCGGGAACAGCACCAGCAGCGCGGCCACCGGCCCGTAGGGGCTGCGCCAGAGCACGGCCATCATCACCCCGGCAAGTCCGTGCACGGCGAGGGGTGCGAGCGAGCGCAGGAACAGGCCGTGGACGACCTTGGGCGCCGGGAGGCCCTCGGCGAGCGCGAGCATCCCGCCGTCGAGGGCGGCGAGCACCGCGCAGTGGACGAGGACGGCCGCGCCCGCGGGCAGCAGCACGCAGGGGACGTCGGAGCCCGCCACGGCCGCCGGCCCACCCAGTGCGCCGTGGACCTGCGCAGCGGCCCAGACGGCGAGACACGACTGAGCGGCCCGCCAGACGCGGCGCAGCAGAAAGGGGCCCGTGTCGACGTACGAGCACAGGGCCCCGGGGAGCGGTACGAGCGCGGCGGCGGGCGCCGGCAGGAGGAAGGCCCCGGCGAGCAGGACGGGGGAGAAGGTCCCGGCGAACCGGCGCCGGGCGATCTGCTCGCCCGCCGCGTACAGCGCGGCGAGCAGTCCCACGGCCCGCCAGGGCGTGCCCGGGGCGGTGGTGAGCGGGGACAGACAGAGCAGGGCGGCGAGGGCGGCACCGGCGACGTAACCGCGCGCCCGCGCCGGTACTCCCTCCATGACGCCTCCCCAGCCGTGCCCGTCCGGGCTCCGTCAGGGGTCCGGGCTTCGGAGCCTAGGGTGGCGTGGGGTGGCACGACGGGCGTATCACCCGCGGATTAGCACATTCGGGTGAAGACGGACCCGGTCAGGACTCCTGCGGAGAGACCGGAGAGACCGGGGAGACCGGGGAGACCGGTGTGACGGGCGCCGCCGTGACCTCGTGCTCGGGCACGGCCTGCCCGGAACGGATCAGATCGAGCCGTCCCAGGACCTTGGCGCGCAGGTCGGTCGGTACGTCGTCGTGCCCGCAGCACCGCTTGACCAGCTTCTTCACGGCCTCTTCGAGTCCGTACTTCTCCAGGCACGGGGAGCACTCGGTGAAGTGCTGCTTGAACTTGTCGCGATCGACGTCCGGCATCTCGCTGTCGAGGAACTCGTAGAGATGATCGAGTACCTCACTGCAGTCCGTCTCGTGCGGCTCTCCGCAGCTCATGAGCCCGAGCCTTTCGCTTCGTTCGAGTCCCCGGCACCGGCCGGGACCAGCCCGCGCTCGCGGGCGTAGTCCTCGAGCATGCCGCGCAGTTGACGACGGCCCCGGTGCAGCCGGGACATCACCGTACCGATGGGTGTCCCCATGATGTCCGCGATCTCCTTGTAGGCAAAGCCCTCGACGTCCGCGAGGTACACGGCGATGCGGAACTCCTCGGGAATGGCCTGAAGTGCCTCTTTCACGTCCGAGTCGGGCAGGTGGTCCAGCGCCTGCGACTCGGCGGAACGCAGACCGGTCGACATGTGCGACTCGGCACGGGCGAGCTGCCAGTCCTCGATCTCCTCGGCCGCGCTGCGCTGGGGCTCGCGCTGCTTCTTGCGGTACGAGTTGATGAAGGTGTTGGTGAGGATCCGGTACAGCCAGGCCTTGAGGTTGGTGCCCTCACGGAACTGGTGGAAGGACGCGTACGCCTTCGCGTACGTCTCCTGCACCAGGTCCTCGGCGTCCGCCGGATTGCGCGTCATGCGCAGCGCCGCCGAGTACATCTGGTCGAGGTAGTCGAGCGCGTCCCGCTCGAAGCGCGCGCTGCGCTCCGCGGACGACTCGCTGCTCGCGCCCACGCCCTGGCCCTCGGGCAGCTCCGCCTGGCCGTTGTCGGTCCCTGCGTCGGTACCGGTGACCGGACCCACCTCCTCAAGATTCCGGAAAGGACCGAATCCGGTCCCACTCGAATCGGAGGATAGACGACTACCCGTGCCTGCCGCCGCTCCGAAAGGAGTGGTGGTGGCCGCGTGCAGCACCGTCCAGTCCAGGTCGGTGCGGCCGGAACGGCTCGGGCAGATGGTCGAACCCATGCGGCGGACTTCCTCTCCCACGACATCGGTGCTGCGTGTTCAGCACTTCTGTCCGCCTCAACAGCGACCCTCCGCACAACATTCCCGAACCTTTACCCCAGTGACCCGGTCCACTTCACGACCGCGTCCGTGACGATCCCCACGGCCTCCTCCTGACCGATGTCCGCCCGCTTGGGCACGGCGAGGCCGTGGTCGGCGCAGGGCACCTCGACCATCTCGTACGTCCCCTCGGGGAACTCCCCGGGCCGTCCGAACGTGTCGTTGCCGCCCTGGACGACGAGCGTGGGGACGCCGGAGCCCAGCAGTTCCGCGGCGCGGGACTTCTCCGGCCTGCCCGGCGGGTGCAGCGGGAAGCTCAGTGCGAGGACCGCGTGGGCCCCGAGCTCCACCGCCGTACGGCAGGCCACGCGCGCGCCGGCGCTGCGGCCGCCGGAGACCACCGGGAGGCCGGGCCTCGCGACGGCGGGCCAGATCCCGCGCCAGCCGGTGTCGAGGGTTCTGGGCGCGGGCGCCACCTTCTTGCCGGCCACCCGCCAGGGCTGCTCGACGAGGGCGACGGTGACGCCGTGCGCGGGGAGCACGGCGGCGAGGGCCGCGAGGTCGCGCGCGTCGATGCCGCCGCCCGCGCCGTGGCTGACGGCGAGGACGAGCCGGGGCCGCTTCGCCGGGTGCCAGGTGATGCGGGCGTCGCCGGCGTCGGTGGGGACGAGTTCGGTGGTCGCTGTGCTCACGGTGCTCACGTCAGAAGAGTGTGCCCTCCTCGGGGCCCTCCAGCTCCTTCAGCAGCTCCGGGCTGTTGTTGCGGACGTTGCTGACGGCCGTGGACACCGGGTAGGCCCGCATCAGTCCGGGCGGCGGGGGCTCCAGCAGGGACCGCAGGTGCTCGGGGTCGGTGCGGGCCGGGTCCAGCCAGGAGTCCCAGCGGTCCGGGGTGAGCATCAGGGGCATCCGGGGGTGGATCTCGGCGAGCGCGTGGGGGCCCTCGGCCGGGGCCACGGCGAGCGGGGTGGTCTCGGCCTCGGTGGTGATCACCGAGCAGGTCACCCACCAGGCCTGCGGATGGTCGTCGGGCAGGGTCCGGTCCCGCCAGAACTCGTACAGCCCGGCCATCGCGAACACCGAGCCGTCGGCCGGGAGCACGAAGTACGGCTGCTTGCGCGGCCGCTTCTTCCTCCCCTCGACCTCCAGCTCGCGCTCCTCCTTGGCGGTGACCCACTCGTAGTAGCCGTCGGCGGGCAGGATGCAGCGGCGCGAGGTGAAGGCGCGGCGGTACGACGGCTTCTCGTGCACCGTCTCGGCGCGCGCGTTGATCATCCGGGCGCCACCCTCGGGCGACTTGGCCCAGGAGGGCACGAGTCCCCACTTCAGCTTGCGCAGCTGCCGAACCGGACGCGGGTCCTCGGCGTCTCTCACCGGACGGTCGAGGACGGCATAGACCTCCTTGGTCGGCGCCACGTTGTAGTCGGGTCCGAGGGTCTCCTCGGGCTCCCACTTCTCGACGTCGAAGACTCCCGCGAGATCCTCGGGCCTGCGACTCGCTGCATACCGTCCGCACATACGTGCCACACTGCCAGACTCGACCCGACGAGAGGGAGCCACCGCCGAACATGGAGAGCATCGCCGCCCTAGCGCTGCCCGACCTGTGGGACCGTCTCGTCGGCACCCAGCCCGACCCCGATCTGTGGGTGGTGATCGCGACGGCGGTCGCGGCCCTCGCGGTCGTCGTCCCGCACAGTCTGTGGCGGATATCCCGCAACGCGATCACGATCGCCCACGAGGGCGGCCACGGCCTGGTCGCCCTGCTGACGGGCCGCCAGCTGACCGGGATACGGCTGCACTCCGACACCAGCGGTCTCACGGTGAGCCGCGGCAAGCCCCACGGCCTCGGCATGATCCTCACCGCCGCCGCCGGCTACACCGCTCCGCCGCTCCTCGGCCTCGGCGGCGCGGCCCTCCTCGGCGCCGGCCGGATCACCCTGCTCCTCTGGCTGGCGACGGCCCTCCTGGTCGCGATGCTGGTGATGATCCGCAACGCCTACGGCGCCCTCACGGTCGTCCTGACCGGCGGCACCTTCCTCCTGGTCTCCTGGCTGGCGGGCCCCCAGGTCCAGGCCGCCTTCGCCTACGCGGTGGTGTGGTTCCTGCTCCTGGGCGGCGTGCGCCCGGCCTTCGAACTCCAGGTCAAGCGCAGGCGCGGCGGCGCGGGCGACTCGGACGCGGACCAGTTGTCGCGCCTGACGCACGTGCCGGCGGGCCTGTGGCTGTTCCTGTTCCATGTCGTGTCGCTGTGCGCGCTGATGGGCGGGGGCCGCTGGCTGCTGGAGAGGTGAGGCGAGCCCCGCAGGGGCACGCGTCACAGGCGCACGGGGCCGGGTCGACATACGGCTCCGCCACGGGGCGCGACCGGCCCCGACGGCGCCGCACCGAACGACAACCGCCGACTAAAGTGAACGCATGCCCAGAACCCCGGCCCTCTGGCCCGCCCCCACCGCGAGCGAAGCCGTCGACGCGACGGTCCACGTGCCGGGGTCCAAGTCCGTCACCAACCGAGCGCTCGTCCTCGCCGCCCTCGCCTCCGAGCCCGGCTGGCTGCGCCGCCCCCTCCGGTCCCGCGACACGCTGCTGATGGCCGAGGCCCTGCGCGCGATGGGCATCGAGATCGAGGAGGGCGTGGGCCCGGACGGCACCGGCGAGGCCTGGCGCGTGCTCCCCGCGGGCCTGCGGGGCCCGGCCACCGTGGACGTCGGCAACGCGGGCACGGTCATGCGCTTCCTCCCCCCGGTCGCCGCCCTCGCCGACGGCGCCGTCCGCTTCGACGGCGACCCGCGCGCGTACGAGCGCCCCCTGCACGGCGTCATCGACGCGCTGCGCGTCCTCGGCGCCCGGATCGACGACGACGGCCGGGGCGCACTGCCGCTGACGGTGCACGGCTCCGGCGCGCTGGACGGCGGCGCGGTGGAGATCGACGCGTCCTCGTCCTCGCAGTTCGTGTCGGCGCTGCTGCTGTCGGCCCCGCGCTTCAACCAGGGCGTCGAGGTCCGGCACACCGGCTCGACGCTCCCCTCGATGCCGCACATCCGGATGACGGTGGACATGCTGCGCGCGGTCGGCGCCCAGGTGGACACCCCGGAGTCGGGCGGCGAGCCGAACGTCTGGCGGGTCACGCCGGGGGCACTGCTCGGCCGGGACCTGACGATCGAGCCGGATCTGTCGAACGCTCAGCCGTTCCTGGCGGCGGCGCTGGTGACGGGCGGCCGGGTGCTGATCCCGGACTGGCCGGCGCGGACCACCCAGCCGGGTGACCGGCTGCGGGAGATCTTCACCGAGATGGGCGGCTCCTGCGAGCTGACGGAGTACGGTCTGGTCTTCACCGGCTCGGGCGCGATCCACGGCGTCGACGTCGACCTGGGGGACGTCGGCGAGCTGACCCCCGGCATCGCGGCGGTGGCCGCGCTCGCGGACTCCCCGTCCACCCTGCGGGGTGTGGCCCATCTGCGGCTGCACGAGACGGACCGGCTGGCCGCGCTCACCAAGGAGATCAACGAGCTGGGAGGGGACGTCGCCGAGACGGCCGACGGACTGCACATCCGCCCGCGCCCGCTGCACGGCGGGACCTTCCGTACGTACGACGACCACCGCATGGCGACCGCCGGTGCGGTCATCGGCCTGGCCGTGGCAGGTGTCCGGATCGAGAACGTGGCGACGACGGCGAAGACCCTGCCCGACTTCCCCGGGCTGTGGACCGGGATGCTCGGGGAATAGGGACGGCGGGAAACAGGCATGCGCCGCTACGGCAAGCACACCGACGAGGACGACATCCGCTCCCGCCCGAACCGCAAGGGCAACCGGCCTCGTACGCACATCCGTCCCAAACACGAGGACGCCGCCGAGGGCATGGTCCTCACCGTCGACCGGGGCCGGCTGACCTGTCTGGTCGAGGACCGGACCGTCGTCGCGATGAAGGCCCGTGAGCTGGGCCGCAAGGCGGCGGTCGTGGGTGACCGGGTCGCCCTGGTCGGCGATCTGTCCGGCACGAAGGACACCCTCGCCCGGATCGTCCGCATCGAGCAGCGCGCCTCGGTGCTGCGCCGCACCGCGGACGACGACGACCCGTTCGAGCGGGTGGTGGTCGCCAACGCCGACCAGCTCGCCGTCGTCACGGCCCTCGCCGACCCGGAACCCCGACCCCGGCTGATCGACCGCTGTCTGGTCGCGGCCTACGACGGCGGCCTCACGCCACTGCTGGTGATGACGAAGTCGGACCTGGCCCCGCCGGACAAGCTGCTGGAGCTGTACGGCGACCTGGACATCCCGTACGTGGTCACCAGCCGTGAGGAGCTGGAGAACGGCGGCGCGGCGGACCGGGTGCGCGAGCTCCTGGAAGGGCGGATCACGGCGTTCGTCGGGCACTCGGGCGTCGGCAAGACCACCCTCGTCAACGCGCTCGTCCCCGAGGAGCGCCGCCGGGTGACGGGACATGTCAACGCGGTGACCGGACGTGGCCGTCACACCACGACCTCGGCGCTGGCGCTGCCGCTGGCGGGTACCGGGGACTGGGTGATCGACACTCCGGGGGTGCGGTCCTTCGGCCTCCACCACGTCGACCCGTCCCGGGTGATCCTCGCCTTCCCCGACCTGGTGCCGGGCACCGAGGGCTGTCCGCGCGCGTGCAGTCACGACGAGCCGGACTGCGCGCTGGACGCGTGGGTGGCCGAGGGACACGCGGACCCCGCGCGGCTGTACTCGCTGCGCCGGCTGCTGGCGACCCGGGACCGCAAGGAGGGCGACTGACCTCCGCGTTGTTTGTCAGGACGTGAGTCCGGTAAGTGCATAATCGCACCGAGCCGGACCGCGCGGGCGCACGAGCGGACAAACGGGAGGACAGCACATGGCGTGGCTGCTGGTCATCGTCGCGGGACTGCTCGAGACCGGTTTCGCCGTCTGCCTGAAGCTGTCCCACGGCTTCACCCGGCTCTGGCCCACCATCGCCTTCTGCGCCTTCGCCCTCGGCAGCTTCGGTCTGCTGACGCTCTCCCTGAAGAAGCTCGACGTCGGCCCGGCGTACGCGGTGTGGACGGGCATCGGCGCGGCGGGCACCGCGATCTACGGCATGGTCTTCCTCGGTGATCTGGTGTCCACCCTGAAGATCGTCTCGATCAGTCTGGTGATCGCCGGGGTGATCGGGCTGCAGCTGTCGGGCTCGGCGCACTGACCGGCGGCCGATCGGCCGCCGCCCCGTCTACGACCGCTGGAGTGCCGTCCGCACCAGGTCGGCCACCCCGTTCTCCCCGGCCGGCGGCGCCGCCACGCAGGACAGGGCGAGCCGCACGGCGAGTTCGCAGGCGCGGGCCAGGTCGGCGGCGTCCGCGCGGGCCGCGCCGGGGCCGCCGAGCACGGCGACGGCCCGGTCCCGTACGCCACCGACGAGGTCGCCGGGCGACGGCAGCGGCCCGTCCGCGCGCCGCTGCGCCGGAACGGCGGAGGAGGAGGGCACCGCCGAGAGCGTCGGCGAGGGCAGCCGCTCGCTCCAGCAACCGGTGAGCAGGGCGCGGAGGAGCGGGTTGTCCCGGGCCGCCGTGAAGGTCCACCCGGCGGCGCCGACCAGTCGTTCACGGGCGTCGCCGGGCCCGGCCAGCGCCCGGTCGATCCCGGCGAGGTAGGCGTCGGCCTCCCGCCGCACCAGGGCTCTGGCCAGCCCTTCCTTGCTGCCGAACTCGTTGTACAGCGTCTGCCGGGACACGGCGGCCGTCGCCGCCACGTCCACCATCCGCACCGCGGACCAGGGCCGCAGGCCGAGTGCCGCGTAGGCGGCGTCCAGCAGGGATTCCCGCGCTGCAGGCATCATCGCCTCCCGGGGCGAGCGGATGCTGCCAGGGTTGACGCGCCCG
Organism: Streptomyces sp. SS7; assembly: GCF_037993025.1. Lineage (NCBI taxonomy): Bacteria > Bacillati > Actinomycetota > Actinomycetes > Kitasatosporales > Streptomycetaceae > Streptomyces > Streptomyces sp. SS7. Next base: position 3,297,106 of record NZ_CP141223.1, read on the forward strand.
GCGGCACTGTCAAGGGTGCGCGACCACCCCACCAACCGACCGCCGACCGGTATCCGCACGGCCGGTGCCTGCGGCGGCCAGTTCCCGCGGCGGCCGGCCGGCCGGTCCCCGCGCGGCCGGGTCCCGAGGCGGCCAGTCACCGCACGGCCGGGTGCCGGCGGCCAGCCCTCGCGCGCCAAGGGTCCACCCACGACCGGTCCCCGCACGCCCGGTCCCCGCGGCGGCCGGTCCCCCACGGCCGGTCCCGCACGGCCGGATCCCCCACGGCCGGATCCCGATGCGGCCAGCCCCCGCGCAACTGGTCCCCGCACGGCGGGTGCCTGCATCGGCCAGTCCCCGCACGACCGCATCCCCCGACGGCCGGTCCCGCGCTGCCGGTATCGGCGGCGGCCGGTCTCCCCACGCCCGGTCCCCGTAGGGGCAGTCCCCGCGGCGGCCGGCACCCCTACGGCCGGCATCGGCGGCGGCCGGCACCCGCCCGGCCGGGCCCCGTACCGCCGGTACCCGTACGTCCGGTGCGTGGTCCTCTGTGGCCTCGTCCGATCCGGGCGGATAGCGTTCGTCCCATGCCGGACTACCTCGACGATCTCCGCCTCGCGCACGTCCTCGCGGACGCCGCCGACGCCGCCACCATGGACCGTTTCAAGGCCCTCGACCTCAAGGTCGAGACCAAACCGGACATGACCCCGGTGAGCGAGGCCGACAAGGCCGCCGAGGAACTGATCCGCGGTCAGCTCCAGCGCGCCCGTCCCCGGGACGCGATCCTCGGCGAGGAGTACGGCCTGGAGGGCACGGGCCCGCGCCGCTGGGTGATCGACCCGATCGACGGGACCAAGAACTACGTGCGCGGGGTGCCGGTGTGGGCGACCCTGATCGCGTTGATGGAGGCGGGCGAGGGCGGCTACCACCCGGTGGTCGGCGTCGTCTCCGCACCGGCGCTGGGCCGCCGCTGGTGGGCCGCGAAGGGGCACGGCGCCTTCAGCGGCCGCAGTCTCTCCTCCGCGACCCGGCTGCACGTCTCCAAGGTCGCGAAGCTGTCCGACGCGTCCTTCGCGTACTCCTCGCTGACCGGCTGGGAGGAGCGCGGGAAGCTGCACGGCTTCCTGGACCTGACCCGCGAGGTGTGGCGCACGCGCGCGTACGGCGATTTCTGGCCCTACATGATGGTCGCCGAGGGCTCGGTCGACCTGTGCGCCGAGCCGGAGCTGTCCCTGTGGGACATGGCGGCCAACGCGATCGTCGTGACGGAGGCCGGCGGCACCTTCACCGGCCTCGACGGCCGCCCGGGCCCGCACAGCGGCAACGGGGCCGCGTCCAACGGTCTGCTCCACGACGAGCTGCTGGAGTATCTCGGCGAACACTCCTGACAGGCACATGTGAGCGCGTGCGCCCTCACTTGGTCGCGCGCGCCCCCTTGTTGACTCCCGCTTTACCTGAGACTCTGAGGATTCCCCCACTTGTGAACTTGTGAATCAGTGCACGGACGGGTACCCGTCCGTGCACTGATTCCGGTAGGAGGTGGCTCCATCCCATGCTCACCCCCGTACTCGCCCCCGTGTTCGTCCGAGACGCCATGAGCACGCTGGTCCTCACCATCGGTCCCGCCCACACCCTCCGCCAGGCCGCCGCGCTGATGTCCGCCCGCCGCGTCGGCGCCGCCCTCGTCCTCGACCCCGACGCCGGCATGGGCATCCTCACGGAACGGGACATCCTCAACTCCGTGGGACTGGGCCAGGACCCGGACACGGAACGCACCGACGCCCACACCACCAACAACGTGGTCTTCGCCGCCCCGGACTGGACCCTGGAGGAGGCGGCCCGGGCGATGGCCCACGGCGGCTTCCGCCATCTGATCGTCCTTGACGGGGGCGAACCGGCCGGGATCGTCTCGGTCCGCGACATCATCCGCTGCTGGGTCCCGGCCCGTCGGCGCGTCCCCGCCTGAGCGCGCCGACCGGTCCGACGGGCGCACCATGGACAGCCCCGATCCGATCATGGACACTGTCTAAGTCAGGGTCAGCTCCAAAACAACACCCGATCGGGATCTGTTCCTCCTGCTGTTAGGCTGGTGCGCATGAGTGACCTTCTGGAACGGCTGCGTGGACGCGGATGGCGGATGACCGCGCAGCGACGCGTCGTGGCCGAGGTCCTCGACGGCGAACACGTCCACCTGACGGCCGACGAGGTGCACGCCAGGGCCGTGGCCAAGCTGCCCGAGATCTCCCGGGCGACCGTCTACAACACGCTCGGTGAGCTGGTCTCCCTCGGCGAGGTGCTCGAGGTCGCGACCGACCGGCGTGCCAAGCGGTACGACCCGAACGCCCACCGCCCGCACCAGCACCTGGTCTGCGCGCGCTGCGGTGCCATCCGCGACGTCCACCCGACCGGCAACCCGCTGTCCGACCTCCCCGACTCCGAGCGCTTCGGCTTCACGGTCTCGGACGTCGAGGTGACGTACCGCGGCATCTGCCCGAGCTGCGCTGCGGCCTGAGCCGCCCGCCCCCGCCACGATCCGGCCGAGCAGGCCGTAAGAACACGACTGAGGGCCGGAATCCTGTCGGATTCCGGCCCTCGGCCTTCAGTAGCGGGGACAGGATTTGAACCTGCGACCTCTGGGTTATGAGCCCAGCGAGCTACCGAGCTGCTCCACCCCGCGTCGTTGAATGCAACGTTACGTGAAGGGGGAGGGCGGAGGCAAATCAGTTGGCGAGGGCCGGGTGTGGCCCAGGGGGCGAACCCCCTGGGACGGGCACCTCAGGCCGACAGTTCCTGCCGCAGCGCGTCGCGGAGCCGTGCCGCGCGCTGCGCGACCTCCCCCGGTCCGAGCGACACCGCCCGGTCGGCCCACCGCTGCCCTTCCGCGAGCTCACCCCGACGCGCGTAGACCAGGGCGAGCCGCAACGCCGCCCGCCCGTGCCCGTCGTCGGCCGCCCGTGTCCACCACACGACCGCCTCCGGCTCGCTCCCCTCCCGCGCGAGCAGCAGGCCGAGGTTGAAGGCGCCGTTGCGCGAACCGGCCTCGGCGGCCTCCCGGTACCACCGCGCCGCCTCGCACACGTCGCCCCGGGCGGCGGCGAGCATGCCGACCCTGACCTGGGCGCGCCGGTGCCCCTGCTCGGCCGCCCGCTCGTACCACTCCTCGCACTCGGTCTTCTCGTGCGCGATCTCCCCGAGCTCGTGCGCGGGCTGCGGCGGCCGGCGCGCGTCCAGCACGGCGGCCAGCCGGTACGCCGCCTCCGCGCTGCCCCCGCCCGCGGCGCACCGCAGGTGCCGTTCGGCCTCCTGCTCGTCGCCCTCGCGCAGCCGGGCGATGCCGACCTGGAGCGCCGCCTCGGTGTGCCCGGCGGCGGCCGCCCGCTCGTACCAGCGCAGCGCGACCGTGTCGTCGCCGCGTCCGGCGAAGAGGATCCCGAGGTTGAACGCGGCGTCGACGCTGCCCGCCTCCGCCGCCTTGGAGAACCAGGGCTCGGAACCGGCCGTGTCGCCGCCCCGGAGCAGCAACACGGCCAGCGCGTTGGCGGCCTCCCGGTGCCCGGCGTAGGCCGCGCGCCGGTACCACTGCTCGGCCTGGGCGGTGCGGCCCTGCTCGGCGCAGAGCAGGGCGAGGTTGTAGGCGCCGTTGTCGTCACCCGCGTCCATGGCGGCCCGGTACCAGCGCTCGGCGGTCTGGGTCTGCCCGCGCTCGGCGTGCAGGGCGCCCAGCGCGTTGGCGGCGTTGCCGTCGCCGTCCTGGGCGGCCCGCAGCCACCAGATCGCGGCGTTCTCGGTGTCGCCGGCGTCCCGCAGCAGGAACCCGAGGGCACAGGCGGCCCGCGCCTCGCCGTCCTTGGCCGCGGTCAGGTACCAGCGCCCGGCCTCCTTCAGCTCGCCCTTGCGCTCCAGGATCGCCCCGAGGTGCAGGGCGGCCCGCCGGTGGCCGCGCGCGGCGGCCTGCCGGTACCACTGCTCGGCCTCCGAGTGGGCCACGGCCCCGGCGTCACCGTCCCTGCAGGTGCCTTTGGCGTCCCCCGCGTCGCCCTCGGCGGAGCGCGGGTCCCGGCGGTCCATGGCCCGCGCCAGCCGGTACGCCGCCTCCCGGTGACCACGTTCGGCGGCGGCCCGCATCCACCGCTCGGCCCCGCTGTCCCCGCGGTGTTCCAGCAGGTCGGCGAGCGCGTAGGCGCCGAGGGCGTGGCCCTGTTCGGCGGACTGGCGCAGCCAGTACTCGGCGGCGGGCTCGTCACCGCACTCACGGCAGTGGCGCCCGAGCGCGTGCGCGGCGGCGGCGGAGCCGGCGACGGCGGCGACCCGCCACCATCCGGCGGCCTCGTCGGCGTACCCGCGCTGGTGCAGCAGGACGCCCAGGTTGTTGGCGGCGGCCCGGTCCCCGGCCGCGGTGGCGGCGCGCAGATGGGGCTCCGCCCCGTCCAGGTCGCCGCGGCGCAGCAGCATGGCGCCGAGGACGCTGGTCGCCTCGGCGTCGTCGGCCGCGGCGGCGAGCCGCAGCCTCATCTCCTCGACGGCCTCCCCCGTCTCGACCGTCACCCCCGTCTCGGCTGTTTCTTCCGTCTCTACCGTCTCGTCCGTCTCTACCGTCTCGACCGCGTCCGCCGTCTGGTCCCGGCGCTCGTCCGGGGTCGCTTCCTCACCGGAAGGCTGCACAAACCGCCCTGTCTCGAACAGAGTTGCCTTGTCCCCCATAACGTCCATCGTCGCACCACCTGCAACCCGGGTACACCTGTGTATACCGCAGCCCGTGAGGTCACTTCAGCGTTTTGTCGACATGCCCACAGAGAGACAAGTCAAACACAGTCGGCTCAACTCCCCACAGCGGCGCGACGATGTCGAACCGCGGCACATGCGTTCGCACATGACGAAGGCCCGGATCCGTGTACCGGATCCGGGCCTTCGTCTTCAGTAGCGGGGACAGGATTTGAACCTGCGACCTCTGGGTTATGAGCCCAGCGAGCTACCGAGCTGCTCCACCCCGCGTCGTGTTCCACAACCGTACCACGACACGGGGCGGGCTTGATCAGCCGCTGGGACTGGCGCTCGGACTGGGGCTGCCGCTCGCCTTGGCCCCGCCGGTGCCGCCACTGCTCGGCGACGCCGCCGGACTCGGGCTGCTGCTCGCCTTGTTGCCGCCCTTGTCCGCCTTGTCCGCCGCGGCCTGGGCGTCCTCGGCCCGCTTCAGGGCGGCCTCGAGGTCCTTCTGCGCCTTGCCGTAGGCCTCCCAGTCCCCCTTCTTCAGGGCGTCCTGGCCGGCGGTGAACGCCTTCTGTGCGTCGTTCAGCGCCTCCTGGACCGTCGCGTTGGAGGAAGGGGGCGGGGTGGTGCTGTCACCGCCGTCGTCCGCGGGCGGGGTCGCGCCCTGCGCGCCGAAGACCTTGTTGAGGGCCTCGTCGAGGGTGTCCTCGAAGGCGGTGTTGCCGCCGTACGTCACCAACACCTTCTTCAGCAGCGGGTACTTGAGTCCGCCGCCGCGCACGTAGACCGGCTCGACGTAGAGCAGTCCCCCGTCGAGCGGCACGGTCAGCAGGTTGCCGTACTCGATGTCGGAGTCACCGCCCTTGAGGAGTCTGATCGACTCGGCGATGTCCTGCTCGGAGTTGAACTGGCTCTGGACCTGCTTCGGTCCGTCGACGGTGGTGCTCGTCGGCAGTTTCAGGATTCTGATCTTGCCGTAACCGGGCGTCCCCGCCTCGGAGTCCACCGCCATGAACGCACTGAGGTTGTCCCGCCCGTTGGGCGTGAACGTCGTGGTCAGCGAGAACGCCTGCGCGGCCTGGTCCGGCATCTTCATGCTCAGGTAGTACGGCGGCACCGCGTCGCCCGACTTGTTGGACGGGTCGTCCGGCACCTGCCAGACCTCGCTGCCGCTGAGGAAGGTCGTGGCGTCCTTCACGTGGTAGCGGGTGAGCAGCTCGCGCTGGACCTTGAACAGGTCCTGCGGGTACCGCAGGTGGGCCATCAGCGACGTCGAGATGTCCGACTTGGGCTCGACCGTGCCGGGGAACGCCTTCATCCAGGTCTTCAGGACCGGGTCCTGGGTGTCCCACTGGTAGAGCTTGACCTCGCCCGTGTACGCGTCGACGGTCGCCTTCACCGAGTTGCGGATGTAGTTGACCTGGTTCTGCTGGGCCACCACCGCGCGGTTGTCGTTGGTCGCGGTGAGCGAGTCGGCGGTGGTGTCGCCGAGGGTCGTACGGGAGGCGTACGGGTAGCCGTTCGTCGTGGTGTACGCGTCGACGATCCACTGGATCTTCCCGTCGACGACGGCCGGGTAGGCGTCGCCGTCGATGGTCAGCCACGGGGCGACCGCCTCGACGCGCTCCTTGGGCGTGCGGTTGTACAGGATCCGCGAGCCCTCGCCGATCGCGCCGGAGTAGAGGATCTGCGGCTCGCCGAACGCCACCGCGTACGCGGCGCGGTTGACCGGGCTGGAGAGGTTGACCCCGCTCTTGCCCCGGTAGCTGGTGGTCTTCTCGCCGTTGTCGTCGGAGTAGTCGATCTCCTTCTGGGGACCGCCGACGATCGAGTACGTCGTCGTCTTCTCGCCGTAGTAGACGCGCTGCTCGTAGGTGCCGAGGTCGCCCTCGGAGGGCAGGTTGGACTCGGTGAAGACCGGGCGCCCCTCGGAGTCGGCGGTGGTGCCCTTGGCGGCCACCACGCCGTAGCCGTGGGTGTAGCGGAAGTGGTTGTTGATCCAGTTCTGCTTGTCCACGCCCGCGAGGTTCAGCTCGCGCAGACCGATGACCGTGTCCTGGTCGGAGCCGCTGACGTTGTAGCGGTCCACGTCCAGGTTGGTGGGGAAGGCGTAGTACTTCCGCATCTGCTGGAGCTGCTGGTACGTCGGCGAGACGATGTTCGGGTCCAGGACCCGGATGCTCGCCGTGGCGTCCACGTCGTCGCGCAGCTGCGTCTTGTCCTTGGTGGTGCTGGTCCCCGAGTACTCGGTGACCTGCGCGCCGTCGATGCCGTACGCCTCACGCGTCGCCTTGAGGTTCTTCTCGACGTACGGGGCTTCCTTGGCCTGCTCGTTGGGCTGGACCTGGAACTTCTGGACGATCGCCGGGTACAGCCCGCCGATCAGGATCGCCGAGAGCACCATCAGACCGAACCCGATCACCGGCAGCTGCCAGGTGCGCCGCCACAGGGTGGCGAAGAACAGCACGGCGCAGATGACCGCGATGCAGAACAGGATCGTCTTGGCCGGGAGGTAGGCGTTGGCGTCGACGTACCTCAGGCCGGTCCAGTTGTCGGTCGCCTTGAAGTCGCTGGACTTGACGGCCAGGCCGTACCGGTCGAGCCAGTAGGCGACCGCCTTCAGGGCGACGAAGATCCCGAGCAGCACCGACAGGTGTCCGGTGGCGGCGGCCGTGGCGCGCGCGCCGGGGCTGGTGACGCGCAGCCCGCCGTACAGGTAGTGGGTGAGCGCCGCGGCGATCAGGGAGAGGATCGTGGCGGCGAAGCCGAAGCCGAGCAGGAAGCGGTACCAGGGCAGGTCGAAGGCGAAGAACGACACGTCGAGGTGGAACTGCGGGTCCTTCTGTCCGAAGGAGACGCCGTTGACCCACATCAGCCAGGTCCGCCACTGACCGGCCGCCGAGGCGCCGGCGATGAGCCCGACCAGGGCGGTGATGCCGAGCAGCAGCCACCGCTTGTAGGGGGCGATGCCCATGCGGTACCGGTCGAGGCTCTGCTGCTCCATCGACATCGCGCTCAGCGGGGGCCGCAGCCGGTGGGCGAGCCAGATGTTGAGACCGACCGCGAGCGCCATCAGCAGCCCGAAGACGGCGAACAGGCCGATCTTGGTCCAGAGGGTGGTGGTGAACACGGACGAGTAGTGCACCGACCGGTACCAGAGCCAGTCCGTCCAGAATCCCGCGAACATGGTGAACGCCATGCCGAGGACGGCAAGGACGCCCAGCGTCATCAGCAGGGTCCGGACGCGCCGGGACGGGCGGCCCACTCTCATCCGCGGCCCTGTCGGGCCTCCGCCGCGGTCCGGCATCTGGAAAGCCAAGGTGCGCACCTCGAAGTTCGCTGTCGATCCCTCAGGCCCGCGTGTTCGCCGGCCCCCAGTGGCCCCCCGTGATCGTGGGCCCACACCTATGCAACTTACTCACCGTTTACTCGGTTCCCGATTCCGCCCGAGAACGAGAGAGGATTGTGACCATGTCCAACACTCCCATGGCGGCGAACCCGCTCACCCGGGCCGTACTCGAGATCGACGAGTACGCCTCCGGCCTCGGCTGGGACCAGCCCGCCCGCCTCTTCGCCCTCGTAGACACCGCACGGCTGCGGGCTCAGGAACCCTCGCTCGCCGCCCAGCTCGGCCTGACGGAAGAACCCGAGACCACCGGTCTCACCCCGATCGAGCAGGACGAAGTGCCAACGGACAAGGCGCTCGACGAGTTCCTGGCCACGATCGCCTGGCCCGACGCGGTGGCCGGCTGCGCCCTGACCGTGGAGCGGCTGATGCTGCCGCCGTCCGCCGAGGCCCAGGTCCCGCAGGGCCTCAGCGAGGGCAGGCTGGCGCAGTGGGTGGCCGAGCACCCGGACCGCCAGGAGGTCCGGATGACGGTCGCGGTACTGCGCGACGGCACCCGTGAGTCGGCGCTGCGGCTGCGTGAGAAGGACGCGCCGACGGAGGTGCTCACCGGCGGGAACCTGGTCCCCGGCCTGGCGGAGGCGCTGTCGGCGACCTTCGAGGAGTAGCCGCCCGCGGCGCTACTTGGTGCACTTCGGCAGATCGGCGGTGTCGCCGCTGCGGATGTCCTTGAGGGCGGAGAGGGCGTCGTCGATGGTGGCGACCTTGACGAGCCTGAGTCCCGAAGGGGTGTCCTTGGCCGCGGCCGCGCAGTTCTCGGCCGGCGTCAGGAAGTACTGCGCCCCCTGACTGCGGGCGCCCACGGTCTTCATCTCGATGCCGCCGATCGGCCCGACCTTGCCCTCGTCGTCGATGGTCCCGGTGCCGGCGACGAACTTGCCGCCGGTGAGGTTGCCGGGCGTCAGCTTGTCGTAGATGCCGAGCGCGAACATCAGTCCGGCGCTGGGCCCTCCCACGTCGGCGAGCTTGATGTCGATCGTGAACGGGAACGTGTGGTCGGTCCCGGCCGAGATGCCGACGATGGCCCGCTTCTGGCCGACGTCGTCGGAGGTGGCGGTCGTGATGGTCACGTCCTGCGTCCTGGTCGCGGTCTTGTTCGCCTTCTCGGCGGCGGCCTGCTCCTTGGCCGGGACGATGGTGAAGACGACGTCCTGACCGGGCTTGTGCCTGGTCACCAGCTTCGCGACATCGGAGGGCTCCCTCACGGCGGTGCCGTCCACGGCCTTGATCACGTCGCCGGCGTGCAGCTTGCCCTCGGCCGGGGAGTCCTTCACCACCGTCGAGACGATCACCCAGGACTGCACCGGGACGTCCAGCTCCTTCAGGGCGGCGACCTTGGCGCTCTCCTGGGACTGGCTGAACTCCTCGGCGTTCTCCTGGGTGGACTGCTCCTCCGTCTTGCCGTCCGGGTAGAGCGTGTCGTGCGGCACGACCTTGTTGTCGTGCGCCAGCCAGCCGTAGACCGCCTCGACGAGGTTCATCCGGTAGTCGGCGCTGGTGACCCGCACGGTCGTCATGTTCAGATGACCGCTCGTCGCGTACGTCTTGTGGCCCGCGATCTGCAGCACCGGCTCGCCGTCGTGCTCACCGAGCGTGTTCACCGTCGGCCCCGGGGACATCTCCGAGTACGGCACGGGGATGAGCACCCCCGCGCACAGGAGCGCGATCAGCATCAGGGTGGAGGCGAGCATCGTCGCGGTGCGGCGTGGCATGCCTCGACAGTACGGGACGCCTCTGTCAGCGCACCGTCAGGGCCACCACCCGGGTCAGCCGCCGGTCAGCGCCCCGTCAGCCCCCCGAGGACGACCTCGGCACGGCGACGGACTTCTCCATGGCGGCGCGGAACCGCGCGTACCCGTCGAGCTCGGGACCGTCGCCGCGCGACTTGCGGGTGCGGTTGGCCCAGCTCCCCCAGAGTCCGGCACCGATCGCAGCCACAAGCGGAATCAGCAACCAGGCGAGCACCGCCATGCCGACCTCCCAACCCCATTACCGCAACTGACTGATCAGCAGATTAACCATCCGCACTGACAACGCTCACGGCAGGGGTGGGGTTACGCAACCGGAGGCGGGCCGGGCTGCTTCAGCAGGCCCCGACCCATTCATCGGTGCCGTCGGAGAACCTCTGGTGCTTCCAGATCGGCACCTCGTGCTTGAGGTCGTCGATCAGCTTCCGGCAGGCCTCGAAGGCCTCGCCCCGGTGCGGGCACGACACGGCGACGACCACCGCGAGATCACCGACGGCGAGGTCCCCGACCCGGTGCACGGCCGCGAGCGCCCGCACCGGGAACTCGGCGGCGACCTTCTCGGCGACCCGCCGGATCTCCGCCTCGGCGCTGGGATGGCAGGAGTACGCGAGCGTATCGACGTCGGCGCCCCCGTCATGGTCGCGCACGGTCCCCACGAACAGCGCGGTCCCCCCGGCCGCGTCGTCCCCGACGGCCCGGAAGACCTCGTCGAGGGAGAGGGCGGTGTCCCTGATGCCGATCAGCTTGACGGGGTCGTCGGCCGCCCGCTCACCGGGATGGTCGTTGGTGGATGCCATGGGTCCATCGTGCCTCATGGCACTAGCGGCGCCGCGCCTTGCGAGCCCGACGCACCACGGCGGCGGCGCCGAGCAGCGCGACCGTCGCGCCCGCGGCCCCCGCCGCCGTCGCGTCCTTGCGCCCGAGGCGACGGCCGGCCACGGTGTGCCGTCCGGCCACCTCCTCCAGCAGCTCGGCGAGCACCTCCTCGTTGGTCCACTGCGCCCGCCACCCCGCGTCGTGCAGCCGCGACCCGCTCACCACCCACGGGTACATCGTGTACGCCAGGTCGCCCGCCGGGGACGGCGTCAGCCCGATCCGGTGCAGCCGGGCCGCCGCGCCCAGCGCGACCGCCGACGGCAGCTCCATCCGCCGGATCCCGCTGAGCTCCTCGACCTCCTCCTGCTCCAGCCACCCGTCGCAGCCGACGGCCAGCTCGCCGTCCACCTTCTCCAGCACGGCGTACTCCAGGGCGCCGCACAGATCCTCGACGTGGCAGAACTGCCAGGCCGGCCGGGACCCGGCCACGACCAGCAGCCGCGGCGACTCGAAGTACCTGGTCAGCGCCGTGTCCGTACCGCCGACCAGCACGGCCGGGCGCACCACGGTGACATTCAGCCCGGGATGCGCGCGGGGCGCCCGCCTGGCCAGCCGTTCGATTTCCAGCAGGTCCCCGACGCCCGTCGCCTCCGCGGTCGCCCGCAGCTCCGCGTCCTCCGACAGGGGCAGCTCGTTGTCCGGCAGCGCCCCGTAGACCATCGAGGAGGTGCACAGCACCACGCGCCGCACGCCGGCCGCCGCGGACGCCGTCAGCACGGTCTGGGTGCCGCGGACGTTGTAGGCCGTCCGGGCGGCGGCGTCACTCCCCAGGTCGAGATCGAGCGCGAGGTGCACGACCACGTCGACGCCCCGCAGCTTGTCGGCGATCGCCGGGTCCCGGACGTCGAGGATGTGCCACTGCGCCGCGTCGCACTCGCCCCGTCGCTCGTCGATGGCGACGACCTGCTTGATCTCCTCCGACGCGGCGAGCCGCTCGGTGAGCAGCGCGCCGACCCCGGTGGCTGCGCCGGTCACGGCGACGACGGGCCCGCGCGAACCACCCGGGGCGGAGTGGTTTCGCGCTGCGCGAACCTGCGGATCTGGGGAACTCACCAGGTGTCTCCAGCGGTTGTCTTGGCATACGGGCGCGACGGACGCGTACGTACCAGGTGGCATCCATCCTGCCGCAGGCCAGGAGTCGGCGAAGCACCGAGGCCCGATCGAGCCCCGGGGTGTCTACGCTGGGTGGTGTTGCAGGGCAGCCGCGCCGCCGGGTGAGAACCCGGTGGCCTAACCAGCCGAGGAACCCCGTGAGTGACACCCCATTCGGATTCGGCCTTCCGCCGGAGGAGCCGGAGGACGGCGACGAGGGCAAGAAGAAGGACCAGCAGAGCGGTGGTGGTCAGGGACAGGCCAACCCGTTCGGTTTCGGCATGCCCGGCTTCGGCGGCCCGGGCGGCCCCGGCGGCGACAATCCGCTCGCGGCCATGTTCGGCTCGCTGAACCCCAACGACCTGGGCGCGGCGTTCCAGCAGCTCGGCCAGATGCTCTCGTACGAGGGCGGCCCGGTGAACTGGGACATGGCCAAGCAGATCGCCCGCCAGACGGTCTCCCAGGGCACGTCGGACGGCGTGAAGGACGAGAGCGTCGGCCCCGCCGAGCGCACCGCCGTCCAGGAGGCCGTCCGGCTGGCCGACCTGTGGCTGGACGACGTGACCTCGCTGCCGTCCGGCGCCGGCTCGGCCGTGGCGTGGTCGCGCGCGGAGTGGGTCGAGGCGACCCTGCCCGCGTGGAAGGAGCTGGTCGACCCGGTCGCCGAGCGCGTCGGCGCGGCCATGGGCGATGTCCTGCCGGAGGAAATGCAGGCCATGGCCGGCCCGCTGATCGGCATGATGCGCTCGATGGGCGGGGCGATGTTCGGCTCCCAGATCGGGCAGGCCGTCGGCGTCCTGGCGGGCGAGGTGGTCGGCTCGACCGACATCGGGCTGCCGCTCGGCCCGGCGGGCCGGGCCGCGCTGCTGCCGCTGAACATCGCGTCGTTCGGCAAGGACCTGGGCATCCCGCAGGACGAGGTCCGGCTCTACCTGGCCCTGCGCGAGGCCGCCCACCAGCGCCTCTTCGCGCACGTGCCGTGGCTGCGCTCGCATCTGTTCGGCGCGGTCGAGGGCTACGCGCGCGGGATCAAGGTGGACACCGCGAAGCTGGAGGACGTGGTCGGCCAGTTCGACCCGCAGAACCCCGAGCAGCTGCAGGACGCACTCCAGCAGGGCATGTTCCAGCCCGAGGACACCCCGGCGCAGAAGGCCGCCCTGGCCCGTCTGGAGACGGCCCTGGCGCTCGTCGAGGGCTGGGTGGACGCGGTGGTGCACGCGGCGGCGAAACCCCGGCTGTCGTCGGCGGACGCGCTGCGCGAGACCCTGCGCCGGCGCCGCGCCACGGGCGGTCCGGCGGAACAGACGTTCGCCACGCTGATCGGCCTGGAGCTGCGCCCGCGCCGGCTGCGGGACGCCTCCCGGCTGTGGGCCTCGCTGACCGACGCGCGCGGCGTGGACGGCCGTGACGCCCTGTGGGCGCACCCCGACATGCTGCCGACGGCCACCGACCTGGACGACCCGGACGGCTTCGTGCACCGTGAGCAGCTGGACTTCTCCGAGCTGGAGAAGATGCTCGGCGAGGCGGGCGGCGCCGGCGGCCCCGACCAGAAGCCGAACCTGAAGAAGGACGACTCCGACTCCGAATCCGAGGGCGACGGCACCGAGTGAGCCTGTACGACGACGCGGTTCTCGTGCTCAAGGGCTACGAGGACCAGCCGGACCTGCGCCAGACCTACCTGGATCACCTGGCCGCCCACTCGGACGGCGTATGGAAGGCGTGCGGCGACGGGCACATCACCGCGAGCGCGCTGGTGATCGATCCCTCACGCGCGCGTGTACTGCTCACCCTGCACCGGAAGCTGCGGATGTGGCTGCAGATGGGCGGCCACTGCGAGCCGGGCGACGCCACGCTGGCGGCGGCCGCCCTGCGCGAGGGCACGGAGGAGTCCGGTATCGAGGGGCTGAGTCTGCTGCCCGGCGGCCCCGTGCGCCTGGACCGGCACGAGACACCGTGCGCCTGGCACCTGGACGTCCAGTACGCGGCGCTCGCCCCGGCCGGGTCCGTGGAGGCGATCAGCGACGAGTCCCTGGACCTGCGCTGGTTCGCCTACGACGAGGTCGCGGAGGTGGCCGACGACTCGGTCGTACGGCTGCTGGAGGCGACCCTCGCCAGGCTGTGACGCGGTAAGGGGCGCCCGCACAGACGGACGCCCCTTACCCCGTATTACCTCTTACCTCCGATGACCGCTCGGTCAGCTCCAGGCGTTGCCCTGGTTCTGCGACCGGGCCCCGTGCTGGCCCATGCCGTACTGCGCGGCGAGGCCGGAACCGATCTGGGCGTTCTGCGGCGGCAGCAGCTCGCTGGGCTGCACCAGCGCGAACCCGGTGCCCATGAAGCTGAGCTCCCAGCCCTCACCGGTGTTGCCGCGCCGGCGCCACACCCCGGAGGAGTGCGTCTGGGCCTGCATCTGCACGCGCAGGCCGGTCGACCAGGCCACGATGGCGTCGGCGTCGCAGTTGACGTACCTGTCCGGCGTGACCTGCATCATCAGCGGCGCGCCCGACGTCATCAGGGCGACCCGGCCACGGCCGGTGATGTTGAGCTGGTACTTCCCGGAGCCGGAGATTCCGTAGAGGCTGTCGACGGCGACGACCTCGTGGTGCAGCGAGGAGTCCATGGCGAGGACGTAGCTGCTGTCGACGGTCAGCCCGTCCTGCTCGACGTCCACGAGGTGGACGTACTGGGCGAGGTTGGCGAGGTAGACGGTGCCCTGCCCGTGGCAGCGCATCAGGTCCAGGCCCTCGCCCGTGTACGCACGCGCGCGTCCCTGCTGGTTGCTCTGGTACTCGGCGTCGAACTCGACGAGCCCCTGGTAGGCGACCATCGTGCCCTTGCGTGCCAGGATGTCGTCGTGGCCCTCCAGGACGATCCGGAGCATCTGCTTGTTCTGCAGGCTCCAGCGTTCCTGGGTCTGCGAGTCGTTGTGTGCGAAAAGTGAGCTCTGCATGGCTTCTGGCTCCCCCTCAGCCCCGGAACCGGAGGCGGTCGGTGCTGTCCTCGCTGGGCTGGACGACGACGATGCCCTGGCCGGAGAAGGCCATCTGGTAGGCCTCGCCGCTGCCGCGGCCGATCAGGGACTGCGCCTTGAAGCTGCGCTTGCCCTTGACCTTGAGGTTCGGCGACCAGGCGACGAGCGCGTCCGGGTCGACGTAGGTCTCGTCCTCGCCGCCGCCGCAGTCGACGACGATCGGCTTGCCCCGGGAGGTGAGCGCGACCCAGCCCTGACCGGAGATCTTGGTGTTCCACAGGCCCTGTCCGGCGAACTTCGCCAGGCCCTTGACCCGCTCCACGCCCCAGGTGAGGTGTGCGTCGAAGGCGAGCAGGTTGGTGGCGTTGACCGAGATGCCGTCGCCGTTGAGGTTGATCACGACCACGTTGGCGCCGTAGTCGGCGAGGTAGAGCAGTCCGTCGCCGGAGCACTTCATCAGGGGGGCGCCCTCGCCGGTCATCCAGTCGCGGGCGATCTGGCGCACGGCCGGCGGGTTGGGCTCGTACTGGACGAAGCCCTCGTAGGCGACCATCGAGCCCACGCGCGCGAGGAGGTCGTTGCCGGTCTGCATGGCGACCTTCAGCATGTGGTTGCCGTGGTTCTCCATACGGGCGGTGACGGGTGCGGGGGCGTAGCCCGCGAGCGGCTGATTCATGACGGGCTCCCTCAGACCTCGTACGGCTGGACGACGATGAAGTTGCCGGGCGCGCCCCGGAACTGGAGGTTGACGCTCTCCCCCGTGTCGCCGGGGTAGGCGTTGCGGCGCATCCGCACCTGGCTGGAGACGACCACCTGGGCGGCGGACGACCAGGCGACGACGGCGTTGCAGTCGGCGAACGTGGTCGGGGTGACCGGCAGGACGACGGGCGTGCCGTGCGTCTTGACGACGATCGTGCCGGTGCCCGTGAACTGCATGGTGAACAGCGCGCCGCCGGGGATGCCGTGGCCCTCGATCCGGCGGACCTCGTACTGGAGGCTCTCGTCGAAGGCGAGGACGTTCTCGGCGGAGACGCAGATGCCGTCGCCCTGGAGCTCGATGGGGTGCAGCATCGTGGCGTTGTCGGCGAGGAACACCTGGCCCTGGCCGGTGCAGCGCATCAGCTGCATCTCCTGGCCGGTCGCGTTGCCGACGATCCGGCCGGCGAATCCGGCGCCCTTGTAGCTGAAGTCGACCTTGCCCTGGTAGAGCACCATGCTGCCCTGGCGGGCGAGCACGGGCTGGCCGCCCATGCCGAGGTCGACGCGGATCAGCTTCTTGTTCTGCTGCGTCCAGCGCTGCCCGGTGGGCGTCTCCTTGAACTGCTGGAGCGCCGCGGTCACTCCGGCGCCGCCCTGGGGCGCGCCCTGCGGCACGCCGTACGCCTGCTGGCCCGGGACCTGTCCGAACGGGGGCTGCTGGCCGTAGCCGGGTGGCATCGGGGCCTGGGGCGGCATGGGGGCCTGCGGCGCGTGGGGCGGCTGGCCGTAGCCGGGGGGTGGCGTCGGGGCGCCGGGCTGGCCGTACGGCTGCTGCTGGTGGGGCTGGCCGTAGGGCGCGGGGACCGGGCCGGGCGGCGGGACGGGGACGCCACCGGGCGGAGTCATGGGCGCGATGATGGTCGGCGCGGCGTGCACCGGGGGCGCGGGCGCCGGGGCGGGCGGCGGCGTGAAGCCCTGCGGGGCGGGTGCCGGCGCCGGGGCCGGCGCGGGAGCGGGTGCCGGGGCGGGCGCCGAGGGGGCGGCGAACGCGGGCGGGGCGAACCCGGGAGCGGCACCGGACTGCGGCTGGGGCGCGGCGGGCGCGGGCGCCTCCTCCTCGGCGACCTCGCCGCCGAAGTTCTTCAGCAGCGCCTCCAGACCGCCGTCGAAGCCCTGTCCGACGGCCGCGAACCGCCAGACGTCCTTCAGGTAGAAGTCGCCCAGCATCACCGCCCGCTCGCTGGTGAACTCCGAGCCGTTGAAGGCGTACCGGGCCACCTCCTCGCCGCCTGCGACGATCCGCAGGTAACCGGGGTTGATCTGCGACATCTGTCCGGCGCCGTCGATCGTCGCCGTGAAGGACAGCTTCTGGATCTGCGGCGGGACCCGGTCCAGCGTGATGCGGAAGGACTCGGTGTCACCGGCCTGGGCGCCCAGGAGCTGGATCGACTCCTCGGGGGACTTCGGCTGGTTGAAGAAGACGAAGTACCTGTCGTCGGAGAGCCGTTCGTCGGCGTCGAGGCCGAAGCAGCTGATGTCGAAGGTCAGGCCGGGGGCGGTGATCTGCACGCCTACGTACAGATCGGTGCCCGCGGTGAGGTCACTGATCCTGGCCTTGTGGCCGCGTTGGAATTCCCTGGGCATGCGTAACGACCGTCCCCCATCCCGATTGCGAGTGCGTCGCGTCAGGCTAACGGCAAACTCCGACAACGCACGATGTCGGTACAGACCCGGTACACAACCCGCGTCGACCGATACCGGGCGCGTACACACTCCGCGCCCCCGGCGTCACTCCTCGCGCGCGCCGGGCGAATGCGGCAGCCGCTCCGCCGCGACCACGCCCTCCAGATAGCCGCGGGCCCGCTCGGTGCGCGGGTAGGCCTCGAGCAGCCGCCAGAAGTCGGGGCCGTGGCCGGGCACCAGCAGGTGGGCGAGTTCGTGTGCGAGGACGTAGTCGACGACGTAGTCGGGCATGCCCTGGAGGCGGTGCGAGAGCCGGATGCTGCCCTCGGCCGGGGTGCAGGAGCCCCAGCGGGTGTTCTGGTTGGTGACCCAGCGCACCGAGGTGGGCCGGGCCCGGCCGCCGAAGCACTGGGCCGACAGCCGCTCGGCGCGCTCCGTCAGCTCGGCGTCACCGGGCACCCGCTTGCTCTCCTGCGCCGCGAGCTTGTCCAGCATGACGCCCACCCAGCGCTGCTCCTCGGCCGCGGACATCCGGGCGGGGATGAGCACGATGGTGCGGTCGCCCTCGCGGTAGGCGGAGACCGTGCGGCGTCGACGGGTGCTTCGGCGCACCTCGATCGCGCTCGCCCCCGATCCGTTCGCGGGCTGGCTCGTCGGCTTCCGCTGTGGCGTTCCGGCGCGGTGCAGGGGGTCGGCGGGCACGCCCCGACGTTACCCGCTGCACCTGGGGGAAGTCCCGACTCCGGGACGGTCGGGTTCCGAACCGGCACCTCCGTTTTACGTCATACGACGGATTTGTACGATGAATTCCGCTGCCTGTGGACAACTCTCGGCGCGGTCCGGCGGCGCCGGGCATGCTGGCACCAGTCGGCGGAGCGAGGAGACCCCATGCCCCCGCTCCGCCGACGTACGGGGAGTTTCCGGTACCGCATTGGCATATACGGCTATACAGGCATACGGGGGCGTTTGATGCATCCGATGGTGAAGCCCGCGCTGCGGCGCGGCTGGCGGGACCTCAACACCGTGCAGTTCGGAATGACACCGGCGCACGCGCTGACCCTCGGTCCGGTGGACACGGCGACGGGCAGTTTCCTCGACCTGCTGGACGGCACGCGGGGCCTCGATCTGCTGCGCGCGGAGGGGCGCCGCATGGCTCTTCCGGACGGTCACGTGGACCGGCTGGTGGAGCGGCTGGGCCGGGCGGGACTCCTGGACGACGCGCGCGGGGGCGGGCCGGACGCGGCGGCCCTGCGCGAGAAGGGGCAGGTCGTGAACCGGCTGCGACCGGACCTCGCCTCGCTGTCCCTGACCACATCGGCCCCCGGCGAGGCGCTCGCCCGGCTCGCGGCCCGGCGCCGGCTGCGGGTACGGGTGCACGGCGCGGGCCGGGTCGGCGCGGTACTGGCGGCGCTGCTGTCGGGCGCCGGGATCGGCGAGGTGGACGTGCGGGACGGCGGTCGGGTGGAGCCGGGGGACGTGGCACCGGGCGGGCTGTCCGCCGAGTCGGTCGGCGAGCGGCGGGACGAGGCCGCCCGTCGTGCGGTGCGCGCCGCCGCCCCGGACCGCCGGTCGCGGAGAAGGACCGGGTCACCGTCCGGGACGGGAAACCCCGGCCTCGCCCTGGTGATCATCGCCGCCCGGGACGACGTCCGCACATACGCGCCGCCGCCCTCCGCCGCCGAGCCGCTGCTCGCCTCGGGCACCCCGCACCTGTACGCGGGGGTGGTGGAGGCGACGGGTGTCGTGGGGCCGCTCGTCCTGCCCGGGGAGACGGGCTGCGCGGGCTGCCTCCAGCGCACGCGCACCGACCGGGACGAGACCTGGCCGCGGCTGGTCGCGCAATGGCAGTCGGGGCGGCGTCGGCCCGCGCGGGCCTGCGATCTGACCCTGGCCACGGCGGTCGCGGGCCTCGCCGCCGCCCACGCGCTCACCTTCCTCGACGGGCGCCTCCCGTCCAGCGCGGGGGCCCGCTGGGAGGTCTCCCTCCCCGCTCTGCAGTGGCACGCCCGGCCGGTGCGGCCGCACTCCGCGTGCCCGTGCGGCGCCTTCGGTGAGGCCGCGCGGAAAGGTAAGGGGGAACACACACACGAGGACGGGGGATCGCACGCGACAATGGCAGGGCAACGGCAATCGAGGGAGTTACGCCGTACGACAGTGGCGGCGCGGCAGCCTGGGACTTGGAGGGCGCATGTCTGATCTTCCCCGGAAGGCGGTCACCCGGACCGCCAAGCTCGCCGCGCTGCCGCTCGGCTTCGCCGGACGGGCGACCTGGGGCCTGGGCAAGCGGATCGTGGGCGAATCCGCCGAGATCGTGGGCCGGGAGCTGCAACAGCGGACGGCGGAACAGCTCTTCAAGGTGCTGGGCGAGCTCAAGGGCGGCGCGATGAAGTTCGGGCAGGCCCTGTCCGTCTTCGAGTCGGCCCTGCCCGAGGAGGTCGCCGGCCCCTACCGCGCGGCGCTGACGAAGCTCCAGGACGCGGCGCCGCCGATGCCGACCCGCACGGTGCACTCCGTGCTCGCCGAGCGGCTCGGTGCAAACTGGCCGGACCTGTTCGTGGAGTTCGACGACAAGCCGGCCGCCGCGGCCTCCATCGGCCAGGTCCACCGCGCGGTCTGGCACGACGGGCGGGCGGTCGCGGTCAAGGTGCAGTACCCGGGAGCGGGCGAGGCACTGCTCTCCGACCTGACCCAACTGAGCCGTTTCGCCCGGCTGCTGGGTCCGCTGATCCCGGGCATGGACGTCAAGCCGCTGATCTCCGAGCTCCGTGACCGGGTTTCCGAGGAGCTGGACTACGCCCTGGAGGCGCAGGCCCAGCAGGCCCACGCCGAGGAGTTCGCCGGCGATCCGGACGTCGTGGTCCCGGCGGTGGTGCACCAGTGCGAGCAGGTCCTGGTCACCGAGTGGATCGACGGCATCCCCTTGTCCGAGGTGATCACCGCGGGTACCCAGGAGCAGCGCGACCGCGCCGGACAGCTGCTGTCCCGCTTCCTGTTCTCCGGTCCGGCCCGCACCGGTCTGCTGCACGCCGACCCGCACCCGGGCAACTTCCGTCTGCTGCCCGGCGGACCGGACGGCGAGGAGGACTGGCGGCTCGGCGTCCTGGACTTCGGCACGGTCGACCGGCTCGCGGGCGGTCTGCCGGAACCGATCGGCGAGTCCCTGCGCATGACCCTGGACGGCGAGGCCGACGCGGTCTACGAACTCCTGTGCGCCGAGGGCTTCGTGAAGGAGTCCATCGAGCTGGACCCCGACGCGGTCCTCGACTATCTGCTGCCGATCATCGAACCGGCCGAGGTGGAGGAGTTCACCTTCAGCCGCGGCTGGATGCGCAGCCAGGCCGCCCGGATCGCCGACCCCCGCTCCCCCGCCCACCAGTTGGGCAAGCAGCTCAACCTGCCGCCGGCCTATCTGCTGATCCATCGGGTGACCCTGAGCACGATCGGTGTGCTGTGCCAGCTCGGCGCGACGGTTCGGCTGCGGGACGAACTGGAGGAGTGGCTGCCGGGGTTCGTCCCCGAGGGGGACCTGGAGGACTTGGACGCACAGGACTCGGCGGCGGGGGCCTGACGGCCGTCACACAACGCGCCGCGGGGGCCGGTCCGTTCGGACCGGCCCCCGCGGGGACAGTTTCCGCCTCCCCCTGTCGGGAGGCCACCGCTTCCGGTGGGGGTTACTGCATCACGGCGAGGGCGAGCGCCCGGCGGGCACGCAGCGAGGCGCGCTCGGCCTTGCGCTGCATCCGGCGGGCGGCCGCGAGGCGCACGGCCACGCGCTCACGCTCGGCCTCGTGCAGTCGCTCGTGCATATGCGCACGTGCCAGGGCTTCTGGAATGAGTTGCATCTCTCGGGTCCTGTTCTGACGCGAGTCGATCGCGCCGGTGGTGGTGACGTCTTCGGTCGCGGAGCCTGCGGGCTCGCTGGTGAACGGCTTCATCGGGGCCTGCTTCTGGGGGTCTTGCGTGAGGGGGCGGTCGATCGTTCCTGCGGTGTTCATGCCGTGACCGGGTTCTTGCGCGGGCGACCACGCGGCCGCTTCCGGGCGACGACGACACCCTGCACGAACAGCTCGCCACCCCAGACGCCCCAGGGCTCACGCCGCTCCTTGGCGCCGGCGAGGCAGGCCTCGATCAGCGGGCAGGTGCGGCAGAGGGACTTGGCGTACTCGACGTCGGCCGGCGACTCGGCGAAGAAGACCTCCGGGTCGTAGGAGCGGCAGGGGACGGGTACGCCGAGGTTCTCGATGGCGTCGTCGAGCGCGGTGAGCGCGGTGAGCGGGGTCAAGGTGGAGTCCTCCGTGAGGCCGGGCGGGGAGATCGTTTCGGAAGGCGGTACGGACGTGGCGTGCGCTTCGAGTTGCACGGTTTCGTCTTCCTCGTCTGTCGGTCCGGCCCTGTTGGGCCGGGTGTCGGCGTTTCTGGTCCCGAGGCCCCTTCGCCCGTCCGTCCCCGGTACGGGGACAAACAGAAGGGCCGCGGATCCCGGTTGGGGTTCCGCGGCCCTGAAGGCGCCGGCCTGATCGACGATCAGGCTGGATCACTCCAGGGTTCTGGCCCACGGAAGGCCCACATCAGGTGGTGCTGCGTCGTCTGCTTCCGGAATCCGGCACCGGCCGCGGTGAAGGCATAGGCCTGCGCCTGTCCCTTTACTGCTTCCAGTGCCTCGGTCGGTCGCTCATTGCGCTCACGGACGGGAAGACCCGCGGGAGCAACGGAGGAGGACGCCGGACGACCGGCACGAATGCCGGACAGACCGGTGCCCAGGGTCGAGGCGCCGAGCATGCACGTGGAGACGACCGAGCGATCGGTCAGTTTGGCGGAGCTGCTGGAGCTGCGGTTGATGATGATCACTGGAATCGCCTCCTCTCGGCGTCTCGGGGGACCGGGGGTGAGCCCAGTCCAACGGATATGTAAGTAGAGCACGGAATCAGGGCCTCAGAGAAGGCCGCCGTCCCCGTGTCCTAGAACCTATGGGGATTGCCGGGGCATGCGCAAACTATTTTTTCGACGAGTTCGCCTCAACTCCGCGCCCGTCCGCCTCCGCGTCGTCCGCAAGCGGCTGGCCTGCGCAGATGGCCAGCACATCGGCCCCGTAGCGGTTGAGCTTGCGCACGCCGACCCCGGGGATCCGCGCGAGCTCGCCCGCCTCGTCGGGAACCGCCTCGGCGATGGCCATCAGCGTCTTGTCGGTGAAGACGCAGAACGCCGGCTGTCCGCCGCGCCGCGCCTGTCGCTCGCGCCACTCCCGAAGCCGCTCGTAGACCCCCTCGTCCATGTCGGAGGGGCAGGCCTCGCAGCGCATCAGCTTCATCTCGCCGGCATCGGTGAGGGTCCGCCCGCAGACCCGGCACCGGGCCGGGGTGCGCCGGGTCCGGCGGGGGACCTCCACCGCGCCCGCGCCGACGGCGCCGAAGCCGCGCTCGATACCGCCCGAGGCTCCGCCGCCCCGGGCCGCTCCCGCGCCGGAGCCGGGACGCAGTCCGTCGAGGAAGCGGCTCGGACGGCGAGAAGGCCGGCCGCCCGGCGAGCGGGCGAGCGCCCAGGACACGTGCAGGCGCTGACGGGCCCGGGTGACGCCGACGTAGAGGAGGCGGCGCTCCTCCTCGATCTGCTCGTCGGTCCTGGCGTAGGTGATCGGCATCATGCCCTCGGCGACGCCGACCAGGAAGACGACGTCCCACTCCAGGCCCTTGGCCGAGTGCAGGGAGGCGAGGGTGACGCCCTGGACGGTCGGGGCGTGCTGGGCGCCCGCCCGCTCGTCGAGTTCGGCGACGAGGTCGGCGAGGGTGGCGCCGGGCCGGGCGGCCTCGAAGTCCTGGGCGAGGTTGACCAGTGCGGCCAGCGACTCCCAGCGCTCCCTGACGGCGCCGGAGCCCGCGGGGGGCTGCGGGGTCCAGCCCTCGCCGGAGAGGACCGCACGCACCTGCGCGGGCAGGTCGACGGTGTCCTCCAGGAGGGTGTCGTTGCGTCCGAAGCGGGCCGCGCCGCGCAGGGCGACTCCCGCCTTGCGCACCTCGGGCCGGTCGAAGAAGCGCTCGGCACCGCGCAGTTGGTAGGGGACGCCGAGGTTGGCGAGGGCCTGTTCGTACGTCTCGGACTGGGCGTTGGTGCGGAACAGGACGGCGATCTCCGCAGCCGGGACACCGGCGGCGAGGAGGTCCCGGATGCGGCGGGCGGCACCCTCGGCCTCGGCGGGCTCGTCGGTGTACTCGGTGTAGACGGGTTCGGGTCCGGCGGCGCGCTGGGAGACCAGTTCCAGCCGGTGGTCGGCGGCGCGGCCGCGGGCCTGGGAGAGCAGGCCGTTGGCGAGGTGGACGACCTGGGGCGTGGAGCGGTAGTCGCGGACCAGCTTGACGACGGTGGCGCCGGGGTGGCGGGTACGGAAGTCGAGGAGGTGGTCGGGGGTGGCGCCGGTGAAGGAGTAGATCGTCTGGCTGGCGTCGCCCACGACGCAGAGGTCGTCCCGGTCGCCGAGCCAGAGCTCCAGCAGACGTTGCTGGAGAGGGCTGACGTCCTGGTACTCGTCGACCACGAAGTGCTGGTACTGGGCGCGCACCTGTTCGGCGATGTCGTGCCGGTCCTGGAGGACGGCGACGGTCAGCAGCAGGACGTCCTCGAAGTCGATGACTCCGCGGTCGCGCTTGAGGTCCTCGTAGGCGGCGTAGAGCTGGGCGATCTCGGCGGGGTCGCGGGGGGCCTCGCGGCCCGCCTTGACCGCGGCGAGGGAGTAGTCCGCGGGAACGGTCTGGGTGACCTTGGACCACTCGATCTCCGCGGTGGCGTCCCGCAGCTCGCCGCGGTCGAGGCGGAGACGGCAGGCCGCG
The DNA here is from genome assembly GCF_037993025.1 of Streptomyces sp. SS7. NCBI lineage: Bacteria > Bacillati > Actinomycetota > Actinomycetes > Kitasatosporales > Streptomycetaceae > Streptomyces > Streptomyces sp. SS7. The sequence continues at coordinate 3,321,088 of NZ_CP141223.1, forward strand.
GCCGCGTCGGCGACGAGCTGGATCTTGCGGTCGACGAGCCGGGGCAGCGAGCCACCGATCGCTTTCGGCCAGAAGTACTGGAGCTGACGCAGGGCGGCGGAGTGGAAGGTGCGGGCCTGGACGCCCTGCGCGCCGAGCTGGCGGAGCCGGCCGCGCATCTCGCCGGCGGCGCGGTTGGTGAAGGTGACGGCGAGCACGCTGGAGGGCTGGAGGATGCCGGCGCGCACGCCATAGGCGATGCGGTGGGTGATCGCCCGGGTCTTGCCGGTGCCGGCTCCGGCCAGCACGCAAACCGGCCCGTGCAGGGAGGTGGCCACCTCGCGCTGCTCGGGGTCGAGCCCTTCGAGCACCGCGTCGGCCGAGTCGGGGACCCGCGGGAAGAGGGGGGAGTGCGTTGCTGCTGTCACACCGCCATGCTGCCAGGTCGGCGGAGACGGGCGAGCCGGTTGTCCACAGGCGGGGCCTCGCGGTCGTACTAATGCGGTGGACTGCGGTGGACGTCACCTCCACGGAGTGAGGGACGGGAATGGTGGCGCTTTCAAGTACGTTCCCCCTTCAGACCGCCCGTCCCCGACCCGCCGAAGGAGCACAAGAGACATGCTGGGCACTGTGACGATGTACAGCACCACGTGGTGCGGTTACTGCCAGCGGCTGAAGAAGCAGCTGGAGCGCGAGGGCATCGCGTACACCGAGATCAACATCGAGCAGGACCCGGAGTCCGCGGCGTTCGTGGAGAAGGCGAATGGCGGAAACCAGACGGTGCCGACCGTCCGAGTAGTTCCCGCAACTGGTGGCAACGCGGTCGTGATGACGAACCCGAGCCTCGCCCAGGTCAAGCAAGCCCTCACCGCCTGACCCTCGCACACATGACACATGACCCCCGACGGCCTCAAGAGCTGATCGGGGGTTCGTGTGCCGTGTGCACTCCCTTTCCTGTTCTGGAAAGCCGGGGATCTCGATCTTGCTGTCCGCGGGTCGCATGCATCGAACGCGACAGGGACTGTCGACGTGAGGGGGAAGCCGCGGGCTCCCCACTGCGGAAGCCGTCTGGAGACCCGGAGTGCAAGAACGGCACGCGCCCCACGCTGTGGGTGCCAAGGGCGGTAAAGACTACGTCGTACAGGGATACGTGATCACCGCCCCTGAGCGGCTGGCACAGCTCGAACACCCAGAGGGTTCTCGTTGCCTGCAGACAGACGGACCACGCCGAGCGCCCTGGGCTTTTCGCTCACCCTTGCCCCTCCCCACGACATGGGCAGCTCTCCCAGGCCGCCACGAGCAGGAGGGAAGTCTGCAGACCGTGGAGTGTGCTGTTCCCCGACGGTTCGACGCTGACGAACCCGTCGCCGGCGCAGGTGAAGCAGAAGATCGGCGCCTGGGCGATCGTGAAAGGGGTGGGTGTCCCGGCCGGGACACCCACCCCTTTCGCCGTGCTCAGACGAGATGGCGCGTCGGCAGTGGCTTGCCGTACCAGAGCTCGATGAGGCGGGCCGCGATGGAGATGCCGTACGGGGGCAGGACCTCGCCCGCCTCGAAGGCGGCGGTCAGCTCGTCGCGGGAGAACCAGCGGGCCTCGTGGATCTCGTCGCCGTCGACGTCGATCTCGGTGGAGGTGGCGCGGGCCATGAAGCCCAGCATCAGGCTGGACGGGAACGGCCAGGGCTGGCTGGCGATGTAGTCGACGGGGCCGACGCTGATCCCGGCCTCCTCGAACACCTCGCGGCGCACCGCCTGCTCGATGGACTCACCGGGTTCGACGAAGCCGGCCAGCGTCGAGAAGCGGCCCTCGGGCCAGTGGACCTGGCGGCCGAGGAGGATGCGGTCGTCCTCGTCGGTGACGGCCATGATCACCGCGGGGTCGGTGCGCGGGTAGTGCTCGGCACCGCAGGCGGGGCAGCGGCGGATGTGACCGGCCGCCGCGATGACCGTGCGCTCGCCGCAGCGGGAGCAGAAGCGATGGGTGCGCTGCCAGTTCTCCAGGCCGACGGCGTGCACCATCAGACCCACGTCCCGGGGCGACAGCAGCAGCCCCGCCTCCCGCAGTCCGGCCGGCCGGGCCGACTGGTCGATCCGGCCGGGCAGGGCGTCCTTCTGGAGGGCGAAGTAGCTGACGCCGCCGTCGTCGGTACCCAGGAAGTAGCGGTGCGCCTCGGTGAGCGGGGCCTCGAAGGAGGGCGTCATGACCAGCTCGGTCCGGCCGTCCGGCGTCTCGTCTATGAGGACCTGACCGCCGGAGACGACGAAACAGCGCGTCGTGGGGTGGCTCCACGCGGCGGCGAGCCAGGCCTCGTCGAGCCGGTGGTGGGCGGCCCGGTCGATGCCGCTGGGCGCGGTGAGCGAGATGGGCCTGTCGGCGTTCTGGTCGGTCCAGGTGGTCACGGGTGCTTCCAACTCCCCCGGTGGAACGGTTGATTCGGCGGGCGGTTCAACGGAACGTGCGGGTGGGGGCGACCGGGTCCGGTGCGGCGCCGCGATGCGGCCTTTCCCGTGTGCGCCGCGCGCAAACCCGCTCCGGGCCGGGCGGGGCCGTCAGGGCGCACGGCGCCAGTTCTCTGCCAGGTCGCCCCAGAGGTACGCGGTGGTCTCGACGCCCTTGAGGAGGAGGTCCAGCTCGACCTTCTCGTTCGGCGCGTGCCAGCCGTCCGAGGGGACGGAGATCCCGAGGAACAGCACCGGGGCGCCGAGGACCTCCTGGAGGTCGGCGGCGGGGCCGGAGCCGCCCTCGCGGGTGAAGCGGACGGGGCCTTCGAAGGCGCGGCCCATGGCGCGGACCACGGACCGCAGGGCGGGGTGGTCGAGCGGGGTGAGGCACGGGCGCGTGGCGGGACTGAAGGTGATCTCGTGGCGGATCCCGGCGGGAATCCGCTCGTCGGCCCAGGCGCGGACGGCCTTCTCGATCCGGTCGGGTTCCTGGCCCGCGACCAGCCGGAAGGACAGCTTCACGAAGGCGGAGGACGGGACGATCGTCTTGCTGCCGGGGCCCTGGTAGCCGCCGCCGATGCCGTTGACCTCGGCGGTCGGGCGGGCCCAGACGCGCTCCAGGGTGGTGTGCCCGGCCTCGCCGTGGGCGGCGTGCGACTTGGCGGTACGCAGCCACCGCTCCTCGTCGAAGGGCAGCTCGGCGAAGAGTTCGCGTTCGCGGTCGGTGAGCTCGACGATGCCGTCGTAGAAGCCGGGGACGGCCACGCGTGCGTGCTCGTCGTGCAGGGCGGCGACGAGGCGGGCGGCCTCGGTGGCCGGGTTGGGGACGGCGCCGCCGAAGGAACCGGAGTGGATGTCCTGGTCGGGGCCGAAGAGGTGGATCTCGCACTCGGCGAGGCCGCGCATGCCCGTGCAGACCGTGGGGGTGTCCGCGGACCACATGCCGGTGTCGGAGACGATCACGGCGTCCGCGGCGAGCCGCACGGCGTGTGCCTCGACGAGGTCGCGGAAGTTCGGGGAGCTGGACTCCTCCTCGCCCTCGATCAGGAGCTTGAGGTGGACGGCCGGCGCGGTGCGGCCGGTGGCGGCGAGGTGGGCGCGCACGCCGAGGGTGTGGAAGAACACCTGGCCCTTGTCGTCGGCGGCCCCGCGCGCGTGGAGGCGGTTGCCGCGGACAACCGGCTCGAAGGGGTCGCTGTCCCAGCCGTCCTCGCGGGCGGCGGGCTGCACGTCGTGGTGGCCGTAGACCAGGACGGTGGGGGCCTCGGGGTCGTCCGAGGGCCACTCGGCGAAGACGGCGGGGGCGCCGGGCGTCGGCCAGACCTCGACCGTCGGGAAGCCGGTCTCCGTCAGCTTCGCGGCGAGCCAGTCCGCGCTGCGTCGTACGTCGGCGGCGTGGTCGGGCTGCGCGGACACCGACGGGATGCGCAGCCACTCGGCGAGGTCGTCGAGGAAAGCGGCGCGGTGCTGCTCGATGTACGTGCGGACGGCGCTGACGGCACTGTCAACGGGATGGCTCATGGTCACGAGCCTATCGGCCCGCGCCGACATCCTCGTCGGGCGGTTGCGCACGGTTTTCCCGCCCTTGGGGTGACTCGTGATCGTCCGCGAGGGCTTCCTCACCTCTCAACAGGCGCTCCAGGGCGGCGCGATCGGGCAGGTCGCGGGGCCGTACGACCTCGCCGGTGCGGACGTAGAGGAACACCGCTGTGACGGATTCCACGGGCACCCCCTGCTGCTCGGCCCAGGCGAGCCGGTACAGGGCGAGCTGGAGGGGGTCGGCGGTGCGGGCGCGGTGGGTCTTCCAGTCGACGATCTCGTACGTCGTCGTATCGCCGTCCTGCTGCCGGTAGACGGCGTCGATACGGCCCCGTACGACGCGGCCGGCCAGGGCGAGCTGGAAGGGGGCCTCGACGCGGTAGGGGGTGCGCCGGGCGTACTCGGTGCGCTCGAAGGCCTCCTTGAGGTCCTCGAGGTCGCGTTCGTCGGCGATCTCGGCGTCGGCGCCGGGCAGCTCGTCGGGTTCCAGGAAGGGAAGCGTCAACGCCTCGAAGCGGGCCTCCACCCATGCGTGGAACCGGGTGCCACGCCGCGCGGCCGGTTGCGGGGGGCGCGGCATGGGGCGGGCGAGCTCCTGCGCGAGACCGTCCGGGTCCTCGGCCAGGCGCAGCACCTGCGAGGCGGTGAGCGTCGTCGGAAGGGGTACGTCCGTGACGCTCCGGCGGGCGCGCAGCAGCTCACCTGCCAGCGCGTCGAGGTCGCGGTCCCAGGAGGCGACCGCGCGGGCTTCCTCGGGCGTGAGGGAACTCCGCCGGGGCCGCGCGGCAGGAGGTTCGGGGGCGGTGGCCTGGTGAGGGACGGCGGGGCGGGGCGGGGAGTCGTGGGTGCCGTGGGTGCCGTGGGCGTCTTGGGTGCCGTGGGTGCCGTGGGTGCCTTCGTCGAACGGGTCTGGCTCGCCCTCGAAGCCCTCGTCCTCGAAGTCCGCGAAGGGATCCGTGTCCGCGAAGGGGTCCGCCTCGAACGGATCGGTCTCGAACGGATCGGTCTCGTCGTGGGGCGGCTCGGCCTCGTCGGGGGGCGGGGGCCAGTCAGGGGCGTCGTGGGCGTCCGGGTCGTGCGCGGCGGCGGGGCGTGCGTCGGCCTGGGCGGCGAGGTCGTCGAGGTGGGCGAGGACGGTGTCGGCGGCGGCGCGGCGGCGGGCGAGTGCGTCGGCGTCCAGGGGGAGCGGCCAGGCCAGGTCGGCCGTGGCGCGGTGCAGGGCGGGGTTCTCCGCGTCCTCCTCCGGCTCGTCGGCCCAGGCCTCGATCTCGCCGTACCCGGCGGCGCAGTGGTCGTACAGGGTCCGCAGGAAGTCGGAGGGGCCGCGGCGCTTCTTCTGGGTGGGGCCCCACCAGTGGCCGGAGCCCAGGAGGAGGGAGCGGGGGCGGGTGAAGGTGACGTAACCGAGGCGGAGCTCCTCGGTGTGCTGGTGGTCCTTCATGGCCTCGTGGAAGGCCTTCATGCCCCGGGAGTCCCAGGAGGCGATGTCGGGGAGGGTGTCGGCGTCGCCGCGCAGGGCGTGCGGCAGCACCTTGGCCTGGGCGGTCCACTTCTCGCGGCCCTGGCCGCTGGGGAAGGTGCCGGTGACCAGTCCGGGGACGGCCACGACGTCCCATTCGAGGCCCTTGGACCTGTGGGCGGTGAGCACCTTGACGGTGTTCTCGCCGCCGGGGAGGGCGTTGTCGAGGCCCTTCTCGTACTGGGCGGCGGTGCGCAGGAAGCCGAGGAACGCGAGCAGGCTCGCCTCGCTCTCGCCGGCGGCGAAGGAGGCGGCGACGTCGAGGAAGTTCGACAGGGTCTCGCGGCGGCGGGCGGCCAGCGCGTGCGGGGAGGCCGACAGTTCGACCTCGAGGCCGGTGACGGCGAGCACGCGGTGCAGCACGTCCATCAGCGGGTCGGCGAGGGAGCGTCGCAGGTCGCGCAGTTCGGCGGCGAGGCGGGCGAAGCGCACGCGCGCGTCCGGCGAGAACGGGAGCCGGTCGTCCCGACCGCCCTCGAGGGGTGTCTCCAGGAAGGTGTCGAGGGCGTCCGCGAGGGAGATCACCTCGGACGGGTCGACGCCTTCGACGGCCTCGGCGAGGCGGCGGTCCGGGTCGTCGCCGTCGTCCCCGTGCGTGTGGGCGACGAGCAGCCGGGCCCGGCGGCCGAGGAGGGCGAGGTCGCGCGGGCCGATGCGCCAGCGCGGGCCGGTGAGCAGCCGGACCAGGGAGGCGTTGGCGCCGGGGTCCTGGAGGACCTCGCAGACGGCGACCAGGTCGGCGACCTCGGGCAGGTGCAGCAGTCCGGAGAGACCGACGACCTCGACGGGCACGTCCCGGGCGACGAGGGCGCCCTGGATCTCCGCGAAGTCGGTGGCCGTACGGCACAGGACGGCGATCTCGCCCGGAGCCGTGCCGGTGCGGACCAGGTGGGCGACGGAGTCGGCGATCCAGTCGATCTCCTCGGCGTGGGTGGCGAGGAGCGCGCAGCGGACCAGGCCGTCGCGTTCGGCGCCGGGGGCCGGGCGCAGGGCCTCCACGCCCGCGTGCATGGCGCGCAGGGGGGCGGCGAGGCCGTTGGCGAGGTCGAGGAGGCGGCCGCCGCTGCGGCGGTTCTCGCCGAGTGCCTGGCGGGTGGCGGGGCGGCCGTCGGCGTGGGCGAAGTGGTCGGGGAAGTCGTCGAGGTTGGCGACGGAGGCGCCGCGCCAGCCGTAGATGGCCTGGCAGGGGTCGCCGACGGCCGTCACCGGGTGTCCGGTGCCGCCGCCGAACAGTCCGGCCAGGAGGATGCGCTGGGCGACGGAGGTGTCCTGGTATTCGTCGAGGAGGACCACGCGGAACTCGTCCCGCACGATCCGGCCCACCTCGGGGACCTGGGCGAGCCGGGCCGCGAGGGCGATCTGGTCGCCGAAGTCCAGCAGGTCGCGGTGGCGTTTGGCGGCGCGGTAGCGGAGCACCAGGCCGGCCAGCTCGCGCCGGGCGGCTGCGGCCTCGGGCACCTTGCGCAGATCGGCGTTGCTGAGCCTGGTGCCCTCCAGGGTGTCCAGCAGTTCGGCGTCCCAGGTGCGGAGCTCGTCGGGGGCGACGAGGTGTTCGGCCAGCTCGGAGTCGAGGGCGAGGAGGTCGCTGACCAGGTCGGCGAAGGAGCGGGTGAGCGACGGGTAGGGGCCGGGGGCCTCGCGCAGGACGCGCGCGGCGAGCTGGTAGCGGGTGGCGTCGGCGAGGAGGCGGGAGGTCGGCTCCAGACCGATGCGCAGTCCGTGGTCGGTCAGCAGCCGGCCCGCGAAGGCGTGGTACGTGGAGATCACCGGCTCGCCCGGCGGGTGGTCGGGGTCGATGACGTCGGGGTCGGTGACGCCCGCCCTGACCAGGGCCTTGCGGACCCGTTCGGCGAGTTCGCCGGCCGCCTTGTTGGTGAAGGTCAGGCCGAGGACCTGTTCGGGGGCGACCTGGCCGGTGCCGACCAGCCAGACCACGCGGGCGGCCATCACCGTCGTCTTGCCCGACCCGGCTCCGGCCACGATCACCTGCGGGGCGGGCGGCGCGGTGATGCAGGCCGTCTGCTCCGGGGTGAAGGGGATCCCGAGGAGCTCCTTGAGCTGCTCGGGATCGCTGATGCGGGCGGGCATGAAAAAAGGCTAACGGCGGGCACCGACAATCGATGACCACGCACGGGCCGCACCCCCGCGGGGCCCGCGGTCCGCTCACTCCACCACGTGCCGCCCCTCCGGCCGCGCGCTGCACGAGGCCCGGAACGCGCAGTGGGCACAGTGCTGGCCGGCGCTCGGGGTGAACCGTTCGTCGAGGACCTTGCCGGCCGCCGTGGCGAGCAGCTCGCCGACCCACTCCCCCTCCGGGCCCTCCAGTGTCTCCTGGGCCTGCACCTTGGGCAGGGCGTCGCCGCCGTCGCGCTGGGCGGCGCCCTGGCGCAGCTGGACGAGTTCGGCGCCGCCGGGCGTGGGGCGTACGCCGTCGAAGGCCTCGTCGACGGCGCCCTCCCGGACAGCGAGCTGGTAGACGGCGAGCTGAGGGTGCCGCTCCACCTCGCGCGCGGTCGGGGCCTGCTTGCCCGTCTTGAAGTCGACGACATAGGCGCGGCCCTCGCCGTCCGCCTCCACGCGGTCCATCTGGCCGCGGATGCGCACCTCGTAGTCGCCCGCTTCGAGGGTGACGTCGAAGTCGTGCTCGCTGGCGACGGGCGTGCGCCCCGCGCGGTCGCCCACGTGCCACTGGAGGAAGCGTTCGAGGGCCACGCGCGCGTTGCCCTTCTCCTGCTCCGACTTCCAGGGCGCGTCGAAGGCGAGCGCGTTCCACACGGAGTCGAGGCGCTCCATCAGGACGTCGAGGTCGGCGGGGGTGTGTCCGGAGGCGACCTCGTCGGCGAGGACGTGCACGACGTTGCCGAAGCCCTGGGCGGCGGTGGCGGGCGCGTCGGCCTTCACCTCGCGCCCCAGGAACCACTGGAGGGCGCAGGTGTTGGCGAGCTGGTCGAGGGCGCTGCCGGAGAGCACGACGGGCTGGTCCCGGTCGCGCAGCGGCACCCTGCTCTCGGTCGGCTCGAACATGCCCCACCAGCGGTAGGGGTGCGCCGAGGGCACCAGCGGGCGGCCGTCCTCGTCGGCGAGCGCGGCCAGGCGCGCGAGGCGGCGGGCGGCGGCCTCGCGGAGGGCGGCGGAGGCGCGGGGGTCGACCGTCGTGGCACGCAGTTCGGCGACGAGCGCGGCGACGGACAGGGGGCGGCGGGGGCGGCCGGTGACGTCCCGGGGTTCCACGCCGAGTTCGGTGAGGAAGCGGGAGGGCTGGTCGCCGTCGTCGGCGGGGGCCTTCACGGCGGTGACGACGAGCCGGTCACGCGCGCGCGTGGCGGCGACGTAGAACAGTCGCCGTTCCTCGGCGAGCAGCGCGCCCGGGGTGAGCGGCTCGGCGAGTCCGTCCCGGCCGATGCGGTCGGCCTCCAGGAGGGAGCCGCGGCGGCGCAGGTCCGGCCACAGGCCCTCCTGGACGCCGGCGACGACGACCAGGCGCCACTCCAGGCCCTTGGCGCGGTGGGCGGTCATCAGCCGGACGGCGTCGGGGCGCACCGCTCGGCGGGTGAGGGTGTCGGCGGCTATGTCCTCGGCCTCGATCTCGGCGAGGAAGTTCAGGGCGCCGCGGCCGCCGGTGCGTTCCTCCGCGCGTGCGGCGGTGGCGAACAGCGCGCACACGGCGTCCAGGTCGCGGTCGGCGTTGCGTCCGGCGGCGCCGCCGCGACGGGCGGACCGTTCCAGACGGGTGGGCCAGGGTGTGCCCTCCCAGAGGTCCCACAGCGCCTCCTCGGCCGTGCCGCCGCGGGCGAGGCGCTCGCGGGCCGTGGCGAGGAGCGCGCCGAGGCGCTGGGCACCGCGCGCGTACACCGGGTCGTGGGTGACCAGGCGTTCCGGTTCGGCGAGGGCGCGGGTGAGCAGCTCGTCGGAGGGCGGCGGCAGCGGGTTGCCCGCGGCGCGCTCCTCCTCGCGCAGGGCGCGTCCCAGGCGGCGCAGGTCGGCGGCGTCCATGCCGGCGAGGGGGGACGCGAGGAGGGTGAGGGCGGTCTCGGTGTCGAGCCAGCAGGGGTCGCTCTCCCGAGCGCCGCCGGTGCCATCCGCGCCGCCGACGCTCTCTGTGCCGGCCGTGCCGGCCGCCCTGTCGGTGCCGGCCGCGCTGTCGGTGCCGGCCGCGCTGTCGGTGCCGGCCGCGCTGTCGGTGCCGGCCGCGCTGTCGGTGCCGGCCGCGCCATCGGTGCCGTCGACGGCACCGACGGGGTCCTCCCCGCCCCGGGCGACCTCCGCGGTCGCCACCGCCCGCAGGGCCGTCAGCAGAGGGGCCACCGCGGGTTCGTGCCGGAGGGGGAGGTCGTCGCCGTCGATGTCGAGGGGGACACCGGCCGCCGTGAGGGCGCGGCGGACCGTGGGGATCGTGCGGGAGCCGGCGCGGACCAGGACGGCCATCTCGCCCCAGGGGACGCCGTCCTCCAGATGGGCGCGGCGCAGGATGTCGGCGACGTTGTCCAGCTCGGTGCCGGGGGTCGGGTACGTGTAGACCTCGACGCGGCCGCCCTCGCGCGCGGGGACGAGTTCGCGGTGGGCGCGGACCTTCTCCGCCGGGAGGCGGGTCAGGGGCATGCGCCCGGTCAGCAGCCGGGTGGCGGCGAGCAGCGCGGCGCCGGACCGGCGGGAGGTGCGCAGCACCTCGACGGGGGCCGGGCGGCCGTCGGAGCGGGGGAAGGCGGCCGGGAAGTCCAGGATGCCGTTCACGTCGGCGCCCCGGAAGGTGTAGATCGACTGGTCGGGGTCGCCGAGGGCGACGAGGGTGCGGCCGCCGCCGGCGAGGGCGTGCAGCAGCCGTACCTGGGCGGGGTCGGTGTCCTGGTACTCGTCGACGTACACGGCGTCGTACTGCGCGGCCAGTCGCACGGCGGTGTCGGGGCGGTGGGCGAGGAGGACCGCGCGGTGGACGAGTTCGGCGTAGTCGATGACGCCGTGCAGGTCGAGGACGTCGAGGTACTCGGCGAGGAACGCGGCGGCGGCCCGCCAGTCGGGGCGGCCGATGCGGGCGGCGAAGGCGTCCAGGGCGTCGGGGCCGAGGCCGAGTTCCCGGCTGCGGGCGAGCACCGCGCGGACCTCGTCGGCGAACCCGCGCGTGGTCAGGCAGGCACGCAGTTCGTCCGGCCAGCGCACGTGCGCGAGGCCGAGCCGCTGGAGGTCGAGCTGTCCGGCGAGCAGCTCGCGGACGGCCACGTCCTGCTCGGGGCCGGACAGCAGCCGCAGCGGCTCCGCGAACAGCTCGCCGTCCTGGTGGGCGCGGACCAGGGCGTAGCAGTAGGAGTGGAAGGTGGTCGCCTGGGGCGCGCGGGCGGCGCCCATGCGCTGCGCCATCCGGTCGCGCAGCTCCACGGCCGCCTTGCGGCTGAAGGTCAGCACCAGCACGCGCGCGGGGTCGCCGCCGCGGGCGATGCGGGCGGCCACGGACTCCACGAGGGTGGTGGTCTTGCCGGTGCCGGGGCCGGCGAGGACGAGCAGCGGCCCGGTGACGTGGTCAACCACGGAGCGCTGTGCGGCGTCCAGACGAGGGGGGGCGGTCCGGGCGGGCGGAGTTCGGACGAGCCGGTAAGCGCCACGGTTCCCCTGTCGCCCCTGGGGGTGCGACAGGCGCCTGGTGGAGGAAGAGGAGCTCACGTGGTTCGCCGGTCCTGGTGGGTGTGCTGGGTGGTCGAGGGCCGCATTCTCCGCCCCGCGCCCCTCGAACGTACGCCATGCCACCGACGTGCCCGGTTTTCCTGTTTTCCCCCGTACGGGCCACAGGGTCCCCTCGGGCGGGTCGGATGGCGGAAGCTGTCAGGTGTGACCGTCCGCGTGTTCGCCGCCGTCCCAGCGCGCCCGCCGCATGTCGAGGCGCGGCAGATGGCCCTCGGCGGCCCTGCTCGCCTCCTTCAGCGGCGTGCCCTCGTCGCGGTAGTGGCCGAGTGCCCGCAGCTCGTGGCCGGGCAGCAGCGCCCCGTCCGCACGCACCACACGCCACCACGGCACGGCGCCGCCGTACAGGGCCATCACCCGGCCGACCTGCCGGGGACCGCCCTCCTCGAGCCACTCGGCGACATCCCCGTACGTCATGACCCGCCCGGGCGGGATCAGCTCGGCGACCCCGAGGACCCGCTCGGCGTACTCCGGCAGTGCGTCGGGGTACCCGGGGCGGGTGTCGGGGTCCGCCGGGCAGGCGGCGTCCGGGATGCTCTGCTCGCTCATCCGCCCCATCCTGCCGCACTCCACCGACAGGACGGCCGCTGCGTGACCCTGCGTGGCCCTCGCCCCCGGGCGGAGCGTGGGGCAGACTGTCCGCCCCCGCATTTGCACCCTGATGCCCCCGTGTGTCGGTGGAGCATGCCACCATCGTGCGGGCGGTGACCGGTGATACGAGATCAAGAAGAGACGATGAAGCAGCAGGGTGTGCATCCCGAGGACGCGGAGGGCACCTCTGACGCTGCGTCGCGCCCGGACGGTCCCGAGGATCCGGTGAGCCCCGAAACCCCCGAGGAGGGGGGCGCCCCGCAGGAGCCGCTCGACGCGTCGTCGAACGACGTGCACAGCGACGAGGTCGAGGGCGACGAACCGCTGCTCCCCGCGCGCGTGCACCGCCCCTCCGACCTCATGCGTCTGCTGGTGGGCGTGCTGGCCGTCATCGTGCTGCTGGGCATCGCCGCCTTCGCACACGGAACGACCTCGGGCCTCGAACAGGACATCAACAAGGGCACCGGTCAGGCGCCCGACCTGCTCATCAAGATCGCGGGACTGGCGTCCAGCATCGCGATCCTGCTGGTGCCGGTGGCCTTCGCCATCGAGCGGCTGATCAAACGGGACGGGCTGCGCATCGCCGACGGCGTGCTCGCCGCCGTCCTCGCGCACGGTGTGACACTCGCCACCGACCTCTGGGTCGCCAAGGCGGCCCCCGACTCGATCCAGGAGGCGCTCACCCAGCCCTCCCCCGGTGACATCCACGCCCTGACGGACCCGGTGCACGGCTATCTCGCACCCGTCATCGCCTATATGACGGCCGTCGGCATGTCACGCCGGCCGCGCTGGCGCGCGGTGCTGTGGATGGTGCTGCTCCTCGACGCGTTCTCGATGCTGGTCACCGGTTACACCACGCCGTTCTCGATCATCCTGACGGTGCTGATCGGCTGGACCGTCGCCTACGGCACGCTGTACGCGGTCGGCTCGCCCAACGTGCGGCCCACGGGACGGACGCTGATGGCGGGCCTGCGGCACGTGGGCTTCCATCCCGTGAGTGCGGCCCGTGAGGAGGCGCCGGACGCCTCCGAGACCGGCGACCGCGGCCGGCGCTACTTCGTCACCCTGGAGGACGGCCCGCCGCTGGACGTCACCGTGGTCGACCGTGAGCAGCAGGCACAGGGGTTCTTCTACCGCGCGTGGCGCAACCTGACCCTGCGTGGCTTCGCCACCCGCAGCAGCCTGCAGTCGCTGCGCCAGGCGCTGGAGCAGGAGGCGCTGCTCGCCTACGCGGCGATCGCGGCGGGCGCCAACGCCCCCAAGCTGATCGCCACCTCCGAGCTCGGCCCCGACGCCGTGATGCTGGTCTACGAGCACACCGGCGGGCGCACGCTGGACTCGCTGGCGGACGAGGAGATCACCGACGACCTGCTGCGCGACACCTGGCACCAGGTGCGCGCCCTGCAGTCCCGGCGGATCGCACACCGCCGGCTGGTGGGGGACGCCGTCCTGGTGGATCGTTCCGGCACGGTGATCCTCACCGATCTGCGCGTCGGCGAGATCGCGGCCGGTGATCTGCTGCTCCGCATGGACATCTCCCAGCTGCTCGTGACGCTGGGGTTGCGCGTGGGCGCGGAGCGGGCGGTCTCCTCGGCGGTGGGCGTGCTCGGCCCGGACGCGGTGGCGGACTGTCTGCCGATGCTCCAGCCCATCGCCCTCAGCCGCTCCACGCGCGCGACGCTGCGCCGGCTCGCCCGGGAGCGGGCGCAGCGCGAGCGCGAGGCGGTCCTGGAGGCGTCCCGGCAGGCCAAGCAGGCCCGGCTGGACGCGGGGCACGAGCCGGGACCGGTCTCCGAGAAGGACGAGAAGAAGGCCGTACGGGCACAGGCGCGTGCCGAGAAGCGGGCCATCGACGAGGCACTGGAGGAGGCGCGCGAGGAGGATCTGCTGACCCAGATCCGGCATCAGGTGCTGCGGATCCGGCCCCAGGCCCCGGTCGAGCCGGCCCGGCTGGAGCGGGTACGGCCGCGCACCCTGATGAGCCTCATCGCCGGTGCGATCGGCGCGTACTTCCTGCTGACGCAGCTCACGCACATCGAGTTCGGTCCGCTCGTCGCCAACGCCCAGTGGGGCTGGGTCGCGGCGGCCGTGCTGTTCTCGGCGCTGAGCTATGTCGCCGCCGCGATGGCCCTGCTGGGGTTCGTGCCGGAGCGGGTGCCGTTCCCGCGAACGGTCGCCGCGCAGGTGGCGGGGTCGTTCGTGAAGATCGTGGCCCCGGCCGCGGTCGGCGGGGTCGCGCTCAACACGCGGTTCCTGCAGCGTTCGGGGGTGCGCCCGGGTCTCGCGGTGGCGAGTGTCGGCGCGTCGCAGTTGTTCGGGCTCGGCTGCCACATCCTGATGCTGCTGTCGTTCGGCTATCTGACGGGTACCGAGAAGACCCCGTCGCTGTCGCCGTCCCGCACGGTCATCGCGGGTCTGCTGACGGTGGCGGTGCTGGTGCTGGTGGTGACGTCGGTGCCGTTCCTGCGGAAATTCGTCGTCACGCGCGTGAGGTCGCTGTTCGCGGGTGTGGTGCCGCGGATGCTGGACGTGCTGCAGCGGCCGCAGAAGCTGGTCACCGGCATCGGCGGCATGCTGCTGCTGACGTTCTGCTTCGTGATGTGCCTGGACGCCTCGATCCGCGCGTTCGGCACCGAATCGTCCTCCATCAGCATCGCCAGCGTCGCGGTCGTCTTCCTCGCCGGCAACGCGCTGGGCTCCGCCGCTCCGACGCCGGGCGGTGTGGGAGCGGTCGAGGCGACGCTGACGGTCGGTCTGATCGCGGTGGGACTGCCCAAGGAGGTGGCCGCCCCCGCGGTGCTGCTCTTCCGGCTGCTGACGCTGTGGCTCCCGGTACTGCCGGGCTGGCTGGCCTTCAACCAGCTGAGCCGCAAGGGCGCGCTCTGAGCCCCTCGGGACACCGACCGTCCAGGACCGGCGTGCGTCCGAGCGGTACGGCGTAGCTCGTACGGCCGCTGCCCCGCGCGCGGGGGCGGGCCCGAGCCCACGATGGGACCATGCCGAACCCCGCCCGTCTGCGCGCCGCCGCCCTGACCGCGACCGCTCTGCTGCTGACCTCCGCGCTGGCGGGCTGCGGCGAGGACGCCGGGGACGAGGACCTGACGGCGCAGAAGCTCCACTGGGAGGACTGCCCGGCCCCGTCCGCCTCCGAGGGCGGCGGCACCGCCCCGTCCCCGCTGCCGGACGGCGACCACTGGCAGTGCGCCACGATGAAGGCGCCCCGGGACTGGGCCGACCCCGAAGGCGACACCGTCAAGATCGCGCTGATCCGGGCCGAGGCGAGCGGGGACCCGGCCCGGCGGATCGGGTCGCTGGTGTTCAACTTCGGCGGGCCCGGCGGCTCGGGCGTCAGCACCCTGCCGGCGTTCGGCGAGGACTACACGACCCTGCGCACCCGCTACGACCTGGTGAGCTTCGACCCGCGCGGGGTCGGCCGCAGCGCGGGGGTGAAGTGCGAGAACGACCAGCAGCTCGACGCGTACTTCCAGCAGGACATGACCCCCGACGACGCCGCCGAGCGCGCCGCGCTGCTCGACAACACCGAGGCGTTCAACGCGGCCTGCCGCAAGCACTCCGGGAGGATGCTTCCGCATGTCCGCACCACCGACGCGGCCCGTGACATGGACCTGATGCGCCAGATCCTCGGCGACACGAAGCTGCACTACTTCGGCATCTCCTACGGCACCGAACTCGGCGGCGTGTACGCCCATCTGTTCCCGAAGAACGTGGGGCGGGCGGTGTTCGACGCGGTCGTGGACCCCACGCAGACGTCGGAGCAGGGGGCCCTCGGCCAGGCCAGGGGCTTCCAGCTCGCGCTCGACAACTTCGCCGAGGACTGCACGTCCCGGGCCGGGGGCTGCCCGGTCGGCGACACCCCGCAGGACGTGCGGGACCGGATCGCCGCCCTGCTGAGACGTCTCGAGGCCAGACCGATCCCCGGCGTCTTCCCCCGCGTCCTGACCCAGAGCGCCGCCACCAACGGCATCGCGCAGTCGCTGTACTCCAAGGACTTCTGGGAGTACCTGACCGAGGGCCTGGAGCAGGCCTACGACGGGGACGGCAGGATCCTGATGCTGCTGTCCGACTCCATGAACGGCCGCAGCGCCAACGGCGAGTACAGCAACATCGCCGCCGCGAACACCGCCATCAACTGCTCCGACGACCGGCCCCGCTACTCCGCCGAGCAGGTCGAGGCGAAGGTGCCGCAGTTCCGCGCCGCCTCACCCCTGTTCGGGGACTTCCTGGCCTGGTCCATGGTGGGCTGCACCGGCTGGGCCGTGCCGGGCGCCGCCGACCACCCGGACGTCCATGCGCCCGGCTCGGCGCCCATCCTCGTCGTGGGCAACACCGGCGACCCTGCGACCCCGTACGAGGGGGCGCGCAGGATGGCGACGGCGCTGGGCAAGGGCGTCGGCGTGGAGCTGACCTACCGGGGGCAGGGGCACGGCGCCTACGGCAGCAAGAACAGGTGTGTGCAGGCGGCCGTGGACGGCTATCTGCTGGAGGGCAAGGTGCCGACCGTCGGCACCGTCTGCTCCTGACCGCCCCCGCGCAGCGCACTCCCCGCACCCCTCCCACTTCCCTGGAAACCGCTGGTCACAGCGTTATCCACAGGCTCCGACGGGTGGGCCGCCCGCGGCCTACCATGGCCTGACAGCCGTCCCGCCACCCGGCGCGGACGGTCAGCAAGGGGGTAGGGCACATGGCGCGATTCCTACGGTGGACGGCTCTGGGAGCCGCCGCGGCGCTGCTCGCGGCGGGCTGCGCCGGCGGCTCCTCGGGCGGCGGGGAGGACGGCAAGCGGCCGTCGGCCGACGCACGGCCGTCCGTGGGTTCATCGGGTACGGCGCCGACGGCCCTGCCGGCATCGCTCACCGGGCAGCAGTTGGACTGGGGGCGCTGCCGGGCTCGCGCGGACACGGCCGCTCCGGGCAGCGAGTGGCAGTGCGCCACCATGAAGGTGCCCCTGGACTGGTCGAAGCCGAGCGGAAAGACCATCGGTCTCGCGCTGATCCGCGCCAGGTCCCGGGGCAGCGGCAGCGGGCGGATCGGCTCGCTGCTGTTCAACTTCGGCGGCCCCGGCGGCTCGGGCGTGGCCACCCTGCCGTCCTACGGCTCCACCTTCTCCGCACTCCGCGAGCGGTACGACCTGGTCAGCTGGGACCCGCGCGGGGTGGGCGGGAGCGAGGGCATCCGCTGCCGCCGCGACAAGGACATCCAGGCCGCCGAGTCCCTCGACAGCACCCCGGACACCGCGACCGAGGAAGAGGCGTACCTCCAGGACGCCGCGGCCTTCGGCCGGGGCTGCGCGAAGGCCGCGGGCGATCTGCTGGCCCATGTGTCGACCACCGACACCGCCCGTGACATGGATCTGATGCGCCAGGTTCTCGGCGACGCGAAGACGCACTACTTCGGCATCTCCTACGGCACCGAACTCGGCGGCGTGTACGCCCATCTGTTCCCCGAGAAGGTGGGGCGGCTGGTCCTCGACGCGGTCGTCGACCCGACCGCCGACGCGGTGGGCCATGCCGAGAACCAGGCGAGGGGGTTCCAGCGGGCGCTGGACGACTATCTGAAGTCGACGGGCCAGGACCCCGAGCAGGGCACCGCGAAGATCGCGGACCTCCTGGAGCGGCTCGACGGCGATCCACTGCCGACGTCCGGGGGCCGGCGGCTGAACCAGGCCCTCGCCGTCACCGGGATCGTCCTGCCGCTGTACGGCGAGCAGAGCTGGCCGGCCCTGACCAGCGCCCTGGAATCGGCGGAGCAGGGTGACGGCACCGAGCTGCTCGCCCTCGCGGACGCGTACAACGAGCGGGACTCCTCGGGGAACTACGGCACGGCGTCCCATGCGCAACGGGCCATATCGTGCTTGGACGACAAGCAGCGGCCGACCGCCGAGGAGGCGAGGAAGCGGCTGCCGGAGTTCGAGAGGATCTCGCCCGTCTTCGGGGACTTCCTGGGCTGGGACACGGCCGGCTGGTGTCACGACTGGCCGGTGGCCGGGCAGTACGACACCCCGGAGGTGAGCGCGCCGGGCGCGGCGCCCCTGCTGCTGGTCGGCAACACCGGGGACCCCGCGACACCGTACGAGGGTGCCCGGAAGATGGCGGACGAACTCGGCGAGGGCGTCGGGGTGCTGCTCACCTGGAAGGGCGAGGGGCACGTGGCGTACGGCAGCGGGAGCGACTGCGTGGACGCGACGGTGAACGCCTATCTGCTCAAGGGCACGGTGCCGCAGGACGGCAAGGTCTGCTCATGACGACGGAGGGGGCCCCGGGCACTCGTGGCACCCGGAGCCCCCTCCGATCGAAGCAGTCGCGCCTGCCGACGGGGTCAGTAGACCGGCTTGCTCGGTTCGATCTGGTTGACCCAGCCGATGACACCGCCACCGACGTGGACGGCGTCCGCGAAGCCCGCGGACTTCAGGACGGCCAGGACTTCCGCACTGCGGACACCCGTCTTGCAGTGCAAGACGATCTTCTTGTCCTGCGGCAGCCCCTCCAGGGCGGTGCCCAGGAGGAACTCGTTCTTCGGGATCAGCCTGGCGCCCGGGATGGAGACGATCTCGTACTCGTTCGGCTCGCGGACGTCGATGATCTCGATGTTCTCGCCGTCGTCGATCCACTCCTTGAGCTGCTTGGGAGTGATCGTCGAGCCGGCGGCCGCCTGCTGGGCCTCCTCGGAGACGACGCCGCAGAAGGCCTCGTAGTCGATGAGCTCGGTGACGGTCGGGTTCTCGCCGCAGACAGCGCAGTTCGGGTCCTTGCGGACCTTGACCTGGCGGTACTGCATCTCCAGGGCGTCGTAGATCATCAGTCGGCCGACCAGGGGCTCACCGGTGCCGGTGAGGACCTTGATGGCCTCGGTGACCTGGATGGAGCCGATGGACGCGCACAGCACGCCCAGGACGCCGCCCTCGGCGCAGGAGGGGACCATGCCCGGCGGCGGGGGCTCCGGGTACAGGCAGCGGTAGCAGGGGCCGTGCTCGGACCAGAACACCGAGGCCTGACCGTCGAAGCGGTAGATGGAGCCCCAGACGTACGGCTTGTTCAGCAGCACGCACGCGTCGTTGACCAGGTAGCGGGTCGCGAAGTTGTCCGTGCCGTCGACGATCAGGTCGTACTGGCTGAAGATGTCCATCACGTTCTCGGCCTCGAGCCGTTCCTCGTGAAGGATCACGTTCACGTACGGGTTGATGCCGAGGACCGAGTCACGCGCGGACTCGGCCTTGGAGCGGCCGATGTCGGCCTGGCTGTGGATGATCTGGCGCTGCAGGTTCGACTCGTCGACCTCGTCGAACTCCACGATGCCGAGCGTGCCCACACCCGCCGCGGCCAGGTACATCAGCGCCGGCGAGCCCAGGCCGCCGGCGCCCACGCAGAGCACCTTGGCGTTCTTCAGCCGCTTCTGCCCGTCCATCCCGACGTCGGGGATGATCAGGTGGCGGGAGTACCGGCGAACCTCGTCTACGGTGAGCTCAGCGGCTGGCTCGACCAGGGGTGGCAGCGACACGGGGACTCCGTTGGTCGGTCGATCACTACAGTTGTTCTCCCCGTAACACTGCCACGGCCTTCTTCATTCCGAGACACCCGTTCCGATCCGCGAGACGATTTCGTCCCAGTAGCCGGGCATGGTCTCCCAGGGGTCGTCCAGTCCGCCCCGGTCACCCCGATCCGTGAACCAGATCGTGGCCGCGCCCTGCCAGCGGGCGATGCGCAGGGCCTCGTCGAGATGGCCGCGGGGCACGCCGTGCACCAAGTGGCAGAACCGCTCGGGCGGATGGTCGGCGGTCCACTCGGCCACCTGCGACCAGCGGTAGTCGCTCCAGGAGCCGTGGAAGGTGACCAGTTGGTCGGCGTGCTCGGCGTAGCCGGGGTGCGGGTGGGTGCCGTGGCCGAGGACGATGTGGGGTGTGTCACGCAGAGCGCGCAGGGCGTCGACCGTGCGGCGGACCGCGGGGAGCTCGGCGCGTCCGGCCGGGCAGCGGTCCAGGAGGAAGCCGTCGACCTGGTACCAGTCGAGGTGCCGTCGCGCGTCGGAGAGCACCTCGGCGAAGGCGCGCTCGCCGTGGTCGAGGTCGAGGTGGCCGAGGACGCGGACGCCCGCGTTGCGCAGCCCGCCCACGGCCTGGAGGCAGTGCGGGTCGGGGCGGACGCCCGGGCCCTCGGCGACGTTCAGGTCGACCCAGTGCAGGGCCGCGCCCGCGCGGATGAGCGAGCCCCACTCGGCCGGCGCGAGCAGGGGGGGGCCGTGCCGGGCACACCGAGCCCCGTGCGCAGGTCGGTGGTCCCGGTGCCTGCGGCCCCCGTCGGCGTGCCGGTCAGATACGACATGCCGCCTCCATCCAGATATCGGCGAGGGACTCCTCCAGATTGATCCGGGGGCGCCAGCCGAGCCGGTCGCGGGCGGTGCGCACATCGGCCTGCTGCCAGCTGCCGCAGCCGTCGGGGTACGGGTACGCGACCGGGATCGCGTGGTCGGAGTCGGCGCGGGGGTGTCCGATGGCCGGCCGCAGATGGGCGCCGGGCGGCCCGTCGAGTTCGTGGAGGGCGCCGCCGTACCCGGCCACGCGCGCGAGGATCGAGGCGGCGTCGCGCAGCCGGACGGCGCGCCCGGAGCCGATGTTGATGACGCCCTGGGCGGCGGACAGGGACGCCGCGTGCACGGCGCGGGCGACGTCGCGGACGTCGACGAAGTCGCGCTGGGCGCCGAGTCCGCCGAGTTTGAGTTCGCCGTCGCCGGACTGCATGGCCCGGCGCATGGCCTCAGCGAGGCGCCCGAGGGGTGATCCCGCCGGGGTGCCGGGGCCGGCCGGGGAGAACACCCGGAGCACGACGGCGTCCAGGCCGGAACCGAGGACGAGTTCGGTGGCGGCGAGTTTGCTGACGCCGTACGGGCCGCCGGGGCGGGGGACGGCGTCCTCGGCGGTGGAGGAGCCCGGCTGGCTCGGGCCGTACTCGGCGCCGCAGCCGACCTGCACCAGCCGGGCGCCGCAGCCGCTGCGGCGCAGGGCCTCGCAGACGGTGGCGACGGCGACGGTGTTGTGCCGGGTGAGTTCGCGGGCGCCGCCGCGGGTGGCGCCGGCGCAGTTGACGACGACCTGGGGGTGGACCGCGTCGAGGAAGCGGGTGAGCGCGCCGGGGCTGCCGGACGCGAGGTCGAAGCGGACGTCGGCGTCGTCGCCGCGGCCGAGCGCGGTGAGCTGGACGGCCGGGTCGGCGAGCAGGCGGTCGGCGACGAAGCGGCCGAGGTAGCCGTTGGCTCCGGTGAGCAGGACCCTCATCGTGCGGCTCCCTCGGTGTGCGCTGCGCCTGCCGGGGCCGCGTGGGCCTTGCTCGCTCCGGGTGTCGCGGCTGCTCCTGTCGCCGTGCGGGCTCCTGCGACCGCGGGTGTCCCGGTGGCTCCGGTCGCTCCGGATCGGGAGGTGGTCATCTGTTCTCTCCTTCGAGGGTGTTGCGGTTGCCTGCGGCTGGATGGAGGAGCGCGTGCGTCGTGCGGTCGGCGCACGGTGGGGGTGGCGCTGCGCGCGGTGGTCGGGGGCCGGCGGTCGGCCGCGGCGGCCCGCCTCGGCGGTCCGGTGTCCGGGCCGGGGTGCGGGAGGCGGGGCCGGTCAGCACCGGTGGGCCGTTCGCGCGTGGGCGGAGGCCCGGCTCAGGGCGCGGACGGCGTGGACGAGCAGGGACAGGGCGGCGGCCGCGCAGAGCAGGGCCGGAACGCTCGCCGGCCCCCAGGCGGTGACGAGGGTGTCGACCGGGACGGCGAGAGCGCCGCAGCCGGGCAGGCGGCCCGCGAGGACCGTGGCCGGGGCGAGGGCCGTGGCGGTGCCCGTGACGGCGAGGACGACCGCGGGGACGTGGGGGAAGCCGTGCGCCGTGAGGAGGCGGGCGAGGAAGAGGAGGGCGCCCAGGGTGAGTACGGGGGCGTACGGGGGCGGCTCGTCCAGGGCCGCGGCGCACAGGGCGGTCAGCGCGCCGAGGGCGCCCAGGAACAGGGTGAACACACCCAGCAGCAGCGGCTGTACGGACGCGCTGAACTCCTCCAGACCGCGGCTGGCGTCGAGTCGGCGGCGGGCGCCGGCGGTGAGGAGGTGGGCGCACCAGGCGGCGGGGGCGCAGGCCAGGGTGAGGGTGAGCAGGGGCACGGCGGCGAAGGGCCATGGGCCGTCCGGTGCGCCGGTGGGCGGTCCGTCGGGGCCCCCTGCCACGGCGGCGCTCAGCAGACCCTCGCCCAGGGCGGCGTGGGCGAGGAGCCAGCCGGTCCAGACGGCGGTCCGGCGCCGGCCGGGGCGGGTGCCGCGGCGGGGGCCGAGCGGGCCCTTGGCGAGGACCTGGCGCAGGACGAGGGTGACGGCGAGGACTCCGGCGACGGCCACGAGGAGGCGCGGCCGCCCGTCGGTGAACCGCAGCCCGGTCAGCGCCGCCGCGCACAGGGCGCCCGGCAGCAGGGTGAGCAGGGTGCGGTCCGGGCGGCGGCGCGGCAGGGCCGTGGGTGCGGGGGGCGGCGGTGGGTCGTCGCCGCGCGGGACACGGGCGTACATCTCCTCGGCCAGGGAGAAGACGTCCCGGTGCCGGAAGCGGGCAGCGGTGCGGTCGGTGACGCCGTGCGCCTCCAGGCCCGCCGCGATCTCCAGCGGGTCGACGGCGCGTTCGCACAGGTCCCGGTGACGGTGCATCAGCGCCTTCACGGGGTCCCCGGCACCGCGGCGGGGCGCGGCGGGGGTCTGCGGGTCACCGGGTCGGTCGAGTTCGTCCAGGCCGCTCATCGCGCCCCCTCGGCGAGGGGGGCCGCGGTGGCCGAGGTGCCCTGCGGGGGTGGCCCACCGCGCGCCGAGGCCCCCCGCACGGGCGGCCCCGCCGTCCAGCCAGGGCCGCGGCGGGCCGTGACCCGGGCGCCCAGGCCGGTCCAGCGGCCGGGCAGTCGGGCCTCGGCGGGGACGGCGAACGGACGGGGGTCGCCGGCCTCGCCGAGGACGGCCCCGAGGGCCGGGCACTGGGAGACGATCTCCAGGTAGATGCCGTGGTAGGCCTCGACGTTCTGCTCGACGGTGAAGAGTTCCAGCGCGCGGGCGCGGGCGGCCGCGCCCAGGCGTGCACGGCGCTCGGGATCGCGCAGCAAGGCCGCGCACGCCTGCGCGAGGGCCCGCGGGTTGCGCGGCGGGACGACGAGCCCGGTGCCGCCGATGACCTCGACGACGGCGCCGACGTCGGTGGACACGGTCGCCCGGCCGCAGAACATCGCCTCCACGAGCCCCAGCGGGAAGCCCTCGACGACGCTGGACAGGACGACCACGGCACCGGCCGCGTAGGTCTCGGCGAGGGTGGGGGCCTCCGGACCGCCGAGCTCCTCGAAGGACACGGGGTTGTCGCCGACGGCGTGCGGGCCCTCGGCCTCGTCGGGGAAGAGCTGGGCGGCCAGCACCCGGCAGTGCCCCAGGTAGGCCCTGCCCTCGGGCCCGGCGGGTGTGCCGACGATCCGCAGGCGGGCCCTCGGCTGTTCGGTACGGACCTGGGCGAAGGCGTGCAGCAGGGAGACCAGGTCCTTCGTCGGTTCCACGCGGCCGACCCAGACCAGGGTGTGCGGGTCGGCGTTGTCCGGGGCGTCGCCCACGTCCGCGAAGGGCGTGTCGTCCATCCCCGGGTGGATGGTGCGCACCTTGGCGCGATCGGCGCCGCAGTGCTCCTGCCAGCGGCGGGCGTGCGCGTTGCCGGGGGCGAGGCGGGCCGCCTGCCGGTAGGTCTCGGCGGCGAGCAGGCCGTGGAAGGCGGCGAGCAGGGCGCGGACCGCGGGGCTCGTTGCGGAGGCGGGCGCGCCGGGCGCCCCCGAGCTCAGGTAGTGCGTCCGCAGGCGCACGCCGTGCTCCGTCACGAGCAGCGGTACGTCGTGGAAGTGGCGGGCCAGGAGCCCGGGCAGGGCGGCGGGACCGCCGGAGGCGGCGTGGCACAGGTCCACCGAGGCGAGGGTGCCCTCGTGCGGGCCGCCGGACCCGTACCAGTCGAGCGAGAGGGGGCGCAGGGCACGTTCGAGTTGGCCGGTGACGGTCAGCAGCTCGGGTACGCGCGCCTCGCGCGCCGTGCGCACCGCGCCGGGAGCACGGCAGGCGCGCTCCAGGGCGCGGACGGCGCCTTCCGAGCGGAGCGCTCCCACGAGCCCGCGCTGGTCCCGGGCAAGTTCGGCCAGGCCGTAGAGCGCGCTGGCGAAACGGTCCGCCTGGGCGGGTGAGCCGTCGCAGAGGGCGGTCACGAGGTCGCCGTAGCACTCGGTGAAGCGCCGGCGTGCGCGCCGTCCGTACGCGACCCCGTCCTCCTCGGCCTTCCACAGCGGTGCCGTCCGCACCCGCCTGACCTGCGGCGGGAGGGTGAGGCAACCCGATCGCTCCCGGTGCGGTCCGTCGCTGAGCGCGTAGATGTCGAACTCGTGCTGCCCGAGCCCGCGCACGAGCCGGTCGCACCAGAGTCCGGCGTCACCGCCCACATACGGATAACCACCCTCCGTCAGCAGTCCGATGCGCACGCACGCACCCCCGATCTCCCCTCCGGGGAGCCGCCGTTGACCCGGCGGCTCACAGCGGGAAGAACGTATGCGGACAAGGCGGTGGCGCGACGGACGGTTGTCCATCGCGCCACCAAAAGGGGTGAACGGTCGTAACTTTCCCGTGCGGGTCGCGTTCGGTCGCGCTAAGAGTTCACTCGGATGCGAAACGTCACGGTGCGTTCAGCCGGCCGGCTCCGCCTCCCCGCGCCCCGCGCGCCCGCGCTGAACCGCCTGTCAACCCTTGGGATACACCCAGGGGTTGGGGAGACAGTGGATGCCGTTGTGGTCCAGGAACTTCGTCTGCTGCTGCATGACGGGGGCGAGCTCGCCGTCCTTGCTGCAGTTCTCGTGGTGGTACCCGAGTCGGTGGCCGACTTCATGGTTGATCAACATCTGCCGGTACGCATGGATGGCGTCACCGTACGTACGTGATCCCTGGGCCCATCTGTACGCATTGATCATGACGCGTTCGGTGGCGGCCGAGTCGCAGGAGACGTTGTCCTCGGTGGTGTCCAGACCCGACTTGTCGCACCAGAACGCGGTGGTGCCGGGGCTGGCGAGGGTGATGACGAAGTCCGGCTTTCCGGAGGAGACCCGCTCGAAGGTGCGCGCGTTGCCGTGCGCCCAGCTGCGGTCGTCGTTGAGGGTCTTCTGTACGGCCTGCGCGAACAACTCGCCGTCGAGACCGAGCCCCTGCTCCACGTCCACCCGGTAGCTGAACTTCTGCCCCTTGCCCGGCGCCCTGTCGACGCCGGGGATCGCGTCGAACTTCCCGGAGCCCTTGAGCTTCGCGTCCAGCGGGTACTTGGTCGCCATCTTCTGGTCGTAGGTCAGCGGCACCACGGCAGGCGCGGAGGGGGATACGGACGGGCTCGGCGCACCGGACTCCAGTGCCCCGCCCGCGGCCCTCCCGGCGGCCGTCTGCGACCGGACGCGGTTGGCGTCGCGCCCGTCGGTCACCTGCCCGGCCACCACGACGGCCAGCACGGTCGTGACCGCGGCGGCGGCGATCCCGGTGAAGGTCCGCCCCTTGGCGCCCCCGCCGTCCGCGGGTACGCCGGCGGGCGGCGCGTCGCCGTCCGCCCCGGAGCCGGGAGCGCCACCGTAGAGGCCGCCCCCGCGCAGTTCACCCGCCCCGGCGCCGGACGCCTGAGTGCCCCACGCGCGCGTGGGCGTGAACGGCCGTCCCGGGCGCGTGAAGACGTCGTCGCCCTCGCCGCGGTCGAAGGCGTCGAGGTACTCCTGGCGGGGACCGGGTCGCGGACCCTGCGGCGGCACCGGACGCTGACGCGGTATCACCGGCTGCCCGGGGGAACCCGCCTGGCGCCCTCTCAGGTCGCCCCAGCCGCCGCCCGCCTCCCGCTGCTCGGGGTGCCCCCCGCGGACCTGCGGGACACCGCGCGCGGGGGTGCCGTCGGGATGGCGGGGAACCCCGTGCGACGGCGTGCCGTCGGGGAGCAGCACCGGGGTGCCGTCGGGGTGCCGCCCCGACGCCACCGGGCCGGGGGCTCCCGAGGAGGCACGGGAGGAGTCCTTGGGTGCGCTCTTGGGCGCAGGTCCACGCCGACTGTGGCGTCCCACGTGAGTCTCAGCCCCCCGGTTTCGCGTCGGCGGTCTCGGCGAGCAGCTCGCGGAAGGCGGTGGCCACCGTCTCCGGGTACTCCATCATCGCCACGTGCCCGGCGTCCGGGAGGGTGAGCAGCCGGGAGTCGCGGAAGGCGCGGGCGGCGCGCTGGGCCATACGGAAGCCGACGAGCTGGTCGCGGCCGCCGTAGATCAGCAGGGTGGGGGCGAGAACGCGCTCGGCCTGCCGCCACAGCCCGTGCTGGCCGCCCAGGGTGTAGGCGCTGAGCAGCCCGCGCGTGGAGCGGGTCATGGCGTCCCAGAAGTAGGGCAGTTGCAGCCGCCGGTCGAGTTCCTCCACGGCGTGCCGGAAGGCCTCCGGGGAGACGCGGCCGGGATCGCCGTAGCACAGCGCGAGGACGCCTCTGACGCGCTGCTCGGCCGTCCAGTCGCGGGTGAGCCGGCTGAAGAGCGCGGTCACCCCGGGCAGGCCGGCGAGCCCGGTCGGGAGGGCGGTGCGCTGCACGCGCAGCTCGGGCAGGGCCGGCGAGACCAGGGTCAGGGTGCGGACCAGGTCGGGGCGCACCGCGGCGACGCGCGTGGACACCGCGCCGCCGAGGGAGTTGCCGAAGAGGTGCACGGGACCGCGGGCGGAGGCGTCGAGGTAGCGGATCACGGCACGCGCGTGTGCGGTGATCGAGTAGTTGCCGTCGTCCGGGGGCGGGGAGTCGCCGAAGCCGGGCAGGTCGACGGCCTCGCTCGCCACGGCCCCGTCGAGCCCGGCCATCAGCGCGGACCAGTTCTGCGAGGAACCGCCGAGGCCGTGGACGAACAGAGCGGGTTCGAGCCCCTCGCGCGCGGGGGGCCGGGACCGGACGGTCAGGGTGACGCCCGGCAGACCGACGGACCGCAGCCGCTCGCCCTCCGCGACCCTGACGGAGGCCGTCTTCGGCAGCACGCTGGTGGGCGGCACGGACGGCAGCTCGGTCGAAGACATGCGGGCAATGTTACGAGACGATCACGTGCGGCCATGTGTGTTCGGCGTCACAAGAGGGGCGCGGGGCGGGTGTCGGTACCGGCGCGATTCGGGGGCACATCGCATAGCGTCCGAAACGGGTGTCTCCTAGGCTCGTACCGAGGGCACCCGTTTGTGGCCCCCGCGTGTTCACGGGGGCGTCCGTTGGAAGGGAGCCCACCATGGCGATTGACCCCACCGACCCCGAGACGTTCGCGGAAGAGGACGACGACTTCGGGGAGATCGACGTCGAGGCACCGGAGAACGCGGCCGCCGAGGAGTACGCAGACGCCTCCCCGGGGCGCGACGAGCCGCTGGAGGGTGTGGACCCCGCGCGGGCGAACGAGGCGGATCTCGTCGAACAGGCGCGCGTCGTCTCCCTGGACGAGGACGACTACCGCTGACGCGCCACTGACCACTGACCACTGACGCGCCACCGACGCGCCACCGACCGCCGACGTGTCACCACCGCTCACGTGACCACCGCCGACGTCACGGCGTCCACGACGGCCTCCCGAACAGGAGCGAGAGAGGATTCTGCCCGGACTGCACCATTTCAAAACCTTCTGTACCGCTTTTGCGATCGTCCGGTCCGTGAAATTCTGCGCTCGCACCGCGCGCCACACGGTTACCGAAAAGTACGATGGCGGCGCGGCGCTCACCGCATGAGGACGACTTTGGGAGGCGGCGTGACAGCCATCGAGCAGACAGAGGCGGC
Organism: Streptomyces sp. SS7; assembly: GCF_037993025.1. Classification (NCBI taxonomy): domain Bacteria; kingdom Bacillati; phylum Actinomycetota; class Actinomycetes; order Kitasatosporales; family Streptomycetaceae; genus Streptomyces; species Streptomyces sp. SS7. Next base: position 3,348,658 of record NZ_CP141223.1, read on the forward strand.
ACGCCCGCGAGGTACGCGCCTTCCGCGCCGTGCCCGACGGAATCAGCTGCTGGGCGCCGCCCAGGAGGTCTTCGTGGCGCAGGGCTACCACGCGGCCGCCATGGACGACATCGCCGAGCGGGCGGGCGTCAGCAAGCCGGTGCTGTACCAGCACTTCCCGGGCAAGCTCGACCTCTACCTCGCCCTGCTGGACCAGCACTGCGAGTCGCTGATCAAGGCGGTGCGGGGCGCGCTCGCGTCGACCACCGACAACAAGCATCGCGTCCGCGCCACGATGGACGCCTATTTCGCGTACGTCGAGGACGACGGCGGGGCCTTCCGCCTGGTCTTCGAGTCGGACCTGACGAACGAGCCCGCCGTGCGCGAGCGCGTCGACAAGGTCACCAACGAGTGCGCCGAGGCGATCTGCGACGTCATCGCGGAGGACACGGGCCTCTCCCGCCCCGAGTCGATGCTGCTGGCCTCCGGTCTGGGCGGGCTGGCCCAGGTCGTCGCCCGGTCCTGGCTGCACAGCGACCGCAGCGTCCCGCGCGACCAGGCGGTGCAGCTCCTGGCCTCGCTGGCGTGGCGCGGCATCGCCGGCTTCCCGCTGCACGGCACCGATCAGCACTGACCCACGGCGCGCCTCGTCCGTTTGTTCCCGCCCGCTGTTCGCTCCTGGCGTGGACGGCCGCGCCGTGTACGTCCCCTCACCGGGCTAATGTGTGCAGCGTACGGCGCGGACGCCCGCGCACCCCATGACCGTCGGAGGGACATAGCCGTGGAGGTCAAGATCGGCGTGCAGCACGCGCCCCGCGAGATCGTTCTGGAGAGCGGTCAGACTCCCGAGGAAGTCGAGCGCGTGGTGGCCGACGCACTGGCCGGCAAGTCGCAGCTGCTCAGCCTCGTGGACCAGCACGGCCGCAAGGTCCTGGTACCGGCCGACCGCCTGGCCTACGTCGAGCTGGGCGAGCCGGCCCCGCGCAAGGTGGGCTTCGGCGCGCTGTAAGGCACGAGCGCAGCAAGGCACGAACGCTGCGCACGCATCGCGAGAAGGGGCCCGGTGGTCGCTACGACCGCCGGGCCCCTTCGCACGTTCACCCCGGGCCCACAGGACACACAAGTGGTCCCCACAGGAGGATTGCCTTCCGCAGGTCACGGGTAGGACGGGCTGTGACCTTGGTGCACGGCCCGCCGCCCGGGAGGGACCCACATGATCTTGGAAGCGCTCGGCTCCGCTGTGCTCGGTCTCGCGCTCGCGTGGGCGGCGCTCCAGCGCCTGTCCCACCGCCTGCCGGTCCGCGCCCTCGTCCTCGCGACGGGTGTCGCCGGAGCCCTGTTCGGTGACTTCGTCACCCACAGCGCGCTGGGCTCCGGCACCCTGCTGACGAGCCTGATCGGAGCGGCGGTCTTCTCCGTCGCCTCGGTCTCCCTGCTGCTGCGCCCGGCCGGCCGGCTGCGGCGCCGCTCGGCCCCGGCATAGCCTCCCGGGGCCCCCGGCGGCTCTCAGGCCGCGAGCCCCAGCGCGGCCATCCGCTTGGTGTGGGCCTCGGTGATCCGGGAGAACATCCGGCCGACCTCGGCCAGGTCGAAGCCGTCCGCGACACCGCCCACGAGCATCGTCGACAGCGCGTCCCGGTCGGCGACCACCCGCTGGGACTGCGACAGCGCCTCGCCCATCAGCCGGCGCGCCCACAGGGCGAGCCGTCCGCCCACGCGCGGGTCGGCGTCGATCGCCGCGCGGACGCGGTCCACGGCGAAGCCGGCGTGCCCGGTGTCGTCGAGCACGGCGAGCACCAGGGCGCGGGAGTCGCTGTCGAGGCGGACCGCCACCTCCCGGTAGAAGTCACTGGCGATCGAGTCGCCGACGTACGCCTTGACCAGGCCCTCCAGCCAGTCCGAGGGCGCGGTCTGCCGGTGGAAGCCGTCGAGCGCGGCCACGAACGGCTCCATGGCCGCGGTCGGCTCCTCGCCGATCTCCGTGAGCCGGTCGCGCAGCCGCTCGAAGTGATGGAACTCGGCCGAGGCCATCTTCGCCAGCTCCGCCTTGTCCTCCAGCGTGGGCGCCAGCTTGGCGTCCTCCGCGAGCCGCTCGAACGCGGCCAGCTCGCCGTACGCGAGGGCGCCGAGCAGGTCCACGACCGCGGCCCGGTACTGCGGATCGGCGGAGGCCCGCGCCCAGTCCTGGGCGGCGATCCCCGTGACGGTCTCGGCGGCCTCGGCGGACCCGGTGGACTCGGCAGGCTCTTCGGGGGCGTTCTCAGGCTTGTCAGAGGTGGTCATGCAGCGCACAATAGCCCGCTCGCCGCACGCCGGAAGTACCTGGTCAATCAGTGTGACCACGACGACGCGGACGACCACGTCCGACGGTGTGACAACCACAACGTGACCGAATCGGCCATCGCGTGTGCGCGATTCCGGGGTATGGTGGTAATGCGCCTGCCGAATATTCGACGGGCCGCACGTATGAGGATGCCCGGTCGGTGGCCCGATCGGCTCCGACCCGACAGCCCTCCCCGGCCGTACGGCACATCGCGTACGACGACCGGAGGGAACCCTCCAGCGGTACGAGCGCTAGAGCGTCGGCAGAGGTCCCGTGTCATACGGCTCGCCGCCCTGCGGTTGGCCCGTAAGGCAGCCGACGTCCCCGGCACGGTCCGTCAAAGACCCCCGCGCTCGCCTCGCACCGCGTACACAGAAGAGGCAGCACCCTGACTACGACGTTCCGAGAGCTCGGAATCCTTCCCGAGACCGCCGAGGCCCTGGAGGCCGTCGGCATCACCACTCCCTTCCCCATCCAGGAGATGACGCTCCCCGTGGCCCTGTCGGGCACAGACGTCATCGGCCAGGCCAAGACCGGCACCGGAAAGACGCTCGGCTTCGGACTCCCGCTCCTCGAGCGCGTGACCGTCCCCGCCGACGTCGAGGCCGGCCGCGCGCGGCCCGAGGACCTCACCGAGGCCCCGCAGGCGCTCGTCGTCGTCCCCACGCGCGAGCTGTGCACCCAGGTCACCAACGACCTGCTGACGGCCGGCAAGGTGCGCAACGTGCGCGTCCTCGCCATCTACGGCGGCCGGGCCTACGAGCCCCAGGTCGAGGCCCTCAAGAAGGGCGTCGACGTCGTCGTCGGCACCCCGGGCCGGCTCCTCGACCTCGCGGGCCAGAAGAAGCTCAACCTGCAGCACATCAGGTCCCTCGTCCTCGACGAGGCCGACGAGATGCTCGACCTGGGCTTCCTGCCCGACGTCGAGAAGATCATCAACCTGCTGCCGGCGCGCCGCCAGACCATGCTGTTCTCGGCGACCATGCCGGGCGCGGTCATCGGACTCGCCCGCCGCTACATGTCGCAGCCCACGCACATCCGCGCCACCGCGCCGGACGACGAGGGCGTGACCGTCGCGAACATCTCGCAGCACGTGTACCGCGCGCACAACATGGACAAGCCGGAGATGGTCGCGCGCATCCTCCAGGCCGAGGGCCGTGGCCTCGCCATGATCTTCTGCCGTACCAAGCGCACCGCCGCCGACCTCGCCGACCAGCTCAAGCAGCGCGGCTTCGCCTCGGGCGCGGTCCATGGCGACCTCGGCCAGGGGGCGCGCGAGCAGGCGCTGCGCGCCTTCCGCAACGGCAAGGTGGACGTCCTCGTCTGCACCGACGTCGCCGCGCGCGGCATCGACGTCGAGGGTGTCACCCACGTCATCAACTACCAGACCCCCGAGGACGAGAAGACGTACCTGCACCGCGTCGGCCGTACGGGCCGCGCGGGCGCCAAGGGCATCGCGGTCACGCTCGTCGACTGGGACGACATCCCGCGCTGGCAGCTGATCAACAAGGCGCTGGAGCTTTCGTTCAACGATCCGCCGGAGACGTACTCCACCTCCCCGCACTTCTACGAGGAGATGAGCATCCCCGCCGGCACCAAGGGTGTCCTGCCCCGCTCCGAGCGCACCCGCGCAGGGCTGGACGCGGAGGAGCTGGAGGACCTGGGCGAGCCGGGCGGCGGCCGCGGTGCACGCGGTGGCCGTGGCGGCCGGACCGAGCGCGGTGGCCGGGGCGAGTCCCGTTCCGCCGACCACTCCGCCGAGCGCGAGCGTCCGGCCCGTACACCGCGCCACCGACGCCGTACGCGCGGCGGGGCCGTGCTCGACGGGGCGCCGGAGGTCTCCACGACGGAGCAGACGCCCGTCGCCGAGGAGGCCGCAGCGTCCCGCACCCCGCGCCGCCGACGCCGTACGCGCGCCGGAGCGGCCGCCGAGGCGACCGCCGTGACCACGGTGACGTCCGCCGCGCCGGAGGCCGCCGAGGCGGCCCTGACGACCGCGGAAGGCCCGTCCCTGGACGCCCCCGAGGCCCCGCAGGCCACGGACGCCCCGGCCAAGCCGCGCCGCCGCCGCACCCGCCGGTCCGCCGAGGCCACCCCGGCCACGGAGACGGCCGAGGCCGCGGAGCTGACGTCGGCTCAGGCCCCGTCCGCCGAAACGGCCGTGACCACGGCCGAGGGCACGGAGGCGGCCCCCGAGGCCCCCGCCGCGCCGCGCCGCCGCATCCGCAGGAGCACGGCCGCGGCTCCGGCCGCCGAGGCCGTCGCCGAGACGGTCGAGACCGTCGGGACGACCCCGGTCACGGAGGTGACGGAGGCCCCCGAGGCCGCCGAGGCCGCTGTGGTCAAGCCTCGCCGCACGCGCAGGACGGCCGCCGCCACCCCGGCGGAGACCGCGGTGGACACCGCCGAGACGGCTGCGGCCACGCCGCGCCGCACCCGCAGGACAGCCGCCACCAAGACGGCCGCCGCCCCCGCGGAAGCCGCGGTCGACACGGTTGAGGCGGTCGAGGCCAAGCCGCGCCGGGCCACGCGCAAGACCGCCACCGCCCCGGTGACGGCCGAGCCCGCCGTGGACACCGCCGAAGCAGTCGAGGCCAAGCCCCGCCGCACCCGCAAGACGGCCGCCACCAAGACGGCCGCCCCCGCGGAGACCGCGGTCGACACCGCCGAGGCGGTCGAGACCAAGCCCCGGCGTCGGACCACGCGCAAGGTCGCCGAGGCCCCGGAGACGGCCGCCACGGCCGAGATCCCGGCCCAGGCCACCGCCGTGGAGGCCGAGGCCAAGCCGCGCCGGACCACGCGCAAGACCGCCGCCACCCCGGTGACGGCCGAAGCCGCCGTGGACACCGCCGAAGCGACCGAGGCCAAGCCCCGCCGCACCCGCAAGACGGCCGCCACCAAGACGGCCGCCCCCGCGGAAGCCGTGGAGGCCGAGGCCAAGCCGCGCCGGGCCACGCGCAAGACCGCCACCGCCCCGGTGACGGCCGAAGCCGCCGTGGACACCGCCGAAGCGACCGAGGCCAAGCCCCGCCGCACCCGCAAGACGGCCGCCACCAAGACGGCCGCCCCCGCGGAAGCCGTGGAGGCCGAGGCCAAGCCGCGCCGGACCACGCGCAAGACCGCCACCGCCCCGGTGACGGCCGAGATCCCGGCGCAGGCCACGGCCGAGGAAGCGGAGGCGAAGCCGCGCCGCACCCGGAAGACCGCGGCCACCGCCCCGGACGAGGCCGCCGAGGCGAAGCCGAGGGTGCGTCGCACCCGTAAGGCGACGGCCGCCGCGGAGCCCGCGGACGGCTGACCGGCCCCGGCCGCAGGCCGGCTGCACGGACTTAAGGCCCGGCTCCTCCCCACGGAGGAGCCGGGCCGTCGGCATTCCCGCCCCTGCCTGCGGGTAGCCTCAGCACGTGACCAGGCCGACCCCCTCCTTGACCTCGTTCCCTCCGCCTCCCGGTGCCCGCGCGTACGCGCTGCGGACCACGCGCGGTGACTTCGCCGTCGTCGACTCTCCGCCGGCACCCGGTGCCGGGGAGCGGGGCGTGGCGCTGCTGATGCCCGGCTTCACCGGAAGCAAGGAGGACTTCCACGACTTGCACGGGCCCCTGGCGGCACGCGGCTACCGGACGGTCACGGTGGACGGACGCGGACAGAACGAGTCAGACGGGCCGGCGGACGACGAAGCACCCTACGCCCGCGAGGAGTTGGCCCGGGACGTCCTCGCACAGGCGGCGGCGCTCGGCACCCCCGTGCATCTGGTCGGGCACTCACTGGGCGGCCAGGTCGCCCGTGCGGCGGTCCTGCTGGACCACTCCCCCTTCCTGTCCTTCACCCTGATGTCCTCGGGCCCGGCCGAGATCTCGGAGTCGCAGAAGCTGCGGGTGAAACTGCTGCACGACGCGCTCGCCGTGATGACGATGCCCGAGGTGTGGGAGGCCATCGTGGCGATGGGCCCGCCGGAGGAAGTCGGCGGGCCGGTCCGCGGGTTCGGGAGTCCGGAGCAGTTGCGGCTGCGCTGGCTGAATCACAAGCCCGCCCAGCTCCTCGCCACGGGCCGTCAGCTGTGCGCGGAGCCCGACCGCGTCGCCGAACTCGCCGCCGTACCACTGCCGTTCCACGTCCTGTCGGGTGCGCGGGACGACACCTGGCCGGTGCCGCTGCTGGACGAGATGGCCCTGCGGCTGCAGGCCCACCGGACCGTCGTCCCGGACGCCGAGCACTCCCCCAACCTGGACCGGCCGCTGCCCACGGCCCAGGGCCTCGCCGACTTCTGGGACCGGCACCCGCACCGCGGCTAGAGCGCCGCACGACCCGCCCTAGTACTGCGTCTGCACGTGCTCCCAGAACCCGTCGCGCAGGGCGCGTCGCAGGTCGGACTGGCCGCGCAGGGAGTACTGCAGGATGCCCTCGGCCTCCACGAGGAGGTCCTGGTCGACGGAGCCGGGCAGGTAGGGGTGGCCGGGCAGCAGCTCGACCAGGGCCTCCCGGCCGCGGGCCGCGAGCCACTTCGCCGCGATCTGGGCGCCGACGAAGCGGACGTCCTCGCGGGTGGGCCGGCTCGCGCCGTTCGCCTCGTAGGCGGGGGCGGTGCGCCGGACGACGTACGGCTTGAAGAAGTCGAGGTCGAGGGTGCGCTGGCTGTCGACCTCCCAGAGCAGCGGCTCGGCCTGGTTGCGGCCCTCCGGTGCCTCGATGCCCCACAGGTGGACGCGGGCGCCGTACCCCTGGGCGGCCTCCACCGCGGAGACCAGGTCCTCGTCGCCGCCGAGCAGGGCCGCGTCGCTGATGGCGCGGTGCCGGGCCAGTGACTCCAGGTCGGTGCGGATCAGCGAGTCGACGCCCTTCTGCTGGTTGTTGGCGTTGAGGTTGCCCAACCGGACTTTGACGTCGGGGAGTTCGGCGATGGACTGCTGCTCGGCGGTGTGGATACGGCGCCGGGCGCCGTCGTACCAGTAGACGCGCAGCAGTCTGCTGTCCGCGAAGATCGAGCGGGCGCGGTCGATGAGCGCCTCGATCAGCCCCTCCGCGTCGAGGTCGAAGGCCCTGCGGTCCTCCGTCCCGGCGATCAGCCGGCCCGCGGCGGCGTAGAGGTACCCCGCGTCGACGAAGATCGCATGGGTCGAGGGTGTCTTGGCCACCTCGGCGAGCATGCGGGTCAGCAGCTCGTTCGTGCGGTCGATGCGGGCGGCGAGGGCCGGGAGGTCGTCGTTCATCGGCCCCATTGTCCCGGCGGTCACGCTGTGAACACAACCGATCCCGTTCAGTCTCCGTACACACTCTTACCAACGGGTAATTAGTCGTTCGAAAAATTTCTTTAGCGTAGGGAATGTTTGTAACACGCAGCCCGTTGACTCCTCATGTAACGAGTAATCCTCCAGGAGGATGACCAGACGAAGGGAGAAGCCTGTGCGCTTCGAAATCATGCGACTCGACGACGTCGACGGCACGCCCGTGGACAGCACCGTCGTGGACGCCGCCTCCGTCAACCGGATCGTGCAGGACGCCGCCGCCATCGGGCAGCGGCTGTGGATCCGACCGGCCGACTCCGCGGCCTCGTAGTCCGCGGGACCTCACACACTTCAGAGCCCCGTACGGCGCCGATCGCCGTACGGGGCTCTGTGCGTGGACGCCGGTCAGCTCGCGCGCACGACCTGGGTGACGCCGTTGATGATCTGCTGCACGGCGATCGCGGAGAGCATCATGCCCGCGAGTCGGGTCACCAGGACCACGCCGCCGTCCTTGATGACGCGGATGATCAGCAGCGAGTAGCGCATGACCAGCCACAGCACGACATGGATGGCGAGGATCGCGCCCCACACCGACACCTGCATGGCGACACCGTCGGCCTTCTGCACGGCCAGGATCACCGACACGATGGCGCCCGGCCCGGCCAGCAGCGGCATGCCCAGCGGCACCAGCGCCACATTGACGTCCTTGGTCTGCTTCGGCTCGTCGGTCTTGCCGGTGAGCAGATCGAGCGCGATCAGCAGGAGCAGCAGGCCGCCCGCGATCATCAGGGCGGGCACGGAGACGTGCAGGTAGTCGAGGATCTGGTGTCCGAGCAGCCCGAAGACGGTGATGACACCGCCCGCGACACAGACGGCCTGGAACGCCATCCGCTTCTGCACCCTGCCGGGACGTCCGGCGGTCAGCGCGAGGAAGATCGGGGTGATCCCGGGGGGATCCATGATGACAAAAAGGGTCAGGAACAGAGAGCCGAAGACGGCGACGTCGAACATCAGTGCAGAAGCCTTGCGGGAAAGAGGGGTGGCGGGCGGGCGGAGGTGACCCTCAGGCCCCGCCGGTCCCCGGCACGGGGAACGCCCCCGTGGCGCGCCGGGTGATCTCCCCGTACACCTCGGGGTCGGTGGTGTACTCGCCGAGCACGCAGGTCTTGCGGCTGCCGTGGTAGTCGGAGGAACCCGTGACGAGGAGCCCGAGGTCCTTCGCGAGCCCGCTCAGCCGGGCACGGGTGTCCGCGTCGTGGTCCATGTGGTAGACCTCGATGCCGTCGAGGCCGGCGGCGGCCAGTTCGGCGATCGCGGACTCGGGGACCGTACGCCCGCGCTTGCTCGCGCCGGGGTGCGCGAAGACGGTGACCCCGCCCGCGCCCTTGACCAGCCGGATCGCCTCGAAGGGGTCCGTCTCGTGCTTCTCGACATGGGCCCGGCCGCCGTCCGCGAGCCACTCCTCGGTGAAGGCGTCGCTCACGCTCGGTACGACCCCGAGCTCGACCAGCGCGGTCGCGACGTGCGGCCGCCCCACGGAACCGTCACCGGCGATCCGGGCGACCTGCTCCCAGGTGACGGGCACGCCCAGCTCGCGGAGCTTGGCGATCATGCCGCGCGCCCGCGGCACCCGGTCGTCGCGCACCAGCTCGCGCTCGGCGAGCAGGGCGGGCTCCTCGGGGTCGAAGAGGTAGGCCAGCATGTGCAGGGAGACCCCGTCGATCCGGCACGACAGCTCGGCACCGGTGACCAGGGTGAGCCCCTCGGGCAGCGCGCCGATCGCCTCCGCGTACCCGCGGGTGGTGTCGTGATCGGTCAGGGCGACGACGTCCAGTCCTGCGGCGGCGGCGTTCCGCACCAGCTCGGCGGGCGTGTCCGTGCCGTCGGACGCCGTGGAGTGGCAGTGCAGATCGATACGCACGGAAACTCCCAGCGGGGACGGCAGACGGACGGGACGCCTCAGCATAGCCCAGATTCGAACACCGAATGTCACACCCGAAAGCCGGGTTCGCCCCCTACATCAAGGGGTCAGCCACACCCACCCCAGGGCCGCGGGGAACTACGCGACAAGCCCCCACGCCCCCCGCCCCCGCACCCGCACCCGACCCCTCACGGCTTGAGCAAGCGCGGCGACAACGCGCCGCAGGGCACCAGCTCCACCTCCGCGCCCGCGTCCCGCAGGTCCGTCAGCACCAACTCGTCGTACATCAGCAGCCCGGCCTGCTCGGGCCACATCACCGCCCACAGCCACAGCCCGCGGGCCTCCCCCGCGAACACGGCCCGGTCGTCCGGCACCCCGGAGACATGCCACAACGGCGTGGGCCGGCCGACGGCCAGCACCTTCGCCTGCGCGGGTTTCTCGACGCTCATGTACGGCCCCGGGTCGGGCCCGTCGATCCCGGCGTACCGTGCGCCGAGCCCCACCCCGAGCTCCTCCGCGACGAGGATCATTTCGGCCACCCCGCCCAGCGGGCCGGGTCCGGAGCAGGCGACCGCGGTCGCGCGACCGCCGCTGCGGTCGTCACCGGCGTACGTCACCCCCGTGAACAGCCAGCCGACCGGCAGCGGCCACGGCATCCACACGGGCACCTGGGTGCGGTGCACCACGACACTGAGGGCCTCGACGCTGGGCGGGATCACGGGCTGGAGTGGATGCACCGTCCCGTGCACATCGCACTGCCAGGAGTCGGAGAAGAGTCCGGGAGCCCTGACCCGGCCACCACACTTCGGGCAACTGGGTTCGCCCCTCATAGGGCCCCACGGTCCTACCCGAGCAGGCCCACGTCAAGGACGATCACCCGTCCGGCCGGAACGGGTTCATCGGACCCAGATGCATGTAGCTTGCATTAATTAGCAGAGCTAACTTATCGTGTGCATATGCCAACTACTTCCGGTCTCCTGCGTCAGCCCAGGGCCGTGTGGGCCACGGCCGGCGCCTCCGTCGTCGCCTTCATGGGCATCGGACTGGTCGACCCGATCCTGCCCTCGATCGCGCGGGGTCTCGACGCCACACCCAGCCAGGTCTCGCTGCTCTTCACCTCGTACTTCCTGATCACCGCGTTCGCGATGCTGGTGACGGGCTTCGTCTCCAGCCGGATCGGCGGCCGCAGGACCTTGCTGCTCGGGCTCGCGTTCGTCGTGGTCTTCGCGGGCCTCGCGGGCACCTCGGACTCGGTCGCCGAACTCGTCGGCTTCCGCGCCGGCTGGGGCCTCGGCAACGCCCTCTTCGTGTCGACGGCCCTCGCCGTCATCGTCGGCGCGGCGGCCGGCGGCAGCGCCGCGGCCATCCTGCTGTACGAGTCCGCCCTCGGCCTCGGCATGGCCTGCGGCCCCCTGCTCGGCGCGGTGCTCGGCGACGCGAGCTGGCGCTACCCCTTCTTCGGCACCGCGTTCCTGATGGCGGTGGGCTTCCTGTGCGTCACGGCGTTCCTGGAGGAGCAGCCGAGGCCCGCCCGGCGGACCTCGCTGCTCGACCCGGTGAAGGCGCTCGGCCACGTCGGTCTCGCCTCCGCGGCGGCCTCGGCGTTCTTCTACAACTACACGTTCTTCACCGTGCTGGCCTTCACCCCGTTCGTGCTGGGCATGACTCCCTACAAGTCGGGGGCGGTGTTCTTCGCCTGGGGTGTGCTGCTCGCGGTCTTCTCGGTGGTCGTGGCACCCCGGCTGCAGGAGCGGTTCGGCTCGCTGAAGGTGGTCGGCGGCTCGCTCGTGCTGCTCGCGGCGGATGTGCTGGTGCTCGGGTACGGCTCGCACACCACGGCGATCGTCTGCACGGTGATGTCCGGCGCGTTCATCGGGGTGAACAACACCGTGTACACCGAGCTGGCGCTCGGCGTGTCGGACGCGCCGCGGCCGGTGGCGAGCGCGGGCTACAACTTCGTGCGGTGGTTCGCCGCGGCGGCCGCGCCCTACTTCGCGCCCAAGCTCGAGGAGTGGACCGACATCCATGTCCCGTTCGTGGTCGCGGCGGTCACCGCGGTCCTCGGCGCTGTCGTGGTCGTCGTACGGCGGAAGGCCCTCACGCACGAGGCCGAGAAGCCGGCGGTGCGACACGCCACCGAGGACTCGGTCGGCGTGTTCGCGAACTGACGGGCCGTGCGGATGACACGGAGACCGCCCTTTGCCAACCGAAGCCTTTCGGCCACCGGTTGGTGACCTTCCTCACGAAGCGTCAGTCGAGCGGGACGGACCTGCGGGCGGGATCCCGCAGGTCCGTCCCGTGCGTCAGCCAGCGCTCCTGGAGGGCCTGGGCGCCGTGCACCCGCTTCCAGGCCGCCTCGTTCGGAGTCATGGGGAGCAGCGGGAGGAAGCGGACCGGGTCGAGCGGCTCGTCCAGCTCCAGATCCGCCACGAGGCCGCCCGGCTCGGCGACCAGGACCGAGGTGAACGGAGCGCCCGGCCACAGCGGTTCGCCCACGTCCAGGGAGGAGCCGGGCGCCACGACCACCCCCTCGACCTGCGGAGAAGCCGCGAGCACGGCCAGCGGCCTGAGCACCTTGTCGGTCTCGGCGAGGCCGCCCCGCACGGAGAGGACCAGTTCGGCGCGGGGGCCCTTGACGGGGTCGGCGAGGACCGCGGTGGGGTCCGTCATCGGCTGCGCTGACATGCCGAGCGTGGCGTAGCGGACGATGTCGCCCTCGTGGAAACGGAGCACCTCGACCCGGTCCGTACCGAGGAAGGTGACCGCCGCGCGGGCGTCCGGCTCGCCCAGCGCCGTACGCAACCGGGCCTCGACGAGAGGAAGAACATCAGCCATGTCGCGAGCATAGAACTCGTCAGTACCGGGCAAAGCAGCGCCTTGACACTTCAGGTGACTGATACTCTGAGCCGGTGGTTCGGGGCAGCACGCCGAAGCGTCGCGATCTTGCCCCGACGCCGATGGGACTCCCTTACGAGGGACCGGCTGGAGGAGGTGGGGCTGTCATGGATCGAAGTCACCCGTGCAGTACCACTCGCTCTTCCGGCCGCTGATGCAGCTTCCCCCTGGTTCCGGCTGACCGCCGTCCTTTCCTGTTCGCGTCTTTCACGCGGAAGAGCACTTCGTTTCGTTTTGCCTGATCTGTCTGATCTGAATCAGCAGCGAACTCGCCACCGCGACGGTGCGGTGCTCCCCGCTTTGTGGACGTGCCAAACATCCGAACCAGGACGTCCCCATTCCGGGTAGTTCCACCCGTCGTCACGGCCTTTCGTTGCCCGACGCGAAGGAGCCCTGCCATGTCGATGATCCGCGACCTGCGTGCCGTGGTCCGTCCCGCCCGCCCCTCCCTGCTCAAGGTCGGCGTCCGCAAGGGCGGCGTCCGGGCGGACACCGGTGCCTACGACACCACCCGCGACCCCGCGATGCCGTCGGCCGTCGTCGACTGCGCCGTCTACCGCGACGGCTCCCGCGTGGAGTTCGGGCACGCGCTGACCCCGCAGGAGGCCATGCGCCAGGTGCGGCGCGACGGAGGCTTCGTGTGGATCGGGCTGCACGAGCCGACCGAGGCCGAGTTCTCCGGTATCGCGGGCGAGTTCGGGCTGCACCCGCTGGCCGTGGAGGACGCGGTGCAGGCCCACCAGCGCCCCAAGCTGGAGCGCTACGACGACTCCCTGTTCACCGTCTTCAAGACCATCCACTACGTCGAGCACGACCGGCTCACCGCCAACAGCGAGGTCGTGGAGACCGGTGAGGTCATGTGCTTCACCGGCAAGGACTTCTTCATCACCGTCCGGCACGGCGGCCAGGGTTCACTGCGCGCGCTGCGCCACCGCCTCCAGGACGACCCCGAGCTGCTCGCCAAGGGCCCCTCGGCGGTGCTGCACGCCATCGCCGACCACGTCGTCGACGGGTACATCGCGGTCGCCGACGCCGTGCAGGACGACATCGACGAGGTCGAGACCGAGGTGTTCTCGCCGGGCCGCAAGGGCACCCCGCGCGGCACGGACGCGGGCCGGATCTACCAGCTCAAGCGGGAGGTGCTGGAGTTCAAGCGGGCCGTCTCCCCGCTGCTGCGCCCGATGCAGCTGCTCAGCGAGCGGCCGATGCGGCTGGTCGACCCCGACATCCAGAAGTACTTCCGGGACGTCGCCGACCACCTCGCCCGCGTCCAGGAGCAGGTCATCGGCTTCGACGAGCTGCTGAACTCGATCCTCCAGGCCAACCTCGCGCAGGCTTCCGTCGCCCAGAACGAGGACATGCGCAAGATCACGTCCTGGGCGGCCATCATCGCCGTACCGACGATGGTCTGCGGGGTGTACGGCATGAACTTCGACTACATGCCCGAACTGCACTGGAAGTTCGGCTACCCCGTCGTCATGACGGTCATGGTCGGGATGTGCGTCGGCATCCACCGCACCCTGAAGCGCAACGGCTGGCTGTGACCGGGCCGGACCGGGCCGGACCGGTCCTGACTAGGCTGGGCGCCATGACTAGCGAGCTGCTCGACCAGGCCCTCGTCGAGGAGGCCACCAAGAAGTCCGGCCTCATCTGGGTCCGCGGCGCGGGCGAACCGGCCGCGCGTGCGCTGTGGCACGCGTGGCACGAGGGCGCTGCCTGCGTGGTCGGCGACGGGCCCGGCGAGCAGCCGCTTCCGGGACTCGCGGAGGGCGGCTCCGCCGAGGTCACCGTCCGCAGCAAGGACAAGGGCGGCCGGCTGGTCACCTGGACCGCCGCGGTCGTCGGGCTCGCGCCCGGGTCCGAGCGGTGGGAGGCGGCCGTCGCCGAGCTCAAGGGCAAGCGGCTCAACGCTCCCGACGGCGAGGCGATGACCGAGCGCTGGGCGCGGGAGTGCCGGGTGCTGCGCCTGGAGCCGACGGGGGGTGTGCTGCCCCTGCCCGACGGCGATCTCGCGGCCCGGCCGGTGCCGTCGCCGGCCACGACGCGGGAGGCGATCCCCGCCGGGCTGCACCGGTTGCTGGTCCGGCGGAGAAAGGCGTAGCCCCCCTGAACGGCGGGCGGCACGCGGCGCCCCCCTACGACGTCGGGAGCTGTTTGCCGTAGTCGACCGTCTCGTCCTTCTGCGGTTCCTGCAGCGGGAAGTCCTTGCCCCAGGAGGAGAAGGTCAGGGTGCCCGCGCCGCCCGCCCGGACCAGGCGCAGCGGGTACGGCTCGCCCTCCAGGGAGACGTCCAGGGTGCCGCCGTCGCCGCCGTCCCCGGTGATGCGGATGGTGCGGGTGCCGGACTGCTCGTGGTGGCCGTCCGTCCTCACCGAACCGTGCAGGGTCAGCAGACCGTCGAGAAGGAGGTCCTTGTCCGTGAAGACGCTGAACTTCTTGTACGAGGGGTCCCCCGACGGCACCTTCACGTACTTGCCGTCGAGCTTGTCCGCCGCGGCCGTGTCCTTGGCGTCGTCGTCGGACGTGCCGTCCTCATGGGTCCAGAACGCCGAGTCGGCCTTCAGGAAGAGCTGCTCGCCGACCCGCAGCAGATGGAACGCGGCCCCCTCCGAGGTCACCGACCCCGTGCCGCCGTCCTCCTTCAGCCGCATGTCGAGCCGGTACGTACGGCCGCTGGTGACCACGGTCCCCGACAGCCGCACCGCGTCCACCGCCCCGGCGGCCTTCTTCGTCTTCGCCTGGATCTGCGCGGCGGGCAGCTTGCCCACCCCGTTCGTGCCCGCGTCCGGATCCTCGGCGCACCCCGCTCCCAGGCCCACGACCAGTGCGCACAGCGCGCTCACCAGCGCGGCCCGACGGGTACGGCTCTGGGGGTTCGCAGTCACGGAGAGGCGCGCCTTTCTGCGGGGGTGTGCTCAGCGGCGTACGGCAGCGTACCCGGGCCCGGGACCGTCCTCGGAACGGGTCCGTACGGACCGCTCACCAGGGCGTATCCGATCGGGACGGGCTAGCCTGAAGCCCGCAGGAGCGGGCAATTGGGAAGGCGATTCGGAAAAGGAAACCAGCCGCACCGCGGTACGCAAAAGGAAGCAGGGAACCACAGCCATGGCAGCCGGTGCCCCCCGGATCTTCGTCTCGCACCTCGCCGGTGTCCCGGTCTTCGACCCCAACGGTGACCAGGTGGGCCGGGTACGCGATCTGGTCGTCATGCTGCGGGTCGGACGCCGTCCCCCGCGGCTGCTCGGCCTGGTCGTCGAACTGTCCACCCGGCGCCGCATCTTCCTGCCCATGACCCGGGTGACCGGCATCGAGTCCGGCCAGGTCATCACCACCGGCGTGCTCAACGTCCGCCGCTTCGAGCAGCGGCCCACCGAGCGGCTCGTCTTCGGGGAACTGCTCGACCGGCGCGTCACGCTCGTCGAGACCAACGAGGAGGTCACCGTCCTCGACGTGTCCGTGCAGCAGCTGCCGGCCCGCCGGGACTGGGAGATCACCCGGGTCTTCGTCCGCAAGGGCAGGAAGGGCAGCGCCTTCCGGCGGGCCAAGGGCGAGACGCTCACCGTCGGGTGGCTGTCGGTGACCGGGTTCTCCCTGGAGGAACACGGACAGGGCGCCGAGAGCCTGCTCGCCACCTTCGAGCAGCTGCGCCCAGCCGACCTCGCGAACGTCCTGCACCACCTGTCCGCGAAACGGCGCGCCGAGGTCGCCGCCGCCCTCGACGACGACCGTCTCGCCGACGTGCTGGAGGAGCTGCCGGAGGACGACCAGATCGAGATCCTCGGCAAGCTGAAGGAGGAGCGCGCGGCGGACGTCCTGGAGGCCATGGACCCCGACGACGCGGCCGACCTGCTGGCCGAGCTGCCCGAGGCGGACAAGGAGCGGCTGCTGAGCCTCATGCAGCCCGACGACGCGGCCGACATGCGGCGGCTGATGTCCTACGAGGAGCACACGGCCGGCGGTCTGATGACCACCGAGCCGATCGTCCTGCGCCCCGACGCCACCGTCGCCGACGCCCTCGCGCGCGTCCGCAACGCCGACCTGTCCCCGGCCCTGGCGGCCCAGGTCTACGTCTGCCGCCCGCCCGACGAGACGCCCACCGGCAAGTACCTCGGCACGGTGCACTTCCAGCGGTTGCTGCGGGAGCCGCCGTACACCCTGGTCAGCGCGGTCCTCGACGACGACCTGCAGGCGCTCGACCCGGACGCCCAGCTGCCGGTCGTCGCGGGGTTCTTCGCCACGTACGACATGGTCGCGGCGCCCGTGGTGGACGAGGCGGGGGCGCTGCTCGGCGCCGTCACCGTGGACGACGTGCTGGACCACATGCTGCCCGACGACTGGCGGGAGACGGAGTTCCACCTCAACGACGAGGCGGACGAGGAGACGGGCGAGGAGACCGGCGACCGGGCGGGCGGCGCGTCGGGCGGCGCGTCGGGCAAGGGGGTGGTCCCCCATGGCTCCTGAGCGCGACGGCGCGCGCGAGAACATGCGCGAGCGCACCGTCTCCGGCGCGACCGCGACCACCCGTCCGCGCGTCCGGCTCGACCAGCCGCGGCCGCCCCGGCGCCGGCTGGTGCCCGAGTGGGACCCGGAGGCCTTCGGCCGGCTCTCCGAGCGCATCGCGCGCTTCCTGGGCACCGGGCGGTTCATCGTCTGGATGACGGTCGTCATCATCGTGTGGGTGCTGTGGAACGTCTTCGCCCCGCACGACCTGCGCTTCGACAACTACCCCTTCATCTTCCTCACCCTGATGCTGTCCCTGCAGGCCTCCTACGCCGCCCCGCTGATCCTGCTCGCGCAGAACCGGCAGGACGACCGCGACCGCGTCAACCTCGAACAGGACCGCAAGCAGAACGAGCGGTCGATCGCCGACACCGAGTACCTCACCCGGGAGGTCGCCGCGCTGCGGATGGGCCTCGGCGAGGTCGCCACCCGCGACTGGATCCGCAACGAGCTGCAGGACGTGCTCAAGGAGCTGGACGACCGGCGCGACGGCCACGGGGGGCACGAGGGCAAGGTGGTATTCCCGGCAGATCGGTCGCCGGGACGTGACGCAGACGACCGCTGAGGGGCTGGCCGCGGGCCCCCGTGGGCGCCGTACCATCGTCCTTATGGCTAGCGAAGACGCGGTGCGCGAGGCACTGGCGACGGTGAACGACCCCGAGATCAACCGGCCCATCACCGAGCTGGGGATGGTCAAGTCGGTGGAGATCGGCGCGGACGGGGCGGTCGCGGTCACGGTGTACCTGACGGTATCCGGCTGCCCGATGCGCGAGACCATCACCCAGCGGGTGACCGAGGCGGTCTCCGGGGTCGAGGGTGTCACCCGTGTCGACGTCACGCTCGACGTCATGAGCGACGAGCAGCGCAAGGAGCTGGCGAACGCCCTGCGCGGCGGTCAGACCGAGCGCGAGGTCCCCTTCGCCAAGCCCGGCAACCTCACCCGCGTCTACGCGGTGGCGTCCGGCAAGGGCGGTGTCGGCAAGTCCTCGGTGACGGTGAACCTGGCGGCGGCGATGGCGGCCGACGGTCTCAAGGTGGGCGTGGTCGACGCGGACATCTACGGCCACAGCGTGCCCCGCATGCTCGGCGCGGACGGCAGTCCGACCCAGGTCGAGAACATGATCATGCCGCCGTCGGCGAACGGCGTGAAGGTCATCTCCATCGGCATGTTCACGCCGGGCAACGCCCCCGTGGTGTGGCGCGGCCCGATGCTCCACCGCGCGCTCCAGCAGTTCCTCGCGGACGTCTACTGGGGCGATCTGGACGTCCTCCTCCTGGACCTGCCGCCCGGCACCGGCGACATCGCGATCTCGGTGGCGCAGCTCGTCCCGAACGCGGAGATCCTGGTCGTCACCACCCCGCAGCAGGCGGCGGCCGAGGTCGCCGAGCGTGCGGGTGCGATCGCCGTGCAGACGCACCAGAAGATCGTCGGCGTGGTCGAGAACATGTCCGGCCTGCCCTGCCCGCACTGCGGCGAGATGGTCGACGTCTTCGGCACGGGCGGCGGTCAGCGCGTCGCGGACGGCCTGACCCGCACGACGGGCGCCACGGTCCCCGTCCTCGGCTCCATCCCGATCGACGTCCGCCTGCGCGAGGGCGGCGACGAGGGCAAGCCCGTGGTCCTGACGGACCCGTCCTCTCCGGCGGGTGCGGCGCTGCGGGCGATCGCGGGGAAGCTGGGGGGACGGCAGCGGGGCCTTTCGGGGCTGTCGCTGGGGATCACGCCCAAGAACAAGTTCTAGGCCCGACCGACACGACCGCCCCGAAGGTCAGCCGGCTCGTCGGCCGACTCAGAGGCGCGGGGAACTGCGCGACCGGCCTCGAACGGCCCGCAGTTCCCCACAGGCCTGGAAGCGTCCTGAAGATCTTGAAATCGCGCCCGACTTGCACCGGTTCATAGTGATTGACATTTACTGGCAATCCGGGGCGAGTCAGGCGGCCGGAGCAAGATCTTCATCAGACTCCTAGACCGCGTACTCGGCGACGTCCTTGACCACCGAGAAGCCGAGCCCGTACGCGCTCATGCCCCTCCCGTATGCCCCGAGGTGCACCCCCTGCCCGGTGGACCCGGCCAGCACCCACCCGAACTCCGACTCGCGGTAGTGGAACGGCGTGGGCACCCCGTCCACCGGCAGGGAGAGGCTCGACCACTCCGGTCCGGCGAGGTCGTCCGCCAGCGCCCACGCCGTCTCCGTCTGCTGGTCCAGCCAGTCGTCCCGCAGACTGTGGTCCATCTGCCCGGGCCAGGTGAAGGACAGCAGCCCCACCCCCGCCAGCCAGGCCGCCGACGACACCGAGGTGGCCTCCAGGAGCCCCGTCCCATCGGCGCTCCTGCGGGGCGGATTGGCGGCGACGGTCACGACGACCGCGAATCTCCCCCGGTCCTCCCCGGCCGTCTCGTGCCGCACGGAGGGTTCGTCACCGTGTCCGATGGAACCGTGTTCGACGGCCCCGTCGGCCGCCGTCCCCACCTGCATCAGCCAGCGCGGCCCCGTGAAGGCCTCGTCGAGGCCGTACCACGGGAAGGGTGCCTCCAGGTAGCCGTCGACGGTGCGCCGAGCGGAGGGGACCTGCTGTCCACCCTCCGCGGCCGGCACCTGTTCGACTGCCCGACTCGTCGTCTCCATGCCCGGACGCCTCCTCGCTCTCGACGGAACGGTCCGGCCCGCCCCCCTTTCGGGCGTACTCGTCCGCTCCGCACAACAACCAGGCAGCATAGCCACCCGGTCGCGCACCGCGGCGAAGGCGGCCGTCAGGCGGCGAAGATCACGTGGCGTCGAAGTCGAAGGGCGGGCGGTCGTCCTTGCCCGGCTCCTCGGGCTTCTTCGTCATGTCGATGCGCCCGCCGCCGGACGAGGAAGACGAAGACGATGACGAAGAAGAGGACGAGGAGGACGAGTCCGTGTCGCGGCTGTGGACGGCCTCGGTGACCTCGGCCATCTCCTTCTTGATGTCGAAGCCGTTGCGGATCTCCTTCAGCCCCAGCTCGTCGTTGTCGAGCTGCTTGCGGATGAAGGTCTTGGGGTTGAGATCCTCGAACTCGAAGTCCTTGAACTCCGGCCCCAGTTCGGCACGGATGTCGTGCTTGGCGCTCTCCGAGAACTCACGGATCTTCCGGACGGTGCGCATCACGTCCTGGATGACCTTCGGGAGCTTGTCCGGACCGAAGACGAGCACGGCCAGGACGACGATCGTCACCAGCTCGAGCGGTCCTATGTCATTGAACACCTGAAGCTCCTTGGGATGTCCGCGGTCCTCGGCCCTCGGCGGTCAGGTCAGGTCTTCCGTGGTCCGGGCCGGGTCCACGGTACCTGTCGCACCTGTCCGACCGGTACTGTCCCGCGCTGCGAGACCGGGCGCGCACCGTCGGTTTTCCGCGTTGTTTGCCTTGTCGGACGGGGTCTCGGGGTCCGGTCTGTGAGGTTTCTGTCAATCCCCGTGCACAGCCTGCCACTCAGTCACCCTCAGCCGATCCCAGGACCAGGGAGAGCGTACGTTCCCTGCCGTCGCGTTCGACGGTCAGCTCCAGGCGGTCGCCGGGGCGGTGGGCACGGGTCTTGACGATCAGCTCGGTGCCGGAATGCACCCGGGTGCCGTCGACCTCGGTGATCACGTCGCCGGCCTTGATGCCGGCCAGCGCTCCGGGGCCGCCCGGGGTGACCGGGGCACCGGCGTCGCCGCCCTTGACGCTCACCCGGGCGCCGTCGCCGGCGTAGTCCAGGTCGAGGGTGACACCGATGACCGGGTGGGTCGCGTGACCGGTGTTGATCAGCTCCTCGGCGACGCGTCTGCCCTGGTTGACGGGGATGGCGAAGCCGAGGCCGATCGAGCCGGCCTCGCCGCTTCCGGAGTCGGAGCCGTCGGCGGCGGAGCGGATGGCGGAGTTGATGCCGATGACCCGGCCCCGGGAGTCGAGCAGCGGGCCACCGGAGTTGCCGGGGTTGATGGGGGCGTCGGTCTGCAAGGCGTCGACGTACGACACGTCGCTCGCGTCGCCGCTGTCGCCGCCGGCCGTGATGGGGCGCTCCTTGGCGCTGATGATGCCGGAGGTGACGGTTCCCTCCAGATCGAAGGGGGCGCCGATGGCGACGACCGGGTCGCCGACCTGGACGCAGTCGGAATTGCCGAGCGGGAGCGGCCGCAGGCCGCTGACCCCCTTGACCTTGACCACGGCGAGGTCGTAGCCGCTGTCCCGGCCGACGACGTCCGCCTTGGCGGTCTGGCCGCCGTTGAAGACGACGGTTATGTCGCCGTCGCCGCCGGCGGGCTCGACGACGTGGTTGTTGGTGAGGATGTGGCCGCTGGTGTCGAGCACGAAGCCGGTGCCCGTGCCGGACTCCTCGCTGCCGCTGACGTGCAGGGTGACGACGCTGGGCAGGGCACGGGCCGCGATGCCCGCGATTGTGTCCGCGGCGCGCCCGGTGGGCTCCGGGGACGCCTGCGGCAGGCTCACGCTTCGGAATCCGCCGTTGCGCTCCAGCTGGGCCCCCACGATCCCGCCGAGCACCCCGGAGGCCAACGCCAGCGCCAGCGCACCCCCGACGATCCGCTGCCGCACCTGCCGCCGCCGCTCCCCCTCGCTGAGCACGGCACCCCCGCTCTCCTGCAAGACCCCGACGGGCACGGGGGCCCAGGGGTCGTAGCGGTGCCAGGGGTTGCCGGAGGGCGCGGTGACCGCGGGAAGGGCCACCGGATCGGACGCGCCGACGACACCGGGGGCGGCTCCTTCTGGCACGGAGAACGACGGCGCGCCAGCCGCTGACGCGGTCACGGCCACCCCGGCCGCAGACTCCACCGAGCCCGGGACGGGCACCGCCTGACCGTGCACCTGGGACTGCGGCTGGGCCGGGGTTGGAGCCGGGGTTGGGATTCCGGCGTGAGTCGGGGCAGGGGCGTCGACAGGGGGCCGGGCTGGAGCCTGCTCCTCGGCCTGGGTCGGGGCCGGTGGCGGGGTTTGAGCCTCGTCCTGGGTCCGGGCCTGGGCCTCGCCTTGAGCCTGCGTCTGGGGCAGGGCTTCACCCTGGGCCGAAGCCGGGGCCTCACCCGCGGCCCGGGCCGCGGCTTCCGCACGGGCCTGGGCCTCTGCACGGGCCTCAGCATCAGCCCGGACCTCAGCCTCCGCACGGGCCTCCGCCTCCGCCTCCGCCCGAGCCTGGGCCTCCGCCCGTGCCAGCGTGGTCGCCGGGTGTTGGACCGGTGGGGCCGGGGACCAAGGGCCCGGGTGGCCGTAGGGCGGGGTGCTGTAGGCGTCGGGGTCGTGCAGCGGTATGGGCGGCGCCGCGTCGGCCCCGGTCTTCAGGGGCAGGTCCAGTTCGTAGTCACCGGTGCCCGCACCCGTCTCCTCGGCCTGGCCGGCCGAGGCCCCCTCACGGGGCGTCCCCTCGTCCATGCTCTCCCCACAGTCGGACCCGGTCGCGGCCGGGTGATCCCCGTTTCCTGGATTCAACCAGGTTCACGTCGGACCGGCGCCGGGACCGGTTCAGCGGAGGTCGTGCGAGCGCGGGGAGGCGACGGGAGCGGACGTGGTGTCGGGGTCGGGCGCGGCGAGCAGGACCGGGCCGGTGATCTCGGGGGCGGTGGCCCAGGAGCTCACGGCGATCGGCGGGGTCGTGCCGAGCGGACGTATCAGCGGGGACATGGCGGCCGCCCCGGCCATCACCGGCGTGGTGAGCCGGTGCAGCACCGTCTCCTCCGCACGCCCGGAGGCCGGAGAGGGCACGCCGGGCAGCAGCGGCGCGGAGACCTCGGTCGGCGCCGCGGGGGTGCCGATCAGCTGGCCACTCTGGGCGAGCAGCGGTCCGACGGCCCGGCGCCGCTGGTTCTCGCCCGTCGCGGAGCCGGCCGCGCCCGAGCCCGGGGTACGGGCCGGTGTCACATTGCTCCCGCCGCTTCCGCCGCGTGCGTCCGCCGCGGTGTCGACCGGCGCGCCGGTGTTCATCCCGCCGAGGGCGATCGCGGCCAGCGACACCGCGCCGGCGGCGACGAAGGCGAACCGCAGCCCGCGGGAGCGCTCGCCGTCCCGGCCGACGGGGTGGATACGGAAGCCCCGGTCGGCCGGCGCCAGCGCGGCGCCGTGGTCGCCCGTGGGCAGATAGCCGAAGGAGAACGGCTCCTCCCGGCTCACCCCGAAGACGCCGTCACCGAAGCCTCCCCTGCCCAGCGGCGTACCGCCGCCGTCCGGGTCACCTCCTGCGGGGAGCCCCTGGAGGCGGGCCAGGAAGCTCTCTGAGGGGGCGGGCGGGGCCACTTCCGCGAAGACGTTCTTCAGCCGGCGCTGGGCGTCGACCTCGGCCTTGCACTTCGCGCAGGTCGCCACGTGCGCGAGGACGCGCTCACGGGTGTCATGACCGAGTTCGCCGTCCACGAGGGCGGAGAGCCGGTCTCCCAGATGCTGTTCTGCGAGGAGCCCCTCTGCGGGGGTACGTCGGGTTCCGGTCACGCGGTCGCGCCCCCTCCTCCCAGAGCGGGCACCCGGGACACGAAGGAGCGGCGCTCGGCGCGCGCCTTCGGGGAGCGGTGGGCCAGGGCCTTGCGCAGCTGCGAGCGGCCGCGGTGGATCCGCGAGCGGACCGTGCCCAGCTTGACGCCGAGCGTCGCGGCGATCTCCTCGTACGACAGTCCTTCGATGTCGCACAGGACGACCGCGGCGCGGAACTCGGGGGCGAGGGTGTCGAGGGCCTGCTGGACGTCCGCGTCGAAGTGGGCGTCGTTGAAGACCTGCTGCGGGGTGGGCTCCTTGCTGGCCAGCCGCTCCGCCGCGTCGTCGCCGAGGGCGTCGAAGCGGATGCGCTGCTTGCGGCGGACCATGTCCAGGAACAGGTTGGTGGTGATGCGGTGCAGCCAGCCCTCGAAGGTGCCGGGGGTGTAGGTCGACAGGGAGCGGAAGACGCGGACGAAGACCTCCTGGGTGAGGTCCTCGGCGTCGTGCTGGTTGCCGGTCAGACGGTAGGCGAGCCGGTAGACCCGGCCGCTGTGCATGCTGACGATCTCCTCCCAGGTGGGCGGAGTCCACGCCTGCCCGTCCGCGTCGGTGGAGAAGGTCGCGGTCTGGGCGTAGTCGCCGGCGTGACGGTGGTCAGCGGTGTCGTTCACGGATTTCGGCCTGCCTGCCGATCCGAGAAAGCGCCGCAGCACTCCTCCCCGATCCACAGGCGCGGCCGCACCTCCCCTGTCGGCTCTGGTGGTGTCCAGTGGAGCCCCTACCATAGCCACCTCGCCCGTTAGCTCCGGATAAGCGGTTTTACGAGAATTTGATCTGTGCTGACACGGCTCATGCGGCTGCGTCAGCACTTGCTCGACGTCCCGTCCCTCGTCGTGATCCAACTGTGTCCCCCGCTCGTCGTTCCCACCCCTTCAAACGCGCGGTCCCATCTGCGGGTTCCCGGCCCCAACGGATACAGTCACGCCGAGGCAACCAGCGGGGACAGGAGAGGGTCATTACCGGCAACCGGCAGGCAAGCTGGGCGTTCGCCGACGCCTACGCCGCCGAGGACGACGCGCTGCGCTGGGCCCGTGACCGGGCCCGCGAGGCAGGGCTGCGCTCGGTGTCGCCCAGCACCGGCGCCGCGCTGCGGCTGCTCGCCGCCACCGTGGACGCGAAGGCGGTCGCGGAGATCGGTACCGGCACCGGCGTCTCCGGGATCCACCTGCTGTACGGCATGCGCCCCGACGGCGTCCTGACCACGGTCGATCCCGAGCCGGAGCACCAGCAGTTCGCCCGGCAGGCCTTCCGCGCCTGCGGCTTCGCCAGCAACCGGGCCCGGTTCATCCCCGGCCGCGCCCTCGACGTGCTGCCCCGGCTCGCGGACGCCGGCTACGACCTGGTCTTCTGCGACGGCGACCGGCTGGAGTTCCTCGACTATCTCGCTGAATCGTTGCGTCTGCTGCGCCCGGGCGGGCTCGTGGTCTTCGAGGGGGTCTTCGCCAACGGCCGCACCGTCGACTCGGGCCCGCAGCCCACGGAGGTCATAAGGATCCGGGAGCTGCTGCGGGCGGTGCGCGAGAGCCAGGAGGTGGTGCCGTCCCTGCTGCCCGTGGGGGACGGCCTGCTGTGCGCGGTCAAGCGCTGAGCAGGGATGCGGTCAAACGCCGAGCACGGGTGCCGTCAGACGCTGACCACTGGGCCGTACGGGCGAGGCGTCCCGGAACGACAGCGGCCCCGGCACCCAAGGGGATGCCGGGGCGACTGAAAGGGTATGGTCGCTTGCGCGTCAGCCGACGACCTTCTTGAGGGCGTCGCCGAGCGCGTCGGCCTCGTCAGGGGTCAGCTCGACGACGAGCCGACCGCCGCCTTCGAGCGGAACGCGCATGACGATGCCCCGCCCCTCCTTGGTCACCTCGAGCGGGCCATCGCCCGTCCGCGGCTTCATGGCCGCCATGCTCGTTCCCCTTCCTGAAACCAGCTCACGTCAAAAGCCGACGGCCCTGGCAGGGCACGCGCGATCCAGGCTGGGACACGCGACACCGGCATCGAACACATTGCTTCCCGGCCATTATCCCGCATCTCAGGACCCGATGACCAACATCAGTAGGCATCGCTTGAGCAACGCGCGCGAGCAAAACCACCCAATTCGGCGATGTGGCTGCGATACTGCGCCACCGCACGGACACCCGCGGTCCGCGCACCGCGTCGATTTCTTTGACGCAGGTCACACGTCACGTCCGGTCCTCGGACGCCATGCTGTTCCCTGGTGACCGAGCGGACACCCGAACGGACACCCAAGCCGACCCACGAGCCGACACACACAAGGGGATACGCCATGGCCGACACCGTGCTCTACGAGGTGAGCGACGGGCTCGCGACGATCACGCTGAACCGCCCCGAGGCGATGAACGCGCTGAACGTGGCGGCCAAGGTCGCCCTGCGGGAGGCGGCGCGCGCGGCGGCGGACGACACCGGGGTGCGCGCGGTGCTGCTGACCGCCGCCGGGGACCGGGCCTTCTGCGTGGGCCAGGACCTCAAGGAGCACATCGGGCTGCTGGCCGAGGGGTCGGAGCGCGTCATGAGCACGGTCAAGGAGCACTACAACCCGATCGTGCGGGCGCTGACGGAGGCGGCGAAGCCGGTCGTCGCGGCGGTCAACGGCGTCGCGGCGGGCGCCGGGTTCGGGTTCGCGCTGGCCGCGGACTACCGCGTCGTCGCCGACACGGCGTCCTTCAACACCTCGTTCGCGGGGGTCGCGCTGACCGCCGACTCCGGTGTCTCCTGGACGCTGCCCCGGGTGGTTGGGCCGGGGCGGGCCACCGATCTGCTGTTGTTCCCGCGGAACATCCCGGCGCAGGAGGCGTACGAGCTGGGGATCGCGAACCGGGTGGTGCCGGCCGCGGAGCTGCGGGCGGAGGCCGAGAAGCTGGCGCGGAAGCTGGCCTCGGGGCCGACCGTCGCCTACGCGGCGCTCAAGGAGGCCGTCGCGTTCGGGTTCTCGCACTCGCTCTCGGAGACGTTGGAGAAGGAGGACGAGCTGCAGACGCGGGCGGGGGCCTCCGAGGACCACACGATCGCCGTCTCGGCGTTCGTGAAGAAGGAGACGCCCCGCTACTCGGGGCGCTGAGCACGTAAGGCGGCTGCGGGGCGCTGTGACCGGTCGCACGGTTCCCCGCGCCCCTCAAGGCGCGCTTCGGCTCACGCACGTTCCCAAGTGGTCGTTGACCAGGCCGCACGCCTGCATCAACGCGTAGGCCGTCGTCGGTCCCACGAAGCGCAGGCCCTTCTTCTTGAGGGCCTTCGACAGGGCCGTCGACTCGTCGGTGACCGCCGGGACGTCCGCGAGGGTCTCCGGGGCCCTGCCCGTCGTCGGGGCGTGGGACCAGATCAGCTCGTCCAGGTCGCCCGGGGCCCAGTCCAGGAGTACGCGCGCGTTGGCCAGGGTCGCGTCGATCTTGGCGCGGTTGCGGATGATGCCGGCGTCGGCGAGGAGGCGTTCGCGGTCCTCGTCGGTGAAGGCGGCGACCGAGGCGATCTTGAAGTCGGCGAAGGCGGCGCGGAAGCCCTCGCGGCGGCGCAGGATCGTGATCCAGGACAGACCGGACTGGAAGGCCTCCAGACTGAGGCGTTCGAAGAGGGCGTCGTCGCCGTGGACCGGCCTGCCCCACTCCTCGTCGTGGTACGTGATGTAGTCGGGCGTGGAGAGGGCCCAGGGGCAGCGCAGGGCGCCGTCGGGACCGGCGAGGGCGGTGCCGTCGCTCACTGCTCGTCCTGCGGTGCGGGCTTCTCGAAGGAGACGTGGGGCCGCGCCGGGGGCTGGGCGCCCGCGAGGGCGGTCTCCAGGACGGCGATCCGGGCGTCGCGCTCGGCGAGCTCGGCGGCGACCCGGTTCAGGGCGTCGTCGACGTCCTCCATGCGGTAGCCGCGCAGGGCCAGCGGGAAGCGGAGCCGGTCGACGTCGGACCGGTCGAGCGGACGGTCCGGGGGCAGCGGGTCGTGCAGCCGCTCGGGGGCCGCCTCGGGCAGCGGACCGGTGCCCTCGCCGCCGCCCACCACGGCGAGTGTCACCGCGGCGACCACCACGGCGAGCGCGATGACCAGGAACAAGAACATAACCATCGGTGGGTCCCCAGGCTCGGTGTGCTCGGTCTCGGATGTGTGTGGGTCCGATCGTGCCATGCGAGCCCGGCGGTTAGGGTCACAGGCGGCGGATGCGCGGCAGGTACGAGGAGAGGTCACAGGCGATGCTCAGGCTGGGCAGGCGGGAATTCGGGGCCCACGAGCCGGTGATCATGGCGATCGTGAACCGGACTCCCGACTCCTTCTACGACCAGGGGGCCACCTTCCGGGACGAGCCGGCGCTCGCCCGCGTGGAGCAGGCCGTGGCCGAGGGGGCCGCCGTCGTGGACATCGGCGGGGTGAAGGCCGGCCCCGGCGAGGAGGTCACGGCCGAGGAGGAGGCGCGGCGCACGGTCGGGTTCGTGGCGGAGGTGCGGCGGCGCTTCCCCGACGTGATCATCAGCGTGGACACCTGGCGGGCCGAGGTCGGCGAGGCGGTCTGCGAGGCCGGCGCGGATCTGCTGAACGACGCCTGGGGCGGGGTGGATCCGGGGCTCGCGGAGGTCGCCGCGCGGTACGGGGCGGGCCTGGTGTGCACGCACGCGGGCGGCTCGGAGCCCCGGACCCGGCCGCACCGGGTGACGTACGACGACGTCATGGCGGACATCCTGTCGGTGACCCTGGGACTGGCCGAGCGGGCGGCCGGGCTGGGGGTGCCGCGGGAGTCGATCCTGATCGATCCGGGGCACGACTTCGGCAAGAACACCCGGCACAGTCTGGAGGCGACGCGGCGGCTGCCGGAGATGGTGGAGACGGGCTGGCCGGTGCTGGTCTCGCTGTCCAACAAGGACTTCGTCGGGGAGACGCTGGACCGGCCGGTGAAGGAGCGGGTGCTGGGGACCCTGGCGACGACCGCCGTCTCCGCGTGGCTCGGGGCGCAGGTGTACCGGGTGCACGAGGTGGCGGAGACCCGGCAGGTGCTGGACATGGTGGCGTCCATCGCGGGCCACCGCCCCCCGGCGGTGGCCCGACGCGGACTCGCCTGAACGCCTGAGCGGTCAGTCGCGGGCCGCTTCCTTCGACACCAGGGCGACCGCCTCGTCCACGTCGTCCGTGACGTGGAAGAGCAGCAGGTCCTTCTCGGCGGCCTTGCCCTGGGCGACCAGGGTGTTCTTCAGCCAGTCGACGAGTCCGCCCCAGTACGCCGTGCCGAAGAGGACGATCGGGAAGCGGGTGACCTTCTGGGTCTGGACGAGGGTGAGGGCCTCGAACAGCTCGTCCAGGGTGCCGAGTCCGCCGGGCAGGACCACGAAACCCTGCGCGTACTTCACGAACATCATCTTGCGGACGAAGAAGTAGCGGAAGTTGAGGCCGATGTCGACGTAGGGGTTGAGGCCCTGCTCGAAGGGGAGCTCGATGCCGAGCCCGACCGAGGTGCCGCCCGCCTCGCAGGCGCCCTTGTTGGCCGCCTCCATCGCCCCGGGGCCGCCGCCGGTGATCACCGCCCAGCCGGCGTCGACGAGAGCGTGGCCGAGGCGGACGCCCGCCTCGTACTCCGGGGAGTCGGCGGGCGTCCGGGCGGAGCCGAACACACTGATCGCGGGGGGCAGTTCGGCCAGGGTACCGAAGCCCTCGATGAACTCCGACTGGATGCGCAGGACACGCCAGGGGTCCGTGTGGACCCAGTCCGAGGGGCCTCCCGCATCGAGCAGACGCTGGTCGGTGGTGCTCGCCGTGACCTGACCCCGCCGTCGGAGGACCGGTCCCAGCCGCTGCTCGTCCGGCGGCTGCTTCTTCCCCTCGGGGTTTCCGGTAGCCATGTGCGCTCCCTCCGCTTGCAGGTCTTTCCGTGCCAGCGTAGATCCACCCGGGTTACGGAGGGGGGACGTCGGCGTGTCCGGCACAAAGCGGCCGGGGTGCCCGGGGGTCAGGCGCCGAGCCAGGACCGCAGCCGCTCCTCCCCCGCGAGGACCTTCGCCACCTCGACGCGTTCGTCGCGCTTGTGGGCCAGGTGCGGGTTGCCGGGGCCGTAGTTGACCGCGGGGACGCCGAGCGACGAGAAGCGGCTGACGTCGGTCCAGCCGTACTTGGGCATCGGGGTGCCGCCCACGGCCTCGATGAAGGCGGCCGCCGCGGGGTGGGAGAGGCCGGGCAGGGCGCCGGGGCTGTGGTCGTCGACGACGAACTCCGTGACACCGCAGTCGGCGAACACGTCCCTGACGTGCGCGATCGCCTCCTCCCCGGTGCGGTCGGGCGCGTAACGGAAGTTGACGGTGACCACGCACTCGTCGGGGATGACGTTGCCGGCGACCCCGCCCTGGATGCCGACCGCGTTCAGGCCCTCGCGGTACTCCAGGCCGTCGATGACCGGCCACCGCGGCCGGTACTCCGCGAGGCGGGCCAGGATCGGGGCGGCGGCGTGGATCGCGTTGGAGCCCATCCAGCCGCGCGCCGAGTGGGCGCGCTCGCCGGAGGTCTTCAGCAGCATCCGCAGGGTGCCCTGGCAGCCGCCCTCGAACCTGGCCGTCCGACGGCTCCAGCAGGACCGCGAAGTCGCCGGCGAGCCACTCCGGGTGGGCCTCGGCGACATGCTTGAGGCCGTTGAGGTCGGCGGCGACCTCCTCGTTGTCGTAGAAGACGAAGGTCAGGTCGCGGTTGGGGGCCGGGACGGTGGCCGCGATCCGCAGCTGGACGGCGACGCCCGCCTTCATGTCGCAGGTGCCGCAGCCCCACAGGACCCCGTCCTCGTCGAGGCGCGAGGGGACGTTGCCGGCGATCGGCACGGTGTCGATGTGGCCGGCGAGGATCACCCGCTCGGGACGGCCCAGGCGGGTCCGGGCGATCACGTTGTTGCCGAAGCGGTCCACCGTGAGGTGCGGCAGCGCGCGCAGGGCGGTCTCGATCGCGTCCGCGAGGGGCTTCTCGGTGCCGCTCTCGGAGGGGAAGTCGACGAGCTGCGCGGTGAGGGCGGCGGCGTCCAGCGTGAGATCAAGGGGGGTGTCGGCCATGGCGTCGACCCTAACGCGCCACATCCGCATACCGCTCTTCACCGGCTGCGCACCAGTCTCCTCCGTTTCCGTACTCTCCAGTACCTTGTACGCGTGCCAGAGCAGTCCCCTTCCCCCAAGCGTCGCGGCCGCCGCCTCCTGAGGATCGGCGCGTCCTGCGTGGTCCTGTCAGCCGTCGCGGGCTATGTCGTGGTCCAGTACGTCACCGGCGGGGCCGACGATCCCGGGTGCAGAGTCGTTTCCGGTACGGGGGACAAGGCGCGGTACGAGTTCACGCCCGAGCAGGCGGTGAACGCGGCGACGATCGCCGCCGTCGGCACCAACCGGGAGATGCCCGAGCGGGCCGTGGCCATCGCGCTGGCGACCGCGATCCAGGAGTCGGGGCTGCGCAACCTCGCCCACGGCGACCGGGACTCGCTCGGCCTGTTCCAGCAGCGGCCCTCACAGGGCTGGGGCACCGAGAAGCAGGTCACGGATCCGGCGTACGCGGCGAGCATCTTCTACGAGCACCTCGCCAAGGTGCCCGACTACACCGAACTCCCGCTCACCGTCGCCGCGCAGAAGGTGCAGCGCAGCGGCTACCCGGAGGCGTACGCCAAGCACGAGGCGGACGCCGTGATGCTGGCCGCCGCGCTCACCGGGACCTCGGCGGCCACGCTGACCTGCGACGGACGCCTGGACTCCGGTACGGCGACCGCGGCGAGCACGGTGGCCGCGACCGGCCCGGACGCGGTGCGCGCGGCGCTCTCCCGGGACTTCGGGCGGGACGCGCTGGAGGAAGCGAAGGCGGAGGAGGAGGGGGACGGCAAGGGGAACGGGGACG
Source organism: Streptomyces sp. SS7 (assembly GCF_037993025.1). Lineage (NCBI taxonomy): Bacteria > Bacillati > Actinomycetota > Actinomycetes > Kitasatosporales > Streptomycetaceae > Streptomyces > Streptomyces sp. SS7. The sequence goes on from NZ_CP141223.1 coordinate 3,379,812, forward strand.
GCAAGGCGTCCGCCGCGGCCGACGCCGGCGTGCCCGCCGCCGAGACCGACGGGCGGACCGTGACCCTGCCCGTGTCCCGGGAGACGTCCGCCGGGCGCGCCGTCCGTGAGCGGGGCTGGCAGCTGGCGCACTGGGCCGTCGCCAACGCCTCGGCGCTGCACATCCGGCAGGTGTCGTACGCGGGCCGGGAGTGGACCGCCGGGAACACCGACAGCCAGTGGCGGCCGACGGGCTCGGGCAGCACGGAGGCGGCCGGGGCGACGGGGTCGGGCGGCGGCACGGGCAGCGTGCGGATCGTGACCGGTCAGTAGTACGGGTCTTCACCCGGCCGGGTGGGGTGCGGGGCCGCGGGCCGGCCCGGCACCCGGGGGCGCGCGGGCGGTCCCCCGGAAGGTGGCGGAACCCTTGCGGGCGCCGGGCTCCGGCCGTTTTGCGGACTGTCACATCGGGTGGTTATCGTCCGCCTTTGTCCACGGCCCGATAATGCGACGCATTGCCAACTCTTTGCATCGGGCGTCCGCAACCTTCGGCGGCTTCGAGCGGTAGTCACAGCGTTCTCTGTTCTCTCCCGTCGAAGGAGCACCATGTCCCTCCCCCTGACCCGCAGGATCGCCCGTGCCGCGCTGCTCGTCGCTGCGGGAGCGGCCGCCGGGGTCGGTGCGGCCGGCTCCGCGAGCGCTGCCCCCTCCGCCCTGCCCGCCACCCCGGACCTCGGCGGGCTGACCGCCCTGGACGGGGCGTCCGTCGGCAAGACGCTCGACGGGGCCACCCGCAGTGCGACCGGGGTCGCGGGTGAAGCCGGCGGCAAGGCCGTGGAGAAGGCCGTGCCCGGCGCGGGCAAGGCCGGCGGCAAGGCCGTGAAGAAGACGACGCCGGCGGTGCAGAAGGTGGCCGGTGAGGCCGCCGGGTCCGCCGGGGGCGTCCTCGGGGACACCGCCAAGTCCGCCACGAAGGGCGGCCTGCCGACGGACGCGCTCACCAAGGGCGGTCTGCCGGGCGGCGGCACGGCGAAGGGCCTGCCGCTCGGCTGACGCCGGGTCCGCGCCGGTGGGTGTGGCGGGGTCCGGGGGTCTCCCCCGGACCCCGTCCCGTTTCCCCGTGCTAGGGGGTGTTGCGAAAGTCCTGTGCGGTGCCCGTGGTGTCCGGTGCGTGCTCTCGGCGTGCCGGACGAAAGCCCTCGTACTGGACGTACTTGGGGTTTCGGCCGGTGCGGCGAGAGGGCGTGCCGGGCGCCGTGGGTGCTGTGCGGGACTTTCGCAACACCCCCTAGCCCGCCGCCAGGCGGGACACGGCGGTGGCGATCCGTTCGTCCGTCGCCGTCAGGGCCACGCGGACGAAGGTGGCGCCCGCCTCGCCGTAGAAGTCGCCGGGGGCCACCAGGATGCCCCGGTCGGCGAGGTGGGCGACCGTGTCCCAGCAGGACTCGTGGCGGGTGGCCCAGAGGTAGAGGCTGGCCTCGCTGTGCTCGATGCGGAAGCCGTGGGCCACCAGGGCCTCCCGCAGCAGGGTGCGGCGGGCCGCGTACCGGGCGCGCTGCTCGTGGACGTGCGTGTCGTCGCCGAGGGCCGCCACGACCGCCGCCTGGGTCGGCGCCGAGGTCATCATGCCGCCGTGCTTGCGGATCTCCAGCAGCGGGGCGAGCACCGCGGGGTCACCGGCCAGGAAGGCGGCGCGGTAGCCCGCGAGGTTCGAGCGCTTGGAGAGCGAGTGGACCGCGACGATGCCGTCGTACGAGCCGCCGTTCACGTCCGGGTGCAGCACCGAGACGGGGTCGGCCTCCCAGCCCAGTTCGAGGTAGCACTCGTCGGAGAAGACCAGGACGCCGTGCTCACGGGCCCAGGCGACGATCCGGGTCAGCTCCTGCCGGGTGAGGACCTTGCCGGTGGGGTTCGACGGGGAGTTCAGCCACAGCAGCTTCAGGCCCTCGGGGTCGAGCCGGGTCGGGTCGTCGTAGACCTCGTACTCCGCCCGGGCGAGCCGGGCACCGACCTCGTACGTCGGGTAGGCCAGGCGCGGGTACGCGACCCGGTCGCCGGGGCCGAGGCCGAGCTGGGTCGGCAGCCAGGCGACGAGTTCCTTGGAGCCGACGATCGGCAGGACGTGCCGGTGGGTGACCTCACGGGCGCCCAGCCGGCGCTCCACCCAGCCGGTGAGCGCGTCCCGCAGCGCCGGGGTGCCCCAGACGGTCGGGTAGCCCGGGGAGTCCGCCGCGTCGATCAGGGCCTTCTGGATCAGGTCGGGGACCGGGTCGACCGGCGTGCCGACGGAGAGGTCGACGATCCCGTCCGGGTGCGAGGCGGCCGTCTTCTTGTACGGCTCCAGTTTGTCCCAGGGGAACGTGGGCAGGCGGTCGGAGACTGCGGACACGGGTTCTGGCTCACTTTCTCGTGCGGACCCTGTCGTACCTGTCGTACCTGTCGTCCGAACGCTGTCGTACGGACGGCGAACGCCCCGGTCCCGTACGGCCGGCAGAGCTGATCAGGCCGTACGGGACCGAGGCGGCACGTAGGTGCGGGCCGCTGTCGCGGTTACTCGGCCTGCGGCGGCAGCGCGGCGATGAAGGGGTGGTCGCGCTCGATCAGACCCAGCTTGCTGGCGCCGCCGGGCGAGCCGAGCTCGTCGAAGAACTCGACGTTCGCCTTGTAGTAGTCCTTCCACTCCTCCGGAGTGTCGTCCTCGTAGAAGATCGCCTCGACCGGGCAGACCGGCTCACAGGCACCACAGTCGACGCATTCGTCCGGGTGGATGTACAAGGACCGGGAGCCCTCGTAGATGCAGTCGACCGGGCACTCCTCGATGCACGCCTTGTCCTTCACGTCGACACAAGGCTGCGCGATGACGTAGGTCACGCTGTCGTTCCTCCTCGATAGGGCGCTGGCGGGCCTCCTCGGGCCCTGCCGCCTGGCGCGCGGGAGCGCGGCGTCGTCGATGCCCGCCCCTAGTATCTCCGTTCTTGGGCATGATCCGAACAGGAGGGGTGAACCGACCAGTGGAAATCTCGGCCTACGGACGCCTCGAGGTCCGTATCACCGTTGCTGACGTGGGCAAACGCGTCTCGGTACGGCGGTTGAGCGGCCCAGGGGTCACGGAGGGGAAATTCACCGACACGGTGGGTGTTCTCACATCATGGGACGCGGGTGTGCTCGTGATCACACGGAAGAGCGGGGAGGTCGTCCGGGTTGACGAGTCCTCCTTGGTCGCCGGGAAGGTCGTCCCCGCCGCCCCGGCCCGCCGCCGCGGTCCCGCCGCCACCTACGAGGAACTCGCCCGCGCCGCCTCGCGGGCCTGGCGGCCCGTGGAGAGCGAGCGCCTCGGCGGGTGGGAGCTGAGGGCCGCCGCCGGGTTCACCCGCCGCGCCAATTCCGTGCTGCCGCTCGGCGACCCCGGTCTGCCGCTCGACGCGGCCCTGGACGCCGTACGACGCTGGTACGGCGCGCGCGGTCTGCCCGCCTACGTACAGACGGCGACGGGCGCCGAGGGGACCCAGGAGCTGCTCTGCGCCGAACTGGAGGAGCGCGGGTGGGTGCGCGAGGTGACCGCCCACCTGTGGACCGGGGCGCTGGCGCCGGTCGCCGACCGGGCGGACGCTGAGGGTGTGGTGCTGGGCAGGGAGGCCGACGAGGCGTGGCTGGCCCGGTATCAGCGCAAGGGGGTGAGCGAGGTGGCTCTGAGCGTGCTCGGACGGGGATCGCCCCGCTCGAGCGAAGCCGAGAGTGGGGGAGGGCCGTCGGTGTGGTTCGCGTCGGTACCCGGACCGGGCGGCGGTGCGCCCGCCGCGATCGGGCGGTGTGTCGTGGACGGGCGGTGGGCCGGGTTCGGCGCCGTCGAGGTCGATCCGGCACAGCGCCGCACGGGCCTCGCCACGCGCGTGATGGCCGCGCTGGCCCGGCGGGCGCTGGACGAGGGCGCCTCGGCCGCCTGGCTCCAGGTGGAGGAGGAGAACGCGGCGGCGCGGGCGCTGTACGCGGGGATGGGGTTCTCGGCGCACCACGCCTACCACCACTACCGGGAGCCGTCGTGAGCGCGTACGACCCCGCCGAGGTGCGGCGGCTGTTCGCCGAGGAGGCGCGGGCCGAGCGGCCCGACCTGGCGGCGCTGTGTCTGCTGATCGGGGCGGCGGCCGACCCGGAGCTGGGCGAGGCCGGGGTGGACGCCGCGCAGATGGAACTCGACCGGCTGGCCGGGGAGGTGCCCTTCCGGCCGGGCGGGGTGCGGGCGTGGGCGCTGGCGCTGGAGGAGCTGCTGGGCGGGCGGTACGGGTTCCGGGGCTCCGGCGCGGACTATCAGCGTCTGGAGTCCTCGCTGCTGCACCAGGTGCTGCTGCGGCGGCGCGGGCTGCCGATCCTGCTGTCGGTGGTGTGGGTGGAGGTCGCGCGGCGGGCCGGGGCGCCGGTGTACGGGGTCGCGCTGCCGGGGCACTTCGTGGTGGGGTTCGGGCCGCCGGAGGATCTCGAACGGCAGGTGCTGGTCGATCCGTTCGACGGGGGCCGGGTGCTGTCGGGCGGCGACGCGGAGCTGCTGGTGGCCGGGGCGGGTGCGACACGGCTGGAGCCGTCGATGCTGGTGCCGGCGGAACCGTTGTCGGTGGTGATGCGGATCCTGAACAACATCCGGTCGTGGGCGGCGGCCCGGCCGGAGCGGTCGGACGTGGGCCTGTGGGCGGTGGAGCTGTCGCTGCTGGTGCCCTCCCATCCGGCTCGGTTGCGGTACGAGAAGGGGGCGTTGCTGGTGCAGCGGGGGGATTTCCTGGGCGGGGCCGCGGAGTTGGAGGAGTACGCGTCGCTGGTGGAGGTCGTGGACGAGCCCGCGGCGGCGAAGGTGCGGCGCGAGGCGCACGCGGCGCGCTCCATGTTGAACTGACGGTCGTGGGGCGGGTGCGGGTGCGTTGTGGCTTGTCGCGCCCACGCGGCGGAGCCGCACGCCGCTACGGCCCCGAGCCCCTGGAGACCTCTGCTCGCCCCTCGTCTCAGAGCCAGCCCTTCTCCCTCGCTATCCGTACCGCCTCCGCCCTGTTCCTCGCGGCCAGTTTCTGGATCGCCGTCGAGAGGTAGTTGCGGACCGTCCCCTGCGAGAGGTGGAGTTCCGCCGCCAGTTCGGCGTTGGTGGAGCCGTCGGCCGCCGCGCGCAGGATCTCGCGTTCGCGGTCCGTCAGGGGGTTGGCGCCCTCCGCGAGGGCCGCTGCCGCAAGGGTGGGGTCGATGACCCGCTCCCCCGCCAGTACCTTGCGGACCGCCTGGGCGAGTTGGGCGGCCGGGGCGTCCTTCACCAGGAAGGCGTCGGCGCCCGCCTCCATGGCGCTGCGGAGGTAGCCGGGGCGGCCGAAGGTCGTGAGGACGACCAGTTTCAGGTGCGGGAACTCCTGGTGGAGCTGGGCCGCCGCCTCGATGCCGGTGCAGCCGGGCATCTCGATGTCGAGGAGGGCCACGTCGACGTCGTGGGCGCGGGCGGCGGCGAGGACCTCGTCGCCGCGAGCCGCCTGGGCGACCACCTCGATGTCGTCCTCCAGGCCGAGGAGGGCCGCCAGTGCCTCGCGGACCATCGACTGGTCCTCCGCCAGCAGGACCTTGATCGTGCCGTCACTCATGGGCGGGATACTACGTCCGCGGCGGTGCCCGCCGGGACGCGGGCGGTCACCCGGAAGCCGTGTTTGACGCGGCCCGCCTCCAGCGTGCCGCCGGCCTTCTCCAGGCGCTCGGTGAGCCCGGTGAGGCCGTTGCCGGGGCCCTTGCCGGAGCCGCCCGAGCCGTTGTCCTCGACGCAGAGTTCGAGGCGGGGGCCGTCGAGGGTCTGGCGCCGGTGGACCTCCACCGAGCAGCGGGTGGCGCCGCTGTGCCGTACGACGTTGGTGACGGCCTCGCGCAGGGCCCAGGCGAGGGCGGACTCGCTCTCCTCGGGGACGCCGTCGAGGTCGGGTTCGGCCGGGGTCACGGCGGTGATGCCCGCCGCCGTCAACGCGACCTGGACACCGGCGAGTTCGGGGGCCAGCCGGGGGCGCCGGTAGCCGGTGACGGCCTCCCGGACGTCGACCAGGGCCTGGCGGCTGACCTGTTCGATGTCGGCGACCTGCCGGGCGGCCTTCTCGGGGTGGTCGGGGAGCATCCGGCCGGCCAGCTCGCTCTTGAGGGTGATCAGGGAGAGGGAGTGGCCGAGGAGGTCGTGCAGGTCGCGGGCCAGCCGCAACCGCTCCTCGTTGGCGGCGAGCTGGGCGACGGTGGCGCGGGCCTTGCGCAACTCGACGGTGGTCCGCACCAGTTGGCTGACGCCGGTCATCGCGAAGCCGATGAGCAGGACCAGGACGAGGAGGTTGGCGGCCTCCTCGACGTCCGTGCGCAGGCCGACCAGCATCAGGACCGCCCCGGTGCCGGGAATCGCCCAGAACGCCATCCGCAGCGGCAGGGCGATGCCGCCGGCGACGGAGACGTAGCAGAACAGGCCCAGCCAGGCGGAGCCGAGCGTGAGGGACAGCACCACGGCGAGCACCGCCATCGCGGCGATGAGGCCGTGGACCACCTTCGACGGGTAGGGCGTCGCCCCCATGTCACGGAAGAGGAGCGAGAGGTAGACGGCGACGAACACCGCCAGGCCCGTCCAGCCGGCGGCCGTGCCGGCGGTGGTGTGCCGGCCGGAGACCAGGTCGTGGACCGGTGAGCTCAGGAACACCAGCCAGACGCCGATCCACAGCGCCTTGCGCCGCCACAGCTCACGTCGGGTACGGGCCGCCTGGCCCAGCAGGATCGACGGCCCCTGGCGGGCTTCCTCCGACAGCGGGTCGTCCGTCATGGCACTCACGCCTTCAGCGTGTCCTTCCGGTACAGCCAGGCCGCGCCGCCCGTGAACAGGGCGAAGAAGACGGCCAGGATGGCGATGTCCTTGGCGTGCGGGGCCCGGCTCTGTTCGATCGCCTGCCCCAGGGCAGCGTACGCGCGGGTGGGCACCCACCTGGCTATGTCCTGCAGCCACTGCGGGAAGGTCGTCGTCGGCATCCACAGACCGCCGAGGATCGACAGCCCGAAGTAGGTGATCATCGTGATGGGCCGGACCGCGTCCCCGCTCGCGAGGTAGCCGATCGCGACGCCCAGGGCGGCGAAGACGAGGCTGCCGGCCCAGATCGCGCCCGTGAGCGCCGGCCACTGCCAGGCCTCCAGCCGTACGCCCTTCACGGCGGCGGCGACGGCGAAGACCACGACGATCGACGGGAGGCTGACGACGGCCGCGCTCGCGGTCTTCGCCAGGACGTATCCGCGGCCCGGCAGCGTGGTCAGCCGCAGCTGGCGCACCCAGCCGCTCTCGCGCTCCTTGGCGATGCGCTCGCTGTTGCCCATCAGGACGGCCGTGAGGGCGCCGAAGGAGGCCATCGAGACCATCATGTACGTCGGGAGGGTCAGGCCGGTGCCGTCGACCTCGGCGGTGGCGTCGGCGCTGCCCGCGATCAGCAGGAACAGCACCGACGGGTAGACCACCGAGAAGAACAGGAACTTGCGGTTGCGCAGGGCGCGCGCGAGCTCCAGCTTGATCAGGCTGTTCACTTGGTCCTCGCCTCCTCGGCGGCGGTGATGGCGACGAAGGCCTGCTCCAGACCGAGCCCGGCGACTTCGAGGTTGCGGGGGTGGAGGCCGAGGCCGTACAGCGCGTGGACGGTGGCGTCGGCGTCGGAGGACTGGATGCGGACCGTCTGGCCGGAGACGTCGAACGTGGTGAGGAACGGCAGGGCGCGCAGGGCGGCCTCGTCGATGTCGCCCTCCAGGTCGAAGGAGACCCGGCGGGCTCCCGCCTTGGCCTTGATCTCGGCGGCGGTGCCGTCGGCCAGCAGCCGGCCCCGGTGCAGGACGAGGACCCGGTCGGCGATGGCGTCGGCCTCTTCCAGGTAGTGCGTGGCGAACAGGACGGTCCGCCCCTGGTCGGCCTGCTCGCGCATGGTGGCCCAGAAGCCCTGACGGGTGGTGACGTCCATGCCGGTGGTGGGCTCGTCCAGGACGATCAGATCGCTGTCGCCGGCCGTGGCGAGGGCGAAGCGGACGCGCTGGGCCTGGCCGCCGGAGAGCTTGTCGACCTTGCGGGAGGCGATCTGGCCGATGCCCGCGCGGGCGAGCACGTCGGAGACCTTGTAGGGCCTGGGGTGCAGGGCGCAGGCGAGGCTGACGAGTTCACCGACGGTGACCTCGTCCATCAGGCCGCCGCTCTGCAGCATGGCCCCGACCCGTCCGGCGACGATCGCCTCGCGCGGGCTGGTGCCGAAGACGCTGACCCGGCCGCCGTCGGCCTGCTTGAGGCCGAGGAGCAGGTCGAGGGTGGTGGACTTGCCGGCCCCGTTGGGCCCGAGGAGCGCCACGGTCTCCCCCGGGTGCAGCTCCAGGGTCAGCCCGTCCACGGCGCGCACCTCGCCGTAGGTCTTGCTCACGCGGTCGAAGCCGACCACGGGTGCTGTCCTCGCCCCGGGGGCTGCTGTCTTCGTCGTCATACCCCGATCGTCGCCCGGCGGCCCCGGTCGGGGGCAGTGTCGGGCGTCCTCGGTGCCGCATGACAGATGTCATGAGCCGGGGCGTGCGCGGGCGCGTGGGGGTGCCCCCTCCGAGCCGTGGAGGCCCGTCCCTGCCCAGGGACGGGCCTCCTCCGCCTTCACGGACAGACGGTCAGTTCGGGCTGGTGTCGATGACTCCGACGCGCTCCGCCGCCGTCTTGCCCCGCAGGGCCTTGCGCAGAGCGGAGACGACATCCTGCGGCAGGACGTCCCGCTTGCCGCTCGCGCCGTCGATCTTCACCCCGTCGAACGTGCCGCCGTACGCCTTCTCGAGCGCCTGCAGGTTGTACGTCTCCACCAGCTTCCCGTCGATGGCCTTGACCCCGAGGATCTTCGGCAGCGACAGCGGACCGAACCGGATGCTGTGGAGCGAGTCGGTCTGCACGGTGACGAGGCCGGACATCGCCGGTTCGGCGAACTCCTTCATCATGCGGTCGACCTCGGCGTCGCTGACCGTCGGCTGCTTGGTCGTGGTCGGGACGGTCACCGGGGCGGTGGAGCCGGTCTCCACCTGGCTGCGGTACGCGGCGACGACGGCTTCCTCCGCCTTCGCCGCGTCGATGCCCTTGCCCGCCTCGCCGTAGACGGCGACGGCCTTGCCCGACTCGAACTTGATCGTGCCGTCGGTGGACGACCCCGCGCCGCCCGCCGCGCTCTGCAGCGCCGCCTGGAGCTTCTCCTCGTCGACGGGCATCTCGGGCTCGATCACCCGGTGCTGCCCGAACAGCGAGCCGATCACGGAGACCGGGTTGTAGTCGCTCTTCGCCGCGTCGTCGAGGGTGGCCTGGATGTCGAACTGGAGGCCCGCCTGGTCCGGCTTGAGGGAGACGGTGTCGCCGCCGACGGACAGCTTCAGCGGCTGCGCGGCCCGCTTGTCGAAGGCGTCGTCGAGCTTCTTGACGGCCTCGTCGCGGGTGCTGCCGCCGATGTCGACGCCGAGCACGGTGGTGCCCTTGGGCACGTCGGAGTGGTTCATCAGCAGTCCGGCGCCGTAGACGCCGACGCCGCCGAGGACCAGGACACCGACGAGCAGGACCAGCTTGCTGCGGCCCTTCTTCTTGGCCTTCTTGGAGCCGGACGCGTTCTGCGCGGCCCCGGCGGCTGCGGGCTTGGGCGCGTTCTTCGCCCCGGGCCCGCCGCTCTGCGTACCGCCGGGAGTGCCCTGGTCGGTGGAGGGCACGACCGGGATGCCGCTGGTGACGGTGTGCCCGGAGACGTTGTCGGCGGGACGGCCGTAGCCGCCCGCGCCCGGCCCGGGGGCCTGGATCTGCGGGGTGAGGACCGCGGTGTCGTCGCTCAGACCGCCGCCGGGGAGCCGGGCCGTGCCGGGGCCGGGTCCGGCGCCGGGAGCGGCGGTACGAGGACTGCCGGGACCGCCGTAGCCGTTGGGGGCACCGGGGATGCCGGGGGCGCCGACGGCCGGGCCGGCCGCGCCCTGGGTCACCGGGGGCACCATCGGGCCGTCGCCGGTGACCGGGCCGCCGGTCGGGCCGGTGGGACCCTGCGGGCCGCCGCGGCCGTGCGGGCCGGAGGGGCCGTCGGGGCCGTTGAAGTCGTGCCGGCTGCCGGGACCGGGGGCGCCGCCCTGACCGTTCGTCCCGGGGAAGCCCGGCTGGTCGCCCCGGCCGTTGCCGGAGAAGTACGGCAGCTCGTCGCGGCGCGCCTCGGTACCGCCGCCGCTCTGACCGGCCGGTGCCTGGCTCTGTCCCTGACCCGCGCCCTGTCCCTGACCCGCGCCCTGTCCCTGTCCCGGGCGCGCGGTGCCGAGCGGACCCGCGGACAACGCCTCGGTGACGTCGAAGGAACCGGTGCCGCCACCGTGCCCGGGAGCCACCGGACCGCCGGTGGCACCGGGGAGCCCGGCGCCGTTGGTGCCGCCCGGCCGGGAGCCGATCGGCGCGCTCATGGAGCCGACCACGCCACCGGGCCGCCCGCCGGCCGGCCGCCCGGCACCGGGGCGCGCGCCACCGGCCGGAGCACCCGGCGTGGCGGCACCCGGCACACCCGAACCGCCGGAAGCGCCCGTACCTGCGGTGGAACCGCCCGGAATGCCCGCTCCGTTGGTCGCGCCGCCGCCCTGACCGCCCTTGGCGGGCGCGGACTTGCGCGGGGCGAACCAGTCGCTCGCCTTCTCCTCCGCGCCGGCCGGGGGTTCGGCGGGCGCCGCGAAGCTGCCCGTGTCACCCCCGGAGAAACCGGAAGGTCCGACAGAAGCGGCGGAGCCGGCGGAACCGGAGGAGTTGCCGGAATCGGCACCGGCCGCAGGCCCCGACGGCGCGCCGGTGTCGGCGTTGGCGTTGGCGTCGTCGGCCTCGGACTCGGCGACGGGCTTGCGCACGACGACCGGCGGAATGGGCCGGGAACCGGGGATGTTGATCCGGATCCGGGTCGTCAGCGTGGTCTCGGTCTTGCGTTCCTCCGGCCGGGCGGCCGAACGGCCCGCTTCCGCACCGGCGTCGGACACCACGGGGATGCCGTACGGCGGCGTACCCGAGGGGTACGCGGCCCCGCCGCGCCCGTTGGGCCCGGAGGACGGACTGTCAGTTTCACGACTCAAGGCAGGTTCTCCAGGTTGGCTCCGCCGCTCGCCACGACCTCACGGGCACCTCGGCGGCGCGCACCACCATACTGGCCGCTTCTGGCGCGTATCCCACGACCGCCGTTGAAACCCCCACGGGACTCGCACGGCCGCGCCCTGCGAAGTGGTACGTCACTTGCCAAGTCGGACGTCGGGCCGGTCCGGTTGCCGCCCCAGCCCAAGGGTGGCGCAGATCACAGCCAGCGCCATACCGCCGAGCAGGAAGAGGTACGAGCCGCCTCCCGCGCCGAACAGGAAGTCCCCTTCGGGACGGCCCGCGGTGCACACGATGACGGCGATCATCCAGCCGGCGGCCGGCGCGACCGCCCCGGCACGGCTGTTCGCGGCCCGGGCGCCGCCGACGAAGAGCCCGGCCGCACCGGCGAGCGCGAGGACCAGTCCGCCGGGGAACCAGCCGGACTGCACGAGCGCACCGGCCAGGCCGGTCACCGCGCCGAGGACGAAGAGCCCGAGGTAGGCGGCGATCCGTCCGGCGGGGGGCCGCCGGAGGGGCTGGGCGAGCATCGAACCGGGACCGGACATCAGGCGTCCGCCTCCGTCCCGACCTCGACTCCGGCGAACAGGTCCGTCTCCCTGTTCGCCACCCGCTCCCCGGCCTCGCCGCGCACCAACTCGTAGTACTCGGTGGTGAAGAGGGGCTGGGCCAGCTCGTTGGAGAGGGCGAAGCAGCGCTCACCCGGGGCGACCTCGATCTGGGTGGCGTGCGCGCGCATCGCCGCGGCTTTCGCACTCGCATACGCCGCGCCGTCGACGGCGGTGGTGATCCGCTCGTCGTCGACGACACCGGGGACGTCGGCGACGGCGGCGCTCCTGTCGAAGGGCAGCGTCGGCAGCTCCTCCCGGAGCCGCCCGAAAGCGGCCTCGGCGACGGAGCGCGGCACGCGGTTGTAATAGACCTTGGGGACGGCCCAGCCGCTCTCGGCGGCGAAGTCGACGGCCCGCAGGGCGACGCGGTGCGCCTGGACGTGGTCGGGGTGGCCGTAGCCGCCGTTGTCGTCATAGGTGACGACGACATGGGGGCGCACCTCGAGGATCACCTCGGCGAGCGCGGCGGCGGCCTCGTCGACGTTCGCCTGCCAGAAACAGGCCGGGTCGTCGTTGTCGGCGATCCCCATCATCCCCGAGTCGCCGTACCGCCCCACGCCTCCGAGCAGCCGGAAGTCCCCGACACCGAGCGCGGCCATCGCGTCGGTCAGCTCGCGCAGCCGGTACTCACCGAGGGCGGCACCGCTCAGATGCCGCAGCTCAGGCGGGATGACCTCGCCGCGCTCACCGAGCGTGCAGGTCACGAGCGTCACCCCGGCGCCCTCGGCCGCGTACCGGGCCATGGTCGCGCCGTTGTTGATCGACTCGTCGTCCGGATGCGCGTGCACCAGAAGCAGACGCCGAGCGGGCAGTTCCGTCATGGGGCCAGCCTACGAGGCGACCGCCGCCTGGCGGTCATCCGCCTGGACTCAGGCACCGTTTTCCGGCTCGGTGACGATGTCCTCGGCGGCCTCCATGGTGACTGCGCGGGTGAGCCAGGTGCGCAGAAGGTCCGGGTCGTCGCAGGCGGTGATGCGCTCGCGGATCTCGTCGGTGACACCGAGGCCCCGCGCTTCCAGGACGAGCAGCACGTCCTCGGCACGCCCCTGCGCGCGGCCCTCGTCACGGATCTCTTCGGAGATGAATCCCCTCGACGCCCGCCTCCTTTGCGTGAGTGATGACGGACAGCGCGGCCAGCGCCGGGTCGGCCCGAGCCTCATCCGGGTCGGTGATCACCGGCAGCAGAGGCGGGATCTTCCAGGTCGGGGCATTCCTGAAGGATGCGGTGCATCGCCTCGTGGGACGACTTCACCATGCGGTTCCTCAGCTGGTGCGGGTCTTCAGAGAGCCGTCGCCTGCGCCGGCAGTCGCGTCAATGACGGCCCGGCTCGGGCAAGCGGAAGCCTCGGTCACAGCCGTCGCGGTTGCGCAACGCGTACTGGACGGACGGCGGAGCGACAGGGACGCGGAACGGGGGCGGGGGTGGCGGTAGTGCCGTGGGGCGGTGGGGGCCAGGAGCACGGCCGGGCGCCGAAGGGCTTGCGGCGGGAGGGCTGCGGTGAGGGCCGCTCGTACGGCCGTGGCGCTGACGTCCCGCTCCAGCCAGGCGGCGGCGCCGGAGGCTACCGAGGTCCGCGAGGAGGTCGGTGGCCGTCTGAAGCCGCGCAGCCCAGGCGCGTGAAGGGCTGCGGACACTGGGCAGAGGCTTGTGGGTAGCGCGTTTCGTCAGCCTGGGCACATGCTCGGCGACCGCCCTGTCGATACGACGGTGATGGCCCGGATGGCCGCAGCACACCGCACGGGTGACGATGCAGCCGTCCGGGCTAGACCAATCTCGCCACGGGAGCACGAGTTGCCGGGCTCCGGTGAGGGACGAGGACCCCGCCCTCCAGCGCGGGTGTCCGCCAGGGACCGCCAGTCACCGGCCCTTATGAACCGTAGTCAGGATCTTCCCAGACGCGAGTGGGCCGACCCTCTTCATCCCACTCATATTCCGCGAGGGGGGTCTTGCCGTCTTCGCTGTGAATCATCTGCTTGGCCAGAACGCCGTTGGGGTGCCAGCGCTTGAATTCCCCGGACACGAAGCCCATACGCATGAGGCCCTCGGCGCGAAGCGTCCCATCCTTGTACCACTCGCGGTAGGGGCCGTCCTTGAAACCATCCGTATATGCCACCAGACTCACAAGGTGCCCGGCGAGATGTTCCACAGCCTCTCCGGTATAGGGCTCTCCAGAGTAGAGCAACCGGTGATCGAATCCGATGTCGACCTCGTCGTCGTCAATGTCAATACGTCGCATATCCATTACCACGGCAATTTGTTCTCGGCACTGGGCGGGAAGGCGGTGAAACGTCCGAAAGAGCTGGGCACCTCATGCAACATCGTGGCGCAGTTGGCGCAGAACGGCGCTGCTTTCGGGGGCACTGGGACCTCCAGATCAAAATCCTTCTTGAAAGGGAACCAGACAGAGGCGCGGAGTTCCTTCAGGGCACTGGCGTCATCCGGCAAGCCCAACTTGTGGCGCTCCCACAGTAGCTGGTTCGCGGCCTTGACCTCTGCATGCTCCAGGATTTGTGCAGGATGTGGAGGGTCGGACTTGAGTACATGGTAACGCTCGGCGAGCAACGGATGGAGATCCTCCATCCTGATCAGTGCATCCCCGGGCCCGTTGATGCCTTCATACACAAATCCAGTGCGAGTATCGATCACCGAGCCAACACAAGCACCCGTCTGTCCCTTGGAGAAAGTTCCTTCATTCTTCGCATGGATGTACAGGTCCACCCGGTCCCTGGAAAGCTTCTGGATAAATTCCTCGACTGGCCGACCGTCGACGCGCGTGATGAGACCATCCGTGATTTCCACGCGCGACGGGTCCAGTTGCCCCAGGAACTTGTCCCCAGCCCCAGCACCGGGCAGCGTCCCCTGATGTACCAATGCTTCGGTCGGATCGTATCCGTCCGGATACCCCGGTCCGTCCGCCGCGTCCGTATGCGCGGTGACGGGATCGTGGTGAGGAGTTCCGCCGCCATCGTGACCTACTGGGGCATCACTGTCAGGAGTTCCAGGCTCATGATCGACGTCATGGCCACCCTGGTGTTCAGATGCTCCGTGACCGGAGTCCAGTGGTCCGTGGCCAGGGCCGTGAGAACCCGTCGCACCTTCGGAGTGTCCGTTTGGCGCCTCATGGCTGCCGGACGACATACGGCTTTCGGCCAGGCCGTGCCTAGCGGGGTTGAGCAAGAACCTTCACCCCTGCCTGCTTCGCGGATCACCTCACATGGAGTCGCGACGCTCACCTAACGTCAACCGTGACGACGTGATCACGGATGGTGACTACTCGTGTTTCATTCAGCGCTGTCCGGGCCGATCGGCGTGGTGTGGACAGGTAGGGCGTCGTTGCCAGGACGTACGACGGGAGTGTGCGGCATGACTCGGGTGGAAGCGGTGCGACTCAAGAACGAGGCGGACGAGCCGGGTTGGGAGGTTGATCCGGACGACGAGTGGGGCCTCGCGATCGTCGCCACGATCGGACGGCAGCTAAAGCTGCGGCGGGAGTCCGTGGGTATGCGGGCGGGCAGGTTCGGTGAAGCCGTCGGGTACGGCGAGGACATGATCTACAAGCTGGAGAGCGGGAAACGGATCCCTCGTCCGGAGTTCCTGGACAGGGCGGACGAGGTGCTGGGCGCTGGTGGGTTGCTCTCGGCGATGAAGGAGGACGTGGAGAAGGTCCGGTATCCGAAGAAGGTTCGAGATCTGGCGGAGATGGAGGCGAAGGCCGTCGAGCTGCTCTCGTACGGCAACCACAACCTGCACGGACTCCTACAGACGAAGGAGTACGCATGGGCGTTGATGGGGACTCGGCGGCCCGTGCCCCCGGAGGCAGATCTGGAGCAGGCAGTAGCGGCACGCATGGCCCGAAAGGCGATCTTCGATCGTTCACCCGCTCCCGAACTCAGCTTCGTCCTGGAAGAGACGACTCTGAGACGTCCGGTCGGAGGCAAGATGGTGTGGCGCACGCAGCTCGAACACCTCCTGGATGTGGGGCAACTGCGAAACGTCGAGATTCAGGTGATGCCGACGGACCGCTGGGACCACCCTGGGACGGGAGGGCGTATCCAGGTGCTGAAGTTCGAGGACGGCACGGCGGTCGGGCGCATGGACGACGAGTTCAACGGCCGCCCCGTTCACGACCCGAGGCAGCTCAGGATCCTTGAGCTGCGCTATGGCATCATCCGGGCCGAGGCTCTGACCGCACGGGAGTCATTGGCCTTCGTCGAGACACTGGTGGGAGAAACCTGATGCAGGACCTGGTGTGGTTCAAGAGCAGCTACAGCGACAGCAGCAACCCGAGCGACTGCGTCGAGATCGCCACCACCCCGGACACCATCCACGTCCGCGACTCCAAGCACACCGCCGGCCCCCGCCTCCAGCTCTCGCCAGAGGCCTGGGCCGACTTCGTGCCGTACGCGTCCGAGGACTGACCCGCCCACCGCATGGACACAGTGGGCGCCGCCGTAGGTGCGTAGCCGCATGGGGTTCGGATCTTCGTCGAGGCGCCCGTCCGGTCCAGACCGCACGCGGCAAGATCGGTCGGCGCGGACGCGATGACGGCGACCGCCTCCCGGTCCGCGGCTTTCATACCGCCGACCACCCACTTGGCATCCGGGTCGTACGGGTGACTGCGGCCTCCTCGGATGCCATGTCGAGAATGCGGGTGACCGTGGCCGGGGCCTGCTGGAAGGCATCCTCTGAAGCGCTGGGGTCAGCGAGGGTCCGCTCGGCCTCGCGCATCCTGCGAGCCTGCTCAGGGTGGCGCTCGACGGCCACGAGCGTCGCCCACTTCTCCAAGAACAGTCGCATCGGGGTGACGGAGGAGAGCTGGATGGCCTGATCGAAGGCTTCGCCCAGGTCACGATCGAACTCGGCCCGGCCTGTTCGACCAAGACCTCGGCCTCGGGAACGCCGACCTCGCCGCCCAGGAGCGGGCGAGGGCCGTGAACTCGTTCAGCGCGGCCTGGAGGTCGCGGACGATCTCCTCGGCGATCACCGTCGGCGGGAGGCCGCTACGGCGAGCCATGGAGGGCGAAGAGGGGCTGATAGCCGTAGAGACGCCCGAAGTTGGGCGAGGCATGAACGCCTCGCCGGCTTCCGCAGGCGATCGTCAGCGTCGTGTCCCTTCACGCGCCCCCGCTTACGGACCCTGATGCGGGGAAGGCGCGCTTCATGGCAGCGAACGACGAGCTCCGGTCAATCGCTCACCGGAGCCCCCGCGACGGCACGCGTCAGAACTTGATGCTGCCGATCATGCTCGCCACGCTCGTCGTCAGATCGTTGATCGTCCCCGCCATCGTCGAGGAGGCGAGGTAGAAGCCGAGCAGCATGCAGACGACCGCATGACCGCCCTTCAGTCCTGACTTCTTGATCAACAAGAAGACGATGATCGCCAGCAGCACCACCGCCGAAATCGAGAGTGCCACGGCGGCTCACCTCCAAGAACCCGGGAACGTGGGGGCAGAACAGAACGAGGGAACTTGTAAATCCATACAACTGCCAGCAGGTTCATACCCACAGTGCGCTAGTGATCATAACTACGAGTACGTGCGCATCTCGCGGCGCACAGCCGCACAAGGGGGCGCATGGCCAATATGGTCGTGGGATGACGACCGAGTCCGACTCCTTCCCCCGCCGGCACGCGCGCACCCAGCGTTTCACCCTCGGCGCGCCGCGTTCGTTCACGGTGGCCCCCGACGGCTCCCGGGTCGTGTTCCTGCGCTCCGGCTCCGGTACCGATCGCGCGGGGGCCCTGTGGGTACTCGATCCCGCGGACGGCGCGGAGCGGCCGGCCGCCGATCCCCGGGGGCTGCTCGGGGGCGCCGCGGAGGACCTCTCCGCCGAGGAACGGGCACGCCGGGAGCGCAGCCGTGAGGGCGGTGCCGGGATCGTCGGCTACGCCACCGACGAGGCCGTGGAACTGGCCGCATTCTCGTTGTCCGGGCGGCTTTTCACGGCCGAGCTGAGGGCCGGGACGGCGCGCGAGATCCGGGTGCCGGGGCCGGTGGTCGATCCCCGTCCGTCCCCCGACGGGCGGCTCGTCGCGTATGTCGCGGGGGGTACGCTGCGGGTGGTGAGCGCCGAGGGCGAGGACGACCGGGCGGTCGCGGAGCCCGAATCCGGCACGGTTTCCTATGGATTGGCCGAGTTCGTCGCGGCGGAGGAAATGGCGCGTTCCCGGGGCTTCTGGTGGGCTCCGGAGTCGGACCGGCTGCTGGTGGCGCGGGTGGACGACACGCCGGTGGAGCGATGGTGGATCTCGGACCCCGCACAGCCGAAACGTGACCCACAACACGTGCCGTATCCAGCTGCTGGGACGGCCAACGCGGAGGTCCGGCTGTTCGTGTTCGGCCTGGACGGGGTGCGGACCGAGGTCGTCTGGGACCGGGCGAGGTACCCCTATCTGGCACGAGTGCACTGGTCAGGGGCGGGTGCGCCGCTGCTTCTCGTCCAGGCGCGCGATCAGCGCAGCCAGCTGTACCTGGCGGTGGACACGGAGTCCGGGGCCACGCGGATGGTGCACGCCGACGAAGATCCGATTTGGCTGGATCTTTTCCCTGGGGTGCCGTGCTGGAGCCCTTCGGGGCGGTTGGTCCGGATCGCCGACGAGGGCGGTGCCCGGGTCCTCGCGGTCGGCGAACGTCCGCTGACCGGAGCCCAGTTGCACGTACGGGCGGTGCTGGACGTCACGGACGACGAGGTGCTGATCTCGGCGTCGGCCGGCGCGGAGGCGGAGGGCCCGGAGACCGGCGAGGTGCACGTCTACCGGGTCAGCGAACTCGGGGTGGAGCGCATCTCGCAGGAGCCCGGCGTGCACTCCGCCGTGCGCGCCGGGGGCGTGACCGTGCTGGTGTCCGCGGCGCTCGACCGGCCCGGGAGCGTGGCGCGGATCCTGCGGGACGGCGACCGAAGGGAGATGGGGGTCCCCCCGGCCGGAGGCTGGGGGAGGACGGCGACCGTCCGGTCGTATGCCGAAGATCCCGGTCTGTCCCCGCGCGTGATCCTCACCGAAGGGGGCGCACGAAGGATCCCGTGCGCCGTGCTTATGCCTACGGACTACCCCGGTGACACCTCGCAACCCTCCGCACCCCTGCTGCCCGTCCTCCTCGACCCCTACGGCGGCCCCCACGGCCCCCGGGTCCTCGCCGCCCACAACGCGCATCTGACCTCGCAGTGGTTCGCCGACCAGGGCTTCGCGGTGGTCGTCGCCGACGGCCGGGGCACCCCGGGCCGCTCCCCCGCCTGGGAGAAGGCGGTGCACCACGACTTCACCGTCAGCCTCGACGACCAGATCGAGGCGCTCCAGGACCTGGCCCGGTCCCACCCCCTGGACCTGACCCGGGTGGCGATCCGCGGCTGGTCCTACGGCGGCTGGCTGGCCGCTCTCGCGGTGCTGCGCCGCCCGGACGTCTTCCACGCGGGCATCGCCGGCGCCCCGGTCACCGACTGGCGGCTGTACGACACCCACTACACCGAGCGCTACCTCGGCGACCCGGCCGCGAACGCCGAGGCGTACGCGCGGAGTTCGCTCGTCACCGACGACGGGCTGTCCGCGCCCGCCGAGCCGCACCGGCCGCTGATGATCGTGCACGGCCTCGCCGACGACAACGTGGTCGTCGCGCACTCCCTGCGGCTGTCCTCGGCACTGCTCGCGGCGGGGCGGCCGCACGAGGTGCTGCCGCTGTCCGGCGTCACGCACATGACCCCGCAGGAGCAGGTCGCGGAGAACCTGCTGCTGCTCCAGGTGGACTTCCTGAAGCGCTCGCTGGGGCTCGCGTCCCACCCGAAGGAGACGCCCTAGGCAAGGCAACGGGCCGGGATGACATGGCGCATCCCGGCCCGTTTACGGCACCCGCACGGCCGTACGCTGTTCAGACTGACGCGTCCGTATATCGGAATCGGGTCAGCCAAGTTGCCTGCGTGTTAACGCAGTTACGGTACAAATGTGCGGTTATGCGCCGTGGTTGCCATGATCGACCCCGGCGAAGTGGCAGGCGGAGGCGTGCGCGGCCGGCCCGCCGAGTCCCCTCAGGGACTCCGGGACGGCGAGCACCGGCACCTCCTGGGCGCACCGCTCGCGCGCCTTCCAGCAGCGGGTGCGGAAGCGGCAGCCGGACGGCACGTCCGTCGGGGACGGCACGTCTCCGGTGAGGATGATCCGCTCCCGCCGGCTGCGCGCCCCGGGGTCCGGCACCGGGACCGCGGAGAGCAGCGCCTGGGTGTACGGGTGCGTCGGACGGCCGTAGATCTGCTCGTCGGAGCCGATCTCCACGATCCGGCCGAGGTACATCACCCCGACCCGGTCCGAGATGTGCCGGACGACCGACAGATCGTGGGCGATGAAGAGGTACGACAACGCGAACTCGCTCTGCAGCCGGCCGAGGAGGTTGACGACCTGGGCCTGCACCGAGACGTCCAGCGCGGACACCGGTTCGTCGGCGACGATCACCTCGGGGCGCAGGGCGAGGCCGCGGGCGATGCCGATGCGCTGGCGCTGGCCGCCGGAGAACTGGTGCGGATAGCGGTTGATGTGCTCCGGGTTGAGGCCGACCACGTCGAGCAGTTCCCGCACCCGGCGGCGCCGGTCGCCCTTGGGGGCGGCCTCGGGGTGGATCTCGTAGGGCTCCCCGACAATGTCGCCGACCGTCATCCTCGGGTTGAGGGAGGTGTACGGGTCCTGGAACACCATCTGGATGTTGCGGCGGACCGCCTTCAGGGCGCGCCCGGAGAGCCGGGTGATGTCCTCGCCCTTGTAGTGGATCCGGCCGCGCGTCGGGCGCTCCAGGCTGACCAGCAGCTTGGCGACCGTGGACTTGCCGCAGCCGGACTCGCCGACGATCCCGAGGGTCTCCCCCCTGCCGAGCGCGAAGTCGACACCGTCGACGGCCTTCACCGAACCGACCCGCTTCTTGAACAGGACGCCGCGGGTGAGCGGGTAGTGCTTGTACAGCCCGCTCACGCGGAGGATCGGCTCAGCCATGCAGGCACTCCCCCCAGAAGTGGCAGGCGCTGCCGCGGTCCTCGTCCACCGGGTGCAGCGGCGGGAGGTCGCTCCGGCAGGCGTCCCGGGCCGCCGGGCAGCGGGGGTGGAAGGCGCAGCCGGGCGGGATGTCCATGAGGCTGGGCGGCAGGCCCTTGATGGCGTGGAGCGCGTGGCCCTTGCGGTCGAGGCGGGGGATGGAGTCGAGAAGTCCCCGGGTGTACGGGTGGGCCGGGGCCCTGTAGAGGTCGTGGACGGGGGCCGACTCGACGATCCGGCCCGCGTACATCACGGCGATGCGGTCGGCGACGTCGGCCACCACGCCGAGGTCGTGGGTGATGAGGACGAGGCCCATGCGGTACTCGCGCCGCAGTTCGGCGAGCAGGTCCATGACCTGGGCCTGGACGGTGACGTCGAGGGCGGTGGTGGGCTCGTCGGCGATGATCAGGGCCGGTTCGAGGGCGAGCGCCATGGCGATCATGATGCGTTGGCGCATCCCGCCGGAGAACTGGTGCGGGTAGTCGCCGACCCGCTGCCGCGCGGCCGGGATGCGGACGCGGTCCATCAGCTCCACGGCCCTGGCCCGCGCGTCCTTCCTGGACATGCCGCGGTGGACGACGAACATCTCGCCGAGGTGGTCGCCGACGGGGAGGACCGGGTTCAGGGAGGACAGCGCGTCCTGGAAGATCATCGCCATCTCGGCGCCGCGGATCCTGCGGCGCTCGTCCTCCTTCATCGTGAGCAGGTCCCGGCCCTTGAACAGCACCCGGCCGCCGGTGATCCGGCCGGGCGGCACGTCGAGGATTCCCATCACCGCCTGCGCGGTCACCGACTTCCCCGACCCGGACTCCCCGAGCACCGCGAGCGTCTCACCGGCCCGTACGGTCCAGCTGACCCCGTTGACGGCGCGCGCGACCCCGTCCCGGGTCCGGAACTCCACCCGCAGATCCCGTACGTCGAGCAGCACCTCCCCCCGGGCGTACGGCTCCACGAACTGCGCTTCCCCTGCTTCCCCTGCGTCCAGCGGCATCGCCGGGTCACCTCCACCTAGGGGGTGTCGTTTGGATCAGGTCGGCTGAGCCGGCGTAGCCTCTGGGCCGACCCGAGCGGGGTGTGGTGCGTGCGGCTGCAAGGCGGAGGAGGGCGGCGACGCGGAGCGTCGGCAACCGACGACAACGCCGCAGACGTGCGTGCCACACCCCGCGACGCGCGGCATGATCCAAACGACACCCCCTAGGGCCGGGGCGACGCCCACCCGCGTCGCGAAGGGGGCGGTCGGACCGCACCGGGCGGCAGCCCGCACCCCGGGCCCCGCAGGGCGCCGTCGGCCCGGACCGGGCCCGCGGGCGGCCCGCCGCAGGGGTGCCGGGCCCGGTGTCGGGTCCTTGTCGTCGCATCGCTCCGTCACCTCAGTTTCGGGTCGAGGGCGTCGCGGATCGCGTCGCCGAGCATGATGAACGCCAGGACCGTCAGGGCGAGGGCGCCGGAGGGCCACAGGAGGGCGTGGGGGGCGTTGCGGACGTAGGGGGAGGCGGCGGAGATGTCGATGCCCCAGGAGACCGTGGGGGGCTTCAGACCGACGCCGAGGTAGGACAGGGTCGCCTCCAGGGCGATGTACGTGCCCAGGGCGATGGTCGCGACGACGATCACGGGGGCCACCGCGTTCGGGGCGATGTGGCGCAGGAGGATGCGGGAGGAGGAGGCGCCGAGCGCGCGGGCCGCCTGGACGTAGTCGTGCTGTTTCGCCGTGATCACCGAGCCGCGGGCGATCCGGGAGATCTGGGGCCAGCCGAGCAGCACCATGAAGCCGATGACCGGCCAGACGGTGTCGCCGGTGACCACGGAGAGCAGCACCAGCCCGCCGAGGACCACGGGGATCGCGAAGAACACGTCCGTGACCCGGGAGAGGACCGCGTCCCCGGCGCCGCCGAAGAAGCCGGCGAGGCCGCCGAGGACGCTGCCGAGGACGGCCACCCCGAGGGTGGCGAGGACGCCGACCGTGACGGACGTACGGGCGCCGTAGACCGTGCGGGTGTAGACGTCGCAGCCCTGGCCGTCGTAACCGAAGGGGTGGCCCGGGACCGAACCCTCCTGCGCGTGGGCGAGGTCGCACTTCAGGGGGCTCTCCCAGGTGATGGCCGAGGGCCACAGGGAGATGAACAGCAGGAACAGGATGATCAGGGAGGACGCCAGGAAGACCGGGTTGCGGCGCAGGTCGCGCCAGGCGTCGGACCACAGGGAGCGGGGTCTGCCCGTGGTCCCGGCGGCCGGTGCCGGCTCCAGGGGCAGCGGCTGCCCCACCGTCAGCCCCGGCGCCACGATCTCGCCCTCCGGCTCCAGTTCAGGCATAGCGGATCCTCGGGTCGAGTACGGCGTACAGGAGGTCGACGAGCAGATTGGTGACCAGGAAGACCAGCACGAGCACGGTGACGAAGCCGACGACCGTCTGGGTGTTCTGGCGGAGGATCCCCTGGTAGAGCTGGTAGCCGACGCCGTGGATGTTGAAGATCCGCTCGGTGACGATGGCGCCGCCCATCAGGAAGCCGATGTCCGCGCCGATGAAGGTGACCACCGGGATGAGGGAGTTGCGCAGCAGGTGCCGGGTGACGACCCGCCGGCGCGGCAGCCCCTTGGCGACGGCGGTGCGGACGTAGTCGGAGCGCCGGTTCTCGGCGATCGAGGTCCGGGTCAGCCGGGTGACGTACGCCAGCGAGACCGAGGCCAGCACCAGGCCGGGTACGAGGAGTTCACCGAAGGCGGCGTCCGGGGAGACGGACGGCCTGATCCAGCCCCACTCGACGCCGAGCAGCAGCTGGAGCAGCAGACCGGTGACGAAGGTGGGCACGGAGATCACCACGAGAGTGGCCAGCAGGACCCCGGTGTCGACGGGGCGGCCCCGGCGCATCCCGGTGACGACCCCGAGGGTGATCCCGATGACGATCTCGAAGAGGATCGCGACCAGCGTGAGGCGCGCGGTGACGGGGAAGGCCGTCGCCATCAGCTCGGTGACCGGCTGGCCGTTGAACGCCGTGCCGAAGTCCCCGGTGAAGACGTTCCCCATGTAGGTCAGGTACTGCTGCCAGACCGGCCGGTCGAGGCCGAACTCCTGCTTGAGCTGCGCGGTCGTCGCCGCGTCGCACTGCCGTTCGCCGCACAGGCCCGCGACGGGGTCGCCCATCACGTTCACCATGAGGAAGATCAGCAGGGTCGCGCCGAGGAAGACGGGCACCATCTGCAGCAGGCGCCGTACGACGTACCGCCCCATGGCGGGTCAGCCCACCTTGATGTCGGTGTAGACGGGGACGGAGAACGGGTTGAGCCGGACGTCGGAGAGGCGTTCCCCGTAGCCGCCCGTGCCGTTCTGGTACCAGAGCGGGATGGCGGCCATGTCGTCCCGGACGACCCCCTCGGCCTGCTGGAACAGCGCCACGGCCTTGGCCGGGTCGGTCTCGGCGTTGGCCCGGTCGACGAGCCGGTCGAACTCCTTGTTGGACCACTTGCCGTCGTTGGAGGGGGCGTTGGTGTAGTAGAGCGGCTGGAGGAAGTTCTGGATGAGCGGGTAGTCCATCTGCCAGCCGGCCCGGAAGGGGCCGCTCAGCTTCTGCCGGGTGGTCTTGTCGCGGTAGTCCGCGAAGGTGCCGACGGGGCTGCCGGCGCAGGCCCGGTCGTCGCCGAGGACGGTGTTGATGGAGTTGCAGACGGCGTCCACCCACTGCTTGTGGGAGCCGGCGTCCGCGTTGTACGTGATCCGCACCTGCCCGCCGGGCAGTCCCCCGCCCTCCTGGATCAGCTCCTTGGCCCGGGCCGGGTCGTAGGTGCACCACTCGCCGCACAGCCCCTTGCTGTCGCCGCCCTTGATCCCGAGGACCGGCGAGGTCCAGTCCGTGGCGGGGACCCGCGTCCGCTGGTAGATCGTCGCGGTGATCCGGTCCCGGTCGATGGCCATGGACAGCCCCTTGCGGACCTTGTCCATGCCGGGCCTGCCCCACGCCTTGTCGTAGTAGGGGAAGGCGATCGTCTGGATGATCCCGGCGGGCTGGTTGAGGTAGCGGCCGCCGAGGTCGCCCGGGGCGTTCTTGAGCTGGGCGGCGGGCACGTCGTCGGTGAGGTCGAGGTTGCCGGCCAGCAGGTCGGTGTAAGCGGTGTTGGGGTCGGTGTAGACCTTCAGGGTGACCCCGCCGTTGCGCGCCTTGTCCGGGCCGGGGTAGTCGGCGCGGCGGACGAGGTTCATCTGGGCGCCCCGGGTGTACGAGGCGATCGTGTAGGGCCCGTTGCCGACGGGCTTCCTCAGCCAGGCCTCGTGGTCGTCGAAGAACGCCCGGGGCAGGGGTGAGAAGACGGCGTAGCCGAGGGTGTCGGGGAAGGACGAGAACTTCTGGCTGAGCCGCACGGTGAACGTGCGGTCGTCGACGACCTTCAGCCCGGACAGGGTGTCGGCGCTCTGGGTCCCGGTCTCCGGGTGGATCCGGTCGTAGCCCTCGATGTACTTGAAGAACTCGGCCGCCTTCTGCGCGTTCCTCAGGCTCGCCCCGTAGTTCCAGGCGTCGACGAACGAGCGGGCGGTCACCTTCTCGCCGTCGCTGAACGTCCAGCCGTCCTTCAGGGTGACCGTGAAGTTCTGCGAGTCCGGTGTCTCGATGCTCTGCGCCAGCATGTTCTGCGCCTGGGCGGTCACGGGGTCGTACCGCTTCAGGCCGCGGAAGATCATGTCGAGGACCTTGCCGCCCTGCACCTCGTTGGTGTTGGCGGGCTCCAGCGGGTTCTGCGGGTCGCCCCAGGACGAGGTGAGGACCTCGCTCGTGTCCCCGCCGCCGCTCCCGCCGCCGCAGGCCGCCGTAGCCAGCAGGGCCGCCGCCGCGCACACGGCCCACCTGGCTTGTGTGGCTCCTCGCATGGAGTGCCTCCTCTTGACTGGCGCCGGACCCAGGAGTGCCTTGATCCTTTACCAGCCAATATCGGCACATGGCGGCCTCCGTGCATGTTCACCCCACCCGTACGGGTGCGAAGGGGCGTCAGAAGGAGGAACCCGAACGACTCGGCTGAGCCGTACGGGGGACCGGCGCGGGGTGCCCGGCGTCGGCGTGCCCGGCCTGGACGCGCCCGGTCTGGAGGTGCCCGGCCCGGAGGTGCCCGGCCTGGAGGTGGCTAGCGCGGCACCTCCTTGAAGACCACGTGGACGCCGCCGTGCGGTGACATGGAGATCAGCAGGTTCGACGACAGGGCCGCCGCCAGCCGCTCCAGCAGCGGCAGGGTCGGCACCCCACGACCGCACTCCATGCGCGAGAGCGCGCCCTGTGTCATGCCCGCCTCGTTCGCGAGGCGTTCCTGGGTGAACCCCAGCTCCAGCCGCCGGGCCCGCACCGCCGCCCCGAAGGGCCGCCCGACGCCACCGGCTCTGCGTTCCGCTGCCACCAACAATTCGCCACTCCCCGTTTGTGTCTGACCAACGATCAGGACTCGGGGCGCGCCGCATGCGGTTCCTCGCTTGGGGAAGTCTTGAGGACGCCTTTCATACCGCAAAGCGCATGACGCCGTGCGATGAGACGCTGCTCACTTCATACAGACGATGCGATAGCGACCTTCGGTACGGAGACAGCCAATTCGGCCCGCTCCGACCTGCGGCGACTCCCCGTGTGCACCCTTTGCCCGGTGGCGGCCGGAACTGTCAATGCCATGCGGTGCATGGGCGTGTCCCGCCTCCCCGCAATCTGTTTGCAGCCTTGTCCGGGCACAGCCAGTCTGACGGCGCGCTCCCGGTGAGCGCAGCGTTCCTGAAGGGGGAATCGTTCGTGCTGAGAATCTCAAGTGCCCTGGTGAGCACGGCCGTCGTGGCCGGCGGCATCGTGACCGGCGTGGCCGCCCCGGCCTCCGCCGCGTGTGCCCCGAGCCCCGGGACGGGCTACCACATCGCCAACAAATCCACCGTGAGCAAGCCGACCAACCTGCACAGCGAGTGGATGTACGACAACCTGGGCGGCACCCTCACCTACAACCACACCAGGACGGCCACGGTGAGCGCCAGCGGCACCGCCGGTGTGGAGGCCGAGGCGGGGGCCATCTTCGCCAAGGCGAGCACGTCGTTCAGCGTGACCGTCGGCAAGTCCTGGTCGAAGTCGAACAGCTGGAGCTACGCGATCCCCGCGAAGAACAAGGCGGGCAAGACCAAGGTCCGCATGACGATGTTCCACGAGTCGAAGAAGTTCAAGGCCACGAAGTACTCGTACTACTACGACGGCCACTGCAAGTACCACGAGAGCACCAAGTGGTCGAAGTGGTTCGTCGCCCCGGTGAAGCAGGACGCCAACGTCTGGGGCCTGGAGTGGAAGTAGGGAACTGAGGGCGGTTCAGGGGCCGTTCGCCACCAGCTCGGCCTCGAATCCGTCCGTGTTCTCCAGGTAGGCCGCGTAGTGGTCCGGGCCTCCCGCGTGCGGGTAGCGGTCGGCGAAGAGCGGGGTCCAGCCGTGGGCGGGGCCCTCCTGGGCCAGCGCGTCGACCTGCGCCCGGGTTCCGGCGTGGAACGCCAGGTGGTTGAGGCCCGGGCGCAGCCGGTCGTGGCCGGTGGCCGGGCGCAGCGCGGGTGACTCCTCCACGACCAGGTAGAGGGCCCCTTGGCGCCAGCTGCGGCCGCGGTCCCACTCCTGGTAGGGCGCGTAGCCGAGCCGGCCCAGCAGCCAGCCCCACTCGTGGACCGCTCTGGCCAGGTCGGGGACCCACAGTTCGACGTGGTGAAGCATCGGCGTCCTTTCGGGACAGCACGAAAGCCCGGCACCTCCGCGTGAGGTGCCGGGCTTCGCGGGTTCGTCACGCCGCGTGCACGACGTCCTTCTCCTCGGCGAAGTGGCAGGCCGACTCATGGGCCGCCGGGGTGTCCTCGCCCCGGAAGCGCTCCGGTACGGCGAGCACCGGGACCTCGGTCGCGCACTTGTCCTGCGCCTTCCAGCACCGGGTGCGGAAGCGGCAGCCGGACGGCGGGTTCGCGGGCGAGGGGACGTCACCGGTGAGGATGATCCGCTCGCGGCCCTCACGGGCCTCCGGGTCCGGGACCGGGACCGCCGACAGCAGCGCCTGGGTGTAGGGGTGCGTCGGGTGGTCGTAGATCTGCTCGTCGGAGCCGATCTCGGCGATCTTGCCGAGGTACATCACACCGACGCGGTCCGAGATGTGCCGGACGATCGACAGGTCGTGCGCGATGAAGATGTAGGAGAGGTTGAACTCGTCCTGCAGTCGCTCCATCAGGTTGATGACCTGGGCCTGGACGGACACGTCCAGCGCGGAGACCGGCTCGTCGCAGATGATGATCTCGGGGTTGAGGGCCAGGCCGCGGGCGATGCCGATGCGCTGACGCTGACCGCCCGAGAACTGGTGCGGGTAGCGGTTGATGTACTCCGGGTTCAGACCCACGACGTCCAGGAGCTCCTGGACCTTCCGGCGCCGGTCACCCTTCGGGGCCACCTCGGGGTGGATGTCGAAGGGCTCGCCGATGATGTCGCCGACCGTCATCCTCGGGTTGAGCGAGGTGTACGGGTCCTGGAACACCATCTGGATGTTGCGGCGGACCGCCTTCAGGGCGCGCCCGGACAGCTTGGTGATGTCCTGGCCCTTGTAGAAGATCTCGCCGGCGGTGGCCCGCTCCAGGTTCATCAGCAGCTTGGCGACGGTGGACTTGCCGCAGCCGGACTCGCCCACGATGCCCAGGGTCTCGCCCTGGTACAGGTCGAAGGAGACCCCGTCGACGGCCTTGACCGCGCCGATCTGCTTCTTGAACAGGATGCCCTGGGTGAGCGGGAAGTGCTTCACCAGGTTGCGCACCTGGAGGATGGGCTCACCTCGGTCCACGGGCGCCTCGATCGCGGCGACCGCCTCCGACTCGGAGCGGACGTCGGCGGTCTCCACCTCGGAGACGTTCGGCGTGCTCTCCTGCCCGTCGTTCTTGCTGAGCTCAGCCATGGATCGTCTCCTTCCAGAAGTGGCACGCCGAACCCCGGCCGACCAGTTCGCCGCCGTCCTGCTCGGTCACCGGCACCAGGGCCGGGATCTCCGTGCGGCAGATGTCCTGCGCCTTGGGGCAGCGCGGGTTGAAGGCGCAGCCGGTGGGGATCCGCAGCAGGTTGGGCGGCAGACCCTTGATCGCGTAGAGCTCCTGGCCCTTCTGGTCCAGGCGCGGGATCGAGTCCAGCAGACCGCGGGTGTAGGGGTGCGCGGGGCGCTTGTACAGCTCGTGCACGGGGGCGCGCTCGACGATCCGGCCCGCGTACATCACCGCGATCTTGTCCGCGACGTCGGCGACCACGCCGAGGTCGTGGGTGATCAGGATCAGACCCATGTTGTACTCGCGCTGGAGCTCCGCGAGCAGGTCCATGACCTGGGCCTGGACCGTCACGTCGAGGGCCGTGGTGGGCTCGTCGGCGATGATCAGGTCCGGCTCCAGGGCCAGCGCCATGGCGATCATGATGCGCTGGCGCATACCGCCGGAGAACTGGTGCGGGTAGTCGTCCACCCGGGCCGCGGCGGCGGGGATCTTGACCTTGTCCATCAGCTCGATCGACTTGGTCCTGGCCTCCTTCTTGGAGAGGCCCTGGTGCACCCGGAACATCTCGCCGAGCTGGTAGCCGACGGAGAGCACGGGGTTGAGCGAGCTGAGCGCGTCCTGGAAGATCATGGCGATCCGCCGGCCGCGGATGCGCCGGCGCTCCTCGGCGGACATCTTCAGCATGTCCTGGCCGCGGAAGAGGATCTCGCCCTGCGGGATCCGGGCCGGCGGCATGTCGAGGATGCCCATGATCGCCTGCGCGGTCACGGACTTGCCGGAACCGGACTCGCCGAGGACGGCGAGGGTCTCGCCGGCCTTCACGCTGTAGTTGACGCCGTTGACGGCCTGGACCACACCCTCGCGGGTGACGAACTCGACGTGCAGGTCACGCACTTCGAGCAGTGGTCCGTCGTCGCCCTCGCGGGGCGCCGGCACCGGTGCGGTTTCTTCGATGATGGTCACGTACGCCTCCCTCAGCGCGTCTTCGGGTCAAGGGCGTTGCGTACCGCTTCACCGAGCATGATGAACGCCAGCACCGTGATGGTGAGCATGATCGAGGGGTACAGCATGATCCACTGTGCCACTCGGATCTGGTTGCCGCCGTCGGAGATGTCGTTGCCCCAGGAGACGCCGTTCAGGCCGAGACCCAGGAAGGACAGCGTGGCCTCGGAGCCGATGTAGACACCGAGCGAGATGGTCGCGACGACGATCACCGGGGCCAGGGTGTTCGGCAGGATGTGCCGGAACAGGATGCGCGGGGTGCTCGCGCCGAGCGCCTTGGCCGCCTGGACGTAGTCGGACTGCTTGGTGGTGATCACCGCACCGCGCATCACACGGGCCAGCTGGGTCCAGCCGAAGAAGCCGAGGGCGCCGATGACGACCCAGGCCGTGCGCTCCGGGAAGGAGTTGAGGACGACCATGGTGCCCAGCAGGAACGGGATGCCGAAGAACACGTCCACGAGCCGGGACAGGATCGAGTCGACGATCCCGCCGAAGTAGCCGGCGATCATGCCGACCAGGCCGCCCACGATGGTCACCACGATCGTGGTGCCGAAGCCGACGGCGATGGAGGCCCGGGCGCCGTAGATGAGCCGGGCGTAGACGCTGCGGCCCTGCTGGTCGTAGCCCAGCCACTCGGGCGAGAAGAGCTTCCCGAGCTGCGGCTTCTGCAGGAAGTGCTTGGACAGGTCGCCGTAGGTGGGGTTGGCGCTGGTGAACCAGCCGGGGAAGAAGGTGATCGTGAGCAGCAGCAGGATCAGCACCGCGGAGACGAGGAAGATCTTGTTGCGGCGCAGGTCCTGCCAGGCGTCGCCCCACAGGCTGCGGACCTTCTCGGCCTTGGCCGGCTGGGGGGCGGCGGCATCGGCGGCGACGGCGTCCGGCGCGGTGACGGTCTCGGATTTGGTCATGTCAGGCATAGCGAATCCTCGGGTCAAGGACCGCGTAGAGCAGGTCGACAAGGAGGCTGGCGACGAGATAGACGAGGACGAGGATGGTCACCAGACCGACGAGGGTGGTGCCTTCCCGGCGGACGATCGACTGGTAGATCGTGCCGCCGATGCCCTGGATGTTGAAGATGCCCTCGGTGACGACGGCGCCGCCGAGCAGGGCGCCGATGTCCGTGCCGAGGTAGGTGACCACGGGGATCATCGAGTTGCGCATCAGGTGGACACCGACGACGCGGCGCCGGGGCAGGCCCTTGGCGATGGCCGTACGGACGTAGTCGGCGCGCATGTTCTCGGCGATCGACGTACGGGTCAGCCGGGACACATAGGCGAGTGACGCCGTGGCCAGCACAATCGCCGGCATCAACAACTGACCGTAGTTCGACGGGTCGTTGACGTTCGGTTCGAGCCAGTTGAGTTCGTCGGCGAAGATCCACTTGAGGATGAAGCCGAGGACGAACACCGGCACCGAGATCAGCAGCAGCGTGACCAGCAGGACCGCGGTGTCCGCGGCGCGTCCGGCGCGCAGGCCCGCGTACACGCCGAGGGCGATGCCGATGACGAGCTCCAGGACGAACGCGAATCCGCCCAGGCGCAGGGTGACCGGGAACGCGTCGCCGAGCACGTCGGTGAC
Source organism: Streptomyces sp. SS7 (assembly GCF_037993025.1). Lineage (NCBI taxonomy): Bacteria > Bacillati > Actinomycetota > Actinomycetes > Kitasatosporales > Streptomycetaceae > Streptomyces > Streptomyces sp. SS7. The sequence goes on from NZ_CP141223.1 coordinate 3,411,092, forward strand.
GGGCCGGCCGCTGGCGATCTGGGTACCGAAGTCACCGTGCAGGACGATGCCCTTCATGTACTCCCAGTACTGCACGAGGATCGGCTGGTCGAGGCCGTACTCGTGCTTGAGGGCGGCGATCACCTGTGGGCTGCCGCCCTTGTCGCCGAAGAGCCCTCGCACGGGGTCGCCGGGCAGGGCGTAGACCATGAGAAAGATCAGCAGGGTGGTCCCGATGAACACCGGGATCATCTGGAGCAGTCGTCGTGCGACATAGCGCCCCATCGTGCCTCCATAAAAAGTCACAGCGGCAGCAGGCGGGCCCTTTCCCCGCGCACCGTTCACGATGCGTGTGGAAAGGGCCCCCCGGCCGCTTCCGCTGCTGCCCGGGGCGCGGCGGGCGCGCCCCGGGGCAACGGGCTGTCTGCGGTTACTTCTTGACCTGGACGCCGGTCAGGATCGGGTCTCCGTCCTGGGCGAACTTGACGCCCGAGACCTTCTCCGAGTAGCCCGCGTTGACCTTGTAGTACCAGAGCGGAATGCTCGGCATGTAGTTCGGGAGCTGCTTCTCGATCGCCTGGTACTCCTTCACCGACTCGTCCAGCGTGGTGGCGCTGTCGGCCTTGGCGATCTCGTCGTCGATCGTCTTGTTGGAGAAGCCGCTCTGGTTTCCGTCCGACTTCGAGCCGAAGAGGTCGCGGATGAAGTTGGCGTTCATCGGGAAGTCCAGCACCCAGCCCGAGCGGTACAGGGACTTGACCTCCTTGGCGTCACGCGCCTTGAGGTCGGCCTGGAAGTCGGCCTTCGGGTCCGTGTTGCACTTCACACCGGTGGCGTTGGTGATGGAGTTGCAGACGGCCTCCACCCACTCCTTGTGACCGCCGTCGGTGTTGTACTGGATGGTGATCGCGTTGCCGGGAACGCCGCCACCCTCCTTGATGAGCTGCTTGGCCTTGGTCGGGTTGTACGTCGTGACGTCACCCGCGGCGTTCGGCTGGAAGCCGAGGACGCCCTTCGCGACCCAGCCGGTGGCGGGCTCACGGGTGCCCTGGAGCACCGTCTTGGTGATGGTGGGGCGGTCGATCGCCATCGACAGGCCCTGGAGGACCTTGGGGTTGATGTCCTTCCACTGCTTGGTGTAGAAGGCCGGGGCGATGGTCTGGATCGCGGAGTAGGCCTGGTCGACCGCGCGGTCGCCGAGGTCCTGCTTGTAGACCGGCAGGTCCTTCGGGGCGACCTGGGTGATGACGTCCAGGTTGCCGGACTTCAGGTCCTCGTAGGCGGTCTCGAGGGTGGAGTAGTTCTTGAAGACCACACCACCGTTCTTCGCGGCGTTGGAGCCCTTGTAGTCGGCGAACTTCTTGACCGTGATGGCCTTCTTGTGGTCCCAGCTGACGAACTGGTACGGACCGTTGCCGACCGGCTTCTCACCGGCGGCCTTCGGGTCCTTGTAGAAGGACTCGGGCAGCGGCGAGAAGACCTCGTAACCGAGCTTGTAGACGAAGTACGGGATCGCCTTGGTGAGCGTGATGGTGAAGGTGTTTTCGTCGACGACCTTCAGACCGGAGAGCTCGGTGGCCTTGGGCTTGCCCGAGGCGGGCGCGACCTGGTCGTAGCCCGCGATGTCGGAGAACCAGAAGCTGTTGGTCTGCTTGTTCTCCGGGTTGGCGGCCCAGTTCCAGGCCTTGACGTAGGACTCGGCGGTGACGGGGGTGCCGTCGTGGAACTTCCAGCCGGCCTTCAGCTTGACCGTGTAGGTCTTGCTGTCCTTGGTGTCGACCGACTCGGCGTTCATGTTGACGATCTTGCCGTCGCTGTCGTAGTCCACCAGACCGGTGAACAGCGACTTGATCACGATGCTGCCGTAGGACTCCATCGTGTTGGCCGGCTGCAGCGGGTTCTGCGGCTCACCCGACTCGACCGTGAACGTGCCGTTCGGGTCGACGGCGGCCTTGCTGTCGCCCTTGTCGCTGTCGCCACCACCACAGGCGGTCGCTCCCAGTGCCACAACCGCGGCTATCGCGACCCACTTGGCACTCCTCGCACCGCGCATGGGTTTCCTCCTCAAGAATCCATTGGTTCACTGCACAGGGCAGCACACGACACAACACCGTTGCCGGCGCCTGAAAATGGTCTGTGCCCCCAGCGCTCGCGAGCCTGCGCCGCCTGTCGGCGCCTGACCCGTCCTCCGAGCTCTACGCGCCTAACTATCTGCCATCAGCGAAGACCGAACCACACCGACAAGGTCTCGGTTCGATCACACCTCGCGGCTACATCTTCCAAAATCCGGACAAAGGGATAGAGGGAAGATCCCTGCGAAACGGACTTGTTACACATCTATCGGCGACGGGTGTCCGCATTCCGGACGCACGGGAGGCAAAAACCAGTTGCGGCTACCGTGGCCGCTGTGCGGGGTGCGACTTGGCATGTCCACCAATATCAATGGACCACGCCCACACGGTCGTTCACCGACACCGCACGTGCAGTGCGCACACTGCACACACATCCGAGGCTAGTACCGAACAGCCCCTTGAGGGCGGTTCCGTACGCGATCAAAGGGTTATCCCTATGTCCCCTCGGAGTAAAAACTGTGTTCAACAAGTGAGCCAGGCCCCGCGCCGCGGGGACCTGGCTCGCTCGTTACGGGGTGGGTCAGCCGTGCTTGGCGCGGCTCGCGGTACGGGCGCGCTCACGGGCGTCCAGGACCACCTTGCGGATGCGGACGGCCTCCGGGGTCACCTCGACGCACTCGTCGTCACGGCAGAACTCCAGCGACTGCTCCAGGGAGAGCTTGCGCGGCGGCACGATGGCCTCGAACGAGTCGGCCGAGGACGACCGCATGTTCGTGAGCTTCTTCTCCTTGGTGATGTTGACGTCCATGTCGTCGGAGCGGGAGTTCTCGCCGACGATCATGCCCTCGTACACCTCGGTGCCGGGGTCCGTGAACAGCACGCCGCGCTCCTGGAGGTTCGTCATCGCGAAGGCCGTGACGGAACCGGCGCGGTCGGCGACGAGCGAGCCGTTGTTACGGGTCTGGAGGGCGCCGAACCAGGGCTCGTGGCCCTCGTGGATGGAGTGCCCGATACCCGTGCCGCGGGTCTGCGTCAGAAACTCGGTACGGAAGCCGATGAGACCGCGGGACGGCACCACGAACTCCATGCGGACCCAGCCCGAGCCGTGGTTGGACATGTTGTCCATCCGGCCCTTGCGGACGCCCATGAGCTGCGTGACCGCGCCCATGTGCTCCTCGGGCACGTCGATCGTCATGCGCTCGACCGGCTCGTACGTCTTGCCGTCGACCTCCTTCGTGACGACCTGCGGCTTGCCGATGGTCAGCTCGAAGCCCTCACGGCGCATCTGCTCGACCAGGATGGCGAGCGCCAGCTCACCACGGCCCTGGACCTCCCAGGCGTCCGGACGCTCGGTGTCGAGCACCCGGAGGGAGACGTTGCCGATCAGCTCGCGGTCGAGGCGGTCCTTGACCTGGCGGGCGGTGACCTTGCGGTCCTTGACGGCGGCCTTGTTGTCGGCGCCCTTGCCGGTGCCGCCCCGGCCGACCAGCGGCGAGGTGTTCGTACCGATGACCATCGAGATCGCCGGCTCGTCGACCGTGATCAGCGGCAGCGGGATCGGGTTCTCGGTGTCGGCGAGGGTCTCACCGATCATGATGTCCGAGATACCGGCGACGGCGCAGATGTCGCCCGGGCCGGCCATCTCGGCGGGCTTGCGGGTGAGCGCCTCGGTCATCAGCAGCTCGGTGATCCGCACGTTCGACATCGTGCCGTCACGCTTGATCCAGGTGACCGTCTGGCCCTTGCGCAGCTCGCCCTGCTCGACGCGGAGCAGCGCGATACGGCCGAGGAAGTTGTCGGCGTCCAGGTTGGTGACGTGCGCCTGGAGCGGGGCCGCCTCGTCGTACTCCGGGGCCGGGACGTGGGAGAGGATCGTGGAGAAGAACGGCTCCAGGCTGTCGCTGTCGGCCGGGACGGTGCCGTCCTCCGGCTTGGTGAGCGAGGCCACGCCGTCCCGCGCGCACGCGTAGACGATCGGGAACTCGATCTGGTCCTCGTCGGCGTCCAGGTCGAGGAAGAGGTCGTAGGTCTCGTTGACGACCTCGTCGATGCGCGAGTCCGGGCGGTCCGTCTTGTTGATGCACAGGATGACGGGCAGGCGCTGCTGGAGCGCCTTGCGGAGCACGAAACGGGTCTGCGGCAGCGGGCCCTCGGAGGCGTCGACGAGCAGCACCACCGCGTCCACCATCGACAGACCTCGCTCGACCTCGCCACCGAAGTCGGCGTGGCCCGGGGTGTCGATGATGTTGATGGTGATGACGTCGCCGCCATCCTTCGGGTGGTACTTCACGGCCGTGTTCTTGGCCAGGATCGTGATGCCCTTCTCACGCTCCAGGTCGTTCGAGTCCATCATTCGGTCGTCGAGCGACTCGGCCGCGTGCGCCGCGAAGGCACCGGCCTGCTTCAGCATGGCGTCGACGAGGGTCGTCTTGCCGTGGTCGACGTGGGCGACGATGGCGACGTTGCGGATGTCGTGGCGCGTGGCCATAAAGCGGCGTTCTCCCGGAGTGTGAGGAAGGCCCGTCGTGTACGTCTGTGCGACGCGGGCCCTGCCGGGCTTGACATGCCACGGCCTCACCCCATGGTACGGGGCCCGGAGGGTGTCGGCCTCCGCAGGGCACCCCGACCCCGTCAGGCGCTCTGCGCCGAGGGAGCCAGTTCCACCCTCAGCTCCAGTCCCAGAGCCCGGGCCAGGCGGTCCAGGACGGCGATCGTGGGCACAGTGCCACCGGCCTCGAACCGCGCCACGGCCGACTGGGTCATCCCGGCCCTGTGCCCGAGTTCCAGCTGCGACAATCCGAGATCCTGCCGCTTGGTGCGCACGGTCTCGCCCAAGGCGAATCGCAGTTGCGCGGCGGCGTACTCGTCCTCGATCTCGGGAGTCGTGCCCCGGGCCTGCCGAGCGTCGGCGAGGCTGGTTCGCGTGGTCTCCGTCACTGCTCCTCCTCGTCCGCGGTGTGCCCTTCCGCCTGGCACCGTTTCATGGCCTGACGCGCCCGCTCCACTTCGGCGAAGTCACGCATTCTCGGCTGGCGTGCGTACGGCTCACCGAGGTGGACTCCCCGCTGCTCCAAGAGGCTCCGGTTCGACGGTCCCCACGTCATAGCACCAACGCTATGACCGCAGGTGAGCCGCGGAGCGCCGAACAGCTCTGAGTCACCCGATCGTGCGAGTGACCGCCGTCCCCCGGGCAGCGGGGAACGGCGGCCGACGTGTTCTCCGGACCGAGTCCTCAGTCGCTCGCCGACGGGCTCGGCGGCCCCTGGGCGCCCTTCTTCAGGAAGCCCATGTCCTCGTAGACCGGTGTCTGGAAGCCGAAGGCTCCCGCGTTGACGACGTTCTTGCGGGCGGCGGTCAGCTGGGGGCGCTGGTAGAGGGGGATGGAGGCGGCCGCCGCCCAGATGCGGGAGTCGGCCTTGCGGATCAGTGAGCGCTCCTCGTCCGCGTCCAGGGCGGTGCTCGCCCGGTCGAAGAGCTGGTCGACCTGGTCGGTGCCGACGCGGGTGTAGTTCTGCTCGACGCTCAGCGAGCCGTCGGCCGCCGGTACCGGCTTGGCGTAGATCGGGCGGGCGTCGGTGGCCGGGAACGCGGTCGCCGGCCAGGAGTAGAGCGCGAGGTCGTAGGCGCCGGAGGCGATGTGGTCCTTGAAGTAGCTCTCGTCCGAGACCTTGACGGTCTCCGTGCGGATGCCGACCTTGCCCAGCATCTTGGTGATCCGCGCGGCGACCGTGCGCAGCGGCTCCGAGCCCGGCCCGGACGGCACCACGAACCGCAGCGACAGCGCCTTGCCGTCCTTGGCCAGCGCCCCGGCGGCGGCACCGGCCGGGGCCCGGGTGCCCTGGGGGGCGTAGGCACCGGGGGCGGCGCCCTGCCGCTGCTGCCGGTACTGGGTGCCCTCCTGCGCGAGCTGCCGGTCGTCCGTGCCGTGGCCCTTGTCGTCCTGACCGACGATGTACGCCCCCTCGGAGCCGCCCTGCGACTTCTCGTCGTCGGACCCCTCGTCCTCGGCGCCCTCCTCCTCGCCGGACGCCTCCTCCTCGCTCTTCGTACCGCCCTTCCCGCCCTTCTCCCCCTTCTTCTCCGTCTTCTCCGTCTTCTCCTTGTCCCCCTTCTCGCCCTTGGCCCCCGCCGCCTTCTCGCCCTTCTTCTCCGCCTTGACCGGTCCCCCGGCCACCCATCCGGCGTCCGTGAGCAGCGCCTGCGCCTCCGCGGTGTCCTGGCCGCCGAGCGCCCCGCTGTTGTCGGCGTACGCCTCCTGCCCGGAGAGGGCGAGATGGCTGCCGACCGGCACCGCGGGCAGCCCCAGCGGCTTCAGCACCAGCTCGGCCAGGACCTTGCGGTCCAGTGCCCGGGCCACGGCTCGCCGCACCCGTTCGTCCGCGAGCGGCCCGTCCGCGCCGTTGAGCGCGAGCTGGGTGTAGGCCGGCTCCAGGGAGCGCCGTACCTCGACGTCCTTCAGCGCCTTCTGCTGGCGCTCCCACGTCGCGATCGCCGTGCGCAGCTTCGCGCGGGCCCGTGTCTCGTGCTCGGCCGTCTCCTCGTCGGAGCCGTGCGCGAGCGCCCAGGAGCGCAGGCTCTTCGCGGCGGTGCGGCCCGCGCCGGGTCCGGCGAGGGGTCCGGCCGCCGATCCCTTCGCCGCGCCCTCGATGCGCCGCGCGTCGGCGGCGTCGATGTCGGCCAGCTCGATCGTCCCGGCGGCCAGGGCAGCGGCCCGCTCGGTGCGGGGCACGGCCTTGAGCTGGATCTCGGAGAGCTTGGCCGGCTCCCCCCACCAGCGCGGGTTGCGGGTGAGCCGGACCTGGGCCTTCTTGCGGTCGACCTTCTTCACCAGGAACGGGCCCGCCGTCACCTTCAGCGTGCGCCGGGCCCCGTCGTTGAACGAGGTGGGCGTGCCCATGACGTCCTTCGGGTACAGCGGCGAGAACAGCGACTGCCAGTCGGAGTAGGGGCGGGCGAAGGTGACCCGGACCTCCAGGTCGTTGTCGCCGCGCTCGATCTTCTCGATGCGTTCGTAGCCGGCGTTGCGCGCGGTCCAGTACGCGCTGTCCTTGCCGGACAGGGCGCGCCACTGGGCGGCGAAGTCGGCGGCGCCGATCTCCCGGCCGTCGCTCCACACCGCCTGCTGGTTCAGCTTGTACAGCACGACCTGCTTGGGCTCGGTGTCGACGACCTTCGCGGACTCCAGGTAGTCGGGGTTGCGCCGGACCCGGCCGGCCGCGTCGATCCGGTACATCGACGGCAGGACGGCCTGGGCCACCCGGGTCGTCGTGGCGTCGGCGTCCGACTGGAAGGTGTTGAAGGTCTCCGGGACCGCGTCCACCGCCCAGTGCAGCGTGCCCCCGTCGGCGACCAGGGCCCGGGCGGCCGGGGCGACGTCCTGGCGGGCCAGTGGCCGGCCGGCCTCGTCGCTGTCGCCGCAGCCGGCCAGCAGCGGCACCGCGAGCACGCCCGCCGCGAGGAAGGCGACCGAGCGCATGACCGCGCGCAGTCCGACGCCGTCGTAGGGCTTCGACATCTCTGGTACCTCCGGGGAGCCGCTTCCGGTGCGTTCTGATCACATTTGGCGGTATTTTGGAGTTGATCAGATCTACGGTCTGGTCTACGGCTCACTGAAGAGGAAAGGGTTCGCCTGCCGGGGGCGACACGGCGGCGGGGGCTCGCAGCCCCACCCGTGCGGAGCAATGCACGCCTTCCGCACCCGCCAATCGCTGCACACGCCTTCACATCGACCGGTGTGACGCGCAACACTCGCAGGCGCACAGGAACGATGAACGTTGCCGTCCAGGGCACAGCCGCCCACGGAAGCGAGGTCACGTCATGTCCGTGCACGACGACCTGACTACGGTCCAGCGCTGCCTCGACGACCTCTCCCGGTCCGTCGGCCGCCTGGAGCAGCAGCTCGGCAGCGGCGGCCTGGAGATGCGCCGCGTCCGCGCCGACGCCGACCACCTCCGGGAGAGCGTCGCGCTGCTGCGGGAGACCGCCGCGGGACCGACGGCGCCGCCGGTCCCGCAGAAGCAGCAACTCCTCACCATCCCGGACACCCCCTACGACGACTCCCTGTGGATCGACACGGACGACGAGGGACTCGGCGCCCGGGACCGGCACGCCCCCTGAGAACCCCTCCGACCCGACACCGACCGGAGTCCTGCGTTGGCCACTGGTACGGAACCTCCCGCCACGGAACCCCATCCCCCGGGCGGCGTACGCGGCGCCGGACGCGCCGCGATCGCCGCCCCTCATCTGCGGACCGACCGCTGGTGGCTGGCGCCCGCCGCCACCGCCGCCGGTCTGCTGGCGTTCATCGCCTACTCGACCTGGCGCGCCTTCGCGAACGCCGACTACTACGCGGCGCCGTACGTCTCGCCGTTCTACTCCCCCTGTCTGGCGGAGAACTGCCGGCCCATGCACGCCGGGCCCAACGCGGAGATCTTCGGCGGCTGGTGGGGCATCTCGCCCGCGATCATCATCCTGATCTTCCCGCTGGGCTTCCGCCTGACCTGCTACTACTACCGCAAGGCCTACTACCGGGGCTTCTGGGCCTCGCCCCCGGCCTGCGCGGTGGCCGAGCCGCACACCACGTACACCGGTGAGACCCGCTTCCCGCTGATCCTGCAGAACATCCACCGGTACTTCTTCTACGCCGCGATCGTCGTCGCCGGGATCCTGACCTACGACACCGTGCTCTCCTTCCGGGACGAGCACTACCGCTGGGGCCACATGGGCCTCGGGACCCTGGTCTTCCTGGTCAACATCACGCTGATCTGGGCGTACACGATCTCCTGCCACTCCTGCCGGCACATCGTGGGCGGCAAGCTCAAGCACTTCTCCCGGCATCCCGTGCGCTACCGGGCGTGGCAGTTCGTCGGCAGGCTCAACGCCCGGCACATGCAGCTCGCCTGGGCGTCGCTGGTGAGCGTGGCGGTCGCCGACTTCTACGTGTACCTGGTCGCGTCCGGTGTCTTCGACGATCCGAGGTTCTTCTAGTTGACTTCCTCCCCCGCCTAGAGGCGGGGGATTCCAGCGGTCGCCCGCTGGGGCTCCTGCTTCACCGACGACCGCCCCGTCCGGGAGGACTCCCGTTGAGGTCTTACACCGTCTCCACAGGCAGACGCCGCCAGCCCGGCGGCCAGGATGGTGCGTGCCGCGTTCACGTCGCGGTCGTGCACCGCGCCGCAGTCGTCGCACGTCCACTCGCGGACGTTCAGCGGCAGCTTCGCCGCGACCGCGCCGCAGGCCCCGCACAGCTTGCTGGACGGGAACCAGCGGTCGATCACGACGAGTTCGCGCCCGTACCAGGCGCACTTGTACTCCAGCATCGACCGGAGTTCCGTCCAGGAGGCGTCACTGATGGCGCGTGCGAGCCTGCCGTTCTTCAGCAGGTTGCGGACGGTGAGGTCCTCGATCACGACCGTTTGGTTCTCACGGACGAGTCGGGTCGACAGCTTGTGCAGGAGGTCGCGGCGCCGGTCGGCGATCCGCGCGTGGACCCTGGCGACGTGGCGCCGGGCCTTCTCCCGGTTCGCCGAGCCCTTCGCCTTGCGCGACAGCTCACGCTGCGCGCGGGCCAGGCGGGCGCGGTCACGGCGCTCGTGCCGGGGGTTGGCGATCTTCTCCCCGGTGGACAGGGTCACCAGCGAGGTGATCCCGGCGTCGATGCCGACCGCCGCATCCGTGGCGGGGGCCGGGGCAATCCTGTCCTCGCACAGCAGGGACACGAACCAGCGTCCCGCGGCGTCGCGGGACACGGTCGCCGTGGTCGGTACCGAGCCGGGCGGGAGCGGACGCGACCAGCGGATGTCCAGGGGCTGCGCCATCTTCGCCAGAGTCAGCCGCCCCTCGCGCCATGTGAAGGCGCTGCGGGTGTACTCGGCCGAAGCGCGGGACTTCTTCCGGGACTTGTAGCGCGGGTACCGCGCACGCTTGGCGAAGAAGTTCCCGAACGCCGTCTGAAGATGGCGCAGCGCCTGCTGGAGCGGGACGGAGGACACCTCGGTCAGGAAGGCCAGTTCCCCGGTCTTCTTCCACTGCGTGAGCGCCGCGGAGGACTGCACGTAGGAGACGCGGCGCTGCTCGCTGTACCAGGCCCGCGTGCGCTCCTCCAGCGCCTTGTTGTAGACGAGGCGGACGCAGCCGAACGTGCGCGACAGCTCGGCCGCCTGCTCGTCCGTGGGGTGGAAGCGGTACCTGAAAGCCCGCTTGACCTGCTGTGTCACACCTCACACCGTATCAGATTCAGTGTGAGCGACGGGAGGTCGACCGGTGACTGGTGGAAGCCGGTCCGCCCTGGCGGCGAACCGGCTCGCCCTGCCCTGCTCCGCAGGAGCTTCGTTTCTCCCCCGCAAGCGGGAGGTACCCCCACCCCGGCCTCAAGGCCGGGGCATCCACGAAGGAGAGACCCGATGAGTGGGGCGTTCTGATGTCCGTGGTCGAGCGGCAGGAGTGGGACGTCGTGGTCGTGGGCGCGGGCGGCGCGGGACTGCGCGCCGCCGTCGAGGCCCGGGAGCGCGGCGCCCGTACGGCCGTGATCTGCAAGTCCCTGTTCGGCAAGGCGCACACCGTGATGGCCGAGGGCGGTATCGCGGCGGCGATGGCCAACGCCAACGAGCACGACAGCTGGCAGGTCCACTTCCGCGACACCATGCGCGGCGGCAAGTTCCTCAACCAGTGGCGGATGGCCGAGCTGCACGCCCAGGAGGCCCCGGACCGGGTGTGGGAGCTGGAGACCTGGGGCGCCCTCTTCGACCGGACGAAGGACGGGCGGATCTCCCAGCGCAACTTCGGCGGCCATGAGTACCCGCGCCTCGCGCACGTGGGCGACCGCACCGGCCTGGAGCTGATCCGCACCCTCCAGCAGAAGATCGTCGCGCTCCAGCAGGAGGACTTCCGCGAGACCGGCGACTACGAGTCCCGGCTGAAGGTCTTCCAGGAGTGCACGGTGACCCGGGTCCTCAAGGACGGCCCGCGGGTCAGCGGGGTCTTCGCCTACGAACGGGAGACAGGCCGTTTCTTCGTCCTTCAGGCGCCGGCCGTGGTGATCGCCACCGGCGGCATCGGCAAGTCCTTCAAGGTGACGTCGAACTCGTGGGAGTACACCGGCGACGGCCACGCGCTGGCGCTGCTCGCGGGCGCGCCCCTGCTGAACATGGAGTTCGTGCAGTTCCACCCGACGGGCATGGTCTGGCCGCCGTCGGTGAAGGGCATCCTGGTCACCGAGTCGGTGCGCGGCGACGGCGGGGTGCTGCGCAACTCCGAGGGCAAGCGGTTCATGTTCGACTACGTCCCGGACGTCTTCAAGGAGAAGTACGCCGAGTCCGAGGAGGAGGGCGACCGCTGGTACGAGGACCCGGACCACAACCGGCGCCCGCCGGAACTCCTCCCGCGCGACGAGGTGGCCCGTGCCATCAACGCCGAGGTGAAGGCGGGCCGGGGCTCCCCGCACGGCGGTGTCTTCCTCGACGTCTCCACCCGGATGCCCGCCGAGACGATCAAACGGCGGCTGCCGTCGATGTACCACCAGTTCAAGGAGCTGGCCGACGTCGACATCACGGCGGAGGCCATGGAGGTCGGGCCGACCTGCCACTACGTCATGGGCGGCATCGCCGTCGACTCCGACACCGCCGCCGCACGCGGCGTACCGGGGCTGTTCGCGGCCGGTGAGGTGGCCGGCGGGATGCACGGCTCCAACCGGCTCGGCGGGAACTCCCTGTCCGACCTGCTGGTGTTCGGCCGCCGGGCCGGACTGCACGCGGCCGCGCACGCGGCGGGGACGGACGTACGGCCTCCGGTGCACGACGCGGACCTCGCGGCGGCCGAGGAGGAAGCCCTGCGGCCGTTCTCGGGCGACCCCGCCGAGAATCCGTACACCCTGCACCACGAGCTCCAGCAGGCCATGAACGACCTGGTGGGCATCATCCGCCGGCAGGGCGAGATGGAGCAGGCCCTGGAACGGCTCGCGGAGCTGCGGGTACGGGCCGCGCGCGCCGGGGTCGAGGGTCACCGCCAGTTCAACCCGGGCTGGCACCTCGCCCTGGACCTCCGGAACATGCTGCTGGTCAGCGAGTGCGTGGCCCGCGCGGCCCTGGAGCGCACCGAGTCGCGGGGCGGCCACACCCGCGAGGACCACCCGGCGATGGAACGGACCTGGCGCAACGTCAACCTGCTGTGCCGGCTCACCGACGACGCGAGCGGCGTCGGCCTCACCCGGGAGACCACCGATCCCATCCGCCCGGACCTGCTCGCCCTGTTCGAGAAGGAGGAGCTGGTCAAGTACCTCGCCGAAGAGGAGCTGTACGAGTGAGCAGCTACGAGGCCCGCTTCAAGGTGTGGCGGGGTGATGTGGGCGGCGGGGGTCTGGAGGACTTCGCGGTCGAGGTCAACGACGGCGAGGTGGTGCTGGACATCATCCACCGCCTCCAGGCCACCCAGGCCCCCGATCTGGCCGTCCGCTGGAACTGCAAGGCGGGCAAGTGCGGTTCGTGCTCCGCGGAGATCAACGGACGGCCCCGGCTGATGTGCATGACCCGGATGTCGGTGTTCGACCGGGACGAGACGATCACCGTGACCCCGCTGCGCGCCTTCCCGGTGATCCGCGACCTGGTGACCGACGTCGGCTTCAACTACCAGAAGGCGCGCGAGGTCCCGGCGTTCGTGCCGCCCGAGGGGGTCGGTCCCGGCGAGTACCGGATGTTCCAGGAGGACGTGGACCGGTCGCAGGAGTTCCGCAAGTGCATCGAGTGCTTCCTGTGCCAGGACACCTGTCATGTGGTGCGCGACCACGAGGAGAACAAGACCGCGTTCGCCGGCCCGCGCTTCCTGATGCGGGTGGCCGAGCTGGACATGCACCCGCTGGACGCGGCGGAGGAGAGCGGCCTGGACCGCAAGAAGACGGCACAGGACGAACACGGCCTCGGCTACTGCAACATCACCAAGTGCTGCACGGAGGTCTGCCCGGAGGGCATCAGGATCACCGACAACGCGCTGATCCCGCTGAAGGAACGGGCGGTCGACCGCAAGTACGACCCGCTGGTGTGGCTGGGATCGAAGATCCGGCGGCGCTGATCAGGAAGGCGTCGTCCGCGCGGACGGCGGGGGCAGGGGGCGGGCGCGCCGGGCGTACGACTGGAGCGCCAGGCCCGCCAGGTTGAGGCCCATGCCGATCAGCGGAAGGTCGCGGTGGAGGTGGTGCGTGCTGTTCAGCGGGCCGAGGAACAGGAAGGCCGTCAGACCGAACGCGCTGAGCAGCACGCCGGCCCCCCACAGCCTCGTCCGCTCCTCCACCCCGGTGAACCGCGGGGTCCGGCCGGTGGCGAGCGCCACCACGCCCAGCACCGCCATGCCCGCCACGCAGACCATGCCGATGCCCATCAGTGCCGTGAACATGCCGGTCATGATCCCAGGATCGGCGGCTCGCGCAAGAGATCCGGCTCAGTGGCCCGGGCCCGTGCGTACGCCGCCCGGTCCGTCTCCGTCTCCGGCTCCGTCTCCGTCTCCGGGTCCGTAGCCGTGCGCCCAGTGGCCTCGGTGCGCCTCCCCGTTCCCCCCTTCCGCGGTCCCCCGCCCCACCGGTCCCGCCTCGGGTGTATCCCGCTCGCGTGGCCGCATTCGCGGCCATACGCTCCGAAATGTGACGTCATCCATGCACCGAGGCAGGCGGCGGGCCAGATCGCACATACCCGTGCGGGTGGCGCACGCCGTGCTGGGCGGTGCGGCCGGGGTCGTGTGGCTGGTGCTGCCGGGGATGACGCCGGGAGACGACGCGCCCGTCGCGATCAAGGAGCCGCGGCAGGTGGTGAGCGCCGCGGCCGTGACCCGCGAGTCACCCCGGGACCGGGCAGGGAACGCGCCACCGGACTCCATGCAGTCACACATGCAGTCACACATGCAGTCACATACGGCCGAGGACGACGGGACGTCCACCACCGACCTCGTGCTTCCGCTGGTGGCGGCCGGCGCGGTGGGCGCGGTCGCGGTGTACGGCTCCATACGCCGGGTCCGGCGGACGCGCGGGCGGACGACCCCCGGCGGGGTGAGCGGGCCCCCGCCCGTGAGCACGACGCCGCAGTCCCTCGCGGAGCCGGACGCGCAGGCGTGTGCGGCACTGGTCCGCGCCGACGACCGGCTCCGCGCGGCCCGCGCCGAACTCGGTTTCGCGCGCGGACTCCTCGGCGCGGCGGCCGTCGCCCCGTTCGCGCGGGCGCTGGGCGAGGCCGAGGGCGAACTGGCCGCCGCCTTCCGGATGCGCCAGCGCTACGACGAGGGCGTACCGGCGGAGGAGGCACCCCGGCGGCACGCCCTCGCCGGGATGATCGGCCGCTGCGAGGAGGCCGGGCGTCGACTGGACGCCGTGGCGGGGGACTTCGCGCGCCTGCGCGATCCGGAGCGGGCCCTCCCCTACGCGGAGGCGCGCTTCCGCGACCTGACCGGACACACCGCCGCCGCCCAGACCCGCCTGGCCGCCCTCGCGGAGCGGTACGCCCCCACCGCGACCTCCGCCGTCACCGGCGCCGTCGAACAGGCCAAGGACCGGCTGCTGTTCGCGACGCTGCGGCTCAACCTGGCCCGCCAGGAGCTCTTCTCTGGCCGAGCGGAGGACGCGTCCCGCCAACTGCACTCCGCCGAGGCGGCGGTGGCCCAGGCGGCCGTCTTCGTCGAGGGCGTCGACCGCACGGCCGCCGAGCTGCGGGACGCCGAGGAGACCGTACCGGCGGCGCTCACCGGTGCGGAGGCCGAGCTGTCGACGGTACGGCGGCACACCGTCCGCGCGGACGAGCCGCACCCCCGCCTCCTCAACGCCGACGCCGTCCTCGCCTCCGTACGCCAGGAGGTGACGTCGGACCGGCCGTACGACCCGCTGAGCGCCCTGCGCCGGATCGTACGGGCGACCGTGCCGCTCGCCTCGGGGCGGGCCGGGGTGCTTCCGGCCGCCGCGCTCTCCGTGGCCCGCGCCTCGGCCGCCGCCGCGGACGACTTCGTCGCCACGCACCGGGGTGCGGTGGGCGCCACCGCCCGCACCCGGCTCGCGGAGGCGCGCCGTCTGCTGGCCGAGGGCGCTCCGGAGGACATCGAGCGCGCGGACGAACTGGCCCTGGAGGCACGCGACCTGGCGGAGCGTGATGTACGTCTGCACGGCAATCCGGCGTCCCCGGCACCGGCCGGACAGCCGGAGACGGACGGCTCCGCCGGGGCGGTGCTCGGCGGGATCCTCCCGGGGGAGGCGCCGGCCGAGGAGGGCGGGGAGCACTCGGCGTGGGGTTTCGGCCGGCCCTAGAGCAAGGACGTGAAAATCGGCGGTAGTTGTGGCGAAACGGTGACGACCCCGAGGCCATGTCAGCCCCCTTTTGTATGATGATCTGACTCTTGTCGCGCGTTCATCGCGAGGACGAGTCGGACACACGGGGGTGTGAGAGGCGTGATCAAGCCGGAGGAAATACCGCAGTTCACCGGCAATCTGTTCCAACTGGAGCTGGATCATGCCGCGTTGAAGAAGGACGCGGGGAACGTCCGGACCACGGGCAGTGACGTGGACGCGCAGTTCCAGGGCCTGTCGGCGTTCTACAGGGCGCCCGAGGCGGAGCAGCTGTTCGCGACGACGAAGCCGGTGAAGACGAGGGCGGACGATTTCGCGACGGACCTGGAGACGGTGTCGTCGGCGCTGTCCTCCTACGCGACGGAGATCCGCCCGCTGGTGTCGAAGCTGCGGGAGCTGAAGACGAAGGCTTCGACGTTCGTCGCGTCGGTGAAGGACGACGACGAGTGGGAGTACGACGAGGACAAGGTCGACGAGCACAATCAGCTGCGGGACGACATCACGGCGACGGTGGCGGCGTTCTGGGCGGCGGAGCGGACCTGCCACAACAAGATCACCGGGATCTGGGGCGGGACCCAGATGGTCGCCGGGGACGGCTCGGAGCGCAAGGACCAGTACGGCTTCAACGCCGAGGACCTGAAGAACGCGAAGCTTCCCTGGGGTGACCCGGTGGAGGAGAGGCACCACTGGTACGAGGTCGGCCACTGGGTGAAGTCGTTCGTGTGGGACGGCCTGATCGTGGACGGCATCTGGGGCACCATCAAGGGCCTGGGCACGCTGGTGGGCTTCGGCGGCTGGGAGGCGATGGGCCAGGCGTGGAAGGGCCTCGCGCAGCTGGCGACGGGTCTCGCGCTGGCCTCCATCCCGGGTGTGGGCACGGCGTTCTGGCTGATCCCCGACGACAAACTCCCCTCCTGGATCCGTGACTCGCGCACCGCGATGAAGGAGACGGGCAAGGCGCTGGTGGCGTGGGACGAGTGGGGCAAGAACCCCGGCCGGGCGGCCGGTGCGGTCACCTTCAACGTCCTGACGACGGTCTTCACCGGCGGCGCGGGCGGCGCGGCAGCCGGCGCGGGCAAGGCGGGCGCGGTCGCCAAGGTCCTGTCGGTCGCGGGCAAGGCGGGCCGGGTGATCGACCCGATGACGTACATCGCCAAGGGCGCGGGCGCGGGCCTGTCGAAGATCGGCGACATCGCCAAGGGGCTGAAGGGCATGGGGAACATCGAGATCCCCAAGCTCCCCGAGAACGCGATCACCCTCCCCGAGGGGACGGTCAGGCTCCCCGACGGCACGATCCACCTGCCCGAGGGCGCGGCCGTCCCGGAAGGCGTCACCAAGCTCCCGGACGGCACCTTCAAACTGCCCGAGAACACCCCGGCGATCCCCGAGGGCTCGGTCAGACTGCCCACCGACGCGGGCACCCCGGCCCGCTACTACGACCCCCACGGCAACCTCCTCGACGAGAACGGCACCGTCCTCAAGGAAGCCGCGGACGGCCCCGGCGACATCGTCGACCAGCCCGACACCCCCGCCTCGGGCTCCGACGTCCCCCGAGTCGACACCCCCACCAGGGAACCCGCCCTGGTCGGCGCCGGCACCCACACCGCCGACTCCGCCGCCCAGCACATCAACCTCGCCAACAGCCTCGACACCGACCTCGGCGACCTCGGCCGCACCACCGACAACACGCCGGCGGTCCACACAGACGACCACCTCCCCGGCAGCACCGCGGACCACCTCCCGGGCGGAGGCGTCGGCGACAACATGCCACGGAACAGCATCGACACCCCCGCCCCGGCGAACGCCGGCGACAACGCGACCCCGGCCACCTCGACCGGCGACCACGCACCCGGCGGCCACACCACGGAGACCGGCCCAGGGTCGGCGGGACACGACGTCCCGGGCCACGGCGGCCACGACCTCCCGGGCACGCCCGGCCACGACCTCCCGGGCCATACCCCGGACACCCCGCACGGCGGCGGCCCGGGTGACCTGGGCGACGACGCGACTGCGGCGGTCCACCACACCGCGCCGGAGCGTCCTGACTTCATGCGGGACGGCGACAATCCATACGGCCCGAAGGATTCGCTGACTCCCGAACAGATCAAGGAAATTCAGGTCTACCGGGCCAATCACGAGCCGGGTTACTACGAAAAGTACTACTACGACGACGGGCGTCGACTCAGGACGAACATCCCGGACGAGAGTGGTTACGCCCCGGTTCAGATGCACGTCGATCCCGTCACCGGGGTGAAGACTGCTGCTTCTGACGCACCGCCCCCCCTTCCCGAAAAGTACATCGACAGTGCCGAAGTGAGTCGTGGCCGGCACCAGGTGCTGAACGACGAGACGCTCCGGCATCTGGATGAGGCCGCGGCGCACCGGAGGAGCTCGATCGACTACTCGAGGAGCGCCGAGCGCCACAGGGACATCATCGACGGTTGGGACGACTCGCACGGGGCGCTGGACGAAGCCGGCAACGAGTACAAGTCCGCGATGAACGAACGGACCAAGGCTGCCGAGGCCTTCGGCGAGGCGGTGGCGGAGCACCAGGTGATCCCCGAGCTCTACCCCAACTCGGTCCGGGAGACTCTCCATGGTCCGGCGAACGGGAACGACCAGTTCGATCAGCTGTGGCGCCGCGAGGACGGAAGATTCGTCGTCGTCGAGGCCAAATCGACGGTCGATACCAAGCTGGGTAAGAGGGACGTGCCCTACCTTGACGGCAAGAGGGCCGCCATGCAGGGCACCAGGGAATACTTCATGGACATTATCCAGAAGATGGAGAGCAGGGGCCGGAAATATCCGAGTGAGGCACGGCTTGCCGCGGATTTGAAGATCGCTCTGGCCGAAGGCAAGGTGGACTACATTCTCGTCAAGGGCAAGGTCGACGGCGGTCTGTACGCTGGCTACGAGAAGCAGCAGTTCAACATCGGGTGACGGGAGAGTTCAGTGACAGCGAGGGTGATCCGGCACGGCAGCCCCGGCCCTGACGACGAGGCGTACGCGCAGACCTTGGGCGAGGGACTGGAACGCACAATCGCCGTCCTGGAAAGCTCGCCACGTATGTTCGACGGGGCGATGGGAGGCGCGGCAACATACCTCCACGCCCGTCTGGCGGTCGATCCCGATGCCTCCCATCTCCGCACCTGGGAAGCCACCGTCACCGCGATGCAGGTGTATTCCTCGGCATTCGCCGCCGCAGCACGGACGGAGGGTACCGTCGAGTGCCGTATCGCGGACGTGATGCGAACAATCCCGGCAACCGGTCCGCAGTACTACACGAATGCGGGAAACTGGCTCAACGCGTTCTGGCTGGCGGTCGTCTGCCGTGAACAGGCCCGCATGACCCAACTGTGCGAGATTTCGGTCGAATTTCTGCGCTCCTCAGGAGTGGACTACGACGAGTACGTTTATCACTGGATCGACGCTCTCCAGACGTACTGGTCGGAGCGTCCGGGACTGGGTGAGAAACTGCTCGCAGCGATCCGGACTTCCGAACCGGACGTCGTGCACATCGCCGACCGAGAACTGCTGGACAAGATTCTTTATCAGCCGATCAATCTCTTCCAGTTTTTCCTCCGCAAGGACCACGAAGGTTTCCGGCAGGCCCTCGTCGAGGCCTTGGAGCTCCACAAGTCGTTCTGGACGGCGTCGGAAGAACGTGAAGAGACGGTCGACGGCTACCTGGCACTGGGCCCGCTCGCCGTCGCCTGCCTCGCCTACGACGCCGGATTCCCCATCGATGTCGATTCCGACTACCTCCCCGGCGAGTTGCTCAAGCGTGCTTGGCTGGGTGAGTTCCCGACCTGACGCACGCGGTCAGAACAGACTCAGCAACGCCTCCGCCGGATCGGTCAGGCCCGTTTCGCCGTCCGGGAGGGGGAGTTCGAACCAGACCGTTTTGCCTCGGGGGGTGCGGCGGGAGCCCCAGGCCGCGCTGAGGAGGCCGACCAGTTGGAGGCCTCGGCCGCCCTCGTCCGTGTCGCGGGCGCGGCGGCGGCGCGGCTGGACCAGGCCCGCGTCCCAGACCTCGCAGACCAGGGTGCGGTCGAGCAGGAGCCGGAGCCGGATCTCGCCCTCGCCGTAGCGCAGGGCGTTGGTGACGAGTTCGCTGACCAGCAACTCCGTCGTGTCGACGAGGGGTTCGAGGTCCCAGGAGAGGAGCCGGGTGCGGGCGTACTCCCGTGCCCGGCCCACACTGCGCGGCTCACGCGGCAGGGTCCAGTCGCCGACGGAGTCGGCGGGCAGCCCCTGTACACGTGCCATCAGCAACGCGATGTCGTCCTCGCCGTGATGGGTGTCGAGGGTGTTGAGGACGTGGTCGCAGACGTCCTCCAGGGGCCGGGTGGGGTCCGTGAGGGCGCCGACGAAGGCCTGGAGGCCCTCGTCCAGGGGGTGGTCGCGGGACTCGACGAGGCCGTCCGTGTAGAGGGCTAGCAGCGCGCCCTCGGGGAGGTCGACCTCCACCTCCTCGAAGGGCTCGCCGCCGACACCGAGGGGCATGCCCGGCGGCACGTCGAGCATCAGCGCCGGTTCGCCGGGTTCGACGAGGACCGGCGGGAGGTGACCCGCGTTGGCGAAGGTGCAGCGGCGGGTGACGGAGTCGTAGACGGCGTACACGCAGGTCGCGAGGTACACCTCGGAGAGGTCGGCCTCGCGGGGGCGGCGGGCGGCCCGGGTGGCCTGCTGGACGCCACCGGGGGTGCCGAGTCCGCGCGCGATCTCGTCCAGCGCGGAGAGGACCTCGGCGGGTTCGAGGTCGAGCAGGGCCAGGGTGCGGACCGCGGTGCGCAGTTCGCCCATCGCGACCGCCGCGCGCAGGCCGCGGCCCATGACGTCGCCGACGACCAGGGCGGTGCGGTGGCCGGGGAGTTCGATGACGTCGAACCAGTCGCCGCCGACCTCGCTGGGCCGGCCCGTGGAGACGTTGCCCGGGAGGTAGCGGCAGGCGATGTCGAGGCCGGAGGCGACCGGGTCGCCGGGGGGCAGCAGGGACCGTTGCAGTATCAACGCCCGCTCGTGCTCACGCCGGTAGAGGCGGGCGTTGTCGATACAGACGGCGGCCCGTGCCGCCAGTTCCCAGGCCAGGTCGCGGTCCCGGTCCCCGAACGGCTCGCTGCCCTTCGTACGGGAGAACTGCGCGAGGCCCACCACGGTGTCGTGGGCGACCATCGGGATGGCCAGCGTGGACTGGACGAGACCGCCCTCCTCGCCGGGGATGCTCTGCGGACGGGCCGTGCGCAGGGCGTCCGCGCACGGGGAGTTGAAGGGGAAGTGGTGGACCGCGCCGACCGCGACGGGCGCACCGGTGGCCGAGTACGGGGCGTCGGAGACGGCGGAGGAGAAGGCGACCCGGCGCAGTTCGGCGCTGCCGTCGGCGAGGCCGGGCGGGGTCTCGTCGCCGGCCAGGAGGCCCTGGTAGAGGTCGACGGTGGCGAGGTCGCAGAACCCGGGCACGACGACATCGAGGAGTTCGCGCGCGGTGGTCTCCAGGTCGAGGGAGTTCCCTATGCGGGCGCCCGCCTCGTTCAGCAGGGCGAGATTGCGCCGTGCGGCGGCGGCCTCGCGGGCGGCGGCGCGGCGGGCGGTGATGTCGATTCCGAGCCAGGCGATGCCGATGGGGCGGCCGGTGCCGCTGTGCACGCGGTAGAGGTTGATGGACCAGTGCCGGCGTTCCTCGGAGCCCGGGACGAAGCCGGTGACGTGCATGTCCGTGATGGAGTCGCCGGTCTCCAGGACCCGGCGCAGGGTGGCGCTGACCCGCTCGGCCTCGGGCCGGGGCAGGTAGTCGTGGACGCCCTTGCCGCGGTGGTCGTCGGGGCTGCCGCCGAAGACGGAGGCGAACCGCTGGTTGGCGCGGCGGACCCGCAGGTCGGCGTCGATCAGCAGGAAGCCGAAGGGGGATTGGCCGAAAATGGCCTGCGAGGCGGCGAGGTCGGTCTCGATGCTCCGCAGGGTGCGGACGTCGACGACGATGCACACGGCGGCCTTGTCGCCGTCGAGGCCGCGGGTCGGCATGACGTACACCTCGGCGAGCCCGCGCTCGCCGCGTCCGCCGCCGGGCACGGGGTCCGGCATCCGGAAGGGGACCACTCCGGTCCACTCCCGGCCGTCGAGGATCTCGGCCATCTTGCGTTCGCCGCGCTCGCGCAGGTCCGGGTCGATGAACGCCTCGATGGGGTCCATGCCGACGGCCCGGTCGGCGGAGATGCCGAAGATCTGTTCGGCGCGCAGGCTCCACTGGTCGACGAGCCCGTCGGGGCCGATGGAGAAGGACGCGACCTTGATGTAGTCGTAGATGGAGCCGGGCGGGCTGCTCTGCCACACGGCCTCCCCCGATGCCGTCCCGGCGTCCCTGAGTCCGTCGTGGGCGCGTTCCGCAGCCGGGGAGGCGTCCGAAGCGAACGCCCCTGCGGCCCTGGCCCTCACGCCGCCCGACGGGTCCTCGGACCCCGTGGCCTTCGCTGGTATCTCGCTCACGCGAACCGTCCCCTCCAGCTCACCGCGCCCGGCACCGGTCACCGGCGGCGGCTGCCCGCAGTATCCAGCACTACGGCGCCGCACGACACGGTGTTCACGATCACAGCACGGTCCAGGCTTTTTTTGGACCGTTCCGCGACAACACACCCAGTCTTCTAACCAGCGGGCACGCGGTCGAACCACACCTTTCCGGGACGGTCGACGACGGGCGCCGGACGCGTGACACCGGACGAGCGGCACCGGACGAGCGGCACGCGACGAGTGACGGCCCGGCCCCGCCGTGCATCCGGTCAATCCGGCACCGCGAGTTCGAACCAGACCGTCTTCCCGTTCTCGCCCGGCCGGGTTCCCCAGCGCCGGGAGGAGGAGGCCACCAGCTGCAGTCCGCGGCCGCTCTCGTCCTCGGGCCGGGCGGCGCGTTCGCGGGGCGGGTCGGGCAGCGGGTCGGAGACCTCGACCAGCAGGACGTCGTCGAGGCCGGCCGGGCGGATCAGGCGGACGCCGATGGGACCGGTGGCGTGCCGCAGGGCGTTGGTCACCAGTTCGCTGACCAGCAGGGCGGTGATGTCGCCGAGACTGTCGAGGCCCCATCCGTGCAGCCGGCCCCGGACGACGCGGCGGGCGGTGGCCACCGCGCCGGGGTCCGCCGGGAACGTCCACTCTGCGCAGCCGTCTTCGGTGTCGACCACACCGATCACTTCCCGGACCAGCGAGGGAACCCATGTCCGGTTTCATGGGGTTAATAGGGGCATACCCGATATACGTGGGCCACTATCGCCCGTCCGTCCAGGGAAGGCCGTCGTCAGCGGGGCCGGGTGGCGTGCCCGAGCCGGGTGAGGGTCTCCCGTACGGCGGGGACGTCCTGGTCCAGCCAGGGCACGTCCCAGATCTCGTCGGGGGTGAGCCAGCGCACCTCGTCGTGGTCCTGGAGAGGTGCGGGGGCGGCGGAGCCGGGGCGCAGCCGGGCCGTCCACACCTGGAGCACGTAGGGCGCCCTGAGCGGCCATTCACCGGGAACGCGCTCCACGGCCTCGGTGTCGACGCCCAGTTCCTCGCGCAGTTCGCGTACGAGGGCGGCCTCGGGCCGCTCGCCGGGCTCGACCTTGCCGCCGGGCAGCTCCCAGCGGCCGGCCAGCTCGGGGGGTGCGCTGCGGCGCGCGGCGAGCAGCCGGCCCGCGTCGAGGAGGGCGGCTCCGACCACCACGGTCCGTTCGGTCATGCGCCGGAGCCTACGGGACGCCGGTCCTGGTCAGTTCCGGCTGCCGTCCCCGCTCGAGGCCTGGCTCTGGCCGATGCGCTCGACCCAGTAGAGCTGCTTGTGGCCGCGGTCGTCGAGGCTGTCCGCGATCTTCTGGGCCTCCGCCCGGGTGGCGTACCGGCCCACGCGGTAGCGATTGCCGTTGTCGTCCTGCCGTATGACGAGCCAGGGCAGAGAGATGGTGCCCTCGTTCATCGCGCCCCTCCGCTTCCCCGGCACGGCCCGCCCCGCGCCCCGCCCTCTAAGGAAACCGCAATCCGCATATGCCCGAGCGTACGCCTTACCTTTACACAGCGAACACGGCTTTGCACAAAGAGGTACGCAACCAGCCAAGACGCAGGGGGCGCACGAGACCGAACGCGCCGTGCGGGCGCGCTGACGCGTCCGGTCGGCGGCAGGTCGGGGATATATGGGGCGACCTGCGAGAACGACCGGAAACGACCGGATACCGACGGCGTGCGGGCGCGCCGTGTGCGGGCGTTTTCCGGGGGCAACTGCCGGAAGGGTGTGCGCCGCCCGCCGCGATGCACTACCGCAAGGCGCAAGGACGACCGGGGGGAGGCGGCGCTATCTGACGGGCAGGTGGTACGCGACGCGGTAGCGGTCGGCGGGGATGACCACGTCGGCCGTCTCCACCGGGCGGCCCGAGGCGTAGTACGTGCGCTGGACGACCAGGACGACATGGCCGGGGACACCGCCGAGCGCGAGGAGTTCCTCGGCGAGGCCGGGGCGGGCGCCCACCTCCTCCGTCACGTTGTCCACGATGACGTCGATGGCGCGCATCCGCTCGACCACGCCCATGCCGCCGAGCGGACCCTCCTCGGGCAGCATGACGGGCGTCCGGCCGGTGACGGCGAGGGGTTCCCAGGAGGTGGAGAGCATCATCGTCTCGCCGGCCTCCCGGAAGACGTACTTCGTGCACATCACGCGGTCGCCGGCCTTGATGCCCAGCCGCTCGGCGACCGCCCCGCTCGCCTCGGACTGCCGGCTGCTGGACTCCCAGGTCCCGCGGGCGTGCGCCTCGGCCTGCTCCTGGCGGAAGGGTGTGGCCCCGCTCGGGGGCCGGTAGCCGGAGCGGGCGATACGACGGGGCACCGGCCGCTCGCGGACGTACGTGCCGGATCCGGAGCGGCCCTCGACCAGGCCTTCGGCCATCAGGACCTTGCGGGCCTCCAGGGCGACGGTGTCCGAGACGCCGTACTCCTCGCGGATTCTCGCCTGGGACGGCAGCCTGGTGTGCGGTGGCAGCGAGCCGTCCACGATCTTCTTGCGGAGATCGCCCGCGACACGCAGGTACGCCGGCTGCTCACCGAATGTCACTGGCCGCTCCCATCAGGTTGTACAGACAGCTACAGCGTGGCAACCGTGGGTTCGACCATGCAAGCAAAGGCCAGAGAATCACTCGATGTGATGACATGTGCCCCGGGAACGCTTTACGCAGGCACTTTCTGCCCGCTATCGGCGCGATCACACGTCTTCGCTGCCGCTCCCGCCGGAACCGGAGCCGGAGCCCGAGCCGGAAC
Organism: Streptomyces sp. SS7; assembly: GCF_037993025.1. Lineage (NCBI taxonomy): Bacteria > Bacillati > Actinomycetota > Actinomycetes > Kitasatosporales > Streptomycetaceae > Streptomyces > Streptomyces sp. SS7. The sequence continues at coordinate 3,435,716 of NZ_CP141223.1, forward strand.
CGGAGTCACCCCCGTCGCCCTCGTCCTCGTCGTACGAGGGCGGGGTGGTGGCCAGGTCCAGGGCCTTGCGGGCGGCGACGGTGGTGTCGCCGTCGACGTACGCGTAGCCGCTCTCGTAGTGCAGGTAGAACGTGTCGGCGTCCCCCGCCGTGGCCGCCTTCGCCCAGTCCGCGCGCGCGTCCCGCATCTCCTCGACCAGGGCGTCCACCGACCTGCCCGCGTCACCGGACCAGGTGTGGGCGTCCAGCGCGCCCGCCTGTGCGGCGAGCACGTCCCGCACGTCCGCCGCCCAGTCCTTGTTCGCGTCGAGGTCCTCCTCGGCGTAGTCGTCCGGCTCCTCGTAGAGGACGTCGTCGATCGCGGCCATCGCCTTCAGGAAGGCCAGCTGGTCGGCGTCCAGGGTCGTCTCGTCGGCGCGCAGCGAGCCGGTCAGGGTGCCGGTCTCGTCGGTGTGCGCGAAGACGCAGGTGATCTCGCGGTCGCCCCACTCCCAGCTGTCCGCGGTCGGCGTGAGGTAGTAGACGTCGACCTCGTCGCCCAGCGCCCAGGGATCCATGGCGTAGGCGTCCTGGAGGGGCCGGCAGTCGTCCTCGGCCCGGTCCGTGACGTAGCCGTCGCCCGGGTAGTCGTCGCCGGACAGCGGGATCGTGCCGAACACCTCACCCTCGTGCGGCTCGGTGCAGGGCACCTCGTCGACGTCGTAGACGTCCCGGTCGAAGCTGCCCGGCACGTCGAAGCAGTCGCCCGCGGCGAGCGAGTACCCGCTGCCCCTCGCGCCCTCCTTGACGCCCTCCCAGAACTCGGAGGCGACGTTCGTGGACAGCGACAGCGCCCACAGCGCGAGGCCGAGGGAGGACACGACCGCGCCCGCGATCGCCATCCCCCTGCCCCGCTCGCCGCGCTTCTTGATCTGCACCAGCGCGATGATCCCGAGGATCAGCCCGACGGCCGGCAGGAAGCAGAGCAGCCCCAGCACGAGCGCGGCGATGGCGACCCCGTTGACCGGCGCGGGCCGGGCGAAGGGCGCGTACCCCTGCCCCCAGACCTGGTACGGCCCGGGCACGGCACCGTAAGGGGCCTGCGGCGCTTGGGGGTACGACCCCTGCGGATACGGGCCGTGCGGCTGCGGAGGCCGGTACGGGTCCTGGGGCTGCGGGGACCCTGGGGGCGGGGGTATGGACACGAGTACCGTGCTCCTGGTTCGGGCGGATCGAGGCGGGGTGCGGGCAGTCTGGCAGCGGGGTCCGACAGTGGTGCGGAACTCGGATGCGGAGCACGCGACTGGGCGGCATCGTAAGCGTGTGACTCACGGGGGCGGAATGGCGATCGCGAACGCGACGATTCGGGCGGTGAACGCGCTTGCCGCGCGCTGGGCCGGGGAGATCCGCGCGGACGGGAACTCGGTCTTCTCGGCGGCGGGCGTCTGGCCCCTGCTGGCCTTCCTCGCGGATGGCGCCGGAGGAGCCGCGCGGGCGGAACTGGCCGACGCCCTCGGAGTGCCGGCGGATCAGGCCGCGGGGGCGGCGCGCGAGTTGCTCGCCGGGATGGGCGCGGCACGGGGGCTGGACACGGCCCTGGGCCTGTGGACGAAGCGGACCCTGGAACTGCGGGAGCCGTGGGCGGCGGGGCTGCCCGCCGAGGCGCACGGGGTGCTCACCGCGGACCCGGGCGCCGACCGGGCGGCGCTCGACGCCTGGGCGGCGCGGCGGACCGGCGGCCTGGTGGAGGCGATGCCGGTCGACGTGACGGACCGCACCGAGCTGGTGCTGGCGAGCGCGCTGGCGTTGCGGACCCGCTGGCTGCGGCCCTTCCAGGCGGGCGGTCCGCTGGACACCCCGCACTGGCCCGAGGGGGACGTGGCCGCCCTGACGCGGGAGAGCGGCGTGCTGGACCGGATCGGGGTGGCGGACACACCCGACGGCCACGTCACCGAACTGAAGGTCCTCGGCGACAACGCCCTCGACGTCCATCTGCTGCTCGGCGAGCAGCAGATGACGCCGGGCCAGGTGCTGGGCGCCGGTGTGGGGCTGCTCGCCCGCCGGCACCCCGTCCTGCCCGGGTCGCGGCTCCCGTACGGCGCGGCGGGACCCGGCGTGCGCGTGGAGCGGGAGCGTTCCCTGACGCCCGATCCACCGACGCTGAAGGTGACGGCACCGGCGTTCCGCGTCACCGCCGACCACGATCTGCTCGAACGGCACGAGCTGTTCGGACTCACCACCGCCCGCGACCAACGGCACGGTCACTTCCCCGGCATCAGCGGCACCCTGCCGCTGGCCATCGGGTCGGCCGGGCAGTCGGCGGTGGCGCGGTTCGGCGCGACGGGGTTCGAGGCGGGCGTGGTGACGGCGTTCGGCGTGGTCGGCGCCGCCGGTGTGCCGCGCCTGCCGTGGCTGGTCACGACCGTACGGGCCCGCTTCGACCGTCCGTTCGGCTTCCTCGCCGTACACCGCCACTCACGGCTGGTGCTGGCGGCCGGATGGGTCGCGGACCCCGAACGGCTCCCCGAGTACCCCGACGACCTTGAAGACCGCGAGGACTTTGAAGACCGCGCGTACTCCGAGGACTTCTGATGCGTGCGATCCCCCTGGTCAACGGCCTCACCGCGCGCTGGGCGGCGGCCGCTCCCGCACGCGGTGGCTCGGTGTTCTCCGCGGCCGGGCTCTGGCCGCTGCTCGCGTTCCTGGCGGACGGGGCCACGGGCCGCGTACGGGAGGAACTGGCTGACACCCTCGGGGTACCGGCGGATCAGGCGGCCGCGGCCGCACGGGAGTTGCTGGGCCTGCTGGAGCGGGTCGAGGGGGTGGAGTCCGCGCTCGGGCTGTGGACGGCTCGGACGGTGGAGCTGGAGGAGCCCTGGACGGCCGGGCTGCCCGCCGGGGCGCACGGGGTGCTCACCGGGGACCCCGGCGCCGACCGGGCGGCGCTGGACGCCTGGGCGGCGCGGCGGACCGGCGGGCGGATCGGGCGGATGCCGGTACGGCTGGACCGGAACAGCTCGCTGGTGCTGGCGACGGCGTCGGCGCTGCGGACGGACTGGGAGGAGCCGTTCAGCGGGGACATCGGCGTCTGGGCGGGCGGCCTGCCGTCCGGTGCGGACGTGGCGGGGCTTCGGCGGACGACCACCGATCTCGATGCCGTCGGGGTGGCGCGGGCGCACGGCGGAGCCGTCACCGAGGTGCGGGTGCGGGGCACGAACGGGCTGGACGTCCATCTGCTGCTCGGCGAGGAGCGGATGACGCCGGGGCAGGTGCTGGCGGCGGGGGTGGAGATCCTCGGGGGCCGGCTCACGGCCGTTCCCGGCGGACGGCTGCCGCTCGGGGACGCGGGACCCGGGCTGTGCGTGGCGCGGCAGCGGGTGCGGGAGCCCGCGCCGCCCTCCGTCGTCCTCGCCGCCGTGGAGTTCGCGCTGACCTGCGAGCACGACGTGGCGGCCCACCCCGACCCGTTCGGCCTGGCCACCGCCGTCGACGGCCGGCCCGGTCACTTCCCCGGCATCAGCAGGGCCCCGCTCGCACTGCGCTCCGTCCACCAGACGGCCACGGCCGTCTTCAGCGCCGAGGGCTTCCGGGCTACGGCGGTGACGGCGGCGGAGGCGATCTGGCTGAGCGCGGAGGAACTGCCGTACGAGACGACGGTCGTCCGCGCCTCCTTCCACCGCCCCTTCGGCTTCCTCGCCGTCCACCGGGCGAGCGGGCTGGTCCTGACGGCGGGGTGGGTGACCTGGCCGAAGGCCTGGCGGGAGGAGGACTACGGGTGGCCGGAGCAGGGTGACGAGACACCGGTGGTCTTCTGAGCCTCACCTGGTCCGCGAGCCTGCGCTGCTCCCGTCGTAAGGCGGTGGGGCGGGTCGTACGGCTGCCGTGGGGCCGGCGGGCGGCGGGCCGGACGAAGGGCCGGGCGAACGGCCGGGCGAACGGCCGGGCGAACGGCCTCGTGGTCCGGCCGAGGAGCGCACCTGCGGCGGACCGCGCCTCCCCGGCTCCCGGGTCGGCGGCCCGGCGCCGTCTGCGAAGCTGGGACGATGACCATGCAGATCACGGCGGAGTGGGAACAGCGGTGTGCCGCCCTGTGGGCCGCCTTCGACGACTGCGGCGCGGCGGAATTCCGCGCGAGGATCAAGGCGCTGACCGACGAACTGCCGGAGGGCCACCCCGTCGCGGCGTTCGAGCTCGCCTCCGCCCACGACGCGACCGACCTGGGCGAGCGCGCCGTCTCCCTGTACCGGGAGGCTCTGGACGCCGGTCTGGACGGCGCGCGCCGACGGGAGGCGGTCATCCAGCTGGCGAGTACGCTGCGCGCCCTCGGCCGGCCGGAGAGCAGCGCCGAACTGTTGGTCGCGGAGCGCGGGCGGACCTCGGACCACCTCGACGACGCGGTCACCGCGTTCCTCGCCCTGACGTTCGTCGACCTCGGCCGCGAACGGGAGGCCGCGGCACTCGCACTCGGCGCGCTCGCCGGCCATCTGCCGTCCTACAGCCGATCACTGGCCCGATACGCGGCCGAGCTGACCGACCCGGTTCCCGAGCAGTGAGCCGGCCGGACATACACGGGCTCCCGGACTCCCCGGCCTGATCGCCTGGTGGAGGTTCCGCGATTTGTCGTGCATAGCCAGCATGTTCATGGCCATCTTGGACTCGAGTCCGCGCACCGGGACCGCAAGATCAAGCTCCGCAGTACGCGGAGGCCGGCATCGTCCGGGACACCCCCGAAGCGCCCTGTGCCTTTCGAGATCAGCTGAATCTCGAGATGCTCACCCCGCCGAAAAGCCGACGGCCGCTTGCGGACCCTGCGGACTGACTGCGGACCGGCCGGGCATGCGGAGGCCGAGAAATCCATGGCGCACCAGCCGGAGCTGCAGTGAGACTGCGCAGGTGAGCGACCGCTACCTGTCCCTGCTGATCGAGGCCCAACGCAACTGCCCGGCCTTCGGCGCCTGCGACGAGCACGGCCGCCGGTACGTCCGCCCGCCGACCGACGACGAGCCGCTCGCCCCCGCCTGGCTACCCATCGACCTGACACGCGACTCCTTCGAGGACCGGACGGCCGACAACCGCGCCCCGTGGCCCGACGACCGCTCGGCGCTCTGCTGGTGGCTCCCCAGCTTCTGGCGCCGGGACCGCCCATGACCGACCACATCGAGAGACTCATCCAGCAGCTCGACGACTCGACCGGGCCGTCGTACGACGCCCGCGCGGAACTGATCGGCATCGGCTCCGACGCCATCCCCGCCCTCATCAACGGTCTGCCCGCCCTCGGCGGCTTCGGGCAGCTGACCGCCATCGAGGTCTTCGAAGAGGTGGCGGACCCACGCTGCGGCCCCGCTCTGATCGCCCTCCTGGGCAGCGACAATCCCACCGTCCGGGAATGGGCGGCGGTGGCCCTGGCGAGCCTGAAGATCGACGGCGCGGTCGAACCCGTGCGCCGCGCCTACCGCGCCTGCCTGGAACGGGCGACGCCACCGGACTGGAGCGAGCCGGGAGGCATCCGCTGGGCCCTGACCGAACTCGGCGCCCGCACCCCTGTCGTCCCGCCGCTCACCGCACGCCTGCGCGCCACAGCCGTGGATGATTCTCCCGGCTGGCCCTCGGCCCGCTTCGCCGAGGTCATCAACGACCTGGCCGACCACGCCCAGGTGATCCTCTGCTCCCAGTTCTGGCGGGTGGACGCCGGCCGCACGTATGGCGTCTCCGGCACCGGGCTGGACTGGGAACTCGACTGGACCACGCCGTGGGAGCAGCTGGTCGAAGAATCCCGCACCTGGTCCTTGCTGGAAGCCTCAGAATCCCCCACCGGCGACGACATCTTCGTCGCCCTCGCCTGGATCGACCGTACCGACCTATTCCTGGAGCGATAGCCGATGCCGCACCGCGAGTCCCGAGAGACGTTGACTCGCGCTTGATGGCTCACGACAGGGGACTGTCAGTGGCGTCCTGCATGCTGGAGGGCGAGCCGAGGCCAAGGGGGATACACCAGATGGGTGGAGTCGACACGGCACGGGGCATGGGGTTCCAGACGGCGTGCGCCATCCTCCAGCTGATCCGCACCCCGGACCAGTATCCGGAGGCGGAGACCTTCCGGGTGGAGGGCGCCGACGAGGCCATCGACTTCGAGGTGAGGGACGCGCGGGGACGACCGCTGCTGCTCGCCCAGGCGAAGACCCGGGTGGAACCACGCACCTGGTCGGGCCCGGAGCTGGTGCGGCTCGCCCGCCGCTGGGGCGAGGCCGACCCCAACAGTACGGCGGTGCTGCGGTTCCTCTCCGACGGACCGGTGCAGGCGTCGGGGCAGGCCGTGCGAGACGCGGCGGAACGCGCCCGCGCCCTTGCCGATCCCGAGCAGTGGCTGGCCGGGTGTGAAGGCTTGGGAACCTCGATCGCACTCACCACTGAGGACCATGCGCTGATGCGCAGGCTAGAGATCCACACCCGTACCGGCCCGTGGGAACAGATCCTCAATGAAGCCAGACTCGAACTGCTGCGGCTCTCTCCCACCGCCGTGGCGTCAGCCGAGATCGACGCCATCGTCGACGCGTTGTTCGTGAAGATGTTCCAGTGGTCCGGGGAGCGGCGGATCGACCGGCGTACGGTCCGGCTGGACGAGCTCCCGGGGCTCCTGCGCAGCCACCGCACCACGTCCGGGCACGGGGCGGACGTTTCCCCGGGGCCCCGCCGCGCCCTGTTCCGGGGCGTCCCCTCAGCCACCGGTCTCCGCGGGCGGACCGAGGAATTGGACACGCTGAGAAAGCTGTTCGACGAGGAACCCGGCACCGGGACCGCCCAGGTTGTGGTGGCCGGGCTCGGCGGCATCGGCAAGTCGAGCGTCGCCCGCCTGTACGCCCACCGGAACCGGGAGGCGTACGAATTCGCCTGGTGGATCCCGTCTGACACACGGGAGGACGTGCTTGCCGCGTACCGGCAGTTGGTGACCGAGGAACAGCAGGAGGCCGAGCCGGCCACCGAGGCGGAGATCATCGAGCGTGTCGGCCGTCGTCTCGGGCGCCTGGGCACCAAGCTCCTGCTGGTCTACGACAACGTCGCGAACCGCGAACAGCTCCAAAGACTCCTGCCCGTCGAGGGCGCCCACGTGCTGGTCACCACCCGTGACTCGGCCTGGGCCACGGCGGAAGGTGGGCTGGTCGTGGGCCAGATGGCCACGGAGGAGGCCACCCGCTGGGCAGCGGAACGGCTACCCCGCGTGCCCGAGCCCGAAGTGTCCGCGCTGGTCGACGCGGTGGAACGCATACCGCTCGGGATCGCCCAGGCCACCGGTTACATCGCCGCAACCGAATGCCCGGTGGACGTCTATCTGGCGGAGCTCTCGGAGTGCCGGGCCCGCCTGCTCGACAACCCCGGTTTCGTCCCCTTCGACTACCTCGCGGGAGTAACGCTGACGGCGGCAGTGACCCTCAGCGTGGGACGGGTGCTATCCCTCGCACTGCGCTCGCCCGAAGGGTCCGAACAGCAGCTCGCCGCCGAACTGCTGGCCCGCTGCGCCCTGCTCGCCCCGGACTTCATCCCGCTGCACCTCGCGGCACTGGACATGCCGACCGGTTCCGCCGTGTACGGCGCCGTGACGGAGCTGCGCAGATTCTCCCTGATCGCTCCCCAGGACGGCATGCTGGCGATGGGGTCGGCACCGACAGCTTCCACCCGACCGGCCTCTTCGACCGCGACCCGCAGCACGAACTGCCGGTCGTCGAGCATCTGGAGGCCGCGCCCTACACCGACGCCCTGGTCACCCTCGCCGCCACGCGCACCTTCCCGGTGAAGCAGCCGCCCTCGGGGACGCTGATGAGCGCCGTGCATCACGGCGTCCCCAACCGGCATTGGACCGCCCCGGAGCCGGTCACCAATAGTGCTGGGCATGGGCGCAGACGCCGTGACGGAGGTTCGCCGATGACCATCTCCCCACCACCCGGAACCGCCGAGCCGGCCCGTGCCGCCTCGCCGTTGACGATCAGCGAGCAAGGCGCGTTCTGGGTCGGCGTCGGGCGCAAGCCGACCGAGGCCGGGACCGCCGCCGAGGCCGCGATGTACGTCCAGTACCAGATCCCGGCCGATCTCCGGCATCCGCTGCCCGTGGTGATGGTCCACGGGGGCGGCGGCCAGGGCACGGACTACCTGTCGACGCCTGACGGCCGCCCCGGCTGGGCCACCCGGTTCGTCCAGGCCGGTTTCGCCGTATACGTGGTCGACCGTCCGGGGCACGGGCGCTCCCCGTACCACCCCGATGTCCTCGGGCCCATCGAGGGCGCTGCGCCGACGTACGAGTTCATCCGTTGGCTGTTCTGCGACGGGGCGGCACGACCTGGCAGCCAGTGGCCCGGCAGCGGCGAGGTCGGCGACGACTCCGCGCTGGACCAGTTGATGGCGAGCCAGGGCCCGACCCTGCCCACCTTCGCCGAGAACGAGGAGCAGATGCGGCGCTGCGGGGCCGAGTTGCTGGACCGTATCGGACCGGCCGTGCTGATCACCCACTCCATGGGGGCGCCGTTCGGCTGGCTGGTCGCCGATGCCCGGCCCGGGCTGGTGAAGGCCATTGTCACCATCGAGCCGATCGGGCCGCCGTTCATCGAACTGCCCGGCCTCGGAAAGCTGGAGTGGGGACTCACCGCGGCCCCGATCACTTACGAGCCGCCGGCGCGGACCCCGGAGGAACTGCGTCTCCGGCTGCGCGAGGCCGGGGCCGACGGGCTGCAGGACTGCCTCGTCCAGGACGAACAGGCCGGCCCCGTGCGGTCCCTGCCAGGGCTCCAGGGCTTCCCGATCGCCGTGGTCGCGGCCGACACCTCGCCGTTCGCGCCGTTCCAGCACGGTGTCGCCGACTACCTCGCCCAGGCCGGTGCCGACGCCGAGTTGCTGCGCCTGGCGGACCTGGGGCTCACGGGCAACGGTCACCTGCCCATGGGCGAGAAGAACGCCGACGACGTGGCCGAGGCACTGATGACCTGGCTGAACAAGCGACTGGCGGATGCGGAGGAAACGTCCCGGTGACAACCGTGGCAACCGTGCCGACTGTCGAGACCGAGGTGCTCATCGTGGGCAGCGGGCCCGCGGGAGCGAGCGCCGCCCTGGCGCTGAGCACCTATGGCGTGCCGAATGTCATGGTCACCCGCTACTCACGCCTCGCGGACACGCCCCGGGCGCACAGCACCAACCAGCGCACCATGGAAGTGCTGCGTGACCTGGGTGTCGAAGAGGATGTGATCGCCCAGGCCACCCCGCAGCATCTGATGGGCAACACCGCCTTCTGCACCGCCCTCGCGGGCGAGGAGCTCGGCCGGCTGAGGTCCTGGGGCAAACGAACCGCTCGTGCAGGCCGCGCACGAGCTGGCCGGCCCCACCCGCCTGTGCGACATGCCGCAGCACCTCATGGAACCGGTGCTCGTGGACGCGGCCATAGCACGCGGAAGCCAACTGCGCTTCGACACCGAGTATGTGTCCGTCGTCCGCAAGCTGATCGGGGACGAGAGATCCCGGTGACCATCAAGTCGTCCTCCGCGTGGACGGTCAACGAGGTGTACGCCGAGACGTACTCCAGCGGCCGGGTGTTCTGCGCGGGCGACGCCTGCCACCGGCACCCACCGTCCAACGGGCGACCTCACCGCGAAGACCGTGAAGACCGCGGAGACCGAGACGACGACGGCGGTGCTGGAAAGCTTCGCCCACCCCTCGGCGCCCACGACACGGCCCGTGCCGTCACCGCGTCTCTCGGGACGCCTGCGCCGGGCTGCACGCGGGAGCGGTGACGCACGTCCCGGTGGAGGTCGCCGACCTGGCCGTCGAAGCGGCTCGCGAAGCCCGGGCCGACGGCTGCGTGGCGGTCGGCGGCGGTTCCTGGCCAAGGCCGTCGCGCTCAGGACCGGCCTGCCGATCGTCGCCGTCCCGACGACGTACGCCGGATCGGAGATGACACCCGTCTGGGGCCTGACCGAGGGCGCGGTCAAAACGCACCGGGCGCGACCCGAAGGTGTTGCCGCGCAGCGTCGTGTGGCTGTGCGGTGCCTGTCTCGGCGCGACCACCATGGGGCTGCACCACAAGCTCTGCCATGTGCTCGGCGGCGCCTTCGACCTGCCGCACGCCGAGACGCACGGCGTTCAACGCGCCGGCGGTTCCCGAGGCACTGGCGGCGCTGCGCCGGGCCCTCGATGTCCCCGATCCGGTACGGGAGTTGCACGAGCTGGGCGAGCGGCTGGGCATCCCGCGATCGCTCGCCGACCTGGGCCTGACCGCCGCGGACATGGACCGTGCGGTCGATGTCGCTCTCGGGGCGCCGTACGCGAATCCCCGCCCGGCCTCCGCCGACGAGCTGCGCTACGTCCTGCACGCGGCCTGGGCGGGCGAGCCGCCGTACGGCGGCTGCCCCCTCCTACCGGGAGATCTCGGCGTACGGAACGCCGCTCGCACGTCGGGCCACCCGGCGTGCGAGCTCGGCGAAGGCCGGGGCGGCGGGCGAGTGACCGGCCTCCGGAAAGGCGACTGCGGCCACCAGGCCGAGGGGCTCCTTCGGAGCGACGTTCTCCACTCCCGGGTGCGGGAACATCCGGGTGGCCGACAGCGGCATCAGTCCCACCATGTGCTGGTAGGCGATCTTCAAGGACACGTCCAGGGCCGAGCGGGCGTGGGAGCCGACCGTCGGGGCGTCGTCGTCCCCGTTTCGTCCGCCCACCCAGAAGTCGAGGCCCGGCTCGGGGGTGACCCAGGGCTGATCGAAGACCTCGGTCACGTCCACCGCGGCGGCCGAGGCCAGCGGATGCCCCTTCCACAGCCCGACGGTAAGGGGCTCGGTGAAGATCGGTACGCGTGTCAGACCCGGCATGTCGACGTTCAGGGGCAACAGCGCCACGTCGTACTCGCCGGCCAGCAGCGGGGCGAGACCCTGGTGGAAGTCCGCTTCGTGTACCCGGATCGTGACACTGGGATACCGCTCGCAGAACGCCTCGATGACCGGATGAGTGAGTTCGGCCAGAGCCACGCCGTAGCACGCGACCCGCACCTCGTCCCGTCGCCTGGCCCGGATGGCGCCCGCGGTGGCGGAGAGCCGCTCGGCGTCGGCCAGCACCTCGCCCGCCCGTTCGAGCAGTTCCGCGCCGTCGGCGGTGAGCGCCACATGCCGTTTGTCGCGGTCGAACAGCTGGACGCCCAGCTCACGCTCGAGGGCGGCGATCGAGCGCGTCAGCGCGGGCTGGGTGAGGTGCAGACGCTCGGCGGCGACCCGGTAATTCAAGGTCTCGGCGAGCGCCGAGAAATGGCGCAGGCTCCGGAGTTCCATCAGCCCTCCAGAAAGGCGAGGTCCACGGCGTCGTGGTCCGCGCCAGGTTACAGCGCGCTTCCCCGCACGTCACCAGGCAGAAATGTGCGGCATTCCCGTCACCCCCTCCGACCTGCTGTGATGCACGGCACTCATCAAGCCCACAGCTACCGGCATTGGACGGTCCTTCGCCGCGCCGCCAACACTCCCTTCAGGCCGACCCAGAACAACAGCGGATGGGGTGCGAATTGTCCGAGACAACCGAGGCAGCCGAGAAAATCATCGAGATTCCGCAGCCGGAGCCGGACCTGACACCGGAGGAACTGGTGCGCCGGGCCGCCGGCATGAGGGCCTGGCTACGTGATCATCAGGACGAGACCGAACAGCGGACCGGTATCTCCGAGGACACGCACAAGGCGTTCCTGGAGGCGGGGTTCTACCGGTCCCTCCAGCCACGCCGCTTCGGCGGCTACGAGTTCGACCTGCGGACCTACTCCCGGATGGTCACCGAGGTGGCCCGCGGCTGCCCCTCCAGCGGCTGGAACCTGTGTCTGGCCGCCTCCCACAGCCTGGTGGTGGCCGGCCGCTTCCCCGAGAGCACCCAGCGCGAGGTGTTCGGGCCCGACGGCGACTTCCGGGCCCCGCTGCCGATGGCCCCGAGCGCCACCGCGACGAGGACCCCCGACGGGTACCGGGTCAACGGCCGCTGGGACTACTCCTCCGGAGTCAACATCTCCACGCACTTCCTGGGAGGCGTGCTCATCATCGACGAGGAGGGCGGCACTCCCACGCCCGGCCTGGTGCTCGTGCCCTCCGGCTGGCGGATGCTCGACAACTGGGGCGAGATCCTGGGCTTCCGCGGCAGCGGCTCCAACAGCGTCGTGGCCGAGGACGTCCTCGTACCGTACGAGTACGTGTCCAGGACCCACGCCGCGGCGAACGACGCCACCGACGGGCCGGGTGTGGAACTGCACGGCAACCCCATGTACGCGGGCCGGCTGATGACGTTCTTCAACATCCAGCTGTGTTCGATCGTGGCGGGCACCGCCTGGGCCGCGGTCGACGAGTACCAGCGGATCATCACCACCAAGAACAGCCCGCTGCCGCCCTTCAAGCCGCGCAGCCACGATCCGGAACACCAGCGCAACCTCGGCCTGGCCACGGCCCTGGCGGACAGCGCGCAGCGGATCATCCTGTCGGTCGCCGACGACTACACCGCCTACGCGGCCCGGGGCCTGGCAGGGGGCGAGCCCTTCTCCGAACTGGACGACCAGGCCCTCTCCGTCACGGCCCGGCAGTCCGGCCAACTCGCCTGCCAGGCCGTCGGGATGCTGGCCTCGGCCAGTGGCTCCAGCGCGCTGGCGAACGGCCAGCGCATGCAGCGGTACCTGCGCGACGTCGCCACGTACAAGACGCACGTCAACGCCCAGCACAGCTGGTTTGCCACGGGATACGCCCGCTCTCTGCTCGGCGTGGAGAACCCGGCGTGAACCGGTCGACGTCCGCCTCGACGACGCCCGGCGGCGGCCCGGCGGACGACCCCGGCCGGTTCCGGCACGTGCTCGGCCACTACCCGACGGGTGTCACGGTGGTCACCGCGAAGGAACCCGACGGCACCCCGGTCGGCATGGTCATCGGCTCGTTCACCTCGGTGTCCCTCGATCCCCCGCTCGTCGCGTTCTTCCCCGGCCGCTCCTCCACGACCTGGCCGAGGATCATGGCCGGCGGCTCCTTCTGCGTGAACGTGCTGGCCGCCGGCCAGGAGAGCCTGTGCCGGGATGTCAGCGCCAAGGCACCCGACGTCTTCGACCGCCACCCGTGGCGCGGCGCGCCCTCGGGCAGTCCCGTCCTGGCGGGCGTCGCCGCCTGGATCGACTGCGACATCGCCGACGTGTGGACCCTCGGCGACCACTACTTCGTCCTCGGCCGCGTACGGGAACTCGGGGTGGAGAAGACCGGCGCCGCACCGCTGGTCTTCTCCCAGGGGCGGCTCGCCCCGCTGCCGCCCCGCCGGGACCACGACGACTCGGCCGACTACACATGGCCCGACTGGCTCTGAGGGATCTGAGGGATCCGAGAGAGGAAAGACGCACCATGCGCGATCAAGGGCTTGGCTCGTGGCCCGCGCGGCGCGCCCGCATGGCACCGGAGGCCACCGCCGTCGTGCACGACGGTGGATCCCTGTCCTACGCAGAGCTGGCCGCGCGCGTGACGCGGCTCGCTCACGCCCTGCGTGCCCTGGGGGTCGGCCACGGCGACCGGGTGGCCTACCTGGGCGCGAACCACCCGGCCCTGGCGGAGACCCTGTTCGCCGCGAACGCGCTGGGTGCCGTCTTCGTACCGCTCAACACCCGCCTCGCGGCACCCGAGTTGGCTTTCATCCTGAGGGACGCGGGGGCGGCGATACTGCTGTACGCCGCCGAACTCACCGCTGTCGTAGACGCGTTGCGGGACGACGTGGAGGTGAAGCACTACGTCGAGGTGGGGAGCGCGTACGAGGAGCTGCTGGCGAACACACCCGACGCCCCCCTGGACGAGACGGTTGGCCGCGACGAGGTGTGCATGATCCAGTACACCTCCGGCACCAGCGGCCGTCCCAAGGGCGTCATGCTGTCCCACGCCAACATCGCCTGGAACTGCTTCAACATGCTGCTGGACGGGGACATCGCCTCCGACGACGTCGCTCTGGTGGTGGCACCGATGTTCCACACCGCCGCCCTCAACACCGTCTTCCTGCCGGGCTTCCTCAAGGGAGGGACGTCGGTGCTGATGCACGGTTTCGACCCGGACCGGGTGCTCGACGTCATCGCCGAGCACCGGGTGACGAGGATGTTCGGCGTGCCCGCGATGTACCAGGCCATGGCCCGGTCGTCGCGGTGGGCGACGGCCGACCTGTCGTCGATCCGGATCCTGATGTGCGCGGCGGCCCCCGTACCCAAGGCCCTCATCCACACGTACCAGGACCGTGGCCTGACCTTCCTCCAGGCGTACGGCCTGACCGAGACCGCCCCCGCCGCACTGGGCCTGCGCGCACGGGACAGCATCCGCAAGGCCGGCTCGGCCGGCACGCCCTGCTTCTTCACCGACGTACGCGTGGTGCGGCCCGACCTCACCGATGTCGCACCGGGCGAGGTCGGCGAGGTGATCATCGAGGGCCCCAACGTGATGAAGGGCTACTGGCAGTGGCCCGAAGCGACCGAGGACGCCTTCGTCGAAGGAAGTTGGTTCCGCTCCGGAGACGCGGCCACCGTCGACGAGGAGGGGTACGTCACGATCGTCGACCGAATCAAGGACATGTACATCTCCGGCGGAGAGAACGTCTATCCGGCCGAGGTCGAGCAACTCCTCCACCAGCATCCCGCGGTCGCCGAATGCGCGGTGATCGGCGTACCCGACGAACGATGGGGCGAGGTCGGCAGAGCGCTGGTCGTGCCCCGCGCGGGCTCCGACGTGTCGCCCGACGACATCATGGACTCCCTGTCCGGCCGACTCGCCAAGTACAAGCTCCCCAAGTCGGTCGTCCTCGTCGACAGCCTGCCCCGCAACGCCACCGGCAAGGTCCTCAAGGCCCGCCTGCGCGGCCAGTACGGCTCCCTGTCAGACCACGGCGCCGAGGCATGACGCCAGGCCAGGGAACGACTACGGCACCTGGAACCCCTGGGCGACAGCCCGGCTGCCGTCGGTCCCGGGAGGGCTGTCGATCCGTGAGGCGGCTGCGGTGCTGAGCGAGGGGGTCGGGTCGGCCGTCTCTGCGAGCGGCATGAACCCCGACGCGCAGGCCCACTTTTGCGAGACGTTCCTCGCCCCCATTCGAGACGGCATAACCAGTGTCGGCAGGGCCGCAGTCGAAGCCGGGCGCGGCTGGGACAAGGCAGCAGGCCCTCTTCTGGTAGTGCTCACGCCAGCAGCCTGAGATGCGACAACACTCAATCACCCAGCAGTTGATGTAACGCCTCCGCTGAGACGGCACAGCGAAATCCGGTGTCGTCGTCAAGCATCTCCGACGAGGCGTCGTTGAAGGCGGCAGGGGTCACCCGCGAGAAGGGGCTCGTCCATGCCCCTGCTTTGAGTTCATATCGGCTCGGTTCTGAGAGCGTCGAAGTCCACTCCCACGCATTGCCGCACATGTCATAGACCCCGTAGGAGCTGACTCCGCTGTGATATCTCGTCACGGGGGTAGTTGAGCCAATGCCGCTCTCACGTGTGTTGCATTTCGCTGGGGTCTGTTGGCTACCCCAGGGGTAGGTCTCTCCCCTGGGGCCTCGTGCCGCCTTCTCCCACTGCTGCGAGCTCGGCAGTTCCTTGCCGGCCCATGACGCGTATGCGGCAGCGTCATGCCATGTGACGAACACGACCGGGTGATCGAGGATGCTTTCGGGGCACCTGCCCTTCGGCCAGTGCTGTGGAGTCGCGTGCCCTGTCGCGGCGACGAAGCGCTCATAGTCCGAGTTCGTCACCGGGTAGAGGTCGATGTAGAAGGATGGGAGCCAGACAGGGGTGTTCCCGGCTCCCGACAAGTACACGCCCGCGTCAACAAGCGCCATCTGCTGCGTTCCCGTTCGGGGGCTTGCGCTCCTGACGCTGGGGCGCCGCCTGTTGGGCGAGGCCCTGGTTCTCTTCGGGCATCACGTCGGGGACGCTGTGGGTCGGGCGCCTCTTGCTGGACGTGGCCTCGTCATCGGCTACGTCGATCGTCGCCAGCGTTCCCGTGTAGACCGTAGCCGCCGCAGCCATGCCCCAGCCGAGCAACACACGGTAGTACGGAGAGGGCCGGTCCCCGAAAGGGCCGACCCCCTCTGACCTGGGCATTTGCGAGATCACAGACGCCGTGCTATGTAGCCCGTCACACGTTGAAGCGGAACTCCACGACGTCGCCGTCCTGCATGACGTAGTCCTTGCCCTCCATGCGGGCCTTGCCCTTGGCGCGGGCCTCGGTGACCGAGCCGGTCTCCACCAGGTCGGCGAAGGAGATGACCTCGGCCTTGATGAAGCCCTTCTGGAAGTCGGTGTGGATGACACCGGCCGCCTCAGGGGCCGTCGCGCCCTTCTTGATGGTCCAGGCGCGGGACTCCTTCGGACCGGCCGTGAGGTAGGTCTGCAGACCGAGGGTGTCGAAGCCGACGCGGGCGAGGGTCGCGAGGCCGGGCTCCTCGGCGCCGACCGACTCCAGCAGCTCCATGGCGTCCGCCTCGTCAAGCTCGGCGAGGTCCGCCTCCAGCTTGGCGTTGAGGAAGATCGCCTCGGCCGGGGCGACCAGGGCGCGCTGCTCGTCCTTGAAGCCGTCGTCGGTCAGCTCGTCCTCGTCGACGTTGAAGACGTAGAGGAACGGCTTGGTGGTGAGCAGGTGCAGGTCGTGCAGGAGCTCGGCGCGCTCGCCGCCCTGGACGATGCCCTGGGAGAACAGCGTGTCGCCCCTCTCCAGGATCTCCTTGGCCTCCTCGACGGCCTTGACCTTGGGGGCCACGTCCTTCTTGATGCGCGACTCCTTCTGGAGGCGCGGCAGGACCTTCTCGATCGTCTGGAGGTCCGCCAGGATCAGCTCGGTGTTGATCGTCTCGATGTCGTCCTTGGGCGAGACCTTGCCGTCGACGTGCACGACGTTCTCGTCCTTGAAGGCACGGATGACCTGGCAGATCGCGTCGGACTCACGGATGTTCGCGAGGAACTTGTTGCCGAGGCCCTCGCCTTCGGAGGCGCCGCGCACGATGCCGGCGATGTCGACGAAGTCGACCGTCGCCGGGAGGGTCCGCTGGGAGGAGAAGATCTCGGCCAGCTTGGTGAGGCGGGCGTCGGGGACGCCGACCACGCCGACGTTCGGCTCGATCGTGGCGAACGGGTAGTTGGCCGCCAGCACGTCGTTCTTGGTCAGGGCGTTGAACAGGGTCGACTTGCCGACATTCGGCAGACCGACGATTCCGATCGTGAGCGACACGTTGCGACTTCCCGTAGTCAGAGGGCCAGGGGGCCGGTTCCCGTGGAGAGGGCCGGGGCGGGCGGGCCAGAGGCCGACCGATCCACCAGTTTACGGCGTGCCGAGCACGGGGCCTGCGGCCCAGTCGAACGCGTGGCCAGCGTCCGCCCCTCGGCGTGTCCGACACCCGATTCGGCACATAAACCGACCTAAGTTGGTGCAGTGGAGCAATACAGGACGCGCCCCCCGCAGAGCCCGACGCGCCGCGAGCCGCCTTCGCCACCGCCGCCGGCTCTGCCGCCCCAGACGGCCCGGGAAACCCCGCCGGGGGTGAGGACCGCGACGGAGGCACGCCTTGAGCTGCGCCCACGCGGAGAGAACGGCGCGGAATCGGCCACCGGTGGTGCGGGGAGGGGGCCGGGGGGTTCGGTTGCGGATCACGCGGGGAGTCCGGCAACGGGGTCGGGGACAGGGGCAGGGAGCAGGGCGGGGGCAGGAGGTTCGGTAGCGGATTTCGCGTGCGGAAGGGGGCGCGGGTCGGCCCCGGCCGACTCCGAAGCCGGCCGCCCCTCGGTGCCGCCTCGCCCGGCGGAGCCGCCCCGGCCCATGAAGCTGCCCGCCAGGCCTAGGCCACGGCGCCCGTCGGGGGCCACCGGTCCGGCCCCGGTCGTGGCTCAGCGGGCCGAGGGCAGCCGGGGGCCCGCACCGGCCTCGGACCCCTTCACCGGTCGACGACCGTCTCCGGTCTCCGGTCCGTCCGGCGTTCTTGGTCCGTCCGGCGTTCTTGGCCCGTCGGCCGCCCCTCGTCCGTCCGGAGGGGGTCAACCATCCGGAGGTTCTGGGCCATCCGAAAGTCCCGAGGCGCCCCCAGGTCCCGGGGCGAGCGCAGGTCCCAGGGTGAGCGCAGGTCCCAGGGCGAGCACAGGTCCCAGGGCGAGCGCAGGTCCCAGGGTGAGCGGTAGCCGCGACTCGACCGGAAGTCGTGGGTCGTCCGAAGGTCCCAGGCTGTCCGCAGGTCCCGGGCCGATCGAAAGCCCCGGATCCACTCCAGGCCGCGCGCCGGCCGAAAACCCCGTGCCCACCCCAGGTGCCACACCGACCGCCAGTGCCCCGTCGGCCCGAGGCCCACAGCCGCAGCCGCAGCCGCAGCCGCAGCCGGGGCTACGGCCATCCGTAGGCCCCCGTCTCCCGACAGGCCTACGCCTGTCCGACGGGACTGCACCATCCGTAGATCCCCGCACCCCGACAGGCCCGCGCCCGCCCGCCGGCCCTGCGTCCTCCGAGGGTGCCCGCCGGTCCCCGGTTCCCCGCGCTGCCTACGGTCGGCGGCCCTCCGCCGGTGACCGCACCTCGCCGGGCGGCGGGCCCCGTCCCACCGGTCGCCCCTTCCCAGGTGCCGCGCGTTTTCGTGGCGACCGGCCCTCCCGGGCTGACGGATCCTCACCCGGCAGGCGCGCCTCCCCGGACCGACGCCCCTCCCCCAGCCGCGGCCCCTACCCCAGCGGCAGCCCTTTGCCCAACAAGCGCTCCTTGCCCAATGAGCGCTCATCGCCCAACGAGGGCCGCTCACCCAACAAGCGCTCCTCACCCAACAAGCGCCCTTCACCCAATCTGCGCCCCTCACCCACGCGCCGCCCCTCCCCCACTGACCGCGCTACCCCCAAGGGTCGCCCTTCCCCCATCGGCCGCCCCTCCCCCACCAGCCGTCCCACTCCCAACGAACGCCGCCCCTCCCCCACCAGCCGTCCCACTCCCAACGAACGCCGCCCCTCCCCGACCAGCCGGCCAACCCGCAACGAGGCGAACCCCCGGTTCACCGGGCTGGGGAGTGGGCTGTTCGGTGGGCTGGTGATGCTCGCGCTGGGGGGTGTGGACGCGTTGCTGTTCGGCGGCTCGCTGACCGTGTACGGCGTGTTGTTCCTGCCGGTGTGTCTGCTGGTCGCGCTGTGGGTACGGCCGGGGGATCTGCTGTCGGCGCCCGTCGTCGTGCCCATCGCCTTCGCCGTGGGGCTGCTGCCCGTCGCCGGGGGCGCGGACAGACTGGGGGCTCGGCTGATGGGGCTGGTCACGGCGCTGGCCACGCAGGCCGGCTGGCTCTACGCCGGAACGTTCCTCACGGCCGCGACCGTCCTGGTACGGGGCGTGCGCCGGGCCACGGCTCGCCGCCGGACCGCCCACACAGCGCGAGGCCCACGCCCCTCACGCCGGGCTTCTTGATCCGAACCCGGACCCGACCGGAACGGGACCAGGACCGGACCCGGACCCGGACCCGGACCCGGACAGGAACGCGAGGTTCAGCCCGCCCGGCCGCCCCCCGCCGTCGCCCTCATCGCCGCGCCCACGATCCCCGCGTTGTTCTGCAGCTGCGCCGGGACGATCTCCGCCTTGATGCCCTCGATGTAGTGCAGGAACTTCTCCGGCTTGCGGCTGACTCCGCCGCCGATGATGAAGAGCTCCGGGGAGAACAGCATCTCGACGTGGGCGAGGTACTTGGTGACCCGGCGGGCCCAGTGTTCCCAGGTCAGCTCGTGGTCGTCCTTCGCCTTGCTGGAGGCCCGCTTCTCCGCGTCGTGGCCGTTCAGTTCGAGGTGGCCGAGTTCGGTGTTGGCGACGAGGAGGCCGTCCGTGAAGACGGCGCTGCCGATGCCCGTGCCGAAGGTCAGCAGGATGACCGTGCCCTCGCGGCCGCGGCCGGCGCCGAAGGCCATCTCGGCGACACCCGCCGCGTCCGCGTCGTTGACGACGGTCACCGGCAGGCCGCCCAGCCGTTCGCTGAACAACGCGCGCGCGTCGGTGTCGATCCAGGCCTTGTCGACGTTGGCAGCCGTACGGATGTGGGAGCCGCCGGTGACCACACCGGGGAAGGTGAGGCCGACCGGTCCGGTCCAGCCGAAGTGCTCGACGACTTCCTTGACACCGTCGGCCACCGCATCGGGCGTCGCCGGTTGCGGGGTGAGCACTTTGAGGCGCTCCTGAGCGAGGTCGCCCCTGTCCAGGTCCACAGGGGCGCCCTTGATCCCTGATCCGCCGATGTCCACGCCGAAGATCTGCATGGCCCTACGTTACGACGGACGACTGACGTCACTCGCCCGAGACGGCCCCCGGGGCGGCCGGGGAGTCCGCGGCGCCGCTGCCGCCACGCGCCGCCACCAGCGCCGCCGCCTCCTCGCGGAGGTCGCGCCGCAGCTCCTTGGGGAGCGAGAAGGTGATGTGCTCGTCGGCCGCCTTGACCAGCTCGACGTCGGCGTAGTCACGCTCGGCGAGGAAGGCGAGGACCTCCTCAACGAGGACCTCGGGGACGGAGGCGCCGGAGGTGACACCGACCGTGCTCACGCCCTCCAGCCACGCCTCGTCGATCTCGCTCGCGAAGTCCACCAGGTACGAGGCGCGCGCACCGGCCAGCTTGGCGACCTCGACGAGCCGCTTGGAGTTGGAGGAGTTGCGCGAGCCGACGACGATGACCAGTTCGGCCTCGGCGCCCATCTGCTTCACGGCGAGCTGACGGTTCTGCGTGGCGTAGCAGATGTCGTCGCTCGGCGGGGAGATGAGCTGCGGGAACTTCTCCTTGAGGGCGTCGACCGTCTCCATCGTCTCGTCGACCGAGAGGGTGGTCTGGGACAGCCAGACGACCTTGGAGGGGTCGCGGACCTCCACCTTGGCGACATCGCCCGGGCCGTCGACGAGCTGGATGTGGTCGGGGGCCTCGCCGGAGGTGCCGATGACCTCCTCGTGCCCCTCGTGGCCGATCAGCAGGATGTCGTAGTCGTCCTCGGCGAAGCGGACGGCTTCCTTGTGCACCTTGGTGACCAGCGGGCAGGTCGCGTCGATCGTGGCGAGCCTCCCCCGCGCCGCCTCCTCGTGGACGACGGGGGCGACCCCGTGCGCCGAGAACATCACGATGTTGCCCGGCGGGACCTCCTCGGTCCGCTCGACGAAGATCGCGCCCTTCTTCTCCAGGGTCTGCACGACGTACTTGTTGTGGACGATCTCGTGCCGGACGTAGACCGGGGCGCCGTACTGCTCCAGGGCCTTCTCGACGGCGATCACGGCGCGGTCCACACCCGCGCAGTAGCCCCGGGGAGCGGCGAGCAGGACACGGCGGCGGGCTGGCGAAGCAGTCATGTGTCCCATCGTAAGGCCGCCCGCCGTACCGTCTCGTAAGGCCGCCCGCCGCAGCGCCCGGCGCCCGCCGCGAGCGCTCGGCGGTGTTGTCGGTGCGTGCCGATACTCTCGGTCGCATGGCTGTGAACACGTCCGCGGACGCCCCGCTGCCCGTCGGCGAGGTGTCCCGGCTCATCGGGGGGTGGATCGAGCGGCTCGGCGCCGTGTGGGTCGAGGGGCAGATCACCCAGTTGTCGCGGCGTCCGGGGGCGGGCGTCGTGTTCCTGACGCTGCGGGACCCCTCGCACGACATCTCGGTGGGTGTGACCTGCTACCGGCAGGTCTTCGACGCCGTCGCGGACGTCGTCGGGGAGGGCGCCCGGGTCGTCGTCCACGCGAAGCCCGAGTGGTACGCGCCGCGGGGGCAGTTGTCGCTGCGGGCCGTGGAGATCAAACCGGTGGGGGTCGGGGAGCTGCTGGCCCGGCTGGAGCAGCTGAAGAAGTCGCTGGCGGCGGAGGGGCTGTTCGCGGCCGACCGGAAGAAGCCGCTGCCCTTTCTGCCGCAGCTGATCGGGCTGGTGTGCGGGCGGGCGTCGGCCGCGGAGCGGGATGTGCTGGAGAACGCCCGGCACCGCTGGCCCGCGGTCCGCTTCGAGGTGCGCAATGTCGCCGTGCAGGGGGTGCACGCGGTGGCGCAGGTCGTCCAGGCCGTGAAGGAGCTGGACGAGATCCCCGAGGTGGACGTGATCGTCGTGGCGCGGGGCGGCGGGAGTGTGGAGGATCTGCTGCCGTTCTCGGACGAGCAGCTGGTGCGGGCGGTCGCGGCTTGTCGTACGCCCGTGGTCTCGGCCATCGGGCACGAGCCGGACTCTCCGCTGCTCGACCATGTCGCCGATCTGCGGGCCTCCACGCCCACGGACGCCGCCAAGAAGGTCGTACCGGACGTCGGCGAGGAGCTGGAGCGGGTGCGGATGCTGCGCGGGCGGGCGCGGCGGTGTGCGCAGGCGTTCGTGGAGCGGGAGGAGCGGGGCCTGGCGCACGCGCTGGGGCGGCCGGTGATGCAGGATCCGCACCGGATGGTCGAGGAGCGCGCCGACCAGGTCACCTCGCTCGTCGAGCGGTCCCGGCGCACGCTCGGGCATCTGCTGGACCGCGCCGACTCGGAGCTGACGCACACGCACGCCCGCGTGGTGGCCCTCTCACCGGCCGCGACGCTGAAGCGGGGGTACGCGGTGCTGCAGCGGGCCGACGGGCACGCGGTCCGGGATCCGGGCGAGGTGGGCGTGGCGGAGGTGCTGCGCGCGCGGGTCGCCGAGGGCGAGTTCGCGGTTCGAGTCGAGGAGAGGGAAGGACCCGCATGACGAGCAAGGCCGAGGAGGCCCTCGGGTACGAGCAGGCCCGGGACGAGCTGATCGACGTCGTACGACGTCTGGAGGCGGGGGGTACGACGCTGGAGGAGTCGCTGGCCCTGTGGGAGCGCGGGGAGGAGCTGGCCAAGGTGTGCCGGCGCTGGCTGGAGGGGGCGCGGGCGCGGCTGGACGCGGCGCTGGCCGAGGAGGGGGAGCCGGACGGCGAGTGAGCGCGTCGTCGGGGTGCCGTTGGGTTCCGTTGTGAGCCGGGTCACCCACCTCCGCTTTTTGTTGAAACTTGAACCTCTCTTCGCGTACGGTCGTCCCGTCAGCCGATCCGGACCACGGTCCGGAACGGAGTCAGTGCGCCCCACACCAGAAAGTCCACGCATGTCTCTCGTTCTTGACCCCGCCGCCCAGGACCTGCTGTTCCGCGAGGCCCACACCGCGAACACCTTCACCGACGAGCCGGTGACCGACGAGCAGATCCAGGCGATCTACGACCTGGTCAAGTTCGGCCCGACCGCCTTCAACCAGACTCCCCTGCGCATCACCCTGGTCCGCTCGGCCGAGGCCCGCGAGCGGCTGGTCCAGCACATGGCCGACGGCAACAAGGCCAAGACGTCCACCGCCCCGCTGGTCGCGATCCTCTCCGCGGACAACGAGTTCCACGAGGAGCTGCCGACCCTGTTCCCGGCCTTCCCGCAGGCCAAGGACCTCTTCTTCGCCGAGCGCGCGGCCCGCGAGGGCGCCGCCGGGATGAACGCCGCCCTCCAGGCCGCGTACTTCATCGTCGGCATCCGCGCCGCCGGTCTGGCCGCCGGCCCGATGACCGGCCTGGACTTCGAGGGCGTCCGCAAGGAGTTCCTCGACGACGACCACACCCCTCTGATGGTGATCAACATCGGCAAGCCCGGCCCGGACGCCTCCTACCCGCGTTCCCCGCGCCTCGCCTACGACGACGTCGTCACCACCGTCTGAGCGACCCCGCACGGACGAAGAGCCCGCACATGCGAAGAGGCCCCCGGCCGGCCGGGGGCCTCTTCGCATGTCTTCGTACGTCAGGGGGTGCTCACGCCGTCTTCAGCGCCTTCGCCATCTCCGTCAGACGGTCGAAGGACGCGGTCCCCGCGACCACCGTCGTGGAGCCGTCGGTGCCCTGGAGGACGAGGGCGTCGTAACGCCCGCCGGTGTAGCGGGTCCAGGTGCGGCCGGCGATGTCCTCGGTGACCTTGGTCGCCTTGGCGCCCTGGCTCGCCCGCTCGATGAAGTCCGCGCGCTTCTGAGTCGACTGCTCGATCGCGACGTACTCCCCGTCGGGAGTGTGGAAGCCGAGATGCCAGGAGTCGGAGTCGGCCCCCCGGAAGCGCACGGAGGTCGCCTTCCAGCTCTCGGGCAGGCCCTCGGGCGCGGCCACCGGGTACGACGCCGCGCGGCGGGCCGTGAGCAGCTCGACGCGGTAGTCGACCCGCTTGACGTCGGGAGCCGTCTCGTCGTGCGGGACGAAGAGGTAGATCACATACGCCGCGATGACGATGAGGCCCAGGGAGAGAATCATGTCCCGGGCCGTCTTCTGCTTGCCGTTCGAACCTGCCACGCCCCCTATCGTCGCAGGTGCCCAGCCCGCTCATCCGTGGGGTCCCCTGCTCATTTTGTCGGACTGACGATAGAGTCGAGTACCGAACCCTCATCCGGCCGTCGTCGTATCAGAAAGGTGCGCTCCGATGACCGAGCACCATCATCTGCCGTCCGAGCTCGATGTCCCCTCCGAAGCCCCCGACCGCAACCTCGCCCTGGAACTGGTCCGCGTGACCGAGGCCGCCGCGATGGCCGCGGGCCGCTGGGTGGGCCGCGGCGACAAGAACGGCGCCGACGGTGCCGCGGTGCGCGCGATGCGGACCCTCGTCTCGACCGTCTCGATGAACGGCGTCGTCGTCATCGGGGAGGGCGAGAAGGACGAGGCGCCGATGCTGTTCAACGGCGAGCGCGTCGGCGACGGCACCGGGCCGGAGGTGGACATCGCCGTCGACCCGATCGACGGGACCACGCTGACGGCCAAGGGCATGCCGAACGCGATCGCGGTGCTCGCGGCGACCGAGCGGGGCGCGATGTTCGACCCGTCCGCCGTGTTCTACATGGACAAGCTGGTCACCGGCCCCGAGGCGGCCGAGTTCGTCGACATCAACGCGCCCGTCGAGGTCAACATCCGGCGGGTCGCCAAGGCCAAGCGGGCCACCCCGGAGGACGTCACCGTCGTCATCCTGGACCGGCCGCGGCACGAGGGCATGATCAAGGAGATCCGGGACACCGGCGCGCGCATCAAGCTGATCTCCGACGGCGATGTGGCCGGCTCGATCCTGGCGCTGCGCGAGGGCACCGGCGTCGACCTGCTGCTCGGCATCGGCGGAACGCCGGAGGGCATCATCTCGGCCTGCGCGGTGAAGTGCCTGGGCGGCACCATCCAGGGCAAGCTCTGGCCCAAGGACGACGAGGAGCGGCAGCGGGCGGTCGACGCGGGGCACGACCTCGACCGGGTGCTGACGACCGAGGACCTGGTCAAGGGCGAGAACGTGTTCTTCGTCGCCACCGGCATCACGGACGGGGAGCTGCTGCGCGGGGTGCGCTACCGCTCGGAGACGGCGACGACCGACTCGATCGTGATGCGCTCGCGGTCGGGAACGGTCCGGCGGATCGACTCCGAGCACCGGCTCAGCAAGCTGCGGGCGTACAGCGCCATCGACTTCGATCGGGCCAAGTAGCGGCTGGTGGCCGGGGGGCGCGTGGTGGGCCTGGTGCACGTGGTGCACGGGTGCCTCGCGGGTGCGGGTGCCCGTGGCCCGTCGCGCAGCTCCCCACGGCCGTGAAGCCGTGAAGCCGTGAAAGCGGCAAAGCTCGTGAAAGCAGCGAGCACGTCAGTGGGCGCCCCCGGTGCGGAGGGGGCGCCCACGTCGGCGTGAGCGAGACGCTAGCCCGCCTGGGCTATGCGGCCCGCTGTTCTGGCCGCCTTCTTCAGTTCCATGTCGCGGCGGCGGCGCCTGGCCAGCACGACCCGGCGTTCGGCGGCGGTCAGGCCGCCCCAGACGCCGTAGGGCTCGGGCTGGAGCAGGGCGTGCTCCCGGCACTCCACCATGACGGGACAGCGGGCGCACACCCGCTTGGCGGCCTCTTCGCGGGAGAGGCGGGCGGCGGTGGGTTCCTTGGAGGGAGCGAAGAACAAACCGGCCTCGTCACGCCGGCACACCGCCTCGGTGTGCCAGGGAGCGTCTTGGTCGCGCGCTGGCACCCGCTGGGCCGGAACGGCGGCGACCTGCAGGGACGAATGCGGCGGTTGCAGCACGGGTCTACTCCTGACGACGGCTTCGCGAGCGAGAGACGATGCAGCAAGGCCTACCCGCTGTACGCGCGCCTATGCACTGCGTCCCGAACCGCTGTTCACGACCGTCAATGGCCCAGGTGTTTGCGCAAACCCCTGTCGACCTTGCGCTGCACACGATCGAGGATGTCCGCGACGCGTCTGCCGCGCCTCGGCCGGCCCTCGATGTTGCCGAGCACCGCCCAGCCGTCGACGTAGACCACGGGGGCGTCGGGTTCGGGCGAGTCGAGGGCGTCCACCTCGAAGTTGCCGAGGACTCCGCCGCCGGTGCCGCGCAGCGACACGTTCTCCGGGACGTACACCTCGACGTTGCCGAAGACGGACCAGGCCTTGATCATGACCTGCTGGTACTCGAAGAGCGCCTCGCTGAGGTCGATCTCGACGCTGCCGAAGATCGCGTACGCGTGGATACGGCGGCCCGCGCGCCAGCGGCCCCGGCGGCTGGCGCTGCTGAACACCGCGACCACGTTGTCGTCGGGATCGGCGGGGATCGCGCCGCGGTCGGGGTGGCTCGGGGCGCCGCCGGGTGTCGTCCGGCGGGCGTGGGCGGCGGGCAGGTCCTGGATGAAGACCTCCAGTTCACCGACCGTCTTGGCGGCCAGCACGCCCTCCACGCGCTCGGCGTGCTCGTCGGCGGTCAGCCGGCCCTCGGCCAGGGCCTCGCGCAGGATGTCGGCGACGCGGTCGCGGTCGGCGTCCGAGGCGCGCAGCGGGGCGGACGGTGTGGGGGCGGCAGCGGTCTGCTTCTGAAGGTCCACGGGGACCAGCGTACCCAAACACGATAGATCGCGATAGCCCCCGCTCGGCGGGATCGAACTGAGCCTTACCTCACAAGCTCCGTGCTCCCAGCAGGTTCTAGGCTGGTGAGGCCCGCCAGTGTCGGCGGGCCGCCGTCTGCAGAGTGAGGAATGGGCTGCGATGCCTGAGTTCGCGTACACCGATCTGCTCCCCATGGGAGAGGACACCACCCCGTACCGGCTGGTGACCTCCGAGGGTGTCTCCACCTTCGAGGCCGACGGGCGGACGTTCCTCAAGGTGGAGCCGGAGGCGCTGCGCAAGCTCGCCGCGGAGGCGATCCACGACATCCAGCACTATCTGCGGCCGGCCCACCTCGCGCAGCTCAGGCGGATCATCGACGACCCCGACGCGTCGGGCAACGACAAGTTCGTCGCGCTGGACCTGCTGAAGAACGCCAACATCGCGGCGGCGGGCGTCCTGCCGATGTGCCAGGACACGGGCACGGCGATCGTCATGGGCAAGCGCGGCCAGAACGTGCTGACCTCGGGCGGCGACGAGGAGGCCCTCAGCCGGGGCATCTACGACGCCTACACCAAGCTCAACCTGCGGTACTCGCAGATGGCCCCGCTCACCATGTGGGACGAGAAGAACACCGGCTCCAACCTGCCGGCGCAGATCGAGCTCTACGCCACCGACGGCGGCGCGTACAAGTTCCTGTTCATGGCCAAGGGCGGCGGCAGCGCCAACAAGAGCTTCCTCTACCAGGAGACGAAGGCCGTCCTCAACGAGGCCTCCATGATGAAGTTCCTGGAGGAGAAGATCCGCTCGCTGGGTACGGCCGCCTGCCCGCCGTACCACCTGGCGATCGTCGTCGGCGGCACGTCCGCGGAGTACGCGCTGAAGACCGCGAAGTACGCCTCCGCGCACTACCTCGACGAGATCCCGGCGGAGGGCTCGGAGCTCGGTCACGGATTCCGGGACAAGGAGCTGGAGGAGAAGGTCTTCGAGCTGACGCAGAAGATCGGCATCGGCGCGCAGTTCGGCGGCAAGTACTTCTGCCACGACGTGCGCGTGGTGCGGCTGCCCCGGCACGGCGCGTCCTGCCCGGTCGCGATCGCGGTGTCCTGCTCCGCCGACCGCCAGGCGGTCGCGAAGATCACCGCCGAGGGCGTCTTCCTGGAGCAGCTGGAGACCGACCCGGCGCGGTTCCTGCCGGAGACGACGGACGAGCACCTCGACTCCGCCGACGAGGACGTGGTCCGCATCGACCTCAACCAGCCGATGGACGACATCCTCGCCGAGCTGACGAAGTACCCGGTGAAGACCCGGCTCTCCCTGACCGGCCCGCTGGTCGTGGCGCGGGACATCGCGCACGCCAAAATCAAGGAGCGGCTGGACGCAGGCGAGGAGATGCCGCAGTACCTCAAGGACCACCCGGTGTACTACGCGGGCCCGGCCAAGACCCCCGCGGGGTACGCGTCCGGCTCCTTCGGCCCGACCACCGCCGGGCGGATGGACTCCTACGTCGAGCAGTTCCAGGCGGCGGGCGGCTCCAAGGTGATGCTGGCCAAGGGCAACCGCTCCCAGCAGGTCACCGACGCGTGCGGCCGCCACGGCGGCTTCTACCTCGGCTCCATCGGCGGGCCGGCCGCCCGTCTCGCCCAGGACTGCATCAAGAAGGTCGAGGTCGTCGAGTACGAGGAGCTCGGCATGGAGGCCGTCTGGAAGATCGAGGTCGAGGACTTCCCGGCGTTCGTCGTCGTCGACGACAAGGGCAACGACTTCTTCAAGGACCCGGCCCCGGCACCGACGTTCACGTCGATCCCGGTCCGGGGGCCCGGCCTGGCGTAGCGCCTCGGGCGGGGCGGCGAGCGGCTCCACCCCGCCGCCCCTCCCCACCCCCTCAGCGGGGGCCGCGCCCCGTCGCCCCCAGCGGGGCTGCGCCCCAGCGCCCCGCCAAGGCATGGACGGCCTCGTCCTCGAATGCCGGGCCCTCCCCCGCCGCCCCTGCCCGCCCCGTCCCAGGGGCTCCGCCGCCCACCCACCCCGGACGGGCTCGGGGGTGGGTGGGGGTTCGGGAGGGGAATGGCACGACCGCCAAAGTCCCCCAGAGGGGATGTGCGCCGCGCGCAGACCCGCCCCGGGCCGGGCGGGGCCGTCAGGGCTCACGGCGCGTACCCCCGGACGGGCTCAGGGGTGGGTGCGGGTCCGGGATGGAACTGGCACCTCCTCGAGGTCCCCAGGGGGCACCCCCGGACGGGCTGAGTGGTGCGGCCCCGCGTTGGAGGCCGCACCGCGGCGCCTGCCTCGCCTCCTCCGAAGCCACACCCGCGCCTGCCTCGCCTCCTCAAAGGCCGTACCGGCGCCTGCCTCGCCTCCTCCGAAGCCGGACCCGCGCCTGCCTCGCCTCCTCCGAAGCCACACCCGCGCCTGCCTCGCCTCCTCAAAGGCCGTACCGGCGCCTGCCTCGCCTCCTCCGAAGCCGGACCCGCGCCTGCCCTACCTCCTCGAAGGCCGCACCCGCGCCTGCCTCGCCTCCTCGGGAACAGTCGGCCCGTCGGCGATGCTGTGCCCTGTGGAGGTGATCGTCGATGGGCGACGAGCAGGACAAGGGCGGGTACCGCATCGAGCACGACTCCATGGGGGAGGTGCGGGTGCCCGCGGACGCCAAGTGGCGGGCGCAGACGCAGCGGGCCGTGGAGAACTTCCCCGTGTCCGGGCAGCGGATCGAGCGGGCGCACATCGAGGCGCTGGCGCGGATCAAGGGTGCCGCCGCGAAGGTGAACGCCGAGCTCGGGGTGCTCGACAAGGACGTGGCCGGGGCGATCCAGGAGGCGGCCGCCGAGGTCGCCGAGGGGACCTGGGACGCGCACTTCCCGGTGGACGTGTTCCAGACGGGGTCCGGCACGTCGTCGAACATGAACACCAACGAGGTCATCGCCACGCTGGCGAGCGAGCGGCTCGGCCGGGACGTCCACCCCAACGACCACGTCAACGCGTCGCAGTCGTCCAACGACGTCTTCCCGTCCTCGATCCACATCGCCGCCACCGCCGCCGTCACCCGGGACCTGATCCCGGCCCTGGAGCACCTCGCCGCGGCGCTCGGCCGCAAGGCCGAGGAGTTCGCGGACGTGGTGAAGTCCGGGCGGACCCATCTCATGGACGCCACTCCCGTGACGCTCGGACAGGAGTTCGGCGGATACGCCGCCCAGGTGCGCCACGGCGTGGAACGGCTGCGCGCCTCCCTCCCCCGGCTCGCCGAACTGCCCCTCGGCGGGACCGCCGTCGGGACCGGGATCAACACCCCGCCCGGTTTCTCCGCCGCCGTCATCGAGGAGGTGGCCCGGGCCACCGGGCTGCCGCTGACCGAGGCCCGGGACCACTTCGAGGCCCAGGGCGCCCGGGACGGGATCGTGGAGACCAGCGGGCAGCTGCGGACCGTCGCGGTCTCCCTGACGAAGATCGCCAACGATCTGCGCTGGATGGCCTCCGGGCCGCGGACGGGTCTGGCGGAGATCTCGCTGCCCGACCTCCAGCCCGGGTCCTCGATCATGCCCGGCAAGGTGAACCCGGTCGTCCCGGAGGCCGTGCTGATGGTCGCCGCGCAGGTCATGGGCAACGACGCCACCGTCGCCGCCGCCGGAGCGGCCGGCAACTTCGAGCTCAACGTGATGCTCCCGGTCATCGCCAAGAACGTGCTGGAGTCGATCCGGCTGCTGGCGAACGTCTCGCGACTGCTCGCCGACCGGACCGTGGACGGGATCGTGGCGCACCGGGAGCGGGCCCGCGAGTACGCCGAGTCCTCCCCCTCCGTCGTCACCCCGCTCAACAAGTACATCGGCTACGAGGAGGCCGCCAAGGTGGCCAAGAAGGCCCTGGCGCAGCGCCGGACGATCCGTGACGTCGTCCTCGACAGCGGGTATGTGGAGCGCGGCATGCTGACGGTCGAACAACTCGACGAAGCCCTGGATGTCCTGCGGATGACGCGCCCGTAACCTTTCGCCGCGGCGCGCAGAACCGTGACGCGCGCCGCAGCGTCGTATGCCCATGGCACCTAATATCTGTGCATGGCAGACGGTGGAGCGGTGAGACGCGTGGGAACAGGCGGTACGGCGGCGTTCTGGGCGCCCGGGCACCAGATCCTGTGGCGCTACCGGGAGAACGGCGGCCCGGGCTTCCACATCGCCCGCCCGGTCACCGTGGTCCGTGACGACGAGGAACTCCTCGCGGTCTGGCTGGCGCCCGGCACCCAGGTCGTCAAGCCCGTGCTCGCCGACGGCACCCCGCTGCACCAGGAGCCGCTGCCGACGCGCTACACCAAGCCCCGTACCGTCCAGCTCGACCGCTGGTTCGGCACCGGTGTGCTGAAGCTGGCCCGGCCCGGCGAGCCCTGGTCCGTGTGGCTGTTCTGGGAGCCGGGCTGGCAGTTCAAGAACTGGTACGTCAATCTGGAGGAGCCGCTGTCCCGTTGGGACGGCGGAGTGGACTCCGAGGATCACTTTCTGGACATCTGCGTGTACCCCGACCGCAGTTGGGGCTGGCGCGACGAGGACGAGTTCGCGCAGGCCCAGCAGGACGGACTGATGGACGCCGCCGTCGCCGAGCGGGCGCGGGAGGCGGGACGAGCGGCGGAGGCGGTGATCGGCGCCTGGGAGGCTCCCTTCAACAAGGGCTGGCAGCACTGGCGCCCGGATCCGTCCTGGGCCGTACCGTTGCTTCCGGAGGACTGGGACCGGGTCCCGGCGCACATGTCCACATGAGACCCTTGCTGCGCCCCCGGGCAGGAAACGTAGGATCGTCCTCCGCAAGACCATCGAACAGCAACTCCCGGGGCCGACACCGGGTCTGACCGAACGTCACCGAGGGGCGGCAGGACGTGAGCGAGGGGTACGAGGGCAACATCGGCGGGGCCGTGAGGACGGACGGCGCCCGCTGCCGGAGCCGCGCCCGGTCCTCCGGTGACACAGGAACAGCCTCTGACCACGCGGGAATTCCGTTCCGGGGACAGGTATTCCGGGTATCGGGTTTTCTGCGGGACCAACTGTGTGCGCGCCGCGCAGCCCCGGACGGACGGATTCGACACGCGTGACGGAGCAGCCCACCAGCTACGAACGCCCCCAGGGCGTCGACCCCACGGAAGCCCGCGGGGCGCTCCTGCATACCCAGGCCCCGGACGCCTCGGACGCCTTACCTCCCGCCGCCTCCCAGGGCCGCGCGGAGGACGGCCCTGGCACCACCGCGTCACGTGCCACCAGCGGGAAGGGCAGCAAGGGAAACAAGAGTGCCCAGGGAACGGATCCGGCCGCTTCACAGGCCGAGCACTCACAGCCGGCGACCGGTGCCGAACCCGACAGCCACCGGCCGCGTCCGGCGCCCGAGTCGATCCCGGCCCAGCCGGGCGGTGACCTGCGCGCCGTGCCGGGCGAACGCCGTACGGGGCAAGGGGTGACGCCCGGGCGTCCCACGCCGATGCGCCGGGACGGCGACCGGCTGCGCTTCGTCGGCGCCGCCACCCGGCGCATCGCCCGCGGTCTGGACCTCGACGAGATCGTGATGGGGCTGTGCCGGGCCACCGTGCCGACCTTCTCCGACGCGATCCTCGTCTATCTGCGCGACCCGCTGCCGGTCGGCGACGAGCGGCCGGTGGCCGACCGCGTCATGCTGCGACTGCGGCGCACCGACCGCATCCCGGAGGAGCGCGACACCGAGACCGGCTTCGCCGCGCTCGCCCTGCCGCCGCCGGAACCCTCCGAGCTGAGCGCCGAGTTGTCCTCCGCGATCGCCGAACTGTGCGAGGTACGGCCCGGCGGGGCGCTCGCGGAGGTGCTGCGCGGGGTGCGCCCGGTGTTCGCCGACAGCCCGGCCGCCCGTGCCGCGCTGCCGGAACTCCTCGGCGAGGACAGCACCTTGGTCGTCCCGGGCGGCCAGCGGGCCATCCTGGCCCCGCTGCGGGGCCGCCGCCGGGTGATCGGCGCGGCGGTTTTCCTGCGCCGCCCGGAGCGCTTCCCGTTCGAGAACGACGACCTGCTGGTCGCCGCCCAGCTCGCCACGCACAGCGCGCTCGGCATCGACAAAGCGGTGCTGTACGACCGCGAGGCGTACATCGCCGACGAGCTCCAGCGCACGATGCTGCCGGAGCATCTGCCCCGGCCCACCGGCGTGCGGCTCGCCTCGCGCTATCTGCCGGCGGCCGAGACCGCGCGGGTGGGCGGCGACTGGTACGACGCGATCCCGCTGCCCGGCAGCCGGGTGGCGCTGGTCGTGGGCGATGTCATGGGGCACTCGATGACCTCGGCCGCGATCATGGGACAGCTGCGCACGACCGCCCAGACCCTCGCGGGGCTGGATCTGCCCCCGCAGGAGGTCCTGCACCACCTCGACGAACAGGCGCAGCGGCTCGGCTCCGACCGCATGGCGACCTGTCTGTACGCCGTCTACGACCCGGTCTCGCACCGCATCACCATCGCCAACGCCGGCCATCCGCCGCCGGTCCTGCTGCACCTGGGCGGCCGTGCCGAGGTGCTCCGGGTGCCGCCCGGGGCGCCAATCGGCGTGGGCGGGGTCGACTTCGAGGCGGTGGAGCTGGACGCACCGGCCGGGGCGACGCTGCTGCTGTACACCGACGGCCTGGTGGAGTCCCGGCTGCGGGACGTGGCGACCGGGATAGAGCAGTTGCGGGAGAAGCTGGCCGCGACCGCGCAGCTCACGGGGCCCGATCACCCGCCGCCGCTGGAGGCGCTGTGCGACGAGGTGCTCGACATGCTCGGGCCGGGCGACCGGGACGACGACATCGCGCTGCTCGCCGCCCGCTTCGACGGGATCGCGCCGAGCGATGTGGCGTACTGGTTCCTGGAGCCGGAGGACGCAGCACCGGGCCGTGCCCGGCGGCTGGCCCGGCGGGCGCTGTCCCGGTGGGGCATGGAGGATCTGACCGACTCCGTGGAGCTGTTGGTGAGCGAGGTGGTCACCAATGCGGTGCGGTACGCCTCCCGGCCGGTGACTCTGCGGCTGCTGCGGACCGATGTGCTGCGGTGCGAGGTCGGCGACGACGTGCCCCAGTTGCCTCGGCTGCGGCAGGCCCGGGCCACCGATGAGGGGGGTCGCGGGCTGTATCTGGTCAATCGGCTGGCTCGGCGCTGGGGGGCCACGCGGCTCAGCACCGGCAAGGTGGTGTGGTTCGAGCTGAACCGGTCGTAGGTGGGTACGAGAGAGGGCGCCCGGCGTGTGCCGGGCGCCCTCTCTCCGTGTGCCTACTGGCCGCTGCCGCTCAAGGGGTCCGTCGGGTCCGTCGGGTCCACTGTCGGTTCGTCCGAGGCCGGTGGCGTGGTGGCGCCGCCGGTCGGATCATTGGGCGTCGGCGTGTTCGTGGGGGTGTTGGTCGGCGTCGGTGCGCCGGTCGTGGGCTTGCTCGTCGGGGTGTTCGTCGCCGTGGGGGTGTCGGACGGGCTCGGGCTCGACGAGGGGGAGCTGGTGGGGGACGGGGAGGCCGTCTGGACCGCCGCGCCCTGCTTGGTCTCCAGGTCGAACTTGGTGACCTTGGTGGAGACGCCGAAGGTGTACGCCGCCCAGATCTGCGCCGGGAAGCCACCACCGTTGATCCGGCCCTCGACCGTGGTCAGGCCCGTGGTCGCACCGGTCAGGCTGACCTGGGGATGCGGGGCCTTCGCCGACTCACCGAACAGGCCGACCGAGGTGACCAGGTCGGGGGTGTAGCCGGTGAACCAGGCCGACTTGTTGTTGTCGGAGGTGCCCGTCTTGCCGGCCACCTTCTGGCCCTTGCGCAGCGGGTTGTCCCGTACGGACTTCTTGGCCGTACCGTCGTCGACCACACCGGTGAGGACCGAGGTGACCGAGTCGGCGGCCTCCCGGTCGACGACCTGCTCACCGATGGGGTCGGTGTGCTTGAAGGACGGGTAGGCGCTGTTCTTCGCCTCGGCGATGATCGCCGGCGTGACCTTCTTGCCGTGGTTGTCGAGCGTGGCGTAGACGCCGGCCATCTGGAGCGGGCTCGCGCCCATGGTGCCGAGGGTCTGGGCCGGCACGGCCTTCAGGTCCTTGGTGTCCATGCCGAGGTCGCTCGCGACCTTCAGCACCTTGTCCATGCCGACGTCGACACCCATCTGCGCGAAGACGGAGTTGATGGACTTGTTCAGCGCCGTCTGCACGGTGACGTCGCCGTAGTCCTGGTCGTCCTCGTTCTCCGGGGCGAAGCCGATGTCGCTGCCGACGACCGGGCGCTTGCTGGTGCCGTCGTAGAGCGTGTTGGCGGTGATCTCGTCGCCGTCCTGCGTCTTGGCGTTCTCGTCGAAGGCCGCGGCGAGGATCACCGGCTTGAAGGTGGAGGCGGGCTGGTAGTCGGTGCGGGTGGCGTTGTTGATGTAGTGCTCGGTGTAGCCCTTGCCGCCGTACATCGCGACAACCGCGCCGGTCTTGGGGTCCACCGAGACCGCGCCGGCCTGGACGTCACCGTCGACCTTGCGCTTCTTCGCGTCCAGCTTGCTGGTCAGCTGCTCCTTGACCGCCGTCTCCAGCGACTTCTGCTTCTTCTTGTCGATGTTGAGCTTGATGTTCCAGCCGCCGCGGGTGACCAGGTCCTCGGCCGACTTGAGGTCGTCGGCCACGCCCGTGGCGACCAGCTGACGCATCAGCTCCGCGTTGGCGGCCTTGACCAGGTAGCCGGTCTGGCCCTCCTGGCCGGGTGCGGCCTTCGGGGGCTCGGGCTCCGGGAACGTCATCTCGTCGCGCTTGGACTTGTCGAGCCAGCCCTGTCCCACCATGTTGTCGAGGACGTAGTTCCAGCGGGCCTTGACCAGCCGCTTGCCGGTGTCGGTGGCGACGGCCCAGTCGTACTGGCTGGGCGCCTGGAGCAGCGCGGCGAGGTAGGCGCCCTGCTGGACGTTCAGGTCCTTGGCGTCCTTGCGGTAGTAGCACTGGGCGGCGGCCTGGATGCCGTAACAACCACGGCCGTAGTAGCTGGTGTTGATGTAGCCGGCCAGGATGTAGTCCTTCGACTCGTCCCGGTCCAGCTTGAGCGAGATGACCAGTTCCTTCAGCTTGCGCGTGACGGTCTGTTCCTGGCTCAGGTAGTAGTTCTTGACGTACTGCTGGGTGATCGTCGAACCGCCCTGGGCGCCCTTGCCCATGAGGGTGTTGAGGATGCCTCGGGTGGTGCCCTTCAGGTCGACGCCGGCGTCCGTGTAGAAGGTCTTGTTCTCGGCGGCGACGAAGGTGCGCTGGACCGGCTTGGGTATCTCGGCGAGGTCGACGTTCTCACGGTTGACCGTGCCGTCCCGGGTCATGATCGAGCCGTCTTTGTACTCGTAGACGTTGCTCTGCAGCTTGGCGTCGGGGTTGCCCGCGGGAATCGGCGTGCTCACGTACAGCCAGACGACGGCCCCGATGGCCGCCGCCGTCACGACGAGGAACGCGCTGAGGATCTTCTTCCAGGTGAAGATCCTGCGTATGAGGCTCTTGTCCTTCTTGCCGCCCTTGCCGCCCGCCTTGACGCCCCGGCCGCCCTTCTTCCCGGCGGCGGCCCTGCGCGCGGCCGCGCGGCCGCCGGGTGCGGGACTGCCGGCCGCGTCGGGGGTCTCGGTCGTCTCGGGGGCTTCGGGGGCCTCCACGGCCGATCGCGACGCGCCGCGCGACGGCGGGGCGTCCCTGCGCGGGGAGCGGTTCTTGGGCGCCGCGCGACGGCCACCGCTCTGCCGCGCTCGTCTCTCGTCCGCTCGTCCCATGAGTCCGCTCGCTCCGCTTCGTACTCGGCAGTCACACCTGTGACTGGAGGCAGGTCAGCTCAGAAAGCTAACACCGTCGACTGTGTCGAAGAGGCCTCGGTCCGGCGTTCGGAGGGGGTGAGAATCAGCACCCCCGCCGGGAAACCGGCACACCACGTCACCTCGTTCGACGACTGGAACGCTCCGGGGGTTGCCAATCGCTCATAAAGTGATATCACTTAGCTAGATCAACGCTAGACCGATGCTCACGCGTGGCCGGTGCGAACCTGCGCACGCTTGTACGAAACGGGGGGAATCACCCATGACCACAGCTCCTCTCTCCACGGAGAGTTCCTCGGCCCTCGCGCCCGCACTGCCCGCCCCGCGTGTCAAGGAGTTCCCGGCCCACAGCGTGGGCGGCGGGTTCGCGCTGCTCGGCGGGCTGGTCGGGCTGCTGGCAGGCGGCGGCATGATCGCCGCCGCGACCACGGTGACCGCGACCGGCGGCAAGGCCGCGCTGATCGTCGGCGGCATCCTCATAGGCCTCGCCGCGTTCCTGTCGATGTGCGGGCTGAACACGGTGGCGCCGGGCGAGGCCCGCGTGGTGCAGCTCTTCGGCCGCTACCGGGGCACCATCCGGGAGGACGGACTGCGCTGGGTGAACCCCTTCACCTCGCGCGAGAAGATCTCCACCCGGGTGCGCAACCACGAGACGGCCGTCCTGAAGGTCAACGACGCCTACGGCAACCCGATCGAGCTCGCCGCGGTCGTGGTGTGGCGGGTGCAGGACACCGCGCAGGCCGTCTTCGAGGTGGACGACTTCCTGGAGTTCGTCTCCACCCAGACCGAGGCGGCGGTGCGGCACATCGCCATCGAGTACCCCTACGACTCCCACGACGAGGACGGGCTCTCGCTGCGCGGCAACGCCGAGGAGATCACCGAGAAGCTCGCGGCCGAGCTGCACGCGCGCGTGGAGGCGGCCGGTGTGCGGATCATCGAGTCCCGGTTCACGCATCTCGCGTACGCTCCCGAGATCGCCTCGGCGATGCTCCAGCGGCAGCAGGCGGGCGCGGTGGTCGCGGCGCGGCGGGAGATCGTGGACGGGGCCGTCGGGATGGTCGAGGCGGCGCTCACCCGGATCGCCGAGCAGGACATCGTGGAACTGGACGAGGAGCGCAAGGCGGCGATGGTGTCCAACCTGATGGTGGTGCTGTGCGGGGACCGGGCGCCGCAGCCCGTGCTCAACACGGGGACCCTGTACCAGTGACGGTTCCCTCCGGGGGTTCGACCCCACAGGGCCGGCCGCAGCGCAAGCAGGTACTGCTGCGGCTGGACCCCACGGTGTACGACGCGCTGGCGCGGTGGGCCGGGGACGAGCTGCGGTCCGCCAACGCGCAGATCGAGTTCCTGTTGCGGCGCGCTCTCGCGGAGGCCGGAAGGCTGCCGCGCGACACGGGGCCGATTCCTCGCCGGGGCCGGCCCCCCGGGGGCTCCGCCCCCAGACCCCCGTCGGCCTGAGGGGTGCCGGGCCGACCGACCGGCTGTAGCGGAACGGTGACAATCAGCCCCCACCTGCGCTCTCGCACCCCCTGCCACCACCTGCACACTCCGCGTATACACCCCGGGTATACACCGCGTGTACAGTCCTTCCCATGTCCATCGGTCACACCCTCCTGGGACTCCTGGAGTCCGGGCCCCGTCACGGTTACGACCTGAAGCGGGCCTTCGACGAGAAGTTCGGTCACGACCGGCCGCTGCACTACGGCCAGGTCTACTCGACGATGTCGCGCCTGCTGAAGAACGGTCTCGTCGAGGTCGACGGCATCGAGGCCGGCGGCGGCCCCGAGCGCAAGCGGTACGCCATCACCGAAGCCGGCGTCACCGACGTCGAACGCTGGCTCGCCACGCCCGAGAAGCCCGAGCCGTACCTTCAGTCGACCCTGTACACCAAGGTCGTCCTCGCCCTGCTCACCGCGCGCGACGCGGCCGACATCCTCGACACCCAGCGGGCCGAGCACCTGCGCAGCATGCGCATCCTGACCGACCGCAAACGCAGGGGCGATCTGGCCGACCAGCTGATCTGCGACCACGCCCTGTTCCACCTCGAGGCCGACCTGCGCTGGCTGGAACTCGCCGCCGCGCGCCTCGACAAACTGAAGGCCACGGTGACCGCGTGAACGCTCCCGGGGGATCCCTGCTCGTCGCCGAGGACCTGAAGAAGGCGTACGGGCCGACCATGGCGCTGGACGGCGCCGAGTTCTCCATCCACCCCGGCGAGGTCGTCGCGGTGATGGGCCCGTCCGGGTCCGGCAACCCGACCCCGGATTTGTGCACCTCAATGGTAGGGCCTACCTACTGCCCAGCGTAGCTAGTCAGTACCTCTGGGCAAACCCGCAGGTCGTAGCAGGAGCGCGAGGCGCTGCCGCTGCCCATCGGACAGCGGAGGCCACGAATCGACCATCGCGCGGATGGCCTCGCCCTGGTCCTGCGGAGCCTGCCCCGGACGTCTGTGGCCGGGAGGATCCTGCGGGGCATCGTCCGGCACCTGCGCAGGGCTGCCGCCCCGTGCCGTGCCCCTATGTGCGTCACTCGTCGTGAGGGTGGCGTTCGTGCCCTGTCGGTACATGGGCACACCTCCAAC
Organism: Streptomyces sp. SS7; assembly: GCF_037993025.1. NCBI lineage: Bacteria > Bacillati > Actinomycetota > Actinomycetes > Kitasatosporales > Streptomycetaceae > Streptomyces > Streptomyces sp. SS7. Next base: position 3,474,796 of record NZ_CP141223.1, read on the forward strand.
CGGCTGATATCAGCGCCTTACAGTGAATCCCGCTCGACCGTGACAGTTTGGCCGGCGGGATACTCGATGAGGGATTCAATTTCGCCTGTGCGGCAGTTACTCAGACAGCAACGCACGGAGCGGCCCTTATTCGCCTTGCTCACAGCCGCTACGCGCGCCACCGGGTGACCTCCACTCGTACAGACCAGGTCACCACTTGCGATTCCTGTTGCTGTCATCGTGATAGTCATTGCTGTAATCCAAACTTATTCATTGAGGTGCACAATCCAGCGCCCCCGCACACGTTGCACAGGGGCGTGAATCGTCTTGTTGGTCGTCAGATCATTTTCTGACTGCCTGCCGCTCTTGCATTGACGTACTCGACTCGACGCTTCCCAGCGTTGATGCCGGCGCTCATGCTTCGACCCATGTCTATTCGCTTCAACGGGCGCATTGGGCATGTGAAGTTGTCAAAGAAAACCCCCGGCACCTGCGGGCACAGAGGTGCCCTGAAACGGCCGTCTGCGTTGGCTGCCGCGAGGTGCGGGGGGAGTCTCCGGATCGGGTGATCCGTCCGGGGTGCGAACCACGTTCCGCCCGATGCAAAGGGACTGTCAAGGGAAGAACTGAAGATTTTTTAACCTTGCGTTTACCTGGGCTCAACTCCCCTACGCACGCGCGATATTGGCTCGATTTGCGGCCCTGTGTTTATGGGTGTAGAACCCTGGGGAGTGTCGCTTTCTTGGACAGGATCCAAGTCGCGAAAGCGCCTAAGCAAACGGCAACGCGCCCCCCGCCGGACAGTGCCGACAGGGGGCGCGTCTGTGTGCCTGTGTGCCCCTAGCGCCTAGTGTGCCTACTCGGCGTAGCGGTCGAGCTTGCCTGACTTGGCTGCCTCGATGAGCGCCGCGACCTCACCGGCGGAGTAGACCAGGGCAGGCCCGTTGGGCGCTTTACTGGTCCGGACTGCCGTTCGTCCGTCGCCCAGGGCGGCAAACTCAAAGCAATTGCCCTCGCCGGTAGACATGTTCTGCCACTCGACGTCAAGCGCGGACGCGTCCGCGATTACGTAATTCACTGCTACCCCTTGCGGTAGTGTTCTCGGTATTTCTCTATTAGCTCAATCGACTCAGGCCCGTTGGGAGCCTCTGCATTGAGCCGCCTAAATGCCCTGCCGTACTCCTGTACGTCCTCGACGTCCTCTAGGAATCGCGTACGTGTCAACCCATCGAGAAATACCACGTTCGGTTCCCAGTGGACAGGGAATTGCAGGACCACGAATGGTTGGAGTAGTACCGCATGCAGTGCATGCGACTCCGGCAGGATTTGAATGTTTACCGTGGGGTAGTCGCTCATGGTTAGCAAGTGATCTAGCTGCGCTGCCATGACGTCCGGTCCGCCTAGCGCGTGCCGGAATACGCTTTCGCTGATGATGCCCCAGAACACAAGAGGGTCGGGGCGGTCGAATACGCCTGTCCTTTTCTCTCGGATCTCTAGGCGCGCGTTCCGTTGCGACTCTGACAGGTGCGGCATGTGTTGGGCGAGAACGGCGGCAGCGTAGTCATGCGTTTGCAGGAGCCCAGGAACTAGGACAGGTTCCGCGTTGTAAAGCTCTGACGCGTCCTCTTCCATGCCCACATAGTCCGCGTACTGGGCGTGAACGATGGAACGGAGCTTGATTTCCCATCCGTCGCGTGCGGATGTCTTGCGGCGGACGTCGAGCAAGTACGCGCGCCATGCCTTGTTTTCGATGCCGTACGTATCGAGGAGCGTGACTAGGTCAGACTCGGAGATACCGGACCAACCCGTTTCAATACGGGACAGTTTGGCTTTGGACCAGCCCAACTCACGCGAGACAGTCTCTAGGCTGTCCCGCCCTCGCGCCTCGCCTCGCATGTCCCGGAGTACGTGGCCTAGCCGGACTTGACGCGCCGTCGGCTCTTTGCGCGCTCCCACGTTTGCCCTCCTCTCACCCTGTCTGGCCTGCGCAATCATGCCTAGCACTACGCCGGCATCCCTTACTGCGCAACTGAGTTGACTGACACTCACAAGGATGAACATTCCGTGGAACGTTGCACCGTGCCCTCAGGTGGTGCAACATTACACAGGCGCACCGCTCCGTAACCGGACTGTGCCGCTCCGCATTGCCGTGCCCCCTGGGGGTTGATCCGCCATGCCCAACGCTGTAGCGCGTCACCAGTATCCCACCGTGCCGGCGTCCGCTGCCCTCGCTCGCGAGGACTGCCGGACGTTCCTTGGACAGTGGGCCGATTCTGCCGCTTGTAAATCTGTGAGCGAGGATTTGACGCTCATTACAAGTGAGTTGGTAACCAACGCAGTTGAACATGCGCGCGGACCTGTTGGCTACGTGATCCAACGCTATGGAGACACGTTCCGCGTAGAGGTGCGCGACCGGGGCAGCGAAGAAATCCCATCGGTGCAGTCGGTAGGCGATTCCGCAGAGGGCGGCAGGGGCCTACTCCTGGTAGAGGCCATGTCGCACAAGTGGGGGGTACGGACGGAGGTACTAGGTGTAACAGTCTGGGCGGAGGTAGAGGCACAGGTGAGCGAACGATGAGTCATGTACTGCGCTATCAGGGGCAGGAGTTACCGTTTCCCTCGCGCACCCAAGCAATAAGAGCGCTTGCCGGAGCGGTAAAGAGGATGCCGCTAACGGAAACGGAACGGCGCGCCTTCAAACGCTGGTATACGTACCGGGCTTATCGCTCTGCGAGTGTCGCGCTCTATGAGGGGCGTCAATATGAGTTGAGCGTTTCAGTTCAGGGAGTCCGGCAGACGTTCACAATCATCCCGCCTCCGGCCCTCAGGGGAACGGCGGAGGCGGTTAAGAGCCTGTCGCGTGTCCATGTGCCTGCGCGCGACAGGTTAGAGACTCCGGGCGTGCCCCCCGTCAAACCCCCGTGAGTCTCCGCATGCGCCCAGGTGCGTGAACACCTGGGCGCATGCGTCCCAACATCGCCCCAATCGGCATGCAGCGCCGTACGGGGCACGTCCGCAGCGCAAGGGAGCTACGAACAATGACCAATGTTATCGGCACGGCAGGGGCGGCAGTCTGCGCGTTGCTTGCCCTCTGGCTGATTCTCAACAGAGGCAGCCAACCCACGGGCAAGAGTCGAGCCCAGTCCGGCGAGGTCGCCCAGGACCAGGAGCGCGCCCAGGACCAGGGTCCCGCATGGCTCGACCCCCAGGCGGGGCGAGGTCGACGATGGGCGAGGCGCGCGAGGGTCGAGCCCTTGCCCCCGCCTGCGGCAGAGGAACACCTCTGGGGCGCCCGTGGGACGTGGCAGCCTCCGCAGCCCTGGGACCGACCGCACATGACGACCATTGACGGACGTCAAGGCATGGTCCGGCAGTTCGTCACAGACCCCTACACAGGCGAGGAGCGCCGGACATGAGCGAGGTACCTGTCATGACACCTGCCCAGGCGGAGGCGGAGGCGGCGAAAGTGCACGCCTGGGGCGAATGGTTGAGTCACGTCATGACGTGCGAGGACGAATGTTCCAGCGCAGGCATTGACTGTATCGAGGCGACCAAAAGGCGCAGGGTCTACCGTGCCACGCTTACTCGCCTCGCCGAGACACGTATAACGCCCGAAGGCTAGCCATTCCGGAGTGCCGCACGAAATCGGCTCGACCGAAAGTAGGGCGGAGCGCGCCCCCAGCGCTGGGCTAGGAAGACTCTGGGGAACATGAGCCCTCGCCCCTCTGCCTGTCCACTCCGGCAGAGGGGCGAGTCATTTACGGGAGACATAATGCAGTCATACCGCTGCCCCGATTTCGCGCGTGTCGCGAGGCTCTTTGATGGGCGCATCAAAAAAAACCAGGAGCGTGCCGGAAGCTACGAACGTGATTCGGCTGGGAAGGCAGCAATAACCGAAATAGAGGGCGGCAAGAGGGCAAGGGCACGCGCCCTAGTGTCGCACCTCAGGCGCTGCCCCCTCTGCCGGTAGAGGAGAGACGATGGCAGGCAAGCAAGAGTTAGAGTCCGACCCCCCAACGTGCTATTTCCATTTCGTCTGGGGTGAAAGAGTTCTCCTGCGCGACGATGGGCAATGCCCCCGTTGCGTGCACGCTCCCAGCGATGCTCAACAGGTACGCAATCAAGAGGGTCCGGACTACTGGGAAGAGGACGACGATTAGCCGAACGGGGATCCTGCCGGACTACTGTCGAGCCTGCGACGGATCGAAACGGATCCTGACTGTCCGGCGAGGCAGGTTGGTTGTCCTCCGCTGCCGTGACTGTAGGGGGACAGGCACGCGCCCCTGAAACGAGAAAAGCGCCCCCTCGCCGCGATGGCGAGGGGGCGCTTTCGTCTGCCCTACTGAGTGAGGCTGGGCGAATCCTTGTCCGGTCCGAACGGCTGGGCAAACATGCCGTAGACCCCGCGCAGTCCGGCACCTATGGCGGCGCCTAGGGCTGCCTGAGTGAGGCTGTAGCCGGACGCTGCCCAGGCTGCGAGGGCGCCGCCCAGGGCGGCAGCGAAAGCCTGTTCCGCGAGGCGCACTAGATAAGTCCTCATGTCGTCACCTCCTCTGCTGTCAACTCGACCCGTACGGCGCTGAGGCGCCGCTGTAGTTCCGCGAGGACGCCGGACACGTCGAGTTGCGACAGTCCGGCCGTGAGCGCGTCGAGCTGCCCCCGGAGCGCAGGCAGCGCCTCCGCCTGGGCGGCGCCCTGGGCGCGCAGGGCCTCGCCCTGGGCGGCAACCATGAGGCGCACGGCGGTTAGCTCTGCGGCGAGGGCGGCAACGTCCTTACGGAGCGCACGCGCCTGCGCCTGCGTGTCCGCGAGGATGCTTACGGGCTGCCACGTGGGATTTGTCTTGACGTCCGGCGCGTCCTTAGGCGCCGGAGCCTTATCGGTTTTCCAGACAGCGTCATAAGTCTGTGCCGCGGTTAGTGCCATGTCGGTTTCACCTGGGGGTGACGCCGGCGCGTCCCCTGCCGCCCAGTCTTTGAGGGCTGCGCGAGTCGGGAACGCGGCTACGTCCCTGTCCATGCCTCCACTGATTGAGTATTGATGGAATAGCCATGGGTGAGTGATTCGAGGGGCACCCATGGGCGCGCTGGGGTCTGCTATCCACAGACCATGGCCGGCGTAGCTCGACCGGTCCCGGTTAAGCCAGTAATCGCGGTTGCAGTAGAGGACGACTCGACGCCCAGGAGCGAGGCGCGCGACCTCGCGTATAAACGCGTCCTTTTCCTCGCTACTGGGGGCGCTACCGTCCGGCGCACTCTCCCAGTCGCACGCGAGGATTTCCCCTGGCCTGGCCTCCGCCTTGCTCACGAAATAGGCTGCCTGCGCCTGTGCGCCACCCTTACGCAAGAAGTGATAGAACCCGACCACTACGCCGGCACTCCTCGCCCTCGACACCTGGGCAGCCATCTTGGGATTGGTGTACCACGTGCCCTCTGTCGCCTTGACAAAGACAAAGTCAACGCCTGTCAGGTCATAGGTCGAGCTTTGATGAGAGGCAACGTCGATACCCTTAATGAGTCCCGACATGACACCCCCTAGCGCAAGATGGCTGTAGCTACAGCCGTAGCCATCGAGGCGAGGCTTAGAAAGCCTGCCGTAGGGAGTGCGTAACGCCAACGCTCTAGGGCCGCTAGCCGGTCGGCATGGGTGGCAGTGCCGTGCGCCTCTAGGACGCGCAGGCGCTTTTCCTGGTCCTCTTGTAGCCGTAGGGCTAGGTCGAGTTTCGTTTCAATGCGCACTAGGAGTAGCTGCGCCTCCGTTGTTTCGGACATGGCGGAGCCTCGCTAGCTCACGACGAATGTTAGGTGTAGTCGGATGTTGGCGCCTGTATTGATGTCATCTGACGCCGTTCTCAGGGTGCAGATTCCGTCTGTTCCGCAGACGAAATCTCCGCCCTCTGTGCCGCTGCCCCAGAAACCCTGAGTCGTTCCCGATGTTGGGCGCCAACCGCTAGGCAGCGTACAAATCTGAGTGTCAGCAATGTTGCCGGTTGTGTCGACGATATCCGCGCCGGACCTCTGGGCATAAACCCGTATCTCGATGACGTTGCCGACTCGATAGCCCGTAAAGTCATTGAGCGTGAATCCCGTAGCCATCGAGATTCCGGACGTCGTGATAGTTGGCGCAGTGTCCGCTAGGCGTGCCGCGCTGATGAGCATTCCAGCTTTCCACGTGGTCATACCGATGCGGTCACGGTGACCCCCAATCCAGCGGAACGTACGCAGGAGACCAGAGGCGTACGGGCGCGCCTATTACTTGATTCTTGGACACCCCATTGACAGAGCGGGTTACCGACCATCGCTGATGTATGACGTTTTCGAAATCGTCATAGGACACGACAGGGTTTGTGTTCGTGTTCGAGGGACCCGATATCGAGCGGCAACCTATCTGCCCAGCATCGGTAAAGGTGCCGTCCGTTACCTCGACGTCCCAGGCGGCAGGCTCACTGTCTGTGGCTAGCCAGACCTTAGCCTTAAGCGCGTCCTCGACCCCGTAAAACCGCATGCGGTACAGGGTGTTAGCCGCATGCACTAGCCCTGTCTTTGTGGCAGTGCCTAGGGCCGTTTCCGTAGCGGACAGCCGTTCTCTGATGGTCAGAGTCATGGTCTGCGTTGTGTTACAGGCAACGCGCAGGATGTACGTGTTATCTCCGTCGACGTACCGGGCGACTAGCCCAGCCGCGAGGAAATCGCCTGTTGCGAGGGCGCTAGTTTTGAACGAACAGTAAATGTCGAAATCGTCGAACACGACAGGACCCAAACGGGTCCGCCTCGACGTGTCGACAGAGGCCACGGTGTGAGTCCCGAAACCTCCGGACACAGCGAAATCCGCACTCGTGCCGCCTGAGTTCGCCCAGGCGCCGCCTACGTCTGCCGTGCCCCAGCCGTTACTAACCGTCCGGCCGAAAGCGTCCGCCTCCGTTCCTGTGCATGACGTGACCGATACGCGTTCGCCGGCTACGTTCACGTCAAAGGGAAAGTCCGATGGGTGTTCCGTACTCTCGACCCACAGAGGGCCGGACGTCGTAGTTACGTACATGGTCGTAAACGCGGAGGACGCGTTAGCGACTAGTTCGGATCCCTCAGTGTCCGCGCGTGCGGCCTCGACCTGGGCGACGTGGGACCAGGGTCCGCCTGGGGAACAGTTGTAGGTGATATCCCAGCCGGTTTGCTCGATGACCTCTGTATAGCCCTGTATGAGGCAGTCAATCGAGTCCGGCGGCAGCCATGCCGGCGGGTTGGAGACTGTCAGCCTGTCGCCCACATCTGCCGCTGTAGCGCTATCGATGAGGGACGGACCTGCGGCTAGGTCAACGTGAATCGTCGGATAGCGCGCCTCATCCCAGGTGCCCAGGTAGAGCAACCATTCCGCAGCCTGCGCCGGTTGGGTGTCGTCATAGAAGTTGAATTCTTGGGAGTCCTGATAGCGCCCAACTCCATTGGGCGGCACCTGAGTTGACAGCGTGCCGGAGGTGAGTTCAGAAACGGCAGAGGCACCGTTCCTACGCGTAGCCGTTATCTCGTTCTTCACTAGGTTGTCATCGTCGACCGGTTTGAATGGTGGCGAGACATGACCCGCGGTCGCGTAATTGAGGGCGAGGCGGACGCGCTGATTAAAGAGCGTCCCCCTGTCGCGGTAGATCAGTCCGGCAGCGCTCCTCTGTTCGTAGAGGATGCCTCCGTCTGCCTCCGCGCAGTCTTTGAGGATATCGAGGATTGCCGCCGGTTTCTGCGGCCCTAGTTGCGCCTGCCTGCCTGTGTCACCACAGACAGCCATGGTTATTGACTCCTCTTCCGCGAGGCGCAGGAGCCTAACCCCTGCCCGTTCGCCCTCATACCCTATGTCAGCGCCGAAATAGGCGTTTTGCGTCCAAGGGGAGAACACGGAAACGTGACCGATGGCCATGCTTCCCAATTCGGAGGAGTAGCCGGAATCAGGGCTGCCCACTCCGGTCACTCTTCCGACCGTGCCCGAATAGGTGCTAGTGATCGTATAGACGTTGACTGTGTTCTCGAATTTGGTTCGGTAGGTGATCGTCCCTCCGGAGGCAATAAGGCGATGCTCCAGATAGTTCCACCTGCCGTCATTAAGGTCTGTGCCGGACGCATTCGTAGCGTTCACGAGTAGCGTGCCGTCATCGTCGTAACCCTGAACGCGGGTACCCGTGCCAGATATTTGGAGATACCACGTGGCCACGGTGCCCGTTGACTTAATGACCATCAGCGTTCGATACGTTGAAGGTGACGCATCGAGGTTATACATGAACCCGACTTGCCAACTTGTCTGCGTCGAGCTAGGCGCCGGAGGGATCCCGTTAATCACTGCCCCGCTACTGATGGTGGGCAGCGCGGAGGAGCCATCGAGGGTGTCTACGGCAGCGAACGTGAGACCAGAGGTCGTCATGTCCGGCACTCCGGCAAGGGGCGAATACGCGACCGTAGCGTTTGCCCCATCCTCCATAGGCCAATACCCCAGGATGTTAAACGTCGTTGGCAGTCTGCGCGTGAGCGTCGACTTAATGGGACTCTGCCCCTGGGCGAGGCGCCGCAGGATGCCGGAGGCAGTCACCTGCGTATAGACGTCCGCGCCGGACACGTCCCACTCCGCCGGCCACTCCGAGACCTCGCCAACGAACCGAACCTTTCGATTCGTGAGCGAGGCGTTCCCAGCCACGGACCACGTGAGTCCGGCACTGTCGACGAACGACGTTGCCCCGGACGTCTGGGCGGAGAAATCAGGGTTGGCAACGATGGTCCCGGCAATGCCGTTGCGCACCTGGGCAGCGTGGCAGGAGCCTGCCGCAATGCCGTAACTGTAGGTCGTTGCGTCGCCAACTCGCAGGACTGCTGTCGAGTTGGCGATAGACGTTGTGCCGCCGGTATCGGTTACGGGGTCGCCCAATTGCACCCATGTGCCGCTCATCGTGTCTGCGGTATAGAAGGTGACCGTATTCCCGCCGGACCCGTTGTTAACGTCGAGCGTGGCACGGACAGCCATTCTCGTATCAGGTCCGGCGGGAAGCGGAATGGTCGAGCTAGCCGAATTGGTCATGCCCGAACCGGACGTTGACCACTCGAAATAGAGTGCCCAGTCCTGAACGGACAGCATCCATGAGGCAGACACGTCACTGTATTTGCCGATTAGCTCGACCTTGTTGAACCCGGAGGGGTCCCCCTGGGGCGAAAGCCAATCAGACAGTGTCGCGTCTATCCTCACGTCGATATCGCCGGTTACATCGAGGGCGGCAGTGTCCGGAGTAGAGGCGTAGTCGCCCTCTGCGCCCGGTAGGTCGAGCGCTACGGATCCCGCCTGTACCGATACGCGCAGGGGCGTGTTACGGCCGATCTTTCCGTAATACGCCCCTACCGGGTTCCGCGGCGAGTATTTGCCTGTTCTGTTGTTGAGCGTTAGCTGACAGCGTGAGGGGTCGACGTCCTCGCCAAACGACGTGCGTCCGCGAGTAATCGTGATCGGGTCCCGTTCATAGACGTCTGACGTTATGTCGGTCCATGCGCTGTCTATGTATAGCTCGACCTTTGTACTAAGGGGGGTGTTAGGGAATGTCACGCTGTCCCCCTGCCTAGCGCTTTCTGTACGTTGCCGCCATTGAGGCGCTGGATTTCGCCTCGCAGGTGATCGATAAGGACAGAGGCAAGCTGCCGGCCATCGACTATGAGGTTTGCCTGTAGGGGTCGAGCGCTCTGCGGCGAGGAGCTGCCGCCCAGGAGCGGGGCGGAGGTCGAGCCCTGCCCTGTCATGACTGCGCCCTCGCGCACTGGGCGGACCATGTCCCCTGCCCAGCGCCGTAGGTCGGATTGGAGCTGCGGAGTCTTGCGCTTGACGCCCTGCCAGACTCCGGGCGGCACGAACGCGCCTACCTCATCCGCCATGAGAGACGATGGTGATTTGATGCCAAGACTTTTCTTGATTGCCGTTTTCATGTGCTGGGCAATCTTCATCATCTGTTTCTCTATGGCTTTCTCTTGGGATTTGAGGCCCTTGACCAATCCCTGTGCAGCCTTAATGCCGGAGTCGTACATAGCGGCGCCTGTTGCGTTGCCGGCGCTTCCGGCAGCCTTGACTAGTGCCGCCTGTTGGTTGTTGATTGCCTTAACCTGCGAGGCGCTAGCGGTAGACAGGGCCTGCGCGGTCGCCATACCGCCTTCAACGCCTGCCGCCGCTATCTGCCCGATGAGGTCGCTACGCACCCCCTTTTTCTTAAGGGTGCTCATCAGGGCGGCAAACTTTTGCGCCTGTTGTGTCTTGGCTTGCAGTCCGGCGAGGATGTTGGACGCACCCATGCCGCGCTCTAGGTCATCGCCAATCATCGAGTTGATATCAGCGCCCTGGAGGATTCCCGCCTTGACGTCTGCGGCAATCTTCGCCTTAGCCGTGACTAGGTCATTGAGCTTTGTCTGTGCCGCCTTAAGGCGCTTGTTAATCGCTTCCCGCTGCCCTGCGAGTTTGACGAGTTTCTTAGTGTCGCTACCGATGACGTCTAGCGCCTTGCTCCTCGCCTTGCCTGGGCGCATGTTGTCGCGGACGATATCCGCGAGTTTCTTGGATGCTGCCTGTACCTGTTTGGCACTGCCCATGAGTCCGACGACCAGGCCCTTAGCGATCCAACGGCCCTGGGCTGCCGTGACTTTCGAGGGCGAGAAAATCGACAGGGCGTTATCGATGGCGCCCTTAATGGTGCTCTTGGCAAACGACTTGACCTGATTCCAGAGCCATCCGCCCATGCCCTTTATGCCGTTCCACAGACCCTGTACGACCGACCGGCCCTTTGAGTACAGGAGTGATCCGAGCGAACCGATACCGGCGGAGATTCGCCCAGGCAGACCCTTGACCCAAGACACAAGCGAGGTCGCTACCTGAATACTGCCGCTCTTTATCCGACCCCAGTGTTTGATGATCAAACCCGGAAGCGTCCAGTTAAGGAAGAAAGAAACGATCTTCCCTGGGATCCCCTTGACCCAAGAAACGGTTGCATTCCAGACGCGCACGGTTCCGGACTTGATAGCGTCCCAATGCTTGATGATCAGTCCGGCTATCGTCCAGTTAAGGAAGATATTCCAGACCTTAGCCGCGATGGACTTGATGTGACCCCAAAGCCAATTCCAGATTTTGAGGGTCCACTTTTTCACGGTGTCCCAATTGGCGATGATGAGTACGACCAGGGCGACCACTGCCGCGATGATCCAACCAATCGGACCCATGGCAATCAGCCATTGTGCCGCCATGGTTGCCGCCCATATAACGGCCCTCGCAGCCATCAGCGCGAATTGCGCGACCGCGGTTACGGCTGCCCGGACAACGGCAGCAACCCATGCCGCTATGGACGTCAGAGCGCTGCCTAGCCACGCTGCCCCGGTAGTTGCGGCGGAGGCGACGGCAGCGGCAGCCGTGCGCGCCATGGCCATAAGGCCAACACCCATGAGCCGTAGGTAGCCGGCCACGGACATATAGAGGGCGCTCTGTCGTACTGTCTCGGCTGCCGTGGCGATAGCCGTATAGGTCGCATAGACGCGCTGGGCTGCGGTCACAGTCACGATGACTGCCGCCACGGCGCCCAGGGCGATAGCGAGGCCCTTGACGACTCCTGTGTGTTGCATCGCGAATGACGCGATAGAGCTACCGGCAACCGCGAGTTGGGTTGTAACGGCGCGCTTGAATTTCTCCATCTCTTTCGCTGGGCTACTGCCCAGCGTCTTTGCCGCCTTATCGGCTGCCCCGCTCACCTTGCCCAGGGCGTCAACGGCGTGCGAGGGGTCGATTTTTAGTAGCGCCTTTTGCATGTCCTCCGATTGCGTGCCAAAGATGTTGGCCGCTACGGAGGCTTTCTTACTCGTGTCCGGATACTTGCGCAGAGCGTCTAGCGTCTTCTGTAGGGCTGCCGTTGCGCGAGGACCGCCGGCGGCAACGTCCGCCGCCATTTGCTTAGCGTTTAGCCCAAGAGCCTTGAAGCCTGCGGGGGCAGTCGACGTTATGTCACGCGCCCTCAGGTTGAACTCTTTCAGTGAGTCGGCAACTAGGTCTGCATCCCTCGCGCCGCCTTTGAGGCCCTGCGACAGGATGCCCATTGCCGTCTGTCCGTCGAGCCCTAGCGACTTGAATTGCACGCCGTATTCATTAAACGTGTCCAACAAGTCGTCAGCTTTGTTTACGCCCTTTTGGAAACCGACAGTAATGATGTCTAGAGCTTCGTTCGCATTCTTGGCTAGGCCAGTCTTAAGCATCTGCCCAACCGCGGCAGTGGTCCCGCCTAGATCCTGGTCGAATGCTTCCGAGAGTGCCATTACCTTTGTGGTGACACCCTCTAGTCCCCCTTTGACGCCGGACACGTCGCCTATGTTTTGGTAGACACCCCGGATAGCTTCGTTTACGTCCGCCGTAGATTCGCCCCAGGCGCCTGCGTAGACATGCGCGGACACTTTGGCAAGGTTCGCAGCCTCCGCGTTCCCTATGCCTAGCTGCGTTTGCAGCTTGGCATTAGCCGCGCTCATGTCCATTGCCTGTGCGACACCTACGCCCAGAGCGCCGGCCACACCTGCGCCTATTGCCGCTGAGGCGGTCGATAGGCGCTCTTGCATGGCGTTTAGCTCTGGGCTCGCCTCATCGCGCGCTATCAGCCGGAAGATTAGCGAGGTGTCCGATGCCATCGGGTCACCTCCTCTTTATTTGGGCCTCCGCCTCATCGAGTTGCCTGCCGTATTCGTCGAGCCAATCCAAGAGCGCGTCTGTTTCCTCGACGGTAAGTAGCGCCCACTCCCAGGGGCGGACGTGCAAGAGGTGTGCCGCGTTGCCGAGTTGACCTATCCGGCGATGGGCAGCGCTGCTTTTCCCTCTTCTTCGCTTTCGTCGACCGCGGTTTCTATCTCGCGGTCGAGATTGGCCAGCGTGTTTTCACGCTCTGCGCCCTCGACGTTTTCGGCGACCGCTTCCCGCATCTTGGCAAGTTCCTGCCGGGAGTATTCGAGCTTCAATTCATCCCAGGCGAAATCGACGTCATCCCACTTGATAGAGGGATGCTGCCGCTTAAGGAACATATAGAGGAGCGCGCGGCGGCAGAGCGAGTTACCGGCGAGGACTGCGGTTGTGAAATCCGAAAAGTCCTTACCTGTCTTGCGCTCCAACATTTCGCGCTCTGCGGACATGAGCCGGCGAGGGTTGTACTTGAAGCGCGTAGGCTCCTCGGATCCCTCAGGCTGATACACAAGGTACATAGGCTTAATCTCCGACCCTTGACGCGATGCGTTGGGCCATTTCGTTTACGACGTCCGCAACGGCTCGACGCGCCTCCGGCGCCGTGCCTCGCATGGCAACGTCAAACCAACCGATCTTGCCGAATTGGACGCGCCATTGGTCGTTGCCCCATGACTGCGTGCGCCATCCCTTACGGGAGTTCGTACGCTTAGGAGCGTTGGCAAAGTCTCGAATGCGAGGAGTCCGCCTAGCGCGGACCGATGCGCCTGCCCCTTTCATCGTCATATTGACTCGCGGCTGAATACTCCGGGCGATGGCTGGGCGCAGTAGAGGACGCGTCGCGGAGCCTCCGGAAGGGATGGACAGGGCCGCATTCTTAGCCTGATCAGCGTGCGGTTTGAGGGTGTCGCGGAGAGACTTAGCTAGCTCTCTCCGCAGCTCCTTACCGTCTGCCTCCGCGCGCATGGCGCGTATGAGGTCGCGCAAACTCTCCTGCGTGACCTCTACGCCTACGGGACTGTCCGCCATGGCTTACGCCGTAGCGCGCGTTACGGCGCCGCTGGTCGGGAAACTGACGGACTGCGTAGCCTCATCGCCTACGCCTCCGGAAATGGGCTTAAGCTCCTTCACCAGGACGGACCCTGTCCACTTAGGGTTTGACGTTCCGACAACCGCGCTAGTCGGTCGCACCTCGAATGCAACGACCGTTCCGAACAGAGGCCAAAGGATGCTGTCCAATGCGGCAGCGGCGAAATCCTGTTTGAACTCGATAGCCAGTCCGCCGGACTTGAGTCCGCCTATGACCTGCTTCCAGCCGGAGGACGCGTATGTAGTCACGTCCTTTTCGTCGACCTCTACGGACAGTTCCGCCTTACTGGTGTAGGCGCTGAGGTCGGTTCCGCCGAGTGAGAGGTATTCGGACGTGAGCACCATAAAGGCCATGGTGATTACACCCCTTACTTAATGCCGAACGCGGCAGCAAAGAGGAAACTTGGGGAGGATCCGGCGATGGTCCACTTAACCCGCCACCATGTGTCAGTGATCGCGCTGCCGCTAGTGCGGGATATCTGCGCGCTAATGGCGTTCGCCGTAGAGAAAGTGATCTGTGTGGTGGGAGTTGTAAAGCCTGAGTTGTCGTCAGACTCCACTAGGACGTCAAGGGTTGGCGTAGTGCCGGCGACGGACAGACAGTGAAGCGAGGCATAGAGGCGCTGCCCGGAGGCCACGGCGCCCAGGTTCACCCCGGTACCCGTGCCGCTTGACGTCCTCGCGGTACCGGGCGGATGGGCGACGTTGCCCCGGACCAATGGCCAGTCAGAGCTAGCCTTAGCTTTGTAGGGCGCGAGGTCGCCAACCGACCCACCAAAGTTGTAGTCCGCGCGCAGTGCCCGCAGTAGATAGGCGAGGTCGCCCACAGAGGCGCCTACAGGGGCAACGGTCCACGCGCCCAGTCCGCCTATCTGAGACCAGGACGCGTCATCTACTAGCGCGTCCGTTCCCGCTTCCCAGAAACCCTCTGCGGTTACCTCTGCGGAGCCCAGTCCGGCCGTTACTTCTTTCCAGCCGGAGGAGCCATAGGTAGTCCGGTCCTTTTCCTCATACTCGCCGGACAGCTCGACTTTGTTTGAGGCGCCCGTTAGGTCTGCCCCTACGGCAAACAGGCGCACATTCGTAAGGACTGTGAAAGACATTACGGGTTCCCATCGCCTATGACGTCGATAGAGATTTCCGCGCCTAGATACTGGGCGCCCATGTGCTCATAGAGGCGCATCCCTTGACACCGTGTGACGCGCAAGTCATGGGCGTATCCGCCCAGGGCAGGAGTACCGGGGGCGCCTCGCGCTGCCTCGATGGCTGCCTTAAGCGAGGTCGCCCCGGATCCGGCTAGCAACCGGTCTAGTAGATCCTGGCCGGCGAGGTCATCGGCACGGCTCACCAGGGCGCGCCCGGTAAACGTGATCGCGTCGAGCCCTCGCGACATGGTCTTGTCGTACTCAATGGAGTAATCAGCGATAAAGAATGACGGGACGCTGACACCATCGGGCATGTATCCCGTACATGTGAGCGCTCCGCTAGGGAGCACTACCGCAGAGGCAGCTAGGGCGAGTTGCGCCCGTATGTTTGTGATATCCACGCGCCCCCCTAGAACCCTGGCAACACGTAGGGTTCGAGCAAGTTCCAAACGTCGGGATCCCTGCGCGACAGGCGGACAACGCCCCATTCCGCACTGCCCATGACTCCCTCTGGGGAGTCTTTGCGCTTGAAGAGTCGCGAGGCTTGAATCAGGGTCGCTGTCTCGATGTCATCGGGCGTAGCCGGCCACCCCCAACGCGCGGTTACGCGCACGCGCGTGCGGCTGCTGTATGACCACGTCCACAAAGACGATGGGCGCAGGAGTCCCGTAATCGGCACGCCGTTAGTCATGGCGTTGTCGGGATAGGTCTCGTAATCGGTCACGGCAGCCCAGGAGCTACCGGAACCAATCTCCACAACCAAACCGGAGGCGCTGCCTATGGGGTCGGTCAAAAGCAACTGCCCGGACGCGTCTGTATAGACGCGCCGCAGGGGGTTGTACGTCCGTTGGGACGTAAGAGCATCGAGATAGAAACGCTGCCCGCATGCCCTGTCAATACCGCGCGAGGCGGAGGCTAGCGCTTGATTCAGTAGGTCATCACGTGTGCTGTCCGTAATGCCTAGGTACGTTTTCAGTAGGGCGAGTGTCGCGTATTCATTCGCCATGGCTTATTGCCTTGCGCGGTTTCCCGCCTGCCTCCGCGCGCACAGGGCCTGAGTCGACCTCCGGCGGGGCAACGGTCCCGCCCTCGACCTCGACCCCGTACAGGGCTAGTTGTTCGTCCACCTGCCTTACACGGTCGACCAATCCGCGCGCGAGGTATCCGGCGCGCTCACGCTTAAGCGCTGCAATCATGTTCTCTGCGTTAGCCATGACTCCTCCTAGAAAACGGTCACGTCTGCGGTATTCGTGACGTTCGTATTGGCGGAGTACGTCAGTCGCAGATATCGCCATGGCTGGTCCGGCCGTAGAATCTTGAGTGCCGTTCCTGCCGCAGTAATGGCAAAGGTGGTGACCGCTCCGGTATCCGGGGTCGCTACTTCCGCGTAGGAGACAGCGAACCAATTCGATCCGTCCGCGCTGCCCTCAATCGCGTATGTGCATGTTGGTGTAGCGCCTACGGCCGTAGTGATGGCGAGGAGCGCCGGCCGTTCCGTAGCGGCGCCGCGGTCGGCAATGTTCGTCGATACGCCGTTACCGGTCTGTGCGGCGGATAGGCGCACCGTATTGGGTAGCCTGTCGCCCCCATAGGCTTGAAGCGTGGACATGGTGAACACCTCCTGTCCGTCGAGCCCTGATAAGCGCGCAGCCCGGACGGGAATCCGGGCTGCGCAAGGGAGCGTCAGAACGTCGGGGCAATCAGGCCCGTGCCGCCAATCTTGCTGGTCCCATTTGTGTAACGCGCGAACGTGTACGCGAAATAGGAATAGGCGACCAGGAGCACGCCCAGGGAAGCGGCGGAGGGCTGTTCAGCGCGGATGAAAAGCGGCGCTGCCGGATCCTCCCAGAGGTGACACTCAGAGGACGGCACTACGTAAATCTCATCCTCTGTGCCTGCGCCCAGGGCCGTTGAAATGTTGTTGTCCACGATGACCTCAAGTCCACACGGGAGAACTCCGCGAGGGCCGGAGGCATAGGAACTGTTCGGGTTTGCCGTGCCCGCAGACTGCGCGGGGAAACCCGCCCAGTTAATCATGGGCCACGTAGAGGACATCTGGCTTGAAAGCCAGTACCAACGGCGCGAGTGCATTACTGCGTGCGTCGGTCGACCCATCGCGAGTAGGGCAGCCTCGACGTTAGCCGCACCGTTCAGGATCTTGGGGTAAAGCTCTGCCCCCGTAGGCGACGCGTCGGTATAGGCAACCGCCTGGGCAACGTTCGTAAGCCCATTGGTCGCCTGATTGATAAGCGTCGAGTCGAGCACAGTAGCCACACGGTTAAAAAGGTCCTGCATGGTTACGTCCTCGATACCGCTGCCCCGGTCGATAGCCTGCCGAGAAACGGTTTGCTGCCCTGCCGCGGTCTGAACGTTAACCGTCAGAAGGGTGTCATCCATATTGGTCTCGGAAACTGCCACGTTTTCCGCAGACTGGACAGTCGCACTTGCAGCCGTTGTAATCCGGCTGATGTTGACGGACATACCCGCTTCCGGCAGCGGGTGACGGTTGCAGACGTCTGCGAACGGCCGGAGTGCGGCAGTCGCCGGCGCGTACATGTCCGTCAGATACTGCGGGACGGTAAGGCCGGAGAATGCGCCCGTGCCTACGGCACGCTGCATGTACTCCGCGCGCTCTACGCGCTCTTCCTGCATGTGCCGAGAAAGGCGGGATGCTGCCTCGACGTCCTGGAACATGAACTGTCGAGAAATGTCCATCAGGAATCCCTTACCGTAAGGGTCGAGATCCTTCCGGTAAGTGCGCTCTTCCGTGCCGACACGCGCGACCTGGTCATAGGCAGGCTTACGTACTTCCATCGCCTTTACCTTGGACTGTTCGGCAGCGCGCTCCATTTCTTCGGCCTTGATCTTTTCGGCCGTGGCGCGCTTGTTCTCGATGCCTGTGATATCGGCCTTTGCCTTATCGCGGGCAACGAACAGTTCCGCTACGCGTTCGTCCTCTTCGGGAGTGAGGTTAGAGCGTCCGTCCTGCTGCGCCTTATCGAGGATGAGCTTTACCTCTGCGTCAGCCTTCTTACGGCGCTTGTGCGCTGCCTCTAGCTCGACCTCGATTGAAGCGATGAGGTCGTCAATGGTTCCGGGCATTGCCGAAACCCCCTTAACCCTTCCGGGCAAGTGACTTACGGGGAATTACTGCGAAGCGTCTACGGGGCATCTGCCGTGCCGCTGGAAACTCCGCCACACCGGGTCATCTGCCGGAAGTGCGGGTTATTGCATCGAGGCGTTAGAGCCTCGCTATTCAGTCGTCCTCGACGCTATCGACCATGAGGCGCGTACGGAGCATCTGAATAGAGCGCCCCTCTGCCTTGACCGGCGAGGGAAGTACGGGGGGCACAGGCGCGAGGTCTGCACGCGCAGACAGGCGCTCTAGCGCCTCGCGTGCCACTAGTGGGGAAAGGTTCGGGATCGAGGACAGGAACTCTCCGGCACGTGCTGAAACGGTCGTATGCGGGTTCGCGCCGTAAGTGACCGGTCCGACGTCTCCGCGCGCGAGGTCGAAAGCGCTAATGCGGTACTCCGTATAGTCGGGAGACCACTGCCCAGAGGTGATCCGGAACATAAAGCTCTGTTCTCTTACGTCCTGGTCCTCGATAGCCTGTATCAGCAATTGCACATCGCTGCGTTTCGGGTTGAGCCACGCGCGTTGTCCTAGGCCCTGTTCATCCGCCCAGAGGACGAGTCGCCCGTTACGGGTAGAGGCCATGGGTGTTCCGCCATGGTTGAAGCGGAAAACTACCTCCGGGTCCTCGCTTAGCGTCTTGTCTGCGGCACCCTTGGAGACGATCTCCGTATAGGGTCCGAACATGTCCCACATTTCGTAGCCTTGCTCGAATGCGGACGCGTACCCCTCGACCTCGAACCATTCCATATCGTCGCGCGTGACTTTCTTTGCGCGCAGTTGGGACGTGAACCGTACGGCTGGGGACTCTGGCCTATCGCGAGGGACTGCCATTGCGGCGCTGCCGGCGGCAGCGCTACGGGCGTTTGCTGCCTGTGCCCGCAGGGTGCCCATGTCTGTCATGTCATCGCTCCTGAGGGTGCCGTTCCCCCCGTTGAAGGGGCCGGATTTTTGGTGCCGAACAGGCGGTCAAACTCTGCCAATTGGTCATCAGTGAATGGCTGCCTGTCCTCTAGCGCCCTAGCTTCCGATGGGGCGAGGACGCGCGAATTGATCTGCGTTGCGACCATGGCAGCCCTGGTCTGGGGATCCATACGCAGCAATGCGTCAGTATTCAGCTTGACGAAACGCGGTTGCGGAGTGAGCGAGGTAAGCGCGGCCTCGCGACGCACTACAGCGGGACCGAGATTCATAATCAGGAATTGCAAGTTGCGTTGGCTGATGTTGGCATAAGTGACAGAGCTGCCGGAGGCGGCAGCGTCTATGAGGTCGCCTGGGGTGTCAAAGAATCGGGCAACGTCGCCGATACTGAATCGCTTAGCCTCTATCCAGTCTGCGCCGGCCGCCTCCGCCTGAATGACGTTGTATTCCCAGTCGGATCCGGTAACGAACAGGTCGTGATTCGCCATGGACGCTTTAAACCGGCGCTTAGTCTCGTCGGCAAAGTCGGGGGTGATTGTGCGCCCTGTGTTTTTCAGGTGCGCTGCCGGTACGGTCCCGTTCCCAAACCAGTCCAGTGCGAAATCCTGAATACTCAGATACTCGCCAATGGACCATGCCGCATAGGCGACAGGCGAGAGACCTACGGGCAGGCCGGGCAATGTGTACTGCTTTTCATGCCACACCTGCGCAGGGTCGTACTCCTTACCTGCGATGAGGTACTTAAGCACACCCTTACGCACGCGCACTGTCACGTCACACAAGGGGACTAGTTCGATCCTCGCCGGTAGCCCGTAACCGTCAACGGCAGTGATGAGGCCGAAACAGTTACCGGCCCGGTCAAGGTCGATTTGCGAGGAGTAGAGCCACTCGATTACGCCAACGCGAGGACCCCCAGGAGTGACCAGGACAGGCGGTTTGGGCACCTCTACCTGAATCCCTCCGACACGCCTGTAAACGTCTACAGGCATTGTGCTTACAAGGTTGGCGCGCAACCGCAGGCAGGCCCATACGGCGCTATGCCGCAGGGCGGTTTCATTGGTTATCGAGGCGATTCCCGCCCGTTGCTCCGGCCGTGGCGGTATCACCTGATCTGCCGTCTGTCCCGGATAGGCGCGCTTGTGCCCAGAAAACAGGCTCATGTTTCACCGCCTCTAGACGCGAAATAGGAGCCAGCAATTACAACCGCCCCGGAGGCCACGGCGGAGCCAAGAGCGAGCAACGGGTAAAGCAATGCGCCCACCCCCAACGCGACCAGCAAGAGGCCGAGAACATCGAGCATCGTTGTAACGCGTTCGCGCATGGGGACCCCTAGAAAATCGAGGCTGTTAGGTCGTACTCCTGGACCAGGGGCAAGCGCGTCATAAGCGCCCAGCGCGCGAACGTGACCGCGCATAGCGGAGCGATATCGACTGGGGAATTAGTCCTGTCGAGCGTCCACGCGTCGCCCTGTCGACGCGTGCGCGCCCCGTTGACTGCGGCTGTCAACTCGCGCTGATCAATGTGCCGTGCCCTGCCCTGTATCAGAGCGTCAGCAAGCTGCCCGCACGCCTCCGTCACGTCGTGCACGCGCAAAATCGTTAGGTCGCCCCGTGCCGGACGTTCGGGATTCTTCGGCACCTCGATGCCTGCCGACACAAAATCGTCTATCAGGGATGCCGCGGGGGCGCCGGAGGACGCTACGGCAACGGTCACCGGATCCCACAACTCGCGGAGGCGAGTCACGGCCGGTATGACCCAATCGGTTCCGGG
The DNA here is from genome assembly GCF_037993025.1 of Streptomyces sp. SS7. Classification (NCBI taxonomy): domain Bacteria; kingdom Bacillati; phylum Actinomycetota; class Actinomycetes; order Kitasatosporales; family Streptomycetaceae; genus Streptomyces; species Streptomyces sp. SS7. Next base: position 3,495,541 of record NZ_CP141223.1, read on the forward strand.
GCGCCTGTCGACCAATTCGAGGTGCAAGAGTCCGTCCGGGCGGAGCGCTGCAACGCCTATGGACGCGTGCTTACGGTCCTGGGCTACGTCGACCGCGAACGCAACGTCAGACCCTGGGCGCGAGGCGCCCTCTGCGATCCTCGCCCAGGCGTCGCGCGGAATGTTCGGGTCACTGGGCGGCGCCGCCTTACGTGTCCTGTTCAGATAGGCACGGTCAAAGGCGCTGGGGTCGCCGGCCATCTTGTCAAGCTCTGACCTGATGGTGTCCTCAGTGACCGTATAGCCCAGGGCAGGCAGACAGAATCGCCACGTTTCCGGATCATCGCGCGGCATGTCCTCCGGTGCGTACCACTCGAAATAGGCGACGCTGGGAAACTCCCCTGTCGCCCACATCTGCTCTATGAACGCGCGCCCCTGCGCCCTCTTCTTATTGAGCCAAACGCTACGGTCCGTGCCGCCTGCGCTAGCCCACCAGAGTTGAGCCATGGGCTTTGTCAGCATGGCAGGGCTAAAGGCTTGCTCTAGCCTGTCGTCCTCATGAGCGAACGCCTCATCAATTACGCCTAGGTCGAGTGCGGGACCGTGCCCCGCCTTTTCCGTGTTGGCGGTAATGCCTAGTTTGGAACGCGTCTTGCCCCAAATGATGGCCTCATGCCCATTGGTCTTGCGCACCCTGTAGCGGCCGGCGAGGCGGGACGCGTCCATAGTCAGAAGGAATTCATCCTCCCAACGGGTCCGCGCCATGCCGCGGGTTTGAGCGGCATAGACCACGTTCTGACGCTGCCATGCCGCAATGCGATGGACCATGAGAGCAAGGATTTGCTGTGTCTTCCCCTGTTGCCGGGAGACGCTTAGCCCTACCTCGCGATGCACGAACGTGCCGGTATTGGGGTCAATCTCTAGCGCTACGTCGAGCACGTACTTTTGCCACGGCATAGGCGAGTAGCCGAGTGCTTCCATGACGCGCCATGCGGCAGGGCCTAGCGACTTGAATTCCGGTCGCCTGGGCGTGCCCCACAACGGAGGGCACGTTAGCCCGTACCGCTCTTTCAGGTCGACCCCAAAGCTATTCGGGGGTCGCCAGGTCTCCGAGTTCATCGTCATCGTTCGCAGTCCGCCCCTCGACTAGCTGAGAGATGGTCTGCCGCAATTCGCGCGTGAGTTGAACCAGGGTCCGCCCATCGTCATCGGATCCGTGCGCGTCGACCTCGCCGGCCAACCGAATAGCAACCTGCGCTAGCGAGGGCTCGACTCCTGCGAGGTCGCCCAACTCGCGGATATCAGATCGAACGGCTTTCTCAACCGGTCCCATGGCTCACCTCCTGCCCGGCAATCAGGCTCCGGGGAGAAAATTCCGAGTTTGGGCCGGGGCTGGGAAAGGGCTGCCCTCTAAAAATCCGGGACGATTCGGAGGCCGGACAGCCGAGACAACCCGTTTGACCTGCGGTTTTGCCTCGCGTCGAGCGAGGGTGCACCCCTCTGACCTGCGGGTTTGCGGCAGGGGTGCGGGGCAGGTGTCACCTGGGGGACGTCGAGCGGTTCGGGCAAATCGAGGGGTGATTTCGAGGGTTGCAAGCCTCTGACCTGCTGTTTTGCGCAACGCCTCGCGTTTATGCAGGTCAGAGCGTTGTGCGCCTCGCCCTGGTCCTGGTCCTCGACGTCATCGAGCGTGCAAGCCTCTGACCTGCGGTTATCCGGCGAGTTGCGCATATGCGCAGGTCAGAGCGTTGCGAGTGTGCGGCGAGGGTGCGCGTTTGCCTCGCCCTGGGGTATGTGCTGCGCGAGGAGCCAAACCGGCGCCCTCGCCCTGGTCCTGGTCCTCGCCCTGGTCCTGGTCCTCGACGTGCGGCAGCTCGACGCGCCCAGCATGGGGCAGCTCCTCGCCGGAGGGGACAGGCGAGGAGCTGCGTTGGGGGGTGTGGTCCTGGTCCTCGCCTGCGGCAGGCATCCCCCTGAGTTGCGAGGGGCGATGATCGTTCGCGAGGACCAGGAGCTAGCGGGGGCGCTAGGGTCGCCCGTGTGAGTGACGCTCGATGGCGGGACGGTAAGGGGTACCTCGACAGTGACGCGCTAGAGGCGTACGCGAGGGCGCATGGCGCCCTGCCGCCGGAGGTCGAGCTAGAGGAGCTGCGAGGGGTGGACAGGGTCCGCGCCCTGGGCGCGCTCCTGAGGGCGCGTCACGTTGTCGAGTAGGGCCTATGCGGCGAGGGGTTCATTCACGCCGTAGCGGTCGAGTACATCGCTCATCACGACGTCTGTCATTTCGCTTACCGTCGCGACTTGTAGGGCCGGCGGTCGACGCTCGACAGTCCGTAGCGCGCCCTGTTGGGGCGGCAGGAATTCGCCGTTCATTTCGTCGAGCGCTTCCGCGCTCATCATGTCCGCGCGGACCACGAACAGGTAATGCGGCCCTCGCACGCGTACCGCGAACGTGCGGAGTGGCAGGTGTTCAGGGTCGACGCGCTCATATGTCGTTATGAACTCTGGGGGGTCTGCCGCGCGCTCCGGCACCATCTCATAGACGTCACTGTGTGCGAGGTGCCGGAAGTATTCGTCTAGGTCGCGGACTAGTTCAGGCGCCATGTGTCCGTTGCGGAAGAACACGTTCACATGCAGTGCTCCGCTAGCGGTTACCTCCCATGAGTTACTGATCAAGTGGTCATCGGGCAACGATGGGGCGAGGAGCCAACTTGAGTTGAAGTGGGGCATGCGCCCCATGGTGAACGCTTCAACCATCGTTTGCCACATGTTGACCCGATTTGGTGCCTATTGAGGCCAATGAGGCTTGTGTGACTCCTGGGGCCTACAGCCTGCCCCGGTACCAATCGACGGACGTCCGCAACCGGTCGCACTCAGACGGCAACCTGTCGCCCTTTTCGTTGTTGCACTTGCGTCCGCACGTGCCGCAACCCTTTACCCCATGGATGGGGGCGAGGTTATCGAGGCTGTATGGGTCGCCACCCTTGCTAACCGGCATGACGTGATCCGTAGAGTCCGCGCCGGCGTGCCCGCACCATATGCAGGTGTCGGACTGGGCGAGGACTGCCGCCCGTGCCTGCCGGTAGCGGTATTCCGTAAGTTCCGGGCGTCCTGTCATGGGGCTGCCTCCGGGCACACGAAAGGGACCCCGGTAACGTGGTGGGTTTCCGGGGTCCCTGGGCGCCCTGTTTTGGGCACGCTGAACGCGCCTCAATCTTCGGTCACGGCTCCTCTGTCGTCAAGGGGTGTCCTGGGGCGAGGTATGCGGCGGATTACGGCCGGAGGCTCCGGCATAGGGGGGCACGGTTCCGCGAGGCAGACAGGGCCGCAGAGGTGCTGATAGCGGGGCAATTCGTTGATATCCCAGAGGGTGTGTCCGCCTCGCCGGTAGTTAGTGACTCTGCCCTCATGGCGCCATCGGTAGAGGGTCCCCCTGGGGCGCCCAGTCCAAAGCTCTGCCCCCGATGTGTCAACTAGGCGAGGGTCACGCGTCCCGTTCATCCATGCTCCTCAGATAGTCCTCTATTTGGTCCCAGGTGTATTCAGTGCCGCAGGGCGGAGCCTCGCCTATCCGGCCGATACAAACCGCCCTGCCGTTGTGGAGTTTCAGGGTCCCTGCGCATTGCCCGCAGAATGCGCCCCGGACGATTGAGCTAGGCGGGACGTCGTAGCCGAGTATTTGCCTCGCCCTGCGCACGTGTGCCGCTATGGTGCGCCGGATTTCCTCGATGAGGTCGAGCGCGTCAAGGTTTCCGGGCATCGAGCTTTCAACGCGTGTCGCGGAGCGCCCCCCGGTATCCGGCGATGAGGCAGGCTCGAATACCGCTGCCGTCAGTTGAGCGATGAGCGGAGCATGACGCACGGATTTAACGCGTTGCTCTGTCGACCTAGGGCAATCGCACTCCGCCCAAGAGGGGCGGACGCGCCGGCAGTCCTCTGTATGCGTCCGTACGGTTACGGCGTACTCGATACGTTCGTCAAACCCGCTTACTAGTTGCTCTGTGAGTCGAGCGATGTAATCAAGGTCGCTTGTCATTGCTTCCAATCTCCGGGCACGCGTCATGCACTGCCCATAGGTACGTGCCGCATTCGATGCCCCAATACGCCTCGCCCGGTTTGATGAGCGTTCGGCAGGTGTTGCACCTAGCCGGCCTAGAACGGTGCGGGATCACAGGTTTCGCAGGAGCCGCGCTCTGTGCCCCCCTGCGGGGCGCGGAGGCATAGGGGGATCCCAGGTGCCCAGTAGGTCTCACAGGGGGTTGGGCGGGGTCCTGGGGCAGCTCCTCGACGCTGCGAGCGTCCATGGGGTGTGCCCCGCAGGAGTGAGCGCCCAGGAGTGAGGCGCCGGAGCGGATATCGCCCAGTGAGGCGGGGCGTAGCTCCTGGGCGCGTCCGGCTAGCTCGACCATGCGATAGGGCCTGCCTCCGGCCACCAGGAGCGCACGCAGCTCCTCCGGCGACAGGGGCGAGGTGTCGACTCCTGCCCAGGCTCCTGCGGACAGTCCGGTAAGGACCAGGGCGCCACATCTGACACACCTGCCCAGCCTGGGGCGAGTAGAGATCATGTGTTGATTCATTGATCTTTGCCTAGCTCACTGTCCGCGATTTCTGACCGGCACCTGTCCTACCTGTCCGCCCCTAAAGGGGGGCGGACAGTGGACAGGTTGGGAACAGGCAGGACGGACAGTTTTATAAACCTGTCCGGACAGGTCTGACCTGGGCAAACACTGAAACTGTCCGCCTGGGCGCGGACAGGTGTTTTTCGACCTGTCCGCCTGGGCGCGGACAGGTTCTCTGTCACGCTTAGTGATTGCTGAGACTTTCAATCAATCTCCTCGCCCTCATCTAGGGCTATTTGATCGCTCCTGGGCTCATCCTCGTTATCGCGCGGTTTAAGCGCCTCGCGTCTTTTCCTGTGTGCGAGGGCAGCGGCGAGGGCAGACGTCCCGATGGTCAAGCCTCTATCGGCTAGCCATGTGCGCATGCGGTCGCGACCGATGGCAATGGGAGCGTTGTGTTTGTCGAGCAACGCGACCGCGGCACTGATGGCAGGGTCTAGCCCAGGCTGGGCGAACGTGTGCGCTGCCTCCGGGACCAGGACAACAGAGGTTTCCTGGGCGCCGCTCCGGCGAGTCATTCCGTTGACTGCGACGATGCGGGGCAGTAGCCGTATCTCCGCGTTGTCGTCATCGTCCTTTGTCTTATCGATCTTTATGCATATGACGCGCTCCGCGCCTCGCCCCTCTTTCTTGACCAGTAGTTCTGTTTGGACTGCGCCCAGGACTGCGGAGGCTCCGCGCCCATGTTCGCCAACGTGTCCCGTGTGGTGGACCAGGAGCGCGCAGGAGTCCGCCTCACGTGCGAGGCGTTCGATGCGAGCGAACACGACAGACATTCGCTCATTCGATGACTCCTCGACGCCTACCGTTGCGCGTGCCTGAGTGTCGACGATGACCAGGGCGGGGCGGAGGCGCTTACATGCCTCTTCCAACACAAGCCATTCGATGCCGGCTATCTGTACCGGTCGGGGGAGGAAACGAACGCCTGTCATCTTGCGTCCGTGTTCCTGTTCCCATGCTCTGACGCGCTTCCGGATACCGCCTGCGCCCTCCGCGACTAGGTAAATAACCTCGCCCTGTATGACGTCCCGCCCTGCCCATGGCATGCCGCTGCCGACATGTCCGGCGAGGTCGAGCGCGACAAAGGATTTCATCGCTCCGGGTTTTCCGTTGACCCTCGCCACGGTGCCCCGGTACAGGAGTCCGTCAACGACAGGGCGCAGCTCCTCGATACCGTCGAGCGCGTCAGACGTCAGAGTCTCGCCGAGTAGCGCGTCAACCATTTCCGCGACGCGCCCCCGTTGCTCCTCCTCCTCGATGGTTTCCGCGCGCTGCCTCGCCCGGTTATAGCTTGCTATCTCCTTTGCTTTGTCTATCTCGGCAGCCTCGCGCTTGTGCGCCTCTACTAGCCCTTGCGTCCTGTCGTCAAGGTCGCGTGTCGGCAGCTTTGACGAGAGAACGGCTACTAGCCGTTGCACGTCATCGTTAAAGCTCTCTAGAGGAGCTGCCTGGGGGTTGAGGAGCCACGCGAGGGCGAGGCGAACGTTAATCTCCGATTGGGGCAGCTCTGGCATGCCCGATGGTTCTAGCGTCACTCTCGCCCCTGCCCCTGTCACTAGACGATAGGCGCAGGGGTGATTTCAATTCCGGTAAAACGCCACGTTCCCGATGGTCGCCATTGCATGAGCTTGTGAGTCTTAGTCCATTCATAGGTGCGCGTCCTGTCGCGCGCATTCATGAGGTAGCGCGTAGCCCAGTCACGCGCGGACTCCTCGCTATCGGCTACCGCCTCAATCTTCCCGTTATCGGTTATGCACCACCCATACTCTGTACCCACGTTGCGGCATCCTCCTTAGGCTTACGCCTTTCACTCCATCGCCGGTACTGATTGCGTGTCTGCGGCACGTCCTTATTCGTCAGTCGCCCTGCCGCCCAGAGGACGCTAACGGCGTGCGCCTCTGTCCATGACATACAGGCATCGAGCAATTCGGGCAGGCGCTTGTCATAGGGTCGGTACGCCATGCGCTCACTACGCATAAGGACCCTCAGCGCCTCGACGTGCTTACGTGGGATCCGGTACGGCAGACGCTTAGCCGTTGCTTTGTCCGGGCGGATGAGTCCGCGCTTAAGCGCCTGCGCCACGGCAGCGGCGTGATTCTTGACGCCGTATTTCCTGTGCACGCTCTGTAGGTGTCCGGCGATGTTGGCAACGGAGAATTGCATGTGTTCCGCTGTCTCCTCGACGGTTAGCCCATCCGCGAGGCACTGCAATATGGCGAGTTGCTGCGGAGTGGGACGGTAGTTCAGATAGGGCCGGAACGGCTTACGGCAGCGCTCACGCGTACAGGGGCGGCAGGCGCGCTTTACGCGCCCGTTGGCCTCGCGTGACAGGTAGACGTTTTCCGGATCATCGAAACTGTGCAGACCCTTGCCGCACCATTGCTGAGGGCCGCGCCCCCTGGTCATGCTGTCTCCTCTCTAGCCGGCGGAGGCGAGGGACGCCGGAGGGACCCGCTACAGGGCACCTCCGTATATCCCTGCCCTTTGTGTGTGGTGTGCTGCGCGAGGCGACCGACCGGCAATAGCTCGACCTCGCGCTTACAGTGCTCGCAGTAGGCCCATTCCGCCTCGCGGAGGTCACCTCTGGGACGTAGCGTCATGGCGCCCTGTCCCTTTCCTTGTCTATCGGCCCTCCGGGACACGTAGCGCCGTAGGTGCGTTCCATACCTGGGGCGATGGCGAACAGACGCGAGACCATGAAATGAGGCTCGACACGTCCGCCGCGGACACGCGCTATGTGTTTGATGCGCGAGAAACCGGCGACCTGGCCGCAGCCTGGGCAGTAATACCGCTTAGGCATTTCTCGACTCTGCCCAGGCGAGGAGCTGCCTGTAGCACTCCGCCATTTCGTCCGCGCGCTGCCTGTCCGCGTAACGCTTGCTTGCCGCCCTCGATACACCCTCGCCCGGTATCCGGTAGTCGAGTCGAGCGGCAGCTAGCTCTAGGTCCGCGAGGCGCTTACGCAGCTCTGCCATGACGACAGGGTGAATGCTCACAACTCCCCCTTGCGTCCGCAGTTCGCGCAGTGCCCCCAGAGTTCCCCTGTCCGGTTGGCACGGCTGAACACCTCGCCCCAGTCGTACGCGTGCCGGCGGAGGAGTCGGCAGCGCAGGAAGCGCCTTACTCGCTCCCTAGCTTCCTGTAGTCCTCCGTTATCCGCTCGACCTTGCCCGCGGCCTCGCGTAGCGCGCTTGCCCTGTTCATGAACCATATTTCTCGCACCTCCGCCTGTCGCTTGACGTCACGCCAACGCTCCGCCTCGCTATCGAATTGGGTTGCCATGGCGCGGATGCGCTCGACTGCCTGATGTGGGTACGTGTGGAACTCCTGCGCCTCATCCATCGGGACTCTTTCGCCTGGGGGTGCGCCGTTGCCGGTATGGGTTGCTCCTGGGGTCGGGATCCGGTATCTCGCCCCGCAGGTAAGCGCCGTAAGAACGTGCGCCCTCAATCGCGCGCAGTATTTCCGTAGTTGCATCGAATGCCTCGCGAACGCTCAACACGCAAAGCTCATTACCAATGGTGATCACGACGTGTTCGCCATCATGGGCAACCTTCACTTGCACCCCCCGCAGCATCGAGGCGAGGCGGTCACGAATTGCCGGACCACGGTCGAGCAATCGGGGCAGAGCTGCGCCTTATGGTCCGCCTCCGCGTACCGGTCACGGCCCATGAGTAGGCGGGACCAGCCATCAGGCAGGGCAGGAAATGTGATGGGCATGGGGTCGCGCGTTGGCTCCGCGATATCGCGCGTTGCTCCGCACCTGTCGCACTTGACTTGATAGGCCATTACTCCTCCTGGTCCTGGGCGAGGTCGCCGGCGGGAAAGGGGTTGTGTTCGTGGTCGACGATGAACGCGACAGAAAGCGTGTCCGCTATCGACTGGGCGAGGGCGCCCCGTAGCCGGCGCCTGATGAACGCCTGCGCGCTTAGGTCCGCCCAGAGTTCGGGCGGCACGTACTCACGTGCCTCTATCTGCTGTCCGTTCCATCGCGTGAGGGCGCGCACCTCTACGTGTCTTGGGTAGGTCATGGGCAGTCCTATGTAACGGTCGTAGTTCCGGGCGTAATTGAGTGAGGGTGTAACGTTGCACCCATCGGGAAACTGCGCTAGCTTGGGTGTCCCAGGCAGGGCAACACGGAAGAGGAGCAAGGCAGATGAGCGAGCGAATCAACACGCAGAACACTTACGCGGAGGTCTCGGAGGGCACGGCTCGACTCGAAAAGGTCAAGGTCGCAGACATCGAGGGTCTGACGTTTTGGTACGGCGGTAAGGGCAGCCGGAAGACTCGCCCGAACTACTCGCAGCGTTGCCGCCTCGCCAATAAGGCTCACAACGTCATCGCCATCGTTCAGGACGTCACCGGACAGGAGTTGACGACCGTTCGCGCGTCCTCGCTCATCTGGGCTGCCGAAATGGCGGAGGCTCCGGAGGTCGACGCTCCGCAGGCGGAGGAGTCCGGCGAGGTCGCCCAGGACCAGGAGCGCGAGGAGCTGCCGGAGGTCGCCCCTGCGGTCGAGTCTGGCGAGGACCAGGACCAGGGCGAGGACGTCAAGGCGGACGGCAAGATTTGGTGTGGCACGGACGGCAACCCCCTGTTCTTCCATGCGTTTCCGGAGCGGAACGCGGCATGTAACCGGCGCTACTGGCCTCGCCGCGCGGATGGTTTCGTGACCCTCGCGGAGGTCGAGACTTGGGAGGATGCGCGTGTCTGTGAGCGCTGCCTGAACAAGGTTGGGCAGACCCCGGAGCGCGCGGATATCTCGGAGGCGCCGGAGGTCGCGGAAGAGGTAGAGGTGACCGCGCAGGACGTTGCGGACGCCGCGCTTTCCTCCGGTGAGTGCGTCTGGACTGACGCGCAGGTGTCGGACGCCCAGGGGTCGAGCGAGGCGCGCGAGGCTGCCGCCCAGCGCCTTGACGCCCTGCGCAGGGGCGAGGCTGCGGAGGTCGCCACGGAGGCAGAGTTTGAAGGTGTTCACCGGAACATCAGTTTCATGATCACCATGGCACCCAACGAAAAGGCGCGCGACTCTTGGAAGCGCGTTTCTCTCGCCTCTTACTGGGCGCACGAAATCAAGGCGCACGCGCAGGCCAACCGCGCGAACGGTTGGGACGTCATCGCGGATGAGTGGAGCGATGGGGAACTCAACGTGATGATGCTGGAATGCGCCCCGCAGTCCGCAGAAGAGGCCATTGCCTACGCGCGGACCACGGTCGTTGACCCGTACCGGAAGCGCGAGGCGGACGCCTTGATTTCCGCCTGGGGATTCTGACAGTCAAGCATTTATGGCGCCCCTGTGACTGTGGTGGATTCATAGGGGCGCCCCTACTCGAAAGGACTAGGGGCATGGAACAGATAACGGTCACTCCGGCGATGGTTCGCGCCATCGAGGGCGCAACGCGATTCGCGCACGGTTGGGAGATTGGCGGACATGCGCGCATGCTCCGCGCCATGGCGGCACGCAAACTCATTCGCATGCACGCTGCCGGAGGCACGCTCACCGGTCGCGGCCTCGCGGTTAAGGGGCACCTCGACCAGGACGGCAAGCGCCGGACGTTCACCGCGCAGGAGCTTGACGGAGTGGTGATCGAGTGGCAGCCCGGAACCATGGCGGACGTCCTGAGGGGTCACCTCATCCGCAGGAGCGAGGACCAGGAGCCTGTACGCGTGTCGGAAAAGCGGCGGCACCTGGGCGGCAAGGAAACATGGCTGGTCTGCGAGGACCAGCACACAGGGGCGGAGGTGCCCGGACTCATCGCGCCCCCATCCGCCCCCATCGAAATCGGGACGGCACGGGCCGTACCCCTCACGGCAGGAGCTACGCAGTGACCAGTGATCCGACACCTGAGGAGATCATGCGGACGCTGTCCGCGCGGGACGTCATATGGTCCATCGCGCAGACGTATTTGAACGGGGATGCGACCGCAGAGGGGTTGGCGGACCGACTGAACAGGGCCGGAGTGCCGCCCATCGGGATCCGCGACGGACGGTATGTGTTCATGGACGCTCCGGAGCGTCCCCAGGAGTGATAGCGGCAGCTCGACCGCAGGCGCCCCCTTGCTACGTTGGCAGGGGGGCGCCTGTCGTGTTGGGAAGGGTCGAGCGATGACCAGGGCCGGTGACCTCGCGGAGTACCGCGTAGCGCTCACAGAGGCGGACTGGGCAGCTCTGCTGTCCGTGGTCCTCGCCCGTGCCGACAACTCGACCGGAGCGGAGGCGGTCAAGTGGCACAGGATCTACCGTGCCGTCCGCAGGGCGCGTATCCGCCGGAGCGGCGAGGACCAGGACGCGTGAGGAGCGCTCCGCCCTCGCCGCTATCCTGGGCGCCTCACAACCTGGGGGGCACGTGTTCTATTTGGTCATGGTGCAACGGCGTGCGGAGTGGGGCGGTTACCTCCCAGCCGAGATAGGACCAGGGTCGACCGACCGGAGCAAGGCGGACGGCAAGGCAGGGGAGTTGGAAGAACTCTTTGCCAACGTGCCCCCAGACAAGCGCCCTTACGTGTTCGTGCGCCCTGTTGAGGAGCTGCCCTAGCCGGTAGCTCCTACTTGCCGCCCTGTAGCCGGTAGGCGCTCCGTATGGTCGCCTCCGCCTGCCTGTACCCCCCATCACCCCTAACGGCTACGTACGCCGTGCCCAGGGCCTCTAGCGCCTCTTCCTGGGGTATGCCGTTCTCACAGGCGGCACGGGCAGCCCAGAGGAGTGCACTGTTCCTGTTGCCCTCTTGGGCGCCCTCGACCGTGCCGACCAATCCGGCGAGGCTGCCGCCCTTACCGGGCTGCCGAAAGAGCGAGGGCGCCGGTTTGGCTACCTGCCTGTCCGCCCGGACCATTTCGACCAGCCATGCCGGAGCCTGCCGTATGGGCGCGTCTAGCTCGACGACGTAACCGCCCTTAGATGTCTCACTCCCTGCGGCGAGGACGTATCCGCCCCAGTCACCTGCGTTGCCGCGGATATCGACAACGCCCTTAGCGATGGACGCTTGCGAGGCGATGACCCCAGCCGGCCAACGGTAATAGAAGTGGCAGCCGAGTGACCCTGTCGTGACTCGATAGGTGTCCTCCGCCTCCGCCCAGGTGCCGCCGGCGGACTCACAGGCGTACCGGTAGACGTCCACCCCATCAACAACAGGCCCAAACGTGTCATGTAGTCGCGCGTACTGAGTACCTGCCATTTGGAACGGGCGCTTAGGAAAGTCGCAATCGACAACGAGTAGACCTGATGGCTTACAAGCCAATCCGATATTCGCGCGAGGCCATCGCGTCCAATAGTCAATGATCCTGCCTACGTTATCCGTTGCCGCCTCGCCCCATCGCAGCGTGAACGGCTGATTAGGGGCGAGGCGATGAGGGGTTTTGCCGTTGGGCTCGACTGGGAACACGTGAAAGCCTCGCGCCCTCGCCTGTAGGGCGTAGGCAATAAGGCTCACGATTGCCCCCTAGTTGACGTTCGCGCCTGCGCGACGCTCGATGTAGCGCCGGATTGTGTTTAGCTCCTTTTCGCTCACCTCTTGCCCAATGGCACTGTAGAGGGGGCGCAGAGTCTCAGTGAGCCTGTCGAAAGCCTCGACCGCCGTTATCGTGCGTTCGTGAACCATGTTGCTCAGTGCCGTTGTGTTGTGCGTAGAGGCGCACTCGACAACCGCCCTCGCCACACGGTCGTAAAACTCTGCGTGGCAACGCTCGCAATCCATCGCATCGAGCGCCTGCGTAATAAGTGCGTTCAGACCTGCCCTGTCCATCCTGTCTCCTATTGCCATGACGCAAGAGGGGCGCTGCCGCCGGACAGCGCCCCTGTGCGTCGAGTGGGTTACTTGCTCTGGACTGCGGCGAGGGCAGCGTTAAATTCCGCCTCCGCCGTTGACAGCTCCTCGCCGGCCGCCTTGACGCTCGACTCGTGTCCGTCGAGCTTTGCGAGGCGTTCGGTAAGGCGTTCCATCTGCCCAGTGATCCGGGCGCGTTCCGCCTCGACGTCGAGCGCGGACAGGCGCTCTAGGGCAGCCTTAGCCTTTTCGAACCGTGCGGCGGCAGCCGGAAGGGTCAGAGGTGCGCGCCCTCGCTTGCGAGGGACGCTCACGACGTCGTCAGAGTCGCCCTGCGCCTCCGGCATTTCCTCTACGCTGCCGTCCCAATTCGGGTCGTCCTCGAACGGTTCCGCGGTTACCTCGACCATGTCTGAGGACTCCTCGATTGCCGCTGCCTTACGTCGTACTGCCATTGCGTGACTCCATTACCTAGTGAACTGAAAAGGTGCGCGGGTCCCTGCGCTCCGCGCCTCCGGACGTTTCACACCTCGCCACGTTGGGGCGTGGCCTCCGGCCCGTATTGCTTGTTAGCCCTGCGGAGCGTCCGGATAGGTCGCAGCTATCAGCCGCATCTGTTCCGCGCTCATCCCTGCCGTTGGCACGCCCTTACCGGCGAGGAATGCCGCGAGGGGCGAGGGCACCTCTGGGGCAGCCGGAGGAGTGCCGTACAGGGGCGGTTGCGCAGGCGGAGGAGCGCCGTACGCAGGCGCCTGCGGGGCGTACTGGGGCGGAACCTGGGCGGCAGGCGGAGGAGCTGCCGGAGGGGCAGCGGCCGGCGCCTGGGCGGCAGGCTGGGCGAATGGTGCCGTGCGAGGGTTGGCGGACACGTAGGCGGTCGCTACGGCAGCGTCCTGGGGCGTGAAATCCGCGAGATAGTACGCCCCATCCTTTTGCCCCTGGGATGGCATTTTCGCGAGGCGCCCCAGGACCATCGAGCCAACCATTTTGCGCAACTGCGGGACCAGGCCCTTACCTCCGATGCGCGCCCCTTGCAGATTTACCGGCTGCCCTGTCTGAGGGTCCGGCAGATCGATGATTATGACGTCTGCGGTTACGACGTCCGTTGTCTCTTGGCTGCCGTCTGCCCGGTTGAACGTCTGCGGCGAGACAGCATCGGGATAGACCAGAAAAAGGTGCCCCATCCATTCGGGGTGATCACGTGGGGCAAACTTGTCTGCCTTGCCCGGTTGGTTGAACTGCGGAGGTGTAGTCAACTCTGTATCTCTTTCATTAGGTACCGATAGGCGGTATACGCCTGTAGCGGCACAACTGAATTACCGATGGCGCGCAGTTGCTCTGTCCTGTCGAGTCCGCGCACGCCGGTTACCCAACGCGGAGGCAGGCCCATAAGCCATTCGGCAAAACTCGCGGCAAGGCGCCTGCCGCCTCTAGGGCCTATTTCCGTCGGCAGCGGCGCCGCCTGTTTGGTGACGCGCTCCCAACGCTCGATTGCTGGGGCGTAGGCGCCCCAGTCCTGCGCGTTGTAGTGACGCGCGATTGTCGTTATGAGGTCATCGCCTCCGGACTCCTCGCGCGACAGACGCGCATAATCCGCGCCCCGTATGCAGTCCGCTGCCGTAGGAGTCGGCAGGAGTCTCGACACCTCGCCCAGGGGGCGCGCGTTCCTGCCATGCTGATTCGAGGCGCCGCTTTTCCAGTCGCGTTCCGTAGGAGTCGGCAACAGGTTGACCACTGCCCCGGATAGGGCATAGTCGCCCCTCGCCCCATGCTGGTTAGGGCTACCGTGGTAACCGTCGCTAGCTAGGGGTGTCGGCAGGAGTAGCGATTCCGAACCATCGGTAGCGCGCATGAGCTGCCCCAATGTCGGACGCGCGTACGCTAGTCCACCTGAGGTCATACCCGCTGCCGGCCAAATCGGCTGCAACGACGTCGAGCCCTCGCGTCCGGATTGCCGCCACGTTTTCCAGGAATGCGTAATCCGGTCGTATCTCGCGAATGGCTGAGGCAACGTACCTCCATACGGCGGAGCGCTTGCCCCTTATTCCTGTCCGGGGTCCTGCGTTGCTTATGTCCTTACAGGGGAAACCCGCGACGATGATTGATATTTCGGGATGCTCGGAGGCGACTGCCGCCCAATCGACGGTTGAAATGTCGCCCAGGTTGCGAGCGTTGGGATATCTACGCCTCATGACCAGGGCAGGCCAGTAGTAACTTTCCGCATACAGGGTGACGCGCTGCCCTGTCAGTTTCTCTACGGCGTAGTCAAGGGCGCCCACTCCGGAGCACAGGCTTAGGATCATGGCAGTTCCCGTTCAACTGCCCCACAGGTGCGGCACGTCCAACTCAGAGGACCCCGGTTGGCAGGAGTCGACGTTTCCGCCCAGGAGTGGCGCCACGGCGCTACCTCATGCAGGAGCGCCCGGAGCGTGATGATTAGCCACGTAATCACTTTCCCCCCGCTAGAGGGGGCAGCTTGCCCGCAGGGGCGTGATAGCCCGGAGCGTGCCGCTTACCGCAGCACTTCCGCAGCTTCCATGCCTTGCCGCTCTTCCGTTCGTCGTTGCGTTCGCCTCTGTGTTTCTTCTTTTGCTGCTGGGCTTTCGCCATTACACCTCCCAGTCATCCGGCGACTCGCCGGCTATCCAGAAACCAACGCTCCGCCTCGCACGCGACAGGGCGTCAGATATGCGGAATCGGAAGCACTGCCAACGGGACGCCTGGGCAGGTGCGTACGCCTCCGCTCCGGGCGGCAGAGGGCGCGCAGCCTCGACAGGCACGCGCCGTAGGTTGAGCGTCCCGAAATCGTGCCGGTAAGAGCACAACTCGCAACCGGTACACAAGCCCAGGCGCCAACCGCACTCCTGCCTATCGCTTGCCATTGCATCCCCTTTCGCCCTCGCTATCGCCTGGGGCATGGAAGGGACAGAAGCGGCAGTCATCCGCGATGGGGAATTCCCGCGCAACTTCCATGGGTCGACCTGCCGACCATTGCCCATCGGGGTGCATTGGTTCGCTAAGTCGCTTCACCTCTGCCGCTATCCGCTCGACGCGCTTAAGCGCGCCCATCGCTACCGTGGGGTCATACGGTTCTGACCACACGTAGAGGTCATCGAGCGTCCCAGCCTCGCGAGGCCAACCGATGATTGCGACGTGATCCACCTTTTCGCCTTTGAGCCTCGCGCCGTAGGCGTAGGTATGAACCTGAACGCGATAGGTAGGGCTAGGCCCTTTCGTCGTGAGTTTGTCGAGACTCCAACGGCCCATCAGTTTGTGATCAGCGAAAAGGCACAGGGTGCGGTCGAGCAAATCGCCCGTACCTTTGGGGACATAGGCGCTGGGGAATTTCAGCGGTACCTCTACCGCGTAACGTCCCGTATTGGATCCCGCCCACACAAACATACGGGCAAGACCATCATGCACACACGTGCCGACGAAACTTGCCCAGCCATCGCCCCCAGGGTTTGTAGGGGGTATCCGCAGTAGGGACATTGCAATACGGCGCTCACATGGCGTGCCGATTTCGCTAGGACCCATCTGCGCCTGTTGGTTGCGGTCGAGTCGACTCGAATACGCATAGAACGTTTCTTTGATACGGGCGGCAATCTCTCTTCCTAGGTCCGTCATGGGCTGCGCCTCCGCGAGGACGCGCGCCAATCGGTCGGGTTGCTCGAACGGCGGGGCAGGCTGCCGGAACTCAATCTGTCCCGTCGACACAGGCGCGCTGCCGGTTGTCTGGGCAGCCTCCGTAACACTTTCCATCGGAGGCAAAGGGACAGTAGATATCCGGCGAGGCGCTGCCGTAGGTAGTGACGTCCTCGCCTCCGGGGCAGCCGCAGGAGTCGGGGGCGCATCGGTCGTCATGCTGTCCGGGGTGCGGGCAGCCGGAAGGGATTTCGTTTCCTCTGTAGGTTCGTCGCATGGCTCTTTCGACTCCTCGCGCGTATGCGTCGACTCCTGGGATTGGGGTGTCTGGCACTCCTCGACCTCTTCCGCCTCGCCGGCAGGCTCGAAAGGCTTACCGGACATGGGGCATTGCTCGGATCCGTTGGGAACGATCCTGTGATGGGCGTACGCGCCCTCTGGGGTGAGTCGGGGGGTCCTGCCGCAGGCGGGGCACTCCGCGTAGTCACGGCCCAACACAGGCGCGTCAGAGGAGTCCGCCGGCCCTGCGGCGAGGACATGCGCCGGAATGAATATCCCGCTCATGTCGCACTCTGCGCCGTTCTCTTTGGTGTGCTTCCGAAAGCGCCTCGCGGCAGTAGGGGCAATGTCCTTAAGGCAAACAGGGCAGCGGTACTTATCTGCCATACATTGCCGCCAAATGCTCTACCTCGATGGTCATATAGACCCGCTCACCCCTGCGGACAACAGGTGTCAGGTAGCGGCGGCGCTCCCAGTTGCGGACACGCCGGAGGCGCACCCCGAAATACTGCGCGACCTCTAGAGGGGTCATGAGTTCCCCAGGCGTATCCGGCTGGGCCTGGTCCTGGTCCTGCCTCCGCTGCCGCGGTCGCGTTTGCTTGCGTTGTTTCATTCTTCCGCCCATCTAGCTATGTGACGTTGCATGAGGTATCGCGCCTGTGCGCCGGTAATGCCAATGGGACCCATGCGATAACGGCCCATGTGCGCAGAGTCGACGTACCATTTCCAGCGCTCCGGCGAGGCTGCGCCTGCGCGCTTGTGGACCAGGAGCGGCAGCGCGAGGGGACTACGGCGCTCGACGGTTTCCGCGAGGTCGAACCACCACTTCCGGAACAACGCGGTATGCATGCCTAGTTCAGGCTTGCGGCGGCAGTTCGGGCAATAGGCGCCCTCTGCCCCATCCTTGACGCTGATAATTACCGGGGGAACTGCGGCAGGTATCGGCTCGACGTCCCCAGGGTCAAACCTGCCGCCCAGGGCGTTTCGCCTCGCCTCCACAAACCCGCAGCTTCCCCGCAACCAATTGACAACGGCTGTTTCAGCTTTGGTCCCCCTTTCCTTGTTGCGGTTGCCCATGGTTCATTCCTTTCTCTCGACGTCCTACGGGTGACAGGGGGCGCGCTTCCCCACAACAAACACACCAGTCATTAGCCATGACGCGCGAGGGTGCGCGTACGGCGGAATTCCATAGGTGCCCCTCGACGCGCCGGCAGGCGGTCACCGGACTGCGCCCCTGTGCTGGCAGTCGCAGCCTCGACATGCGGCATGTCCGCGAGGAGCTGCCGCCCTACCGGCGCACCATGGCGCCCAACGCGCCTCGCTCCTGGGCGCTTTCCTGTGATGGCTTAGGAGCGTGCTGCCCGGACGCGCGAAAGCGACTGTCCGGCCACACGTGGCGCATTGGGTCGGGGGCAGCTTGCCGTCAGATTCCTGGGCGCAGGGTTTACAGATCATCGGTACTCCTCGCGTCGAGTGGCGAGGCGCCGCAGGGCGCCGGAGGATGGGAAGGGAAAGACAAGGGATAGAGGTGCGCCCGATGGACACGACACACCCGCTAGAGACCTACGACGGAAAAGGCGCCCATGAGGCTGCCGAGAAAGCCACGCGTGAGGGTCCGCTGTATGACCTCGCCCAGAAATGGGGAAAGCGCCTTGAAGCGCGCGTTGTGAGTGACCGACTCGTAAGGCGCGTAGGGCAGTTCCGTCACGCTGCCACGTGGGGCGTGTTCCTTGCCCCGGAGGACGCCCAGGAGCGCCCAGGCGAGGGAAGCGCCCAGGGGTCGCCTGCGGGGCGCCCAGAGGGGCGCATGCGGTCGAGCTAGGGCGCTACGCTGCCCCCGCAGGGTCCGTGACCGGAGGGGCAGCCATGGCGGCAGAGGGCATAGAGACAGGCGAGGGACAGGCGGAGGCGACTAAACGAATGATCAGGCATAGCGGGGCGTGTCCCTGCGAATGCAATACGGGGGGATTCTGCGGGGGGTGCGGTCACGCCGGTTGCGGAGGGCGGAACCCTCGCGCGTCGAGCTAGGCCCTGTCCCGGCAACGCTCGATATCGTCCCTGTCGAACCGAACGTTTCGCGCTCCGTCAAAGGTGTTCCATATGACAGTGATCACGCGACGCTCTGAGAGGTTGACGCACAACACGATTCGCTCTGTATGGATGAGGTGACACCCCGGATAGTGGAGCGACGGCAGGGGGCGAGTGTCCGCCTCGATTGCCTCGCGCAGCTCCTTAGGGTCAAGTGCCATGTCTACGGCTCGACTTAGCGCATGATGCGAGAATGACCAATCGTCCACGTTGCGCCTTGCCGCCATGGATCCTCCGTTTCCGGGCATGCAAAAGGCCCTTGCCTCCACCACGGGCAAGGGCCTTTCAGGTTTACTGAATTGGTCTGATTCGGATTGTCTTGGGGTCAATCTCTTCCGGGGGCGCTCCGGCTATCTTGCGCCCAGGCGGACGCGTAGGCGCCTGATAGACAGTGACCTCTATCAGGAGCCTGACTATCTCGCGCTTACGCCCCAGCGAAAGGCCATCCCAAACCGCCTGCGCGTTGGAGTGGTTGACGGCAAACGGGGTGAGCGGCGAGGAGATAACCGACTCTGAGAGTGTGCGCGTGACCTCGCGCAGGCGCGCGTCAATCTGCGCCGTTCCTGCCTCTAGCTGCGCGAGGTCGATTGAGCCTCCGGCAAAGGCGAGGGCGAGGCCGGTTTTCCGTTGCTGCAACTGCGCCTGTTCGTCGCGCAGTTCCTCTAGGTCGACGCCGTTGTCTGCCGGAGCCACTAGATCGATGACGTCCGGCCGTGACAGGCGCTCGACCACAACGGCGGATATGTACTCATCAAGGAGCGTTGCAACCTGCCTGCCTTTGTTGCAGGAGTCGCACAGGTACAGGGGCGCCTTATCCGCCTGCCTCTTGAGACGCTGCCTCATGAGGCCATCGGGGCACTGACCACACCTGTAAATCTTTGTGCCCAACCATTTCGGAGTGTTGCCGGGGGACGTCCGGCGCGAGGGGTCCTCAAACAATGTGATCAGCGCCTGTCGCTTGTCTTCCGGAATGATGGGCTTAAACGCGTTGTGCGCAACGACGTTGCCCCGCCAAACGGCGTGACCCGATACGCGAGGGCTAGTCAGGATGCCCACGATGGTTTCCCGTGCCCACTGATACGTAAGCACGTTCCGCCCCTTGACGATTACTTGCCGTCCCAGAATCTCTGAGGGTGTCGGCACCTTACGCGCGGCGAGGTCGCGGAGTACCTGATTCATGGGTACTCCGGCCAACAAGTCATCTGCCCAAAGGCGGATTTCCTTTGCCTCTCCTTCCCTGTGCTCTTTCATGTTCAGCACAGGGACGTCTACGTAGATTCGATCTTCGATATCCGCCTTAGCGTTGATGCACTTAGAGCGGATCTTTCCTGTGTCCTTACCCCAGCCGTACGGGCGGACTCCTCCGCCCCATTCCCCGTTCAGGGCACGGCGCTTGTGTGCGAGAGAGACACGCTCCCCCTTGTGTGCCGACTCCTCTTCCGCCTTGACGATGTCACGCTTAAAGTCGCCCACTCCGGCAGCGCGGCGGAAGTTGTAGACGCCTCCGCGCTGAACGCTGTAGAGGCTCACGTTATGGGCTAGGCACAGATCGATGAACTCTTGCGCCTCGACCGTATCGCGCGTGAGGCGGTCGGCATGCCAGACAATCACGATGGCGATTAGTCCGGCGCGGATGTCTTCTAGTAGTTGCTGGTATCCGGGGCGCTCACGCTTCCGCGCGAACGCGCTAATGCCGACGTCCTCATAATCGCGGGCAATCGGCAGGTTGATTTCCTCGCCGAAATCGTGGTTTTCCTGGTGCTGGCTCCTTACGCCTTTGCCTAGTTTCAGCTCATCGAGACTGACGCGCCCATAGCTCACGTTGAGTCGGTCGAGCGTTACTGCCTGTACCGATGTGGGTTGGTCTGTCCGAATGAGTACCGTCTGAGACATTATGCCTGTGTACCTCCTGCTACGCCCCTGGGCAAGGGGGAGGATGAATCGAGGTGCACAAACCCGGAGTGGGGAAGTCGACGCTGCTGCACTGCCTCGCCGGCATCGTCACGCCCGACTCCGGCTCGATCCGGTACGACGGCCAGGAGCTCGCGACGATGAACGACGCCCGGCGCAGTCTGCTGCGGCGCACGGAGTTCGGGTTCGTGTTCCAGTTCGGCCAGCTGGTGCCGGAACTGACCTGTGTGGAGAACGTGGCCCTGCCGCTGCGGCTGAACGGCACCTCCCGCAAGCAGGCCGAGCGCACCGCCCTCGGGTGGATGGAACGGCTGGAGGTCGACGACCTGGCCCGGAAGCGGCCCGGTGAGGTGTCCGGCGGGCAGGGACAGCGGGTCGCGGTCGCGCGCTCGCTCGTCACGAGCCCGCGGCTGATCTTCGCCGACGAGCCGACCGGCGCCCTGGACTCCCTCAACGGCGAGCGGGTGATGGAGCTGCTCACCGAGGCGGCCCGGTCGGCCAACGCGGCCGTGGTGCTGGTGACGCACGAGGCACGGGTGGCCGCCTACTCCGACCGCGAGATCGTCGTACGGGACGGGAAGTCGCGGGACATGGAGCGGGTCGTATGAACGCGAGGCAGTGGGGCCGCGATCTGGGTCTGGGGGTGCGGTTCGCCTTCACCGGGGGCCGGGAGGGCTGGATCCGCGCCGTGCTGACCGCGGTCGGCGTGGGGCTCGGGGTGGCGGTGCTGCTGCTGACGACCGCGATCCCCAACGCGCTCGCGGCGCGGCACGCGCGCGAGGAGGCCCGGCTGGACTACTCGTTCTCCGCGGAGGTGCCGCGCAAGGCCGACGACACCCTGCTGCTCGTCGAGACCGACACCACGTTCCGCGACAAGGACGTCCGAGGCCGGGTGGTGGAGCCGGAGGGGCCCGACGCCCCGCGGCCGCCCGGGGTGGACGCCTACCCGGCCAGGGGCGAGATGGTGGTCTCGCCGGCGCTGAAGAGGCTGCTCGCCTCCGGTGGTTCGGCGCTGCTGCGGGAGCGGCTGCCGTACCGGATCGTGGGGACGATCGGCGAGAGCGGGCTGATCGGCTCGCAGGAACTCGCCTACTACGCGGGCGGCTCCGGGCTGGCCGCGTATCTCGACGGCAACGGGGCGACCCGGCTGACGTCGTTCGGGAATCCGAAGCCGACGCACGAGGACACGGACCCGGTGCTGGTGCTGCTGATCCTCGTCATGATCGTGGTGCTGCTGATGCCGGTCGCCGTGTTCATCGCCGCGGCCGTGCGGTTCGGCGGCGAGCGGCGCGACCGCAGGCTCGCGGCCCTCCGGCTGATCGGTTCCGACGGCTGGATGACCCGGCGCGTCGCGGCCGGCGAGGCGATGGCCGGCGCCCTGCTCGGCCTGGCCGCCGGCACCGGCTTCTTCCTGGTCGGCCGCCAGGTGGCGGGCTCGGTCGAGGTGCTGGGCATGAGCGCCTGGCCCAGCTATCTCGACCCCTCGCCCCTGCTGGCGGCGCTGGTCGCGCTGGCGGTCCCCGCCGCCGCCGTCCTGGTCACGCTGTTCGCCCTGCGCGGGGTGGTCATCGAACCGCTCGGCGTGGTCCGCACCGCCAGGCCCACCCGGCGCCGCCTGTGGTGGCGGCTGCTGCTGCCCGTGGGCGGTCTCGCGATGCTCTACCCGATGATCGGCCAGGGCCGCGACAGCGGGGCCTTCAACCAGTACCTGGTGATCGGCGGGGTGCTGCTGCTCCTGGTCGGGGTCACGGCTCTGCTGCCGTGGCTCGTGGAGACGGTCGTCGCCCGGCTCGGCTCCGGTGGAGTGGCCTGGCAACTGGCCGTACGACGGCTTCAGTTGAGCAGCGGTACGGCGGCGCGGATGGTGAACGGCATCGCGGTGGCGGTGGCCGGGGCCATCGCCCTGCAGATGCTGTTCGCCGGGGTCGACGCCGACTACACCGAGTCCACCGGACAGGATCTGCGCCGGGCGCAGTTGCAGGTGAGCGTGCCGGAGGGCGTCCCGCTGGCGGACACCGCCCGAAAGTTCGCCGACACCAAGGGCGTCACGAAGGTCACCGCGCTGTGGGAGGGCTACTTCGGCAACTCCTCCTGGAACAGCGAGAACGGCCCGGAGATCAGCTCGGAGCTGACCGTGGGCGACTGTGACGCGCTGCGCGAGGTGGCGAAGCTGCCCTCCTGCAAGGACGGCGACATGTTCCTCCTGAACGGAGCCGAGTACGACACCGACTCCGCGAAGCTGAACAAGCCCGGCACGAAGCTCTACATCGAGGGATGGGGCAGGAACAGCCCCGAGAGCGTCTGGACCGTCCCCGCGGGAATCCGGGAGGTTCCCTCGATCGAGGACCCCCGCAACCTGCGGCGCGGTGGCTTCGCGCTGACGACGGGCGCGCTGCCGAAGGCGCTGGAGAAGACGGTCAGCGGTGCGGTGTACCTCTCGGTCGACGAGTCCGTGCCCGACGCGAGCGAGTACGTCCGCAACACCACCTTCCACGTGGACCCGCTGGCTTCGATCATGACCTGGTCGGCCACCAAGCAGGACCGGAAGTACACCTCCATCCGCAACGGTCTGATGATCGGCTCGGCCTGTGTCCTGCTGCTCATCGGGGCGAGCCTGCTGGTGTCGCAGCTGGAGCAGCTGCGCGACCGCCGCAAGCTGCTGTCGTCCCTGGTCGCGTTCGGCACCCGGCGGCGCACCCTGGGGCTGTCGGTGCTGTGGCAGACGGCGATCCCGATCGCGCTGGGCCTGCTGCTGGCCCTGGGGGTGGGACTCACGCTGGGCGCGGTCCTGCTGCGGATGACGGACAACACGATCAGCGTGGACTGGCCGAGCGTGCTGGCGATGACCGGCTGCGGAGCGGCGGTCGTGGTGCTGGTGACGCTGCTGAGCCTGCCGCCGCTGATCCGGCTGATGCGGCCGGACGGCCTGCGCACGGAGTGAGCGGGAGGGCCCCTCGGACGCACCGTCGAGGGGCCCTTCGGGCGTTCAGAGCTGGTACTCCCGCACCACCCTGCGCACCTGCGCGAACAGCATGCCCACGTTGACGGACTTGCGGCAGACGACCACCGCGACGACGTCCTGCTGCTCGGTCATCCGCACGAACAGGTGGGTGAGGTTGTCGCTGTTGACGAGGATCTCCTGGAAGAAGTGGTTGTCGCTCTGGATGCCGCGCCGCTCCTTGAAGACGTCCTCGATCATGACGACCGTGCGGCCCTGGAACAGGTCGAGCGTGGCGCCCGCCAGCAGGTCGAGGACCTCGGGCGGATGGTTGTCGACCGTCTCGTACGAGAGCAGCATGCCGGTGGACATGTCGACGACGCCGGACGCGACGCAGTCGGGGGCATCGGTACGGAGTGACTTGACCAGGCCCATCACCTGATCGGAGAAACCGGGGGTCATACGCTTCGTCGCCATCCCTTCAGACTCCTTCGGCGGTTTTCTCGGTGAGGATCAGATCGATGCGGCGCAGCGTCGGCTGGGTGGCCCGGTGCAGGCGCTCCACATCCATCCCCTCGTCCCCGAGTACGACCATCAGCGCGGTGTCGCCGACGGCGTAGAACGCGGCGCAGCCATGGCTGCCGTAGGTCACCGTGCGGTGCAGGGCACCGCGGGCGGTCGCCTCGGAGGTACGGCGGGCGAGGCCGAGGCCGGCCGCGGCGAGGGCGGCGAGGCCCTCCGGGTCGATCGAGTCGGCCGTGTCGGCGGCGATGAGCAGCCCGTCGGCCGCGGCGAGGGCGGTGTCGGTGATTCCGGTCACCTGCTCGCGCAGACCGCGCATCTCCTGTGCGAGGGCTTTATGGTCCATGAGGGCAACTCCCCTGATTCTGATCGCATATGACCGTCGGTTTTCCGTCGGGGTTTCGGCGTCGGGTTTCGGCGTCGGTTCTGGCGTGGGGGTTCGGCGTGGGGTCTGTCGGGTTGTCGGTTTGTCGAAAGGCGGGCCGCTATTTCGCCGTCGGATTGCGGAGCCGGAAGAATTCCTTCCAGCCGGTTCCTCCGCCGGGGTGGTCCTCGGGGTCGTCGGGTTCCGGGGCGAGGGCCTCGTTGATGCCGCTGGCGCCCGGGCGTCGGCGGGGCAGGACGGCCGGCTCGGGGGGCGCCTCGTACGGCGGGTCGGGGGCGGGTTCCCGGGGCCGTACACCCTGGCCGCCGGGCGGCAGCCGCACCGGGATCGGCCGGGGTGTCTCCCCGCACTCCAGCAGCCCCTCCGCCAGCATCCGGGCCACCGCCACGGTGACGGTGTAGACCCCGCGCCCGGTGCGGAAGGCGAGGTCGCGGGCGGTGCGGCGGCCGTCGGCGTGGGCGAGCAGCTCACGCTGGAGGGGGCCGAGGCGGTCGGCGTCGCAGGAGAGGGCACCGGGCACCGGACGCTCCCGCTCGGGACGTACCGGATACGGCATCGCGAGCAGCGCCGAGAGCTTGCGGGCCGCCTCCTGGAGCAGCCGGGTGGGGGCCTCGCCGATGGCGACCGGGGCGGGCGGCGGCCCGGTCGCCGGACCGCGTTCGCAGCCGTCGACGCTGCCCGCGACGACCGCGAACGCGGCGTCCTGGAGGGCCATCGCGCAGACCACCCGGAGCTGGGCGGCGCCCGCGTAGCCGTGGGCGATCAGCCCGGCGGCGGGCCAGCGGGCGCCCCCGGACTCACGCACCAGCGCGGCCCACTCCTCACCGGCGATCCGCCCGGAGCGCAGCAGCAGCGCCTCCGCGCCGGGCGCGCCGGGCGACTCGATCGCGGCGATCAGTCCGCCGTGCAGATGGAAGATGCCGCCGGGTGAACCCGCCACCCACAGCTCGCCCGTGAAACCGTCGCGCACGCACGCGGCCAGGTCGCGTGCCAGCAGCTCGTAGCCCGACATCACTCCCCTTGGCCTGTCGCACATACGCCTGACGCGTACCGCTGAGGGGGGAATGTCTATCAGCCCGGGCGCCCGCCCCCGTGGGGGATTTGCTACCTGCCCCGACCTGACGGAAGTTGTCTTGTCGGATGATCTAAATATTCTTGTTCGGCGTTCATTTGACCGGACTCGGAGGAAAGTGGGAGACATGTCGCTGGACGCGTTGAAGTCCGCGCTGCCGGACTACGCCGAGGACCTGCGGCGCAATGTGGACTCGGTCGTCGACGGTACGGACCTGTCGGAGCAGCAGCTCTGGGGCACGCTCCTCGCGACCGCGATCGCGGTCCGCTCACCGGTCGTGCTGCGCGCGCTGGGGCCGCTCGCCCGGGCGAACCTCTCGCCGCAGGCGTACACCGCCGCGAGGTCGGCGGCCGCCGAGATGGCGATGACGAACGTCTTCCACCGCACCCGCCATCTGCTGTCCGACCCCGGGTACGGCCGGCTGCGCGCCGGGCTGCGGACGAACGTGCTCGGCGATCCCGGGGTTCCCCGGGTGGACCACGAGCTGTGGAAGTCCGCCGTGTCCGCGATCAACGCGTGCGGGCTCTGTCTCGACGCGCACGAGCGGGCGCTGCGCGCGGCGGGGGTCGGACGTGAGGTGGTCCAGGAGGCGTTCAGGATCGCGGCGGTCGTCCACGCGGTGGGGGTGACGCTGGAGGCGGAGGCCGTCCTGGGCGAGTAGCCGGGCCCTGGGTCAGGGCGCCTTGTCCTCGGGCCCCGTCGGCCGGGTCGGGTTCGCCACGGGTGGGGCGACGGGCGCCACGTCCGCCGCCGTCGCCCCGCGGGGCCTCGGCGAGGTCCGCAGGGCCGGCTCCTGGGCGTACGCCTTCAGATAGCCCACCACGGTGTTCGTCACCGCCACCAGGGGTACGGCGACCACCGCGCCGCCGATCCCGGCGACCAGACCGCCGGAGGCCACCGCCAGGACCACCGCGAGCGGGTGGACGCGGACCGCGCGGCCGAGGATGAACGGCTGCAGGATGTGGCCCTCGATCTGCTGTACCGCGAGCACCACGACCAGGGTCATCACGGCGGTGAACACGCCCTGGGTCACCAGCGCCACGACCACCGCCAGCGCGCCGGAGGCCACCGCGCCGACCAGCGGGATGAACGAGAACAGGAAGATGAACACGGCCAGCGGCACGGCCATCGGCACATCGAGGAAGTAGATGCCGAGGCCGATGAAGATGGCGTCGATGAGGGCCACCACGACCGTGCCCCGGACGTACGCCGTCAGCGTCGCCCAGGCCCGCGGGCCCGCGCCCGCCACGCCCGGCCGGGCGGCGGCCGGGACCAGCTTGAGGGTCCACTCCCAGATCCGCTTGCCGTCGTAGAGCAGGAAGAGCGTCGAGAAGAACGCCAGCAGGATGCCGGTGAGCGCCTCGACGACGACCGTGACGCCCTCCAGGCCCGCCGAGGTGATGGAGTCGGTGTTGGCGCCGATCGCCTCGCGCAGGTTCTTGGCGATGCCGTTGATCTGCTTGTCGGTGACGTGGAAGGGGCTGTTGAGCAGCCAGCGGCGCAGATCCTCGATGCCGTCCTGGACCTGGTCGGAGAGGTTGTCGATGTTCTCCATGACCTGCCAGGTCACGAACCAGCCCATCAGGCCGATGACGACGAACCCGAGGATCGCGGTGAGGGCGGTCGCGGGTCCCCCGGGCACCCCCATGCGCTTGAGCCGGGCCACGGTGGGTTCGAGCAGGGCGGTGAGCAGCAGCGCGACCACGAAGGCCAGGACGACCAGTTGGACCGCGCTGATGACCTTGATCAGGACCCAGACGGTCCCGGCGAGCACCAGCAGCCGCCAGCCCGCCTCGGCGGCGACCCGGACGCCCCACGGGACGGCCTCGGCGGGATCGGGGCGCACAAGGGGCGGGGAGGGCTCCTGCGGGGCCGCCACGACGGTCTCGGGCGCCGGGGGCTCCGGCACCGGCACCGGCTCCTCGGGCATGCTCTCGCGCTCCACCTCGGCACGCCGCTCGTCGAGCCGCTCACCCATCTCGCTCAGACCGGCGCCGAGCCGGCCGAGCCACCCTGGCACTCGCGACATGATCCGCCCTCTTCCCCCGTCTCTCCCCACCACTCCCCCTGGAGTCGTCGGCTTGTCGACCGTACAGGGCGATGGCCCCTCCCCCATGGACGGGGAGGGGCTGCGCGGGGTTGAGCGGGGTGGAGCGGCGGCTCAGTACGAGCCGTTGGCCTGCCAGAAGTCCCAGGCGTCGCACGGGCTGCCGTACCGCTCGTTCATGTAGTTCAGGCCCCACTTGATCTGGGTCGCCGGGTTGGTGCGCCAGTCGGCGCCCGCGGACGACATCTTCGACGCCGGGTAGGCCTGGACGAGACCGTAGGCGCCGGACGAGGGGTTGACGGCCTGGTAGTTCCAGGTGGACTCGTGGTTCACGATGTTGCTGAAGCACTGGAACTGGCCGGCCGGCACGATCTGCCGTGCGATGGCCTGGACCTCGGCGACGGTGTACGACGCCTGCTGCGGGAAGCTCGCGGTGCTGCCGGAGGACGCGGTGGACTTGGTCTCCGCCTCGGCGCGCTGCTCGGCCTTTTCGGCTTCCTCGGCTGCCTTCTCGGCCTTGGCCTTGGCGACGGCGGCCTTCTGCTTGGCCACGGCGTCCTTGGCCGCCTGCTGACGGGCGGACTCCTCCGCCTGCTTCTTGGCGGTGGTGTCCGCGGCGACGGCCTGTGTGGTGGCCTGCTGGTGCAGCGAGGCCGTCTGCACCTCGGCCTGTTGGCCTATCGGTAAATCGGCGAGCAGCGTCGTGCCGTTCGCCGTGGCCTGCGCGTCGTCACTGGGTGCGGTGTTGGCCTGGGCCACGCCCATGACCGCACCGACAGTGGTGACCGCGGTGGCCGAGGCCACCGCGAATCCCCGGGCCGAGTTCCGGCTCACACGAATTCCTTCGTTCGAGGTGAAGTCGAGCTGCAAGGAGGTGCGGCCGGAGCCGCCCGGGACTCAGTACCAGTGGTTGGCCTGCCAGAACGACCACGCCTCGCAGGGGCTGCCGTACCGGCTGTCCATGTAGTTCAGGCCCCACTTGATCTGCGTGGCCGGGTTGGTCTGCCAGTCGGCGCCCGCGGAGGCGTACTTGCCGGCGGGCAGCGCCTGGAAGAGGCCGTAGGCGCCGGAGGAGGCGTTGACGGCGTGGTAGTTCCAGCTGGACTCGTGGTCCACGATGTTGCTGAAGCACTGGAACTGGCCGCTCGGCACCATCTGCGCGGCCATGGCCTGGATCTGCGCGACCGTGTAGGAGCTCTGGATCGGGAAGTCGGACGCGCTGCGGCTGGCCTTGGCCTTCGCCTCCGCGCGCTCCTTGGCCGCCTTCTCGGCGGCCTCCTTCTTCGCGACGGCGGTCTCGGCGGCAGCCTTGCGGGCCGCTGCCTCCGCTTCCTTCTTCGCGCCCTCGTCGGCGGCGATGGCCTGGTAGTTGGCCTGCTGCGCCACGGTGGCGGTCTGCACCTGGGCCTGCTGGCCGGCAGGGATGTCAGCGAGGAGCGTCGCGTCGCTCGCGGTCGCCTCAGCGTCGTTGTTCGGTGCTGCGATGCTGCCCGAGGCAACGCCGACAACGCTTCCGACAGCGGTGACCGCCGTGGCCGAGGCCACTGCGAATCCCCGGACCGAGATCCGGCTCACACGGTTTCCTTCCAGCAGCGCCCGCTTCGGTGACCCTGGCGGACGCGATCGTGCCCCTGACGCTGGCCTCCCCTCGATGGGTCACGGGAGACACGGGCCCGGTGGGCAACTCCCGTGCGGGGAGCGCCGTGTGGTGCTCGGGCGGCATACGGCGACGCTATGGAGTTGGAGGTGGTGCGCGTGTGTTCCCGTACCCCTGGGGGTACACGTGTGCCGTATGCGGGGCCTGACAGGATCGAGACTCTGCCGTAACCGGATGCCGCAAGGCAATTCCGAGTTACGTGTGAAAGCTCACACCCTCGCGATGCCCGGATATTTCGCCGAACCCCCACACACGCCGGTGCCGCCCGGCTAGGCTCACAGCCTTTGCCCGACGGCACCAACGGACGCTCACAGCTTATGAACTTGTGCGGTCAGGGTCAGATGTGGCCGTCCTCCAGCATTTCGGTCACAAGCGCCGCGATCTGGGACCTCTCGGACCGGTTCAGCGTCACGTGCGCGAAGAGCGGGTGACCCTTCAGCTTCTCCACGACGGCGACGACACCGTCGTAGCGCCCGACCCTCAGATTGTCCCGCTGGGCCACGTCATGGGTGAGGACCACCCGCGAATTGGCACCGATCCTGGACAGAACGGTCAGCAGCACGTTCCGTTCGAGGGACTGGGCCTCGTCGACGATGACGAAGGCGTCGTGCAGGGAGCGGCCCCGGATGTGCGTCAGGGGCAGGACCTCCAGCATCCCGCGCGCGGTGACCTCCTCGATGACCTCGCGGGACGTGACGGCCGACAGGGTGTCGAACACCGCCTGGGCCCAGGGGCTCATCTTCTCGGCCTCGGAACCCGGCAGATAGCCGAGCTCCTGCCCGCCCACCGCGTACAGCGGACGGAAGACCATCACCTTCTGGTGCTGGCGGCGCTCCAGGACCGCCTCCAGGCCCGCGCACAGCGCCAGCGCCGACTTGCCCGTGCCGGCCCGGCCGCCCATCGACACGATCCCGACGTCCGGGTCGAGCAGCAGGTCGAGCGCGATGCGCTGCTCGGCACTGCGGCCCTTGATGCCGAACGCCTCCCGGTCGCCCCGCACCAGCCGGATGTTGCCCTCCGGGGTGACCCGGCCCAGTGCCTTGCCGCGCTCCGACTGGATGGTCAGACCGGTGTGCACGGGCAGGTCGGCGACCTCCGGGACGTACACGTGTCCTTCCTCGAAGAGGATGTCCACCTGTTCGCCGGACAGGCCCAGTTCGGACATTCCGGTCCAGCCGGAGGAGTCCGTGATGGCGAGTTCGGCGCGGTACTCCTCCGCCAGGAGACCGACCGACGACGCCTTGATCCTGAGCGGCAGGTCCTTCGACACGACGGTGACGTCGAACCCCTCGGCCTGCAGATTGCGGGCGACCGCGAGGATGCGTGAGTCGTTGTCCCCCAGCCGGTAGCCGCTGGGCAGCACGCTGGGGTCCGAGTGGTTGAGCTCGACACGGATGGTGCCGCCCAGTTCCCCGATCGGGATGGGGGCGTCGAGGCGACCGTACTTCACCCGGTAGTCGTCGAGCAGGCGCAGCGCCTGCCGGGCGAAGTAGCCGAGTTCGGGATGGTGCCGCTTGGCCTCCAGTTCCGTGACCACGACGATGGGGAGCACGACCTCGTGTTCCTCGAAGCGGGTCATGGCGTTCGGGTCGGCCAGCAGGACGCTGGTGTCGAGAACATAGGTGCGCCGGTCAGGCATACGGCGCTTTGTGCTGGTCACCACGGAAGGACGTACCCCCTCGGATGAGGTCGGGGAGCGACGGAGTGGAGCTGGACCGGTCGACGGCCCCGATGCACGGGCCGGGTACCGGCCCCCCGCTGCTTCTTCCGTGCCGTGACCGCACGGTCGGGCTGGTGCAAAGGGCCTCCCGGGCGGACGGCCCCGTGCCGCCCGCTGAGGATCCGACACCCGTGGTTCGGGCGTCGACCTGCTTGGCTTATGCCCTCGAAGATGCGCCGCCATGCCACGGCATATGACGGCGCACCGGTGAACTCCTTGTTACTTCCGTCCCTCGGTCAGCCGCCGTAACGGCGATGACGTGCCGCGTAGTCGCGCAGGGCACGCAGGAAGTCGACCTTGCGGAAGGCCGGCCAGAAGACCTCGCAGAAGTAGTACTCCGAATGGGCCGTCTGCCACAGCATGAAACCCGACAGCCGCTGTTCGCCGCTGGTGCGGATGACGAGGTCGGGGTCGGGCTGGGCGCCGGTGTAGAGGTGGCGGCCGATCAGGTCGACGCTGACGGACTCGGCGAGGTCCTCCATGGAGACGCCCCGGTCGGCCGCGTCGGTGATCATCGAGCGCACGGCGTCGGCGATCTCCTGGCGTCCGCCGTAGCCGATGGCGACGTTGACCAGTATGCCGTCGACGTGGGCGGTGGCCTGCTCGGCCTCCTTCAGCGCGGTCTGCACATGGGAGGGGAGGATGTCCGGCGTGCCGACGTGGTGGACGCGCCAGCGGCCGTCGGCGGCGAGGGTGCGGACCACGTCCTCGATGATGCCGAGGAGGGGGACGAGTTCCTCCTGGGGGCGGTCGAGGTTGTCCGTCGACAGCAGCCAGAGGGTGACGACCTCGACGTCCGTCTCGGTGCACCAGCCGAGGAACTCCTCGATCTTCTCGGCGCCGGCGCGGTGGCCGTGCTCGGTGGTGGACCCCGAGGCCTTCGCCCAGCGACGGTTGCCGTCCATGATGACGCCGATGTGCTTGGGCACCTGAGCGTGGTCCAGGTGGCCTTCCACCCGGCGTGCGTACAGCCTGACCAGAAGGCCGCGCAGCTTGTCGCGCAGGTTCACGTGATGTCAGCCCCTCCGTGCGAGTGCGGTCCCCGCGGGGGAACAGGGTACCGGTGCGGGGCGGTGCGGTGGGTTGTCGGGTGCGGGCGCGGGGGGTTGGGGCGCGGCGCCGCTCTCTGGTGCAAAAAACGGGCCGGTCCGTGGGGGGGAGACGGACCGGCCCGAGGGGGGGTTTCCACCATAACCCTTCGTAAGTGATGCTGCGTGCATCAGCGCGACACAATTACTCTCCGCAGTCATTCGGCGACGCCCCGATGACCTGACAGGGCATGATTCATACGGCTCTCATGGCCGAATCACGGCGGAATCCCAGGGGAATGGCGGCGTTTACCGAGGGATGTCGCGGTTTTGGCGGAACTTGGGCGCCACTCGGGCAGTTGTCCGCCCGTCCCCCCGACGGGCTACCCCGGCGACTCGCGCCCGCTTGACGCGGACGGCGCCGCACAGCCCCCTCCACCGCGCGGTGCCGCCCGCGCAGCTTTGCTCACGCGAATTACCTGCGCTTGAACTTACGTGAGGCCCGCAGCGAATGGGAACCGCTCGCGATAACGATGTGGAAACCTCGTGGAGGTTGTGCGGCGGTCTGTTCCGGAGTGAACCGGAATGCCCCTTTCTATTTGTCCGGCGCCGCCGAGCGGGCCGACCCGACCGGTGTCCGGCGGCCCCATTGCGGACAGTTCCCGTCCTCTTTGCCCTCCGGCGTCGGCGCCATGACCCCGAGGATCAGTTGGCAAGAGGCGTCCGCACGACGGCTGGAACGGCAGTTCCTGGCCAATCCGCTCACAGCCGGCACCAGAGGCCCCGCGGAGATCGTCGCGGCCATGTTCGGCGCGCACGCACAGGTTCCCTCGGCGGCGGAGCTGTCGGTCGGCATCCGTGCCGAGGGGACGACACGGACCGGCGTACGGGCCGCGCTGGGCGGGGACAGGTCACTGGTGCGGACGCACGGCCCGCGCGGGACGGTCTGCGCGCAGCCACTCGTTCTCCCGCCGGGTCCACACGTACCGGGCGTGCGCGCAGTGCAGCAGCATCTGCCGCTCCTGCTCACCCGTCGGGTACATCCGAAACCGTGCCATGCCGAGAACGTAGACCACACGTTCCCCGCCCGCGCACCTCATCGATCACCATCACCCATCCGAGTGACCACACCTCTGCCCGGCCGTCAGCGGAGCGGGCATTCACCCCGGCCTTGAAGGACCGGGCACCCTGCCCGAAAGCCAGGTGGAACCGCCCGGCCGCCTGACGGCCCGCCAGACCCAGGAGCTGGGCGAACGGGCCGACCGGTCGGGGAGGTGCTGGAGGCCGCGGCGGAGCTGGTGATCGGCGAGGTGACCACGGGGGCGCACGCCTGAGGGGCCCGGCCCCCGCGGGCGCACGGTCAGGCGGACGGTCGGACGGGCGGTCTGCGGGCCTCTACGAGGTGGCGGGTGCTGTGGGCGACGAAGGGGCCCTGCCCGGTGATCCGTTCGTGCAGGGCGCGCAGACGGGGCTCGTAGGCCTCCACGGTGAAGTCCGGCACCATCCAGATCACCTTGCGCAGGAAGTGGACGACGGCGGCGATGTCGTGGAACTCGATCCGCAGGCGTTCCGCGCGCAGGTCGACGATCTCCAGGCCCGCCGCCTCGGCCTCGGCGCGCTCACGGTCGGGGTGACGGTCCTGGCTCGCCCCCTCGGGCTGCGGGCCGAGGAAGTACTCGACCAGCTCGTAGACGCTGCGTGGCCCGACGTGCTGGGCGAAATAGGTCCCGCCGGGCCGCAGCACCCGGGCGATCTCGCTCCACCGGGGCCGTACCGGATGCCTGCTGCTCACCAGGTCGAACGCGGCGTCGGCGAACGGCAGCGGGCTCGTCTCCGGGACGGCGACGACGGCGACGCCGCGCGGCCGCAGCAGGGCGGTGGCCCTGGCGGCGTTCGCCGGCCAGCCCTCGGTCGCGACGGTGAGGACGGGGGCGGGGGCGGCGTCCGCGGCGGCCCGCGCGAGGGCGAAGTCCAGGACCTCCCCGCCGCCGGTCTGGAGGTCGAGCACGGCACCGGCACCGGCGAGCCGTCCGGCGAGGGACACCGCGTACCCCCAGGAGGGCCGTTCCTCGGTCGCCCGCCCCTCGAACCAGGAGAAGTCCCACCCCTCGGTGGGAACGGCGGCGCCCTCCGCGAGAAGCTCCCGGAAGGCGGTGCCCGTCCGCCCGCCCGTCGTGCCCTGGTGTCGGTCGTCGTCGCTCATGGGGCGATCCTGGCAGGTGACCCGCCGTTCGCGCCCGCCGGTTATCCCCTCTCAGCCCCGCTCGACGTCGTAGCACAGCAGGACGACGCCGTTGCCGAAGGTGCGGGATTCGGCGAGGTGCAGTCCGGTGACCGTGCCGGTGTCCGGGAAGAGGGGTTTGCCGCGGCCGATCAGGACGGGGTGGACGTAGAGCCGGATCTGGTCGACGAGCCCGAGGCGGAGGAACTCGGCGGCGAGATCGGCACCGCCGAGCCCCAGGTCGCCGGGGCCCAGTTCCGCGTGGCGCCCCTCCTTGAGGGCCCGTACCTCCTCCGGGACGACCTCGCGCACGACGGTGGTGTTCCAGTCGGCGTGCTCCAGCGTGCGGGAGTAGACGTACTTGGGGATCTCCCGCCACAGGGCGGCGAATTCGGCCATCACCGCGGGGGCCTCGGGGTCGGCGTCGGCGGTGGGCCAGAAATCGGCCATGAGGTCGTGGGTGACCCGGCCGCTGAGCAGAGCGGCCATCCGGGCGACGAAGTCGTTGGCGTCCTGGTGGACCTCGTCGTCGACGCGATGCCACGAGATGTCCCGGTCCGGTCCCTCCATGTATCCGTCCAGGGACACCGACATCATCAGGACGATCTTCCGCATACGACGGCCACCTCTTCGTGTCCCGGCTCGCTACCGTGCCGAGGGTAGCGAGGCGAGCGAGGGGATGAGGTCCATGGCGCGCTGGCACGACGGGTATGCCGAACTGCTCGTGGAGGCGGACGGGGGACCCCCGCTGCGCATCCCCTTGGAGATCGCCGCCTCCTACCGTGCCCGCACCCGGGGCCTCCTGGGCCGGGACTCCGTCGACGGCGCCCTGCTCCTGACCCCCGCCGGCAGCATCCACACCTTCGGTATGCGCATCCCCCTCGACGTCGCCTACCTCGACCGCCGTCTGAGGGTCATCGCCGTGCGCACCATGCCCCCCGCCCGCCTGGGCCTGCCCCGCCTCCGCTCCCGCCACGTCCTGGAGGCGGCGGCGGGGGCGATGGAGGGCTGGGGGCTCCGACCGGGCGTACGCGTCGAGGTGACGGACGTCAGCCCGCGGTCCTCGGGAAGGTGATCTCCACGCGGCGGTTCTTCTTGCGGCCCTCTTCCGTGGAGTTGTCGGAGATGGGGTACTGCTCGCCGTAGCCGCGGACCTCGAAGGTGAGGGCGGGGTCGTTGAGGTCGGCGGCGAGTTCCGTCTGGACGGCGTCGGCGCGTTGCTTGGAGAGGACGTCGCCGTGGGCGGAGGAGCCGAGGTTGTCGGTGAAGCCGAAGACGCGGACCAGTTTGGTGTTCTGCTTCTTGATCTCGTCGGCGATCACCGCGATCCGGGCCTTCGCCTCCGTGCCGAGCTGCGCGCTGTCCTTGCCGAACAGGACCTCGGCCTGGAGGGCGAACGTGACGTCCGCGTTGGTGTCCTCGCGCCGTTCGTCGCCGGACTCGTCCTCCACGACCTGCTTGATGTCGAGGACCTTGGGCGCGGCGAGCGTACCGCCCTCGGGGAGCTTGAGGTCGGGGTCGTTGGGGTCCACCTCGACCGGTGCGGAGGCGGTGGCTTCGGTACCCGGGGGGACGCTGGGGGTGGTGTCGTCGGCCAGGGAGGCGGGTGCCGTGCCGAGGACGAGGAGGGTGGCGGCGGCCACCGCCAGAGGCAGACGTGGGGTCATGACCGGCCTCACCCGGAGATCTTGACGACCGCGCTGGGGAACAGCGGGAGCTGGAAGGTGACCTCCGTGCTGCTCGCGGGCGGGGCGGGGAACTGCAGGAACACGTCGATCGTTTCCCCCGCCTTCAGCGTCGAGAACCCGGTGGTGGTGAGGGGGCGGCCCTCTGTGTCGCGGAGGACGTAGTAGCGCTTCTTGCTCTTGGAGTCGACGAGGGTGGCTCCGCCGAGGGAGCGGCCGTTGTTCATGATCTCGGTTTCGTTGCCGCTCAGCTCCAGCGGAATGACGGCCACTTCCGATCCGTCGTTCTTCATCTGTCCGTTCACCGTCACGAAACCGCCGGAATCCCGAACGGCGGACGTGATCTGCAGAAGGAGTCCGCTCGGGCCCTTCATCTCGGCCAAAGGCTCCTCGGACTGCCCCTCCTGCGGTTCCGGCTGCGATCCACCGGCCTTGGAGGAGGACGACGAGCTCTGGGGCTTCTTGTCGTCCCCACCGCCACCACCGCACGCGGCAGTGCCGACGGCCAACCCGGCCACGACGGTCAGCGCGACCACCGCCTTGCGGGCTTGCGCCGTGAATCGCATGTTCATCAGTCCGCTTCCTTCCTCAGCCTGTGGCCAAGTGCACGTCGAACAGGTCTTCGGGTCCAGGCAGATCGGTCAGGTTCTCCGGGTCCAGCACCCAGTCCCCGTCGTCACACTCGAGCGTCGGAAGTACGTCGACCTCAGCACCGTCGGTCGGCGGGTCGAACGTGCACAGCGGCTCGATCACCGCGACGGCGTTGGCGTGCGCCTGACGGTCCGCCGTGCCGGGCACCACCGAGTCCCCGACTGTCCTGTTGGTCTGAGCCCTGACCCGGTAGCTCAGGAGCCCGTCCGGGGAACACTGGACCGTCGCATCGTTCATCTCGGCCAACTGGTCTGCTCTCCAGCAGGTGTTGGTCCCGCCGTTGCCGTCGAAGATGCCCTGCCATTTCGCGGGGTCGAGCACGTCGAGCACCCACTCGTCGGCGAGCTCGTTCCTGGTCTCCTGGGCGGCCGCCAGGGCCGCCGCGTCGGCGGCCGTCTGGGCGCCGTTCCTGTTCACCGCCGCCTGGCCCACCGCGAAGTACGCGAACGCGAGAAAGAGCAGGCCCGCCACCACCGTGAGATAGATGGGGAAAGCCTGCCCCGCATCGCCGCGCCTGCGAAGCAGTGTCAGGGGGCCACCTTGGCGATCTGAGCCGTCAGTTTGTTCACGATGGTCGCCCCCAGATTCGTGTTCGCGATCAGCACCACGATCGCCACCACCACCGCGATGATCCCCAGATACTCGACCGCGGTCTGCCCCCTGTCGTCGGCGGTGCGGCGCCGTACCGCCTCCGTCACCCGGACCATGGCCGCGATGACGGTCTTCAGCAGCAGGTCGCTCATGGTGTTCCTCTCGGTTTGAGGCACTGGCAGGAGGAACGTAGGGCGCCCGGGGTGTCCCCGGCGAGGGTCCCAGGGCCCAATTTCCCAGCCACTTGGCCGCCGCCTCGGCGCGGCTGCTGCTGTGCAGCTTGGCGAAGATGCGGTTGATGTGATTCTTGACCGTCTTCTCGCTGATGAAGCATGCGGCGGCGATCTGCTGGTTGTTCATGCCCGAGGCGATGAGGTCCATGATCTCCGCCTCCCTCGCGCTGAGCTGGAACCCGGCCCGGTGACCCGACTCGTCAGAGGGTCCCACAGATGGTTGCAGTCGCGAAAGCGGTTTGGGTGAAGTCGCTAATGGCAAGGCACTTGCAGGCAGTTTTGCGTGTGCATTCGCACTCTCGTGCGCAGTCCTCGCAGTCCTCGCAGTCCTCGCAGTCCTCACCGCCTCCCTCAGTTCCTCCACCGTGAAGCGCCCGTGCACCAGGTAGCCGCTCGCCCCGCCGCGCAGCGCCGCCCGGACGGTGTGCGGGTCGTGGCTGTACGTCAGCATCAGGACCGTGGTGATCCGGGCCAGGTGGGGCAGGGCCGTGAGGCCGTCGACGCCGGGCATGCGGACGTCGAGGAGGACCACGTCGGGGCGGTGGCGCAGGGCGGCCTCGCAGGCCTCGCGGCCGTCCGCCGCCTCCGCCACGACCGTGACGTCCGCGCAGCTCGACAGCAGCGCGGTGAGGCCCGCGCGGACCACGGGGTTGTCGTCGGCCACCACTACGCGTACGGCGGGCCGGTCCGGCATGGTGCCTCCTCTCGGAAGGTCAGGGCGGCCAGGGGGAGTTCCAGCCGAACCTCGGTGCCGGAGCGGGCGCGGTCGTCGCTGGCGATGCGCAGGCGGGCGCCCACGCAGGCGGCCCGTTCCGCCATGCCGAGGAGGCCGAAACGGCCGGTGGCGCGGAGGTGTTCGAGGGTGGTGCCGGGGGGCAGGCCGCGGCCGTCGTCGTGGACGGTGAGGGTGAGGAGGTCGTCCTCGACGCCCGCGCGGACCTCGACCGCCGTGGGGGCGGCGTGGCGGTGGGCGTTCTCCATGGCCTCGGCGGTGATGGTGAGCAGCTGGCGCGCCACCGCCGGGGGCACGGGGAGGGTCGTACGGTCGCCGGTGGGACGGTAGGTGACCCGCAGTCCGGTGCGTTCGGCGAAGTCGTCCGCGTGGGCCGCCAGTTCGGGCAGGACGTCCACCCCGCCGCCTCCGTCGGCCCCTGGCGGTGCCTGGCGCAGGTCGGCGAGCAGGTCGCGGGACTCGGCGGCGGCGCGGCGGGCCGAGGTCGCGACCAGCTCGGCCTGCCGCCGTACGTGCGCGGGGTCCGCCGCGGTGGCCAGGGCGTCCGCCGCGAGGGCGACGCCGTGCAGGGTCTTGGCCACGGAGTCGTGCATCTCGCGGGCGAGACGGGCGCGTTCGGCGGTCACCGCCTCGGCGGCGGCGAGGCGGGCGCGGACGGCGGCGAGGGCGTGGGTGGCCTCGCCGAAGCGCAGGAGCAGCCCGCGCAGGGTGGAGCCGACCGCTCCGGTGATGACGCAGAAGCCGGGGAGCAGGAGGTGTTCGGCCAGGCCCGCTCCGGCGCCCGCACCCCCGCCCGTGCCCGCGCCCCGGCCGACGGTCGCCTGGACCAGCAGCAGGATCAGCGACTGGAGCGAGGCGAAGCACGCGGCGCCGCGCCAGCCGTAGACGATGCCGGCGAGGAGGGGGGTGCAGACGCTGACGTACGCGAGGGTGGTGTCGGGGCCGGCGGAGATCAGCAGCAGCGTCCCGACGAGGGTGTCGG
The DNA here is from genome assembly GCF_037993025.1 of Streptomyces sp. SS7. NCBI lineage: Bacteria > Bacillati > Actinomycetota > Actinomycetes > Kitasatosporales > Streptomycetaceae > Streptomyces > Streptomyces sp. SS7. Next base: position 3,534,290 of record NZ_CP141223.1, read on the forward strand.
AGGCCAGCAGGGCGGGGTGGCGCAGGAGCAGGGGGCCGAAGCGTTCCCAGTCGCGGAAGAGGACGTAGGAGCCCATGAAGGTGACGACCACGGCCGCGCCGACGAGGCGGACGCCCAGGCCCGGGGAGGCGTGCAGCAGGGCGGACGGGGCGGCCACGGCGATCATCGCCAGGCGGAAGCCGAAGACCTGACGGCACATGGCCTGGACGGCGTTCGCCTGGAGGCGGACGCCGTCCAGGCCCGCCCTGCCCACGGTGTCCTTCATGACCGGCCGCCTACTCCCCCGTGATCGAGCTGAAGTCGGTGCCGGAGCCCAGCAGCATGCCCGCGCCGAGCAGGAGCATCGTCGCCGGGACCATGAACGTGGTGATCATCAGCGTGGCCTTGGGGACGGCGCGGGCGGCCTTGCGGCGGGCGTTCTGGGCGTCCGTGCGGCGCATGTCCTTGGCGATGGCGACGAGCGTGTCGACGATCGGCGCGCCCAGCTCCTCGCCCTGCTGGAGGGCGGTGACGAACATGGCGACCTGTTCGGAGTCGTTGCGGCGGCGGAGCTCCTCGAAGGCCTCGCGGCGGCTCACGCCGAGGTCCATCTGGCGGAGTGTGATGCGGATCTCGTCCGCCCAGGGACCCTCGTACTTGGAGGCGACCCGGTCGAGGGCCTGGCGGAAGCCGAGGCCGGCGCTGACGACGACGGCGAGGACGTCCAGGAAGTCGGGCAGGGTGCGTTCGATGGCGTCCTTGCGGACCCGGATCGCCGACCAGATGCCGACCTCGGACCAGAAGGCGGCGAAGGCCAGCATGAGCAGGGCGACGAAGAAGCTGCCCTGGAGGAGGGCGGCCAGCGCGCCGACGCCGCCGATCGCGCCGTAGACCGCGCGACGGGCGGCGTACCGGTCGATCGTCAGGCCCCCGGGGTTGCCCGCGAGGTCGATGCGGCGGCGGTAGCGGGCGACCTGCCTGGGACCCATCAGACGCAGGACGGCCGGCGCGTACCGCATGCCCATGCGGTCGACGAGGGAGCCGACGGCGCTGGTGCGGGTGGCGCCGACCTCCAGGGCGAGGACGAGGTCGCTGGGGAGTTTCACCTCGGCCCGGTACATCCGGAACCCGGCGAAGATCCCCCAGACGGCGAGGCCCATGGCGAGGGCCAGCAGGAGTTCCACGGTGTACGTCCCCTCCTCAGACGTCGATGCGGGACATACGGCGGATGAGGACGAAGCCGACGGCGTAGAGGCCGAAGGCGACGATCACACAGGCCTGGCCGACGGCGGAGGACGTCATCCGGTCGAGGGTGCCGTCGTTGACGCCGTCCATGAGGAACAGGGCGCCGACGCCGAGCACCGGGACGGCGTACGAGGTCATGTTGACCTGGGAGAGCTGGGTGCGGACCTCGCGCCGGGTCTCCTTGCGTTCCTCCAGGGTCTCGGTGAGGTTGCGCAGGGCGCCGACGACCTGGCCGCCGGCCCGGTTGGAGAGGATCAGGGTGGTGACGAGGACGACGAGTTCACGGGAGGGGAGGCGTTCGGCGAGTTCTCCGAGGGCGTCGTCGATGGAGTGGCCGATGGCCAACTGGTCGGCGACCTTGGCGAGTTCCTCGCCGGCCGGCGCCTCCAGCTCCTCCGCGGCCATGCCGATCGCGGTGCGCAGGGCGAGACCGGCGTGGGTGGCGTTGGCCAGGATGCGGGCCAGTTCGGGGAGTTGGTTGATGAACTTCTCGATGCGTTTCTGGCGCTGCCAGTTGAGGAACTGCAGGGCCGCCCAGAGGCCGAGGAGTCCGGCGAGCGGGCCGAAGAAGGGGGCCAGGACGGCCTGGCCGACCAGCCAGAGGCCGGCCACGGTGGCGAGCATGGAGACGAAGAACTCGCCGGGGGTGACGTCCAGGCCGGTGGCCGCGAGTCTCCGTTCCAGTGCGCGGCCCGTCCTCGTCCGGCGCAGTCGGCGGTCCAGCTCGCGGAAGCGGCGCCGGCGTCCGTCCGGGGGGGCCTGGCCGGTGGCGGACAGGCGCTCCACGAGGGCGGCGCGCTGGGCGTGGCCCTTGGCGTAGACGTGCACGCCCACGACGGCCAGGGCACAGGTCAGGAGCGTCACACCGGTGGTGAGGGTGATGAGGGTGTCGAGGGTCATCGCTGCTACCGGGCTTCCCTGGTCGTGAGTTCGAGTGCGTCGCGGGCGACCCCGAACGCCTGGGGGATCGGCTGGCTCGCCATGTAGAGGCGGTCGGCGGTGCGGCGCGGGAGGGGGAAGTACGCGAAGGCGCCGTGGACGCGGCCGTCGGCGGTCATGGGGCGGGCGTCGAAGCGGGCGGCGGTGGCCAGCCGGAAGGGCTCCGAGCCGTGGCTGTCGAGGAGGGCGATCTCGGTGATCCGGCGGGCGCCGTCGGCGAACCGGGTGAGCTGCACGATGACGTCCACCGCGCTGTTGATCTGGTCGTGGAGGGCGACGAAGGGGATCTCCACGTCGGACATGGAGGCGAGGGTCTGCAGCCGCATCAGCGCGTCCTCGGCGCTGTTGGCGTGGACGGTGGCGAGCGAGCCGTCGTGGCCGGTGGACATCGCCTGGAGCATGTCGAGGGACTCGCCGCCGCGGACCTCACCGACGACGATCCGGTCGGGGCGCATCCGCAGCGAGTTGCGCACCAGGTCGCGGATGGTGATCCGGCCGTTGCCCTCGACGTTCGGCGGCCGGGACTCCAGTCGGATGACGTGGGACTGCTGGAGCTGGAGTTCGGCCGAGTCCTCGATGGTGATGATCCGCTCGCCCTCCGGGATCAGCCCGGACAGCGCGTTGAGCAGGGTGGTCTTCCCGGTGCCGGTGGCGCCGGAGACGATCACGTTGAACTTGGCCTGCACCAGCCCGGCGAGCAGATAGAGCATCGGTTCGTCGAGGGAGCCGAAGCCGATCAGCTCGTGGAGGGTGAAGGAGCGCGGGAAGCGGCGGATGGTGAGGATCGGGCCGGTCAGGGAGAGCGGCGGGATGATCACGTTGACGCGTTCCCCGGACGGGAGGCGGGCGTCGACCATCGGGTTCGTCTCGTCGACGCGGCGGTTGACGGTGGAGACGATGCGTTCGATGGTCTGCATGAGCTGGTCGTTCGAGGCGAACCGCAGCGGGAGCTGTTCCACCCGCCCGGCCCGCTCGACGAAGATCGCGTCGGGGCCGTTCACCATGATCTCGGTGACGGAGGCGTCCTCGAGGAGCGGCTCCAGGATGCCGAGGCCGAGCGCCTCGTCGACCACCCGCCGGATCAGCTGCGCGCGCTCGCCCGTCGACAGCACCGGGCCCTCGCGGCTGATGATGTGGCCGAGGACGCGTTCCAGCCGGGCCCGGCGCTCGGCCGCCGCGAGCGAGCTCATCTCGGCGAGGTCGATCTCCTCCAGGAGTTTGGCCCGGTACGAGGAGACCAGGTGGCCGTCCTCGCCGCGCCCGCCGCTCTCCTCGGGGGAGCTGATGCGTGCCCGCAGGCTCATGGCGGTGTCGCCTTCCTTCAGTCAGTGGTCGACCGGCATCGTGGCCGTCTTGCGGGCGGTGCCGAAGTTGTCGATGCCGGGGATGACGGAGGGGATGGTGACCGTCGCCGTGACCCGCACCTCGTCACCCAGGTAGGCGGGCGGGCAGCTCACCGAGAGCCAGCTGCTGACCGCCCGGGCGCAGTCCCCCTGGGGGTCCCGGTCGAGGGAGGCGCTGCGTGCCCCGGTACGCGCCGCCGTGCCCGCCTGCTGGGCGGCGTAGGCGAAGAGTCCGAGCTGGACGGCGCCCAGCGCGACGATCAGCAGCAGGGGCAGGAAGCCGAGGTACTCCAGCGCGACCTGCCCCCGGTCGCCGCGTCTGCGCGGTGGGTACGGCATCTCAGTCGCCGTCCTCTTCCTCGACGGCGCCCGCGTGTCCGTGCACCGTGACCGGGAAGTCGATCGTGCCCGGGAACAGCACGGGGACGGGCAGGGAGACGTCGGCGGTCACATAGCCGCCGCCGGTGCCGCAGTCCACGTCGGCGTTCCCCCTCCACGCGTCCCCCAGCTTGTCCAGGCCCGCCTCCTGGCAGGCCCCCTCCCGCTGCCCGGGGTGCGCCGCCGTGCCCGCCCGCACCGCCTCGTCGGCAGCGTTCCCCGCGAGCGTGAACGTGTACCCCACCAGCACGCACTGCCACACCACCACCAGGGTGACGATGATCAGCGGGGTCATGCCGAGGAACTCGATGGTGACCTGGCCGCGGTCGCCGGCGCACGGACGTCGCCTCGTCACGGCGCTCACTCCTTCCGCCGCCGGAAGCCGCCGGTCCCCCGGTCCGCGCCGCGGGCACGCCCGCCGCGGCGCACGAGGGCCGTCTCCGGTGCCTTGACGAGGCCCAGTTCGGCGGCGAGCGCCCACAGGGCCTGGCGGACGGTGCTCTTGCCGTCGAGGGCGTGGACACGTCCGGCGTCGACGGCCGCCTGCAGTTCCCGGAAGTTGGCGGGGACCGCGGTGGCGGCGACGGCCGTGCCGGTGATCTTCTGGATGAGCGGGGGCTGGATCTCCGTACCGCGGGTGTGCCGGTTGACGACGACGGTCGTCTCCTCGGCCTTGCGGACCTGGAGGCGGTCCCACATGCGGACGGTGCGTTTGGCGCCGCGGACGGCGACCACGTCGGGGGTGGTGACGAGGAGCGCCCGGTCGGCCATCTCGACGGCGGCGGCTCCGGCGCCGCTGAGCTGGGCGCCGCAGTCGACGACCACCACCTCGTAGCGGGAGCGCAGGGCGCCGACGATCTGGCGGACGGCCCGGTCGGTGACCTCCTCGCCGCGTTCGCCCTCGGCGGGGGCGAGGAGGAGGGCCAGCCCGCTGTCGTGGCGGAAGACGGCCTCGGCGAGGACACGGGGCGAGAGGTCGGTGATGGCGGCGAGGTCGACGACCGAGCGGCGGAACTGGACGTCCAGGTAGGAGGCGACGTCGCCGGTCTGGAGGTCGAGGTCGACGAGCGCGGTGGGCCGGCCGGAGGCCTGGGCGGCGAGGGCGAGTTGCACGGCGGTGAGGGTGGCGCCCACGCCCCCCTTGGCGCCGCTGACGGTCACGACGGTGCCGCCGACGCCGGTGAACTCCTCGGCCCCGTGGCCGAGATGGCGCCGGACGCCGACGGACCACTGGGCGACGGACTGGACGCGGTGGGCCAGTTCCTCGTAGCCGAGGGGGAGCGTGACGACGCCCCGGGCGCCGGAGTCCATGGCGGCCTGGAAGAGGCCGGGGCCGGCGTCGGTGGTGACGAGGACGACGCCGACCGCCGGGAAGCGCAGGGCGACCTCGCGGACCAGCTCCAGCGCCGGGACGGGTCCGATGCGTTCGTGGACGATCACGACCTCGGGGAGTTCGTCGACGGACTCGGCGGCGAGGCGGGCGAGGGTGTCGACGAGCTGTGTGGAGTCGGCGACCGGGGGGACCGGTTCGGCGTCCGGGAGCTGGCTGAGCAGGGTGGTGAGGGAGCGGACCGCGTCCGCGTCGCCGACGGCCGGGAGGATCCTCGTGGGCATGGGCGGCGGCCTCTCACTTGTCCGTGACGAGTTCGTACGTACGGTCCTGGTCGGGGATCGTGGTGGCGCCGCCGGGGGCCACGAGGGCGAGGCGGACGCGCTTGGCGAAGGACTCGGCGTACGTGATGCGCTGGGCGTCCAGGGTCGACAGGGCGAAGGTGATGGGGACGGCGTCGGTGGCGGAGCCGGCGCGGTTGTCGCGGTCGGGTTCGAGGGCGGTGATCTCGCCGACGTCGAGGACGCGCGCGTTGGTGACGATGATCTTCGACTGGTCGGGGTCGGAGTCGCGGGCGCCCTCGAAGGTGGCGTACACGTTGACCGAGGAACCGGGGCTGATCTTGCCCGCGACGCCGGTGGCCGCGTCGACCATGATGGCGACCTCCTGCTGCCCCGGCTGCAGGGCGGGCTGGTCGACGATCATGTCGCTCTGCAGGAGCGAGCCCTTCTTCAGGGTCGTCACGGCGATCTTGCGGCGGATCGCCGTGAGATCGGTGACGGCGTTCTGCGACAGCCAGCGCTTCGGCATCTCGATCTTCTTGAACTGGCTCTCCTCCAGAGCCGTGTACGGCGCGATGTCGGACCGCAGCTCGTAGGCGGTGACCTCGGGGCCGACCTTGGAGTTCACGTCGTCGATGACGGAGAGGACGCCGGCGAAGGCACCGAGGGCGCACACCACCGACAGGAGCAGGAGAATCACGCCGCGGCGCTGACGGGAGTTCATGGAACCGTGCAACCTCGTTGGGGGTCGGGTCGAGCGGGAACGGTGGTCGGTGCCGGCGCTTCTCGGCCGGGGTGCGCCTTTCAGCCGGTGGTGAGGGCGCGGACGGGGCGGGCGGTGAGCTCGGCGGCGGGCGGCGGGCCGGCGGAGCAGAACACACAGCGGTCGCCGATGACGTCGATCCCGCACCAGTGACAGACGCCCTGCCGGACCGAGGCGACGAGCTGGTAGAGGACCGACAGGTCGGGCAGGTAGGCGCAGAACTCGATCAGCTTGGGGGTGCCCCACCAGGCGGCGGACTCGGCGGGCGCCTCGGTCTCCCGCAGACCCTGGGCCTTCCAGGCGGGGGCGAGGGTCCCGGTGACCCAGTCGGACTGGAGCTGACCGCGGCCGACGAGCATCCAGGTCCCGAACTCGGGCCCGGGGAGGGTGACGTCGGGTGCGGCCTTGACCAGCTGCGGCTGTGGATGGGCGAGTACGGCGAACTGGCTGCCCGGGACCCAGGACCGGGCGTGCGCCTTCAGCCCGACGACCGGGACCCGGTCGAGCCGGGCGACGGAGCCGAGGAGCGCGCCCGCGTGGATGTAGTGGGTGAGCAGCCGGCCCGCCGAGGCGAGCACCCCCGGCCCGAGGTCGCAGGAGGCGAGCTGGCGCAGCTGGCGGGCGAGGACGGCGACGCCGAGGGGCGGCAGGTCGGGCCGGTACAGCGCGATGCGGTCGCTCTCCAGGAGCGAGCGGATGGTGTGCAGCCGCTGCTCCACCGCGGGCGGGACGGCCCGTGAGTACACGACGACGAGGTGCCCGTGCTGCTCGACGAGGAGTTGTACGGCGTCCAGGGCCTGTTCCAGCGGCTGCCGGTCCAGGTCGGCGAGCACGACGGCGGGCAGGGTCCGCTCGTCCTGCGGCGGCAGCGCCAGGTCGGCGCCGGTCACGGCAACGGCAGTTGGCACGCGCAGCTCCCCGATTCCCGCGGCCGGCCCGCCGGGAGTTACTCCGGCGCACCGGGGTGACTTCATTGCGTGACTACGTCAGCACTGTAACCACGCGCTTGTGGCCGGAGAACCGCTTTCCGTAGCCGGTAAGGAACTGTTCTTCGCGCAAGACACGCCAAACCGGGGCAGGTTGCGCACACGGACCCTGCACAACCGGATCTCTTGACAAGCCAATTGGTCTGGACCAACGTGTTGTCATGTCCCCACATAAACGAGTGACGAGACTGTGGTCGGGGGCGGTCACCGCCGCCCTCGCCCTGTCCCTGGCGGGCGCGGCTCAGGCGCCCGCCGCGGACCTGAACAACGCGAAGAACGCCGGCTTCGAGTCCGGCCTGGCCCACTGGTCCTGTTCGGCGGGCAGCGGTACGACGGTGCCCTCGCCGGTGCACGGCGGCGCGGCCGCCCTGAAGGCGACCCCGGCCGGCCAGGACAACGCCAGGTGCAGCCAGACGGTGGCCGTGAAGCCCGGCTCCACCTACACGCTCAGCGCCTGGGTGCAGGGCGGCTACACCTACCTGGGCGTCACCGGCACGGGCACGACGGACGTCTCCACCTGGACCCCCGACTCCTCCACCTGGAAGGAACTCCGGACCACCTTCACCACGGGAGCCTCCACCACCTCGGTGACGGTCTACACCCACGGCTGGTACGGCCAGCAGCCCTACTACGCCGACAACCTCTCGGTCCACGGCCCCGACGGCGGCGGAGGCGGCGACCCGGCCCCCACGGTCCCCGCCGCGCCCACCGGTCTGGCCGTGTCCGGCACGACCTCCTCCTCCGTCTCCCTCTCCTGGTCCGGCGTCCCGAACGCGGCGGGCTACAACGTCTACCGGGCGGGCACGAAGGTCACCTCCGTGACCGGCGTCTCGGCGACCGTGACCGGCCTCGCGGCCTCGACGTCGTACGGCTTCCAGGTGACGGCGACGAACGCGGCCGGCGAGTCGCCGAGGTCGGCGGCGGTGACGGGCACGACGAAGGCCGCGTCCGGCGGTTCACTGCCGAGGCACGCGGTGACCGGCTACTGGCAGAACTTCGACAACGGCGCGACGGTCCAGCGCATCTCCGACGTGCCCGCCGCCTACGACATCATCGCCGTGGCCTTCGCCGACGCGACGACGACCCCGGGCGCGGTGACCTTCACCCTCGACTCCGCCGGTCTCGGCGGCTACACGGTCGACCAGTTCAAGGCCGACATCAGGGCCAGACAGGCGGCCGGCAAGAAGGTGATCGTCTCGGTCGGCGGGCAGAACGGCACGGTGTCGGTGAACGACGCGACGTCCGCGGCGAACTTCGCGAACTCGGTCCACGCCCTGATGCAGACGTACGGCTTCGACGGCGTGGACATCGACCTGGAGAACGGTCTGAACGCGACGTACATGAGCCAGGCGCTGAGGACACTGGCCTCGAAGGCCGGCTCCTCGCTCGTGCTGACGATGGCCCCGCAGACGATCGACATGCAGTCCACGTCCAACGCCTACTTCCAGACCGCGCTGAACGTGAAGGACATCCTCACGGTCGTCAACATGCAGTACTACAACAGCGGTTCGATGCTGGGCTGCGACGGCAAGGTGTACAGCCAGGGCTCGGTGGACTTCCTGACGGCCCTCGCCTGCATCCAGCTGGAGGGCGGCCTCTCCCCGTCCCAGGTCGGCCTGGGCCTGCCCGCCTCCCCCAGCGGCGCGGGCAGCGGCTATGTCTCCCCCACGGTGGTCGACAACGCGCTGGACTGCCTGACGCGGGGCACGAACTGCGGGTCCTTCAAGCCCTCGAAGACCTATCCGGACCTGCGCGGCGCCATGACCTGGTCCACCAACTGGGACGCGGCGGCGGGCAACGCCTGGTCCTCGACCGTGGGGGCGCATGTGCACGCGCTACCGTGAGCCGCGCAGCGCGCGGGAGCACCAGCCGATGACCGTCGCGTTGACCAGGGCTCCGCAGACGATGGCGAGCACGATCATCGAGACGTGGTCCGGGAGCACGAGCAGGACCAGGCTGGCGGGCGCCGTGGCCAGGAGGGGGATGACTCCGGCCATGGACTCGCCCGAGTCGTCCAGGGCGGTCACCGCCAGGGCCCAGATCAGCAGGGCGGCGCAGACGGCCAGGTAGGCGAGGGCGAGGACGTCGGTCAGGGCGTGCCGCAGCCGGCCGGTCACGGTGTCGGGCATGGAGGGCTCCCCTCGGTCGGCGTCAGAGGTGCAGGCCGGGTGGGTTCGGGCGGGCCAGGCCCAGGTCGTAGGCGAGGATCGTCGCCTGGACGCGGTCCCGCAGCCCGAGTTTGCGCAGGAGGGCGTTGACGTGGGACTTCACCGTGCCCACCGTGATGCCCAACTGGTCGGCGATCTCCGCGTTGTTGAGGCCTGCCGCCACCAGCGTGAGCACACCGCGCTGGCTGGCGGTGAGGCTGTCCAGTTCGGGGGCCGGGGTGCCGGGGGAGGTCCCGGCCCCGGCACCCGAGGCGTAGTGCCCGATCAGCCGCCGGGTCGCCGACGGCGCGAGCACGCTCTCGCCCGCCGCCACCACCCGGATGCCCTGGAGGAGTTCGGCGGGCTGGACGTCCTTGAGGAGGAAGCCCGAGGCTCCGGCGCGCAGGGCGTCGAAGACGTACGCGTCGAGGTCGAAGGTGGTCAGGACGAGCACCCGGGGCGCGTCCTGGCGGCCGGTGATGATGCGGGTGGCGGCGATGCCGTCGAGTTCGGGCATGCGTACGTCCATGACGACCACGTCGGGCCGGAGTTCCTCCGCCAGCCGCACCGCGCTCGCGCCGTCACCGGCCTCCCCGACAACCGTCAGGTCCTCCTCGGCGTCGATCACCGCGGCGAACCCCGCCCGGACGATGCCCTGGTCGTCGACGACCAGCACCTTCAGACTCATCGTTCCCTCTTCTCCTCGCCGTGCTCCGCCACCGGCGCGAACGGCAGCCGCAGACCGACCGGGCCGGGGCCCTCGGTGGTCAGAGTGCCGCCGAGTGCCGCGATCCGCGCCGTGAGCCTCTCCCGCAGGGCGGGGCGGGCGCCAAGCGGCACACCGGTGGCGGTCAGCGTCAACGTACCTGCGTCCGCGTCGAGTTCGAGCCGGGCGGGCGCCTCGCCGCCGACCGCGAGCAGTACCTCGGCGGCATGGTAGGCGGTCAGGTCCACCGCCGTGGGCAGCCGGTCCGGTACGCGGTCGGTGAGCCGAATCTCGATGTCGCGGCCGGTGGCCCGGCACTGCGCGGCGAGCAGGTCGAGGGCCTGGAGGGTGGGCTGGGGACGCAGTTCGGGGGCCGTCTCCTCCTCCCGGACCGCGTCGAGCAGGGCCCGCATCGCGGTCAGGGCCTCCCGGGCGCGGCCGGCGGTGGAGTCGAGCCGCCCCGCCTCCGCCTCGGCGACCATGTCGGCGGTGCGGGCCAGCACGGTGGTCTCCAGCCCGGCGGCGATCCGGCGCCGCTCGGCCCACGCGTCCCGGACGGCCGCGCCGGTCCAGGCGGCGAGCCGCTCCTCCCGCGCCCCCCGGTCGGCCCGGTCACGCCGCCCCCGCCGGGCCCCGGCCCACACGGCCGCCGCGGCCGTCACCAGGACCCCCGCCGTCGCCGCCCCCGCGACCAGCCACCCGGGCACCGCCACGCCCCGCCCCAGCACGGCACCGGTCGCGGCCCCCGCGTGCACGACCACCACCGCGAGGACGACCACGGCCAGGGGGCGATCCGTGAAGAAGGCGAGGGAGCCGAAGCCGGTTGCCGCGCTGCGGTGCCGGGCCCGTGCCGCGAGTGCGGTGCAGGTCGCGAGCATGCTCAGGGCCGGCGGCAGGAGGACCGGGCCGGCGTAGTCGCCCAGCGACATCGCCACCGGCCACAGCGGGGCCAGGGCGAGCAGGGCGGCGAGGGCGAGCCGGGGTGTCCGACGCAGCCACAGCAGGGCGACCGCCTGGGCCGCGACGAGCAGGGCGAACAGCGCGCCCGCGGTGACGTGCGCGCCGGACGACGCGGTGTCCGGGCGGATCACCAGCGCGGGGAGCAGCGGTTGCAGGGACAGCCCGAACGCGGCGACGACCTGGGCGAGGCGGTAGCCGCGCGGCACGCTCCGCTCCCCCGGCGCGGAGCCGCGGCCGGGCAGGGCCGCGCGCACCTCCCAGCCGCCGTCGGCCGTCGGGCCGGTGCTCAGGGTGCCGCCCGCCTCCCGGGCGCGGGAGCGCAGGAAGCCCTGGCCGCGCCCGCCGCCGAGGCCCGCGGCGTGCGCCGCCGCCCCGGCCGGCGGGGCCGCGCTGGTGACCACGACGTCGGTGCGGGTGTCGCCGTACCGGCACAGCACCGTCGTACGGGCACCGGGCGCGTGGCGTGCCACGTTGGTGAGTGCCTCGCGCACGATGCCGTACGCCGCGTCCGCGACGACCCCGTCCGGCAAGGGGTCGATCTCGCAGTCCACCGGCTGGTCGAGCCTGCGGAACCCCGCGACGAGCGCGTGCAGCCTCTCCTCGGGCGTGGGCAGTTCCGCACGCGAGGGCGTCGGCGCCCGGACCGCGCCGAGGGCCAGGGTGACCTCCCGGCCGGTCTCGGCCGCGAACCGCAGCGCCTCCTGCGCCAGTTCGGGGCGCCGCTCGCGCAGCCCGAGCGCCGCGCCCGCGGTGACCACCACGGCGGTCAGGTGGTGGGCGCTGACGTCGTGCAACTCCCGTTCCATCCGCTGCCGTTCGGCGGACGGGAGCCGGTGGCGCTCGGCCTCGGCGCGGCGCAGCGCCCGCTCGGCCGCCCGCCGGGCCCGCCGGACCCGCCGGACCACCAGGCCGCTGCCGCACGCGGCCCCGTACAGCAGGGCGGTGAGGGCGACGCCGAGGCCGTCGCCGTCCCTGAGCCCGTGCAGGGTGACGTCCTGCGTCACCTGCCAGAAGGGGAGCGTCACCCCGCACAGCACGGCGGTGAAGGGGTCGCGTTCGCTCGCCACGGTGAACAGGGCCAGCGCGACGCCCGCGGTCCCGAACACGGCCACCGCCCCCGCGGGCAGCGGCCCGGCCCCCAGCCCGCAGGCGACGGCGACCAGGACCAGGGTGGTCACGGGGCGGGCCCGGCGCAGGGCGAGCGCGGCGGTCAGCGGTCCGGCGACCAGGGCGGCCACGAGCAGATCGGACACGGAGGGCACGGTGCCACGCACGAGCGCCACCCCGGGCCACACCAGCACCTGGACGCAGGACAACAGGACCGGGATCAGCCGGTCGTCGGTTCGCTTCATGGTCCGCCCAGGCTAGGTCCGCGGACGAGGAACCCGACTCCCGCTCGGGTCGTATTCGCGTCTCTTACCTGGGTTGCAGAAGGTCACCGTGGTCTCCTGGCCCGGCGGTCGCCGGTCTGGTGTGGCGACCGGTTTCGCCGCATGCTGGTGCGTGCGCATATCGGTGTACGGCGGTGCTGGATGGGGGGCGCTGTGCGGAGGCCGGGCTGGGTGTGGGTGGCGGCGGGGCCGCCGGTGGGGATCGGGGTTGGCGCCCTGCTGATCTTTTCCTTGCGGTGGTACGAGCACTGGGCCTACGCACGCAGTGACGCCTGGGTGGTGTGCGGGGCCCTGTTCGGAGGCGGGCTGGTCGGGGTGGCGGCGTGGGCGGCGACCGACGCGGAAAACAGCGCGGTGGGGTGGGTGGTGGGCACGGTATGCGTGGTGCACCTCGTCACCGGGACCCTGCTCGCCGGCCATGACGCTCTGCACGACCGCGGCCGCGAGGTCACGGTCACCGTCCTGAGGGAGCATGTGCACCGTGACGTCAACGACATCGGTGTGGAGATGGCGATTTCGTACACCTACGACGTCGCCGCGCCGTCGGGGCTGCCGCACCGCCGCCTGGATGCGATGGGGACCCGGCTGTCGGTGGGACAGCGTGTACGGGCGACGGTCGATCCGCAGGGACGCGTCGATTCGCAGTTGGGCGGCCCCCCTGGGCCCGCCCCCGTCATGCCCCAGTTGCTGCGGATCTGCGAACTGTTGCTGATCGTCTTCAGCGCCGGCATCGGGGTGTTCTTCTCGGTCCTGTGGGCGTCCCAATGGCGCGAGCGCTGACGGCCGGGTGCGTGAGTGAGCCCTTTTCCGTCTCCATCCTGAGCCGGCTGTTCGACAGGTCCCGACGCCCGCCCCCTACCCCATCGGCCGGTAATGGCCCAGCACCCAGGCCAGTTGGGTGAACCAGGTCCGGAGCAGTTCTCGTGGTCTGGCGTTCACGACGCATTCGTACACCCGGCCGTCCAGATGGACCACCGCCACCATCAGCGCCTTGCCGTTGGGGCTCGCCTTGTAGTGGACGCTGCGGACCTCCGGCCAGGGGAAGTCGACCGTGATGTCGTACATCTCGAAGGCCACGCCGGAGACGTCGACGACGATCGAGTTGTGCTTGTCGACGGCGAGGAACTCGGGGCCGGACGGGACGGGTTGCGGCGGTCCCGGCGCGTACGGGGGCGGAGGCGGACCGAAGCCCGGCGGGACGGCCGGGGGTGGTGGCGGTGGCGGCGGCTGGTCTGTCACCCGGGCAACCTACCCGGCACCCCCTGTGCACCCGCTTTCGGTCCCCCCTGAAACATTTTCCCCGTCCCACCGCATCAATGAGGTGAGGACGGCGCGGCGAACGGCTCCGCGACCGGCACCGCGGCCGAGCAGAGCAGCTGACACAGGGGGACGTGCATGAGGAAGGTCCGTGCGGACGAGTACGCCGAGTTCGCGGCGGCGCGCACCGGGCATCTGTACCGGTCCGCGTGTCTGCTCACCGCCGGGGACACCCACCTCGCCGAGGACCTGGTGCAGGAGACCCTCGGCAGGCTGTACGTCCGCTGGGGCCGGGTGTCCCGGGCGGACAACCCGGCGGCGTACGCGCAGACCGTCCTGACCCGCACCTACCTCGCCCATCAGCGCAGACGCAGCAGCCGGGAGCGGGCCGTGGAGGCGTTCCCGGACCTGCCGGACGGCGGCGGCACCGACACGCCGCTGCGGCTCACCCTGCTCCAGGCCCTCGGCCGGCTGCCCGCGAAGGACCGGGCCGTGGTGGTGCTGCGGTACTGGGAGGACCGGTCGATCGAGGAGACCGCCGGTGCCCTCAACGCCAGCTCGGCGGCCGTACGGACCCGTTGCTCGCGGGCGCTGGGACGGCTGCGGGAACTGCTGGGCGGGGACATCGGCGAGTACGTACGCCCCTGACCACGCGCCCTCGTCCACCGGCCTTCCCCCCGCCGCCCCTGCCCCAGCACCTCACCCTCCCCCGACGTCAACTCCAGCCCGTGGAAACGGTGGTTCACCATGCCCGCAGACCAGCACACCGGCCGCTTCGAGGACCGGCTCTCCGCCGCACTGCACGAGGTCGGCGGCACCTTCGAAGCCCCCCGTTCCGAACTCACCGCCGCGGGTGCCCGGCGCGGCCGGCGGCTGCAGTTGCAGCGCCGGGCCGCACTCGCGGGCAGCGTGGCGAGCCTCGCGCTCGTCGGCGTGGCCGGCACGCTGCTCGTGCCCTGGCACGGCGACCCCGCCCCCCGGCCCTCCTCGGTCGCCGGCAGCGGCACCCCCGACCGGGCGCGCACCTACTCCGCCGACGACGTCGTGCGCACCCTCCAGAAGCTGCTCCCCCGGGGCACGTTCACCCGCACGGAGGCGCGCGGCACGGACGAGGGGCTGCCGCCGCTCGCGGTGGGGGTGTTCGACGACGGAAAGGGCGAGGGGGCCGTCTCCGTGGGACTGGAGCGGATCACCACGGGCGGGCGGAAGCTGAACCCCTCCGCCGAGGTGATGCCCTGCCCCGACAGCACACAGTCGGGCTACGACAGCTGCACGACCGAGGGCCTGCCGGACGGCTCCGCGATCACGGTCTACCAGGGGTACGAGTATCCCGACCGCCGGGTCGACACCAAGTCCTGGGGCGCCGATCTCGTCACCCCGGACGGCTCTCGCGTCAGTGTCATCGAGTGGAACTCCCCGGCGGAGAAGGACAAGCCGATCACCCGGACGGATCCGCCGCTCACCCCCGCGCAGCTGAAGGCCCTGGCCTCGGCCGCCGAGTGGCGCGCGATCATCGGCGCCCTGCCGGAGGTGACGTCGCCGAGCGAGGCGCCCGTCGGCCCCACCCGGCCCGGGGAGCTGTCCGGACTGACGATCCTGCGCAAGCTCAAGCTGCTGCTGCCGAAGAAGGTCGACGTCGTCTCCCACGGCAGCGACGAGACGGGGTACGGCTCCTTCGTCGTCGACGACGGCAAGGGCCGCAGCCTGGTGCAGGTCAATGTGCAGCCCGGTATGTCGGACGTCGCCGGCGAGCTCTTCGGCTCCGACGCCGAGACCCTCGCCGACGGCACCCTGGTCACGGTCCGCCGGGCGCCCGGTGAGAAGGGCGGGGCGGGGGTCGTGATGTGGACGGCGGACACCCTGCGCAAGAGCGGGCTGCGGGTCGTGATCAGCGCCTTCAACACCGGCGACCAGAACAGGGCCGCGACCCGCAAGGCGCCCGCCCTCACCCTGGGCGATCTGCGGAGGATCGCGCTCAGCCCGGAGTGGCTGAACGACACCGTCACACCCTGACAGCCGCTGTGCGGTGAGCGCCGCCGTACGTCACGTCAGTGCCCGAAGCAGCACGTCTCCGGCTCGAACCACGAGGTCCTCCGGGCGGCCTCCCGCACGACGGCTCAGGCGTACTGCAACCGTACGGCCGTACCCCCGTCACCGGCGTCGCGGACGTCGACGTACGCACACACCTGGCGGGCGTACCAGAGCCCCTGCCCGGGTGCCGGACCGGCGGCCCGGGGCGGGACGAAACCGATGAGCGGGTCGTCGATCCGTTCGGCGAGCAGGAGTTCGCAGACACAGCCGGGCGCCTCGCCCCACAGGACCGCGCCGGTGACCCGGCCGAGGGTGGCGGCCTCCGTGACGGCCGTGGTGAACGTCTCCGCGTCGGCGCCGGCCAGCCCGCGCCCGGCGGCCCAGGCGCGCACGGCCTCGGGGGCCGGTTCGGAGAGCCGCCGCGCGTCGGCCGGGGTCGGCGGCAGGGGTACGGCGTCCAGCTCGGCGGCGATGCGGACCGGGTCCTCGTACACGCCCGTACCGGGGTGGGCGCGACGGGCCGCCTCGATGAGGACCGCGCCCGCGGTACGGGTGTCGTAGACGCACATCGCGGTGGTCGCGGTCGAGGCGAACAGGAGGTTCGCGAGGGCCTCGTAGCGGATCCACTCGGCGCTCTCGCGCGGGGAGCGGCCGGCGCGGCCGTTCCACACCGGTTCCATGAGCAGGTGCATCCGGCCGTCGGGGCCGCCGTGTCCGGCGAGGTGGGTGGCGGCGCGGGCGACGGCGTTGGCGGCGGAGCCGGTGTACCAGTCGGTGTGCGGGAGGAAGCCGATGTGGCGGGCGTCGGCGCCGAGGGCGTCGCGCAGGAGGGCCAGCCGGTCGGGGGCGAGGATCGCCATCGGCGGCGGCTCGTCGGGGGCGGCGAGCCCCTCGGCGAGGAAGGGCAAGGCGTCGGCGAGGAAGTCCTCGTCGGTGGTGAAGACGGTCATGCGGTGGTCGAACGTGCCGGACACGGCCGGGGAGGGGGAGGAAGACGGAGAGGGCGAGGACGGAGCGGTCATGGGTCCCTCGTGGATCGGTGAAGGGGATCGGTGCGGTGGGTCGGTGCGGTTGCCGCACCCGAGCTTGCTGAGGATGCGTTCGACATGTCCTTCGGCGGTGCGGCGGGCGATCACCGGTCGGTCGGCGATCTGCCGGTCGGCGAGCCCCTCGGCGACGAGTGCGGCGACCTGGGCCTCGCGCCGGGGCGGGCGGGCCCGGTGTCGTCCCCCGTGTCGTCCATGACGCGGGCGGCGAGTTCGGGCAGGGCGAGCGCGGCGCCCCGGTCGTAGGACCGTCGGTAGGCGGCGGCTCCGATCACCGGGCGGCCCCGGTCCTCGGCGGTGCGGCGGGTGGCGTTGCGGCAGGCCGGGCCCCAGCGGTCACGGTCCACGTCGGTCCGCACGCGGTCGGCGGCGATCCGGGCCGGCAGATCGAGGGTGGGGCCGGTGCCGACGACGTCGTGGACCGCGAGCCCCAGCCGCGGCGCCTCCCGGGCGTGCGCCTCCGCCCGCTCGCCGTCGCCCTTCACCGGCAGCCGACAGTCCCGGCGCGGCGCTGATCCGCCCATGATCGGCCAGTCCTCTGGGGGTGCGTTCGTGCGGACCCCCAGGCTTCCCCGGGTGGTACATATATGCACCTCACCCTCACCCCCACGGGTGTACTTCAGCGAGGTCCGTTCGCGGCGACACGCCCACGCGTACACTGCGCCGCCGATCAGCTCGCCCCTTTCCGCATGATTCAGGCCAGCGGCGATATGCGCTGTCTTGACCTGACCATGCCAACATCGGACCATGTGCGACACCGCACCGCCGCACACAGCAAGCGCACAGCACGCCCCCCACGACCACTCCCCACAAGGAGAGTTCATGCGACTTCGCATCCGCGGCTCAGGCGCCGGCGCCCCCCGCGCCCGCGGCGGCAGACGCACCGCCGCCCTCGCCACCCTGCTCGCCCTGGCCCTCGCGGCCCCCCTCTCGGCGACGGCCGGCCACGCCTCCGCCGACAGCGCCCCGAAAGCCGCCCCCTCCGCCGACGACATCCGCCAGTACGAGATCCACGTCGACCACAACACGCCCGTCACGCGCACCGCGATCGCACAGGCCGGGGTGAGCGTCGACGAGGCCGACGAGGAGACCGTGGTCGTCTCCGGCCGCACCGACCAGATCGCCAAGCTCCGCTCCCAGGGGTACGAGATCACCCCCGTGGGCTCCGCACCCGACCGCCTCGCCGCGGACGAGGTGCGCCTGTTCGACTTCCCGACGGCGGACGCCAAGTACCACAACTACGCAGAGATGAGCGCGGAGATCGACCAGCGCGTCGCGGCCTACCCGAGCATCATGAGCAAGCGGGTCATCGGCAAGTCGTACGGCGGCCGGGACATCGTCGCCATCAAGGTCAGCGACAACGTCGGCACCGACGAGGCCGAACCGGAGGTGCTGTTCACCCACCACCAGCACGCCCGCGAGCACCTCACCGTCGAGATGGCCCTGTATCTGCTCCGCGAGCTGGGCGCCGGCTACGGCACCGACTCCCGGGTCACCAACATGGTCAACGGGCGCGAGATCTGGATCATCCCCGACCTCAACCCGGACGGCGGCGAGTACGACATCGCCACCGGCTCCTACCGCTCCTGGCGCAAGAACCGGCAGCCCAACTCCGGTTCCTCGGCGGTCGGTACGGACCTCAACCGGAACTGGAACTACAAGTTCGGCTGCTGCGGCGGCTCCTCCGGCTCCACGTCCTCCGAGACCTACCGGGGCGCCTCAGCCGAGTCCGCGCCGGAGGTGAAGGTCGTCGCCGACTTCGTCCGCAGCCGGGTCGTGGGCGGCAAGCAGCAGATCACCGCCGGGATCGACTTCCACACCTACAGCGAGCTGGTGCTGTGGCCGTTCGGGTACACGTACTCGGACACGGCGACCGGGATGACGGCCGACGACAACGCCGCCTACAAGGCGGTGGGCCAGAAGATGGCGGCCAGCAACGGCTACACCGCGGAGCAGTCGAGCGACCTGTACATCACCGACGGGACGATCGACGACTACCTCTGGGGCGTGCACAAGATCTTCTCGTACACGTTCGAGATGTATCCGACGTCCAGCTCCGGGGGTGGGTTCTACCCGCCCGACGAGGTCATCGAGCGGGAGACCTCCCGGAACCGGGACGCGGTGCTGCAATTGCTGGAGAACGCCGACTGTATGTACCGGTCGATCGGCAAAGCCAGCCAGTACTGCGGTTAGTCGTGGGTCGGTCGTCGGTCAGTCGTCGCCCTCTTCGAAGTACGCGTCGAGGACCGCGTCCAAGGCCGTCTCCCACTCCGTGAAGCGGGACCTGGCCGTCGCCTCGATCTCGATCGGGTACCAGCGGCGGTCAGGGGTGTGGACCGTGACGGTGAACCGTTTGCCGAAGCGCGGGGCCTCCGTCTCGATGGCGCCGATCTCGTCCCAGCGGAACTCGCACGCCTCCTCGTCGAGGCGGAGCCGGACGCCCTTGGCGTCGGCGGTGATCCGCGCCCGGCGGTCGGCGGCCTCGAAGACCGGGCCGTCGGAGGCCTCCTCCTCGGCGGGGGCCTCCTTCCCGGCGGCCGCGGCCGTCTCCGCGGCCGACTCGGCCGACTCGGCCTGTGAAGTCCCTTCGGGCTCCTCGGAGTCCGCGGCCTCCTCGGCCGGATGCGCGTCCTCGGGCTCCGCCTTGAGGGGCGACGAGAGGCCGGGGATGAACGCCGGGTCGAAACCGGCGCCCTCCAGGGGCTTGCTGCTCGAATCTATCCGCTGCTGCTCCACAGCGCGAAGTATGGTCGAAGATCCTGTGCCGGACACAGCCAGCCCCTACTTCGTTACCGGAGGCCTACAAGGGAGACGCGCACCCGAACACGCTCAACCCGGCCGCGTCAGCCGAGTACGGCGAGCGCGTCGATCTCGACGAGGAGCCCGGCGGGGAGACCGACGTAGACAGTGGTGCGGGCGGCGGGGGCCTCCGTGAGGTCCGCGAAGTAGGCGTCGTAGATCTCGTTCATCTCCGCGAAGTGCTCCACGTCCGTCAGATAGACGCGGATCATCACCACGTCCTCCCAGCGCGCCCCGCCCTCCCGCAGGATCGACTCGACGTTGGCGAGGGTCTGGAGGGTCTGCTCGCGCAGGGTGGGCCCGGCGGGCGTGGGGGGCCTGCCCTCCTCGGCGGGCAGGAAGCCGACCTGGCCGGCGACCTGGAGGATGTTGCCCTTGCGCACGCCGTGGGAGAACCTCGCGGGCGGGGTCGTGTGGGTCTTCGGGGTGAGCGCGGTCTTCTCGGTCATCAGGGGGCTTCCTTGATCGGGGTCCGGCCGGAGTACTCGCCGCTGATCGCGTCCGCCGTACGGCGCACCAACGGGCGGAGGGTGAGGAGTTCTTCGGCGGTGACGACGACGTTCGGCGCGGAGACCGACATCGCGGCGACCACCCGGCCGTCCGCGCCGCGGATCGGGGCGGCGACGCAGTTGATGGACTCCTCGTGGCCGCCGAGGTCACTGGCCCAACCCTGTTCCCGCACCGTTTCCAGCTCCCGCAGGAAGGCGGGGGCGCCGGCGGTGGAACGGGCCGTGTACATCGGGTAGTCGAGCTTCTCGGCGACGGCGCGCCGCTCGGCCTCGGGCAGGTCGGCGAGGAGCAGCTTGGCGACGGCGGCGACCGTGATGGCCACCGGTCTGCCGATCCGCGAGTACATCCGCACCGGATAGCGGCTCTCGACCTTGTCGATGTAGAGGACCTCGCCCTCCTCGTACACGGCGAGGTGCACGGTGTGCCCGCACTGCTCGTTGAGACGGACGAGGTGGGGGTGGGCGATCTCGCGGATGTCGAGGCTCTCCATCGCCTCCTGGGCGAGGGCGAAGAGGCGGGCGCCCAGACGGTAGCGCTGGTCGGACTGGCGGTAGACCAGGCCGTGTTCGTGGAGGGTGCGCAGCAGCCGCAGGGCCGTCGACTTGTGCACACCGAGGCGATCCGCGACCTGTCCGAGATCGGCGGGGCCCTCGGCGAGCAGCGGCAGGATGCTCAGCGCCCGGTCGACGGTCTGGCTCATGGAGTGCGTACCTCCTCGGGGGTGGCCCCGGTCCGCGTCCACCCGGGGCCGAGTCGAAGTGTCCCCCATGCCCGGTCGTCGAGGGCGGCAAGCCGGTCGGCGTGGTCATGGGAGGGGGGTGCGGCGAGGTCACCGGGGACGGTGAGGGCGGCGGCGGCCCAGAGGTGCCCGTGCCGCAGCCGGTCCGGGAGGGGGAGCCCGCGAAGGGTCGCGGAGAGGAACCCGGCGGCGAAGGCGTCGCCGGCGCCGGTGCTCGCCACCACGTCGACGACCGGGGCGGGGACGAAGACGCTGCGCGAGGGGACCTCCCCCAGGGGCGCGGGGCCCTGACCTGTGCGGCTCCGCCGCGTGGGCGCGACCGGCCCCCCACCGTCCGCGGCCGAGACGAATGCACCGGCCCCTCTCCCGCCCTGCTTCACCACCAGGACCCGCGGCTCGGGCAACGCCTCCCGAACAGCCGAAGGCCCTCCCGTGATCCCCCACGCCTCCTCCGCCTCGTCCTCCCCCACGAACACGAGATCGGCCCGCCGGGCCAGCTCCAGCAGCACCCTCGGCCCCTCGGCCGTCGGCCACAGACCCCTGCGGTGGTTGACGTCGAAGGAGACGAGGGGACGGCCCGGCCGGGGCTCGGTCAGCTCCCACAGCAGCTCGCGGCACTCCGGCGACAACGCCGCGGTGATCCCCGAAAGATGCAGCACCCGCCCCGCCCGCACCGCCGCCGGATCCACCGTGGCCGTGGACATCGCCGAGGCTGCCGAGCCCGCCCGGTAATAGGCCACCTCGTGGTCCGCGCCGGCCCTGTCCCCCGCCGTGCGGAAGTACACGCCCGTCGGACGGACGGGGTCACGGCCGACCGAGGCGACGTCGACGCCGTACCCCCCGATCGTCTCGACCAGGTGATCGCCGAACCCGTCCGTCCCGACCCGGCTGACCCACCTCACCGCGTGGCCGGCGGCAGCCAGCCCGCACACCACGTTGGACTCCGCGCCGCCGATCGCCCGGTCGAAGGAGGGCACGTCGGCGAGCCGGCCGGGGCCGGTGGGCAGGAACGTGACCATGGACTCGCCGAGCGCGACGACGTCCACGGTGTCGGGGGTGGTCACGATGGTGGTGGCTCCTCGTCATTGACCCGGCATCGGCGTGGATGTTAGACAGCGGTGAGCGACATATGCAACGCCTGTTGCAGAGAGTGCAACAGGCTCGATCAGGGAGGCCTCGTGCCCGGTACGGAAGCGCTCGCCCGACTCGCGGAGGAGGCGGTCGACCACCGCTTCAAGGGCCTCCCGCCGGACGCCGACGGCCTCACCGTCGCCGAGCTGACCGCCCAGCACCGCAACCTCTTCACCGACGGCTTCACGACCCCGGTGCTCGCCCTCTCCGCCGAGCGTCTGGAACACAATCTGCGCCTGATGGAGACGTACGCGACCCGGCACGGTCTCGCCTTCGCCCCGCACGGCAAGACGACCATGGCGCCCCAGCTCTTCCGCCGGCAGCTCGACTACGGCGCCTGGGGCATCACGCTCGCCGTCCCGCACCAGGTCCGGGTGGCACGGGCGTACGGCGTCGAGCGGGTGTTCCTCGCGAACGAGCTGGTGGACCCGGCGGCCCTGCGCTGGATCTCCGGACAGCTCGACGCCGACCCGGACTTCCGTCTCGTCTGTTACGTCGACTCCGTGCGCGGGGTCGAGCTGATGGACGCGGCGCTGGCCGGGGCCGCCCGGCCGCTGGACGTCGTCGTCGAGCTCGCCGCCGGGGAGGGCGCCCGCACCGGGGTCCGTACGGAGGCGGAGTGCACGGCCGTCGCGGAGGCGGTGGGCGCCGCCGCGACCCTCAGACTGGTGGGCGTCGCGGGATACGAGGCCGAGGTCCCGCGGGCCGACGAGGAGCGGGTGCGGGCCTGGCTGCGCCGGCTGGTGGCGCTCGCCGCCGACTTCGACAAGGCGGGGCGGTTCGCGGGGGTGCCGGAGATCGTCGTCAGCGCGGGCGGGAGCGCCTGGTTCGACACGGTCGCCGAGGTGTTCGCGGAGATCCCCGAGCTGTCCTCCCCCGTACTGAAGCTGCTGCGCTCCGGCGCGTACGTCTCGCACGACGACGGCCACTACCGCCGGCTCACCCCGTTCAACCGGGTGCCCGAGGAGGGTGCGCTGGAGCCCGCGTTCCGGCTGTGGACGCAGGTCGTCTCCCGGCCCTCCCCGGACCAGGCGTTCGTGAACGGCGGCAAGCGGGACGCCGCCCACGACCTGGACCTGCCGTTCGCCCAGGTGGTCCGGCGCGACGGCGCGGAACGCCCGGCCACCGGGGTGTCGGTCACCGCCCTGTCCGACCAGCACGCCTGGCTGCGCACCACCGAGGAGGCGGACGTGGAGGTCGGCGACTGGGTCGGGCTCGGGCTGTCCCATCCGTGCACCTCGTTCGACAAGTGGCCGCTCATCCCGGTCGCACGGGCGGACGGCACGGTCGTCGAATACATCCGTACGTTCTTCTGATCCATCCGTACGTTCCCCCGAGCGGAGGGCCGGGCATGGAAGACCTCGTCATCCGGGACGCGGACGTCGTCGACGGCAGCGGCGCGGACTCCTACCGCGCGGACGTGGTGGTCGACGACGGCAGGATCGTCGCGATCGTCCAGGAGGCCGCGGCGGCGGGCTGCCAACGGCCCAGGGCGGTACGGGAGCTGGACGCGGAGGGGCTGGTCCTCGCGCCCGGCTTCATCGACATGCACGCGCACAGCGACCTGGCCCTGCTGCGCGACCCCGACCACAGCGCCAAGGCCGCGCAGGGGGTGACGCTGGAGGTCCTCGGCCAGGACGGGCTGTCGTACGCCCCGGTCGACGACCGCACCCTGGGCGAGGTCCGCCGGGCCGTCGCCGGCTGGAACGGCACCGGCGACGACATCGACTTCGACTGGCGCTCGGTGGGCGAGTACCTGGACCGGCTCGACCGGGGCATCGCGGTGAACGCGGCCTACCTCGTCCCGCAGGGCACGGTCCGCGCCCTCGCCGTCGGCTGGGAGGACCGCCCCGCCACGCCCCGCGAGCTGGACCGGATGCGGCAGCTGGTGGCGGAGGGGCTGGAACAGGGCGCGGTGGGTCTGTCGTCGGGGCTGACGTACACCCCCGGGATGTACGCCGGGAACGCCGAACTCACCGAGCTGTGCCGGGTGGTGGCCCGGCACGGCGGCTACTACTGCCCCCACCACCGCAGTTACGGGGCGGGCGCGCTGGAGGCGTACGCCGAGATGGTGGCGCTGGCCGGGGAGGCGGGCTGCGCCCTGCACCTCGCCCACGCCACCATGAACTTCGGGGTGAACCGGGGGCGCGCGCCGGACCTCCTGGACCTCCTCGACCGGGCGCTCGACGCCGGCGCGGACATCACGCTCGACACCTATCCCTACACGCCCGGCTGCACGACGCTCGTGGCCCTGCTGCCGAGCTGGGCGAGCGAGGGCGGCCCCGGGGAGATCCTGCGCCGCCTCGCCGACGACGACACCGCCGAGCGGATCCGCCACGACCTGGAGGTGACCGGCGCGGACGGCTGCCACGGGGTGCCGGTGGACTGGGACACCGTCGAGATCTCCGGGGTGACCGACCCGGCGCTGGGCGGCTTCGTCGGCCGTACGGTCCTCGAATCGTCCGCCCTGCGCGGGGAGAGACCCTGGGAGACGGCCCGCCGGCTGCTCCTCGACGACGGCCTCGGCCCGACGATCCTCCAGCACGTGGGCCACGAGGAGAACGTCCGGACCGTCATGCGCCACCGCGTCCACACGGGCGGCTCGGACGGTGTCCTGCACGGCGCCAAGCCCCACCCGCGGGCCTACGGCACCTTCCCGCACTACCTCGGCCACTACGTGCGGGAGCTGGGCATCCTGTCGCTGGAGGAGTGCGTGGCCCATCTGACCGGCCGCGCGGCGGCCCGCCTGCGCCTGCCCGACCGGGGCCTGGTGCGCGAGGGGTACCGCGCCGACCTGGTCCTGTTCGACCCGGCGACGGTGGCGGCGGGCGCGACGTACGCCGCCCCGCGCACCCTGCCCAGGGGCATCCCGCACGTCCTGGTCGACGGCCGTTTCGTGATCGAGGACGGCCGCCGCACGGACGTACTGGCGGGCCGGGCCATCAGACGCACCCCGCTGTGACCCGCCCGCAGCCGACGTCAGGGCACTACGGCTTGGGAAGCACGCAGCCGGCGGCGCTCAGGTTGAGCTGGTTGCCCGTCGTGAAGCACGCGGGGATCTGGTAGATCTCCTGCGCGTAGTTGATGCCCTTGCGCACGGTAACGGTGCCGCTCTCGGTGACCTCGCAGGGGTTGTTCACCGTGCAGGTCGCGCCGTCCTCGTTGCCGGTGTTGTTGACGGCGACGACCTTGCCGGTGGACTGGTCGATCACCGGGGAGCCGGAGGTGCCGCCGATGGTCTGGCAGGCCGAGGTGTAGCGGAGGGAGTCCTTCCAGGTCCAGTCGCCCTCCTTGAGGCGGTAGACGAACCCGTCGACGTTGCAGCTGTAGAGCGTCTTCCAGTAGCCGGAGGCCACGGTGATGGCGGTACCCGCGGTGGGGTGGGTGTCCTGCACGGTCAGCGCGGAGATCCCGTACGAATTCCTGATCGTCGCGTAGGTGCTGGTGAGCTGGTAGATCGACACGTCCGTGTCGGTCATCGTCGCGTAGGCGAGCTTGCTGGCGCGCAGGGTCGCGACCCGGGTGCCGGAGGAGTTGAGCAGACCGAAGGTCCGGGTGGAGCTCTGGTTGGTGAGGACCTCGCCCGGGTCCAGGAAGCCGGACGTCAGGCAGTGGCCGTTGCTGAGCACCAGCGCCGGGTCGGTGTCCAGGGAGCCGGGGAAGCGGATGACCGATCCGGAGCAGTTGCTGAGCGCGACGGTCCCGGCGAGGGTGACGGCCTGAAGCGTGGGTGCGGCCGCCTTGGAGTCCGTCTTGGTGTCCGCCTTCGCGGCGGGTGCCGCGACGGCCGGTGCCGCTCCGATCCCGGCGATGGCCAGGGCGGTGAGCGCGGCGACGAGAGGCTTTCTCATGTGGGGGTCCCCTCTTACGACGAGGCGACCGGAGATCTTCCGGCCGCCTTGTTTTGTCATGTGCATTCTTAGTACGGATGCACGGAGGGGCAAGCGGCTGTTTTCGGCCGGGAGTTGGCGCGATCCCATGCCTTACAGAAACGGGACACGGTTCCGTATATTAAACGGGACAGCGTTCCGCTTCTGGAGGCACCGCATCATGCGCGCATCGACCCACCCCTCGCCCGCCCCCGTCGTCTCGGTCGGCCCCCTCACCCTGTCCGCCCCGGACCGGCCCGTGGATCTCCAGGTGCGCGTCTCGGCGCCCCTGACCGGGGACGATCTGCCGGTCGTCCTCCTGTCGCACGGCCAGGGCCACTCGCACCACCTCTCCTCCCTGAACGGCTACGCGCCGCTCGCCCACCACTGGGCGGCGCACGGCTTCGTGGTCGTCCAGCCCACGCATCTGAGCTCCCGGAGCCTGACCCTTGCCCCCGACACCCCCGGGGCGCCCCTGTTCTGGCGTTCGCGCGCCGAGGACATGAGCCTGATCCTCGACCGGTTCGACGAGATCGAGGCCGCCGTACCGCAGCTCGCGGGGCGCCCGGACCGGGACCGGGTCGCCGTGGCCGGGCACTCGATGGGCGGTCACACCGCGAGCCTGCTGCTGGGCGCGCGCCTCACCGATCCGGACGACGGGACGGAGGTGGACCTGAGCGAGCCGCGCATCAGGGCGGGCGTCCTGCTGGCCTCGGTCGGCCGGGGCGGCGACGCGCTCACCCCGTTCGTGACCGAGAACTGGCCCTTCTTCGCCACCACGGACTTCTCCAAGATGACCACGCCTGCGCTGGTCGTGGCCGGCGACCGCGACGACTCCGCGCATCTGACGGTCGCGGGCCCCGACTGGCACGCCGACCCCTATGTGCTCTCCCCCGGCCGCAAGTCCCTGCTCACCCTGTTCGGCGGGGAGCACGGGCTCGGTGGCGTCTCCGGATACGACGTCGCCGAGACCACGGACGAGAACCCCGAGCGGGTGTCGGCGGTCCAGCACCTCACCTGGGCCTACCTGCGCAGCGAGCTGTACCCGGGAGACCCGGCCTGGCGCACGGCCTGCGAACAACTGACGACCGCCCCGAACCCCATCGGCCGCGTGGAGTCGAAGTAACCCGGCCCCCGAAGAACCACGGCGCGACCGAGCGCGCCCGGAAGGGCGCGGGGAACTGCGCGACCAGCCACGACGGCGCCGCGGCCGCCCGACGCCCCGTCCACCGACGCCACGACCGACCGACAGCGCGCCGGACAACCCGCCCACCGACGCCACGACCGACCGACGACGCGCCGGACAACGCGCCCACCGGCCCCACCGGCGGAGCGACCGGCGGAGCGACCCCGCTCAGCGGGACTTGCCGCCCCCCTTCCCCCGCCCCCGCCCCTGGTTGCCCGCACCTCCCGGGGTGCTCCAGGACCGGGTGACGGTCGCGGAGGGGGTACCGGTCGCCGCCGGGGCGCTCGGCGCCGCGGCCGGGGCCGAGGAGGTGGCGGGGGACGGACCGGACGCCGTAGAGCCGGAGGACGGGGACACGCCCGCACCGGAGGAGGACGGCTCGCCGGCCGACGACGGCGTGCCGCTCGGGGCGTCCGACGGGCTCACCGGGCCGTCGGGCGCCGAGCGGGTGTCGCCGCGCTCGCCCCCGCCACCGCTCGGCGCGGCGCCGGAGGTGAAGGACATGCCGGCCACCAGCGCGGCCAGCGACACCGCGCCCACGGCCCCCGCCGCGACCGCCACCCGGCGCGAGCGGCCGCCGCCCGTGCGGCGCGCGGCGCGTCGGCGGTCCGCCCGACCGCCCGCCGCCGGCTCCCGCACGGGCCCGTCGGCCGCCGGGGCGGGCACCGGCGGAAGTCGCTGGGTCTCGTCGTACGCGTTCTGCCACCCGTGCGCGGTCGCCGGGTCGGCGTACCGCTCGTACGACGCCGGGGCGGCCCCGGCCTCCGGGTGGAACACGATCGGCCGCACCTGGGGTGCGCCGCTCTCGCCTGGCCTGGACATGGCCGCGCATTGTAGGGAGAAGTGCGGCCCGTCGGACAGTGACCGGCGATAACGGAGCAAATCACCCGTCTCGCGTGGTGGAAAACACGCCCCACGGGGCGTAACCGGGCCGTAAGCTCCCTGACATGCAGGTGATCCAGTCGACGAAGCTCGCCAACGTCTGTTACGAGATCCGGGGCCCGGTTCTCGAGGAGGCGATGCGCCTGGAGGCGGCGGGGCACCGCATCCTCAAGCTCAACACCGGCAACCCGGCCGCCTTCGGCTTCGAGGCCCCGCCGGAGATCCTGGAGGACGTCCTCCGCAACGTCTCCACGGCACACGGCTACGGCGACGCCAAGGGCCTGCTCGCCGCGCGCCGCGCGGTCGTCATGCACAACCAGACCCTCGGCATCGAGACGGACGTCGAGCACGTCTTCATCGGCAACGGCGTCTCCGAGCTGATCGTGATGGCGATGCAGGGCCTGCTGGACGACGGCGACGAGGTGCTCGTGCCGTCGCCGGACTACCCGCTGTGGACCGCCGCCGTGTCGCTGTCGGGCGGTACGGCCGTGCACTACCGCTGCGACGAGCAGTCGGACTGGATGCCCGACCTCGCCGACATCGAGCGCAAGGTCACCGACCGCACCAAGGCGATCGTCGTCATCAACCCCAACAACCCGACGGGCGCGGTGTACGACGAGGCGATGGTCCGGGGGCTGACCGACATCGCCCGGCGCCACAACCTGCTCGTCTGCTCCGACGAGATCTACGACAAGATCCTCTACGACGGCGCCACGCACACGCCGACCGCCTCGGTGGCCCCGGACCTGCTGACGCTCACCTTCAACGGGATGTCGAAGGCCTACCGGGTGGCCGGCTACCGGGTCGGCTGGATGTCGATCTCGGGCCCGCGCGCCCACGCCGACTCCTACATCGAGGGCCTGACGATCCTGGCGAACATGCGGCTGTGCGCCAACATGCCGGGCCAGCACGGCGTGGTGGCCGCGCTCAGCGGACGGCAGTCCATCAACGACCTGGTGCTGCCGGGCGGGCGGCTCAAGGAGCAGATGGACACGGCGTACGAGCTGCTGACCCAGATCCCGGGCGTGACCTGTGTCCGCCCGAAGGGCGCGCTGTACCTCTTCCCGCGCCTGGACCCGACCGTCTTCAAGATCAAGGACGACCGGCAGATGGTCCTGGACCTGCTGCGTCAGGAGAAGATCATGGTCGTCCAGGGCACCGGCTTCAACTGGCCGGAGCCGGACCACTTCCGGGTGGTGACCCTGCCGACGGCGACGGATCTGCGGGACGCGGTGGGCCGGATCTCGCGCTTCCTGGACGGCTACGGCCAGCCCTGATCCCGGCGGGCTCACGCTGTGTAGAGACCATGCCCCTGTTTTGTGAACAGCTCAACTTTAGACGAAATCCAAGCTAGGATGGCTTCCTGTCAGAGCACAGGAGGCCATCCTCATGTACGAGCCGAACCGCGCCCCTTCCTCTCCCAAGGGGTCCGTCCACAGCACGATGGCCGGCACCACGCCCGACTTCCCCCACCGCTCCCGCGAGGAGGAACTGGACATCCAGCTCGCCGGACACCTCTCGGCCCTGCTCGCCGTCACCGACGAGCTGCGCGGGCCGGCCCCGTCCGCCGACCTCGACGGCGCGGCCGCACGGCTCGCCCAGCAGGTCACCCGGCTGCGGGGCGGACGGACGCCGGCCCGCGCCGCGGCGTCCACCGCCCGCGAGCCCCGGCTCTCGGCACTGCACCAGCGGGCGCACTCCCTCGCGGGCCGCGCCCTGCTCGTCGCCGCGTCCCGCGCGGACACCACGGCGGCGATCCTCGCGGCGGAGCGCATGGAGGCCCATGCCGCCGCGCTGGCGGAGGAGCAGGAGCTGAGCACCGCCGGCTGACCCCCCGGGGTCCCCCCTACGGCCCCGGTCCGCGTGCACCCGCAGCGACGCGCGGACCGGGCGCCATATTTTTTTGCCGCCCGCATTCGGGTTTTCCACCTGCCCTCGTTCGGGTTTTCCGCCCGCCTGCATTCGGGTGGACCGCGCGCCCCCCGTACCCGCGCACACCTGTGCCACCGGCACCGCCTCGTAACGTCGATGCGGTGAAACGCAGGCAATTGTTGGTAGTGCTCTCCGGTGCGGCTGCAGTTGCCACCGGACTGCTGTCGTGGTCGGTCCTGGCGTGTGCGGCGGCCCTCCCGGATGCCGGGACGCCGTCGTCGAAGCGGACTCCTCCGAGCGCCGATGCCCTGCTGCGGGCGGGCATCGCGGCGCAGCAGAACAACGATCCACAAGGCGCTTCCCGGTTCTACGGCGTGGTCCTCGCCCTGGACCCGCGGAACAAGGCCGCCTGGTACAACCTGGGCGTCATCGCCCACCAGGACGGCCGGACCGCCGACGCCCGCAGGGCCTACGAAAAAGCCCTGAAAATCGATCCGGCATTTCCCTCGGCCCTCTACAACGAGGCACTCCTGCTGAAATCCAGCGACCCCGATCTCGCGATGGGACTTCTGGAAAGGGCCGTCGGCGCGGATCCCTCGGCGGCCACGGCCCATCTGCATCTCGGGGACATCTGGGTCCGCAAGAACCGGACGCAGGAGGCCACCGAGGAATTCCGCAGCGCGGTGGCGGCCGACCCCGCACTCCTCTCCCAGGTCCCGGAGCCGTTCCGGACGTCCCTGCGCCCCACACCCGCACCGAGCACGGCAGGGAGTCCCCGATGACGCCGAACGACCGCACGGTACGGACGCTGGCCGTGTACACCCTGCTGGCGACCGCCCTCGCGGCCCGGATCTTCCTGCTGCCCTACGAGTCGGGCGACTACGTCACCTTCCTCGACCCCTGGTACCGGCACCTGGAGAGCCACGGCGGGTTCGCCGCCCTCGCCGACCCCGGCTTCTCCGACTACAACGTGCCCTATCTCTATCTGCTCGCCGCACTGACCTATCTGCCCGTGCCGGCGCTGGCCGGCATCAAGGGGATCTCGGTCCTGGCCGATCTGGCGCTGGCGTACTACGCCTTCCGGATCGTCGCCCGGCTGCGCCCCGCCTCCCCCGGCGCGGCCCACGGCGCGGCGGCGGCGGTGCTCCTGCTGCCGACCGTCGTCACCAACAGCGGCTGGTGGGGTCAGTGCGACGGGCTCTACGCGGTCTTCCTCCTCGGCGGTATCCACCACCTGCTGGGCCGGCGGCCGTGGTGGGCGTGCGCCTTGTTCGGGATCGCGCTGGCGGTCAAGTTCCAGGCCGTGTTCCTCTTCCCGTTCCTGCTGGTCATGGTGGTGCTGGGACGGGTGCCGTGGCGGAGCCTGCTGGCGGTTGTGGGGGTGTACCTCGCCCTCGACGTCCCGGCGCTGCTGCTCGGCGCCGATCCCTGGCGGCTGCTGACGGTCTACGCACGGCAGACGGGGACGTACCAGCTGCTGTCCCTGCACGCGCCGTCCGTCTACGAGTTCGTCTCGGTGCCCGGGGACACCGGTCCGGTCCGCACGGCGGGTGTGCTGGTCGCCGGGGTGGTGGTGACGGCCCTGGTCGCCCTCACGGCCTGGACCCTGCGGCGCGGCCGGCCCGGCGCGGCGGGCCCCGTGCCCGCGCTCACGGACACCCGGATCGTGCTGCTCGCCGCCTGCTCCTCGGTCCTGGTGCCGTTCCTGCTGCCCTCGATGCACGAGCGGTACTTCTACCTCGCGGACGTCTTCACGGTGGTGGCCGCGTTCGCCCTGCCCCGTCAGCTCTGGTACGTACCGGTGCTGGTGCAGCTCGCCTCGTTCGGCAGCTATCTGGTGGTCGTCAACGCGACCCTGGCTCCGTACCTGTCCATGGCCGCGCACGCCGCCCTGATGCTGCTGGCGGTGGTGGCCGTCGTGCGCACGACCGTCCTGGAACTGCGCCGCCCGCCGGGCGCGCCCGCCCCGCTGCTCAGCCCGACCGCGGCCGGGCCGGCCCGGACGTGACCGCCGCGGCCGGGGCGGTGGCCGCGGCGGTGTCGTCGGCGACGTAGTAGGTCGGCCGCCGCTGCACGGCGGTGTAGATGCGGCCGATGTACTCGCCGACCACCCCCAGGCAGATGAGCTGGACCGAGCCGACGAAGAGCACCGCGATGATCAGGGACGTCCAGCCGCGGGTGGTGTCGCCCGCGGCGTACACGGCCAGGGTGTACGCGAGCATGCCGAGGCAGACGGCGAAGGCGAGCACACCGAGCCAGACGGCGAGCCGCAGCGGGGCGACGGAGAAGCCGATGACGCTGTCGACCGCGAGCAGGACCATCTTGCGCAGGGGGTACTTGGTGCGGCCGGCGACCCGGGGGTCCCGGCGGTAGGTGACCTCCCCGCTGGGGAAGCCGAACCAGGGCATCAGCAGCCGGTACACCTGCGGCTGGTCGGGCAGGGCCTTCAGGGCGTCGAGGGCCTCGCGCGACAGCAGCCGGAAGTCGCCCGCCTGGGCCGAGACATGACCGCCGACCACCCGGCGCACGAGCCAGTAGTAGGCGCCGGCGCTGCGGCGTTTGAAGCCGGTGTCGCTGGAGCGGTTGGCGCGCACGCCGTAGACGATGTCGAGGTGCCGGGAGCGGGCCAGGGCGAGCATCTCGGGGATCTTCTCCGGGGGGTCCTGGAGGTCGGCGTCGAGGCTCGCGGTGTAGCGGCCACGGGCGTGGTGCAACCCCGCGGTCAGCGCGGCCTGGTGTCCGCTGTTGCGGCGCAGCCGCACCACCCGCAGCTGGGGCCAGTCGGCGCGCAGTCGGGTGAGTTGACCGACCGTCCCGTCCGTGGAACCGTCGTCGACGGCGACCACCTCGTACGTCTCTCCCGTCCCGTCGAGCACCGGCCGCAGCCGCCCCCCCAGGGCCGGAAGCGCCTCTTCCTCGTTGAACATCGGAATGACGACCGACAGCTCGACCGATGACGCGACCGATGATGCGACCGATGACGCGACTGATGACATGCGGATCCCAGCCTCATGCTCACTTACGGTAGTATTTGCTTACTTACCGTACGATGCTGGAATGGCTCAGCGCGTAGAGACACACGCACCCCGTACCGCAGGGGTCGCCCGGCAGCTTCCCGTGTTCGCGGTGATCGGCGTGCTGTCCACGCTGGCCCATCTCGGGCTGTTCACGCTGCTGCGGCCGGTGCTCGACGCGCAGCTCGCCAATCTGGTCGCCCTTTTCACCACGGCCGTGGTGAACACCGCCGCCAACCGCCGGTTCACCTTCCGGGTCCGCGGCAGGGAGGGGGTCGCCCGGCATCAGCTCCAGGGGCTGGTGGCCTTCCTCGCCGGGCTCGCGCTCAGCAGCGGCGCCCTCGCCCTGGTGCACCGGACGGTGTCGGACGCGCCGCACGTGGAGATCGCCGCGCTGGTCGTGGCCAACGGGACCGCGACGATACTGCGCTTCACCCTGCTGCGCTGGTGGGTGTTCGCGAAGGCCTCCTGAAACGGGCGAGGGCCTGTCGCCGCCTCCCCGTCGGGGCGGACGGGGTGGTGACGACAGGCCCGGGGCTCCCCACGCCGTTGTGCGGAGCCTCGCCGGTCTGTGGTGCTGTCACCGCGGCCGGCCGTGACGACATGCTGGTCAGGGCTCGATCGGCTGCCGGCCGCGGCGTTCGTGGAGGGCGTCAGCCCAGGCGCTGCACCAAGGCGTGGTACTCGTCCCACAGCTCCTTCGGGGTGTGGTCGCCGAAGGTGTTGAGGTGCTCGGGGACCAGGGCGGCCTCCTCGCGCCAGACCTCCTTGTCGACCGTGAGGAGGAAGTCCAGGTCCGCGTCGGCCAGTTCGAGGCCGTTGGTGTCGAGGGAGCCCTTGGCCGGCAGGATGCCGATCGGGGTCTCGACGCCCTCGGCGGTGCCGTCCAGCCGCTCGACGATCCACTTCAGGACACGGCTGTTCTCGCCGAAGCCGGGCCAGACGAACTTGCCCTCGTCGTTCTTGCGGAACCAGTTGACGTAGTAGATCTTCGGGAGCTTCGCCTGGTCCTTGCCCTTGGCGACGTCGACCCAGTGGCCCATGTAGTCGCCCATGTTGTAGCCGCAGAACGGCAGCATGGCGAACGGGTCTCGGCGCAGCTCGCCGACCTTGCCCTCGGCGGCGGCGGTCTTCTCGGAGGCGACGTTCGCGCCGAGGAAGACGCCGTGGTTCCAGTCGAAGGACTCCGTCACCAGCGGGACCGCGCTCGCGCGCCGGCCGCCGAAGAGGATCGCCGAGATCGGCACGCCCCGGGGGTCCTCCCACTCGGGCGCGATGATCGGGCACTGCGAGGCCGGGACGGTGAAGCGGGCGTTGGGGTGGGCGGCCGGGACGTCCGCGGACGGGGTCCAGTCGTTGCCCTTCCAGTCGGTGAGGTGGGCCGGGGTCTCCTCCGTCATGCCCTCCCACCAGATGTCGTTGTCGTCGGTGAGGGCGACGTTGGTGAAGACGGAGTTGCCCCACAGCGTCTTCATCGCGTTGGCGTTGGTGTGCTCGCCGGTGCCGGGCGCGACACCGAAGAAACCGGCCTCGGGGTTGATGGCGTACAGACGGCCGTCCTCGCCGAAGCGCATCCAGGCGATGTCGTCGCCGATCGTCTCCACGGTCCAGCCGGAGATGGTGGGCTCCAGCATGGCGAGGTTGGTCTTGCCGCAGGCCGAGGGGAAGGCGGCCGCGACGTACTTGGACTCGCCCTGCGGCGGGGTGAGCTTGAGGATCAGCATGTGCTCGGCCAGCCAGCCCTCGTCACGGGCCATGACGGAGGCGATGCGCAGGGCGTAGCACTTCTTGCCCAGCAGGGCGTTCCCGCCGTAGCCGGAGCCGAAGGACCAGATCTCGCGGCTCTCGGGGAAGTGCGAGATGTACTTGGTGGAGTTGCACGGCCACGGAACGTCCGCCTGGCCCTCCGCCAGGGGTGCGCCGAGGGTGTGCACGGCCTTGACGAAGAAGCCGTCGGAGCCGAGCTCGTCGAGGACGGGCTGCCCCATGCGGGTCATGGTGCGCATGGAGACCGCGACGTAGGCGGAGTCGGTGATCTCGACGCCGATCGCGGAGAGGTCCGAGCCGAGGGGGCCCATGCAGAAGGGGACGACGTACATCGTCCGGCCGCGCATGGAGCCGCGGAAGATGCCCTGCGCGCCCGAGAAGATCTCGCGCATC
This sequence comes from Streptomyces sp. SS7, assembly GCF_037993025.1. NCBI lineage: Bacteria > Bacillati > Actinomycetota > Actinomycetes > Kitasatosporales > Streptomycetaceae > Streptomyces > Streptomyces sp. SS7. The sequence continues at coordinate 3,569,234 of NZ_CP141223.1, forward strand.
TCGGCGGGCGCCTTCCAGTGGTTCGTCGGGCCGGCGTCCTCCTCCTTCTCCGAGCAGATGAACGTCCGGTCCTCGACCCGCGCGACATCGGTCGGGTCGGACGCGGCGTAGTAGGAGTTGGGGCGCTTGATCGGGTCGAGCCGCTTGAAGGTGCCCTTCTCGACGAGCTCCCCGCACAGGCGCTCGTACTCGGCCTCGGATCCGTCGCACCAGAACCACGCTGTCCGGCTGGGTCAGTTCGGCGATCTCGTTGACCCACGAGATCAGTTCCTGGTGGTTGGTCGGGATGACGGTGGGAGCCGCGATGTCGCGCGCCACGATCGCTCCTAGATGAGGGGTTTTTTGTTGGAGGCCCCGTGGGGGCTGCGGCCCGGATGCCCAGCGACTGGATCTTCAGCGCTCATCCGGTGCCGACCGCACTCATCTGATCATCCGCCGCTCGCGCCCATCTGTCCAGGTGGCGTCACAACTGAGCGGAGTGAGGATCGCCACGCATAACCGCGCCTTTTTGCGTCCACTTGACGTTCAACAGAAGATTCTTTGGAGTGAACTTTTCGCGGTTTTCGGTGCGGCACCGTGAGATGATGGCCACTCTTCGCCCCCGAACCTCCGAGACCGTCCCGTAACTTACGGCCCCGTAGGTACGATGCGGCTCATGACTGCGCCCGCCTCCGACGCGCCCACCGACACGCCGGCCGACGGCCGAGGTCCCCTCGGGCTCCCCCTGCCGCACGAGATCAAGCCCAAGCTCCGCGGCTGGCTGCATCTCGGCATGTTCCCGGCCGCACTGATCGCAGGCCTGGTCCTCACAGCCCTGGCGGACTCCACCCGGGGCCGCATCGCCTGCGGCATCTACGCGTTCACCGCCTGCCTGCTGTTCGGCGTGAGCGCGCTGTACCACCGGGGCAACTGGAACGCCCGCATGGACGGCATCCTGCGCCGCCTCGACCACGCGAACATCTTCCTGATCATCGCGGGCACCTACACCCCGCTCACCCTGCTGCTCCTGCCGGACACCAAGGGCCAGTGGCTGCTGTGGGGCATCTGGGGCGCGGCGCTCGCGGGCATCGCGTTCCGGGTCTTCTGGGTCGGCGCGCCGCGCTGGCTCTACACCCCCTGCTACATCGCGATGGGCTGGGCGGCCGTCTTCTTCCTGCCGGACTTCATGCGCACCGGCGGTATCGCGGTGCTGGTCCTGGTCGTCGTCGGCGGCGTGCTCTACAGCGCGGGCGGCGTGATCTACGGCATCAAGCGGCCCAACCCCTCACCTCGGTGGTTCGGCTTCCACGAGGTCTTCCACTCGTTCACGCTCGCCGCGTTCGTCGTCCACTATGTCGGCATCTCGCTGGTGGCGTACCAGCACGCGTAGCGTCGCTTTTCAGCCTTCTCAGGGCCACGGCTTCCGAGCCGTGGCCCTTTTGCATGCCCGCCGCCCACCGCAGGAGAAGTCGCGGAAGAATTGACAGTAACTAAATTTTGAGAGTTACTTTCATTTCATGGCTACTGTCACGAACGCTTCGAACGCTTCCGAGGCGGGGCGCGACCCCCGCCGCTGGTGGGCCCTCGCGGCCCTGGTCGCCAGCATGCTGACGCTCGGCTTCGACATGACGATCCTCAACGTGGCGCTCCCGACGATGGCGCGCGACCTCGGCGCCGGCACCGGCGAGCAGCAGTGGATGGCGGACGCGTACGTCGTCGTCTTCGCGGCGCTGATGCTCCCCGCCGGCCTCCTCGGCGACCGCTTCGGCCGCCGCCGGATGCTGATCACCGGACTCGGGATCTTCCTCGCCGGCTCGCTGATGGGCGCGCTCGCCGACGACGTGAACTGGGTCGTCGCGGCCCGCGCCGTCATGGGCGTCGGCGGCGCGCTCGTCACCCCGCTCGCCCTGTCCGTCCTGCCCTCGCTCTTCGGCGCCGACGAGCGCACCAAGGCCGTCGGCGTCATCTCCGCCGCCTCCGCGCTCGGGCTGCCGCTCGGCCCGATCATCGGCGGCTGGCTCCTCGACCACTTCTGGTGGGGCTCGGTCTTCCTGGTCAACGTGCCGATGGCCGCGATCGGCATCACCGCCTGCGTCCTGCTGCTCCCCGAGACCCGCGACCCCGCCTCCCCCCGGGTCGACACCCTGTCCACCGCGCTCACCGCCGCCGGCCTCGGCGCTCTCATCTACGCGATCATCGAGGCGCCCACCCGTGGCTGGGGCGACCCGCTGGTGCTCGGCATGTCCGGCGCGGCCGTGGCCCTGATCGCCGGCCTGGTGCTGCGCGAGCGGCGCGTCGAGCGGCCGATGCTCGACATGGCGCTGCTCGCCGACCGCGGCTTCCTGTTCAACACCCTCGCCGCGACCCTGGTCATGTTCGTCCTGTCCGGCCTGATGTTCGTCCTGCCCCCGTACCTCCAGGCCGTCCTCGGCAACGACGCCCTCGGCACCGGCGTACGGCTGCTGCCGCTGATGGGCGGCCTGCTGGTCGCCTCCCGGGCCGCCCAGCCCGTCGTCGCCCGGTTCGGCCCGCGTGCCGTCGTCAGCACCGGGCTGATGGTGCTGGCCTTCGCCGCGCTCCTCGGCACCCGTACGACGGTCGACTCGGGCTACGGCTTCACCGCGCTGTGGCTGTCGGTCACCGGCCTCGGCTTCGGTTTCGCCGTCGTGCCCGCGATGGACGGTGCCCTCGGCGCCCTGCCCGCCGACCGGGCCGGCAGCGGCTCCGGGCTGCTGATGACCCTGCGCCAGGTGGGCGCAGCGATCGGGATCGCCCTGCTCGGCTCCCTGCTCTCGGCCGCCTTCCGCGACCGCCTCGACGTCGCCGGACTGCCCGCCGGGGCCGCCGGCACCGCACGGGACTCCGTCGTCGCCGCGCACCTCGTCGCCGAGAAGGCGGGCTCCGCCCACCTCGCCGCCTCCGCGAACGACGCGTACGTGCACGGCATGACCCTGGCCCTGCTGGTGTGCGGGATCGCCGCCCTCGTCTCGGCCCTCCTGGCGGCGGCCTTCCTGCCGGGCACGAAGGCGGCGCCGCGCACCGACGGCGAACGGGCCGACGTGGCAGCGCACACGGCGGATGCCTGAGAATGAACCCCATGACGGCCGCCCGCACCTCCACCCCCGCCGACCGCCCGCCCCTGGGTCTGCGGGAGCGCAAGAAGATCAAGACGCGCGAGGCCATCCGCACCGCGACGTACACGCTGATCAAGGAGCAGGGGTACGACGCCACGACGATCGACCAGATCGCCGAGCGCGCCGAGGTGTCGCCGTCGACCGTCTTCCGCTACTTCCCCACCAAGGAGGACATCGTCCTCACGGACGAGTACGACCCGGTCCTCCTGGAGGAGCTGCGGGCCCGCCCGGCGGACGAGCCGTGGACGCGGTCCGTCCGGTACGTGATGCAGCAGGCCGTGCGCACCGGTATCGAGGAGGACCCCGAGGTGGCGCGCATCCGCACCCGGCTGCTCGTCGACGTCCCCGCGGTGCGCTCGCGCATGATGGAGAGCATGTCGGTCACCGGCCGGATGTTCGCCGGCGCCGTCGCCGAGCGCACCGGCCTCCCCGCCGACAGCCTGGAAGTGCGCGTGTACACGATGTCGCTCATCGGCGGTCTGATGGAGACCTCGATGTACTGGGCCGAGCAGGGTCACCAGGGCGATTTGGCGACGCTGCTGGACCGCGCCCTGGACATCCTGCAGAACGGCCTGCCCCTCGAAAACCCCTGAGCCGGGCCCGGTCCACCATGCCATCCTGACCGGGTGAACCCACCCGAGATCCACGTCGAAGTCGCCCCCGAGCTGGCCCTGTTCGTCCCGCACGCCCGCCGGACCGGCACCCATCCGCTCGCCGTCGACGGCGTCTCCACCCTCGGCCATGTCGTCGAGTCCCTCGGCGTCCCGCTGACAGAGGTCGGCACCCTCGTGGTCGACGGCCGCGAGGTGCCGGTCGCGCACATCCCGGCGGACGGCGAGCGGGTGACGGTCCGCCCGGTCGACCGCCCCCAGCAGGTGCCCGGCGCCCCCCTGCGGTTCCTCCTCGACGTCCACCTCGGCACCCTCGCCCGCCGGCTGCGCCTGCTCGGCGTGGACACGGCCTACGAGTCCACCGACATCGGCGACCCGGCCCTCGCCGCCCGTTCCGCCGCCGAGCAGCGGGTCATGCTCAGCCGCGACCGGGGCCTGCTGCGCCGGCGCGAGCTGTGGGCCGGCGCCTACGTCTACAGCACCCGCCCCGAGGACCAGCTCCACGACATCCTCGACCGGTTCCGCCCCGACCTCGCCCCCTGGACCCGCTGCACCGCCTGCAACGGCCTGCTGCGCACGGCCACCAAGGACGAGGTCGCCGACCAGCTCGCCCACGGCACCCACCGCTCCTACGACGTGTTCGCCCAGTGCGCCTCCTGCGGTCGCGCCTACTGGAAGGGCGCCCACCACCAGCAGCTGGAGGCGATCGTCGAGGACGCGCTGAGCATGCGCGCGCGGGAGAGCCGAGGCTGAGGACGGCGCTTCCCCGCGGGCCCGCACGGCAGCCGAGCCGACGCGTCAGTGCCTCGGCTCCCTCAGTCGCTCAGCGCCGCCCGCAGCCGTTCCGGGTCGGTCGTCGGGGCGTCGCAGGTGAAGTTGCGGCAGACGTACGCCGTCGGTTCGCCGTCCCGCAGCGTCCGGTCGGCGAGCAGCGGGAACTCCTCGCTGCCGACCGTCCCGTACGCCACCACCGCCCCCGGCGCCGCGCCGAGCAGCGCCGTACGGAGCAGCAACCGCGCGGCCGGGTCGTCGACCGCGGCCGCCACGACGGCCACCTCGCGCGGCCCGTCCAGCAGCGCCTCGGCCACGGCGAGCCCCCACCCGATGAACCGGGGCACCCGCGGTCCCAGCGCCTTCACGACCCCGAGGGCCTTCTCCGCGGCGGTGCGGTGCGGCACCGAACCGGTGTGCGCGGCATAGCCCAGCAGCGCGCCGGCGGCGGCGGTCCAGCCGGACGGCACGGCGTTGTCGGTCGGGTCCTGCGGCCTGCGGATCAGCCGCTCGGCGTCGGCGGCCGTGTCGTACAGCGCCCCGGACTCCGGGTCGGCGAACCGGACGAGGACATGGTCGAGCAGGAACCCGGCGAACTCCAGCCAGACGCCCTCCCCGGTGACCGAGGCCAGCGCGAGGAACCCCTCGGCGACATCGGCGTAGTCCTCCAGCACCCCGGCGTTCGCCCCGGCCTGCCCGTCCTTGCTGGTCCGGGAGAGCCGCGCCTGCTCGTCGAGGTGCAGCCGGACGAGGAGATCGGCGGCGCCCACGGCCGCGGCCACCAGGTCGGGACGGTCGAAGTAGGCGCCGGTCTCGGCCAGGGCGGCGATCGCGAGCCCGTTCCAGGCGGCGACGACCTTGTCGTCCCTGCCGGGCGCGGGACGCCCGGCCCGCTTCGCCAGCAGCCGTTCCCTGATGCCGGCGATCTTCTCCGCGTCGAACACGCTGTCCTGCTGGGGCAGCCGCAGCACGGAGGCGCCCTCCTCGAAGGTGCCCTCCTCCGTGACCCCGAAGTAGTGCATGGCGAGCCGCGCGTCCTCGGCGCCGAGCACCTCGGTCAGCTGCGCGGGCGTCCACACGTAGTACGCGCCCTCGACGTGCCGGCCGGTCCCGTCGTCGCTGTCGGCGTCCAGCGCCGACGCGAAACCGCCCTCCGCGGTCCGCAGCTCCCGCACCATGAAGTCGGCCGTCTCCACGGCGACCCGCCGGGCGAGCTCGGAACCGGTGGCCCGCCACAGATGCGCGTAGACGCGGCAGAGCAGCGCGTTGTCGTACAACATCTTCTCGAAGTGCGGCACGGTCCAGTCGCGGTCGACCGAGTACCGGGCGAACCCGCCGCCGAGCTGGTCGTAGATCCCGCCCCGCGCCATCCGCTCGCAGGTGTCCCGGGCCATCTGGAGCGCGCCCTCGGCACCGGCGCGGGCGTGGTGCCGCAGCAGGAACTCCACCACCATGGACGGCGGGAACTTCGGCGCCCCGCCGAACCCGCCGCGCTGCGGGTCGTACTCGCGGGTCAGCCCCAGCAGCGCCTGCGACACCTCCTGCTCCCCGGGCGGTGCGGCGTCCCCGAAGGAGATCTCCCGCTCCGACAGGTCCCGCACGATCTTCCCGGCGACCTCCGCGACCTCGTCCCGCCGCTCCGTCCACGCCTGCCGCACGCCCTCCAGCACCTGCCGGAACGACGGCATGCCGTGCCGGGGCGCCGGCGGGAAGTACGTACCGAAGTAGAAGGGCTCCGCGTCCGGCGTCAGGAACACCGTCATCGGCCACCCGCCCTGCCCGGTGGCGGCCTGCACCGCCTCCATGTAGACGGCGTCCACGTCCGGCCGTTCCTCCCGGTCGACCTTGACGCTCACGAACCCCGCGTTGAGCCGCTCCGCGGTCTCCGGGTCCTCGAAGGACTCGTGGGCCATGACGTGGCACCAGTGGCAGCTGCTGTATCCGACACTGAGCAGCACCGGGACCCCGCGCCGCCGCGCCTCCTCGAAGGCCTCCTCGGACCAGGGCCACCAGTCCACCGGATTGTCGGCGTGCTGGAGCAGATACGGGGACGTCTCATGGGCCAGTCGGTTCGGCATGGGGTCCATCCTGCCGCAGTACCCGGCGACGGGCAGCGGCGCGAGGGAGGTGTCCGATCGGAAACCCTCCGTAACCCTTCGCCCTCTCGCGCCACGGGGGTGCCCGCCGCACACTTGACCGGACGAACGCCGTGCCGCCGGAGGGGGACGGGACATGCGGGACAGTCACAAGGCAGAGGCAGAGCGGTTGTTGGCGCGGGCCGTGGAGGAAGAGGTACGGCGGTCGGGCGGACGGGCCGACCGGCAGGTGCTGATGACCCGGGCGCGCGGGGCGCTGGAGGCGATGGCACAGACCGCCGCCACGGAGTACGAGGCCTACGCCCGCGCCCTCGACGAACGCGACGCCGGACGGGTCAGCTTCGCCCAGCGGTACGCCAAGGAGGGCGGCGGGCGGACTCCCTTACTGGTCGCGGGGGTTGCCGCCCTGACGACCGCGGTCGCCGACCTCGCCCTCGGCACCGGTCCCGGCACGGCCCTCGGAGCCGGGGTCGCGGTCGGCGTGGTCGGCGCCGCGACGACCGTGGTGAAGGTGGCCGGCGCGCATCTGCCGGCCGCCCACCACCAGGCAGGGCGGGCCGGACAGCCCGGCGGCGCCGAACAGTTGCGGCTGCAGTGGCTGACGGCGCTGGAGGTACGAGGGATACGCCCCTTCCTGGACCAGCAGCGGGTGCTGGACGCGACGACCGGGCCGCGGCCGGTCCACCCCGCGAAGACGCCCGGCCCGCAGCTGAAGGGCGCGGACAAGAGCGCGGCGGCCCGCGGCCGGACCGTGCTGGAGCAGTCGTTCGGCCAGCTCCCGGAGCCGGTGGGCCCGTTCGCGGGACGGCGGGCGGAGCTGACGCAGATCCGGCAGTGGGTGCAGGCGGCCCGGGCGAGCACCGAGACCAGGCCCACGGTCGTCGTGCTGCACGGCCCGCCCGGGAGCGGCCGCAGCGCACTCGCGGTCCGCGCCGCACACGAGCTGCGCGACCAGTTCCGCGGCGCCTGTGTCGTCGATCTGCGCGGCGACAGCGCCCAGGGCACCCCGCTGGCCACCCGGGACGCCCTGCTGCACCTGCTGAACCGCCTCGGCGCGCCCCGCGAACAGCTCCTCTTCCGCGAGCGTTCGTCCCCGGACCAGCAGGTCAAACGTCTCGCCGACCTCTACTACCAGCACCTCACCGGCCTGCCGGTCGTCGTCCTCCTCGACGACGCCGGCGACCCCGAGCAGGTGCGCACCCTCGTCCCCGAACGCTCCGACAGCCTGGTCCTGGTCACCGCCCGCGACCCGCTGGACCTCCCCGCCGCGCTGTCCGCCTGGGTCCACCGGCTCCCCGTACGCCCCCTGGAGGCCGCGGGCGCGGAGGAACTGCTGAGCGCCGCCGCCCAGGACGCCTCCGCGCCGTACGACGCCGAATCCGCCGAACGGATCAGGGAGCTGTGCGGCGGGCTGCCGCTGGCGCTGCGGATCGCGGGCTCCTCGCTCGGCCCACGCTCACCGCGCGCACTGGCCACGGACCTCGGCGCGTACGGCCCGGTCGGCCCCGTCGAGCGCGCCCTGTGGCTGCGCTACACCGACCAGCCCGAAGGCGCCCGCCGTCTGCTGCGGCGGCTGGCGCTGGCAGGGCGGGCCTCGCTGGGTGCCGCCGCGGCCGCCGCCCTCCTGGCCACCGACCGCGCGGAGGCGGCCCGGCAGCTGACCGCCCTCGCGGACGCGGGCCTGGTCGACCGGGTGCGCGGCGACCGCTACCGGCTGCACGACCTGGTCCGCGCCTTCGCCCAGGCCCGGCTGCTCGACGAGGAGGAGCAGACCGAGCTCACCGCCGCCCAGGAACGGCTGATCGTCAGCTACGCCGAGCTCGCCGACTCCGTGCTGCGCCTGGTCGACGGCAACATGTCGACCCGCTCGGACCGGTTCACCCCGCACGGCTTCATCTCCCTCGACGAGGCCCTGCGCTGGCTGGACGACGAGTCGAGCTTCATCACCGCGACCCTGCGCCAGGCGGAGGGGGTGCACGAGACGGCCGTACTGAGCCTGCTGGGCGCGCTGTGCGACTACTGCCTGCTGCGCGGCGACCTCTACCGGCTCGGGGAGATCAGCGAGCTGGCCCAGTCGGTCGGCCAGGACCTGCTGGTGCGGTCCGTGCAGTGGCGTACGGGCATCGCGGCCCGCCAGCTCGGGGAGCTGGACAGGGCCCGCGCCACCCTGGCCTCGGTCGTCGACCTCTACCTCCAGGCCCACCATGACGCGGGCGCGGCCCGGGCCCTGTGCTCCCTGGGCATCACCCTGCACCACCAGGGCAACCTCACCGAGGCGGCGGCCCGGCTGCGGGAGGCGATGGACCTCCAGGCCGCGCCCGAGCTGGCCACCGACCGCGCCTGGACGATGCACGCCCTGGCCGCGGTGGAACGGGACCGGGCCCGGCTCGGCGAGGCGCTGGACCTGCTGACCCGCTCGCTGGTGCTGCACCGCGAGGGCGGTTCCGTGCACGGGGAGGCCTGGGCCCACTTCCAGCTCGGCCAGCTCAACCTGCGGCGCGGCGACGTCCGCGCCGCCGAGTCCGACCTGCGCCGCGCCCTCGATCTGTACGGCCGTACCCGCGACGAACGCGGTACGGCCTGGGCGCTGACCCAGCTGGCCCGGGCCCGCATGATCGCCGGCGAACCGTCGGCCGCGGTGGAGGGACTGCGCGCGGCGGCGGCCCGGCACCGCGCCAACGAGGACGCCCGCGGCGAGGCCTGGACCGTGTACTACCTCGGCCTCGCCCTGGAGGAGACCGGTGACCTGGACGCCTCGGTCCGCGAACTCGAACGCTCCCGCTCCCTCTTCTCCCGGATGCGCGACGTCTACGGCCTGGCCTGCGCCCGCCACCACTCGGCGCGCGTCACCCGCGACCAGCGGGCCGCCCAGACCGGCTCGCTGCGCAACTCCGGTTTCGCCCGGCAGCTCCTCGTCGACGCGCGCGCCGACTTCCAGCGCATCGGGGTCTCCCACGGCGAGGCGTGGACCTGCCTGGAACTGGCGATCATCGAGGCGGGCAACGCCCGCGCCCAGCAGGCCCTGGCCCTGTGCGACGAGGCGGCGGGCCTGTTCTCCTCCTACGGCGACCGCCGCGGCGAGGACTGGGCCCGCTTCCTGCGCTGCACCCTCCTGCCGTACGGCGCACCGGGCGGCGTGGAGGTCGGCACGGCCGTGGCCCAGGAGGAACTGGCCCAGCTCAGCCGCACGGCCCACCCCCTGCGGGACGCCAAACTGTCCGAGTCCCTCGCCACCTACGCCGTCCTCCTGGAGCGCGGCATCCGCCCGGAGACCGACTGGCAGGCCTGGCGCCTCGGCCTGGTCCCGGGCCGCCACGAACGGGAGGTCATGGGCGTGGCGGTGAACGAGCCGTAGACGCGCAGGCGGTGGGCACGGGCTCGGCGGCGGCACGGTTCGTCGCTTCACCTGGGCATACGCCGGGGGCGGCGGGCACAGCGAGCGGCACGGTCCGGCTTCCGGGCCGAGCATGCTGCCGGGAGCGGGACCGGGTGCTCAGCCCCGGGGGGCGGCCTCGGGGCCGGGCCGCCTGTCCGGGGGCGGCACAAGCACCGGCATGCACCCCGGACGCCCGGCTGAGGGCGCGAGCCGCCGGGGGCTTGCGCCAGCGTGGGCCGGCCGGGTGGTGCCGTGCCGGCTGACCCGCACACCAGGCCCCGTGCGGCAGAACCGACCGCACAGCCGGGCGCGGCAGAAGGACCGCTCAGCCAAGCCCGGCAGAGTCGGCCGTCCGGCCGGATGTGGCGGGGTCGCCCGCCCGGCAAGGCAAGCGTCGGCAGGGCCTACCGCCCGGGTGAGGCCTGAGTCCGGGCGGTACCGAGAACCCGGCCGGGTGCGCCAGGGCCGGTCGCGGCAGGAGCCCGCCGCCCCGCGCGGTCAGCCCTTGGCCGGGGAGGTCCTGCCCGTCGTCCCCGGGGCCGTGGTGTCCTCGGCGTCGGGGGTCTCCTTGAAGTCGACCTTGCCCATGTGCTTGTTCATCGACTTCATCAGGGCCCACACCGCCACCGCCATCGCCGCGAAGACGATGAAGCCGAGGACACCGGGGGTGACCTTGTTCTCGTCGACCTCCTTGGCGAGGGGGACGAGGTGCGTCATTGCCAGGCTCACGCTTGCGCTCATGTCAGGCATTGTCCCGGACGCCCGCGAAGAGGTCGTCCTCGGGGATGGACGTAGCGACGAGAGCCTTCGCGAGCTCGTACTCCTCGGTCGGCCAGACCTCCTTCTGGATGTCCATCGGCACCCGGAACCAGCCGCCGTCGGGGTCGATCTGCGTGGCGTGGGCGATCAGCGCCTTGTCGCGGATCTCGAAGAACTCGGCGCACGGGATGTGCGTGGTGAGCGTGCGCTCCTTCACCCCGAACTCCTGCCAGCGCTTGAGCCACTCCCCGTAGGGCGACTCCAGGCCCCGGTCGAGCATCGCGTGGTGCAGCGCCTCCGTACGGGGGCGGTTGAAGCCCTGGTTGTAGTACAGCTTCAGCGGCCGGTACGCGGGCCCGAACTCGTCCTCCGGGTACTTCGCGGTGTCGTCCGCGCCCTCGAACGCCACCATCGAGATCTTGTGGGTCATGATGTGGTCGGGGTGGGGGTAGCCGCCGTTCTCGTCGTAGGTGGTGATCACCTGGGGACGGAAGGAGCGGATCTGCCTCACCAGCTCGCCGGCCGCCTTGTCGACGTCCTCCAGGGCGAAGCAGCCCTCGGGCAGCGGGGGCAGCGGGTCGCCCTCGGGCAGGCCGGAGTCGACGAAGCCGAGCCACTCCTGCTTGATGCCGAGGATTTCGCGGGCCTCGTCCATCTCCTTCTTGCGGACCTCGTGGATGTGCTCCTCGATGTACTTGTCGCCCTGGAGCTTGGGGTTGAGGATGGAGCCGCGCTCCCCGCCGGTGCAGGTCACCACCAGCACGTCCACCCCCTCGGACACGTACTTCGCCATGGTGGCCGCGCCCTTGCTCGACTCGTCGTCGGGGTGCGCGTGCACGGCCATCAGTCGCAGCTGGTCAGTCAAGACTCAATCCTCGGTAAGTCGGCGCCCGTGTGAACCGGCGCGATCGCAGGCTTCTATAGTGACCGAATCGGGGGGCGAATAATTCCAGGGCCTTGGCCTGCCGAGAGGACGATCATGAGTACGGCGAGCACCCGCGTGCCCGAGGGCCGCTACGGCCGCGCCTCGTACGAACGGGCCGACCGCACCCTGAAGATCGTGGGCGCCCTGCTCGGCGGGGTCCTGCTGGTGGTCGTCGGATACTTCGCCTACCACTACGTCGGCCAGAACAAGATCAGCGCCGAGGTGATCACCTTCAAGGCGACCTCGGACGACGCCGTCGAGGTGCACCTGGAGGTCCGCAAGGACGCGGGGGCGAGCGGCTACTGCACGGTGCGCTCCCAGTCGGCCGACGGCGCCGAGGTGGGCCGCGCGGACTTCCGCTTCTCCGGGTCGGACACCCGGATCGACCGGGTGGTCACCCTCCGCACGACGGCCAAGGGCACCACCGCCGAACTGCTCGGCTGTCACGCCGACTGAGGACACCCTGTCCTCCGCATTACGTAAGCGCTGACCTGCGTTGACGTAATTCTAGTGGCTTATGTCCTCCCCCTTTGCCCGCGGAATTGTTAGGCTCGTGGTTTCGCCCATCCCCTGAGGAACATGCTTGAGGGTAGGGCGATGCTTTGTATTCCCAGTACCGACGAGGAGCACCCTGTGACCCAGACCAGCGAGTCCGTCACCTGGCTTACCCAGGAGGCGTACAACAAGCTCAAGGAAGAGCTTGAGCACCTTACTGGTCCTGCGCGCACGGAGATCGCCGCCAAGATCGCGGCCGCGCGCGAGGAGGGCGACCTGCGCGAGAACGGCGGGTACCACGCGGCCAAGGAGGAGCAGGGCAAGCAGGAGCTCCGTGTGCGCCAGCTGACCCAGCTCCTCGAGAACGCCAAGGTGGGCGAGGCCCCGGCCTCCGCGGACGGTGCCGTGGCGCCCGGCATGGTCGTGACGATCGCCTTCGACGGTGACGAGGACGACACCATGACGTTCCTGCTCGCCTCGCGCGAGTACGCGAGCGCCGACATCGAGACCTACTCGCCGCAGTCCCCGCTGGGCACCGGCGTGATCGGTCACAAGGTCGGCGAGGACGCGGAGTACGAGCTGCCGAACGGCAAGAAGGCCTCCGTGCGCATCCTCAAGGCCGAGCCCTACAGCGGCTGAGCCCCCTCTCCTGACGAGCCCCTGGCGCCCGAGCCGCCGGGGGCTTCGCCATGTCCTTCGGCGTCCCCTCGGTCAACCGGCCGCCCGGCGGTACTTCCGGACCGCGAGCGTGCGGAAGATCGCGACGATCAGGACCGAGTAGATGAGCGAGGCCCAGACGGGATGGGCCATCGGCCATGCGTCGGACGGGGAGACACCCGGGTCGCCGAAGAGCGTGCGGCAGGCCTGGACGGTGGCACTGAACGGGTTCCATTCGGCGATCGGCTGCAGCCAGGACGCCATCTGCGAGGAGTCCACGAACGCGTTGGATATGAAGGTCACCGGGAACAGCCAGATCAGCCCGCCGGAGGTGGCTGCTTCTGGGGTGCGCACGCTCAGACCGATCAAGGCGCCGATCCAGGTGAACGCGTAACCGAGGAGCAGCAGCAGCCCGAAGGCGCCCATGATCTTGCCGAAGTCGGTGGGCTCCGCGGAGCCAGGGCGCCAGCCCACCAAAAGGCCGACGCCCGCCAGGACGACCAGCGTCAGTGACGTCTGCACCAGGTCCGCGATGGTGCGGCCGGTGAGGACCGCGCCGCGGGCCATGGGGAGGGAGCGGAAGCGGTCGATGAGGCCCTTGTGCATGTCGTCGGCGATGCCCGCGCCGGCTCCCGCGGTGGCGAAGGTGACGGTCTGCGCGAAGATCCCCGCCATCAGGAAGTTCTTGTAGACGTCCGGGTCGGTCGAGCCGCCGATGCTCATCGAGCCGCCGAAGACGTACGTGAAGAGCACGACGAACATCACCGGCTGTATGAGCCCGAAAATAATCATTTCGGGAATCCGGCTCATGCGAATCAGATTCCTGCGGGCGATGACCAGGGAGTCGTTCATGGCGCTCACTTCACCGGCTCCTTCCATGAGGCGTGTCCCGGTGCACCCGCGTGAGCGGGTTGCGGAATCCGTGACCTTCGGATCAAGTTGCGTTTCGCAACGGCCGGTGGGGCGCCGCGGAAGGACCCGCCCGAAGTGGCGGCCGTCATACCGCGGCCTCGGCCTTCTCCTCGGCGATGTGTCCGGTGAGGGACAGGAAGACGTCGTCGAGGGTCGGGCGGCGCAGGCCCACGTCGTCCATCTCCACGCCTCGGGTGTCCAGCTCACGGATGACCTCGGCGAGGAGCTTGGCACCGCCGGTGACGGGCACGGTGAGGCAGCGGGTGTGCTCCTCGACCGTGGTCTCGCCCTTGCCGAAGGCCGTGAGCACCTCGCGGGCGACGGGGATCTGTTCGCGTTCGTGGACCACGACCTCGATGCGCTCGCCGCCGGTGCGGGCCTTGAGCTCGTCGGAGGTGCCGCGGGCGATGACCTTGCCGTGGTCGACGACCGCGATGTCGTGCGCGAGGTGGTCGGCCTCCTCCAGGTACTGGGTGGTGAGCAGCAGTGTCGTACCGCCGGACACCAGGCGCTTGATCACGTCCCACAGGAGCTGGCGGTTGCGGGGGTCGAGGCCGGTCGTCGGCTCGTCCATGAACATGACCGGCGGGGAGACCACCAGGGCCGCGGCGAGGTCGAGCCGGCGGCGCATGCCTCCGGAGTAGGTCTTGGCCGTACGGTCGGCGGCGTCGGTGAGGTCGAACTGCTCCAGCAGTTCCTCGGCGCGCGCCTTGGCCGCCTTCGCTCTCATCTGGTAGAGCCGGCCGACCATCTGGAGGTTCTCGCGGCCGGTGAGATATTCGTCGACCGCCGCGAACTGGCCGGACAGTCCGATCGAGCGGCGCACCTCGTTGGGGTGCTTGAGCACATCGAGGCCGGCGACCTCCAGCCGCCCGCGGTCGGGGCGCAGGAGAGTGGTCAGGCAGCGGACCGCGGTGGTCTTGCCCGCGCCGTTCGGCCCGAGGAGGCCGAGGACGGTGCCCTCCGCGACGTCCAGGTCGACGCCGTCCAGAGCCCTGACGTCACCGAAGGTCTTGACCAGGCCTTCGGCATAGATGGCGCCTGGCATAAGAGATCTCCACGTCTTCGGGGGATTCCTTCGAAAAGCCTAGGTTTGCACGGTTCGGGACGCCCGACGGGCGACCATGCATCCACCGTAACGCGATGTATCGCGACTCTCAATGCATTTCACTCGTGTGAGTGAGGAAGAGGGCTCTGACCTGCACGTTCACCGGGCTTCCGGCGCCCGTCACCGGTCAGGCGACGACCGTGTACCCCGCATCGCGCAGGGCCCGGCCGACCTCGGCGCAGTGCGCCGGCCCCTTCGTCTCCAGGTGCAGTTCGACCTCCGCCTCGCTCGGCCCGAGCCGTGGGTCGGTCCGCACATGGCTCACGTCGAGCACGTTGGCGTCGACCACGGACAACACCCCCAGCAGCGTCGCGAGCGCACCCGGCCGGTCCGTCAGCCGCACGCTCACCGTCAGGTAGCGGCCCTGCGCGGCCATGCCGTGCCGCAGCACCCGCTGCATCAGCACCGGGTCGACATTGCCGCCGGACAGCACCGCGACCACCGGCCCCTCGAAGGCGCCGGGCTCGCTCAGCAGCGCCGCGACCGGACTCGCCCCCGCCGGTTCGACCACCAGCTTGGCGCGCTCCAGGCACAGCAGCAGCGCGGCGGACAGCTCGCCCTCCGACACCGTGCGCACCTCGTCGACCAGCTCGCCGACGATCCCGAACGGCACGTCACCGGGCCGGCCGACCTTGATCCCGTCGGCCATCGTCGCCGGCGCCTCGATCGACACCGGCCGTCCGGCCGCCAGCGAGGGCGGATACGCCGCCGCCCCCTCGGCCTGCACACCCACGATCCGCACGTCCGGCCGCGACGACTTCACCGCGACCGCGATGCCCGCCGCGAGTCCGCCGCCGCCGATGCCCACGACGACCGTGCCGACCTCCGGACACTGCTCCAGGATCTCCAGGCCGACCGTCCCCTGCCCCGCGATCACATCGGCGTGGTCGAAGGGATGGATGAACACCGCGCCCGTCCGCTCCGCGTACTCCTGCGCGGCGGCCAGTGTCTCGTCGACGACCTGCCCGTGCAGGCGCACCTCCGCGCCGTACTCCCGGGTCGCGCTGATCTTCGGCAGCGGGGCGCCCTTGGGCATGAACACCGTGGAGCGCACCCCCAGCAGCGACGACGCCAGCGCCACGCCCTGCGCGTGGTTGCCGGCGCTCGCCGCGACCACCCCGGCGGCCCGCTCCTCCGGCAGCAGCCCCGCGATCCGCACGTACGCGCCGCGCAGTTTGAACGATCCCGTCCGCTGCAGGTTCTCGCACTTGAGGAGCACCGGCGCCCCGACGAGCTGGGACAGATGCCGGCTGCCCTCCATCGCCGTCATGCGCGCCACGCCCGAGAGCATCTTGTGTGCGCCGCGCACATCGTCGAGGGTGACGGGCCGCAAGGAGTCAGCCGTGCCATAGCTCATGACATCAGCATCGCAGTTCACAGGCGGGAACGGCCGCTGTGACCAACCACCGAGACCGGTTTGCGCAGCGCCGGTACGGCCCGGCTTCCGGCCGCGTACTCTGTCCCCCATTCCTGACAGCACCCCCTTCATGAAGTGAGCCCCCGGCCATGCCCACAACACCTGAAATGTCGATGGACATGACGACCGTCGGTGACACCGGTCTTCTCGACACGCTGCAGCACGAGGTCGCGGTCTTCGCACGCCGGGCCGAACAGACCCGCCTGGGCGGCGTCGGGCAGGTGCGCAACTCCATGGACCGCGCCGCGTACCTGCTGCTCAACCGTCTCGACAAGGAAGGCCCCATGGGCGTCAAGGCGCTCGCGGCGAGCATGGGGATCGACTCCTCGACCGTCACCCGGCAGGTGGCCCCCCTCGTCGACACCGGCCTGGTCAAGCGGACCTCGCACCCCGAGGACGGACGGGCCGTGGTGCTCCAGCTCTCCCCGCGCGGGCAGTCGCGACTGGAGGAAGTGCGGTCCTCCCGGCGGCAGTTGATGGCCGAGCTGACCGAGGAGTGGGCCCCGGAGGAGCGGGAGGCGTTCTGCTCCCTCCTCACCCGCTTCAACGTCGCCCTGTCCTCCCGGATGGCGGCCCAGGGCCTGCCGGGCACGGAGCCGGCACCCGCCGCCTCCTGAGCACCGGCGCACGCACGCGTGCGTGCGTGGCCCTCGGACGCGTCATGCATACGGTGCGTGCGCGGCTCTTGACCGAAAGCCCACGCCTGGCCTCATATGAGACCGGGTCCCCCGGGCCGTACGCGGTGCCGTACGCGTGCTCCGCCGGGAGCCGTTTCCAGGGGGCGCCGGCAGGCGGGAGGCTGGGGATGCGAGAGAGGCGTACGGTCCAGGAAGCCCGCCGGGTCCGGGAGTTCGCGGCGTTCTCGGCCGGGGCGGGCGGACGGCTGCTGCGGACCGCCACCCTGCTCACCGCGGAGACCGCGCAGGACAACCCGCGCGCGCGGCGCCTGCTGACCCACGCCCTGGCGCACACGTACGCGTGCTGGGACCGGCTGCGCGGGGAGGACCCGTACAACCACGCGCGGGAGTGCCTGGCCGTGCGCTTCGCGCGCGGGACCTGGTACCGGTACGGCGGCCTGCCGTTCGGCCGCTCCCGTGCCCGGCCCGCCGGCCCACTGGCCGTGCTCTCCCCCCAGCAGCGGCTCGTCCTGGTCCTGCGGCTGCACGAGGGGGTCGCCGAGGAGCAGGTGGCGGCGCTGCTCGGGCTGCCCCCGGACCGCATCCACCTGATCGTGGACCGGGCGACCACGCTCCTGCTGCACCCGCCGCGCGGGCCGGCCCCCGCGCGCGTGAGCGCGAAGGCGGCCACCTCGTGAACCGGCCCGAACGGGAGGCCGCCGTACGGCAGATGATGGAGCGGACCACGCCGCGGGTGCCGGCCGATCTCCATGCGGACGTGCTCCGGCTGGGCGGCCGGATGCTGCGGCGCCGGACGATCGCGCTGCGGCTGCTGTGGCTGCTGCTGTTCGCGGCGACCGTGGCCTTCGTGGTCTGGGCGGCCACGGTCCGCCCCTGGGTGGAGCCGCCCTCGGAGACGACTCCACCGGTCACCGGCTGGTGACCACCGCGCGGGGAGGCCGCGCGGTGGGGCTAGCCCAGGGCCTGCTGAAGGTCCTCGAGCAGGTCGTCGACGTTCTCGATGCCCACGGAGAGCCGGACCAGGTCGGCGGGCACCTCCAGCGCCGAGCCCGCCACCGAGGCGTGCGTCATCCGGCCGGGGTGCTCGATGAGGGACTCGACGCCGCCCAGCGACTCGCCGAGGGTGAACACCTTGGCGCGGTTGCAGACCTCGACCGCCGCCTCCTCGCCGCCGGTGACGCGGAAGGAGACCATGCCGCCGAAGGACCGCATCTGCTTGGCCGCGACCTCGTGACCGGGGTGCTCGGGCAGCCCCGGGTAGAGGACCTGCGTCACGCGCGCGTGGCGGGTCAGCATGTCGGCGACCTTGGTGGCGTTCTCGCTGTGCCGGTCCATGCGCACCGACAGCGTCTTGGTGCCGCGCAGCACCAGCCAGGAGTCGAAGGGCCCGGCGACCGCGCCCATCGCGTTCTGGTGGAAGGCCAGCTCCTCGCCCAGCGTGGGGTCGGCGGTGACCAGCGCGCCGCCGACGACGTCGGAGTGGCCGCCCATGTACTTGGTCAGGGAGTGCACGACGACGTCCGCGCCGAGCGCCAGCGGCTGCTGGAGGTAGGGCGTGGCGAAGGTGTTGTCGACGACGAGCCTCGCGCCCGCGTCCCGGGCGATCTGGGCGACGGCGGCGATGTCGGTGATGCCGAGCAGCGGGTTGGAGGGGGTCTCCACCCACACGGCCTTGGTCTTCGGGGTGATCGCGGCCCGGACGGAGGCGGGGTCGCTGGTGTCGGCGACCGACCACTCCACGCCCCAGCGGGCGACGACCTTGGCGAAGAGGCGGAAGGTGCCGCCGTACGCGTCGTTGGGGATGACCACGTGGTCACCGGGGCTGAGCAGCGTACGCAACAGGCAGTCCTCGGCCGCCAGTCCGGAAGCGAACGCAAGTCCTCGGCGGCCGCCTTCGAGGGCCGCGAGGTTCTCCTCCAGGGCGGTGCGGGTCGGGTTGGCGCTGCGGCTGTACTCGTAGCCGCCGCGCAGGCCGCCGACGCCGTCCTGCTTGTAGGTCGACACCTGGTAGATCGGCGGGACGACCGCGCCGGTGAGGGGATCGGCGGTGTTGCCCGCGTGGATCGCGAGGGTCTCGAAGTGCTGACTGATGTGCCTGTCGCTCATGGGCACCGAGCGTAGTGCGCTCGCGGGACTGCTGCCGGACGGCCGCCCGGCGGCCGGGCGGCGGGCAGCGGGCGGCCGGGCCTCGCACCCGACCCGGAGAGACGTTTTTCCACAGGCTGACGGGCCGGGGTTGGCCAATTGTCGGCGGCGTCTGGTTCGCTTGAGACATGGAAATTCTCTGGGTCCTGATGGCTCTGATCATGATCAGCTTCGTGCTGCTGCCGTTCCTGCGGCGTCGGCGCGGCATGATCGAGCAGGTCCCGGCGGGCCACCCGGACGCCGCGGACCCGGCCGACTACGGCTTCGTGCGCACGGAGGAGCTGGACATCCGGATGCCCGGCCCCGACCAGGACCTGCTGGACGTCCTGGACGTGGTGCAGCACACCCAGGACTACCGTGCGGCCCAGCAGCTGCTGGCCGGCACGGAGATCGAGGGCGAACTGCGCTGGCAGCGGGTGCAGGCCTTCGCGGGCGCGGCCGCGCTGGAGCTCCAGCAGCGGCCGGGCGGGGTGAGCGAGGCACCGGGCGGGCAGTGGCTGCGGGTGTGGCGGACGGAGGCGCCCAAGGACGCGGGCGGCGCCGCGGTACACGCCGAGTTCCTGGTCCAGCAGGCCTGGCGGACCTCGACGCCGGGCACCGACGACTTCCGGATCATCATGGAGGAGGCGAAGGACGCCTGCGGCCAGGCGGCGCTGCTCTCCCCCGGTGACCCGGTCCCGTACATCGTCGAACTGTCGGTGGCGCGTGGTCTGCACTACTCGCAGGCCGAGTTCGAGCAGCTGTGGCTGAAGATCCTGGACCGCGCCCCCGCGCACATGGGCGCGCATCTGGCCGCCCTGCACTACTGGTGCGAGAAGTGGCACGGCTCGCGCGACCTGGCGACCTCGTTCGCGGAGGCGGCCGCGGCCCGCGCACCCCGGGGTTCGCTGCTCGCCGCGATGCCGCTGTTCGGGGTCTTCGAACACCTCCCCGAGGTCAACCTGGTCAGCAGCTTCTACCAGAGCGAGGTCGTGACCAAGGCGATCCACGGCGCCCTGTTCTCGGTGCAGGCGGCCCGCCCCGACGACCCGATGCTGGCGCACGTCCGCCATCTGCTGATCTTCTTCCTCGTCCGCAGCGAGCGCTGGGCCGAGGCCATGAACCAGCTGATACACGTCGACGGCCATGTCGGCGCCCTCCCGTGGACCCTCTCCCCGGACCCGGCGGGCGAGTTCGCGGTCTACCGCGCGCTGGCGGTGGCGGGCTACGAGGCGAACGGAGGCAGCCCGGCGACGCTCCCGCAGTGACGCGGGCGGGGTGACGCGGACGGATGCGGACGGGGTGCGGCCCGGCAGGACGTGACTGCAAGGCGGGTCCGTGGCCTTCCGAGAGGACCCGGACCCGCCTTCGGTCCGGGCCTACTTCGGTGTGAAGAGAAGCATCCGGTCCATGAGCAGCGACGAGAAGGCCGGGCGGGTGTGGGTCCCCGGCTGCATGTAGACGCGTGCTGCGAACTGGACCATGCTCGTGTCGACGGGCCGGTGGAGGCCGAACCGCGCGCAGTAGTCGGCGCCGGTGGACGGGAGCTGGGTGACGTACCGTCCGGTGGGCCCGTTCTGGCCGGCGCGGCTGAACGTCCAGGCGTAGAACTTGTCCGCGTTCCCCTTGTCGGAGAGGTAGTGGTGAGCGCTGCCGCGCAGCTCCTCGTGGTTCTTGGACGTCAGTGACACGGCCGCCTTGGGGTCGCCGTAGAGCGTGATGCTCGAGTAGGACGCCTGCCGGGTGCTCACATGGTTCGTGCCGTAGGCGACGAGGAAGGACCCGTTGGGCAGTTTGAAGCTCGGGGTGATGGGGTCGTCGGCGTCGTTGGAGAGGGCGTCCACCCCGGTGACGGGCGGGTCGGTCAGCAGCTTCTGCTGGAAGCCCGGATACGACTCCTCGAAGCCGCGCCGCACCACCAGCTCGCTCACCTTGTACCCGGGGTGGGCCTTGATGATCCGGCGGCGCAGCAGTTGCAGCGACGGGTTGAGGTTCAGTTCGGTGGCCCCGGTCCCGGAGACCCGCAGCCGCGGGACGGGCAGCGGATCGGGTGCGTACACCGGCTTGGTCTGATTCGAGGACCCGCTCTTGGGCCGTACGCGGAAGACCTGGATCGGGGGCGCGGCACGGTAGTCGTCGAGGGCCTTCTCGTAGCCGCGTTTCGGCACGGCCGTACGCATTCCGATCAGGAACTGGTCGGAGCGCTTGTCGAGGCCGAGGCGGAACATCGCTGGAGGGATGGTCATGTTGTTGATCGCGCCCCGCAGACCGGAGGCGGCCAGCATCTTGTTCACCTTCGCCCGCGTCTGCCTGTGCCCGGTGACCACGAGGGCGAACGGGCGATCGTACGGAGTCGAGCCGGTCGTGCGCACCGTCTTGTTGTTGACGGGGTCGCCCACGGAGGGCCACAGGAGCGGGCCGGTGGGCAGAGCGCCCTTCATCATCGTGACGTCGAAGGAGAAGTACGCCTCCGGCGGCGGCGTCCTCCCGATCATCACGACCGCCTCGTCCTGGCGGAGGCGCCAGGTCACAGGCGGATTGGTGTTGGGTGCCTGGCCCTGCACCTCGGGCAGTCTGGTGACGATGTAGGGCGACTGGGGATTGGCCCACAGGGCGCTGAACACGGCGCCCTCGCAGTACCGCTTGTCCAGGTCGAACACGGCCTCGGTGCCCGACTGCGACACATAGCCGGACTTCGTGAGCTGGCGTTTGAACCGGGCCGCTTGTCCGCCGACCTGGCCTGCGGCAGGCCGTTGCCCGTCGCCCCGGGCAGAGGAGTGGGAAAGAGGTGGCCGAGTTGACGCGGCCGAGGTCTCGGCGGCGGTTGCGCAGGGCGCGAGCAGGAGCGCGGCGGCGGACATGGCGAGCACCGCCGGACGCCGACGCGGGACGAATGAGGTCATGGGACATGGGTAGCGAACGGGATGTCGTACAGGGCTCACCACGCCGTGGGGGGTTCCTCGGTCACCCGCCGGAAGTCCGTGAGGTCACCCTGGCGGCGGCGCCATCGAGCGATGGGCGTACGGGCGCACACCGATGGAGAACCGCTGCCGGCTGCCGAGGGCCGGCTCACGTGAGGCGGTCACCGGGCGCGATGCGGTGCTCCTCGCCTTGTCCTGGGACGGTGTCGAAGAGATGCCGGGAATGGTGGACGAGTCCGACGCCGTGCTCCAAGGGATGCCGTCGACCGATCCAACGAACGTCGTTACGCATGGCGTCGGCACTCTGCTCACCGAACACGGCGAGGCGATCGCCGGACCTGCTCCGGGAGCCCCCACGGAGGAACATCCGTTCTGACCCCGGAGCTACGTGGCCCGCCCGGGCGACCGCCTGCCGCTTGCGGCCGACGTGCTGCAGCGGATCGGGCAACGGCTCGAAAATCGGTGGTCACCTGAGCTGACCGAGCCCACGCTGTACGCCATGGAAGAACCGCTCCACAGGATCCGCGCGCTCCACACGGCGTCCACGATCACCGTCTACCAGGCGTACTCCTCCGAGATCGGACTGCCCGCCATCCGGGACGGCCGTTTTCCGGCTGCGTGGAAGCCTGGCCGCATGACGTGGATCAAGCCCAGTTTCCTGTGGATGATGTACCGATCCGGCTGGGGCACGAAGGAGAGCCAGGAGACCGTCCTCGCCGTCGAGATCACTCGCGACGGCTTCGACTGGGCGCTGCGCCATGCCTGCCTGTCGAGTTACGTCCGCGGACTGCATCCCGATCGCGGCACCTGGCAGCGTGACCTCAAGCGCGCACCGGCCCGTGTGCAGTGGGATCCCGAACGCGATCTGCACCTGCATCCCCTGCCGTACCGCTCGCTGCAACTGGGGCTCTCGGGTGAGGCATCGTCGCGTTACGCGGACGAGTGGATCGTGTCCATCAGCGATGTGACTCCGCTCGCCCACGAGATCCGCGCACTCGTCAGGGACGGGCAACTGGACTCAGCTGCCCGACTGCTCCCCCAGGAGCAGGAGTACCCCGCTGGAGCAGAACTTCTTGCCCACCTGTCTCCCTGACCGGCAATGCGGGCACCACCGCCAGCACCACCCGCGGGCCACATGCCGGCCAAGGTCTGCGAACCTGGCTTGATGACCCACGTCATGCGGTCGGGCTTCCACGCGGCGGGAAACCGGCCGTCGCAGATGGCGGGCAGGCCGATCTCCGGGGAGTACGCCCGGTAGACGGTGATCGTGGACATCGTGTGGAGTGCGCGGATCCTGCGGTGCGGTTCTTCCATGGCGTACAGGGTGGATTCGGTGGGCTCGGGTGGCCACCGGCTTTTCGGCAGGTGCTCGCCGCGCACCACCCCGTCACCGCGCCGCCGCCACCGCGAGCCGTCAGTCGACCTGGAAGATCCGGTTCAGGTGAAGATCCAGGATCGCGGTCGCGGACTCCGGGCTGCGCTGGCCGACCAGGATGCCGGTGCCCAGTCCGGCGGACATGGCGAGCAGGGCCGCCGCTTCGCCTCTCGCGTCGATTCCGGCCCCCGCGAGACGGGCCTCCTGTGCCTGCCGGAGGAGCCCGGTGAGGGTGTCCTCGGCGGCATCAGGGCTGGCGATGAAGGGCTGGGCGGCCAGAGCCTCGTCCGTCACGGCCAGGACGGCGTACGAGGTGTAGAGGAAGTGGAACGTGCGGCTCTCGTCGTCGGTCGGCAGCGCCGCCGTCAGGAGCGCCTCGATCACGGCGCGGGGGCCCGGACCGCTCCCGGCGGCTCCGCTCCCGGCGGCTCGAACCCGGGCGGCGACCCGCTCCCCGAACCTCTCCGTCAGATGCTGCAGCCCGAAGAGCAACAGCTTCTCCTTGGTCTCGAAGTAGTACTGGACCAGCCGCAGTGACACTCCGGCCTCGGCCGCCACGTCGCGCATCCCCACGGCGTGCAGCCCGCGCCGTCCCGCGACCCTGACGAGTGCCTCGGCGATCTCGGTTCGTCGTTGTGCGTGGTCCACGCGCTTCGGCATCGGTTGCGCCTCTCGTCCGTCCGCCCTGTCGCTCGGCCATTTTCATGATACAGCCGTATCATTTTCATGGTACGGTCGTACCACGATCGAGCTGACGACGAAGGGGGACCCCCGTGCCCAGGACCACGACCGGCGAACGGCTGCGGCCCGATGTGGGGCGGTATGTGAGCGACGTCCTTCGTGAGCGCTACTTCTCCGCGTGCGACGCCGTCTACGCCATGGGTGCGCCCGCTGTCGCCCAGGAGGACGTGGCGACCAGCTTCGGGACGACGCACGTCTATCGGTACGGCCCGGGCGACCCGGCCGACTCCCGCCGTACCCCGGTGGTCCTGGTGCACGGCGCCGGCAGCTGCTCCGCGATGTGGTATCCGAACACTCCGGCGCTCAGCGCCGAGCGAACCGTCTACGCGATCGACACACCCGGCGACCCCGGCCGCAGTGATCAGCGTGAGCCCCTTCACCAGCCCGAGCGTGCCGCGCAGTGGCTGGACGAGACCCTCGCCGGGCTCGGCCTCGACCGCGTCCATCTGGTCGGTTCCTCCTACGGAGGATGGCTCGCCCTCAATCAGGCACACCGCAAGCCCGCACGCCTCGCCTCGGTCACGCTGCTCGACCCCGGCGGCCTCGAGAAGGTCGGCCTGCGCTTCTTCGTCTGGATCTTCGTCAGCCTCTTCGCGACCTCGGCGCCCGCGGCACTGCGCCCACGACTGGCGGCCTGGCTGGAGCAGCCCGTCCTCGTCGTGCCGCAGCTGCGCGCGATGATCAGAACGGGCGTCCGCGCCTACCGCATTCGCCGCCCGGCTCCCCTGCCGCTGTCCGAGGCAGAACTGTCCACCATCCGCACCCCGCTCTATCTGCTGCTCGGCAAACGCAGCCTTCTCGTGCATCCGGCGCGGCAGGTGGAGCGCGTGCCGCGGCTGATACGGGGCGCCCGGGCCGAGATCCTCTCGAACACCGGTCACGGACCCCAGATCGACCACGCGGACGAGGTCAACAGCCGGATGCTGGGCTTCATGGACTCGATCGGCTGACGGGCGCGCCCCCGAACGGGGCCGGCTGCCGCCTTCGAACCGGCGACCGGCTCCCGGCACCTCCGCCGAAGACGGGTCAGCCCGCGGATACCTGCGAAACGGCTTGGCTGTAAGCGTCGCGATACCTCCGCAGCCGGGGGGCGCGTACGGCGGGCAGCCGGACCAGAGTGTCCTGGAAGGCGCCATGATGGGGCGTCAGCGGGTGCCAGGGGCGCGGCGGCTGGGGGTAGTCGTCGCGCAGGACGCCCTCGGGGAGGCGCCCGGTCGCGGGCGTCGGCGAGATCTCGCCCGGGTCGACGAGGTACGCCCAGAACCCCGCTGTCCAGCGGCACCACGGCCCCCTCGTCGCCCGGCGGACGCCAGGACGCCCCGGTGAGGGGATGGCGAGGGACGAGGAGGACATCGGGACGCGCCCGGGGCAGGTGGATCCCCGGGCCGGCCAGGCCCACGGACCGAGCCCCCGATCCGGCCAGCCCCACGGGCCGGGCCCCCGGGCCGGGCAGCCCCACGGACCGGGCCCCGGGGCCGGCGGGGAGATACCGGCCGACGGCGTGGCCGAGCAGCTCGGCGACCGGACCGGCGGGCAGGTGCACCGGGCGGTCCTCGGTGACCGCCACGAGATGGGCCAGGGCGACTCCGACCGCCGCCTCCCAGCGACGGCTCCACGACCCGTCGGGTTCGACGGGAGGGACGCGATGCTCGGCGCGCTGCAGATCGCCCCAGTCAGGAGGCGGACCGGCCCGGAGTGCCGAGAAGCGGCGTACGACCGCGTCGGGCTCGAGCCACACCGTCTGCCACAGTCCGCAGTCGTCCATGCGGGTTGCCACGGCCCGCCCGCACCCCTCGCACGCCAGGTTGGGACCGGCCCGCCCGTCCACACCCCGGCAGTAGCCTTCGCACCTGTCGGGGATCAGGGCCATGGACCGCGAGTCGCCGGGGGCGATGACGATCCTGTTCCGCGCGCCGAAGGAGACGGAGTACACCGGCGCGTACACGCCCTGCCGAGCGGACTCGTCCGCTCCGACCTCCTTCCACGGCCGCCAGGGCGGTCCGGTGGGACGGGGGTCGACGGCGTACGTCGCGGGGTCCATCAGCGCAGGGTGGAGTTCCTCCCACCTCCCGTGGTGGGTGTGGACGGGGAGGGCGACCCGGGACACCGGCGCCGTCAGCTCCGTGCCGCACCCGGCACACGCGAACATGTCCAAACGAGCTCCCCCTGGCGTGGCGCGGGCCGGCCCGCGACTCACCCGGTCTGCCGCGAGGCCCTCCGCAAGGCGTCCGACGCGGTGAGGAACAGAAC
Source organism: Streptomyces sp. SS7 (assembly GCF_037993025.1). Classification (NCBI taxonomy): domain Bacteria; kingdom Bacillati; phylum Actinomycetota; class Actinomycetes; order Kitasatosporales; family Streptomycetaceae; genus Streptomyces; species Streptomyces sp. SS7. Next base: position 3,595,523 of record NZ_CP141223.1, read on the forward strand.
GGCGTCCGGCACCTCGGAGACCGGCACCCGGACGGGCTTGCGCTCACCGATCACCACCACGCAGATGGTCGACCCCATCAGCTCGACCTCGCTGATCCTCTTCCAGTCCATGACGGTGCCCCCGTGCTCCAGCCCGGCCAGGCTCACCGTGAACGGCCCGAACGCCACCCGCCCGCCGCTCTGCAACGACTCTCCGAGTTCGGCCATGCGGGCCGTGGCGTCCTCCTGGGCCATCCGATTCCGGACCGTGGCCCAGCCGTTCGCGATCAGGGCGCCGATCTCTCGCGCGTCGGACGTGTCGCCCGACACCATGAAGTTGCCGGCCGGCATCTGGACGTACACGGAATGCGTGGTGGCCATGGTGACCCCGTTGCGCACGAGGTCCGTCGCGTGTCGCTGACATCCGGTGATCTCGTCCCAGGCACCGGCGATCGGGGACCGCGCGCCGTCCTGGTACACGACGCCGTGCTCGAAGACGGCACACCATTCCACCGGTTTGAACCATGCGGCCAGGGGGACGGCGATCGCCCCGAGGAAGGAGCACCCGCCGAGAATCATGAAGAGGATCGCGTTCGTCCACTCGCTCTCCTCACTGATGGTGAAGATCATCATCACGCAGAACGCGGTGACCAGCGACAGCATGAACGCGGCCCACCAGGACACCGAACGGGTCCGTGAGCGAAAGGCGTACAGGCCCGCGCCCAACTGCCGCTCCGCCGCCGCTCCCGGCACGGTCGTCGGGATCTCGTCCCATAGGTTTCGAGCCGCCATCGTCGCTCCCCCCGCACACCCAGCTGTGCCACAACAGGCCTGCGGACAGGCTTAGTTGACGGTTCAAAACATCATCGCGATGCTACGGCGCCTGGCCGGAAAGCGGTAGACGGTCGCCGCTCACTCGGACGCCGCCGACTTGCCGAGCTTGTCCAGCTGGGTCCTGATGACGTCCTCCGGGACGGCGGCCGCGGCCGCGTCCCCTGCGCCCCGGGGGCGTGTATGTGGAAGACCTCGCGGTGTCCGGTCTCGGGCGCACCCGGCTCGCCAAGTCCGTGCACGACGCGGGATGGTCCGCGTTCGTGTCCATGCTGGAGTACAAGGCGGCTCGGCACGGCCGCACCTTCGCCAAGGTGGACCGGGCCTTCCCGTCCTCGCAGGTCTGCTCGGCCTGCGGATTCCGGGACGGCCCCAAGCCGCTGCACGTCCGCGAGTGGACGTGCAGCGCATGCGGCACCGTGCACGACCGCGACCACAACGCAGCCCGCAACGTCCTCTTCGAAGGACGTCGAATCGTCGCCGCCGGACGGGTGGAGACGCCAAACGCCTGTGGAGCGCCGGTAAGACGGGCACACGTGCCCGCACAGCGCGGTGAAGCAGGAAGCCCCCCGGAAGGGTCAGACGACCCAGGCCGGAATCCCTGGACTTCAGGCCAGGGAGCACGTCAATCCACCTCGATGCCGAAGTCCTGTACGAGCTCCTCCAGGCCGCCCGTGTAGCCCTTGCCGCCCAGGACGAAGTCCCAGTCGCCGTTCGCCCTGCGGCGGAACGAGCCGAGCACCAACGCGGTTTCGCCCGGCCGGCCGTCGGAGACGTCGAGTCGGCCCAGCTCCGTCAGGCCCGGGTCGAGCAGGCGGATGCCGGCGTCCGTGAAACCGGAGAGGTCGGCGTCCGGGTTGGCCTCGGGGTCGACGGCCGCGACGAGGACGAACCGGTCGGCCTCGCCGGGCAGTCCGTCGAACGAGACACAGATCGCGGCCTTGTCGGGCGCCGTGGCGGGCAGAGCGCGTACCGAGCCGTCCGGCGTCCGCGGGTTGTTGAAGAAGACGAAGTGGTCGTCGCTGAGGACCCGGTTGCCGCGGCAGACGAGAGCGCACACGTCCAGGGCGACGCTTCCGCTCCACGACATGCCGAGGACGTTGTAGTCGTCGGGCAGCCGGGTGTCCGGCGCGGCGGGCGTCGGCCGCGCCGCGGCCTGCCGGCCGCCGTCACCGAGCCGCCCACGCAGCCCATGACGGTGGAGCAGGTCCACGAGTTCGGGGCCCGAGACGAGTTCCAGCGGCTTGCCGTTGGCGAAGGCGTGCGAGCCGGGGCCGAACCCCGACGTCGTCACGAGGACACCTTTGTTGGCGCCGGCGTCCTGCACGGTTCCGTACAGGTCACGCACGGCGGTGGGCGGCACCGTGTTGCGGTAGCGCTTGACCTGCACGACGATCGTTCCGCCTCGGATCGGCGTCGGATCCAGTGCGTCGACGTCCACGCCCCCGTCGTTGGAGCGCTGGGTGGTCACCGCCTGCATCCCCATGGCCCGGAAGAGGTCGGCGACGAGATCCTCGAAGGCGATCGGGTCCATGGCGAACAGGTCGGGTTCCTCGTCGCCGCCGTGCGCGACGACGCGGTTCCCGACATCCTGCGGCCGTCTGCTCGGCCGTACCGGTACGAGTTGGTCCGGTCGGGCCGAGAGCTGGCCGCGCAGGGCGTCGGCCAGGCAACTGCCCGCGTCCACCTGCGCCAGGTGCAGTTCGCGGAACGACGAGCGCGGGGCCATGACGGTCGCGAGAACGATGTGGCCCGGTCGGCCCGTCGTGGGGTCGTGCCCGTCGACGAACCCGTTCAGGGTCACGGACTCCAGGGCGCCCAGCTCGTCCGCGGCGAACAGTTCGTGCAGCACGAGCAGCATGCACTGCGCCAGAACCTCCCGGTACAGAGCACGGCGCTGGCCCACCGGACGGGGCGTCTCCTTGTCCTGGTCGACGCCGGACAGATAGCGCACGGCCTTGACCTCCGGCACGATGCCGTACCCGGGCAGCTCCCAGTCCAGCACCAGTTGACGCGCTGCGGGATCGTACGCCGCCGCCACCTGCCGCGGGAAGCCTTCCGGCCACGCCGTCGAGGCGTAGAGCGCGGCGGAGAAGTACTCGATCACGGAATCGGGATCCTGGCGCCTGACGCCCTCGGTGATCGCGGCGACGCCGGCGTTGTGGCGCCGTACGTCGGCCAGCTGAGCGTCGACGCCTTGCTGGTACTCCCGCTGGTACGAGGCCAGTTGCCGCTGCCGATGGGCCTCCGCCGCCTGCGCCGCCTGCCGGTCCCGTTCGAAGCGTGCGCGTGCGTCGGCCTGCGCCTGGGCCCGGCGATTCGCGGTCCAGCCGCTCTGCGTGTCGTAGTGCCGGAAGTCCGGCATGGGCACGGGCTGCGCCAGCGGTCCCGGAGCGAAGGGCCGGACCACCTCGGGCCGCAGCAGAGAGGCGGCTCTGAAGGCCGGCGCCCGGCAGCCCGAGGCGAGGAGACCTTGCAACGACGCGACCTGCGCGTCCAGTTCCTCGGTGCGCCGCAGGGCCTCCGCCTGCCGGTACTCGCGGTGGCTCTGGGCAGCTCGCCGCTGGTAGGCGCGCGCCTGCTGTTCCTGCTGTCTATGCCGTCTGGCTTCGGCCTCCAGCTGGCGCTGTTGCTGCCGTTGCATCTCGGCCCAGACGCCGACGAGACCGGTAGAGCGACGACTCATGTGCTGCAGGCCCTCCCCAGGACGTTGGCAGCCGACAGGCGCCCCGGTTGTCCCCACAACCAGGTGTAATCAGAAGACTCTAGCCAGCAATCAGTGTCTCGCCTATCCACTCGTCGAAGAACACGATCGCCGAGCACGATCGGCGAACACGATCGCGCACACGTTCAGCCGTCCCCGCAGGTCAACGTGACTGACGGGTAACCAGAACCCCGCGGACAATTTCGTATCGCGCAGCATGTTGCGTATCAAGCAATGACGGGTTCATGATTGCCGCGCTCGACGCGGTGTTCGGACGGCCCGGTGTTCGGACCTCGTTACCAGGGAGGCCAGATGGCAGCACGCAGGGGAAGACGGTTCGGTCTGTCGGCGGTGGGGAGCGCACTCGCGGCGCTGCTGATCGCGAGCGTCGTGGGGCTCTGGCCGCCCCAGGAAGCGACGGCGGCGGGCCCGGACGGGAAGGCCGTGGCGGACCAGCTGCGCCACTGGCCCGCTCCGGTCGCCGAGAAGCTCGGCCAGGTCATCGCGGACCACGCCCACCAGGGCGAGTACGCGGTCTTCGACGCCGACAACACCACCTACCGCTACGACCTGGAGGAGTCCCTGCTCCCCTACCTGGAGATGCGGGGCAAGCTCAGGCGCTCGACGATGGACCCGTCCCTGAGGCTCATCCCCTTCAAGGACACGAAGCACCACAAGGAGAGCCTCTACAGCTACTACAACCGGCTCTGCGAGATCGACGACCAGGTCTGCTACCCCTGGGTCGCCCAGATCTTCTCCGGATTCACGCTGAAGCAGCTCAAGGGGTACGTCGACGACCTCCTCGCGTACGGCAAGCCCGTCCCGGCCGAGTACTACGACGGTGACCGGCTGACGAAGACCCAGGTGCAGCCGCCGCAGTTCTACCGGGGCATGCAGGAGCTGTACCACGTCCTGCGGGACAACGGCATCGAGGTCTACGTCGTCAGCGCCGCCGGCGAGGAGCTGGTCCGGGACGTGCTGTCCGACCCCGCACACGGCTACGGCGCCGAGCCGCAGAACGTGATCGGCGTCTCCATGCTGCTCAAGGACCCGGCCACGGGGAAGCTCACCACCGCCCGCAAGGAGATCGCCGAGGGCCGCTACGACCCGCGCGAGCTGGCCGACGACAAGCTGACCCCGACCCTGTGGGCCCCGCTGACCTGGTTCCAGGGCAAGCCTGCCGCCATCAGCACGTACATCGACCAGTGGCGCAAGCCGATCCTGGTCGCGGGCGACACGCCGGTCAGCGACGGCCCCATGCTCTTCCAGTCCACCGACGTGGAACACGGCGGCGCCAGGATCTGGGTGAACCGCAAGGACAAGTACCTCACGCAGATCCAGGCCATGCAGAAGGCGAACGCGGCCCGTCAGGAGGAGCTCGGCCAGCCGGTGACGGCCGACAAGAACTGGCTCGTGGTCAAGCCGGACGAGATCCGCTGACCCACGGCCGCACCAGGGCCGCACCACGACCCACCCCGGCCGGCCGAGGCCGGCCGGGGCCGGGCGTCAGCCCTCCGTACGGCTCGGCAGTCGCCAGCCCGGGCGGGGGAAGTGGCAGGTGTAGCCGTCCGGGTAGCGCTGGAGGTAGTCCTGGTGCTCGGGCTCGGCCTCCCAGAAGGGGCCGACCGGCTCCACCTCGGTGACGACCTTGCCGGGCCACAGCCCGGAGGCGTCCACGTCCGCGATGGTGTCCTCGGCGATCCGCTTCTGCTCGTCGTCCACGTAGTAGATCGCCGAGCGGTAGCTCAGGCCGATGTCGTTGCCCTGGCGGTTCTTGGTGCTCGGGTCGTGGATCTGGAAGAAGAACTCCAGGAGCGCGCGGTAGTCGGTCCGCTCGGGGTCGTAGAGGATCTCGATGGCCTCCGCGTGCGTGCCGTGATTGCGGTAGGTCGCGTTCGGCACGTCACCCCCGGTGTAGCCGACCCTGGTCGCCGTCACGCCCGGGAGCCGGCGGATCAGTTCCTCCATCCCCCAGAAGCATCCGCCCGCCAGCACGGCCCTCTGCGTCTGCGCAGCCATTACGGCCCCTCCAATGTCGTTCAGCTCGGTCCTCGGCCCGTCGGGCTGTCCGGCTCGTACCTCACCGGCGCTTCCCCCGGCCACTGTCTCAACGCGCGGGGGTCCCCGGCGATTCCGGGCCGCCCCGCCCACTGCGACGCGGGCCGGCACCTCACCGTCGTACGGGCGCCTCGATCGCGAGGACGCGGTCGCGCAGGACGGGAAGCTCGGAGCGGATGCGGGTGAGGTCGGCGAGCGCGAGGTCCGCCGTGACGGTCCGCTCCGTCGTGCCCGCCTCGGCCCGGACCGTGCCCCAGGGGTCGATGATCATGCTGTGGCCGGCCTGCCGCACGGCACCGTGGGCGCCCGTGGCGCAGCACGCCAGCAGGAAGACCTGTTCCTCCAGGGCCCTGGTGCGGGTCAGGAGCTGCCAGTGGGTGAGCCGGGCCGCGGGCCAGGCCGCCGGTACCGCGATCAGTTCCGCACCCGCGTCGAGCAGACCGCGGAAGAGCTCGGGGAAGCGCAGGTCGTAACAGGTGGCCAGGCCGATCACCCCCAGCTCGGTGGGGACGGCCACGATGTCGTCGCCGCCGCCCATCAGCGTCGCCTCGCCGGTGTCGAACCCGTACCGGTGGATCTTGCGGTAGCGACCGCGCAGGTCGCCGGAGCGGTCGAAGAGGAGCGCGGTGTTGTACAAGGTCCCGTCGCCGTCCCGTTCGACGACCGAACCCGCGTGGAGCCACACCCCGGCCTGCCGCGCCGCGCCGGACATGGCGGCGGCGGTGGGGCCGTCGACGCCTTCGGCGTCCTGGTCCCAGCGGTCGTACGCCCAGGCACCGGCCGCCCACAGCTCCGGCAGCACCACCAGGTCGTCGCCCGCCCGGTCGCGGACCAGCGAAGCCGCCCGGCGGCGCCGTTCGTCGGCGGAGTCCGACGCGTCCACGGACAGCTGGATCAGCGAGGCACGCATGGCCGTCACCTCCGGGACCGTTTCGGTACGGTACGAGGAAATATATGAAATATGTTCCCTATGAGGGTAAAGGGGGCCGAGGGGTCCCGGCGCCCCGGAAATCGGTTGCCGGGCGTCGCGCGGCGCGGGCTAATACCCCCATGGCTGACATCCACGGCTCGTACGACGAGCTGTTCTCGGCGGTGCCCACAACTCTGGCCGCGTATCTGGACGAAGGGGACGTGGGCGGCTCGGTGGCCGTGTTCGTCGACGGCGAGGCGGTGGTCGACGTCTGGGGCGGGTTCGCCGACGCGGAGCGGACGGTGCCGTGGCAGCGGGACACGCTCGTCAACGTCTACTCGGTGACGAAGACGATGACCTCGCTGTGCGCGCTGGTGCTCGCCGACCGGGGAGAGCTGGACCTGGACGCACCGGTCGCCCGGTACTGGCCCGAGTTCGCCGCGGCGGGCAAGGAGGGCGTGCTGGTACGGCACCTGCTCGCGCACACGGCGGGTCTGCCGGAGTGGGACGGCCCGGTGGCGGAGATCTACGACTGGCCGGCCGCCACGGCCCGGCTGGCCGCGCGGGCGCCCGACTGGGAGCCGGGCACGGCGGCCGGTTACCACTCGCTCACCCAGGGTTTCCTCGTGGGCGAGGTCGTCCGCCGGATCAGCGGCCGCACCCCGGGCGCGTTCTTCGCCGACGAGATCGCCGGGCCGCTGGGCGCCGACTTCCACCTGGGGCTGGGCGCGGAGCACGACGGCCGGGTGGCGCTCACGGTGCCGCCGCCGGGACGGGACGAGGAGTACGCCGCGAGCGCGCCGGACGCCCCCGAGGGCACCGGCGGGACCCCCCTGCGGGTCCGGGACGGCAACAGCGTGGCCTGGCGCCGGGCCCAGATCCCGGCCGCGAGCGGCTTCGGCAACGCCCGTTCGGTCGCCCTCGTCCAGTCGGTGGTGGCCTGCGGGGGCACGGTCGGCGGGGTGCGGCTGCTGTCGCCGGCGGGCTGTGCCCGTGCGGAGGAGGAGCAGTTCGACGGTGAGGACCGTGTGCTGCACCAGTCGATGCGCTGGGGGCTCGGCTACGGCCTGTTCGGCAACACGATCGGCTGGGGCGGCTGGGGCGGCTCGCTGGTGATGATCGAACCCGAGTCGCGGATGACGGTGGCGTACGTGACGAACCAGATGCGCGAACCGGCGCAGGACACCCGCGGGATGGAGGTCGTGATGTCCGTCTACGACGGGCTCAAGGGCCTGCGCGGCTGATCCGGGCAGGGCGGGGGAACCTCCGCGGCCCGGTGCACATCCTGAGAGGCATGAGTACCGACACGCTCACGGACCTGGACACCGGCCCTGTCACCGGGCCCGGCACCGGCACGGCCGGCGAGGGGTGGCGGATCTCCTCCGCCTCCGTCGTGCTGCTCGCCGTCGGGGTGCTGATGGCGTACGGCTTCAACGTGTTCGAGGACCGGCACGCCGCCGCCGAACTGGACGCCTGCCGTACGCTGCCGCACACCTGGCCGATGTATGCGGCGGCCTGCGCCGGGCTGCTCGCCACCCTCGCGGCGGTGGCGCTCGCCGGACGGCGGCTGCTGCTGCCGCGCCGCCCGCGCGGACCGGTGCAGATGGCGGGGATGGTGCTGCCGGCCGCGGTCCTGCTGCTCGTGCTCCAGGCCATGATCGTGTGGTCGGTGTTCCAGCCGGCGTCGGGCGGAGCGCTCGACTGCCTGCGCTGACGGGACGGGAGAGGGGCCCCGGGCGCACCCGCCCGAAGCCCCTCTCCTACGGCGTCAGATCGTCGCCGTGTCGATCACGAACCGGTAGCGCACATCGCTCGACAGCACGCGCTCGTAGGCGTCGTTGATCTCCTCCGCCGGGATGACCTCGATCTCGGCGCCGAAGCCGTGCTCCGCGCAGAAGTCCAGCATCTCCTGCGTCTCCGCGATGCCGCCGATCATGGAACCGGCGAGGGTCTTGCCGCCGCCGATCACCGAGAACAGGTTGAGGGAGATCGGCTCCTCGGGGGCGCCCACGTTCACCAGCGCGCCCTCGGGCTTCAGCAGCGACAGGTAGGCGTTGAAGTCCAGCGGGGCCGAGACCGTGGAGAGGATCAGGTCGAAGGTGCCGCGCAGGTTCTGGAAGGTCTGCTCGTCGCTGGTGGCGTAGTAGTGGTCGGCGCCCAGCTTCAGGCCGTCGTCCTTCTTGCGCAGCGACTGCGACAGCACGGTCACCTCGGCGCCGAGCGCGTGCGCGATCTTGACGCCCATGTGGCCGAGGCCGCCCATGCCGAGGATCGCGACCTTCTTGCCGGGACCGGCGTTCCAGCGCTTCAGCGGGGAGTACGTGGTGATGCCGGCGCACAGCAGGGGGGCGGCGACGTCGAGGGCGAGGCCGTCGGGTATGCGGACGGCGAAGTTCTCGTCGACGACGATCTTCTGGGCGTAGCCGCCGTAGGTGGGCTCGCCGTCCTTGCCGATGGCGTTGTACGTGCCGACGGCGCCGCCGGTGCAGTACTGCTCCAGGCCGGCCTTGCAGTTGTCGCACTCGCGGCAGGAGTCGACGAGACAGCCGACGCCCACCCGGTCGCCGACGGCGTACTTGGTGACGCCGGGGCCGACCTCGGAGACGATGCCCGCGATCTCGTGGCCCGGGACCATCGGGAAGATCGCCTCGCCCCAGCCCTCGCGGGCCTGGTGGATGTCGGAGTGGCAGATGCCGGCGAACTTGATGTCGATCAGGACGTCGAACTCGCCGACCGGACGGCGCTCGATCGTCGTGCGCTCCAGCGGAGCCTTGGCGGCGGGTACGGCGTACGCGGCAACGGTGGTCATGCCGGGGATCTCCTAGGGGGGGTTTGTCGTCCCGGCCTGCCTTCCGGCCGGTACGGCGTCCAGCGTGCCGCACCCGCGGGGATCCACCCAGGTCACACTTCTGCGTACGTCTGCCGTGCCTACCACTGGCGGGGTCAGGATGCTGGTCGTACGACCGTGAATACTGGACGTATGGAGTCCACCCCCGAGGCCACCGCGACCGGCGCGCCCGAGCCCTCCGGCACGCCGCTGGACCGGCGGGCCGAGCTGAGCGAGTTCCTGCGCACCCGGCGAGCCCGCCTCAAGCCCGAGGACGTGGGGCTGCCGGACTTCGGGCGGCACCGCCGGGTGCCGGGGCTGCGGCGCGAGGAGCTGGCGCAGCTGGCCGGGGTGTCGGTGGCGTACTACACCCGCCTCGAGCAGGGCAACGGGCGGAACGTGTCGGCGGAGGTGCTGGACTCCATCGCCAGGGCCCTGCGTCTGACGGACGCCGAGCACGCGCACCTCACCCACCTCGCGAAGCCGAAGCACAAGAAGAAGCAGGCCGCACCCCAGCAGCAGGTACGGGTGTCGTTGCGGCAGCTCCTCGACAGCATGGACGGCGTGCCCGCGTACGTCATCGGGCGGCGCACGGACATCCTCGCCTGGAACCGGATGGCGGCCGCGGTCTTCGGCGACTGGGCCGAGCTGCCGCCGGCCGAGCGGAACTGGGCGCGGATGGTGTTCCTCAAGCCGGAGTACCGGGAGCTGTTCGTGGACTGGGAGCAGAAGGCGATCGACATCGTCTGCGCGCTGCGCATGAACGCCGGCTGCTATCCCGACGACCCGCGCCTGTCCGCCCTCGTCGGTGAACTCTCCGTCAAGAGCGAGGAGTTCCGCCGTCTGTGGGCGACCCACGACGTGAAGGAGAAGAGCCACGGCGTGAAGCATCTGCGGCACCCGCTCGTCGGCGAGCTCTTCCTCAACTTCGAGGGCTTCAAGCTCGCGGACGACGGCGACCAGACGCTGGTGACCTACCACGCGGACCCCGGCTCCCCCTCGGCGGAGGCGCTGCGCCTGCTGGCGGCCTGGGGCACGGACGCGACCCGGGCCGGCGCTCAGACGCCGTCGGTCTGACCCGGCGGAGCCGAACCCGCTCCGCGTACTGCCGTGACCTTGTAGTGCCGCATCTCCTCTATCGCGGCGACGTACGGCCTGATCTCGGCGAGGAAGGCCGGGAACAGGTCCGACTTCCGGAACCCCTGGAGGTGGTCCTCGGTGGACGTCCAGGTGATCCGCAGGATGAAGTGCTCGAAGTCCTCCTCGCAGCGGGCCAGTTCGTAGCCGACGCAGTGCGGGGAGGCCGCGAGGTGGACCGCGGCGCGGGTGTAGGCGGCGAGGAACTCGGCCGAGCGTTCCTCGGGGATGCGGTAGCGGATGTACTCGACCGTGGTGGCGGGCTCGGATGCCGTCATGGAGAGAGGACCGTGTTCACTCAGCGCAGTGATGCGAGGAAGGGGGACCAGGCGGTGGGGGTGAGGAGGAGGACGGGGCCGTGGGGGGTTTTGGAGTCTCGGACGGGGACGAGATGCGGGATGTTGGCGGCGACTTCGACGCAGTTGCCCCCATCACCGTTGCTGTGACTGCTCTTCATCCAGAGCGCGTTACTCAAGTCGATCCGCTTGCTCGCCATGTCGGGAATCCTCTGCCGCCGCCTTGATCATCGCCAGGGACGTCTCCGGTGACAACGCGACGGCCCTGAGCCGATCGTATGCCTTGCGGTACTGCTTCACGAGGGCCGGATCGTCGATGGTGTCCCCGCTGTACGAGGCCTCGGTGTAGACCAGCGGCGGCGCATCGGGGAAGGTCATCACCATGACGGAGGCGGCCATCAAGGGATACGGGCCGCAGGTCCGCGGAACGATCTGCGGAGTGATCCGGTGCCGCTCGGCCAACTCCACGACCCGGTCCAGCTGGGCCGCCATGTCCCGTGGCGGGAGGATCGGCTCGGCGATCAGCGACTCGTGCAGGATCACCCAGTACTCCGGCGTGGAGTGATCGTCCTCGAACAGACGGGCACGAGCGAGCCGGGCCGTCACCTTCTCCTCAACCCACTCGTCAGTGGCCGCCGGATGGGACGACCGGACCAGGGTCCGCGCGTACGGGGCCGTCTGGAGCAGCCCCGGAAAGGTGACGGGGCACCACTCCTCGATGCACTCCGCGTGTCTCTCCGCTTCGAGGACCTTCTCGAAGTACGCGGCATGCGGACCCCGCCGCGCCTTCCGCACGTCCTCACAATGCCGCTCGAAGAACCCGTCAGTCCCCAGCACCCGATCCGCGTGCCGCGCCAGATCGATCGGCATCCTCCGCTCGCCGTGCTCGATGTCGCTGAGGTACGTCTTGCCGTAGAAGCTCCCTTCGAGGAACGCGTCCAACGACAGTCCCGCCGCCTCCCGCTTCCACCGCAGCTCCTTGCCGTAGAAAGTCGGAACGCTCGTCGAGCCGTCAATGTCCTTGCCGCGAGCCACCGCTCACCCTCCTCCGCCGTACGGATCGCGAACGCGAAACGTCTTTCACGGTAGCCAGCGGGGAAGCATTCTGTGAGCGTTTCGTCACAGTAAGCACAGGAGAGCCCGTGGCCAGCCCCGACGACTCGATCGCCTGCGTGGAGGAACTCCGCGCCGCCCTCGCCCTGCACGCCATCACCCTGCCCTCGCTCCGGATCGACCTGCCGACGTTCACGTCCCCCTACCGCCAGACCCTGGTGGCACTCGGGAACTGCAACCCCGCCGTCGCCCGCGACCTCGCCGCCCTCCTCAGGAAGGCCGCCGAGAAGTGACCTTCGAACTCAGCCTCCTCGCCACCCCGAAGTCCGTCCCCGACCTGCGCGGCCGGCTCCACGCGCACAGTCACGACGTCCGCCTCTGCCTGAGCGAACTGCTCACCAACGTGATCGACCACCTCGGCGAGGGCACCCCGGTGACGGTCCGCGTCACCGGGATGTCGTACGGCCGTACCCGCATCGAGGTGACGGACCCAGCCCCCCGCACCCTGCCCGCCCCCCTCCAGGCGGCGACCACCGCGGAGTCCGGCCGGGGACTCGCCCTGCTCGACGCGCTCGCGGAGAGGTGGGGCGTCGAGCAGGGGGTGGACCGCAAAACCGTCTGGTGTGAGGTGGCGGAGTCGTCGGGTCACCGCATTAAGAAGACGCCGCGTTCTCCTTGACCGTGATCCTGCCCTTGCGGATCGTCGCCAGGCGCGGCGCCTTCTTCGCGATCGCCGAGTCGTGGGTGACCATGATGAAGGTCAGCCCCAGCTCCTTCCACATGCGCTCCAGGACCTCCATGATCTCGTCGCGCATGCTCTCGTCGAGGTTGCCGGTCGGCTCGTCGGCCAGGAGTACCTTCGGCTGCTTCACGAGCGCCCGCGCGATCGCGACGCGCTGCTGCTGGCCGCCGGACAGTTCCGAGGGGAGGTGGCCGAGGCGCTCGCCGAGGCCCACCGACCCCAGCGCCTCCGCCGCCCGTTCGCGCCGGTCCTTGACCTTGACGCCCAGGGGGACGAGGGCCGTCTCGACGTTCTCCTGGGCCGTGAGCGTCGGGATGAGGTTGAAGGACTGGAAGACGAAGCCGATGTTCTCGCTGCGGACCTTCGTCAGCTTGGCCTCGGAGAGTTTCGCGAGGTCGGTGCCGTCGAGGACGACCTCGCCCTCGGAGGGGCGGTCCAGGCCGCCGAGCATCTGGAGCAGCGTGGACTTACCGCCGCCGGTGGGGCCCTGGATGACCAGGCGGTCGCCGTCGGCGATGGTCAGGTCGACGCCGTCGAGGGCGTGGACGGTGTCCTTGCCGCGGGTGTAGCGCTTGGTGACGCCTCTGAGTTCGTACATGGTGGGGTCAACTCCCGGAGTTCGTAGGGGGGCCGGCTGGGCGGGGCTACTCGACTCGGCGCAGGGCGTCCGCCGGTCGGAGCCGTGAGGCCCGCCAGCCGCCGAACGCGCCCGCGATCAGGCCGCCCGCCACCGCCAGGCCCACCGCGACGGCCACCGTCGTGACGCTGACCGGTGCCGTGAGGGCCACGTCGAGGGTCCTGGACGCCGCGCGGCCGGGGCCGCCGAAGCCGCCGCCACCGCCACCGCCGAAGCCGCCCTGTCCCCTGGCACCACCGCCGCCCAGGGAGGCTTCCAGGGTGGGGCTGACGGCCGTCACGGCGTACGCGCCGGCGAGGCCCAGGGCGATGCCGAGGGCGCCGCCGAGCAGTCCGTTGACCATGGCTTCGCCGACGACCTGGCCGGTGACCCGGCGGGACTTCCAGCCGAGGGCCTTGAGGGTGCCGAACTCGCGGACGCGCCGGGAGACCGCGGAGGAGGTGAGCAGTCCGGCGACCAGGAAGGCGGCGACGAGGACGGCGATGGACAGCCACTTGCCGACGTTGGTGGCGAGGGAGGAGGCCGTGGAGAGGGAGCCGGAGACGGTGTCCGCGAGGTCGGCGGAGGTCGTCACCGTCGTACCGGAGACGTTCTTCTGGATCGCGGACTTGACGCTGTCGATCTTCTGCGAGTCGGTCGCCTTGACGTAGATCGTGGTGACCTTGTCCTTCGCGTCGCTGATCGTCTGGGCCTGCTTCAGCGGGATGTAGACGTTGGCGGCGGAGTCACCGCTGTCGGCCGTGGCGATGCCGATCACCTTGAACGTGACGCTCTTGACGGTGACGGTCGAGCCGACCTTGAGCTTCTTCTCCTTGGCGTACGCCGAGTCGACGACGGCGACCTTGGCGTCCGTCTCCGAGGTGGTGAACGTACGACCGCTGGTGATCTTGGAGGAGGTCAGCGGACCGAGGTCGGGTCGGGTGACGTCGGTGCCGAAGACGGAGTAGCTGTTGACGTCGAAGTCGGCTCCGCCGCCCCGTACTTCACCCTGCGGCTGGCCGCCCTGACCGCCGCCGCGGCCGCCCTGCTGCCCGCCGCCGTTCTGCTGGAACTGGCCGCGGGTGAACTGGCCGCTGACCTTGATCACCTGGAGGCTCAGGCCGCCGACCGCGTCCGCGACACCGCTCTGCCCGCCGACCTTGGAGACGGTGCTGGTCGCGAGGGTCTGGAAGCCCTGGACCATGACGCGGTCGGTGCTCTGCTCCTCGCCGGAGTCGTTGTCGCGTGCGTCGAACTGGAAGCGCGGGCGGTCCGAGGCGCTCGCGGTGGGCGAGGCGGCCTTGGTGACCGTCATGTCCGTACCCAGCCCGTAGAGGCTCTGCAGGACCTTGTCCTGGGCCTTGCCCATGCCGGAGGACACGGAGGAGACCACGATGACCAGCGCGATGCCCAGCGCCAGTCCGGAGGCGACGACGAGGGCCGCCTTTCTGCGGCGGCGCAGCTCGCGCCTCAGGTAGGTGAAGAACATGCGCCGCAAGGTAGGTACGCCGCGTGATGACTCCATAAGGCAGCCATAAGAGGAGCATGAGAAGGCTGTGGTTGCCCCCGGAAACACCGATGCCGCCCCTGGGGGCGGCATCGGAAAGCTGTGGCTGACCAGCGGTCAGACGGCCGAACCGGCCTTCCACTGGGCCCAGTCCATGTTCCAGCCGTTGAGGCCGTTGTCGGGGGCCACCGTCTTGTCGCCGGTGTTCTTGACGACCACGACGTCACCGATGATCGAGTTGTTGTAGAACCACGCGGCCGGCGTGCTCGCGTCGTTGGCGCCCTTGGTGTCGGACAGGCCCACGCAGCCGTGGCTGGTGTTCACCGCGCCGAAGATCGACTTCGCGCCCCAGTAGTTGCCGTGCACGAAGGTGCCGGAGGTGGTCAGGCGCATGGCGTGCGGGACGTCCTTGATGTCGTACTCGCCCTTGCCGTCGGAGTCGGTGAAGCCGACCGTCGCGCCGTTCATCCGGGTCTCCTTGAACTTCTCGGAGATCACCATCTGGCCTTCGTACGTCTTGTTGTCGGGCGAACCGGCGGAGATCGGGATGGTCTTGACGACCTTGCCGTCCTGCGTGACCTTCATCTGCTTGGTCTGCGCGTCGACGGTGGTGACCTGGTTGCGGCCGATCTTGAAGGTGACCGTCTTCTGCTGGACGCCGACGACACCGTTGGCGCCCTCGACACCGTCGAGCGCCAGCTTCAGCGTGACGGTGGAGTTCTCCTTCCAGTAGTCCTCGGGACGGCAGTCCATGCGGACGGTGGAGAACCAGTGGCAGACGACCTCCTGGCCGCTGCTGGAGGTGACGGTGATGCCCTTCTGCACGTCCGCCTTGTTGGTGATCTCCTTGTTGAAGTTGATCGAGACGGGCATGCCGACGCCGACGGTCGAGCCGTCCTCCGGCGTGAAGTTCGCTATGAAGCTGTTGTCCGGGGAGACCGTGGTGAAGGACGCGTTCTCGTGGGCCTCCAGGCCCTTGGAGTCCTTCGCGCTGGCGGCGACCTTGTAGGTGGTCGAGCGCTCCAGCTGGGCGTTCGGCTTCCAGCTGGTCTTGTCGGCGGAGAGCGTGCCCTCGACGGCGGTGCCCTCGGCGGTGGTCATCGTCACGGCGGTGAGCGTGCCCTTGCTCACCGTTACGGCCGCCGAGTTGTTGATGGAGGCGTTGTTCGAGCCGTCCGCGGGTGTGATCTTGATCTGTGCCGCGGAGGACTTCTTCGCCGCCGCCTCGTCGGCCTTCGCCTGCGAGGAGCTGTCCTTGCCGTCCGAGGCGCTGCTGTCGCCGCTGGAACACGCGGTCAGCATCAGCACACCGCCGAGCAGTGCGGACGCCGTCATCAGACCTCGGCGCCGCCTACTGTCCGTCATCACACGCTTCTCCATCGTTGCCGATTCCCTGAAACCCCGAGAGTCACCGTCGAGAGTCCCCGTAGTCCCCGTTGAAAAACTTAAACGCTGCGACCGGTCGGCCCCGTTCCACGTTCTCGGAATGTGTGGGGCACGCCACGTCCACGGGGACGGGTGGTGCGGAGGTCGGTCCGTGCGTCTACCGAGACGGCGAAACCCCGGGCGGCGGTTGCAGGTCGTCCTCACCGCCGTCGCCGTACTCGTCCTCGCCATCATCGTCGTAGGGACCCCACTCAGGCGAGTCCGGGTCGAAGTCGATCAGCTCCGTGGACCAGGAGGCCCGGTGGAGTTCCACCCCGGGCACCTCGCTGACCAGGTCGAACGGATCGACGAGATACGCGATCGCCTCGGCGGTGTCTTCCGTCACAGCGCTCCGGGCGTGGACGCGCTCGGCGTCCGGAAGTTCGGGATCGCCCTCGATCCGCCCGACCGCCGCCCCGGTCAGCTCGTCCGGCTCGCGCACCTCGACCACCAGGTCCACCCGAACCCGTACAAAACGTGATGTCTCCTCAGTGCTCATGCCCGGAGCGTACGGCTCACAGCTCCCGCAACTTTCCCGCGACCCGCGCCTTTCACTAGCATCGGGGTCCAGGGCCAATTCGCCAGCGTCACAAGGGGATCGATATCCGGTGTCATCCGCTCGCCGTCCGTTGCTGACCGCCACCGCCGCGGGCACCCTGCTGGGCGCCCTGTGGTTCGTCCCGTCCGCCAACGCGACTCAGGACACCGCGGCCAGAACCGGGACGACGACGCAGGTCACAGCGCAGGCGCGGGCCGCGTCCTCGACGACGGCGACGACGACGGACGCGACCACCGCTTCGAACGACGCCTCCACCGCCGGGTCGGCCACCGCGTCGACCGTGTCGGACGACGGCACCCGGCTCGCCGACACCGGAAGCTTCGACACCACTCCTTATGTGGTCGGCGGAACCACACTGCTCGCACTGGGCGCCGGTTTCGTCGTTTATTCGGTTCGCCGGGAACGCCTGGGTTTTTGAAATCACTTGACTGTTCTTTGACAGGCGTTTCATAGTCCGCCCATGAAGAGATCATCGGGGGCGCGGCTGTGCTCCACAGCCGCGATCGGCGCACTGTCACTCGCCCTGCTCACGGGCTGCTCGTCGGACGAGGGGTCGAAGAAGGGCTCCGGGGACTCCAAGGGGTCCTCGTCGTCCTCGTCGTCCTCGTCCTCGTCGTCCGGTGCGGACGCGAAGGCCCTGACCTCGGCGGAGCTGGAGAAGCTGCTGCTCGCGCAGGGGGACGTCAAGGGCTACAAGGTGGCCGACGGAAACGACACGCTCCCCAAGTCCAAGTCGGCCGTGAAGACCGACAAGGCGGCGTGCGACCCGCTGGCCTGGGCCACGGCCGGGCTCGCCCCGGGCGAGACGGACGCGAACGCGAGCAACACCGTCTCGACGGACAAGACCTCCGACGCCCCGACCGCGCCGGGCGACGTGAGCGGGGCCGACATCGAGGGCGCGTTCGACATCACCCTCACGTTCGTGGGTCTGTCCTCGTACGACGGTGACGGCGCCGAGAAGGCGGTGAAGGCCGTGTCCGACGGGGTCACCGCCTGCGCCGGCGGGTACGGCCTGAAGGCCGAGGGCGAGACCTCCAAGGTCACCAAGGTGGCCGAGGAGAAGGGCACCGGGGGCGGCGACGAGTCGGTGGCGTTCTCCGAGGCCGTCGACATGGACGGCGAGGGCACGGCCACCTTCCACGCCGAGGTGGTCCGCAAGGGCAACACCGTGGCCACGTTCTACACGGTCAACTTCGCCGCGTTCGCCGACGGCGGGGACATGGGCCCGGTCCCGGCGGCCGTGGTCACGGCCCAGCTCGGCAAGCTCAAGTAACCCGCAGGCGCCACACGCAGCACATCGGGCCCTGCCGTCACTTGCGTACGTCCGTACGGTGTGACGGCAGGGCCCGATCGCGTTACCTCAGCGGCCCCGTGACGGTCTCCGCCGCCGCGAGCAGCCGTCCGTCGCGCACGAACGCGTCCGCCGCCGCGAGGTCGGGCGCCAGGAACCGGTCGGGGCCGGGCCCCTCGACCCCGGCCTTGCGTACGGCGTCGAGGACCGCGCGGGTCGCGGGCGCCGGGGTGAGTCCCTCGCGCAGTTCGATGCCGCGGGTGGCCGCGTACAGCTCGACGGCGATGACGCGGGTGAGGTTGTCGACGGCCGTGCGCAGCTTGCGCGCCGCCGACCAGCCCATCGACACATGGTCCTCCTGCATCGCGGAGGACGGGATCGAGTCCGCCGAGGCCGGTACGGCGAGCCGCTTCAGCTCGGCGACCAGCGCGGCCTGCGTGTACTGGGCGATCATCAGCCCGGAGTCGACACCGGCGTCGTCGGCGAGGAACGGCGGCAGGCCGTGGCTGCGGTTCTTGTCCAGCAGCCGGTCGGTGCGCCGCTCGGCGATGGAGGCGAGGTCGGCGACGGCGATGGCGAGGAAGTCGAGGACGTAGGCCACGGGGGCGCCGTGGAAGTTGCCGTTGGACTCGACCCGGCCGTCGGGCAGGACCACGGGGTTGTCGACCGCCGACGCCAGCTCGCGCTCGGCGACCAGCCGGGCGTGGGCCATGGTGTCGCGTCCGGCGCCCGCGACCTGCGGGGCGCAGCGCACCGAGTAGGCGTCCTGGACGCGGGGGGCGTCGTCCTGGTGGTGTCCGGTGAGCTCGGAGCCGGCGAGGACGGCGAGCATGTTGGCGGCGGAGTCGCCCTGGCCCGGGTGCGGGCGGATGGCGTGCAGCTCGGGCGCGAGGACCTTGTCGGTGCCGAGCAGCGCCTCCAGGCTGAGGGCGGCGGTGATGTCGGCGGACTTGTAGAGCCGGTCCAGGTCGGCGAGGGCCATGATCAGCATGCCGAGCATGCCGTCGGTGCCGTTGAGGAGGGCGAGGCCCTCCTTCTCGCGCAGCTCGACCGGGTCGATGCCGGCCTCGGCGAGCAGTTCGGCGGCGGCGCGCACGGTCCCGTCGGGGCCCTCCGCCTCGCCCTCGCCCATCAGCGTGAGGGCGCAGTGGGAGAGCGGGGCGAGGTCGCCGGAGCAGCCGAGGGAGCCGTACTCGTGGACGACGGGGGTGATGCCCGCGTTGAGGATGTCGGCCATGGTCTGCGCGACCTCGGGCCGGACTCCGGTGTGGCCGGAGCAGACGGTCTTCAGGCGCAGGAACATCAGGGCGCGGACCACCTCGCGCTCGACGCGCGGGCCCATGCCGGCGGCGTGCGAGCGGACGATGTTGCGCTGGAGCTGCGCGCGCAGTTCCTGGCTGATGTGCCGGGTGGCGAGAGCGCCGAACCCGGTGGAGACGCCGTAGACGGGGTCGGGCTTGGCCGCGAGCGCGTCCACGATCCCGCGGGCCGCCGCGAGGGCCGCGACCGCCTCCCCGGAGAGCTCGACGCGGGCGCCGCCGCGCGCCACGGCGAGTACGTCGGACGCGGTGACCCCGGACGTCCCCACCACCACAGTGTGCATATCCATATTCAGGAGCGTACGCAGTGAAGACGAAGATGTCACCAGTGGGTGCGCGGTTCACCCCTTACGGAATGCGTCACATTCGGTCGTGGGCCGGTCCGGGCCGGTCAGGGCAGGCCGCGGAAGCTGCGGCGCTCGGCCGCGGGCCGCTCCCCAGGCGGCTCGTCCGCCAGACGTACGACGGGATCGTCGGGCCCCTCGCGGCCCGCGACCACCGGCCGCGCGGCCCGTACGGCCTTGGCACGGTACTGGGCGGCGTCCGCCAGCCGGAAGAGGCGGCGGGCGGTGCGCACCGGCCCGATGGGATCGCCGGTGGAGGCGACCCCGCAGGCCACCCCCTCGCCCAGCTCCAGCTCCCCGGCCCGGCGGCACAGTTCGTCCGCCACCCGCACCACGTCGTCGGCGCCCGGTCCGGCGGCGAGCAGACAGAACTCGTCGCCGCCGAGCCGGGCGGCCAGCGCCCCCGGCAGCATGGCCCCGCACAGTGACAGCACCGACCCGAACCGCTCCAGCAGCCGGTCCCCCACGGCGTGCCCCAGGGTGTCGTTGACCCGCTTGAGCCCGTTGAGGTCGCAGACCACCAGGCTCACCACGGTCCCCCGCTCCCGGTGCTGCTCCACCGCCTCCTCCAGGCGTACGTCGACGGCGCGGCGGTTGGCAAGGCCGGTGAGGGCGTCGGTGAAGGCGAGCCGGCGGGCCTCCTCCAGCCGCTCGGTCTGGGCGAGCCCGGCGGCGACGACGGCCGCGAGGACCGTCGCGAAGTCGGCGTCGGCGCGGTCGAAGACGGGGGTGCCGACGGAACGGGCGACATACAGCTCGCCCCAGGCGCGGCCGTGCAGCACGATCGGCGCGACGACGCACGAGCCGCGCCCCCGCCGGCGCAGGGCGGCGACCCGCTGGTGGCAGTACCCGGGCCGCCGGTCCTCGGCCGGGCCCTCCGCGGTCTCCACCCAGGCGTTGGGCTCGCCGCCCCCGGACACCCAGCGCTCGTGCAGGAACTCGGTGATCTCGGGGAACTGGTGCACCGGATAGGCCTCGGCCTCGGGGAACTCCTCCTCGCCGGCCGCCCGGTCCCCCACGTTCACCAGGACCCGCAGCCGCCCCAGGTCGCGCTCCCACACCGACAGCGCGGCGAACCCCCCGGCCAGCGCGCGGCACGCCCCGAGCGCCGCCGCCCGCCACGACTCCCGGGGCGTGTGCGCGGCGGCCATCCCCTGCGCGAGCGCCACGACGGCCGCGAGGCGTCTGTCCTCACCCATTGCCCCAGGTTAGGGATATTTACTACAAAACGGGATGCGGGAGGGCACTTGGAGTGACGGGTGCGCGGCCCGGGGCGCGGGCGTCGGCTCCCGGCGCGGAGTTCACTGGCGGCGCGGAGTTCACTGGCGGCGCGGAGTTCACTGGCGGCGCGGCCTTCACTCCCCCGGCCACCGGGCCGCGCGCTTCTCGTTGAACGCGGCGACCCCCTCCGCCCGGTCCCCCGAGAACGCCGTGGTCCGCCAGGCGGCGTCCTCGACCTCCAGCC
Organism: Streptomyces sp. SS7; assembly: GCF_037993025.1. Taxonomy (NCBI): domain Bacteria; kingdom Bacillati; phylum Actinomycetota; class Actinomycetes; order Kitasatosporales; family Streptomycetaceae; genus Streptomyces; species Streptomyces sp. SS7. The sequence continues at coordinate 3,616,586 of NZ_CP141223.1, forward strand.
CCGCCCGCAAATCCAGCCCCTGCCCGAGGCGCATCGCCCGCTTGGCGGCCCGCAGCCCCACCGGTGAGTTCGCCGCGATCCCGGCGGCCATGGCCAGCGCCTCCTCCCGGTCCCGCCCCTCGTCCACCAGCACGTCCACCAGGCCCAGCTCCCGCGCCTCGGCGGCCGCCACCCGGCGCGCCGTGAAGATCAGCTCGGCGGCGCGCGCCGCGCCCACCCGGCGGGGCAGCAGCTGCGTACCGCCGCCGCCCGGGATCACCCCCACCGACACCTCCGGCAGCCCCACCACGGCCGTGCGGTCGGCGACGATCACATCGCAGGCGAGCGCCAGCTCGTACCCGCCGCCCAGGGCGAACCCGTGCACCGCGGCGACCGCCGGGACCGGCAGCTCCAGCACGCCGGTGTACGCCCCGCGCGTGACCGGCCGCTGGCGGCGCAGGTCCGCGTCGGTGAAGGAGTTGCGCTCCTTGAGGTCGGCGCCGACACAGAACGCCCGCTCGTGCGTCGAGGTGAGGACGACGGCCCGTACGTCCCGGTCCTGCCCGAGCGCCGCGCACGCATCGCCGAGGGACCGGGCCAGCTCGGTGGAGACGGCGTTCATGGCCTTGGGCCGGTCGAGCACCAGCTCGGCGACATGGCCCCCGTCCCCGTGCCGCCGCACCCGTACGAACTCCCCGAACCGCTCCTCGCCCATGACGTCCTCCAAGGCCATTTGAGTTAACGACGGTTAACACCGCGCACCGCCCGATCATCCCAGGCCCGCCCTCCGGAGGAAAGGGCGGCCCCGGACCAGGAGCGAGGGGCGTCCACCCGTTCGAGTGACATCCCGCCCAAGTCGTCTCCGACCGCCCAGGGGAGCGCATAACGTGCGTCCGCCCCGGCGCAGTGGGGGCGCGACCGCAGCGGGAGGGAACGCGATGGCCGGCACACCGGTGGACGGCACGCAGGTGGAGACCAGTCGGCTCTGGGCGGCGCCGCGGGGCCGGCACCGTCGGCCCCGGCCGCGCAAGGTGCTCTTCGCCGCGGGCGGCCTGGCGCTGGCCGCCGGGGTGCTGAGCCTGGTGAGGCTGTCGTCCGGCCCCGGCGGCGTCACCGGCATCGGCACGGCGGAGGCGGAACCCCACACGGGACCCCACGCAAAGTCGCCGGTGGCCGGCACAGCCACCCGCTCCGCCACGGGCCGTACGCCCGACACCGGGGCCGCCGTCGCGCCCACGACCGCACCCTCCCCGACCGCTCCCTCCCCGATGGGCGGGGCGAGCGCCGAGCCGGCACCCGAGGGCGGCCCGGTCCGCGGCACCCCGGGCGCGCCCACCTCGGTCGCCCTCACCCCGGGCGCCTCCTACACCCCCGCCCCCGCACGTACCCCGGCACCCGCGCCGACCCGCGGCACCACGCCCAGGTCCACCCCGGCACCGCCCCGGGCCACGGCCACCGTCCCCCCGGCCCCCGCGCCGCCGCGGCCCGCGCCGACCCGGCAGCCGGGCGTGTGCGTCCCCGTCGTAGGCCTGTGCGTGGACGCGCTGCACGTGCCGTCCGGGCTGTGAGTCAGTCGACCGGGTCCGGGCGTCGGCTGAGCAGCCAGGGCTCGACCACGCCGAGGCCACGGACCGGGCGCTGCCACATCGGCTGCAGGGCGAAGCGGTACTTCGGCGGCTCCTCGCCCTCCTTCTCGGCCGCCGCGGCCGCCTCGGCGGCCTCCGCCTCCGAGGCCGGCGCGTCCCCGGTGCGGATCAGCTCCTCGGCGAACGCGCTGTCGACCAGCACGGCGTCGCGCGGCGCTATCGACGTCAGCCGGGAGGCCAGGTTCACCGTCGTGCCGAAGACGTCGCCCATCCGGGTCGTGACCGTGCCGAACGCCATGCCGACGCGCAGCTCGGGCATCGTCTCGTCGTTGCTCATCGTCTCGACCAGGAGCAGCGCGATGTCGGCGGCGGTGCCCGCGTCGTCCGCCGCGTACAGCACCTCGTCGCCGAGGGTCTTGATCAGCCGTCCGCCGCGGGCGGCCACCAGGTCGGCGGAGGTGGTCTCGAAGGCCTCGACCAGTTCGCCGAGCTCCTCCTCCTCCATCCGGCGGGTCAGCCGGGTGAAGCCGACCAGGTCGGCGAAGCAGACGGCGAGCCGCCGGTCCACCATCTCCTCGTCGTCCGCGGCCTGCACCACCCGCCCGGCCGACGCGGCGAGCTGGCGCCGCCAGACGTAGACGAGGAACTCCTCCAGCTCGGGCAGGAGCAGCTCGACGATGGGATACGTGACCTCGGTGCGGGTCATCCCGGGCTCGGGCGGCTCGGTCAGGCCTTCCAGGAAGGAGTCGATCTGCCATTCCGCCAGCCGGGCGGTGGTCTGGCCGGTGGACCGCGCCACCTGCACCGCCATGGCCTCGCTCAGCAGCCCCGCCTCGACCAGACCGGCCAGCCGGCGCAGCGCCAGGACGTCGGCCTCGGTGAGCGCCTTGGCCTGCCCGATGTCGGCGAAGCCCATCGCCCGCCAGAAACGGGACGCCAGCTCCATGGAGACACCGGCGCTGCGGGCCGCCTGGAACGGGGTGTAGCGCCGCTCGGCGCCGAGGATGAGCTGTTCGAGGCGCAGCGCGAGCGGGTTGCCCTCGTCGGGATCGTCGGAGCCCGTGTCGTCGACGGTCACGCCTGCTGCCCTTCCGATCTTCCGCGGTCAGGTATCGACCGGCCTCAACTCTACGGCAGTGTGCGGTAGCTCACGCCCGTGGAGCCGACGGTAAGTCCCCTTGACGCGAGCGGCACCCGGCGTCGGGCACTTTTCCCTCACGCGGGCCTCAGATGCACGATGTCCCCCGCCCCCACCGGCTCCTGCACGCCTTGGCCCGTGGCGATCACCAGGCGGCCGTCGCCGTCCACGGCCACCGCCTCGCCCACCACCGAGCGGTCCCCCGGCAGCTCCGCCCGCACCTCGCGCCCCAGGGTCGCGCAACCCGCCGCGTACGCCTCCTGGAGGCCGCTCGCCGCCGGGTCGCCGCCGGCCTCGCGCCAGCGGCCGTACCACTCCTCCAGCGACCGCAGGACGGCCCGCAGCAGCGGGTCGCGGTCCGTGTTCACCGCGCCGGCCAGCGCCAGCGAGCCCGCGTGCGGGACCGGCAGTTCGTCGGCGCGCAGGGTGACGTTGACGCCGACGCCGACGACCACGCCGTCCTGGCCGGCCCGCTCGGCGAGGATCCCGCCCGCCTTGCGCTCCTCGCCCGCCACGGTGACCAGCAGGTCGTTGGGCCACTTGAGTGCCGTGTCCACGCCCGCCGCGCGCGCCAGGCCGGTGGCGACGGCCACGCCGGTGAGCAGCGGCAGCCAGCCCCAGCGGGCGACGGGGACCTCGGCCGGCCGCAGCAGCACGGAGAAGAACAGGCCGGAGCGCGCGGGCGCCGTCCACTGCCGGTCCAGGCGGCCGCGCCCGGACGTCTGCTCCTCGGCCACCAGCACGGCCCCCTCGTCCGCGCCCCCCGCCACGGCCCGGGCCACCAGGTCGGCATTGGTGGACCCGGTGCGCTGGACGACCTCCAGGCCGCGGTAGAGGCCGCCGTGGCCGCCGTCCCGCACCAGTGCGCGGCGCAGTGCGGCGGCGTTGAGGGGCGGCCGGTCGAGGTCGGACCAGCGACTGCCGTTCGGGTCTGAGGCATCTCGGGGCGTCATGCAAGCCACCCTAGGTGTGTGAAACGCCGCACTGCTGATCGGTAGGCGCAGCACTACTCTACGGATGAGTAACCGTCCCCCCTTTTGAGCAGGCAGGGAGCCGTATCCCGATGTCCGAGCCGGAAGAGATCGACATTCACACCACCGCGGGCAAGCTCGCGGATCTTCAGCGCCGGATCGAGGAGGCGACGCACGCCGGCTCCGCACGCGCTGTGGAGAAGCAGCACGCCAAGGGCAAACTGACGGCCCGTGAGCGCATCGAACTCCTCCTCGACGAGGGGTCGTTCGTCGAGCTCGACGAGTTCACCCGGCACCGCTCCACCAACTTCGGCCTGGACGCCAACCGCCCGTACGGCGACGGGGTCGTGACCGGTTACGGCACCGTCGACGGCCGCCCGGTGGCCGTGTTCTCTCAGGACTTCACCGTCTTCGGCGGTGCGCTGGGCGAGGTGTACGGCCAGAAGATCGTCAAGGTGATGGACTTCGCGCTGAAGACGGGCTGCCCGGTCATCGGCATCAACGACTCCGGCGGCGCCCGCATCCAGGAGGGGGTGGCCTCCCTCGGCGCGTACGGCGAGATCTTCCGCCGCAACACCCACGCCTCCGGTGTCATCCCGCAGATCAGCCTGGTCGTCGGCCCCTGTGCCGGCGGGGCGGTGTACTCCCCGGCGATCACCGACTTCACGGTGATGGTCGACCAGACGTCCCACATGTTCATCACCGGCCCGGACGTCATCAAGACGGTCACCGGCGAGGACGTGGGCTTCGAGGAGCTGGGCGGGGCCAGGACGCACAACTCCGTGTCCGGCGTGGCCCACCACATGGCGGGCGACGAGAAGGACGCGATCGAGTACATCAAGCAGCTGCTGTCGTACCTGCCGTCCAACAACCTCTCCGAGGCTCCGGTCTTCCCCGAGGAGGCGGACCTCGCGGTCACCGACGAGGACCGGGAGCTGGACACCCTCGTCCCGGACAGCGCCAACCAGCCGTACGACATGCACACGGTGATCGAACACGTCCTGGACGACGCCGAGTTCTTCGAGACGCAGCCGCTGTTCGCGCCGAACATCCTCACCGGCTACGGCCGCGTCGAGGGGTATCCGGTCGGGATCGTCGCCAACCAGCCGATGCAGTTCGCCGGCTGTCTCGACATCAAGGCGTCCGAGAAGGCCGCCCGCTTCGTGCGCACCTGCGACGCGTTCAACATCCCGGTGCTCACCTTCGTCGACGTCCCCGGCTTCCTGCCCGGCGTCGACCAGGAGCACGACGGCATCATCCGCCGCGGCGCCAAGCTGATCTACGCCTACGCCGAGGCCACCGTCCCCCTCATCACGGTCATCACCCGCAAGGCCTTCGGCGGCGCGTACGACGTCATGGGCTCCAAGCACCTGGGCGCCGACCTCAACCTCGCGTGGCCGACCGCGCAGATCGCCGTCATGGGCGCCCAGGGCGCGGTCAACATCCTGCACCGCCGCACCATCGCCGAGGCGGCGGCGGCCGGTGAGGATCTGGACGCGGTGCGCGCCCGGCTGATCCAGGAGTACGAGGACACCCTCCTCAACCCCTACGTCGCGGCCGAGCGCGGGTACGTCGACTCCGTGATCATGCCGTCCGACACCCGTCGCCACATCGTCCGCGGCCTGCGTCAACTGCGCACGAAGCGGGAATCCCTGCCTCCGAAGAAGCACGGCAACATCCCCCTGTAAGGAGCCGCTGTGACGATCAAGGTCGTACGGGGCAACCCGACCCCCGAGGAGCTGGCCGCCGCCCTGGCGGTGGTCAGGGCCCGCGCCGCGGCGGCGGCGGCCACGCCGCCCGGCGCGGAGGGCCCGAGGGACGCGTGGTCCGATCCGGCGAGGATCGCGGGGCGCCGCGTCCCCGGCCCGGGCCAGGCGTCGTGGACCCGCACGTACTGGCCGAGCTGAGGGCAGCCGACCTGCTGTCGAGGGGCGCGGGGAACCGCGTACAGAGGGACAACTCACGGCACCGAATGAGTACCCCTACTCAGGCCAACCCCCGCCCCAGGCCGCAGGCTGGTGGCATGCTGTGGTCAGACCCGAAGAACGAGCCGCCCGAGGAACTCCGCGACATGCAGGAGACCCTGAGACGGCTCGGCTTCTTCCTCGCGCTGGCCATGGTGGTCGCGATGATCGTGCTGGGCCTACGCTGACCGCATGCGCAGACTCGTCCTCGCCTCCCAGTCCCCCGCCCGTCTGAACCTCCTGCGGCAGGCCGGCCTCTCCCCCGAGGTCGTCGTCAGCGGGGTCGACGAGGACGCGGTGACCGCCCCCACCCCCGCCGAGCTGGCCCTCGCCCTCGCGGAGGCGAAGGCGAGCGTGGTGGCGGCGCGCCCGGACACCAAGGGCGCGCTGGTGATCGGCTGCGACTCCGTGCTCGATCTGGACGGCGAGGCGCTGGGCAAGCCCGCCGACGCCACGGAGGCCACGGCCCGCTGGAAGGCGATGCGCGGCCGGGCGGGCACGCTCCAGACGGGCCACTGCGTCTACGACACCGCCAGCGGGCAGTACGCCTCCGCGACCGCCTCCACGGTGGTCCGCTTCGGCGAGCCGAGCGACGCGGAGATCGCGGCGTACGTCGCCTCGGGCGAACCCCTCCATGTGGCGGGGGCGTTCACGCTGGACGGCCGCTCGGCTCCGTTCATCGACGGCATCGACGGCGACCACGGCAACGTCATCGGCATCAGCCTGCCGCTGATCCGCAGACTGCTGGGCCGGCTGGGCGTCGGCATCACTGAGCTGTGGGCGCCGCCGGAGGCGTGACCGCCGAGCCGTCCCCGGGCTTCCCCGGCTCCCCGTCACCCGGTTCCCCGTTCCCGGGCTCCCCGTCCCGGGGGGCCTCGGCGGCGGGCCGCGGCGGGGCGTCGTACGTCATCAGGAGCAGGACGATCAGCCCGAGCACCACGACCATGAAGGTGAACTGCGCCGGGCCGAGGAGCCCCCAGGCGAAGGCGCCGAGCAGACCGTGCGTCACGGCGGCGCTGATCAGCAGGATGCGGCCGAGCAGGGAGGGCGCCCGGTTGCGCACGGCCACCAGCAGGGCGACCAGGCCGCAGACGGCGAAGTAGAGGCCGAAGACGATCCCGCCGACCTTCGAGGACGTCGCCATGACGTCCGGGTCGATGCCGGCCATGGACATGTTCTGGGAGTCGGCCATGATGCCCAGGGCCCAGTTCAGCAGGGCGATGCCGAAGCCCTCCGCGAACAGCACCAGGGCCACGATCAACGCCAGCGGTCTTCGCACCACCGGTCCCCACCCACTTTCGCCTGCGCTCGCTCGATCCGGAGTCGAGCGGGGTTTCAGTTACCCCAAGTACGTTCGAAACATCGTGAACGCTACTAACGGGTAAACCCGGGGACAAGGGTTCCGCACGCGGCAAAGAATCGTTGGGCCATTCGTAGGGACTCCACAAAGAAACGGAGTGGGCCGCAGCACGCTCTCACAGAGACCTTGGCCACACAAGAGGGCTAGGGTTGCCGGGAAGAGTGCTGCGTACGGCGGTACTACAAGGGATTTCACGGTCGAGTGAGCCTGGCATCACGCTCCGTGTGGGCAAGCTCACCTTTGGGGACGGGTCGATGTGTCGTGTCGGCTGTCCCTAAACTCGGCTTGTTTCAAGGAGGGAGCCTCAATCGTGCGCAAGGTGCTCATCGCCAACCGTGGCGAAATCGCAGTCCGCGTGGCCCGGGCGTGCCGGGATGCCGGTATCGCCAGTGTGGCCGTGTACGCCGACCCGGACCGGGACGCTCTGCACGTGCGTGCCGCGGACGAGGCGTTCGCCCTGGGCGGTGACACCCCGGCGAGCAGCTACCTGGACATCGACAAGGTCCTGAACGCGGCCCGCGAGTCGGGGGCCGACGCCGTCCATCCGGGCTACGGCTTCCTCTCGGAGAACGCCGACTTCGCGCAGGCGGTCCTGGACGCCGGCCTGATCTGGATCGGCCCGCCGCCGCAGGCGATCCGTGACCTCGGCGACAAGGTCGCCGCCCGGCACATCGCCCAGCGCGCCGGCGCCCCGCTGGTCGCGGGCACCCCCGACCCGGTGAGCGGCGCCGACGAGGTCGTGGCGTTCGCGCGCGAGCACGGTCTGCCGATCGCGATCAAGGCCGCGTTCGGCGGCGGCGGCCGCGGTCTGAAGGTGGCCCGCACACTGGAAGAGGTGCCCGAGCTGTACGAGTCGGCCGTCCGTGAGGCGGTCGCCGCGTTCGGGCGCGGGGAGTGCTTCGTCGAGCGCTACCTCGACAAGCCGCGTCACGTGGAGACCCAGTGCCTGGCGGACAGCCACGGCAACGTGGTCGTCGTCTCCACCCGTGACTGCTCGCTCCAGCGCCGCCACCAGAAGCTGGTGGAGGAGGCCCCGGCGCCGTTCCTCTCCGACACGCAGGTCGCGGAGCTGTACTCCTCCTCCAAGGCGATCCTGAAGGAGGCCGGTTACGTCGGTGCCGGCACGGTGGAGTTCCTCGTCGGAATGGACGGCACCATCTCCTTCCTGGAGGTCAACACCCGGCTGCAGGTGGAGCACCCGGTGACCGAGGAGGTCGCGGGCATCGACCTGGTGCGCGAGATGTTCCGGATCGCCGACGGCGAGGCCCTCGGCTACGACGACCCCCCGCTGCGCGGGCACTCCTTCGAGTTCCGCATCAACGGCGAGGACCCCGGCCGCGGCTTCCTGCCGGCCCCCGGCACGGTCACCACGTTCACCGCGCCCACCGGTCCGGGCGTGCGCCTGGACGCGGGCGTCGAGTCGGGCTCGGTCATCGGCCCGGCGTGGGACTCACTGCTGGCGAAGCTGATCGTCACCGGCGCCACCCGCGAGCAGGCCCTGCAGCGGGCCGCCCGGGCGCTGGAGGAGTTCCAGGTCGAGGGCATGGCGACCGCCATCCCGTTCCACCGCGCGGTGGTCAAGGACCCGGCGTTCGCTCCCGAACTCACCGGCTCCGCCGAGCCGTTCACGGTCCACACCCGGTGGATCGAGACCGAGTTCGTCAATGAGATCAAGCCCTTCTCCGCCACGGCCGACGCCGACGCGGAGGAGGACGACAAGGACCGCGAGACGATCGTCGTCGAGGTCGGCGGCAAACGCCTGGAGGTCTCCCTCCCGGCCAGCCTGGGCATGACCCTGGCCCGCACCGGTCTCGCCGCCGGCGCCAAGCCCAAGCGGCGGGCCGCGAAGAAGTCGGGCCCGGTCGCCTCCGGCGACACCCTCGCCTCCCCGATGCAGGGCACCATCGTCAAGGTGGCCGTCGAGGAGGGCCAGGAGGTCAAGGAGGGCGACCTGGTCGTCGTCCTGGAGGCCATGAAGATGGAACAGCCCCTCAACGCCCACCGCTCCGGCACCGTCAAGGGCCTGGCGGCAGAGGTCGGCGCGTCCATCACCTCGGGCGCCGCGATCTGCGAGATCAAGGACTGACGGCACTTCACACCCCGGTTCCCCGCGCCCACCTACAGGGGCGCGGGGCCCTGTTCATATGCGGCTCCGCCGCGCGGGCGCGATCAGCCACAACGAACCGGCACTCGCGCACCCGGGTACCCCCCTACGGCGCCTGGGCGGAGCCAGTGCCGTGGACACGGCACTAGCGACGACGAAGGTCGGCAACCCGCGCCCGCTCACCACCGGGCGCGTCCCCGAGCACCGCGGTGGCCCGCAGCCCCGCCGCCGGCCCCGGCCCCCGTCGTGGCGCGGGAAGCGGCACGTCCCGGCGCTGCGGCTGTGGTCGCGCCGGGACCGCCTCACCCCCCGGGTTCCCTGCCGCCCCGGCCACGGCGATCTGCACCCCCTGGTCCGCGAGGGCCTGGAGCTCCGTGGCGGCGCGGTCGTCGTGCGCGGGCGGCTCGTCGGTCACCATGCGGGTGATGAGGTCCGTCGGCACGGTCTGGAACATGGTGTCGGTGCCGAGCTTGGTGTGGTCGGCGAGGACGACGACCTCGGCGGCGGCCTGCACGAGCGCCCGGTCGACGGAGGCCGACAGCATGTTGGACGTGGACAGGCCGCGCTCGGCGGTCAGCCCGCTCCCGGAGAGGAAGGCCCGGGAGACGCGCAGCCCCTGGAGGGACTGCTCGGCCCCGCTGCCGACGAGGGCGTAGTTGGAACCGCGCAGGGTGCCCCCGGTCATGACGACCTCCACCCGGTTGGCGTGGGCCAGCGCCTGGGCCACCAGGAGGGAGTTGGTGACGACCGTGAGCCCGGGGACGCGCGCCAGCCGGCGGGCGAGTTCCTGGGTGGTCGTACCGGCTCCGACGACGATGGCCTCGCCCTCTTCGACGAAGCCCGCGGCGAGGTCCGCGATGGCGGTCTTTTCGGCGGTCGCGAGATGGGATTTCTGCGGAAAGCCGGATTCCCGCGTGAATCCGCCCGGCAATACCGCACCGCCGTGCCGGCGGTCGAGGAGTCCTTCTGCCTCCAGTGCGCGCACGTCCCGCCGTACGGTCACTTCGGAGGTCTGGACGACGCGGGCGAGCTCACGGAGCGACACGGCCCCGTTCGCTCGCACCATTTCGAGGATCAATTGGCGACGTTCTGCAGCGAACACGAAACTGACAGTAACGCGGGCGACCGTCTGCTTTCAGCTCTTTGCGCCGAATAGTAGAAGTTGTTCGCACACGAGGGCGGGGAGTGGTATAGGACCTGCCCCGCCCCCTTTCCGGGCTTCTCAGAGCTCGCGTCGCGTGTGCAGCTGCCGGGCCACCTCGGCGATCGACCCCGAAAGGGACGGGTACACGGTGAACGCGTTCGCGATCTGTTCGACCGTCAGATTGTTGTCGACGGCGATCGAGATGGGGTGGATCAGTTCCGAGGCGCGGGGGGCGACGACCACACCGCCGACGACGATCCCGGTGCCCGGGCGGCAGAAGATCTTGACGAAGCCGTCGCGGATGCCCTGCATCTTGGCGCGCGGGTTGCGCAGCAGCGGCAGCTTGACGACCCGGGCGTCGATCTTGCCGCCGTCGAGGTCGGACTGGGTGTAGCCGACGGTGGCGATCTCGGGGTCGGTGAAGACGTTCGACGAGACCGTCTTGAGGTTGAGCGGGGCCACCGCGTCGCCGAGGAAGTGGTACATCGCGATACGGCCCTGCATGGCGGCGACGGACGCCAGCGCGAAGACGCCGGTCACGTCACCCGCGGCGTACACGCCCGGCGCGGTGGTGCGGCTGACCTTGTCGGTCCAGATGTGCCCGGACTCGCGGACCTTGACGCCCGCCTCCTCCAGGCCCAGCCCCTCGCTGTTGGGGATGGCGCCGACGGCCATCAGACAGTGCGAGCCCGTGATGACCCGGCCGTCGGCGAGGGTGACCTCGACGCGGTCGCCGACCCGCTTCGCGGACTCGGCGCGGGAGCGGGCCATCACGTTCATCCCGCGGCGCCGGAAGACGTCCTCCAGGACGGCGGCGGCGTCGGGGTCCTCGCCGGGCAGCACCCGGTCGCGGGAGGAGACCAGGGTGACCTTGGAGCCGAGGGCCTGGTAGGCGCCGGCGAACTCGGCGCCGGTGACGCCGGAGCCCACCACGATGAGCTCCTCGGGCAGCTCGCCGAGGTCGTAGACCTGGGTCCAGTTCAGGATGCGCTCGCCGTCGGGCTGGGCGTCCGGCAGCTCGCGCGGGTGACCGCCCGTGGCGATCAGCACGGCGTCGGCGGTGAGGGTCTCCTCGGTGCCGTCGGCGGCGGTGACGACGACCTGGCGGGAGCCGTCGAGGGCCTGCATGCCCCGGAGCCGGCCCTTGCCGCGCATGACCCGGGCGCCGGCCCGGGTGACGGAGGCGGTGATGTCGTGCGACTGCGCGAGCGCGAGCCGCTTCACCCGGCGGTTGACCTTGCCGAGGTCCACGCCGACCACCCGGGCCGCCTGCTCCAGGGGCGGGGTGTCGTCGGCGACGATGATGCCGAGTTCCTCGTACGACGAGTCGAAGGTCGTCATGACCTCGGCCGTAGCGATAAGGGTCTTCGACGGCACGCAGTCGGTGAGCACCGACGCCCCGCCCAGACCGTCGCTGTCGACGACGGTCACCTCCGCGCCGAGCTGCGCGGCCACCAGCGCCGCCTCATAGCCGCCGGGTCCGCCACCGATGATCACGATCCGAGTCACATGCTCCATTCTCCCGCACGGTCCGCGGTGGCCGCCGCCCGGGGGCGAACGGAGATACGCCTGTGACGCAAGTGACCCGCGCACCGGCTGCCGTACCCTCCTCCCATGTCGTTCTACGCCGCCTACGCCGGCAACCTCGACGCGCGGCTGATGACCCGCCGCGCTCCGCACTCGCCCCTGCGCGCGACGGGATGGCTGGACGGCTGGCGGCTGACCTTCGGCGGGGAACAGCTCGGCTGGGAGGGCGCGCTGGCCACCCTCGTCGAGGACCCGGAGGCACAGGTCTTCGTCGCGCTGTACGACCTCGCGCCCATGGACGAGGAGTCCCTGGACCGCTGGGAGGGCGTCGGCCTCGGCATCTACCGGCGGCTGCGGGTGCGGGTGCACACCCTGGACGGCCAGGCCCCGGCGTGGGTGTACGTGCTGAACGGGTACGAGGGCGGGCTGCCGTCCGCCCGCTACCTCGGGGAGGTCGCGGACGCCGCCGAGTCGGCCGGGGCGCCCCACGACTACGTGATGGAGCTGCGGAAGCGCCCCTGCTGATCGATGCTGGAAGGCATGAGCGGGGCACGACACGGCTACCAGGTCCAGTACACCGAGCAGGCGGCGGCCGCGCGCGACCGGCTGGACGCACGGCAGCGTGCCAGGTTCGACAAGGGGGTCGCCGTCCTCACCCGGGACCCCTATCTGCCCGCGTCGCGCGCCGTGAGCGGGACGGGCGACGACCGCACGGTGCGGCTCACCGAGCACATGTTCGCGGAGTACATCGTCAGCCGGGGCCGGCTGCTGATCTTCGTGGTCGAGGTGTTCGGCGACGAGGACGTGCTGGTCCCGGAGGACTGACCGCGCCCGCGGCCCTGGTGGGTTGGAAACGACAAGACAACGATCCCCATCCCGTGGGCTCTGTCATCTACGCGCGTAGGCAAGAACCGGCTACCCTCATCCGCGTGAACGCATCTCTTCTCCCGGACGACATCCAGGGCGACCCGCACGCCGCCGCCGACGCCGCCGCCGCGCGCCTGCGCGAACTGACCGGCGCCGAGACCCACGACGTCGCCCTCGTGATGGGCTCCGGCTGGGCACCCGCCGTGGACGCCCTGGGCGCCCCGGACGCCGAGTTCCCGGTCACCGAGCTGCCCGGGTTCCCGCCGCCCGCGGTCGAGGGCCACGGCGGCAAGGTCCGCTCGTACCGCATCGGCGACAAGCGCGCCCTCGTCTTCCTGGGCCGCACCCACTTCTACGAGGGCCGCGGGGTGGCCGCCGTCGCGCACGGCGTCCGTACGGCCGTCTCGGCGGGCTGCAAGACCGTCGTGCTGACCAACGGCTGCGGCGGTCTGCGCGAGGGCATGCGTCCCGGACAGCCGGTCCTGATCAGCGACCACATCAACCTCACGGCGACCTCGCCGATCGTCGGCGCGAACTTCGTCGACCTCACCGATCTGTACTCGCCGCGGCTGCGCGCGCTGTGCAAGGAGATCGACGCGACGCTGGAGGAGGGTGTCTACGCCCAGTTCCCCGGCCCGCACTACGAGACGCCGGCGGAGATCCGGATGGCGCGGGTCATCGGCGCGGACCTGGTCGGCATGTCGACCGTGCTGGAGGCCATCGCGGCGCGTGAGGCCGGGGCCGAGGTGCTGGGCATCTCCCTGGTGACGAACCTCGCCGCGGGCATGACGGGCGAGCCCCTCAACCACGAGGAGGTCCTCCAGGCGGGGCGGGACTCGGCGACGCGGATGGGCGCCCTGCTCACCCAGGTGCTGGACCGCCTGTAACCACCCCTGGGGGCTCCGCCCCCAGCCCCGGCCTTTCTGCCCGCCCACCACCCGACTCGGCCGCCAGGCGGGCAGCCGGCCGCCTGCCTCGGTCGGCAGAAAGGCCCGCCACGGACCGTCCCCCGGCCGGCAGGAAGGCCCGCCACCACCCGCCCCGGTCGGCAAAGGCCCCCGCCACCCGCCCCGGGTCGGCAGAAGGCCCGTCGGGGTGGGGCGGGCGCGGGCATCGCCGCGGCGACGAGGGCGGCGACGGCGCCACCCAGAGCCACTGCCTGCCCCGTTCGACAGGAATGCCCGCCACCACTCGTCCCGCCCGGTTGCCGGAAGACCAGCCGCCGGCCGACTCAGCCGGGAAGGCCCGCCCGTCCGTCCGGTGTTCGAGGGGGAGGGGATTTCCGTGGCGATCGGGGGTTCGACGGGCGGCGCCCCCTGGCGGCGAGAGACCACACACGAGAGGCTGACCGACGTGCAAGACGACCTGATCACCCGCGCCCGGGCCTGGCTGGCCGAGGACCCCGACCCGGAGACGCGTGCGGAACTCGCGAAGCTCCTGGAGTCGGGAGACCCCGCCGAACTCGCCGCCCGCTTCGCCGGCACGCTCCAGTTCGGCACGGCCGGGCTGCGCGGCGAGCTCGGCGCCGGTCCGATGCGGATGAACAGGGCCGTCGTGATCCGCGCGGCCGCCGGTCTCGCCGCCTACCTGAAGAAGCAGGGCCACACCGACGGGGTCGTCGTCATCGGCTACGACGCCCGCCACAAGTCCGCCGACTTCGCCCGCGACACCGCGGCCGTGATGACGGGTGCCGGGCTGCGCGCCGCCGTACTGCCCCGCCCGCTGCCGACGCCCGTCCTCGCCTACGCCATAAGGCACCTGGGCGCGGTCGCCGGGGTCGAGGTCACCGCCAGCCACAACCCGCCCCGCGACAACGGCTACAAGGTCTACCTCGGCGACGGCTCCCAGATCGTGCCGCCCGCCGACGCCGGGATCGCCGCCGAGATCGACGCGATCGCCGCGCTGGACGACGTCCCGCGCCCCGACAGCGGCTGGGAGACCCTGGACGACTCGGTCCTCGACGCCTATCTGGCCCGCACGGACGCCGTGCTCGCCAAGGGCTCGGCGCGCACCGCCCGCACGGTGTACACCGCGATGCACGGCGTCGGCAAGGACGTCCTCCTCGCCGCGTTCGCCCGCGCCGGCTTCCCGGAGCCGGTGCTGGTCGCCGAGCAGGCCGAGCCCGACCCGGACTTCCCGACGGTGGCCTTCCCCAACCCGGAGGAGCCCGGCGCGATGGACCTCGCCTTCGCGCGGGCCCGCGCGACGAACCCGGACCTCGTCGTCGCCAACGACCCGGACGCCGACCGCTGCGCCGTGGCCGTCCCCGACGGGGGCGACTGGCGGATGCTGCGCGGCGACGAGGTCGGCGTCCTGCTCGCCGCCCATCTGGTCCGGCGCGGCGCGCGCGGCACGTTCGCCGAGTCGATCGTCTCCTCCTCCCTCCTCGGCCGGATCGCCGAGAAGGCCGGCCTGCCGTACGAGGAGACCCTCACCGGCTTCAAGTGGATCGCCCGCGTCGAGGGCCTGCGCTACGGCTACGAGGAGGCCCTCGGCTACTGCGTGGACCCGGCAGGAGTGCGGGACAAGGACGGCATCACCGCGGCGCTGCTGATCACCGAGCTGGCGTCCGAGCTGAAGGAACAGGGCCGTACCCTGCTCGACCTGCTGGACGAGCTGGCCGTGGAGCACGGTCTGCACGCCACCGACCAGCTCTCGTTCCGGGTCGAGGACCTGTCCGTCATCGCCGACGCCATGCGCCGGCTGCGCGAGCGGCCCCCGGCCTCCCTCGCCGGACTGCCCGTCACCCGGACCGAGGACCTCACCCGGGGCACGGACCGGCTGCCGCCGACCGACGGTCTGCGCTACACGCTCGAAGGTGCCCGGGTGATCGTCCGGCCGAGCGGCACCGAGCCCAAGCTGAAGTGCTACCTGGAGGTGGTCGTCCCGGTGGCCGGCCCCGCCGCCCTGCCGGCCGCCCGCGCGCGGGCGGCCGAGGTCCTCGCCACGATCAAGCGGGACCTGTCGGCGGCGGCCGGGCTCTGAGCCGCGGCGCCGCACCCGGCGCCCCCTGACCCACGGGGTGCGCCGGGAAAGGCGTCGGCACCTGCGCCGGGACGCCGGCCCTATTCGATCTCCATCTGGCCGCCGTCGCCGCCGTCCGAGTCGGAGTCGGTGTTGTAGTTCCAGTGCACGCCGTTCTCGATGTTCTCGCCGTGCTCGTCGCACACCAGCTCCAGGGAGGCGAAGGTGCCCCCGGCGGCGGTGACCGCGGTGTCGATCTGGAAGGCGAGGACGGCGGCGTTCTCCACCGTGTAGTTGGGGACGTCCACGTTCGCCGCCCTGCTCGGCCAGTAGGGGCCCGGGGAGATGCCGGTGCCCCCGTAGAGGGAGAGGTAGCAGGCGACGCAGGGACGCTTGGTGCCCACGGTCGTGGCCGGGGTGACGGCGCCCCGGGGCAGGGCCGCGGCCAGCCGCCGTTCCGCGTGCAGGCCGTCCTTCTCCTGGTCCACGGCGGTAGGCACCTCGACCTTGGCGGACAGGGCCCCGAGGATGGGCTGGTAGCCGGCGGACGTCTCCTCGTCGCCCGCGAGCCGGCTGCTCGCCTTGTTCAGGTGCCGCTCGCTCCGGTCGTCCAGGGACCCGGCACGGTTGTCCGCGATCAGCGCCTCCAGGAACGCGGTACCGGTCTTCGTCTCCTCGGCGAGCTCGCGCAGGGTGTCGTTGGCCCCGTTCTTGTTCGCCGAGATGTAGAGCTTCGACCCGTGCAGGGTCGCCTGCACCTCCTCCGGCGCCTTCCTGCGGTTGTTCAGGTAGTTGAGGGCGAGGGTCGTGATCCAGCGCGTGCTCTGGCGGCTGCGTTCCTCGTCGGGGTACGACCGCGGTTCCTTGAGGTTGGCGGTGTCGCCGTAGATCGCCGCGGCCGTGGTGCTCCTGAGGTTTCCGGCCTTCGCGTTGTCGGCGGGGTTCTCCACCCGGGTCGTCTTGTGGATGGTCAGGCTCTGGTTGGCTCCGTACGCCGTCCAGCCCAGCTTCTGCAGCTCGGTCTTGAGCGCGTCGGCGACGGTCTGGCCCTTGGACTTCCTGCCGCTCCGCTTCTTGGTCGCCTCCTTCGGCATCCGCTGCACCGCCACGTCGCTCCCGCTCCGCCCGGCCGCCGGACGCTCCCGGCCGGCGCTCGCCCGCTGCACCGGCGCGGGCCCGGACAGCGCGCGCACCGCGTTGGCCTCGGCGGCCCGCTCGAACCGGTCGGAGGGGTCGCTGACCCGCAGTCCGCTGCCGTTGTCGGTCCCCGCCACCGGGCCGGAACGCTGCTGGATGACATGGGTCAGCTCGTGGGCCAGCGTGTGCCGGTCGGCGCCGCCCCGGCCGATGACGACATGGCTGCCCGAGGTGTAGGCGTGCGCGCCGATCTCCGCGGCGGACCGCTGTGCGGCCCCGTCGTCGTGGACGCGCACATCGGAGAAGTCCGCCCCGAGACGCGCCTCCATGTCGGCGCGGACGGCGCCGTCCAGCGGCTTTCCGGCGCTGCGCAGGACGTCCGGGACGGTCGAGCGCTGGACGTCGGTGGTCTCCTCGCCATGGCCGCAGCCGGGGCCGTGCGCATGCCGTTCCCGGGCGACGAGCTGCACGGCGGCGGCGTTCCCGGCGCTGCGCTGGATCGCCAGGAGCGACTGCGGGACGCGTGCCGTCGGCGCCCGCTCGGTGACGTGCGGTGTCCGGCTCGGCGGAGCGACCGGGGACCGCCTCGCCGCGTCGTGTTCCGGATGGGCGTCGTGCGCGCGCATGCTCACCTGCTCACTGGTGTCTTCCCGAAAAGTTCCAGGATCCCGCCGCCGGGACGGGACGGGGAAGGTCCCCGCGGACACACCGGGGGGCAGTGTGCGGTGCCCTCAGTGGAACAGCACCGCCGCCAGCCCCACCGCGCCGATGACCACCCCGAGCGGCCACAGCGACCGGCCGCGCCGCCGTTCGTCCGCCACACCCGTCGGCCGCCGCGCGGGGTCCCGCCACAGCGCGGTGATCTCGGCGGCCGTCCGCTCGTAGGGGTGCAGCACCCCGAGCCGCGCCTCCAGCCAGGGCCAGCGGAACGCGTCCACCGCCCACTCGTCTGAGGGCGCGCGGCCGCCCACGATCCGCAGCTCGCTGCGGCGGCACCGCACGGTCCGGATGTCGTCCCAGGCCAGCAGACGCGGGCCGCGGAAGCCGGCGAGCCACAGCCCGTCGCGGTCGGCGGTGATACGCCAGCACAGCCGGCGCGGCAGCACCCGCGCCGCCAGCAGACTCACCGCGACGCCGACGACGTAGTGCCGTATGCCGTGACCTCCCGAGAACCAGGTGGCGTAGAGCACCACCACCGTCATGCTGATCCAGTCGCCCCAGCCGGCCCGCCACCGCCGCAGCGCGACGGGAGCGGCGTCCCCGGCTCGTTCGGCGGCCTCCTCGGCGCTCCGCCCCTGGGCCCGGTACCACTTCTCGCGGGCCGCGCCGCGCCGTGCCTCTGCGGCCCGGCGCCGCAGGTTCCACGCGGTCACCGGCCGCACCGGCCCGCTGCCCAGCTCCACCACCGGCGGCTCACCGGCCTTCTCGGCGGCGGCGAGGACCACGACCTCGGCCCCTTCCCAGGGCGCCCCGTACAGCACGCCCTCCCGCAGCGGCCCGACCCGGTCCTCGCCCAGCCGGTCGAGCAGTTCCTCGGCGGCCCGGTCGTCGTCGGCGGCCCGGTCGTCGTCGGCGGCCCGGTCATCACCGGCGTCGGCGGCGGCGTTCTCCTCCGCCCCCACGGTCGCCACCGTGAACCGGGGCCGCCCGCCCGCCGTGTCGTCGGCGGCGTACACCTCGGTGTCGCCGTCCCGGCCGTCCCGCAGCAGCACCCGCAGCACGGGGACGGGCTCCCCACGCAGGGCGGCGGCCCGCCGACGGGCCGACACCCCGGAGAACAGCACGGTGAGCCCGAGCCCGGCCAGACACCAGCCCCCCGCCGGTACGCCCTGCCGGTCGGGGCCCTCCGCCCACAGGTACGCGGCACCGGACACCGCCGCTCCCGCCGCCCCCGTGACCAGCCCGAGCCCGATGAGGAGACGGCCGCGCCGGAACCGCTTGCCGGCCTCGACGGGCAACGGGGCGGTCGCTCCCCCGGCCGTCGTCAGGGCCGCGGCCCGCTGCCGACGGCGCGCGGACAGCCGTAGCACCGCCGCCAGCCATACGACGGTCAGCGCGGCCACGAGCAGGGGCGGCAGCAGCCACGGCGGCCCCGGCCAGTCGCCGAGGGCGACGACCGCCACGGCGGCGACCGGCGCGCACACCGGCACCGCCTCGGGCCGCTGCGTCGTCCAGACGAGGTGCAGGCCGAGCAGGGCGGCGGCCCACCCGGGCAGCACGCTGTTGTAGGCGAGGGCGACCGCGCCGGCCACCGCGCACAGCGGCAGCCACAGGGCCGCCCCGAGCGCGGCGCGCAGGGGCACACCGCGCGCGGGCAGCGTCCGCGTCCAGCGGTCCGCCGACGCGCCGTCCCAGGAGGGGCAGCCCTCGGGGGCCGCGGAGGCGGGCAGCCGCAGCACCTCGCCGGGATTCGTCATGATGGTTCCCCAGTCTCAGGGCCCCGCGTTCCGTCGATGTGGCTGGGGCCGCGCGCCCGATGATGACGAAGAACCCTGTGACCTGGAAGAACTACCGGATCACAATCCGGCCGCACCGAAGCGGGGAGGCGGAGCCACCGCCCGCCCCCGGGCTCACCCCGTCGCCAGCAGGATCGCCAGCACCACGGCGCCGGCTGCGGCGGGGCCGAGGATCTCCCACGCCCAGCGCACCGTCACCTCGCCCTGCGCGCTCTCCGTGTGCTCGCGCTCCTCCCACAGGGTCCGCAGGTCGTCCATGACCTGGTCGGTCGCGGCCCGTACGGGTCCCTGCCCCGCCCGGCCACCGTCCCGCCCGCCGCCGCCCGCGGTCCCCGGCGTGCCCTGTGCCACCGCCCGGGCCTCGCGCCGCGCGGCGGACTTGCGGGCCCGCAGCGACACCGGCACCGCCCAGAGCTGGAACTTGGTCCCCGACCTGGTGAGGACCTCGTTGGAGTATCCGGAGCGCAGCGCCGCGACCTGCCCCCAGGGCAGCACGACCACCCGGAACGGATTGCGCACCCGCAGCCGGTCCCGGCCCGCGTACACGGCGGGCCGCAGGGTGAAGGCGACGACCAGCGGGACGACCAGGATGAGCAGGGCGAGCGCCAGCCACGGGGTGCGTCCCTCGCCCGCGACGATCGCGTCGACGCCGAGCCAGCCGACGAGCGCCAGCAGCAGGACGCCACTGGCGATACCGGCGGACGACCGGTGGACACGGTCGGCGTACTCGGGGGCCGGGGGCTGTGCGGAGGGCTGGTCTTCCGGGGTGGTCATGGGCCCGATTGTGCCGCACGCCCTCGGGGTGGGCCGGGTCGCCCGGCCCCGTCCCCGCCCGCCGGTCCGCGCATCCGGCTCCGTCGAGGATCGTTCCTCGGGCTATACATCCGCTACGCGCGTAGATATGCTCGTCTGGTGACCATGCCCACCAATGCACCCACCGCAGCCCTCGCGGACGTGACCTCGTCCGGCAGCACGCTGCGCCGCTTCCTCCACGGGCTGCCCGGCGTCGACGCGGTCGGCCTGGAGGCACGCGCCGCCTCGCTCGGCACCCGTTCCATCAAGACGACCGCGAAGGCGTACGCCATCGACCTCGCCATCTCGATGGTCGACCTGACGACGCTGGAAGGCGCGGACACCCCGGGCAAGGTCCGGGCGCTCGGCGCCAAGGCGGTCCGCCCCGACCCGACCGACCGCACCACGCCCACCACCGCCGCGGTCTGCGTCTACCCCGACATGGTGGCCGTCGCCAAGGAGGCCGTCGCCGGCTCCGGTGTGAAGGTCGCCTCGGTCGCCACCGCCTTCCCGGCCGGCCGCGCCGCCCTCCCGGTCAAGCTGGCGGACGTGCGGGACGCGGTCGCCGCGGGCGCCGACGAAATCGACATGGTCATCGACCGCGGCGCGTTCCTCGCGGGGAACTACCTGAAGGTGTACGAGGAGATCGTCGCCGTCCGGGAGGCCTGCGGGGCGGCCCGGCTGAAGGTCATCTTCGAGACGGGCGAGCTGTCGACGTACGACAACATCCGCCGGGCGAGCTGGCTCGGCATGCTGGCGGGCGCCGACTTCATCAAGACCTCCACCGGCAAGGTCGCCGTCAACGCCACCCCGGCGAACACCCTCCTCATGCTGGAGGCGGTGCGGGACTTCCGGGCGCAGACCGGGGTCCAGGTCGGTGTGAAGCCCGCGGGCGGGATCCGGACCAGCAAGGACGCCATCAAGTTCCTGGTCCTGGTGAACGAGACGGCCGGCCCGGACTGGCTGGACAACGACTGGTTCCGCTTCGGCGCCTCCTCCCTCCTGAACGACCTGCTGATGCAGCGCCAGAAGCTGGCCACCGGCCGCTACTCCGGCCCCGACTACGTGACGGTGGACTGAGACCCATGACCACGGAAAAGCGGACAACAGTGTTCGAGTACGCACCGGCCCCCGAGTCCCGCTCGGTCGTCGACATCGCCCCCTCCTACGGCCTGTTCATCGACGGCGAGTTCGTGGAGTCGGCCGACGGCAAGGTCTTCAAGACGGTCTCGCCGTCGTCGGAGGAGGTCCTGTCCGAGATCGCGCAGGCCGGCGCCGAGGACGTCGACCGCGCGGTGCGGGCCGCCCGCAAGGCGTTCGAGAAGTGGTCGGCGCTGCCCGGCGCGGAGCGGGCGAAGTACCTGTTCCGGATCGCCCGGATCATCCAGGAGCGCAGCCGTGAGCTGGCCGTCCTGGAGACCCTGGACAACGGCAAGCCGATCAAGGAGACGCGCGACGCCGACCTGCCCCTGGTCGCCGCGCACTTCTTCTACTACGCGGGCTGGGCGGACAAGCTGGACCACGCGGGCTTCGGCCCCGCGCCGAAGCCGCTGGGCGTGGCCGGCCAGGTCATCCCCTGGAACTTCCCCCTGCTGATGCTGGCGTGGAAGATCGCCCCGGCGCTGGCGACCGGCAACACGGTCGTCCTGAAGCCGGCGGAGACCACCCCCCTCTCGGCGTTGTTCTTCGCGGACATCTGCCGCCAGGCGGGCCTGCCCAAGGGCGTCGTCAACATCCTGCCGGGCTACGGCGACACGGGCGCCGCGCTCGTCGCGCACCCCGATGTGAACAAGGTCGCCTTCACCGGCTCCACGGCCGTCGGCAAGGAGATCGCGAAGACGGTCGCGGGCACCCGCAAGAAGCTCACCCTGGAACTGGGCGGCAAGGGCGCCAACATCGTCTTCGACGACGCCCCGATCGACCAGGCCGTCGAGGGCATCGTCAACGGCATCTTCTTCAACCAGGGCCAGGTCTGCTGCGCCGGGTCCCGGCTGCTCGTGCAGGAGTCGGTCCAGGAGGAACTGCTGGACTCGCTCAAGCGCCGGCTGTCCACGCTCCGGCTGGGCGACCCGCTGGACAAGAACACCGACATCGGCGCGATCAACTCCGAGGAGCAGCTCGCCCGGATCACCTCCCTGGTGGAGCGGGGCGAGGCGGAGGGCGCCGAGCGCTGGTCCCCGGCCTGTGAACTCCCCGAAGCGGGCTACTGGTTCGCCCCGACGCTGTTCACCAACGTCACCCAGGCCCACACCGTGGCCCGCGACGAGATCTTCGGCCCGGTGCTGTCGGTCCTCACCTTCCGCACCCCGGACGAGGCCGTCGCCAAGGCGAACAACACGCCGTACGGCCTGTCGGCGGGCATCTGGACGGAGAAGGGCTCCCGCATCCTCGCGGTGGCGAACAAGCTCCGGGCCGGTGTCGTCTGGTCCAACACGTTCAACAAGTTCGATCCGACCTCGCCGTTCGGCGGTTACAAGGAGTCGGGCTTCGGCCGCGAGGGCGGTCGCCACGGCCTGGAGGCGTACCTCGATGTCTGACCGCACCAACGAGCGTCTGAGTGTCTTCAAGACCTACAAGCTGTACGTCGGCGGGAAGTTCCCGCGTTCGGAGAGCGGCCGGGTGTACGAGGTGACGGACTCCAAGGGCAACTGGCTGGCGAACGCACCGCAGTCGTCCCGCAAGGACGCCCGTGACGCGGTGGTCGCCGCCCGCAAGGCCTTCGGGGGCTGGTCGGGCGCCACCGCCTACAACCGCGGCCAGATCCTCTACCGCGTCGCGGAGATGCTGGAGGGCCGCCGCGAGCAGTTCGTGCGCGAGGTGGGCGAGGCGGAGGGCCTCGGCAAGTCCAAGGCGGCCGCCGTCGTGGACGCCACGATCGACCGCTGGGTCTGGTACGCGGGCTGGACCGACAAGATCGCCCAGGTCGTGGGCGGCGGAAACCCGGTCGCGGGCCCGTACTTCAACCTCTCCTCCCCGGAGCCGACGGGCGTGGTCGCGGTCCTGGCCCCGCAGGAGTCGTCCTTCCTGGGCCTGGTCTCGGTGCTGGCCCCGGTGATCGCGACCGGCAACACGGCCGTGGTGGTCGCCGCCGAGAACTCCCCGCTCCCGGCCCTCTCCCTCGGCGAGGTCCTGGCCACCTCCGACGTCCCCGGCGGTGTCGTCAACGTCCTCTCCGGCCGTACGGCGGAGATCGCGGCGCCGCTGGCCGCGCACCAGGACGTCAACGCGATCGACCTCGCGGGCGCGGACGAGGTCCTGGCGAAGGAACTGGAGATCGCGGCGGCCGACAACCTCAAGCGGGTCCTGCGTCCACAGCCTGTGGACGACTGGACGGCGACCCCGGGCATCGACCGTATGACGGCCTTCCTGGAGACAAAGACGGTCTGGCACCCGACGGGCTCCCTGGGCGCAGGAGGCTCGTCCTACTGACCCCCGCCCGGCCTCCGGGGGGCACGGGGCACCGCGCGTCTTTCCTGGGGGGTGCGGGGAACCGCGCGTCTTTCCTGGGGGGTGCGGGCAGCCGCGCGTCTTTCCTGGGGGCGCGGGAGCCGCGCGCCTTCCGAGGGCGCGGGGAACTGCGCACCTTTCTGGGGGTGCGGGCAGCCGCGCATCTTTCTGGGGGCGCGGGGAACTGCGCGTCTTTCCTGGGGGCGCGGGGAACTGCGCATCTTTCTGGGGGCGCGGGGAACTGCGCATCTTTCTGGGGGCGCGGGGAACTGCGCATCTTTCTGGGGGCGCGGGGAACTGCGCACCTTTCAGGGGGCGCGGGGAACTGCGCACCTTTCAGGGGGCGCGGGGAACTGCGCGGCCAGTCACCACCGGCCGCGCGGTTTTCCACCCCCCTCAGCCCCCCACCACCTTCGCCACATCCCCCAGCACGGGAACCGCCCCGAGCGACCGCGCCTGAGCCACCGGCGCGGTCAGCATCTGCGAGGTCAGCGGCTGGAAGTCGGCGACCTGCGTGCCGACGCCGTTGTCGAGGGGGTCCACACCCGTGCCCGCCAACGGGTTGGGCTTGAGGCCGGTGAGCGCGCCGGTGACGTGGGGCAGCGCCGCGAGCGTGCCCCGCACCCCGGTCTGGGGGTCGACGTTCCCGAGCGAGGTCGGCCGGGTCCGCAGCACGTCGACGACGGGTTCGCCCGGCGCAGCCGACGCGGCACCGGCACCCGCGCCCAGCGCCACGCCGGCGGTAGCGAGGGCGGCGAGCACACGCCGGCCGGTGGGGTTCTGTGGGGAAGCGTGTCGAGCCATGAGTGCTGCCACCTTCTGCTGCGCAACGTGATCGGACCGCCACAAAGCGTAGGCGAGGTGTGACGCGCGCTTCAAAGCCGACCCGCGGGGTCGTACCGGGGCCGAAGGATGCCGCACACTGGTGTCCCGTGAGCTCCCAACCGCCCATACCGACCCGAGTCGTGCTGCTCTGCGGCCCTTCCGGCTCCGGCAAGTCCCTTCTCGCCGCCCGCTCCGGCCTGCCCGTGCTGCGGCTCGACGACTTCTACAAGGAGGGCGACGACCCGACCCTGCCGCTGGTCGACGGGAGCTCCGACATCGACTGGGACCACCCCGGGTCGTGGGACGCGGACACGGCCGTCGCCGCCATCGTGGAACTGTGCGCGTCGGGCCGTACCCAGGTACCGGTCTACGACATCTCGCTCAGCGCCCGCACCGGCACGGAGGCGGTCGAAGTGGGGCGGACCCCGCTGTTCATCGCCGAGGGCATCTTCGCCGCCGAGATCGTCGAGCGGTGCCGTGAGCTGGGGGTACTGGCCGACGCGCTGTGTCTGAGCCGGGGCCCGGTGAAGACGTTCCGCCGCCGTTTCCTGCGCGATCTGCGGGAGGGCCGCAAGTCGGTGCCGTTCCTGCTGCGCCGGGGCTGGCGGCTGATGCGGGCGGAGCGCACCATCGTGGCGCGGCAGACCGCGCTCGGCGCGTACGCCTGCGACCGCGACGAGGCGATGGGCCGGCTGGCGTCCGCGGCGGCGGGCCGCTGCGCACCGGCCGCGCGCACCACCGCCTGAAAGGTTCACTCGAACGAGGGACCGGCGCAGGCGGGCGGAAACGGGCCGAGCCTACGGACACATGAAAGCGGGACTGGATGGACCCCCCGGCCCTCCAGTCCCGCTTCCCCCGTTCCCCCCACGCCACCCCCCAGTGGCGTTCCCCCGTGTTGCGCGGCACCGCTGCCCGGCTTCCCCCGTCGGACCCCGGTACCGCTCCCCCCGTTTCCCCCGTTCCCCCGTGACCCTCAGGCGACAAGCTCCCCGAAGGCGTCCTCCTCGTCACGGCCGAAGCTGAGGACCTGGTCCTCGCGCAGCCGGCGGAGCGACCGCCAGATGCTGGACTTCACCGTGCCGACACTGATGTCGAGGATCTCCGCGATCTCCGGGTCGGTGCGGCCCTCGTAGTAGCGCAGGACCAGCATCGTCCGCTGGAGTTCGGGCAGCCGGGCCAGCGCCTGCCACAGGACCGCGCGCAGTTCGGTGCCGCGCATCGCGTCCGTGTCGCCGGGCGTCTCCGGCAGCTCCTCGGTCGGGTACTCGTTCAGCTTGCGGCGGCGCCACGCGCTGATGTGCAGGTTGGTCATCGTCCGCCGCAGATAGCCCCCGACGGCGGCCTTGTCGCTGATCCGCTCCCAGGCGCGGTACGTCGAGAACAGTGCGCTCTGCAGCAGGTCCTCGGCCTCGAAGCGGTCGCCGGTGAGGTGGTAGGCGGTGGCGTACAGGGAGGCGCGGCGCTCCTGGACGTAGGCGGTGAACTCCGCCTCCGTCAGCGAGCGACGCTCCCCCGTGTCCTCCCTGTACGCGGCTCCCCCGTGAGCCTGTTCCCCCGTGTCGACCACCGTCATGAACCCGGTGTGCTGACGCCCGGTGCCGCGAGCGCACCCCCGCCCTCCCCCACGCTCGAATCCGCTCGCGCGGGAGGGGCCCCCATCGACACCGGACTTCTCGGAACCCCGGCCGACGTTCACGTCGTGGAGACGCGTGACGACTGCGACTGCGGTGGTGCTCTTACCGTGCAGCGTGTTCATCTCGCGCCCCCCGTCGTGGACTTCCGGTGTTTCGTTCTTTGCGTTCTTGCCTGTGCCCAAAAGACTGCCGGGGCCACTTCATCGCCGTGTCCGCCGACTGTCACAGACCTGTCACAGGGGTCCGTCATGCCGACACCACAGGGTGTGCACAGTCGTCGGGGGTACGGTCGTCGGCTCGCTGCAGTGGGTGTACGCACCGACACGGCACGGCGCCGGGCGGCCCCGTGACAGCCCGGCGGCCCCGGACGGACCGGTGGCAGCCCGGCGGGGCTGGTCGTCCTGAGTGGTCTGGTGCCGTGTCCGCGGCTCGGCCGCGATGGCCGGCCGGTGTCCTCCGATCTCGCCGCACGCCTGGGTCCGCGGACCCGCGGCGAGCTGCTCGCCCAGGTCGAAACCGCAGGTCTGCGGGTACGCGGCCGACCTGACAGGACCCCCGGCACCGGCGTGCGCGGGGCACCTCCGACCCCCTCCGCACCGCCCGCGCCGCGGAATGCATCTCCCTGTGGCGTCCCAGCCCCGACCCACAGGTCGAACGACAGCCCCCTCATGGGCCAGAATGAGCCCGTGCCTTCCCTGTTGCTGATCGAGGACGACGACGCCATCCGTACGGCCCTGGAGCTCTCACTGACGCGCCAGGGGCACCGTGTGGCGACCGCTGCGAGCGGTGAGGACGGTCTGAAGCTCTTGCGTGAGCAGCGGCCGGATCTGATCGTGCTGGATGTCATGCTGCCCGGCATCGACGGGTTCGAGGTGTGCCGGCGCATCCGGCGCACCGACCAGCTGCCGATCATCCTGCTCACCGCGCGCAGCGACGACATCGACGTGGTGGTCGGGCTGGAGTCCGGTGCCGACGACTATGTCGTCAAACCCGTCCAGGGCCGGGTGCTGGACGCCCGGATCCGGGCCGTGCTGCGCCGCGGGGAGCGCGAGTCGAACGACGCGGCGGCCTTCGGCAGCCTGGTCATCGACCGCGCGGCGATGACCGTGACGAAGAACGGCGAGGACCTCCAGCTCACCCCGACCGAGCTGCGGCTGCTCCTGGAACTGAGCCGGCGGCCGGGGCAGGCGCTGTCCCGGCAGCAGCTGCTGCGGCTGGTGTGGGAGCACGACTACCTCGGTGACTCGCGGCTCGTCGACGCCTGTGTCCAGCGGCTGCGGGCCAAGGTCGAGGACGTGCCCTCGTCCCCGACGCTGATCCGTACCGTCCGCGGGGTCGGCTACCGCCTGGACGTCCCTCAGTGACGGAAACGCAGGAGGCGCACGGCGGCTGGTCCGCGGTGCGCAGGGGTCATCTGTCACGGCTCAGGTTCACCAGCCTGCGCCTCAGGCTCGTCGTCGTCTTCGGCGCGGTCGCGCTGACCGCCGCCGTGTCCGCGTCCGGCATCGCCTACTGGCTCAACCGCGAGGCCGTCCTCACCCGTACCCAGGGCGCGGTGCTGCGGGACTTCGAGCAGGAGATGCAGAACCGGGCGGGCTCGCTGCCGGGGCATCCGACGCAGGACGAGTTGCAGCACACCGCGGGGCAGATGGCCAACAGCAGCCAGCGGTTCAGTGTGCTGCTGGTCGGCGAGGACGCGAACGGCCGGACGGTGTACGGCAACTCCGGCGGACTGAGCGGCTTCTCGCTGGACGACGTGCCGAAGTCGCTGCGGACGGCGGTGAACCGCAAGCAGGACGTCACCGACGGCAACAAGTCGCCGTACCACCTGTACTGGCAGCGGGTCGTGGAGCACGGCACGCCCTATCTGGTGGCCGGTACGAAGGTGATCGGCGGCGGGCCGACCGGGTACATGCGCAAGTCGCTGGAGCCGGAGGCGAAGGACCTCAACTCCCTGGCCTGGTCGCTGGGGATCGCCACCGGCCTCGCGCTGATCGGCGCCGCGCTGCTCGCGCAGGCCGCCGCCACGACCGTACTGAAGCCGGTGCACCGGCTGGGGGTCGCGGCGCGGCGGCTCGGCGAGGGGCGGCTGGACACCCGGCTGCGGGTGTCGGGGACGGACGAACTCGCCGATCTGTCCCGGACGTTCAACCGGACGGCGGAGGCGCTGGAGAAGCGGGTCGACGACATGGCGGCGCGGGACGAGGCGTCCCGGCGGTTCGTCGCCGACATGTCGCACGAGCTGCGCACCCCGCTGACCGCCATCACCGCCGTCACGGAGGTGCTGGAGGAGGAGCTGGACGCGGAGTCCGGCAGCATCGACCCGATGATCGAGCCGGCCGTACGGCTGGTGGTCAGCGAGACCCGGCGGCTCAACGACCTCGTCGAGAACCTGATGGAGGTCACCCGCTTCGACGCCGGTACGGCGCGGCTGGTCGTGGACACGGTCGACGTCGCCGACCAGATCACCTTCTGCATCGACGCGCGCGCATGGCTGGACGCGGTCGACCTGGACGCCGAACGGGGCATCCACGCGCGGCTGGACCCGCGCCGGCTGGACGTGATCCTCGCCAACCTCATCGGCAACGCGCTCAAGCACGGCGGTTCCCCGGTGCGGGTGTCGGTGCGCGAGTCGGCCGAGGACGTCGTCATCGCGGTGCGCGACCACGGGCCGGGCATCCCCGAGGAGGTGCTGCCGCACGTCTTCGACCGGTTCTACAAGGCGAGCGCCTCGCGGCCGCGCTCCGACGGCAGCGGGCTCGGTCTGTCGATCGCCCTGGAGAACGCCCACATCCACGGCGGCGAGATCACCGCCGCCAACTCTCCCGAGGGCGGCGCGGTGTTCACGCTGCGGCTGCCGAGGGACGCGTCGGAACTGGTGGACCTGGGCGACCAGGCGGCGCGGGGCGGACCGGCCGGGCCGGGGGGTCCGGGCGCCGCACAGGGCGCGAAGGCCGGGGAGGTCCGGGAGGTCCGGGAAGGACAACAAGGGGGACGCCTGATGAACGTACGCCGTCTGCTCGCGCTTCCCCTGCTCGCCGGTCTGCTCACCGGCTGCGGGATCCGGGCCACCGAGGTGCCGACCGACTTCGGGGCCGCGCCCTCCCGGGTGCGCTGCTCGCTCAGCGAGCCGGACGTGACGACGCAGTCCGCGCGGGCGGGCGTGCCGGTGCAGGTGTTCCTGCTGTGCGGTTCGTCGCTGGTGACCGTCGACCGCTCGGTACGGGTCACGGACGGGGCGGCGGACGCCCAGCGGCGGGCGCTGGTGGCGCAGGGCCTGCTCGACCAGCTCGCCGAGTCTCCGTCGGCCGCCGAGAAGGAGGCCGGGTACACCACCGACGTGCGCGGGGGGATGACGGTCGGCGGTCCGGGCCCGAAGGACCCCGAGGACGCGCTCCGGCTGAGCGTGGCCCCGGACACCCTCACCTCGTACGCGCTCGCCCAGCTGGTGTGCACCTTCTCCGACTCGGCGGCGGCCGAGGGCGACGGCTCGGTCGTCCTGGGCGGCCCCGGTTCCGATCTCCTGCGCCGCTACGCGTGCACGGACGAGGTCCGCTCCCGGCCCGGCAGCACCGAACCGCCGTCGTCGCCGGTCACCGGGGGCTGAGCGGCGGCCGGCTCGTGCGGTCCGCCGCCGGTGTGGCGGACGCCTCACGGTGGCGCCGGCGGCGGTGTCGCCGCAGGTCACCGTCGGGCGGTGGGGGTGCGGCCGGCGGGGAGCAGCAAGGGCTTGCGGGAGTGCGGGCGGGGAGCCGGAACCGATCGCGCCGGGGGGTGCGTCTAGGGGGTCGTGCAGCGTCAAGGCTCCATCGGCGGCAGCGCCGCGTTCCGTCTCCGTGCGACCGGGGTTGTCCTCCTGGCCGCACATCTCGTGTTCGTGGCCTGGGTCACGCTGCGCCCCCGGGACGTGCCCTGGGTGCTGCCGACCAATCTGCATCCGTTCGCCGGGATCCGCGCCGACCTGAGACTGGGCTGGCCCGAGGCGGCCCGGCGGATCGGCGGCGGGCTGGGGCTGCTGGCCCCGCTGGGTGTCCTGTTGCCGCTGGTGCACGGCCGGCTCCGGGTCTCTCCGCTCGTCTCCCTGATCCGTACGGTCGCGGCGGGTGCCCTGTTGTCGCTGGCGATCGAGCTGCTCCAGACCGGGGTTCCCGGGCAGGTCGTGGACGTGGACTCGCTGCTGCTGAACACCGTGGGGGTGGCGCTCGCGCATGCCGCGGTGGTGCCGGCGGCCCGGGTGTGGCTGCGCCGCAGGGGGGAGCGCCGGAGGCCGTCGGCGGCCTTGTCCGAGGACGCGGCTCAGGGTCGGACCCCGAGGATTCCCAGGGTCGGCATCGCTCCGTAGGAGAAGGATTCTCGGGGTCGGGATGGCTCCGGAGAGTGACGCTTCGCGCTCTTCGGCTCCGTAGCGTTGAGGGCAGATGGGACGGCCGCAGGGGCCGCCTCTCCACCGACGCTCATGAAGGAGCCCAGATGTCCAGCCTCGCCCGCCCCACCCACGGCCGCATGATCGGCGGAGTGTGCGCCGCGCTGGCCCGCCGCTTCGGTACCTCCGCGACCACCATGCGTGTGATCTTCCTGCTCTCCTGTCTGCTGCCGGGCCCGCAGTTCCTGCTCTACATAGCGCTGTGGATCATGTTCCCCTCGGAGGACAAGGCGCGCGCGGCCTGGTGACCCGAGTGCACGGTGTGCACACCCGGGTCCGCTGGAGAACGCCGTCGGGGCGCGCCCGTCACTCACGGGTGCGCCCCGACGGTGTCATGTCGTCACCGGGTTCAGCCGATCGGCAGCCCGTTCACCGGCATCCCGTGGGTGGGCAGACCCTGGACCGGAAGCCCGCCGAGCAGCCCGGCGGCCGGCTTGGTCGGGCCGTGCGAGAGCGCCTGCTCGGCGGCCGGCTGTACGGCGGCGAGGCCTGCGGCGAGGGCCGGCTGGGCCTGCGAGAGCTGGGCCTGCTCCAGGGCCTTGCCGGTACCCGGCACCGCCTTGGTGACGTTCGTGACGTTCTCCAAGGGCAGCGAGCCGGTGACCGTCTCCAGCGCCTGCGAGGCGTCGGGGACGGCCGGGGCGGCGTGGGCGGCACCCGCGCCGACGGCGGCGATGGCGGCACCGAGGGCGGCGACGCCGAGGGTCTTGGCAGCAGACTGCTTCATGAAAATGCGTCCTCGAATGGGATACGGGGAACCGATCGGTCCACGACCGTAAACACGGAAAGGGGGAGGCCGCAAACATCGAAATGCGGACGGATGGCGGACACGCGCCCGCATCTCGCACCCGGGGAAATCGCGCGGTCAGTCCCCCTTGGGCAAGGAAGCGCTGGTGGAAGCCGTCTGCTGGAACAGCCATTCGGACTTGAGCTCGGCATAGCCAGGCTTGATCACGTCATTGATCATGGCGAGACGTTCATCGAAAGGAATGAATGCTGACTTCATAGCATTGACCGAGAACCATTGCAGATCGTCGAGCGTGTATCCGAATGCGTCGACAAGGTGCTCGAATTCCCGGCTCATGCTGGTGCCGGACATCAGCCGGTTGTCGGTGTTGACCGTGGCCCGGAAGTGCAGCCGCCGCAGCAGACCGATGGGGTGCTCGGCATAGGAGGCGGCCGCGCCGGTCTGCAGGTTGGAGCTGGGGCACATCTCCAGCGGGATGCGCTTGTCGCGGACGTAGGAGGCCAGCCGGCCGAGCTTCACGCTTCCGTCGGCGGCGACCTCGATGTCGTCGATGATGCGGACGCCGTGCCCGAGCCGGTCGGCGCCGCACCACTGGAGGGCCTGCCAGATGGAGGGCAGACCGAAGGCCTCACCGGCGTGGATCGTGAAGTGGTTGTAAACGAACCTAGACGCTCTCACCTGCGAAAACGCCGAACCCCGCTCTGACTCTCATCACAGAATCAGCACGGGGTTCGAGAGTCATCACGCGGCTTCGACTGCCATCACGACCGGCTTGACC
The DNA here is from genome assembly GCF_037993025.1 of Streptomyces sp. SS7. Lineage (NCBI taxonomy): Bacteria > Bacillati > Actinomycetota > Actinomycetes > Kitasatosporales > Streptomycetaceae > Streptomyces > Streptomyces sp. SS7. The sequence continues at coordinate 3,648,430 of NZ_CP141223.1, forward strand.
GCCATCACCGTACGAGCGTGCTCCAGGATGGCCACCTCGACGGCATCCATCGTCCTCACGTGAGCATCCTTCAGCAAGTGTGCGTACGTCGTCTCAGTGACCCGAGTGGACTTGTGCCCCATCCACTGAGCCACCTCGTACAGCGGCACACCGCCCGCGATACAGACGGACGCGAAGTAGTGGCGGAGGCTCTTGGGCGTGTACTCGCTGCCCTCCAGGCCGGCCTTCTTCAGAGCCTTCGTCCAGTGATCGGCGTACGACTTGAACGAGATCGGGTGATCCCGGTACTTCGGACTCTCGAAGAGCCAACCATGCTCCCCCCAGGTCCCGAACTCCTCGGCGTGCCGCTCAACGGCCTGTTGGACGGTGTAGCTCAGCGGGGTCAGACGAGCCTCACGGGACCACTTCAGCTCGTCTTTGAAGGCTGCACCGCGGCTCTTGCCCTCGTTCTTCCCGTGGGTCGTGAGCTGCTGCCAGAGCTTCAGCATCCCAGGCACCGCCTCAAGCGATGTGCGGCTCACTGCCAGGCTCTCGCCAACTCGGGCACCCGAACCCGCCTGGATCCAGACCGAGGCCCGCAGAGGGCCCCACATGGCCTCGAAGAGCGCCTGGACCTCCCCAGTGGTGGGGATCTCCGTGGGCTTGACCTGACGAGCGATCGGAGTTGCTCGCCCTCGCTGTCTCTGACCCAGGGCCGGGTTACGAGGGATTATCTCCATCTCGTGTGCATACCGAAAAACAGTCTTCAGGACGACCATTCGGTGATGCGCCGTGGAGGCCGCATAGTTCTCGTCCTGCTTCCGCTTCCAGTCCGCTATGTCCTTGGACGTGACGCCACCGATGGGACGCCCGCCGAACGGCTTCTCGAAGTGGTTGCGATACGTCGAACGGTAGGACACCAGGGTGGACGGCTCCCGAGTGCCGGCGGCAATCCACTCCTCCCACACGTCAGAGAACAGGCGGCCGGTCTGCTTCGGGTCGATGTACGTACCGACCTGCTTGTCTCGCTCGACCTTCTTGGCGAACTCGTCGGCCTGGTCGTACAACTTGAAGGAGGCTTCGAGCTGCTTTCCGCCACGTCCGCCAGGAGCCCGGTAGCGAACCTTCCAGGGCTTGTGTCTGCAAGTCGGCTTCTTCTTCTTAGGGCAAGCACAGTCTTCTTTCCAGATGCTAGCCATGCCGAGAAACCCCCCACTGGGATTAAGTACCTTGGTGCTGACTCTCAAAACAGTTACATGCCGTCCGACTGAGCGTCAACCCATTGTTCTACGGCCCGAGTTCGGAAACGGACGTGCTTCCCGACCTTTACCGCAGGCAGACCCCATCGACGGTACGAGCCCATCAATGTCCGCTTGCTCACGGCAAGCAGCTCCGCCACCTCATCAGGGGTAAGGAGCTGATTCGAACCACCAGCAGACACAGTATTCCTAGCTGTTCCGAGGATTGAGAATCCGAGCTTCGGTTATTCGACCTTCGGTGTCATTCAAACGCCAGACGACGCGATGAACACCAGCTGCCTCAAGGCGAGGCATGCAGCGGTAGCAGGGGGCGCGGGTGACGTAGACGGTCCCGCCTTCGAGGTCTTCGCGCCTCGCATGAATCAGAAGGTTCTCTTCGGCATGCAGGGCGATGCAGTTGGAGTAGTCGCCCCCGGCCGGGAACTCGTCGTAGGACAGCCGTCCACGGGGGCAGGCCCCATCTTCGAGGCAGCCGGGCTTGCCGGGCACTGAGCCGTTGTGCCCACTCATCACCAGGCGCCCTCTGCGGTCGTACAGAACTGCTCCGACCTGAGACCGCGTGCAGTCTCCGCTGAGGGAGACTGCATCGGCCACTCGTAGGCGCCTCTCCTCCTTGGGGAGGCGCTTACTCACTCGTCGTCCTCCGCCAGGTGGTGAACGACCTCCACGGCCGGCGCCATCTCGGACACCCAGTAGTCCTGTGCCATCTCCTTGGCCATCTCGTAAGGGATGCCCGAGTTCAGGGCGGCCCGGAGCACGGTGCCGGCCACTTCGGCTACGGCGACTGCTGTGAGGGCTCGCTTCTCCAGCTCGGCCACGGCGAAGTCACTTTCGATGGACTTCATGACGGACTCAAGATCCTCGGGCTTGTCGTTCACTCGCACCTCTCCACGGCGTTGTTATCTGCGCATTCGGCACACAGGCCGGTTTGTACGTCGTCAAGGCTGAACAGCCCCACGGCGTCCTGGAGCTGGCACCACTCGCACAGCTCGATGTCTTCCAGCTCGGCTTCGTACAAGGGCTCACATCACGACGTAGGCGACAGGGACGGGGTTGGTGCCGGCCGTTTCGGTCCAGACGCGAGGCTCTTGGGCGTCGATCTCCGTTGCGGCCTCCTCGTAGGTGCCGGCGGCACAGCAGCCGCATCCGGGGTCACGGACGACGACGGGAATATCTCCGTGCTCCTTCAGTACCTTTTCGGCGTCCTCGATCAGTTCACTCAGCTTCAAACCGTCTCCTAGTGCTTGCTGTCTTCGAGGTCGAGAATTGAGCCCCATGAGCGCTCTCCGATCTCGCCCTCTGCGGGGACCAGGACGCCCTTGACCGTGAATTCCATGATCTCGGCGGCCTGCTTGGTCAGTTCTTCGGCTCGGCCCTTGGGGAAGGAAAAGACGATCTCGTCATGAATCACGAGCCGAATCCAGGGGGTGAATCCGGCCTTGTCGAGGTTGATCACAGCGCGGGCTGTGATATCCCGAGAGCCTGACTGGATGTAGTAGTTCAGGGCTGCGTATGCCCGAGTCCTGTCCACCGGGAGCCGGCGGCCGGTGACGGTGTAGATGTGGCCGTACCGTCTGGCCTCGGCCATGAGCTTCTTCGAGAGCTTCCCGACCCATGTGTAAGTCGAGTTGAAGGCGTCGATGGTCCTGCGGGCAACTTCTTCGGTCACGGCCGCGTTCGTCATCAGAGCCTTCCAGCCCCCGCCGAAGACGGTTAGGAAGTTCGCTTGCTTTCCGGTCTTGCGGCTCACTTCAGCGGCGTCGGCCGTGATCTGGTGGAGATCCTTGTCATTGAGGAATGCGTCCATCATGACGGGGTCTCGCGACTCGGCGGCGAGGAAGCGGAGTTCCATGTTTCCGAAGTCGATGGACACACTTACGTGCCCTTCTTCCGCGAGGAACATGCTGCGGACGTATCCCGTTCCTGCTGGGAACGTCTGGGCTGGCACGCTGCCCGTGATGCTCATGCGGGCCGTTCGAGCCTGGATTGAATTAATGGACGGGTGTACCCGCCCCTCGGCGTCCCTTCCGTTGAGCGCGTTTTCGAACCAGGTCTTCCGCCACTTTGCGGCCTTGGTCGCCTTCTTGACGGCTTCGGCCAACGGATGGTCGATGGAGTCCAGGACTTCGGCGTCCATCGAGATGTTTCCCTTGGCGGTCCGCTTCGTGAGCTTGAAGCCGAATCGCTGGAATGCCTCGATGAGTTGCTTATCCGAGTTGACGTTCTCGATTCCCCAACTACGGGCTACCTCGACCCACTTGTCTTCCTCGGCCTTCAACTCTGCGATACGCATTTCTGCATACGCTTCGTCGACCAGGTAGCCGGTCCGTTCCATCTTGGCCGTGACATGGGCCAATCGGTGTTCCCAGCCGATCAGCCCCTTCTTCTTCGAGCGCGCCGGCACCAGAGGAAGAAGGATGTGGAGCAGGCGGAACGCAAGGATCGGATCCATGCCCGCGTACAGCAGGTAGTCAGGGTCGAAGGTCTTGACGAGAGGCCAGATGGCTTCTTTCTTGACCTTGTACCTCTTGGCTATCTGGGTCATGGAGCCCTTGACCTCAGCAGCCAAAACCGCGTCGATGTAGAACTTCGTCAGCTCTTCGAGCTTGAGACCGGGCCCCGCCTCCTTGACCTGCCGGGGGTCGACCAGGTGAGCGAGGATCTTGGTATCGAACATCTTCGGGGCCAGCTCTTCGAGCGGGACACCGAGGCAGTGTTCGCTGACGTGCTGGTCGAAGGTGCCGTTGTGGGCGATGAGCCAGCGGGCCTTGCGGAGGGCCCAGATGCCGGCGGCCTTGAATTCGGGATGGGTCTCGACCGGCAGAACCCAACTCTCACGGGCGTTGCCGAACTGGGCCAGGCGGATCCGGAAGCCGCGGCCGGCGTTCCACCAGTCGAGTCCTGTTGTCTCCGTGTCGTAGCCCAGGACCGGGTTCGCGACGACGAAGTCAATGAATTTATCGAGGTCCCACGTGGTCTCAGCTACGTTGATCCGTACCGGCTGGTTCTTGATCTTGTAGGTTATGACCTGCATTAAGACCTTTCAGTTGTCTCCTTGCACACGTGTTCTCGGGCTGCGTCTACGAGGTCGAGCAAAAGCACTTCGTTCTCGTCGCAGCAGTCACAGCCGCCCTGGCCGAATGACTCATCACAGAGGAAGCAGAAGAGTTCAACTCCGCCGTTGTCCCACCCGATGACTTGGACCAGGCGCAGGTTCATCACCGGTGCATCACGCACCGCGCCGGCGCTTCCCCGGCCTTGGCGTATGTCCAGAGGCCACAGGGGGCCTGGAACCATGCGTACTGTGCGAGGGCCAGGGCGATGACGATCACGGCTGTTGCGAGGATCTTCACTCGCCCTCCCCGAGCAGGAATCGGAGCGTGACGTCACTCAAGCCGTTGACGGCATAGACCTTGATCTCCGCGTCCGGGTACCAGCCGAGCAGTCCCTTCAGGATGTTGCGAACGTTCCGCTCGTCCGTGGCGAATCGGAACCGGCCTCCGTGGTTCCAGCCGTATTCCGATGACTCGATGATGAACTGAGGTATCAGGGGGCAACCCTTCCGTGCGTGTCGAATGCAGCTGCCGTGAACGGCATCTGTTCCTCGAAGGCAGCTTCCATCTGGTCGGCAACCATCTGGATTTCGAGCTGGGGGAAGCTCGGCACCTTCGCGTTCTCCCTCTTGGTGCGCAGGCTGAGGAAGTGCATGAGGCTCCGCGCATTGCAGGTGACGTAGAAGGACGTGTAGATGTTCACGGGAAGCACCATGCGGGCGACTTCTCGGGCGACGTCCATTTCCAGAAGCCGCTTGTATGTGCTGTACGCCTCGGCGCTGATCCGCTTCAGGTCACCGCTGACGGTCATCCACTGCTTGTAGGTGCCGAGTTCGAACTGATAGGCACCGGGCTTTCCTACCTGGCGTAGGGGCCGACCGTCGGCCGGGACGTAGAAGGTCGGCGCGAGTTCCTTGTAGCGTCCTGACTCTTCGTTGTACGAAAATCCAGCTCTGTGACGAAAGAATTCGCGGGCGACGAAGATCGGAGCCTCGACGTAGAACGTGAACCGGGTGTGCTCGAACGGGCTGCCGTGCCGGTCCCGCATGAGGTAGTTGATCAGAGGTTCCACGGGGAGGTTGAGGTCCAGGCCGTCAGAGCCGATGGTGGAGACTCGGGCTGCTGCGGCCACATCGAAGTCGGTTGCATCGGACTTCATGAGGTCGACGTACATGTCAGAGCGGAACTGCATGGATCTCCAGGGGAAGGGGGGCCGGACTTTCCCGGCCCCCGTCGCGACGTCTGGCTAGCGGGCCTTGAAGGACCCGTCCTTCTGCCGCCACAGCGGCTCGCACTTGTCGCTGTCGTCCTGCGAGTTGCAGAACATGGCAGCCCAGTTGGCCTTCTCGACGAGGCTGCGGCCGTGCGGGCAGTCGTCATCCGCGACGGCCGGCTTCTTGGGCTGGACCTTGCCGCCCTGGAACTTCTTCGGCGCCGATCCGCCACCGGGGTTGCCTGCGCTGCCCTTGAACTGGCTGCGGGCGTACTCCGCGGCCTTGGCGGTGAGGTCGATCAGGCCCTCGGACTTCAGCGCGGTCAGCAGCTCGGCGCCGCGCTTCGCGGTCTCCTCGGCGCTGTGGCCCCAGACGGTAGGGGTGAGCCATTCCGCGTCGTAGCCGCTGGCAGCCTTGAGGGTGAAGCCGATCTTGAAGGGGGCAGGTCCGGCGGTGGGATCGGTCATAGGCGTGTTCTCCTTCGTCGGGGTCGGGTTTTCCGAGGGCTCATCCCAAGGGGACTTCTCCTCGAATGGGTCGGGGTAGGTCAAATGCTTTCCTCTCCTCATTTCTGATACTGACTGAGTCGCGTCACCGACTCAACTTTTTAGTTAGTGAGGAATGCCACTAGATTGGGCACGCTCCGCTCGCACAGATTTCGTCGTACGAGGTGTCCGTCGACTCCTGGCCCAGCTCGGCCACCAGGCGCTCGTACTCTGCGCGCGTGATGCGCTCGTAAGGGGCCTGGGCACGGCTCAGCTCGGGGAAGATCGTGCTTCCCTTCAGCCGGGGCATGAACTCCCGCAGGATGCTCGCCACGTCCTTGGTCGTGTACTGCTCCGGGTCCACGGAGGCCGTGTAACTCACCGCCTGGTCGGCCCAGTACCGCTGATACATGGCCTGCATGCTGAGCATCTGCTCAAGCGTGAGCTGGCCCGCATGCTCGATGACGGACGGGTCCTTCACCTGGTCGACGAGCGCATCCTTCGTCGGGATCGAGACGACGGCAGTGTTCGCCGCATAGATGCAGTCCTCGACCTGGTAGCCCTTGCTCCGGTAGTCCTCCACCTTTCGCTTCTCCTCCGGCTCCACCAGAGAGAAGCGGATACGACGAAGGAAGTAACTGCTGAAAGGAGCATGGATGCCTTCCCCCGAGGCGCCGGCCACCTTTGAGGTTGTGCCGGTCGGCGCTACCACCCTGGTCTTGATCGGGACCGGTACACGCAGTTGCCTGGCGTACTCGGCCGCAGCCTTGTCCACCTCGCGGGCCCACAGCGTCAGGTCGGTCTCGACTTCCCAGTCGTCCGGGGCCTCCGAGTAGCGGATGCCTCGCTTGGCCAGGTAGTCAGCGAGGCCCAGGTGCCCCACGCCGATCCTTCGGTACCTCGCGATGGCAGCAGCCGACTTCGGATCGTGGACCGGCGCGAACGTCGCCCTCAGCAGGTACCGCGTCATGAGCCGGTGAGCCTCGTCCAGCCCATCGAAGTCCGGCTGGCCGTTGTCGTTGACGAACTCCCCGAGGTTGACCGAGCCGAGACAGCATGGCTCGCCGGGAAGCAAGAGCGCTTCGCCACAGGGATTCGTCGTGAAGACGCCATCGACCTCCCCCTCAGCCGACAGAGAGGAGTTCCAGAAGCCTGGCTCACCGTTCTTCACTGCCCCGTCAGCGAGGGCGTTGAGGATGTGACTGGCGTCTTCGTCACCGTCGTACAGGGCTTTGAGGAAGCCGTCGTCTACCTCCACGCTGATGTTCGTCGTCCAGTGCTTCGACTGGTCGGCCTTGCAGGCCATGAACTCGTCGATGGCAGGGTCCGCCCAATGCATGATCGACATGCGGGCCGATCGCCTCACGCCACCGGAGACGATACATCGGGCAATCTCGTGATCGATCTCCATGGCATCCATGCCGGTGAGCGGAGTCCCGATCAGACGAACCAGGCCGGCGGGATCCTCGTCGTCGATCTCCACACGGCTGGCCAGGGTCTTCCCGACCTCGATCAGCATCTCGGCGAACGGCGCCGGGCCGCTCGCAGTCCCCCCGAACTTCCGGAGGGGAGCGCCCTTCGGCCGGACTCGGGAGACGTCGTAGACCCTGTCCACATGCCTGGTCGTCGGGTTGTGCGCGGTCCGGATCAGGTCGGCCAGAGCGTCAGCCCAGCCCTGCCGACTGTCCTCGACGGGGTAGGAGCCAGCCCAGCCCGCCGCGTACTGCTCGGAGAGCAGGCCCGCGGCCTTCATCTCCTCGTAGTCCTTGTGCCAGACGTCGCAGACGATGTGAACCTTCACCGGGATGGCGACGGCCGGGAATTCGTCCAGGTAGCGGGCCGAGTAGTTCGAGCCGACTCCTCCGCCTTCGGCGAGGCGAAGCAGGGTGAACGTGAAGTGCTCGGCCGGGTCCTGCGGATTCCATCCCGATGCCCAGCAGTTGTTGAGAGCGAAGGGCGTGACTCCGCTGGCCTTGAGGTGGCGGCCGGCCGGAAGAATCTTCCAGGACTCGATCAGCTCGACCAGGCGGTCACGCTCGCCCGGCTCGATGTAGCGGGGATCGACGAGGCTGAGGTTCCCGTCGACAACCCGGCGGACCGTCTCAGGCCAGGTCTCCAGCTCCCCGTTCGGCTTCTCACGGCGGTAGGTGCGCTCATAGACGGTCTGCGCGGTCTCGGTCTTCCAAGCGGTCATGCAGCTCCCTTTGCAGTTCTGATCGTTCGGTTCATGGCGAGTGCCAGTGCGTCAACGGCTCGGTAGGCGCGTCGCTCCTCGGCGTCGTCGGCCGGGGGCAGTCCGTAGACGAACTGGCGCATGAGCAGCTCCCGGTAGTCCGGGCTCAGCCTGTTCAGGGCCTTCGAGGCATCCATGCGCGCGGACATGATGTTGTCGGCGATGGTGCAGCGGGTGAGGTCGTCTTTCCTGCCGATCTGGGCACTGACCTCGTTGTCGGTGTAGATGAAGGACCGCAGGACTCCCCGGACCTCTTCGGGGGTGTAGTAGTACTGGTCGTCCATGAGGTCGCGGTAAGCCCGCTCCTTGGCGGCGTAGCGTCTGCCGGCGGTCCAGAACACCTTCCGGATCAGGTCTTCGTCGTGCTGGTACCGAGCGAGGATGTGTCGCTCTTCCAGGGCGTGAACGAGGATTTCTTGCTTCACGTCGTCGGCCTCGACGACAGCCCACTTCCCTGCGATCTCCCGTGCGACCCTGCCCGCCAGTTCGCCGAGTCGTTCCCAGTCCAGCTCTTGTGTCACGCCGCCCCCTTCGCCGCGAACGTCCCGCGCACCCCGCGCTTGATCTCTCCGAACCGCTGTCCCTCGACCACGAACGAGCCGTCGTCCTCGACCGGGATGGCGTGAGGAACCGCGTTGTACTTGCCGACGTAGAACAGGCCAAAGCCTCTCTGCCAGTTGGCCGGGCCGTTCTTGAGGTAGCCGGCCTTCCTCACGTCCATGAGGTGACCGACCTCGAAGCCGTAGATGGTCTTCAACTTGCCGTTGTGGCCGGTGGTGTGGGGCGAGACGGCCAGCCGGTGAGTGTGGCCCATGACCAAGCTCGTGCCTGCCTTCACGGCCTTCAGTCGGGCCGTGGCGCCCGGTACCTGGTTCATGCCGGGGCTCTCGTGCCCGTGGATGGCGACCCATCCGGGCGCGAAGTTGTAGTAGGGCTCTACCAGGTCCCAGCCGTGTGCATCGAGCTGAAGCAGGGTCTCCATCCGGTAGGCCACGTCCTCATGCCCGAGGGCCGGCGCCTTGCTGATGAGGTACTTCTCGGGGCGCTCGTCGTGGTTGCCCTTGAGGATCTTCTTCGGGCCGGCGAACACCTCGCTGACGGGCTGGATGAAGTTGTCCACGCTGTACTGCGAGTCCCGGATCACTCCGCCTGCGAACTCGGCCCTGGTCCCCGCGGACCAGCGTGAGGGGGCCGGGTAGTCGACACAGTCACCGATCTGGATCACTTCGTCAGGCTGATATTCGCCGATGAACTGGATGAGGTTCTTCAGAGCCCGCTTGTCCTCGAAGGGCATTTGCAGGTCGCTGACGACAACTATTCGCTTCAGGTGCCACGCTCCAGGTAACTCACAGCCTTAAGAAGCAAGACTGGATCGTCTTTCAGCTTTCCGATTGCCGTATTACATAGACCGCAGAGAAGCCCTCGAACGCGGCCGGTCCTGTGGCAGTGATCAACGGCAAGCCTTCTCTTACTGCTCTCAGACGGAATGGCGCAGATTGCGCATCTCCCTCCCTGCCGCTCTAGCATCGCTTCGTATTCTCGGGCGGTGATGCCGTACGCCCTTTTGATGTGAGCGGTATAGATAGCCTTGGAAGGGTTCACGCGGTCTGATGAATGGCGGAGCTTCTTTGAGCACTCGGGACAGTACTTGCGCGGGCGGCCCCTACTGGCTTGGTCACCGATGGTGCCGCATTCCTCGCAATTGAATGTCGCTCCCCTTATGCTTTTCGCCGCCTTGTTGCGCGCCGAAATCCTCTCCTGCGCACACTTCGGGCAATATTTCCGGGGCCGTCCTCTTACCGAGGTCTGGACGCCTATCGCTCCGCAGTCCTCACAGGCGTACTGCCTCACTCGCTTACTCGTCCTCCACGCGCTTCAGCTCGAATTCGATGTACCGAGCGGCCTTCTGCAAGTCCTGTGTGGCGTCGCCTTTACGGCCGGCGCGCATGATGTACTTCAGCGCGTTGCCGAGGTTGAAGTTGAAATGCTGCGTGATGTCGATGACTTCGATGCCGTTGGGAAGCCACGTGTAGTGACTCGGATGGTTGACCGGATCGTTGTCCGAGTTGTCGGCGGAGAACAGAGAGATTTCCTGGGGCGAGAAGCCCAGGGTTTCGCCGCTGGCGAACGTCAGCTCGTAGGGGAACGCCTCTTCCGGTACGACCTTCGTGACGATGGCACGCGCGTCCTGGAACCGCTCGGCGTATTTGGTTCCAGGCTTGGAGACGATGACTACCTCGCCGACCTCGTATGTCACGCGGCCTCCAGCTCGTCATCCCGGAAGAACGCCCCCAGCGTCTGGAATCCGGCCTCCGGGTGATCGAGTAGCACGGAAGTGGCTTCCTCGGTCTGGGCGTAGTTCACGCGCTCGATGATTCCGGTCAGGCCGGCCGTTCCATCTGACACGGAGGACTTCACGCGAACCCGTGTTCCGGGCTCCCACTTGCTCTTCACAGGCCGATCCTTTCTCGCAGGGCCTTGGGGCCGTGCACGTGCATGAATGAATTGGAGTCGTGACCGTCACCGAGGATGATGACCTTCGAGTTGAGCGCCAGATCGGTGGCGCGCTTCTCTGCGGCTTCTCGGCCGGGATCGTCGTCGTCGGCAACCTGGAAGACTGTCTGGAAGCCGAGGTAGGCAGGAGTGAAGTAAGGGCGCCAGGCCGAAGTGCCCTGGTATCCGGTGGCCGGGACGGCTGCCACAGCCCACGCCATCGCATCGAATTCACCTTCCGTGTTCACGATGAATGGGCTCGTCGTGATGAGTGCGAAGGTGTTGAACAGGCGTGGACAGTCGCCGGGGATCGTCAGGTACTTCCCGTGCTTGTGATGGGTCTCCTTGCGGAGCGGGGCCAGGTAATTTCCGGCCTCGTCCTTCACGCACTTGTCCTGGATGCAGCGGAAGCGCAGCGTGGCGACGCCATGAGTCCCGCCCGCCGGCCTGAGGTACGGGATGACCAGCGATCCCGTGTACTGCTCATGGCCCGTAAGAGCCGAACCGACGTAGCCGATTCGGAACTTCTCCGCGACGCTGCCCAGTCCGCGGGCCTCCATGTACGCCTCTGCGGGGCTTCCCTTGTACTGCTGGAAGTACGTCTTCGCTGCTTCCACCGAACCGGGAATGTGCAAACGTTTGTGCTTCTCTGAAGCCAATGCCTTCCTCGCGCTGGATTACGTCGTAAGAGTCCTCGGATACATCGCACACGAAACAGGACCAACGCTGTTTCTCTGTGTTGACCGAGGCGCTTGGGTTCTCTTCGGCATGTAGCGGGCAGAGGATCTTTTGCCACCCTGCCCGCTCCTTCACCTCGATGCCGTAGAAGTGCTTCAGCACTCCGGCGATCGGCGGCTTAGCGATCACTTGCCGGGGCCGGGGACGGCTCACCGACCTTGCGGGTAGTGACCGGGAAGTCGTACTTCCGGTACATGGAGACCATGAGTTCCTTCTCACCACGCCACTTGCGGTAATCGAAACTGGCGGACTTCTCAGCCACGGGTCATCCGGCCTTTCGCACTCGGCGTTCCTCTTGGAGGAGACGCTTCAGGTCGTAGTTCTCGCGTACCAGCTTCAAGAGCTGATCGAAGGGCATGACCGAATACGCTTCCCCGACGCTCTTGAACCGCGCCTTGATGACGACGGCCCCGTTTGTCGCGTGGGGGTTGTGATCCAGCTCCCGCTTCAGCTCACGCATGAATTGCGCGAGGTCGAACTTCTGGACGTTCTTCATCTCGAAGAGGAACGCCATGGGGGCGAGGGTGATGTCTCCACGGTCATTCACCCCATACAGGGTTCCGTGTCGCTGGATCTCTTCCGGATCGATGTCCGGGAAAGTCTCCCGGAGATGATCAAGGCCCTGCTTTTCCCAGCGGTAGCCCTTGTCCTTATTGGCCCTGGCGGTCGAACTCATCGCCCCCCTTCCCTTACTTTCAACATAGATCAGCTCCGTCACCGACTCAACTTTTGCGTCAAAGAAAATGTGTGACCTAGAACTCAGAGGAGATGTCGGTCAGGCGCATGTTCGCGTTGTTGAAGTCGTAGCTGCTGAACGTCTGCCCAGAGCTGTCCTCGAAGCCCTCGCGGTTCTTCACGGGCGAGACGTGCAGAATCCTGCCGTCCATGCCGTCGATTTCCTTATGGATCGTCAGAATCACGGAGGGAACCCGGCCGATCTTGCCCTTCACGCCGGACAGCGGGATCGGCTGTAGCCCGTCCGAGAACTCGCCCACGACGTGATGCAGGCCGAGGACATGGGCGTTGGTGTCCCGAGCCATCTCGCTCAGGTACTCGCACATGGCTTCCAGGCCGAACACGAACGACTCGGCGTCAGGCGTCGAGCCGCCGTCCACGTTGGTGATGTTGTCCACCACGATGAGATGCGGGTCCATCCCGAACACCTCGAAGTAGCAGGCGAGGTCACGTTCGATGTCCCCCGGCGTCGGCCGGGCCTCGAAGTTCCACCGGATCCACCAGCGCTTCCCGAGGTCGACGTGATACTCCCCGAACTCGTCGTGCACCAGCTTCCGCTTGATGTCCCTGACGTTCTGGCCGGTGATGATCGCCGTGGCCCTGGTCAGCTGAGTCGCGGCGTTGCTGTCGGCCGAGAAGTAGAGGACGGGCATATTGCCCGCCAGCGCGAGGTTCGCGGCGAAGATCGACTTGCCCGTGCCGGGCCCCGCAGCAACGAGCGACAGTTCGCCCCGCCGGAACTCGACCTCAAGCCTCCGCAGCCCAGTGAACGGCGAGTGGATCGGCTCGCCGGCCTCGCCTCTGGCCTGCTCGCTCTGGATCAGCGAATACATACGCACCCTCCCATGTCGTCACCCACTCAACTTTTGCTTGAAAAAAATGTGCACGCGTGTGCCACGTCGCAAAAACGGCAGTCGTAGCCAGGGTTGGCGGGGAAGTTCCCGGCCTTCACCCCGGCGTCCATCGCGGCGTACCGCTCACCCAGCTCGTCAGCGCTCACCTGGTTCAGCTTCACCGGCCGGGAAAGCCGTCCGTCCTTGGCGAGGTACCAGTCAGCATCGTTGACCTCCACGTCGTACAGCTCCCTGACCGCGATCCCGTACGTCTGGAGCTGGAACCGCGACTTCGTAGAGCCTGTCTTGAGGTCCCGAGGTCGTACGGCGTCCTTCACCGTGACGAGCTGGTCTATGTAACCGCGGACCTTCACGCCTCCCAGCTCGACCATGAAGTACAGCTCAAGTCCCGGCGTCCCATCCGGCGTCGTCCAGATGGCCGGCCTGTTCTCGGTGGCCCACTCGACATAGCGGGCCGTCTGCTGCTGGCCCAGGGCATAGCGCCGCTCGATGTCCTCACCGCCGCTGTAGCGGCCGGCGGACAGCCAATGGTCGGTGTTGCTCTCCTTGTCGAGGGCCTTGTTCGTCTCGTCCTCGTACTCGTCCGAGAAGATCGCCACGGCTTCCTCTGCACCCATGGCCCGATCGGCTCTCTCGAACGCCTCAGCAGCCGAGTGGAAGGCCCTGCCGTGAATGGACCAGGCCGCCGGTCGCGGTTCAACGCGCTCCACGCGCTGAAGGTAGAACCGCCATCCGCACTTCTCGTACTGCTCGGTCTGGCTGACCGACCTGGGCTGAGTCTCGATACTCAAGCAGATACCGCCTTCGCATAGCGAACGATCTTGAATGAATTGCTGCCTTCGATCCAGGCGTGTGGGTGGTCGAAGCTCTCACGCTCCAGATCGGTGAAGGACCGCGCGTTCAGGTCTACCTCAAGGGCCAGCGCTCGGGCGCGGCCATCGTCGTCCACCTGGTCGGAGGTGATGAGGTCTACGTACTCGACACCCGTCCCAGGCTGCCCAGGAAGGTGGGCATGCGTACTGATGATCAAGAGCCCCCAGGTTTCGTCATCCTCCGTGCACTGCATCTGAGTGCTTCGATTGATCAAGTCATGCAGTTCGGCACGCAGTTGAAGCTCCCTCTCAACAGATGCAAGGAACTCACTGAGAGTGCTGCCCCGCCTGAGCCCGTAGAGGTCTGGAAGCGCGTGCTCGTGTGGCACATCTTCCTTGGCACGTACGTGATGCGTGTTACCCCCGAGGACCACCTTCGGAATGGCTCCCGAGTCCTCAATCCCCAGCTCAAGCGCCACAGCGCCCCCCACAGTCCCCACCCCGAAGGGCCCGTACACGTACACAGATGCGGAGCCCGTGTGTTGCTCCTGTGAATCAACGTAGCAAGGTTAGAGAGCGGTTAACACCCCGAGTTTTCGCAGGTGAGAGGGCTTCGCGTACAACCTTTTCATCCGTTACAGGTTGTGTTGATCACTACCGGGAAGTAAGACGATCTCGGTGGGGATCAATCGGACAGAGTGGCACACGGCGGAACCATGGCATCCACTTACCATCACAGAAAGTAATGGCCAAGAGAATGCAAAGCCACATCCCAACCGGTCGGTCTGGCCGACCGGCCGAACAAAAAACCTCCCCTGGCCGTGTCGGCGGGGAGGTGTCAACCAATCCAGGAAAGGTGTAAACCAATCTAGTCGCGTAGAGCGAGCCGCTAGCCCTCCGCGCCAGGCTCAGCAGGAAGCTCCAGGGCGGCACGGTGCCTCTCGTCCTCCAGGAGATCGCGCCCCTCGGGCCAGCGAATGACCATGCGGCCGTCTGACTCAAGCCGGGGTTCCAACACCCAAGGCTCTCCGGGAACGTCCGGTCGCAGATTGAGGACCACGTTGCCTTCACGAATCAGGGCCTCAAAGCGCTCTGCCCCCTTGGCCTCCGCATCGCTGAGCGTCTTATCGCCAAGTCGACTGCGCAGAAAATAGAAGAGATCCCGCGCGCGATTAAGGCGCATGAAATCAATCCGTCGCGTTTCATCATTCGGCCACACGTGTTCAAGAATCTCCTGCGCCTGACTCTTGAATGGAGCACGCCGAATACCCATGAGCTTGAGCCGCTTATTAACTGCCTGGAACGAAACGTCAAACATCGCGGCAATTTCCTTATCGGATTTGCCGTTTCTGTAGAGTTTCAGCAGCTCGGGATTAGCCGGCAGCTTGGTCATGGACGTCGGTCTCCATCGTGCAAGGTTCGTGGACATGGCGCGTCGATCGTGCCTGAAGGTACTTCCAACTCGTCACCGTTTCAAGTGTCTTACTCGCGCTGACCTGGGGAGACGTGTTCAGAAAAGTTGAGTCTGTGACGTCCGTCTCACTCTGACTCATGGGTGTCAGCGGATCCACCTTTTGTCACCGACGTCTTTAGTGAGAGAGCGAGTAGAGCGAGCGAACGGACAGCTCAGAGAGATTTTTCGAAAGAGTGTTCGATGACAATTGACACACCCAAGGAATCGCCCTCTTTGGGGCAAAAGGGAATCGCAACGTTGTTGCGAAAGTGGATGCCGCCTACCCACGACCGTGCAACTTCAAACCAAGTGAACATCAGGTGAACGAGCCCTCACGGGTTCTCCTGTTGACCTCCCTGTTGAGATCCGTCTCCAGGAAGCGGGTCCAGGAGCGGCCCCGGCCGCCAGATCAGCAACCGGCCGGGGCCCCAGACATTGAAGGAGGGGAGCATGCCCAGAGCAAAGAGCGTCTGTCTTCGCAGTGGGTGTGTGTCCCCCACGGTTCGCGATGGCCGCTGCGCGGATCACCAGATTCGGAAGAGCTGGGATCGGGTCTCAGCCCGCAACGCCAGCAGGCCAACCGACTGGTCCAAGCGAAGGGCGCGGGTCCTGGCGCGCGACCGCTTCCGCTGCCAGCTCTGCGGAGCCAGAGAGCGGCTGGAAGTCGATCACATAGTCCCCGTGGCCCGAGGGGGCACATGGGAGCCAGACAACCTCTGGGTGCTGTGCAAGCCGTGCCACAAGCGCAAGACCTACAGCGAGAAGTAGTGACAGGTCCCTCCCTGGAACCTTCAAGATCACCCCTTTCCTAGGAGGCCCTTAATGGCACGAGGCGTAATTCCTGTCACTGGCGTGGACCGATCGGGCGTACTGCTGCCCAATCCCACGACCGGGGACCCGACCAACAACCACACCGTGGGCAACAACGGCCGCGTAGTTCTGCTCGTGCAGAACAGCGGCGGCACGGTGGCTCGAACCGCGACCTTCCACCTCGCTCGGACTGTGGACGGCTTCAGCGTCACTCCCCGGACCGTGAGCGTGGCGGCCGGGGCCACCAAGGCATGCGGTCCCTTCAACCCCAACGACTACGGCGATGACCTCCTCGTCGACGTGGACCACGCCGAGCTGAAGATCACCGCGATTCGGGTCTGACCCCCACGCGACCGAGCCCGCCCCTCGACTCCGGGGGCGGGCTCAATTCATTCATTCACGAACGGAGAGCGCATGAGCGCCTGCACCGGCCACTGCGATGACTGCCCCTACACCTTCTGCACCCCGCCGGCGCCGAAGGCGCCGAGGCCCAGCAAGGCACAGGAGCGCCGCGGCTGGCGTCAGGACGCGCTCTTCGAGCTGGAAGACCTCGGAGACATCTGGGGCATCGACACGAGCAAGGTGAGGCTGTGACTCGCGGACCACGGCCGAAGGACAACGCAGTCCGGCGTAACAAGCACGAGCACGCCCAGCAGCTCAGCAGCACTGCCACCGAGGGCCGTGCCCTCCCTGCTGGCCTCGGGATCAAGACGGCTGGAGCACGCCGCTTCTGGAAGACGTGGGCGACCTCGCCGCAGGCCGGTAAGTGGGCTGAGACCGACTGGGCCGAGTTGGAGATCACGACCAAGCTCGTGGACGCCCTGTTCCAAGGCGATCTGAAGTTGGCCGGTGAGATCCGTCAGCGCGTCGCCAAGTGGGGCGCCACCACAGAGGACAGGGCCCGCCTCCGCATGTCCTTCGACGAGGACCAGGACCAGGACGAGACCGCCGGCGACGAAGCCGCAGCCGTCGCATCGACCACAGACATGGATGAGGAGCTGTACCGACTCCTAAGCGAATAGAGGTGACCGCCCTTGCAGACAGGCAATCTGCCCGCAGGGGTCCCGGCACCGAATGAGACGCTCGGGTACGAAATCATCCGCTGGGCACAGAAATACATCGTCCAGCCTGATGGCGAACGAGCGGGTGAGGCTTGGCGCTTCACCAAGGAACAGCTTCGCTTTGTTCTGTGGTTCTACGCCATCAACCCGGATGGCAGTTGGCGCTACAGCGCCGGCACTCTGCGGAGGGCCAAGGGCTGGGGTAAGACGCCCCTGCTGGCTGCTCTCGCTATCGTTGAATTTATCGGCCCTTGCCGATTCTCCCACTTCAACGCTTACGGCCTCCCAGTGGCCAAGCGTGTTCCGCTGCCCACGGTGCAGATCGGCGCTACCGCGCTGGACCAGACTGACCAGACGCTTGAGATGATCCGAGGAATGCTCTCGGAGTCTCCAGCCGAGAAGGAATTCGGTCTGGACATCGGCAAGTCCGTGATCCAGTTCAAGTCTGGCAAGCCTGGCACGATCAAGCCGAAGGCGACAGCAGGACGAACGAATGAAGGTAACCGCCCGACTTTCGCCCTGATGGATGAAGTCCATCACTGGGTCGGAAGCAACGGTGGCCCTGACTTCTACCAGGTCATCAAACGAAACATTGAGAAGACCGCCTCTGCTGGTTCTCGATGGGTCACGACGACCAACGCGTACAACCCGAATGAGGATTCGGTCGCTCAGCAAATCCACGAGTCGGACATGGTCCGTCAGGGGTTCTGGCTGTACGACTGCCTTGAGGGTGACATCGAGCATGAGGAGCTGCGGGACGAAGCCAAGGTCCGTGCCGCGCTCAGGCAGGCGTACGGAGACGCGACCTGGGCCGACATTGACGGCCTGACTCGCACGATCCTCCACGACCGTACGACGCCGGACAGCACCTACCTGCGGTTCTTCTGCAACAGGATCGCCGAGTCCTCTGACGGCTGGATGAGCCGTTCCGAGTGGCTGGCCTGCCAGGACGACCAGGACCCCATCAAGCCCGGCGATCAGATAGCCGTCGGGTTCGACGGCTCGATCCGCGGCGACGCGACGGGCCTCGTCGGGTGCCGGCTCAGGGACGGAAAATTCTTCGTCCTCGGCCTATGGGAAAACCCCAGAGACCCGAATCAGCCTGACTGGGAAGTCGATGTCCTGGCGGTCGAGGCCGCCGTGCACACGGCTTTCAAGACGTACCGCGTCGAGTGGTTCTACGGTGACCCTCCCTACTGGCAGGAGAATCTAGGACGCTGGGCGCTGGAATACGGCGATGACTACGTATTCGAATTCTGGACCAACAAGCCCACGCGCATGGTCCAAGCCGTTGAGAGGTTCCGCACCGCTTCCATGGTCCAAGACCTGAAGCACGACGGAGACGAAGACCTCACCCGGCACATTCTCAATGCGGTGACACGTGAAGTCCCTCAGGGAATCCTGATCACCAAAGACTCTCCCCGCTCGAAAAAGAAGATCGACTTGGCGGTTTGTGCGGTGCTGGCATTCGAGGCCCGTGCGGACGCGATTGCTGACGGACGACTCAAGCAGAGGAGGCGGCGCGTCGTCGGATTCTAAGTGAGGTAATGCATGATCGTACCGCCCAATGGCTATACCGCCATGTCTCCGCCTTCCACTCCGAAGGAGTGGTTGCAGTACCTGTACGGGAAGCTGCCAGCTCCCAATTCGCCCGCCCGGATCTATTCGCGGTACTACGAGGGAGAGCAGCAGAAGCTAGCTTTCTCCCAGGCGCGATTCAAGTCCGCCTTTGCCGATGTCTTCGAACAGTGGCGAGACAACTTCTGCGGGATGATCGTCGATTCGACGAATGAGCGTCTGCATGTCGACTGCTTCCGTCTCCCTGACTCCCCCGGCACGGACAAGGACTCTCGCGAGTTCTGGCAGCGCTCCAGCATGGATGCCTTCTCCAACAGCGTCCACCTGGACGCGCTGATCCAAGGCGTCTCGTACGTGCTCGTGTGGGCGGACCGCAACGGCGATCCGACCATCACCCCCGTCTCGGGCGAGCAGATGGCCGTGCAGTACAAGGCCGGCTCGCTGACGGAGCTGGAGGCCGCGGCCCGCTTCTACCTGGACTCATGGGGCCGGCAGATAGCCACGCTGTGGACGGAGCGGTACGTCTACGAGATCCCCGTGGGTGAGACCGACTGGGAGAAGGGCACTGCTGCCCCCAACCCGCTCGGCGTGGTGCCGGTGGTCCCGTTCGCCAACAGGGTTCGGCTCGTTGGTGACCCGTACTCCGACCTGAAGAACGTCATCCCGATCCAGGACGCGATCAACAAGACGCTCATGGACGCGCTCACCGCATCCGAGTTCGCGGCCTTCCCCCAGCGCTGGGTCACGGGCCTGGAAATCCAGGAGGACGAGAACGGCAACCCCATCGAGCCGTTCCAGGTCGCGGTGGACAAGTTGCTCCAGGCCGAGGACCCCGGAGCCAAGTTCGGGTCCTTCTCCCCTGCTGACCTCAGCAACTATGCCGCGCTGGTCTCCCTCCTCCTTCAGCACATGGGCGCGGTCAGCCGGACCCCCCATCACTACTTCCTCGTCAACAGCGGCTCCGCCCCCTCGGGCGAGTCCCTGATCTCTGCTGAGGCCGGTCTCGTGGCCAAGGTCAGAGAACGAATGCTTCATTTCGGTGAAGCATGGGAGCGGGTTATCCGACTGTGTTTCGCGGTCAAGCGCGATAAGCGCCGACTCGCATACGGCATGGAGACCGTATGGAAGGACCCCGAATACAGAACGGAAGCCCAGCACATTGACGCCCTGCTCAAGCTGAAGCTGCTCAATGTTCCGGAGGAACAGCTTTGGTCTGACGCGGGTTACTCCGCTGCCCAGATCGAGACCTTCCGCGAAATGCGTAAGGAAGACGCGAAGGCAGCAGCAGAGGTTCAGAAGCTCGGACCTCAGCCGGAAACGGCACCGAGCGGCGCTAAGCCGCCTCAGGGCAATGCGGGCAACGTGAACCGCAAGCTCCACGAAACCAAGTAACGACCCGCCGAAATGGCGTGTCCATCCGAAATGGAATCACCATGAGCGACGAGCAGAACCCCAAGGGCCCCGACGACCAGAAGCCGGACAACGCGCCGGCGCCCACCGTCGAGTCTCTTCAGGCAGAAGTGGACAAGTGGAAGGCACTTTCCCGCACGAACGAGAAGCGGTGGAACGAGGCGTCCACAGAGCTGGACACCTTCCGGCAGGCGCAGATGACCGAGCAGGAGAAGGCCATCGAGGCCGCAAAGGCCGAGGCCCGTACGGCTGCGCTCTCCGAGGTCGGTACCTCGCTGGTTGAGGCGGAGATCCGCGCTCAGGCCGCGACTGCCGGCGTCACCGTGTCCACCGAGTTCCTCGACCTGAACCGATTCCTTGGGGAGAACGGCCGTGCTGACGCCGACAAGGTCAAGTCGTTCATCTCGTCCCTCCCGAAGCCCACTGCCAATCCGGAATTCCCTCAGCTCATGGGGGCCGGACATCACCAGGCAGGCGGCAACGACATTTCCACAATGGACCCGAATGAACTCGCAGACATCATCGCGGGCGGGTCGTTCCTCTAAACCCCTTACTTGAGAAAGCCCTTCGGTTAGCCGAGGGGCTTTTTTCATGCCCGGAGGCACCATGGCGCTTACCACGCATCATTTCAATCTCGACCCCAAGCAGGTCACCATCGCGGCTCTCGGTCTGCTCGACCGACAGCTGACTCTCGGAGGCATTCCGGCCCGATACTCGGAACTCAACTTCACCGGCGGGCTCGGTGACGTGATCAACGTGAACCGAGAGTCCCGAGGAATTCCGGTCGTGTCGCAGGGCATTTCTTCGCCGATCACCAACCCGATCACCGGCGACAAGAACGTGTTCGCTGCGGCCTCCGACCGGCCGCTTCCGACCGCCGACCGTAAGGCGCCGAACGGCTTCATCAACGAGTCCCGGTTCCCGGTCCAGCTCACCACGCTCGCCCAGAACGCTTCGACGCTCAGCATGGAACAGGTCGCGTTCGACCTCCGCCAGTTCGGCTCTCAGGTCCTCTCGAAGCTGACCCGAGGCTTCGCCGAGTACTTCGACGACACCACCGCGGCTTTCATCAAGGCGAACGTCACCCGGTCCGGCCTGACCACCGGCCAGAAGAACGCCATCGGCGGCGACGTGGCGGTCTCCATCCCGACTGCGGACGGCACCGCAGCGAACATGGCTCAGCGCGCTCTCGGCATCCGTACCGCACTGGTCGACGCCCGCATGGCGCTGAACATCGCCGACGTCCCCCAGTCCGAGCGGTTCCTGATCGCCGGCCCCGAGGTCGAGGCGATCCTTCTCAAGGACCCCGAGTTCGTGGCCGTGGACTACAGCGGCGACACGAACGCCCTGCGTCGGGCCGTCGTGGGCCGCATCTACGGCTTCGACATCGTGATCCACAACAGCTTCAGCCTGGAGATGTACCTCTTCCACCGGAGCGCTCTCCTCCTGGTCTCCGCGTGCCCCGCGATCCCGATGGGTGCCGTCAACGGCTCCACGCAGGACATCAACGGCATCGCCACCCGCATGCTCATCGACTACGACTTCGGGAAGAAGGCCGACACCATCGGCCTGGACACCATGTACGGTCTCGCGACCGTCAAGGAGGACCCCGACTTCAGCGTCCGAGGCACGGCCATCGGCGAGAAGTTCGTCAGGGGCCTGAAGATCAGCATCACCGAGACCGCTCCGTCGGGCGGCTGACCCGATGGCCTTCGTAACGACGGATGACGTGACGGCCCGCCTGGGGCGGGCTGTTGCCGACGACACGGAGGCCACCCGGATTGCGGCGTTCATCGAGGACGCCACCGCTCTGGTACTCGACTGGTGCGGGACCGACTTCGAGCAGCACCAGGACGAGACGTTCACGCTCCCCATCGCGGGGAGCGAGGTCGAGATCCCTCCTCGCTACCTCCCCGGCCTGAATATCGCGACCGTCGAACTCGACGACTACGAGCTGATGGCAGCGGACTGGAAGCTCGTGGGACGCGTCCTCTTCCTGCGCTACGGCATCACGGCTGGCACGGTCACCCTCACTGCTTCGTGGGGGTGGCCGGCCGTCCCCCATGTGATCAAGCAAGTCATCTGCGCTGAAGTCGTCCGATGGCTCGCTGTCTCTCCCGGAACGGTCCTGGAGAAGACCGGCGAACTCGAAGTCCAGTACTCCCAGACGGCCAACCATCCGGGGCTCTCCCAAGCAGCCAAGGACAGCCTGAGGCGCTACAGGAAGCGGGCTCGAAGCCTGGACCTGTGGCGTCACGTGACCCCCTTCTGACCTGGAGGTCACATGGCCCTGTTCAACGACCCGATTGAGATCCACCGGGCTCCCCTGGTCGGTGACACCTACGGCAAGCATCGCGACTGGGACCAGGCCGTGAAGGTCTGGGAAGGCGTTGGGGCCGCGCTCCCCTACCGGCGCTCGTACAAGCCCGACGCAGCAGTCAGGGAGACGAGCCGTACCCGGATCACGGTCTACCTCCCGGGAACTGTCGACTTCGACTCGGCCGATCGTCTCTTGATCGGCGGTGAGTGGTGGGAGTCGGACGGTGAGCCGTGGCCCTGGCGGCTCGGCTCGCGCCAGTACACGCAGCTCTACGCGAAGCGGGTGACGAAGTGACCGATCGCCCCATCTCCGAGCCGAAGCGCGGTAGACGCTGGACGAAGTCAATCCGGGATGGCGTCCTCTTCGAAACAGACGTCGGCTTCATGCTGCAAGAGATCCAACACGGCGGTAAATACCGGGAGTTGGCCGCTTATCACGCGGCGAAGATTGCCGCTCAGATCATCAAGGCGGCTCCCCGAGGTCCGCACAAGTTCACCGACGAATACTCGATCAAGAAGAACATCCACGCCAACGTGGAGAGGAACGTATCCGGCTGGATCGGTTACGTGACGATCGAGGAAAACCCCAAGGCTCGACACGCCTTGCTCCAAGAGCGCGGATACCGCACTCGCGATGGCAAGCGCCACGCAGGCCGCTTTTACATCAAGGGTGTCCTGGAGAGGCAGCGTGTTGAATGAAGGTTGACCCGATACCCCTCGTCGTCGACTACCTCAAGACCTGCCCCGGTATCCCGGTGGACGCGCCCACAGGCACGATGGTCGGTCGAGAGCCCGGCGATACCACGCTCTACATCCTGCACAGCGGCGGATACCGCCTGGTCCGCAACGCGATGGACAAGGCCGATATCTGGTACGACGCCTATCACCAGGACCGAGCCTCAGCCGCCGACCTGGCGTACCTGACCCGTGAATTTCTCCTTGAGGATCTGCCCGGCAAGGTGATCAACGGTGTCCAGATTCTCGACGTAATGGAAGTCTCCTCACCTCGCTACATGCCCGACGAAACCTCTCTTGAGGACGTGTACGGGGGCGAGGTCTCCATTTTCTACGTCGAAGCCTGACAGCCCGACCGAGCTAAACGGCTCGGCCTGACGGCCCCTACGGGGGCCGTTTTTGTTTTCCCTTCTTCAAGGAGCATGCATGGCCAATGACGCATCCAAGATTCGGTTCGCGCCGAATGGCGCCCTGTTCGTCGCGCCGGCCCCCAACGGTGGTGGTGGCACGACCCTCCCGACCGCCGTAGGCGACGGCGGTACGACTGCCCCGTCCGGCTACAAGTCCTTCGGCTACGTGAACGAGTCCGGTGTCACCATCACGCCGCAGATCAACACGGACCCGGTCACCGTCTGGCAGTCCGCGGTGCCGGTCCTCTACAACGTCAAGGACGCCTCGTTCAGCATCAAGGCAACCTTCTCCGAGGTCTCGAAGATCACCACTGAGGCATTCTTCGGTGCCACCTGGGTCCAGCAGGGCACGGCTGAGCTGTGGAAGCTGGACCTCTCCAGCGTTCCCGAGCTGACCGAGCTGTCGATCGTCGTCGACTGGCAGGACAAGGGCAAGAACTTCCGCTGCGTGATCCCGCGCGCGATGGTCTCGGACCGAGGCGCGATCACCCTTCAGCGGACGGCCAACCAGGAGTTCGAGCTGACCTTCGAGGCCCTCGACTATCAGGGGTCCCTGGGCTACATGCTCACCGACGACTCCAACGTGGACGACGCCTGATCTTCCGCCCCTGCCGGGGAGGGCTAAATTCCCCGGCCTCTCTCACCCCACCCCCTTTGCTTCCCTGGAGTCCCCATGTCTGTTGAGACTGTCGCCGCCGCTGAGTCCGAGGCCAACGAGGAGCCTCGCGTCATCGAGCACAAGGGCGTTGAGTACACGATCCCCGCTCCGCTCGACTTCCCCCTCGAAGTCGTCTACGCAGAGAACGAGGTCGAGATCGTCCGCCTGATCCTGGGCGAAGGCCAGTGGCCCAAGTACCTGGCCACCAAGCCGACCATCCGCGACTTCCAGGAGTTCTCTGAGAAGGTCAACGGTACGCCGGGAAACTGATGCTGGCCGCCCGCACCATACGGGAGCATCCCGAAGAACTTGAGGCTGATCTCTTGGAGTTCTTCGGGATCGATCTCCTCGACTTTTGGCGCGGACGGCTTTCCCTGCGTCGCATCGCCGTTCTCGTGAAATCACTCGGGCGCCGGCATGGCCGGTCCAGCCTCGCGGCCGTTCTCGACGAGTCCGCCGAATGGGCCACTTCTGACTATCTGCTCGCGCGTATCTCTGACGCGCTGGAGATGAGCAACTTCCTCTTCATCAAGGCGAATTCTGCTGATGACAACAAGCTCACTCCTCCCGATCCCATTCCCCGGCCTGGCGTCGATTACGAAGCCGAACAGCCGGAATTCGATTACTCCTCCGGTGAGGAGGTGGCGGGCTTCTTCGCCCAGATGAGCAAGCTCTAGGGGGCGAAATGAGCACGACTCCGCAGGGAATCAAGGTCGGTAACGCGTACATCGAGATCAATCCTCAGATGGACCAGGACCAACTTGCCCGGCAGCTGGCCAAGTTCGAGGAAGCGGTCAGGACCACCTACAAGCGGCAGTCGGACGTCACGAAGGCGTACGCCCGCCTTCAGGTCCAGCTCGAAGAGTGGGTCACGAAGAAGTACGGGGACCAGGCGAAAGCCCGCCTGGCCGTCGTCGCCGACGGCATCAAGGCCCGGAAGAAGCTGTCTCAGACCGAGTCCGCCGTTCTGCTCCAGGCCCTCGCCGAGGTCGAGAAGGCCGAGGTGGCGAGCGAGAAGCGCAAGACGGCCGTCAAGCAGGCCGCTGCCCGCCGCAAGGAGCGGATAGCCCTCGCTGCTCGTGACCTTGAGATCAAGTACGGGCAGGACGTTGCCAACGCCTTCACGGCCCAGATCGCCACCATGCAGGCCGGAAAGAAGAAGCTCACCCTCACCCAGATCGCCGAGACGAAGCGATGGGCTGAGCTGGAACAGGCCGAGATCCGCAAGGTTGCAGCCGCTCAGCGCCAGGCCCAGCAGGCTGCCATTCGTGGCGCACAGGTCGAGGCGGCCGAGAAGACGGCCGCGGCGACGAAGGCTCAGGCCGCGTACACCCGCACCTTCCAGCAGGTGAAGGCCCAGCTCCTCGAACAGATGCAGTTGGAGAAGATGCGGGAGCGGGCCCGCCTCGAAGGCGAGCTGGCGATTCAGACCGCCTCCGCTCGCACTGCTGCCATGCAGCTGGCCAACGCCCGGTCGAGTCTGGCTCAGCTCTCCACCCTCGCGACGCGAAGCACCACCACCGTGGCGTCTCGCTTCAAGAAGGTCGGCACCGAGATAGAGAAGGTCGGCACGACCGCCACCGAGCTGGGCAACACGCTGATGAACAGCGTCGTCACGCCGCTGGCTGCGGCGGGTACCGCTCTCACTGTCTGGGGCCTCAAGGCGGCCGACAACTTCCAGAACACTCAGACGTCGCTGAGGAACATGGGGCTGGCGCTCAAGGACGCCAACGACCTCATGAACAACCTGACGTCGTACGGCCTCAAGACGCCGTACTCGATCGGCGACATGCTCACGTACGGCACGCGGATCGCTCGTGCGGCCGGCGCCCACAACAAGGACTTCACCAGCGCCGATCCGAAGCGTCAGGCCAAGGGCTCGGCGGACGTCTCTCACGAGGCTCAGAGCATCGTCCAGATGATCGGTGACCTCGCGGCGCGAGGCGGCATCACGGACTCGTCCATGGTCCAGCGCGGCTACTACGCGATGGAAAAGCTGATGGACGCCGACCGCGTCTCGCTGCGGGACATGAAGCAGCTTGAATACGCGATCAACATGCCGGTCCAGGAACTCGCTCAGCTCCTGGGCTTCAAGGACGGCCAGTACACACAGAAGGAAGTCGACGAGTACAAGGCCGTCAACCCTGGCTTCCAGGCGAAGGCCGGCGACGTCTTCCCGGCCTCCGGTCAGATGCTCCGCGTCATGGCGAACGCCAAGACCACCGGTGGCGTGCGCGGCCAGGACATGGTCAAGAACCTCCTGTCCTACTGGAACGGCGACAAGGCGATTCCCGGCGGCAAGCCGGACAAGTCGCTGAAGGGCTCCGCCGAGCTGCTCGGTACCGCGACGTTCGGTAGCCGCCTGTCGAACATGAAGGAAGCCAGCCAGCAGGGCCTTCGCAAGATGTTCCAGGAGTTCAACCCGAAGACGGGTGAGCTGGAGTACACCGGCCTCGGCGAAGCCATCATGGGCAAGCGCGTCCAGGTCAAGGGCAAAGACGGCAAGGTCCGTAACGAGTGGCGTGGCGGTCTGCTCAACCAGGTCGCTGGCATCGGCTCCGACCTCATGGGCGAGAACGGCAACGGTGCTGTCCCCCAGCTCATGAAGGGCACCGTCGAGGGCCTGGGCACGGCAATCGACTGGATCAAGAAGTTCGCTGACGAGCTGGAGAAGCACCCCGAAGTAGTCGAGGCCGTCAAGCAGTTCGGCAAGCTCGCTGCCGTCGTAGCTCCGCTGGCTCTCGCCTTCGGTGCCACAGCGAAGATCTTCGGCAAGCTGATCAAGCTGTTCTCTCCGCTGGTCTCCCTGGGCAAGGGCGTCGTCTCTGGCCTGGTCGGCGGAGGCAAGATCGTGGGCCAGGTGGCGCGCGGCGTCCAGTCGGCATCGCAGGGAAACGGCTTCCTCAACGGCTACCGCGCACAGCGCGGCGTCTACAACCAGGGGGATACCCGGAGTCTCGGCCGCCGGGCCGTGGACCGTGTTCGAGGCAACAACTCCCAAGAAGAAACGTTGCGCCTCAACGCCACTCAGTACGAGGAGGCGATGCGGAAGGCCAAGGATTCGGTTGCCGACCTGAAGCGCAAGATCAATGAACTGAACCGGCAGAACCTTGACAAGGTCGCGAAGGAGGCGGCTGGCAAGGACACCAGCGTCCAGGCCGCCGCGGCGAAGGCCGAGAAGGCGACGGACAAGGCCGCGAAGGCAGTCCGCAACCTGAACAACGCCAAGCTCAATGCCCTCCGTGAGCAGGTGGCCGGCAGCACCGCCAAGGCCAACGGCCTCACCTCCGCGACGGGCAAGGCGAGTTCGGCCGTGAAGGCGCTGAACGGCAAGAGCCTGAAGAACCTCAAGGGCCAGTTCAAGGACGTCGAGGACGCAGCGGACAAGGCGTACAAGAAGGCGTCGACCCTCACGGGCGAGATCAAAACGCTGAACGGCAAGACGCTGGGCGGGGTCACCAAGGAGGTCAACAACCTCAAGGACGCCCTGAGCAAGACCAACGAGAAGGCGGTCGCGCTCAACCTGGCGCTCGACAACGTGGACAACCACAAGGGCGGCAGCAGCAAGAAGCCCAAGAAGCCCAAGAAGAACGCCAAGGGCGGCATCATGCCGGGCTACGCGCCCGGCGTCGACAACATCCCGGCCATCCTCAGCCCGGGTGAGGCGGTTCTTCGTCCCGAGGTCACTCACGCTCTCGGCGCTGAACGAATCAATCTGTGGAACAGCATGGCTGTCCGAGGCCAGTTGACCCGGAAGTTCGCGAAGGGCGGTGTCGTCGGCAAGCTCGGCCTGGACAAGCTGATCGACCTCATGAAGTTCCGGGACCTCAGCCCGGACATCCTCTCGTCGTTCGCGACGATGCGGATGGACAGCTCTTCGAAGGAGATCGGCGGGACAGCGCAACAGGGAGTCGTCGGCTCGGGCACCAGCGCCTCGAAGTTCGTCGGCGTCGACCTGGCGGAGAAGTTCACCGGCATCTTCGACTTCGTCACTCAGGACAGCTGGAAGTTCCTGAAGAAGCTCCCCAGCGGTATCGGTCAGATCGTCGGCATCCTCGGTGGGGCTCTGGCCCCGATGTCCGGTCAGTACTTCTGGGATGACGTGTGGAAGGGGAAGGGCAACGTCCTCGAACGAGGCGGGGCCTACCTCAACGACATGTTCTCGATGAAGACGCTGAAGGGGTTCGTCGAGAACCTGTTCGGAGGCGTCTGGGACTCGATCAAGAGCATCTGGAACGTCGGGTCCGACCTGGTCACTGACCCCGTCGGGACCGTCGAAGGCGCCGTGTCCGGTGTCTGGGATCTCGTCTCCGCCGAGTACGGCGGCATGGTCGACATGGTCAAGGGCCTGCGGGACATCGTCAACAGCCCACTCGACTACGCCAGTCAAGTCCTACGAGATACGTACTCGACCGCCAAGGAAGCCCTTCCGAACACGGAGGGGCTTTTTGATTTCTCGGGCTCGGGGCTGTCCTCGAAGAAGCCGGACATCTCCGCTCTCGTCGACGGACAGATGAGCACACCCGCCCCTACCGGGGACTCGGTGACTCGCTGGACACCTCAGGTCAAGAGGGCCCTGGCCCAGCTCGGGCTTCCCCAGTCGTACGCCAACCTGGTTCTTCACCGCATTCAGGTGGAGTCGGGAGGCAACCCGAAGGCCGTCAACAACTGGGACAGCAACGCGAAGATCGGCCAGAACTCGCGCGGTCTCATGCAGACCATTCCAGCGACCTTCGCCGCCTACGCCGGCCCGTACCTCAAGCGCGGCATCTACGACCCGATGGCGTCCATCTACGCCGGTCTCAACTACGCCGTGCACCGCTACGGCTCGAACTGGCCCAAGGCCCTGTCAGGGATCAAGGGCTACGCCTCGGGCACGAACGGCGCGGCACGCGGTTGGGCATGGGTCGGCGAAGCAGGCCCGGAACTCGTCCGCTTCAACGGCGGTGAGACCGTCCTGAACAACCAGGACAGCATGCTCGCCACGGTCAAGGTGCTCCGGGGCTACGCCTCCGGTACCGGGACCACGCGCACCACTGGTGTGGCCGCGGACGCCGAGAAGGGCGTGTCCTCGCTCAACAGCGCGGTGAAGAAGCTCTACGAGATCATCAAGCAGGCGTTCACCTCTGGCCGTATCGGCTCGGGGACCGCGAACAGCCTGAACAAGTGGCTCGACAAGGAGAACAAGCAGCTCCAGGCCCTCGTGAAGCAGCGTACGGACCTCGCGCCGAAGCTGAAGGAAGCGAACACCAAGCTGGCTGCGGTCAAGAAGGACGAAGCCGAAATGGCGTCGTCGATCGCGGACAAGTCCAAGGAACAGCGCTCGCTGACCTCGGTCTTCAACACCGACGGTGTCTCGGTCTCCTCAGCAGTTTCCGGCCTGAAGGAACGGCTGGCAGCGATCAAGAGCTTCCAGGCCAACGTTTCCACGCTGGTGAAGCGCGGCTTCTCGAAGGACATCATCTCTGAGATTGCCCAGGCCGGCCCCGAAGAGGGCGGCGCCATGGCGAAGGAGCTGCTGAACGCAACGTCCGCTCAGGTCACCGACCTGAACAAGACGTACGCGGCCATCGGTACTGCCTCGGATTCTCTCGGGAAAACGGTTGCGGGTAGCTACTACTCCGCCGGGAAGAAGGCGGCTCAAAGTCTTGTCGACGGCCTGACGGCCAAGGACAACAAGCTGAAGAAGCAGATCGAGGGCCTGGCCGATGAGATCACCAAGACCCTCAAGAAGAAGCTGCACTTCAACTCGAAGACGCCGGTTTCCTCGGGCCTTGCCTCTCTCCTCACCTGGCTCACCGGGGAATCACAGGCCGTCAAGGGCGGCGGGTCGACCAGCAAGAAGAAGACGACCCGGGTCACCACGTCCTATTCGACTGATTCCAAGGGCCGGAAGGTGACGACCGTTACCACCACGGTTACTGACCCGACAAAGGGCACCACAACCACCACGACCGAAAGGACCGTTGGCGGCAAGACCACGAAGACCACAAAGGTGAGCAAGGTGAAGGGCTACTACACCGGTACCCTCTCGGCTTCCCCTGGAATGGCTCTCGTTGGTGAGCGTGGCCCGGAGCTGGTCAATTTCAATGGTGGTGAGCGCGTCCACAACGCCCGACAGACGGCAGAAATAATGGGCCCTCGCTACGAGATCCACATTCACGAAGCCAAGTCTGAGAACACCACTCAGGCGGTCCTTCGGGCGATGAAGTACGCAGAGGTGATGGCCGCCATGTAATCGACAGGAGTGCTCAATGCCGATTCCCGCAAGGCCACTAGTTCCGGTAAACGGGGCATTCAATCAAAAGCCGAGTGTCCCGGTTCCGGAGGATTGGCAGAACACATACGTGTCGATCAGGGGCAACAACGGTCAGGGGGAGGAAATCCCCCTGACCGGCTTCCTGACCGCTGCCTGGCCGGCCATCATGCTCCAAGCGGGCGCGACCGGCCTTGACCTGCCCCCCTTCGAGCTGCACAGCGACGACTCCCCGAACCTGGACGGCTCCATGTTCAGGGGCGCCAGGGCCGCAGCCCGGCAGATCCTCTTGCCTGTCTTCGTCTACGGCATCGACCGCAAGACGCTGCGCAGCTTCAAGCGCCGACTGGCCAATGCCCTGAATCCCAAATCGGGTTACTGCGTCCTGACGTTCATCGAGTCGAGCGGCATCGCTCGACGAATCCAGTGCTACTACGCCGGCGGTATGGAAGGAAACGAGTCCGCGGACTCCTCGGGCTTCCGATGGATCTCCTACGGAATCCAGCTCGTGTGCACCGACCCATGGTTCTACGGAGACACAGAGATCGGCGCGAACTGGTCCTTCGGATCTGCTCAGCCGTTCCTCGGAAGCCACTTCTTCCCACTCACACTCGGCAAGGGAACTCCGTCCAACGGAACCCTCACGATCACGAATACGGGAGACATCGAAGCCTGGCCCGTCTGGACGATTACCGGCCCCATCAAGAGTTTCGAGTTCACAGGGCCTGACGGAACGAGCTGGGGGATTCCAGCTCAGGCCGGAGGCGCTGACGTTCTTCAGGCCGGCCGGACACTCACCGTGGATTGTCGCCCCGGATACAAAACCCTCCTGGACGACCAGGGAACGAATTATTTCCCGCTCATGTCGTCCGGTCCCTCTCTCTGGTCGGTGCCTCCCGGCACCTCGACCGGACAAGCCGAACTCGTCTCCGGTAGCGGAACGCCAACCGTGAAGATGACTCTCTTTCCCCGATATGCGACGTACTGACATGAGGTGTGCATGGGTTATCGAGTGGAGGTGCGCGACGCTGCACTCAACCGCATAGGCATTATCGACACCTGGATCTCGATGGATCTGGTGGTCCGGTATTGCCAGCAGGGCTCTTGGCAAATCCTCGTGGGGGCGGGTACGCCACAGGCTGACCTTCTCCAGAAGGGCGGCGGGGTCGCGATCTATCAGGATGACGTCGACCTCCCGATCCTCACGGGACAGATCGAGTCGTTTCAGCACTACTGGACCAACAGCCAACACACCTCGCTCGGCTCGCTCTACTTCGGCGGGAAGTGTGACAACAAGCTCGCGTACAACAAGCTCGCCTTCCCCGATCCGACGAAGGCCGCCACACAGCAGTGGCAGGCAGACGACAGCGGCCGGAAAGTCGCCGGGAAGGCCGGTCACCTCATCTGGTCCGAGCTGAACCAGGCGATGGGCCCCGGTGCCCTCACCAACCGCCAGGTGGCCGGCGTCGTCATCGGCGACGACGTCACGTTCGGCAAGGACGTCTCAGACAACGTCCAGTGGGACGTCATCGGCACGAAGCTCGAATCCTGGATCGACACCACGACCACCGGATACCGCTTCCTGTACGACCCCAACGAGAAGGCCGTCAACCTTCACCTCTTCACCCCTCAGGACCTCTCCGCGGACGTCCGCTTCAGCAGGGAGCTGGGCAACCTACGAGAGTTCACCTGGTCCCTGACGGCTCCGACCGTCACACGCGTGATCGTGGCCTGCCAGGGCGCCGGCAAGAACAGGTACCTGTACCAGCAGATCGACACCGACTCTGAGGCCGAGTGGGGCCTTCAGATCGAAACCTTCCTCGACCGGCGGGACCTGCCCATCAAGGCGGACCCGACGACGGGCCTGCCCGTGAAGGCCGACCTCTCCGTGACAGACGAAGACTTCGAGACGGCCAAGCAAGCCGTGCTCGACGCAGCCACCGAGGCACTCACCACCGGGGCCAAGAACGGAAATTTCCAGCTCTACCCGATCGATACCCCTCACATCAAATTCGGCCGAGACTACTTCGTCGGCGACATCGTCACTGTTTCCGTTGACGGCGTCGAATACACAGACATCGTGCGCGAGGTGTCCATCACCGTGGACCAGGGCGGACAGACCGAAACGGTGTCCCCGTCCATCGGTGAACAGGGCTCGGGTAACCCACTCAATCTCTACAAGACGGTTTTCGACATGCGTGAAAAGCTGCGCAGGCTAGAGGCGAGGATGTAATGGCAAACGAGATAAGTTACCCGTTCACCGCCGATAGCGCTGGTGGCGGTGCCCAGATGGTGACACAGGCTCAGTGGCAATACCTTTCACGACAGTTCGCCAAGGACCGCGTTGACTTCCGGCTTTCCACTGCCAGCCTCGCTTCATCAGACCTCCCGTTCTATGCCCAGGTGGTCAACGGAACCACGGTTTCCCTTACTCCGGGCAGAGCGGTGGTGGGCGGTTTCTATTACCAGCTCACTGCTACACAGTCGGTCACGATCGCCGCCAACACAGGCTCCCTTGCCCGCATAGACATGATCGTCCTTCGCGCGGACATGTCAGCCAGCGCAGTCAACCTGAAGGTCTTGCAGGGCCAGCCGGCCGCTTCACCGAAGTGGCCCACCCTCACCAAGTCCTACGGCGGCTCATGGGAGATGCCCCTGTACCTGGTCAACGTCCCCGCCAACAGCGGGGCGCTCTCCCTGACCAGCGTCATGCCCTTCGACCTCCCGGAACACGTTGCAGCACCGTGGAATGTCACCACGACCGCCGCAATGCACCAGGCGGGCACATTCGTCGTCGACATGGACAACAACAACACGGACACTCAGACCGAGTATTTCGTCGGCCGAGACGCGACCGCAGTCACACGCGACCTCGGAAAGCCCAGGACGTACACCCCGACCCTGACCAACGTAAACGCCGACCTGCCGACCGCGAACAAGACAGGGCGCTGGCGGTGGATCGCTCCGGGAATGGTCTACGTATCCATGTCCCTGGTCAATGACTACGAAGACACAGGAATTGTGGCCACCACGAGCAGTATCCGCGTCTCGCTCCCGGTACCGGCTTCCGGAGCAACAGGACAGCTTCTTCGAGGACTCATCTCCAATCCATTCAACGGCGGCAACCTGCCCAACCTGATGGAAATTCACGCCATGAGCGGAAAGTCCACCTCGGCACAGACCATTGCCACCCTGTACTACCCGAACTCGACAAACCTTGCTGAGGGCCTCGACGGCCTTCGCGCCATTCCACCTCGATCGGTTCTCACCATTTCCGGAGTGTACGAAGCGAACACCTTCGGCAACTAATTAGGAGGGTGCCTCATGGCACGAAACCTGTTCGGCGGGACAGCGGACAGCGTTGCCGAGGATGCAACCGGTGCCCGAGTGGCCGGCGCAGTAGGAACCGTCTGGAACGGTCCCAGCGCGGGCGCAGTGCAGCTCACCGACCTCACCGACGAGAGCGGGGCACCGCTCGACCATCTCACGGCCGACTCCAACGGCTACGTAGCAGCATTCTTCGGACCCGACGGGTACGAACGTGTCTGGGTCGACTTCGGGGCCGGGAAGGTCGCGCTGGTCTCCGTCACGGTCGGCGAACGACTCGACTCCCACCTCGTTGCCGTCGATCCCCACGGGGACAGGGCGTACGCGGACGGGGCTTTCGTCAAGGCGAGCACCGCCGGTTGGGTGGCGAGCGCCAACGCCATTCAGTCCGCCTCGAAGGGCGTCAGGGTCCCCCCGGCCTGGGGCGAGTTCTGGAGACCGAAGCGGGACGCCGCAAAGCTGGGAACCGGCAAAGCGACTGTCGCCGTTGTGGGCGGCTCCTCGGCCGCGGGCTTCTACGCCAGCAACCTCTTCACTAAGAGCTGGCCGGGCGTCCTCGCCACCAGCCTGCAAAGCGTCTTCGGCGATGGCGGAACCGGCTTCTACAGCGCTCTCATCAGCACTCAGGGCATCGGTGGAACCGACTCCGCAGCCATCACCCAGTGGACCGCCAGCGGCGGCCTGATCACTCAGACCGGCACCTGGAGCATCGGCGGAAATCAGGCCGGCCCCGGCTGGGGCTACCTCTACAGCAACACCAACGGGAACACCCTGACCTTCACCGTGCGAGGCACTACGGCCACGGTCTACACCCTCGGCTCCGACGGAACTCACTCCCCCTGGTCCTACTCGATCGACGGCGGCACAGCAGTGGCCGTCACGGACACCGGGACGACCGGCCTGGCGGTCCTCACGAAGACCATCACTGGCCTGTCCAGCGGAACGCACACGGTCAAGCTGACCCACACCGGAACGTCTTCTCAATACCTCGCTGTCTGCGGTGTCTCGGGCGAGAACAGCACGGGCGTGGTGGTCAACAACTTCGGCAAGCGCAACGCGTCAGCGAGTCACTACGTCACCCCGCTGAAGATCGGCTGGAGCGGAGGACCGAACTACCCGGCTGACTGCGTGGTCTACATGGTCAGCCCCGACGACATCATGAACGGCGTCTCGGCCGACACCTGGGCGTCCAACGTCCGACAGCACCTCTCGTACATCCGGGACGGCTCGACCGCCGTAGGCAACACGGACCTCGTCATCGTCCTGCCTCACATCGGAGCTTCCGACTTCTCGAACAACCGCTACCAGGACTTCGTGAACCGCGCTCACGGCTTGGCCGTCGCCTTCGAAGCCGCTCTCATCGACCTCTGGGGAATCGGGCGGAACTCGTGGAACTACTGGAACAGCCTTGGCTATTGGGCCAACACGGCATCTCCGGGCGCCGCCGGCACTGACGCCTACTTCATGTCCGACGCAGGCCACTCCTATTCCGCAGGAGTAATCAATTCGCTCCTCGCGAGCTAAGGAGGAATCATGGGAAACCCCCAGATGCCGCAGGTAATTGCGGTGGCCAAGTCCCAGGTGGGCTACAAGGAGGGTTACGCCGAAGGCGGTTGGACGAACGTCACGAAGTACGCGGCGGAAGTGCCTGGCCTCGGCTGGGCACAAGGCCAGTCCTGGTGTGCGATCTTCACGAGCTG
This sequence comes from Streptomyces sp. SS7, assembly GCF_037993025.1. Taxonomy (NCBI): domain Bacteria; kingdom Bacillati; phylum Actinomycetota; class Actinomycetes; order Kitasatosporales; family Streptomycetaceae; genus Streptomyces; species Streptomyces sp. SS7. Next base: position 3,684,002 of record NZ_CP141223.1, read on the forward strand.
GGTCGCCATGCGTGCGGGCGTTGCCAGCCTCTTCCCGCGAACCGCCGACTGCTCAGCGGCCGTTACCTGGTTCAGCAGTGCCAGCCGTTGGTCCTGGTACCCCGCTGTGGGCGCTCAGGTCATGTACGGAACCAGCGGCCAGGACCACACAGGAATCGTCTACGCATACGACGCCACTTACATCTGGACCATCGAAGCCAACACGAACGACAACGGCAGCTCCGAGGGCGATGGGGTCTATTTCCGTAAGCGCAAGAGGTCCGATGCGAACGTTTATGGATACGGGCTCCCGAACTATTCGGAAGGTATCACCACTGCCGAAGTCGCCAAGAAGGGTGTAGCCGGGTACAACTACGCGGTGTCCAGCCTCGGGCCTGGCCCGGCCTCTCTGGAGCCCGGTGGACTCATGACGACCAACCTCGTGGCCGACACGCTCTCGGTCAACGGCTCAGCCCATGCCGGCCGCCTGTTCGTTCAGCAGAACGACACCACGACCGTGGGCCTTGAGGTCATCTCCGCGTCGTCCTCGGCAACCAGCCTGGCTCTGTTCAAGGACGCCAACGGCAATGTGGTCTTCGAGGTCACAGGGGCCGGAAACCCGGTCTCCCGCGCGACCCACTACTTCCCGGCCGCGCTCCAGCTCGGCGCCACCGCCGCGGATCTGGGCGGCAGCGCCGGCGCGGTCATCTCGATGAAGAACGCCACGACCGCACCCACCACCAACCCGAGCGGCGGAGGCATCCTCTTCGCTTCTGGTGGCGCCCTCAAGTGGAGAGGCAGCAGCGGCACCGTCACGACCATCGCGCCTGCGTAAGGAGAGCCAATGGAGATTCAGGCTCTCTTCGCATACGCGGGAATGGGCGCTACCGCTATCGCAGCCCTCGTAATGACGAAGGCAGCATGGCGGCTCAATACGGCGAGGGTATGGAAAGAGGAGGCCGAAGCTCAAAAGGCGAGGGCTGACCGTCTCATGGAAGACCTGACGGAAATCAAGGAGCGGCTGACTCGGATCGAGGACGAGAACAAGCGTCTCGTCCAGATTCTGATGTCTCTCGACCCTGCACGAATCGCCGCTCTTCACGACTGACACAAGCCTATTCAGGGGCCGGTTATCTGACCGGCCCCTTTTTCATGCCCTGAAGGGGGTTCCTCATGAGTGGTGCCGCAGAGCTGATTCGCATAGCGAAGGCAGAAGTCGGCTACAAGGAAGGCTTCTCCAACGGCCACTGGGACAACAAGGAGAAGTACGCCGGCCAGGTTCCCGGCATGGCATGGGTAAGTGCTGGTGGCTACCCGTGGTGCGCCCTCTTCGTCTGCTGGGCCGCACTGAAGTCGGGGAACAACGACCTCTTCCCGCGTACTGCGTCCTGTGCCTACGCGCTCGACTGGTTCCGGCAGAAGGGCCGGTTCAGCGAGTACCCGGCCATCGGCGCTCAGGTCCTTTTCGGCCCGAACGGCGGGACTCACACCGGCATCGTCTACGCCTATGACTCGACCTACGTCTACACCGTCGAGGGCAACACCAACACCAGCGGTTCCCCGGAGGGCAACGGCGTCTATCTGCGCAAGCGCGCTCGACGCGACGCCTACACCTACGGCTACGGACTGCCCAAGTTCCCCGAGGGCGTGACCACCGCGGACCCTGCACTCAAGGGCAAGCCCGGCTTCACCTACGCGGCAAAGGCCACCGGGCCGGCGGCCAAGCACGCGGCCCCGAAGTCGACCGTAAAGAAGGTCGTCGTGAAGTCCGGCATGACGCTCTCCTCGATCGCCGTCGCAGCAGGCGTGACTCTCGCTTCGATCCTGACTGCCAACCCGAGCATCAAGGACCCCGACACCATCCGCCCCGGCCAGACCATCACCGTTCCTGCGAAGCCGTCGCCGACCGCGACGAAGAAGGCCACCCCGAAGGCCAGTGCCAAGCCGACCAAGAAGGCGACTCCCAAGGCCAGCGCCACCAAGTCCACCTGCAAGTGAGCCCCATAGGAGTCTCCATGAAGGAATTCATTGCTCGGCATGCCGTCCGCCTGGTCGGCCTGCTCGCTTCGATCACTCCCGTCCTGGTCGCGCGATACCCCGGCGTCCCGTGGGAAGCCCTGGTGGGTGTCGGCGCCGCGTTCCTCGGTCTGGGCGAGGTCGCCCAGCGCAAGCACGACACCAAGACTGCCGCCGCATGGGCCCTGGCCGAGGCTGGCCAGGTCGCCCTTCGGGAGATCGAGAAGCTACAGGACAAGGCCGCCACCGAGCTGCACGAGGAGCCGACCACTGCTGTCCCGCCGACTTACACGGCCTGGCAGCCCACGAACTGAGGTAGAGGGGTCTACCTCGGGTGAGAGATGAATCGCCCCCCAGCTTTCGGGCTGGGGGGCTTTTCTGCGTTCCGGCTATGATGCAACTGTGCGGCCCTGGATGATTCCACCTTCCAGGGCCGCTCTTCGTGGACGCGTCAGAACCGGGTCAGAACTCCATCAACGTAGCCGAGGGGCACGACGTCGGTGTGAGGCTCCAGCCCCTCAGGGTCGTCGCTGCGGTAGTGATACCTGCCTCGCTCGTCCTCGATCAGGGCCATGGGTTCCGCACCGCACTGTCGGCACTTCCAGACCTCGAACTCAGCCATCTGCGCCGAGGGATGCAGATCGCTCGGCCTGAGTACAGTCGCCAAATTTCTCCTCCCAACTTCCCTTACTGCTCAGATTCTGCCACTTACTGGCCAGATAAGAAAAGCGCCCTTGTACGGGGCGCATTCTTCTCTGCTGAGGCATATCGGATGGATTCACTTGCCCGTCCTCCGGTACTCCTCGCAACGGCGCTTCCAGTACGCCTTGGCCTGGTCCGTGTTCCCTTCCTCAGCCAGTTCGAGGAAGTTCGCCGGCACCTCGTAGCCGCCAGGCGGCATGGTCGCGGGTTCCTGGTCCTGGTGCTCGTTGTCCCTGGCCCAGAAGACCTGACTGGCCAGCGTGCACGTCTTGACCGACTCCCCCGTCTTGAAGTCGCTCAGGTCGTACTTGCCTTCTCCGATGTAGACGACCCTGACCTTCTGCCAGCGCTTCGGCTGAACGGCGTTGACCCCAGCCTTGCCGCCGTACCAGATGACCGGCTCGTTGCTACGGCCCCGGCTGGGGAGGTTCGGGATGTTGCGGAACTCCCCCCGGCTGTACTCCTCGGGCCAGTACAGCTCATCCGCAGGCTTCCCCCGGTCGTCGTACTCGACGAAGCCCTCAGGGGCCTCAGCGGGGATGGCCCACACATTCGACATGCTGTGAACCTGAGCGACTACCCGCCCCGTCTCCGGGTCCTTCAGGTGGTTCGTGCCGCTCTCGGACTCCGACCACTTCAGACCGACCAGAGGCCCGTTCTCGTTCACAGGCTGCTTGGCGAGCCCCCCGAAGTAGAAGAACCGTCGCTCGCCGCCCCAGGAAACGAAGTCACTCAGGCGCCGCTTCTCCCACTGCCTGACGGGCTCTTCCTGGTCCTGGTCGTTGTCCAGGGCCTCGCCCTCGTAGATGCCGGCGAGCTGCTTGAGCTGCTGTCCGATGCCTCCGGTTAGCGGCGCCTCTGCGTCCGGCCAGATTTGCCGAGCCGCCTTCACATACCTCTCTCCACCAAGGACGGTGACCTTCGCGTTCTTCATCCCCAGCTCCTCGACCTGCTTCTTCACGAATCCGAGCCGGACACTGCCCTTGTCGCCCATCTTCACGTCGTAATCCTCGATCTCCTCAGTGAGAGGGATGAGCCCGTACTTCGCACTGAGCACCATCGTGGGGCCGTCCATGACCTCAGCGGCCAACCGGCAGGCGGTGAAGTAGTTCCCGGTGTACCTCTCGTCCGCAGGGATCTTCCCCGGCTTCTGCGACTTCTTTCCGCCGCAGGCGATGACGACCAGGCGCTTCGGCTGCTCCTCGAAGCCTCCCCGGCCGTGAATTGCCTCCATGAAGCCCGCGGCTGTCAGCATCCCGTCGTCGTCCTTCTCGGGGGCCTGGTCCTCGTCGATCTCCAGGTACCCCGCGATGAGCCGCTGCGTCTTCTCGTGCGGCTCGGTGTAGTTGTCGAGGAACTTCTTCGCCGCCCGGCTGACTGCGCTGTGGTCGTGGTACTTCAGCCTGTCCATCTTCCGCAGCAGGTAGCCCAGAGCCTCGAAGCGCACCCGGCCGGACACGCCCGTGTTCGTCCATGCCATCTGGGATATGTCTTCCTCGACCTTCCCCGTCATGCTCTTGTCAGCGTTGAAGCCGCTCTTGTAGGGCGCGGGGAAGTGTCCAGCGAGGCTCTTCGGCATCTTGATCTCGTGCCGGATCTCTCGCGGGTCGTCCGGCTCGTAGTCCAGTTCATGGCGGCTCAGCACGGTCTTGGAGGCCATGACGTCGTTGCCGTTGTCGCTGTCGAGCCAGTTCCGGGCCTGCCTGATCAGCACTCCCAGGGCCGCGTTCGTGAGGGGGATGGTGCTTGATCGGTTCGAGTTGCCCATGCCCGTGGCCTTGCAGGCGTCCATGAGGTCGCGTTCGGCCTGCGTCTCCGCGTCCAGGGTCCGCGTCGCCCACTTCCGGAGCTGGGCGGGGACGTGGACCTCGATCTTGTCCGTCATGCTGATCTCCACTTCGGGTTCATGACTGTCGTTAAGAATGTTGAGTGCGGGTACATCGATGCGCCCCGTGCATACGTCGCAGTCGCATTCGTGGTGCATGCAGAAGCAGGCGAGTTCATCGCAGAGCCGGTCTGGACCGCGCCCATTCCCCTGGTCGAACCAAGTTGGATAGACCACGTGCTCACGCTCGTACGGATGGCCGTGCGGGAGGGGCCGGCCCATACAGTCGGCCCGAGAGTTGTCAGCGTTTTCCGGCACAAGAAAGGCCGCCCGGCACTTAGTGCACTGAAGGCGGCCTTCCGGTCGTTTCCTCAGGGTGTGTCTACTCAACCCAGACTTCCGTTTCACTGACGATGCGGATGCGGCTCGCGTCGCCGCCGGCCGCCTGTAGCGCCACCTTCATCACCTCCGGGTGAACACGGAGGACGGACACGCGCCCGTTCTGGGCGCGTGCACGGCTCCGAGTGACAGCCCTGCGCCGGCTGATCAGCTTGCGTCGTGTCTCCCGCTCTTCGCGGTCCAGCCGAAGCCATTCCTCCGCCGCACGCTGGGCGGCAGTCGAGGTCATCTTGCCGAAGTCGATGGGCTGTTCCTGGTGCATGGTGGGGCTTTCCTACAGAAGGGCCATGATCGGATTTGCGACAGGCGGAGTCGGCACCACGGCCGCAGCGTCCTTGCGCTGCTTCTTTCGCGGCTTGGATTCCTGTCCGATGACCACTCTAAGCTGAGGCTTGGTAGAAAGTGGAATCTTCTGTTCCGAATCGGAGGATTCCGGGATCTTGGTTTCAGCATCCTCGATCAGCCGATACATGATCGGCTTTGCCCCGCGTCCGGGCTGTTGCAGCTTGTAGACCTCGATGTCATCCATGCTCGCAACGGCCTCTTTAAGGCCCGCGGCATTGGTCCGCGTTCCCAGGGCTCGAAGCAGGATGGTGCTGGACGCCTCCCCGCCATGGCGACCGAGAATCTCCCTGACCAGGTCTTCCGTGGTCTTCATGGGCTTGGTGGACTGTTCGGCGGCGTCACGAACCAGCTGCTCGACACTCGCCATGCTCTTCTGCACGAAGGCCCAAGCTGCCTCGACGGCTCGCCTACTGATCTTCGTCTTCTTCTCGGTCACCGCGAGCACCGCCGCGATCCGATGAACCTGCTCGGCAGCCCGCTCCACGTAGACCGAGATCATCTCAGGCATCTCGGCCGCACGCTCTTCGACCTGGGCCCGGATCTCGTCGTACCGCTTGCCGGCCGCCTTGTCGAACGAGATGACACGTCGCTCCTGGGTGGCCCACTTGAAGGCATCCCTCAACGGCTTGGCATCGGGGAACACCGGCTTGTGGTCGTAGGGCAGGATCTTCGACCGCTCGACGATCACCGGCAACAGCCGGTTGTACGAGCCGCCCAGGGCCTCGCTCGAAGAGACGTACTTCGCCCATTCACCAGGGGTTATATGGGCGTGAAACCCAAGGAGGGGCTGAACAACGGTTACCTTGCCTTCCTTCTTGGTCTCGTTCGAGATCGCCTTTCCGTCCCAAGCCGTCCGGAAGAGCGTGCTGAACCGTCTGCACGCCTTCTGGGACTTGATGAGACCGGCCCACTCCTCCTCAACGACCAGAGCGCGACCGTCCATGCCCGTCTCGCTGCCCATCGTTTCCAGCTCCAGCTTGGCGAGCATGTTGACCAGGGCCGGCCCCGTAGAGATGCCGTCCTTGATTCGCGCCTCCAGGTAGCCGCCGATGACCGGGTGCAAGATGCCCTTGGCAGTTCCGAGGGCGTACCCCTTGCGTCCCAGGGCCGAACGGCCCGCAAGCACCGTCCAGACCACCACCGGACGGCCGTTGTCCAGGCGCACCTTCCGGCTAATCGCCGACGAGTACATGGACAAGCACGCGGCCCACACTCCAATCGGGTCCGCCTCACTCGACGGCATGGCCGCCTCAACGGCCTCGCCCAGGGGGCCGTACTTCATCGCCTCGAACGTGGTCACTTCCTGACTCCTCTCTTACGCGGACTTCGCGGCGAGCTGGCTGCTGCCGAGCGCTTCCGCGAACCAGGCCCGGAACTTCGTTCCGTGCTCCTCGCACACGTCGTACTCGTCGCCGAAGATTTCGAGCTTTCCGACCGCATCGCGCTCCTCTCCCTTCTTGTCGCACGGGTCGCACGTCACCGTCTTGATAACCTTTGTCGCCATTCCAAAAGGCTCCTTTGCGAATAGTTTCGAACGCTCGCCATTCCACTGCGAGCACCCATGACGAAGGGCCGGGAATTCCACTCCCGGCCCTTCGTTAAAGGTGTTCGTTCAGTTGGCCATACGTCGAGCCGCCGCTATCTCGGCACAGGTACGCTCGCCGTCGCGACGCAATTTCTCCACCCATTCCGGGTGAACGAACGTGTTGTCGTCGGGCCACCGCGGCTCGACTCCGTCCAGCCAGTTCGACCAGATTTCTGCTGTCTGCTCAGCCGCAGACGGGTGGTCGATTTCCCATAGCAGGGTGCGGAGTGCATGCGCGCGGTCCCCTCGCGGCTCAAACCCCGACCATGCGCTGTAATTCCTCGCGACGAGTTCACGGATGCGCTGAGCTTCTTCAGACACAGAGGACCCCCTTCAGCGCCATCCGGCCGGCCTGCCACTCCTTGGACGCGTGAGCCACCAGGAGCCGGGCGACCTCGCGCGGTTCGGCGTAGGCGCCGGCCAGGTGTCCGCAGTCGTGGAACACGGCGGTCAGAGACGCGAAGCTCTCGTCCCAGTCCGGCCGTTCAGCGGCGGCCCTGGCCCTGTCTTCCACGAGGGCGACGTCAAGCCAGAAGGTCTTCATGGCGCTCACTCGGCGGCCCCGAACTTCGCACGCTCCTTGTTGGGCATGTCCACGGGCGCCCACCACTTGAAGTAGGCGAAGCCCGCGAGGCTGCGGACGAACCGGGCCGGGAGAGGGACGATGCTGACCAGGCCCCGGTACACGAGCATGTCCAGCTCGGCGTCATCCGGGGTGTAGCCGATCGGGTCCTTCCCGGTGGCGTAGTAGTCGTGGCCTTCGAGGGCTTGCCCCTCTGCGGTGATCAGGGTCATGGCGTACTTCTCACTGCCGGGCGTCCACTCGACGACCACCCCGAGGTTGGTGAGACCGTCGGGGACCAGGCCCACGGCCACATGGGTGTGCTTCACGCATGTCCTTTCGCTTCGTTGTATGCCTCGATGACAGCCCGCGGAATGCGGCCTCGTGTGCCGACGAAGAATCCGTTCTCTGGGCCCCACTTGCGCATGTCCTTCATGAGCCAGGCCCGATGCGCCGCCTCTTTCGCAGACTCACGGCGCTGGCGGTCCCATTCCTCTTGCTGGGCCCGCCGCTGGGCCGCGCGCTTCTCCCGCTCCACATGAGCCGGGTAGTACGAATTGAAGTAACGCACTTCGGGCGGTGTCACTTCTCGCATGTCGTCCGGCTCTCTCAGTCGAGAGAGCACCATGAATTCTCGGACCAACGCGGGGTCCGGCTCGGTCACCTGACGCACTGCCCGATGTAATGAATCGAATAGGTCGTGCCGAACGGGATGTCGCTCAGCGCGAAACATCTTGCGGCCGACAACGCGGACTTCTCCGACTCGGCGAACACAACATGCCGAATGGTGTCGGGCAACTTCACGTCACACTCGACAACTACGTCCAGTTCCCCATGCTTCTCGGCACATTTCTTGTGACTGTGCTCGGTTTTCACAGTCACTTCGTGCTCGCCTTCAATGTCCGGCGACCACTCGATATAGGCCCAATGGGCTCCCTGAGGGCTCACGACTTCCTCATCTCGTTGAGGCACCGTTCCACCTTGCCCTCGGCAGCCATTCGGGCGGCCGAATAGTGCATGTGGGCGTGCAGCCTGGCAGTGAGGATGTCGAGAAACACCGTGCTCTCACTTCCGCGGAGAATGGCGTCTGCCGCTGCTTCCGCATACCACTGGTTCGAGGTGTATGCCATCACTCCGCCTTGAAGTCGATGGTGTCGATGATCGGGACGTACAGCCATCGGTCGGGGTCACGGGTACTGCGCTTGTGTGCGGCCAGAGAGGACTTCTGGCAGGCGTCGCACATGAACTCGTTTCCGAATGGCGTCTTCACGAGCGGGCCCCGACTCTCCGGGGAAAGCGGCTCCCCGGTTACCTGGGAACGCTTGTGGCATCCCTTGCAGACGCCTCCCCCGTCGATGCGCTCGAAGACGGTCACTGTCTTCGTGCTCCACCCCAACTTGCCCGTGTAGGTACGGGTCACGAGCCCGTGAGAAAGGGCCTCCGCCTTACGGAAAGCGTCCTTCCAGCGACCACCCCCAAGGATGTCAATCGGTGCCCCTCCCCACACCTCACACGTGTTGTGGTCATCGGTCTCGTTGGGGCATGCGAATACGTCGTATCGCCAACTCATTTATGCAGCCTTCCGAATGTCGGTCCAGTCGTAGAGCGCCAGAGGCGAGGGAACACCGTTCTCGACTTCGGTAACCGTCAGCCAGAAGTAGAGGCTGTGCCTCTTCTTCAGCTCCGCTTCCACGAACAACTTCGCCCGACCCTCGGCCTCAGCGCCGTTCTTGCCGTCCGCAACGACGGTCCATTCGGGGTCCTCGACCCCGTCGAACGCTGGTCCGCCGGCCCGAATGTCGAAGGTCCATACACCGTCCAATTGATGGCGGTGCGGTTCCGCACACTCGGTCTTGTGGTCCGCTATCGCGTCCTCGGCGTAGTTCACGTAACCGAAGACCCGAAGCATCGCCGCGTAACGCTCGGCGTCTTCACAGCTGTAGAACTCGATATCAGCAGCGCACCCAGAAGTGGTCACCGCCTCCACGAACGCCTCAGCGGCAGCGAGCTTCCGACCGAGTTCCTTGCGAACCCTCTTGGGATACTTGCGGGACATGACTACTTCTCCATTTCCAGAAGCATGCGGGCCTCTTCCACGAAGAGGACCCAGGTGTGTTGGGCGTCGAACGCGTAATCCGTATCCATCTCGTCGTAGTCGCCCATTTCCCAGTCCGCACAGGGCTGGTCATTGGGGTAGGGGTCGTAGGTCTTCAGGTTCTCCCTGAAGAACTCCTCACGGTCCTTCTCCCACTGCCCGTGAGCCTTGATCAGCCTTTCCAGCAAATCCACTTGCTCGGCACGCTGGCGCTTCATTCGCTTGGTGAACTTGCGAGACATCGCCATTTCCTCTCAGTCTTCGCCAGTCGTAATGACATCGACGAGCCATTCGTTATGGATTTCCCAGTGGCATCCCGGTGCAGGGCGCTCGCCGCGCCCGCCGCGCACGTTGTAGAGAATGCGGCCCCCACAATCGGCGCACGCATATGGCTTGCCGTCGATGTGCCGAATCGGCCCGCCGCATTTCAGACAGGGCACTACGTTCTTCGGAATCTGCTCGGACATTGCTTTCCTATCTGTCGGTTGCCCGTAGCGAACGGCCGGGAATTCCCGGCCGCCACCAAACAGGAACCGCGTCAGACGGAAACGGGCTCGGCCTGCTCCTGGTCCTCGTTGTTGAACGGGTCCGCGTCCGTCTCGTCGGGGACCGCGTAGCTCTGCCAGGCATCGGCCCCCTTGTGGTGGCCGGCCGCCCGAAGAACCTCGGTGAGGGCCTGCATCTGCCGGTCGTTGAGGCGGTCGCCTTCGTCGTAGGCCAGGCCCGTGTCATCGAAGACATCGGCGAAGTGCTGAGCGGCGACCACCACCAGCTCACGGCGGCGGCTCGTCGCAACCAGCTCCTTCACCTGTCCACTCAGCGCGTTCATGTCCTCGTGAAGGTGCGAGTTGGAGTGCACGAGAGCGGTGAGAGCGAGGTCTCGCATCTGTCGGCCTATGAGCCAGTTGGTGATGAACGGGATACGCATCGGGATCCTTTCGGGCATGAAAAAAGACCAGGGGAGTCCTGGCCTCGAAGGGGGAAGGGAAAGTCAGCTACTCAGGCGAGGGCTGGGCTCGATCAGGTAGGGACGCGATTCCGCGTAACGCTCGCAGAACTGCTGAAAGTCCAGCTCGGCCGCGAAGGGGAAAGCATCCCCATAGCCGTTGTCTTTGGCGAACGCGGACGAGTGCAACGGCCGGAGAGGCGGCCCATACTTCTCCTGCCACGGGTACCAGATGGAAATCTGGTTGGGCGCACACACCTCGAACACCGTGTCGTTGATGACGTGACGCCATTCGTTCACTCGGCCTCACGCTCCTTCAGGTTGTCGAACACCGCGATGGCCGTCATGCCGATCAGCCCGGCCTCAGGGCTCTTGTCGGTCATCCATCCACCACCGGCCATGAACTCGGAGAAGGCCATGTTGGAGTTCCACTCACCGCGCTCTCGCTTGAGCCTGAAGGCGACCCCCGCGGCCCGCTCCATGGCGTTCCCCGCGAACTCGATACGGTCCAGGTCGCTCCACTTCGCCGTGCCGGCGTGGTTCGTCACGTACTGCTCAGCAGCCTTGCGGGCGGCCTCCATGTCGAAGAGCACGTAGGCGCCGCACACTTCACAGGTCACGTCCTTGAGCTTCGAGGCGTAGACCGGCGAAGCCTCGAACACTCGCTTGTCACACGGAGTCATGTGTCCCGAGAAGGTGACGTGGACTTCCCCCGGGGTCGACTCACACCAGGCAACCTGAAACTCGACCTTGCTCACTTGCTGGCCTCCTTGATGCGGGTGGTGATCACGCTGTAGTCCGCCTGTCGACGCTCCACGTCGACAGGCGCGGGGCCGTCGAGGAACCCGCGCAGCAGCGCGGCCGTCTCGCCGTGATAGCCGATTCCCTCGTAGGAGTAGGCGGCATTGCCCATGTAGATGTTGGCTTCGGGGTAGTACGGGCCGCACTCAGCCGCCCAAGTGCCGTTCGCCCGGATCACAACGCGGTCGTACTCGTGCGAGGTTTCCAGGCCCTTGCGGTACTGCTCTTCCGCATATCCGGGAACCCTGCCGTCAAACTCCGTAGCGAAGTTCTCGGGGTTCAGGAAGTCCTCGGGCGGGAGGGCGTTGAGTTCGGAGTAGGGGCGCATTGTCAGACTTCTTTCTTGCTGAAGTGCTGGAACGTACGGATTGCCTGACGGCGTGAGAGCGTGCGGCCATCAGGCAACGAGCCCTTCAGGTGGTGCATCACGCTGTACCGGCCGGGAATGTGGTGCCGTCCCCACTTGCGGTAAATACGACCAACCGTGATCCCCTTGAACGGATTCACGAGAATGAGATTTCGCATGATTTCCCCTTAGGGGCGGACGTCGACTACGCCGAACTTCTCTACGGCATAGGCTTCCATGACGGTGAACATGAGCCGCAATTCCGTGTCTCCGAAGTCGATCACGTCGATTTCTTCCCACGTGGACGGCGTGCCGCCCTGCGAGTTGTCCCAGTTGTTGAACCAGTAGGTTCCCTCATCGGTCATCCGAGAGACACGGATCACCGAACGCTCACGCTCGTGCCATTGGAGCTGGTACTGTTCGCCGCCCTCCTTTCGCTCCCAAATGTGAAGCGAGTTGTAGCCGTAGTTGCCGCCACGGATGGCGAGCGGGTAGGCGTAGGGTTTGCTTTCCGGCTTCTTCTTACGAGGCATCACGTCGCCTCTTTCACAGTGGACTGGCAGGTGCGGGTGAAGGTCGCGAACTGGGAATCGGTGATCAGCCCGGACTCTCGCCACTCGGCAAGAAAATCGGTCTGCCCCTTGATCACGGGGACAGCGGCCTTTCCTCGGTTACCCTTTTCGAATTCGGTCTTACGCATCAAACCGCCTTTCTCAGGGAGTTGGGTTCTGTGTTGTCCGCACAGAGGCCGCGACGCAGGCCGGACCAGCGGCCGGCCTGGATCACGCTCACTGCCTACGGCCAGACTCGGGTGGGGTTCTTCAGAGGCCAGCCGCGCTCTATCAGCTCCTCGGAGAAGCTGAGGTGTTCGGCCCTCTTGCGGTTGACTAGCCGTACGGCATGCCAGTCCGTTGGCACCTCCGTCACGAGGCGCAGGATTTCATCCTTGAAGACGGTCATCTCGGCGCACTCGCTGTGATTCGGTCCGTCGAAGCTGCACACCATGAGCCATTTGAGATTGACGACGAACTGACAGCCGCACGGCCAGGAATTCCACCCGTGCCGAAGTTCTTTGGGCCCCATCTCAGGCCCTCCATTCCGCACGGCAGGGCTCGCACTCCCAGGTACCTTCGACCCAGGTCTTCGCGCACGAGTAGCAGTAGCCCTTATAGGCCCGCTCTCGACGCTCACCCTCGGCCTTGTTGATGGCGTCCAGGTGCGCTTGCCACACGGGCTTCTGCTCCTGGCACTCCCAGCACATGTAGCCGTACAGGGTCTTGCGCCTCTCGCGCTTACACAGCCAACAGGGCTCGTTGCGGTCTTTCATCATGTAGGCCGCCCACTCGTCTTCCTCGCGAGTCGACGGCAGGAAGTACACAGGCATGGTTGTCCTCTCGAAAGCGAAAGGCCCGTGAGCCATTCCACTGCTCACGAACCTTTCACCGACTCAACTTTTACGGCATGAAGAAGTTCGTCGGGTTGGACGGACCGAACAGGCCCGACCCGTCGAGCTGCCACTCGAACCACGCCACCTGATCACGCTCGAACAGGATGTCGCTGACCATCCGAGCGCTGACCTTGTGCCAGTCCGCGTCACCCTTGGACATGGCCCACCAGTCCTCACAGAGCTGGAGCGTGGTCCTCTTGCGCAAGTGCTCCATGAGGAGCTGCGCGTTCACGTGCTGTGCCATTGCGGCCTTTCGCACTACACCGGTTTCGCCCTAACGCTTACCGGATTCCACCGCGCCCCGAAGGGCGCGATAGGACCCGCCAAGTGTCAGACCAGGTCGAGAACGCAGGTGGCGGGGTTCTCGATCTGGTGCTGATACGTGCTGAGGTAGACCGCCGGCCGGGAGGGAACGACTCGCGAACGGACCTGGAGCCCTCGTGCCATCCAGTCCTGTGCGAGCGTCCCGGCTTCGTCTCCGAGGACGGTGTCAACCTCGTGCCAGACCGAGTGCTCTTCGTCGAGCACGGACACCTGAATCCAGAGCTTGAGCATGTGTGTTCTCCGTAGGTGTGGGCGGTCAGCGGGTCTCGGCGAGCCAGGAACAGGCGAGTTGGAAACCTTGCTCGCAGTCGTCAGCCTTGCTCTCGGTGAACCCATCGTTGAAGGCGCTCACGTGGGTCACGTTTCCGGCCTGGTCGACGACGAAGGACATCCCGCGCCCGTTGCCCTGCTTGCCCGCGTCCCAGTAGCAGTTGACCGAGTCTTCGGACACACACGGCTTGAGGTCGAGGGCGGAGTTCTGTCCGTAGGCAGTGCCGCCCGCGAAGGCGGCGACGGCCGCAACTGCGGCCAGGACGATTCCACGCTTACGCATGGGGTTCCTCGCTTCCAGAGAGGGAGCACGCCCGTTTTCGGGCATGCGTAGTACCCGACGCGGGCTTGACCCCGCGCCGGGTCAGCGCTGATTACCCCCAGCACCAGGGGAGTTGAGCGGTCACAGACGAGTGGAGATTCCACCCGTGGGCATCATGCGGGAGTGCTCACGCTTGGGACGCCCGGCCGGAAATCGGTACCCCGCCGCAGCACCTTCGGACACTTCCCCAACGGGGTTGCCCTTCTGGTCGACGTAGGCAACGCCCTTGCCGTCAACGTCCCTCAGGTCAACGCGAATGTCCATCCCGCCACCCATGTTGAGGTGACGGACAGCAGCGGCACGGGAGGCGTGAAGCCACCCGATCCGACGCTCGAACGCTTCGCGTCCGTCCTTCGCAGCAGCCGCCTTAGCGGCTCGCTTGCGTGCATTCTCCTTAGCACCCATCGGGCACCTCTCATTCGTACAACCGCATCCAACGTCACCGACTCAACTTTTGAGTGAAAAGAAACGCCGCGCCCGCCGCCGTAGCGACGAACGCGGCACGTGCCCACGCCGGAGCGTGGGCACGCCTAGCCACCCGGCGCACTAGGTGCGACGGGTGACGAACTCTGTGCGGGTTTGCATCCGACCGACACCCCTCCGGGGGCGCACGGGAGCACCAGGGACCGCAGCAATGCGCACACAAGGGTTCGGCTACATCCGGGGCGGGTCTCTCGTACCCAATCAGTCGCGCGGCGACCGATCACCCCTGCCTACTTCCTTGGGTGTCCTCCCTCACGTGTCCCTATGTAGCGTCAACCGGCACCTTGCCGCCCACGCCCCCGCTAGGGCGTCCCGTACGTGGCTGGATAGGCCACGGGTAGGGCAGGAGTAACCGCGACACCTCCCTAGGCCCGTACCGCGCATATTCCACTTGCGCCGTACACGCCATCCTTGGGATGGACACGCGAGACAGGGTCCCTGTCACCCTGTGTCGGAATGCCTCTCCGTCACAGAGTGACCGTGTGTGGTGGCCCCCGCTGTTGAGCGATTGAACGTGCGCTCATGTCCGCCTCCGTGTGTGTCGTGGGTGCGCCGCCACGGGGTGTGGCGACAGGCAGAACACTCCAGGATTTCCGTCACCGACTCAACTTTTGATTTCGGCGACAGAGTGAGCGACACAATTAATTAATTCAGACATCAGGGTAGGTATCACCCTGGATCAATTCGGGCAATGCAGGCTAGATAGGGGTGAATACCTGTGATGGGCGTCACATATAGGGGTGCTCATAAATACCCACAACATGGACACGTCTAGACCAATTCTAGGCAGTGGTCTAGCCCAATATGGAGTGGTGGTTTAGACCAGTGCGTTATGAGCCTGTTATTGAAAACGGCTGTTTGTAATCATCTTGCACACCCAAGCGTTATGAATTCGTGTCCGAATGCAGAGCGACCGCACTCATTGGATTCCCCGCAATGCGGGTCAATTCAGGCACTTACCCAATCTAACAATTCGCTATTCGCATTAGCAGGTCTAATCCATTTGCTATTTGCGATTCACGAATGCGTGGGCGCGAATGAATTTGCTATTCGCTGATGCGTGCTTTGCATTACACGCTGAATATCTGAGAGTCAGTCAGGGGTGCCCCCGCATGACTGTATTCATGAATTAATTCCCCCTCGAATTCATTCATTCACTCGGCTGTTTAGGCTGAATAGGGGGTAATCCATATATACATTCAGAAAGGACCCACCGGGGGTGCTGTCCTTCCAGCGTGTACGAGTATTAAATTTTCGAAGCTCTGTGCGTCCCGTAGACGGCCGCATAGCGGATGCTACCACACCAGGCCCCAACTGGCCCCTTCCAGGCCCGTACAGAGGCTCACAGTGGCTCGGAGGCCGGCCAACTGGCCTCGTCGCCCCCCCCACTCCCCCGCGATGAATGAATGAATTGGGTCAACAGGTGTGAGCTGGGCCTCAGTTGAGGTCGTGGACGTCAGAACATGCCCAGATTGACACCGACATCTTTTTTGGTGGGGGTTATATGCCCTCGGACGTACCCAACCGGGTTGGCTAGCCCCCTCCTCCAGAGAGGGGGCCCGCAATTCATTCACGGATAGCTTGTCTCAGGGGATCAGCCATTGGCCTTTTCGTAGGCTTCCTTCACAGAAGCCGGCACTCGACCCCGATCATTCACTTCGTGGCCATTTTCCTTGGCCCAGGCCCGGATCCTGGCTGTGTCTGCGCTGTTGGACGAAGCTGAGTTGCGAGACTTCTTCGCCGTGGCAGCAGAGTTCACGGAGCCTCGCACCCGTCGAGCGCTCTCGGCGCTCAAGTAGGGGTGTAGAAGCTCCAGCAGCCGGTCATGACTGGCCGAGGTGAGGTCGATTTCAACCCCAGCCCCGTCGATCAGGAGTGTGTGCGTCGTGATGTCCTCGGATTCCTCGCCGGTGACATCGTCTGTGTAGGTAATAACCTGTTTCTGGGCCATGCGCAGATTGTAGGGCCAACCTGGGCCCCTATTAGAACCAGAAGAGGCCCCGGCTTGACGGCCAGGGCCCTTCACGGTTAGCTCGGGCTGCTAACCAGCCAGACCAGCCCTCTTGGCCATGGTCATCAGCTTGGGACGCGCCCTCTGGTGAAGAACGAAGAGCACTCGGATTACCTCTCGGGCCATGGGATGGACCTCGGTCATCTGAGGTGCGATCAGGAAGGCTTTCTCAAGCGCCTCTTCCGCGCCGGCGTAGTCCTTCGTGTCGAGCCGAGCCCGAGCGATGTCGATGAACAGACGTCCCAGGCGGTTGGGCGTCAGAGTCTTCGGCGGAGTAGCAAGCAGAGCAGTGCCCATCTCGGCCGCCTTGTCCGGCTTCCCCAGCTCGATGTGCGCGGCCAGCTCGTACAGGGCCGTGTTCTCCTGCCCGAAGGTCAGGTTGTGCCACAGGACATCGTTCGGGATGTCTCTGGCGTACTGATGAGCCTTCCGAAGGTGGTCCGCGGCGGCCTGCTTGTCCTTGTGCCGAGAGGCCAGGACGATTCCTCGGAGGTGCAGGGAGCCCAGGGAGAGCGCTCGGGCCGGGGTGTCCCCGTTGGACGCGCTCTCGTACTTGCTGATGGCCCTCTCGACGATGGCAAGGCCATCGTCATACTGCCCGGCTGACTGGTAGGTGCCGGCCTCATTCCACGCCGCTGCCACCTCGGCTTCAGGATTCCACGTCTGCTGTGCCGCCCACGCCTGACGAGACACGATCATGTCGGCAAGGTCCGGCATTGCCAGCCGGTGAGCTGCCGCGTAGGCGCAGCCGTAGACGTCTGACACCTGAGTCCATGCACCGGCCTCCCCGGAGGCAGCCATCAGGGCCGTCGAAGTGACTTGCCCCAGGAGTTTCGGCAGCATGCCGAGCAGTTCCAGGTACTTGGTCTCTGCCCGCAGCTTCATGGCCTTGCCGACGTCGGCCGCCAATTGTGCGGGGTCAGGTACATCTTCCTTCGGGAGGGTGTACCTCCGCACTGCACCCCGGAGATCGTTGAGAAGGTCAGCCTGTTCGGATGGCCCAAGGTAGGGCTGTCCGTAGATGCGCTGGACCTGGACCTTCAAGACTTTGGCGATCCCAGCCACCACGGGAGGGGTGGCCGGCCGAAGTCCGACCTCGATCTTGCTGAGGTACGACAGGGAGATGCCAGCCTCACGAGCTAGCTTGCCCTGTCCGATGCCACGGGCCTTGCGCAGTACAGCGATGTTCTCGCCGGGTGCCGGGGTGCTCTCCATGGATTCACTGTTCCACGTCAGGCGCGCGACGTCCCGTCAGTTGCCTTGCGCTGCAACCCCGTTGTGCAACTCTTGTGTTAACTGATCTTGGTCTCTCGTAGTTGTCTAATCACAGGCAGCGAAGGGAGAAGCGTGGTGACGAGCGTGACGGATGAACTCGTGGGTGCAGGTGCTGAGGCCGGCACCTCGACCATCCCCGTGAAGGCGATCTCAGACGCCATCGACAAAGCATGGGCGATGAGCATCAGCACGTCTACCCGAGTGGAGATCGACGCCACGACGAACACACTCGTGGGATACATGCACCGGCTTCAGGGACAAGCCCTCGGCGAGGACCAGGACCGGGCCGCGTTGCAGATGCTTCGCATGGTCGAACGCCACCTGTCCATGGAAAAGAGGCCGACCAGCCGCACCCCGGCCCACGACGCCTTCGGCTACCTGAAGGACACCATCGTCTTCGCGTCGACTCTGCTGTCCCTCTACCAGAAGACTCATGAGCGAGACACGTAGGCGCTGGTGGCAAGGGCTCTGCTGGATGTGCAGGAAGCCCGACCAGCTAGTGACGTTCATCGGCCCCGTGACGGCGAACGGCATCAGCGCGCCATCCTTCGCCTGCGCAGACTGCATCGATTGGTCTCTCACGTACGTCCGCGCGTATGCGCACCACTGGGACCAGCGTCCCGCCTCATGACACCCGCTCTCGGCCGGCGTCCCCCGTCGTCGGTCGGGAGCGGGGCAAGACCTCCCCTCACCTGGAAACCGAGATCCGCATAATTTCGCGCCCTGGTGAGGGGAGCCCCTACCGAAAGCGAGCGAATGGCTTGTCCCGCTTCACAGGGCGGTTCCTGCGCTGGATGCCCTGAGTGCAACGTGGAGATCTATCTGCCTGCCCAACAGCCGTACCTCGGTGAGGGAGATCCAGGCGGAGACCTGGACGGGCACGAACAGCCCAGGCAACACCCGGAGTGACGTCCCCCGTAGATTGAGGAGCTGCATGCACAGGGACAGTGAGTTCCAGAGTCCCCCGCCCCGCCGTACCGGCGCGCTCGCCATCATCCGGAACGAGATGAAGGGCGTGCTCCTGGTCCAGAAGAGTTACAGAAACGGAGAGTGGGGGCTTCCCGGAGGCTTAGCCCACGCCGACGAGTACCCGCATCGTGCCTGGATGCGGGAGGTGGGGGAAGAGACCGGCATCTACATGACGCCCGGACGGCTCCTCGTGGTGGACTGCATGCCCCGCAACGAGGAGACCGGATCGAAGGAAGGCACCAACTTCGTGTTCGACGGGGGCACGGTGCCGAGTGACACCGAAATCCGGCTCCCTGACCCTGCTCCCGGCGAGTCCGAGCCCGAGCTGACCGACTACCGGTTCACCCCGCTTCATGAGCTGGGCCGATTCGTGGCCCCATACACGGAGCGCCGTATCCGGGCTGCCGTCGCTGTGCTGGAGTCTGACGACGCGCACGCGGCCTACCTCGTTGAGGGCCGGCCGGTCGTCAGCAGCTAGCGAACAAGCCCCCTGCATTGGCCGATGCCCCTTCGGGGCGCGGAGACTCCGGTTCGAGTCCGGACAGGGGGACTGCTCGCCCTGTCCGTCTGTGACGGTGAAAGACGGACAGGGCGGGTGCACTGCACTGCACCACAACTCTCTTATCTGAGGAGTGTGAGCATGACTGCACCCGTGATGGAAGCGGTGTCGGCGAGGTCGCTCGTCGACCCGGCGTTCTTCGCGCGGCTGAGCCGCCGAGTGGCCAAGAACAGCGGCCTGGACCAGGAGATGGCCGAGCGCACCACGGACCAGGCCCTCGCGTACCTCGCGACGTGCGCCCAGAAGCCCGAGGGCGCGGCCTCGCTCTTCATGAGCAGCGCCGTGGACCCGGCGTGGCACTCGTTCATGGAGTACACGCGGCCGTACGACGACTTCTTCGCCGGTCACGGCTGGCGGAAGGTGCACCACAACCCGTGTGACGGTGGCCCGGACGGAAAGCAGGTCTACCCGCCGGCCGCGGAAGTCCTCCCC
Organism: Streptomyces sp. SS7; assembly: GCF_037993025.1. Lineage (NCBI taxonomy): Bacteria > Bacillati > Actinomycetota > Actinomycetes > Kitasatosporales > Streptomycetaceae > Streptomyces > Streptomyces sp. SS7. The sequence continues at coordinate 3,703,695 of NZ_CP141223.1, forward strand.
CTCACGGTGGCAGCGATCGAGGCCGCCGGGTACCGCGTCGACCCCGACCTGTGGGTGGCCGGCGTGGACTGCGAGGACACCTGCGGCGACGACGGCGGCGGCGGCAACCCGCTGCCCAGCTGCGAGCACAGCATCTGATCCGAGCAAGATCGCCTAGGTGAAGCCAGCCCTCGCCCCTAGAGTGTCCGGGCGAGGGCTGGCCCCTGTCGTGGACGAGAACGAGGAGAGCGATGGCGCGCGATATAAGCGGAGAGGGACGGGTGACGATCTTCCCCTTCCTGCACGACTGGAGCACTGGATCCCGCTGCGTTCTCGCCTATACGACGACTGAGACAGGCACCATCGGAGCCGTGGGGGTCATCCCCATTGAGGGCAATGTGTTCGAGCCAGGAGACCTCTTCGCCATGGCTGGCCGACATGGCTTCATCGGTGAGTGGAAGGGGTCACACGAGCAACGCTGTGGCTGCTGGCTCGCGTGCACTGGCTACAGTGCTCGGTCAGTACCGAAACCGGGCACCATCGACGTTCAAGCCGAGTGGTCAATGGACATGGTCAAGTCCGTCAAGTTGGACAGTCCGTACTACGGGCACTTGCGAGTGGTGGCCGGCCGCTTCCATCTTCAGGACGAAGAGCTTCTGGCCCAGGCCCGTGCGCTCGTTCCTCTGCCTGTTGCATGAATGAATTAGGCTCGGCCAGGCCGAGAGGCCAGAAACCCCCCGCAGCTCGAATGCGGGGGGTTTCGTCATGCCCTGCTATATGGCCAGGGGCAACATGCCGTCCGCAGGCTGGCCGACCGACTTCTCGGCCACCTTCGCCTGTCGCTCCAGGTAACGCCTGGCCGTGCGAGGCGCCCGGTTCAAGACCTCACCCAGGTTGGCCGGGTTCACTTCCCTCCCGTCCGCGTTCAGGCAGGCAATCGCGGCCTGAACCTCTTCCTCGGTGAGTCCAGGACGGCCACGCCTCCGACGCGGCTTGTCGCTCTCGTCGTCCCCGGCCTCAAATTCGTCTTCAGGCTCGTCGACCTCGACTACGGAAGCGGTCGACTCAGGAGCAGCGGCCATGTGAAGCATGTGGAATGCGACCAGCGGCGGAATGGCCGAAACGGCGCCGACCAGGAGCCAGGACGTACCCATGTAGTCCTGCTCGATCAGGTGGGACACATCCTGTGCGGCCAAAGCGAGGCCGAGAGCGGCCACAGCTCCGGCCAGAGCGCTTCTGCGGTTCGGCAGTTTCAGCCGCTTGGACACGTCCGCGATGACCGCCGAGCATGCCGCGTAGACGGACACGCAGACCGGCATGAGAGCGGCCACATTGAAGGTCCAGTCCCAGATGGTCACGGAGTCCCACCCGGCCACTTCGGCGAGGTGTATTTCACCGGGGATGGACATGAGGAGAGCGGTCAGAAGGACGATGGGACGCCCGTACTTGAACACGGCCTTCGCGTACGGAGGCAGGTCGATGGACACAGTGGACACAACTGTCCCCTTCAGTTGGGTGGATGGTTTTGTCAGGCGGTCGCGAAACCGCGTCGGGACGTGCCCTTGACGGTTCCGGCCGCTCGGCGCTCACGGATCTGAGCGAGCAGAGAGGCCGCCTCGGAAGACTGGCCAACGGTCGCTGGCGCGGCCGACTGGGAGGCCGGGGCCAGACCAGCGCACTGGCCACAGATTCCGGTCTGCTGGCCACGAGGCAGCGGGTTGAAGCACTTGCCACACTCAGCCAGAGAGATGGCCACCACAGGGACGGGCGGCATCTTGCGGACGAGCCGGTTTTCGACCAGGCGAGCCGGGCTCTTGACCACAGCCGGAAGGCCGTCGGTCAGCTCGTTCCGAAGCTGGAGTTCCGACGCGCCACGGGCCAGCCACTCAGCAGCGAGCGGCGCCAGGCGGAGGACATCGGACGGCCGCAGAGCAAGCGCCGGCACAGCGATGCCCATGCGGTTGAGGACGCCAGCAGCTCGGCCAGTCTCCTCGTCGTTGCTCTGCGGAGCATCGCCCCCCGTCCCCTCAGCGGCCGACTTCTCGGCCTCCTCGGACGGCTCGGGGGTAGGGGGGTTCTTTCCCTGGTTTCTTTCCCCGAAGGGGTTGAGCCCGGAGCGCCGCGCTTCCGGGTCACCGGACTTCGGAGTCTCGTCCTTCGGAGCCTCGGACTGCGGAACGTCGAAGACCTCGACGGCCGTCGACCAGTGACCGCGCCCGTTCTGCTCACGGGTGCAGATGATGTAGCCAGCGGCCTGCAATTCCTTCATGGCGTTCGTGACGCGGCGCTGGCCCTCGGCCACGTCGGCAGTCAGCTCCTTCACTGTCGCGGCCGTGCGCTCAGGCTGCGAGAGAAGGAGGCCCAGGAGACCGCGGGCGGTCAGGCTGAGCTTGCGGTGCTGGAGGATGGCATTCGGGACAATGGTGAACCCGAACGCGTGATTGGTACGCTTGACCTGCATCGAAGACCTAGACCTCTTCGGTTGCACAGACCCCCGCGAGGTTGCCGCCTCAAGGGGGTCGCTTATTGGTGATGTAGTTGAGTGGGTGACGGTTGAGTCGGTGAGGACCGTAGCATGATCGACCGGCTTCCGGTCAACCCCTTACCGCGCAACCTGCCGGACTGATGTCGCTCTAGACCGTCGCGGGCACTCCGCGCCCTCGCAGGCTTGCGCCACCCCGCCGGCCCTCCGACTTTCCGGCCTGGCTGATCCCTCAGGACCCCCTCACGACTGCCAGCACAGAGCCAGCACCACACCCCGTCAAGCCGGGTTTCAACGGGTACGAACGAGTACGGCGGTACTGGGAGTCAGACAGGCCATACACCCGCTCTGAACTGCGAAAACATGAAAAAAGGCCCCCGAAGGGGCCTTGATCGATGTTCTCGTGGTTGTTCTCCCGCTTCAGGTACTCGAAGGCGTCGAGGTGGCGGGTGGGCGGGAAGCCGGCCTCGGCGCCCGCGATGTCGAAGCCGACGACGCCGAGATCCCGGTAGCGGTTGGCGAGTTCGGCGATCTCCAGGGCGCGGGCGGCGTGCCGCATCGCGGTGAGCAGGGCGCCGACGCGGATACGGCGGCCGTTGCGGCGGGCGTTGCGCTCGCCTTCCCGGAAGCCCTCGTCGACGGCCTCGACGACTTCCTCGAGGCTCAGTCCGGCTTCGAGGTGCTGCTCGGGGGCGTAGCGCACCTCGGCATAGACGACACCGTCCTCGGCGAGGTCCTCGGCGCACTCCCGCGCGACCCGGACCAGGGCGTCGCGGGTCTGCATCACACCGACGGTGTGCGAGAAGGTCTCCAAGTACCGTTCCAGGGAGCCGGAGTCGGCGGCCTCCCGGAACCAGAGGCCGAGCTTGTCGGGGTCGCTCTCGGGGAGGTGGGCGTACCCGGTCTCCCGGGCGAGGTCGACGATCGTGCCGGGGCGCAGCCCGCCGTCGAGGTGGTCGTGCAGCAGAACCTTGGGCGCCCGCCGGATCTGGTCCGGGTTGGGAGTGATGCCCGCCTGGATGCTCTGGCTCGTCATTTCCGCACTCTAACTCCTACGCGCGTAGATCGCCCGCCGCACCCCGCCGCCGATACGCAATGGTGACCGCCCGGACGGGTGGAGTACACCACCGCTTCTGACACTGTTCTGTCATGGCACAGCAACTGACGCCGGCTCGGACGGCCAGGCTGGGGAAGGCGATCGGACCGGAGCCGACGGCGGTGAGCGGGGTGGTGCTGCTGCTCCCGGGCGGCGAGGAGGTGTCCGAACGCAGACCGTCCCCGATGTGGGCGGCCGCCTCCGTGCGCGGCCTCGGGCGAAGACTCACGCGGGCCGGCCGGGAGGAAGGGCTGGTCACCCATGTCGTGCACTACCGCTACCGCGGCTGGAACGGCGGCGCGGCGCATCTCGCCGCGGACGCCACCTGGGCGGCGGACGAGGTCGTACGGCGCTACGGGGACGTTCCCGTGTGCCTCGCCGGGACCGGGATGGGCGGCCGGGCCGCGCTCCGGGCCGGGGGCCATGAGGCCGTCAACTCCGTACTGGCCCTCGCCCCTTGGCTGCCGCAGGAGGACGTGGCGGCGCCACCCGAACCGGTGAAGCAGTTGGTGGGGCGGCGGGTGATGGTGGTGCACGGGACGCACGACGACCGCAGCGACCCGGAGTTGTCCTTCCGGCTGGCGGCGCGGGCGAAGAAGGCGAACCGGGACGTGTGCCGGTTCGAAGTGCACGCGGACGGGCACGGGTTGCATCAGTACCGGGACGAAGTGCTGGCGCTGGCCGAGGACTTCGTGATGGGGGTGTTGTTCGGGAAGACGTTCTCCCGGCCTGTCGAGGACGCGCTGGCGGCTCCGCCGCCGTTGGGGTTGCGGATGCCGTTGGCGGCGGGGTTCGGGAAGTCGCTGCGGAGGTAGGCCGGGCCGGTTCTCGGGTGCGGGTGCGGGTGCGGGTACGTGGGGGCCGGTCGCACAGTTCCCCGCGCCCCGAGTGGGCCGCCGCTGGTGCCGTGACCGGAAAGGTTTGCCGGGCGCCGCGAGCCGGTGAACCTTTCCGCTCACGGCACTAGGTCGGCAGCAGGTTTCCGCGTCTGGAGAGCAGGAATCTCTTGAAGGCCGCCACCGGGGGTGTGTCCGGGTGGCCGTCCAGCCAGGCCACGCCGATCTCGCGGACCGCCCGGGGGGCCGTGACCGTCAGTTCGACCACACCCGGGCGGGCCACCGCCGGCGGGGGCAGGAGGGCCACGCCCAGGCCCGCCGCCACCAGGCCCCGCAGGGTCTCCGCCTCCTCGCCCTCGAAGGCGATGCGGGGTTTGAAGCCGGCCTCCTTGCAGAGGTCGTCGGTGATGCGGCGCATGCCGTAGTTGGGTTCGAGGGTGACGAAGGTTTCGTCGGCCGCCTCGGCGAGGCGGATGCGCCGGCGCGAGGCCAGGCGGTGGTCGGCGGGGACGACCAGGCGGAGCTTCTGCTCGTCGAGGCGGCGGGCGACCAGGTCGGGGGCGTCCGGGACCGGCGAGGTGAGGCAGAGGTCGAGCTCGCCCGCCCGCAGGCGCTCCAGCATCGCCTCGCCGTAGTTCTGGACGAGGCTGAAGCGGACCCGGGGGTGATCGGCGCGGAAGGCGTGGATCAGACCGGGGACGGTCTCGGCGCCCATCGTGTGCAGGAAGCCGAAGGCGACCTTGCCGGTGGCGGCGTCGGCGTCGGCGCGGACCTCCTCGGCGGCCTTCTCGATCTCCGCGAGGGCACGTTCGACCGAGGCGAGGAAGGTGCGGCCGGCCGGGGTGAGGGAGACCGTGCGGCCGCGACGGGCGAAGAGGTCGACGCCCAGGTCCTGTTCGAGACGGACCATCGCCCGGGACAGGGTCGACTGCGGGACCCCCATCTCCTGCGCGGCCCGGGTGACGTGCTCGGTGCGGGCGACCCCGGCGAAGTGGGCGAGCCGGGGCGCCAGCAGCCTCGACATGTCAGTCATGTCTTCTGTGTCACTGGACGGTGACAGATGAGCCCGTGACCTCTGCTGATGCACCATGGGAACGATTATGAAGAGTCTGTGCATTGGACGGATGAACGGGGGCGTCCGTAGTTTCGAGGCATGTCTCCCGCCAGTACCGGGGCGTCCACCGTCGTGGGCGCCGCCTCCTCCGTCCCCGTCGTCGACGACACCCGTATGACCCCCGGCGGCCCCGGCTACCGCCGGATGAGCCTCGCGCTCTTCCTCGCCGGGGTGGCGACCTTCGCCCTGCTGTACTCCACACAGGCGCTGCTCCCGCTGATCTCCGGTGACTTCGGGGTGGCGGCGAGCGAGGCGAGCTGGACGGTGGCGGCGGCGACCGGCGGACTCGCGCTGTTCGTGCTGCCGATGAGCGCCCTCTCCGAGCGCTACGGCCGCCGTACGGTGATGACGGCCTCGCTGGCGGTCGCGGTGACCGTGGGACTGCTGGTCCCCTTCGCGCCGTCGTTGGGCGCGCTGGTGGTGCTGCGGGCGGTGCAGGGCGCGGCGCTGGCCGGGCTCCCGGCGTCGGCGACCGCGTATCTGGCCGAGGAGGTGCGCCCGAGGGCCCTGGTCACGGCGATCGGGCTGTTCGTCGCGGGCAACAGCGTCGGCGGGATGAGCGGCCGGGTCATCACCGGCTGGGTCGCGCAGGAGTGGGGCTGGCGGGTCGCCGTCGCGGTGATCGGTGTGCTGGCCGTGGGCTGCGCGATCGCGTTCCGGCTGCTGCTGCCGGCGCCCCGGCACTTCACGGCGGGCTCGCTGCGGCCCCACGTCCTGGCCCGCACGGTCCGTGAGCACCTGGCGAACCCGCTGCTGTGCCGGCTGTACGCGATCGGCGCGCTGTTCATGACCGTCTTCGGCGGGGTGTACACGGTCGTCGGCTACCGGCTGACCGAGGCGCCCTTCTCGCTCCCGCAGGGCATCGTCGGCTCGATCTTCCTGGTGTACCTGGTGGGTACGGTGTCGGCGTCGACCGCGGGCCGGCTGGTGGGCCGGCTCGGGCGGCGCGGGGCCCTGTACCTGGCGGCCGGGACGACCGCGGCGGGTCTGCTGCTGTCCCTGGCCGACTCGCTGCCGATGGTCCTGCTGGGCCTGGTCCTGATCACGGCGGGCTTCTTCGCGGGGCACGCGGTGGCGTCCTCGGCGGTCAGCAGGACGGCCACCACGGGCCGCGCCCAGGCCTCCGCGCTCTACCAGTCGGCGTACTACATCGGCTCCAGCACCGGCTCGACGGTCGGCGCGCTCGCCTTCCACTCCGGCGGCTGGGCCGGCACGGTCGGCGTGGGCGTCCTGGCGGTCCTCGGGGTCGTGGCCATCACGGTGCTCGGCACCCGCGCGGCCCGCGTCGCAGCGCGCCGGAATCCGGTGCCCGCCCACTGAGCCCGCCGGTCCACCCGGACGACGTTCAGCGGTCCTGACCTGTGGGTTCGTCGGCTCGGCAGGCCGTTGTCAGTGGCCTGGGGTAGCTTCCGAAGTGCTGGGGCGCACAGGCGCGACAGGACGGCCACAGGGGTGGGTGGACCAGGATGAGTGACGGGACGGCGGGCGCCGCGACGGTCGAGGATCTCGATGTCCGGCTGGAGCGGCACCGGGTCGAGCTGACGGGCTACTGCTACCGCATGCTCGGTTCGTCCTTCGAGGCCGAGGACGCGGTGCAGGACACGCTGGTGCGGGCCTGGCGGAGCTACGACCGGTTCGAGGGCCGCTCCAGCCTGCGCTCGTGGCTGTACCGGATCGCGACGAACGTCTGTCTGGACATGCTGACGGCGGGCAACAAGCGGGCCCGTCCGATGGACCTCTCGGAGTCGACCCCGCTCGCCCGGGCGGCCCTGTCCCCCCGCCCCGACCACACCTGGCTGGAGCCGATGCCGGACGCGCGCGTGCTGCCCACGGTGGAGGACCCGGCGGAGGCGGCGGTGGCCAAGGAGTCGGTGCGGCTGGCGTTCATGGCGGCGCTCCAGCAGCTGCCGCCCAAGCAGCGGGCGGTGCTGATCCTGCGCGAGGTGCTGGCGTGGCGGGCGAGTGAGGTCGCCGAGCTGCTGGACACCACGGTCGCCTCGGTCAACAGCGCGTTGCAGCGGGCGCGGGCCACGCTGGCCGAGCGGGCGCAGGCGGGCGCGGACGCGGCGGTGTCGGACCCGCTGGACGAGGAGCAGCGCAAGCTGCTGGAGCGCTATGTGGCGGCCTTCGAGGGGTACGACATGGCCGCCCTGACGGCGTTGCTGCACGAGGACGCCATCATGACGATGCCGCCGTTCGACCTGTGGCTGACGGGCCACGACGACATCACGGGTTTCATGACGACGATCGGCTCGGCCTGCGAGGGCTCGCGGCTGCTGCCGGTCCGGGTGAACGGGCTGCCGGGCTTCGCCCAGTACAAGCCGGACCCGGAGAAGGGCGGCTTCAGCCCCTGGGCGATCCAGGTGCTGGAGATCTCAGACGGCCGCCTCACCGGGTTCCACTTCTACCTCGACACCCAGCGCTGGTTCCCCCTCTTCGGCCTCCCCCTCCACCTCGACGGGGAGTCCGACGAGGTCGAGCAGGGCGCGTAGGCCGGGGTCGGGCCCGCGCAGCCGTATCCGCCCTCCGGCCCGGCGGGCGGCGAGCTGGAGCCGGGCCAGCAGCTCGACGACGGCCAGCCCCGGCGGCCCGAGCCCGCTGACGTCACAGACGACAACCCCGCCGTCCCCGGCCGCCAGCAAGACCCGTACGGCGTCGGCGAGCCCTGCCACCCGATCGCGGGTGACAGGGCCGGTCAGGGCGAGTACGGGCGGTGTCGTGGGGTCCACGTGCGGTAGACCCCGGTGGGGCGCTCAACTCATCGCGGCGCGACGGCGACCTCAGTTCAAGGCAAAGACACCGGTGTCGATGTCCGGGTCGAAGGGGGGCGGGCAGCGCCGCCTTCTCGCCGCACTCGACGGAGATGAGGACGCGGTATGTGCCCTCTTCCCTCCGCAGGGGGACACCCCGGGTCAGGCGATGCGTTCCAGCACCACCGGGGACGCCGTGAACGCCGTGCCGGCGGGGGCGATGTCGTAGGAGCCGGTCACCGCCTGGAGGGCGTAGTCGAAGCGCTCCGGGGTGTCGGTGTGCAGGGTCAGGAGGGGCTGGCCCGCGGTGACCGTGTCGCCGGGGCGGGCGTGGAGTTCGACGCCCGCGCCCGCCTGGACCGGGTCCTCCTTGCGGGCGCGGCCCGCGCCGAGGCGCCAGGCGGCGATGCCGATGTCGTAGGCGTCGAGGCGGGTGAGGACACCGGAGGAGGGGGCCGTGACGACGTGCTGTTCGCGGGCCACCGGCAGGGCCGCGTCCGGGTCGCCGCCCTGGGCCGCGATCATGCGGCGCCAGACGTCCATCGCCGAGCCGTCGGCGAGCGCCTTCGCCGGGTCCGCGTCCTTCACGCCGGCCGCGTCGAGCATCTCGCGGGCGAGGGCGAGGGTCAGCTCCACGACGTCCGCCGGGCCGCCGCCCGCGAGGACCTCGACCGACTCTCGGATCTCCAGGGCGTTGCCGGCGGTCAGACCGAGCGGGGTGCTCATGTCGGTGAGCAGCGCGACCGTCTTCACGCCGTGGTCGGTGCCGAGGCCGACCATGGTGGAGGCCAGCTCACGGGCGTCCTCGATCGTCTTCATGAAGGCGCCGGTGCCGACCTTCACGTCGAGGACCAGGGAGCCGGTGCCCTCGGCGATCTTCTTGGACATGATCGAGGAGGCGATCAGCGGGATCGCCTCGACGGTGCCGGTGACGTCGCGCAGCGCGTACAGCTTCTTGTCGGCGGGGGCGAGGCCGTCGCCGGCCGCGCAGATCACCGCGCCGGTGCTGTCGAGGACGGAGAGCATCTCCTCGTTGGAGAGCAGGGCGCGCCACCCGGGGATGGACTCCAGCTTGTCGAGGGTGCCGCCGGTGTGACCGAGGCCGCGGCCGGAGAGCTGCGGGACGGCGGCGCCGCAGGCCGCGACGAGCGGGGCGAGGGGCAGCGTGATCTTGTCGCCGACGCCGCCGGTGGAGTGCTTGTCCGCGGTCGGGCGGGACAGGGACGAGAAGTCCATGCGTTCCCCGCTCGCGATCATGGCGGCGGTCCAGCGGGCGATCTCCCGGCGGTTCATGCCGTTGAGCAGGATGGCCATCGCGAGCGACGACATCTGCTCGTCGGCGACCTCGCCGCGGGTGTACGCGTCGATGACCCAGTCGATCTGCTCGTCGCTGAGTTCGCCGCGGTCCCGCTTGGTGCGGATGACGGAGATGGCGTCCATGGCCATGGCGTGCGTTCCTTCCGAGGGTCCAGAAAGTGTGCGGCCCCCCTGAGCGTGTCCAGCGATTCAGAGGGGCCGTACGGAGGTGCTTGGTTGCTTACTTGGTGAGGTGGTCCGGGCCGAAGGCCTGCGGAAGCATCTCGGCGAGGGGCAGGATGCCGGCCGGGGTCTCCAGCAGGAGCTCGGCGCCGCCGAACTCGTACAGCAGCTGGCGGCAGCGGCCGCACGGGACCAGGATCTCGCCCTTGCCGTCCACGCAGGTGAAGTGCGTGAGCCGGCCGCCGCCGGTGTTCTGCAGCTCGGAGACCAGCCCGCACTCGGCGCACAGGCCGAGCCCGTAGGAGGCGTTCTCGACGTTGCAGCCGGAGACGATCCGGCCGTCGTCGACGAGGGCCGCCACGCCGACCGGGTAGCCGGAGTACGGGGCGTACGCCCGGGACATGGCGTCCCGGGCCACCGAACGCAGCTTCTCCCAGTCGACCGGGGTCACTTGCCCTGTCCCTTCCGGTACGGCAGTCCGTCCGCCTTGGGCATGCGCAGGCGCTGGGCGGACAGCGAGAGGACCAGCAGGGTGACGACGTACGGGGTGGCGGTGACGACCTGGTTGGGGACGTCGTCGGTGCTGACGTACCAGACGAACATCAGGGCCGAGACCGCGGCGGTGATGAAGGCCGGGACGTACTGCTTCTTCCAGGCCAGGTAGGCGACGCCGACGACCAGCAGGATCGCCAGCAGCAGGATCAGCGCGTGGACGTTGGTGGCGCCGCCGCGCAGGTTGAGGCTGTCGGTGTAGCCGAAGAGCCCGGCGCCGAGGGCGAGGCCGCCCGGCATCCAGTTGCCGAAGATCATCGCGGCGAGACCGATGTAGCCGCGGCCGGCGGTCTGGCCGTCGAGGTAGACGTTCGACGCGACGATCGACAGGAAGGCGCCGCCGAGGCCGGCGAAGCCGCCGGAGACGATCACGGCGATGTACTTGTACTTGTAGACGTTGACGCCGAGGGACTCCGCGGCCACCGGGTTCTCGCCGCAGGAGCGCAGGCGCAGACCGAAGGAGGTGCGCCACAGGACGTACCAGGTGCCCGGGACGAGGGCGACGGCGACGACGGTGAGCGGCGACAGGTTGGTGATCAGACCGCCGACCAGACCGGCGAGGTCGGAGATCAGGAACCAGTGCTTGTCGTTGAGGGTCTCCAGCCAGCCGGACAGGCCGGGGACGTCGAAGGTGCCGAGCGACTCGATCGGCGGGGACTGCTTGGAGGAGCCCTGCGGGGCGTCCTCGAAGGTGAACTTCGACAGATAGCGGGTGACGCCCAGGGCGAGGATGTTCAGGGCCACACCGGAGACGATGTGGTTGACCTTGAAGGTGACGGTGGCGATGGCGTGCAGGACGGCGCCGAGCGCGCCGCCGACGATGCCGAAGGCGACGCCGGTCCACGGGCCCCACTGGTAGCCGGCCCAGGCGCCGAACCAGGTGCCGAGGATCATCATGCCCTCGAGGCCGATGTTGACGACGCCGGCCCGCTCGGCCCACAGACCGCCCAGACCGGCGAGGCCGATCGGGACGGCGGCGCGCAGGGCGGTGGACATCTGGCCGGTGGACGTGATGCCGTCCGCGCCGGTGATCAGACGGACCACCGAGGTCAGGATCAGGACGCCCGCGATGACCAGCAGGAGGACCGGCAGCGACATCCGGCGGCCGCCCTTGCCGGGCTGCCCGGACTTCGGCTTCGCGATGGTCGCGGTGCTCATCAGACCGCCACCTCCTTCTTGGTGTTCGCGGCGGCGGCGAGTTCCTCACCGACGCGCTTCTGCTGGCGGCGCAGGCCCCAGGTGCGGACGACCTCGTAGGAGATGACGACCGCGAAGACGATCAGGCCCTGCATGATCATCGCGATCTCCTTCTCGTACGGCTCGGGAGTCGCGTAGTCGAGGGCGGGGGACGCCTTGTCGAGGAAGGCCCACAGGAGGGCGGCGAGGGCGATGCCGCCGGGGTTGTTGCGGCCGAGCAGGGCGATGCCGATGGCGGTGAAGCCGACGCCGGTCGGGAAGCTCAGGCTGTAGGTGTGGGCGTCGCCGAGCAGCAGCGGCAGACCGGCGAGGCCGGAGACCGCGCCGGAGACGATCATCACGGTGAGGATCATGCGCTTGGCGTCGACGCCGGAGGCGGCGGCGGCCGACTCGGACTCGCCGGTGGCGCGCAGGTCGAAGCCGAAGCGGGTGCGGTTGAGGACCAGCCAGTAGACGATGCCGAGCGCGACGGCGAGGAAGACCAGACCGTAGATCTCGCCGACGTCGGCGCCCAGGTTGATGCCGGGGACCCAGCCGGACTTCTTCATGATGCCGGTGGTCTTGTTGTCGCCGACGAGCTGGCCGAAGACGTCGGGCAGGGTGAGGTAGGCGATGAGGCTGGTGGCGATCGCGTTGAGCATGATCGTCGCGACGACCTCGCTGACGCCCCGGGTGACCTTCAGGACGCCCGCGACGCCGGCCCAGATGCCACCGGTGAAGGCGGCGACCAGCAGCAGCAGCGGGACCTGGAGGAAGGCCGGCAGGTCCATGTGGGCGCCGACCACGGCGGTCATCATCGCGGCGAGGCGGTACTGGCCGTCGACGCCGATGTTGAACAGGTTCATGCGGAAGCCGAGGGCGACCGCGAGGGCGGCGACGTAGTACAGCGACGCCTGGTTGATGATCAGGACCTGGACGTCGGAGTAGCCGATCTGCTCCAGCATGAGCGTGTACGGCTCGATCGGGCTCTTGCCCGAGGCGATCAGCACGACCGAGGTCAGCAGGATCGCCGCGACGAGCGCCATGACCGGTCCGGCCACGGCGAGGAGCACGCGCTCCTTGTCGAACTTCTTCATCGGGCCTCGTCCTCCGGGGCGCTCGCTTCCTCGACGTGCTCAAGGTGTCCGGTGGCGGCACCCGTCATGGCCGAGCCCAGTTCCTCCGGGGTGATGGTGGCGGGGTCGGCGTCGGCGACCAGCCTGCCGTTGTAGATCACGCGCAGGGTGTCCGACAGGCCGATCAGCTCGTCCAGGTCGGCGGAGATCAGCAGCACGGCCAGGCCCTCGCGGCGGGCCTCGCGGATGCGGTCCCAGATCTGCGCCTGTGCGCCGACGTCCACGCCGCGGGTGGGGTGGGCGGCGATCAGGAACTTCGGGTTGTGGCTCATCTCGCGGCCGACGATCAGCTTCTGCTGGTTGCCGCCGGAGAGGGAGGCGGCGGTGACGTCGATGCCGGGGGTGCGGACGTCGAACTCCTCGACGATCCGGCGGGTGTCGGCCTGGGCTCCCTTGGGGTTCAGCCAGAAGCCCTTGGCGTTGGGCGTCTCGGTGACATGGCCGAGGATGCGGTTCTCCCAGAGGGGGGCCTCCAGGAGCAGGCCCTGGCGGTGGCGGTCCTCGGGGATGTAGCCGACGCCGGACTCGCGGCGCTTGCGGGTGGGCCAGGGGGTGATGTCCTCGCCGAGGAAGGAGATCGTGCCGGCGTCGGCGTTCTTGGTGCCGATCAGGGCGTCGATCAGCTCGGTCTGGCCGTTGCCCTCGACTCCGGCGATGCCCATGACCTCGCCGGCGTGGATGGTGAAGCTGACGTCGTCCAGGACGCGCTTGATCTCGCCGCCCTCGGGGGCCAGCGTGATGCCGCCGGTGGGCTCGGCCTCGGTGCCCATGGAGGCGCCGCCGCTGGCGTAGACGGTGAGGCCCGCGACCGTGAGGACGGCCTGGTCGGTGACCGTGGACTCGGCGGTCTCCGGGGTGGGCAGCTCGGAGCCGACCATCATCTCGGCGAGCTGGCGGGGGGTGGTCTCGGACGGGACCGCCGTGCCGACGGTCGTGCCGCGCCGGATGACGGTGATGTCGTCGGCGACGGAGAGGACCTCGCCCAGCTTGTGGGAGATGAAGATGACGGAGAGGCCCTCGGCCTTGAGCTCGCGCAGGTTGGCGAAGAGCGCGTCGACCTCCTGCGGGACCAGGACGGCGGTCGGCTCGTCGAGGATGAGGGTGCGGGCACCGCGGAAGAGGACCTTGAGGATCTCCACGCGCTGGCGGTCGGCGACACCCAGGTCCTCGACGAGGGCGTCGGGGCGTACCCCGAGGCCGTAGCGGTCGGAGATCTCCTTGATCTTCTTGCGGGCGGCGCCGCCGATGCCGTGCAGCTTCTCGCTGCCGAGCACCACGTTCTCCAGGACGGTCAGGTTGTCGGCCAGCATGAAGTGCTGGTGGACCATGCCGATACCGCGGGCGATGGCGTCGGCGGGGCTGGAGAAGCTCACCTGCTGTCCGTCGACGGCGATGGTGCCCTCGTCCGGCTTCTGCATGCCGTAGAGGATCTTCATCAGGGTCGACTTGCCGGCGCCGTTCTCCCCGACCAGGGCGTGCACGGTGCCCTTGCGGACGGTCAGGTGGATGTCGTGGTTGGCGACGACACCGGGGAAGCGCTTGGTGATACCCGCCAGCTCTACCGCGATCGTCGACTGTGCGGTGAGCGGAGGGCTGCTGGACGCGTCGATGGCGCACTCTCCTTGGGAAAGGGGCCGCTCTACGCGCGTAGCGCCCCTGCTTTAAATAGTGCCCGGACCTGATCGCTCATTTTCGGTCACGATCCGTTCCGAGCATTCTGCCGCGAAGGGGGCACGAGTACGCCGTGGTTCCCGTGCCCCGTTCCGTGGCCGTCACGCTGTCATCACAGCGCACCGTTGGCCAATGCCTCTGACCGGTACGATCCCCGGATCAGGAGGTCTTGACGGTGATCGTGCCGCTCTTGATGCCCTCTTCGGCCTTCTTGATCGCGGCCTGGATGTCGGCGTTGTCGGCGAAGGTCGGGTTGGAGTTCGACACGCTCACGCCGCCGTTCTCCAGGCTGCCGCGGACCACGCCCGTCTCGGGCTTGCCGTCCTCGACCGACTTGGCCAGGCCGAAGACCGCGCCCTGGACGTTCTTCATGGCGGAGGTCAGGATCGAGTCCTTGTACGCCTTGAGCGCGTCCTGCTTGTACTGGTCGGAGTCGACGCCGATCGCCCACACCTTGTTGGCGTTGGCGGCCTTGATGACACCCTGGCCGGACAGACCGGCGGCGGCGTAGAGGACGTCCGCACCGGCGTCGATCTGGCCGTCGGCGGCGCTCTCGCCCTTGTCCGGGGAGGAGAAGCCACCCTCGGCGGCGGTCTCGGTCAGGTACTGCGACTTGACCGTGACGCCCTTCTTGGTGTCCTCGACGCCCTGCTTGAAGCCGGCCTCGAACTTGTGGATCAGCGGCACGTCCACGCCGCCGATGAAGCCCACGACGTTCGACTTGGTGGCCTTGGCGGCCGCGACACCGGCGAGGTAGGAGGCCTGCTCCTCGTGGAAGACCAGGTCGGCGACGTTGGCGGCCTTGATGGTCTCGTCGTCCACGATGCCGAAGGTGGTCTTCGGGTACTTGGCCGCGACCTCCTTGACGGCCGGCGCGTAGGCGAAGCCGACGCCGATGACCGGGTTGTAGCCGGCCTTGGCCAGGCTCTCCAGGCGCTGCACCTTGTCCGCGTCGGACTCGTTGTCCTGCGGCTCGACCGCGGTGGACTTGTAGCCGAACTCCTTGTCGGCCTGCTCCAGGCCGGCGGTGGCGGCGTCGTTGAAGGACTGGTCGCCCTTGCCGCCGACGTCGTACGCGAGCGCGAGGCCCAGGTTCTTCTTGCTGCTCTCGGACGAGGAGGACGACGTGGACGAGCTTCCACAAGCGGAAACGGTCACGGCGAGAGCTGCGGTGGCAACACCCGCAGCCGCGATTCGGGACACCCGGCGCATGGAACGAGACTCCTTTGTGCAAGCGCCCAAACCAGGCGCTGGTTCCGCCGCAGCGTAACGCGCGTAGACCGGGAGGAAAAACCCTTCTGTCCGGTCCGTTATCGAGCTGTGGCCACAGTTGTAGTCCAGGTTACGTACAGCAGAACGCCCCCTGCGGGACGCAAGGGGCGCTTGGGCTGCAACGACGCCCGGAAGGGCGTAAGAGGCGGGCGGGGCCGGCGTTACGCGGCCCCGCCGGGGTGTTACTTGGTGTTGACCGTGACCTTGCCGTCGATGATGTCCTGCTTGGCCTTGTCCACCGCGGCGACGACGTCCGTCATCGCCTTGTACTTCGGGTTGGAGTCGGCGAATCCGACGCCGTCGTTGGAGAGGCTGCCACGGACCACGCCGGACAGCGGCTTGCCCTCGTAGACGGACTTCACGAGGTCGTAGACCGCGCCGCCGACGTTCTTCAGCGCCGAGCCGAGGATGTAGTCCTTGTACGTGGCGAGCGCGCTCTGGTTGTACTGGTCGGAGTCGACGCCGATGACCCAGACCTTCTTGGCGGCGCCCTCGCTGATCACGCCCTGACCGGACAGACCGGCCGCGGCGTACAGGACGTCGGCACCCGCCTCGATCTGGCCGCTCGCCGCGTCCTTGCCCTTGTCGGGGCTGGAGAAGCCGCCCTCCTGGGGCGTCTCCGTGAGGTACTGCGACTCGACCTTGATGCTCGGGTTGACCGACTTGGCGCCCTGGACGTACCCGGCCTCGAACTTGTGGATCAGCGGGATGTCCACGCCTCCGATGAAGCCGATGTGCGCCTTCTTGGAGGCCTTGGCGGCGGCGACGCCCGCCAGGTAGGAGGCCTGCTCCTCGTGGAAGACCATGTCGGCGACGTTCGTCGCCTGGACGCTCTCGTCGTCGATGATCCCGAAGGTGGTCTTCGGGAACTTGGCGGCGACCTCCTTGACGGCCGGCCCGTAGACGAAGCCGACGCCGATCACCGGGTTGTAGCCGGCCTGGGCCAGCTGGGTCAGCCGCTGGATCTTGTCCGCGTCGGTCTCGTTGTCCTGCGGCTCGACGTCCCGGCCGCCGATGCCGAACTCCTTCTCGGCCTTCTGCAGACCGGCGTAGGCGGCGTCGTTGAAGGACTGGTCGCCCTTGCCGCCGATGTCGTACGCGAGACCGATGCCCTTGCCCGAGTACTTCCCGGACGACGACGAAGCCGAGTCGTTCGCCTTGGAACCGGTGCTGGACTCACCGCAGCCGGTGGCCGCGACCGCGATGACCGCTACGGCCACCGCTGCCTGGGAGAATCTGCTCCTCCGAGATATCAGACGCACAGCAAGTACCCCTTCGCATCCCCACGGCGCCGTGACCGGCCCGCTTTCCCCTTGGTGGCGCCGTTCCGGGGGGCTCCCCAACAAGCCGAACCGGGTGGCGATTTCGGCGACAGTAACGCGCGTAGAAGGGGAGGGGAACGGGGTTGCTCGCTCCCGTTATCGATTCGTGCCGACCTTGGGGTGCAAGCGCGTCCTGGGCGTTACGGACGGGTGACACAAGGGGACGAAGAGGCACCTTCCGGTCACCCCGTCGTCCCCGCGGTCGGATACCGCCTCACGCGTCCCGCGTCGCCGCGTCCAGCAGGGCGGCGGCCGTGAACAGCTCCACGCCGACGGTGATCGCGTCCTCGTCGGCGTCGAAGTCGCCCTGGTGCAGATCGCGCACCGTGCGCTCGCCCGGCGGACGCACGCCGAGCCGGGCCATCGCGCCCGGGACCCGCTCCAGGTACCAGGAGAAGTCCTCGCCGCCGAGGCTCTGCTCAGTGCCCTCCACGGCGTCCTCGCCGCGCCGGGCGACCATCGCGTCCTGCAGCAGGGCGGCGACCGCGCCGTCGTTGACCACCGGCGGGACGCCCCGGACGTAGTTGATCTCGGACTTGGCGCGGTGCAGGTTGGCGACCTCGTCGATCGCCGCCACGACGATGTCCGGGGCCTGCCGCCAGGCCTCGATGTCCAGGCAGCGCACGGTGCCGGACAGCTCGGCGTGCTGCGGGATCACGTTCGGGGCGTGGCCGCTCTCGATCCGGCCCCAGGTGACCGCGAGGCCCGCCCGGGTGTCGACCCGGCGCGCGACCAGCGCGGGCACGTCGGTGACGACCCGGGCCGCGGCGGTGACCAGGTCGGTGGTGAGGTGGGGGCGGGCGGTGTGGCCGCCGGGGCCGTCCAGGGTGATCTCCAGCCGGTCGCAGGCGGAGGTGATGGCGCCCTCGCGCAGCCCGATCACCCCCGCGTCGACGCGCGGGTCGCAGTGCACGGCGATGATCCGGCCGACGCCGTCCAGCGCGCCGCACTCGATGGCGTCGGCGGCGCCGCCGGGCAGCACCTCCTCGGCGGGCTGGAAGATCAGCCGCACCGGGCGCGGGAGGCGGCCCTGCCGGTGCAGTTCGGCGAGCACGAGACCCGCGCCGAGGACGACGGTGGTGTGCACGTCGTGGCCGCAGGCGTGGGCGCGGTCGGGGACCGTCGAGCGGTAGGCGCACTCGGTCTTGGTGTCCGGGATGGGCAGCGCGTCGATGTCCGCGCGCATCGCGAGGACGGGCACGCCGGAGACCGGCTGCCCCTCCTCGATCCCGATGTCACAGATGAGACCGGTCCCGACGCTGAGCACGCGCGGCTTGAGGCCTGCCTTCTCCAGGCGGGCCTTGATCGCGGCGGTCGTGCGGAACTCCTGGTTGCCCAGCTCCGGGTGCATGTGCATGTCGCGCCGGAAGGCGACCAGCTCCGCACGGAGGGCTTCGGGCAGCGTGCCGGGCAGGGCGGCGCGCTTCGCGGGATCGGCCTCGGACTCTCGGGACATCAGTTGCTTCACCCTCTGAAGGGTAGGACGCCGAAGCGGTCAACTGACCCGATCAACAAAATTTCAACCTGTTGGAGGAAGAAAAGTTGGCCGCGCGACGCATGGTTGCCGTAGAGGGTGGGTAGACTCGCCGAATTTTCATCCGGCGCCGTCCCTCTTCCTAACCTCACCCATACCATGAGGAACGGCTGGGGCGCCTGCCGTGTCCACGTTCCGGAATCGTTCATCGGACGTTCGTACGAGCCGCCGCGCTCGCCGGTAGTGTGCGCGCCCATGACCGACCTGGACGCCGACTTCCTGCACGCCGCCCGCACCTCGTACGACGCGATGGCCGAGGCCTACACCGAGGAGTTCGCGGACGGGCTGGAGCACCGGCACCTGGACAGAGCGCTGGTCACCGGCTTCGTGGACCTGGTGAAGGAGCGCGGGGGCGGCGAGCCGGTGGCGGACGTCGGCAGCGGGCCGGGGTACGTGACCCGGCGGCTGCACGCGCTCGGGCTGTCGGTGTTCGGGGTGGACGTGTCGCCGCGCATGGTGGCGCTGGCCTCGCGGGCGCATCCGCACCTGCGGTTCCACGTGGGCTCGATGACCGGGCTCGACCTGCCGGACCGCTCCCTCGCCGGACTGCTGGCGCTGTACTCCGTGATCCATGTGCCGGACGCCGAACTCCCTTCCGTACTACGGGAGTTCCGCCGTGTGCTGGTCCCCGGCGGACATCTGCTCCTCGCCTTCCAGACCGGACGGGGCGAGGAACTGCACGTCACGGAACGCTTCGGGCACGAGGTCTCGCTGCGGTACTGGTTCCGGGACCCGGAGGTGGTGGCGGGGCTGCTGGGGGAGGCGGGCTTCGAGGTACTGGCGCGCGTGGTGCTGGCCCCGGAGCAGGGCCGCACGTATCCCCGGGCGTACCTCCTGGCGAGGGCGACCGGCGTGTAGCGGCGCGGGGGTGGAGGTCGCGGCCGATGGGTGGGTGCCCCCCTGGGGCGCGGGCGCTTCAGGGGCGCGGGCGCTTCAGGGGCGCGGGGAACTGCGCGACCGGCCACAACCAACCCGCAGCCGGGTGACGGGCCGCCGCTACGGCATCACCGCCGCCAGCCGATGCACGTCCCGCGCCGTCCCCGTGACCCCCGACAGGAAGCCCTGGGCCCTCGGGGACGCGTGTTCCGTCAGCCAGGTGGGGTCGATGTCGCAGACCGCCACGCGGACGTCGGTGCCGGAGAGGGCGAGGGGGAGGGTGTGGACGACGGTCGACGGAAAGCTGAGGACCGTACGGCCGATCGGGCCACGGCGGGCGATCAGTTCCAGGGGGAGGTCGGGGCGGACCACCTCCAGGCCCGTCTCCACGGCCAGCCGGTGGAGTTTGTCCGCGCTCTCGCGGCGGTGGGCGAAGTAGCGGGCCGCGCCATGAGCCCGGGCGAGTGCCCGGACGGCCTCCAGGTAGCGGTCGGCGTCCACCACACCGGTCTCGACCAGCGAGGTGCCGACCATGTCCGCGCCCTTGGTGACGCGCGGCGGCCCGAAGCGGGCCCGGGTCCAGGTGAAGGTGTTGGCGGTGACCGTGACGCCCTCGGGGACGTCCTGGACCGGCATCGCGGAGAAGACCTCGACCCGGGTGTCGGCCGACGGGGTGAGGCGGCGGCGGGCCGAGGAGGACACCGGGGCGAAGAGGAGGTCGCGGGGGCCGGGCCGGCCGCCCTTGCGGTGCCAGCGCACGAGGCGTTCGCCGCGGGCGAGCTGGCCGACGAACTCCATGGTCGCGGTGCCGTCGTCGACCACGACGAGATCGGTGGCCCTGGTGATGGTGAGAAGGAGCTGGACGTACCGGGAGAAGGGATCGCCCATGACGACCCGCCGGGCCCGGCGCAGCAGCGGGGCGAGCCCGCCGATCGTGCGGAAGGGGGCCGTGGTCCCGCCGCGGGCCTCCTCCCAGCGCACGGCGTGCCCCTCGTCGCGGGCCAGCTCGGCCATGCGCCGCAGCTGTCCGCGGGTCATCGGGTCGGTCGGGGACAGGACGACGAGGGTGAGCTCCGGGCCGGACGCCTCCGGGGCGGGCGACTGGGCGGCCGACTGGGCGTGCGGCCGGGTGTGCGCCCACTCCAGCACGTTCAGGAGCTGCACCGGGCTCTCGACGAAGGCGAGGGTGTGGGGGGTGGTGCCGGTGTCGATGCCGGCGCGGGGGCTCATCCTCGTACGACCGTCCCGTAGTGGTGGGTGTCTCGGACCCTGGTGGCTCAGACCGCGACCGGCTCGCCCGCCGCCGCGGCGATCTCCGCCTCCGCGACGACACCGCTGACGCGGCGGAGCTTCTTCATGGGGCCGAGCTCGGAGTCGTAGACCTTCTTGACGCCGTCGCCGAGGGAGGCCTCGATGGTGCGGATGTCACGGACCAGGCGCGTGAGGCCCTGGGGCTCGACGGAGGCGGCCTGGTCGGAGCCCCACATCGCGCGGTCGAGGGTGATGTGGCGCTCGACGAAGACGGCGCCGAGGGCGACGGCGGCCAGTGTGGTCTGCAGGCCGGTCTCGTGGCCGGAGTAGCCGATCGGGACGTTCGGGTACTCCTTCTCCAGCGTGTTGATCACGCGGAGGTTGAGCTCCTCGGCCTTGGCCGGGTAGGTCGAGGTGGCGTGGCACATGACGATGTTCTCGCTGCCGAGGACCTCGACGGCGTGGCGGATCTGCTTCGGCGTCGACATGCCGGTGGAGAGGATGACCGCGCGGCCGGTGGCGCGCAGGGCGCGCAGCAGCTCGTCGTCGGTGAGGGAGGCGGAGGCCACCTTGTGGGCGGGGACGTCGAACTGCTCCAGGAAGGCGACGGCCTCGGTGTCCCACGGGGAGGCGAACCAGTCGATCCCCTTCTTCTTGCAGTACGTGTCGATCTGGCGGTACTCGTCCTCGCCGAACTCCACGCGGTGGCGGTAGTCGATGTACGTCATCCGGCCCCAGGGGGTGTCGCGCTCGATGTCCCACTGGTCGCGCGGGGTGCAGATCTCGGGGGTGCGCTTCTGGAACTTGACGGCGTCGCAGCCGGCCTCGGCGGCCACGTCGATCAGCTTGAAGGCGTTCTCGAGGTCGCCGTTGTGGTTGATGCCGATCTCGCCGCAGATGTAGACCGGGCGGCCGGGGCCGACCTCGCGGGAACCGAACGTGCGCAGACGGGAGTTGGTGCTCATGGCGGAACGTTCCTTACCTGGTGGAGGTGGAGAGGGAGGGTCCGAGGATCCAGCCGGCGATCTCCCGGATCGCGCCGTCGCCACCGGGGACGGTGGTGACCGCGCGTGCGGCGCCGCGTACGACGTCGTGGGCGCTCGCGACCGCCACCGGCCAGCCCACGAGGGCGAAGCAGGGGAGGTCGTTGACGTCGTTGCCGACGTAGAGCACGCGCTCCGGCGCGATGCCCTGTTCCTCGCACCACTGCTTGAGTGCGAGGTCCTTGCGGTCGATGCCGTGCAGGACCGGGAGCTTCAGCTTCCGGGCCCGGGCCGCGACGACCGGGTTCTGTTCGGTGGACAGGATCAGGAGCGGGAGGCCGCTCCTGCGCAGGGCGGCGATGCCGAGGCCGTCGCCGCGGTGGACGGAGACGAACTCCCGTCCGTCGGAGTCGATCAGCACCCGGTCGTCGGTCTGGGTGCCGTCGAAGTCGAGGACGATCGCGTCGATGTCGTCCGCGGTCGGCAGACCGTCGGGGCGGTCGGCGTCGAAGAGGGGGGCGAGGGCGCGGGCCCGGGCGAGGTCGTGCGGGTCGTCGACCTCCAGGACCCGGGCGGGGTCGGTGCGGACGAGTTCCGTACGGCCGAAGAAGCGGTGCCGGTGCTCGCGGAAGCCGGCCGCGTCCATGGCGTAGGCGGCCCCGGTCTCCAGGAAGTCCTGGGGGCGGTCCTGGCGGCGCGGGCGGAAGGACTTGTCGTGGTTGACGCCGTGGCCGCCCTCGCCGCTGTCGTCGGCGTGGCGCCAGACGAAGCCGTGGAAGGGGGCCACGGTGACGGCCGTGTCCGCGCCCTGCTCGACGACCGCGCCGGCGACCCCGTCGACGTCCTCGCGGACAAGGAAGGGGCTGGTGCACTGCACGAGCAGGACCACGTCGACCGGGCTGCCGTGCAGGGCCTCGTGGGCGTCCATCGCGTGCAGGACGGCCGCCTCGGAGGTGGCGGTGTCGCCGGCGATGGCGGCCGGGCGCAGCACGACCTCGGCGCCGGCCTCGCGGGCCGCGGCGGCGATGGCCGGGTCGTCGGTGGAGACGACGACGTCGGTGACGAGCCGGGTGGCCCGGCACTCGCGCACGGCCCGGGCGACCAGCGGGACGCCGCCGACGGGGGCGAGGTTCTTCGCGGGCACACCCTTGGAGCCGCCGCGCGCGGGGATCACGGCGAGCACGCGGCGCCCCGCTGGGGAGTCGGACATGGGGGCTTCTCCTAGCGGTGAAGGACGATCACTCACGCCGCTCCCTCCCGGGGACGACGACCGAGCCCGACCACGGGGGCGGGGCGAGGGACGGGCGTGGCGGCGAACCCGAGGCGCCGGGCGGACATGGCGGCAGCCCCCCGGCGACGGGCGGACGTAGCGGCAGACCCCCGGCGACGGACGGGCGTGGCCGCGGACCCGCGGCTGCGGGCCGAGTCGCCGGCCAGCCCGAGCCCGCGAGCCGACGCCACGGCAGACCCGAGACACCAAGTCGGCCCGGCGGCGGACCCGAGCCCGCGAGCCGACGCCACGGCAGACCCCGGACGCCGGACGGACGTAGCGGCGAACCCGAGGCGACGGACGGGCGTAGCGGCAGACCCCCGGCGACGGGCGGGCGTGGCCGCCGACCCGCGGCTGCGGGCCTCCCCGGCACCAGACGCCAGCCCCGGGGCGGGGCAGCTCAAGGCCTGGGCGGCTGGTGTTCCGGCTGCCGCCGGACGGCTCCCGCTCACAGCTCCCCCATGCGGCGGATCACGGGGGCCACTCGCTGTACCCCGTGCCGGTAGGCGCCGCGTGCGGCGCGGCGGACGATCTGGCGGACCGGGCCGGGGTCCCTGTCGGAGGCGGGGGCGCCGGGCAGGGGGCTGCCGTCGGGGCCGAGGTGGTGGCGGGCGAGGATGCCGGGCAGATAGCCGGGCGCGGTGGCGGGCGTGTACCAGGGGGTCAGGGGCGGCAGTCCGCCGGGCCTCTCGAGCAGCTTGGCGATGCGCTCGCGGGCGGCGTCGAAGGCGGTGGCGTACGAGCCTCCCCCAGAGGGGGTACCCCCGGCCGCGACGCCCTGCCGGGCGACCCACTCCTCGTCGGGGGCGGGCCGGTGGCCGGCGTCGAGCTGGTCCCAGGAGGCGAGACAGCCGGAGCCGACGAAGTGGTGGTTGCCGAGGGCCTCGCGCACCCCGAGGTCGCTGAGGACGACGGTGGGGACACGGCGGTGGAGGGCCTCCAGGGCCGCGGTGGAGCTGACCGTGACGAGCAGGTCGGTGCGGTCGAGAACCTCGCCCATGTTGCCGTACACCAGGCGGAAGTTGGCCGGCGGGTCGAGCCGCTGGACCAGCTTCTGGTACGGCAGTTCCTCGATGTGCGTGGTGTGCTCGCCGGGCTGGGAGCGCAGCTTCAGCAGCACCTCGCGCTCGGGGTGCAGACGGGCGTGCCGGACGAGCCGGTTCAGCAGGTACGTACGGTCCTTGCGGCTCTCCGGCACGGACGGCTGCGCGGCGAAGACGACCGTGTAGGGGTCGTGCTCGCCGGTGTAGGCGGCGCCGCCGAGGAACGGCAGGGCGACCTCGGTCACCGAGGAGGAGTCGGCGCCGACCCCGTCGTAGACCGCGCGGAACCGTTCGGCGTCCTGGCGGGAGTTGGCGAGGACGAGGTCGGCACCGTGCCGCAGCAGCAGGCCGTCGGCGAGCTTCTCGTAGACGACGCCGACATAGCCGGTGACGACGACGGGGCGGTCCGCCCGGCCCTCCCAGACCCGCTTCAGGCCGTGCAGGACGGCCTGGACGCCGCCGCCGACGAGCGCGAGGACGAGGACGTCGTACGACTCCCGCGTCATGGCGCGCAGGAACTCGACGGCGGTGACCTCGCGCAGGGAGTCGGCGTGCACGCCCACCTCGGCGAGCTGACGCGGGGTGGGGGTGGCGCGGCCGCGCAGGAGGTACCCGTCGAGGACGGGGACGACCGGGTCGGCTTGCACCCCGCTTCCGAATCCGGGCACGATCCTGGAGGCGGTCAGCGCACCCCATTTCCATCGGGTGTCCGAGTCCGCGAGGACGGCAATCCGTGGGGGGGGTCGCAGTACTTGCTGGCACGCCGAAGACGCTAGAAAGCAAAACCCAGGGTTGGCCCAACCTCGATTCAACGAAAAGTTAACAGCAGCCCACCGGTGGCCGAACTGGCTCTCCGGGAGCGGTGCCGCACGCCCGGTGCACCATTCCGACACATTGAGTTCACCGCCCGTCTCCTCAACGGAAAGTTCCGTTGTCGGGGGCCCTCCTAGGATTTCGCCGTGCCAAAGCTTTCCGTGATCGTGCCGTTCTACAACGTCCAGCAATACGCGCCGGACACCCTCAGAAGCCTTCGTCTCAACGCCCGTCCGGACTTTGAGTTCGTCCTGGTGGACGACGCGTCGAAGGACGAAACTCCGGCCCTTCTCGAACGGGCCGTCGAGGAGCTTTCCGAGGTCGCCCGGGTGCGTTACGTCCGCCATGAGGAGAACGGGGGGCTGGCCACCGCGCGCAACACCGGACTCGACGCGGCGAGCGGCGAGTACCTGACGTTCCTGGACGGCGACGACTGGCTGGCGCGCGGGTATCTGACCGAGCTGGTCACCGCGATCGAGACGCTGGGCTGCGACTTCGTCCGGACGGACCATGTTCAGGCCACCGGCCGGGCGCGCACGATCGTCCGGCATCCGCTCGGGCGGCGCGAGGAGGTGATCAGTCCCCGGGAGGCGATCCTGCCGGTCGACCGCTCCACGTCCGTCGACTACGCCTACGCCTGGGCCGGCGCCTACCACCGCCGCCTCCTCGACCGCGGGCTGCTGCACTTCACGCACGGGCTGCGCACCGCCGAGGACCGGCCGTGGATCTGGAAGCTGCACCGGGAGGCGGAGTCGTTCGCGGTGCTGAACCTGCACGGCGTCTTCTACCGCCGCGGGGTCGCCTCCTCGCTCACCCAGATCGGCGACGCCCGTCAGCTCGACTTCATCCGCGCCTTCGACCAGGTGATCGAGGAGACCGCCGGGGACCGGGAGGCGGACCGGCTGCTGCCGAAGGCGGTGCGCACCTACTGCGCGATCATCGCCCACCATCTCGCGGAGATCGACAAGTTCGAGCCCGCCGTGGCCAAGCAGCTGCGCACGATGAGTTCGGCGGCCATACGGCGGATGCCGCAGGAGCTGCTCACCGACGTTCTCGACACCATGGACCTGCGCCGCTCGGCCAAGCTGCGGCGGCTCAGGCGCCAGATCACCAGCGCGAAGGCGGCCGCCTGATGGCACGCACCACCGGACAGACCACCCAGATCTTCTGCGCCTCCACGCTGTACGGCGCGGCCACCCTCGCCGCCGCCCTGGACGCCGGCTGCTTCCCGGCGGCCGGGCGGCGGCTGCTGCTGGTGTGCAACAACACGACGAACCCGGAGACCTCCCCGGCTCTCGACGAGATGCCGGGCTTCGCGCCCCTGCGCGACCGCTTCGAGAAGGTCCTGTCCTGGAACGAGGCGATCAGCCCCTTCCACCCGGGCGCCTGGACCCCGCGTCCCGACGACGTCCCGCTGTTCGAGCGGTACCTGCGGCTGCTGTGGGGGCTCGGCGCGGACCGGGTGGAGATCGTCCTGGAGTCCCTCCAGGTCAACCCGGCGCAGGCGATCGCCCAGGTGTTCCCGGGCGCGCCGGTCGAGGTCTACGCCGACGGCCTGATGAGCTACGGCCCGACCCGTAACAAGCTCGACCCGCTGATCGGCACCCGGGTGCGCCGGCTGCTCCACCTGGACCTGGTCCCGGGGCTCGTGCCGCTGCTGCTCACCGAGTTCGGGGTGCCCGCCGCCACGGTCCCGTCGGCCGCGTTCCTGAAGGTGCTCGGGCAGGTCGCCGACGCCGTACCCGGTCTGCCGCCGCTGCCGGACGACTCGGCGCTGCTGCTCGGGCAGTACCTCTCCGCGCTGGACATCATGTCCGCGCAGGAGGAGGAGGACCTGCACGTACGGATGATGCGGGGGGCGGTGGCCCGGGGGCACCGCTCGGTCGTGTTCAAGCCGCATCCGTCGGCCCCGGCCCGCTACAGCCGGATCCTGGAGACGGAGGCGGCAAGGCTGGGGGTGGACCTCACGGTCCTCGACGTGCCCGTGCTGGCCGAGGTGCTGTTCCAGCAGGCGCGGCCCGCGCTGGTCGTCGGCTGTTTCTCGACCGCGCTGTTCACCGCGTCGGCGTTCTACGGGCTGCCGGTGGCGCGGGTCGGCACCGGGCCGCTGCTGGACCGGCTGACGCCGTACCAGAACAGCAACCGGGTGCCGGTGGTGCTCGCGGACGCGCTCCTGCCGGACCTGGAGGAGCAGGACGCGATCATTTCGGCGGACCTGCTGACCGGACTGCCGGCCGCCGTCGGATTCGTGATGCAGCCGCAGATTCTTTCGGGTCTCCGTCCCGAGGCGGAGAATTGGCTGCGCGGCCATCTCGGTCCGCGCACCCAGCGTTACTTCAAGCGCAAGCGGCTGACTTCCCTGGGGCTTCCGGGCGGTATCCCGGA
This sequence comes from Streptomyces sp. SS7, assembly GCF_037993025.1. Lineage (NCBI taxonomy): Bacteria > Bacillati > Actinomycetota > Actinomycetes > Kitasatosporales > Streptomycetaceae > Streptomyces > Streptomyces sp. SS7. Next base: position 3,730,715 of record NZ_CP141223.1, read on the forward strand.
ACGGCTGGCGTTCCTTCCGCACAACTCCACGGCCCGCCGGGTGGTACGGCGGGCGAAGGCACTGCGGAAGGTGATCAAGCGGTGATACTCCACCACTCGGTCCAATAAACCCGAAAAGATGAAGAGCAATGGGGAAGCCCGCTTTCGGACGGACGGAGTTGGGCCGCGGTTCACCCACGCTCCATAGCTTCCCCGAATGCTGCAAACAGCGCTCTCCCACCAACCGGTCGCCGTCCCGGCACCGGAACACCGGCCGCTGATCTCCTACGTGCTGCCGGTCTACAACGAGCAGGACGGCATCGCCGCCTTCCACACCGAGCTGACCGCAGCCCTCGCCGGCCGCACCGAGCTCGACTTCGAGATGGTGTACGTCAACGACGGCTCCGCCGACGGTTCGCTGGCGATCCTCAGGGCGCTGGCCGAGCAGGACGGCCGCGTGCGCATCGTCGACTTCGCCCGCAACTTCGGCCACCAGATCGCCATCACCGCCGGACTGGACGTCGCCCGGGGCGACGCGGTGATCGTCATGGACACCGACCTCCAGGACCCGCCGCGGGTCAGCCTGGAGCTGGTGGACGCATGGCGCGAGGGCGCGGAGATCGTGCACGCGCGCCGCCGCAGCCGCCAGGACACCGCGTTCAAGCGGACCACCGCCCACCTCTACTACCGCGTGCTGCGCTCCTCCACCGAGGTCGACATCCCGCTCGACACCGGCGACTTCCGCCTCCTCGACCGGCGGGTCGCCGACGAGCTGCGCAAGTACCGCGAGAAGAGCCGGTTCGTGCGCGGGATCGTCGCCTCGATGGGCTACCGGCAGACCGAGGTCGCCTTCGACCGCGACGAACGCTTCGCCGGCGAGACCAAGTACCCGCTGCGCAAGATGGCCAAGCTCGCCATCGACGGCGTGACCAGCTTCTCCACCGTGCCGCTGAAGATGATCACGCGGCTCGGTTTCGTTGTCCTGGCCCTGTCCACGGCCGGCATCGTCTACGCCCTCGCGATGAAGTTCTTCCGCCCCGACATCACCGTCTCCGGCTGGACGATGCTGATGGTCGTCGTGCTGTTCCTGGGCGGTGTGCAGATGCTCTCCCTCGGGGTCATCGGCACCTACATAGGCCGCATCTACAGCGAGGCGCAGGGCCGTCCGCTGTACCTGGTGCGCGAGGTGATCGGCGGTTCCCCAGCCGATGACTGAGACCACGGCCGGGATCCAGGCGCGCCCCTCCTCCCGGACCGTGCGCCAGCTGGTCCGCTACACCCTGATCGGCGGCAGCGGGGTCACCCTCGACCTCGTCGTCTTCCTGCTGCTGCACAACGGGGCCGGGATGGACGAGCAGTTCGCCAACGCGATCAGCACCACGCTCGCCATCACCAACAACTTCGCCCTCAACGCCCGCTTCACCTTCGAGGCCCGGGACCGGCTCGTCGTCCGCTTCCTGCGCTTCTACGCCGTCGGGCTGACCGGCATCGCCCTCACCGACCTGCTCTTCCTCGCCTTCACCGACGGCCTGGGGATCAACGCCAACCTCGTCAAGGTGGGCTCGATGCCCCTGGTCCTGGCGCTCCAGTTCGTGCTCAACAAAAAATGGAGTTTCGCGTGAACCTCGGCATCATCGGCGCCGGCGCCACCGGCCTCACCGCCGCCTGGGACGCCGTGCGCGCCGGGCATCAGGTGACCATCCTGGAGGCCGCCGGTGAACTGGGCGGGCTGGCCGCCTCGCTGGAGGTGGGCGGGGTGCCGCTGGAGCGCTACTACCACCACATCTTCCGCAGCGACAGGGCGATGATCGCCCTCATCGGGGAGCTGGGGCTCGGGGACGCGCTGCGCTTCCACAGGCCGACCACCGGGATCTACCGGGGCGGGAGGCTCATCGACTTCACCACCCCGTTCGACATGCTCCGCTTCCCGGAGTTCTCGCCGGTGGACGCGGTGCGCTTCGCGGGGTCGTCCGCGGTGCTGAAGGCCGTACGGAACGGCGAGCGGTACAACGACCTCACCGCGCTCGCCTGGCTGCGCAGGAGGGCCGGGAAGAAGGCCACGGCGGCCATCTGGGAGCCGCTGCTGAAGGGCAAGTTCGGGGACCGCGCCGAGCAGGTGTCGATGGCCTGGCTGTGGGCCCGCATCCACTGCCGGACCTTCGAACTCGGCTACGTGGACGGCGGGTTCGAGCGGGTGTACGCCGCCCTGCGGGACGGGATCGAGGAGCGCGGCGGGAAGGTCGAGTTCGGCAAGGCCGTCGAGACCGTCCGGCAGGAGGGCGACACGCCGGTCGTGACCTGCGCGGACGGCTCGACGTACCGCTTCGACCACCTGATCGTCACCACCCCGCAGCCCGCCTTCGCCAAGGCCGCGGGGCTGCCCGCCGAGGACACGGTGTGGAAGAACCAGTACCTGGGCGCCACGTGCTTCGTCCTCGAGACGGACCGCAGTGTGATCCCGTACTACTGGCTCAACATCAACGAGCCGGACTTCCCTTTCCTCGCGGTGGTCGAGCACACCAAGATGATCGACCCGTCGGTCTACGGCGGCCGGCACATCCTCTACGTCGGCAACTACGTCGAGCGCGAGGACTGGCGCTTCACCACCGACCCCGGTGAGCTGCTGAACGCGTTCGTGCCGTACCTGAAGCGGATCAACCCCGCCTTCGACCCGGCCTGGATCAAGGACTGGCACTTCTCGAAGGCCGGCTTCGCCCAGCCCGTGGTGACCCCGCGGTACCGGGCGCTGATACCGCGCCACGAGACCCCGATGAGCCGGGTCACGCTGGCGACGATGGCCCAGATCTACCCGCAGGACCGGGGGCAGAGCTACTCGGTGGAGATGGCCCGGAAGGTGACGGCCTCGCTCGGGCTGCGCTGACCGGTTCCGAACCTACGGAAGGGGCCCCGGTGCACACCGGGGCCCCTTCCGCGCGCGGCTACTTCAGCTTGCACACCACCAGCGGTGTCCTCGGCCTGAGCGGCGGGCACGCGTACGTCGCCTGTACGCGCCTGCGCAGGTCCGCGTCGACGGAGGCGAGCCGGAACCAGGCCCGGTCCAGGATCGCGTAGGGCGCCGGGTCGTGGTCGACGCAGTCGGCGTTCTCCTTGAAGGACTTCAGGTCGGCCACGTCCGGGATGAAGCGGGTGCGCTGCAGGAACGTGGCGATCGGGTAGCGGCACCGGGCCGGGTGGTCGACGTAGTAGACCGTGTCGCCGAAGGCCAGGTAGAGCACCTTGGCGCCCGCCGGGAGCTGTGCGCGCAGCTGGTCGGCGTCCCTCTGCTTGGTCTCGGCGTTGCGGTGGAACGTGGTGTTGGTCGCGGACACCTTGCCGTACTGGGCCAGGTGCGGGGAGCTCGGCCAGATCGGTCCGGCGAGCAGGACGACCCCGGCGAGCGCGACCGGTGCGAGGGAGCGCCGGGGCACTCCGGTGAGCCGGGTGTCGGCCAGCGCGGCCAGCAGGGCGAGCAGCCCGAGGGCCCACAGCGTCGCGGGGCGCTGGAGGCCGTGCGGCAGCCGGGTGTAGAGCGCGGGCAGGGTGCCGTAGAGCAGGGACACCGCGCCGAAGCACCACGGGGGCCGCGCGGATCCGCCCACCGCGAGGCCCCAGACGGCGGCGGCGAGGACGGTGAGCTGGACGGCGTGGTACGGGAACCAGTTGCCCTGGACGATCACCACGGCCAGCGAGCCGAAGCCGATGAGCACGGCGATCGTCAGCAGTTCCAGACGGCGGGCGCGGCCCTGGACGCGGGTGAGGAGGAGCAGCAGGGCGCCGGGAAGGAGCAGCAGCACCGGGGTGAGGACGGACCGGTCCGCGAGGAACTCGAAGGACCGGTGCAGGACGAAGCCCGGGCGGATGCCGGTGCGGCTGAGGGCAGACTGGTTGATCAGCGGCATGTCGTGCGTCCACTGGAGCTCGTGCGAGCCGGCCAGGACGCTCAGTCCGAAGAGCGCGAGGGCGCCGGGTACGGCGACGGCGGCGACGCGGATCGCCCGGCCGCGGTCGGCGGCCCACAGGATCAGGACGCCGAAGGCGGCGGTGGAGGCGGTGGAGTACTTCATCATCACCGCGAGGCCGAGCGGCAGCGCGGCGAGCAGGGCGGCGGGCCAGGCCCTGCGGACCCCGAGGGCGGCGGCGACGCCGAACACCGTCAGGACGACCGCCGTCCACTCCGGCTGGAGGAAGTCGGTGCGCGGGGCGAGGGCCAGGACGAGTCCGGTGGTGCCCGCGGTGAGGGCGGCCTCGCGCGGGGTGGTCCGGCGCAGGAGTGCGGTGTACAGGGCGAGGGCCGCGGCCGCCACGACGAGGGCGCCCTCGGCTTCGATGATCGTCTCCCGGACGGCCGTGCCGCCGGAGGTGGGCAGGTCCAGCAGGGCGATGAACCAGCGGTAGAAGAAGGGGCGGTGGGTGAAGACCTCGGACGGGGAGTAGCCGGCCTCGCCGCCGAGGCGCAGGGCGGCGAGCACGTACTGGAGGTCGCCCGTCAGGCGCCGGGTGAGGACCGTGTACACGACGGCCGCCGCGGCCGGGGCCGCGACCACCGGCCACCACAGGGGTGACCGGCGGGCGCGGGGGGCGGGCGGCGCGTCGACCGGGGCGGTCGTCGTCGCCGGGGGAGCCATGGGGTCAGCCGCCCAGGATCGTGCGCAGGTCGGCGGAGTTGGCCTCGGTGACCTTCCACAGTTCCTGCTGGCGGCCGTGCACGTCGGCGACCGTGCGGTCGTGGTCGGCGAGCAGGTCGCGGGAGCGTTCCACGAGGAGCGCGGCGAGGTTGCGGTCGTGCACCGAGACACCCCACTCGGGGCGGTCGATGTCACGTAGGAAGTACGCCATCTTGGGGTGCGAGATGAGGCTGATGATCGGGGTGCCGCAGCCGAAGGGGATCATGCCGGCGTGGCCGCGCATGCCGATGACGAGCCTGGTGCGGGCGTACAGGTCGCGAATGCCGTCGTTGTCGAAGTCGTACATCGGGATGACGGGCAGCGAGACGCCGTGTTCGCGGCGCAGGTCGAAGGCGATCTTCTCGTCGTCGAGGGAGTGCGCCACGCACTGGACGTCGGCCAGCTCACGCAGGCCCTCGACGGCCTTGGCCATCTGGGCGAGGAAGTAGCCGTAGTCGTGGCCGAAGCGCAGGCCGGCGCGGTCGTAGGCGGCGTTGACGAGGATGGTGTCGTCGCGGCGCACGGGGTCCTGCCAGCCGTCGACGAGTTGGCGGGTGACGGTGGTCGGGCAGGGCTGGAAGCGGACCTTGTCGTGGAGGTGGGCGGGGAGCATCGCCCGGACCTTCTCGATGGAGCCGTGGTTGCGCAGACCGAAGAACGCGGACTTCTCGACGAGGAGGCGCAGCGACTCGCGGAAGCGGTGGGCGCGGTAGGACTGGCCGTCGAAGGCGTTGAAGCCGACGGCGTAGACCGCGATCGGGACCTCGATGCCCTTGAGCATCTCGTCCGGGACGTTCCACTGCCAGGCGCTGTTGCCGTTGGGCATGGTGTCCGGGATGAAGAGACCGCCGCCGCCGATGACCAGGCCGCGGCGGGCGTTGACGCGCTCCAGGGCGTTCCGGTCGAAGAGGCGGTGGGCGTGCACGGAGTGCCAGCGGCGGGAGGTGGTGTCGCGATCGAAGCCGAGCCGGACGCTCTCCGGGAGCAGCTTGTCGCCGGCGTTGCCCTGGCGGTCCATGTAGAACGCGACGTGGGCGAGCTGGTCCTCGGGGCGGCCGGCGGGCTGGGCCGGGATGCCGGTGGTGCGCTGGTGCCAGATGCGGCTGGCGCGGTGGGTGGGGTCGACGGTGAGGCCGGCGGTGGCGTACTCGCGGGCCTGGGTGTCCTCGCCGTGGACCCAGGCGATCTGGGCGAGCCGGGAGAAGGCGGTGGCGGCCCGGTTGGGGGCGGCGCTCGCGAGGTGGAGCTGGGCCTTGGCCTCCTCGTAGCGGGAGACGCTCATCAGGGCGTTGCCGTACACCTCGTGCGGCCAGGCCTCGTCGATGGGCAGGTGGACCTGCTCCAGGATGTCGACGGCGGCCTGGAAGTCGCCGGCGCCGATGTGGGCGAGGGCGACCTTGCGGGCGGTGTCGGCGTCGCCGGTGCGCTCGACGTGCGGGGTGCCGTAGTGGACGAGCAGGTCGTGGTGGAGGGTGTCGCCGGCCTCCAGGTAGGCGGCGTGGAACTCGGCGTCGGTCAGCTCGAACTCGGCCCAGCGCTCCTGGGCGAGTCCGTAGCCGGCCTCGCCGCCCTGCCAGGGCTTGTGGCGGCCGGTGAAGTGCAGCACGGCGACGTCGTCGGGGACCGGGAGGTCGCCGGAGAGGCGGCGCTTGACGTAGTTGTACCGGGGGTCGAGGTCGACGAAGTCGCCGTCGAGGAGGGCGTTGAGGATGCCCTGGTCGTGCTTGTCGAGCTCGTACGTGCCGCTGCGGCCGATCGCGTCGATCTTCGCGCAGAACGCGTCGCTGAGGTACTCCTTCTGGATGACGAGGAGACCGCTGTTGAGCATGCGGGTCTTGTCGCCGTAGAAGAACTGCGGGACGGCGGCGAGGCCGTGGCGCAGCGTCAGGAGTTCGTCGACGGGGCCGAGGACCACCATGTCGGTGTCCAGGGTGATCACGGTGTCGTAGTCGCGGACGCGGAAGACGTCGAGGATGAAGTAGGCCTTGCGGACCAGGTAGTTGTCCTGGTCGCCCTTGACGTAGGAGTCGTAGTGGTCGGCGTCCACCCGGCGGAACCCGACGCGCGGGTGCAGGTCGCGGATCGCGGCGACGGAGGCGGGGCGCAGGCCGTCGTGGAGGACGAGGAAGTCCTCGCAGAGGTGGGGGTTGGACAGGGCGAGGGAGCGCAGCAGGACGAGGAAGCCGGGGAGGTAGTTCTCGTCGACGAAGCTCGCGAAGGCGATGCGGCGCTTGCCGGTGAGGGCGGAGGCGTCGGTGGCGGGGGCCGCCGGGGCGGGGGCCGGTGTGGAAGTGGTCATCGCAGGGAAATCCTCATGCCGGAGACGCTCTGGGCCCGTTCCATGACCCACGTCTTCTCGCTGCCGTATTCGTGCACGTTGGTGATGGCCAGCTTCATCGCCTCGGGGAGGCGGTAGGCGCCGCTCTCGTAGAAGTCGAAGCCGATCAGGTCGAGCGTGGGGCTGACGTCGAGGAAGTCGAGCAGCCAGAGCATGTTGAAGCCGGAGGTGGGGATGGCCGCGAACTGCTCGGTGGTCCAGCCGCCGATGGCGCGCACGGGCCAGCGCAGCGACTCGTCGTTGACGCAGGTCTGGGCGCCGGGGACCAGCTTGTTGCGGACCGAGTACTTCCAGTCGGGCGAGCTTCCGCTGAACACGAGCCGGGTGTCGACGGGCTTGTCCCAGTTGTAGTGGTGCTTGTGGATGGTGACGTGGATGTCGGTCCTGCTGCCGGTGTGCGCCGGGTCGATGCGGTACGAGTTGAAGCGCACGACGAGGTCGTAGGCGTCGATGTCGTGGCCGAGGCCGCTCTCGCCGACCGTGCCCGAGTTGGCGACGAGGCAGATCGACTTGCCGGCGATCCGGTTGCGGAACTCGCCGAGGCTGAGCCACTGCACGCCCCCGAACAGGGGGTCGGGCACCGGGCCGCGCATCCGGTTGCGGCGGGTGTCGGCGTACAGGGCCAGGGCCCGGGTCAGCTCGGGGGTGGGGCGGCTCTGCCGGGCGGTGGCGAGGTCGAGGTAGTGCGCGAGGGCCTCCTGGACCTCGTCCTCGCGGGCGCCCTCGCGGTCCATGGCGAGGAGCGCGCCGGCCAGCCGGGCCTCGGCGCCGCCCTGGTCGCCTGCGGCGTGCGCGGCGAGGCCGTCGGCCCAGGCGTCGGTGGCGGGTCCGGCGGCGAAGCGGGTGGCCTCGGGGACGGTGCGCTCCAGCAGGGTGAGCAGTTCGGTGCGGGCCCGGGTGGCGGCGTGGATGCCGTCGACGCGGGCGCGGACGCCGAAGCCGTCCTCCTTGGTGAGGTCGAGGTAGCGCTCGTAGGCCTCGGCGGCCTCCTCGGGCAGGCCGAGGGCCTCCAGGATCCGGCCGCGCAGCCGCCAGCCGGCGCGGGAGCCCCGGCGCAGGTGGAGGATGGTGTCGGTGATGGTCAGCGTGAGGTTCAGCTCGTCGTCGTAGGGGCAGACGACGGCCTTGTTGCCGACGTTGAGCAGGGCGTCGAGGACGTCGTTGCCGAGGGTGCCGCCGCTGCCGGTGGCGGCGGCCCTGGTGCGCCGGAGCAGGCTGCCGGCGGTGGGCGCGGGCGCGGACTGGTCCTGGACCGCCCAGGTGGCGAGGAGTTGGCGGAGCGCCTCGGCGACCGCCTGGCGGCGGGGGTCGAGGCTGCCGACGAGCTTGCCGCTGTGCACGGAGCAGGCGCGCAGGCAGTCGTCGAGCGAGACCGGGGATGGCGCTGACGAGGGCCTCTGCGGCCTGGCGTCTGACCCTCTGCTGCGGACCCTCGTCATGGTTCTCCTGGTCTTATGAAAAGCGTTTTGACGTACTGAAACCTGGTGAGGTTGGGAGAACGTAAGAAAGGAAAACGACGCTCAGGTGAACCCCTCGGAACAGAGGAGCGAATGCTGGGGCCGTCGAACAGAAGTTTCGCGGGTGACGCCATAGGGTCCACATAGACGGCACTCATCCGCATTCCCAGGGACACTCGCGTGACACAGACGGTCGTGAACACGACACAGGGGAGCCTCACGGTCGCCACCCCGGAGGCGGCCCCGCGCGGTGGCCGGCTGCGCGCGCTGGACGGCCTGCGGCTGATCGCGGCCCTGATGGTGGCCTGCTACCACTACGGCGGCCGGGGCGGCGACATCACCCGCGCCTGGGGCACCTCGGCGGCGCAGGTCTTCCCCACCCTGCACACGCCGTTCGCGTACGGCTGCCTGGGCGTCCAGGTCTTCTTCGTGATCAGCGGCTTCGTCATCTGCATGAGCGGCTGGGGCCGCCCGCTGCGCTCGTTCTTCGCCTCCCGGGTGGCCCGGCTGATGCCCGCGTACTGGGTGGCGGTGCTGCTGGTGACGGCCGTCTTCGCGCTGCCGGTGGTCGTCTACGACGCCGTCTCGCCCAGTGACGTCCTGGTCAACCTGACCCTGCTCCAGCAGCCGCTGGGCGTGGACCGGGTGCTGGGCGTGGACTGGACGCTGTGGGCGGAGGTCCGCTTCTACGCCCTGTTCGCGCTGTGCGTGGTGCTGCCGGGCGCGAACCGGCGCCGGGTGATCCTGTTCTGCGCGGGCTGGATCCTGGCGGCGGCGATCGCGCAGGGCGCGCACCAGCCGCTGCTCGACATCGTCCTCATGCCGGAGTACGCGCCGTTCTTCGTCGGCGGGGTCGGCCTGTACCTGGTGCACCGTGACCGCCGTGACCCCTACGCGTGGGGCATCACCGGGGTGAGCTTCCTCGTCGGCCAGCACTACGCGGTCCGCAGCCTGTGGAACGTCTCCGACCCGCACGCCTTCGCCCACCGCACCTCGTACGGCATCATCGCGGTCGTCGCCTTCGGGTTCGTCGCCGTCGCGGCGATCGCGCTGGGGTGGCTCGACCGGGTGAACTGGGGCTGGCTGACGGTGGCGGGCGCGCTGACGTACCCGTTCTACCTGGTGCACGAGCACCTGGGCTGGGTCGTGGTCGCGGCCCTGCACCGCCGGCTGGGCGTCCCCTCCGCGGCCACCTTCCTGCTGACGGTCGCGGGGATGCTGGTGCTGGCGTACGCGATGAACAGACTCGTGGAGGAGCGGCTGACGCCGAGGCTGCGGAGGGCACTGGCGGCGCCGCGCCAGTGAATTCCGGGTGAATCACGGGGCCTTTCTCAGGAAACTCCGCAGCGCGCCCCGATTCCCGCGATGACGATCTCCAGTCCCTCGTCGAAATGCGTGCCGTAATCGGCGAAGATCTCCGCGCCGGCCCGCGCGGCCAGCGGGAAATCGGCGAGCAGCCGGGCGCGCTCCTCGACGTCGTACCCCCTCCCGCCGTTCGCCGGGCAGCGGCTGTACGCCCTGCTCCTCGATGACGAACCCGATGGTGTACGCGTACGCGGTCGAGGTCGCCCGGACGGCCTGACCGAGGCCGAACCCGGCGGCCGTGAACAGCCGCAGGTTCTCCTCCATCTCCCGGGCGTGCCCGGTGCCCGTGAAGCGTGAGCCGCTGAACACCCGCGCGCCGTCGCGGTAGGCGAGGAGGGCCTCGCGCAGCCCGCGGTTGACCTTGCGGAGCCGCTCCTGCCAGGAGTCGGCCGGGTCGAGGGCGGTTCCGGCGACCATCCGCCGGTACATCTCGGTGGCCATCTCGTCCAGCAGCGCCTGTTTGTCCTTGAAGTGCCAGTACAGGGCCGGCGCCTTGACGTCGAGCTCCTTGGCGATGGCGCGCAGGGTCAGCCCGTCCAGGCCGGTCTCGTTCAGCAGCGTCAGGGCGGTGGCGGCGACGCGCTTGCGGTCGAGGGGGGCCCTGGGGGCTCGATCGGTGGTCACGGTTGACAGCTTAACGCCGTTAAGGGCACAGTCGTCGACGACAGCACTTAACAGCGTTAAGGAGATGGGGATGCGGCAGACGGACGTACTGATCGTGGGTGCGGGTCCCACCGGCCTCGCCCTCGGCATCGACCTGGCCCGGCGCGGCGTGGACGCGCTGGTGGTGGAGCGCGGCGCGACCCTCGCCCCCGGCTCCCGCGGCAAGGGCCTGCAACCGCGCACCCTGGAGATCTACGAGGATCTCGGCGTCCTCGACGCGGTCCTCGACGCCGGTGGCCCTTACCCGGTCGGCATGATCTGGCAGGACGGCGAGCAGGCCGGCGAGCACCGGATGTTCGACCCGGCCGAGGCCGGCGAGGAGGGCTCCCGCTTCACCGGCCCCTGGATGCTCCCGCAGTGGCGCAACCAGGAGATCCTGCGGGCCCGGCTGACGGAACTCGGCGGCGCGATCGTCTTCGGGCACGAGCTGACGGAGATCGAGCAGGACGCCGAAGGGGTCACGGCGCGCTTCGCCTCCGGCGGGCCGGTGCGCGCCCGGTACGCGGTCGCCGCCGACGGGGGCCGCTCGGCGGTGCGCCGGGCGCTCGGCATCGGCATGACCGGCGAGACGGTCGACCCGGACCCGCTGCTGGTGGCGGACGTACGGATCACGGGTCTGGAGCGGACCTGGTGGCACGTCTTCCCGCCGGCCGGGGAGGGCACGGGCTTCCTGGCGCTGTGCCCGCTGGCCGGGACGGAGGACTTCCAGCTGGCGGCGCAGTTCCCGGACGGCACCGACCTGGCGCCCCTGCTCGGTCCGGGCGGCGTCCGCGAGGTGATCGCCGCCCGGACCCACCTCGCCGCCGAGGACGTGACGGAGGTCCGCTGGTCCTCCTCGTTCCGTCCGCGCGCCGCCCTGGCGGACCGTTTCCGCGAGGGCCGGATCTTCCTCGCCGGGGACGCGGCGCACGTCCACTCCCCGGCCGGCGGCCAGGGTCTGAACACCAGCGTCCAGGACGCCTACAACCTGGGCTGGAAGCTGGGGGCGGTCCTGGGCGGGCGGGCCCCGGCGGCCCTCCTGGACACCTACGAGGAGGAGCGCCGCCCGAACGCCGCGGCCATGCTGGGCCTGTCGACGGCGATCCACCGGGGCGAGGCCCGCCGGGGAGCGAAGACCCGCCAACTGGGCCTGCACTACCGCGCGTCCTCCCTCAGCGAGGAGACCCGCCCGGCCCCGGGCCCGATCCGGGCGGGCGACCGCATGCCGGATCTGACGCGGAACGGCACCGACTGGACGGTGGTGCAGCAGGAGGACGGGGTGTTCCTGGTCCGCCCGGACGGCCATGTGGGCTGGGCGGGCACGACCGAGCGGGACGCGAGGGAGTACCGGGCGCGCGTCGGCTTTTTCTAGGGCGCGGCCTCAGGCACTCGCGAGCGACAGCTTCACCGCGAACCCGAGGAACAACGCCCCGGCCGCCGAGGTCACGCCCGCGGCCAGCCGCCTGCGCCGCCGGAACGCGTCCGCGAGCCTGGTCCCACTGAAGATCAGCAGCGTGAGATACAGAAAGCTCGCCAGCTGCGCGAAGGCGCCGAGGACGACGAACGACAGGGCCGGACAGGCGTATCCGGGATCGACGAACTGCACGAAGAAGGCGACGAAGAACAGGATCGCCTTGGGGTTGAACAGGCTCACGACCAACGCCCGGCGGAAGGGCCGCTCGTCGGCGACGGCGGCCTCCCCCCCGGCGGGGACGCGCGTCCGCACCATCCCCCACGCCGCCCGCAGCATCCCGACGGCGAGCCAGCTCAGATAGCCGGCGCCGGCGTACTTCACGATCCCGAACAGCACGGCGTTGGCCTGGAGCAGCGAGGCGACCCCGGCCGCCGACAGCGTCATCAGCACGGTGTCCCCGCACCACACCCCGGCCGCGGCGGTGTAGCCCGCCCGCACCCCGCGCCGGGCGGCGACGGAGAGGACGTACAGGGAGTTGGGTCCCGGAAGGAGGACGATCAGGACGAGGCCCGCGAGATAGGTGGGAAGGTCGACGACTCCGAACACGAGGACGAGTGTCGCACGGAGGTTCCCAGATCAGAACGCGTCGGCCGGGACGTACGTCCCCCACACCTCCCGCAGCGCGCCGCACACCTCGCCCACCGTGGCCCGGGCCCTCAGCGCCTCCTTCATCGGGTACAGGACGTTGTCCCGGCCCCCGGCCGCCTTCCGCAGGGCGGCCAGGGCCGTCCCGACCGCCGGGCCGTCGCGCCCGGCGCGCAGCCGCGCGAGCCGCTCCGCCTGCCGGGCCTCGATGGCCGGGTCCACCCGGAGCGGCTCGTACGGCTCCTCCTCGTCGAGCCGGAAGCGGTTCACGCCCACCACCACCCGCTCGCCGGAGTCCGTCTGCCGGGCGATCCGGTAGGCGTTGCGCTCGATCTCCTCCTTCTGGAAGCCGCGCTCGATCGCGGCGACCGCGCCGCCGAGGTCCTCGACCCGGCGCATCAGCCCGAGCGCCGCCGCCTCCACGTCGTCGGTCATGCTCTCGACGACGTACGAGCCCGCGAAGGGGTCGACCGTCGCGGTCACGTCCGTCTCGTGGGCCAGCACCTGCTGGGTCCGCAGCGCCAGCCGCGCGCTCTTGTCCGAGGGCAGCGCGAGCGCCTCGTCGTAGGAGTTGGTGTGCAGGGACTGGGTGCCGCCCAGGACGGCGGCCAGGCCCTGGACGGCGACCCGCACCAGGTTCACCTCGGGCTGCTGGGCCGTCAGCTGGACCCCCGCGGTCTGGGTGTGGAAGCGCAGCATCAGCGACTTCGGGTCGCGCGCCCCGAACTCCTCCCGCATCACCCGCGCCCAGATCCGGCGGGCGGCGCGGAACTTCGCGACCTCCTCCAGGAGGGTCGTGCGGGCCACGAAGAAGAAGGACAGCCGGGGGGCGAAATCGTCGACCTCCATGCCCGCCGCCACCGCCGTTCGGACGTACGCGATACCGTCCGCCAGGGTGAAAGCGATCTCCTGCGCCGGGGACGCGCCCGCCTCCGCCATGTGGTAGCCGGAGATCGAGATCGTGTTCCACCGCGGCAGCTCGGCCCGGCAGTAGCGGAAGATGTCGGCGGTCAGCCGCAGGGAGGGCTGGGGCGGGAAGATGTACGTCCCGCGCGCGATGTACTCCTTGAGGACGTCGTTCTGGACGGTGCCCGTCAGCCGGTCCCCCGCGATGCCCTGCTCCTCCGCCACCAGCTGGTACAGCAGCAGGAGCAGCGCCGCCGGGGCGTTGATCGTCATCGAGGTGGACACCCGGTCCAGCGGGATCCCGCCGAACAGCACCCGCATGTCGTCGAGGGAGTCGACGGCCACGCCCACCTTGCCGACCTCGCCGTGGGCGAGCGGGGCGTCGGAGTCGTGGCCCATCTGCGTGGGCAGGTCGAAGGCCACGGACAGGCCGGTCGTGCCGTGCGCGATGAGCTGCCGGTAGCGGGCGTTGGACTCGGCCGCCGTGCCGAAGCCCGCGTACTGGCGCATGGTCCAGGGGCGGCCGGTGTACATGGACGGGTGGACGCCCCGGGTGAAGGGGTAGCCGCCCGGTTCGCCCAGCTGTTCGGCCGGGTCCCAGCCGTCCAGGGCCGCGGGCCCGTACACCGGCTCGATGGGCAGTCCCGACTCCGACGCGCGCACCATGCCCACCACCATGCCGCTCCGTTCGCCCGGCGTCATCCGGGGGGAACATCTCAGGCATGCGGATGCGGAGATCGATCATCGCCCTGGCCGGCACGGCGGCCCTGGCGACCCTGTGCGGCTGTACCGTGCGGACCCCGGGCACCCAGGACGGCAGGGCGCGCCCGCCGGTCCGGGCCGGCGTCACCGGCACGACCCCCGACCCGGACCCGAGCGGCACCGCCCCGGACGACAAGCCGATCGCGGCCCGGACCCCCGGCACCCCGTCGCCCGCCCCAGCCGTGCTGTACCGGCGCGGCGACTCCGGGCGGGACGTGCGCGAACTCCAGGCCCGGCTGCGACAGCTCGCCTGGCTCTTCGAGGGGCCGACGGGCCGGTACGAGGCGTCCACCGAGGAGGCGGTGAAGGGGTTCCAGGGCAAGCGCGGGCTGCCGCGGACCGGGACGACGGACACCGTCACCTGGGACCGGCTGGTGGGGATGACGCGTGAACCGGGGCAGTGGGAGCTGTATCTGATGGGCGGTCAGCCCGCCGCGGAGCCCGACTCCCGGTGTCTGACCGGACGGGTGCTGTGCATCGACAAGACGAGCCGCACCCTGCGCTGGATGATCGACGGACGGACCGTGTCGACGATGTCCGTGCGGTTCGGCTCCCAGTACACGCCCACCCGCGAGGGGGTGTTCCAGGTCTACTGGAAGTCCCGCGGCCATGTGTCGACGCTCTACCACACGCCGATGCCGTACGCGATGTTCTTCAGCGGCGGCCAGGCGGTGCACTACTCGTCCGACTTCGCGGCCCGGGGCTACGCGGGCGCCTCGCACGGCTGTGTGAACGTACGGGACGAGGCGGCGGTCTCGGCGTTGTTCGCGCAGGTCCGCAGCGGCGACAAGGTCGTGGTGTCCTGGTGAGTTCGGGGCGCGGGCGGGACCGGGGGAACGTGTCCCGCCCGCGCCAGGTGCACGAGCCGTAGGTACGGGGGGAACCCCGGCTGCGTGCGAAGGCCGATGACCAGTCGGCTCACTTGTTACTGCGTCGCGGCTCCCGAAAACGTCACACCCGGCGCGAAAAAACTTCAGAGATCTGCGAAGTCGCAGGTCAGATGGGGTGTGTGGGAGTCGGGGGGAGTCAGTGGCGGCCGGTGCCGCCGTGCCCGCCGTTGCCCCCGTGGCCGCCGCCGTTTCTGTGGCCGCCGCCATTTCCGTGGCCGCCGCTGTGGCCGTCCGAGCCGGTGCCGCCGTCGTGGTCGCCGTCCCGGCCGTACCCCGTGCCGGCCGCGGCGCCCGGGCCGGCGGAGAGCCCGGCCGAACCTTCGTCGTAGGTGCCCCGGCCGGTGCCGCTGTCGTGGTCGCCCCAGGAGTTCCCGTGGTCCGAGTCGTCCTGACCGCCGCCCCCGTTCCGGCCGGGGCCGCCGTCCAGGACGTACGCGCAGTACGTCGGCACCCGGGACCGGCCGCCGGCCAGGCCCTCCAGGGTGCGGCGACGCTCGGTGCCCAGCGGCCGGCCGGCCTCGACGTCCCGGCAGGACGAGGTCACGCCCTGCGGCCACCCGCCGCGGGCGCCGGGTGCGGTGGCGGAGCCGTCCGTGCCCTTCGCCCTCCCGGTGGTGTCGCGGTCGGCACCGCCGTCGGGCGCCACCGCGTCCGGGGCGCCGTCGGAGGTCTCCGATGTCTCGGAGGTCTTCGGGGAGGGCGAGGCCGACTGATGGTCGGGGCTCGCGGCGCCGGAGACGGAAGCGCCGGGTTCGGGCCCGGCCCCGTCGAAGGGGCTCGGGAGCACTCCGCTGCCGGCGGCGACCGCGACCCCGCCGAGCATGCCGGCGGCCACGACGGCGGCCAGCCCGAGCCTCAGCGGGCGGCTCAGGCGGCGGTGTGCCCGTTCGCCGTTGCGATCGGCGCCGGTGCGGCCGCCGATACGGACCAGTCCGGCGTCGCCCGGATACGCCGACGGGTGTGACGTGGGCGACTGCTGTGACGTGAGGGACAGCGCAGGGGACTCACGGGCCGCCCGGGCCTCGCTGAAGGCCTTCAGGGCGGCCTCCTCACCGGGGAGCTCCTCGTCGGCCCGCAGCGGTTCGGCGCCCAGCGCGGAGAGTGCGGCCAGCGTTCTGGCGAGGCGTTCGGCCTGGTCCTGGGCTTCCGGGGCGACAGCGTTCTCGGGTGACTCACCGCGCAGCAGACGCTCCGCCGTCTCACGGTCGAGCCACCTGTCCTGCTTGTCGGCCATCACATGTCCTTCTGCGTCCGCGCGCTCGGTTGCGTCACACTCGCGGACGTTACCGCGCGCGAACGCGGCCCTCGCTGCGGAGGCAGGGCATCGAGCACCCCGGCGGTCTCCGGATCGTCGCCGAGCATCTCGGCGAGCTTCTTCAGGCCGCGGTGCGCGGCGGTGCGGACGGCGCCGGGGCGCTTGCCGAGGGTCTCGGCGGCGGTCTTGGCGTCCAGGCCCATCACGACCCGCAGCACGACCGCCTCGGCCTGGTCCTGCGGGAGCCGGGAGATGAGGTCGAGGGTGCGGCCGGTGGCCAGCGCCTCGATGGCCTCGCCGGCGGTGTCGCACTCGGCGGCCCGGCCGGTCAGCTCGGTCTCGTCGCCGCCGATCGCGGGGCGCCGGCCGCGCATCCGTATGTGGTCGAGCGCGCGGTTGCGGGCGATCCGGGCGGCCCAGCCGCGGAAGCGGTCCGCGTCGCCCCCGAAGCGCTCCAGGTCCCGGGCGATCTGCAGCCACGCCTCGGAGGCCACGTCCTCGGCGTCGAGGTCGCCGACGAGTGTGCGCACGTACCCGAGGAGCCGCGGGTGCACCGCGCGGTACACAGCCCGGAAAGCGGTCTCGTCCCCGTTCTGTGCCGCAAGCACCGCGGCTGTCAGCTCCGCGTCGTCCCCCACGTCGTGGTTCCTCGGTCGGTCGATGGTCGCGGTCGAGACCGCTGGTCGGTGCGGTGGACCGCAGGTCGTCGCGGTGGTCTGCCGCTTGGCCCGTCCGGCGCGAAAGGCACGTTACGACCTGAAAGCACCGCCCGTCCATGTCCGTACAACATGCAACTGACTCGTGATCCCGTCGGGGACGGTCCCGCACGGTACCCGGGGTGTGACAGAAAACGCACGCCCGGCGCTGAAGGAAGTACGGGCCGCCGCGCGGTCCGTGCCGCGCGACGGCCGGGGTCTCTCCTGTGGGGGGTGGCGACCCCGGTCGTTGCCTCGGCAGCGTGAGGCTACTGCTTCCCGGCGCTGCCCTTGGGGGTTTTCGCGGCCTTCTCCCGGCCCTTGCCGGTGGTGCCGTTGCCCTTGCCGTCGTTGTTGCCGTCGTTGTTGCCGTTGCTCCCGCCGTCATTCCCGCCGTCGTCGCGGGCCGGCGCCGTCTGGGCCGCGCAGTACGCCTCGACGTTCTCCTCGCCGCCCGCCGCCGTCACCAGCCGCTGCCAGGCCGTGGAGTCCAGCGCCCTGCCCCGGCCCTCGACCCGCTCGTAGGCGCGGCAGCGGGCCGCGGTGTCCTGCGCGGTCACCGGGCGGTCCCGGTCGGCGGGGGCCGAGGGGGCGGCCGGGGACGGGGTGGGCGACGGCGCGGCGGAGCGGCCCTCGGACGGGGGCGCGGACCGCTCCGGACGCCTGGCCTCGGCCGTGTCCTGCCCGGCGGACCCGATCGCGGCGAACGCGACCCCGCCGAGGACGAGGCTCGCGACGGCGACGGAGAGCGTCGCCCGCAGCGAGCGGGCGGTGGACCGGCGGGTCCGGGGCCGCCAGTCGTCGCGCCGACGGGTACGGGCGGTGTGCGCGCCCGCGTCCCGGGCGGCCCGGAAGGCGGCCACGGCCCGCTGCTCGCCCTCGCTGCCCGCGGGCGGCGCGACGGGACCGCCCGCGATGCGCAGAACCTCGGCGAGCAGAGCCTCCAGCTCCTGGTCGGCCGCGTCCGCCGCAGGACCCGTGCCGGCCGGGCGCGGACGCCGAGGGACCGGCTCCCCGCCGTCGTTCAGCCGTTCACCCATGTCCGTTTCCGTCTCTGTCCTGTGCGTACGTCTGTGCGTGCCGCCGATCCCCATGACTGTCCGGGTGGCCGTGGCCGGCCGTGCGGCCGTGGCCGTTCATGTCGCATCCCCCAGCGTGCGGGGTCCGTCATCCGTCACACCGTCGCCGTTCGCGTCCGTCACACCGAGCTGGCGGGCCAGGCGTTTCAGGCCGCGGTGCGCGGCCGTGCGGACCGCGCCGGGGCGCTTGCCCAGGACCCGTGCCGCGGCGGGACCGTCCAGTCCCACGACGACCCTCAGCAGCACGGCCTCCGCCTGGTCCCGCGGGAGTCCCCGGACCAGTTCCAGCGCCCGCGCGGTGGAGAGCGACTCCAGCGCCTGGTCGTGCGTGGTGTGCGGACCGGGCAGGTCCATGGCCACCTCGTGCTCCAGCGCCGCCGCCCTCGGCCGCACCCGCAGCCGGCGCAGATGGTCCAGGGCCCGGTGCCGGGCGATGGTCGCGGTCCAGCCGCGGAACCCGGCGCCGTCGCCCTTGAACCGCCCGAGATCGCGGGCGATCTCCAGCCAGGCGTCGGAGGCCACGTCCTCGGCGTCGTCCCCGACGATCCCGCGCAGATAGCCGAGCAGCCCCGGCTGGACGATCCGGTACGCGACGGCGAACGCGGTCTCGTCGCCGTCCTGGGCCCGCGCCACGGCCGCGCCCAGCTCCCCGTCGTACGCCTGTGCGCGCCGGGGTTCCCCTCCCTGGCCCAAGACTGTCCTCGTTCGTACGGAATTCGCTGGGGGTGGACCCTCACGGTCTTCAGCGCCGGGCCGCACAGAAATGTCACAGGGTGGGCCGTCCGCCCCGGTCGCGGACCGGCCCCGCACCCGGCCCTCCTGCACCGCGTTCTGCACCGCGTCCAGCACCGCGTTCAGACCGTCACCCGGCGGGAGCGGCCGTGCAGGGTGAGGTAGAAGGTCCGCAGGGACTCCTCGGGGGCGCCCGTCTCGAAGCGGTTGACGACCTTGCCGAGCGGGTTCCAGACCCGGCCGTCGGGCATCCGCACCCCGACCGGCTGCCCGAACCAGCCGCGCTGCGGCTCGTCCAGGTCCACCCAGGTGGCGCCGGCGCGGCGGACGAGCACCTCACCGACGTACGCGCCCAGTCCCACGAGCGTGTCGTGGGCGCGCGCCCGGTCGGCGCCGCCCTTGCGCAGCCCGTCGGCCAGGAAGTCGACCAGGCGCAGGCTGGCCGGGGAGTAGTCGAGGGGCAGCCGGTGCCGTGCGGTGGCGCGCTCGACGAACGCGCCGGCGCACGCCCGCATGTCCGCCGCCCCCGTCCCGCACGGGTCCGTCCCGCGCCGTTCTTCCGTCGTGCCGCCCATGGGCCGCCACCCTCCGCTCGGCCCGCCGGGCCCGCTCGGTCCGCGGGGAACCGGCTCGGCTCCCCGCTGTCCCAGCGGCCGGCGGCGCCGGAGCGTCACGGGTTGCGGACGTGTCGTCGGTCACGTGCGCAGGGCGTCCCGGCAGAGCAGCCGGAGCGATCCGTGGCCGCCGAAGCACCGGCGGGCCTCGTCGATGGGGTCCCAGAGGCGGCCGTCCGGGGTGCGGACCCAGTGGTCGCCGCCGGCCGCCCACCACTCGGCTCCGCCGTGGCGGACGATCACCTCACCGGCGTACGCCCCGAGTCCGCGCAGCACGTTCTCGACGGCCGGGTACGGGGTGTTTTCGGCGCGCAGGTCCTCGATCAGCCGGTCGACGCGCCACAGGCTCTGCGCGGAGTGGTCGAGGTACAGGCGGGCGCCCTCGCGCAGCGCGGACAGCGTGTCGGCCGCCCAGCGCACCGGCTGCACGGCGGCCTGGGGCCGGGCGGGGAACGGGTGAGTCGTCGTGGTCATGTACGGGAAAGCGTGGCGGGGTCATGATCCGTCACGCGGTTTCGGGCACCTTCCCGGAACCGGCCCGGAACCCGCACAGGAGTGAGGGTCGTGCGGTCGTACGGGCCCCTTCGGTGAGGAGCGCGCAGCGGTCGGCTCCCCGCCGGGTCAGGCGCGCCCGCGGGCTCGGCGGGAGACCACCGCCCGCAGGATGCGGCGGCCCTCCGTGGAGACGTCCAGGGCGCGGCGCAGGCCGGCCGGGCCGTGGGCCGCGAGGAGTTCCAGGACGGTGACCTGGCGGCGCAGCTCGGCCGCGACCAGGGGCGGCATGCCCTCCGTGCGGCCCGCGCGGCGGGAGTCGACGGAGTCGGCGTCCTTTGCCGGGTCGAGGAGACGGTGGATCTGGAGCGAGGCGACGGAGCAGGCGTCGGCCCAGACCCGTATCTCGGCGGGGGCCCGGCGGGCGGGGGCGGCGTCGAGCATCCGGCGGGCGAGCAGCACCGCCTCGCCGCCGTTCTCGCCGGACTCCAGTTTGGCGCGTATCTGTTCCAGCCCGCTGTCCCAGTCCGCGTCCGCACCGGTCTCGGCGAGGCTCGCCCACAGCGGCCGCAGGATGCCGTCGTCCCCGCCGAGCAGCGGCACGCACCGGTCCAGACAGGCCAGCCCACTGGCGGCCAGTCCGCGTTCGTCGGCCTGAGCGATCAGTTCCACCAGGCTCATCCACGTCTCCCTCGCCGGCGCGCCACCCTCACGGAGCCCGCACCTTCCCTTACTGCGTGCAACGGAGGAAGACTGTCACAGAGTGGATTTTCAGCCAAGGGGTGATCGACAGGCCGAAAAGCCCCGCCTCAGCCCAGCCGCCCCGCGAGTGTCCTGAACTGTGCCCAGCTGAGGGCCGGGGTGCGGGCGTCCCACAGCTTCTGCGCGGTGGCCCGCAACGGCATCCGGATCCCCGCCGCGACCTGGTCCTGGGTCTGGGAGTTCGCGAGGTCGCACCAGACGGAGAAGGACCCGCCGAGGATCTGGGCGTCGTACGCCGAGGACACCGGCGTCGTCCCGCGCAGCACCCGCGGCGTCCA
Source organism: Streptomyces sp. SS7 (assembly GCF_037993025.1). NCBI lineage: Bacteria > Bacillati > Actinomycetota > Actinomycetes > Kitasatosporales > Streptomycetaceae > Streptomyces > Streptomyces sp. SS7. The sequence continues at coordinate 3,751,684 of NZ_CP141223.1, forward strand.
CTGCTCGTAGATCCGCCGGCCCGTCGGATAGACGAAGGTCTGCGGCTCGCCGAGGACGTAGTACAGGTACTCGTCGTTGTAGTTGAGCACCTTGCGCCCCGCGCTCAGGTACGCGGTCGGCACCCGCGCCCCGATCTCCTTGCCGGTCCAGTACGCGACCACCAGGTCGGAGGCCGGCTTGACGGTCGTGTCGCGGAAGAACCCGTCGTTCCAGACCCGCATGGTCCGGCCATGGGCCCGGACCGTGCCGGCGCGGTCGTTGAGCCACCCGGTGGCGAGGTCGGCGACGCCCGCCCCGGAGCCGTAGCGCTGCCGTGCGGCGGCGGCGAGCTGCGGGAAGGAGGCGGCCGGGTTGGACACGGTCAGCGCCTGGTACTCGTCGCCGCCGAGGTGCCACTGCGTGCCCGGGAAGAGGCTCGCGTACTCGTTGAGCAGGTCGTCGAGCAGCTTCGCGGAGGCGTCCTTGGAGATGTCGATGGCCCCGCGCGTGGCGACGCCGTTGACGTTGCGCAGCTGGAGCTCGGGGTGGGCGGCGAGGACGGCCCCCAGGTGCCCGGGCGAGTCGATCTCGGGCACGACGGTGATGTGCCGGGAGGCGGCGAGGTCGACGATCCGCTTCACCTGCGCCTTGGTGAGGTGCTGCGCGGCGACGATCTCGGGATGGGTGTCGGACTCGATCCGGAAGGCCTGGTCGTCGGAGAAGTGCAGGGCGAACTGGTTGTACTTCAGGTCCCCCAGCTCCCGGACGCGGTCCTCGATCCAGCCCGGCGAGAAGTACTTGCGGGCGATGTCCAGCGAGAAGGCGCGCTGCGGCTTGGCCGGCGCGTCCCTGACGACGCCCTCCGGCGCGGTGCCGCCGCCTCGGACCTCCTGCTTGAGCGTGCGCGTCCCGTAGAACACCCCGACGTCGGAGGGGCCGCCGACGGTGACCCGCCCGTCCCGCACGGTCAGGGTGTACGACTGGGTGCCACCGCTCCCGCCGAGCGTCAGCCGCAGATCCCCGGAGCGGTTGTCGCTCCGCTGCCCGGCGTACGACATGCCCAGCTCACCGGCGATCAGCCGGCCCTCGTCGGCAAGCCGCGGGTCGGTGACGACGACCCGGTGCCCGGCGGCGGGCCGCCAGCCGGGTCCGCGCGCCGCCGTGAAGCGCTGGACCGCCGGGATCGTGCGCGGGGCGGTGGACAGCGGGTACGTGCGGCTCGGGCGGGGGCTGGGGGACGGCGCGGCGGCGACGGACCGCTCGCCGCCGGACGCGGCCCGGGAGGTCTGGCCCGCCGCCGACGCGGCGGGTGCGCCGTCGTCCCCGTCGGAGGCCCACAGCCCCACGCCGACGCCGAGGGCGGCGACCAGACCGCCGGCTATCAGGGCCCGCAGGGCCACCTGCTCCCGGACCTTCTTCCGCGGCGCCGCACGCCGATGCCTGTGCCTGCTCACCCGGCCAACCGTACGTCGCCCGGGTGACGGGGGCGCGCCGACCGGGGCATCGCACGCGTCACCGAACGGTCACCGAGAGAGTCCACCAGCGGCTTCGAAACTCTCTCGTTCGAGTGAAATTCGGGCAAGCGTCGGACACCGGATGACCACTCCCGATAACGTTGCGCCACACCTTTCACCGCATCCCCTGCCACATCACTCGTGACGCGAGGATCCACGCTGCCTGCGCACCGTCTTCCCCACCTCACCGGCCGCCTTCCGATACCGGCGCAGACCCGGACACCCCCGGCCACCCCGGTGGACACCTTCAACACCGTCCCGGCCGAAGAGGCCCTCGCCTCCCTCCTCGCCTGCCTGCACAGCCCCTGCTGGGCGCGCAGGGTCGCGGACCACCGCCCCTACCCCACGGTCGACGCCCTCCTCGCCGCCTCCGACGAGGCGGCCTACGACCTCACGGCCGCCGACCTTGCCGAAGCCCTCGCGGCGGAATCCCTCCCCGCCCTCCCGGCGGATGCCTACGAGGCCGCCCACCTGGCCCTGGACGCGGCCCACGCGGCCTACGAAGCCCGCTTCGGGCACGTGTTCGTCATCTGCCTCGACGGCGTCCCTGCGGCCGAGACCCTGGACGTCGTCCTGGAGAGCATCCGGTCACGATTGACGAACGATCCGGAGGACGAACGGGTGGCGGCAGCAGAAGAACTCCGCCGCCTCGCGAGGCAACGCCTACTGGAGACGCTCAGGGGCGCGGGGCTGTAGTCGATGTGCGGCTACCGCCGCGTGGGCGCGACCAGCCACAACGATCCCGCACCCGGCAGATAACAGCACAACCCGCCACACACGCCGCACGGCTCACCCATACGCGTGCCAGTTTGATCACACAGGTAGGCCCGCTGTAAGCCCAGCGCCGCAGCGTGGCTACGATGCTGGGGGCCGGTGGACCGTACCCGGCCGGGCCCGTCCGACAGCACAAGCCGGCAGGCCCCAATCCCCGCTCCCGGAGGGTTCTTCCGTGCCGGCTGGAACGCTGTACCGCGGCCGGGAAGGAATGTGGTCCTGGGTGGCTCACCGAGTCACCGGCGTCCTCATCTTCTTCTTCCTGTTCGTTCACGTGCTGGACACCGCTCTCGTGCGTGTCTCCCCCGAGGACTACGACAAGGTCGTAGCCACGTACAAGACGCCGATCGTCGCCGTGCTCGAGTACGGTCTGGTCGCCGCCATCCTCTTCCACGCGCTCAACGGCCTGCGTGTCATCGCCGTCGACTTCTGGTCGAAGGGCCCGCGCTACCAGAAGCAGATGCTGTGGAGTGTCGTCGGCATCTGGGTCGTGCTGATGCTCGGGGCGATCTACCCCGTCCTCGGCCACGCCGCTCGTGAACTGTTCGGGAGCTGAGACCGATGGCCACCACTGAAACCACCGCGTCCGGGATCGGTCCCGTCGAGGGCCCCTCGATCTACAACGTCGACAACCCGGCGCCCCTCATCGAGGCCCCGCGCCAGCGCACCAGGAAGACCCCGCGCTCGACCCGCGGCAACTTCGAGATGGCCGCGTGGCTGTTCATGCGGCTGTCCGGCGTCGTGCTGGTCGTCCTGGTCATCGGTCACCTGCTGATCCAGCTCGTGCTGGACGGCGGCGTGTCGAAGATCGGCTTCGCGTTCGTGGCAGGCCGCTGGGCGTCCCCGTTCTGGCAGGTCTGGGACCTGCTGATGCTGTGGCTCGCGATGCTGCACGGCGCGAACGGCCTGCGCACGGTCATCAACGACTACGCGGAGCGCGCGAACACCCGGCTGTGGCTGAAGGGCCTGCTCTACACCGCCACGGTGTTCACCATCCTGCTGGGCACGCTGGTGATCTTCACCTTCGACCCGAACATCCGCTAGGCACGGGGTTACGAGACTCATGAAGATCCACAAGTACGACACCGTCATCGTCGGCGCGGGCGGCGCCGGCATGCGCGCCGCCATCGAGTCGACGAAGCGCAGCCGCACCGCCGTGCTCACCAAGCTCTACCCCACCCGCTCCCACACGGGCGCCGCGCAGGGCGGCATGGCCGCCGCGCTGGCCAACGTGGAGGAGGACAACTGGGAGTGGCACACCTTCGACACGGTCAAGGGCGGTGACTACCTGGTCGACCAGGACGCCGCCGAGATCCTGGCGAAGGAGGCCATCGACTCCGTCCTCGACCTGGAGAAGATGGGCCTGCCGTTCAACCGGACCCCGAACGGCACGATCGACCAGCGCCGCTTCGGCGGCCACAGCCGCAACCACGGCGAGGCCCCGGTCCGCCGCTCCTGCTACGCGGCCGACCGCACCGGTCACATGATCCTCCAGACGCTGTACCAGAACTGCGTGAAGGAGGGCGTGGAGTTCTTCAACGAGTTCTACGTCCTCGACCAGCTGATCACCGAAGAGGACGGCGTCAAGAAGTCCGCCGGTGTGGTCGCCTACGAGCTGGCCACCGGCGAGATCCACGTCTTCCAGGCGAAGGCCGTCATCTACGCCTCCGGCGGCTGCGGCAAGTTCTTCAAGGTGACGTCGAACGCCCACACGCTGACCGGTGACGGCCAGGCCGCGGTCTACCGGCGCGGGCTGCCGCTGGAGGACATGGAGTTCTTCCAGTTCCACCCGACCGGCATCTGGCGCATGGGCATCCTGCTGACGGAGGGCGCCCGCGGTGAGGGCGGCATCCTCCGCAACAAGGACGGCGAGCGCTTCATGGAGAAGTACGCGCCGGTCATGAAGGACCTCGCGTCCCGTGACGTCGTCTCCCGCTCCATCTACACGGAGATCCGCGAAGGCCGCGGCTGCGGTCCCGAGGGCGACCACGTCTACCTGGACCTGACGCACCTCCCCCCGGAGCAGCTGGACGCCAAGCTCCCGGACATCACCGAGTTCGCACGCACCTACCTCGGCATCGAGCCCTACACGGACCCGATCCCGATCCAGCCCACCGCGCACTACGCCATGGGCGGCATCCCGACCAACGTCGAGGGTGAGGTCCTGGCGGACAACACCACCGTCGTGCCGGGCCTGTACGCGGCCGGCGAGGTCGCCTGCGTCTCCGTGCACGGCGCCAACCGCCTCGGCACCAACTCGCTGCTGGACATCAACGTCTTCGGCCGCCGGGCCGGCATCGCCGCGGCGGAGTACAGCCAGAAGACCGCGACGTTCGTCGAGCTGCCGGAGAACCCGGCGCAGCTCGTCGTGGACCAGATCGAGCGGCTGCGCAGCTCCACGGGCACCGAGCGGGTGGCGACCCTGCGCAAGGAGCTGCAGGAGACCATGGACGCGAACGTCATGGTGTTCCGCACCGAGCAGACGATCAAGACGGCGGTCGAGAAGATCGCGGAGCTGCGCGAGCGCTACAAGAACGTCTCGATCCAGGACAAGGGCAAGCGGTTCAACACGGACCTGCTGGAGGCGATCGAGCTGGGCAACCTGCTCGACCTGGCCGAGGTCATGGCGGTGTCGGCCCTCGCCCGCAAGGAGTCCCGCGGCGGCCACTACCGCGAGGACTACCCCAACCGCGACGACGTCAACTTCATGCGGCACACCATGGCGTACCGCGAGGTCGGCGACGACGGCACGGATTCCATTCGTCTCGACTACAAGCCGGTCGTCCAGACCCGCTACCAGCCGATGGAGCGTAAGTACTGATGGCAACCCCTGTTCTGGACAAGGTCGAGGCGGAGGCCGCGGCGTCCCCCTACATCACGGTCACCTTCCGGATCCGCCGCTTCAACCCCGAGGTCTCGGCCGAGGCGGTCTGGGAGGACTTCCAGCTGGAGATCGACCCGAAGGAGCGTGTCCTCGACGGTCTCCACAAGATCAAGTGGGACCTGGACGGCACCCTGACGTTCCGCCGCTCCTGCGCCCACGGCATCTGCGGCTCGGACGCGATGCGGATCAACGGCAAGAACCGCCTCGCCTGCAAGACGCTGATCAAGGACATCAACCCCGAGAAGCCGATCACGGTCGAGGCCATCAAGGGCCTGACGGTGCTCAAGGACCTCGTGGTCGACATGGACCCGTTCTTCCAGGCGTACCGCGACGTCATGCCCTTCCTCATCACGAAGGACACGAACGAGCCGACCCGCGAACGCCTCCAGACGGCGGAGGACCGCGAGCGCTTCGACGACACGACGAAGTGCATCCTCTGCGCGGCCTGCACGTCCTCGTGCCCGGTCTTCTGGAACGACGGCCAGTACTTCGGCCCGGCGGCCATCGTCAACGCGCACCGCTTCATCTTCGACTCGCGTGACGAGGCCGGCGAGCAGCGCCTGGAGATCCTGAACGACCGCGACGGCGTCTGGCGCTGCCGCACCACGTTCAACTGCACGGACGCCTGCCCGCGCGGCATCGAGGTCACCAAGGCGATCGCCGAGGTCAAGAAGGCGCTGATCACGCGCCGCTTCTGACCCGCGGTCCCGTAGGTCCACGAGGGCCCCGTCTTCCGGTTTCGTCACCGGGGGCGGGGCCCTCGGGCGTTCAAACACCACGATCGGGTGAACGTGATCAAGAGGGACATCCGGGCGGCGTCCGGCCTACGATGATGCTCTCGACACCAGCCCCAAGGAGGCACGCGATGTCCGCTGCATCCGTCGAGCAGCCCTTCGACGACGAGCCGTTCTCCCTCACGGCCATCGCCGACGAGATCATGGAGCGCCATCCGGGCTACCGCGTCGAGATCATCGGAGGTCACCTCCTCGTGACACCGTCACCGGATGCCCCGCACGCCCGCGCACTGACGAAGCTCATGCGCCCCTTCATCACAGCAGGGCTCGACGACGGGGAAACAGAGGTCCTGCAGAACGTCGGTCTGTGGTTGCCGACCGGCGAGGAGGACTACGCCATCCCCGACCTGGTGATCGTGGACTCCGACATCGACGACCACCTGGTGGAGAACAACGCGTACGATCCGGCCCCTTTCCGCCTGGTCCTGGAAGTGACCTCCGGCAACTGGAAGGACGACCTGAGGACCAAGGTCGCCGCGTACGCCCAGGCCAGGATCCCGGTGTACGTCGTCGTCGACCGCAAGCACGAGCGCGTCCACGTCCTCACCGAACCGACCGTGGGCGGCTACGACAAGCACCAGTTCTACGCCCCCGGCCAGTCCCTCACCCTCCCCGCGTCCATCGGTGCCGAGGTCACCCTGGACGTGACGGAGATCCTCGCGGCGGGCCGGCCCAGGAAGAGCGACTGACCCCGCGTCACCAGGACGCGTACCACTCCGGGTCGCCGGTGGCCAGGCGGCGGCGCAGATAGTCCTCCAGGTCGTTGGCCACCCAGCGGCGGCTGTCGCTCTCGTGCTCCCAGACGAAGACGTCCGGCCGCTCGGGCTTCACGACGAAGCCGAAGAGGTCGCCCCCCGCGCTCTCGCCGAAGAGCAGCAGCGGATCGAACGGCATGTACAGCTCCCGGAAGTCGGCCGCACTCCTGAACTCCAGGTTCCGGTCCACGACTTCGCCGACGGAACAGACGATCCCGGTGCCGTACTTGTCCCGGGCCCCGTCCGCCGCCCTCCAGAACTCCTTCAGCGCTGCGGGCAGCGGGTGCCCCAGCACCACTTCGGCCACCCGCATCTGCTCCTCGCATCCGGGACCGTCGGCGAGGTCCACGTCCGACGACAGCGAGGAGATCAGCTCGGTCCACATACGGTGATCCTTCATGGTTCAGAAGACGCCCTGACCCGGGGTCAGGATTCCGTTCGGATCGTACGTGTGCTTCGCCCGCGCGAGGGCGGGCCAGGCGGCGCCGAAGTGGGTCCGCCAGTCGTCGCGGGTGAGCCGCATGCCGCCCACCGGGTAACGGGTGCCGCCGGCCGCGACGACGGTGTCGTAGGCGGCGCGGTTGGCCGCCAGGGCACGGTCGACGGCCGCGGCGTCGTCCGGCGGGACGGTGCGCAGGAAGTCGAAGAGGTGGAAGACGTCGTCGTCGGGGGTGCGCAGCAGCGGCGTCCTGAAGTGCTTGCGGAGCAGGGGATAGAAGAGGACCACCCCGCCGGGTCCCAGGGTGTCGGGGGTGAGCGCGTCCAGCAGCGGGGCGGCGAGGGCCGCGGCGGACCGGCCGGGGAACATCAGGTCGAGCCAGGGGTGGGCGTACGCCCACAGGCCCGACTCCTTCAGCACGGCGACGAAGGGCGCGATGCGGTCCAGGAAGTCGTAGTAGGTGCGGTCGGTACGGCTGACGGTCGCCGGGTCGTGGCGCAGGCCCCGCAGCAGGACCGTGTCGTCGGGCGCGGGGCCGACCGGTGGACCGTAGGCCGCGGCTTCGAGGACGTACACCCGGAACGCGCCCCCGGCGTCCGCGGAGACCTGGCCCTCCACGTAGGCGAAGCGGCCCTCCCGCACGAGGAGGCGCTGGTCCTCCAGGAAGGTGTCCAGGTCGTCGTAGGTCAGCAGGTAGTGGCGCACGGTCGCGGGCGCGGGGACGAGCCGTACGGTCGCCTCGACGATGACCGCGCACTGCCCGAGCCCCGCCAGCACGGCGTGGAAGAGGTCGGGGCGGTGGGTGGGCGAACAGCGGACCAGTTCACCCGCGCCGGTGACGACCCGGAGCTGGGTGACGTTGTCGACCTGGGCGCCGTGCTGGTGGCCCTGGCCGCCGAGGCCGCCCACGGACAGGGTGCCGCCGACGGAGAGTTCGAGGTAGTCGGTGAAGACGGGCGGGGTGAGGCCGTGGGCGAGGGTGGCCCGGGCGACCGCGCTCCAGCGGGCGCCTGCGCCGACGGTGACCGTGGTGCTCGCCGAGTCCAGGGCGCCGATGCCGGCCAGGGTCGCGGTCTCGATGACCAGGCCGCCGCGCGTCTGCGCCTGGCCGAAGGCGGCGTGCCCCTGGCCGCGCGGCGCGACGGGCAGCCGGTGGTCGTTGCAGAACCGGATCATGGTGACGACGTCACGGACCGAGCCCGGGCGCAGGACGGCCGAGGGGCGGTGGTGCACGAGGTGGCCGAAGTCGTCGGCCGCGGCGGTGAGCGAGGCGTCGTCCGTGACGAGGGTGCCGTCCAGCCGGGGAATCCTGGCGAGGCCGGCCGGCGGGGCGCCGGTCTCCTGCGCGGTCGCGGCCCAGCTCCGGGCGGTGGGGTCGAAGCCGATGACGGTGGCTCCGGCGAGGGTGACTCCGTGTAAGACGGTGCGCCGTGACGGGGTGCGGGACATGCGGATGCCACCTCTCGAGCCGCGCGAAGTCCTCAAATCCGCGCCAGCCTAGGACAGTGGGCCGCCGTCGTGCGGGGTTTTCGCGCCCCGGGTCGCGCCGGGGGTACGGCGAGGGCCCCGCTCCTCGAAGACTCGCAGGAGGGGGCCCTCGCCGTGTGCGGCGCCCGGGCTCAGCCGCGCAGGACGCGGCCCTGGCTGTCGGTGCGGTCGTTGCTCGTGAGGAACAGGATGCCGTCGATCAGGGCCCAGAAGCCCAGGCCGCCGCAGGTCAGGAGCTGGGCGATGCCGACGCCGACCGAACCGACGTAGAAGCGTCCGATGCCGAGGGTGCCCAGGAAGAGCTGGAGGATACCGGCGACGATCTTCGACTTGTCGGAGTACGGGCGGCCGAGCGGGTCGACGCCGTAGGGGGCCTCGGGGGTGGGGACGGTCATGAGAACTGCTCCTGGGACGACTTCGGGTGACCGGGCCTGCCGGCTCCGGACGGGGACTCCAGGAGGGATGCGACGTACTGCTCCTGCGCGTCGACGATCGTCGACGACCACGTCCGCGCACGGCGTGACCGCGCTCGAACGTCCCCCTGGTCAGGCGAGAGTAAAGAGACCAGTGGGGCGAAAGGGAGTAGCGGGGACTGATCGTTCCTGTTCTGTGATCAAAATCCGCCAACGCCGCAATGTTTTCGGACGTCAGGCGAATGACGGGGCACCCAAAGGGGTGGAAACGGGCCTAGAAGATGTTCCGGACGATCATCCAGGTCACCGCGACACCGAGCACGGCGACCACCCCACGGCCGCTGAGCCCCGGTCGCCAACTGCGGCCGTGCAGGCCCTCCCAGGCCCAGCGGGCGAGCAGGGCGAGGGCGAAGGGCGAGGCGAGCAGCAGGACCCGGTTGTCCAGCCAGGCCTGGTGGTACTGACCGTGCATCAGGTCGTACACCATGCGGGTACCGCCGCAGGCCGGGCAGAGCAGACCGGTGACCAGCCGGAACGGGCACTGCGGCAGCAGATGACCCGGCTGGTGGGGGTTGGTGCCGTAGAGATGGGCGGAGCCCGCCGCGCCGGCGGCCAGCACCGCGAGGGGTGCCGCCGCGGGGTGGCGCAGCGCGGACGGGCGCTCCGCATCAGCCACGCAGGACCCGCCCGTTGCCGTCCGTGGTGTTGTTGCCCGTCAGGAGCATGATCCCGTCGATCAGCGCCCAGATGCCGAAGCCGCCGCAGGTGAACAGCTGCGCGAGGCCTATGCCGACGTGGCCGATGTAGAAGCGGCCCACGCCCAGGGTGCCCAGGGTCAGCTGGAGGACACCGGCGACGATCTTGGACTTGTCGGAGTAGGGGCGCCCGTAGGGGTCGTAGCCGTACGGCGCCTGGGGGTCGCCGGTGTAGGTGCCGGGCGGCACATAGCCGGGGGCGGGGTAACCGGCCTGCGGGGGGTAGCCGGGCTGGGTCTGGCCCGGCTGCGGGTAGCCGTAGGGGCCGGGCTGACCGCCGGGCTGGGCCGCGCCGTACGGGCCGGGCGCGCCGGCGTTCGGGTAGCCGTACCCGGGCTGGGGCGGCTGGTAGGGCTGCTGCGGCTGTTCGGACAAGGCGAGTTCTCCCCGTGGTCGGATGAGCGGAACATCTGCGTGCAAGGTGGGTGCACGTCATCTTGCAGCAGAAAACAGGACCCGGAGAAGCCGGGGGTGGTCAAGACGGTGGTCAAGGAGGGACATCGTCGATCAGCAATCACCGATTCCCGGAACCCGGCCACCTATTCTGACGGTATGTCAGATGGAGAGTCCTACGAACTGCTCGGGTTCGACAACGTCCTGCTGCCCGTCGGTGACATCGGCGAGGCCGTGCGGTTCTACGAGCGGGCCGGCTTCGCGGTGGCGTTCCGGTTCGACGAGGGCGGGATCGCGCTGCTGAAGGTCGGGGCCGAGACACCCGGGATCCTGCTGCGGCGGGAGGAGGCACTGGGACACCGGCCGCCGCCCTGGGCGGCGCCGCGCGTCTGGCTGGAGGTGCCGGACGCGCGGGTGGCGGCACGGCGGCTGGCCGACGCGGGGATCGCGCCCCTCGATCCGCCGTTCTCCGTGGCGACGGGCTGGACCGTCGAGGTCGCCGACCCCTGGGGGAACGTCCTCGGGTTCGCCGACTACACCAAGCGGCCGGAGCTGGCCCGGAGACAGTGAGCCCCATGGGGCCGCGAGGCCGCGAGGCCGTGGCCGTGACGCAGCGACCGTGACGCAGCGGCCGTGACACCGTGACGCAGGTCCCATCCCCCGGTTATTGAACACGTTCAAAACTGGGCTACAGTCATCCCTGTCAGCGTTTTGAACGCGTTCAACAAAGGGGGACGCCATGGATCGCACCGTCATCGCCTACGTCATCTACCTGGCCGTCAGCATCGGTCTGACCGTCTGGGTGGCCCGCACCCTCAGCCAGAACGGAAGGGTCTTCCTCGCCGATGTCCTCAAGGGCGACGAGAAGCTCGCCGATGCCGTCAACCACCTCCTGGTGGTGGGCTTCTACCTCGTCAACCTCGGCTTCGTCGGCCTCTACCTGAGCGGCGACGACGCCATCGAGGACACCCGCGGCGTCTTCGAGGCCGTGTCGACGAAGCTGGGCGTGGTGCTGCTGGTGCTCGGCGCGATGCACCTGGGCAACGTGTACGTGCTCAACCGGATCCGGCGGCGGGGGGTCATGGAACGGGAGCAGCTCCCGCCGGTCGCCCCGCAGGGCTGGACCGCCCCGCAGGCCGGGGCGTGACCGCCGTGACCGCGGCGGCCTCGCCCGCGGACCGGGACACCACGGGGGTCCCGGTCCGCCGGCTCACCGTCCTGTACGACGCCGACTGCTCCCTGTGCGCCTTCGTCCGCGACTGGCTGGTCCGGCAGCCGCAGCTCGTCCCGCTGGAGCCGGTCGCGGCCGGATCCGCCGAGGCGGCCGCCCGCTTCCCCGGCCTCGACCACCGCGCCACCCTGGAGGAGATCACCGTCGTCGGCGACGGCGGCCAGGTCTACCGGGGCGCCGCCGCCTGGATCGTCACGCTGTGGGCGCTGCGCGAGCACCGGCCGCTCGCCCACCGGCTGAGCACCCCCGCGGGTGCGAAAGTCGCCAAGGCCGCGGTCCTGGCCGCCGCCAAGTGGCGCGGGGCGCGGCGCACGGAGGCCGGCTGGGGCGGCGGCGCGTACCACGGGACGGACGGCTGGTCCTTCGACCCCCGGCACGGCTGGACCTACACCCCGCCCTCCTGTGCCGACGGCTCCTGCGCGACTGACTAGGCTCTCTGTCCGTGTCCGCCATGAACGAGCCCGCCGACGAGGGCCGCGCCGAGCCCGCTCCCCCGGCCGAGCCCCGTGAGCCGTCCCCCGCGACCGGCTCGAAGTCCGAGCAGACCCGCGCGCTGATCCTGGAGACGGCGATGCGGCTGTTCCAGGAGCGCGGCTACGACAAGACGACGATGCGGGCCATCGCCCAGGAGGCCGGGGTCTCGGTAGGGAACGCCTACTACTACTTCGCCGGCAAGGAGTGGCTGATCCAGGGCTTCTACGACCGGCTCGCGGCCGAGCACCGCGAGGCGGTCCGCGAGCTCCTGGCGACGGAGACCGCCCTGGAGGCCCGGATGGCGGGGGTGCTGCGCGTCTGGCTGGACGTGGCGACGCCGTACCACGAGTTCGCGGTGCAGTTCTTCAAGAACGCCGCCGACCCGGACAGCCCGCTCAGTCCCTTCTCGGCGGAGTCGGAGCACGCGCGCGTGGAGGCGATCGCCGTCCACAAGGAGGTCCTCGCGGGCTCGAAGGCGAAGGTGCCCGAGGAACTGCGCGAGGTGCTGCCCGAGCTGATGTGGCTCGCGCAGATGGGCCTCGTCATGTACTGGATCTACGACCGGACGGAGGGCCGCGAGCGCAGCTACCGGCTCGCGGAACGGGGCGCTCGCCTCACCGCGCGCGGTGTGGCACTGGCCCGGTTCCGCGTCCTGCGGCCCCTCGTCCTGGAGATCCACGAACTGTTCACGGACTTCCTGCCCGGCATGACCAACGCCCTGCCGGACCCGCAGAGGAAACGCGGCTGACCGCCAGGGCCGGTCGTTTGGATCATGCCGCGCGTCGCGGGGTGGCCGAGAGGCCACGTCTGCCCAGCCGACCTGATCCGAACGACAGGCCCTAATTGACCTCCGACATCTCCGCCAGTTCCACGTCGTACACCAGCGGCTCGTCGGCGACGGTCACCTGGCGGGCCTGGGTGGTGTACGACGCCGCCGTCGCCGACAGCAGATAGGTGCCCGGCGCCGGGACGGAGAGGATGTAGGAGCCGTCGGCCAGCGAGGTCACCCGGTCCAGCGGGCGGCCGCCCTTGGACAGCAGGGCCACCGAGGCGTGCTCCACCGGATCGCCGGCCACGTCGCGGACGAAGCCGTGGACGACCGTCGCGGGACCGTCCGACGGGCCGGCGGAGGCGGTGGCGTCCTCCTCCTTCGGCTCGACCGCGAGATGCGGCAGCCGCTTGTCCAGCCAGGCGGGCAGCCACCAGTTGGAGGCGCCCAGCAGATGCATCGCGGCCGGCACCAGCGCCGTACGGAGGACGAACGCGTCGAGGGCGACGGCCGCGGCGAGACCCACGCCGGCCATGGCCGCGCCCGAGTCCCCGCTGAGGACGAACGCGAGGAACACACAGACCATGATCAGGGCGGCGGAGTTGATGACCCGGCTGGTCTCGGCGAGGCCGACGCGCACCGCCCGCGCGTTGTCGCGCGTGTGCACCCACTCCTCGTGCATCCGGCTGACCAGGAAGACCTGGTAGTCCATCGACAGGCCGAACAGCAGGGACAGCATGATGACCGGCAGGAAGGCGTTGATCGGCCCCTCCTTGCCGAGGCCGAGCAGCTCCAGGCCCCAGCCCCACTGGAAGACGGCGACCAGGACGCCGAAGGAGGCGGCGGCCGCGATCAGGTTCATCAGGGCGGCGGTCAGCGGGACCACCAGGGAACGGAAGGCGATCAGCAGGAGCAGGAAGCCCAGTCCGATGATCGTCGCGACGAAGAGGGGCAGCCGGTCGCCGGTGACGGTCGCGAAGTCCTTGGAGACCGCCGTGACCCCGCCGACGTGCGCCTTCACCCCCGCCGCGGGGATGACGTCGTCGCGCAGCCGGTCGATGAGGGTGTCCGTCTCCCGCGACTGGGGCGAGGTCGTGGGGACGACCTGGATGACGGTGACGCCCCCCGCGGGCGGCAGCGCGGCCGCCTGGGCCACGCCCGGCGCGTCCTCGATGCCCCGGACGAGCGCGGTCGTGTCGGTGCCCTCCACGACGACCTGCAGTGGACCGTTGAAGCCCGGTCCGAAGCCCTCGGCCAGCAGGTCGTAGGCCTTGCGCGTGGTGGTGGAGGCGTCGTTGTTGCCCTGGTCGGTGGCGCCGAGGCGCAGCGAGAACACCGGCAGCGCGAGGACGGCCATGACGACCAGCGCGAGCGCGGCGACCGTCCGGGGGCGGCGCTGCACCTGAACCGACCAGCGGACCGCGGGGCCGCTGGTCCGCTCCTCCTCCGGGCCCTCGGCGGCGAGGCGCCGCCGCTGCTTGCGGCTGAGCACCCGCGGGCCGAGGAAGCCGAGCAGGGCCGGCAGCAGGGTGGTGGCGGCGAGGACGCTGAGGACGACCGTCAGCGAGGTGCCGACGACCACGCCGTCCAGGAAGCGCAGGTCCGTCACCAGCATGCCGGCCAGGGCGATGCAGACCGTGCCGCCCGCGAACAGCACCGCGCGGCCGGAGGTGTTGAGGGCGGTGACCGCCGACTCCTCCGGTGCGACGCCGCGCAGGAGGCCCTTGCGGTGGCGGGTGACGATGAACAGGGCGTAGTCGATGCCGACGCCCAGGCCGATCAGGGACGACAGCAGCGGCGCCAGGTCGGGGATGTCGGTGACATGGCTGAGCAGCTGGGTCGAGAACAGTCCGGTGCCCACGCCGAAGACCGCCACGGCGAGCGGCAGCAGCATCGCGAAGAGCGAGCCGAAGGCGAGGAACAGCACGATCGCCGCGGCGACCAGACCCACCATCTCGGCGAGGCCGGTGGGCGGTTCCTGGACGCGCTGGATGGCCTGGCCGCCGAGTTCGACCTCCAGGCCGGCGCGCTCGGCGTCCCGCGCGGTGTCGACGACGTCCTGGACGAGTTCCTTGGGCACCGCGTTCGCCTGGTCGGCGAAGGTGATCTGGGCGTACGCGATGCGCCCGTCCCGGCTGATCTGCCCCGCGCCCCGCTCACCGGCGTAGGGGCTGGTGACCCCGCCGACGCCCTTCATGTCCGCGATCCGCTCCAGCGCGGGCTGGATCCGGGACCGCACGTCCTGGTCGCGGACGCTGCCCCCGTCGACCTTCCAGACGACGGTGTCGGTGTCGCCCGCGCGCGCGGGGAACGCCTTCTCCATCAGGTCGTACGCCTTCTTGGAGTCCGTGTCGGGGAGGGAGAACACGTTCGCGTAGTCCGTGCCCGCCGTCGAGGCCGAGAACCCCAGCCCGAACAACGCCCCCACCCACAGCAACAGGACCACCAGCCGATGCCGGTAGCACCAGCGTGCCAATGCCGCCACGATGCGCAACTCCTCACTCAAAGGTCGACGGATCCCCCGGGTCCTGTCCCCAAGGATCGGGGGCGGCGCGCCCGCGGGGACATCGCGGGACCATGACTCTCAAGGAACTCCAAAGGGGGAACCGGCCCGGTCGCCGGCGGGGCCGTCGATAC
The DNA here is from genome assembly GCF_037993025.1 of Streptomyces sp. SS7. Lineage (NCBI taxonomy): Bacteria > Bacillati > Actinomycetota > Actinomycetes > Kitasatosporales > Streptomycetaceae > Streptomyces > Streptomyces sp. SS7. Next base: position 3,766,984 of record NZ_CP141223.1, read on the forward strand.
TGGGGGCATGTCGACCGCCCCCGGCACCGTGCTGGTCGTGGAGGACGAGCCGAGCATCGCGGACGTCCTCGCCATCGCGCTGCGCTACCACCGCTTCGAGGTCATGACCACGGGCACGGTCCGTGAGGCCCTCGCCCTCGCCGACCGCACCCGGCCCGACGTCGCGCTGCTCGACGTCATGCTGCCCGACGGCGACGGCCGGGCGCTCGGGCGGGAACTGCGCGGGCGACGGCCGGACCTGGCGCTGGTGTTCCTCACCGCGCGCGACGCACCGGCCGAGATCGTCGGCGCGCTGGGCTTCGGGGACGACTACGTCACCAAGCCGTTCGACATCGACGTGGTGATCGCCCGGATCACCGCGGTGCTGCGCCGCACCCGCCCGGCGGACGTCCTGCCGCAGCGCCCCCCGCTGCGCTACGGCGACCTGGAGCTGGACGAGACGACGTACAGCGTGCACCGCGCGGGCCGCTCGGTGGAGCTGACGCCGACGGAGTACGCGCTGCTGCGCTTCCTGGTGCGCAACGGCGGCCGGATCGTGCCCAAGGAGCAACTCCTGCGCCATGTCTGGCAGTACGAGCACACCCCGCCGGAGTCGACGGTGGTCGAGACGTACATCAGCTATCTGCGGCGCAAGCTGGACACGCTGGGCCCGCCGGTGATCACCACCCGGCGGGGCGTGGGGTACGGACTGGCATGAGGACGGCGCGGGCCCTGCGGTGCGGGCGGGGCATGCACTCGCTGCGGGTGAAGCTGACGCTGGCGAACGTGGCGCTGCTGGCGATCGGGATCGTCACGGCGACCGCGGTGAGCCTGATGGGGATGCGGCACTACCTGCTGGACCAGATCGACAACGAGCTGGTCAAGACCCGGGACTCGATCGCCGGTACGGGGCTCACCCTGCGCAAGCTGGACTCGCTGTCGGCGCTGAGCTTCCTGCGCGACCGGACGGCGCCCGGGGAGGGCGACGAGGAGTCCGCTGCGGACACGGTGTTCACCGCCGTGGACGCCACCGGCCGGGCCGTGTCCCTCTTCGGTGTGCCGCCCACCGCGGCCCAGAGCGATCTCGCCGAGGCGGTGCGCGACCCGCACGCGCTCACCGTGGCCGCCGACCCGGGCGACCTGAGCATGCGCGGTGCGTCGTACCGGGTCACGGCCACCCGGCTCGGGGACGGCACCTACGTCCTGATGGCGACCTCCACCGAGGCCCTGCACCAGGGCATCGCCAAGGCGCTCCGGCTCGATCTCACCGTCGGGACCCTGCTGCTGGCGCTCCTCGCCTGTCTGACGCTGTTCAGCGTGCGGCGGCGGATGCGGCCGCTGGAGGACATGGTGGAGACGTCGTCGGCGATCGCGGAGGGCGATCTGACCCGCCGGGTGCCCTCCAGCCGGGAGACCAGCCTGGAGGTGGAGCAGCTGCGGCTCGCCTTGAACTCCATGCTCCAGCAGGTGGAGGCGGCGTACCTCACGCGCGAACGCAGCGCGGGCCAGCTGCGCCGGTTCGTCGCCGACGCCTCGCACGAGCTGCGCACCCCGCTGTCGGCGATCCGCGGCTATCTCCAGCTGTACGACCAGGGGATGCTGCGCGAGCCGGAAGAGCGCAGACGGGCCTGGGACCGGATGAACGGCGAGGTGGACCGGATGGGCCGGCTCGTCGACGAACTGCTCACGCTGGCCCGGCTGGACCAGCGGCCCGAGCTGCGGCTGCGGAACGTGGACGTGAGCCGGCTGGTACGGGACGCGGCCGAGGACCTGCGGGCGCAGCAGCCCGGCCGGCCGGTCACGGTCCACGCGGACGGCGCGCTGCTGGTGCGGGCCGACGAGTCGGGGCTGCGGCAGGTCCTGGGCAACCTGGTGGCCAACGTCCGCACGCACACGCCCGCGGAGGTCCCGGTGCGGCTCGGGGTGGAGCGCGCGGACGGGATCGTACGGCTGTCGGTGCGGGACGAGGGACCGGGCCTCGCGGCGGAGGACGCGGCGCGGGTCTTCGACCGCTTCTTCCGCGCGGGCGGCGGCGCGGGCAGCGGCCTGGGCCTGGCGATCGTGCAGGGGGTGGTCCGGGCCCACGGCGGCGAGGTGAACATCCACACGGCACCGGGCGAGGGCCTCGGGGTGACGGTGGAACTCCCGTCCCGCCCGAAGACCTGCGTCTGACCACCGACGACCTGGGGGTCGAGGGACGGCGGAGAGGGGTGGGCTGGGTTCTGTCTCCTTGGTCAGGGTCGGGTCCAGGTGAGGATGCCCGCGAGTGGCGGGCAGTCTGGTGGGCGATCGCGAGCTTGTCGGTTCGTGTGGCCGGGCCGCGGCACTGCTTGAGGCGGTTGATGCACCGCTCGACGGTGTTCCGCTGCTTGTATGCCTGGCTGTCGAAGCCGGGCGGACGGCCACCGGGGCGGCCCCGCCGCAGGCGATGCCCGATTTGGTCGGACGGCTGCGGGATGACCGCACGGATGCCCCGTCGCCGCAGGTGGCTGCAGACGCACGGCGGTCGACGCCAGCCACCCGGCAGGCTCCGCACTCCGGGCACTCCGCCTCGGACACCATGCCGGCGTGGACTCGAACAGCTCCGGACGTGGGTTCTACAGCTGTGGTGGTGTCATGGTGAATCGGGCGTTGACGGCGGCGTAGATGTGTTGGCGTTGGGGTTCGAGGTCGAGTGGTGCGGCGGTGCCCTGTTGGGCTGCGCCGTAGGCCATGGAGCGCATACGGGTTCCGGGGGCGGGTGGGTAGGGCTGTGCGTCTTCGGCTCCGATGTCGGCGAGTTCTACGAGTGCTGCGAGGGTGGTGCCGAGTGCTTCGGCGTATTCGCGGGCTCGTTGGACTGCTTCTTCGACGGCTTGTTGACGGGCTTGCTTGTGGGCGGGCGAGTCGGGGCGCAGGGCCCACCAGGGGCCGTCGACTCGGGTGAGTTCGAGGTCGGCGAGGCGGGTGGTGAGTTCGCCAAGGGCGGTGAAGTCGGTGAGTTCGGCGGTGATGTGGACACGGCCGTGGTAGGCGTGGATGCGTTCGCCTCGGCCGTGTTCCTTGAGTTCGGGGGTGATGGAGAAGGAGCCGGTCTCCAGTCGTTCTACGGCGTCTCCGTAGGTCTTGACGAGGTCGAGGGTGGTGGTGTTGCGGCGGGTGAGGTCGTCGAGGGCGGCGCGGCGGTCTTTGCCGCGGGAGGCGACGGTGATGCCGATGCGGGCGATTTCGGGGTCGACTTCGAGGCGGGCTTCGCCACGGACGGCGATGCGGGGGGCGTCGGGGGTGCCGTAGGGGACGGCGGGGCGGGGGGCGTCTGCGGGCGGGGTGGTCATACGTCCCACTCTGTCAGTTCTTGAACCGTTGGAAGTCCCTGAAGGAGTCCGCTGCGGGCGGGGCGGCCGCTCCGGCGGCGGGGAGCACAGCGGCGGCGGCACTACTTCAAGGAAGTACCCCGACAGGGCCGGCAATGCGCCCGATCCAGGGCACACCGCTGACGCCAATCCGGGTATTGCGATCTGGGACAAGCCTTATGTGCAGGGGAAGTTGGCTCTGCAGCCGGCTCGCGGCGGCCAGCGAGAAGGCCCTGGTCCTCGGCCCGGAGTCGACACCCGTCCGGTCGGGCCCGAGCGGAGGCGGGGTTCTGTGATCTGCCACAGCCGGGCCAGAGCCCCCATGACCGACCGCTCAGTGTGGAAGGCCTCGCGCTCGCGGGCGTCCGGCTCAGGGCCGCCGTGCCGATGAGCGGCGGGCGCGGGCCGCAAGAGGCTGCGGGACGTTGCGTTGGTGTTGGTGGTGCGAGCCCGTCCCGCGGCGACCTCTCGCGATGCCCTGTCACGGTCTGGTACTCGAACGCTCCGAGAAGCACCGCTCTCCCGGAACGCTCATAACCAGGGATCAGGTGGGTGTGAGGATCAGGGCCCATACCGTCTTGCCGTGGTGGCCTCTGCTCCAGACGCCCCACGTGGTGGCGAGGTGGGCCACCAGGTGCAGGCCCCGGCCGTGTTCCTCCCACTCGCCGACCGCCCGGGGCCGGGGTTCGCTGCGGTCCTCGTCGGAGACCTCGATCAGGCAGGAGCCGTCCGCGAGTGCGGTGACCGCCACCTCGAACTCCCGCTCGCGCAGCGGTCCGTGACGGATGACGTTGGTGGCCAGCTCGGACACCACGAGGACCGCGTCGGTGACCGCCCGGTCGTCGGGGCCGTGCCCCCAGTCGGCCAGATGGTCCCGCACCCGGCGCCGGGCCAGCCCGACGGACGCCGGGTGCCGGGGCAGCCGGAAGGAGTTGCGTCTCAGCACGTCTGCTCCTCACCCCGCGCACGGCTCCGTCACATCGCACCCCGACGGGTGACTGCCCGCGCGGGTGGGGACGCATGCCCGAACGGACCGGATCCGCGGGGCGGATGGGTCCGGGGTGTCAGATCCGGTCGAGGGACCACAGGCGGAACACGCCGTTGCCGTCGGCGAGGTAACGCCCGCCGCCGACGCTCGCGTCGGAGACGACGTACTCCTTGCGCTGCCACAGCGGGATCACCGGCACGTCGTCGGCGACGGTCTGCTGGAGGTTCTTGAAGTCGTCGGCGACCTGGCTGCGGTCGGCGTACCGCTGGCTGTCGGTGATGTACCGGTCGACGGCCTTGTCGCTGTAGCCGGTGTTCATCGTGGAGCCGGTGCCGACGAGCGGGCCCGCGTAGGTGTCGGGGTCGGGGTAGTCGGCGACCCAGCCGACGGCGTACGCGTCGAGCTTGCCGCTCGCCCACCGCTTCTGGAAGTCGGTCCACTCGTATCCCTTGACGTTCACCTTGAACAGTCCGGAGGCCTCCAGCTGCCGCTTGAGCTCCTGTGCCTCGGCCGCGGCGGCACCGCTGCCCAGTCCGTAGCCGTAGGTGAAGCCGACCGGAATGCTGACGCCTGCCTGTTGCAGGAGCGTGCGGGCCTTCGCCGCGCTCTGCCTGGGGTAGGTGTCGAAGAAGGACGTCGTGTGGCCCGTGAGGCCGGCCGGGACGAGCGAGTACAGCGGTTCGACCGTGCCGTCGTACACGGTCGCGGCGAGCTGTTCGCGGTCGACCAGCCAGGCCATCGCCTTGCGCACGTCCACCGAGTGCAGCGGCGAGGACGCGCGGGTGTTCAGGTACAGGTTGCGGGTGTCGGAGCTGTCGGCCTCGCTGACCCGCATCCCGGGGTCGCTGGCGTTGAGGGAGGCGAGGACGGCGGGCGGCAGCTGCCGGGACGCCACGTCGACCTCCTTGGCCTTCCACGCCTTCTCCAGGGCGTCCGGGTCGCCGTAGTAGCGCAGTTCGACGGGCGAGCCGGTCTTCGCCGCGCCGCGGTAGCGCGCGTTGGGTGCGAGGTCGGCCCGCTTGCCCTTCGTGTACGACGTCAGCGTGTACGGGCCGGTGCCGTCGACGGCGGTGCCGGTGCGCAGGCCGTCGGCCGGGTAGCGGGTGTGGTCCACGATCGAACCGGCGCCGGTGGCCACCTTGAACGGGAAGGTGGCGTCCGGGGTCGTCAGATGGAACGTGACCTTCAGGCCGTCCGTGTCCACCGACTTCAGGGTGGACAGCAGCGAGGCCGGACCGACATCGGCGTTGATCTTCTTGACCCGGTCGAAGGAGAACTTCACGTCCTCGGCGGTCACCTTGCGGCCGCTGGGAAAGGTCAGGTCGTCCCGCAGCTCGCAGATGTACGTCGTCAGGCCGCCCTTCGGGAAGGAGCAGCTCTTGGCGGCGTCCGGGACCGGTGAGACGCCGCCCGGCTCGTACGTCAGCAGCGACTGGAAGACGTTGTTGAACAACGCCCACGACCCGGCGTCGTAGGCGCCCGCCGGATCGAGTGAGGTGATGGTGTCCGTCGTGCCGACGGTGATGGCGGCTCCGCCGTCCTGCTGCGACGGCAGCAGCTGCCAGCCGCCCACTCCGGCGACGGCGAGAACCAGCAGTGCCACGAGGATCCGCATGCGAACCGAGCGCATGGTGATGTCCTGCCTCCCCCGGGCCACAGGAAGGCCCAGTACTACACAGAAAGCCACCCCCCTTGGTGGCGGGGCTCACCTAACCACACGTGTTTCAGCGGGCGGAAGAGGCTTCTGGGTAGGTGAGAAAGAACTTACCGACGCCGTGTTTCCAGCCGATTTCACAGCGAACTCCCAGACTCCGCCTCACGCCTGACGGGACGCCAGTTCGATCACCGTGACGTCCGAGGGCGCGCCCACGCGGGTGGGCGGCCCCCAGGCACCGGCGCCCCGGGAGACGTAGAGCTGGGTGTCGCCGTAGCGGTCCAGGCCGGCCAGGGTCGGGTTCGCCGCCGCGGCGATCAGGTTGCCGGGGAAGAGCTGCCCGCCGTGGGTGTGGCCGGAGAGCTGGAGGTCGACGCCGTGGCGTACGGCGTCGTGGATCTGGACGGGCTGGTGCGCCAGGAGCACGCACGCGCGTGTGGTGTCCCGGTCGCCGAGGGCCTTGCCGAAGTCGGGGCCCTGGCCCTCGCTCTCCCCCGCGATGTCGTTGACGCCGGCCAGGTCGAACCAGGGGAGTTCGGTGCGCTCGTTCTCCAGGGGGTCGATCCCGAGGCGGCGGACCTCCTCGACCCACTGGGCGGCGCCGGAGAAGTACTCGTGGTTGCCGGTGACGAAGAAGCTGCCGTGCCGGGCCCGCAGCCGGGCGAGCGGGGCGGCCGCCGGACCCAGGTCCTTCACGCTGCCGTCGACGAGGTCGCCGACGACGGCGATCAGGTCGGGCTGGGTGCCGTTGATCGTGTCGACGACCTTCTGCGCGAAGCCCCGGCCCAGCACCGGTCCGAGGTGGATGTCGCTGACGACCGCGATCCGGTAGCCGTGGGCGGCGCGCGGAAGCTTGGCCAACGGGACGGTGACCCGCTTCACCTCCGGCCCGCGCAGCACCCCGTAGGTACCGGCGCCGACGGTCCCCACGGCCACCGCGGCGGCCGCGCCGCCGACCACCCGGGAGACGAAGAGCCGCCGCGAGGGCGCACGGCTTTCAGCCGCTCCCGCCCCGCCACCCGGCTCCGCCGCCTCCGCCCGGGGCGACGGCCCGCCCGCGGCGGGAGCGGGTCCCGCAGCCGCCTGCCCGACCGCAGCAGGAACGGGTCCCGACGCCTCGGCCCGCCCGCCCGACGCACCCGCCTGCCCAACCACCGCGTCGGACTGACCGGCCGCCACATCCACCCGCCCTGCCGGCGCACCTGCCCGCCCGGCCGCCACATCCGCCTGTCCGGCCGCCGCGTCAAGACGCCCGGCCGCCGCGTCCGGCCGTCCCGCTTCGGCGTCCGCCCGGGGGGTCGGGGTGCCTTCCTGTACGGCGCGTGGGCCTTGGGCTGCCGGGGCCGCTGCCGCCGCCGGCTCCCGCTCCCGCTCCGGCTCGCGTGTCGGGCGCCCGGCGCCGGCCCGTCGGTCCAGGTAGCGGCGTAGCAGCGGTCGTACGATCTCGCCCGCGACGACCCCCAGCAGCAGGTAGATCGACAGGGCGAGCCACAGGAAGCCCGGCCAGGCCAGGGTGCGCTGGAGCCAGAAGGGGGCGCCGGTGCGCTCCGCCACGAGGGCGCCGATCGCCAGGGCCCAGCCGCCCGCGATCAGTACGGCGCCGCAGCGGCGCACCCAGCCGGGGCCGGGCGTGGTGTCACGGAAGAGCCTGCGCCACAGGTACCAGTTGGCGCCGACGAGGACCGCCAGGACGAGCAGCGCGAGCAGCGCGAAGAGGATCACCACGGCTATGACGCCCGGCGCAGTGCGCGCAGACCGCGCAACCCGATGACACCGATGGCCGTCCCCAATACGAAGGAGACGACGGCGAGCGTCAGGTGCACCCAGAAGTACGCGGTGGGGTGCCCGTCGTCGAAGGCGAGACCGCTGCCGTCCTTGACCAGATTCTTGACGAAAGTGACCCAGATGACCCAGCTCCACACCCCGAAGGCGAGCAGGAACCAGGAGAGGGGGCGGCTGAGCTTCATGGGTTCAGTATCGTCGTCGGGTGTCCGGTTCGATGACCGGGGTGGGGAGGGTGGCGGGACTTCCCGTCGCCTGCCCGGTACGTTCTCCGTCGTGCCCGCACCCATGAAGCAGACCGTCAGGCGATCCCTGCTGGTCACCGCAGCGTCCCTCACCTCTCTCGCGCTGGCCGCGCCCGTCTCCCTCGCCGCGCCGAAACCGTCCCCCTCCACGAGCCCGACTCCCTCGGCCACTCCCCCGGCGACCATGTCCACGGTCGGCGGCGCCCGGCTCGGGCAGGCCGGGACGCAGGTGGCGCTCGCCGGGGGCGCGCCGGTGGTGCCGAAGGACCTCACCGCGCGGTCGTGGATCGTCGCCGACGCCGAGTCGGGCGAGGTGCTGGCGGCGCACAACGCGCACTGGCGGCTGCCCCCGGCGAGCACGATGAAGATGCTGTTCGCGGACACCGTGCTGCCGAAGTTCCCGAGGACCACCCAGCACAAGGTGGTGCCGCAGGACCTGGAGGGCATGGGGGCCGGCTCCAGCCTGGTGGGCATAAAGGAGAACGAGACGTACTCGGTGCACGATCTGTGGCTGGGGGTGTTCCTGCGCTCCGGCAACGACGCCGTGCACGTGCTGTCGTCGATGAACGGCGGGGTCGCGGGCACGGTCAAGGAGATGAACCGGCACGCCGAGGAGCTCCAGGCCCTCGACACGCACGTGGTCTCCCCCGACGGCTACGACGCGCCCGGCCAGGTGTCCTCCGCGTACGACCTGACGCTGATCGCGCGTTCGGGGCTGCAGAAGAAGGACTTCCGGGAGTACTGCTCGACCGTCTCGGCCAAGTTCCCCGGCGAGACGAAGAAGAACAAGAAGGGCAAGAGGGTCCGGGGGACCTTCGAGATCCAGAACACCAACCGGCTGCTGGCCGGCGACTACGACATCTCGCAGTACCCGGGCATCGCGGGGGTGAAGAACGGCAACACGACCAACGCGGGCGCGACCTTCACGGGGGTGGCCGAGCGGAACGGGCGGGTGCTCCTCGTCACCGTGATGAACCCGGAGAAGAGCGACCACAACGAGGTCTACAAGGAGACGGCCAAGCTGTTCGACTGGGGTTTCGCGGCGGCCGGGAAGGTGACGCCGGTGGGCGAGCTGGTCCCGCCGCGGGGGGCGGCTCCCAGCGCGCAGGCCAGCGCGCAGCCGGGCGCGAACCCGTCCTCCGGCGCGTCCTCGGGGGCCGCCCGGGGCGGCACCTCGCAGCAGCCGGTGGCGAGCGCGGTGGCCGACGACGGCGCGCGCGGCATGTGGACCGCGCTGGGCATCACCGGCGGGGCGCTGGTGCTGCTGGCCGCCGGGGCCTACGTCGTCAACCGCCGCTGGCCCCTGCCGGATCTGGTACGCCGCCGCCGCTGACGTCTTCGTCGAACGCGCTGTCGGGTGCGCTGCCCGTGGCGGTCCAGGATGCGCTGTACAGGACCAGTTTCGAGGTGAGGTTGATCCACAGGAGCAGGGCGATCGGGACACCGAAGGCGCCGTACATGCTCTTGCCCGCCACGTTCTGCAGATAGCCGCTGAGCATCAGTTTGAGCAGTTCGAAGCCGACCGCGCCGATCAGCGCGGCGACGATCAGGCGGCGGCGGGTGGGCTCGACGCCCGGGAGCAGGGTCAGGACGTAGAGGAGGAGCAGGAAGTCGGCGAGGACGGCGATGGTGAAGGCGGCGATCCGCAGCAGGATGCCGCCCCAGCCCGCCTTGTCGATGCCGAGCGCGTCGATGATCCGGCCGACCAGCGCGGAGGCCACGGTGGAGATGGCGAGGGTGACCAGGACCGCGCCGCCGAGCCCGACCAGGATGCCCGCGTCCTTGCCCTTGCTCAGGACCGGGTTCTCCTCCTGGTCGGGCAGCTCCCACACCGCCCGCAGACAGTCCCGCATCTGACCGACCCAGCCGATGCCGGTGAGCAGCAGCAGGGCGCCGGCGATGAGGCCGACCGTGCCGGCGTTCTGCACGAGGTCGTGGATGTCGAGCTGGTCGGAGATCCCGGGGACCTGGTCGGCGATCTTGTTCTGGAGTTCCTGCTGCTGGGACTCGCTGAGCGTGGCGGCGGCGATCGCGGCGGCCAGGGTGAGCAGCGGGAACAGTGCGACGAAGCTGATGAACGTCATCGCGGCGGCGAGCCGGGTCCATTTCACCCGGTCCAGACGTTCGTACGACCGCCACGCGTGCGTGGCCATGAGGCGGGTGACCCACGGCCCGATGCCGGGAAGCTGCTTCAGCCAGTCCATGCTCCGACTCTGCCCTGCCCGGCGGGAATGACGCGAAGGGATGGGGGCGCGGGTACCTCGGATGCTGTGGGCCGTTTCAGGTAGAAAAGGGATGTTTCCCCTCTGAAGCCCCAGGAGTTGCCGTGCAGGACGCCTTCGGTCTCCCCCAGTCCCTCCTCGTCCTCGGCGGTACGTCGGAGATCGCGCTGGCGACCGCGCGCCGGCTGATCGCCCGCCGCACCCGCACGGTGTGGCTGGCCGGACGCCCCTCCCCCGCCCTGGAGTCGGCCGCCGACGGCCTGCGCGCGCTCGGCGCCGACGTCCGTACGGTCGCCTTCGACGCGCTCGACCCCGGTAGCCACGAGAGCGTCCTCGGCGAGGTGTTCGCCGCGGGCGCCATCGATCTCGTCCTGCTGGCCTTCGGTGTCCTCGGCGACCAGGCGCACGACGAGCGCGCCCCCGCGGCGGCGGTGCGGGTCGCGCAGACCAACTACACCGGCGCGGTGTCGGCCGGCCTGGTGAGCGCCCACGCGCTCCAGACGCAGGGCCACGGGGCGCTCGTCGTGCTCTCCTCCGTCGCCGCGGAGCGGGCCCGCCGCTCGGACTTCATCTACGGCTCCAGCAAGGCCGGCCTGGACGCGTTCGCGCAGGGGCTCGGGGACGCGTTGCAGGGGACCGGCGTGCACGTCATGGTCGTACGGCCCGGGTTCGTGCGGACACGCGGAACGGCGGGGCTGCCGCAGGCGCCGCTCGCGACCACGCCCGGGCAGGTGGCGGCGGCGGTGGAGCTGGGGCTGCGGCGACGCTCGGAGGTGGTGTGGGTGCCGGGGGTGCTGAGGGTGGTCATGGCGGGGCTGCGGCATGTCCCTCGGGGGGTCTTCCGGCGGCTGCCCGTCTGAGCCTCAGCGGGTCGGCAGGGTGCCCCGGTCCGCGTGTGCCGTCTGCGGCGGGATCATCGGGCCGCCGAAGGTGTACGCGCGCAGTTGCCGCCAGACCCCGTCGGACCCCTGTTCGTGCAGGGCGAAGCCGGTGCAGGACCAGGCGGCCTCGTAGCCGGAGAGGTCCTCGAAGGCCCGGTCCATGGCCTCCTCGTCGATGCCGTGCGCCACGGTGACATGCGGGTGGTACGGGAACAGCAGCTCGCGCACGAGCGGACCGGAGGGGTCCCGGACGAGCTGCTGGAGCCGGGCGCAGACCTCGGCGCCCTCGACGACCTTCAGGTAGACCACCGGCGACAGCGGGCGGAAGGTGCCGGTGCCGCACAGACGCATCGGGAAGGGGCGGCCGGTCGCGGCGACCTCACCGAGGTGGGCGTCGACGGCCGGCAGGTCGTCCGCCTCGATCTCCGTCGGCGGCAGCAGCGTGACATGCGTGGGGATGCCGTGAGCAGCGGCGTCGCCGAAGCCCGTGCGCCGCTCCTGGAGCAGGCTGCCGTGAGGCTCCGGGACCGCGATCGACACGCCGATCGTTACGGTCCCCACGTCGTCTCCTGTCGTCAAACCGGTGGTGGTGTCGTGCCGGGTTCGTACTCAGTCGTCTCAGTCGTACGGCTATCGACTGTACGGCCACGGCTGTGCTCTGGGCAGGCGCAGAGGAAGTGATGTGCAGCGCTCTGCCCGGAGGAACGGGAGTGCGGTGCGCCCCGGGTGCTCCCGAGCGCCTTCAGTGCTTCGCGGGCAGGAAGCCGACCCTCTCGTACGCCCGGGAGAGCGTCTCCGCGGCCACGGCGCGGGCCTTCTCGGCGCCCTTGGCGAGGAGCGAGTCCAGCGTCTCCGGGTCGTCCAGGTACTGCTGCGTGCGGTCCCGGAACGGGGTGACGAAGTCGACGACGACGTCCGCGAGGTCAGTCTTCAGGGCGCCGTACATCTTGCCCTCGTACTCCTGCTCCAGCTGCGCGACGCTCTTGCCGGTGAGCGTGGAGTAGATGGTGAGCAGGTTGCTGACGCCCGGCTTGTTCTCGGTGTCGTAGCGGACGACCGTGTCGGTGTCCGTGACCGCGCTCTTGACCTTCTTCGCGGTGGCCTTCGGGTCGTCGAGCAGGTTGATGAGGCCCTTCGGCGTGGACGCCGACTTGCTCATCTTGATCGACGGGTCCTGGAGGTCGTAGATCTTCGCCGTCTCCTTGAGGATGTACGGCTTCGGGATGGTGAAGGTCGCGCCGAAGCGGCCGTTGAAGCGCTCGGCGAGATCGCGGGTCAGTTCGATGTGCTGGCGCTGGTCCTCGCCGACCGGGACCTCGTGGGCCTGGTACAGCAGGATGTCCGCGACCTGGAGGATCGGGTACGTGAACAGGCCGACGCTGGCGCTCTCGGTGCCCTGGCGGGCGGACTTGTCCTTGAACTGGGTCATCCGGGACGCCTCGCCGAAGCCGGTGAGGCAGTTCATGACCCAGGCGAGCTGGGCGTGCTCGGGGACGTGGCTCTGCACGAAGAGCGTGCAGCGCTCGGGGTCCAGGCCGGCCGCGAGGAGCTGGGCGGCGGCCAGCCGGGTGTTGGCCGTGAGGTCCTTCGGGTCCTGCGGGACCGTGATCGCGTGCAGGTCGACGACCATGTAGAAGGCGTCGTGGGACTCCTGGAGGGCCACCCACTGGCGCACGGCGCCGAGGTAGTTGCCCAGGTGGAACGAGCCGGCGGTGGGCTGGATGCCGGAGAGCACGCGGGGTCGGTCTGAGGCCATGTCCCTCATTGTCTCAGAGAGCGGTGAGTGGTTTCGGTGCGTGGGGAGCCGCGGCGCCGTCGAGGCCGGTCACGCGGCTCCCCACGCCCCTGAAAGGCAGGGAACGGCTCAGCCGAGGTCGATCTCCGGGTACAGCGGGAAGCCCGCGACCAGGTCCGTCGCCCGCTGCGAGATCTCGTCCGCCACCTTCGCGTCCAGGACGTGGCTCGCCTTGCTCGGCGCGCCGGACTTCGTCGTGCCCTGCTCGGTGGTGGTGAGGACGCGGTCGATCAGGCCCGCGACCTCGTCCATCTCCGCCGTGCCGAGGCCGCGGGTGGTCAGGGCGGGGGTGCCGATGCGGATGCCGGAGGTGTACCAGGCGCCGTTCGGGTCGGCGGGGATGGCGTTGCGGTTGGTGACGATGCCCGAGTCGAGGAGGGCGGCCTCGGCCTGGCGGCCGGTGAGGCCGTAGGAGGAGGCGACGTCGATCAGGTTGAGGTGGTTGTCGGTGCCGCCGGTGACCAGGGTGGCGCCCCGGCGCGTCAGGCCCTCGGCCAGGGCGCGGGAGTTGTCGACGATCCGCTGGGCGTAGTCCTGGAAGGCGGGCTGCCGGGCCTCGGCCAGGGCGACGGCCTTGGCGGCCATCACGTGCGGGAGCGGGCCGCCGAGGACCATCGGGCAGCCGCGGTCGACCTGGTCCTTGAGGGAGTCGTCGCACAGGACCATGCCGCCGCGCGGGCCGCGCAGGGACTTGTGGGTGGTCGTGGTGACGATCTGGGCGTGCGGGACCGGGTCGAAGTCGCCGGTCAGGACCTTGCCGGCGACCAGGCCCGCGAAGTGCGCCATGTCGACCATGAGGGTCGCGCCGACCTCGTCGGCGATCTCGCGCATGATCCGGAAGTTCACCAGACGCGGGTAGGCGGAGTAGCCGGCGACCACGATCAGCGGCTTGAACTCCCGGGCCTGGGCGCGCAGGGCGTCGTAGTCGATGAGGCCGGTCGCCGGGTCGGTGCCGTAGGAGCGCTGGTCGAACATCTTGCCGCTGATGTTCGGGCGGAAGCCGTGGGTGAGGTGGCCGCCCGCGTCCAGGGACATGCCGAGCATGCGCTGGTTGCCGAAGGCCTGGCGCAGCTCCGCCCAGTCGGCCTCGGTCAGGTCGTTGACCTGGCGGGCGCCGGTCTTCTCCAGGAAGGGGACCTCGACGCGGTCGGCGAGGACGGCCCAGAAGGCGACCAGGTTGGCGTCGATGCCGGAGTGCGGCTGGACGTAGGCGTGGCGGGCGCCGAAGAGTTCGCGGGCGTGCTCGGCGGCGAGCGCCTCGACCGTGTCGACGTTGCGGCAGCCGGCGTAGAAGCGGCGGCCGACGGTGCCCTCGGCGTACTTGTCGCTGAACCAGTTGCCCATCGCGAGGAGGGTGGCCGGGGAGGCGTAGTTCTCGGAGGCGATCAGCTTGAGCATCTCGCGCTGGTCCTGGACCTCCTGGCCGATGGCGTCGGCGACGCGCGGCTCGACGGCGCGGATCACGTCGAGGGCGGCACGGAAGGCGGTGGACTCGGTGGACAGGCGTGCGGAATCGGCAGACATTCGGGACCTCCGGACATGCGTTCGGCGTTCACGGTTCGGCCCAGGCGCACGGCACTCTGCTGCTCACGGGCCGCTCCCCGATGGTCCGTCCCATCCCAGCGCGCCAGTCACGACCCGCCGTCAGCCTACCCGGCACGGGTGGCCGAGAAGGCGCCGCGTCCACCATCCGGTGGTGGCGGCCGGCTCACGGGGGCCGTCGAGACGGGCGGGCAGGGGTGATCTCAGCAGGTGATCCGAAGGGGATCGAGGGGCCCGCAGCTGCGGGCGATCGCCGGTGACCCTTGCGTGGTGATGCGCACGGCCGGCAGACGTTCACTGTGTCGGTCGGACCGCGCGGGGCGGGCGGCTCTCGCCGGGGGTCCGGCCGAAGCGGCTCCGGAAGACCCGGGTGAAATGTGCTTGGCTGGCGAAGCCCCAGCGATGGGCGATCTCGGCGATCGTCAGGTGGTGGGAGGCCGGATCGGCGAGCTCCTCGCGGGCCTTGTCCAGCCGCAGTTCCAGGATGTGGCGGGAGGGGCTGACCCCGGTCGGCCGGAAGACGCGGCTGAGGTGGCGGACGGAGATACCGATCGCTTCGGCGACCCGCTCCGCGCTCAGTCCGGGGTCGGCCAGATGCCGCTCCACGTAGTCCTTGGCCACCGCCAGCCGGGCCGGCGGGGCGGGCGTCCCCGAGCCGCCGCCGAGGCTCGGCGCGGTCAGCGTCCGGATCAGGTCCAGCACGGTGGCCTCGGTGTCTGCCGCGTCGTCGTTCCGCCGTCCCGTGGCCCAGTCGGCCAGCACCGCTCCCAGCGTCGAGACCAGCGCCCCCTCGGCGGCGGAAGCACGGCCGAACAGCATCGGCGCCGTCGGCTCCCTGGAGGTGCACCGCAGGGCGAACGTCTCGCGGGGGATGTCCACGAGCAACTGGCGCATGGGGGAGGGGAACCCGAACAGGTACGACCGGCGCGGGTCATAGAGGATCAGGTCGCCCGCTTGGGGGGTGAGACAGCCGCCCTCGTGGAAGAACACCCCCTGGCCCGCCGTCAGCAAGGAGACGAAGACGGAGTCCTTCGGCAGCGCCCGACAAGCCCGCCGGGTCCGCTCGATGACGTGTTCGTTGCCGGCGATGTCGGCCAGCCGCAGGTCGCCCAGCCCGACGTTGGTCTGCGTGGCCAGCAGACCCTGCGGGGAGTAGGACGAGCAGGAAAGGCCCACCAGGGCCCGTCGGTTGTGCTCTTCCCAGAAAGCGATGCGGTCCTCGGGGCCGACCGACTGCGTGGACACGCGGGAGACGACGAATTGGCTCAACGGAATCTCCTTCGCCGCTCTCCCCGGGCCATGAGGGTATCCGCTGCCACGGGCCCCGTCACGGGCCGCGGCCCGCCCCCTCGGCCGAGACGGTCACAGCACGCTCGCCCCGGGAAACCCGGCCGTGCCGAGGGATCAGGGTCACCGGAAGAGCGAGTCGACGTAGTCCGCGCCGATGCCGACCTTCTCGTAGTGGGTGCGGCACAGGTCGATGTAGTCGTGGACGTCGAAGTAGCCCTCTGGCTCTCCGTTCTCGTCCAGACAGATCAGCGGCCCCTTGACGATGAAGAACGCCTTCATCGGCTCGTCGCTCTCGTACGCCACCAGGGTGTGTCCCTCACCCGGCGACTCGTAGACGAAGTCACCGGCCTGTGCTGTCCAGGGCCGCTCCAGATAGCCCCACTTGCCGGAGATCGTGTAGGCGAAGACCTCGTGCGGGTGGTAGTGCCGGTTGACCAGGCCCGCTTCCTTGGCGCGCAGGATGTCGGCCCAGGAGTTGTCCTTGACGTTGATCCACAGCGGCCGTGATCCGACGGTCTCGCTCAACGGTGCGTAGTACCGGTCGTCGTCGGTGGCCACCTGGGACAGGTACACCTCGGGCAACGCGTCGGGTTTGAGGGAGTTCTGGATCGGTTTGAGGCCTTTCCAGAATTCGGACCTGGCTTCCTCGGGCATGCTCGGCTCCCTTTTCGTCGTGGTTGGCCGACAGTGAACCCGAGAACCGGGGAGAGGGTCTTTCCTCCGGGAGACATCGAGGATTGCCTGTTCGGGACATGCCTGCGCTGCTCGCTCAGCACGGGTTCTGAGCAGGCATGCCCAGAGATCGGTGAGAGCGCGGGCCCACCGGCCCCCCATGAGGTGTCGGTCGCCTACAGTCCGTTCGTGCTGTTCGGAATGGTGTGCGCGCTCGGCGCGGCGGTCTGCTTCGGTGCGGCGACGGTGCTGCAGGCGGTGGCCGCGCGCGCCGCGTCGGGTGGGGGCGGCGGGGAGGCGGCGCTGCTGCTGCGGGCGCTGCGGCAGTGGCGGTATCTGGCGGGTCTGGGGCTGGACGGGCTGGGGTTCGTCCTCCAGATCGCCGCGCTCCGGTCGATCCCGATCTACGCGGTGGCGGCCGCGCTGGCGTCGAGCCTCGCGGTGACGGCGGTGGTGGCGGCCCGGTTGCTGCGGGTGCGGCTGAGCCGGGGCGAGTGGGGTGCGGTGGCCGTGGTGTGCGCGGGGCTCGCCATGCTGGGGCTCGCCTCGGGCACGGAGGGCGGGGAGAGCGGACCCGCGGCGCTGGTGTGGGTCATGCTCGGCACGGCGGTGGGGGTGCTGCTGCTGGGCGCCGCCGGGGGGCGGCTTCCGGTGCGGGGGCGGGCGCTGGTGCTGGGCGTGGGGGCCGGTTTCGGGTTCGGGGTCGTCGAGGTGTCGGTACGGCTGATCGACGCGCCGTCCCCGGCGGACCTCGTCACCGATCCGGCGGTGTACGCGCTGCTGCTGGGCGGTGGCGCCGCGTTCCTGTCGCTCACCTCCGCGCTCCAGCGGGGCTCGCCGACGACGGCGACCGCCGGGATGGTGATCGGCGAGACGCTCGGGCCCGCGCTGGTGGGCGTGGTGTGGCTGGGCGACCGCACCCGGGAGGGCCTGGAGTGGCTCGCGGTGCTGGGGTTCCTGGTCGCGGTGGCGGGCGCCCTGGCCCTGGCCCGCTTCGGGGAGGCCCCGGAGGAGCCCGGGGCTCAGGCGCTTTCCCCGGGGGACGCCCCTTAGGTTCCTGCGTGGTGCGGGCGCGCCCGGCGGTGGGTCAGGTCATCGCCGCGGTGATGCCGTCCCACAGGCGGGACCTGGCCTCCAGGGCGACGGTGACGGTCTCCACGGCCTCCTGCCAGCGGCTGTCGTCGGTGCCGCAGAGGTCGCTGACCATCTGGAGGGCCATGGGGGTGTGTTCCTCGCCGTCGACCTCGATGTGACGGGCGAGGTAGTCGCGGAAGAGGGGGAAGCGGTCCGTGCCCTCCTCCTTGACGACCTGGTCGAACATGTCCGGGATCAGGTCCTCGCGGGAGAAGGCGAACACGGCGGCCCGGCAGTGCAGCGGGCTGTGGGCGATGATCTCGAAGGTCGCCGTGACGAACTCCGCCGCCGCGGCGGGCACCCGGGCGACGCGCAGGGCCGCCGGCAGATCGTGCCCCTCGCCGATGAGGCCGAGGAAGGTGTCGACGCGGGTGGTGTCGGCCCCGGCCTCGGTCATGGCGGCCCGGTACAGCTCGAAGTGGCTGGTGAAGCCGCCGTTCAGCTCGTCGCTCTCCTCGACCAGCACGATGTCGTTGATGAGCCGGCGGGCCACCGCCGAGCCGCGGGGCACCCAGGGCACGTCCACGCAGGTCAGCTCACGCTGGAGCGACGTGAGCAGGGACATGAAGTCCCACACCGCGAAGACGTGGTGGGCCATGAACGTCCTGAGGTGGTCCGGCCCGGATATCCGCTGGTAAATGGGGTGGGCTGTTACTTCTTTTCTGGCGGATTCCAGCACGGAACGAGCCCGTTCGATTCCCTCTTGTCCCCCGGCGGCCAGTTTCCAGTCGTACCTGGACATGAAGATCTCCTTCGATCTCGGACCGCGATCGTCCAACCATCCGAGCGTCGACGGCAAGCACTTTCCTGAATCCGGCGGGAATCACCCTCGATATGCCCCGACAGATGGCGGCAAGGGACCTGAAACGCCGCCAAAGAGCCGCGATTCGGACAGTCACAGGACGGACACAAAAAAATCATTGAATCTTTGAACGCGCTCGGTCCAGGGTGCGTACTCCACCCCGTGAGCAGTAATCCCGTCACCGTGACCGTGGCCTATCACGTGGTGCCGGGCCGTGAGGCCGACTTCCACACCTGGGGGTGGGCGATGCTGGGCGCGAGCGCCCGCCAGCCGGGTTTCCTCGGGGGCGGCGTCCTTGTCGATCAGGAGGCGGAGTGGCACGTCGTCTATCGATTCGCCACCGAGGAAACGGCTCTGGCCTGGGAGGTCTCGCCCGACCGGGTCCAGTGGGACGTCCGCACCCACGGCATCGCCGAACGGGCGGACCGCCATAGCGTGCAGGGGTCGAAGCAGTGGTTCGACACCCAGGGCCCCCCGCCCCCACCCCCCGGCCCACCTGCTCCGCCGACCCCGCCGGCGAAATGGAAACTGTGGTTCGTGAATATGAGCGCGGTGTTCCCACCGGTGCTCCTGTTCAATCTGATCGTGCTGCCCTATCTCGGCGGCCTCAATCCGTTCATTCGCACGCTGTTGCTCTGCCTGTGTGTGACGGCTCTCGTCACCTGGATTCTCATGCCGCGCCTTCAGCGTTTCTTCAAGAAATGGCTTTACCCACCGCTCCAGGCGCTGCGTGGGCGGCACAAACGACGGACCGTATAGGTTCGTGAACGACGAAGGAGGTGGGCGGGTGAAGACCCTGCTCATCGACAATTACGACTCGTACACGTACAACCTGTTCCAGCTGATCGCCGAGGTCAACGGCGAGGAGCCGGTGGTGATCCGCAATGACGCCGGCGATGCCGACGGGATCGACGCGTTAGACGTTCTCGGCGGTTTCGACAATGTGGTGGTCTCGCCCGGTCCGGGGCATCCGGGAACGCCCCGTGACTTCGGCATCAGCGCCCGGGTGCTCGCCGAGGCGGCCGTGCCCGTGCTCGGGGTCTGCCTCGGTCACCAGGGCGTCGCGCTCGGGGAGCGGGGCCGGGTGGCGCCCGCCCCACAGCCCCGGCACGGGCATCTGACCCAGGTGCGGCACGACGGCCGGGACCTGTTCCAGGGACTGCCCCAGCAGTTCACCGCGGTCCGCTACCACTCCCTCGCCGTGCACGAGCCGCTGCCCGCCTCCCTGGAGGCCACCGCCTGGGCCGAGGACGGCGTCCTCATGGGCCTCCGGCACCGCGAACGGCCGGTGTGGGGCGTGCAGTTCCACCCGGAGTCGGTACTCACCGAGTACGGCCACCGCATGCTGGTGAACTTCCGCAACCTCACCGCCGAGCGGGCCCGCCGCCCCCGCACCAAGAACACCGCCGTGCCCCCGTCCCCCGTCACCTGGCCGGCGATCCCCCGCCCCCGGCAGGGAAACCTGCCCGCCTACCGGCTGCACACCCGCCGGATCGCCGGAGCGGTCGACACCGAGGCCGTCTTCAGCCGGCTGTTCGCCGACTCGCCTCGGTCGTTCTGGCTGGACAGCTCCCGCGTGGAGAAGGGCCTCGCGCGTTTCTCCTTCCTCGGCGACGACAGCGGCCCGCTCGCCGAGTTCGTCCGCTACGACGTCGAGGCCGGCCGGTGCGAGATCGAACGGACCGGCCGGCCCCCGCGCAAGATCGCCGCGAGCGTCTTCGACTACCTCAAGCGGCAGCTGGCCAACCGCCGGGTCGACGCCACCGGGCTCCCCTTCGACTTCACCGGCGGGTACGTCGGCTACTTCGGCTACGAGACCAGGGCCGACTGCGGCTCGCCGGGCCGGCACCGCGCCGAGACCCCGGACGCCGCCTGGCTGTTCGCCGACCGGCTGATCGCGGTGGACCACGAGGAGGACTTCACCTACGCGGTCTGCCTCGCCGAGGACACCCCGCAGGCCGCCCGCGAGGCCGCCGACTGGCTGGAGCACACCGTCGCCCAGCTCACCTTCGTCGCCCCCGGCGGCCACCGGCCGCCGCCCGCCCCGGCCCGGCCCGACCTCGACGCCGCCGAACCCTGGCTGACGCGCGACCGGACGACGTACCTCTCCGACATCGAGGCCTGCCAACGGGAGCTGCGGGCCGGCACCAGCTACGAGATCTGCCTCACGAACGCGGCCCGGCTGCCCGCCCCGCCCGAGGCGTACGCCTTCTACCGGGAGCTGCGGCGCGTCAACCCGGCGCCCTACGCGGCCTTCCTGCGGTTCGGCGACCTAGACGTGGCCGGCGCCTCGCCGGAGCGGTTCCTGCGGATCACCCGGGACGGTGTCGCCGAGACCAAGCCGATCAAGGGCACCGCGCCGCGCGGCGCCGATCCGCTGGAGGACGCCCGGCTCCGGGACGCGCTGGCGGCGGACGCCAAGACCCGCGCCGAGAACCTGATGATCGTGGACCTGCTCCGCAACGACCTGGGCCGGATCTGCCGGACCGGGACCGTGCGGGTGTCCCGGCTGATGGCCGTCGAGACGTACGCGACCGTGCACCAGCTCGTCTCCACCGTCGAAGGCCGGCTGCGCGAGGGCACCGACGCCGTGGACTGCGTGCGCGCCTGCTTCCCCGGCGGCTCCATGACCGGCGCGCCGAAGCTGCGCACGATGGAGATCATCGACGGGATCGAGACCGAGGCGCGGGGCGTGTACTCCGGCGCCCTCGGCTACCTCGGGTGCAGCGGCGGCGCCGACCTCAACATCGTCATCCGCACCGCCGTGCTCGCCGACGGCCGGATGCACCTCGGAGCGGGCGGCGCGATCGTCCTCGACTCCGACCCGGTCGCCGAGTACGACGAGATGCTGCTGAAGACGGCCGCGCAGATGCGGGCCTACACGGGCGCCGTCCCGCTGACCGCCCCGGACGCCCTGGAAGAGGGCGCCCGATGACCACTCCCCAGCTCGTCCCGGCCCCCCTCGCCACCGCGTCCGCGCCGTCCCCCGACGCCAATCTCGCCGTCCGGCTCGCCCGGCTGGCGGAGCGGGAGGGGTGGGGTGGGCGGGCCGCGTTCCACCAGGGGCACCGGACCTGGACGCACGGCGAGGTGCACGGGCTCGGGGCGCGGGCGGCCGGGGTGCTCGCCGCCCACGGCGTGCGGGCCGGGGACCGGGTGCTGCTCGCGCTGCCCGACTCGATCGCCTGGGTGGCAGCCTTCCTCGGCGCCGCCCGGCTCGGCGCGGTGGCCGTCCTGGTCAACCCCGAACTGCCCGCCCCCGACCACGCGTTCATGGCCGCGGACACCGGTGCGGTGCTCTGCGTGACGGGGCCGGGGCTGGAGGACGACCGGTTCGCCGGGCGCGCCTGCCTCGGCGCCGACCAGCTGCTCGCGCTCGCCGCCACCGCACCGGCCGCCGACGGCCGGCCGGTCGGCCCCGGCAGCCCGCTCTACCTCCAGTACACGTCCGGCACGACCGGCCGGCCCAAGGGGGTCGTGCACACCCACGCCGACCCGGTGGCCTACCACGAACTCATCGGCCGGCCGCTGCTGGGCATCACCCCGGACGACGTCACCCTGTCGGTGTCCAAGCTGTTCTTCGCCTACGGCTTCGGCAACGCGTTCGTCTTCCCCCTGTTCTCCGGCTCCTCGGCCGTCCTGGTGGACCGCCGCCCCACCCCGGCCGCCGTGGACGAGCTGGTCGCCCGGCACCGGGTGACCCTGCTGTACTCCGTGCCGTCCGCGTACGCGGCCCTGGTCGCCGACCGGGGCAGCGGCCACGAGGCCTGCTTCGCCTCCGTACGGGCCGCCGTGTCGGCCGGCGAGGGCATGCCGGAAGGGCTCGGCGGGCGCGTCGCCGACCTGCTCGGCGCGCCGGTCCTGGAGCAGATCGGCTCCACCGAGGCCGGACACGCCTTCTGCGCCAACAGCCTCGGCCACAACCACCCGGGCACCGTCGGCCGCCCCGTGCCCGGCTTCGAGGTGGAGCTGCGCGACAAGGCCGGGCGCCCCGTCCCGGACGGGGCGGAGGGCGAGCTGTGGGTCCACGGGCCGACGGTCACCCCTGGATACCTCCACCGGCCCGAGGACAACGCCCGCACGCTCGTCGACGGCTGGCTCAACACCCACGACCGGGCGCGCCGCGAACCGGACGGGACGTACACGCACCTCGGCCGCGCCGACGACATGGAGATGGTCGGCGGCATCACCGTCTCCCCGCTGGAGGTGGAGGCCGTGCTGCGCACCCATCCGGCGGTGAAGGAGGTCGCGGTCGCGGCCGTCACCGACGCGGGCGGGGCGGGCCGGCTGCGCGCCTTCGTCGTCCCGGCGCGGACCCCGGCGCCGCCGGGCCTCCAGGAGGACCTGCTGCGGCTGGCCCGGGAACGGCTCGCCGCCTTCAAGGTCCCCCGCAGCGTCAGCCTCGTCCCCTCCCTCCCCCGCACCCCCACCGGCAAGCTCCGCCGCCATCTGGTCCGCCAAGGGGCCTGGTGACCGTGCCCAGCACCGCAGAGAGGAACCGTCACATGCCTCAGCAGCCCGTTCTCGCCGACCGCGGGTTCTACCTGGGCCCGATGCTGCGCCGGGCGGCCGAACGGCACGGCGCCGTGTTCGTCACCCTGGACCGCCCGCTGGACACCCACCCCGACCTCGGCACGGCCCTCAGCTACACGACCCTGGCCGACGTGGTCGAGGAGCTGTCGGGGTGGCTGTGGGAGGCGGGTGTGCGGCCGTCCGAACAGGTCGTCGTCCACAAGACGGACAACGTCGACATCGTGCTGCTGACCTGCGCGCTCTCCCGGATCGGCGCGGTGCCGGTGCTGCTGTCGCCGGGGCTGGCGGGCGAGGTGGTGGGCAAGCTGCTGGCCCGGCTGCAGCGGCCGTGGCTGGTCACCGACGGGGCCAGGCTGGACGGCCCGCTGTCGGGCCTGGACCTCGACGCCCTGGTGCGGCGCACGCTCACCGTGGCCGACACGCCCGACGCGGAGTCGCTGCGGAAGTACGCCGGCGCGCCGACGCCCCGGCCGGTGCGGCTGCACCCCCGGGAGCCCGCCCTGATCACCCACAGCTCGGGCACCACGGGGGTGCCCAAGCTCGCCGTGCACTGCGCGAACACCATGTGGAACCGGCTCGTGCCGCAGAAGGCGATGGGCTGGCCCACCCGCGGGGAGGTGGCTGCGCTGCACATGTCGTTCGTGCACTCGCGCTTCTACCATCTGCTCGGCGTCCTGCTCCACTTCGGCAGCCCGCTGCTGCTGATCACCGACCCGGACCCGGCGTCCGTGGGCCCCTTGCTGGTCCGCCACCGCCCGGGGATCGTCGAGACGCACCCCAACACGTTCGTGCTGTGGGAGGAGCTGGCCGACGCGCCGGGCGCGCCGCTGTCGCGGGTGAAGTCGTACGGCTCGACGTTCGACGCGATCCATCCGCGCACGGTGCGGCGGCTGCTCGACGCCTCGAAGCGCCGCTCGCCCTGGCTGATCCAGCTGTACGGGCAGAGCGAGAGCGGTCCGGTGGCGTTCCAGTGGTTCACCCGGCGTTCGGTGGCGCGCGCGGACGGCCGCCGGGTCGGCACGGGCATCCCCGGCTTCACCCGGGTCCGGGTGACCGGGCCGGACGGCGAGCGGCTGCGGCCCGGCACGCCCGGCCGGATCGAGGCCCGCACCCGGGGCCGCATCCTCACCTATCTGGGCATGCAGGAGCAGTACGACCGTCAGCTCACCGACGGCTGGTGGCAGATGGGCGACATGGGCTACCGCAGCCGACTGGGCGCGCTGTACCTGATGGACCGCGAGGTGGATCGGATCGACGCCGTGCACAGCAACCTCGAGGTCGAGGACACCCTGATGGACCGCCTGGAGGAGCTGCGTGAGGTGGTCATCGTGCCGGGCGCGGACCGTGAGCCGGTGCCGGTGGTGTGCGTACGCGGGGAGCGGCCGCTGGACCCGGAGCGCTGGCGGGAGGCCACGGCCGATCTGCCGAAGATGGCAGAGCCGAGGCAGTGGCGGTTCGAGGAACTGCCGATGACGGCCACCTGGAAGGTGAAGCGCCTGGAGATCACCCGCATGCTGGCCGAGGCGCGAGAGAGCGTCCACGCGTGAACCCCGTGATCGTGGTGGGCGCGGGTCCGGTCGGCCTGTCGGCCGCGCTGGGCCTGCGGGCGCGCGGGCTGCCCGTCACCCTGCTGGAGGCGGACCCCGAGGACCGCGCACGGCCGGGCAGCCGGGCCCTGTTCGTGCACCGGGAGACCCTGCGGCTGCTGGACGGCATGTCCCCGGGCCTGGCCGCCGAGATCGCGGAGTTCGGCCGTACCTGGCACACCCGCCGCACCCTGTACCGGGGCCGCGAGGTGTATGCGCGCACCTTCCCGCCCCCGTCCGGGCTGCCGCCGTTCACCAGCCTGCGCCAGGTGGACACCGAGCGCTTCCTGCGCGGGGCGTGCGAGCGGGCGGGCGTGGAGTTCGTCTGGGGGACGCGGATCACGGGTGTCTCCGCCTCGGACCGGGGTGTCGTCCTGACCGGCGAGGACGGGCGCGCGTGGAGCGCCGGGTACGCCGTCGCCGCCGACGGGGCGCGCTCGGCGGTGCGGCACGCGCTGGACATCCCGATGGAGGGCACCCGGGGCGAGGGCTTCCACGTGGTGGTGGACGTCGCGGACGTGCCGGGCGCCGAGCTGCCGCTGGAGCGGGTCTTCCACTACGAGCATCCGGGGGTCGGCGGCCGCAGTGTGATGCGGGTGCCGTTCACCGGCGGCTTCCAGGTGGACCTGCAGTGCTTCGACGACGACCGGGAGGAGGAGTACGGCACGGAGGACGCCGTACGCCGCTGGCTCCCCTCGGTCGTGGGCGACGGGTACGACGGGCGTGTCCTGTGGGTGTCGACGTACCGCTTCCTGCGCAAGGTCGCGGCCTCCTTCACCGACCCGCACCGGCGGGTGCTGCTGGTGGGGGAGGCGGCGCATCTGTTCCCGCCGTTCGGGGCACGCGGGATGAACAGCGGGATCGCCGACGCTGCGGCCGCGGCGGAGGCGATCGCCGCCGGAACCGTCGCCGCCGTGGACGGCTTCGCGGACGTACGCCGGGCCGCCGGGCTGTTCAACAGCGAGGCGGCCGGGATCGCTCTCGGCCATCTGCGTCCGCACCGGCGGATCGTCCGGCTGCGGCAGCGTGCGGCGGCGGCGCTCGCGCCCGTGCTGCCCTCGTGCGGATCATGGCTGGAACACGCCCCGTACGGTCCGCGGCACGGGGCGCCCGCGGTGGCGGGCGGCACGTACTGAGGAGGACGGGATGAGTGCGCCGGGACTGCTGAGCTGGTCGCCGGACGGCGGGCTGACACCGGTCCCGGCGGCCGGGGGCCCGCTGCTCGCCGCGGACTCGTGGCTGGTGCGGGAGGGCCGGGTCCGGGCGTACGACCGTCACCGGGAGCGTTTCCTGCGGGCCTGCGCGGAGTGCGGCGGGCCGGAGCCGCGCCGGTCGGCGGAGTTCTGGCGGGAGGTGACGGCCGCGCTGCCGCGCACGGGCGAGTGGTTCCCCCGGGTCGAACTCACGGCGGGGTCGAGGGAGTTGCGGTTGCTGCTGCGGCACGCGCCGCCGCTGGGCGCGGAGATCCGGCTGTGGGCCGTGGGCCAGCGGGACCCGCGCACCGCGCCCCGGCGCAAGGGCCCCGATCTCGACGTGCTGGCCGAGGTGCGGGCGCGGGCGGTCGGGGCCGGCGCCCAGGAGGCGGTGCTGGTCGGGCCGTCCGGGGTGGTGCGGGAGTCGCCGACGGCCGGGGTGCTGTGGTGGGAGGGGGACACCCTGTGCCTGCCGCCGTCGCGGCTGCCGCTGCTGCCCTCGGTGACGACGGCGCTGGTCCTGGAGCGGGCCGTGCGCGAGGGCTTCCGCGTCGACCGCCGGGAGCGGACGGTGGCCGAGCTGGACGGCCGCGAGGTGTGGACGGTGAACGCCCTGCACGGACTCCGCCCGGTGACGGGCTGGGCGGGGGCGGACATCGAGGCCGGCCCGGCGGAACGGGCGCCGGAATTCCGGGAATGGCTGGAGGGTTTGCGGGAGCCGCTGCCGGGAGCGTAAATGCGGAAAAACATCGGGCATCGACGCGGGGAAGTCGATGCCCGAATTGAGCGCACCTTTTTCGGCGATTACTTCTTCACTTCTTCGCGGGCTGATAAGCCCCCGGGACCATACGCGTGGCGATCGCGATGCGGTTGTACGCGTTGATGACGGTGGCCGCCCAGATCAGCGCGGCGAGCTGCGCCTCGTCGAAGACCCCGGCCGCCTCGGCGTAGACGTCCTCCGGCACGTGCCCGTCGGCGACGAAGGTCACGGCCTCGGTCAACGCCAGTGCGGCGCGCTCCCGTTCGGTGAAGAAGGGGGTCTCCCGCCAGGCGCTCAGGGCGTAGATCCGCTGCTCGGTCTCGTCGGCGGCACGGGCGTCCTTGGTGTGCATGTCGAGGCAGAAGGCGCAGCCGTTGAGCTGCGAGGCGCGAATCCTGAGCAGTTCCAGGATTTCCGGTTCGACTTTCGCGTCCTGTGCCGCGGCGACGGCGGCGGCGTGCAGGGAACCCATCGCCGAGGAGACGTCGGGGGTGATTTCCTTCAGGGCCACACGGGATATCCGGTCAGGGTTGCTCATGAGGTCGACTATATCCGCGAATTCGCATTCCGGGGCCGCTTCGGGGCCGGCCGGCCAGTACCTCCGTCAACTCCCAGCACCTCCAGGAGGTCAAGGGGTTCCGGCCCGCCGTCACCGGGATCGCGATCCTGCCGCTGATCGTGGGCATGGCCCTGGTCATCTCGTCCGGCACCGGCCGTCCATGCCCACCCTGACCCCGCGGACGCGCACGGGCCCCGCTCCGCAACCGGAACGGGGCCCGTGGCCGTCACGGAACCTCTCAGATGAGGCCGAGGCTGCGCACCGCCTCGCGCTCCTCCTCCAGCTCCTTCACCGACGCGTCGATCCGCGCCCGCGAGAACTCGTTGACGTCCAGGCCCTGGACGATCTCGTACACGCCGTCCTTGGTGGTGACCGGGAAGGAGGAGATCAGGCCCTCCGGGACGCCGTAGGAGCCGTCCGACGGGATGCCCATGGAGGTCCAGTCGCCCTCGGCGGTGCCGTTGACCCAGGTGTGCACGTGGTCGATCGCGGCGTTGGCGGCGGAGGCGGCCGAGGAGGCGCCACGGGCCTCGATGATGGCCGCACCGCGCTTGGCGACGGTCGGGATGAAGTCCTCGGCGAGCCACTTCTCGTCGTTGACGACCTCGGCGGCGTTCTTGCCGGCGACCGTCGCGTGGAAGATGTCCGGGTACTGGGTGGCGGAGTGGTTGCCCCAGATGGTCAGCCGCTTGATGTCGGCGACCGTCGAGCCCGTCTTCTTCGCGAGCTGGGTCAGCGCGCGGTTGTGGTCGAGGCGGGTCATCGCGGTGAAGCGCTCGGCCGGTACGTCCGGGGCGGCGGCCTGGGCGATCAGGGCGTTGGTGTTGGCCGGGTTGCCGACCACGAGGACCTTGATGTCGTCCGCGGCGTGGTCGTTGATGGCCTTGCCCTGCGGCTTGAAGATGCCGCCGTTGGCGGAGAGCAGGTCACCGCGCTCCATGCCCTTGGTGCGCGGGCGGGCGCCGACGAGCAGGGCGACGTTGGCACCGTCGAACGCGACGTTCGGGTCGTCGGTGATGTCGATGCCCTGGAGCAGCGGGAAGGCGCAGTCGTCGAGCTCCATGGCGGTACCCTCGGCGGCCTTGAGCGCGGGGGTGATCTCCAGCAGGCGCAGCTTGACCGGCACGTCCGCGCCGAGCAGCTGGCCGGAGGCGATGCGGAAGAGCAGGGCGTAACCGATCTGGCCGGCCGCGCCGGTGACGGTGACGTTCACGGGAGTGCGGGTCATGGCGTTCTCCGTATGACAGCTGTCGGTGGGGCGTCCCTGCCCCGGATGGGACGTACAAATGATCGATCTCTTGGTATCAAGAGATCGATCCAGCGGTCAGGCTATCGCGCATCCGGTATCCCGGACCGCCAGGGCGGTGTGGCCCGGCCCACAGACCCGCCCCCGGCACGGTCGAAGGCGGCCGCCGGTCCGGGAGAGGTGGGACCGGGCGGCCGCCGGGTGGGGGTACCGGGTCGTGCCGGACTCCCGTGGGGGTACCGTTCGCGTGCCCACGGCGGAGGCGGCTATTCCTGTACGCCGGACTTTTCTATCCGGTGCACCCCCGCGCCCCCGAGGCCAGCACCGCACAGGCCCTCGCCCCCTCGGGATCGCGTACGGCGATCATGGGCGTGTAGACGATCGTCTCGCCGGTGCCGGTGAGGGTCCCGGTCTCCTCGTGCGCGCCGACGGTCACCCGGACCACGTCCCCCGGCACCGCCCCCGTGATCCGGCCCCAGGCCGCGCCGCACGTCTCGCTGTAGCGGACCTCGACCACGGCCGTCCCGACCACCGCGCTCCTCGCCGTGGTCACGAGGTCACCGGTGCACCCCATCCGTTCGGCGTCCTTGCCCGTGCAGCCGACGCCCGCGCAGCGGACCCCCGGCGGCAGGGCCGGGCTCGTCCGGGCCGACGGCGAGGGCGGGCCGGAGGCGCCGGCCGTCCGCCCCGGGACCACGGCGTGGGTCAGCAGGAACGCGCCCGCGGCGAGGACCAGCACCCCGGCCGCCGCGGCGAGGTACCGCACCGGCCGCCGCGTACGCGCCCTGCGCCCCGCTCCCCCGGCCGGAGGTGCCGGCCGGGGCCGCGGGCCCGCGCCTGCGGCCGGCCGGGGCGGCGGCCCGAACGCCCCCGCGGCCCGGGCCCGGACGACCCGCGCGTCGTCCACGGTCCGTTCCTGGCGCAGCCGCGCCGTGCTCCAGGCCCGGTCGGCCGACGTCCAGACCGCGACGAGATCGGCCGACGGGGTGCCGGTGGCCTCGGCGAGGGCCACGACCGCGCCCCTGGGGGCGAGCAGCCGGCCGTCGAGGTACTTCTCCCACGCGGTCCTGCTGTACCCGGTCCGGTCCGCGACCGCGCCGACATCCAGCCCCGCGCGGTCCACCACCCGGCGCAGCAGTTCGGCGAACTCCCTCATCTGTGGGTCGAGTTCGTCCGGCAGGTCCCGCCAGCGAGCCATGGAGCCCCCTCCCTCCGCCCGGCGCCCTTTCGGTCACGTCAGGGGGTGTTGCGAAAGTCCCGCACAGCACCCACGGCGCCACGGCACGCCCTCTCGGCGCACCGGCCGAAATCCCGAGTACATCCCGTACGAGGGCTTTCGTCCGGCACTCCGAGAGCACGCACCGGACACCGCGGGCACCGCACAGGACTTTCGCGACACCCCCTAGCCCCGATGTCCAGACGATTCCGGACACAAACCCGAACGGCCGGCGTATCGGCACGAGGGCGGCACGGGACGCTGCTCAGCCGAAGGCCACGGCCCCGCCGACCACGGCCAGCAGCAGGGCGAGCAGCAGCAGGACCGCGAGGAGGAGGAGCCGTCCGGCGGAGCGGGCCGGCCCGGGTGGCTCGTCCGGCCGCTCCCACCAGGGGACGGTGGGGTTGTCCTCGTACACCTCACCGGGGTTCGCCGGGGCCGGGCGCGGCCAGGCCTCCACGGCCAGTTCCCAGCGCACGACGTGCCGTTCGGCGTCCGCGCCGGTCACTCCGGCGACCCGGCACAGCGCGGCGACGGCCTGCCGGGGCGGCGGCTGGACGGCGTTGAGATAGCGCTGCCAGGACGACTTGCTGTACGCGGTGCGGGCACCGAGCGCGGCGAGGCTCAGGCCGGTGCCGTCCTTGAGCTGCCGCAGCAGCTCCACGAAGTGCCGTACCTCCGGCGGCAGCCCGTCCGGCAGCGGCTGCCAGGCGCCCATCCCGCCCACCTCCTCCTCGGTCCCCTGGACGGGACGACACCGGACGCCCGCCCGGTTCCCGCCCCGGCCGTCGGGCGCGGCCCAGCCACGGAACGGTCACCTCCGTGCCACAGCCCACGGCACCCTGTTGAACGGCCGCTTCCCGCTGGGGCAGCGTGGAGACGCACCACGGCCCGTCCTTCCCGGGGGAGAGGACGGGCCGTGTGAGGTCTCGGGATCAGCTGCTGACGGTGAAGTGCAGCGTGTCCTTCAGGAAGGGGATCTGGAGCCAGGGATCCGGCTGGGCCATCAACGCCAGCAGCACGATCACCGCCCCCAGCACCCCGTACGTGGCGATGTCGGTGAACCGCGACCGCACCGCCAGCATCCCCACCCCGGGCAGCAGCCACCGCAGTACCGCGCCGGTCAGCAGACCGACGCCGATCATGATGGTGCCCGCCCGGAACTGGTCGAGCGCGGTCACCAGCAGACCGACGGCGACCAGCGTCAGCACGGCGATGATCGGCCACTGCCGGGCCGCCAGCGCGTCGCCGGCCGCGGCCCGCCCCGCGCCCTCGGGGCGCGCGGTGTCCTTGGTGAACAGCGGGAAGCGCCGGGTGTGCCGGCGGGGCACGCCGTCCGCGTCCGGCGCGCTGACGGGGTCCCGCACCTCGATGTCCTCGGCCTCGCCGGGGGTGTCGTCAGCCGGCACTGCGCTCCGCCGCCTCGACCACGTTGACGAGCAGCTGGGCACGGGTCATCGGGCCGACTCCTCCGGGGTTGGGGGAGATCCAGGCGGCGACCTCGCGGACGTCGGGGTGGACGTCGCCCTTGATCCTGCCCTCGGCGTCGCGCGAGACGCCGACGTCGAGGACGGCCGCGCCCGGCTTGATGTCCTCGGCGCGGATCAGATGGGCGCTGCCCGCGGCGGCCACGACGATGTCCGCGCGCTTGAGGTGCGCGGAGAGGTCACGGGTGCCGGTGTGGCACTGGGTCACGGTGGCGTTCTCGCTGCGGCGGGTGAGCAGCAGCGGCATCGGGCGGCCGATGGTGACCCCGCGGCCGACGACCACGACCTCGGCGCCCTTGATCTCGACGCCGTAGCGGCGCAGCAGGGTGAGGACGCCGTTCGGGGTGCAGGGCAGGGGGGCGGGCTCGTTGAGGACGAGGCGGCCGAGGTTCATGGGGTGCAGACCGTCGGCGTCCTTGGCCGGGTCCATCAGCTCCAGGATGCGGTTCTCGTCGATGCCGCGGGGCAGCGGGAGCTGGACGATGTACCCGGTGCAGGCGGGGTCGTCGTTGAGCTCGCGGACGACCGCCTCGATCTCCTCCTGCGTGGCCGTGGCGGGCAGTTCGCGCTGGATGGAGGCGATGCCGACCTCCGCGCAGTCGCGGTGCTTGCCGGCGACGTACTTCTGGCTGCCGGGGTCCTCCCCGACCAGGATCGTGCCGAGGCCGGGCGTCACACCCTTCTCCTTCAGCGCCGCCACACGGGCGGCCAGTTCTGACTTGATCTCGGCCGCGGTGGCCTTGCCATCGAGAATCTGGGCGGTCATGACTCCATCCTCCCGGATGACGGGCTCCCGGTTCCAATCCGGCCCCGGCCGGCCACGGCCCGCGGCGGGCGCGAGCGGCGGGACAAGTAACGCGAGCGGCGGGACAAGTAACTGGACAAGAAACCGGATATTGCTCAACGATTGACGTCACAGTGCCGTGGGCAGTACCGGGGGGACGCACCGCATCTCTGAATCTTCCTCCGCAGTGCGCCGCCCGCAGTCCCCCGCACTCGACGACCTACGGAGGAAGAAGCGCCATGAGTTTCGGCGACCCGAACAACCCCTACGGCCCGCCCCAGCAGCCGCCCGGCCAGCCTCCCCAGCAGCCCGGCTATCCGTCCTACCCGACCGCTCCCCAGCCCGGGTACGGCTACCCGACCGCTCCGCAGCCGGGCCAGGGCTACCCGCAGGCGCCGCCGGTCCCGCAGGGCTACGGCTACCCCCTGCAGATGCCGATGCAGATGCCGGGGCTCGTCACGACCGCCCGGGTGCTGCTGTTCATCCTGTCGGGCTTCCAGTTCCTGGCCGCGGTGATCTTCGGCATCCTCGTCGCGGTGGCGAGCAGCGCGGAGAACGACACGGGCCTGGTGAGCGGGGTGGTCGCCGCGGTCGCGGTGCTGATGCTGGCGCTCGGCGGCCTGTCGGTCTTCCTGGGCGTGAAGATGCGCAACGGCCGCGGCGGCATCCGCATCGGCACGATGATCTACGCGTCGCTGATGATCCTGGGCAGCCTCGTCAACATCGGACAGGGCCTCTCGCAGACGGCCGCCGCGGGCGCCCTCGGCGGCATCGTCTCGCTCGCCTTCGGCATCACGATCCTGGTGGCCATGATCAAGGGCGGCGCCTGGTTCAACCGGCCGCGGTACTGAGTCGTTCCTCGCCGGGGCCTCAGCGGGGCCCGACGCGCCGGGGCCGGGTCACGACGTGACCCGGCCCCGGCGCGTCGCGGTCAGTGGAAGAAGTGCCGCGTCCCGGTGAAGTACATGGTGATGCCCGCCTTCTGCGCGGCCTCGACCACCAGCTCGTCCCGGACCGAACCGCCGGGCTGCACGATGGCCTTGACCCCGGCGGCACCCAGCACGTCGATGTTGTCCGGGAACGGGAAGAACGCGTCCGAGGCGACGTACGCCCCGCGCGCCCGCTCCTCGCCGGCCCGCTCGACGGCGAGCTTGCAGGAGTCGACCCGGTTGACCTGGCCCATGCCGACGCCGACGGAGGCACCGTCCTTGGCGAGCAGGATGGCGTTGGACTTGACGGCCCGGCAGGCCCGCCAGGCGAACGCCAGCTCGGCCAGTTCCGCGGCACCGAGCGCCTCGCCGGTCGCGAGGGTCCACTGGGCCGGGTCGTCGCCCTCGGCCTGGAGGCGGTCGGTGACCTGGAGCAGGACACCGCCGTCGACGGGCTTGACCTCGACCGGGGCGGCGGGGGCGCCCGGCGCCTTCAGCACCCGGATGTTCTTCTTCTTGGCGAGGGCTTCGAGCGCCCCCTCCTCGTAGTCGGGCGCGACGATGACCTCGGTGAAGATCTCGGCGACCTGCTCGGCCATCTCCTTGCTGACGGGCCGGTTGACGGCGATGACTCCGCCGAAGGCCGACAGCGGGTCACAGGCGTGGGCCTTGCGGTGCGCCTCGGCGACATCCGCGCCGATCGCGATGCCGCAGGGGTTGGCGTGCTTGATGATCGCGACGCACGGCTCGTCGTGGTCGTACGCGGCCCGGCGCGCGGCGTCGGTGTCCGTGTAGTTGTTGTACGACATCTCCTTGCCGTGCAGCTGCTCGGCCTTGGCGAGGCCGGCACCGCTGCCGTCGACGTAGAGCGCGGCGGGCTGGTGCGGGTTCTCGCCGTAGCGCAGGGTGTTCTCCCGCGCCCAGGTGGCGCCGAGGAAGTCGGGGAAGCGCGACTCGTCGACGGGGGCGTAGGAGGAGGCGAACCAGGAGGCGACCGCCACGTCGTAGGCGGCGGTGTGCTGGAAGGCCTCGGCGGCGAGCCGCTTGCGGGCGGCGAGGTCGAAGCCGCCGCCCTGCACCGCGGCGAGGACGTCGCCGTAGCGGGCGGGGCTGGTGACGACGGCGACCGACGGGTGGTTCTTGGCCGCCGCACGGACCATCGACGGACCGCCGATGTCGATCTGCTCCACGCACTCGTCGTCGGAGGCGCCGGAGGCGACGGTCTCGCGGAACGGGTAGAGGTTGACGACGACCAGGTCGAACGGCTCGACACCCAGCTCGGCGAGCTGCTCGCGGTGGCTGTCGAGGCGCAGGTCGGCGAGGATGCCCGCGTGGACCTTGGGGTGCAGCGTCTTGACGCGGCCGTCCAGGCACTCGGGGAAGCCGGTCAGCTCCTCGACCTTGGTGACGGGGACGCCGGCGGCGGCGATCCGGGAGGCGGTGGAGCCGGTCGAGACCAGCTCGACACCGGCCTCGTGCAGCCCACGGGCCAGCTCCTCGAGTCCGGTCTTGTCGTACACGCTGACGAGCGCGCGCCGGATCGCCCGCTGGGAGCTGCTCTCTGCGGTCTGGGCGGTCACTGGATAACTACCTTTCGTCCCTCAATGCGATAGCCGTTGCGGGCGAGCCGCCCCACGACCTCGACGAGCAGCCTTCGCTCGACGTCCTTGATGCGCTCGTGCAGAGCGCTCTCGTCGTCCTCGTCCCGGACCTCGACCACGCCCTGGGCGATGATCGGTCCGGTGTCGACACCGTCGTCGACGAAGTGGACGGTGCAGCCGGTGACCCGGGCCCCGTACGCCAGCGCGTCACGCACACCGTGCGCGCCGGGGAAGCTGGGCAGCAGCGCGGGGTGCGTGTTGACGAACCGCCCCCCGTACCGGGCCAGGAACTCCTTGCCCACGATCTTCATGAACCCGGCGGAGACGACGAGGTCGGGCTTGTGCGCGGCGACGGCCCGGGTGAGGGCGGCGTCCCACTCCTCCCGGCTGCCGTGGTCCTTGACCTTCGTCACGAAGGTGGGCAGGCCGGCGCGCTCGGCGCGGGCGAGCCCCTCGATCCCGTCCCGGTCGGCTCCGACGGCGACGATCTCGGCCCCGTAGGCCTCGGCGCCGGTGGCGGCGATCTCGTCGAGGAGTGCCTGCAGATTCGTACCGGATCCGGAGACCAGCACGACGAGGCGCTTGGCCACGGACGGCTTGGCGGCCACGGGGAGAACCCTTTCTCGGGGAAGCAGCTGCGCACGGCCGGCGACGCCGGTCGGTCCGACCTGCGACTTGTACGTTCGTACGAATGCATCGCGCCCCCCGATACGGGGAAGCCTACGAAGCAGCCGACCGTCAGCAACGATACCGGCACACGAGGCGGCCCCCACGGGACGGGGGCGTGGCCGGAAGGTAGCGTCTGCGAGGAGCGGGACCGGGAACGCGGTGCCCGTGCGGTGCGTTCCCACTCCGAGAGCTCACCGAAAGCCGAAGCTGGACCGTCGTATCACCTAGGGGAAGACGCACACTTGATGCCGGACCGCAGCCTGCGACTCCACCCGCTCCCCCCGCAGCCCGTGCCGGGAGAGCGCGGCGCCCTGCTGCGTGAGCGCCCGTCATCACCTCCCGGGTCCGACAAGCCCCGCGGCTCTTCCGGGGGCGACGAGGACAACCCCTTCGCTCCTCCCCCCGAGGGCAGCCCCGACCGCCCCTGGCAGCCCCGCCGTCCGGCGAACGGCGGCGGCGAGGACCCGGCCCCCTGGGGCCCGCCGCCGGCCGGGGGCGGCTCCCCCGACGGCGACCGCTCCCCCTGGGGCGGCCACTGGAGCGACCAGCAGCCCGGCCGCTCCGACGGCGGCTTCGGCGAGCGCCCGGGCGGCGGCGGCCCGGAGGGCCCGACGCCTCCGCCCAACCCCCGCTGGGACCCCACCGACCCGGCCCAGCGCCGCGCCCGGTACGCGCTGCTGTCGGGGATGTGGGCCTTCTTCTTCGCCCTCTTCGGCTGGCCGTACGTGGCCCTGCTGCTCGGCGCCCTCGCAGTGAACTGGGGCATCAGCGCCCTGCGGACCAAGCCCCGCACCCCCGACCCCGACACCCCGGCCGCCCCCACGGGCCGCCCGCAGACGACCGCCGCCATCAGCGGCCTGGTCACCGCCTCCCTGGCCCTCGCGCTGGTGGCCATGACCTTCACCGCGCAGCTCGTCTACCGCGACTACTACACCTGCACCAAGGACGCCCTCACCAGCGAGGCCCGGCAGTCCTGCAGCGACCTCCTCCCGAAGGAACTGAAGGGCATCCTGGGCGCGAACGCGTAGGGGCACCGCCCGGCGACACCGATCCGGCCCGTACGTCCCTGCGGCCCGTGCGGCGCCCGAGGACGAGGCCCGGTCAAGGGTGATCGGGGGTCCGGGCGGCGGAATGCCCCGGCGGTGGCAGGACAGGCGGCGGGGGCGAAGCCCTTGCCCGGCCCGTGCGGTCTCCGAGGACGAGGCCCGGTCAGGGGCGATCCGGGGTCCGGGCGGCGGAATCTCCCGGCGGAGGCGGGACGAGCGGTGCGGGTGGGGCAAGCGGCGGAGGCGGGACAGACGGCGGGGGCGAAGCGAGCGGTGTGGGTGGGGCAGACGGCGGGGGTGGGGCAGACGGCAGTGGGGCAAGTGGCTCGTCCTCGTCCGCCGCGTCGCGAAGGGCAGCCCACCGCGCCTCCCGGGCTTCCTTGCCGTGCCACTCCGGATCCGCCCCGTCTGCCTCCACCGCATCGAAGTCGTACGGCTCCGCCACCGCTTCCCGCGCCTCGCCACGCCCCTCCTCCGGAGCGACCACAGCCGCCATCCCCGCGCCGGTCCAGGAGAACTCCCTGACCCCCCGCCCCCGCCATCTGCGCACCCACAGCCCCACCGGCACCCCCACCCCCACCACCCACGCCGCGGCCGCCGCCCCCACCTGCCAACCGACCGGCCCGAACCGGGCCATCGCCCCCACTCCCAGCGGCCCACCGGCCAACGTCCCGAGCACACCCACCACCACGGCGCACCCCACCCCCGCCGAGGCCACGGCCCCCACGGTCCGCCACCGCGACCACGCCTCCACCGGCGCCTCGGCCACCCCGCCGCTGGACCCGGCCCCCGCGGTCCCCACGCGCACCCCCACCACGACCCCGGCCAGCACCGGCACCACCCCGGCCGCCCAGTTCCACACCGTCCCAGGCCCCGCCTCCGGCACCGCCGCCAGCAGCGGAAACGGCGGCAGCAAGGGCGCCGGATCGGACCCCAACGGCGACACCACGTGCCCCACGCCCAGCACATAGCCGGGGCCCACCGCATAGGCCGCCCCCCACACCGCCGCGTTCGGCACCAGCGCCAGACACAGCAGCAGCACCGCGAACCGCCCCGACCACCCCTCCGTGAGCTGGAGGAAGGCCCCCCGGGCGGCGCCCGCGTGCCACACCGACGACACCGCCACCAGCAACGCCCCGCCCCCGACCAGGGCCACGGCGCCGGCCTGCGCCGCCCGCGCGGCCACCGCGATCCACCGCGGCCCCTCCCGCCGGGGCACCGCCCGCCCGAACAGTTCCACAGGCCTCCCGCACGCCGACCACACCCCCGCCCCCGCCGCGACCACGGCCACCGCCGGCACACCCGCCGCGGTCCAGCCCCACGAGGGCCGCAGCGCACCCCCGGCCGCGTACCAGGCCACTCCCAGCCCCACCACGAGATAACCGGCCACGACCCCCACCCAGGCGGTCCGCGGATCGACCGGCCCACGCCTGACCCCGCCCCGGTCCGCGCCCCCGCTCTCCCCGTCCCCGCCCACTTCTCCCTCTCCCTCCACCGCGTCCCGAGCGGCCCGGTGCACCAACCACACCGGAAGCATCAGCAGCAGCAACGGGGTCACCCCGACCGGTGCCGGCACCCCGGACAGCGTGTCGGTGCGCACCAGTTCCGCCCCGTGCGCCAGCAGCCACAGCGCGGCGGCGACATGCAGCGCCCCGCCCGGTCCGCTGTCCGGATACGGCGAGCTGATCCACAGCACCATCACCAGCACGGCGAACACCGCGAGCCCCAGCCCGGCGGCCAGCACCCCGCCGAGCACGGAGACCACGAGCCCCGGCGAGCGATCACGCATACGGGAGGAGAGCGAAGGCGGCGTCACGCCCGCCATGGTCCCAACGACACGCGCTTTACGGGCGTAACAGGCGAACCTTCGCCGTGTCACTCAATATACGTTTATGTTCTTTTTCGTACGAAGCAGCTCCCGGCCACGCCGCAAGCCCGAGGCGTACGCGTGAAGAACCCGACTCCACCCCGCACCCCCCGGCTGACACCCGCTCAGGCCTTCGACGCGCTCTACGCGTTCTGCGCCCCGGCCCTCGTCCGCCAGACCTATCTCCTCTGCGGCCGCCGCGAACTCGCCCGCGAATCCGTCGAACGGGCCTTCCAACTCGCCTGGCAGCGCTGGCCCGAGGTGGCCGTCGACCGTGACCCGGCCGGCTGGGTCCGGGCCGCCGCGCACGAGTACGCGCTCTCCCCCTGGCACCGGTTCCGCCCCCGCTTCCGGCACCCCGAACCCCCGCCCGCCGACGCCGCCGACCGCGCCCTGCTCGCCGTACTCCTCGCGCTCCCGGCGTCGTACCGCCGGACGGTCCTCCTCTACGACGGTGTCGGCCTCGATCTGCCGGAGACGGCGGCGGAGACGGAGGCGAGCACACCGGCGACCGCGAACCGCCTGCTGCACGCGCGGGAGGCCCTCGCCGCGTCGCTGCCCCAGCTGGCCGATCCGGCCGCGCTGCACGAGCGCCTCGCCGAGCTGGCCTCGGCGCAACGTCTGCGCGCGGCCCGCCCCGCGACCGTCCGGGCGGGCGGCGAGGCCCGCGCCCGCTTCTGGACCCGGGCGGCGATCGCCTTCACGGTGGCGATCATCGGCGCGACGGCCCTGACCGTGCACTCGGCCCCCACGCGGTACGACCCGCCGGTCCCCCCGGGCGCGACGGTCCGGGGAGTCCCCCCGGAGGCGGCCCCGGGCACCCTGTCGAAGAAGCAGACGGCGCTGCGGAAGAAGCTCCGTGCGAACCCGGCGAACGGCCCCGAACGCCTCGCCCCCCAACCGCGCTGACGGCCCCGGAAAAACGCGGTGGGCCCGCCCCCATCAGGGGGAACGGGCCCACGAACGTACGGCTGCGAGGCCGTTCAGCCGGCGAGGATCTCGCGCGCCAGCTTCGCCGTCTCGGTCGGCGTCTTGCCCACCTTGACGCCGGCGGCCTCGAGGGCCTCCTTCTTCGCGGCGGCCGTACCGGAGGAGCCGGAGACGATGGCGCCGGCGTGGCCCATGGTCTTGCCCTCGGGCGCGGTGAAGCCCGCGACGTAGCCGACGACCGGCTTCTTCACGTTCTCCTTGATGAAGGCCGCGGCACGCTCCTCGGCGTCGCCGCCGATCTCACCGATCATCACGATCAGGTCGGTGTCGGGGTCGGCCTCGAACGCGGCGAGCGCGTCGATGTGGGTCGTACCGATGACGGGGTCGCCACCGATGCCCACCGCCGACGAGAAGCCGATGTCACGCAGCTCGTACATCATCTGGTACGTCAGCGTGCCCGACTTCGAGACCAGGCCGATACGGCCCGGCTTGGTGATGTCGCCCGGGATGATGCCGGCGTTCGACTGACCGGGGGTGATCAGACCCGGGCAGTTCGGGCCGATGATCCGGGTCTTGTCGCCCTTGGACACGGCGTACGCGTAGAACGCGGCCGAGTCGTGGACGGCGATGCCCTCGGTGATGACGACCGCGAGCGGGATCTCGGCGTCGATGGCCTCGACGACGGCGGCCTTGGCGAAGGCCGGCGGCACGAAGAGCACGGACACGTTGGCGCCCGTCTTCTCCATGGCCTCGGCGACGGTGCCGAAGACCGGGATCTCGGTGCCGTCGATGTCGACGGACGTGCCGGCCTTGCGGGGGTTCACGCCACCGACGATGTTCGTGCCGTCGGCCAGCATGAGCTTGGTGTGCTTCATGCCCGTGGCACCGGTCATGCCCTGGACGATGACCTTGCTGTCCTTGTTGAGGAAGATAGCCATGGCTGTGGTGTCCCTCGTCCCTTACTTCGCAGCCGCGAGCTCGGCGGCCTTGTCGGCCGCGCCGTCCATGGTGTCCACGCGCTGGACCAGCGGGTGGTTGGCGTCGGAGAGGATCTGACGACCCAGCTCGGCGTTGTTGCCGTCCAGACGCACGACGAGCGGCTTGGTGACGTTCTCGCCGCGGTCCTCCAGGAGCTTCAGCGCCTGGACGATGCCGTTGGCGACCTCGTCGCACGCGGTGATGCCGCCGAAGACGTTGACGAAGACGGACTTGACGTCCGGGTCGCCGAGGATGATCTCCAGGCCGTTCGCCATGACGGCGGCGGAGGCGCCGCCGCCGATGTCGAGGAAGTTGGCGGGCTTGACGCCACCGTGGTTCTCACCGGCGTACGCGACCACGTCGAGGGTGCTCATGACGAGACCCGCGCCGTTGCCGATGATGCCGACCTCGCCGTCGAGCTTGACGTAGTTGAGGTTCTTGGCCTTGGCGGCGGCCTCCAGCGGGTTCGCGGAGTCCTTGTCCTGGAGCGCCTCGTGCTCGGGCTGACGGAACTCGGCGTTCTCGTCCAGGGAGACCTTGCCGTCCAGGGCGATGACGTCACCGGAGGCGACCTTGGCCAGCGGGTTGACCTCGACGAGGAGCGCGTCCTCGGCGACGAAGGTCTTCCACAGCGTGACCAGGACGTCGGCGACCTTGTCGGCGACCTCGGCCGGGAACTTGGCGGCCGCGACGATCTCGCGGGCCTTCTCCGGGGTGACGCCCTCGTTGGCGTCGATCGGCGTCTTGGCGACGGCCTCCGGACGGGTGGCCGCCACCTCCTCGATCTCCATGCCGCCCTCGACGGACGCGATGGAGAGGAAGGTGCGGTTGGCACGGTCGAGGAGGAAGGAGACGTAGTACTCCTCCACGATCTCCGGAGCCGTCTCGGCGATCATCACCTTGTGGACCGTGTGGCCCTTGATGTCCATGCCGAGGATGTTGGTCGCGTGCTCGACCGCCTCGTCGGCGGAGGCGGCGAGCTTGACGCCGCCTGCCTTGCCACGGCCGCCGACCTTCACCTGGGCCTTGACGACGGACTTGCCACCGAGACGCTCGGTGGCTGCGCGGGCCGCCTCAGGCGTGTCGATGACTTCACCGGCCAGCACCGGTACATCGTGCTTGGCGAAGAGGTCCCTCGCCTGGTACTCGAACAGGTCCACGCGCTTCCGTCCCTATCAGTGATCTCGCGGTTCGTTGGATGCGTGGGCGTGCCGCGATGGGCAACGTGACGTCCGCATGTGTCACAGGGGAGGCGCACACGGTGTCCGAGCGCGCGGCATGTCCGTCTCGCAGGTTATCGCTGCTTGCGGGGGGCCTCTAAATCGCGGGTCACACCTGAGCGGTGATACCTGTCACATGATGTCGCGTTCACTGGCACGCAGTGTCGCGCAGGCGGGACCTCACCGGGTGGGGGTCGACCCGGTGAGGCCCCCTGACCAGCCCTTTCAAGGGCCGCGGGCGAGCGATCCCCGCCCCGACGGGGACCTCTCACCCTCCTCCGCGAGGCGCGAACCGGACAGTCCGACGGCTTTCGGCCATCCGGGCCGTCACCTCACGAAGTACTTTCGGGGAGCGCGGGACGGCGCTCAGGCTCCGTACGCCGGATCGCCCGGCTGCCCGGTCAAGCCGTGCGCGCACCGCTCTCCGGCAGCGACGCCCGCCTCGGCGTGCGGCCGCACCTCCTCGACCATGCCGTACGCCGTTCCGTCCGTGTCCAGGGGGGCGAGGGGGGCGGTGTGCACCGCCGGAACGGCGGGCGCGGCGGGCGCGGCGGGCGCGCGGTGCACCGCCGGAACGGCGGGCGCGGCGGGCGCGGCCAGGGCGGCGAGGGCGGAAGCCCTGGGGGCGAAGGAGGAGGCGGGCCGGTGGCCGGCCGCCCGCAGCGCCTGGTCGGCTCGGGCCGCCCGGGCACCCAGGATGACCTGGACGGCACCGCTCCTCGCCCTGGCCGCGGCCCGGGACCGGATGTGGGTGACGGTGGCGGTGTCCGGGAGCGTCGAGGTCATGTCGGCGACGGCCGGGAAACGGCGAATGTTCTTGTCCATGCGTACGTCAGATCCTTATGGGGGTTCCGAGATCTCGGAAGGCTGAGGGACGTTCCGGCGCCCGGGCGCGACGGCTCGGGGCACGGGTGGGCAGACCTGTTCCACCCCCGCGCGGCAGGTCTGCGACGAGGGAAGGGCCGCCCGGACCTAGCCGGGGAAGACCGGAACGTCCCGGTGCGCGTCCCGGGTCCCGGCCGCGTCCGACCGCACGACGACGCCGGACACCGGCGGCACCGGCATCCGGTGGGACACCGTCACGGCCTGGGCGTCGGCGTGCCGCGACGCGCCGCCGTCGAGCGCGGAGGAACCGCCCAGCAGACCGCTCGGCTCACCGCCGCCCGGGGCCCGGTGCGTGGGAGCCTGCCCGGCGCGGGCGGGCGCCGGGTCGTGGTGCGAGGCCGCGCGCAGGCCGGCCGGGGCGCCGGGGGCGGCGGGGCCGGCGGGCGACACGGGTCCGTACGACGCCGCGGCCGCGTCGGCCGCCTTGTGCCGCTGGGAGACGTGCCGGGACCGGTGTCCGTCGGGCGACGAGGTCACCGGGGAGTCCGGCGCGGGTGCCCGGATCACCGGCACGGGAAGCGGAAGCGGAAGCGGCTGCGCCGGGAGGGAGGGCGGCTCGGAGGCGTCGGGCAGCTCCGCCGGATCCGGCAGTCGTCCCAGGTCGGTGAGGACCGGCAGCTCCACCGGGAGGGGCAGCGCCGCGGAGACCTGCGCCACCTGCCCGGTCACCGCCGTCACGACCTCCTGCACCGGCCGCAGGACCCGCTCGACATGCACGACCGGGAGCGGGAGCGAAACCGGGAGCGTCAGCTCTACTGGTGCCGGAGTCGTGCGCGGTGCCGGTGCCGGAGTCGTGCTCGGTGCCTGAGCCGGTGCCGGTGCCGGTGTTGCCGGTGCAGGGGCCGACGGCGTGGCCGTCGCCCTCGTCACGGCCGTCGGTGTCCCCTCCGCCGCCTGCGCCCGCCCTCCGCAGAGGAGGCCGAGCGCGAGCAACCCGCCCACCAGCAGCGCCAGTTGCAGCGCACGCCGCCCGGCCGTCCCGCGCAGCACGCGCGGAGCGAAACCGGGCACGACGGTGGGCGAGCTCAAGAAGGGAGGGTCCTTGCGTGCGAGGGAATGTGCGCCGATCCTTGCACGCGGGTGCCGTGCTGACGCAAGCCCGCTGTCACCGATGGCTGGTCATGTCATCCATGTCCTTTTTGCGCTGTCCCCTGTGCCGACGCGGACGTCACACGGTGTCCGGCACGGGGAGCGGACGCCTCTCGATCGCCGCCGCCATCACCTCCGGGAACAGGTCAGGG
Organism: Streptomyces sp. SS7; assembly: GCF_037993025.1. NCBI lineage: Bacteria > Bacillati > Actinomycetota > Actinomycetes > Kitasatosporales > Streptomycetaceae > Streptomyces > Streptomyces sp. SS7. The sequence goes on from NZ_CP141223.1 coordinate 3,810,032, forward strand.
GTGCAGGCGAACGCCGGTACGCCCAGCGCCGCGAGCGCGGCGGCGTGCTCCCGGTCGTAGGCCGGAGCCCCCTCGTCCGAGAGCGCGAGCAGCGCCACGAACTGCACTCCCGACGCCTTCATCGCCGCGACCCGCTTCAGCATCTCGTCGCGTATGCCGCCCTCGTACAGGTCGCTGATCAGCACGACGACCGTCTCGGCGGGCCGGGTGATCCGCGACTGGCAGTAGGCGAGCGCCCGGTTGATGTCCGTACCGCCGCCGAGGCGGGTGCCGAAGAGGACGTCGACCGGGTCGGCCAGCCGGTCGGTGAGGTCGACGACCGCCGTGTCGAAGACGACGAGCCGGGTGTCCAGGGACCGCAGGGAGGCGAGTACCGCCCCGAACACCGAGGCGTGGACCACCGAGGCCGCCATCGACCCCGACTGGTCGACGCAGAGGACGACCTCTTTCTTCAGCGACCGTGCCGCCCGCCCGTGTCCGACCAGCCGCTCCGGCACGACCGTCCCGTGCTCGGGCAGGTAGTGCCTGAGGTTGGCGGCGATGGTGCGGTTCCAGTCGATGTCGTGGTGGCGTGGCCGGTGGACGCGGGCGCCGCGGTCGAGGGCGCCGGTGAGAGTGGCCCGGGTCCGGGTCGCGAGCCGCCGCTCCAGGTCCTCGACCACCTTGCGGACGACGGCCCGTGCCGTCTCCTTCACCGTCTCCGGCATCGCCTGGCTGAGCGAGAGCAGCGTGCCGACGAGATGGACGTCGGCCTCGACCGCCTCCAGCATCTCCGGCTCCAGCAGCAGCGCCGACAGCCCGAGCCGGTCGATGGCGTCACGCTGCATCACCTGGACGACGGAGGTGGGGAAGTACGTCCGGATGTCCCCGAGCCAGCGCGCCACGGACGGCGCCGACGCCCCGAGCCCCGCCGAACGGTCCCGCCCCGTCGCGGGCCGCTCCGCCTTTCCGTAGAGCGCGGTGAGCGCCCCGTCCATCGCGGCGTCCCGCCCGGACAGCTGACGCCCGGTGCCGTCCGCCGCGTCCCCGCCGAGCACCAGCCGCCATCGCCGCAGCCGCTCCTGAGCCGCGTCGCCCGCCTCGACCGTCATCTGCCCACCCCCGCCAAGTCGCCGTCGAAGCCGCTGTCCAACCCGCCGTCCGAGTCGCCGTCCGAGTCGCCGTCAGCGCTGGTGTCGAGGCCGCCGTCCAGTCCCAGCAGCAGGCGTACCACCGGCAGCACCGCGTCGGCCCGCTCCTCGTCCAGCCCGGCGGCGAACCCGGGCCCGCCCGCCCCCGGCCGCATCGCGCCCGCCCGCTCCCCGGGCCCCCGCCGGACCAGTTCGCCGAGCGTCCTGCGCACCCCCGGCTCGTACGCCGAGAACGTCCGCCGCAGCAGTGGCAGCACATCCGTGAACGCCTCGGCCGGCACCCCCGTGAGCCAGCCGTCGACCAGCGCGAGCAGCCGCTCGTCGTGCACGAGGAGCAGTCCTCCCCCCGCTCCGCCGCCGACGAAGCCCTCGATCCACGCGGCCGCGTCCCGGGGCGGTGTCCCGGGCGACAGTGCGAGCCCCATGAGCCGGGCCGCCTCCTCCTGACCCACCTCCCCGTCGTCGAGCAGCAGCCGCACCGCCCGCCCCCGTACGACGCCCGCGACCCGGTCCCGCCCCGACAGCGCCCGCAGCACGGCTCGCCAGCGCGCCCGCAGTGCACCGTGGCGCGCGAGCGGGCCGTCCGTCGCCGGGGCGGCCCCGTCGCCGCCGTCCGGGGCCGCCGTTTCCTCCAGCAGCCCCACCGACCCGTGCACCGCGTCCACGTGCCGCCGCATCTCCTCCGCCGCGTCGGCGTCCAGACCGGTGCAGGCCGGGGCCAGACCGACGAAGATCCGTTCCGCGAGGCCGGTGGCGACCTCCGCCAGCGCGCGGGTGTCGGTACCGCGTACGTCGCCGTAGCGCAAGGAGCGGACCAGGGCGGGCAGCGCCTCGGCGAGACGGCCGACGTCCGTGTCCAGCGCCGCCCGGTCGGCGAGGACCCGCATCACGACGGACAGCGCGTCGGGGAGAGCGGCCGCCAGACAGTGTTCGGCGAGGGCGGTCACCTCGGCGAGGTCCCGCGCGCACACCGCGTCCGCCTCGGCCTTGGCGGTCGCCGCGGCGCTTACGGTCGTCCCCCACACGCCGGCCTCGGCGACCCGCACGGACAGTTCCGGTTCCCAGCGCAGCCGCCAGGTCTCCCGGAAGGTCCCGGTACTGCCCCGCGACGCCACCGGCTCGCCCCATGCGACGCCCAGCAGCCGCAGCCGGTGCAGGAGTCTGCTGCGCCCGGCGTCGGTGTCCTTGCGCAGATCGAGCTCCGCCTCCCGCTCCGCCGCCTCCGGTTTCAGCCGCAGCCGGCGCTGGGCCCGGTCGAGGTCCCGTTGCAGGGGCACGGCCGGCGCGCCGGAGGGCACCTCCCCGAGCACGTCCCCGATCACCAGCCGGTCCCGCACCAGCGCCAGCGGTACGTCCGACCCGTCGCCCAGTACGGCCCGTACCGCGTCGGTGGTCTCCGCCGGACCGGGCAGCGGCCGGCCGCGCAGCGCGGCGAGCGTCTCGGCGAGCCGGACCGCCTCGATGACATGCGCCGGGGACACGATCCGGTCCTCCGCGCGCAGCAGTCCGGCCACCTTGGTCAGCCATCGCTCGACCGGCCGGTCCGGCGCCCCGAACAGGTGCGCGTACCAGCCGGGCGAGTCGACGCCCGCCCCGTACCCCCCGTCCCGGGCCAGCCTGCGGTGGGTCCACGGCACCCAGGTCAGCTCGGACCTGACCTTGGCGAGCCCCCGCAGCAGGGCCCGGTCGTCGGCGACGGCCGCCTTGCGGCGCAGGGCCGGCACATGCCAGGCCCCGCACACCACGGCCACCCCGCCGTCTCCGTACTCCCTTTGTGCCGACCGCACCTGGAGCCGCATGTGCGCCTCCCGCACGAGGTCGCGGTTCCCCTCCGTGCCCTCGTACGCCTCCCGTACCGCCGTCATCGCCTCCTCGACGGCGGCGAAGGGTGCGAGCGGGTCCCCTCCGCCCGCTCCCCGGTGCTCGACGACGTCCTCCCACCAGCGTTCGGCGTCGTCGTACCCCGCGGCCTCGGCGAGCGCGCCGAGCGGGTCGATGCGCAGTGCGCCGCCCGGCGGGTCGCTCCCTTCCTCCACGGCCGGTCCGTCCTCGGCCTCCGCCCGGTCTTCCCACGCGAGGGTGTGGGCGGCGGGGAGGTCGATGAAGCGGGCCGGAACGCCCTGCTCCAGCGCCCAGCGCAGCGCCACCCACTCGGGGGAGAACTCGGCCATCGGCCAGAACGCGGAGCGTCCCGGCTCGTCGACGGCATGGGCGAGCAGCGCGACCGGCGGCCGCATGTCCCGCCCGGCGGCGAGGGGGATCAGCGGGTCGGCCTCGGGCGGGCCTTCGATCAGCACGGTCCGGGGCCGGGCGGCCTCCAGCGCCGCCCGCACCGCCCGCGCCGATCCGGGTCCGTGATGCCGCACCCCGAGCAGCAGCGGCCACCGCGCGTCCTCGCCAGACCGCTCGCCCCCCTGAATCCCCGTCATCCGCTCGCCCCCTGTCATCCCGTCGCGTCGTCAGATCCGCCGTCACCAGACCCGCGTCATAAGACCTGGGCCGTCAGATCCGCGTCATCAGACCCGGGCCGTCAGACCCGGGCCGTCAGACCCGGGCCGTCAGACCTGGGCCGTCAGACCCGGGCCGTCAGACCTGGACCCTCAGATCTGGACCCTCAGATCCGGGCCATCAGATCCGGATCACCACACCAGTCGTCACACACGCGGCCAGCGGGAGTCCTTCTCGTCGTTCATGCGGTTCATGTGCTCACCCTCCTTCCGTGCCGGTCGCAGCCGCGGCCATCTCGAGTCCTCGTCGTTCCGGTTCACTCACTCACCTCCCTGCAGGCGCGGTAGAAGTCGCCCCAGCCGTCGCGTTCGCGGAGTACCGTCTCCAGGTACTCCTGCCAGACGACCCGGTCGGCGGCCGGATCGCGGACGACAGCGCCGAGGATTCCCGCGGCGAGGTCGCCGGGCCGCAGCACACCGTCGCCGAAGTGCGCGGCCAGGGCGAGGCCGCCGGTGACGACGGAGATGGCTTCGGCGGTGGACAACGTGCCGCTGGGAGACTTCAGCTTGGTTCGGCCGTCGCCGGTGACGCCGTCCCGCAGTTCACGGAAGACGGTCACCACACGACGGATCTCGTCGACCCCGTGCGGCACGGCCGGCAGCTCGAGGGAGCGGCCGATCTGGTCGACACGCCGCGCCACGATGTCGACTTCGGCGTCGACGCTCGCCGGCAGCGGCAGCACCACCGTGTTGAAACGGCGGCGCAGAGCGCTGGACAGTTCATTGACCCCGCGGTCCCGATCGTTGGCAGTGGCGATCAGGTTGAAGCCGCGTACCGCCTGAACCTCCTGCCCCAGTTCAGGTATCGGCAGCGTCTTCTCCGACAGGATGGTGATGAGTGTGTCCTGTACGTCGGCGGGGACGCGAGTCAATTCCTCGACGCGCACCGTCGTCCCCTCCCCCATGGCGCGCATGACGGGACTGGGCACGAGGGCGTCCGGGCTCGGGCCGTGCGCCAGCAGCTGCGCGTAGTTCCAGCCGTAGCGGATGGCCTCCTCCGGGGTGCCCGCCGTGCCCTGCACCAGCAGGGTCGAGTCACCGCTGACCGCCGCGGCCAGGTGTTCGGACACCCAGGTCTTGGCGGTTCCGGGCACGCCGAGCAGGAGCAGGGCGCGGTCGGTGGCGAGCGTGCTGACGGCCACCTCGACGATGCGGCGCGGGCCCACGTACTTCGGTGTGATCGCCGTGCCGTCGGGCAGGGTGCCGCCGAGGAGATAGGTGGCGACGGCCCACGGCGACAGCTTCCAGCGAGCCGGGCGCGGCCGGTCGTCCTGGGCGGCGAGCGCGGCGAGTTCATCGGCGAAGGCGTGTTCGGCATGCGGCCGCAACGCCTGCGCGGGCTGGGTCTGACCGGGTTTCACGAACGTCGGGTCTACGGACACGGACATGGCTGAGGTCCCCCTCCAGCTCGGCCGGTTCGGGTCTGGTGTCCACCGTGCACCACCCCACTGACAATGCGTCGTGACCTGCGAAAACGCCGTGGAGCGGGGAGGCGTCGGGCCCGCGCGGGGCCGATTGTCAGTGGGAGGACCTACCGTCGACGACATGACTCAGCAGGAGGTGCGCTGGACCGCGGACCAGGTGCTGGCACTGGCGCCTGATCCCGCGTCACGCAAAGCGGGGAGCAAACTCGGCGTGGCCGGGGCGTGGTTCCAGGCGGGCAGGTCGCGGGAGGGGGCGGTGTGGGGGGTGTGCGGCGGCAGCGGCGGCGCGCGGTACCGCACGGTCGTCGACACCCCGGCCGCGCCCGGCACCCCCGGACCGGGGTTCTCGTGCACGTGCCCGAGCCGCAGGTCCCCGTGCAAGCACGCCCTCGGTCTGCTGCTGCTCCGGTCGGCCGGGGAGGCGGCCGTCCCGGTGGCGCCGGCGCCGGACTGGGCCGAGAGGTGGATCGCGCGACGACAGGGGCGTACGGAGGAGAAGGGGGAGGTGGGCGCGGCGGGTCCCTGCTCCGGACCGGCCGATCCGGAGGCGGCGCGCCGCAGGGCGGAGCGGCGCGCCGAGCGGATCACCGCGGGGGCGACGGAACTGGAACAGCGGCTGGCCGATCTCCTGCGCTCCGGCCTCGCCGCGGCCGAGCAGGCGGGGTACGGGCTGTGGGAGGAGACGGCGGCCCGCATGGTCGACGCCCAGGCCCCCGGACTGGCGGCGCGCGTGCGGGAGTTGGGGGCGATCCCGGGGTCCGGACCCGACTGGCCGGTCCGGCTGCTGGAGGAGTGCGCCCTGCTCCACCTCCTCGACCAGGGCTGGCTGCACCGCGAGCGGCTCCCGGAGACCCTGGCCGCCACGGTCCGCTCCCGCGTCGGCCTGACCTCCCGGCCGGCCGGCCCGCCACTGCGCGACCACTGGCTGGTCCTCGCCCAGCACGACACGCCCGACCCGAAGCTGACGACCCGCCGGATCTGGCTGCACGGCATCGCCTCGGGCCGCACGGCCCTCGTCCTGTCCTACGGCGCCGCGGGCCGCGCCCCCGACCTGGCCCTGCCGGTCGGTCTGGCCCTGGACGCGGAGCTGTCCGTCCATCCCGGCCCCGGGCGACGACGGGCGGCGCTGGGCGAGCAGTTCGCGCCACCGGCGCCGACCACGGCCCGCCCGCCGGGCCTGACGACGGCAGGGGCGGCCGCCTCCTACGGCGCGTCACTGCGCGACGACCCCTGGCAGGAATCCGTCCCGGTGACCCTGGACCGCGTCGTACCGACCCCTGACGGCGCGTCCTGGCAGCTGGCCGACGCCGACGGCGACACGGCCCTGCCGCTCACCCCGGCGGCCGCCGCCCGTCCCGGCCTGTGGCGGCTGGTCGCGCTCTCCGGCGGCGCCCCGGTGACGGTGTTCGGCGAGTGCGGCCACCGGGGTTTCACCCCGCTGACCGCCTGGCCGCCCGGCCCGGGAGAGGCGGTACCGCTGTGACCGAGACGGAAGGGACACCCCTGCACGCCACCTCGCCTCACATCGCCGCACCCGCTCCCGCGCCCCTCGCGGACACCGCTCCCGGCTGGGAGGACCTGGTCACCGCCGCCCTCCTGGGCACGGATCGCCGTCCGCCTCCCGGGTCCGTCACGGGCCGTCCGGCGCCGTCCGCGCTGCTGGACGCGGCGGCGGCCGAGACCGTACGGCGCCGGGCCGGGCTGCGTCCGGGACGGGCCGCGACCCGCCCCGAACCGGCCCCCGCCGATCCGCGCCCCACCCTGCCCGCTCCCGCGGCCCGCAGACTCGCCCTGCTGCTCGCCGACCGCCCCGGCACCGCCGGAACCGGGCGCAGGGGGACCGCACCGGACCTCGTGGAGCTGCTGCCCCAGTGGCTGGCGACGGCGAACGCGCACGGGTACGCCCCGCCCGCCGAGGCCCTGCCCGCGCTCCTCGACGCGGCACGCGGGCGTACCGACCTGCGGCCGGCCGCACTGAGGTTCGCGGGCCCGCGCGCCCTCTGGCTGGCCCGGCTGAACCCGGAGTGGCGGTTCGCGCTGCGCGCCGCGCCGGGCGGGGACGCCGCGCTGCCGCGCCCGGAGGAGACCGGGCGCATCGAGAAGCTGTGGCAGGAGGGCCTGTTCGCCGAGCGGGTCGCCCTCCTCGCCTCGCTGCGTTCCCGCACCCCCGACGCGGCCCGCGCGCTGCTGGAGTCGACCTGGCCGACGGAGCGCGCGGAAGACCGGCTGATGTTCCTCGACTCGCTGCGGGCGGGCCTCGGTGAGCGGGACGAGCCGTTCCTGGAAGCGGCGTTGGCGGACCGCAGCCGCAATGTACGGGCGATCGCGGCCGAGTTGCTGTCGGCGCTGCCGGGTTCGGCGCTCGCCGCGCGGATGGCGGTGCGGGCGGGCGCGTGCGTGGCCCTCGACCATACCGGCGACACGCCGACGCTCGTCGTCGAGGCGCCCCATGCGTGCGACGCGGAGATGGAACGCGACGGCGTCGCCCCCAAGGCCCCGTCGGGGCGGGGCGAGCGGTCGTGGTGGCTCGGCCAGTTGGTGGAGGCGGCCCCGCTCACCGCCTGGCCGGCCCGGCTGGGCGGGCGGACACCGGAGCGGATCGTCGCGCTCCCGGTGGCCGACGACTGGCTGGGCGAGCTGCACGCGGCCTGGTGCCGGGCCGCCGTACGGCAGCGGGACGCGGCCTGGTCGCGGGCGCTGCTCGGACCGCCGTCCGCGCCCGGGGCGGGCGGTCCCGGCGCGGTGTCCCTGGCCGAGCGGGCCAAGCTGCTGGCCACCCTGCCGGTGGGCGAACGGGCGGAGTGGGTGGCCGGTTTCATCGCGGCGCACGGGCTGTCGGAGGCGTTCCAACTGCTCGGCGTGTGCGCGGTGCCGTGGGCCGCGCCGCTCGGGCGGGCAGTGGTCGACGCTCTCAACATCGCGCGCGACGCGGGAAGTTACCCGTGGAGTTTCAGCGGGGTCATGGGTCTCGCCGAACGCTGTCTGGACCCCTCGGAGGCCTCCCGGCTGGACGCGCTGCTCGCCGTACCCGACGAACCGGAGGACGCGTCCCCCGGGGCCGGGGGCTACTGGGCGGAGGCGTTCCAGCGCCTGGGGACGACCCTGCGGCTGAGGGCGGTGATGGCACAGGAACTGGCCGGGGTGCCGTCGTGAGGGCGCCGCCCCGGCCGGCCGGCCGTCGCCGGGACCGGCCCGGATTCCCGGCCTGCATGCCCGACCCAGATGGCCGACCCAGATGGCCGACCCAGATGCGCGGCCTAGATGCGCGGCCTAGATCTCGGTCCGCTGTCCGACGTTCTCGCGGACCCAGTCAACGATCGTCGCCATGGTCGTGCCGGGGGTGAAGATCGCCGCGACGCCCTTCTCCTTCAGCGGGGCGATGTCCGCCTCGGGGATGATCCCCCCGCCGAAGACCAGGATGTCCGCGGCGTCCCGCTCGCGGAGCAGTTCGATCACCGCGGCGAAGAGCGTGTTGTGCGCGCCGGACAGGACGGACAGTCCGATCGCGTCGGCGTCCTCCTGGATCGCCGTGTCGACGATCTGCTCGGGGGTCTGGTGGAGCCCGGTGTAGACGACCTCCATGCCGGCGTCGCGCAGTGCCCGGGCGATCACCTTGGCGCCGCGGTCGTGGCCGTCGAGTCCCGGCTTGGCCACCACCACACGGATCGGGCCGGATGCCACACCCATGACTGCCTCCCAGAAGCGACTCCGCCCGCTCTCGACGGCCGGGACACCCCGTGCCACCACCCGGGGAAGTGAACGAACGTTACCGCCAGCATCCCGCAACCGGCCGTTTCGTGGCATGGGCCAACGGGAAAATCACACGATGGGACAGTAATGGGAGCCGCACACGAGGTCGCCGTACCGCCGCGCCGCAGACCGCGCGCCGCGGCGGTACGGCGCATCGGTACAGACGCGACGGACCCCCGGGGCCGAAGGACCCCGCCGGCCGCCCGGCAGCCGACCTCCTCCGCCACGGCTCCCACGAGGGCACACGGGGGACAGAGACGTCCTCGGAGTGTGCCGACAGGAGGTCGGCGATGCAGGTCACCAGGGTGCTGCAGCCCTTTCTTCCGCTCTACCGGCGTCTGCTGCCGGACCTTCCGAGCCTGCCGAACATCCCCGGCAGGCTGGCCGGGCTCTCCACGGCCCTGCTGAAGGCCACGGTCCTGGACCTCGCGATCCTCGCCGGCCACCTGCTGCTCTACCCCTCCGGCATCGCCCCGGAGCGGCGTCCCGCCGCGCTTCCGCCCGGAGAGAACACCGCATCGAACAAAAGTGGCACCACGTGCCCCACCCAGCTGCCCACCCCGGCCCCGCTCCCGGTGGTCCTGCTGCACGGCTTCATCGACAACCGCTCGGTCTTCGTCCTGTTGCGCCGCAGCCTCGCCCAGCACGGCAGGCATCGCGTGGAGTCGCTGAACTACTCGCCCCTGACCTGCGACATCCGTACGGCAGCCGAGCTGCTCGGGCGGCACATAGAGGAGATATGCGAGCGCACCGGCAGCACCCGGGTCGATGTCGTGGGGCACAGCCTGGGCGGTCTGATCGCGCGCTACTACGTGCAGCGGCTGGGCGGTGACGTCCGGGTCCGTACCCTCGTCACGCTGGGTACCCCGCACACGGGCACCAAGGCGGTGCCGCTGGCGAACGCGCACCCGATCGTGCGCCAGATGCGCCCCGGCTCCGCGGTCATCGAGGAGCTGTCCCGGCCCGCGTCCGGCTGCCGTACGCACTTCGTCAGCTTCTGGAGCGACCTCGACCACCTGATGGACCCGCTGGAGACGGCCCGGATCGACCACCCCGACCTGCTCGCGCAGAACGTCCGGGTGACGGGGATCGGCCATCTCGCCCTGCCCGTGCACCCGGCGGTCGCGACCGGCATACGGCAGGCCCTCGACACCTCGGAGCCGGCCACGGCCGGCCCGCGCGCCGGCGGTCTGACGGTGGCGTGAGACCGGCCCGGCAACCGTTCGAAGGGATTCGATAGACGTTCGAGACCCACCCCGCCTCGAACAATCTTCGAACATAAGGCCAAACCCGCGTCCGCCGTCCCCCGAAACACGGCCGATTGCCCCTTTCCTTCGAGCACGAAACCTGCGGAAGATTGTCGCGCCCGCATACCGACGGGTACAGTCGCCGCACTGCTCTGGCAGCCCCTGTTGTCGAGGCGAGAGAGAAGTTGGTGAACGACCGTCACCCGTCGGGGACCACGACCACCCCGGCTCCGGCTTCCGACGCCGACTCCGCGCCCTACGCGTCGTACGGCACCCAGGAAGCCTCGTACGACGGCTTCTCCGAGTACCACGGCTATGACAGCGGCTATGACACCGGCGCCCAGCACACCGGCCACTTCGCGGCGGACCCCCACTACGGCGGACACCCCGGCGACGGCACGGGCACCGGCCTCGGCGACAGCTCCTACGGCACCGGGCAGTGGAACGTCGGCGCCCAGCCGACCATGGTCGACACCGGCGGCCACCAGCTCCACGACACGAGCGGCCACCAGGTCCTGAACTACGACCCGTACGCGGCCCAGCACCACGCCGCCTACGACTCGGGCGCCTACGACACGACCGGCTGGACGACCGGCCACCAGCAGCTCCCGCTCGTCCCGCCGCAGACCTCGGCGTCCGACGCCAGCGGTCAGTGGGACGCGAACGCCTGGCTCCAGCCGGACCAGTCCGGCAACCCCGCCGACCAGACCCAGCACTGGGAATGGGGCACCCAGACCTTCGAGACCGGCACCTACGACGCCACGCAGTGGAACTCCGACGGCGACGGCGGGACCGGCGCCTCCGACACGTACGAGCAGTCGGCCGAGGTCCCCTTCGACCAGCAGCCCACCGCCACCTTCGAGTCGATCTCCCCCGACGAACAGGGTTTCGACGACGGCGAGTTGTCCGCCACCGGTGAGCTGCCCGCCGTGTCCGCACACCCCCTCCTGGACGACCAGGAGGAGATCGTGCCGGCGCCCGCCACCCGCGCGGCCGCCCGCAACGCGAGCCGTTCCCGCCGCCGTACGCCCCCGAAGCGCTCCGCGCTGCTGACGGTGGCCGTGCCCTCGGCCTGTGTGATGGGGGTCGCCGGGATCGCCGCCGCCTCCGTGGGCACGCTGACCGGCGGCGACGACAAGGACACCACGGCCACCGCCTCCGACGCGCAGCCGGTGAAACCGTCCGCCGCCAACAACAAGCTGGACGCCCAGCTCACGACCCTCAGCGCCGAGGCCGACAACTTCGCCGACCGGGCCAGCCGGACGCAGGAACGCATCGACCTCAAGGAACAGCAGGCCGCCGAGAAGAAGAAGGCGGCTGCGGAGGCGGCCCGCAAGGAGCGGCTGCGCCCGAAGTACGCCCTCCCGGTCGCCCAGCGCGGACTGAGCGCCTACTTCGGCCAGGCCGGCGTCAACTGGATGTCCCAGCACACCGGCATCGACTTCCCCGTCTCCTACGGCACGACGGTGATGGCGGCGACCGACGGCACCGTCCGGACGCAGTGGAACAGCGCCTACGGCAACATGCTGATCGTGACGGCGAAGGACGGCACGGAGACCTGGTACTGCCACCTCTCCACCTACCGTGTCGCCTCCGGTTCGACGGTGAAGGCCGGCGACCCGATCGCGTACTCCGGGAACTCGGGCAACTCCACCGGTCCGCACCTGCACTTCGAGGTCCGCCCGGCCGGCGGTTCGCCCATAGACCCGCTGCCGTGGCTGCGCAGCCACGGGCTGGACCCGACGTAACACCCAGGACTGTCTGCCCCGAGCCCCCGCCCTACCGGCGGGGGCTCACTCGTGGGCGCCGCCTGGCCCCACCCCGTGAGCCGCTACAGCGTGGGCCCCTAGAGCTTCTCGACCGGCGCGTACCGCAGCAGGAGCCGCTTGGGCTTGCTGTCGCCGAAGTCGATGGTCGCCTCCGCGTTCCCTCCCGTGCCCTTCACACCGACGACCGTGCCCAGCCCGAACTGGTCGTGCGTGACGCGGTCACCGACGGCCAGCGCGACCACCGGCTTCTCCGTCGCGCCCCGGCGGGTCGCGAAGCCGGAGGCGCCGGCCGCCGAGGAACGCGAACGGGACGAGGACAGCGAGGCCGCCACGCCGGAGACCGGACCGGAGGACACGGGCGCGCTCGCCCCCTTCCGCTTCCAGTCCACATGCGTCGCCGGGATCTCCTCCAGGAACCGGGAGGGCGGGTTGTACGACGGCTGGCCCCAGGCGCTGCGCAGCGAGGACCGCGTGAGGTAGAGCCGCTCCCGGGCGCGCGTGATGCCGACGTAGGCCAGTCGGCGCTCCTCCTCGAGCTCCTTGGCCTGGCCGAGGGCGCGCATGTGCGGGAACACGCCGTCCTCCATGCCGGTGAGGAAGACGACCGGGAACTCCAGGCCCTTGGCGGTGTGCAGGGTCATCAGGGTGATGACGCCGGAGCCGTCCTCGTCCTCGTCGGGGATCTGGTCGGAGTCGGCGACGAGCGCGACCCGCTCCAGGAAGGCGGCGAGACCACCGGTGGCCGCGCCCTCCCCCTCGGCCTGCTCCTGCTCGAACTCCAGGGCCACGGCGGCGAGTTCCTGGAGGTTCTCGATGCGGGTCTCGTCCTGCGGGTCGGTGGAGGCCTGCAACTCGGCCAGATAGCCGGTGCGTTCGAGCACGGCCTCCAGGACGGTCGCGGGGCCCGCGCCGGACTCGACGATCGTCCGCAGCTCCTCCATCAGCACGTTGAACCGCTTCACCGCGTTCGTGGAGCGCGCGGCCATGCCGTACGCCTCGTCGACGCGCTTGAGGGCCTGCGGGAAGCTGATCTTCTCGCGCTGGGAGAGGGCGTCGATCATCGCCTCGGCTCGGTCGCCGATGCCGCGCTTGGGCACGTTGAGGATCCGGCGCAGCGGGACGGAGTCCTCCGGGTTGGCGAGGACCCGCAGGTAGGCCAGGACGTCCCGGACCTCCTTGCGCTCGTAGAAGCGGACACCGCCGACGACCTTGTAGGGCAGGCCGACGCGGATGAAGACCTCTTCGAAGACCCGGGACTGGGCGTTGGTGCGGTAGAAGACGGCGACATCGCCGGCCTTGGCGTCGCCCGCGTCGGTGAGGCGGTCTATCTCGTCGGCGACGAACTGCGCCTCGTCGTGCTCGGTGTCGGCGACATAGCCGGTGATGCGCGCGCCCGCGCCCGCGTTGGTCCACAGGTTCTTCGGACGGCGGGACTCGTTGCGCTCGATGACGGCGTTGGCGGCGGACAGGATCGTCTGCGTGGAGCGGTAGTTCTGTTCGAGCAGGATCGTCGTCGCGTCCGGGTAGTCCTCCTCGAACTGGAGGATGTTGCGGATCGTCGCGCCGCGGAAGGCGTAGATCGACTGGTCGGCGTCACCGACGACGCACAGTTCGGCGGGCGGGACGTCGTACTCGTCGGGCGGGACGTCGACGGGGTGCTCGAAGGTGCCGACCAGCTCCCTGACCAGGGCGTACTGGGCGTGGTTGGTGTCCTGGTACTCGTCGACGAGGACATGACGGAAGCGGCGGCGGTAGTGCTCGGCGACATCGGGGAAGGCGCGCAGCAGATTGACCGTCGTCATGATCAGGTCGTCGAAGTCGAGCGCGTTGGCCTCGCGGAGCCGGGACTGGTACATCGCGTAGGCCTGGGCGAGGGTCTTCTCGAAGCCGTCGGCGGCCTGCGCGGCGAAGTCCTCCTCGTCGATCAGCTCGTTCTTCAGATTGCTGATCTTGGCGCTGAAGGACTTCGGCGGGTAGCGCTTGGGGTCGAGGTCCAGATCGCGGCAGACCAGGGCCATCAGCCGCTTGGAGTCGGCGGCGTCGTAGATCGAGAACGACGACGTGAAGCCGAGCTTCTTGCTCTCGCGGCGCAGGATGCGTACGCACGCGCTGTGGAAGGTCATCACCCACATCGCGTTCGCGCGCGGGCCGACGAGCTGCTCGACGCGCTCCTTCATCTCGCCCGCGGCCTTGTTGGTGAAGGTGATCGCGAGGATCTGGCCCGGATGGACGCCGCGCTCGGCGAGGAGGTGGGCGATGCGGTGGGTGAGCACCCGGGTCTTGCCGGAGCCGGCGCCGGCGACGATGAGCAGGGGCGTGCCCGCGTGGACGACGGCCGCGCGCTGGTTGTCGTTGAGCCCCTCCAGGAGGGCGGCCGCGTCGATCGCCGGGCGGGGGGCGCCGTCGCGGTAGTACACGTCCCGGTTCGGGGGCGCGTCGAACTTCCCGCCGAACAGATCGTCCGGAAGCGACTCCGGGCCGTGATCGTCCTCGGGCGGCGGCGGGGGTTCCTCCTCGTGGCCGGCGGGGGCCTGGAGGTTCGCCAGGAAGCTGTCGTCAAAGAGGCTGCTCATCGCTCTCCGAGTCTAGGGCGCCCCACCGACAACGCGTGGCCGTCCCCCGAACATCCCCCGCCCTCACCTTCCGAGGCGGCGATATCACAGCACGTGACCCCGCGTCTCGCCTTTACGCAAGATAACGAAAACGTATCGGGCATATCGCCCGGCAACCTTCACAGAAGCCACACGAGTTGGCTACCGTTCCGGGCAGGCCACACGGATCCCCACCGGCGAACCCCGCCGTGCCGGACGGCCTCCGCCGAGCCCGACGCGCCCCCCGTGCGGCAGCCGGAGCCGGGGACCCACCGAGACCCCCGGGGTGAATCGCCCGACTCCCCAGCGGGAGACGGCCGTAGGGCGCCCTCCCGCACCATCCGCCCGAACCCTCCCGCACCGCCCACCCGGTCGGCGGACGATGGAAGGAGTCGCCTCCCTTGGCGTCGCAGCACCGCAAGCCGCGCTTCTGGGGCAGCCGCGTGGCAGGCATACGCACGCCCAGCCTGGCCACCGCCGCCCTCACCTCCGTGGCCCTGCTGTCCCAGTCGGCGAACGCCGCCCCCTCCGACGGCCAGCCGAGCCTGGAGGAGGTCGAGAAGAAGCTCGACGACCTCTACCGCCGGGCCGGGTCGGCGACCGAGAGGCACAACGGCGCCACGGAGGGGACGACCAGGCAGCCCAAGCGGGTGGACGGTCTCCTCGACGACGTCGCCCGGCGCACCCGGAAGCGCGACGAGGCGCGGGAGGAACTCGCCTCCTCCGCCACCGCCCGGTACCGCCCCGGCGCCTCCGCGCCCGACACGGCGATGTTCCCGCCGGCGGACTCCCCGCAGGACCACGTCGACCGGACACAGCTCATGGACCGGCTGACCGACCGCCAGAAGGGCGCCGTCGACGCCTACGTCACCGAGCAGGCGGCGACGACGCGCGAGCGGCAGGAGGCCGCCGAGAGCCTCGCCCCTCTCGGCGACGCCGAGAGCGAGCTGAAGACCGCCAAGGCCGCCGTGCAGAAGAAACTCGGCGACGCGCGCGTGCTGCTGGCGCGGCTGACCGCCCGGGAGCAGGCGCGGCCGGCGGAGATCGAGCAGCAGAGCCGGGAAGAGGCCGCACGCAAGGCGCCCGCCCCTCCGTCCACCTCCTCCTCGGACTCCTCGTACACCGGCCAGGCCGAGAAGGCGCTCGCGTTCGCCCGCGCGCAGATCGGCAAACCGTACGTCTGCGGCGCCACCGGCCCCGACTCCTACGACTCCTCCGGCCTCACCCAGGCCGCCTGGAGGGCCGCCGGCGTCTCGCTGCCGCGCACCACCTACGACCAGGTGAACGCCGGCACCGCCGTCTCCCTCGCCGACGCCCGCCCCGGTGACCTGGTCTTCTTCTACGACGACATCAGCCACGCCGGCATCTGCCTCGGCAACGGCATGATGATCCACGCCCCGAAGCCGGGCAGTTACGTCCGCGAGGAGTCGATCTACTACGACGGCGAGTCGAACATCCACAGCGTGGTCCGCCCGGCCTGAGCGGAGCCCGCCGCCGGCACGCGCGTGCAGGTCGTTTTTCGCGACTACGCGCGTGTGCCGCCGCCGGAGCCGCCTCGCGTCCTTAGCATCGGGCCCATGCCCGGCACCTCCTCCCTGCGCGCCTGGTGGGCGCGGCGTCCGCCGGCGGCCGGCGCCGCCGTGCTGGCCACCGGCGTCCTGTCGATCGGACTGCGCCTGGCGGGGCACGAGGTCCTGTCCCACGTCGCGCTGGCACTGGCCGGCGCCGCCTGGGTGGCGCTGGCCGCCGACTTCGTCGTACGGCTCCTGTGGGAGCGCCGGCGCTGGCTCGCGGAGGCCGGCACCCCGGGCGGGCTGACCGCCGTGGCCGCCACGACCGTGCTCGGCACGGGCGTCTCGGCCCTGGGCCGGCCGAACCTGGCCTGGGCTCTGCTGACGCTGTCGGCCCTGCTGTGGCCGGTGCTGATGGCAGGTTTCCTGCGGCAGGTCGTCCGGCGCCTCATGAGCCACCGGGCCCGCGGGATGCCCGGAGCCGTGTTCCTGTGCTGTGTGGCCACCCAGGGGCTCGCCGTGCTGGGCGCGACCCTGGCGAAGGCCGAGGCCCTGTCCTGGCCGGCGCACACCGCGCTCGTGCTGTTCTGGCTCGGCCTGGTGCTCTACGTGGGCGTGCTCGCCCTGTTCGACCGGCGGCAGGTCACCGAGGGCGCGGGGGACCAGTGGGTGGCCGGCGGGGCGCTCGCCGTCTCGGCGCTCGCGGGGGCGCGGCTCATCGACGCGGACCACGCGCTGTACCTGTGGAACGCCGACGACCGGGGCGTCCTGCGCGGGACGACGGTGGCGCTCCTCGTCCTCGCCCTCGTCTGGTACGCCGTCCTGCTCGCCGCCGAGGTGCTCCGGCCGCGGCCGCGCTACGACGTACGGCGGTGGGCGACGGTGTTCCCGATGGGGATGACGGCCGTGGCGGCCATGTCCGTGGCGACCGCCGCCGGCGTCCCGGGGCTGAAAGGGCCCGGGAAGGTGCTGCTGTGGGTCGCGGTGGCCGCGTGGCTGGCGGTCGCCGCGGCGGCCCTGATCGCCGGGTCCGGCAGGTCCGTCGGGCTCGGCGGGTCCGGTGCGTCCGGCGGGTCCGTCAGGTCCAGAGGACGGCGATGAAGATGTTCGCCACGGTCAGCAGGCCGACCAGGCCGAACAGCGGCTTCTCCACCTTCTCGTCGTCCCGCTTCACATAGACCAGGCCGAGGATCACGATCAGCAGCGCCAGCTTCACGCCGATCTTGATGTTGTTCAGGGGCTGGTCGTCGGCCTGGTTGAGGCCGACCAGGATCACACCGGTGACGAGCATGGTCGCCGCGCCGTGCAGCATCGCGGGGACGAACCGGGCCGTTCCCCCCGCTCATCGCCTTCATCTGGGTGAGGAAGCCACCCAGGAGCGCGGCGATGCCGATGATGTGCAGACCGACGACGAGATGGATGAGTACGTCCATGAGACCGGATGCTAATCAGCCCGGCCCCGGCCACCCGACACCGGCCCCCACCACCCGGCGCCACCCTCCCCGAGCGACGGCACTCGCATATATGCGTCCATAGCATCCCACTGCGCCGGGCTGCCCGGGAATCGCGGCATCGATCATCGCGCCGCGCGAACCCGACGCCCCGGCCCGGCCCGCCGCGCAGAAACTGTCAGCCGGTGGTCCGCTCGTGCCTTTTCCGCACATCGGGCCACCGACCCGACGCCGTCGGGCCTAGCGTCCTGCCCCAGGTGACCGGCTCCCCACCGCCGCCCGGACCAGGGGCGGCAGTCGGACACCACCGCCGAGAAGGTCCGGCGGTGTCCCGCTCCCCCTGTGCGGGCCGCCGCCGGACACGTCAGCGCCTCCCTCGGTCGTCCGTCCGCTCCCCCGACGGCCGAGGGGCCGCCTGACAGCCGTGCGGCCCGTCAGACGACGGTCGGGCAGCCCCCACGGCCGAGGCGGTCGTACGAAAGGACGTGCAAGTCCCACGTGGCAGCGCACCGCAAGCCCCGACAGCGCTCGCTCGGCGGCCAGACGGCCCGTACGGCGTTCACCCTCGCCCTCGCGGGCGCGGCGACCGCCACGGCCTTCGACGGAACCGGCCAGGCCGAGCCCCAGCTGACCACCGCACAGGTCAAGGTCAAGGTGGACAGGCTGTACCAGGAGGCGGAGACGGCCACCGAGCGGTACAACGGCGCGCAGGAGAAGGCCACCGCCGCCGAGCAGCGCCTGCGGACCCTGCGGGACGAGGCGGCCCGCAAGGAGGAGAAGCTCAACTCGGCACGGGAGGCGCTGGGCACGATGGCGGCGGCGCAGTACCGCAGCGGCGGCCTCGACCCCGCCGTGCAACTGGCTCTCTCCGACGATCCCGACCAGTACCTGGACGGCGCCGCCTTCGCCGAACGCGCCGGCGACCGCCAGTCCGCCGCCGTCACCCGCGTGCGCCGGCAGTTGCGCGAGATCGAGCAGCTGCGCGGCGCCGCCCGTCTCGAACTGTCCTCGCTCAAGGCCCGCAAGGCGGAGCTGAAGGAGCACAAGAAGACCGTCACCGACAAGCTCGCCGCGGCCCGCAGCCTGCTCTCCCGGCTCACGGCGGCGGAACGGGCCCGGTTCGCGGCCGACATGGGCGGCGGCACCGCGACGGCCGACCGCGCCTCACGCGGCTCCGCCGGCGCCCGCGCCCCTCTCCAGACGCCCGGCACGGCCACCGCCTCCGCACCCGACTCCCGGGCGGCGGCGGCCGTCTCCTTCGCCTACTCCAAGCTGGGCAGCCCCTACGTCTGGGGTGCCACCGGCCCGAACGCCTTCGACTGCTCGGGCCTGGTCCTGGCCGCCTACCGCTCCGCCGGGGTCTCGCTGCCCCGCACGACCTACGCCCAGATCGGCATCGGCCGACGCGTCTCCCGCTCCGAACTGCGCCCCGGCGACCTGGTCTTCTTCTACTCCGGCATCACCCACGTCGGCCTCTACATCGGCAACGGCCGGATGATCCACGCCCCGAACCCCTCGGCCCCGGTACGCATCGCCCCCATCGACGAGATGCCCTTCGCGGGCGCGACCCGGGTGGTGTGAGGAGACCGCCTGGTGGGTCGTGGTGGGGTCGTGATGGGTCATGCCACGTCATGACCGCGGGGGTCACACCAGGCGGCGGGCCGTCGCCCAGCGCGTCAGCTCATGACGGTTGGACAGCTGAAGCTTGCGGAGCACCGCCGATACATGGGACTCGACCGTCTTCACCGAGATGAACAGCTGCTTGGCGATCTCCTTGTACGCATAGCCGCGGGCGATGAGGCGCAGCACCTCGCGCTCGCGCTGGGTGAGCCGGTCGAGGTCCTCGTCGACCGGCGGGGCGTCGGTGGAGGCGAAGGCGTCCAGGACGAACCCGGCGAGGCGCGGCGAGAAGACCGCGTCGCCCTCCTGCACCCGGAAGATCGAGTCGACCAGATCGGTACCGGTGATCGTCTTGGTGACATAGCCGCGGGCACCTCCGCGGATCACCCCGATCACATCCTCCGCCGCGTCCGAGACGGACAGGGCGAGGAAACGCACCGGCTGTTCGGTGTCGGCCATCAACGAGGCACAGCGGCGGAGCACTTCGACCCCTCCTCCGCCGGGCAGATGGACGTCGAGCAGCACCACCTCGGGCCGGGTCGCGGTGATGACGGTGACGGCCTGGTCGACGTCCGCCGCCTCGCCGACGACCTCGACGCCCGTCTGCTCGGTCTGGCCGATCTCGGCCTGCACACCGGTGCGGAACATACGGTGGTCGTCGACCAGCACCACCCGCACGCGCCGCCCGCCCGTGCTCTCGCCGGAAGTCCGCCCAGGCTCGGACGTGCCCCCCGCTGCCGCCGCCGCGTTCGTCTCGGTCGGGTCGCTCATGACGTCTTCTCCACCCTCTCCATCTCCAGCTCGACCTCCGTGCCGCCACCGGGCACCGCCCGCAGCCGGGCCGTGCCGCCGTTGCGCTCCATACGGCCGATGATCGATTCTCTAACGCCCATGCGGTCGGCGGGTATCGAGTCCAGGTCGAAGCCGGGGCCGCGGTCCCGGACGGACACGAAGACCGTCCTGCCCTCGACTTCGGCGTACACCTGCACGGCGCCCCCCTCGCCACCGTACTTGGCGGCGTTCACCATCGCCTCGCGCGCGGCCTGCATCTGTGCCCCGACCCGGTCGTCCAGTGGGCCGTCGCCGACGACCACGACCTCGATGGGGACGCCGTGCTTGTCCTCCACCTCGGCGGCGTTGCGCCGGACCGCCTCGGCGACCGTGGTCGGCTCGTCCTCCTCGTCCTTGCCGGTGCCCTCCGGTTTGTAGAGCCAGGTGCGCAGGTCGCGTTCCTGGGCGCGGGCGAGACGGCGCACCTCGCCCGCGTTCTCCGCGTTGCGCTGGATCAGGGTCAGGGTGTGCAGCACGGAGTCGTGGACATGGGCGGCGACCTCGGCCCGCTCCTGGGCCCGGATACGCATCAGACGCTCCTCGGAGAGGTCCTGGGTCATCCGGACCAGGTAGGGCCCGGCGAGGAGGGTGATGCCGACGAGGACGGCGAGCGCGGCCTGGAGGACCGAGCCGAGGTGGGCTGCTGAGCCCTGGAGGACGAAGATGCCGGAGACACCGGCGGTGACGAGGAGGACGCCGGCGCCGGCCCGCAACAGGGTGAGCGTGCGGCGTCTGCGTCCGACCTCGACCCAGCGGGCCCGGCGGGCGTTGTCCGCCTGACGCCAGACGAGGGCGACGCCCGCGCCGACCAGGACGGCGGGCAGGAGATAGGCCTTGGCGCCGCTGCCCAGGTTCACATTGCCGACGAAGACCAGGGCGACGACGACCATCAGGAGCAGGGCGACGATCTGGCCCCGGTCCGGCTTGCGGGGGACGAGTCTGCGGCGGCCGTCGGGCGCGGTCTCGGTGGAGACCAGGGACGGCGGCCTCTGGTCTCCGACGCCCCCGACGCCGAGGGGCACGAAGAACCAGAAGGCCGCGTAGAGCAGGGCGCCGAGACCGTCCGCCATGAACAGGCCGACGAAGACGAGCCGCACCCATACGACGGGCAGCCCGAGATGCCCGGCGAGCCCCCGCGCCACGCCACCCAGCCAGCGTCCGTCGCTGCTGCGGTAGAGCTTGCGCGGCGGCCGCGGTTCGACGAGTGGCGCTGCTGCGGCTTCCGGCATGCCAACGATGGTCACACAGCGTGCGGGGCCGGGCATCAGGGTTCGCCCCCGAGACGCCCCTGATCTTCGGCCCGGGCGCAGGTCGAACACCTCCCGGGCGTCGGCTCAGGGCCGATATCAGGGTCCGACCAGGGTCGTTCCGACTGCCGCCGGGGCCGCGGGCCCGCCACCATGGACCCATGGAAAATCACCAGCACGCCGCGGACGCCGTGCCCGACGGGGGCACCGCGCCCGACGCGGCCGCCCCGTCCACCGGTGCCCACGACGCCGCAGGTGAGAATCCTCGCGCGCACGACCGGGCGGGCCCGCCCTCGCACGAGGACAGCGGAGACAGCGGAGACAGCGGAGACGGCGGACCCAGCGCGGACACCACAGACCACAGCGACCACAGCGACCACAGCGACCACAGCGACCACAGGAAACACGAACACAGGGGAGCGGACGGTATGTCCGAGGGGCCGGGCCGGGGCGACGAGGCCCTCACCGCCGCGGCGCAGTCGACCGCCCGGCCGGGTGCCGAAGGTGCCGAAGGGGCCGCGGCCACCGAAGGGCCCGAGGGGCCCGGCCGGTTCCGGCGCGACCGGCGGTACAAGATGCTGGCCGGGGTGTGCGCGGGGCTGGGGCGGCATTACGACATGGACCCGGTGATCTTCCGGATCACGCTCGCGGTGCTCTCCGCGACGGGCGGCATCGGTCTCCTCTTCTACGGTTTCGCGTGGCTGTTCGTCCCCTACTCCGACGACGAGCAGCACGAGGTGCGCAAGCTGCTGACCGGCCGGGTCGACGGCCAGGCCCTGGCGGCCGTGCTGTTCGCGCTGGTCGGCTGCGGGGTGTTCCTGTCGATGCTGAACAACGGCAGTGTGCTGACCTTCGCCGTGGTGCTCTCGCTCCTGCTCGCGGGGGCCGGGTACTGGTCGCGGCACCGGGGCTCGCCCGACCCCGATCCGCTCGCGGCGCAGGCCGTCGCCGACGCCCCGCCGGAGGCCCAGGCACCGCCGGTCCCGGCTGCCTATCCCTCCTGGTGGCGGGACCCCATCGTCAAGGACGGCACCCATGACGGCGGCACCGGCTATCTGTGGGGTCCCCAGGATTCCCGGCAGCGGGACGTCGCGGCGGCGGTCAATGTCGGCCTCAGCGGCCACCCGGGCGCCCGCGCGCACATACGCGTCCCGCCCGGCCGCTCCCCCGCTCCGCGCGGCCCGCGCTGGACGGGCGGCTGGGTGTTCCTGCTGGCCCTGCTCGCCGGTGGGCTCGTCACCCGGCTCACCTGGGACGACCATCCGCTGGGCACCAGCCTGCAGGCCGGGCTGGCCACCGCGCTCATCGTGCTCGGCGCGGGGATGGCGATCAGTTCGTTCCTGGGGCGCACCGGCGCGGGGTCGGTGTTCCTGGCGTTGGTCACCGCCGGCCTGCTGGCGGCTTCGACGGTCCTGCCCAGGGACGTGAGCACGCACTGGGTCGACCGGACCTGGCGGCCGGCGGCGGTGTCGGAGGTGCGGGGTGCCTATGACCTCGGCACCGGTGACGCGACGCTGGACCTGTCCCGGCTGGACGTGGCCCCGGGACAGACGGTCCGCACGAACGCGGAGGTGGGGGTGGGCCGGCTGCGGGTGATCGTGCCGCCGGACGCGACGGTGAGGCTGAGCATCGACGTGGGGCTGGGCGATGTCCAGCTGCCCGGCGAGAACAAGGAGGACGTGGACGTGGAGCCCGGCAAGCACAGGGCGGTGACGCTGCCGGCGGTACCGGGCGGCAAGGACACGGCCGGGACGCTCGACCTGGACCTTCAGGTCGGGGTGGGACAGGCGGTGGTGAGCCGTGCTGCGTCATGAGTTCCAGCCCGGCAGGCTGATCGCGGGCGGGTTCTTCACCCTCGCGGGGGTCGTCTACGCAGGTGACGCGGGCGGGCTCTGGGAGACGCCCTGGTTCGCGGTCATCCCTCTCGTCGTGGTCGGCCTCTGCCTGGCCGGCGTGGCGGGGATGGTGGCCCGGTCCCTGCGCAGACGGCGCCGGACCGGCCGGGACACCGCACCCGCCACCGGGACCGCACCCGCCCCCGGGACCACGGGAGCGCGTCCCGGCGGTGGACCGGGGTGAGGCGAGGTCAGTCCAGGCCGCCCGCCCGTTGCCGGCGCCGGCTGTGCCAGAGCGCGTCGAGCGAGAGGTAAGGGGCGCCCGCGAGGACGAGGGGGAGCCAGGCCATCAGGTAGATGAGGTCGTTGCCGTAGTAGTACGGGTCCGAGGCCCAGCTGACCGTGAGCCAGAGGGAGAGGGAGATCAGCGCGCCGCCGAGAGCGGCGAGCCGGGTGAGGAGGCCGAACAGGGCGCCGAGGCCGACGGCGAGCTCGCCGAGGGCGATGGCGTAACCGAAGCCGACCGGGTTCTTCAGGGCCAGGTCGACCAGGGCGGGGATGGCCGAGGAGTCACGGACGGCACGCATGGTGTCGCCGATCGAGCCCGCGCCGCCGTCCTTCATGAAGGCGCTGTCGGTGAGTTTGTCGATACCGGCGTAGATGAAGGTGACGCCCAGGAAGATCCGCAGAGGAAGGAGGGCGTAGTGGGTGGCGGTGTCCCGCCAGCCCCGGCCGCCGCCCTGGAGGTAGGGGGGATAGGTGTCCGTCCGCATGCCGTGAGTCATCGCCCGTGGCCGCCTCTCGCCCTGAGTGGTGGTACCCCTCAACAGACCATACGTACGAAATGGGGGGTGCGCTCAATTGTCCGCACAGCCGGTGGGTCCCCCTGGTTTCACTCCGCCCGAGCGTTCACTTCGGGCGGGCGGTTGTCGGGCGGGCGGCTCTACTCGGTGACGTCGATCAGGTAGCGGTTGGTCTCCACGCCCGCCGCGGTGACGACCTGGACCTCCAGCCGGCCGGGTTCGACGTCGACGGGGACGGGGACGGTGAGGACGGCGTCGGTGGGGTTGCTGAAGCCGCCGGCGACCGGGACCAGGGGGACATGGACATGGACCGGGCCGATGCGGACGACCATGCGGGAGAGGCGGTCGGCGGTCTGGGCGCCGGGCGGGACGAAGCCGGCGCCGCGGATCTCGATGTCGTCGCCGGTGCGGATGGGGGCGTCGAGGTCGCCTGCCTCGCGGGAGCGGACGACGGAGAGGATGACGGGGCGGCCGCCCTCGGCGTACTTGCCGGCGAGGTAGGTCGCGGCCGAGACCAGCACCACGACCGCGAGGCCCCAGGGCAGGTCGGGGAGCTGGTCCGGGCGGCGGGCCAGGCGGACCGCGGCGAAGGCCAGGGCGACGGCGCTGATGACGACGTACTGGATGTCGGCGAAGGTGCCGCGGCCGGAGTCGTCGGTGAGGAGGTCGGCGGCCCGGGGGCGGTGGGCACGGACCTTCTGGAGCCGCTGGGCCAGGACCCTCAGGCCCACCACCCGGCGGACGAGGACCGCGATGCCGCAGACCACGGCGAGGACGGTGACGACACCGGCGCCGCGGGCGAGGTCGAGGCCGGAGATGAGGGCGTCGCGTTCGGTGTGGCTCGAGGCGGCGGCGAGGCGGCCGACGAGGACGAGGACGGCGTAGGAGAGGAGGAGGACCCAGGCGGCGGCGACCGCGCGGGAGGTGGAGAGGCGGTTGTCCTCGCCGATGACGGGGGCGAGGACGCCGCCGCGGGCCCGGTGGAACCAGGAGGCGGTGGTGAGGGCACCGGCCACGAGGAGCGCGGCGAGGAGTCCGGCGGTGCGGGCCGAGGTCCAGCCCGCGCCGATGGCGGTGACGGCCTGGACGAGGAGGAGCAGCACGACCGCCGCCCAGACGGTGGTGGCGGTGCGCAGCCAGAGGCGGGACAGCCAGGCCCCGCCCTCGGCGCGGCCGCGTTCGGCGACGAGTTCCGCCGATTGGGTGAGTTCCTCGGAGACCCACTGGCGGGAGGCCGAGACGGAGTGGGCGACGGCGGCCGGGAGACCCTGACCGGCGGCGAACTCGTCGCGCTGGCGCAGGAACGCGGCGACCGCGCGCCGGTGTCCCTCACGGGCGCCGTGCGGGCAGTCCCCGCAGGTGCAGCCGCCGTCGTGGGGGCCCGCGCCATTGCCCGGGTGCGCACCCTGTCTCGCCTCCTGTACCGCCACGTCCGACGCCCGCCTTCCCCGTGACCCGAACGAGCGGCGGCCCGTGCGGGACCCGTTGTGGATCCCGGCCGCCGCACTGCTGACAACTCCCCCGCGATGACAGCGAATTGTGCCCTACCGCACACGGTCCGGTTTCGGCAGGTCTGGTCGGAGCGGGTGAAGAAGGGAGGGGTCGTGTTGACCGGCTGCCAGAATTGTCCGTATGGCCGAGATCATCCAGCGTGACGGCGGCTGGGCCTTCGACGGTACGGCGGTGCGGATCACGCCGGGGCTGCACCGTTCCGTGCCGCTGTTCCGGCGGGCGTACGGGGAGATCGTCGTGCCGTTGGAGGCGGTCGCCGGGGTCGTGTACCAGCCGGAGCGGCGGCGGGGGCGGCTGCGGATGCGGCTGAGGGAGGGGGCGGATCCGCTGTTGCAGGCGACGGGCGGGCGGCTTCCGGAGGGGGCGGATCCGTACCGGCTGCTGGTGGACGTGGACCGTTGCGGGCTGGCGGAGTACGTCGTGGAGGAGATCCGGCACGCGCTGCTGCTGGACCAGGTGCCCAAGGAGCCCGCCCGGTCCTATCTGCTGCCGGGGCCGCCGGTTCCGGTGTCGGTGCGTTCGTCGGACGGCACGGTGTCCTTCGACGGGTCGCGGGTGCGGATCGACTGGGCGGACACCTCGGACCGGGTGAAGCGTGCGCGGGGGCCGCTGATCCTCGGGGTGGGGGATCTGCTGCGGCTGGAGTGGTTGCCCAACTCGGGGCGCGAGGACGGCTTCCTGCGATTCGTCACCCGGGAGTCGGTGTGCGCGGGGCTGCCGGCCGAGAAGGATCCGTACGCGCTGGATCTGTGGGGCGGTGTGCAGCGGGATCTGCTGACCGCGCTGGTGGCGACGGCGGTGACGGCACGGCTGCCGCACCCCTCGGTGCGGGCGGACGCCCGGGGCGCGGACCGGCGGCGGTGGGCGGCGGCCGTTCCTTCCCGGGCCGACCCGCATGACGCGCTGTTGCGCAGGCTGCGGGAGCTGGGTGAGCTGTACCGGGAGGGGGTGCTGACGGACGAGGAGTTCGCGCGGACGAAGGCCGTGCTGCTGCGCGGCTTCCAGGAGGGGGCTGGTGCCCCGACAGGCAACGTTTGCCCGTGACGGGGCTTGCGTTGCCTGTCGGGGCACTAGCTCAGCAGGTCCGGTTCGCTGCGGCTGATGTCCTGCCAGAGGGGCTGGTAGTTGATCCAGGCCACGAGGTCGCCGCCGAGTTGTTCGCGGGTGGCGACGGCCGCGCGGTGGTCGATCAGCAGGGGGCGGCCTGCGGCGCGGGCGGTGAGCTGGACCTTGCTGGAGCGTTCCATGGACAGGAACCACCAGGCGGCCGCGTCGACCGAGTCCCCGACGGTGAGCAGGCCGTGGTTGCGCAGGACGAGCGCCTTGCGGGAGCCGAGGGCGCTCGCGATGCGCCGGCCCTCCTCGGCGTCCACGGCGACCCCGGTGTAGGCGTCGTAGAGGGCGTGGTCCTCGTAGAAGGCGCAGCTCTCCTGGGTGAGGGGGTCGAGGAGTTCGCCGAGGGCGGCGAGGGCGCGGCCGTACACCGAGTGGCAGTGGGCGACGGCGACGACGTCCGGGCGGGCGGCGTGGACCTGGGCGTGGACGGTGAAGGCGGCCTGGTTGACGTGGTAGCCGCCCTCGACGACCTGGCCGTCGGAGTTGGCCAGAACCAGGTCACTGACGGTGACGTGCTTGAACGGCATGCCGAACGGGTTGACCCAGAAGCAGTCGCTGTACTCCGGGTCGCGGGCGGTGATGTGGCCGGACACGCCGTCCTCGAAGCCGAGGCGGCCGAAGATGCGTACGGCGCCCGCCAGGCGTTCCTTGCGGTGCCGGCGCTCGTCCTCGACCGAGTCGTGCATCGGCGGCATCGCGAAGTTCAGCCGGTCGGTGGGCAGCGGGGCAGGCGGCGTGGGCCCGTGCATCGGTCCTCCAGCACTGGGTGGGTGTACGGGCGGAAGTTACCCTCGGTCAGCGCAGGAGAACAGGGTTGTTATGCAAAGATGACGTGCGTCCGGCGAACACGACAGGAATACGACAGAAGATGTCCTGTATCGCGTTCACACTCCGGGTATGACAGCGAACACCACAGCGGTCGGCTGGGCGGCCTTCGTCGCGGCCGAGCCCGCTCTCGCGCGGACCGTCGAGGAACGGTTCGGCGCGTTCACCCATCACGTCCTGGCCACTCTGCGCAAGGACGGTTCTCCGCGGACCACGGGACTGGAGGTCCGGTTCCTGGACGGGGAGCTGTGGCTCGGCATGATGCCGGACTCGGTCAAGGCGCTCGATCTGCGGCGCGATCCGCGTTTCGCGCTCCAGGCCAACCCGGGCGAGGGCACGGGGATGGGCGGCGGCGACGTACGGATCGCGGGGCGTGCGGTGGAGGTCGCGGATCCGGCGGTGAAGGGGGCGTACCGCGAAGAGGTGGAACCGCCGGAGCCGTTCCACCTCTTCCGCACCGAGCTGACGGAGGTCGTCAGGACCTACGTCGAGGACGAGACGTATCTCGTCGTGCAGGTCTGGCAGCCCGGTGCGGGGCTGCGCGTCGTCAGGCGCAGGTGATCCCGGGGAGGGACCGCACGCCGGTCCCGGGGACCTACTCCCACTCGATGGTGCCCGGGGGCTTGGAGGTGACGTCGAGGACGACGCGGTTGACGTCCCGCACCTCGTTGGTGATCCGGGTGGAGATCTTCGCGAGGACGTCGTACGGCAGCCGTGACCAGTCGGCGGTCATGGCGTCCTCGGAGGAGACGGGGCGCAGCACGATCGGGTGGCCGTAGGTGCGGCCGTCGCCCTGGACGCCGACGCTGCGGACGTCCGCGAGCAGGACGACCGGGCACTGCCAGATGTCGCGGTCGAGGCCGGCGGCGGTGAGTTCCTCGCGGGCGATCGCGTCGGCGTCGCGGAGGAGGTCGAGACGCTCCTTCGTCACCTCGCCGACGATCCGGATGCCGAGGCCGGGCCCGGGGAAGGGCTGGCGCTGGACGATCTCCTCCGGCAGGCCGAGCTCCTGGCCGACCATGCGGACCTCGTCCTTGAAGAGCTTGCGGAGGGGCTCGATGAGCTTGAACTCCAGGTCCTCGGGGAGGCCGCCGACGTTGTGGTGGGACTTGATGTTGGCGGTGCCGGTGCCGCCGCCGGACTCGACGACGTCCGGGTAGAGCGTGCCCTGGACCAGGAACTCCACCGCCGGGCCCTCGTCCGCGACGATCTCGGCCTGGGCCTGCTCGAAGACGCGGATGAACTCGCGCCCGATGGTCTTGCGCTTCTCCTCGGGGTCGGAGATGCCCTTGAGCGCGGTGAGGAAGCGCTCCTCGGCGTCGACGACGACCAGCTTGACGCCGGTCGCGGCCACGAAGTCCTTCTCGACCTGCTCGGTCTCGCCCTTGCGCATCAGGCCGTGGTCGACGTAGACGCAGGTCAGCTGGTCGCCGATGGCGCGGGCGACCAGGGCCGCGGCCACGGCGGAGTCGACGCCGCCGGAGAGGCCGCAGATGGCGCGCTTGTCGCCGACCAGGTCGCGGATCGCGGAGACCTGCTCCTCGATGACGTTGCCCGTGGTCCAGGTGGGCTTCAGGCCGGCGCCGCGGTAGAGGAAGTGCTCCAGGACCTGCTGGCCGTGCGTGGAGTGCATGACCTCGGGGTGGTACTGGACGCCGTAGAGCTTCTTCTCGTCGTTCTCGAAGGCGGCGACCGGGACGACGTCGGTGGACGCGGTGACGGTGAAGCCCTCGGGGGCGGCGGAGCAGGCGTCGCCGTGCGACATCCACACGTGCTGCTCGGCCGGGGTGCCCTCGAAGAGGGTGGAGGACGTCCGGGAGACGTGCAGATCCGTACGGCCGTACTCGCGGGAGCCGGTGTTGTCGACGGTGCCGCCGAGGGTCTGCGCCATCAGCTGGAAGCCGTAGCACATGCCGAAGACGGGGACACCGGCCTCGAACAGCTCGCGGCCGAGGCGGGGGGCGCCCTCCTCGTACACGGACGAGGGGCCGCCGGAGAGGATGATGGCCGCCGGGTTCTTGGCGAGCATCTCCTCGACCGGCATGGTGCTCGGCACGATCTCGCTGTAGACCCGGGCCTCGCGGACTCGGCGGGCGATGAGCTGGGCGTACTGCGCGCCGAAGTCGACGACCAGGACGGTGTCGGGGGCGGTGGCAGCGGGAGTCGCTGTGGACACGGGGGCCTTCCGGCGGTGGGGCGGGGGTCTGTGTGTACGCCGATTCTACCGAGGCGGTCGTCGGAACGGTCCCGTCCCCGGGGGCTCCGCCCCCCGGGCCCCGGGCAGGGCACGGGCGGCTGTGGCATACTCCCCTCCATGCGCAAGCTCCCG
The DNA here is from genome assembly GCF_037993025.1 of Streptomyces sp. SS7. Classification (NCBI taxonomy): domain Bacteria; kingdom Bacillati; phylum Actinomycetota; class Actinomycetes; order Kitasatosporales; family Streptomycetaceae; genus Streptomyces; species Streptomyces sp. SS7. Next base: position 3,839,530 of record NZ_CP141223.1, read on the forward strand.
ACCTTCCTCTTTACCTATGGCGACCGGCCCACCGGCTGCCATGGTCGTGCTGCTTGAGCCACTGACAAGCGACTTCCCAGGCGCCCCGGGCCGACAAGGTCCGGGGCGCCTGGCGTTTTCCGGGGTTGTCGGTCCGGGGCCCATCCGACACCCACCCCACCAGGAGTCCCCATGACCGCCCTCGACGTGACCGGCGCCCGTACCCCCGAGGCCGCCGATGTGATCACCGGTGCGCGGGAGCGCATCGACGCCCTCGACGACCGGATCATCGGGCTGATCCAGGAACGGGCGGCCGTGTCCGCCGTGATCCAGGAGGCCCGCATCACCTCCGGCGGCCGGCGCGTGAACCTCTCCCGCGAGATGGACGTGCTCGGCCACTACAGGGAGGCGCTGGGCAAGCCCGGTACCGCCCTCGCGATGACCCTGCTGGAGCTGTGCCGGGGTCGTATCTGAGTTCGGGCGCCGTCTCACCCGTACGGCGCGTGACCGCCGCCGGGCCCGTTTCGTTGGTCCCGGTGTCCGTTCCAGCCAGGTGCGGGCCCGGAAGTACCACGCGTGGCTCACTGGAGCGATGAGGCGGACGGATCGTGCCGTGCGTCGTGGGACCTCGCTCCAGGTAAGTGACCGGACGGCAGGGGACAGCAGCCCGGTCACCCAAGAGAACGGTCGGCCCCGGGGACGCCCGGGGCCGGTCGGCGGACTTGGCAAAGATGCACAAGAACCGGGTCGAAAGGTTGCGGGCGCCGCGTTCATCCAGCACGATGCAGAAACAGCCCTCACCGCTCCGAGTCCCGTCCCGGCCGATGCTCTTGTCCGGTTGTGTCCCGGATGACTTTCAGAGGTCCAGACCAACAGTGCGGCGCAATCCCCCGGCGCCGCCTCCCAGGCACCGGCGCTGCCCTGACGCCGGTGCTGACGAAAGAAGGGCCCCGCGGATCCGCCCCACGGGGCCCTTCGTCGTACCCGGCACCCCCGACCACCAGATGAGTGACGCAGATCACATAAGAATCTTGTGAAGTCAGGACAACGATTCACAGGATTCACGGGTCACAGCAGGCGAAACAAGGGTCACGCCTGCGCCCCACATTCGCAGAAGGCCTCCCCCGACAGTCGATCTCCCGAGGTCTTCATGAAGCTCCGCCGGACTCTCCTCACCGCCGCCGCGACAGCCGCGATGGTGCCGCTCACCCTGCTCTCCGCGCCGGGAGCGTTCGCCGAGGAGTCCGGCTCGCCGTCGGCGAGCGCCTCCGAGTCCGGGACCGCCGCCGCGCCGGACCAGGACGCCGTGGACACGTCGAGCCCGTCCGGCTCCGCGTCCGGCACCGCCTCCCCCTCGGCGACCCAGTCGCAGACGGGCAGCGCCTCCGGCTCCCCGTCGGGCTCGGCCTCGCAGTCCTCCTCTTCCTCGGCGAGCGCCTCGGCCTCCGCGAGCGCGTCCACGAGCGAGAAGCCGTTCGACCCGTTCACCGACTGCAGGGCCTTCGAACTGGACGAGAACCTCACCGCGCAGATCAAGGGCCTGCCGAACAAGATCGTGGCCGGTTCCGGCTGGCACGACTTCACCTTCAAGGTCAGGAACGACTCCGGCCAGGACCTGACGAACGTCTACATCGACGCCTTCCTGGAGTACGGCGACGACAACGACGCCTGGCTGTCCGAGGGCCTCGCCGTCATCCAGGTCAAGGAGGACGGGAAGTGGACCGACGGCTTCCAGGACTCCTACGAGGACGAGAACGGCAAGCAGGTCAACGTCACCGGCTCCTTCGTCGGACTGCTCGACACCCTGGAGAAGCACAGCTCCAGCACGCTCGACCTGCGCGTGAAGGTCAAGGCATCGGCCCCGGCCGGCTCGTCGTTCGCGCTGAGCGAGGCGATCTACGCGGGCAAGGACGCCACCTGCCACGGCAACGGTGACTTCTACGACGTGAAGATCCTCGCCGCCGGCAGCGACGCGGGTGACGTCGACGACGCCGAGCCGAACGGCGAGAAGCCCGACACCGACGACGGCACCCGCGCCCAGGGCGGCGCCAAGCCGATCGACGGCACTCTCGCCTCCACCGGCTCCGACTCCTCGCTCCCCGTCATCGGGCTCGTCGGCGGTGTCGCCGTCCTCGCCGGTGCGGGAGCGGTCGTCGCGGTCCGGCGCCGCAGGACCACCGGCGCGCACGCGTAAGGCGCCGCCCGGTACAGCGAGAGGGACCTGTGCTCGGAGGGGGGTGCAGGTCCCTTTCGCTTGCCCGCGGACCGCCTGCCGGGAGCCGGGTTCCACGGTCTACGGCCGCTGCTTCTTGGGGGGCACCGCCGGCATCCCCAGGAACGGCAGGCGCAGCGCGCCGAACGCCTCCGCCGGGACCGCCGGGATCTGCGGCTCCACCGGCTTCAGGCGCTCGTACGCCGCTCCCTGCGCCGGACGCGGGTCCGCCTCGCCCTTGTTGGGCCAGTACGACATCGCCCGCTCGGCCTGGGCGGTGATCGTGAGGGAGGGGTTGACGCCCAGGTTCGCCGAGACCGCGGCGCCGTCGACGACCGAGATGCCGGGGTGGCCGTAGAGACGGTGGTACGGGTCGATGACCCCGGTCTCCCGGGAGTCGCCGATCGGACAGCCGCCGAGGAAGTGGGCGGTGAGCGGGGTGCCCACCAGCTCGCCCACGTTGGAGCCGGCGAAGCCGTTGATCTCGGCGGCGAGCGCGGCGGCCGCCTCGGAGGCGGCCCTGATCTGCTTGGGGTTGGGCGCGCCGTGGCCCTGGCGGGCCGTCAGCAGCCCCTTGCCGACGCCCGTCTGCTTCAGGTACGTCGTCAGCGAGTTGTCCAGCGACTGCATCACCAGGCCGATGATGGTCCGCTCCGACCAGCGCCGGTTGGACAGCGAGCGCAGGACGAGCAGGGGGTGCCGGGCGGCGTTGGCGAGCCAGCCGGCCACCCGGGAGGAGCCCTCCGCGTACGGGACCTGGAGGATGGACAGGCCGCCCATGGAGTTGGAGCCCTTGCCGTAGCGGACCGGCTCGATATGGGTGTTCTCGTCCGGGTGGATGGAGGAGGTGATGGCGACGCCGCGGGTGAAGTCGGCCTTCGGCGCGCCGGTCGCCCGGCGGTAGCGGCGGTCGTCGGTCTGGGCGCCGACCAGCGCCTCGGAGTTGGTGCGGGTCAGCTCGCCGAGTCGGTCGGACAGGTACGGCAGTTGTCCGTTCGCCTTCATGCGGTGCAGCAGGGTCTGGGTGCCGTAGGTGCCGGCCGCGAGGACGACCCGGCGGGCCTTGAAGGTGCGGCCCCCGGCGCGGCGGCGCTCGTCGGTCGGGAGGGTCGCCACCGCGTACCCGCCCTGGGAGTCGTCCGTGACCGACACGACCGTGGTCATGGGGTGGACGACCGCGCCCGCCCGCTCGGCGAGGTACAGGTAGTTCTCGTTGAGGGTGTTCTTCGCGCCGTGCCTGCAGCCGGTCATGCACTCGCCGCACTCGGTGCAGGCGTTGCGGTCGGGGCCCGCGCCGCCGAAGTAGGGGTCGGCGACCCGCCCGCCCGGTTTCGCCCGCGCGGCGCCGTCGGCGTCCTCGCCGTCGCCGAAGAACACGCCGACCGGTGCGAGGTGGAAGGTGTCGGCGACGCCCATCCGCTCGGCGGCCGCCTTCAGGTGCACGTCGGAGGGGGTCGTCGTGGGGTTGAGCCGTACGCCGAGCATGCGGCGCGCCTGGTCGTAGTACGGGCTCAGTTCCTCCTGCCAGTCGGTGATGTCCCGCCACTGGGGGTCGTCGAAGAAGGCCTTCGGCGGGACGTAGAGGGTGTTGGCGTAGTTCAGGGAACCACCGCCGACGCCCGCGCCCGCCAGGACCATGACGTTGCCGAGGAGGTGGATGCGCTGGATGCCGTAGCAGCCGAGTCTCGGGGCCCAGAGGTAGTTCCTCAGGTCCCAGGAGTTCTTGGGCAGGGCCTCGCGGGTGAAGCGGCGGCCGGCCTCCAGGACGCCGACCGTGTAGCCCTTCTCCGTGAGGCGCAGGGCGGTCACGGAACCGCCGAAGCCGGAGCCCACGACGAGGACGTCGTAGTCGTAGGTGTCCTGGGGCACGGGGGTCTCCTCGTTGCTTTCGCGTGCGGGCCGGTTGTGGCTGGTCGCGCCCGGGCGGCGGAGCCGCATATCGATACAGCTCCGGGCCCCTGGTCGGCTACCTGAGCCTCAGTGCCTTCATCACCCTCAGGCTCGTGCTCATGAAGGCCGCGTACTTCTCGTCGTCCATCCCCAGCGCCGGCGCCATCGGCAGCAGCCGCTGCTGGGCCACCGTCTGGGCCTCCGTGTACTTGAGGATGCCCTCCGAGCCGTGGCGGCGGCCGAGGCCGGAGTCCTTCATGCCGCCCATCGGGGACTGGACGCTGCCGTAGGCGGGGGCGTAGCCCTCGTTGACGTTGACCGTGCCGGTGCGCAGGCGGGCGGCGACCTCGGCGCCGCGGCGGCCGTTCCTGGTCCAGACGGAGGAGTTCAGGCCGTACGGCGTGGAGTTGGCGAGGGCGACCGCCTCGTCGTCGGTCGTGAAGCGGTAGATCGAGACGACCGGGCCGAAGGTCTCCTCGCCGCACACCGCCATGGGCTCGGTGACGCCGTCGAGGATGGTCGGCTCGTAGAAGTAGGGGCCGATGTCGGGGCGGGCCACTCCGCCCGCGACGACCTTCGCGCCCTTGGCCACGGCCTCCTCCACGTGCCGGGTCACGGTCTCCAGCTGGCGTTCGCCGACCAGGGAGCCCATGTCGGCGCCGTAGGCCAGGGAGTTGCCGAGGCGCATGCCCCTGGTGCGGGTGGCGAAGCGCTCCAGGAAGGCGTCCGCGACCGACTCGTGGACGTAGAGCCGCTCGATGGAGATGCAGAGCTGGCCGGCGGAGGAGAAGCAGGCGCGGACGGCGCCCGCGGCGGCCTTCTCGATGTCGGCGTCGTCGAGGACCAGCATGGCGTTCTTGCCGCCGAGTTCGAGGGACACGCCGACCAGCCGGGCGGCGGCGCCCTGGGCGACCTCGCGGCCGGTGCGGGTGGAGCCGGTGAAGGAGACGTAGTCGGCGTGCCGGACGACCTCGGGGCCGACGACCGGGCCCTCGCCGAGGACGACCTGGAAGACGTCGGCGGGCAGCCCGGCCTCGATGAGGAGGTCACGGGCCCACAGCGCCGTCAGGCAGGTCTCCGTGTCCGGCTTCATGACGACCGCGTTGCCCGCGACGAAGGCGGGGAGCGCGTCGCCGACGGAGAGCTCCAGGGGGTAGTTCCAGGGGGCGATCTGGCCGACGACCCCGCGCGGGTGGCGCAGTTCGGTCACCTTGGTGAGGGTCGGCATGGCGCCGGCGTGCCGCTTGGGGCGCAGGTACGCGGCGGCCCGGCGGCCGTAGTGACGGGCGGCGATCGCGACGGCCTGGACCTCCTCATGGGCGTGCAGGCGGGCCTTGCCGGTCTCCAGCTGGATGAGGTCGAGGACCTCGGCCTGACGGGCCAGGACCAGGTCGTGGAAGCGAAGCAGGACGGCGGCGCGCTCCCGTACGGGAGTCCGCGCCCACACGGCCTGGGCGGCGCGGGCCGCCTCGTAGGCCTTCACGACGTCCTCGGGGGTGGACTCGGGCAGGTCGGCGAGCTTCTCGCCGGTGAACGGCGTGTGGTTCGCGGTGCGGCCGGAGCCGACGACGCCCTTGGTCAGCTGGGCGACGAGCTGGGGGGTGACCACGTCGGCGGCGGTGCGGACGCCCGCGGGGGCGGGGGCGAGGGGGTTGGTGCCTGCCGGGGCCGTAGCTGCCGGGGCGGTACCTGTCGCCGTTTCCGCCGTCCCTGCCGCCGTGTCCGCCGTCCCTGCCGCCGTGTCCGCCGCCTCTGCCGGGGTCGTCGTACCGGCCGTGGTCGTCGTGCCTGCCGTGTTCGTCGTGCCGCTGCTGTCCGGGGCCTGCGAGTCCGTCATGACGCGCAGGGTATGCCGCGGGAAGGACTTTGGGTACCCGCGGGTAACGGGGATTCACCGACCGTCCACACGGCGCCAGTGTCCACTGGCAACGAAGCCGCTGATCAGGGCGCCGATCGGGGGGCGGCGCGGTTCAGCGGCTCTCCAGCTCCAGGGGGGCGCGGGACGCCGTGACCACGGCCTCCAGCTCCGCCGCGACCTGTGCCGCCTCCGGCCGGCCGTCCGGGTCCGGGCCGAGCAGCCGCCGGACGAGCGGGTCCAGCGGACCGGCGTCCGCCACGGCGGCACGGAGCAGGGCGCCGAGCGACCACAGGTCGGAGGCCGGGCCGGCGTCGTGGCCCGCCCTGCGCTCGGGGGCGGCGAAGTCCGCGGAACCGGGGAGGGCGCCGGCGGGCGGCTCCGGGGTGGCGGCCAGGCCGAAGCCGGTGAGGACGACCCGGCCGTCGGAGCCGAGCAGGACGTTCGCCGGCCTCACCTCGCGGTGGACGATGCCGACGGAGTGCGCGGCGCGCAGGGCGCCGAGGACGGCGAGGCCGATACGGGCGGCCTCGGCGGGGTCGAGGGGGCCGCGGGCGAGCGCCTCGTGCAGGGACTCGCCGCGGATCAGCTCCATCACGATCCACGGCGGTCCGTCGCCGGCCGCCTCGGGCGCGCCGTCCTCCTCCACCACGTCGAGGATGGCCACGGCGGAGGGGTGGTCGACGAGGGCAGCGGCCCGGGCCTCGTGGTGGAGGCGGTGGGCGGCCCTGCGGCGGTCCTCGTCCCCCGGGTCGCCGGGCAGCCGGGGCTGCTTGACGGCGACCTCGCGGTCCAGGAGTCCGTCGTGGGCCCGCCACACCGTGCCCGTGGCACCGGAGCCGATCCGTTCGAGCAGCCGGTAACGCCCGGCCGCGACAAGGTCGTTGACGCCTATGGGAGCGCCGTCGTCACTCATGCCCCATGACTACCACGAGCACCCGCCTCCAAGCCGTCCACCGATGCCGGATGCCTATGGATGACTACGGCTTGTCGAGGTCCAGGTTGGCGATCGCCGTCCGTGCCACCTCGCGGCCCCGCGCGGTGAAGTCGCCCTTGCCCGGGTAGCCGATCAGCAGCTTGTACATGTCGCCGGCGCTGGACCGGTAGTAGAAGATCCGCAGCTCGCGCGGGCGCGGGTCCTGACTGTCGTCGGTGGTGTAGACCACGGTGTTCCCGGCGGCGGGCCTGCCGTCCCGGTACCGCGCGTTGCCGTCGGTCGTCGTGTGCGGCTTCTTCGGCATGTCGAGCTCGTAGCTGCCGGACTCCTTGAAGTCCCCGTCGTCGGCGTACATCTCGGCCGCCGCCGAGGCCTTGATGTTCCTGCCCGTGTCCTCCGCCTTGCGCGCCACCTCCAGCACGACCGAGACCGCGCCGCTCGGATCGGTGTAGGCGACCCAGTGCTCGTCGTCCCTGCGGTCCTTGTCCGGCTCGCTGCGCACATAGGTGCCGGGCACGGCGAGGGTGGCGGTGACGTCCTTCTCGTGATGCCGGGTCCAGCCGTCCGGCAGCGGTCCGGCGAACGGATCGGCGATCAGCACGTACGCCGTCGCGGCCGCCGCGAGCACCACGGCCGCGAGCGCGGTCCACGCCGTACGGCCCGGGCGGCGCCGGCGCTCGGGCACCCCGGTCGTCGCCGGGGCGGGCGCGTCGGCCGCGAGCGGCGACGCGGGGAGCGGCGCGGGCGGGTCGGCGGCCGCCTCCAGCAGGGCCCGCACCTGTGCGGCGCCGGGGCGGCGGGCCGGGTCCTTGTCGAGCAGTCCGTTGATGGCGTCGGCGAGCGGGCCCCGTGCGGCGGCCGGCGGGGCGGGCACGGCGTGCAGGACGGACTGGAGGGTGGCGGCCGTGTTGCTGCGGCGGAACGGCGACACGCCCTCCGTGGCCGCGTACAGCACGACGCCGAGCGACCACAGGTCGCAGGCCGGTCCCGGGCGCCGGCCGAGCACGCGCTCGGGCGCGATGTACTCGGGCGAGCCGACGAAGCCGCCGGTGTCGGTCAGGCTGGTCTCGCCCTCGATCTGCGCGATGCCGAAGTCGGTGAGGACGATCCGGTCGTGGCGGCCGAGGAGGATGTTGTCCGGTTTCACGTCCCGGTGCAGGATGCCCGCCGCGTGCGCGGCCTCCAGCGCGGCCAGCACCTCCAGACCGGTCCGGGCGGCCTCGCGGGCGCTGAGCGTGCCCTCCTGCAGGACGCTGCCGAGCGAGCGGCCGTGGACCAGCTCCATCACGATCCAGGGCTGTCCTTCGACGACGGCGACATCGTGCACGGTGACCACCGCGGGGTGGTCGAGCCGGGCCGCCGCCCGCGCCTCGCGGCGCATCCGCTCGAAGGCGTTGGACCGTTCCCGTTCGGGAAGATGGTCCGGTACGCGGGGCTCCTTGACGGCGACCTCGCGGTCCACGGTCTCGTCCTTGGCCCGCCACACCGTGCCCATGCCGCCGTGTCCGAGCCTGGCGAGCAGCCGGTACCGGCCGGCTATGAGCCGCCCGACGCCGGGCTCGCCCTGCGGTGCGGACGCCTCCGGGGCGGACGGGAGCGGTGCGGACGGGAGTGGGGCGGACGCACGCGGTGCGGGTGGTTGCAGAACAAAACTCGTCGTGTCGTCGGGCTCGTGGCCGACACCCCCGTGGTGGCTCATGGGTCCATCCCTATCGCGCCATGCGGGCCGGTTTCCACCGGAGAACGGCAACTACCGTGTCACGAACGTGTCGACCGCGACGTCGAAGTACTCCCGTGCCTCCCGCACCTTCCCGACGGGTGCCGACACCCACACGTCGTACAGCCGCCCGCCCTCCTCCCAGCACAGGTCGTAGGTGTGCCGGGGGCCCTCCGCCGCGCTGAAGCCGTCCCAGGTGAACTGCCAGAGGGCGGCGGGGTCCCCGCCGTGGGTGGTCTCGGTGACCGTGCCGTCGTGGTAACCGGGGTTGGTGTCGGGCCCCTTGGCGGCCGCGCGGCGCATCACGCCCAGCGGGCCGCCCGACTGCGGGGCGGAGACCTTGATGCCGAGCCGGAAGGTCTGCCCCGGGGACAGGTAGAAGACGCGCTCGCCCTGCGGCGCGCGCGTGAAGTCCTCCGGCACGGCGAGGGCGAACCCGGCGGGGTCCTCGGCGACGCGGTAGCCGGAGGGGGCACTGGGGCGCTCGTCGGAGGCGGGGCTCGCGGCGCCCGGGGCCGACGCGGACGGGGTGCCGCCGGGGCTCGCCGAGCCTCCGGCGGCCGGGCCCGTGTCCGGGCCCGTCGTCTCCCGGGACGCCGACCCCGTGGGCCTCGGGGACCCCGTGGAGCCGGTATGTCCCGGGGGACGCGCGGAACTGGTGGGGCTCGTGGGTGAGTTGGCGCCGCCGTCGCGGTTCACCAGCAGCGCCGCCGCCGACACGCCCGCGCCCGCCATCGCGGCGACCAGGAGCGCGGCGATCAGCACACCCCGCGAGGAACGCTCCTGCGCGGCCTGCGACTCCGGGCCCGGCCGGGTGTGCGCGGCCCCCGGCCCGGTCCGCTCCGACGGCCGGGACTGCTCCGCCCGTGACTCCTCCGGCGGCCGCGGCTGGTCCGACCGCGCGGACGGCCGCCGGAACCGCCCGGTCGCCCGGGAGCGGGCCGGCAGGTCCTCCCGGGTGGGCGTGTACCCGGAGCCCACGGGCTCCGGCGTACGCCCGGTGTCGAGGAAGGCGCGCAGCAGCCGCTCCGCTTCCGCCGGTGCGAGCCGCCGTTCCGGATCGCGCTCCAACAACCCCCGAACGACTGGCAGCAGCGGGGCCGCCTCGGCGGGGGTGCGGATCTCGGCGAACACGACGGCGTGCAGGATGCCGCCCAGGGAGTCGCGCCGGAAGGGCGACTCGCCGCTCAGCGCGGTGCACAGCAGCGCGCCCAGCGACCACAGGTCGGACTCGGGGCCGGTGCGGGCGCCGGACATCCGCTCCGGGGCGGTGTACTCGGGCGATCCGACGAAGGAGCCGGTCTCGGTGAGCGTGGTGGCGCCGGCGACCTGCGCGATGCCGAAGTCGGTGAGGACGACCCGGTCGCTGTCGTCCTCCAGCAGGACGTTCGCCGGCTTGATGTCCCGGTGCAGCACCCCGGCCGCGTGCGCGGCGCGCACGGCGCCGAGCAGGGCGACGGCGATCCGGGCCGCCTCCTCCGGGGCCAGCGGGCCGTGTCCGGCGATCCGGTCGGCGAGCGAGCCGCCCTTGATCAACTCCATGACGATGTACGGCCGTTCGTCGTCCTCGACGACGTCGTGCACGACGATGATGTGCGGATGGCTCAACTGGGCCACCGCGCGGGCCTCGCGCAGGGTCCGGTCGCGGCGGCCGCGCGCCTCCTCGGCGGACAGCGTGTCGTCCTGGATCAGCTCCTTGACCGCGACACGCCGTCCCAACAGCTCGTCCGTGGCACGCCACACGACGCCCATGCCGCCCCGCCCGAGCCTCGCCTCGAGCCGGTAGCGGCCCGCGATGACGCGGACGGCGTCCCCCTCGGTCCCCATGGGCCCATCATGCCCCACCGGATGTCCCCGCTCCGGGTGGCCGACCGGCCAACCCCCCGTCAGGAGGCGCCGGGTTCCCGCCAGCTCTGCAGTACGGCTTTGAACTGTTTGGCGGTAGTGGCCCAGTCGTTCGCCGGGGAGGACATGTAGATCACGTACTCCGAGCCGTCCCGGGCGATGTACGTCTCCTCGACGGCCCGGCGCGGCCCCGGGAACTCCGAGTCCTTGGCCAGCGCGGTCCAGGTGTACTCCCACTCGGAGCCGTCGCGGTCGCGGTAGAGGTTCTTCTCCAGCTTGACCGTCTTGTAGTCCACCAGCCGCTGGAGCTGTGCCTCGAGGTCCTTCTGGTGGGCGTACGGGTCGTTGTAGTCGGGCGACGTGTCCAGGGCGATCCGGACGAAGTGCTCGCCGCCGTCCGGGGAGTAGTCGATCTGCTTGAGGTCGCCGTCGTCCTGGTAGACCGACCGCGTCCAGCTCTTGTCGGGCAGGGAGAGCCCGAAGCCCAGCTCGTCGTCGATCTTGGTCCAGGTGTCGGGCACGCCGCCCTGGCTGCCGGGGCTCGCGTCGGCCGACGGGCTCGACGAGGCGGAGTCCTGGGGCGCGGGGGACGCGCCGACGTCCTCCCGGCCCTGGCCCCAGTTCTGGAGCGCCATGGCCGTCCCCCCGCCGACCAGCGCGGCGACCACGACCACCAGCGCGAGCGTCCGCAGCCGGCGGCGGCGCGGGGGCTCGGCGGCCGGCACGGGGCCGAGGTGGACGGGGCCGGAGTGCCCGGGATGGGGCACGGGACCGGAACCGGTGCCGGAGTACGGGAGGCCGCTGCCGGAGTACGGCAGACCGGCGGCGGTCGGCCCGGCGCCGCCGGGGACGCGCGTCGACGCCTCCGCCGAACCGGGTCCCGTCGGGTTCCCGGGTCCCGTCGGGTTCCCGGGTCCCGAGGGCGGCCCGGCGTGCGCCCCGGAGGCGTACTGCGCCCCCGAGTCGTACGACGGGTACGACGAGCCCGTGCCGCTCGTCCCGCGGTCGGATCCGCCGTACGCGGCCGGGCCCTGGGGGCGGCCGGGGCGGGTGTATCCGCCGGGTCCGCCGTACTGGGTGGGCACGAAGGCCTGCGCCGCGTCGGGGCGGCGCCCCTCGGCGGCCTCGGCGAGGAGCTGCTCGGCCGCGGACGTGGAGGGGCGGCCGGCCGGGTCCTTGCACAGGAGCGCGGCGATGACGGGGGCGAGCGGACCGGCGTGCTGCGGCTCGGCGGCCTCGTCCTCGACGACGGCCTGAAGGGTGCTCAGCGCCGAGGTGCGGCGGAACGGCGAGCGCCCCTCCACCGCCGTGTACAGGGTCGCGCCGAGCGCCCACAGGTCGGAGGCCGGCCCCGGGTCGTTGCCGCGGATGCGCTCCGGGGCGAGATAGTCGACGGAGCCGACGACCTCCCCCGTCCGGGTGATCGTGGTGTCGCCCTCGATCTGGGCGATGCCGAAGTCGGTGAGCAGGACCCGGCCGTCGTGCGAGATGAGCACGTTGCCGGGCTTGACGTCCCGGTGCAGGACCCCGGCGGAGTGCGCGGCGCGCAGGGCGCGCAGCACCCACAGACCGACGCGGGCCGCCTCGGCCGGCTCGATCCGGCCGTCCTCCTTGACGGCGTCGGCCAGCGAACGGCCCTCGACCAGCTCCATCACGATCCACGGCCGGCCGTCGTGTTCGAGCACGTCGTGCACGGTGACGACGGCGGAGTGGTTGATCCGCGCCGCGGCGCGTGCCTCGGCCCGGGTGCGCGCGAGCAGGACCGGCTGGTCACTCTCGGTGACGTAGAGGGCGGCGGTCAGCTCCTTGATCGCGACCGCACGGTGCAACAGCTCGTCGTGCGCCCGCCACACCCGACCCATGCCACCGCTGCCGATGGTGTCGGCGAGCCGGTAGCGGCCCGCGAGGAGCAGGCCCTGCATCTGATTCACGTTGCCCCGCAATGCTCTTGACAGGCTCAGGGTAAAGACCGGGATGCCTCCGGGGAACCAGGGGGGTGCCAAGGAGACAGCACTGTGACGGTTGTCGCTTCTGCGGCGGGTCCGGGAACCGGCCGGACCGCGTGGCCCGCCCGACGGCCGAACGCGCTTGCTCAGCCGCTGTACTGGTACGTGGCCGCCGCCTGCTCGTAGAGCCGGGTGACCTCGTCCCGCTCGGCCTCGGGCCCGCGCACCTGGACGACGTGGTAGCGGCCGTCGATGAGGATCGCGAGGTTGCGGACGTACAGCTCGCGGCCGCCGTCGGACCAGGTGAACTGCCCTTCTGCCATGGTGCGGGTGCCCACGGTCGTGGTCCGCAGCCCGGAGGCGGTCGCCCAGCTGGAGTCGCGGTACGGCTGCAGCTCGCTCTCCTTCTCCCGCTGATAGACCATCGGGTCTCCGCCGTTGGCGGAGGCGCTGTCCCGCCCCGGTACGACGATCAGCTCGAAGTCGCCGTGGGAGTACACGATCTGGCCGCGCCCGTTCTTGCCGGTGCGGCTCCAGCCGTCGGCGACGGCGATCCGGAAACCGGCGGCGTCCTTACGGAGGGTGAAGCCGTCGGCGGCGTCCGTGCCGGAGCCGGTCTGGGTCTCGGTGGCCTCCGCGCCGCTCCCGCCGCCGGGCGAGGTCTGGTCGGGCCGCGGCTCGCTGCTCGCGTCGGGGGCCTGACCGGCGGGTGCGCTCGCGGAGGCGGTGGCCCCGGTGTTCTGGGTGCCGCCGGTCGCGTTCGCGCCGTCCTTGTCGGCCTTGGGCATGAACAGGACGGCGTAGGCGACGGCTCCGGCCAGCAGCAGCAGGATCAGCACCAGCAGGGTGCGGCCGAGGCTGCGCGGGGAGCGGCCCTCGTCCTGCCGGGCCCGCTTGTGGCGGCCGTGCGGGGCGGGCAGCCCGGCGCGTCGTCTGCGCACCAGTTCGCCCTTGCGGCGCACGATCGGCAGCCGGCGCGGGTCGGTGGGCGGCGCGGCGACGACGTACGTGCCCGCCTCCGGCTCGGGCGCGGAGCGCACCAGCGAGCGCAGCCAGCCGCGCAGTTCCTCGAAGTCGAGGCGGTCGGTGGGGTCCTGGCGCAGCAGCGACTCGACGACCGGCCTGAGCGGTCCGCACTCCTCGGCGAAGGCGGGCGGCTCGGCGCACACCATCTGCACCAGCTCCGCCGTCGACTCCTCCGGATAGGGCGCGTGTCCCTGTACGGCCCGGAAGAGCAGGGCGCCGAGCGCCCACAGGTCGGTGGCGGGGCCGATCGGCGCGGCGAGCTGCCAGTTCTCGTGCACCGGTCCGGCCTGTTCGGGTGCCCAGCGCTCGGTGACGGGTCCGACGACCGCCATCCGGGCCTGCCGGGCGCGCTCGGCGGCGAGCGCGGTGGCGGGGCCCCCGCGCACGCCGTGGCCGGGCGCGCCGGCGGCCGCGGGATCGCCCCAACGCGCCCCGGAGCGCCCGTCACCGGCCGCTCCGCCGGGCTGGGCCGGGACGGGGACGGGCGGCTGCCCGGCGGCCGCCGGGACGGGCGGATACCCTCCGGGGGCGGGCGTCGGGCCCGGTGCGGTGTGCGGTGCGGGGGCGCCTCGTACGCCATAGGGGTCGGCGATCTGTCCGGGCGGGCCGGAGGGTGCTCCGGTGGTACCGCTCAGGGCGTGCGGGGTGCCGCCGGGGAGCGCGGTGTTCGTGCCGGGCGCGCCGTACGGGGAGGCGGTCACGGGGCCGTGGTCGTCCTCGGCGGGGGTGCGGGCCCCCGGCAGGGCGGTGCGGCCGCTCTGCTGGGACTCCTGGACGCGGGCGGCGGCGCGGGCGCCCGCGCGGTAGGCGGCGATCGCCCCGGCGCGCGCGGCGCGGATGTCCCCGCCGGTCTCCAGGGGCGCCCGTCGGGCGACCTCGCCCGACGCCCCGGCGCCGGTCGCCGGCTCACCCGTCGGCCCCGGCAGCCCGCCGGCCGCCCGCGCCTCGATGGCGGCGCGCCGCGCGGCCTCGGGATCCTCGGCCCCGGCGCCGCCCACGGACCCGCCGCCCGAAGCCCCGAGTGCGCCACCGGCGGTTCCCCCCGGGGGCGCCCCGGCGAATCCGCCGGCGGTCCGGCCGGAGGCCCCTCCGGCGGGAGCGCCCGCAGTGCCTCCGGCGAAACCACCCGAAGTACCTCCGGGGCTCCCCGGCGCGCTCCCGGGCGCGCCTCCCGGCGCACGGCCCGTGCTGCCGCCGGGCCCGCCGGCAGCGCCCGGTGCCGCGGGGTGCGCGGTCGTGGCGGGGGACGCCTGGAGGGCCGCGCCCGTCCCCGGTTCCTCCCGGGGCACCGGGTCGTAGCCGCACAGCGCCTCTTCCGCCGCGCCGACGGCGAGGCCGGTCAGCATGACCCGTCCGTCGTCGCAGACGAGGACGGTGCGGGCGGTGATGTTGCGGTGCACCCAGCCGTGCGCGTGCAGCACCCGCAGGGCCGTGAGCACGTCGGAGGCGACCTCGGCGGCCCGGTACGGGGTCAGCGGCTGCTCGGCGAGGAGCGCGGCGAGCGGCCGGGCGGCCACCAGCTCACTCACTATCCACAGCGAACCGCCGTCGGCGAACACGTCGAAGACCTGGTCGAGCCGGGGGTGGTCGGGGATGCCGGCCGCCGCCTGCGCGGCCTCCACGGCGCGCCGTACGACGGGATCGGCGGGCCGCCGGGTGCTCGCGCCCGCGCGTGCGCCGGGGACGCGCCCGGCGCCGCCCCGGTGCTCACGCGCCGTGAACCCCTCGGGCAGCCCCCCGGCGTCGAGCACCTCGGCCTCGACGACCTCGGGCAACGGAACCTGGCGGACCAGGACTTCCTGGCCGCTGTAGGTGTCGAAGGCCCGGGTCTCGGTGAGTTCGTACTCGTCGGAGGGGGGCAGCGGCAGGCGGTAGCGGTCGGCGAGTACCCGTCCCGCGTAGTCGTCCACATGGCCTCCCCCGGCCGGCCCGGTCGGTCACATCCGTTCACCGTACGACCCGTTGCAGCCGTATCCGGCCACGGAGCTGGATGCACACGGTCCGCAGCCCTTCACGATACGTGCCGGAGGCAACTCTCCGAGAGGGGATGCCCCATCCGGACCGCTACTTCTTGGGCGTGAAGGTGTCCGTGAGGGTCTGCCAGGTGCTCTTGCGCAGCTCGGTGGACCAGGTGCCGGCCTTCGCCGTGTACATCAGCGCGTACCCCTGGCTGTCGCTGACGACGAACCCGCGGTCGACGACCCGGTACGCGGTGCCGCCCTCCGCATAGGTGAACTCCCAGTCGGCCGTGTTCCAGCCGCGGTAGTTCACCGCCTGTATGCGGATCTTGCGGTAATTCGAGCGCTGCATGTAGCGCTCCTGGTTCTTCCAGTCGGCGACCGGGTCGTCCTTGGGCGTGGTCGTCCAGGCGACCAGCAGCCGCTGTCCGTCAGGGCCGGTGAAGCGGTCGCCGGCGGCGCCCGACGTCTGGAACTTCCAGCCGGTGGGCAGCCCGATGGAGTAGCGGGTCCCCTCGTGCGTCGTCGCCGCCCGGCTGTCGTCGGTGGCGGACACGTCGGAGCCGGAGCCGCCGGCGGCCGTGGTGTTGCCGGGCGTAGAGCCGGAGGCGCCCGAGCCGGACCGGGGGGTGGACCCGTCCGCGCGGCTGCCGTCGCTGTCGTCCCCCTTGGTCTCGGCGCTCGCGCCGGCGCCGCCGGTCGCCACGGTGCTGCCGCCGCTCTTCCCGGAGCCGCTCGCGGTGTCGTCGTCACCGCCGCCGAGGGTGAGGGCCAGCACGGTGCCGAGCACCGCGAGCACCACCACCACGGCGATGATCACCAGGGTGCGCTTCGGCACCACGTCGGTCAGCGGCGCCTTCGGTACGGGGCGCGGCGGCAGGTCCGGCGGGGTCATCACGGGCCAGCCCGAACTCCGGCCGCCCGTCGCCCCGTTCGTCCCGGCCCTCCCGGCGGAGCCGGAGGCTCCGGTGGGCGGCACGGCGGGCGTCACCGCGGTGGGTGCGGAGCCGGCCGTCGCGGAGGCGGCGGCCGGGGCCGTGGCCGTCCTGGCGGTGGGCGCGGTCGCGGTCGCAGCGCCGGTGTGCCGGACCTCGTCCGTGCCCACGGAAGGGGACACCGTGGTGGCGGACGCGGTGGGGGCGGAGGCCTCCCGGGCGCCCGAAGCGGCCGTGGTCGCGCCGGACTTGGCGCGGGAGGCGGCGGCGGTGGAGGCCGCTCCCGCGGCGACGGCGGCCTTCTTGCGGACGGAGCGCAGCGCGCCGCGCAGCTTCTCGCCCGCCTCCCCGGCCGAACTCCCCCTGTTCTCGGGGGCGTCCGGCTGGACCGGGATCGGCACGAGCCGGGTGGCGTCGGCGGGCGCGGCCTCCTTGGGGTCGGGCGCGTGGATCACGTCGTTGAGCATCGCCCGCGCGCCGGCGTCGTCGAGCCGCCGCTGGGGGTCCTTGGTGAGCAGCCCGTAGATGACGTCCCTGAGGGGGCCGGCGTTCTTCGGCTCCTCCAGCGGCTCGGTCATCACCGCGGTGAGGGTCGCGATGGCGGAGCCCTTGTCGTACGGCGGGGTGCCCTCGACCGAGGCGTAGAGCAGACCGCCGAGCGACCACAGGTCGGCGGCGGGGCCGGGCTTGTGGCCGCGGGCGCGCTCCGGGGAGATGTAGGAGGGGGCGCCGACGAGCATGCCGGTGGAGGTGATGGACGGGTCGCCCTCGACCTGGGCGATGCCGAAGTCGGTGAGCACGACCCGGCCGTCCTCGGCGATCAGCACGTTGGACGGCTTCACGTCGCGGTGCAGGATGCCCTCGCGGTGCGCCGAGCGCAGCACGTCGAGGATCGCGAGGCCGACCTCGGCGGCGCGCCTCGGTTCCAGCACGCCGTCCTCACGGATGACCTCGGCGAGCGACTTGCCCTCGACGAGTTCCATCACGATCCACGGCCGGTCGTCCTCCTCGACGACGTCGAAGACCGTCACCGCGCTGTTGTTGCGGATCCGGGCGATGGCCTTGGCCTCGCGCAGGGTCCGGGTGATCAGCCGGCGCTTCTCGTCCTCGTCGATGTTCCCCGGGAACCGCAGCTCCTTGACGGCGACCGTCCGGCCGAGGGTCTCGTCCTCGGCGCGCCACACCGTCCCCATGCCGCCGCGGCCGAGTACGCCTCCCAGCCGGTACCGCCCGGCGAGGAGACGTGCGCTCTTGTCCTGACGGGATGCTCCCGCCCGCTCCGCCTCCGACATGCGTCCCCTCATGCAACCCGCCCTGAAAGAGCCTCCATTGTCCCTCACCCGACAAGTGCCCGACGCCCAGGGTGCCCCTGGCGCTCCCGGAGGTGGGGAGCATTTCGGCCAGAGGGCGCGGCGCAGTCCGGCCAACGCCCAGGTGGCACCGGGGCGCAAGGCCCGCCCCCGACGTGAACAGGCCTTGTGCCGAACGGAGTTCGACGGTCAGAGCGGCACGATGTCCGGTGCCCCGAGCCGGGCCGCGTCCGCCGTCAGGTCGTCGGGCTGGAGCTGCGACTCGCGCTCCGCCTCCACCCGCTTCTCGTAGTGCTCGACCTCTCGCTCGATCTGGTCCTTGTCCCAGCCGAGCACGGGCGCCATCAACTCGGCCGCCTCGCGGGCGCTGCGCGTGCCGCGGTCGAAGGTCTCGATGGAGATGCGGGTGCGCCGGGTCAGGACGTCGTCCAGGTGGCGCGCCCCCTCGTGCGAGGCGGCGTAGACGATCTCGGCGCGCAGATAGTCGTCGGCGGCCTGGAGCGGTTCGCCCAGGGAGGGGTCGGAGGCGATGAGGTCGAGGACCTCCTCGGCCATCGCCCCGTAGCGGTTGAGGAGGTGCTCCACCCGCACCACGTGCAGCCCGCTGCGGGCGGCGATGCGCGCTCGCGCGTTCCACAGGGCCCGGTAGCCCTCGGCGCCGAGCAGCGGCACCTCCTCGGTGACGCAGTCGGCGACCCGCATGTCGAGCCCGTGCACGGCCTCGTCGACGGCGTCCTTGGCCATCACCCGGTACGTCGTGTACTTGCCGCCGGCCACGACGACCAGTCCGGGCGCGGGGTGGGCGACGGTGTGCTCGCGCGACAGCTTGCTGGTGGCGTCCGACTCGCCGGCCAGCAGCGGCCTGAGTCCCGCGTAGACACCCTCGACGTCGTCGCGGGTCAGCGGCACCCTGAGGACGGAGTTGACGTGCTCCAGCAGGTAGTCGATGTCCGCGCTGGAGGCGGCGGGGTGGGCCTTGTCGAGGTCCCAGTCGGTGTCGGTGGTGCCGACGATCCAGTGCCTGCCCCAGGGGATGACGAACAGCACGGACTTCTCGGTGCGCAGGATGAGGCCGGTGGAGGAGCTGATGCGGTCCCGGGGCACCACGAGGTGGATGCCCTTGGAGGCACGGACGTGGAACTGGCCGCGCTCGCCGACCATCCCCTGGGTGTCGTCGGTCCACACCCCGGTGGCGTTGACGATCTGCCGGGCGCGGATCTCGTACTCGCCGCCGCCCTCCACGTCCGTCACACGGGCCCCGACGACCCGTTCGCCCTCGCGCACGAAGGCCGTCACCCGGGCCCGGTTGGCGGCCTTCGCCCCGTAGGAGACCGCGGTGCGCACCAGGGTGGCGACGAAGCGGGCGTCGTCCATCTGGGCGTCGTAGTACTGCAGGGCGCCGACCAGTGCGTCCTTGCGCAGGGCGGGGGCGACACGCAGGGCGTGACGGCGGCTCAGATGACGGTGCAGCGGCAGGCCCCGGCCGTGGCCGCGGGCCATGGACATCGCGTCGTAGAGCGCGACGCCCGAGCCGGCGTACCACCGCTCCCAGCCCTTGTGCTGGAGCGGATAGAGGAACGGGACGGGTTTGACCAGGTGCGGTGCGAGCCGCTCCAGCAGCAGTCCGCGTTCCTTCAGGGCCTCGCGGACGAGGGCGAAGTCGAGCATCTCCAGATAGCGCAGTCCGCCATGGACCAGTTTGCTGGACCTGCTGGACGTGCCCGACGCCCAGTCACGCGCTTCGACGAGGCCCGTGGACAGGCCCCGGGTCACGGCGTCGAGGGCGGTACCCGCGCCGACCACTCCGCCTCCCACGACCAGCACGTCCAGCTCACGCTCGGCCATGCCCGCCAGTGACTCGGCTCGCTGTGCCGGCCCCAGTGTCGCTGTCCTCACCGCTGCCTCCCGCTGTCCGTCGCGCCGGCCGCACCTTCAGGGCGAGGCCCACTCGGTGTCCCCCTGCCCAAAATTCTGACCGCCTTGCCCGACTTCAGCCACCACTCACCCCCAGCCTGTGGACAACTCTCACGGAACACAGTCGATCAATCCCGCATAACGGTCATATTTACTCCTAGTCTGACATTGCGCTCGCCCATCCTGTCCACAGGGCTTGCGCACCTGTCCCGCTTCGGTTACTGGGAAGGACGGCCCACGCCATGCCCGCAGATCTCGCCGTCATCGGACTCGGCCCGCTCGGCCTGCCCCTGGCCCAGGCCGCGGTGGCCGCCGGCATCCCCACCCTCGGCTACCGGACCGGACCGGAGACGGGCCCCCTCAGCGCCGCCGAGCTGCGCCGGATGCTCTCGGGGGGCTTCCGGACCGCCACCGACCCGGCCGGGCTGAGCCGGGTGCGCACCGCCGTCATCTGCGCGCCCACCCCGCGCGACGCGGCCGGCGGCCTCGACCTCGGCCAGGTGGAGGCCGCCGCCCGCGCCCTCGGCGCCCAGTTGCGCCCGCACACCACCGTCATCCTGGAGTCACCGGTCCACCCGGGGACGACGGAGGACTTCCTGCGCCCGCTCCTCGAAGAGACGTCCGGCCTGCGCGCGGGCCGCGACTTCCACCTCGCCTACTCCCCCAGCCGGGTCGACCCGGGCAGCCGCGCCTTCACCCCCGCGAACACCCCGAAGGTCATCGGCGGCCTCACCCCCGCCTGCACCGAGTCCGCCGCGGCCTTCTACAGCCGCCTCACGGACAAGGTGGTACGCGCGCGTGGAGTCCGGGAGGCCGAGACGGTCCACCTCCTGGAGACCAACTTCCGGCACGTCAACATGGCCCTCGTCAACGAGATGGCCGTCCTCTGCCACGACCTCGGCGTCGACCTGTGGGACGTCGTCCGCTGCGCCGAGACCAAGCCCTTCGGCTTCCAGGCCTTCCGCCCCGGCCCCGGCGTCGGCGGCCACGCGGTCCCGCTGGACCGCGCGGGCCTGCCGGGCAGCCCCCTGCGCATGGTCGAACTGGCCCAGCAGGTCAACAGCCGTATGCCGCGGTACGTCGTCCAGCGCGCCGCCGCCCTGCTCAACGAGCACGGGAAGTCGGCCCGGGGCGCCCGGGTCCTCCTCCTCGGCGTCACCTACAAACCCGACCTCGCCGACCTGACCGGCACCCCGGCCCACGAGATCGCGATCCGTCTGATGGAACTCGGCGCCGCGGTCAGCTACCACGACCCGCACGTCCCCGCCTGGAGCGTCCTCGACCGCCCGGTCCCCCGCGCCGACTCCTTCTACGAGTCCGCCGCCGACGCCGACCTCACGATCCTCCTCCAGCACCACCGCACGTACGACCTCCAGGGCCTCTCGGTGAAGGCCCAGCTGCTGCTGGACACACGGGGGGCGACCCCCACGGGGGCGGCGCACCGGTTGTGAAGGGGGCGCGTGCGGGGCCGGTGGACTCCCGGGATGGTGGCATGCGGGGTCCGGCGCCAGTACGGTGGGAACAGGTGGAGCCCACCGCAGCGGGTACTGCGGCAGGCTCCTGGATGGATCACGGAGTGTCCGCCCCTACTGTGTATGGGGGCGGCCGCTCACCATCCGAAAAGGGTGGAGCCCACCGCAGCGGTCACTGCGGCAGGCTCCTGGATGGATCACGGAGTGTCCGCCCCTAGTTGGTGTGGGGGCGGCCGCTCACCATCCGAAAAGTCGCAAGATCCACCTCCTCTTGAACTGGACCATCCGAAGACGGATCCGGTCCCAGCGGGTGGGCTTGCGGTGGCGTCCCACGGGCGCCCCCTTCCACGATGCCGCCCAGTGACCCGGTGGACGGCCCGTTCAGGAACTCGGGCCGGGCCCCGAGGGCCGGGGTCCGGAACGATGTCCTTGGAAGGGGGCAACCCCACACAACTGGGGCGCCGAGACGGACGCTATCGCCCGCGCCCCCCTGACCAGCCCGAATTCACGCTGAACGCAACCGCGCGCCCCCGCCCCGCCCCACACGCCCTCGGGCCCGTCCGGGCATGCCGAAGGGCCGGTCGCCCGGGTGGGTGACCGGCCCTTCGTGGTGTCCTACGGGTTACCGGCGGTGCTGCGAGTCCGCCACCGTCACCTCGACGCGCTGGAACTCCTTCAGCTCGCTGTAACCGGTGGTGGCCATGGCGCGGCGCAGGGCGCCGAAGAGGTTCATCGAGCCGTCGGGGGTGTGCGACGGGCCCGTGAGGACTTCCTCGATGGTGCCGACCGTGCCGAGGTCGACCTTCTTGCCACGCGGCAGCTCGTCGTTGACGGCCTCCATGCCCCAGTGGTGGCCCTTGCCCGGCGCGTCGGTCGCACGGGCCAGCGGGGAGCCCATCATCACCGAGTCGGCGCCGCAGGCGATCGCCTTGGGCAGGTCGCCGGACCAGCCGACCCCGCCGTCCGCGATCACGTGCACGTACCGGCCGCCGGACTCGTCCATGTAGTCGCGGCGCGCGGCCGCCACATCGGCCACCGCGGTCGCCATCGGGACCTGGATGCCCAGCACGTTGCGGGTGGTGTGCGCGGCGCCGCCGCCGAAGCCGACCAGGACGCCCGCCGCGCCGGTGCGCATCAGGTGCAGGGCCGCCGTGTAGGTGGCGCAGCCGCCGACGATCACCGGGACGTCGAGCTCGTAGATGAACTGCTTCAGGTTCAGCGGCTCGTGCGCACCGGAGACGTGCTCCGCCGAGACCGTCGTACCGCGGATGACGAAGATGTCCACGCCCGCGTCCACGACGGCCTTGGAGAACTGGGCCGTGCGCTGCGGGGAGAGCGCGGCCGCCGTGACCACACCGGAGTCGCGCACCTCCTTGATGCGCGCGCCGATCAGCTCCTCCTTGATGGGGGCGGAGTAGATCTCCTGGAGGCGCCGGGTCGCCGTCTCCGCGTCGAGGTCGACGATCTCGTCGAGCAGCGGCTGCGGGTCCTCGTACCGGGTCCACAGGCCTTCGAGGTTGAGCACACCGAGCCCGCCGAGCTCGCCGATGCGGATCGCGGTGGCCGGGGAGACGACCGAGTCCATGGGGGCGGCCAGGAAGGGCAGCTCGAAGCGGTAGGCATCGATCTGCCAGGCGATCGAGACCTCCTTCGGGTCCCGCGTACGGCGGCTGGGGACGACGGCGATGTCGTCGAAGGCGTACGCCCGGCGGCCGCGCTTGCCGCGCCCGATCTCGATCTCAGTCACGTCTGTGGCCTTTCCCTGATGCGTTCAGCGTCTTCCAGTATCGCCGACGGGCACGACAAGGGCGGCCCCGGTGCGCCCGGGACCGCCCTGTGCTCGGCTGCCGACTACTTGTTGCGGCTGTAGTTCGGCGCCTCGACCGTCATCTGGATGTCGTGCGGGTGCGACTCCTTCAGCCCCGCCGACGTGATCCGCACGAAGCGGCCCTTCGTCTCCATCTCCTCGATGGTGGCGGCGCCGACGTAGCCCATGGTCTGGCGCAGACCGCCGACGAGCTGGTGCAGCACGTTGGCGAGCGGACCGCGGTAGGGGACCTGCCCCTCGATGCCCTCGGGCACGAGCTTGTCGTCGGAGGCGACCTCGGCCTGGAAGTAGCGGTCCTTGGAGTAAGACCGGCCCTGGCCGCGGGACTGCATGGCGCCCAGCGAGCCCATGCCGCGGTACGACTTGAACTGCTTGCCGTTGATGAACAGCAGCTCGCCCGGGGACTCCTCGCAGCCGGCGAGGAGGCTGCCCAGCATCACGGTGTCGGCACCGGCGGCGAGCGCCTTGCCGATGTCGCCGGAGTACTGCAGACCACCGTCGCCGATCAGCGGGACACCGGCGGGACGGGCCGCGAGTGAGGCCTCGTAGATCGCGGTGACCTGCGGGACGCCGATGCCGGCCACCACGCGCGTGGTGCAGATCGAACCGGGGCCGATGCCCACCTTGATGCCGTCGACACCGGCGTCGATGAGGGCCTGCGCGCCGTCGCGGGTGGCGACGTTGCCGCCGATCACGTCGACGTTCACGCTGGACTTGATCTTCGCCATCCAGCTGAGGGCGTTGCTGTTGTGACCGTGCGAGGTGTCGACGACCAGGAAGTCCACGCCGGCCTCGGCCAGGGCCTGGGCCCGCTCCAGCGCCTCGGGGCTGGCGCCGACGGCGGCACCGACGATCAGCCGGCCCTCGGAGTCCTTCGCCGCGTTCGGGTACTTCTCGGCCTTGACGAAGTCCTTGACCGTGATCAGACCCTTGAGCAGGCCCTGGTCGTCGACGAGCGGAAGCTTCTCGATCTTGTGCTTGCGCAGCAGCTCCATGGCCTCGACACCGGTGATGCCGACCGTGCCGGTGACCAGCGGCATCGGGGTCATGACCTCGCGGACCTCGCGGGTGCGGTCGCTCTCGAAGGCCATGTCGCGGTTGGTCACGATGCCGAGCAGCCGGCCCGCCGGGTCGGTGACCGGGACACCGCTGATGCGGAACTTGGCGCAGAGCGCGTCCGCCTCGGCGAGCGTGGCCTCCGGGTGGACGGTGATCGGGTCGGTGACCATGCCGGACTCGGACCGCTTGACCAGGTCGACCTGGTTGACCTGGTCCTCGACGGACAGGTTGCGGTGGAGGACGCCGACGCCGCCGAGGCGGGCCATCGCGATCGCCATGCGGGACTCGG
Source organism: Streptomyces sp. SS7 (assembly GCF_037993025.1). NCBI lineage: Bacteria > Bacillati > Actinomycetota > Actinomycetes > Kitasatosporales > Streptomycetaceae > Streptomyces > Streptomyces sp. SS7. The sequence continues at coordinate 3,863,702 of NZ_CP141223.1, forward strand.
TCACCTTGTCCATGGCCGCGGACAGCAGCGGGATGTTGACCCGGACGTTGCGGGAGATTCGGGACGAGGTGTCGACCGCGTTGGGGAGCACCTCGGACGCTCCCGGCAGCAGCAGCACGTCGTCGTAGGTCAGCCCCAGGGTCGCGAATTTGGCGGGCACTCCGTCGACGTTGGCAGTCATGACACCTTCCCCAAATGGCCTTGATCGGTGCGGATGTCCATGCTAACGGGAAGTGAACCTCCCGAATTCCACGGTGGGACGCCGCTCCTGGCTTCGTATGTTCGTACGGAAATCCCGGCGCGCTCGTTCATACGCCGCCGAGGTATGCGTGTTTTCTACTGTTCGGCGAGAGCCCGCAGCCGGCTCAGCGCCCGGTGCTGGGCGACCCGGACCGCTCCGGGTGACATTCCCAACATCTGACCGGTCTCCTCGGCGGTGAGGCCCACCGCGATCCGCAGCAAGAGCAGCTCCCGCTGGTTCTCGGGCAGGTTGGCCAGGAGTTTCTTGGCCCATTCGGCGTCGCTGCTGAGCAGGGCGCGCTCCTCCGGGCCGAGGGAGTCGTCGGGGCGTTCGGGCATCTCGTCGGAGGGGACCGCCGTGGAGCCGGGGTGCCGCATGGCGGCCCGCTGCAGGTCGGCGACCTTGTGCGAGGCGATCGCGAACACGAACGCCTCGAAGGGCCTGCCGGTGTCCCGGTAGCGGGGCAGGGCGAGCAGGACCGCGACGCAGACCTCCTGGGCGAGGTCCTCGACGAAGTGGCGCGCGTCACCGGGGAGCCGGGAGAGCCGGGTGCGGCAGTAGCGCAGGGCGAGGGGGTGGACATGGGCGAGCAGGTCGTGCGTGGCCTGCTCGTCGCCGTCGACGGCGCGATGGACGAGCGAACCGATCGTCCCCACGGCAGTGACCGCCTCGTCGTCGCGCATCGGTCCATGGTGCACCGCGGCCGACGCGTCCGCGGCACCGTGCTCGTCGTTGTGCACCGAAGCGTTATGAGCAGGTGCGCCGGAACTCATCCCCTGCGCCCTCCCCTTCCGCTCGACCGACTCGTCCCCGAGAGACTCCACATCTCAAGGATGCGGCATCGGCGGCGAAACGAGCAGCGGGCACCGGGCGACGCCCGGCGCGACCCTCGCCCGCGGACCCGGACACGAGTGTCCCGACCCCGTCTGAACAGGGAGGTTCCCTCATGCCCCCGCTCCTTCCGACCGACCGGACACCGACCGCACACCACCCGCCGGGACGACGACATCCACCGAACGGCCCACCGGCCGGTCCGGGGCGGGTGCCCGGTTTCGGTGCGGGCGACCCCGATCTCCCGGCGACACGCTTCCGGCACGGGCCTGCGGCTGCGGCGGCGCCGGCAGCGACTTGCCGCAGCAGCACGGCAGCGGCCGACGGGCTTCGGTGAGTGAGCGAGGGGCAAACCGTGGGGTGCCCGCGCGCGGACGACGAGACGGCCGAACGGTTCTTGCGCCCGGGAGGGCGCCGACCCCGCGGGTGAGCCGGACCCCGCCCCGCGGACCCGCCCCGCGGACCCGCACACGGGGCCCGTAACGCGGGACACCACAGCGGGCCCGCACCACGGAAGCCGGAGACCGGCCCGCACCACGGAACCCAGCGACGGCCCCGCACCACGAAATCCCTGGACCGCCCCACAGGACGGAGCACCGGACCTGCCCCGCCCGCCCCGAGGGCGTGACGCCGGACGGTGCTAGCGGACCAGTCCCCACCGGAAGCCCAGGGCCACCGCGTGGGCACGGTCCGAGGCGCCGAGTTTCTTGAACAGGCGCCGGGCGTGGGTCTTGACGGTGTCCTCGGAGAGGAACAGCTCGCGGCCGATCTCCGCGTTGGAGCGGCCGTGGCTCATGCCTTCGAGGACCTGGATCTCGCGCGCGGTGAGCGTGGGCGCCGCGCCCATCTCGGCGGAGCGCAGCCGGCGCGGGGCCAGCCGCCAGGTCGGGTCGGCGAGCGCCTGGGTGACGGTCGCCCGCAGCTCCGCGCGGGAGGCGTCCTTGTGCAGATAGCCGCGGGCGCCGGCGGCGACCGCGAGGGCCACGCCGTCCAGGTCCTCGGCGACGGTGAGCATGATGATGCGCGCACCGGGGTCGGCGGACAGCAGCCGCCGTACGGTCTCGACGCCGCCCAGTCCGGGCATGCGCACGTCCATCAGGATGAGGTCCGAGCGGTCGGCGCCCCAGCGGCGGAGGACTTCCTCGCCGTTGGCCGCCGTCGTCACGCGCTCGACGCCGGGCACGGTCGCGACCGCGCGGCGGAGCGCCTCTCGGGCAAGCGGGGAGTCGTCGCAGACGAGGACGGAAGTCATGGCCGCCCTCCGCAGCTGATGCGCGTCACCTTGTGCCTCCAGGCTGGTGGGAAATCGTCACCTGTGCGGTCGACCGTCTCGGACGCCTGCCCGAGCGTTTGTGTTTTCAACCGCCTCGCACTCTCAACGATGGTCACTCGAAAGAGTTACGGGGCCGCGTGCAGACTTCGGCACTCTACGTGAGGGCGTGGACACGGTGGAGGGTGCCGCGCTGACCCTCAAGCTTTCATCACAACCCATGCCCCATTCAGCCCTATTTCTTCCCTTTAGCTGGTGTCTGAGGCTAGATTCGCAATGAGTCATATTTTCATCTCCTTAGATCGTAGTTGTACGGTCGTGGGCACCGTATCCGCTCAGAACGGCTACAAGGGGTCACGCAATGGCAGATTTCTCCCGCCTTCCCGGACCGAACGCGGACCTGTGGGACTGGCAGCTCCTGGCTGCCTGCCGCGGGGTGGACAGTTCGCTCTTCTTCCATCCGGAGGGTGAGCGCGGGGCGGCTCGGAGCGCTCGAGAGAACTCGGCCAAGGAGGTCTGCATGAGGTGCCCGGTCCGAGCGCAGTGCGCCGCGCACGCGCTCGCCGTACGTGAGCCGTACGGCGTGTGGGGCGGGTTGACCGAGGACGAGCGCGAGGAGCTGATGGGCCGGGCGCGCAATCGCCTGGTGTCAGCGTCGACGGGCGCGAGGGACGCGTCGTCGGACACATGAAGAAACGCACGTGAAGGAACCCTGAAGGAACGTTTCTGCAAGGCCGAGGCCGGACGGCGGGTACGCGCGCGTGCCCGCCGTTCCTACATGCCCCGAGTCGCCCGCGTGGCCTGCGTGGCCTGAGCCGCGTGCGTGGCCTGAGTCGCGTGCGTGGCCTGAGTCGCCCGCGTGGCCCGAGTGGCCCGCGCCGCCCGTTCCAGCCGCTCCAGCGTCGCCGCGACCGCCGGCACCTGGGCCAGGTCGGGCAGGGTGAGCGCGACGATCTCCCGCCGCACCGCCGGTTCGAGGGTGACCGCGCGCGCTCCCCGGGGCCGTACGGACTCGATCGCGAGCTGGGGCAGGACGGCCACCCCGAGACCGGCGCCGACCAGCCCGACCACCGCCGGGTAGTCGTCGGTCGCGAAGTCGATGCGGGGGGTGAAGCCCGCCCGCTCGCACACCTCCACCAGCTGGCCCCGGCAGCGCGGGCAGCCCGCGATCCACGGCTCGGCGGCGAGTTCGCCGATGGCGACGGCCGGTGTGTGCGCCAGCCGGTGCCCCTCCGGTACGAGGGCGACGAGGCGGTCCGTCAGCAGCGGCCGTACGACCAGGTCGTCCCACTCCTCGGCGGCCCCCTCGGCCGGACCCGCGCCCGGCACGCGCGCGTAGCGGAACGCGAGGGCGATGTCGCAGTCGCCGGCCCGCAGCGCGTCGACCGACTCCGGCGGTTCGGCCTCCTCCAGGGAGACCCGGGTGCCGGGGTGATCCGCGCGCAGGGCGGCCAGGGCGGTGGGGACCAGGGTGGAACTGCCGCTGGGGAAGGAGACCAGCCGGACCCGGCCGGCGCGCAGCCCCGCGATCGCGGCGACCTCCTCCTCGGCGGCGGTGAGGCCGGAGAGGATCCCGGCCGCGTGCCGCACGAGGGCCTCGCCCGCCTGGGTCAGGCGCATCTCCCGGCCGCTGCGGATCAGCAGGGGGGTGCCCACGGAGGCTTCCAGCGCCTTCATCTGCTGACTGACGGCCGGCTGGGTGCAGCCCAGCTCGCGCCCGGCCGCCGAGAAGGAGCCGGTGGCGGCGACGGCGCGCAGGACGCGGAGATGACGGGCCTCGATCATCTTTCGAGCATAAGGGAATCTTGGGCGAAGAGACGAAAAATGCGTAGACCCTTTGAGGTTCGGTGGCCTACCGTGGCGGCCATGAGGCTGCTCTCCGTCAACGTGGGCCGGGCACGCGCCGTCCCGTACACCGATCACCCGCAGAAGCTGACGGGCATCGACAAGCGTCCGGTCGAGGGACCGGTGCGGATCTCGGCACCGGGACCGAAGGGCGTCGCCGGGAGCGGACTGGAAGGGGACGACATCTGCTCCCTGAACCACCACGGCGGGAACGACCAGGCGGTGTACGCGGTCGCGCGCGAGGACCTCGACGGCTGGGAGCCCGAGCTGGGCCGGGCGCTGCCGGCCGGCGCGTTCGGCGAGAACCTCACCACGCGCGGCCTCGACGTCTCCGGGGCGCGGATCGGCGAACGCTGGCGGATCGGCCCGGACGTGGTGCTGGAGGTGACCTCCGGGCGGATCCCCTGCCGTACCTTCCAGGGCCACCTGGGCGAGGAGAAGTGGGTCAGACGGTTCACGGAGAGGGCGGCGACCGGCGCGTATCTGCGGGTGATCGAACCGGGCGAGGTCCGCGCGGGGGACGCGATCGAGATCGTGCACGTACCGGAGCACGAGGTGACGGCCCGGATGCAGTTCCAGGCCGTCACCACCCGTCGTGACCTGCTGCCCCGGCTGCTCGCGGCCGGCGAGGCGCTGCATCCCGAGGCGCTGGAGCAGGCGCGGAAGTACGTGGCGAGGTACGGCGCCTGAGCGGCGGTCACGGCGGCGGCGCGCACCGGTCCTTCACGGTCGGGAGGCCGTGTGCGCGGAACGGACCCGCACAGTCCGGGTCACTACGCTGCTGCCATGACAACGGCTCTCATCACGGGTTCGACCGCGGGCATCGGCGCCGCGTTCGCCCGCAGACTGGCGGCGGACGGGCATGATCTCGTCCTCGTCGCCCGGGACACCAAGCGGCTGCGCGAGCAGGCGACCGAGTTGCACGACCGGCACGGCGTCGAGGCGGAGGTGCTGGTCGCCGATCTCGCCACCGACGCGGGCATCGAGGCGGTGGCTTCGCGGCTCGGCGACCGCAAGAACCCGGTCGACCTGCTGATCAACAACGCCGGCTTCGGCAACAAGGGCCGCTATCTCGACGTACCGATGGCCGACGAGCTGAGGATGCTCAAGGTGCACTGCGAGGCGGTGCTGCGGCTGACGTCGGCGGCGGTGACCTCGATGCGCGAGCGCGGGCGCGGCGGTGTGGTGAACGTGGCCTCGGTGGCGGCGTTCCTGCCGCGCGGGACGTACGGGGCGTCGAAGGCGTGGGTCGTGCAGTTCACGCAGGGTGCGGCGAAGGATCTGGCGGGCAGCGGCGTACGGCTGATGGCGCTCTGTCCGGGTTTCGTGCGCACGGAGTTCCACGAGCGGGCCGGGATGGGCACGGACAACATCCCGGGCTGGATGTGGCTGGACGCGGACAAGCTGGTCGCGGCGGCGCTGGACGACATGGCGCGCGGGAAGTCGCTGTCGATCCCCGACCCGCGCTACAAGACGCTGATGGGTCTGGTGAAGGTGACGCCGCGTGCGCTGCTGGGCGGAATCAGTTCCCGGACCGGGCGGAAGTACGGGCCTCAGTGACCGGAGTCCCGGTACACAGGTGACGTCGGCGCTCCGGTGGGAAAATGGGCTTGTCAGAAGACCGGACCCAGGGGGACCGGAGGCGGCGTCATGACATTCGTGCAGCTCATCGACTGCAGGACCAGTCGGTTCGACGAGATGGACCGGCTGATGGACACATGGGTCGAGCAGACCAGGGGGAAGCGGACGGCGACGCACGCGGTGGTGGGCAAGGACCGCTCGGACGCGTCGCACTTCATCGAGATCGTGGAGTTCCCTTCGTACGAGGAGGCGATGCGGAACTCGAATCTGCCCGAGACCGACAAGATCTTCCGCGAGCTGGTGGCGCTGTGCGACGAGATGCCGACGTTCACGGATCTGGACGTCGTCCGGGACGAGAAGCTGTACGCGGCGACCGCGCGCCGGATGTTCGAGACGATCGGCACCCGGGGTGAACTGCCTCCGCTCGACGGTCTGATCGCCCAGGACTACCACGACCACGACCCGGCCAACGAGCAGGACACCATGGGGATGGACGCGATGCGGCGCGAGGTCTTGTGGCGGGCGGGCTTCGACTTCGCCTTCGAGGTCGAGGACCAGATCGCGCAGGACGACCGGGTGTGCAACCGTTGGACCTGGCGCGGCACCCACAAGGGCGACTTCATGGGCCTCGCGGCCACCGGCAAGCAGGTCACCATGACCGGGACGACCATCTTCCGCTTCGATGCGGACGGAAGGATCGCCGAGGCCTGGTGGCAGTACGACCGGCTGGGGCTGATGGCCCAACTGGGCGCCCTGGACGAACTGGAGGGCTGAGCCCGGCCCCCACCCGAACCACATTCCGCCCGCGAAGGGGGAAGCCCCCGTTCCGCACCGGAACGGGGGCTTCTTCGCGCGGGGGCGGTGTGCCTCAGTGCGAGTGGCCGTGGTGGCCGCCCGCGGCGGCCGGCTCTTCCTCTTCCTTCTTCTCGACGACCAGGGTCTCGGTCGTCAGCAGGAGGGAGGCGATGGAGGCGGCGTTCTCCAGGGCGGAGCGGGTGACCTTGACCGGGTCGATGACGCCGGCCTTGACCAGGTCGCCGTACTCGCCGGTGGCGGCGTTGAAGCCCTGGCCCTTGTCGAGCTCGGCGACCTTGGAGGTGATGACGTAGCCCTCCAGGCCGGCGTTCTCGGCGATCCAGCGCAGCGGCTCGACGGCGGCCTTGCGGACCACGGAGACACCGGTGGCCTCGTCGCCGGTCTTGTCGAGGTTGCCCTCGAGGACCTTGACGGCGTGGACCAGCGCGGAGCCGCCACCGGAGACGATGCCCTCCTCGACCGCGGCGCGGGTCGCGGAGATGGCGTCCTCCAGACGGTGCTTCTTCTCCTTCAGCTCCACCTCGGTGGCGGCGCCGACCTTGATCACGCACACGCCGCCGGCCAGCTTCGCGAGGCGCTCCTGGAGCTTCTCGCGGTCCCAGTCGGAGTCGGTGTTCTCGATCTCGGCCTTGATCTGCGCGACGCGGCCGTGCACGTCGGCGGAGTCGCCGGCGCCGTCGACGATCGTCGTGTCGTCCTTGGTGATGGTGACGCGGCGGGCGGAACCGAGGACGTCGACGCCGACCTGGTCGAGCTTGAGGCCGACCTCCTCGGAGATGACGGTGGCACCGGTGAGGGTGGCCATGTCCTGGAGCATCGCCTTGCGGCGGTCACCGAAGCCGGGGGCCTTGACCGCGACCGCGTTGAAGGTGCCGCGGATCTTGTTCACGACCAGGGTCGACAGGGCCTCGCCCTCGACGTCCTCGGCGATGATCAGCAGCGGCTTGGAGGAGTTGGTCTGGATGACCTTCTCCAGCAGCGGCAGCAGGTCGGCGATGGAGCCGATCTTGCCCTGGTTGATGAGGATGTAGGGGTCCTCGAGGACCGCCTCCATGCGCTCCTGGTCCGTCACGAAGTACGGCGACAGGTAGCCCTTGTCGAAGGCCATGCCCTCGGTGAAGTCCAGCTCCAGACCGAAGGTGTTGGACTCCTCGACGGTGATGACACCGTCCTTGCCGACCTTGTCCATCGCCTCGGCGATGAGCTCGCCGACCTGCTGGTCCTGGGCGGACAGCGCGGCGACGGCGGCGATGTCCGCCTTGTCGTCGATCGGGCGCGCGGTGGCGAGCAGCTCGTCGGAGACGGCCTTGACCGCGGCGTCGATGCCCTTCTTCAGGGCGGCCGGGGAGGCGCCGGCGGCGACGTTCTTCAGGCCCTCGCGGACGAGCGCCTGGGCCAGCACGGTGGCGGTGGTGGTGCCGTCACCCGCGATGTCGTTGGTCTTGGTCGCCACCTCCTTGACGAGCTGGGCGCCGAGGTTCTCGTACGGGTCGTCGATCTCCACCTCGCGGGCGATGGTGACGCCGTCGTTGGTGATGGTCGGGGCGCCGAACTTCTTGTCGATGACGACGTTGCGGCCCTTGGGACCGATCGTCACCTTGACCGTGTCGGCCAGCTTGTTGACGCCGCGCTCGAGGGCGCGACGGGCGTCCTCGTCGAACTTCAGGATCTTCGCCATGACAGCGGCAGCCCTCTCGGAAATCTGTGGGCGGAAAACGTGGGGTGAAAAGGCACTGCGCCCCGGGCGCCCGGCTTCTTGTGTGGTGGCGGGAGCCAGGGGCGCAGCATCATGCTTCAAGCACGCAGTGTGCTCGGGTGAAGAACTACTTCTCGATGATCGCGAGCACGTCGCGAGCCGAGAGGACGAGGTACTCCTCGCCGTTGTACTTCACCTCGGTGCCGCCGTACTTGCTGTACAGGACGACGTCGCCGACCTTGACGTCGAGCGGCAGGCGCTCGCCGTTCTCGAAGCGGCCCGGGCCCACGGCGAGGACGGCGCCCTCCTGGGGCTTCTCCTTCGCGGTGTCCGGGATGACCAGGCCGGAGGCCGTGGTCTGCTCGGCGTCGAGCGGCTGGACCACGATGCGGTCCTCAAGCGGCTTGATGGCAACCTTGGAGCTGGCGGTCGTCACGATCCGACCTCCCCCTTCGGAGATCTCACGGGGTTAACTGTCTGAGGTGGCGACCAGGTGGATCCGTCGTCGCGGGTGCCGGACCTGCCCGTCGCGTTGTTGGCACTCTCCAGTGGGGAGTGCCAGAGCCGAGACTATGACCGCGATTAGCACTCGGTCAAGCGGACTGCTAATCCCGTGGCGCGTCGGGACGATTTCCCGGCTCGCGCACCCCTACAGGTAGTCCTCCAGCTTCCCCACCGTCAGGCCCCTTTCCCGGAGCACCCGCAGGAGTGCCGTGGTCCGTTCGCGCAGGCTCGGGCCCGTGGACTCGTCCGGGTCGAGGGCGACGATGTCGCCGGGGCGCAGGCCGGGAGCGCCGTGCGGGTAGGTGAGCCCGGCGGGGCCCAGCGCGGCACGCCAGAGGACGACGGCCGTGATGCCGCAGTCGGCGGCGGCGCGCAGGGTGGTGGTGTCGTACGTGCCGTAGGGCGGGCGGAAGAGGCGGGGGCGCACGCCGAAGCGGGCGTGGAGCTTGTCCTGCTGGCCGCAGATCTCGGCACGCTGGCCGGCGTACGGCAGTCCGCGCAGGGCCGCGTGGTCGAGGGTGTGGTTCTCCAGGGTCGCGCCGACGGAGCGCAGCCGGGCGAAGTGGCCGTAGCCGGGGCCGACCACGCTGTCGGTGAGGAACACGCTGACGGGCAGGCGGAGTTCGCGGACCAGGTCGATGAAGCGGGGGTCGCGTTCGGCGCCGTCGTCGTAGGTGAGGAAGACGACCTTGTCGTGGGTGGGGACGCGGTCGACGACCGGCGGGAGCGGCTCCTGGCCGGAGCGGCCCGGGCGGGCGGGGCGGCCGGGTCCGCCGGGGCTGCCCGGACCGTGGGAGAGGGGGCGCACCCGCTGGGCGGCCTTCTTGCCCAGGCGTTCGATCGGGTCGACGGACTGGGCGCAGCCGGTCAGCGTCGTCACGGCCAGCGCCAGGAGTACGGCGATCAGCGCGCGTGTCCTCACAGGTAGTCCTCCAGGCGTGCCACCGCGTACCCCTGGGCCGTGACCTTGTCCAGGAAGCGGCGGACCATGTCGGACATGGTGCCCTTCCACTCGCCCCGGCCGCGGAAGTGGCTCAGGACGATGTCGCCGGGGTGGAGGTCGCGGTCCCCCTCGCGGTACTCCCAGTGGTCGACGAAGACCTCCTCGTCCCACAGCGGGGCGAACTTCACCCCGCAGGCCTTCGCGGCGACCAGCGTGTCGCGGTCGTAGTTGCCGTAGGGCGGCCGGAAGAGGACCGGGCGCCTGCCGTAGCGCTCGCCGAGGACGGTCTGCATGCCGCAGATCTCGTGCTTCTGCCGGCGGTAGGACAGGCCGGGCAGAGAGGGGTGGTGGAGGGTGTGGTTGTTCAGGGTCACCCCGGCGGCCTGCATCTTCTTGAAGTACGGGTAGTCGTCGCTGATGAGGTAGTCGCTGAGGAAGGCGGTGTACGGGATCCTCAGCTCGCTCATCATCCGCAGGAACCGCGGGTCCTTCTCGGCGCCGTCGTCGATCGTGAGGAAGACGACCCGGTCCCGGGTGGGGACCGAGGTGAACACGGGCGGGAGGCCGAGTTCCTCGTGGCCCTGCACCTCGAAACCGTCCCGGGTGGTGATCCGGGGCTTCCTCGCGGGCGGGGGCGGCGCAGGGAGCGGGACCTGCTTCAGACCCCAGCGCCGGGCGGCGGCGACCCGGGCCGTCTGCTCGGCGCGCAGCCGTTCGGCGTACGAGTGCAGTGCCCGGACCGGGGGCGCGGCCTCGCCCGCCTGCTGGCCGGGTGCCGGGGCGCCGCCCTCGGGGTCGCCGCCCTCGGCGCAGCCCGCCACGATCGCGGTGAGAACCAGGAGCGCGATACCGCCGCGCAGTGCGGCGAGAGAAGCGCCCTTTTTGTCATTTTGTACGACTGCTCCCATGGCGCCGGATCTTCCCAGCCCCGTCCCCGCACCCCGCCCCGACACCGCCGCCCACCGCCGACGGTCCCCCGACCGGCCCACACGAGCACCGCACCGGACCGACCCGCCCCCCCGTCCGACGATGACCGACAATGACCCCGTGACCGACCTCGCCCCCCTCCTCACCCCCGAAGGCCTCGCTCTGCTCGACGCCGTGCGGGGGACCGACCCCTCCGACGAACTCGCCGTCGCCACCCGGCTGCGCCGGGAGCATCCCGCCGCGCTGGTGTCGGCGGCGCTCGGGCAGGCGCGGCTGCGGCAGCGGGCGGTGGCGAAGTTCGGGCCCGAGGACGCCGGGCGGATGTTCTTCACGCCCCACGGAGTGGAGCAGTCGACGCGGGCGAGTGTGGCGGCGTACCGCGCCGGACGCCTCAAGGAGCTCGGCGTGGCCTCGGTGGCCGACCTGTGCTGCGGGATCGGCGGCGACGCGATCGCGCTGGCCCGGGCCGGCATCCGGGTGCTCGCCGTGGACCGCGACCCGCTGACGGCGGCGGCCGCCCGGGCCAACGCCGAGGCGCTCGGCCTCGCCGATCTGATCGACGTACGGGAGGCGGACGTCACCGAGGTGGACACCGCGGGCTTCGACGCCGTGTTCGTGGACCCCGCGCGGCGGGGCGGCCGCGGGCGGATCTTCGACCCCGAGGCCTACTCCCCGCCGCTGTCGTGGGCGGTGGGCGCCGCCCTGGCCGCGCCCCGGGCCGCGCTGAAGATCGCGCCCGGCGTGCCGCACGAGGCGATCCCGGCCGAGGCCGAGGCGGAGTGGATCTCGGACGGCGGGGACGTGAAGGAGGCGGTGCTCTGGTTCGGCACCGAGCCGGGGACCGTGCGCGCGACACTGCTGCCGGGCCCGCGGACCCTGCGCGGCACCGGTCTGCCGAACCCGGACGTACGGCCCCTCGGCCGCTATCTCTACGAGCCCGACGGCGCCGTCATCCGCGCCCATCTGGTCGCGGAGGTGGCCCAGGAGCTGGACGGCGGGCTGGTCGACGAGACCATCGCGTACGTCACCGCCGACACCCTCCGGCCGGTCCCCTACGCCACCGCCTACGAGATCACCGACCGACTGCCCTTCAATGTGAAGAAGTTGAAGGCGCTGCTGCGGGAGCGGGAGGTCGGCATCCTGACCGTGAAGAAGCGCGGCTCGGCCGTGGAGCCGGAGGAGCTGCGCCGCAAGGTGCTGCCGAAGGGGCACGGGCCGCACGCGGTGACCGTGTTCCTCACCCGGGTGGCCGGGGCCCCCACGATGCTGCTCGGGGCCCCGGCCACGGACGCCACGGCCGCCGGCGCCTGCTGAGGCCGGGACGCGGCCGGGGTCACGCCCCGCAGGTGGCCGCCCGGGCCAGCAGCAGCTGACGCTCCCGTTCGTTGCGGGCCAGGGCCGCCGCCCGCTCGAACTCGGCCCGCGCCTCCGCCGTACGCCCGAGGCGCAGCAGGAGGTCGCCGCGGACGCTGGGCAGCAGGTGGTAGTCGCTCAAGGCGGATCCGGCGGCCAGGGTGTCGACGATCTCCAGGGCGGGGCCCGGTCCGTCAGCCATGGAGACGGCGACCGCGCGGTTGAGCTCGACGACCGGGGACGGGGCGCGGGCGGCCAGCAGGGCGTAGAGGGTGGCGATGGCGGTCCAGTCGGTGTCCTCGTAGGTGAGGGCGTGGGCGTGGCAGGCGGCGATGGCGGCCTGGAGGGCGTACGGGCCCGGGGCCCCGGTGGAGGTGGCGCCGGCCCGGTCCAGGGCGGTGATGCCACGGCCGATGAGCATGCGGTTCCAGCGGCGCCGGTTCTGGTCCTTCAGGAGGACGGGGGTGCCGTCGGGGGCGGTGCGGGCGGCGGTGCGGGCGGCCTGGAACTCCAGCAGGGAGACCAGGCCGTGCACCTCGGGCTCCTTGGGCATGAGCGCGGCGAGCTGCCGGGCCAGGCGCAGCGCGTCCTCGCACAGTGCCGGGCGCAGCCAGTCGTCGCCCGCGGTGGCCGCGTAGCCCTCGTTGAAGATCAGGTAGATGACGTCGAGGACCGAGCCGAGCCGGGCCTCACGGTCGGGGCCGTACGGCACCTCGAAGGCGATGTTCCGGGTGGCGAGGGTCCGCTTGGCCCGGACGACGCGCTGGGCGACCGTGGGCTCGGGGACCAGGTGGGCGCGGGCGATCTCGGCCGTGGTCAGACCGCCGAGGAGGCGCAGGGTGAGGGCGGTGCGGGCCTCCGGGGACAGCACGGGGTGGCAGGTGGTGAAGACGAGCCGGAGCAGGTCGTCGTCGATGGCGTCCGGGTCCGGCGGTTCCTGCGGCGGGGGTGCGTCCTCCAGGGTGCGGCCGATCTCCCGGAGCTTGCGGGCGTAGTTCTCCCGGCGGCGGACGAGGTCGACGGCGCGGTGGCGGGCGGCGGCGGTGAGCCAGGCGCCGGGCCGGTCGGGCACGCCGTCCCGGGGCCACTGCTCCAGTGCGGCGACCAGGGCGTCCTGCGCGAGTTCCTCGGCGATGCCGACGTCCCGGACGACCCGGGTGACGGCGGCGACGACCCGGGGGAACTCCAGGCGGAAGACGGTCTCGATGGCGGGCCGGGGGTCGATGGCGGGCTGTGGTTCCACAACCCACCATCGAACACCCTGCCCGCGGGTCCGCACAGCGGACGGGCTCATCCCTCGGCGATCTCCCGCACCTCGCAGGTGACGGTCCAGGACTCCTCGTGCACCTTCAGGAACCGGGTGGTCCACTCGAGGGCCTCGGCGCGGTCCTTGCACTGCATGATCGCGTACCCGCCGACGACCTCCTTGGCCTCGGTGAACGGCCCGTCGGTGACGGAGATCCGGCCGCCTTCCCAGTGCACCCGGGTGCCCTGCGCGGACGGCAGCAGCCCGGCGGTGTCGAGCATGACGCCGGCCTTGGTGACCTCCTCGATCAGCTCGCCCATCCGCTGCATCAGCTCGGGGCTGGGGCCCTCGGCGGGGACGGAGTTCTCGTCGATCTTCACGAGCGACAGATAGCGCGGCATGGTGGCTCCTCATGACTCACGGCGACCGGGTCCTTCCCGGCCTCTCACCCCTGCGTCGAACGGGGGACGGCCGGATCGACACCCTCGCCGAATTTTCCCGGAGATTCCTTCGGGACGCGCGTCCGCGCAGGTGAGCCCGGCCTCCCTCGCGAAGACCTCACAGTGCTCAGCCCAGGGTCACCGTCGGCACGGGATTGCTGCCGCTCCAGCTCGCGTTGAACCCGAAGCTCACCGAACCCCCGTCCGGCACGGTCCCGTTGTACGAGGCGTTCGCACAGGACACGGCCGCCCCCGACTGGGTGCAGGTGGCGTTCCAGGCCTGGGTTATCTGCTGCCCGGCGCCGTACGTCCAGGTCACCTTCCAGGACGACAGCGAGGCACCCGAGCAGGAGATCGTCACGTTCCCGGTGAACCCGGTGTTCCACTGACTGCCCACGCCGTACGACGCCGTGCACGCGCCGGTCGGCGGGGGCGTGCCCGTCCCGCCGAGCGCCTCCGCGATGCCGTAGTAGGCCGGTTTCGGCGCGTAGTTCGCGTCGTACGGCGTCGCCGCGCCCTGCCCCGGGAAGGTGCTCTCCACCCAGGAGTCGGAGTCGGTGAAGCCCCAGACGGTGAGGTTCACACAGCGCGCGACCGCCACGCAGGCGGCGGTGACGGCCTTGTAGTCGGCCTTCTGCTGGGCGAGTTCGGCGCTGTCGGAGGGCAGGTTCATCCGGATGTCCAGCTCGGTGATCGCCACGTCCACGCCGAGGTCGGCGAAGCGCTGGATGTTCTGCTGGAGCGTCGAGGGGACCTGCCCGAGGACGAGGTGCGCCTGGAGGCCGACCCCGTCGATGGGGACGCCCCGCTCCTTCAGCGACTTCACCAGGTTGTACAGGGCGGTCGACTTCGCGTTGACGCCCTCCACGTTGTAGTCGTTGACGTAGAGCTTCGCGGCCGGATCGGCGGCCCGCGCCCAGGTCAGCGCCTTGGCGATGTAGTCGGTGCCGAGGCCGTTGTACCAGAGGGTCGGGCGGTAGGTGCCGTCCTCGTTGAAGGGCTCGTTGACCACGTCCCAGGCGGCGATCTTCCCCTTGTAGCGGCCCACCTCGGTGCCGATGTGGTTCTGGAGCAGGGTGGTGAGCTGGGCCGGGGTCCAGCTGCCGTTGGTCAGCCAGTTCGGGTTCTGGCTGTGCCAGACGAGGGTGTGGCCGCGCACCTGCTGGTTGTGCGCCTGGGCGAAGGCCACGATCTGGTCGGCCTCGGCCCAGTTGAAGGAGCCCTGGGCCGGCTCCACCGATTCCCATTTCATGGCGTTGCCGGGGGTCAGCGAGGAGAACTGCGCCCCGGCGAGGTCGCCGTAGGTGCCGGTCAGCTTGGAGCCGGTGACCGCCGTGCCGACGACCTTGCCCTTGGCGGTGCCGAGGTCGCGCAGGGGGGTGTCGGCCGCGTGGGCGGCGGGTGCCGTGAGCAGCAGCGCGAGGCCGGCCACGAGGGAGGTCAGGGACAGGCCTGTTCTCAGAGATCTCATGCGGGTGCCTCCGAAAGTTTCGGCCGTGCAACCGATTGACTTCGGTGGAGTGTGGAGGCGCCCACCACACCCGTCAATACGTCAACTTCCGGCCACGGGCGGCGCGGCGGTGCTCGTGCGCACCACCAGACTCGTCGCCAGCTCCACCCGGGTGGCGGCCGGCGCCTCCGGCGCCGTGGACCGCCCCAGCTCCAGCACCAGCCGGGCGGCCGCCTCCGCCATCTCGGTCAGCGGCTGCCGTACGGTCGTCAGCGGCGGCCCCACCCAGCGCGCCACCGGCAGATCGTCGAAGCCGACCACACTGACGTCCTCCGGGATGCGCAGCCCCAGCTCCCGGGCGGCCTCGTAGACGCCCAGGGCCTGGAGGTCGTTGCCGGCGAAGACGGCGGTGGGCCGGTCGGGGCGGTCCAGCAGCTCACGGCCGAGCCGGTAGCCGGTCTCGTGGTGGAAGTCGCCGGTCTTGATCAAGCCGGGTTCGACGGGCAGCCCGGCGGTCTCCAGGGCGGCCCGGTAGCCGTCGATCCGGGCCCGGCTGCACATCATCTGCGGGGGCCCGCTGATCGCCCCGATCCGCCGGTGCCCGAGCTCCACCAGATGCCGGGTGGCGGCCAGGCCGCCCTGCCAGTTGGTGGCCCCGATCGAGGGCACGTCCGCGCCCGGGTCGCCGGCCGGGTCCATCACCACGAATGGGATGGTGCGGCTGGTCAGCAGCGCCCGCTGGGACTCGTCGAGGCCGGACAGCACCAGCACCACCCCGTGCGGGCGCCGGGCGGCGACCTGGTCGGCCCAGGTCCGGCCGGGGGTGAGCCGGCCGGCGCTCTCGCTCAGCACCACGCTCAGCCCGGCGTCGCGCGCCACGTTCTCCACCCCCCGGATGACCTCCATCGCCCAGGCGCTCTCCAGCTCGTGGAAGACCAGGTCGATCAGGGGCGACCGGGTCGCCTCGGCCCGCCGTCGCCGGTAGCCGTGGGCGCGCAGCAGCTCCTCGACACGGGTGCGGGTCGCGGGCGCGACGTCGGCACGGCCGTTGAGGACCTTCGAAACAGTCGGGGCCGAGACACCGGCCTCGCGGGCGATCTCCGCGAGTGTGGCGGTCTGCGGACGCGTTTCAGCGGGCTCGGAGCGTGTCATGGCGGCGATCGTATCCCCGCGCGGCCTCTTGACTAACCCCTCGCAGCGCCATAGGTTCCCGGAACATTCGAAGTGTGTTACGAAACATTCGAATCCTTCGGGACAGGATCCCCCGGGACAGGAGTTTCATGACCACCGCCCCCTGGCGCGACCGCGCTCTGAGCGCCACCGCCCGAGTCGACGACCTGCTCTCCCGGATGACCCTGGAGGAGAGGACCGCCCAGCTGTACGGCGTGTGGGTCGGCGCCTCGACGGACGGCGGGGGAGTCGCCCCGCACCAGCACGACATGACCGACGACTACGAGTGGGACGACCTGATCACCCGGGGGCTCGGCCAGCTCACCCGCCCCTTCGGCACCGCCCCCGTCGACCCGTCGACCGGCGCCCGCGCCCTGGCCGCCGCCCAGCACCGGATCGCCGCGGCGGGCCGCTTCGGCATCCCGGCCCTCGCCCACGAGGAGTGCCTGGCCGGGTTCACCGCCTGGCGCGCCACCGCCTACCCGGTCCCGCTGGCCTGGGGCGCCGCCTTCGACCCGCCACTGGTCGAGGAGATGGGCCGGGCGATCGGCCGCGACCTGCGCGCGGTCGGGGTCCACCAGGGCCTGGCCCCCGTCCTGGACGTCGTCCGCGACCCGCGCTGGGGACGGGTCGAGGAGACGATCGGCGAGGACCCGTACCTGGTGGCCACCATCGCCACGGCCTATGTCCGGGGACTGGAGTCCGCCGGGGTGGTCGCCACCCTCAAGCACTTCGCCGGGTACGCCTCCTCCGCCGGCGCCCGCAATCTGGCCCCGGTGCGGGCGGGCACCCGCGAGTTCGCGGACGTCACGCTCCCCCCGTTCGAGATGGCGCTGCGCGAGGGCGGCGCCCGCTCGGTGATGGCCGCCTACACCGAACGCGACGGCGTCCCCGCCTCCGCCGACCCGGAGCTGCTGACCCGCCTGCTGCGCGAGGAGTGGGGGTTCACCGGCACGGTCGTCGCCGACTACTTCGGCATCGGCTTCCTCCAGACCCTGCACCGGGTCGCGGGCACCCCCGCCGAGACGGCGCGCCTCGCGCTGGAGGCCGGCATCGATGTCGAACTGCCCACGGTGAAGCACTACGGCGAGGCGCTGGTCGCCGCGGTCCGGGCGGGCGAGATCCCCGAGGACCTGGTCGACCGGGCGGCCCGCCGGGTCCTGCTCCAGAAGTGCGAACTGGGCCTGCTGGACGAGGACTGGCAGCCCGAGCACCCGGAGTCCGTGGACCTCGACCCGGCCACGAACCGCACGCTGGCCCGCCGGCTGGCGGAGGAGTCGGTGGTCCTGCTGGACAACCCCGCCGGACTGCTCCCGCTCGCCCCCGACACCAGGATCGCGGTGGTCGGCCCACGGGCGGCGGACGCCCTGGCGATGCTCGGCTGCTACTCCTTCCCCTCCCATGTCCTGCCCCACCACCCCGGGGTGGAGACCGGCATCGAGATCCCCACCCTGCTGGAGTCCCTGCGCACCGAACTCCCGGACGCCAAGGTGACGTTCACCGAGGGCTGCCCGGTCTCCGACCCCGACCCCTCCGGCTTCACCGAGGCCATCGCGCGCGCCTCCGAGGCGGACGTGTGCGTGGCGGTGCTCGGCGACCGGGCGGGCCTGTTCGGCCGGGGCACCTCCGGCGAGGGCTGCGACGTGGCCGACCTGACCCTGCCCGGCGTCCAGGGCGAACTGCTGGACGCGCTGGTCGCCACGGGCGTCCCCGTGGTCCTGGTGCTGCTCACCGGCCGCCCCTATGCGCTCGGCCGCTGGCACGGCCGGCTCGGCGCGGTCGTCCAGGCCTTTTTCCCGGGGGAGGAGGGCGGCCCGGCGGTCGCCGGCGTGCTGTCGGGCCGCCTCAACCCCTCCGGCCGCCTCCCGGTCAGCGTGCCGCGCCTGCCCGGCGGCCAGCCCTGGACCTACCTCCAGCCGCCCCTGGGCCTGGCCGGTGAGGTCAGCAGCCTGGACCCGACCCCGCTGTACGCCTTCGGCCACGGCCGCTCGTACACCTCCTTCGCCTGGGAGGACTTCACCGGCGGCGGCCCGCGGACACCGGCTACCGAGATCGGCACGGACGGCTCGTACGACCTGTCCGTCACCGTCCGCAACACCGGGCCCCGGCCGGGCACCGAGGTCGTCCAGCTGTACTTGCACGACCCGGTGGCGAGCGTGACCCGCCCCGACGTCCGGCTGATCGGCTACCAGCGGCTCGACCTCGCCGACGGCGAGTCCGCCCGGGTCACCTTCCGCTTCCACACCGACCTGTCCGCCTTCACCGACCGCGCGGGACGCCGGGTCGTCGAACCGGGCGAGCTGGAGCTGCGGCTGGGCACGTCCAGCGCGCTGGTGCGGGGGACGGCCCGGCTGCGGCTGACGGGCCCGGTGCGCGAGGTGGGGGCCGACCGGCGGCTGCGCTGCGGGACGGAGGTCGTACGAAACTGAGGTGCGCCCGGTGGGTGCCCGTGTGTCACAATCCGCCCACCTCCTGCAACCCGGCGCGCGACGGGAACCGCTCCCATGGACACCTCCATACCGGAACCGCCCCCGCGGCACACCGCCGCCCGGCAGTGGCTGCTGGCCGCCGCGCTGCTGACCGTCGGGCTGCTGCCCACGGCCGTCGTCGGCGCGGCCCTGCTCACCGCCTGTCTGCTCTGGGGCCGGGACTGGTCGGCGGCCGCCCCGGTGCTGCTGTTCGGGGTCGGCATCACCGGCGCCGTCGCCCGGGACCGCGGCCCGCTGCCCGGCCGGGCCGTGCGGCCCGACGACGAACCCGAACTGGCCTCGCTCGTCCGGGACGTGGCCGACCGCCTCGGCTTCCGCGCACCCCTCCTGGTCCGGATCGTCCCGGCCGTCGAGGCCTCCCTCGGCCGGGCCCGGGTCAGCGGGGTGCGCACCCACGTCCTCTTCCTGGGCCTGCCCCTGGTCCGCACCCTCACGGAGGCCGAGCTCGCCTCCGTCATCGCCCATGAGCTGGCCCACCACCGCCATGTGGACAGCCGCCGCGCCACCCTCCTGCGCTACGCCCGCGCCCGCGTCGCCGACCGGCTGGACGCCCCCGTCCGCCCCCTGGCGCCGCTGGCCGCGCCCCTTCTGCGCGCCTCGCAGCCCGACTTCTGGCAGGCGGAGACGGCCGCCGACGCCGACGCGGCCCGGATCGCCGGCACCGACACCACCGCGGAGGCGCTGCGCCGGACCGTCCGGCTGCACGCGGTCTTCGAGGGCCTCGGCGAACCCTGGCTGGCCGACCTCGCCGAACGGGACGCCTGGCCCGAGGACTTCTACGACGCCCTCGACGCCGCGCTCGCCGACCCGCACGTGGCCCGCCGCGCCGCCCGCGCCGCCGCCGACGAGGACGCGATCGACCCGTACGCGGCGGCCGACCACCCGCCCGAGCCGGTCCGCCTGGCCGCGCTGCCGACGCTCGCGGGCACGGGAACGTACGGCGGCTCGCCGGTCCCCCTGCGCGAGGCGCAGGAGATCGCCCGCTGGTGCGTCCGGCGCCTCACCCACCAGGACGGCGAGGGCGAGGACGACCTGGAGGCGGTACGGCTGCTCGGCCTGCCCGCCGACGAACTGCGCGGCCTCGACGACGACTCCCGCACCGCCCGGCTGTTCAGGGCCACCGGGCACGACACGCCGGAGGCGGCGGTCACCGCGGCCCTGGACGCGCTCGCCGACGGCAGCTGGCCGGGGCTGGCCCGCCGGCTGGAGCCCGGACTGCGCCGGGTCCCCCGCGCCGTCCGCCCCCTGCTGGCCCGCCGGGTCTGCACGGCGGCGACGGCCGGAGCGCTGGCCGAGGTCCTGGAGACCGCCGGCTGGACCCCCGCCGGCCGCTGGACACACACGGTCCTGACGTCCCCCGACGGCCGGACGGTGGACCTCGACGACCTGCTCGCCGAGGCCTTCACGACCGCGGACCCGACCGCTGCCCGCGCCCTCCTGCGGAGCACGGACAGCACGAAGGCGAGCACGAAGGCGAGCACTGCGGAGAGCACCGAGGAGAGCACGAAGGAGACGCCCGCATGAGCACCCCCCTGCGCACGGCCCTCCTCGGCATCGCCGTCACCGTCGCCGGATACGCCCTGTTCGCCGGCTGGCTCGGCCTGCGCGCCGACGCGTACCTGGACGCCCGGGACGGGGCCACGGCCCGGACGACCGGTGTGGTCGTCGAGGACGGCATCGGCGACGACCTGGATGTCCGCGTCCGCTGGACCGACGGCACGGGCCGTACCCACGTGCAGCGCTTCGGCGTCTACGACACCGGCCGCTACGCCGAGGGCGAGGACTTCCCGGTCGCCTACGACCCCACCGCCGGTGACTCCCGGGGCTTCCCGGCAGACCCGGAGGAGACGGCCGAGGAGGACGACCTGCTGGCCCCGGTCTTCCTGGGCGCCGCCGTGGCCCTGCCGCTGACCCTGGTCTGGCCCGTGCGGGGCCTGCGCTTCCGGCTGGCGGCCCGCCGGCCCGGCCGGCCGACGACGGCCCGGGTGCGCACCGGCATCCGCCGGGCGGCCTGGCGCGCGTCGAGGGGCACCTGGCTGGAACTGACGTACCCCGAGGGCCGTACGCGCTGGCAGCGGGTCATGTGGCACCCCGCCCTGCACGAGGCGCCGGCCGAGCTCCCGGTCACCGTGCACGGCACCGGCCGCCGCACCGTCGCGGCCCTGCCCGACGGCACCCGGCTGGTCCCGCTGGGCCGGCCGCGCGACCATCCCCCGTCCGGCGCCGTCCTCGACGACGACGCGATGCGCACCGACCTCCGCGACGCCTTCGTCCTGCCGCCCGGCACCGCGGCCGCACCGCCCTGGCACGAGGCGGCCGCCACCGCCGGCCTGGGGAGCCTCCTCGGCCTCGTCCTGGGCCTGGTGATGACGGGCCCGACCCTGACCGGCACCCTGTCGTCCGTCCTGGCCTGCGCGACCCTGACCGGCTCGGTGTGGCTCCTGTCGGCGCCGCAGCCCTAGTGCCGTCCCGGGGGCCGTCAGCCGTCCGTCCGTTCGGCGCCCGTGGCGAAGAAACGCTCCACGTACTCCCCCGGCGGCAGGGTGCTCGTGCGCATGAGGGAGAAGACCTCCGTGCCCTCGCCGGGGGCCGTACCGAGGGTGAAGACCTCGGCGAACCGGACGTACTCGACGCCGTCCAGGCCCTCGCAGTACTCGGCCGCCTCGGCCTCCGCGCGGGCGACGGCCTCGTCCTGGGAGCCCGCGGTCCACAGGGTGACGCGCTCCTCGTAGACGCCGAGGGGGCCGTGGCGGAAGACGCAGCGGACGGCGTACCAGGACCGCTCGACCGGCGTGAAGCGCCAGCGGTGGACCGGACGGGTCACCAGGTCGGGCGCCGGGTCGGGGAGTTCGGGGAGCGCGGCGTCGTCCTCCGCGTCCCACCACGTGATGACGAGGACCCGGTCCTGCGGGGCGCGGAAGGTCTCGCGGCGCAGGGGGCGCTCCGCGAGCCGCCGGCCCTCGGCCCAGGCGAGCAGGTCGGCGCCCCGGCCCTGGACCGCCCGGGCCTCCCACATCAGTGCGACCGTCATGAGTAGAGGTTGTCCTTGGCGACCTCGTGCACATGGTCGTGACCGTGGCCGTGGTCCCGGGCGGGCCCGGAGCCGGGGACGTGCGGGTCCGTCACCGGCAGGGAGGAGTCCGCCGAGAGGTCCCAGCCGGACGCCGCACGGCCCCGGGCGACCATCTCCGCGCCCAGGGCGGCGACCATCGCGCCGTTGTCCGTGCACAGCTTGGGGCGGGGCACCCGCAGCCGGATGCCCGCCTTCTCGCAGCGCACCTGGGCCAGGACCCGCAGCCGGGAGTTGGCGGCGACACCGCCGCCGATCATCAGGTGGTCGACGCCCTCGTCCTTGCAGGCCCGGACGGCCTTGCGGGTCAGGACGTCCACGACCGCCTCCTGGAAGGAGGCCGCCACGTCCCGCACCGGCACCTCCTCGCCGGCCGCCCGCTTCGCCTCGATCCAGCGGGCGACGGCGGTCTTCAGCCCGGAGAAGGAGAAGTCGTACGCGGGGTCGCGCGGACCGGTCAGACCGCGCGGGAAGGCGATGGCGCCGGGGTCGCCCTCGCGGGCGTAGCGGTCGATGACCGGCCCGCCGGGGAAGCCCAGGTTCAGCACGCGCGCGATCTTGTCGAAGGCCTCGCCCGCCGCGTCGTCGATGGTGGCGCCCATCGGACGGACGTCGGAGGTGATGTCGAAGGACAGCAGCAGGGAGGAGTGGCCGCCGGAGACCAGCAGCGCCATCGTCGGCTCGGGCAGCGGACCGTGCTCCAGCTGGTCGACGCAGATGTGGGAGGCGAGGTGGTTGACGCCGTAGAGGGGCTTGCCGAGGGCGTAGGCGTACGTCTTCGCCGCCGAGACCCCGACCAGCAGCGCGCCGGCCAGGCCGGGCCCGGCGGTGACGGCGATGCCGTCGAGGTCCTTCGCGCTGACGCCCGCCTCCTTCAGCGCCCGGTCGATGGTGGGGACCATCGCCTCCAGGTGGGCGCGGGAGGCCACCTCGGGGACGACCCCGCCGAAGCGCGCGTGCTCGTCGACGCTGGAGGCGATGGCGTCGGCCAGCAGGGTGGTGCCCCGGACGATGCCGACGCCGGTCTCGTCGCAGGAGGTCTCGATGCCGAGGACGAGGGGTTCGTCAGCCATGGGTGTCGGTTCCTTGGTCGTCTTCTTCGTGGCGCAGGGACGCCGCTTCTTGGCGCAGGGAGGCCGCCGGGTCGGTCAGGCGCATGACCAGGGCGTCCACGTTGCCGGGCTGGTAGTAGCCGCGCCGGAAGCCGATCGCCTCGAAGCCGAAGCGTTCGTACAGCTTCTGCGCCCGGACGTTGTCGACCCGGCACTCCAGCATCACCTCGGCGCAGTCGAAGGCGGTCGCCGCCCTCAGCAGCTCGGTGAGCAGCCGGCTGCCGAGGCCGGTGCCCCACTGCTCGCGGGCGACGGCGATCGTCTGGACGTCGGCGCCCCGGGCGGAGCCGGTGTCGGACTCCGTGCCGGCGGAGGCGAGCCCGGCGTAGCCGACGACCCGTCCGTCCTGTTCGGCGACGAGATAGCGGCGGGTCGCCTCCGCCCCCCGGGCGTGCGCCAGCTCGGACCAGAACATGCCCCGGGACCAGGCGTCCTCGGGGAAGAGGTCCTTCTCCAGTTCCAGCACGGAATCGATGTCCCACCAGCGCATCTCGCGCAGGCGCGCAGTCACGGCGTCGGTCACTTGGGGGTGACCACCTTGTAGTTCTTGGGGACCTGGGCGTCCGGCCGGCGCAGGTACAGCGGGCGCGGGGCGGGCAGTTCCCGGCCGGCCGCCAGCCGTTCGGCGGCGAGGGAGGCGAGGGCCGCCGCCGAGACGTGCTCGGGCGCGTGCACGTCGGGGAAGGTGTCCGGGTACAGCAGCGCGCCCGCGCCGACGGCCGGCAGCCCGGCGACCCGGTCGGCGATGTCGGCGGGCCGGTCCACGGCGGGTTCCGTGACCCGGGTGCGGGAGTCGTCGTAGCGCGCCCAGTAGACCTCCTTGCGCCGGGCGTCGGTCGCCACGACGAAGGGTCCTTCGAGGTCGGAGGCGTACGCGAGGCCGTCCAGGGTGCACAGCCCGTGCACCGGGACGCCGAGCGCGAGGCCGAAGGTGTCGGCGGTCATCAGCCCGACGCGCAGGCCGGTGTAGGGGCCGGGGCCGACCCCGACGACGATCGCCGTGACGGCGTCCAGGGCACGCCCCGCCTCGGCGAGCAGCCGGTCGACGGCCGGCAGCAGCAGCTCGCCGTGCCGGCGGGCGTCCACCTGACCGGAGGAGGCGATGACGTCCGTGCCGTCGTGGAGCGCGACGGTGACGGCGGGGGTGGCGGTATCCAGAGCGAGCAAGAGCACGCAAACAGCCTACGGCTCCCGGGCGCCTGTGTCGGATGTCCGGGCGGAGCCCGTGACGGCTGCTACGGTCGCCAGGAAACAGGACATAACACAATTTTTCTTTTCATGGGGTGGTCGCCGGTGGCAGTCCGCAGCTCGACCCTCGTCGCCGGGCTCACGGCGGCGGCCGTGGCGACGGTCGGGTTCCTCGCCCACCAGGCCTCCACGAACGTCCCCCCGGGGCTCGCCCGGTCCGCCGGGGCCGCCACCCCCGCCGCCGCCCGCAAGGCGCCGCGCGACCGGGTGCACCCCACCGCGCTGCCCGGGAACTCGGGCACGGGCCGGCGGGTCGTGTACTCGCTGGACGACGACCGGGTGTGGCTGGTCGGCATGGCGGGCAACGTCGAGCGCACGTTCCACGTCACCCCGGGCCGGGTCGACCCGCCGCCCGGCGGTTACGCGGTGACCTCCCGCTCGGGCGCGGTCACCGGCACCGACGGCACCCCGGTGGAGCACGTCGTCCGGTTCGCCACGGTGGACGGTGTGGTCATCGGCTTCAGCGCGGCGGTGAAGGCCTTCGTCCCGGCGCCGGACGCGCCTGTGCGCACGGGCGGCATCCGGCAGACCCGGCCGGACGGGGACGCGATGTGGGACTTCGCGACGATCGGGCAACGGGTCGTGGTGATCCGGTGACGCCGGCCGCGATCCGGCGGGAAGGTTTCCGACAACCGGTCGGCAAAATGTTGCGTACGGCGTCTTGTGCGTGGTCACATGGTATCCCAGGGCTGGTTAGGTCTACCTAACCAGCCCCCTGTCCCCGGGAGGTGCCATGCCGGCCGACGAGCCCCAGACCACCGAGGCCAGGCCGCCCCGGCCGTTCACGCTCGCCGGGGTGTCCATGCGCGAGCTGCTCTCGTCGTGCGCCGCGGCCGAGGCCGTCTCGACACCCCCGCGCCTGCCCGACCCGGCCGGCACGGGAGAGCCCACGGAGCACCCGCGGGCGGCCTGACCCGAGGGGTCGCGCGCGCCTGACCCGGCTGGGGCCGCGAGCACGGCACAGCGGGCGGAGCACGCCCGGGCCGCGAGCACGGCACAGCGGGCGGAGCACGCCCGGGCCGCGAGCACGGCACAGCGGGCCGGGCACGCCCGGGTCGCGAGCACGGCACAGCGGGCCGGGCACGCCCGGGTCGCGAGCACGGCACAGCATGGGTGCCGCCCAGCCAGGCGAGCACGCTCAGCATGGGTGTACGCCCGGGTCGGCCGAGCACAGCTCAGCGTGCGAGGCAACACCCAGGTCGCGAGGACGCTCAGCATGGGTGTACGGCCGGGTCGGCCGGCACGACTCAGGAAGCGAGGCACACTCAGGTCGGCCGGCACGGCTCAGCGGGCGTAACACGCCCGGGCCGCGAGCGGGGCTCAGGTCGCGAGGACGCTGAGGTCGGTGCTCGTCCAGCGGGCGCCGAGGCCGGTGACGGTCACCTGGCGCACCTCGTCCGTGGTGTCGCCGACGGCCCGGTGGATGCGGACCTGGAGCCGTTCGTCGGTCAGCTCCTCGACCTTGCCCTCGCCCCACTCCACGACGATCACGGACTCGGGCAGGGACACGTCGAGGTCGAGGTCCTCCATCTCGTCGAGCCCGCCGCCGAGGCGGTAGGCGTCGACGTGGACGAGCGGCGGCCCGTCCCCGAGGGAGGGGTGGACGCGGGCGATCACGAAGGTCGGCGAGGTCACGGCCCCGCGCACCCCGAGCCCCTCCCCCAGCCCCCGGGTGAGGGTCGTCTTGCCCGCGCCGAGCTCCCCGCTGAGCATCGCGAGGTCGCCGGCCCGCAGCAGCTTGGCCAGTCGGCGGCCCAACTCCCGCATCTGTTCGGGGGAGGTGACGGTCAGCTCGATCTCAGCCGGGTTGCGCGGTGCCGCTGGTGCTTCCATAGCCCCCCACGGTAGCCCCTGCCGGGACGGCACCCGCGCGGGTGAGGAGGTCGGCGAGGCGGTCGGTGACCACTTCCGGGTGTTCCAGCATCACGAGGTGCCCGGCGTCCGGGACGAGCACGAGTTCGGCCTCGGGCAGCAGGTCGGCGATCGCCTCGCTGTGCTCGCTGGGTGTGACGAGGTCCCCGATGCCCGCCAGCACGAGCACCGGCATGGCGGTGAACAGCCCGAGCGCCTCGATCTTGTCGTGCTCGGTGAAGGCCGGGTAGAACTCGGCGACGACATCGATCGGCGTCCCCTCGATCATCCGCTCGGCGAACCGGGCGACGGCCGGATCGACGTCCTTCGAGGCGAACGAGTACCGCTTGATGATCCCCCCGAACAGATCGGCGGTGGCCCGCCGCCCCTTCTCCACCAGCGCGGCCTGCTGCCCGAGCGCCTTGAGCACCCCGGGGAGCACCCGCCGTACGGCGTTGACCCCGGCGACCGGCAGCCCGAAGTTGACCTCGCCGAGCCGGCCGGAGGAGGTCCCCACGAAGGCGGTGGCGACCACCCGCTCGCTCAGGAACTCCGGGTACTGAGCGGCCAGCGCCATCATGGTCATCCCGCCCATGGAGTGCCCGACCAGCACGATCGGCCCCTCGGGCACGGCCGCGTCGATCACGGCCCGCAGGTCCCGCCCGAGCTGGTCGATGGTGAGCGGTACGCCGTCCCGGAGCTGGTCCGCCCCGC
The DNA here is from genome assembly GCF_037993025.1 of Streptomyces sp. SS7. Lineage (NCBI taxonomy): Bacteria > Bacillati > Actinomycetota > Actinomycetes > Kitasatosporales > Streptomycetaceae > Streptomyces > Streptomyces sp. SS7. Next base: position 3,890,499 of record NZ_CP141223.1, read on the forward strand.
GCGCGGACCGGCCGTGGCTGCGCTGGTCCCAGTGCACGGTCCGGACGACCCCGCGCAGCGCCGCCCGCTGGAAGTGCCAGGAGTCCTGTGTGAGGCAGTAGCCGTGGCTGAAGACGACGGTGACCGGAAGGGGCGCCTTGCGCCCGAACAGCCGGCGCCGCCGCCCCGCGGGCCCGCCCTGCGGCTCGACGTCGTCGACCTCGTAGTACAGCTCGGTGCCGTCGTCCGCGATCGCCTTGCCGGGGGTGCCGCGCAGTCCGCCGTACGGCCCCGCCGAGTCCAGGGCGAGCCGGGCCTTGGCCCGCATCCCGCGGCCCACGGTCATCCGCTCGATGGCGACCCCCGCCGCGGCGCCCGCGGCGATCACGCCTATCGCGGCGCCGGCGATACCGGTCGCCCGGCGCCAGCCCCCGGCCGCCCCCGTGGCGGAGACGACGGCGACGGCCGCCGAGGCGGCGTCCGCCACTGCCTCCGCACTGCTCTCGCTCACGTACCGCTCCTCCAGTCCACAAGGTGCTCGTCCAACAAGGTGCTTACACGGTGCTCGTCCACAGCGTGCCCGCAGCCTGTGTCACGGCTGTCGGAAGCTGCCGAAGCAATGTCCTACCCGCGGGTTACCCGCTTCGTCACTCGTTCACATAGACGCGTGGAACGCGTGTTCCGATGCGCGTGACGATTTCGTACCCGATGGTTCCGGCCGCCTGCGCCCAGTCCTCGGCGGTGGGCTCGCCGCGGTCGCCCGGCCCGAACAGCACGGCCTCCGCGCCGGCGCCCGGCTCGTCCCCGCCGAGATCGACGACGAACTGGTCCATGGCGATCCGCCCGGCGACCGTGCGCCACTTGCCGGCCACGAGGACGGGTCCGGTGCCGGAGGCGTGCCGGGGGATGCCGTCGGCGTACCCCAGCGGCACCAGGCCGAGGGTGGTCGTGCCGGGGGTCACGTAGTGGTGCCCGTAGCTGACGCCGTGTCCGCCCGGCACCTGCTTGACCAGCGCCAGCGAGGCGGCCAGCGTCATCACCGGGCGCAGCCCGAGGTCGGCGGCCGAGCCGAGCTGGGGGCTGGGCGACAGGCCGTACATCGCGACGCCCGGCCGGACCAGGTCGAAGTGGCTCTCGGGGACGGTGAGCGTGGCGGGCGAGTTGGCGATGTGCCGCACCTCGGGCCGTACGCCCCGTGCCTCGGCGTGCGCGACCATCTCCCGGAACAGCGCGAGCTGGGCGGCGACGGACGGGTGCCCGGGCTCGTCGGCGCAGGCGAAGTGCGACCACAGCCCGGTGATCCGCAGCAGCCCGCCCTCCTCGGCCTCCAGCGCGGCGGCGACGAGCCGTTCCCAGTCCTCGCCCGGCTGGCAGCCGTTGCGGCCGAGGCCGGTGTCGGCCTTGAGCTGCACCCGCGCGGGCCTGCCCGCGGCGTGCGCGGCGAGCACGACCTCCTCCAGGGCCCACAACCCGCTCAGGGACACGTCGAGATCGGCCTCGACGGCCTCCCGCCAGGGCCCTCCGGGCGTCCAGAGCCAGCACATGATCCTGACGTCGGCCGGCAGCGCCCCGGACCGGCGCAGGGCGAGCGCCTCCTCGGGGGTGGCGGTCCCCACCCACCCGGCCCCCGCCTCCACGGCGGCGCGGGCGCAGGCGAGGGCGCCGTGCCCGTACCCGTCGGCCTTGACCACCGCCATGAACGCGGCCCCCGGCGCCTTGGCGCGCAGGGTCCGCACATTGGCCCGCAGCGCGCCCAGGTCTATCTCGGCACGGGCGCGCGGCGGGGCGGAAGGGGTCACGGCGTTCTCACTCATCGCCGCCCAGTGTCTCAGAGGCCCCGCGGAGCACCGGAGTGCCGGGCCGCACCGACCCGCCCGCCTTTCGCCGCCGCACGCCGTACGTCCCACGCCCCTCGCATCCGCCACGTCCGGCACGTCCGGCACGTCCGCCCCGTCCGGCAGGTCGTACGGGCGCACCCGCGCCGGTGGCCGGCCCGAGCGGTATGCCGCGCCACCGGCCGGTACCCCGCCGCCGGGCGGGGCGCCTTGCCGGAAGCCCGTGCGGAGACGCCGCGGCACCGGCCCGGTCCCACACCCGCCGCACCTCCGTCCCCGCCGCCAGGTACCTTTCGACGCCCCCTCGTCCCGCACACCCGCCACCCGTCCGGAATCGCGTCCGCCACGTCCCACCTCCCTGAGGTGGGACGCCCCGCGCCGGGAGCCCCTGCGGAAGCGCTGCGGCACCGGCCCGGTCCCCCGCCGCCAGGCACCTTGCCGGGAGCCCGTGCGGAAGCGCCGCCGCGTCGGCCGTGTGCCGCGACGCCGTCGCCGCCAGGTGCCGCTCAGCGCCCCCCGTCCCGCACATCCCGCCACGCGTCCGGGATCGCGTCCGCCACGTCATGGGCCCCCACCGGCGCGCCCCGCGCCGCCAGCCGGCCCGCGAGTCCGTGCAGATACGCCGCGACACTGCCCGCGTCCAGCGGCGACAACCCCGCCGCCAGCAGTGACCCGGCGAGCCCCGACAGCACGTCCCCGCTTCCGGCCGTGGCCAGCCAGGGCGTGCCGGTCGCGTTCACCCGCACCGGTCCGCCGCCCGGGGCCGCGGGGTCCGCGACCAGGGTGGTCGACCCCTTCAGCAGCACGGTCGCCGCGTACCGCCCGGCCAGCTCCCGTACGGCGGCCAGCCGGGCCCCTTCGACCTCCTCCCGGGTCACCCCCAGGAGCGCGGCGGCCTCCCCGGCGTGCGGGGTCATCAGGGTCGGCGCGCCGCGCCCCCGTACCGCCTTCCGCTCCGCGAGCCGCAGGCCGTCCGCGTCCAGCAGCACCGGCACGTCGGTCGCCAGCACCTCGGCGACGGTCGCGGCGTCCTCCCCGGCGCCCGGCCCCACCACCCACGCCTGGACCCGTCCCGCCTTCTGCGGCCCCCGGTCCGACACCAGCGTCTCGGGGAACCGCGCGAGCACGGCCTGCCCGGCGGGCCCGACGTACCGTACGGCCCCCGCGCCGCCCCGCAGCGCCCCGGCGACGGCCAGCACGGCGGCCCCGGGGTAGCGCGCGGACCCGGCGGCGATGCCCACCACGCCCCGCCGGTACTTGTCGCTCGCGCCCCCCGGTTCGGGCAGCAGCGCGGCGACGTCCGTGTGCTGGAGCGCCTCCAGCTCGGCCCCCGCCGGCAGGACGTCCCCGAGCCCGATGTCGACGAGGCGCACCACGCCCGCGTGCTCCCGCGCGGGGTCGATCAGCAGCCCCGGCTTGTGCGTCCCGAACGTGACCGTCACATCGGCCCGTACGGCGGTCCCGCGCACCTCCCCGCTGTCCGCCTCCACCCCGCTGGGCAGGTCGACGGCGACGACGACGGCCCCCGACCGCTCGGCGGCCTCGACCAGCGCCGCCGCGTCGGGCCGCAACCCGCCCTTGCCCCCGATCCCGACGATCCCGTCCACGACGAGGTCGGCCCGCAGGACGACCTCCTCGGCCGCCTCCACCCCCACCACGGCGCCCCCGGCCCGCCGCAGCGCGGCGAGGCCCCCGCCGTGCGCCCGGTCGGGCGCGAGCAGCACCGCGCTCACCCCGGCTCCCCGCCGGGCCAGCCGCGCCCCGGCGTACAGGGCGTCACCGCCGTTGTCCCCGCTGCCCACCAGGAGCACGACCCGCTGTCCGGACACCCGCCCGAGCGCCTGCGCGCAGGCGACGGCGAGTCCGGCGGCGGCCCGCTGCATCAGCGCCCCTTCGGGCAGCCGCCCCATCAGCTCCCGCTCGGCGCTCCGGACCGTGTCCACAGAGAAGGCAGTACGCATGCCGCAAGTCTCACATCAACCTCCTTGGGTGTCGCGCCCGTTGCCCGTCAGCGCGGGGGACCGGGCTCGGCGGCGTCGGCCGGTGCCGTGTCCTCGCGGGCCGTCCCGGCCTGCGCGTAGAGGATGTCGCGGGCCTGCTCGGCGGCGCGGACCATGCTCTCGCCCACGAAGTCGACGAAGCGGGCGATGTTCTCCAGCCGCACGGCGGCCGGCGTGTCGGGGCCGAGGACGCTGACACCCCGGCGCGCGGTCTCGGCGAGCTGGGTGTGGGACCGGGCGCTGGCGATCATCCCCTGGTACCAGACGTCGGTGTCGACGACGTAGCGTTCGCGGCGGCCTTCCCCGCGCTCGCGGCGGATGAGGCCCATGTTCTCCAGGAGCGCGACCGCCTTGGAGACGGACGCCGGGCTGACCTGGAGCCGCTGGACGAGTTCGGACGCCGTGAGGCTGCCCTCGTCGGTGGTGTAGACGCAGGCCAGCACCCCGGACGCCATCCGGGGCAGACCCTGCTGCATGAAGATCGTCGTGAATGTCTCCTCGTACGCCCGTACGGCCTCGGCGTCCCGCCCGTGGGGCGGCGCGGGCCGGTCCGCGGGCCGGGGGACGCTGCGCCTGCGGCGGTGGGCGCGGTGTTCGGCGGCGCGGTGGGCGAGGTCGGCGCGGTAGCCGGTGGGGCCGCCGTTGCGCAGGACCTCGCGCGTGACGGTCGAGGTCGGGCGGTCCAGGCGTCTGGCGATCTCCGCGTAGGCGAGGCCGTCGGCCAGCCCCAGCGCGATCTGCTGACGCTCCTGCTGGGTGAGTCTGCCTCCCGGCATCGCGGCCTCCTTCGCGGTCCGTACCACCCGAAGCATAGCCTTCACGCCTCACTCATTGCAACGACAAGATCCGGAACCGTTGCATTGAATACACAACCGTTGCAACGATTTACCTGCCTCTACCTGCACTGATAATGATTCATCGCAACGACAATGTTGCCGCACTCATGAACGCAACGTAGCTTTTCCCTCATCGGAAACCCAGAGACGACACCGACGACACAGCCAAGGAGCACACCATGCAGAAGTTCGACACCCCCGCCCCGGTCTCCGCGATCCTCGACGTCCCCGCGGGCCGCATCCAGTTCATCGCCGCCGACCGCGCGGACACCACCGTCGAGGTCCGGCCCGCGGACCCCTCCAAGAGCCGCGACGTGAAGGCCGCGGAGGAGATCGAGGTCGGCTACGGCGACGGCGTCCTGCGGATCGAGGCCGCCCCCGCGAAGAACCGGGTCCTCGGCAACGCCGGGTCCGTCGAGGTGACCGTCCAGCTCCCCGCCGGTTCCCGGGTGGAGGGCAGGGCCGCCGCGGCCGAACTCCGGGGCGTGGGCCGGCTCGGCGACATCGCCTTCGAGGGCGCGTACCGCCGGATCAAGATCGACGAGGCCGCGGGGGTCCGCCTCACCGCGGTCGACGGCGACGTCGAGATCGGCCGCCTGAACGGCCCCGCGGAGATCAGCACCGCGCGGGGCGACATCCGGATCGCCGAGGCCGTACGCGGCTCCGTCGTCCTGAGCACCCGGTCGGGCGACATCTCGGTGACCGCGGCCGCCGGGGTCTCGGCCGTCCTGGACGCCGGCACCGGCCACGGCCGGGTCAGCAACACCCTCAAGAACGACGGCGCCGCCGCACTCGACATCCGCGCCACCACCTCCCACGGCGACATCACCGCCGCCGCCGGCTGATCCACGGCCCACGGAGCACGGTCGGTTCGCCGGGCCCACCGGGTACAGGCTCGGCACCGACCGCCATGACGAACGGCCGCCATGACGAACGACCACCATGGCGGTCCCCCGCGCTATCCCTCCGCGATCACCACGGCCGAGGCCACCCCGGCGTCATGGCTCAACGACACATGCCACCCCCGCACCCCCAGCTCCGCCGCCCGGGCCGCCACGCTCCCCCGCACCCGCAGCCGCGGCTGCCCGCTCTCCTCCACGAACACCTCGACGTCCGTCCACAGCAGCCCCGGCGGCGCCCCCAGCGCCTTGGCCAGCGCCTCCTTCGCCGCGAACCGTGCCGCCAGCGAGGCGACCCCCCGCTGCTCCCCGCTCGGCAGCAGCAACTCGCGCTCGACGAAAAGCCGCCGGGCGAGCGCGGGCGTCCGCTCCAGCGACGCCGCGAACCGTTCGATCTCGGCCACGTCGATACCGACCCCGATGATGCTCATGCCGAGCACTCTAGGGCGGGGCACAGGTCAGCTCGTGGTGCCGCCGTGGTCCCGCAGGACGTTCACAGCCCTGTCGAAGGCGGAGTCCCTCTTCTTGTCGAACTCCTCCTTGGTGAAGACCGGCTCGGTGAGGTGCGGCGGAATGCCCGTACCGTCGAAGGTCCTGCCCGACCGGGTCAGGAACTCCTCGTTCGGCAGCCAGGCCGACATGCCGTTGGGGAGCTTGCGTGCCATGACGTCCGAGAAGACGCCCTGTGTGGGCTGCCCGATCCGGACCGTCCTGCCGGGCCGGCCCATGAGGGCCTGGGTGAAGGTCTCCCCCGCGCTGAAGGTCGAGCCGCCGGTCAGCACGGCGACCGGCCCGGTGTGACGGGGGCCCTGGGCGGGCGTGACGTACACGGGCTCCGGGCGGGTGTGCCGGGTGGGGTCGGCGGGGTCGTTGCGCGCCCGCTTGGCATAGGCGAGGTAAGGGGTGTCGGTGAGGCGCCGGGCGATGTGGATCCCCAGGGCGTCGGAGCCGCCGCCATTGATGCGCAGGTCGATGATCAGGCCCTTCGGGCGCTGGGAGCGGTCCCGGCCGAGGACCGTCTCGAGTGCCCTGTCGAGCTCGGCCAGCTGGGCGGCGTAGGAAGTGTCGTCGCCCGCGTACCCGCCGAAGCCGGAGATCCGCAGATAGCCCTGCCCGCCGGGGAGGTCGGCGTAGGTGATCCGGCCGTGGGCGAAGTCCTGGAGGTTCCGGGCGTCCTCGAGGTCGCGCTCCACGATGAACTTCTTGACCCGGGCGTCCAGTTCCCCGGTGGGCACGACGGTGCCGGGGCGGACCCGGGAGAAGATGCGGTTGCCGTCCTGGACGACGACGTGGGCGTCGTGGAGCGGCTCGACCATCTCGCCGAGGACGGCGTAGAGCTCGTCCCGCGTCGTCCCGGCGTGTACGCGGGGACGGTACCGGTCGCGGACCTTGTGCCAGTCGACGCCCTTCGACGCGAAGAAGGGGTAGTTCTCCTCGAAGGTCTGCCAGAAGACGTCGAAGGTCGCGACGGGGTCCTCGGCCGTCGGGCGCGCGCAGGCCTCGGGCAGCGCCGGGATGCGCCGGAGGTTCCGGCTGCCGACGGAGGCGTCCGCCCGCAGGGAGGCGTGGTCGCGGTCCCCCTCGGCGCGCACGGTCAGGACGACGCCGTCGGGCGTGGTGTAGGTGCCGGGACCGGTCCGCTGCGCGGAGTCACCCTCGGTACAGCTGACGGCGGTGGTCTGGTACTCCTGGAACGCTCCGTTCCGGATGGATAACACCGTGCCGTAGCCGTCCACGCGCCAGAATCCGTCGGTGGTCGGCTGTTGGGCGTGGGCGTGGGCGGCGGGCGCGGCGTGGGCGGCGGGCGCGGCTTGGCCGGCGAGGGCCAGCGCGACGGCGGTGGCCGTGAGGATGCGCACGATCTTGCCTTCTCTGTGGGCGGCTTGCTCGGGACAGCCCCACCGTCGCCGACCCGGCGTCCTCCCGGCCATCCGGCTGTCCGGTCGATCCGGGGTGGGGCCAGCCCCCGCTGCCTACCGGCGGCTTCCGGGGCGATCACGTCGCGGCGCCGGCGCGCGCGGCAAGCCGACAGGCCGTCCCCGTTACGGAGGGAAAGGTCGTCCTGCTGCCGTGAAACGCCGTCAGTGCCGCGCGGCGAGCCTCTCGCCCAGCCGGTCCAGGAACAGGAAGAGGACGGCGAGGCAGAGCAGCGGGAGGCCCAGGAGCAGCAGCCACGGGTGCGTCGGCCGGTCGGTGAAGAGCAGCCAGGTGAAGACGACGAACGCCGCGCCGGCGACGACCATGCAGCCGACGACCGCCCGCCCGAAGGCCGAGCGCCGCCGCGCCCTGCGCCCGATGAGCGCTTCCAGCTCGGACCGCGTCCGCGGGGCCAGGTACCCCAGCCGTACGGCGGTGGCGGACAGGTCGGCGACCTCGCCGACCGGGTCGTCCACCTGTTGCTCGTCGAGCTGGAAGAGCCGGATCCGGCGCCCTTGGGTGTCGTACAGGTACGCCGGCCAGCGAGGGCTGCCGCCGCGTCGGCCGCCCTCGACCCGGATGCCGTAGATCTCGGACCAGGCCCGGGTGCGGGTCCGCAGCGGTCCGCGTGCGGTGACGCCCTCGGCGGTGACGGACGTCCGCGCCCGCCATTGCTCCAGCGCCGCGCGGGTGCCGATGACGGCCCAGAACGCCGGGGTCACGAGGTCCGAGAGCCTGATGCCCGGCGCCGTCAGCCGCAGCAGGCCCACCCCGACCACCACCGTCGCGGCCACCAGGCTGCCGTACACCACCGGCGCCGTCCGCCGTCTGCGGTACTCCCGCCCGATCCCCTCGCCCATCCCGGCTCCCCCCGCTCGGCGGCAGGTTACAGCTGCCGGCTCGCACCGCACGTGCGCGGCAGGCCTACTCGACCGTCACCGACTTCGCCAGGTTGCGCGGCTGGTCCACCTCGTTGCCCCGGGCCGTCGCCAGCTCGCAGGCGAACACCTGCAACGGCACGGTGGCCACCAGCGGCTGCAGCAGCGTCGGCGTCGCGGGGATGCGTACGAGGTATGCCGGCGAGGAACCCCGAACAGATCCCTCAGCCGCGCAAGCGTCAGAGCCCTCCCGCCGGGCCGCGCATCAAGTCGCTCTGGGCCTCCTGGGCCCCGGCTCTCGGCCTGCGGTCGGTCGCCCTGATGTCCGCGGTCTGGGTCTCGCTCGGCGCGATCCTCACCGCCCACGAGGCGCGCGCCGAGAACCCGAACTGGCATGACGTGATCAGCTTCTGGATCTTCTGGTTCCCGTTGGCCGCCCTGACGGTGGCCCGCCACCGGGCCCGCCGCCACAGACAGGCCTGAGCCGGTCACGCCGGATACGGGACGGCCTCCCGCGCCGAGCGGAGCGCGAAGGCCCACCAGGCCAACTGGTCGAGGAGGGTCTTGGCGTACCCGGCGGCCCCGGTGTCGAGGGGTCGGCCGTCCTCCCACGCGGTGAAGTAGTTCGGGAAGGCGAGACCGTCACGGATCGTCACCGCGTGCAGTTCGGTCAGCACGTTCTCCAGGTGCAGCACGGCGTGCCGGCCGCCCGCCGCGCCGCCGTAGCTGACGAAGGCGACGGGCTTGGCCGTCCACTGGGTGAAGTGCCAGTCGATGGCGGCCTTCAGGGACGCGGGATAGCTGTGGTTGTACTCCGGTGTGACGAGGACGAACGCGTCGGCGCCCTCCAGCGCCGAGGTCAGGGCGGCCATCCCGGCCGGACGGGGATAGTCGTCGCCGGCGAACTTGGGCGACGCGGCGGGCAGCTCCCACGGGATCTCTACGTCGGCCAGATCGACGACGTCGACCTCGAACCCGCCGTGCGTCCGCGCCTGTTCGGCGACCCACGCCCCCACGACCGGCCCGAACCGCCCTTCCCGGACGCTCCCGACGACGACGACCAGCTTGTGCTTCTTCTCGTTCTGGTTCTCCATGTCCACCACGATCGGCCGCGCCCCGTACGGCAGCCAGACCGCGCCGAGGCTGGCCCCCGCAGGGCCAGGCTGAGCCCTCCACGACCGGCGGGAGGGCGCCGTAGGGTCGACGGCATGGGGACACCACTGGGGGACTTCGTACGGGCCAAACGCGACAGCATCCAGCCGGAGTCGCTGGGGCTGCCGGACCACGGCCGCCGCCGTTCGCCGGGGTTGCGCCGCTCGGATTTGGCGGCCCGGGCCGGTATCAGCGTCGAGTATCTGACCCGGCTGGAGCAGGGCCGTGACCGCAACCCCTCCCCGGCCGTGGTGAACGCGCTCGCCGACGGCCTGAGCCTCGCCCCCTCCGAACGCGAGCACCTGCGCTACCTGGCGAAGATCACAGGCGGCGCCTGCCCCTCGCACACCCGCCCGGCGCCCCCGCCCCGCGAGGTGCGCGCCTCGGTCCTGGACACCCTGCGTCTCCTCGAACCGGGCATCGCCGTGGTGACCAACCGCCTGGGCGACCTTCTCGCCCGCACCGGCGCCTTCGAGAAGCTGGCCGAGGGGACGGGCCTGCTCGACGGCGACGCCCCGAACCTCACCCGCTATGTCTTCACGGACCCCCGGGCCCGGGCGTTCTTCGCCGACTGGGACGCCGTGGCCGACGAGCAGGCCTTCGATCTGTGGCTCGGCCCGTCCGTGGAGAACACGGAGTGGTTCGCCACGGAACTGGCCCCGTCGGCGGGCCCGGAGTTCACCCGCCGACTGCACCACCATCGGGTCCCGCCCCGTGGGACCCTCCGCCTGAACCACCCCTCCGGCCCCGAACTCCGTCTCCGCCGCGAGACTCTGGAGATCTCCTCGGACGCGCAGCAGATGAGGGTCTTCCTCCCGGCGGACGAAAAGACCGCCCAGGCACTCGAACAGCTCGACGACCGCTCCCGGAACGGGCTCAGAGCCGTCTCGTGACCCCGAAGCGGTGTCAGGAGAAGGAAGAAGACGGGGCGAACTCCCACGACCGGACGGCCGGCGTCACGGAGGCGCTCTTCGCCCTGCTGGACTAGGAGAACCAGCTACTGCGTCTGGAGGCCGCGTACGGCCTCGCCCTCCGCGACGACCCCCGCACCGACGAGGCCTACGACCGGGCGGGGCCGTTCGGCCCCGGCTTCGAACACGACCACCGGCTCTCCGCCCACTGGCACTACCGGTGGCGCCACCGGCCCGACCCGGACTGACGCGCTCAGGCGGCGACGAGTTCACACCACACGTACTTGCCCCGGCTGCCATGCCGGGACATCGGCTGCCAGTGCCAGAGGTCGGAGCAGGCCCGCACCAGCGCGAGGCCGCGCCCGCTCTCGGCCTCCTCGTCCAACTCGCCCAGCTGGCCAGGCGGTTCGGGCGGCTCCGGGTCGGCGTCCCAGGCCCCGATCTGCAACACCCCCGCGCTCCACCGCACCCTCAGCGCGGCGGGCCCCTTCTGATGCCGTACGGCATTGGAGACCAGCTCGGCGGCGAGGAGCTCGGCGGTGTCGAGGTGGGCGGTGAGTCCGTGGAGCGTGAGGATCACCCGGAGCGTGTGGCGAGAAACGGTGACGGCTCGGGGGTCGTTGGGGATGTAGAGGGAGTACTCCCAGGGTTCGGACATGCGGCGACCTCAACTCCGTTTCGTAGAGTGTGCATTGCGTCACCGACGGTAGACCTTTGTTTTATGACCGGGCAAGCTGATCCCGTAATCTGACCCCGAACGAGAAGGAGCAGTCTTTGGGAACCAGGCGCGAACCAACGGCCCGCCAAAAGCGCCTGGGGGTCGAGCTGCGCAGGCTTCGCGAGGCGGCGGGCCTCAGCGCCCGCGAGGCGGCAGCGCTGCTCGGCGTGAACTCCGTCCAGATCAGCCAGATCGAGTCCGCCATCGCGGGAGTGAGCGAAGAGCGGCTGCGTCGACTCGCATCCCACTACTCCTGCACAGACGGGGAGTTCGTCAAAGCCCTGGTGACGATGGCCAACGACCGAACGCGCGGCTGGTGGGAGGAGTACCGGTGGCTGCTGCCCACGTCGTTCCTGGACCTCGCCGAGCTGGACCACCACGCGACGTTCCGGAACGAGGTGGCCATCCTCCATGTACCGGGGCTGTTGCAGACCGAGGGATACGCACGAGCCATCTTCTCGGCCCGGATCCCTGAACTCACCACCGAAGAGCTGGAGTTGCGGATCCGGCATCGCATGACACGCCAGGAAGCCACCTTCCCGTACCAGGTCCTGATCCATGAGGCAGCGCTTCGCATCAGGGTCAGCGACCGCGCCACATCCCAGGCGCAGCTCGCCCGCCTCCTCGAACTTTCGGAAGCGGATCACATCACCTTGCGAGTCACGCCCTTCGACCTGGACGGCTTCGCCATCGCCTCCAGCACAATGACCTACGTCGGCGGCCTCGTACCCAAGCTGGACACCGTCGTCCGCGACGCGCCCCACGGTTCGGTGTTCCTCGATTCCGAGGCTCAACTCAACGTCTATCGAACACGCTTCCGTAAGGTGGAGGCCGTGTCACTCACACCTGGAAAGTCCCGCGAACTCATCCACAGGCTGGCGAAAGAGCTGTGAGGTACCCCATGAACAACTGGCGGAAGTCCTCCTACTCGGGCGAGGGCGACGGCAACGACTGCGTAGAGATCGCCACCACCCCCACCCACACCTCCGTACGGGACTCGAAAGCCCCGGCCCGGGCAACGCTCACCTTCCCGGCCGAGGCTTTCGACACCTTCCTGACCGGTCTACTCGACCGTCACTGACTTCGCCAGGTTGCGCGGCTGGTCCACCTCGTTGCCCCGGGCCGTCGCCAGCTCGCAGGCGAACACCTGCAACGGCACGGTGGCCACCAGCGGCTGCAGCAGCGTCGGCGTCGCGGGGATGCGTACGAGGTGGTCGGCGTACGGGGCGACCGCCTCGTCGCCCTCCTCCGCGATCACGATGGTCCGCGCGCCCCGCGCCCGGATCTCCTGGATGTTGGAGACGATCTTGTCGTGGAGGACGGACCGGCCGCGAGGTGAGGGGACGACCACGACGACCGGGAGGTCCTCCTCGATGAGGGCGATCGGACCGTGCTTCAGCTCACCGGCCGCGAACCCCTCGGCGTGCATGTAGGCGAGTTCCTTGAGCTTCAGCGCCCCTTCGAGGGCGACCGGATAGCCCACGTGCCGCCCCAGGAAGAGCACGGTCCTCTTGTCGGCGAGGGAGCGCGCGAGGGCCCGTACCGGCTCCATGGTCTCCAGGACGCGTTCGACCTGGCCGGAGATCCGGGCGAGCTCGTGGATGACGGCGCGGATCTCGTCGGCCCACTTGGTGCCGCGGACCTGGCCCAGATACAGGGCGACGAGATAGCAGGCGACCAGCTGCGTCAGGAACGCCTTCGTCGAGGCGACGGCGACCTCGGGCCCGGCGTGGGTGTAGAGGACGGCATCGGACTCGCGCGGGATGGTCGAGCCGTTGGTGTTGCAGATGGCCAGCACCTTCGAGCCCTGCTCCCTCGCGTGCCGGAGCGCCATGAGGGTGTCCATCGTCTCGCCGGACTGGGAGATGGCGATGACGAGGGAGCGGGGGCCGAGGATGGGGTCCCGGTAGCGGAACTCGCTGGCGAGTTCGACCTCGCAGGGGATGCGGGTCCAGTGCTCGATGGCGTACTTGGCGATGAGGCCGGCGTGGAAGGCCGTACCGCAGGCGACGATGACGACCTTGTCGACCTCGCGCAGCTCGGAGGCGCCGATGCGGACCTCGTCGAGGGTCAGCGAGCCGCTCGCGTCGATACGGCCGAGGAGGGTGTCGGCGACGGCCTTGGGCTGCTCGGCGATCTCCTTGAGCATGAAGTAGTCGTAGCCGCCCTTCTCGGCGGCGGAGGCGTCCCAGTCGACGTGGTACGAGCGCACGTCGGCGGGCTGCCCGTCGAAGCCGGTGACGGTGACACCGTCCCGCCGCAGTTCGACGACCTGGTCCTGGCCGAGTTCGATCGCCGAGCGGGTGTGGGCGATGAAAGCGGCGACGTCGGAGGCGAGGAAGGCCTCACCCTCGCCGACGCCGACGACCAGCGGCGAGTTGCGGCGCGCCCCGACGACGACGTCGGGCTCGTCGGCGTGCACGGCGACGAGGGTGAACGCCCCCTCCAGACGGCGGCACACGAGCCGCATGGCCTCGGCGAGGTCGGCGGTGACGGAGAACTCCTCGGCGAGGAGATGGGCGACGACCTCGGTGTCGGTCTCGGAGGACAACGCGTGGCCGCGCTCGGCGAGTTCGGCGCGCAGGCGGGCGAAGTTCTCGATGATCCCGTTGTGCACGACGGCGACACGGCCGGCGTTGTCGAGATGAGGATGGGCGTTGGCGTCGGTGGGCCCGCCATGGGTGGCCCAGCGGGTGTGCCCGATGCCGGTCGGGCCGGTCGGCAGCGGCCGGGCCCCCAGCTCCTTCTCCAGGTTCACCAGCTTGCCCGCCTTCTTCGCGGCGGCCAGCCCGCCGTCGGCGAGCACCGCGACGCCCGCCGAGTCGTAGCCCCGGTACTCCAGCCGCTTCAGCCCGGCCATGACGACCTCGAGCGCCGACTGAGACCCCACGTATCCCACGATTCCGCACATGCGCGGCAGCCTAGAGTCGAAACCCCCGCCGAACACGCCTCTGCGTGCCCGATTCCGGATATTCCACCGGGGGTAGGAGTGCCTGACCGAAGCCGGGTAGTCACACAGAAATCCCTTGCCTCACCTGGAACGCACATATTTGCACTGACCAGACAGGCTTGGCCGGAACATGACCACTCCGGGTGGGCGCACAAACAGTTCAGCGACCGGGGGAACACTGGGTCGCGACGCCACGGGGGAAGCATCGGCTCCCACCGCGATCGCGCATGCCCGCGATCCGCCGACCCCCGTCGACGGCCGCGCGACTCCTTTCCCCCTACCAGGGGGTAGGCACGTGCATTCCAGGCCGCCGGGGTTCCTCAGATGGAGACCGCCCGCCAACCGATCCGGCCGCTCGGCCCGGATCGTCACACCCGTCGTCCTCGCCGCCGCGCTCGTCGCGGGCATAACTGCCACCCTCAGACGCGGGCAACCGACAGACAGGAAGAAGAACCGACGATGACCAGGCAGCGCGAGGCATACGCCGCGTTCTACGAGGGTGACTTCGGCCTCAGTGAGCTGACCGCGCGGCTGTCCGCCGCGTCGGCGCCCCCGGACCGGGCCCGGGCGCTGGCCCTGGCGGCCGACGTGGCAGCCCTCTGCGAGGGCGAGGGCGCGGTGGAGCTCGGTGTCGACGCGGGATGCCTGCTGGAATCCCCGCTTCCGGACGACGTGATCCGCACGGCGTGGCTGGCGGCCACCCGGCACCGGTTCGACCCCGCGGGCCACGACCTCACCATGCGCGAGTGGCTGGGCCTCCTCACGGAGCGCTGGCCGGCCCGGGCCCGCAAGGGAAACGGGCCGCGTTTCCTCTCGCGGCCATCGGTCGACGAGGAGAGCCTGCGCGCGACGGTCGTACGCGAGATGGGCATCACCGTCCTGCCCGACCGAACTGCCGCGGCGGCCCTGGAGAACGTCGCCGAACAGGCCGACGCCGACCTGGGACTGCGTCTGTTCCTCCGAGCGGTCAAGGCGTATGCCGTGCCCGTCGGGAAAGACGCGTACGACCGGCTGATGCGACTCGACGAACAGCTCGGGTATCCAGGGCCCGTGGTCTACGACGGCCTGAACGTCCTCTGGCCGCCCCTGGACACGGGGCGCCGCGACGCCAGGGGCGACTTCGGCTTCTCCAGCCTCACCGCATGGTTCGCGGGCGGCTGGCACCACGACGCCACACCGGAGGAAGCCGTACGCCAGGCGGCCGCCGCGGACCACGACGGCCAGACACCCGGAACCCAGGCGGCCTTCCTGCTGGAGGACACGCTCCGGCTGCTGGACTCACCCCTGTCCTCCAGGGCCCTCACCGACCTGTGGCTGACCGCCACGGACCGGGGGTACGCCATCGACCGGCTGAGCATCGACGGCCGCGACTGGCTCCGGGGGATCGCGGACGTCTGTCGGGAGCGTCTGCGGGAAGTGGCACCCGAGTACATTCCGGCCCCGCCGGCACCGGTCACCGAGCCGGTCGACGACGTGCTGCGCGAGCTCCATGAGGCCGGGCTCCCGCACCCCGCAACGGCGGCGCTGGAACAGGTCGTGTCCCAGGTCGACCCCGACCTCGGCTTCCGGCTCTTCCTGCGGACGCTGTCCGCCCAGTCCATCCCGCTGAGCGAAGCGCAGTACGCCCGCTATCGCCGCCTCGCCGCCCGCTTCGGCGACCCCCGGGGTCACCTGACCGACGAGGTGGAACAGCTCGTCGGTCCAACAGCGTGACACACCCCACCCGCCACCCCGTTCAAACTCCGTTAACAATGGACTGTGATCTCACCGGTCTCCGCGATGCCCCGGAGCGCCCACCGGCACAGGCCGGAGGCGACTCCCTACGTCGATCTCACCCGCCGCGAGTGGAGCGCGCTGCGCCACAAGACGCCGCTGCCGCTGACCGCCGAGGAGGTCGAGAGACTGCGCGGCCTCGGTGACGTCATCGACCTCGACGAGGTGCGGGACATCTATCTGCCGCTGTCCCGGCTGCTCAACCTCTACATCGGCGCCACCGACGGGCTGCGCGGCGCGCTGAACACCTTCCTCGGTGAGCAGGGCTCCCAGTCCGGCACGCCGTTCGTCATAGGCGTCGCGGGGTCGGTGGCCGTCGGCAAGTCGACCGTCGCCCGGCTGTTGCAGGCGCTGCTCTCCCGCTGGCCCGAGCACCCGCGCGTGGAGCTGGTCACCACCGACGGCTTCCTCCTGCCCACCCGGGAGCTGGAGGCCCGCGGCCTGATGTCGCGCAAGGGCTTCCCGGAGTCGTACGACCGCCGGGCCCTGACCCGGTTCGTCGCCGACATCAAGGCGGGCAAGGACGAGGTCACCGCCCCCGTCTACTCCCACCTGATCTACGACATCGTCCCCGACCGCCGGCTGACCGTCCGCCGCCCCGACATCCTCATCGTCGAGGGGCTCAACGTCCTCCAGCCCGCCCTCCCCGGCAAGGACGGCCGCACCCGCGTCGGTCTGGCCGACTACTTCGACTTCAGCGTGTACGTCGACGCGAGCGCCGAGGACATCGAGCGCTGGTACCTCAACCGGTTCCGCAAGCTGCGCGCCACCGCCTTCCAGAACCCGGACTCGTACTTCACGAAGTACACCCAGGTCTCCGAGGAGGAGGCACTGGACTACGCGCGCGCTCAGTGGCGCACCATCAACCAGCCCAACCTGGTCGAGAACATCGCCCCCACCCGGGGCCGCGCCACCCTCGTCGTCCGCAAGGGCTCCGACCACAAGGTCCAGCGGCTGAGCCTGCGCAAGCTGTGACGGACGGCCCCGGTCAGCGTCTCGGGCCCGCCGCCGCGTAGGCCACGGTGCCCGTGACCGCGAGGGCCAGCGCCGTCCAGGTGGCCGCCGGTGCGCCCGCGGGCAGCAGCAGCCAGCCCGCCACCCGTGTCGGCACCCCCGTCGGCGGCGGTGCGAAGAACGCGTACGCCAGCCAGGCGAACGGCAGCGTCCACGCGTACGAGCCGCCCCACAGCGCCGCCCCCAGGGCGCCCAGGCCCAGCAGGCCCGCGCTGTCCCGGACGACGAACGCGACCCCGGCCAGGTCCGCCCCCGCCGTCGGCGTGCACAGCGGCACCGCCGCGACGACCGCCCCGGCCAGGAGCACATGGGCCGCCCGGCGCGGCGCCCAGCGGATCGCCGCCGTGCGGTCCAGCGCCGGGTCCTGCCCGCCGAAACCGGTGGAGGCCGCCATCGCCCCCACGGCGAGGACGAGCAGGGGCAGCCGCGGATCGGCCGGACCGCCACCGCCGTCGCGGGCCAGGGCCCACGCGCTCGCCGCGCCGACCAGCAGCGCGGCGAGCGCGGCGGGGACCTGGCGCGAGCGGGCGTACAGCGTCAGCCATCTCACCGCGACGCACCGCCGCTCTTGCGGAGCGCTTCGAGCGCGTCCCCCTCGCAGGAGAGCGCGGCGGTGCGCATGGCGTCGATCCGGGCGCGCTGCTCGGCCTCGGGCAGCGTCCGGAACTTCTGCCACACCGGTCGGGCCTCGCCGTCGATGTAGCGTCGCAGCTTCTCGGACCCCTGGGGCAACGACACGGGGTCTCCGAGGACCCAGCCGACCGCGACGGTACGCGCGACGTCCTCGCCCCCCGTGCTGCTCCAGCCGACGGGGGAACACCCCGGCACCAGGCCCTTGCCGACCAGGGCCCGGGTCATGTCCTCGCCCTTGGCCCCGGCGATGCCGGCGTCGTCGAAGTCGAGGGGCACGGTCCTGCCGGACCACTTCGGCGTGCTGCCCTCCGGCAGCACCGCGGCGCTCTCCCGGACCGAGACCGGCGCCCGGTCGCCCAGGGCGGCATGCAGCAGGCTCAGCGCCTTCTTTCCGGGGCCGGCGACATCGGCGAGGCGCCCCTGCTGGGTCCGCGTCACGCACACGGGGCCGTCGCACACCGGTTCCGCGGCGGTCCTGTCGACGACGAACAGCCGGTCGGGGTCGGTGGGCAGGACGAGCAGGGCGAGGGCCGCGCCCGCCACGACGGGCGCCACGGCGAGCAGGCGGGTGCGCCGCCGCGCGGCGACCAGCAGCGCGAAGCCGGTCACGGCCATGCCGAGCAGCCACAGCGTCTGCCCGAGGTGCGCGGCGGCGGAGAGCGTGGTGAACGGGTCGCGCACGTCCTGCACGGCCGGGGACAGCAGCGAGAGCCGGTTCGGCTCGGTCACCGGGATGCCCGCCGGCGTGTCCCGCTGCGTCCGGCCCCACGACAGCTGCATGAGGACCGTGAAGGCGAAGGCACCCACCGTCACCAGGGGCGGCGTGAGCACGGACGGCAGGGCCCGCGCGGCCCCCATGCCCAGGACGGACCCCGCGACCAGGGAGAACGCCCCGATCAGCGAGATCGGCAGCCACCCGAGGTGGGTGTACGAGGTGTGGGCGAGCACCTGGACCCCGCCCAGGAGGACGAGCAGCGCGAAGGCCGAAGCCAGGGCGGCCGCCGTGGTGCCTGCCAGCGCGGCCGCGCGGTGCCGGGCGGGCCGCGGTGTGCTCGTCAGCAGCTCGGACATCTTCGAGCGGTGGTCGCGCAGGCCCTGGAGCGCGCCGGCCCCGACGGCGAGCGGCCACAGGTAGAACAGCAGGGCGCGCAGCCACAGGGCCATGGTCGTCCACTGGGCCGTCCAGGCCGTGGTGCCCCCGCCGAGCGTGCCCTTCAGCAGGTACAGGAACCCGAGGGCCGTCGTCAGGACCGCGCCACCGGCCCAGGGGGCGACCGAGCGTCTCAGCTCGATGCGCACGACGCGCGGGAGGCGGAGGAAGCGGGGGACGCGGGGAACACGCGGGACGTGTGCGACAGGCGGGTTCACCAGGCTCCCCTTCCCTGCCCGGGGGCCTGGAGCAGCGCCGAGTAGCCGCGCTCCAGAGGGCTGTCGCCCACGTCCTCGGGGCCGCCCGCGGCCGCCAGGTCGTCCGGGGTGCCCTGGAAGACCAGGCGGCCCTCGGCGAAGAGCACCACGTCGGTGCAGGCGGCGGCCACGTCCTCCACCAGATGGGTCGAGACGAGCACACAGGTGTCGGTGCCCAGCTGCTGGAGCAGTTCACGGAAGCGCAGCCGCTGCGCCGGGTCCAGCCCGACCGTCGGCTCGTCCAGCAGCAGGATCGCCGGATCGTTGACGAGGGCCTGGGCGATGCCGACCCGGCGCACCATGCCCCCCGAGAGGGTTCTCATCCGGTCGTCGGCGCGGTCCGCCAGGCCGACCCGCTCCACGGCGCGCTGCACCGCGGCGGGGATGTCCGCCCCGGGGACCTCCTTCAGCCACGCCATGTACTCGACGAACTCGCGGACCGTGAACCGCTTGTAGTAGCCGAACTCCTGCGGCAGATAGCCGATCCGGCGGCGCAGCGCCCGCACGTCGCCCGTGCCGCCCACGGACTCGCCGAGCAGCTCCAGGCCGCCCTCGGTGGGGCGCAGGACGGTGGCCAGCGTCCGGATGAGGGTGGTCTTGCCCGCCCCGTTGGGGCCGAGGAGGCCGTGCACGCCGGTGCCCAGCGACAGGTCGAGGCCGTCGACGGCCATCCGTCTGCGACCGACCCTGACCTTCAGCCCGACGGCCCGGATCTCATGGGCGTAGGGCGTCGGCGCGAGGTCGGCCGCGCTCACCGCGGACGTCATGGAATGTTCCCTTCCGGTGGTCATCGATGGGCTCCCAGCGCGGTGTACGCGCCCCTGCGGGCGATCACGACACCGATGCCGAGAGCGAGGAGCAGCCCCCACACGGGCAGGCCGCCCGTCCCCAGGGCGAAGGCCGTACGGCCGCCGGCGGCCAGGGTCGGCGCCACGATCACGGCGGCCCACACGGCGGCCAGCGCGACGGCGGCGCGGGTCACCCCGACCGCGCCGCCGAGCGCGAGCGTCGCCGCCGTGAACGCCAGGCAGGGCAGCAGCCACTGAGCCGCCGTCACCCCCGTCGCCCAGCCGCCCACCAGCAGCGCGGGGACGACCACGCCGAGCACCGAAGCGGTCCGGCGCAGCACCAGGGGGAGCCCGGCCCGGGGCGCCGAGGCGGTCAGTTCGTACGCCGGGTCCAGACCCCGTGACCAGGACGCCGCGACGCCGAGCACGGGCAGGACCGGCGCGAACAGCAGCACCAGCGACACCTGACCGGAGCCCGAGCGGGACCCGGACCCGGCCCCGGCCCAGGAGCCGAGGCCGAAGCCGGTCCGTTCGAGCAGCAGCGCCAGCAGCGTCACGCCGACGACCATGGCCACCCACGGCACCATGGCGGGCGTCAGCCAGCCCGACAGCCAGGCCGGCCGGTGCCGTCGGCGCGGCATCGGGGCGGTGGCCGCCAGTTCGGGCGCGAGGCCGGACCACACGGAGTCGACCAGCGAGGCGACCGCCGGGACCCCGGTGGCGACCGCGGCCGCCAGCCGGTCGCGGCAACCCCGGCAGTTCTCCAGATGGGCCTCCACCGCCCACACCTCGTCGGCGGCGAGGTCCGTGTCACCGCGCGCGTATCCCTCGATGATCCGCGCCGACGCGTGTTCCACGCTCATGCCAGCGCCCTCCGCATCTGGATCCTGGCCCGGCGGGCACGGGTCTTGACCGTGCCCTCGGGCAGCCCGAGCAGGACCGCGGTCTCCTTGACGGACAGTCCGTCGAGCACCAGGGCCTGCAGTACCTGTCTCAGTTCCGGCGCGAGGCGGCGCAGCGCGTCGCCGACGTCCCCGCCGACGCTCGCCGCGAGCGCCTCCTCCTCGGCGGCGGGTGCCGCACCGGGTGGCGCGGCGGCCGGCGGCGGCTCCGCGTGGTGGGCGCGGCGCCGGAACGCGTCGACCAGACGGCGCGCGGCGATCGTCCACAGCCAGCCGGTGGCCGACCCGCCGACCGCGGCCCCGCTGAACGCGCCCGCCGCGCGCCACACCGCCAGATACGTCTCCTGCATCACCTCGGCGACGACCTGCTCGTCCGCGCAGCGGCGGCGCAGCCGCACCGCCAGCCACGGCGACGTACGCCGGTACAACTCCTCGAACGCGGCCCGGTCGCCCTTGGCCACCAGCCGCAGGAGACGTGCCTCGTCCGCCTCGTGCAGCGTTGCCCTGACTGATCTCACACCCGCTAGACGCGGGCGCCCGTCCGCAAGTTTTCTCCTGCGCGTGATCCCCGTCACACGGGGCGGGGACTGGCGGGACGGGGCCGCCGACTAGGGGGTGTTGCGAAAGTCCTGTGCGGTGCCCGCGGTGTCCGGTGCGTGCTCTGGGGGTCCCCCCGGCCGAAGGCTGGGGGAGTGCCGGACGAAAGCCCTCGTACTGGACGTACTTGGGATTTCGGCCGGTGCGGCGGGAGTACGTGCCGGGCGCCGTGGGTGCTGTGCGGGACTTTCGCAACATCCCCTAGCCTGCCCCCGTGCTGCATCTGCGTCTGATCACCCCGCCGGAGAAGACCGACGACGTGCTCCGGCTGATCGAGAACACCGTCGGCGCCACGCACCTCGTGGTGCTGCGGGGTGCGGCCCGCAATCCCGCCGGGGACGTCGTCACCTGCGACGTGGCCCGTGAGGCCGGTGACGCACTGCTCACCGAGCTGCAGGCGGCGGGCGTGGACCGGACCGGTTCGATCGCCGTCGAGAACATCGACCTGACCCTGTCGCTGCGCGCCGACAAGGCCGAGGCGGAGGCACCGGGCGAGGGCGCGGACGCGGTCCTGTGGGAGCACCTCACCGACGCCACCCACGAGGAGTCGACGCTCTCCGTCACCTACCTCGCCTTCATCACCCTGGCCACGATGATCGCGGCCTGCGGTGTGGTGCTGGACAACGCGGTCCTGATCGTCGGCGCCATGGCCGTGGGCCCGGAGTTCGGGCCGCTCGCCGGGATCTCCACCTCGATCGTCCGGCGCCGTCCCCGCCTGGCCCTGCGGTCCCTGAACGCCCTGCTCGTCGGCTTCGCGGTCGCCATGGCCGCCACGGTCGTCTTCAGCCTCTTCATGGACGCCCTGGGCCTCTTCAGCCAGGCCCAGCTGGACGCCGACCGCCCGCAGACCGGTTTCGTCTACGCCCCCGACGCCTTCTCCTTCATCGTCGCCGTGCTGGCCGGAGCGGCCGGCACCCTCTCCCTGACCTCGGCCAAGTCCGGCGCCCTGGTGGGCGTGGCCATCTCCGTCACCACGGTCCCGGCGGCGGCCAACGCGGCGGTCGCCCTCGGCTACGGGGACATGAAACAGACATGGGGGTCGACGGAACAGCTCCTGCTGAACCTGCTGGGCATCGTCCTCGCGGGGACCCTGACCCTGCTGGCCCAGCGGGCATGGTGGCAGCGGCACCGGCCCTCGGTGCGGACTGGCTGAAACCGCACGTCGGGCGGGGGCGGGTGATCCCCAACTTGCTTGTGATGCAGGGCAGTTCACATAGGTTGACTCTGCAATCAATCTGCAGGCAACTCTGCGAGCGACTCTGCAGTCACCGCTGCGCTCACCCATCCGTGCCGCCAGGAGACCGTCATGCCACACACCCGTATCGACACGTCCAAGCCGCACTCCGCCCGCTTCTGGAACTACTTCGTCGGCGGCAAGGACAACTACGAGGTCGACCGGGAGATCGGCGACCACATCAAGGAGATCTTCCCGGGGCTGGTGGACGTCGCCGTGACCAGTCGTCACTTCCTCGGCCGCGCCGTCCGCCACCTCGCAGGCGAGCAGGGCATACGGCAGTTCCTCGACATCGGCACCGGTCTGCCGACCGCCGACAACACCCACGAGGTGGCCCAGCGCACCGCGCCGGACGCCCGGATCGTGTACGTCGACAACGACCCCACCGTCCTGGCGCACGCCCACGCCCTGCTGAGCAGCAGCCCCGAGGGCGCCACCGCCTACCTGGACGCCGACCTGTACGACCCCGAGGCCGTCCTGGAGGCCGCCAAGGGCACCCTGGACTTCTCCCGCCCGATCGCCCTGATGATCCTCAACACGCTGGGCCATGTCGCCGAGTACGCCCAGGCACGCGACCTGGTGGGCCGGCTCATGGCCGGGCTCCCCTCGGGCAGCTATCTGGTGATCAGCGACAGCACCGCCACCAGCGAGGGCATGATCGCCGCGTCCGAGGCCTACAACAAGAGCGGTGCGGTCCCCTACCACGTGCGCACCGTCGCCGAGATCGCCGGCTTCTTCGAGGGGCTGGACCTGGTGGAGCCCGGGGTCGTCCAGGTCACCGAGTGGCGCCCGCAGCCGGACGCCCCGGCGGGCCCGCGGGTGGACGCGTACGGCGCGGTGGGCCGCAAGCCGTAAAAGGCGACGGGGCGCGTACGCCCACGTACGCGCCCCGAGCAGACGGCGACCGAAAGAGGCGGCCCCGAAGGACACGAGCAACCGCACACCCAGCCACCCCACACCCACAGCCCCCGGCCCACCCCGCCCCCGAACACCGGCCCCGGCCCCGGCCCGGCCCTCAGACCCACACCCCGCCCGGGCCCCGGCCCAGCCTCAGACCCACACCCCGCCCCGGCCCCTGCCTCAAGCCCGACCCCCGGCCCGGCCCCGGCCCGGCCTGGCCTCAAACCCAGCCCCTGGCCTCACAGCCAGCCCCGGACCCGGTCTCATACTTGGACCCGCACCGGGCCACGACCGGCCCCGGCCCGGCCTGGCCTCAAACCCAGCCCCCGGCCTCAGGCCCACACCCCGCCCCGGAACCGGCCTCATACCTGGACCCGCACCGGGCCACGAACCGGCCTCATACCTGGACCCGCACCGGGCCACGAACCGGCCCCGGCCGCAAACCCGCACCCCGCCCCGGCCGCAGACCCAGCCCCCGGCCTCAACCCCGGACCCGCACCGGGCCCGGACCCGGCCCGACCTCTGACTCGGCCCCCGGCCTCAGACCCCCAGCCCGCCCCGGCCGCGGAACCGGCCTCAGACACAATCCCCGCCCCGGCCCCGGCCTCAGGCCCCCGACCGAAACCGGCCCCGCCCCCGTCCGCCCCCTACCCCAGCGCGGATTTCACCGCGTCGGCCAGTCGGCCGGCGACGGCGCGAGCCTGTTCGATGTCGGCGGCCTCGACCATCACCCGGACCAGCGGCTCGGTGCCGGAGGGGCGCAGGAGGACCCGTCCGGTCGACCCCAGCTCCCGCTCCGCCTCGGCGACGGCGGCCGACAGCTCGTCCGAGTCCCCGACCCGCGACCGGTCCACGTCCGGCACATTGACCAGCACCTGCGGCAGCCGCTCCATCACGGAGGCCAGCTCCCGCAGCGACTTCCCGCTCTGGGCGACCCGCGCCGCCAGCATGAGCCCGGTCAGCGTGCCGTCACCGGTCGTCGCGTGGTCGAGGATGATCACGTGCCCGGACTGCTCGCCGCCGAGGGCGTAGCCGTGCTCCTTCATCTCCTCCAGGACGTACCGGTCGCCGACCGCGGCCTGGACGAGGCGGATCCCCTCCCGCTCCATGGCGAGCTTGAACCCGAGGTTGGACATGACGGTGGCGACAACGGTGTCTGACCGCAGCACGCCCCGCTCCCGCATGGCGAGCGCCAGGACGGAGAGGATCTGGTCGCCGTCGATCTCCTCGCCCGTGTGGTCCACGGCGAGGCACCGGTCGGCGTCGCCGTCGTGCGCGATGCCGAAGTCGGCCCCGTGCTCGACGACCGCGGCCTGCAGCTTGCCGAGGTGCGTCGATCCGCACCCGTCGTTGATGTTCAGCCCGTCCGGCTCGGCACCGATCGTCACGATCTCGGCCCCGGCCCGGGTGAAGGCCTCCGGGGACACCCGCGCCGCCGCGCCGTGCGCCTCGTCGAGGACGATCTTCAGCCCGTCGAGCCGGTTGGGCAGCACGGCGATGAGGTGGGCGACGTACCGGTCGAAGCCCTCGTCGTAGGAGCGCACGCGTCCGACGCCCGCGCCGGTGGGCCGCTCCCACGGCTCACCGTGCGTGTGGGACTCGTACACGGCCTCGATCTTGTCCTCCAGCTCGTCGGCGAGCTTGTGGCCACCGCGCGCGAAGAACTTGACGCCGTTGTCGGGCATGGCGTTGTGGCTGGCGGAGAGCATCACGCCCAGGTCCGCGCCGAGCACACCGGTGAGGTAGGCGACGGCGGGCGTCGGCAGCACGCCGACCTTCAGCACGTCCACGCCGGCGCTCGCGAGACCCGCGACCACGGCGGCCTCCAGGAACTCTCCGGACGCACGCGGGTCCCGCCCCACGACGGCCACCGGCCGGTGACCCTCGAAGGTGCCCGCCTCGGCGAGCACATGCGCCGCCGCGACGGACAGGCCGAGCGCCATCTCGGCCGTCAGATCCGCGTTCGCGACCCCGCGCACCCCGTCCGTACCGAAGAGTCGTCCCACTTGTCCTCCTGAGGAAGCGTCAATGACCGAAGGGGCAATTACACCGGATAGCGGCATCCGTCACACAAGCCTTTGAGCATCTTGTGCCGTTATACGCCCCTGGCAGAGATAAAACGAACGCCCCGACAGCACTGTGGCGTGCCGCCGGGGCGGTCGTACGAGCAGGCAGCTGTGATTAGCGCTTGCTGTACTGCGGAGCCTTGCGGGCCTTCTTCAGACCGGCCTTCTTCCGCTCGACCGCGCGGTCGTCGCGGCGCAGGAAGCCGGCCTTCTTGAGCGCACCGCGGTTGTTGTCGACGTCCGCCTCGTTCAGCGCGCGGGCGACACCGAGACGGAGCGCACCGGCCTGACCGGAGACACCGCCACCCGCGATGCGGGCGATGATGTCGTAGCGGCCCTCGAGCTCGAGAACCTTGAACGGCTCGTTGACTTCCTGCTGGTGCACCTTGTTCGGGAAGTAGTCCTCGAGGGTGCGACCGTTGATCTTCCACTTGCCGGAGCCCGGGACGATCCGGACGCGGGCGATGGCGTTCTTGCGACGGCCCAGGCCGGCGGCCGGCTGCGGGTCGCCGAAGCGGGAGGCGAGGGACTCCGAGGTGTACTCGCCCTCGACGGGCACCTCGGACTCGGTGGTGTAGCTGTCGATGTCGACGAGCTCAGTCTCTTCGAGCGGCTGCTCGGCAGTGGTCTCGGCCACGGTGATTCCTCAGATTCTCTTGGCTTGGTTTGGTCTGGCCGCTGTTACTGCGCGACCTGGGTGATCTCGAACGGCTGCGGCTGCTGCGCGCCGTGCGGGTGCTGGTCACCCTTGTAGACCTTCAGCTTCGAGAGCATCTGACGGCCCAGCGTGTTCTTCGGGAGCATGCCCTTGACGGCCTTCTCGATGGCCTTCTCCGGGTTCTTGTCCAGCAGCTCGTCGTAGCGGACGGAGCGCAGACCACCCGGGTAGCCGGAGTGGCGGTACGCCATCTTCTGGGTCCGCTTGTTGCCGGACAGGTGCACCTTGTCGGCGTTGATGATGATGACGAAGTCACCGGTGTCGACGTGAGGGGCGTAGATCGGCTTGTGCTTGCCGCGCAGGATGGAGGCGGCGGTGCTGGCGAGACGGCCCAGGACAACGTCCTGAGCGTCGATGACGTGCCACTGGCGCGTCACATCGCCGGGCTTGGGGCTGTACGTACGCACGGTTCGTAGCCTTCGCTTCGAGTGAGTGGTCCTGACAAGGTCACCGAAGACGATCACGACAGCCCTGACCGCACTGCGGTGACGCAAACCGCGTGCTGGTCGCTGGTCATCGGCCCGGTGGACCGGTGTAAGGGCCCGTCCCGTGAGAATGAGCAAGCCAATACACAACGAAGATGCAGGATACCCGTGTCGCGAGGGTGGGGTCAAAACGAGGCCGGAACAGGGCCCGGCCCGGGCCCGTACAAGGCCCCGGCACGGCAAACACGACATCTCCGGGTGAGAAGGTTTCAAAGGCAGTTGGAGCGGAACGCGGCGTGTCCACCCGTCTAAGATGCGGCCCATGAGCTATGGGCAGGGGGGACCTCAGTCCCAGTGGGATCCGTGGAAACCGAACTCCCAGCAGCCGTGGACCGGTGGCAGTGACGGCCCGTCCCCGGACTGGGCGGCACTCGCGGACGCGTCCGAGAAACGCAACAGACGCCGCAAGGTGTTCCTCATAGTCGGGGGTGCGCTGGCCACGGTCGGCGTCGGCGCGGCCGTGACCATGGCGGTGGTGGACAGCGGCGGCAGCGACGAGGCCAACCGGCCCACGTCCTCGGTGCCCGCCACCGGCCTGCCGAGCGCGTCCGGCACGCCGTCCTTCGCGCCCACCAGCGCGCCGCCGGCCCTGAACCCCAAGGAGTTCGTCTCCAGCAAGGCCAAGGACAAGGCGGAGAACAGCCCGGAGCTGATGTTCCCCGGCACCCAGCTCACCATGGGCTCCAGCGTCTACAAGAAGGGCCCGACGGCGGACAGCACCGACTGCGCCACGGGCGCCCAGGGCACCCTGCCCAAGGTCTTCGCGGCGAACGGCTGCACCCGGCTGATGCGGGTGACGTACACCAAGGGGAACACCGCGGTGACGGTCGGTGTGGCGGTCTTCGACACCGAGGCCCAGGCCCTGAAGGTCAAGAGCCAGGCCGACAGCAAGAGCATCGTCAAGGCGCTCGCCGGCAAGGGCGTGAAGGCCTTCTGCAACGCCGCGATCTGCCGCTCGACGACCAACTCCTACGGTCGTTACGCCTACTTCACGATCACGGGCTTCACCGACGGCAAGGACGTGACCACGAAGGACACGGCCGTCTTCGCCATGGGCGACGACCTCGCCGAGTTCGCGTTCCAGCAGATCAACCGCCGTGGCCAGACCCAGGCCTCGGCGGCGGCCGAGGGCTGACCCGGCCGACCGTCAAACGGGCCAATCGGACGTGCGACACTCCCCCCAAGTGATCATCTGATCATCCGGTCACGGATCCCTGGGGGGAACCACGCCATGAGCGCCACGACCCGACGCAGCCTCCTCGCCGGCGCCGCCGGCCTCACCGGCGCCGCCCTCGCTACCTCGATCGTCATCGCCCAGACGGCCTCGGCCACCGGCACCGGCGCGGGCTGGCTCAACGTGAAGGACGCGCCGTACGGGGCCCTCGGCGACGACAGGAACGACGACGCGCCCGCCATCCAGAAGGCGATCGACGCGGCCGGCCAGGGCGACACCGTCTACCTCCCGCCCGGCGCGTACCGGCTCACCTCCCCGCTCCGCCTCCGTCTCGGTGTCACCCTGCGCGGCGACTGGCACCCGCGCTCCCCGGCCGAGACCGAGATGACCGCCTCCTACCTGCGCCCCGGCCTCGGCACCTTCACCGGCGAGGCCCTGATCGTCATCGGCCCGGCCCCGGCACAGGGGACCTCCACCGCCACGGGGTACGGCGGCGGCGCCCGCCTGTACGGCCTGGCGCTCGACGGCCGCGACCAGCGGTCCACCACCGGAACCGCCGTCGACGGCATCCGCGTCATCCCCGGCGTCCAGGACCTCGGCCTGGAGAAGGTGACCGTCTGGCGCTTCACCGGCCACGGCCTGAACGCCCAGAACGCCACCGCCCTGCAGCTCACCCAGGTCCACTGCGTCGACAACGAAGGCCACGGCTTCACCTGGGCAGACGCCACCGGCACCGGCGGCGGCCTGGTCGACGCCGACCTGTTCCAGTGCCACGCCGAGGGCAACGGGGGACACGGCTTCGACATCCTCAACCCCGACGCGGCCACCGTGGTCGACTGCCGCTCCGAGGCGAACGGCCGGCACGGCTACCACGTCACCGGCGTCAGCCACGCACTGGTGATGATCGGCTGCACCAGCGACCGCAACGGCCGGGACGGCTTCCACCTCGCCACCTCCCCCGGCGGCCGCTTCCTCCAGCTCCTCGGCTGCCTCGCCGGGCGGGACGGCAGGGAGACCGCGACCTCCCTCATCCCCTACTCCGGCTTCACCGTCACCGGCGAGGCCGCGGAAGGCGTCGTCCTCACCGGCTGCTCCGCCACCACCGGCCGCGGCGACGACGACACCGGGGCGGACTCCCCCGCCTACGGCCTCACCACCTCGGCGCTGAACCCCGTGAGCAACGTCTCGGTGGTCGGCGGCCAGTACGTCGGGACCACGGCCCCCTTCCAGGACCTCGGAGCGGTCCTCGTCCGCCACAGCGGTGTGATCTCCGGCACCCACCGGGACACCGGCATCGAGTGGGACCGGCATGACGTCCACATGATCTCCGGAGCCGCCGGCACCCGGCGCGACCTGGAGTTCTGGTCCCGCGGCAGGGCCCGCCGCTGGACCCTGCGCACCACCGACGCCACCGAGTCCGGCACCGGCGACGGCTCCGACTTCGCGCTCGTCCGGCACGCCGACGACGGCACCGTCCTCGACACGCCCCTCACCGTCAGCCGCGCCAACGGCCGGGTCTCCCTCACCACCCCCGGCCTCACGGTCACCACCACCGGCGGCCCCGGCGGCCCGGGCGTCCACCTCGTCCAGCAGCGGCAGAGCGCCCAGGGCTACGCGGTCACCGGCACCGGCAGGACCTCCCGCGCCTTCCAGTCCCGGGCCGCCGGAGACTCCGTCAACCGCTTCTCGATGGAGATCGACGGCACCCAGACCTTCGGCCCCGGCGGCGACACCGGCCGGGACACCAGCTGGGGGCGCCTCGGCCCCGCCCAGATCGGCAGCGCCGACGCCGACCTCGTCGTGGGACGGGCCGGGAAGGGCATCAAGGTCAAGGAGGGCAGCAACGCCAAGATGGGCACCGTCACCCTCGCCGGCACCACCCCGGTCACCGTCCCCACGACCGCCGTCACCGCCGCCAGCCGCATCTTCCTGACCGTCCAGTCCCCCGCCGGCACCCCCTCCGGCGTCGCCTACGTCGCCTCCCGCACCCCCGGCGCGTCCTTCTCCGTGAAGGGCATGCCCGGGGACACCTCGACGGTGGCCTGGCTGATCATGGAACCGGCGTAGGAGCGCTCAGCAGCATCCCGCAGCCCCCGGCAGCGTCCGCCGGTTCCTGGCCTCCTTGTTGCGGGCGGCCAGGAGCTCGTCGGCCGGGTAGCCGACCTCCTCCAGCGTCAGCCCGTGCGGCCGTACGACATGCACGGCGGAGTCCCGCACCCCGGCGGCCAGCACCTTCCCCGGCCACTCGGCGCCCCGGTGCCCGTCCCCCACGAACAGCAGCGCCCCGATGAGCGAGCGCACCATGTTGTGGCAGAAGGCGTCGGCCCGCACGGTGGCCGTGATGATCCCGTCGTCGCCCTTGACCAGGCTCAGCTCCTGGAGGGTCCGGATGGTCGTGGCCCCTTCCCGCCGCTTGCAGTAGGCGGCGAAGTCGTGCTCGCCGAGCAGCCGCAGCGCCGCCTCGTTCATCGCGTCGACGTCGAGCGGCCAGTCGTGCCAGAGCACATGGCCCCGCAGCAGCGGATCCACGCCCCCGGGGTTGTCCGTCACCCGGTACGCGTACCGCCGCCAGACGGCCGAGAACCGCGCGTTGAAGCCATGGGGCGCCTCCCTGAGCGCCCACACCCGCACGTCCCGGGGCAACCGCCCGGCGAGCCGCTTCAGCAGCTTCTCGTGGTGCTCACGCCACACGCCCTCCGGCAGATCGACATGGGCCACCTGCCCCCGCGCGTGCACCCCCGCGTCGGTGCGGCCCGCCACGGTCAGCTCGAAGGTCTCCCGGGACCGGGTGACGGTCCGCAGCGCGTCCTCGATCTCCCCCTGCACGGTCCGCCGCCCGCCGGCCTGCTTGGCCCACCCGGAGAACTCGCTCCCGTCGTAGGAGAGATCGAGACGGACACGGACGTACCCGGGCTGTACTTCGTCACTCACACCGAGATCCTCTCAGCAACACAAAAAAGCGGGCCCGTCCCTCGAAAGGAACGGGCCCACCGATGCGCCCCTCCAGGGGCGCGGGGAACTGCGCGACCGGTCACGACGGACCGGCAGCCGAAGGACCGCTTACGCGTCCTTGGACTCCTCGGCGGCGTCCTCGGCGACCTCGTCGGCCTTGGTCTCCTCGACCTTGGCCTCCTCGGCCTCCTTGACCGCACGCTTGGTGGCGGCCTCGGCCTCACCGGTCGCCTGCTGCGCCACGGTCAGCGCCTCGACCAGCTCGATGACAGCCATGGGCGCGTTGTCGCCACGACGGTTACCGATCTTGGTGATACGGGTGTAGCCACCCGGGCGGTTCTCGTAGCGCGGGCCGATCTCGGTGAAGAGCGTGTGGACGACGCTCTTGTCCGTGATGACCTGGAGCACCTGACGGCGGTTGTGAAGGTCGCCCTTCTTCGCCTTGGTCACCAGACGCTCGGCGTACGGCCGCAGACGGCGGGCCTTCGCCTCGGTGGTGGTGATACGGCCGTGCTCGAAGAGCGCCTTCGCGAGGTTCGCGAGCAGCAGCTTCTCGTGCGCGGCACTGCCGCCCAGACGGGCACCCTTGGTGGGCTTCGGCATCTTTCTTCTCCTGTGTGTCTGCCCCGGCCGTGTCAGGTACCGGGGTCAGGAACCCGATGAGCGGATGCTCACCGGCAACGACCGATCAGTACTGCTCGGTCTCCACGAAACCCGCGTCCGCGTCGTCGTCGGCGCCGAAGGCGTCGGCGGCGGCCGTGGGGTCGAATCCGGGCGGGCTGTCCTTGAGGGCCAGGCCCATGCCGGCCAGCTTCGCCTTGACCTCGTCGATGGACTTCGCACCGAAGTTGCGGATGTCCAGGAGGTCGGCCTCGGAACGCGCGACGAGCTCACCCACGGAGTGGATGCCCTCACGCTTGAGGCAGTTGTACGACCGAACGGTGAGCTCCAGCTCCTCGATCGGCAGCGCCAGATCGGCGGCCAGGGCGGCGTCCGTCGGGGACGGGCCCATGTCGATGCCCTCGGCGTCGATGTTCAGCTCGCGGGCGAGACCGAACAGCTCGACCAGGGTCTTGCCCGCGGAGGCCATGGCGTCACGGGGACGCATCGCCTGCTTGGTCTCGACGTCCACGATCAGCTTGTCGAAGTCGGTGCGCTGCTCGACACGCGTGGCCTCGACCTTGTACGTGACCTTCAGAACCGGCGAGTAGATCGAGTCGACCGGGATGCGCCCGATCTCCTGACCGACCTGCTTGTTCTGCACGGCGGAGACATAGCCGCGGCCGCGCTCGACCGTCAGCTCCATCTCCAGCTTGCCCTTGCCGTTGAGCGTGGCGAGGACGAGGTCGGGGTTGTGCACCTCGACACCGGCCGGGGGCGCGATGTCGGCGGCGGTGACCAGACCCGGGCCCTGCTTGCGCAGGTACATCACGACCGGCTCGTCGTGCTCCGAGGAGACGACCAGCTGCTTGATGTTGAGGATCAGGTCGGTGACGTCCTCCTTGACGCCCGGCACGGTGGTGAACTCGTGCAGGACACCGTCGATACGGATCGACGTGACCGCCGCACCCGGGATCGACGACAGGAGCGTACGGCGGAGGGAGTTGCCGAGGGTGTAGCCGAAGCCCGGCTCCAGCGGCTCGATCACGAACCGGGAGCGGAACTCGTCGACGACCTCTTCGGTCAACGAGGGACGCTGAGCGATCAGCATGATGTGTTCCTTCAGTCAGGGGCGCCCGCTATTTGACGCCCGACTCCGTACTGCAAGGGTACGGGCGGTACGACCCTTTCAGGGAGCCGTACCGCCCGTACTCTCAGGACGACCGTGCGTCAGACGCGGCGGCGCTTCGGCGGACGGCAGCCGTTGTGCGGGGTGGGGGTGACGTCCTGGATGGAGCCGACCTCGAGGCCAGTGGCCTGGAGGGAACGGATCGCGGTCTCACGACCGGCGCCCGGGCCCTTGACGAAGACGTCGACCTTGCGCATGCCGTGCTCCTGCGCGCGACGGGCAGCCGACTCGGCGGCCATCTGCGCGGCGAACGGCGTGGACTTGCGCGAGCCCTTGAAGCCGACGTGGCCGGCGGAGGCCCAGGAGATCACGTTTCCGGCCGGGTCCGTGATGGACACGATCGTGTTGTTGAACGTGCTCTTGATGTGCGCCTGGCCGTGGGCGACGTTCTTCTTTTCCTTGCGGCGCACCTTCTTGGCAGCGCCCTGACGACCCTTGGGGGGCATCTATTACTCCTACGGGAGGTGGTCGGTCCTACAGCGAAGACCGCTGGACGGCGAGTCCGCTGCGGACTACTTCTTGCCCGGCTTCTTCTTGCCGGCGATGGCGCGACGCGGGCCCTTGCGGGTACGAGCGTTCGTGCTGGTGCGCTGACCGCGGACAGGCAGACCACGACGGTGACGGAGACCCTGGTAGCAGCCGATCTCGACCTTGCGGCGGATGTCGGCCTGGATCTCGCGACGGAGGTCACCCTCGGTCTTGATGTTGTTGTCCACGTACTCGCGGATGGCGACCAGCTGCTCTTCGGTCAGATCGCGAACACGGGTGTTCGGGTCGACGCCGGTCGCAGCCAGCGTCTCCTGCGAGAGGGTCCGGCCGATGCCGAACACGTAGGTGAGGGCGACCTCCACGCGCTTGTCGCGCGGGATGTCAACACCGGAAACGCGTGCCATTCAATGGCTCCTGGTGATCTTCGGAGGTCTTCCGCAGAACCGGATCCCAGCCGCCGGCCTCTTCTCTTCGAAGACTTGGTACGACTGGGTCCCCGGCCTCCGAACCGGGGGTGTCAGGCAAGAAGAAACCCCCGCCTGGGCCCTGCGTATGAACATATTCAGCTCGCGTCGCGCGAAGTCTCTGCGATGTCGTTGCAGAGGGTGAGATCGGCTGCGATCAGCCCTGGCGCTGCTTGTGGCGCGGGTTCTCGCAAATGATCATGACCCGACCGTGACGGCGGATCACCCTGCACTTGTCGCAGATCTTCTTGACGCTCGGCTTGACCTTCATGGGATGTGAGGTTCTCCGGGTCAGTTGCCGACAACCCCGCACGCCCGTCAGGGCGCCCGGGGACATGGGCAAGATCTACTTGTACCGGTAGACGATCCGGCCACGCGTCAGGTCGTACGGAGACAGCTCCACCACGACCCGGTCGTCAGGGAGGATACGGATGTAGTGCATTCGCATCTTGCCGCTGATGTGTGCCAGGACCTGGTGGCCGTTCTGGAGCTCGACCTTGAACATGGCGTTCGGCAGAGACTCGACGACAGTGCCCTCGATCTCGATGGCACCTTGCTTCTTGGCCACGCTTCGCCCTTCGAATCGACTACCTTGATCGACTCTGTGTGAGCGCATGCAGACATGCGGGTGCACGAGAGCCGACGAGTCAGTCTACGTCAGGGCCCCGAGAAACACGAATCGAGAGAGTCTGCCCCACCCGAAAGATCCGTAAGCTTCGGACTTCCGTCAGAACAGCCCACCAAAAGGGGCGCGGGGCTGCGTCCATATGCGGCTCCGCCGCGCGGGCGCGACCAGCCCCCACCAAACCGCACCCGCACGACCGAGCTCAGCCCAACGGATCGGCGGCGGCAGCAACCCCGTGCTCCGCCAGCTTCGCCTTACCACCGTCCGGGGCGGTCAGCACCAGCGGCCCCTCCTCCGTGAGGGCCACGCTGTGCTCCCAGTGGGACGACCAGGTGCCGTCGGTCGTGATGACCGTCCAGTCGTCCTCCAGCACCTCGGTGCGCGGGGTGCCCAGGGACACCATCGGCTCGATGGCGAGGCAGAAGCCGGGCACCAGCTTGGGGCCCTTGCCGCGGCGCCGGTCGACGTAGTTCAGCAGGTGCGGGTCCATGTGCATCTCGGTGCCGATGCCGTGGCCGCCGTAGTCCTCGATGATGCCGTAGCGCCCGCCGCCGGGCTTGGGCTGACGGCGGATGTACGTCTCGATGGCACGCGAGACGTCGACGAGCCGGTTGCCGAGCCTCATGGCCGCGATACCGGCCCACATCGACTCCTCGGTCACCCGGGAGAGCTCGATCAGCTCCGGGGCGTGACCGGAGCCCACGAACGCCGTGTAGGCCGCGTCGCCGTGCCAGCCGTCCACGATCGCGCCGCAGTCGATGGAGATGATGTCGCCGTCCTTGAGGACCACCTCGTCGGACGGGATGCCGTGCACCACGACGTCGTTCACCGAGGTGCAGATCGTCGCGGGGAAACCGCCGTAGCCGAGGAAGTTCGACTTCGCCCCGTGCTCGGCCAGCACCTTGCGCGCGACCTCGTCCAGGTCCTTGGTGGTGGCCCCCGGCACCGCCGCCTCCCGCGTCGCCGCGTGGATGGCGGCGACCACCAGGCCCGCCGTACGCATCTTCGCGATCTGCTCGGGGCTCTTGATCTGCACCATGGGGGCCTGCGCTCTCCATCACTCGGTCGGGGGATCGGGTACTGCCTACACAACAGTACGGCCGTGGGGTCCAGGGGACTCCACGGCCGTACGGGACGGACGACTACGCGTCGTCGCCCTCGCGCTTCAGCGCCGCCAGCGCGCGATCGGTGACCTGCTCCACGGGGCCCATGGAATCGATGGTCACGACCAGGCCCTGGGCCTTGTAGTAATCGATGATCGGCTCGGTCTGCGTGTGGTAGACCTCCAGCCGCGTCCGGACGGTCGCCTCGGAGTCGTCGTCCCGCTGGTACAGCTCGCCGCCGCAGACGTCACAGACGCCCTCGGTCTGCGGCTTCTTGTACGACACGTGGAAGACGTGGGCGGAGTCGTTGCGGCAGATGCGCCGGCCGGCGATCCGCTTGACGACCTCCTCCTCGGGGGCCTCCAGGTCGAGTACCGCGTCCAGCTTGATGCCCTCGGTGGTGAGGAGCTCGTCCAGGGCCTCGGCCTGCGAGACGTTGCGCGGGAAACCGTCCAGCAGGAAGCCGCGCTCGGCGTCCGGCTGCTCCATGCGGTCCTTGGCCATGGCGATGGTCACCGTGTCCGGCACCAGTTCGCCCTTGTCCATGTAGGACTTCGCGAGTTTCCCGAGGTCGGTCTGCCGGCTGATGTTGGCGCGGAACAGGTCGCCCGTGGAGATGTGCGGAACGCTCAGAGTCTCGGCCAGACGAGTGGCCTGCGTACCCTTCCCGGCACCCGGCGGCCCGACGAGGACGATTCGCATCAGCGGAGGAACCCTTCGTAATTGCGCTGCTGGAGCTGGCTCTCGATCTGCTTCACCGTCTCGAGGCCGACACCCACGATGATCAGGATGCTGGTCCCGCCGAAGGGGAAGTTCTGATTTGCCCCGAAACCAACCAACGCCATCGTCGGCACGAGAGCGATCAGACCCAAGTACAGCGAACCCGGCCAGGTGATCCGGTTGAGCACGTACGACAGGTACTCAGCGGTCGGTCGGCCAGCCCGGATGCCCGGGATGAAGCCACCATACTTCTTCATGTTGTCGGCCACTTCCTCGGGGTTGAAGGAGATGGCCACATAGAAGAAGGCGAAGAAGACGATCAGCAGGAAGTACATGCTGATGTAGATCGGGTGGTCGCCCTTGGTCAGGTTGGTCTCGATCCAGGTCTTCCAGCTGGAGGTTCCGCTGGAGAACTGTGCGACCAGGGCCGGGATGTAGAGCAGCGACGAGGCGAAGATGACCGGGATCACACCGGCCTGGTTCACCTTGAGCGGGATGTACGTCGAGGTACCGCCGTAGGACCGGCGGCCGATCATGCGCTTGGCGTACTGCACGGGGATCCGGCGCTGGGCCTGCTCGACGAAGACGACCAGGGCGACCATCACCAGGCCGACCGCGACGACGGTGCCGAACTCGATCCAGCCGTCCGCCAGGGTGCCCGACTTCTTGATGGCCCACAGCGCGGACGGGAACGTCGCGGCGATCGAGATGAACATCAGGATCGACATGCCGTTGCCGATGCCGCGGTCGGTGATCAGCTCACCGAGCCACATGACGACGCACGTACCGGCGGTCATGCAGATGACCATCACGACGGTGGAGAAGATCGCGCGGTCCGGGACGATCTGGCTGGCGACGGTGCAGCCGGAGAACAGGGCGCCACTGCGGGCGGTGGCCACCAGGCCGGTGCCCTGGAGGATGGCCAGCGCCACGGTCAGGTAACGCGTGTACTGCGTGATCTTCGCCGTGCCGGCCGAGCCCTCCTTCTTGAGGGCTTCCAGACGCGGGATGACCACGGTCAGCAGCTGGAGAATGATGCTCGCCGTGATGTACGGCATGATGCCGAGGGCGAAGATGGTGATCTGCAGCAGCGCGCCGCCGCTGAACATGTTCACCAGACCGAAGAGGCCCTGGTTGCCCGACGCCTCGTCGACGCAGCGCTGTACGGACGTGTAGTCGACGCCGGGGATCGGGACGTGCGTACCGACCCGGTAGACCACGATGATCCCGAGCGTGAAGAGCAGCTTCTTGCGCAGGTCGGGCGTCCTGAACGCCCGGGCGAACGCGGTGAGCACGGTGCCTCCTGCGACCCCCGCGCATCTGCGTCAAGGGTGACGGTCTTGAAGGTCCAATAAGAACAACGACATGAGTAACGGCCGACTGCCGCTCAAGGTGCCCCCTTGGGGAAACCTTGTGAAAAGTGGGCAGTGCTGGTCACCTTACCCGCGACACAGCTTCCCTAGGAACGACCAACCGGGGATACCCCATTTGTGGGGTATCCCCGGTCGGGATCGCTCAAGTCATCGAGACGCCTGATGTGGTCAGACGAGCTCGGTGACGGTACCGCCGGCGGCGGTGATCTTCTCCTTGGCGGAGCCGGAGACGGCGTCGACCGTCACCTGCAGCGCCACGGAGATCTCGCCCTGGCCGAGCACCTTGACGAGGCTGTTCTTGCGAACGGCACCCTTGGCGACGAGACCCTCGACGGTGACCTCGCCACCCTCGGGGTACAGCGCGGCCAGCTTGTCGAGGTTCACGACCTGGAACTCGGTCTTGAACGGGTTCTTGAAGCCCTTCAGCTTCGGGAGACGCATGTGGAGCGGCATCTGGCCACCCTCGAAGCGCTCCGGAACCTGGTAACGGGCCTTCGTGCCCTTGGTACCACGACCGGCCGTCTTACCCTTCGACGCCTCACCACGACCGACACGGGTCTTCGCGGTCTTGGCGCCCGGGGCGGGACGGAGGTTGTGGATCTTGAGCGGGTTGTTCTCCGCCATGATCAGTCGACCTCCTCGACCGTCACGAGGTGGCGGACGGTGTGCACCATGCCGCGGAACTCGGGACGGTCCTCCTTGACGACCACGTCGTTCAGGCGCTTCAGCCCGAGCGAGCGCAGGGTCTCACGGTGGTTCTGCTTGCTGCCGATGTACGACTTCGTCTGCGTGATCTTGAGGCGAGCCATTACGCACCCGCCCCCGCACGCGCACGAAGCAGAGCCGCGGGGGCGACGTCCTCGAGCGGCAGACCGCGGCGGGCCGCGATCTCCTCGGGACGCTGCAGGCCCTTCAGGGCCTCCACGGTCGCGTGCACGATGTTGATCGCGTTGTCGGAGCCGAGCGACTTCGACAGCACGTCGTGGATACCGGCGCACTCGAGCACGGCGCGCACCGGACCACCGGCGATCACACCGGTACCCGGGGACGCGGGCTTGAGCAGCACGACGCCGGCAGCCTTCTCACCCTGGATGGGGTGGGGGATGGTGCCCTGGATACGGGGGACCTTGAAGAAGTGCTTCTTGGCCTCCTCAACACCCTTGGCGATGGCGGCCGGCACCTCCTTGGCCTTGCCGTAACCGACACCCACGGTGCCGTCACC
Organism: Streptomyces sp. SS7; assembly: GCF_037993025.1. Taxonomy (NCBI): domain Bacteria; kingdom Bacillati; phylum Actinomycetota; class Actinomycetes; order Kitasatosporales; family Streptomycetaceae; genus Streptomyces; species Streptomyces sp. SS7. The sequence continues at coordinate 3,929,002 of NZ_CP141223.1, forward strand.
GTCGCCCACCACGACCAGCGCGGTGAAGCTGAAGCGACGACCACCCTTCACAACCTTGGCGACGCGGTTGATCGCGACGACGCGCTCGACGTACGCGGTCTTCTCGGCGGCAGCAGCGCCGCCGTCACGGCCCTTCCGGTCCCGCCGCTCGCCGCCACCGGCACCGCCACCGCGGCGCTGGGGTCCAGCCATTGGAATTACCTCTCTCTTTTTCCGCTAGCTACGGCAGGCTCAGAACTTGAGCCCGGCTTCGCGGGCGGCGTCCGCCAGGGCGGCGATGCGCCCGGCGTACTGGTTGCCACCACGGTCGAATACGACAGCCTCGACACCGGCGGCCTTGGCACGCTCGGCGACCAGGGCGCCGACCTGCTTGGCCTGCGCGGACTTGTCGCCCTCGCCACCGCGGACCGACGTGTCCAGGGTGGACGCCGACGCCAGGGTGTGACCCTTGATGTCGTCGATCACCTGGGCCACGATGTGGCGGTTCGAGCGGGTAACGACCAGACGGGGACGCTCCGCCGTACCGGAGATCCGCTTGCGGATCCGGATGTGACGGCGCTTGATCGCGGCGCGCTTGTAGGCGTCGCCCTTCAGGATCTTCTGCCCGTATGCCATGGCTTACTTACCCGCCTTTCCGACCTTGCGGCGGATGACTTCGCCCTCGTACTTGACGCCCTTGGCCTTGTACGGGTCGGGCTTGCGCAGCTTGCGGATGTTGGCCGCGACCTCGCCGACCTTCTGCTTGTCGATGCCCTCGACCGAGAAACGGGTCGGGGCCTCGACCTTGAAGGTGATGCCCTCGGGGGCCTCGACCAGGATCGGGTGGCTGTAACCGAGCGCGAACTCGAGGTTCGAGCCCTTGGCGGTCACGCGGTAACCGACACCGCTGATCTCGAGCTTCTTCACGTAACCCTGGGTCACGCCGGTGATCATGTTCGCCACCAGCGTGCGGGACAGGCCGTGCAGGGCCTTGCTCTGACGCTCGTCGTTGGGGCGGGTCACCTGGAGAGTGCCGTCCTCGCCCTTGGCGATGTCGATCGGTGCCACGACGGTGTGGGTCAGCGTGCCCTTGGGGCCCTTGACCGACACGGTCCGGCCGTCGATGGTGACGTCCACGCCGGCGGGAACCGCGATGGGGAGCTTGCCGATGCGCGACATAGCTGTTTCCTCCGTTCCCTTCTGCTACCAGACGTAGGCGAGGACTTCCCCACCCACGCCCTTCTTGCCGGCCTGCTTGTCGGTGAGGAGCCCGTGCGACGTGGAGATGATCGCCACGCCGAGGCCGCCCAGCACCTTCGGCAGGGAGGTGGACTTCGCGTACACCCGGAGACCGGGCTTGGAGATCCGCTTGATGCCCGCGATGGAGCGCTCACGGTTCGGGCCGAACTTCAGCTCGAGGGTGAGGTTCTTGCCGACCTCGGCGTCCTCGACGCGCCAGCCGGTGATGAAGCCCTCCTGCTGGAGGATCTCCGCGATGTGAGACTTGATCTTGGACGCCGGCATCGTCACGGAGTCGTGGTACGCCGAGTTCGCGTTCCGCAGACGCGTCAGCATGTCTGCGATCGGATCAGTCATGGTCATGAATTGGCCTGTGGCCTCTCTCGCCGGGGTTTCCTGGTGCGCCATCCCTCTCCCCGATCCGAGACGGGACGGGTGCGGCGCGGTGGACCTACGGCGTAGTAAGTCGTACGGGCGACCGTCAGGCGCCCAACCCTCCAAGCCTAAGCCATGAAGAGGTGGGCGCCTGACACGCCCATTGCTTACCGAGAGCCTCCGGAACCCCTAAATAAGGGGTTTACCAGGAGCTCTTGGTCACGCCCGGCAGCTCGCCACGGTGAGCCATCTCACGAAGGCACACGCGGCAGAGGCCGAACTTGCGGTACACGGAGTGCGGACGGCCGCAGCGCTGGCAGCGGGTGTACGCGCGCACACCGAACTTGGGCTTGCGAGCAGCCTTAGCGATCAGAGCCTTCTTCGCCATCTCGCTCACGCCTCCTTGAACGGGAAGCCGAGGTGACGAAGGAGCGCGCGGCCCTCAGCGTCGTTGGTCGCCGTGGTGACCACGGTGATGTCCATACCCCGGACACGGTCGATCTTGTCCTGGTCGATCTCGTGGAACATGACCTGCTCCGTGAGACCGAAGGTGTAGTTGCCACGGCCGTCGAACTGCTTGGGGGACAGACCACGGAAGTCGCGGATGCGCGGCAGCGCGAGCGACAGGGTGCGGTCCAGGAACTCCCACATGCGGTCGCCACGGAGCGTGACGTGGGCACCGATCGGCTGACCCTCACGCAGCTTGAACTGCGCGATGGACTTGCGGGCCTTGGTGACGGCCGGCTTCTGACCGGTGATCTGGGTCAGGTCGCGGATCGCGCCCTCGATCAGCTTCGAGTCACGGGCGGCGTCGCCGACACCCATGTTGACCACGATCTTGACGAGGCCCGGGATCTGCATGACGTTCTCGTACTTGAACTCGTCACGCAGCTTGCCCGCGATCTCCTCGCGGTACTTCGTCTTGAGACGCGGAGTGGTGGTGGTAGCCATCAGATGTCCTCACCCGTCCGCTTGGCAACGCGGATCTTGTTGCCCTCGTCGTCGAAGCGGTAACCGACACGCGTGACGACCTTCTGGCCGTCCTTCTCCACGACCAGCTGGACGTTGGAGACGTGGATCGGGGCCTCGGTCGTGACGATGCCACCGGCCTGCGAGCCCTTGGCGGTCGGGCCGGCCTTGGTGTGCTTCTTGACCCGGTTGACACCCTCGACCAGGACGCGGTCCTCGCGGGGGAAGGCCGCGATGACCTTGCCCTGCTTGCCCTTGTCCTTACCGGTGATGACCTGGACCAGGTCGCCCTTCTTGATCTTCATGCTTACAGCACCTCCGGCGCGAGCGAGATGATCTTCATGAACTTCTTCTCGCGCAGCTCACGGCCGACCGGGCCGAAGATGCGGGTGCCGCGAGGGTCGCCGTCGTTCTTCAGAATGACGGCGGCGTTCTCGTCGAAGCGGATGTACGAGCCGTCCGGACGGCGGCGCTCCTTGACGGTGCGAACGATGACCGCCTTGACGACGTCACCCTTCTTCACGTTGCCACCGGGGATCGCGTCCTTGACGGTGGCGACGATGACGTCACCGATGCCCGCGTAGCGGCGACCGGAGCCACCGAGCACACGGATGCAAAGGATTTCCTTCGCACCAGTGTTGTCGGCGACACGCAGTCGCGACTCCTGCTGGATCACGTCTATCTCCTGTTTGTCTGCCGGTTCCCCGGGAGCCGCTCAGTCGAGCGGCTCCCGGAGCCTGGCGGAACTGTCCTGCGAGGGATGCCCCGCAGGAGACTTACTTGGCCTTCTCGAGGATCTCGACGACGCGCCAGCGCTTCGTCGCGGACAGCGGCCGGGTCTCCATCAGGAGGACACGGTCGCCGACACCCGCGGCGTTCTGCTCGTCGTGCGCCTTGAGCTTGTTCGTACGGCGGATGACCTTGCCGTACAGCGCGTGCTTGACGCGGTCCTCGACGGCGACGACGACGGTCTTGTCCATCTTGTCGCTGACGACGAGACCCTCACGGGTCTTGCGGAAGCCGCGCGCCTCTGCGTTCTCAGTCACGTTGTTCTCGCTCATCAGGCGTTCTCCACCGTTTCGATGCCCAGCTCACGCTCGCGCATCAGGGTGTAGATCCGCGCGATGTCCTTGCGGACCGCCTTCAGACGGCCGTGGTTCTCGAGCTGACCCGTCGCCGCCTGGAAGCGGAGGTTGAACAGCTCTTCCTTGGCCTCGCGGAGCTTAGCCAGAAGCTCCTCGTTGCCCAGCTCGCGCAGCTCGGACGCCTTGGTGCCGACCGACATCACGCTTCACCTGCCTCGCGCTTGACGATCCGGCACTTCATCGGCAGCTTGTGGGCTGCGCGGGTGAGGGCCTCACGGGCGATCTTCTCGTTCGGGTAGGACAGCTCGAACATGACCCGTCCCGGGTGCACGTTCGCGATCCACCACTCCGGCGAACCCTTACCGGAACCCATGCGGGTCTCGGCAGGCTTCTTGGTGAGGGGACGGTCCGGGTAGATGTTGATCCAGACCTTGCCGCCACGCTTGATGTGGCGGGTCATCGCGATACGGGCCGCCTCGATCTGGCGGTTGGTCACGTACGCCGGCGTGAGGGCCTGGATGCCGTACTCGCCGAACGCGACCGTCGTACCGCCCTTGGCCTCACCACGACGCTTCGGGTGGTGCTGCTTGCGGTGCTTGACCCTACGGGGGATCAGCATGTCGGTCAGGCCTCCGTTCCGGTGCTCTCAGCCGGAGCGGCGGCGGGAGCCTCGGCCTTGGGGGCCTCGGCAGCAGCCTGCTGCGGCTTACGACCGCGACCGCCACGCTCGCCACCGCGGCCACCGCGGGCCGGGCGGTCGGCGCCGCCACGGGCCGGGCGGTTGCCGGCGCGGGCAGCGGCGTTCTCGGCGCGGACCTCGGCGATGTTCTTGACGTCGCCCTTGTAGATCCAGACCTTCACACCGATGCGGCCGAAGGTCGTCTTGGCCTCGAAGAAGCCGTAGTCCACGTTCGCGCGGAGCGTGTGCAGGGGCACACGGCCCTCGCGGTAGAACTCCGAGCGGGACATCTCGGCGCCGCCGAGACGGCCACCGCACTGGATCTTGATGCCCTTGGCGCCGGCCTTCATGGCGGACTGCATGCTCTTGCGCATGGCCCGACGGAAGGAGACGCGGGAGGAGAGCTGCTCGGCGACGGCCTGGGCCACCAGCTGAGCGTCCGTCTCCGGGTTCTTGACCTCGAGGATGTTGAGCTGGACCTGCTTCTTGGTCAGCTTCTCCAGGTCGCCGCGGATACGGTCGGCCTCGGCGCCGCGGCGGCCGATGACGATGCCCGGACGCGCGGTGTGGATGTCCACGCGGACACGGTCACGGGTGCGCTCGATCTCCACCTTCGAGATGCCGGCGCGCTCCATGCCGGACGTCATCATCCGACGGATGGCGACGTCTTCCTTGACGTAGTCCTTGTACGACTTGTCGGCGTACCAGCGGGACTTGAAGTCCGTGGTGATGCCGAGCCGGAACCCATGCGGGTTAACCTTCTGGCCCATTACCGGGTCCCTTCCTTGCTGCTGACGACCACGGTGATGTGGCTGGTCCGCTTGCGGATCCGGTAGGCGCGGCCCTGGGCGCGCGGCCGGAACCGCTTCAGGGTCGGGCCCTCGTCGACGTATGCCTCGCTGATGACCAGCGAGGAGGCGTCCGTGTGGTCGTAGTTGTGCGCGGCGTTGGCGATGGCGCTGTCGAGCACCTTGCCGACGGGCACGGAGGCTGCCTGCGGAGCGAATCGCAGAACAGCCTGGGCCTCCGTGGCGTCCATGCCACGGATGAGGTCCACCACACGGCGGGCCTTCATGGGCGTGACGCGGATGTACCGCGCCTGGGCCCTGGCTTCCATGGTTGTCCCTTCAGAGTTACTTACGTGTCTGAATGCGATCCGCTGCTAGCGGCGCTTCGACTTCCGGTCTTCCTTGACGTGACCCCGGAAGGTACGCGTCGGCGAGAACTCGCCGAGCTTGTGACCGACCATCGACTCGGTGACGAACACCGGGATGTGGGTCTTGCCGTTGTGCACCGCGAGCGTGTGGCCGAGCATGGCCGGCACGATCATGGAGCGACGGGACCAGGTCTTGATGACGTTCTTGGTGCCGGCTTCGTTCTGGGCGTCCACCTTCTTGATCAGGTGGTCGTCGACGAAGGGCCCCTTCTTGAGACTGCGCGGCATCTAAACCCGCTCCTAGCGCTTCTTGTTCGTCTTGCGGCGGCGGACGATGTACTTGTTCGAAGCCTTCTTCGGCGAACGAGTACGACCCTCCTTCTGACCCCACGGGGAGACCGGGTGGCGACCACCGGAGGTCTTGCCCTCACCACCACCGTGCGGGTGGTCGACCGGGTTCATCGCGACACCACGGACGGTCGGGCGAACGCCCAGCCAGCGCTTGCGGCCGGCCTTGCCCCAGTTGATGTTGCTCTGCTCGGCGTTGCCGACCTCGCCGACCGTGGCGCGGCAGCGCTGGTCGACCAGGCGGATCTCACCGGAGGGCATGCGGAGATGGGCCATCGAGCCCTCCTTCGCGAGCAGCTGCACGGAGGCACCGGCGGAGCGGGCGAACTTGGCGCCGCCACCGGGACGGAGCTCGATCGCGTGGATCGTGGTACCGACCGGGATGTTGCGGAGCGCCAGGTTGTTGCCCGGCTTGATGTCGGCCCCGGGACCGTTCTCGACGCGGTCACCCTGCTGCAGGTTGCGCGGGGCGAGGATGTAGCGCTTCTCGCCGTCGGCGTAGTGCAGCAGCGCGATGCGCGCGGTGCGGTTGGGGTCGTACTCGATGTGCGCGACCTTCGCCGGCACGCCGTCCTTGTCGTGACGACGGAAGTCGATCACTCGGTAGGCGCGCTTGTGTCCGCCACCCTGGTGGCGAACGGTCACACGACCGGCGTTGTTACGGCCGCCCTTGCTGTGCAGGGGGCGGACCAGCGACTTCTCCGGCGTGGACCGCGTGACCTCGACGAAGTCGGCGACGCTGGAGCCACGACGGCCCGGCGTAGTCGGCTTGTACTTGCGGATTCCCATTTTTCAGTCCTCGTCCGATATCGGACGATCCGACCCGCTTACGCGGTCGGACCGCCGAAGATGTCGATACGGTCGCCCTCGGCAAGGGTCACGATCGCTCGCTTGGTGGCGGCGCGCTGACCGAAGCCGGTCTTGGTGCGCTTGCGCTTGCCGATGCGGTTGATCGTGTTGACCCCGGTGACCTTGACCGAGAAGACCGCCTGGACGGCCTGCTTGATCTGGGTCTTGTTGGCGTTCGGGTCGACGATGAACGTGTACTTGTTCTCGTCGAGGAGCGCGTAGCTCTTCTCCGACACGACCGGCTTCAGCAGCACGTCACGGGGGTCCGTGTACGCCTTGCTGGGCGCGGTGACGACGGTGTTCTTGCCCTCGGAGGCGTGGCGCCTCGCCTTGGCGACGCGCGCGGCCTTCGCGGCCTTGGCGGCCTTCGAGGCGATGGAGGGGTGACGGATGGCCATCAGACCTCAGTCCCTTCGGTGTCGTTGGCCTTCGGGCCGGCGACGAAGGACTCGAGAGCGGCCTGGGTGAAGACCACGTCGTCCGAGACGATCACGTCGTACGTGTTCAGCTGGCCCGGCTCCAGGATGTGCACCTGGGGCAGGTTGCGGGCGGACAGCCACGCGGCCTCGTCGCTGCGCTCGGCGACGAGCAGCAGGTTCTTGCGCTCGCTGATCTTGCCGAACAGCGTCTTCGCGGCCTTGGTGGAGATGTCGCCGTCGACCACGCCGGTGACGACGTGGATGCGGTTGTGGCGGGCCCGGTCGGTGAGGGCGTGACGCAGGGCGGCAGCCTTCATCTTCTTGGGGGTCCGCTGCGAGTAGTCGCGCGGCACGGGGCCGTGCACGACGCCACCGCCGGCGAACTGGGGCGCGCGGGTCGAGCCCTGACGGGCGCGGCCGGTGCCCTTCTGGCGGTAAGGCTTCTTGCCACCACCACGGACTTCGCCACGGGTCTTGGTCTTGTGCGTGCCCTGGCGGGCAGCCGCGTTCTGCGCGACGACGACCTGGTGGATCAGCGGGATGCTGACCTTCTCCACGCCGAAGATCTCCGCGGGGAGCTCGACGCTACCGGTCTTCTCGCCGGCAGGCGAAAGGATGTCAACAGTGCTCATCGGTTACCTCAGGCCCCCTTGGCCGCGGTGCGGACCAGGACGAGGCCGCCGTTCGGACCGGGGACGGCGCCCTTGATGAGCAGCAGACCCTTCTCCGCGTCAACGGCGTGGACGGTCAGGTTCTGGGTGGTGACACGCTCGTTGCCCATGCGACCCGCCATGCGGAGGCCCTTGAACACGCGGCCCGGGGTGGCGCAGCCACCGATGGAACCGGGCGAGCGGTGCTTGCGCTGGGTGCCGTGACCGGCGCCGAGGCCCTTGAAGTTGTGACGCTTCATGACACCGGCGAAGCCCTTGCCCTTGCTCTTGCCGGTCACGTCGACCTTGATGCCGGCCTCGAACACCTCGGCGGTGATCTCCTGGCCGAGGGTGTACTCGCTGGCGTCAGCGGTACGGATCTCGACGAGGTGGCGGCGGGGAGTGACGTCGGCCTTGGCGAAGTGGCCCTTGAGGGGCTTGTTCACCTTGCGCGGGTCGATCTCGCCGAAGGCGATCTGGACGGACTCGTAGCCGTCCGCGTCGTTCGTACGAACCTGGGTCACGACGTTCGGGCCGGCCTTGACGACGGTGACCGGAACAACACGGTTGTTCTCGTCCCACACCTGCGTCATGCCGAGCTTCTCGCCCAGGATGCCCTTGATCTGCTTAGCCATTCTCAGATCACCGACCCTCAGAGCTTGATCTCGATGTCGACACCGGCCGGGAGGTCGAGTCGCATCAGAGAGTCAACGGTCTTGGGCGTCGGGTCGAGGATGTCGATCAGGCGCTTGTGCGTGCGCATCTCGAAGTGCTCGCGCGAGTCCTTGTACTTGTGCGGCGACTTGATGACGCAGTACACGTTCTTCTCAGTGGGCAGCGGCACCGGGCCCGCGACCGACGCACCAGTGCGGGTCACCGTCTCGACGATCTTCTTCGCCGAGGAGTCGATGACCTCGTGGTCGTAGGCCTTGAGCCGGATGCGGATCTTCTGTCCCGCCATGGCTACTCAGTAGTCCTTTGTCTTCTTCGCTCTGGAGCCCGCCGGCTTCCGTTTCCTCCGACCCACGCGGTCGGGCGTGTCGCGCTCCCGCTGACAAAGATGTCCCTTGTTCGAACATCCCTACGGGAATGCACACGGCCCTTCCGGTACCGCAGGCCGGGGGCGGAAGGCCCACCGGGCGCCTGGCCGCTGCCGCACTGCGCTTCCCGAAAGATTCCCGTACGTCCGCCCCAGCGCTGCCGTGAGGCAGTTAGGGCGACGAGTACTGTGGGACTCGCTTCCGGTCCTCCCGGCGGGAGGCGCACAGCATCAACACTCGACCGAGCAACCCCGCTAGTCTGCCATACGGGGCAGGGCCTCCGCCAATCGAGCCGGAGACAATACCCCGGACGTGACGCAGGTCAAACCAAGCGGGCCGCCGGCCCCGGCGATGTCCTTACACTCCCCTTACATTCTGACCAGGGGGCTGGATCATGACATCGACGTCGCCACCGCACAGATCACCGAGCCGATCCCGCAGACGGGCCGCACGCGCCGCCGTGGTCGCCGGTGCGGCGACCCTGCTGCTCGCCCTCGTGCCCGTGCCGGCCCAGGCGCACCGGGACGGCTGCCACCGCTGGCACTCCTGCCCGTCGGACACGGGTTCGTACGTCTGCGGCGACCTCGGCCACGACACCTACTGCGGCGGGACGGGCGACAGCGGTACGTCGCCGTCCGCGTCGCTGGACCTCACCGCCCCGCGCCGCCCGAAGGTGGTCCGGCCGCACGCGGGCCGGGGCGGCAGGGTCGCCCTGACGGTCACGGCGGAGCGCGGGTCCCGCATCGAGGTCGCCGAGACGGACGAGTACGGCCAGCCCGGTGACGTCGTCGCGAAGGCCACCGCGACCGGCGGCGCCCAGACCGTCGACTTCACCGCCGCGAGCGGCTCGCACACCTACACCGTCACGGCCACCGACGCCGCCGACAACACCAGCGACCCGGTCGACGCGTTCACGCTCGATGTCGACGCGGAGGCCCCGGCCGTCAGCGGCTTCACCGTGGGTGCGGCCGACGCGGCGACCGCGAGCTCCGCGGTGGCCTTCACCTCGGAGGACGGAGCGGCGTACAGGCTGACCGTCGTCGGCCGCGAGGAGGCGTTCACCGGCACCGTCGGGGACGGCGCGGACACCCTGCTCACGCTCCCGGACGGCGACTACACGGTCCGGCTGGCGGTGACGGACGAGGCGGGCAACGTCGGCCGGGCGGAACGGAAGCTCCACGTGGAGCTGGCGGGGCTGGTCCCCCGGGTCGGCGCCGAGCACCGGCGCGGGTCGGGCGACGTCCGGTACACGATCACCGCTCCCCCGCACGCCGACGGCACCCTCACCGCCGACGACGGGGTGGCGCACGCCTTCACCGCGGACGACGGGGGTCTGGCCACGGTGGACCTGCGGCTGCCGGACGGGCACCACGCGGCGCCCGTCGTCGCCGTCACCGACGCCTACGGGCGCACCGGCCGCGCCACGGGCGAGGATCTGACCGTCGACACGGTCGCCCCCGCGCTGAAGGTCGTCTCCGACGGCGAGCGCGCGTCCCACGGGGAGCTGGCCCTGGCGGTCACCACCGAGGCCGGCGCCGAGGTGCGGGTGGCCTACGGCTCGGCCGCCGCCCGCAAGGCGTTCACCTCCACCGGGAAGCCGGGCTCCGTGACCCGGGCTCTGGGGCCGGGCAGCTACACGGTCACGGTCGTCGCCGAGGACGCGTACGGCAACACGACCTCCCGACGGCTCACCGTCGCCGTGGACGACCGCTGGACGGCCGGTGACTGGCTCGCCCTGCTGCTGAAGGCCGTCCTCCCGCTCCTGCTCCTCGCGGGCGCCGCCCACGTCCACCGCCGCGGCCGTCCGGCCCGTGCGGCGCGCCGGGCCGCCCGGGCGGCGGCCGCCCACGAGGGCCTGCTGCGCGACTGGACGCGGGAGCGGGAGCGGCTCGTCGAACTGGCCGAGTTCGCGGCGGAGTTGGGGGAAGAAGAGGGGTCCTCCGGGCGCTGGCTCGCCGAGTGGGGCAGGCGCCGGCGGGACGAGTCGGTGTGGTGGGTGACCGACGCGGATCTGGTGCAGCCCGACAGCACCGGCCAGGCCGGCGCCGCACGTGACTCCGGAACGCTCGTGATCACCGCGCAGCGCGTGCTGTTCTGCGGCCGGAACCGGCGCGAATGGCTCTTCTCCAAGCTGGAGCAGGTCCAACACCTGGGTGAGGACACCACGTTGATGCGGGTGGACAACCGCTCCAACGTCTCGGGGGTCCGCTACCGCCGCGACCCGGCGCGGACACGCCTGGCGATCGAGGCCGCCCTCGCGGACGCCCCCAGCGGGCAGGCTCCCGAGCTGGGCACGGGGCGGGGCGCCCTGCTGCGGCGGGTGCGGGCGGCGGTCGCCGCGCACGACACCCACCGCCCGGCCGTCCCCGACCCGCGCCCTGAGACACCGGCCCCGGCGGGAGCGGTGCCGTGACCCGTCAGAACACGCCGACATCTTCCCCGCACCGCGCCGACCACAGCGCCGGACGAGGTGACGCCGCCGTACACCCAGCGCTGCCGCACGCGCCCTGACCCGTCACCACACATCGACGGCAACCCGGCACCACGTCGACCGCGGTGCCGGTCGCGGCTTCCGGCCGGGGAAGGACGAAGACCGGCAGAGTGACGCCCGCGTCTCACGTCTGCGCACGCGCCCTCGTGAACGCGGCGTCCAGCCCCCTCCTCACCGCCTCCGCCACCGGCCGCTCCACCCACCGGTGCACCGCCCAGCTCAGGGTCAGGAAGCCCGTGAGGACCATCGCCACCAGCAGCCGGGCGTCCATCGTGTCGCGCAGGCGGTTGATCAGGGTGGTGCCGGCCGCGTAGTGCAGCAGATAGAGCGGGTACGTCAGACTGCCCGCCGTCACCAGCCACCGCCAGCGGACCCGGTCCAGCAGACCGAGCGCCACGGCGACCATGAGCAGCAGGAACACGGTGAAGATCAGGACCGCCCCGCGCCAGCTGCCCACGTGTTCCACCTCGTCGATCCGCTGGCCCAGTTCCCTCTGGCCCATCAGCCAGGCCATCGCGAGGACGCCCCACAGGAGCAGGTCCTGGCCGAAGCGGTGCATGAGATAGAGGGCGAGGCCCGCGATGAAGTACCAGGAGGCCTCCGGGTCGGCGATCAGCTCCAGGAGGGGCAGACGGGCGACCGGGGCCAGCATCGCCGCCGCGCCCCAGACGCAGCAGAACAGCACCACCCGGCGGTAGGTGAGCCCGGCCCACACCACCGCGAGGAAGAGGAGGTAGAAGCGGAGTTCGGACCAGAGCGTCCAGTACACGCCGTCGACGTTCCGCACGCCCGAACCGGACTGCAGCATGGTCAGGTTGAGCAGGACGTCCCGCGGGGCGAGGCGCTCCCAGACACCGGGTACGGCCGCCAGGACGGCCGTGGTGAACAGGACCGCGAACCAGTACGCCGGGTACAGGCGGATCACGCGGGAGACGAAGAACTGGCGCGGGGTGCGGCCCCAGCAGGACATGCAGATCACGAAGCCGCTGATCACGAAGAAGATCTCGACGCCGATCCAGCCGTAGGCCGCGAAGTGGAAGACCGTCGGCATGATGTCGGACACCGGGCGGTCCCAGACCTGGTTGCCGGGCTGGTTCACCCGGCGGGTGCCCGCGTAGTGGTGGACGGCGACCATCAGGGCGGCGAGGAGCCGGATGCCGTCGAGGGCGTACAGGCGTGGCCGCCGGCGGCCGGGTGAGGGGGGCGCCGCCGTGGGCGCGGGCTGCGGCTTCGCGGGTCGTCGTATGAGAGGCAGGGCAGACATCGGCGTCAGGCTAGGCCGCTCACAGAAGGCTCATGGGTGACACCGGGCAACGTTCGTCCACGATTCACCCACCGCACACCCGTACGAAAGGCGGCCACCGGGCAGGCGGCCGGGCACGCGAAAGGGCCCGTACGACCGGAGTCGTACGGGCCCCTTCAGAGGCTCAGCTCAGGCTGTGCCACCGATCAGGCGCAAGATCACTTGTTGATCTTGGTGACCTGGCCGGCGCCGACCGTCCGGCCACCCTCACGGATGGCGAACTTCAGGCCCTCTTCCATGGCGACGGGCTGGATGAGCTCCACCTTCATCTCGGTGTTGTCACCCGGCATGACCATCTCGGTGCCCTCGGGGAGGGTCACGACGCCGGTCACGTCCGTCGTACGGAAGTAGAACTGCGGACGGTAGTTGTTGAAGAACGGGGTGTGACGGCCACCCTCGTCCTTCGACAGGATGTAGGCCTGGGCCTCGAACTCGGTGTGCGGGGTGACCGAACCGGGCTTGATGATGACCTGGCCGCGCTCGACGTCCTCGCGCTTGATGCCGCGGAGCAGCAGACCGACGTTCTCACCGGCCTGGCCCTCGTCGAGCAGCTTGCGGAACATCTCGATACCGGTGACCGTGGTGGTGGTCTTCTCGGTCTTGATGCCGATGATGTCGACGGTCTCGTTGACCTTCAGGACACCACGCTCGATACGGCCGGTGACGACCGTACCGCGACCGGTGATCGTGAAGACGTCCTCGATCGGCATGAGGAACGCCTTGTCGACGTCACGCTCGGGCTGCGGGATGGACTCGTCGACGGCCTTCATCAGGTCGAGGACGGAGTTCGTCCACTCGGAGTCGCCCTCCAGCGCCTTCAGCGCGGAGACGCGGACGACCGGCAGGTCGTCGCCCGGGAACTCGTACTCGGAGAGGAGCTCACGGACCTCGAGCTCGACGAGCTCCAGGATCTCCTCGTCGTCCACCATGTCGGCCTTGTTCAGGGCGACGACGATGTACGGAACGCCGACCTGGCGGGCCAGGAGCACGTGCTCCTTGGTCTGCGGCATCGGGCCGTCGGTGGCGGCGACCACGAGGATCGCGCCGTCCATCTGCGCGGCACCGGTGATCATGTTCTTGATGTAGTCCGCGTGACCCGGGCAGTCGACGTGGGCGTAGTGACGGGTCTCCGTCTGGTACTCGACGTGCGCGATGGAGATGGTGATACCACGCTGACGCTCTTCGGGCGCCTTGTCGATGTTGTCGAACGCGGTGGCCTCGTTCAGGTCCGGGTACGCGTCGTGCAGCACCTTGGTAATGGCGGCCGTGAGGGTCGTCTTACCGTGGTCGATGTGACCGATGGTGCCGATGTTGACGTGCGGCTTAGTCCGCTCGAACTTCGCCTTCGCCACTGGGGTCCTCCTGTGGAGTGTGCTGTACGCCTTGGTTCATCGGCGCCAGGTGATCTTTGCTGTTAAGTCCCGGGCCCCGGGTCATTCCGCCACGAATGCGGAGGAACGACCCGCGAGGCTCCGGGGTCAAGCCTAAAGCGTGTGCGCGCGGTGCGTTAAACGCGGTGCGTTACTCGCCCTTGGCCTTCGCGATGATCTCCTCGGCGACGTTCCGCGGAACCTCGGCGTAGGAGTCGAACTGCATCGAGTAGCTTGCGCGACCCGACGTCTTGCTGCGGAGGTCGCCGACGTAGCCGAACATCTCCGACAGGGGCACGAGGCCCTTCACGACGCGGGCACCCGCACGCTCCTCCATGGCCTGGATCTGACCACGGCGGGAGTTGATGTCGCCGATGACCTCACCCATGTAGTCCTCGGGCGTGGTGACCTCGACGGCCATCATCGGCTCGAGCAGCACAGGGCTGGCCTTGCGCGCGGCCTCCTTGAAGGCCTGCGAACCGGCGATCTTGAAGGCGAGCTCGGAGGAGTCGACCTCGTGGTAGCCACCGTCGATGAGCGTGACGCGGACGCCCGTCATCTCGTAGCCCGCGAGGATGCCGAACTGCATGGCCTCCTGCGCACCGGCGTCCACCGAAGGGATGTACTCCTTCGGGATACGGCCACCGGTGACCTTGTTCACGAACTCGTACGACGCGTCGCCGCCCTCGATGGGCTCGATCGCGATCTGCACCTTGGCGAACTGGCCGGTACCACCGGTCTGCTTCTTGTGCGTGTAGTCGACCCGGTCGACCGCCTTGCGGATGGTCTCGCGGTAGGCGACCTGCGGCTTGCCGACGTTGGCCTCGACCTTGAACTCACGGCGCATACGGTCGACCAGCACCTCGAGGTGCAGCTCGCCCATGCCACCGATAATGGTCTGGCCGGTCTCCTCGTCCGAGTGGACCTGGAAGGACGGGTCCTCCTCGGCCAGGCGCTGGATCGCGATGCCCAGCTTCTCCTGGTCGCCCTTGGACTTGGGCTCGATGGCGACCTGGATGACCGGCGCCGGGAAGTCCATGGACTCCAGGATCACCGGGGCCTTGTCGTCGCACAGCGTCTCACCGGTGGTGGTCTGCTTCAGGCCCATGACGGCGACGATGTCGCCGGCGCCGACCGCGGCGATCTCCTCACGCTTGTTGGCGTGCATGCGGTAGATCTTGCCGATGCGCTCCTTCTTGCCCTTGACGGAGTTCAGCACGGCGGTGCCGGACTCCAGGCGGCCCGAGTAGACCCGGACGAAGGTGAGCTTGCCGAGGTGCGGGTCGCTCATGATCTTGAACGCGAGGGCGGCCAGCGGCTCGTCGTCGGACGGCTTGCGCTTGACGACCTCTTCCGCGTCGTTCACGGCGTGGCCCTCGATGGCCTCGACGTCGAGCGGGGAGGGCAGGTAGCGCACGACCGCGTCGAGCAGGGGCTGAACACCCTTGTTCTTGAACGCGGTACCGCAGAACACCGGGGTGACCGTGGTGTCCTTGGACTTGCCGGACGCGATGGTGATACGACGGATCGCGGCGTACAGCTGCTCCACGGAAGGCTCCTCGCCCTCCAGGTACAGCTCCATGATCTCTTCGTCGTTCTCGGCGACGGCCTCGACGAGCTTGCCGCGGTACTCCTCGGCAGCCTCGACGTGGGTGTCCGGGATGTCGACGATGTCGTACATCTCGCCCTTGGTGGCCTCGGCGGACCACACGAACGCCTTCATCGTGACCAGGTCGACGACGCCCTTGAAGTCGGCCTCGGCACCGATCGGAAGCTGCATGACGAGCGGCTGCGCACCGAGGCGGTCGCTGATCATGTCGACGCAGCGGTGGAACTCCGCACCGGTGCGGTCGAGCTTGTTGACGAAGCAGATGCGCGGGACGCCGTAGCGGTCGGCCTGACGCCACACGGTCTCGGACTGCGGCTCGACGCCGGCGACGCCGTCGAACACCGTCACGGCACCGTCGAGCACGCGCAGCGAACGCTCCACCTCGACGGTGAAGTCGACGTGGCCCGGCGTGTCGATGATGTTGATCGTGTGGTCGACGTCCTCGAGCGGCCAGTGACAGGTGGTGGCAGCAGAGGTGATCGTGATGCCACGCTCCTGCTCCTGCTCCATCCAGTCCATGGTGGCAGCGCCGTCGTGGACCTCACCGATCTTGTACGAAACGCCGGTGTAGAACAGGATCCGCTCGGTGGTGGTCGTCTTGCCCGCGTCGATGTGGGCCATGATCCCGATGTTGCGGACCTTGGCCAGGTCAAGTGAAGTGGTAGCCATAAGGCTTCAGTCTTCTCTCGGTCTCGATGTGGGTAGCGACTACCAGCGGTAGTGCGCGAAGGCCTTGTTGGACTCGGCCATCTTGTGGGTGTCCTCGCGCTTCTTCACAGCGGCGCCGAGGCCGTTGGACGCGTCGAGAAGCTCGTTGAGCAGGCGCTCGGTCATGGTCTTCTCGCGACGGGCGCGGGAGTAGCCGACGAGCCAGCGCAGCGCCAGGGTGCTCGCGCGGCCGGGCTTGACCTCGACCGGGACCTGGTAGGTCGCGCCACCGACACGGCGGGACTTGACCTCGATGGTCGGCTTGATGTTCTCGAGAGCGCGCTTCAGCGTGATGACCGGGTCGTTGCCGGTCTTCTCGCGCAGGCCCTCCATGGCGCCGTAGACGATGCGCTCGGCGGTGGAGCGCTTGCCGTTCAGCAGCACCTTGTTGATGAGCGACGTGACAAGAGGAGAACCGTAGACCGGGTCGATGATGACCGGGCGCTTCGGGGCAGGGCCCTTACGAGGCATTTCTTACTTCTCCTTCTTGGCGCCGTAGCGGCTGCGGGCCTGCTTGCGGTTCTTGACACCCTGGGTGTCGAGGGAGCCGCGGATGATCTTGTAGCGAACACCCGGCAGGTCCTTCACACGGCCACCACGCACGAGCACGATGGAGTGCTCCTGCAGGTTGTGTCCCTCACCCGGAATGTAAGCGGTGACCTCGATCCCGCTGGTCAGACGCACACGCGCGACCTTACGCAGGGCCGAGTTCGGCTTCTTCGGGGTGGTCGTGAACACACGCGTGCAGACGCCGCGGCGCTGAGGGGAACCCTCGAGTGCGGGCGTCTTGTTCTTCTCGACCTTGTCCTGCCGGCCCTTACGGACCAGCTGCTGGATCGTAGGCACTACTTCTCCGGTTTCTGTGTGCCGATGTGTACAGCTAACCTGGAACTTCTCCGACCCACGCGGTCGGGTGTGTCGAATCCCGCGGACTTCCGCCGCCAGGCAGCGGGAAGCTCGGATTACGGTGGCCGCTCTCGGCCCCGGCGCGGTCTGACGGCACGCACGAAGGCCAGGGCACACCCCAGGCACAAGGTCTGAGCGTACCCAGCGCAATCACTCCGGTCAAAACAGAAGCCGTACGCCCGACACGCGGCGGTTACGTTCGCGAACCCGATCGCTGCTGTGGTACCGGGGTTTCCCCGCCCTTCGCCTGCGTGTCCCCCGCGGTGTCCCGCGCCGTGTCGCTGCCGACGAAATACGTGGGGCGGTTCTGTACGGCCGTGTAGATGCGGCCCACGTACTCGCCGAGCAGGCCCACGCAGATCAGCTGGACCGCGCCGATGAACAGGACGCCGATGAACAGCGAGGTCCAGCCGGGGACCGTGTGGTCCAGGAAGTGCGCACTCAGGGTGTACGCCATCAGCCCCACGCACACCAGGAACGCGAAGCCGCCGAGCCAGGTGGCGATGCGCAGCGGGGCCGCGGAGAACCCGGTGACGCTGTCCACGGCGAGCCGGATCATCCGGCCCAGCGGGTACTTGCTCTGCCCGGCCGGGCGCGGGGCGCGCTCGTACGTCACCTGCCCGCTGGGGAAGCCGAGCCAGGGCACCAGGAGCCGGTAGACGCGCTGCTGGTCGGGCAGCGCCTTGAGGGCGTCCACGGCGGGCCGGCCGAGCAGCCGGAAGTCACCGGCCTGGGAGGGCACCGCCGGCCCGGCCAGCCGCCGCACCAGCCGGTAGTACAGCCCCGCGGTCCACCGCTTGAAGCCGGTGTCGCTGGCCCGGTCGGCGCGGATGCCGTACACGATGTCGAGCCCCTCGCCCCGGGCCAGGGCGAGCATCTCGGGGATCTTCTCCGGCGGGTCCTGGAGGTCGGCGTCGATACTGACGACGTAGGCGCCGAGGGCGCGGTCCAGCCCGGCGGTGAGGGCGGCCTGGTGGCCGGAGTTGCGGCGCAGGCCGATGATCCGCAGCTCGGGCCAGCCGAGGCGGAAGGCGGCGAGAAGCTGGGCGGTGCGGTCGGTGGAGCCGTCGTCGACCGCGACGACCTCATAGACCTCGCCGAGACCGGCGAGGACCGGACGCAACCGGCTGACCAGCGCCGGAAGGACCTCTTCCTCGTTGTACATGGGTATGACGACCGACAGCACGGTCGCACCGCTCACGGCATCCGGCTCGTTCGTCACGCGCCCTCTCCCTCACCTGTGACGCACATGTGCGACTCTGGTGCGATCTTATGACCACGCTTCACGGTCGTCCGGACCACGGCCCCGACCCCGCCGTCCCGCGATCGTCCTAGGGGGGACCCCAGTCATGAGCACGGCCCGCAGCGACGCGGCGACGGACTCCGCCACGCCCGACGAGGGGCGGGAGCGGCCGCCGGGGCGCCGCCGGCTCGCCCTGCCGGACGGTCTCCGACCGTACCTCCTGCCGCTGCTCCTGTACGGCGTGACGAAGCTGGTCGGCCTGACCGTCTTCGCCTCGCTGCTGGAGTGGGCCGGCGACTACCAGAAGAAGGACCCGCGCTTCGGCGGCGGCGCCCACTGGTGGGACGTCCTGGCCACCTGGGACGGCTGGTGGTACCTCCAGGTCGCCGAGAAGGGGTACGACCCCCGGCCGCTGCAACCGCTCGCGCCGGGCGGGCTGTTCACCGTCCAGCAGAACTCGGTGGCGTTCTTCCCCCTCTACCCCGGGCTGATCAGGGGCGTCTCGGAGATCACGGGCCTCGGTCTGTACGGCTCCGCGATCCTCGTGTCCGTCGTGGCGTCCTTCGTGGCCGCGGCCGGGATCTACGCCGTGGTCGCGGCGCTCGCGGGCGTGCGGGCGGGCACGATCGCGGCCGGGCTGTGGGCCGTGGTGCCCGGCGCCGGTGTGGAGTGGGCGGTCTACTCGGAGTCGGTGTTCGTCGCGATCGCGGCCTGGTGCTGCTACTGCGTGATGCGGGGGCGCTGGGTGGCGGCCGGGCTGCTGGCCTTCCTCGCCGGACTGAACCGGCCGACGTCGGCGGCGCTCATAGGGGCCGTGGGCCTCGCCGCGATCGTGACGCTGGCGCGGCGGGAGAGCAGGCGCGAGCAGGGGATCTCCGGTCCGGTGTACGCGATGGTCGCCGCGCCGCTCGGACTGCTCACCTATGTCGCCTGGGTCGGGCTGAGCATGGGCGACCTGACCGCCTACTTCACCCTCCAGCGCGAGGGCTGGGCGCACTACTTCGACTTCGGCAAGTACACCCTGGACGTCCTCGGCAACACGGCGGTCGGGCACAACGCCTACCTGTTCGCCTTCTCGGTGCCCGACCTGCTGTGTGTGCAGATCGTGCTGGCGCTGCCCTTCCTGATCGCGCTGATGCTGCGCAAGAGGCCGCCGCTGGTGCTGGTCGCCTATGCGCTGGCGTCGATCGTGACGGTCCTGGGCACCCAGCAGATGTTCGGCAACACGGGCAGGTACCTGCTGCCCGTGTTCCCGCTGCTGCTGGCCCCGGCGGCGGCGCTGAGCCGGCTGAAGTGGCCGAGCCTGGCGGTGTTCTTCGCGACGGCGTCGCTCGCGTCCGGGTGGTACGCGCACTATGTGATCTTCGAGCTGGGCATCCCGTAGGACGCCCGGGTCGGGCCCGTCAGGGGGAGGACGAGACCGCCGCCATCATGATGACCATCAGGAAGAACGCCCAGCCGGCCACCGACAGATAGCCCAGGATCAGGCCGGCCAGGGCGAACCCGTCGCCGCCCTCGCCGGAGCGGCGGATCTCGGCACGGGCCTTGTGCCCGAGGATCACGGCCGGGATGCCGGTGAGCCCCATGGACATGGTGGTGAGCACACCGCAGACCATCGAGCCGACCGCCTTGCCGTTGGTGGGCGGGGGCGGGGCGGGCAGGAACGTGCGCGGGACGGGCGGGCCGTAGGCGGTCGGCGCGGCGAGCACCGACGGGACGGCCATCGGCCCCTGCGGGAGGTCGGAGATGACCAGTTGCAGTTCGCCGACGGTCCGGGCCTGGTAGGCGCGCTGCACCCGCTTCTCGAACTCGTCCTGCTGGAGGCGGCCCTCCCCGAAGCCCGCCCTGAGCACGTCCACCGCGCGCTCGCGATCGGCGTGCGACGCGAGCATCGAAGCGCCGTTGGGCACCTGTCCCTGCGGCTGCCATGGCGACGGATACGACACGGGCACCTCCCCCCGGACGGCTGATTGCCTCCATCAGCCTCCATCATCTCTCAACGCGTCGCGGCCGCCCACGGTTCCGCCGGCAGCGGCACCGTCTGCGCCGCCCCGGCGCTCGACCCACGGCGGAGCCGGGCCCGTCGCACGGATCACGCCGTACTTTGCGGCGGCAAAGTCCCGGCCGGGGCGCGGTCCTGCCGGGTGGCCGACGCTCCCGCAAGCCCCTCCCAATGCCCCGAGCCACCCCGGCGGCCGGGGTTTTTTCCTGCCCCCCGGGCCCGATATGTCCCCCATCGAAGCAAGCTCCCCAGGGAGGCACCACCCATGTCCCACCCTCTCTCCGCCGACGCCCTCGTCGCCGCTCTGGACGCCGAGGGCGTCACCGTCGTCGAACACACCGGCTGGCGGACCCACAACCGCAACCACAAGGGCAGCTGGGGCCCGGTCAACGGCGTGATCATCCATCACACCGTCAGTTCCGGGACCACCCGCTCCGTCGAGATGTGCTTCCACGGCTACCCGGCCCTGCCCGGCCCCCTGTGCCACGGCGTGATAGCCAAGGACGGCACGGTCCACCTCGTCGGCAACGGCCGTGCCAACCACGCCGGCAGCGGAGACGGGGCCGTCCTGGAGGCCGTCGTCGCCGAACGGGCCACCCTGCCCCCACCCCACCGCAACGACACCGACGGCAACGTCCACTTCTACGGCTTCGAGTGCGTCAACCTCGGCGACGGCAGAGATCCCTGGCCCGAGGTCCAGCTGGAGGCCATGGTCCGGGCGGCCGCCGCGCTGTGCCGGGCGCACGGCTGGAGCGAGCGCTCGGTGATCGGGCACAAGGAGTGGACGAACACCAAGGCCGATCCGCGGGGCTTCTCGATGGCGAACTTCCGCTCCCGGGTCGCCGCCCGGCTCGGACAGCCGGTCCCACCCGGCCCGCCCACCCCCGCCCACCAGCCCTTCCCCGGCACCGACTGGTTCCGCGCGAGCCCGAGGTCGGCGATCGTCACCGCGATGGGCCGGCGCCTGGTCGCCGTCGGCTGCTCCGCCTACACGAGCGGCCCCGGCCCGCAGTGGACCGAGGCCGACCGGGCCTCGTACGCCAAGTGGCAGCGCAAGCTCGGGTACACCGGCTCCGCCGCCGACGGCTGGCCGGGCGCCGCCTCCTGGGCCGCGCTGGAAGTCCCCCACGTCTGAGAAGCGAGCCGCCACGTCAGAGGCACCGTGGGACACGCCGAAGCGCCGAAGGGCGGTCACCCCGTGGGCAACGGGGTGACCGCCCTTCGACGCGTGCTGCTCGTGCTACTCGTTCTTACTGGTTGTACGGACCGTAGTCGTAGTCCTCCAGCGGGACGGCCTGGCCGGAGCCGGTGCCGAACGGCGAGTAGTCGATGTCGTCGTAGCCGACGGCCGAGTACATCGCGGCCTTCGCCTCCTCGGTCGGCTCCACCCGGATGTTGCGGTAGCGGGACAGACCCGTACCGGCCGGGATGAGCTTACCGATGATGACGTTCTCCTTGAGGCCGATGAGGCTGTCGGACTTGGCGTTGATCGCCGCGTCCGTCAGGACTCGGGTCGTCTCCTGGAAGGAGGCGGCCGACAGCCAGGACTCCGTCGCGAGCGAGGCCTTGGTGATACCCATCAGCTGCGGACGACCGGAGGCCGGGTGACCGCCCTCCTGGACCACACGACGGTTCTCGGTCTCGAACTTCGAGCGCTCGACCAGCTCACCGGGCAGCAGCTCGGCGTCGCCGGACTCGATGATCGTCACGCGGCGGAGCATCTGCCGGATGATGATCTCGATGTGCTTGTCGTGGATCGACACGCCCTGCGAGTTGTACACCTTCTGGACCTCGCCGACCAGGTGGACCTGGACGGCACGCTGACCCAGGATGCGCAGCACGTCGTGCGGGTTGGTGGCACCCACGGTGAGCTTCTGGCCCACCTCGACGTGCTCGCCCTCGCTGACCATCAGACGGGCACGCTTGGAGATGGGGTAGGCCATCTCGTCGCTGCCGTCGTCCGGGGTGACGACGATCTTCTTGGTCTTCTCGGTCTCCTCGATCCGCACCCGGCCGGAGGCCTCGGAGATCGGGGCGACACCCTTCGGGGTACGGGCCTCGAAGAGCTCGACGACACGCGGCAGACCCTGGGTGATGTCGTCACCGGCCACACCACCGGTGTGGAAGGTACGCATCGTCAGCTGGGTACCGGGCTCACCGATGGACTGGGCGGCGATGATGCCGACCGCCTCACCGATGTCGACCAGCTTGCCGGTGGCCAGCGAGCGGCCGTAGCACATGGCGCAGGTGCCGACGGCGGACTCGCAGGTCAGGACCGAGCGGGTCTTGACCGTCTCCACGCCGTGCCGGACCAGCTCGTCGATGAGCACGTCGCCGAGGTCGGTACCGGCCGGGGCCAGCACCTTGCCGTCGACCACGATGTCCTCGGCGAGGCAGCGGGCGTACACGGACGTCTCGACGTTGCCCGTCTTGCGCAGGACGCCGTCCTCGCGCTCGGCGATCGCCAGCTTGAGGCCGCGCTCGGTGCCGCAGTCCTCCTCGCGGATGATGACGTCCTGCGAGACGTCCACCAGACGACGGGTGAGGTAACCCGAGTCGGCGGTACGCAGGGCGGTGTCCGCCAGACCCTTACGGGCACCGTGCGTCGAGATGAAGTACTCGAGCACGGACAGGCCCTCACGGAACGAGGCCTTGATCGGACGCGGGATGGTCTCGTTCTTCGCGTTCGACACCAGACCACGCATACCGGCGATCTGCCGCATCTGCATCATGTTTCCTCGGGCACCCGAGTCAACCATCATGAAGATGGGGTTCGTCTTGGGGAAGTTCTCGTTCATCGCCTCGGCGACCTCGTTGGTCGCCTTGGTCCAGATCGCGATGAGCTCCTGCGTGCGCTCTTCCTTGGTGATCAGACCGCGCTCGTACTGCTTCTGGACCTTCTCGTCCTGCGCCTCGTACCCGCGGACGATCTCCTTCTTCGCCTCGGGAACGACGACGTCGGAGATGGCCACGGTGACACCGGAACGGGTCGCCCAGTAGAAGCCGGCCGCCTTCAGGTTGTCGAGCGTCGCCGCCACGATGACCTTGGGGTAGCGCTCGGCCAGGTCGTTGACGATCTCGGAGAGCTGCTTCTTGCCCACCGAGTAGTCGACGAACGGGTAGTCCTCGGGCAGCAGCTCGTTGAAGAGCGCACGGCCCAGGGTGGTGCGCAGGCGGAACGTGTCCCCCTGCTGCCACTCGGGCTCGCCCTCCTCCTGCGCCGGCGGGGTCCAGCCGCGCGGCGGGATGGTGCCCACCGGGAAGCGGATGTCGATCGCCGACTGCAGCGCCAGCTCACCGGCGTCGAACGCCATGATCGCCTCGGCCGTGGAGCCGAAGGACCGGCCCTCGCCCTTGGTGTCGCGCAGCTCGCCGTCGGTGGTGAGGAAGAACAGACCGAGGACCATGTCCTGGGTCGGCATCGTCACCGGACGGCCGTCGGCGGGCTTGAGGATGTTGTTCGAGGACAGCATCAGGATGCGGGCCTCGGCCTGCGCCTCCGCGGACAGCGGCAGGTGCACGGCCATCTGGTCACCGTCGAAGTCCGCGTTGAACGCGGTGCAGACGAGCGGGTGGATCTGGATGGCCTTGCCCTCGACCAGCTGCGGCTCGAAGGCCTGGATGCCGAGGCGGTGCAGGGTGGGCGCACGGTTCAGCAGCACCGGGTGCTCGGCGATGACCTCTTCGAGGACGTCGTACACCACGGTGCGGCCGCGCTCGACCATCCGCTTGGCGCTCTTGATGTTCTGCGCGTGGTTCAGGTCGACCAGGCGCTTCATCACGAACGGCTTGAAGAGCTCCAGCGCCATCGCCTTCGGCAGACCGCACTGGTGCAGCTTGAGCTGCGGACCGACGACGATCACGGAACGCGCCGAGTAGTCGACACGCTTGCCGAGCAGGTTCTGACGGAAACGGCCCTGCTTGCCCTTCAGCATGTCGCTGAGGGACTTCAGCGGGCGGTTGCCGGGGCCCGTCACCGGGCGGCCGCGACGACCGTTGTCGAAGAGGGCGTCAACAGCCTCCTGAAGCATGCGCTTCTCGTTGTTGACGATGATCTCGGGCGCGCCGAGGTCGAGGAGCCTCTTCAGACGGTTGTTGCGGTTGATCACACGGCGGTACAGGTCGTTCAGGTCGGAGGTCGCGAAGCGGCCACCGTCCAGCTGCACCATCGGACGCAGGTCCGGCGGGATGACCGGGACGCAGTCCAGCACCATGCCCTTGGGGCTGTTGCTGGTCTGCAGGAACGCGGAGACGACCTTCAGGCGCTTGAGCGCACGGGTCTTCTTCTGGCCCTTGCCGGTCCGGATGATCTCGCGGAGCTTCTCGGCCTCCTCGTCGAGGTCGAAGGACTCCAGGCGCTTCTGCAGCGCCGCGGCACCCATCGAACCGTCGAAGTACGTGCCGAAGCGGTCGCGCAGCTCGCGGTAGAGCAGCTCGTCGCCCTCGAGGTCCTGGACCTTGAGGTTCTTGAAGCGGGTCCACACCTCGTCGAGACGGTCGATCTCGCGCTGGGTGCGGTCGCGCAGCTGCTTCATCTCGCGCTCGGCGCCTTCGCGCACCTTGCGGCGCACATCGGCCTTGGCGCCCTCGGCCTCCAGCTCGGCCAGATCGGTCTCGAGCTTCTTGGCGCGGGCCTCCAGGTCGGCGTCGCGGCGGTTCTCGACCTGCTGGCGCTCCACGGAGACGTGCGCCTCCAGGGAGGGCAGGTCGCGGGTGCGGCGCTCCTCGTCGACGTACGTGATCATGTACGCCGCGAAGTAGATGACCTTCTCGAGGTCCTTGGGAGCCAGGTCGAGCAGGTAGCCCAGCCGGCTCGGGACACCCTTGAAGTACCAGATGTGCGTGACGGGCGCGGCCAGCTCGATGTGGCCCATCCGCTCACGGCGCACCTTGGCGCGGGTCACCTCGACGCCGCAGCGCTCACAGATGATGCCCTTGAAGCGGACGCGCTTGTACTTGCCGCAGTAGCACTCCCAGTCCCGGGTCGGACCGAAGATCTTCTCGCAGAAGAGTCCGTCCTTCTCGGGCTTGAGGGTGCGGTAGTTGATGGTCTCGGGCTTCTTGACCTCGCCGTGGCTCCACTGACGGATGTCGTCAGCGGTGGCCAGACCGATCCGGAGCTCGTCGAAGAAGTTGACGTCGAGCACTATGCGTCAATCCCTCTCAGGGTTGTAAGTCTTGGGGTCTGAAACGGGGGTCCCGGGGCCGGAGGCCTTCTGGATGAAGGCCTCCGGACTCCCGTCAGACCTCTTCGACGCTGCTCGGCTCGCGCCGGGACAGGTCGATGCCGAGCTCCTCCGCAGCGCGGAAGACGTCCTCGTCGGTGTCACGCATCTCGATGGACATACCGTCGCTGGACAGCACCTCCACGTTCAGGCAGAGCGACTGCATCTCCTTGATGAGCACCTTGAAGGACTCGGGGATGCCGGGCTCGGGGATGTTCTCGCCCTTGACGATGGCCTCGTAGACCTTCACGCGGCCGGTGACGTCGTCGGACTTGATGGTCAGCAGTTCCTGGAGGGCGTACGCGGCGCCGTAGGCCTCGAGGGCCCACACCTCCATCTCACCGAAGCGCTGGCCACCGAACTGCGCCTTACCACCCAGCGGCTGCTGGGTGATCATCGAGTACGGACCGGTCGAACGGGCGTGCAGCTTGTCGTCGACCAGGTGGTGCAGCTTCAGGATGTACATGTAGCCGACCGAGATCGGGTCCGGGAACGGCTCACCGCTACGGCCGTCGAACAGCCGCGCCTTGCCGGACGGGAGCACCATGCGCTCGCCGTCGCGGTTGGGGATGGTGTGCTGGAGCAGACCCGCCAGCTCGTCCTCACGGGCGCCGTCGAAGACCGGGGTGGCGACGTTGGTGCCCGGGGCGACCTGGTCGGCGCCGATCACCTGGAGGCGCTGCGCCCACTCGTCGGCGAGACCGGAGACGTCCCAGCCGCGGCTGGCGAGCCAGCCGAGGTGGATCTCCAGGACCTGTCCCGGGTTCATTCGGGACGGCACACCGAGCGGGTTGAGGATGATGTCGACCGGGGTCCCGTCCTCGAGGAACGGCATGTCCTCGATGGGCAGGATCTTGGAGATGACACCCTTGTTGCCGTGACGGCCGGCGAGCTTGTCACCGTCGGTGATCTTGCGC
The DNA here is from genome assembly GCF_037993025.1 of Streptomyces sp. SS7. NCBI lineage: Bacteria > Bacillati > Actinomycetota > Actinomycetes > Kitasatosporales > Streptomycetaceae > Streptomyces > Streptomyces sp. SS7. The sequence continues at coordinate 3,955,564 of NZ_CP141223.1, forward strand.
TTCTGCGCCACGTAGACGCGGACCAGCTGGTTCACGCCCGGGGGCAGCTCGTCGCCCTCCTCGCGGTCGAAGACGCGGACGCCGATGACCTTGCCGATCTCGCCGTGCGGCACCTTCAGCGAGGTGTCACGGACCTCACGGGCCTTCTCACCGAAGATCGCGCGCAGCAGACGCTCCTCCGGCGTCAGCTCGGTCTCACCCTTGGGCGTGACCTTGCCGACGAGGATGTCACCGGCGACGACCTCGGCACCGATACGGATGATGCCGCGCTCGTCGAGGTCGGCGAGGACCTCCTCGGAGACGTTCGGGATGTCCCGGGTGATCTCCTCGGGGCCGAGCTTGGTGTCACGGGCGTCGACCTCGTGCTCCTCGATGTGGATCGAGGAGAGGACGTCGTCCTGGACGAGGCGCTGCGACAGGATGATCGCGTCCTCGTAGTTGTGACCCTCCCACGGCATGAACGCCACGAGCAGGTTCTTGCCGAGGGCCATCTCGCCGTTCTCGGTGGCCGGACCGTCGGCGAGGACCTGGCCCTCGATGATCCGGTCGCCCTCGTTGACGATGACCTTCTGGTTGACCGAGGTGCCCTGGTTGGAGCGGGCGAACTTGGCCAGGCGGTACGTGATGTACGTGCCGTCGTCGTTGGTCGTGGTGATGTAGTCCGCGGAGACCTCCTGGACCACACCCGCCTTCTCGGCCTTGACCACGTCGCCGGCGTCGACGGCGGAGCGGTACTCCATGCCGGTGCCGACGAGCGGGGACTCGCTCTTGATGAGCGGCACGGCCTGACGCATCATGTTCGCGCCCATGAGGGCACGGTTGGCGTCGTCGTGCTCGAGGAACGGGATCATGGCGGTCGCGACCGACACCATCTGGCGCGGCGAGACGTCCATGTAGTCGACGTCGTCACCGGGGACGTAGTCGACCTCGCCGCCACGGCGGCGGACCAGGACGCGGTTCTCGGTGAAGCGCAGGCCCTCGTCGAGCGTGGCGTTGGCCTGCGCGATGACGAAGCGGTCCTCCTCGTCGGCCGTCAGGTAGTCGACCTCGTCGGTGACCTGGCCGTCGACGACCTTGCGGTACGGGGTCTCGACGAAACCGAACGCGTTGACCCGGCCGTAGGAGGCGAGCGAGCCGATCAGACCGATGTTCGGGCCTTCGGGGGTCTCGATCGGGCACATGCGGCCGTAGTGCGAGGGGTGCACGTCACGGACCTCGAAGCCGGCCCGCTCGCGGGAGAGACCACCGGGGCCGAGAGCCGACAGACGGCGCTTGTGGGTGAGACCCGACAGCGGGTTGTTCTGGTCCATGAACTGCGACAGCTGGCTGGTGCCGAAGAACTCCTTGATGGAGGCGACGACCGGCCGGATGTTGATCAGGGTCTGCGGCGTGATCGCCTCGACGTCCTGGGTCGTCATGCGCTCGCGCACGACGCGCTCCATCCGCGCCAGACCCGTACGGACCTGGTTCTGGATGAGCTCGCCGACGCTGCGCAGACGACGGTTGCCGAAGTGGTCGATGTCGTCGGTCTCGACGACGATCGTCTGACCGCTGTCGCCGACCGTCTCGGTCTCGCCGGCGTGCAGCTTGACCAGGTACTTGATCGTCGCGATGACGTCCTCGACGGTCAGGACACCGGCGTCCAGCGGCGCGTCCGCGGCCAGCTTCTTGTTGACCTTGTAGCGGCCGACCTTGGCGAGGTCGTAGCGCTTGGGGTTGAAGTAGAGGTTCTCGAGCAGCGTCTGCGCGGCCTCACGCGTGGGGGGCTCGCCCGGACGGAGCTTGCGGTAGATGTCGAGCAGCGCGTCGTCCTGGCCCTGGGTGTGGTCCTTCTCCAGGGTGGCGCGCATGGACTCGTACTCGCCGAACTCCTCGAGGATCTGCTCGGTCGTCCAGCCGAGCGCCTTCAGGAGGACGGTCACGGACTGCTTGCGCTTGCGGTCGATGCGGACGCCGACCATGTCGCGCTTGTCGATCTCCATCTCCAGCCAGGCACCCCGGGACGGGATGATCTTGGCGGAGAAGATGTCCTTGTCGGACGTCTTGTCGATCGAGGAGTCGAAGTAGACACCCGGCGAACGGACCAGCTGCGACACCACGACACGCTCGGTGCCGTTGATGACGAACGTGCCCTTGTGGGTCATGAGCGGGAAGTCGCCCATGAAGACCGTCTGGGACTTGATCTCGCCGGTCTCGTTGTTGGTGAACTCGGCCGTCACGAAGAGCGGGGCCGCGTACGTGAAGTCACGGTCCTTGCACTCGTCGATGCTGTTCTTCGGCGGCTCGAAACGGTGGTCGCGGAAGGTCAGCGACATCGACCCGGAGAAGTCCTCGATCGGGGAGATCTCCTCGAAGATCTCCTCGAGGCCGGACTTGGTGGGGACGTCCTGACCGTTGTCCAGAGCCTCCTCGACCCGACTCTGCCAAGCGGTGTTGCCGAGCAGCCAGTCGAAGCTCTCGGTCTGCAGCGCGAGCAGGTTCGGAACCTCGAGAGGCTCCTTGATCTTTGCAAAAGAGATGCGCAGCGGGGCGGTGCTGGCGGCGTTGTTCGTATTCGCGGTCGAGGCGTTGCGCGAGGCGGCCAAGAGGGGGTCCTTCCGAGGGCTCGGACTCACTACGCGCGTACCGGCCCCTCTCCTGCACACGGAGACAGAAAATCCCAGGTCAGGGATGATCATGTCGTCGATGTCAAGTGAGGGCAGACCCCTGGTGACGGACAGGGGACAGCTAACAGGCAGCGCAAAGGGTCAGTGTAGCCAGTCGGCACACTGATGTCCAGTCTCGTTTTTCAGAGACCCTTGCTGCCCTCAACGCCTGCGCCACATGCCTGCCTTCAACGCGTTGATACTGCCCTCTTCGCCGTCGATCCATGCCTCGGATTCGGATCCTTGTGACGACGCGTCCTGAGAATTGCGCGCTCCGTGCGGTTCGTCAAGGCCCCCCTGCGTAGAACCCGGGCCGCGGGAGACACGACGAAGATCACCATACCCCCCGCCGTCACGGGTGCAAGGCAACCGTGGCCGACCTCCGGCAACGCCGAAGAGCGACCACCCGGATGGATGATCGCTCTTCGGCGCTTAGGCGTTACAGGCTCGCTGAGCCCGAGTTCCGGGCCTGGTGGGCCCGGAGGGTGTTACTTGACCTCGACGGAGGCGCCGGCACCCTTGAGGGCCTCGGCGGCCTTCTCCGCGGCGTCCTTGGCGACCTTCTCGAGAACGGGCTTGGGGGCGCCGTCCACGAGGTCCTTGGCCTCCTTCAGACCCAGCGAGGTCAGCTCACGCACGACCTTGATGACCTGGATCTTCTTGTCACCGGCGGCGGTCAGGACGACGTCGAACTCGTCCTTCTCCTCCTCGGCCTCGGCGGGGGCGGCCGGGCCGGCCGGGCCCGCGACGGCGACCGCGGCGGCGGCGGTGACGTCGAACTTCTCCTCGAACGCCTTCACGAACTCGGAGAGCTGGATCAGGGTCATGTTCTCGAACTCGGCGAGCAGTTCGTCCTGGGTGAGAGCCATGATGGCTTTCCTTCCACTAATGTCGGCTGGTGCCGGATGTACATGTCTGGCGGGCGTGCGCCTTGCGGCGTTTACTGCGTAGACGTTCGGCCCGCTACGACCCCCTGCGTCAGGCGGGCTGCCTGGCGACGGCGGTCATTACGCGAGCCGAGTTACTCGGCACCGCCCTGCTCGGCCTGCTTGGCACGAAGCGCCTCCGCGGTGCGGACGAACTTCGACGGGAGCGCCTGGAAGACCTGAGCAGCCTGCGTCTGCTTGCCCTTCATGGCACCCGCCAGCTTGGCGAGCAGAACCTCGCGGGACTCGAGGTCCGCAAGCTTCTTGATCTCATCGGCGGACAGCGCCTTGCCGTCAAGGACACCGCCCTTGATGACGAGGTTGGGGTTGTCCTTGGCGAAGTCACGAAGACCCTTCGCCGACTCCACCGGGTCACCGGTGACGAAGGCGACCGCCGTCGGACCGTTGAACAGGTCGTCGAGCGTCGTGATCCCGGCCTCGTTGGCCGCAATCTTGGTCAGCGTGTTCTTCACCACGGCGTACTGGGCGTTCTCACCGAGCGAGCGGCGCAGCGTCTTGAGCTGCGCCACGGTGAGACCCCGGTACTCGGTCAGCACGGCGGCGTTCGAGCTACGGAACTGCTCCGTGAGCTCGGCCACCGCGGCAGCCTTGTCGGGCCTTGCCATAGAGCGTCGGCCTCCTTCCGGGTGATGAGGACCGCTCGGAAGGGGCTGGGACAGACGAAACGCCCCGGCGCAGGCGCACGGGGCGTAGCTCGACCGGACGAGAACCGTCGAAGGACGGGATTCGGGCCGGGAGCACTTCCACAGTCACCTGCGCGGGTCGTCCGCATGTCAAGCGGATCCTTCGGCCACCGGACCCTCTTCCGAGAGCACGGCAACGACCAGCGGTCTTTGGCTTCGGTGGAAGCGTACGGGAGACGGACGGTGTCAAGCAAATCCGCCCGTACGGGGCCGCCGGCTCAGCCGCCCGACTGCTGCCTGACCAGCTCGGTGAAGTCGGCCGTGTCGCTCGCCGGGGGCTCCTCGACCGCCACCTCGGTGCCGTAGTCGCTGTAGTACGCGGTCTGGCTGTACGCGCCCGCCGCGGTCTCGCCCTTCTCGACCTTCTTGACCAGCAGGTCCTGGTCGTCGACCCAGATGTCGACGGTCTCGGTGGTGACGCCGGCCTGCTCCAGCGTCTTCTTGAGGTCGTCGAGCTGGCTCCGGCTGAGGCTGGAGTTCTTCTCGGCGAGGTCGGCCACGTCGACCGTCCCCGAGTAGTGCGTGGTCCGCTGTCCGCGCACCTTCTCCTCGCCGACCTTGCGGACGTCCCCGGAGGCCAGCAGGAGCTTCACGGACTGGTTCGGCGTGGTGTTCTGCATCTGGTCCTTCAGATACGCCCCACCGCTGCCGCCGACGGTCTCCAGGTCGTCGTAGGCGTACTTGATCCAGTGCTTGCCGCCGGACTGCTCGGCGAAGGTGTCGCCCATCCGTGCGTAGTAGGCGTCGGGGAGGTAGCGGGCCTCCATCGAGTCGCTGCCCATCTGGCGCATGGTGTCGGCCATCGTGCCGCCCGTGTACGTGATGGTCAGCCGCCCGGTGAGCCCGTCGCCCCAGGCGAGGGAGCCGTCGGCCGTCATGGACATCACCGAGCCCATGGTGGTCGTCGACTCGACCTTGGCGGAGTCGGCGCCGTCGGTGGACTTCTCGGCGGTCCGCAGCGCGGCGACGGGGTCGAACCTCGCCCCCTCCGAGTCTCCGGAGGAGCTCCCGGAGCCCCCCGAGGCCTGGCAGGCCGTCACCCCGGCCAGCAGGCCCATCGCCGCGATGGACAGTCCCGCGGTCCGCACCGCTGTGCGCTTCATCCGCCCCACCCCCATGAGAGTCCCGTGACTGCACGGTAACGCACCGCACCGACAGCCGTCCGGGGAAAAACCCCTGTGCTCCCAAGGGACGAGCCCCGCACCTCGAAAGGTTGCGGGGCTCGTCGCCGACCGAAAAGGAACCGTCAGGTTCAGACCGCGGCCGGGTCCTCCTCGACGAGGAGGTTGCGGGTGCGGTTCGGGTCGACCAGGATGCCGGGGCCGATCGTGGTGCTGATCGCGGCCTTCTTGATGTAGCGACCCTTCGCGGCGGACGGCTTGAGACGGGTGATCTCCTCGAGCGCCGCGGCGTAGTTCTCCACCAGCTTGGTGTCGTCGAAGGACGTCTTGCCGATGATGAAGTGCAGGTTCGAGTGCTTGTCGACGCGGAACTCGATCTTGCCGCCCTTGATCTCGGTGACGGCCTTGGCCACGTCGGGGGTGACGGTGCCGGTCTTCGGGTTCGGCATCAGACCACGGGGACCGAGCACGCGGCCGAGGCGGCCGACCTTGCCCATGAGGTCCGGGGTGGCAACGACGGCGTCGAAGTCCAGACGGCCCTTCGCGACCTCGTCGATCAGTTCGTCGGAGCCGACGATGTCGGCGCCCGCGGCCTCCGCGGCCGCAGCACGGTCACCGGTCGCGAAGACCAGGACCCGGGCGGTCTTGCCGGTGCCGTGCGGCAGGTTCACGGTGCCACGGACCATCTGGTCGGCCTTGCGCGGGTCGACACCCAGACGGAAGGCGACCTCGACGGTGCCGTCGAACTTGGAGGTGGAGGTCTCCTTGGCGAGACGGACGGCCTCGAGCGGGGCGTAGAGCTTCTCCCGGTCGACCTTGGCGTCCGCAGCGCGGAGAGACTTGCTGCGCTTGCTCACTACTGCTCCTGATGTGTCTGAGGAGTCGTGGTACGGGCCGAGCAGGCCCTGCCACTACTGCTGAAGTACGGGGTGGTGAAGGTCAGCCCTCGACCGTGATGCCCATGGAACGGGCGGTGCCGGCGATGATCTTCGCGGCGGCGTCCAGGTCGTTGGCGTTCAGGTCGGGAAGCTTGGTCGTGGCGATCTCACGGACCTGCGCCTCGGTGATCTTGGCGACCTTGGTCTTGTGCGGCTCGCCCGAGCCCTTCTCCACACCGGCGGCCTTGAGGATCATCTTCGCGGCCGGCGGGGTCTTGGTCACGAAGGTGAAGGAGCGGTCCTCGTAGACCGTGATCTCCACCGGGATGACCCAGCCACGCTGCGACTCGGTCGCCGCGTTGTAGGCCTTGCAGAACTCCATGATGTTGACACCGTGCTGACCGAGCGCGGGGCCGACCGGCGGGGCCGGGTTCGCCGCACCGGCGTTGATCTGGAGCTTGATGAGCCCCGTGACCTTCTTCTTCTTGGGAGGCATTACTCTCCAGGTCCTTTCATTCGGGTCCATGCCCGCGCCAGGGAACCAACCGAACGCAGGCATACCGCACAACGATAACGGGTATAGATGCGCGGCCAAAAACCGAGCAGGTCAGACAAGCCGTGACAGCCCGCCTGACCTGGTCGGAAGTTCTCTTGGGAAGAAGCTAGTTCTTCTGGATCTGGTCGAACGACAGCTCGACCGGGGTCTCGCGTCCGAAGATCTCCACCAGACCCTTGACCTTCTTGGAGTCGGCGTTGATCTCGTTGATCGTGGCCTGCAGCGTGGCGAACGGGCCGTCGGTGACGGTGACCGAGTCGCCCACCTCGAAGTCCAGCACCTGGACCTCGACCTTGCGCTGCGGAGCCGGCTTGCCCTCGGCCTCGGCGGCCTCGCGGGCGGCCTTCTCCTCGGCCTCCGGGGCGAGCATCTTGACGATCTCGTCCAGGGTCAGCGGGTACGGGTCGTAGGCGTTGCCCACGAAGCCGGTGACACCCGGGGTGTTGCGGACGACGCCCCAGGACTCGTTCGTCAGGTCCATGCGGACCAGGACGTAACCCGGGAGCTTGTTCTGGCGGATCGTCTTGCGGTCGCCGTTCTTGATCTGGACGACCTCTTCCTGCGGCACCTCGGCCTGGAAGATGTAGTCCTCGACGTTCAGCGAGACGGCGCGCTGCTCCAGGTTGGTCTTCACGCGGTTCTCGTAGCCGGCGTAGGTGTGGATCACGTACCACTCGCCGGGAAGGGTGCGCAGCTCCTCGCGCAGGGCGACGACGGGGTCGACGGGCTCGGCCGGCTCTTCTTCCTCGGCCTCGGCCTCGGCCTCGGCGTCGTCCTCGACCTCGTCCTCGGCGTCGTCCGCCTCTTCGGTGTCCTCGGCGTCCTCGTCCTCGACGTGGAGCGCTGCTTCCTCCGCGGCCTCGCCCGCCTCATCGTCGGCAGCCTCGAACTCGTCCACCTCGTCCGCGCCCTCGACGATGTCGAGCTCGTCGTCGACCTCGTCGGGCTCGATGGCGTCGTTCAGGTTCTGGTCAGACACGGTGGCTGCTTCTTCCTGGATACAGAGGGGTGGAACATGCGAAAGGGGCGCCGGATACCTCGGCGCCCTTCGCTCTCGGCTCAGCCAAAAACGTACTTGGCGGCGTGGCTGAGTCCATAGTCAATCACGGTCACCAGCCCGATCATGACGACCACGAAGACGATCACCACGGTCGTGTACGTCGTCAGCTGTCCGCGAGTGGGCCAGACGACCTTGCGGAGCTCCGCGATGATCTGGCGGTAGAAGAGAGCGAGGCGCTTCAGCGGGCCCTTCTTGGCGCGCTTTCCGCCCTTCCGCCCCTTCTTCTTGGCCTCAGGCAGCTCGTCCTGGGCATCAGGCGTGTCGATGGAGCCCACGGCATCCGCCATTCGTCCTCACCTGTTCCCGGGTCGTGGCCGTGCCGCGCCCGGTCTGAGCCGCACGGCGGTGCATTGCTGTACGTACATGCGCACACATCCTGGCAAGGTGTGTGTAGCAGGGCCGGAGGGACTTGAACCCCCAACCGCTGGTTTTGGAGACCAGTGCTCTACCAATTGAGCTACGACCCTTTGTGTGTCCCCCAACGTACCGCATCCGACCGGATGCTCGGTGTGCACCGGCAGTGGCACGGCTGTTGAAGGCCAACGACGGATGAGTGTACGTGGTCCTGGGCGTGAGGTCGAACGGAAAGTGGTCTTGGGCGAAATCAGTCTGATGTTCAGCCAGTTGCCCAGTGGGTGAAACCCGTGTGCCGGGCGGGTTTCCGGTCTGAAACCATGGGTCGTATGAGCGCTGCAACCCCTCCCACCGAGCGCCGGGTCTCCGCCCGAGTCGGCGCGATCTCCGAGTCCGCCACCCTCGCCGTGGACGCCAAGGCCAAGGCCCTGAAGGCCGCCGGGCGTCCGGTGATCGGCTTCGGCGCCGGAGAGCCCGACTTCCCGACCCCGGACTACATCGTCGAGGCGGCCGTAGAGGCCTGCAAGGACCCCAAGTACCACCGCTACACGCCGGCCGGTGGTCTGCCCGAGCTGAAGGCCGCGATCGCCGCCAAGACCCTGCGCGACTCCGGCTACGAGGTCGACGCCTCGCAGATCCTGGTCACCAACGGCGGCAAGCAGGCGATCTACAACGCGTTCGCCGCGATCCTCGACCCGGGCGACGAGGTCATCGTCCCGGCGCCGTACTGGACGACGTACCCCGAGTCGATCCGTCTCGCCGGCGGTGTCCCGGTGGAGGTCGTCGCCGACGAGACCACCGGCTACCGGGTCTCGGTCGAGCAGCTGGAGGCGGCACGCACCGAGAAGACCAAGGTCGTGCTGTTCGTCTCCCCGTCCAACCCGACCGGAGCGGTGTACAGCGCCGCCGAGGCCGAGGCGATCGGCCGCTGGGCCGTCGAGCACGGTCTGTGGGTGCTGACGGACGAGATCTACGAGCACCTGGTCTACGGCGACGCGGTGTTCACCTCCCTGCCGGCGCTCCTGCCCGAGCTGCGCGACAAGTGCGTCGTCGTCAACGGGGTCGCCAAGACGTACGCGATGACCGGCTGGCGCGTCGGCTGGATCATCGGCCCGAAGGACGTCGTCAAGGCGGCGACGAACCTGCAGTCGCACGCCACCTCGAACGTCTCGAACGTGGCCCAGGTCGCCGCGATCGCCGCCGTCTCGGGCGACCTGTCGGCGGTGGAGACGATGAGGGAGGCGTTCGACCGGCGTCGCAGGACGATCGTGCGGATGCTGAACGAGATCGACGGCGTGCTCTGCCCGGAGCCCGAGGGCGCGTTCTACGCGTACCCGTCGGTGAAGGCGCTGCTCGGCAAGGAGATCCGGGGCCGGCGCCCGCAGACCAGCACCGAGCTGGCGGAGATCATCCTGGACGAGGCCGAGGTCGCGGTCGTCCCGGGTGAGGCCTTCGGCACGCCGGGCTATCTGCGGCTGTCGTACGCGCTGGGCGACGAGGACCTCGTCGAGGGCGTGAGCCGCATCCAGAAGCTGCTGGCGGAGGCCAGGGACTGACGTCCGGCCTCCGGCCACGGGGGTCCTCTCCGGGGGGTTCCGATCCCGCATGACGGATCGGAACCCCCCGTTGTTTTGTGCGAGCAAGACCACGTTCGGGCAATCGGCTACCGGGACGACACGGCCGTACGGCAGGATCGGCGGATGGAGCGTGTACGTGATGTCTCTGAGCTGCCCAAGGCCCATCTGCACCTGCACTTCACCGGTTCGATGCGGCCCTCGACCGTGCTGGAGCTGGCCGACAAGTACGGCGTGCGTCTGCCCGACGCGCTGACCGAGGCGCTGACCGGCGGGGAGCCTCCGAGACTGCGGGCCACGGACGAGCGTGGCTGGTTCCGCTTCCAGCGCCTGTACGACGCCGCCCGGTCGTGTGTGCGCCGCCCCGAGGACATACAGCGCCTGGTGCGGGAGGCGGCGGAGGAGGACATCAGGGACGGCTCGGGGTGGCTGGAGATCCAGGTCGACCCGACGTCGTACGCGCCGCGGCTGGGCGGGCTGATCCCGGCGCTGGAGATCATCCTGGACGCGGTGGAGTCGGCCTCGCGGGACACCGGGCTCGGCATGCGGGTGCTGGTCGCGGCGAACCGGATGAAGCATCCGCTGGACGCCCGGACGCTGGCCCGGCTGGCGGTGCGCTACGCGGACCGGGGCGTGGTCGGTTTCGGGCTGTCGAACGACGAGCGGCGGGGCATGGCGCGCGACTTCGACCGGGCCTTCACCATCGCGCGCGACGGCGGTCTGCTGTCGGCGCCGCACGGCGGTGAGCTGACCGGTCCGTCGTCGGTACGGGACTGTCTGGACGATCTGCACGCCACCCGGGTGGGGCACGGCGTCCGGGCGGCGGAGGACCCGAGGCTGTTGAAGCGGCTCGCGGAGCGGGGCGTGACGTGCGAGGTGTGCCCGGCGTCGAACGTGGCGCTGGGGGTGTACGAGAAGCCCGAGGACGTACCGCTGCGGACGCTGTTCGAGTCGGGCGTGCCGATGGCGCTGGGCGCCGACGACCCGCTGCTGTTCGGCGCCCGGCTGGCCGCCCAGTACGAGATCGCCCGGCAGCACCACGGCTTCACCGACGAGGAACTGGCGGAACTGGCCCGCCAGTCGGTACGGGGTTCGGCGGCCCCGGAGGACATGAAGACCAAACTGCTGTCGGGCGTGGACGACTGGCTGGCTTCCTGAACGACAGCACTACGGCACTGCAGCTCTGCAGCACTACGGCTCTGCAGCTCTACAGCTCTGCGCCGACCATCACCGGTTCGTTGACGAGGGTGATCCCGAACGCCTCCCGCACCCCGGCGACGACCTCCCGGGCCAGTGCCAGCAGGTCCTCCGTGGTGGCGGTGCCACGGTTGGTGAGGGCGAGGGTGTGCTTGGTGGAGATGCGGGCGGGTCCGTCGCCGTAACCCTTGGTGAAGCCGGCCTTGTCGATCAGCCAGGCGGCGGACGTCTTGGTGTGCCCGGGGCCCGCGGGGTAGGCGGGCGGCTCCGCGTCCTCCCCCAGCCGCTCCTTCACGCGCGCGTGGAAGGCGGCGAAGTCGGCTTCGGTGAGGATCGGGTTGGTGAAGAACGACCCGGCGGACCAGGTGTCGTGGTCCTCGGGGTCGAGCACCATGCCCTTCCCGGCGCGCAGCTTCAGCACGGTCTCCCGGGCCCGGCCGAGCGGCACCCGGTCGCCCGCCTCCACCCCCAGCGCCCGCGCGGTCTCGGCGTACTTGACCGGGGCCGACAGCCCGTCGGCGTCCTCCAGGACGAAACGGACCCGCAGGACGACATACCGCTCGGGGTCGGCCTTGAAGCGGCTGTGCCGGTAGGCGAAGGCGCACTCCTCGTTGGTGAGGGTGACCGTCTCGCCGGCGCGACGGTCGTAGGCGACGACCTCGGTGAGGGTGGTGGAGACCTCCTGGCCGTACGCCCCCACGTTCTGGATCGGGGTGGCGCCGGCCGAGCCGGGGATGCCGGCGAGGCATTCGATCCCCGCCAGGCCGGCCTCGACGGTCCGGGCGACGGCGTCGGTCCACACCTCGCCCGCCGCCAGCTCCAGCGTCGTACCGACGAGTTCGAACCCGCGCGTGGCGATGCGCAGGGCGGTGCCCGCGAAGCCCTTGTCCCCGATGACGAGGTTGGACCCGCCGCCGACCACGAGCAGCGGCGTGCCCGCGGCGTCGGCGGCGCGCACGACGTCGATCACCTCGGCGTCGCTGGTCGCGGTCACCAGCCGGGCGGCGGGCCCTCCGAGCCGGAAGGTGGTCAGCGGGGCAAGCGGGGCGTCGTAAGTCTCCAGCACGCGCCCAAGCCTACGAGAACCCTTACGGGACCTCGGACGCCTATCCGAGCCGTACGACCGCCCGGGACATCCCCAGGACCTTCTGACCGCCGCTGGTGACCAGCAGATCGACGCGCACGGTGTTGTCGTCGAGCTTGGCCGCCACCTTGCCGGCGACCTCGATCACCGCGCCCTGCTCGTCGTTGGGCACGACGACCGGTTTGGTGAAGCGCACGCCGTAGTCGACGACCGCTCCCGGGTCCCCGACCCAGTCGGTCACGACCCGGATCGCCTCGGCCATGGTGAACATGCCGTGCGCGATGACGTCCGGCAGTCCCACCTCCTTGGCGAACTTCTCGTTCCAGTGGATGGGGTTGAAGTCCCCGGAGGCCCCCGCGTACTGCACGAGCGTGGCCCGGTCCACCCTGAAGGTCTGCGCCGGGAGTTCGGTGCCGACCTCGACGTCCGCGTAGGCGATCTTCGCCGTCATGACCCTCACGCCTCCTCGGCCGCGCGCGCGACCAGCTTGGTCCAGGCGGTCACGACGTGCTCGCCCGCCTCGTCGTGCACCTCGCCGCGGATGTCCACGATCTCGTTGCCCGCCATGGACTTGATGGCCTCGATGGTGGAGGTGACCGTCAGCCGGTCGCCGGCCCGCACGGGGCGGCGGTAGGCGAACTTCTGGTCGCCGTGCACCACGCGGCTGTAGTCCAGGCCGAGCCGGGGGTCCCGGACGACCTCTCCCGCGGCCTTGAAGGTGATGGAGAACACGAAGGTGGGCGGGGCGATCACATCGGCGTACCCGAGCGCCTTGGCGGCCTCCGGGTCGGTGTACACCGGGTTGGTGTCCCCCACGGCCTCGGCGAACTCACGGATCTTCTCGCGGCCGACCTCATAGGGGTCGGTGGCGGGGTAGGTCCGCCCGACGAAGGACTGGTCGAGCGCCATGGGCTCGGCACCTCCTGCTTGCTCTACTGACCGGTACTGGTCACTCAACGACGCGAGGCCGCCCCCGATCACTCGGGGACGGCCTCGCATACGAGCCTGATTTATCGCGTCTCGCGGTGCGCGGTGTGCGCGTTGCAACGCGGGCAGTGCTTCTTCATCTCCAGTCGGTCCGGGTTGTTACGCCGGTTCTTCTTGGTGATGTAGTTCCGCTCCTTGCACTCCACGCAGGCCAGCGTGATCTTCGGGCGGACGTCGGTGGCAGCCACGTGAGTGCTCCTTGACGAACGGATGGGATTGGTTTAACGCAAGAAAGAGTAGCCGATCGAAGGACCGACCCCACAATCGGCTACTGCGTGTAGCGGTGACCGGACTTGAACCGGTGACACAGCGATTATGAGCCGCTTGCTCTACCGACTGAGCTACACCGCTTTGATGTGATCCGTTCCCGTCTCGCGACGGGAACCTCTCACACCAGAGCCCCAATACGGAATCGAACCGTAGACCTTCTCCTTACCATGGAGACGCTCTGCCGACTGAGCTATTGGGGCGAGCGATGAAGACATTACACGGTCCGCAGCCGTTCACCCAAATCCGTTTCGCACCCCTCCGGAGGGCCGCGCGGACCCGCCCGCCGAACGCCCCCACCGCCGGTCCCCGCAGCCCCGCGTGCCGCCCCTGCACCACCGCCGACCACCCCGGCCACCGCGTCCACGGCAACCCCACCGGTACGACTATTGCGCTCCTCCCCGACCGCACCGGAGCGTCGCCCTAGGCTCGACTCACTCTCCGTGACCTTGCGTCCCACGCGCGGTCCCGGGTCGCCCTCGCCCCGCCGAGCAGCACGACACCACCGACCGCGAGCCCCGGGACCCGAGCCGCCGGACCCCGAGCCCTCTGGAGCGCGATGCCCGACAGCCGGCCCGAGCCACCCCCGCCGTCGTCCTCCCCGTCCGGCCCCCCGGGCGGCACGCCGGACGCGGGCGCGCTGCTGCTGTGCGGGGCGCGGCTGACGGACGGCCGGACCGTGGACGTACGGCTGGCCCGCGGCCGGATCGAGGCGGTCGGCACGGCCGGCAGCCTCACCCCGGGCCCGGCCCGCTCCGGTGCGGGCGCCCGCACCACCCGGGTCGACCTCTCCGGCCACCTCCTCCTCCCGGCCCCCGCCGAGCCGCACGCCCACCTCGACACGGCCCTCACCGCCGACCTGGACGGGCCCGTCCCGTACGGCGCCGAGGACGTGCAGCGGCGCGCGACCGAGGCCGCCCTGCTCCAGCTCGGGCACGGCGCGACCGCGCTGCGCGCCCAGGTGCGGGTGGGTGACGTCCAGGGCCTCGGCGCGCTGACCGCGGTCCTGCGGGCCGCGCGGTCGCTGAGCGGGTTCGCCGAGCTGACGACGGTGGCGATGCCCCGGCTGCTGACCGGGGTGGCCGGGGCGGACGGCCTCGCGATGCTGCGGGACGCGCTGAAGATGGGCGCCTCGGTGGTGGGCGGATGTCCCGACCTCGACCCCGATCCCACCGGATACGTGGAGGCCGTCCTGGAGGTCGCCTCCGAGCACGGCTGCCCGGTCGATCTGCACACCGACGCCGTCGACCCGGCCCGCCTCGCCCGCCTCGCCGCGATGGCCGGCGGGCTGCGCCCCGGGGTCACCCTCGCCCCGTGCGGCGGCCTCGGCCGGCTCTCCCCCGGCACGGCCGCCCGTACCGCCGACCGGCTGGCGGCCGCCGGGGTGACGGTGGTGTGCCTGCCGCAGGGCGGCTGCGGCGCCGCGGAGCACCACGGCACGGCGCCCGTACGGCTGTTGCGCGCGGCCGGGGTAAGGGTGGCGGCGGGCAGCGGGGCCCTGCGCGATGTGTCCAACCCGGTCGGGCGCGGGGACCCGCTGGAGGCCGCCTACCTCCTCGTCTCCCGCCACGGTCTGCGCCCCGAGGAGGCCTACGAGGCCGTGAGCCGCTCCGCGCGCGCGGCCCTGGGCCTGCCCGAGATCCGGGTCGAGGCCGGTTTCCCCGCCGACCTGCTGGCCGTCCGCGGCGACCGGCTGGCGGGCGCGCTCTCCCTCGGCTACAGCCGCGTCGTGATCCACCGCGGCCGGGTGGTGGCCCGGACCAGCGCGGTCCGGGAGTACGGCGACGCGGCGGCGCCGGCTGCCCCGTCGGCACCGCTGGACCGGGGGCTGCCCCGGCAGGGGCGGGGGGAGTCGTCGTAGGCCCGTCGGGTCGGTCGCGCGGGAGCGGCACGGCGGAGGGGGACGCCCGGGCGTACGGTCGGAAGCATGCGCATTGTCATCGCTGGTGGTCATGGTCGGATCGCGCTGCGGCTGGAGCGGTTGCTCGCCGGGCGTGGTGACGAGGTCGCGGGGATCGTCCGCAAGGCCGAGCAGGCGGAGGATCTGCGGGCGGCGGGTGCCGAACCGGTCGTGCTGGACCTGGAGTCGGCGTCGGTCGAGGAGGTCGCGGAGCGGCTGCGGGGCGCGGACGCGGCGGTGTTCGCGGCGGGCGCCGGTCCGGGCAGCGGGGTGGCCCGGAAGGGCACCGTGGACAGGGGCGCGGCGGTGCTGTTCGCGGACGCGGCGGTCCGGGCTGGCGTACGGCGTCTCGTGGTGGTGTCGTCGATGGGCGCGGACCCGGACCACCCGGGCCAGGAGGTCTTCGACGTGTACCAGCGCGCCAAGGGCGAGGCGGACGCGTACGTACGGGGGCTGGACTCGCTCGACTGGACGATCCTGCGCCCCGGGCTGCTCACCGACGATCCGGGCACCGGGCTGGTGCGGCTGGAGGCCCGTACGGGCCGCGGCCCCGTCCCGCGCGACGACGTGGCGGCCGTGCTGGCGGAGCTGGTGGACACCCCGGCCACGGCCGGCCTCACCCTGGAGCTGATCAGCGGCTCGGCACCGGTGTCGGTGGCGGTGAAGTCGGTGGCGGGGAACTGAGGTCGGTCGGTGGCCGGGAACCCAGGTCAGAAGAGCGGGAGCTGCCCGGGGAACTCGGGCAGGGTGTAACCGTCCAACGACGGCTGTACGGCGCCCAGTTGCGCCCTGCTCCGGGACCCCGGGCAGGAGACGAGTTCCCCGTTCTCCCGCGCGCCCGGCGGGTCGTGCCGGGCGAACCGTCCGGCGACGACGGCGATCTCGCGACGGCACTCGGGACAGACTCTGCGACGGCTCGATCCGCTGGACATGGGGCAAGTCTGCCGCAGTGGGCCACCCGGGTAGCGGGGCGCGGCACACGGCCCGCTCACCGCGCGGATCGGCCGACACGTCCCTAGCATCCGGACATATGGTACATACCTTCGAGGAACTCGTGGCGATGCAGCGTCTGGCCGACGAGACCCACACACGGGTCGAGGAGCTGCGGGACGCCTACGGCCCTCCGACGGCGACGCCCTGGTCGGAAACCCAGACCGAGACGTACGAGACCGCCTGGAGGGCCTGGCGCGACCTCGCCCGTGACGTCCAGGCCGCGGTGACGGTGTACGCCAAGGACGAGGGCAGACCGCGCAGCGACGTGGAGGCGGAGGTGAAGCAGGCGGCGAAGACGAACGGCTCCTGACCACCGGCTTCCCGGGCTTCCTCGTCAGCTCCGTCGGCTCCGTCGGCTTCGTCGGCTTCGTCAGCAGACGAAGTCCGGCGAGTTGGCCCAGAGGACGAGGAACGACCAGGTCTGGGGCCCGATGACGCCGTCCACGCCGATGCCGGCGCAGCGCTGGAAGCGCAGCGTCGCCCGCTGGGTGAGGGGCCCGAACTGCCCGTCCACGGCGAGGTCGCGGCCGGTGAGGGAGTGGTTCAGGTAGCACTGGGCCTGCCGGACGGCACTGCCCGAGGAACCGAGTTTCAGGGTCGGCCGGGTCTTGGTGAAGTTGCAGACGTCCACGAACCCTTGGGTGACGGCCCCTACGGGCTGGGCTGCACTCTGCTGGGGCGCACCGAGCTGGGGCGCGGCCAGGGCCGGCGTCCCCGCGAGCACGAGCGCGGCGAGCAGGGTCCCACTGGTGAGCATGCGTCGCATGTACAGCACCTCCAAATGAGACATCCCCTGTACCACCGTGCACTCCAGCCCCACGGGTCGCATCTCAGCGCCTGCGCGGGGGCCTGGAGCCGGGTCAGGGAACGTCGGTGACGTCCTCGCAGCGCACCGCGTGGTCGGCGAGGCCCGCCCGGCCGTCGCAGGAGTCGGTCTGCGCGCCGCCGTCCAGGAGGTCGTCGGCGGGGCCCGCGAAGAGCGCGTCGTCCCCGGCGCCGCCGCGCAGCAGGTCCCGGCCGCCCGCGGCGCCGACGGCCGTGTCCCCGCCGAAATCCACGTCGTCGCCGCAGAGTTGGTCGTCCCCGCCGCGACCGTCGATCACGTCGTCGCCCGCGACGGTATGCGCGGGGTCGCCGACGAAGCTGTAGCCGACGAGCAGTTCGTCCGCCGCGCCGCCGTGGAGCCGGTCGTCGCCGCCGAGGCCGCAGATGACGTCGTCGCCCCCGCCCCCGTCGACGACGTCCGCCCCCGGGGAGCCGACGATGACGTCACTGCCCGGCGTACCGGTGAGGGTTCCCGCGCCGGTGAGGGTGCGGGCAGGCCGAGGCAGGTGGGATAAGCGGCGACCGCGGCGGTCAGGGGACCCCCGGCGTGAACAGCGCCGCCGAGACGACACCCGCCATCAGGAACCGAGCCATGCCGGACCTCCGGGGTCGAAGGGTGCGTGCAGGAATCCTCCCCTTCCCCACCACGACATGACGAAGGGCCCGTTACCTGCTGTGTCAGCAGGTAACGGGCCCTTCGCTCTCAGCGTGGCGGCGCCAGGATTCGAACCTGGGAAGGCTGAGCCGGCAGATTTACAGTCTGCTCCCTTTGGCCGCTCGGGCACACCGCCGGGGTTTTGCTGCCGTTCGAACCGCTTTTCGGCGGTGCTCCCTGGCAACGACGTAAACAATACCCGATACCGAGGGGTGCTCCGCCACCTGATTGATCTCCACCCCGACGACCAGGGGTGGCTAGGCTTGTCCGGATGCGGTCCGGGATCACACCGGGCTCGGCGATCGCTCCCACGCACGCCGATCCGCAGCTCACACGCACCCCGATACAAGGAGCCACAGGACATGGCCGACTCCAGTTTCGACATCGTCTCGAAGGTCGAGCGGCAGGAGGTCGACAACGCCCTCAACCAGGCCGCCAAGGAGATCTCGCAGCGCTACGACTTCAAGGGCGTGGGCGCCTCCATCTCCTGGTCCGGCGAGAAGATCCTCATGGAGGCGAACTCCGAGGACCGGGTGAACGCCGTTCTCGACGTCTTCCAGTCGAAGCTGATCAAGCGCGGGATCTCGCTGAAGGCGCTGGACGCGGGCGAGCCCCAGCTCTCCGGCAAGGAGTACAAGCTCTTCGCGGAGATCAAGGAGGGCATCTCCCAGGAGAACGCCAAGAAGGTCGCGAAGCTCATCCGCGACGAGGGCCCCAAGGGCATCAAGGCCCAGGTGCAGGGCGACGAACTGCGCGTCAGCTCCAAGAGCCGTGACGACCTCCAGGCCGTCATCGCCCTGCTGAAGGGTCAGGACTTCGACTTCGCGCTGCAGTTCGTGAACTACCGGTAGCCCGGCCGCCGTCCGGCCGCTCCCGGTGACGACGAAGGGCGGGCACCCCACGGTGCCCGCCCTTCTCGCCGCCCGAAGCCGCGCTCCGTCGCGCTCAGTCGCGCTCAGTCGCGCGAGTTGCCGAACAGCAGCCGGTAGACGATCAGCAGCACGAGCGACCCGCCGATCGCCGCCACCCAGGTGGCACCGTCGTAGAAGTCCTTGGAGATCGGGTGGTCCAGCCAGCGGGCCGAGATCCAGCCGCCGATGAAGGCGCCCGCGATGCCGATGAAGGTCGTTCCGACGAACCCGCCCGGGTCCCGCCCCGGCAGCAGGACCTTGGCGATGACTCCGGCCAACAGTCCCAGGATGATCCAGCTGATGATGCCCATGTCCTGAACCTGCCCTTCCGCGCCGTGCCCGTGCCGCCCGGCCACTGTGATCTCGCTCGCTCCGCGAATCGCGTACGTGTCGCGTTCACTCGGGTTCGTGTCGTGTTGTCGTGGACGACGCACCTACGACATCCGGTGGTTCCGCCGGTCAGTAGGGTGCGGCCCATGACACCGTCCGGATCTCCCGCCGCACTGCGGCGGACCCTGGGCGTCGGCGACGCCGTGGTCATCGGCCTCGGCTCGATGATCGGCGCCGGCGTCTTCGCCGCCCTCGCCCCCGCCGCGCGCGCCGCGGGCTCCGGACTGCTGCTCGGACTCGCCCTCGCCGCCGTGGTCGCCTACTGCAACGCCATGGCGTCGGCCCGGCTCGCCGCTCTCTACCCGGCCTCGGGCGGCACCTATGTGTACGGGCGTGAACGCCTGGGGGAGTTCTGGGGCTACTTGGCCGGCTGGTCGTTCGTGGTGGGGAAGACGGCCTCCTGCGCGGCCATGGCGCTGACGGTCGGGGCCTACGTCTGGCCGGCGCAGGCGCACGCGGTGGCGGTCGCCGCCGTGGTCGCCCTGACCGCCGTCAACTACGGCGGCATCCAGAAGTCTGCCTGGCTGACGCGGGCGATCGTGTCGGTGGTCCTCGCGGTCCTCGCCGCCGTGGTCGTGGTGTGCCTGGGCTCCGGCGTGTCGGACGCCGGGCGCCTGGACGCCGGGACCTCGGGCGGCCCGGGCGGTGTGCTCCAGGCCGCGGGTCTGCTGTTCTTCGCGTTCGCCGGGTACGCGCGCATCGCGACCCTCGGCGAGGAGGTGCGCGACCCGGCGCGCACCATCCCCCGCGCGATCCCCCTCGCGCTGGGCATCACCCTGGTCGTCTACGCGTGCGTGGCGGTCGCCGTGCTGTCCGTGCTGGGCTCCGGAGCCCTCGGGCGGGCGGAGGCACCGCTGGCCGACGCCGTGCGGGCGGCGGGCGTGCCCGGGATGGTGCCGGTGGTGCGGGCCGGGGCGGCCGTGGCCGCGCTGGGCTCCCTGCTCGCGCTCATCCTGGGCGTCTCCCGCACCACCCTGGCCATGGCGCGCGACCGCCATCTGCCC
Source organism: Streptomyces sp. SS7 (assembly GCF_037993025.1). Taxonomy (NCBI): domain Bacteria; kingdom Bacillati; phylum Actinomycetota; class Actinomycetes; order Kitasatosporales; family Streptomycetaceae; genus Streptomyces; species Streptomyces sp. SS7. The sequence goes on from NZ_CP141223.1 coordinate 3,975,595, forward strand.
GGCGCGCTGGCGGCCGTTCACCCGCGCTTCCAGGTGCCCCACCGGGCCGAGCTGGCCGTCGGCGCGGTGGTGGCGGTGCTGGCCGCCACGGTCGACGTGCGGGGCGCGATCGGCTTCTCGTCCTTCGGCGTGCTCGCCTACTACGCCGTGGCCAACGCCTCGGCCTGGACCCTGGACCGCTCCCCGACCGCGCGGGCGCTCCCCGCGCTGGGCCTCCTCGGCTGTGCGGCCCTGGCGTTCGCCCTCCCGCTGACGTCCGTGGTGACGGGGGCGGCCGTACTGACGGCGGGCGCGCTCGCGTACGGGGTACGGCGGCGGCTGGGCGGGCGGTGAGGGGCCCACGGGCCACAGGGGCGGGCCGGCCACCGAGGGCAGGGCTCAGGGGTTCCGCGGTCTGTCGGCCGCCCGTGACGCGTCAGCGCCCGGCGAACGGCTGGTCCGTGGGCACGATCTCGCGGCCCAGCGGGAACAGCGAGACCGGGATCAGCTTGAAGTTCGCGAGGCCGAACGGGATACCGATGACGGTCACGCGCAGGGCGAGCCCGGTGACGATGTGCCCGAGGGCGAGCCACCAGCCGGCGAGGACCAGCCAGAGCACGTTGCCCACGCAGGAGGGCGCGCCGGCGTCCCGCCGTTCGACCGTGGTGCAGCCGAAGGGCCAGAGCGCGTAGACGCCGATACGAAAGGCGGCGATGCCGACGGGATCGTCTCCGTGCGTTCCCGATCACGCCACAAGGACGCTCCGGTTCTGCCTGCAGGCGTGACCTGCTGATACTGGTGGTAGCAGGACAGTACGGGCGGACCCACCTGGAGAGGTGTCGATCATGAAGCTGTTCAACCTGCTGCTGAACATCATCTGGCTCGTCTTCTGCGGCATCTGGATGGCGATCGGCTACGTCATCGCCGCGCTGATCTGCTTCATCTTGATCGTCACCATCCCCTTCGGCATCGCGTCCCTACGCATCGCCGGCTTCGTCCTCTGGCCCTTCGGCCGCACCACAGTGGAGCGGCCGGGCGCCGGAGCCGGCTCGTTCATCGGGAACGTGATCTGGGTGATCTTCGCGGGCTGGTGGCTCGCCCTCGGGCACATCGTCACCGGGCTCGCCCTGTGCGTGACCATCATCGGGATCCCGTTCGGCTGGGCCAACCTGAAGCTGATCCCGATCTCTCTCATGCCGTTGGGGCGTGAGGTTGTGCCGACAGATCAACAGTTCGGCCGAAGCTGAGACGCATCCTCGGACCGTGTTTGACACTGCTGCCGGCCGTCCACGTCGTCGCGGCGAGCGTCCAGGACCGCGACGGCGCGAAGCGGCCGTCGCTGTGGACCGGGCTCGACCATCCCGGTGTCAGGAAGGTCTGGGCCGACCAGGGCTTCGCCGGCCGCTCGGTCGAGTGGGTCGCACAGATCCTCGGCCGCGAGCTTGAGATGGTCCTCAAGGCCCCTGACCTGCGCGGTTTCCAGGTCCAGCCCAAGCGGTGGGCGGTAGAGCGCACCCTCGCGTGGCTTACCGCCCACCGGCGCCTCGCCCGGGACTACGAGACCAGCCCGGCCCACTCCGAGACGATGATTCGATGGGCCATGATCGGCGTCATGGTCCGCCGCCTTACCCGAGGCCGACCGGCAACCGGACCAGGCCCACGATCGCTCTCCCGCGCTGAGGCCCACAGGCTCAACCGTGGTGCGGCCGAAGGCTCGTCGCTCACTTCATGAACGCAATCACCAGCGGGTCCGACTCTGGCGCGACGTAGTCGTATGTCGGGAAGTCGACGTGGCAATGATCGCTTGCACCCGCCTCGGAGGCGAAGCCCTCAAGGTTGTCGGCGAGGAGGTCGAGAGCTTCCCGACCTCCCTTGATCCTCAGGACCTGGGCTTCCGTGACGATCGAAACGGTGGCCCGCTCCGGATCCTCCCGAAACGCGATCTCCGACAGCGACCTCTCGTAGGGAGAGGGGCGCGGGTTCTCCGAGAGATCACAGCTTCCGGCCTTCCCCCGCAGCAGCTGCCCGAACGCCAGCAGTCCTTGACGCGTCCCGGAGAGCTCGAGCTCTTTCGTTTCCCCGCTGTACAGAACCTGCAACATCACATCCCCTCCAACCCGCCGATCGTACCGATCATCAGAAGGGGATCGCCCCGCTGGCACTTCCCTGATGTGATCACGGAAACTGCGCTCGCGGACGTCGCACAGGTCCCTCTCCCGGAGATCCGGCTGCTGCCCTCGATGGTCATCGAAGGGCGGGTCGACCCGAGCGCGATGCTGAACGCAGAAGGACGATCCCGAAAGGTATGCCGATGATCGTGACGCAGAGCAGCAGGCCCGCGAGGAGGCAGGCGAGGAACAGCCAGAACCCGCTCAGGACGAGCCAGATGAGGTTCAGGATGGTCTTCACTGGTGGCGACCTGCCATTTTCTCGAGCCGGGCGATGCGTTCCGCCATCGGCGGGTGGGTCGAGAACATCTTGGTGAGGCCCTGGCCCGGTCGGAACGGGTTCGCGATCATCATGTGGCTCGCGGTCTCGATCCGGGGCTCGGGGGGAAGCGGGAGCTGTTGGGCGCCCCTCTCCAGTTTGCGCAGGGCGCCGGCGAGGGCAAGCGGGTCGCCGGTGAGCTGGGCCCCGGAGGCGTCGGCCTCGTACTCCCGGGAGCGGCTGATGGCGAGTTGGATCAGGCCGGCGGCGAGCGGGCCGAGGATCATGATCAGCAGCATGCCCAGGAGACCGGGGCCGTCGTCGTCGTCGTCGGAGCGGCCGATCGGGATCAGCCAGGCGAAGTTGACCAGGAACATGATCACGGAGGCGAGGGCGCCGGCCACCGAGGAGATGAGGATGTCGCGGTTGTAGACGTGGCTGAGCTCGTGGCCGATGACCCCGCGCAGTTCGCGCTCGTCGAGGATGCGCAGGATGCCCTCGGTGCAGCACACCGCGGCGTTGCGCGGGTTGCGGCCGGTGGCGAAGGCGTTGGGTGCCTCGGTCGGGGAGATGTACAGCCGGGGCATGGGCTGGCGGGCCTGGGTGGAGAGGTCGCGGACCATCCGGTACAGGGCGGGCGCCTCGAACTCGCTGACCGGCCGGGCGCGCATCGCGCGTAGCGCCAGCTTGTCGCTGTTCCAGTACGCGTACGCGTTCGTCCCGAGGGCGATCAGGACCGCGACGACGAGTCCCGCCCGGCCGAAGAAGCTGCCGATGACGATGATGAGCGCGGACAGTCCCCCGAGGAGTACTGCCGTCCTGAGCCCGTTGTGCCGGCGGTGCACGGTACGCCCTCCAAATCGCGCAGCAGGGGAACCCTTTGCTTGCTGGTGTTCCGTCTCTCCGGTGCCCACTGGAGTCGTGGTGTCACGTCCAGTGGACCCTCCCGTACTGGTCAACGCCAGGTGGGAGCCACTAGTTCCCTTGTGCGTACGGGCAGGGGTGTGGGCCGTAGGGGTGACGGCGGGGTGCTCAGAAGAGGGCGGTGTCGGTGAAGCGCAGGATCAGCTGGGGCGCTCCGGACAGGACGAGGCCCACGGCGGCGGTGAGGGTGATCGCGACGGTGAGGGGGGCGGGGACCCGGTGCCTGACCGGTGCGCCTTCGGTTCCGGTTCCGGTTCCGCCTGCGGTCCCGGCCTCGGTCTCGCCTGCGGGGGCGCGGAACAGCAGGGCCGTCCACCGGAGGTAGTAGTACAGGGCGATCACGACGTTGACGGCCATGACGACCGCGAGCCAGCCCAGGCCCGCGTCGACGGCCGCCGAGAAGACGGTGACCTTCGCGAAGAGGCCGATGACGCCCGGCGGCAGTCCGGCCAGGCACAGCAGGAAGAAGGCCAGGAGGAGCGCGGAGAGCGGGTGGCGGGCGTGCAGGCCCCGGTAGTCGGTGAGGCGGTTGCGCGGGCTCGTACGGCCCACCAGGGCGGCCACCGCGAAGGCGCCGAGGTTCACGGCGGCGTACATGAGGGCGTACGCGACGGTGGAGCCCACGGCGTGCTCGGCGTCGTCGGTGTACGCGGCGGCGGCGATCGGTACGAGGAGGTAGCCGGCCTGGCCCACGGAGGACCAGGCGAGCAGGCGTACGGCGCTGTACGCGCGCGTGGCCTGCTGGCGCAGGGCGCCGACGTTGCCCACGGTCATGGTGAGGGCGGCCAGCGCGGCCAGGGCGGGGCCCCAGACATCGGCGTAGGAGGGCAGGCCGACGACGGTGACGAGGATGAGGCCGGAGAAGCCGACGGCCTTGCCGACGACCGACAGGTAGGCGGCGATCGGCAGGGGGGCTCCGATGTAGGTGTCGGGGACCCAGAAGTGGAAGGGGACGGCGGCCGTCTTGAAGGCGAAGCCGACCAGGGTGAGGACGACGCCGGTCTGGGCGAGGGTGTGGAACTGCCCGTCGACGTGCTGGATGCGGTCGGCGATCCGGGTGAGGTAGAGGGTGCCGGTCGTGGCGTAGAGGAAGCTGATGCCCATCAGGCTGACGGCGGTCGCGGTGACCGACGAGAGGAAGAACTTCAGTGCCGCCTCGGCGGACCTGCGGTCGCCGTGCCGGATGCCGACGAGGGCGAACGCGGGCAGGGAGGCGACCTCCAGGGCGACGACCAGGGTGGCGAGGTCGCGGGAGGCGGGCAGCAGGGCGGCGCCGGCGGCGGAGGAGAGCAGCAGGAACCAGAACTCCCCTTCGGGGAGCCGGCCGCGCGCGTCCTTCAGGGCGGTGACCGACAGGAGGGCGGCCAGCAGGGCTCCGCCGAGGACCAGGAACTGGATGACGAGGGTGAAGCGGTCGGCCGTGTAGCTGCACGCGCGCGCGTCGCCGGTCAGGCAGAACGTGGAGCGGTCGCCGTCCAGGAGGGGCAGCAGGAGGGCGGTGGAGGCGGCGAGTCCGGCGACGGACAGCCAGCCGAGGAGCGGCTTGCGGGCGTCGGCCAGGAACAGGTCGGCGACGAGGACGACGAGGGCGACGACCGCCGCGAGCAGGGGCGGGGCGATCGCGAGCCAGTCGACGGACTGGACCAGTGACGCGGCCAGAGGCTGGGCGAGGTGCTGGGCCGGGGAGCTCATCGGGTGCCTCCTGCGAGGAGCTGCTGCACGGCCGGGTCGGTCAGGCCGAGGAGGGTCTTCGGCCACAGGCCGGCTACGACGGTGAGGACGACGAGCGGGGTCCAGGCCGCGAACTCGTACGACTGGACGTCGGCGAGCTTCGGCGCGTCCTGCGGGTGGGCGCCCATGCAGACGCGGCGGACGACGACGAGCAGGTAGGCGGCCGTGAGCAGGGTGCCGAACGCGGCGATCGCGGTGAAGGTGAGGAAGGCGGGGCGGCTGAGGCCGGCCGCGGGGTCGAACGCGCCGAACATGGCCAGCATCTCGCCCCAGAATCCGGCGAGGCCGGGCAGGCCCAGGGAGGCGACGGCGGCGAAGGCGAGCAGTCCGCCGAGGCGGGGGGCCTTGCCGTAGAGCGCGGCGCCGGTCTGTTCGGCGAGGGCGTCCAGGTCGGTGGTGCCGGTGCGGTCCTTCAGGGCGCCGACCAGGAAGAAGAGCAGGCCGGTGATGAGGCCGTGGGCGATGTTGGCGAACAGGGCGCCGTTCACGCCGGTCGGGGTGGTGGAGGCGATGCCGAGCAGGACGAAGCCCATGTGGCCGACCGAGGAGTAGGCGATGAGGCGCTTGAGGTCGCCCTTGGCGCCCTGTTTGGCCAGGGCGAGGCAGGCCAGGGAGCCGTAGATGATGCCGACGACGGCGAAGGCCGCCAGGTAGGGCGCGAAGGTGTGGAAGCCGTCGGGCGCGATCGGCAGGAGGATCCGTACGAACCCGTACGTGCCCATCTTCAGCAGGACACCGGCCAGCAGGACCGAACCGACCGTCGGTGCGGCGGTGTGGGCGTCGGGCAGCCAGCTGTGCAGGGGCCACATCGGGGTCTTCACGGCGAGTCCGATGCCGATCGTCAGAACCGCGATGACCTGCACGGACGTACTCAGCGACCGGCCGTTGTCAGTGGCGAGTGCGACCATGTCGAAGGTGCCCGCCTTGATGCCGATCAGGAGCAGGCCGAGCAGCATGACCACGGATCCGAGCAGCGTGAACAGGATGAACTTCATCGCCGCCCGGGTCCGGCCCTCGCCGCCCCAGCGGGCGATGAGGAAGTACATCGGGATCAGGACCGTCTCGAAGGCGAGGAAGAACAGCAGCAGGTCGAGGACGGCGAAGGTCGCGAGGGTGCCCGACTCCAGGACGAGCAGCAGTGCGACGAAGGCCTTCGGGGTCGGCCCCGAAGGTGTCCTGAAGTACGAGTAGAGCGCGCAGAGGAAGGTCAGCAGCGCGGTCAGGACCACGAGGGGGAGGGAGATGCCGTCGATGCCGAGGTGGATGCGCACGTCGAGTGCCGGGATCCAGCTGATGTCGGTGCTCGCCTGCATCTTCGACGGGTGGTCGTGGTCGAAGCCCAGCGCGAGGACGATCGCGGCGAGCAGGATCACGCCGGTGACCGTGACGCCGTGCCGGAGCACAGCCTGCTCGGGGGACTTCCCCTTCAGTCCGGGCGGGGCGGGCAGCAGGGCGGCGGCGGCGCCGAGGAGCGGGCCGACGACGACGAACGCCAGAAGAAACTGCATCACGGACTCGTTGATATCGATCACGCCTGCTCACGCTCCCGAGGCGACGAGGAGGACGGCGACCGCCAGGACGACGGTGCCGGCGAGCAGCGCGCTCACATAGGTCTGGACGTTGCCGGTCTGGGCGCGCCGTACGGCCGCGCCGAGCCAGCGGGGCAGGGCGCCCGCGCCGCGTACGTAGGTGTCGACGACCTCGCGGTCGAGGAACCGGACGAGGTCGGCGGCGCCCTGGACGGGGCGGACGAACAGCGCCGCGTAGACGGCGTCGAGGTGGAAGCCGACGGCCGCGTGCCGGTGCAGCGGGCCGAGCAGCAGCCGCCCGGGGTCGGCCGGGTCGGGTGCCGAGGCCAGGTCGCCGTAGGCGGGGGCGTGGGTCGCGATGGCCTCGGCCTCGACCTGGCCCGCGTCGCCCTCGGGGTGCGCGGCGACCGCGCCCAGGGGGGCGACGGCCGCGAGGGGCCTGAGGTGGCGCCAGGCGGCGTACGCGAGGAGCGCGCCGGCCAGGGCCACGCCCGTGCCGAGCACGGAGGTGGTGACGGTCGGGGCGAGGTCGTTGCCGTCGAACCAGTCGGGGAGCGTGCGGTAGGCGAGCGCGCCGAGGCCGAGGGAGGGGACGGCGAGGACCCAGAGCACGACGGTCATGCTCAGGGGCTGGCGGCCGTGGTCGGGGGCCTCGGCGCCCCGGCCGTGGAAGGCGAGCAGCCACAGCCGGGTGGCGTAGGCGGCGGTGAGGAGGGCGGTCGTCAGTCCGGCGACGAGGACGAGCCAGCCGGCGGCGCCGGGGGCGTGCTCGGTGTGGCCGGTGGTGACGTGCTCGGCGGCGCCGAGGACGGACTCCTTGGAGAAGAAGCCGCTGAACGGCGGGATCGCGGCGAGCGCGAGGAGGGCGACGGTCATCGTCCAGTAGGCGTCCGGGATGCGCTCGCGCAGCCGGCTCGTCCGGGACATGGCGGCGAGCGAGTTGGTGCCGGCGGCGTGGATGATCACGCCGGCCGCGAGGAACAGCAGGGCCTTGAAGGCGCCGTGCGAGAGGAGGTGGAAGACGGCGGCCGAGCGGTCGCCGACGGCGAGGGCGCCGGTCATGTAGCCGAGCTGGCCGATCGTCGAGTAGGCGAGGACGCGTTTGATGTCGTCCTGCGCGAGCGCGGCGAGGCCGGAGCCGACCATGGTGACGGCGGCCATCACGGCGAGGACGACCATCGCGGCCTGGGATGCCTCGAAGACCGGGAGGAGCCGGGCGATGAAGTAGACACCGGCGGCGACCATCGTCGCGGCGTGGATCAGCGCGGAGACGGGGGTGGGGCCGGCCATCGCGTCGGGGAGCCAGGTGTGCAGCGGGAACTGCGCGGACTTGCCGGCCACGCCCGCGAGGAGCAGCAGGGCGACGACGGTCGGGTGGTCGAGGCCGCCGTGGGCGACGGCGTCGAGGACCTTGGTGATCTCGAAGGAGCCGGCGTCGGTGGCGAGGGCGAACAGGCCGATGAGGAACGGGACGTCGCCGAGCTTGGTGACCAGGAAGGCCTTGAGGGAGGCGGCGCGGGCCTCGGGGGTCTCCCAGTAGTGGCCGACGAGGAAGTAGGAGCAGATGCCCATGACTTCCCAGCCGACCAGCAGCACGATCAGGTCGCCGGTGTAGACGACCAGGAACATCGCGGAGGTGAACAGGGAGACGAGCGCGGCGTACGAGGGGTAGCGCGGGTCCTCGCGGAGGTAGCCGGTCGAGTAGATCTGCACACAGGTGGCGACGGTGCCGACCAGGACGGCCACCAGGGCGGCGAAGCCGTCGACGTACAGGGAGAGCTCGATGGGGACCGAGCCGGTGGGGGTGAGTTCGGTGGCCGCAGTGAGCGCGGCGTCGCCGCCCTGGCGTACGGCGACGACGACGGCCAGGGCCAGGGCGGTCAGGGTCGGCAGGACCGCGAGGGGGCGGACGAACCCGGGGGCGTTGCGCCCGAGGAGCAGTCCGGCGACCGCGCCCAGGAAGGGCAGGAGGGGGACGAGGACGGCGAGGGTGGTCGTGGTCACGCGGCGGCCTCGGCCTTCTCGGTGCCCGGCCCGGTCCCGGCGGCGTCGGTGTCGTCGTCGGTGTCGGGGTTGTCGCTCTCGTGGCCCTCGGCGGTGTCGCGGAGCCGGTCGATGTCCGAGGTGCCGCGGGTGCGGTACACGGCGAGGACGATCGCCAGGCCGATGCCGATCTCGGCGGCGGCGATGGCGATGGTGAACAGGGTGAGGGCCTGTCCGGAGTGCAGGGTCTCCTCGGCGGCCCGGCTGAGCCAGACGTCGAAGGCGACGAGGTTGAGGTTGACGGCGTTGAGCATCAGCTCGACGGACATCAGGACGAGGATCGCGTTCCTGCGGGCGAGGACGCCGTACAGGCCGGTGCAGAAGAGGAGTGCGGCGAGGACGGCCGGATAGGCGAGGTGCATCAGCGGGCGCCTTCCTGTTCGGCCGAGGTGCCGGAGATTTTTTCGCCACTTTCCGTGACCGGTGGGGAACTCTTGGTGACGCCCCGGGCGTTCATGGGAGGAGAGCCGGCATCGGGCTCCGTCTTCGCCCTGCGGGACAGGACGATCGCGCCGACCAGGGCCGCGAGGAGGAGGACGGAGAGGGCCTCGAAGGGAAGGACCCAGTTCTGGAAGAGGCTCGCGCCGGTGACCTCGGTGGAGCCGGCGGGAGGGCCGTCCAGGTCGATCCAGGTGGTGCGGAAGGCGTCGACGACCACCCAGACGAGCGCGGCGGCCGCGGCGACGGCGACCGACAGGGCGGCCCAGCGGTTTCCGGAATCGGCGTCCGGGGAGCGGCCGATGGGGGCCTTGGTGAGCATCAGACCGAAGAGAAGGAGGACGACGACGGAACCGACGTAGATGAGGACCTGCACCCAGGCGATGAACTCGGCGGTGAGCAGGAGGTATTCGACGGCGAGACCGCCGAGGGCGACCACCAGCCACAGGGCGGCGTGGACCAGCTGCCGGGTGGTGACGGTGATCAGGGCGGCGCCGAGGGTGGCCAGGCCGACGAGGACGAAGGCGATCTCGACACCGGTCGGGGACAGGAAGCCGTGCGGTGCCTCGGCCAGGACGGCCGTGGCGGCGGAGGAGACGGAGGACGCCGAGGAGAGGGGGGTCACGACTCCCCTCCCTCGGAGTCGGTGGACGCCGGGGACTCGGTGGGCGCCGCGGGCTCGGGCTCGGTGGGCTGTGCCTGGGCGGCGGCCAGTTTCTCCGCCGTCTTGCGGGCGGCGGCGATCTCCTTCGGCTCCTCGGCGGCGGGGTCGAGGGCGGGCGGGGCCGGGACCGTCCACATCCACTCGCGGAGCTTGTCGCGCTCGTGGGTGAGTTCGCGGATGTCGGTCTCGGCGTACTCGAACTCCGGGGACCAGAACAGGGCGTCGAAAGGACAGACCTCGATGCAGATACCGCAGTACATGCACAGGGAGAAGTCGATGGCGAAGCGGTCGAGGACGTTGCGGCTGCGCTCGCGGCCGCCCGGCGCGGCGGGCGGGACCGTCTCCTTGTGGGAGTCGATGTAGATGCACCAGTCGGGGCACTCACGGGCGCAGAGCATGCAGACCGTGCAGTTCTCCTCGAACAGGCCGATCACACCCCGGGTGCGGGGCGGGAGTTCCGGCTGGGCGTCCGGGTACTGCTCGGTGACGGATTTCCTCGTCATCGTGCGCAGGGTGACGGCCAGGCCCTTGGCGAGGCCGGAGCCAGGAATGGGGGCCACTAGGAGATCACCACCTTGACGACGCCGGTGAGGGCGATCTGGGCGAGGGAGAGGGGGACGAGGAGGGTCCAGGACAGCTTCTGGAGCTGGTCCTCGCGCAGCCGGGGATAGGTGACACGCAGCCAGATGACGACGAAGGCGAGGACGGCCGCCTTCAGCAGGGTCCACACCCAGCCGAGGCCGTCGGCGCCCCAGGGGCCGTGCCAGCCGCCCAGGAAGAGGACGGTGGTCAGGCCGCACAGGACGACGATTCCGGCGTACTCGGCGAGGAGGAACAGGGCGAACCGCAGACCGGTGTACTCGGTGTACGCGCCGAAGATGATCTCGGAGTCGGCGACGGGCATGTCGAAGGGAGGGCGCTGGAGCTCGGCGAGGCCGGCGACGAAGAAGACGATCGCGCCGACGATCTGCCAGGGCAGCCACCACCACTCGAAGGCGTCGACGATGCCGGACAGGGAGACCGTGCCGGCCGCCATCGCCACCGAGGCGGCGGTGAGCAGCATCGGGAGTTCGTAGGCGAGGAGCTGGGCGGCCGTGCGCAGACCGCCGAGGAGGGAGAACTTGTTGGCGCTGGCCCAGCCGGCCATGAGGGAGCCCAGCACGCCGATGCCCATCACGGCGAGCACGAAGAACACGCCCGCGTCCAGGACCTGGCCGACGGCGCCCTCGCCGGGGCCGATCGGGATCGCGAGGAGGACGAGGAGGTAGGGCAGGAGGGCGACGGCGGGAGCGAGCTGGAAGATACGGCGGTCCGCGCCCGTGGGGACCACGTCCTCCTTCTGCGCGAACTTCACACCGTCCGCGATGAGCTGGGCCCAGCCGTGGAAGCCGCCCGCGTACATCGGGCCGAGGCGGCCCTGCATGTGGGCCATGACCTTGTGTTCGGTCTGCCCGACGATCAGGGGGAAGGTGAGGAAGACGACGAAGACGATCAGGAGTCGCAGGGTGACGTCGAGAACGTCGTTCACTGCGGGCCTCCTGACGGGGGTTCGTGGGTGGGGACTTCGGGGTTGGCCTCGGGGTCCGGGCCGGGGGCGGCACCGGGTTCCGCGGACGCCTGCTTCGGCCTCACCTCGGGCGCAGACGCGGGCTCGGGCCTGGGCGCCGGCTCGGGCCTCTGCTCCAGCTCGGGCTCGGGCGCCGGCCTGGGCTCCCGATCGGGATCGGGCGCCGGCCTGGGCTCCCGATCGGGCTCGGGCGTCGGCTTCTCCTCCAGCTCGGGACCGGGCTCAGGCGTGGGCTCCGGCTTCGGTTGCTGGTCGGGCGTCGGCTCCGGCTTCTGGTCGTCGAAGGCCGGGCGGGCGTGGTGCCAGGGGGCGTCGGAGCTGCGGGAGGAGCCGGTGGCGGGGGCCGCGCCTTCCGGGGCCGCCGGTCCTGCGGGGGGCGGGCCGGAGGGCTCCTCCGGGGAGTTGGGGGCTTCGGCCGGCTGCGTGACCTCGGCGCGTTGGGAAGCAGAGCCTCCGCTCGCGGTTCTCGTGCGGCGGGCCGTGGACGGAGGCGGGGCCGTCTCCGAAACCGCGCCGGCTTCCGGGGCCGCTTGACTGGCGGAGCCCTCGGCGGCGGAGCGGGTGCGGCGGGGCGGGCGTTCGCCGGGGGCCGGACGGGCCGGGCGGTCGCCCGCGGCGCGGCCGGCCGCTGCCCGGGCGGGGCGGGCCGGGGCAGGCGGGAGCTGGCCCTTGAGGGGGCCCCAGTCGTTCGGGTCGGGGACGCCTGGGGGCAGCATCTGGCGGCGCTTGGGGCCGGCGTGTGCCGCACCCGCCGCGGGCTCTCCCGGTTCCTTGGCGCCGGGCCAGGCCTTGGCGACCCGGGCCGCGAGGACGAAGTCCTTGCGCAGGGGGTGGCCCTCGAAGTTCTCGGGGAGGAGGAGGTGGTGCGGGTAGGGGTGGCCCTCGAAGGCGACGCCGAACATCTCGCGGGTCTCGCGCTCGTGCCAGCCGGCGCCCGCGTAGACGTCGACGGCGGAGGCGAGGACCGGAGCCTCGTGCGGGACGGTCGTGCGCAGGAGCAGCCGGCGCACGGGGGCAAGGGCGACGACGTGGGCGGCGACGCGGAAGCCGGTGCCGGGTTCGTCGACGGCGCTCAGCCAGTCGAAGTAGGTGCAGGAGAGTGTGTCGCGGGCGGTGCGCAGCGCGGCGGTCCAGGAGGCGGGCGGGACGTCGACGGTCAGGACGTCGTAGGACTCCTCGGCCGTGGCGTCCGCGCCGAACAGCTCCTCGACGGGGGCGGGCAGCCAGCCGGTCGTGGTCATCCCGCGTTCCCCTCTGCGGTGGGCGGCTTCACGAGGCCGCTCTGGAGGGCGGCGGCCGAGGGACGGGGGGTGCCGTAGCGCTCGTGCAGGGACTCCCGGGCGATCTTCTCCTGGAGTTTGAGGATGCCCTGGAGGAGGGCCTCGGGACGGGGCGGGCAGCCGGGGACGTACACGTCGACGGGGATGATCTGGTCGACGCCCTTCGTCACGGAGTACGAGTCCCAGTAGGGGCCGCCGCAGTTGCTGCACGCGCCGAAGGAGATGACGTACTTCGGCTCGGGCATCTGCTCGTACAGGCGCTTCACCGCGGGAGCCATCTTGTCGGTGACCGTGCCGGAGACGACCATCAGGTCGGCCTGGCGGGGGCCCGGGGCGAAGGGGATGACGCCGAGGCGGATGAAGTCGTGGCGGGCCATCGACGCGGCGATGAACTCGATGGCGCAGCAGGCGAGGCCGAAGTTGAAGACCCAGAGCGAGTAGCGGCGGCCCCAGTTGAGGACGACCTTCATCGGCTCGGGGGCGAGGCGCGCGAGGGCGCCCAGGCGCTTCGGCTCCGGAAGGAGGACGGGTGCGGAGGCGCTCGCTTCGGCGGAAGCGGTCGCCTCGGGGGTCACGTCCATGTCAGGACGCCCTTCTTGTATGCGTACAGCAGGCCTACGGCGAGGAAGCCGAGGAAGATGAACATCTCCACGAGGGTCGTGGCGCCGTAGCCGGGGGCGGCGAAGACCGTCGCCCAGGGGAACAGGAAGATCGAGTCGACGGCGAAGATGACGTAGAGGAAGGCGTAGACGTAGTAGCGGACCTGGGTGTGGGCCCAGCCCTCGCCGACGGGGTCGACACCGCACTCGTACGTCAGGAGCTTCTCGGGGGTCGGGACGACCGGGCGCAGCAGGCGTCCGGCGCCGAAGGCGACAGCCACGAACAGCACACCGACCACGGCGAGCAGTCCGACGACCGAATAGGACCGGAAGTATTCCGCCGCGATCTCGACGGTCGGTTCCCGCACGTCCGTCCCCTCGCTCCCTGACCTCAGCCTCTGCGGCTTCTTCGGCCCCTCGGGCCACTTCGACGATCTGTACGCACGGAGTCTAGGCCCTGATAAAGGGACGGTAAGCAGCCCGTCACGCCTTGGGCCGTGGGGCGGGGGTTTTCCCCAGGAGACCGGGGCGGGGAACCTCATGGCGCCGGGGCGTACGGCGCGGCACGCTAACGCCTATGACCACTTCCCACCAGCCCGACGACGAGATGCCGCCGGTGAAGCCCGCGCTCGACATGCAGACGTGGAAGGAGATCGCTCATCTTCTGGCGAACCTGCCGATGTCGTTGTTCGGGTTCGTCTATGTGATGACGGTGTTGTTCACGGGCGCCTCGCTGACCCTCACCGTGATCGGGTTGCCGCTGCTGGCGCTCGGGCTGGCGGGGGCGCGGCTGGCGGGCCGGTTCGAGCGGGGGCGGGCGCGGCTGCTGCTGGGGGTGCGGGTCGACGAGCCGAGCCCGCTGCCGTTCCACCGGGCGGGCGGGCCGCTCGCGCGGATGTGGCTGATGCTGAAGGACCCGGTGGCCTGGCGCACGGTGCTCTACGACTTCGTCCGGCTGCCCTGGGGCATCCTCACCTTCGCCCTCGTGCTGCCCGGCCTGTTCGTGCTGTGGCCGATCCTTCCTTACCTCGCGCGCGGGCTGACCAATGTGGACCGGGCGATGGTGCGAGCGCTGCTGTCGCCGTCCGACGAACTGGAGCGGCGGATCGCGGAGCTGGAGTCGGACCGGGGGGTTGTGGTGGACACGGCGGCGGCGGATCTGCGGCGGATCGAGCGGGATCTGCACGACGGGGCGCAGGCCCGGCTGGTCAATCTGGCGATGGGGCTGGGGCTGGCGAAGGAGAAGCTCCAGGAGGGGCGGGCCGACGACGTGGTGGCGGCGATGGTCGAGGAGGCGCACGGCGAGGTGAAGCTCGCGCTGCAGGAGCTGCGGGATCTGGCGCGGGGCATCCATCCGGCCGTGCTGACCGACCGGGGGCTGGACGCGGCGCTGTCGGCGGTGGCCTCGCGGTGCACGGTGCCGGTGAAGGTGACCGTCGATCTGGGGTCCAGACCGGCGCAGGCCATCGAGGGGATCGCCTATTTCACCGTCTCGGAGCTGCTCCAGAACATCAGCAAGCACAGCGGGGCCCGGTCGGCGTCGGTGGATGTGTGGCGGACGGACGAGCGGCTGCTCATCCAGGTCGGGGACGACGGCCGGGGCGGCGCGCGGCTCGACGCGGGGACGGGGATGCGGGGCCTCGCGGAACGGCTGGACGCGGTGGACGGGGTGTTCGTCGTGGAGTCGCCGGTCGGCGGCCCGACGACGGTGACGGCGGAGCTGCCCTGGCGGGAGCGGCAGCCGCGGGGGTAGGGAAAACCCCCCGCTCCATAGGCCGACGGACTCCATGGCCGCGGGCGGCCCCGCCGGGGAGGGTGGAGACAGGACAAGGAAGCTGCGCGACGAGCGGAGCGGGTGGAGACGAGCAGAACGGACGGCGCCGATGGCCACGCGGTACGGGCACTACGAGGCTTACGAGTCGTACGGGGACGAGTACGGCGACCGGTACACCGCCGGGCACGCGTACGGGGACCGTCAGGCGCGGCGGAGGCGGCTGCCGGCCGCGCTGCTCGAACCGGTCAGCGGGCGGCACTGGCGCGAGCTGGCCTATGTGCTGCTCGGCTTCCCGCTGAGCGTCACGCTGTTCGTCTTCACCGTGACCATGCTGTCGGTCGGGGCGGGGCTGCTGGTGACGTTCCTCGGCATCCCGGTGCTGGCGGCGGGGCTGGCGGCCTGCCGGGGGTTCGGGTCGCTGGAGCGGGCACGGGCGCGGGGGCTGCTGGGGCTTCAGGTGAGCGACCCGGAGCCGTTGCGGGTGCCGGGGCGGGCCGGGCGGGACGGGCCGATGGGGTGGATGGGGGCGGTGCTGAAGAGCGGGAGCTCGTGGCGGCATGCGCTGTTCGTGCTGGTGCAGTTCCCGTGGGCGGTGTTCTCGTTCTGTGTGACGGTCACCGTGTGGACGTTCGGCTGGGCGATGCTGGCGTATCCGCTGTGGTGCTGGCTGTTCCCGATGTACGGCGGGCAGGACGGGCTCCAGCTGTACGGCGACGCGCACCACCGGGTGTATCTGGACAACCCCTTCGAGATCACCGTCACGGCGTCGGTGGGGCTGCTGGTCACGCTGGCGACGCCGTGGATCGTGCGGGCGCTGACGACGGTGGACCGGCTGCTGGTGCACGGGCTGCTCGGGCCGTCGCGGCTGGCGTCGCGGGTGGTGGAGCTGGAGTCGGACCGGGGTGTCGTGGTGGACACGGCGGCGGCGGATCTGCGGCGGATCGAGCGGGATCTGCACGACGGGGCGCAGGCGCGGCTGGTGGCGCTGGCGATGGATCTGGGGCTGGCGAAGGAGAAGCTGCGGGAGGATCCGCAGGCGGCGGCGCGGATGGTGGGCGAGGCGCACGGTGAGGTGAAGACGGCGCTGCAGGAGCTGCGGGATCTGGCGCGGGGCATCCATCCGGCCGTGCTGACGGACCGGGGGCTGGACGCGGCGCTGTCGGCAGTGGCCTCGCGGTGCACGGTGCCGGTGCGGGTGGAGGTGGACCTGGGCTCGGCGCGGCCGGTGGCGGCGATCGAGGGGATCGCCTATTTCACGGTGTCGGAGCTGCTGCAGAACGTGAGCAAGCACAGCGGCGCCCGCTCGGCTTCGGTGGAGGTGTGGCGGGCCGGGGACCGGTTGATGGTGCAGGTGGTGGACGACGGGGTGGGGGGTGCGCGGCTCTCCGCCGGGTCGGGGCTGGCGGGTCTGGCGGAGCGGTTGGACGCGGTGGACGGCGTACTGGTGGTGGATTCACCGGCCGGGGGTCCCACCCGGGCGGTCGCGGAGCTTCCCTGGCGAGCGGCCTGAAACCGACCTCGGACACGCACGGAGGAAACGCCCCCGGGCTCCCCCCTTGCAGCGGCCTCGACCACCCACTTTTCCCGGTCTCCGTCGCTTTCACGCCGTCCTCCCCCGCCGTCGGCCCGTTGACAGGTGCGGGACGCCTCTTTGCTGGAATGCTGGAGGTGTTCGACTTGACGGGTGGACGGCTGGGGGGCCGGGAGCGTGGAGGACAGGGTGCGGGTGGTCATCGCCGAGGATTCGGTGCTGCTGCGGGAGGGGCTGACCCGGTTGCTCACCGACCGGGGGCATGAGGTCGTGGCCGGGGTCGGGGACGCCGAGGCGCTGCTCAAGACGGTCACCGAGCTGCACGACGAGGGGGCGCTGCCCGATGTCGTCGTCGCCGATGTGCGGATGCCGCCCACGCACACCGACGAGGGGGTGCGGGCCGCCGTACAGCTGCGCAAGGCGCATCCGGGGCTCGGGGTGCTGGTGTTGTCACAGTATGTGGAGGAGAGGTACGCCACCGAACTGCTGGCCGGATCCAGCCGTGGCGTGGGGTATCTGCTGAAGGACCGGGTCGCCGAGGTGCGGGAGTTCGTGGACGCCGTGGTGCGGGTGGCCTCCGGGGGTACCGCGCTCGATCCGGAGGTCGTGGCGCAGCTGCTGGGGCGAAGCCGGCAGCAGGACGTGCTCGCGGGGCTCACCCCGCGTGAGCGGGAGGTGCTGGGGCTGATGGCCGAGGGACGGACCAACTCCGCCATCGCGCGTCAGCTGGTCGTCAGCGACGGGGCCGTGGAGAAGCACGTGAGCAATATTTTCCTGAAGCTCGGGCTGTCGCCCAGTGACGGGGATCACCGTCGAGTTCTAGCAGTTCTCACCTATCTCAACTCGTGACGGAGTGGCACTGTGGCTCGACGATGACCCGCTGGTGATCACAGGCGTGCCGGATGTCGTTCCTCGCGTGAACCGGGGAACTCGGACGGTGCGTCTACCAGGGCGACACCGTGGGGCGGGAAATCATGACAAGTCGGGGTGCCGGGCCGTCTCAGGGCAGTGACCGTCATACGAACGGCCGAGGGAAGGTGACCCTTACAGACGTAGGGTTGATCCAGGGAGGGGCCTTCGCGAAGACCCTCCGGGACAGCCACCTCGAGGGAGGTCCAGTTCAGTGACCAGTCGGGTCAGCAGCGCAACGGGACAGACGGGGCAGGCCGAGCAGGCCGACGGGACCGTCGTGGGAGAACAGCGCAGACCGGACGCGACGGCGAAGGACGTACGCCGTCTCGACCGGGTGATCATCAGGTTCGCGGGTGACTCGGGTGACGGTATGCAGCTCACCGGTGACCGGTTCACGTCGGAGACGGCGTCGTTCGGCAATGATCTGTCCACCCTGCCGAACTTCCCGGCCGAGATCCGCGCGCCCGCCGGCACGCTCCCCGGCGTCTCCTCGTTCCAGCTGCACTTCGCCGACCACGACATCCTCACCCCGGGCGACGCGCCCAACGTGCTGGTCGCGATGAATCCGGCGGCCCTGAAGGCCAACATCGCCGACGTGCCGCGCGGCGCGCAGATCATCGTCAACACCGACGAGTTCACCCCCCGCGCGCTGCAGAAAGTGGGGTACGCGGCCTCGCCGCTGGAGGACGGCTCCCTCGACGGCTACCAGCTCCACCCGGTCCCGCTGACCACACTGACCGTCGAGGCCCTCAAGGAATTCGACCTCACCCGCAAGGAGGCCGAGCGCAGCAAGAACATGTTCGCGCTCGGCCTTCTGTCATGGATGTACCACCGCCCCACCGACGGCACCGAGAAGTTCCTGCAGACGAAGTTCGCCAGGAAGCCCGACATCGCGGCCGCCAACATCGCCGCGTTCCGGGCCGGCTGGAACTTCGGCGAGACCACCGAGGACTTCGCCGTCTCCTACGAGGTCGCCCCGGCCGCGAAGGCCTTCCCCGTGGGGACCTACCGCAACATCTCCGGCAACCTCGCCCTCGCCTACGGGCTCATCGCCGCCTCCCGGCAGGCCGATCTGCCCCTGTTCCTGGGCTCCTACCCGATCACCCCGGCCTCCGACATCCTGCACGAGCTGAGCCGCCACAAGAATTTCGGGGTGCGCACGTTCCAGGCCGAGGACGAGATCGCCGGCATCGGCGCCGCACTCGGGGCGGCCTTCGGGGGCTCCCTCGCCGTCACCACCACCTCCGGACCCGGCGTCGCCCTGAAGTCGGAGACCATCGGCCTGGCGGTCTCCCTGGAGCTGCCGCTGCTGATCGTCGACATCCAGCGCGGCGGCCCCTCCACCGGCCTGCCGACCAAGACCGAACAGGCCGACCTGCTCCAGGCCATGTACGGGCGCAACGGCGAGGCCCCCGTGCCCATCGTCGCCCCGTGCACACCCGCCGACTGCTTCGACGCCGCCCTGGAAGCCGCACGGATCGCCCTGACCTACCGCACCCCCGTCTTCCTCCTCTCCGACGGCTACCTCGCCAACGGCTCCGAGCCCTGGCGCATCCCCGAGCAGGACGAACTGCCCGACCTGCGGGTGCAGTTCGCCTCCGGGCCCAACCACACCCTCGACGACGGCACCGAAGTCTTCTGGCCCTACAAACGCGATCCGCACACCCTCGCCCGGCCCTGGGCGATCCCCGGCACCCCTGGCCTCGAACACCGCATCGGCGGCATCGAGAAACAGGACGGCACCGGCAACATCTCCTACGACCCGGCCAACCACGACCTCATGGTCCGCACCCGCCAGGCCAAGACCGACGGCATCGACGTCCCCGACCTCCGGGTCGACGACCCGGACGGCGCCCGCACCCTGGTACTGGGCTGGGGATCCACCTACGGGCCGATCACCGCCGCCGTACGACGGCTGCGGGCAGCCGGGGAGGCCATCGCCCAGGCCCACCTGCGCCACCTCAACCCCTTCCCCGGCAACCTCGGCGAGGTCCTGCGGGCCTACGACAAGGTCGTCGTCCCCGAGATGAACCTCGGCCAGCTCGCCACCCTCATCCGGGCCAGACACCTCGTCGACGCCCACTCCTACAACCAGGTGAACGGCATGCCGTTCAAGGCGGAGCAGCTCGCCACGGCGCTCAAGGAGGCCATCCATGACCACTGAGCCACTCCACCTCGTGCCCAAGGCCGAAGGCCGCCAGACCATGAAGGACTTCAAGTCCGACCAAGAGGTCCGCTGGTGCCCCGGCTGCGGCGACTACGCCATCCTCGCCGCAGTCCAGGGCTTCATGCCCGAACTCGGACTGGCGAGGGAGAACATCGTCTTCGTCTCCGGCATCGGCTGCTCCAGCCGCTTCCCGTACTACATGAACACGTACGGCATGCACTCCATCCACGGCCGCGCCCCCGCCATCGCCACCGGGCTCGCCGCGAGCCGCCGCGACCTGAGCGTCTGGGTCGTCACCGGCGACGGAGACGCCCTGTCCATCGGCGGCAACCACCTCATCCACGCCCTGCGCCGCAACGTCAACCTCAAGATCCTCCTCTTCAACAACCGCATCTACGGGCTCACCAAGGGCCAGTACTCCCCCACCTCCGAAGTCGGCAAGATCACCAAATCGACGCCGATGGGATCGCTGGACGCCCCCTTCAACCCCGTCTCCCTGGCGCTCGGCGCCGAAGCCTCCTTCGTCGCCCGCACGATCGACTCCGACCGCAAACACCTCACCGAGGTTCTGCGCCAGGCCGCCGCCCACCCCGGCACCGCCCTCATCGAGATCTACCAGAACTGCAACATCTTCAACGACGGCGCCTTCGACGCGGTCAAGGACAAACAGCAGGCCCAGGAAGCCGTGATCCGGCTGGAACACGGGCAGCCGATCCGCTTCGGAACCGACAACGACAAGGGCGTGGTACGGGACCCGGCGACCGGCGACCTCCGCATCGTCACCGTCACCCCCGACAACGAAGAGGACGTCCTGGTCCACGACGCACACGCGGCGACGCCCACCACCGCCTTCGCCCTCTCCCGGCTCGCCGACCCCGACACCCTCCACAACACCCCCATCGGCGTCCTCCGCTCCGTCGAGCGCCCGGTCTACGACACCCAGATGGCCGATCAGCTCGACACCGCCGTCGAACAGCACGGCAAGGGCGACCTGGCCGCGCTGCTCGCGGGCGGGGACACCTGGACGGTCGTCGGCTGAGCAGTACCGAGAGGGATCACGCCAGGTCAGCGGCACTTACCTTGAGGTATGTACCTTACTTTGAAGTGGGTACTTTCACTTAGTTAGCGCTCACCCTAGGGTGGGTGGCAGACCCGCTACCCCCCTAGGAGTTCCCAGCCATGAGCATCGTCGTCACCGGAGCCACCGGAAAGCTCGGCCGCCACGTCGTGGAGCAGCTGCTCGAGAAGGTTCCGGCCGAGCAGATCACGGCCGTCGTGCGCGACGAGGCCAAGGCCGCCGACCTCGCCGCGCGCGGTGTGCGGCTCGCGGTCGCCGACTACAACGCCCCCGAGACCTTCGACGGCCTGTTCGCGGCCGGCGACAAGGTGCTGCTGATCTCGGGCAACGAGTTCGACAAGGGCCGCCCCGCCCAGCACCAGGTCGTCATCGACCGGGCGAAGGCCGCCGGGGTCGCGCTGCTGGCGTACACCAGCGCGCCGGGCACGCTGAGCGCCGCGCTGGCCGACGACCACCGCGCCACCGAGGCGGCGCTGACCTCCTCGGGCGTGCCGTACGCGCTGCTGCGCAACGGCTGGTACCACGAGAACTACACCGAGCAGCTCGCCCCGGTCCTGGAGCACAACGCGGTCGTCGCGGCCGCCGGTGAGGGCCGGGTGTCCTCCGCCTCCCGCGCGGACTACGCGGCCGCCGCCGTGGCCGTGCTGACCGGCGAGGGCCACGAGAACAAGACGTACGAGCTGGGCGGCGACGAGGCGTGGAGCTTCGCGGAGTACGCGGCCGAGCTGAGCCGGCAGACCGGCAAGGAGATCGTCTACAACGCGGTGCCCGCCGAGGTGCTCGTCGGCATCCTGACCGGCGCGGGGCTCCCCGAGCCGTTCGCCGCGATCCTGGCCGGCGTGGACGCGTCGATCGAGAAGGGCGAGCTGGTGGTCGCCAGCGGCGACCTCTCGCGCCTGGCGGGCCGCCCGACCACCCCGCTGGCCGAGGCGATCACGGCCGCGCTCAAGGGCTGACGGCCCGGAGCTCCTCACCCCCGCCTGTCATGACCGTATGGCGATACGGACATGACGGACGGGGGTCTTCGGCGTTACCGTCGTGGACGCGTGCGGGAAGGCGCGCGAGGACGCGAGAAGGAGGGGCGCCCGTGGCCGGGTCGTCGAAGGGTGAGGGCCGGATAGGTCTGCTGAACGGCTTCGCGGCGTACGGGATGTGGGGGCTGGTCCCCCTCTTCTGGCCCCTGCTGAAGCCGGCCGGAGCGATGGAGATCCTCGCCCACCGCATGGTGTGGTCCCTCGTCTTCGTCGCCGCGGCCCTGCTGGTCGTACGGCGCTGGGCGTGGGCCGGGGAACTGCTGCGGCAGCCGCGCCGGCTCGCTCTGGTGGTGATCGCGGCGGCCGTCATCACCGTGAACTGGGGGGTCTACATCTGGGCGGTGAACTCCGGGCACGTGGTGGAGGCGTCCCTCGGCTACTTCATCAACCCGCTGGTCACCATCGCCATGGGTGTGCTGATCCTGAAGGAGCGGCTGCGGCCCGTGCAGTGGGCGGCGGTGGGGATCGGTCTGGCGGCGGTGCTCGTGCTGACCGTGGGATACGGCCGTCCGCCGTGGATCTCCCTGTGTCTGGCGTTCTCCTTCGCCACGTACGGCCTCGTGAAGAAGAAGGTCAACCTCGGCGGGGTGGAGTCGCTCGCCGCGGAGACCGCGATCCAGTTCCTGCCCGCGCTGGGCTACCTGCTGTGGCTGTCGGCACACGGCGGCGCCACCTTCACCTCCGAGGGCGCCGGTCACGCGGCCCTGCTCGCCTCGACCGGTGTGGTGACCGCGCTGCCGCTGGTGTGCTTCGGGGCCGCCGCCATCCGGGTGCCGCTGTCCACGCTCGGACTGCTGCAGTACCTGGCGCCGGTGTTCCAGTTCCTGCTCGGGGTCGTCTACTTCGGCGAGGAGATGCCGGCCGAGCGCTGGGCCGGGTTCGGGCTGGTGTGGCTGGCCCTGGTGCTGCTGACCGCGGACGCGTGGCGCGCGGCGCGGCGGCCCAGGGTGGCGGTCGAGGTGCCGCCGGTCGCCCAGGTGCCGTCCGCGATTGACGCGTGAGCGGAGCCGCGGGCTGGTTGAGTGGTCCGCATGACCCGTATGACTGAGACACCCGCACCCGTCCACTGGAAGCTGGTCGTCGACGCCGCCGATCCGCACGCCCAGGCCGACTTCTGGGCCGGGGCGCTGCACTACGCGGTGGAGGACAACAGCGCGCTCATCGAACGGCTGCTGGCCGCCGGTGCGCTGCCGGGGGCGGCGACCGTGGAGTTCCACGGCCGCCCGGCCTTCCGGGACCTGATCGCCGTACGGCATCCGGAGGACCCCTTCGACGCGGACAGCGGGACCGGGCTGGGGCGGCGGCTGCTGTTCCAGCGGGTGCCGGAGGCGAAGACGGTGAAGAACCGGCTGCACCTCGACCTGCACCCCGGCGCGGAGCGGCGGGCCGACGAGGTGGAGCGACTGCGGGCGCTGGGGGCGAGCGTGCTGCAGGAGGTGAAGGAGCCGTCCGGGGCGTGGGTGGTGATGACGGACCCCGAGGGCAACGAATTCTGCGTGCACTAGGCGGACCGGGGCGCCGAATTCCGCTGGGGCGTCCGGAATGTGAACCCCCTTTCCCGATAGCGCTCTTGACGCGCCGTTGGTGAAGCGTTCACCATCCTGGAACCCCATTCACTGTGGAATCCTTGTGGTTCCCACGGAATTCGGAGCCCCCCACATGAAGCTCTCGGTTCCCGGGCGTACGGCGGTCGCCTGCGCTTGCTCGATTGTCATGCTCCTGACCGTAGGGGCGGCAGCCGACGCGGCCCCCGCCCCCCTGGCCGCCGCTCCCGACATCCCCGTGGCGAACGTCAAGGCCCACCTCGCGCAGCTCCAGTCGATAGCCACCGCCAACGGCGGCAACCGCGCCCACGGCCGGGCCGGCTACAAGGCCTCGCTGGACTACGTGAAGGCCAAGCTGGACGCCGCCGGGTACACCACCGTCGTCCAGCAGTTCACGTCCTCCGGCCGCACCGGCTACAACCTCGTCGCCGACTGGCCCGGCGGCAACACCGACCAGGTCGTCATGGCCGGCGCCCACCTCGACAGCGTCACCGCGGGGGCGGGCATCAACGACAACGGCTCCGGTTCCGCGGCCGTCCTGGAGACCGCCCTCGCCGTCTCCCGGGCCGGCTACCAGCCGACCAGGCACCTGCGGTTCGCCTGGTGGGGCGCCGAGGAGCTCGGCATGGTCGGCTCCCGGTACTACGTCAACAACCTCTCCTCCGCGAACCGCGCCCGGATCAGCGGCTACCTCAACTTCGACATGGTCGGCTCGCCGAACCCCGGCTACTTCGTCTACGACGACGACCCGACCATCGAGAAGACCTTCAAGGACTACTTCGCCGGCCTCGGCGTGGCGACGGAGATCGAGACCGAGGGCGACGGCCGCTCCGACCACGCGCCGTTCAAGAACGCGGGCGTCCCGGTCGGCGGGCTGTTCAGCGGCGCGGACTACATCAAGACGGCGGCGCAGGCGGCCAAGTGGGGCGGTACGGCCGGGCAGGCCTTCGACCGCTGCTACCACTCCTCCTGCGACACCAGCGCGAACATCAACGACACCGCCCTGAACCGCAACGCGGACGCGCTCGCCTACGCGGTGTGGACCCTGTCGTCCTGACCCGTCCGGCCCACCGGGGCGGGGTTCACGACCTGCGGGCGCGTTCCGCCAGCCGGAGCATCCGGGCGCGGGCCGACTCCAGTTCCTCGACGTCGTCGGCGGCCGGGCCGTCCTCGGTGGTCAGCTCCGTCCACAGGCCGAGGAGTTCGTTGCCGAGGTTGAGGCCCTGCAAGGGGTCGCGCACGGCACGCCAGGCCGCCGCCGCGCTCTGGACGTTGCCGTACGCGGCCTCGCCGTCCCGGGCCCGGCGGCGGATCCGGGCCAGGTCCAGGGAGACGTGGAAGGCCCGCAGCGGGTCGCCCGCCAGATAGGCGATGTACGCGCCGAGTTCCCGGAGCCGGAGCACCTCGGGGTGTTCCGGCCCCAGCGTTTCCGAGGCCTCCAGCACCGTCCGCTCGGCGAGTACGGCGGCCACGTCGATACGGCCGGCCCGCACGGCCTCGTTGATCTGCGCCATCGGCTCCCCGAGCAGCGCGGGGGCACCGTCGGTCCCGGGGAGGGTGCGGGGGTCGTCACCGAGGACCGCTTCCGCGACGGCGTCGAAGCCACGCGCGGGGGTCGGCTTGGGGTCGGGGTCGAGTGCGGCGGCCGACTCGGGGTCGGGGGTGAGGGCGAGGAGGGGCTTCAGCTCCGGCTCGGCGGGGGTCGCGGAGGCGGCCTCCGGAAAACGGTGCGGGGCGTGCTCCGCGGCGCGGTCCTCGTACCGGTCCCGGTACCGGTCCTGGTCCGGGGCGGCGGGCGTCCCGGCCTCCGGGAAAGGGGACGGCGCGTGCTCCGGAGAGGCGGGCACCGCGCCGTCCGGACGGAGGTCCATGGCCGGGGGCGGACCGAAGACTCCCGTCGGAGCCACGACCGTCCCGGGGGCCTGCGCCGGGGGCACCGGCGGGAGCGGAGGGAAACCGTCCTGCGGCTCTTCCGGTGCCTGCACCTGCCGCAGCACGTGCGTGGGCTTGTCCGGCCGGGTTTCTGCGGGGGCGTGCGCCGGGGCTTCGGGGGCGGGGTGCGCCGGGGCCGGGGCGAGGGGGGCCGGAGCCGCCGACACCGGGGCGGCCGGGGCGGCCGGGGCCGCCGGAATCGCCGGACCGCTTACGACCGGGAGGACCACCGTGGGCGCGGCCGGGGGGGACCGAGACCTCCGGGGCCGGGGCTGCCGTGGCCACCGGGGCCGGGGCCGCCGGAGCCGCCGGGCCGCTCACGACCGGGAGGGCCACCGTGGGCGCTGCCGGAGAGACCGGGGCCGCCGACACCGAGGCCGCCGCCGAGGGCATCTGGGTCGCGGACACCGTCGGTGCCCGCAGGGGCTCGGCCGTGAAGTGGCTGGAGCCGTCCGTCTCGATCCGCAGGGGGACGACGTAACCGATGCGCTCGTCGTGGACGGTGGCGAGGACGGGGTGCCCGGTGGCGAGGGCGATGCGGTGCAGCTGGCCCAGGACGGCGTGCTGGATCTCCTCGCCGTCGGCCGCCGCGACCGGCACGCCCCCTATCGTCGCCGGGCCGCCCGCGCGGACGTGGACGTCGAGCGGCGCGGCCACGACGGCGGACCATCCGGCGCGGTTCTGTTCCCGCTTCTTCTCACGACTGAGTCGAGACATCGGTTCCTCACTCGGATGCGTCGTCACGCTCCGGGTCGTCCAGGTGCGCGTACGCGTGCACGTACTGTTGAGTCTCTCTGTTCGCTCCCGGCCGGTGCGTCACCACGACGTCACAGCCTCGTTCCAAGGACCCGCGCCGGGCTTGCCGGGGGCGCCCACCAGAAGGAGGCGGTACGGCCATGGGGACGACCGGGACGACTCAGGCACCGGCGGGGCGGCCGGGGCCGGAGATCTGGCTGCGCGGTCCGGTTGCCGTACCGGAGCCGCCACCGGGACCGTACCGCTCGGCAGCCGCTCCGCGCCGCTTCTCCTGGCTGGCCGCGCACGGCGGGGCGGGCGCCTCCACGCTCGCGGCGGTCTACGGCGGCCACGACTGCGGACGGGACTGGCCCGCCCTCGGTGATCCCCCGTCCGTCCTGCTCGTGGCGCGGACACACGCGACCGGCCTGGAGTCGGCCCTGCGCGCCCTGGACGTCTTCCGGCGCGGCGAGGCCCCGCAGGGGCTCGACCTGGACGCGCTGGTGCTGGTCGCGGACGCGCCGGGACGGCTGCCGCGGCCGCTGGCGCAGCGGATCCGGCTCATCGAGTCGGCCGTCGCCGTGCACCGGGTGCCGTGGGTGACCGAGTGGCGCCTCGGTGACCTGGGGGGCGGGCCGCCCCGGGAGACGGAGGCGCTGGCCCGGCTCACGGGAGTCGGGCGCTGAACGGGGGCGCCGGGCGGGTGCCGTCGGCGGTCGCCATCGCCTCGGCCGTACGGGACGGGCGGCTGCGGGCCGTGGACACGGTCACCGAGGCACTGGCGCGGATCACCCGAATGGACCCCTCGCTGAGTTCCTTCGCGGAGGTGTGGGCGGGGGCGGCGGTCGAACAGGCGCGCGCGGTGGACGCGCGGGTGGCGGCGGGTGGACGGCTGCCGCTGGCCGGGGTGCCGATCGGGGTCAAGGGGCGGCACGGGCTGCGGGCGGCGGGGCCGCTGCTCGCCGCGGGCTGTGTGCCGGTCGGGGCGACGGCGGTGCCCGGTCCCGGTACGCCGTGGCAGACCTGGGGTGTCGGCGCGCACGGCCGTACCGTCAACCCGTGGCGGGCGGACCGTACGCCGGGCGGGTCCTCGGCCGGGTCGGCGGCCGCGGTGGCGGCCGGTCTGGTACCGCTGGCGACGGGCAGCGACGGCGCGGGCTCGGTGCGGATCCCGGCGGCCTGGTGCGGGGTGATCGGCCTGAAGACGACGAACGGCCGGCTGCCGTCCCCGGACCGCACGGGCCTCGCGGCCCCGGGCGTACTGGTGCGGTACGCGGCGGACGCGGCGGCGTACTGGCGGGCGATGACGGGGGCGACGGCCGAGGGGACGACGTCCTCGCCGGTCACCGTCGCGCCGCCCGGGGGCACCGGCGGGCGGACGCCGGTCACCGCCGTCTTCTCCCCCGGTCTCGGGTTCGCCTCCGCCCGTCCCGATCCCGAGCCGCTGGCCCTCGCCCGGGCCGCCGTCGGGCGGCTCGTCGCCGCCGGTGTCGTACGACTGCTGCCGGACGAGGAGGCCTTACGGCTGGAGGATCCCGCGCCGGCCTGGCTCGCGCTGCGCGGACCGGGGTCCGACGGACTGGATGAGGCCGGGCGGATCCGGGAGGTCAACGATCGGCGGCTCGAAGCGCTGTTCGCCCGGGCCGACCTGCTTCTGACGCCGACCACGCCGAACGCGGCGCACGGTCACGACGGGCCGGGTGAGCGGTTCTCCACCGCGCTGACCTGGGCGTTCAATCTGAGCGGGCATCCTGCGGCGAGCCTTCCGGCGGGCTTCGGGGCCGACGGCTGTCCGGTGGGGGTGCAGCTCGTCGCCGCGCGAGGACGCGAGGAGACGCTGCTGGCGGTGATCGGGGCGGCGGAGGGCACCGGGGCCCTTGCCCCTATGCCGTGACGTCCTTCGTGGTGAACCGAGCCCAGGCCGCCGAGCCGAACACCGCCACGTACAGGCCCTGCAGACCGAGGTTCTTCACCAGGTCGTCCCAGTAGACGGGGTCGCGGACCAGGTCGGCGAAGGACAGCCAGTAGTGGGAGAAGAGATACGGCTGGATCGCGTGGAGCTGGGGGATCTGGTCGAGGATCTGGACCGTGATCAGCAGGCCGACGGTGGTCGCCATGGCGGCGATCCCGCTGCCGGTCAGCGTGGAGACGAACAGACCGAGCGCGGCCAGGCCGGTCAGTGAGGCCGCCACGGCCAGGGCGATCAGCAGGGCCCGGCCCAGCCCGTCGGCGAAGCCGATGGTCGTACCGGAGATGGTGGTGACGTCTCCGAGGGGGAACAGCAGCGCGCCGACCGTCAGCGCCGAGAGCGCGACCACCAGCGTGGCCACCACACAGAAGGCCAGCACGGTCGCGTACTTGGTGAGCAGCAGACGGGTGCGGCCGGCCGGGGCGACGAGGAGGTAGCGCAGGGTCCCCGCGTTCGACTCGCCGGCGATCGCGTCGCCCGCGATGACGCCGATGGCCATCGGCAGGAAGAACGGCAGGGTCGCGGCCAGCGCGGTGAAGACCAGGAACAGGCCGTTGTTGGTGACCTGGGCGATGAAGGCCGGGCCGCCGTCCCCGCCGGGTCCCCCCGGGCCGCCGGCGGAGCCGTCACCGGTCTCGATCTTCACCGCGATCCCGATCAGCACCGGTACGGCCGCCAGGACGCCGAGCAGTGCGAGGGTGCGCCAGCGTCGGAAGGTGATCAGCAGCTCGCTGCGGAGCAGACCGAGCGACCACCAGGGGCTCGGACGGCGGACGGGGACGGCCGGCACGCCGTCACCCTCGCTCTCCTTGCTCTCCTTGTCCGCTTGGCTCTCGTTGGTCGCCTTGCTCTCCTTGCTCGCCTTGTCCTCCGGTCGTGCCTCCTCCGGTCGCACCGGTGTCGGCTCAGCCCGCGACATCGAAGCCCTCCCCCGTGAGTGCCACGAACGCGTCCTCCAGGGAGGCGCGTTCGACGGTGAAGCCCCGGACCCGGACGCCGGCCGTCACCAGCGCGGCGTTGACCTCGGCGAGGTCGCGGTCCGGGGGCTCGGCGGCGACCCGGTCCTCCTCGGTGGTCACGTCGGCGGCGCCCTGCTCCTTCAGCACCCGAGCCGCCTCGGCGGTGTCGGGCGTGGTCACCACCAGCCGACCACGCGCGCCCGCCGCCAGTTCCGTCACCGGGCCCTGGGTGATCAGCCGGCCCTGTGCCATCACCGCCACATGGGTGCACACCTGCTCGATCTCGTCGAGCAGATGGGAGGAGAGGAAGACGGTCGTGCCGTCCGAGGCCAGTTCCCGCACCAGGGAACGGATCTCCCGCATGCCCTGCGGGTCGAGGCCGTTGGTCGGCTCGTCGAGGACGAGGAGCCGACGCGGCTGGAGCAGGGCGGCGGCCAGGCCCAGCCGCTGTTTCATGCCGAGCGAGTACGCCTTCGCCTTCTTCCCGGCCGCCGCCGTCAGCCCGACCCGCTCCAGCGCCGCGGCGACACGGGCCCGCCGGGTGCGGGGGTCGGCGGTCGGGTCGGCGGCGTCGTAGCGCAGGAGGTTGTCGCGGCCGGAGAGGAAGCCGTACAGCGCGGGGCCCTCGATCAGCGCGCCGACCTGGGGCAGCACGGTGCGCGCGGCCCGGGGCACGGGCTGCCCCAGGACGCGCGCCGCGCCGGACGTGGGCTCGATCAGGCCCATCAGCATGCGGATCGTGGTGGTCTTGCCGGAGCCGTTGGGACCGAGGAAGCCGAAGACGCTGCCCGCCGGGACCGTGAGGTTCGAGGTGGTCCACGGCGAGCTGGCCACCGTGATAGCGCTTGGTGAGGGCGTGGGTGTGGATGACGGGTTCGTCACCCATGGGCTCCCCCTTCGTTCGCTTCCCGGGCCTGCGGACTCCGACTCCTCGACCCCTCGGCCGCGCCTTACTTCGCGGAGTTCGCCGCCTTCACCAGGGCGTCCTTGGTGACGGCTCCGACGTAGATCTTGCCGTCGTCCGTGACCAGGGCGTTGATCAGCCGGGTGGAGAAGACGGTGCCGGAGCCGAACTTGCCGCTGGCCTTGTCGCCGAAGGAGCCGAGGAAGCCGCTGAGGGCGCCGCCCGCGTCGGAGCCCAGGGCGGAGTTCAGCTCGGAGTCGGAGGGGACGCCCTTGCCGCCGGTCTCGATGACGGCGACGGAGGTCCAGCCCTCGCCGAGGACGTCGAAGCCCTCGGGTCCCTCGCCGGCGCCGGTGGGGCCGTCCGCCCCGCCGAGGCCTTCCAGGTCCTTGGGCAGGTCCTTGGGCAGCTCCCCGGGCAGGTCCTCGCCGGACGCGCCCGGCTTGCCCGAGTCCTTCGCCGCCTCGTCGGCCTCGGTCACCTTCGCGCCCTTGGGCGGGGTGAAGTCGAAGGTGGAGGCGGCGGGCGCGGCGAAGGTGACCTGGGTGAAGCCGGCGTCCACGACGGCGGCGCCGCCGCTCGCCGGGGTCAGGGTGAACTTCAGCGGCAGGCCGGTCTTCGCGTCCACCGCCACGCTGATCGCGCCGACCGTGGAGCCGGACTGCTTCGGCTTGATCAGCAGCTTGTAGGCGTCGCGGCCCGCGACGTGGACCGTGCCGTCGACGGTGACCGAGGTGGTGTCGTCGACCGCCTTGAGGGCGTCCTCGGTGAGGCCCTTAGGGGTGGCCGGCGGCTCCGCCTTCTCGGCGCCCTTGCCGCCGCTCTCGTCGGTGGTGGCGTGGTAGACCTCGTTGGTGGCGCTGTCGTAGCCCCACACGTCCTTGCCGTTGTGGATGACGCTGTACTCGGCGGCGTCCTCGACCAGGGAGAGCTTCTGCCGGTCGGGGCCGTCGGAAGCGACCCGCAGGGTGTGGGTGCCGGAGGCGAGTTCGGTGAGCTTGGCCGAGGGGTCGGCCGACGATCCGTCACCGCCGTTGCCCGCGACGCCGGAGAGCAGTCCGCTCTCCAGACCGCCGAGGTCCGGCAGGCCCAGGTCGGTGGTGATCTTCACGGTGCCGGACAGCTGCTGGACGTCCGAGGCCGCGATCTTGTCGAGGAGCTGCTGGGCGGTGATCTTCGGCAGGTCGGGGTCGCCGGAGTCGGCGAGCGCCGGGACCAGGCCGATCGTCGCCGCGGCGACGCCGATCACGGTGACCGGGACGACGTACCGCACGGCCTTGCGCCGTCCGACGCGCAGGTCGTCCGTCTCCCCGGCGGTCGTGCTGTCGTCGGATGCGTTCGGTGCCATGTGTGCCTTACCTCCGTCGTCGGCGGCGGCTGGTCATCTCCCGGAGAGCGTCCCCACCCCGTGCCGCCATTCTCACCCGAATCGGTGAGGAGTGGTGTTCTCCGTGGTTCCCATCTGACCAAATCCCACGTGAGGAGGCGTCACCCCATGGACTCAACTCCGCGTACACCTGCGGTATGACACGAGGGTCGCGAGGGGTGCTCCGCCCCCTAGGGGGTGGAGTACGACGAGCGGGCAGGGGTGCGGGGGTGCCGGGAGGCGTCAGCCGGCGCGGTGGACCACCGCGTCGCAGAGCCCCATGAGGGCCGCCTTGGCGTCGCACTCGGCGAGGGGGGCCAGCGCGGCGCGGGCCTCCTGCGCGTAGCGCACGGTGTCACGGCGGGCCTGCTCCAGCGCCGGGTGGGCGCGCAGGGCCGCGACCGCCTCGGCGAGCCTGGCGTCGTCGCTCAGATCGGAGTCGAGGAGCTCGCACAGCGCGATGTCCTCGGGCAGCGCCTGCTGGGCCGCCCGCTCGCGCAGCCGCAGCACCGGCAGGGTGGGGACGCCCTCGCGCAGGTCGGTGCCGGGCGTCTTGCCCGACTCGTGGGAGTCGGAGGCGATGTCGAGGACGTCGTCGGCGAGCTGGAAGGCGACCCCGAGCCGCTCCCCGTACTGGGTGAGCACGTCCACCACGGTCTCGTCGGCGCCCGACATCATCGCTCCGAAGCGGCAGGACACCGCCACCAGGGAGCCGGTCTTGCCGCCGAGGACGTCGAGGTAGTGGTCGACCGGGTCGCGGCCGTCGACCGGGCCGGCGGTCTCCAGGATCTGGCCGGTGACCAGCCGCTCGAACGCCTCCGCCTGCACCCGCACCGCCTCCGGGCCGAGGTCGGCCAGGATGTGCGAGGCGCGCGCGAAGAGGAAGTCGCCGGTGAGGACGGCGAGCGAGTTGCCCCAGCGGGCGTTGGCGCTGGGCACCCCGCGCCGCACCGCGGCCTCGTCCATCACGTCGTCGTGGTACAGCGTCGCCAGGTGGGTGAGCTCGACGAC
Source organism: Streptomyces sp. SS7 (assembly GCF_037993025.1). Classification (NCBI taxonomy): domain Bacteria; kingdom Bacillati; phylum Actinomycetota; class Actinomycetes; order Kitasatosporales; family Streptomycetaceae; genus Streptomyces; species Streptomyces sp. SS7. The sequence continues at coordinate 4,007,692 of NZ_CP141223.1, forward strand.
GACCGCGGAGGGGACGACCCCCGGCGCGTACGGGTCACCGAAGCGCGCGGCGAGCATCACGAGCAGTGGCCGGAACCGCTTCCCGCCGGCCCGCAGCAGGTGCTGGGCCGCCTCCGTGATGAACGGGACCTCGCTCTTGGTGGCCTCTAGCAAGCCTTCCTCGACAGCCGCCAATCCGGCCTGGACATCGGCTTCCAGAGCCTGGTCCCGCACGCTCAGCCCAAACGGCTCGACGACGGTCACGAGGAGTCTCCTGTCTGCTGGTGTCTATCGGCGGCTACGCGGTTTGTCGATAGGTCTCTGCGCTCACTCAAGTCAGCGTATCCGGTCAGGTTTCGATCACCGCGAGCCCCCACGGTTACAGCCCGGACAGGCCCTATGAGAAGGGGCACCCCTTAAGCCGCCATCTGGGTTTATTGCCCGTTTCACCCCTCTTGCGGACCCCGGTGAGTTGCCTCACTCACCCAGCCGAACCGACCTCCTTCCGGTTCCCCTCCCCCGCGCCCCGACACCTCGGTCGGCACGGGCGAGTTGAGGGTTTGCAGCCACAAAGGATCAAGCGCCCCATAGGCCACGGATCAAGGTCAATAGGGGTTAACCATGAATTCGCCACTTGTTCCGGACATGTGCTCTCGCATACGTTCCCGGCCTGTCGGGCGGACGCCTAATCCTGCCGCCGCCCGTACACCCACCGAGAACACCACGGCAGGAGCGGGGGAACCAGGTAAGTCGCCGCACCGGTCAGCCGGGCCGTGCCTTTGGGCATGCTCAGGACAGACCGGTACGGCTTGGGGTGAAGTCGTGTCCGCGAGGGCACGGCCGGGCAGCTCCCGCCCGAACCCGACAGCTCACCTCGCAGGCGACGGAGAGGAACTTCGCCATGCCTGCTCAGCCCCGCCGTGTCCGCCGACTCGCCCGCACGCTCGCCGTCGCCGCCACCGGCGTCACCGTGCTCGCCCTGCCGATCCTCGGCGCGACCACCGCCTCCGCGGCCACACCGGCCGTGGCCACCGCCACCAGCCTCGGCTACGCCAACAACCTCGACGGCTGGATCCGCGCCTCGCTCCAGGTCATGGCGCAGCACGGGATCCCCGGCACCTACAACGGCATCTACCGCAACGTGATCCGGGAGTCCTCGGGCAACCCGTCCGCCATCAACCTCTGGGACTCCAACGCGGCCGCCGGCACCCCCTCCAAGGGGCTGCTGCAGATCATCGACCCGACCTTCAACGCGTACCACGTCTCCGGCACGTCCTGGGACCCGTACGACCCGGTGGCCAACATCACCGCGTCCTGCAACTACGCGGCCGCCCGCTACGGCTCGATCGACAACGTGTTCGGCGCGTACTGAGCCGGCCCACCGCTACCGGTAGAGACGTTCGAGGACGACGGCCACGCCGTCGTCCTCGTTCGACGTCGTCACCTCGTCGGCCACCGCCTTCAGCTCCGGATGGGCATTGGCCATCGCGACCCCGCGGGCGGCCCAGTCGAACATCGGGATGTCGTTGGGCATGTCCCCGAAGGCGATGGTGTGCCCGGGCCCGACGCCCAGATGCTCGGCGGCCAGGGCCAGCCCCGTCGCCTTGGTGATCCCGCACGGCTGGAGCTCCACCGTGCCCGGCCCGGACATGGTGACGGTGGCGAGCGAGCCGACCACCGCGCGGGCCGTGGCGGCCAGTTCGTCGTCGGAGAGCGTCGGATGGCGCAGCAGCACCTTGCTGATCGGCTCGCACCACAGGTCGTCGCGGCGCTCCACGCGCAGGGCGGGCAGGGTCGGGTGCGGCATCAGATAGCCCGGCTCGATCAGCGTGAGCCCGTCGACACCGTCCTGGTCCACGGCCGCGTACACCTGTCCCACCTCGGCCTCTATCTTGCCGAGCGCGGTCTCCGCGAGTTCCCGGTCCAGGGTGACCGACCACAGCAGACGGTCCCCGCCGGCGTCGTACAGCTGCGCGCCCTGTCCGCACACCGCGAGTCCCCTGCTGTGCAGGCGGTCCAGGAGCGGTCGCACGCGGGGCGCGGGCCGGCCGGTCACCACCAGATGGCGAGCGCCGGCCGCCGCCACCCGCGCGAGCGCGTCCAGCGACCGGTCGGAGAACGTGTCGTCGCCGCGCAGCAGCGTCCCGTCCAGGTCCGTGGCGACGAGGGAGTACGTGGTGCGCTCGGCATATGCGGTGGGTGCGGCCATGATCAGAGAATACGGATCCCGCACCCCCCGGACTCGACGTGCACCGGACCAGGACGGAGTCCGGCCCCCTTGTGTCAACTCCCCTTCTCTTGTTGACCGATCACTCACCGATCGCGGGTGAACACGGGTCCGGGAAACGTCTTTGCGGCATATCGCCGGGGCAACGACCCGTGCCGCTCGCCCGGGGCCGGACGTAACGTGTGGCCCGGCCGCCCGCACCCGCGGAGCGGACGCGAGCACGACATGGTGAGCACGAAAGAGAGGCAGTACCCGATGCCCCCCTTCGACATCCCCGAGGGCGACCCCTTCGGCGCGCACAACCTTCCCTACGGCGTCTTCTCGCTCCCCGCCGCGGCGGAGCGGACCGTCGGCGTCCGGTTCGGCGACCACGTCCTGGACGCGGGCGCCGCGGCCCGCGCGCTCGGCTCGCCGCACGCCGCCCTGCTCGCCCGGCCGACCCTCAATCCCCTGCTGGCGGCGGGCCGCGCCACCTGGGCGGAGGTCCGCAGCACCCTCACGGCGGCCGTCACCGACCCCGCGCACCGCGCCGCCCTCGCACCGCACCTGCACGCCCTGTCCTCGGTGACCCTCCATCTGCCCTTCGAGGTCGCGGACTACGTCGACTTCTATGCCTCCGAGAACCACGCCCGCAACGTCGGCCGGATCTTCCGCCCCGACGCACCGGACTCGCTCACCCCGAACTGGAAGCACCTGCCGATCGGTTACCACGGCCGCTCCGGCACGGTGATCGTCTCCGGCACGGACGTCGTCCGCCCCTCGGGCCAGCGCAAGGGCCCGGCGGACCCCGCCCCGGTGTTCGGACCGTCCGTCCGCCTCGACATCGAGGCCGAGGTCGGCTTCGTGGTGGGCGTGCCCTCGGCGATGGGGAAGCCGGTGGCCGCGGGCTCCTTCCGGGACCACGTGTTCGGCCTGTGCCTGCTCAACGACTGGTCCGCCCGGGACGTCCAGGCCTGGGAGTACGTCCCCCTCGGTCCGTTCCTCGGCAAGTCCTTCGCCACCTCGGTGTCGGCCTGGATCACCCCGCTTCAGGCGCTGGAGGAGGCCCGGGTGGCGCCGCCCCGACGCTCCCACCCGCTGCTGCCCTACCTGGACGACACCGACGCCGAGCCCGCCGGCTACGACCTGCGCCTCTCGGTCGCGATCAACGGGCATGTCGTGTCCGAGCCGCCCTTCGCCTCGATGTACTGGACCGCCGCCCAGCAGCTCGCCCACATGACCGTGAACGGCGCCTCCCTGCGCACCGGGGACCTCTACGGCTCGGGCACCGTCAGCGGCCCGGACCCGGAGCAGCGCGGCTCCCTGCTGGAGCTGACCTGGAACGGCCGCGACGCCCTGGAACTCCCCGACGGCAAGCGCACCTTCCTGGAGGACGGCGACGAGGTGACCCTGTCGGCGTGGGCCCCCGGCCCCGGCGGCCTGCGGGTGGGGCTCGGGGAGGTGAGCGGGCGGATCGTGGCGGGATGACGGCCTGCTCCCGGCAGGCTGACGTCGGCGGTCGGCGCCGTCATACTGGCGGCAGGCGCGGTCCTCGTGCCGCTCCCGCACGTCGTTCGCACCACCGGCCGGACCTCCGCTCCCGGAGCACGGCCCCGCCGCACCCAGTGCGTCCCTCGCCCGTCCTCTCCGACCAGGATCCGGAGCCCCTGGCATGACCGATGGCATGACCGTCTGCCTGCTCCTGCTGAGCGCCGTCGCGGTGACGGCCGCCGTGCCGGTGCCGCGTGCGCTGACCCGGGCGAAGTGGCCGGAGCGGGAGCCGGTGGTGGCGCTGTGGGTGTGGCAGTGCCTGGTCGCCACGGTCCTGCTGTGCTGCCTGACGGCGCTGGTGCTCGGTGCCGCCGCCGTCTTCCACACCGTCCGCGCCCAGGTGTTCGCGCCCGCGCCGCCCGCGGTCACCGAGGCGTACGACCTCTCCGCCGCCCCGCCCTGGGCCGCCGCGCTCACCCTGCTGCTGGCCTGCGGGGCCGCCTGGACCACCGCGATGCTGGCCCGGGAGCTCGTCGAGGCGCGCCGACGCCGCGGCCAGACCCGCGCCCATCTGCGGGAACGCGCCCCCGAGCTGCCCGCGGGCCTGCCGTCCGCCCGGGGCCCGCTGCTCGTGCTGGAGGACGAGTACCCCGACGCCTGGTGGATGCCCGGCAGCCCGCCCCAGCTGATCGTCACCACCGGGGCCCTGCACCGCCTCACCTCCCACCAGCTGGACGCCGTCCTGACCCATGAGCGCGGCCATGCCCGCGCCCACCACGACTGGCTGCTGCACCTCTCGACCGCCCTGGCCACCGGATTCCCCCGTATCCCGCTCTTCGCCCATTTCTGCGACCAGACCCACCGCCTGGTCGAACTCGCCGCCGACGACACCGCCTCCCGTCGCTGCGGTCACCTGACCACCGCCCTGGCACTGATCGAGCTGAACCAGCACCGGGGTGTCCTGTCCTGCGCCTCCAGTCACCGGCTCCTCGGCGAGCGCGTCGACCGCCTCCTGGAGCCGCCGCCCCGGCTGGGCCGCAGACACCGGGCGCTGACGACGGCGGTGGCCGGGCTGGTGCCGCTGCTCCCGCTGCTGATCGCCTTCGCACCGGGTCTCAACGCCCTGGCGTGAGAGGCGGGGCGCCGCGCCCTCCGCCGCCCTCGACGTGCTGCGCGCACTGCGGCCGGGCGCCGCCGCGCTGTTCACCGGCTTGCTCGACGCCTCCCCGAACCGGACCCCGACCTCGCCGTCCGTGTCGAGGCCGATCACTCGGGCGCTGGTCCCGGTCGATGCCGTGGCGCCGCCGACCCGGGCCCTGACCGGGGTGGGTGCGGCCGGCCTGGCCTCACCGGGGCCGGCCCCGGACGCCCCGTGCGCGCGGTGCCGACTACGGCGCGCCGGAGCGCGGTGCCGACTGCGGCGCGCCAGGGACCGTCGGCTGCCCGGCCCCGCTCACCACCCACCCCGTGGCCGCGCCGGCCGACCCGGTCCGGCAGCCCGGCGGCCGCCGTCCCGGTCTCGCCGGGCGCTATATCCAGTCGTCCGGCTCGGGCTCCATGTCCATCTCGGGCCAGTCGTCGTCGGAGCGGGACTCGGTGCCGGGCCCGGTGCCGGCGCCGCCCGTCTCACCGGCACCGGCACCGGCACCGGCACCGGCACCGGCGCCCGGAGGCCGCGCGCCGTCCAGTTCCGCCAGGACCGCGACGACGCCCTCCCCGTACGTCGCGAGCTTCTTCTCGCCGACCCCGCTGATGCCGCCCAGCTCCCGCACCGACGTCGGCCAGGCGGTGACGATCTCCCGGAGGGTCGCGTCGTGGAAGATGACGTACGCCGGGACGCCCTGCTCGCGGGCCTGTTCGGCGCGCCAGGCGCGCAGTGCCTCGAAGGCGGGTTGCAGCTGCTCGGGCAGCTCGGCCACGGCCGCCCTGGCCTTGCCCTTCCCCCCGGACGAGCCGGACGTCTTGGGTGTCACCGGCTTCTTGGGCTCCTTGCGCAGCGGTACCTCCCGCTCGCGCCGCAGGACCTCCCCGCTGGACTCCGTCAGCACCAGGGTGCCGTACTCCCCCTCGACCGAGAGGAGCCCCTGGGCCAGCAACTGCCGGATGACGCCCCGCCATTCGCCCTCGGCGAGGTCCTCGCCGATGCCGAACACGGACAGCTGGTCGTGGTCGAACTGGATGACCTTGGCCGTGCGCCTGCCCAGCAGGATGTCGACGATCTGCACCGCGCCGAACTTCTGCCCGCGTTCCCGCTGGAGCCGCACCACCGTCGACAGCACCTTCTGGGCGGCGATGGTGCCGTCCCAGGTCTCCGGCGGGGCGACGCAGGTGTCGCAGTTGCCGCAGCCGGCCGCCGAGGGCTCCTGCCCGAAGTAGGCCAGGAGCTGACCCCGACGGCACCGGGCGGTCTCGCACAGCGCCAGCATGGAGTCCAGATGGGCGGTGGCCCGCCGGCGGAACGACTCGTCGCCCTCGCCGGACTGGATCAGCTTGCGCTGCTGGATGACGTCGTTGAGGCCGTAGGCCATCCAGGCCGTCGAGGGGAGGCCGTCCCGTCCCGCGCGGCCGGTCTCCTGGTAGTAGCCCTCGATCGACTTGGGCAGGTCGAGGTGGGCGACGAAGCGGACGTCCGGCTTGTCGATGCCCATGCCGAAGGCGATGGTCGCGCAGACGACGAGGCCCTCCTCGCGCAGGAACCGCGCCTGGTGCGCCGCGCGGGTGCCGGCGTCCAGGCCCGCGTGGTACGGGACCGCCTCGACGCCGTTCTTCGAGAGGAACTCGGCGGTTTTCTCCACGGAGTTGCGCGAGAGGCAGTACACGATGCCCGCGTCGCCCGCGTGCTCCTCGCGCAGGAAGCCCAGGAGCTGCTTCTTGGGGTCCGCCTTGGGCACGATCCGGTACTGGATGTTGGGGCGGTCGAAGCTCGCCACGAAGTGCCGGGCGCCCGGCATGTTCAGCCGCTGGGTGATCTCCTGGTGCGTCGCGTGGGTGGCCGTCGCGGTGAGCGCGATGCGCGGGACGTCCGGCCAGCGCTCACCGAGCAGGGAGAGGGACAGATAGTCCGGGCGGAAGTCGTGGCCCCACTGGGACACGCAGTGCGCCTCGTCGATCGCGAAGACCGAGATCTTGCCGCGCGAGAGCAGATCCCGTGTGGAGTCCAGCCGCAGCCGCTCCGGCGCCAGGTACAGCAGGTCCAGTTCGCCCGCGAGGAACTCGGCCTCGACCACGCGCCGCTCGTCGAAGTCCTGGGTGGAGTTGACGAACCCGGCGCGCACACCGAGCGCCCGCAGGGCGTCCACCTGGTCCTGCATGAGGGCGATCAGCGGCGAGACGACCACACCCGTGCCCGGTCTGACCAGGGCCGGGATCTGGTAGCACAGCGACTTTCCGCCGCCCGTCGGCATGAGGACGACCGCGTCCCCGCCGGCCACCACATGCTCGATGACCTCTTCCTGCTCGCCGCGGAAGGCCTCGTACCCGAAGACCCGGTGCAGCGTGGCCAGGGCCTCGCTCTCAGTCCGCCCCGGTGTCCCGGTGATCCCTGTCATCTCGCCGATCCCGCCCGTCCCGCCCATCGCCTCGTCCCCCGTACGTCGTCCCTCGACCGCTGCTTCCACGATAGGGGTCAAGACCGACACCGCCGGAGTTATCCACAGGCTCGCTCGGGTCACCCTGGGCACATCACACCTCACTCGCACACACGAACGGGCCCGGCTCCTCGGAATCCGAGGGGCCGGGCCCGCCGTACGCGCGGGGCGCCGGTCAGCGCACGAACACCCCGGCCTGGTTCGCCAGGTCCAGGAAGTACTGCGGCGCCACGCCGAGCACCAGGGTGACCGCGACACCGACGCCGATGGCCGTCATCGTCAGCGGCGACGGAACCGCGACGGTGGGGCCCTCGGGCTTCGGCTCGCTGAAGAACATCAGCACGATCACCCGGATGTAGAAGAACGCGGCGATCGCCGACGAGATCACACCGACCACCACCAGCGGCCCGGCGCCGCCCTCGGCGGCCGCCTTGAACACGGCGAACTTCCCGGCGAACCCGGAGGTCAGCGGGATACCGGCGAAGGCCAGCAGGAACACCGCGAACACGGCCGCGACCAGCGGCGACCGCCGGCCGAGACCCGCCCACTTGGACAGGTGCGTGGCCTCGCCGCCCGCGTCGCGCACCAGGGTCACCACGGCGAACGCGCCGATCGTCACGAAGGAGTACGCGGCCAGGTAGAACAGCACGGACGAGACACCGTCCGGGGTGGTCGCGATGACACCCGCGAGGATGAAACCGGCGTGCGCGATGGACGAGTACGCCAGCAGCCGCTTGATGTCGGTCTGGGTGATCGCGACGATCGCGCCGCCCAGCATGGTGACGATCGCGACGCCCCACATGACCGGCCGCCAGTCCCAGCGCAGGCCGGGCAGGACGACGTACAGGACCCTCAGCAGCGCGCCGAAGGCGGCCACCTTGGTCGCCGCGGCCATGAAGCCGGTGACCGGGGTGGGGGCGCCCTGGTAGACGTCCGGCGTCCACATGTGGAACGGCACGGCGCCGACCTTGAACAGCAGGCCCATGACGATCAGCGCGGTGCCGATGAGCAGCAGCGCGTCGTTGCCCATGGTGTCGGCGAGTGCCGGGTTCACGTTCTTCACCGTGCCGTCGACGACCTGGGAGATCGTCCCGTACGACACCGAGCCGGCGTAGCCGTAGAGCAGGGCGATGCCGAAGAGGGTGAACGCGGAGGCGAACGCGCCGAGCAGGAAGTACTTGACCGCGGCCTCCTGCGACATGAGCCGCTTGCGGCGGGCCAGGGCGCACAGGAGGTAGAGCGGCAGCGAGAAGACTTCCAGGGCGATGAAGAGGGTCAGCAGGTCGTTGGCCGACGGGAAGACCAGCATGCCGGCGACCGCGAACAGCAGCAGCGGGAAGACCTCGGTGGTGGTGAAACCGGCCTTGACCGCGGCTTTCTCGCTGTCGCTGCCGGGCACGGAGGCCGCCTGGGCGGCGAAGGAGTCGACCCGGTTGCCGTGGGCCTCTGGGTCGAGGCGGCGTTCGGCGAACGTGAACAGGCCGACCAGGGCGGCCAGCAGGATCGTGCCCTGGAGGAAGAGGGCCGGTCCGTCGACCGCGATCGCGCCCATGGCGGCGATGCGGGCCTTCGTCGTGCCGTACCCGTCGGCCGCGAGGGCGACGACCGCGGCGAACGCGGCGGCCAGCGCCACGACGGACACGAACAGCTGTGCGTAGTAGCGGTGCTTGCGCGGCACGAACGCCTCGACGAGCACCCCGACGATCGCCGCACCCACGACGATCAAGGTGGGCGACAATTGCCCGTATTCGATCTTCGGCGCGTCGATCTTGGCGATCGGCTCGGCCGCCGTTGTCCACAGGCTGTGGACGGCTGTTGCGCTCACTTGGCCGCCTCCACCTCGGGCCGGGGGTCCTTCTGATGTACGTCGGAGAGGGTCTGCTGGACCGCCGGGTTGACGATGTCCGTGAGGGGCTTCGGATAGACCCCCAGGAAGATCAGCAGCACGATCAGCGGGGCGACGACCGCGAGCTCGCGCGCGCGGAGGTCGGGCATCGCGGAGACCTCGGCCTTCACCGGGCCCGTCATCGTCCGCTGGTAGAGGACGAGGGTGTACAGCGCGGCGAGCACGATGCCGAAGGTGGCGATGATGCCGATCGCCGGGTACCGCGAGAACGTGCCGACGAGGACCAGGAACTCACTCACGAACGGTGCGAGCCCGGGCAGCGACAGGGTCGCCAGACCGCCGATCAGGAAGGTGCCGGCGAGGACCGGGGCGACCTTCTGCACCCCGCCGTAGTCGGCGATGAGCCGCGAGCCGCGCCGGGAGATCAGGAAGCCGGCGACCAGCATCAGGGCGGCCGTCGAGATGCCGTGGTTGACCATGTAGAGGGTGGCGCCCGACTGGCCCTGGCTGGTCATCGCGAAGATGCCCATGATGATGAAGCCGAAGTGCGAGATCGAGGCGTAGGCCACCAGCCGCTTGATGTCGCGCTGGCCGACGGCGAGCAGCGCCCCGTAGACGATGCTGATCAGGGCGAGGACGAGGATCGCGGGCGTCGCCCACTTGCTGGCCTCCGGGAACAGCTGGAGGCAGAAGCGGAGCATCGCGAAGGTGCCCACCTTGTCGACGACCGCGGTGATGAGGACGGCGACCGGGGCGGTGGACTCCTGCATGGCGTTGGGCAGCCAGGTGTGCAGCGGCCACAGGGGCGCCTTCACCGCGAAGGCGAAGAAGAAGCCGAGGAACAGCCAGCGTTCGGTGCTGGTCGCCATGTGCAGCGAGCCGCTCGCGCGGGCGTCGGCGATCTCGGTGAGCGAGAAGCTCCCGGCGACCACGTACAGCCCGATCACCGCGGCCAGCATGATCAGACCGCCGACCAGGTTGTACAGCAGGAACTTCACGGCCGCGTACGACCGCTGCGTGGACGCCGCCTGCTCGCCGTGCTCGTGGGCGCGGTCGCCGAAGCCGCCGATGAGGAAGTACATCGGGATGAGCATGGCTTCGAAGAAGATGTAGAAGAGGAAGACGTCGGTGGCCTCGAAGGAGAGGATCACCATCGCCTCGACGGCCAGCATCAGGGCGAAGAAGCCCTGGGTGGGCCGCCAGCGCGTGCTGCCGGTCTCCAGCGGGTCGGCGTCGTGCCAGCCCGCCAGGATGATGAACGGGATCAGCAGCGCGGTGAGCGCGATGAGCGCGACCGCGATGCCGTCCACACCGAGTTCGTAGCGGACGCCGAAGTCCGCGATCCAGGCGTGGGACTCGGTGAGCTGGTAGCGGCTGCCGTCCGGGTCGAAGCGGACCAGGACGGCGATCGCCAGGGCGAGGGTGCCGAGCGAGACGAGCAGGGCCAGCGATTTGGCGGCGTTGCGCCGGGCGGCCGGGACGGCGGCCGTGGCCACCGCCCCGATCGCCGGGAGCGCGGCCGTCGCTGTCAGCAGAGGAAAGGACATCGGTATCAGACCGCCCTCATCAGCAGGGTCGCGGCGACGAGGAGCGCCGCACCGCCGAACATCGAGACCGCGTACGACCGCGCGAAGCCGTTCTGCAGTCGGCGCAGCCGTCCGGAGAGGCCGCCGACCGAGGCCGCCGTGCCGTTGACGACTCCGTCGACCAGGGTGTGGTCGACGTAGACCAGGGAGCGGGTGAGGTGCTCGCCGCCGCGGACCAGGACGACGTGGTTGAAGTCGTCCTGCAGCAGGTCGCGGCGGGCGGCCCGGGTGAGCAGCGACCCGCGCGGGGCGACGGCCGGGACCGGGCGGCGGCCGTACTGGGCCCAGGCGACGGCGACGCCGATGACCAGGCAGACCATGGTCGCTCCGGTGACCGTCGCCGCGCTGAGCGGGGAGTCGCCCTCGCTGTGCCCGGTGACGGGTTCGAGCCAGTGCAGGAAGCGGTCGCCGATGCTGAAGAACCCGCCCGCGAAGACCGATCCGACGGCCAGCACGACCATCGGGATCGTCATGATCCTGGGCGACTCGTGCGGGTGCGGCTCATGGCCCTCGGCGTCGGGCTGCCAGCGCTTCTCACCGAAGAACGTCATCAGCATCACGCGCGTCATGTAGAACGCGGTGAGGGCCGCGCCGAGGAGGGCGCAGCCGCCGAGGATCCAGCCCTCGGTGCCACCCTTGGCGAACGCCGCCTCGATGATCTTGTCCTTGGAGAAGAAGCCGGACAGGCCCGGGAAGCCGATGATGGCGAGGTAGCCGAGGCCGAAGGTGGCGAAGGTGACCGGCATGTACTTCCGCAGGCCGCCGTACCTGCGCATGTCGACCTCGTCGTTCATGCCGTGCATCACCGAGCCGGCGCCGAGGAAGAGCCCGGCCTTGAAGAAGCCGTGCGTCACCAGGTGCATGATCGCGAAGACGTAGCCGATCGGGCCGAGGCCGGCGGCCAGCACCATGTAGCCGATCTGCGACATGGTGGAGCCGGCCAGGGCCTTCTTGATGTCGTCCTTCGCGCAACCGACGATCGCACCGAAGAGGAGCGTGACCGCTCCGACGACGGTGACGACGAGCTGGGCGTCGGGCGCGCCGTTGAAGACGGCCGCGGAGCGGACGATCAGATAGACGCCCGCGGTCACCATCGTCGCCGCGTGGATGAGGGCGGAGACCGGCGTCGGGCCCTCCATGGCGTCCCCGAGCCAGGACTGCAGCGGTACCTGGGCGGACTTGCCGCAGGCCGCGAGGAGCAGCATCAGGGCGATGGCGGTCAGCCTGCCCTCGCTCGCGTCGCCCGCGGCACCCGGCTCCCCCTCGGAGCCGAGCAGCGGCCCGAAGGCGAAGGTCCCGAAGGTGGTGAACATCAGCATGATGGCGATCGACAGGCCCATGTCGCCGACGCGGTTGACCAGGAAGGCCTTCTTCGCCGCGGTGGCCGCGCTGGGCTTGTGCTGCCAGAAGCCGATGAGCAGGTAGGAGGCGAGACCGACGCCCTCCCAGCCGACGTACAGCAGCAGGTAGTTGTCGGCGAGGACGAGCAGCAGCATCGCCGCGAGGAAGAGGTTGAGGTAGCCGAAGAAGCGGCGGCGCCGCTCGTCGTGCTCCATGTACCCGACCGAGTACACGTGGATCAGCGAGCCGACGCCCGTGATCAGCAGCACGAACGTCATCGACAGCTGGTCGAGGCGGAAGGCGACGTCCGCCTGGAAGCCCTCGACCGGGATCCACGTGAACAGGTGCTGGGTGAGCGTCCGGTCGTCGGTGCTCCTGCTGAGCAGGTCAGCGAAGAGGACGACACCGAACACGAAGGAGACGGCCGCGAGGAGCGTGCCGATCCAGTGGCCGACGGCGTCGAGCCGGCGGCCGCCGACCAGGAGGACGGCCGCTCCGAGCAGGGGCGCCGCGATCAGCAGCGCGATCAGGTTCTCCACGATTCTTCCGACCCCTTACAGCTTCATCAGGCTGGCGTCGTCGACCGAGGCCGTGTGGCGGGAACGGAACAGCGACACGATGATCGCGAGTCCCACCACGACCTCCGCTGCGGCGACGACCATCGTGAAGAAGGCGATGATCTGGCCGTCGAGGTTGCCGTGCATCCGGGAGAAGGTGACGAACGCGAGGTTGCAGGCGTTGAGCATCAGCTCGATGCACATGAACACGACGATCGCGTTGCGCCTGATCAGCACGCCGGTCGCGCCGATCGTGAACAGCAGGGCGGCGAGGTAGAGGTAGTTGACGGGGTTCACTTCGACGCCTCCTCGATCCGCCGGGAGTTGCGCTCCAGGTGCGGCGGCTCGCTCCCGCCGCGCTCCAGCCGGTCCTCAGCGCGCTGTTCCAGCGCCTTGAGGTCGCTGAGCGCCTGGGTGGACACGTCGCGGATCTGGCCGCGTTCGCGCAGGGTGCTGCTGACCGTGAGGTCCGACGGGGTGCCGTCGGGCAGCAGGCCCGCGACGTCCACGGCGTTGTGCCGGGCGTACACGCCGGGCGCGGGCAGCGGCGGGACGTGCTTGCCTTCGCGGACGCGCTGTTCGGCCAGCTCGCGCTGGGTCTTCGCGCGCTCGGTGCGCTCGCGGTGGGTGAGCACCATGGCGCCGACGGCGGCCGTGATCAGCAGGGCGCCGGTGATCTCGAAGGCGAAGACGTACTTGGTGAAGATGAGGGCGGCGAGGCCCTCCACATTGCCGTTCGCGTTGGCCTGGGAGAGGCCGGTGAACTGCGTCAGGGAGGCGTGGCCGATGCCGCCGACCAGCAGGACGCCGAAGCCGAGGCCGCACACCAGGGCCAGCCAGCGCTGCCCCTTGATGGTCTCCTTCAGGGAGTCCGCCGCGGTGACGCCGACGAGCATCACCACGAACAGGAACAGCATCATGATGGCGCCGGTGTAGACGACGATCTGCACGATGCCCAGGAAGTAGGCCCCGTTGGCGAGGTAGAAGACCGCCAGGACGATCATGGTGCCGGCGAGGCAGAGCGCACTGTGGACGGCCCTCCTCATGAAGACCGTGCACAGGGCGCCGATCACGGCGACGGTGCCGAGGACCCAGAACTGGAACGCCTCTCCGGTGGAGGTGGAGTAGGCGGCGAGCTGTGCGCTCATCGGCGGGTCACCTCCTCCGAGGCCGGCTCGCCCTCGCCGAAGGTGGAGGCGGCCTCCTGCGGGACCTCGCCCTGGGAGACGGCCACCTGGCGCTCGGTGCCGGGCGCGGCCTCGGTCACCAGGCCCCGGTAGTAGTCCTGCTCGTCGGTCCCCGGGTAGATCGCGTGCGGCGAGTCGACCATGCCGTCCTCGAGGCCGGCCAGCAGCTGCTCCTTGGTGTAGATCAGGTTGGCGCGGCTGGAGTCGGCGAGCTCGAACTCGTTCGTCATCGTGAGCGCGCGCGTGGGGCAGGCCTCGATGCACAGGCCGCACAGGATGCAGCGGGCGTAGTTGATCTGGTACACGCGCCCGTACCGCTCGCCCGGCGAGTAGCGCTCCTCGTCGGTGTTGTCCGCGCCCTCGACGTAGATCGCGTCGGCGGGGCAGGCCCAGGCGCACAGCTCGCAGCCGACGCACTTCTCCAGACCGTCCGGATGGCGGTTGAGCTGGTGCCGTCCGTGGAACCGCGGGGCGGTGGTCTTCTTCTGCTCCGGGTACTGCTCGGTCAGCCGCTTCTTGAACATGGCCTTGAAGGTCACGCCGAAGCCGGCCACGGGGTTCTGGAAGCCGGGGTTCGTCTGCCCGGTCTCCTTCGGCTCCTCAGCCATCGGACGCCTCCTTTCCATCCAGTGATCCGTCACTGACAGTATCCGACCCGCCACTGACAATCAGCTCCCGCTCCCTGCGCGGACGGCGCCGGGGCACCGCGGGAAGCTCCTGTCCGGGCAGCGGCGGTACGGGGAATCCGCCCGCCATCGGGTCGAAACCGGCGGGCTCGGCGGGGGCCTGGGCCGCCTTCGCGCCGCCGCGGAACATGTCCACGACGAAGGAGAGCAGCAGCAGGGTCAGGACACCGCCGCCGACGTAGAGGGCGATCTCGGCGAAGTCGTAGTTCTCGTTGCGCAGGGTCCGGACGGTCGCGACGAGCATCAGCCAGGTCACCGACACCGGGATGAGGACCTTCCAGCCGAGCTTCATCAGCTGGTCGTAGCGCACGCGCGGGAGCGTGCCGCGCAGCCAGATGAAGAAGAACAGCAGCAGCTGGACCTTGACGACGAACCAGAGCATCGGCCACCAGCCGTGGTTCGCGCCCTCCCAGAAGCCGCTGATCGGCCAGGGGGCCCGCCAGCCGCCCAGGAAGAGCGTGGTGGCCACGGCCGAGACGGTCACCATGTTGACGTACTCGGCGAGCATGAACATCGCGAACTTGATCGACGAGTACTCGGTGTTGAAGCCGCCGACCAGGTCGCCCTCGGACTCCGGCATGTCGAAGGGGGCGCGGTTCGTCTCACCGACCATGGTGACGATGTAGAGGATGAACGAGACCGGCAGCAGGATGATGTACCAGCGGTCCGTCTGCTGCTCGACGATCGTCGACGTCGACATCGACCCGGAGTAGAGGAACACCGAGGCGAACGCGGCACCCATGGCGATCTCGTACGAGATCATCTGCGCGCACGAGCGCAGACCGCCCAGGAGCGGATAGGTGGATCCGGAGCTCCAGCCCGCCAGGACGATGCCGTAGATGCCGACCGAGGCGACGGCGAGGATGTACAGCATCGCGATCGGCAGGTCGGTGAGCTGCATCGTGGTGCGCTGGCCGAAGATCGAGATCTCGTTGTCCGCGGGGCCGAAGGGGATCACCGCGATCGCCATGAAGGCCGGGATGGCCGCGACGATCGGCGCCAGGACGTAGACCACCTTGTCGGCGCGCTTGACGATGAGGTCTTCCTTCAGCATCAGCTTGATGCCGTCGGCCAGCGACTGGAGCATGCCCCAGGGGCCGTGCCGGTTGGGGCCGATGCGCAGCTGCATCCAGGCGACGACCTTGCGCTCCCAGACGATGGAGAACAGCACCGTCACCATCAGGAAGGCGAAGCAGAACACCGCCTTGACGACGACCAGCCACCAGGGGTCGCGGCCGAACATCGAGAGGTCTTCAGCGGCGAAGTACGGGCTCATGCCTCCACCTCCTGGGGGGCCTCGGCGGCGGGCGTCGCCGGACCGATGCGGACGAGGGACCCGGGCCGGGCCCCGGTGTCGGAGGCGACGCCGCCGCCGGCGGAGTTCAGCGGGAGCCACACCACCCGGTCGGGCATCTCGGTGACCTGCAGCGGGAGTGCGACGACACCCCGCGGGCCGGTCACGGCGAGGACGTCGCCGTCCTTCACCCCGGCCTCCGCGGCCGTCGCCGCCGACACGCGTGCGCGTGCCGCGTGCCGTGTGCCGGCGAGCGCCTCGTCGCCGTCCTGCAGCCGCCCCTGGTCCAGCAGCAGCCGGTGTCCGGCGAGCACCGCCTCGCCCGCGGCGGGCCTCGGCAGGACGCCGGCGGTCTCCCGGGGTTCGGTGGCGCGCGGCCCGTCCCAGGCGCCGAGCCGGTCCAGCTCCGCGCGCGTGGTGCGCAGGTCCGGCAGGCCCAGGTGGACGTCCATGGCGTCGGCGAGCATCTGGAGCACGCGCGCGTCGGACGGGGCCGAGCGGCGGGTCATCTGGTCGGGCTTGAGCGCGGCCTCGAAGAAGCGGACCCGGCCCTCCCAGTTGAGGAACGCGCCCGGCTTCTCGGCGACCGCGGCCACCGGCAGCACGACATCGGCGAGCCGGGTGACCTCGCTGGGCCGCAGCTCCAGCGACACCACGAACCCGGCCTCGGCGAGCGCCTCACGCGCGCGCGGCGGATCGGGCAGGTCGGCGACCTCCACCCCCGCGACGAGCAGGGCCTGCAGCGCCCCGGAGACGGCGTCCTCGATGATCTGGCCGGTGTCCCTGCCGTGCCGGTGCGGGAGCTCGGCGAGACCCCAGGCGGCCGCGACCTCCTCACGTGCGCGCGGGTCGGTCGCCGGACGCCCGCCCGGCAGCAGCGAGGGCAGCGCACCCGCCTCGATCGCGCCCCGCTCCCCAGCCCGGCGCGGGATCCACACCAGCGAGGCCCCGGTGGCGTCGGCGGCCCGTACGGCGGCCGTCAGACCGCCGGGCACACTCGCCAGCCGCTCCCCCACGACGATCACCGCGCCCTCGCCGCGGAGCGCCTCGGCGGCCTTGCCGCCGTCCTCCTCCAGGCCGACCCCGCCGGCCAGCGCGTCCAGCCACTCGGTCTCGGTGCCCGGAGCGGCCGGCAGCAGGGTGCCGCCCGCCTTCTCCAGGCCCCGGGTGGCGTGCGTGGCCAGCGAGAACACCTGCTGCCCGTGCTTGCGCCACGCCTTGCGCAGCCGCAGGAAGACGCCGGGCGCCTCCTCCTCCGACTCGAAGCCGACCAGCAGGACGGCGGGCGCCTTCTCCAGCGAGGCGTACGTGACGCCCGTACCGTCGAGGTCACGGCCGCGGCCGGCGACCCGGGCCGCCAGGAAGTCGGCCTCCTCGGCGCTGTGCACGCGCGCGCGGAAGTCGATGTCGTTGGTGTCGAGCGCCACGCGCGCGAACTTGCTGTACGCGTACGCGTCCTCGACGGTGAGCCGGCCGCCGGTCAGGACGCCGGTCCGGCCGCGCGAGGCGAGCAGCCCCTGCGCGGCGATCTGGAGCGCCTCCGGCCAGGACGCCGGTTCCAGCTCGCCCTCGGCGTTGCGCACCAGGGGCGTCTCCAGGCGGTCGCGCTGCTGCGCGTACCGGAACCCGAAGCGCCCCTTGTCGCAGATCCACTCCTCGTTGACCTCGGGGTCCGGGGCCGCCAGACGCCGCATGACCTTGCCGCGCCGGTGGTCGGTGCGGGTGGCACAGCCGCCGGAGCAGTGCTCGCACACCGAATGCGAGGAGACCAGGTCGAACGGGCGGGAGCGGAAGCGGTACGCCGCCGAGGTCAGCGCGCCGACCGGGCAGATCTGGATGGTGTTGCCGGAGAAGTACGACTCGAACGGGTCGCCCTCGCCGGTGCCGACCTGCTGCAGCGCGCCCCGCTCGATCAGCTCGATCATCGGGTCGCCCGCGACCTGGTTGGAGAACCGGGTGCAGCGGGCGCACAGCACGCACCGCTCGCGGTCGAGCAGCACCTGGGTCGAGATCGGGACCGGCTTCTCGTACGTCCGCTTGCGGCCCTCGAACCGGGACTCGGCCTGGCCGTGGGACATCGCCTGGTTCTGCAGGGGGCACTCGCCGCCCTTGTCGCAGACCGGGCAGTCCAGCGGGTGGTTGATGAGGAGCAGCTCCATCACGCCGTGCTGCGCCTTCTCCGCCACGGGCGAGGTGAGGTGGGTCTTCACCACCATCCCGTCCGTGCAGGTGATGGTGCAGGACGCCATCGGCTTGCGCTGGCCCTCGACCTCGACGATGCACTGGCGGCAGGCGCCGGCCGGGTCGAGGAGGGGGTGGTCGCAGAAGCGGGGGATCTCGATACCGAGCTGTTCGGCGGCCCGGATGACCAGGGTGCCCTTGGGCACGCTGATCTCGGCTCCGTCGATCGTCAGCGTGACGAGATCCTCCGGCGGGACCGCCGCCTCTCCCCCTCCCGTGGGAGCGCTGGTGGTCACGGTCATGCGTTCACCTCCGGGCGGTCGGCCCAGGCCGTCGACTTCGCCGGGTCGAAGGGGCAGCCCCGGCCGGTGATGTGCTGCTCGTACTCCTCGCGGAAGTACTTGAGCGAGGAGAAGATCGGCGAGGCGGCGCCGTCGCCGAGGGCGCAGAACGACTTGCCGTTGATGTTGTCGGCGATGTCGTTCAGCTTGTCGAGGTCGGAGAGCGCACCCTTGCCCGCCTCGATGTCACGGAGCAACTGCACGAGCCAGTACGTGCCTTCGCGGCAGGGGGTGCACTTGCCGCAGGACTCGTGGGCGTAGAACTCGGTCCAGCGGGTGACGGCGCGCACCACGCACGTCGTCTCGTCGAAGCACTGGAGTGCTTTGGTGCCGAGCATGGAACCCGCGGCACCCACTCCTTCGTAGTCCAGAGGGACGTCGAGGTGCTCGTCGGTGAACATCGGGGTCGAGGAGCCGCCCGGCGTCCAGAACTTCAGGCGGTGGCCCGGTCGCATGCCGCCGCTCATCTCCAGGAGCTGGCGGAGGGTGATGCCGAGCGGGGCCTCGTACTGGCCGGGGCGGGCGACATGGCCGCTGAGCGAGTAGAGCGTGAAGCCCGGGGACTTCTCGCTTCCCATCGCCCTGAACCATTCTTTGCCTCGGTGCAGGATCGCGGGAACCGACGCGATCGACTCGACGTTGTTCACCACAGTCGGGCACGCGTAGAGGCCCGCGACCGCAGGGAAAGGAGGGCGCAGCCGCGGTTGACCACGGCGGCCTTCGAGCGAGTCGAGCAGCGCGGTCTCCTCACCGCAGATGTACGCGCCGGCGCCGGCGTGCACGGTGAGTTCGAGGTCGAGGCCGCTGCCCAGGATGTTCTCGCCGAGGTAGCCCGCCGCGCGGGCCTCGCGCACGGCCTCGTGCAACCGCCGCAGAACGGGGACGACTTCACCCCGCAGATAGATGAAGGCATGCGACGACCTGATGGCGTAGCACGCGATCACGATGCCCTCGATGAGGCTGTGCGGGTTCGCGAAGAGGAGCGGGATGTCCTTGCAGGTACCCGGCTCCGATTCGTCGGCGTTGACAACTAGATAGTGCGGCTTTCCATCCCCCTGGGGGATGAACTGCCATTTCATCCCCGTCGGGAATCCCGCGCCGCCGCGCCCGCGCAGACCGGAGTCCTTGACGTACGCGATCACTTCGTCGGGGGACATGGCGAGCGCCTTGCGGAGTCCCTCGTACCCCTCGTGCCTTCGGTAGACGTCCAGTGACCAGGACCTCTCCTCGTCCCAGAAGGCCGACAGCACGGGTGCGAGCAGCTTCTCGGGGCTGCTGCCTTTCAGCTCGGGTGCCAAGGTCATCCCTCCCCCTCCTCGGCGGCAGGCCCTGCCGGGTGGGCGGGGTCGGAGGCCGACGTGTCCTGTGGCGCGTCATGTGAACTGAGGTGCTCGGCCGGCGAGGGCTCGTGCACCGGCCTGTCCTGCGGCTCGTCGTACGGGCCGCCGTCCCGTGGATGGACCACGCGCGCGGGTGCGGCCTCTCCCCTTGCCAGGCGAAGGCCCACCAGCGACGCCGGTCCCGCACTGCCGCTCGCCTCGACGGCCCCCGGCCGCTCGTCGGGGAAGCCGGCCAGAATCCGCGCGGTGTCCTTGAAGGTGCACAGCGGCGCCCCGCGCGTGGGCGACACGGTGGCTCCGCCCCGCAGGTCGTCCACCAGGCGCTTGGCGCTCTGCACGGTCTGGTTGTCGAAGAACTCCCAGTTGACCATCACGACCGGCGCGAAGTCGCAGGCCGCGTTGCACTCGATGTGCTCCAGGGTGATCTTTCCGTCGTCGGTGGTCTCTCCGTTGCCGACGCCGAGGTACTCCTGGAGCGCCTCGAAGATCGCGTCGCCGCCCATCACCGCGCAGAGGGTGTTGGTGCAGACGCCCACCTGGTAGTCGCCGCTCTCGCGGCGGCGGTACATGGTGTAGAAGGTGGCGACCGCGGTGACCTCGGCCGTGGTCAGGCCGAGGACGTCCGCGCAGAACCGCATCCCGGTGCGCGTGACGTGTCCCTCCTCCGACTGCACAAGATGCAGCAACGGCAGGAGCGCGGACCGGGAGTCGGGGTAGCGCGCGACGATCTCGCGCGCGTCCGCCTCCAGCCGGGCCCGGACGTCGTCCGGGTAGGCGGGCGCGGGCAATTCGGGCATGCCCAGGCTGACGCCCCGCTCGGAAGAAGAGGTGGTCACCGGTCGACGCCTCCCATCACGGGGTCGATGGACGCGACGGCGACGATCACGTCGGCGACCTGGCCGCCCTCGCACATCGCCGCCATCGCCTGCAGATTGGTGAAGGACGGGTCGCGGAAGTGGACCCGGTAGGGGCGGGTGCCTCCGTCGGAGACGACGTGCACCCCGAGTTCGCCCTTGGGTGACTCGACCGTCGCGTACGCCTGTCCGGGCGGGACGCGGAAGCCCTCGGTCACCAGCTTGAAGTGGTGGATCAGGGCCTCCATGGAGGTGCCCATGATCTTCTTGATGTGGTCGAGGGAGTTGCCGAGGCCGTCCGGACCCAGGGCGAGCTGGGCGGGCCAGGCGATCTTCTTGTCGCCGACCATGACGGGGCCGGGCTCGAGCCGGTCCAGGCACTGCTCGACGATCCTCAGCGACTGGCGCATCTCCTCCAGGCGGATGAGGAAGCGGCCGTAGGAGTCGCAGGAGTCCGCGGTCGGGACGTCGAAGTCGTACGTCTCGTAGTCGCAGTACGGCTGCGCCTTGCGCAGGTCGTGGGGCAGGCCGGTGGAGCGCAGGATCGGGCCGGTGGCGCCGAGGGCCATGCAGCCGGCCAGGTCGAGGTAGCCGACGTCCTGCATACGGGCCTTGAAGATGGGGTTCCCGGTGGCGAGCTTGTCGTACTCGGGGAGGTTCTTCTTCATCTTCTTCACGAACTCGCGGATCTGGTCCACCGCGCCGGGCGGCAGGTCCTGGGCGAGTCCGCCGGGGCGGATGTACGCGTGGTTCATCCTGAGGCCGGTGATGAGCTCGTAGATGTCGAGGATCATCTCCCGGTCGCGGAACCCGTAGATCATGATCGTGGTGGCGCCGAGCTCCATGCCGCCGGTGGCGATGCACACCAGGTGGGAGGACATGCGGTTCAGCTCCATCAGGAGCACCCGGATGATCTTGGCGCGTTCGGTGATCTGGTCCTCGATGCCGAGGAGCTTCTCGACGCCGAGACAGTAGGCGGTCTCGTTGAAGAAGGACGTCAGGTAGTCCATGCGCGTCACGAACGTGGTGCCCTGGGTCCACGTGCGGTACTCGAGGTTCTTCTCGATGCCGGTGTGGAGGTAGCCGATGCCGCAGCGGGCCTCGGTGACCGTCTCGCCCTCGATCTCCAGGATCAGACGGAGCACTCCGTGGGTGGAGGGGTGCTGGGGGCCCATGTTGACGACGATGCGCTCGTCGTCGGCGCGGGCCGCGGACTGGACGATCTCGTCCCAGTCGCCACCGGTGACCGTGTAGACGGTGCCCTCGGTGGTCTCGCGGGGAGAAGCGTGCGACGTGCTCACGAGTACGACCTCCGCTGGTCCGGAGCCGGGATCTGGGCGCCCTTGTACTCGACGGGGATGCCGCCGAGGGGGTAGTCCTTGCGCTGCGGATGGCCCTGCCAGTCGTCCGGCATCATGATCCGCGTCAGGGCCGGGTGACCGTCGAAGACGATCCCGAAGAAGTCGTAGGTCTCGCGCTCGTGCCAGTCGTTGGTCGGATAGACCGGGACCAGGGACGGAATGCGCGGCTCGGCGTCGGGAGCGCTGACCTCCAGGCGGATCAGCCGGTTGTGGGTGATCGAGCGCAGGTGGTAGACGGCGTGCAGCTCGCGGCCCTTGTCGTTCGGGTAGTGGACACCGCTCACCCCGGTGCAGAGCTCGAAGCGCAGGGCCGGGTCGTCGCGCAGGGTGCGGGCGACGCGCAGCAGGTGTTCGCGCTCGATGTGGAAGGTGAGCTCGCCGCGGTCGACGACCGTCTTCTCGATCGCGTTCTCGGGGACCAGTCCCTGTTCCTCCAGGGCGCCCTCGAGTTCGTCGGCGACCTCGTCGAACCAGCCGCCGTAGGGCCGGGCGGCGGCGCCCGGGAGGCGGACGGAGCGGACCAGGCCGCCGTAGCCGGAGGTGTCGCCGCCGTTGTCGGCGCCGAACATCCCGCGCTGGACGCGGACCTCCTCGCCGCCCTGGCCTCGCTGGCCGGGGAGGTTGGAGGCGGAGAGGTCCTTCTCGGGGTTCACGCCGTCCGGCGCACCGCCGGTGCCGTTCGCGTCGCTCACCGCAGCAGCCCCTTCATCTCGATCGTGGGCAGGGCCTTGAGCGCCGCCTCCTCCGCCTCGCGGGCCGCTTCCTCCGCGTTCACGCCCAGCTTGGAGTTCTGGATCTTGTGATGGAGCTTGAGGATCGCGTCCATCAGCATCTCGGGGCGCGGCGGACAGCCGGGGAGGTAGATGTCGACGGGGACGATGTGGTCGACGCCCTGGACGATCGCGTAGTTGTTGAACATGCCGCCCGAGGACGCGCACACGCCCATGGAGATGACCCACTTCGGGTTCGGCATCTGGTCGTAGACCTGCCGCAGCACCGGCGCCATCTTCTGGCTCACCCGGCCGGCGACGATCATGAGGTCCGCCTGGCGGGGTGAGCCGCGGAAGACCTCCATGCCGAAGCGGGCCAGGTCGTAGCGGCCCGCGCCGGTGGTCATCATCTCGATGGCACAGCACGCGAGGCCGAAGGTGGCGGGGAAGACGGATGCCTTGCGCACCCAGCCCGCGGCCTGTTCGACGGTGGTCAGCAGGAAACCGCTCGGCAGCTTTTCTTCGAGTCCCATGACTAAAGGCCCCTCAGTCCCATTCCAGGCCGCCGCGCCGCCAGACGTACGCGTAGGCGACGAAGACGGTGAGCACGAAGAGCAGCATCTCCACGAGCCCGAAGACACCCAGGGCGTCGAAGGTGACGGCCCAGGGGTAGAGGAAGACGATCTCGATGTCGAAGACGATGAAGAGCATCGCCGTCAGGTAGTACTTGATGGGGAAGCGCCCGCCGCCGGCCGGCGTGGGGGTCGGCTCGATTCCGCACTCGTAGGCCTCGAGCTTGGCGCGGTTGTACCGCTTAGGCCCGATCAGCGTGGCCATGACCACGGAGAAGATCGCAAAGCCTGCCCCGAGGGCTCCCAGTACGAGGATGGGCGCATAGGCGTTCACCGCTCCTCGCTCCTCTCAGTCGGCACTGACTGCTGGCGATGGCACTGGGCTCACATCCGCCTCACGCATCCCACGAACCCCGCGTGTCCCAACGAAGATCGCGAACATGTGAAGCAGGTCACAAGCCCAACTGCCACGCATCCTATGCCCGCCGCTCTGTGATCTGCGACACGGGGTATTGCACAAGCTTTGTGATCTCCACCACCTGACGAAGGATCATGAAGTCATATCGGCGGCGATCTTCGTACGGGAAGCGCCAGAGTGATCACAAGAAGTGACATGTGCGCTCGTCGCCGCAGGCCGCAAGGGGCGTCTCTATATCAAGAGACTTCCCTTGCATGCAAATTGGCGATGGACGTCCGGGCTTGATAGAGCGCCGCGTTCACACATCGGAGGGAGGTGCGGGGCGAGGTGTGGACGCGTGCACGCGTTCACGAGCGGGACGAAGGTGATCTACGCGCGTGACGCGGTCATTCCGGTGACCGTTCCGTGACCTCCGCCACATCGATGAGAGACCCATGAGAACCGGGCTTGGCCAACGATCCTCACCGATGGTAGGTCGAGGGCAATTCGGACGTAACAACGAAAGGCCATGATCACAGGCCTGAACACCCTTGTCCACAATGTCCGTTACGGCGTCAATAAAGAGTGGCGCGCAGGGTATTTGGGGCTCGCGTTGAACAAATGTGGCGCAGCACACGTTTCTTGAAGGTATGGAGGAGCCCCTGATACCGGTTGGACTCATGTCCCACACCGCTCACATACGCAGCCACCGGAAGCCCCGCCGCAGCGCGTCGAACATCGCGATGCGGGCCGGAGTCGCCAGTGGTGTCCTCGGCACGCTGGCGGTCGCCACGGCGGCCGGATCGGCCAGCGCCGCCGAGCCGGTGACCCAGACGCTCGAACTGCCCGTGTTCACGGGCGACCTGGCCGCCCAGGTGGCGCAGTCCGCCCAGGCGACGCAGCAGGCCGCCGCGAACTACCAGCTCGAGGCCGAGCGCGACGCGGCCGCCGCCGCGGCGGCCAAGGAGGCCGCGAAGGACCTCGCCGCCGCCAAGAAGGCAGCGGCGAAGAAGAAGGCGGAGGAGGCCCGTGTGGCCGCCGCGGAGGCCGCCTCCCGCAATGCCGGGCGGACCGTGCTCGCCACGTCCACCGGCAGCAGCTCCACCAGCACGTCGACCGCGACCGGTTCGGCCGCGGCCGTCATCGCCTTCGTGAAGGCGCAGATCGGCGACGCCTACGTCTCCGGTGGCACCGGCCCCAACTCGTGGGACTGCTCGGGCCTGGTGCAGGCCGCCTTCCGCCAGGTCGGCATCGACCTGCCGCGCGTCTCGCAGGACCAGTCGATGCAGGGCACCCAGGTCTCGCTGGACAATCTGCAGCCGGGCGACATCCTGTACTGGGGTGGCCGGGGCAGCGCGTACCACGTGGCGGTCTACGTCGGCGACGGCATGTTCGTCGGCGCGCAGAACCCGTCCACGGGCGTGGTCGAGCGTCCTCTGTCGTACGACCCGCCGACCGGCGCGGTGCGGGTGCTCTGACCGCACCCCGCACCTCTCACGCGTAAGGGCCGCAGCCGCTCGGGGGCAGCGGCCCTTCGCGTCGTCCCCGGACGCCGTCAGGCCTTCGGGGCCACCTTGCTCAGACCGTTGATGATGCGGTCCATCGCGTCGCCGCCCGTGGGGTCGGTCAGGTTGGCGAGCATCTTCAGGGTGAACTTCATCAGCATCGGGTGGGTCAGCCCGCGCTGCGTGGCGATCTTCATGACCTTCGGGTTGCCGATGAGCTTCACGAAGGCACGGCCGAGCGTGTAGTAGCCGCCGTAGGTGTCGGCGAGGATCTGCGGGTACCGCCGCAGGGCCAGTTCGCGCTGGGCGGGGGTGGCGCGGGCGTGCGCCTGGACGATGACCTCGGCGGCGATCTGCCCGGACTCCATGGCGTAGGCGATGCCCTCCCCGTTGAAGGGGTTCACCAGGCCGCCGGCGTCGCCGACGAGCAACAGGCCCTTGGTGTAGTGGGGCTTGCGGTTGAAGGCCATGGGCAGGGCGGCGCCGCGGATCGGGCCGGTCATGTTTTCGGGGGTGTAGCCCCAGTCCTCCGGCATCGACGCGCACCAGGCCTTGAGGACCTCGCGCCAGTCGAGCTCCTTGAAGGAGTCGGAGGTGTTGAGGACACCGAGGCCGACGTTGCTCGTGCCGTCGCCCATGCCGAAGATCCAGCCGTAGCCCGGCAGGAGGCGGTCCTCGCCGGGGCCGCGGCGGTCCCACAGCTCCAGCCAGGACTCGAGGTAGTCGTCGTCGTGGCGCGGGGAGGTGAAGTAGGTGCGGACCGCGACGCCCATCGGCCGGTCCTCGCGGCGGTGCAGGCCCATCGCCAGCGACAGCCGGGTGGAGTTGCCGTCGGCGGCGACCACCAGCGGGGCGCGGAAGGTGACTTCGCGCTTCTCCTCGCCCAGCTTGGCGTGCACGCCGATGATCCGGCCGGTGCGGTCGTCGACGATCGGGGCGCCGACGTTGCAGCGCTCGTACAGCCGGGCCCCGGCCTTCTGGGCCTGGCGGGCGAGCTGCTCGTCGAAGTCGTCGCGCTTGCGGACGAGTCCGTAGTCGGGGAAGGAGGCGAGATCCGGCCAGTCGAGCTGGAGCCGCACCCCGCCGCCGATGATCCGCAGGCCCTTGTTGCGCAGCCAGCCGGCCTCCTCGGAGATGTCGATGCCCATGGCCACGAGCTGCTTGGTGGCGCGCGGGGTGAGGCCGTCGCCGCAGACCTTCTCACGCGGGAACTCGGTCTTCTCCAGCAGGAGAACGTCGAGTCCGGCCTTGGCGAGGTAGTACGCGGTCGTGGAGCCGGCCGGCCCCGCGCCGACGACGATGACGTCGGCGGTGTTCGCGGAGAGCGACTCGGAGGCGGACTCGGAGTGGGGCTCGGTCACGGCGGGATCTCCCCAAGTTCGTAATCTGCGTGCCGGCCGGCACTGGACATGGGCAGTCTATTCAGCAGAATTGATCACCCGGCTGAAGGGCTGCCCCGTGAACCGAGCTCTCCCCGTAGTACGGCTGCGTGTCCCCACGGACGAGGACGCGGTCGCATGGCACCGGATCTTCGACCACCCGGACGTCATGGAGTTCCAGGGCCACCGGTCCGCCGAGCTCTCCGTCTACGAGGAACTCACCGCCCGCCAGCGCCGGCACGACGCCGAGCACGGGTTCTGTCTGTGGACCATGCTGGACCGCGAGGACCGGGTCATCGGCTTCACGGGGGCGCAGCCGTGGCCGGCGGACTGGGGCCCCAAGGGCGAGATCGAGATCGGCTGGCGGCTCGGCCGGGAGCACTGGGGGCAGGGGTACGTGACGGCGGCCGCGCAGATGACGCTGGAGCGGGTGCGGGCGGCCGGTGTGCCGACGGTGGTGGCCATGGTCGACGCGCGGAACGCCCGGTCCATCGCCGTCACCCAGCGCCTCGGGATGCGGCTCGCGGAGGTCTTCACCTCGCCGGAGCGCAAGCGCACCGGGCACTGCTACCGACTGGACCTCCAGCCCCGCTGACCCCCGCCGTCCCGGCGCCGGTGACGCTGGGTGGCGAAACGTCACGGATGGACACGCAGCGCTTCCGGACGGCACACCTGTGCGGTTACCCTTCCAGTATCGCTGGGGGTGACATCTGTGCTCATTCCACCCAAGACACCCGAAGTGCGTGTGCCACGGTTCGTCGGTCTGATGGCCGTGGACGCGCGCGAGAAGGCCACGGCACAGGGCGTGCTGCTGGCCGCACCGGACCGGCCCGACTTCCACCGGGCCGTCGTCGACTACGTCGTACGGCAGTATCCGCCGCCCGGGGCGGAGGTGCCGCGCGGGGCCGTCGTCACCGTGTGGTTCGACTTCGCCGAGGGCGAGGGCGGCGGAGGCGCGGGCGTACGGGAGCCGCGCGTGCCGAGACCGGGCGGAGGCGGCCTGGAGCGCGAGCTGGACCGCCCCAGGGACCCGTTCGAGCCGGTCGGCGCCTCCGACTCCCTCGCGCTCTGAGGGCTCAGTCCTGCTTGAAGCCGCGGTGGAGGGTCACCACGCCGCCCGTGAGGTTGCGCCAGGCCACCCGGGACCAGCCGGCCTTGCGCAGCAGCTCGGCGAGCGCGGGCTGGTCGGGCCAGGCGCGGATGGACTCGGCGAGGTAGACGTAGGCGTCCGGGTTGGAGGAGACCGCGCGGGCCACCGGGGGCAGGGCGCGCATCAGGTACTCGGTGTAGACGGTGCGGAAGGGCGCCCAGGTCGGGTGCGAGAACTCGCAGATCACGACCCGTCCGCCGGGCCGGGTCACCCGGTACATCTCACGCAGGGCCGCGTCGGTGTCCTGGACGTTGCGCAGGCCGAAGGAGATGCTCACGGCGTCGAAGGTGTCGTCCTTGAACGGCAGCCGCGTCGCGTCCCCGGCCGTGAACGGCAGCCAGGTGTGCTTCTTCTTGCCGACCTGGAGCATGCCGAGGGAGAAGTCGCAGGGGACGACGTACGCCCCGGTCGCCGCGAACGGCAGGGAGGAGGTGGCCGTGCCCGCGGCGAGGTCCAGGACCTTCTGCGCCGGGCGGGCGTCGACCGCCTTCGCGACCTCCTTGCGCCATCTGCGGTCCTGGCCGAGCGACAGCACGTCGTTGGTCAGGTCGTACCGTTCCGCCACGCGGTCGAACATCGAGGCGACTTCGTGGGGCTGCTTGTTCAGGGAAGCACGGGTCACCTCGCCATTCTTGCAGCACGGCCCCGGCGGGCCGCCGACACCCTCAGGGCAGCAGCCTCGGCTTCTTCTTCGCCGCCACGTCCTCCACCCACCCGGCCAGCAGGACGAAGAGGGCGATCAGCAGCCAGCCGACGCCGAACATGAACCACTGGCTCTCCAGCGGCAGGTACCTCTCGAACGCCGGGACGTTCCAGAACCGGTCGATCAGCGGGACGGCCAGGATCAGGGCGATCTCGTGCCAGAGGTAGACCGTGACCGCGCGCGCGTTGAAGACGGTGACGATCCGGTTCGTGCGGCGGAAGCGGGTCAGCCACGCGAAGTCGATGCCGAAGTACGCCTTCGCCCACATCAGCAGCAGCACACAGCCCGCCGACCAGAAGGCCTGCGCGAGGGGGTTCTCGTCCAGGTCGTAGGTACCGAAGTCCGCCTGGTGCGCGAAGGCGTACCAGCCGCCGAACCCGACCGCGGCGAGCGAGAGCACGACCACGAGGGCGGGCGTCAGCCTCTGGAGCACTCCGTCGCGGTGCGCGAAGCCGAGCATCCAGCAGAAGAGGTACGTCGACAGGTCCCACAGGGCGCTGCCCAGCCGGTTGTCGGGGCCTGACCAGACGAACTCCAGGACGAGCACCGGCGCGAGGGACAGCGCGAGGACCGGGAGCGGCGCCAGCCGGAAGGCCCGCAGCAGGAGCGGGGAGAGCAGGACGAACCAGAGGTAGGTGCGCAGATACCAGAGGATCTCCCAGGCCTGCTCGCCCCAGGCGTTGCCCGGCGGGTCGCCCAGCGGGACGATCCAGTACACGATCTCCCAGGTCGGCATCCAGTCGTGGATCAGCATCGCCGGCACGACGAAGACGCCCCAGAACCAGAAGGGCGGCAGCAGCCGGCGGAGCCGGCTCCTGATCACCTTCAGGGCCGGGCGCTCCAGCGACTTGGCCATGAGGGTGCCGGCCAGGCCGAACATGATCCCCATCGAGGGGAAGACCATGCCGGCCCAGGCCCAGCCGAAGGTGTGATAGGTGACGACCCTGATCAGGGCCAGGGCTCTGAGGGCGTCGAAGTAGCGGTCTCGCTGCGGCGCCGCGGGCTCGGTCTCGGTCTCCGCGGCCGCCGGCTCCGGTTCCACCGCCGGCAGCGGAGCCGGTGCCTCGGCCACCTGCGCGTACTCGACGTACTGAGGCTGCTCGCCGTACCCCTCATAGGCGTACGGGTACGGCGGCACCTGCTGCCCGAGCTGGTCGTACCCGTACGCCTGCTGCTGCTCCCAGCTCATCCGCTCACCCCCGCCGGGGTGCCGACCTCGCCGGTCCGCTTCAGCTTCTGCCAGCGCAGGCGGCCGCCGGTGAGGGCGGTGATGCAGGAGTGGATGAGGACGAGGTACATCATCTGGCGGTAGGCCAGCTGCTGGAGCGGCATCATCAGCAGGTAGCGGTACTTCTCCCGGTCGAGGCGGAAGGCGTACGCCGCGCAGGCAAGCTGGATACCGAGGACCGCGCACCAGGCCAGCAGGGCCGCCCGGAAGTCGACGAAGATCATCGAGTAGACGGTGAACACGTCGATCAACGGGGCGAACACCGGCGTGACGATCTGGAAGAGGACGACCAGTGGCATGCCGACGCGGCCGAAGCGGCCCGAGGGACCCTGGTCCGTCAGCGACTTGCGGTGTTTCCACAGCGCCTGCATGGTGCCGTAGGACCAGCGGTAGCGCTGCGACCAGAGCTGCTTGAGCGAGCCGGGCGCCTCGGTCCAGGCCTTGGCGTGCTCCTGATAGACGACCTGCCAGCCCGCGCGGTGCATGGCGATGGTGATGTCGGTGTCCTCGGCGAGGGTGTCCTCGCTCATGCCGCCGACCTCCAGCACGGCGTCACGGCGGAACGCGCCGATCGCGCCGGGGATGGTCGGCATGCAGCGCAGCAGGTCGTACATCCGGCGGTCGAGGTTGAAGCCCATCACGTACTCGATGTGCTGCCAGGCGCCGATGACGGTGTCGCGGTTGCCGACCTTGGCGTTGCCCGCGACGGCGCCGACCTTCGGGTCCGCGAACGGCTGCACCAGCTGGTGCACGGCGTCCGGCTCGAAGACGGTGTCGCCGTCCATCATGATGACGATGTCGTGACCGGCGTTGCGGACACCGTTGTTCAGGGCGGCGGGCTTGCCCGCGTTCTCCTGCCGGACGACCCGGACGTTGCGCATGCCGAGCGAGGCGGCCGCGTCCCGCGCGATCTCGGAGGTACCGTCCGTGGAGCCGTCGTCGACCACGATGATCTCGATCGGATGGGTGCTCTGCGCCAGCGACCGGAGGGTGTGGGCGATGCACTCCTTCTCGTTGTACGCCGGGACGATGACGCTCACCGGCCGGGTGACCGTCGGTCCCCAGCCGAAGCGGCGCTTGTTGCGCAGCCGGTGGTGGCGGCGGGCCAGGACGAGCATCATCCCGAACCGGCCCATGACGGCCACGCCCACCACCATCAGCCCGACCGACAGCGCCGGGACCGTCCACTCGGCGAGGGCGACCGCGCCGATGAGGGCCTTGCCCTCGTAGAGGGTGAGCCCGGTGGCTTCGCGGTGGGCGGCCTGGAGGGGGTTGCGGGCCTCCGCCGCGGCGGGCTGCCCGCCGCCCGCGTCCTGCTGACCGCCGGGCTGCTCTCCCTCCAGCCGGCCCGCCTGCTGTCCGGCCTGCCGACTCGCCGCGGCCCCCGCCCCCGCGGCGGATCCGGACGCCTGCTGCCCGCTCGTGCCGGTACCGCCGCTCCGGTCCTCCAGCACCCCGCTGATGGTGGTGAAGGTGTAGCCCTTCGCCCGCATCTTCTCGATGTACTTCGGCAGCGCCTCGATGGTCTGCGACCGCTCACCGCCCGCGTCGTGGAAGAGGACCGAGGCACCCTCGTCGTCGTCCGGCGTGGCCCACTTGATGATCTTCGAGACGCCCGGCCTCTTCCAGTCGTCGCTGTCGGTGTCGACGAAGACGCTGGTGTAGCCGTCCGCGCCGAGCTCCTTGTAGACGGGCCAGCTGTAGTTGTCGATGGCGTCCGTCTCGGAGGAGTACGGGGCGCGGAACAGCGTGGTGGTGATGCCGGCCGCGCCGGCGAGCGCGAGCTGGGTCTGCTGCATCTCCCGGTTGACGCGGGCGTCGCTCTGGTACGAGAGGTCGACGTGGGTGAAGGTGTGGATGCCCACCTCGTTGCCCTGCTCGACCATCGTCTTCACGATGGCCGGATAGCGGGAGACCATCGAGCCCACGACGAAGAAGGTGCCGGGGACGTCGTACTTCTGAAGGATCTTCAGGACCTTCGGCGTCCAGGTCGGGTTGGGGCCGTCGTCGAAGGTGAGCGCGATCGTCTTGTCCGGGACGGACACCGTCGTCGCCCGGCCGCCCCGGAAGGTGAGGATCGGGCCGCCGTCGAGGACCGTGTCCGGGACCTCGCCGGCCCCGGCGCCGGTGCGCACCCGCTGGTCGCCGCCGACCTCGGCGCGCAGATAGCCGTCGAGGAGCATCACGCTGGTCAGCGCGAGCAGGAGCAGCAGGGCGAGGATGACGCGCGGTTTCTGCAGCGCCGCGGCCTTGCCCGCTGCCCGCTTCATCCGGGTGGGGGCGCGGCGGCGCCCGCGGGAGGGTGTCGTGATGGTGGTCATGGCGGTGGTGGCGGTCCCGTCAGTTGGCGGAGGCGGAGGCGGAGGCGGACGGGGAGGCGGTACCGGTGGGCAGCGCGGAGCGGCCGGCGCCGCCCGGACCACCCAGCTCGTATCCCACGCCCCCGTTGGGGCGGATGCCGCCGGAGGGGCCCTGCCGGTTCTGGCCGCCGCCGAAGGGCAGCAACGAGGACGGGGTCAGGGACGTGCCCCAGCCCATGAAGGCCGCGCCGAGGACGGTCGCGTAGGCGAGGCAGCCGACACCCAGGAGGATGCCGACGCGCCGCAGCAGCTTGGACCTGCGTCCGGAGTTGTCCACGAACACGGGACCGTCGACGGCGTTGCCACCGCGTTTGCGACGGCGACCGCGAACGGCGTCATGACGGTCGACGGCGGACTCGGAAGACTCGGAATGCATTCCCCGGATATTAGGGAGTCTTTTTGTGCCGGGAACCCGAAACCCCATGTGAAAGTCCCATGAGAAACCCCCCGACCTGTCTCTTTCCTGAGAGTCCCACAGAAATCCTGCGCGAGGGGCCGCCTGCGAGGGAGGGTTGAATGCCCCCTTTTGCGGGGGCGATTGTCCGTTTTTGCCGTGCCGTGTCCGTGAGACCCCTGTCCGTTCACTGTCCCGAATTTGTGCGGCCTCATGTGAGACATTTTCCTTTGGAATACGTACTTCTATTTTCCCCTGAGACGCACATCACGAGAGCGGGTGCATGTCACATGAGGAGTTTCCTGATGCCGGTGACGGGGCTCGGTTGCCTGTTTGCTCTGGCCACGACGGGGTGCTCCACGGGGTCCGACGGCACGTCGGGCGCGGCACCCGAACCGCCTGGTCGCAACTCGTCGTCCCCGTCCGCGAGCGCCTCCGGCAACGCTTCGTCCGGTACCTCCTACGCGCCCTACGTCAGTGCGTCGGACGCCTCCGCCGGCGACTCCGCCGGCTCGCCGGGGACGTACAACCTGGCCTTCGTGATCTCCGACGGCCGCAGCTGTACGGCGAAGTGGAACGGCACGGAGGCCGTCGACGACGCGGCGGTCACCTCCCGTATCGCGGCGCTGACCGCTTCCGGCGCCACGGTCCGCGTCTCCTTCGGCGGGGCCTCGGGCAAGGAGCTGGCGTCGAGCTGTGACAGCGCGTCGGCGCTGGCCGAGGCGTACGGCGAGGCCCTCGACGCGGCCGGCTCCTCCCGGGCCGACTTCGACATCGAGGGCGACGAGCTGACCGACTCCGCCTCCGTCGCCCTGCGTTCGAAGGCGATCGCGCTGCTCCAGGCGGACCGGTCCGACCTGGAGGTCTCCTTCACCCTGCCGGTGATGCCGTCCGGTCTGGACGACGACGGGATCGCGCTGCTGGAGTCCGCGAACACGTACGACGTGCAGGTCTCCACGGTCAATCTGATGACGATGAACTACGGCGAGTCGTACACCGGGGACATGGGCTCGTACGCGATCACCTCGGCGAAGGCGGCGCAACGGCAGCTGCGGAACGTCTTCGGGACGTCGGACGAGACGGCGTGGAAGGGGATGGCTCTCACGTCGATGATCGGCACGAACGACGTCGACGACGAGACGTTCACCCTGTCCGACGCGGCGCAGGTGCGGGAGTTCGCGGAGGAGAAGGGGATCGCGTGGGTGTCGATGTGGGCGACGTTCCGGGACCGGCAGTGCGAGGACGGGACGGACACGGCGGACGCGTTGACCGATTGCAGCGGGGTGGCGCAGAGTTCGGGGGCGTTCGCGGAGGCGTTGGCGGGGTAGCGATCGGGGGGTCCGCCGTACGCCGGGTGCGGGTGCGGGTGCGGGTGCCTTGCGGTCGATCGCGCCGTTCCCCGCGCCGCTGAGGGCGAAAGCACCTACCTGGACCGGTACAGCAGCCGTCCCTCGATCACCGTCGCCACGCAGCTCGCCGCGCCCTTCGCCGTCAGGGCCGTCTCGTCCTCCGCGTCGAAGACCGCCAGGTCGGCTCGGGCGCCCACCTCCAGGGGGCCGTGCACCGTGCCCGCCAGGTCGTGGCCCTCGGCGAAGGGGTCGAGGTCGGGACGGTCGCCCAGGAGCAGGCCGGGGGCGCCCGTCACCGGGACGACCCGCAGGCCGGAGCGGGCCACCGCCTGGGCCACCAGGGGGTCGGTGAAGCGGGCGCCCGGGGCGGCCAGGGCGGTCGTGCCGTGGCCCAGCATCCGCTGCAGGCCGCGGCGGACGCTGCCCGACCAGCGGGTCTCGGTCAGCTCCAGCGCGGCCAGGTCCTCACCCCACAGCGGGAGTTCGCCCAGTGCGTCGTACTCGCGCGGGTCGGGGTGGTAGCAGCGGCGCAGCAGCCACGCGGCGTGCCACTGGCGCAGCCCGGGGGTGAGGACGCCGGGCCAGCGGCGGACGCGGGCGCCGGGGGCCGCGGCGGCGACCTCGTCGTACGGCCCGAGGGCCGCGATCCGGCCGCCGTCGACGGCGACGGCGCCGTCCGGGACGGGTGCCGCGCCGGCCGGCAGGAGCAGGGGCGCGGCGTGAATCGTCAGCATGCGGGCTGTGGGTGCGGCGGCTAGTTGGAAGCGAGCAGCTTCAACTCGGGGTGGGCGGTGCCGCCTTCGATGGCCGTCGAGGAGATGTGCGACATCACGCGCTCGTCGACCGGGTCCTTCGCCGGGTCGTCGTGCACGACGAGGTGCTCGTACGTGGTGGACCGCTGGGCGGGGACCCGGCCCGCCTTGCGGATCAGGTCGATGATCTCCAGCCGGTTGGAACGGTGCTTGGCGCCTGCCGAGGAGACGACGTTCTCCTCCAGCATGATCGAGCCGAGGTCGTCGGCGCCGTAGTGCAGGGAGAGCTGCCCGACCTCCTTGCCGGTGGTGAGCCACGAGCCCTGGATGTGCTGGATGTTGTCCATGAACAGGCGCGCGACGGCGATCATCCGCAGGTACTCGAAGAGGGTCGCCTGCGTGCGGCCCTTCAGGTGGTTGTTCTCGGGCTGGTAGGTGTACGGGATGAAGGCGCGGAAGCCCCCCGTCCGGTCCTGTACGTCACGGATCATCCGCAGGTGCTCGATGCGCTCGGCGTTGGTCTCGCCGGTGCCCATGAGCATGGTGGACGTCGACTCCACGCCCAGCCGGTGCGCGGTCTCCATGATCTCCAGCCAGCGCTCGCCGGACTCCTTCAGGGGCGCGATGGCCTTGCGGGGGCGCGCGGGCAGAAGTTCCGCGCCGGCGCCGGCGAAGGAGTCGAGACCGGCCGCGTGGATGCGGGTGATGGCCTCCTCGACGGACACGCCGGAGATCCGGGCCATGTGCTCGACCTCGGAGGCGCCCAGCGAGTGGATCACCAGCTGGGGGTAGGCCTCCTTGATGGCGGAGAAGTGCTTCTCGTAGTACTCAACGCCGTAGTCGGGGTGGTGGCCGCCCTGGAACATGATCTGGGTGCCGCCGAGTTCGACGGTCTCCGCGCAGCGGCGCAGGATGTCGTCGAGGTCGCGGGTCCAGCCCTTGGCCGTGTCCTTGGGGGCCGCGTAGAAGGCGCAGAACTTGCACGCCGTGACGCACACGTTGGTGTAGTTGATGTTCCGCTCGATGATGTACGTCGCGATGTGCTCGGTCCCGGCGTACTTACGGCGGCGTACGGCGTCGGCGGCGGCGCCCAGGGCGTGCAGGGGCGCGTCGCGGTAGAGGACGAGCGCCTCCTCCGGGGTGATGCGCCCGCCCTCGGCGGCACGGTCGAGCACAGACTGGAGGTCGGCCTTCTCGGTCACCGGAAGCGTCCCTTTCGTCAAGGGGTGAGGACGGACCGAACCAGCCTACGCCAGCGATTTCGCGCACCTGTCCTCAGGCCGCGTACGCGCCGATCAGCACCCCCGTGAAGGCCCCCGTGAGCATGAACGGGCCGAAGGGGACGGTGGTACGGCGGGTGGCGCGGCCGGCCACGGCGAGCGCGAGGCCGTAGAGCGCGCCGAGGACGAAGGCGGCGAGGGTGCCGAGCATGAGGGTCGGCCAGCCGTACCAGCCGAGGACGGCGCCGGTCGCGAGGGCCAGTTTCACGTCGCCGAACGCCAGGCCGGCCGGGTTGATCAGGTGCAGGAGGAGATGGCCTGCGGCGAGGGCGAGGGAGCCGAGCAGGGCCGTCGTCCAGCGCCCGGCGTGTTCGGGGAGCACGGCGGTCACCCCGAGGAGGGCCAGGGCGGTGGCGGCGAGGGGCAGGGTGAGGGGGTCGGGGAGGCGCTGGACCCGTACGTCGACGACCGCGAGGAGCACCCCGGCCGGGGCCAGCAGCAGCCAGACGGCCAGCTCGGGGCGGGTCCCGGTGGCCGCGGCGAGGGCCGCGCAGAGGACGGCCGTGACAGTGGGCAGAAGGAGCGCGCCGGGGGCGTACGACGCGCCGGGGGGCGTGCAGCCCCGGCAGCCGCCCCGCCCGAGCCACCCGCGCACGGGATGGCCCTCGGGGCAGGTGTCGTACCACCCCTGGTCGGCCCGCTCCACCGGCACGGAGAGGCGGTACGCCGGCCTCGGCAGGAACGCTCCCGCCAGCGCGCCCCACAGGGCGGCGACGACGACCAGGGTGAGGGTGCCGGGAGGAGCGGTCGTCGGGAAGGTCACGGCCAGCGGCGTCGGGAGCGTCATCGGGGACGGCGTCGGGAGGGTCATCGGCAGTCCCCTACCCCTGGCCCACCTTGGACAGCCGGGCCGTCGGATTGCCCTCCGCGCTGCTGTCCGAGGTGTAGGTGAGGTCGTCGCCGGTCGGGGTGAAGCGGATCGTGTGGGGCTCGGGGTTGCAGCCGGCGTGGT
Source organism: Streptomyces sp. SS7 (assembly GCF_037993025.1). Taxonomy (NCBI): domain Bacteria; kingdom Bacillati; phylum Actinomycetota; class Actinomycetes; order Kitasatosporales; family Streptomycetaceae; genus Streptomyces; species Streptomyces sp. SS7. The sequence continues at coordinate 4,044,260 of NZ_CP141223.1, forward strand.
TGGACTTCGCGCCCACCGAGTCGGCGACGACCTCTTTCGCCGTCACCTTCTTCAGCGTCAGCACGTCCACGCAGACCGTGCCGAGGACGTCGGTCTGCCGCAGCTCGCCCATCTTCGCGCCCACCGCGACCTGGCGCAGCGTCACCCGGAAGGTGCCCACGGGGAGCGTGCCGCCGAGGCCGGTGCCCTCGCCCTCCCAGATGCCGGCGTACCGGGCCGGCAGGGCGCCGGACGCCTCGCTGTCCGTCGGGCTGCTCGACGCGCCGGTGGGCGCCGGGCTCGACGCGGCCGTGGGCGTCACGGAGGTCGCGCTGCTGCCGGCGTCGGCGTTCGTGTCGTCGCCGCGGCCCGGCAGCAGGTCGAAGACGACCACCGAGCCGACCGTCACCGCCGCCAGCGCCCCGGCGACCGCCAGGGCCACGGTGCAGCTCATCCGGCGTCCGCGCCCGCCCTCCCCCGGCGCAGCCGCGGCCGACACGGTGACGGACACCTTCCCCGGACCGCCGCCGGTCTCCCGCACCACGGGCGCGTCCACCGGTGTCGACGGAACCGCGTCCATCAGCGGCGGCGGCCCGAACTCGCCCGAGGTCACCGGCCGCTGGGCCGCCACGGCCACCCGGCTGAACCCCACCGGCCCGGAGGCCGGCTCCCGCGCGTCCGTCGCCTCCAGGTTCAGCAGCTGTACGGCGCTCCGCCCGACCTGCTCCACCAGCGCGCCGGGCAGCCAGCCGCCGGCCATGAGCCGCGCCGCGCCCTCCGGGGCGAGCCGCCGGGCCAGTTCGCCGGGGGCCGGCCGGTCCGCGGGGTCCTTGGCGAGGCAGTCCTCGACGACCTCCCGCAGCGGCCCCGGTGCCAGCTCGCCGAGCGCGGGCTCCTCGTGGACGACCTTGTAGAGCAGGGCGGCGGAGGAGTCGCCGGGGAAGGGCGGTGCACCGGTCGCGGCGTACGCCAGCACGGCGCCGAAGGAGAAGACGTCGGACGCGCCGGACACGCCCCGGCCGAGGATCTGCTCGGGGGCCATGTAGCCGGGTGAGCCGACGGAGACGCCGGTCGAGGTGAGCGAGGCGGTGCCGTCGGTCGCGCGGGCGATGCCGAAGTCGATGAGCAGCGGCCCGTCCACGGTGAGCAGCAGGTTGGAGGGCTTGACGTCCCGGTGCACCAGCCCCAGCTCGTGCACGGCCGCCAGCGCCTCGGCGAGGCCCGCGCCGAGCGCCCGTACGGTGTGCTCGGGCAGCGGGCCGTGGGCGGCGACGGCCGCGGCGAGCGAGGGGCCGGCCGCGTAGGCCGTGGCGACCCAGGGCACGGCCGCCTCCGGGTCGGCGTCCAGCACCGGAGCGGTCCAGGCGCCGCCGACCCGGCGGGCGGCCTCGACCTCGCGCCGGAAGCGGGTGCGGAACTCGTCGTCGAGGGCGAGGTGCGGATGCACGATCTTCACGGCGACCGTGCGGCCCCCGGCGCTGCGGCCGAGGTAGACCCGGCCCATCCCGCCGGAACCGAGCCGGCCGAGCAGCCGGTAGGGCCCGACGGCTGTGGGTTCGTCGGCTCCGAGCGGCTGCATGACGTTCCCCTTCCCCCGTGGTGCACATGCGGTCGCACGAGCGCTTCATCGTCGTGCCCTGACGACACCCGGCGCAATGCCGATCCCGCCCGCGATCCCCGACGATCCCGCGCACGGGTCCGGCACCGGGTCCACGCCGCCGGTGACCTCTGCCGATCCGGCGCACGGCCTGGCCGCCGGTCACCCCTGCCGATGCGGCCACCGGGCCACGCCACCGGTGACCTCCGCCGATCCGGCGCACGGCCTGGCCACCGGTCACCCCTGCCGATGCGGCCACCGGGCCACGCCACCCGTCACCCCTGCCGATCCCGCCACCGGTCGGCGCCGCCGGTCCCGCCGACAGCGGGACCGGTGGTGGGGGCTGGTCATGCGGACCGGCTGCGGGACCGGGCGGAATCGCCATGGTGGCGGTAGCGGGGTCGGGCGCGGGGATCTGCCGTGGAGACCGGCGGCGGGGCCTGGCGCGGGACCGGCGGCGGGACTGAGCGCGGGACCGGCGGCGGGGCCTGGCGCGGGACCGGTGGCGGGGCCTGGCGCAGGACCGAGCGCAGGACCGGGCGCGGGACCGGTGGCGGGGCCTGGCGCAGGACCGGCGGCGGAGACCAGTGGCACCCGGCGCCGATGTCCAGCACGGCCCCCGTCACGGTCTCGCCGCCGGCACCGAGGCCGGTCCCCTGTTGTCCGTGCCGCCGCAGCCGGCCCCCGCGCCACGGACCCCCGTACAGCGCCCTCACGCCGACAGCAGTTCCACCCGTACGTCCGCCGGAAAGCCGGTGGTCGGGCCCACCCGGCGGGCGAACTCGGCGACCGCTCGCAGTTGGGGGGTGCCGAAGCGGAAGTCGAGGGTGGTGAAGTAGCGCTCCAGGACCCGCTCGTCGAAGGCCTCCCAGCGGGCCGCCTGCTCGGCGACCTTGCCGACCTCCTCCAGGGAGAGGTTGCGGGAGGCGAGGAAGGCCTGGTGGACCTCGCGGGTGATCACCGGCTGCCGTTCCAGGTAGTCCCGGCGGGCCGCCCAGACGGCGAAGACGAACGGCAGCCCGGTCCACTCCTTCCAGAGCATGCCGAGGTCGTGCACCTGGAGGCCGTAGCGCGGCCCGTCGAGCAGGTTGGCCCGCAGCGCCGCGTCGCCGATCAGGACGGCCGCCTCCGCCTCCTGCATCATCAGGCTGAGGTCGGGCGGGCAGGTGTAGTAGTCGGGCCGTACGCCGAAACGGTCCGCCAGCAGCAGCTGGGCCAGCCGCACGGAGGTGCGCGAGGTGGAGCCGAGGGCGACACGCGCCCCGTCCAACTCGTCCAGCGGGACCTTCGAGACGATCACGCAGGACATGACCGGGCCGTCGCAGCCGACCGCGATGTCGGGGAAGGCGACCAGGTCGTCGGCGTTCCTGAGGAACTCGACGAGCGTGATGGGGCCGATGTCGAGGCCCCCCGCCACCAGCTGCTCGCTGAGCTTCTCCGGGGTGTCCTTGGTGAGCTCGAAGTCGAGGAGCGTGCCCGTACGCGCGAGCCCCCAGTACAGGGGCAGGCAGTTCAGGAACTGGATGTGGCCTACGCGCGGCCGGGTGCGAGAATTGTCCACATCGCGAGACTAGCCCCGGTGGAGTACCCTTCGAACTCCGACCCCCCGGGTCAACCCCTTCACCGGATGTTCAAACATCCGGGTGACGTGATCTTGACCTCTATTGCTTTCGGCTGCCCGCATGCTAGGCTCGCCGCAAGTTGCAGTTTGGTTTCCCTTGCAGTACAGAGCCTGCGGAGCATGTAACCGCGGGCTCTTGACATTTTCAGACGTATGCATTGTGCGGCACTGCTTTCACCTTGCAGGTTCTGGAGCAGGGCAACCCTTTGGGCCCAAGGAGGGCTTATGGCTACCGGAACCGTGAAGTGGTTCAACGCCGAAAAGGGCTTTGGCTTCATCGCCCAGGAAGGCGGCGGCCCCGACGTCTTCGTCCACTACTCCGCGATCAACGCGCAGGGTTTCCGTTCCCTCGAGGAGAACCAGCAGGTCTCCTTCGATGTGACGCAGGGCCCGAAGGGTCCGCAGGCGGAGAACGTCACCCCCGTGTGACGATCCTCCCCCCTGTGATCGCAATCTGAAAGCAGTACCCAAGGAGCCCCGCGCCATCCGGCACGGGGCTCCTGCCTTTCCCCCGGTGAATTCCCGGTGAATTCCCGGGGCGCCCCCCGTCCGCTCCCCCTCCTCCTGGCCCCTGAGGACCCGGTGATGCCGGCCCGTCCGAATACGGCCATTCGTCCGCGAAGCTCACTCGTCCGGGTGGTGAGCGGGGTGATCGGCCTCTCCTTCGGCGCGCACGGAACTCCTGGCGTACGGCTTTACGGACGGCGTACGCCGGTGAACGCGACGCCGGGCGCGGCTGGCCTGAAAGCACCCCCGGGCACCTGTCGCCGTCAGTGGCCTTGGCTAGGGTCCCCGGCCATGACCGACGCCACCGAGGCCATCGACGCCCCGGCCACCCCAGCCACCTCCGCCCCGGCCACCCCCGACTTCGTCGCGGCCACCCGCACCTTCTACGACGCCATCGCCGAGGACTACGCCGAGCGCTACAGCGACGAGCTGGTGCCGAGGCCGCTGGAGCGGGCCGTGCTCACGGCCTACGCGGAGCTCGTCGGCCCCGGCGGCCGGGTGGCGGACCTCGGGTGCGGGCCCGGCCGGACGACGGGGTTCCTCGCCCGCCGGGGCCTCGACGTCTTCGGGCTGGACCTGTCGGAGTCGATGCTGGCGATCGCCCGGCGCGAGAACCCGCGGATCCGCTTCGAGCAGGGCTCGATGCTGAAGCTGGACGAGCCCGACGGGCAGCTGGCCGGGGTGGTCTCCTTCTACTCCTCCATCCACACCCCGTGGACCGAACTGCCCGCCCTCTTCACCGAGTTCCACCGCGTGCTCGCCCCCGGAGGCCCTCTCCTCCTCGGCTTCCAGGTCGGCGACGAGCCCCGGCACTACGACCGGCCCTGGGGCCACCCGGTGGCCCTGACCTTCCTGCGCAGGCGCCCGGAGGAGATGACCGAGCTGCTGACGGCAGCCGGCTTCGTCCCGCTGTCGTGCACGGTACGGCAGCCGGAGCCCGCCCTCGACGAGAAGACCCCGCACGCCTTCCTGATCCTGCGCAAGGCCGTCTGAACGGCGCCTACTTGAGCTCGGCGGCGGTGTAGTAGCCGCCGGCGACCAGGACGTACTCGTAGTTGGACTTGTCCACGCTGGTGGGCTGCAGGAGGTAGGCGGGCACCGGCTTCACGCCGTTGTCGTAGTCCCTTCTGTTGTTCAGCCGGGGCGTCCTGCCGCTGAGGATCGAGTCGACCATGTCGGAGGCGACCTCGCCGAGCTGGCGCACGTCCTTGTAGACGGTCTGCGACTGCTCGCCCTTGATGATCGACTTCACGGAGGCGAGCTCGGCGTCCTGCCCGGTGATGATGGGGTACGGCTTGCTGCCGGTGCCGTAGCCGTACGCCTTCAGCGCGGACAGCACCCCCATGGAGATGCCGTCGTACGGCGAGAGGACCGCGTCGACCCGCTCGCTGACGTAGTACTGGGAGAGGATGCCCTTCATCCGCTTCTCGGCGGTGGGCCCGTCCCAGCGCAGCGTGGTGACCTTCTCCATCGTGGTCTGGCCGGACCGGACGACCAGCTTCTTGCTGTCCAGGTACGGCTGGAGCAGCGCCATCGCCCCCTGGAAGAAGTACTTGGTGTTGTTGTCGTCGGGAGAACCGGCGAACAGCTCGATGGTGAACGGCCCCTTGCCGTCCTCCAGGCCGAGCTGCTCGATGATGAAGCGGGCCTCGAGCCGGCCGACCTGCTCGTTGTCGAAGGACACGTAGTAGTCGACGTTCTCGGTGCCGAGGATGAGCCGGTCGTAGGAGATGACGGGGATCTTCGCGGCGGCGGCCTGCTTGAGCACGCCGTTCAGCGACTTGTTGTCGATGGCCGCGATGATCAGCGCGTCGACCCCCTTCTTGACGAGGTCGGCGATCTGCGCGACCTGCTTGTCCGGGTCGTCGTCGCCGTAGACCAGCTGGGTCTCGTAACCCTGGCCCTTGAGGTCCTGGACCATGCTCTTGCCCTCGGTGAGCCAGCGCTCGGAGGTCCGGGTCGGCATGGCGATGCCGATGGTGCCGCCCTTGGTCCCGTTCCCGGAACTGCCCCCGCTCAGCTGCCCGCACGCGGACAGAGTTAAGGCGGAGGCCGCTCCGGCGAGGACGGCCAGGGCGGATCGTCGGTTACGCATGCTGATCGTTCCTTGTTCTTCTCGTCGTTGAGAGAGGATGACGGCGCATCAGATGCAGGCGAGGGAGCGGCGGTGCGGGGGGACTCATCCTTCAAATGTTCGAAATACCGTCACCTGATCGAAAAATAGTTGGCGCGACACTAGGAGCGGGGGCAGGGAGTGTCAACGGGGTGAACTCGAACGGTTACAGAAAGACGCGACGCGGGAACGGCCGTAAACGGCTGCGGCGGGCGGGTCCCGGTGAGGGGAACCCGCCCGCCGCAGCTCACAGCAGGTGTCACAGACGCCTCAGGCGTCACACCTGCCTCAATTGACTCGGGTGTGGCGTACGTCTCAGACGGTGCCGGAGGCCGCGATGGTGATCTTGGCCGAGGTGCGGCCGGAGTCGCTGCCGAGGCCCTCGATCGTCTTGACGACGTCCATGCCCTCGACGACCTCGCCGAAGACGACGTGCTTGCCGTCCAGCCAGGAGGTCACGATGGTGGTGATGAAGAACTGCGAGCCGTTGGTGTTGCGGCCCGCGTTGGCCATGCTCAGCAGACCCGGCTTGGTGTGCTTGAGGTTGAAGTTCTCGTCCTCGAACTTCTCGCCGTAGATGCTCTTGCCGCCGGTGCCGTTGCCCGCGGTGAAGTCACCGCCCTGGAGCATGAAGGCCGGGATGACGCGGTGGAAGGACGAACCGGCGTAGCCGAAGCCGTGCTGGCCGGTGGCCAGCTCGCGGAAGTTGCGGGCGGTCTTGGGCACGACGTCGTCGTACAGCTTGAAGACGATGCGCCCGGCGGGCTCGTCGTTGATGGTGATGTCGAAGTAAACGTTCTCGCTCATGGACCCCATAATTCCTCGCTTCGGCCGCCTACCGGTAATCGGCGAGGCGGCGCGGCGCCGGGAGCGGCCCCCGGTCCGCTCGGACGGCGGGACCCGGCCGGGACGGGCAGGGGCCCGAAGCGATCGAACAGGCCCGGCGTCACCTTGTCCGCCGGCACAAGGTGGTCGCCCTCCAGATGCCCGACGGGAAGGGTGTGCACCACGGCGGGCCGCAGCGAGACCAACGAACGCCCCTCCGGGCGACACAGGGCTTCGCCGCCGGGGAGCGAGCTCGAACGCTACTCGAATGTCACCGTGAAGCGGTCCTGCCGTCCGAATGCCTCATCCTGCGCCTGGACACGAAGCAGGACATCGCGAATCTCCGCGAACTCACCTTGCCCCAGCATCCTTGCGCTCAGCTCCGAGTCCTTCCAGACGATCTCGACGGGTCGCTCCACGTCCACCGTCAGGCAATCCCACAGGGCACTCAGATTCGCCCCGTAGTAGGGCCCGAAACCTGGTAGTCGTGACACGACGGCGTGAAAATCCCCCTGGGACCGGATGTCTGCGCCATCAATGGCGAGCCTCATTGACTACACCGGCTTGCCCGGAGTGCCGTTCGGCGGCCAGTACGCGAATCCGTTGCCGTCGTACCAGCCCAGGCGGGTGGTGCCGCAGCCGGTGCTGTGGAAGTCCAGGAAGTCGTAGTCGACGGCCTTGATGGACCTCTTGGGAAAGGTGACGGAGAACTCGGTGGTGAGCGTGCCCTTCGCGGGGAGTGTGCCGAGGGAGAGGGCGGAGGAGTTCCACAGCGGCAGGGATCCGTTGGTCTCCGGGTTCCAGTGCAGGGCCGCCTTGTGCCATCGGCCCGTGCCGACGCGCCACTGGACGAGCGGGGCCGGGCCCCGGTTCTTCATCAGGTTGCCGAGGGCGAAGACGACGGTGGCCTTGTTCAGCTTCACGTTCTCCGTGTTGTGCACCCGGATACGGGCGTGGAGGGCCACCCCGGCCCGCCGAGCGGTGGGCACCGCCGAGCCGGCCGCGTCGGAGGCCGTCACCGCGCCGTACCGGCAGGCGTACGCGGCCGGGGCCGACGTGGCGGCTACGGCGGGGTGGGAGCCGACACCCAGAACGACGCCGACCGCGGCGACGAGCGCCGCGGCTCTGAAGGGAACGGTGGTGTTCAACATGTCCTCCTCAAAAGACCGATCCCACCGCCGCTCCCGGCCAACCGTCAACGATCTTTCCCGAATCATGGGCGGTTCCTGACCTGCGCCATCACCGGGCCGCCAAAGTAGGACATGTCACAGGGGGCGCGGCAACCGGGCGGGCGCCCCTGGGGCGGCGATCGTCCTGGCGGCCGTCCTACTGCGGGTACAGCCCCTCCACCTCGTCCGAGAAGTCGCGCAGGATCGTCTCGCGGCGGAGTTTCATCGAGGGGGTCAGGTGGCCCGCCGTCTCGGTGAAGTCCACCGGGAGGACGGTGAAGCGGCGGATGGACTCCGGGCGGGAGACCAGTTTGTTGGCCTCGTCGATCGCGCGCTGGAGCACGGCGTACAACTCCTCGTCGCCGAGCAGCAGTTCCACCGGGACCGGGTGCTTGCCGTTCATGTTGCGCCAGTGGGTGAGGCCGTCCGGGTCGAGGGTCAGGAGGGCGGAGACGTAGGGGCGGTCGTCGCCGAGGACCAGGGCCTGGGAGATCAGGGGGTGGGAGCGGAGCCAGTTCTCCAGGGGGGCGGGGGCCACGCTCTTGCCGCCCGCCGTGATGATCATTTCCTTCTTGCGGCCGGTGATCGTCAGGTAGCCCTCGTCGTCCAGTGCGCCCAGGTCGCCCGTCGGCAGCCAGCCGTCGGGGGCGGCGGGGACGACTCCGCCCGCCGCCGGGTCCCAGTAGCCGCGCAGGACGTGGTCGCCGGCGATGAGGATCTCGCCGTCGGCGGCTATCCGGATCTTCGTGCCGGGCAGCGGCCAGCCGACCGTGCCCAGGCGGGGTTTGAGGGGCGGGGTGACCGTGGACGCGCCGGTCGTCTCCGTGAGGCCGTAGCCCTCGTAGATCTCGATGCCCGCGCCCAGGTAGAACGAGGAGAGGCGGCGGCCCAGCGGGGAGCCGCCGCAGATGGCGTGGCGGACCCGGCCGCCCATGGCGTTGCGGATACGGCGGTAGACCAGCGGGTCGTAGAAGGTGCGGGCGGCCCGCAGGGCGGCGCCGGGGCCGGACGCGGTGCCGGTCTTCTGCGCCTCGACGGCCTCGCCGTAGCGGCGGGCGACGGACACGGCCCGGTCGAAGGTGGTGAGGCGGCCGCCCGCCTCGGCCTTCGCCCGGGCCGTGTTGAACACCTTCTCCAGCATGTAGGGGATGGAGAGCAGGCAGGTGGGTCTGAAGGCCGCCAGGTCCGGGAGGAGTTCGTCGGCCTTCAGGCTCGGGGCGTGGCCGAGGCGGACCCGGGCGCGGATGCAGGCGATCGCCACCATCCGGCCGAAGACGTGGGACATGGGCAGGAAGAGGAGGACGGAGACGTCCTCGCCCCGGCTGTCGCCCTTCGACTTGAAGACCGGGTAGAGGAGTTCGATCGCGTTGTCGACCTCGGCGAAGAAGTTGCCGTGGCTGAGCGCGCACCCCTTGGGGCGGCCGGTGGTGCCGGAGGTGTAGATGAGGGTGGCGAGGGTGTCGGGGCCGAGCACCCCGCGCCGTACCGCCACTTCGCCGTCGGGGACGTGGACACCGGCCTCGCCGAGGCGCTCCACGTGCCCCTTCTCCATCACCCACATGTGCTGGAGGTCGGGCAGCCGGTCGCGCTCGGGGCCGAGGGCGGCGGCCTGGGCGAGGGTCTCGGTGACCAGGGCGACCGCGCCGGAGTCCTGGAGGATCCAGCGGGTCTGGAAGACGGAGGAGGTGGGGTAGATGGGGACGGTGACCAGGCCGGCCGCCCAGGCGGCGAAGTCGAGCAGCGTCCACTCGTACGTCGTACGGGCCATGACGGCGATCCGGTCGCCCGGCATCAGCCCTTCCGCGATCAGCCCCTTGGCCACCGCGTGCACCTGGGCGGCGAAGTCCTCGGCCGTGACGTCGGTCCAGGTGGCGTCCCGCTCCTTGCGGCTGAGGACGACCGCCTGCGGGGCGGCGGCGGCGTTGTCGTAGGGCAGGTCGGCGAGGGAGCCGTGGGTGACCGGCTGGGCGAACGCCGGTACGGCGGCCTCGCGCACATGACCGTCCAGCCGGCGCGTCTCGGGTTCCACGAGGGCGGGGGGAGCGTCGGCGAAGTCGGTCGAGGTGGCGTAGGGCGTGGACACGGGCGGCTCCCTTGGCGTGCAGCGCGAAAGAACTGCTTGCTGCAAAGACGTACGTGCCTCGGGTATGGAGGCGTTCATCTGGATGGCCCCGAAGAAAGGGGTTACCGACGGTTAGGTAGGGGATCGTACGGCGTTGGCGTGGGGGGCTTGTGCGTGTTCGGGGATGATCCGGGGTCAGGGCTGTGCAATGTCGGGGTGAGGTGACAGGGGTTCGGGCGCCCGCCCCGACCTCCGGTTCGATCGTTCTCCGGCGGGCCGGTCAGGGGCGTTCGAGCACGGCCGTGACGCCCTGGCCGCCCGCCGCACAGATCGAGATCAGCCCCCGTCCCGGGACTCCCCGTTCGGCGAGCAGTTTGGCCAGGGTCGCGACGATCCGGGCGCCGGTGGCGGCGAAGGGGTGGCCGGTGGCGAGGGAGGAGCCGGCGACGTTGAGCTTGTCGCGGTCCACCGGGGCCAGGCCCTGCTTCTCCCAGGCGGCGAGCGTGGCCAGCACCTGGGAGGCGAAGGCCTCGTGGACCTCCACCAGGTCGAAGTCCTCGATGCCGAGACCGGCCCGCTCCAGCATGCGCGGTACGGCGTAGGCGGGGGCCATCAGCAGGCCGTCCTCCCCCTTGCCGACGTCGCCGTGGACGAAGTCGACGGCTGCCGTCTCGTACACCGTGAGGTAGGCGAGCGGTTCCAGGCCCCGGACCTCGGCCCACTCCTCGGAGGCGAGCAGGACGACCGCCGCGCCGTCGGTGAGCGGGGTCGAATTGCCCGCCGTCATGGTGGGGTTCGGCCCGTCGGTGCCGAACACCGGCTTCAGTGCGGCGAGTTTCTCCACGGTGGAGTCCGGGCGCAGGTTCTGGTCGCGGGTCAGCTCGCGGAAGGGGACGACCAGATCGCCGAAGAAGCCCCGTTCGTACGCGGCGGCCAGCCGCTGGTGGCTGGTGGCGGCCAGTTCGTCCTGGGCCTCGCGCTCGATGCCCCAGGCGCGGGCGGTGACCGCCGCGTGCTCGCCCATGGACAGGCCGGTGCGCGGTTCGGCGTTGCGCGGGATGTCGGGGACCAGGTGGGAGGGGCGGATCCGGGCGAGGGCCTTGAGGCGGCCGGCGGTCGTCCGGGCGCGGCGGGCCTGGAGCAGGATGCGGCGGAGGGCGTCGTTGACGCCGAGCGGGGCGTCGCTCGCGGTGTCGGCGCCGCCCGCGACGGCCGATTCGGTCTGGCCGAGGGCGATCTTGTTGGCGGCGGCGATGACGGCCTGGAGGCCGGTGCCGCAGGCCTGCTGGATGTCGTAGGCGGGGGTGCGCGGGTCGAGCCTGGAGCCGAGGACGGTCTCCCGGGTGAGGTTGAAGTCGCGGCTGTGCTTGAGGACGGCGCCGGCGACGACCTCGCCGACGACACCGGGCACGTCGAGCCCGTAGCGGGTGGCCAGGCCGTTGACCGCGGCCGTGAGCATCTCCTGGTTGGAGGCGGTGGCGTAGGGGCCGTCGGAGCGGGCGAAGGGGGTCCGGCTGCCGCCGATCACCGCGACGCGGCGGGCGCGCGGGGGTTCGAACGCGGGTTTGCGTGCGCCCCTCAGATAGGTCACCTTCGACGGCTCCGAGGTACTCGCCCGCGACGGCTCCGAGGTACTCATCTCGACCTGCTCCTCACCCTTGACCTAGACTTACCCCGGGTAACCTTACTCCGGAGTAAGCAACTTTTTCAGTCAGCCGAGCCCGTGGGAGACGAGACGAACATGGCCGACCGCTATCTGAGTTTCACCGCCACCGCACCCGGCCGCTTCCTCACCCGACGGCTCGGGCTTCCGCAGCCGGCGGCACTCAGGCGCTGGTCACCCGAACGTCCGTTCCTCACAGGCGCCTTGCATCACCTTACGGCCGGGACGTCCGCCCTCGACCTCACTCCGGTCCTCGCCCGCACCGGTCTCCCCCTCGGCACCGCCGACCCCGCCGCCGTGGTCCTGGACGCGACCGGGGTCCGGGACGTCGACACCCTCGCCGAGGTGCACGCGGCCCTGCACCCGGTGGTCCGGTCGGTCGCGGCGAGCGGCCGGATCGTGGTCCTCGGCTCCCCCCTCGACGCCGACGACGACCACCACCGGGCGGCCGTGCAGCAGGCCCTGGAGGGATTCACCCGCTCCCTCGGCAAGGAGATCGGCCGCGGCCGGACGGTGAACCTCCTGCGGCTCACCGACGCCGCCGCCGCCGAGTCCACCCTGCGCTTCCTGCTCTCCCCCAAGTCGGCCTACGTCAGCGGCCAGGTCATCGAGGTCGGCACGCGGCAGCAGCCCTCCCCGGGCCGGACCGACCGTCCCCACGACTTCCCGGACCTCCCCCTCGCCGGCCGCACCGCCCTCGTCACCGGCGGCGCGCGCGGCATCGGCGAGGCCGTCGCCGAGACCCTCGCCAGGGACGGCGCCGAGGTCGTCGTCCTCGACGTCCCGCAGGCCGAGCAGGACGCCCGGCGGGTCGCCGAACGGCTGGGCGGCAGGGCCCTCGCCCTCGACATCACGGCCGCCGACGCGGGCGAGCGGATCGCCGCCGAACTCCCGGACGGACTCGATCTGCTGATCCACAACGCGGGCGTCACCCGCGACCGCCGGCTGGTCAACATGCCCGCCGAGCGCTGGAGTTCGGTCCTCGACGTCAACCTCGCGAGTGTGCTGCGCACCACCGACGCGCTGCTCGCCAAGGGCACCCTGCGCACCGGCGGGCGGATCGTGGCGACCGCCTCCATCGCCGGGCTCGCGGGCAACGCGGGGCAGACCAACTACGGCGCGAGCAAGGCGGGCGTGGCCGGGCTGGTCCGTGCCCTCGCGCCGCGCGCGCTCGCCGAGCACGGGGTGACGGTGAACGCGGTCGCCCCCGGCTTCATCGAGACCGCCATGACGGCCGCGGTGCCGCTGTTCATCCGGGAGGCGGGCCGCCGGATGAACTCCCTCGCGCAAGGCGGGCTGCCCGCCGACGTCGCCGAGACCACCGCCTGGCTCGCGCACCCGGCGTCCGGCGCGGTCAACGGACAGGTCGTACGGGTGTGCGGCCAGAGCCTGCTGGGGGCGTGATGGCGGCGGTCACGACCCTCTCCTCCTCCCCCGCCCTCGTCCCGCTGCTGGCCCGCGGGGCCCTGCGCTCGCCGTTCAAACGGCCCGCGCCCGGCGCCGACTTCACCGGCAGCCGGCTGGTCCTGCCCGGACTGCGTGTCGACCTCACCCGGCTGGCGGCCTACGAGCGGGTGTGCGGCTTCCCCACCGGCGAGGACGCCCTGCCGCTCACCTACCCGCATGTGCTGGGCTTCCCGCTGGCCATGAGCCTGATGAGCGGCCGGGACTTCCCGCTCCCGCTGCTCGGTCTCGTCCACACCTCGATCGACATCACCCGGCACCGGCCGCTCGCCGCCGCCGGGACGTACGAACTCTGCGTGTACGTCGACCGGTTGGCGCCGCACCGGCGCGGCACGGAGGCGTTCGTGGTGACGCGGCTTCGGGAGGCGGACGCGCTCGGGGAGGCGGACGCCGTCGTATGGGAGTCGACGAGCACGTATCTGGCCCGGCACCGTACCGGGCGGGAGGCGTCGGCTCCGCCCGCCGACTCGGAGCCGGGGGGCGCCGCGCCCCTCCCCCTCCTCGACGAGTGGCGGCTCGCCGCCGACGTCGGCCGGCGTTACGGGGCCGCCTCCGGCGACCGCAACCCCATCCACCTGCACCCGCTCACCGCGCGCCTCTTCGGTTTCCCGCGCGCCATCGCCCACGGCATGTGGACCGTCGCCCGCTGTCTCGCCGCCCATGGCACCCCGCCGGCCGTGCGGGTCCGGGCGGAGTTCCGGGCGCCGGTGCTGCTGCCGGGGACGGTGGCGTTCGCCTCGGACGGCGTACGGTTCGAGCTGCGCGGGACGGGGGAGGCGGCGGCGCGGCTCCATGTGAGCGGACGGGTGGACCGGCTCACGTTCTGAGCGGACGGGTGCACCCGGGGCGGACCACCGACACGTCAGGGGCGGTGGACGGAGACTCCGCCGACCAGGCCCCAGGCCTCGATACGGACCGTCGGGCCGTTCGGCTCGGTGGGGCCCGTGTCGCGGACACCGCCGAGGCGCAGGCCCCGGACCTCCACCCGGACGTCGGGGCGGACCTTGAGGGAGACGCCGCCGATGAGGCTCAGCTTGGTGATCCGCAGCTCGGCGCCGTCCGGGATGTCCACGTCCGTCAGGTCGACATCGGCTCCGCCGACGAGGGAGACGGTCAGGGTGCGCTCGTGCAGGGTGGCGCCGTCGAGCCGGTGACCGCCGATGAGGCTGATCTTGATGTCCGTCTTCTGCGTCTTGTCCGCGCTGGGCTTCGTCATGGGAAGAACAGTAGGAGCGGCGGGCGGGGGCGGCCCAGTGCCGCGCGTCCTGCGCCCCGCATGACAAGTGTCATGTCAGGGACACGTCGTCGGCGGGCGGCGGGGACCAGGACCGGCCGTGCGTCAGGTCGCCCAGACCCGCCCACGCGAAGTTCATCAGGGTGGCCGCGGCCTGCCGGGCCGTGACGCCCTCGCCGGCGTTGGCCCAGACGGCGAGCGACTCGGCCGCGCCGACGAGCGCCTCGGCGAGCCCGGCGACCTCCCGCTCGGGAAGATCGGGGTCACGATGGGCCTCGCGGGCCCCCACGGCTATGAGGTGGGTGACGAAGGCGACGATCTCCTCCCGCATCGCGGCGGCCTCGGCGGCGAAGGCCTCGCCGTGCGTGCGGGCCTGGAGGTGCACGACGGACCAGGCGTGCGGATGGGCGGCGGTGTGCACGAAGAACGCCAGCAGACCGTCCCAGAGCCGGCGGTCGGCCGGCAGATCGGTACGGACGCCCGACCGCACCGCGTCCACCAGCGCCCGCGCCTCACGGCGGATGCAGGCGATGAAGAGGTCTTCCTTGGAGTTCAGGTACAGGTACACCAACGGCTTGGAGACGCCCGCCAGTTCGGCGATCTCGTCCATGGACGCGGCCATGTACCCGCGCTGCCCGAAGATCTCCACGGCGGCGTCCAGCATCTGCTGCTCACGGACCGCGCGTGGCATCCGTTTGGTCTTCACGGCACCCATGGGGCCAGCCTAGTTGGACCGGCCGCAAGTGAACTCCGTCAGGAGGGCTGACTCTGGGTCGAGGACGTGGACCGGGCCTGCGCCTCGGCCGCGTCGACCGCCTCGTCCTCCTGGGTGCGGTTGGCCTCCAGGTTGGCCTTCATCCGGTCCACCCGCTGCACGACGCTCACCGAGGCCCGGTCGCGCTCCGCGCGCAGGACGACGAAGCTGATGGGCGCGGAGACGACCAGCGCGAGCAGGACGATCCACATGCCGTTGGAGTCGCCGAGGCCGCGCGGCAGGACACCGGCGTAGACCAGGCCCCAGACGGCCAGGAGGCAGCCGGCGAAGACGCCGAGGCGCATCAGCGTGTAGCGCAGCATCTCAATCCACTCTTCCTTGTCCCTGTCCCGAAAGGGCCCCAAAAGGGGCCGTCGTCCAGTGAAGCACGCCGGGCCGCCGGTCCTGCACGGGGGTGCGGGCGGTCAGGTGAGCGGCAGCAGCATGGTGATGTCGTCGCGGTCGTCGCCGGGAGCGACCCGGATGGCGCCGGGGACCCGGCCGGCCTCGCGGTAGCCGCAGGAGCCGTAGAACCGCTCCAGGCCCAGCCCGCCCCGGCAGGTGAGCCGGATCGCGTCGATGCCCTCGAAGGCGCGCGCGGCGTCGGCGGCGGCCGCCAGCAGGTCGCGGCCGTAGCCCCTGCCCTGGTGGCGGGGGTGGACCATCACCGTGTAGAGCCACACCCAGTGGGTCATCAGCCGGTGCGTGTTGAAGGCGAAGAACGCGGTCGCGGCCACCTCGCCGGACTCGTCCCGCCCGACGAGCAGCCGGTGGCGCCCCTCGGCCATGGCCACGAGGTGCCTCACCAGTTCCGGCCGCACCTCCTCACGCCCCACCGGCGGCACGAACCCGACGGCCCCGCCCGCGTTGGAGACGTCGGTCCACAGGTCGAGCACCCCGTCGCGCAGGGCGGGGTCGACGGGCGGATCGAGCGTGAAGGTAAGGGCCACATCGCCATCGTACGTCTTACCGTCCGGTGTTCTGCGCCAGAGCCCGTGCCGCCACCTCCAGATCCGCGACCAGTCCCCGGTAGGCGGCCTCCCGGTCGTCGGCGCGCAGGACCGACGACGGGTGCACCGTCGGCACCAGCCGCTCCCGGCGTCCGTGGATCTCCTCCTCCAGGACCGTCCCGCGCACCTCGGTCACCCGGAAGGAGGAGCCGAGCAGCGCCTTGCCGGCGGTGGCGCCGAGCACGACGATCAGTTCCGGGCCGACGACCGCCAGCTCGGCCGCGAGCCAGGGCCCGCACGCGGCCGCCTCGCGCAGGGTGGGGGCCTTGTGGATACGGCGCTTGCGCGGTTCGGCCCGGGTGAACTTGAAGTGCTTGACGGCGTTGGTGACGTACGCGTCCGCGGGGTCCAGGCCGGCCTCCTCCAGCGCGCGGTCCAGGAGCTTTCCGGCCGGGCCGACGAACGGTCTGCCCCGGCGGTCCTCCTGGTCGCCGGGCTGTTCCCCGACGAGCATCACGCGGGCGTGGGCGGAGCCCGCGCCGAAGACCGTCCGGGTGGCGTCCCGGTGCAGGGGACAGCCGCGGCAGTCGGCGGCTGCCCGCCGCAGCGCGGTCAGCCCTCCGTGGTCGGGGACGAAGGGTGCCGCGGTGTAGGCGTCCTCGGGGGCTTCGGCGCGGGAACTCACGGCCTCCGAGTAACCCCGTGCCGTCGAGTCCAACCCGAGGGCGTGGGGAACCGTCCGACCGGCCCCCCACGGCCCGCGCGCGAGGTCAGACCCGCATCGCCTGCGGCGACTCCCGGCGCAGGGGGTCCGGGCCGTCGTACTCGCGGATGATCTCGTAGCGCGTGTTCCGTTCCACCGGGCGGAAGCCCGCGTCGCGGATGAGGTCGAGGAGGTCCTCGCGGGTCAGCTTGTTGGGGGTGCCGTAGTTGTCGGCGTCGTGGGTGATCTTGTACTCGACGACCGAGCCGTCCATGTCGTCCGCGCCGTGCTGGAGCGCGAGCTGCGCGGTCTGGACGCCGTGCATGACCCAGAAGACCTTGACGTGCGGGACGTTGTCGAACAGCAGCCGGGAGACCGCGAAGGTCTTCAGGGCCTCCGCGCCGGTCGCCATCTGGGTGCGGGCCTGGAGCCGGTTGCGGACCTTGCCGTCCTTCATGTCCACGAAGTCGTGCTGGTAGCGCAGCGGGATGAAGACCTGGAAGCCGTTCGTCTCGTCCTGGAGCTCACGCAGGCGCAGCACGTGGTCGACCCGGTGGCGGGGCTCCTCGATGTGGCCGTACAGCATGGTGCACGGGGTCTTGAGGCCCTTCTCGTGCGCCAGGCGGTGGATGCGGGACCAGTCCTCCCAGTGGGTGCGGTGGTCCACGATGTGCTGCCGGACCTCCCAGTCGAAGATCTCCGCGCCGCCGCCGGTGAGGGACTCCAGACCCGCGTCGATCAGCTCGTCGAGGATCTCCGAGGCCGACAGCCCGGAGATCGTCTCGAAGTGGTGGATCTCGGTGGCCGTGAAGGCCTTCAGGGAGACGTCCGGCAGGGCCGCCTTCAGCTCCCGCAGCGAGCGCGGGTAGTAGCGCCAGGGCAGGTTCGGGTGCAGGCCGTTGACGATGTGCAGCTCGGTGAGGTTCTCGCTCTCCATCGCCTTGGCGAGCTTCACCGCCTCCTCGATGCGCATCGTGTACGCGTCCTTCTCGCCCGGCTTGCGCTGGAAGGAGCAGTAGGCGCAGGAGGCGGTGCACACGTTGGTCATGTTGAGGTGCCGGTTGACGTTGAAGTGCACCACGTCACCGTTCTTGCGGGTGCGCACCTCGTGGGCGAGGCCGCCGAGCCACGCCAGGTCGTCCGACTCGTACAGCGCGATGCCGTCCTCACGGGTCAGCCGCTCACCGGCCCTGACCTTCTCCTCCAGCTCGCGCTTGAGCCCGACGTCCATGCCCACACCTTTCCTCGACCAGCGACTGACCCACCGTACGCCTACCGCTTCAGACCTCCTCGGGAAGCTCCCCGACCCGGTTCTCCCACTTCGTGGAGAGCACGATGGTGGTACGGGTCCGGGAGACGCCCTTGGTCCCCGACAGCCGCCTGATGATCTTCTCCAGGCCGTCCACGTCGTTCGCCCGCACCTTGAGCATGAACGAGTCGTCGCCGGCGATGAACCAGCAGTCCTCGATCTCGCCGAAGTCCCGCAGCCTGCTCGCCACCTCCTCGTGGTCGGCGGCGTCGGAGAGGGAGATGCCGATGAGGGCGGTGACGCCGAGGCCGAGCTGGGCGGCGTTCACCGTGGCGCGATAACCGGTGATGACACCGGCCGCCTCCAGCCGGTTGATGCGGTCGGTGACGCTGGGTCCCGACAGGCCGACGAGGCGCCCCAGCTCCGCGTAGGAGGCCCGGCCGTTCTCCCGCAGGGCCTGGATGAGCTGCCTGTCCACCGCGTCCATGCGAATCGAAGCCTTCCTGAAGTGATGAGAGGTACTACGACGTACTGCCACGTACTGCGACATTGCGACCTGATGCGACGTCCTGCGGACGTCCTGCGACGCACTGAAGACGATGCCGCTCAGGCGTCCCGGGTTCCGGATCCGCCGCCCAGTTCGCCCTCCCACCGGCGGTAGAGCCCGTGCGCGACACCCGCCGCGTCGAGCACCCGTCCGGCGACGAAGTCGACCAGGTCCTGGATGTGGGTGGCGCCCGCGTAGAAGGCGGGCGAGGCCGGGACCACGGCGGCGCCCAGGTCGTCCAGGGTCACCAGCTGACGCAGGGTCTGCCCGTTCAGCGGGGTCTCCCGTACGGCGACGACGAGCGGCCGGCGTTCCTTGAGCGTGACGGAGGCGGCCCGCTGGAGCAGGTCCTTGGACAGCCCGAGCGCGACCCCGGCGACACAGGCGGTCGAGGCCGGGACGATGATCATCCCCCTCGTGCGGTACGACCCCGAGGACGGCCCCGCCGCCAGGTCCCCGGCGGCCCAGTACCGCACCGCGCTGACGTCGGCGTCGAAGGTGCCCGGCTTGCCGTCGGCCCCCCGCCCGAGCCATTCCCGCAGGTCGTCCCGCCAGTGCGCGTCCCGGAAGGAGATCCGGGTCTCGTCGAGCAGGGTGAGCCGCGAGGCCCGGCTGACCACCAGGTCCACGCTCTCGCCCCCGGCGAGCAGCGCCCGCAGCACCGCGGCGGCGTACGGCGTACCGGACGCCCCGGACACCCCCACGATCCAAGGCACGCGCTGCGTTTCTCCTGCGTTCACACCTTGAGCGTACCGGTGGGCAGCAGGGTCTTCAGGACGGGACCTACACCGTGAGCCCGCGCATCAGGAGGTCGGCGAGCGCACAGACGAACAGGCTGATCCCGATGAAACCGTTCGTCGAGAAGAACGCCCTGTTCAGACGGGACAGATCATGGGGGCGCACGATGGTGTGCTCGTAGACGAAGGCACCCGCGACGATCACCAGTCCGAGCCAGAAGAAGGCACCGGCGCCGGTGGCGAGGGCGTACCAGACGAACAGGGCCGTGGTGACGGCGTGGCAGAGGCGCGCCCCCTGAACGGCCGCGGGGATGCCGAAGCGGGCCGGGACCGACATGACGCCGATCTCGCGGTCCGTCTCGACGTCCTGGCAGGCGTAGATCAGGTCGAAACCGCCGATCCAGATGCCGACGGCGAGACCGAGGACGACCGCGTCCCAGGACCACTCACCGGTGATGGCCAGCCAGCCGCCGACCGGCCCCATCGCCTGGGCGAGCCCCAGGATGGCCTGCGGGAAGTTCGTGAAGCGCTTCCCGTAGGGGTAGACCACCATCGGGATCACGGCGACCGGCGCGAGGGCGAGGCAGAGCGGGTTGAGCATCGCCGCCGAGCCGAGGAAGACGGCCACCGCGATCAGCGCGCCGGTCCAGGCGTGCTTCACCGACATCGCCCCGGTGACCAGCTCACGGTGGGCCGTGCGCGGGTTCCGGGCGTCGATCTCGCGGTCGATGATCCGGTTGACGGCCATGGCGAAGGTGCGCAGGCCGACCATGCAGACCGTCACCAGGAGCAGCCGCCCCCAGTGGATGTTCCTGTCGAGCTGGAACATCGCGGTCAGCGCGGCGATGTAGGCGAAGGGCAGCGCGAAGACCGAGTGCTCGATCATCACCAGCCGCAGGAAGGCCTTGGTGCGTCCCGGCTGCGGGAGCGCTGCGGAGGCGGAGCTCACAGGCCGTACTCCTTCCAGCGGCGGTCGACCTTCGCCGCCGTGTCGGGGTCGGGCAGGACCATGTCCGGCCAGCCCCCGTCGCGCGTGTAGCCCTCCTCGGGCCACTTCTTCGTCGCGTCGATGCCCGCCTTGCCGCCCCAGAACTGCTGGTAGGAGGCATGGTCGAGATGGTCGACGGGGCCTTCGACGATGCTCAGGTCACGGGCGTAGTCCGTGTTGCCGAGGGCCCGCCAGGCGACCTCGTGCAGATCGTGGACGTCGCAGTCGGAGTCCACGACCACGATCAGCTTGGTCAGGGACATCATGTGGGCGCCCCAGACGGCGTGCATGACCTTCTGCGCGTGCTTGGGGTACTTCTTGTCGATCGACACGATCGCGCAGTTGTGGAAGCCGCCCGCCTCGGGGAGGTGGTAGTCCACGATGTCCGGGACGATGATCTTCAGCAGCGGCAGGAAGAACCGCTCGGTCGCCCTGCCCAGCGGCCCGTCCTCCGTCGGGGGGCGGCCGACGACGATCGACTGGAGCAGGGGGCGCCGGCGCATCGTGACGCAGTCGATCGTCAGCGCGGGGAACGGTTCCCGCGGGGTGTAGAAGCCGGTGTGGTCGCCGAAGGGGCCCTCGGGGAGCATCTCGCCCGGCTCCAGCCAGCCCTCCAGCACGACCTCCGCCTGCGCCGGCACCTGCAACGGCACGGTCTTGCAGTCGACCATCTCGATCCGCTTGCCCGCGAGGAACCCGGCGAACAGGTACTCGTCGATGTCACCGGGGAGCGGCGCGGTGGAGGCGTACGTCACGGCGGGCGGGCAGCCGAAGGCGATCGCGACCGGCAGCCGCTCCCCGCGCCGGGCCGCCACCTGGTAGTGGTTGCGGCTGTCCTTGTGGATCTGCCAGTGCATGCCGATGGTGCGCCGGTCGTGGCGCTGGAGCCGGTACAGACCGAGGTTGCGGATACCGGACTCGGGGTCCTTGGTGTGGGTGAGGCCGAGGTTGAAGAACGAGCCGCCGTCCTGCGGCCAGGTGAAGAGCGCCGGGAGCTGCTCCAGGTCGACGTCGTCGCCGTGCAGGACGACCTCCTGCACCGGGGCGTCCCCGGACTTCACCTTCTTCGGCGGTACGTGGGTCATCGCGCCGAGCTTGCCGAACGCCTCGCGGACCCCGACGAATCCGTGCGGCAGCTCGGGCCGCAGCAGGCCGCCGATCTTCTCGCTGATCTCGCCGTACGACTTCAGCCCGAGCGCCTTCAGCAGCCGCCGGTCGGTGCCGAAGACGTTCATCGCGAGGGGCATCGACGAGCCCTTCACGTTCTCGAAGAGAAGCGCGGGACCGCCGGACTTCTGGACGCGGTCGACGATCTCCCCGACCTCCAGATACGGATCGACCTCGGCCTTCACGCGCTTGAGGTCGCCTTCCCGCTCCAGTGCCCTGAGCAGGGAACGAAGATCGTCGTAAGCCATGTGTCCCAGTATCGGCCACCCGCTACCCTGACCCCGTCACCGGGGGCCGTCCCGTGGCCCGTCGCCGTCTTCTGGGGGAACCCGCCGCCATGCTCAGGTATCTGCCGTTCCTGCTGGTCCTGGCGCTGTGGATCTACGCGTTCATCGACTGCCTGAACACTCCGGAGAACGAGGTGCGGGGCCTGCCGAAGGTGGCGTGGGTGCTGATCATCCTGCTCTTCGGCGAAGTGCTGATCGGTCCCGTGGCCTGGCTGGTGGCGGGCAAGGTGCGCGCCGCGCCCGGCCGGGGCGGCAGGACGTGGGTGGCCCCCGACGACAACCCCGAGTTCCTCAAGTCGCTGAAGGACGAGCAGGCCAGGAACGACGAGCGGCTCCTGAAGAACTGGGAGGACGACCTGCGCCGGCGCGAGGAAGAACTGCGGCGCCGCGAGTCGGGCGAGGAGCCGAAGGAGAGCTGAGCGGGGTTCGCGCGGCGGATCTCGCTACGGCTGATCGCCCAGGGACGCCACGAAGGCGGCCCAGGCGCTCCGCGGGACGAGGAGGACGGGGCCGTCGGGGGTCTTGCTGTCACGGACGGGGACGACGGAGGTGGATTCGGGGGCGATTTCGAGGCAGTCGCCGCCGTTGGCCCCGCTGTAGCTGCTCTTGATCCAGGTCGCCATAGTGCCCATACCCTTCCATCACGCCACAGATCAGGGCGGCGGAGTCAGAGGCTGACAATGCATCGGCCCTGAGCACATCATAGGTCTGGCTGTGCGCGAGAAAGATGGCCGGATCGTCGCTGAAGTGGCCCCGGTCCAGCGATTCCGAGTACACCCACTCCTGCCCGTCGGGCAGCCTGATCAACGACATCGAGGTGTCGGGCCGGTCGATGTCGGGGCGTCCGGACGGGACCACCTGGATGCGCACATTGGGGAGTTCCCCCGCCCGCAGGAGATGTGCGCACTGCTCCCGCATGACCTCGCGCCCGCCCACCACATGCCGCAGGCAGCTCTCGTCCAGCACGACGATGTAATAGGGCCCGCCCTTGGCGTAGAAGCGCTGTTGGCGGCTGAGTCGGGCCCGGACGCGCTCGTCCACATCGTCGGCGTGGGACAGGCGGCGGGCAAAGAGCGCGGCTGCGTAGTCGGCGGTCTGCAACAAGCCGGGCACCACGTGCGCCTGATAGGCCCGCAGGGACACGGCCTCCGCGTCCATCCGGGCCCGGCGCTCGAACCAGTCCGGATGCTCCACCTGCGGATACCAGTCGATGCGCCCCCACAGCCGCCGCAACGCCCCGCCCGTGCGCAGCAGTTCGTCGCAGGTCCGGGCGAACGGCTCCTGCGGCACCCGCGTCCCCGCCTCGACCCTCGCCACCAGCGAGCGGTCGCAGGGGATCGCCTTCGCCAGCGCCTCCTGCGTGAGCGAGGCGCCCTCCCGGAAGTGGCGCAAAAGCTCGCCGAACAGCGCGGCGTTGGTGGTCACGCTCCTCGCCCCCTCTCCCCCCGCCCCCTCCGTGACAAATGCCCTTGTCACACGTCGGGCATTGATACGCACCGTGCCCGACCGCCACGCTCGACACACCCAGGGTGACCAAGTCGGTACGGAGAGGGAACGGACAGGCCATGACCGAGCACATCGAGAGCGGGTTCGAAACAGGAACGGTCGTCTACGACCCCGGATCGGACACCGTGGGCGAGTACCAGGGCAAGGCCGGTCCCTACGCCCTGCTGCGCCCCCTCGGCGGCGGCCGGGAGTGGGAGGCCCGCCCGGACCTGATCCGCCCCGCCACCCCCGCCGAACGGCTCAGCGCGAGCCTGCGCGCGGCCAACTCCCGTTCACTGCACGGCGGCCCGCCGGTCCCCGTCCGCGACTGCGCCGCCTGCGCCGACCTGGCCGGGCTGCGTGACGCGGCCCGCGCGCGGCGCGACCGCAGCGCGGAGACCGACGCGAACGTCCTGCTCCGCCGCCATCAACGCCGGTACCACACGGCCTTCCTGGGCCTGCCGGAGTACACGTCGGCCCCGGACGTCCCCGCCGGGGCCGAGTACGAGACGTCCTGCACCCACTGCCCCGCCGCCTCCGGCCCGCGCCCCGGCCGCGCCGAGACCGAGGAGTGGCAGAGCGGGCACGCCCGGGAGACCGGGCACACCCGCTACCGCCGCGCCGTCGCGGATTACGCGGTGCTGGACCGGTCGGACTCCTAGACGGTCCTCAGCCGGAGCAGGAACTGGCAGCCGCCGGAACGGCCGTCGGCGTCGATGCCCACGGTCACCGGGCTGCCCGCGAACGCCGAGCGGTACTGGCCGGCGGGGAGCGCGTTCACGCACTGCCCGCCGTCGCCGTCGGCGTAGAACTGCACGTCGAGGACCACGTCGGAGCGGCCCGACACGGTGAAGGTGAGGTTGCACCAGCCGGGCCGGTTGTCGGTGTCGACCCGGACGCTGGGACCGAAGGTCCTGAACCGCTGGATCGGTATGCGGTAGGTGCCCTGGCTTCCGCACTGCCCCGCGTCGCCGCCGGGGCTCGCCTGGAAGCCGTACGTGAGGGACGCGCCCGCGAGGGTGTTGTCCGGGTCGTAGACACCGAAGGCCAGCTGACAGCCGCCCGGCCGGTTGTCGGTGTCGAAGCGGATCGCGCGGGTGAAGTCGGGAGACGTGCCCCACTGCTGTCCCGTCGTCCCGCCGCACTGACCGGCGTCGCCGTCGGGGTTGAACTGGATGCCGATCTCCGCGGCGGCGGCGAGCGTGCCGGTTTCCGACGCGTGCGCGGCCGTACCGGAGAGGCCGGCGATCAGCGCACCGGCGGCGAGCACACCCGAGATCGCTCTCAGGCGCCCGGTCAGGCATAACTTCCTCACGATGGGGTCCCCTCCCTAGAAGGCATGGTGCATCGCAACCGCTCCTTGTGAAGCTGCTGTGAAGATTCAGTATGGGTGCGGAGGAGAGGGGAGGCCACGGCGGTAACGGGCCATTCCCCGAGTCACTCCACCGTGATCGAGTCCAGCTTCCCCCGCAGATACACATGCGAGTCGACCGCCTCGTACGCCACGCGCCCCACCGGTGCCGGCACGGACTCCACGATCGTCCCGGGCGTGCACTCGCCGAAGTAGACGAGGGACATGAGTTCCTCGGCGGGCTCGTCCGCCGGGGGCGGGAGCACCCGGTGCCGGCCCGACCTCCACCGGTCGCCCGTCCAACGGGCCATCAGATCGCCGATGTTGACGGTGAGGGCGGCCGGGTCGAAGGGCGCGTCCTGCCAGCCGCGCTCCTCCGTCCAGACCTGGAGTCCGCCCTTGCCCGCCTGCCGGTCGAGGATGGTGACCGTGCCGAAGTCGGTGTGCGGGCCGATCCGGAACTGGCCGGGCTCCGGCTCGCCCACGACGTCGGTGCCGGGGTACCAGTTGATGTTGAAGCCGTAGGTGGGGTGGTCCATGTGGCGGGAGAAGAAGTCCGGCTCCAGGCCGAGGGCCTCGCCCAGCAGGGACAGCAGCTGCTTCTCCAGTCCCGCCATCCGCGCCAGGTACTCCTCGCAGAGCCCCTTCAGCTCCGGCACCTCCGCGGGCCAGACGTTCGGCGCGTACCACTCCGCGTCGACCACCGGGTCGGCGAACGGCTCGTCGGTGGCGAAGGTCAGGGACTCCTTGAGGTCCGGCGGGGTCTCGGTCCCCTCGGAGTAGCCGTTCGCCTCCGCGCCGGGCCCGAGCCAGCCCCGGCCGCCGACCTTCACGGCGTACGGCTGCTTGACCTCGGCCGGCAGCGTGAAGAACGTCCGGGCCGCCGCCCGGATGCGGGAGCGGAGGGACGGGTCCACGCCATGGCCGGTGACCAGCAGGAAGCCGGCGGTCTGCAGGGCCTCGTCGACGGTGCGGGCGACGGCTCCGCGGGCCTCCGCGTCCCCGTCGAGCCAGGGCCGGAGGTCGACCGTGGGAATACGCGGCTCAGACACCGATGTCCTCGTTCCAGAGCGCCGGGTTCCGCTCGACGAAGTCGTGCATCATCCCGACGCAGCCGGGGTCGTCGAGCAGCACGATCTCCACGCCGTGTGCGGCGAGCCAGTCGTGACCGCCGTGAAAGGTCGTGGCCTCGCCCACCACGACGCGCGAGATGCCGAACTGCCGGACCAGGCCGGAGCAGTACCAGCAAGGGGAGAGGGTGGTCACCATGGTGGTGCCGCGGTAGGAGCGCTGCCGGCCCGCCGCCCGGAAGGCGGCCGTCTCCGCGTGCGTCGAGGGGTCGTCGTCCTGGACGCGCCGGTTGCGGCCGCGGCCGAGCAGGGTGCCGTCGGGGCCGTAGAGCGCGGCGCCGATCGGGATGCCGCCCTCGGCGAGCCCGGCGCGGGCCTCGGCGACGGCCGTGGCCAGCCAGGTCCGGGCCGTCGGCTGGTCCAGGGTCACCTGATCCACAGGGTTCATGGCTCCACTCTCGTGCGACCGGAACCCCGGGGCAACGCCGCGCGCGCCGTGTCGAGAGCGGACCGGTGGTGAGCCGAACCGGGGCGGGCGGCGCAATTCGGGCACCACGCGATCTGGCACACACCAACCACCGCTCCTTACCCTGGAGTTGAGTAACCGGCCCTGGGGGAGGTGCGGTGCGCGGACGGTTGTACGGGCGTGGTGCGCTGTTCGATGTGGAGCCGCCCGGGCTGGTGCCCCGGCTCGTGGGACTGAGACCGTACGCCCATGAGGGCGAGAAGGCCGAACACCCCACCGGGCCACCGCTGCTGGTCCTGGCCGGCGGGCGGGGAGTGGGCAAGAGCGCGGTGCTGGCCGAGCTGGTCGACGCCTACACCGAGCGGCTGCGGGGCGGCGAGTCCCGCAAGCGCACCCCGCTCGCGCTGATCGACTGCGAGGACGAGCAGTTCGCCGGCCCGCCGCACGAGGAGAGCCCCGAGTCCTGGTCGCCGGTGTGGCAGGCGCTGCTGGTGCTGGCCGAGCAGCTCACCGAGCCGGTGAAGGCCGCCGGAGCGCTCTCCTTCCCCCGGCTGACGGCGGGCCTGGTCGCGGTACGGGCGAGCGACTGGAGCGGGCGCAGCGACTCGGACCGGATCCGCCGGGAGCTGACCCGGATCCTGCTGCTGAACGACCGCCGGACGCACTTCACGCTCGCCGGACGCTGGGCGGCGAAGGTCGCCTCCAAGGTGATCGCGGCGGCCAGCGGCGGCGGGCCGTTCGTCGCGGCGACCGTCGAGGCCACGCTGGAGGCGCTCTCCGAGGGCTTCACCTCGCACAAGGAGCACAAGCCCGCCCTCTGGTACCGCGCCTACCCCAACGCGGGCGGCAACCCGCAGCGCGGACTGCTGCTGCTCGCCGGGAACTTCCGGGCCGGCGGCACCTCCCGCGAGCACGCCGAGCGCTGGCTGGTGCGGGCTCTGCTGGCCGACCTCGCGGAGGGGTACGCGGGGCTCGGCTCGCATCTGCGGCGGCTCGGCCGGCCGCTCGTCCTGCTCGACAACGCGCGCGGCGGCCCCGGCCCCGGGCTGCTGGACGCCGTCCTGCGCGACCGGGCGGACGGGGTCGTGGACCCGGTGGTGTGCGTGGCGACCGTACGCGGCACGGCCCATCCGGTGCTGCCGGACGCGGTACGGCGGGAGCTGCCCGAGGTGGCCCGCGCGACGGAGTGGGAGCCGGGGCCCGCGCCCTCCTCGCGGGCGCTGCTGGTGCCGCTGCCGCCGCTGTCCCCGGACGACACCCTGCACATGGTGGGGGCGATCTGCCACGACGTCGAGTTCCCGCCCCAGCTCCCGCACGCCACGCACCGGCTGACCGGCGGCAACCCGCTCGGGATCGTGCTGCTCGCCACCGCCGCGCGCCGGCACCCGCGGGAGGCCGTCTCCCTGGGGCGGCTGCTGACCGCCAGGGTGAGGCTGACCGAGGAGCAGACCGACGGCGGCCGGCCGCTCTACGCCGAGCTGCTGCGGCGGCTGGTCCCCGCCGACCGGCTCGCCGAGCTGACGGTCCTGGCGGCCGCGCACGACCACGACTCCGCCGTGGCGCTCGCCCACGCCCGGCTGCCCGCGGACTTCGGCTCCTCGGGCGTACGGTCCCTGCGGGCGCGGCTGGCCGAGGAGGGGCTCGCGGCCGAGCCGGGCCAGTTCGTCGGCGACCCGTTCGTGCGCACCCTGCTGCTGCTCCGGCTGCACCACCGTCGCGCCGACCACGCGAAGTGGCGCGAGGTCCACGAGACGCTGATCCGGCACCACACCCGTGAGGACGGCACCCCGGACCACGCCCGCTACCGGCTCCACCACGAACTCGCCCTCGGCGGCACGGCCGGCGCGGTCGCCCATCTGCGCGACACGTTCCCGGTGCGGGACACCCGCGACTGGCTCGACACCCTGCGTTTCCTCGCCACCGCGCCCTACTTCCACGCGCACGACGCCGACGGCCGGGACACGGACGGCCACGACGACCTGCGCACGGCGATCGCGCTCGGCCGCACCGACGCGGACGCGCAGCCCCCGGAGGGCGTCGACGCCTCGCTCCACCTGCGGATACGACGGCTGCTGCACGCGGTGTGGCAGGTGACCGACCCGCTGGTGCTGCCCGACGCACGGGTCTGCGGGCGGCTGGAGTACGAGCTGCTGCAACTGTCCGACCTGCGGCCCGCCGGGGGCGCAGTGCTGTTCGCGGCCTCCCGGTCCTGGCCCCGGGACGCCCTCGCGGGCCGGCCGCTGCGGACCGACGGGGAGGGCTGATGGCCGCGGGAGACAGAAGCGCACTCGGACGGTGGCTGCGGGACGTCTGGGAGATCCGGCTGTACCGCTACACGGCCCTGCTGCTCACGGCCGCCCTGGTCACCGGCGTGTTCTTCGGCGTACGGGCGCTGACCGGCGAGGACCGCTCGTGCGCGCCCGGGGTGGCCCGGCCGCCCGGCGCCGACGAATGCGTGGGGGTGGCGACCGGGGCGTACGACTTCGGGCACCGCCGGCTGCGGGACGTCGTCCGGGCGATCTACGCCGAGAACGACCGGCTGAAGGAGGGCACCTATGTCACGGTCGCGCTGATGCTGCCGTACACCGCCACCACCCCCTCGACGCTCAGCGACATCCAGCACGAGGTGCAGGGCGCCTACCTGGCCCAGTACCAGGCCAACCACAGCTCCAACGGGCAGGCGCCGGCGATCCGGCTGGTGCTGGCGAACCCCGGTGCCACGAGCGCGCACTGGAGGACGACGGTCGACCAGCTGGAGCGGATGGCGAGGGGTGGCGACCGGCTGCGCGCGGTCGCCGGGGTCGGCCAGAGCACCGACGACAACAAGAAGGCCGTCGCGGAGCTGACCCGGCGGGGCATCCCGGTGGTCGGCGCCTCCATCACCGCCGACGACCTCGCCAACGGGCAGCACGGCGAGGACCCGTTCCCCGGACTGGCCCGGGTCTCCCCCACCAACACCGACGAGGCCCGCGCGCTGGCCGCGTTCGCGAAGGTCGACGCGGGGCGGGCGCTGCTGGTGTACGACAAGCCGGGCGATCCGTACACACGGACGCTCCAGACGTCGTTCGCCGCGCTGCTCAAGGGCTCGCCCTACGAGCCGCAGCCCTTCACGCCGCCCGCCGACCGGACCCGGGAGGGGACGACCGCGAACACGTTCCGGCAGATCACCCACCTGGTGTGCGACACCTCGCCGCGGACCGACACGATCCTGTTCGCCGGCCGGCACACCCAGCTGCGCCAGTTCATCAACGCGCTCGGCACCCGGGGCTGCCAGGAGCGGAGCTTCACGGTGCTGACCGGGGACGAGGGCTCGTACCTGACCGGGGACAAGAAGCTGGACCGCGGCGCCCTGCGCCACCGGCTCTCGGTGCGCTACACCGCCCTGGCGCACGGCGACGCCTGGGCGCTGGACAAGGCGCGGACGGGCGGTTCGGCGGCGGACCTGAAGGTGCTGACCGATCTGCTCGCCCGCTCCGGGAACGCCCCGGTGGGCCCGATCGGGACCGTCGACCTCGCCGACGGCCAGCTGATCATCGCCTACGACGCGCTGACCCTGGCCGTCCACGGTATCCGCGAGGCCACCCCCGACGGCGCGAGCGCCCCGGCCCTGGCCGACGTCGGCCTGCAGTGGCCGCAGGTGAAGGGCTCGCTGCGGGTGAGCGGGGCGAGCGGCTGGATCTGTCTGGACGTCCACGGCAATCCCTACGACAAGGCCGTGCCGATCGTGGAACTCCACCCCGACGGCGGTTCGGTCTTCGTCCGGATCGCCTGGCCGGAAGGAAAGCCTCCGGCGAAGGAATGCCTGCCGCCGTCGTGAGGGCGGCACCTGCTCATGCGCGCCTCAGCGTGGCGCCCAGGTGTTCCAGGCGGGCCCGCCACTCCGGTTCACGTCCCTCTTCTCCCGGGAACGCGCCGGTGAACCGCAGGACCGCGGCGTCGTCCCCGTCCCGCTCCAGGTGGAAGCGGATCCGGCCGGCGCCCTCCAGCGTGTACTCGGCGACCCGGTCCACGTCCCACGCCGTGACCCGGCCCTTCACCGGCCCGCGCAGCACGACCGCGCCGCCCAGCCGGGGTTCGAGCCGGTCCACCCCGGTCCACCAGGACGCGATCCCGTCCGGCGTGCTCACCGCCGGCCAGACCGTCTCCATGGCGACCGGGAGACGTACCAGGAGGTGCATGCCTCCAGCGTGGACCCGGCCCGCGGAATCCGCAGGCCGGGATCATGGGCGAGCGGGGGGTCAGACCCCGGCGTACGAGTGCTTGCCGGTCACGAAGATGTTGACGCCGTAGTAGTTGAAGAGCCAGCAGCCGAAGGCGATCATGGCCAGGTAGGCGGCCTTGCGGCCCTTCCAGCCGGCCGTGGCGCGGGCGTGCAGGTAGCAGGCGTAGGCGACCCAGGTGATGAAGGACCAGGTCTCCTTGGGGTCCCAGCCCCAGTAGCGGCCCCAGGCGTCGCCCGCCCAGATCGCGCCCGCGATGATCGTGAAGGTCCACAGCGGGAAGACGGCCGCGTTGACGCGGTAGGCGAACTTGTCGAGGGACGCGGCGGCGGGCAGCCGGTCGAGGACCGAGTTGGCGAACGCGCCGGGCTTGCCGCCGGTCGCCAGCTTGTTCTCGTAGCTGTCCTTGAAGAGGTAGAGGATCGTGGCGACCGCGCCGACGTAGAACACCGCGCCGCAGAAGATCGCGGTGGAGACGTGGATGTACAGCCAGTACGAGTGCAGGGCCGGGACCAGCTGGTCGCTCGCCGTGTAGAGGACGGTGACCGCGAGACCGAGGTCCAGCAGGACCGTGGTGATCAGGAACAGGCCGAGCCAGCGGACGTTCTTCTTCAGCGCCAGCAGGCCGAGGTACACACCGACGGCCACCGTGGAGAAGGTGATGTTGAACTCGTACATGTTGCCCCACGGCGCCCGCTCCACCGAGGCCGCGCGGGCGATCACTCCGCCCAGCTCGACCAGGAACGCGAGCACCGTGAGGGAGATCGCGATCCGGCCGTACATGTCGCCCTGCTCGTCGCCGCCGTGCGCGCCGGGCCCGTCGGGCAGGTCCCGCGCGCCGGCCGCCGAGCGCACCACGACCTGCGGGCGCTCCAGCACGGCGGTGCCGCCGTCCTTCTTGACGGTGACGGCCGGGCCCTTCGCCCTGGCCTGCGCCGTGGCGGTGAGCGCGGCGGCGGTCCGGCCGACCTTGCTGCGGCTGCCGAAGAGCCACTCCGCGATGTACGCGAAGAAGGCCAGGGTGTAGACGGCCATCGAGGAGTAGATCAGCGTGTTGCTGATACTCGCGAGGTGTTCGTTGGTGGCGGCGGCGAGAGTCACTTCTCAGCCCCTTCGGCAGGTACGACTTCGGGTTCGGGGGTGTCGGGGTGTTCGGGGGCTCCGGGAGCCCGGTCGTACAGGACGCCGGCGAGGTCGCCGAGTTCCTCGGGGAGCTTCGCGGACTCGCTGCGGCCGAGGCCGGCCATCTCGACGACGGTGACGCCGTCGGCGCCCCGCACCGCCCGCACCCACACCCGGCGGCGCTGGATGAACAGCGAGGCGGCCAGACCGAAGATCGCGGCGACCGCGCCGCCCAGCGCCCAGCCGCTGCCGGGCTGCTGGGTGATCTGGAAGTTGGCCCACTGCCTGGTGCCCTCGTAGGTGACCGAGCCGGCGCCGTTCGGCAGTGTCATGGTCTCGCCGGGCTTGAGGTTCTCCCGCAGCTGGGCGCCCTTGGAGTCCTTGAACTCCTTCATGTTGGTCTTGTTCATCTGGTACACGCTCTGCGGGATGCCCGAGTTGACCCCGAGGTCGCCGTGGTACGGCGCCAGGTTCAGGACCGGGTTGTCCAGCGCCGGGAAGGTCGAGGCGGTCTCGCTGCCGGCGGTGTACGTCGGCAGGAAGAAGGCCGAGATGCCGAGCTGCTCGGTGACGCCCCGGGCGTTCCGGTAGCCGTCGAGGACCCTGATGACACCGCTGGAGGTGACGTTGGAGTCCAGCGGCAGCAGCGGCACCGCGTCGTCGAACACGACGTTCCCCTTGCCGTCGCGGACGGTGATCACCGGGGCGTAGCCGTGGGCGGTGAGGTAGATCTTCGAGTCGTCGATCTCCAGCGGGTGGTTGACCCTGATGACGTCCCGCTGGTCCTTGCCGTAGGCGCCGACGCTGTAGGTGACGGCCGCCTGGAAGGTGCGCGCGGTGCCCCGGTTGGGGCCGGTCCTCTCGTACGTCCCCTCGAACTTGTCCAGGGTGAAGCTGAACGGGTTCAGGTCGTCGACGCCGAAGAGGTTGCCGGACTTGAAGTCGTCGTAGGCGATCAGGGTGTTGGAGAAGCCGCTGCTGCCCTCGACGAGGAGCTTGTTGCCCTCGGCCTTGAAGAGCTGGCCCCAGGCGAAGGCGACCAGCATCACGATGAGCGCGATGTGGAAGGCGAGGTTGCCCACCTCGCGGAGGTAGCCCTTCTCGGCGGAGACCGCGTCACCGGCGATGGGGGCACCTCCCACGTCCTTAAGACTGTGGGGGAGGGCCCGGAAGCGGCGCTTCTTCAGCAGGGCGAGGGCGGCCTCACGGACCTGCTCCGGCTCGGCGTCCGTCCGCCACGTGGTGTACGCCGGCAGCCGGGTCAGCCGCTTGGGGGCGCCCGGCGGGCGGCTGCGCAGCTGGCCCACGAACTGCCAGGTGCGGGGCACGATGCAGCCGATGAGGGAGACGAACAGCAGGATGTAGACGGCCGAGAACCACACCGAGCTGTAGACGTGGAACAGGCCCAGCTTCTCGTAGACCGGCGCGAGCGTCGGGTGCGCCTTGGCGAAGTCGGCGACCTTGGTGGCGTCCTGGCCGGTCTGCGGGATCAGCGAGCCGGGGATCGCGCCCAGTGCCACCAGCAGCAGGAGCAGCAGGGCGACCCGCATGGAGGTCAGCTGACGCCAGAACCAGCGGGCCCAGCCGACGACCCCGAGGCCGGGCACGTTCGCCACGGTGTCGGTGGGCGCCGTGGAGAGCTGGGAACCGGCCGCGCCGAGGTCCCCCTCCTCGGGGCCTGCCGCCGTCTCGTCGCTTGTCGTGGTCTTGCTCATGGATCAGATCCCCACAGTGAAGCCGGCGGACCAGGACTGCATGTCCTGCACGATGCGGTCCCACACACCGGTCAGCAGCAGCAGTCCGGTCACGATCATCATCGTGCCGCCTGCCCGCAGCACCCAGACGTAGTGGCGCTTGACCCAGCCGAAGGCGCCGAGCGCCTTGCGGAAGGCCACCGCGGTCAGGACGAACGGGACGCCGAGCCCGAGGCAGTAGGCGACGGTCAGTATGGCACCGCGGCCCGCGCTCCCCTGGTTGGAGGAGAGGGCGATCACGGAGGCGAGGGTGGGGCCGATGCACGGGGTCCAGCCGATGCCGAACAGCGCGCCGAGCAGCGGGGCGCCGACCAGTCCGGTGGCGGGCCGCCGGTGGAAGCGGAACTCCCGGGCGGTCATCCAGGGCATCAGGCCCATGAAGAAGACGCCCATGGCGATCATGAGGACGCCCAGCACCTTGGACAGGACGCCCTGGTTCTCCTGGAGCGTCTGGCCGAAGTAGCCGAACAGGGCGCCGCTGGAGACGAACACGGCGGTGAAGCCGAGGACGAACAGGGAGGCACCGGCGACCATCCGCCCGCGCCGGGCCTCGGCCAGGTCCGTGCCGGTCACCCCGGTGACGTAGGAGAGGTAGCCGGGGACGAGCGGCAGGACGCAGGGCGAGAAGAAGGAGACGAGCCCGCCGAGCAGGGCGATGGGCAGGGCGAGGATCAGGGCGCCGCTCAGGACCGTCTGGTTCGGACCGGTGACCTCGGCGAGGGTGGTGAGCGCGCTCACGTCACTTCTCCGCGAGGACCGGGGCGATCATCTTGCGCAGCTTCTCCTCGCTGAGCGCGGCCAGCGAGCGCGCGGCGATCCTCCCCTCGCGGTCGATGACGAGCGTGGAGGGGATGGCCTGCGGGTTGAGCGTGCCCTTCTTGAAGCGGAGCATCAGCTTGCTGCTCGGGTCGTACAGGCTGGGGTAGGTGACCCCGAAGCCCTTCTCGAAGGCGCGGGCGCTCTGGACCTTGGGGTCGGCGACGTTGATGCCGACGAACTGCACGCCCCGGGCGGCGAGGTCCTCGGAGACCTTCTGGAAGTTGGGGGCCTCGGCGCGGCAGGGCGCGCACCACGACCCCCACACGTTCACGACGACGACCTTGCCCTTGTACGAGGAGAGCGCGAGCTGCTGGTCGTCGATGGTCTTGCCGGACAGGTCGGGGGCCGCGTCACGCTTGCCCTGCGCGACGGTCGAGATGCCGTCCTTGCCCATGATGAATTTGGTGTCACCGCCACCGCCGGAGACCCCTCCGGCGGCGCAGGCGGACAGCAACAGGGTCGCCGCGGCGGCGACGGCGAGGGACGGAAGCGTGCGGCTGGCACTCATGTGAAAAGTTTCGCATGCCCGTTCCGGGGATCTTGCGCACCCCCCTTGCGGGTGGAAAACCGCATTTCAGGCGGCGGATTCCGAGGGGCTGGGGGAGCTCGTGGAGTCCTTCATGAACTCCTTCCAGCCCCCGGCCGGCCGCTGGCCGACGTCCAGGGTGCGCAGCTTGTCGAGCACCTCCGGCTTCTGTACGTCGATCCAGTCCACGAACTGGCGGAAGGAGACGAGCCGGACGTCGGCGCCGCTCTCCTTCTCGGCGGCGATGTGCTTGAACGCCTCCTCGACGGCGTCCATGTAGATGCCGCCGTTCCAGTGCTCGAAGTGGTTGCCGACGAAGAAGGGGGCGCGGTTCGACTCGTACGCCCGCCGGAACCCCTGGATGTACGCCTGGGCGGACTGCCTGCGCCAGCCCGGGTAGTTGTGGCTGGGGGCGTTGGTGGAGTTGACCGACTGGTTGGCGAGCATGTTGTAGTCCATCGAGAGGACCTCGAAGCTGCGGCCGGGGAAAGGTATCTGCTGCAACGGCAGGTCCCAGAGCCCCCGCTTCTTCTGCGGCCACACCTGGCGCCCGCCCGGCGAGGAGGCGTCGTAGCGCCAGCCGAGGGCCTTGGCGGTGGGCAGCAGGTTGTCCTGGCCGAGGAGGCAGGGGGTGCGGCCGCCGACGAGTTCCTTGTCGTAGTCGAAGGGCAGCGCGGCCAGATCGGTCCAGCCGGTGTTGGTCCGCCACTCCTTCACGAACTTCTTCGCCTGGTCTATCTCGCTGCGCCACTGCGCGGGCGTCCAGTTGCCGACCGAGCCGGAGCCGCCGCAGAAGTGCCCGTTGAAGTGGGTGCCTATCTCGTGCCCCTCCAGCCACGCCCGGCGGACGTTGGTGAGGGTCATCCTGACGTGCTCGTCGGTGAGGTAGCCGATGTCGGAGGCGCCGACGGGGTTGTTCGGCGGGTCGTAGAGCCGCTTCTTCGACTCGGGCAGCAGATACAGCCCGGAGAGGAAGAAGGTCATGGCCGCGCCGTGCTCCTTGGCGAGGTCCAGGAAGCGCGGGAACAGACCGTTGCCGACCTCGCCCGCGCCGTCCCAGGAGAAGACCACGAACTGCGGCGGCTCCTGGCCCGGCTCCAGCGGCACCGGCTTGACGGGCTGGTGGGGCTGCTTGCCGGTGAAGGAGGTGGAGCCGTCGCCGATCGGCTTCGCGGTGGCACCGGCGGACGGCTTGGGCGAGCCCTTCCGGCCGGAGCCGTGCTTGCCGCCGCCCGCCGGGGAGGGGTCGGTGCTCGTCAGGCTTCCGCAGCCGACGAGTCCGGCAGCGGCGGCGGCCCCGGCGCCGAGTCCGAGTGCTCCCCTTCGGGTGATGGCGCGCATGGCAGATCCCGTTCGTCGCGTCCTCTGGTGTCACCCATTCAGAGCACACGACGAACAGACGGGTTCCGCTCATACGTCCGGATTCGGTAACAGTGAACGCTCAGGAAGCACCCAGACACGGCCGGAATGCGTCGGTCGGCGCGGACGCCAGGCGCCGGCCGGCGCGGACGCTACGCGCCGAATGCCTTGCCCTGCCCCGGCGCCGCGCCCTTCACCGGCTTGGCACCGGCCCGCAGATGGGCCGGTACGAGGTCGATGGCGGGCTCGCTGTAGCCGACCGAGACGATCCGGTCGCCCCGGTAGGTGAAGGTCGTCAGCGAGGCGAGCGTGCACTGGCGCTTGCGCGGGTCGTGCCACAGCCGGCGCCGCTCGACGTAGGACCGGACGATCCAGATCGGCAGCTGATGGCTCACCAGCACCGCCTCGTGGCCGCGCGCCGCGTCCTTGGCGGCGTCCAGCGCCCCCTTCATCCGGACGACCTGGTCGACGTACGGCTCGCCCCAGGACGGCTTGAACGGGTTGACGAGGTGCTTCCAGTTCTCGGGGTTCTTCAGCGCGCCGTCGCCGACCCCGAAGGTCTTGCCCTGGAAGACGTTGTCCGCCTCGATGAGGCGCCCGTCGGTGGCGAGGTCGAGCCCGTGCGCCTTGGCGATCGGGGTCGCCGTCTCCTGCGCCCGCTCCAGCGGCGAGGCGACGACGTACGTCACGTCACGGGAGGCGAGGTGCTCGGCGACCCGGTCGGCCATCTGCCGGCCGAGCCCGGAGAGGTGGTAGCCGGCGAGACGGCCGTAGAGGATCCCGTCCGGGTTCTCGACCTCGCCGTGCCGCATCAGGTGGACGACGGTCAGGTCGCTGTTGCTGTTCGGGCTGGTCATGCTGCTGTGGCCTCCGCAGCCGCTCGGGCCGCCGCCGGAAGGGCGTCGGCGATCCGCTGGATGGCCCGGTCGTCGTGGGCCGTGGAAACGAACCAGGACTCGAAGGACGACGGCGGCAGATAGACGCCGTTCGCCAGCAGCGAGTGGAAGAAGGCGGTGAACCGGAAGGACTCCTGCGCCTTGGCGTCCTCGTAGTTGCGCACCGGCCGGTCGGTGAAGAACACCGAGAACATGTTGGAGGCGCTCTGCAGCGTGTGCGCGACGCCCTCCTTCGTGAGCGCCTCGGAGACCAGCGCGCGGATCTGCTCGGAGGCGGCGTCGACCCTGGCGTACGCCGCGTCGTCGAGGAGCCGGAGCTGGGCGAGGCCGGCGGCGGTGGCGACCGGGTTCCCGGACAGGGTGCCGGCCTGGTAGACGGGCCCGGCGGGCGCGAGGTGCGCCATCACGTCGGCGCGCCCCCCGAAGGCGGCGGCGGGGAACCCGCCGCCCATGACCTTGCCGAAGGTCATGAGGTCGGGCCGCACGCCGTCGATGCCGAACCACCCGGCGCGGCTGGTGCGGAACCCGGTCATCACCTCGTCGGAGACGAAGAGCGCGCCGTTGGCCCGGCAGGCGTCCTTGAGTCCCTGGTTGAAGCCGGGCAGCGGCGGGACGACGCCCATGTTGCCCGGGGAGGCCTCGGTGATCACACAGGCGATCTCCCCGGGGTGCCGGTGGAAGGCCTCCTGCACGGCCTCCAGGTCGTTGTACGGCAGCACGATGGTGTCGCCGGCCTGGGCGCCGGTGACGCCGGGGGTGTCGGGCAGCGCGAACGTGGCGACCCCGCTCCCCGCCGCGGCGAGCAGCGAGTCGACGTGGCCGTGGTAGCAGCCGGCGAACTTGATCACCTTGGTCCGCCGGGTGAACCCGCGGGCGAGGCGGATCGCGGACATGGTCGCCTCGGTGCCGCTGCTGACGAGCCGCACCTGCTCCAGGGGCTCGATCCGCGCGACCATCTCCTCGCCGAGGGCGACCTCGCCCTCACCGGGCGTACCGAAGGAGGTGCCGCGCGCGACGGCCTCCTGCACGGCGGCGATCACCTCGGGGTGGGAGTGCCCGAGGATCATGGGGCCCCAGGAGCAGACCAGGTCCACGTACTCCCGGCCGTCGGCGTCGGTCAGGTACGGGCCGCTGCCGGACACCATGAAGCGGGGCGTTCCGCCCACGGCACGGAACGCGCGGACCGGCGAGTTCACGCCGCCCGGGGTGACGGCGGCCGCTCGGTCGAACAGCGCCTGCGAGACAGGCGCATCGTATGAATAGGGCAGTTCGCTCATGACCTGCGGCTTCTCCGACCTTCTCCGACTTGCTGGACTCCGGTGTGCCAGTGACTCCCCAGAGTAGGCCAGTGGGCGTGCGGGCCCGCGGGGCAGGAAGGCTCCGCCCCCTCCCCCACCCGCCGTCATCTGAGAAACTGAGACGGACCGAGCCTGCTGTGAGACGGACCGAGGCTGATAGACGTAGCTCACCATGACCGGGTGTCGAGGGCTGCGAAGATCCTGCGGACAGGTGTTTCAACGCACGTTTCGGCGGGCGGCCGTGGGGGAGGTCACTGACACGATGATCGGGTTGCGCGGCCGGGGCCACGCGTCCTAGAAAAGCAGTCGGGTGGAGATATGCATCGCGGTGGCGGACTGGGCGAGGGGACTGATGACCTGGGTCCTCGACGTGCCCGGCGGGGAAGGCACCGGCGCAACGTGGAGGAAGCCAGCGAAGGACGCGACGAAGCACGTCAGGGGCAGGGCATGAGCCCGGGCATGGACGAGGGTGTACCGAATGGAGCCGGGAGCAGGAATGGTGGTCGGGTGGGGGTGACGTACAAGTACTTCGGCGCGCCGGACGGTGCGACGGCGGCCCGTGTCCCGATCTCGATGCGCCCCGAGGAACTCGGCGGCGACGAACTCGGCATGAACGGCATGTTCACCAAGATCAAGCCGGAGACGATGGCCGCGATGGTCCTCACGGGCATCGAAGGCGTCCCCCTGCACAAGGTCCCCCCGCTCGAGCTGGTCGTCCTGCACCCCGACTACGCGGTCGTGAAGCTCCCCATGACGGTCGTCGACCCCCTCCGCGACATCGGCGAGGAGGCGGTGGGCGCGGCGGCCTTCATCTGGTCCACGGTCCCGGACCGCGGCGGCCCACGGGACGCGTTCAACGTCTACCAGCTGCTGCACGAGTGGCAGGACTTCTCGCACCGGCTGCATGAGGCGGGGCATCAGCCTTATTGCCTGGTGTGGCCCTGACCTGGGATTTCCTGCGGATTGGGCGGAGCTTTGGGGCTCCGCCCTCATTGTGTGCCGGGAGGCGCCGTCAGGCGGCCAGGGCACATTCGACAGCACCTCGCGCACATCCTCGTAGCGAAGAACGAGATACGCGGACACGCCGAACGACGCCATCATCCGCACCACGCCTTCGCCGTCGCGCGCCTGGGCCAGTTCCTCGACCGGGTCGAAGCCGCTGCGTGGTGTCTGCGCATCTGCAGCGGCACCTTCGGCGTTACCGTCATGGTCTGTCCACTGTCCTGGCTGTTGTGGAGCACTCTGTGTCGGCGCCGCGTCAGACCGACAAGGCGGCCGCATAGGTCACGCCGGTCAGGTCCTCCGAGAGCTGCCACAGTCGCCGCGCGGTCTCCGGGTCCTCGGCCGCGGGGTCGGGATGGAGCGTCGTGGGATGTCCCCGCAGGTGTCGGAAGCCGTCGGGACCGAAGAGCTGTCCACCCTCGACAGTGGGCGCGGTCGCCGCGTACAACGTGGCCAGGGCGCCGGACGCGGCGTCCTGGGCGACCAGTGCGCGGCCGAGTGTGACGAAGGTCCGCAGGAGGCCGGTCGGGCCACTGGTCATCAGGTTCGTGGCCGAGAAGCCGGGTTGGGCCAGCAGGCTGCGCACCGGGCTGCCCGCCGCGCGCAGGCGACGGTCGAACTCCAGGGCGAACACGACCTTGGCGAACTTGGACTGCCGGTAGAACCGCATCGGCGCGTACGACGTGGCGCCGGTCAGGTCGTCGAAGGGGATCCGGGCGCCGTGGTGCAGGGCCGAGGTGACGGTCACCACCCGCGGATCGCGGCCGGCGCGCAGCAGGTCCAGCAGGAGGCCGGTGAGGGCGAAGTGGCCCAGATGGTTGCTGGCGAACTGCACCTCCTGCCCCTGCCGGTTCAGCGTGCGGGGCGGCGCCATCACGCCGGCGTTGTTGACCAGGACGTCCACGCCGGTCCCGCGGTCATGCATCCCGGCGGCGAATGCCCTGACGGAGTCCAGGTCGGCCAGGTCCAGACGCCGTACTTCCAGGCGCGCACCGGGCCGGGCATCGCTGATCGCCGCGGCGGCTCGACGCCCCTTGTCCTCGTCGCGCACCGCCAGCACGACGTGCGCCCCGTGCCGGGCGAGCTCTCGGGCGGTGGCCAGACCGAGGCCGCTGTTGGCGCCGGTCACAACGGCCGTCCGGCCGTTCAGGTCAGGGATTCTGTCAGCGGTCCACTTGTTATCTGCCATGGTTCCCAGGCTGCCATTGATGGCTCAGTGTGTCAAACTTTTCCTGGTGAGACTGAACTAGCGCGATGTAGCATGTGGTGGTGGATACGACCAGAGCTCCCGCGGTCAACCTGGCCGAGCGCAAGCGTCAGCTCGTACGCGACGAACTGACCCAAGCCGCCGTCCATCTGCTGGCCAACAAGGGATTCGAGGAGACGACGGTCGACCAGATCGCGGCCGCCGTGGGAATGTCGCGCCGCACGTTCTCCCGCTACTTCGAGTCCAAGGAAGACGTCATCGTGCACATGCTGGCGGGAGCCGGCACCCAGCTGTGCGCGGAACTGCGCGCCAGGCCCGCCGACGAGTCACCCGCGGTGGCATTGCGTCACGCTCTGTCGGTGTTCACCGCGATGATGGCCGGCGATCCGGCGAAGACACGGACCCTGACCAGGCTGATCCTCGACACCCCGGCCCTGCTGGCCCGCTTCCTGGAGCGGCAGACGCACTGGCAGGACGAGATGACGACGATCCTGGCCGAACGCACCGGCCTCGCCCCGGAGGCCGACCTGTGGCCGAGGCTCGCCGCCGGTGTCGCACTGACCGCGTTCAACGCGTCGCTGCGTCGCTGGTCAGAGGGCGGCAGCGTCGATATGGACGAACTGGTCGACGAGGCTTTCACGGCCGTCGCGCCGACTCTCGACCTCGCCATCGGCGCGAACTGACTCCCGAACCCCGGCTGTCCCATGCGGTGTCCGCGCCCCGTCCGCCCCCCTCGTCGGGGCCGGACACCGCATGCCCATGGCCCATGAGGGGCCCATGAGGGGCCCATGAGGTCCCCTTCCCGAGGGGCGAGCGGATCCTCCTCGTGCGGGCGCGGACGCGGCACGGTGATGCGCTCGGCCTCGGCAGCGGGATCGACGCCTGCCGGGCCGCGGTCAGTTCAGCTCGGGGCTGTGCCGAGGTCGAGCGCCGGGGCGATCATCGCGAAAGCCTGGTCGACCAGCTCGTCCATGGCCTCGGCGCCGTCGCTGTCCACCCAGCGGCGCAACCCGGTGTGGAACGCGGTGAGTGCCACACCAGCGGCAAGGGCAAGGCGCATGTCGGCGTCAGGATCCAGCCCGGTGCGGTGCGCGAGGATGCCGGTCATCTCGTCCTGCCAGTGCGTCTGCCGCTCCAGGAAGCGGGCCAGCAGGGCCGGGGTGCCGAGGATCAGCCTGCTCACGTGCAGTGTCTTGTCCGGATAGGCGATGCTCAGCGAGGTGAGAACCGACAGGGCGTGGCGGAGCGCTACCGCGGGCGGCTCGACGGCGGGCCGGTCGCGCAGTTCCGCGCACATCCGCGCGCTGGGCCCCGCGATCATCTGTACCACCACGTCTTCCTTGGACTGGAAGTAGCGGGAGAACGTGCGCCGTGACATCCCCACGGCGGCCACGATCTGGTCGACCGTCGTCTCCTCGAAGCCCTGATCAGCCAGCAACGTCACCGCAGCCTCGGCCAGTTCGCTGCGTACGAGCTGACGCTTGCGCTCCGCGATGTCGGCCGTTGGGGCTGCGTTCATATCCGCCACGACTCCGATGCTACCTTGCGCTGATTCAGGCTCGCCAGGACTACCTTGACTCAATGTGTCATCAGTGACAGCCTAGGAAACATGCCAGCGAGCAAAGGGGCCATGCATCGGTGTCCCCACGTGAGGGCCGTCACGGGTATCGGCGACGGCCGACCCGGCGCCGGTCCCGGCTTGGTCAGGGTGTTCGCCGCCGACGTTCACGCCGACGGGCTGGTGGAAGTCCGCGGCGTCCGCGCTGGAACTCGGCAACAGGGGCCGGTGAGGGCATGCGGGAGCGGAGGCGCGCGGGACTCCAGGCCCTCTGTCCACCCCCGGGAAAAGCATCAGGAGGCCCGCGTCATGGAAGCGATCGTCTGCCGCGAGTACGGCTCGGCGAGCGAGGGGGCCGGAGAAGTGCTGGGGCGGATCCATTCCGCGGCGGGGAACCCGCTCGACACCCGGAAGCTGCGTGCCGAGCCGTACCTGTATCAGCGCCCGGTCACCGGGTTGCGCCGGCCGAGGAAGCACGTCCTCGGCGGCGATGTCGCCGGGCGGGTGGAGGCCGTCGGCTCGGGCGTCACCAGGTTCCAGCCAGGTGGCGAGGTGTACGGGTCGATCCGGCCCGGTGGGTTCGCCGAGTACGCGGCGGCCTCCGAAGACCTCCTGGTGCACAAGCCGAGCGCACCTGTCTTTCGATCAGGCGGCGGCCCTGCCCGTCTCGGGACTGACGGCGCTGACCGGAACTTGGCGGTCCGCAAGGCGTCGAGCCGGGGCAGCGGGTGAGCGGGTGCTCGTCATCGGCGTGTCGGGCGGTGTCGGGACGTGCGCGGTGCAGCCCGCCAAGGCGATGGGCGCCGAGGTCACTCCGATCGCTCGGCGCGGACCACGTGATCGACTCCACGAAGACGGATCTCACCACGACCGGGCGACGCTACGACGTGATCCTTCAGGCGGGGGGAACCGATACGGCATCGACACTCAGACGCCTCGCCGCACCGAAAGGCACGGTGGTCCTCCTGAGCGGAGAGGCGTCCGGCCGCATCGTCGGACCGATCGGCCGCGTGGTGAAGGGCCTGGCGTTGTCCCCGTTCATCGGCCAGAAGGCGCTGGCGCTCGCGGTCATGCCCACCGCCTCGGACCTTGAGCAGCTGAGCGAGGTCGTCACGGCCGGGAAGCTCACACCCGTCATCGACCGGACCTACCCGCTGCGCGACACGGCCGACGCGATGGCCTATCGCCACATGGGGCGCGCCCGCGGAAAGGTCATCGTCACGGTCACCGAGGCCGCCTGAGCGCCCCGCAGCATGGCGCCCACCCACCGCCCACTCAACTATCGACTCCCAATTACTCGATTCCATAAAGGACTTGGAGGTCCATTTCGATGCGAGCAGTGACTTATCACGAGTACGGCGACCCGTCGGTGCTGAGGGTCGAGGAGGTGCCCGAGCCGCACGCCGGTCCGGGCGAGGTCCGGATCCGGGTCGAGGCCGCCAGTGTCAACCCGATCGACTTCAAACTCCGGGCCGGGTACCTGAAGGAGATGATGCCGCTGCAGTTCCCGAAGATCCCGGGCCGGGACGGAGCCGGAGTGGTGGACGAGGTCGGTGACGGCGTGACGGGTGTCGCCGTCGGCGACCGGGTGTTCGGGAACTCGGCCGTGGGGACCACGGCCGAGTACGCGGTGCTCTACGAATGGGCGCCGGTACCGGACGCGTGGACGATGGAGCAGGCCGCGGCCGTGGGGGTGGCGGCCGAGACGTCGGTCCGCGTGCTGAACGAGCTGAAGGTCGGTGCGGGCAGCACGCTGCTGGTCGAGGGTGCCTCCGGTGGTGTCGGCAGTGCCTTGGTCCAGTTCGCCGTCGCCCGGGGAGCCACCGTGATCGGCACCGCCGGCGAGGGCAACCACGCATACCTGCGCTCGCTCGGCGCCACGCCCACGACCTACGGGCCCGGGCTGGCGGACCGCGTGAGCGCGCTCGCTCCCGCCGGTGTGGATGCCGTCGCCGACGTGGCGGGCGCCGGCTCCCTGCCGGACCTCGTCAAGATCGCGCCCACTCCGGCAGCCGTCGTCTCCATCGCCGACCCGGCCGCTCAGCAGCACGGCGCCCGTCTCTCGGTCTCACCCGACGTCCCCACGCCGGACTCGCTGGTGGAGGCCGCGGACCTGGGGGCGGCCGGAGCGTACGTCCCGCACATCGAAGCCACCTACCCTCTCGACCGGATCGCCGAGGCCCACGCCCGCAGCCAGGCCGGCCACGCCCGGGGCAAGCTCGTCATCACGATCTGAGCAGGCCGCACGGCCCCGGCGATCGGCACCGCCCTGCTCGACCGGATCGCCGCCTGCGCCAAGACCTCCCGCGTCACCGGCCACCTCACCTCGGCCACGGCAAAGCCACAGCAGCACCTGCTCCGGCCTCGAAACCCGGACGCTCGTGATCGCACACCGACGCCGACCCATCCCCCTTACCCCGTTTCGACCTGGCTGGGCATGATGCCGTGCCCATCGCATCCACATCCCACCTGCACACCTGCCTGCCCGGGCCGCCGACACAACGGCCCATGTCCCAGATTGGTTCATGATGGACAGACGAGCATTCCTGACCGTCGGCGGCGCTGCCGCCGGACTGGCACTTCTCGGTTCCGCTCCGGCCGCCGGGGCCGCACCGGCGACGACACATTCCGGACCAGCCGAACGCCGCGCCGGTGTCTACCCGGATGTCGCGGACACCAGCCACGCCTCCAAGAGGGCAGTGGCCTTCTTCCGCAGCTACTTCACGGCCAAGAGCCTGCGTGACTCCGACGCCTTCATGGAGCACTTCCTCCGGTCCCAAGTCGGCTACTACGACGCCGTTCTCGGCGGCAGCGTCGTCGTGACCGACTGGACCATCATGAAGGAAGCGAACACCCAGGCCATGAACAGCTGGGCACCGGGCGCGCTGGCCTACCCGCTGCGCATCTTCGGCGACACCAACAGCGCCATCGTTCACTTCGTCGACACACCCGAAATGTTCGGGACGGAAATCCGCGTGTTTTCCACGTTCGACTTCAAGGACGGCAGGATCACCCGCCAGGTCGACTACTGGGACGGACGACGCAATCCCGTCATCACCGGCCGTGCCCCGGTCGACCAGTACCCGCGCACCCTCGGCGTGGACAAAGTACGGCAGAACGCATCCCGGGTCATCGACAGGGTCGCCCGTCAACTGGGCGCCGCGATGGCGGCGGGCGACGCCGCACGGAGCGCAGCGCTGTTCTCCGCCGACGCCGTCTTCGAGGACCTGACCACCAGAGCCGGCCTGG
Source organism: Streptomyces sp. SS7 (assembly GCF_037993025.1). NCBI lineage: Bacteria > Bacillati > Actinomycetota > Actinomycetes > Kitasatosporales > Streptomycetaceae > Streptomyces > Streptomyces sp. SS7. The sequence goes on from NZ_CP141223.1 coordinate 4,089,258, forward strand.
AGGGACGGCTGGCGATCGGCCGCTACCTCCAGCGAGCGCTGCCCCAGCTTCCCTACGGGCCCGGGGCGGTGGTCCGCCACGTGCTCGGCAGCGCACAGGGCGGCGGCTACGAATGGGTTGTGAACGGCAGGCCGGAACTGAGCGGCCTCACCGCACTGCAGCTCGACAGCGCGGGCAGGATAACCCGGCTCAACACCGTCTGGGACGGCTCGCGGCACAGTGACTCGGCCATGCGGTCCCTGGCAGCCCTCTCCATCGAGGACTGACACAGCTGTCCCGCCCGAGCCGAGAACGGTGATCATTGACGGTTCTCGGCATCGCCGGCCCCGGCGGTCGGCACGTCCCGCCCTTCGGCCGCTCCCGGGAAGGGGCGCCCGCGGCCCGAAGAACTGCGGGCTGCCCCCGCCGACCCCGGCCGGCCGGGGTCGGCGGGCAACAGCCGTTCGCCGACGCACCGACGGACGCGGTCATGGCCGAAGACCATCGGGGCTGAGGGGCCGTCAGCCCGTGGCAGGACGGCTGAGGCACGCCGCCCGCACACGACGGCCGACGCACGCCGCCCGCACACGTCGCTCTCGTCCGGCCCTGACCCGCGCCCTCGGCCGGAGTGACCTCCGGCCGGGAGGGGTCGGCTTCGCAGGGTCAGGGCCCGCGGCGGTCGTCCCCGAGGTCAGATCACGCCGAGGTCCAGCATGGTGTCCGCCACCTTGAGGAAGCCCGCGATGTTGGCGCCGACGACGTAGTTGCCGGGGGCTCCGTACTCCTCGGCCGTCGTGCGGCAGGTGGTGTGGATGGTGGCCATGATGGCCGCGAGGCGGCGGTCGGTGTCCTCGAAGGTCCAGGAGTCGCGGCCGGCGTTCTGGGCCATCTCCAGGGCCGAGGTGGCGACCCCGCCGGCGTTGACCGCCTTGCCCGGGCCGAAGGCCACGTCCGCGTCCTGGAAGAGCCGTACGGCACCGGGGGTGGTGGGCATGTTGGCGCCCTCGGCGACCGCCACCACCCCGCCGGCGAGCAGCGCGCGGGCCGCGGTCTCGTCGAGTTCGTTCTGGGTGGCGCAGGGCAGCGCGACCGTGCACGGCACGTCCCAGACGGAACCGCCCTCGATGTAGCGGGCCCGGGGCACGGCCTCGGCGTACTCCTTGATCCGGGCCCGGCGGACCTCCTTGATGTCCTTGATCACGTCGAGGTCGATGCCTTCGTCGTCGACCACGTAACCGCCGGAGTCGGACAGGGCGACGACCCGCGCGCCGAGTTCGTGCGCCTTGCGGGCCGCGTAGATCGCGACGTTGCCGGAGCCGGAGACGACGACCCGCCGGCCGTCGAGGTCCTGGCCGCGGGCGGCGAGCATCTCGGCGACGAAGTACACGGTGCCGTACCCGGTGGCCTCGGTGCGGACGTGGGAGCCGCCCCAGTTCAGGCCCTTGCCGGTGAGGACACCGGACTCGTACCGGTTGGTGATGCGCTTGTACTGGCCGAAGAGGTAGCCGATCTCGCGCGTCCCGACCCCGATGTCCCCGGCGGGCACGTCGGTGTGCTCGCCGAGGTGGCGGTGCAGCTCCGTCATGAACGACTGGCAGAACCGCATGATCTCGCCGTCGGAGCGGCCCTTGGGGTCGAAGTCGGCGCCGCCCTTGCCACCGCCGATGGGCAGACCGGTCAGGGCGTTCTTGAAGATCTGCTCGAAGCCGAGGAACTTCACGATCCCGAGGTTCACGGACGGGTGGAAGCGCAGCCCGCCCTTGTAGGGGCCGAGGGCGCTGTTGAACTCCACCCGGAAGCCCCGGTTGACCTGGATCCGGCCCTCGTCGTCCACCCACGGCACACGGAAGACGAGCTGGCGCTCCGGCTCGCACAGCCGCTCCAGGACCCGGTGACGGGTGTACTCGGGCCGGCGGGCGAGGACCGGTTCCAGGGACTCCAGCACCTCGCGTACGGCCTGGTGGAACTCGGACTGGGCGGGATCCCGCGCCAGGACGGCGGCATGGACCCCGGCGGTCAGGCGCAGGTCCTCGGCCGGTGCGTGCTGGACGGTCATGGGCGTACCTCCTTGTACGGCGTTGCACGGGGATGTACGGCGGATCGCACGGCGGGTACTCAGCGAACCGTCGGACCACCACCCACGACGAGGGTCCCGCCGCCCGCCCCGCGGCCACGGCACGGCCTTCACGGGCGCTCGCCGTTTCCTCCGGACGGGTGGCGCCCAACAGGCCCATCGGAGGGGAAAGGCCACCTCCACCCCCGTGCCAGAATGACGATCTGACAGTCACTCACCATGGTTTCGGGATGGAGCCAGGCAGCATGACCTCTCCCAGGATCGACACGAGCAAGCCCCACCCGGCCCGGATGTACGACTACTTCCTCGGCGGGAAGGACAACTACGAGGTCGACCAGGCGGCCGCCGAGCAGTTCATCAAGGCGGCCCCCGAGGTGCGGGCTGCGGTGCGGTCCAACCGGAGCTTCATGCAGCGCGCCGTGCGGCACGTGGTCGAGGAGGGCGGCATCCGCCAGATCCTCGACATCGGCACCGGTCTGCCGACCGAGCCCAACGTGCACCAGATCGCGCGCGCCGTCGCCCCCGGCACCCGGATCGCCTACGTCGACAACGACCCGATCGTCAGCGCCCACTCCCGGACCCTGCTGGACGACGACGACGAGAACACCTCCGTCGTCCTCGGCGACCTGCGCGACCCCCGGGCCGTCCTCGACCACCCCGACGTCCGCAAGGTCATCGACCTCGACCGGCCCCTGGCGCTGATGCTGGTGGCGATCCTGCACTTCGTCACGGAGGCGGAGGACCCGGACGCGATCCTCGCCACCCTGCTCGACGCGCTGCCGACGGGCTCGTACCTGATCCTCTCCCACGCCACGGTCGACGTCTTCGAGGAGGGCGGGCGCACGGACGCGGTGAAGGTCTACAACAGCGCCACCGCCAGCATGAACCCCCGCAAGCACGCGCGCGTCCTGGAGTTCTTCCGCGACTGGACCCTGCTGGAGCCGGGCCTGGTCCTGGTCCCGGACTGGCGCCCGACCGAGCCCGTCGACCCCGCCCTGCCCCCGATCGGCTTCTACGGCGGCGTGGCGCGCAAGGACGCCTGAGACCAGGGGACCGGGGGACCGGGAGGCCCGGACCGGAAGACCGGGACCGGAAGACCGGGACCGGAAAACCGGTCGGCGACGGCGGTACGACAGCTGTGGGACGGCGAGGGGCCGGGCGGGCGCGTCCTTCTCGCGCCCGCCCGGCCCCTCGCCGTCGGTCGGTGGATCAGTCCGTGCCGGACTCCATCGCCGCGCGGTCCAGGAGGGCGTCCTCCTCGGAGACCTCGCCGCGGGAGGCGATCGCCTCGGCACCGCCCTCGGGAAGGGTGCCGATCAGACCGGTCGCGGCGGCCTGGGCGGCGCCCAGCGCCGGGGTGGCCGTGCTGCCGAGCAGCCCGAGGCCGACGTACTGCTCCAGCTTGGAGCGGGAGTCGGCGATGTCGAGGTTGCGCATGGTGAGCTGGCCGATCCGGTCCACCGGGCCGAACGCGGAGTCCTCGGTGCGCTCCATGGACAGCTTGTCCGGGTGGTAGCTGAAGGCCGGGCCGGTGGTGTCGAGGATCGAGTAGTCCTCGCCGCGCCGCAGCCGCAGGGTGACCTCACCGGTGACGGCGGCGCCGACCCAGCGCTGGAGCGACTCGCGGACCATCAGCGCCTGCGGGTCCAGCCAGCGGCCCTCGTACATCAGCCGGCCGAGGCGCCGGCCCTCGTTGTGGTACTGGGCGACGGTGTCCTCGTTGTGGATCGCGTTGACCAGACGCTCGTACGCGGCGTGCAGCAGGGCCATGCCGGGCGCCTCGTAGATGCCGCGGCTCTTGGCCTCGATGATCCGGTTCTCGATCTGGTCGGACATGCCGAGGCCGTGCCGGCCGCCGACGGCGTTGGCCTCCATCACCAGGTCGACCGCGGAGGCGAACTCCTTGCCGTTGATGGTGACCGGGCGGCCCTGGTCGAAGCCGATCGTGACGTCCTCGGGGGCGATCTCGACCGACGGGTCCCAGAACCGGACGCCCATGATGGGGTCGACGGTCTCGATGCCCGTGTCCAGGTGCTCCAGCGTCTTCGCCTCGTGGGTGGCGCCCCAGATGTTGGCGTCGGTGGAGTACGCCTTCTCGGTGCTGTCCCGGTAGGGCAGTCCGTGGGCGAGGAGCCACTCGGACATCTCCTTGCGGCCGCCGAGCTCCGTCACGAAGTCGGCGTCCAGCCACGGCTTGTAGATCCGCAGGTGCGGGTTGGCGAGCAGACCGTAGCGGTAGAACCGCTCGATGTCGTTGCCCTTGAAGGTCGAGCCGTCGCCCCAGATCTGGACGTCGTCCTCGAGCATGGCGCGCACCAGGAGGGTGCCGGTGACCGCGCGGCCGAGCGGGGTGGTGTTGAAGTACGCCCGTCCGCCGGAGCGGATGTGGAACGCGCCGCAGGCGAGCGCCGCCAGGCCCTCCTCGACCAGCGCCGCGCGGCAGTCGACCAGGCGCGCGATCTCGGCGCCGTAGGTGTGCGCGCGGCCGGGCACCGAGGCGATGTCGGGCTCGTCGTACTGGCCGATGTCGGCGGTGTACGTGCAGGGGACGGCGCCCTTGTCGCGCATCCACGCGACGGCGACCGACGTGTCGAGTCCGCCGGAGAAGGCGATGCCGACGCGCTCGCCGACCGGAAGGGAGGTGAGGACCTTGGACATAGGAAGAGTATGCATGATGACGCATGACCATGCAAAGTCGCCCGGATGGCTGTGAGAGGGGTCACACTCCAGGGGTCACTCCCCCCTCCCGTCGGCGGTCCTGCCAGGCCCGGCGGACGGTGTGCACCCGGATGGCGGTGAACAGCAGCGCGGCGGCACCGATGCCGACGGCGGCCCAGCCCCCGTCCCGGACGACCGCGACGTAGAAGAGGAAGCCGGCGAAGACGACGCCGAAGACGATCAGCAGGGGTTCGCGCACCCAGAACGGGAGTGCGCGGAGAACGAGTCCGACCATGGCGCCAGTTGATCAGGTTCATGCCAGCAAGCGCCACGGAATTCGTACGGCTGCCGCACGGCTCCCCTCTCTCCCGGCTCCCCTCTCCCGTCTCTCCCGGCTCCCCTCTCCCGCCCCCCACCTCACTTACCGACGTTCTGTTCCGCCCAGATCGTCTTGCCGCCCCGGGTGCCGGGGCGGGTGCCCCAGCGTTCGGTGAGCTGGGCGACCAGCAGCAGGCCCCGGCCGCCCTCGTCGTAGGTGCGGGCCCGCCTCATGTGCGGGGCGGTGCCGCTGGCGTCGGAGACCTCGCAGATCAGGGCACGGTCGTGGATCAGGCGGAGCTGGACCGGCGGTTCGGCGTGCCGGATGGCGTTGGTGACCAGCTCGCTGACGATCAGCTCGGTGACGAAGGCCGCGTCGGTCAGCCCCCAGGCCTCCAGGCACGCGATCACGTTCTTGCGGGTCTCGGCGACGGCGGCCGGGTCCGGCTGCACGTCCCAGATCGCGACCCGGGAGGCGTCGAGGCCCCGGGTGCGGGCGACGAGCAGCGCCACGTCGTCGGCGGGCCGCTGCGGCAGCATCCCGCCGAGGACGGTGTCGCACAGGTCGTCCAGCGAGGCGGCGGGCCGGGCGAGGCTGCTGCACAGCAGGGAGACGCCGTCGTCGCCGTCGTCGTCGCCGCCCGCGCCCGCGCCGGTGCCCGTGACCGTGCCGTCCTCGCCGGGCGGGTCGGTCCGGCGGGTGCGGGAGTCGAGCAGTCCGTCCGTGTAGAGAGCGAGCACACTGCCCTCGGGCAGATCGAACTCCACCGACTCGAAGGGGAGTCCGCCCAGCCCCAGCGGCGGCCCGGCGGGCAGGTCGAGCAGCTCCACCCTGCCGTCCGGGCTGACCAGCGCCGGCGGCGGGTGCCCGGCCCGGGCGAGCGCGCACCGCCGGGAGACGGGGTCGTAGACGGCGTACAGGCAGGTCGCGCCCACGTCCCCGGCGGTCTCGTTCTCGGCGGCCTCCGCCTCGGTGGCCAGTCTCGCCACCAGGTCGTCGAGATGGGTGAGGAGTTCGTCCGGCGGCAGATCGATGTCGGCCAGGGTCCGTACGGCCGTCCGCAGCCGCCCCATGGTCGCCGAGGCGTGGATGCCGTGGCCCACCACGTCCCCCACGACCAGCGCCACCCGCGCCCCGGACAGCGGGATCACGTCGAACCAGTCGCCGCCCACCCCGGCCCGGGCACCGGCCGGCAGATAGCGGGAGGCGACCTCCACCGCCGACTGCTCGGGCAGCCGCTGCGGCAGCAGACTGCGCTGGAGGGTGACCGCCGTGCCCCGGGCGCGGGTGTAGCGCCGGGCGTTGTCGATGCAGACCGCCGCCCGGGCGGCCAGCTCCTCGGCGAGCACCAGGTCGTCGTCCTCGAACGGGTCGGGACGCCGGTGCCGGGCGAGGACGACCACCCCGAGGGTCGTCCCGCGCGCCGAGAGGGGGACGGCCATCACGGAGTGGAAGCCGAAGTCGCGGATCCGGGCGGTGCGCTGCGGATCGTCGGCGACCCAGGGCGGCAGCGCGGCCGGGAACACCCGGCGGTACAGGCCCCGCCCCGACCGCAGGCTCTCCACCGGTGGCGAGCCCTCCGGGTACGCGTCCACGTCACCGAGCGCGAGGACCGCCTCGGGGACGCCCGGCAGCACGGACTGGTGGGCGACCCGCCGCAACGCCAGCGGCGCCCCGGCCGCGGCCCCGGCGCCCGCACCACCGCCCTCGGTGCCCACCCCGGCTCCCCCGGCCCCCCAGGCTCCCCCGCCCTCCTCGAAGGAGGTCAGCAGGTCCACGGTGAGGAAGTCGGCCAGGTCGGGCACCGCCACGTCCGCCAGTTCCTGTGCCGTCCGCGTGACATCGAGGGTGCTGCCGATCCGCGAGCTGGCCGCGGCGATCAGCTGGAGGCGTTTGCGCGCCCAGTACTGCTCGGTCACGTCGTGCCCGGTGGCGGCCACCCCGAGCACCCGTCCGTCGTCCGGGTCCTCCACCCGGTACAGCTGGACCGACCAGGCGTGCTCACGGTCCTCGCCGGGGGCACGGGCGTGGTTCTCGACGTACTGCGGTTCGCCCGTCTCCAGGGCGAGCCGCATGCGCCGCTCGACCGCCTCCGACACCGGGGTCGGGATCACGTCCGTCGTCCGCAGCCCGCGCAGTTCCTCCTCACCGAGGCCGAGGGCGTGCTGTGCGGCCCGGCTGGAACGGCGGTAGCGCAGGTCGGTGTCGTACACGGAGGTCGCGCAGGACGGGGACTGCATCAGGCCCCGCCGCATCAGGGCGTCGTCCTCGGGCCGCGGGGTCCCGGCCACGGCGGAGACCAGCAGCCAGTCGCGGCTGCCGTCCTCCGCCGTACGGTGATGGGCCAGGACCCTGGCCACCAGGCGGCGGCCGGACCGGTGCAGGAGGGTGAGGGTGCCGTGCCACCGTGGCGGCCCGGCCGACGGGGGGAGCTCCTGCGGTACCGGCCGCTCGGCCAGCAGCAGCACCGCCGGGCGGCCCACGATTTCTTCCGCCGGGTAACCGAGAAGCCGCTCGGCACCGTCGTTCCACCCGGTCACCGTGCCGAGTTCGTCGAGGGTGACCCGGGCGCTGAGTGCCTCCATGGCCGCTCATCTCGCTCTCCTGCGTGACGCGCTTCCTGGCTTACATGTCGCACTATTGGGCACTATTACCCATTCGTACCACCGTTCAGGCAGCCACGTGCGGGTGCGCCTCCGCCTCGTCCAGCAGGTCGGCCAGCGAGGCCCGGGCCCGGGCCACCCGGGAGCGGACCGTGCCCACCGGACAGTCGCTGACCTCGGCCGCCTCCGTGTACGGCAGTCCGAGCAGCTGGGTGAGGACGAACGCCTCCCGCCGCTCGTCCGGCAGCGCGGCCAGCAGGTCGAGCAGCACGATCCCGTCGTCGAAGCCGGGCAGCCCGCGCGGCTGGGCCGACTCCACGGCGAGCTGCCAGTCCGGTACGTCGGCGTGGCGCGGCCGGGCGGAGGCGTACCGGTAGCTGTCGGTCACCGCGCGGCGGGCGATGGACAGCAGCCAGGAGCGCGCCGAGGAACGGCCCTCGAACCGGTGCAGACTGCCGAGCGCCCGCAGGAAGGTGTCCTGGGCGAGGTCGTCCACAGCCTGGGGATCGCCGCACAGATGGGCGACGTACCGCAGGACGTCCCGGTGCAGCGCGCTCACGAACCGCTCGACGGCGGCCGGGTCACCACCGCGCGCGGCCAGCGCCCACGCGGTGATCGAGTCGTCACGGGACGCATCGGGGCGGGACGAGGCGGCCGGGGAGACGGGGGAGGCAGAGGAGACGGGGGAGACGGGGGAGACGGGGGAGACGGGGGAGACGGGGGAGACAGTTGAGACACGGGAGACTGAGGTGATCACCTGGGGGTGTCCTTCTCGGTCGTCCGGAGGCCGGGACCAGGGCCCCGGTCCGGATACGGGGAGACGGCCCCACGGCGCCTGTGCGCGCGTACGGCCGAAGCCCGGGGCGCACAGGGGCGGCCCGGGTCACCGGCTGCCGTCAGACGGCAGCGGCCCCCACGGGCGGGCCCCGAGAAGTGATCGCGTGGACGAGGAGGAGCCGCGGCACCCGCTCGCGGTGGCGGCGGCGCGGCCGGACACGCGGGCGGGCGGGCGCGAGGGGCAGGGCGAGCAGCAGCCGCAGCGGCGCCGCGAGCCGGCCGGCCACCGCCCGCAGCACGCGGAACGCGGCGCGCTCACCGTGGGCCAGCCACAGCCCGCACAGCAGCGCCGCCAGCAGGTGGGCGGCGAACATCCCCCACGAGGAGGAGCCGAAGACGTCCTCCAGGACACCGCGGCCACCGCCGCCGCCCTTCCCGGGGTGGCTCATGTGGCCCATGCCGACCATGTGCGCCATGTCCATGCCGTCCATGGACGTGTTCATGGACATGTTGCTGGACAGGGAGGGGGACGAGGACGTGGACACCGAGCCCATGCCCCCGGCGACCGGCACCTGCGCGCCCGGGCCCACACCCACCGTCTGGGCGTACTCGAACGCCCGGTGCAGCAGCGCCTGCGCGGCCACCACGACCGCGACCACCGACGCCGGCCCCCGTTCGCGGCCCGCCAGGCACCAGCCCGCCGCGCCGGTCACGGCCGCACCGGCGGCCAGGGCCCAGGCGGGGACGTGGGCGCCGGACATCAGGACGTGGCCCAGGGCGGCGAGCAGCACACAGACGGCCGCGAACATCGCGGCACGCAGTGTGCGTGTACACCACCCGGCAGTCATGGCGCCTCATCCTCGCATCCGCAGGGCCCCTCGGGCGGTGGTACGGAATCCCGCGCGTCCGCGCTCACCCGCCGCCGCCCCGGAGAACGCCCCCGAGGACGCCACCCCGGAGGAGGGGAATCGACCGCCCGGGGTTCCCCGACCGCCCTGGTCACCCCCCCGTCACCAACCCCCGTCACCAACCCCCGTCATCAAGCCCCCGTCACCAACCCCCGCCCACCGTGAACCCGGTCACGGAGCCCCCGCCCTCCCGTCGGCGGGCGAAGGGGGCGCCGCCGTGGGAGAGGGCCACCTCCCGCACGATCGACAGGCCGAGGCCGGATCCGGGCAGGGAGCGGGCGTCGGCGGCGCGGTAGAAGCGGTCGAAGACGCGGGTCAGGTCCTCGACGGCGATGCCGGGCCCGCGGTCGAGGACCTCGACGCGGACGACGCCGGGCCGGGCGGGCCCGGTGACGGAGATCTCGACGGGCGCCACGCCCTCGCGGTCGAACTTGGTGGCGTTCTCCACGAGGTTGGACACGGCCCGCTGGAGCATGCCGGGCCGGCCGTCGGTCGTGGTGTCACCGCTCGCCCGGACCTGGATCACCCGTCCGGTGCGGCGCCGGGCGAGCACCGCGACCTCCTCGGCGATGTCGGCGAGGTCCACTTTCTGCGGGGGTTCGTTGTCGGCCTGGCCTGCGGCGAGGTCGACCAGCTCGTTGACCAGGTCGGTCAGCTCACGGGCCTCCTGGGTGAGGTCGGCGACCAGGTCCTCGCGCATGGCGGGCGGCAGCTCGTCGATCCGCCGCAGCAGCGAGATGTTCGTCCGCAGCGAGGTCAGCGGGGTGCGCAGTTCGTGCCCCGCGTCCTGCACCAGGCGCCGCTGGTCCTCCTCCGACTGGGCGAGCCGGCCCAGCATCCGGTCGAAGGCCCGGCCGAGCCGGCCCACCTCGTCGTAGCCGGTGACCGGCACCTGCACACCGAGCCGCCGGGTCCGGGCGACGTCCTCGGCGGCGGTCGTGAGGATGACCAGACGGTGGGTGATGCGACGGGCCAGCCACCAGCCGAACAGGCCCGCGGCCAGGACGACGGCGGTCATCAGGATCAGGGTGCGCTGCTGGAGCGCCCGCAGCAGGTCCTCGGTGTCGCTGAACTCCTGCGCCACCTGCACCGCACCGCGCCCGCCGCCGAGCGCGACGGTCGCGACCCGGTACACGTCGCTGCCGACGTCCACGTCCTTGTGCTCGGCCATCCGCCCGGCCGCCGGGGCCGCTGCCACCTTCCGGTCGGCGGCCACCACGGGCAGCCGCGGACTGCCGCTGTCGACGACCGTCCCGTCGGCCCCGAGCACCTGCACGTTCGTCCGCGCGGGCCGCACGATGTCGTGCCCGGGCGCCGCGGAGGAGAAGTCCTCCGGTGCCATCGCGTGCCCGCGCACCTCGTCGCGCAGATCCTGGACGACCTCGTCGAACACCGACTCCTGGTCGACCCGCACCAGGCGGGCCGCCGCCGAGTACGACAACACCCCCACCAGCACGGTCACGGCGGCGGTCACCGCGGCGAACGACACGGCGAACGTCGTCCGCAGGGACACCAGCTTGGGCCGCGGCCCACCCAGCAGCCGCCGCAGCCGGCCCACTCAGTCCTCCCGGAGCACGTATCCGACGCCGCGCACCGTGTGGATCAGCGGGGAGGCGTCCGGGTGGTCGAGCTTGCGGCGGAGGTAGCCGACGTAGACGGCGAGGTTCTTGGAGCCGGGGCCGAAGTCGTAGCCCCAGATGCGGTCGTAGATCGTGGAGTGGTCGAGGACGATCCCGGCGTTGCGCACGAGGAGTTCCAGCAGTTCGAACTCGGTGCGGGTGAGCTCCAGCTCGCGCTCGCCCCGCCAGGCCCGCCGCGCCTGCGGGTCCATGCGCAGCCCGGCCGCCTCCAGGTACCGCTCGGGCGTCTGCCGCGGGGCGGCGGCGGTCTCCACCGGGGCGGGGACACCGCCCGGGTTGGTGCGCCGCAGCAGGGCCCGCAGCCTGGCGAAGACCTCCTCGACGTCGAACGGCTTGACGACGTAGTCGTCGGCGCCCGCGTCGAGCCCGGCGATCCGGTCGGCGGTCTCCACCAGCGCGGTCAGCATCAGGATCGGCGTGCGGTCGCCCTCGGCGCGCAGCACCCGGCAGACCTGGAGTCCGTCGATCCCGGGCATCATCACGTCGAGGACGAGCACGTCCGGCGGCGTCTTGTGGGCGTGGGCCAGCGCCTCGACGCCGTCGGCGACCGCGGTGACCTGGTACCCCTCCAGGGCCAGGGCGCGTTCCAGGGCGTGACGGATGGCGCGGTCGTCTTCGGCGAGCAGCAGGGTGGGAGGCACGAAGCCAGTCTGCCAAGCTTTCCGGGTCGGACGACCTGATGATCTTCCTTCCGTCGGGCTTCTTACTGCCCTCTCACTCAGCCGGAGGCAACCTCATCCCGCGGGCCGCAGCGCGGCGAGCTGCTCGGCGAACGGTACGACGTCGAAGGCGTCCTTCACCGGCTCGGGCTCGCGCACCGCCGACAGCCCGCCCATCAGCGCCGCCAGCTCTCCCGCGGCCCGCTCGATCCGCTCCGGCAGCCCCTCGGCGCCCCAGTCCTCCGAGGCGGCGTAGACGGCGGTCGGCACGACGACGGCCCGCAGGTGGGCGAAGAGCGGCCGCAGGGCGTGCTCCAGGACGAGGGAGTGCCGGGCGGAGCCGCCGGTCGCCGCGATCAGCACCGGCTTCCCGGTCAGGGCGTCCGGGTCCAGCACGTCGAAGAACGACTTGAACAGTCCGCTGTACGACGCGGAGAACACCGGCGTGACCACGATCAGGCCGTCGGCGGCCCCGACCGCGTCCAGGGCGGCGGCGAGCCTGCGGCCGGGGAAGCCGTTGGTGAAGTGGTGCGCGATCTCCACGGCGAGGTCGCGCAGCTCCACGATCTCGGTGTCCACCGGCGTCCGCGCCCCGGCCGCCTGGGCGAGCCGGTCGGCGAGCAGCCGGGTCGACGAGGGGACGCTCAGTCCTGCCGAGACGACGACGAGCTTCATGCCACGGTCTCCTTCCGTGCGGCCGCGAGCAGCGACTGGTGGGTGGGCGCGTCCGGCACCTCGGCCGGGCGCCGGGCGGCGAACTCCTTGCGCAGCACCGGCACGACCTCCTCGCCGAGCAGGTCGAGCTGCTCCAGGACGGTCTTCAGGGGGAGGCCTGCGTGGTCGAGCAGGAACAGCTGGCGCTGGTAGTCGCCGGCGTACTCACGGAAGGTGAGGGTCTTCTCGATGACCTGCTCGGGGGTGCCGACGGTCAGCGGGGTCTGCTCGGTGAAGTCCTCCAGGGACGGCCCGTGCCCGTAGACCGGCGCGTTGTCGAAGTACGGCCGGAACTCGCGGACCGCGTCCTGCGAGTTCTTCCGCATGAACACCTGACCGCCGAGCCCCACGATGGCCTGCTCGGGCGTGCCGTGCCCGTAGTGGGCGTACCGGGAGCGGTACAGCTCGACCATGCGCTTGGTGTGGTCGGCGGGCCAGAAGATGTTGTTGTGGAAGAAGCCGTCGCCGTAGTAGGCGGCCTGCTCGGCGATCTCCGGGGAGCGGATGGAGCCGTGCCAGACGAACGGCGGGACGTCGTCGAGGGGCCTCGGCGTGGAGGTGAACCCCTGGAGCGGGCTGCGGAACTTGCCCTCCCAGTCCACGACGTCCTCGCGCCACAGCCGGCGCAGCAGGGCGTAGTTCTCGACGGCGAGGTTGATGCCCTGCCGGATGTCCTGGCCGAACCAGGGGTAGACGGGACCGGTGTTGCCGCGGCCCATCATCAGGTCCACCCGGCCGTCGGCCAGGTGCTGGAGCATCGCGAAGTCCTCGGCGATCTTCACCGGGTCGTTGGTGGTGATGAGGGTGGTGGAGGTGGAGAGGATCAGCTTCTCCGTCTGCGCGGCGACGTACCCGAGCATGGTGGTCGGCGAGGAGGGCACGAACGGCGGGTTGTGGTGCTCCCCGGTGGCGAAGACGTCGAGCCCGACCTCCTCCGCCTTCAGCGCGATGGCGACCATGGCCTTGATCCGCTCCCGCTCACTCGGCGTACGGCCGGTCGTCGGGTCCGGCGTCACATCGCCCACCGTGAAGATCCCGAACTGCATGGTCGCTCAACCTCCAAAGTTGTTGACCGTTCAACTATACCCCTTGAACGGGACCCGGGGGCGGGGTATTCCCCTCCTCGGAGAAGGGCCGGGGGAGGTCGGAGGGCGGTGCGCAGAACCCAGGATCAGCGCCGGGCAGGCAGGCCGGGAGGCACCCCCGGGCAGGCAGGCCGGGGCCCAAGGCAGGCAGCGCCGGGCAGGGAAGTCAGGGTTCGGCCGGGGTCGAGGCCCCGGGGCAGGCGTCCGGTGTCAGCCCAGGGGAAGCGCGTCCATGTACGCGTTCGACGGCTTGCGTACCTTCTTCAGCGCCTGGGCGTCCAGCGCCACCGCCGCCGACGAGGTGCCGAGCCTGCCACCCGGGTGCCAGGTCCCGGTGACCGTCACCCACGTGTCCGCCTTCGGCGTCGTACCGCCGTACACCCGCACCTTCAACGTCGTGGCGTCCGCCGCGCAGCAGCTGATGAGAATCCGGGTCAGGTACCAGCCGCCCCCGTCGGCCGGCGACGCGAACCCCGTCAGCTGCACCGCGCGCCCCTTGATCGCCCGGCTGCGGTCCTGCTGCACCCGCTGGGTGAACCCCGTCAGCGTGATCGGCAGCGGCGAGGTCGCCGGCAGCGGATCGAACCCGTCGTCCTCGACCGCGACGACCTTGGCCGGCTCCCGCGACGCCGTGTACGAGCCCAGCGCGGGCGGCGCGTAGAACAGCAGGCTCAGCACCGGCAGGAACAGCAGCCAGGCGACCCGCGGCACCCGGGAGTGGTCATGCCCGTGCCCGTGGTCCTCCCCCCGCGCGCCCTGTCCGTCCCGTCGGCGCGCGGCCAGCGCCTCCAGGACCCCGAGCCCCACCAGCACCACACCCGACACGACCAGCAGCCACCGCATCCCCGGCTTCACGAACCGCAGGTACTCGTCCGTGAACAGCGCGGTCTGCAACAGCCCCAGCCCGCTCAGCAGCAGCAACGCCACCCGTATGAACCGCTTCACAGCAGCACCCCTCCCACGATCGCGCTGCACACCACCGCGACGACCACCGTCGCCGAGGAGAACCGGACCGCGAAGGCCCGGCCGAACGTCCCCGCCTGCAACGCGATCAGCTTCAGGTCGACCATCGGCCCGACCACCATGAACGCCAGCCGCGCCAGCGGCGAGAACCCGCTCAGCGAGGCCGCCACGAACGCGTCCGCCTCACTGCACACCGCCAGCAGGATCGCCAGCGCCGCCAGGAACAGCACCGACAGCCACGGCGACCCCGAGAACACCTCCAGCACCGACCGCGGCACCGCCACGTTGAAGGTCGCCGCCGCCATCGCCCCGACCACCAGGAAGCCCCCCGCGTGCAGGAAGTCGTGCTGGAAACCCTGCCGGAACTCCTCCCAGCGGCTGTGCCCCGCCCGGTGCCCGGTGTGCCGTACGGCCGGCCGCAGCCACTCCTCGCGCCCCAGCCAGAGCCACAGCCAGCCCATCACGGCCGCCGTCACCAGCGAGGCCAGCAGCCGGGCCAGCACCATCTGCGGACTGCCGGGGAACGCCACCGCCGTCGCCGTCAGCACCACCGGGTTGATCGCGGGCGCGGACAGCAGGAACGCGAACGCCGCCGCCGGAGTCACCCCCCGCCCGATCAGACTGTTCGCCACCGGCACCGAGGCGCACTCACACCCCGGCAGCACCACCCCCGCCGCCCCCGCCACCGGCACCGCCAGCGCGGGCCGCTTCGGCAGCAGCCGGCTGAACACACTCGCCGGCACGAACGCGTTGATCGCCCCCGACAGCGCCGTCCCCAGCAGCAGGAACGGCAGCGCCTGCACGGTCACCGCCAGACACACCGTCCGCCACGCCTGCACCGCCGGCTCCTCCAGCGACCGGCCCACGACCACCAGCACCGCCCCCGGCAGCACCGCCGCCCCCAGCAGTACCAGGGGCCAGTGCCGGGGCAGCCCCCGCCCCGAGAACGCGGACACCGCCTCGGCCACCTCGGCCGCCCCACTCCTCTCGGCCTCCGCCGCCCGCGCCTGCCGGCGGGCCTGCACCACACCGAACTCCAGCGTCTCGGAGTCCCGGAAGTCCGGTACGCCGGAGCCCCGTATGCCCGTGTCCCGCATGAACCCCTACACCCGGCCTTCCCGCAGTCGTGCGATCCGCTCCCCGTGGAACTCCACCGTCCGCCGCATGTGCCGCACGATCACGGCCAGCTCCGCGTCCGGCAGATCCGCGACCAGGGGCGTGCGGTCCCCGCCCAGCCGCTTCCACATCCGCCCGAACTCCGCGATCCGCTCCGGCACCGGCGCCACCAGCACCCGCCGCCGGTCGGCCGCGTCCCGCTCCCGGACCACGTACCCCGCCCGCTCCAGCCGGTCCACCAGCCGCGTCGCCGACCCCGTCGTCAGCCCGGTCAGCTCGGCCACCCG
Source organism: Streptomyces sp. SS7 (assembly GCF_037993025.1). Lineage (NCBI taxonomy): Bacteria > Bacillati > Actinomycetota > Actinomycetes > Kitasatosporales > Streptomycetaceae > Streptomyces > Streptomyces sp. SS7. The sequence goes on from NZ_CP141223.1 coordinate 4,105,040, forward strand.
GCCCGCCGTCACCGGTTCCGGCTCCAGCGTCAGCAGGTTCAGACACTGCAGATCGGTCGGATGCAGCCCGAGCCGGTCCGCCAGAGCCTGGTTGAACAGGGCGTACGACGCCACGTACCGCCGGGAGACCACGGACAGCTCGTCCAGCAGACCCGACCGCACGTTCCCGGACATCGCCCAACCCCTTCGTCAGCGCCGCCTGCCGAGATCGTACTCAGGGACCTCACGGCCCTCAGAAGTAGTAGGTGTCCCCGGTGTCCAGCACCAGCACCTGCTGCCGGTCATTGGCCCGGTTGCGGTCCACCGCCCCGCCCGCCCACACCGTGTCCACGTCCAGCGTCGCCTCCGCCGGCCGCCCCCGCAGCCGTACCTCCAGCTCGATCCGCTCCCCCAGCGTGTCCGCCGCGAGCGGCCCCGTCCGGCACACCACCGACCGCTCCCCCGTCCGCGCACACCCCTGCGGCAGCCGCTGACCGCGCGCCGCCAGCGGCACCGACCAGCGCAGCCGGACCGTCGCGTCGGCCACGTCCGCCGGACCGTGGTTCCGTGGCGTCAGCCGTACGTCGACCCGCCCACCGTGCAGGACCGCGAACCCGTGGTACGACAGATCGGCCTCGGCCCCGTCCCTCGCCCCCGCCCCCGCCACCGCGGGCGAGCCCACCGCCAGTACCGCCAAGGCCCCCCACACCGCGAGCCCCCGCATCCTGCGCATGCCACCACTCCTTGCGTCGGCCGGTCCTACCGGGGGGATGTATCCCACGGCGAGCGGGCGGTGAGGCGCCCTCCAACAGGTGACGCGACCCCCCGTGCGAGGCTGAGCGGCATGACGATCCTCCGCTCCGCCGCCCTCTTCGTCCTCGCCGCCCTCTTCGAGATCGGCGGCGCCTGGATGGTCTGGCAGGGCGTGCGCGAGCAGCGCGGCTGGCTCTGGGCCGGCGGCGGCGTCCTCGCCCTCGGCGCCTACGGCTTCGTCGCCACCTTCCAGCCCGACGCCCACTTCGGCCGCATCCTCGCCGCGTACGGCGGGATCTTCGTCGCCGGCTCGATCCTGTGGGGCACGGTCGCCGACGGTTTCCGCCCCGACCGCTGGGACATCACGGGCGCGCTGATCTGCCTCGCGGGCATGGCCGTGATCATGTGGGCCCCGCGCGGCGAGTGAACGCCGCCGCGCCGGTGCCGGGGGGCCATCTCATGGACACCCAGCCGATGCCGGGGGTGGTCCACCTCACGGACACCCCGGCGTCCGTCCCGCGTTTCCCGCCTATCCTGGCCGGACGGCCTTTCGAGGCCGGCCGACCTTTCCGCGCCAGCCCGATCGCGTAGCCCGAGGAGCAGTCCCATGGCCACCGCCGCCCCGTCCGCCGCCTCCCGCATCGCCGTCGTCACCGGTGCGAGCAGCGGAATCGGCGCCGCCACGGCCCGCCGCCTCGCCGCCGCCGGCTACCGCGTCGTCCTCACCGCCCGCCGCAAGGACCGTATCGAGGCGCTGGCCGAGGAGATCGTCGCGGCGGGCGGCTCGGCGACCGCGTACCCGCTGGACGTCACGGACCGCGCCGCCGTCGACGAGTTCGCCACCGCCTTCACGACGGTCGGCGTCCTGGTCAACAACGCGGGCGGGGCGCTCGGCGCCGACCCGGTGGCCACCGGCGACCCCGCCGACTGGCGCACGATGTACGAGACGAACGTCATCGGCACCCTCAACCTCACCCAGGCCCTGCTGCCCAAGCTCGACGCGAGCGGCGACGGCACGATCGTCGTCGTCTCCTCCACCGCCGGCCACGGCACCTACGAGGGCGGCGCCGGCTATGTCGCCGCCAAGCACGGCGCGCACGTCCTCGCCGAGACCCTCCGCCTGGAGATCGTCGGCCGGCCGGTCCGCGTCATCGAGGTCGCCCCCGGCATGGTCAAGACCGACGAGTTCGCCCTCACCCGCTTCGGCGGCGACGAGGACCGGGCCGCCAAGGTCTACGAGGGCGTCGCCGCACCGCTCACCGCCGACGACGTCGCCGACACCATCGCCTGGACGGTGACCCGGCCCAGCCACGTCAACGTGGACCTCCTGGTGCTGCGCCCCCGCGCCCAGGCCTCGAACACCAAAGTGCACCGGGAGCTGTGATGGCGGGCGAGGAACCCCGGGGGCCGCACGACGAGCGCCAGATGTGGTGGTGGCTCGGCTACTTCCTCTTCGGCATCCACATCGTGGCGTTCGTCATGATCTACGCGGTGCGGCACGCGAAGTGACCCCTCACGGCGCCTGACACCGCGGGTCGTCGACGATCACCGCGTTGGCCGGGACGACGATCACCTCGTCCTCGTCCTCCTGCTGCACGAACTTCGTCGTCGCGTACGCCCGCTTGCCCTTCCCCACGCACTTGGTGGCGAGGTTGCCGAACCCGTCGGGGAAGTTGTAGACCTCGGCGGCGGAGTCCTCGCCCGCCCGCCCCGCCACCGGGGCGTCGGCCTTCCCCCGCTCGTCGTAGTACTGCTGCGACGCACACCCGCCGAGCGCGAGCACGAGCACGGCCACCGCCCCCGCGGCCCTCAGCCCCCGCACGACTTGTCCTCGACGATCTGCACATTCGACGGCCCCGTCGCGTTGGTCGTCACATACGCCCTGAACCCGTGCCCCACGCACTTGGTGGCGAGGTTGCCGAACCCGTCCGGCATGTTGAACACCTCGGCCGGAGTGTCGTCCCCCGCCTTCCCGGCGACCGGGGCGTCCCCCTTCCCCCGCTTGTCCTCGTACTCCTGCGAACACCCCGCGAGCAGAGTGCCCACGACGAGCACGAGCCCCGCCACCGCCACCGCACCACGCATCCGCTGCATCCGACACCCCCGTGTCCACGACCCGAACCGGCCAGCCTAAGACACCAGTTCACCCCCATCCGGTTCCGCGCCCTCCGCATAGGGTCACACCGTGGACAGACACCCCGCCTTCGACAGCCCGCACACCTTCCGCGACCTGGGCGGCTACCGCACCACCGACGGCCTCCGGGTCCGCCCCGGCCGCCTCTACCGCGCGGACTCCCCGGGCGACCCGACGAAGCACACCGCCGACCGGGACCGGTTCCCGTCCCTGTCCGTGGGCACGGCGATCGACCTCCGCACGGAGAAGCCGGCGACCGCTCTCGGACTGATCGCGCGGGCCCGCTCCCCCCTCGCCTTCCACTGCGCCTCGGGCAACGACCGCACGGACCGGCTCGCGGCCCTGGTGCTGGCCCTCCTCGGCGTCCCCGACGACACGATCGTCTTCGACTGCACCCTGACCGAACTGGCCGGCCGGGCCCCGCTGTCCGACGGGCGCATCCGCAACGAGGGCCGCTCCCCGGCCCGGCCGGCCGCCGCACGGGCCCCCGAGTCCGTCATGCGCCTGTTCCTCGCCTCCCTGCGCAGCCGCTACGGCTCGGTGGAGTCCTACGTCACGACCGCCCTGGGCGTGGACGCGGCGCCGCTCTCCGTCGCCCTCCGCGCCCACCTCCTGGAGCCCGTCCCCGCCACCTGGCCACCCCTGACCTTCCGCAGGGCGACCCCGGCCGAGGCCCCCCTGCTGGTCCGCCTCCGCGACACCGCCGCCCTCTGGCAACTCGCCCACGGAATCGACCAATGGAAGCCGGGCGAGAAGGACGAGACCCACTTCCGCGACCGCATGGAGTCCGGCGAGGTCTGGCTGTCCCACACGGACGCCGTGCCGACCGGCGCCTACGAACTCTGGTGGTCCGACCCCGCGGCCTGGGGCCCCCGCCCACCCGACGCCGGCTACGTCCACCGCCTGATGACCACCCCGTACACCGCACCCCCGGCCACGGGCCGCGCCCTCCTGGCCCACGCCGAATCCCGCATAGCCGCAGCGGGCCGCCCCTACGCCCGCCTGGACTGCCTCTCCTCCAACCCCCGCCTGCGCGCCTACTACGAGGCGGCGGGCTACACGGTGGTGGGCGAACAACGGGAAAAGGACGGCGGATCGGGCAGCCCGTACGCGGTGACACTCCTGGAGAAACGGCTGTAGCGCGTTGCCCTCGCCCGGTGACGGGGACAACGCGCCGGCCGTGTGAGGCGGGTCAGCCCTTCACGCAGACGACCTGCTTCAGCTTCGCCACGACCTCGACCAGGTCCCGCTGCTGGTCGATGACCTGGTCGATCGGCTTGTAGGCGCCCGGGATCTCGTCCACGACGCCGGAGTCCTTTCGGCACTCCACGCCCCGCGTCTGCTCCTCCAGGTCCTTCGTCGAGAAGCGCCGCTTGGCCGCGTTGCGGCTCATGCGCCGACCCGCGCCGTGCGAGGCGGAGTTGAAGGACTTCTCGTTCCCGAGGCCCTTCACGATGTAGGAACCGGTGCCCATGGAGCCGGGGATGATCCCGTATTCGCCGGAACCGGCCCTGATCGCGCCCTTGCGGGTCACGAGCAGGTCCATCCCGTCGTAGCGCTCCTGGGCAACGTAGTTGTGGTGCGCGCTGATCTCCGGCTCGAAGGTGGGCTTCGCCTTCCGGAACTCCTTGCGCATCACGTCCTTCAGCAGCGCCATCATGATCGTGCGGTTGTACTTCGCGTATTCCTGCGCCCAGAACAAGTCGTTGCGGTACGCCGCCATCTGCGGTGTCTCCGCGATGAAGACGGCGAGGTCGCGGTCGACCAGGTTCTGGTTGTGCGGGAGCTTCTGGGCTATGCCGATGTGGTGCTCCGCGAGCTCCTTGCCGATGTTCCGGGAACCGGAGTGCAGCATCAGCCAGACAGATCCGACCGTATCCGTGCACACTTCGACAAAGTGGTTCCCGCTTCCGAGAGTTCCCATCTGCCTCGTGGCACGCTCCTGACGGAACTTCACCGCCTCGGCCACCCCGTCGAACCGCCCCCAGAAGTCGTCCCACCCCGCGGTCGCGAAGCCGTGGAACGCCCCCGGGTCCACGGGGTCCTCGTGCATCCCCCGCCCCACCGGAATCGCCTGCTCGATCTTCGAGCGCAGGCGGGACAGGTCCCCCGGCAGGTCGTTCGCCGTCAGGGACGTCTTCACCGCGGACATCCCGCAGCCGATGTCCACACCGACCGCCGCCGGGCAGACCGCGCCCCGCATCGCGATGACCGACCCGACCGTCGCGCCCTTGCCGTAGTGGACGTCCGGCATCACGGCGAGGCCCTTGATCCACGGCAGGGTGGCGACGTTGCGCAGCTGCTGGAGCGCCACGTCCTCCACCGACGCCGGGTCGGCCCACATCCGGATCGGTACCTTCGCGCCCGGCATCTCTACATATGACATAGCGTCCTCAATCCCCCGGATACCCAACAGAAGTCTCAAGTCGCAAAACCGGCGCCAAGATCAACGAATGGGACATCGGACCGGCGGCCACGGTGTTGCGTGCGATACACATTGTCTGCTGGGGCCGCCCCCGTCCGGCAAGCGATTAAGCAGCGGGGACACTGGACCCAAGATCGCCGTCCCGCTCGCCACGCGAACCGTCGAGAGGAGCCGACCGTGCACCGGAAGGCCTACGTACCCGGCATCGCCGCACTCCTCGCGGCGCTGCTGGCCGGCTGCACCGGCAGTTCGGACAACGGCGGTTCCACGGACGACTCCAACCCCGGCGAGGCCGGCACCGCCTCGGCCACCGCGCAGCCCGGCAAGTACACGACCCTGCCCGAGGCCTGCAGCGCCGTCGCCCGTCCCACGCTCGACTCCCTGCTGCCCGGCATCGGGCAACTCACCGACGAGAAGCAGCGCGAGACCGCCTACGACGGCGAGGCGACGCTGACGTTCGACACCGACCGCAAGGACGGCTGCCGTTGGAAGGTGCAGTCGGCGGACGCCACGGACCATCTCTTCGTCGACCTCGAACGCGTCGTCTCCTACGACAACTCCGTCAGCGACGACGACGAGGCCGAGGAGTTGTTCGCGCGGAAGGTCACCGCGGCCGACATCCCGCAGCCCGCGGCCTCCGAGTCCGGCACGGGGTCCCCTTCCTCCGCCGCACCCTCCTCCACCGCATCCCCTTCGTCCCCTTCGTCCTCTCCCTCCGGTGCGGCCGCCTCCTCCGCGCCGCCCTCGGCCTCCGGCTCCGGCTCGGCGGGCGCCTCCCCCTCCTCCGCCCCCACCGACCTCCAGCCCCGCCTGCTGGACGACCTCGGTGACGAGGCGTTCGTGGACGACGCGCTCAGCAGCTCGGGTTCCACGGTCAGACAGCGCACGGTGACTGTGGCGTTCCGCACGTCCAACGTCATCGTGACCATCGAGTACGAGGAGCAGCCGGCGACGGTCGGAACCGTCCCGGACAGCAAGGAAATGCAGGACAAGGCCCGGAAACTGGCTTCTCAGCTCGCCGACTCCCTGGCCGGATAACGGCCTTCGGCGTCGGCGTCCGGCGGGTCCGCACAGCGGGTGAAGCGGAACCGCACAGCTGTCCCACCGCGTACCGTGGCCCCTCGGACCCGATCCGACCGCAGGAACCACGAGCGTCATGAGTGAAGGAACCATGCAGCGACGAGCCCAGCGAGACGACCAGTTTGACCAGCGCGCCACCCGCACGGGGGGCCTGAACCGCGTCCTGGCCGCCGCGCTCGCGGTGCCGGTGATGGTGTTCGCCGCGGCATGCTCCTCGGACTCCGGCTCGGACTCGGGCTCGGCCGGCGCCGCCTCCGCCGCGGACGGCGCGCAGGGCACGGGCGGTTCCGGCGACACCGCCGCGACCACCGCCCCCGCTGTCGAGGCGGCCGCGTACGCGACGCTGCCGGGCGCCTGCAAGGTGCTGTCGAAGAAGACGCTGACGGAACTGGTCCCGAAGGGCACGTCCTCCGGCAAGGAGGGCGACTCCTCCGACACGGGCGCCCGCGCCAGCTGTTCCTGGTCCAGCCTGGACAACAACGGGGTGAAGGGGTCGCAGTTCCGCTGGCTCAACGTCTCCCTGCTGCGGTTCGAGTCGGACGCGGCGACCGGTGACGCCGAGTCGCAGGCACAGACGTACTACGCGAAGCAGGTCAAAGCCGCCCAGACGGTGGCGGACGCCAAGAACGCCAAGACGGAGACGGTCACCGGCACGGGCGACCAGGCGACGGTGGTGCGCTACGACCTGAAGAAGAAGGAAGGCGCCTTCAAACAGCAGACGGTCGTGGCCCGCGTCGAGAACGTCGTCATCACGCTCGACTACAACGGCGCCGGTCTGGCCGGCGAGAAGACGCCCAGCGGGGACACCCTGACGGCGTCCGCGAAGAAGGCGGCCCAGGAGGTCGTGGCGGCGGTCCGGTCCGCCAACGGCGAAGGGGACAACGGGGGTTCGGCCGCGACGACGAGCCCGTCGCAGTCCCCGTCGGCGTCGGGGTCCGCGTCCGCCACCCCGAAGCCGACGGCGACGAAGTCGGCTTCGGCGGCCGCGAAGGCGACGGCGTCCAAGGCCTCGTCCGCAAAGAGCTGACGGACCGGACACGCGTCCGCCGTACACATGTGCCACCCTGTTGCGCGCAACAACACGCAAGGGGAGGGGAGTAGGTGTCCGCGCCAATCCAGCTGACTCGGATGCACCGCGTTCTCATAGGCGTGGTCGTGACCGGCGCCGTGATCATCGCCGGCATCGGCTTCGCCGGCTCGTACGCGGCCGTGCGCGAGCTGGCCCTGAAGAAAGGTTTCGGGAACTTCTCGTACGTGTTCCCGATCGGCATCGACGCGGGGATCTGCGTCCTGCTCGCCCTGGATCTGCTCCTGACCTGGATCCGCATCCCCTTCCCCCTGCTGCGGCAGACGGCATGGCTGCTGACGGCGGCCACGATCGCCTTCAACGGCGCGGCCGCCTGGCCGGACCCGCTGGGCACCGGCATGCACGCGGTGATCCCGATCCTGTTCGTGGTCTCCGTCGAGGCCGCCCGGCACGCGATCGGCCGGATCGCGGACATCACCGCGGACAAGCACATGGAGGGCGTCCGCATCACGCGCTGGCTGCTCTCGCCGGTGCCGACGTTCCTCCTCTGGCGCCGGATGAAGCTCTGGGAACTGCGCTCCTACGACCAGGTGATCAAGCTGGAGCAGGAACGTCTCGTCTACCAGGCCCGCCTGCGCTCCCGCTTCGGTCGCGCCTGGCGCCGCAAGGCCCCGGTGGAGTCCCTGATGCCGCTCCGTCTGGCGCGCTACGGCGTGCCCCTCGCGGAGACGGCCCCCGCGGGCCTGGCGGCGGCAGGCATAGAACCGGCGGTACTTCCCCCGGCGCCCCATCACCAGGAGCTGCCGGCGGCGGCCGAGATGTTCTCGACGGCCGCGGGCGGCCGCGCCGCCGGGGCGGTACCCGTCCCACCGAGAGCCACGCCCGCGGACGAGCAGCGCGCCATCCCCGGCGGCGGCCGCAACCCCGGGCCACAGGCCTACGCCCCCGAGCCCGAGCCCGACCAGAGCCCCTGGTTCCAGACGCCTCCGCAGGAGGTCGAGTACCACGGCGGCTACGACCCCAACTACGACCCGCCGTACGACCCTTCCGAGCAGTACGACCAGTGGTACGAGCAGGAGCAGCAGGCCACGGAGTACCGGGAGCAGTACGAGGAGGAGCCCCCGGCCCCGGGCCAGGAACCGGCCCCGGAGGAGACCGGCACGTTCCCGATCCCGGTGGGTTCCGGTGGCCGCACCCGCGAGCTGGGCGAGGGCGGCGGCTACGAGCCGGACGAGAACGCGTACTACCAGGTCTTCCGTGAGTCGATCAAGGGCGGCAACGGTGCGCCGACCCCCAAGGGGTTCATCGTCGACGTGGAGGCGATCTACGGCATCTCGCTCCCCGAGGCCGAGGCCAAGCGCATGGTGAACCGCTTCTCCAACCGTCTCAACGCGGAGATGGCGGACGAGCACATCGCCTAGTGCCGTGACCGGAAAGGTTTGCCGGGAAGCTCGCGGCGTCCGGTGCGGTGCATCGCAAGGCGGAGCGTCGCCTGCGTACTGGATGTACTCGGGTGATGCGACAACGCGGCGAGGTGCCGTGCCGGGCGTCGCGAGCCGGTGAACCTTTCCGGTCACGGCACTAGGAACGCCCACGCACACGAGAAAGCGCCCGGTCCCCCAAGGCACCGGGCGCTTTCCTCACGGCGTCACTCGCCGAGCAGGCCCCGCACCCGCTCCTGCCCCACCGCGAGCAGCAGCGTGGGCAGTCGCGGACCGGTGTCGCGGCCGACGAGCAGGTGGTAGAGCAGCGCGAAGAACGTCCGCTGGGCGGTCTTGATCTCCGGCGGCAGTTCCTTGGGCGTGGCGTCGGCCGGGAACCCGGCCTGGACCTTCGGGACGCCGTAGACGAGGTGGGTCAGTCCGTCCAGCGACCAGTTCTCGGCGAGTCCGTCCAGCAGCAGCCGCAGGGACTGCCGGGACGCCTCGTCGAGGGACTTCAGCAGTTCGGCGTCGGGCTGCTCACGCACGACGGTCCGCTGGTCGGCGGGGACGTACGTGTTGGTCCAGGCCTCGGCCTTGTCGTAGCGCGGACGGGCCTCGTCGAGGGCGGTGAGCGGGTCGGAGGGGTCGAGTTCGCTCAGGATGCGCAGCGCCTGGTCCTCGTGCCCGGCGGTGATGTCGGCGACGGAGGCGAGCGTCCGGTACGGCAGGGCGCGCGCGGTCCGCGGCAGCTCGCCGCCGGCGGTCCGCACCGCACGCGAGTGGGCGGCCACGTCGGCCGGCAGGGCGGAGCCGTCGGCGACCTTCGCGTCGAGCTTGTCCCACTCGTCGTAGAGGCGCTGGATCTCCTGGTCGAAGGCGATCTTGAAGGACTGGTTGGGGCGGCGGCGGGCGTAGAGCCAGCGCAGGAGCTGCGGCTCCATGATCTTCAGCGCGTCGGCGGGGGTCGGCACACCGCCCCGCGAGGAGGACATCTTGGCCATGCCGGTGATGCCGACGAAGGCGTACATCGGGCCGATGGGCTGCTTGCCGCCGAAGATGCCGACGATCTGGCCGCCGACCTGGAAGGAGGAGCCGGGCGAGGAGTGGTCGACGCCGGAGGGCTCGAAGATCACGCCCTCGTAGGCCCAGCGCATGGGCCAGTCGACCTTCCAGACGAGCTTGCCGCGGTTGAACTCGTTCAGCCGTACGGTCTCGGAGAAGCCGCAGGCGGTGCAGGAGTAAGTCAGCTCGGTGGAGTCGTCGTCGTAGGCGGTGACGGTGGTCAGGTCCTTCTCGCAGTTGCCGCAGTACGGCTTGTACGGGAAGTACCCGACGGACCCGGCGCCGGAGCTGCCGTCGTCCTCGCTCGCCGCGCCGGAGCCCTCGGCGGCCTCCAGCTCGGCCTCGTCGACCGGCTTCTGCGACTGCTTGGCGGGCGCCTTCTTCGTGCGGTACTGGTCGAGGATCGCGTCGATCTCGGCGCGGTGCGCGACGGCGTGCAGCACCTGGTCGCGGTAGACGCCGGAGGTGTACTGCGCGGTCTGGCTGATGCCGTCGAACTCCACGCCGAGCTCGGCCAGCGACTCGGTCATCGCGGCCTTGAAGTGCTCGGACCAGTTCGGGTACGCCGACCCGGCGGGGGCCGGGACGGAGGTCAGGGGCTTGCCGATGTGCTCGGCCCAGGAGTCGTCGACGCCGGCGATGCCGGCGGGCACCTTGCGGTAGCGGTCGTAGTCGTCCCAGGAGATCAGGTGGCGGACCTCGTGACCGCGGCGCCGGATCTCGTCGGCGACCAGGTGCGGGGTCATGACCTCGCGGAGGTTGCCCAGGTGGATGGGGCCCGAGGGCGACAGACCGGAGGCGACGACGACAGGTTTGCCGGGGGCCCGACGCTCCGACTCCTCGATGACCTCGTCCGCGAAACGGGAGACCCAGTCGGTGGTCTCGGTGCTCTGACCCACGATCGGCACGTCCTTCTTTCTCCGGGGCAGTCGATACGGTCAAACGGCCGCGCCCCCAGTTTAGGCGGCGCAGCCGCCTCTTAGGAGCGCGGGGAACTGCGCGACGAGCCCCCACCGGCCCGCGGCCAAAAAACCGCTTCATCCCTCATGGGATACTGACGACGTCTATCTGATCCCCTCGACGAGAACGGCCCTTTCCCATGGCCCCGGTCAAGTCCCTCAGCGACTCCGTCAACCAGCACCTCGCCTCCGCCCTCGCTTCCGCCCTCCCGGAAGCCGACGGAGTCGACCCGCTGCTGCGCCGAAGCGACCGGGCCGACTTCCAGGCCAACGGCATCCTGGCCCTGGCCAAGAAGGCGAAGGCCAACCCGCGGGAGCTGGCGACGCAGGTCGTCTCCCACATCGCCACCGGCGCCGAGCTGATCCAGGACGTCGAGGTCTCCGGCCCCGGCTTCCTGAACATCACGCTCGCGGACGGGGCGATCACCCGGAACCTGGCCGCGCGGTACGCGGACGGCGACCGGCTCGGCGTGGCGGCCAAGGCGGACCCGGGCACCACGGTCATCGACTACGCCCAGCCGAACGTGGCGAAGGAGATGCACGTCGGGCATCTGCGCTCGGCGGTGATCGGCGACGCCCTGCGCGGCATGCTCGACTTCACCGGCGAGAAGACGATCGGCCGGCACCACATCGGCGACTGGGGCACCCAGTTCGGCATGCTCATCCAGTACCTGATCGAGAACCCGGACACGCTGTCCGCGGAGACCGACACGGACGGCGAGCAGGCCATGTCGAACCTGAACCGGGTCTACAAGGCCTCCCGCGCGGTGTTCGACGCGGACGAGGACTTCAAGGAGCGGGCGCGCAAGAGGGTCGTGGCCCTCCAGTCCGGCGACAAGGAGACCCTGGACTTCTGGCAGCGGTTCGTGGACGAGTCGAAGGTCTACTTCTCCTCGGTCTTCGAGAAGCTCGACATGGAGATCCGCGACGACGAGATCGTCGGCGAGTCGGCGTACAACGACGGCATGCCCGAGACGGCCCGGCTCCTGGAGGAGACGGGCGTCGCGGTCCGCTCCGAAGGCGCGCTCGTGGTCTTCTTCGACGACATCCGGGGCAAGGACGACCAGCCGGTCCCGCTGATCGTGCAGAAGGCCGACGGCGGCTTCGGCTACGCGGCCTCCGACCTCACCGCGATCCGCAACCGGGTCCAGGAGCTGCACGCCACGTCCCTGATCTACGTCGTGGACGTCCGCCAGTCCCTGCACTTCAAGATGGTCTTCGAGACGGCCCGCCGGGCGGGCTGGCTCACCGACGACGTCACCGCGCACAACATGGGCTACGGCACCGTGCTGGGCGCGGACGGCAAGCCGTTCAAGACGCGTGAGGGCGAGACCGTACGCCTGGAGGACCTGCTGGACGAGGCGGTGCAGCGGGCCGCCGAGGTCGTCCGGGAGAAGGCGCAGGACCTCACCGAGGACGAGATCCAGGAGCGGGCCGCCCAGGTCGGCATCGGCGCCGTGAAGTACGCGGACCTGTCGACGTCGGCCAACCGCGACTACAAGTTCGACCTGGACCAGATGGTCTCGCTGAACGGCGACACCTCCGTCTACCTCCAGTACGCGTACGCCCGTATCCAGTCGATCCTGCGCAAGGCGGGAGACGTCCGGCCGGCCGCGCACCCGGAGCTGGAACTGCACGCGGCGGAGCGGGCGCTGGGCCTGCACCTGGACGCGTTCGGCGACACGGTCTTCGAGGCGGCGGCGGAGTACGCCCCGCACAAGGTGGCGGCTTATCTGTACCAGCTGGCGTCGCTCTACACGGCCTTCTACGACAAGTGCCCGGTGCTGAAGGCCGAGACGCCGGAGCAGGTGGAGAACCGTCTCTTCCTGTGTGACGTCACGGCCCGCACGCTCCACCAGGGCATGGCCCTCCTGGGCATCCGCACGCCCGAGAAGCTCTGAGCGTCAAACGCTCCTGCTCGGCGCCGGTCCGCTGCTGACCGGCGCCGCCCAGGGCGGCTTGTCCTGTGGCAAGATCGCGGAATGCTGCGACTGACCGACTTCATCATCGACTGCCCGGACACGATGAAGCTGGCTGCTTTCTACTCCGGGGTGACGGGCCGTCCGATCAAGGAAGACAGTTCCGAGGACTGGGCCGGCATCCAGTTCGGCGAGATCGAGCTGGCATTCATCCGGGTGGACGACTACCGCGCTCCGCAGTGGCCCGACAGCGAGCACCCCAAGCAGTTCCACCTCGACTTCGAAGTGGACGACATCGAGTCCGAGCAGCGCCGCGTCCTGGACCTCGGCGCCACGCTGAGGCAGGACTTCATCGGCCCCGACGGCTACGGCTGGCGAATCTACACCGACCCGATCGGCCACCCCTTCTGCCTCTGCCGCAACAAGGGCGTCACCTGGACCGACGAGGGCCCGATCTGGCCCAAGCGCGACCAGGACAGGTCCTAGGGTCCGGCGAACTCGCACCACACCGCCTTGCCGAGCCCTCGCTCCCGAACCCCCCAATCGTCACTCAGCGCGGCCACCAGCAGCAGTCCCCGCCCGCCCTCACCCTCCGGCTCGACCACCCGGGGCACCCCCGGCCCGCTGTCGTGCACCTCGACGCGCAACGCCCGGCCGTCGTACCGCAGGAACAGCAGGAACTGACGGCCGGGCGGTACGCCGTGCAGCAGCGCGTTCGTCACCAGCTCGCTGACACACAGCAGCACGTCGTCGGCCCGCTCGGCCCCGGCGAGCCCCCACCCGGCGAGGGTCTCCGACGCGAACCGCCGCGCGGCCGGCACGGAACGCCGCTCACGCCGGAAGAACCTCTCGCACAGGGGCGGGAGTTGAATCGTCTCGTTCACGGGACAAGAGTCACGGAAAGTGACTACCGTTGATCAGTGAGTGAACCCGTACAGATTATTTGTACGGGTCGCCACCGGGTCGGGAACGGGCACGCGGGGGGATGGCAGCACCATGAGCCAGCGCAAGAAGAACCTCTCCACCATGAAGATGCTGGGCAGACAGCTCGGCACGGCCCGGCGCGGGGCGGGCCTGACCCAGATCGGCCTCGCCGGACTCGTCCGGGTCGACGAGGAGACCATCGCGTCGATCGAGCAGGGCCGACGTGCGCTGAAGCCGGACCTGGCGGCACTGCTGGACGAAGTCCTGGACACGAAGGGGATGTTGGCGACGGGGGTGGCCAACCTCCCGGAGATCGACCAGTTCCCCCTGTGGGCAGAGCTGTACATGGAGCACGAGCGGGAGGCCATCGCGCTGTCCTGGTACGACAACGCGGTCCTCCCGGGCCTCCTCCAGAACGAGCCGTACGTCCGGGCCGTACTGCGCAACAGGGTTCCGGCGTACGACGAGGACGAGATCGAGACGTACACGGCACTGAGGTTGAACCGCCAGGAGATCCTGCACCGGAAGAGCCCGCCGACGCTGAGCTTCGTGGTGTGGGAGCCGGTGCTGTACCTGGAGATCGGGGATCGGCGGGCGCAGCTTCGGCATCTGCGGGAGCTGGCCGAACTGTCCTGCGTGTCCTTGCAGTTCCTACCGATGCGAAGCCCGTGCAACGCAGGCTTGGACGGACCTTTCATCCTGGTCGAGACACCAGATCACCAGCACCTTGCGTATGCCGAAGGTCAACGCGGCAGCCAGTGGGTTTCCGACCCAGATGAGGTGTCCATCCTGGCGCGCAAGTATGCGATGCTGCGAACACAGGCCCTGACCCCCCAGGATTCGCTGGGCCTGCTCGACCGCCTGCTAGGAGAGCAATGAGCGCCGATGCACTGAAGTGGTTCAAGTCGAGCTACAGCGGCAGCGAAGGCGGCGCCTGCCTCGAAGTCGCCGTCGAGTGGCGGAAGTCGAGCTACAGCGGCGACGAGGGCGGGCAGTGCCTCGAAGTCGCCGTCTCCCCCACCGCCGTCCACATCCGCGACTCCAAGCACGCCCCCGACAGCGGCCCCACCTTCCACATCACCCCCACCGCCTGGGCCGCCTTCACCAACGCCCTCGCATAACCCCGTTGTCAGTGGCTGCCCCTACAGTCACGGGCATGGCGACTCTTCCCAACCCGCTGCCCAAGCTGGCCTCCGATCCGAGCGGTCGTTCGCTGGGTCTTCAACTGCCGCCGGGGCGGCTGATCGACGCGACGACGGGCGAGGTCGTGCTGTGGCACGCCGAGCAGCAGGCGGCGTCCGGTTCGTGGAAGGCCCTGGGGCGTCCCGCCGCGCGGGCCGGGCTGCTGCCCGTCCTCGTGGATCTGGGCAGCGGTCAGGGCGGGCCGGAGGACTGGGAGTTGGTGCCCGGGGAGATGTCCTACCCGGGGGACCACGACGTCGAGGAGATACTCGCCGGGTACTGGGCCGAGGCGGCGGCCGAGGAGGACGGGGAGTGGCCGGGGCTCGCCGCGCCCCGCACGCTCACCGCCGATTCCGACGCGCGCGCCACCGAGGTCGCCGACGTGTTGTCGGAGGGCGTCCCCGGCTTCAAGGAACCGCATCTCGCCCTGGTGGCCGCCCGCCGCAGCGCGGACATCCCGACGGCGCTCGGCTGGACGGGCCCGGTGAACCAGGAGGAGGACGTGGCCCGTCTCAGTGCCGTGCTGCGCTCCTGGGAGGACCGCTTCGGCGTGCGTGTCGTCGCACTCGGCTACGACCGTCTGTCGGTGTCGGTCGCGGCCCCGCCCGCCGACCCGGCCGAGGCGGTGGCGATCGCCGCCGAACACTTCGCCTTCTGCCCGTACGCCGTCCTGCCGGGCGAGGACGACACCCTGTCCTCGTACGCCGAGAGACTCATCGGTGAACGCTCCTGGCACTTCTGGTGGGACTGACCCCGCCCGCTACCCGCTGAACCCCCTGCCCAGCCGGCGCAGCCCCTCCCCGATCTCCTCCGGCGTCTGGGTCACGAAGCAGAGCCGGAGGGTGGAGCGATCGGGCTCACCGGCGTGGAAGGGGGCGCCGGGGACGTACGCCACGTCGTGCCGGACCACCTGCGGCAGCAGGGCCGTGGTGTCGTACGACTCCGGCAGCCGGGCCCAGAGGAACATGCCGCCCTCGGGCCGGTTCCAGACCGAGCCGTCCGGCAGCGCGTTCCCGAGCCCGGCCAGCATGGCGTCCCGCCGCTCGCGGTAGACGGCGGCCACCTTCGCCACATGCGCGTCGAGGTCGTTGACGGCCAGATAGCGGGCCGCGGCGAGCTGGTTGACGGTGGGGGTGTGCAGGTCGGCGGCCTGCTTGGCGACGGCACAGGCGCGGCGCAGCTCGGCGGGGGCGCGCAGCCAGCCCAGCCGCAGGCCGGGGGCCATGACCTTGGAGAAGGAGCCGAGCAGCACCGTGCGGTCGAGGGCGTCGGGGTGGGCCGCGATCCAGGGGACGCGCTCACCGTCGTAGCGGAGTTCGCCGTAGGGGTCGTCCTCGACGATCCAGAGGCCGTGGCGGGCGGCGACGGAGGCGAGCGCGGCGCGGCGGGCGGCGGGCAGGGTGCGGCCGGTGGGGTTCTGGAAGGTGGGGACGGTGTAGAGCAGCTTGGGCCGCTCCCGCGCCACCAGCTCCGCGAGGGCCTCGGGGTCGGGGCCCTCCTCGTCCTCGGGCACGGCGACGATCCGGGCCCCGGCGAGGGTGAAGGCCTGGAGCGCGGCGAGGTAGCAGGGGGACTCGACGAGGACCGTGTCGCCGGGGTCGAGGAGGGCCGTGGCGAGGAGGGAGAGGGCCTGCTGACTGCCGGTGGTGACGAGGACGTCGTCGGCGGTGGTCGCGAGCCCGCGTGCCGAGGTGCGCGCCGCGAGCGCCTCGCGCAGCTCGGGCTCGCCCTCGGTGGTGGCGTACTGCAGGGCCTGCGCCGGGGTCTCCTGGAGGACGTACCGGAAGGCCGCGGCGACGCCGTCGCGGTCGAAGAGTTCCGGTGCGGGCAGCCCGCCCGCGAAGTTGATCACTTCGGGGCGGGCGGTGACGGCCAGGATGTCCCGGACGGGAGAGCCCCCGGTGGACCGGGCTCGGGCGGCCAGGGCCGGCGGTGGGACGGGTGCGAGTGTCATGACCGCACCCTAGAGAGATACGTGCCGCCTACACACGACTTTCCGGCATCCGGACCGCGTCCCACAGCCCGTCCCGAAGGGACGTCGTTTCCGCAGGTCAGCTGCTATGGGACCGGATCGGCGTCCCGAGTTGCCCGGCACGTGTGGAGGACCGGAGGCCATACGACCCAGGCTTGCCCCCATGCCTGAACTCCGTATCCGTCTTCTCGCCGCCGCCCTCACCGCGACGGCCGCGCTGACCCTGACCGCCTGCAACGACGGCCAGGGCCTACGAGACGAGGGCCCGTCCGGCACCGCAGGGGCGCGGGGAACTGCGCGACAAGCCACAACGGCGCCGCACCGAACCGCCGACAGAGCCCTCAGCGCAACTTCAGTGCCGCTTCCGTGGCCCAGTAGGTGAGGATGTTCCGCGCCCCCGCCCGCTTGATCCCGGTGAGCGTCTCGAAGATCGCCCGGTCCCGGTCGACCCACCCCTTCTCCGCGGCGGCCTCGATCATCGAGTACTCCCCGGAGATCTGATAGGCCGCCACCGGCACGTCCACCGCATCGGCGACCCGCGCCAGGATGTCGAGGTAGGGGCCGGCCGGCTTGACCATCACCATGTCCGCGCCCTCCTCCAGGTCCAGCGCCAGTTCCCGCAGGGACTCACGGGCGTTGGCGGGGTCCTGCTGGTACGTCTTGCGGTCCCCCCGCAGCGAGGACCCCACGGCCTCCCGGAAGGGCCCGTAGAACGCCGACGAATACTTCGCGGTGTACGCGAGGATCGCGACGTCCTCGCGCCCGATCTGGTCGAGCGCGTCGCGGACGACCCCGATCTGGCCGTCCATCATCCCGCTGGGCCCCACCACGTGCGCCCCGGCGTCGGCCTGCACCTGGGCCATCTCGGCGTACCGCTCCAGGGTCGCGTCGTTGTCGACGCGCCCCTCGGAGTCGAGCACACCGCAGTGCCCGTGGTCGGTCGTCTCGTCCAGGCACAGGTCGGACATCACGAGCAGGTCGTCGCCGACCTCGGCGCGGACGTCGCGGATGGCGACCTGGAGAATCCCCTCCGGGTCGGTCCCCGGCGTCCCGAGGGCGTCCTTCTTGGACTCCTCCGGCACACCGAAGAGCATGATCCCGGAGACACCGGCCTCCACGGCCTCCAGCGCGGCCTTCTTCAGGCTGTCCCGGGTGTGCTGCACCACGCCCGGCATCGCCTGGATCGGCACCGGCTCGCTCACGCCCTCCCGCACGAACGCGGGGAGGATGAAGTCGGCCGGGTGCAGCCGGGTCTCGGCGACCATGCGCCGCATGACGGGGGTGGTCCGCAGCCGCCGCGGCCGCGCACCCGGGAAGGATCCGTACGTCGTCATGCGTCCACGCTACGCCCGTGGCGACCCTGCCTTTGCCGACGCCCAGTCGGACCCTCGCCGGCCGGGGCGGGCACACGGCGGCGGCCTTCACGATCGGGGTGATCGTGAAGGCCGCCGCCGTCAGGTCGTGCTCAGGTGGCCCGGCGCCGCCGCGCCCCCGGACGCCGCTCGCTCGGCCGGGTCACCGGGTCCCCGGCGTCCAGCGCAGCGGTGCGGCGCCGCAGGCCGAAGTCGGCCAGCGCCTCCGCCAGCTTGTGCACCGACGGCTCCGGAGCCATGACATCCACCCGCAGCCCGTGCTCCTCGGCCGTCTTGGCCGTCGCCGGACCGATGCAGGCGATCACCGTCACGTTGTGCGGCTTCCCGGCGATGCCCACCAGGTTCCGTACGGTCGAGGACGAGGTGAAGAGCACGGCGTCGAAGCCGCCGCCCTTGATCGCCTCACGGGTCTCCGCCGGCGGCGGCGAGGCCCGCACGGTCCGGTAGGCCGTGACGTCGTCGACCTCCCAGCCCAGCTCGATCAGCCCGGCGACCAGGGTCTCCGTCGCGATGTCGGCGCGCGGCAGGAAGACGCGGTCGATCGGGTCGAAGACCGGGTCGTAGGGCGGCCAGTCCTCCAGGAGACCGGCGGCGCTCTGCTCGCCGCTCGGCACCAGGTCCGGCTTCACGCCGAAGGCGATCAGCGCCTTGGCGGTCTGCTCGCCCACCGCGGCCACCTTGATGCCCGCGAAGGCCCGGGCGTCCAGGCCGTACTCCTCGAACTTCTCCCGGACGGCCTTGACCGCGTTGACCGAGGTGAAGGCGATCCACTCGTAGCGGCCGGTGACCAGGCCCTTGACGGCCCGCTCCATCTGCTGCGGGGTGCGCGGCGGCTCGACGGCGATCGTCGGGACCTCGTGCGGCACCGCGCCGTAGGACCGCAGCTGGTCGGAGAGCGACGCCGCCTGCTCCTTCGTGCGCGGCACGAGGACCTTCCAGCCGAACAGCGGCTTGGACTCGAACCAGGCCAGCTGGGCGCGCTGGGCGGGGGCGGATCGCTCGCCGACCACGGCTATCACCGGGCGGCCGCCGTCCGGCGAGGGCAGCACCTTCGCCTGCTTCAGCGTCTGCGCGATCGTGCCGAGCGTCGCCGACCAGGTGCGCTGGCGGGTGGTCGTACCGGCGACGGTGACCGTCATCGGGGTGTCGGGCTTGCGGCCCGCCGCGACCAGCTCGCCGGCGGCCGCCGCGACGGAGTCGAGGGTCGTGGAGACGACCACCGTCCCGTCGGAGGCACCGACCTCCGTCCAGCAGCGGTCGGAAGCCGTGCGCGCGTCGACGAACCGGACGTCGGCGCCCTGCGCGTCACGCAGCGGCACCCCGGCGTACGCGGGCACGCCGACGGCCGCCGCCACGCCCGGGACCACCTCGAACGGCACTCCGGCGGCGGCGCAGGCGAGCATTTCCTCGGCCGCGTACGTATCCAGTCCCGGGTCCCCGGACACCGCACGGACGACCCGCCTGCCGCCCCGCGCGGCCTCCATGACAAGATGTGAGGCATCCCGCACAGCGGGTACCTCGACGCTTGTTGACGTGCCGTCAACAAGCGTGGGTACAGGCGTGCCCGTGCCCGGAAGCGGGTCCGAAGAGGGACCGGTTTCCGCGTTCACGACGGACACGCCGGGCCGCGCGTGCGTCCGTACGACGTCGAGCACCTCGTGCTCGGCGACGAGGACGTCCGCGTTCGCCAGCGCCTCCACGGCGCGCAGAGTAAGCAGTCCCGGATCCCCGGGTCCGGCACCCAGGAAGGTGACGTGCCCGTGCTCAGGAACGGCGGCGGCAGGAAGGGCGGTGGGGCTCACTGTGCTCGCTCCCCCATCAGACCGGCCGCGCCCTGGGCAAGCATCTCGGCGGCGAGTTCGCGACCGAGCGCCATTGCCCGGTCGTGCGTCTCGGGCACGGGACCGGTGGTGGACAGCTGCACCGTGCGGGTGCCGTCGGTGGTCCCGACGACGGCCCGCAGGCGCATTTCCTTGACAATCTGCCCGTCGGCCAGAAGGTCGGCCAGCGCGCCCACAGGGGCGCTGCAACCGGCCTCCAGGGCGGCGAGCAGTGACCGTTCGGCCGACACGGCGACCCGGGTGAACGGGTCGTCGAGCGCGCCGAGCGCGGCGATCAGGTCCGCGTCGTGCGCGGCACATTCGATGGCCAGGGCTCCCTGGCCGGGGGCGGGCAGCACGGTGTCTATCGACAGGAAGTCGGTGACCTCGTCGATCCGGCCCATGCGGCTCAGGCCGGCCGCGGCCAGCACCACCGCGTCCAGCTCGCCGCCCTTGACGTATCCGAGCCGCGTGTCGACGTTGCCGCGGATCGGGACCGTCTCGATGTCCAGCCCGTGGGCGCGGGCGTACGCGTTGAGCTGCGCCATGCGGCGCGGCGAACCCGTGCCGATGCGCGAGCCGCGCGGCAGGTCGGTGAACTTCAGCGCGTCGCGGGCGACGAGCACGTCGCGGGGGTCCTCGCGCACCGGTACGGCGGCCAGGACCAGTTCCTCGGGCTGCGTGGTCGGCAGGTCCTTCAACGAGTGAACCGCGAAGTCGACCTCCCCCTTCAGCAGCGCGTCGCGCAGGGCCGCGACGAACACACCGGTGCCGCCGATCTGCGCGAGGTGCTCGCGGGAGACATCGCCGTAGGTGGTGATCTCGACGAGCTCGACCGGCCGGCCGGTGACCCGGCGCACGGCGTCCGCGACCTGCCCGGACTGGGCCATGGCGAGCTTGCTCCGTCTGGTGCCGAGCCTCAGTGCTCTCGTACTCATGCCGCTCATGCCGGCCCTCGGTTCTCTGCGTTCTTCTCGGTGCTGTCCTCGGCCCGGGACACGGCGGCCACCGCCTCCTGGTCGAGGTCGAACAGGGTCCGCAGCGCGTCCGCGTACCCGGCGCCGCCGGGTTCGGCCGCGAGCTGCTTGACCCTGACGGTCGGCGCGTGCAGCAGCTTGTCGACGACACGCCTGACGGTCTGGGTGATCTCGGCGCGGTGCTTGTCGTCGAGGCCGGGCAGGCGCCCTTCGAGGCGGGCCATCTCGTTCGCGACGACGTCCGCGGCCATCGACCGCAGCGCGACCACGGTCGGCGTGATGTGCGCGGCCCGCTGGGCGGCGCCGAACGCGGCGACCTCGTCGGCGACGATCCGCCGCACCAGATCCACGTCGGTGGCCATGGGGGCGTCGGCGGAGGCCTCGGCGAGCGACTCGATGTCGACCAGGCGCACCCCGGCCAGCCGGTGCGCCGCGGCGTCGATGTCCCGCGGCATGGCGAGGTCGAGCAGGAACAGCACCGGCGCGGGGCGTACGGGGGTGGCGACCGGCTCGGGCCTGCGGCGCTCGGGGATGCGGCCGAGGGTGGCGGCGGTGGCGGCCAGCGCGGAGATCAGTTCGGCGTCGGCCTCGGGGCCGCGGCGGCCGGCGGTTCGGCGGTCCACGGTCGCGTTGTCGACCCAGGCCGCGTGCTGCTCCAGGGTCGCCGCGTCCATGCCGGCCACGGCGGCCTCGCCCATCACGGAGAACCCGGGCTGCTGCTGCACCGCGGACAGGTCCAGCGGGCAGCCCTCGTCGGTGCCGAGGGAGGTCGGCGGCAGGGGCCGCAGGGAGGGGCTCTCCTCGTCGAAGACGACGGGCTCGCCGGTGCGGCCCTCGACGGCCGCCGCGATGGCCTCCGCGGTGAGGACGAGTCCCGTCGCGCCCGTACAGGAGACGACGACGTCGGCACGTGTCAGCTCGGCCGGCACCGATGCGATCGGGACCGCGCGGGCCGCCACGTCCGTGTTCTCGTCCTCGCCCAGTATCCGGGCGAGGCGTTCGGCGCGGTCGAAGGTGCGGTTGGCGACGACGACCTCGGTGACGCCCACGCGCGCCAGCGTCGCGGCGGCCAGCGAGGACATCGAGCCCGCGCCGATGACCAGCGCTCTTCTGCCCCGCGCCCAGGTGCTCACCTCGGTGCCGGCGGCGAGCTGCTCCAGCCCGAACGTCACCAGCGACTGTCCGGCGCGGTCGATACCGGTCTCGGAGTGGGCCCGCTTGCCCACCCGGAGGCCCTGCTGGAACAGGTCGTTCATCAGCCGGCCCGCGGTGTGCAGCTCCTGCGCCGTGGCCAGCGAGTCCTTGAGCTGCCCGAGGATCTGTCCCTCGCCGACGACCATCGAGTCCAGGCCGCAGGCCACCGAGAACAGGTGGTGGACGGCGCGGTCCTCGTAGTGGACGTAGAGGTAGGGGGTCAGCTCCTCCAGCCCCACGCCGCTGTGCTGGGCGAGCAGCGTGGACAGCTCGGCGACACCGGCGTGGAACTTGTCCACGTCGGCGTAGAGCTCGATGCGGTTGCAGGTGGCGAGGACGGCGGCCTCGGCGGCCGGTTCGGCGGCGACCGTGTCCTGGAGCAGCTTGAGCTGGGCGTCCGGGGAGAGGGAGGCCCGCTCCAGGACGCTGACGGGCGCGCTGCGGTGGCTCAGTCCGACGACGAGGAGACTCATGCCGGCATCACGGCGGGTACGTCCCCGTCGGGCCCCTGGTCGGTGGTCTCGTCGTGCGCCACGGCCGGCGCGACGGCGCCCTCGTGGGCGGCGTGCTCCTCGCCGGCCTTGCGCTGCTCGTGGAAGGCGAGGATCTGCAGCTCGATGGAGAGGTCGACCTTGCGCACGTCGACGCCGTCCGGGACGGACAGGACGGTCGGCGCGAAGTTCAGGATGGAGGTGACCCCGGCGGCCACGAGCCGGTCGCAGACCGGCTGGGCGGCACCGGCGGGCGTGGCGATGACGCCGATCGACACGCCGTTGTCGGTGATGATCTTTTCCAGGTCGTCGGAGTGCTGCACCGGGATGCCGGCGACGGGCTTGCCGGCCATCGCGGGGTCGGCGTCGATGAGGGCGGCGACCCGGAAGCCGCGGGAGGCGAACCCGCCGTAGTTGGCGAGGGCGGCGCCCAGGTTTCCGATGCCGACGATCACTACCGGCCAGTCCTGGGTGAGCCCGAGCTCGCGGGAGATCTGGTAGACGAGATACTCGACGTCGTAGCCGACACCGCGCGTTCCGTAGGAACCCAGGTAGGAGAAGTCCTTGCGCAGCTTGGCGGAGTTGACCCCCGCGGCCGCGGCCAGTTCCTCGGAGGAGACCGTGGGTACCGAGCGCTCCGACAGCGCGGTCAGCGCGCGGAGGTACAGCGGAAGCCTGGCGACGGTGGCCTCGGGAATCCCTCGGCTTCGGGTCGCCGGTCGGTGAGTTCGGCCAGTTGCCACGGTGCTCCTGCGGGTAGAGCGGGGCTGCGGGCGGTCACACGTACCCAGACCGCCCCGTCGACAGCAGGCTATGTCTTTGTGAACGCGTGCACAAAGATGGTGTCCGATTTGCCCGCCCAACGTGACCGGGGTCACGCGCGTCGTTCCCGGGGACATCCCTGGGAGCATCCCTGGGGGCAAAACCGACACACTCCTCGTGAATCCCGCCCCCGAGACCAAAGCGCCATCGATCCTAAGCGACGCCCGGCCCTTGTTGTACGGGTCGGTCAGTTCCTGGTCGGTCAGTTCCTGGTCGGTCAGTTCCTGGTCGGTCAGTTCCTGGTCGGTCAGTTCCTAGTCGGTCAGCGCCTTGCGCAGCCGCGTCTCGTCCACCCGCCAGAAGGTGTGCTGCCTGCCGTCCACGAGCACCACCGGGATCTGTTCCCAGTACGCGTCGTGCAGCGCCCTGTCCTCGGTGATGTCCCGGTGCTCCCAGGGCACACCGAGCTCGCCGCACACCTTCTCGACGACGGTCTGCGCGTCCTCGCACAGATGACAGTCGGGCTTGCCGATGAGCGTGACGAGCCGGTCCTGCGGGGCCGGCCCCTTCCGTCGAAAGAGGGGACTCATACGGGCCATTCTCGCGCGTGTTCCCGCCCCCTCTTTAACGGTGCGGTCGCGGAGAGTTCACACCCACCGAACCTCGTGGCTCCGGAACCACCGAACAAACTGGCTATGCTCACGCCATGGCCGCTCTCGGATGGCTCACCCCCCGTAGGCGCTCCGCCACGGCGCGGAGCGTGTTGGCTGGCGAGGCCTCGGCTGAGGCCGCCCGCAAGTCCACTCAGGAAGAACAGCACCAGGCCCCGGAAGAAGAAGGGGCCGAACCGCAGTTCCCGGTCCACGGCGACGCGCTGGCCGCCGCCTTCTTCGACCTGGACAACACGGTGATGCAGGGCGCCGCCCTGTTCCACTTCGGCCGTGGCCTGTACAAACGCAAATTCTTCGAGACCCGCGACCTGGTCCGGTTCGCCTGGCAGCAGGCGTGGTTCCGGATGGCCGGGATCGAGGACCCCGAGCACATGCAGGACGCCCGCGACTCGGCCCTGTCGATCGTCAAGGGCCACCGCGTCGCCGAACTCCAGTCGATCGGCGAGGAGATCTACGACGAGTACATGGCCGAGCGCATCTGGCCGGGCACCCGGGCCCTCGCCCAGGCCCATCTGGACGCCGGCCAGAAGGTGTGGTTGGTCACAGCCGCCCCGGTGGAGATCGCCACGGTGATCGCCCGCCGCCTCGGCCTCACCGGCGCCCTCGGCACGGTCGCCGAGTCGGTCGACGGCGTCTACACCGGCCGGCTCGTCGGCGAGCCGCTGCACGGCCCCGCCAAGGCGGAGGCGGTCCGCGCCCTGGCCGCGGCGGAGGGCCTCGACCTCTCCCGCTGCGCCGCCTACAGCGACTCCCACAACGACATCCCGATGCTCTCCCTCGTCGGCCACCCCTACGCGATCAACCCCGACGCCAAACTCCGCAAACACGCCCGGGGCCTCGACTGGCGCCTGCGCGACTACCGCACCGGCCGCAAGGCGGCGAAGGTCGGCATCCCGGCCGCGGCGGGAGTGGGAGCGGTGGCGGGCGGCACCGCGGCGGCCATCGCCCTGCACAAACGGCGCCGCTGAGGCAGCCGGACCCACGCCGGACGGCGCACCGCACAGCGCACCGAAACAGACGGTCGTACCCCCGGGTACGGCCGTCTATTCGCGTTGTCCGCGCACAGCCACAACACGCGCCCGACCGACCCGAAACCCAAACCTTTCCGATCAATAACCGCTCACCCTGTGCAACTTGATCGAATGCCAATCGGGCACAGAAGCGACGTAATCGAAGTTTTGAGCAACTCGGTGTAGCAGCGCCTGCACGAAGCGTTATTCTCCTCAGACGCAAACCGGTACCTCCTGTCGCTACGACGGGTGAAAGGTCCCGCACTGCACGTGATGGAAGCTCTGCCTCTGGGAGTCCCGTGTACCCACACGTCGGGGTTGACGCCTCGGGCCTGGCTACGCTGCGCGCAACAGTCGCCACGATCAAAGAGTCGCTGCGCGTCCCCACCGCGTACGGCGTCCCCGCCCTCGCCACCGCAGTCCCCGCGGGACCAGCGGGCCCCTGCTACGCCCTCGCGGAAAGCAGCGCCGCGGTCGGCAGAAGAGGACGCTCGGCGGGCGGCGCGACCACCCCGGCCCGCCGTCCCGCGGCCGACAGCGACAGCGCCCGGATGATGGACCTCGTCGAACGGGCCCAGGCCGGCGAGGCCGACGCGTTCGGGCGCCTGTACGACCAGTACAGCGACACCGTCTACCGCTACATCTACTACCGCGTCGGCGGCAAGGCGACCGCCGAGGACCTCACCAGTGAGACGTTCCTGCGCGCCCTGCGCCGCATCGGCACCTTCACCTGGCAGGGCCGTGACTTCGGCGCCTGGCTCGTGACCATCGCCCGCAACCTCGTCGCCGACCACTTCAAGTCCAGCCGCTTCCGGCTGGAGGTGACCACCGGCGAGATGCTCGACGCCAACGAGGTCGAGCGCTCCCCCGAGGACTCCGTCCTGGAGTCCCTCTCCAACGCCGCCCTGCTGGACGCCGTACGCCGGCTCAACCCCCAGCAGCAGGAATGCGTCACCCTCCGCTTCCTGCAGGGCCTGTCCGTCGCCGAGACCGCTCGGGTGATGGGCAAGAACGAGGGTGCCATCAAGACCCTCCAGTACCGCGCCGTCCGCACCCTCGCCCGGCTCCTGCCGGACGACGCCCGCTGAATCCGGCGGGCCCGGTGCGTCAACTGTCGGCGATCCCCAACTCACGTTCAGTGAAAGTCCGTTGCCTTCCCGATCCGTTCATCCGCCGTCCGTAACCCAAGTGCCGCGCCAGTCGTTGTGCGGGATACAGGCTCCCTGTGGTCACGTCCCGGCCGACCCCGATCACTCGATCGAGGGAAAGCAGAACGGGCCGTGCAACCCTCGAGATCCCCGGGGAGTCGACCGTCATGACGAGAGGAGGTGCCGCCAGTGATCGCGAACGTATCGGCGCACCGGCGGGCGAACGCCTTCGCCCAGGCCCTGGAGGAGCAGTCCGACCAGGGCACGGCGGCCGAGCAGACCGAAGGATCACCGCCGGCCCCGGCCGCTGCGGACCAGACCGAGCGGGGCCGCCTCCTGGCCCTCGCGACGAGTCTCGCCGAGCTGCCCAAACCGGAGCTCGACCCCGAGGTCAAGGTCGTCCAGCGGGCCCAGTTGGTCGCCGCGATGGAGGCCATGCTGCAAGCGGGCACCGCAGGAGGCGAGGCGGCGGACAGGCCGGTACCGGAACAGCGGTCCCACCGCGCCAAGGGTGGCGCGCACCGGGCGAGCCCGCTGGGAAAGCTCAGACCGCGCAGTCGGCTCGCCAAGGGCCTCACCGCGGGCGGCCTGAGCGTGGGCGTGGCCGCGGGGGCCTTCGGCGGGGTGGCGGCCGCGAGTTCCGACGCCCTCCCCGGTGACGGGCTCTACGGCCTCAAACGCGGCATCGAGGACTTCAAGCTCAACTACCTGTCCGACGGCGACGACGAACGCGGCCGGACCTACCTCGACCAGGCCTCCACCCGGCTCAGCGAGGCCCGCCGCCTCATGGAACGCGGCCGCGGCGGCCACCTCGACCACGAGTCACTGGGCGAGATCCGCCGCGCCCTCAGCGGGATGCAGCACGACGCCTCCGAGGGCCACCGGCTGCTCCACGAGGCGTTCGAGCGCGACCCGGACTCCCTGGGCCCCATCCAGGCCCTGGACGCGTTCTCCCGCTCCCACCGCGAGGCCTGGGGCGCCCTGCGCGAGAAGCTGCCCGTCCAGCTGGGCGACGTCAGTCAGCAGGTGTCGTCGGTCTTCGAGGCCATAGACGAAGAGGTCGCCCCGCTGCAGTCCAGGCTCCCCCGTCCCCCCGCCCGGGGCGGCACCGGCGGACCGGGCTCCGGCCCGTCCTCCCCCGACACCTCGACCGGCACCGGCCGCTCCACGAGCCCCGGCACCGGCGACGCCTCCCACACCGGCGGCACCAACACGGGCAGCGGCCCCAGCAAGTCGGCCGGCTCCGGCACGACCGACGACGGCCTCCTGGGCGGCAGCACGGGCGGCCTCCTGGACCAGCCGGAGGGCACGAACTCGACCTCCCCGTCGACGGGCATCCCCTCCACCGCCCCCGACGTCACCATCCCGCCCCTCCTCCCCGGCCTCCTCCCCGGCCTGGGCATCGACAGCGAGGACGCGAACTGACACCCCGTTGGGGGCGCCCCTCCCAGAGGGGCGCCCCCAACGCCGTACCCGCAGGGCCTCTGCGGAATCACCTCTGATCAGCAGGTCAGCAGGTCAGCAGGTCAGCAGGTCAAGAGAACACCGACCGCTGCGCAGGCCGCGGGCTGCGGCAACCGGCACCGTCGGCCGGCTCCCGGCAGCCGGCCGACCGGTCACCAGCCACCGGCCCCACCCCGGTCAGAAGAACACCGACCGCCGCTGCACCAGCAGCTTGTACAGCGTGTGCTGGATCTGTTCCCGTACCTGGTCGGTCAGGTTGAACATCAGCATCGGGTCCTCCGCCGCCTCCGGCGGATAGCCGTCCGTCGGAATCGGCTCCCCGAACTGGATCGTCCACTTCGTCGGCAGCGGCACCGCCCCCAGCGGCCCGAGCCACGGGAAGGTCGGCGTCAGCGGGAAGTACGGGAACCCGAGCACCCGCGCCAGCGTCTTCGCGTTGCCGATCATCGGGTAGATCTCCTCCGCCCCGACGATCGAGCAGGGAATGATCGGCGCCCCCTGGCGCAGCGCCGTCGAGACGAAGCCGCCCCGGCCGAACCGCTGGAGCTTGTAGCGTTCGCTGAACGGCTTGCCGATGCCCTTGAAGCCCTCCGGCATCACCCCGACCAGCTCCCCCGCCGCGAGCAGCCGTTCCGCGTCCTCCGCACAGGCGAGGGTGTGCCCCAGCTTGCGCGCCAGCTCGTTGACGACCGGCAGCACGAACACCAGGTCGGCCGCGAGCAGCCGCAGATGACGGCCCGCCGGATGCCGGTCGTGGACGGCGACCTGCATCATCAGACCGTCCAGCGGCACCGTCCCCGAGTGGTTGGCGACGATCAGCGCCCCACCCTCCGCCGGGATGTTCTCGATGCCCTTGACCTCGACCCGGAAGTACTTCTCGTACACCGGCCGCAGCAGCGACATCAGGACCTGGTCCGTGAGCTCCTCGTCGTAACCGAAGTCGTCGACCTCGTAGTCGCCCGTGAGCCGCCGCCGCAGGAAGGACAGCCCGCCCGCGATACGCCGCTCCAGGCCCCCCTCGTCCCGCGCATCCGTCGTCACAGGAACATCATCCTGCTCAACGGACCTGGTGGGCAGGGGCTGGACCTCGCCGATCTCGCCGGCCTCGGCAAGCTCACGGACCGGCGCGGGCTCACCGTTCTTGCGCCGGCTCCCCACACCCCGGCGCCGCGGCGGCCGCGCCGAGGCGCCCCCGCGGGTCCGGTCGTCGTCGAACGGAATGACCTTGGCGTCCGCCATCGTTGATGCGCTCCTCAGTTGGCGCTCGGCGTCGAGGGATGGACCACGGAGGGACCGGGACCGCTGCCGGAGCCCCCGCGGGCGAGCGGCGGCAGCGCACCGACCCGGTCGACGGCCCGCGCGACGGCCTCGGGCGGCAGCAGCCCGGGCCCCTGACTGCGCGCGAAGTCCGCGAACGTCTCCGCCGTCGTGTACCGCGGGCTGAACCCGAGCGTCTCGCGCATCTGCGTCGTCGACACGACCCGGCCATGGGTCAGCAGCCGGATCTGCTCGGGCGAGAAGTCCGTCATCCCCAGCGTCCGCACGAGCGAGCCCGCCCAGGTGACGGCCGGCAGCAGCAGCGGCACGGTGGGCCGCCCGAGGCGCCGCGAGCACTGCGACAGCAGCAGCACCCCGTCCCCGGCGATGTTGAAGGTCCCGCTGTTGAGCGTGCCGCGCTCCGGCTCGTGCGAGGCGATCCGCAGCACCTCGATCACATCGTCCTCGTGCACGAACTGCAGTCGCGGGTCGTAGCCGAGCACGGTCGGCAGCACGGGCAGCGCGAAGTACGAGGCGAGCGGGGTCTCGGCGGTCGGCCCCAGGATGTTGGCGAACCGCAGCACACACACGGCCACATCGGGCCGTCGCCGCGCGAACCCGCGCACGTACCCCTCGACCTCGACGGTGTCCTTGGCGAACCCGCCGCTGGGCAGGGACTTGGCGGAGGTGGTCTCGGTGAACACGGCGGGATCCCGGGGCGCGGACCCGTACACATTGGTACTGCTCTTCACCACCAGCCGCTTCACACCGGGCGACTTCTGGCACGCGCCGAGCAGCTGCATGGTCCCGATGACGTTGGTCTCCTTGACCGTGGTCCGGCTGCCGCTGCCCAGCGCGGTCGCCGTCACATCGAGGTGGACGACGGTGTCGGCGCCGCTCTCGGCCAGCACGCGCGCGATGGTGGGCTGCCGGATGTCGGCCTGGACGAACTCGGCACCGCCCAGATGGTGCTCCGGCCGCACGGCGTCCACCCCGACGACCCGCTCGACATCCGGGTCACGCTGAATCCGTCGGACGAACCGGCCCCCCAGCTGGCGGGCCACTCCGGTCACGAGCACGACCTTCCCCAAGACCAGCGCCTTCCTCTCGTCCGCACTGATGCACTGCTCGTACCCTGCCGCGTTCCCCGTGTGCGGGCCAACCTATCGGGTCGATGTTGCGCTGCGATGACCGACCGATGCACGACGTGACGGCAGGAGACGCCATGGACCCGGCCATACGACCAGATCAGCGGGGCTCTCCCCGCCCCACCCCGTCCAGACACGCGCACGGCATTCAGCCCACCGCACACCACCCGGACATGCGTGTGGCCCCCGCCGGCAGAGCCGACTGGGGGCCACACCACGCTTCCGCGGCTCGCGCGTCGCGAAGAAGTGAAGGACGGGCCTTACTTCTTGTTACGACGCTGAACGCGCGTGCGCTTGAGCAGCTTGCGGTGCTTCTTCTTGGCCATCCGCTTGCGCCGCTTCTTGATAACAGAGCCCACGACTACCCTCGCTCACTTCTCATCACTCGGTGTTTGGGCGCCATGGGCCCATACGACCTACGAGGGGCCAGCCTACCCGTCCGAGCGCCGAGGTCGTAATCGAGGGCTCCGGAGGGAGTCCGTCAGGCGGTTTCCACCCCCACATAGCTCTCGCGGAGGTACTCGTGGACCGCTTGCTCGGGGACGCGGAACGACCGCCCCACCCGGATCGCGGGCAGATGACCGCTGTGCACCAGCCGGTACACGGTCATCTTGGACACTCGCATCACCGAGGCGACTTCCGCCACGGTAAGGAACTGAACCTCGTTCAGAGGCCTTTCGCCTGCTGCAGCCATGACACACCTGAACCTTCCGCACTCGACGGCCACCGGCTTCCCCTTCCGGTGACTCTTCGTCGTTGCGTGCTCACTCCCCAATGTAGGGGCGGGTGATGCGAGTGGGGAAGAGGTGCACCCATCGCAGGCCTACTGTGACAGACACGCTCGATTGAGTACGTAGCGGGTCAGCGGCAGGTAGTAATCGGACCGCACGCCGTCATCAAGTGGAACGACGACGGATACGGCCCCCTCCGCCTCCCCCACGAACAGCGCCGGGTCATCCGTGTCCGCCAGCCCGATGGCCTCGACCCCCAGCTGACCTGCACCGCAGACCCAGCCGTGGTCCCCGATCACAAGATCGGGCAGCACCCCGCCCTCCTCGGCGGCCGCCCCGAGCGCCACCCGAACCGGCAGCGGGGAATGACTGTGCACGGGGGTCGCACAACCGGCGTGTTCGCCATCGCGCTCCCGCACGACCCCGACCCCTCCGACGTAGTCGAGATGGCACGTGCGTAGACCGAACCGGGTCGTTATGTCGACACAGCGACCCTGCGCCGGGGTGAGGACACTCACTCCCACCGCCGACAAAGCGTCTGCGAGCCCGGCGTAGAAACCCAGCAGCCGGTCCGGGTGCCCGGTCCCGAGCAACACGCTCCCACCACGCTGGGCAACCGCCCCCAACCGCTTCCCGAAGGCATCCAGCGCGGCGACGGTCCGCTCGGGATCAATCACATCCTGCCCTGAAACACACAGCGGATCGTCCGAAACCCCACACTTCTCCGCCATCAAGGCGACCAACTCATCGACTCCCCAGTCCCCTTCGGGACACACCCCGATCAACACCCGCGGATCCCGGACGGCGAACCCCCGATACCTCCGCAGACTCACCTCCCGAGCGGTCCCCACCACCCCCGCCAGCCCCACCCCGAGGAGATAACCCCGAATCCCACCCACACCCTTGAACACCCTCCCGATGCTCCCTCACCCCCGACTCCTCAGCCCTGGAACGCGGGGAAGTGAGCACGGTTGGCGTAAAGGGCACCGACCGGGGGGTCGTCAGGCGGGAGTCCCGTCCGCTTCCGTGCCGGCCGGGTGGGGGATACGGGCGGCCAGGCGCCAGGAGCCCCCGCCGGCCGGTCCCACGGTCAGCCGGCCGCCGAGGGCGCTGACGCGTTCGCGCAGACCGACCAGCCCGAAGCCGGAGCCGACCGCGGCCGCCGGCCCGGGGAGACCGGCGGGGTTGGTGACCTCCACCAGCGTGGCCGGCGCCCGGTAGTCGATCGTCATGGTCACCGGGGCACCCTCGGCGTGCTTGCGGGCGTTGGTCAGGGCTTCCTGCGCGATGCGGTACACGGCCAGGCGGTGGGTCGTGGGCGCGTCCTCCGGCCGGCCCCGGGTCGTCAGGGCAAGGGACTGGGAGGCGGCGCGGGCGTCGTCCACCAGCTGCCGGACGTCTCCGGGAACCGGCGCGGGTACGGCACCCGAACCGTTCGGTGCGGTGCCGGACGTGTGCAGCACACCGAGCACGTCCCGCAGATCGGTGAGCGCTTCCGTGGAGGCGCCCCGCAGCAGGGCCAGTCGTTCGGCGACGGGTTCGGGCAGGGTGTCGCCGCGGGTGGCCAGCACGCCCGTGTGCAGGGCGATCAGGCTGAGCCGGTGAGCGAGGACGTCGTGCATCTCCGCCGCGATCCGAGACCGCTCCGCGACCCGCGCGGTCTCCTCGCGCAGCTGCGCCTCGACGCGCAGGTGCTCCACGTCCGCGGCCAGCGCCCGCACCAGACGCCGACGGCTGCCGATCCACAGGCCGACGACATACGCGAAGGCCCATAGGAACAGTGCGGTGACGTACCCCCGCTCGTCCCACAGCCGGGTCGGCGGAAAGCCGACGAGGTTGGCACCCAGCGCGGCGGCGACGCAGAGGCCCGCCGCCCGCGTCCGGCGGCCCACGGCCAGGTCGTACAGGACAAGAGCCAGCAGCAGCGTGCCGATCGAACCCCACCCCGCGGTGACCGCGGCGACCACGACGGGCGCGACGGGCCAGCGCAGCCGCGGCACGAGCAGCACCACCGCACACGCCACCGCCGAGGCACTGAGGGGGACCACATACCGGCCCTCGCCGGCCAACCGCGCGCCGCCCACTGCGGCGGCTGCGGCGAAGAACACCACGACCGCGCCACGCCCGACGGCCAGCACCCTCGCCTGTATCTCGCTGCTGTTCACCGGCAGAATCCTAGGCAGGCATCCGCCCGCCGCCCCTCGACGACCGACGACGCCCACCCCCTACTTTCGTCGAGGAGAGCGGCCGAAGAACGGCGGATCTGCCGCTGATCGAAGCAGCCCGTGATCTGTAGCGGCCGGCCCCGGACACACCGGCCCGGAGGCCGCCGGGGATACCGCCGTACGGGTGGACCCCATGGGCCGGCCCGGACGGCATCACCGGCAGCGCTCACCGTCCCACCGATCATGACGGTCGGCGGGACGGGCCCGCCCACGGACGACCCGGGCGGAGCGGCGGATGCACAACAGATTCGGTGTCCTGGCATCGGTGGTGACGGCCTGTCTGGCGACGAGCAGTCTCGTCGCGCCCTGCTCGGCCGCCTCTGAGAAAACCCGCACCGCCGACGTCACCGCGGTCTCCAAGGACAGCTACCGCACCGGCTGGGACCCCGACGAGCCCGGCCTCGCGCCCGGCCAGGTCTCCAGCCCGGACTTCGGCCGGCGGTTCTCCACCGCTGTCGACGGACAGGTCTACGCCCAGCCGCTGGTCGTCGGGAACACGGTCGTCGTCGCCACCGAGAACAACAAGGTGTACGGCCTGGACTCGGCCACCGGCGTGGTCATCTGGACGAAGAGCCTGGGCGCCGCCTGGCCCGCCTCGGCCATCGGCTGCGGCGACCTCGTGCCGAACATCGGCGTCACCGCGACCCCTGTCTACGACCCGGCGACGGGCACGGTCTACCTCACCTCCAAGACCGACGACGGCGCCGACGTCCAGCACCCCAACTGGTACGTCCACGCCCTCGACGTCACCACCGGCGCCGAGCGCAGCGGCTGGCCGGTCAAGGTGGCCGGCGCCCCGGTCAACGACCCGGGCCGCCCCTTCGACGCCTACACCGCGATGCAGCGCCCCGGCCTGCTGCTGATGGACGGCGCGGTGTACGCGGGCTTCGGCTCCCACTGCGGCCACGCCCCCTACGTCGGCCATGTCCTGCGGGTCGACACCGCCACAGGCACGACCACCCTGTGGTCCACCGTGACCTCCTCCGCCAACGGCAAGGGGGGCGTCTGGATGAGCGGTGGCGGCCTGGTCTCCGACGGGCCCGGCCGCATCCTGCTCTCCACGGGCAACGGCACCTCCCCGGCGGCCGGCCCGGGTGCGCAGCCGCCGGGCCAGCTCGGTGACTCCGTCGTACGCCTCGGTGTCAACAGCGACGGCACGTTGTCCGCGCAGGACTTCTTCAGCCCCTCCAACGCCCCCCTCCTCGACCTGCTCGACGCCGACCTCGGCTCCGGCGGCCCGGCCGCCCTCCCGGACGACGCCTTCGGCACGGCCCAGCACCCGCACCTCCTGGTACAGATCGGCAAGGACGGCCGGCTGTTCCTCCTCGACCGCGACGACCTCGGCGGCCGCAGCCAGGGAGCGAGCGGCGCCGACAAGGTCCTCGGCACCTTCGGCCCCTACGAAGGCGTCTGGGGTCACCCGGGCGTGTACGGCGGAGAGGGCGGCTACGTCTACACGATCGGCGGGAACGGCCCGCTGCGCGCCTTCAAGTACGGCGTGAACGGCGCCGGCCTGCCCGTGCTCGGCGACGCCGGCCGCTCCACCGAGACCTTCGGCTTCGCCTCCGGCTCCCCGGTGATCACCTCCACGGGCACCACCCCCGGCTCGGCGGTCGTCTGGGCGGTGTACGCGGACGGTTCGAGCGGCGCGAACGGCCAGCTGCGCGCGTACGAGGCCACACCGGTGGACGGCACCCTGAAGAAGCTGTGGTCGGCCCCGATCGGCGTCGCCTCCAAGTTCTCCGTCCCCGCCACCGACGGCGGCCGCGTCTACGTCGGCACTCTCGACGGCCACGTCCTCGCCTTCGGCCGTCCCGCCGGCACCGCGCTCACCGCCAGGCCCGTGCGCTCCGGCGACACGCCGACCGGCGGTGTCCCCGGCCACGCCCTGACCTCCGCCCCCTGGGCTGCCGACCCCCGTCTCCTGGAGCGCGCCCGCGTCCGGACCGCACCGCCGACCCCACGCCGGTGACGAGTCCCCGGCCCTCGGCCGGGACGCCGCCGGGGAAGCTGCTGTTCGCCTTCTTCGCAGCGATGGCGGAGACCGAGCGGGAGAACATCCGCGGTCGACACTCGAAGGGCTCGACACCGCAGCGCGGGCCGGTGACCCGGCGGGCGGGCGCCTCTCACCCCACCGAGTCGGTCGGGCGGGTGGGCAGAGCCCGCGAAAACCCCCTACGCCAACAACCCCCGCAACGGAAAAACCGCCCGCCGCGTAGCCAGCACCGCCTGATCCAACCGATCCGCAGGGTCGTACCCCGCCTCCCACTCCCGCCAGGACACCGGCCACCGCCCATCACTCATCCGCACCGGCGCCAACTGCCTGGTCCGAGCAAACACCTCCGCCCGCCAGCTCTCCGGAATCACCGTCTCCGGCGCCACTTCCCTCCCCGCCGCGATCCCCACCAGATGCGCCCACGACCGCGGCACCACCTCCACCACCGCGTAACCACCCCCACCCAACGCGACCCACTTCCCCCCGGCGTACTCATGAGCCAGCTCATGACACGCCACCTGCACGGCCCGCTGCGCGTCCAGCGACACCGCCAGATGTGCCAGCGGATCTTCGAAATGCGTATCGGCCCCGTGCTGCGTCACCAGCACGTCCGGCCGGAAATCAGCGATCAGCTCCGGCACCACCGCATGGAACGCCCGCAACCACCCCGCGTCCCCCGTCCCCGCCGGCAACGCCACATTCACCGCCGCCCCCTCCCCGGCCCCCGCCCCCGTCTCCTCCGGCCACCCCGTCTGCGGGAACAACGTCCGCGGATGCTCGTGCAACGAGATCGTCAGCACCCGCGGATCTTCCCAGAACGCCGCCTGCACCCCGTCCCCGTGATGCACGTCCACATCGACGTACGCGACCCGCCGGGCCCCCAGCTCCAGCAACCGCGCGATGGCCAACGACGCGTCGTTGTAGATGCAGAACCCCGACGCCCCACCGGGCATCGCATGGTGCAGCCCACCCGCGAAGTTCACCGCGTGCAGCGCGTCCCCCCGCCACACCGCCTCGGCCGCCCCCACCGACAATCCGGCGATGACCGACGACACCTCGTGCATCCCCGGGAACGCCGGATCGTCCATCGTCCCCAGCCCGTACCCCTGGTCCGCCGCCGCGGGGTCCGCCGAAGCCGCCTTCACGGCCTCGACGTAGTCCTCCCGGTGCACCAGCCGCAGCGTCGAGTCCCCGGCCGGCTTGGCGCCCACGACCGCCAGCTCCCGGTCGAGCCCGAGGGCGCCGACCAGCTTCCGGGTCAGCTCCAGCCGTACCGGATCCATCGGATGGTCCGGGCCGAAGTCATAGCCCGTTACTGCCTCGTCCCACATCAGCTGTGCGCGGCCGCTCATGCCCGCCACCGTATCGGTCCGGTTGAGCGACGAACGACCTGGCGTACACCAACGTCACCAGCACCAACACCATCGGCACCACCATCGCCCCCCGATAGCTCCACGCGTCCCCCAGCGCCCCCACCAACGGCGACCCCACCAGGAACCCGACGTAGTTGAAGACGTTCAGCCGGGCGATGGCCGCGTCCGACGCCCCCGGGAACAACCGCCCCGCCGCGGCGAAGGTCTGCGGCACCAGCACACACAGCCCCAGCCCCACCAGCGTGAACCCGCCCATCCCCACCCAGGCCCCCGGCGCCACCGCCACCACCGCGAAGCCGGCCGCCGCCACCAGCGCGCCCAGCCGCACCACGGCCGCCGCCCCGAAGCGCCGTACCCCGAAGTCCCCGATGGTCCGCCCGACCAGCGTGGTCACCATGTAGACGTTGAACGGCACGGTCGCGAGCTGCTCCGAGCTCCCCAGCACGTCCTGCAGATACTTCGCGCTCCAGTTGGAGACGGTCGAGTCCCCGATGTAGGTGAAGGACATCACCAGGCACAGCGGCAGCAGCAGCTTGAAGACGACGCCCCCACCGTCCCGCCCCGTCTCCTCCTCGACGCCCCCGGCCCCGTTCCCGGCGTCCGCGGGGCCCCCGTCGACGTACCACCGACTGGCCACCAGCACCGCCGGCAGCAGCACCACGGCCACCGGCAGATACGACAGCCACAGCGCCAGAT
Organism: Streptomyces sp. SS7; assembly: GCF_037993025.1. Taxonomy (NCBI): domain Bacteria; kingdom Bacillati; phylum Actinomycetota; class Actinomycetes; order Kitasatosporales; family Streptomycetaceae; genus Streptomyces; species Streptomyces sp. SS7. The sequence continues at coordinate 4,142,216 of NZ_CP141223.1, forward strand.
GCCAGTGCGCACCCACCCACGCCAGCGACGCCCCCACGATCCCGCCGAGGCTGTACGCCGCATGGAAGCTCAGCATGATGCTGCGCCCGTACGTCCGCTGGAGACTCACCCCGAGCATGTTCATGGAGGCGTCGAGCGCCCCGACGGCGAGCCCGAAGACGGCGAGCGAGAGCGCCAGGACGGCCAGCGCGTCCCCGGACCCCACTCCGACCAGCGCCAGCAGCACGACCGGCTGGGACCAGCGCAGCAGCCGGCTGGCGGGTATCCGCTTCACCAGCTGCTCGGTCGTCACACTCCCGACCCCGGCCAGCACGGGCACCGCGGCGAGGAAGATCGGCAGCTGTCCGTCCGACACGCCGTACCGGTCCTGGATCGCCGGAATCCGGGTCACGAGCAGAGCGAACGCGGCCCCCTGCGCAAAGAAACTGAACGCCAAAGAGGCCCTACCGCGCCGCAGCACTTCTGTCATGGCGGCGAGCGTAGGGCCCCGGCGTACCCGTGGGTAGATCCAGCCAAAGATGAATTTCCCTCAGCTTTACTTCGCGCCGACCAGAACCGGCATTCCCTGCCCCTGGACCTCCCGGTCACCGGCCTCCGCAGTGATCACCCCCGCCATGGGCCCGGCGGCCAGCCCGCCACTGAGCACGACCCCGGCCCCGATGGCCACGGCCATCACCACGGACCCCAGCCACACCATCGTGTCCACGGGCACCGTGTACGCCCCCACGACCCGCACCACGCACTCCGCCAGCAGCACGACGCCCCAGACCACCGAGTAGACCCGCTCGGCCCGCAGGAAGGCCGAGGAGCGCTCCGACCCGCCCGCCAGCAGCCGCTCCCAGGCGGCCTCCCGGTCGGCCTTCCCCTTCACCAGGAACGGCTTGAGCCCCGCGGTCATCATCGGCCTCCCCAGCCCCACGGACACGAGGATCCCGATGCCGACCGTGCTGCTGATCGCGCTGTCCTTGGCGAGCATCAACCGCGGGTCGCCGGCGACGAAGCTGAGCAGCAGCCCGACGACGTTCACCAGCAGGATCAGCCCGGCGAGCGCGTTGACCCTGCGCTCCTTGACCACGCTCCACACCGTCCGGACCGCGGGCCCGAGGCTGCTCCAGGCGAGCGCCGCGAACGTGCTCACCCCGAACGCGTTCTTGAGCAGGTAGTACGACCCGATCGGCACCGCCACGTCCATGAGGAGCGGCGCGAAGGCGTTCGTCTTCTTCTGACCCTGGTCAACCGTGTTCGTCGTCATGCCCTCAGCTTCGCCGCAGGCAGGGGGCCGCCAGTAGAAACGATCGTAAGCAACTCGGCATGACAAATGTCAGGCCAGCAGCCCCGGCAACTCCCCCATTCCGGAGAAGAGTTGCGACGCACCGGCGAGCTTCGCGGCCGGCGTCATCGCGGTGAACGCGAGCACGTCCATCCCGGCCGCCACCGCCGCCCGGACCCCGAGGGGGGAGTCCTCCACGACCACGCACCGCCCGGGAGCGACCCCCATCCGCTCGGCGGCGTACAGGAACAGATCGGGCGCCGGCTTGCCCTTCCCCACGTCCTGCGCGCTGAAGATCCGCCCCTCGTCGAACCACCGGTCCAGCCCGGTCGTCCGATGCCCCACCCGAATCCGTTCATGACTCCCGGAGGACGCCACGCAGTACGGCACCTCGTCCGCAGCCAGCTTCTCCAGGACGTCGACGACCCCGGCGACGGCCACCAATTCCCGCTCGAACGCGGCGAACACCCTCCGGTGGAAGACCTCGTCGAAGTCGGCCGGCAGCCGCTCCCCCGTCCGCGCCTCGACCAGGTCGTGGACCCGGTGCATGGCCGACCCCATGTAGTCCCGGATGGAGTCCTCGTAACTGGTGGGATGCCCGAGCTCGGTGAGATAGGCGGCCAGCAGCCGGTTGGAGATGGGTTCGCTGTCCACCAGCACGCCATCGTTGTCGAAGATCACCAGGTCGTAGCGCATGTAATGAACCCTAAACGCAGAAAACCCCCGCACCATACGGTGCGGGGGTCTCCCGGAATGATTGTTCGGCGGTGTCCTACTCTCCCACAGGGTCCCCCCTGCAGTACCATCGGCGCTGTGAGGCTTAGCTTCCGGGTTCGGAATGTAACCGGGCGTTTCCCTCACGCTATGACCACCGAAACACTATGAAACTGTCAGCCGCACCGTATGTGGCATACGGGGCTGTTCGTGGTTTCAGAACCAACACAGTGGACGCGAGCAACTGAGGACAAGCCCTCGGCCTATTAGTACCGGTCACCTCCACACATTACTGTGCTTCCAGATCCGGCCTATCAACCCAGTCGTCTACTGGGAGCCTTACCCCATCAAGTGGGTGGGAGTCCTCATCTCGAAGCAGGCTTCCCGCTTAGATGCTTTCAGCGGTTATCCCTCCCGAACGTAGCCAACCAGCCATGCCCTTGGCAGAACAACTGGCACACCAGAGGTTCGTCCGTCCCGGTCCTCTCGTACTAGGGACAGCCCTTCTCAAGACTCCTACGCGCACAGCGGATAGGGACCGAACTGTCTCACGACGTTCTAAACCCAGCTCGCGTACCGCTTTAATGGGCGAACAGCCCAACCCTTGGGACCGACTCCAGCCCCAGGATGCGACGAGCCGACATCGAGGTGCCAAACCATCCCGTCGATATGGACTCTTGGGGAAGATCAGCCTGTTATCCCCGGGGTACCTTTTATCCGTTGAGCGACGGCGCTTCCACAAGCCACCGCCGGATCACTAGTCCCGACTTTCGTCCCTGCTCGACCCGTCGGTCTCACAGTCAAGCTCCCTTGTGCACTTACACTCAACACCTGATTGCCAACCAGGCTGAGGGAACCTTTGGGCGCCTCCGTTACTCTTTAGGAGGCAACCGCCCCAGTTAAACTACCCATCAGACACTGTCCCTGATCCGGATCACGGACCCAGGTTAGACATCCAGCACGACCAGAGTGGTATTTCAACGACGACTCCACCTGAACTGGCGTCCAAGCTTCACAGTCTCCCACCTATCCTACACAAGCCGAACCGAACACCAATATCAAACTGTAGTAAAGGTCCCGGGGTCTTTCCGTCCTGCTGCGCGAAACGAGCATCTTTACTCGTAGTGCAATTTCACCGGGCCTATGGTTGAGACAGTCGAGAAGTCGTTACGCCATTCGTGCAGGTCGGAACTTACCCGACAAGGAATTTCGCTACCTTAGGATGGTTATAGTTACCACCGCCGTTTACTGGCGCTTAAGTTCTCAGCTTCGCCGAGACGAATCTCGACTAACCGGTCCCCTTAACGTTCCAGCACCGGGCAGGCGTCAGTCCGTATACATCGCCTTACGGCTTCGCACGGACCTGTGTTTTTAGTAAACAGTCGCTTCTCGCTGGTCTCTGCGGCCACCCCCAGCTCGGAGAGCAAGTCCCCTCACCAGACGTGGCCCCCCTTCTCCCGAAGTTACGGGGGCATTTTGCCGAGTTCCTTAACCATAGTTCACCCGAACGCCTCGGTATTCTCTACCTGACCACCTGAGTCGGTTTAGGGTACGGGCCGCCATGAAACTCGCTAGAGGCTTTTCTCGACAGCATAGGATCATCCACTTCACCACAATCGGCTCGGCATCAGGTCTCAGCCACATGTACGACGGATTTGCCTATCGCACGGCCTACACCCTTACCCCGGGACAACCACCGCCCGGGCTGGACTACCTTCCTGCGTCACCCCATCACTCACCTACTACAAGTCTGGTCCGTCGGCTCCACCACTCCCCTTTGCCCGAAGGCTCCGGGGCGGCTTCACGGACTTAGCATCGCCTGGTTCGATGTTTGACGCTTCACAGCGGGTACCGGAATATCAACCGGTTATCCATCGACTACGCCTGTCGGCCTCGCCTTAGGTCCCGACTTACCCTGGGCAGATCAGCTTGACCCAGGAACCCTTAGTCAATCGGCGCACACGTTTCTCACGTGTGAATCGCTACTCATGCCTGCATTCTCACTCGTGAACCGTCCACAACTACCTTCCGGTGCTGCTTCACCCGGCACACGACGCTCCCCTACCCATCACAGCACCCGTTGGGGCTATATACTGCAATGACACGACTTCGGCGGTACGCTTGAGCCCCGCTACATTGTCGGCGCGGAATCACTAGACCAGTGAGCTATTACGCACTCTTTCAAGGGTGGCTGCTTCTAAGCCAACCTCCTGGTTGTCTCTGCGACTCCACATCCTTTCCCACTTAGCGTACGCTTAGGGGCCTTAGTCGATGCTCTGGGCTGTTTCCCTCTCGACCATGGAGCTTATCCCCCACAGTCTCACTGCCGCGCTCTCACTTACCGGCATTCGGAGTTTGGCTAAGGTCAGTAACCCGGTAGGGCCCATCGCCTATCCAGTGCTCTACCTCCGGCAAGAAACACACGACGCTGCACCTAAATGCATTTCGGGGAGAACCAGCTATCACGGAGTTTGATTGGCCTTTCACCCCTAACCACAGGTCATCCCCCAGGTTTTCAACCCTGGTGGGTTCGGTCCTCCACGAAGTCTTACCTCCGCTTCAACCTGCCCATGGCTAGATCACTCCGCTTCGGGTCTTGAGCGTGCTACTGAAACGCCCTGTTCGGACTCGCTTTCGCTACGGCTACCCCACCCGGGTTAACCTCGCAACACACCGCAAACTCGCAGGCTCATTCTTCAAAAGGCACGCAGTCACGAGAACAAGGCAAGCCTTGTTCCGACGCTCCCACGGCTTGTAGGCACACGGTTTCAGGTACTATTTCACTCCGCTCCCGCGGTACTTTTCACCATTCCCTCACGGTACTATCCGCTATCGGTCACCAGGGAATATTTAGGCTTAGCGGGTGGTCCCGCCAGATTCACACGGGATTTCTCGGGCCCCGTGCTACTTGGGTGTTTCTCAAGCGAGCCGTACAGATTTCGACTACGGGGGTCTTACCCTCTACGCCGGACCTTTCGCATGTCCTTCGCCTATCCATACGGTTTCTGACTCGCCGACCAGCCGGCAGACTGGTCAAGAGAAATCCCACAACCCCGCATGCGCAACCCCTGCCGGGTCTCACACGCATACGGTTTGGCCTCATCCGGTTTCGCTCGCCACTACTCCCGGAATCACGGTTGTTTTCTCTTCCTGCGGGTACTGAGATGTTTCACTTCCCCGCGTTCCCTCCACACTGCCTATGTGTTCAGCAGCGGGTGACAGCCCATGACGACTGCCGGGTTTCCCCATTCGGAAACCCCCGGATCAAAGCCTGGTTGACGACTCCCCGGGGACTATCGTGGCCTCCCACGTCCTTCATCGGTTCCTGGTGCCAAGGCATCCACCGTGCGCCCTTAAAAACTTGGCCACAGATGCTCGCGTCCACTGTGCAGTTCTCAAACAACGACCAGCCACCCATCACCCCCGAGCAACAACCCGGAGTTCACTGGGGCCGGCATCCGAGGGTTCATTCCCTCAGACACCCAACAGCGTGCCCGACCCGATCTGTCCGTCCTCTCCACGTTCCACGCCGAAGCAGTACTAGCAGGAGACATCCAGACCGTGCCGAATAATCAACGTTCCACCCATGAGCAACCAGCACCGGACGTTCGCCGGTGTACTGGCCTCTGGACCGCAGAGCGGCCTAGAAGTGCTCCTTAGAAAGGAGGTGATCCAGCCGCACCTTCCGGTACGGCTACCTTGTTACGACTTCGTCCCAATCGCCAGTCCCACCTTCGACAGCTCCCTCCCACAAGGGGTTGGGCCACCGGCTTCGGGTGTTACCGACTTTCGTGACGTGACGGGCGGTGTGTACAAGGCCCGGGAACGTATTCACCGCAGCAATGCTGATCTGCGATTACTAGCAACTCCGACTTCATGGGGTCGAGTTGCAGACCCCAATCCGAACTGAGACAGGCTTTTTGAGATTCGCTCCACCTCACGGTTTCGCAGCTCTTTGTACCTGCCATTGTAGCACGTGTGCAGCCCAAGACATAAGGGGCATGATGACTTGACGTCGTCCCCACCTTCCTCCGAGTTGACCCCGGCGGTCTCCTGTGAGTCCCCATCACCCCGAAGGGCATGCTGGCAACACAGGACAAGGGTTGCGCTCGTTGCGGGACTTAACCCAACATCTCACGACACGAGCTGACGACAGCCATGCACCACCTGTACACCGACCACAAGGGGGGCACTATCTCTAATGCTTTCCGGTGTATGTCAAGCCTTGGTAAGGTTCTTCGCGTTGCGTCGAATTAAGCCACATGCTCCGCTGCTTGTGCGGGCCCCCGTCAATTCCTTTGAGTTTTAGCCTTGCGGCCGTACTCCCCAGGCGGGGAACTTAATGCGTTAGCTGCGGCACCGACGACGTGGAATGTCGCCAACACCTAGTTCCCACCGTTTACGGCGTGGACTACCAGGGTATCTAATCCTGTTCGCTCCCCACGCTTTCGCTCCTCAGCGTCAGTAATGGCCCAGAGATCCGCCTTCGCCACCGGTGTTCCTCCTGATATCTGCGCATTTCACCGCTACACCAGGAATTCCGATCTCCCCTACCACACTCTAGCTAGCCCGTATCGAATGCAGACCCGGGGTTAAGCCCCGGGCTTTCACACCCGACGTGACAAGCCGCCTACGAGCTCTTTACGCCCAATAATTCCGGACAACGCTTGCGCCCTACGTATTACCGCGGCTGCTGGCACGTAGTTAGCCGGCGCTTCTTCTGCAGGTACCGTCACTTTCGCTTCTTCCCTGCTGAAAGAGGTTTACAACCCGAAGGCCGTCATCCCTCACGCGGCGTCGCTGCATCAGGCTTTCGCCCATTGTGCAATATTCCCCACTGCTGCCTCCCGTAGGAGTCTGGGCCGTGTCTCAGTCCCAGTGTGGCCGGTCGCCCTCTCAGGCCGGCTACCCGTCGTCGCCTTGGTGAGCCGTTACCTCACCAACAAGCTGATAGGCCGCGGGCTCATCCTTCACCGCCGGAGCTTTCGACCCTCACAGATGCCTGCGAGAGTGATATCCGGTATTAGACCCCGTTTCCAGGGCTTGTCCCAGAGTGAAGGGCAGATTGCCCACGTGTTACTCACCCGTTCGCCACTAATCCACCCCGAAGGGCTTCATCGTTCGACTTGCATGTGTTAAGCACGCCGCCAGCGTTCGTCCTGAGCCAGGATCAAACTCTCCGTGAATGCTTCTCACGGGAGCGGAACAGTCGGAGGAATGATCCGACCGTTCACAGCGTCCTCGCTGTATTTTTTTCAAAGGAACCTCATCCTCGGCTATCACTGCCGGGGACGGGGTATCAACTAATCTGGCGTTGATTTTTGGCACGCTGTTGAGTTCTCAAGGAACGAAAGCTTCCTTTGTACTTGCCTGAGAGACTCTCTCAGGTTTTCCTCCGGGCTTCCCTTCGGTCTTGCGTTTCCGACTCTATCAGATCTTTTCTCGATCCGATTTCCTCGGCGCTTTCCAGGTTCCCGCTTTTGTTTCGCGGTTTCCTTTCCGGCGGTTCCGACTCTATCAGATCCTTTCGGCGTCTGATTCCCAGTCAGGGGGCTTGTCCTCCCGGCCCTTCGGCCGTTCCGACGAGTGAGACTTTAGCGGAGTCCTGGCTCCCGAAGCCAATCGGGGGCCGTGTTCATTCGAACGCGGATTCCTCATTTCGCGAATACACATGCCAATGACACGGCGGCAGACGAAACGACTGCTCGTCGAGGAGTGGTTGGTACTTGCGGAATGGCTGTCCGGGGACCGACCGGGGTCGGCGCTCACGTCGGACAGCTCGGAGAACACTACGTACCGGGCCGAGGTGTGTCAACCCGCCTCCCCAGGCACTCTCGGGGCGTAGTGTGGACGACATGACCACGCGTACGTACACCCAGCTCTGGTGGGCCGCCTGACGGCGGCCGCGCTCACGTACGTGTTCAACGGCCGCCGCCTCGGCGGCCGTTTCTCGTATCCCCCTCCGGGACCAGCGAGGGTCGGGCCGACCGGGACGGCGGCCTCGACCTAGAAGTCCAGCAGGAGGAGTGGAGATGACGAGGGTCTTCAGCGGGATCAAGCCGACCGGGCATCTGACCCTGGGGAACTACCTGGGCGCCATGCGGCAGTGGGTCCAGGCCGACCAGCACCGTTCGGACGCCTTGTTCTGTGTGGTCGATCTGCACGCGCTGACCGTGGACCACGATCCGGCACGGGTGCGCCGGCTGAGCCGGCAGGCCGCGACGCTGCTGCTGGCGGCAGGGCTGGATCCCGAGCTGTGCACCCTCTTCGTGCAGAGTCATGTCGACGAGCACGCGCGGTTGTCGTATCTGCTGGAGTGCGTGGCCACCGACGGCGAGATGCGGCGGATGATCCAGTACAAGGTGAAGGCCGCGCAGGAGCGGGAGCGCGGGGGGAGCGTGCGGCTGTCGCTGCTGACGTACCCGGTGCTGATGGCGGCGGACATCCTGGCGTACGGGACCGACGAGGTGCCGGTGGGGGACGACCAGGCGCAGCACGTGGAGCTGGCGCGGGATCTGGCGGTGCGGTTCAACCAGCGGTACGGGCACTCGTTCGTGGTGCCGCGGGCGACGTTGCCGGCGGTGGCGGCTCGGGTGATGAACCTCCAGGACCCGGGGTCGAAGATGGGGAAGAGCGATGACTCGGGGCCGGGGATCGTCTATCTGCTCGACGAGCCGGATGTGGTGCGGAAGAAGATCATGCGGGCCGTCACGGACAGCGGGCGGGACGTCGTCTACGACCGGGAGGGGCGGCCGGGGGTCGCGAATCTGTTGGAGATCCTGGCCGCCTGCACGGACGGGAACCCGTCGGAGCTGGCGTCCGTTCATCGGTCGTACGGCGCTTTGAAGGCGGCCGTGGCGGAGGCCGTGGTCGAGGTGTTGGGGCCGGTGCGGGCAAGGCACCAGGAGTTGTGTGCGGATCCCGGTTATGTGGAGGGGGTGCTCCGGGATGGGGCGGACAAGGCGCGGGAGATGGCGCGTCCGGTAGTGGACGGTGCTTATCGCGCGATCGGGTTGCTGCCACCGGTGGCTGCGGCGGAGCCCGTGTCGGGCAGAGTGCTGAACGCGGCTCGGTAGGCGCGCGGGCTGGTGGCGAGGCGCGAGGCGAAGTGCTGGCGCATCGTGACCTCGCTGCCGAAGCCGGCGCGGCGGGCGACCTCGGGCATGGGGAGGTCGGTGCGTTCGAGGAGTTTCTGGGCTGCCGCGATGCGCTGGTCGAGGAGCCAGCTGAGGGGGGTGGTGCCGGTGGCGGCGGTGAAGTGGCGGGCGAAGCTGCGGGGTGACATACCGGCGTGAGCCGCCAGATCGGCGACGGTGAGTGGTTCGTGCAGTCGGCGCAGGGCGTGTTCGCGTACGGCGGCGAGCGTGTCGGCGTCGCGGTCGGCGGGCGTGGTGGGGTGCTCGATGAACTGTGCCTGGGAGCCGGTGCGGAAGGGGGCGGTGACCATGGAGCGGGCGATGGTGGCGGCCGCTTCCGCGCCGTGTGAGCGGCGGACCAGATGGAGGCAGAGGTCGATGCCGGCTGCTGTGCCCGCGGCGGTCCAGATGTTGTCGTCCTCGATGAAGAGGGCGTCGGGGACGACGTTGACCTGGGGGTGGTGGGTGCGGAGGGTGTCGATGAGGTCCCAGTGGGTGATCGCGCGGCGGCCGTCGAGGAGGCCGGCCTGGGCGAGGGTGAAGGCTCCGCCGCAGAGTGCGGCGAGGGTGGTGCCGCGGGCGTGGGCGTGGCGGAGTGCGTCGAGGACCGGGGGCGGTGCGGGGGTGAGGTGGTCGTCCAGGCCGGGGACGAGGATCAGGTCCGCGCGGGTGAGCCAGGTGAGGGTGCGGTCGGGGTGCAGGGCGAGTCCGCCGCGCATGGGGACGGGGGTGGTGTGGCTGGCGACGCGGCGCAGGTCGAAGGCGGGGACGCCGCGGTCGGTGCGGTCGTTGCCCCAGACCTCGGTGATGACGGAGACGTCGAAGGCGCGGATGCCGGGGAAGGCGACGAGGGCGACGCGGTGGGCGGAGGCCATGGCTGGCAGTAAACCATCGATCGCTGGCTTTTGTACCTCTGGGGTGGGTCGGGTGCCGGCGGCAGGATCGTGGGCATGGACATCGCAGAGAACGCAGCACTGGTGGTCGTGGACGTGCAGAAGGGCTTCGAGGAGGCCGACTTCTGGGGGCCGCGGAACAATCCGGGGGCCGATGAGAACATCGCCGCGCTGATCGACGTATGGCAGGCGTCGGGGCGGCCGGTGGTGTTCGTGCGGCATGACTCGGTGATGCCGGGGTCGCCGCTGCGGCTGGGGTACGAGGGGAACGAGCTGAAGCCGTATGTGGAGGAGAGGAGGGGCAAGGGTGCCGGTGCCGAGCTGTTCGTCACGAAGACCGTGAACTCGGCTTTCCTCGGGACGCCTGATCTGGGGGCCTGGCTGGGGGCCGCGGGGATCTCGCAGATCGTGCTGGCCGGGATCCAGACCAACATGTGCGTGGAGACGACGGCCCGGATGGGCGGCAATCTCGGGTACGACGTGGTGGTGGCGTTCGACGCGACGTACACGTTCGACCTGGAGGGGCCGTTCGGCTGGCGGCGCAGTGCGCAGGAGTTGGCGCGGGCGTCGGCGGTGTCGCTGCACGGGGGCGGGTTCGCACGGGTGGTGACCACCCAGGAGGTGGTGGACGCGGCGCGGTGACCGCCCCCGGCGCGGGAGGGGCAGTCGGGTGGGTCAGTCCTTCTTGCCGGAGGCCAGTTCGCGGCTGCGGTCGCGGGCGGCCTCCAGGGCGGCGATGAGGGCGGCCCGTACGCCGTGGTTCTCCAGTTCGCGGATGGCGTTGATGGTGGTGCCGGCCGGGGAGGTGACGTTCTCGCGGAGCTTGACGGGGTGTTCGCCGCTGTCGCGGAGCATGGTCGCGGCGCCGATCGCGGACTGGACGATGAGGTCGTGGGCCTTGTCGCGGGGCAGGCCGAGGAGGATGCCGGCGTCGGTCATGGCTTCGACCAGGTAGAAGAAGTAGGCGGGGCCCGAGCCGGAGAGGGCGGTGCAGGCGTCCTGCTGGTTCTCGGGGACGCGGAGCGTCTTGCCGACGGAGCCGAAGATCTCCTCGGCGTGGGCGAGGTGGTCGGCGGTGGCGTGGCTGCCGCCGGAGATGACGGACATGGCCTCGTCGACGAGGGCGGGGGTGTTCGTCATGACGCGGACGACGGGGGTGCCGGGGGCGAGGCGCTCCTCGAAGAAGGAGGTGGGGATGCCGGCGGCGCCGCTGATGACCAGCCGGTCGGCGGGGACCTGGCCGGCGAGTTCGTCGAGGAGGGTGCCCATGTCCTGCGGCTTGACCGTGAGGATGAGGGTGTCGGCGGTCTTCGCGGCTTCCGCGTTGGTGACCGGGGTGACGCCGTGGCGGCTGCGGAGTTCCTCGGCGCGTTCGGGGCGGCGGGCGGTGACGAGGAGGTCGGCCGGGGGCCAGCCGCCTCGGATCATTCCGCTGAGCAGGGCTTCGCCGATTTTTCCGGTGCCGAGGACTGCGACTTTCTGGGTCATGGTGCGGGTGCCCTCCGGGGGTGCGTCGTCCGGGGTCCATCCTCGCACCGGTCGGGGGGTGGCGTGGGCCGGTGTCCGGGTGGCGGGACGTCGGCCCCCTGGGTCATGCGGTGCGCCGTCGCAGGGTCGCCGCGCCCAGGACCAGGACGAGGAGGGCGCAGCCGCCGACGATCAGGGCGTCACGGACGAAGGTCGCCGTCATGTCGGTGTGGGTGAGGACCTGGTTCATGCCGTCGACCGCGTAGGACATGGGGAGGACGTCGGAGAGGGCTTCCAGGGCGGGGTGCATGGTGTCGCGGGGTGCGAAGAGGCCGCAGAGGAGGAGTTGGGGGAAGATCACCGCCGGCATGAACTGGACGGCCTGGAATTCTGAGGCGGCGAAGGCGGAGACGAAGAGGCCGAGTGCCGTGCCGAGGAGGGCGTCCAGGAGGGCCACGAGGAGCAGGAGCCAGGGGGAGCCGATGACGTCGAGGTCGAGGAACCAGACGGCGAGGGCGGTGGCGAGGGCGGACTGGATGATCGCGAGGGTGCCGAAGGCGAGGGCGTAGCCGGCGATGAGGTCGCCTTTGCCGAGGGGCATGGCGAGGAGGCGTTCGAGGGTGCCCGAGGTGCGTTCCCGCAGGGTGGCGATGGAGGTGACCAGGAACATCGTGATGAGCGGGAAGATGCCGAGGAGGGAGGCGCCGATGCTGTCGAAGGTGCGCGGGCTGCCGTCGAAGACGTAGCGCAGCAGGACCAGCATCAGGCAGGGGATGAGGAGCAGGAGCGCGATCGTGCGGGGGTCGTGGCGGAGCTGGCGCAGGACGCGGGCGGCGGTGGCGGTGGCGCGGGAGGCGTTGAGGCCCCGGGCAGGGACGGGCGCGGTGGTCATCGGGTGGTCTCCTTCGCGCGGGCGGCGTCGGCCGCCTGGTCGACCAGGTGGAGGAAGGCGGCTTCGACGGTGTCGGCGCCGGTGCGGGTGCGCAGGGAGTCGGGGGTGCCGTCGGCGAGGATCTCGCCGGCGCGCATGAGCAGCAGGCGGTGGCAGCGCTCGGCCTCGTCCATGACGTGGGAGGAGATGAGGAGGGTGGCGCCGCGGGTGTCGGCGATGTGGTGGAAGAGGGCCCACAGGTCGCGGCGGAGGACGGGGTCGAGTCCGACGGTGGGTTCGTCGAGGACGAGGAGTTCGGGGGTGCCGAGGAGGGCGACGGCGAGGGAGACGCGGTTGCGCTGGCCGCCGGAGAGGTTGCCGGCGAGGGCGTCGGCGTGGGTGGTGAGGTCGACGTCGGCGATGGCCCGGGTGACGTGCTCGTGGCGGCGGTCGGCGGCGGCGCGGCCGGGGTCGAGGATCGCGGCGAAGTAGTCGAGGTTCTGGCGGACGGTGAGGTCGTCGTAGACGGAGGGCGCCTGGGTGACGTAGCCGATGCGGGTGCGCAGGGTGGGGTGGCCGGCGGGGTGGCCGAGGACGTCGAGGGTGCCGGTGACCTTGGCCTGGGTGCCGACGACGGCGCGCATCAGGGTGGACTTGCCGCAGCCGGAGGGGCCGAGGAGGCCGGTGATGCGGCCGCGCGGGACGGTGAAGTCGAGGGAGCGCAGGACGGTGCGGGGGCCGCGGGCGACGGTGAGGTCGTGGGCGCTGACGGCGGGGACGTCGGTGGCGGCGGTGCGGGTGTCGGGGGGGCCGGGCGGCTCGGGGGCAGAATTCATCATGCGATGAATAATGCGCGCGGGGGTGCGGGTCGTCAAGCGGCCGGGGCGGGCGGGTGCATACGGCGGCGCAGGCGCGCGGGGGTGGGATTGGAAGGGGACGGTCCGCTTCCCGTGCCTCCGTCCGCACACGTCCCGGGCGCGAACCCCTGCCCCAGTCGATCTCCTCAACCGACAATGGAATTCATGACGCCGTGCCCTCCCCCGGTGCGGCGCACCCACGCATCTCCCGTTCCCTACCGGAGGTGCCGTCCGTGCTGTTCCGTCGTCCGTCGAGTCGTTCGTCCCGTCGTCTGCGCGAGGTCGGCCAGGCCGATCTGTGCGCTTCTCTTGTCGTCTTCCTCGTCGCCCTGCCGCTGTGCGTCGGGGTGGCCATGGCCTCGGGTGTGCCCCCGGAGCTGGGGCTGGTCACCGGGATCGTGGGCGGGCTGGTCGCTGGGGTGCTGCCCGGCAGCAGCCTCCAGGTGAGCGGGCCGGCGGCCGGGCTCACCGTGCTGGTCTTCGAGGCCGTCCGCGCGTACGGGCTGGAGACCCTCGGAGCGATCGTGCTCGCCTCGGGTCTGGTGCAGCTCGCGCTCGGGGCACTGCGCCTCGGGCGGTGGTTCCGGGCCGTGTCGGTGGCCGTCGTGCAGGGGATGCTCGCCGGGATCGGTCTGGTGCTGGTCGCCGGGCAGGTGTACGCCCTCGGCGACGCGGCCGCTCCGCCGGGCGGGCCCGGCAAGCTCGCCGGGCTGGTGGCCCTGCCGGGGCGGGCGGATCCGGTGGCGTTGTCAGTGGGGGCTGCCACCCTGGTCGTACTGCTGCTGTGGGGGAGGTGGCGGCGCGGGGCGCGGCTGGTTCCGGCGCCGTTGGTGGCGGTGGCGGTGGTGTCGGCGGTGACCTGGGGCTGCGGCCTGGACGTGCGGCGGGTCCGGGTGCAGGGACTGTGGGAGGTCGTCCGGGTGCCGCAGGCGGCGGATCTCGGGCGGCTGACGGAGCTGGGGGTGGTCGGGACCGTCGTGGCGTTCGCGCTGATCGCGTCGGCGGAGTCGCTGTTCAGCGCGGCCGCGGTGGACCGGCTGCACGACGGGAGGAGGACGGAGTACGACCGGGAGCTGATGGCGCAGGGCGCGGGCAACACGGTGTGCGGAGTGCTGGGCGCGCTGCCGATGACCGCAGTGATCGTGCGGAGCGCGGCGAACGTACAGGCCGGGGCGCGGACCAAGGCGTCGCGGGTGCTGCACGGGGTGTGGCTGCTGCTGTTCACCGCGGTGGTGCCCGGGATGCTGGGGGTGATCCCGGTGGCGGCGCTGGCCGCGCTGCTCGTGTACGCCGGGTGCAAGCTCGTGCCGGTGCGCGAGGTGCGCGCGCTGTGGGGCGGGCATCGGGGGGGAGCTGCTCGTGCTCGGGGTGACGGCGGTGGCGATCGTCGTGGGGAACCTGTTCGAGGGGGTCCTGGTCGGGCTGGCGCTCGCCGTCGCGAAGACGGCGTGGGAGATCAGCCATGTGCAGGTGGAGACCGAGGACCGGGGGGAGGCCGGGATCGTGGTGCGGGTGCTGGGGCACGCGACGTTCCTGCGGCTGCCGAAGCTGCTGGACGCGCTGGACGCGCTGCCGGCCGACCGGGAGGTGCGGCTGGATCTGGGCGGGCTGCGGCATGTGGACCACGCCTGCGCGGCGGCCCTGGAGGGCTGGGCGGCCGCGCGGGAACGGCGGGCGACGGGGCGGCAGGGCGAGGTGGCGGCGGGGAGCCCGGCGCCCTGAGCGGTTCAGGCCTCGCCGGGTGTGGTGGCGAGGAGGAGTTCGACGTCGTACGTCTCCTCGATCGTCCCGTCGGGGAACGCGGCGAGGAGGTGGCGCCGTTCCTCGGCGAGGAAGGCGGCGGTGCTCTCCTCGTCGTGGACGAGGAACGCCGAATGGCTGCCGATGTTGGCCAGGTGGAGTGCGAGGGGGACGCGGCGGCTCCAGCGGACCGTGCGGTGCGTGAAGTCGAGGCCGCCGGTGGGGTCGGCGAGGGCGGCGCGGCTGCCGTCGCCGTTCCTCTGCACGACGTGGTCGACGCCGAGGAAGCGCTCCATGCGGCGGGCCTGGGCCTCGATCCACGGCACGTCCACGGCGCTGGTGTTCCACCACAGGGCCAGCGCACCGCCCGGTCGCAGCACGCGCAGCGCCTCCGGCACCGCGAGGGCCGGGTCGGTCCAGTGCCAGGACTGGGCGTAGGTGAGCAGGTCCAGGGAGGCGCTGGCGAGGGGGAGGCGGTTGCCGTCGCCGCGGACGAGCGGGACGTCGGGGAGGCCGCGGCGGAACTCCGCCGCCATGCCCTCCCCCGGTTCGACGGCGACGACCCGTGCGCCGCGGGCGTGCAGCAGGGCGGTGGCCATGCCGGTGCCCGCGCCGACGTCCGCAACCCGGGCGTCCGCGAGGGGGCGACCGGTGAGCGTCTCGACCGTGTCGAGGAGGGCGGACGGGTAGGAGGGGCGGTTGGCGGCGTACTGCGCCGCGGCGGCGTTGAAGGAGTGGGCGCGTGCCTGGGTCCGGGATGCGGGTGAGGCCGTCATCCGTCCATGGTGAAGGGGGGCGGGAGATCAGGCGGCGGTTTTCTCGCTGAGGAGGAAGGTGACGTCGTCGGCGCCGGTCAGGGTGAGGGTGCGGGTGCGGGCGTCGGTCTTGGCGTGCAGGGGGCCGGGGCCGGGCGGGAAGAAGCGGGTGGGGTCCGCGGCGGCCGCGGTGCCGGACGGGCACCCGATCAGCGTGGTGCTCAGCTCGGGGGCGAGGGTGACGACGGTGTCGCTGCCGGCGTCGTTGGCGTTGTTGTCGTTGTCGTTGTCGTTGTCGTTGTCGTTGTCGTTGTCGTCGGTGATGTTCGCGTCGCCCTCGAAGTGGTTGCAGCCGTCGTAGCCGGTGACCGTGTTGTGGTCGTCCGCCTGTCCCTTCTCTGCGTCGAAGCGGATCCAGGGAACGGTGGTGCCCTCGGGGACGGCGTGGCGTTTTCCGTCCACGGTGACGGCGACGAGTTTCCACACGACGCCGACGACGGGCGCGGGGCGGGGCTGATGGCCGACGGGATCGGGGGTCGCGGCGCAGCTCGTCACGAAGGGCGTGGTGAGGAGGGCGGCGGCGAGGACGGTGCACGTCCGGCTGATGCGTTCCATGGCACGTTCCATGGCACTGGGACGCCGGAGGCCGGTGGGGCGTTCGACTGTTGGGCCTATTGGCCTTATGGCTGTTCCGCCGTGCAGTCCTTCAGCGGCGGCGGCGCTTCTTCGAGGGGTTGCCGGTGCGGCGCTCGGAGCGCTTCGCGTGCTGCTTGAGCGCGCTCTCGTACTCCTCGCGGTGGAGCTTCTCTCCCGGGGCCTCGACGAGGGCGCGGAAGAACCAGGCGGCGAGGGAGCCGACGAAGCCGATGGCCAGCAGGCCCCGCAGCGAGGCCTGGCGGTCGGGGTCGGGGCGCTTGGCGAAGCCGTCCCAGGTGGTGCGGAAGGCGAGCGCACTGCAGACCGTGAACATGACCACGACGAGCAGGGTGACGAAGCTGCCGGTCTCGGCGATCGCCAGGCCCTCGTAGGCGAAGCGCAGGACGAGGCAGGAGGCGGCGGTGGCGGCGAGGGCGCCCGCGGCCACGGCGAGACGGCGGGCGGTGTAGCCCCGGTCGCGCTCCACCCAGGTCGTGCCGAAGAAGCGCAGGGCTTCGGGGCGGGGGCCGCCGGGGTCGGCGGTCGGGGTGGCCGGCCGTTCGGCGGTCGGGGTGGCCGGCCGTTCGGCGGTCGGGGTGGCCGGCCGTTCGGCGGTCGGGGTGGCCGGCCGTTCGGCGGGCGTGTGCTGTGTGCCGTGGGCGTCCCGGGTGTCCCGGGAGCCCGCCGGGGTGTCCGGGGTGCCGTTCTCGTCGCTCACGGGACGATTATGGCTCCGGTCGGCGGCGGGGCTCCCGGGTGGGTCGCCCCGGGTCAGGAGCAGCGCGAGGCGACGTAGCCGTCGCTGCCGGTGTGGACGTATGAGTCGGAGACGTACTCGCCGCCGCCGATGTTGTCCCAGATGTTCGAGGTGCCGTACGGGCCGCTGACCGTCGTGCCGGGCGTCTGGCAGTAGATCGGCACCTTGGCGCCCTCGGCCAGGACCCGCACGACGCTGTAGCCCGTGCCGGGGCCACTGCGGACGTTCAGCCGGACGCCCGGCGCGATCGGGTAGTAGGTGACGGCCACCGCGGCCGCCGTCGCGACGGCCTCCGACGCACCGACGTTCTCGGCCTCTTCCACACGGTCGACAGACATGCGAAACCTCCCCCGTTGAACCCCATGACTGCCATGGGGTGACCTTGATTCCCCTGGAATCCGACATGAAACACATGTGCACGATTCGTACGTGGAGGCTAGCAAGCCGCCTCTGTCCCGTTGAAGTCATCGACTAGGCTCCGTGGGTCGCGCGCGGAGAACAGCACGGGGGTGGTCCATGTCGCCACAGCGCAACACCGGGCAGGGCGCGGAAGCGGAACTTCCGGAGTACGCCGGTCACTACCGTCTGGAGTCACGGCTGGGTTCCGGCGGCATGGGCGTGGTCCATCTGGCCCGGAGCACCTCCGGGATGAAGGTCGCGGTGAAGGTCGTACACGCCGCCTACGCGCGCGATCCCGAGTTCAGGGGGCGTTTCCGGCAGGAGGTCGCGGCGGCGCGGCGGGTCAGCGGTGCGTTCACCGCCCCGGTGGTGGACGCCGACCCGGACGCCGAACGGCCGTGGATGGCGACTCTGTTCATCCCCGGCTCGACGCTCGCCGAACAGGTGAAGCGGAACGGGCCCATGACCGCGGGTGAGTTGCGGCGGCTGATGGCCGGGCTCGCGGAGGCGCTGCGCGACATCCATCGGGTGGGGGTCGTGCACCGCGACCTCAAGCCGAGCAACGTCCTGCTCGCGGAGGACGGCCCCAAGGTCATCGACTTCGGGATCTCCCGGCCGAAGGACAGCGAACTGCGGACCGAGACCGGCAAGTTGATCGGTACTCCGCCCTTCATGGCACCGGAGCAGTTCCGGCGGCCGCGTGAGGTCGGTCCGGCGGCGGACATCTTCGCGCTCGGGTCGGTGATGGTGCACGCGGCGACCGGGCGCGGGCCTTTCGACTCCGACAGCCCCTATGTCGTGGCCTACCAGGTCGTGCACGACGAGCCGGACCTGACGGGCGTACCGGAGAACCTCGCGCCGCTGGTGGTGCGTTGCCTCGCCAAGGAGCCCGGGGACCGGCCGACGCCGGACGAGCTGATGCGGGAACTGCGGTCGGTGGCGGCGTCGTACGACACGCAGGCGTTCATACCGGAGCAGCGTGCGGAGGGGGCCGGGAAGCCCGAACGGGCTGAACCGGCTGAACCGGCTGAACCGTTTCATCCAGCTGATCCGGTTGCTCCAGCTGATCCGAGCGCTTCGGCTGATCCGAGCGCTTCGGCCGATCCGGTTGCAGCGGCCGGGCCGGTCGCGGGGGCCGGGCGGCCGTCCGGCGCCGCCCGTCGGAGGATGCGGCGGGCGGCGGTCGTGGCCGGTGTCCTCGGGCTGCTCGCCGGTGGCGTGTTCGCCTCGGCGCGGCTCCTCGGTGACACACCGGCGCCGGGCGAGTCGAACCCCCGGACCACGACGGCCGCGTTCGACGCGTGGGACGCCGCGTCGGTGTCGAAGACGCAGAGCACGCCCCAGTGTTCGTACGGGGCCGACGAACTGCTGTGCGGGCAGACCGGTGTGGTGTACGCCCTCGACCCGGCCGACGGCTCGCTGCTGTGGAAGCACTCCGTTTCCGGTGCCCTGCGCAGTGGCCCGCCGCTGCTGGCCGGGGAGTTGGTCCAGCCGCTGACGGACCCGGACCCGCGGCTGGAGGCGCTCGCTCCGGCGACGGGGAAGGTGAGCTGGCGGCGCGACATGCCCGAGCACACCGGGTTGCGGGTGGTGGGCGGCACGCTCCTGTTCAGCGGGGCCGACGGGACGGTCACCGCGGTGGACGCGGCCACGGGCGGGACGAAGTGGCGGCACGCGGTCACCGAGCGGGGGGTGCCGTACTTCTCCTCCTTCCCCGGCGACCCGCTGGCCTACGCGGTGAACGTCACCGACACCGGGACGACCGAGGTCACCGCGGTGGACCCGGACTCGGGGCGGGTGCGGTGGAACGCGCGGCTGGAGGGCTCGCTGACGGGGGTCGGCAGCCACGACGGGAAGGTCTTCTTCCTCTCCGACGACCGGACGGGCGAGGCCACCGGGGCCGTGGTGCGCTACGACCCGGAGACCCGCAGGACGCGCCGTGTGGCGCTGCCGGTGCCGCGGCAGGACCCGGAGGCCACCGTGCACGGCGACATCGTCTATCTGATGTCCACCGCCGGGGCGCTGGAGGCCGTCGACACAGCGGCGGGCAAGCGGCTGTGGAGCCTGGAGACGGGCCTGTTCCGGGGGTCGCGGCCGGCCGTCGGGGACAGGCATGTGTACATCACCGGCGCGGACGGACGGCTCCTCGGCGTGGACGCCCGCAGCGGGAAGCTGCTCGGGCAGACGCGGGCGCGGCTCGGCGCGCACTCCGACCGGGTGGCCGCCTCGCTGCCGGCACCGCTGCCGGTCGACGGCCGGGTCTACGCCGGGGCGCCCGACGGGAGTGTGTTCGCGGTGGACGGACGGGATCCGGCGAGCTGGTAGGACGCGGACCCGTCGGCGGGACGTGACGGGACGCCGCCGAGGGGCGGGCCCAAGAAGGCAGAACGGCGAAGGGGCCGCCCCAGAGGAGGCGGCCCCTTCGTCGTTCTCGTTCGTCCACAGGCTGTGGGCCGGTGGTCAGCCCAGCTTGGACACGTCCCGCACCGCGCCCTTGTCGGCGCTGGTGGCCATCGCGGCGTAGGCACGCAGCGCGGCGGAGACCTTGCGCTCCCGGCCCGACGGGGCGTACACCCCGTTCAACGCCTGCTCACGGCGGGCGAGTTCCGCGTCGTCGACGAGCAACTCGATCGAGCGACCCGGGATGTCGATGCGGATGCGGTCGCCGTCCTGGACCAGGGCGATGGTGCCGCCGGAGGCCGCCTCGGGGGACGCGTGGCCGATGGACAGGCCGGAGGTGCCGCCGGAGAAGCGGCCGTCGGTGATCAGGGCGCAGGTCTTGCCGAGGCCGCGACCCTTGAGGAAGGACGTCGGGTAGAGCATCTCCTGCATACCGGGGCCGCCCTTGGGGCCCTCGTAGCGGATGACGACGACGTCGCCGTCGGTGACCTGCTTGTTGAGGATCTTCTCGACGGCCTCCTCCTGCGACTCGCAGACGACCGCCGGACCCTCGAAGGTCCAGATCGACTCGTCGACGCCTGCGGTCTTGACGACGCAGCCGTCGACGGCGAGGTTGCCGCGCAGGACCGCGAGGCCGCCGTCCTTGGAGTAGGCGTGCTCGGCGGAGCGGATGCAGCCGCCCTCGGCGTCGTCGTCGAGGGCTTCCCAGCGCTCGGACTGGGAGAAGGCCTCGGCGGAGCGGACGCAGCCGGGGGCCGCGTGCCACAGCTCGACGGCCTCGGCGGACGGGGAGCCGCCGCGCACGTCCCAGGTCTTCAGCCAGTCGGCGAGGGAGGGGCTGTGGACGGCGTGCACGTCCTCGTTGAGCAGGCCCGCGCGGTGCAGTTCGCCGAGGAGGGCGGGGATGCCGCCGGCGCGGTGCACGTCCTCCATGTAGTACGTGCGGTTCTTGGCGACGTTGGGCGCGACCTTCGCCAGGCACGGCACCCGGCGCGAGACGGCGTCGATCTCCTCCAGGCCGAAGGGGACGCCCGCCTCCTGCGCGGCGGCCAGCAGGTGCAGGATCGTGTTGGTGGAGCCGCCCATCGCGATGTCCAGCGCCATGGCGTTCTCGAACGCGGCGAAGGTCGCGACGTTGCGCGGCAGGACCGTCTCGTCGTCCTGCTCGTAGTAGCGGCGGGTGATGTCCATGGCCGTGCGCGCGGCGTCGACGTAGAGCCGCTTGCGCGCGGTGTGGGTGGCGAGGACCGAGCCGTTGCCGGGGAGGGAGAGGCCGATGGCCTCCGTCAGGCAGTTCATCGAGTTGGCGGTGAACATGCCGGAACAGGAGCCGCAGGTCGGGCAGGCGTTCTCCTCGATACGGCGGATGTCCTCGTCCGAGATCCTGTCGTTCACGGCGTCGGAGATCGCGTCGACCAGGTCGAGGGTGCGGACCGTGCCGTCGACGAGCGTGGCGCGGCCGGACTCCATGGGGCCGCCGGAGACGAAGACCGTCGGGATGTTCAGCCGCAGGGCGGCCATGAGCATGCCGGGCGTGATCTTGTCGCAGTTGGAGATGCAGACCAGGGCGTCGGCGCAGTGGGCCTCGACCATGTACTCGACCGAGTCGGCGATCAGGTCGCGGGAGGGCAGGCTGTAGAGCATGCCGCCGTGGCCCATGGCGATGCCGTCGTCGACGGCGATGGTGTTGAACTCGCGCGGGATGCCGCCGGCCTCGGTGATGGCCTCGCTGACGATCCGGCCGACCGGCTGGAGGTGGGTGTGGCCGGGCACGAACTCGGTGAAGCTGTTGGCCACCGCGATGATCGGCTTCCGCCCGATGTCCGCACCGGGTACACCGGAGGCGCGCATAAGGGCGCGGGCGCCCGCCATGTTGCGGCCGTGGGTGACTGTGCGGGACCTCAGCTCGGGCATCGTCGCTCGCTCCTTGAGACTGCTAGGGCTGCCATCAGACGGATGGGGCTGCTCCTGAGCGTACGCCGGTCATCCAGCGTGCGGGACGAGGTGTCCGAAATGCGGGATGCGCGTCTCGGTGCCAGGGCGGCGGGGCCGGCGTCAGGGCGCGGTGAGGTGGCCCTGGACGACCGGCGCGACCCGCTCGATGATCAGTTCGACGTCCGCCGAGGCGAGCGGTTCCACCTTGATCACGTACCGCAGGATCGCGCATCCGACCAGCTGGGCGGCGGCCAGTTCGGCGCGCAGTTCGGCGTCCGGCAGGTCGACCTGGGCGGTGACCCGGCGCAGCACCTGGGAGGCGACCAGCCGGCGGAAGACGGCCGCCGCGGTGTCGTTGTTGACGGCCGAGCGCACGATGGCGAGGAGGGGCGCGCGCGTGGCGGGATTTTCCCAGACACCGAACACGAACCGGGCCATCCGCTCCCCGACGCCGTCCAGCGGCCCTTCGGTGATCGCCGCAGGGGCCTGGAACGCGGGTGCGAAGGCGACCTCGATCGCCGCCTCGAAGATCTGCTCCTTGGTGCCGAAGTAGTGGTGCACGAGCGCGGAGTCCACGCCGGCCGCCTTGGCGATCCCGCGCACGGAGGTCTTCTCGTACCCCCGCTCGGAGAACTCCTCCCGTGCGGCGGCCAGGATGCGGTCGCGCGTGTCCGCCGCTTCGGTACGCGGGGGCCGGCCGCGTCTGCGGGTCGTCCCGCCGGTGCCGGACGCCGCCGTACGAGGGGGCCGGCCGGGGCGCCGGGAGGTGCCGTCCGGCTCGCTCACGGGCGGGGCACCTTCGCCGCCGACCCCAGGTGGAGCCGGGTGAACGCCAGGGCCTCCGCGAGGTCGGCCTCACGTTCGGCGCCCGACATGGCGCGCCGGGTGTTGACCTCGATGACCACATGGCCGTCGAAGCCGCTCAGCGCGAGCCGCTCCAGCAGCTCCGCGCAGGGCTGTCCGCCGCGGCCGGGGACCAGGTGCTCGTCCTTGGCCGAGCCGTTCCCGTCGGCGAGGTGGACGTGGCCGAGGCGGTCGCCCATGCGGTCGACCATCCGGAGGGCGTCCGCGCGGGCGGTGGAGGCGTGGCTGAGGTCGATCGTGAAGTGCCGGTAGTCGTCCTTGGTGACGTCCCAGTCGGGGGCGTACGCGAGCATCTCGCGGTCGCGGTAGCGCCAGGGGTACATGTTCTCGACGGCGAAGCGCACATCGGTCTCGTGCGCCATGCGCCAGACGCCCTGGACGAAGTCCCGCGCGTACTGGCGCTGCCAGCGAAAGGGCGGGTGGACGACGACGGTGGTCGCGCCGAGCTTCTCGGCGGCGGCGCGGGCCCGCTGCAGCTTCACCCAGGGGTCGGTGGACCAGACCCGCTGGGTGATGAGCAGACAGGGCGCGTGCACGGCGAGGACGGGAACGCCGTGGTAGTCGCTGAGCCGGCGCAGCGCCTCGATGTCCTGGCTGACGGGGTCGTTCCACACCATCACCTCGACGCCGTCGTATCCGAGGCGCGCGGCGATCTCGAAGGCCGTCGCCGTCGGCTCCGGGTACACGGACGCCGTCGACAGGGCGACCTTCGTGTCCGGGATCCGTACGACTGGCTCTGCCATGGGGGACAGGTTACGGGGTGCGGCCTTGTGCGAGCCGGGCGTCCGTTCGCCGTTGTGGCGTATGCCACGGGCGGCTCGGGGCGGGAGTTGCCGCTCGCGCCGTTCCCCGCGCCCCTTGCGTCGCTACGCCGAGCCCATGTGATCCAGGCGCCGCAGGATCACGCCCTCGCGCAGGGCCCAGGGGCAGATCTCCACCGTGTCGACGCCGAACAGGTCCATCGTGCCCTCGGCGACCAGGGCGCCGGCGAGGAGCTGGTTGGCCCGGCCCTCGGAGACGCCGGGGAGTTCCGCGCGCTGGGCGTAGGTCATGCCGGCCAGGCGGGGGACCCAGGCCTCAAGGGACTCGCGCTTGAGTTCGCGCTGGACGTAGAGGCCCTCGGTGGAGCGGGCGGCTCCGGCGATGCGGGCGAGCTGCCGGAACGTCTTGGAGGTGGCGACGACGTGGTCGGGGGCGCCGAAGCGGGCGAACTCGCCGACCGTCCGGGCGATCTGCGCCCGGACGTGCTTGCGCAGGGACCTTATGTCCTCGGGGTCGGGCGGGTCGCCGGGCAGCCAGCCCGCGGTGAGACGGCCGGCGCCCAGCGGCAGGGAGGCGGCCGCGTCGGGCTCCTCGTCGATGCCGTAGGCGATCTCCAGGGAGCCGCCGCCGATGTCCAGGACGAGCAGCTTGCCGGCCGACCAGCCGAACCAGCGGCGGGCGGCGAGGAAGGTCAGCCGGGCCTCCTCGGAGCCGGTCAGGACCTGGAGCTCGACGCCGGTCTCGGCCTGCACGCGCGCGAGGACGTCGTCGGCGTTGGTGGCCTCGCGCACGGCGGAGGTGGCGAACGGCAGGAGTTCCTCGACGCCCTTGTCCTCGGCGGCCTGCAGCGCCTCGTGGACGACCGTGATCAGTTTGTCGACGCCCTCGGGGCCGATGGCACCGTCGCCGTCGAGCAGCTGGGCGAGGCGCAGTTCGGCCTTGTGCGAGTGCGCGGGCAGGGGGCGCGCGCCGGGGTGTGCGTCCACCACCAGCAGATGCACCGTGTTCGATCCCACGTCGAGGACACCGAGTCTCATGGAAGGAAACGCTACTGCCAGTGAGGCCATGGGCCGTCCCCGAAGCGGCCTTCGGCGACTTACCCTGGACGGGTGCCAAAGACGAAAAAGGCGAAGACCGACAAAACAACCGGCGGTTCTTCGCGGGCGAACCCGGGGCCTGCAGCGTCGGACGAGAAAGGGCTCGACTTCGCGCGCGCGTGGGTGGAGTTCCCCGATCCGGCGGACGACGAGCAGGTCTTCCGCTGCGACCTGACCTGGCTGACCTCCCGCTGGAACTGCGTCTTCGGCAGTGGCTGCCAGGGCATCCAGGCCGGCCGCGCGGACGACGGGTGCTGCACGCTGGGCGCCCACTTCTCCGACGAGGACGACGAGCAGCGGGTCGCCGGGCATGTGGCGCGGCTCACCCCGGACATCTGGCAGCACCACGCCGAGGGAGTGCTGAACGGCTGGGTGGCCGAGGACGAGGACGGGGACCGGCAGACCCGCCCCTACCAGGGCTCCTGCATCTTCCAGAACCGTCCGGGCTTCGCCGGTGGGGCGGGCTGCTCGCTGCACATCCTGGCGCTCAAGGAGGGCCGCGAGCCCTTGGAGACCAAGCCGGACGTCTGCTGGCAGCTTCCGGTGCGGCGGACGTACGACTGGATCGACCGGCCGGACGACACGCGCGTGCTCCAGGTGTCGATCGGCGAGTACGACCGCCGCGGCTGGGGTCCGGGCGGTCACGACCTGCACTGGTGGTGCACGTCGGCGACCTCGGCGCACGGCGCGGGTGAGCCGGTGTACGTGTCGTACCGGGCGGAGCTGACGGAGCTGATGGGCAAGGCCGGCTACGACCGTCTCGTCGAGCTGTGCGAGGAGCGTCTGGCCTCGCGGCTTCCGTTGCTGGCACCGCATCCGGCGGATCCCGTGGACGGGCGCGCCTAGGGGGTGCGTTTCGTCTGGGGGCGCGCTCGCCCGGGGGGCCGGCTCGCGTACGTGGCGGGCGCGCCCGGGTGGTGGGCGCGCCCGGGTGGTGGGCGCGCTCGGGTGGTGGGCCTCCTCGCCTACGTGGTGGGGCTCGTCGTGCCGTCGTCGGCCGGTGGCGGGGTCGAGGTCTCCGGGCCGGTCGGGGAGTCGCTCGCGGAGGGCTGGGGGTCGGTGCTGGGCGGGGGCGTGCTCGGGGTGGGGTCCGGAGCGGGCGGAGTGGAAGGGTCCGGGTCCGGCCGGGAGGTCGGCGGGGCCGGGGTGCCCGGGCGGGTGCCCTCTCCGGGGCCGGGGGCGGGGCCGGACGCGGTGCCGTAGCCCTCGATGGTGACCACGGCGCCCGCCGGGGCGATCGCCACGCGCGCGTGCCAGTGTCCGGACGGTTCGCGCAGGGGGTCGACGTACGCCCTGATCGTCACCGACTCGCTGGGGTACAGGGTGCCTGCGGCACGGCTGAGGTAGATCCAGGGGGTTCCGGTGGAGGCGGACCAGCGGACGGGGCCGTCGGCGTCCCGGGCTGCGGTGAGGGTGATCAGTGTGGTGTCGCCGCTGGTGACGGCGCTCACGGTCAGCCGCTGCGCGTCACTCGCGCCGATCCCGGCGACGCTGACGACCTCGACGGACACATCCGGCTTGGGGTCCTTGCCGAAGCCGGTGGCGGGCCTGGTCCTGGCGTTCCCCGCGTTCTCGTAGCCGCTCGTCCCCTCGCTGTCCGGGCTGCCGGGGCCGTGCGCCTCGCCCGCACTGGTCGAGCGGCCGTCGGCGTCCTCGGCGGGGGTGCTCCGGTGGGCCGCCCACAGGGCGAGCACGGGGGCCGCGACGACGGTGGCGACGACGGTGGTCGTGACGGCACGCGCGCGCAGCCGGTCGCGCCGGGCGGCGCGGTCCTTGGGGTCCATCGGGAAGCCGCGCCGGTCGAACCGGGGCGCGGCGGCTCCCCGCGCGCGGGTGACGTGCGTCATGGCGACGCGCAGGGCGGGGCGGGGTGCCTCCAGGACGGGCAGCTCGGCGGGGGTGACCCCGGCCCCGGGCCAGCGGCCGGGGGCGGCGCGCTCGGCGGCCCGACGGCAGCGGGGGCAGTCGTCGACGTGCCGGACGAGTTCGCGGCGCAGGGTGGCGCTGAGGACGAGCTGGTGCTCGCCGGTGAGGCGGGCCACTCCCGGGCAGCCGCCGGTCTCCACCACGGCGAGGGCCGCGCGGGTGCGCTCGACCTCGCAGGCGGCGGAGGCGAGCAGCTCACGGGCGGCGGCCTGGTCCATGCCGAGGACGGCGGCGACCTCGTCGGCGGCGAGGTGGTGGCGGACGGCGAGTTCGAGGGCCTCGCGCTGCTCGGGGGTGGTGCCGGCCGCCTCCGGCCAGGCGAGCAGGGCGAGTTCGCGACGCCGCTCCTCCTGGAGGCCGTCGGGCGCGGCGGGACCGTCCGGGTCGGGGGCGCCTGATGGTGCGCCGGGGCGCGCGCCGGACGCGCGGTCGGCCGCGGTGCGCCCGGCCGCATGGGTGCCCATGCGCTTCTGTCTGGCCTCGGCCAGCTTGCGCAGGCAGGCCCAGCGGGCCAGTGCGTACAGCCAGGCCCTGCGCTCCGCGGCCTCCGGGATGCGCTGCCCGCGCCGCTCGGCGAGGGCGAGGACGTCCCCGAGGGCGGCGGTGGCCGCGTCGTGGTCGCACAGCGCGGACAGACAGTAGGTGAACAGCCCGTCCAGATAGGGCTCGTAGCGCGCGGGGGGGGCGCTGCGCGAGCGTGCGCCCCGCGGCGCGGTCGCGCGCCTCCCGGTGCGCCCGGTGCGCGCCGGTCGTGCGGGTCGAGATCTCGGGGCTGCTGCTCATCACCCGTGGACCGTAGGCGGCGCGGAACGGGCTCTTCCCGTCCCTTGAGCCCTTTTAATCCGTACGGGTGAAACGATCCCTCATAAGGGGACAGGAACGGGGGGTTCCGTGGCTCGTTCGTGAGGGGGCGTGGCCGGATCACAGGGGGTGTCCGGATTCTCCGCAGGTGTCCGGGCGCGGGGGCGGGCCGGTTGTCCACAGGCCGGTCCGGCTGTCGGTGGCGGCGGTTACGGTTTCCCCATGGCTGCCCGTACGAAGACCACCAAGGACCGCCCGTCCTACCGCTGCACGGAATGCGGCTGGCAGACGGCCAAGTGGCTCGGCCGCTGCCCCGAGTGTCAGGCCTGGGGCACGATCGAGGAGTACGGCACGCCCGCGGTCCGGACGACGGCACCGGGGCGGGTCACCACCTCCGCCGTGCCGATCGGCCAGGTCGACGGCCGGCAGGCGATCGCCCGCTCGACCGGTGTGCCCGAGCTGGACCGCGTGCTCGGCGGCGGTCTGGTGCCCGGCGCGGTGGTGCTGCTCGCCGGCGAGCCCGGCGTCGGCAAGTCGACCCTGCTGCTGGACGTGGCGGCGAAGTCGGCGAGTGACGAACACCGCACCCTGTACGTGACGGGCGAGGAGTCCGCGAGCCAGGTGCGGCTGCGCGCGGACCGGATCAACGCCATCGACGACCATCTGTACCTGGCGGCCGAGACCGATCTGGCCGCCGTCCTCGGCCACTTGGACGCGGTCAAGCCGTCGCTGCTGATCCTCGACTCGGTGCAGACGGTCGCCTCGCCCGAGATCGACGGGGCGCCGGGCGGCATGGCCCAGGTGCGCGAGGTCGCCGGCGCCCTGATCCGCGCCTCGAAGGAACGCGGCATGTCCACGCTGCTGGTGGGCCATGTCACGAAGGACGGCGCGATCGCGGGGCCCCGCCTGCTGGAGCACCTGGTGGACGTCGTCCTGCACTTCGAGGGCGACCGGCACGCGCGCCTGCGTCTGGTGCGCGGCGTGAAGAACCGGTACGGCGCGACGGACGAGGTCGGCTGCTTCGAGCTGCACGACGAGGGCATCACGGGCCTCGCCGACCCGAGTGGACTTTTCCTGACCAGACGTGACGAACCGGTCCCCGGTACCTGTCTGACCGTCACCCTGGAGGGCCGCCGCCCGCTGGTCGCCGAGGTCCAGGCGCTGACCGTCGACTCCCAGATCCCCTCGCCCCGGCGCACCACCTCCGGCCTGGAGACCTCCCGGGTCTCGATGATGCTGGCGGTGCTGGAGCAGCGCGGCCGGATCAGCGCGCTCGGCAAGCGGGACATCTACTCGGCGACGGTCGGCGGGGTGAAGCTCTCCGAGCCGGCCGCCGACCTGGCCATCGCCCTCGCGCTCGCCTCCGCGGCGAGCGACACCCCCCTGCCGAAGAACCTGGTCGCGATCGGCGAGGTCGGGCTCGCGGGCGAGGTCAGACGGGTCACGGGCGTCCAGCGCAGACTGGCCGAGGCGCACCGGCTGGGCTTCACGCACGCGCTCGTACCGGGCGATCCCGGCAAGATCCCGCCCGGCATGAAGGTCCTCGAAGTGGCCGACATGGGGGACGCGCTGCGGGTCCTGCCGAGGTCGCGTCGCCGAGAGGCCCCACGGGAGGCGGAGGACCGCCGGTAGACTTTGCCCTGGTCTCGCCCGTCCGTACGAACCGAGTACGTGTACGGGAGCGCCCGAAGAACCTGCGACCGGAGGAGTGCAGTGGCAGCCAACGACCGGGCGGCAGCTCCCGGAAAGTCCGGTGGGAGTTCCCGTACCGAGAGCCTCATGCGTGCCGCCCTGAGCGCGGTGGCACCGGGCACGGCCCTGCGCGACGGGCTCGAGCGGGTGCTCCGCGGCAACACCGGCGGGCTCATCGTGCTCGGCTCCGACAAGACCGTCGAGACGATGTCCACGGGCGGGTTCGTCCTGGACGTGGAGTTCACCGCCACCCGGCTGCGGGAGCTGTGCAAGCTCGACGGCGGCATCGTGGTCTCCTCCGACCTGTCGAAGATCCTGCGCGCCGGCGTCCAGCTGGTCCCGGACCCCACGATCCCCACGGAGGAGACGGGCACCCGGCACCGCACGGCGGACCGCGTCTCCAAGCAGGTCGGCTTCCCGGTCGTCTCGGTCTCCCAGTCGATGCGGCTGATCGCCCTGTACGTGGACGGCCAGCGCCGCGTGCTGGAGGACTCGGCCGCGATCCTGTCCCGCGCCAACCAGGCCCTCGCCACCCTGGAGCGCTACAAGCTCCGGCTGGACGAGGTCGCGGGCACGCTGTCGGCGCTGGAGATCGAGGACCTGGTGACGGTCCGGGACGTCTCCGCGGTGGCCCAGCGCCTGGAGATGGTGCGCCGCATCGCCACCGAGATCGCCGAGTACGTGGTCGAACTGGGCACCGACGGCCGTCTGCTGGCGCTCCAGCTGGACGAGCTGATCGCGGGCGTGGAGCCGGAGCGCGAGCTGGTGGTCCGGGACTACGTCCCCGAGCCCACCGCCAAGCGCTCCCGCACGGTCGACGAGGCGCTGTCCGAGCTGGACGCCCTCACCCACGCCGAGCTGCTCGAACTGTCCACAGTGGCGCGCGCGTTGGGCTACACCGGCTCGCCCGAGGCGCTGGACTCGGCGGTATCCCCGCGCGGTTTCCGCCTCCTCGCCAAGGTGCCCCGGCTGCCCGGCGCCATCATCGACCGCCTGGTGGAGCACTTCGGCGGCCTGCAGAAGCTCCTCGCCGCCAGCGTCGACGACCTCCAGACGGTCGACGGCGTGGGCGAGGCCCGGGCCCGCAGCGTCCGCGAGGGCCTGTCGAGGCTGGCGGAGTCGTCGATCCTGGAGCGCTACGTCTGACGGCGTCCACCGACCGTCGCCGGGGCCGGTCGCGCACGTGGCCCCGCCTGCCGCTCTCGCGACAGGCCCTAGTCGGCCGCGAGCACGAACGACGTCTGTGCCGTGGCGAACCCGGGAGCCTTCGCCTCCACCAGATACGTCCCCGCGCCGGCCACGCCCGCCGGAGGCGTCGCGCACTCGGCGGCACTCGGCTTGCGGTCCCACTTCAGCGTGTAGGTGAAGTCCCCGCCGGCCGGCACCCGGTACAGCAGGCTCCCCGACACCTTCGGGCAGTCGGCCGAGGACCAGTAGTCGTCCTCGCTCCCCGCCTTCGTGATCGTCAGCACCGCCGTCTTCGGCCCGAGGTCGACCTTGCAGTCGCTGGCGGAGGAGTTCTTCGCGACGAGCTGGAAGGTGGGCGTCTCGTCGGGCGAGTAGGAGTTCCGGACGCTGCGGAGGGTCAACCCGACCACGCTGGCGGTGCAGTTGGGCAGGGTCGTACCGGCCGGGAGGGTCGCGCTCGAACCGCCGCCGTTGGCCCCGTCGTCCGTGCCGCCGCCGCCCGTGGCCGAGCCGTCGGCCCCCGAGCCGTCCGACCCCGACCCGCCGGCCCCGGAACCTGCGCTGCCCGAACCGGTGTCCGAGCCCGAACCGGATCCCGGCTCCGAGCCCTCGGTGGCGCCCCCGCTCGACTCGTCGCGCCCGCCCGGCGCCTGGCTGATGGCGGGGCCCGAACCGGACGGCCCCGGCGTGATCGAGGACGCGGGATTCTTTCCGCCGGACCCCTTCGCGTCGCGGGAGCCGCCACCGTCGTCTGAGGTGACGACCCAGATGGCGACCAGCGCCAACAGGGCGATCACGGACAGCAGTACGACCCTCCGGCGCCAGTAGATGGAGGAGGGAAGCGGCCCGATCGGATTGCGCAGAGATCCCACGGCGCAAACTGTACGAGAGATCGCCGCTCCAACCGGCCCCACCCGCCGCCCGGAGTACAACTTTTCCGGATCATCATCCCGGACTCCGCATCCCTGCCCCTGACTTCACCCTGTGCACCGGCCCCCGGCGCCCCGCGGAGGCGCCTCCTGCGCCCGCGACCACGACCGGGGCGCGCGGCGGAGGGCCACGCTCCCGGCCGGCCACCCGGACGAGTGGCGGTACGCACGCGTGCCCCATCGCCCATGGCAGGATCGGAAGGGCCATGACTGCGCCCACGAAGCCCCCGCACCGCAGCCCCGCCGACGACACCGCCGGCGCGGACCTGCACTCCCCCGTCATCGACTGGTTCCAGGACAACGCCCGCGACCTGCCCTGGCGGCACCCCGAGGCCGGCGCATGGGGTGTGATGGTCAGCGAGTTCATGCTCCAGCAGACGCCGGTCAGCCGCGTCCTGCCGGTCTACGAGCAGTGGCTCGCCCGCTGGCCGCGCCCCGCCGACCTGGCCGCGGAGGCCCCCGGCGAGGCCGTACGGGCGTGGGGACGGCTCGGCTACCCGCGCCGCGCCCTGCGGCTGCACGGCGCGGCGGTGGCCATAACGGAACGGCACGGGGGCGACGTACCGGCGGACCACGCGCAGCTGCTCGCGCTGCCCGGCATCGGCGAGTACACGGCCGCCGCGGTCGCCTCCTTCGCGTACGGGCAGCGGCACGCCGTGCTGGACACGAACGTCCGCCGGGTCCTCGCCCGGGCGGTCACGGGCGTGCGCTACCCGCCGAACGCCACCACGGCCGCCGAGCGCAAACTGGCCCGCGCCCTGCTGCCCGAGGACGAGCGGACCGCCGCCCGCTGGGCCGCCGCCTCCATGGAGCTGGGCGCGCTGGTGTGCACGGCGAAGAACGAGACCTGTGTGCGCTGTCCGATCGCCGCACAGTGCGCGTGGCGGCTCGCGGGCAAGCCGGAGCACGAGGGTCCGCCACGCCGCGGCCAGACGTACGCCGGTACGGACCGGCAGGTGCGCGGCAAGCTGCTCGCCGTACTGCGCGAGGCGCACGCGCCCGTGCCGCAGGCGTCGCTGGACCGGGTGTGGCACGAGCCGGTGCAGCGCGCGCGGGCCCTGGACGGGCTCGTGGCGGACGGGCTCGTGGAGCCGCTGCCGGGCGGTCTGTACCGCCTGCCGCTCAGCTGACACACAGTCACGTCACAGACGACGGGCTTCGTCACGGGCTTCGTCACAGGTTTCGTTACGGCCGCCGCCCGGCGTCTGTCACATGCGACGGCCGGATAAATCGGTACATACGCCAACTTTTCGGCTCGCCCCTCTACCCAGAACCCGGTTCCGTTACACAACCGACGGACAGCCGCGCGCTAGCCGCAGGCTGCTCCGCACAGCCCCGTGACAACAGCTCCGTAGCTTCGTTTGCGTGCCCACCGAGGGCACGACGGCGACAGACCACGCGGGGTCCGGCGGACGACCGCGCGCCGCAAACGGGGTAAACGGAGGGGTTGACCATGGCGCAGGGCGAGGTGCTCGAGTTCGAGGAGTACGTCCGCACCCGGCAGGACGCGCTGCTGCGCAGCGCCCGCCGACTGGTCCCGGACCCGGTCGACGCGCAGGACCTGCTGCAGACGGCGCTGGCGCGGACGTACGGCCGCTGGGAGGGCATCGCGGACAAGCGGCTCGCGGACGCCTATCTGCGCCGGGTCATGATCAACACCCGGACCGAGTGGTGGCGGGCCCGCAAGCTGGAGGAAGTCCCCACCGAGCAGCTCCCGGACGCCTGCATCGACGACTCCACCGAACAGCACGCGGACCGCGCTCTGCTGATGGACGCCATGAAGGTGCTCGCTCCGAAGCAGCGAAGCGTCGTCGTGCTGCGACACTGGGAGCAGATGTCCACGGAGGAGACGGCCGCCGCCCTCGGCATGTCCGCGGGAACGGTCAAGAGCACGCTGCACCGGGCGCTCGCCCGGCTCCGCGAGGAGCTGGAGGCCCGCGATCTGGACGCACGCGCGCTGGAGCGTGAGGAGCGGGAGCGTTGCGCGGCGGCCTGACCGAGGCCGGGCCGACACCGGCCCAGGCAGGGCTCTCAGCGGCCCGAGGCACCTTCCAGGCGGCGATCACGGCGGTGACCGTGCTCGCCGCCCTCGCCCTTTTCGTCTCCGCGTGCGCCACCGGCGGCACCGGCACCCGTGACGAGGGTCCCGCACACGCCGACGCGATGGTCGGTGCCGCGACGATGACGCCCTCGGCCGCGCCCACCCACACCCCCTCCCGGGTGGACGCGGTCCAGCTCGTCAAGGCGGACCCCGAGGTCTCGGTGGAGGTCAAGGGCGCGCTGAAGCCGTGCGTCGGCGACGAGTACCCGGTCGACGTCTCCTACGGCGATCTGACCGGCGGTCCCGTCAAGGACATCGTGGTGAACGTGCTGACCTGCGGCGACGCGGTCGGGGTCGGCTCGTACGTGTACCGCGAGGAGGACGGCCGGTACGAGAACGTCTTCAGGACCGAGGAGCCCCCGGTCTACGCGGAGATAGACCGCGGCGACCTGGTGGTGACCAAGCAGGTGTACGCGAAGGGCGACTCCTTCTCCAGCCCGTCCGGTGAGAACGTGATCACCTACCGCTGGACCAGCGCGGATCGCTTCGTCAAGGAGTTCACCATCCACAACGAGTACAGCAGCAGCGTGGACGGGGACCCGACGCCGGTGCCCGGGACCGGATGACCTCGGGGACCGGCTGACCCCAGGGACCCACTGACCTCGGTTCCGGGCGGGTCGGAAAATTTCTCCGGAACCCGTGAACCGATCGGGCCGCCCGAACCGATCAATGAGTGGGCGCGCCGGGAGTGAACGCGGCGGAGGCCTCCGGCGTCCCTCAAGAGGGGCACCGGAACAGCAGGACGGCGCCCGAGGACACACATCACCGACGCACCGACGACGCACCACCGACGCACCACCGAACACGAGGACTGAGAGCACCGGGATGGCAGACCAGACCCACGTCCTGTTCGTCGAGGACGACGACGTCATCCGCGAGGCCACCCAGCTCGCCCTGGAGCGGGACGGCTTCGTGGTCACCGCGATGCCGGACGGCCTGTCCGGCCTGGACGCGTTCCGCGCCGACCGCCCCGACATCGCCCTGCTGGACGTCATGGTGCCCGGCCTGGACGGCGTCAGTCTGTGCCGGCGCATCCGGGACGAGTCCACCGTGCCCGTGATCATGCTGTCGGCGCGCGCCGACTCCATCGACGTCGTCCTGGGCCTGGAGGCCGGCGCCGACGACTATGTGACCAAGCCGTTCGACGGCGCCGTCCTGGTGGCCCGGATCCGCGCGGTGCTGCGCCGCTTCGGGCACGCGGGCGGCGGGGACCGGACCGAGGACACCGCGCCCGCGGGCGGGGTGCTGACCTTCGGCGACCTGGAGGTCGACACCGAGGGCATGGAGGTGCGCAGGGCGGGTCGGCCGGTGGCCCTGACGCCGACCGAGATGCGGCTGCTGCTGGAGTTCTCCTCCGCCCCGGGCACGGTCCTGTCGCGGGACAAGCTCCTGGAGCGCGTCTGGGACTACGGCTGGGGCGGGGACACCCGCGTCGTGGACGTTCATGTGCAGCGGCTGCGGACCAAGATCGGCCAGGACCGCATCGAGACGGTCCGTGGCTTCGGCTACAAGTTGAAGGCCTGAGCGGGCGGGGGTGTTGAGGGGGATGATCCGGCACCTGGTTCCGGACCGCGCACAGGGCGCGGGCATCCGTACCGGTCTGCGGTGGAAGCTGAGCGCGGCGATCGCTCTGGTCGGCGCGCTGGTGGCGATCGCGCTCAGTCTTGTCGTGCACAACGCGGCCCGGGTCTCGATGCTGGACAACGCGCGCGACCTCGCGGACGAGCGCATCCAGATCGCCCAGCACAACTTCGAGATGACCGGACGGCCCAACTTCCCCCAGATCAAGATCGACGACTCCCGGCTGCCGTCGGAGGTGCGGGAGAAGGTCGCGCAGGGCCGCCGGGTGACGTACGTGTCCGACCGTGCGGGGGGCACGCCGGACATCTGGGCGGCGGTGCCGCTGAAGGACGGGCGGGTGATGTCCCTGCACACCGGTTTCACCGACCGGAGCACCGACATCCTCAACGACCTCGACCAGGCGCTGGTGATCGGCTCGATCGCGGTCGTGTTCGGCGGCAGCGCGCTCGGGGTGCTCATCGGCGGACAGCTCTCGCGGCGACTGCGCAAGGCGGCGGCAGCAGCCCACCAGGTCGCCAATGGCGAGCCTGACGTCCGGGTGCGGGACGCGATCGGCGGGGTCGTCCGGGACGAGACCGACGATGTGGCGAGCGCGGTGGACGCCATGGCCGACGCGCTCCAGCAGCGGCTGGAGGCCGAGCGGCGGGTCACCGCCGACATCGCGCACGAACTGCGCACCCCGGTCACCGGTCTGCTGACCGCAGCCGAGCTGCTGCCGCCGGGCCGGCCGACCGAGCTGGTCCTGGACCGGGCGAAGGCCATGCGCACGCTCGTCGAGGACGTCCTGGAGGTGGCCCGACTGGACAGCGCCTCGGAGCGGGCGGAGTTGCAGGACCTCCTGCTGGGGGAGTTCGTCGAGCGGCGGGTGGCGGCCAAGGACCCGGAGGTGGAGGTGCGGGTCGTCCATGAGTCGATGGTCACGACCGACCCCCGCCGTCTGGAGCGGGTCCTGTTCAACCTCCTCGCCAACGCCGCCCGGCACGGAAAGCCACCGATCCAGGTCACCGTCGAGGGCCGGGTGATCCGCGTCCGCGACCACGGCCCCGGGTTCCCCGAGGACCTGCTGGCCGACGGACCGAGCCGGTTCCGCACCGGCAGCGCCGACCGGGCCGGGCAGGGTCACGGCCTCGGCCTGACCATCGCGGCGGGCCAGGCCCGGGTCCTCGGCGCCCGCCTCACCTTCCGCAACGTCCGCCCGGCCGGCGCGCCGGAACACATACCGGCCGAGGGCGCGGTGGCGGTGCTGTGGCTCCCCGAACACGCACCGACGAACACGGGCAGCTACCCGATGATGCCTTAGGGCCCGCGTCCGGCGGCGTTCGCCGCCGGACGCGGGCGGGCGGGGCGGGGTTCAGTTTCCGGCCGGGGGGCGGCGGGGTTCCGGCCGGGGCCGACTGGGTTCCGGCCGGGGCCGACTGGGTTCCGGCCGGGGCCGACTGGGTTCCGGCTGGGAGGCCAGCGGGGGATCCCGCCCCGAGCCCGGCAAGGTCCCGGCCCGAAGGCCGACGGGGAGCCGACCGAGAGCCCAGCGAAGATCCAGCCGGGAGGTGCCGACAGGGGCCCGGCTGGGGGCAGCTGGGATCCGCCGCCCGGGAAACGGGCGAGGCCCCAGCCGGGAGACCGGCGAGGATCCTGCCCGCAGGCCCGCAGGGTCCCGGCCGGGAGACCCGCAGAACCCCATCCGCAGGCCCGCAGGATCCCGGCCGGGAGACCAGCGAGGCTACGCGGCCCGGTCGGCCCGCGAGGAGCCTGTCCGGAGCCTGGCAAGGTCCCGGACAGGAGGTCGGCGGGGATTCGGCCGGGGGCCCGGCGGGGATTCGCGGGAATCCGGCCGGGAGGCCAGCGAGGTCCCGGCCGAAAGGCCAACGGGGAGCCGGCCGGGAGGTCGGCAGTCGGCGTCGGCGTCGGCGTCGGCGTCGGCGTCGGGATACGCGCCGAAGGCCCCCGGGGCGGACACCCGGGGGCCTTCGTGGGAATGCTCTGTCAGACGGCCTCGACGACCGGCGGAGTCACGGCCGTCGGCTCCTGGTCCGACTTCTGCGGCCCCGCCCCCTTGAGCGGGACCTCCTTGACGAACACGGCGGCGATCAGCGCGGCCACCGCGACGATCGAGCCCAGCAGGAAGGCCGAGTGGGTACCGGCGGACACCGCGTGCTGGTAGGCCTCGCGGGCCGCGGCCGGGAGCTTGGCCAGGCTGGCGGCGTCGAGCTGCGCCGACTGCTCGGTGATCTTCGAGCCGAGGGCACCGGCGCGCTCGGCCATGACGTCCTGGACGCGGTGGTTGAACAGCGCGCCCATGATCGCGACACCGAAGGAGGAGCCGAGCGTACGGAACAGGGTGGTGGAGGACGAGGCGACGCCCATGTCCTTCATCTCCACGCTGTTCTGCGCGACCAGCATGGTGATCTGCATCAGACAGCCCATGCCCAGACCGACGACGGCCATGAAGACACCGGAGGTGAAGCGGGAGGTGCCGGTGTCCATCGTGGACAGCAGGTAGAGGCCGATGACCATCAGGACGCTGCCGACGACGGGGAAGACCTTGTACTTGCCGGTGTTGGTGGTGATGCGACCCGCGACCATGGAGGTGACGAGCATCGCGCCGAGCATCGGCAGGAGCAGCAGCCCGGAGTTGGTGGCGGAGGCGCCCTGTACGGACTGCTGGTAGAGCGGCAGGAACAGGGTGGCGCCGAACATCACGAAGCCGGTGATGAAGCCGATGACGGACATCAGGGTGAAGTTACGGCTACGGAAGATGTGCAGGGGCACGATCGGCTCGGCAGCCCTGGTCTGCCAGAACACGAACCCG
This sequence comes from Streptomyces sp. SS7, assembly GCF_037993025.1. Lineage (NCBI taxonomy): Bacteria > Bacillati > Actinomycetota > Actinomycetes > Kitasatosporales > Streptomycetaceae > Streptomyces > Streptomyces sp. SS7. The sequence goes on from NZ_CP141223.1 coordinate 4,179,796, forward strand.
ATGAGGGAGGCGACGCCGATCCCGATCAGTTCCATGATCCGCGCGGAGCTCCAGGCGTACTCCGTGCCGCCCCAGGTGGTGACGAGGACGATCGAGGTGATGCCCACGGTGAGCAGCACGACACCGAGGTAGTCGATGCCGGCCTTGGCCCGCTTCTTCGGCAGGTGCAGGACGGCGCTGATCGCGGCGAGGGCGATCACACCGAGCGGCAGGTTGATGTAGAAGGACCAGCGCCAGCCCCAGTTGTCGGTGATGGTGCCGCCGACGAGCGGGCCGCCGATCATCGCGAGCGCCATGACGCCGGCCATCATGCCCTGGTACTTGCCGCGCTCACGGGGCGGGATCAGGTCGCCGATGATCGCCATGACGCCGACCATCAGACCGCCGGCGCCGAGGCCCTGCACGGCGCGGAAGCCGATGAGTTCGCCCATGTTCTGGGCCATGCCGCTGAGCGCGGAGCCGATCAGGAAGATCACGATCGAGGTCATGAAGGCGCCCTTGCGCCCGTACATGTCGCCGAGCTTGCCCCAGATCGGGGTGGCCGCGGCGGTCGCGAGGGTGTAGGCGGTCACGACCCAGGAGAGGTGCTCCAGACCCCCGAGTTCGCCGACGATGGTCGGCATCGCGGTGCCGACGATCATGTTGTCCAGCATCGCGAGCATCATCGTGATCATCAGTGCGAGCAGCACGACCCGCACGCTCTTGGGTTGTTTCTCCGGTTCGGTCTCGACCGTCTGGGTGTCCGCCATTGATTCCACTCCCCTGGGCACTGCCTCGGGCCGCCCACTTACTTGCCGCCCGGCTAGTTCACTACACTGAGGAAAGTAGACCTGTCACTAGCCGGTCGTCAAGTAAGTTTCCGTGGGAGCACGAGGAGTACGAGGATGGACGGCACCATGGACGGGACCAAGCAGCAGCGCCGCGGCAACACACGCCAGCGCATCCAGGACGTCGCGCTCGAACTCTTCGCCGAACAGGGGTACGAGAAGACCTCCCTCCGCGAGATCGCGGAGCGGCTGGAGGTCACGAAGGCGGCCCTGTACTACCACTTCAAGACCAAGGAAGAGATCATCGTCAGCATCTTCACGGATCTGACGAAGCCGATCGAAGACCTGATCGAGTGGGGTGCGAGCCAGCCGCACACACTGGAGACCAAGCAGGAACTGGTCCGGCGCTACAGCCGCGCCCTGGCCGAGGCGACCCCGCTCTTCCGCTTCATGCAGGAGAACCAGGCAACGGTACGGGAGCTGCAGATCGGCGACTCGTTCAAGGACCGGATGCGCGGGCTGCGGGACATCATCATCGACCCGGACGCCCCGCTCACCGACCAGGTCCGCTGCGTGAGCGCGATCTTCACGCTGCACGCCGGGATGTTCTTCCTCCAGGACCTCGAAGGCGACCCGGAGGACAAGCGCGCAGCCGTCCTCGAGGTCGCCGTCGATCTCGTGACCCAGGCGCATCAGGGCGCCTGATCGCCCGTCACCGTCAGACGGTCAGCCCGTGGGCGCGCAGGAAGGCGACCGGGTCGATCGCGGAGCCGTAGTTGGCGGTCTTGCGGATCTCGAAGTGCAGGTGGGGACCGCTGGAGTTGCCGGTGTTGCCGGACAGGGCGATGCGCTGACCCGTCTTGACTATCTGGCCGGCCTTCACGTCGATGTGCGACAGGTGCGCGTACTGCGAGTAGGTGCCGTTGCCGTGCTTGATGACGATGGCGTTGCCGTAGGCCGGGCCGTCACCGGCACCGTTGCCGCCGGCCTTGACCACGGTGCCGCCGTGGGCGGCGACGACCTTGGTGCCGCTCGGGACGGCGAAGTCCTGGCCGCTGTGGGTGGACTGCCACATGGCACCGGCCTGGTGGAAGGTCGCGGACTTGGTGTAGTGCGCCACCGGCTTGACCCAGGCGGTGGCGGAGACGGCCGTCTTCGCGGCGGGCACGGCGGCGGACGCCACCCCGCTTCCCAGCACGACCGTGGCACCCAGGGCGGCGGCCCCGACGGCCACGCGGGTGCGGAGCAGGGACGTACGGGAAGAACGGGACGTGACGCGCTGGAACATGAGGACCTCGTGGGTTCGGGGACAGGAGGACCACCCGGCGCGAGAACGCCTGCCGGGTGGGCCATCCCTTGGTAACCCCGAGGGCGATGCGCCCTCAAACGTGTGACGTACGACGGAAGCTAGTACTTCACCCCAGAAATCCCGCCTTCTTGACAGTTGGCCCGAGACGCCCCATTTGGCGCCGATCCATGCCGGAGGCCGGGGAGCCCTTGAGGGTTCCGAGCACTATGTCCTTTTTGCCAGATTTTGCGTTGTCACTATCCGCGCTAGTAGACCACTGATGACCTGTGCCGCTTGTCACCGGCCGCCCGCCGCAAGGGACTTCAGGATGTGACGGGCGCTACTCGCCTGCCCCTTGGGGGACTTGTGACCCCCGTCACGAATGACGCACGGGTCTGTGAGTGGGGTCTCACCGACCCTTACCGTCCAGTAACCCGCAGGTTTCCCCCGGTAACCCGTTGGTTCCCCGCAGGCCATCCCCACAGCACAGCATGCCCACGACAGGCAGGCCAGGACGCGAGAGGACCCCACACATGACCACCACCACCTGGAAGCGCCGCATAGCCATGACGGTCGCGGCGACGGCAGCCGTCACCGCCATGGCCGTCCCGGCGGGCGCCCAGGCGGCTACGGCCACCAGCACCTCCACCGTGGCCTCCACGGCCGCGGAGGACGTCGACTACGCCACCTGGCAGGCCGACTGCCAGTCGGTGATGAACGAGGCCCTGCCCTATCTGAAGGAGCGCATCGCCGCTGCCAAGACCGGCGAGAAGCAGGCGATCGTCTTCGACATCGACAACACGACACTGGAGACCGACTTCGGCTTCAGCTACCCGGCGCCGGCCAACAAGCCGGTCCTCGCCGTCGCCAAGTACGCCCAGGAGCACGGCGTCGCGCTGTTCTTCGTCACCGCCCGGCCGGACATCATCGGCGCGTTCACCGACTACAACCTCAAGTACGTCGGCTACAAGGTCTCCGGGCTCTACGTCCGCAATCTGATCGACCTCTTCAAGGACGTCGCCGCCTACAAGACCGCCCAGCGCGTCGACATCGAGAAGAAGGGCTACACGATCATCGCGAACATCGGCAACAGCGCCACCGACCTCTCGGGCGGCCACGCCGAGAAGACGTACAAGCTGCCGGACTACGACGGACAGCTCTCCTGACGCACGGCTCGCACCCCACGCGACAAAGGGGCTGCCCCCGGGACGCGAGTCCCGGGGGCAGCCCCTTCAGTGCGAGCCGAGCGCGGACGCCTACGCGTCCTTGCTCAGGTTCGGGCCGGCGCCGCCGGCGGCCTGCTCGATCGGCGGGACGTCGGGCAGGGACGACTTCTCCTCGCCGCGGAAGGTGAAGGTCTTGGTCTCACCCTCGCCCTCGGTGTCCACGACCACGATGTGACCGGGACGCAGCTCGCCGAAGAGGATCTTCTCGGAGAGCGTGTCCTCGATCTCGCGCTGGATCGTGCGACGCAGCGGACGCGCGCCCAGCACCGGGTCGTAGCCCTTCTTGGACAGCAGTTCCTTGGCGGACTGGGAGAGCTCGATGCCCATGTCCCGGTCCTTCAGGCGCTCGTCCACCTTGCTGATCATCAGGTCGACGATCCGCAGGATGTCCTCCTGCGTCAGCTGCGGGAAGACGACCACGTCGTCGACGCGGTTGAGGAACTCGGGGCGGAAGTGCTGCTTGAGCTCGTCCGAGACCTTGTTCTTCATGCGCTCGTAGTTGGACTTCGTGTCGCCCGAGGCCGCGAAGCCCAGGTTGAAGCCCTTGGAGATGTCCCGGGTGCCGAGGTTGGTCGTCATGATGATGACCGTGTTCTTGAAGTCCACGACCCGGCCCTGGGAGTCGGTCAGGCGACCGTCCTCCAGGATCTGCAGCAGCGAGTTGAAGATGTCCGGGTGGGCCTTCTCGACCTCGTCGAAGAGGACGACGGAGAACGGCTTGCGGCGGACCTTCTCGGTCAGCTGGCCGCCCTCTTCGTAGCCCACGTATCCGGGCGGGGAGCCGAAGAGACGCGAGACCGTGTGCTTCTCGCTGAACTCCGACATGTCGAGGGAGATCAGCGCGTCCTCGTCGCCGAAGAGGAACTCGGCGAGCGCCTTGGACAGCTCGGTCTTACCGACACCGGACGGGCCGGCGAAGATGAACGAACCACCCGGACGCTTCGGGTCCTTCAGACCGGCACGGGTACGGCGGATCGCCTTGGACAGCGCCTTGACGGCGTCGACCTGGCCGATGACCCGCTTGTGGAGCTCGTCCTCCATGCGCAGCAGGCGGGACGACTCCTCCTCCGTGAGCTTGAAGACCGGGATGCCGGTGGCCGTCGCGAGGACCTCGGCGATCAGCTCGCCGTCGACCTCGGCGACGACGTCCATGTCGCCGGCCTTCCACTCCTTCTCGCGCTTCGCCTTGGCGGCGAGGAGCTGCTTCTCCTTGTCGCGCAGGGAGGCGGCCTTCTCGAAGTCCTGCGAGTCGATCGCGGACTCCTTGTCGCGGCGCACGCCGGCGATCTTCTCGTCGAACTCGCGCAGGTCCGGCGGAGCGGTCATCCGGCGGATGCGCATCCGGGAACCGGCCTCGTCGATCAGGTCGATCGCCTTGTCCGGCAGGAAGCGGTCCGAGATGTACCGGTCGGCCAGGGTGGCGGCCTGGACCAGCGCCTCGTCGGTGATGGAGACGCGGTGGTGGGCCTCGTACCGGTCGCGGAGACCCTTGAGGATCTCGATGGTGTGCGGCAGCGACGGCTCGGCGACCTGGATGGGCTGGAAGCGGCGCTCGAGGGCGGCGTCCTTCTCCAGGTGCTTGCGGTACTCGTCGAGCGTGGTGGCACCGATGGTCTGGAGCTCACCGCGGGCCAGCATCGGCTTCAGGATCGAAGCGGCGTCGATGGCGCCCTCGGCGGCACCCGCACCGACCAGCGTGTGGAGCTCGTCGATGAACAGGATGATGTCGCCGCGGGTGCGGATCTCCTTGAGCACCTTCTTCAGGCGCTCCTCGAAGTCACCGCGGTAGCGGGAGCCGGCGACCAGCGCGCCGAGGTCGAGGGTGTAGAGGTGCTTGTCCTTGAGGGTCTCGGGCACCTCGCCCTTGACGATGGCCTGGGCGAGGCCCTCGACGACGGCGGTCTTGCCGACGCCGGGCTCACCGATCAGGACCGGGTTGTTCTTGGTACGGCGGGACAGCACCTGCATGACCCGCTCGATCTCCTTCTCGCGCCCGATGACCGGGTCGAGCTTGGACTCACGAGCGGCCTGGGTGAGGTTCCGGCCGAACTGGTCGAGGACCAGGGACGTCGAGGGGGTGCCCTCGGCAGGCCCGCCGGCGGTGGCGGTCTCCTTGCCCTGGTAGCCGGAGAGCAGCTGGATGACCTGCTGCCGCACCCGGTTGAGATCAGCGCCCAGCTTGACGAGGACCTGGGCGGCGACGCCCTCGCCCTCGCGGATCAGGCCGAGCAGGATGTGCTCCGTGCCGATGTAGTTGTGGCCCAGCTGAAGGGCCTCGCGGAGCGACAGCTCCAGGACCTTCTTGGCACGGGGGGTGAAGGGGATGTGCCCGGACGGGGCCTGCTGGCCCTGGCCGATGATCTCCTCCACCTGCTGGCGGACCGCCTCGAGCGAAATCCCGAGGCTCTCAAGGGCCTTGGCGGCGACACCCTCACCCTCGTGGATCAGGCCCAGGAGGATGTGCTCGGTGCCGATGTAGTTGTGGTTGAGCATCCGGGCTTCTTCCTGAGCCAGGACGACAACCCGCCGCGCGCGGTCGGTGAACCTCTCGAACATCGTTAATCGCTCCTCAGAGCGGTCAGGCAGTGGGGGGAACTTCCCCTCCCTGTCCTACCGCAGCTTAGTCCCGCAAGCAGGGACCGCTCATTCCAACTGCCGACACCGTCGATGGCCTCCTGACCCCGAACGCCGACATCTGCTCCAACCCGATGGTGCGAGACGATGTTCCCGCAGGCCAGGCAGTTACCCTCACCATCAGTACGCCGATGGCGAACGTGAGACGTCCTTGCCTGCGTGTCGCCCCCTCCCACTAGGGAAGTCTTACCCGCAGCGACGGACTGTCCATGCCGTGCGCACCCTTTCCCTCCGCTACGGGCGAACAACCTTGCGCCTCCCGAGCCCCTTGGTGGCACCGCCGTTCGCCACCGTGCGCGACCATGACGGAACCCAGCGTAACTCCGGGGCTCTTCGGAGGGTTCTACTCGGCATGGTCCCCTCCGTCCCCCTTCCCCGCCGCCCGGACGGGCCGGTCCGCGGCTGGTACGAGAACGTACTGGGGTGGGCGACGGTGCCCGGGGAGCCGGTACGACTTTCCGTGGGCGATCGCTTCGACGTCCTGGAGGTCCCCGCGGAGGCGGGCTTTGCGGCGCTCGGGCGCCGCGCACCGGGCTTCCCGGTGGCCGTGCACGACGGGACGGGCGCGAGCGGGAGAGGCGCACACCGCGGGACCGGCGCAAGCGGCAGACCGGACGGCGGGGACTACGGGCCCGGCAGGGACTACGGGCCCGGCAGGGACTACGGGCCCGGCAGGGACTACGGGCCCGGCAAGGACGACAGGCCCGGCAAGGACGACAGGCCCGGCAAGGACGGCAAGCCCGGTCGGGGCTGCCGGATGCGGCTCCTGGTGGCCGCCGGGAGCGCCGAGGAACTGCCGGGGATCCTCCAGTGGCTGGAGTGGGGCGCACTGCCGCTGGATCTGTCCGCGCTCGGCCGGGGCTCGGTCATGGCGGCGCCTGCGCCGCCGGGGCTCGTCGTCCCGGGCCTCGGGCGCCCTTCGCCGGTGCAGGGGGCCGCCGTGTGGCTGCGGCCCCCCGTGGCGGGGTGCGAGGTCGAGGCCTCGCTGCCGACGGTGTCGGCGTCGGGGGGCGCGAAGGACGCCCCCGATCTCGTGCGGTTGGTGGACACGCTGGCAGCGCACTGTCACCGTGTCCGGCTGCGGCGGCTCGCCGCTCAGCCGTTGGCCTTCTCGTAAGCCTCGCGAATGGTCGCCGGAACACGGCCACGGTCGTTGACCTCGAAACCGTTCTCCTTCGCCCACGCGCGGATCTGAGCGGTGTCCTGGCTGCTGCCGGAAGCGGCACGCGCCTTTCCACGCCCGCCCGAGGCACGGCCTCCGGTACGACGGCCGCCCTTCACATAGGCCTCGAGAAGCCCGCGCAGCTTGTCCGCATTGGCGGTCGTGAGGTCGATCTCGTAGGTCTTGCCGTCCAGCGCGAACGTCACGGTCTCGTCAGCCTCGCCGCCGTCGAGGTCGTCGACAAGAAGGACCTGAACCTTCTGTGCCACCGGATTTCCTTTCATCGATAACGTGAGGGACGGGGGTCCGCGGCGTCCGCCGTTTAGCCGCGCCCTGTTATATGCAGTACTGCAGTACGTCGGAAAGCAAACCGCTTTTGCCGGAAAAACACAAACCCCTGGGAGAGACCGACAGCCCGCCCCTCGCCCGGAAACGTGCGCGTTTCGGACATAGGGCACCGGTCAAGGCCGGTCCGCCGGAATGGGGGCCACGATCACAGATGCAGAAGCATCCGGCTGTTGCCCAAGGTGTTCGGTTTCACTCGTTCGAGTCCGAGGAACTCCGCTACGCCCTCGTCATAGGAACGCATCAGCTCCGTGTAGACATCGGTGTCCACCGGCGTCTCACCGATCTCCACGAAGCCGTGCTTGCCGAAGAAGTCCACTTCGAAGGTCAGGCAGAAAACGCGACGAACGCCGAGCCAGCGCGCGGTGTGCAGCAACTTCTCCAACAACCGGTGGCCCACACCGGAACCCTTCAGGCCGGGCTTCACGGCGAGAGTGCGCACTTCAGCGAGGTCTTCCCACATCACGTGCAGCGCGCCGCAGCCGACGACCTCGGCGTTGTCGTCGCGTTCGGCGACCCAGAACTCCTGGATGTCCTCGTAAAGGGTCACCGTCGCTTTGTCGAGGAGGATGCCGCCGCGGACGTACGCGTCAAGGAGTCGGCGCACGGCGGGGACATCGGCGGTGCGGGCCCGCCGGACGGTGATGGCTTTAGCGCTGACTTCGAGGTTCTCGGGGTTCTCGCCGACGGGGCTCTCTGCGGACATGTGCGGACGCTATCGCCCGCCGCCCCCGGATGCCGAGGCGGGGTTGTCCCCGGCGGTGCCGGCGGATGCGGCTTCGGACGTTTCGGGACCTTGGACGATGCGTACGGCGTCGCGCAGTGCCTGTCGCTGTTCGTCGCTCATCATCCCGAAGAAGGCGACGAGGGCGGCGGCGGGGTTGTCGCTCTGCGCCCAGGCGTCGTTCATGAGGGCGGCGGCGTAGGCGGCGCGGGTGGAGACCGCCTCATATCGATAGGCCCGGCCTTCGGCCTCGCGGCGCACCCAGCCCTTCTGATGGAGATTGTCCAAAACGGTCATCACCGTGGTGTAGGCGATGGACCGTTCACGCTGAAGGTCTTCCAGGACTTCCCGAACGGTCACCGGGCGGTTCCACTTCCACACCCGCGTCATGACCGCGTCTTCGAGTTCTCCCAATGGGCGAGGCACCCTCAGCACAATAGTGGGAGATCTCGGCAATCGCGTGCCGGACGTGCGCTTACCCTGCCGAACAGGCACAAAAAGGGCGTACGACTCCGGGGGAAGCCGTACGCCCAGGAGGGGCGGGGGTCAGGCGTCGGTGCCCGCGGGGGCCTGGCCGGCGCCCTGCGTGCGGGCGAGGGCGGCGTCGACGGCCGCGTCCTCCTTGGCCTTGTTGGCGCCCCCCTGGCTCTTCACGATCACCCTGATCACACCGACGAAGAACACGGCCATGACGACGGGGGGCACCAGCGCGGAGACATAGTCCATGGCTCCAGGGTAGCCACGGGCGCACGGGACTCCGGGCCGGGGTCGGACCGGCGCGTCTCAGCCGACGGCCAGGGTCCGCTGCTCCGGTTCGGCGGGCGGCGGCGCGGGGGCGGCGGGTCTGCGGCGCGGGAAGACCTCGCCCGGGGTGGGGACGGGGCGGCGGCCCGGCTCGGGGGCGGGCCGTTTCACGGGACCGGGAGCCGGTGCGGCGGGCCGCTCGGCGGGCTTCTTGCGGGGCTCCTCGCGCGGTGCGTCGTCGGAGCCGGTCGCCGGCGCGCCGTCGGCCTCGGCACAGCGGCCCCCCGGAAGGGCGAGGAGGCGCGTACGGGACGCCGGGACCAGGGGGGCGGCCGCGGAGGCCTGGCGGGGCGTGCGGCACGCCAGGCGGGCCCGTACGTCCTGTTCGGCGAGCACCTGGCAGCGGGCCAGGAGGGCGGCGGCGGCCGGATCGTGCCGCAGGGTGCGCAGCGCGGCGAGGTCCTCGGGGCCGGGCCGGTGCCCCGTGGCCAGGACCTCCTCCAGGAGCGGGAGGTAGCCGGCGGCGGCGCCGGGCAGGGCGGCGCGGTACCGGCCGAGGTCGGCCACCAGGAAGGCCCGCAACCGGGCGGCCTCGGCCAGGGCCTCGTCGAGGGACTCGGCTAGGCGATGGCAGTCCTGGACGTCCGCGTCGCTGGCGGGGCCGGGGTGCAGGGCGAGGGCGAGGGCGCGGCGGAGCACGCGCAGCTCCTCCGCGCCGAACGCCATGCCGCCGCGGGATCCGTATGGCGTGGGCATGCGCCGACGATACGCGCTAATCGGACAAATTCGACATAGGGGGCAGGTGTGGCGCGCGTGAATCCGCCCCCCGGCCGGTCACATGCGGGAGACGTTCCGCTCGTACACCAACCGCAGCCCGATCAGCGTCAGCCACGGCTCGTGCTCGTCGATCACCGACGACTCGCCGAGGACCATGGGCGCGAGGCCGCCCGTCGCGATCACGGTGACGTCATCGGGGTCCTCCGCCAGCTCACGGGCCATCCGGGTGACCACCCCGTCGACCTGGCCCGCGAAGCCGTAGACGATGCCGGACTGCATCGCCTCGACCGTGTTCTTGCCGATCACGCTGCGCGGCCGGGCCACCTCGATCTTGCGGAGCTGGGCCGCCTTGACGCCGAGGGCCTCCACGGAGATCTCGATGCCCGGGGCGATCACCCCGCCCACGTACTCGCCGCGCGCGCTGACCGCGTCGAACGTCGTCGCCGTGCCGAAGTCGACGACGATCGCCGGGCCGCCGTAGAGCTCGTTCGCGGCGACCGCGTTGATGATGCGGTCGGCGCCGACCTCCTTGGGGTTGTCGAAGAGGATCGGCACCCCGGTCTTGACGCCCGGTTCGACGAGGATCGCGGGGACGTCGCCGTAGTAGCGGCGGGTCACCTCGCGCAGTTCGTGCAGCACCGAGGGGACGGTCGCGCAGATCGCGATGCCGTCGATGCCGTCGCCCAGCTCCACGCCCAGCAGCGGGTGCATGCCCATCAGGCCCTGCAGCAGGACCGCGAGCTCGTCGGCCGTACGGCGGGGGTCGGTCGAGATCCGCCAGTGCTCGACGATCTCCTCACCGTCGAACAGGCCGAGCACCGTGTGGGTGTTCCCCACGTCGATCGTCAGCAGCATGACCGGTACCCGCTCCCTACTCCGCGTCCCGCAGATCCAGGCCGATGTCCAGGATCGGCGAGGAGTGGGTGAGGGCGCCGACGGCCAGGAAGTCGACGCCGGTGTCGGCGTAGGCCTTGGCGTTCTCCAGGGTCAGCCGGCCCGAGGCCTCCAGCAGGGCCCGTCCGCCGACGATGCCCACCGCCTCGGCGCACTCGCCCGGGGTGAAGTTGTCCAGCAGGATCAGGTCGGCGCCCGCGTCGACGACCTCACGGAGCTGGTGCAGGGTGTCGACCTCGACCTCGATCGGCACGTCCGGGAAGGCCTCCCGCACGGCCGTGAAGGCCTGGGCGACCCCACCCGCCGCGACGACGTGGTTGTCCTTGACGAGGGCCGCGTCCGACAGCGACATGCGGTGGTTGACGCCGCCGCCCGCGCGGACCGCGAACTTCTCCAGGGAGCGCAGGCCCGGCGTGGTCTTGCGGGTGTCCCGCACGCGTGCCTTCGTGCCGTCCAGGGCGTCCGCCCACGCGCGCGTGGCCGTCGCGATCCCCGACAGCCGGCACAGCAGGTTCAGGGCACTGCGCTCGGCGGTCAGCAGGTCGCGCGTGCGGGTCGTCACCGACAGCAGCTTCTGGCCCGCCTCCACCCGGTCGCCGTCCTCGACGTGCCGCTCGACCTCGAACTCGTCGGTGCAGACCACCGAGACGACGGCCTCGGCGACCCGCAGGCCGGCGACCACGCCCGCCTCACGCGCGGTGAAGTCGGCGGTGGCCACCGCCTCCTCGGCGATGGTCGCGACCGTCGTCACGTCCACGCCGTGCGCCAGGTCCTCCTGGATGGCGACGTTGGCGATGTCCTCGACCTCGACCGGGTCGAGCCCGGCCTCGGCCAGGAGCTGGGCGAGCGCGGGGTCGAGACCGCACTCGAGGTATTCCTCGTCGCCGAGGTCGCCCTCTGCGCCGCAGGCGCAGCCGTCGCCGCAGCCGCCGGTCGGGGCGAGGGGGAGGTCGTCGGTGCTCACGTGTGTCACTGCTCCTGCTGGTGCTGCCGGGTCGGGGGGAAGTCTGCGGTATCGGTGGTGTGTACGGCGAGGGACCGGTCCGGATTCAGCCGTACGACGATATGACGGCGCCACGCCGCGTCGTCGCGGCCGGCGTGGTCCTCGCGCCAGTGGCAGCCGCGCGTCTCCTCGCGCAGCGCGGCGGCGGCGACCAGGACGCGGGCCACGCACAGGAGGTTGGTGGACTCCCAGGTGTCCACGCCGGGCTCGGCGGTCTTGCCGTTCTCGTCCAGCGCGTCCCGGGCCTCGGCGTGCAGGCGCTGAAGCTGGTTGGCGGCCTTGGCCAGGGACTCGGCGGAGCGCAGCACCCCGGCGCCCTCGGTCATGATCCGCTGGATCGCGAACCGGGCCTCGGCGCCGAGCAGCGGGTGGGCGGGCCGGAGCGGGTGCTCCACGGGGGCGGGCACGCGCGCGTGCAGCGCGTGGCCGGCGTGGGTGTCGGCGATGTCGGCGGCGATCCGCTCGGCGTAGACCAGGCCCTCCAGGAGGGAGTTGGAGGCGAGCCGGTTCGCGCCGTGCACCCCGGTGCAGGCGACCTCGCCGCACGCGTACAGGCCCGGGACGGTCGTGCGGCCCCGTGAGTCGGTGCGCACCCCGCCGGAGGCGTAGTGGGCCGCAGGGGCTATCGGGATGGGCTCGTGGACGGGGTCGATGCCGTGGGCGCGGCAGGCGGCGAGGATCGTGGGGAAGCGGTGCTCCCACATCTCGGCGCCGAAGTGCCGGGCGTCGAGGAACATCTGCTCGGCGTCCTGCTCCTGCATCCGGCGCATGATGCCCTTGGCGACGATGTCCCGGGGCGCCAGCTCGGCGAGTTCGTGCTGCCCGAGCATGAAGCGCACGCCGTCCGCGTCCACCAGGTGGGCGCCCTCGCCGCGCACGGCCTCGGAGACCAGCGGCTGCTGGCCCTCCGCGTCCGGGCCGAGGAACAGCACGGTCGGGTGGAACTGCACGAACTCCAGGTCGCTGACCTCCGCACCGGCCCGCAGCGCGAGCGCCACGCCGTCGCCCGTCGACACGGACGGGTTGGTGGTCGCGGAGAAGACCTGGCCCATGCCGCCGGTGGCGAGCACGACCGCCGGGGCGTGCACGGCGCCCACGCCGTCGTGCTGGCCCTCGCCCATCACGTGCAGGCTGACGCCCGCCGTGCGGCCGTCGGCGTCGGTGAGCAGGTCCAGGACGAGGGCGTTCTCGATGGTCCGTACGCCCCGCGCGCGGGCGGCCTCGACGAGCGCGCGGGAGATCTCGGCGCCGGTGGCGTCGCCGCCCGCGTGGGCGATCCGGCGCCGGTGGTGGCCGCCCTCGCGGGTGAGCTCCAGGGCGCCCTCGGCGGACTCGTCGAAGTGCGCGCCGGTCTCGATCAGCCGCCGTACGGCGTCCGGGCCCTCGGTGACGAGGATGCGGACGGCGTCCTCGTCGCACAGGCCCGCGCCCGCCACCAGGGTGTCGTCCAGGTGCTGCTCGGGGGTGTCGCCCTCGCCGAGTGCCGCGGCGATGCCGCCCTGCGCCCAGCGGGTGGAGCCGTCGTCGAGCCGGGCCTTGGTGACGACGACGGTGTTCAGGCCTGCGGCCTCGCAGCGCAGGGCCGCGGTGAGCCCGGCCACGCCGGAGCCGACGACCACCACGTCGGCGGAGATCGACCAGCCCGGGGCGGGCGCGTGCAGTCGTATGCCTGTGCTGGTCACGAGGCGGCTCCGAAGGATCCGAAGGTGAGGGGGAGGTTGTCGATCAGCCGGGTCGTCCCGACCCTGGCGGCGACGGCGAGCACGGCCTCGCCGGTGAAACCGTCCCCGCCGTCGCCGATCTCCGTGAAGTCGGACGGGTCGACGAGGGCGAGGTAGTCGAGTTCCAGCGGCGGGTCCAGGTGCGCGGCCTCGTCGAGGACCAGCCGGGCGGCCGCGCGGACGGCGGACGGACCGCCCGGGGCGGCCTGGGCGACGGCGTGGGCGTCGGCCGCCGCGCGGGACTCGCCGAGGGCACTGAGCGCCTCGGCACGCGCGTGCGTGGCGGGCACCTCACGCGCGCGTGCCCGCAGCGCCTCCTGGGCGGCGTGCCGGTCGCGGCCGGCGAACAGGGCCGCCGAGAGCGCGAGCGCGGTGCGCCGCTGCGGCGCGGAGAGGTAGCGGTTGCGGCTGGACAGGGCGAGTCCGTCGTCCTCGCGGACGGTGGGGACGCCGACGATCTCGACGCCGAAGTTGAGGTCCCGGACCATCCGGCGGATCAGGGCGAGCTGCTGGGCGTCCTTCTGGCCGTAGAGCGCCACGTCGGGCCGGGTGAGGTGGAGCAGCTTGGCGACGACGGTGAGCACGCCGTCGAAGTGGCCGGGGCGCGAGGCGCCCTCCAGCCGCTCCCCCATCGGGCCGGCGCTGATCCGGACCTGGGGTTCGCCGCCGGGGTAGACCTCGTCCACGGCCGGGGCGAACACGGCGTCCGCGCCCGCCTCGCCGGCGATCTTGAGGTCGGCGTCGAGGGTGCGCGGATAGCGGTCGAGGTCCTCGCCCCGGCCGAACTGGAGCGGATTGACGAAGACGGTGACGACGACCTCGCCGTCCGGCCCGGCGAGTTGGCGGGCGGTGCGGATCAGCGTGGCGTGGCCCTCGTGCAGGGCGCCCATCGTCATCACGACGGCCCGGCGGCCTCCGCGCGCGCGGGCGGACAGTTCGGCGGCGGTGCGCAGGAGGGTGGGGGTGGTCATCCGGCGTCTCCTTCGGGGCCGGCGGTGCCCGGGGCGCCGTCGGCCCGGCCCGCGAGGACGCCGAGGAGGTCCTCGGCCAGTTCCGGCTTGAGCAGTCCGTGGGCGAGCGCGCGGTCGGCGGTCGCCCGGGCCATCGCCAGGTACCCGGCGACGGTCTGCGGGGCGTGCCGGCGCAGCTCGGCGACGTGCGCGGCGACCGTGCCGGCGTCACCACGGGCGACGGGGCCGGTCAGCGCGGCGTCGCCGGAGCGCAGCGCGTTGTCGAGGGCGGCGCCGAGGAGGGGGCCCAGCATCCGGTCGGGGGCGGCGACGCCCGCCGCCCGCAGCAGCTCCATGGACTGGGCGACCAGGGTGACGAGATGGTTGGCGCCGAGGGCGAGGGCCGCGTGGTAGAGCGGGCGGTTCTCCTCGGCGATCCACTCGGGTTCGCCGCCCATCTCGATGACGAGGGCCTCGGCGGCCAGCCGCAGTTCGTCGGGGGCGGTGACGCCGAAGGAGCAGCCGGCGAGGCGCTGGACGTCCACGGGCGTGCCGGTGAACGTCATCGCCGGGTGCAGGGCCAGGGGCAGCGCGCCGGCGCGCAGGGCGGGTTCGAGGACCTGGGCGCCGTAGCGGCCGGAGGTGTGCACCAGGAGCTGCCCGGGCCGTACGGCGCCGGTCTCGGCGAGGCCCTGCACCAGGCCGGGCAGGGTGTCGTCGGGGACGGTGAGCAGCACCAGGTCGGCGTGGCGGAGCACCTCGGCGGGCGGCACCAGCGGCACGTCGGGCAGCAGCAGCGCGGCCCGCCGCCGGGAGGCGTCGGAGACTCCGGAGACGGCCACCGGGCGGTGTCCGGCGAGCTGGAGGGACGCGGCCAGGGCGGGCCCCACGCGGCCGGCGCCGACGACACCGACGGTGAGCCGCGCGGGGCGGTCCCTGGGGTCTGGTTGTTGAAATGCACTCACGCGAGGGCGGCCTTCCCGTTCCAGTCCGCGCGGGGTACCGGACGATTTCTCGTCATGTTAACGCGATTGGGGTTCGGGACGGCCCGCCCGTCTCGCGGCGGGGCCGGGGCGTCAGCCGGTGAGGGCCCGGATCGTGGGGGTGCGGTAGAGGTCGCGCAGCGGTACGGCGGTGAGTCCGCGGGCGCGCAGGGCGGCACTGACACGGACGGCGAACAGGGAGTTTCCGCCGAGCTCGAAGAAATCGTCGTCGAGACCGACGGGGGTGCCGAGGACGGATGCCCAGATCTCCTGCAGGGCGTCGGCGAGACCAGTGTCACGTACCGGGGCGGGGGTCTGCGGGGCGGCCGGCCCGGCGGCCGGGGAGCGCAGCGGGGCGGGGAGCCGGTCCGCGTCCAGCTTGCCGTTGGTGGTGAGGGGGAGGGCGTCGAGAGGGGTGACGGTCGCCGGGACCATGTGCTCGGGAAGGATCGCGGCGGCGCGCTTGCGGATGCCCTGCGGGTCGGCGGCCGAGGGACCCCCGGCGGGTACGACGTAGGCGTCCAGACGGGCCGTGGCCGGGTCGGCGGGGTCGTCGCGGCGGACGACGACGGCCGCGGCGGTGACGGCGGGGTCCTCCAGGAGCACCGAGCGGATCTCGTCGAGCTCGATGCGGAAGCCCCGGATCTTGACCTGGCTGTCGATCCGGCCGAGGTGTTCGAGCCGCCCGTCGGGGCGGAGCCGGCCGAGGTCGCCGCTGCGGTAGAGCCGGGCGGAGGGCTCTTCGGCGTACGGGTCCGGGAGGAAGCGTTCGTCGGTCAGTGCGGGCCGGTCGAGGTAGCCGGCGGCGACGCCCGCGCCGCCCACCAGGATCTCGCCGGTGACGCCGGGCGGCACGAGCCGGCCGCGCCCGTCGGTGACGTACAGGTGCCAGCCGGGCAGGGCGGGGCCGACGGAACGGGAGCCGGCGAGGGCGAGCGCGCGGGTGACGGTCTGGGCCGTGACGTGCACGGTCGTCTCGGTGATGCCGAACATGTTGACCGTGCGACAGGCGGTTTCGGGGTGCCGGTCGAACCAGGGCAGCAGCATGCGGCTGTCCAGGGGTTCGCCGCCGAACACCACCAGCCGGACCGGCAGCGCGGCGTGGTCGGTCCGCAGCAGCTGGGAGAACGCGGACGGGGTCTGGCTGAGCACCGTGACCCGGCGCTCCAGGAGGAGGTCGCGGAAGTCCTCGGGCTCGCGGCTGACGAAGTACGGCACCACGACGAGCCGTCCGCCGGTCAGCAGGCAGCCCCAGATCTCCCACACCGAGAAGTCGAAGGCGGCGGAGTGGAAGAGGGTCCAGGTGTCGTCGGGGCCGAGCCGGTAGGTGTCCCGGGTGGCGTCGATCAGGGCGGTCACGTTGCGGTGCGGCACCAGCACGCCCTTGGGGCGGCCCGTGGAGCCGGAGGTGTAGATGACGTACGCGGGGTCGTCCGGGGCGGGGTCGGGGAGGGGGGCCGGGGTGGCCTCGGCCAGTTCGCCGGGGGTGACGAGGGCGACCCCGTCCGCGCGCGGGAACGCGGCGAGGCGGGTCACCACGAGGTTCAGCCCGGCGTCCCCGACGGTGTGGGCGAGCCGCTCGGCCGGGTAGGCGGGGTCGGTCGGCACGTACGCCGCACCCGCCCGGACCACGCCGAGCAGGGTGACCACGAGTTCCGCGGTGCGCTCCAGACAGACGCCGACCCGGTCGCCGGGGCGGACGCCGTGGGCCAGCAGCCCGGCCGCGATCCGGGCGGACCGTTCGTCCAGTTCCCGGTAGGTGAGGTCGGTGGTGCCGTCGCAGAGGGCTACGGCGTCGGGGGTGGCGGCGGCGATCCGCGCGAACGCCGCGGGCAGCGTGTCCGGTGCGGAGCGCGACGCCACGGCGGGCCGGCCGAGCCGGGCCACCCGCGACCGTTCCTCGGCATCCAGCAGTTCCACGTCCGCGACCGTCGTCTCCGGGGCGAGGGCTGCCTGCCGGCAGACCGTGGCGTAGTGCCGGGTGAAGCCCTCGGCGACCGCCGCCGAGACATGGCTGTGCCGGTAGTGGCAGGTGAGACGGGTGCCGCCGGAGGGGAGGGGCGAGAGGGCGAACGTGAGGGGGAAGGGCGGGGCGAGGCAGGCGAGACGGCCGGCCGGGGCCGCGTCGCCGTCGTCGAGGAGCCCCGCGAGCACCGCCCCGGTCACCCGCCGCGGTTGCGTCCGGGCCAGCTCGCGCAGGGTGGCCGAGTCCGGCAGTTCGTACCGCAGGGGCCCGGTCCGGTCGGTGGCGACCGTCGCCGAGCCGGTCCGGCCGTGGCCGTCGTAGCGGGCGAGGGTCAGCGCCAGGGCGGGCAGACCCGGTGCGGTGCACGGAAAGGGCAGGTCCAGGGCGTAGCTGCCGCAGGTCGTGGCGGACGGGTCGCCGCCACCCCAGTCGGGGGCGTCGGCCGGGGCCGGGAACGGGGCGCGGTCGGCGGCGGGTGCGGGGCACGGGGCAGGCGGGCGCTCCCCCGTCAGCACCTCCGTCAGCCGGCGCAGCCCCGCCCCGTCCAGGCGGTCGCGGTGGGCGACGAGGACCAGGTCCGCCGTGCCGTCGCCGTACCGCAGCAGGACGCAGCGCACGTCCCGTTCGACCGGGCGGCGCAGTTCGGCCTCGCGGCGGCGTACGGCGAGCGGCTCGCCCGGGGCGGCCGGGACGTCGTCCGTCCACAGCCGCCAGGGGCCCGCCGCGGCCAGCCGGTCCCGCAGTCGTCGTACGTCCGTCCCGGTCACCGGGACACGGACGGCATGGCACTGTGCACCCGGCACGGGTGACCTCCCCTGTTGCTGGACCTGATCCTGTTGCTGCCCGTGGCGTTCAGCGCGCGGAGAACCCGCCGTCGACCGTCAGGGTCGTCCCGGTGACCTGCCGGGCGTCGTCGGAGAGGAGGTGGACGACGGACGCCGCCACGTCCTCCGGTTCGATGAGCGCGTTCATCGGCTGGGCGGCGACGAACTCCTCCTCGTGCTCGCCCACCGGTACGTCGAGGGCGCGGGCGATCTCGGCGAGCATCCGCCCCTCGGCGGCCGGGTCGTCGCGGACCGAGCCGGGGCAGACGGCGTTGACGCGCACCTTGCGGGGGGCGTAGTCGAGGGCCGCCGCCCTGGTGAGCCCGATCAGGCCGTGCTTGGCGGCGACGTACCCGGCGAAGTGCCGGTAGCCGACCAGGCCCGCCGTGGAGGCCACGTTGACGATGCTGCCCGAGCGGCGGGCGCACATGGCCTTGCCGACGGTACGGATCATCCGCCAGGCACCGGAGAGGTCGACGTCGATCATCAGCGCCCACTCCTCCTCGCCGATCTCGTGCGCGGGGCGGCCGGAGGGCGCCGCGATGCCCGCGTTGTTGACGACCCCGTCGAGGGCGCCGAACCGGTCCCCGGCGAGCGCCACCGCCTCCTCGACGGACCGGAGGTCGCGGACGTCGCAGCGGGCGGTCAGCACGGCCGAGCCCGCCTCCCGGCACAGGGCCGCGGTGTGCTCCAGCTGCCCCTCGGTGCCCAGCGGATACGGCACCCCGGGCAGGTCGCCGCAGATGTCGAGGAGCGCCAGGTCGGCGCCCTCGGCCGCGCACGCCACCGCGGTGGCCCGCCCGAGCCCGCGGGCCGCCCCGGTGACGACGACGGTCTTCCCTGTCAGACGCATGGCCCGCTCCCTCGGCTCAGTGCAGGTGGGCGGCGACGACGGCCAGCAGCTCCGGCGCCGACGCGGTCAGGTACATGTGGCCGCCGGACAGCTCCACGGACCGGAAGCCGGCCCCCGCGGCCTTCTCCCAGGCCGCCGCCTCCTCGCCGCTGACGAGTTCGTCGTGGCTGCCGCGGAGCACGGTGAGCGGGACGGGCAGCGGCAGGTCGGTGGACGGCGCGTAGTTCTCGTGCATCTGCACGTCGGCGCGGAGCGTCGGCAGGATCAGCTCGCGCATCTCCGGGTCGTCGAGGGCCTCGTGGCTGTACCCGGCGAACTCGTGGACCCGGGCGAGGAACGCGTCGTCGGGCAGGCCGGTGGCGCGCCGGGTGCGCTGTTCGGCGGGGTGCGGGCAGCCGCTGGCGAAGAGGCGGACGACGGTGGTGTCCCCGGGGTCGGCGACGAGACGGTGGGCCAGGTCGTAGGCGAGGACGGCGCCGAGGCTGTGTCCGAACAGGGCGATCCGGCGGGGCAGCGCGGGGTCGGCGTCGAGGGCGGCGCGCAGGTCGCCGTACAGGCCCTCGACCGCCGTGCGGGCCTCGGTGTGCGGTTCCTCGTCGATACGGCGTTCCCGGCCGGGCAGTTGGAGCGGCAGGATCGTCAGGCCGTCGCCCGCGACCCGCTGCCAGGGGCGGAAGAAGGAGGCGCCGGCCCCCGCGAAGGGCAGGCAGACCAGGGTCGTGCGCGCGGTCATCGGCCCGCCCCTTCCGGATCGGCGGCCCGTCGGGCCGTGTAGCGCACGGGCAGTCTCCTCAGGCCCCGGCTGGTGGAGTTGTCGAAGACCCACTCCAGCTCGTCGTGCGGGACGGCGAGTTCGAGGCCGGCCAGGCGGCGCAGCAGGGTCGGGAAGGCGACGGAGCCCTCGACGCGGGAGAGGGGGGCGCCGACGCAGAAGTGGGCGCCGTGTCCGAACGCGAAGTGCCGGTTGTTGGCGCGGGTGATGTCGAGGCGGTCGGGGTTCTCGAAGGCCTCGGGGTCGCGGTTGGCGGAGTCCATGAGGATGTGGACGAAGCCCTCGCGGGGGATCGGGCAGCCGTCGAGTTCCATGTCCTCGGTGGCCACGCGCAGGGTGCCGCGGTAGACGGGCGGTTCGAAGCGCAGGAACTCCTCGACCGCCGACTCCACCAGCTCGGGCCGGTCGCGCAGCAGCGCGAGCTGGTCGGGGAAGCGGAACAGGGCCTGGAAGCCGTTGCCGATGAGGTTGGCGGTGGTCTTGTGGCCGGCGATGATCAGCAGGACGAGGGTGGAGACGAGTTCGTCGTTGGTGAAGACGTCCTCCTCGTCGGCGGCCCGCAGCAGGATGGAGACCAGGTCCTCGCCGAGTCCCTCGGCGCGGCGCCGGTCGAGCAGCCCGATCAGGTACTGCTCGATGCTGTCGCTGGCTGTCTTCAGCTGCCGGTTCGACTCCTCGTCGGCGAAGGGGGCGCCGCTCAGCCAGTGGCCCCAGGCGTGCAGGTCGGGCCGGTCCTCGATGGGGACGCCGAGGAACTCGCAGATGACCCGCATGGGCAGGGTGAACGCGAACTCCATCAGGTCGATCTCGCCCGACGGGGGCAGCGCGTCGATGAGTTCGTCGGTGATCTCCTGGATGCGGGGCCGCAGCAGGGCCATCCGGCGCGGCACGAAGGCGCGGCTGACCAGTCGGCGCAGCCGGGTGTGCTCGGGCGCGTCCGCGGTGATCATGTTGCGGATGAGGACCGGGCTGCTGTCCTTGAGGAGGTCGCGGAACCAGCCGGGCGCGTTGTCCACGGACTTGGAGAGCCTCGGGTCGCCGAACGCCCGGAGCGCGGTGTCGTAGGCGGAGACCACGTAGGCGTCGCCGCCCGGCGGGTAGTCGATGGCGTGGACCGGGCAACCGGTGGCGCGCAGGCGGGTGTTGGCGGCGTGGGTGGCGCCGGGCGCCGGGTCGGGGCGGGTGAAGAACTCCGGGGGGAGGCGCTCGCCGCCGGCCGCGACACCGACGAGCGTGGCGAGGGCGGGGGCCGGGACGGGGGGCGTGGGAGCCGAGGTGGCGGCCGGCTCCTGCGGACCGTTCGCCGGGACGGCGGCGGGTGCGGCGGGCTGCCGGGGGGCGTCGGCGGGCATCACGTCTCCTTGGAGGTCGGGGCGCCGGACGTCTGCGCCGTGTCGGTGACGGCGTACTCCTCCGGCGGGGCGAGCTTGCGGATGCGGGGGCTGAGCGTGGGCAGGGCGGCCAGGCCCGAGACGATGCCCATGGCCGTGAAGACCGCGGTGGGTCCGGCCAGGTCGAAGAGGGCGCCGACGCCGAACACGCCGAGCGGCGCGGCCACCATCGACATGAACATCACGGCGCCGAGCACCCGGCCCTGGGTCCGGTCGGGGGCCATCGCCGCGAGGTAGGCGAGGAACAGGGCGCTGGTGATGGGCCCGCGCAGGAAGACGCAGGCGACGATGACGCCGAGGGGGACGAGCCCGGAGACGTTGGCGAGCAGGACGGCGGCGACCGGGCCGATCCAGGCGGCGGCCAGGAACAGCACCGGCGGCGGCACCCGTTTGATGATCGGGCCGGCCAGGAGCGAGCCGACCACCCCGCCGATGCCGGCGATGGACAGCAGCAGACCGGTGAAGGTGGCGGAGGCGCCGCGGCTCTCGGCGGTGGCGATCAGCGCGAGGAAGACCCCGGTGTGGGTGAACGCCATGTTCGAGCCCATGATCCAGACGATCAGCAGCCGCAGGACGGGCTGCCGGGCCAGGAAGCGGAAGCCCTCGGCGGCGTTGCGCTTCTCGCCGGGCCCCAGGTTCTCCACCTTCAGGGGCTTGCGGATGAACAGCAGCAGCGCGGACGACACCAGGAACGACAGGGCCGCCGTCAGGAACGGGAAGGCGCGCGCGAGGGCGAACAGCGACCCGCCGGCCGGGGGCCCGCCCATGGTGGCCGCGAAGTACCGGACCTGGTTCTGCGCGGTGGCCTGGGTCAGCTGCGAGGGCGGCACCAGCTGCTTGATGACGGCGAGTCCGGTCGGGTTGGAGACGCCGAGGCAGGCCGCCGAGCCGACGGCCACGGCGAGGATGACGACGGGGTGGGTGTGCCCGGTGGAGACGAGGAGCGCCAGCAGTCCGAGCAGGACGACGCGCACCATGTTGCACACGATCAGCAGCAGCCGCCGGTCGACCCGGTCGGCGAGCGTGCCGCCGGGGATCGACATCAGGCTGGCCGTGACGAGCTGGGCGGAGCCGACGGCACCCGCGTAGAACGCTGAGCCGCCCGTGGCGAGGATCAGCAGCGGGTAGGCGACCTCGGCGGTCTCCTTGGCCAGCGCGGCGAACGCCTCACTGGTCCACAGCGCCTGGAAGTCGGCGTTGCGCAGCAGCGGTTTCGGCTCCCGCGGGCGGGCCTGCGCCTCGTCCTCGGTGATCGCCTCAGCCATGGTCACTCCGTTTCTCGTCCAGCACCGCGAGGAGCCTGGCCGCGAGGGGGCCCGCGTGGGGCGGGGCGAGCATCGACCAGTGGTCACCCGGGACCCGCTCCACCCGCAGCCCCCCGCCGTACAGCCCGGCCAGCCGGGACCGCAGCCGGTCCGGACCGTCCGGCGCGAGCCCCTCGGCCGCCGTGAACAGGACCGCGCGGCAGGGCAGCGGGCGCGGCCGGTGGCGCAGCAGGGCGGTCTGCCGGGCCGCGAACCGCCGCCGCAGCTCCGGCTCCCCGCGCAGCCGCCGGCCGAGCGGGCCGACGCCGAGGGCGGCCTCGGCCCGGTGCCGCAGCCCGGCGCGCAGGAAGTCGGGAGCGAGGCCGACGGGCAGTCCGGCGGTGTCGGGCACGAACCCGTCCAGGCACAGCAGGACGTCGACCTGCTCGCCGCGCCGGATGAGCTGCCGGGCCAGTTCATGGGCGACGACGGCGCCGTAGGACCAGCCGCCGAGCGTGTACGGCCCCTCCGGGCGGGCCCGCAGCAGCGCGGTGAGGTGGGCGGCGGCGAGGGCGGCGACCGTGCGCGGGGTGCCCCGGGGGTCGTCGGCGTCCTCCAGCCCCAGCACCGGCCGGCCGCAGCCGGCGGCGGCGAGGGCGGCGGCGAGGTCCCGGTACGGGAGCGCGGTGCCGACGGCGTCGCTGACCAGGAACAGCGGGCGCTCGCCGGGCCGTCCCTCGGCGAGGGTGGCGACCCCGGGCACCGGGGGTGCCTCGGCGGCGGCCGCGACGACGGCCGCCACGAGGTCTCCGAAGGTGGACCTGCGGGAGAAGTCGGTGACGGACGGGGCGTGACCGGTGCGCTCCCGGACGGCGGACATCAGGCCCACGGCCATCAGCGACTCGCCGCCCAGCACGAAGAAGTCGTCCTCGTCCCGGGCTTCGGGGGCACCGAGGGTGCGGCACCAGAGGTCGGCGAGGAGGGGGCGCAGGCCTCGGCCGGCGACCGGGGCGGTGACGGGCGCGTGCGGGGCGGGGACGGGCGCCGGGGCCGGGGCGGCTGCCGGTGCCGGGGGGCGCGCGGACGCCCCCGCCTCCGCCTCCGCCCTCACGGACGGCCGCTGCCCCTGCCCCTGCGGGTCCTCCCCCTGGAACCGGTACCCGGGCAGCGAGATCCGCTCCGCCCCGGGTCCGGCCGGCTCCAGCACGTCGTCGAGGGCGCGGTCGGCGCCCAGTTCCCACAGGGTGGCGAGCGCCGCCAGCAGGGCGTCCTCGGCGGGTTCGCCGGGCCGTCCGGTCAGACGTACGGCGGTGAAGGCGGCGGCGTCCCAGCCGGCGCTGCGGCGCAGTCCGCCGAGCATCGAGCTGCCGGGGCCGAGTTCGACGTACGTCGTGCAGCCGGAGGCGAGGAGGGTGTCCATGGCGCGGGCGAGCAGGACCGGGCTGCGGAGCTGGGTGGCCCAGTAGTCGGGCCGGGTCACCCGGTCCGGGTCGGCGCGGTCGCCGGTGGTGTTGGAGATCAAGGGCAGCCGGGGCGGGCGGGCGGGCACCGACGACAGGTGGGTCCGCACCGCCTCGGCTGCCGGTTCCATGGCCTTCGAGTGGAAGGCGCGCCGGGTGTGCACCGGCGTGATCGGCAGGCCCGCCAGCGCGGGGCCCGCCAGCAGGTCCGTCAGGGTGTTCCCGGGTCCGGACAGCACGACGGTCCCCGGGCCCTCCACGGCGACGGTGACCTCTCCGTCGGCGGGGAGCCGGGCGGCGATCTCCCGGGCGTCGCCGGTGACGCCGACCATGCGGCCGGGCTCGGTGTCCGCCATGGCGCGGGCCCGCAGGTGCACCACGTCGGCGGCGTCCTGCGGGGACCAGACCCCGGCGAGGGCGGCGGCCGTGTACTCGCCGACGCTGTGCCCGAGCAGCGCGGCGGGCCGGACGCCCCACTCCTTGAGCTGGCTGCCGAAGGCGTGCCCGAGGGCCAGCAGGGCGAGCTGCTGGTGCACGGTGTCCGCGAACCAGCCCTCGGAGGCGCCCGCCCCGGGGTCGACGGCGGGGGACAGGTCGATGCCGTGGGCGTCCCGCACGTGCGCGGCAATCGTGTCGAAGGCGGTCCGGAAGCCGGGGAGCGCGTGGTGCGCGGCGGCGCCGGCGGCGTGCCGCAGGGTGCCCTGGCCGGGGAGGAGGAAGGCGACCTTGCCGAGCCTGCGCGGCCTGGCGCCCGCCTCCCGGCGCGCCTCGCGCCCGGCGACCGAGCGCAGCAGCCGTACGGCCTGCTCGGGGTCGCCCGCCACGACGGCCGCCCGGTGCTTGTACCTCCGTCGCGCGGCGAGCGTCCGGGCGGCCTGAGCGACGGTCGGAGCGGCCGCGGCCGGCCCACCGGCCGCCTCGGCTCCGGACGGGCCGAGGGTGTCGGCGAGGAGGCCGGCCAGTTCGCCCAGTGCCCGCGGTGCCGCTGCCGAGAGCAGCAGGGGGCGTGGGCCGGGGCGGACGGGCCGGGGGGTGGTGCGGGGGGCGGCGGTGAGGACGACGTGGGCGTTGGTGCCGCCGACGCCGAAGGAGCTGACGGCGGCGGCGCGGGGCGCCTGCCACGGCTCGGCCCGGTCCACGATCCGGAACGGCGAACCGTCCAGTTCCAGCAGGGGGTTGGGCCGGGTGTAGTGCGCCGTGGGCACCAGCCTGCGGCGTTCCAGCATCAGCGCGGTCTTGATCAGCCCGGCGACCCCGGAGGCCGCGCCGGTGTGTCCGATGTTGCCCTTGACGGCGCCGAGCGCGCACCGCGTACGGCCCGGCGCGGGGCGGCCGAAGACCTCGGTGAGCGCCTGGACCTCCACCGGGTCGCCGAGCCGGGTCGCGGTGCCGTGGGCCTCGATGTAGTCGAGGTCGGCGGGGTCGATGCCCGCCACGGTCTGTGCGGCGCGGATCACCTCGCTCTGGCCGGCCGGGGAGGGCGCGGTGAAGGCCATCTTGTCGGAGCCGTCGTTGTTGACGGCGCTGCCGGTGATCACGGCGGCGATCCGGTCGCCGTCGCGCTGCGCGTCCGCGAGCCGTTTGAGGACGACCACGGCGACGCCTTCGCTGGGGACCGTGCCCGCCGCGTGCTCGTCGAAGGGCCGGCAGCGGCCGTCGGGCGAGAGGATGCCGCCGGGCTCGAAGAGGTAGCCCCACTCGCCGTCGGGCATCACGGTGACACCGCCCGCGAGCGCCGCGTCGCACTCGCCGCCGAGGAGGGCGCGCACGGCGAGGTGGGTGGCGGTGAGTGAGGTGGAGCAGGCGGTCTGCACGGTGAGCGCGGGGCCGCGCAGCCCGAGTTTGTAGGCGGCGCGGGTGGCGAGGAAGTCCTTCTCCCGGCCGATGTAGCGGGCGAGTTCGCCCAGGTCGGGGCCGAGGTGCTCGCCCACCCGGTCGGCACCGGCGTACACCCCGACGCGCCCCCGGAAGCGGGTCGGGTCGAGTCCGGCGTCGTCGAAGGCGGTGACCGCGGCCTCCAGGAAGACCCGCTGCTGCGGGTCGGTGGCGGCGGCCTCGGCGCGGCTGTAGGAGAAGTACGCGTGGTCGAAGCGGCGGGAGCCGGCGATCACGCCCATCGCGGGCACGAAGTTCTCCCGGCGGACGTACGCCGGGTCGGCGCCGCGCGCGATCAGCTCCTCCGGTGCGGGGCGGCTGATGCCGTCGGCCCCGGCGCCGAGCAGCGCCCAGTACCGTTCCACGTCCTCGGCCCCGGGCAGCCGGCAGGCCATGCCGACGACGGCCACCGCGCCCTGTGCTGCGCTCGGCACGCTCACACCCCCAGCTCGACGTAGAGGTGGTCGAGACCCACGTACGACAGGTTGGGGCCCCACTCGGGGGTCTCGGCGGCGAGCCGGGCGTCCGGGAAGCGGGCGGCGAAGCGGCGCAGCAGGACGGCGGCCTCCAGGCGGGCCAGGGGCGCGCCCACGCAGTAGTGCGGGCCGAAGCCGAAGACGAGGTGCTGGTCGCCGGTGACAGGACAGGCACCGCTGCCACCCGTCCCGTCGAGCAGCGCCTCGCCGGTGAGGCTCACCAGCACCAGGTCGCCGGCGCGCATCGACTCCCCGGCGAGCTCCTGGTCGTACGCCACGACCCGGCCCAGGTGCCTGAGCGGCGGCCGGCGTTGCAGCACCCGTTCGACGAACTCCTCGGCCGCACCGGGCCGTTGCGCCCGTACGGCGTCCCAGACCGCCGGCTCGGCCAGGGCGTCCATGACGGTCGACGCGAGGAGCGAGGAGGTGGTCTCCAGGCCGCCGAAGAGGTTCATCGCCCACGTCGCGGTGGTGCGGGCGCGGTCCTCGGCGGTCTCCTGCGGGAAGGACTTGGGGGCGTCGGCGCGCGAGAGCGCCTCGGTCATCTCCCCCATCGTGCGGTGGGCCTCGGCCGCGTGGTCGCGGCGGTACATGGCGCCGATGAACAGCGACAGGGTGCGCGCCCAGCGGTGCAGGGTCTCCGGGGGTTCGGCGATCCCGACGACGTGCGCCATCACGCGGCCGGAGATCCCGTCGGCGACGGCCGGGACGACGTCGTACGGCGGGCCCGCGGCCAGCGCGTCCAGGCACGCGTCGGTGATCTCCTCGACGCGGGGCGCGAGGGAGCGGACGTAGGAGGCGGACAGCAGGCGCTGCACGGGGCGGCGCAGCGCGGTGTGCTCGGGGGCGTCGGTCTGCACGAACCACAGCCGCAGGAACTCGGTGAGCTCGCGGTACTCCTCGCGGACCGCCTCGGGCATGTAGAGCTGGAAGGATCGCTCGAACGTCCCGGATGTGAAGCCGGGGTGGTGGAGGACCTGCCGGGCGAGCCGCGGATCGGCGACCACCCAGCAGTCGAGGTCCTCGTCCCACGCGAGCGGGGGTGTGGCGTTCACGCGCCGCCGGCCTCCTTCTCGACGAGCGCCCTGAGGCCCGCCGGGGTCGGCGAGAGCAGGAAGTCGCGGAGCCGGACGGTCGTGCCGAGGTGCTCCTTGACCTTGCGCATGAGGCGTACGGCGCCCAGGGAGTTGCCGCCCACCATGAAGAAGTCGGTGTCGGCGTCGATGTCCCCGGCCTCGGCGTCCTCGGCGAGTTCGGCGAACAGCTCGGCGATCCGCGCGGTCAGGGCCGCCCCGGGGTCGGCGGCGGTCCGCTCGGCCTGTCCGGCGGGGACCGCGGAGGCGGCGAGGGCGCGCCGGTCGACCTTGCCGTTGGCGGTGACGGGGATGCCGTCCACGAGCGTCCACAGGGTGGGGACCATGTACGCGGGCAGCTGCCGCTGGAGCAGGGAGCGCAGGTCGGTGGCGGCGAGGGAGGCGCCCGGCGCCGGGACCACCGCGGCGAGAAGCCGCTTGTCGGCGCTGTCCCCCTCGGTGACCAGCACGACGGCGTCCTGCACGGCCGGGTGGCCGCACAGCACGTCGGCGATGGCGCTGAGCTCGACCCGGTAGCCGCGCAGCTTGACCTGGTCGTCGGCGCGGCCGAGGAAGGTCAGCCGGCCGCGGGAGTCGAGGCGTACAAGGTCACCGGTGCGGTAGAGCCGCTCGGGGACGTCGGGTGAGAACGTCCCGAAGGAGCGGGCCGTCTCGTCGGGGTCGCCGAGGTAGCCGTCGGCGAGGCCCTCGCCCGCCGCGTACAGCTCGCCGACCGCGCCGGGCGGCAGCAGCCTGCGGCGGGCGTCCAGGACGTACACGCGCGTGCCGGGCACTGGGCGGCCGATGGGCAGCGGGCCGTCGACCTCGTCGGGCGAGGAGACGGAGTGGGTGGTGGTGAAGGTGGTGTTCTCGGTGGGGCCGTAGCCGTTGGTGACGACGAGGCCGGGATGGCGGGCGAGGGCGCGGGCGGTGTGCTCGTGCGGGACGACGTCCCCGCCGGTCAGCAGCTGCCCGAGGCCGCCGAGCGCGTCGGGGGCGAACTCCTCCACGAGCCGGAACAGCCCGGCCGTCAGCCAGGCGACGGTGATCTCGCGCTCGCGCAGGAACGCCCCGAGTTCGGTGGGCGAGGCGAGGCCCGCCGGGTGCACCTCCAGGGCGGCGCCGGTCAGCAGGGCGCCCCACACCTCCAGCGTGGAGGCGTCGAACGCGAGCGGCGACAGCCGCAGCATCCGCTCCCCGGGGCCGAGCCGGACGAAGTCGGCCTCGTGCACCAGCCGGATCACGGCCCGGTGCGGCACGGCGACGCCCTTGGGCTCCCCCGTGGAACCGGAGGTGAAGGCGACGTAGGCCAGGCGGGAGGGGTCCTCCGCGGCGGGTTCCGGAGCGTCGGGAGCGGGCTTCCACGTGGGGTCCCACACCGGCACCGGCTCGGCGCCGAGGGCCCGGAAGCGGGCGGCCGCCGCGCCGTCCGGCGGGCCGACCAGCGCGGCGGAGGGTGCGGCGCGGGTCACGATCCTCGCCAGGTGGGCGTCGGTGGCGCCCTGTTCGACCCCGACGTAGGCGGCGCCCGCCCAGAGCACGCCGAGGACGGCGACGGCCTCGGCGACCGAGCGCTCCACGCCGACCAGCACCCGGTCCCCGGCGCCGACCCCGGCGGCGCGCAGCAGCCGCGCCTGTTCCCCGGCCGCGGCGGCGAGCTGGGCGTAGGTGAGGGCGGCCGTGGCGTCCCGTACGGCGACGGCGTCGGGGGTGCGGGCGGCGGCCGCGCGGAACAGGGCGTCGAGGGACGTGCCGGGGAAGTCGGCGCGGGTGGCGTTGAGGGCGGTGAGCCGGGCGTGGCCGTCGGCGGAGAGGCAGCGCACGTCCTCCAGCCGTGACGCGTCCCCGGTGGCGAGTTCCTCGGCGCCGGCCAGGAAGTCGGCGACGAAGGCGCGGGTCTCGGTCTCGGTCCACACGGCGGTGGCGTACTCGACGTGGCCCGCGTAGGCGGGGTCGGAGTGCCCGATGAGCAGGGTCAGGTCGAACTGGGAGCCGCCGCCGTGCCCCTCCTCGACCCGCAGCCGCGCGGTGCCCGCATCGAGGGTTCGGGGTACGAGCTGGTCGTGCATGCCGAAGCAGACCTGGACGAGCGGGTGGCAGCCGAGGCTGCGTTCGACGCCGAGTCGGGTGACCAGTTCCTCGAAGGGGAGGTCGCCCGCGTCGATGGCGCGGCCGAGCGAGGTGTGCACGGAGCGCAGGTACTCGGCGGGGCTCGCGTCGTCGTCGAGGTCGACGCGGACCGGTACGAGGTTGCCCGCGACGGCGATCAGCAGGTCCAGCCCGGCGCTCTGCCGGCCGAGCAGCGGCACGCCGACGAGCAGACTGCGCGCCCCGGTGCGGCGGCCGAGGGCGAGGGCGAACGCGCCGAGCAGGAAGGCGTACGGGGTGACGCCGAGCGTGCGGGCCCGCTCGGTGACGGCGGCGGACAGGGCCGGTCCGAGGTCGAGGCCGGTGCGTTCGCCCGTGGCGTCCTGGAGGGCGGGGCGCGGCCGGTCGGCGGGGAGTTCCAGGGTGGTGGGCGCCCCGTCCAGGTACCCCTTCCAGAACTCGGCCTGGGTGTCCCACACGCCCCGGGCGCGCAGGCTCTCCTGGCGGTCCGTCAGCAGCCGAAGGGGCGGGGCCTCGCCGGCGTCCGGTTCCGGCCCGGTGCCGGTGAGCGCGGCGTGCCGGGCGGACAGCTCGCGCAGCAGCAGACCGACCGCCCGGCCGTCGAGGACCATGTGGTGCGCGGCGAGCACGATCGCGTCCCGGCCCGCCGGGTGCGTGAAGTGCAGCAGCCGC
Source organism: Streptomyces sp. SS7 (assembly GCF_037993025.1). NCBI lineage: Bacteria > Bacillati > Actinomycetota > Actinomycetes > Kitasatosporales > Streptomycetaceae > Streptomyces > Streptomyces sp. SS7. The sequence continues at coordinate 4,209,729 of NZ_CP141223.1, forward strand.
CAGGCGGGCGCGGCGGACAGGTCGAAGGGCCGGCGGCCCTGTGCGGCGCCCTCGCGGCGCACGAACGCCTCGAACTCCTCGGCCGGTCCCTCGTGCGCGATCTCCGTCAGCTGCGGGACGTGCTCGGCGAGCAGTTCCCGTACGACGTCGTCCTCGCCGTCGCCGGTGCTCTCCCGGAAGACGGTGCGCAGGCCCTCGTGGCGGGCGGCGGTCTCGGCGAGCGCCTTGGCGAGGGCGCCGCGGTCGATCCGCCCGCCGTCCTCGGTGAACGCGGTGAAGACGAGGTTGTACGGCGAGCCGCCGGCCACCCGCTCGATGAGCCACATACCGCGCTGGGCGGGTGAGAGGGCTCCGTCGTCGTCCCGCCGGGGGGTGTCGTGGGCGGCCTCGGCGGGCTGTCCGGCCCGCGCCTCGGCGAGCACCTCGGCGAGCGGGCGCCCGCCGAGGAGGTCGAGCACGGGGATGCGCAGGCCGAGCCGTTCCTGGGCGAGGGCGGCCAGGCGCATGGCCCGCAGCGAGTCACCGCCGAGGGAGAGGAACGTCTCCGTGGCGAAGCCGGCCGGGTCCGCCCCGTCGCCGAGGACGGAGACGGCCAGCGCTTCGCGGGCCGACGCCATCAGAGGGCCTCGGCGGGCTTCGCGAGCAGGTCGGCCTGGCCGCCGACCGTGGCGGAGCGGAACAGGTCGATGGTGCGCAGGGTCCGTCCGGAGGCCTGGCTGAGGCGCTCCACCAGGACCACGAGGAGCAGGGAGTCGCCTCCGGACTCGAAGAAGCTGATGTCGTCGTCGGGGTCGTCGGCGGTGTCCTCGATGCCGAGGACCTCACGCCACACGGACCGCACGAGGGCGAGCCGCTCCTCCGGGTCGTCCAGGTCGATGGTCCGGGCGGGCTGTTCCAGCACGGGTTCCTCCGGTGAGGTGGCAAGGTCCGCGGCACTGCGCCGCAGATCCGTCAGGAAGGCGGACACGGCCATGGGGTCGGTGACGTCCGTCGGGTGGTCGAGGGAGAGCTCCAGCCGCCGTCCCTCGGCGCCGTCCGTGACGCGGACGAACGCGGCGAGGTCGTACTTGACGTAGAGGGGGTCGAGCGGACGCAGCCGGCCGGTGACACCGGGGGCGAGCACGGGGGTGTGGGGGGCGTCGTCCAGGTTGAGCAGGACCGGGGTGAGAGGCGGCCAGAGCCGGGTGCGGTCGGGGTTGAGGCGGGCGGCGAGCGCGTCCAGGGGCACGTCGGCGTCCATGAACGCCTCCATGGCGGCGATCCGGGCGGCGCCGAGCAGGTCCCGCCAGGTGGTGTCGGGCTCCAGGGTGATCCGCAGCACCACGGTGGTGATGAACATGCCGATGACGTCCCCGGCGTCGGGGTGGTCGCGGCCGGGCCAGGCGAAGGCGATCAGGAAGTCGCGCTGTCCGCTGTTCCTGGCCAGGGTCGCGGAGAGCAGGGCGACGCCGAGCATGAACGTCGTACAGCCCTCCTCGGCGGCGACCGCCAGGGCCTTCGCCGTGCGGTCGGCGTCCAGGCGAGTGGTGACGGTGGCGCCGAGCCGGGCGGCCTCCAGGTCGCCGCCGGCGCCGCGCTCGAAGGGCAGGACCACGTCGACGGGGGCGCCCTTCAGCCGTTCGACGACCTCGTCGACCTGGGCGGCGATCTCCTCAGGCGGGCGTTCGGCGACGACGGAGGCGGGGTGCGGCGGGTCGCTCAGCCGCGGGACGGTGCCGGCGAGCCGGGCCCGGTAGACGGTGAAGATCTCTTCGAGGAGCATCGTGCGGGACAGTCCGTCGACGACGATGTGGTGGGAGACGAGGACCAGCAGGGTGCGCCGGGCGTCGAGCCGTACGACGACCGCCCGGGCGGGTGCGTCGGCGGCCAGGTCGAACGGGGTGCCGCACAGCGTCCGTACGTACGCGTCGACCTCGGCCTCGGTGAGCCCCTCGGCCTCGGCGTCGCGCAGCAGGGCGGTGCCGGGTTCGCCGTCGGTGCGGTACTCGACCCGGCGCGCGCCGAGGTCGAAGCGGAAGCGGGCCCGCAGGGACGGGTGGCGGGCGAGGGTGAGCCGGGCGGCCTCGACGAGGTGCCCGTGGTCCACCTCGCCGGTGAACTCCACGACGGACGGCACGAGCTGGGTGGGGCGCTGCAGCTCGTCGCGGTCGAGGACCCACAGGCCCTGCTGCATGCGGGTGGCCGGGTACCAAACGGACAACACGCGAGATTCCCCCGAAACTCATGTGAACTGAAAACGCTTACCAGGGCCGCGAAGAGCATGCGGTAAAACGGTGCGCAAACGAATGGAAAGCAAAATGCGATTCCGACACGGCCAGAACGGCGGGCGCCGCTCAATGGCTGAATTACCGTAGGCAGCCCACGATGAACATGTCAAGGCCCTCCCGGCAGGCATACTGATCAACGGATGGCACCCCCTCGGACCTGCCGATCGGTTCCCAGTCACCAGTTTTTGGCCAGATGGCGGAAAATCAATTCAATGCTGAACATGTCCAAATCATTGCGCTCACGCAAACACCGTAAACAGTTCATCAAATAATTAAGCTTCATCGGACACCTGTCGTGTACGTTGACTCGCGGCATCCTCACCGGACGAAAGGACGACCCCTTGAAAGTCCATGACGCCGCCCGACCCGACGCAGCGATTTCCGGATGCCCCGTGCACCAGGGGGCGACGGCCGATCTCGTCGACCCGTGGCTGTACAGCGGGGGCGACGCGCACGCCGTCTGGCGGTGGATGCGGAACCAGGAGACCCTGACCCGCCAGGAGGTCGACGACCGGCGCGGGTTCTGGAACATCGTCGGCTTCCACGACGCCGAACGCGTCCTGCGGGACACCGAGACCTTCACCTCCGAGCGCGGCACCATGCTCGACCTGCTCGGCACCGACGACCCGGCCGGCGGGAAACAGCTCGCCGTCACCGACCCGCCGCGCCACACCGAGATGCAGACCCGGCTGAAGAAGGCCCTCGCCGTCAAGGCCGTGGAGCGGCAGAAGGACATGATCAGGCCGCTGGTCGTGGACCTGATATCCCCGCTCGGCGACGGCGGTACGTTCGACTTCGCCGAGGCCATGCTGGCCATGCCGATGTCCGTGACCGGCACGATGATGGGCCTGCCCTCGGCCGACTGGGCCTGGCTCAGCCGGCTGACGACGATCTGCATCGCCGCCGACGACCCCGAGTACCAGGACCCGGGCGGCAAGGCCGCCACCCTGGAGCGCGCCCACCGCGATCTGTTCGCCTACTTCCAGGACCTGATGCGCTTCCGTCGGCAGAACCTCGGCGACGACCTGCTCAGCGTGCTGATCTCCACCGAGTTCGAGGGCCGCCACATGGACCCCGGCGAGATCGTCGCGAACTGCTACAGCCTGCTGCTCGGGGCGAACGTCACCACCCCGCACTCCCCCAACTACGTGATGGCGGAGTTCATCGAGCGGGGCGTCCTGGAGGACTGGGCCGCGCACCCCGAGCTCACCCCCTCCGCCACCGAGGAGGCACTGCGCTGGGCCTCGCCCGTCAACCACTTCCTGCGGTACGCCACCCGGGACGTCGAGGTCAGGAACACCAAGGTCAGCGCCGGTGACGCGGTGGTCGTCTGGCTCGGCTCCGCCAACCGCGACGACGCCGTCTTCCCCGACGCGGGCACCTTCGACATCCGCCGCAGGCCCAACAAGCACATCGCCTTCGGCATCGGCCCGCACTACTGCATCGGCCACAGCGTGGCCCGTGTCACCCTGCGCATCCTCTTCGAGGAACTCCTCACCCGCTTCGACACCTTCCGCCCGGCGGGCACCCCGGAACGCCTGGCCTCCAACTTCGTCTCGGGCTGGAAACACGTCCCGATCACGGCCCGCCGCCGCAACCGCTCTCCCAGGCCGGGGGCGGGGGCGGGGGAAACGGGGTGAGCAGGATCAACGGGGTGACGGGTGTTACGGGGACGGCTGGGGGTGCGGGGAGCGCCCAGGTCCCGGGGACCGCCCAGATCCCGGGGACGGTTGGGGTTCCAGGGACGGTTGGGGTTCCAGGGACGGTTGGGGTTCCAGGGACCGGCGGGGTCACGCGGACCTCCGGGGTCGTCGCAGCCGAGCGGGTGGCCGGCGCGTCTCCCCCGGCCGTGCGGCCGGCCGGGCGGGGCCGGGGGCCGCGTACTCCGTGGTTGCGGTGTTTTCATGCCGCCGCACCCCACGCCGTACGGCTGTTCGTGTTTCCGCACGCCGGGGGCAACGCCGCCTTCTTCCACCCGTTCTCCGCGCGGCTCGCGCCCGGGGTCGAGGTGCTGGTCGTGCAGTATCCGGGCCGCCAGGAGCGGTTCCACGAACCCTGCGTGGAGGATCTGCACGAGCTGGCCGACACCGTCGCCGCCGAGATCGCCGAGTGGGCCGAGGAACCGTACGCCCTGTTCGGGCACAGCATGGGCGCCACGCTCGCCTTCGAGGTGGGCGCCCGGCTGCACGCCGCCGGGCGCCGGCCGCGCGCCCTGTTCGTGTCGGGGCGGCGCGCGCCCTCCGTGCCCGCGCCCGGCTCGGTGCACCGGGCGAGCGACGAGAAGCTGATCGCCGACATGAAACTCCTCGGCGGCACCGACACCCGGATGCTGGACAACCCCGAGCTGCTCGCGGCGATCCTCCCGGCGGTGCGCAGCGACTACGTCGCCACCGAGACCTACCGCTACCGGGGCGCGCCCCCGCTCGACTGCCCCGTCACCGCGTTCATCGGGGACGTGGACCCGCGCGTGGACGCCCCCATGGCCCGGGCCTGGGCCACGCACACGACCGACGAGTTCGCCCTCCACACCTACGAGGGCGGCCACTTCTTCCTCGTGCCGCACCTGGACGCCCTCGTGCGGACCATCGCCGAATCCCTCGCCGACTCTCGCCCCCAAGCCGGAATCACCGATTCCGGAATCATCAATTCCTGAACCGATCACCCGGAATCCCCGAAGAGGACTCTCATGAAATACCGCGTCATCGGCAGCGACCCGGCCACCCGCCGTGAGGTGAGTGTGCTGAGCCTCGGCTCCATGCTCTTCGGGACGGTGACCGACGAAGCGACCTCCTTCGCCCTCCTCGACCGTTTCGTCGAGGCCGGCGGCACCTTCATCGACACGTCCAACAATTACGCCTTCTGGGTGGGCGGCACCCAGGGCGGCGAGAGCGAGGAACTCCTCGGCCGCTGGATCCGCAGCCGGGGTATCGGCGACGAGATCACCTTCGCCACGAAACTCGGCGCCCGCCCGAACGCCCCGTCGAGCGGTTTCAGCCTGGATGTCGAGGGACTTTCGGCCAAGACCATCCGGGAATCCGCCGAGCGCAGCAGGGAGCGGCTCGGGATCGAGCGCATCCACCTGCTGTACGCGCACATCATGGACGAGAAGACCCCCCTGGAGGAGACCGTCCAGGGCTTCGGCGAGGTCGTCGCCGACGGCGTCGCCGGCCTGCTCGGCGCGAGCAACCACTGGGCCTGGCGGATCGAGGCCGCCCGCAATCTGGCCAAGGCGGCAGGCCTGCCGGGCTACGAGGTCCTCCAGCACCACCACAGCTACCTCCGCCAGCGCGCCGACATCCCGAGCCTGCGCTCGCCCGACGGCAACCAGGGCCTGGTCAGCGCCGACCTGCTCAGCTACGTCCGCGCCCACCCCTCCCTCACCCAGGTCGCCTACTCCCCGCTGCTGTCGGGGGCGTACGTCCGCGACGACAAGCCGCTCGGCCCGGGCTTCGAGCACGCGGGCACGCAGCCCCGGCTCCAGGCGGCGCGCGAGGTGGCCGAGGAGACCGGCGCGAGCGTCAACCAGGTCGTACTGGCGTGGCTGCTCGGCGGCGACATCCCGATCCTGCCACTGGTCGGCGCCTCCTCGATCGAACAGTTGAACGACAGCCTGGCGGCGGTCGACCTGGAGCTGACGGCGGAGCAGCGGGCGAAGCTCGACGGCGTGAACTGACCTCACCCGCGCCCCGGCTCCCGGCTCCCGATTGACGGCTGCCGTCAATCGGGAGCCGGGTCGTCGGTGGCGGGGTGCACCATGAGGGCATGAGCGTCCGCATCGACATCACGGGGCTGCGGCCGGAGCGGGTCACCGTCGTGCCCTCGCCCCTGGCCGAGCTCGGCATGGCCCTGCACGCGCTCTCCGAGCCCGGACACCACCCCGGTCTCCAGGGCTGGGTCACCGGGGTCACCGCCCGCCTGGACCCGTATCTCGCCGACCGGATGTGCGAGGCGGACTTCCTGTGGCGGACGACGTTCTCCGACCTCTTCCTGCCCTACGCCGGCCTCCCGGGGCGCGACGCGCTGCCCGGCGCCACCCTCACCGAGGAACTGGACCTCCTCGACAAACTCACGGACGAACAGTTCGTGAACGCCGCGACGGAATTCATGTGCACCCCCGGGTACGACGCGCCCGGCCTCGACGTCCTCGCCGACCCCGCCCAGCACCGCCGCGCCCTGGACCTGGCGGCCTCGCGCGGTCCCCGCCAGGTGCACTTCACCCGGCGGCTGCTCGACGACCCGCCCGGGGTGCGCGCCTGGCTGCGGCAGTTCCTCCGGGACTGCGACGAGGCGTTCTTCGCCGACGTCTGGGCCCGGGTGAGCCTCCCGCTCGCCGCCGACGCCCGCCACAAGACGGACCTGCTGCGCCGCAAGGGCCTGGCGGAAGCGCTCACCTCGGTCTCCTCCGCCGTGTCACTGGACGAGGGCGGGACGCTGATCTCGGTGGACAAGATGGCCCACGGCCGCACGGCCACGGGGGACGGCGGCCTCCTGCTCGTCCCGACCAGCCTGGGCTGGCCGCATCTGATGGTCCTGCACCGGTACGGCTGGCAGCCGGTCCTGCACTACCCGGTCGGCTCCCCCGAACTGGCCTCGCCGCCCTCGGTCGAGCAGCTGACACTGCGCATCACCGCGCTCTCCCACCCCGTCCGGATGCGGATCTGCCGGCTGCTCGCCCGCAGCGCCTACACCACGAGCGAGATGGCCCAGTCCCTGGGCATGACGGCCCCCGAGATATCCCGCCACCTCGGCGTCCTCAAGAAGGCCTCCCTCATCACGACCCGCCGCCGCGGCCGGTACGTCCTGCACCAGCTGGACGTGACGGTGGTGGCCCGGCTGGGCAGCGACTTCCTGGAGGGGCTCCTGCGCTGACCGGCGCCCGAGCGCCCCGGCGGTCCCGAGGACCCCGCGGACGCCCCCCGGCACCCCGCGACGGGCCCCGCCCGGGTCAGCCGTGTCCGCCGGCCCGCACCAGGCCCGTCTCGTACGCCAGCACCACCACCTGCACCCGGTCGCGCAGCCCCAGCTTGGTCAGGATGCGGCCGACATGGGTCTTCACGGTCGCCTCGGACAGCACCAGCCGGGCGGCGATCTCCCCGTTGGACAACCCCTGCGCGACCAGCACCATCACCTCGCGCTCACGGTCGGTGAGCCGCTCCAGCCCCTGGTGCCGGGGCTCCTTGCCGGCGCTGGGCAGCATCGGCGCGAACCGGTCGAGGAGGCGGCGCGTGGTGGAGGGCGCGACCACGGCGTCGCCGCTGTGCACCGAGCGGATCGCGGCGAGCAGTTCCCCGGGCGGCACGTCCTTGAGCATGAAGCCGGAGGCGCCCGCCTTCAGCCCGGAGAACGCGTACTCGTCCAGGTCGAAGGTGGTCAGGATCAGCACCTTCGGCGGTTCGGGCTCCGCGCAGATCCGCCGGGTGGCCTCGACCCCGTCCAGCTTCGGCATGCGCACATCCATCAGGACCACGTCGACGTCCGTGGAGCGCACCACCTGAAGGGCCTCGACGCCGTCGCCCGCCTCCGCCACGACCTCCATGTCCGGCTGGGCGGCGAGCACCATCCGGAACCCGGTGCGCAGCAGCACCTGGTCGTCGACGAGCATCACGCGGATCGTCATGAGGTCCTCTTCCATGTCTTCCGGATCTTCCGGGTCTTCCCGGTCTTCCGGATCTTCCGGGTCTTCCGGGCTTCTGAAGGTCGGGGCGTCGGGGGCGTGACAGGTGTCAACGAAGGGCGTGCGTCGGCGTCAATGCGCCGGTTTGAGCGGGAGCAGGACGCTGATGCGGAATCCTCCGCCCGGGCGCGGGCCCGCGTCCAGCGTGCCGCCGACCATGCCGACCCGCTCCCGCATGCCGATCAGACCGTGGCCCTGGCCGTCGGCGCCGCCCTCCTCGTACAGCTCGTGCGGCGCGCCCTTGCCGTCGTCCTCGACGAGCAGCCCCAGACCGTCGTCGAAGTAGACCAGCCGTACGCTCGCCCCCGCGTTGGGCCCGCCGTGCTTGCGCGTGTTCGTCAGCGCCTCCTGCACGATCCGGTACGCGGTGAGCTCGACGCCGCTGGGCAGCGGCCGCGGGGTGCCCTCGATCTTGAAGTCGACCGGCAGCCCCGAGCCACGGCACTGCTGCACGAGGTCGTCGATCTGCTCCACGTCCGGCTGCGGCACGTACTCCCCGCCCTCCTGGTGCTCCCCGGTACGCAGGACGCCCAGCAGCCGGCGCATCTCCGCGAGGGCCTGCCGGCCGGTGGAGGAGATCGTCTCCAGGGCCTTCTTCGCCTGGTCGGGCGCGGCGTCGAGGACGTACGCGGCGCCGTCGGCCTGCACCACCATCACCGAGACGTTGTGCGCGACGACGTCGTGCAGCTCCCGCGCGATGCGGGCGCGCTCGGCGGCGACGGCGACCTTGGCCTGCGCCTCGCGCTCCTTCTCCAGCCGCGCGTTGCGCTCCTCCAGCTGCGCGAAGTACGCCCGCCGGGTGCGGATCGAGTCGCCGAGCACCCAGGCCAGCGCGAACGGCACGGTCTGGAAGACGATGACCGCGAACTGGCCCGGCACGCTCGCGTGCTCGTGCGGCCACCTCACCTGCGCCAGCGTGGCGGCGCTCAGGGACATGGCCAGGGCCAGCCGGGACGCCCAGCGGGCGCCCGTGGCGGCGACCGTGTAGACGATCACCAGCAGGGCGAAGTCGGCGGCCGTGACCCCGACGTTCAGCACGAGCTGGGCCACGCCGAGCGCGGCGGCCAGCACCAGCATCTTCTCCGGCATGAGCCGGCGCAGCGCGATGACCAGGCACAGGAGGGCGACGACCGGCACGAGCAGCGCCAGGGAGTCGGTGCCGCCCCGGTCCTGACCCGCGGTTCCGGCAGCCGCGGTGATCCCGAACAGGACCACGGCCCAGAAGCAGTCCACCCCGGTCGGGTGTCTGCGGAGGAAGTCATAGAGGCGCTGCACGTAACCCAGCGTAGGGAAGCGCCGTGTGTGCGGGGGTCAGCCGAAGGGCCGATCCGGTCCCGCCGCGCATACTCCGCAAGGTGGAGGCCGTGATCACCTGTACGCCTAGTCTGACCGGATGACGCACGAAGTGAGCGCCCCCGGCGACCCAGGCGACCCAGGCACCCCGGGCGGCTGGCGCGGGTGGCGCGGGTGGCGGGCGGCGGCCGAGGACGCGCTGTACGGCCCGCACGGCTTCTACCGGCGGCCCGAGGGCCCGGCCGGCCACTTCCGTACGTCCGTGCACGCCTCGCCCCTCTTCGCCGGCGCCGTCGCCCGGCTGCTGTGCCGGGTCGACGAGGCGCTGGGGCGGCCCGAGCGGCTGGACTTCGTCGACATGGCCGCCGGCCGGGGCGAGCTCGTCACCGGCGTCCTCGCCGCGCTCCCCGCCGAGGTGGCGGCGCGCACGCGCGCGTACGCCGTCGAGCTCGCCGCCCGCCCGCCCGGACTGGCCCTCCGGATCGAGTGGCTCCCCACGCCCCCGCCCGGCATCACCGGGCTGCTGTTCGCCAACGAGTGGCTCGACAACGTGCCGCTGGAGGTCGCCGAGGTCGACCCCGCGGGGGTGCCCCGGCTGGTCCTCGTACGACCGGACGGCACCGAACGCCTCGGGGAGCCGGTCTCCGGGCCCGAGGCGCGGTGGCTGGCGCGCTGGTGGCCGCTGCCGGACGAGCCGGGGCTGCGGGCCGAGATCGGGCTGCCGCGGGACAGCGCCTGGGCGTCCACCGTCGCATCCGTCGCGCGCGGGCTCGCGGTGGCCGTGGACTACGCCCACACGGCGGACGCCCGCCCCCCGTTCGGCACGCTCGCCGGTTTCCGGGAGGGACGCGGGACGGCCCCCGTGCCGGACGGCTCGTGCGACCTCACGGCCCATGTCGCCCTGGACGCCTGCGCCCTGCCGGGCGCCCGGCTGCTCACCCAGCGCGCCGCCCTGCACGCCCTGGGCGTCGCGGGCGCGCGCCCCCCGCTCTCGCTGGCCTCCACCGACCCCGCCGCCTACGTCCGCGCCCTCGCGGGCGCCGGGGAGGCCGCCGAGCTCACCGCGCCGGGCGGACTCGGCGACTTCGGCTGGCTGCTCCAGCCGGTGGGACTGCGCGACGTACTCCTTTAGGCCGTGTCCGCGAAGTCCCGTCTGCGGGCCGCCTACGGGCCGCCTACTTGTCGATGTCCCCGACCACGAAGAACATCGACCCCAGGATGGCCACCATGTCCGCGACCAGGGTGCCCGGCAGCAGCTCGGTGAGGGCCTGGATGTTGTTGTAGGACGCCGAGCGCAGCTTCAGGCGGTACGGCGTCTTCTCGCCCTTGCTGACGAGGTAGTAGCCGTTGATGCCGAGGGGATTCTCGGTCCACGCGTACGTGTGCCCCTCGGGCGCCTTGAGGACCTTGGGGAGCCGCTGGTTGATCGGGCCGGGCGGCAGCTGCGCCAGCCGGTCCAGGCAGGCGTCCGCGAGGTCGAGCGCGTTGTGGGTCTGCGCGAGCAGGCACTCGAACCGGGCGAGACAGTCGCCCTCCTCACGGGTCACCACCTCCAGGACGTCCTGGAGCTCCCCGTACGCGAGATAGGGCTCGTCGCGCCGCAGGTCGAAGTCGACGCCCGAGGCGCGCGCGATCGGCCCGCTCACGCCGTACGCGTGCACGGCGTCGGCCGAGAGCACGCCCACCGCGCGGGTGCGCCCCCGGAAGATCTCGTTGCCGAGGACGAGGTCGTCGAAGACGTCCATGCGCGAGCGGACGGCGGCGACGGCGCTCCGCGCGCGGGAGGCCCAGCCGGCCGGCAGGTCCTCCTTCAGGCCGCCGACCCGGTTGAACATGTAGTGCATCCGCCCGCCGGAGACCTCCTCCATCACGTTCTGGAGGACCTCGCGCTCGCGGAACGCGTAGAAGACCGGTGTGATGCCGCCCAGCTCCAGCGGGTACGAGCCCAGGAACATCAGGTGGTTGAGCACCCGGTTCAGCTCGGCGAGCAGCGTGCGCGTCCAGACCGCCCGCTCGGGGACCTCCATGCCGAGCATCCGCTCCACCGCGAGGACCACGCCCAGCTCGTTCGAGAACGCCGACAGCCAGTCGTGGCGGTTGGCCAGCATGACGATCTGCCGGTAGTCGCGCGCCTCGAACAGCTTCTCCGCGCCCCGGTGCATATAGCCGATCACCGGCTCGGCGTGCCGGATGCGCTCGCCGTCCAGCACCAGCTTCAGCCGCAGCACACCGTGCGTGGAGGGATGCTGGGGGCCGATGTTGAGCACCATGTCGGTGCTCTCCGCGGCGCCGCCGATCCCGACCGTGGTCTCCGTCGTGGGAGTCATGGCACCAGTCTCCCCTACGTACGCTGGCGGTATGGAAACGGGGAGCCCGGGGGGCACCAGGACGACCGAGGCCGGAGCGGGGGCCGACGAGGCCGCTGCCGCGTGGACCGCGCTGCCGCCGGGACTGCTACGGATGCGACGACTGCTGCTGGTGGTGTGGCTGGGGCTCGCCGCCGTCGCCGTCGGGCTGGTGCTCGGCCTGTGGGTGGGCCCCGCGTGGGCCGCCCTGGCGCTGCTGCCGCTGGCCGGGATCGGCTGGGGCTGGGTGCTCCTCGGCCGCAACTGGCGCTCCTGGCGGTACGCCGAGCGCGCCGACGACCTGCTGATCAGCCGGGGGGTGCTGTGGCGCGAGGAGACCATCGTGCCGTACGGCCGCATGCAGCTGGTCGAGGTGACCTCCGGGCCCGTCGAACGGCACTTCGGGCTCGCCAGCGTCCAGCTCCACACCGCGGCCGCCGCCACCGACGCGACGATCCCGGGGCTCGACCCGGCCGAGGCGGAACGGCTGCGCGACCGGCTCAGCGAGCTCGGCGAGGCCCGATCGGCGGGCCTGTGACCGCCCAGGGCGTCGAGGGCGACGTCCCCGCGGCGGCGGAGCGGGCGGCCGTCGCCGAGCGCCGGCTGCACCCCGTCACCCCGTTCCGGCGCGCCTGGGCCCCGGTCGCGGTGCTCGTCGGCTGGGCGGTGCACGACCCCCACCAGGCACAGGAGCAGCTCACCCGGCTGACCACGACGACCCTGCTGATCGCGCTCGCCGTCCTGGTCCCGGCGTCGGCCGCGTACGGCTTCCTGAGCTGGTGGTTCACCCACTTCTCGGTGACCGACGGCGAACTGCGCATCCGCACCGGCCTGGTCTTCCGGCGCACCGCGCACATCCGTCTGGAGCGCATCCAGGCGATCGACGTGACCCAGCCGCTGCTCGCCCGCCTGGCCGGTGTGGCGAAGCTGCGGCTCGATGTCGTCGGCGCCGAGAAGAAGGACGAACTCGCCTTCCTCGGCGACGACGAGGCACGCGCGCTCAGGGCCGAACTGCTCGCGCGGGCGGCGGGCTTCGCCCCCGAGACGGCGCACGAGGTCGGCGAGGCGCCGGCCCGCGAACTGCTGCGCGTCCCCGCGCGCGAGCTGCTGGTCGCGCTGGTGCTGACCGGTTCGGCCTGGGGTGCCGTCGCCGTCGCCCTCGTCGTCCCGCCCGTCCTGTGGCTGCTCACCCACAGCGTGGTGACGGTCCTCGCGACCGGCCTGCCGCTGCTCGGCGCGGCGGGCGCGCGCAGCGCCGGGCGGTTCGTGGGCGAGTACGACTGGACGGTCGCCGAGTCCCCGGACGGCCTGCGCATCGACCGGGGGCTGCTGGACCGCACGCACGAGACGGTGCCGCCGGGGCGGGTGCAGACCGTGCGGATCGTGCAGCCGCTGCTGTGGCGGCGCCGCGGCTGGGTGCGCGTGGAGCTGGACGTGGCGGGCTCGGCCAACTCCGTGCTCGTGCCGGTCGCCCCGCGCGCGGTCGCGGAGGCGGTCGTCGCGCGCGTGCTGCCCGGGGTGACCGTGCCCGCGGCGGACTCACTGGCGCGCCCGCCGCGCCGGGCCGGACGGTGCGTGCCGCTGTGGTGGCGGGGGTACGGCATCGCGGTCACGGACGCCGTGTTCGCCACCCGGCACGGACTGCTGCACCGCAGCCTCGCCCTCGTGCCCCACGCCAAGGTCCAGAGCGTACGGCTGACGCAGGGCCCCTGGCAGCGGCTGTGGCGGCTCGCCGCCGTCCGGGTGGACACGGGAGCCGGAAAGACCGTCACCGCCCGCCTGAGGGACGCTCAGGAGGCCGCGGAGCTGCTCCGCGCCCAGGCCGAGCGGTCCCGCACCGGCCGCCGGGACGCCCGGCCCGACCGCTGGATGGCGTGAGGAGGACGAACCGAAGGGCCGTGCGGTGTCCGCACGGCCCTCAGGAGCGCCAGGGGTGGCGACGCGACGGGTGACGCCGGGTCAGGACACCGCGCTGCGCAGGCTCTGGAGGTCGATCACCTCGGTCTCGTCGTGCGCGGTCAGGTCGATCACCTGGCCGACGCCGCGTGCCTCCTCGCCGGCCGGCTTGAACTCGGCCTCGGCCTCGGCCTTGTGCAGCGCGAGCGCCTCCTGGCCGACGACGTCGGCGAGGTCCTCGTTCTGCACCGCGTCCAGCGCGTCCGGGGTCGCGCTCTTGGTGCCGAAGAAGTCGAACCCGCCCTCGGCCGTGGGACGCCGTACCGGCTGGGCGGCGGGTACGACGGCCACGGCGGTGGGCACGGTGAAGTGCCCGGCCGGCCGCACCACCGGCGCGGCGGGCCGCGGAACGAGCGCGGCGGACAGGGCGGAGGCACCACCGGCGGCCCCGGTCCCGGCAGCGGCGGGCTCGGCGGCGACGGTTCCGGAGCCCGAAGCCGTGGAGCCGGCGGGCTGGGTGGCGGCGCGGCCGGCGGCGGCCGGAGCCGCAACGGAGCGCCCGGTGACGGACTCGGCAGCGGCGGGCTCGGCGGCGACGGTTCCGGAGACAGAAGCCGTGGAGCCGACGCCCGTGGAGCCGGTGCGCCCGGAAGCGGCGCGCCCGGAGCCCCCGGTCGCAGCCACGGACCCGCCCCCGGAGACGGCACGGCCGGCGCCGGTCGGGGCGGGACGCTCGGCGGCGGCCGGCTCGGCTGCGGCGGTGCGCCCCGGCGTGTCCTCGGCCGTGGCGGCCTCGTCGGTCCCGTCGGCCGGGTGGGGGGCGACCGCGCGCGTGTGCTCGTCGGCCGCCTCAAGCTGCCCCTCGGCCTCGTCCTCCTGGGCGGAGTCCTCGCCACCGGCCTTGCCGGACGCGACCTTCACGGGCTCCCCCGCGCCGGAGGCGGCCGCGGCCGCCTCCGGGTCGAGCTTCGCCAGCGCCGACCGCGCCCGCGCGTACAGCTGCGCCCCCTCCGGGGAGAAGGCCGCCGGGGCCCTGGTACCGACGGCCTCGGGGGTCTCGGCGCTCTCGGGCGTCCCGGAGACCCCGGTCTCCGTCCGGCTCTCCTCCTCCGCGCCCGCGGCGGGCAGCGCGTGCGGCTCGGGATCGGCCGTGCTCTCCATCTCCAGCAGCCGGCGGCCCTCCAGGGCGCTGGCCCGCTCGGTCTCCGCCGTGGCGTAACGGCGCAGCAGCGCGGCGTGCTCGTTGCGCAGGCCGGCCAGTTCGGTGCGCTTGGCCCGCAGCCGCTTCTCCAGCTTGCCGCGCAGCTCACGCGATTCGTCGAGGTCGGTCTCCAGCTCGGCGACCCGTTCCTCGAAGCGCCACTCGTCGCTCGCCCGCGCGCGTGTGAGGTCGGCGACCTGTTTCCCGGCGTACGTGTCCCAGCGACGCAGGACGGCGGCCCCCACGACCGCGGTGGCCGCGGCGACGGCGGCGACGACGCGGAGCACGGCGGGATCCGAGAACACCCAGGGACCGAAGGCACAGATGAGCGAGACGCCTGCGATCGCCGAGGGAGGCAACAGCCTGTGCAGTGGCGGGGAATGGCGGTGACGTCCACGTGGCATGGCCAGAAACTTACCGCGCGTAGGCGAATGTTGGCGCCCCGCCCTGTAAAAACACAGCCATACCGAAGCCTTCACCCACCCCGCGGGCCACACAAGTCAAGATCAATTACTCAGCCGTCCACTGATCCACTCCAGCGCGGGCGGGATCTCGCGGCGCCAGGTGTTGAAGTTGTGCCCGCCGCTTTCGAGAATGATCGACGAGATCCGGGTCCGGCCCGTGGCCTTCGCCAGGTCTATGAAGTTCAGCGTGGCCTTGTAGTTGGACTCGCCGATCCTGCTGCTGGTGACGAGCAGCGAGGTGTCCGGAGCGGAACGATTCTTCAGAAACCAGCGCAGATCGGCCTCCTTGCGCAGCGTCTTGTCGCCGTGGAACAGGTCGCCGGTGGTCGGATCGGTCGGCGCCTTGTAGTACGCCGAGAGCCCCACGCCCGCCGCGTACGCCTCCGGGTGGTGCATCGCGAGCTTCAGGGCGCAGTAACCCCCCGTGGAGTCCCCGATGATCCCCCAGCTCGACGGCTTCTTGCCCACCCGGTAGTGGGCCCCGACCGCGTCCGGCAGGTCCTTGGCGAAGAACGACTCGGTCTGCGGCCCGCCCGGGATGTCCACGCACTCCGTGTCGCGCGGCGGCGCCACCGTCGGCCGCAGCATCACCAGGATCATCGGCTGCATCCGCCCGTCCCCGGCGAGCTGCCGCGCGGTACGCGGGTAGTGCAGCTTGTCGACGAGCGCCTCGGCCGTACCCGGGTAGCCCGTGAGGACGACGGCCACGGGGAACGTGCGCGTGCGGTTCTTCGCGGCGAAGTACTCGGGCGGCAGATACACGTAGGCGGGCGTGCTGATGTGCGTCGTACGCCCGGCCAGCACCACCTTCTGGATCCGCCCGCCGAACTCCGGCCGCCCGCCGCCGCCGTCCACCCGCCGGCTGTCCACGACACGCACCGGCCCGGCCGGGGCGCCGTTCGTGTGGTCCACGACCACACCCGGCTCCGTCTCACGGCCGAAGAGGTCCGCCCAACTGGCGTAGAAACCGAAGGCCTGATTGACGGACAGGCCCACGGACAGGAAGAGGGCCAACTGGGTGCAGAGCAGCAGACCGACGCGCCCGCCGACGGCCCGCCAGGAACGCCGTGCCAGCCGCGGCCACAGCCACACCGTGCCGGCGAACAGCGTTAAGGCGAACAGGACTGACATCAGCAGCACTGTGTTGCTCGTGAGACCCATACAACGGTTTCCTGCCTGATCCTGGCCCGGGTACAGATCCGTTCCCCCCGACTCCTTCGCGAGGGCTTGTCCCGGACTTTCCTTGGCCTTTTCAGCGGCTTTGAAGAAGGGAGTGAACCTCTCTCCCCGAGACACCGTCCTAGAGGGCGCAATGTCGCCGGATGCCCGAATCGGATCCGGATCCAAGGTCTCTCGCGGAACTACGGGATGCGATGTCTGTCAGGGAAGATGCGGAAATGTCGGATGGGGTTCCGAACCGATCAAGCCGAGTGCGGCCGCTGATGCGTGGCCCGCGCCCCGAGTCCGTGCCCGCCCTCGTCGGCAGAGCCTGTGCTCTCGTGGGGCTGCTGGACGTCGCGGCGGGGATCTTCCCGCGGTTCCGGCAGAGCCGTATGCACTCGCTCGCCGAGGTGCTGCCGGGCTCGTTCGGCCCGTTCGCGGCGGCACTCTCGCTCAGCGCCGGCGTACTGCTGCTCCTGCTCGCCCACGGCCTCAAGCGCAGCAAGCGGCGCGCCTGGCGGGCGGCGGTGGCGCTGCTCCCGGCCGGCGCGGTCGCCCAGTTCGTGTACCGGCACTCGATCGTCGGCGCGCTCATCTCGCTCGCGCTGCTGATCCCGCTGATCGTCCACCGCGACCAGTTCAGGGCCCTTCCGGACCCGCGCAGCCGGTGGCGCGCGCTCGCCAACTTCGTCCTCATGGGCGCCGGTTCCCTCGTCCTCGGACTGGTCATCGTCAGCGTCCACCCGCGGCGCATGATCGGCGACCCGAGCCTGGCCGATCGCATTACCCACGTCCTGTACGGCCTCCTGGGCTTCGAGGGCCCGGTCGACTACCAGGGCAGCACCTCCTGGACCGTCGCCTTCTCGCTCGGCGCCCTCGGCTGGATCACCGCCGTCACCACGATCTACCTCGCCTTCCGGCCCGAGCACCCGGCCGCCCGCCTCACCGAGGAGGACGAGAACCGGCTGCGCGTCCTGCTGGACAAGCACGGCCGGCGCGACTCCCTCGGCCACTTCGCACTGCGCCGCGACAAGGCCGTCGTCTTCTCCCCCAGCGGCAAGGCCGCCGTCACCTACCGCGTCGTCTCCGGCGTGATGCTCGCCAGCGGCGACCCCATCGGCGACGTCGAGGCCTGGCCCGGCGCCATCGAACGCTTCATGGACGAGGCCAAGGCCCACTCCTGGACACCCGCCGTCATGGGCTGCTCCGAGACCGGCGGCGAGGTGTGGACCCGCGAGACCGGCCTCGACGCCCTCGAACTCGGCGACGAGGCGGTGGTGGACGTCGCGGATTTCTCCCTCGCCGGCCGCGCCATGCGCAACGTCCGGCAGATGGTCAAACGCATCGAACGCGCCGGATACGAAACCCGCGTACGGCGCGTACGTGACCTCGGCGAAGCCGAACTCGAACGCATCCGGCACGCCGCCGAGGACTGGCGCGGCACCGACACCGAACGCGGCTTCTCCATGGCACTGGGCCGCGTCGGCGACCCCGCCGACAGCGACTGCCTCATCGCCACCGCCCACAAAGCCGACGAAACCCCCGGCCCCTACGGCGACCTCAAGGCCATCCTGCACTTCGTGCCCTGGGGCACCGACGGCGCCTCCCTGGACCTGATGCGCCGCGACCGCTCCGCCGACCCCGGCATGAACGAACTCCTCATCGTCGCCGCCCTCCAGGCCGCCCCCAAATTCGGCATCACCCGCGTCTCCCTCAACTTCGCCATGTTCCGCTCCGCCCTGGCCCGCGGCGAGAAGATCGGCGCCGGACCCGTCCTGCGCGCCTGGCGCGGCCTGCTCGTCTTCCTCTCCCGCTGGTTCCAGATCGAGTCCCTCTACAAGTTCAACGCCAAGTTCCAGCCCCGCTGGGAACCCCGCTTCGTCGTCTACCGCGCCTCCGGCGACCTCCCCCGCATCGGCTTCGCCGCCATGCAGGCCGAAGGCTTCGTCAACCTCGCCCTCCCCCTCCCCCGCTTCCTCCGCCGCCGCAGCAACCCCGCCCGCGCGTGCGCCCACGGACTCGCCGAGCGGCAGGACGTACGAGCCGCCTGAACCGGCGACCGCCCACCGGCCCCCGCGTCCGCACCCGGACCGGCCCGGGCGCAGGCCCCGCCCCTCTCCCAGCCCTGGGGCCCGCGCCCGGGCCTCCCGGCGTCCGGGCGCCCGGCGGGGCCTACGCTGAACGTATGAGCAAGCAGAGCGGGCGCGGGCAGGTCGCCGGCCTTCCGGACTGGGACCGCTGCGCGGTCATGGGCGTCGTCAACGTGACGCCCGACTCCTTCTCCGACGGCGGCCGCTGGTTCGACACGACGGCCGCCGTCAAGCACGGCCTCCAGCTCGTCGCCGAGGGCGCCGACCTCGTCGACGTCGGCGGCGAGTCCACCCGGCCCGGCGCCACCCGGGTCGACGAGGCCGAGGAACTGCGCCGTGTCATCCCCGTCGTCCGGGGCCTCGCCGCCGAGGGCGCCGTCGTCTCGGTCGACACCATGCGCGCCTCCGTCGCCGCCCGGGCCCTCGCCGCCGGCGCCGTCCTCGTCAACGACGTCAGCGGCGGCCTCGCCGACCCCGGGATGATCCCGGCCGTCGCGGAGGCGGGCGCCCCCTTCGTCGTCATGCACTGGCGCGGCTTCCTGGAGGGCGGAAACGTCAAGGGCTCGTACGACGACGTCGTCACCGAAGTCGTCGACGAGCTGCACGCGCGCGTGGAGGCCGTCCTCGCCGGCGGCGTCTCCCCGGACCGCGTCGTCGTCGACCCCGGCCTCGGCTTCTCCAAGGAGGCCGACCACGACCTCACCCTGCTGGCCCACCTCGACCGGCTGCACACCCTGGGCCACCCGCTGCTCGTCGCCGCCTCCCGCAAGCGCTTCCTCGGCCGTGTCCTGGCCGGCCCCGAGAGCGCGCCCCCGCCGGCGCGCGAGCGCGACGCCGCCACCGCCGCCGTGTCCGCGATCGCCGCCCACACCGGCGCGTGGGCCGTGCGGGTGCACCAGGTGCGCGCGACCGCCGACGCCGTCCGGGTCGCACGCGCCGTGGAAGGAGCGCGGTGACCGCCCCCCACACCGACGTCGAACAGGTCGAGGCCGCCAACACCGCCTTCTACGAGGCGCTCGAACAGGGCGACTTCGAAGCGGTGTCCGCCCTCTGGCTGACCCCCGCCGACCTGGGCGTCGACGAGGAGTACCACGACCCCGCGGACACCGGGGTGGTCTCCTGCGTGCACCCCGGCTGGCCGGTGCTGACCGGGCGCGGCGAGGTCCTGCGCTCGTACGCCCTGATCATGGCGAACACCGACTACATCCAGTTCTTCCTCACCGATGTGCATGTCTCGGTCACCGGCGACACCGCCCTCGTGACCTGCACGGAGAACATCCTCAGCGGCGGCCCCGCGCCCCGCGCGGGCGAGGAGCTCGGGCCGCTCGTGGGCCAGCTGGTGGTCGCCACCAACGTGTTCCGCCGCACCCCCGACGGCTGGAAGCTCTGGTCGCACCACGCCTCCCCGGTCCTCGCCGAGAACGAGGACGGGCCGGACACCGACGAGGACGACGCCGGCCCGCCCTGACCGAGAGTGGCTGGAATCACGAACCCGCGGGGGGATGCGGCCACCCGCCCCCGCGCCACCGGGCCCACCAAGGGAAACAGCGGGTACCAAGGGAAACACCGGGTGAAGACCGCGCCGCCGACCGCCCCTCCCGCGCGCCCGGCACCCGGACCCGCCGACGCGCGCAGGTAGATTCGTCCGAGGCAACCGACGAGTGCAGGGACGAGTGCAGGAGGGATTCACGTGGATCGTGTCGCGCTGCGCGGCCTGAGGGCCCGCGGGTACCACGGTGTGTTCCCCGAGGAACGCAGGGAGGGCCAGACCTTCGTCGTGGACCTCGTCCTGGGCCTGGACACCCGGCCGGCCGCCCGCGACGACGACCTCGCGAAGACCGTGCACTACGGCATCGTGGCCGAGGAGGTCGTGGCCGTCGTCGAGGGCGAGCCGGTCAACCTCATCGAGACGCTCGCCGAGCGCATCTCCCAGGCCTGTCTGCGGCACGAGGGGGTACAAGAGGTCGAGGTCGTGGTCCACAAGCCGAACGCCCCGATCACGGTCCCCTTCGACGACGTGACCGTCACCATCACCCGGAGCCGAGTATGACCGCGTCCTTCACCGAGGGTCACAGCGACCCGACCGTTCAGCCGGTGCCCGCCTCCGTCGTGCAGCAGGTGGACGCCGCCGACACCACCCTGCACAACCCGCGACGCGCGGTGCTCTCCCTCGGCGCCAACCTCGGCAACCGCCTGGAGACCCTCCAGGGCGCCGTGGACGCGCTGGAGGACACCCCGGGCATCCGCGTCAAGGCCGTCTCCCCGGTGTACGAGACGGAACCGTGGGGCGTCGAGCCCGGCAGCCAGCCCGCGTACTTCAACGCGGTCGTCCTGCTGAAGACCACCCTGCCCCCGTCCTCGCTCCTGGAGCGGGCCCACGCGGTCGAGGAGGCCTTCCACCGCGTCCGGGACGAGCGCTGGGGCGCGCGCACCCTCGACGTCGACATCGTGGCGTACGCCGATGTCGTGGACGACGACCCGCAGCTCACCCTGCCGCACCCGCGCGCCCACGAACGCGCCTTCGTCCTCGCCCCCTGGCACGACGTGGACCCCGGGGCCCGGCTGCCCGGCCGCGGCGCCGTCGCCGACCTTCTCGACGCGGTCACCCGCGAGGGCGTCACGGTTCGCAAGGACCTGGAACTCCAGCTGCCCGAGTAGTCGTTAAGGTCAGGACGACCACCACCACGACACTCGTCCGCGGAAGGACCCGCGGAACCCGGGGGAGCTGAAGGGACACCGTGAGAGAGCTGCACATCAGGGTGCTGGCCGGCGTGTTCGTCGTGGCCGGCGTGCTGTCCTGGGCGGGCGCCCGCCTCTGGAACTCGATCGGGACCCTGCCCAGCGTCCCCCTGGCCGCCCCCATCGTCCTCGCCCTGATCGCGGTGGTCCTGCTGTCCACGGCGCTCTCGCTGCGCGCCCGGCTCAAGGCCCAGCGCGAGCGGCGCCCCGAGGCCAAGGGCGTCGACCCCCTGATGGCGGCCCGCGCGGTCGTCTTCGGCCAGGCCAGCGCCCTGGTCGCCGCCCTCGTCGCCGGCATGTACGGCGGCACGGGCGTCTTCCTCCTGGAGTCCCTCGACATCCCCGCCCGCCGCGACCAGGCCATCTACGCCGGCTTCTCGGTCCTGGCCGGCATCGCCGTCATAGCGTCCGCCCTCTTCCTGGAACACGTCTGCAAGCTCCCGGAGGACGACGACGACCACAACGGCACGGGCGCGGCCCCTGCGGCATGACAGCCGCCAGGGCCGCCGGGACGAGGTGCCCGCTGGACGATCAGGTCAGCGCGCCAGTATCAGACTCATCGCCTCGGCCCGGGTCGTGGCATCCCGGAGCTGGCCCCGGACCGCCGAGGTCGTCGTCTTGGCACCCGGCTTACGGATCCCGCGCACCGACATGCACATGTGCTCCGCCTCGATGACGACGATCACTCCCCGCGCCTCGAGGATCCGCATGAGGGAGTCGGCCACCTGCGTGGTGAGTCGTTCCTGCACCTGTAGGCGACGGGCGAACACCTCGACCAGCCGTGCGAGCTTCGACAGGCCCGTGATCTTGCCGGTGTCGGCCGGGATGTAGCCGACGTGCGCCACTCCGTGGAACGGCAGCATGTGATGCTCGCACAAGCTCACGATTTCGATGTCCTTGACCAGGACCATCTCGTCGTGGCCAAGATCGAACGTCGTCGTCAGGACGTCCTCGGGCACCTGTGTCTGGCCCGCCAGAAGCTCCCGGTACGCCCGCGCCACCCGCGCCGGTGTCTCCTTCAGGCCCTCGCGGTCGGGGTCCTCTCCGACCGCGATCAGGAGTTCGCGTACGGCGATCTCGGCGCGCTTCTCGTCGAACTCGCCGATGGAGCCCTCGCCGTCCAGCGTCACGGGGTCGGTCATCTGCTGCCTCGTTCCTAGATGTCCTACAACGTCCTACCAGGCCGTCCAGAATCGGCCATATGGCAATGCCGCGCCCCCCAGGCTAGAACCTGGGGGGCGCGGCATCCATTCCGGGCCTGGTGGCGGCTCCGGGAGCTCGGGTCAGCTCTCGGGGCGGTCCTCCGGGGCGGGCTCGGTCACCGGGGCGGACTCCGCCGCCGTCGACTTCGCGGTGGAGATCGCGGGCGTCGCGCCGTTGGCGCCGTTCGTCAGGGCGAGCTCCTTGGGGGAGAGCACCGGCGGACGGGTGGACGGAGTGCGCCGCGAGGAACCGGTCCAGGCGGGGCGCGCCGGGCGCTTGACGATGGCGGAGAAGATCTCGGCGATCTCCTCCTTGCCCAGCGTCTCCTTCTCCAGCAGCTGGAGGACCAGGTTGTCGAGGACGTCGCGGTTCTCGACCAGGATCTCCCAGGCCTCGTTGTGCGCGTTCTCGATGAGCTTCTTGACTTCCTCGTCCACCAGGGCGGCGACCTCTTCCGAGTAGTCGCGCTGGTGAGCCATCTCACGGCCGAGGAACGGCTCGGTGTTGTCGCCGCCGAACTTGATGGCACCCAGGCGCTCGGTCATGCCGTACTGGGTGACCATCGCGCGGGCCGTGGCGGTGGCCTTCTCGATGTCGTTCGCCGCGCCGGTGGTCGGGTCGTGGAAGACGAGCTCCTCCGCCGCGCGGCCGCCGAGCATGTAGGCCAGCTGGTCCAGCATCTCGTTGCGCGTGGTGGAGTACTTGTCCTCGTCCGGGAGCACCATCGTGTAGCCCAGCGCACGGCCGCGGCTCAGGATCGTGATCTTGTGGACCGGGTCGGAGTTCGGGGAGGCCGCCGCGACCAGGGCGTGACCGCCCTCGTGGTACGCGGTGATCTTCTTCTCCTTGTCCGACATGATCCGGGTCCGCTTCTGCGGGCCCGCGACCACACGGTCGATCGCCTCGTCCAGCATCTGGTTGTCGATCAGCTTCTTGTCGCTGCGCGCGGTGAGGAGCGCTGCTTCGTTCAGCACGTTCGACAGGTCGGCGCCCGTGAAGCCGGGGGTCCGGCGGGCGACGGCGGCCAGATCGACGTCGGGCGCCACCGGCTTGCCCTTCTGGTGGACCTTGAGGATCTCCAGCCGGCCCTGCATGTCCGGACGGTCGACCGCGATCTGGCGGTCGAAGCGGCCGGGGCGCAGCAGCGCCGGGTCGAGGATGTCGGGCCGGTTCGTCGCGGCGATGAGGATCACGCCGCCCTTGACGTCGAAGCCGTCCATCTCGACGAGGAGCTGGTTCAGGGTCTGCTCGCGCTCGTCGTGACCACCGCCGAGGCCGGCGCCGCGGTGGCGGCCGACGGCGTCGATCTCGTCGACGAAGACGATCGCCGGGGCGTTCGCCTTGGCCTGCTCGAAGAGGTCACGGACACGGGAGGCACCGACACCGACGAACATCTCGACGAAGTCGGAACCGGAGATCGAGTAGAAGGGGACGCCCGCCTCGCCGGCGACGGCGCGCGCGAGCAGGGTCTTGCCGGTGCCGGGCGGGCCGTACAGCAGCACGCCCTTGGGGATCTTGGCGCCGACGGCCTGGAACTTGGCGGGCTCCTGGAGGAACTCCTTGATCTCGTGGAGTTCCTCGACGGCCTCGTCCGAGCCGGCCACGTCGGCGAACGTCGTCTTCGGCGTGTCCTTGGTGATGAGCTTCGCCTTGGACTTGCCGAAGTTCATGACGCGGGAGCCGCCGCCCTGCATCTGGTTCATCAGGAACAGGAAGACGACCACGATGAGGACGAAGGGGAGCAGGGACAGCAGGATCCCGACGAAGGCGTTCTGCTTCGTCGGAGAGACCGTGTAGCCCTTGGGGATCTGCTTGTCCTGGTACTTGGTCTGCAGCGTGTTGGCGATGGTCACGCCCTGGTCGCCGATGTAGCTCGCCTGGATCTTCGAGCTGTCCTTGACCTTCACGCCGTCTTTGAGCGTGACCTTGATGGTCTGCTCGTCACCGGTGGTGAGCTTGGCCGACTCGACCTTGTTCTCGTTGATCGCCGCCACGACTTGGCCGGTGTCCACCGTCTTGTAGCCGCCGGACGAGCCGACGACCTGCATCAACACGACCACGGCAAGGACGGCCAGCACGATCCACATGACCGGCCCACGGAAGTATCGCTTCACGTCCATCCATACGGAGCGGTGCCGCCCCGTCCCTCCTGCCATAGTGAGTTTGATAAGACAGTTCTTCTGACGGTACCCCAGCTTTGTCGCGGGAAGCCGCACGGTCCGGCTGGCGAACCCGTCTGCATGCTCCAACGGCGCGAGTGCCGCCGGGGTTCCCGTACGTCCTACGGGTCTGTGACCGGGTGGGTTCAGCCGCCGTAGACGTGGGGCGCGAGCGTACCGACGAACGGGAGGTTGCGGTACTTCTCGGCGTAGTCGAGGCCGTAGCCGACGACAAACTCGTTGGGGATGTCGAAGCCGACCCACTCGACGTCGATGGCGACCTTGGCCGCGTCCGGCTTGCGCAGCAGGGTGCAGATCTTCAGGGTCTCGGGCTCGCGCGAGCCGAGGTTGTTGATCAGCCAGGACAGGGTCAGCCCGGAGTCGATGATGTCCTCGACGATCAGGACGTGCTTGCCCTTGATGTCGGTGTCGAGGTCCTTGAGGATCCGCACGACACCGGAGGACTGGGTGCCCGCGCCGTACGACGACACGGCCATCCAGTCCATGGTGACGGGGGTGGACAGCGCCCGGGCGAGGTCCGCCATGACCATCACCGCGCCCTTGAGCACGCCGACGATCAGCAGGTCCTTGCCCTCGTACTCCGCGTCGATCTTCGCGGCCAGCTCGGCCAGCTTCGCGTCGATCTCTTCCTTGGTGATGAGCACCTGCTGGAGGTCGGCACCCATGTCTTTCGCGTCCACCCGCATCACTTTCGGTCGTCCCACCGGCCGGCCCGGACCCTCCGTGCGGAGGGTCGGGAATCAGCCTTGCCGAATCACCAGTCTGCCACCCTGCCGCTGGGCCACGACCTTGCCCGGGAGATTGATGGCTCCCTGGCCCCGCCAGCCGGTGATCAGCCGGTCGACCTCCTCGATGTGCCGCGCGAAGAGGGAGCCGGCCGGCGCGCCCGCCTCGATGGCGGCGCGGCGCAGGATGCGGCGGCGGACGGCGGGCGGCAGGGCGTAGAGCTTGGCGCACTCCAGAAGGCCGGTGGCGTCCCGTACGGAGTCCTCGGCGCGGCGGGCCCAGGCGTCGAGGGCGTCGGCGTCGTCGCGGGAGAGCTGGGCCGTCCGGGCGAGTGCCTCGACGACGCCCTTGCCGAGGGCCTTCTCCAGGGCGGGCAGGCCTTCGTGGCGGAGCCGGGAGCGGGTGTAGGCCGGGTCGGCGTTGTGGGGGTCGTCCCAGACGGGCAGGGACTGGACCATGCACGCCTTGCGGGCGGTCTGCCGGTCGAGTTCGAGGAAGGGGCGCCGGTAGCGGCCGCCGGCCCCCGAGACCGCGGCCATGCCGGACAGGGAGCGGATGCCGGAGCCGCGGGCGAGTCCGAGGAGGACCGTCTCGGCCTGGTCGTCGCGGGTGTGTCCGAGGAGGACCGCGGCGGCGCCGTGGCGTTCGCTGGCGGCGTCGAGGGCGGCGTAGCGGGCGTCGCGGGCGGCGGCCTCGGGTCCGCCGTCGCGGCCGACGGTCACGGCGGTGGACTCGACGGGGTCGAGGCCGAGTTCGCGCAGGCGCAGGACGACTTCCGCGGCGCGCAGGTCGGAGCCGTGCTGGAGGCCGTGGTCGACGGTGACGCCGCCGGCGCGGATGCCGAGCCGGGGGGCCTCGAAGGCCAGTGCGGAGGCGAGCGCCATGGAGTCGGCGCCGCCGGAGCACGCCACGAGGACGAGGGGGGCGGTCGGGTGGGTGTACGGCGCCGGTACGAGGGCGCCGGTGGCCGGGCCCGGGGGCCGGTGGTCGTTGAGGATGTCGTGGAGGACGCGGCGGACCGCCAGGCGTATCGCCGCGACCGCTGGATGGGGACCCATGTCCGGTTCCCTTCAAGAAGAGTTCGGGGGTGAGCCCGAGGTCGGTCACTCAGAGTGTGTAGATGGTGACAGAACCGGGCCGCTCCCCGAGCATCGCACGCCTGTCGAGGGCTCACGGTCCCTCGGACGGGTGATTGAAGGGGCGTTTGCCTGCCGTGGGCCGCGTCCGGCCCACGGTGTCGTGCCGGGCGTGCGGTACGGGGTCATGAATCGGCCTTGCGGTGCACCCGTGCGACCCAGTCCACGGGTTTGGCGATCTCGGCCTTGGTGGGGAGGGTGTTGGGCGAGGTCCACACGCGGTTGAAGCCGTCCATGCCGACCTGGTCGACGACGGAGCGCACGAAGCGCTCGCCGTCCTTGTACTGGCGGAGCTTGGCGTCCAGGCCGAGCAGTTTGCGCAGGGCGATGTCGAGGCGGGAGGCGCCCTTGGCGCGGCGCTGCTGGAACTTCTCGCGGATCTCGGAGACGGTCGGCACGACGTCGGGGCCGACGCCGTCCATGACGAAGTCGGCGTGGCCCTCCAGGAGCGACATCACGGCGGTGAGGCGGGCGAGGATCTCCCGCTGGGCCGGGGTCTGCACGAGTTCGACGAGGGAGCGGCCGCCGTCGTCCTCCTCGCCCTCGGGACGGCCGCCGGCGAGGGACTGGGCGGCCTCGCGGATGCGCTCCAGGAAGGTCGTGGGGTCGACGTCGGTCTCCCCGAGGAACGACTGGATCTCCCCCTCCAGGTGGTCGCGCAGCCAGGGCACGGCGGAGAACTGGGTGCGGTGCGTCTCCTCGTGCAGACAGACCCAGAGCCGGAAGTCGTGCGGGTCGACGTCGAGTTCGCGCTCGACGTGGACGATGTTGGGCGCGACGAGCAGGAGCCGGCCGCCGTTCTTGGCGCCGGCGGGGAGTTCGCGGGTGGCGGGGGCGAAGGTCTCGTACTGGCCGAGGACGCGGGAGGCGAGGAACGACAGCAGCATGCCGAGTTCGACACCGGTGACCTTGCCGCCGACGGCGCCGAGGACCGCGCCGCCCGCGCTGCTGCCGCGGCGCTCCTGCATCTTGTCGAGGAGGGGCCTCAGGATCTCCCGGAACCCGGCGACGTTGGCCCGGACCCAGCCGGGGCGGTCGACGACGAGGACCGGCGTGTCGTGGGTGTCCTCGGTGCCCATGCGGGTGAAGCCGCGGACGTGGTGCTCCGAGGACTTGGCGTGCCGGCGCAGTTCCGCGACGACGGTCCGGGCCTCGTCCCGGCTGACCTCGGGGCCCGGTCGTACGAGCCGGGTCGCGGTCGCGACCGCGAGATTCCAGTCGACCATCCCAGCAGAAGCAGCACCACCGATGCTCGTCATGTGTCAACCGTACGTGCTCGGTCCCGGTTGGGGCAGGCCGCGAGGGGTGGATCAGGGATACGTCAGGGTCGGGCGTCGCTCATCGGCAGCCGCAGCCCGCCAGGGCCGTCGCGGCCTTGTCGAGGGCGGTCTGGGCCGCCGTCGGGTCGGTGGTGCCGGAGGCGAGCAGGGCGAAGGCGAGGAGGCGGCCGTCCTGGTCGACGACCGTGCCGGCGAGGGTGTTCACGCCGCTCAGGGTGCCGGTCTTGGCCCGTACGACACCGGCGGCGCCGTCGGCGTAGCGGGTGGCGAGGGTGCCGGTGAAGCCGGCGACGGGCAGTCCGGTGAGGACGGGGCGCAGGGCGGGCAGGCCGGGGTCGCCGGCCTTGGCGAGCAGGGCGGTGAGCAGGTCGGCGGTGAGGCGGTCCGCCCGGTCGAGCCCGCTGCCGTCCTTGAAGACGGAGCCGGTGACGGGCAGGCCGAGCCGGCCGAGCCGGTCCCGGACGGCCCGGCCGCCGCCGGCGAAGTCGGCGCGGACGCCGGTCGCGACGGCGGTCTGGCGGGCGAGCGCCTCGGCGATGTCGTTGTCGCTGTTGGTGAGCATGCGTTCGATCACCGTGGCCAGCGAGGGCGAGGATACGGTGGCGAGCGTCTGCGCGCGCGTGGTGGCCTTGGAGGGGCCGGGGGACGAGGACGCGATCCCGGCGGACGCCAGGTACGCGGCGAACTTGCCGGCGGCGTCGGCCGCCGGGTCGCTCACCCGCTTCACGGGTCCGCTGGTGGAGTCGTCGACGCGTCCCTCGTCGGCGCTCAGGGCGGTGACGGGCGCGAGGTTGGGGTTGACCCCGATGGGGTGAAGCTGCGCGCCGGCGAAGAGGGTCGTGTCGTACGAGAGGGTCACCCGGGTGATGCCGCGTGCCTCTAGGGTCTTGGCCGTGGCCGTGGCGAGGGTGCGCAGGCTGGCCCAGCCCTGGGCGTCCGGGCGGGCGGTGAGGGTGGGGTCGCCGCCGCCGACCAGGACGAGTTCCCCGGTGTCGGGTTCGAGGGCGGTGCGGGTGGTGAGGCGGTGGTCGGGGCCCATCGCGGAGAGCGCGGCGACGGCGGTGGCGATCTTGGTGGTGGAGGCGGGGGTGAGCGCCGTGCCGGCCCCGGAGCCGTACAGGCGCCTGCCGGTGGCCACGTCGACGACGGCGGCGGTGTGCCGGGCGCCGAGGGCCGGGTCGGCGAGCAGGCGGTCCAGGACGGCCTTGAGGCCGGTGGTGGTGGGCAGGGCGTCCGGGGCGGACTCCACGGTGCCGGCGGCGCCGCCGAGGCCGGTGAGGACGGCGGCGGCGCTGGGGGCGGGCCTGGGCGCCCCGGCGACGGAGGACGTACCGGACGAATCATCCTGACGGCCGTGATCTGCGCCACCCGTGTGTCCCAGGGCGACGGCCCGGTCCCGCTCGGCCGTACGCTGACCGGTGCCGTCCCAGGGGCCGGCGGCGGTCACCACGCCCGCGGCCAGCACCAGACCGGCGGTCGCCGCTCCCGCGGTGAACCGCACGGAACCGGCGTGCGGACCGTCCTTCGTGATCCGCGCGAGGGGGGGACCGGCCAGCCGCGTCAGCCGGGCGACCTGCGGCGCGGCGGCCCCCGCGACGCGTGCGAGGGAGGGCCGTACGATCCCTGCGGCACGTGCCAGACGCGGTCGTACGGCGTCCGTGATCCGCACCACATGCGGTCTCGCGGCTCGCCAAGGCCTCAGCTCTGGCACGACCACCAGCCCCTTTCGCGATCACCCACCTGCGTGAGGGACACTTAACCACCAGAACTATGTGCTGATCATGGAGGAGCCACCGGTGGAGTTCGACGTCACGATCGAGATCCCGAAGGGTTCGCGCAACAAGTACGAGGTGGACCACGAGACGGGTCGGATCCGCCTGGACCGTCGACTCTTCACCTCGACCGCCTACCCGACCGACTACGGCTTCGTCGAGAACACCCTCGGCGAGGACGGCGACCCGCTGGACGCGCTCGTCATCCTGGACGAGCCCACCTTCCCGGGCTGTCTGATCCGCTGCCGCGCGATCGGCATGTTCCGGATGACGGACGAGGCCGGCGGCGACGACAAGCTGCTGTGCGTCCCGGCGACGGACCCGCGCGTGGAGCACCTGCGCGACATCCACCACGTGTCGGAGTTCGACCGCCTGGAGATCCAGCACTTCTTCGAGGTCTACAAGGACCTGGAGCCCGGCAAGTCCGTCGAGGGTGCCGACTGGGTCGGCCGTACCGACGCGGAGGCCGAGATCGAGCGGTCGTACAAGCGCTTCAAGGACCAGGGCGGTCACTGACCCGGCTTGATCCACCCCGCGTCGAGGGGCCGTACGCGTCCGCGTGCGGCCCCCTTCGTGTGTCGTACGCCCGCCCGTGAGCATACTGAGGCAGACGGAAGGCGTCGTTCAGGGAGCGTTTCTCAAGTGACGGATGCGGAGGACCGCAAGCCGCAGTCGGACGAGGCGAGGGGGCCCTACGACCCCGAGGTGACCTCGGAGTTCGCCGTGCCGCAGGGGGTGGAGGTGCCGCCCGCGCCGGAGGCGGAGGGCTCGGCGTTCAGCCGGCCGAGCACGTACCGGGCGCGCGGTGTGCCGCCCGCGTTCACGCCCCCCGGCGGGATGCCGGTGGTGAGTCTCACCAAGGACGTGCCCTGGCAGGACCGGATGCGCACGATGCTGCGGATGCCGGTGGCGGAGCGGCCCGCGCCGGAGCCGGTCGGCAGGGCGGAGGAGGGCGGTCCGGCCGTCCCGCGCGTGCTCGACCTGACGTTGCGCATCGGGGAGCTGCTGCTCGCGGGCGGGGAGGGCGCGGAGGACGTGGAGGCCGCGATGTTCGCGGTGTGCCGCTCCTACGGCCTGGACCGCTGCGAGCCGACCGTCACCTTCACGCTGCTGTCGATCTCGTACCAGCCCTCGCTGGTGGAGGACCCGGTGACGGCGTCGCGGACGGTGCGGCGCCGGGGCACCGACTACACCCGGCTGGCGGCCGTGTTCCGGCTCGTGGACGATCTGAGCGACCCGGAGACCCATGTCTCCCTGGAGGAGGCCTACCGGCGGCTCGCGGAGATACGGCGCAACCGGCACCCGTATCCGACCTGGGTGCTGACCGGGGCGAGCGGGCTGCTCGCGGGGGCGGCCTCGGTGCTGGTCGGCGGTGACGCCGTGGTGTTCGTGGCGGCCCTGGTGGGCGCGATGCTGGGCGACCGGCTGGCGTGGCTGTGCGCGGGGCGCGGGCTGCCGGAGTTCTACCAGTTCCTGGTCGCCGCGATGCCGTCGGTCGCGATGGGCATCGTGCTGACGCTGACCCACGTCGACGTGAAGGCGTCCGCGGTCATCACCGGCGGGCTGTTCGCGCTGCTGCCGGGGCGGGCCCTGGTGGCGGGCGTCCAGGACGGGCTGACCGGCTTCTACATCACCGCCGCGGCGCGCCTGCTGGAGGTCATGTACCTGTTCGTGGGGATCGTCGTCGGGGTGCTGGTGATGCTCTACGTCGGCGTCCAGCTCGGCGCCCGGCTCAACCCGGACGCCGTCCTGGGCGGCAGCAACCGGCCGCTGTGGCAGATCGGCTCCTCGATGCTGCTGTCGCTCACCTTCGCCGTCCTGCTCCAGCAGGAACGATCCACCGTGCCGGCCGTCACTCTGAACGGGGGTGTGGCCTGGTCGGTGTACGGCGCCCTGCACTACGCCGGCGAGATCTCGCCCGTGGCCTCCACGGCGGTCGCGGCGGGCGTGGTCGGCCTGTTCGGGCAGCTCCTCGCGCGGTACCGGTTCGCCTCGGCGCTGCCGTACACCACCGCGGCGATCGGGCCCCTGCTGCCGGGGTCGGCCGTCTACTTCGGGCTGCTGGCGATCGCGCAGAACGAGGTGAACACGGGGCTCGCCTCCCTCACCAAGGCGGCGGCACTGGCCATGGCGATCGCCATCGGGGTGAACCTGGGGGCGGAGGTGTCGCGGCTGTTCCTGCGGATCGGCTCCGCGGAGAAACGCCGGGCCGCCAAGCGGACGCGGGGGTTCTAGCGCCGGGCGCCCGCGCGCTCGGTGCGTCCGGCAGGTGCGCGGGGCGGGTGCGTCGTGGCTCGTCGCGCAGTTCCCCGCGCCCCTTCGGGAGCGCTGTCAGTAGCCCTGGTTCTGGTTGTGCGGGTAGGGCTGCTGGGGGTACTGCTGCTGGCCGCCGTAGTAGTCGTTGCCGTAGGGCTGGGGCTGGGGCTGGGCGTAGTAGTCGTTCCGCGGCGGCTGCTGGTCGTCGATGCGGCGCAGCTGGGTCGTCGCGTCGTCCATGACCGGGTACGGGGGCTGCTGGGGCTGCTGCTGCGGCTGGGGCTGCTGCTGGGGCTGCTGCTGGGGCTGCTGCTGGGGCGGGTTCTTCTTGGCCTGGGAGCGGGCCCTCAGGAACTCGATGACGATCGGGACCACCGAGAGGAGGACGATCAGGATGAGGATCGCCTCGACGTTCTTCTTGACGAACTCGATGTTGCCGAGCCAGGAGCCGAGGAGGGTCACGCCCGCGCCCCACAGGACGCCACCGACGATGTTGAAGATCAGGAACGAGCGGTACTTCATGCCGCTGACGCCGGCGATGATCGGCGTGAACGTCCGCACGATGGGCACGAAGCGGGCCAGGATCAGGGACTTCGGACCGTGCTTCTCGAAGAACTCGTGCGCCTTGGTGACGTTCTCCTGCTTGAACAGGCGGGAGTCCGGGCGGCTGAAGAGGGAGGGGCCCACCTTCTTGCCGAACATGTAGCCCGCCTGGTCGCCCAGGATCGCGGCGACACAGATCAGCGCGATGGCGCCCCACAGCGGGAAGTCGAGCTGGTCGGAGGTGATCAGCAGGCCGGCGGTGAACAGCAGCGAGTCGCCGGGCAGGAAGAACCCGATGAGCAGGCCGGACTCCGCGAAGACGATGAGCAGCAGACCCCAGATGCCGAACGTGTCGAGCAGGTAGTCGGGGTCCAGCCAGCTCGGTCCGAGGGCAAGGGTCGTCACGGTTCCGGGCTCCTGAGGGGTGAGGGCGGTCGGTGCGGCGGCGGGACCGCCCCAAACTATCAACGCGGCGCCGCAGGACCAGGTTCCCAGGGCTTCCCCCAGGATGCACTGTGCCCCTCCCCGGTCAAAGCTGTGCACATGGGCATCGATGATTTCGGCGGCGGCCAGGGGCCGGAGCCGGACGTACTGGTCGTCACCACCAACGACGTGCCCGGTTTCCGGGTGCAGGAGGTCCTCGGCGAGGTCTTCGGGCTGACCGTGCGCTCACGGCACATCGGCAGCCAGATCGGCGCAGGCCTGAAGTCGATGATCGGCGGTGAGCTCAAGGGGCTGACCAAGACCCTGGTGCAGACCCGCAACCAGGCGATGGAGCGGCTCGTCGAGCAGGCAAGCGCGCGGGGAGCCAACGCCGTGCTGATGTTCCGCTTCGACGTGACCGAGGCGGCGGACGTGGGCACCGAGGTGTGCGCGTACGGGACCGCGGTGGTCCTGGCCCGGGACTGAGGCCCCGGGCCGGGCGGGCGTCAGCCCCGGCGGTCCGCGTTCGCCCGGACGGCCGCCTCCAGATGCTCGGCGAGGCCGGGCCGCACGGAGTCGTAGAACGCCTTGAAGCGCTCGTCGGAGACGTACATCTGGCCCAGGCCGCGGTGCATCTCGTAGGAGCAGTCGAAGTACCAGGTGCCGATGTGGCGCCGGTGCTCCTCGGCCAGGTCCATGGCGGCCTCCCCGGTGGGCGGCTCCCCGGCGGCCATCAGGGCGGCGTACCGCTCTTTCCAGGCGTCGACCTCGGCCTGGATGCGTTTCCAGTCCTCCTTGGTGTAGCGGGCGGCGCGGCGCTGCGACTCGGCGTAGGTCTCGGTGCCGCCCCAGCGCGCCTCCGCCTCCTCGGCGTACTGCTCGGGGTCCTTGTCGCCGAAGACCTCGAACTTCTCCTCGGGTGTGAGGTTGATGCCCATCGTGCGTGCCTCCATGGCGTGTTCGACGGCCGCCGCCATCTTCTGGAGCTGCTCGATCCGGGCGGTCAGCAGGGCGTGCTGCCGGCGCAGCTGCGCGCGCGGGTCCGCGGCCGGGTCGTCGAGCAGGGCGGCGACCTCTTCGAGCGGGAAGCCGAGCTCGCGGTAGAACAGGATCTGCTGGAGCCGGTCGAGGTCGGCGTCGTCGTAGCGCCGGTGGCCCGCGTGGCTGCGGTCGCCGGGCACGAGCAGGCCGATCTCGTCGTAGTGGTGCAGGGTGCGCACCGTGATGCCGGCGAATCCGGCGACCTGTCCCACGGAGTAGCTCACGTCCTCCGCTCCTTCCGTGTGCGTCCGTTCGGGTTCCACGGTGGGGCCTCACGTCGGGTGAGGTGCAAGCCCGGGGCGCGGTGCCGGGCGGCGTCTCTGGCGGGCGTCCCGTCACAGGCTGTCACCCGCCCGGATGTCATGCCCGTTTCGTCCGCTTATCGTGGCCCCGTGGGCCCGGGCCCACGGGGCCCGGGCCGCCGAGGCCCCGTCCGGGCGCCGCCCTCCGGTGCGGACGGAACTCCGGTCCGCCGCCACCCGTTCGCCCTTTCAGGAGGCCCCCATGGCGTTGCACAAAGGTCCCGAGAAGCCCGACGAGCGCCCGCTGTCCCTGAACCCGTTCTACGGCGAGGCCAATCCCGTCAGCGGTATGACCGAGGCCCCGCCCAAGCACCGGCTGCCCGACAACCCGCTGGCGCCGACGGCGGCCTACCAGCTGGTGCACGACGAGCTGATGCTGGACGGCAACTCCCGGCTCAACCTGGCGACCTTCGTCACCACCTGGATGGAGCCGCAGGCCGGGGTGCTGATGGCGGAGTGCCGCGACAAGAACATGATCGACAAGGACGAGTACCCGCGCACCGCCGAGCTGGAGCGGCGCTGTGTGGCGATGCTCGCCGACCTGTGGAACGCGCCGGACCCGTCCGCGGCCGTGGGCTGTTCGACGACCGGGTCCAGCGAGGCGTGCATGCTGGCCGGGATGGCGCTCAAGCGCCGCTGGAGCAAGCGCCGTCCCGACTCCCGGGCCCGGCCCAACCTGGTGATGGGCGTCAACGTCCAGGTCTGCTGGGAGAAGTTCTGCAACTTCTGGGAGGTCGAGCCCCGGCTGATCCCCATGGAGGGCGAGCGCTACCACCTGGACCCGCAGGCCGCCGCCGACCGGTGCGACGAGAACACCATCGGGGTCGTCGGCATCCTGGGCTCCACCTTCGACGGGTCCTACGAGCCGATCGCCGAGCTGTGCGCGGCCCTGGACGCCCTCCAGGAGCGCACCGGCCTCGACGTCCCGGTCCATGTGGACGGCGCGTCCGGCGCGATGGTCGCCCCCTTCCTCGACGAGGACCTGGTGTGGGACTTCCGCCTCCCGCGCGTGGCGTCGATCAACACCTCCGGACACAAGTACGGGCTGGTCTACCCCGGCGTCGGCTGGGCGCTGTGGCGCGACAAGGAGGCGCTGCCCGAGGAACTGGTGTTCCGGGTCAACTACCTGGGCGGCGACATGCCGACGTTCGCGCTGAACTTCTCCCGGCCCGGCGCCCAGGTGGTCGCCCAGTACTACACGCTGGTCCGGCTGGGCCGTGCGGGCTTCAGGACGGTGCAGCAGACCACCCGTGACGTGGCCCGGGGCATCGCCGACAGGGTGGAGGCCCTCAGTGACTTCCGGCTGCTCACCCGGGGCGACGAGCTGCCCGTCTTCGCCTTCACGACGGCGCCGGACGTCACCTCGTTCGACGTGTTCGACGTGTCGCGGCGGATGCGGGAGAGCGGCTGGCTGCTCCCGGCGTACACCTTCCCGCCGAACCGGGAGGACCTGTCCGTGCTGCGGGTGGTGTGCCGCAACGGCTTCTCCGAGGACCTCGCGGACCTGTTCGTGGAGGACCTCACCCGGCTCCTGCCGGAGCTGCGCCGCCAGTCGGGCCCGCTGGACCGCGACAAGAGCGCGGCGACCAGCTTCCACCACTAGGGGGTGTTTCGAAAGTCCCCTAGTCCGGCAGGACGTCGGCGAAGGGCTCTCCCTCGCCTGCGAAGGTGTAGGCGCCGGACTCGATGCGGTCGATCAGGCCGTGGGTCCACTCGGCCTCCGCGTCGGCCGTGTGCACCCAGAGGTTCATGATCTCGCCGATGTGGCCGACCTGCTGGGGGCCGCCCGCGGGGTCGTAGTGCTGGACGACGGTGGAGCGCCACCGTTCGATGCGGCGGATCCGCTCCCTGAGCAGGGTCACGGCCTCGGCGCGGGGCAGGTCGACGACGAAGCCGATGGCCGCCGACTTGACGTCGGTCCTCTGGTCGTAGGAGGTCAGCGCCTCGCGCAGCAGGCGGAAGTACTCCTCGTTGCCCGCCTCGGTGATCTCGTACTCGGTGCGGGGCGGGCCGCCGGCCGTGGAGGGGGCCGTCTCGTGCTCGTGCAGCAGCCCCTGTTTCGCCAGTTGCCGCAGGGCGTGGTAGATCGAGCCCGGCTTGGCGTTGGACCACTCGTGGGCGCCCCAGTACTCCAGGTCACCGCGGACCTGGTAGCCGTGGGCCCGCCCGTGCAGGCGCACCGCGCCCAGCACGAGAAGACGGATTGCTGACATGGGCCCCAGGTTATGGCCCGGGGCCCGTGGGCCGGCACTCGGCTCAGAAGGGGAAGCGGCTGCGGCCGTGCTGCACCGAGATCCACTTGGTGGTGGTGAAGGACTCCAGGGTCGTCTCGCCGTTGAGGCGTCCGACGCCGGAGTTCTTCTCGCCGCCGAAGGGCACGATCGGCTCGTCGTGGACGGTGCCGTCGTTCACGTGGAACATGCCGCTGTCGACCTGCTTGGCGAAGGCGACGCCCCGCTCGGTGCTCCCGGTGTGGACCGCGCCGCTGAGGCCGTACGGGGTGTCGTTGACCAGGCGCAGCGCCTCCTCCTCGCCGTCGAAGGGGACGAGGAAGGCGACGGGGCCGAAGACCTCCTGCCGGAGCAGGGCGGAGTCGGCGGGCAGTCCGGTCAGGACGGACGGCCGGACGAGGTTGCCCTCGGTCGGGCCGTGCAGGAGGGCCGTCGCGCCCTCGGCGAGCGCCTGCTCGACGAGCGAGGTGAGCGCGTCCGCCTGCTGGGAGTTGATCACCGGGCCGATGACGGTCTCCGGGTCGCGCGGGTCGCCGGCCTTGAGGCCGCGCACCTTGGCGACGAACTTCTCGGTGAACTCGTCGGCGAGCGAACGGTCGACCAGGACGCGGTTGGCGGCCATGCAGACCTGGCCCTGGTGGACGTAACGGCTGAAGACGGCCGCGTCGACGGCGTAGTCGACGTCCGCGTCGTCGAGGACCACGATCGCGCTGTTGCCGCCCAGTTCGAGGACGGAGCGCTTGAAGTGCGAGGCGCAGACGGTGGCCACGTGGCGGCCGACCTTGTCGGAGCCGGTGAAGGAGATCACCCGCGGCACCGGGTGCTCCAGGAACGCGTCACCGATCTCCGCGATGTCGGTGACGACGACGTTCAGCAGACCGGCGGGCAGCCCGGCGTCCTCGAACAGCTTGGCGACCAGGGTGCCGCCGGCGATCGGGGTGTTCTGGTGCGGCTTGAGCACCACGGCGTTGCCGACCGCCAGGGCCGGGGCGACCGACTTCACGGACAGCAGGAACGGGAAGTTGAAGGGGCTGATCACGCCCACGACGCCGACCGGCACCCGGTAGAGGCGGTTCTCCTTGCCGTCGACGGGCGACGGGATG
This sequence comes from Streptomyces sp. SS7, assembly GCF_037993025.1. Taxonomy (NCBI): domain Bacteria; kingdom Bacillati; phylum Actinomycetota; class Actinomycetes; order Kitasatosporales; family Streptomycetaceae; genus Streptomyces; species Streptomyces sp. SS7. The sequence continues at coordinate 4,247,055 of NZ_CP141223.1, forward strand.
ATCCGGCCCTCGGGACGCAGCGTCAGGGTGACCGATTCCCGCAGGAACTCCTTGACGAGGTGGAGTTCGAAGGCGGCCTTCAGCCGGGTGCCGCCCAGCTCGGCGATGATGACGTCGGCGATCTCCTGCTCGCGCTCCTCGACCAGGCGCAGCGCCTTCTCGAATATCGCGCGGCGGGCGTAGGCGTTGGTCTCGGCCCACTCCTTCTGGGCGCGGGCGGCGGCGCGGTAGGCCTCGTCGATCTCGTCGACGGTGGCGATGGTGATCGAGGCGAGCTTCTCGCCGTCGTAGGGGTTGAAGTCGATGATGTCCCAGGACCCCGTCCCTGAACGCCACTTACCGTCGATGTACTGCTGCGCCAGGTCCGTGAAGTAGGACGACATGTGATCCCTCAATCCCCTGCTGCGATCGACGTCACGATCTGATCACGCGTCATCGTACGTGTGTTTCAAGGGGGTTGGGTCTTTCCCCGAATTCCCGCGGGGAAACCCTCGGGAACCGGCCACGCGCGGCGTCTACGACAGCTGGATCAGGCCACGCAACAGGTCCCGGCTCTCGTCGGGTCCGGGGCTGTCCTGCTGGAGCTCCTTCAGCGCGTGCTCGTACTGGGCGACGTCCTCGTGCTTGTCGAGGTAGAGGGCGCTGGTGAGCTGCTCCAGGTAGACGACCTCCTTCAGGTCGGACTCCGGGAAGCCGAGGATGGTGAAGGAGCCGGACTCGCCGGAGTGCCCGCCGAAGCTGAACGGCATGATCTGCAGCCGCACGTTGGGCCGCTCGGAGATCTCGATCAGGTGCTGGAGCTGGCCGCGCATCACCTCGCGGTCGCCGTAGGGCCGGCGCAGGGCGGCCTCGTCGAGGACGATGTGCAAGTCGGGCGCGTTCTCGGCGACGAGGTACTTCTGCCGCTCCAGGCGCAGCGCCACGCGCCGGTCGATGTCGGCGGCGCTCGCGCCCTTCATCCCGCGGGAGACGACGGCGTGGGCGTAGGCCTCGGTCTGGAGCAGACCGTGCACGAACTGCACCTCGTAGACGCGGATCAGCGAGGCCGCGCCCTCCAGGCCGACGTAGGTGGGGAACCAGTTGGGCAGGACGTCCGAGTAACTGTGCCACCAGCCGGCCACGTTGGCCTCGCGGGCGAGTCCGACGAGGGCCTGGCGCTCCATGTCGTCCGTGATGCCGTACAGGGTCAGCAGGTCCTCGACGTCGCGGGTCTTGAAGCTCACCCGGCCCAGTTCCATCCGGCTGATCTTCGATTCCGACGCCCGGATGTGGTAACCCGCCGCTTCCCGCGTGATCCCGCGCGCCTCACGCAGTCGCCGTAGTTGCGAGCCGAGCAGCATCCGCCGCACCACCGATCCGGGCTCTCCCGCGCTCACGTTCGCCAGCCTCCCCAACGGTCCTCTGCGCCCGCAGTCTGCCACTAAAACACTTCGAGCAGTACTCGTCCGATTACAGAGACGGAAAGAAGCCAAAGGATACGCACAGAGCTACGCAAGGGAAGGGTGGGGAAGAAGCACGGGAACGGGCCCCGGACGGCGAGAAGATGGCGGAAAAAATGGCCAAGAAGCGGTACGGGAAGGTCCATTTCGGTCACGTGCACGTGCATCTGCCCTTGCATCCGCCGTGCGCATCCGAAACCATGGTCTCGCGCCACCGCTGCATCGCAACGACCGCGAATCCCGGGAGTGCCTCGCATGGGGACGAATGGATCGACCATGCTCGAGCCGTTACGGCAGGGCCTTCCGCCGCTTGATCCCGCGGCCGTGTCCAACGCCGCGTCCTGCGCACTGCCCGCCCGCTTCGAAGCGGTGCGCGAGGCCCGCCGGTTCACCAGAAGAACCCTGGGCCAGTGGGACGTGGGCGACCGCTTCGACGACGTCTGTCTGGTCGTCTCCGAACTGGTGACCAACGCCCTGCGGCACGGGCTGCCCGAGGCGGCCCCGCTGCCGGCGGACCAGAGCCCGTCCGTGCGGCTGCATCTGCTGCGGTGGACCGAGCGGCTGGTGTGCGCGGTGCGCGACCCCAGCCGCGACAGCCCGCTGCCCCAGGAGGGCGAGGACTTCTCGGCGGAGTCGGGCCGGGGGCTGTTCCTCGTCGACTCCTTCGCCGACGGCTGGGGCTGGCACCCGTTGTCGGGCAGTCTCGGCGGCAAGGTGGTCTGGGCGCTGTTCCGGCTGCACACGCCCACCCGGTGACGGACCGCTCCTGTCCGTGACGGACCGCGGCGCTCTTCGGCGCCGCGGTTCTACGCGCGTTGTCCCCGCTGGACGCGGTCCGGCCCCGCGGTGCGAGCGGCCGGGGCGTCAGCTCGCGATGAGGTGGTCGAACTCGCCGTCCTTGATGCCCAGCAGCATCGCCTCGATCTCGGCCCGCGTGTAGACGAGCGCGGGGCCGTCCGGGAAGCGCGAGTTGCGCACGGCCACGTCCCCGCCGGGCAGTCGCGCGAACTCCACGCAGGATCCCTGCGAGTTGCTGTGCCGGCTCTTCTGCCAGGCAACCCCGTACAGCTGTGTGGCCGTCATGCCGTTGTACACGTCGTGCCCCCCGTCAACGTGGTGGTCCACAGGTCGCTCCCTGGTGGTGCACTGGCTCGTGTGGCCATTGGTGCCGTGGTCAACTGTCCCGGATCATAACCCCGTTCATGTGCAGTTGCATGAGCAGATGCACGTGCACGAGGGGTGGTGGTGCGGTTACAGCTTTGACGCCTGCTTTACCCGGCCGGAAAGTAGTCCGGATCGAACCACTCGTGCACTAGGGACAGACGCCCGCCGCGCCCGTCCTGTTCCATCGACCCCCCTGACCAGCACCGTTTTCCTCCGTTTCGGGCGGTCCTGGAAGGCGGACGCGAGCACTCCGGTCCATCCGGTGGACGTACCTCCGGACGTGGGGGTTCCGCGGGTCCCGCCCGGAGGATCCGGAAATGGCCCCTGCCCCGGGCGGAGGGGCGGGGAAAGCGCTCGCCCCCGTGCACGACCGTCAGGGTCGTGCACGGGGGCGAATCCGGCCGGACGGGAGAGCGCCCGCGCCTCGGCCGGACGGCCGAGGCGCGAAGCGGGCGATGTCCAGCCGGTCCGGACGGGTCGACCGGTTCGCCTCGGACGATGACGAGCGTCTCGAGCTCAGCGGCTGCCGTACGGCAACAGGGCCATCTCGCGGGCGTTCTTGATCGCGCGGGCCAGCAGTCGCTGCTGCTGTGCGGAGACCCGGGTGACCCGTCGGCTGCGGATCTTGCCGCGGTCGGACAGGAACGTCCGCAGGAGGTCGGTGTCCTTGTAGTCGATGTAGGCGACACCCGCCCGGTCCAGCGGGTTGGGGCGGGGCTTCGCGGGCTTGCGGTCGGCCTTGCGGGGCACGGGGTCAGACCTCCAGGAGGGTGTCGAAGGCGGGCGGCAGCCGCTTCCAGGCGTCGCGGCCGCCGGCGTACTCGGCGTCGGTGAGCAGACAGGTCTCCAGCAGCCGTTCGAGGCCGTCGCGGTCGAGGCCGGGGGACGTGAAGACCAGGTGCTGGCAGCAGTCGCCGTGCTCGGGGTGCCAGTCCAGCGCGGCGGCGGCCCGGCGCACCGGCGGCACCAGGTCCCACGCCGCGTCCGGGAGTGAGGCGAGCCACGGGCCCGCCGGCTCCACGCACAGGGCGCCGCCCGCCGCGTCCCAGTGCAGCAGTACGTCGGGCCTGTCGGCGAGCCAGAACCGGCCCCGGCTGCGGGCGGCGGCGCAGGTCAGGTCCTCCAGCGCCGCGTACAGCCGCTCCGGGTGGAACGGGCGGTCGCGGTGCCACACGAGGGTGGCGACCCCGTGCGCGTCCGCCTCGGCGGGGAGCAGCGCGCAGGCGGGGTGCTGTGCGGCGGCGGCCGCCTCGACGTCGAAACCGGCGAGGGCGGCCGCCGTCAGCGCGGACGGACGAGGAGAAGTGCCGGATGCATATGCACGTGCTGATGCATCCGCCGCGCTGTCCGACTCCCCCGGAACGGGGATACGGCGGGCGGTCGGGTGCAGCTGGGCGAGCAGTTCCCGGTCCTCGTCGTCGGCCTCCGGGGAGTCGACGACGGCCAGCACGGGGGCGTACTCCAGCTGCCGGGCGAAGGTGTCGGCGACCGTCCGCCGGTCGGTGGCGGCCGCGGCCAGGCCCACGTCGGCGAGGTCGTCGCCGTTGCCGAGGTACGGCAGCAGCAGCGCCGGGTCGACGGCGGTGATCACTTGGGTGACGGTGAGGCCGCCGGCCGCGACCACCTCGGTCATGGCCCTGGGCTCGACGGAGTCCCACAGCTCGACGATCGCGAGCCGAGTGGCGCCGTCGTCCTCCAGCCGGCGCAGTTCGGGGACCAGGTCCTCGCGCAGCGCGCAGCAGGCGCAGTCGTCGATCAGGGGCGTCTCGCCCGCGGAGCGGACTCCGCGGGCGTCGCGGACGGTCCGTACGACCGTGCCGGCGGCGGCCGTCGCCAGGTCGTGGTGGAGGACGACGCCGTCCGGGACCTCGGCGAGGAGGCGGGCCACCGTCGCCCGGCGGGCGTCGGCGTGCAGCCCGCCGACGACCACGACGGACAGGCTCACGAACCGCCCCGCTTCCCGTACCGGCGCTCGAAGCGCTCGACGCGGCCGGCGGTGTCCAGGACGCGGGCGGTGCCGGTGTAGAAGGGGTGGCTGACGTCCGAGATCTCGACGTCGACGACCGGGTAGGTGCGGCCGTCCTCCCACTCGGTCGTCCGCTCGCCCGCCGTGGCCGACAGGGTGGACCGGGTGAGGAAGGCGTAGCCCGCGGCACGGTCCCGGAAGACGACCGGGCCGTAGGGCGGGTGGATCGACGCGCGCATGGTCAGCGCTCCTCTCGGAAGTCGACGTGGCGGCCGGCGACCGGGTCGTACTTCCTGAGGGTCATACGGTCCGGGTCGTTGCGGCGGTTCTTGCGAGTGACGTACGTGAAGCCGGTCCCCGCCGTGGACCGGAGCTTGACGACCGGGCGGAGTTCGTTGCGTGCCATGCTGGTATCTTACTGAAAATGACATCCATTAGCGATAGCTGCCAGAGAGAGGTGCGTCACCCATGTCCGCGCACTGCATGCTGACCGGAGCGCAGCCCGGGTTCGGCAACCGGATCTCGCACTCCCACCGGCGGACGCCCCGCCGTTTCGACCCCAACGTCCAGTCCAGGCGGTACTGGCTGCCCAGCGAGGGGCGCCGGGTACGGCTGCGGCTGAGCGCGCGCGGCATCAGGACGGTCGACACGATCGGCGTCGAGGCGGCGGTGGCGCGGATCCGCGCCCGTGGCATCCGGGTCTGAAGGGGCTGAGTTCCGATGGCGAAGAAGAGCAAGATCGCGAAGAACGAGCAGCGACGGGAGACCGTGGCGCGGTACGCCGCGCGGCGAGCGGAGCTGAAGGAGATCCTGCGGCGCCCCTCCTCGACGGAGGCCGAACGGCTGGCCGCCCGGCGGGAACTCGGCCGCCAGCCCAGGGACGCGAGCGCCACGCGCGTACGCAACCGGGACCAGGTGGACGGGCGTCCGCGCGGTTATCTCCGGGCGTTCGGACTGTCCCGGCTGGGCCTGCGGGAGCAGGCGCACGCGGGGTTCCTGCCGGGGGTGCGCAAGGCTTCCTGGTAGGGCGTGCGCGGCAGCGTCACAGGCGGGTGCCGGAAGGTCACAGGTCGTCCCCAGGGTTTCGGGCGGGGCTGCTGGTAGCTTGCTGCGGTCCTTCCCCTCCGGCCCGGCCGGCTACAGCTTGGGAGCTTGCAGTGACTTCGGCGATCTACGCACGCGGCGCGTCCCGTCGGCCGGTTCGGGCCGTGGCGGCCGTGGCGGCGCTGGCGGGCGCCCTCGCGCTCACCGGGTGCGGCGGCGGGTCCGACGACGACGGCTCCTCGGCGATCCCGTCGGCGGGCGCCGCCACGGCGGCCGCCGGCACCGGCGGGACGGGCGGGGCCACCGGCACCTCGGGCGGCGCCACGGCCTCCGCGTCGAACGAGCTGGAGGGGAACTGGCTGGCCACGGCGGACGGCAGATCCGTCGCGCTGATCGTCACCGGGAAGCAGGCCGCCCTGTTCGCCACCGGCGGGACCGTGTGCAGCGGGACCGCCGACGCGTCGGCGGGGATGCAGATGATCTACCTCAAGTGCCCCACCGGCTCCAAGGACCGGACGACCGGCATGGTCGACTCCGTCGACGGCGACACCCTGAAGGTGACCTGGTCGGGCGCGGCGGGCAAGGAGACGTTCACCAAGGCGGAGGACGGCAGGCTGCCCTCGGGGCTGCCGACGGCCGGGGCCGGTTCCTGAGCGAGCGGCCGGCGCGCACGGCACCCGGGGAGTGCGGGCACGGGTGGGGGCGCGCGGCGAGGTGCCGCGCGCGTACGTGATGATCCTTCCAGCACCGCCACACACCTCAGGGGACCTCTCATGCGCGCCGTTCCGATCACCCTCACCGCCTTCGCCGCGGCCCTGCTGCTCACCGCCTGTTCCGGCGGCGACGACAGCGGCTCGGACGACACCGGGAGCAAGGCCTCCGCGTCCGCCGGCACGGCCGCCGGTTCCGCCTGCACCTTCGACGGCCTGGGCCGCGAGGTCGGCCCGGTCGACGCCGCCCCCGCCGCCGGGGACACCGGCAACGTCACCGTCACCCTCACCAACAAGGGCGCCGAGTGCACCCTGGACGGCTTCCCCACGGTCGGCCTCTCCGCCGGCGGCGACTCCGCGAGCGTGCCGCAGGACCCGGCCGCCCAGAAGCAGAAGGTGACCGTCCCGGAACAGGGCACGGTCACCTTCACGATCACGTATGTCCGCGGCGAGAGCGGTGACAAGAGCCTCGCCGTGAAGACGGCGGAGTTCAGCCTGCCGGGCTCCGACAAGACCGAGAGCTTCCCGTGGTCCTACGGCGACGTCTCGCTGAAGAGCGCGGGCGCGCCGGACGCCTCGGTCGGCGCCTTCACGCAGGCCGGCGACTGACCCGCCTCACGGAAGCCGCGGCCGGGCGGCGACCTGTGCCCGGTCGGCGGCCTCGGCCCCCTCGGTCCAGCCCGCCTCGTCGGTGACGCCGCGCAGCCTCGTGGTGACCGTGTCCGGGAACAGCCGGTCGGTCGCGGCCGTGACGGCGACCTCCCGGGTGGCGAGGACCGGGAGCAGGTCCTCGCCCGCGGCGTTCTCGGTGGCGGCCGCGACCTCGGCGAGCCGCGTCCCGACCCGATGGGCGTACGCGGCGAGGAAGGACTGCCGGAAGGTCTTGGTCCGCCTGCGTCCGCCGGCCCGCTGCGCGGCCTCCGCCTTCACCATCGCCGAGTGCGCCTGCACCAGCAGCGAGGTGTGGAGCAGCTCCACCGCCACCAGATCGGCCTCGAAACCGACGACCGTGGAGAAGCAGAAAGGCTCGTTCCAGACGGCCCGGCAGTGGTTGGCGGACGCGACCGCGTCCAGCAGCACCGCCTTGGCCTGCTCGTACGGCGGCTCGACCCCGATCCGGCAGGCGGCGGGCGCGTCCGGGTCGGGGGCCCCGGCGTCGAGCAGCGCCTCGTCGACGCTGTGCCGGGCCATCAGTTCCTGCGCCTTCGCGGTGAGCGCCTCCGCCTCCTCCGGATAACCGGTGGCCTCCGCCTTGGCGAGCAGCGCGCGGATCCGGGTGAGCATGCGGGAGTCGGAGCTCCGGCCGGGTGCCGGCCGGGGCTCCTGGAGGGGTTCCAGGGAGGGCAGGCGCAGCAGGAGCCGGTAGAGCTCCAGCACCGTGGTGGCGTACGAGAAGCGGTCGGTGGGGGCCGGGGCCTCGGCGGGCAGCTCGGTGAGCTGGGCGGTCCAGCGGGGGCCGCGCGCCTTGTCGTCCGGTGCCTGCGCGCGGATCAGCGCGGCCAGCACGCGTACGTGGACGTCCTCCAGCTCCCGCCGCACGAACCGTACGAGATCGGCGGGCTGCCAGCCGCGCTGCCAGGCTCCCGCCACGAACTCCCGGCCGCGCCGGTCGAGTTCGGCGTCGGCGGAGGCGTCGGCGGCGAGGAGGGAGGCACCGGTGTCGAGGGCGGTGTCCACGGTGTCGTAGAGGGCGGTCCGGAAGGCGGTGTCGACGGTGCTGCTCACCGGTCGATCGTGTCACGCGCGCGAGGAGGGCGGACATCGGGAAGGCGGACGCCAGGCGGACGGACGCCAGGCGGACGGACACCGGGCGGGCGGACACCGGGCGGGCGGACGCCGGAAGCACGGACGCTCCCACTGACAACCCGAGGTTGACACTCCATGGGCGTCAACTTACGGTTGACACATGACGACGAACCCCAACATCACGTCATCCGTACGGCTCGACGACCTCATCGCGGCCATCAAGAAGGTCCACCCCGAACCGCTCGACCAGCTCCAGGACGCGGTGATCGCCGCCGATCACCTCGGCGAGGTGGCCGACCATCTGATCGGGCACTTCGTCGACCAGGCGCGGCGCTCGGGCGCCTCCTGGACGGACATCGGCCGGAGCATGGGGGTCACCCGGCAGGCCGCGCAGAAGCGGTTCGTGCCCAAGGAGTCGGCCGACCTCGACCCCAACCAGGGGTTCAGCCGCTACACCCCACGGGCCCGCAACGTCGTGATGGCCGCCCACAACGAGGCCGTCGCCGCCCGCAACCCCGAGGGCCGCCCGGAACACCTGGTACTCGGCCTGCTGGCCGAACCGGAGGGGCTGGCCGCCAAGGCGATCACCGCACAGGGGGTCCTCCTGGACACCGTGCGCCGCACCGCGGGCGCCGCGCTGCCGGACCCCGCCGAGGAGGTCCCGGAGCTGATCCCCTACGGCTCCGACGCCAAGAAGGTCCTGGAGCTCACCTTCCGCGAGGCGCTCCGCCTCGGCCACAACTACGTCGGCACCGAGCACGTACTGCTCGCTCTGCTGGAGTTCGAGAACGGCACGGGCGTCCTGTCGGACCTCGGCCTCGACAAGCCCGCCGTCGAAGGATGGATCGCCCAGGCCCTGACCCAGCTCACGGTGGGCCTGCCGGAGCAGGACTGAGGACCGCCCGGCGGGCGGCACGGGCCGATTGTCAGAGCCTGCTGCGACACTCGCCGTATGACCGAGCGGTGGGCCCTCGCCCCGGCCGAGGACGGTGGCGTGGAGCTCGCCCCCCTCGGCCCGGACGGGCTGCCCGCCGGGCCGGTGCTGCGGGAGGCGGATCTCGCCCGGGCCGTCCGCGAGCGGCCCGGCGTCACCCGCTGGGTCTGGCGTTCCACGGCCGAGGTCTACCCGCGCCTGCTCGCCACGGGGGTGCGAGTCGAGCGGTGCTACGACGTGGAGGACGCCGAGACCCTCCTCCTCGGCCACGAGGGGCGGTACGGCGAACCCCGCTCGGCCGCCGCCGCCCTCGCGCGGCTGCGCGGCGGCCCCGTACCGCCGGACCCGCCGCAGCGCTCCGCCGCCCCCGGCGCCCAGGCCCAGCCCTCGCTGTTCGAACCCCGGTCCGTCCAGGCCGCCGCCCTGCCGCTGGCCGACCTCGCCGAGGTCTACGCCGAGCAGCAGCGGCGGCACGCGCGCGCGGAGCACCCCGACCGGATGCGGCTGCTGACCGCGGCCGAGTCGGCGGGGATGCTGGTCGCCGCCGAGATGAACCGCGCGGGCCTGCCGTGGAGCGCCGAGGTGCACCGCACGGTGCTCCACGACCTGCTCGGCGAGCGGTACGCGGGCGGCGGCGAGCCCCGCCGGCTGGCCGAGCTCGCCGAAGAGGTGTCCGCCGCGTTCGGCCGACGGGTCCGCCCCGATCTGCCCGCCGATGTGATCAAGGCGTTCGGGCAGGCCGGGATCCGGGTGAGGTCGACCCGCCGCTGGGAGTTGCAGTCCCTCGACCACCCGGCGGTGAAACCGCTCATCGAGTACAAGAAGCTGTACCGCATCTGGGTCGCCCACGGCTGGTCCTGGCTGCACGACTGGGTCCGCGAGGGCCGCTTCCGCCCCGAGTTCCTGGCGCACGGCACGGTCACCGGCCGCTGGGTCACCAACGGCGGGGGCGCCCTGCAGATCCCCAAGGTCATCCGGCGTGCCGTGGTCGCCGACCCCGGCTGGCGGCTGGTCGTCGCCGACGCCGACCAGATGGAACCCAGGGTCCTCGCGGCGATCTCCCGCGACCCCGGCCTGATGGAGGTCGCCGGCCAGGAGAGCGACCTCTACCAGTCCGTCTCCGACCGCGCCTTCTCCGGCGACCGCGACCAGGCGAAGCTCGCCGTGCTCGGCGCGGTCTACGGCCAGACGTCCGGCGACGGCCTGAAACACCTCGCCGCGCTCCGCCGCCGCTTCCCGCGCGCGGTGGCCTACGTCGACGAGGCGGCCAAGGCCGGCGAGGAGGGCAGGCTCGTGCGGACCTGGCTGGGCCGGACCTGCCCACCGGCGGCCGGCGCGGGCGAGACGGGCACGGACGAGGCCGGCATCCCGGTCGACCCCGTCCCCCCTGCCGAGGGCGCGGAGCCGCAGGAGGGCCGGCCCTGGGTGCCGGGGTATGCCTCCTCCGACGCACGCGCGCGTGGCCGCTTCGCCCGCAACTTCGTCGTCCAGGGCAGCGCCGCCGACTGGGCGCTGCTGATGCTCGCCGCGCTGCGCCGGACCTGCGCGGACATGGCGGCCGAGCTGGTCTTCTTCCAGCACGACGAGGTGATCGTGCACTGTCCCGAGGAGGAGGCGGAGGCGGTCGTCGCCGCGATCCGGGAGGCGGCCGGCCTCGCGGGGCGGCTGACGTTCGGGCAGACGCCGGTGCGGTTCCCGTTCACCACGGCGGTGGTGGAGTGCTATGCCGACGCGAAGTGATCACCCGGGCCGCCCGAGCAGCCCCTCGATCTCGGCCACGACGGCGGTCTCGTCCGTCCCGTCCAGCGCCTCCAGGGCCGTCCGCCACCGGGCGCGCGCCTCGTCGGTGCGTCCCTGCTCGTACAGCAGCAGACCCTGCTGGTGCCGGGCGAGGCCACCGGTGTAGCGGTCGGCGCGGGCGTCGGCGCGGCGCAGGAGTTCGGCGCACTCCCCCGCGGCCGCGCCGGGCCGGCCCAGCAGGCGCAGCGTGCGGACCAGCCCCAGCCGGGTCTGCGACTCGCCGTGCCAGTCGCTGTGGCCGCCGAGAATGCGCAGGCTCTCCTCGAAGTGGGGCAGGGCGGCGGCCGGTTCGCCGAGGGAGAGATGCGCGTAGCCGATGTTGCAGTGCGCCGAGTGCCGCACGATCACGGCGCCGATCCGGTGCCCGAGGGCCAGCGAGAGACGGTGCTGCTCGATGGCGGCGCGCGGGTCGGTGTGCTCGTACAGGTTGCCGAGGTGGCTGAGGGTGACGGCCTCACCGTGCGCGTCGTTCAGCCGGCGCGAGTACCCGAGGCTCTCGCGCAGGGCGTCGCCGGACTCCTCGTACCGGCCGAGGCTCTCCAGCAGCAGCCCCCGGTTGTTGAGGCAGCGGCGGATCCAGGACAGCCGGCCGAGCCGCCGCCAGATGGCCAGGGCGCGGCCGTTGAGGGCCAGCGCGTCCTGGAGCCGGCCGGTCAGGAAGTGCAGACCGGCCAGGTCGCCGAGGGCGTACGCCTCCGCCGTCGCGTCCCCGAGCCGCCGGGCCGTGCCCAGCGCGACCCGCCCGAGCACCTCCATCTCGGCGACCCGCCCCCGGCGCTGCAGGCAGGGGAGGAGGAGCCGCAGGAGGGTGGAGACGAGGGCGGCCTCGCCCTCCGCGACGCCGCCCTCGGCCGAGGCCGGCCCGACCAGGGCGACGATGTTCGCCAGCTCCGCGTCGGTCCAGACGAAGGCCTCCTGGGGCCCCGGAAAGGCCGGCACGCCCCGCACGTACGCCGCGTGGGCCGCCGCCGGCTGGGCGGAGGTGGGACGACGCCGGTCATCCTGGTCGATCCCGGATTCCATCACGGCGACGAGCGCCCGCTCGGCTCCGGCGGCGTACCAGTGGAGGGCGGTGGTGCGCGGGGTGGGAGTGGAGGTGGTTGTGGGGGTGGGGGTTTGGGGGGCTTTCGCTGTGGAGGTGGGGGGTGTGGGGCCGGTAGGGGCCGCTGGGGCGGTGGCCGTCGGCTGGGTGGTGGTTCCGGTGGCGAGTTCGCGGGCGAAGTCCCGTACGAGGTCGTGGAGGGTGTAGCGGCCGTAGGTGGTCTCCTCCAGGAGGGCCACGTCCACGAGCCGGTCCAGGGCGGTCTCGGCGCGGCGCTCGTCGGTGCCGGTGAGGCGGGCGAGCAGCGGCGCACTGTACGAGGGCAGGTCCAGGGCGCCGACGCGGCGCAGGGCGAGGGCGGCGTCCCGGTCGGCCTCGCGCTCGGAGGCGGCGAGCGCGTCATGGGCGACCGCGAGCGAGCGGCGCACGCTCAGGTCGTCGTACTCGAGGTGGTGCAGTCGGCTCTGTGTCGCGGTCAGCTGCCCGGCGAGCGCGTCCGGGGTGAGGGCCCTGCGGGCGGCGAGGCGGGCGGCGACGATCCGCAGCGCCAGCGGGAGCCGGCCGGTCAGCTCGACCAAGGGGTGATGGGCGTCGAGCCCGTCGCCGTCACCCGCGTCGTCACGGCCGGAGAGCGCGCGCAGCAGGGCCGCGCTGTCCTCGGCGGACAGGGGCGCGAGGGGGAAACGGTGGGCGCCGTCCAGGGCGGTGAGCGGGGAGCGGCTGGTGACGAGGACCGCGCAGCCGGGTCCGGCCGGCAGGAGCGGGCGGATCTGGGCGGCGGAGGCGGCGTCGTCGAGGACGAGGAGGGTCCGGGTGGGCGCGAGGAGGGTGCGCAGCAACGCCGCTGCCGCGTCCGGGTGTTCGGGGATGCGGCGCGGCTCCGTGCCGAGGTCGCGGAGGAGCGCCGCGAGAGCGTGCGGTGCCGCGAGCGGGGTCATGCCGGGGGTCGCGCCGTGCAGGTTGAAGTAGAGCTGGCCGTCGGGGAAACGTTCCCTCATGGCGTGGGCCAGGTGCAGGGCGAGCGCGCTCTTGCCGACGCCTGCCATGCCGGTGATGACGGCGAGCGCCGGGCGGCCGTCCGGCGAGCGTGCCGAGAGGAGGTCGGCGAGACGGCGCAGGGTGCGGTCACGGCCGGTGAAGTGGGCCGGGGGTGGCGGAAGTTGGGCGGGGCCGGGGGGTGACGGGGTGAGAGGCGGACGGGGGGCGGGGGTGGCGACGGAGGGGTCGTGCCTCTCTTCCCGGGCCTGCCCGACGTCGGCCTCCCCCGGGGGCTGCCCGGCGGTTTCCGCCTCCCGTACCCCCCGCAGCACCTCCACATGGGCTTCGCGCACCGCCGGGCCCGGTTCGGCGCCGAGTTCCTCCACGAGGCGGGTGCGCAGGTCACGGTGGACGGCGAGGGCCTCGGCCTGGCGGCCGGTGCGGTGCAGGGCCAGCATCAGCTGGCGGTGGTACGCCTCCCGCAGCGGGTGCTCGGCGGCCAGCGCCGTCAGCTCCGGCACGATCCGGGCCACCCTCGCCACCCGGGCCACCCGGCCGACCCGGCTCACCCCCTCCGACCCGTGCGTCCCGTCTCCTTGGTCCATCCCGCTGCCGCCGAGCGCGAGTTCGGCGTCGTAGCGCCACTCCAGCAGGAGCAGCCGGGCCTCCCGCAGGCGTCGTACGAAGGCATAGCCGCCCAGGTCGGCGGGGAGGCCGCTGAGCGGCGTGCCGCGCCACAGCGCGAGCGCGGCGGCGCACTCGGCGAGGACGCGCTCCCAGTTGCGGGCGGCGTGCGCGCCGCGCGCGGTGGCGAGGTGCCGCTCGAAGACATGGACGTCGAGTTCGCCCTGCTCGACACGGAGTTGGTAGCCGGGCGGCACGGCCCGCAGCCGCTCCGGGTCGTCGAGGAGGCGGCGCAGCCGGGCGACGTGGTTGTGCAGGGAGGCGTGCGCGGAGGCCGGGGGCGCGCCGGCCCACAGGGCCTCCTTGAGCGCGTCGACGGGGACGATCCGGTTGGCGTCCAGGAGGAGGGCGGCGAGGAGGGTGCGGAGTTTGGCGCTGCGGATCGGCCGGGTGCTTTCGTCCGGCGGGCCGGGGCAGTGGAGGACGGGCGGTCCCAGCAGTCCGAACCGCAGCCCGTCCTGCCGCATCACGTCCGCCATCGCCTTTCCGTCCATGTGCAAATCCTCACGGCAGACCGTCTGACCAGCGACGACATGGACACTCGTTGGCAATATATTAGCGATCCGTTGGTGCCGCCTGATGTGATCACAACATCGGAGCCGGCCCGACGGTGCGCGCGTGTGAACGCGGTACTCGGGGGAGTGTCGCCGCCGCGGCCGGATCCGGGGGCGCGTCGGGCCCCGGTCGGCGGAGGTGAACGACCGGGGTCCGCGCCTTGCTGCTCCGGGCTTTGTGCCTCCGCGCCTTGTTCCTCCGCGCGTGGGCTCACGCGGTCGTGGGCTCACGCGGTCGTAGGTTCACGCGGTCGTAGGTTCACGCGGCTACAGGATCACGCAGCCACAGGATCACGCAGCCGTGGGTTCAGATGACGGGCGGTCGGCCCAGGCGCGTGAGGCGCCACACCGTGCGCCACCGCATGGGCCGCCGGGGACCGGCCGGCTTGCGCACGCCTTCCGCGAACCCGCCGAACCAGGCCTTGAGGCCGTCCAGCGAGCGGGTGCGCAGCAGGGTGACGGCGATCCACACGCCGAGGTGGACGGGGATGAGCGGCAGCGGCAGGTTGCGGCGGACGAGCCAGACGCGGTTGCGGGCGGTGACGCGGTAGTAGATCGCGTGCCGGGCGGGCGAGGTCTTGGGGTGCTGGAGCAGCAGCTCCGGCGCGTAGAGGATCTTCCAGCCGGCGTCGGCGGCGCGCCAGGCGAGGTCGGTCTCCTCGTGCGCGAAGAAGAACTCGGCGGGCCAGTCGCCGGTCTCGGCGAGCATGGCCATGCTGAGGCCGTGGCCGCCGCCGAGGAAGCCGGTGACGTATCCGCCCTCCATCGGGTCGGCGGAGCCGACGCGCGGGACGTGCCGGCGCTGGGTCTCGCCGTTCTCGTCGGCGATGCGGAAGCCGACGATGCCGAGGCGGGGGTCGGCGGCGAACAGGTCCCGTACGCGGCGCAGCACGTCGGCGTCGACGAGCAGTCCGTCGTCGTCGAGTTCCACGACGACGTCGATGTCGCCGTACTGGCGGAGCCGTTCGAGACCGACGTTACGGCCACCGGGGCAGCCGAGGTTCTCGTCGAGGTCGATGGTGGTGACCTCGCCGGGCAGGGCCAGGCGTTCGGCGAACTCGGGGAGCCGGCAGCCGTTGCCGACGACGACGATCCGGTCGGGTGCGAGATCCTGCTTGGCGACGGACTCCAGCAGGGCGTCGACCTCGGCGGGCCGGTTGCCCATGGTCACCACGGCAACGGCGATCCTCGGCTCCACCACGTCGCTCAACCTCTTCACTTTGTCCGGCAGACGACGGCACTCTCCCGCGCTCCCGTCGCGCGACGCCCGTCATTCACCAAGATGTTGCCTCAGATACGGAGGTTGCCCGGACGCCGGTTCACTTTGCGTCGCGTTGACGACGATTTTCCCGCCTTCGGACGAACTCGAGGCCGGACCAGTCCTCCCCCAGCGCGGCGACCTTCACATCGACGAGGCCGAGGGGCAGGAAGAGATCACGGAGAGCGTTCTCGGTGAGGTCGCTGACATGGCCGGCGGCCTTGCGGGGCCAGGCGATCCAGAGCATGGCGTGGTCGGCGAGGTCACGGGCGATCGCGGGGTGAAGGCGTTCCTGCGCCTGCTGCGCACCGACGACCTGGGCAGCGGGACGCCCCCGGCCTCGGGGTGAGGACCGCGGCCCCCGGCACGGGCAGGACACGACGCAGGCGTCCGGCACGAGCGAGGGGACGGGTCCCGGCTCCCCGCGCGCGGGAGCCGGGCTCCCGCTGTCCGCGGCGTGCTTCCGCCTGGCAAGGTGTCCCCGTGAGGAACCGGACCATGCCCACCGTCGTGATCACCGGAGCCGGCGGATTCATCGGCCGGCACGTCGTCCGCGAGGCCGAACGCCGCGGCCTCACCCTGCGGCTGACGGCCCATCGCAGCGAGGTGCACCCCGGTGCGCCCGGCACGACGGTCGTCCCCGCCGACCTGACCGACCCGGCCTCGCTGCGCGGCCTGTGCGACGGCGCCGACGCCCTGGTGCACTGCGCCTCGCAGATCGGCGGCCCGGAGGCGCGCTGCGAGGCGGTCAACGCCCGCGGCACGGCGGCACTCGTGGCCGAGGCCCGCCGGGCCGGCGTCGGCCGCGTCGTCCACCTCAGCACCGCCGCCGTGTACGGGCGCGGCACCTTCCGCCGGGCCCGGCCGCAGGACCTGGACCGCGCGCCGCTCTCGGCCACCTCACGGACCCGGGCGGCCGGCGAGGACGCCGTCCTGGCCGCAGGCGGCACGGTCGTACGGCCCCACCTCGTGTACGGCGAGGGCGACACCCGGGTGGTCCCCGCGCTGGCCCGGCTGCTGCGCGGCCTGCCCGGCACGGTGGAGGGCTGGCGCGCCCGGGTCTCCCTGATCGCCGCCGAGGACCTGGCCCACGCCCTGGTCGCCGCCGCGCTGGCCCCCGCCGAACGGCTCACCGCCCCCGTCTACCACGCCTGTCACCCCGAGCCCGTGCCCTGGCACACGGTCCTCGGCGCGGTCGCCGGCCTCGCGTCCGTCCCCCGGCCGCGTCGCGACCTCACCCTCGACGAGGCCCATGCCTGGTGCCGCGAGCGCGGAGTCCCGCGGCACGACCTGGACATGCTGGTCACCGACCACTGGTTCGACGGCGCGCCCCTGTGGGCGGCCGTCGACCATGCACCCGGGTCCTTCGGCGAACGGTTCGCCCGCTACGAGAACTGGTACCGGCGGACGCTCTCCCCCGCGCTCGACAGTCGCCAGTGCCATGACCGGAACTAGTGCCGTGACCGGGAAGGTTTGCCGGGAAGCTCGCGGCGTCCGGTGCGGTGCATCGCAAGGCGGAGCGTCGCCCGCGTACGGGATGTACTCGGGTGATGCGACAACGCGGCGAGGTGCCGTGCCGGGCGTCGCGAGCCGGTGAACCTTTCCGGTCACGGCACTAGCCGACGGTGAAGTCCACCGCCTCGGTGTCCAGGGTCGTGGTGCCGTCGGCGGCGGTGGCGAGGGTGGCGACGTGCCAGGAGCCACGCGGGAAGGAAGCGGCGTCGGCGTCGGTCACCGTGACCGTGTACACGCAGCGCACGGTGTCCTCACCGGCGGGCGTGCAACGGGCGGACTCCGCCTCGCGCATCTCCGCGGCGGTCGGCCGCTTCGCGGCCAGTCCGGACTTCTCCGGCCAGGCCAGCACCTTCAGGCTCTGGACGCCCGACGACGCCGCGACCTCGGTGGAGAAGGTGAACGAGCCGTCCCGCCCGCCGTCGGGCGCGGAGTAGCGGGCGATGCTGTGCGTCAGGCGGGGCGGCGTCGGGCCCGCGGCGTGGGCGAGTGCGAAGGCTCCGGCACCGGCGAGGACGACGGCACCGGCGACGACGGACAGGACGGTACGACGGGACATGACGGGATCTCCGTAACTGGCTCGGACACTCTCGGCTGCGGAAGCCGGCGCTCTCGACCGCGCCGCTGCACCGATGCTCGCAAGGCGGAGCCGCCCCGCACCTGAGTACGCGGGCTCAACCGGGCCTGGGTGATCGGACCGTACGCCTTCGTCAGGAGCGACCGGCGAGCCCGCGGCGCGGAGTCGTTGCGGCCGGGCGCCGGCGGCGGGCGCGGCCCTTCCGACCCCGGCTACGGCGCCCCGGGCGGCCACCGGGACCGGACCGCCACCCGCCCCTGCGGCCATCGGGACCAGACCGCCGCCCGCCGCCCGCCGCCGCCAGGGCCCCACGGCCGCGCGTGACCCCGGTGGTGGGCCCATGGGCCTGCCGGAGAAGCCGATCCGCAGGCCCGCCGGGCAGGCCTGCGGATCGCGGGGGTCACTTCGCCAGGAAGGCGAGGAGCGCGGTGTTGACCTCCTCGGCGTGGGTCCAGAGCAGTCCGTGCGGGGCGCCCTCGATCTCCACGTAGTCCGCGGACGGCAGGGCCTTGTGGAAGGGCCGTGCCGTGCCCTCGACGGGCAGGATGCGGTCGCCCGTGCCGTGCAGGATCAGGGCGGGCACGTCGACGGCCGGGATGTCGGCACGGAAGTCGGTGTACCAGGTCGACGGCGCGGCGGCGGCGGCGAAGAAGCCGCCGCCCGCGGCGACGTCCCAGCTGCGGCGGACGGCTTCCTCGCTGATCCGGCTGCCCAGGTTCTCGTCCAGGTTGTAGAAGTCCTGGTAGAAGGCGGTGTAGTAGGCGTAGCGGTCCGCCTTGACGGCCGCGACGACGCCGTCGAAGAACTCCTTCGGGGCGACTCCGTCCGGGTTGTCGTCGCTCTTGAGCAGGCAGGGTTCCAGCGACGCGAGGAAGGCGACCTTGGCGACCCGGGAGGTGCCGTAGCGGGACACGTACCGGGCGACCTCGCCGGTGCCCATCGAGAAGCCGACCAGGACGGCGTCGGTCAGGTCGAGGGTCTGCATCACCGTGTCGAGGTCGGCGGCGAAGGTGTCGTAGTCGTAGCCGGTCGTGGGCTGGCTGGACTGTCCGAAGCCACGGCGGTCATAGGTGATGACGCGATAGCCGGCGTCGAGCAGCACGGCGCTCTGCCGCTCCCAGGAGTGGCCGTCGAGCGGGAAACCGTGGATGAGGACGACCGGCTGCCCGGTTCCGTGGTCCTCGTAGTAGAGGTCGATGGTGGTGGAGTTCTCCTGGCCCACTGTGATGTACGGCAACGTCTCGTTTCCTCACGTCCGAAGCGACTGGCCGCACTGCACGGACGGCATCGGCGCACAGGCAGCCGTCGTCCGGCCGTTCGCGGCAGGGATGGCCTCACGCTAGGGCGCGCGTCGCGCGGCCGGTTGTCCTCCAGCGCACCACCTCTGGCCTGGAAGTGCCCTGAAGGGGACGGGTCCCGGCCGGCTGCCGCGCAGGGCCGGGACGTGGCGCGGGTCCGGTCGGGCGCGGCTCACTCCCTCGCCAGCAGTTGTGCCGGGGCGATGCGGGACATGGCCCTGATCGGGACGCCATGCACTCGGTGGAGGCGTGGGCGGTGACCTCGCGGAACTGGGTACCGGTGTTCTCTTCGGGGACGTTCTCCGTCAGGCCGTTCTCGTAGGTGGTGGTCCACAGGCCGTTCGGCTGGGCGGGCCGGGTCCGTGCGACGAGACCGTCCCGTCCCCGGGGCCGACGTCCCTGCCCTTCAGGGCGTTGACGAAGTCGTGCGCCTTCGGGCTGCTGAGCCGTGCGCCGAGCGCGGAGGGATCGCCGACGTCGAGTCGCTGCACGGTGGCGTCGAGGGTGCCGGCGGTGAGGGCACGGCTGCTGAGGATCACGGGGGCCTGCCAGTCGTGCCGGCGTTCGGACTCCACCGGGTTCAGGTCGAAGGAGTCGGGCCCCCAGAAGGGCCGGTCCTTCTCGGTGAGCATCCGGCCCGAGGTGACCGCGCCGCCCAGATCGACCAGTCGGTCCTCGGCGACCGGGTCGATCGCCGAGAGGAGCACCGGGTGGGCGACCGGGATCCGCGCCGTGGCCGCGCCGCCGCCGGGTACGCAGGTCATCCGGGAGCGGGCGTCGGGGGTGAAGGCCGTCTCGGGGACGGGGTTCCACACGAACAGCGGTTTGGGCAGCCGCTGGCCCAGGACGTCGAAGGTGTCGATTGCCGCCCTGCCCCGCACCGGCGGAACCCGTGCGAGGGCGTGATCAGTTCCCTCACGCCAATGACTGCCACGAGGCGGGCGGCCGGTGCCACTGTCGGTCGCCCGTCCGGGCATCACCGCATGCGGCGTTTGACGATGGCGCGGGCGATCTTCGGAGCGACCGTGCCTGCGACGAGGGCTGCCAGCGGGACGACCACATCGACCCAGGGATCGCGGATGGGCTTGAAGGTGGCCGTTCCGTCCTTGATCTCGATGAATCCCAGCGGTTTCGCCTCGACGCCGCCGCCTCCTCCACCACCCTCGGCGGTCCTGGCGGCGCCGGATTCCCTGCCCGCGCCGCCGCCGAAGCCGAAGCCGACCTTGGCCACGGGGATGACGGTGATGCCCTCGCAGACGACGGGCTCTCCGTAGACGACCGTCACGGACGCCTTGCCGCCGAGCCGGTCGGCCAGTCGCTCCAACAGAGTCGCCGCCGCGTCGTCGCTTCCATCGACTGCCTGCTCAGCGGTTTCCGTCATCTTCTCGGGCGTGGTCATCGTGGTCCTGCCTGCTGGGGATGCGGGTGGATGGCGGTGCCGCGGCCGGTGGAGCAGCAGCCGCAGAGGGGGCGTCCATCAGTTGCTGCCCAGCGTATCCCGGGCGAGTCGGCCTGGTGGTGTCCGAAGAACCTCCGTGGTCCGGGCAGACAGGCTCGAGGGCCACCAGTAGCGCGGGTGCGCAGGTCGCGACGCTCGTGTCGGTCGTCAGGCCGGTGCGGTCGAAGCCTGCGGCGCCTGCGAAGTCGTTCACGGTAGTCATCCGCTGCTCGACCAGGTCCGTACGGAATCACGGAGACGTGCTCGGTACCCCGGGCTTGGGCAGCCGGGAGGCCAGGTCGGTGGGCGGCGTAACGGGCCTGCACGGTCGACTCATCGTCAACTCTCGTGAGGACCAGGCCGCTGCGGTGAGGTGATGCCCCTCGGACCAGACCCGTCCGGCCGCCGTGCAGAACGCGCGCCGGTCGCCGAGCAGGTCACCAGGGCCGGCCGGCAGCATGGGCACCACGGCGCTGCTCCCGGTGATGACCGACCGGTGCCGGCGCGCGGCTGTGACCAGCCCCTGCCCGGGGCCGGTTTCCACCAACAGGAACTCCCCGTCGGCGAGCAACCGGTTGAGCGTGGGCCAGAACAGCACCGGCTCCATGACCTGGCGCGCCCAGAACCACGGGTCGAGTGCCTTGTCCCGGTAGAGCAGATCGCAGGTGTAGGCCGAGTAGAGCGCGATGTCGGGTTCGCGCAGTCGAACCCCGGCCAGCACGTCCAGGCTCGACCGGGCGAGACCCTCCATCGCGGGGCTGTGAAAGCCGAGTGTCGACGGCACGGTGACGACATGGAAGCCGTTGTCCGTCAACGCTTCGGCGACCGCGCCCAGTTCGGCGTCCGGCCCGGCGAGGACGGTCTGCCGGGGCGAGTTCACCGCGGCGATCGTCACCTGACCCGTGAGGAACGGGACAAGCCGCTGCGCGGGCGCGGCCACGCCGAGCATTCCGCCCGGCGGCTGTTTCGGCGCCGCACCAGCCCGGTGTGCCATGACCGCCACCGCGTCGTCGAGGGTGAACACACCCGCCACGACCGACGCCACGACCTCACCCGCGCTGTGCCCGAGCAGCGCATCCGGCTCGACGCCCCACTCGACCAGGCAACGCGCCATCGCGTACTCGACGCCGAGCAGCAGCGGCTGCGAACGGGACACATCGTGGATCGGCACGACCGGGTCGGCGCTGAGCCAGTCCGCCCGCAGCAGTTCGGCGTTGGCGACGTCGGTCACCTTGCGAATGACGTCGAAGTACTCGTCCATCGCCGCGGTGAACACCGGGTCCCAGCCGTACAGCCCCGCCGCCATCCTGACGTGCTGACTGCCCTGTCCCGGGAAGAGCACCGCGACCACCCGGTTCCTGGCCTCATGAGCCACCACCGACTCCAGACGCTCGATCGCCGCCGCGGACGTCTCGGCCACCACGGCCGCCCGCCACTCGCCGTCTCCTGCCCTCTCCTGGTTCCAGCGGGCCACGATCCCGCCGAACTCCTCCGGGGGACCCTCGGCGAGCTGGTTGATCAGTTCGGTGCGGTTCGCCATCAGACCGTCCGCGCTGTACCCGGACAGAAGGATCAGCAGCGGTTCGGGGACGTCCTGGGGAGCGGCTTCGAGCTGCTTGGTCACGTCGGTTCCTTCGATCAGGGGTCGGAGATGGGTCGAAGTGCTCGCCGCGCTACCCAACGCGGTCCTGCCCGCAGACATACCGGGGGGAGGGACGGGCGGCGTCAGGTCCGCCCTGGCGCACCACCCGGCCGACGTCGAGAACGACGACCTCGTCGAATCCGGCCAGCCCTTCGGTGCGGTGGGTGACCACCACGAGCGTGCGCGGCCCCGGGTGGCTGAGGAGGTCGTCCAGCAAGGCTCGCGCGGTCGGCTCGTCGAGGCCCTCGGTCGGCTCGTCGAGCAGCAGGACGGGCGGGTCGACGAGGAAGGCGCGGGCCAGCAGCAGGCGTTGGCGCTGCCCGCCGGACAGCACCGCCCCGTCGGCGCCGACCGGGGTGTGCAGACCCTGGGGCAGGCCGTCGACCCAGTCCAGCAGCCGCGCACGGGTCAGGGCGGTGCGCAGTTCGGCGTCGGTCGCACCAGGCACTGCGACGCGGAGGTTGTCGGCGATCGTGGTGGCGAAGACGTGCGCGTCCTGCGGCACCCCGGAGACCGTCGTGGCCAGATCGGGCTCGGCCCAGTCGCCGATGTCGGTTCCGGCGACGGTCACGGATCCGGACGCCGGCAGCACCGCACCGGACAGCAGGCCGAGAAGGGTGCTCTTACCGGCCCCGCTCGGGCCCACCACGGCGATCCGGCGGCCGGGCTCCAGAACGAGGTCGACACGGTCGAGCGCGGCACCGTCCTCACCGGGGTAGCGCACCGTCACCCCCGACAGGGCGATCCGGGGGGTCGACTCGGGCAACGGCCTGCGCGCGGGCCGCGTCGCCTGCGGCGCCCGCAGCAGCTCCGCGACGCGCTGAGCGGCTCGGCGCGCGTCGACGAATCGCAGCGCGGCATCGACGAGCGGGACGGCGGAATCGATGACCGCGAGCGCGGTGAGCGCGAGCACGGGCACCATCACACCGTTGACCCCGTCGCCCTCGGCCAGCGCGAACCAGCCGACCAGTCCGGTGGTGAGGACCTGGACCACGGTGGCGACGGCGACACCGGTGCCGACCGCGTCACCCCAGCGGTGCTCGGCCCGGGCCAGAGCGGCAGCGGCTTCGGCGGCATCGGCGACGACGCGGTCGGCCTGCCCGGCCATGGTCAGCTCGGCACCGCCCTCGATGAGGTCGTGTCCCCGAACCGCGAGGTCGGCGCGGCGTTCGGCGGTGGCCCGCGCGGACGACCGAGCCAGGCTGACCGTGAGCGCGGGAACCGCGACAGCGACCAGAACCAGACCGGCCAGCAGTGCGAGCCCGGCGACCGGGACGAAGACAGAGACGAACAGCACGCCCGCCGCACCCACCCCGACGGCGACCACGGCGGGCATCAGGCAGCGCATCAGGAGGTCTTGCACGAGGTCGACGTCGGCGACGACACGCGACAACAGATCGGCCTCGCGCGGTCCTCCGACGGCGGTCGGACGCGTGCCCGCGACCGCCCGGTAGACCCGGACCCGCAGCTCGCCCTGCGCGCGCAGGACGACATCGTGGCTGAGCAGCCGCTCCACATAGCGCAGACCGCCCCGCCCCAGCGCCAGCGCGCGGACGGCGACGATGGCCACGGCCAGCACCTCGTACGACGGCATTCCGGCGGCGGTGGCCAGCAGCCACGTGGCGATCGCCATCAACGCGACGGCGGCGAAGTCGGCGAGCAGGGCGAAGGCCGTGGCGGCGGCCAGCCTGCCCGGGCGCGGGGCAGCGGCACGGAGAACGACAAGGAGCGGGCTCATCGGGTCACCCCCGTGACCGGCTCGCGCACGACCACACCGCTGCTGACCCGGATCACCCGGTCCGCCAGGCAGAGCGGGGCCGGACGGTGGGTGGCGAGCAGGACGGTCCGCCCCTCCATCAGGCGGGCGGCGGCGTCGAGGACGAGGCGTTCACCGTGCGGGTCGAGCCGCGCCGTCGGTTCGTCCAGCACCACGACCGAGGCGTCGCGGATCAGGGCTCGTGCCAGGGCCAGTCGCTGGCGCTGCCCCGACGACAACCGCAGCCCGCGCTCGCCTATCCGAGTCCGGTAGCCCTCGGGCAGTTCGTCGATGAACTCGGCGGCGTTCGCGGCGACGGCGGCGGCGACCACGTCGGCGTCGGCCGCATCCGGGCAGGCCAGACGAATGTTGTCGGCGACGGTCCCGTCGAACAGATGGGGGCGCTGCGGTACCCAGGCCACCGTGGACCGCCACCACGCAGGGTCGAGGTCGGCCAGGTCGTGGCCCGCGACCAGGACACGCCCGGCGGTCGGGCGGGCAAGGCCGAGGACGAGTGCCAGCAGTGAGCTCTTGCCGGCGCCGCTCGGACCGACCAGGGCGACCCGTTCCCCGGCCGCCACGGTGAGCGACACCCCGCTGAGGGCAGGTTCGGGGCGGCCTGGATGGCGTAGGACGACATCCTCGAATTCAAGGCTGAGCGGACCGTCCGGCAGTGCCCGGCGGCCCGGGCGCGCGGCGGGCGTCGGTGTGTCGAGCAGGGCGAAGACCTGCTCCGCCACCACGGTTCCCTCAGCCGCGGCATGGAACTTGGTGCCGAGACCCCGCAGCGCGAGGTATGCCTCCGGGGCCAGGACCAGCACGAGCAGGGCGTCGGCGAAGCGCGCGTCGCCGACGAGGAGGCGCAGGCCGAGTGGCACCGCGACCAGGGCGACCGACAATGTGGCGACGAGTTCGAGGACGAGGCTGGACAGAAACGCGATCCGCAGTGTGCCCATGGTGGCGGCGCGGTGGCGTTCCGCCATGCGGCGCACCGCGTCGGCGTGGGCGCTGGACCGGCCGAGCGCGCGCAGCGTACGCAGGCCGGTGAGCGCGTCGAGGAAGTGGCCGCCCATGCGGGACAGCGCGCGGTACTGGCGTTCGGTGGCGAGGCGGGTGTGCCTGCCGACCAGGAAGCCGAAGAACGGCACCAACGGCAGGGTCGCGGCCACGATCAGGGCGCTGGTCACGTCGGTGGCCGCGAGCCACACGAGCACCATGGCCGGCACGACCGTCGCGGTGATCAGCTGAGGGAGATAGCCCGTGAGGTACGGGTCGAGTCCGTCGAGGCCCTTGCCGACCAGGGTCAGCAGTTGCCCGCGCTGCCGGTCGGCGGCCCAGCCGGGACCGAGCTCGTCGAGTTTGCCGAACACGCGCGCCCGGAGTTCGGCCTTGATCCGGGCCGCGGCCCGCGTGGCCAGCACGTGGCGCACCCAGACGAGCGCGCCCCGGACGACCGCGACAGCTGCCACGAGGAGGAGCGATCGGGCCCCGGCACCGGGCGCGGCGCCGTCGACCCCGAGCGCCAACAGCCGGGACAGCGCCTCGGCCTGCGCGACGACCGACACTCCGACCAGGATGGCGGCCCCCGCGACCGTGTACAGCGTGGATCTGGCCAGCAGTTCGGCGGACAGCAGCCTGGACATCGTCGTCCGGCTGGTTGATGCGCTCATCCTTCCCCCCCTGGTCCGTACGAGCCGCACGCCTCTCACCCGCACGGCACGTCGGCGGCGCGGGGAGACGCGTGGGCGGATCACTAGAAGTAGCCGACCGAGCCCTCACGCACGCGGCCGCGCGCGATGCGCCACGTCATGAACTGGGCGGCGATGAGCACGGGCAACAACACCAGCACCATCCAGAACAGCGGGTGCAGCACCGACGCCTCGGCCGCACCTTCGGTCACGGTCATGCTCTGCCGCTCACCGTGACTCGACACGATCAGGTACGGCAGCCGGCCGGCCCCGACGATGAACGCGGCCGTCACCAGCACGATCGAGCTGCCGACGAAGGCGAGCTGCGGCTTGCCGCCGTAGTTGGCCACGTCCGACAGGACGGTGCCGATCACGCCCAGGACCACGAGCCCGATCACCAGGCGCGGGTGGCCGACGACGTCCTTGACTCCGTCGGTGAAGAGGCCCGCGATCACGGACAGCGCCACGGTCAGCAGCGCCGCAGGGCCGAGCTTCTTGGCCAGGGCCACGGCCCGGTTCGACAGCGGGCCCGCCAGCCGAGCCGCGACGAAGTTGGTGCCGTGCAACGCGAACACCGCGATGGACGCGCACACACAGACGATCGTGAACGGTTCGGCGAGCAGGCTTGCCGGGACGCGCAGCACCTCGTCGTCACCCAGCGGAAGTGCGTGGAACATGAGCGAGCCGATGAAGCCCCACGCGACCGCCTGGATCAGGCACGCGAAGGTCAGCACGGACTCCCACAGCCTGCGCCAGCCGGGCGCGCTCTCGCGCAGCCGGAAGTGGAAGGACACCCCGCGCAGCCCCATCGCCACCACGAACGGGATGAAGAACGGGAACAGGCCGGAGAGCATGGTGCCCTCGAAGATCGGGAACCCGCCGACGAGGAGGCCGAGCGCGGCGATGATCCACACTTCATTGGCGAGGAAGTAGGGGCCGACCGCATGCACGACGGTGGACCGTTCGGCCGCGTCCCTGCCGAGTACCGGCAGCGCCAGGCCGGCGCCTATGGTGCGGCCGTCCATGATCAGATAGCCGACGAAGAGCAGCCCGAAGAGACCGAGCCAGGCTGTTTGTATCGTCACTGGGAGCGTCCTTCCAGAACGGTGACGTTGCTCTCGTCACGCTGTGCGGCCTGGTCGCCGTACATCGGATCGTCGCCGTACAGCGGCTCGTCGTCGGTGGGCGGTGGTGCGCCGCGGCCGAGTTGGGACGCGTCCGGTCCTCGCCGGGCGATACGGAACAGCAGGGTCCAGTCGGTGATCGCGAGCGTGGCCACCAGCACGGCGAACACGATCAGCGAGGTCAGCATCGCCCCGGCGCTGCGGTGCGAGACCGCGTCCTCGGTTTTGAGGACGTGGTAGATCGCCCACGGCTGGCGGCCGATCTCACGGAAGATCCAGCCCGACGCACCCGCGATGAAGGGCACGGGAATGAGCAGGCCGAAGGTCCAGAAGGCCGCTCTCTGCAGCTTCGGTTTGCGCCAGAAGTAGGACTTGATGGTCAGCAGGGCGACCACACCGACCACCGACAGCATCAAGATCGCCGAGTTCCGCATGAGGAACTTGGCCCAGTAGGCGAAGGCCAGCGGCGGGACGTAGTTGCCCGGGCCGTACTGGGCCTCGGCCTCGGCCGCCTCTCGGCGCGCGAGGTCGAAGTCGCCGTCGAAGATCGCACCCTTGATCGGCTGCTCCTCGTTGACCAGGTCGATCATCAGACCGCCGAGCAGGGCGGTCAGGAAGATGAACGGGATCGAGGTGTAGAGCGAGATGTGGAACGACTTGAGGTAGAGCTTGCGGTCCGGGTGGTCGGCGGGCTTCCTCAGCAGGTGCCATGAACTGACGCCGAGCACGAAGATCAGACCCGTGGTCATCGAGGCGGTGGCCACGTGCGGTACCGCGCGCCACATGTTCGGGTTGGACAGCAGGTCACCGAGGCTGGTGATCACGGCCTTGCCGTGCTCGATCGTGTAGCTCTGCGGGTGCTGCAGGAAGGCGTTGGCCCCCACCACCAGGATCACCGAGGCCCAGGCGGTGCCCGCGGTGGCGATGATCAGTCCGAGATGCACCTTCCGGCTGACGGTGTTCCACCCGAAGATCCACATGCCGAGGAACGTCGACTCCAGGAAGAAGGCGACCAGCGTCTCGACGGACAGCGGCGAGCCGATGACGTTGCCCGCGAAGTGGGTGAGGCCGCTCCAGTTGAGGCCGAACTGGAACTCCATGACGATGCCGGTGGCGATACCGACGGCGTAGTTGACCACATAGAGCTGGCCCCAGAACTTGGTCATGCGCTCGTAGATCGGGTTGTTCGTGCGGTACCACTGGACCTGGCAGATCACGACGAACGCGACCAGCCCCAGGGTCAGCGCGACGAACAGCCAGTGGGCCACCGCGGTGATCCCGAACTGCACGCGCGCGTAGGTGACAGCATCACCGGACACGTCTACTCCATTGTCAGGCAGGCAGGCCGGGTTGTACGGCCGCCTGGTCGAACGTCTTCCGAGCCACGTGCGGCGTGCAGCCGACGGCCTGGCCCGCTGGTGTGCGCCGACTCGTCAGCCGGCCTCGAACTCCCGGGCCAGGAAAGAGGTGCGTGCCCGACCTGCGCGGAACACCGGGTCGGCCAGCACCTTGCGGTGGAAGTCGATCGTGGTGTGCACGCCCGGCCCGGACACGCGCATCTCGGCCAGGGCGCTGTCCATCCGGGCGAGCGCGGCCCTCCGGTCGGGCGCCCAGGTGATCAGCTTGGCGATCATCGAGTCGTAGTGCGGCGGAACGGTCCCGCCAGGCACGCTGTGCGTGTCCACCCGGACGCCGAAGCCGCCCGGCACCCGGTACTCCACCAGCCTGCCCGGGGTCGGCGCGAAGTCCCGGTCGGGGTCCTCCGCGTTGATCCGGCACTCGATCGCGTGACCGATCAGCGTGACGTCGGACTGGTCGAACGACAACCGCTCCCCCGCCGCCACCTTGATCTGCTCGGTCACGAGGTCCACTCCGGTGATCATCTCCGTCACCGGATGCTCGACCTGGATCCGCGCGTTCATCTCCATGAACCAGAACCGTCCGTCGTCGTCGAGGAGGAACTCCACGGTTCCGGCGCCCTGATAACCGACGGCCTTGGCGCCGCTCAGCGCGGCCTCGCCCATCTCGTTGCGCAGCACCGGGTCCAGCGCGGGCGACGGACCTTCCTCGATGAGCTTCTGGTGCCGGCGCTGCACCGAGCAGTCCCGCTCGCCCAGATGCACGGTGCGCCCGTGCGCGTCGGCGAGGATCTGGAACTCGATGTGCCGCACCGACGCGGCGTAGCGCTCGACGTAGACCCGGCTGTCGCCGAAGACGGCCTGCGCGCTCGAGCGGGTGCGCCGGTAGGCCGTACGAAGGTCGGCGGCGGACTCGACCACCGCGATGCCCCGTCCGCCGCCACCGGCGACCGCCTTGACCACGAGCGGGTACCCGATGGTCTCGGCGTACGCCGCGGCCTCTTCGTACGACGCCACCGGTGCCGGGCTGCCGGGCAGCATCGGCAGCCCGGCACCCGCCATCAGCTTGCGCGCGGTGGCCTTGTCGCCCACCGAACTCATGACCTCCGGCGACGGCCCGATGAAGGTCAGGCCGTTGTCCGCGCAGATCCTGGCGAAGTCCGGGTCCTCGGAGAGGAAGCCGTAACCCGGGTGCACCGCTTGCGCGCCCGTCTTGAGCGCGGCACCGACGATGTTCGGCATGTTGAGGTAGCTGCGGCGCGGCTGCGCCGGCCCCACGCACACGGCCTCGTCGGCGAGTCGCACGTGGGTGCTGTCCGCGTCGGCCTCGGAGTAGACGGCCACCGTGCGCACGCCGAGCTCGCGACAGGCGCGAAGGACACGTACCGCGATCTCGCCCCGATTTGCGATGAGAACCTTGTTGAACACGACAGTCCCCTACTCCCCGGACTCGAGCGCGAACAGCCGCTGTCCGTACTCGACCATCTCGCCGTCGTCGGCCAGCACGGCGGCGATGCGGCCCGCTCGGTCCGCGGTCACCGGAGTGAACAGCTTCATCGTCTCGATGAGCCCGACCTGCTGGCCTTCCTCGACCGTGTCTCCGACCTCGACGAACGGGGCGGCCTCCGGCGAGGAACGCAGGTAGAAGGTGCCGACGACCGGAGCGGTCAACGACGCTCCGGTGCCGTCCGGCTCGATTCCGTCCGGTCGTGCGGCGTCGTCGGGCCCCGTGCCGGCCGCCGGGGAGGCCGGCGCCGTGAGAGCGCCCGGGACGATGTCCCGGCCCCACTCGACTTCGACGACGCACCCGTCGACCTGCACCATCACCCTGCGCAGCGGGCCGGGCAGCTTCGTAACGATGTCGTGGACGGCCGCTCCCAGATGCGACACGTCCGCCGGCCTCTCGGCGATGGATGTCATCGCGCCCCCTCACTCAGAGCTGACTGGTGTTCGGGTGAGCCGAAGCCGGCGAACCTCCGGTACCGCTGTGCCACGAGGTCCGCGGGCTCGTATGCGACGAGCTCGGCGAGAACCGGGAGCAGCACCGCGCGGACGGTTGCCGCCGTGGTGTCCGGGTCGGTGTGCGCGCCGCCTTCCGGCTCCGGCACGACTCCGTCCACCACGCCCAGTCGCATCAGGCTCCGCGGTGTGATGCCCAGTTGCTCGGCCGCGCGTCCCGCGGACGACGCGTCCTTGAACAGGATCGTCGAGCAGCCCTCCGGGCTGATGACCGAGTAGTAGGCGTTCTCCAGGATCAGCACCCGGTCGGCCACACCCAGCGCCAGCGCGCCTCCGCTGCCGCCCTCGCCCGTGACGATGGAGACCACCGGTACCGGAAGGCCGGACATGTACTCGATGCAGCGGGCAATGGCGTAGCCCTGCCCGCGCTGTTCTGCTTCCACGCCCGGATAGGCACCCGGGGTGTCGATGAAGGTCACCACCGGAAACCCGAACCGGGCCGCGTAGCCCATGAGACGGCGGGCCCGGTGGTAGCCCCATGGCTGCGGCATGCCGAAGTTGCGCGCCACCAGCTCGGTGATGTCGTGTCCCTTCTGGTGCCCTATGACGACCACGGTTCGGCCGCCGATCGAGGCGATGCCGCCCACGACGGCCCTGTCGTCACCGTTGCCCGTGCGGTCGCCGTGCAGTTCGACGAAGTCGTCGAACACGTCGGCGCAGTAGTCCGCCGTGGTCGGTCGGCCCATGTCCCGGGCCCGTTTCACCAGGTCGGCCGCGGCGATCTCGCCCACCCGCTCGATGTCGGTGACCAGCGGGCTCGGCTCCGGGTCCGCCACGACCGCGGGCGCCGCGTGCATGTGCAACAGCCTGGACAGGTTCGCCCGCAGTGACTCGCGCGGCAGCACCATGTCGACCTGGCCGCTCTCCGCGAGGAACTCCGCGGTCTGGAACCCGGGCGGCAGCTCCTGGCCGATGGTCTGCCGGATGACTGCCGGGCCGGCGAACCCGATGCGGGCCCCCGGCTCGGCGATCACGATGTCGCCCAGCGTCGCGAACGACGCGGTGGCACCGCCGTAGGTCGGGTCGGTGTTGAGATTGACCGTCAGCACACCGGCCTCGTGCAGTCGGCGCAGTTCCTGACTGGTCTTGGCCAGCTGCATCAACGAGATCGCGCCCTCCTGCATCCGGGCGCCGCCGGACGCGGAGACGATCAGCAGCGGGACCCGGTCGGTCAGCGCCCGCCGGGCGGCGCGGGCGATCAGCTCACCGGCGACCGATCCGACGCTGCCGCCGAGGAACCCGAAGTCCAGCGCCGCGACCAAGATCGGCAGGCCGCCGATGGTGCCGGACACCCCGACCACCGCGTCGTTGTTGCCGCTGCGCAGCCTGGCCTCGGCCAGCCGCGCCGGGTACGGCTGCGTGTCGGTGAAGCCGAGCAGGTCGACCGGCGTCACGTCGGCGTCGAACCGGCGCACGCTGCCGTCGTCGAGCAGCATGTCGAGCCGCTCGGCGATCGTCACCCGGGCGTGATGCCCGCACTCGTAGCACACCTTGAGAGTGCGCTCCCAACGCCTGCGGTACAGCATCTCGCCGCACCCGGCACAGCGCAGCCAGTCCTCGGCGGCCCCGCCGAACCGCGACGCGCGCTCGACCGGCGCCGCTGTCATGCCGACTCCCCGTCCACGAGGTCAGTGGCGCTGTGGGTGTAGGCGACCTCGCAGAACACCGGCTCGATGTCGGCGAGTCGGCGGCACTCCTGGAAGTGCGCCTGCACGTCCGGGTGCGCCCGCATGGCGTCGAAGTCCTCTTTGCTGCGCCACTGGGCGTAGTTCACGACGTGCCTGCCGTCGTGCCCGAGATGCACGTTGGCCGAGACGTAGCCAGGGAACTTCGTGATGACGTCGGTCGCCTCCAGGATGACGTCGTACATCCTGCGCTGGTCCTCGGGCTTGACGCGGAAGACGTTGATCAGCGTGTAGTAGCCGTTCTC
Organism: Streptomyces sp. SS7; assembly: GCF_037993025.1. NCBI lineage: Bacteria > Bacillati > Actinomycetota > Actinomycetes > Kitasatosporales > Streptomycetaceae > Streptomyces > Streptomyces sp. SS7. The sequence goes on from NZ_CP141223.1 coordinate 4,278,716, forward strand.
CACGGCGATGACGTTCCCCATCGGCCGCTCGCCCCCTACGCCCGGGCGGTGATCGTCGACAGCGCGGCCTTCAGCTCGGCGGCCGCGTCGACGACGGGGCCGGCCGACCGGTAGCCGACGAAGCCGTCCGGGCGGACCAGGACCGCGCCCTCGGCCGTAATCCCGCTGTGTCCCAGCCAGGAGCCCTCCTTGTCGGTCAACTCCGCGTCCGGCGCCACCCGGTAGGCCTTGAGCGGGATGCCCAACCCGTCCGCAACGGCGGTCGCCGCGTCCACCCATGACTGACCGCGCTCACCCGCGAGCAGCACGAACGAGTCGACGGCCAGCTCGACGGTCGAGATCCGCCTGCCGTCCTGCTCCAGCCAGGAGTGCGGCACCCGCAGACCGGGACGGCCGTCGATCCGCAGCTCGGTCTCCAGCGCCTCGCCCGCCTCGCTGCCGACGAACGCCGCGGAGTGGTAGCGGTAACCGGTGCTGATGACGGTCGAGTTGCGCAGCTCCGGGTGCCCGCCGTCACCGTTGGTGCGCGTCTCCTGCCGCAGGTACGCCTGGTGGGCCGTGGCCGCGCCGACCGGGTGCCGTTCCGCCTCGTAGCTGTCCAGCAGGCTCTCGCCGGCCCAGCCCTTCAGCACCGCGGCGATCTTCCACGCCAGGTTGTGCGCGTCCTGCATTCCCGAGTTGGCGCCGTAGCCTCCGGCCGGCGGATGCACATGGGCCGAGTCGCCGACGAGAAACACGCGACCGGCCCGGTAGGTCTCGGCGACCTCGTGGGCGAGGCGCCACTTCGTCACCAGCTGCACGTCGATCGGGAGGTCCGCGAGACCGGTGGCGGTCCGGACGTACTCCAGCGCCCGCTCCTTGGAGACCTCGCCGTCGCCGTGCTGCTCCGGCTCCCAGAACAAGCCGAAGACCCATCGGGTGTCGTCGAAGCGATGGAGCAGGCCGGACGCCTGATTGAGCAGGTAGCAGATCAGGAAGCGGCGGCCGTTGACCACCGAGTCCAGGTCGGCGGCGAAGAGCACCGACAGCACGTGGCCCATGGTGCCGTTGCCGGTCCGCTTGATGCCGAGGCCCTCGCGGATCGGGCTGGCGACGCCGTCGGCCGCGATCAGGTAACGGGCACGCACCCGGCGCTCGACACCGGTCGCGTTGTCCCTGACGACGGCGGTGACGCCGTCCTCGTCCTGCTCGTAGGAGACGAACTCGGTATTGAAGTGGATCTTCGCGCCGCGTGCCTCCGCCTCGCGGATCATCATCGGCTCGATCTTGTCCTGGCCGCACCACACAGGCTCCTGAGGGCTGGCACCCTCGACCTCGACGGTGCCCTCCTCCATGACGAAGGCGGAGCCCTCACCGATGTCGGCAACCCGCTTGGCGCCCAGGATCGCGCGCGGCAGCAGTGCGGGTGAGCTGTGGTCCTCGACCCAGTGCTTGCCGGGGACCAGGCGCAGCCCCTTCTCCCGTATCTCCGGTTCGAGGCCGACGCCGTGCAGCAGTTCCATGGTGCGCGCGCTCACACCCGCCGCGCGCAGCAGCACCGCGGTGGTCTCGTTGCGCTCGACCAGATGCACGTCGACGCCCTGCTGGGCGAGGAACAGGGCGGAGGCCAAACCGTTGAGTCCCCCACCGACGACCAGAACACCGGTCTGTACGGTTTCCATCAAATCCTCCATCGGAACTTCTGCCTCAGACCGCGCGCACGACGAGCGCGGAGTTGAACCCGCCGAGGCCGCGCGCGATGACGAGCGCGGAGCGAATCGGCGTCTCACGGGGTTGGCCGACCACCAGGTCGAGGTCGTATCCCACCGGGGTGTCGACCGGTTGCGGCATCGCGGGGATCACGCCGTCACGGATCATGAGCAGCGCGGCGACGGTGTCCAGCGGGCCGCCGCCGGAGTAGAGCCGTCCGGTCAGCGCCTTCGGCACCGCGACCGGCACGCCACGGGGGCCGAACACCTCGGCGATGGCCCGCGCCTCGGCCAGGTCGAGGTCGAGCGCGCCGATGGCGTCGGCGAGCACCACGTCGACCTCGTCGGGACGCAGCCCGGCGTCGGCCAGTGCCCCGCGGATCGCGGTGGGCAGCGTGCCCGGGCGGCCGGTGCGCGGGTGCGGATCGAACGTCGCCGCGTAGCCGGCAAGCTCCCCGTAGAACCGCTCCACGCCCCGGTCTCTGGCCTCTTCGTGGTTCTCCAGGGTCAGCAGGGCACCGCCCTCGGCGGGCACATAACCCGCGGCCTGCCGGTCGAACGGCAGATACGCGCGGGTCTCGTCCGCCACCTCGCTCATGTAGCCGTTGGGCATCTGCGCGGCCAGGCCCCACGGGCACAGCGGCGCATCGAGTCCGCCGCACAGAGCCACCTTCAGGCTGCCCCCCGCGACCAGCCGCCGGGCGTGCGCAAGCGCGTCAAGCCCACCCGCCTGCTCGGTCACCACGACCGAGCTGTGGCCCTTGATCCCGTGGTGGATGGAGATCTGGCCGGTGTTCACCGCGTAGAACCAGGCGAACGACTGGTACGCGCTGACCAGGTGAGGGCCGGTGCTCCAGAGCTTCTGCAGCTCCTTCTGGCCGAACTCGAAGCCGCCGCAGCCGTTGGCGGTGATCACACCGACGTCGAACTCGTCGAGCTCGGACACGATGACCCCCGCGTCGGCAAGCGCCCAGTCGGAGGCTGCGATCGCGTACTGCGTCACCCGGTCGGTCTGCGGACGCAGCCTGCCCGGCACGTGCTCGCGCACGACGAAGTCGCGGATCTCGCCGCCGACCCGCACCGGGTACGTCTGCGGTTCCCAGCGACTGAAGGGCGCGATGGCACTGCGGCCCTCCAGGATCGCCGACCAGTACGTGTCCACCCCGAGCCCGTTGGGCGTCACCGCGCCCAGTCCGGTCACGACGGTCCGACATTCCACAGTGGTGGTCACGTCCAACTCCTCGGCCCCTTGAGGACGGCAGCGCTCTGGAATCCGCCGAAGCCGCTGGCGACGCTGAGCGCGGCGTCGACGCGTCCGTCACGGGCTGTGCGAGGGACGTAGTCCAGGTCGCATTCCGGATCGGCGACCTCCAGGTTGGCTGTGGGCGGCACGACGCCCGTGTCGATGGCGAGCGCACAGGTGGCGAGTTCGATCGCGCCGACCGACCCGAGGGCGTGCCCGATGGCCGCCTTGATCGAGCTGACCGGCACCCGGTACGCCGTCTCACCGAGGCTCTTCTTCATCGCGGTCGTCTCGTGCACATCGTTCTGTCTGGTGCCCGAGCCGTGCGCGCTGATGTAGCCCAGCGAGTCGAGGTCGAGCCTGGCCTGGCCGACCGCGACCCGGATGGCCTCGGCCATCTCGTGGCCGTCAGCACGCAGGCCGGTCATGTGGTGGGCGTTCGCGCGGGTGGCGAAGCCGGCCATCTCTGCGTAGATGTGTGCGCCGCGCTTGCGTGCGTGCTCGTACTCCTCCAGCACGAGGACGGCGGCGCCCTCACCGAGGACGAATCCGTTGCGGCGCAGGTCGAACGGCTTGCACGCGTGCTCGGGGTCGTCGTTGCTCGGCGACGTCGCCTTGATCGAGTCGAAGCAGGCGACGGTGATCGGCGAGATCGGCGCGTCGGATGCGCCGGTCACCATCACGTCGGCGGAGCCCTCGCGGACCAGCTCGAAGGCGTGGCCGACGGCATCCATGCCCGAGGTGCACCCGGTCGAGACGACCGTGGTGGGCCCTTCCGCGCCCGCCGCCCAGGCGATCTCCCGGGCGAGTGACGTGGGGACGAAGTAGTCGAAGATCCACGGCGCGGCCTTGGTGTGGTCCACCAGCCAGTCGGCTCCGCTGTTGCTGACCGCGGCGTACTGGCTCTCCAAGCCCATGGTGCAGCCGATGGCCGTACCGATGCTGACGCCGATTCGGCCCGGCTCGACGGTCTCCTGGTCGACTCCGCTGTCCTGCATGGCCTCACGCAGACAGGTCAGAGCGAACTGCACCATGCGGTCGAACCTGACGGTCTCGTGTGCGTCGAAACCCTGGGCCGCCGGGTCCCAGTCGACCTCGGCGGCCATACGGGAACGGTAGGCGCTCGCGTCGAACAGTGACACCGGACGGGTCGCGGTGCGGCCCGAGGTGATGAACTCCCAGAAGTCCTTGCGGCCGACGCCGCCAGGGGCACACAGGCCGATGCCCGTGATGACCACCCTGCGCATCATCAACCTCCTACCTGCGGTGGTATGTCGTTCGGGCTCGGTGCGGGTTCGAGGTCCACATGGCCCTGGCCGGGGGTCGGTGCGAGCGGTGCGATGTGGTAGACCGCGAACATCGGGACGTCTCCGTCGTTGCGGAACCGATGTGCCTCGCCGCGCTCGATGAACACGGCCTCCCCGGGCGGCACGCTGTGGTGGACGCCCTCGACCTCGACCTCCAGGACGCCCTCGGTGACGTAGATGAACTCGTCGGAGAACGGATGCAGATGCCGGGACACGTACTCGCCCGGCTCCAGCGTCATCGCGCCCATGAAGCCCGATGTGGCCCCGACGCTCCTGGGCGTCAGCAGGGCCCAGTCGGAACCGCCCATGCGCGTGCTGCTGACGACGTCGGCCAAGCCGACGATGCGCCGTCGAGTGGTCATGTGTCGGCCCTCGCCTCGGCCTGCTCGGCGGTCAGGACGTGGAAGGCCAGACCGGGGACGGCCTCGTCGGCCAGTCCGCGCAGCCCCGCCTCGCCGAGCATCCGCTCGTAGGCCTCGCCGGAGTGCACATGGCCGCCGGTCGTCCAGATCAGCATGAGGATGTCGAACAGGTAGGGCGCCGGGTCCTGTGCGGGCGGCTTCTCCGACGTGGTGAAGCCGACGAGTCCCACCCGGCCGCCCGGTGTGAGAACACTCGCTCCGCGCTTGAGCAGTTCGAGCGCCTTTTCCTCGCTGAAGTGGTGCATGACGTTGGTGATCAGCACCAGGTCGTACGGGCCGCCCAGGTCGGTGGTGAACATGTCGCCCGCGAGGTAGCTGGTGCGGTCGGCCACCCCCATGCGCGTGGCGTGCTCCTTGGCGACCGGGAGCACGTTGTCCCAGTCCAGTGACCAGACGTGGGCGTGCTCGAAGGCCTGGGCCACCGAGTAGCCGTAGACGCCGTGTCCGCAGGCGACGTCGAGGACCTTCAGCTCCTGACGGCCGCGGGCCCAGTCGCCGATCTGCTCGACGAGGATGCCGGCGGTCGGTGCGGCGACGACGTGCGCGTGGGTGGCGAAGTCTTCCCAGAAACCGTAGTTCGGGGTCTCCGCGTTGTCGTCGAGGACAGTGCCACCGTTGCGGACCGCGGCGCTGATCTTGTTGACCGCATCCCACTCCGCGTCGCCCGCGAACACCGCGACCATGCCTCCCGCGTAGCCGGCACGGGTGGTGACCAGCAGGTCGGCGGTCTCGGGCGATATCCAGTAGCGCTCCTTTTCGGTCTCCACCACGCGGATCGCGGCGAGCGCGTTGAGCAGGACCTCGACGCCCCGCGGGGCGGCGCCGACGGCCTTGGCCACCGTCTCGACGCCGACGGGGCCGTCGGCCAGGTGGTCGAACACGCTGAGCTGGATGCCGGCCTTGAGCACGCTGGTCTGCTTGTAGGCCGTCATCATCGTGAACAGCTCTTCGCGATTCATGTGCGCTCGCCTTCCCGATTCGTACGTGCGGTGGTGGGGGACGCGACGATCACGCGATGTCCCAGTTGTAGAACTCGATGGCCCTGCTGTCGTACGGGCTCTGCCAGTCGGGCACGATCGGCGTCAGCAGCGGCTTGAGGCGCGCGGAGGTGTCGGCGAACAACGGGTGGTGGCGCGAGTCGATGATCCGCTGCATCAGGTCGCCGTCCAGGTCGTCGGGCGCCTCGACCAGGTGGAAGTACAGGCCGTTGTACTGGAACAGGGTGCGGCGTACGGCGCCGATCTGTTCGGGCAGGCCGGTCCTGTCGTGGTCGGCGAAGATGTCCGCCACCTCGCCCGCGTCCGACGGGTTCATCCTCATGACCAGAAGTGCGCGCTGCATGCTCTCCTCACTCCGTTTCGTGTTCGGCCGGACCGGACGCGGGCCGCTCGTGGTGGCGCTGCAGGGTCTTCGCGATCTCGGCCCGGTCGACCTTGCCGTTGAGGTTCAGCGGCAGCCGCTGCACCCAGGTGAAGGCGCGCGGGACCATGTGCGGCGGCAGAAGCGCGCGCAGACCGGCGTCGAGTTCCCCGGCGTCGGCCCGGGTTCCGGTGTAGACGGCCTCGAGCTGCTGCCGGCCGGCCGGCCGGGTCATGACGACCACGGCCTCCGCGACCGGTGCCAGGGTCCGCAGAGCGGCCTCGATCTCGCCGAGCTCGACGCGGTAGCCCTGAACCTTGACCTGGTGGTCGATGCGCCCCAGGTGCACCAAGCCGTCCGGCGTGCGCTGCACCAGGTCGCCGGTGCGGTACCACAGCTGGGCCGGGACCTCGGCTCGCTCGCCGCTCGGAACACCGACGGTGCCTTCGAACTCGATGAACCGGTCGGTGTTGTCTGCGGTGTCGAGGTAACCGGCGAAGCGCTGCGGCCCCCGCACGCACAGCTCGCCGAAGTCGCCGGCGCGGCCGTCCTCGCCGACGAGGATCGCCTCGTGCTCCGGGTACACCTCGCCGATCGGCACGGTGCCGGTAGCGGTTCTCGGCCAGGTGGCCAGGTCGGCATCGAGCCGGAACTGGCTGATGCTCAGCGTCAGTTCGGTCGGGCCGTAGAGGTTCTCCAGCACACTGCCGGGAGCTGCGGCCTGCCAGACGGTCGCCTGGTCGACGGTGAGGGACTCCCCGCAGAACAGGGACCAGCGCAGACCGGGCATGGCGCCGGGGGGGAGCCTGCCGAGCTGGGCGGACACCGAGATCACCGACGGCACCGAGAACCAGTGCGTGATGCCCGCCTCGACCACGAACCGGGCCGGGGCGAGCAGGTCTCCCCGGGAAGGCACGACCAAGGACGATGCGGAACCCCACGTCGCGAACAGGTCGAACACCGACAGGTCGAAGGAGAGGTCGAAGGTCTGGCTGACCCTGCAACCGGGGCCCATCTCGTACCGCTCGATCACGTGCCGCAGGAACGCGTCGACGTTGCGATGGGTGACGGGCACGCCCTTGGGGACGCCGGTCGACCCTGAGGTGAACAGGACGTAGGCGATGCCGTCGGCGTCAGCCTGACGCGGCTCGGCGGCGGCGGTCGGCTCGGCGGCCGGGTCGTGCCGGACGACCGTCGTGGACAGCTCGATCACGGTGTCGGTCACCACGACCGGAACGCCCGCGGCGGCGATGACCGCCTCGGTCCGTGCCCTCGGCCAGGCCGGGTGCAGGGGCACCACGGCGGCGCCGATCCGCTGGATCGCGAGGTAACCGGCGTACGCGGTCAGCGACCGGTTGGCGTGCAGGCCGACCGCTTCGGGCGCGTCCATGGCAGCGAGGACGTCCGCCGCGAGTCCGCCGGCGATCCGGTCCAACTCGGCGTACGTGTAGGACTTCCCACCCACTTCGAGGGCGACGGCGTCCGGGTGTCCGGCCGCGCCGACCGCGAACCACTCGTACATCGTGCGGGCGTCGGTCATGCTTCCTCCGACAAAGGGACTGGTCGAGCTGGATGACGATATGGACCTGATCGGTCCATGACATGCGACAGGGTCGTCCGACGGGGCGGGAAGGGGGTCCGCCCCGGCAGTTCCCGTCAGGCGTTGACCTTGCCCGCCGCCGCCTCGATCTTGGACTTGATGGCGGCCATCTGAATCAGCGTGTTCTCGTTGATCCGCTTGGTGATGGCCTCGATGGTGAACGGCGCGTCGGGCTTGCGCTCGAAGTCCTGTTGCCAGCGCATGCGGACGCCGTCGCCCTCCTGGGAGTACTCCCAGTTGATCTTCATGTACTCGAACGGCCCGGTCTCGATGCGATGCGCATGAACGGTTCGGCTCGCCCTGTCCGAGGTCCGCTCGCTGACCCAGCTCCACACGGAGCCGTCCGGGTCGGGCACCATCGTCAGCCGGAAGCGGACGGTGCTGCCCTCCTCGTGCAGGACCTCGATCGCGGCGTACTCGGTGAACAGGTTCGGCCATGACCGGACGTCGTTCGTCATGTCCCACACGAGGTCCAGCGGGGCGTCGATGAGCACGGAGTTGTCGGTCTGCGAAGACATCAGGCGCTTTCCCTTTCCTTCAGGCTCGTCGACACCAGCTCGACGATCCCGCTGAGCGACTGTTCGTTGGTGGTTTCCGGCAGCTCGACGCCGTATTGCTCCTTCACCACGGCCTGCAGCTCCAGGATGCCGATCGAGTCGATCCCCAGCTCGGCCGGCCTGCTGCCCCATGCGCCGTCGATCGCATCGTCGTCGACGCCGAGATTCTCGATGAGAATCGCCTTCAGCGACTCGGCGTCGAACTGCGTCGCCGTCGTCATGAACTCCTCCTCCTGTGATCCTCGAGAAAAGCGGGAGCGGTCGTGATCAGACCGGCTTGGCCTCGAGGAGGGTCCAGTGGAAGACGTTCGGCTGACCGACCAGCTCGAAACCACTGCGCCTCAGCAGGGCGGTCCAGTCGTCGAAGGTGCGCTCGCGACCGCCGAAGAGGACGAGCATGTCGACATCGAGGAACTTGCCGTGGTCCCACGCGTTGCCCGGGTCGAGGACGGAGTCGAACACCAGCAGGCGCGCGGCCGCGTTGTCGCCCATCTTGCGGCGGATCTCCTTGAGGATGCCCTCGGCCTGTTCGTCGTTCTGCCAGTGCAGCACGGCCTTGAGCAGGTAGGCGTCGTAACCGGCCGGGACATCCGCCCGGGTCAGGTCACCGCCCTCGATCTCGACGCGCTCACGGACGCCGAACTCCTCCAGCAACGGGCCGGCCTTGGCCACGACGCTCGGGTAGTCGTACAGGTAGGCACTCATCTCCGGATGGCGCTTGAGGACCTGCGCCAGGAAGAAGCCGTCGCCGCCGCCGAGGTCGGCCAGACTGGTGAAGCGCTCGAAGCGGTACTGCTCCAGTTCCTCCTCGACGAACTGGCGGCTCCAGAACGACATGAACTGGTCGAAGAACCGGCCGACTTCGGGGTTCGCCGACAGGTAGTCCGGGAACGACACACCGAGCGTGCGCTCGAAGGAGGGCTCGCCGGTCCTGACACTGTGCAGGATCTCGTCGAACGGCCGGTGGGTCAGCTCGATGTTGTTGTACCTCACCAGCGGCAGCACGCCGTTGGGGTTGTCCGAGCGCAAGCCCTCGGCCAGCGGAGTGAGGCCGAAGGTACGGGTGGGTCCTTCGACGAAGATGCCGACCGACGCCGCGCAGCGCAGCACGCGGTAGAGCGACACCGCGTCGGCACCGGCCTTCTCCGCGATCGTGTCGATGTCGAGCGGGCCGTCGGCGACGACATCGGCGACTCCCAGCTCGGCGAGCGTGTAGACCACGCGGGCGAGCCTGCCGCCACAGGCCAGCAGCAGCAGCTGCTGGGCGTGCAGCGAGGACGCGTCATTGTGGCTCAGGTCGAACGCGCCGGACGACGTATGCACTGTCATTCCATTCCCCATTCCGTCATGCTGGCGGGATCGCAGAAGTTCGTTGATGGTGTCGAGGACCTGCCGGGGGGTGCGCATCTCGGCGAGGATGCCCTCGGCGAGATCGAGCCCGTAGCGCGCCTTGATCTGGCTGACGACCTCGAGCAGTTGAACGGAGTCGTACCCGAGCTCCTGGAAGAGCACATCGACGACGCTCACGTCGAGCTCCCCCTCGTCGGGCTCGCCGGCGTGGGCTTCGATCAGCTCGACGAGCTCCTCAAGGGTGAACTCCTGCATGGTTCGGTCTCCGCATCTGATGAGACTGAGCGACTGGCCCCCGGAGGACGTCACGGGACTTCACCGCTCGCCCTTCCCCGGCTTCACCGAACGGTTCCACACGGGTGTCCAGTAACCGTCCAGGGCGGGTTCGCGGGTGGTCCCCGACGGGTTCAATGCCAGTCCGGAGATGCACTTCGCAGGTGATCCGGGCTGGTCGCAGCGCTCGACGACAACGCCCTGGCCCATGTTTAACTAGGCGCCATGAGTAGCACTCGTCTGTTCGTTCTCGGGGTCCTCGCCAAGGGCGAGCCGATGCACGGCCACCAGATCCGCCGTGTGGCGCAGACCGACCGAACGGAGCTGTGGACCGACATCAAGCCGGGCTCGCTCTACGGTGTGCTGCACCGGATGCAGGCCGAGGGCATCATCACGGCCGTGCGCAGCGAGCAGGAGGGCAACCGGCCCGAGCGGACCGTCTACGCCATCACCGAGGAGGGCCGGACCGAGTTCGCCTTCCTGCGGGAAAAGGCTCTGCGCGACATCAAGCTGCGTCCCGACCCGGTCGACCTGGCGTTGCAGAACACCCAGGACGTGAGCGCGGACGAGCTGCGCACGATCCTGGAGAACCGGCGTGCCGCCGTGGCCGGCGAGTTGGAGGCCTGGCGCCAGCTGCAGAGTGCGGCGGCGCCGTACATCGTGGGGCTGGAGCGCATCATCATCCGCCACACCGAGACCCGGCTCCGCGCAGAGCTGGAGTGGCACGACGAGCTGCTGGCCCAACTACCGCAGCTGCTGGCCGAGAGGGCACAAGAGGACGCCGAGTAGCACGGCTGACACTCAGCACGACCGGGGCGGATCACCTGCGGGTGTCCGCCCTTTGCCGTGCACCCGACTCGGAGGCGACTAGCCGCACGCGTCTACTCTTGCCCAATCACTCGCACATGAGTAATCTCGTGCGAGGGGGCGGCCCGACCGGAGCCACTCCAGCACTGCATCGACCATGAGAGGTGCACGATGGCTCCCGAGGCCACCAATCGACAGAACAATCCTTGGATCGCGATGGCGATCCTGTGCGCGGGCCTGTTCGTGACCGTGCTCGACACGACGATCGTCAACGTCGCGATCCCCAGCATCATGTCCGACCTCGGTGCGGGGCTGGACGAGATCATGTGGGTCGTTTCCGCCTACGTCCTCGCCGTCGCGGTACTGATCGTCACGGCCGGGCGCCTCGGGGACATCGTGGGCCCACGCACGATGTTCCTCATCGGACTCGCGGTGTTCACGGCGGGATCACTGCTGTGCGCGCTCGCGGACTCACCGGCGCTGCTGATCACCTTCAGGGCGGTGCAGGGCATCGGCGCAGCGCTGCTGACACCGCAGCCGATGACGCTGATGATGGCGATGTTCCCGCCGGAGAAGCGAGGAGTGGCCGGCACCGTCTGGGGCATTTCCGCCGGTGTAGCGGCTGCCGTCGGGCCGACGCTGGGCGGCCTGCTGGTGACCTGGCAGGGGTGGCCCTGGATCTTCTACATCAACATTCCGGTCGGGATCCTGGCGTTCGTCCTGACGCTGGTGTTCGTGCCGAACCTGCGAACGGCCAACCGCCTGTCGCTGGACCTGGTGGGGGTCGTCCTGGCAAGCCTGGGGTTCTCGGCGTTCACCTTCGGCCTGCTGGAGGGCGAGCGGTACGACTGGGGGACCATCAGTGGTTTCGTGAGCATCCCGCTGGTGATCGCGGCCGGAGTGGCGCTGCTCGCGGTGTTCGTGTTCACGCAGGCCCGGGCACGGAAGAACGCCCTTGTCCCGTTGTCGCTGTTCCGGATGCGGAACTTCTCCCTGGCGTCGGCGGCCGGCCTGGCGATCTCGCTGGGACTGACCGCCATGTGGGTGACGCTGAGCATCTACATGCAGTCGGTGCTCGAACTGTCCGCTCTCCAGACGGGGTTGGCTCTGGCGCCCGGGGCTCTGGTGATGTTCCCGATCTTCGCGGTCGCCGGACCGATCATCGACCGGACCGGCGGCAGGTGGTTCCTGGTGTCCGGACTGACGATCTTCGCGGTGGCGGCAGCGTACGTGATGCTGATGGCGCGGAGCGAGAGCAGCCTGTGGCTGATGCTGCCGGGCGTGGTTCTGGCGGGAGTCGGCCAGGCGGGCGTGTTCGCGCCGATGGTGGCCATCGCGATGTTCGAGGTTCCGGAGAGCGACATGGGGGCCGCGTCCGGGGCGTTCAACGCCATTCGGCAGGCGGGTTTCGTCATCGGGGCCGCGGTGGTGGGTGCGCTGCTCGAAGGCGGGGTTGCTGCGGCTCGGGCCGAGGGGATGAGCATGGGCGAGGCGTTCGCCGAGGCGATGGTGCCCACCATGAGCGTCGTCGTGGGGGTCTTCGTCCTGGTCGCGGCTGCCTGCCTGGCGGTGACGCGTCCGGACCGGCCGGCCACGGCCGATGCGGGATCTGCTGCCGTGACCGCCTGACCGGTTCGCTAGAGGCCGGGGCCCAGCGGCTCCGGCCTGTCCTCATGAAAGATTTACCTACCAGAGCGAACGACGGAGTTCGACTTTCCCCGGGGAGGCGGCCCGAGCTCCCTTGCGCGCAGTCATTGCATTGTCAACATCCCGCTTGGTAGTGTCAAAAAAACACTCCCCGATCGTCACCCTTGCGGATGACCTACCGCAGGGGGTTTTGCGCCGGGCCCCGCGCCCGAGCACTCCCGGACGATCGGCAGAGAGTTCCATTGCCACGCTCCACGGGGGGATCGTGAAATTTCTACTGCTCGGAAATCTCGAGATCAAACAGGCCAATGGTGACTCCGCCTCAGTAACCAGACTCAGGCAGCTTCAAGTACTCGCCAACCTGCTGGCCATGCCGAACACCGTCATTTCGACCGAAAGGCTCATGCGAGGTCTCTGGGAGGACAGAGCCCCCGCCTCGGCTCGCGGAAACCTGAAGAGCTACGTCTGTGACCTGCGGAAAGTCCTCGTGAGGCTGGACGTTCCCATCGAGACGATGAACGGCGGCTACCGTATCGTCCTGGACCCGGCAGACGTCGACGTCACGCTATTTGACCAAGAATTGACCTTGGCGAATCGGGCATTGGCAACGGGCAATCATCTTCCGGCGATGGAGCATCTGCGCACCGCCCTCGGTTACTGGCGCGGACCGGCACTCGACGGGCTGGCCGACAGTTCACATCTCCTCGGCGCAGTTGCAGCCAAGCTCAACGACAAACGATTGACTGCGGTTCAACAATTCGCCGGGACATGCCTTCGGATCGGAATGCAGTCGATGGTGCTTCCCTATCTACGGGACGCAATTGCCGAAGACCCGCTGCGGGAGAAACTCACCGGTTATCTGATGCTCGCCCTTTACCGTGAGGGCAGGCGGGCAGAAGCCCTGGCGAGCTATCAAACGCTGCGGACCGCGCTCGTCAGCGACGTGGGCGTCGAGCCGTGCCGGGAGATCGAGATCCTGCACCAGCAGATCCTCACCGACGATCCGTTACTGGTCCGGCGCGAGATGCTGGACAGCCTCGACTCCTCCGTGGTGGCCGCTGCCTGACGGGACGGACCTCCTGGACCGCCGTGCCGGACGCCGTCCGGGTCCGGCCGGCGAGCCACCGCGGTGACCCGCGCCCGCCTCGACCCCCGCCTGTCCGTGACGCCGTCGGTCGCCTCGTGCGCGACGGGCGGTGACGGTGCCGGGCGATACCGACATCCTCGTCGCCACGGACACCGGATGGGTCACCCGCTTCACCCGCGTCGTCACGGGCCAACCCGCCGAGCCGGTCGGTCGGCCGCGCCGGGCTGACGCCACGCGCCACGATGCAAGCTTCTTCCGGTCCACCCCGCGCGGCGGGCAGCCCCGCGGCTGGGCCACGGGCCGCGACACGACCTCGCACAGCATGGCCGAAGCCTTCCCCCGGGGATCGGCCGCACCCCGTCTGCGAGGCTGCAGCTCTGATCTGCGCCTCGCGAACTCCACTTGTTCCCGGGCATGTTGATCCGGCTGAAGGTCGGCCGCCTGGCGACGAGCGGACCTGGCCGGCCATTGCCGCCCACCCCCGGCCCCGCTGCCTGGCCCCGCCGGCGCCCCGCCGCCCGGCCGGCAGCCGGCGTGATGACTTCCGCGGCGCACGCCGGGCGCCGATCGAACCTGCGCTCCCGGCCCGGCGGGCCGAACACCGCGGCCATCGGCCCGGGCCTCCCGCCCTGGAATTCCTTCCGGCCACTTCCACCCCAAGCGATCGCCCATGGTGGACACCGCGCCGGGGGTGCGGCACGCCCCGCACCCCCGGCCCCGGTGACCCGCCCCCGTTGCGGACGGTGCAGCGTGCCCTCCCCCGTGGACGCACGCTGCACCGTCTACTTTATTTTACGGGCTGCCCCCAGGATGTCGAGAGGACCTTCGGATTGTCAATCAAACTTTACGACCGCCGCGCCGCTATCCTCGTCCGTGAACCTCGGTGCACAGTGAAGGCGCGCAGTGCGGGTGCGGCTGCCGGAGGAGACCGGTGATGTCGGCGGGGTCAGCAGCGAGGGGTGATCGAGTGGAGAGCCGGAACCCGGCGAGCGGGCGCACCATCGCTCAGAAGCTCGACCACCTGATCCACACCGTCCATCCCCCGGACCGCGGCCCGCTCAGCTACATGGAGATAGCCGAGGGAATCCGCACGAAGGCCGGACCGGACGGGCCGACGGTGTCGCATGCCACCATTCAGAAGATCCGCAAGGGCGAGATCACCGATCCGAAGGTCAGCACCCTCACCGTGATCGCGGGCTTCTTCGGCGTACCGGTGACCTACTTCTTCGACGACTCGGTTGCCGAGCGCGTGGACGCCAAGCTCGCCCGGATCAAGGAGCGGGTCGAGCTGACCCGGGCTCAGCGAGAGCTGGTGAAGATCCTGGAGGACAGCGACGTACGGGACGTCGCCCTGCGCATGAACGGCCTGTCGGCCGGAAGCATCCAAGCGATCCGCGGAGTTATCGACCAGGCGCGCAGGCTGGAGGGTTTGCCCGAGCCACCACCCGGCCGTGCGCGGGAGCCACGGCCCTGAAGCCCGATCCGCGTGTGGCCGAACTGCATCGGTGTGCGGTACGGCCGACTCGGCGCAACTTGAGCATGAGCACCTCATGACCTAGGCTCACGCGCAATTACGTTCGCTTCGCTCAGCGGACAACGCTTCGGCGGAATGTCATGGAACCTCCGGGACTTTCGGCCGGCCCAGGTCTGCCCGGCCAGCGAGGACCGCATGTACATCACGCGCCGACGCGCCCGCTGCGAGGCCATAGCCGACGTGGTCGCCATCCCGCGCCCCTTCGACCTCGACACCTTATGCGAGGGCCTCGCCGCCCAGCGGGGCCGTCCGTTGCGCCTCGTCCCACTCGAGGGTGACCCGAACAGCAGCTTGCCCTGCGGGGTTCTGGTGGCCACCGAGCACGCGGATCTGATCTTCTACGAGCCGGCGACCAGCGCCCTGCACAAGCTCCAGATCGTGCTGCACGAGCTCGCCCACCTGCTCCTCGGCCACAGCGCGCCGGACGCCGAGCGGCCCGCGTACGCCACCAGGCTGCTGCCGGACGGCGAAGACGACGAGGACGACCTCGGTATGGACCTCGACCAGGTACTGCACATCCTCGGGCGCACCAGCTACAGCGACAACCAGGAGAAGGACGCCGAGCTGCTGGCAACGATTCTCAGCCATCGCATCCTCGACCGCGAGGCCACCACGAACCCCGTGCTGGAACGGCTGGGCGACGCCCTCGGCCACCCCATGCGCACCTTCACGGACACTCCCCGAGATCGCAGATGGTGAGGGCGCGCGTATGAGCACCGCCGTGCTGGTCCTGCTGTGGATGGTGGCCGTCTGGCGTGCCCCCTCAGCCGTACGGTCGTCGAAGCAACGCACCCTGTGGGTCGCCTTCGCCGCACTGACACTCTCCATGACCCTGCGCAGCCCGACCATCATGCACGCCATCGACAGCGGCAGCGGAGTCAACAACCTGTCGACCCTGCTCAAGCACTACCTGGGCATCACTGCGGCGGCCGCCGTCCTGGAGTTCGTCTACGTCATCGCCCGACCCCAGAGCCGTGCCGGGGTCCGGCGACGGATGGCCGTCGTCGGGACGACCATGGCCGTACTGACCGTACTGTTCGCCTTCGTGCCGCGCCGGACCGAGGCCACGGACTTCTTCGAGCACAGCGCCGGATCCGTCCCGGCCACCGTCTACCTGCTCGTCTGGCTCTCCTACCTGGCCACCGCGATGGTCATGGCCACCCGGCTCTTCTGGGGCTCCAGCCGCCACGCGGGCGCGGGCTGGCTGCGCACCGGCCTGCGGCTGCTCGGGGCGGGCACCGCGGTCGGGGTGACGTACGCGCTGTCCCGGTCCGGCTACCTCGTCCTGCGCCTCACCGATGCGGCCGGGCCCAGCAGCGACGCGAGCGCGAGCACAGTCACCGACACGATGAAACTCACCGGCATCGGCCTGATCCTCGTCGGCAGCTCCGTCCCGGCTGCCGGAGTGGCCTGGCGGGCGGCCCAGCACTGGCGGTACGTACGCGCGCTGCGCCCCCTGTGGCAAGACCTGACCGGGGCGGTCCCCGAGGTCGTGCTGGGCGAGGAATTGCGCCGCCGGGAGCTGCGGATGCGGCTGCACCGCCGAGTCGTGGAGATCCGCGACGCGATCCTGGCCCTCCAGCCGTACGTCTCGGCCGCCCAGCGGGACGCCGCCGATGCCGCCGCGCCGGCCGCCCGGCAGGACCTCGCGGAGGCCTGCTGGATCGAGACCGCCCGCCACGCCAAGCTCGCGGGCCTCGTCCCCTACGACACCGTCCAGCGCCGAGACGTCGGCCCCGCCGAGGATCACGCAGCCCTCGACCTCGAAGCCGAGGCTCAATGGCTGCAGCGCATCGAGGCAGCACGGGGGGACGACGTCGTACGAAACTTCGTCCGCACCCACGGCCCCCACGGTCAGGGCACGCACGACAGCCACCACTCCGCCCAGCAGAAAGCCCTCTAGTGACCAGCACTGAAACCGTTGCCGACGCCCCGCGGGAGTCCCGCGCTGCTCGCCTCGTCACCGACGGCTTCGAGCCGAAGAACTGGATCCTCGTCGTCACCCTGCTCGTCGGCTGGCACGCCGACGGACTGGCGGGGGTCGGCTGGGGGCTGTTCGGCGCGCTGTTCGCGGCCGTCATCCCGGTGCTCTTCATCAAGCTGGGTATCCGGCGCGGCACCTGGGCCGACCGTCACCTCGGCGTGCGGCAGCAGCGGCTCGTGGTCATGGTCTTCATCATCTGCTCTGTCGCCACCGGCACCGTGCTGATGAGTTTCCTCGGCGCCCCGTCGGCCATGGTCGCACTCATCGCGGCGATGGTCTCCACCCTGGTCATCCTCATGGCGATCACCTTCGCCTGGAAAATCTCCGTCCACGCCGCGGTCTCCTCCGGCAGCATCACCATCCTCGCCCTCACCTACGGCCCCTGGCTGCTGGCCGCATACTCCCTGGTCGCCCTGATCGGCTGGTCCCGCGTCGCGCTGCGCGACCACACCCCGGCCCAGGTCGTGGCGGGGGCGGTGCTGGGCTCGGTGGTGGCGGGGCTGACGTTCTCGCTGCTGCGGTGACCACCCCCGGAGCGGCGCCGATGCAAGGGTTCGCCGGGAAGGGCACCTCGGGTGGGGCTCGAGTCGGCGGCGGCTGAAAACCGTACGGGTCCCGGTGGGTGAGGGCTCACTGTCAGGTGCCGGACAAGGCGGGCTACCGCCTCCATGAGTATCCGGACCTACGCTCCGACCCCGCAGCCGGGGCGCAGCCGGCTTCGCGTGCCTGAATTTGCCCACTGGTCACTCAGCGGCCCATTCCGCGGCCCTCTGCATACATAAGGCGTGGCATTCCAATAGATCGACGACCGCACACATTGCGCCACCGATCGATCAGAACAAGACACTCGATCGCTAATTGGCGACAAACAGTGACGGGCATCACCCTTCAAATCAGACCAAACGACACGCCTCAAACCCAGAAAGCCCTTGCTGGCACCGTCTCTATTGGGTAACTTTTCAACCAGGAGAACCGGGGGGGGGAAGCCATCAATCGGGATCAGTCTGAAACAGGTAGTACACAATTCACTCACGACCCCGTGGAACACGCGCTGCTGAAAGCACGGGATCTCATCGATTCCGCCGTTCTTGAATTCCGTTCTCTTCCCGCGACGCGTTTCGTGGAGTTTTCCGCCGACCAGCTGCAGGAGGCGCCCGGTGCCACCCTGACGGACCTGGTGGCCCAGGCCCGGCGCACCGTGCTGATCTCGCTGTCCGGCCGGAGCGGGCAACTGGCGGCCGTACGCACCGCGCTGAGCGACCTCAGGGCCCGGCCCAGAACCGGTCGAGGCCGGAGTACCGTCCGCGTGCTCGGGTCCGCCTCAGCACTGCGGGAGCTGCCGGCCTGGGCGGGGGCGGCCGACCTGGCGGAACTGCGAGTGACCGGCCGCCCGCTCGCCGAGTCCCTGGTGGTGGACGCCGAGGAGGCGCTGATCCATGCGTCGGGCGACAGCGCGGGTGGCCTGCTGGTTCGCGACCGGGCCGCGGTCCGCGTGCTGGCCTCGCTGTTCATGGGGGCCTGGGACACTGCGCTGGCCTGGCCGGACTATCTGCTGCTGGACGCCTATCTCTCCACCGACACCGCACGTGGCGTCCTGGCCCGGTTGCACGCCGGCTCCACGGACGCGGTCGCGGCCCGTGAACTGGGCCTGTCCCTGCGCACGTACCGCAGGCACGTCGCCAGAATCCTGGATTCGCTGGGAGTCAGTTCCCGTTTTTCCGGTGGTACCCGAGCAGCCGAATTACAGTTGCTTGACATGCCTTGAGAGGAATAAACGTGTTGCCCACCACGAAAATTCTGGAGCAGGATCTACTCAAGGTCCGGGGCCTGGTGGAATCATTGGCCGCACAATGGCGCAGCCGGACGCCGAACGATTCACTTGTCACCCAGCTCTCCGTGAGCCGAGAAGCCTTGGGAGAAGCAGCCGAAGGCTTCATGTCCCAAACTTCGGAATCCCTCTGCCTGATAATCGGCGAAGGCTCCGAGACGACCACCGCCGTCCTTGCCGCCTTTCGCAGGATCGCCCCGATGCTGGCCGCGGACGTCACCGTACGGGCGCTCGTCCCACCTGTCACCCGGACCCAGTGCGCCCTCGACGCACTGTTTCCGGAAGAGGCCGAGGTGCGGCTCGCCGCGCTCTCCGGGCTTACTGCCGTCGTCTCCGACACGCAGTCGACACTGGTGTCGTACACCCCGGGCGACCCGGCACTCATACGCAGCACGTCCGTGGCGATGAACTTGCGGGCGCTCTTCGACACCATCTGGTCGACCGCGACGGTGCTGGACCCGCATCTGCGCTTCAGGGAACATGCCCAGGCCGAGGAATTGCGCCGTGTCCTCGGCTGCCTCCAGGAAGGGCTCATCGACGACGTCGCGGCCCGCAAGCTCTCCATGTCCGTGCGTACCTACCGGCGCCAGGTCGCCGACGTCATGGCATTGCTGGGCACCAGCTCGCGGTTCCAGGCCGGCGTCCGGGCGATCGAGACGGGCCTGCTGCCACGGCGGTCGACGCGCGTAGCGGACAGGCCCGTCCCGGCGGAAGTCGTCAGCCGCGTATCTCCAGCGTGCAGCACTTGACGCTGCCGCCGCCCTTGAGCAGCTCGGACAGGTCGACGCCGATGGGCTCGAAACCCCGCTGCCGGAGCTGACCGCTCAGCCGCTGGGCGGCCTCGGGAAGCACCACGTGCAGGCCGTCGCTGACGGCGTTGAGGCCGAAGACCGCGGCGTCCTCGGACCCGACCGGCACGGCGTCCGGGAACAGCCGACGCAGCACCTCCCGGCTGCCCGGGGAGAACGCCTCAGGGTTGTACATGATCTCGTCGCCGTCCAGCACGGTCAGCGCGGTGTCGAGATGGTAGTAGCGCGGGTCGGTCAGCTCCAGTCCGATGACCGGGCGGCCGAAGAACTCCTGCGCCTCCTGGTGGCCTTCGGCGGTGCTGCGGAAGCCGCGGCCGGCCAGGATCCAGCTGTCGGTGACGAGGAAGTCGCCTTCGCCCTCGTTGACATGCTCGGGGTCGTGGGTCTCGGTGAAGCCGCGGGAGCGGAACCACTCCAGATAGGCCGGGCCCTCGGCGGCGCGCTCCGCGTCGCGGAACCGGGCGCCGAGGACCTTGCCGTCCACCACGGTGGCGCCGTTGGCCGCGTAGACCATGTCGGGCAGACCCGGCAGCGGGTCGATCAGGTGGACGGTGTGGCCGAGTTCGCGGTACAGGCCGTACAGCCGCTCCCACTGGGCGACGGCCAGCCCGGCGTCGACCGGCTTGGTGGGATCCATCCAGGGGTTGATGGAGTACGTCACCTCGAAGTGCACGGGTCGGCACATGAGGTAGCGGCGGGGACGGAAGGTGCGCTCAGGGGTGGTGGGCGCGGTCATGGACGTCATGTCGCTCCAGAATCGGGGTGCGCGGGAGTGACCGGGGTGCGCGGCACGGTGGTGCCGGGCACCCCCGGCGAGAGCGGGGAGAGGGCGCAGACGCGGCGCTCGCGGGTCAGCGAGCCGCGGCCGGCAGCTCCTCCATGTGCGGGAACCGGGACGCGATCGGGTCGCCGGTGAAGGCCTCGTCCCAGTCGGTCTCGGCGACGTAGATGTGCAGGGCGGCGAAGTCGGGCGTCTCCCCCATGTCGAACCAGTGCCGTACGCCGGCGGGCGTGCACACCAGGTCGCCCGGCTCGGCGATCAGCACGTGGACGGTGTCGTCGCCGGCCAGCCGCAGATAGAAGCCGCACCGGCCCTGGGCGAAGAACCAGACCTCGTCCGAGCCGTGCGTGTGCTCGTCGAAGTAGCGGTCACGGGAAGCGCGCGCCTCGGTGGCCCACCGCGGGTCGGAGTCGTCCGGTGCCATCCGGACCACCTCGACATGTCCCAGCCCGGTATCGGCGGAGAATCGCTCCGCCTCCGTCCGGTACAGGCCGAGCACGTCGTCGTCGCCGAAGCCGACCGCCAGGTCCTTGAGGGGCCACCGCTCGAACCGGGCTCCGTACGCTCCGAGTTCGGCCGCGATGCGGTCGGGGTCCTGGGTGGTGAGCAGCGGCTTCGCCTCGCCCGTGGCAGGCAGAACCTGGAGCAGTGTCATGGCAGTCGCCTTTCGATGGTGCGGACGTACGGCACGGCGCCCGGTCAGTGGCCGGGCTCGAAGTGCAGCTGGCTGAGGAAGCAGTCCCGGGGCTGGTTGACGGCGAAGGTGACGCATGCCGCGAGGGACTGCGCGGTCAGGGTGTCCTTCGAGGTCCGCGAGGCGCTCTCCCAAGCGGGCGACAGCGGGTCGATGTTGTCGAAGTCCGGCGGGAACAGGGAGATGACGCGGATGCCCTCCGCGCGCAGCCGCTTGGACAGGATGCCGGTGAACGCGGCCTGTCCGCCCTTGGCGGCGTAGAACGCCTCGTGGCCCCCGCAGCCGGTGTAGTTCGGCGTCGCGGCCGCCGACACCAGGGTGACGATGTCGGGCCGCTGTGAAGCGCGCAGCAGCGGCAGGAAGTGCTTGACCATCAGGACGGTGCCTCCGGCGGAAGCCGTGGTGGCGAGGATGTCGGCGTCGTCCGCGGTGGTCAGGTCCTCGCCCTCCAGCCAGTTGGCCCCGTTGTTGAGGAGTACGTCGACGGCGCCGGCCTTCTCCCGGACGCCGTCCGCGAAGGCGCGTACGGACTCCGGATCGGTGATGTCGCAGGCGAAGGCGTGCACCCGCTCGCTGCCGAGGTCACGGATCTCCCGCTCGGTGCGGCGGGCGCCCTCCAGGCTGCGCGCGGAGAGGAACACCTCGGCGCCCTGCCGGGCGAAGACGATGGCCAGGCTGCGCCCGAAGTCCCGGGCGGCACCGGTGATGACGACGCGGAGGTTCTCCATTGCAGTGGTGCCTTTCAGGTTGCGAGCGGCGGTCCGCTCGAGCGGCGGGTGGCCTGCACGGGGCGACGGTGGCCCCGATCCGTCTGCCGAGGTGGGAGGTCACGGGCCGAGGAGCGGCCGGGCGTCGGCGGTGACGGAGAAGACGCCTTCCCGATTGCGGCTTTGGCAGAACTCGATGTCGGCCAGCAGGACTTCCTCGTCCTGGTGCCTCAACAGGATGGCGCCCGCGCCGCCTTCACCGGTGGTCGGAGTGATCGTCTCGCCCGAAGTCGGCAGGAAGATGTCACCGGCGTAGGAGGGCAACGCCCGGATCTCGTCCAGTCCTTCGATACGGATCAGCCGGCCGCCTTCGCGAGCGACGAAGGCGTAGTCGGCGACGAAGCCCGGCTCGGCCGGCCGTCCGGCCAGTGCCCCGGAGCCGCCGGCGAGCGCGGCCGCCTGGTCGGGCAGGCCGAGCAGGGAGCAGAGGTACGGCAGGGGGTGGCCCGCGGCCCGGGCCGCGAACTTGACCACTTTCACGGTGCCGTCGGCGCCCGTGACCGCCTCGAACGTGACGGGTCCCGAGGCCAGGCCGACGCCCTTCACCACGGGCGACAGCCGGTGCGCCAGTTCGCGCTCCCGGGGCGAGCCGGGCGCGACGTTCACCACGCTGGTGAGCAGTGACCTGGGGCCTTCCTCCAGCGAGAAGCACTGCCAGACGTCGGTGAGGCGGAGCACGCCGTCGAGGACGACACCGTTGACGAAGCACGGTGTGCCGGGCACATGGTCGTGGGCGACGATCCGGCCGCCCCGGTCCCACAGCCGCCGGATCTCGGGTTCCGGCGGCGCGGCTCCGGGCCGGACCAGCACGGCGGAGCCGGTGTCGTCGGAGATCTCCGGCCGCAGGACAACCGTACGGTCCCGGCGGGCGGCCAGGTGGGCGGTCAGCTCCGCCGGGCCGGCGAGGACGCGCAGGTCGAAGGCGAGTTCCGGGTCGGCGGCCGCGACGGCTTCGTGCTGACGTATCTTGCTGGCCCACGGGTCGGCCACCACGGTGCCGGCTTCGGACACGGTCGTCTCCTTCGGGTTGGTCCGATGGGGGTGCGGATCGCCTGCCGAGCCCGCCGAGCCCGCCGAGCCCGCGACCTTACGGCCGAGGAACGGTCAGAGAGGCCCCGTTGGGCTCCTTCGGTACCTGGTGCAGCAGATAGTCGGCCGCCACCTGTGCCCAGGCCTCGGGGCCCGGGTACTCGGTGTGCTCGTCCGGCAGACAGGTGGCGAGCATGGCGGTGTCCACGCCGCCGCCCGGGTCGACGGCGACGGCGGTGACGCCCGGCAGCAGTTCCTCGGCCTCCTGGGCGATGGCCCGGGTGAAGCCCTCGACGGCGAACTTGCTCGCGGTGTAGGCGGCCAGCCTGCCGCGCGGGTTGCGGCCCCAGCCCGAGGAGATGGCGACGAAGGTGCCGCCGGTCGCCATGCGGGGCAGGAAGGCGCGGGCCAGGGTGTAGACACCGACGACGTTGACGTCGAGGGTCGTGCGGAAGTCGGCCGGGCTGGTCTCCCACACCGGCGTCTGGGGGCTGATGTACCCGGCGTTGGCGACGACCAGGGCGGGCGCGCCGAGTTGCCGCACGGTCTGCTCGGCCCACTGCTCCACGGCGTCGGCGTCGGTGACGTCGGTGACGGTGATCAGATGGCCCTCGCCGAGGTCGGCGCGGAGCCCGTCCAGGGCCTCGCGGTCGCGGCCGCAGCCGGCGACGGGGTGGCCCAGTGCGGCGAAGCGCCGGGCCAGGGCGGCGCCGAGGCCCCGGCTCACGCCGGAGACGACGACAGGCATGGTGGTCGTGACGGAACGCATGGTGTTCTTTCAGACGGTCTGTTCGAAGTGGAACGCCTTGATGAAGCAGTCCCGTGGCTGGTCGATGGCGAACATGACGCACTCGACGAGGGAGTGGGCCGTGAGCGTGTCGCCCGCCCCGCGGGGCGCCGTGTCCCAGTCCGGGCCCAGCGGGTCCGGGTTGCTGAAGTCGGGCGGGTACAGCGAGATGACGCGCACGCCGTGCGGCCGCAGCTGGGGGGAGAGCAGGTCGGCGAGACCGGCCTGCCCGTGCTTGGCCGCGTAGAACGCGGCGTGGGCCTGGGTACGGTGGTTGCCGGTGAGCCCGGCCGACGAGATCATGTTGACCACGTCGGGCCGGTCGGACTTCAGCAGCAGCGGCAGCAGATGCTTGGTGACGAGGACGGTGCCGGTCACGGCCGAGGCGACCGTGACGGCGATGTCCCCGTCGTCGGCGGAGGCGAGGTTCTCGCCGGGGAGCCAGCGGGCCCCGTTGTTGACCAGCACGTCGACGTGGTCGGTCAGGGTGGCGATCTCGTCGGCGAAGTCCCGGACCGACGCCGGGTCCGCCAGGTCGCAGCGCAGGGCGTGGACCCTGTCGGATCCGAGGCCGCGGATCTCGTCGGCCACCCGCTCGGCCGCCGCCAGGTCCCGGGCGGAGAGCAGGACCTCGTCGCCCCGGCGGGCGAAGAAGAGGGCGAGCGTCCGGCCGAAGTCCCGGCCGGCTCCGGTGATGACCACGCGCCGGCCGCGGGGCTCACGGCCGGCGGGGTCGGCCTCGTTGCCGTTCTGAGGTGTCACTGTGGGGTTTCCCGTGTTCGTCGTCGGTTCAGGGTGTGCGGGGCTCGCGTCCAGTGCCCCGGAGGACCCTCGTACGCCCCGATGCCGATCAGCAAGCCGTCGGGGTCCAATCCGGCCGCGACCAGGGAGCTTCGGCCGTCCGCCCCGTCGAGCACCTGGGCGGGCGGGAAGAACCCGTGCCCGGTGACGAGAACGAACCCCATGCCCACCGCCCGGGCGGCGAGACTGTCCTGCCGCGAGTCGCCGAGCAGGACCGCCTCGCCGGGGGCGGCGCCCACGGCGGCGAGCGCCGTGGACAGCCGCCGCGCCTTGGGCTCCTCGCCGCCGAGCACGGCCCGGAACTCGCCCGCCAGCCCGTGTCCGTCCAGGACCCGTTCCGCCTCGGCGGTCAGGGTGCCGGTCGCCACGTACAGCGGCAGGCCGCGCTCGGACAGGCCGCGGACCAGCAGGTCGGCGTCGGGGCACAGCGGCGCCTCGGGGTAGCGCTCGGCGAGCAGCTCGGCATAACCGCCCGCGCAGCGCCGGTAGAACGTCTCGAAATCCTCCCCCGTAGCCTGTTCCCCGCCCAGATGGTCCTGGTGGAAGGCGAGGAAGTGCTCACGGCGGGAGCGGCCGAAGGTCCGGCGGAACTCGTGGACGTAGGGGTCCACGAGTTCCGGTCCGAACTCCGCCAGCGCCTCGCGTACGCACTCCACCTTCAGCTCGTTGGAGTCCACGAGCACACCGTCGAGGTCGAACACGACGAGACGGTGGGTGGCCAGCGCGTGTTCGAGGCGCGTGCCGGCGTGGTCAGACAGCGGCATGGCGGAGCGCGTCCTCCAGCGACGCCGCGGCGAACGACGTCCTACGGTTCTGGGCGAGGAAGTCCAGGGCGCGCAGTTTGACCTCGACGTCCCGCTCCACACTCTCCTCCAGGCGCTGGACGTAGGTCGGGTGGATCCGGCGCATGCCCGCGATGGCGTAGAGGGCGCTGGCGCCCCAGCGGTACTTGTGCATCAACGGTTCGAAGCGCCGGGCCACCAGGTCCAGCATCGGCTGCAGCGCCCGCTGGTCCGTGCCGAGCGCCGCCAGGAGCTGTTCGGTCCTGGTGTTGCCGGCGCCCCGGCCCATACCGAGGACGGTGGCGTCCAGCCAGGTGGCGCCCGCCTGGGCGGCGGCAAGGGTGTTGTGCAGCGCGAAGCCCTGGTTGTCGTGGCCGTGCAGGCCCACGGGGGCAGCCTGGCCGGCCCTGAACTCCTCGACCAGTTCGGTGATCCGGGGGGCGTGCAGGGAGCCCAGCGAGTCGGCCACGTACAGCGACTCCAGCGGGCCCAGGCCGGCCACCAGACGGACCAGGTCCGCCACCTCGGCGGGGGTCGCCAGGTCCACCTGCATCAGGTTCAGGCAGACCCCGAAGCCCGCCTCGCGCAGGGAGTCGACGGCTTCGGCGACGCCGGCCGTCGCACTGTGGTGGACGGCCACCCGGACCAGGTCGACCGGCAGCGGCCCGTCGGCCAGCAGCCCGCGCAGCCGCGGGCCGGCCTGGGCCGCCGGGACCTCGGCCAGCGCGGTCGCGTCCACCATGACGGCGAAGCGCAGCCGGTGGCCCTCGGGCAGGGCGTCGCGCAGCGCGGGCGTGACACCCGACGGGAAGCCGCCGTACGGACCCCGGTCGCCCGGGGTCAACCGGGTGTAGCCCAGCTCGACCACGTCCACACCGGTCGCCGCGCAGGCCCTGAGGTACTCCTCGACGAGGATGTCCTCGAACTCCCAGTTCGTGTAGTAACCGCCGTCCCGCAGCGTGCAGTCCAGGACGGTGACGTCCTGGCGGGCCACCGTGCTCACTCGTCCTCCAGGTCCGGAAGGGTGTTGGTGAAGTCGACGTGGTGGATGCGGCGCATCGGCGCCCAGTTGAGGCGGCCGTCGTTGCCCGGGTGGCGGACCAGGAGGCTGCCCTCGCCGTCGTGCATCATGTCGTCCCACTCCTGGACCCGGGGGTGCAGGTCGTTGGCGCGCAGGAAGTCGTGCACGGGCTCGAAGTGGTCCTCGGCCTCGACGTACATGAAGAGCGTGAGCGGGTCGATGAAGAAGATCTGCAGCTTGCGGACGCCGATGGTGTCCAGGGCGCCGCCCGGTCCGACGATCTCGGGCCACACCTCCCGGTGGAGCGCGATGTACTTCTCCGCGGCGGCCTGGTCCCGAAGGCGGATGGTGAAGGCGTGGTTCTTCATGGCGCGAGCTCCTTGGCAAGGGTGAGCAGGTGCTGGTAGGTGCGGTGAACCTCGGTCCAGGACTCGTCGTCGAGGACGTGGCGGCTCGGCCCCCGGACATGGGTGGTCTTGATCAGGCCGCGTTCTTTCAGAAGCCGCTTGGCGATCGACAGGTAGTAGTCGGTGCTGTTCATCATGTGGCACATGAGGTACGACAGCGGGTAGCCGATCCGTTCGGCCTTCTCCCGCTCGCCGGCCTCCAGCAGCCGCCACAGGGTCACGACGATCTCGGCGATCTCGGTAGCGGGGATCGTTCCGGCCAGGCCCCGGCGGTGACAGTCGAGGAGCATCATGCCGCCGTCGCCCTCGAAGATGCGGGCCCGTCCGCCGGTGGCGTCGCGCAGCTCGCTGACCTTGGGCGGCGAGGGTTGGGCCTCGGGCTTGAACAGCACCCGGCCGGGGCCGTATTGCTCCAGCATCCGAGCCTGGGCGGCGATGGTCAGGGGCTGCTTTGCCAGGCTCTTGGCGTGGTGGATGATCACGGGTGTCCGGACCGACTCCACGACCCGGGTGAAGTACTCCACCATCCCGTTCTCGTCCAGCGGGATCGTGGCCGGGTGCATGACGAGCAGGGCGTCCACCCCGACGGACTCGGCGTGTCGGCTGTACTCGACGGCGGCCTCGGGTGTCTCGGCACCGGTGCTCATCACGGACACACCGCGTCCGGCGGCTGCCTTCGCGCTCAGCTCGGCGACGCGCAGCCGCTCGGTGTGCGTCAGGCGCAGCACCTCGGAGACCTGGCCGACCACGAACCCGTCGCAGCCCACATCGAACATGTGCTCCGTCTGGGCGAGGAAGTCGTCCTCGTCGAGGGCGCCGGCGTCGGTGAACGGCATGATGACGACCGGCAGGACCCCCTTGATCTCCTTGGTCCCGTCGGGCAGTTGCTGACTCACCGGTACTCTCCCTCTCTTTCTGTGTCGCGCCACCCGTGCGGCGTCGTCCGGCCAGTCATGCCGGACCGGCCAGGCGTGCGATCTCGGCGGCGGCCCAGGGCGCCATCTTGAATCCGCCCCCGTTGAAGCCGGTGGCCAGCAGCAGCGCGGGGGCGTCCGGGTGCGCCGCGACCCGGGCACGGCCGTCCGGGGCCCAGCACTCCGCGGCACGCAGCCCGCCGAGGTGACGGCTGCCGGGGAGCCATCCCCAGCGCCGGGCGCCCGCCGCGGCGGCCAGCCGGGACTGGGCGGCGTCCAGCTGCTCCCGGCCGGGTGGCGGGGGCAGCCGGTGATGCGTGGGATGTCCGACGTAGACCCCGCCGGAGCCCGGGTCGGGCCGGCCGTTGACGTCGAACTCGTCGTCGGTGTAGGCGGGCTGGTCGGGCACCGGCGCCTCGGGTCGGTACAGCTCGACCTGTACGGCCTGGGCCCACAGGTCGTGCGCCAGACCCCACGAGGTCAACAGGTGCGCGGTGGCGGCACCGGTGGCCAGGACCACCCGGTCGGCACGGACCGCCCCGGCGCCCGTACGCACCCCGGTGATCCGGCCGTCGCCCGAGCGCGTGAGGCTGTGTACGGCGACCCCTTCGAGGACGGTGCCGCCCCGGCTCCGACCGGCGCGCAGGAAGCCGCGGGTCACCTCCATCGGATCCAGCCAGCCGGACTCCGGCTCCCAGACCGCCCCGTGGCCGGCCGGCCCGGCCAGCAGGTGGCCGAAGCGCTTGGTCACCTCCTCGGCCTCCAGCCAGGTCACGGACGTCGTTGCACCGAGCCGGGCCGCCTCCGCCGTCGCGTCGGCCGCGCGGTCGGGGGCCGGCAGGTACAGGAACCCGCTGGTGTGGAAGGTGGCCGGTTCCCCGGTGTGCTCGGCGAAACGGCGGAAGTACCGCCAGCCGGCCACCGCCCGGTCGGAAAGGACCGGGTCGTCGTGGTGGCAGCGGACGATGCCGCCGCTCCAGGCCGTCGTACCCAGCCCGACACGGTCCCGCTCGACCAGCGTCACGCGGACGCCGCGGGCGGCCAGTTCGTGGAAGACGGCCGTACCGACCACTCCACCGCCGACCACGATCACGTCCGCCCCGTGGACAGGGTCAGTCATGCGCCGCGCCTTCCAGGGCGAGCGGTTCGTCGTCGCTGTACATCGCCGCCTCCCGGCGCTCCAGCACGGAGCGGAGGATCTCGCCGGAGCGGACCGCGACCATCGACAGCAGCGAGGAGGTGATGCCGTGCGTGTGCTCGGTGCCGCCCTGGACGTAGATCCCGGCGTTCACCAGGCCGTCCACGCTCAGCCGGTAGTCGCGGCCGACGCGCAGCCGTCCGGCGGCGTCCCGGGCGCAGTACGGAGCCAGGCCGCCGAGCAGCGGCAACGGATCCTGCTCGTCGTAGCCGGTGGCGAAGACGACCACCTCGGCGGCGACCTCCTCCTCGGCGCCAGTGGCCTGCGAGCGGATGCGGACGACGACGCCGGCGCCGTCGTCCCGGACGTCGGTGACCTCGCTGACGCCGCGTATGTGCAGGCGGGTGCGGCCGCGCACCTTCTCCTGGTACGCCCGCCGGTACAGCTCCTCGATCAGTTCGAGGTCCACGACCGCGTAGTTGGTGTTGCGGTGGTACGTCATCAACCGGTTCTTGGCGGCCTCGTCGGCGTCGTAGTAGACGTCGACGGCCTCGGGGTCGAAGACCCGGTTGGCGTACGGGCTGTCGTCGGCCGGGCTGTAGCCGTAGCGGGCGAAGACCGCCTCCACGTCGGCCCGCGGGTAGGTGCGGTGCAGGTACTCGGCCGCCTCCGCGGCGCTCTGTCCGGCGCCGACCACCACGAACCGGCGAGCGTCCGCGGTCCGCCCGGCGAGCCGGGTCAGCAGCTCGCTGCTGTGCCAGACGTTGACGCCGGCCTTCACCCCCTGGGGTATCCGGGGCCGCAGGCCGCAGGCGACGACCACGTTGCGCGCACGGTGCACGGTGCTGCCGCCGGGGCCCCGGACGACCACCTCGAGCAGGTCGCCGGCCGCGCGGACCTCGGTCACCTCGCTGGAGTAGGAGACCAGATGGTCGACTCCGGCCGCCGCCCACTCGAGGTAGTCGTGGAACTCCTCGCGAGTGGGGTACAGGATCTTGTGGTTGATGAAGTCCACCAGCCTGCCGCGTGCGTGCAGGTAGGGGACGAACCCGAAGCGGCTGGTCGGGTTGCGCAGGGTGGCCAGATCCTTCAGGAACGACACCTGCATGGTGGCGCCGTCGATGAGCATCCCCCGGTGCCAGCCGAAGCCGGGCTGCCGCTCCAGGAAGAGTGCGGTGACCGCCTGGTCGCGCGGAGCGCTCTCATTGTGTTCCTCGAGGGCAATGGCCAGGCCCAGATTGGCCGGCCCGAAACCGATTCCCACAACGTCGTAAACCGGCGAGAAATTGTCGCGCGGATTCCCCATCAAGAAATTTCCCTTCCCGTCGGGCCGTTGGTTCGATATGCCATTGCCCGAGGCGTTATCGAAGCTATCCCGAATTCCGGTGGAGTAGCCGTCCGGTAGCGGAGCGTGGCAGTGAACTGCCACCCGACACGTGTCACACTCCGCCAACCCGCCCTTTATGAACGGCTATTTCCCCAGTTGGCGGTGACATCTTCCTGCAAGATCACCCGGGTCCGCTGGCTCGACCCCGAGGTCACCACACACAGTTGACCGGGACACGAAAAGGCGTGGAAATGTCCCCGACCTACTGGCCGGGCGATCCTTTTACGGGGTATGGATAATTCATGATCACCAAATTTCGGATCCATGAAGGCGCCGCCGTCAGCGAGTTCGGCATGGCGTGCCAGCGGATCATTCCCTGGCAGGCACAGGAGGGTCAGACGGGGCAGGAGGGTCAGGAGGAACCGCCCTTCGGCGGCATGGCCTGCTTCCTGCCGGCCGGCGCCTCCTCGGACCCCGACTGCCACGACCAGGACGAGGTCATGGTCGTCCTTTCCGGTTCCGGAAGCCTCGACCTCGGCGGCGACAAGGCCGAGTTCACCACCGGAGACGTGATCGTCCTCCCCCGCAACGAGGAGCACGTCGTGCACAACCCGGGATCCGGGACCCTTACCTGGCTCTCGGTCTACTGGCCGCTGCACGAGCCGAAACGGACCGAGGGTGCGGAGGTGACCGCGTGAGCGCTCCGGTCTGGATCACCGCCACCCCGCCCACCCCCAACGGCGACCTGCACGTCGGTCACATCGCCGGCCCCTACGTCGCCGGCGACGTACTGCGCCGCTTCCTCACCGCCGACGGGATCGAGGTCCGCTACACCACTGGCCTGGACGACCACCAGAGCTATGTCCCGGTGCGAGGGCTGAAGGACGGCGGGCGCACCGGCGAGGAGGTCGCCGACGGCTACGGCGCTTCCATCGTCCGTGTCTGGCAGCAGGCCGAGGTCGGTTTCGACCGCGTGGTATGTCCGCGCGAGGAGGACGGCTACCTCGCCTACGTCCAGGACTTCCTGCGCCGCCTCCACGCCGCCGGGCACGTCGTCGCCCGTACCCGGCCGCTGCCGTACTGCGCCCCGTGCGAGCGCTGGCTGTACGAGGCCTACCTGACGGGCAAGTGCCCGCACTGCGGCTCCTCGTCCAACGGCAACGCCTGCGAGCTGTGCGGCCAGCCCAACGACTGCGCCGATCTGGGTGAGCCGCAGTGCACCGTCTGCGGCACCACGGCGGAGATCCGCGACACCACCCGGCTGTACTTCCCGCTGGCACCGCTCGCCGACCGGCTGAAGGCGTTCTGGGCGGAGGTCGACATGCCGCCGCATCTGCGGGTCCTGTGCGACCGGATGCTGGCCCAGGGGCTGCCGGAGATCGCGGTGAGTCACCCCGGCGAGTGGGGCGTGCCGGTGACCGTGCCCGGCTTCGAGGACCAACGGGCCTACGTGTGGTTCGAGATGGCGCCGGGCTATCTGTGGCAACTGCCCGAGCAGGAGCGGGAGAAGGGCGACTGGCCCGCCCCCGTGCAGTTCTTCGGCTTCGACAACGGCTACTTCCACGCGGTGCTGTTCCCCGCCCTGTACGCCGTCCTGCACCCCCGGGCCGCCCTGGCGCGGGCCTTCGTGGTCAACGAGTTCTACCAGCTGGACGGGCTGAAGTTCTCGACCAGCCGACGGCACGCCGTCTGGGCCCACGAGGCGCTCGCGGAGGCCGGCTCCGACGTCCTGCGCCACCATGTGCTCACCGACCGGCCCAACGGCCGTCAGACCAGCTTCACCCGCGCGGACCTTCAACGCACCCAGGCACTGCTGACCGCCCAGTGGAACGGCTGGCTGAAGGGGCTGTTCGCGGCGGTCGCCCGCCACAGCGAGGGCCGGGTCCCCGAGGAGCGGCCCGAGGGACCCGCCTGGCAGCGGCTGCGGGCCCGGCTGGAGCGCACCGTGGCGGAGCTGCGCGAGGCCTACGGCGTCGCGGGCTTCGACCCACGCCGTGCCGTCGCCCTCCTCGACGAGGTCGTCGCCGGCGCGAACGACTTCTGGTACGTCCACGAGCACGAGAAGGACCGCTCGGCCTCCGCCCACCGTGCCGCCCTGACCGCCCAACTGGCCGTCGCCGGCGCCCTGTCGGCGTGGGCCGCGCCCGTCATGCCGGCCGGCGCGGCACGGCTCGCCGCGCTGCTGGGCGAGGACGCGGACCGCGCGGTCGACGCGGCCGCGCTGACCCCGCCCCCGGCGGGCCGGCCGCTGACGGTGCCCGACCGCCCGGTCTTCGGTGACTGAGGCATGACACGACAGGATGAGACCGAGGTGCGCATCGCCGTCGTCGGACCCTTCAGCGGCCCGCGGGCGGCCTGGGGCGAGCTGCTCACCCGGGCCGCAGCCGACCACGGCGGTCCTGGCGTCGTCTGGGAGTTCCACGACGACCGGGGCGACGCCGAAGCGGCTGAACGGGTCGCGCGTGCCCTCACGGCGCAACCCGAGCCCGTCGTGCGAGCCGTCATCGGGCACTTCAACAGCCTGGGCGCCGCACGCGCCCTGCCGCACTACCGGCAGGCCGGTGTCCCGGTGCTGCTGCCGCTGGCCACCGACCCGGACCTGCTCGCCTCGGGCGGCGGCGGAGCGCTGCGCTGGTGCCCGCACGACCTGGGTCAGCCCGAGGCGATCCGCCGGGCCGCCCGGGACCTCGGCATCGGCCCCCCGGCCGTCGTCAACGACGGCAGCCCCTACGGGCGCCGGCTCGCCGAGCGGTTCGTCGCCCTGTCCCCGGAGCCGGAGCCGGCCTCGACCGGCCATGCCCTCGTCGTCTGCGGCACCCACCACGGCGCGGCCGACACCGCCCGGCGGCTGCGCGCGGACGGGCACGACGGACCGCTGTTCTTCACCGACGACTGCGCCGTACCCGAATTCGCCGATCTGCTCGGCGACGTGGCGTACTCCGCCCGGGTCGTACGGCTGCGCGGCGGCCCGCACCTCCAGGTCGAGGCGGCCTTCGCGGCGCTCGTACAGGCCCTGCGCTCGGACTCGGCCGCCACCGGTGACCGGCTCCTCGCGGCCGTCCGCGCGGTCGCCCGCCTCTCCTTCGACGCCGACGGCGATCCCGTCGACGCGGACGACGACGCCGGCTGGGAGGTCGTCCCGGCCACCCTCCTCCGGGCCTCGGCGGCGCCACGCGCGACGGGCAGCCGGGTCACCCACTACGACGCCGTGGTCGTCGGCGCCGGTGCGGTGGGCGCCGCCACCGCGGCGGAACTGGCCGCGGCGGGCCTCACCGTGGCGGTCGCCGACCTCGGTCCCGGCGCCGGGTCGGCCACCCGCGCCTCCGGGGGCCTGGTCCGGGCGTACGAACCGGTGCCCGTCGTACGCGCCCTGGCCGTGCGCAGCCACCAGTTGCTGTGGGGCACCGCCTCCCCGCCCCGGTCGGCCGGCTTCCACCCCACCGGCTCGCTGGTGCTGCTGGGCCCCGACGACGTCGCCGAGGCCGAACGCGGCATCGGCGAGCTGGCCGCGGCCGGGATCAAGGCGGAGCTGCTCACGCCCCGCGAACTGACCGCACGCTGGCCCGACATGACGGCGGACGGGGTCGCCGCCGCGGTGTGGGAACCGGGCGGCGGCTACGCCGACCCGGCCGGCACCGCCGCGCTGTATCTCGCCCGGGCCCTGCGGCACGGGGCCGTCCTGGTGCCCCCGGGACCGGTGCACGCACCGGAGCCGCACCGGCGCGGGGTGCGGGTGCGCACCCCGGCGGGCGAGCTGACCGCCCGCTGTGCCGTGGTGGCGGCGGGCGGCGGGACCCGGGCGCTGCTCGGTGACCGGCTGCCGCCCCGCCCCGGCGGTCCGGCCCCGCGCACCAAACGCATCCGATACGCCTTCTTCCGCGGACCCGACCGGCCACTGCCCACGGTCACCGACCTGACCTGCGGTATCTGGGGCCGCCCGCAGCTGGACGGGCCGTTCGCCGGCGGCCGGCTGACCGGCCGACCGGTCGAGGAGTGGGACGTGTCGGCCGACGACGGCGACACTCTCACCGACGAGCAGATCGCCGACATTCGCGCCGGGGTCGTCCACCGCTGGCCCTGGGTCTCCCAAGTGCCTTACCTGGGAGGGCGGTTCGGGGCCGACCTGTACCATCCGGACGGGCCGTTCCTGGGCCTTCTTCCCGGTGAGCCCCCGGTCGTGGTGGCCGCGTGCTGGTCCGGAGCCGGTTTCAAGACGGCGCCCGGTGCCGCCGAAGAGGCGGCGGCCGCCGTGCGGTGCCTGCTGCAGTGGCAGGGCGCCACGCCGTGACCGCTCCGCCCCCGGCACGCGACAAAGGTGACACCTTGAACACTTCCCCACCCCAGCCCCTCGGCGCCGAACTCCCGGTCACGGACCGGACGCGTCTGCGCCGTATGAAGGAGAAGGCCCGTACCGCCCGCGCGGACCTGGACGCCGTCCTCGCCGCCGGGTTCGTCTGCCACCTCGGCGTCGTCGTCGACGGTACGCCCGTGGTCGTACCCACCGTGTACGGCGCCACCACGGACACCCTCTACTTCCACGGCTCCGTCGCCGCGCGCAGCCTGGCCTCGGCCCCGGGCCGGACCGTCTGCGTGACCGTCACCCACGTCGACGGGATCGTGCTGGCCCGCTCGCTCTTCGAGCACAGCATCAACTACCGCAGCGCCATGATCTACGGCCTCCCGCGCCCGGTCACCGATCCGGAGGAGACCCTGGCCGGGCTGCGCCTGATCACCGAGCAGGCCCAGCCCGGCCAGTGGGACTACGCCCGCCGCCCCAGCCGCAAGGAACTGGCCGCGACGACGCTGCTGGCCCTGAGCCTGGAAGAGGCGTCGGTCAAGGTACGCACCGGACCGCCGGACGACGGCGACAGCCCCGACGCCGCACTCGGCCTGTGGGCAGGCGTCGTTCCCGTGCGCCTGGTACGCGGCACCCCGGTGCCCGACCCCGCGCTGGCACCGGGCATCCCGCTGCCCCACCACCTCGACTGACGGCCCCGCCCGGGGTCCGGGACGCAGTACGACGACACACAGAAAGGCGAGACGCCATGTGCGGTCTGAGCGGTTGGGTCTCCTACGGACGGGACCTGCGAAGGGAGCGGGAGCAGGAGACGGTCGCCGCCATGACCGCGACCATGACATGCCGCGGCCCGGACGACTCCGGCGTGTGGACCCGGCCGCACGTGGCACTCGGCCACCGTCGGCTCGCCGTCATCGACATCGAGGGCGGCCGCCAGCCGATGTCCTACGACACCGGCGGCGGCGAGGTGGCCCTCGCCTACACGGGCGAGATCTACAACTTCGCCGAGCTGCGCGACGAACTGCGCCACCGCGGCCACACCTTCCGCACCCGCAGCGACACCGAGGTCGTGCTGCACGCCTACCTGGAGTGGGGCGAGGCGCTGGCCGAGCGGCTCAACGGCATGTACGCCTTCGTCGTCTGGGACGGCCGCACCGAGCGGCTGCTGCTCGTCCGGGACCGCCTGGGCGTCAAGCCGCTGTACTACTACCCGACCCCGGACGGGGTGCTCTTCGGCTCCGAGCCCAAGGCCATCCTCGCGAACCCCTGCGCGGAGAAGGCCGTCGACCTCGACGGGCTGCGAGAGGCGTTCTCCTGGATCCGCACCCCTGGCCACGCCGTATGGCGCGGCATGCGGGAGGTCCGGCCGGGCACCCTGGTCACCGTTGACCGCGGCGGCGAACGCACCCACACCTATTGGAAGCTGGAGGCCACCGAGCACACCGACGACAGGACCGCCTCGGTCGCCCGGGTGCGGGAGCTGCTCACCGACATCGTGCGCCGACAGCTGGTCACCGACGTGCCGCGCTGCACCCTGCTGTCCGGCGGCCTCGACTCCAGCGCCATCACCGCGTTCGCCCAGCGGGAACTCGGCGACAGCGAGCGGATCCGCAGCTTCTCCGTCGACTTCGCCCGGCACGAGGAGAACTTCGCCGCCGACCCGTTCCGGGCGGACGCCGACGCCCCGTTCGCCAAGGAGACCGCCGCGCACTGCGGCACCGCGCACGAGAACCTCGTGTTCGACGCCCAGAGCATGGCCGATCCGGCCGTACGGCGCGCGGTGGTGGCCGCGAAGGACCTGCCGACCGGGTTCGGCGACGCCGACAACTCCCTCTACCTGCTGTTCAAGGCCATCCGGGAACGTTCCACCGTCGCCCTGTCCGGAGAGTCCGCCGACGAGGTGTTCGGCGGCTACAAGTGGCTGCACCAGCCCGAGGCCCAGCAGGCCGGCACGTTCCCCTGGGTCGACCACACGCAGGTGACCAGCCCGCACACCGGCACCGGGGTGTACGACAAGGGCCTGTTGGCCGCCCTCGACCTGCCCGGCTACATCCGCCGGCGGTACGCGGAGGCGGTCGCGGAAGCCCCCCGGCTGGCCGGCGAGGACACGTTCGAGGCGCAGATGCGGCTGGTGTGCTATCTGCACCTGACCCGGTACCTGCGCATCCTGCTGGACCGCAAGGATCGGCTCAGCATGGCCGTGGGCCTGGAGGTCCGGGTGCCGTTCTGCGACCACCGGCTGGTCGAGTACGTCTTCAACACGCCGTGGTCGATGAAGACATTCGACGGTCGTGAGAAGAGCCTGCTGAGGGCGGCCTCCGCCGATCTGCTGCCGCGTTCGGTGGTGGAGCGCCGCAAGGCCCCCTACCCGTCCACCCGCGACCCGTTCTACACGGCCGCACTCCAGCAGCACGCCAAGGAGGTACTCGCCGACCGGGGTCACGCCGTGCACCCGCTCACCGACCAGGAGTGGGTGCAGCAGACAGTGGCCCGGACCGCCGCCGAGGTCGACGGCGCGACCCGCACCGGCCTGGAGCGCTGGCTCGACCTGGCGACCTGGCTGGAGATCCACGCCCCCCGGCTGGTCCTGTCGGACTGAGCCCCGCAGTCGGCCCGGGACACCGAACGTCGCCGTCCGGGCCGTCGAGATCCGAGACAGGGAGGCGAACGATGAGCCAAGCGGCGATCAGGTTCCGCATTCTGGGGCCGGTCGAGTACCACGACGGAGAGAACTGGGTCCCCATCAAGGCCGCCAAGCAGCGGACGCTCATGGCTTTGCTGCTCCTGAACGCGAACCATCTGGTGCCCGCGCAGCAGTTGCACGCGGAGCTGTGGAGCGACGGATCGTCGAGCCCCGTGGGCAGCCTGCTGGCCGGCTGTGTGTGGCGGCTGCGCGCCGCCATCGGCGACTCCGCCGGGCAGACCCTTCTCACCCGGCCCGCGGGGTACCAACTGACCGTGCCGTCCGGGGGACTCGACCTTCACGAGTACGAATCGCTCGTCGCCTCCGGCCGCACGCAGCGCGCCTCGGGGAATCTGGTCGAGGCCATGAGGTCCTTCAGCGCCGCGCTCGAACTCTGGCGTGGCTCTCCCCTCGCCGACGTCGCCCTCACCTCCTCGATCATGGCCGAGTCCGCGCGTCTGGAGGAGTCGCGGCTGGCGGTGATGGAGGCGAACTTCGGCGTGCGGATCGCATTGGGGCAACACGAGGACGTCCTGCCCGAACTCAAACTCCTGGTCGCCCAGCATCCGTTACGGGAACGACTCCACGAGCACCTGATGACGGCGCTGTACAGGACCGGGCAACAGGCCGAGGCGCTGGGAGCGTACCGGGACCTCCATCACCTGCTCGCCGACGAACTGGGTATCGATCCGAGCCGGCCACTGCGCGAGCTTCAGCAGCGCATCCTGGAAGAGGACCCGCGTCTCAACGACCGAGGCGCCCCGCACGGCGCGACGGCGTCCGGTCCCGGGGAGCCTGCTGCGCCCTCGGAGGCGGCACCGTGTCTGCTCCCGAACCGACCCTCGCTGTTCGTCGGCCGGACGTCCGAACTCGCCGCGACCGTCGAGCTCCTGGCGGGAGGGTGCCCGGCGGTCGCGATCCACGGCCTGGCGGGATCGGGCAAGAGCGCCCTGGCCATCGCAGCCGCGCATGCCGCGGCCGGTGATTTCCCCGGCGGGCAGGTCCATGTGGACATGCGGGGTACGACAGGCGGCTCCGCCCTACGGCCCGACCAGGCAATGCGGCTTGTTCTGCGTGCGTTCGGAACGGAGCAGGTCAACGGTGGAGCGGCGGCGCCGCACACATGGACCGGTCCGGCCGGGGGCAGGGCTTTGATCGTGCTCGACAACGTCCGCGACTCCGACCAGCTCCAGGGATTCCTCTCCCCGCCGCCAGGCTTGTCGCTTCTCATCACGAGCCGATCGCCGACAGGAGGCATGGACGGCCTCAGGCATCTGCGTCTGGGCCGGCTGACCGTCTCCGCCTCGATCGACCTGCTCCGGCGAAGCGTCGGGGTGTCGCGCATCGACGCGGAACCCGCCTTCGCTTCCGAACTCGCCAGATCCTGCGATTACCTGCCCTTCGCGCTCCGCCTCGCCGCCGACCGACTCGCGACCCGGCCCGACTGGTCGGTCGCGGACTTCGCACGGTACGCGGCCGAGCCGCACCAGCGGCTCGACTTCCTGGCCGGCGGCAACGTCAGCCTGCGCGACTCGCTCCTGGCGAGTCTCCCCCTGCTGTCCGACGAGTCCGGCGGGACGGCGGCGACAGCGGCGACAGCGGTGACGGCACTGCGGAGACTGGGCTTCCTGGATCTGACCGTCGTCACCGTGGAGGCGCTGGCGGTGCTTCTCGGTACGACGGAAGGTGAGGCACACAAGATCGCCGAACGGCTCGTCGATGTCGGGCTCATCGAATCGCTCGCGATAGACCGTTACCGCGTGCCGCAGAGTGTCCGGGCCCTGGCGCGAGAGATCACAGGATCGGACCACGGGGCCGCGGAGGCCGTGCAGCGCGTTGTCGACCACTACGCCGCTGCCGTGCGGGAACGGACGAGGCCGACGCCCGGAGCCTGGTACCGCCGGGAGCGGGAGACGCTCAACGCCCTGGTCACGCGCGACAGGACCGGGACCTTGATCGAATCCCTGGGCAGAATGTCCCTCCCCCGTTCGGGGCGGGTCGGGCCGGAAAGGGCTACCGCGCAGCGGGAACGGACCGGGTCAGCACCCGTACTGCGCCCACCAGGCGGTCCACGTCCGCCGCGGCCATGACCAGGACGTCATCCATGTCACGCATCATCCGCAGCACGGTCTCCTCCTCGTACACCTCAGTGTTGTACTCGACCTCGGCGAGGATCCCGTCGCCGCCGTCCCAGTAGCTGACGACCATGTCGGCCCGGGCGGCGCGGTTCGGGGCCTGGACCATGGCCAGGCCGACGTCACCGAGCGTCAAGCCCTGACCGATCGGCCCGAGGTAGTTGAGGGTGAGCTTGACATTGGTCAGGCGTGACCGGGTCTCCTCCGGGAGAGCCGCGTGCACGACCGGGAAAGGCACGCCCTGGTGGGCCAGCAGGTTCCAGGTCGCGTCCCGTGCCGCGGTGGCCACCTCACGGATCGATGCCTGATCGTCGACCGTGGCGCGGACCAGGCAGGAGTTGCTGACGAGTCCCACCAGTGCCTGCTCGCTGCGGGTGCTCCGGTTCATGCTGCGAACCCCGATGGTCGGCTCGCGTTCCCCACCCCGCGCCAGAACGATCTGCCAGGCGGCCAGCATCATGGAGAACGGGGTGGCACCGAGTTCCTGGGCCAGTGCCGCACGTCCCCGGTCGGCCTGCGCGGAGAAACGGTAGCGCACGGTCGTGCCGGGATCGCCGACCGCCGTGGGCCGGCCGGGCTCGCGGTCGTGGGCCACCGTGGTGAGGACAACCCCGTCGAGTGCCGTACGCCAATGGTCGAGGCTCCGTCGCCATCGGCCCCGTTCTTCCTCCGAGCGCAGCTTCTCTGCGTAACGGTGGAAACTGGCGGCGGCGTCGGTGAAGACCGGCTTCTCTCCTCGGACCAGGCTCGCGTACGCGGTGGAAAGGTCGTCGAACAGAACCATCATCCCCCAGCCGTCCACCGCGATGTGATGGACGGTCAGGACCAGCTCCTCCCGCGTCCCGGTCCTGACCAGGGCCAGCCGGGCCACGGGGCCCGTGTCCAGGCGGAACTCCTGCGTGTGGAGTTCCACAGCGACACGCGCGAACTCCTGAGCGGCCTGATCGACGTCCGGCACGACCGGCTCGATCAGCCGCGCGGTGACGTCCACGGCCGGCTGGATGACCAGGGTCAACTCGCCGTCGCGCGCCATGAACCGGGAGCGCAGGCTTTCGTGACGGTCCGTCACCGTCTGCCAGGCGGCGGCGAGGGCGTCGAAGTCGACCTGTCCGGCACACTCCAGCCGCCAGGTGATGTGGTACACGGAACTGTCCCTGGCGCTCCGCACCGTATGCCAACGGGCGGCCTGCTGGATCGTCGCCGGGATGACCAGAGGTCTGATCGTCATACTCGTCTCCTCGGTCACTCAGTGGCATGCGCAACTGGTCGGGTCGGACATCGGACGTACGTCAGGCCGCGAACTCGTCGGTCAGCCGCTTGCGGTCCACCTTCCCCACGGTGGTCAGCGGGAGCGACTCGCGGTGGTGGTAGCTGCGCGGACGCATGTAGCGGGGCAGGGCGGAGACCAGCTCGGTGAACTCGTTCGCCGGAACCTCCTCGCCGGTGTACACGGCGCGCAGTTCGTTCTCGCCGTCGGCGGCGGGGACGACGAGGACCACAGCCTCGTCGACCGAGAGGTGGCACCGCAGCGCCGACTCGATCTCACCGAGTTCGATCCGGTTGCCGCGGATCTTGACCTGTCCGTCGATCCGTCCGAGGTGGACCAGTTCACCGCCTTCGAGCCGGCACCGGTCGCCGGTGCGGTAGTAGTGCTCCGGCGTGAGCGGCTCCTGGCCGTCGTGGATGCGGCCGTGGCCGTGGTCCGCGTCGGAGTCCGAGCCCGATTCCATGAGGACGAACCGCCCGGCGTTCTCCGTGGGGTCCAGATAGCCGGGGAAACGCTGCGGGCCACGCACGCACAGCTCACCGTCGTCGGCGGGCCGCAGGTCCTCGTCCAGCAGGAGCCAGTCCAGACACGGGTGCGGCAGGCCGATGGGGATGGACCGGTTGCTGGTCTCCGGCCAGTCGGCCCGCTCCCGCGGAACCTCGTACCCGGTGACGACGATCGTGGTCTCCGTCGGGCCGTAGCAGTTGTTCATGACCGCGTTCGGCGCCGCGGCGCACCAGGCCTCGGCCTGGTCGACGCCGAGCCTCTCCCCGCCGAACAGCCCACGTCGTAGCGTGGGCATGCTCCCGGGGGCCAGCGCGCGCAGGCGCTTGGCGAAGGAGATGACGGACGGCACCGACATCCAGTGGGTGAGCCGTCTGGTGTTGACGATCCGCACCGGGGTGAACACGTCACCGTGCTGCGCCACACAGAGGGTCGCGCCGGACCCCCAAGTACTGAACATCTCGGACACCGAGCCGTCGAAGGACATCTCGAAGTTCTGCGAGACCCGGCAGCCGGGGCCGAGTTCATAGCGCGCGATGGCCTCCGTGAGGAAGGCGTTCACGCTGGCGTACGTGGTGGGCACGCCCTTGGGCCTGCCGGTGGTTCCGCTGGTGAAGATGATGTACGCCGTGCCGGTCTCGGGCTGGCGGACCTGGTCCGGGATGTCGTCCGACGGTTCGGGTGCGAGCAGGGGGCGCCACTTATCGCCCGTCATGTCGAGCAGTCGTACTCCCGCGTCGTGCCGGTACTCCGCCGCGCCGTCACCCGCAGTGTCGTCGAACACCGTGAGATCGAGTCCGCCCTCCTTGGCGATGTCGAGGTTGCGCGACGCCGGGGCCGCGGGGTTCAGAGGCACCGCGGTCGCGCCGAGCCGCTGCACCGCCAGATAGGCGACGTAGCTGACCGCGGTGCGCGAGGTGAGCAGGCCCACTCTGCCGGGCCGGCCACCCGCCGCCTCGACGATGCGGGCCGACATCCACTCGGCAGCGGCCCTCAGCTCGGCGTAGGTGAGGGTGACGTCCAGCACCTCGAGGGCCGGGTCGTCCGGTTTCGCCTCGGCGGAGGCCCGGAACCAGTCGTAGAGGGTGCGGGTCGTCATGGTGCTTCCCTTTCGGAGGAGACGCTGATCGAGAGGTCCAAGGAGTGGGGTACTGCTCGCGCCCGGACGTGCCGCCGTGCCCGTCACCACATGAACTGTCCGCCGTCCACGACGAGCTTCTGTCCCGTCATGTACGCGCTGTTCGGGCTGACGAGGAATTCCAGGGCGTTCGCGATCTCTTCCGGGGCGGCGATCCGCCGCTGCGGTATCTCGTCGAGCATTCCGCGCCGGGCGTCCGGATCGTTCAGGTTGAACCGCTCGACCAGTTCGTCGGTCTCGGTGTTGCCGGGAATCAGGCAGTTGACCCGGATGCGGGGGGCCAGCTCGAGGGCGAGGCACTTGGTCAGGTGCAGCAGACCCGCCTTGCTCGCACAGTAGTTGGCACCGTTGCGGCGGGGACGGATGCCCGTGGTGGCGCCGACGTTGACAATCGTCGCGTCGGTGCCGGAGGCCACCATCGCCGGTGCCAGCGCGCGGGTCAGATAGAAGACACCGGAGAGGTTGGTGTCGACGACCCGCCGCCAGTCGTCGTGGCTCATCTCCAGGAACGGACGGTCGACGTTCATCCCGGCGTTGTTGACCAGGACCACCGGCGCCCCGTACTCCGCCACGACCGCCTCCGCCGCTTCGACCACCGAGGCCCCGTCGGAGAGGTCCACCCGCACGGTGTTCAGCCTGGGGCCCACCTCCCGCACCGCCCCGCGCGCGCCCTCCTCGTCGGACCGGTACAGCGCGTTCACCTGGAAACCCAGCTTCACCAGACGGCGGCTGAAAGCGAGGCCGATACCGCGGGTTCCGCCGCTGACGACGGCTACCGGAGGCCGAGCCGTCTCCGTCGTCCCTGTTTCGGCTGTCGTCCCTGTCTTGGCTGTCGTCCCTGTCTTGGCTGTCGTACCTGTCTCGGGTGTCATCGCCCGTCCTGGTTCTGGAACGCGTGAATGGCCTCGGCCAACTGGGGAAGGTGCGCGGGTTCGAACACGTCGTAATGTCCGGCGTCGAGGCGGACGACTTCCAGGTTCGGCGCGAGTTCCCGCCAGCGCCGTACGGCGGCCTGCCGGTCGCCCTTGTCGTACGGGGAACACACGAGGAGCAGGACCCTGCCCGGGTAGACCGACTCGGTCGCGTAGTCGGTGAGGGCGGCGGCCTGCGCCGCGAAGGTGCGCACCACACTGCCGACGGACCGCTGATCCGCCTTCGGGCCGAGATCGGCCACCATCTTGTCCCGGATCCACTCGTCCTCGCCCGGCTCGGGCACCCGGGGCAGCGGAGAACTGTCGACGATCACGAGATCCGGCCGGTGTCCGTCCTCGGCGAGCCTGGCGCAGACCTCCCATGCCACGAGGCCGCCGAGTGACCAGCCGACCACCGACCGCGGCACCTCGGCCGCCCCGTCGACGATGCCGAGCACCGACTCGGCCATCTCCGCGACCGTCGTCTCCGGCTCCTCGCCCGGCATGAGCCCCAAGGGCCGTACGAAGTCCACGGCACGGGTCCTGCCGAGCACCGAGGCCAGCCGCCAGTACGGGGTGAGTCCGCCGCCGGCCCCCGGCAGGATCAGGCAGCCGGGGCGGTCTTTGCCCCGTGCCATCGCGATGAGGCGGCCGGGCACCGTCGCGGCCGTCATGCCCGGGCCTCGTCTTCGGCCGGGCTCGCCCGTACGAGGTCGGCGAGCGTCGCGATGGTGGGTGACCGGAAGAACTCGGCTACCGGGACCGTCGCGCCGTACTCCTCCTGGATCTCGGCGAGGGCCGTGAAGATGTTCAGGGAGTGGGCTCCGTAATCGATCAAGGACCGGTCGCGGGCGATCCCGTCGGTCTCCAGGATCGACGACCAGATGGCGGCCAGTCCGCGCTCCAGATCGGAGGCGTATTCGACCGTGGTCGCGGCCGCGTTCGTCTTCCGCTCGGCGATGTGCCGGTCCGCCACGGCGACCAGGGCGTCCCGGTCGGTCTTGCCAGTGCGCGACGTCGGTATCCGCTCGATGTCGAAGGTCCAGGACGGCGACATGTACGACGGCAGTACCGCGGAGATCCGGGCCCGGAGCTCCCCGTGATCGGGCTCGGCGCCGGGCTCCGCGACGAGGAAGAGGACCAGTTCGCGGTCGGCCCCGAGCCCTCTCGCCACCGCGACGGACTGCCTGACGCCAGCTGCGGTGTTGGCGACCGCCTCGATTTCGCCGAGCTCCACCCGGTAACCGCGGATCTTCGTCTGGCTGTCCTGCCGGCCGAGGAAGATCAGTGTCCCGTCGGCGTCCCGCACCACCTGGTCGCCTGTGCGGTACATGCGCGAGGTTCCGTCGCCGGAGAACCGGTCGGGCAGGAAACTCGCCGCGGTCCGTTCCGCGTCAAGATAGCCGTCCGCGGGGCTGACGCCGCCGAGATGGAGTTCGCCGGGTACGCCGACGGGTGCGAGATGGCCCGTCCCGTCGACCACGTACGCCGCCACACCCGGCAACGGGCGGCCGATCGGTGCGTGGGCGGGCCACCGCACGTCGTCGCCCCGCATCTCGTGCACCGTGGCGGCGTTGGTCTCGGTGGGACCGTAGAGGTTGACGAGCACACATTGCGG
Source organism: Streptomyces sp. SS7 (assembly GCF_037993025.1). Classification (NCBI taxonomy): domain Bacteria; kingdom Bacillati; phylum Actinomycetota; class Actinomycetes; order Kitasatosporales; family Streptomycetaceae; genus Streptomyces; species Streptomyces sp. SS7. The sequence goes on from NZ_CP141223.1 coordinate 4,323,212, forward strand.
GTGGTCGACGAAGAACCGGCGGATCTCGTCGTCGACGAGGAGCTGCTCACCGGAGACGCAGACGCGCCGCAGGCAGGGAAAGCGGGCCGAGGCACGCCGTGCGGCCTGGACGAACGGGCGGAGGGCCGCCACCGGCAGGAAGACGTGGCTGACCCGTGTCTCCTCGACGCGCCGGACCAGCGCCGGGAAGTCCCGCCGGTCGGCCGGCTCGCGGGAGACGACGGTGCCGCCCGATGCGAGTGTCGGAACGATCTCCTGGAAGGAGACGTCGAAGCCGAGGGGGGCGTACTGGAGGAAGCGTGTCGTCGCGTCGTGCTCCATGGCAGAGATCTGCCACGCGGCCAGGTTCAGCAGAGGCGGGTGGCCCATCACCACCCCCTTGGGGACGCCACTCGATCCCGAGGTGAACATCAGGTACACCGCCGAGCCGGCGGAGCCGCCCGAGGCACGGGGCCCGTCGCCGGGGACGGAGAGTTCGGCCAGGCCGGTGGTGCGCGTCCCGGGGAGGTCGAGGCCGTGGCCGACGATCAGGCGGCAGCCTGCCTGGTCCACCATGTGAGCGAGGCGTTCCCCCGGCAGGCTCGTATCCAGCGGCAGAAAGGTGGCACCGCAGCGCAGGATCGCGAGCATCGCGATCACGGAGTCGCACAGCCCGTCCGGGCACAGGCCGACGACCTGCCCCGGTGTGACGCCCCGCCGGGCCAGTCCGTCGGCGGTCCGCTCGGCGGCGGCCAGGAGTTCGCCGTACGTCAGCTTCCGCAGGGGCTCCTCGACGGCGATCGCGTCGGGCGTACGGCGAGCGGCCCGCTCGATCCACTCCGCGAGACCGCGGGTCGGAGCCGGTGCCGGACGGCCGGCATCCGCCGACTGGACCGCCGGGTCCGGAAGGTCGCCGTCGGTGACCGGGTCGGTGAACAGGTCGGCCAACGGACGGGTGCCGTCTTCGAGCGTGCGACGCAGTGCCGTGCGCAGCGACGCGAGCAGCGCGTCCGCGACAGCCTCCGATATCAGTTGCCGGTCGTACTCGAGCTCCAGCAGCCATCGGCTCTCCACCTTCGTGGCACCGAGCCACAGGTCGAACTTCGCCGTTCCGTTGCCCGGTTCCCGCACCCCGACGACGGCGCCGGTCGTTTTCCCGTCGAAGGTGTCCTGCATCGCGAGCATGCAGGAGAACAGCGGGTTGCGGTTGCTGGTGCGGTCCTGCCCGACAGCCGCCACGAGCTGGTTGAGCGTGACCGCGACCCTGGCGCGGCAGTAGTCGACGGCTTCCCGGACGGTCTCGGCGATGTGCTCGTCCACCGGGCGCGACCAGTCCACGTCGACCGTGACGGGCAGGGTGTTGACGAAGAAACCGCAGAGGTCGTACGAGCGGACTGTGCGCCTGGCCGACAAGGGACTGCCGATCAGGACCGTGGACACACCGCCGTGCCGGGCGAGTACGGCCCCGTAGACGGCGCTCAGCAGTACGAAGGGGGTGACGGAGAGCCGCTTGCAGGTCTCCTGGACGTCGGACGCTTCTCGCTCGCTGAGTAGCCACGAAAGGCGTGCACCGGAGAAGTCCGTCTCCTCAGGCCGCCCCGGCCGGGGGTTCAGCACGAGAGGTGGGGCGCCGCGCAACTGCTCGGCCCATACCCTGACGTGCTCGGCCGTCTCCGGCGAGCCGGAGGCCCGGTTCTGCGCCTCGAGTTCCCGAAGAAAGGCCGATTCGCGAGCCTCGCGCAGCGCTTCGACGTCCTCTGCGGTGAGCTTCGAGGTCAGCGCGGCTTCCAAGTCCCGCGTGAGCGGCCCCATCGAGACGCCGTCCCCGACGATGTGATGGCCACACAGCAAAATGGCGGCTGCGGAGCCGTCAGTGGCACGCACGTATCCGAATCGACAGGCCGGCCCTGCCGCGAGGTCGAACGGGCGTTGTCCCAGCCGCCTCGCCAATGCCTCGGTGGCCGCGGCGTACTCGCCAGGCGGTACGTCCACCCGCTCGAACGGCACATGCCCCATCTCCGGCGGAGGGGTGAACCTGGAATGCATCCTCGGCAGATGACCGAAGACCTGGCGCAGCGCCGGCTGAACCGTCACCAGGACCGCGAGGGCCTGTTCGACGACGTTGTCCGGCAGCCGCGGATCGAGGTCGAACTGCATGATCTGGTTGTAGATCTCGCGGGTCGGCACCCTGCTGTCGACGACGAGCAGCCCCTTCTGGGAATCGGTGATGGGCAGAAGGGCGGGGTCCGCCGTGCTGGAGGCCGCGGTGTTCTTCAGCATGCGGCACCGGTCTCGTCCCCATCGTTGGCGACCAGGCTGGTGAGCCAGACCTTGAGATCCCCGACCGTCCGTACGTCGACCAGGCCCGCGGCGTCGATCTCCGCGTCCGCGCCGACGGCGACCTCAACGGCAAGGCGCAGGAGCGACAGCGACTCCAGACCGGCCTCATGGATCAATGTGGAGTCGCCGAAATCTCCCGTGGCATAGCGCGCGATCATCAAATCGAGGTCTGGCGGTGTGGTCAGCACGTTGTCTCCAGCTACTGCCGATGGCTCGTACGCCGCGATTCTTCCGAGCCGAGTTGTTCTCTCGATGTGCTGCCGATGCGTCTGCCCTGTGACGTGTGTCAGCCGGCTGCGATCCGGGCTTCGACTTCGGTGAGCACCTTCGGCGTGAAGACGCGCAGGAAAGGAACGATGACCACCGCGGTGGCCACAGCGAAGAGGCCGAACGTCACCCGGTACCCCAGCCACTGGGCGAGCGCTCCCGACACCGCGGCACCGACCGGGATGGAGCCCCAGGAGAAGAGCCGGGCGGCGGCGCTGTAGCGGCCCATCAACTCGGCACCCACCAGCGTCTGACCAATGCTGCGGGAGTTCACCGCCCACAGGGTGCCCCCCATGCCGCCGAGGAACGCCGCTGCTCCGATCGCCCAGACGTTGCTGGTCAACGCAGGGACAGCGACCATGGAAGCGGTGAAGAAGACGTTTCCGAACATGACCCACCGCCGGCCGAAGAGCCGGTTGGCGAGGCCGACGCTCATCGTGCCCACGACACCCCCGACGCCCAGCGCCCCCACGAGCATGCCGTAACGGTCCGCGCTCAGGCCCAACTCCTCGGTCGCGACCAGCGGCATGAGGGCGAACCATGCGGCCCAGCAGGTGATGAGCCCGGTGACCGTCAGCGAGAGCAGCCGCAGCAGTCGCTGGTTCCACAGGAACCGCAGCCCTTCGCCGATCTGCTGATGGACGGTCGCCTTCGGCTGGTCGGACTGCCGTGGGATCCGGAACCGGCCCACCAGGAAGGGCAGGATGAGGATGGCCAACGCGTATCCGCCGATGGTCGCGCCGAGCGCGATCGAAGCGCTCGCAGCGACGAGGATGCCGCCCACGAAGGGCCCGGCGAACTCGTTGCACAGCGTCTCCGCCGCTGTCACCCAGGTGTTGGCGCGCTCGCGACCGGCCGGTGCCACGGCGGCCGGGACCAGCGCTGCGGCGGACGTCAGAGCGATCACCTCCGCGACACCGAGGATCAGCCCGCCCCCGTACAACAGGGGAAGGCTGACCACGTCAGTCGCCACCGCGGCGAAAAGACCGAGCACCGCAGTCATACGCATGGAGTTGGCCAGCCACAGGAGCTTGCGGCGGTCAGACCGGTCGACCAGCACGCCCACGTGCAGCGCGACCAGCAGCCACGGCAAGGTCAGGGTGAGCAGCACGCCCGAGACCAGAGCGGGTGAGTCGGTCAGTGACGTGGCGACGAGCGGGAGCGCCACCTTGGTCACGCCGTCGGTCAGATTGGTCACGGCGGTGAACGACACCAGCACCCAGGTGTTGCGCCTGCTGGGGTCCGCCGGGGGCGACTGCGGGGACAGGCCCGACGGCGAAGTACTGGACAACGTATGGTCTGTCACAGGAGCTCCCGATTCAGATTCGCCCCGTGATCGAGGCACGCAGTGTGACGTCGGGTGAGTCCTGAACAAGTGACTTTCCCAACTGATGAAGCGTCAACACTCATACAAGTTTAGTCAGTTGGCGACCCGGCGCAGCGCGACGAACGACCGCGCGGGCAGGGGCGGAGGCCACGTCGAGCGCTGAATTCCGCGGTGCGCAAGCACCCGACAGCGGCAGCGAATCGGCAGCACATTGGGAGAACACCACTCCCGGCAACCATCTCTCCTTGGAAGCGGCCACCCTCCGCTCTCTCATTTCGACTGCCGAGGTTCAGGCGAGGAGACCATGCGGGATGGAATCACCGACGGCACCGGCAACCGGGTCGTCATCAAGGTCGGAACTTCGTCCCTGATCACTCGGGGAGAGGTGGACCCCGTCAAGCTCGACACCCTCTGCACGACGGTGTCGAAGGGAATCGAGGCCGGTTTGGCGCCGGTGCTCGTCACCTCGGGGGCCATCGCCCTGGGCCGGACCAGGCACAGCACTTTGACACAGGAGACGACGGAGGCCGCACAGACCGCAGCGGCGCTCGGTCAGGGAGTGCTGTACTCCTCGCTCCATGCCCGATTTGCCGCGCACGGCCTTGAAACAGGGCAGATCCTGCTGACGCCGCACGATCTCGTCGCGCCGGAACGCGGAGGGGGGGTCCGCCGCACGCTCGACCTGATGCGGTCGCTGGGCATGGTGCCCATCGTCAACGAGAACGACGCGCTGGGCGTGCGCAACAACGACGTACTGGCCGCTCTGCTCAGCGGGTTCATCGAAGCGCGGCTGCTTCTGCTGCTCACCAACGTGGCCGGCCTCTACGACGGCAACCCGCTGCTCGACGATGACGCTGCGCGCATCGCCGAGGTGACGGGGCCGATCTCCGACGTCGAGGCAGTGGCCGGGGGATCCACCGGGGACGGCGGAACCGGAGGCATGCTCGTGAAACTGAGCTCCTGCTGGATCGCCACCCACGCCGGGGTCCGCACCGTGGTGGCCGACGCGATGGACTCCACCGCCCTGGTCGCGGCCTTCCGGGGCGACGAGGTGGCGGGGACCGTCTTCCCGCCGCGCACATCCCACTCCACGTCACCCGATCTCGGTCGCCTGTGGCGTGCGTTCCGGAACCCCCCGAGCGGATCCGTCGTCTGCGACGCCACGGGGCAGCAGGCCATCGAGTCGGGCCGGGCCCTGCTCTGCGGGAGCGTCGATGCGATCAAGGGGCCGTTCGACAGCGGCGACGTCGTGGACATCGTCGGCTCGGCCTCCCGGGTGATCGCCCGTGGCAGCGTCCGCCTCGGCTCTGCGGAGGCCGGAGCCGACGGCCGGTCCGCCTCGGCGTTGTTCAACGACTGTGACTACGTACGCATTCTTGGAGGCTAGTTGTGTCGGTAACCCAGATCTGCCGTGCTGCCGCGGAGGCGTCCGTCGCCGTCAAGCAGCTGACCACAGCCCAGAAGGACCAGGTCCTCCTGGACATGGCGGCCGCCGTCGAGCGCCGGCGGGACTCGATCACCGAGGCGAACGAGCAGGACATCGCGGCCGCCCGCGCGGCCGGCGTCACCCCCACCCTCATCGACCGCCTGACCCTCACCGAGAGCAGGATGGCCGGCCTGGTGAAGGCCATCCACAAGGTGGCGTCGCTGGCGGACCCGGTCGGTGAGGTCGTCAAGGGCTGGACGCGGCCCAACGGGCTGCTGGTCGAGCAGGTGCGGGAGCCGCTCGGCGTCATCGCGGTGATCTACGAGGCTCGGCCCAATGTCACGGCGGAGGTCGCGGCGCTGAGTCTGAAGACCGGCAACTGCGCGGTGCTGCGCGGCTCGTCCATGGCCACGGCCACCAATGCCGCGATCATGGCGGCCCTGGCGGAGGCCATCTCCGAGCACGACGAAGTGCCCGCCGCAGCGGTTCAGCTGATATCCGACCCGTCCCGTGATGCCGCCATGGAACTCATGCGTGCCAAGGGGTACATCGATCTGCTCGTCCCACGAGGCGGCCCGGAGCTGATCGCCTCCGTCGAGCAGAACGCCACCGTACCCACGGTGATCGACGGTGCCGGCAACTGCCACACCTACATCGACGGCTCCGCCGACCTGGACATCGCCACCGCAGTGACGATCAACGCCAAGGCCTCCCGGCCCAGCGTGTGCAATGCGATGGAGACCCTGCTGGTCCACGAGGACCTGGCGGAGTCCTGGTTGCCCGGTGTCCTTGAGCTGCTGGCCGAGGCGGGCGTGGAGATCCGCGGCGACGAAACCGTGCAGCGCGTCTGGCCGAAGGCGGTCGCCGCGACCGAGGAGGACTGGGCCACCGAGTACCTGCGGCTCGTGCTCGCGGTCAAGGTCGTTCCCGATGCCGACAGCGCCATCGCGCACATCCGCCGGTGGGGCACTTCCAACGCGGAGGGCATCGTGGCCAAGGACATCGACGTGGCGCGGCGCTTCACCCGGGAGGTCGACTCCGGCAGCGTCTTCGTCAACACCTCCACCCGCTACTCCGACGGCGGGGAGTTCGGCTACGGCGTGGAGATCGGTGTCTCCACCCAGAAGCTGCATGTGCGGGGACCCATGGGCCTGGACTCGCTCACCACCGTGAAGAACGTGGTCTGGGGCAGTGGCCAGACGAGGACGATCTGATGGGGGGACAGCTGCACACCGCGACGAAGCATCCCTTGCGCACCTCCTTGCTGATGGAGGACATCGGCCAGGCCCTGTCGGTCCAGTACAACAACGTCGTCTACGACATGAAGGCCGCCGGAAGGGACATCATCACGCTGTCCCTCGGCGAGGCCTTCTTCGACCTGCCGCTACCGGCGTTCGACGGGCTCACGACGCCCGGTCTGCACCACTACTCGCATTCCCGGGGACTGCCGGAGCTGCGGCGGCTGCTGGCCAAGTACTACGAGAGCAAGTTCGCGCTCCCGGTGGACCCGGAGACCGAGGTGATCGTCACCGCCGGGTCGAAGGCCGCCATCTACATGGCGCTCATGGTCATCCTCGACCCCGGCGACGAGGTGATCGTGCCGGAGCCGTACTGGCTGAGCTATCCGGCTCAGATCCGTATGTGCCGTGGCGAGCCGGTGATGGTTCCCCACGATGTGCCGGTCTTCAACTTCGAGCGGTTCGTCACCGCGCGCACACGTGCCGTCATCATCAACAACCCGAACAACCCGAGCGGGCACGTCTACACCCGGGCCGAGCTGGAGCACCTGCACGAACTGGCCGACCGGCATGGGCTCTTGCTGATCGTCGACGAGGCGTACAACGAGTTCATGTCGCCGGGCACCGAGTTCCTCGCGGCCGGGGCGCTCGACCCGGACAAGGAGCACACGATCACGGTCAACTCGATGTCGAAGAACTACGGCGTCTCGGGCTGGCGGATCGGATACCTCATCGCCAACCAGCGGCTCTCCGACCAGGTTCTGAAGATCAACCAGCACCTGGTCACCTGTGCGCCGACCATTCTGGCGGCCTATCTGGCCGAACGTTTCGACGACCTGCTGGACATCACCAGGCCGCAGATCCAGCGCACCGTCCAACTACGCAACCGCGTCGGTACCCGGTTCGCGGACTACGGCATCGACACATTGCCCGGCACGTCGACGTTCTATCTCTTCGCCTCCCTGGGCGGCTCCAGCCTCGACTCCACCGAGTTCGCCAGCCGGCTGCTGAAGGAGAGCGCGATCAGCGTGGTGCCCGGAATCGGGTACGGGGACTCGTGTGATCGCTACATCCGGGTCTCCGTGGGCAGCGAGTCCGAAGACCGCATCGCCCGCGGCGTGGCCGCGATCCGCGACCTCATCCAGACCACCACTCCGGGTGCGTCAATTTGATTTGACGACCGAAGAAGAGCGACCGCAAGAGACAAAAGAGCAGCACACGCCTGCAGAGCAGAACCTTCCCGGATCGCAGACCTCGAACCTGCGCATGGCGATGCACAGACCGCAGGTGCCCGATTTGCCGAGATTCCAAGGTCACCAAAGGAAAGAAACCCCAGGCCAAAACCCTGACCTGGGGTTCACCATGGAGCCGCCTTCGGGATTCGAACACGAGACCTACGCATTACGAGACCATGAGCAATCATGTTACTCAGCGCCTCGCCATGCCGCCTGGTGACGTTTTTCCTCATCAGAGCACGTACAGCAGATTGACCCGTACCACCCCGTGACGCATCGCCCAAAGGCATCTGTCCACCGGCTGTCCACCGGCAGGGCTGCTTTGACGGCCACCTCTCGCCGCCCCATCACTTCTGACGGGACCCCTGGCAGGGGTGGAGCCCTGACATGAGGACGACTGTCCATTTCCCCCAAGGAGCGACCGCTCGGCACTCACCGCGACCGCCGCAGTCTCCATCCACGATGAAACCTCCGATCGAAACGATATCTCCCATGGCCGATAAATGATATCGTTGCACTGACAGGAGCATCTGCGAAGGGACCATCCACATGGCCAGGACCGTCATCGACCTCGATGAAGACATGGTCGCCGAGGCCATGCGCATCTTCGGGACCAAAACGAAGGCCAAAGCCGTCCGTCTCGCCATGGAAGACGCCGTCAAGAGGCACCTGCGGCAGGAGGGCTTCGACGCCATGGACGCCGGCGAGCTCGACTTCAGTGAGATCGTCGAGAGCACCGGCCCCCGCAACGCCGACGGCTCCCTCAAGCACGACGATGACCACAACGGGGGCCAGGCCGCCTGATGCAGGACCGCTACCTGATCGACAAGTCCGCCCTCGCCCGCTGGACGAAACCGAGCGTCAAAGAGGTGCTCAGGCCCCTGCATGAGCGCTACCTCCTCGCCGTGTGCCAGCCCACCGAGTTCGAGATGATCCACTCCGCACGGGACAGTTCAGAAGCAACGCGGATCAGCACCTGGCTGCACGCCTTCGACTACCTCCGCACCGACGACGACACGTTCAGCCGGGCTCTCGAGATCCAGCGCCATGCCCTCAACGCAGGCTTCCACCGCGCTCTGTCGCTCCCCGACCTGCTGATCGCGGCCACAGCGGAACTCCACCGGCGAACGGTCCTCCACTACGACGGCGACTTCGACATGATCGCCTCCCTGACGGGACAACCCGCCGAATGGGTCGTACCGCCCGGCAGCGCCGACCGTTGAGCAGGCTGCCCGTCCACCGGGCGAGGTCGGTGGACGGAAGCCGCATTTACGCGTTCCGTAGCGATATCAGCCATGCCAGGTCCGCCGCGGCCTGGCGGCGGACCGTCTGCCCTCGGGTGAACAGCTCCTGGGTCTTCGTCAGCACCAGCGTGTACGGGCGCCCCTGCCGCCTGGTCTCGTGACGCACCGGCAGCTCGGCCGAGTCGATCCTGGTGTGCACATGCCGCCGCCCTCTTTCGCCAGCGGCCACTCATGTACCTGCCGCGACCGGGAGCCGAGGAACGCACCGAGGGCACCGCACAGCTCGCAGCCGCACCCGGCCCAGGCCACGGACCAGTCGTCAGCAGCGCGCGGCGGACGCTCGCGCACCGCGCCGAGCCGGTCCGCACAGTCCCACGCGATCGCGTCGAGCCCCGCCATGCCCCGCTCGTCCGCCGACAACGCCTCCGCGGCGCGGCGCAGGAGCGGCATCAGACATTCGAGCACCGTGTCCCCGCGTTCGCGCAACGCTGCCAGGATCCCGTCCCGCAGCTCTTCGTCGGCCGCCGCCAGGACGTGTCGCAGTGGCAGGGCCAGCTGCTGCAGCTGCGCACGGCGGTCTCGGCCGGTCCTGTTGTGGTCCACAGCTGAAGGCCGCTGTCCACCGCGGCCCAGACCCTGGCGGACAGCAGCTGTGCCACCGTCGGTGCTCGATGTGCACGCAGCGCCACGCACAGCCCGGGCGGTTGCTCGGTCCACTGGTACTGCTGCGGTTGGAGGCGGTGCTCCGAGGCGAACCAGGCGTCGAGGACCCGGCGCATCCACGCGGTTCCGTACCGCTCGGCTGCCGCGGCCAGTGCGCCCGCGTGCTGCGGGCCGAGTGTGCCCGCCTGGAACGGCTCCAGTAGCATCGCCGCGGTCTCGGCCGCATCCAGGCCTGCGGCGACCTGCAGCGCGCAGTCCAGCAGCTCGGGTTGCGGGTGGATGTGCTTCCAGAACGGTGCGAGGGACTGGGCCTGGTGTCGTGCCCTCTCCAGGTCACCTCGCGCGATACCGGCGCGCAGTTCCTCCAGTGCCCACCCCGATCCGGCCTCGCCGCGTGCCGCGAAGGCCCGCTCACGCGGCCACACGACGACCGCGGCCCGTCGGTACCACCGGTCCAGCGTGTTGCCGTAGTTGCCCATGTAGCCCTCGTACTGGGAGTCGTAGGGCGTCAGATCCGCGCTCGCGGTACTCGCGCACACCTCGTGGTCGTGAACCCGCAACGAGATCGGCTCGCCACCGGTGCCGTCCGGACCGGTCCACCAGCCGAGGGTGATCTCGTCGTCGATCAGGTCCTGGAGGACGTAGTCCCCGTCCTCGCCGGCGTCACCGTCGTCGCCCTCATCGCCGTCGTCGTCCGCATCCTCGTCGTACCCGTAGTCGTCCCAGGGATCGTCCCCGTCGGGATAGGCATCCCAGGCCCGGCCTGCCCTGCAGCGGCGCGCAGCAGAGCGGCGCGCCCTGCGTCGGCGCCTTTGAGCCGCTCCCAGCTCAGGCCCCGCTGGGTGTACTCGTGATCGAGCAGATACCGAGCCGGTTCGGCGGATCCAACTCGCAGCTGCCGTAACGCGACTTGGCGGGCGAGCCGGCCGAAGTGCCGGCCCGGACTGTGTGCCAGCTCCGCCAACGGTCCGGACACCTGCGCCGAACTCCCCGGCTCGGCGAGCAGGTTGAAGGTGAGCGTCACCCGATACCCGGTTCGGACCGGAGTGACCTGGTGCCGGCAGTCGGCATAGAAGGCGACGAGGGTCAGATCCGTCTTCGAGCCGCGGTAGGCACACTCCTGCCCGGCGTGCTCGACGACCAGCTCTCCCCCCGTGTGCGCCGAAGGCAGGGAGAGCACCTGCGTGCCCACCATGGCGTCGTCCTTCTCCGAATCCTGGTGCGGAAGGAAGAACTGGCCCTTGCCGTACAAGCATCGCGTGCGGCTCAGCCCGCAGCCGGGTCGCCGACGGGAGACCGAGAGCGTCCCGGAAATGCTCCAGCGCGCCACTCAGCAGCGACGACCAGGAAGGTCCGGCAAGGCTGAGCTGATCCGGCAGGATCTGCCAGTGTCACGCACGCTGGTGTCGCTCAGCGTCTGTTCGCCCCGCCCGAACAACGCCGGCCGTGCCACCGAGATCAGCCGCTTCACCTGGGGCGCCCGCAGCGGAAGGCTCACGGGCCCGACCCCGGCCACCCCAAGGCCCAGGCCGGCCACCGGCGCCTCCAGCCGGGCGCTGGGCCCCGGTCGCCTTCGCCCCGCCGAGCAGCCCAGCCAGCAGTTCCCCCGGTGCCGCCACCACACGCCTGCCCTCCGACCCCTGCGGGCCCGTCGTTCTCGGCTCGATCCTACGAACCCGACGGCACCGCCAGGACCGTAACCGTGGAGGCGCCCCGAACGCGGGGTCACCATCCAGGTCCCGTGAAATGAGCCGCAGCGCCTGTCGGTAGCGTGCACGGCCGTGAGCGAGTACCAGTACTACGAGTTTCAGGCCGTCGACCGCCCCTTGACCAAGGACGAGCTCGAAGGGGTGCGGGCGCTGTCGAGCCGGGCCCGGATCAGCGCGACGCACTTCGTCAACGAGTACCACTACGGCAACTTCCGCGGCGATGAGCGCAAACTGATCGAGCAGCTGTACGACGCCCACCTGTACCTCGCCAACTCGGGCTCACGGCGCCTGATGCTGCGCCTGCCCACCACGCTGCTGCCCGCCCGCAGCGCCGAACCGTACTGCGCGGAAGACACCTTGACCTGCTGGACCAGGAAAGGGCACCTGCTGCTCGACTTCTCCTACGAGGCCGATGACGGCGGCGAGTGGGACTTCGAGACCTCCTTCACCCTCGCCTCCTTCACCACATTGCGTACCGAACTCGCCGCGGGCGACCTGCGCCCCCTCTATCTGGCCTGGCTCTCCGCGCTCACCCGCTGGGAACTGGAGGAGGACGTCGACGAGGACGAGTACACCTCCACCGTCGAGCCGCCCGTACCCGCAGGCCTTGCCCGACTCACCGGCCCGCAGCAGGCCTTGGCCGACTTCCTTCACGTCGACCCGCATCTGCTCACCGCGGCTGCACGCGCCAGCAGTGCCGCCCCTTCCCAGGCAGTCGACAAGGACGCGCTCGCCGCCTGGATCCGCGCCCTGCCACCACGCGAGAAGGACACCATGCTGCTGGATGCAGCCCTGGGCACCGCCCCACAGCCGGGCCCCACTCTGCTGGCCCGCCACCGCGCCGCGTCCCGTGGTACGGCCGAACCGTCCACCGCTGCCCGGCGCCGCTCAGCCGCGGAGCTCCTCGACGCCGCCCACGAGGTGCGCAGCGAGCACACACGGCAGCAGGAGCAGGCCCGCGCCCAGGCCCGCCGGGCCGAACAGCGGTCTCGCGAGAGCCACCTGGACCGCCTGGCCGAGAACACCGAGCAGGCCTGGCAGGACATCGCCCGCCTGATCGGGCAGAAGCAGCCCGGCCCCTACGACGCCGCCGTCACCCTTCTGAAGGATCTCCGCGAGGTCCACGACCGGGCGGGCACCTCCGAGGAGTTCGCGCGGCGCCTGCACGACCTGCGCGAACAGCACCGCGGCAAGTCCTCGCTGATGCGGCGCTTCACCGACGCCGGCCTGACAGCCCGCTGAGGCGCGCTCAGATGTGGTCGCGGGGTCCCTCGGCCAGGAGGCGGAGCGCGGCGAGGGCGGCCGAGCGACCAGTCGCGGACAGGGAGATCAGGGCGTCGATGGACCGTTCCGGCTCGAGGTAGCCGAGTTCGCGACCGGTGTGCCAGAACCGCCACAGCAGCCGCTCGGTGTCCTTCGCCTCCATCCCGGTGCCGTCGCCGTGGGCGAAGCCGGCATCGAGCACCGGATGTACGGCATCGCGCAGGTCCTCGCGGAGCCGGGGCCCCGCCCACAGTGCGCACAGGGCGGACTCGGCCACCTGCCGCTCAGCCGCGATGGTGCCGGGCCAGGCCAGCGCGGCCGTGTGCTGGCGCAGCTGGTGGTCCGTCAGTTGAGCGCGGCCGGCAGCCGAGAGCTTGAGCGCACGAAGGCGCTTGGTCACCAGTCGGTGGGTGCGGGCGAGTTCGTGCAGGTCGGCCAGCTGGAACAGGTCCGCCTCCGAGCGCGGCCCCTTGCCGATCGGGTACCAGTGCGGATAGCGGGCGAACGCGGCAGCCGCCAGTTCCCGCGGCAGGTAGCCAGCCTGGGTCAGGGTGACGCCGTCACCGATCTGCTCCAGCAGCCACCGCAGCGGCTCAGCCGTGTCCACCGGCGCCGCGGCCGACTCCTCCAGGGCAGGAAGGACGGCTGCGAGCAAGGCGCGGCGCTCAGTCGGGGGAGCCGCGGCCCACAACTCTCGCCGTTCGCGGCGGACGGCCTCCAGCGGGGCGCGGCCCTCGAACACGGGCTGCGCAGTGGCCAGCCAGTGCTGGACGAACCGTCGGCGCGCGGCCGGGAACGTACGCGCGTCCGGGTCGAGCTCGCCCTCGTCCAGGGCCTTCTCCAGTCGATCTTCGAGATTCGGTACGTCCGGCGGGGTCGTGGGCGAGGCGGCCGCGGCCTTGCGGTAAGCCGCGAAGCCCGCCTCCTCGGAGCGCTGCCAGGCCGCCAGCACCTGGGCGGTGGTCGCGCTCGTGCACACCGCGGCGGCCCGAACGCGGCCGACTCCGTTCAGCAGGTCGGCCAGGACGGCGACAGCCAACCCAGCACCTCCGCCGCACTCCGGCCTACCTGCCGATCCTCCCACGAATGGGGGTCCCGTCCGTGGGCGACGCTGCGGCAGGAACCCCACCAAGGACGTCGCCCCTCAGCAGCCCGGGTTTCCCCCAGCCTGTCGGAACAGCACAAGCCCTACGCCGCCGACCACCATTCCCAAGGCACCCGAATCCCTCGCCTCCCCCCAGGAGCGGCGAGGCGACTCTGACGAGCCGTCACGCACGCTTGTCCACCAACTGTCCACCGGAGCATTTGCCTGCCTGGCCAACCGAAGGGTTCAATGCACCTAAACCGCAGGTCAAAGCCTTGTCACGGCTCGTTGACAACAGGGAGTGAACCTGCGACCCACGCATTGCGATGCACAGACCGCAAGTGTCCGATCTACCCGAATACCAAGGTCAATCAAAAGAAAAAACCCCAGGTCATCGGCTTGACCTGGGGTTCACTATGGAGCCGCCTTCGGGATTCGAACCCGAGACCTACGCATTACGAGACCATGAGCGTTCGTGTTGTCTGGTGCCTCGTCGTGCTGTGTGATGACGTTTTTCCTGATCAGAACACGTGCAACAGGTTGCCCCGTGCCACCCCGTGATGCACCGCCCAAAGGCGTCTGTCCACCGGCTGTCCACCGGTGAGGTCCCGTCGGGCCCGCGAGCGAGATTGGAGCAGTGATGCAACGACACGGTCGACCGCCCGGCGGGACAAGCGGAGGCCACTGTTGAACCTCTACAAGCCATCCAACCATTGGGCACCTCCACGGGCGCACCCCTGGGGCACACCTCACTCTAACCGCCACCCACCTGCATGATCCGGGCGCGAACGGTCTTACGCCGGGGCTTGCCGTCGCCATGGTGGATCAGCCCCGGTCGCCGCTGTCGAGTCGGTGACGGGCACAGCACCGCGTCCGCATCCTCGAAACCGGGCCGGTACCACTTGCAGCATGATCAGCCCCTCACGCCTGCACATTGCCTGCACTGCTGCTAAAATGAAGGCATGACGGCGATCACGATCCGGGATGTCCCGGAGGACACAGTCAACGCCCTGAAGGTCCGCGCCGCACAGGCGGGCAAGTCGCTTCAGGCCTACGCCCTGGACCTTCTCTCCCGGGAAGCCGCCAAGCCCACCCCGGCGGAGATGGCCACCCGCCTGGAGCGCGAAACGCGCACCGAACTCAGCACAACCGACATCCTCGACGCCATCGAGGACGGGCGGAACCGACGTTGATCGTCATTGACTGCTCCAGCCTCGTGCACTTCCTCCTCGACCACGGCAAGACCGGCACTGCGATCCGTGAACGGGCGGGCCGCGTCGACAGCCTCGCAGCGCCCGGCCTGCTGGACTACGAGATCACCTCGGCCGTCTTCGGGCTGGCCCGCGGCCGACGAGACAGCAAGCCGAAGATCACGGAGAAGGAAGCCCAGAAGGCGATCACCGACTACCAGGCCCTCGCCCTCGACCTGCACCCCACGCTGGTCCTATGGCAGCGCGTACGCGAACTCTCGAACAACCTCTCCGTCTACGACGCGCACTACGTAGCCCTCGCCGAGAGCCTCGGTGTCCCACTGATCACAAGCGACGCCAGAATCGAGCGCAGCGGAGCAGCACGCTGCACGATCGAGACCTTCGAGGCACCCAGCACCTGATCCCAGCAGCGCCACCGCTCACGGTTCCACAACCCGCGCCCCTGTCAGGTTCTGGCGCTCCCCCAGTTCGCTCGTTGAGGACGTAGTGGACGTGTCGACCGCTGAAGAATACGCGCGCGATGTGGGACTGGCCTTGTCGACTGCGGAAGAACCGGCGTTTCTCGGCGGCGAGTTCGGCCTGGCTCCTGGCCCCGTGGGTGTGCGGCGGGCTGCCTTTGAGGTCAGCGTTGACCAGTTCGTCCTGGTTCAGCGCGGGTGAGTACCAGGGCAGGAAGTGCAGCTCGACCTGGTCCTTGTCGTCAGCGGGCCAGTCCCGGACGGCCTTCGAGCGGTGGGTCGAGTGCCGGTCGACGACCAGGCGGGCCTTCCGGTCGAAGTACCCGGTGAGCCGGGCGAAAGCGGCACATAACCTGCGCGTCGAACGACTCGATGAAGACCATGAAGCGCATCCGGCCGCGGGTGCTGATCGCGGACATCGCGTTCACCGAAAAACGGTTCCCAGTGGGGTGGACGATGTCCTGACGGGCTGTCATGAGCGACGGTATCCTGCGTTGGTGGCCGAACCGATCCCTGTTGAATTGATCGACGCCGTACGTAACGAAGACGCTGTCCTGTTCTGTGGGGCCGGCTTGTCCGTGTCTCAGGGACTGCCTGCAGCCGGTGCCCTCGCCCAAAGCATTGCCGCTCGAATGAAAGATTTCGACGGCGATCCCAGGAATCTCACCCAGGTGGCCACCGCCTACGCGGCGCTCAGGGGCCGGCACGCCCTGATCTCGTTCGTGGTGGAGTCACTCTTGCGCCAGCCCTGGCGCCCCGGCCCGGCGCACGCCGACTTCGCCGCACTCCCTTTCCACGCCTTCGTCACGACGAATTGGGACACCCTTGTGGAGGGAGCGCTGCAGGCGGCTCAGCGCCGACACCAAGTCGTCGTGACGGACAGCGATGTACCTTTCCTCACGAGGGCAGCGGTCCCCGTGGTGAAGATCCACGGCGAACTCGCCAGGCCGGAAACGCTTGTCATCACCGACCGGGACTATTTCGACCTCTTCTCGCTCCGGCTCTCATTGACTCGCCTGTTGGACCACTACTTCAGCACGAAGACACTGGTGTTCGTCGGATTCGCACTCGCGGACCCGGACTTCAAGCAGCTGTTCCACGCGTGCACACAGCGTTTCGGCCCGCTGCGTCGCCACGCTTACGCCGTCCAGCTCGGGCCGGCTTCAGCCGATCGTCACATCTGGCAGGCCGAACAGGTTGAGGTGATCGACGCGGACGCCAGGGACTTCGCCGCGGACTTGGTGCGTGCAGTGGCATTGCCGCAGTCCTCCGGTACCGCGTAAGGGATCTCCATCAGTCCGTCTTCCGGCACGACGCCACAGTCCGCACGCACAAGGGCAGGTGACCAGTTGCGGGACGCTCTGCGCAGGATCGGCCGGGACATCGTCGCACGGCGTAATGTCGACGCGTACGTCGTGTCGGCCGCGGCTCTGGGCTTCGCCGTCGTGGACTTGATCAGCGATACCGTATCCGACAGGATGCGTTGGACCCTGCTGCTCGCCGGCATATCTCTTCTAGTCTTCCGCATCACTCTTCCGGCGCAGCGAGCCGGAGGGCGCGACTTCCTGTACGACCGGCAGCACCTCGCCGAAGTACCGCTCAGTGAGCGGATCGAGCGTGCCCACACGCTGTGGGTACTCGCTCCGTCGGCGGTGAATCTGCTCGGTCCGGAGACTGTCTCGGCTCTTCGTACCGGGATGCTTTCCAAGCGCGGCTCTGTTGTCAGGATCCTGGTCCTCGATCCCGACCAGGAGCAGGCCGTACAGATCGCAGAACAGCAACTGGACAGCAGCCTGCGCTTCCCGATCCAGTCGCTGCGACCTTCCATACGCACGACGCTCGAAAGGCTGCAGCTTATGGCAGGCTGGCACGTGCCCGGCAGTCTGGAATGGCGCCTGCTCGACCTCAGTCCCGGGTTCAGCCTTGTCGCGATAGATCCAGGCGAGCGTCATGGCGTGCTCATCCTCGAGATCCACGGCTACCACGGCGACAGCATCTCATCGCGGATGCACCTCGAACTGCGCCGAGAGGACGATCCGCGTTGGCACGACTACTGGGCCGATCAGTTCGAAACCCTGTGGAACGCGTCAGCCGGACGTATGGGCACCCCGCCTCCGTGACACCGACGCGGCACGCCAGGCTGCCGGGGGTTTACGTGGCATCGCGCCCGGATGCAGATAGCTCGAGACGGCATTGGTCAGGAGAAGGCTGTCGGCGGACAGGGCCAGGCCCTCGCTGCGACGTTCGAGAACTCCGAGATCCGTCAAGCGGTTCAGTTTGGAAGCGAGTTCCTCGAGTTCGACCGCCGATGTCGCGGTCGGCGGCGGCACCGGGGTGCCGCTCCGCAACCCGCAGATGATCCGCCGCATCTCGAGCTCGACGGTTGAGAGCCGAGTCACGAGGTTCAGGGCCCGGTCCACCTCGCCCCAGTGCGGGGACCGCTGTGCGAGAAGCGCCCGGTAGCCTGCCACGTCGCGCTCCCGCTGAACAAGACCGTCGGGGAGGAACGAATAGCTACCTGAGCCGAAGCCCAAGTGCCGGAAGGACTCGTACCGGTGCCGCGTCCATCGGTGGAGATCCTCGGCCCCGCGCACGAAGGCGGTGCCGTATCCAGCGATGTAGCCGAAGTCGTACAGGGCGCTCTGCACGGTCCATAGCTCCTGCAGGAGGTCGTCCGCCGGCGGCAGCGTATGCAGTGCCGTTCGGCTGATCGGGATGTTCTCGACAGCCCACAGCTGATAGATGCTGACACTCGGCACACGCATCCCCTGAGCCCGGAGAGCGCTTACGGCGGACACGATGTCGCGTCCCTCCTCACGAGGGCCTTCGGGTCCTCGCGGGTAGCCGACGAGGAAGTCGACGTTGTAGGTGGCCACCTCCTGGTCGACCGCGGCGACCAGGGCCTGTATCGCGGAGACAGTCGCCGCGGTCCGTCCCATACGGCTCAGGACAGCATCACTCCAGGCCTCCACACCCACGCTGGCCCTGGTGACGGGAAGTTGGCGCCGTGAGGTTAGGGTCCGGAAGAACGCGGCCCACCCGTGGAAGTCGCGCCCCTGCTCAGGGGCGCACTCGATCGTCACCTCCACGTCGGTGCTGTAGGGCAGCCGCAGGGCTGCGGCGATCCCGTCCAGCAACTGGTTGAGCTCGTCGGCAGAGAGCATGGTGGGCGTGCCGCCACCCAGGTACAGAGCCCGGAGGGGCGGCACGCACCCCACGTCGCCGAACAGTCGTAACTCCTGGCTCAGAGCCTGGAGATAACTGGACGCCATGTCTTCGTTCTGAGCCGTCTGACGGTGAAGACTGCAAAAGTTGCAGTTCATACGGCAGAACGGGAAATGCACGTACATCGAGAAGTCCGGCCACATGGCGGCCTCCGCGATGTCGAACCCTCCGCGGGAACTGCGATCCAGAGCTACATAGGGTGGTGGGTAGGTGTAGGTAAAGCTGTGAGATTCCGGCGATATTCCCGGTAAGAGATCGCTGACCTTACTTCGTTCCCACATAGTGACCCCCGAGTTGCCAGTCCGGTCGGTGGATCGTACTCAGAACAGACGGCGTGGACCGCCCCGTCAGTAGTTCTCCGTCGCCACGATCGGCTCCCAATAGGCGCGCGTCTCGGCCTTGACGCTTCCCGGGCACCACCCCTCAAACACACACCGGGTGCTGTCCGCCATGTCGAGGTAGGAGCCGAACGAGTCGTTCTCGGCCTTACGGCTCACGCACATGGGTTCGTGCCGGCAGCAACTGCGGGCGTGGGCCCATAGCAGTACGTCGAAGTCAAACATGGGCATGTTCGCGAGACCGGGCAGTTTGCTACAGACGTCCAGCGAGATTCGGCGGATTTCCGTCTCCAGTTCCGGCTCGACCGGCAACTGCGCGCGCAACCGCTGGGCCGTCCGGGGGTCGTCGATCTCGATACAACCCGTGCGGAGCAGAACACGCATACGGTGATAGTCGATCATGGGCTGAATGGAGTCCTGATCCCGGATCGTCCACCGCTTCGAGAAGTGCACGGTCATGAGGAACGCGCTGCTCTTCTTCTGCAACGGGTCCTGGAATGCAGACAGCTGCTCCAGGAGCGCGTAAGCACCGGTTAGACCTCCGGCCCGCTGATCGGCGCGGCCGAGAAGGTTGGTAACGCTGCCGTCGAACGTCCGCAGCAGTTCCTCGGCCGTCGTGCGGAGGATGGCTGCGCGACGGTCGAGATCAGTGAGGTTGACCTGGGTCTCGGCACTGTGTGAGGTGAGGAGTCGCAGGAGGTCGGCGGCCGTGAAGGCAGACATGTTCTGCGGCGAGAGGACGGAGGCGTCGGCAGCCGCCTGTGCGCTGAACGCACGGAGCAGGAAGTCCCACCCCTTGAAACGGTGCTCTCCGAATACGCCTGTCAGTCCGCCCTTCGTCGCGTGGCACACCGCGGCCGTCCAGAGGTAGGCGCGGAAGGCCTCCTCGTCGGGGACCGGTACCACCGGTGTCATCTGAGCCGCGAAGTCCGCTGCGAGAGGAAGGGAGCCGAGGCTCTTGGCCAGTTGCTCGACCCTGCTGTTTACCACGGTGACGATGACCTGCTGTGCTGTCTCCTGCACTAAATTCTCCTCTTCGGACTGATACAGGGGTTCGGACTGATACAGAGGTTCAGGATGCGTCGGCCACTGTGTACGCCATGCGGAAGCCGACGTATTCGTTGCGCGTCCCGGGAGACAGCGAATACTTGTTGCTGACGACGCTCGTACCTTCCGCGGAACCCGCCCAGGAGCCGCCTCTGGCGCACTTGTGCTGGCCCGTCGGGGGGCCTTGCGGATCCACGACCTCTGTCGGGTCATGGCCGGGAGCCCACCAGTCGGACACCCAGTCGAACGTGTTGCCACACATGTCGGCCACTCCGCAGGGGCTGTCACCACTTGCCGGCGTGTACTGCCCGATCGGGGTCGTACTCCCAGGCCCGCCCACTCGGCTGTTGCCCTTGGCGGGGTCGAAGGTGTTACCCCATGACCAGTACGACTGCGTACCTTTGAGGGGATCCCAACCGGCCGCCTTCTCCCATTCGGCGGCGGTGGGAAGTCGGGTGGGCAGGCCAGCTTCCGCGGCGAACCACGCGCAGTACTCCGTCGCGTCCCACCATGACACCTGGACCACTGGGTGCTCCATGAGCCGGTACGGCGGCTCACCGCCCTCCCAGTGGTCGGGTGCACGGTGACCGGTGGCTCGGACGAACGCCCGGTACTCGTAATTGGTCACCGGATACCGCTGGATGGCGAACGCCGAGACCGTCACCCGGTGGCACGGTTGGGAGTGTTCGAAACGAAGATCATCCGTGCCAAACAGGAAATCGCCCCCGGGCACGTCGACGAAGACGGGTTCGTCGCCTCCAGCATGCCGGGGTGTCTCCCCGAACATGGCACGTCGGGCAACACGCCGAACCGCGGGGTATTCGCTCAGCAAAGCCAGTTCGAGAAGGGCAGTCTTACGGGCATTGGGACTGCCGACAGCCCAGTTCAGCACTGCGAGACGGACCGGCGGACTCTCCGTGCCCAGCATCCGGGTGCACTCGGCCCATACGTCGACGCCGCACTGTTCCGCCTTCGCGGTCCACCATGTGACGCCACTGTCGTAGTGATACGCGGCATGGAGCGCGAACAACGCCTCGGATGGACTGAACTCCAGTTCTTCCCTGTGCCGTTCCACCAATTCCCATTGCGGACGGCTGGGCAGGATCTTCACCTGCCGCCAGTCGACCGTCGATTGCTGCAATAACTGCCGGACATACTTGAGCTCGATGTCGCGAGGCTCGATCCAGCCCCAGACCTTGGCAGCCAGCACATCGTGCGCCAGCTCAAATACTTCTTCTCCACGGCCCTGCACGGACCGAATGACGCGCGCCTGCATGAGGTCGTGCAGTACCCGCTGGAGTATGTCGTCCGAGACATCCAGACGCCTGGTGATGACATCGCGGGCGATTTCCTTGGTGGACATGACATTCTTCGTTCGATCAGCCGAGACCATGCATTGCAGCACACCTTTGGCAACCGGCAGGAGTTCCGCTGCTAGAACGTCCAATGTGTGGTCCAGGTAACGGGCGAGGATGGCATCCGTGCCACCCAATGTGCCGTAGAGCTCCGCCTTGACCGAGCTGGAGCCAGGAGGGATCTCTCGCTGGAGGGTGTGTCCGATGATCTGCAGCTGACATGGATCGATGCCATCGTCGTCCAAATCTTCCATGAGTCGTGCGACGAGCTCCGGATCGATCTCGATGCCGATTTCTTGGAAGATCTTTTTCAATACATCGCCCACCTGGCCTCGGCTGAGACGGCGTACGACGAAGTGGCTGCGCAGGATCTTATCCAAAGGGGGGCTTAGCTCCAGCAGGTGGTGCAGGAAGTCATCCCGGATCACAAAAGCCAAGCGAATATCCAGAGAGGCGTCCCTAAGACATGCATACAACTGCTCGGCAAAGTCACGCCTGGCCCCCGGACCGACACGAAGGAAGAATTCCTCAAACTGGTCGATCGTGACCACCAGAGGCCTTTTACGCGTGTATGAGGAAAGCGCAGTCCGGAGATCCTCCGATGCCCATCCTTCTCCGCCCTCTTTCAAGCGAAGCGCATTTAGAATCTCCTTGGTGGGATGATCCAACGCCCGGATGGTGCAGGTGTCGTAACCCTTCGCATGAAGCCTGGGAATGAGACCGGCATTGACAAGAGAAGTTTTTCCCACACCCGAAGGCCCTACAATCACCGTCAGAGGGTTCGTGGCGATGA
Organism: Streptomyces sp. SS7; assembly: GCF_037993025.1. Taxonomy (NCBI): domain Bacteria; kingdom Bacillati; phylum Actinomycetota; class Actinomycetes; order Kitasatosporales; family Streptomycetaceae; genus Streptomyces; species Streptomyces sp. SS7. The sequence continues at coordinate 4,345,414 of NZ_CP141223.1, forward strand.
TCGTCGCCAGGCTTTCCGCCTCGTCGTCTCGACCGAAGTAGATCTTGGATTCCTGCTCGGTGTAGTAGTCGAGAAACTTGAAGGGGCGCAAGCTGTGCACGTTTTGCGGCGCAACTGCAGCAATAGAACGTCCCGCCGGATCACTAGCGTCTACTAATTGCTCCAGCATCGCGCACAACGGTCCCGAGACCACTTCATATCCGCGACTCTCCCAGACCCGAGCGATGACCCTCTCATCATCAGCTATCTCTTCCGTGAGAATATATCGTCGGCGAGAATGAGTAGAGGACATCTGGAGAAGTGTGTGCAGGGCTTCCAGAAACGGGTCGCCAAGACCGTACGCGATAAATACCAGCGTCTTCGTGAGTAGGATACCTCGGACCATGAGTTCCAGCTGATCGATCGATGTCGACAGGCGCATCAGCCGGTCACTGCTCAACGCGACGCTCTCAGGCTGCGAGAGACAGCCCGCCAGTTTGATCAGCCAGGGCTGTCGCTCCTGGGACGTGTACCAGGTCGCGATCGGATCGATGATGACCGTGGACGTCGCATTACCGATGCGACGCAAGGCCGTCTCCGCATTGAGTGACACGCTGGTGGTGATCAGCGCTTGCGATGCCAAGCGAACAGCTAGCAGCAATTCATTGGGAATGACGGGATCCGGCGCACCCATCTGCTGCCTGAGCAACGCAATCAGCGCGTGCCGACCACGCAATGCCTCGTACTGGGAGACCAAAATAGGTAAATCCTTGGCGGGGCGGATACCGCCCACTGGAAGATTAAGCTTCGCCCCCAGCAATAAGGCAAGTTGATCGCCTGAAGCGGCTCCCTCGGGAGGCCCGGGATTGAGCGCATCACCAAGGACGGGGACCACATCGGCCACAGCGGCGGCTTCGAGTAACTCTCTTGGCACATCGACCATATCTCCGACCGCTCTTCCCCTGGGTTCAACTGCCGGTACGCTAGCAGCAATGCCAGAGCGCGTCAGGAGTATCGGAAGGCACCGAGGCGGAATTCAGACGTGTCCATGCTGATCAAGACCTCACGCAGGGCTTCAGCGCAGATCGATGTCGTCCGTTTTGACCACGTGAGGACGAGAAGGACGAGGGGCCGGGTTTGGTCTCGGGCCGCCCGTCGGAGGCCTGAGGCGATGTTGCGGCACCGGTCAGGCTGAGAGTTCACAGGGCCTCGACGGCCCAGGGCTGCCCAACTGCCGCCGAGAGTCCGACAGTTACGTGATTGCGGCGCACCCCGCCGGCTCGGCTACAGGCGAGCGGTGAACTTCCTGTCAGGGCGTTTGCGCAGCCAGTCGCGGTCCGCGAGCTTGACCCACTTCGCCCGCAGCGGCTCCAGCTTCCCGCGCACCACTTCCAAGGCCAACTCCTTCCTACCGCCCGCACCTGCACCGGGCCTGCGGAGGCCCGCACGATCGACAGGATCCGGCGATAGTCGCGAGTCAGCGCAGACTCGTCCGGCACTCGTCACGGTACGGAATCAGCAGCACCGCATGTTCCGCCATCTACGGCTTGACCGAAGCTTCCGCTACGGTGCCCTCCCCTGGGCCAGATCCTGCTCAGCAAGCCGCCGCAGGACACAGCTCGGCGATCAGCAGCTTCTTCCGCTCCGCCTGGATCTCCTGGGGCCGCTTCTGAGATCTTCCCCCTCGAGGTGACGTCATGGTGGTGTTCAGGTGAGACCGGTCTCGGCAATAAGGCCGTCGCACCGGTGCAGGGACTGGTGCTGGGTGCCGGCTGCTCGAGGCCGGCGAACCATCACGTGCTCGGTCACCTGGCACTAGCACTCGCCGAACGCCTCGACACGTTGATCGACTTCGACGGCCTGCTGAGCTATCCCGCCCCACGTGACGACACGGGCGATGAGGCCTCTCTGGACCAGGCGAGAGCACTGGTTGCCTCCCTCCCGGGAAGAGTTGCGGAGGTCTCGTACGACACCGGGGGCGGTGGGCGGTGGTTTCGGCACGTCCGTGACGTGAAGTTCCTGGCGGCTTGGCTGCAGCATCCGGGTTTCCACCTGGTCAAGTAGCGCCCGCCACTCGCTCGGCGACGGTCGGGTCAGGTCGTTATGTTTCGCAGCCATAGGATCGGCGACGCGATGACCCACCGGCCCGGCAGTGCGCGGCGGGCTTGTCGAACCGGGCCGCGACGACCCGGAACTGCTTCAACCGCGAGAAACACCGCTCGACGACATTTTGCGACCTCGATATGCCTCGGGGTCGAACACTGGGTGCCGCGCCTTGCGCGCCCTGGCGAACGCGGTTGGCGACTTGGTTGTCGGCGTGCTTTGAACCGTGGTTCTGGATCACTTTCCGTGCCGGAGCCACGGAGGGTCACCACAACCGCGATCATGAACGGCCGTGGGTGATTGGCTTCTCCAGGACCTGTGGTTCCACCAGGTCGAAGGCGTAATGATTGAAAACGCAGTGGTCGAAGGCGAGTTGGTGGTCGTGCGGGCCCGCGCATCGGCGGAGCGGGCCGCGTGTTCCGCCTGCGGGACGGTGTCGGGCCGGGTGCACAGCCGATACGTACGCCGCCTCGCCGACACTGCTGTCGCCGGGCGTCCCGTGGTGATCGAGTTACAGGTCCGGCGGTTCCGCTGCCGCGACCGCGCCTGCCGGCAGGCCACGTTCGCCGAGCAGGTCGACGGACTCACGTTCCGGCACGGAGGCGAAGCACCGGGCTGCAGACGGTGCTGCAACAGGTAGCGGTGATGCTGGCGGACCGGGCCGGCGCCCGCCTGGCTAACACGCTCGCGGTCCGGGCGAGCCGGTCGACGCTCCTGCGGCTGATACGCCGCCTGCCCGAGCCCGACGTGCACACGCCGCGGGTGCTCGGGGTCGACGAGTTCGCCCTGCGCAAGGGACACAACTACGGCACGGTCCTGGTGGACATCGACACGCGCCGTCCCATCGATCTGCTGCCCGACCGGCCACGGCGACGGTGGCCGCCTGGCTCGCCGACCACCCCGGCGTCGAGGCGATCTGCCGTGACCGGTCCACCGCATACGCCGAGGCCGGACGACTCGGCGCCCCGGACGCGGTCCACGTCGCGGACCGGTGGCACATCTGGAAAAACCTGGCTGAGGCCGTCGAGAAGACGGTCATCCAGCACCGCGCCCTACTGCGCGAGCCGGAGAACACTGCCCCGGTCCGCGCCGCCGAGCCCCTGGAGAGCCCGGAGCCTGCACTGCCTTCCCCGGATGAACCACGACAGTCGGGCCGTCTGTCCGACCGGGTGCGCGAGCAGCACGCGGCCGTCCACGCCCTGCTGGAGGAGGGGCTCGGGCTGCGGCCGATCGCCCGCCAGCTGGGCCTGGCCCGCAACACCGTCCGCCGCCTCGCCCATGCGGCCACCGCGGACGAGCTCCTGGTCGGACGCTGGACCGGCCGGACCAGCATCCTCGACCCCTACAAGCCCTTCCTGCATCAGCGGTGGGCGGAGGGCTGCACCGTCGCTCGCCGCCTGTTCGAGGAGGTCCCTGAGCGCGGCTACCCGGGCGGCGAGAGCGTGGTGAAAAGGTACGTCCAACGGCTCCGCGAAGCATTCCCGCACGACGATCCGCCCCGCAAAACGCCGTCCGTGCGCGACGTGACCAGCTGGATCACCCGCCGCCCCGACGACGACCAAGCCCAGCAGCTCAAGCACATTCTCGCCCGCTGCCCCGCCCTCGACCGAACCGCCGAACACGTCCGCGCCTTCGCCGAGTTGATGAACGACCGCCGGGGCCGCGACCTCGGTCAATGGACGGAACGAGTGCAGACCGACGACGTGCCCGCCCTGCACGGCTTCGTCACCGGCCTCGGCCAGGACCTCGACGCTGTCGTCGCCGGGCTCAGTCTGAGCTACAGCTCCGGCGCCGTCGAGGGCCACAACAACAAGATCAAGATGATCAAGCGGCAGATGATCGGGCGGGCCAACTTCGACCTGCTCCGCAAGCGGGTCCTCCTCGCTGCGTGAGGCCGTTCATGATCGCGGTTGTGGTGACCCTCCGTGGCTCCGGCACGGAAAGTGATCCAGAACCCAGGTCCAGAGACCGCCGACACTTGGTCGCGGCGCTCGGGGATGGTCGCCTTGATGTGCCGGCTCCACCGCAGGAGGCGAATCTTCCGGGACGAATAGGCCTTGTCCGCCACGACACGGTCGGGTCTGGTGCATGGGCTGTTTCAAAGTCCCAGTGGTAGTAGTGGGACTTTTGAAACAGCCCTGGCTCTGCAAGGCGGTCTCGGCGGCCCCTGAAGCGTGCGGCGGCTGTCGCGCGGCCCAGCCAACTGTCGACGGCCCGTCAGGGCCGTCGGCGTGTGGTGCACAGCAGGGTTCACCGCCCGCACGCAGTGAGTGACGGGGTCACTCGGTAAAAGTGACACTGAGGTAGGTGCGGTAGTTGATTGGCACTCGCCCGTGTCCACCGGAAGACCGACGGTGCTGCCGCCGAGCCGATGAAGCAACAGCCATGAACCCTCCTCTCGGACATTGGCATGCCCGCGAAGGAGTACAAGGATCCCGACCAGTGACGTAACCGACGACCGTGCCTGTCGGTCCCGTTCTCGCCGTCATCAGGACGTGTGCCTCCGGCCCGCAGCGGCGGGCGGATGCCCTCGCACTGGCCCCTCGGACGGATCCCAAGCCGACACCGGTGCCCCACGGCCTCTCCTCACGGCCAACCATCGCCAGGACCGAGCCGAACATGAGAACTGTCCGGACCGGACAGTCCCGACGACGCTTCCCGTCCCATCGAAGACTGGTGGATCTCACCCATCGCTCCAGGAACAGCAAGGGCGCTGATGGAGTGTCACGCACGCCCGTCCACCGGTTGTCTACCGGGACCCCGTTGCGCCAACATGATCCATCCTTCAGGGTAAGGAAAAGACCAGGTCAGAGCGTTAGGGCGTCGATCTCGTCACAGAAACCAAACCTCTGACCTACGCATTACGATACGCAAGCGAGCAGTGCCCGATTAGCCCGAATCCCAAGGTCAACGAAAACAAGAAACCCCAGGTCAGAGGCCTAACCTGGGGTCCACCATGGAGCCGCCTTCGGGATTCGAACCCGAGACCTACGCATTACGAGACCATGAGCGGTCCTGTTGCGTAGTGCCTCGTCGTACTGACCAGTGACATTTTTCCTGATCAGAGCACGTGCAACAGGTTGACCCATGCCACCCCGTGATGCCCCGTCCAAAGGCGTCTGTCCACCGGCTGTCCACCGCCAGATCTACCTGCCCAGCCCGATCCCGCTGTCCATCGCTCCTCACGAGGTCCCTGGCGGAGGCCGGAGTCTGGCACACGCAACGTCTGCCCGGTTCCCACGAGCCGAGAACGCGAGCCAGAAGCCGGGCCCTGCGGATACACCCCCCATTCCACTTACAACGGCTAACACAATGAGGTGGATCGCTCCTGGCTGCCGTGTCCAGGGCGGAAGTTGAGCGTTCTGTCCGCTGTGGGGACGTCACCGTGGATCATGTCGGATGAGCTGTGGGATCTCCTGGAGCCGTTGCTGCCGCAGCGTGAGCGCAGGTTCCGGCATCCGGGCCGCAAGCCGTTGCCGGACAGAGACGTAATGTGCGGGATCTTGTACGTGCTGCACACCGGAATCCAGTGGGAGTACCTGCCCCAGGACCTCGGCTTCGGTTCGGGCATGACGTGCTGGCGACGGCTGCGGGACTGGAACGAGGCTGGCGTGTGGCAGCGGCTGCACGAGGTTTTGTTGGCTGAGCTGAACGCGGCCTCCCGGCTGGACTGGTCCCGCTGTGTGGTCGACTCCTCCCACGTCAGAGCGCTAAAAGGGGGATACACACGGGCCCCTCGCCGGTCGACCGAGGCCGGGCCGGCTCGAAACACCATCTGATCACCGACGGGCACGGCACCCCGCTCGCGGTCCTGCTGACCGGCGGCAACCGCAACGACGTCACCCAACTCCTGCCCTTGCTCGACGCGATCCCGCCGGTCCGCGGCAGGGTCGGCCGTCCCCGCCGCAAGCCGGACTCCCTGTTCGCCGACCGCGGCTACGACCACGACATCTACCGCGACCAGGTCCGCGACCGCGGCATCGTGCCCGCGATCGCCCGCCGCGGCACCCTGCATGGCACAGGACTGGGCACCTACCGGTGGGTGGTCGAGCGTACCTTCGCCTGGCTCCATGGCTTCCGACGCCTTCGCATCCGGTGGGAACGCAGAGCCGACATCCACGAAGCGTTCCTCAAACTCGCCTGCTGCCTCATCACCCACCGACGGATGCTCTTCTTGACCCGCCCGCCAGTCAGCCGTTCCGTGAGCAGAGCTCCGGCAGACTAGGCATGTGATCCGCAGCGACCTTGACTTCGCGCTCGCCCTGGACGACAGCCCCTCCGCACGAGCCGCCCTCCTTGCGCTTCGGGCCGGCGCAGGCTTCAAGCTGTTGTCCGAAGGGCATCAGGCCGCCTCCGCCCAGCAGTTATGGGACATCTGGGCCTTCCGGCACCAGGCGATGCTCGACACCGGTGTCACCCCGCGACCGGGACTGGCCGAAGCCGTTGGCAAGCTCCACGCTGCGGGAACTTCCCTCGTCCACCTGGCAAAGGTCACCAGCTCACAGCGGCGCTTCGTCATCTTCCTTGCAGAGGACCTCACGCACTGCATCGCCTGCATGGGCTGACAGACGACCTCATTGTGTTAGCCGTTGTTAGCCTGGAATCCCTCGAGGAGAGCCTCAGCCGTATCGGCCACTTCCTCAATCCCCTGAGCGACCCTCCTCGTTTCGTCGTACGAGGCCCACAACCGGTAGGAGCGTCTGGTCGTTCGTCGACACAGTTTCTCCCGCGTTTCTATCGAAACAATCCCTCGCAAGGCAAAGAACGCCATGAGAAAAAGAAGGGAAAAGAGTTCACAAATGATCATTGGTGTGCAACTTGACAAGAACTTCGCGATGTCCTTCCCATCTCTCGTCATCAAGGATGAATCTCCCACTGAGTCTCGACCGGATTACCGTCTTCGTATCCTTGTTTCCAGTTCGGCTCGTCGACATCGATCCTTCACTTCGCGCCTCCCTACCACGACTGAATGAACCCACGCCAGATGGACTGTTCAGCCGACCCCACTCGCGGATCAAGCCTGATGGCGAATTCAAGAAAGTCATCGAGCAAGTCGTACTGCTCGATGTCGAACCGTAGGGCCTGTACCTCTTTCCACGTCCAGTACCAACGCCATGACGTCTCGACGAAATGAGCAACCGACGAGTTGACGAAAGAATTTGGAAGTTCCTCGTCAGGCGGGAATGCCCAGACCTCGCCGACGTCCACCAGGGCACCTATTTCTTGTCCAGCGAAAAGGCCGAGCCCGTAGAAACTTTGACTTCGCCTCTCGAGTTCCGGCGAGCTACCCTCCTGAAAGTTGGGAATAAGGCGACACTCCTCAATCAGGGGAATTCCCCAGCGCATCAGAGAATGCTTGTCGACCTCGGCCAGATTCCAGCTACCAATATCCCCGTTGTGCGCGACGATTTGATCATCATCCACAATAAGGAGACTGAGCGGCCTGGAGAGAAAATCGGCCAAAGCTTCGCGATGTCCACTCATTACAGCATCCACCCTCACCTTGTACGCTAACCAGTGCTGCCTTCCATCGGGAGCAGCCGAACCGGCCACGTTGATCATCGCCGTCTCCGCGAGCACGACTGCGCTTCTTCGGGACACCGGCAGACGGTCCCCCCAATCCCAGGGAGTCACCGATTTATTGGGCAAGCGCGTGACTTGGGACGGGCGCAGCATCCAGGCCCGTGTCGAGACCGCACAGCTCGCGACTTCACTGCGCCGAACCGACGACCGAGATCACGGGACTTGCTCCAATCTCAGATGGCGCGGCCTGTAAGCCGCTCCTTCGTTCCCCGCTGGACGTGAGACATATCAGGACCGGACAATCCCAACGCCGCCGACCGTCCCGTCGAAGACCAGTTCATTTCATCGGTCGCTGTACGGCATCGCTAGGTGCCTGATGGACTGTCACGCACGACTGTCCACCGGTTGTCCACCGAGAGCCTCGGTGCGAGCCTGACCCATCCCTCCCAAGCAGACAGAAGACCAGGTCAGAGGATCGAAGCTGGATTCTCGTCACAGAAGCGGCACCTCTTACCTACGCATTACGATGCACAGACCACAGGTGCCCGATTTACCCGGATCTCAAGGTGGCGAAAGATAAAAACCCCAGGTCAGAGGCCTGACCTGGGGTTCACCATGGAGCCGCCTTCGGGATTCGAACCCGAGACCTACGCATTACGAGACCGTGAGCGTTCGTGTTGCATGGTGCCTGGTCGTGCTGTGTGGTGACGTTTTCCCTGATCAGAGCACGTGCTACAGGTTGACCCGTGCCACCCTGTGATGCACTGTCCAAAGGCGTCTGTCCACCGGCTGTCCACCGACGGGGTTGTCACCGGCCCAGCAGTGAGACCGGAGCTGGTCTCCCGACGACGCGTTCGACCGATCGGAGAGCCGGACGGGGGCCACTGTAGAACCTCCACAAGCACCCCTTCACTCAGCCGGCACCTCGCCCCCGGTCAGCCATGCACGACTTGGCGGTCGATCCATTCTAAGGGCGGCCTCGCCTCCCCATCGGCTCGTGGATCGTGCACGAAGACCTTCCAACGCAGACGGCGGGCCCCACGCCAGCATCGTCGTCGCGCGAGGGCACCGACAGTCACGAAGAAAACATCACGCTTCAAGCAGGTTGCCGGTGTCATCCTGTGCTGGTGGACGTATCTCTTCCCGACCAACTGGGCACAGTTGAACGAGAGTCCCGCGCGGCTGCGCGAGAAGTGATCCGAAAGCTCAATCTTTCCGCGCCTCCTGAGCAGATCACGGGACAGCAGGAAGGCGCCTTTGTACCGGTGACCCGCACGCAATGGAAGACGGTGTTGAGGGACGCCGACCTGTCCAGGCTTCAGCGGGAGACCTACGAGAAGGTTACGGAGATTCTGCGCCTGCGGACCGCTTCGGGCCGAACTGTCGGAAAGCGGCTTCCGGAGTTGTTGCGTGGTCTCCACGCGTCGGTTGGCGCCTGGGGCGCTGTCGCAGAAGAGGTGTCCCGGTTCAGTCCGTCCCGTACGAGCGCGGCAGAGCGACGGTTGGCGACTGACCTGGCGCGAGCGAATCGGAACGCGGTTCAAGCGCTGTTCGCCTGCCTGGAACAGGGATGGGCGGAGTCCGCTTGGCCTGCAGTACGGAAGCATGCTCTCGCGGCCCAAGCAGCCGGGCGAACTCTGGAAGCTGCCGCCAGGACTGATCACGCCAGCCTTCCTGACGAGGACGTCTACCAGCGAACGCTCGGGGTGTCGGCCGAGCAAGTGGGTCCCGGGTCGGGTGTGGCGTCGCGGGCACGCCTCCTGGCCGCCTGGGCGGAAGCCCCGCAGATGCTCGATCATCGGCTGCGCCGGAGCATGAGACATCTGATCGATGACTCGCTGCCCCTAACGGTGATACTTCTCCATCACCTTGCCGTCCTCGCGATCTCCGATCGCCCCTTGGTAACGCACCGCGCTGCTCTCCTGGGACGTGACCTGGTGACGTCCCATCTGAAGTACGATCCGGAACTGGCATGTTCCGTGATGGCACGACACGTTGCCCGAGAACCGGAGATGGTGTCCGCCCATCGGGGACAGATCGCCTACCTCGACGCTTACTACGAGGAGGAATACCAGGAAGAAAAGGCGCGGGCGGTCATGGACCTGCACCGGGCCGTGCTGGAAGCAGACGTCAGGCGCACGGCTGTTGTGGTACTGGAACTGCTGGGAAGGACGGTTCCGCAGGGGGCCCCGCTCGCCACCGTCCGGGATCTGCTGGCAGCTCAAGACGGCCAGCCGCTGTGCAAGTTGCTTGCCTCGACGATCCGCTCCGAGTGGCGCAACGCGAACGCCCACGAGGATTTCCACTGGGACCCTGTCAACGACACACTCCTCTTGGGCGGACGGCCAGCCGATCTCGACGAGGTACTGGACGCAGCGCTCCGCGCTCGCGCCATTTGTCGCGGGTTCGAGCACGGGGTGGCAGTGGCCTACGCACAGAACACATCGCTGGTCGTCCGGGGCGCGGAGGACTCGAACTACGTCGGCCGAGACCTCTCCATACTCCAGGCAGCAGGAGAAGCCAGATTCCCGGTGCTGGACATCCGGCGCCGTGGCAGTCTCGTGCGGCTGGACGTGCCCGACGTCTCCGTTGAGAGCCTGAGAGAGGCGTTTCGTGCGATCCTCAGGGCCGCCATCGCGGACCCCAGCGTCGAGTGCTGGGAACTACGTCAGGAGTCTCCTGACCGACCTCTGCTGCACGTGGACCGTACGGGAACACATGCCGGGCTCCAGGTCGCAGAGCCCCTCTGGGAGACTGCCGACCCCCTGCCTTTCGCCACTCTCCCACTGCTGGCAAATGCCATGACCAACGCGGGAGAACCCGCCGAGGCAACAGCGTCAACGGTTCTCTGCCTGGCAGCTGCCCACGTCCTCGGTGAACGAGACCGCCTGTCGCCTGCCCTTGCACACGGGGATCCAGCCGCCAAGGACGAGTTGATCAGCACCACGAAGCTGATCAGCGACGGCGTCAAGGCGGCAGCGCGCCTGATGGAGGGAGCAGCCCACCGCAGGTTGCTGGCCTTCGCTGAAGTCCTTGCCGGAGAGTGCCACCGGTTGAAGAGCGCTCCCCCCTTCGCACTTGTGCGCGAGTTCGTGCCGGCGTACCGGGCCCTGCGGAGGCATGGGCCACCTCACCTCCCATGGATCACAGGGCTCCACGACTCTGCCGTCTGAGATCCCCGACACGGTCGGGCTCAGATCACGCTTCAGAATTCAGCGCGGGCGAGATGGCCGACAGGCTGACCATCCCGGCCGAAAATCAGGACTGCTTGGCATCCTTCGTCGTGGTACGAGGGTTCGGAACCGGCTTCTGCTCCGCGGCCTTCCCCTTTCCGTCCAGCCCCAGGGACTGCTTGATGTTCTCGTAGTCGACGACGGGGGTGCCGATCCTGGCCACCGTGTGCCCGTGCGAGGTCAGCATGGCCTCGGCGAACGGGCTGTCCAGCGTGGCGACGCGGGTCCAGGAGCGGACCTCTGCCAACGGAACAGACTGCACGATCTCGAAGTCGACCAGCAGGTCCGGGATATCGAGGTACTTGGGCAGGATCCGGTAACGGGCGTTGTTGTCGCGGAACATCTCCAGAGCCGCGTTCCGCTCCTTGCTCCCCTTGATGGGAGATCCGGCCTTGACCCAACGAGCGATCAAGGGTGCTTCGCTCAACGGAACCGCCTTGGCGAGACGCACGTACTCGGCCTTGGCCGCGCGGTTGCCGCCGCTGGGCAGGTCCTCGTAGAGGTCGCATGCAGGGGTGAGGACGAGCCACCAGCTGTCCTGGGGGTCCCGCAGAACGTCCGCCGCGGTCACGTGCTTCGTGACCGGCGGCATCAGGTACATCCGGGCGGTCGACGCGTGTCCCATAACACGGTCCTCGGAGGAACCGAGCGCGGCTCCGAGGGCCTCGGCCGCGTTCTCCTTCAGCCAGGCCGCCAGGCGGTGCACGAGGACGGGGGCGATCTGGCTACGGTCGACAGCCCCGAGCCGGTCCCAGTTCGGGGCGATCTCGTCCCGCAGGAATCCGCGTACGTGCTCGTCCACGAGGGCGGTGATGTGCCGGGTGAGGACCGGGACACCGGACTCGAGGCCCTCCCGTATCGCGGTGACGGCGTCGTCCAGCCGGTTCTTCGGCACCACCTGGATGAGCGGTGCCTGCGCCAGGTCGCTCACCTGTTCCGCGAGGCCGGTGCAGAAGACGACCGGCACCCAGCGGGTCTTGGCTATCCGGTCGTACAGTTCCCGGCCCTGCAGGTTGGGGTGCGCGGCGGAGCCACGCCGTGTCGCGTCCCTGACATCCAGAACCACCAGATCGAACGCCTGGGTCTCCAGAAGGCGTTCAGCTTCGTCGAAGTCGTTCTCGACGTGGATGTCGAGCGTTCCGAGGTCCGAGAGCTCCTCCCCGAGCATCTCGGACAGTTCCTCCGCGATGTCCACCTCGTCCTCGACGATCAAGACCCGGTACACCGCGCCCCCGTCCGTCACCCAACTCTCCTTCTCAGTCTTGCCCTGAACGTGGCTCCGGCGAGGGGCCCTGGCGTCACCAGGGACAGATCGCCGTCGTAGAAGTCCTTCACGACGCTGCCGGCGATACTGAGGCCCAGCCCGATGCCGTCCTCCTTGTCGCTGAAGTACGTGTCGAAGATCATCTCCTGGATCTCCTCACGTACTCCGGGGCCGCTGTCGCTCACGTCGATGTCGACCTCGTCCTCGGGCGTCCGCCTCGTCTCGATGAGAATGGCGCGCTCCTTCCCCTTGGGCAGGGTGGAGAGCCAGTAGATCGAGTTCCCCACGAGGTTGTGGACCACCTGGGAGATGTCACCGGGGTCAGCCGTCACTGTCACGTCCTCCCCGCTGACGGTGACGGTGATGCCGTGCTTCTCCAGCGTGCCCTCGTGGACCGCGACGGCCTCGTCGATCGCGGCTTGGAGGGACAGGGCGCGGGGGCGGCCTCGCCGCCGGCCGCTCAGCGGCTCGACGCGGGTGAAGAGCCTGTCCAGAGCCTGTTCCTGCGCGGTGAGGTCCACGTGCATCTTCGTGAGAGCGGAGGCGAGTTGTTCGTCCTCGTCGCGCTTGCGGCCTGCCAGCTTGTTCAGCCGGCGGAGGACGTAGGCGATGCGCGTCAGTGCCGTTCGACCGTCGTGCAGTACGACGTCGACCAAGGCTCCGAGAGTCGCGAGGCGGGAAAACTGCGAGAGGACCTCCTGGACCTTCTCGACGCTCTCGTCGATCGTTTCCTGAGCCTCCTCCAGCGCGCGGCTCAACTCGGTGTCGTCCGGGTACTTCGCGTTGAGAACGTCCCGGACGGGCGAGAGGGTGAAGTTCTGGAACAGGCCGTGACGGTCGCTTCCAGCACCGGAGGGGGTGTCCACCGTGATCGGACCAGACTTGCGGTCCTCATCCTTCGGACGGCGCAACCCGTAGCGCCAGGTCTCGAGTCGGCTCACAGCCTGGGTCAGGACACCCTTCAGGTCCTCGTACTCGGGAGAGTCGATGAGCCCTTCCCGGTGCGACCGGTCCCGAAGCCCGGGGTTGCCGTCCGCCGATATGTACACGAAGCCCGCGACCTGGTTGTTGGAGAACCGCATGGTGGGGTTGTTCACGCGGCGGAGGTCGAAGCCCAGCCAGTCGAAGTCGACCTCTCCGAAGGGCTGCACCCGGAAGCCGTCCCGGTAGAGGGCGACACCGCTGTTGTCCTTGATCAGCTTGCGGACCTCGGTGATGTTGCGGGCCCCGAGGTCGATGTTGAGCATCTCCTTGAGGGAGGCCGAGTCGAGGTCCCAGGTACGGAGGTCGAGCTTCAGGGGGCCGCACTTGGGTGCCTTCCCGTGCGACGGGAAGAGGTACTGGTTCAGGGTCTCCGACTGCCCGGACGTGAGGTTGGTCATGGTCAGGTCGGCGAGACCGTTTTCGTCGATGGTCCCTATGAGGCGGTAGTGCGGATGCGCCAGGGCTTCGCTGGCCCCGACGAAGCCGGTGTGGTGGTCCAACGGCCCAGTCGGAAGCGAGAGGTAGATCGCGAACTCCGGCTGGTCGGGTACGTCCAGCTCCACAGGAGGAGGAGGGGGAAGGAGTCGGGACAGGGACCGCTTCAGGCTCTCCACCGACTCGGCCCCCCAGTCCTGACGAAGCCCTTCGAGTCGGACGAGGGTGCCGTGAGAGCCTGTCCAGGCAGACTGTTTCTCGCTTGCACGGAAAGCACTTGTCACCTCGTCGAAGAGGCGTCGCGCTTCGCCGTTGTCGGCGAACATCTCGGGAGCGCCCACGTTCCACTGGACCGGTACCTGGTCGAGGTAGGCGTTCTCGGCGGCGAAGTCGTTCCAGTCGAGCCGGATGTTCACCTCGGGGCCGCCGGCCTTGCGGCTCCTGATCGCAGTCACGGCGCCGAGGCGGGCCGCGGAGAAGCGCCCGATTCCCTTTGCGCCGAGAACCCTTCGCCCGAACTGCTCACTGCGCGGGGCGCGGTGCCGGAACGGTGTGGCAATCTCCATCCAGGTGTCCCGGACGGTCTCGGGGGACATACCGTGTCCGTCGTCCCACACCTCGATGGAACCGTAGCCCTCCTCCAAGGGCCCGTTGAACCTGATCACGACCAGGCTCGCATCGGCGTCGTAGGCGTTCTTGACCAGCTCGGTGAGTGCCACCCGCTCGTTGCTGATCAGTTCCTCGCCGAGTGTGCTCATCAGGCGCGCACGGGGACGAAGGAACGTCTGTGTGTTCTCCGAGTCCACGCTCGCCCCTCTGACCGCTTCGCACCCGCACCCCCGCCCGAGGAGTACCAGCTGCGATCTTAACGGCGGGGAGGGCTCCGGAAACGCTGCTCAGGAGATTTGGGCAGCACGTGTGCCGGGACGCGGGTTCACGGTGGTTGCGGCACCCGACGCCCGACGAAGGGGGCACAGCCCTGCGATCGAACGTGTCTTCTGGTTCGGGGGTTCGTTGAGACAGGTGACGTTCATGGACGTATCGCAACCGGAACTGGGGAGTCCCGAAGAGTAGCCCAGGGGGTGTCCTCTAATATGGGGTGGCTCAAGAGTAGGACACTGCTTCAAGTTACCAATGAGACACGGTGAGTGAACAGCAGTGTTCACCAGGCAGGTCACCCGCGTGACAGACGAGGCTTTACGGCGGCGTGGACCGGCCGGAAGCCTTGCCTCCGCAGCGTCGTGCGTGATCTCCTGGAGGTCGTTCAGGTCATCAGGTACGGAGGAGTGGGTCGTGACGGAGGAGAAGGGGGCAAAAAGCACGTACGGCGTGCCCCTGGAGCGGAGCGACTACCTCAAACTGGACAAGCACAGGCACCACTGCGAGCCGGACGATTTCAGGAAATGGGTCCAGTCCGGTTACGGAAAAGGTAAACGCCTGGCTGTTGACCTCTTCTCGGGTGCCGGCGGGCTGAGCCTGGGCCTTGAGCGGGCGGGATGGACCACCGCTGCGGCCGTGGACTTCGACGAGCGGGCTCGCGAGACGCATGCAGCGAACTTCCCGGGAATGAGTCTTTGCGTCGACCTCGGCGATGACAGCCAGCGAGGCGAATTCGTCCAGCGAATCCTGGACTCCGGCGCCGATATCGACATCGTGGCGGGAGGCCCTCCCTGCCAGCCGTTCAGTCGTGCCGGACGCAGCAAGATCCGGCATTTGGTCGAGTACCACAACCGTGACCCGCACGATCTCCGTAAGGAACTCTGGCGCGCCTACGTCGATGTGGTGGAGCAACTCCTTCCACGTGCCGTCCTCATGGAGAACGTCCCCGACATGGGGCTCGGCGACGACTTCAGCGTGATCCGCATCATCGAGGCAAAGCTGGAGAGCCTCGGGTACGTGACCCAGGTACGTCTCGTCGATGCGTGGAACTATCGCGTGCCGCAGCACAGGAAGCGTCTGATCCTCCTCGCACGGAGAGACGGTGGCGGCTTCGCGTGGGGCAAGCCGAAGAAACAGACCAAACTTCGGGATGCCATCGGCGACCTTCCTGCACTCAATCCGGAGCCTTTGAAAGCGGTGGGTGCTCGAGTCATCGACTACGACGAGCAGCAGCAGGAGTCGACGCTCCATTCCTTCGCCAAGGAGATGCGCAGAAGGGCAGACAAGGGTGTAATTCACGACCACATGACACGGCGGGTCCGCGAGGACGACTTCCGGATCTTCACGGTCATGGATTCCAAAACCCTCTACTCCGAGCTCGAAGAGAAACTGGGAGAGGACGAGAAGGATTTCCAGAGGTACGACTCGGAGCAATTCACCGACAAGTACAAGAAACTGGACTGGGAGGAACTGAGCCGCACGATCACCGCGCACATCGCCAAGGACGGTTACTGGTACATCCATCCTGAAGAGGCGCGAACGCTGACCGTGCGTGAAGCCGCGAGGATCCAGACCTTCCCTGACCGCTTTCGGTTCGCGGGTACGCGGAGCGACGCCTTCCGCCAGATCGGCAACGCGGTTCCCCCGCTGTTGGGCGAAGCCGCGGCCCGGGTTCTCCAGCCGCACGATGTTCCCGCCGGGGACGAGGCCGTGGACAAGTGGCCGAAGGTACGTGAGGAGCTGACCCGCTGGGCCAAGGAGCAGCGTGCGGGCAAGCAGTGGTACCAGTTCCCCGGCGGCCGGAAGATGAAGCCGCTCGGGGCTCTCGTCATGGCGGTGCTCTCGGGAAGCAAGCTGCACCCGAAGCAGCTCTCCGACGTGATGGACGAGGTCGCCGGGCACAGGGAACTGACGCAGGACGTCTATCTCGCCGTCGTGAACGCGGCACCGACAACAGCACTCCGCAAGCGTCTGGAGGGCAGGCTCGGTCCGGTCGTCGACAAGCCCGAGGTCTGGGTGAACGCGGATTCGGTTCTCGATCACAGCAAGGTGATGGGGCTCAAGCCGGCTGAGCACGCGTTGTTCAGGCTGCTGGCCGGCGGCGACATAATGCTGGTCGGCCAGAGTGCGTTGCGGGTGGCTGCGAGGGTTCAGGAGAACGAATCGCACCTGACCAACCGACTGACCGAGGGGCGGCTCAACCTCATCAAGCTTCTCGGCGCCGGCCGGGACGCACCGGTGCGCATGGCCGCCATCAGGTTCATCGGCGAGAACCTGTGTCGTGACAAGCAGCCCGTCTGTGGAAGCTGCCCGCTGAGCGACTACTGCCCGACCCGTCCGCAGGAGGACGAGGGAACCGCAGCCACCTTGGATGTTGCGGTAACCACAGGCTGACAGGGCCCTGCCGGGGGAACCGGGACGCTGCGGTGTGCGGCATGGGCTATGCGCTCGGCGGCCCGCCCGGCGTCGGCCCTGACCTCACACTCCCAGATGCGCACCACGGTCCATCCGGCGTCTCTCGCCGCTTCGGTGTTCCTGGCGTCCCTTTCCATGTTGGTCGTGATCTTGGCTTCCCAACGCGAGGCGTTCGGCCCTCGGAAACGCCGCGTGCCGTGGGAGGGACAGCCGTGCCAGAAGCAACCGTCGACGAAGACCGCGACGGAGTACCGGGGCAGCACGAAGTCCGCCGTGCAGCGGGGAGCGACCTTCCGGTGCAGCCGAAAGCGGAGCCCGAGGGCGTGCACGGCGCTCCTGAGGGCCTTCTCCGGTTCGGTGTCCCGTACGCGGCGGCCTCTCAGCTGTGCGCTCCAGGGCGTGCTCACCCATTCTTCGTTTGTGCTCACGAGGCCATGTTTCCACCTCGGGCGGCCATGCCGTGGGCGTGCTCCGGATGGCAGACTGACCCAGATGATCCGAGAACCCGCAGAACTCGACGTCGACGAGGCCGGCCGTGTGGAGCTCCCGCTCGGGATCCTCGCCGAAGCAGGCATCAGCCCGGGTACCAAGCTGCTCGTGTTCAGTGACGGGGACGGGCGCATCGTGCTGAGGCGGGCAGAAGACGCGATCAACGACCTCTTGCGGGAGGGAACCCTGTAGCGGCAGCCCCGGCTGTCGAGGGCTGCCGCTCTCACTCGGTCTCGTGGTCGAGGCCGACGGGCGCGGGGCGGAACCCATGCCGCAGGGCCTCTTCGTAGACCTCCATCGCCTGCCTGGCCTGGGTCCCGGTGACCCGCCGCCCCTGGGACAGACGCTGCGCAACACGGTCGGCGAGCTGTCGGTCCACGGCGCGCAGAACCCGGCCTTCGCGGGCCCAGTCCGCGAGAGCCTGCCACTCCTCGCTGGAGATGTCCTCGACGGCGGCTTCGGCCTCGTCGGACTCGGTGCTCTCGGGGGAGGCGATCTCGAAGGGCTCGGCCGTGAGCTCGGCGGCCAGCGCGTCGGGGAGCGTCCACGGGATACGGGAAACCTCGTCCCAGCAGTCGGGCTTCTTGGCCCACTCCGACACGTGCCGGTCGCCAGAGATCACCGTCTCCATGATCAAGGGACAGAGGTCGTCGAGGGCGTCCTCCAAGGCGTCCGTGGTGCCCTGCTCGTTCCAGATCCGGTCAAGGTCGATCCGCTTCTCGGCGGCGAGCGAGAGCCGGGCGACCATGTAGGTCGTGATCAGCCGCTTGTGGCTGCCAGCCGAGTGCGCACGGGCGATCCGGTCGGCAGCCTGGAAGAGGAGGGCGGTGGCTATGGCTCGCTTGCAGTACTGCACGTCCACGACGGGGTCGGACTTCTCGATCCGGTCCATGAAGTGGACGAAGTTCTTCTGGGCGCCGCGACTCACCCAGTACGGGAGCTGCTCCCAGGAGTGCACGAAAGTGGCCAGGTCGGACTTGCTGAATCTCTGCCGGCTCGGCGTGATCAGCTTGAACTTGCGCTGGGCGGCGCGGGTCTCGTGCTCGGCGGACTTGTCGGTGTACTGACCCCGCGCCCGCTCGTAGAACCATCGCGTCTCCTGACCGCTGCCGTCGGTCGCAGGAGCCCACAGACTGCGGGAGACACGCTCGAAGGCGACGTGGAACTCGTGGTTCGAGCTGAAGTCGACCAACGTCACCTTGTTCTGGGTGTTGGAGTACTTGGAGATCCTCGGAACGATCTCGGACAGGTACGCGGGATCGACGATCGTGAGTTTCATCTGCACGTGGACCCCGTCCAGGTCCCGCTTGTCCTGAGTGAGGACGTGATGCAGCGAGGCGGTGGTCTGGCCGCCGTTGACGATCTGGAGGCCGGTCATGCTCCTGATGGCGACGGGACTGCCGTCCTCGTCGGTCTCGAAGTCCACGTCCGAGGCAGTGGCGGTCACGCCGTTGTTGTAGGCGAGGAAGCGGCTCGGATCCTTCAGCAGGGTTTCGCGGATGCCCTTGTTCACTCCACCACGGGTCTGGAGGAAGGACCGGACGTTGAGTTCGAGCAGGCGGGTCCGGTGCTCCTTGTACAGTTCGGCAAGCTGTCGGCCGGGGATGACGGCCAGGACGACCGAGTAGTTCGGCTCGTCGCTGTGCGCCGCCAGGCACGGAAGAGGACGCTCGAAGGTCACCTTGATGGGCTCGCCGATACTCCCGGAGGTCTCGTGCCTGTGGAGCCGCGCAAGGTCCCAGAGCTCGTGTGTGACAGGGATCCCCTCGAACTCCCCGGGTCCCGGGGCACTCGTCGTGCTGACCCGGTTACTGAGGAGAAAAAGGCGGATCTTCGGAACATCCGACAGCGCCTTCTCCACACCGACGCACATGTCGTGCACGTCGGTGTTGTCCTCCTGGTTGGGGCGGATGGCCGCGTGCTTGCCCAGGAACGCGAACAACCTTCGGAAGAGCCTGTCGGACTCGGCCTTGGTCAGCTTGCTGCTCAACGGGGTCAGGTTGAAGTCGGTGGTGTAGAGATCGAGGCTGGACCCGTCTTCGGGCAGACCGTAGCCGTAGATCTCCAGCCCCCGGGAGGAGTGGTAGGCGAGCGCTGCGTCGGTGACGACCCCGGCCTCCTCGAGGATCTCGAGTACGTGCTGGGTGAACGTGTTCGGGATCGAGCCGCCCTCGGCGTCCGCCAGCGCCTGAATGTCGGTCACCAGCGCGCGTGAGTAGTCGTTGAGGTCGTGCTCAGACATGGGTTCCTCGGATCAGGTCGACGAGTGTTTCGGCGGTCACGCTGTGGGCGGTCAGTGCCGACACGTCGATGGTGTAGGTGCAGTTGCCCACCCCAGGCGGCAGTTCGGCCTCGACGATGCGGGGGAAACCCTCCCCGACCGTCCAGAACTCGCTGCGACGCAAGGTGTAGCGGTCGTGGTCGTAGAGGTCCCGCTGATTCGGCAGATAGCCGGCTTGGACCAGCAGACTCTCGAAGCGCTGGGCGGCGGACGGCGAGGTCAGACGGGCCCGTATCTCATCCACCAAGGCGTTCAGACTCCTGCCGAGCCCGCTTTGCCTGTCGTCGAGGACGACATGAGCCAGTGCGAGGGGCGTCGAGTCGGCCGTGTCCAGCTGCCGCTCACTCGCGATCTGGACCGTCCGGGGAGAGCGCGCCGTGGTCGCCTTCACCTCGACCGCGGCACCGGGCAGCTGGAAGTCCTGGTTCGTCTGCCGGGGGCCGGTCCAGGAACTGACGGCCGTGTGCTGGTCCACAGCCGGAAGTACGTACTCGAGAAGGAAGTGGAGTTCGCCGAAGAGACCGCACCGGGCCTGTCGGGACAGGCCGTCGCGCGACACGGAGCGCAGCAGCTGCTGCCACCGGACGTAGCGGCGAACCGCAGCCTCCGCTGCTGTCTCGGTTGTTGGTGCCTCCCGCACCACCTCAGCAATGTCGGTGACAAGCGGGGTGAAGACCTCGGTGAGTTCGTCGTCGGTGAGCATCACCTGGAGCTCGTAGTGGTTGCCGGACACCGAGGACAGGTTCAGCTGCAGGCCGCGGGTGGCCGGCAGTTCGTGGATCTCCTGACGTACGGTGTCGGCGGTCCTGGCGTCGGTGCCGAGCAGCAGCATCCGCCGGAGGGCAGGGTGCGTCACCGACACCTGGATGTCGTGCGGGGAGTCGGGGTGGAGCCGCCGGGTGGATCTGCCCGGGCTCTGCTGGTGGGCCTCCAGCTCCTGCCACACACTCTCGTCGATCACTCTTCGTCCTCGAAGTCGTCGAACTCCATGTCCTGCTTGAACCAGATGTCGTTCACCACGTACTCGGTCTTCAACTGGTGGCTGGAGAACGGGAAGCTGATGGCAAACCCGACCAGCGGAGCAACCGGCTCGGGGTTCCCCGACGACTTGGCCACCTCGGCAGGGCTGAGGGGATACAGCAGAAGCAACGGCTGGTCAGGGCGGCGCTGGTGACGCAGGGGCCGACCGCGGGGGGTGTCCGGATCGAGCGGTTCGCCCTTCCTGTTGAGCTTCCCCTTCGCTGCCTCCTGCGTGGCCTTCAGCGCACGGTCGTACTGTTCCGGGGTCAGGTCGCAGAGCTCGTCGGCGGGGCTGAGAACGCGCTTGATCGTGTAGCGGCCGGGAACGACCTCCGAGGACTTGGAGTGGCTGCGCGTGATGAGACCGACCGAATGGCCTGCGATCTCGGCAGCCGCTCCTTCGGGCAGTCGGCTAGCGAGGCGGATCGTCCAGTTGCCCAGCTCACCCTGCTTGGCGCACTGGCGTACGTACTCCGCGATGAAGGCCGGCCGCACCCGCTGGGCCTGCCGGTCGGTGAGGTAGGAGTCGAGGAAACCCTCGGTAACGTCCGAGGCTGCGACGCCACTCCAGGTGATGCTTCCGCTCCGCTCGTCCACCTTCCCGGCGGAGAGCCCATCGAGGCGCGCGACGAACGACTCGAGGAGCTCGTGGTTGTTACGAACCGCCTTCTCGGAGAGGTCGAAGATAGTCGTCTCGGGAAGTTCACCGGAGTAGCTGAGGCGGACACGCGTACCCTGCCTCATCTTGTTGGAGGCCGTGATACCGAGGCCGAGCGACGAGGTCCTGACCTTGAGACCGTACTCGCGGGGGGTGAGTCCCACCGCGGACATCTCCTCGACGTCGCGCCGGAGTTCGTCGGTGGCCGCGGTGATCTCCGCGTACTGGCGCTGCAGCGTACGTGTCGTGTACAGGCGGCACAGGTCCTCGTAGCGGGGGCGGTAGCCGAACCAGCGGCCCATCTGCAGCAGGGTGTCGTACGTCTTGGAGGCACGCAGGTAGTAGCTGACCGACAGCCCTTCGAGGGTCAGACCGCGGGAGAGCTTCTCGCCGCCGACGGCGATGACCGACAGGCCGGTCTCCCGGCGCTCGTAGTACTGGAGGGCGTCCTTCGCGGCACCGTTGACAGCCATGACGGTGATCTTTCCGAGGGCGGCGTGGAGATGCGGTTCGACGTCCTCCCAGTCGAGCCTGCCCCCGGTCATGTCCTCGGTGCAGGGGACGAAGTCCTCGTCCCAGAGCTCCCGCAGCTCTTCCTCGAGTTCTCCGCGGGCACTGCTGAACCGGTCTTGGAGGACGTCGAAGAGCAGACGCACATGGGCGTCGATCTGGTCGCGGACCTGCTGCTGTACGGCGGTGAAGCGGGTCACGTGCACCAGCATGGAGTTGTGCACGGCGACCTGCCCCCGTGCTCGACGTGCCGCGCAGGTCAGGACGAAGGACCGGATGGCACGCTGCAGCGACTCGGGCAGGAAGTCGGGAACCGGGTGGTAGGACTTGTGCTTGTCCGGCACCCAGAGGTCTGTGTCCTTGATGTGCCTTATGAGCGGCAGCGGCTCGATGTCCTCCTCGTCTCCGTCGGTCTGCAGACCGAAGACCCGCTCGGGACCGAGGTAGTTGGACGGCGCCCGCAGGGTGCGGATGAAACTCTCCGGAAAGAGGTCGGGGCCCAGCTCGTCGTGGTCGGTGTCGGGGCTGATGTAGATGTTCGCGAAAGGGGTGGCGGTGTAGCCGACGTAGGAAGCCTTCGTGAAGCTGTTGACCAACCGCCTGATGGCCTTGTTGATCGCCGACGGGTTGGTGTCGGGGTCCTTGGATGTGTTCACCCCCGCGTTGTCGGCTTCGTCGTCGATCACGAACAAGGGGAGGTCGGGAACGACCATCCGTCCGGTCTCCGGGTCCTCCACGCCGTGGTTGTCGATCACCCAGTCCCGCAGGTTGTCGATGATCCGCCGGTTCTTCTTGACCACGAGGACCACCGGAACACTGCCCACGGGCACGTTCGCGGAGACTGCTGTCTTGCGGGCGAAGTCCCCCTTCTCGTGACTGGTGGTGAGCGACGCGGCCTTCAGACGCTTGCCGTGCGACATCGCACCAACACCGATATGACGATGCGCGTCGTCGTCCGAGCGGAACTGGTACTGGGTGTCGAACCCGAGGAGCCCCTCGTCGATACGGAGCTGGGTCTGGCTGCGCAGGTCGTTGTGGATCCCGGCGAACACCACGATGAGCCGGTAGCCGGCGTCGGCTGCCTTCGCGGCGAGCCCGATGAACTGCATCGTCTTGCCGGACTGGACCTGTCCGATCACGAGCCCGGTCCGGCGCCAGACGCCTTCCCGCTGAGGATCTTCCAGCTCACCGAGAACGTCGTCTGTGCTCTGGTCGAGTCGGCGCACGACCTGCATCGGGAACTTGGACACGCTCAGGAGGTAGCGCCGGTAGCGGTCCCAGAAGTCCCACTTACGGTCGGCCTTCGCGTCGGCAAGCCAGGGAACGTGCCCCTCGTCATCCTTCATCGCGGAGGAAGCAGCCTGGAACACAGAGGCCCGGGCCTCAAGCACCTTCCGCACCTGGTCCCGATCCACGGTGATCCCCTGGGCAGCGAGAATACTGACCGCGGTGTTCACGGCGAAGTCCACCTCGGCCGGCGTTGCCTGGCGGTCACCTGGCAGGAGCAGCACGGCGGTCTGCTCGGCCTTCTCGAGACTGTCTTCGGGGGTGGTGCTCACAGCGACCTCCTGCGGCCGGGTCGGTTGGGCGTGGGGACTACCAGGTGGGTCAGGAGTTCCAGAAACCTTGTTGCTCGTCGAAGGGGGGCATGGAGCTCAGCACTCCCCGGGCGTCCTCAGGCGAGCGGCCCTGCCCGAGGAGTGCTTCGTACACCTGGCGGGCGATGTCGACGGTCTCCGGAGCGGCCGACCCCGGACCGCCGAAGGGTTCGGGGTCGTCGACCGTGTCGGTCTCGTGGAGCATCCGGAGCGCCGTGACCGGGACCGTCTCCTCAAGGAGGCGGATCATCGAGCGAACGACGTCCGGGTTGCCGCCCTGGTCGTCCATCGCTGCTTTCACCAAGGGGTGTTTTCTGTTGATGCGCAGAACGATCCGGCCGTCGTGGCGCTTCACGTTCCAGGCGAACTTCAGGGGGTCACCGTGCGCCCGCGACACGACCTGACCGCGCTGTCGTACGGAGCGGGAGGCCGCCTCGCGCGTGTACCTGGCGATCCTCTCCAGGTGACGCCGCAACGAGACGGGCGGAACGACGCTCGCCTTGCGCACGTCCACGCCCCAGTCGGTGTCGGCCTCCGCAGGGATGTCCACGGCGATCCGCGCGAGGTTGTACTTCTCCTCGCGCCGGAGGCCACGGATCCCGAGCCAGTCACCGGCCAGGATCAGACGGTCACGGCGGTAGACGTAGAACCCCTGCTGCCCCAGCCATCCCTTCTGCCCGGCAGCCGACTCGTATTCGGCTGCCGAGAGCCGCTGCGCCGTCGGGAGGACGAACGGCTCCACGCGCACCGACTCCGATCCCAGCGGTAGAGGCTCCCAGGGGATCCGCTGGACCGACGGGTGCTTGGACAGAAACGGGTCCCACGGGGAGAGGTCGGAGCCACGTACCCGGATCCGGCACCGGGCCGGACGCTGCAGGAAACGGGCGAAGACCATCGCAAGGTGGGCTTCGGTACGCTCCACCTCCGCGTAGAACTGGGCCTGCGTCTTTTCGTCGTCGCTGGCCACGGTGGTGTTGTGGTAACCGGAGAGCTGCTCCCACAGGACGATGGTCCCGTGCTGCATGCTTCCCGCGATCCGACGCAGGAGAGCGGTGGTCGTGTCGCCCGGGTCACGGAGGAGCCGCCACTCCTTGTAGTGCTCCACGACGCCGAGGTCCCACGTCCGAACGTGCCAGACTCCGTCCTTGACCGTGGCGACGGTGAGCTTGCGGCACTGGGAGAACGAGGCGGACTTCAGCCCCACACCGAAACGGCCGAGATCCGTGGCGCTCCGCTCGGCTGACGGACCGCGGGCCGCCACCGTCATGGCAGTCACAAGCTCGGGCTCCGTCATCCCCCTGCCGTCGTCCGTCACAGCGATCCAGGAAGTCTGTCCGTCCCACGTGAAGTCGACGTCGATGTTCTGGGCCTCGGCCGAGACACTGTTGTCCACAAGGTCCGCGACGGCGGCGGGGAGCGAGTAACCGAGCGAACTGAGCGACGCCACCATGCCAGCAGGGTCGGGAGCGGCGACGTCGAAGTCCATCTTCACGCTCCGTACCCGGTGTACCCGGTCAGTCCTGTGCGGTCGGTTCGCCTGTGTGCTCCGGGGAGCGGCTTGCGGCAGGACTTCTCGGGCCTCGCGCGGTGAGTGTGCCGCTACTCGTCCCACGACAGCCGAAATCCCCCGTTCGGAGCATCCTACCGAACGGGTCTCGTCTGACGTAGGTGATCTCTGTGGAGGGCTGTCTGCCAGCTTCGCGAGGCACAACACGTACGCCGCTTGGTTGCCTCGGTGGAGGACGCGAAGATCACACGCCCGGATCCGGCCGACCGTTCCGTGTGGAACCACGGCGCGTACGAGTTGCCGACCGGCAGCGGTAATGCCTCGCCGGGGCCGGTATTCCGGGCGGATTCCAGCACTGCGGCTGCGTCACTGTGCACTGGTCGACCGAGCGGACGAGGACGGGCAGGACCGGCATGCGCTCGCGCGTGCGGGCGCATCCTGCGCCGTCGTCGTACCTACTGACCTCTTCGGAGTGTTGTCGTGGGGTGGTGACATGTGGTGATCCCTGCGGTAGGCCGGAGGTATGCGGTACGCGCAGGGTGGTGGGCTGACCGCGGAGCGGCGGCGGTTTCGCGAGCGGATCCGGTACGAGGCCGGCGAGCGGTTTGCCCGCGGTGAGAAGAACACGGTGATCGCGAGAGATCTGCGGGTGAGTGAGCGGTCGGTGGAGCGCTGGCGGCGTGCCTGGCGGGAAGGCGGCATGGCCGCCCTCGCCTCCACGGGCCCGCCGAAACTGCCGAAGCTGTCCGACGGCCAGTTCGCCGAGTTGGAGGAGGAGTTGGCCCGGGGACCCGCCGAGCACGGCTGGGAAGACCAGCGGTGGACCCTGGCCAGGATCAGAGCGGTGATCTCCTGGAGGTTTGGGATCGACTGCTCGTCGGCCGGGGTGTGGCGGCTGATGCACCGGCACGGCTGGTCCTGGCAGTCTCCCGCCCGGCGGGCACTGGAGCGTGACGAGCACGCGGTGGACCTGTGGAAGAAGGATGTGTGGCCGCAGGTGGAATGACCGCGGCGGCGCTGGGAGCGTTCATCGTCTTCGAGGACGAGGCGGGGTTTTCGATGACACCGCCGCGGGCCCGCACCTGGGGCCGGCGTGGGCACACGCCGGTGGTCCGGGTGCGCGGCCGCTCCTGGCGCCGCTGGTCGATCGCTGCAATGTGCTGCTACAAGCAGGGCGAGGCGTCCCGGCTGATCTACCGGCCGCGACGCCATCGCAAGCACAAGGGCAAGGGACGTGACACCTTCTCCTGGCGTGACTACCGTGACCTGATCGTGCGTGCCCACATCCAGCTCAAGGCCCCCATCGTCCTGATCTGGGACAATCTCAACACCCACCGGGCCGCCGGGATGCGGGAGTACGCAGCCGGACACGACTGGCTGACGATCGTGCAACTTCCCTCCTATGCACCGGATTTGAATCCGGCGGAGGGCGTCTGGTCGCTGTTACGGCGCGGCCCGCTGGCCAACACCGCTTTCACCGACGACGACCACCTCGAGCGCACCCTCCGCCGGGGCCTGCGCCACATCCAGTTACGGCCCGACCTGATCGACGGCTGCCTTGCGGGAACCGGCCTTACCCTCACCCACGATCCGACAACAATCCGAAGAGCTCAGTAATGGTCGAGCTGAGCAACGGATTCGTCCGCGACGTCCGGGGAATCGGCTGTCTGGGGGCAGGCGAGCCCCCGGAGGTGCGGATCCGGTCCCAGGAGGATCTCGCCAGGGCCACCAGCCCGTCCAGCGATGCGTCGAAGGCTGCCGAACAGCGCTCGGGGACGAGGTATCAGGATCCCTGCGCCGCGACGACCACACTCCAGAAAATGAACCGATCCGCCGTTACGACAGCTTGACATAGCATCAGAAGGCCTACGCCTGGAACAAGCACCTTCTGGCCGTGAGAGACTTACCCACCCCCCACTGCACTGATTGGCCGTCTGTGAACGACTAACACGGTCGGCTCTTAGTTTGGTCCAGGGAGACAGTGTTCGGTGGAAGCCTTCGGCCAGTTGAGCGAGCAGGACCGCTCCCAGGCAATCCAGGTGCTGCGTCGGCGACTCGCCCCGCGGGATCTGCGGGCGGTGATCGAGGATCTCGAGAGCGGAGGGAGGTCTCGCTCCAGGAAGTCGGTGGAGCGGATCATCGCGGCGGTCGAGACCGGATCCGGAAGGCCGCGGTCGAAGCTTCCCGAGGACGAGCTTGCCGAGTTCCTGGTCGACAGGTCGGGCTTCGGTCTTCTTGAGTCCCGGACGCTACGGGAACGTCTTGCACTTTCCGCGTCGGAGGACGAGCTGGAGACGCTGCACGACTACCGAGGTGCCGAGCGCAGCCGTGGTGGGAGCAGAGCCAAAGCCAAGAAGATCGCGGAGCGCACATGGAAGCCCGGTAAGAGCTGGCCTCGCCACTTCGCACGAGTCCTCGATATCCCACCTGCCTTTGCCGGCCTGCCGGGGAGTACACGGGAGCCGGACACGCTGGAAGTTGCCCCCTTCGTGCCCCTCCGAGACTTGGAGGACTTCCAACAGGACCTCAAGGAGCAGGTGATCGAGGTGCTCTCCGGGGCGCCAGGCGCCAACCGTGGTGTTCTGACCCTGCCCACAGGAGCCGGCAAGACCAGGACCGCGGTGGAGAGCCTCATCGAGTGGCGCATCTCCCAGCCACGCCGTCAGACTGTTCTCTGGATCGCCCAGAGTGAGGAGCTGTGCGAGCAGGCGGTCCAGGCGTTCCGTGAGGTGTGGACCGACCTGGGGCACCGCAATGACCAGGTACGGCACACCATGGAGATTGCCCGACTTTGGGGAAACGCCTCGGTCCCGAGCGACCCCGACATCGTGGTGGCCAGCATCCAGAAGCTTGACGCGGTTCTTCGAAGCACCAATGACGACACACAAGAGGAACTCGAGCTGCTACGCGAGAGCCTGGGTGCGGTGGTTGTGGACGAAGCGCACCGGATGCTGGCCCCCAGCTACAGCAGAGTCCTGCGGTTCCTGGGGATCGAACTCGGGCAGAAGGCCCCGGTTCCCGTCATCGGGCTGACAGCCACACCCTTTCGGAGGGTCGGCACCGAGACTCACGCCCTCGCAGCGAAATTCCACAGCAAACTCCTCGGCTCGCGCTCCCTGGGGGACGACATCGTGTCCGAGCTCCGCCGGAGAGACGTCCTGTCACAACCTGAGCACAAGGTGCTCTCGTATACCGGTTCCGGGTTCCGGATGGACGACGTCGAGAAGTACCGTGAACACTTCGACCAGTTCACGGACTTCCACCCTGACTTCCTCCGTGAGATCGGTGAATCGGACGCAAGGAACCGTGCCCTGCTCGAGCAGCTGCTCGAGCTACCGCCGGACTGCCCGACGCTGTTCTTCGGCTGCTCCGTAGAACACTCCATAGCAATGGCTGTTCTGCTGCGACGCGCCGGCCGGGCCGCGGAGGTCGTCACCTCCAAAACGCGCAGTGCCACGCGGCGCGCACTCATCGAACAGTTCCGCGACGAACGCCTGTCCATTCTCTGTAACTACGGCGTCCTCACGACCGGCTTCGACGCTCCGACGGTACAAGCCCTGGTAGTCGGCCGTCCCACCACCAGCCGGGTCCTGTACGAGCAGATGATCGGTCGGGGCATGCGCGGACCGCGATTCGGTGGAACGAAGAGCTGCCTGGTCGTGGACATCGAGGACAACATCCGCTTCAGCGGACAACTGGCGTACGAGCAGTACGCCGACTATTGGTCGAGCAACCAGAGCCGCGCGTAGTCCGACGCCACACCGCTTCTGCGTCGGCTGTCCGTAAGCCCACGCAGAAGCGGTCGGTGATCGACCGAACCGCTCAGCAGGTCAGGGTAGGTTCTCAGCAAGAAGAAGGCGGTCCAACCCCTGGTTGCGGTGCTCACACGAGGTCTCTGACGCCAGGAGACACGAGTAGCAGGCGACTCCCTCCGCCCCCACCGACGGCGCCTCCTGGCACAACGGGTCGTTCGAACAGCTCTCGACGTCTCGTAGAGCGTGCGAAAGAACGTGCTCGAACCGGTTGACGAGGGCGACCAGCCCTCCGAGGGTGCCGTCTCCTCCGGGTTGAACCGTGTAGAGGAGGAGTCCACTGCCCGTGACCCTGCCGTCCTGCACGCTGAGATAGACGCGCTCGCGGATCGCTGCGGACGAGTACCCGGAGTCCACAGAGAGCGACCTGAGGAGACGGTGGGAGAGGGTATGCCACCAGACGTGTGCGGGGTGGAGTGACGGGTCACCGTCGGGATCACTCCTGAACCGGTCGTTCCACTGGGTGGCCCTGCTGCCGGCAAGGGTGAGCGAGTCGCCGGCAAGATCGATGAAGACGCCTTCGCCGAAGAGCTCGATACCCGGGTACCAGGTGGTGCCGTTCCAGTCGAAAGCGGTGGACACCTTCTGGGCCTTCTGCGGGTCCAGCCGCTGGTAACCGGTCTGGACCATGACCATGCGGAGACGGCTGACAGGTGCGACGCGCAGCCTGTGCCGGCGGATGGGTCCCTGCACGAAGCGCACATCGTCCTGGCGAACCTCGAACAGCGGAGGAGAGCCGGGATGCGGGTGGGGAACTGCCGGAACGCCAGAGGTCGCCGCCTGGCGAAGGCGGTCGAGTTCGTCGTCACGTAGTGACGACGAACCTGTGTTACCAGCCCCCAGTAGTTCGTCGAACGCCTTGCTGATCTCCGACCAGTTCGTCTGTTTCAGGTACTCAATCGCACCCCGGGCAAGCCCGACCTGCTCGGCCTCTTCCATAAGAGCGACTTGGTCCAGGAGACCGCGGCGATGGAGTGCGCCGACTGCTCCCAAAAGGGACGGGTCGTTCAGGATGTCGTGAAGCCGGGTCGGCATATCCATGATCGTCAGTGCGCTCTGGAGCAGGTTGAGCCGTAGGTTGGCAGCTCCACGCTGGATGATGCGCGCCTTCTGAACGCACCGCGCCGTTGTCGGCGCCGGACGCCCCCCGTGCTCCACGATGCGACCGCTACAGCGCCAGGACTTCGCGTACGCCTGGCCGAAGTTCGCGGTCGCGTGGCAACGGGGGCACTTGATGCGGACGAGCCGGAGGGCGCGGCCACCTCCGTGCCACAGGTAGTGGTTCGTGCCACAGCCTCCTCCCTCGTGTACGAGACCGTGCCAATGAACCTCGTCCAGGTGACCGTTCTCGCATGCCTGCACGAAGCGGATCGCCTCACGCCCCGCCTTCTCCCGACGCTGCGGTGCCGCCACTGATGGGCACTCCGGGCATCCGTTTCCCGTCTCGTACAGAACCTGGTGCGGGCGGTGCTGTGTGCACAGGGACCAGAAGGGAAACGCGTGGGTGGGGTAGATCGTTCTGTCCGAGGGAAGCCCGAGTTCGGCATTGGTTGGCACACGAACGATGCGTGCACCGTCCAGCTCGAGTCGTGAGAGCCGTTTGTCGACGATCTCGAAGTCCTGGGGGTTACGGCCGATCTCGTTGAAGAGTGTGTCCATCGACTTGAGGACGACCGGCCCGGATCCTGTCTCGAGAATGCTTCCAGGGCCGAGGGTGATGACGAACTGGGAGGGGCGGACCTCCTGGTAGGGACGGCTCACGGTTCATCCCCTTCCCTTGATCGTGGTGGTGGCCTCCACCTCTCGTAGAGAGTTTGGCGCGTTTTCGTAGGCTTCATCCATGTTTGCGACAAGATGCGCGAGGTCGCCAAGGACAACCGGGCGAGAGGCCGGACGTGTGACGGTCGACTCGTGGTACAGCAAGGCATCACCGACACGGTCAGCAACCTCCCGCCAATGCTCCAACTCCGAGCGCGCATGGTTCTCCGTCTCCGATGACGGTGGACGACGGAGGGGCGGCTGCTGGGCGGCACGTTCCTCAAGGATGCCGGGGAGCAGGTCCACCTCTGGGTCTGTGTGGACGTCGCTCATCTCGTGGGCACGGCAGAACCAGCCCCCGTTACTGAGCCGCTGTTGGATCCGCCACCGCTCGTCGACCTCCACGGAACCCGTCGCGGTCGGGATCCTCGCCGCCTGGCGGAGGACACTGACCATCACCGGTCCAAGGGCCCTGTCTCTTGCCCGGGGTGCGAACGGGTTGACGGTGACGGGCTCGACGTGGCGGTAGAGCGTGGTGTGGTAGCCGGTGAAGTACTCGTAGTGGCTGAGGTCCCGCGGACGCGAGGCCCGGTAGAAGGTAACGACGAGCCCGCCGACACTCCGGCCCACACGACCGGTGGCCTGGATGTAGGAGGACGTGGTCTTCGGCTGCCCGTGCACGACCATGAGTCCGAGTCTGTCCACGTCAACACCCGTGCCGAACATAGAGGTGGCGACGACCGCGTTCGCCGGTTCCCGGCCGGGCCCCAGCCGGATTCCCAGCTCCTCGAGCATGCCCGGGAGCCTCAGGGAGCTGGTGCGGCTGGACAGCTCCATCGGTTCCTGCTCGTCCAGAGTCCGCGGCGACGCGGCGACGCTCCCGAGACGTTGGGGGATGTCCTGACGGGCCAGCGCAACGGCTCCGGCGAGTTCGCGGATAGCGTTGAAGTAGCCCACGAGCGTCCAGAACGGGTCCAGCTCCTCTTGTGCGACGCCGGCCTCGAGTCGGTTGCGGGGTGTCTGGAGTAGACGCGACCACATCCGGACGATGGGTGTCTGTGCTCCTCGTCCGGGGGCGAGCACTCCGACATACAGACGACCCGCTTCCTGCGCGTCGAGCGGGTGCGAGGAACCGGTCGAGGAGAAGAACGTCTCCTCGGCACGGAGGCCCTGAGGAGGGAAGACCTGCAGGCTCCGGTCGAACAGCGAACGGACCTGCTCCTCGGCCCTCCGGACGGTCGCGGTGGAGGCGACGTACTTCGGCCTGACAGTGTTTTCGCCGTCGTGCACCGTGGAGAGGAGGTCGATGCCAGCCTCGTAGAGACCGACCATGCTGCCCAGAGGGCCTTCGATGAGGTGCAGTTCGTCCTGCAACACGAGGTCGGGTGGGCGGAATCCACGGACGGGAACGTCGTTCCCGGACGTCACCTCCTCACGGGCGTTTCGTGGGAGTGTCGCTGGCCCTGCCGGAGGTGCCCAGGCCCGGTAGTAGCCCAGGTGTTCGTTGAGCCTGTCGACGTTGCCGAACAACGCGCCGGCTCTCGGTTCGAACGCCAAGCGGGCAAACTTGTCCACCGTCGCCACGACCATCGACGGGCACCTGGAATAGACCTGCTCGTCCACCGTCCACGCCGGGACAGGACAGTGCGTTGAGGAACCGTCCCCCCGGTCGAAGGCCGGCAGCACAGGCCAGGCACCGACCTCGGTCGTCTCGGACCAGGCCAGGTCGGAGTTGAGCGGGCACTTCGGGTTCGGGCAGAAGATCTCGAACTCGACGGGCTTCTCGCTTCGTTGCCTGCCCCACCCGACTGTCCGCACGAAGTATCCAGGTCGGCTCGCGCGGGCGAAGACGGGCCAGGACCTGGAACCGAGCAGACGACTCGCATGCCCCTTGAACCATTTGTCGACGCTTTGGTCAGACACGTCCGCTGTGACGCGGAACAGAACGGACACGGTCGCGAACGAGGGGTCCGGATGACGGGTGACCGTGACGGCGGTCACCTCGAAGGGCTCTTCCGACAGCTGCGGCGCGACGTCCGGGCCCAGAGCCGGATCCGGGTCGCCCACCACGAAGTGCAGCACACCTGTGTCGCCCTCGCGCAGGCCTTCCGGGGGAATCGCCAGTGTCGACCTGCAGGCCGGACAGTTCAGGATCTGCGCCGGGTCACCTTCGCCTTCTTTCCCCTCCAGGATCGAGATGGCGCCGTGGGCCGTGATGATCCTGTTGTTCGCGTCACGGTATTGGAGGTCCTGCAGGTTGTTCGGGGTCACGTTGCCGCCCACCCACAGTCCGACCGAGAACCTGGTGGAGCCCCACGGCACGTCACCGAGATCCTCCCAGCCGGACGGCCGCCAGCCACGCTGTCCAGGCGAGCCGCTGACCCTGAGGAGCTCGCACGCCGTCACCATCGCGAGCGCCCTCCTGTACTGCTGAATGGTGAGGAGCCGAAGTGTGTACCGGGAAAGGACGGTCACTCCTGCTCCTCCGCCAGGATCCTGCCCTCGCTGGGCACGAAGCCTCCGAAGCGCGAGAGTGAAGGCAGCGAGTCCGAGGTAGGCCTCGGTCTTACCTCCACCGGTCGGGAACCAGAGCAGGTCACACACCTCGCGGTCCTCGTGGGCGTCGTCGACGATTCCCCGTAGGTTGACAAGCTGGAACGCGAGTTGGAACGGCCACCAGCGGTTGACTCTCCCCTTGGTCCACTGCGACTGGAGGGCGATTGCCCGGTTGGCGAAGCAGAACGCGAGGAGGGCGTCGCGGTCGTCTGCCAACAGCTCGATCCCGTCGCGGATCCGATCCAGCGCGCGTCGGCACCCGGAGAGGTGTCGTTGGGCCGGTGTGCCTGGCGCATGGCTTTCAACCCCGCGGGCCTGGCCCTCGATCCAGCGTTCGTAGGCGTCCGCGAGCGGCTCCAGCCTCAGGCGGAGTACGGCACCATCCGTGATCTGGGCCAGTTCCATGGGGTCAAGCTCAGGTGGATCTCCCGCGTCGGCCGGCCAGCCCTTGTCCGGAGCGTTGACGGGAACCACAGGAACGAACTCGGACCGGACGTCGGCCGGCTCGAACTCGGCCACCGTCCCTTCGTCGAACAGGTGACGCCCGTCGGACCACCTGAACGGGGGCCTGGTTGCTTCCAACCCTCCCGGATGCGGGCGCTCTGGGTCGACCTGACGCCAGACGGCGGAGCAGAGGTGCCCTCGGGCGAGCACGGGACGGTCCTCGTAGAGAAGCGCCAGGCTCTCGTCCTCCTCGTCCTGTGCCAGGTGCTGGTGTTCCAGTGGAACCAGCTCGGCTCCGCCCTGACAGCGCAGACGTACCTGGGGCTGGAACACGTGCTCCGACGGGGAGGGGTGGTCTGATTCCACAGAGCTCAGGTTGACCACGAACACCGAGATCTTCCAGATGCCGCGGGAGTCCCTTCGGCTACGGACCCTCACCACGACTCCTGGGTCCGCGGGGTCACTCAGCGAGCTGTCGACGGAACAGTCCACGGCGCGCCAGACAGCCCCGTGAGGCTCCCGGCTCCACTCCCCGTTGGCCTCCTTGCGGTACCTGGCCCACGTACAGCAGATGTCAAGGAGTGGCCTGTCAGGGGCGCTGACCGCCAGGGAGACGCCCATCGACGACGGCCTGGCGCGGGGGTCGAGTACCAGCGACGGAATGCCGACGTCGGCGGGCTGATGTCCTGACACGGACTCGCCTGGATCGAGTTCGTCATCACTGCCCGACACCTCGTCACCGACGAGCTCCTGGTCCGAGTCGACCTCGACCGAAGGGGATGAGAACGGAGCCAGGACACCGACGATGTACTCGTCAAGCGGGTCCTCGTCGCCCCCCAGCCTCTCGTTCGGCCCTCCGCGGGGACCGAGGATCTCAGCTACGAGATCCTCGACGAGGTGGTCTCGTTCACTCACCGGGATGCTCCTTCTCGCTTTGTTCCTCATGGGGGAACCCGAGAACGAACGCGGCACCGCCGAGTTCGTCCAGCTGCTCTGTCTGGTCCGCAGGACGCAGCGTGTGTCCGAGGAGAGAAGCGGTCACCGCCTGCCACTGCACCTGCCGACTGGTGAACGCCTCGTTCGCGGAGGTGCTCAGGTCGTTCGAGCTGACCAGCATCCGAAGATCGCGCCCTGCCAAGACATCGCCCCCCCTGACGATCAACTGAGGCCAATGTATGTCCCCTGGGCGGCTGAGGGCAGGCCAGATCCAGGTAACAGGGCGAATGATTACAACTCCACTTGATTCAAGCTCCGTTCCCCCGTCCACGCCGACGAGGCTCCGAAGGCCGACCGGCTCCCTCACAGAGGCAGCCCGACGGCGCGGAATAACCGTGCCCTCCGATCGATTGTCCGACTGTTTGACATCGGGGAGGACGGGGAGGCGAGTGAGCGACCTGAAGCTGTTCCGGCCGGATGCCAATGGTTGGGACGTCGAGCTGCGCGGTTCGACGGTGGCTCTGGAAGTGGAGCTGCAGCGCCGGATCGAGGCCAACATGGAGGACATGCTCGGCATCCGCTTCCTCGCATCCGAGTATCCGACCGGGCCTTGGCACCGGGGCCGGATCGACTCGCTCGGCCTGGACGAGAACGGCACTCCTGCGCTGATCGAATACAAGAAGGGCGCCGACAGCGGTGTCCTCTCACAGGCCGTCTCCTATCTGTCCTGGTTGGACTCCGCACGTCACGAGTTCGAGGCGCTGGTCAAGGAGAAGCTGGGTTCCGAGGCTGCCGAGGCAATCGACTGGCGGAACCCGCGGATGGTCTGCATCGCGGCCAGCTTCTCGCACCACGACCAGGTCGCCGTGCACCGGCTACACGAGCGGATCGACCTGGTTCGCTACCGCGTCTTCGACGGCGACCTGCTGAGTCTGCTGCTGATCGAGTCCACATCGGGGTCTCCCAGTCCCGGTCCAGCTCGGCGCCGGAGTCGGCAGAGAGAGGTGGCGGCCGTTGCCAGCGTCGGGTCGGTCCAGGCGTCTCCGGGCACGGCTCCCGCTTGCCTGCAGGACCTGTACGCCGAGCTGGACGAGGCCCTCACCGCCTGGGGCGAGGTCGAGGTGGCCCAGCTTCGGCACTACATCGCCTACCGCCGGATGGTGAACGTCGCCTCCGTCATCTTCCGTCCGAAGCACGAAGCGATCCTGGTCTACCTCAAGGTCGACCCGGACACGGTCGAGCTGGAGGAGGGCTTCTCGCGTGACATGCGCGCCATCGGCCACCTCGGGACCGGCGACCTGGAGGTGCGGATCGCGTCGGCAGCCGACCTGGAGAAGGCGGGACCGCTGATCCGGCGGGCGTTCGTGGCGGCCTGACGCAAGAGGAAGGGCGGCTGGTGCGTCGGTTTCTCGATGCACCAGCCGCCCTCATCCGTCTGCGGTCCGTCGGCCCCGGGCCGGTCGCTCTCACGCTCATGCCTCCGGTCCTGCCAGGACGAAGTCGTCCTGGGTCAGCTCCGCTCGGAGCCTCGCCTCGGCGACGTCGGCGTAATGCGCGGAGAGTTCGACCCCCACGAACTGCCGGCCCTCGCGCAAGGCCGCGACGCCTGTGGAACCGCTGCCGGTGAAGGGATCGAGGACGGTGCCTCCTTCGGGGCAGATCTGCACGAGCTGCTGCATGATCTCGACCGGCTTCTGGGTGATGTGGACACGGTCCTTGCGGGGCTGGGAGGCGATGAAGTGGCCGGGCAGGTAGAGGTCCCGGTCCTTTTCGAGGCTGCCCTTGACGCCCCAGACGATGAACTCGGCCGACTGCTTGAACCCGCCCTTGCGGGGCCGGCTGGCGGGCTTGATCCAGGGGATCGTGCCGCTCCAGGTCCAGCCCGCCATCTGCAGGGCGTCGGACGTCGTCGGCTCCTGGCGCCAGTCGGAGAAGACCATGGCGACGGAGCGCTCGGTCGCGGCCCGGTACGCCTCGGTGAGCAGCGCGGTCAGCCAGCTTCGATAGCTCCGCTGGTCGCGGTTCTCACCGGGGAAGTTCTGCAGGTCGTGCGCCGATCCGGCCGTGACGTACTTGGCGCGGGCGGTGCGGCCGGTGCGGTCCGAGCTGGTGCGTCCGCCGGAGTTGTACGGGGGATCGGTGATGACGGCGTTGACGCTCTCGTCCGGGAGGGTCTTCAGCACGGTGAGGGCGTCGCCTCGGTGCAGCGTGTAGCTCATGTGCGGGGCCTCTTTCAGGGCACGACGGGACTGGGCCAGCTCCGGAGGGCCGTCAACAGCACGCGGTCGGAGCGGGATTGCGCCGGAGGTTAGCCGCGATTTCCGGCCGCGCCTAACGAGCCTGTGCCGTGGTTCGGGCCCGGGTTCGGCGGTCGTTTGGTGGGGCCGGAATCCCGGTCTACTGTCTCGCCACGTCACCGAGGCGGAGTCCAGCTCCACCCCTGCTGACCTGTGCTGATCTGTGTTTCCGCGTCCAAGAACGCGGAGCGGAAGGCACGTTGCCTCCAAGTTCTCGAAGCCGTGAGGAGACCCGGTGCACCGCCTGAGATTACGAGCGCGGCTGGCTGCCGCGCATGACCTGAACCCGGTGTCCGGGAGCTACCAACTCCCCTGACCCGAGCCCGCCCTGAGAGGCGGATTCACATCGGCGCGGTGTCGACGGCTTTGCACGAGAAGTCGGCACCGCGCCTCCTACGAACCGCGAGGAGCCGCTGCGATGCAGCACGCCCTGATACGCCCACGCCCTGACCCAACACCGTTGCCCGGCAGGGATGTCCGCCCCGGCGAACGGCGGCGGCGATGAAGAAGACCACCGGAGCGGTCGTGGGTCTCTTCGCCTCTGGTCCGCTTCTGCTGGCCGTTCCGGTCCTTGCCGTCGGGGCCGGGACTGCTTCGGCCTCCTGCTCGACCGGCGGTCCACAGGCTGTGGATACCTCGGCCGTTGCCGCTCAGGTGAAGTCGATCCTGGACGGCGGCAAGGGCACGGTCTCCGTGCCGGGCCTGGCCGACCCGGCCG
This sequence comes from Streptomyces sp. SS7, assembly GCF_037993025.1. Lineage (NCBI taxonomy): Bacteria > Bacillati > Actinomycetota > Actinomycetes > Kitasatosporales > Streptomycetaceae > Streptomyces > Streptomyces sp. SS7. The sequence continues at coordinate 4,382,813 of NZ_CP141223.1, forward strand.
AGCAGATCCCCAACGCCAAGACCATCCAGGCCACCGGCGTCGCGATGAACATCCCGGCCCGGGGCCAGATCGTGGCCCTGGCGACCGCCCTGCAGGAGAGCGGCCTGCGGAACCTGACCTACGGCGACCGCGATTCGCTGGGCCTGTTCCAGCAGCGGCCATCGCAGGGGTGGGGCACCGCGAACGAGATCCTCGACCCGGTGCACGCCTCGACGAAGTTCTACGAGGCTCTGGAGAAGGTCTCGGGCTGGCAGTCCCTGTCCGTCACCCAGGCTGCCCAGGCGGTGCAGAGGTCCGGCTTCCCCGAGGCTTACGCAAAGTGGGAGCCCCTGGCCACCGCCTTGCAGCAGGCGATCGAGCCGCTGCTGTCGAAGGCCAGCGACACGTCGCCGAGCCCTTCGCCGTCCGGCTCGGACAGCACGACCAGTGCTGCGTCGAGTACCGCGGGCGGCTGTACGGCCGGCGGGGACGGCACCGACTTCGGAACCATCCCGCCCGGCGCCTTGCCGACCGGATACAAGATCCCGGCAGACGCTCCGCCCAAGGTCCAGACGGCGATCCGCTGGGCGCTCGGCCAGCTCGGCACCCCGTACCAGTGGGGCGGGAGCTGCACCGACTCCCACGGGAGCGACCCCATGGGCCGCTGCGACTGCTCCTCGTTGATGCAGCAGGCGTACAGGGCCGCCGGGGTCACCCTCACGCGGACGACGTACACGCAGGTCAAGGAGGGCAAGCCGGTATCGGTCGACGCTCTCCGGCCCGGTGACCTCGTCTTCACCGAAGGGACTGCCAAAGTCCCGGAACACGTCGGGATGGTCGTCGGCCAGGGCTTGATCGTGCACGCCCCGCACACCGGGGACGTGGTCCGCCTCACGACCCTCGCGTCCTGGAAGCCGCAGATTCTCGCGGCCCGCCGAGTCGTCTGACCGGCGCTCCTCCCCCTCCCCCCTCCTGCACTGGCGCTTCGCCCCCTCGGGCTTTGGCGTGCACTAAATCAAACTGGAGTTCACAACTATGTACCTCGTCGACAAGGTCGTCCAGCTCGCCTACGACCCCGGGATCAAGCCGAACGAGGGCGGGCTGCCGGGTCTGTCGGTCCTCAAGCAGGTGATGGGCTCGATCAACCTCTTCGGGATCATCGCCGTGGTCGGCGCGCTCGCCATCAGTGCGGGCGTGTGGGCCTGGGGCCACCACTCCGGCGGCCACCAGGCGGAGGCCAGCGGCAAGAAGGGCGTGCTGGTCAGCGCCGGCGCGGCCCTCCTGCTGGGTGCCGCGAACGGTGTGGTGGCGTTCTTCAGCACGCTGGGAAGCCAGGTCCGCTGATGTCTCCCCGCTCCACTAGCCCCGGCGGCGCTTCTCGCGTGCGCCGCCGGGCGATGCTCGGCACCGCTGTCCTGGTGGTGCTCGTCGCCCTCGCCGGCCTGGCCGCCTACGTCACCCGCGACGGCAGGACCTCATCCAAGGTTCCTACGACGCAGGTGAGTTCGGCTTCCCCGTCCTCCCCGACCGGTTCTGCTTCCGCTTCGTCACAACAACCGCACGGGCGCCGCGGTGACCTCCCCGTTCCCCCGTCCACGCACGACCCGATCGCCTTCGGCAAGGCGACAGCCGCGGCGCTGTGGTCCTACGACACCCGCGCCTACTCCCAGCGCGAGCTGCTGACCGCCCTGCGCGGGTGGCTGACCAGCGAGACGAAGTACGCCGACACCGCCTCGGTCGACGCGCTCGTCCCCTCACGCGTGCTGTGGAAGCAGATGGCCGCCAACGGCCAGTTCGCCACCGCCAAGGTGAACGAGGCGCACTTCCCCGACTCGTTCACCCAAGCCCTCCAAGCGGACCCCGGGGCGATCACCACCGCGTACGTCTACGCCGTGACGGTCTCCGGCAAACAGTCGATCGCCTGGAAAGGCTCGTCGCACGGCGGCGCCGAGAACCGCGTCACCACCCTCGCGGTCCAGTGCCGTCCCTCCCAGCCCTGCGCCCTGGCCGGTGTCCTGTCGGCCGTCGCTCCCTGACCCCCAACCCAGAAAGGAGGTACCTCCATGGGAGTCTGCGACTTTCCGCTGATGGACAAGGTCTGCGGCGCCGTCGACTTCGCCACCAACCCCGCCGGGACTGTCACCGACGGCATCGGGGCGTGGATCGCGAAGTCAGCGGGTGAGCTGGCCGCCAGCGCGGCCGATCTCGCCGCCAGGGCCGTCAACGAGACCACCGCCATCGATCTCAACGCCGGCTGGTTCCGGGACAACTACGAGCTGCTGTTGCCCATCGGTCTCGCCCTGACCGTCGGCACGTTCTGCATCCAGTTGATGCTCGCGGCCTGGCGACGGGACGAACGCGCACTCGCCCAAGCCGCGATCGGCACGATGACCGGCGTCCTCTTCTCCTTCTGCGCCGTCGCCTTCACCTCCGTCGCCATCACGGTGGTCGACGCCCTGTCCGACGGCCTGTTCCAAGCGGCCAACACCTCGGTGGACGACGCGATCCGCCGCGTCATCAAGGTCAACCAGTTGGGGCCGATGTACGCCCTCGGCTGGACCATCCCATCCCTGGTCGCCTTCGGCTGCGCGATCGGCGCGTTCATGTACTGGGGCGTCATGGTCGCCCGCAAGGTCGGCGTCCTGATCATGGTCGCCCTCGCCGTCTTCGCCGGAGCCGGTGGCGGCTGGGAGGTCGCCAAGCGCTGGCGGCGGGGGTGGATCGAAGCCACCGCCACCCTGGTCGTGTCAAAACTGCTGATGACCGTGGTCTTCCTGATCGGCGTCTCGGCCATGGGCAAGTCCGACGCCACGGACGGCATGGCCGCCCTCTCCGACGCGATGGCCGGCATCGTCGTGATGGTCCTGGTCCTGCTCTGCCCCTACGCCACCTACAAGTTCGTCCACTGGGCGAGTGACGGCGGCGGACACGACGACCTGCACCGTACCGGCGTCGCCGGCATGGCGGTGGCCGCAGGCGCGGCGAAGACCGCGGGCAGCCTCGCGATGCAGACGGGCACCGGCACTCCCGCTCCGCAGGGGCCGAGCAAGGTCCCCGGCGCGGGCAGCGACGGTGTTGCCTCCGGCATCAACCCCACCGGCGGCAACCTGAGCAAGGAGGGCATCGACGCCGGACCTCCGAAGCCGCAGACCCGCTTCCGGTACGGCGAGGACCCGAACGCCTCCGGCGACAAGGGCCGCGCCCTGATCCAGCGCCCCGGCATCCCCGCGCTGATCACACGGCCTGACGACAGCGAAGCAGGCGGCTCCGAGGGCGCTCCCTCCGCCCCTCAGCCCGCTGGCGCGTCGATTCCGGGCAGCAGCTTGACCCGCGTAGGTGCCGCTCCGCCCGCTAGCCCCGCCGCACCACCGCCGCCCTCCACCGGTCCGTCGGCGACCGGCTCCCCGACGCCGACGAACTGGGTCTACCCCGACCAGCCGCCGTCGGGGTCCTGACCCACCACCACCGGGGGCGGGCTGATTCCCTCCAGCCCGCCCCCCTTCCCCCCGAACACCCCGAAAAAGAGTCCGGTCATGACCTCCAGAAGAGCGCGCCGCGCCTTCCGCCCCTTCCCGCCCGCTTTCACCGTCTGGAACCGCCATGTCTGACAACCGCCAGGCCGAAGCCACCACGGCCACCGTGAAGTTCCCGCACCGCAGCAGGCGCGGCATCCTGCTCGGCCTCACCGCCCCACAGCTGATCGTCGTAAGCCTCACCGGCCTGCTCCTGCTCGCCGTGATCCTCGCCCGTGGCGTGGTCGGCGCTCTCGAACTCATCCCGCTGTGGGCCGCCATCGCCCTGCTTGTCTTCGTCCGCTACCGAGGCCGGGCCCTGGCCGACTGGGCGCCGATCGTCACCCGGTACGCGCTCCGCCGGATGCGGGGCCAGTTGGTCTGGCTCGTCCGACCCTCCCGCCGCCCGGTCCGCGAAGGACTCCTCCACCTGCCCGGAACCGCCGCCAGCCTGCGCGTGGTCACCGCACCCGACCGCCGGTACGGCGCGGTCCACGACCCCCACACCGGCACGCTGACCGCCGTAGTCAAGGTGTCCTCCCGCGCCTACGCGCTGCTCGACCCGAGCACCCAGAACGCCAACGTCAACGGCTGGGGCCGTGCCCTCGCCGCGCTGGCCCGCACCGGCCAGGTCGCCCGGATCCAGGTGATCGAGCGCACCGTGCCGGACTCCGGCGACGCCCTTCGCCGGTACTGGGAGGAACACGGCCGGCCCGACGCCCCGGCGGCCGGCCAGGTCTACAGCGAGCTGATTCAGAGCGCCGGCCCGGCCGCTGCTCCGCACGAGGCGTACGTCGCCATCTCGCTGGACGCCAAGGCCGCGCGACGCCTGATCAACCAGGCCGGTGGCGGTCTGACCGGGTCCTTCAGCGTCCTGGCACAGTTGACCTCGACCTTCGACCAGGCCGCGCGCACCGCCGGGCTCAACCCCACCGGCTGGCTCACCGCCCGCGAGATCGCGGCAGTCGTACGAACGGCGTACGACCCCAAGGCCCTTTCCGTACTGGACCGTTGGTCGGCCTCCGGGCGCCCCGAGGCCGACGCGGCAGCGGCCGGCCCGGTCGTGGTCGTCGAGAAGTCGGACCAAATCGCGACCGACTCCGCCGTCCACTGCACGTACTGGGTGGAGAACTGGCCCCGCACCGAGACGTCGGCGGGCTTCCTGCACCAGCTGCTGTTCACCGCCGGGGTGCGGCGGACCCTGTCGCTGTCGTACGAGCCGAAGGGGCTGGACGCCGCCCTGCGTGATGTCCAGCGCAAGAAGGCCAGTGTGATCGCGGACGCCGCCGAGCGGGCGCGGCGTGGTCAGGTCGACTCCGAAGCGGACTCCATCGAGTACCAGGACATCAAGTCCCGTGAGCGGCAGCTCATCGCCGGCCACGCGGACGTCGCCCTGACGGGCCTGCTGACGGTCTCGGCCGACTCCGAGGAGGAGCTTCGTTCCGCCTGCGCGGTCGTGGAGACCGCGGCGGTCGGCGCGCAGCTCGACCTCCGGCCGCTGACCTGGCAGCAGGCCGAGGCGTTCATCGCCGCCGCCGTGCCGCTCGCCCTCGCTGTCTGATGCCGGCCCTCCTCCCTTCCGAAAGAGCACCGCCATGTCCCGCACCGACAGCCCGACCGCGCAGGACTTCGTGCCCTTCGCCACCGCCGCGCTCGACTTCCACCGCGCGCTTAACGTGCCAGGCGGTCCTCTCGTCACCACCCGCGCCGAACTGGACGCCCTGCACGCCCATCTCGTCTCGTTGCACGGCCTGCTCGATGCCCACGCCGCTCGAACGGGCCGGCTCACGCCGATCGAGGGCGACCAGCTCAGCGCCGCCCGCACCCGGATCTGGCAGGCCGCCGACCACGTCCACGCCGCCTACCACGCGGCCCCCCGGCCCGGCTCCGGTGAGGTCCCCGACCGCGAGGCGTGCCGGGCCGGCCTGCCGGAAGGCGCACCGGAGCTGACCATCTGCCAGCGCCACCAACGCACCGCGCACCTGGTCCGACGCCGTACCACCCCGGCCGACCTCCACGCCCCGTTCACCGGCCTCGTCCGCCACTGACATCCCTACCTTCCGTCTGGAGAATCGTTCATGCCCCGTACCCGCGCCAGCGCCTCCCCCTTGTTCGTCCCCCGCAAGGCGTCGCGGGCCGAGCAGCGCGCCGCCCGCGCCGGTTTCGCCGAGGCCCGGCGCCAGGCCCGCCTCGCCGGAGCCCCGCCCAAGCGCCACGACGAGGAGACCCTCGACCCGGAGCTGCGGCCGACCTATCCGCCGTCCGGACGCCCCGGCCCGGCCTCGGCACGCGGCGGCAAGCTCCGTCTGCCCGCCCACCGGATGACCACCGCCACCGTGTCCGGGGCCTATCCCTTCCTCGCCGAGGGCGGACTGGGCGCCGAGGGCATCTTCATCGGCCGCGACGTCCACGCGGAGGCCGCGTTCTGCTACGACCCGTTCTCGCTGTACAACAGCGGCCGGGTCGAGGGCTTCACCAACCCCAACGCGGTCCTGGCCGGGATCATCGGCATGGGCAAGTCCGCGCTGGCCAAGTCCATCGCCACCAGGGCGATCGCCCACGGATACCGGGTCTACGTGCCCTGCGACCCCAAGGGCGAGTGGACGGCCGTCGCGCAGGCTCTCGGCGGCTACAGCATCGCGCTGGGTCCGGGGCTCCCGGGCAGGCTGAACCCCCTGGACGCCCCGGCCCGGCCCGCCTCGGTGAGCGAGGACGACTGGTCGACCGAGGTCCGCAAGCGCCGTCTCCTGCTCCTGGCCGGCCTCGCGCGCACCGTGCTGAAGCGCGATCTCCAGCCGATGGAACACACGGCCCTCGATCTCGCGCTGGACCTGGTCGTCACCGAAGCCGAGGCAGGCGGCACCGTGCCCCTGCTCGGCAAGATCGCGCACACCCTCGGCTCACCCGAGCACCTCGACCGGGCTCTCGGCGACCAGGCCGGGCGTATGGGGGCCGCAGCGCAGGACCTCGCGCATGCCCTGCGCCGTCTGGTCCACGGCGACTTGAGCGGCATGTTCGACGCGCCCTCGACCGTCGCCTTCGACCCGGCCACCCCGATGCTGTCCATCGACCTCTCCCGCCTCGGCGGCTCGGGCGACGACACCGCGCTGGTCCTCGCGATGACCTGCGCGAGCGCCTGGATGGAGTCCGCGCTCGCCGACCCGGACGGCGGCCGACGCTGGGTGATCTACGACGAGGCATGGCGCGTGATGCGGCACGTCGGCCTGCTGGAGCGCATGCAGAGCCAGTGGAAGCTCAGCCGAGGGCTCGGCATCGCCAACCTGATGGTCATCCACCGCCTCAGCGATCTGCTGAGCGCGGGCGACGCCGGCTCGCGCGGCCGGGTGCTGGCCGAGGGCCTCCTCGCCGACTGCAGCACCCGCATCATCTACCGCCAGGAGCCCGACCAGCTCGCCGCAGCCGCGTCGCTGCTCGGCCTGACCGGTATCGAGACCCAGGCCGTGTCCGCCCTGACCAAGGGCCGGGGCCTGTGGAAAGTCGCAGGTCGGAGCTTCATCACGCAGCACATCCTGCATCCGGCCGAGCGCGAACTGTTCGACACGGACGCCCGGATGCATGACAAAAGCGCCGAGTTCACGAAAACTGAAGCGCCTTTGCTGCCTCTCCGACTGCGTGAGGTGCAGTGATGAGTCTAGGTGAGGTCCTGAGTTCCGGTCGGCTACTGATCGGAGTCAGTTTCGGGGTCGGCCTGTGCGAGGACCAGGGTGTAGCGCATAGCCGCGTCGATTCCGATGCCGAAGAAGTCGCAGATGCGGCGGACGTCTCCGCCGGTCGCGAAGATCTCCTGGAGGATGCGGTCGTCCCGCAGGGACGACGGTGTCACGCCGAGGTTGCGCCAGGCGTAGAGCTTGCTGGTCGGTGTGGTCCGCGGGGCGGTCTTGCGGTTGACGATCAAGTGGGGGTTGAGGGTGCTGGGCCAGTTCCGCGCTCGGTAGTCGAGGTAGGCGGTGAGGCGGGTCAGGACCGGCTTGGCGAGCGGGATGGTCTTCTCGCCGAGGGTGAGTTTGCCGTCGCTGATGTCGGTGAGCTGGATCGTGGCGAGTTGCGGGCCGGTCAGTCCGTGGAAGGCGACCAGGGCGACGGCCAGGGCCACCGTGGGGTCGGGCGAGTTGAGGGCATCGCGGATCTTTGTCGTGTCGAGAGGTATGGGGACGGTGGTGTTGCTCCGGGCGACGGGGACGCCTCTGGTGGGGTTGGTGAAGACCTTCTTGCGGGACTTGAGGACGGTGAAGACCGAGCGCAGGCCCTGATCGGCGAAGAGCCGGTTGGCCCCTTCGGTCGGCAGTGCTTCGACGAAGTCCTGCCTGCTGATCTCGGCGAGCGACGTGTGTCCCTGCTCGGCCCATCGTCGCCAGATCGGGGCCATGCCCTGTATGTGCAGGTGGATGGTCTGCTCGTGGCGTGGACGGCGCCGCGGGACGATAGCGCTGCCCTTGAGCATGACGTCGAACCACAGCCGGAGTTGTCCGGCCATCTCGTGCGGCAGACCGGTGGTCTTCTTCTCGAAGTACCGCTCGACGGCTGTGGTCCGGTCGTCGACCAAGAGGTCAGCGGCGGCGAGGATCTCCAGCGTCGAGGTCAGGGTGCCGCCGTATCGGATGCTGGCGGCGACGTCGCTGACCAGGATCTTCGCGCCCGGCCAGTCCTGCAGAGCGTCCAGCAGTTTGAGCGTGTGGACGACGCTGTTGGTCTGGCGCCGCGTCCACGCGTGCCGCTCGGCGTGCTCGCGCAAGACCGGCTCGCAGTAACGCAACAGCCGCGAATCGCCCGTCAGCGCACGGTCCTTGATGGCGCCGCGCCCGGGTGGCATGCGGAACAGCATCAGTTGGCGCGTGCCGGCAATGGTCTTGGGAAGCGCCGGTGGCTGCTTCTGCTCCAGTTCACGGGCGCGGGCGGCACGGCGTCGGGCGGCTCCGGTCTTGTCGTACTGCACGTTGGCGAGGAAGAGCTGCTGTCCCTGCTGGTTGGCGGTCTCCAGGTTGGGGGCCCGGCCGGGTTGTTGGTGCAGGCGGGCGTTCTCCCAGCACAGTCGGCATGCGCCCTGGCCGTTGATCCGGCTCTCGCGTCCACAGAACTCGCATGTGTCGACGGGGTAGTGGGTGAACCACCAGCGGCAGCTCCAGCACTGCCAGCTGTTGGACCGGTAGACGCCCCAGGCCAGGCAGCCCCGGCAGGAGCCGACATGGAGCGGGGCTCCGGGATGGCAGCGCGTGCACAATCCCTGGCTGAAGTACTCCGAGCTGCCGCAGGCTCGACAGGCCGGCGGAGTGAACGGGCCGCCGGGCAGGCAGTTGTAGCAGAAGTCCATCCGCGGCTTCGTCCACGCGACCCGGTTGACCTGGCACACCGCGCACTTGCCGGGCGGTGGGGTGCTCATAGTGGTGGTTGCGAGCGCGGTCGGTCGAACCGCGGGGTGACGGCCGGGCCGTCATGGGAGGCCGTGCCGGTCTCCCGCTCAGGGGGCCTGCGGGCGGCGACTTTCTCCGGTTCGCGGATCAGCAACGCGGTCGGGTCGCAGTCCAGGACCTCGCAGATCACGTCCAGGTCGTCCAGGCGGATCGAGGTCGGTGTTCCGGTCCACAGCGCCGACATCTTGCCCGCGCTGATCTCCAGTCCGGCCTCGGCCAGGAGCCGGCGCATCTCGGTGGACTTCCAGATGCCGCGCTCGGCGGCCTTCAGCCGCAGGTTCCACTGCACGGGTTCACACCTCTCCGAAGCGTGCTTCGAGCCGCTCGTTCGCATTCATCCAGGCGCGCTCGACGTGATCGCTGTGGACGTGGATGTAGCGGGTGGTCGTGGACAGCCACTCGTGGCCGAGGAGTTCTTGCAGGGCCTTCAGATCCATCCCATCTCCGTAGAGCGAGGAGGCGCAGTAGTGCCGCAGGACGTGGGGCGTGAGCCTTCCCGCCCAGGCCGGCAGCCACAGCTTGGTGGCGCTCGCCAGGCCGGCACGCAGGGAGCTGTGGTTGATCCGCGTGCAGTGCCCGGTGAGTTCGTCGTGACGTTCGCTGGGCAGCAGCGGGGCGTCGGGGTGGGACCAGTCGGGTCCGAACTGGTGGCGTACGTCGGTGAGCCACCAGTCGATCAGACGGTCAGCGCCGTTGATCGCCGGGACCAGCCGTGGCTTGGGCCCTCGACCGCGGCTGCCTTTGCCGTGGCGGACGTGGAGCTTGCCGAACGTGCCGAGGTCAGGGCGCCAGTCGCGGATGTCGAGCATGCGTGCCTCGTTGATCCGCAGCCCCAACCGGCGCCACAACGAGGCAGCGAAGTAGTTCCGGGCGGCCGGCAGGTACTTGCGGGCCTCGGAGACCGACGGTCTCCACTGCCCGAAGAGCTGGTCGACTTCCGCGTCGGAGGGCGGGATCCGTACATTGGTGAAGACCGGGCTGCTGGGGCGGTTGTACTCGTCGATCGGCTGCTGGACCACCGAGCCGGTCAAGGCATGAATGTCGCCCTGGTATCGGCGGATCATGAAGTCGTAGAAGTAGGCCAGCATGCCGGCCTTACCCGCCCGCGTGCTGTGGGCTCGGCCCTCCAGCCGCAGACAGGTCAGGAAGCGGTCTGCGTCGTCGCACGACGCGGTCCACAGCGGGCCGTCGAGGGTCCGCGCGAATTCGAAGATCGCCGCCCGGGCATTGCCGATGTGGCTGTCGGTCAGGTTGGCCGCGGCCATGGACAGGGCGAACTGATCAACGATCTCTTGCTCGAAGTCCTCGATGTCGCGCTGCGTCGGCAGCGCACGAGCCGAGGAGATGTTCCGGACGACCGCCAGTGTCATGGGCTGCTCGGTTCAGCGAGACAACAACTGAGTCGAGATTACTGGCAAAGCTTCAGGATTTCCGACGAATCATCAAACTTCGCCGCCCGTCCCGCGCACCCCATGCCACCTGGCCTGCAGCCCACTCCCAGCGAGCCGCCCCTGAACGAACACAGCGGCCTACAGACACCTCGCGAGTTCACCGCAACTGACGGGTCCTCAGTTCCTGGACCGAGCAGGGAGGCGCGGCAGTGAGCCCCCGTGGGGTCTCGGGTTCCCGGTCCGGGCTCGTCCCTGGTCTCCAGTTCGGTGCGGTCGACGACGCCGCCCCGCTCCAGCGCCACCCGACGACCGGCCCGGCCACGAGTCCGGGCAGCGGCTCACCGGCAACTGACGGGAACGACCGCCTCGCCGCAGCCCGGACCGAGAAGTTCACCGACCTGTTCCGCGAGGCCGTAACGGAGGACTTCGGCGCGGTGGCCCGCCTGCACCAGATGCTCGAAACCGCCTCCGAGTGGTGTCGCGACCACGGTGCCCGAAGCAGCGCGTCCGAGTTGGACGCCATCGCCTCCCGGTTGACCGACCTCGGCGAGGAGCTGCATCTCGTCGCGGAGAACGTCGACCACGAGATCCGCTCCCGGGCGCACCAAGCGGCAGCGCAGCCCGTCTCTCGCCAGCCGCGTCGGCCCGGGGAACTTCCCCCGGCCAGCGGAACGACGCTCCATCTCCTGTCCCACCATCCGTCACGCGCTCGCTGCCGCGTTCGCGGTGAGGCACCCGTACAGAAACGAGTAACGACCATGCCTACCTCTCCCGACTCCTCCGCCACCCCTGATCGCCAGCCGCAAGACGCCGACGAACGGGCGGCATGGCGGGCGCGTGTCCAGGCCCTGGCCTCCGCCGCTGACGGCATCAGGCAGGCTTCGGACCAGTGGGACGCGGTCTCCGACTCGTACTGCGACGAGGACGGCTGGCCCGTCGACGAGATCGGCTACGCCGACGGCAAGGTGGCCCGGGACGCCGCCGCCTGGGAGCACGTCGAGACCTTCCTGGCCCACGGCCCCGAAGTCCTGGCCAGTGTCCGGGCCGCCGCGCAACCGGCCGACTACGTGGACGGCCCGATCAGCGCCGACCTGCTGCGCCTGCGGGGGATCGACTCCGTACTGGAGCGAGCGGGCGAGATCCGCCGCGAGTGGGATCAGGTCATCGCGCTCATGGAGGGGTCGATGCCCGGGTCGCGGGAGCTCTACGAGGAACGAGCCCGCGAGATCCGCAACTCCGAAGGCTGGCACTACGCCGACGAACTCAGCTACAGCGGAGCGGCGTTGGCCAGGGCTGCCGATCACCTGACCGACCGGATCAGCGATGACCAGTCCGCACACACCGGGCGTGTCCAGGCGGCCCTGGCCCGGTCCACCTCCGCCCAGCACGGTGCCTCCGCCGCTTCGCCGCCCGCCTCGGCGACGCCCGACCCCCCTGCCGTGCGCCGCTCGCGCTGACGCCTCAAGCACCGACCTCCGGCGAGGCCAAACCGTCCGATCGCCGGATCCTCGACGAACGCCACCACCCCTGCAGTCCCCGCCCCGCTGCGGCTTCCCGCCGCCGTCGACCGCTGGGGACGGCCGGCCACGGAGAAGCCCACATGCGCCCCGATCAGACCCTGGTCACCCTCCAACGCGAGGGCACACGCATCACTGCGCGCACCAGCGAACCCTTCATCCAGGAAGCCGCCGCTGGCACGTCGGAGCATGACCACCCGTACAGCCACCTGACCGCGCCGCTTCGGCAGCGCGGACTGTCCTGCACCGTCGAGTACGGCCTCAGCGACCACATCGTCCACGCCGAACTTCCCGATGGCAGCGCCCTGATCATCTCTCCGCCCCAGGAACCGCCCACCGACCACCCGCCCGGGTATCCGGAGAGCTGGTTGGTGACCCGCGGGCATCCCGACGACTCCACGCTCCACGAAGTGATCTATGACTCGGAGCCCGACGGTCCCCACGCCCGACACGGCGGCAGTATCCCCCGCCTGCTCACCGCCATCGACACCCGCCTGGACCAGCTCGGCCTGCCGCCCCGACCGGATCCGCGGCGACCTGCCCACGAGAGCGGCGCCGACGCGGTGCTCCACCGCGCGGGCTTCATCCCCGTCGTGCTGTTCCACAAGCGCTTCCACCGGCTGCCCTCCGCCATGACCGACCCGGTCGAGCAGCGGCAGATGGTGACCCGGGCCGTCGACATGCTCCAAGCCGAGGGCTTCGACGTCTCGTGCGATCCCGGCCTCCTCGACCCCAGCCTGCCGCCCCCTGGCGATCAGGGGCTCAGCCTCGGCGACCGGCTCGGCCACCTGACCCAGTCCATCCGGTCGGCGGCGCACACGGGCGAAGTCGTCGCCGCACTGAGCGAGCTGACCGCTCCCGATGACGGCATTCTGCAACGCCTCGTGGAGTCCCTCAACACGACGGCCGACTGGTGGGAAGGCCTGGGCGAACCCGCCGATCCCCACTACGCGAACCGGCTGCGCTACATCGCCCAGAAGCTCGACTCCTACGCGTTGGACATTCGGTCCATGCGCGGCGTGCTGGCCGACCGGCACACCGACCACCCCGGCAGGCTCCCAGCCCGGGTGGGCCAGGTCGCCCCGGAGGAACCGGCGGCGTCCCGGGTCACCGCCGCTCTCGCGGTCTCGCCGACCGCACGGCGCACGACCCCAGCCGCGCCGCCGTCAACTTCAGCCGCACCTCCCTCCCTGCCTCCCGCCCGGCCCTCGTCCGCGCCCGGTCGCTGACCACTGCCGAGCTCGGAGCCCACCATGTCCCGCACCAGCAGAACCGTCCCCGCCCTCGACCGCCCCGCCCCGCCCCGCCCCCACGAACTCTGGTGGCACAGGCCGCTGAACAGTACCTTCGCTGAAACTGCTCGACCACGACACACCGTGATGGGAATCATGAGCAAGTAACGACGGCCGAAGCATTGGCCAATAGTTACCAGGAGGCGCCATGACCACCGAGAAGCGGACGGGCACATGCCGAGGCTGTCACCAGGAGCGCGTACTTAGAGAAGACGGCACGGTCGTGTCGCACGAGCTCGCCGCCCTCGGAGCCTGCGACGGCTCCGATCGCTACCCGCTCGGTCCCAACCTCCTCGGCTGCACCTGGGCCGCGAGGTACCGCGTGGATGGACGTGACCACTCACGCGTCCCCTACTACGCCGATAAGGGCACCTATGGCCTGCACGGAACCCTTTCCGAGGCACACGCCGAGGCCGAGCCTCACATCCGTGCTCGCCTCGCCGAGCTGAACAACACCACACCCGACAGGATTCATATCCTGAGCTTCAGCGTCCACCCAGTCACCCACCAAGAAGGCCCGAAGGACCCTTACGGCGTGTACACCAAGCCGGTGCCCGAGTACACGATCCGCAAGGGTCCGCGTGGCGACAACGGCACTGCAGCCCACTGCTTCTGAACAGCGCTGGACCGTCGCGGCTACGTCTACAGCGCGGGCCCGGGCGGCCCGTGATCACGTCGTGAACGGCGGCGTCGAACAGGCACTGACGTCTTGGCACAGCCTGGCGGCGTCCTCAGCGAGAAACCTGGGGGTCGCGGGCAACCGCCCGAATATTTCTGAATCCTGACCCGGTCGAGACTGCCATTCCTGCGGAAACGACGCCAAGGCTTCGCTACGACGCAGCTTCTTCATCGACAGCGGGTTGCAGCCAGTCGCTGTCGGGGCGAGCCAGCAGCCGGGCGTTGCTGTATGCCATGGCGGTGGTGAGGACCGTGTGGCCGCGATAGAACTCCCCTTGCCGGGAGACCACTAGCGCGAGGTCCACAACGCTGGCGTCGAGAAGCGACAGCGGCAGAAGGAGCTGAACCGTGTCCTGCGCCGGGTACCAGGTGGGCACTGCTGTCTTGTAGTTGCGGCGGACCCGGTCTTCCGCGGCGACGACGGCACCCTTCAGTGCCATGCGTGCAAGGTGGGGGTTTCCCTGGAGCGTCGCGGGAAATCGGGCAAGGTTGCCCTGATCGTCGAGGATGTGATCGACGCTAACAACGAGTTCCCGACGCCAGTCGTAGATGTAGTCCGCTGGGTTGTCAGTGTAGGTGACAAAGTCGGGACGGAGCGAGGGTGGAAAATGATCCATGAAGTCGCGCTTGCTCTCCAGACGCCAGTCGACGAAGACCCACGGCTGGCTGTCGGGTCGGTCGTTGTGACGGAAGAGCCCGTAGATCGTCTCTTGGCGCGCAGTTGCAAGTCCCGTATTGAAGGCGGAGTAGGAGCCGTCGCTGCTCGTCGAGATCTTGTCCTGCTGGTGTGCGCGCTCGAATGTCCAGCGGATGTAGTTGCGCAGGATGTGGTTACCGCCCGGTGAGTCTGCCTCCCGCCCATCCCAGTTCTCAGGTTCCGCTACATCCGCCAAGCGGTCGAAGAGGTCGGGATCTCCAGCGCCTTGGCGAAGGTTGACGCTCGATCGGACCTTCCCCATATGTGCGTACTCGTAGAGCGCGTTGCCAGACAGTCCAAGCGGGCGAGGCGATCGCTGCGTGGGCGGCGATGCAGACGTCGCGCTGTCGAAGTGCTGCTTCAGACGAGCAAGGTCTGCTGGTGACGCCAAGGGGCGGTTCTCGGTGGCCACAGGAAGCCTCTCAAGTTCGCGTGTCGGAAGTGTCCGACAGTCTTTCCCATATAACTGGGCATCGTCAGTGACTCACCTGACCGTGCATCATCCGCAACGCCACCGGCCAAGAGCTCGATGACGACAACTGGATCGAGCTGACACACGAGATCCTCGACGTCACCGGCATCGAGCCGGGCGACCACCCTGCGGCCTGCTGGTGGGTGGCTCTACATAACACGACCGACGGAATCGACATCGTCGCCTACGTCATCCGGCAGGACGGCCGTTGTGCCCGGGCTACACAACGACGCGTACTTCGCGCGCGCTCGGCCCGCGCGGACTTCGCCTACTACCAGGACCTCGACGAGCCTCGGTGGCCTCAGGCGTCTACCACCCATCTCCGGCCGGACCAAATCGCGGATTCCGCGGATCCTCTCTCCCCTACGGCCCGACCACCCGGGCTCCCGTTCACCACTCCCCTTCGAGGTAGACGCCGTGATCGCCCACCTGCAGCGTGCCAGCCATACCGCCGGCCTCCTTGAGTACCTGTACGGGCCAGGCGAGCGCGGCAACCACACCAACCCCCGCCTGATCGCGGGGGACGGCCACGGTGCCCCGATCGAGATGCTCGCCCAGACCGACGCGCCGGCGTACCTGGCCCACGCCCTCGACGCACCCGCCGACCGCCTCGGGACCCGAGCTCCCGAGCGGCCAGTGTGGGTCTGCTCAGTCCGCTCCGATCCCCGGCACCCCGACCCGACCGACGCGCAGTGGGCCGAGGCGGCCCGCCGGATCGTGGCGGCCACCGGCATCGCGCCGGAGGGCGATCCGGGCGCCTGCCGGTGGATCGCCGTGCGCAACCAGGCACGGCAAGTGCACGTCGTGGCCACCCTCGCCCGCGAGGACGGCAGCCTCCACAACACCTACCGCGACGCTTTCCGTCTCCAGACCGAGTGCCATCGCATCGCCAGCGAACTCGGCCACCTGCCCCCGGCCCCGCGCCCGACACCCCGTGCCCAGGAGACCCACGTGCCTGCCCCCTACATCACCATCAGCTCAGAGCCCAGCGGCAGCGTCTCGGCGAAGGGCGCCAACGACGACCTGTCCGCCACGCTCCTCAAGCACGCCGGTTTCCAGCAGATCGAGGACTGGTACGGCCGCCGCCACCGCCTGGCGACCACCACCCCGCACGCTGAGCGCGTCGCCATCGCCTCCCACGCAGCCGATATGCTCCGCGCCGCCCGGTACAGCGTCGACCTGGACCCCGACCTCGACACGAGGCGGTTGACCAGCCCGGCCAACCCTCTCGGGCTCTACACCGCCGGAGCCGAAGTCCTCCAGCTGACGGACCAGATCAGGGCCGCCGAGAACGGTGCCGACCTTGCCTAGGCGGTCGGTCACCTCCTTCATCCCGAACACGGCGTCCTGGAACGCCTCCGGGAAGCTCTGGAGACGGCAGGCGAACAGATCACCGACCTCGACGACGAGTCGTACGCGCTCGCCGACCGGTTCGGCTTCGCCGCGGAGTTCGTCAGCGCGGCGCAATCGGAACTCGTCGGAGCGGGACGCGAACTGCACCGTGTCAGCGGCTCGCGCCAGGACCACACCGGGGCACAGACGCAGTCCCCAGCCCCGTCCGACGCACGAAACGCGGCTCTCGCCACGTCACCCGCGGCGGACAGGGCCAAGGCGTCTTCGGCGCTCGGAACTCCGTCTCCGGAGGTCGGTACAGCCGTAGGTACGCCGCAGGTCACAAGCCCTCGGACCCGTTAGACCGGCCAAGGTCCGAGGGATCTGTCCAACCCACCCGGCACCGACCCAACACCCCGCCCAAGGAGGAACAGTGCCCGAGTTCTACCCGAGCATCGGCGAGGCCGTAGGCGCTGCGATGCGGCACAACATCCGGCTTGCCTACGGCGGCAAGGCGCCCGGCTCCGACGCGCCCCTGCAGGTCCGACACATGTCCCACCCGTCGGCCGACCCGTACTCCGTCCCCGGGATGATCACCCAGCTCACGGAGACAGCGACTCCCCATGAGGTCGCCGGAATCATCGAGGAGGTCAACGGAGCGCTCGGGGCCCTCCCCCAGCTGACCGAACTCGTGGCCGCAGCGGCCGACTGGACCCGAGCCCGTCTGACCTTCGAGAACCCGCACCTCAACCCGGCCTTCGCGACGTGGACACGGCTGGCCGCCGCCACCCGCATGCTGCGGGACGTCCAGGAGGAACTGGCGGTCGCCGGGGACATGATCGCCGCGCGCCCTGTGCAACTCAGCGACCCCAGGTACCGCGACGAGGTGCCCGCCCTGCGGACCAGGGAGCCGCTCAGCGATGTCGTCGGCAACGACGCGCTCGCGGATAACGAGCCGCCCGCCTCCCGGAACCCGGAAGCGGACCGACGCCGAGCCGCCCGCGCCTCCTCCCCGCACGCCGGCGCTCAGCGGACCGCGCCCTCCGTCGGCACGGCATCCGAACCACCCACCGGCGCCCTACCGCCCCGGTCGCCACGCACCCGATGACCTCGGCTTGACCCCCAACCGCCGTCCCTTGCCCCGACAGGAGCTGCCCCGATGACCACCAGAAGAGCGCCGCGCGCCCCGCCTCGCCTTGTCCGCTCTCCCTCCTTGGACCCGCTATGCCCGCACCGCGTACCAGCGCGCCCTCGGCCGCCACCGGCTCCGACGCGCTCCTCCCCCTCCTGTTCGGCGTCCTCGGCGTCGGCATCGCCTCCGGCTCCCTCGCCTGGCTGACCGGCAACCTCACCAACTCCCTCGTCGGCACCGGTCCCTGGGCGCCGTTCAAGGCCACCGACGCGCTGTTGCACCCCGACGTGCTGTGGCCGCACCTGAGCCCCACCGCTCTGCTGGTGGGCGCGCGGCTCGTCCCCGGGCTGCTCTCCGTCTGCCTCACCGTCACCGGCCTGGTCGTGTGGCTGCGGCTGCGCGGCGGTGCGAAGAACGGCCTCGCCCGCAGGCGGGATCTCGCCCCTCTGATGCACAAGGAGATCGCCGCCAAGGCGAAGAGCCTGCGGCCGAGTCTGTCCGGCCTCAAACCGAAGGAGGTCGCTCCCGCGGACCGCGGGATCCTCGTCGGCACGCACTCCCCGGGCCGGGCCGAGATCCGCGCCTCCTGGGAGGACGTGATCGTCGCGATCATGGCCCCGCGCTCCGGCAAGACGTCCGGGCTGGCGATCCCCGCGATCCTCGCCGCTCCCGGCCCGGTACTGCTGACCTCGAACAAGGCGGCGAACGACGCCTTCACCGCGACGGTGGACGCCCGCGCCGAGGTCGGCACGATCTGGACGCTCGACCCGCAGCAGATCGCCCACCACCCGCGCGAGATGTGGTGGGACATCCTGGCCGACGCCCGCGACCTGGCCGGGGCGAAACGTTTGGCCGGGCACTTCGTCGCCGCCAGCGTCGACGAGTCCAGCGGTGCCGACTTCTGGTCCACCGCCGCGAGCAACACGCTGGGCGCGCTGTTCCTGGCCGCCGCGAGCCACCGGCGCCCGATCACCGATGTCCTGGCCTGGCTCGCCTCCCCCGCCGACCGCACTCCGGTGGACCTGCTCACCGACGCCGGCCACGAGGCGGTCGCCGCCCAGCTCCAGGGCACCGTCAGCGGGGCCACGGAAACGCGGGACGGCATCTATGAGACCGCGCGGCAGTACGCGAGCTGCCTGCTCGACCCGGACGTCGCCGCCTGGGTCACACCCGACAAGCGCCTTCCCGAGTTCAAGCCCTCCGCGTTCGCCACCTCCCGCGACACGTTGTACCTGCTCAGCAAGGACGGCGGCGGCTCGGCGTCGGCGATCATCGCGGCGGCGGCCGACGCGGTGATGCGCGCGGCCGTGGTCGTCGCCGAGCGCTCCGGCGGGCGGCTCGACCCGCCCGCCCTGTGCGTCCTCGACGAGGCCGCCAACGTGTGCAAGATCTCCGATCTCCCCGACCTGTACAGCCACCTGGGCTCACGGGGCGTGATCCCGATGACGATCCTGCAGTCCTACCGGCAGGGCCAGCGGTGCTGGGGCGAGGCCGGCATGGACGCACTCTGGAGCGCCGCCACGGTCAAGATCATCGGCTCCGGCATCGACGACATCGACTTCGCCGACAAGCTGAGCCGCGCGATCGGGGAGCACGAGGTACGGACCGTCTCCGTCTCCCACTCCGACAGCGGCAGGTCGACCTCCGTGTCCATGCGCACCGAGCGGATCCTCGCCCCCGACGCGATCCGTGCGCTGCCCAAGGGCAAGGCACTCCTTCTGGCCACCGGCCTGCGCATCGCGCTGCTCGACCTCAAGCCCTGGTACAAGGAGCCGTCGGCGAAGACCATCGCGCCTGCCTCCGCCGCCGCCACGGCCACCATCACCGACCGCGCACTCGCGAAGGCGAACAACTCCGGCTTCGGGCGTGCGGCATGAGCGGGGTCTGGGACGTCCCGGCCTCCGAACGCGTCGCCGCCCTCCGCCGCGAAACGGCCCACCACCCCGAGTCCGGAGCGCGGGAACTGTCGGATCTGGAACTCCTCAACCGGGCCTACGAGTCCGCCGTCCGCGACCGGATCGACACCCACGACGCCTACATGCGCCTGCTCACCGATCTACGCCACCACGACGACCAGGTCCGCGCCGGGGCCGTGGCCGGCTTCCGCCCCCAGATCGACCGCATCGCCCGCCACGTCGTCAACGAACACCTCAAGCCCTACTGGCAGTTGGTCCACCGCGTCGAACACCTGCCGGAACGGCTCTCCACCGGGGACGTCGAATCGCTGCGGTCCCAGGCGGCGTCGGTGCGGCACTGGCTACGCCAGCACGGGCCCGCCGAGGACCGGCTCGACCCCGGCGACGCCCGAGAACACCTCAGCACCCTGCGCACCGTCCTCGCCGCGCTCAAGGGACGCCGGGACGTCGTCTCCACGGACGACGCGCTGCGGCTCATGGACGCCGCCCTCAACGACGGACCGCTGCTCGACCTGTTCGAGGTCGGCACACCCGAACCGCTGCCCGAGCCCGCCCCACCCGCCTTCGCCGGACCCAGCTGGACAGTCCACGCCCACATGTGGACCTACCAGCCGACACCCGACGACGGCTTCGTCACCGCCGTCCGGCTCGGCGACGAATGGCGCATCGACCTGTGGTCCCCCGCCGGCCCCCTCCTCGCACGCGGCACCGCACCCGAGAACGACGTCGCCGCCCTCGCCGAAGCCCTCGTCGCCCGGGCCCCGGCCTGGACCGCGGACCGCTCCGACTACGCCTGGCGCCGCTTCACCGACACGGCCAACGCCCTCCGGCACACCGACGACACCTCCCCACGAGTCCGGGCCGCCACCACACGCACCACGACACCCCACCGCCCCGCACCGCCCACCGCGTCGTCCCTCCCGGCGTCCGCGCAGACGGCCCTCGACCGCGGCCGTCGCCGCTGACGAAGGTCACGCCGCTGCTCGGCCAGGCGTTTCCGCACCGTGGTCGCCGGCCTCTGGACCAGGCACCGATCGACCGGGTCACCGCCCACATGTGGTCCGGACGTCAGGGCGCCATCTTCGACGCGCTCACGGACGCCGAACCGGAGAACGGCGATCCGGACGGCTGCCCGCCCCTGGTCCTGCCGCTCCGGCACCCCGTCCAGGCCGACGTCGACCTCACGGCCTGCCCCTCCCCTCTACCTGCTCAGGAGTCCCCTCGTGTCCTCGCGCACTCCGTCCCCTCCTCTGGCGCGTTCCGAACGCCTCGGCCGGTCACCGGTCGTCCGACTCGGTGGCCAGTGGTGGCTGGTCACCGGTTCCGGATCGCTCCTCGCCACCGATCCGACGTTCACCGGCGAGCTGGACCGCTTCGCCGACGCGATGACCGCCGCCGACCAGGCCGTCGCCGGCCTCCGCTCGCAGCAGGACGATCCGTCGGCTCCCCGCCCCGGGCGGCGGCGATGAACCCGCTGCTGAGTGCCGAGCAGGCGGTGCTCGGCTCGGTGCTGCTCGATCCCGGCCAGCTCGCGCACCTGGACTGGCTCGCGCCCGATCACTTCTACCGGCCCATCCACCAGGCGCTGTTCGCCGCCCTGCGCAAACTCCGGACCGAGAACCATCCCGCCGTGGCGACCGGAGAACGCGTGCCGCTGTCCTGGGTGACGGACGCCGTCGCCGAGGCCAGTCACCATGTCCGAGGGCTGACCGCCGTGTATCCCCACATCCTGATTTCGGCCTGCCCGCGCCCCGAGCACGCCCCGGTGTACGGCCGGATGGTGCTGGAGGGAGCGATCCACCGCAGCGTGACCGCGCACGCGATCCGCCTCCACCAGGCAGCCCGCGCCGACGCCCTCCAAGGTCAGGTGGAAGGAGCGCTGCACCATGCGGACGTCCTGGCCGGGGTACTCGAAGACCTCGCGCACCGCTGGGGGTCCGAACCGCGCCCGGCCGCCCCGGCGACACCGCCCCCCACAGCTCCCGTCGCGCCGCCGCCGGTACGAGCGGAACAGGTCGCCGAGGACGAGCAGATCCTGCTGGCGGTCCTGGCCGAGCAGCCGAAGGCAATGGACGAGGTCGTCGACTGGCTGCGACCCGGCGACTTCGCCGACCCCGCCCACGGCCAGCTCTACCGCTGCCTGGGAGCACTGCACCACCGCGGCGAACCCATCGACCGAATCACCGTGCTGTGGGAAGCCCAGCGGCGCGGTCTGCTCGCCAACGGCACGCTGACCGCCGAACAGCTCACCGCCATCTGCGACGGCGTCGGCGCCGGCAGCGCCGAGTGGCTCGGCGAGCAGATCATGCGCTCCTCCGTCGCCCGTACGGCCGCCGCCTCCGCCCGCGCCATCCGCGCCCTGGCCGAGAACGAGACCCTGGCCCCCGGAAGGCTCATCAGCCACGCACTGCACGCGCTCGGGCCGCTCGACGACGTGCGCGCCCGCTGGCAGACCGCGAACGGCGCTCCGGCGCCGCACCCTCCGCCGACCGAGGGGTCCCCGACGGCGCAGGTCCACGCCGCCCTCGCCCGCAGCACGGCGCGACCGGCCGCACGGCCCTCGGAATGCCCAGGCTCTGCCTCCACGCCATCAGCCGCACGACCGCCCTCGCGCGCCCACGGCTGAGCCGTCCTCACCCACCCACCAACCCAGCCCATCCGACCGTCCCCACCTTGGAACGCCCCGTGGACAACACCCCACTCTCCGACGCCCTGGCACTGCGCGCCACGGCCTCAGCCTTCGACGCCCAGCGCGGCAAGCTGCCGATGCCGGGAGACCCCCACCGCTCACCCGACGTCGCCGCCGTCGCACGCCAGATCTCCGAGCTCGGAAAGCTGGTCACCGATCTGGGCGACGAGGTCCTCTTCCGTGCCGCCGACCAGGACCATGCGCCCCACACCGCTCGCGTGATCACCAGCTTCGCCGCCGCCGTCGAGCCCGCGGGCGAAGCGGCTTCCGCCCTGGGAGCGGTGGCCCACCAGCTCGCCTTCCTGAACCAGACCGAGAGTCTGCGCGACCAGCCCGACGCCAGGGATGCCCGGGAGGCAGCAGTACGGGTGATGGAGGAAGCACTCGCCACCGCCGGCGCGGCACTGCACGACGGGGCCAACTCCCTGCACGCCGCATCGGCAACGGTCTCTCCCCCGTCCGCACGGCTCCAGGCTGCCCGCAGCCGGTCCGTGACCGCCTCACCCGCTCCGGGGGCGCCGCCCGGCGTCACCACCGCCCCGGCGGCCCCCTCGGACCGAATCGCACGGGGCCGGTGACATGGAACCCACCACCGCGCGAACGCCGTTGATCGGCTCGCTCTGCTCGGGTTACGGCGGTCTGGACCTCGGGGTCCAGACCTCGCTCGGCGGCACCGTGGCCTGGCACGCCGAGATCAACCCCGACGCCGCGCGCATCCTGGCCCGGCACTGGCCAGGCGTGCCCAACCTGCAGGACATCACCGCCGTCGACTGGGCCGATGTGCCTCGGGTGTGTGTCCTGACGGCCGGCTTCCCCTGTCAAAGACGTCTCCGTCGCCGGCCGCCGGGCCGGACTCAACCCCCACACCCGCTCAGGGCTGTGGCTGCACGTCGCCCGTGCGGTCGAAGCCCTCCGCCCCTGCTTGGTGGTGATCGAGAATGTCCGAGGTCTCCTCACCTCGCCCGCCGGTTCCCCTGGCGACGTGGAATTCTGCCCGTGGTGTCTGGGAGACGACCCAACCCAGCCTCCTGTGCGGGCACTTGGTGCCGTACTCGGATCCCTGGCCGATCTCCGGTACGACGCAAGGTGGCTCGTGCTTCGTGCCTCCGACGTCGGAGCACCCCATCGTCGCGAGCGCACCTTCCTCGCCGCCTGGCCCGCCGAGCACCCTGCTCAAGACCCCGACGAGCAACATCGGCAAGAACGGCGGCTCCCAGCACCCGTCGAAGAGGAAGAGCGGCGGCCACGGCCCGAACCTGGCCGACGAGGTGGAGTGGCTGCTGCCCACGCCGAAGGCGTCGGACGGGACCAAGGGCTCGCCGAACCAGCGGCACGGCAACGGGGACATGACGCTGCCGAGCGCGGCAGCCTCGCTGCTGCCCACCCCGAGGGCGAGCGAGACCGGCACCCCGGGCCGCCGTCCGGGCAAGGGCTGGCGCCCGCCCCTGTCGGCGGTGGTCCTGCCACTGTGGGCGGAGGCAGCCCCGGACGCGGAAGTACCGACAGGCGATGGGGAGCGTACGCCTCCGCCATCGCCCGATGGGAGAACCTCACCCGCCCCGCGCCGGCGCCCACCGACGCCGCCGGACGCCTGCGCGCCGACTTCGTGGAGTGGATGCAGGGCCTGGCCCCCGGCTGGGTGACCGCCACTCCGGGACTCGGCCGACCGGCGCAGCTCACCGCACTCGGCAACGGCGTGGTCCCCCAACAGGCCGCCCGAGCCGTGCAGTTGCTGGCACCTCCCTTCCCGCGCTGCCCCCGCTGCACCGCGCCGTAGCACCCCGCTACCCGGTTTCCCCGGCCGCGCCAAATCGCGGAATCCCCGCATCCTCCTGCCCATGCCGACCTGAGAAGGGAGCACCGCCGTGACCTCCAGAAGAGCGCACCGCACCTCGCCCCCGCCCTGCTCGCTCACTCCCTTGGATCCGCCATGTCCGACCCCAGCAAGGCCACCCCCGAGCCCGAGCCGTTCCGCGTTCCCGACGGCGACCTCGACGATCTCGCCAGCACCCTCGCCAAGACCATGGCGGAGGTACGCCAGCACGGCGTCATCCTGGACCGCCTCGGCTCCGAGCCCGTCCCCACCCCTCAGCCCACTGCGGACACCTCCACGGCAGGCGCTGCCGGCGCCGACAAGGCCGGCGTCCCGGTCTCGGTGTTCATCCTCGCCCTGGGCGGCGAGGCGTACGCCGTCGAGCTGGCCGCGCTCAGCGACTGGGTGAACCACCTGTTCCTGCCCGTCTACGGACGGGAGATCAGCACTACCCGACCGTGGTGCGACCAGTGGCACGAGCACCCCGAGGCCGTTGCCCGGCTGCACGCGCTCTGGCTCGCGTGGCAGCAGCTCACCGACGCCGAGGCCGGCCTTTCCGGTCCCTCGACGTGGCACCGCGACCACCTCGACCAGGCCCTGGTTCATCTCCGTGCCCCCGACGGCCCCTTCGCCGCATGCACGACGAGCCCGACCCGGCCCAACCACCGCGTGCTGGCCACCCCGGCGCCCGAGCTGACGGGAGCCACCCGGTGATCGCCGAACCCGACTTCCGCCTCGCCGACTTCGAGCCTGCCGACGCCGCCTCCGAACTCGCCGAGAGCAGCGTCTGGGCCGGAGACCTGACCGTGCTGGCCGAGCACCACACCACCCCAGAGGGGACGCACAGCTACCTCGTCGCCCACGACAGGTCGATGACCTGGGGCGTCCCCGGTGATCCGGCGCTCGTTGCCATCAAGATCACGCGGGACCTGCGCGAGCGCACGTTCACTTTCGAGACCGCGAACCACGCCAGCCTGCCGTTCGCCCAGAACTGGCTGATCGAGCGTGGCTGCCCGCCCGAGCGGATCGCCCAGGCCAAGGGGGACTCCCTGAAGCCCGCCGACGATCTCACCCTCTGGGTCGAGCGGCAGATCCGGGAGTCAGGCTCTCGTTACAAGGTCCTCGACAGCTGGACCTCGGACTTCGCCCCGTCCGAGACGTGGACGTTGACCCGTGACTCCAGCGCCGCTCAGGCACCGATTCGCGTCTTCCTCGAAGAGGGGAACGCCGACGCCCACACCTACACGATGCGCGAGGGCGCCTTCGCCGACGAGGCCGCCGCCCGGCACTGGCTGGAAGACCGCGGCAGTCCGCTGCCGCAGCCGCCTGACTACCGCGGTGAGGCCGCCGCCCGGCTGACCCGCGCCGCCCTCACCCGATCACCGGGTACCTCCGCGGTCCCGAAAGCCAGCCTCGACACGAGCAGCGCGCCGTCGGCAGGAACGGGTCAGCGCCTGAACCCTCGGAGGCCGATGTGAGCCGCGCCCGCTTCGCCTTCGCCGCCCACCCGGACGCCATCGCGGACCTGCGCCAACTCCCAGCCGAAATCCGCGACCTGGCACTGCTGGAACTGCAGAACCTGGTCCACGGCAGCGACGACTGCCTGCCGCTGACCGGGCGCCTCGCGGGCTTCCACAAGGTCTACGTCGACCCGGCCGTCTCCTACCGGATGGTCATCCAGTTCCGCCCGGCCCCACCCACCTCGACCCACAAACGCGAGATCTACCTCGTCGCGGCCGGCGCCCGGGAGGACTACGCGGTCTACCGCACGGCCCAGCACCGCACCAACCGCACCGGCCCCAACCGGCAGGAGGGCACCGACGCGGCGGCAGAGGCCCGAGTCCAGGCGGCCCGGTCCCGATCCCCCCACGCGATCGACCCGACCGCGTCCCTCCCGGCCACCGCACCGGGGCCAGCCAGCCCCGCCGCCCCGGCCGCCTCCCGAAAGGCCTCCATGCGATGACCGCCGACCGTGCGTCCCTCGACCGCACCGAACTGGCCGGGCTGCTCACCGACGCCGCGCGCAGCGTCTCGGAGGTCCTGACGACCGAATACCCCACCTCCGCCGGCCGCTCCTACCTGCATCCCGTCCTCGGCGCGCTGTCCGCCGGCCCCCGGGTGGTCCGCGAACTGAACGACCGGCTCGAAGAGTTCGTCGTCGAGGAGCCGCTGCCTTCCACCCCCGCCGGTCTGTTCACCCTGGCGTCCTACGCTTCCGCGCTCGGCTGGCTCACCGAGTCCCTCGCCGAGCTGACCGCCTCCGTGGACCAGATCTGCACGCGCGTCGGCCTTCCTGCCGAGCCGCCGGACCCGGCCTTCGTCGCGCCCTCGCCGACGGACCAGGACGACGAGTTCGACTTCGCGTTCAGCGCGCTGGAGTTGGCCGCCATCCGCACAGCCGCCGAGGCTGCCGACCTCAACCCCGGCGACTACGTCGAGGTGCTCTCGCGGTCCCTGCTCGCCGCCTCCCGGATCACCGACGCCTGCATGGAGATCTCCAGCGGCCTGCTCGAAGACGCCACGTACGTCCTCGCCGAGGCAACCGATCACGTCTGCATCGGCGAGGGCCCCGACAGCCTGCCCACCCTGGTGCGCTCCCTGCTCGCCCGGATGGACGCTGCCGAATGAACCCCCATGACATGGCGCAGCGGCCCGGCGCGCACCTGGTCGCCGAGGAGTTCGGCGTCGAGGACCCCTGGGCTCTGAGCGACGACCATCCGCCCCGCGACCCGCTTCACCTCGTCGGCAGGATGGTCGCCGAGGCCGCCCGCGATGTCGACGAGCTGCACAGCCAGTTGACCCGCGCCGCCCAGTCCGCGATCGAGCTTCTTGAGCCCGTCGGACGGGGCGATCACGCCGGCATGCGCGGCTGGTACGGCATCCTGGGCACCACGGGTCCGCAGATCGAGCTGCTCGTCGCCCGCCGGGGTGCGGCTTACGAGCAACTGACCCGGGCCGTGTCCCGGTACCACCGTCTTCTGCCCGAGTCCGACGCCGAGCCGACCTCGAAGGCACCGCTCCAGGACCTGGGCCCGGCCCCGGAGCAGGCGCCGGGGCGGGACAATGACTGGGCCGTCGCGGGTAATCGCCGGCTCGGAGCCCTTGAAGCCGTAGAGGCGGGCGGGCTTCGGTTCCACCAGAGCGCGGCCTACGGCTACATCTATCTCTCCGACGGACGGGGCCAACGCCCCAGCCCGGAGGTCTGGCCCGAAACCGTCCAACGGCTGGTCGCCGACGGGCTGTTGGACCAGGACACCAGCGAGGGGCTGTACCGGCCCGGACAGCTCCTCTCGCTCACGCCGCAGGGCGAGGCGGCCCTTCGAGATGCACGTACGGCCACGCCGCGCATATCCGCCGCCCTCAGCCGCAGCAACACCGCGGCGATCTCCGACGTCGTCGCCGATTCAGTTGCAGCACCCGCAACAGGCGCTGCCACCAAGCCTTCCCGTTCCCGCTGATTCTCCCCCCGGAAAGGACGTCCCCCATGTCCACCGCGATCTACACCCGCCACTTGGTCGAGCACCGGTACGGCCGCCCGCTGGAGGACCTCCGGCGCGACAGCACGCACGTCGGCTCGGGCGATCCCGTTCTGCCGATCGTGCTGCGGCGGCTCGGTGGTCTGGCCGAGACGAACGCCCATGCCCGTGCCGCCCGCCGCAATCTCGACGCTGCCTGGCAGCGCTGCCGCTCTGGCGAACACGCCCTCGATGACCTCGTGCTGCGGTACGCGGCCGAGGTCGTGGACCTCGAACGCCGGAAGCAGTCGGAAGCCGAGGCAGTCTGGGACCTGCTGGACGTCCGCCTCCTCCTGGACCAGCCTGCCGCCCGCCGGCCTTCGGCCGCCCGGCGATCCGGCCCCGCGCCGGGTGATGAGGACCTCATAGCCGTAGCCCGCCAGGTCGCCGCCCGTCTGCCCCGGCTCAACCGCGAAGCCCTGCGCCAAGGCCTGCGCGCCCGCGGCATCCACGTCAGCAACCGCCGCCTCGGCACGGTACTCCAGCGTCTCCGCGCCGAGCGTGACCTTCACTGATCCGCACCCCGCCGCCAGATTCACCCCTCGTCATAACGGAGTTACCGCCATGTCCGCCCCCGCACAACCCGCAGCCTCCCAGATCGGCCTCGTCGACGCCCAGCTCGTCGAGGAGGCACTGTCCCTGATAGCGCCGAAGTGGACCACCTGGTCGGCACAGACCCTGGCCCAGCAGGACGGCCCCATGCGTGTCCGTGATGTCGCCGCCCGCCTCCCCTTCGTCAGCGAGCAGTTCGTCGGCAAGCGGCTGGCCCAGATGCACGATGACGGGCTGGTGGTCCGAGCCGGTGATCGCCACGGTGCCCCGTACCAGCTCAGCGGGTTCGGCAGCGCACTGTCCCCGGTACACCGGGTGCTGGCCGACTGGTCCCACGCGCACCTGCCGCTCGGCAGGGTGGCCGGTGCCGAGCGCGTCGAGGACGCCGTGCGCCGGCTGCACCTTCGCCACTCGACCGCCGTGATCCACGCCCTCGACGCGGGCGGGCCCATGCGGTTCGTCCACATCGCCGAACAGGCAGGACTGGACAACAGCTTCACCCGGCAGCGCCTGATCCGGCTGCAGCTCGACGGCCTGGTCACCCGCACCGGGCCGCGCCACGGCGATCCGTACGTCCTGACCGCAGCCGGACGGGCACTGGGCCCGGTCTACGCAGCCATCGAGCACTGGAGCAACCCCGTCGCCGCACCACGTCCCGCCCCTGTCCGGGTCGCGGCGGCCACGCGCACCCACACGGGCATCCCGCCGGGGTCGGACGGCATCCGTACCTCAGCGGCCCTGCGGCGGAGCACCGCCGCGCCCAGCTCCCTGTTCAGCCACGCCCCGCAGCCACAACCGCGGGTGCCGGTGGCCGTGGCCGCTCAGTCGGCCTCCTCCCGGGGCCGGTGATCCGGGTGGCACTGAGAGCCAGCCGCTTCACGCCGTTGCCACGGCGCCCCCGTGCAGTCCAGCCGTTCGTTCCTCCGCGCACGCGGGCACGTTCCCCTCCTACACCTCGGAGTCCCGATCGTGAACACCCAGCCCTCCGACCAGCATCCCTATCAAGAGGTACTGGTCAGCCCCATGTACCTGGCTGGCTCCAACGGGACCGGGGACGCTGGCTTCGCCCCTGTCAGTCACTGGCCGCACCACTATCTCGACGAGGGCCCCTGCCAGCTCCTCGTCACCTCGCCCGACCAGCGAATACGGATCGGCTGGTTCGGCGACGACTTCGAACTGTGGAAGATCACCGCCGCCGAGGACGCCGTCTCCGCACCCCGCTGGACGGCAACCTTCAACCACGTCACCCCGGCCGAGATCGTCGCCGGGCTGACCAGCGCTCTGGCCCGCGACCACGCCGAAGCCGAGGCCACCGAAGGCAACGGGCGCTTCTTGACGAGCCCGTCGTTGTACTGGGCTGATGCCGTCCGGCCGCTGACCGATGCCGGCTGGACCCGCGGCGGGGCGGCCGAGCGCGGCACTGTCGAGATCATCGCCCCCGACGGACAAGCAGGCGTTCTGATCGACAACCGCTTCTCTGACCGGGACGACGAAACCGTCAGGCTGTGGGCCGGTCCTCCGGGTTGGGGCACGCGCGCGGAAGCGGTCTTCACAGCCCGCACCCCGACCCACCTGGTCGCGGCGACTGCAGCCGCCATGTCGGACTCGGCCCCGGCGATTCGTGAGCGGCACCAGATCAACCGGAAGGTGGAGCGCCTGGTCACGCTGGTCCCGGTCGGCCAAGCCGCCGATCCTCAGATCTCTCGTGCTCCGACCCCACTCGACGTGCGCCGCACCGCTGTCGCCCAGGCCGTCCACCGCGCCGCACGCGCCCCGCAGACAGCAGCCGACCTCCGCGTGGTGGCCGCTCGCAGTCGCACCGCGACTTCGGCACAGAACCTGTCGGGCAACCTCGCACACTCAGCCGCGGCCAGGCCGCCGGCCAGCCCGTCGGCCCCACGGCACAGCCGCTGACTCCCGCCCCCGGCCCCTCCGAGACGTCGCCTCCGACCGAAGCAGCACCTCCGAATACCGGGAGTTCCGCCATGCCCGACGCCACCGCACTCGATCAGGCCACAGCCATGATCGAGAAAGCCTGGGCCGCCCCCATCGACGTGCTGGAGAACCTCGCGGTCCGCCGCCCCGTCGAGGACCCGCTCCTCCGCTCAGCATTGCATATCCGATCGAGCCTCGCCGTCTCGAACAACGCGGTCGCCGTCCACCAGGACCGCTTGCACGCCCTCACCCGGCCCGGTCATGTGCCGGCCTTCTATGACCTGGAGCGGATCACCAGCTCGGCGGTGGGCCTGCGCGTCGCGCAGGCCGAGAGCCGCACAGCCCTGCAGGCGATCAGTCACGTGATCGAGGCCCGCGAAGCCGCCGTGACCGCGGACCGGGCACCGTCGCTCAGCCTGGCGCAGGCCGCTGTCGCCCGCTCCGCGCACGCGCCGCGCGCCCTTGGCCAACCACCGGACCAGCCCGCCCCGTCGGCCACTGTCCGCCCCACGGTGGCCACGACCGGGCCCGGACGGTAACCGGTCAGCGGGAGTCTTCGTCGCGATGGGCCGCGCCGAACCGGGAGTCCATCGCGCGGGCCAGCTCCACCAACGTCAGCTCGACGCGCCGCCCGTCCGCGATCCGACGCTCCACCACGACTTCCCCGCCACGGTGCCTCCCGGCCTGGATGCCCACGGCCCACTGCCCGTCGGCCACCATCGCTATGTCGCCCACTGTCCACGGCCGCCCGGCGCCACGGATCTTGCGCTCCAGCCCGGCACCGTCCCAGTGTCTGCTCGACTCCGCCACGGCCTGCCCCTTCTGCTCTGTACGGCCCTGCGCCGCAACCCGGTTACGACAACCGGCCGCGCCGATCCATTCCCCGGCCCGCCGACCTCCGCCCTCCTCGACGGCCAGTTCGCCCACGGCAGACCTCACCTTCCCGGAAACGACTACGTACTTCGGCACACCGCATGTCAACGTACGGACCTCGGGAAAACCCGCAGGTCAACGAAGGGACGCCCACTCGTGAACGCTTCCAGCACCCTCCTGCCAGCCGTCGTCCGCCCCGCCGTGGAGGAACGCGCCTGGCTCTCCAGCAACCACTGCGCGAGCCCGGTACTCGAACTGCTCGGCGGGCTCGGCTGGGCGATAGTCGACACCCCGGAGGCCAACGTGCACTGCACCAGCCCGGACGGCCGCGTCTACGTCGGCTGGCTCCCCGAGGACACCACCGCCTGGAAGCGCGGCATCGTCTGGCAGGTCCGGGTCCACCCCTCCGACGCCGAGCCCTGGATCCAGGAGTTCGGCCCCGACACCCCCTCCGAGGCCGTGGCCGGATTCCTCGCCGCGCTCATCGCAAGCCGCTGAACCACCCAGCAGCCGGCCTTGCGCGACCAACTCTGCCTCAACACCCCTGACGCTCTATCACCACACCGCTTCACCCTCGATCCCGGAGGCTCCCCGTTGCCCCAGCACCTGACCGTCGGCCACCTGCTCCGCCAACTTCAGAACCTCGACCCCGACCTGCCGATCCGCCTGGCCGTTAACCCCGACTGGCCCTTTGCCCACTACCTCGGCACCGACGTCGTCGTGGGCGACGGCATGGCGTTCATCGCCGAGGACGGCCAAGAGGGCTACCTCCCGGCATCGGTCCGCAACGCCCTCGCCTGGGCCTGACCCGCCGTACGGACCTGTCCAGGAGGCCCCGATCTCACCGCGCCCCCACCCTTCCACCGCCTACCCGCTGCACACCCTCGCCGTGCGGCCCATGCCGCCGGGAGTGCGCGGCGCAGTGGTCCAGCGCGTCTCCGCCCTCCCGGAGGGACCGTTCGACGTCTCCTGGCTCCCGGCGGGCACCCCTGAACTCCCGCTCGGCCGGCTCCGCCTGCTCTGGGAGCCCGCCTCCCGGGCGGGCTGGGACGTCACCGCCCACCTCGGCCTGGCCACCACCGAGGTCCTCCTCGCCTCCTGGCCCGCCGCCCCCGACGACTGGCCGCGCCTGGTCCGCCCCACCATCCACGAGGTGACCGGCCTGTGCGCCGCCCTCGCGGTCGCCACCGTCGCCTTGGACCTCTCCAACCGCCTCGCCGAAGTCTGACCGCAACCGCAGAAGGCCGCCCCTCGCCGAACCGGCAGGGGCGGCCTTGCCGTACGCCCACCCACGCGCATTACCGACGAACGAGGAGGACACGATGGCCGACGACCAGCAGCTCTGGGGGTATCCGGAGGTCGCCGCCCACATGGGCATCAGCGTCCGGGCCGCCCGCAGCCGCAGGAGCTGGGACACTCTGCCGGAGCCCGACGACACCGGGGTGCAGGACCAGCCACGCTGGAGGCCCGCCACGTTACAGGGCTGGCAGCCGGTCGGCCGAGGGGTGCCGCAGCGACCCGCACGGCACTGCCTCTCACGACGGCACCGCATCCGGCTGACCGGCAGTCGGTCCCACCCGTAGGCTGCGGCCATGACGACCGACTCGCCGATGCCGTCCCCGCCGTTCCCCTCGCCCGACAGCGGCGTGCTCCGGCTGATTGTCGGCAACGCCATCGCGTCGGTCCGCAGCGGCGAAGCCTCGGTGGAGGAGGCGATCCTCCACGCAGCCGTCCACGGCTGGTACGAGGGCCATATCCAGGGCGAGGACGAGTGCCCCGGCTGCGACTTCCGGGGCGAGCTACCCAAGCACGGCAATCGCAGCTGAGCGCGGCCAGATCCGTTCACTCCCGTCTTCGTGCACGACAACAAGAGGGTCGTTCCGTGGCGCACCATGGGCCCTCCTGGGAGCGTGGACGGCATAGCCCACAACCAGCGGGCACGCCCGCCCGTGTAGGTGCGCGTCGTTCCCTCAGCGTCGGTGGGCGGACGGAGGATGACCAAGTGGGCGCCGGAGGCACGTGACCTGTGGCAAGCTCATCTCCTGGGGGAGAGGAACGACTGATGACCCATTACCAATGCGGAACGTGCTCGTTTCAGAGCGACCATCTCGGCGAGGCTCAGCAGCATTCGCAGCAGACGGGCCACGTGTGCATCGGCAAGGACGGTGCCGGGCCAACCGGAGGTAAGTCCGGCAAAGCCGGGGCCGTGGTTACGGTCGGCGCCGGCGTTCTGGCCGCCACCGCCACCGCCCTCGGGGTCCTCGCCTGGAAGTACAAGGGGCTCCAGTCCATGGCTGCCGGACTGGTCGTGCAGTTGGCGGAGTCGACGGCGGAGAACGAGAGCCTGAAGTCGGAGAACGACTACCTGAAGTCGGCCACCGGTGCCTCGAAGACGCTCAAGAGCTACGACTGCTGAGTGAGGGCTTACTGCGGGTACTGCCACTGATGGACAGGTGCCCCGGTGCTCGATGCCGCTGGAAGGTCGAGCGGACGCCGGTGCCCAGTCCGGCGCTAGCTAGCCAGTCTCCGCAGGCCACCCATTCGAAGATCAACTGATCGCAGCGGGTCAGCCGCCGATCAGCGCAGCGGTCCGAGTTACAGAACCCGCCGAAGCACGATCACCTGAGGACCGTGATCAAGCTCGGAAACCGTGTAAAAGAGTGACCTCCGAAGTACGAGCTAGATTCCGGAGCCCGCAGCTCGGCCAAGCGCTCGCGCGACTCGCCGCACCAGCGTGGTCGGCTTCAGGTTCCGTTCCACCCTGAGCAGGTAGCTGACCGGAGAGCCAGCGAGCTGAGCGTCGCGTGCCTCCGCCGTGGCCTGGCGCAGGGTCGCGGCCGCAATCGCGAGACTTCCTCCGGCGATCGGCACGTTGCCTGCCCAGCCGCTCGCCGCCGCGGCGAGGGCGGGTACTTCGAACTTGTAGTTCAGCGCGCTGTAGAAGGTTTTGAGGTTCAGGCCGCTCATGGCCTTGCGCAGGTCCTCAAGAGGCTGGGCGATGCTCTCGTCGAATGTCATCCGGAGGTGGTGTTCGAAGGCTGCGCGGTCTTCGATGCCGCCCACCTGCTCCCGCAGGTCTGCCGCAGCCTTGTCGACTGCTTGTCTGAAGGCACTGAATTCTGCCTTGTAGTCGCTCCGCAGTTGGATGATCTTCGCCACTGGCACCGAGCGCAGGCCGTCCGGGAGGACGCACTGCACGGCCATCAGCCCAAGTCGTGTTGTCTCGTTGGAGCTTGCCGGTCGGGGCAGCTCGCCCAACATGGCAGCAGCGATCCGGTCGCTGTCCCAGCCGTCCGTGGCGCTGTGGGCCGCGACCTGGTCGGTGATCGGTGCGTAGTGCGTACGGCGGGCCAGCTCCTCGGTGAGCACGCACTTGTAGATCCAGGCCAGAACCGGGTCCATGGCCAGCCACGTCACGTCTGCGGATCTGGCGATGCGCGACCGCATGGCCGGCACAGCGAGACCGGCACCGCGTAGGGCGTGGGCGAGCCCTGGGTCTACCTCGTGCGGGTAGAGACCGGCGAGGGGGCGTTCGTCACGCGGAAGCGTTCGCAGGTCGTCAGGCGAGGTCGGCTCGGCGTTGATAATGCGCTCTCCCATCAACAGCTCGGGCTGGTTCCCCTGATGCGTGTGGAAGGGTCGTGTGTCGGCCGTTGCCAGAAAGCGCTGCCTCAGTTCGGTGCCGTGGTCCTCGACAGCCTTCAGGAAGGCTGGGGCGACAGCGGCTGCCGCCTCCCTGGGGTCCACGTCGGTGAGGAAGTTGTCCAGCCCGTCGCGCAGGGCCTTGACCAGGTCCGGGTCGTTGACACGAAAACCGCGTGGTACGACTCGGGCCAGACCCGGCCAGTAGAGGGCGGCGGCCTTGATCCACTGCTCCTTGCGGAAGTGCACGTACGGGTAGTAGAGGCCGATCCGCTGCACTGCTGCCCTTTCACCGCGTCATGTCGGCCTCACCGGATGCGTCCGGGGGCCGACAGCATGCTACGCAAGCGGTGTTCGCTGCTGGTGCAGGGAGCGGAACCGCGCTGCCCTACTCCAGGTAGGTGCCGGCGAACGCGCCGTCGAAGCCGAGTGCGATCAGGCCCTGTCCGACGCTGGGGTACGTCGTCCCGTCCGGGATGGCGATCATGGCGTCGAAGTCGGCTCGGCTGATCTCGGGCTCGAGCCACTGGTTGCCGCAGCGGCAGCGGACCCAGACGTTGCGGCCGTGGTTGATGAGCAGCCAGTCGCGCCGGGCCCGGCAGGCCGAGCACAGCACGGGGATGCCGCGCAGGGACAGCTCCGGCGGATGGCTGAGGCATCGCGTCGCTCCGGGGCCGCTGGGCGGCTGCGTCTCGTACTGCTGCTGCAGCAGCGGATCACTTCCGGCGGGCGCGGCGGGCAGGACGGGGGCCGGCTCTACGTGGTGGTCGGTCGTTCTGAGCACGAGCGTCATCTCCCGGTTGAGGGCCTTCTCTTCATCCGTAACAGCCGGTGGAATCGGTTGTCCAGGGGTTTCGCGCAGTCGGCAGGCCGATGGCGGGCTTGCCGGACTGCTGGTCAGCGGCGCGGCGGGCGGCTGTGCGGGTCCGGTGCGGCGGGCCTCGGCGAGGCCGGGGGGGCGGTCCGGACGCTGGCCGGGTTGGCGGGAGGCGTGGCGCGATCGGTGCCGGCCTGCGGGCGTCGAGTGGCTTCGCCCGGGTGGGCGGGGAGCTGGGCGAGGCGGCGCAGTCGCCAGACCAGGACGTCGTTCACGTTGTCGGCCGTGTCGAGTTCGCGCATGGCGATGGCCTCCTGCAGGAGGGCCTTCGGGTCGTGGCCTGCCTGCTCGGCCTGGGCCAGGGTGGCGGCCAGGGCGTCGTTCTTCGTGCTCGTGCCGGGTCGGGTGCGGTTCTCGGGCAGGGCGGCGCGGATGGTGGTCTCGTAGGTGCGGCGCTGGGCTTCGGGCAAGGCTCGTCCCTGGTCGCGCAGGGCCTGCATGGGTTCGGCGGCGGCCTGGCGGTAGGCGGCGCGAAGGTGCTCGGCGGCCTGTCGGGAGGCTTCGGCCTGCTGGGCGTGACCGCGTGCGGAGTGCCAGCGTGCTGCGGCCAGCGCCACCAGGACGAGGGTGGAGACGAGCATGGCGGTGGTGCCGCCGTCTTCTCCTCGGCCGAGCGCGCCTCCGGCCTGGATGATGCCCCGGGCAGCCGAGCGGATCGCCCGGGTGTCGGCGCGTTCGGCTCGGACGTGGCTGCGGGTGGCGCGTTCGAAGGAGCGGGCGGCGGCGCCGAGTTCGGCGCGGGTGGCGGCCGGGGAGGTCTGGGCGACGGCGTCCAGGAGTTCGCCGACTCCGACGAGTTGGGCTGCGGCTTCGTCGTCGTCGCTGTCCAGGAGGACTGCGGCGCGCTCGGCGATCCCGGTCGCGGTGCGTCGCCCCCGTGCGGGAGGCGACCAGTCCAAGCGGACGCTGTCTGCTTCCGGCAGCGGGGCCCCGTCGGGGGTTCCGTCGGCGAGGCGGCGCTGGATCCTGGGATAGGAGAGGTCGGGGGCCAGGGTCGAGCCCGCGAACCAGACCGGCTCGCGGTCACGGTTGCGGTCGCCGGGCAGCGCGACCGTGTAGCCGAGGATGTCGCCGGAGGGGGCGTGCCGGAGCTTGACTCGCAGGCCCGCCTCGCGAAGGCGGGTGAAGAACTCGTCTTCGCTGGCGGCTCCGGCGACGGCCTGGCGGACGGCTTCGCGCAGCGTCTCGCGCGGTGTCTCGGGTCGGCCGGTCCGCTCGGCTTTGAAGCGCTCGGCGCTGGTGGGCGTCTTGGCTCCGGTGCCGTCGCCGGGCTTGAGCCGGCGCAGGCCCATCTCCTGTTCGATGCGACGGCATTCGGCCTGGGCCTTCTTGAAGTCGTAGTTCATCCTCGGGCGGCGCAGGTCGCCTCGGACCATGGTGGCGAGGATGTGGATGTGGTCGTCGGCGTGGCGTACCGCGACCCAGCGGCAGCCGTCGGGATCGCCTTCGGGGGAGAGGTTGACGGCGTGGACCAGGCGGCGGGCGACGGTGTTCCACTCGTCGTCGGTCAGGGTCCGGTCGCCGGGGTCGGTGCGGACCGAGCAGTGCCAGACGTGCTGGGTCGGCGCCTTGTCGCCGGCCTGCTTGACCCGCAGGTCCAAGGCGGCGGCGAGCCGGGCGAGGGTGACCTTGGGGTCGGGGTCGGGGCTGGTGTCGCGACCGGGGTCGGGGGCGAAGCCGTCCCAACTGCCGATGAGGTGGGGGTCGGTGTGCTCGTCGCGCTTGCCGGGGCCGTACAGGTAGACGAGCAGGCCGTGGGTGCGCGAGCCGCGTCGGATCTTGGGGACCATCAGAGGCGCTTCTTCACCAGGGTGTCGGCCGCGTCGTCCACGCGGGTCAGGACGCGGTTCACGGTCGTCAGGGCTCGGTCGAGTTCGCCGGGGCGGGGCTGTCCTCCGGCGTTGTAGACGAAGGCGATCTGGTTGATGTTGTTGCCGACACGGGAGATGGCGGTGCGCAGGGCGGCCAGCTCGTCGATGGCGGCGTCGAGCTGTTCGTTGGTGTGCGCGGTGGTCGATCCGCGGGCGACGGCGAGGCCGGCGGAGGCGAGGAAACGGGCGACGGTGACGGCGCGCTGTTTGGCGGCGGCGGTGATCTCGGTCTTCTCGGTGTCGGACAGGCGGGTGGTCGTCTTGTGGGTGCGCTGACTCGGGTTGCGGGTGCGGCGGCGCGGCTTGCGGTCGGGGAACGCGGGTTGGCTCGGGCTCTGCTGCTCGCGCGGGGCGCGGTCGTCTGCTTCTCCTCCCCCGACGGGCGCCCCCTGGTGCCGGGAGTCCGGCTGGTCACCGTGCGCCCTCGCTCGGGGACCAGCCGGGCTTCCCCCGCTCCCCTGGGCGGGGGCAAGTGCGTGCGACGGGCCGTAGGACCGTCGTATGCGACAACTTGCTCCGCCTGGAGCCGAGTTGGGGTCACGCTGCGGTCCGGACGTGGTGGCCGCCGGGTCGTTGGCGGTCACCGGCCCGTCTCCGCGTCCTGCTGACGGATGTCGCGGACGATGTCCTCGATCCAGTCCATGGCCAGGACTGGGTGGTGGAGAGTCCAGGGGTGGCTGTGTCGGCACCGTTGCACGGTCCAGGTGTTGTCGGGACCGGATTCGGCGCGGTGGAGGTGGCCGCGCTGGTGCAGGACGGCCAGCCAGGTGTCCACCTCGGCGGGTGTCGCGGGTTTCGTGCGCATGGCAGTGCTCTCCGGTTCACGGGAGGACGTCGTGGGGCGGGCTGTCCGGGGCGGGTGACCGGCCGAGATGTCCGGCTCGGTCACCCGCCCCATGGGGTGGCGGTCAGTTCCGGGGGGTGGTGACCGACTGTCCGTGCTGCTGGCGGAGCTGGACCATCAGGGCGGTCAGCGTGTCGCTGGAGAGCGGGATCTGCTGACCGCGGATCGCCTGGGCGACCACCTTGCGGGTCAGTTTGTCCTCGGCCCTGACCGCCGACCGGGCGATCTCCAACAGCTCCTCGGTGTCCGGGTCAGGTCGCCGGCCACCGGTTGCCCGGGGAGTGCCGTCAGTGACCGGTGGCGGAGTGACCGGCCGGTCAGTCGCCGACGGGAGGTTGCCCGGGTGGCCGTTGACCGGCTCGGTGACGGTCTGTCGGTCACTGACCGCCGGGGTGGTGTCCGGCTGTCCGCCCAGGTCAGCAGCCTTGGGCTCCCTGTCGCGATGGCTGCTGTCCGGGCTGCCGCTGTCCGCCGGGGCGCTGTCCCCGGTCAGTGCCCAGGTAACCGGGGTCTGCTTGTCCAGGGACGGGCGGGGCCGGTCGGTCAGGGCGGTGGCCGGCTGTCCGGCGCTGACCTGACCGGGCGGCGGCTGCCGACGGCCGACCCGGTCAGTCCGAGTGACCGGGAGACACTCGGGCTGACCGGGGTGACCGAGCTGACCGAGGCCATCACGGTCACTTCGGTCGCTGGCCTTGACCGGCCCCCGGGCGATGAGGATGTACAGGTGCACCGCTCCGGCCAGGGCCAGCGGGGCGATGGTGGACAGCACCGCGACCACCGTGTCTCCGAGCCGCAGCCCGGTGGCCGAGGTGTTCTCTTCGTTGAGCCTGACCGCGTGCAGCGCGTTGGCCCAGATGCTGGCGGCGGTGGCCGTGCCGAAGAGGGTCCAGACGTAGAGCCGGGCGCGCAGCGGTGCGTCGCGCAGGACCAGCAGAGCGCGGATGCCGTACGCGATGAACCCGTCGATCACCAAGGGGAAGAGATAGGTCAGCAGCCCCCGGACGTGGATGGCGACGGCCATCTGCTGCAGGGCGTCGTACGACAGGGCGCATCCCGCACCACCCAGGGCGATCACGACCGCGCGGTCCCACCCGGTGACATGCGCCGTGCTCGGCGCGCTCGCGATGCTCACGCCGCCGTCCCGAAGTCGTCGCGGCCCAGCTGCTTGCCGTCGGTCTCAGGGGGAGGGGTGTTCTGCGTCGTCTGCTCCAGGTCTCGATTGCGCAGGGCTCGGCGGGTTTCGCGGTACAGCTTCTGGGCGTGCTCCTCGCTGATCTTCAGGAGCCAGGCCAGGCGCTGTTCGGTGAGGCCGTGGCGGTAGGCGGCACGCACGACCGCGCGGCGCTCGGCCTTGGTGAGGTGGACGTCGCGCCCGGCGACAGTGGCGTTGACCCGGCTGTAGTCGAGGCGGCTGGCGATGTTCTCGTGCAGCGGCTCGCGCTCCTCCTCGGTCATCCCGCCCCGTATGCCGTGGGTATCGCCGCCTTCCAGGGCGGCGTCCAGGCAGGTGCGGCGGACCGGGCACTGGCCGCACAGCGACTTCGCCGCTGCGATCTTGGCGGTCTCGTCGGGCTCGGGGAAGAACATGTCGGGGTCCACCGGGTTGTACTCGGTGCTCTGGCAGACGGCCTGGTCCTGCCAGGTGTGGTCACCGAGCGACCGGTGGCGGGCAGGGCTGATCGTCGTGGTGGTCATGCGGGTTGCTCCGATCGCTCTCCGCGCGCAGGGGCGTCGGCGGAGGGGTGCGCTGGGTCGGGAGGTGCATGGGGCGGCGCGCTGGAGGCGCGGCCCGGCGGTACGGCCGGCGGTGGGTCAGGCGGCGGGACGGTGGCGTCTGCGGTCGACCGGCTCGAACTCGACCCGGGTGGTCATCTGCGCGAGTCGGGAGGTGACGCGGTCGCCGAGGTAGGCCCGGAGGTCCTTGATCGCCAGGTTGGTGGTGATCAGCGTCGGGAGCATGTGGTTGTACCGGCGGTTGATCAGCCGGTACGTCACTTCCTCGACCCACTCGGACGCCTTGGCCGCGCCGAGGTCGTCGATGATCAGCAGCGGGCACCGGCTGACGTCCGCAAGCTCCCGCTCGCTGTCCACCCCGGGGCGAGGGCGCAGGTCGGCGTACAGGTCGGCGGCCGTCGTCGCGCGCCACCGCACGCCCACCCCGGTCCGCACCAGCTGTCGGACCGCCCCGTACGCCTGGTGGGTCTTGCCCGCGCCGACCACCCCGGCCATCAGCAGACTCGGGCCGGTGGCGACCTGCCGCCGGGCTCCCATGCTGGGCGCGACGGCCTGCTGGGCGACGTCCCGGACCCAGTCCAGGACCTGCGGATGGTCGGCGACCGCGCCCTGGTAGCGCGGGGGCATCGCGGCCAGCAGAGCGTCCAGCGGGGAGAAGGACTCGGGCTCGTCGACCAGGGCGGCGACGGCTGCCGGGTCGATGTTGCGGGCGGCCAGGATCCGGGCCATCCGGTCCAGGGTGCCTGCGCCGCCGAGAGTCTGCGGGTCGCGGGTACGGGTGCGCATCACAGCTCCTCGGCGTAGGCGGCGGCAGCGTCGACCGGGTTGGTCCACGCCTGGTGAGCGGGCACGTTAGGCCGGTTTCCCGGCCGCGCCAAACCGGCCGCTCGTGCGTTCATGGCGTCGTTGACCAGGCTCGGCAGGCGGCTGGGGTGGCCCTGGATCTCCGCGAAGCGCTTCAGTCCGGCGCGGACGTGCTCCGGGGCGATCCCCTCGCCGAGGAGTTTCTTGGCGATGCGGCCGAGGTGTCCGATCACGTCGCTGGGCGGACGCTCGTCGCACGCGGCGACGTACTCGCCGATCAGGTCGTTGACCGAGACGGTGGTGGCGGGCGCTGTGCGCCCCGTAGGGAATGAAGATCCAGGATCCAAGATCCTAGATCCAGGCGCCGAGCCCTCTCCGAGGCTTCGGGGAGGCTTTGGGGAGCCCTCGGCGAATGCCTCCCGACCTGCGGCTTTCTTGTCACTGCGATCAGGGGTGCCGGCGAGGCCGGCCAAGGGGTCCTGCCGGGCGGCCGGAGCCCCGCTCCGGGGGACGGGAGGCGTCGGAGCAGGCTGCGAGGGCAGATCGAGGGCTCGGGGAGCGTTCGGCGAAGTCTCGGCGAGTCCTCGGGTAGGGGTGGGCGACGCTTCGGGGTGCCGGGTGCAGGTCCCCTTGCAAGGACCGCACCGGCCCGCCGCTTGGTGCTGCGGGCAGGAGGGCAGTCGGGACTGGCTGGCCTTGTCGATCTTCTGGTGCTCGGACCAGGTCACGACATGG
Organism: Streptomyces sp. SS7; assembly: GCF_037993025.1. Taxonomy (NCBI): domain Bacteria; kingdom Bacillati; phylum Actinomycetota; class Actinomycetes; order Kitasatosporales; family Streptomycetaceae; genus Streptomyces; species Streptomyces sp. SS7. The sequence continues at coordinate 4,424,044 of NZ_CP141223.1, forward strand.
AGGTAGCGGCGGCCGTCGCAGCCGGTGTACCGGCAGAGCAGGCCGGCGTTGGCGAGCTGCTGGAGGTCGTCCTCGACGTGGACGGACGTGTGCTCGGCCCGCAGGGGCCAGAGCAGCCCCGCGATGATCGCGGCGTTGTCCCGATGGCGGCCGTGGTCGTCCGCCTGGGTGAGGAGGCCGAAGAACGTCCGCTCCGCCTCGACGCTCACCTCGGCGAGCGACTCGGAGAAGAACGCCTCCGGCTTGATGGTCCGGATCCGCGCCATGTCAGCGGCCCCGACCGACGAGGTCGCTGCGGGTGAGGGTCGCGGTGGTGAGGTCGAGGGTGTGAGGGCGGGTCCAGTTCACGTCCGGCCAGACCCGCATGATCCAGCGTGCCGCGACCCTGGCGGTCGTCCGGCTCAGCTCGACCGTTGCCCCACCCGCGTCCTTGGCGACGGTGTGCGGGTGGGGCCATGTCTGCGCGGGGTCGGTGAGGCTGACGCGGATGGTGGCCGCCCCAGGGATCATGTCGGCGAGCTGGGCCGCGAGGCGGTGCTGGCGGGCCGTGTCCGGGCATGCCTGGGTTTCGCTCGGCATGGCGAGCATGTGATACTCCGTTGTTCGTAGGAGTGCGGTGCGGCGGTTCTCGTGCAAAAGCCCCGCTGCCCGCGAGATGTGAATCGGCGCCCTTCGGGGCGCCGGCCCGGCGCTTGGGAGTTGGTAGCTCCCGGGCGCCGGTTTCATGTGCGGCTCGCACTGCGGCCTCACGGCCCTCTGAGCGGCGGCGTTCGCACCCGCTTCCCCCTTCGCTGCGGTCTGCTCCTCGGAGGCCACAGCCTCCTCATTCGCGCCAGTCGATGGCGACGCGACGACACTAGACCAGCAAATATGGATCACGTCAACTGAGGAGAATGGATCGGTCGCAGCGAGGCGTGTATCGTCCACAGCAGTCGATACAACAAGAAACCAAGCGAGCTACCGAAGGACCCCGAAATGAGCGACGGAGCGCCCGCCGAGCCGCGCACCCTCGCGCAGAAGCTCGACCACCTCTTCAAGACGGTCCACCCGAAGAACCGCGGCGAATACACCTATGAAGAGGTGGCGCAGGCCATCCAGGAGTCGGGTGGGCCCACCATCTCGGCGAGTTACATCTGGACCCTTCGGAAGGGCAAGAAGGACAACCCGACCATGAAGCACCTGGAGGCCCTGGCCGGCTTCTTCGGTGTCGCCCCCGCCTACTTCTTCAACGACGAGTCCTCCGAGCGGATCGCCGCCCAGCTGGAGCTGATCGAGACCATTCGGGACAACGACGTGGTCGAGGTCGCCACCAGGGCCTCCGGCCTGTCAGTGGAGACCCTCAAGACGATCAAGGGATTCATCGAGCGGGCCCGCCAACTGGAGGGGCTGGCCGACAGCGAGGCGTCCGACCAGTGAACGCGGGGTGACGTCAGGACGCCGGGGTGCCGTCTGACGCAAAGCGTGACGCAAGTCACCCACGCGGTCCATTGGCCCAGTTCGCGGAGACAACAGCGCTCACGGCCGTGCAATTCAGCCTTGATCAAGTAATACGTCATCAGGCTCACTTTTCGCCCGCCATGGCGGTGAGCGCGCATTGAGCACGCTTTGGCATATTCGCGTGAACGTTGCCATATCGTTCCTGTGCCGGAATGTTGGATTCCGGTGCTGCCTGTCGCAGACAGGTACAGCGCCACCTGCGGAGCTGAGTTGCCGTTGCGTACTCGAAGACAGCAGCCGGGCGACGGACACGACCGCCCGGACATCGGGGATGTGCTCGCGTCAATCGACGTCCCGGACCCTTTCGACGTCCGGGTCCTCTGCGACCGCATCGCGGCACAGCGCGGTCGTCCGCTCCATCTGCACAGTGTCCCCGGCGTCTCCGGCACCGACGCCCCTTGCGGGGTATGGATCGCCACCGAGAAGGCCGACCACATCTTCCACGAGGCGGCGACAAGCCCGCTGCACCAGGACCACATCATCCTGCACGAGATCGGTCACATGCTCCTGGGCCACCGGTCGATCCTCGACGGCGTCCAGACGGACGGCGGTGGCCTGTTCCCGGACATCGACCCCGCCACTGTGGTCAGCCTCCTCACCAGGGCCAGCTACGGCACCGAGGACGAACGGGACGCCGAACGTCTCGCGGGGCTGATCGCTGGCAAAGCCGCCACCTCGCGCACCAGCAAGACGCCGCGTGGCAGTGTCCTGCGGCGCCTGGGCGACGCCCTCAGCGACACGTAAGAGAACCGGGAATGATCGACACACTTCCTGCGGTCCTGCTGTGGCTCGTCACCGCGTGGCGCACCCCGGCCGCATGGCGCGATTCCAGCAAGCGAGCACTCTGGACTGCCTTTTTCGCATTGGCGGTCGCCATGACGCTCAGACTGCCTTTCATCGCCATACCCATGGACGCCGCTCTCCAGGTCAATAACCTGAGTTCCCTGGGAAAGCACCTCTGCGGCATCGTCGCAGCGCACGCGGTACTGACTTTCGTACACGACATGGCCCAGGAGAGGGCGTTCGGGTTCAAGTCCTCCCGCGTCCATCTCCTGGTTCCGGTCGCTGCGTCAGCCACCATCATGGCGCTGTTCTTCGCCAGCCCGCACCCGCACGAAGCCGTTGACCCGCTCACCGAATACGCCAGCGACTGGAACATCGCCGCTTACGGGGTGGTGTGGACGGCCTACCTCGGGGCGGCCTTGGTCAGTGCCTCGCGTCTGTGCTGGCGCTGGTGCCGGCAGCCCGACGCCGGCCTCGTCGGCCGCGGCCTGCGCCTCATAGGCATGGGCACCACCATCGGCATCGTCTACGCCACGCACCGCGCAGCCTCGCTGATCCTCCAATTCCTCGGGCACAGCCTCATTCCGGCCGCCACGAACGCGGCGATCACCGATTCTCTGCTTTCCACCGCATTGATCTTCATCGTGAGTGGCAGCACCCTGCCCGCCGCGGGTCGGATCCGCAGATGGGGCCGCGGATACCGCGACCTGTTGCAGCTCTATCCGCTGTGGTATTGCCTCACCGAGGCTGTACCCTCCGTCCGCCTCGACCCGCCTCGAAGCAGGACCTCTGAAACTCTCCACATTCGCCGCGTCCACGACCGGTTGTACCGCCGCACCATAGAGATCCGAGACGCCGTCCTGACCCTCAGCGATCACGCCCCCAGCACCCTGCGTGACCAGGCCCGCGCCCACGTCCAGGCCTCCGGCCTCATAGGTGCCCAAGCCGACATCGCAGCGGAAGCTTGCTGGATCATCGGAGCCCAGAACTCCCGGCAGCGCAACGAGCCCTCGTCCGGCGAGCCCCTTCCGCCAGCCAGCGGCGGACGGGACCTGCCCAGCGAAATTCACGCACTCAAACAACTCGCCAGAGCCTATGCCTCCGACCTCACCCGCAACTTCGCCGCCAAGCTCGACGACGCCCGAACCCTGGAGACGACGCAGTGACCCTGTCCCGCACGGCCCGCCTCATCACCGACACCCTCGCGCCGGCCAACCTCGTCATCGCGATACTTCTGATCATCGGCTGGCACAGCACAAGCAGCGTCACGGGGCTCGGGTGGGGCGTGCTGGCGGCCCTGTTCTGCGGCGGCATCCCGTTCGCCGTCATCATGCTCGGCGTGAGGCGCGGCAGCTGGACCGACAAGCACGTACGAGTCCGTGAGCAGCGCGCCGTCCCCCTCCTCGCCACGATGACGTCGGTGCTCGTCGGCATCTCGCTGCTCGTTGCCTTCAAGGCACCTCGCGAGGTGTTCGCCCTGGTCGTCGCCATGCTCGTCGGCCTCGTCGTGACCATGATCGTGACCGTCTGGTGGAAGGTGTCGGTGCACACCGCCGTCGCCAGCGGGGTGGTCGTGATCTTGTTGCTGGCCTACGGCATGAGCATGGCTCCGCTGGTACTCGGAATCGCGGCCATCGGCTGGTCCCGTGTCGCCCTCCGCGATCACACCCCCGCCCAGACCGCCGTCGGCGCCATGCTCGGCGGGCTGGCAGCCGCCGTTGTGTTCAGCCTGATGCGCTGAGACGCCCGCCCTTCAGCCTGACGGCAGCACCGCTTCTGACGAACGGAATTCGGCGAGCGGATTGGTGACGGCCTCCCGCCATCGCTCCCGGTGACCGCTGGCGTGGAGCCGATAGTACACGGTCTCGCGTCGCCCCTCGCCGGCCACGCCGTCGTGACCGCCGATGTTGTGAGCAAGTAGGTAGTGGGCGAACAGAACGCTGCCGGCGGGACCGAGCGCCTGCGTCGGCTCGCCAAGATCGATCCTGGGATAAGGGCCCGGATTCATCTCCTCGACGCGCGCCAAGGCGTCAGCGCCACGTTCGGCGAGATACTGGCCGAACCGCAGATGGGTGCCCGGCCACACCCACAGGTTTCCCCGGTGCCGATGGTCGTGGCCGGTGAGCCACACGCCGGCCAGCAACGAGAAGGATCCGGGACGTCCGTCCGGTTCGGTCGGCGTCAGGCCGTCGACGTGTGGGCCACCCGGCCGATGCGGCCAGGGCGGAATCGTGGTGGCCACCTGCGCGAAACCGGGGTCCTGCACATCCAGATCGGAACGCAGCAGCTGGCCGGCGAGGTCCCCCACGCCCGTCTCCCGGTAGAAGTCAAGCAGTGGATGGCCCTCCGCGGCGAAGCGTGGCCACAGGAAGTACGGTCCGACGTGATCGTCGGCGTGAGGCTGCTGCTCCAGCAGCGCGGCGACCAGCTCGCGCCCGTCGGCGATCTGCTCGGCGCTGAGAACCCCGGGAATCACGACGAACCCCTGCTGACGGAACGCGGTCCTCTGCTCGGCGCTGATCGTCACCATGCGGTTCAGTGCAGCAGGCGGCTCCTGCTCCAGCAACCGGATTGTCGAGTGGGCGCTGCCCGCTACGGGGCCCTCCGGGGTTCTTCGCCGGCTCTCCCAAGCCAGGGGCATCGCGTGATGGGGACTGGTCCGCTGCCCCTGTGCCACGGGCGCTCCGGGTGCGGGAGTGGCAATCACAGCCAGCACAACGGACTGTGAGGAAACGTCAGGGAGGTCGACGAGGCACTCCGCTCAGGTTCGACGCCCCGCCATGATGCCCTACTCGGGTCCGCCGGTCGGGGAGACGATGAGGAACTGCTGGTTCATCCCGTCGTGACGGTTCCACAAGACCGGCGAGGTACGCGTCTCAGGCCCGGCCTCATCGGGTATGTCCAGCACATGGCCGGTGAGAACCGACTCCACAACATACGCCGCCCCGTCCTCGGTCGGGTGTAGGCGCCAACGCTGGTTCGCTTCCTCCGTCCGCGCCGACATCCACGGGTGCCGACGCAGTTCGCGTCCTCTCCCGGCGTCGAGCACGAGCTTGTTGGCGATCGACACGATCAGCAACTCGCCTGGGTGCCGGGTCTGCTGGAAAGCCCAGAGCTGCTGAGGTTGCGCATGTGCGGGCCACAGGATCGGATGGTGTCCTTCGTCCTGGGCGTACGCTGTGTCAAGGGCTAGGCCGACACGGTCGCGGCCGACCAGGATGTAGGGGCCGTTCGATGCCCGACGACGTCGGAACAGACCGGCGATGTCGTCGGTACCTACGCTGAGGACCCCTGGAAACCCGAGCTGGAATCTCACCTTGGAACGCGCTGGTTCCGGCACTGCTCACCCCGCTGTAATTGATGTGGCGGCCACCGAGAAGCGGACCGCCACTGATTGAACCAGCGTCATGCCGCGCGTGCTCGCGAAACGCACCGTCCGCTCCGTCGCCACCCGCTTCCCGAATGTCCAACACTTCGACGACAGGCTCATTGCGAGTTCGAGGGCTCGTACGGGCCGGTGGTGGTCGAGGCCGGTGTGACGAAGGGCGGGGGCGAAATCCTTCGGGATGCCGGGGCGAAAGCGGCAGTACGAGGAGGTGCCAGCGAAGGCGTTCACGAACTCCACCCGCCCCACACGCGAGTGCGGTTCTCCAGGCGCAGGTTCTCCAGCATGGTGTGGGCCTCGTCGACGAGACCGATGTCGTGGTGCCTGATCCCCCAGGACAGCGAGTCGAGCGCGTCCAGAGCCCCGTACGCCCAGCACGCCGCCAGTTCCTCCTCGGTGAGCTGACGGCCGTACCCGTGGTGAATGGCGGCATTGAGGTCAGGACGGTGGAGCAGAATCCTGTAGCGCAGCCGACTGAAGTCCCGCCGGGCGGCGGCCTGGAGTTCAGCCCTCTCGAAGTCGATGACCCGTAGCCACTGCTCGCTCTCGTCCCACAACCAGTTCTTGGGCATGTAGTCACCATGCGCCGCGACCTGCGGCAGACGCGGCGGAACCTCCCGGAGAAGGGCGCGCGCCAACGCGATCTCATGCTCCGGCACGTGCCGCGCGGCACCGTCGAGCAGCTTGGTGACCGTCTCGCCCCACACCTCCTCGCTCATGTCCGCGGTCATCGGCCCGTCCGTCGCCGCGGCGTGGTGCCGGGCAAGGAGTTCGCCGGCCTGCTCGTAGACCTTGCGCTCCTGCTCGGCCGGAAGGCGGAGCGTGTCCAGACTGCGCCCGGGCACCCTGGTGACCAGGACGGCGCGCGTCTCCGTGTCGGAAGCGACCAGCTCAGGTGCGCGGTCGGCCCCGAGGGAGATCGTCCACCTCTGATAGGCGTCGACTTCGCGCCGGTGCAGCTTGGGGCCGGCGTGTTGCTTGGCGAACCACCGCTCACCGTTGGGTCCGCCGACCTCCCAGACCGACGGCCGGATGTCGCCGGGCCGGGGATGTTCGGCTACGACGGTGTACCTGTCGGTCACCGTTCCCACCAACTGGTGGAGTGCGCCGGGCATATCGGTCACGTCGCTGCGCCCTTCCGCTGGCCGTGTCGCCCAGCCGGGACACACCATGTGACCGGACAGGCGCGCAGGGTGTTCAGGTGTAGGTGGGTAGCTTGCCAAGTGCCACTGACAGTGCGCTCTGAGCTGGTCATCTGCGTGCCCGGAGACGAAGGACAGTGCCGGAGGCCATCTCGAGGAGGGCCTCGCCGAGAACTCCGTACCTCCAGCCGAGCGTCACCAGGTGCGGGTCGTTCTCCGCCCCGACGCGCTGCCGCAACGCCCGTACCCGTCCCAGGGCTTCGTCGTGGCTGATGCGAGCGCGCGCCGCGCACTCCTTCGACGTCGCGCCTATGGCGACCATGCGCCACGTCTCGATCTCCGCCTCCGAGAAGACTCCCGGAAGGGTGGCCGCCTCGGGACGCCGGAGCTGCTCGGTGACGAAGCAGGCGTGCACGACGGCGGCCCGGCCACGTGTGCCGAACTTCTGTCCGCAGTGCTTCAACTGGACGTTGATGGTGCCAGCCGTGATCGCGAGGTCGGAGGCGATCGCGTCGGTGCTCCTGCCCTCCGCGACCTGCTGGACGATCCGGATCTGCGCGGGTGTCAGGTCGAGCGACGTCGGGGACGGGCGCGCCGGTCGGGCACTCAAGGGAGCTCTCGGTCCTTTCGGGGAGGAACGGCGGTCAGGCGCGGGCCAGCCACCGACGCCGCTCGGCGTCGGTGACCAGGCTCCGCTCGTGGTCCACTTCCAGCTGCGCGAGACGGGTGTAGTGCTCGACCACATCGGTTCCGAAGGCTTTCTGCGCGAGGGCACTGTTCTGGAAGAGGACGAGGGCGTCGGCCAGGGTCGGCGGGACGGAGGTGCCGCCCACCCGGTAGGAGTTGCCCGTCTCCGCCGGACCGGGGGTGAGTTTCTGTTCGATGCCGTGGTCGATGGCCGCCAGGACCGCGGACAGGGCCAGGTACGGGTTGGCATCCGCGCCCGGCACGCGGATCTCCAGGTGCAGACCCTCGCCGTGGCCGACGACGCGGACGGCACAGGTGCGGTTGTCGTAGCCCCAGCTGAACGTGGTTGGCGCGAACGAACCAGGCGTGAACCGCTTGTAGGAGTTGGTGTTCGGGGCGTAGAGGGGGGCCAGCTCCGGCAGGCCGGCGAGCAGGCCCGCGATGGCGTGCCGCCCTGTCCGGGACAGTCCGCCGCCGGGCTCGTCGAGCTGGCTGATGGCCTTCGACCACAGCGACACGTGAAGATGCAGACCGTTCGCACGGCCGGTTTCCGGGGCTGCCATGAAGGTGGGCGCCAGTCCGGTACGCGAGCCGAGGGTGCGTACCGCGTGCTTGAAGAGCAGGTGACGGTCGCAGGCGGTGAGGGCTGGCCCGTACGGGAAGGTCACCTCGACCTGGCCGGGCCCGGCCTCCGTCTTGACCGCTTCCACGGGCATTCCGGCGCCCGCGAGCGCGCGCTGAAGGCGGCGGAAGAACCGATCGGAGACGGGATCATGGTCGAGGGCGTAGTCGAGGTTCTCCGTGGCCAGTGGCCGCAGGCCCTGATATCCGGCCTGCTCCGCTTCCGCGTACGTGCCCCTGTAGAGGACGAACTCGGTCTCGATCCCCACCTTCGGGTGCAGCCCGTGGCGCGCCACCCGGGTCAACTGCCGGTGGAGGATCTCGCGGGGGGCGATCTCGACAGGTGTTCCGTCGTGGGTCACGGCGTCGCCGAGTACGACCGCGGTACGCGGCAGCCACGGCACCACCCGTAGGGTCGAGAGCGCCGGCCGCACGGACAGGTCCTGATAGCCGGTCTCCCACGAACTCAGCGCGAAGCCGTCCGCCGGGCTCATGTCGACGTCGGTGGCCAGGACGTAGGCACACACCTCGGCGCCGTGGTGCGCGACGCGCTTGAGGAAGTGGTTCGCGTCGTAGCGCTTCCCCTTCAGCCTCCCCTGCATGTCGGGGACGGCGAGCAGCACCGTGTCGACGGCGCCCGCTTTGACGAGGTTGCGCAGGTCCGGCAGGGAGAACGCCTTCTCGGGTCGCCCGCCCCGCTCGGATCCGGACGCGACAGCCAGACGCGCCAGGGTGCTGTCGCCGCTCGTGGTGCCCGGCATCAGACGACCTCGTCCTCATACGCGCTCGTCGAGCGGTCGAAGTGCTGTGCCGGCACTTCGTACGAGCTGCCCTTCGCCCGCCACCACCCCCAGGCCAGGGCGAGGACTACGAGCAGAGCGACCGGCGCGTAGTTGAAGGTCTCCACCGACACGAGTCCGCCGCCTGCGGGGCGCGTCTGCGGCAGGCAGAACAACACCGTCACGAACGCCACCCAGACAACGGCGATCGTGCCCACGGTCACGCCCCAGTTGCCGAGGTTCCACGGTCCGGGCCGGAACCGCCGGCGGTTCTTGACGCGCAGGTAGATCGGGATCGCGTAGGCCGGCGTGATGCCGACCACGTTGATGCTGGTGATCGCCGCGTAGGCGACCGGGCTGTACAGGCTCGGCAGGGCCAGTACGGCGGCGCACCCCACGGAGAGCAGCACCGCCATGCGCGGCGTGGCGGTGCGACGGTCGACCTGCCGCCACAGGTGCGAGCCCGGCAGCGCCCCGTCACGCGAGAACGCGAAGACCATCCGGCTGGCCGCGGCGGTCTCGGCGTTGCCACAGCACAACTGCGCGATGATGACGACCAGGAGCAGGGCCTTCGCCCCGGCCGCGCCCAGCGCGTCCAGGAAGATCTGCGCCGGCGGCACCCCGGTCGCGGTGCCCACGGTGCCCGTGTAGTCCTGGATCGCGAACGTGAGTCCTGCCAGCAGGACGAAACCGGCCAGCCACGACCAGCCGATCGCGTGGATGATCCCGCGGGACGCGGACACCTGGGCGTCGGTGGTCTCCTCCGACAGGTGCGCGGAGGCGTCGTAACCGCAGAACGTGTACTGGGCCAGCAGAAGCCCCAGCACCGCCACGTAGAGCGGACTCGACCAGCCGGTGTTGTTGACGAACTCTCCGAACACGAAGTCCGCGGACCGGTGGTGGGAGGGCACGATCGCGAGCGCTCCGACGATCACCGTGACGCCGCCGAGGTGCCACCAGACGCTGATGCTGTTGAGGATGCTGACCAGCCGGACCCCGAACAGGTTCAGGGCGAGGTGAAGGGCGAGGATGCACAGGAAGATCACCATGATCCTGCCCGGCGTCGGCTCGAATCCCCACTGCAGGTTGAACAGGGCGCCAGTGAACAGCGCGGCCCCGTAGTCGATGCCGGCGATCGCGCCGAGCAGACCCAGCAGGTTCAGCCAGCCCGTGTACCAGCCCCACTTGCGCCCGCCGAGCTGCTCCGCCTGGTAGTACAGGGCCCCGGAGGTCGGATAGGCGGAGGTGACCTCGGCGAGGGCGGCCCCGATGAACATGACCATGGCGCCGACGACCAGCCAGCCCCACAGCATCACCGACGGGCCACCGGTGTTCAGGCCGAAGCCGTAGAGGGTCATGCAGCCGGACAGGACGCTGATGACGCTGAAGGAGATCGCGAAGTTCCCGAACAGCCCCATGCGTCGGGTGAGCACGGGCTCGTAGCCCAGTTCGCGAAGGTAGGTGTCATCGGACTTCCGTGGTGTCGCGTGGCGGTTCGGACTCGGACGGGACATGGCTCGGCCTCCAAGGCTCGGAGAAGCGGAAAATAGGGCAGGTTCATGCCAATGCGGGTGGCGCGGGATGACAACTGTCGATCACGGGCGCGGCCCGGCGCGTGACCTACGGGTGCGGGCGTAGGAGAGGGACTCGGCGCGCGCCCGAAGGAGCAGCGCCTCACCGGGATCCGGCCCCGCGGCCCCGTCGTGCACCGACGCCCAGGGCTCGCGGACCGCGTACGAGCCCATCGCCTCGAACACCTCGGCGGCCTCCAGGTACCGGTGCCCCGCCCACAACGCGTAGGCGAGGAGGCTCAGATCGGCCACCGAGCGATGCCCGACGTGTGCCCTATGGAACCAGTCGTGGAAGGCGGTCAGCGTGTGGTCGAGCGTCGACTCCTGCGCCCACTGCCGCCGCCACAGCGGATCGGCACGCGACTGTCGTCGCTGCTCAACCTGCGCGTACGCCGGCAGAAGCAGCAGCGGTGATCCGACCGGCCGCTGGGAGGCCACGGACCGGCCGAAGTCGAAGACCGCGGCCAGCGAGGAACCCGACGGCCCCTCAAGAGCGAGCATGAACTGCGTCACGCGATGGTAGGCCTCGCGGTTGTACGGATCGCGCTGGTTGACCTCGTAGAGCAGTCCCCACGGGCCGCTAGGCAACATGGGTTCGGCGGACCTCACCCGGTGTTCCGGCCGCAGTCGGTGGGTGTCGACCTGGGCCAGGGCGACAAGACACACCCACGGCAAGGGATCGTGGGGCGCACGACGGGCCGCCAGCAGCGCCGCACGCCGTGCTCGCATCTCGAACTCCAGGGTCTGCGGGTGGCGTTGGCGGTGGGCTCGCAATGCCCTCTCGACGGCGACCCGTACCGCCATCAGCTGCGCGTCGTAGCTGTCGGGCTCCTCGGTGAGCCACACGTCGACGACGTCCGACCGGGCTGCCGCCACGGCCAGCAGCTGGGTGCGTGCCGTGCGCAGTGCCCAGTGCGTACCCGTCTTCCAGAGCAGCTCCCGCGCCTGTCTCCATCGCCCCGCCTGTAGTTCGACCAAGGCCACGCGGAGGTCGTCGTCGTGACCTGCCGGGTGGTAGACGAGCCGCATCACTGTCCCTCGGAAGGGACGGTGCGCCGGCGAGCCGGATCGGGCCCCTTCGTCCGCCGCAGGCGGACCGTGGGGGTTGACGTGCTCTGCGAGCTGGACGGGAGGGTCATCGGGGGCCTCGGGCAGGTTGGGGGAAGGGCCGCGCAATGGATGGAGGCGGACCGTCGGCCAAGGGGGCAGGGACTCGCGCACCGGTTCGGGCTCGTTAGAAACGGATCTGTCCGATCATGTCGGCGACGCCCGTCAGGAACCGGTTGATGGTCGGGGCCATGGACGTACTCGCCAGGAAGAACCCGAAGAGGACGCAGACGACCGCGGGACCGGGTTTCACGGATTTGCTGCGGATGAGGACGACCACGAGGATGCCCAGCACCAGCACGAAGGAGATGCTGAGCGCCATCAGGAGGCCGCTTCCTCCGCGGGCCCCCGCCGCTCCCGCCGAGCCTGGCTCAGCGCTCGCCGCAGAGCGTCTGGCTGGGTGAGCGCACGCGGGCCTCGGGGGAAGACGTGCCAGTGCATCCCCGGAGGCTCCGTGCTCTCGGCGGACGGCACGACGACGTGGCACTTCTGCCCCAGCGCGACGGTCCCCGTCTCCTCCCATCGGGCCGCGGTACCCACGGGAACCAGGAAGTACAGCCGGGGTTCCGGACCCTCGTGGTCGAGGATCACGGGGCCGACCGGTTCGTCCCCCTCGTCGAGGATCTCGATCGCGCGCCGGCCCATGGCCTCCACGGCGCGTACGGCGTCCCACCACTCCCCTGCCGAGCACAACTCGGGCTCCTCGCCGATGGGCATCCAGCGCGGCGGGTTCGCGCGAGCCGCGGGACTGTCGTCGGACATGGAAAAGGCCTCCTCACCACTGGGTGTGAGGAGACCATTCCATTCAGCAAGCTGCCCTGCGCGGACAGTCTGTCCGTGGGCTCCGCCCGCCAAAGCCCTTGACACAACCTCAGGTTGTGCTAATGCCCGTCCAACTACCGAACGCGGACAGCTCGTTGGAGGGGTTGGTGTCCATCCTGAGCAGCGCCGCAGTGGTCTCGCGGACAGACGGATGGAACCGCGTGTGGTTCGGTGCGACCTTCCGCGCCCGCTTGAGATCGGCGAAGGCGCCGTCCCGGTCGTTCTCCGCGAGCTTCGCGGAGGCCACGTCGATGAAGTGGTGGCTCGACCTCTCGCCGACGGTCGTAGCGGTTGGCGCCCACTCGCCTCCGGAAGTCGGAGACCATTCGCCGAGACGGGCGAGGGCCTGCTCGGTGTCACCCGTGTCGATCATCGCGTGCACCTCATGGATGCGGATGTTCGTCGGGCCGAAGGACATCTCGTACGCCAGGGAGTCGCGGTTGCCCGCCATGCCGGCGACCTGCTCCGCCTCGCGCAGATACGCGTCGGCGCGACCGGAGTTGTTCTCGCGGGCTTCGAGAACGGCCAGCTTCAGCAGCAGCGCACCGTCGACGGCGAGCGCGTCCTCCGTGAAGGAGCGTTCGGGCTGGAACCGCTCCAGCTCGGTCCGCAGCCCGAGGAGCTTGCGGCGTGCCGGCGAGTACGCGCCCTGTCGCAGCATCGCTCCCGCGACGAGGTAACCGGCGGTGAACTGCATCAGCGGGTCGCCGGAGCGGTCGGCGGCCCAACGGACGCGCTCCAGCGCCGTGTTCGACAGGTCGTGGTGGCCCATCTTGTGGGCCAGGGAGTTCACGGCGCGATAGGCGCGGGCCAGGTGCCAGAACGCCTTGGCCCGGTCGCCGTTGTCGCCGCCGAGAGCGACGTGGGTCAGTTCGGTGATGATCGGCGGCAGCAGGGGGCCCATCGGGGCGTACCGGGCGTCGCGGCGCAGGGCCGCCACCTGGTCGACCTCCGAGGCGAGCACGGGAAGCGCCCGCGGTGCGATCTCCAGGTCGTCGGGGCTGTCGTAGCACAGCAGGAGGCGGCGGAGTTCGGGTATGACGGCGTGGACGCCGTCCTCCGCCTCCGGCTCACCGTAGTACGGCTGGCCGGTCAGGACCTCGGGGCCGAAGCGCAGCGCCTTGGCGAGAGCCAGCACCAGCGACGGCGAGGCCTTGCGCGCGCCCGACTCCAACTTCTGCACGTAGCTCGGGGAGACCGCGACCTTCTGTGCCAGTTGCGCGGCGGACAGCTTCCGTGTCCTGCGAGCGACTCGGAGACGGTCTCCCAGTGTCAGGTTTTCACTCATCGGTCGAGCTGTCCCTTCGCGATGAAACACTTCGTTCAGAGTACGGACAATGCCCAAGCCTGCGCCCTTGGTCGCCAACTGTTAACAGAGCCGATGATCGGGCGCCCACCACGTGGATCTGCCGCGCGGACCCCCGGTACGTGGCTGCTCCCTTCCAACCCTCCAGCCGCATGGACGAAGCGGGGCATATCGCGATGATGCGGGCGCCGGATGAGTACGGTTGCCGCCCTCCGGTCAAGAGGTGGGGCCGAAGTACCTACGGACAGATTGTCCGCGCGAATCCCGCAGGCGCCGAAGATTCGCACTCGCCGTCCGGCCGCAGACAGTGGCCGAGCACTTGCGCGAGAGGACGACGGGGGCCTCACGCACGCTCGCGGCCACAGGGCGGTCCGCCCTGGTCGAAGGGCGAGGAGCGAGGTCGGGAGTGGCTGAAGCCGAACGGTCCCTCGTGTTGTGGGACATCGACCGCACCCTGCTGTATGTCGGCGAGATCGATCGACAGGTCTACCGCGAGACCTTCGCCGAGATCGTCGGGCGCCCCGCGGAGCGACTTCCGGCCCGGGGAACCGGCGTCAGCATGCCCCTCGCGATCCGATCCCTGCTCCTGCACAACGGCGTTCCGGCATCGGACGTCCCGCGACTGCTACCGCGCATGGTCGAACTCCTGCCGCGGTGTCTCGCCGCGCATGAGGACGACCTCCGCGAGCGGGGCGTCCTCATGCCGGGTGCCGTGTCCGCCCTGAAGGCGGTGCACGAGCGGACGCACTGCGTGCCGACCGTCGTCACGGGCAACCTCAGGCCCAACGCGCTGCTGAAGCTTGGGGTGTTCGGCCTCGACACCTTCCTGGACACGGAAATCGGCGGGTACTCCTCCGACGACGAGCACCGTCCCGCCCTCGTCGCCATCGCACAAGAGCGGGCCGAGGCCAAGCTCGGGGTGGCCTTCACCCGCTCCAACACCGTCATCATCGGGGACTCGCTCGAAGACGTCCGCACCGGAGTCGAGGGCGGCGCTTCAGTGATCGGAATCGCGTCCGGCAGGACCACGGCCCGCGAACTGGCGGCAGCGGGAGCCGACGCCGTACTGGACAGTCTTGAGGACGTACCGCGGCTCTTGGAGGAGATCGCGGCGTTGGCGCGTTCATCGTCCATGAAGTGACGGGCAAGTAATCCGGTCTACGGCTCCCGGTCTTGTCGTCCTTGGCCGAGGAGGATTCGCGGCCGGGCCTCGGGTCTGTGAGCTGGGTGCCCGTGTGAGTTGCGCAGCCGGATGCCGTTGAAACCGCAGGTGCTGGAGGTGATGGTCTCCCAGTACGGCCACAGGACGTCCAGAACCCGGAGCTGGATGCCGGCCTGGGCGTGCAGGGCCAGAAGGTCGCCGACGGGCTCCGGGGGCCCCAGCGGCTCGACGGGTTCCTCCGCCACGTGGGCGCGAGGGATCGGCCCCCCGATGGGGCGGAAGGGTGTGGAGTCGAACCGGTAGGCGTAGAGGCGAACGCCGCGGATCTCCTCCAGCCAGTCGTACTCGATCGCGTGCACTCGATCCCCTCCGCCCGGACCGATGATCCGTTCGCGGTCTGACGAGGACGTCTCGGGTGTCACCCATGCCATCGCCCGGGGGCACTGCTTCGGAAACCAGTAGTCGGGGGCACGGACCGCGTCCACGGCCCAGACAAAGGCACCCTGGTCTTTCGACGTCGGAGCAACGCGCGGGACGAAGCGGGTGATCGTGGGATCTTCGGAGAAGTGCAGTACCTGTCCGGGTTCTGGCCGCATCGGGGCATGGTAGGTCCACACGCGCGCTGCTCGCGTACCACATTCCAGGCGCCAGTCAGAGTTGGCTTGATCTTGAGGGCCGTTGTTCGGGCTTGCCGCGACCAGGCGTGTACGTCCCGCGCCGGCCGACTGAGTGACCAAGCGCCGGCTTCAGAACGGGCAGCGTCCCAACGATCTCGCGCGCACGGCCCCATGGGTGAGTGACGCCGTTCCCCCCGTGGCTGTGACGTCGCGTCTGTCGCGTGCGTTGAGCCGGGCAGCCTTACCAGCTTGGGGCGATCGTCCAGAGCCGGGTGGCATCAACTCACCTGCAAACAAGGCCTGTTGCTGTCAAGAGGCTGGCGGCGAATTCCTGCGGACACTTTGTCCGCTCGCCGCACTCGCGTAGTGGAATCGTCTCCTCACGCTCCGTTGCGCGAATCCCCGACGGACCGCACCACCCATGCGCGACCCAGGTGTCTCCCTGCCCGAGCCACCGTTCTCCCCCGCCTATCCCGCACTGGAGGAGTCTTCCCATGGCAGCCCGTACACGCAGTTCACAGGGCGTGGCCCCCGTTCCGACGACCAAAGCGGTCCCTGCTCAGCGTCAGAGAGGTGAAGAGGGAGCCGTCGGGCCGGCCTCAACCACGATCCCGTCGAAGATCGCGGTCGCGCTGCATGACGGCTACTACGGGTGCACATCGGGTACGGGCTTCAGCAACAGGGCCTTCCTTGAGGTACTCACGCGGGCACTGCCCCGAGGACGCCTCCTGGTCATGCCCGTGCACATCTCACGCTCCGACCCCAGTTACGACCCCACCTGGGTGGCCGAGACCGAGGGAATGCTGGGGCAGGCCGGGGCCGAGGTCGTTCCGGTTCCGGGTGGTCGCGCGGCGACCGCCGCCCTCGCGGGCTGCGAAGCACTGTGCGAGCGGGTCACGGAAACCGCCCGGGCACGCCTTGCCGATGCGCCGATGGCCCAACTCATCGGCCTCGACATCCCCTTCCTCGGACTCGGATCCCATCGACGCGCCAACGATCCGTTCAGCCTCCTTCTCCTGCCCCGGTCGACGAGTGAACTCGCCTCTCCGGAGGACCGGCGACGCATCCGCTGGGAGCACAAGGGGCTGATGGCGGCGGTGGGTGACGGCGCACGCGTCGCCGCCATCTCGCACCACATGCGCGGCCATCTTGAGCAGGTCTACGGCCTCCCGCGACACGCGGTCGTCGATCTCCCCAACGGCCTGCTCCTGAACGACCACGAGGACGTGGTGCCTGCTCCGCTGCCGCCGCAAGCCGAGGCGGGGTTCCTGCTGGCCATGGGCCGGGCGGTGGAGAGCAAGGGCTTCGAGGACCTGCTGGAAGCCGTCCGACT
Source organism: Streptomyces sp. SS7 (assembly GCF_037993025.1). Classification (NCBI taxonomy): domain Bacteria; kingdom Bacillati; phylum Actinomycetota; class Actinomycetes; order Kitasatosporales; family Streptomycetaceae; genus Streptomyces; species Streptomyces sp. SS7. The sequence continues at coordinate 4,440,856 of NZ_CP141223.1, forward strand.
CCTCCGTACGCAGGGCGAACGGGTGCCACACCTCCTGCTCGCACCCGCAACACACGCGGAGACCCTGACCGGCTACCAGCAACGGCTCCAGGCGATGGTCCGCGACTACACGATCGACGCGACGTTCCTGCCGCGGTTCTCCCCTCGGTACCGCTCCTGGCTGCGGAGCCCGGCGCTCCGGGGAGTGGTGGTGCCCTCCCGGGCCGAACCGTTCGGGAGGATCCCCCTCGAAGCCTTCGCCTCGGGGGCCGCGCCGGTGGTCGCGACTCGGGCAGGCGGGCTCACGGAGACCGTGGTCGACGGGGTGACCGGGTTCACGGCCGGAGCCCGTGACCCCATGGACCTCGCCCACGCGATCAGGCGAGCACTTCACATCAGCGTCCGAGAGCGTGAGCAGATGCGTGCGCGCGGCAGGGCACTGCTCATGGCCCGGCACGACTACGAGGCCACGATCCGCTCCTACCTGCGTCAGTACGCCCCTTGGGCAATGGCACGCAGCGCCCCCTTGAGGGATGGAGCGTGACAACCACCGCACTGGTTGCCCTCAACTCTCCATATCCCTTCTGGCAGTTATCCGAGTGGCACGCCGGACAGTTGAGGTCCGCCTTTCCGGACGTCCGCTTCCTGCTCGCCCAGGAGCAAGACGTCCCTGTCCAGATCCGTACCGCTGACGTCTATTTCGGCTGGTCCTTCGACGCGGAGTGGCTCAAGTCCTCCCCACGGCTCCGCTGGACGGCCACCCCATCCGCAGGCGTCGATCACTGGCCGGTCGCCGCGCTCGATGCCGCGGGCATCACGCTCACCCGCGGGTACGGCTACCACGGGAGGCCGATGGCCGAGCACGCGATCGGCCTGCTCCTCGGCTTCTCGCGGGGCCTGTTCACGAGTACACGACTTCAGACCCGGTCCGTCTGGTGGAAGGACGAACTCGCCGACAGCTTCTTCGACCTGTACGGCGAGACGCTCACGATCGTCGGCTGCGGCTCTGTCGGCATCCGCCTCGCCGAGGTGGCGCGTGCCTTCGGAATGCACGTCATCGGCGTACGGCGCAGTCCCACTCATTCCGAACCCGGCGGGATCGAATGGGTGCCGTCGCACCGCGTTCGTGAAGCACTCTCGCGTTCCCGTGCCGTCGTCAACCTGCTTCCCGCGACCGACGAGACGCGCGGCTTCTTCGACGAGAGCACCTTCAAGGCGTGCCGCCCCGAGACGGTCTTCATCAACCTCGGGCGGCCCAGCACCGTCGACCACCATGCGCTCCTCGGCGCCCTCGACCAAGGCCCGCTGGCCGGCGCCGCCCTCGACGTACAGCCGCGCAAGCCGCCCGCGCTCGACGATCCGCTCCGCCACCACCCGCAGATCGTGCTCACACCGAAGAGCGCCGTCTTCAGCCACGCCTACATGGACGAGGCGGTCGCCTTCTTCATCGACAACCTCCGACTTTTCCTCGCCGGCCAGCCCCTCAACGGTGCTGTCACCCCAACCCACGGAGGGACACATGATCCCCACTGACCAGCGATTTTCCAGGACCAACCTGTTGCGGCGGTTCGCCGAGTCGGGTCGGAACCATCCCTACCTGGCCTTCACGCTGAACTCCATCTGCAACCTCGACTGCGTCTTCTGCAAGCCGCGGTGCATGCCCGACTACGGACACAAGGACAAGACGCTCACGGTCTCCGACTACGCGGGCATCGCGAAGGAGGCCGGGCTCTGGGGCATCCGCAAGGCGCACACCTCGGGCGGGGAGCCGACGCTGCGCGCCGACATCCTCGACATCATCGGAGCGCTCTCCGACGGTCTCGGCGACAAGGCGACCATCGGCATGACCAGCCACGGCAACCTGCGCCGCGGCCTGACCGTGGACGCCCTGCGCGACGCCGGGCTCACGTACCTGAACATCAGTTTGCACAGCCTCGATCCCGCACGATCCACCGAGATCATGGGCGGCGGCGACCCACGAGTCTCCCGCGCCACCATCGACCGGGCACTCGAACTCGGCCTCAAGGTCAAGATCAACTGCGTGCTCCAGCGGTCGTACCTGGACGACGCCTTCGCTGTCGCCGAACTCGCCAGGCGACTGCCCGTCGCGGTACGGCTGATCGAGCTGCAGCGCATCGGACCGGCGGAGGCCCTGTTTCCCGCCGAGTTCGTGCCCGAGGCGGAGGTCCGCGAGCGCCTGCACGCCTGGTTCGAGGAGGCCGGCGAGATCTCCCGCGCCGAGCTGGGAGTGCGAAGCCCGGGTCGGTACCTGCAGCCGACCGGCTGGGCCGGCTCCATCGGGTTCATCTCCAACTCCTCCTGTGCCACCTGCTCCGACGCCAACCGCATCAAGATCACGCCCACCGGTATCGCCCGGCCCTGCATCCTCCACAACCGCGACATCCCCCTGAAGCCGCACCTCGCCGACGGCAGCATGGCCGACGCCTACGCCCACCTCTTCCGCGCCATGCTCGAACGTGACAGCAACGAGGCCTGGCAGGGCTTCCACTACGTCGACTACGACCTGCGCTGGGACCGCATGGAGCGACCGCAGGGCGTGCCCGTGCTTCCCCTACTGCCCGTGGCCAGCGGTACGGGCGGGGGCTGCTCGCTTCGCCGGCCCGGAGGTGAGTCCGAGTGACGACGGCCCGTTCCACCGTGTCTTACCCGCAGCTCGGCGTCGTCTACGCCGAGCAGTTGGCCGCCCAGGACGTCACCGCGAGCATGCTCACCCACAAGTGGCAGGCCGACGACCTCATCGCACCGCACTCGGACATCGACATCCGCGTCGTCCTCGACCAGGCCCCCGACTCGTGGTGGGAGTGGAACGAGCGGCTGGCCAGCGCCCATCGCCAGGCGGTACTCCTGGACCCGACCCACAGCCGACTGCTCGAACATCCTCCCGGGTTCGCGTTCACCGCCGGCGAGCTCGACCGGAACCAGGTGTCACCGGCCGAGATCTCCACCTGGAGCCTTGTCACGGGCAGCGCGGCCACGCTCGGGCGGTGGCAGTCCCGTGCGCGGATGATGCCGTGGAGTCGCGCGGACGAGAGGTTCTACCGCGGGATCCTCGACGCGAGGATCGGAGGCCGCTACCAACTCGACAAGGACAGCGCCGACAACGTCCACCACGACCTCGACAGCTACCGAAGGCACTGCGTCGCCTGGCACTACGTGGCGCCGTGCTGGTTCGCGTCGGCGGCCCTCGCCACGCGCACCCGGTGTCCCGGGAAGACCGCGGCTCTCAACCAGTGGCACCCCGGCGAACTCGAATCACATGCCGAGAGGTTTCTTCGCCTGTCCGCCGCCACCTCGGATCCGGACCTCTCCCCCACTCAGGTACTGCGCACGGCCCACGTAACCGTGGACGCCGTACTGCGCCGCACACCGCCTCCCAGGCCGCTGCCGGAGGCAGTGGACGCGGAAACGGCAGCCTGGATCACGGCCGCCGGCATGCTCCGTGTGCGCGTCGCACGCTGGATCTACTACCTGAACCCGCCGCCGGAGACCGTGACCGGCTACTTGATCGCTCGCGAGGAGAAGGAACTCCGTTCCGCCCGGAACACCTTAACCCGTCTCGCCGACCGAACCTCCGGTGACGACGCGCTGCTCGTCAAGGCCATGACGGAGCTGCTGCCCCCAGGCCCGACCACGACAGGCAGCCTTCGCGACCTCCTCGCCCTGTGGGGGCGTCACCGCTCCGTCGTCGAAGACTTCCTCTCCGCCCACCCCGAGTGACCAAAGGGGCTCCCCATGACGTCGTCCCCCGTGCTGTCCACCACGCAAAGGACCCTCAAGACCGCGAAGATCAAGATCACGACCAAGTGCAACCGCCACTGCGACTTCTGCATCTTCGCCGAGGGCGGCCAAGGCGAGAACATGCCGCTGGAGACGTTCAGGCGGGTCCTCGACCGCCTCGGACAGATCCCGTTCCGGCAGCTGCACATCAACGGCGGAGAACCCACCGTTCACCGCGACTTCAGCGAGCTCAGCGGCCTTGCCCGTGACCGTTTCCCGGAGCAGGTCATGGTGCTCGGCTCCAACGCGATCACCCTGGCCCGCAACGAGCGCCTCCTCCAAGCGACCCTCGCGCACTACGACCAGGTCCTGATCGGCTGCGACGAGGAGCACGACAACTACGACGAGGTCAGCGCCGTTATCCCCGTACTCCGGGAGGCCGGAAAGACCGTCGTGATCAACAGCGTGCTGGAGGCCATCGCCCCGGACCGTCTGAGCCAACTGGCGGCCCTCTGCGACGAGTACGGCGCCATCCACGTCACCAACCACGTCCACCACATCGACGTCGGCCAGCCTGCCAACGATCTCGGTGGGCTCTGCGACCGCAACGTCGACCGGCACCTCATGATCGAGGTCGACGGCGACTGCTACCGGTGCTTCAACGCCATGGCCAAGAACGACAGCGAGTTCACGGTCTGGGACGACGACTTCGCGGCCAAGGTCTTCGCGCCACGCCGCAAGCACTACGACTTCTGCCTGAAGTGCCACGAGTACAGGGACTCGGGCCTTCAGATCGTCCCCGCTCTGGCCCGTCGCACGGCTTCCGTCTGACCGCCCTCTTCCCGGAGGTCCCCATGCCCGCAGCGCTCGGTCTGAACTTCCACCACGACACCTCCGCCTGCCTCGTCGTCGACGGCCGCATCTACGCGGCCGAGGAGGAGCGATGGAGCGGCGTGAAACACAACCGCACAACACGCAAGGGGGTTCTCACCGCCCCCACCCACGCACTCGACTGGTGCCTGCGGTCCGCCGGCATCGCCGTCGACGACATCGACCACGTGTGGACCCCGTCCATGCGGCCCAGCCCCCGGCACGGATCGTGGGCGTCCACGGAGCAGGCCGAACTCGCCGCCCTGCTCCCCGGGGCGCTCGGGCAACGGTTGAAGCTCATCTCCCACCACACCGCGCACGTCCTGTCCGGCTATCTGCTCTCCGGCGAGGAGCACGCCGCCGGCCTTGTCATCGACGCGGGCGGTTCCGCCCTCGGCACGGACATCGCGTCGGGGCGCGAACGGATCACCGGCTACGACCTGACTCCGGACAGCATCGACCGGATCCACCAAGTCGCACCGGCCATCACCCGCGGCCCCTCCGGACCTGTGCGCACCCACCCGTCCCTCGGCCACTTCTACCGCAACCTCGCGCTGCGGGTGATTCCGCCGGGCAACGAAGTCGAGGGCAGCATGATGGCCCTGGCCGCCTTCGGTGACCCGGACCGCTGCTACAAGGAACTCCGCGACCTCGTCCATCTCGGCGAGAACGGGCACGTACACATCGCGGCGCCATGGGGGTCGTACGACGCCGAGACCCCGCTCGGGATCGAAGGCGCGGCATGGACCGCGCGGTCCGCCGACTCGAAGCCGCTGGACGCCCGGGCCGACCTGGCTGCGGCGGCGCAGCGGGTCTTCGCCGAGGCGGTCATCCACGTGGCCCGCCACCTGCGTCACCTCACGACCGCCCGCACACTGGTCTTCTCCGGCGGCTGCGCCCTGAACTCCCATCTCAACGGCACGCTCGCCGAGCAGTCCGGCTTCGAGAACCTCTTCGTCGCCCCGGCGCCGCACGACGCCGGCACCGCGGTCGGCGCCGCCCTCTACGCCTGGAACTACGCCCTCGGACAGCCCCTCCTGCCGACGCCCGAGGACGCCGACTGGGGCCCGCTCCCCGGCTCCCTGCCCGACGGAGCGCTCGCGGGCGGCTACCACGCCGTCTCCGGCCTCGGTGAGCGGCTGATCCCAACCGTCGCCGCGCTCCTCGCGGATCACCACGTCGTCGGCTGGGTACGCGGCGGCATGGAGTTCGGGCCCAGGGCCCTCGGCCACCGCTCGATCCTCGCCCACCCCGGTAAGGCAGAGACCAAGACCCGCCTGAACGCCCTCAAACAGCGAGCCGACTACCGCCCGTTGGCGCCTCTGGCACTCGCCGAGGAAGCCCATAGGTGGTTCCTCGGCGACGGCGACCCGTTCATGAACCGGGTCGTACGCGCCCGGCACTGCCAGTCCGACCGGATGCCCGCGGTGGTCCACCACGACGGAACCGCCCGCCTCCAGACCGTTGGCCGAGGGCACTCCGGCGTCCGCCCGCTCCTGGAGGAGTTCCACCGGCTGACCGGCGTGCCCGTCCTCCTGAACACCTCCCTGAACTTCAAGGGAACGCCCATCCTCCGCACCGCCGAACAGGCCGTCACCGCCGCGGTCGAGCTCGGCCTCGACGCCCTGGTCGTCGAGGACGCGTTGGTCCTCGCCCCGCACGTGCGGATCGACACGGCACTGTCGGCCCCCTACGGAACGGACCGCACATGACCAGCGCCCCCACCGTGACGGACGAACTCGGTTTCAAGGACTGGCCAGCGCCGGACCGAGCGCGAGGCCAGCTCGCCGCGACCCTCGCCACGACGATCTACGCCGGTCACGTCCGTGACCAGGGCACGCCCTACATCAACCACCCGGTGCGCGTCGTGACCGTCCTGAAGAACGAACTCGGCGTCATCGACCCCGAACTACTCATCCTCGGCCTGCTGCACGACGCGCTGGAGATTGCGCCGTCGAATGAGCGACTCATAGCGTCCCACCTGGGCCCAGCCCTCACCCAACGCCTGCGTTCCATGACCCCCGACCACCGGCTGGAGCAGCGCCGGAAGGAGCCGTGGGACTCTGACGTCTGGCACAACAAGATCAGGTGCCTCGGTCCGGAGGAACTGCTCATCCGTCTCGCCGACCGCATCGACAACCTGCGCGACCTGCGGCATTCGCCGGACCCGGACCGCCGGGCTCGCTTCCTCGACAGCCTGACCAGCACCTACTTGCCGCTCGCCGAGAAGTCCCGCGACGTGAACGCGCCACTACGAGCCGCGTACGAGGTGCTCCACGCCGAGTTCCGGCAGCAGGCAGAGGCGGGCACGTGACTCCGGTCGTCCACTCCATGTCGCCGCAGGGCCGCACCGGAGGCCGCGTCTACCTCCGCATGATCCACGAGGTCACAGCCAACTCGATCGAGTGGCGGACGGTGCCGGACTACAAACGCGCCTACACCGTCCGCCGAGGCCGGAAGGTACGCCACCTCGCCCGCCTCGCCCCCCACATCCGCGAACTCAGAGACGAGCCCGGCGCGATCCTCTGGGACGACCTCAGCATCCTGTTCTTCACCCCGGAGATGCGGGCCCGGACCGTATTCGTCTTCCACCACTACGAGCCGCTCCAGTTCGACTCCTGGCCCCTCGAACCGCTGCTGTGGCGCAGGCTCTTCGCGGTCCTGCCCCAGTGCCGCGCGGTCGTGTGCGTCGCCCCGTCCTGGGCAGTGTTCCTCCGGGAGCGCGGAGTGGACAACGTCCAGGTGATCTACAACGCCTTCGACCTCGCCGAGATCGACAGAGTCCGCGGCATGGACCCTGCTGAATGCAAGGCCCGCCTCGGTCTCCCTCAAAACGAGATCGCCGTGTACGCGGGCAAAGCAGTGCACTGGAAAGGCATCGAGACGGTCGCCACGGCCGTCGAAACCGATCCCGGGCTCCGTCTCGTGACCACCGGAAGCAACACCATCGGCTCCCCGGGGCACCATTTCGACCTGCCCCGTCCCCGGTACCTGGAACTGCTACGGGCCTGCGACGTCGGGGTCTTCACTCCGCGCATGCGGGAAGGGTGGAGTCGATGCGCCGCAGAGGCCCTGCTCCTAGGCCTGCCCTGCCTCATCCAGCCGGTCGCCGGGCTCGGTGACCTCGCGCGTCTGACCGAGCAGCCGGCTCCGGATCCACGCCGGCTGGCCCAGCAGATACGGAAGCGGGCGAACGCGGCGCCTGCCGAGTCGAAGACCGTGTACGAGACGCTGGCCCGTTTCGACACCGCGTACTTCGCCGAGGCCTGGTCCCGCCTCCTCGCACGGGCGACGGGACCGTGATCATCAAGTAGTCAGCCGGCGAGCTTCGCCAGCGCAGCGTCGATCCGTGCGAGCGTGCGGTCCTTGCCGAGGACCTCCAGGGACTCGAAGAGGGGCAGACCGACTGTGCGGCCGGTGACCGCGACGCGCACCGGGGCCTGAGCCTTGCCCAGCTTCAGGCCGTGCTCCTCGCCGGCGGCCAGGACCGCCTCCTTGAGGGACTCGGGGCTGGTCCAGTCGGCCGTCTCCAGCTTGACGCGGGCCGTGGTGAGGAGAGCCACCGGGTCGCCCTTCATCGCCTTGTCCCAGGACGCCTCGTCCTCCACCGGCTCCTTCAGGAACAGGAAGTCGACGTTGGCCGTGATGTCCGACAGGACGGCCACGCGGGTCTGGGCGTGGGGGGCGATCGCCTCCCACGCCGCCTGGTCGAAGTCCTCGGGCGCCCAGTTGGCGTACGGGGCGCGCAGCCACGGCTCACAGGCCGCGACGAACTTCTCCAGCGGCAGGGCGCGGATGTACTCGCCGTTGAAGGCCGTCAGCTTCTTGATGTCGAAGAAGGCTGGCGAGGTGTTCACGTCCTCGACGCGGAACTTCTCCTCCAGCTCCTCGTACGGGCGGAGCTCGACGTCGTCCCCGGGGCCCCAGCCGAGCAGCATCAGGTAGTTGGTCATCGCCTCCGGCAGGAAGCCCTCGGCGAGGTAGTCCTCGAGAGCGACCTTGTCCCGGCGCTTCGACAGCTTCTGCCGCTTCTCGTTCACGATCACCGGCAGGTGAGCCCACACCGGGGCCTTCGCGCCGAGCGCCTCCCACAGCAGCTGCTGCTTGGGCGTGTTCGACAGGTGCTCGTCACCACGGATGACCAGGGTGATGCCCTCGTCGAGGTCGTCGACCACGTTGGCGATCAGGAAGACCGGGGAGCCGTCGCCTCGGGCGATGACGAAGTCCTCGATCGCCGAGTTCGGGAAGGACGGCTCACCCCGGATCAGGTCCACGACGACCGTCTCGCCCTCCGTGGGCGTACGGAAACGCAGGGCCCGGCCCGCCACGTACTCCAGACCCCGGTCCCGGCAGAAGCCGTCGTAGCCGAGGTGCTGCGAACCGGTCCTCTCCTGGAGCTGCTCACGGGTGCAGTCGCAGTAGTACGCGTGACCCTGCGTGTAGAGCTGCTGTGCGGCCTCGGTGTGACGGCCGGCGTTCTGCGACTGGAAGTACGGACCCTCGAAGGTGGGATCGTCCTTGGAGATCCCGATGGCCGCGAGCGCGCTGATGATGCCGTCGATCCACTCGGGCTTGTTGCGGGCCGCGTCGGTGTCCTCGATCCGCAGGACGAACCTGCCCCCCGACTGTCGTGCGACGGCCCAGTTGTAGAGAGCCGACCGGGCCCCGCCAACGTGGAACATTCCAGTCGGGGACGGGGCGAAACGCACGCGCGTGGAGGCTGTAGACATGCGCGCAAGCCTACCGATTCCCAGCATGTGCTCGCCCGCACGCACAGGAGCGGGCGTCATCCTTCTCGTCGCACCCGGCGAGCACACGCGCTTTCAGTCCGTCGCCGGGCGACGGCTGCGTGCGCACACGTGCCAGGCTGTGGCCTCGCTGACGCCGAACGCCGCGCCGAGCTGGGCGTACGTGGCTCCGCTCTCCTCACGCATCCGTACGAGATCGGCTTCCCGGGCACTGGTGAGTGCGTGCCGGCCGCCCCGACCGGAGGCCGGCACAGGAGGTGGATCAGTGAGGTGGCGCCAGGTGGTCCCCCGCACCGCCGCTCGGACCGTCGCGTACTTCAGACGGAACTTGTCAGCGAGCGATCGCAGGGAAGCACCGCCGACGTGCGCACGCCGCATCTCCCCCACTGTCGCCGCGGTCAGGAGCACGCCTGGGCGGCACGCCTCCCCGGGGAGGATCTCCTCAGACACCTGTTCATCAACGTGCGCCCAGGTGACGCCTCGGATCGCATCGTGAACGGTGTTGTAGGTCAGTCCGTCTCTAGTCGCGAGATAGCGCACCGACGCGCCACCCGCATGCTCGCGGCGCAGCCTACGCACATGATCTTCGTTCAGAACGGTGGGGCTGGGCCGGTCTGGATCGGCAGGTCGGGGTCGGCTGATCGGCGGCGGATCGTCCACCCGGCGCCAGGTGACCCCGTAGACCGCCTTCGAGAGCGCCCTGCTGCTCACGCCGATCGCACGCGCGAGATGATCGACCGAGGCCCCGTCTCGCACCTGTCGGCGGGCGTCACGTACCAGCTCCGCGGTGAGCACCCTCCGGCCGCCGAGGTGCTCCCGCCCTGGACCGTCGGCATGCCGTTCCAGAGCACGTGCCGTCACCTGTACACACCCCCACTCCGAATGGCTGGACCGCGCGCCGACCTCCAGTTGCGGCCCCTTCTCCGCTCGGCGCGTCCAGGGATCACAACGACCAGAGGCACGGTCTGACCGTATCCGTCTTTCAAACCTCAGGGCCTCGGTAGAAAGCCCAGCTACGTCATACACCGGGCACGAGAGCACGCGATCGCGGCCATCGAGGCGGGGGGCACGCTCAGCCTGTGGCGACATCCGATGAGGCCACGGACGGCGGCTGGCCGATTCGACTCACGGCATCAGGCAGCCTGATGCTGCTTCCCCACCGCTGCTGGGACCAACGACGACCGCGGGTTGGACGACGACGCCATGGGAGCTTGGCACTCTGCTCGTCGCACGGCAGGTTCACCTGCGTGAGCGGAGAACGGCGCATCTGCGGAGTTGTTGCCCAAGCCGTCGGTCGACGGCTCCAGCGTGACCTCGAACCACGTCGTCTTGCCCGAGGGTTCCAGTTGCATCCCCCAGTCGGCCGCCAAGGCGCTCACGAGCAAGAGACCCCGACCGTTCTCGTCGTCCGGCCCGGCCTCAACAGTGCTTGGCAACGACGCGTCCGTGTCCGTGACTTCGACACGAAGCCGTTCATCAGCCCGCGTCACGGAGACGTCGCACGGAGCGTCTGTGTAAAGGACGGCGTTGGCGATCACCTCGCCGGCCAGCAACTCGACTGTCTCCAGCGTCTGGTCCGACAGCGGGAGGCCCAGATTCCGGGCCAGAGAGACGACTCGGCGACGTGCCGCCGGTACCGCGTCGACAGCAGCCGCGACCGTGAATCCGTACGTCGGACGTTCGGGACTGCGACGCGCCATGACGACAACCTCACCCTGGTAGTGGCCTCGGTGAAAGAAGCCTTCCACCCGACAAGCGCTGTGTGAGGACACTCTGTCCGTAGGCCCGCCCAGCAAGACGCCTTGCTTCTTCAGCGAGTTGTGGTACGCGGGGCAGCTTCCGTCGAGGGAGACACCGTGAGGCGCGTGGCGAACAAACCGTACCCCTCCACACCGCGCATCAGACCTCTAGGCGCACAGGCTGTGCCGCCGGCTTCCGGCTTCGAGGTCGCCGTCCGACGGCTGGCGGTCCAGCCCGAGCAGCCTCAGCAGGTCGGCAGTCACTACTCGGTAGGCATTTCCGAGCCGCAGCACCTTGACCGGGTACGCCCCTTGCTTGGCGAGCCCGTATCCGGTGGAGCGGCCGATCATCAGCGCCCGGTTCGCGGTGTCGAGGTCGATGACCGCCGGAAGAGCGAGCAGCTCGTCACTCGTCAGCCCTCGCACCTCACGGGAAGAAGCGGGTGCCGTCATGATGCCCTCCTGATGCCTTCAGGTGCTGCAATGTCGGGCCCAGGTGTATCACCTAGTTGCGGCAGCACTTTCCAGCGTCCTAAAGTGCAGCCATGAAACCCGATCACTGGCCAGCGGCGTTCACCGCCCGGATCGCCCAAGAGATGCGCGAGGCACGCAAGGCCGCCGGCCTCACCATGGGCGAGGTCGCCCATGGGTGCGCCGACCGCGGGCTGACGGAGATCACCGAGCAGTCCGTGAAGAACCTGGAGTCCGGCCGTAAGGCGAGCATGACCATCGCCGACTTCATCGTGCTGGCTGACGTCCTCGGCGTCCCGCCCGTGACCCTCCTCTTTCCGCTCGGTACCTCCGCCACGGTGGAGGTCCTCCCGGGTCAGGAGGTGTCCACCTGGGACGCGCTCGCGTGGTTCACCGGCGAGACCCCCATGGGCCAGCCCGCCCCCGAGGGCACCGCCCGCGATGTCCTCGACGTCTTCCGTAACCACGGTGACCTGGTGTCCGCCGCGGCAGCCTCCACCGCCCTGGCCAAGGAGAGGCGGCGCGCGGCGAGCACCACCTTGGACCGTGCTCGCAGAGCCACGCTCTTGGAGCGCGCCGAGGGTTACGAGGAGCACGCCTTCGAGGACTGCCAGGAGCTGCGCGCGTTCCGAGCCCGGATGCGTGAACGCGGCCTCGTACCTCCGGCCTTGCCCGACGAACTGGCCTTCGTCGACCAGCCCGACATAGCGACCCACCCGGAGGACGGCGAGTGAAGAACGGCACCATCACCCGGCGGTGCCGGTGCACCGATCCCGCGACCGGCAAGGACTACGGGGCCTCATGCCCCAAGCTCAAGTCGCGGCGACACGGCGTCTGGAGTGTGTTCCAGGAGCTGGACCCCGCTCAGGACGGCCGCCGTCGCCGGTTCCGTCGCGGCGGCTTCGGAAGCTCGGCCAAGGCCCAGGAGGAGTTGGACAAGGTCCGTGCTCTCATGGCCATACCCGAGGAGGACGACGCCTGGGGCAGGACCCAGATCAGCGACCTCATCGAGAGCTGCCTCAAGGAGAAGGAGCCGCTCCCGGACTACGACGAGACCCGTCGCCGCTTCCAGACCGGGCAGACTCTCAACTCGAAGACCACCGTCGCCGAGTGGCTCGACACCTGGCTCGCCGGACGCAAACGCCTGCGTCGCGGCGGGGCAGCGCGCTACGAGTGCGACATCCGCGTCCACCTCAAGCCGCACCTGGGCCACCTGCGGCTGGACAAGCTCCGCGTGCACCACATCAACACGATGTTCGACGCGATCAACGAGCGCAACATCGAGATCCAGGAGCAGAACGCCCAGCGGCGCGCGGTACGCGACGAACTCAAGGCGACGCCGTGGAAAGGCGCTGAGAACCGGGCCCGTCGCAAGTGGCTGCAGGCGCAGCTCGACGCCATGCCGCCGTTCCGGCGCATCACCGGCCTCAACACCCAGCCGCATATCCGCGACACCCTGCGGGCCGCGCTGAACATCGCTATCGCCCAGCAGGTGATGCCCGCCTTCAACCCGGCCGCCCACGTCGAGTTGCTGCCCGGCACCAAGCCGAAGGCCCTCATCTGGACCGACGAGCGGATCGCCCACTGGCAGGAGACCGGCGAGAAGCCCTCCCCGGTCATGGTCTGGACACCCGAGCAGACCGGTCAATTCCTCGACTTCGTCGCCGAGGACCGGCTGTATCCGCTGTGGCGGCTCATCGCTTTCCGGGGAACACGACGCGGTGAGGCCTGTGGCGTCCGCTGGGTGGATCACTCGGCCGCCGCGCAGTCCCTGGCCATCGCCACCCAACTCGTCCAGGACGGCTGGGAGATCCACGAAGGTGCCCCCAAGACCGACAGCGGCATCCGTCTGATCGCCCTCGACGACGAGACGCATCAGGTCATGCTCAGACACAAGGCCGGCCAGGAGCAGGAACGGGAGGCGTGGGGCGATGGCTGGCAGGACACCGGCCGCGTCTTCACCCAGGAGGACGGTTCCCTTCTCCACCCCGGCAAGGTCTCCGACCTCTTCGAGCGTCTGGTCGCCGCTGCCGGCCTGCCTCCGATCCGGCTCCACGACCTGCGCCATGTCTCCGCGACGCTCATGCTCGCGGCCGGAGTCGACATCAAGGTCGTCTCCGAGACCCTCGGGCACTCGGACACCCGTATCACCCGCGACATCTACCAGGCTGTCCTGGACGATCTCGCCCGCGACGCCGCCGAGAAGGTCGTGCAACTCGTGCCCCGGGCCCGGAAGCCCCTCACGGTGGTCAAGGACACCGAGGCTGCCGCCCCCAGCCGCAGGCCGAAGATGACTCCGCCCCGGAAGGCCAAGAGGGCAGACGAGGAGCGCTCCGCCTGAGTGAGCCATGAAGAGGAGCCCTGGTCAGCGGAAATCTGACCGATCGCATGCAGACTCGGCAGCGGGGCGGTCACGCTGCTGATCCTGTGGTGGGAAACCCGCCACTGCCGTTCTGGCGGGCCCCCGCTTAGCACGGGCCCGCCTCATCCCGACGGCACCGCATCGACATGGCACGCTCGATGGTGCTTGTGGGAGAGCTCGCCGCCGGACAGGCTCAGCCGATGACCGACTGGGCGAACAGGACACCGCCGGCGAACGCGCCGCCTCCGGCGAGCACGGCCGTCGGCCACGGGCTCCCCGACAGCCCGGTCAGGACCGCCGCCCCGACACCGGCCAGAACGCCTACTACAAGGACCACGGCGGCGCGCACGCTCAGCAGCGCCTGCGGTTCACCTCGTTCGCCGAGGCTGCTCACTGTCCCTCCCCCATCTCAAGGGTTTTGCGGCGCAGGACTTCGTTGCCGAGCCGGCGCAGCTTGCGTCGCACCCGGATACCGTCCTCAGGTTGCGCTCCGATCAGTAGCGGGGCCTCCAGCCAGGTGACGGTCGAATCCTCCGCCCAAACCCGGGAGACATCGCGCTCCTTCGGCTTCAGCTGCCTCGTGGCGTAGCGGACGTGCGGGTTGTCGAACTGATCAGGCCATGCCACGGCCCTGTTCAGCACGGCCGTTTCCGGGCCGGGTGCCAGGTCCTGGGGGACGAAGTCGCCCAGATACTGGATGCGTTGGCCTCGGAGGGTGCGGTCTCGTTCCAGACCTACGCCCGTACTGGCGTATGCGCGCATGGCCTTGTGCAGAGCAGCCGGGTCAGATGGGTCTGCGGCATCGATCAGCCCCTCCAGGATCGCTAGCGCCAGGGCTTGGCAGCGTTCGTCCAGCCGGTCGGTCAGCTTCAGCTCGTTCCTGATGAACGTACGCAGCGGCAGGGAGTCACCCGTGGCGTACGCAGTCAGCGCTCTCTTCGCCCAGCGCACCAGGCGGTAGCCCCTGGCTTCGTCGAGGATGACAGCCGCCCACTTCAGGGCGTCGCGCATCAGAAAGGGAACTTCCCAGTCCGCGAGGCTCGCACGAACCACCGCGCTGAGACGACTGGTGATGCCGAAGGCGGCCACGGTCTCCTGGACGGAACTGATCAGGGGCGCGATATCCAGCCTCATCCATGGGGCCGCCGCGATCCTTGCCTGGACGTCCAGGAGGGGCTGGCTGATGCTGCGGGCGTACTGCGCGAGCAGATGCTCGGTGTGCGCGACAGGAACGAGGGTTTCCAGGACGGCCCGCGGAACGAGTGGCGGCTGGAGCACCGAAGCGGCGAGATCCGCGAGGCCGCGCTGGACCGCGACAGTGCGGGTGTCGATGGCCGGGAACCTCATCTGGCTGGCAAGGCTCGCGACGGAGGTGACCGTGCCAGTGAGAATGGTCGCGGACTTTACGGCAGGGACGATGGCTGGCTGCGGCAGAACGACGGTGGAAGTGAGCTGCGCCGCGATCTCAGACACCCGAGATGCCGTCGCGACGACTGCTGCGGGAGCAGTGGCCACGGCCCGTACAGAGTCCATCGTCTGAGCGAGCTGTGCCGCGATATCTGCGTATGGCCGGCAGATCGCTGTCGCGGCTTCCACCGCTGCGGCAGCTGTCGAGTGCACCTGACGCAGGGAGGCGATCACCTCGGCCGCGTCAACTACGGCCGACTTGGCTGGCTCATCCGTGACGAGCACCAGTGCCTTGCTGGTGCTGCCCTCCAGCGCGGAGGCCTTCTGCGGACTGGGCTCCGCAGCCTCGCCCCCCGCCGGGGCGGCGTCAGAGGAAGCGGTGAGGGACATCTGTGCTCCTTGCCTTTTGACAACTCTCTGCCTAAAGGCAATGGCGCTGGTCTCAAGCGACAAAGATTCCGGCACCAGGTGAAGTGATGTACATCACTTACCGTCTGGTTAGACAGGTCGCTCGACCACCGTCAGCAACGCGGCGGCAATGCTGATCAACGCCTTCGCCTCGTCCGCGCTGTACTTGAATGCCGAGGTGACGGCATCCGCGTGTACCGATCCGCTCGCCTGGTCCTCGACGACCGAGCGGATCGCCGCCCACCGCTCGTCCTTTCCGCGCAGGCGGCTGTCCTTGTTGAGCGGCCACGTCCAACCGCTGTGGAGCCTGATCCACTCAAGGGTTCGGCGAGCGTCCAGGATCGCACCGTCGATGTCGTCGTCGAGGAGCCGACGCTGCGCGGACCGCAGGTGCTGCGCCGGCTCGGCCCGCGGGTCGTCCTCCAATGGAAAGGGCACCCTCATCTCGAAGGCGACCGACGGGCCGAGAGCGTTGATCTGGTCGATCCAGCGACTCCTGGCAACGCTGAAGTGCAGCACTTCCGTCGTGCTACCGGGGTATCCGGTCGCCTGGGGCAGCGTGCCTGTCACCTCCAGCTCCATGCGCAGGTCTCCGTCGCGGGCCTCGTTGATCGCGTGGAGCTGTGCGGCGGTGAGCAGGAACTTGAGGGTGCGGCGCTCGATGCCGATCTCGGGCGTGAACGGCAGCATCTCCGTTACTCGGCCGAGGAGCGTTCGCTGGTACGACCCACGTATGCCGTAGAGGTCAGCTTGAAGCGCCAGGAACCTGCCGACCTCCTGAGCGGGTGGGGCCTTGACCTCCAACCCCAACTGCAAGCAGATCGTGCCCATGCCCCTGAGAAGCTGGACGCTCTCCGCCTGGACACCGAGGGTGAAGTCCCCGACTCCGCCATCGAAACGCATAACGTTCACGACCGGGCTCCTCCGTACTAATGCCTCCAGCCGATTCTTCACCAGTAGCCGTCTCGGCTCCCTCGATTTATGGGAACCCCCCAACAGCACTGCTTCCGGCAACCCGTCGTACCAGGCCCGGCAGCCCCATCGCCTCTGGCATGTCAGTCCGGTTCTCGTACACCGGCTCGTCCACCGCTCTGCACGCTCGCTGCACGCTTGTCCACCGGTTGTCCACCGGAGCCCCCAAGCAGCGACCCTCGGGCCCGTCAGACGCAGCGAGACTCGTTCACGGAAAGTAAAAGGACCAGGTCAGATAGGGTCTGACCTGGTCCTAAAAAGAGCCGCCTTCGGGATTCGAACCCGAGACCTACGCATTACGAGTGCGTTGCTCTGGCCATCTGAGCTAAGGCGGCGCGCCGTCCGGACCATGGTGCGGTCGGCAACGTCGGTAAGTCTACACAGTTTCCGGGGGTGCTCCGCACCACCCCCGGAGGGGGGCGTTCCGGGGGCGGGGCAGGGGCTATGAGCAGCGCTTTCCCCGGGACGGGGGCGTTCCGTCGAGGAGGTAGGTGTCGATCGTGGAGTCGATGCAGGCGCTGCCGCGGCCGTATGCGGTGTGGCCGTCGCCGACGTAGGTGAGGAGGCGGGCGGAGGAGAGCTGGCGGGCCAGGGACTTCGCCCAGCGGTAGGGGGTGGCGGGGTCCCGGGTCGTGCCGACGACGACGATCGGGGCGGCGCCCTTCGCCGTGATGCGGTGCGGTCGGCCCGTGGGCCGCACCGGCCAGTACGTGCAGTTCAGGGAGGCCCAGGCGAGGCCCTCGCCGAAGACCGGGGAGGCCTTCTCGAACGCCGGCAGGGCCTGCTCGGCCTGCTCGGGCGTGGCGAAGGCGGCCGGGAGGTCGAGGCAGTTCACGGCCGCGTTGGCGGACATCAGGTTCGAGTACCGGCCGTCGGGGTCGCGCTGGTAGTAGCTGTCGGACAGCGCGAGCAGGCCCGCGCCGTCCCGGTCCTCGATCGCCGCGGTCAGCGCGGCGCGCAGCTGCTCCCAGCTGCTCTCGTCGTACATCGCCGCGATCACCCCGGTCGTCGCGAGCGCCTCGCCGAGCCTTCGGCCGTCGGGGTCTCCGGTGGGGAGGGGGCGCCGGTCCAGCGCGCCGAAGAACGCCTTCAGGCGCGGCCCGATCTCGTTCTCCTCGCGGCCGAGCGGGCAGTCCGTGCGCCGGGCGCAGTCCTTGGCGAAGGACCGGAACGCCGTCTCGAAGCCCGCCGTCTGCTCCAGGTTCAGCTCACGGGCGGACAACGAGGGGTCCAGCGCGCCGTCCAGGACCAGCCGTCCCACCCGGTCCGGGAACAGCCCCGCGTAGGTCGCCCCGAGGAACGTGCCGTACGACGCCCCCACGTACGTCAGCCGCCGGTCCCCCAGGGCCGCCCGCAGGATGTCCATGTCACGGGCCGCCTCGACGGTGGAGACATGGCGCAGCAGCCGGGCAGCGTGCGCGCCGCAGGCCTCGGCGAACCCCCGGTACGCCTCGACCAGCCCGTCCGTCTCCCGCCGGTCGTCAGGAGTCGTGTCCGTCTGCGTGTACGCGTCCATGCGGCGCCCGTCGAGGCACTCCACGGGCTCGCTGCGGCCCACGCCCCGGGGATCGACGGCGACCAGGTCGTACCGGGCGCGGACCGGGGCCGGGTAGCCGACACCGGCGTACGACTGGAGGTAGCCGACCGCCGAGCCGCCCGGTCCGCCCGGGTTCACGAGGAGCGATCCGAGCCGCTTCGCGGGGTCCGTCGCCCTCGTCCGGGACACGGCGAGCCGGACGTCCCCGGCGCCCGGGTGGGCGTAGTCCAGCGGCGCCCTCATCGTGGCGCACTGGAAGCCGGGGGCGCCGCAGGACCGCCAGGACAGCTTCTGCCGGTAGTACGGTGCGAGCACCGACGGTGTGGCCTTCGGCAGCGCCGCCAGTTCCGCCCGAGCCGCGGAGCCTGCGGTGGTCGCCGAGCCGCCGGAGGCGCACGCGGACAGGGCGAGCAGGGCGGCGAGGGGGAGGACGGACAGGGCGCGGAGGGCGATGCCGGTGCGGGTCCTGCGGGGAGTACGGGGCCTGCGGGGACAGCTCCTGAGGTGCATCCCGCGAGCCTAACTCTGCGCTATGGATCGAGTGCTTTCCGTGCGCGAACAGCCACGGACGAGGTACACCGTCAATCACCGGCCGACGTTCACCCGGGCCGCCGCCGCCCCGCTTCTTGGCCCCCCTGGCCGTCGTCAGCCCGCTCTCAGTGCCATCGTCATCGCCTCCACCGCCAGCAGCGGCGCCACATTGCGGTCGAGGGCCTCCCGGCACGCGCCGATGGCCTCGATCCGGCGCAGGGTGGACTCCGGGGTGGTCCCGCGGGCGAGCCGCTCCAGGGTGTCCTCGGCGTCCGCGTTGGCGATGGCGACCCGGGAGCCGAGCTGGATCGCGAGGACGTCCCGGTAGAAGGCGGTGAGGTCGGTCAGCGCGAGATCGAGGCTGTCGCGCTGGGTGCGGGTGCGCCGGCGCTTCTGCTTGTCCTCCAGGTCCTTCATCACCCCCGCCGTACCGCGCGGCATCCGGCCGCCCTGGGCCGCGCCCAGCGCCGCCTTCAGCTCCTCGGTCTCCTTGCCGTCCCTCTCCTCCGCGAGCACCTTGGCGTCCTCCGCCGCCGCGTCCACCAGCTCCTGGGCGGCCTTCAGACAACCCCCGACGTCCTCGATCCGCAGCGGCAGCTTCAGCACCGCCGCGCGGCGCTCCCGCGCGGCCGGGTCGGTGGCCAGGCGGCGGGCCCGGTCCACGTGACCCTGGGTGGCGCGGGCGACCGCGGCGGCCACCCCCGGCTCGATGCCCTCGCGCCGGACGAGCATGTCGGCGACGGCGTCGACGGACGGCGTCCGCAGGTTCAGGTGGCGGCAGCGGGAGCGAATGGTGGGCAGCACGTCCTCCAGGGAGGGCGCGCACAGCAGCCACACCGTCCGGGGAGCGGGCTCCTCCACCGCCTTGAGCACGGCGTTCGCCGACTTCTCGTTGAGCCGCTCGGCGTCCTCGACGAGGATGACCTGCCAGCGGCCGGTGGCCGGTGAGGTGTAGGACTTGCGGACGGTGTCCCGCATGTCCTCGGCGAGGATCTGGGCGCCGACGGCGGCGACGGTCGTGACATCGGCGTGGGTGCCGATCAGCGCCGTGTGGCAGCCGTCGCAGAAGCCGCAGCCGGGGGCGCCGCCGAGCGCGCGGTCGGGGCTCACGCACTGCAACGCGGCGGCGAACGCGCGCGCCACCTGGGTCCGGCCGGCCCCCGGCGGGCCCGTGAACAGCCAGGCGTGGGTCATCTTCGAGGCCTCGGGCGGCGGGGCCTGGGAGACGGCCGCGGTGACGGACGCGTCGGCGTCCCGGGCGGCAGCGGTCAACTGCTCGCTCACCCTCTCCTGCCCGACGAGGTCGTCCCACACGCTCATGGGTCACGCCGCCCTTCCGTCACGTCCGCTGCCGGTCTCCATTGTGCGGGCCCCCACTGACAACGGGGGCCACCGGCCCAAACGGCCAGGTGACCCCCGTGACGCTCAGTCCCGCGTCCGGCCCAGTCCCGCGTCCGGCCCAGTCCCGCGTCCGGCTCAGCGCCGTCGGCCGCGGCCCCGGCCGCCGTCCCGGTCCTCGTCGAACCCGTCGTCGTCGCGGTGCGGGCCCAGCAGCTCGTCGGCGAGGGACGGCAGGTCGTCCAGCGGTGTCTCCTCTGCCCAGTCCGGCCGGGGGCGCTGACGGGGCGCGCCCGCCTCGTCGACCTGGGGCAGCTCGCGCGTCCGGCTCTCGGAGCCGTCGGGCCCGGCGCCCTCCCGCTCGTCCCGGAAGAACCCGGACGGCATCCGGTCCGCGAGAGCGTCCTGCCGTACCGGAGGCAGTACGGCCGTC
The DNA here is from genome assembly GCF_037993025.1 of Streptomyces sp. SS7. NCBI lineage: Bacteria > Bacillati > Actinomycetota > Actinomycetes > Kitasatosporales > Streptomycetaceae > Streptomyces > Streptomyces sp. SS7. The sequence continues at coordinate 4,461,389 of NZ_CP141223.1, forward strand.
TCGTCCGCCGCGCCCCGGTCGTCGCGCACCGGCGGAAGCACCGCGGTCTCGTCCGTGGCGCCGGGGGCGTCCTGGCGTACCGGAGGCAGTACGGCCGTCTCGTCCGCCGCGCCGGCGGGCGGGGCCGAGGGCTGGGGCAGCTCGGCCGTCACCTCGGCGTCAAAGGGGTTCCCGGCCGGCCGCGTCGGCTCCGGGTCCTTGTCCATGCGGATCCGGGGCAGCGGAGTGGTGTCCTCCATCGGCCGCCTGTCCGCGACCGGCCGCTTGCTCATGTCCGGCCGCTTGCTCATGTCCGCCTTCTTGCCCATCGGCACCCGCGGCGGGACAGCCGACTCCTCCGTCGGCGCGGCCGAGGTGTCGGGAGAGGTGTCCGTCGAGGTGTCGGGCGCGACCACCGGCGTCGGCACGGTCGCCGCGTCCGGGGCGGCCGGCGGCCTGGACCGGGGGCCGAACTGGGCCGCCGCCGCGGCCTGCTCCGCCGCGCGCCGCGCCTCCTCGGCCCGCAGCAGCGCCTCCTCCGCCTTGCGCTGCTTCTCCAGCCGCGCCGCCTCGGCCTTGCGCAGCTCTTCCTGGCGGACCGCCTCGGCCTCGGCGCGCCGACGGGCCTCCTCCTCGGCCAGCTTGCGCTGCCGCTCCTCCTCGGCCCTGCGCCGTTCCTCCTCCACCTTGCGGCGGGCCTCGGCCTCGGCGCGGGCCTTCTCCTCGGCGAGGAGCCGCTGACGCTCCTCCTCCGCACGCCTGCGTGCCTCCTCGGCGCGCAGCCGGGCCTCCTCGGCCTGGCGCTCGGCCTCACGGCGCTGCGCCTCCTCCAGCTCGCGCCGCTTGCGCTCCTCCTCCTCGGCGCGCAGCTTGGCGAGCTGCTCCTGGCGCTCCCGCTCCAGGCGCTCCTCCTCGGCCTTGCGGGCGGCCTCCTCCTCGGCCTTGCGGCGGGCCTCCTCCTCGGCCTTCCGCCGCGCCTCCTCCTGGGCCTTGATCTCGGCCTCGGACAGCGGCAGCATCCGGTCGAGCCGGTGGCGTACGACGGTGGTGACGGCCTCGGGCTCCTGGCCCGCGTCGACCACGAGGTAGCGGCCGGGGTCGGCGGCGGCCAGGGTGAGGAAGCCGGAGCGCACGCGCGCGTGGAACTCGGCGGGCTCCGACTCCAGCCGGTCCGGTGCCTCCGTGAAGCGCTCGCGGGCGGTCTCCGGGGAGACGTCCAGCAGGACCGTCAGATGCGGCACCAGGCCGTTGGTCGCCCAGCGCGAGATACGGGCGATCTCGGTCGGGGACAGATCGCGGCCGGCGCCCTGGTAGGCGACGGACGAGTCGATGTACCGGTCGCTGATCACGACGGCGCCTCGCTCCAGGGCGGGCCGCACGACGGTGTCGACGTGCTCCGCGCGGTCCGCCGCATACAGCAGGGCCTCCGCGCGGTGGGACAGGCCGGCGCTGGACACGTCGAGGAGGATCGAGCGCAGCCGCTTGCCGACGGGCGTGGCGCCCGGTTCGCGGGTGAGGACGACCTCGTGGCCCTTGGCCCTGATCCAGTCGGCGAGCGCCTCGGCCTGGGTGGACTTGCCGGCGCCGTCGCCACCCTCCAGGGCGATGAAGAAGCCGTGCGCGGCGGGGGCCTCGGCCGGGTCGTCGCCGCCGAGCAGCGCGTCACGCAGGTCGAGGCGGAGCGGGACGCCCGAGCGGTCGTCGATCTTGGCCAGCACCAGCACGGCGACGGGCAGCAGCAGCGCGCCGACGAGCATCAGGGTGAACGCGGCGCCGCCGTGCGCGAACACGAACCTGCCGTTCTCCAGCCGGTGCGGTCCGATCAGCGCCGCGAGCAGCGGAGCGCCCACCGCGGCGAGCGCCACGCAGACCCGCACCACCGCGTGCAGGTGTTCCGTCGCGCGGGTCCGGCGGCTGTCCTCGGTCTCCTGGTCGAGCAGCGCGTGCCCGGTGTTCGCCGCGACGCCCGCGGAGACCCCGGCCAGCCCGGTGATCAGCAGCACGCTGGTGACGTCGGGGACGAGTCCGGCGGCGAGCAGGGCCAGGCCGGTGACGGCGATCGCCAGCGCGAGAAGGCGGCGGCGCGACAGCGCGACCAGCACCTTGGGTGCCGTACGGATGCCGAGGGCGACTCCGCCGGTCAGGGCGAGCACCAGGAGTCCGTAGAGCACGGGGCCGCCGCCCAGGTCCTTGGCGTGCAGCACGGCGACGGCCGCGGCGGCGGCGACGGCACCGGCGACGGCCGCGCAGGCGAGGACCAGCAGCGGGACGACGCCCGTGCGTCCCTTGTCGACGCCCGCGGCCGTCTTCGGGCGGCGCAGCCCCTCCAGCGGCGACCGCGCGCGCGGGGTGCGCACCGAGGGCAGTTCCAGGAAGACCACGACCGACAGGGACCCGGCGAAGAGTCCTCCGGCGACATAGGAGGCGAGGGCCGCCTGGTGCTCGGCGAACCACTCGATCCCGACGCCCAGGAGATTGTTGAACAATGCGGCGACGACCAGGGTGGCGGCGCCCAGGGGGATCGCCAGGAAGCCCGTGCGCAGCGACAGCCGGCGCAGGGCGTCCAGGTGGTCCGGCAGCGGCCGTACCGTCGCGCCCTCGAGCGGCGGGGCGGGCAGCAGGGCGGGGGCCGCGCTCTCCCGGGCGACCGTCCAGAAGCGCTCGGCGACACCGGTGACGAACGCGGTGACGAGCAGCAGGGCCGGCGCGTCGTCCGGTGTCCAGTCGATCCACAGCGGCGCGACGAGCAGCAGCGCGGCGCGCAGCCCGTCCGCGCCGACCATGGTCCAGCGGCGGTCGAGCGGGCCCTCGGGTGAGGTGAGCGAGGTCAGCGGGCCCAGCAGGACGGCGCCGAAGAGCAGGGTGGCCAGAATGCGTACGGCGAACACGGTCGCCACCGCGAACGCCACACCCCGGTAGCCGCCCCCGAACGAGCCCTCGGCGATGGCCGCCTGGAGGACGAGGAGGACGAACACGAGGAGTGCGAGCGCGTCGGCGACACCACCCACCAACTGCGCACTCCACAGCCGCTTCAGCTGGGGCTCACGCAACAGGGCGCGCACGGCGCGCTCGCGGGAATCCGCCACCAGGGCGTCGTCCGGTGCCGGGGGGAGGGCCGTTGGCTGCTCGGCTCGCGTCATGCTTTCAGCCTATCGGCAGCGACTGACAGCCCGGGGCGTCCGGCCTGGTGTACGACCACCCCGACACCAAAGTGATGCCGGGGCGTTCGCTTCGTGAAGCCGCTGTGGGGAAACCGTGGCCGGAGCCGACCTGTTCGGTCCGACCGACCGACCGTCCGGCCGACGGTCCGTCAGCCGGGTCAGTCCTCCGACGTCGCCGTCGTCGTCCGCGAGGCCGTCGTCTTCTTCGCGGCCGTGGCCGTCGCCTTCTTCGCGGCGGCCGTCGTGGTCTTCTTCGCCGCGGTCTTCTTGGCGGCCGTCTTCTTCGCCGGAGCCGCCTTCTTGGCCGCGGTCGTGGTCTTCTTCGCGGGGGCCTTCTTCGCCGTCTTCTTGGCGGGCCCCTTGGCGCGCTTCTCGGCGAGCAGCTCGAAGCCGCGCTCCGGGGTGATCGTCTCGACGCTGTCGCCGGAGCGCAGGGTCGCGTTGGTCTCCCCGTCGGTGACGTACGCCCCGAAACGACCGTCCTTGATGACGACCGGCTTCTTGCTGACCGGGTCCTCGCCCAGCTCCTTCAGCGGCGGCTTGGCGGCGGCCCGGCCGCGCTGCTTGGGCTGGGCGTAGATCGCCAGCGCCTCTTCGAGGGTGATCGTGAAGAGCTGGTCCTCGGTCTGCAGCGACCGCGAGTCCGTGCCCTTCTTCAGGTACGGGCCGTAGCGACCGTTCTGCGCGGTGATCTCCTGGCCCTCGGCGTCCGCGCCGACCACGCGCGGCAGCGACATCAGGCGCAGGGCGTCCTCGAGCGTCACCGTGTCCAGGGACATCGACTTGAACAGCGAGGCGGTACGCGGCTTGACGGCGTTCTTGCCGGTCTTCGGGGTGCCCTCGGGGAGCACCTCGGTGACGTACGGACCGTAGCGGCCGGCCTTGGCGACGATCTCGTGGCCGGTGGCGGGGTCGGTGCCCAGCTCGAAGTCGCCGCTCGGCTTGGCGAGCAGTTCCTCGGCCAGCTCGACGGAGAGCTCGTCGGGGGCGAGGTCCTCGGGGATGTCGGCGCGCTGGTGGCCTTCGCTGTCCTTCTCGCCGCGCTCGATGTACGGCCCGAAGCGGCCGACCCGCAGCACGATGCCGTTGCCCACGGGGAACGACGACACCTCGCGCGCGTCGATCGCGCCCAGGTCGGTCACCAGCTCCTTGAGGCCGCCGAGGTGGTCCCCGTCGCCGTTGCCGGCGTCGGCCGCGCCGCCCTCGGCGCCCGCGGGGATGCCGCTGTCGGGCGCGGTCTCGCCGAAATAGAAGCGCTTGAGCCACGGCACGGACTGGGCCTCGCCGCGCGCGATGCGGTCGAGGTCGTCCTCCATCTTGGCGGTGAAGTCGTAGTCGACGAGCCGCCCGAAGTGCTTCTCCAGGAGGTTGACCACGGCGAAGGACAGGAAGGACGGGACGAGCGCCGTGCCCTTCTTGAACACATAGCCGCGGTCGAGGATCGTGCCGATGATCGAGGCGTACGTCGACGGGCGGCCGATCTCGCGCTCTTCGAGCTCCTTGACCAGGCTGGCCTCGGTGTAGCGGGCCGGGGGCTTGGTGGCGTGCCCGTCGACCGTGATCTCCTCGGCGCTCAGCGGGTCGCCCTCGGCGACCTGGGGCAGCCGGCGCTCGCGGTCGTCGAGCTCGGCGTTCGGGTCGTCGGCGCCCTCGACGTAGGCCTTCAGGAAGCCGTGGAAGGTGATCGTCTTGCCGGAGGCGCTGAATTCGACGTCCCGGCCGTCGGCGGCGGTGCCACCGATCCGCACGGTCACGCTGTTGCCGGTCGCGTCCTTCATCTGGGAGGCGACGGTCCGCTTCCAGATCAGCTCGTAGAGCTTGAACTGGTCACCGGTGAGCCCGGTCTCGGCGGGGGTGCGGAAACGGTCACCCGAGGGGCGGATCGCCTCGTGCGCCTCCTGCGCGTTCTTGACCTTGCCGGCGTACGTGCGCGGCTGGGCCGGCAGGTAGTCGGCGCCGTACAGCTGCGTGACCTGCGCGCGGGCGGCGGTCACGGCGGTGTCGCTCAGCGTCGTGGAGTCCGTACGCATGTACGTGATGTAGCCGTTCTCGTACAGCTTCTGCGCGACCTGCATGGTGGCCTTGGCGCCGAAGCCGAGCTTGCGGCTGGCCTCCTGCTGGAGCGTCGTCGTACGGAACGGGGCGTACGGCGAGCGGCGGTACGGCTTGGACTCGACGGACCGGACGGAGAACCGGGTGTTCTCCAGCGCGGCGGCGAGCGCGCGGGCGTTCGCCTCGTCGAGGTGGAGGGTGTTCTCGCTCTTGATCCGGCCGAGGGAGTCGAAGTCACGGCCCTGTGCGACCCGCCGGCCCTCGACGGTCAGCAGCCGGGCGACCAGCGACGACGGGTCGGACGGGTCCCCGGCGCGGCCGGTGCCGAAGGTGCCGGTCAGGTCCCAGTACTCGGCCGAGCGGAACGCGATGCGCTCGCGCTCGCGCTGGACGACGAGCCGGGTCGCGACGGACTGGACCCGGCCGGCCGACAGGCGCGGCATGACCTTCTTCCACAGGACCGGCGAGACCTCGTAGCCGTAGAGGCGGTCGAGGATGCGGCGGGTCTCCTGGGCGTCGACGAGCTTCTGGTTGAGCTGGCGCGGGTTGGCGACGGCGGCCCGGATCGCGTCCTTGGTGATCTCGTGGAAGACCATCCGCTTGACCGGGATCTTCGGCTTGAGGACCTCCTGGAGGTGCCAGGCGATCGCCTCGCCCTCCCGGTCCTCATCGGTGGCGAGGAAGAGCTCGTCGGACTCCTTGAGCAGGTCCTTGAGCTTCTTGACCTGGGCGCGCTTGTCGGCGTTCACCACGTAGATGGGCTGGAAGTCGTGCTCGACGTCCACGCCGAGGCGGCGGACCTCACCGGTGTACGACTCCGGCACCTCCGCGGCGCCGTTCGGAAGGTCGCGGATGTGCCCGACGCTGGCCTCGACGATGTAACCGGGGCCGAGGTAACCCTTGATCGTCTTCGCCTTGGCAGGCGACTCGACGATGACGAGTCGGCGGCCGCCCTTCGCGGTCTCGCTGGTCGGGGACAACTTCGCTCTTCTCTCCGGTCGACGGGTGTGGGGCCTCCCCAGGCCTTGCTCCCGGGGTCGGGTCATGGTGACGCTGCGGAGTGTGACGGTACATCCCGCCCCCGTGTCAAACGGGAAAAGCCCACAACGGCCACTCGAACGGTAACCCGACTACCGCCATTCCTGCCGCCCGGAGTGCCGACCGGTCCTTTTCCGCCGTAGCGGAACGTGTCCTCTCCTTTACCCGTGGGCCACCTGCCTGCCCTGCTCGCGCGGTGCGCACGGGGGTCGGAACGGGATCCTCGGCGCCGGACCCGGACCGGGGTTCAGAGGCGGGTGAGGCACCACGTTCCGGCGGCCAGGGCGAGGAGCGCGGCGAGGGTCGTGAGGGCCGCCGATGCGACGGGGCTCACACCGTGGGCGACGGGCTCGCGATGCCGTACCCGGACAGCGGTCCACACCAGCAGTGCGGCTCCGAACAGGGCGAACACCATCCCCGCGAAGATCGCCGGCCCGCTCTCCATGATCGCCCCGCCTCTTTTCCGCCACACGCGCGTGCATCGCCCCCCGGAGGCTGACACGCGCGGGCGGCGCCCGGACGAACCCGAGGTGAACGGAAGCCCTCCGGACGGGGGCGACGGGCCACCACCGGGGCGCACGGCCGACCGCCCCGACGCGCTCCCCCGTCTTGTTGCCGGCGGCCCCGGACTGCGACGGGGCTCACACCGCATCCGAGGCGGGCATGTTCTTGTCACTCTTTTTGCCGAGCCCCGCTGCCGGGCGGACGGCCGTCACCGGGATGTTGGCCGGTTTCGGGTGCCGGTGGGGGGTGGGACGGGGGTAATTCCGGGGGTGGGGTGGCCGCAGGGGTTCCGGGACTGGGCGGGCGGCCGGGATCGATCCCGGGCGTGGGGTGGCGGCAGGGGTCCTGGGGCTGGGCGGGCGGCCGGAAGCCCGGGGGTGGGCGGACGGCCGGAATCCCCGCGGGTGGGGTAGCGGCCGGGATTCCGGAGCTGGGCGGGCGGCCGGGATCCCGGGCGTGGGGTGGCGGCCGGAATGCCGGGGCTGGGCGAGCGGCCGGAATGCCGGGACGGGGTGGCGGCCGGAATCCCGGAGCCGGGTGGGCGGACGGGATTCCGGGGCGGGCGGACGGCCGGGATTCCCGGGGTGGGCGGACGGCCGGGCAGTACCTGCCGACCCACCCGGGCGACGGGCCCCGGCCAGACCCGGGCAGCCGCCGGGCTCAGCTGGTCGGTTCCAGGAAGCCCTGTTCGACCAGCAGCCGGATCTGCGCGGGGGTGCGGTCGCGCAGGGACACCGGGTCCTCGCCGACCAGTTGGGCGATGGCGTCCAGGATGCGGCCGGCGCTCAGCGAGCCGTCGCACACACCGGCGAAGCCCGCGCCGACCGTGTCCACCTTCGTGGCGCGGCGCATCCCGCGGTGCTGGCGCAGCACCACGTGCTCGGGGTCCTCGGCGCCGGGCATGCCGACCTGCTCCTGGACGATCTCGCCGGCCAGCCTGAAGTGCCCGGCGAGCAGGGCCGCGTCGTCGTGCGCCCGCAGGTAGTCGAGCCGTTCGAAGTGCGCGCGGACGGTGTCCCCGAGCGGCTGTTCGACCGGGTGCGGCCATTCCTCGACGGTGATGACGGGCTCCGCCGCGGTCCTGCGCAGGGTGATCCAGCCGAACCCGACGGCCTTCACCTTGCGCGCCTCGAACTCGTCGAGCCACGCGTCGTACCGCGCCTGGTACTCGGCCGGGTCGCCCCGGTGGTCACCGGCGTCCCTGAGCCACAGCTCGGCGTACTGCGTGACGTCCTGGACCTCGCGCTGGACGATCCAGGCGTCGCAGTCGCGCGGCACCCACGACCTGAGCCGGTCCTGCCAGTCCTCCCCCTCCACGTGCTGCCAGTTGGCGAGGAACTGCGCGAACCCGCCCTCGGTCAGCCGTTCCCCCGCTCCCTGAACGAGCGAGCGGCACAGATCGTCCCCGCCCATCCCGCCGTCCCGGTACGTCAGCCGGGCGCCCGGCGAGATCACGAACGGCGGGTTGGACACCACGAGGTCGTACCGCTCGTCGTGGCGGAGCGGCTCGAACAGGGAGCCCTCGCGCAGATCCGCGGCCGGGGCGCCGGACAGGGCCAGGGTGAGCGAGGTGATGTGCAGGGCGCGCGGGTTGAGGTCGGTCGCCGTCACGCGCGTGGCGTGCCGGGCCGCGTGCAGCGCCTGGATGCCGGAGCCGGTGCCCAGGTCGAGGGCCGACGACACGGGCGTACGGACGGTGATGCCGGCGAGGGTCGTCGAGGCGCCGCCGACGCCGAGGACGACGCCCTCGTCGCGGCTGCCGATGCCCCCAGCGCCGCCGACCGCGCAGCCCAGGTCGGAGACGATGAACCAGTCCTCGCCGTCCGGGCCGCCGTACGGGCGGACGTCCACCGTCGCGGCGACCTCGTCGGCGCCGACCCGGGCCAGCCAGCCGCTCTCCACGCACGCGTGTACCGGCAGGAATTCCTCCACGCGTGCGTACGGCACGGGCTGCTGGAGGAGGAAGAGACGGACGAGCGTCTCCAGCGGTGTGTCCCCGCGGGTGGCCCGGAGGGCGGGCACGGTCTCGCTGCGGGCCAGGGCGGCGTAGGCGGGGGCGCCGAGCAGGTCGAGCAGGCCGTCGGCGGTGAAGGAGGCCGCGAGCAGGGCCTCCCGCAGCCGTGCGGCCACGTCGGGGCGGTCGGCGGAGGGCAGGGGGGACAGGGTGGCGTCACTCACGCCCCCATTGTCCCCGCTCCACCACCCCTTGTCCCCGCCCCGTTCAGCCACCCGCCCCCGGAAGGCACCCGCGCCCCGGACCACCGGGCCCCGGCCGCTCTCGCGACACGACCGAGCCCGTCACATGAGCCGTCCCCGCATGAGCCGTCCCCGCATGAGCCGTCCCATCTGAGCCGTCCGTCCCCGCGCGGGCCTCAGCTCGTCGTCGCCCGGGCCGACGCCGACGCCGCGACCTTCTTGCAGCTGTCCTGCTTGGCCATGGCGTCCTTGACGTCGCCCTGTTCCAGGTTCTTCAGCGCGGTGTTGCCGGTCTGGCTGAGGGTGCCGAGCTGGGTGGCGATGCCCGCGAGGCCGTCGGCGAACTTCGCCTGGTCCTTGACGTCCAGCGCGTCGACCGACTTCTTCAGGTCGGCGTAGGAGGTGGAGAGCGTGTTGAGCGCCGCGACGGCGTCCGTCTGCTTCTTCGCGCCCCCTTCGACCCCGGGCGGCGTGCCGGCCTTCTGGACGGCCTGGGCGAGCGCCGCGTACGCGTCGGACATGTCCTGGAAGGCCTGCGAGTCGGTCTTCTGGACGTTCGCCGGGGCGTTGTTGTCCGTGGCGGCCTGCTTGATCGCGGCGTTCGCGGCGTCGACCTTGGCGTCCTGCGCCGGCAGCGCGTCGCAGACGCTCTTGGCCCAGGCGTCGAGCTCCTTGTTGCCTTCGTCGCTGCTGCATCCGGACAGCGCCAGTACCAGTACCGCACCGCCGGACAGTGCGGCCGCGAGCTTCTTGTTCACCGGTTTGGTCCCTTCCATGGCCCTCGGCCCCGGAACATACACGCCCATCGGTCGACAACCCCAGGCCGAATATCCACTCCATGACGGTTTGAAGCCATTTGCACCAGGAGAGAGAAGGCTCACGGCCACGGCACACGCACAGCACAGCGGGCGGGCGGCGCGTCAACACGCGCCGCCCGCCCGCTTCTTGAGCAGGACCCCGACGGCCGGGCTACGAAACCACCGCGGGATCGGCCGTCTTGGACGACCGGTCGGCGTTGTCCTCGTCGCCCATGGCGATACCGCGCCGCTTGGAGACGTAGACCGCGCCGACGATCACCGCGAGCGCGAGGATCGCGATCATGATCCGTACGCCGATGTTCTTGTCGTCGCCGTAGCTGAACTTGATCACGGCCGGCGCGATCAGCAGCGCGACCAGGTTCATGACCTTGAGCAGCGGGTTGATCGCGGGCCCCGCGGTGTCCTTGAAGGGGTCGCCGACGGTGTCGCCGATCACCGTCGCCGCGTGGGCCTCGCTGCCCTTGCCGCCGTGGTGGCCGTCCTCGACGAGCTTCTTGGCGTTGTCCCACGCGCCGCCGGAGTTGGCGAGGAAGACCGCCATCAGCGTGCCCGCGCCGATCGCGCCCGCGAGGTAGGCGCCGAGCGCGCCCACGCCGAGCGTGAACCCGATGAAGATCGGCGCCAGCACGGCGAGCAGTCCGGGCGTGGCCAGCTCGCGCAGGGCGTCCCGGGTGCAGATGTCGACGACCTTGCCGTACTCCGGTGTCTCGGTGTGGTTCATGATCCCTGGGTGCTCGCGGAACTGCCGCCGCACCTCGAACACCACCGATCCCGCCGACCGCGAGACCGCGTTGATCGCCAGCCCCGAGAAGAGGAAGACGACCGCCGCGCCCGCGATGAGGCCGACCAGGTTGTTGGGCTGCGAGATGTCCATCATCAGGCTCATCGGGGCGCCGGGCCCGGAGAGTTTCTCCCCGACGTCGTTCGCGCCGGTCGTGATCGCGTCACGGTACGACCCGAAGAGCGCCGACGCCGCGAGGACCGCGGTGGCGATGGCGATGCCCTTGGTGATGGCCTTGGTGGTGTTGCCGACCGCGTCGAGGTTGGTGAGCACCTGGGCTCCCGCGCCCTCGACGTCGCCGGACATCTCGGCGATGCCCTGGGCGTTGTCGGAGACCGGCCCGAAGGTGTCCATGGCGACGATCACGCCGACCGTGGTGAGCAGGCCGGTGCCGGCCAGCGCGACCGCGAACAGCGCCAGCATGATCGACGTACCGCCGAGCAGGAACGCCCCGTACACGCCGAGCCCGATCAGCAGGGCGGTGTAGACGGCCGATTCGAGGCCGACGGAGATGCCGGCCAGGACGACCGTGGCGGGGCCCGTCAGGGACGTCTTGCCGATGTCCCGGACCGGGCGGCGGGTGGTCTCGGTGAAGTAGCCGGTCAGCTGCTGGATGACGGCGGCCAGGAGGATGCCGATCGCCACGGCGACGAGCGCGAGGACGCGCGGGTCGCCGTCCTTGCCGATGATCGCCGGGTCGGTGACCCCGTCGAGGTCGGCGTACGTGCCGGGCAGATAGACGTAGACGGCGACGGCCACCAGCACGAGCGAGATCACCGCGGAGACGAAGAAGCCCCGGTTGATCGCGGACATGCCGCTGCGGTCGGCGCGGCGCGGCGCGACGGCGAAGATGCCGACCATGGCCGTGAGCACGCCGATCGCGGGCACGAGCAGCGGGAACGCCAGCCCGAAGTCGCCGAAGGCCGCCTTGCCGAGGATCAGCGCGGCGACCAGGGTCACGGCGTACGACTCGAACAGGTCGGCGGCCATGCCCGCGCAGTCGCCGACGTTGTCGCCGACGTTGTCGGCGATGGTCGCGGCATTGCGCGGGTCGTCCTCCGGGATGCCCTGTTCGACCTTGCCGACCAGGTCGGCGCCGACGTCCGCGGCCTTGGTGAAGATGCCGCCGCCGACCCTCATGAACATCGCGATGAGCGCCGCGCCGAGCCCGAAGCCCTCCAGCACCTTGGGCGCGTCGGCCGCGTAGACCAGCACCACGCAGGAGGCGCCGAACAGCCCAAGCCCCACAGTGAACATGCCGACTACGCCACCCGTGCGAAATGCGATCTTCATGGCCTTGTGCGAGACGGCGGTGAGATCCTTTTCCGGTTCGCCGGGCCCCGGCGTGGCCTCACGGGCCGCCGCGGCGACCCGCACATTGCTGCGCACCGCGAGCCACATGCCGATATACCCGGTGGCCGCCGAGAACGCGGCGCCGATCAAGAAGAACAATGATCGGCCGGCGCGCTGATTCCAGTCGTCCGCGGGCAGCAACATCAACAGGAAGAACACCACGACGGCGAATACGCCGAGGGTGCGCAACTGGCGGGCCAGATACGCGTTGGCGCCTTCCTGGACCGCTGCCGCGATCTTCTTCATGCTGTCGGTTCCCTCGCCGGCCGCGAGCACCTGGCGCAGCAGGACACCCGCGACCACGAGCGCGGCCAGGGCGACGAGCCCGATGACCACCACGAGGAGACGGTTGCCGTCGGTCAGCACTGCGGCCGCGAAGGTTGTCGGATGGTCCAACCGATGAGGGGTAGAAAGCCCCGCCATTCGTCCTCCTTGACGCTTGGGCTGAGCTCAAGATTGTGGACGGATTGTAGGTACCGGAACCTGATCAAAACAGTGCGCGGTAAACAGAATTCGCCTACACGTCCAGTAATGCCTTCGGGGCATTCTCCGATCATTGAACGGGGCCATTGATCGTGAATTGCTTCACGAAATCCGGAAAGTGATTCCTGGACTCAAGATTCACTTCCCGGAACGGCTGGGACAACTGTAAGCACGAGTACCCGGGTGGGCGCATGCCAAAGGGCCCCACCGGAGTGGGGCCCTTCGGGTACGGATACGGCCGGAGCGGCCGGCGCGGGTCAGCCGACCGTCGCCGCGGCCGGTGTCCTCGGCCAGGTCATACGGATCAGACCGCCGTTCGCACCGGCGGTGACCTCCACGTCGTCGACGAGGCCGCTGATGACCGCGAGGCCCATCTCGTCCTCCTCGGCGTCCACGTCGTCCGCGCCGGAGCCGGGAACCCGGTCTCCTGGGGCGGCGCGCGGCGCCTCGTCGCCGACCTCGATGGAGAACTGCTTCTCCTCCTCGATCAGCGCCACCTTCACGGGAGCGGTGATACCGCCACTCTGGTGAAGGCCGACGGCACGGGTGCAGGCCTCGCCGACGGCGAGTCTCACCTCGTCGAGGACGGCCTCGTCCACTCCGGCCCTGCGCGCCACCGCTGCCGCCACCAGTCGGGCGGTCCTGACGTGCTCGGGCAGCGCGCTGAAGCGGAGTTCAACGGTGGCCATGCGTCCCCCTCGGAACTCGGGCGTGCTGTCGGGGGGCCGGGCTGCCGAAAGCCCGGTCCCCCGGTTGTACAACTGGGCCGTTCGGGTCACCGGACCCGGACGGACGGGTCAGTCGGTGGCTTGGACCGCGTCCTCGACCGAGGTGTGAATCGGGAACACCTTGGTCAGGCCGGTGATGCGGAAGATCTTCAGAATGCGCTCCTGGTTGCAGACCAGGCGCAGCGAGCCCTCGTGGGCACGCACACGCTTCAGGCCGCCGACCAGTACGCCGAGCCCGGTGGAGTCGAGGAAGTCCACGCCCTCCATGTCCACGACGAGGTGGAAATTCCCGTCGTTCACCAGCTCGACCAACTGCTCGCGCAGCTTGGGCGCGGTATATACGTCGATTTCGCCACCGACCTTGACGATCGTGCGATCGCCGACGGTCTCGGTCGACAGGGACAGGTCCACGGATCCTCCAGCACCTTGCTATCGAGCGGTCGCCCCTCGGGACACCTCGGCAGAGCCCCCTGGACGGTTCGCCAGCCGCGATGGCATTCAATCACTTACCGGCAGGCGTGCACGACGCCTTGGCTCCATTGTCCGTCACGCCAGTGACACACTCGGTGCCGATGGCCAAGAATCACCGAACCGATCGATCCTCGGCACAGCCCGCGCCCCGCCTGTCGCCGGGCGCCCTCCTGGACCGGCTCGCCCCGGGCCCGAGCCGGGCTTCGCGCATCACTCATACGGAGCACTTGCCCCCGCGCGCGGGCCGCCATGCCGTCTGGCCTGACCGGATTCGCCCGGAAGTGATCGCGGCGGTCCAGAACTGCGGGATCGCCCACCCCTGGGCCCACCAGGCGCTCGCCGCCGAGCACGCCCTGGACGGCGACTCGGTGGTCGTCGCCACGGGTACCGCCTCCGGCAAGTCCCTGGCCTATCTCGTCCCGGTGCTGTCCACCCTTCTGGACGGCTCCGAGGCCCCGAACGGCCGCGGCGCGACCGCCCTGTACCTCGCCCCGACCAAGGCCCTCGCCGCCGACCAGCGCCGCTCTGTGAAAGAACTCTCACACCCGCTCGGCAACGCGGTGCGTCCGGCCGTGTACGACGGCGACACGCCGTTCGAGGAACGCGAATGGGTCCGCCAGTACGCCAACTACGTGCTCACCAACCCCGACATGCTGCACCGCGGGATCCTCCCGTCCCACCCGCGCTGGTCCTCCTTCCTGAAGTCGCTGAAGTACGTCGTCGTCGACGAGTGCCACACCTACCGCGGCGTCTTCGGCTCCCACGTCGCCCAGGTGCTGCGCCGGCTGCGCCGCCTGTGTGCCCGCTACGGCTCCTCCCCGGTCTTCCTGCTGGCCTCCGCGACGGCCGCCGAGCCCGCGGTCGCCGCCGGCCGGCTCACCGGCCTGCCGGTGGTGGAGGTCGCCGACGACGCCTCACCCCGAGGTGAACTGGTGTTCGCCCTCTGGGAGCCGCCGCTCACCGAGCTCCAGGGCGAGAAGGGCGCACCCGTCCGGCGTACCGCCACCGCCGAGACCGCCGACCTCCTCACCGACCTCGCCGTCCAGGGCGTGCGCACGGTCGCCTTCGTCCGCTCCCGGCGCGGCGCCGAGCTGATCTCGGTGATCGCCCAGGAACGGCTCGCCGAGGTGGACCGCTCGCTCGCCCGGCGTGTCGCGGCGTACCGGGGCGGCTACCTGCCCGAGGAACGCCGCGCCCTCGAACAGGCCCTGCACTCCGGCGAGCTCCTGGGTCTCGCCGCCACCACGGCCCTCGAACTCGGCATCGACGTCTCCGGCCTCGACGCCGTCCTGATCGCCGGCTATCCGGGCACCCGCGCCTCCCTGTGGCAGCAGGCGGGCCGCGCCGGGCGGTCCGGGCAGGGCGCGCTGGCGGTGCTGGTCGCCCGCGACGACCCGCTGGACACCTTCCTCGTCCACCACCCGGAGGCGCTCTTCGACCGTCCGGTGGAATCGACGGTCCTCGACCCCGACAACCCCTACGTCCTCGCCCCGCACCTGTGCGCCGCCGCCGCCGAACTCCCGCTGACGGAGGAGGACCTGGCGCTGTTCGGCCCGGAGACCGAGGCGCTGCTGCCCCAGCTGGAGGCCGCCAGGCTGCTGCGCCGCCGCACGAGGGCCTGGCACTGGACGCGCCGGGAACGCGCCGCCGACCTCACCGACATCCGCGGCGAGGGCGGCCGGCCGGTGCAGATCGTCGAGGAGGGCACGGGCCGGCTGCTCGGCACGGTCGACGCGGGCGCCGCCCACACCACCGTCCACGAGGGCGCCGTCCACCTCCACCAGGGCCGCACCTATCTCGTCCGCTCCCTGGACCTCGACGACGCGGTCGCCCTGGTCGAGGAGGCCGCCCCGCCCTACACGACCGTCGCCCGCGACACCACCGCCATCGCCGTCCTGGAGACCGACACCGAAATCCCCTGGGGCCAGGGCCGGTTGTGCTACGGCTCCGTCGAAGTCACCAACCAGGTCGTCTCCTTCCTGCGCCGACGTGTCATCACCGGTGAAGTCCTGGGCGAGTCGAAGCTCGATCTCCCTCCTCGTACGCTGCGCACCCGCGCGGTGTGGTGGACGGTCACGGAGGACCAGCTCGACGCCGCCCGTATCGATCCCGAGATCCTTGGCGGCGCCCTGCACGCCGCCGAACACGCCTCCATCGGCCTCCTCCCGCTCTTCGCGACCTGCGACCGCTGGGACATCGGCGGCGTGTCGATCCCGCTGCACCCCGACACGCTCCTGCCGACGGTCTTCGTCTACGACGGCCATCCGGGCGGGGCGGGCTTCGCGGAGCGCGCCTTCCACACCGCCCGCGCCTGGCTCGCCGCCACCCGCGAAGCCATCGCCTCCTGCGAGTGCGACGCCGGCTGCCCGTCCTGCATCCAGTCCCCCAAGTGCGGCAACGGCAACGACCCGCTGCACAAGAGGGGGGCCGTGCGGCTCCTCACGGAACTGCTCCGAGGGGCGCCGGAGGAGACGGCCCCGGGGCCGGTCCCCGAGTCCCGGGAGGAGCCGCAGCCCGCGCCCCAGGAACCCACCCGTCCTGGCCCCGCCCTTCAAGAGCCCGCGCCCCAGGAGCACGCCCCTCCTGGACCCTCCCCTCAGGAGCCCACCCCTGAGGAGCCCACCCCTGAGGAGCCTGGGCCTCGGACGGTGGAAGCCGGGCCGGGGGCGGGCCCGGGAGCGGCGATACCGGCCCCGGAGGGCCCGCACGTGCCCTGACCTCGGCCGTGAAGGGTCCCAGGCCCGCCGCCGCCGTCACGTCCGCGATCTCCCCGGCGACCGCGCACCGCACCAGCCGCACGCCCTGAGCCCGCGCCACCCTGCCCGCCCGCGCACAGGCCCCCTCCTCGCCCTCCGGCCAGTGGTCCGCGGCCGCGAGCGCCGCGAGGTCCGCGCCCCCGGCGGCCCGGTGCCGGACCGCTACGGCCTGCCCCAGGGCCAGCACGGCACCGAAGACCACGCACAGCACCGCGATCGCCCCGAGACTCCAGACGGTGGCCGACCCCCGGTCGCCCCGCCCGCGCACCCGCGACCCGACGACACGAGCCGCCCTCACGGCCCACCTCCGCCGTCCGGCCCGGCTCCCGTGTCCGGCCCGCCCACGCCCTCCGGCCGCCCGGCTCCGCTCTCCGCCCCGACGCCGTCCCGCTCGCGTCCGCTCTCCGACCCGCTCCCGCCGTCCCGGTCGCCTCCGCCGTCCGGCTCACCTCCCACGGCCTCCTCGGCCGCCGCCACCGCCTCCTCCCGCACCTCGAAGGGCAAGCCCCTCAGCAGGGGCGGACTCGCCACGACCACCACGCGCACCTGGTCGCCCTCCCTGCCCACCGTCACGCGCGCCCCGCGCGGTGCGACCGCGCGGGCCAGTTCGACGACCGTCCCGGTGGGGTCCTGCCGGGCCGCTGCCCGGGCGCCGGTCCTGGCCGCGTCCACGCACTGGATCCGGGCCGCCATCACGAGCAGCCCCCACACCAGCGCCATCGCGAACACCACCAGCACCGGCAGCACCACGGCCGACTCGGCCGTCACGAAGCCCCGGTCCCCGCCGAGCCGCCGCCGCTCACATCCCCCCACTGAGCGCCCGCCTCACGAGGTCCTGGAGCTGTGTGCTGACGGCGTCGCTCGTCACCACCTGGTAGAGGAGCACGGCGAAACCCACCGCCGCCACGATCCCCATCGCGTACTCGGACGTCACCATTCCGGCGTCCTTGCGCGCGCCCCGCATGCCGCACATCAGGGCACGCAACCGCGCCCGTACCGCCTTGTACATCTCAACCCCCGTAAGGTCCGGCCTGTCGGCCTCTGACTGTTCGTCCGCTGTGTGATCCGTCGTCTCCGTCGTGTCCCCGCTCGGCGCCCCAGGGCGCCGGTTCAGCACCTCGTCGTCAGCCGCCCCCTCCTCCCATCACCCCGCCCGCGAGCCCGATCACGACCGGTACGACGCCGACCGCGATGAAGGCGGGCAGGAAGCACAGCCCCACCGGCGCGGCCACCAGGACGCCGGCGCGTCGGGCCCTGGCCGTCGCGGCCCGGGTCCACTCGGCCCGGGCGTCCCCGGCGAGCCGGGCCACGGGGCCGGCCGCCGGGACGCCCGTCACATCGGCGTGTTCCAACAGCCGCGCCAGGGCCTCCGCGCCCGGCGCACCGGCCAACCCCCGCCACGCCGTGGCCGGTTCGCCGCCCAGCCGCACCTCGGCGGCACCTCGCGCCAGCCCCTCCCCCAGCGGCCCGCCCAGCGCCTCTCCGACGGCCTGCGCGGCGATCACCGGGGCTGCGCCCGCCGCGATGCAGGCGGCCAGCAGATCGGCGGCGAGGGGCAGTTGTCCGGCGGCGAGCCGCACGTCGGCCTCGCCCACGGCGGCGGCCGCCCGCTGCCGACCGCGCCACCGCCACAGCCCGAACGCGCCGGCCACCCCGGCCACCGCCCCCACGACACCGCCGATCAGCACCCATCCGGCGCCCGCCACCGCCACCACCGGCAGCCAGGTCTCCGCCGCGTCCCGCATCCCCGCGCGCGGGACGTCCCGCGCCCTCTCCCGCCCCAGCAGCCCGGCCGCTCTCCCCCGGGCCCTGCGGGCGCACCGCACCCGCTCCAGCCACCACACCGGCGCCCCGAGGGCCGTCACGATCCCCACGGCCACCCCCAGCCTGTGGACAACTTCCACGCTCATGTCGCCTCCCTCCTCGTCACCGGCGCCCACCGCCCGTTTCCCTCGCCCGCACGCCCGATCACGCCCGTCACGCCCCCTCCGCGTTCCGTACAAGCCACCGCACCCACCACACCCCCGCGCCCTCCAGCAGCCCGCCGACGAGCAGGCAGCCCAGCCCGGCCACGCTGTGGAACAGCACCCGCAACGGGTCGGCGCCGAGCGCGGCGCCCAGGACGAGCCCCAGAGCGGGCAGACAGGCCAGCATCACGGCGGTGGCGCGTGGTCCCGACAACTGCGCTCGCAGGTCGGCCCGTTGATCGCGCTCGGCGCGCAACGCCCCCTCCAGACGGTCGAGTCCGGCCGCGAGGCCCGCCCCCTGGTCCACGGCCACCCGCCAGCACGCCGCCAGCCCCAGCAGTCCGCCGGCCCCCGGCCGCCGTGCGGCGACCGCGAGCGCCCGGGGCACATCCCCGCCGAACCGCGCCGCCGCCAGCACCGCCGCCCGCGCCTCGCCCAGCCCACCGGAGTCCCGCGCGGCCCGCTGCAACGCCTCCCCTGGCTGCCGTCCGGCGCGAACCTCCCCGGCGAGCGCGGCGCAGAGCCCGATCACGGAGTCCGCCGTGCGTTCCCCGGTGCGGCGCGCCTGCGCGGTCCGCCGCGCCCGGCGCAGCAGGGGTACCGCCGCGGCCCCGACGACGACCGGAAGCGGCGAGGCTCCCAGCAGCGCCAGCACCACTCCGACGACCGACGCCCACCACTCGGGCCGCCATCGCGCACGTAGTCCGCGCAATCCGCGCAATCCGAGGGTCAGGTCACGCCAGGCCGGTGGTCCACCGCCGACCACCCCGCCTCCGGCGAGCAGCAATTGCGCCCGCCGGCCACCGGAGTGCGGACCGCCCAGCAGCCACGCCGCCGCCCCGGCACAGGCGACGGCCGCCGCCGTCGACGCCTCATCCGTCCCGTACATCGCCCACCTCGTTCCTTTCGTCGCCCGCCCCGGGCTGCCCGCCCCTCAGCAGCTCCCGCAGCCGCCCCCACCCGCGCTCGTACGCGAAGGCGTCCGGCTGCCAGCGCAGTGCCGGTACCGTCCGCACCAGCCCCGTGGGGTCGCGCTCCAGCACGTGCACCTCCGCGATCCGGCGCCGCCCGGCCGGGTCACGGACGAGGTGCAGGACCACGGAGAGCGCGGCCGCCACCTGGCTGTGCAGTGCGGCCCGGTCGAGTCCGGCCGCCGTACCGAGCGCCTCCAACCGAGCGGGGACGTCCGCCGCGGCGTTGGCGTGGACGGTGCCGCAGCCCCCTTCGTGGCCCGTGTTGAGCGCGGCCAGCAGATGGACCACCTCCGGTCCGCGCACCTCGCCGACGACGAGCCGGTCCGGGCGCATCCGCAGGGCCTGCCGCACCAGGTCCTCGAGCGTGACGAGCCCCGCACCCTCCTGGTTGGCGGGTCTGGTCTCCAGGCGGACCACGTGCGGATGGTCCGGCCGCAGCTCCGCGGAGTCCTCGGCGAGCACGATCCGCTCCCCGGGCCCGACGAGGCCGAGCAGTGCGCTCAGCAGGGTCGTCTTGCCGCTGCCGGTGCCCCCGCTGACCAGGAAGGACAGCCGCGCTGCGAGCAGGGCCCGCAGCACCCGGTCGCCGCCCGGCGGTACCGTGCCCGCGGCCACGAGTTCATCGAGCGTGAACGCCCGCGGCCGTACCACGCGCAGCGACAGACAGGCGCAGCCGACGGCCACCGGCGGCAGCACGGCGTGCAGCCGGGTCCCGTCGGGCAGCCGGGCGTCGGCCCAGGGCCGGGCGTCGTCCAGGCGCCGACCGGCCACGGCGGCCAGTCGCTGCGCGAGGCGTCGTACGGCCGCGGCGTCCGGGAAGGAGACGGTGGTCAGCTCCAGGCCGCCGCCCCGGTCGACCCAGACCCGGTCCGGGGCGGACACCAGGACGTCGGTCACCGAGGGGTCGGCGAGCAGTGGCTCCAGGGGCCCGCTGCCGATCAGCTCGGAGCGCAGTTGCTCGGCCGCCCCGAGCACCTCGGCGTCCCCGAGCACCCGGCCCTGTTCGCGCAGGGCCTGCGCCACGCGTGCGGGCGTCGGCTCGGCCCCGCTCGCGGCGAGCCACTGCCGTACGCCGTCCAGCAGCGCGGCCCCCAGTGCCGGTGCTGCGCTCACCTGGGGCGCACTCGCGCGTGCCGTACTCACTCGTGGCGTACTGACGCGTGCCGTACTCATGCGCCACCCGCCTCGATCAGCGCCCTCTCCCAGAACTGCTTGCAGAAGCGGGCGAGGGGCCCGCGCGCGGCGGCGCCCGGGGGTGCCTTGCCGCCGTCGGGGCGGAGCAGTGTCTGCTCCACCGGCACCTCGCCGACCAGCGGCAGCCGGAGCAGTGCGGCCACCTCGCGGTCGTCGAGGCCGGGTGCGTACGGGCCCCGTACCGCCACCCTGAGGTCGCGCAGGACCATCCCGGCCGCGGCGGCCACCCGGCCTGCGGCCGCGACGGCGCGCAGTTCGGCGGGGACCACGAGCAGTCCGACGTCGATCTGGGCGAGCGCCTCGGCGGCCCCGTCGTCGAGGCGGCGGGGCAGGTCCACGACGACCGTGCCGCCCCGGCGGCGCGCGGCGGCGAGGACCGCGCGGACGGCCTGCGGCGGGACGGCCACGCAGTCGCCACGGTCCCAGCTGAGCACGCGCAGTGCGTGCAGTTCGGGCAGGGACTCCTCGAGGGCACCGCCGCCGACCCGCCCGCGTGAGGCGGCGAAGGCGGGCCAGCGCAGGCCTTCGGTCGTCTCCCCGCCGAGCAGTACGTCGAGTCCGCCTCCGAGCGGATCGGCGTCCACCAGGAGAGTGCGCAGGCCTTCACGCGCGGAGGTGACGGCCAGGGCGCACGCGAGCGTGGACGCGCCTGCGCCTCCGCGGCCGCCGATGACGCCGACGGTGAGCGCGGGCCGGCCGACGCCCTCGGCGACGTCGGCGATGCGGTCGACCAGCCACTGTTCGCCGTCGGGCAGCATCAGGACGTGATCCGCGCCGATCTCGACGGCGCGCTGCCAGACGCCGGAGTCGTCCTGGTCGCGTCCGACGAGGACCACTCCGCGCCTGCGGGTGGCCCCGCGCACCCGGCGGGCGGCGTCGTCGCCGACGAGGACGAGCGGCGCGGTCTCCCAGCTGCCGCGGCGCTCGGGCACCGAGGGGTGCACCTCGGGCGTCGCGCCGGCCGCGGCGCACAGGCGCAGCAGGTCGTCGAGGAGGTCGGCGTCCTCGGTGACGATGAGCGGTTTGCCCTGCCGGCGGGAAGCGGCGGGTGGCGGGTCGTGCGTGACGGCTCCGGCCATGTTTTCGTCCCCCTTTGTCGTGGGTCGCGCAGCCCCTGCGGCCCCGCGATTCCCGAGCGTGCGAAGAACCGGACAAGTGGCCTCCGCGAGAACGGCCGACGAAAAACCGGCCGCGCGCACCCGGCAAACGGAACCGGCCATGAACTCCGGCCCGAGCGGACGCGTCGGAATCACGGTGCGGCCCGCCGGGAAATCTTGTGGATCTTGGTGAAAATCTGTGGACGGGCAGCCGGTTGTGAATATCGCCGTCACCCATACCGGTGATGGCCGCCCGTCCCCAGTGCGACTCCCGCAGAGCAGTCCGACCGCTACCCAACGTGACGGATCACGGACATGCCGAAGGGGCGGCCGGAGCCGCCTCGCAGACGCGGCCGCACCGCGCGAAGTAGGGGAAAATGCACCCGGACATGCGACGACCCCCGCCGGGGGGGAGAGCGGGGGTCGTCTCCACGGCCGACTCGGGGGGGGAGGAGCCGGACCGGGTTAGCACGGTCGCGAACGATCCGTGACTTCCATGGTGTACCCGAGAGCCCTCTCAGGCAAACCCACGCGCCCACCTTACGCCGAATGGGCTGCCCCTATGCTCTTGGTTGTGGAAAACCACTCCTTGCCCCGCACAGCGGCCTTCTTTGACCTGGACAAGACGGTCATTGCGAAGTCGAGCACGCTCACCTTCAGCAAGTCCTTCTACCAAGGCGGTCTGATCAACCGCAGGGCCGCCTTGCGGACCGCATATGCCCAGTTCGTCTTCCGCGTGGGCGGTATGGACCACGATCAGATGGAGCGGACCCGGAAGTACCTGTCCGGGATGGTGCGCGGCTGGAACGTGCAGCAGGTGAAGGAGATCGTCGCCGAGACCCTGCACGATCTGATCGACCCGCTCATCTACGACGAGGCGGCCTCGCTCATCGAGGAGCACCACGCGGCCGGTCGCGATGTCGTGATCGTGTCGACGTCGGGCGCGGAGGTGGTCGAGCCGATCGGGGAGTTGCTGGGCGCGGACCGCGTGGTGGCGACCCGGATGGTGGTCGGCGAGGACGGCTGCTACACCGGCGAGGTGGAGTACTACGCCTACGGCCCGACGAAGGCGGAGGCGATCAAGGAGCTGGCCGTTTCGGAGGGGTACGACCTGGAGCGCTGTTTCGCGTACAGCGACTCGGCGACCGATCTGCCGATGCTCCAGTCGGTGGGCCGTCCGCACGCCGTGAACCCGGACCGGGCCCTGCGGCGTGAGGCCGTCGCGCGCGGGTGGCCGATTCTCGACTTCCACCGGCCTGTACGGCTCAAGCAGCGGATTCCGTCGTTCTCCGTACCGCCGCGCCCGGCCCTGGTCGCGGCGGCTGCCATAGGCGCGGCGGCGGCGACGGCGGGCCTCGTCTGGTACGCGAGTCGGCGCCGGGCGGCGACCGTCTGAGCTGCGGAGACCGTTTCACACCCCTTTGGCGGCAAAAGTAAAGAACTGGCGGCGGGGGTTCCGCTTGTCCTGGTCCTGGAGTAGAAAGGACTCACGGCCCGCGAGACCAAGGACATCCGAAAGGATCACCTTAATAACGCATTTGGCCCCACGGACCGGTGCATGAACATCGAGCACCCACGCGACGTCGACCCGTCGATTACGGGCCAGCCGCACCAGGTCACGGGCAAAGAACCCGGCCTGATGGGCACCATATCGAGGACGCTTGGTAACCCGGTGAACATGCCAGCGGCGGTACGAATTCTCGTACCGCCGCAACCCGTTACCGGGACTTTCCGCCTCTGCACCGGCCCTTACGCCGCTCCGCGCTGCAACGCCTCGCACACCGCCGTCGACTCGCGGGCGCCCAGCTCGACCGCCCTGCCGCAGTGCGTGATCCAGGCCGCCATGCCCTCGGGAGTGCCGGACACATAGCCGTCCAGTGCCGCCAGATAGGCGGCACGGCCCAGTTCCGCGTGGCCCACCTCGGCAGGGCAGACCGACTTGGGGTCGAGACCGCTGCCGATCAGCACGATGCGCTCGGCGGCGCGCGCGACCAGGCCGTTGTGCGAGGTGAAGGGGCGCAGGGCGAGCAGCTCGCCGTGCACCACGGCGGCCGTCACCAGGGCGGGTGCCGAGCTCCCCGCGATGATCAGCCCGGAGAGCCCGTCCAGTCGGCCGGCCACTTCAGCGGCTCCGGGCAGCGGCACCTCGACGAGCGGTTCGTCGACCGGCTCCCCCGCCTGGCGCGGCCGCCCGATGTCGTCGCCGCCACCCGCCGCGGCCACCAGATGCAGCCGCGCGAGCACCCGCAGCGGCGACTGCCGCCAGATGGACAGCAGCTGGCCGGCCTCGGCCGTCAGCCGCAGGGCGGCACCCATCACCCGCGCCTCGCCGTCGACGCCGAAGTCACTGCGCCGCCGCACCTCCTCCAGGGCCCAGTCCGCGCCGGACAGCGCCGCCGAACCACGGGCGCCGCGCAGGGCGGCCTCGGAGGTGACCGCGTTGCTGCGGCGCCGCATGACCCGGTGTCCGTAGACCCGGTCCACGGCCTTGCGCACGGACTCCACGGACTCGGCCACGCCGGGCAACGAGCCCAGGGCCGCGAGCGGATCGGCGGACGCGCCTGTCGTACTCATGAGTACGACATTACGCACCCCTGGGCCGGACCCCTCGAAGGAGTGGTCTTCTTCACGCACCGCTGCCACGCACAGCGATCGTCGCACTACTCTTGGTGAACATGAAAATTGCTTTCGTCGGGAAGGGCGGCAGCGGCAAGACCACGCTGTCGTCCCTGTTCATCCGCCACCTCGCCACCCTGGGCGCCCCCGTGCTCGCCGTGGACGCCGACATCAACCAGCACCTGGGGCCCGCTCTCGGCCTCGACGAGAGCGAGGCCGCCGCCCTGCCCGCACTGGGTGATCACCTGCCGCTGATCAAGGAGTACCTGCGCGGCTCCAACCCGCGCATCGCCTCGGCCGAGTCGATGATCAAGACGACCCCACCCGGCCGGGGCTCCCGGCTGCTGCGGGTGCGCGAGGACAATCCGGTGTACGACGCCTGCGCCCGGCCGGTGGAACTCGACGGGGGCGCCGTCCGTTTGATGGTCACCGGCCCCTTCACGGACGCCGACCTGGGGGTCGCCTGCTACCACTCCAAGACGGGAGCGGTGGAGCTGTGCCTGAACCACCTGGTGGACGGCCGCGACGAGTACGTCGTGGTCGACATGACGGCGGGCTCGGACTCCTTCGCCTCCGGCCTGTTCACCCGCTTCGACGTCACGTTCCTCGTCGCCGAGCCGACCCGGAAGGGGGTCTCCGTCTACCGTCAGTACAAGGAGCACGCCCGCGACTTCGGCGTCGAGCTGAAGGTCGTCGGCAACAAGGTGCAAGGGCAGGACGACCTCGACTTCCTCCGCGCCGAAGTCGGTGACGACCTGCTCGTCACGGTGGGGCACTCGAACTGGGTGCGCGCCATGGAGAAGGGCCGGCCGCCCCGGTTCGACCTCCTGGACGCGGCCGACCGCGAAGCCCTGCGCCTGCTGCGGACGACCGTCGACGCCGCCCACGAGCGGCGCGACCGGGCCCGCTACACCCGCCAGATGGTGCACTTCCACCTGAAGAACGCCCAGTCCTGGGGCAACGAACGCACCGGGGCCGACCTGGCGGCCCAGGTCGACCCCGACTTCGTACTCGGCGAGGGCGTGGCCGCCGCCGTCTAGAACACCCGGGCGGCGGCTACCGCCGGGCCGTCGGGCCGCCCGGGATGCCCTTGGGGGCCGGGGCCGGCCCGTCGGACAGGAAGGACGTCCAGCCCTGCTCCGGGACCTCGCCGACATCGAGGGAGCGCAGCTTGCTCAGAGTCTGCGGGTCCTGGGCGTCCAGCCAGTCGGCCAGCTGCCGGAAGGACACACAGCGCACGTCGGCCTGGTTGCAGACGGTCTCCACGACCTCCTGGACGGCGCGCATGTACGTTCCGCCGTTCCAGGACTCGAAGTGGTTGCCGATGATCAGCGGAGCGCGGTTGCCGTTGTAGGCGCGGTGGAAGCCCCGGAGCAGGCCGTCGCGCATCTGCTCGCCCCAGAAGGCGCGCTTGGCGGGGTCGCCCTGGGTCTTGGTGCCGGACTGGTTGACCATGAAGTTGTAGTCCATGGTGAGCTGCTCGTAGGTGTGTCCCGGGAAGGGCACGAGCTGCATCGACAGGTCCCACAGCCCCATCCGTTTGCGGGGCCAGACCTGCTGGTTGACGCCGCTGGTGTCATAGCGGAAGCCCAGTCGGCTCGCCGCCCGCATGAAGTTCTTCTGGCCCTCCAGGCAGGGGGTGCGGGCGCCGATCAGCTCCTTGTCGTAGTCGAAGGGCAGCGGCGCGGCCTTCGTCATGCCGGTGTTGGTCTTCCAGGTCTTCACGAACTGCTTGGCCTGGGCGATCTCGTCCCGCCACTCCGCCGGGGACCACGCGCCGACCCCGCCGTTCCTGCCGCAGAAGTGGCCGTTGAAGTGGGTGCCGATCTCGTTGCCCTCCAGCCACGCCAGCCGTAGCTGCTTCACGGTGTCGGCGATGCCCTGCTCGTCGTTGAAGCCGATGTCGGAACGGCCCGGGGAGTGCTGCGGGGGTCGGTAGAGGTCGGCCTTCTCCTCCGGCAGCATGTAGACGCCGCTGAGGAAGTACGTCATGGTCGCGTGGTTGGCCTTGGACACTTCACGGAAGTGCGAGAACAGCTTCTGGCTGTCCTCTCCGGCCCCGTCCCAGGAGAACACCACGAACTGCGGGGGCTTCTGACCGGGCTTCAGGCGTTGCGGACGGGGCAGGTGCGGCTGCGGTCCGGTGTACGCGGTGGAGCCGTCGCCGATCAGCCGGAGCACGTGTTTGGGTGCCGGGGCGCCTTTGCGGGGGGTCTGCGTCGTCGTCTTGGCGGCGTCGGTCGCCGTCGCACAACCGGCGAGTGATGCGGCGGCCGTCGCGGCGACCACGACGGCCGCGGCGATTCTCTGGGTGGCGGTCATGCTCCGCCCACCTTCTTCCTTCTCTCGGCCCACGCCGACGAGGGCGTGCTGTCGGTGCGTGCCGGGGCGAGCCGGCAGCGCGGTCAAGGTCGCACGGGGCCGAAAAGGAATTAATACGACAAGCCGATGAAATGCTCACTTCATCCAACTGAGTGATTCATTGCCCTATTTGCCACATAAATCCATGCCTGACCTTTACTCTGCATTACGATCGCTTTACCGAGCGTTGCTCTCTCATCCCGCCGCTGTACGCCGTGACCCACGGCCGCGACCGCCCCCGCCAGAGAGCGGGGGACCACCTGTTCCGCGACCGCGCTGCCCCGGAGGAGACGGGAACATGTCAGCCTGCGTCCCCACTCGTACGTCCGACTCGACGCGCGCCCGACGCGCCCACCCGCCGCACAGCCCCCCGTCGGGCCCGCACCGCCGCTTCCGCATCGCGGGCGCCGACGTGTCCGCCTCGATCGCGGTCTTCCTGATCGCCCTCCCCCTGTCCCTGGGCATCGCCCTGGCCACCGGAGCACCCCTGCAGGCCGGCCTCGTCGCCGCCGCCGTCGGCGGGATCGTGGCCGGCTGCGTCGGCGGGTCCCCGCTCCAGGTCAGCGGCCCCGCCGCCGGGCTCACCGTGGTCACGGCCGACCTCATCCAGCGGTACGGATGGCGGACGACCTGTGCCGTCACCGTGCTCGCCGGCTGCACCCAACTGGGCCTCGGCTGTCTGCGCGTGGCACGCACCGCGCTCGCCGTCAGCCCCGCCATCGTGCACGGCATGCTCGCCGGCATCGGTGTCACCATCGCCGTGGCCCAGCTGCACATCGTCCTGGGCGGCACCCCGCAGAGCTCCGTCCTGGCCAACCTACGCGCCCTGCCCGCCCAGTTGGCCGGGCTCCAGCCCGCCGCGGTCGCCGTGAGCACCCTGACCCTGACCCTGCTGCTGCTCTGGCCACGTATCCCCGGCCGGGCGGGCCGGATGCTGCGCAAGGTGCCCGCCGCCCTCGTCGCCGTCGCCGGCGCCACCGTCGCGGCGTCCCTCGGCGGCCTCGTCCTGCCCAAGGTCGACCTCCCCTCCTGGCGCAGCCATGCCCTGGCCGGACTGCCCGAGGGCCCGGCGCTCGGCGTCGCGGCGGCCGTCCTCACCATCACCCTGGTGTGCAGCGTGCAGTCGCTGCTCGGCGCGGTCGCCGTCGACAAGCTCATCTCCTCCCGCGCCGACCTCATCTCCTCGCCCGCGGGGCGCGCCCCACGGGTCGGCCGCTCCGACCTCGACCGTGAACTGCTCGGCCAGGGAGCCGCCAACATCGTCTCCGGCGCCCTCGGCGGACTGCCCGTCGCGGGGGTGGCCGTGCGCAGTTCGGCAAATGTCCACTCGGGTGCCGTGAGCCGGAACTCCACGATGCTGCACGGCGTTCTCGTAGTGATCGCCGCACTGTTGATGGTCCCGGTCCTGGAACTCATCCCCCTGGCCTCGCTCGCCGCCCTGGTGATGGCCGTCGGCATCCAGATGGTGTCCCTGCACCACATTCGTACGGTGACCCGCCACCGGGAGGTGCTGGTGTACGCCGTCACCACCCTCGGCGTGGTGTTCCTCGGCGTCCTCCAGGGCGTGACGCTGGGGATCGCGGTCGCCGTCGCCGTCGCCCTCAACCGCCTCGCCCACACCCGCATCACCCACCACGAGCAGGAAGGAGTCCATCACGTCCATGTGCGCGGCCAGTTGACGTTCCTGGCGGTACCACGGCTCAGCCGGGCCCTGCACCTCGTACCCCACGGCACCCGCGTGGTGGTCGAGCTGGACGGCTCGTTCATGGACCACGCCGCGTACGAGGCCCTCCAGGACTGGCAGAAGACCCACACCGCCCAGGGCGGGACCGTCGAGCTGACCGGCCGCAGACTCGGTACGGCGACCACGGCCGTCGACCACGCCGCCGCCGGTGCCGACTGCCGCTGCCGGCCGTGGACCCCTTGGCGCAACCACCAGTGCGAGCTACCGCGCTCCGCGCACGCCACGGGTTCCGCTTCCGGAGCCCCGAACCGGCCGAGTCTGGCCGGTACTCCGACCGCCCCCGACAGACCGCACCCGACGCACGAGACACAGGAGAGCCACGGGACAGACCAGAGCGACGAGACGCGCAGGACCGACGAGACGCGCGACCGGATGTACAAGACCCACCAGGCGCACCCGCCGAGCGGCACGGGCGGTCCCGCGGATGCCGGGGCCGACGGAAGTCACCCCCTGGTCCGCGGCATCAGCGCCTTCCAGCGGAACACCGCTCCGCTGGTGCGCGGGGAGTTGGCGCGGCTGGCCCGGGAGGGGCAGCAGCCGACGCAGCTGTTCCTCACCTGCGCCGACTCGCGGCTGGTCACCTCGATGATCACCTCCAGTGGTCCGGGCGACCTGTTCGTGGTGCGCAACGTCGGCAACCTGGTGCCGCCACCGGACGAGGAGTGCGGGGACGACTCGGTGGGGGCCGCCATCGAGTACGCGGTGGACGTGCTGAAGGTCCGGTCCATCACGGTGTGCGGGCACTCGGGGTGCGGGGCCATGCAGGCGCTGCTCGGCTCCGAACCCGGCGGGGAGCAGACGCCGTTGAAGCGGTGGCTGCGGCACGGGCTGCCGAGTCTGGAGCGGATGGCGGACGACGGCCGGCCCTCGGCCCGGCTGGCCGGGCGGTCACCGGCGGACG
The DNA here is from genome assembly GCF_037993025.1 of Streptomyces sp. SS7. Lineage (NCBI taxonomy): Bacteria > Bacillati > Actinomycetota > Actinomycetes > Kitasatosporales > Streptomycetaceae > Streptomyces > Streptomyces sp. SS7. Next base: position 4,490,563 of record NZ_CP141223.1, read on the forward strand.
CGGTCGAGCAGCTCTGTCTGACGAACGTGGTCCAGCAGCTGGACCATCTGCGGGCCCACACGTCGGTGGCGGGTGCCCTGCGGGCCGGGGAGCTGGAGTTGCACGGGCTGTACTTCCACGTGGGCGAGGCACAGACGTATCTGCTCACTGGGAACGGAGGCAACGAGCTGTTCGATCATGTGGGCCATCGCGTGTGAAAGGCGCCACCGGCTGAACTCCTTCCGGCCCCCGTCCGTGGGTACGGATGACCCGGCCCGCACCAGAACAGGTCTAAACCAATTATCCGTCGGCCCTTGTCACACGGCCCCCGGTTCTGATGAGCTGTGGCCTGGGACACAACGGACACCCTTCGAGAGGGAGATGTCGTGAGCAACGAAAGCCTGGCCAACCTGCTCAAGGAAGAGCGCAGGTTCGCGCCGCCCGCCGACCTGGCCGCGAACGCCAATGTCACGGCGGAGGCGTACGAACAGGCCAAGGCTGACAGGCTCGGCTTCTGGGCCGAGCAGGCCCGTCGGCTGACCTGGGCCAAGGAGCCGACACAGACGCTGGACTGGTCGAACCCACCGTTCGCGAAGTGGTTCGAGGACGGCGAGCTCAACGTCGCGTACAACTGCGTCGACCGCCATGTGGAGGCCGGGCACGGCGACCGGGTCGCGATCCACTTCGAGGGTGAGCCCGGCGACAGCCGCGCGCTCACCTACGCCGAACTCAAGGCCGAGGTGTCGAAGGCGGCCAACGCGCTGCTGGAGCTGGGCGTCCGCAAGGGCGACCGGGTCGCGGTGTACATGCCGATGATCCCGGAGACGGCGGTCGCGATGCTGGCCTGCGCCCGGATCGGCGCCGCGCACTCCGTGGTCTTCGGCGGCTTCAGCGCGGACGCGCTGGCGACCCGGATCCAGGACGCGGACGCCAAGGTCGTGGTCACGGCGGACGGCGGGTACCGGCGCGGCAAGCCCTCCGCGCTCAAGCCGGCCGTCGACGACGCGGTCCGCAAGGCGGGCAACGTCGAGCATGTGCTCGTGGTCCGGCGTACGGGCCAGGAGGTCGCCTGGGACAACAGCCGGGACGTGTGGTGGGACGAGATCGTCGACCGCCAGTCCGCCGAGCACTCCCCGGAGGCCTTCGGCGCCGAGCAGCCGCTGTTCATCCTCTACACGTCCGGCACCACGGGCAAGCCGAAGGGCATCCTGCACACCTCCGGCGGCTACCTCACGCAGGCGGCATACACGCACCACGCGGTCTTCGACCTCAAGCCGGACACCGACGTGTACTGGTGCACCGCCGACGTCGGCTGGGTCACCGGCCACTCGTACATCGTCTACGGACCGCTGGCGAACGGGGCGACGCAGGTCATGTACGAGGGCACCCCGGACACCCCGCACCAGGGGCGCTTCTGGGAGATCGTGCAGAAGTACGGGGTGACGATCCTGTACACGGCCCCGACGGCGATCCGTACGTTCATGAAGTGGGGCGACGACATCCCCGCGAAGTTCGACCTGTCCTCGCTCCGCGTCCTCGGTTCGGTCGGGGAGCCCATCAACCCCGAGGCCTGGATCTGGTACCGCAAGCACATCGGTGCCGACCTGACCCCCGTCGTGGACACCTGGTGGCAGACCGAGACCGGCGCGATGATGATCTCGCCGCTGCCGGGTGTCACCGAGACGAAGCCGGGCTCCGCCCAGCGCCCGCTGCCCGGCATCTCCGCGACCGTCGTCGACGACGAGGCGAACGAGGTGCCCAACGGCGGCGGTGGCTATCTGGTCCTGACCGAGCCCTGGCCGTCGATGCTCCGCACCATCTGGGGCGACGACCAGCGCTTCCTCGACACGTACTGGTCGCGCTTCGAGGGCAAGTACTTCGCGGGCGACGGCGCGAAGAAGGACGACGACGGGGACATCTGGCTGCTGGGCCGGGTGGACGACGTCATGCTCGTCTCCGGGCACAACATCTCCACCACCGAGGTCGAGTCGGCGCTCGTGTCGCACCCGTCGGTCGCCGAGGCGGCCGTGGTCGGCGCGGCCGACGAGACGACCGGACAGGCGATCGTCGCGTTCGTCATCCTGCGCGGCACCGCCGCCGAGTCCGAGGACCTGGTCGCCGAACTGCGCAACCACGTCGGCGCGACCCTCGGACCGATCGCCAAGCCCAAGCAGATCCACCCGGTGACCGAGCTGCCCAAGACCCGCTCCGGCAAGATCATGCGCCGACTGCTGCGGGACATCGCCGAGAAGCGGGAACTCGGCGATGTGACCACCCTGACCGACTCCACGGTCATGGACCTCATCCAGGCGAAGCTGCCGGCAGCACCGAGCGAGGACTGAGCACGGCCCCACACGGGACGGGCATCCGGCGACGCGGGAAACCGCGCCGGGTGCCCGTTTCGCACCTATCGTGGGGATCACCTGCTCACTCGCCCACAGGCCCCGAGCGCGCCGCGTCGCACCACGCACCGCGTGGCACACCGCGCACCGCGTGCAGCGCGCACGGCCCGTACCGCGCGCGCTGGACGCACCTTAGGTAAAGTAATCAAAAAGGTGCGCCGGGAAGTCTGGTCGGCATGCGTTCCGCCATGCCCACCGACCGGAGGTCCCCACCGTGTCCGCGCCCCGCAGCACCGCCCGCAGAATCTTCGGACGGCTCTCCCTCCCCGAGCGGACCTACGTCACGGACGCGCTGCGGACCGAGACCGTGGGCGGTGTCCTGCTGCTTCTCGCCGCGGTGACCGCACTGCTCTGGGCGAACGTCCCCGCGCTGCACGACAGCTACGAGGCCGTCAGCCACTACCACCTCGGCCCCGAGGCCCTCGGACTGCACCTGTCGGTGGAACACTGGGCGGCCGACGGCCTCCTCGCGATCTTCTTCTTCGTCGCCGGCATCGAACTCAAGCGCGAGGTGGTCGCCGGGGAGCTGAAGGACCCCAGGGCCGCCGCCCTGCCCGTCGCGGCCGCGCTGTGCGGAATGGCCGTACCGGCGCTCGTCTACACCCTCACCAACCTCACCGGAGGCGGGGACACGGGCGGCTGGGCGGTACCCACCGCCACCGACATCGCCTTCGCGCTCGCCGTGCTCGCCGTCATCGGGACATCGCTGCCGAGCGCGCTGCGCGCCTTCCTGCTCACCCTCGCCGTCGTCGACGACCTGTTCGCGATCCTGATCATCGCGGTCTTCTTCACCGACACGATCGAATTCGCCGCCCTGGGCGGCGCCGTCGCCGGCCTCGCGGTCTTCTGGGTGCTGCTGCGCAGGGGCGTACGCGGCTGGTACGTGTACGTGCCGCTCGCGCTGGTGATCTGGGCGCTGATGTACAACAGCGGCGTCCACGCGACCATCGCCGGCGTCGCCATGGGCCTGATGCTGCGCTGCACCATCCGCGAGGGCGAGGAGCACTCCCCCGGCGAGCACATCGAGCACCTGGTGCGGCCGCTCTCCGCAGGGCTCGCCGTGCCGCTGTTCGCGCTGTTCAGCGCGGGGGTGACGATCTCCGGCGGGGCGCTCGGCGAGATGTTCACCCGGCCGGAGCCCCTGGGGGTCGTCCTCGGGCTCGTCATCGGCAAGACGGTCGGCATCTTCGGCGGCACCTGGCTGACCGCCCGCTTCACCCGGGCCTCCCTCAGCGAGGACCTGGCCTGGGCGGACGTCCTGGCCGTCGCCTCGCTCGCCGGCATCGGCTTCACCGTCTCGCTGCTCATCGGCGAACTGGCCTTCGCGGGCGAGGCGGCCCTCACCGACGAGGTCAAGGCCGCCGTCCTGACGGGCTCGCTGATCGCGGCGACCTGCGCGACGGTCCTGCTGAAGCTGCGCAACGCCCGCTACCGCCGGATCCAGGAGGCCGAGGAGCGCGACGAGGACAGCGACGGCATCCCGGACGTCTACGAGCAGGACGACCCGGCGTACCACCTGCGGATGGCCGCGGTCCATGACCGCAAGGCCGCCGAGCACCGCCGTATCGCCGCGGAGATCGCCCGCGGGAGAGCCGCCGGGACGGACCCGGATACGGACCCGGGGACGGACTCGGGGACGGACTCGGGGACGGACCCCGCGCACCGGATGGCGGCCGAAGTGCCGGGCGGGGCGGGCGAGGACGGCGACGGTCCGGCATGATCTGACGGGACGGTACAAAAGAAGCGAGGGAGACCGCGATGAGCGCACCCGACGGCGGCCCGGTCGGCGCCGAAGCCAGCATCGGCCAGCTGTTCGCCTCGGCGACGTCCGAGATGTCCGCGCTGGTGCACGACGAGATCGCGCTGGCGAAGGCTCAGCTCAGGCAGGACGTGAAGCGCGGCGCGGCGAGCGGCGGGGCGTTCACGGTGGCAGGCGCGGTCCTGGTGTTCTCCCTGCCGATGCTGAACTTCGCGCTGGCGTACGGCATCCGGACCTGGAGCGACTGGAACCTCGCGATCTGCTTCCTGCTGTCCTTCGCGGCGAACGTGCTCGTCGCGCTCGTCCTGGTGCTGATCGGCGTGGTGTTCGCGAAGAAGGCCAAGAAGAGCCAGGGCCCGCAGAAGGTGGCCGCGTCGATGAAGGAGAGCGCGGGCGTCCTGCAGAACGCCAAGCCGCACCCCAGGCCGGAGCTGACCGAGGACCGGGGCCCGGCGGCCATCGAGGCTGTGGCACGCTCGACGTCATGACGGACCCCGCCACCCCTTCGGCGCACCCCACCTCGGTCGTACGGCCGGAGTACGCCGAGGGCACCAAGGTGACCCATCGTGAGGTCGCCGCGAACGGCGCCCGCTTCCACATCGCGGAGGCCGGTGACGGACCGCTGGTCATGCTGGTCCACGGCTTCCCGCAGTTCTGGTGGACCTGGCGGCACCAGCTCGGCGCGCTCGCCGACGCCGGCTTCCGGGCCGTCGCCATGGACCTGCGGGGCGTGGGCGGCAGCGACCGTACGCCCCGGGGCTACGACCCGGCCAACCTCGCCCTCGACATCACGGGCGTGATCCGCTCGCTCGGCGAGCCGGACGCCGCGCTCGTCGGTCACGACCTGGGCGGCTATCTGGCGTGGACGGCCGCCGTGATGCGCCCGAAGCTGGTCCGGCGGCTCGCGGTGGCCTCGATGCCGCACCCGCGGCGCTGGCGCTCGGCGATGCTCGCCGACGTCCGCCAGTCCGCCGCGAGTTCCCACATCTGGGGCTTCCAGCGGCCGTGGATCCCGGAGCGGCAGCTCACCGCCGACGACGGGGAGCTGGTGGCTCGCCTCGTCCGGGAGTGGTCCGGGCCGCGGCCGCCGGAGGACGCGGTCCTGGAGACGTACCGGCGCGCCATGTGCATCCCCTCCACCGCGCACTGCTCCATCGAGCCGTACCGGTGGCTGGTGCGCTCGATGGCGCGACCGGACGGCGTCCAGTTCTACCGGCGCATGAAACGGCCCGTGCGCGTCCCCACGCTCCACTTGCACGGGTCACTCGACCCGGTGATGCGCACCCGTAGCGCGGCCGGCTCCGGCGAGTACGTGGAGGCGCCCTACCGGTGGCGGCTCTTCGACGGGCTGGGCCACTTCCCTCACGAGGAGGATCCGGTCGCTTTCTCCACCGAACTGGTCAATTGGCTGAAGGATCCGGAACCGGATCGGTGACCGAGTGGTCGCGCCCGGTGTCCGTCGCCGGATGCCACGGGAAACGCCTGTACGACAAGCGGCCAATTGCCCGACGCATAGGCCAATTGGCGGGCCTCGGGGCGGTTATCGACCTTGGGGCGGGGGCAGACGTCGGGGTATGGGCTGGACGCACGACTACAGTGACGCAGCACGCAACCGCCGCTCGGCCGCTGGCCTGAGCTCCCACCAACGAGGTTCCGACCCGCAGCTGCCGGGCTCCGACCTCCGGGTGGGCATTCCGCGCATCCTGCGCCGCCGGGCCCGCTGGGTCTCGGTACGCCTGCGTCACCCTCGAGGCTGACCGCCGCCCGGGCCGTCCCGACCGGCTGACCGCCGCTCCCGCGCCCCGAGAAGCAGCTAGTGCCGTGACCGGAAAGGTTCACCGGCTCGCGGCGTCCGCGAGCTTCCCGGCAAACCTTCCCGGTCACGGCACTAGAGGGCGCAGCGGTCGCTGTCCACCTGCTGTCCCGCGGTACGTCCGGCCGTGACGTCCTGCTGGATCTCGTCCGCGGTGAGCGCGTACCCGGTGGAGGCGTCGTCGAGCGACTTCGCGAACACCACGCCGTACACCCGCCCGTCGGGGGTGAGCAGTGGGCCGCCGGAGTTGCCCTGACGGACGGTCGTGTAGAGCGAGTACACATCACGGCGCACGGTGCCGCGGTGGTAGATGTCCGGGCCGTTGGCCGTGATGCGCCCGCGCACGCGCGCCGCCCGGACGTCGTACGAGCCGTTCTCCGGGAACCCGGCGACGATCGCGTCAGCACCGGTGGAGGCGACGTCGGTGGTGAACTTGAGCACGGGCGCGTGCAGGTCCGGTACGTCGAGCACGGCGATGTCGCGCTTCCAGTCGTACAGGACGACCGTCGCGTCGTACTTGCGGCCCTCGCCGCCGATCTGCACGGTGGGTTCGTCGACGCCGCCCACGACATGCGCGTTGGTCATCACGCGGCGCTCGCCGAAGACGAAGCCGGTGCCCTCCAGGACCTTGCCGCAACTCTCGGCGGTGCCCATCACCTTGACGATGGAGCGCTGCGCGCGCGTGGCGACGGCGCTGCCCGCGAGGGCCGGGTCGGGCGGCTGGACGTCGGTGATCGGCTCGTTGGCGAACGGGCTGAAGACCTGCGGGAAGCCGTTCTGCGCGAGGACGGAGGAGAAGTCGGCGAACCAGGTGTCCGCCTGGTCGGGCAGCGCCCGGGACACCCCCTGGAGCACGGTGGAGTTGCGGACCTCCTTGCCGAGGGTCGGCAGGGTCGTGCCGGCCAGGGCGGAGCCGATCAGCCAGGCCACCAGCAGCATGGCGACGACGTTCACCAGGGCGCCGCCGGTGGCGTCCAGGGCGCGGGCCGGGGACCAGGTGATGTACCGGCGCAGTTTGTTGCCGAGATGGGTGGTCAGCGCCTGTCCGACCGACGCGCAGACGATCACGACGACGACGGCGACGACGGCGGCCGTGGTGCTGACCTCGGCGTTGTCGGTCAGCCAGTCCCAGATGAGCGGCAGCAGATAGACGGCGACCAGACCGCCGCCCAGAAAGCCGATCACCGACAGGATGCCGACGACGAAGCCCTGGCGGAAGCCGACCACCGCGAACCAGACGGCCGCGACCAGCAACAGGATGTCCAGCACGTTCACGGGGTTCACCCTGTCATGACCGCCAGTCGAGCGGGACCTGCTTGTCCCGGTCCCAGGGGCGCTCCCAGCCCGCGAAGTGCAGCAGGCGGTCGATGATGCCGGCCGTGAAGCCCCAGACCAGGGCCGATTCGACCAGGAATGCCGGACCTCGGTAGCCGCCGGGGTGGACCGCGGTGGCCCGGTTCGCCGGGTCCGTGAGATCGGCCACGGGGACGGTGAAGACCCGGGCCGTCTCGTTGGGGTCGACGACTCCCACCGGGCTCGGCTCGCGCCACCAGCCCAGGACGGGCGTCACGACGAAACCGCTGACCGGGATGTACAGCTTGGGCAGCACACCGAAGAGCTGGACGCCCGAGGGGTCGAGTCCGGTCTCCTCCTCGGCCTCGCGCAGCGCGGCCCGCAGCGGGCCGTCGCCCTGCGGATCGCCGTCCTCCGGGTCGAGGGCGCCGCCGGGGAAGGAGGGCTGTCCCGCGTGCGAGCGCAGGGTGCCGGCCCGCTCCATCAGCAGCAGCTCGGGGCCCTGCTCGCCCTCTCCGAACAGCACGAGGACCGCGGACTGGCGTCCCGCGCCGTCCTGCGGCGGCAGGAAGCGGCTGAGCTGGCTCGGCCGGACCGTCTCCACGACCCGCACGACCGGGTCGAGCCAACCGGGCAGGCCGTGTGTCCGCAGCGGCACGGCGCCACCCCGGGTACCGCCCCGGGCACCCTCCTGGGCACCGCCCGGCTCACCCTTCGCGCCGTCGGCCACGGCTCCGGTCCCGGCGCCCACGGGACCACCGGACGGGGACGCCGCAGCACCGGCCGCGGGGTCGACCGCGCCTCCGACCCCGGCGCCCGCCGCACCACCCTCGGCGGCGCCGCCGCCCCGGGCACGCCCCGGGCCTCCGGTCGCGGCGTTCGCCGCGCGTGGCAGGTTCGCCGTGGCCCTCGCCGTCCCGCCGGCCGTCTCGCTGGCCGTGTCACTCACCCGTGTCATCGCCGCGCCCCCGTTCTGCCGGGTCCAACGCGCGAGGACCCGTAGATCGTTCCGTCGGCCGCGCCCCGTCGGCCGCCGGTCCCGCCTGCCTCGTCGCCCGGGTCATCCGGCCCCCAGCGGCGGGGCCGGCCGCCCGCCCGCGTCGAGGTAGGCCTGCGGCGGGTTGAGCCGCTGGCCGGGGAAGCCGCCCTTCTCGTACTTCAGGAGCTTCTTCGCCTTCTCGGGGTCCGTCTCGCCCTCGCCGTACGCGGGGCAGAGCGGGGCGATGGGGCAGGCACCGCAGGCCGGCTTGCGCGCGTGACAGATGCGGCGGCCGTGCCAGATGACGTGGTGGGACAGGTCCGTCCAGTCGCCCTTGGGGAAGAGCGTGCCGATCGCCGCCTCGATCTTGTCGGGGTCGGTCTCCTCCGTCCACCGCCAGCGCCGTACGAGCCGCTGGAAATGGGTGTCCACGGTGATGCCGGGCCGCCCGAAGGCGTTGCCCAGGACCACGAAGGCGGTCTTGCGGCCGACGCCGGGCAGGGTGACCAGGTCCTCCAGACGGCCGGGGACCTCGCCGCCGAACTGCTCCACCAGTCCCTTCGAGAGCCCTATGACCGACCGGGTCTTGGCCCGGAAGAACCCGCAGGGGCGGAGGATCTCCTCGACCTCTTCCGGGTTGGCCGCGGCGAGGTCCTCCGGGGTGGGGTACTTGGCGAAGAGGGCGGGAGTCGTCTGGTTGACCCTGAGGTCGGTGGTCTGGGCGGACAGGACCGTGGCGACCACGAGCTGGAAGGCGTTCTCGAAATCCAGCTCCGGGTGGGCGTACGGGTAGACCTCGGCGAGTTCGCGGTTGATACGGCGGGCCCGGCGGACGAGCGCGGTCCGCGACTCGGGCTTTCCGGCCGATTTGCGAGCAATGGCTTTTGTTGTCACTTTTGCCGTCTTCTTATCCTCACCGGACTCTTGTTCGCCCACAGCGGAATCCCGACGTACAACCACCCGCCCAGCCCCCTTGGCCTGTGCTCTCACCGGCGATTTGGACACCCGGCCAGCCTAAAGCCCGGCACCGACATCTGCCCCGGACCCCGAAGATCGGCCCCCAATTGGACCCCTGCCGCTTACCTCCGGACATGTGTGCGGCATCCTTGTGACAGATCACACTGTTTGGACCGTCCGGCAAAATGGGGAACCAGGTCCCCTGGTACGCGGGGGACAAGATCCCCTGAGCAGGCGACAAGGAGAGAACTCGTGGACGACGTTCTGCGGCGCAACCCGCTCTTCGCGGCACTCGACGACGAGCAGGCCGCGGAGCTGCGCGCCTCCATGAGTGAGGTGACCCTCGCCCGTGGTGACTCCCTGTTCCACGAGGGCGACCCGGGCGACCGGCTCTACGTCGTCACCGAGGGCAAGGTCAAGCTCCACCGCACGTCCCCCGACGGCCGCGAGAACATGCTGGCCGTGGTGGGCCCCGGCGAGCTGATCGGCGAGCTCTCGCTCTTCGACCCGGGCCCGCGTACGGCGACGGCGACGGCCCTCACCGAGGTCAAGCTGCTCGGCCTCGGTCACGGCGACCTCCAGCCCTGGCTGAACGCCCGCCCCGAGGTGGCCGCCGCGCTCCTGCGCGCCGTCGCCCGGCGTCTGCGCAAGACCAACGACGCCATGTCCGACCTGGTCTTCTCCGACGTCCCCGGCCGCGTGGCGCGCGCCCTGCTGGACCTCTCCCGGCGCTTCGGCGTGCAGTCCGAGGAGGGCATCCACGTCGTCCACGACCTCACGCAGGAGGAGCTGGCCCAGCTCGTCGGCGCCTCGCGCGAGACGGTCAACAAGGCGCTCGCCGACTTCGCCCAGCGCGGGTGGCTGCGCCTGGAGGCGCGAGCGGTCATCCTGCTGGACGTGGAGCGGCTCGCCAAGCGGTCGCGGTAACGACGCGACAGCGCGCGGCGGCGCCGGGGCCCCGGGGCCATTACGACCCCCGGGGCCATTACGGTCCCCAGGGCCACCCCTTTCCGCCCCATGGCTGAAACGATTCCCCCGCGAGGGCTCGACGCCCAGGGCTACCTCCTGCGCGAAGGCTCCCTCGCGCGCGTGACGAACCCCTTCCGCCCCGTCGTCGCGGCGGCCCGGGACGGGCTCCTGGAGCTGTTCGGGGCGCGCCTGCACAGCGCCTACCTCTACGGGTCGATCCCCCGCGGCACCGCGCGCGTGGGGCGCAGCGACCTGGACCTGCTGGCCGTCCTGCACGAGGAGCCGGCCGAGGCGGACCGGGCCGGTGCCCGGACCCTGCTCGAGGCCCTCGACCGGAGGTTCGCCCAGATCGACGGCGGCGGCGTGCTGCTGTCGAGCCGCACGCGCGTGCTGAGCGACCTGGAGCGGTACGACCTGGGGTTCTTCGTCGCCTGTCTGTGCACCCCGCTCCTCGGTGAGGACCTCGCCGAGTACCTGCCCCGCTACCGCCCCGACTCGCTCCTCGCGCGCGAGACGAACGGCGAACTCGCCCTGCTGCTGCCGCGCTGGCGGGCCCGCATCGCCGAGACCGCCGGAACGGAGGAGGCGCTCAGGCCTCTCGTCCGGTCGCTGTCCCGCCACCTCGTGCGCACCGCGTTCACCCTGGTCATGCCCCGCTGGAACGGCTGGACCAGCGACCTGCACGAGATGGCCGAGGCGTTCGCGGGGCACTACCCCGAGCGGGCCGAGCAGGTGCGGAAGGCGGCGCTGCGCGGCTACGAACCGGTCGGCGACGCGGTCGTCCTCGCGTCGTACGTGGACGATCTGGGGCCCTGGCTCGCGAACGAGTACGCGCGCGTGCACGGCATCAAGGCTCCCCGGCCGGAGGACGGCGCCTGAACCCCGGGGAACGGCCGCGAGTGCCGTGACCGCACTAGATCAGCCCGTGGTCCTCCAGATACTCGATCTGCGCCCGTACGGAGAGTTCGGCCGCCGGCCACAGGGAGCGGTCGACGTCGGCGTACACATGGGCGACGACGTCGGAGGCGGCGCGGAAGCCGTCCTCGACGGCCGTCTCGACCTGGGCGAGGCGGTGGGCGCGGTGGGCGAGGTAGAACTCCACGGCGCCCTGGGCGTCCTCCAGGACGGGGCCGTGGCCCGGGAGGACCGTGTGGACGCCGTCGTCGACCGTGAGGGACCTCAGGCGCCGTAGGGAGTCCAGATAGTCGCCCAGCCGGCCGTCGGGGTGGGCGACGACCGTGGTGCCGCGCCCCAGGATCGTGTCGCCGGTCAGGACGGCCCTGTCCGCCGGGAGATGGAAGCAGAGCGAGTCGGCGGTGTGGCCGGGCGTCGGCACGACCCGCAGCTCCAGGCCGCCCAGCGTGATCACGTCACCGGCGCCCAGCCCCTCGTCGCCCAGCCGTAGGGCCGGATCGAGGGCACGCACGCGCGTACCGGTCAGTTCGGCGAACCGGACGGCGCCCTCGGCGTGGTCGGGGTGGCCGTGAGTGAGCAGGGTCAGGGCGACCCGCTTGCCGGCCTGTTCTGCGGTGTCCACGACGGCGCGCAGATGGCCGTCGTCCAGCGGGCCCGGATCGATCACGACCGCCAGCTCGGAGCCGGGCTCGGAGACGATCCAGGTGTTGGTGCCGTCCAGGGTCATCGCGGAGGCGTTCGGCGCAAGGACGTTGACCGCGCGCGCGGTGGCCGGTCCGGTCAGGACGCCGCCGCGAGGCTGGCCGGGAAGCGCTGCTGCGTCGGTCATGCGGGGCCTCCACCGGCGGGGATGGGGATGTGCTTGGTGAACTCGCCGTGGCCCGGCCAGCTCAGCACGATCTCGCCGTCGGTCAGCCGGGCCTCGGCCAGGACGGCGGTCAGATCGCGGCCGGGAGCGGCGGCGAGGGCCTCGGCGGCGGTGGCGTACGGCGCCAGCTGGCGCAGGGTCGCGATCGTGGGCGGCATCATCGTCAGCTCGCCCTTGTCGTAGCCGTCCGCCGCCTCCTGCGGGCGGATCCACACGGTGCGGTCGGCCTCCGTGGAGGCGTTGCGGGTGCGCTGGCCCTCGGGGAGCGCTGCCACGAAGAACCAGGTGTCGTAGCGCCGGGCCTCGAACTCGGGGGTGATCCAGCGGGTCCAGGCACCGAGCAGGTCGGAGCGCAGGACGAGCCCGCGGCGGTCGAGGAACTCGGCGAAGGACAGCTCACGGGCGGCCACGGCCGCGCGGTCCGCCTCCCAGTCGGCGCCGGTCGTGTCACCGACGACCGAGTCGGGGTCCGGCCCGGCGAGCAGGACGCCGGCCTCCTCGTACGTCTCCCGTACGGCCGCGCAGACGATCGCCTGGGCCTCCGCCTCCTCGACGCCGAGCCGCCGCGCCCACCACGCGCGCGTGGGGCCCGCCCAGCGCACCGGACGCTCGTCGTCGCGCGGGTCGACCCCGCCGCCCGGATACGCGTACGCGCCCCCGGCGAAGGCCATGGAGGCGCGTCTGCGCAGCATGTGGACGAACAACGTCCCGGCCGGCCCGTCCTTCACGAGCATGACGGTGGCCGCGCGTCTGGGTGTGACGGGCGTGAGTGTCCCGTCCGCGAGCGCGCGGATGCGGTCCGGCCAGTCCGAGGGAAACCACTGCCCATTCGCCATGGGCGCGAGGCTATCCCCTGGTGAGCGAATGTTCGAGAGGTGCCCGAGGTCAGGGCACCCCGGGGTGGCCGTTACGGGACCAGCTCGACCTGGATCTCGACCTCGACCGGGGCGTCCAGCGGCAGCACGGCGACACCGACGGCACTGCGCGCGTGCACGCCCTTGTCGCCGAGGACCGCGCCGAGCAGCTCGCTCGCGCCGTTGACGACGCCGGGCTGGCCGGTGAAGTCCGAGGCCGAGGCGACGAAGCCGACGACCTTCACCACGCGCGCGACGCGGTCCAGATCACCGGCGACCGACTTCACGGCGGCCAGGGCGTTCAGGGCGCAGGTGCGGGCCAGCTCCTTGGCCTCCTCGGGGGTGACCTCGGCGCCGACCTTGCCGGTGACGGGCAGCTTGCCGTCCACCATGGGCAGCTGACCTGAGGTGAACACGTACGGCCCCGACTGCACGGCGGGCTGGTAGGCCGCGAGGGGCGGCACCACGGCCGGCAGGGTCAGGCCCAGCTCGGCGAGCTTCGCCTCGACGCCGCTCATGCCTTGGCCCGCTTCAGGTAGGCCACGAGCTGCTCGGGGTTGTTCGGCCCGGGAACGACCTGGACGAGCTCCCAGCCGTCCTCGCCCCAGGTGTCCAGAATCTGCTTCGTGGCATGGACGAGCAGCGGCACGGTTGCGTATTCCCACTTGGTCATGGGGCGACTTTATCCGCTGTCGCCCCAGGGCTCCCGTGCAGGCCGGGCGGCTGGTTCCGGGCCGGTTGTCCACAGGCCATGTGGCCGATACCGGCCCCCGTTGTCCACAGCCTCCCGATTGCCTCGGGCACGGACTGGTTACGCTCGAAGACGTGAGCAGGCTCCAGGTCGTCAGCGGCAAGGGCGGGACCGGAAAGACGACGGTCGCCGCCGCCCTAGCGCTGGCCCTCGCCACGGCAGGGAAGCGGACGCTTCTCGTCGAGGTGGAGGGCCGGCAGGGCATCGCGCAGCTCTTCGAGACAGAGGCGTTGCCCTATGAGGAACGCAAGATCGCCGTCGCGCCGGGCGGGGGTGAGGTGTACGCGCTCGCCATCGATCCCGAACTGGCCCTTCTGGACTACCTCCAGATGTTCTACAAGCTGGGGAGCGCCGGGCGGGCCCTGAAGAAGCTGGGCGCGATCGACTTCGCCACCACCGTCGCACCCGGGCTGAGGGACGTCCTCCTCACCGGCAAGGCGTGCGAGGCGGTCCGGCGCAAGGACAGGACCGGGCGGTTCGTGTACGACTACGTCGTCATGGACGCCCCGCCGACCGGTCGCGTCACCCGCTTCCTGAACGTCAACGACGAGGTGGCGGGGCTGGCCAAGATCGGCCCGATACACAATCAGGCGCAAGCCGTGATGCGGGTGCTGAAGTCGCCGGAGACGGCCGTGCACCTGGTCGCGCTGCTCGAGGAGATGCCGGTCCAGGAGACCGCGGACGGCATCGCCGAGCTGCGGGCGGCGAAGCTGCCGGTGGGCCGGGTGATCGTCAACATGGTGCGGCCCGAGGTGTTGGACACGGATGGTCTGGAACTCGTACGAACCGTGACACGTTCATCCCTTGCGCGGTCGTTGTCCGCGGCCGGGCTGGGCGGGGCGCGGCGCGGCGGGCACGCCGAGCGGCTGGTGGACCCGCTCCTGCAGCAGGCCGAGGAGTACGCCGAGCGGCACGCGCTGGAGCAGGAGCAGCGGGCGGTGCTGGGCGAGCTGGGCCTGCCGCTGCACGAACTGCCGCTGCTCGCCGAGGGAATGGACCTGGCGGGCCTGTACGACCTCGCCACCGAGCTGCGCAAGCAGCAGATCGCATGAGGGGGACGGTATGAGTCGGGACCAGGGCCAGGCACAGCACCGGCTCTCCCCCGCGCGCGTGCTCGATCTGGACCCGCTGCTCGACGACCCGGCGACCCGGATCGTGGTGTGCTGCGGTTCCGGCGGGGTCGGCAAGACGACGACGGCGGCGGCGCTGGGTCTCAGAGCGGCCGAGCGGGGCCGCAAGGTGGTGGTGCTCACCATCGACCCGGCGCGCCGGCTGGCCCAGTCGATGGGCATCGACTCGCTCGACAACACCCCGCGCCGGGTCAAGGGCGTCGAGGGCGACGGCGAGTTGCACGCGATGATGCTCGACATGAAGCGCACGTTCGACGAGATCGTCGAGGCGCACGCGGATCCGGAGCGGGCGTCCGCGATCCTGACGAACCCCTTCTACCAGTCGCTCTCCGCCGGTTTCGCCGGCACGCAGGAGTACATGGCGATGGAGAAGCTGGGCCAGCTGCGCGCCCGGGACGAGTGGGACCTGATCGTGGTCGACACTCCCCCGTCCCGCTCGGCGCTGGACTTCCTGGACGCGCCGAAGCGGCTGGGTTCGTTTCTGGACGGCAAGCTGATCCGGGTGCTGCTCGCGCCCGCGAAGGTCGGTGGCCGCGCGGGGATGAAGTTCCTCAATGTCGGGATGTCGATGATGACCGGCGCGCTCGGCAAGCTGCTGGGCGGGCAGCTGCTGAAGGACGTGCAGACGTTCGTGGCGGCGATGGACTCGATGTTCGGCGGGTTCCGCACGCGCGCGGACGCCACCTACAAGCTGCTCCAGGCACCGGGGACGGCGTTCCTCGTCGTGGCGGCCCCCGAGCGGGACGCGCTGCGGGAGGCCGCGTACTTCGTGGAGCGACTGGCCGCCGAGAGCATGCCGCTGGCGGGTCTGGTGCTCAACCGGGTCCATGGCAGCGGTGCGGCCCAGCTGTCAGCCGAGCGGGCGCTCGCCGCCGCGGAGAACCTCGATCTGGCCCACGCCGAGGCGGAGACCGAGGCGGAGGCCCCCGCGTCCGCTTCCCGCGTGGCGGAAAATCTTGATGACCCCCGCATTGTGGATCAGGACGGCGGGAAAGCTGGACTTCGTAACTCTCCCGACACGCACGGCAGTTCAGAATCACCCGCAACCGAGCCCGCCGCGGGCCCCGCGACCGACCAGGGTTCCGGCTCCCCCAGCGCCGATCAGCTGACCGCAGGCCTGCTGAGGCTGCACGCCGAGCGTATGCATCTGCTCTCCCGTGAGCAGCGCACCCGTGACCGCTTCACCGCCCTCCATCCGGAGGTGGCGGTGGCCGAAGTGGCGGCGCTGCCCGGTGACGTACACGACCTTGCTGGGCTGCGGGACATCGGCAATCGGCTCGCGTCCCCTCAACCGGAGCTTCCCGAGGCCAGCGACGACTGAAGCCGCCCGAAGACCGCAGCGCAGACGGCAGGCGCAGCCCCGCACGCAGACCAGCCACACAGACCGAACGCGCCGAAGACCGCCGAAGACCCCGAAGACCGCCGAAGCCGAACAGGAAGGCCCCGTACAGAAGGGCTCTTCTCAGCTGACTGCCGCGTAGTTCTCGTACATCTCGTCGTCGTCGAGCGACACGATGCCCGAGCCGCGCTCGTACTCCGAGCGCGCGGTCTCCAGCAGCCGGCGCCACGAGGTGACGGTCGGCCGCCTGCGCAGCAGAGCGCGGCGCTCGCGCTCCGTCATGCCTCCCCACACGCCGAACTCGACGCGGTTGTCGAGCGCGTCGGCCAGACATTCGGTGCGTACCGGGCATCCGGTGCACACCGCCTTGGCCCTGTTCTGCGCTGCTCCCTGAACGAACAGTTCATCCGGATCGGTAGTGCGGCAGGCAGCCTGCGCACTCCAGTCGGTAACCCAGCCCATACCGGCGCCGTCCTCTCCCGAATCGAGGCTCCCCCACGGCGGCAGCGGCATATTCACCGCCGCCAGTTGAGGACGTTACGGAAGGTGGGCACAGCGCAACACCCCCTTCGGGCCCAATCTTGAATGGCCCGAACGGACTATGGGTAAGCGGCAGATCACCCGGGGGAGTGAGCCTGCGACATGCGTGACCTTCCCGACAAATGGGACAGTTCACTTGGGCCACAACGGACGCCGGATGACACACAAGGCGGATTCGGGCACGCCCCCACCAAAAAATCGGGGAACCTCCGGAACGATTCGGGGTCGCCGGACGTATTGATACGTGGCCCTACTGCTGTGACAGTTGGGAGCAGCTTAGGCCAAGGCATTGACGCGTGTCCGGCGAATGAGAACGTAGGCTGCCCTCATGCCAAACAAGCGCTCGGGCGGTGGCCTGTCCGCCACGCAGCAGGCCGCCAAGTTCCTCGGTGTCAGTGTCCTCTCCGGAGCCGTGCTGGCGGGCATCGCGCTGCCCGCGTTCGGCGCGCTGGGACTGGCCGCCAAGGGGTCGGTCGAGTCGTTCGACGAACTCCCGGCCAACCTGAAGACACCGCCGCTGAGCCAGCGCACCACGATCCTCGACTCCGAGGGCGGCCAGATCGCCACGGTCTACTCCCGTGACCGCACGGTGGTCGACCTCAAGAACATCTCGCCGTTCATGCAGAAGGCGATCGTCGCGATCGAGGACTCGCGCTTCTACCAGCACGGCGCGATCGACCTGAAGGGCGTCCTGCGCGCCCTCAACAAGAACGTGCAGAGCAGCGGCGTCTCCCAGGGCGCCTCGACGCTCACCCAGCAGTACGTGAAGAACGTCTTCGTGGAGGAGGCCGGCGACGACCCGACGAAGGTCGCGCAGGCCACCCAGCAGACCATCGGCCGCAAGATCAAGGAGCTGAAGTACGCGATCCAGGTCGAGGAGGAACTCGGCAAGAAGAAGATCCTCGAGAACTACCTGAACATCACGTTCTTCGGCGAGCAGGCCTACGGCGTCGAGGCGGCCTCCCAGCGCTACTTCTCCACGCACGCCAAGGACCTCACCCTCCCGCAGGCGGCCCTGCTGGCCGGCATCGTCCAGTCCCCGAGCCGCTACGACCCGGTCAACGACGCGACCGAGGCCACCAAGCGCCGTAACACCGTGCTCCAGCGCATGGCCGAGGTCGGCGACATCTCGGAGGCCGAGGCCGCCAAGGCGCAGAAGGCCCCGCTGGGCCTGAAGGTCACCCAGCCGAAGAACGGCTGCATCACCGCCGTCCAGGGCGCCAGCTTCTTCTGCAAGTACGTCGAGCGGGTCTTCCTCAGCGACCCGGTCTTCGGCAAGACGAAGGAGGCGCGGGCCAAGCTCTGGAACCAGGGCGGTCTGACCATCCGGACGACCCTCGAACCGCAGGCCCAGGAATCCGTCCAGGCCAGCCTGAAGAAGCACGTCTACAAGTCGGACAAGGTCGCGGCGGCGGCCACGCTCGTCGAGCCCGGCACCGGCAAGATCCTCGGCATGGGCCAGTCCAAGCCGTACGGCTACGGCAAGAACGAGACCGAGTACAACTACTCGGTCAACGCCTCCATGGGCGGCTCGAACTTCGGCTTCCCGACCGGTTCGACCTTCAAGCCGTTCGTGGCCGCGGCCGCGATCGAGGAGGGCCGCCCGGCCAACCAGACGTACTCGGCGCCGTACGAGATGGCGTACCCCGAGACCGTCCAGACCTGCAGCGGCAAGTCCTGGCGCAACGACGGCGGCTACAAGCTGGAGAACGAGAGCGAGTCCGAGAAGGGCCCGTACGACCTGCAGACCGCCATGGCGAAGTCGGTCAACACCTACTTCGTGCAGATGCTCGCCGACATCGGCATGTGCCCCGTGGTGAAGATGACCGACGCGCTCGGCGTGGTCCAGGGCAACGGCGACAAGGTCCCCGAGGTGCCGTCCTCGATGACCCTCGGTTCGACCGGCCTCTCCCCCCTCACCATGGCGAGCGCGTACGCGGCCTTCGCCAGCCGGGGCATGTACTGCACCCCGATCGCCATCGAGTCGATCGCCCAGACCGTCGGCGGCAAGAAGAAGTCGCTGGAGGTCCCGAAGTCGACCTGCTCGCGGGCGATGAGCGAGAAGACCGCGGACACCATCAACACCCTGCTCAGCGGTGTGATCGACTCCGGTACGGGCCAGCAGGCCGGCCTCTCCGGCCGCGACAACGCCGGTAAGACCGGTACCACGGACTCCCGCAAGAACGCCTGGTTCGTCGGCTACACCCCGAACCTCGCGGGCGCCGTCTGGGTCGGCAGCGCCACCCAGAAGGTGCAGATGACCGACATCTACATCGGCGGCGTCTACCACGGCCAGGTCTACGGCGGTGACACCCCCGGCCCGATCTGGCGAGACGCCATGAACGGCGCCCTGGAGGGCAAGGGGGCCCCGGAGTTCCACACCGTCTTCATCCCGCGCAACAACCAGGACAAGGGCGACGACGACAACAGCGACGACAACAACAACGGGAACGGCAACGGGAACGGGAACGGCAACAACGGCGGCGGCAACGGCTTCATCGGCGGCCTCTTCGACGGCGGCACGTCCGATGGCACCTCGTCCAACGGCGGTTCCTCCTCGACCGGCGGCGACACCTCGACCGACTTCGGCAACCTGTTCCAGGGCAACGGCAACGGGGGCGGGCGCGGCCGGGGCTGAGAACCGCCCACCGGCCGGCGACGGCTCGGCGGTAAGCGGTAAGCGGTAAGCGGTAAGCGGTAAGCGGTGGTACTGGGTACGCATCGGGACGGCCCCTGCCCCTCGTACAGCGCACAGAGAAGTGTGTGCGGTACGAGGAGCAGGGGCCGTTTCGCTGGTACGGCGCCCCGAGGCCACGGCATGCGGGCGCGGCCGCTGCGTGCGGGTGAAGCCCCGGCGTGCGGCTGCGCGTGCGGCTGCGGCGTGCGGCTGCGCGTGCGCTGCGGCCGGGATCAGCCCGCGAGCAGCTTTTTGACGACCGCGGCGACGCGCCCGCCCTCAGCCAGCCCCGCCACCTTCGGGTTCACGATCTTCATGACGGCGCCCATGGCCCGCGGCCCCTCGGCGCCCGCCGCCTTCGCCTCCTCGACGGCCTGGGCGACGATGTCGTTCAGCTCCTCGTCGCTGAGCTGCTTGGGCAGGTACGCGGCGAGCACCACGCCCTCCGCCTTCTCCCGCTCGGCGGACTCGGGGCGACCACCCTGCGCGAAGGCGTCGGCGGCCTCCCGGCGCTTCTTCGCCTCGCGGGTGATCACCTTCTGCACCTCGTCGTCGGAGAGCTCACGCTTCTCCTTGCCCGCGACCTCCTCCTTGGTGATCGCGGCGAGCGTCAGCCGGAGCGTCGAGGAGCGCAGCTCGTCGCGCTCCTTGATCGCGGCGTTGAGGTCTTCCTGAAGCTTCGACTTGAGCGTGGTCATGCAGGTGATTGTCGCAGGTGCGGCAGCCCCGACGCCCGCTCATTTCGGGGGCGGGGGCAGACGGGGTGTCAGCCGGGCCCAACGGGTCTGACACGATGGAGGCATGCGCGCGCGATACGCAGTACCTCTGTCCATCGCGGCGGCTGGCGCCGCCGGTCTGGTGTACTCGGCGGGTTTCGAAGCCCGCTCCTTCCGCCTCCGACGGGTGACGGTCCCCGTCCTCCCCTCCGGAATGCGCCCCCTGCGCGTACTGCAGGTCTCGGACATCCACATGGTCGGCGGCCAGCGCAAGAAGCAGCGCTGGCTGCGCTCGCTGGCCGGTCTGCGCCCCGACTTCGTGATCAACACGGGCGACAACCTCTCCGACCCGGAGGCCGTCCCGGAGACGCTGGACGCCCTCGGCCCCCTGATGGACTTCCCGGGCGCGTACGTCTTCGGCTCGAACGACTACTACGGCCCCACCCTGCGCAACCCGGCCCGCTACCTCCTGGAGAAGGTCCAGGGCCGCCACGGCCTGAACGGCAACCCGCCCGCCGTCGGCGTCGTCCACAACCCGTGGGAGGACCTGCGGGACGGTTTCGACGGGGCGGGCTGGCTCAACCTGACCAACACTCGGGGCGTCCTGAAGATCGACGGCATGTCGATCGAGCTGACCGGCGTGGACGACCCGCACATCAAGCGGGACCGCTACGCCCAGGTCTCCGGCGGCCCCTCGGCCTCCGCGGACTTCTCGATGGGCGTGGTGCACGCGCCGTATCTCCGCGTCCTCGACGCGTACACGGCGGACGACTACCCGCTGGTGCTCGCCGGCCACACCCACGGCGGCCAGCTGTGCATCCCCTTCTACGGCGCCCTCGTCACCAACTGCGACCTCGACACGGACCGCGTGAAGGGCCTGTCGACGCACACGGCGCAGGACCGTACCTCCTACCTGCACGTCTCGGCCGGCTGCGGCACGAGCCGCTACACACCGGTGCGGTTCGCGTGCCCGCCGGAAGTGACACTGCTGACGCTGGTACCGAAGGACTGACCCGGTACCGAAGGACTGACCCGGTACCGAAGGCAGGCTGCCCTGGTACCGAAGGCAGGCTGCCCTGGTACCGAAGGACCGGCCTGGTACCGAGGGCTGACCTGGTACCGAAGGACTGACAGCGACAGCCCCTTCTTCCCCCATCCGGCCCACCCACATCGCCCCCTTTACCCCGTTTGCCTACTTTGGGGGCATGACCGCGCCGATACCCCGGGACATTCCGGAGCTGCCCGCGATTCCGCGGACCCACGCGCTCCTGCCCTCCTTCGTCCCCGCCTCCGCGGTGGTGCCCCCGGTACGCCGCCCCCTGACCGCCGTGCTGCGCCTGCTCCTGGCCGGCACGGCAGCCACGGGCGTGACCCTGGCGCTCCTGATCACGGACGCCCCGTTGCGCACCCTGAGTCACTTCTCCCTCCAGAGCAACGTGCTGCTGGCTGGGGTGACCCTCCTCTCGGCCCGCCGCGCCTGGTCGGCCCGGCCCCCTCTGTCCGCCGCCCTGACCGGCGCGGCACTGCTCTACATCACGATCACGGCCCTGGTGTACCACCTGCTCCTGCCAGACCCGGCCCCCCACTTCCTGGCGACGGCCCCGGCGATCTCCCCCACCCTCTGGACCACCCTGACCAACCACCTCCTCCACACGGTCACCCCCATGGCCGCCCTCCTCGACTGGCTGCTCCTGACCCCACCGGGCCGCATGCGCCTGCGCCGGGCGGCGACCTGGATGCTCTACCCCGCGGTCTACCTGCTCTTCCTCCTCCTCCGCGCCCAGCTGATCACCCCCACCACGCCAGGCCGCTACCTCTACCCCTTCCTCGACGCCGAGGCCCACGGTTTCAAGCACACCCTGGCCAACGCCCTCCTCCTCGGCCTCTCCTTCTACGCCCTCGCCGTCCTCCTCGTGGCCCTCGACCACGTCCGCCCCAACCCGATCCGCCACCGCGCCAAAACCGGATTTCGTCTCCAGCCACCAGTGGGCTAAAGTAAACGACGTCGCCGCGACAAGCAGGACAAGCAGCGACATCGGGGTGTAGCGCAGCTTGGCAGCGCGCTTCGTTCGGGACGAAGAGGTCGTGGGTTCAAATCCCGCCACCCCGACACAGGTCAGAGGCCCATTCGCTTGATCGCGAATGGGCCTCTGTCGTGCGTACAGCAGCGGAGTACAGCAACCGCTACGACTCTTGCTGGCCGTCCTCGGCCGCCTGCTCTTCCGCCCGCTTTGCTGCTTGCGCTTCCCCTTCTTTTCCTTCTTCTGCTTGCTGCCGCCGCCCATGGACATCTGGGAACAGACGACAGCCAGGTCCGATGTCACTGTCAGTGGCAGCCCTTAACTTAGGGAGCGTGGAACCCGTGCTCGGCCAGGTGACGGGGGTGGACGTGGCATCGTCAACTGTTGCTGGCAGTACGGCGCTTGAGGCCCTATTTCCACATTTCCCCTCCACCTCTATCCTCGCGATCAAGCGTCGTGTCACACTCCGGGATCGCGGTCTGATGGTGGACGTCGACATCCAACTTAAGTGCACCGAGAGCCCCCGCACTGTCCGGGGCGATACAGCTTCGACCTGGACATCGAGACGTACAACAAGCTGCGCAGCACGGAGCGCTCGGCGCCCGGCCATCTGGTCCTCCTGGTAGTCCCACCCAACCTGGAGTTATGGGTCACCCAGCATCAGGATTCGGTCGTACTGGCCTGCCATGGGTACTGGGCATGCCTGCACGGTCGGGAGGCGGCGAACAGCTGCGCCACTACAGCGATCAGCCTG
The DNA here is from genome assembly GCF_037993025.1 of Streptomyces sp. SS7. Lineage (NCBI taxonomy): Bacteria > Bacillati > Actinomycetota > Actinomycetes > Kitasatosporales > Streptomycetaceae > Streptomyces > Streptomyces sp. SS7. The sequence goes on from NZ_CP141223.1 coordinate 4,513,279, forward strand.
CCGCAAGAACAGCAGCTGACGGCGAAGTCCATGCGCTCCATGTTCGACATGGCGCGGAGCATTCTCTGTTCGGCAGCACGGCGGTGAATTGACATGGCCACCGACGAACTCCCCTTCGGGCCTGACGAGATCCGGAGTTACCTCGCGGTTCACTGCCACGTGCCGGATGCGACCCGCGCACCCTGCCTGAATGCGGGCTTGCCAGGCTGCCCGCAAAGGAGCATAGATTGGCTCCAGTTGATCGTCAGGGGGAGCGGTGGCAGGGCGGGACCTTCGAACGCTGTTCAGCTCGAACGACCGGAGCATCGCCGCCAGTGAGGCGTTCACGAACCGGCAGGCACAGTGGCAAGCGGTGACCGTCGGCCTCGCTGAGCACATACGGCACGTGACCCGTGCGGACTTCGACGTGGAGGACCTGGAGGCTCCCCGCCGCAACATCCTCGTGTTCCACGGTGTGGGCGGGATCGGCAAGTCCACGCTCTCCCGCAAGATTGAGGCGTCGCTCGCCAGCAGCGAGCACCGTCCCGTGCAGTGGGAATCACCGTCCCACCCCGAGGAACGGACGCTGCCGGTCCGCATCGACCTCGCGCGCGCCGCGGGCATGGACTTCGAGCGCGTCATCCTCACCATCCGTCTTGCCGTCGCCGCGCTCGGCCGGCCGATGCCCGCCTTCGACCTCGCCTTGCGCCGCTACTGGGAGCACAACCACCCAGGCGAACCGATCGAGGACTACCTGCGCCGGGGCGGACTGCTGAGCCGCTTCAGCGCCGCTGCCGCCCTGCCGCAGCAGATGCAGTCGGCCCTCAGCGACGTGGCCCAGGCGCTGCTCCTGCCCGGCACCGTCGGGGGTGCGCTCGGCCATGGGGCCGGAGCGCTCATCAAGGCGTTACGCGAGCGGCGCCAGTCCGTACGCGCCCTCGCCAGCTGCTCGCGCCTGGCCGACCTCCTGGAAGCCGAGCCCGACCTGGAAGCCCTCAGCTTCTACCCGCACCTGCTTGCCTGGGATCTGGCCCAACTCCCGGCCGACAAGAGCGCGCTACCCGTGATCCTGCTGGACACCTTTGAGGACACCGGCGACCGCACCCACCGCGACTTCGAGCGCCTGCTCCAGCGCATCGTGTGGCTGATGCCCAACGTGTTCTTCGTCGTCACCGGACGCAACCGCCTTCAGTGGGCGGAGACGAGCCTGGAAGGGCAACTCGACTGGACCGGGGCGAACGCCTGGCCCAGCCTCGTCTCCGACGCAGCAGATAGAGGGTCCGGCGTATCCGGCCGCCAGATCCTGATCGGCGACTTTACCGACTGTGCTGTGAGTGTCGGGGGCACTCGTCGGGGTGGTCTGTAGGGCTTTCGCGTTCTCGTTTACCGATCTCGGCAAGGCTGTTCGTCGCGTCGGGATGGGGCGGGAGGGGCATGTGCGGAGCGTGATTGTCTTGGATGACATTCGTGTCGAGGAGATGCTCCGACGGGACGGGAGCCGGGCGTACACGATTGTGTGGCCGGACCCTGACCGTGGACGAGGAGGCGGACTGTTTCCTCTGCCAGTACGAGGGCTCGGGGACGCAGAAGACGTACGCGTACACCCTTGTCGATCACCTGCGGTGGCGGGTGCGCGAGGGGCTGACGACGGCGAAGCTCTCGCTGTCGGATCTGCAGCGGTACATGGGGGCGGTCGGGGCACGGGTGCCGATGCCGTTCGGAGAGCCGTGGCGGGTGCCGCCGAAACGTCCGTACGGCTCCGACGCCCTCAAGGTCACGGCTGCCTGCTTGAAGGGCTTCTATATGCACCAATGCGCCCGGCAGGGGGTGAACCCGGAGCTGAAGGCGGCGTTGGATGTGCGGCGGCTGCCGACTCAGCCGGACCGGGACCGAGTTCTGCTGGGGCACGTGGTGACCTCGATGTCGGCCAACCCTCTGACTCCGCCCGACCATTCGCGCCGTCGGCATCCCAAGATGCTCCCGGAGGGGGCGAGGCCCGAGCTGCTGAGCGAGGTCAACACGGCCCGAGATGCGATGGTGGTGACTTGGCTGTCCGACACGACCCTGCGGATCGGCGGGCTGACCGGGTTGCACCTGGTCGACCTGCACCTGCGGGAGAAGGCGGCCTGCGGCGAGTGCAAGAGTCCGCACGTTCACGTGTGTCACCGCGGGGCCAACGTGAACCGGGCGGCGGCGAAGAAGAAGCCCGAGTGGCAGCTGCAGGACGGTGTGATCACCGGTGGGGAGATCTACCGGGTGAGCCCGGCGATGATCAGCACCTACTTCGCCTACATGACCACCGAGTACACGAAGTACGCCACCGGGCACGGGATGCTGCTGATCCAGCTGCACGGGTCGAACACCGGTGATCCGTGGACGGCCGACGCGGCCCGCGGCATGCTGCGGCGGGCCGGGAAACGGGCCGGTCTGCCCGGCCGCATCAAGCCGCACCAGTTCCGGCACAGCACCATGGGCAAGATCCTCGACGCGTCGGGCAACGATCCGTTGGTGGCCAGGGAGGCGGGAAACTGGGCCTCGATGAGGATGGTCGACGAGGTCTATGGCCATCCTGATCAGCACTCGCCGGGGTTCGTGGCCGCCTTGAAGGCCGTCTGGGGTGAGGAGGAATGAGTACTCCCGCCCGTCGGCTGCTGCCCGTGCTGTCGCCGTCCTCGGTTCCGAGCCGCACCACCGGCGACCGGCTGGAGCTGTTGACCGCCCTGCTCAACGCGCCGACGTTCGACGCCGCCTTCAGCACGGACGTGATCGACCTGCCCGGCGACCACCCCGTCTACGCCTGGGAGTGCGGCGTCCCGCGGTGCGAGCGGCCTCTGAACCCGGGCACCGAGTTCTGCCATATGCACCTACGCGACTGGGGCCGACAACGCCGGGAAGGCGTCAGCGTCGCGGAGTTCCTTCGCGCCGCCCAGCCGTTGAAGCAGGCGTCCTGGAAGACGCCGCCGCCCTGCCGGATCTGTCGCCATACCCCGTCCTGGAGTCCGGACCGGCTGTGCCACATGCACGCCACCCGATGGCGCCGAGCTCAATATCCGCACCTCAAAGGGGGTGCTGTCCCGGACTTCGATGAGTGGGCCAACCAGCCGGTGCTGCCCTCGTTCGGGCAGTGTCAGGTGGTGCCGTGCCCCGAGGCCGCAGTGCATGCGCTGGGACTATGTCGGCGCCACCGACTCCTCTATAACCGCGCCGGGTGTCCCGGCGGAGCCCGGCTTCCTCATCACTGGGGCCGGCTGGCCAACGAAGGACACACGTCCGGTCTCGTCAGCTACCAGGACGAGGCAGCCTTCCGGCGATGGTGCTGGGAGACCGTGCCGATCATGCGCTCTCACGGCAAGGTGTCGCTGCTGGGCCTGAAACCTCTGGTCAAGGCCGAGATCCAGTGGGCGATGTTCCATCACACCCAGACTCCGGCCCAGGGCACGAACTGGGCACTTCCCTGGATCCAGCACCTTGCCGAGACCTGCCGGACCGCCAAAGCGGACTCTCTGGCCGACCTCGACCTGGACACGTGCAACCGCCTCGTCCGCCAGGTGGGCACGGCGATGCTCGGCTACCTGCGGCTGGTCTACTTCACCCGCGAGGACACCAAGGACGCCGGGTTCATCGAGACCGAACACTTCGGCGTCCGCTTCCCCCACGCCGGGAGCAGAATCGACCTGGGGCGAGTCACACAGCGCTGGCTGCGGGACCTGCTTTGGGACTTCCTGGCCGGCCGGCTGAAGACGAAACCGCCGCGCAGCCGAACCAGTTTCGATCAACTCCGCCGGGGGTGTGTGGAGTTGAGCGCCTATCTCGAAGGCTTCGTGCCGGGCGGAGGTCACGACCCCACGGTGCTGTCCGAGTCCCATGCGACGGACTTCGTCGCCGATCAGCGGCACCGAGCTCGGCATGGTCTGAAGTCGCTCGGCGTCCACCATCATCAGGGTGATCGTCGGTCTCGACATGCCGGTGAGCCTTCAATCGCCACCGCTGGAACCCTCTCGACCGTTTTGATGAGTGTTCGCCGCGTCCTGCGCGAAGCACTGGAGACCGGGGCTTCTGACAAGATCGGATTGGATCGCAGTTTCATCGTTGCGATGCCGAGGGCCACGGCTCCAACGGGGCGTCGATCGCCGTTCCCCGACGACGTCGCCAGGGCCCTGGCCCACCCGACCAACCTGGCGAACCTTGAAACGTTCGACATCAACAACCGCGGTCTCCGGGACGCCTGGGAGACGCTCGTCCTCGTCGGCCGCCGCTGCGGCGAGGTCCTCAACGCCCGCCTCGAATGCATCGGCCGGCTCAACGGACTCCCGATGTTCTGGCACGACCAGACCAAAGTCGGCAACTACGACGAGGCCATCCGCATCCCCGAACGGCTCTATCAGCGGATCGAACGCCGCCAGGCAGTGACCATCGCCCGCTTCACCCAGCGCTACGGGCAGCCTCCAACACCGCCTGAGCGCCTGCAGATTGCCCTGTTCCGCCGGCAGTACAGCAACCGCAACCTGCTCAAGGGCGCCAGCTACGGGTGGTTCCACAAGCTGTTCCGCGACTGGGTCGACACGCTTGACATCGCCCACTGCGTCCCCCACCAAAGCCGGCACACGCTGGCGACGAACCTCTTGCGCAACGGCGCCGACCTTATCCACGTCAAGCGCTACCTCGGGCAGGTCTCCGAGCGGATGGCCGAGCACTACGTCCACCTCGCCAACACCGACCCCCGCCTTGAGCAGGCCCTGCAGACCATCTGGGTCGCCGACCCCGGATCGGACGAGCCCGGACTGATCCTGTCCGGCAGCGAGCCCATGTCCAAGGAAGAGGCCGAGGCCCTCGCCATCGACCTGACGCGCCGGTCCACCCCGGCCGACGGCGGGTTCTGCACCTTCCAGCACGTTGTCGACGGCGCAGCCTGCCCATTCGATCTCAACTGCCACAGCTGCGAGAACTTTGTGATGTCGGGCGCAGACCTCGTCTTTTGGCACCGCAAGCGCGAGCAATGGCGCATGCTCGCCGAACGCGCGCCCGACAGTGCGACCGCCGACTACCTGCACGAGGTCTTCGAGCCCACCGCCCGCGCGATCACCGGCCTGGAACGTGCGCTGGAAGCCGTCGGTCTCCTGGACGAGGCCCTCGCGCTCGACCTCCGCCGCCCCCAGGACTACTTCGGCCGCGTCTGGTCCACCGCTTTCCGAACCGCAGACCTCACCGAGCCACCGGAAACCGACAATGGTGATGCCGCATGACATCCAATGCCGACTCCCCAGCGGCCGCGATCGCCGCTCGCCGCCGCCAGACCCGCACCAGACTGACCCAGCTCGAGAAGGCCATCACTCAGCTTCGCCGCGAACGCGGACAGCTCAACGTCCGAGCCATCGCCGAGCGAGCGGGAGTGTCCGCCACCTTCTGCTACGAGAACACGGACGCACGAGCCCTGGTCCAAGCAGCCGTCGCCGACGCCCGACAACGGCGTGATCAAGGAGCCCAGCAAGAACATGAGTGCATCGAAGTCTCCTGGCGCGAGCGTGCACTCAACGCCGAGGAGGCCCTCACCCGCACCCAAGAGACCGTCTTCACCCAGCGCAAGCGGATCGGCCAACTGATGGGCCAGCTCCGAGACGTCGAACAGAGTGCCCCCGCGGATTCCACCCCAGCCCTCCGCACCGAGAACGCCTCACTCAAGCGCCGCCTGGACCAGATGATGCGAGAGCACCGCTCACTGCAGGAGCGACTCGAAGGCGCCCGTTCAAACCTGCGGTTCGCCGAGAAACGCATCGCGGACCTGGAAGTCCAGCTACTCGAACAGGACCATTTATGACGCACACATGGTTCGGATGTCGCGCTTTCCGTCTGAACAAGCCCGCGTTCCGGCACTTTCTGGCAGGATGATCGGCGTGAGCGAGCCCTACAAGCCCTCCAGCGAGATACAGCTGAGCCTTGGCGGCCAGGACATCGATGTCCTGAATGACACTGACCAGCTACGTTCTCTCCGCACGTGGCTCATGTTGGAGGATCCGCTGCGTGGGGCAGTCACCCTTCCCGCTGCCGCGCCGGAACCTGGTCACATGGGTGGCGTGGTTGACGTGCTCACGGTCGCGGTTGGCTCCGGTGGTGCGGCAGCGGTCCTGGCCCGTTCCTTGACAACCTGGCTCATCCAGAGGCGTACGGATGTCACGGTCACCTTGACCGGCGAGGACGGTAGGCAAGTGAAAGTCGACGTACGCCGTGCTCGCCATCCGGAGGCGGTGATCCGAGAGGTGGTGGCCTTGACCGAAATGCCTGACCCACCGGGCTCGGCCGATGCCTGACCTCTGGTGGCCGGATGGCGAGTTATCGCGCATCCTGCTTCTGGGAACCGTCGAATACCAGTCGACTGACCTGACACCGATGCTTTCCGTACGCGACAACCTCACCGGACTCCGCGCGCTACTCACCGATCCTGATCGCGGTCTGTTTCTTCCTTCGCGTTGCCGAGTATTGGGTGACGACGAACCGTTGAGCATGTCCGCGCTCGGCGCTGCTCTGGCCTTTGCAGCACAGGATGCCACTGATTTACTGCTCGTCTACTACGCGGGACACGGCCTCCTCGATGAGGACGGGCGGCTGTACTTGTCACTGCCGGAAACCGACCCTGACAATGTCGGCTTCAGCGCTATCCCGGTGGACCTGATCCTGCGCAGCCTCGGCCGGGCTCGCGCGAAGGCACGGGTTCTCATTCTGGATTGCTGCTTCTCCGGACGGGCGGTGGCAGCGATGACATCACCCGGCAGCGTCGTCGTCGGTCAACTGGAGCATTCGGGAACCTACACACTGACTTCCACCACTCACACAGCACCGTCATACGCCCCGCCTGGCGAAGAGCACACCGCTTTCACGGGCGCCTTACTGCGCGCGCTGAAGAGCCCGGCCCCGCTTACACTCAACGAGATCCATAAGTTCATCGACGCCGAGCTGGTCAGCCGAGGCCTTCCCCGTCCCCAGAGCCGGGCGGTGAACACAGCGGGCTCCTTGGCGCTGGCTCGTCCGCCGATACTGGCGGCCCAGGAGTCAGCTGCAGTGCCTAAAATCCCGGCTGAATTGGTTTTTGGCAAGCCGCCGTTGAAAGCCTGGATTCGGTGGTGCGGCATGTTGTCCGCCACGGCGCTATTGTTAGCCGATCCGCCACTTACCTACTACCTATGGGGGCCGCTGAAGGGTGGGCCATCTGTCCTGCTCCTCACCATTTTTATGGTACTGGTTGCCATGATAATTTTCCCTCGCCGCTCCAGCCCAACCCTTACGATCAATACCAACGGACTCTCCCTCTCCCCCGATCGAGGCTCTCCGCATCACACTGATGTGAGCTGGGAGGATGTCATGTACATTGGGCTTCTCGCCAGCGCCAGACTACGTTCGGGGCAGGAGCACCGGACGCATCGGAACATCCTGTTGGTGCGGCCGAGGCCGGGCGTATACCTGCCCCTATATCCTCTAGGTGAGGGTGAGTTTGAAAAATTGGGTTACCACACGCTAGGCACCCTCAAGGAGTTTAACGCAGACCCGATCCTCTTACGCGAGGCGGTGATGACTTTCGCCCCTAATCGCTTTCGTACCAACAGCCAACTTTTTGACTTGGATCCGCGCCTTATCTCGCTGGCCGAGCGACAGTCTCATGCCTGACCAGGCCCTGGCCTGTCGGCGCCTACTCCGGAGGCGGGTCTCGAGGCGAGGTTTCGAGCGGTCGTCTGCTCTCCACCATCAAGCGCCGTTGACGTTGCGAAGGGCGGCAGGGGCGGCCTCCGCGTGCTGGCGGGCGGCCAGAGACGAACTGCCGGGTGCGCGGGGTGTCCGTCATCCGTACCGCCGTGCGAACTCCGTCGCTGATGTCCTCGACGGCGTCCGTGAAGAGTTTGCCGACAAGATTGAAGCCGACCTGGCGGGCGCCCAGACAACCGTCCACGACCTCTACGCGACGCATCGCCGCAGTTCACTGCCAATCCACACATCTTGAGAGTCGGTAAACAGTACTTCTCCCCTGAAGACTGCGAGGACTATCTGGCCCGCAGGCTCAGCCGCGACGGGCAGCCGCTGATCGACGAACCGGTCCGCCGGATCATCGCCGAGCGCTCCCACGGGCTGCCCCTGTACCTGGACCTGTCGGTCATGCGCTACCTGGAACTTCGGCGCAGTGGCAGGCAGCCACAGGTCACCGACTTCGACCACGACTTCCCCGCACTGATCGCCCGTACCCTCAGCGACCTGACCGCCGAGGAACGCGACGTGCTGCGCTCGGTCAGCCTGCTCGACGCGTTCTCTGTTCCTCTGGCCACCCCAGGTCGCCGGCATGAACCACGACGCGCCCGCCCTACGCTTGACCGAACGCCCCTTCATCCGGGAGTCCCCCTCCGGTGTGTGGCCCTTCCATCTCCACGACCTGATCCGCGCCGCCATCCGCAACGCGGACGACGGCAGTGACGACCGCTGGTCTGAGCAGGACTGGCAGCGCGCGGCCCAGCGCGCCTTCGGTGCCCTGGAATCGCAGTGGCGCCAGGACCTGCGACGTGACCGCGCCGTGCTGGTCGGCTGTCTCCAGCAAGGGCTGCTCCTTGCACGGGACTTCCGTCTCGATCTCGGCTGGCTCGCCGATGCCGCATTCCAGTACGTAGGGGACTCCGTCTGGGAACCGCTGGCACTTCCCGCAGCCGATGCCAGGTCGTCGGACGGCCTGCAGACCGCGGCGGACGCCCTGGTGGAAACACTCAGCGCCATCGCCAGGCGCCAGCACGAACACCGTGAACGCACAGCCGGGCGGCTCTCCGCCGTCCTTGCATCGCAACTGCTCCCGGATGACCTGGTCGAACTGGCCACGTATTACCTGGCGAAGGCCCAGCGGGACCTCGGCCTGACCGATGATTCGCGGCGCGGCATGCAGCGTGTCGCGTCCGCCGACGGTCGGCTCGCTTCCGCCGCTCGACGGGGCCTGGCGCATCTGAGCCGGCTGTCCGGAGATTTCCCTGCGGCGGTGGAAGCCGCTGGGAGGCTGGGCTGGGAAGGACGGCACCATCGGGTCCTGGGAGACGTGTGGTGGGTGCAGGGAGACATGGAGCGGGCGACCGCCGCCTACCTGGCAGCCAGGAGCGAGGCCGAAGAACACGGTGCGGCCGGCGAGACCGCCATGGTCCAGGCGCATCTCGCCTTCGCCGTCTCCTTCGCCGACCCGCTCCGCGCCGACGATGAACTCGACCTGGCGGACCGGCTGCTGTCGCGCCTCAGCCTGCGCTCCAGTGAGATGACCGCTCGCATCGCCGCACTCGTACGCGACGCCGGGTTCGAGGCAGACCTGCCGGACCGGGCGGCCGTCCTGCTCGCCGAAATCGGCGTCTCCGGCATTTCCTACGCCGCCGCGAAACTTCAACTGGCCCTGTGCTTCCACCACGCCGTCCTCGACAACCAGGACGACCTCACCACCGCGATCACCCGCCTGAACGAACTCACGCAGAGCGGCGACTACGCCCACTACGTCGAGATCGCGCACTTCATGGCCGGCCTTCCGTTCCCCGAGCACACCGCGCGAGCACGGTGGATCGACGGAGAACGACAGACTCGCGAACGCTGGCGGCACCTGGTTGAGAACCGTCGCAGTCGCCTCGGCACGACTCGTTAGGCCGCAACGGGCAACGTCGCACGAAGCCAGTGACCCCACGATGTCCGGGCGCCATCTGGGAGTCGACCCGCTCCCCATGCCTCCTCGAAACCACCGCACCCCAACGCCACTACGATCGCCGGTCATGGACTGGCTGGAGCGTGCCGCGAAGCTGAGGCAGTGGAGCAGAAGCGGGACCCGCGCTCCGCACAAGCCGCTGCTGTTCCTGTACGCGCTCGGGCGTTTCCAGCGGGACGCCGACGGTGAACTGCGGTACAGCGCGGTGGAGGACGACCTCAGACGGCTGCTGGCCGAGTACGGTCCGCCCAACAGAACGACGCCCGCCTACCCGTTCCACCATCTGGTGAGCGATGGCGTGTGGGAGGTACGCACCGATCGCGGACCGGGCAGCCCCGGCAGTGGCGTGCGGGAGCTGCGGGAGATCGGAGCCGCAGGGCGGCTGACGCCGGAACTACGGGCGGCGCTGCGGCGCGAGCCGTCGTTGCTCGGCCGGATGGCACGGGTCCTGCTCGACCTGAACTTCCCTCCCTCGCTCCACGGCGATCTCTGCGAAGCCGTCGGCCTGGAGCTGGAGCCGACGGAGAGCGAACAGTTCTCGGCCGTGCGCGGGCGGCGGGATCCCCGGATGCGGGAGCAGGTCCTGACGGCATACGAGTACCAGTGCGCCTTCTGCGGCTACGACGGCAGGATCGGCGCGGTGCCGGTCGGGCTGGAGGCCGCGCATGTGCGCTGGTGGGCGTTCGACGGCCCTGACGACGTCGACAACGGCCTGTGCCTGTGCGCGCTGCACCACAAGCTCTTCGACAAGGGCGTCCTCGGCATCGGTGACAGTCACCGCATCCTGGTCTCGCAGCGCTTCGTCGGCCACAGCCCCGCCGCCCGCGAGCACGTCATAGCGCTCGCCGGCCGCCCGCTCATCGGACCTCAACCGGGTGCCAGTCCCGTCGCGGCGGTCCACCGCTCCTGGCACACCAGCCAGGTCTTCCACGGCAGCCCACGGCCCGCCCCGGCCGCCTGATCGCCGAGCGCCTATCACGTGACCCGCTGGTAAGGAGTGCGATACCGGGAGTATGGTCTCTTGTATGGCGACGAAGAAGGTAACCGTGACGATTCCCGAGGATCTCCTGGACGAGATCCGCGCGGACGCGGCAGAGCGGGGCCTGTCGGCGTATGTCGCCGAAGCGCTGCGCTTCAAGCGCGACCGGGACCGGCTCCTGGAACTGGTCGACTGGCTGCAGGAAGAGCACGGCCCCGTCACCGAGGACGAGCATGCGGCAGCGCTCGTCGAGCTGGACGAACTCGACGCCGAACACGAGCGGCGTCGAACCGCCGGAAAGCACAACGCCGGAGAGGCTGCGTGAAGAAGCGAGCCGCCGAGCACGGACAGCGATCCCTCCGCGTCTTCGTACTGGACTGTGAAGCCCTGTCCCTTGCGGTACGCGGCGACCGGAAGATGATCGCCTGGCTCGACCTCGCGGCACGCGGGGAGGCCGAAGTGGTGACGTCCCCGATGACACTGGTCGAGGCGTACGACGGCAGAACGACCGAGCAGCGCTGGGACTGGGTACTGTCCCGACTCCAGGTCGTCGACATCGGGAAGGACGAGGCCCGCCAGGCGCGTCGCCTCCTGACCGACGCCCAGTTGCACGGCCACAAGTACGCGATCGACGCCGTGCTCGCCGTCATCGCGCGACAGCAGAGGGGACAGGTCACCGTCTTCACCTCGGACGTCGACGACCTGGAGAAGCTGGTCCCGGACACGATCGTCGTCAAGAAGGTCTGACCCGACCCGCGCTCCTCCAGCGCCCGCACCCACGCTGGTGTGCACCCGCGATGCCATCGCGTACTTCGTCCGGACCACATCGGCAGTCTCCGACGCCGGGCAGCGGACGGCGAATGGAGTGGCCGACTCGGCTTCCTGGCGCTGGTGGGCCGGTGGATTGCCTTCGGGACGCAGGGCTGACTCTCCCGACAGCTGAGTAGCAGATCAGAGGGCCCTTACCGGATCGGACGCTGTTGGTAAATGCGGGGGCCTGAGTGACGACGGCCTGCATGACCCCGTTGGGGTTGTGCAGGCCGTCGTCGTGTTTCTGGGGTGGGTTCGTGTCGTTGTGTGGGGTGGATCTGGCGGAGATTCCTGAGGAGACGGTGCGGGTGGCTCGCGCGGTGTTCCCGAAGGGGTGTCTGGCGATGCGGGTGCGGGATGCGCTCGGGCCGGTCTTCGCCGATGCCGACTTCGAGGAGCTGTTCCCGGTGCGGGGGCGACCGGTGGTGTCGCCGGCCAGGCTGGCGCTGGTGTCGGTGTTGCAGTTCGCGGAGGGGCTGACCGACCGGCAGGCCGCGCACGCGGTGCGCTCGAGGCTGGACTGGAAGTACGCCCTGTCGCTGGAGCTGACCGACACGGGCTTCGACTTCTCGGTGCTCAGTGAGTTCCGTGCGCGGCTCATCGAGGGCGACGCGGGCGGGGCCGTGTTCGATGCGGTGCTGCGGGCGGCCGGTGAGGCCGGCCTGGTCAAGGCGGGCAAGCGCCAGCGCACGGACGCCACCCACGTACTGGCCGCGACGAGGGATCTGAACCGGCTGGAGTTCGTGGTCGAGACACTGCGGGCGGCACTGAACCAGGTCGCCGAGGTGGCCGGGGAGTGGCTGGTGACGATGGCGGCGCCGCAGTGGTTCGACCGCTACTCCGCCCGGCCGGAGGACACCCGTTTCCCCTCTCGGTGGGCTGCCCGTGTCGAGCACGGCGACCAGTGCGGAGCCGACGGGATGGTGCTGCTGCGCGCCATCCGGTCGCCCCAGGCTCCGCCCGCCCTGCGTGACCTGCCCGCGGTGGAGTTCCTGCGTCAGACATGGGTGCAGCAGTTCCACCATGTCGACGGCGTCGTGCGCTGGCGCGAGCCGAAGAACACACCGCCTGGCCTGATCCGCTTACGCACCCCGCACGAGTCCGAGGCCAGGACCGGCGCGAAGCGGGATCTGGGCTGGTCCGGCTACAAGGTCCATCTCAGCGAGACCTGCGAGCCCGACGCCCCGCACCTGATCACCCACATCCACACCACCACGGCGCCGGTGAGGGACGACGCCGCCCTGGAGGACATCCACACCGCTCTGGCCGGCCGCGGGCTGGTGCCGGACGAACACCTGGTGGACGCCGGATACGTCGATGCCGAGCAGATCCACCACGCCCGTCGCGATCACGGCATCAACCTCGTCGGACCGGTCGGGAAGAACACCATCCGGCAACAGACGGCAGGCGGCTTCTTCGACAGCACCCGTTTCACCGTCGACTGGGACCAGCGCCAGGCCGTCTGCCCCGGCGGCCACACCAGCGTCCAGTGGCGAGACGCCCGGAGCCAGTACGGCACCCCGGTCACCCGCGTCCGCTTCGCCGAACGCCACTGCGGACCCTGCGAACTGCGGACCTCCTGCACCACCGCCGAAACCGGCCGCAACCTGACCCTGCGGCCGAAGGCCGAACACGAGATCCTCCGGCAGGCCCGCAGCGAGCAGGACACCGACCACTGGCGCCGTCGCTACGGACACCGCGCCGGCGTCGAGGGCACGATCTCCCAAGGCGTCCAGGCGTTCGGCCTGCGCAGATCCCGCTACCGCGGGCTTGCCAAGACCCGGCTGCAACACCACTTCACCGGCGCTGCGATCAACCTGGCACGACTCGACGCCTGGCTCACCGGCCGGCCCCTTGCCCGCACACGAGTCTCACCCTTCGCAGCACTCCGCCCCGCTGGATGAGATCCAGCGGGGCGGATTTACCAACAGCGTCCGGATCGGTGAGGGCCCTCTGGTGTTGCTGCGTGTCCAACCGCGTGACGAAACTCTTCGCCGGTCCGCACGTGTGGACCGCGGACACCGCGACTCCGCCACCGACGCCTCGGTGATCGCCGACACCCGCGCCCACCTGGCGGAGTTCGAGCGGGAGCCGGCCGCCAGCGGCGACAGCGCCGAGGTGCTGAAGGCCGCGATGCGGGTCCACGGCCCCGGCAAGGAGCCGTGGGAGGTCTACGTCGTCAAGGCCGACGCCGACACCCTCGCCGAGGGCGCCGGCCCGCACGCCTGCTGCCGGCCCACGGCCCCCCTCCGAGCAGGGTGCCGCCGTGAAGCCGCGGCCCCGAGTGAGCACAGATGTGTCTCGTCACGGTCCGCCCGGCCCGGGCGGGCGCATACTGGGGGCAATGACAAAGCCTGCCGCATCGAAGCGTCACCTGCCCACCAGTCCCTTCAAGGCCCCGGTCGCACCGGCTCCCAAGCACTTCGCCGTGGGTGACCAGGTCACCCATGACATGTACGGCCTCGGCCGAGTGATCGGCATCGAGGAAGGAATCGCAGCGCTCGTGGATTTCGGCTCGGCGCAAATGCGGATCCTGAGCCCGTACCCCAAGATGACCAAGTTGTAGCCGCGCGCGCCGCGGCGGCCCAGCGCTCAGGGGCCGCCACGGCGCGAGCCGCTCGACCGACCCGCCCGCAGACCGCCGATGAGCGGCAGCGCCTCGGCACCGCGCTGCCCCGAGTCGCCGAAAGTCGCCCCAATTTACCCCAATTCGCATCGATTTCTCCTGGTATACCTTGATCGCCCCCCGTTGCCGCCCGTCGACCCGCCGACGGGTCGGCCGTGCGGGCCCGTGGAAAAGCAGTCCATGCCGTGAAGTCCCCGCTGCTAGCATCGCTCGGCTTTATGTCATGACCAGCTCACGGGGAAGGCTTTCATCGTGCAGGCAAGGAAGAGACCCTGGCGGACCAGGCTGCTCGCGGTGGGCGTGGGAGGGCTGCTGATCGGTGCGCTGGCGGCCGGCCCCGCGCAGGCCGCGGAGCAGGAACAGCAGGCCGGGCTGCGGCTGACGGCCCTCGCCGTCGAGCAGGACACGGTGGACGCCACCTCCGGCGACGCCACGGTCACCGTCGACTGGACCGTCGCGGACGCAGACACGGCGGCCACCGATCTGTTCGGCACCCTCACGGTTCAGCAGGTGGGCGCCGACGGGCAGCTCGTCGGGGCGCCGCAGGACCTGACGTTCTCGTTCGAGCCGCAGTGGCCCTACCAGGCGAGCGCGGTCGCCGGCACGATGGCGTCCGCGGACTACAGCTACGCCTTCCCGGTCCCGCAGTACGCGGCGGGGTCCACCGCCCGCTGGGCCGTGGTGGGGGCGACCGCGCGGGACGACCGCGGCGGCACGTTCACCGCGGGACGCGACGCGCTGGCGCCGTACGACGCGGCGTTCACCGCAACCCATCTCGTCGACTCCACGGGACCGGCGTACGACGGTCTCGGCACCGTGCTCGACCAGCCCGAGTACCTCTACAACGCCGACGCCTCCGTCACGGCGAAGTACCGGCTGAACATCACCGACGCCGAGTCCGGCTTCTTCCGGGGGGAGCTCGTCCTCGGCGGCCCCGCAGGCGCGACGGCGAGCGGGACGGTCCGCCTGATCCGGCAGACCGACGGCACCCTGCGGTGCGGGGACTACGACGGGTACGACAGCCACGACGTCTCCTGCACGGTGGAGGTCACCCTCCCGGCCGGCGCCCCCGCCGGGGCGTGGTCCGTCTCGCGCGTCGCGCTGACCGACGCCTCGGGGAACGTCGGCGTCACCGAGGGGCTGTCGCAGGACCCGGTGCACCTCACCCAGAACAGCACGGTGCAGGCCTCGGACTTCGCCATCGGTCCCGCCCAGTACAACAACTGGAACGGAACGGCGCCGCTGACGATCACGATGAAGCCGTCCGGCTACCGCGACGGCATCGCTTCCGTGACGGTGCTGCTGGACGGCTGCGCCGGATCGGTCACGGAACATCCCGAGATCGCGTCCGACGGCTCGATCTCCGTGCGGGCCACCGTGCCGCCGATCTACACGAGGCGGTGCGCGGTCACGGGCATCGGCATCACGGACGGTACCGGGGCATCGGCGGCGTACGGTGAGCGCTTCCACGGGCCGGCCCTGGACCTCGTCGCCACACAGATCCCCGACACGGCGGCCCCGGTGGTGAACGCGGCCTCGCTGAACATCACGTCCGTGCCGAAGAGCGCGTTGCCGCGCAACGCCGTTCTCACCCTCGATGTGACGTCGTTCGTGGGCGTCGGCGGTTTCAGCCTCACCGTGTACGACGCGAGCGGCGCCTCCGTCGGCGGCAGCTCCGGTGGTGTCGCCACCGTGTCGAGCGGCCGGCTCGACCTGGTCGTCAGGCTGTATCAGGACCTCACTCCGGGCGAGTACACGGTCGGCTTCACCCTCACCGACATGGGCGGTCTGCACACCCAGTACGGCTACCCGGGCGGCCACGGTCTGCCCGTGCCCGGCGGACCGCTCCGCATCACGGTGACCGACGGCTGAAAACAACGCCGGTTCCCGCTTCCTGCCGACCGGTCGGCGCCCCGCCCGTCCGCGGTGGCGGGCGGGCGGGGCGCCGGCTCACGCGGACTTGCCGCCCGTGCAGGCGGCGCCCGGCTCCGGGGTCTGCTCGCCCTGGACGTACTTGTCGAGGAACTGCTGCACGCGCGGGTCCGAGGCCGTCTTCACGCCCAGCTGGTGGCCCCAGGCGGACAGGGTGATCGGGGAGGTCTGGCCGGTGTAGGGGCTCATCAGCGTGTACGGCGTCCGCTCCACCCGGTCCTGGAGGGCGCTGACGTCGGCGTCGGCCGCCCGGTCGTCGTACGTGATCCAGACCGCGCCGTGTTCGAGGGAGTGGACGGCGTTGGTCTCGGAGATCTCCTCGGTGTAGACGTCGCCGTCGCAGTTCATCCAGACCGGGTCGTGGTCGCCGCCGACGCCCGGGGAGGTCTTGTAGTCGACGGGCGTGCCGACGTGGTTCTGCGTCAGGCCCTTGTAGACCTTGACGCCCTTCACCGGTGCGGCGACCGCGGCCGCCTTGGCGTCCCGCTCCTCGCGGGCGTCCTGGACGAGGTACCAGCCGCCGCCGGCGGCCGCGGCCAGGACGACGCCGCTCAGCGTCCAGGTGATGATCCGGTTGCGGCGCTCGCGGGCCGCCTCGGCCCTGCGCATCTCCTCTATCTTCGCGCGGCGGGCGGCGCGCTCTTCCTTGGCTCGGGAAGACCCCATGACATGTCCTTCTGCGGTGGGTGCGGACCTGCGCCGCGAGCGCGGGGCAGGGGGAACGGCGGCACGACGGCACGACGGCACGGCAGTACGGCGGCATGGCGGCATGGCGGCCGTACGGTGCCGGCGCTGTCGGCTGTTCGCCGTTCCTAGGTCCGCTGCACCTGGAGCCGGTGGATGTCGGGGGTGCGGGCGGGCGGGTCCGGGGCTCCGCGGGAGGACGGGGCGTGCGGGGCCCGGGCCGGCGCGATCGCCTCGCCCACCGGGCGGAACGGCACCGCCAGCGGTCCGGCGGTGCCCGCGACCGCCCCGCTCACGGGACGGCAGTGCGTGCCGCCCGGCCGGTGTTCCCGGTCGGGACACAGGGGTGCGGCCGACGACCGGGCGCCCTCGTCCCCGTCCGCGGCGCCCGCCCACACGGCCGCCGCCGGAGCGGCGAACGGCTCCCGGGCGTCGTGGGCACAGACGGGAAGCGCCCAGAGCAGAACGGCGAGCAGCATCACCCAGCGCAGCACGAGAACCGGGGCCACGCGTCCCGCCGCGCCCCGTACGCCCTCCCCGCGCTCACCCATCGCGCTCACCCATCGCGCAGATCGTAGCCAAGAGGGGGAACGGACCGGGAGCCCGATCCGCCGCGGGCCGATCGCGGCTCCGGAAGGCGGCGGCCGGTTCACCAGGAGCCGACTCCGGCCCTCCCCTGCGCTCCGGAGGCCGGGTGCGTCCCGGCCGGGCCGAGCGGGGCCGGGCGCAGCCGGATCCGGGCGAGGAGGCCGGTGCCGGGGGCGGGGTGGAGGGTGATCGTGCCGCCGGAGGCGTCGACGAGGTGGCGGACGATGGGCAGACCGAGGCCGGTGCCGTCGTGGTGGGTGTCGGAGGCCCGCCAGAAACGGTCGAAGGCACGGGCGCGGTCCGCGTCGTTCATGCCCGGCCCCTGGTCGACGACGTGGAGTTCGGTGCCGGGGGACCGGTGGAGCGTGAGGGTGCTGCCTGCCGGGGAGACGCGCAGGGCGTTGGCGACCAGGTTGTCGATGATCTGCTCCAGCGCCCCCGGTATCGCCCATACCCCGCCGACGGGCGGACCGGTGACGTCGAGGGTGACGTACTGCTCGGCGGCCAGGGGTTCCCACATCGCGACGCGGTCGGTGAGGACGGTGTCGAGGTCGACGGGTTCGGGGGTGGTGGCGGTGTTCTCCAGGCGGGCGAGGGCCAGCAGCCCCTGGACCATGCGGCCCAGGCGTTCGACCTCGCCGACCGCCTCGTCCAGGCTGGGGTGGGCGCGGGGGTCGAGGTGGGGCTCGAAGTTCTCCAGGCGCAGCCGCAGCGAGGTCAGGGGGGTCTTCAGCTGGTGGGAGGCCTCGGAGGCGAAGGCCTGCTGGGCCCCCAGCAGGTGCTGGAGGCGGGTCGCCGTGTGCGTGAAGGAGGCGGCGAGGCGGCGCAGTTCGGGCGGTCCGGTGGCGGCGTCGGGCGGGTCGGCCAGATGTCCGTCGGCGAGCTGGGCGGTGGCCGCCTCCAGGGTGCGCAGCGGGCGCGTGATCCAGCGGGCCAGGCTGAAGGCGACCAGCGCGACCGCGGCGAGGACGCAGGCCCCGCCCAGGGCGAGGGCGCCCCAGATCCGGTGGACGCGGGCGTCGACCTCGGACAGCGGGTAGGTCAGCCGCAGGGTGCCCCGGACGGTGGTGCCCGAGGCGCCGGGCAGGGTGGCGGAGAGGACGTCGGCGCCGTCGCCGTCGGTCGTGGTGGTGACGGTGGCCCGGTTGGCCAGGGCGCGGGCGATGTCCGGCTGCGCCGCGAGGCTGATGCCGGTACGGCCGTCGGGGTCGGAGTCGGCGAGGACGGTGCCGTGCCGGTCGGTGACGACGACCCGGCCGCCGTTGCGCTCGGTGTACTCGTCGAGCACCTCGGGCAGCGCGGCGAGTTCGCCCTTCTCGATGTCCTCCTCGGTGATCTCGGCGAGCATGGCGGCGTCGCGCTCCACGTCCCGGGCGGCGCGGGAGGTCTCGCCGCGGGCGTAGACGTACCCCAGGGGGATCTCCAGTCCGGCGAGGACGAGCACGGCCAGGGCGAGATAGCTGAGCAGCAGGCGCCTGGTCATCCGCCCGCCTCGCCGCCGCGGCCGTCGGGGACGGTCAGGCGGAAGCCGACTCCGCGGGCGGTGGTGATCCAGCCGGGGTCGCCCAGCTTGCGGCGCAGCGCGGCGACATGGGCGTCCAGGGTCTTGGTGGGGCCGAAGAAATGCGGGTCCCAGACCGTGTCCATGATCTGCTGACGGGAGTGGACCGTGCCGGGGTCCTCGGCGAGATAGGCCAGCAGGTCGAACTCCCTGGGCGTCAGGGCGACGGGGTGGGCGTCGAGGTGCACCTCGCGGGTGCGGCGGTTGACTGTCAGGGGCCCCAGGGAGTGGGCCCCGGGGGCCGACGCCGGCACGCCGGGGCTTTCCGGCATCCCGGCCGGCGCGTAGGCGGGGGCTCCGGCGCGGCGGGTCACGGCCCGGATGCGGGCGATCAACTCCCGTACGCCGAAGGGCTTGGCCAGGTAGTCGTCGGCGCCTAGCTCCAGTCCGACGATCCGGTCGGCCTCCTCGCCCCGCGCGGTGATCATGATGATCGGGACGGCGGAGCGGGCGCGCAGGCCGCGGCAGACGTCCAGGCCGTCCATGTCCGGCAGACCGAGGTCGAGGAGGACCAGGTCCGGCGCCACCACGGTGTCGGCGAGACCGGCGGCGCCGGTGCGGACGTGGTCGACCGTGAAGCCGTACCGCCCGAGCCCCTCGGTGAGGGGGCCCGCGATCCGGTCGTCGTCTTCGATGAGCAGCAGCCGCATGGCGCAAGGCTCGCACAGCTGTGCAGGCGCTGTCGGAGGGTTCACCCGTCGGAGTCCTCGGTCTCCTCCGTGCCCTCCTTCTTGGTGTCCGTGACCTTGAAGGACGTGTCCAGGTACACCTCGATCGAGGTGCCGTCGGCCTGCTTGACCTCCACCGCGTACATGCCGGGCTTCTCGGCGTCCTCCTCGGACTTCACGACCGTGCCCGGGTAGGCGGCGAGCGCGGCGGCCTCGGCCTTCTCCTTGATCTCACCGGTCAGCGGGGGTTCGGTCTTCTCGTCGGCGTCGCCGGCCGCGCCTTGCGCCTGCTGGGCCGCGCCCTGCTGCGCCGCCCCCGAGTCGGTGGTTCCGGAGTCGGAGCCGCCGCAGGCGGTCAGCGCGAACAGCAGCACGGCGGCGGGGGCGGCGAGCAGGGCACGGCGGGGCAGAGCACGCATGAGGGGGTCTCCTGACGAGGGGAATCACGGGCCGGCGAACCGCGAGGGAGCACGCGGAACCACGAAGGATCACGCGGGATCACGGGCGGTTCGCTCGGGATTCACCCTAGGAAGACCACCTCCAGAGACAGCCCAGCGGACGGAGAGCGGCAGTCCAGCAGACCGCCAAGATTTCGCGGTGCCGCGGTCAGCGGGCGGCCGCGTCGGGCTCGTCCGCCGCCGAGGGGTGGATGTACCTGCCGCGCTGGAACGGGGTGAACCACGCGTCGAAGGGCACGGCAGCGACCCCGAGCGGGCCTTCGAAGGCACCCCCCGCGCCGGGCTGCTCGTGCTGTCCGCCGCCGTGGGCGTCATAGGCGTCGTGGGCGTCGCGGGCGTCGCGGGCGTCGCGGGCGTCGTGCACGTCGTAGAGGTACTCGTGGTCCATGTCCTCGTAGAGGTGGTCGGTGAGCGCGTCGAGGGCGGCCGCCACGTCGTCGTCGAGCAGGTCGTGCAGCTCCAGGATCGTGGTCGTCCGGCTCAGCAGCAGGCGCAGGGCGAGTCCTTCGGCGACGCAGCCGAGCCGCTGGAAGCTGCCGTCGGTGAAGCGGGTGGTCAGGGCGACGGCGGTGACCAGGAAACGGCGGGCGAACGGGGCGTCGTACTGGAGGGCGTAGCGGTCGGGGAGCCGTTCGAGGTGCCAGAGGGGGCCCTCGCACTCCGCGACCGTGGCGTCCTCCTGGGTCAGGACCTGGACGTCCTCGAAGAGTTCGTCCACCAGGACGTCGGTGGCGTGGACGAGGGCGCCGGCGGCGAGCCTGGCGCTCTCCGGCGGGACGGCGAGCCCCTCCTCGCCGTCCAGGACGCCGAACCCGGCCGGGGGCAGGGAGCGCAGTTCGTCGGCCAGCTCCAGCATCCGGCGGCGCATGGCCGCGGATCTGCGGGCGGCGTCGGGGCCCGCGCCGGTGGCGAGGTCCACCGCGGCCTCGGCGTGGCGGGCCTTGCGGGCGACGGGGTCGTCGGGCGGCGCGTCGGGGCCGTCGGCGGCTTCGAGGCTGGCCAGGGCGAGGTCCTGGTGGAGTTCGACCTCGCAGCGCTCGATCTCCCAGTCGGCCAGCAGCTCGGTGCGCTCCAGCAGTTCGTCGACGAGCACCCGCACCGAGTCCTCGGCGAACTCCAGCGCCGGGGCGTCCACGACGACCTTCAGCAGGGCGCCGCCGGGGTGGACGGCCACGATGGTGTCGAGGACGTCCACCTCCAGTCCGTCGGGCCCTTCGACGGCCCGCACGGAGTCGAATCCGTCCTCGATGAGCGACACCGCGCCGGCGCGCTGCAGCGGGTCCATCTCCGGAGTGCCCTCCGGGATGCAGGTCTCCACGGTCACTACGTACGTCACGCGTCCGAGCCTTACAGCAGGAACGCCCTCGCGCGAGAGTGCGAACACATCCGCGCCGTGAATTCGATCTGTCCGCGGGCCTCGAGAGGGCCTGCGGGTCCGCCCGCGCTGTTGAACGCGGAACCGGCGGCTTGGCTACGCTGGTCAGCATGCACCCATTAAGGGCAATCCACAGGAATTCGGGCACCGCGCATCCGGGCACCGCGCATCCGGGCACCGCGCATCCGGGCAGCGCCCGAGGAAGCCGGGGTGGAGGCTGATGGGGCGCGGCTCGCTGGCCGTGTCCGTCGCCGCCGCCCTGGCCCTCGTCGGCGCCTGCGGCTCGGGCGGTGGGGACGGCAAGGACGGCGACCCCACCATCGGCCTGCTCCTCCCGGGCGGCGGGGCCTCCCGCTTCGGACAGTTCGACCGGCCCCTGATCGTGAAGGGGGTCAAGAAGCTGTGTCCGTCCTGCCCGGCGGTGCAGGTCGCCGCCACGCCCGACCCCGCGGTCCAGCGGCAGCAGCTCGAGGCCATGATCACCCGGGGGGTGGACGTGCTGGTCGTGGCCGCCGTCGACCCCGAGCTGCTCCGGCCGTCGGTGGTGGCCGCGGAGCGGGCCGGCATCCCCGTGGTCGCCTACGACCGGCTCGCACAGGGCCCGATCTCGGGTTACGTCACCTTCGACGGCGCCGAGGTCGGCAGGCTCCAGGGCGAGGGGCTGCTGAAGGCGATGGGGACGAAGGCGGACGGCGGGCAGATCGTCATGATGAACGGCGCCACGACCGACCCGAACGCCGCGTGGTTCAAGCGGGGCGCCCTCTCCGTCCTCAAGGGCAAGGTGAAGATCGCGAAGTCGTACGACACCGTCAACTGGCGCCCGGAGAACGCCTTCGTCAACATGCGGGGCGCCATCGCCGCGCTGGGCGCCGGCCGCATTGACGGCGTCCTGGCCGCCAACGACAGTCTCGGCGGAGCCGTGATCTCCGCCCTGAACGCCACCGAGGTCAGACCGCTGCCCCCGGTGACCGGGCAGGACGCCGACCTGGCGGCCGTACGGCGCATCGTCAAGGGCGACCAGTACATGACCATCTACAAGCCGTACAGGTCCGCGGCCGACGCCGCCGTCCGGATGGCCGTGGCCCTGGGCCGCGACGAGCCGCTCGGGTCCATCGCCACCTCCACCGTGGACAACGCCACCTCGAAGAACGTCCCGGCGGTCCTGCTGCCGTCCGTGTCGGTGACCGTCGGCACCATCAAGGACACTCTGATAAAGGATGGTTTGTACACCGTCGGTCAGATCTGCACCCCCGCGCTCCGGGCCGCCTGCGCCGAGGCCGGGCTCACCGGATGAGCCCGAGGAAGGAGGTGGGCAGTGCCGGTCCGGTTCCGCCCCGAGGAGGCCTGGCCGTGACGGAGCCCACCCCGGGAGGCGACGGCAGCCCACCGGACGGCGGCGGCCGGTACGGCCGGTACGCCGCCCAGCTCGCGACGTACGCCGCCTCCGTACGCCACCGGTTGCGCGCACGCGATCTCGGCCCCGTGCCGGTCCTGCTCGCCCTCGCGGTGACGTGGGCCGTCTTCCAGTCCCTGAACCACAACTTCCTCTCGCCGCGCAATCTGTCCATCCTCAGCGTGGACATCGTCGGCACCGGCCTGGTCGCCGTCGGCATCGTCTTCGTGCTGCTGATCGGCGAGATCGATCTCTCGGTGGGCTCGCTCGCAGGCCTCGCCGGGGCCCTGTTCGCGGCGCTCAACGTGAACCTCGGGATGCCGGAGTGGCTCGCCGTGCTCATCGCGCTGGCCTGCGGTGCGGCGGCCGGCGGGCTCCAGGGGTTCTCCTTCGCCAGGATCGGCGTACCGGCGTTCGTCGTCACCCTCGCGGGGCTGCTGGCCTGGAACGGCCTCATGCTCTACCTGCTGGGCACGGACACCTCCATCGCCTTCAGCGACAACGGGCTGGTGGCCCAGCTGACCAGCCACTACTTCGGCGACGCCGCCGTCGGCTACGGCCTGGCGGCGCTCGCCACGGCCGGCTACCTCGCCCTCAGCCTGCGCGACCGCAGACGCCGGGGCGCGGCAGGGATGCCGTACCGTCCGGCGGCCGGCATCTGGGTCCGTACGGTCCTGCTCGCGGCGGTGACCTTCACCTCCGTCCATGTCCTGAACCGGTTCGAGGGCCTGCCGCTGGCGCTGCTGATCTTCCTCGCGGTGGTCGTCGTCTCGGACGTCTTCCTGCGCCGCACCCCGTACGGCCGGCAGATCATGGCGCTCGGCGGCGGCGTGGAGGCCGCGCGCCGGGCCGGGGTGGACCCGACCCGGGTACGGATCGCGGTGTTCACGGTGTCGGGGACCCTCGCCGCGCTCGGCGGTCTGTTCATCGCCTCGCGGCTGACGTCGGCGAGCCAGGTGCCGGGCTCCGGGATGCTGCTGATCAACGCCATCGCCGCCGCCGTCATCGGGGGCACCAGCCTGTTCGGCGGGCGGGGGTCGACCTGGTCCGCGCTGCTGGGGGTGCTGATCATCCAGTCCATCGCCTCGGGCATGGCGCTGCTGGGGGTCGGATCACCGGTTCAGTTCATGATCACCGGCGGGGTGCTGTACACGGCGGTGATGCTCGACTCCGTGACCCGCCGCTCGGCGGAGACCCACGGGCGGGCCTGAGGCCGGCGCCGAGGGGGCAGCCGCAGCGGGGCGATTTTCGGTCGATCCCCGCCGGACGGGTGACGACCGCCGTCCCGGGCGCCGCCTCCCGACCTATGCTGCTTCTACGTTGCTGTAGAAATCACGTGAAGGAGTGGACGCCACGATGGTGTTCAAACGACTGCTCGGCTCGCTCGGCGTGGGTGGTCCCACGGTCGACACGGTCCTCGACCCCACACCGGTCCGGCCCGGCGGGACGCTCACCGGGCAGGTCCACCTCCAGGGCGGCAACGCCGACCACGACATCGAGCACATCACCCTGGAGCTGGTGGCCCGGGTCGAGGCCGAGCACGGGGACGGCGAGAGCGAGGGGACCGTCGTCTTCGAGCGGGTCACGGTCGGCGGCGGCTTCCGGCTCGGCGAGGGCGAGCGGCGCAGCGTGCCGTTCGGCGTGACCCTGCCGTGGGAGACGCCCATCACCGAACTGTACGGGCAGGCGCTCGGCATCGTCCTCGGGGTGCGCACCGAGCTGTCCGTGGCCGGCGCCAGGGACAAGGGCGACCTCGACCAGCTCACCGTCGCCCCCCTCGCGGCCCAGGAGCACATCCTGGAGGCGCTGGGCCAGCTCGGCTTCGGCTTCAGGTCGGCGGACCTGGAGTACGGCCGGATCGGCGGCACCGGCCAGCAGCTCCCCTTCTACCAGGAGATCGAGCTGACCCCGGCCCCGCAGTACGCCCAGCAGATCAACGAGATCGAGCTGACCTTCCTCGCGCACCCCGGCGGCCTGGAGATCGTCCTGGAGGCCGACAAGCGGGGCGGGTTCCTCGCCGAGGGCCGGGACGTGCTCACCCGGTTCAGCGTCGGGCACCACGACCTGCGGGACTGGAACACCGAAGTCGAC
The DNA here is from genome assembly GCF_037993025.1 of Streptomyces sp. SS7. NCBI lineage: Bacteria > Bacillati > Actinomycetota > Actinomycetes > Kitasatosporales > Streptomycetaceae > Streptomyces > Streptomyces sp. SS7. The sequence goes on from NZ_CP141223.1 coordinate 4,538,120, forward strand.
GGCTGGATCCGCCAACTGGCCGAACACCGGGCGTCGTACCCCTCGTACGGCTCCTCGTACGGCTCCTCGTACGCGCCCTCCCACGACCCGCACGCCTACGACGGACACGGGCACGGGCACGACGGTCACGGCGAAGGACACCGCTCCTCCGGCCCCGGCATCGGGACCGCCGTCGCGGCGGGCGCGGCGGGGCTCGCCGTCGGTGTGGTCGGCGGCATGGTGGCGGCGGAGGTCGTCGACGAGGTCGGGGACTTCTTCGAGGGCGACGAGGAAGAGGACTGAGCGCCGCGGGACCAGGAGGACCGAGGACCGATCCCCGCGGACACCCCTACAGGGACTCGCGGTGGGCGAGTGCCGTCTCCAGCCGGTCGTTGCAGCGGGCGGAGGAGGCGGCGGGGGTGTCCGGCCGCTCCTGGTGGGCCCGCAGGGCGGCGCTCATCAGGGTCATCAGCAGGTTCACGTCCGACTCGCACTCCAGCCGGACGGTCACCCAGTGCGAGCCGGGGACCAGCCGGATCGCGGTGGAGCGCCGCAGGTCCCGCTCGTAGCGGCGGATCGCCCGGGCCGTGAGGTACAGGTCCACCCTGCGCTCGGTGTGGAAGTGGGCGATCTCGCCACCGGCCGAGCCGAGTGCCCGGCCGGTGCCGCAACTGGACCGGACCTCCGTGAGGTCCGGCCAACTCGCCAGCTGTGCCAGGGCGTGCCAGGCCGTCGTCATAGGCCCATCATGGGGTGCTCACCGCACGGACACCAGGGTTTGAGGGAGACGTAACCGCGACGTAGCGCCCCGGCTCGGCACGGTGGCGGGGCTCACCGCCGTGGCACGGGACGTCGGCTGAACAGCCGGAGACCGGCTCTCGTACTCCTGGGAGACCGATCCGATCCCCCAGTCGCGTACGGAGTCCCGATGCGCCGTCCCGTCCGTCGTCTTCTCGGAGTCCCGGTGTGCGCGCTCACCGCGGCGCTGCTGCTCGCCGGGTGCGGCGGCGGCTCGGGGAACGGCGGCGAGGAGCGCACGGCCGCGTCGAAGAGCGCCGCGCCGACCGCCCGTCCGATGACCCTGGAGGCGATGGGCAAGGCCGTCGGCTGTACGACCGCGCCCCAGGAGGCGGGCAAGACGCTCGACTTCCGGCAGGGCGTGTGCAAGTCGGCGGACGCCCAGTTCGTGCTGCTGACCTTCGACAAGGCCGAGGGCCAGCGCGCCTGGCTCGACACGGCGATGATCTACGGCGGGGTCTACCTCGTGGGCGACCGCTGGGTCCTGTCGGCCGATCCGCGCTCGGAGATGGAGAAGCTGCGCGGGGAACTCGGCGGCAAGATCGAGGAGTCGCCGTACGGCGCGAGCCCCGCCGCCTCCTGACGCCACCCGGCCGGTCAACTCGGTCATCGGCGTCCCCCGGGACGCCCGAATGAATCAGTTTGAGTGAATAACTGGCAAATGCCGTAGGCCGGTTGCGCCCGCCCCTACTGTCCATCCAGTCGCCGCCATCACCGAACAGAGGAGGCCGGCTGTGGTGCAAGTACGGGTCAACGAAGGTGTGCTGTGGGTGGAGGGAGAGGCCTACCCCCTGCGCAACATCTCCCATGTCGGCCAACGGGTGCTGGAGGTCGACCGGCGCGCGGCCTGGAAGCGGTTCATCCAGCGCTCCCTCATCTGCTTCTTCGTCGGCGGACTCATCGGTGCCGGCGCGGGCACCTACGGCCTGATCATCTGGCTCGCCGTGCAGGCCCTCCTGATCTGGCAGCTCGTCAAGCTCCTCAACAAACCGACCCTGTACGGCCTCGTCCTCAACACCTCCGGCACCCAGCGCGACGCCGTGTGGTCCACGGACCGCAGCGAGATCACCTACCTGGTCGGCGAGATCACCAAGGCGATCGGCCACCCGGACATCGCGCAGATCACCTACAACGTCCAGCACGCCGTGCACGGCGACATCATCAACCAGTACGGCGACAACAACGTCGGCAAGAACCAGCACAGCGGTTCCGGGAACATCGTGGGGTCGCGATGAACGGCGACCACATCCAGCAGTACGGCTCGGGCAACCTCGGCAAGGTCGTGCACAGCGGCTCGGGCGACATCGTCACCGGCGGCAAGCACACGGCGGCGGGACCGGACGCGCGGGCGGCGGCCCTGGACACCCTCCTCACCGAGCTCCAGGCCCTGCGCCACCACCTCGACGACGGCCGGCGCGCGGAGGTCGACGCGGCCGTACGGGAGATCGGCGCCCACCCGTCCGGCGAGGGGTTCCGACAGGTCCTGGAGCGGATCGCCGGGATCGCCGCCGTCCTCGGCGCCGTGGGCACCCCGGTCGTCTCCGCCGTCATGGCGCTGATGGGCGCCTCGTGAAGCGGGCGGTCAGTTGTTGTACGACTCGTCGTACGGGTCCCGGGGCTCCGGCGTCGGTGCGGCCGCGGTGATCTTCAGGTAGGGGATGGGGCCGTTGTTGACGGGGTCCCGGGTCGACCGGGGGGTGTAGGTGCCGGTGACGGTGAGCCAGGTGTCGGGCTGCAGCACCGGGGGGATGGCGCCGGTCAGGGCGACCTTGACGGGCTGGGCGTCCGCGGCGCAGCAGTTGAGGGCCATGCGGACCAGGTAGGGGGTGCCGTCGTGGTCGAGGGCGATGAATCCGGTGAGCCGGACGGTGCGGCCCTCCAGGGTGCGGCCGTGGTCGTACACCGCGCGGCCCGCGTAGTCGACGAGACCGAGGGGCAGCGGGTCGGTGGCCGGGAGGGCCGGGTAGGCGAGGGGTTCCTGGAGGGCCGTACCGGTGCGGGTCGCGCTGTAGGAACCCAGGGCGGGCGGGGCGACCAGGATCAGGGCGAGGAGGGGGAGCACGAGCAGCCAGGAGATACGGGGTTCGGGGTGCGCGCCGTGCCGCTCCTGCTCCCGCTCCTCGTGCGTCTCCCCCTCCCCCGGCTCCCCCAGCTCCTCCCGCTTCTCGTGTTCTTCCCGCTCCGACTTCCCCCTGCGCCACTCGTACCAGGCCGTCGCCAGCGCCGCGACGATCAGGACCGCCCCGGAGGCCAGCAGCAGCGGTTGCAGGCCCGCCTTGACGTAGCGGAGGTAGAGGTCGGTGGTGCCGGCGTGCAGGAGGGCCGCGCCGAGCAGGAACAGGACGGCGGCCTGGGACTGTCGGTTCACAGCAGCACCGCTCCTGTCAGTACGGCCGAGGCGATGGCCAGGACGAAGGTCATGGGGGCGAAGCGCAGGGCGAAGCCACGGCCGAAGGTGCCCGCCTGCATCGCGAACAGCTTGAGGTCGATCATCGGGCCGACGACCAGGAACGCGAGCCGGGCCGTCAGGGAGAACTGGGTGAGGGACGCGGCCACGAAGGCGTCCGCCTCCGAGCAGATGGACAGGATCACCGCGAGCAGGGCGAGCGCCAGGACCGCGACGACCGGGTTGCCGGCCGCCGTGCGCAGCCAGCTCTCCGGCGCGACCGCCTTCAGCGTGGCCGCCGCCATCGCGCCCACCACCAGGAACCCGCCCGCGTGCATCACGTCGTGCCGCACCGAGTCCCAGAACGCGGCGCCCTTCGTCTGCCCCTCGTGATGCGCGTGCGCCGGGGGCCGCATCCAGTCCGTGCGGCCCACCCGCTGCCACAGCCAGCCCATCGCACACGCCACCAGCAGGCTCGCGACGAAGCGGCCCAGCACCATCTCGGGGTTCCGGGGGAAGGCGACGGCCGTCGCGGTCAGCACGATCGGGTTGATGGCGGGGGCGGAGAGGAGAAAGGCGAGCGCCGCCGCGGGGGTCACGCCCCGGCGGACCAGCGCCCCCGCGACCGGCACCGAGGCGCACTCGCAGCCCGGCAGGACCGCCCCCGCCATCCCGGCGACCGGCACCGCCAGCGCGGGACGGGAGGGCAGCGCACGGGCGAAGAACGACGGCGGGACGTACACCGCGATCGCCGCCGACAGCAGCACGCCCAGCACCAGGAACGGCAGGGCCTGGATCACGACCGCCACGAACACGGTCGTCCAGCTCTGCATCACCGGCGCGGACAGGGCCCGGCGGATCGGGCTCTGGAGCAGCACCAGCAGGAGCAGCAGCAGGGTCAGGGCGAGTGGGGAGGTCAGTCGGCGGGGCTCCTCGGCCGGCGCTTCGGCCTCTGGGGCCGCCTTGGTGATGGCCACGGGTCCGGCACCTCCGCGTTCCGTGCTGTTCTGGCTGATCCCTGTTTCCCGCATTCCCTCCCCTTTTCTACGGTGCCGGGGTGCCCGGTGTTCACAGCGGGGCCCCGTCCGTGGAACCCCGGGTCCCGGTGCGGCAGTCTTCTCCCTCGTGGGGAGCGTTCCGAATCAGGGCAGCGCGGCGGGTGACACCGGCGCGCACATGGTGGTGTGCGGCGACGACGGGCTCGCGCACCGGCTCGCCGCCGAACTGCGCGGGGTCTACGAGGAGCAGGTCACGCTCGTCGTGCCGCCCGCCGAACGCTCGGTGCGGCCGCCGGTCGTCGGGCGCGCCCGCGCGGTGTCCGCGGCGCTGCTCGACCGGGTGGTGAGCGCGGCCGTCAGCCGGGCCGCCGGCAACGGCACGGCGGCCGCCCCGGCGACCGGTGAACCGGGCAACGGACAACGGACGTTGGAGGCCGTGGAGCCCACCGAGGCGGTGCTCGCCGAGGCGGGCGTGGAGCGGGCCGACGCGCTGGCCCTGGTGTACGAGGACGACGAGACCAACATCCGCGCGGCCCTCACCGCCCGCCGGCTGAACCCCGACCTCAGACTCGTCCTGCGCCTGTACAACCGCCGTCTGGGCCTGCACATCGAGGAACTCCTCGACCAGGCGGCCGCGTTGGCCGTCGGCGGCGGTCCGGCGGCCGGCAGCGACGCCTCGACCACCGTGCTGTCCGACGCCGACACCGCCGCGCCCGCGCTGGCCGCCTCGGCCGTCGCCGGCACCACCAAGGTCGTCCAGACGGACCGGCTGCTGCTGCGCGCCGTCGAACGCGCGCCGGGTGAGCCCGCGAGCGGGCGCCCCACCCTCGCGCTGCTGTCCGCGAACGCCGCCGACCCCGCCTTCGCGGACGGTTCCGAGAGCAGCGGCGAACAGGGGCCGCTGCTCCTGCCGGACGCGCGGGCGGTGCGGGAGGCGGCCGGGCGGCGCGGGTCGGTGGAGCTGGAGCAGGTGACGTACGCGAGGCGCCCCGCTCCGCAGACGGGCCGGGGTCTCGGGGCGATGGTCCCGATCGGCATCCTCTTCTCCCGGCGGCTGCGGCTGTCGCTGGCCGGTCTCGTGGGGTGTGTGCTCGCGCTGGCGGTGGCGCTGTGGGTGGTGACCGGGATCCATCCGCTGGGCGCGCTGTATCTGACCCTGCTGGACCTGTTCGCGATCAACGACCCGGCGATCGGGGCGAGTACGGCCCGTCAGGTGCTGCAACTGCTGTCCGGGCTGATGGGGTTGCTGCTGCTGCCGGTGCTGCTGGCGGCGGTGCTGGAGGCACTCGGGACGTTCCGGGGGGCGGGGTCGCTGCGGCGGCCGCCGCGCGGGATGGGCGGCCATGTGGTGCTGCTCGGGCTGGGGAAGATCGGCACCCGGGTGCTGGTGCGGCTGCGGGAGCTGAACATCCCCGTGGTGTGCGTGGAGGCGGGGCCCGAGGCGCGGGGGCTCGCGGTGGCGCGGCGGCTGCGGGTGCCGGTGGTGCTGGGGGACGTCACCCAGGAGGGGGTGCTGGAGGCGGCGAAGATCCACCGGGCGCACGCCCTGCTGTCGGTGACCAGCTCCGACACGACGAACCTGGAGGCCGCGCTGTACGCCCGGACGCTCCGGCCCGATCTGCGGGTGGTGCTGCGGCTGTACGACGACGACTTCGCGACCGCCGTGTACCGCACCCTGCGGGCGGCTCACCCCCAGGCGCTGACCCGGAGCCGGAGCGTGTCGCACCTGTCGGCGCCGTCGTTCGCCGGGGCGATGATGGGTCGGCAGATCCTGGGGGCGATCCCGGTGGAGCGCCGGGTGCTGCTGTTCGCCGCGCTGGGGGTCGGCGAGTGCGCCCGGCTCACGGGCCGGACGGTCGGGGAGGCCTTCCGGGCGGGCATGTGGCGGGTGCTGGCGCTGGACACGGGCGAGGGCGGCGACGGACTGGTCTGGGACCTGCCCGACACCTATGTCCTGCGGGACGAGGACCGCGTGGTCCTGGCGGCGACCCGGCGGGGCCTGGCGGAGCTGCTGGGCCGGCGGGGACGAGGGTCGGGCCTGTAGAGGTGGGCCGGGGACGGGTTTCACTCACCCCCGCCGGCGGGGTGCCGCTGCGCCCACCGGTGCCGCCCCAGGGGCGCGGGGAACTGCGCGACCAGCCCCCACGCGCCCGCACCAGGCGACGCACCCCTTACTTCACGTACCGCTCCGCGAACTCCAGTTCCAGCCGCACCTGCTTGATCCGCTCGTCCACCACGAGTGACCCGTGCCCCGCGTCATAGCGGTACACCTCGTGGACCGCGCCCCTCGCCTCCAGCCGCTTGACGTAGTTGTCGATCTGGCGGATCGGGCAGCGCGGGTCGTTGATGCCCGCCGAGATGTACACCGGTGCCTTGACGTCGTCGACGTACGTCAGGGGCGAGGACGCCTCGAAGCGGTCCGGCACCTCCTCGGGGGTGCCCCCGAGCAGCGTGCGGTCCATCGCCTTCAGCGCCTCCATCTCGTCCTGGTAGGCCGTGACGTAGTCCGCGACCGGCACCGCCGCGATCCCGACCGTCCACGCCTGCGGCTGGGTGCCGAGGCCGAGGAGGGTGAGGTAGCCGCCCCAGGAGCCGCCGGTGAGGATCAGCCGGGCGGGGTCGGCGAGTCCCGAGCCCACCGCCCACTGCCGTACCGCCTCGATGTCCTCCAGCTCGATCAGGCCGACCCGCACCTTCAGCGCGTCCGTCCAGGCCCGCCCGTACCCCGTCGAGCCGCGGTAGTTGACCCGGATCACCGCGTACCCGTGGTCGACCCAGGCCGCCGGGGCCGCCGCGAAGGCGTCGCTGTCGTGCCAGGTCGGGCCGCCGTGGATGTCGAAGACGGTCGGCAGCGGCCCGGTGGCACCGGCGGGCTTCTGGACCAGCGCGTGGATCCGGCCGCCGGGGCCCTCCACCCACACGTCCTCCACGGCGACCGAGCCCGGTGACTTCATGCCGGGCGGGTCCAGGACGACCTGACCGGTCGTCGAGCGGACCACCGGCGGCTCGGCGGCCGAGGACCACAGGTACTCCACGCTGCCGTCCGGCCGGGCCGTCGCCCCGGAGACCGTGCCGCGCGGGGTCGGGACCCGCTCCAGGGCGCCGCCCGCCAGGTCGTACCGGAACAGCTCGCTGCGCGCCTCGAAGCTGTGGGCGATGAGCAGCCCGGAGCCGTCCGGGTACCACTCGGCGCTGACGTCGCCCGGCAGGTCCAGCGCCAGGTCGGTCTCCTCGCCCGTGGCCACGTCCCACACCAGCGGCTCCCAGCGGCCGCGCCGCTGGTGCCCGATGAGCAGCCGGGTGTCGCCGTCCACCGGGGCGAAGCCCAGCACCTCGAGGCCCAGCTCCTCGGTGCCGCCGGCGGTGTCGTCCAGCTCGGCGACCTTCGTGCCGTCCGGGCGCAGCACCCGCAGCGCGGAGTGCATCGCGTCGCCGTGCTCGGTGTGCTCGATCGCGATCAGCGTGCCGTCGTGGGAGAGGTCCCCGACGCCCGCCGACTCCCGGTGCCGGTACAGCTCGAAGGGCGCCTCGCCGACCCGCGCCACATGGATCGTCGTCCCCTCCTCGTCGGTCGAACGGCCCACGACCGCCGTGCGCCCGTCGCGGCCGAGCGCGAGACCCGCCGGGTACGAGGGGTCGAGGCCGGGGGTGGCCAGTTCGTCCTCGCCGCCCTCGAAGGGCTGCCGGCGCCAGACGCCGAACTCGTCGCCGTCCTTGTCGTCGAACCACCAGATCCACGCGCCGTCCGGGGAGAGCACGCCGTCCGTCGTGCCGTTCGCCCGTTGGGTCACCTGCCGCTGCTCGCCGGTGGCCCGGTCCCAGGCGTACAGCTCATACGTACCCGTCGCATTGGAGACGAACAGGGAACGGTCAGGCGTGTCCTCCGCCCAGTCCGGCAATGACACCCTGGGCGCCCTGAAGCGCTTCTCCCAGTCCGGCATCTCCTCGTACCGCCCCGGCGCGGCGGACCCGTAGCTCTCAGTCATGGACCCATACTGCCCGCCCTCGGCGACAAACGACCGCCACGGGACCCGGCCTGTGGATAACCTTTACATCCGTGCAGGTCAGGCGAGTGTCGGTGGTGACTGCACCGACCGCTGGGCGAGGGTCGCCCACCCCGCGCCCGGACAGCGCGGCCGTGCCACGTACCGTGGTGGCGTGTACCGGTTCCTGCTGACGCCCCGCTGGTGGGGGATCAACGTCTTCGTGCTGCTGGCCATCCCCTTCTGTGTGTTCATGGGTTCCTGGCAGCTGAGCCGGTTCGAGGCGCGGGTCGACGACCACCGGACGGCGAAGGCACAGGCCGAGACCGACCGCGAGGAGGCGGCCCGCCCGCTCGCCGAGCTGCTGCCCGTGGACAAGGCGACCGTCGGCAAGCAGGTCACCGCCACCGGCCGCTACGGCAGGCAACTGCTGGTCCCCGGCCGGGAGCTGGACGGGAAGAGCGGCTACTACGTGCTGACGCTGCTGCGCACCGACGGCGGCGAGGCCCTGCCCGTCGTCCGCGGCTGGCTGCCCGGCACGGCGGACGCCGCGAAGGCCCCCGCGCCGCCCTCCGGCGAGGTCACCGTGACCGGCTCCCTCCAGGCCTCCGAGCAGCCGGGCGACAACGGGGTGAGCGCCCGGGGCGGCCTGCCGTCCGGCCAGACCGCCGCGATCAGCGCGGCGTCCCTGGTCAACCTGGTCCCGTACGACGTCTACGACGCCTGGGTCACCCTGGACACCGCCGACGGCGGGATGAAGGCGGTGCCGGTGAGCGCGGTCCCGGACACCGGGCTGGACCTGAAGGCGTTCCAGAACCTGGGCTACACCGGCGAGTGGTTCGTCTTCGCCGGGTTCGTGGTGTTCATGTGGTTCCGGCTGCTGCGCCGTGAGGTGGAGTTCGCGCGGGACGCGGCCCTCGGGATCGCTCCCGAGGGGTCCGAGGCGGTGCCGGCTCAGGAGGGCGCCAGCACGCCCGTCCGGTAGATCGTGCCCGCACAGGCGTTCGGCACGGTCGCGGAGACCGTCGTTGCCCCGTCGTCCGCGGTGTAGGTCACGACCACGCTGCCGTCGGCGGTGCCGTCCTCGGTGAACAGCTGGGTGGTGGCGCCGGCGGAGGTGTCCCCCGTGGTGCCGGTCTGCTCGCTCGGCGACGGGGAGGGCGAGGACTCGCCCCCGGTGCTGCCGCCGGTGCCGCTCGTGGTGGGACAGGTCTCGGTCGGCTGCCAGGCGAACTTCACCTCGTACGCGGACCCCGGCGCGAGGGCGTACCCGGTGACGTAGAGGGAGGGGTCGGGCAGGCCTGCCGCCGCGTCGCCGGAGGCGTGCTGCACCACGGTGATCTTCGTGGGGTCGGCCGCGCCCTGGGCGGTCGGGGTGAGGGTGACCGCGCCGACGACGGTACAGGCCGTGGCGGAGACGTTGGCGACGCGGAAGGTGCCGTAGACGATCCCGGCGGAGTCCGCGCCCGCGACGTTCGCGGTGGCGGAGCCGAGCTGGGAGGCGGTGCAGGCGGGGGCGGCCTGGGCGGTGGAGGTGGAGGACTCGCTGCCGCTGGAGGCGCCGGTGCTGCCCGTGCCCTTGCTCTCGCCGGTCTCGGTGCTGCCGCTCCTGCCCTGCTCGTCGGTCTTGCCCGAGGAGTCGCCGACCTTGCCGCCGGTGGTGCCGTCGGGGCCCTTGCCCTGGCTGGTGCCGCCCTGGGCCTGGGAGGCCTGACCGGCGATGGCGGGGTTGGCGTCGGAGCCTCCGGCCGCGGAGACGTGCAGCACGGCGGGGACGGCGGTGCCGACGAAGAGCGCCGCGGCGGCCATGCCGACGGCGGCCTGCCGCTTGCGGGCCCGGCGGGCGGGAACGGCTCGGCGCAGGTGGTTCAGCGTGCCGTCGCGCGGTTCCATCTCCCGGACGGCCTGGTGCAGCATCCGGCGCAGTGCCAGCTCGTCCGAGTCGAGCCCGTCGGGACCCTGGTCGTCGAGGTGGTGGTTCACGGTTTCGTTCCCAGCGTGCGAGTGCTTCGGATCGTCTGTCTCCGGCCGCGTCGGCTCGTGCCATGCGTACGGTTCGTGGCGCTCGTGCGAGTCGCGGCCCTCGACCCCGTTGTTCACGCCGCCGCCTCCATCGCGATGCGCAGGGCGGCTATGCCGCGGGAGCCGTACGCCTTGACCGATCCGAGGGAGATGCCGAGGGTCTCGGCGACCTGGGCCTCGGTCATGTCGGCGAAGTAGCGCAGGACGAGGACCTCGCGCTGGCGGCGCTGGAGGCCCTTCATGGCCTTGATGAGGGAGTCGCGCTCCAGCTGGTCGTAGGCGCCCTCCTCCGCGCTGGCCATGTCCGGCATCGGCTTGGACAGCAGCTTCAGCCCGAGGATGCGGCGGCGCAGGGCGGAGCGGGAGAGGTTGACGACCGTCTGGCGGAGATAGGCGAGGGTCTTCTCCGGGTCGCGGACGCGTTTGCGCGCGGAGTGGACCCGGATGAAGGCCTCCTGGACGACGTCCTCGCAGGAGGCGGTGTCGTCGAGGAGGAGGGCGGCGAGACCGAGCAGCGAGCGGTAGTGGGCCCGGTAGGTCTCGGTGAGGTGGTCGACGGTCGTGCCGGCGGCCACGGCGTCCTCGGCGGAGGCGGGCTGCTCGGCGCCGTCACGCTGGCTGGGGAGGCGGGTGGGCCGCGCCGCGGGCATGGGCGCGATCACCGGCATGCCGCCGGGCGCCCCGGCGAACCGGGGTCGGAGGACGGCACGAGCCAGGGGGAGTTCGAGTACCTCTGCCACGCCAGTTGGACACACGTCCCCCCGCGGAGGTTGTACGTGCCGGGCGTCACTTTTCCGTCGGACGAGGCCACGCCTACCCGTCTCATGTGTCCCGCTCTTCCCTTGTATCCCATATGAACGGGCGTCCCCACGCCCGGATCACGGCGTCCCCACGCCGGGACCGCAAAGACGCTCCCCGCCCTGTGCGCGGTTGCACAGAACGGGGAGGAAGTCTTCGGCAATCTTCAGACGACAACGCTGTCCGACACAAGTATCTGAGCCATCGACCGGCTCACACTTTGCCATGGCCCTGGCCAGGGCTTTTGCCGGACCGTTCCTGACCCGCGGGTCAGTTGCGCTCGGCCGCCAGCAGCTCGGCGATCTGCGCGGCGTTCAGGGCGGCGCCTTTGCGTAGATTGTCCCCGCAGACGAACAGCTCCAGGGCGGTCGGGTCGTCCAGGGCCCGCCGGACCCGGCCCACCCAGGTCGGATCGGTGCCGACGACGTCGGCGGGCGTGGGGTACTCCCCCGCCTCCGGGTTGTCGAACAGGACGACCCCGGGCGCGGTGGCGATGATCTCGCGGGCGCCGGCCACGGTGACCGTGTCCTGGAAGCGGGCGTGCACGGTGAGGGAGTGGGTGGTGACGACCGGCACCCGGACACAGGTCACGGCCACCGGCAGCTTCGGCAGTCCGAGGATCTTGCGGGACTCGTCCCGCACCTTCATCTCCTCCGACGACCAGCCGTCCTCGCGCGGCGTCCCGGCCCACGGTACGACGTTCAGCGCGACCGGCTCCGGGAACGGCCCGGTGTGCTCGCCGACGGCCCGCCGCACGTCCCCGGGGCTGGTCCCCAGCTCGGTCCCGGCGACCAGCGCGATCTGCTGCCGGAGCGTCTCCACCCCGGCCCGGCCGGCCCCGCTGACCGCCTGGTACGAGGAGACCACCAGCTCGCGCAGCCCGTACGCGGCGTGCAGCGCGCCCAGGGCGACGATCATCGACAGGGTGGTGCAGTTGGGGTTGGCGACGATCCCGCGCGGCCGGACGCGCACGGCGTGCGGGTTGACCTCGGGGACGACGAGGGGCACGTCCGGGTCCATGCGGAAGGCGCCGGAGTTGTCCACGACGACCACGCCCTTGGCGGCGGCGACCGGCGCCCACCGCGCGGCGACCTCGTCCGGGACGTCGAACAGGGCGAGGTCGACCCCGTCGAAGGCCTCCTCCGACAGGGCCGTGACCTCGACCTGCTCGCCGCGCACGGCCAGCTTGCGGCCGGCCGAGCGCGGTGAGGCGACGAGCCGGATCTCGCCCCAGATGTCCGCCCGCTGGGACAGGATCTGGAGCATGACGGTGCCGACGGCTCCGGTCGCCCCCACGACCGCGAGCGTCGGCCGGCTGATGGCGGGCATCAGCGCCCGGTGCCTCCGTAGACGACGGCCTCGTCGCTGTCGGAATCCAGTCCGAAGGCGGTGTGCACGGCGCGCACGGCCTCGTTGACGTCGTCGGCGCGAGTGACGACCGAGATCCGGATCTCGGAGGTCGAGATGAGCTCGATGTTCACCCCCGCGTCGGACAGGGCGGTGAAGAAGTCCGCGGTGACGCCGGGGTTGGTCTTCATGCCCGCGCCGACCAGCGAGATCTTGCCGATCTGGTCGTCGTAGCGCAGCGAGTCGAAGCCGATGCCCTCCTTGTTGCGCTCCAGGGCGTCGATGGCCTTGCGGCCCTCCGCCTTGGGGAGCGTGAAGGAGATGTCGGTCAGCCCGGTGGAGGCGGCGGACACGTTCTGCACGATCATGTCGATGTTGATCTCGGCGTTCGAGATCGTCCGGAAGATCGCGGCGGCCTCGCCCGGCTTGTCCGGCACGCCGACGACCGTGATCTTGGCCTCGGAGGTGTCGTGCGCGACACCGGAGATGATGGCCTGCTCCACCTTGCGGTCCCCAATCGGCTCACTGCTGACCCAGGTGCCCTGAAGTCCGCTGAAGCTGGACCGCACATGGATCGGGATGTTGTAACGGCGGGCGTACTCCACACAGCGGTGGAGCAGCACCTTGGAGCCGGAGGCCGCGAGCTCCAGCATGTCCTCGAAGGCGATCCAGTCGATCTTCCGGGCCTTCTTCACCACCCGCGGGTCGGCGGTGAACACACCGTCGACGTCGGTGTAGATCTCGCAGACCTCGGCGTCGAGCGCGGCGGCGAGGGCGACGGCGGTCGTGTCGGAGCCGCCGCGGCCCAGGGTCGTGATGTCCTTCTTGTCCTGGCTGACACCCTGGAACCCGGCGACGATGGCGATGTTGCCCTTGTCGAGGGACTCCCGGATGCGGCCCGGCGTGACATCGATGATCCGGGCTTTGTTGTGGACCGAGTCGGTGATGACGCCTGCCTGGCTGCCGGTGAAGCTCTGGGCCTCGTGGCCCAGGTTTTTGATCGCCATCGCCAACAGGGCCATGGAGATCCGCTCTCCGGCGGTCAGCAGCATGTCGAACTCACGCCCGGCAGGCATCGGTGACACCTGCTCGGCGAGATCGATCAGCTCGTCCGTCGTGTCGCCCATCGCGGAAACGACGACGACCACCTGGTGGCCGTTCTTCTTCGCTTCCACGATCCGCTTGGCGACGCGCTTGATGCCCTCGGCATCGGCTACGGAGGAGCCTCCGTACTTCTGCACGACAAGGCCCACGTGCGCTCCTCGCTCAGTTTGTCTTCATTCCGCACATACGCCCTTGTACTGCGGTCGGCTCAGTCTAACGAGCACCCGAAATCCACCCCCCGAGTACCGCATCGTGAGATGTGATCGCGCTGCGCCGGACGCCCGTTCGCAGACTTCCCTTCCCACTGAAACGCAAGTGATAGCTGTGAATTAAGTTTCAAGCAGTTCTTCGCACTATCGTGCGGCTGTGCACGTACTCCTGGTGGAAGACGACGAGCCGGTCGCCGAGTCGCTGCGGCGCGGCCTGAGGCGCTACGGCTTCGAGGTCGACTGGGTCACCACGGGCGCCGCCGCCCTCGCCCACCGCGACCCCTACGACGTCGTCCTGCTGGACCTGGGGCTGCCCGACACCGACGGCCTCGACGTGTGCAAGGCGCTGCGCGTGCGCGGGAACGTGCCGATCATCGTGATCAGCGCGCGCAGCGACGAGACGGACCGGGTGGTCGGCCTGGAGCTGGGCGCGGACGACTACGTCTCCAAGCCCTTCGGGGTCCGCGAGGTCATCGCGCGGATACGGGCCGTGATGCGGCGCGCGCAGCCCCGTACGGCCGCCGAGAGCGGTCCCGACCGGTACGGCGCACGGCTGACGATCGACCGCAAGGCGGCCCGGGTGCACGTGGACGGCGCGGAGGTCGCCCTCGCGCCCAAGGAGTACGACCTGCTGGCCTTCCTCACCGAGGAGCCGGGCGCGCTGATGTCCCGCGAGCAGATCATGGAAGCGGTCTGGGACGCGAACTGGTTCGGCCCGACCAAGACCCTGGACGTGCATGTGGCGGCGCTGCGGCGCAAGCTCGCCGATGTCGTCACCATCGAGGCGGTGCGCGGGGTGGGCTTCCGGCTGGAGATCGCCAAGGAGTCCAAGGGGTCCAAGGAGTCCAAGGGGTCCAAGGAGAGCGAGGAGAGCGAGGACGGCAAGGGCGAGGACGGCAAGGGCGCCGAGGTCACGTGAACCGGCAACTCATCCGCAGCTACATCCTGCTCGTCGCGGTCGCCATCCTGCTGTTCACGGTGCCGGTCGCCTTCACGCTCACCAAGCAGCTCCGCGACGACACCGAGCTGTCGGTACGGCGCGAGGCCGCCACCATGGCCCTGCTGCTCGGAGGCGGCGACAGCATCTCCTGCGAGGCGCTGACCGAGGTGGCCAGGGCCTACCGCCAGGAGACGCCCGGCGAGGTCCAGGTCACCCCCACCGGCAGCTGCACCCCCGATCTGCCGCGCCCCGCCGAGGACGCGGCGCTGACCCGGGCCGTGGAGAAGAACGAGGCGACCACCGACTGGGGCTCCGACTTCATCTGGGGCAGGCAGCTCAAGGTGACCGTCCCCGCCGAGGGCGGCGCGGCGGCCGTACGGATCGTCTACTCGACGTCGGACATGACCCGGCGCCTGTGGTCGATCTGGGGCTTCCGGGCCGGGCTCGCGGTGTTCGTCCTGGCGGCGGCGGCCGCGATCGGCGCGTACGCCGCCCGCCGGATCACCGCGCCCCTGCGCGAACTCAACTCCATGGCCAGCAAGTTCAGCGACGGAGATCTGACCGCCCGCTCCCCGGTGACGGGCCCGCCCGAGACCCAGACCCTCGCCCGCACCCTCAACCAGGGTGCCGAACGCCTGGACACGCTGGTCGCCTCACAGCGCATCTTCGTCGCGGACGCCTCCCACCAACTCCGCACCCCGCTCACGGCATTGCGGCTGTCGCTGGACAACATCGCGGACGGCGTGGACGACGAGTTCGTACGGGAGGACGTGGAGCAGGCCACCGCCGAGGTCGTCCGGATGAGCCGGCTGGTGAACGGCCTGCTGGTGCTGGCGCGGGCCGAGGCGAAGGTCACGGACGCGGAGCCGCTGCCGCTGATGGACATCGTGGACGAGCGCCTCACGGTGTGGAGACCGGCCGCCGACGAGCGCGGAGTCACCATCGCGCTCAAGGGGAGTGGCGTCGACGGCCGGCCGTCTGTGCTGGCCAGCCCCGGTCACCTGGACCAGGTGCTGGACAACGTCCTGTCGAACGCGCTGGAGGTCTCGCCGGACGGCGGGACGATCACCGTACGGCTGGAGACGGGCTCCGGCGCGCGCGAGGTGGTCCTCTCCGTCGCGGACGGGGGACCCGGCATGTCGGACGCGGAGAAGTCCCGCGCCTTCGACCGCTTCTGGCGCGGTCAGGGCCTGACCGGGCGCTCCGGCTCCGGCCTCGGCCTCGCCGTCGTCAGGCAACTGGTGACCGACGACGGCGGGACGGTGGCCCTGACGGACGCGCCCGGGGGCGGGCTGTGCGTCCGGATCACGCTCCGGGCGGCACAGCGCGGGGGATGATCAGCCCTCCGGCATGGCGGACGAGTGGTGGTTCACGATGAGCCACTTGCCGCCGCGCTTCTCGTACTCGTAGGTGTAACGGGCCTCCACGGCACGCTTCTTGCCGGTGGCCGGGTCCGTGAGCGTGAACTCGTAGACACCGGAGTCGAGGGCGGAGTTGCCGTCGAGGACGTTGATGTGGGTCTCGATCTTCTTGCCGACCGGCTTGTTCTGGAGGAAGTGCTCCATGTAGTCGACGATGCCGGCGCGGTCCGTGCGGACCTTGTTGGAGAGGGTGGGCAGCAGGACCGCGTCCTTCGCGTAGCGGTTCGCGACCTTCTGCGGGTCGCCCGTCCGCAGCGCGGCGTTCCAGCCGTCGAACAGGGCGGCGATCTGCTTCTTGCTGGGCTTGTGGGTCCGGTGGGCCTTCTCGGGGCCGGCCGCACTGACCCCCGCCGTCACCGTGGCGGCGGTGACGAGGGCGGTGGCGGTGACGAGTGCGGCGCGTATGCGGGTCTTGCGGGTCATCGCAACTCCTGTGCGGATGGGGCCTGTTGGGATGACTCAAGACTCGCGTCCGGTCGGTAAGGGCCCGTGCAGCGGTCGTACAGGGGACGTCCAGGACGCGCCCAATTCTCCGATGCCCCAGTCTCAGACGCGCCCCATTCTCAGGCATCCGCTCCGACGCCGGCTCCGGCTCCGGCCCGTCGGCCCCTGAGCAGACCGGCCCCGGCCCCGAGCGACTCGGGAGAAGTGCCTTCATGACGGGAGCCGTTCGGGATGCGGTGACCGGTGACTTCTGCTTGCGCAACCCACGATCCCGTCCGCGACCCGCGCACACGAGGGAGCGCACTCCCGAACCGATGGTGCAGCCCGCTCCACCACGAGGGGCGGGTAGCTTGGGTGGTCGTTTCGGGGACGAGGGGGCACGGGAGCGATGGCGGAGTGGCGGACCCAGGTGGCCAGGTCCCGGGTGTGGGAATTGATCAGCCCGGACGCCCGGGACCGGGGCAAGGGCCTTCAGGACGAGGCACCGGAGCTGGCCGACCGGCTGGCCGCGTCGTACGCCGAGAGCCGTCGGTCGGCACTGCGGGACGACCCCTGGCACGACGAACGGCTCGCCTCCCGGACGGCCACCCGGACCAACCTCCTGATCCACCAGCTGTGGAACGGCCGTGAGGGCTTCCTCTCCCCCGCCGAGGCGGCACTGATCGCCCTGCTGCCCTTCCTCCACCAGGCCCACCGGTCGGCCACCGCTGCCGAACTGGCCCGGGTGGACCCCACGGATCTGCGCCACCGCAGTGCGCCGGACGCCGACCGGCGGGCCTATGAACTGGCCCTCGGATCGCATGAACGGCTCGTCCGCCGGGCCGAGTTGGGCGGCCTGGACGACCGCCCGGACGGCCGCCGGGAGATCGGCTGGTGGCTGTTCCACCAGTGGACGAGGACGCGCCGGTGCACTCCGCCCGTGCGACCGGCGGACCTCGACACGGTGGCTGTCCTCCTCGAACCGGAGCTGCTGGCACGGCTGTTGTCCTGCGCGTCGGCGCGCCCCTCGGACCTCTTCGACCCGGCCCTCGCCGGACACCTCCCCACGGAACCCTTCCCCCTCGACTTCCACGGGCGGGACTTCCAGTCCGTCCGGGAACGTCTCGTCGGTCCGCTGTTCGCCGTGGCCCACGCGATGGCCGTGGAGGTCACGGACCTGCCCTCGGTGATCGTGCGGCACGTGGGCATCCCGGAGGCGCTGGACACCGCAAGGCTGCGGTCCACGGTCGACAGCGCCAAATGGCTGTTCGGGCAGGACGACCTCGGGCTCAAGGCCACGTGCGACCACCCGGCCGTGGTGGCGGCCCTGAGCGAGCACACCCAGCGGCTGGAGTCGCTGCTGCGGGCGGTCCGGGGATCGGGCGCACCCGAACTCGCCGCGCTCCCGCTCCACACCCGCGCCGAGGGCGTGCACGAGGTGGACGGCCGGGGCGAGCGGGTCCGGGTGGACAGGCTGGTGCGCTTCCGGCTGGACGAGGAGCGGGTCCAGGAACTCCTCATGGGCGAGAACCTCTACCGCGACCGTTCCCTCGCCATCCGGGAGCTGTACCAGAACGCCCTGGACGCCTGCCGCTACCGCAGGGCGCGCTCCCTCGCCGCCGACGAGTTCAGCGGGTACCGGGGGAAGATCGAGTTCCGGCAGGGCTACGACGAGGCGGAAGGCCGCCACTACCTCGAATGCCGCGACAACGGCGTCGGCATGGACGAACACACCCTCTCCGAGGTCTTCGCCCAGGCGGGCGTGCGCTTCACCGACCTGCCCCGCTACCGGGAGGAACAGCAGGAGTGGCGGCGGCGGGGGGTGACCATGTACCCCAACAGCCGTTTCGGGATCGGCGTGCTGAGCTACTTCATGCTGGCGGACGAGGTCCGGGTGACGACGTGTCACATGGATCCCCGGGACGGCCGTCCGCACGAACTGACGGTGCTCATCACGGGCCCCGGCCACTACTTCCGGGTACGGCCCACCGACGCGTCGGGGACGATCGGCACGACGGTACGGCTGTACCTGCGCGACGGCGACAGGGCCCCGTCCTGCGTGCGGGAGTTGCGCAGGCTGCTGGGCATCGCCGAGTTCACCACGACGGCAGTGCACGGCTCACGGTCGGTGGAGTGGAAGCCGGGGGTGCTGCGACCGCGCGAGGACCTGACCAGCAACCGCGACGGCTACGAGGCACACGGCCTCACCGCGTCCTGGTCCGACGGCCCGCAGGGGGTGGACGGACAGGTGGTCTGGTGCGAGCACGGCGGTGGGGTGCTGGTCGACGGGATCCACACGGAGACGCGCGTACGGAACGGAATCCTGAGCGACGGGAAGGGCGCGGGCCGGTTGCGGGGCGCCGTGGTGAACCTGGCCGGCGCGACGCGGCCACGGCGGCTGTCGGTCGACCGGACGGAGATCCTGGACGACGTCGGGGCGGACGTGGAGCGGCTGATCAGGGCGGCGCTGCCGGCCCTGCTGACGACGGAGCCGTCGCTGCTGACCCACAACTGGCTGTCCTCCGTGGCGGACCACAGTCCACGGCTGGCCGACCTCGTGACGGAGGCGGGCGGGGCGGCGGGGTGCGTGGTGGACCTGGAGGGGGTCGCGTCGGAGATGGGGGTGGCGGGGTACTTTCCGCATGACGTCCACATCCTGAGCGGGAGGGATCTCGGGGACTCGAGCACGCGCCTTCCCGTGGACATGGGGGGCCCGGCCGACGATGTCACCCGGCTGTGGCGGCTGCTCGCCCACCGACCCCACCCCATGCTCACCGCACTGGCCGAGCTGGTACCCGAGCTGAACGAGGTCGAGCACGTGCTGCCCGCACTGCCGTCCGACGTCCGGATCCGGTCCTCCCGGGCGACGCCCTGGCACGCGCTGTCGCTCGCCGAGACGTGCGGCGGCTCCTACGCTTCGGTCGTCCGCCGCATGACCGAGTTGGTGCTGCCGACTCCGCCGGCTCCGAAGGGCGAGCCCGTCGTCGACGACATCAATCTCATGCTGCTGAGCCCCCTCGAAAAGGCCGTGCCGCCGGGCCATCTGCTCCGGGCCCACTTCGAGTTCGGCATCGGCGTGAAGGAGGCGGCACAACGCCTGGAGGTCTTCGGTTTCGTCACCCCGGACCTCCATCCGTCCGTGGACGACGCCGACGAAGAAGTACTGCGCCTGCTCAGTGACGACCTGAACGGTACGGGCTCCTGGCTCACCCCCGCCGAAACCGTGCCGCCGGGACATCTCGTCAGGGCACACCTCCGACTCGGTATCGCCGTCGACACAGCCGCGATGTGGCTGCGGAGATTCGGTCTCACCGTCCTGGACGTGCCGACCACGGGCGCTCCCCCCGCGGACAGGCTGCGTCTGCTCAGCAACGGTCCGGACAGCGATCGGCTCCTGGCTCCCGCGATGCCTGTGCCCGTCCGGCATGTGCTCGCAGTCGCCGCCGAGTGGAACCGGCCGGTGCCGGAGATCGCGCGGGAACTGCGCGCACACGGCTTCCACATCGAGGCTCGTCCGGTTCTCGAACAGGTCACGGACGACGTCCTCGCCAAGAGCAAGGAATGGGGCTGGAACCGGCACGACTGGGAAAGGCTGTGCGGTGAGGAGATCGTTCCACCGGGGCTGTTGGTCCACGCCGCGCTGCGGCGGGGCGAGTCCCTGGCCGATACGGCACGGCTCGTCAGCTCGCTCGGTCTCACCCCACCCACGCCGCTGCCCGACCGCGCGGAGGACACGGACATCAGAGCGCTGACAGGCTCTGTCGCGTCCGGACGCCGATGGATCGGGGCGGGCAGCCGGGTCTCGCCGCTTCACGTGGCCGAAGTAGCCCTTGAGACCGGACTGTCACCCGCTGCGGTGGCGGACCGACTCCGCGCGTACGGACTGCTGCCGCCGGACGCGCCCTTCCCGGCGGAGGCCGATCCGAACGACGCGATCCTCCTTCGGCCCAGCCAGGACTGGGTCGGCAACCCGCGGCCCCTCCAGGCTGTGATGCAGGCGTCCCGTCAGCTCGACATGCCTCGCGGTGCCGTCCTGCACCGTATGAGGCAATACGGAGTGGCGGTCAAGGGCGAGGTGTCTGCCGAAGCGCTGGACTCCGTAAATCACCACCTCTTGGAACGATGCGCGCCCCGGCGGGCGGGTCGGCGCAGATTCGAGGATCCGTTGCCGCTGCACCGCCTCGTGGACGCTGCGGTCGGCCTGGAGATGGAATGGCCGGAAGCCGTACGGCAGATCCAGTCTCTGGGCTTCGCGATCCGCGGCGACCACACCACCGCGCTCGATGCCGTCGACCTGGACCTCTGTCTGCTGCGGCAGCTGGATCCGGAACGAGGCTTCAGAGTCGGCCGTGGCATCCAGTACTACCTCCGCATCACGGAGTCCCACCCCGGCCCGGTCGCCGACCTGGTCCCCCGTCTGGAACGCCTCGGCGTCGACCTCGACGCGGTCAGGCAGGCCGTACGGACCGCTCTCCCCAAGGTTCCCGGGCTGGTGATGCGCGCGGCGGCGGACGCTACCTGACCCGGCCCAGCTGCTCGCCTATCTCGACCTCCATCACCTTGCCCGCCTCGAACTCCAGGGTGTCGTCGCCCATCCCCTGGTCGGTGTCCAGGCCGTCCAGCTCCTCGAGGGGCTGGTCCAGGCGGATGTGGGCGAGGACGGAGTGCAGCGCGCGCAGCGTGGCGGAGGCGGTGGAGCCCCAGTTGGAGAAGTAGGAGAACTGCCACCACCACAGGGCCTCGGAGGTGCGGCCGGCCCGGTAGTGGGCCATGCCGTGGCGCAGGTCGGTGATGACGTCGGCGAGGTCGTCGGAGATCCGGGCCGGGACGGGCGCCTTGCGGGGCTCGTAGGGGTCGAAGACCTCGGAGTACACGTCGACCGGGTCGAGCAGCCGGGCGAGGTTCTCGCGGAGTTCGTCCACGTCCGCGTCCGGGCCCGTGTCGGGCTCGTAGCGCTCGTCGGGGACGATGTCCTCGTGGGCGCCGAGGCGGCCGCCCGCGAGGAGCAGCTGGGAGACCTCCAGGAGGAGGAAGGGGACGGCTGAGCCCGGCTCGTCGCCCTTGGCCACCTCCGTGACGGCCACCAGGAAGCTCTCCACCTGGTCCGCGATCTGGACCGCGAAGTCGTCCGGGTTCCGGTCGGTCGCGTGCAGCGTGGCGTCAGACATCTAGGAGTCGTCTCCCCTCGAAGGCGCGGCCGAGGGTGACCTCGTCCGCGTATTCCAGGTCGCCACCCACCGGGAGGCCGCTGGCCAGGCGGGTGACCTTCAGGCCCATGGGCTTGATCATGCGGGCGAGGTACGTGGCCGTCGCCTCGCCCTCGAGGTTGGGGTCGGTCGCGAGGATCAGTTCCGTGACCGCGCCGTCCGCGAGACGGGCCAGCAGCTCCCTGATGCGCAGGTCGTCGGGGCCGACGCCCTCGATCGGGCTGATCGCTCCGCCCAGGACGTGGTAGCGGCCGCGGAACTCACGGGTCCGCTCGATCGCCACGACGTCCTTGGGTTCCTCCACGACACAGATGACGGACACGTCGCGGCGGGTGTCGCGGCAGATGCCGCACAGCTCCTCCTGCGCCACGTTCCCGCAGGTCGCGCAGAAGCGGACCTTCGCCTTGACCTCCATCAGGGCCTGCGCGAGGCGCCGTACGTCCGTCGGTTCCGCCTGGAGGATGTGGAAGGCGATCCGCTGCGCGCTCTTGGGACCGACGCCGGGCAGCCGCCCCAGCTCGTCGATGAGGTCCTGGACCACGCCTTCGTACAACGGACTGCCGTCCTTCCTGGGTTCCTTGCAGTACGTACGGTAGTTGGCCGGGGCCCGTCTTAGAAAGGCAGGCCGGGAATGCCGCTGCCGCCGCCGAGGCCCTGGGCCAGCGGGCCGAGCTTCTGCTGCTGGAGCGTCTGGGCGTTCTGGTTGGCCGCCTGCACGGCCGCGACGATCAGATCGGCGAGGGTCTCGGTGTCCTCGGGGTCGACGGCCTTGGGGTCGATCCTCAGGGCGCGCAGCTCGCCGGAGCCGGTTACCGTCGCCTTGACCAGACCGCCGCCCGCCTGCCCGTCGACCTCGGTGTTCGCGAGCTCCTCCTGGGCACGGGCCAGGTCCTGCTGCATCTTCTGGGCCTGCTGGAGCAGCTGCTGCATATTCGGCTGGCCACCACCGGGAATCACGATCAGCTCCTGTCTGCGTTTTCCTGTCTGGCACGAGCCTACGTGCTCGATGAGCGCATCGCCCCGCCACTCTTTCGAGTGAGTCCCGGTAGCGTCCTATACCTGATCAAGGCCCACTTCCGGGCGGAAAAGCGACCAAAGCGTCGCCTTCGCCACCCATTGGGAGGTAGGAAGGGTCCGGCACATCAGCATCAGACGTTACGCGGAGTCACTGAGTCATTAGGGAGTGCCGTGGGTCAGCCGGAGATGCAGCCCGAGGGTCCGCCTCAGGACGGGTGGGGCGAGGGTGCGGCCGGGCTGCGGCCGGGCGATCTGACCGGGCGGGTGTTTCCGCTCGGGGACTGGGGCGAGCCGGCGGAGCGGCTGGAGGAGCTGTACCGGTGGGTGGAGCGGGGGGCGCTCCAGACGGCGACCTGGTACCTCTCGGACCGGGTGTGGAAGCGGCGCGGGGCGCGGGTGCTGCGCGGCGGGGCGGCGACGGGGGCGGTCGCCGGGGCGGGGCTGCCGCTGCTGGACCTCACCGGGGTGATCGGCGGGGTGGCGCCGTGGGGCTATCTGGCCCTGCTGCTCGCGGTGTCCTGTGTGGCGGTCGACCGGTTCTTCGGGGTGACGTCCGGGTGGATAAGGGATGTGGCGACGGCGCAGGCGGTGCAGCGGCGGCTTCAGCTGCTCCAGTTCGACTGGGCGAGCGAGAGTGTGCGGGAGGTGCTGGGACCGGCGGAGGGGACGGCGAGCGAGGCCGCGGAGCGGTGTCTGGCGGTGCTGCGGCGCTTCTCGGAGGACGTGATGGAGCTGGTGCGGGCGGAGACGGCGGACTGGATGGTGGAGTTCCGCACCGGGTCCGCGCCGCTGGGGATCCAGTCGGCGGTGGTGTCCGGGGGCCGGCAGGATGCGGGGCCGCCGCGCTTTCCCCTGCCTCCCGGTGCCGGTTCCCGGCCGAACATGCCGCGGCAGCGCCCGCCCGAGCCGCGGTGAGCGTGCGCCGGAGTCGGCCGGGCGTGCTGCGGATGACGTCCCGGCCGTTCCCCCGGGTCGGACAGCGGCGTGGCACAAGGCGCTCGTACCGGACATGACGCGTGCGCCGCACGTTCACCGGCGGGTGTACGTCAGTTTCTCCCCGGTGTCGGCGTTGACGCGTTGCAGCCTGCCGTCGGCGAGCAGGGTGACCTCGGTGGCGGCGCCCGCGGTGCAGGAGGAACGGGGCCGCCCCGAGGTGACGGTGGACGGTCCGATCTGCAACGGGCCCTTCTCGGTGGGGCGTTCGGTCAGCTCGGCGGTGAACTCGCAGTGGTACGCGTCCCCGTCGGCGACGAGCGAGAGCACGGCGTCTCCCACCTTGCCCTGCTTGATGACGAGCCGGCGGGTGTTCTTGCCGGTCTCGTTGTCGATCGTGGTGGTCCAGGTGCCGAGGTAGCCGGCCGGGACCGCTCCGCCGTCCGTCGCGGAGGCGGACGGCGAGGGGGAGGACGAGGACGCGTTCGCGGAGGGGGTGGCGTCGGCCGGCCCGGTGGCCGCCGTACGGCTCGGTGACGGGCCGGCCTTCCCGTCCGAGGAGTCGTCACCGCCCAGCAGCCCGTACACCGACCCGCCGGCCGCGAGCGCGACCACCACCGCGACCGCCACCAGCAGCGCGGACGTCCGGCCACTGCGCCGCGACGGCTCCGGCTCGTCGTCGTGGGCGGGGTCGTGGCCGGGGCCGTGCGAGGGGCCGTAGGGCTCGTAGGAGGGGGGCGGGGTCGCACCCCCGGGCGCGGCGCCACCGTACGGCGAGGCGCCGTAGCCGGTGGCCCCGTACGCCGTGTTCCCGTACGCCGTGTTCCCGTACGCCGTGTCCGCGTACCCCGTGTCCCCGTAGCCGCCGTACCCGGCGTTCCCGTACCCCGTCTCCTGCCCGGTGTACGGGTTGTGCGGCGTCGGCCGGGCGGGGCCGGGACCGGACTGCGGGTGCTGCTGGGTGTGGCCGTACGCCGGGTGCGGTACGGCGGCCGGGGCGGGGGACGCCGTGGTGCCGGGGCCCGCGACCCGCGTCCGCGGCAGGGCGCCCGGCGCCCCGGGCCCGTCGGTGTAGCCCTGCCGTCCGCCGTGCTCCGGGCTCCCCTGCGGGTCCTCCGTCTCCAGCAGCCGTACGGCGTGCTGCCCGAGCTGGGCGACGAGCGCGCTCGGCAGCCAGGGGTCGCGGGAGTGGCCGTCGACGAGGGTGTCCCCGGTGCCGGTGCGCTCCAGGATCCAGGGCAGGGTGGGGCGGGCGGCGGGGTCCTTGCGCAGACAGGCGCGGACCAGGTCGGCGATGCCCTCGGGGACGCCGGAGAGGTCGGGTTCCTCCTCGGCGATGCGGAACATCAGGGCGTGGGCCCCGCCCTCGGTGCCGCCGAAGGGGAGGACGCCGGTGGCCGCGTAGGCGAGGACGGAGCCGAGGCAGAAGACGTCGCTCGCGGGGGTGATCGGCTCGCCGCGCACCTGTTCGGGGGCCATGAAGCCGGGTGAGCCGACGACCGCGCCGGTGCGGGTGAGACCGCTGTCGCTCACCGTCTCCAGGGCCCGTGCGACACCGAAGTCGATCACGCGGGGGCCCTCGATGGTGACCATGACGTTGGACGGCTTGAGGTCGCGGTGGACGATCCCGGCGGCGTGGATGTTGGTGAGCGCGTGGGCGAGACCGGCGGCGAGGATGCGCACCGAGCGCTCGGGGAGCGGGCCGTGGTCGTGGCCGACGACCTGCTGGAGGGTGGGGCCGGCGACATAGCCGGTGGCGACCCAGGGCACGGCGGCCTCGGTGTCGGCGTCGAGGACGGGCGCGGTCCAGAAGCCGCCGACCCGCTGCGCGTTGCGCACCTCCTGGCGGAACCGGGCCCGGAACTCCTCGCGCGCGGCGAGTTCCGGCTTGACCAGCTTCACCGCGACGGTCCGCCCGCGGTCGGAACGGGCCAGGTAGACCTGCCCCATGCCGCCCGCGCCCAGCCGCGCGAGCAGCCGGTAGCCACCGATGCGCTGCGGGTCCTGCGGGCCCAACTTCTCCATCGCAGCGCCACCTCTCGCCCACATGTCTGATCGAGCCGAGAATAAACCGGCCGTTCGGGCAGGCGTGTGGCGCGATGTCTACGGTTCCGTAACGAGGGGCGCGGTGCCCGGGTGCTCCAGGTCGTCCAGCACCTCGGCCAGCCGTTCCAGTACCCGCACGGCCTCGGCCAGCTCCGCCTCCCCGTAGGCCGCGGCGAGCCGGTCGGCGAAGGCGGCGTGCCCGGGGCCGATGCGGGCGACCGCCGCGAGCCCCTCGGGAGTGGGCGCGAGCAGCTTCGCCCGGCGGTGGGCGGGGTTGGGGCGGTATTCGGCCAGCCCCTCGCCCACCAGCAGATCGGCGATGCGCTGCACGCTCTGCCGGGTGATGCCCATGACCCGGGCGATACCGGACACCGGCAGCGGCTCCCGCTGCACCGCCCCCATCACCTGCCACCAGGCGGCGCTGATCCCGGCGGGCCGCGCCAGTTCCTCGGCGACCGAGAGGAACTGGCCGTTCAGCCGGAACACCCCGAGGGCGCTGCGGCTGAGCAGGTCCTGACGCTGGTGGCTCACCGGCCGGCCGTCGCCTTCTCCAGCACGGCGTAGGCCGACGGGTCGGAGTCGTGGAACAGCCGGTACCAGGCGTCGAGCACCTCCCCCTCGTACACGCCGAGGAGGCCGAGGACCTCCCGGGCGAAGGCGACGGGCTCGGTCGGTCCGGCGGTGATCAGGCCGCCGTCGGTCACGGCGTCGGCGTCGACGTACCGCCCGCCGCCGCCGTAGCCCGTGGCGGCCAGGTAGAAGGAGACGGCGCTCGTGTGGTCCCGGTCGTCGAGCAGGCCCACGCGGGCGAGTCCGGCGGTGGCCCCGCAGATCGCGGCGACGGGCGTACCGGCCGCGAGGAACTCCCGTGCCGTGCGGGCGAAGGGCGCGAGGTCCTCGGAGGTGTCCCAGAGGTCGGCGCCCGGCAGGATCAGCAGGCTGCTGTCCTCGGGCCGTACGGCGTCCAGGGCGAGGTCGGGCAGGACGCGCAGCCCCCCGATGCTGACCACCGGCTCGGTGGCGGACGCGCCGACGGTGCGGACCGGATATCCGTTCCGGGCGAGGTAGGCGGTGGCGAACCCCGTCTCCCAGTCGGCGAACGTGTCGTACACGGCGAGATGAACGGGCTTGAGGGTCATGACAACAGGCTGTCACTTGGACAGTAAGCTGTCAAACCCCGTGATGTCCGCCCGACGCCCGACAACCTGTCGTGGAATCCGCCCGCCGACGGAACAGAACGCCGGTACCGCCGCCGCCCACCCCCCTCCTACGCTCACCGGCCATGACCCCTCGGACCGACCCCCGGGCGGGCGCCGCCGTGAAGGCCGCGGACCGTGCGCACGTCTTCCACTCCTGGTCAGCACAGGAGCTCATCGACCCGCTCGCCGTGGCCGGCGCCGAGGGGTCGTACTTCTGGGACCACGACGGCAAGCGGTACCTCGACCTCACCAGCGGGCTCGTCTACGCCAACATCGGCTACCAGCACCCGAAGGTCGTCGCCGCGATCCAGGAGCAGGCCGCGCGGATGACCACCTTCGCGCCCGCCTTCGCCGTCGAGGCCCGTTCCGAGGCCGCCCGGCTGATCGCCGAGCGCACCCCCGGCGACCTGGACAAGATCTTCTTCACCAACGGCGGCGCGGACGCCGTCGAGCACGCCCTGCGCATGGCCCGGCTGCACACCGGCCGCCCGAAGGTCCTCTCCGCCTACCGCTCCTACCACGGCGGCACCCAGCAGGCGATCAACGTCACCGGCGACCCGCGCCGCTGGGCCTCCGACAGCGCCTCCGCCGGAGTGGTGCACTTCTGGGCGCCCTTCCTCTACCGCTCCCGCTTCTACGCCGAGACCGAGGAGCAGGAGTGCGCGCGGGCGCTGGAGCACCTGGAGACGACCATCGCCTTCGAGGGACCCGCCACCGTCGCCGCGGTCATCCTGGAAACCGTCCCCGGCACCGCCGGGATCATGGTGCCGCCGCCGGGCTACCTCGCCGGGGTCCGGGAGATCTGCGACAAGTACGGGATCGTCCTCGTCCTGGACGAGGTCATGGCCGGGTTCGGGCGCACCGGTGAGTGGTTCGCCGCCGACCTGTTCGGGGTCGTCCCCGACCTGATGACCTTCGCCAAGGGCGTGAACAGCGGCTATGTGCCGCTCGGCGGGGTGGCGATCTCCGGCGCGATCGCGGAGACGTTCGCCCGGCGGGCGTACCCGGGCGGGCTGACGTACTCCGGGCACCCGCTGGCCTGTGCCGCCGCCGTCGCCACCATCGGGGTGATGGCGCAGGAGGGGATCGTGGAGAACGCGCGGAACCTGGGCGCGTCCGTCGTCGGACCGGGACTGCGGGCGCTCGCCGAGCGGCACCCCAGCGTCGGCGACGTACGGGGTGTGGGCATGTTCTGGGCGCTGGAGCTGGTCAAGGACCGCGAGACCCGGGAACCGCTCGTCCCCTACAACGCGGCGGGCGAGGCGAACGCGGCGATGGCGGCCTTCGGCGCGGCCGCCAAGCAGGCCGGGGTGTGGCCCTTCGTGAACATGAACCGGACGCATTTCGTGCCCCCGCTCAATGCCTCGGAATCCGAGCTGAAGGAGGGCCTCGCGGCCCTTGACCAGGCCCTTTCGGTCGCCGACGAGTACACCGGGTAGGCACAGGGCCGGGACGGCGCACGCACGCTACGCGTGTAGGGGCTTGAAATCTTCGAACGCGTAAGGTGGCGTGCTCGTACATATCGACGAGCACGCCCCTTTCCCGTCCGTACGCCCCGAGGGAGACGCCCCGAAGATGCCCGGCAGCAGCGGCAACGGCGCCGTGACGCGCAGCACCCTGCGGCAGCAGATCGCCGACGCGCTCCGCGACGAGGTGCTGGCGGGGCGACTGCAACCCGGGCAGGAGTTCACGGTCAAGGAGATCGCCGAGCAGTACGGCGTCTCGGCGACCCCGGTCCGCGAGGCGCTGGTGGATCTCTCCGCGCAGGGGCTGCTGGACGCCGACCAGCACCGCGGGTTCCGGGTCCACGAGTACTCGGTGGAGGACTACCGGGGCATGATCGAGGCCCGCTCGCTGATCATCGAGGGCATGTTCCTGCAGCTGGAGGAAGGCCGGGAGTCCGTCCGCGAGTCGGGCTCGCCGGAGCGGGTCGCCGCCGCCATCAACGGGGTGCGCCGGCGCGGCGAGGAGGCCCAGCGGGCCGCGGCCGCCGGTGACCTGACCGTCCTCATCGGCTACGACCTGCGCTTCTGGCGAGAGCTCAGCGACTTCTTCGGCAACCCCTATCTCGCCGACTTCCTGCACCGGCTGCGGGTGCAGAGCTGGGTGTGCGCGGTGCAGCACCTGAGGCGGCTCACCGATCTGCGCGGACATCTGTGGTCCGGCCATACAGAGCTCGTCGACGCCCTGTACCGGCGCGACACCGCCACGGCCCGCCGGATGCTCGCCGAGTACAACGCCGACTCCGTCGCCCTGGTCGAGCGGCTGGCGGATCGATGACGGCGACGGCCACCGACCGGGAGACCGGGACCGTCGCCCTGTCCGTGGTCGTCCCGGCCCGGGACGAGGAGCGACGGCTGGGACCCACCCTCGACGCCCTGGTGGACCATCTCGAACGGACCGGGGAGCCCTGGGAGATCGTCGTCGTCGACGACGGGTCCACGGACGCCACCGGTGACCTGGTCGCCGCCCGCCGCGACCCCCGCGTGCGGGCCGTCACCGGCGAGGGCCGGGGCAAGGGGCACGCGCTGCGGCTCGGGGTGGCCGCCAGCCGGGGCCACCGGATCCTCGTCACCGACGCCGATCTCGCCACCCCCGTGACCGAACTGGCGCGGCTGGAGCAGGCGCTCGCCGAGGGCCATGCGGCGGCCGTGGGCTCCCGCGCCGTGCCGGGCGCCACCCTGGGCGACCGCCAGCACCGGGCCCGCGAACTCCTCGGCAAGGCCGGCAACCGGCTCATACGGGCCACCGCCGTGCGCGGGATCCGGGACACCCAGTGCGGCTTCAAGCTGTTCGACGGCGACAAGGCGCGCGCCGCGTTCGCCGCCTCACGGGTCGACGGCTGGGCGATCGACGTGGAGGTGCTGCGGCACTTCCAGCGGGCCGACTGGCCGGTCGCCGAGGTGCCGGTGCACTGGTCGCACCGGCCCGGCTCGAAGGTCCGCCCGCCGGACTACCTCCGCTTCCTGCGCGACCTGGCCCGCCTGCGCCGCGCCGACCTCCTGGCGGGCCTGCTCTTCCTCGCCTTCTCCCTCACCCTCTACTCGGGCCGCGTCCTCGACCCGGCGCACCGCTATCTCACGGACTCGCTCCAGGACCAGACCCAGTGGGAGTGGTTCTTCGCGGTGACGGCGGACAACGTCAGCCATCTGCGCAACCCCTTCTTCAGCGACCTCCAGGGCTATCCCGACGGCGTGAACCTCATGGCCAACACGGCCATGCCGGGTCTCTCCGTGCCGCTGACACCGCTGACGCTGCTGTTCGGCCCGGCGGTCACGCTCAGCCTGGTGATGACCCTGGGCCTGGCCGCGACCGCCGCCGCCTGGTACGGGCTGATCGCCAGGCGCCTCACCCCGCACCGGGGCGCCGCCTTCACCGGAGCCGCCCTGGCCGCCTTCGCGCCGCCCTTCGTCAGCCACGCCAACGCGCACCCCAACTTCGTCGTCCTCTTCATGGTCCCGCTGATCATCGACCGCGCCCTGCGGCTGTGCACGGGCACCCGGGTCGGCCGGGACGCCGTGATCCTCGGCCTGATGACGGCGTACCAGTGCCTCCTCGGCGAGGAGGCACTGCTGCTCGCGGCGCTCGGCATGCTCCTGTTCGCGCTCGGCTGCACGGCCGTACACCCCAAGGAGGCCGCGGCGGCCGTACGCCCCCTGCTGCGCGGCCTGGCGATCGGCGCGGCCGTCTGCCTCCCCCTCCTCGTCTACCCGCTGGCCTGGCAGTTCTCCGGCCCGCAGTCCTACGACGGCATCGACCACGGCACCGCCCCCGGCACCGCCAACTCCCTGCGCGCCCTGCTCACCTTCGCCGAACGCTCCCTGCTCGCGGGCGACGCCGGGAGCGTCCGCACCCTCTCCCTCAACGCCACCGAGCAGAACGCCTTCTACGGCTGGCCGCTCGCCCTGCTGGCCCTGGCCGTCACCGTGCTGCTGTGGCGGCGGCGCCCGGTCGTACGGGCCCTGGCGGCGAGCGTCCTGGGAGCGGCCGTCCTGTCGATGGGCCCGCCGGGCCCCTGGGCCCTCCTCGACGGGCTGCCCCTCTTCGAGTCGGTGATCGAGAGCCGGGTGGCGATGATCTGCGCCCCGGTGCTGGGGATGCTGGTCGCCCTGGCGGTGGCGGAGCTGAGGGGGCTGCGGCGGGGGGTGCGGTACGCCGCACTGGCCGCCGTGGTCCTGGCCCTGCTCCCCCTGGTCCCCGCGCCCCTGCGGTCGGAGCCGCGCGCCGAGGTGCCGGCCTTCTTCACGGACGGGACCTGGAAGGCGTACGTCCGCGACGGCGAGACGCTGGTGCCGGTGCCGCTCGCCGAGCCCGGCGCCGCCGAGGCCCTGCACTGGCAGACCGCCACCGGGCTCGGTTTCCGGATGCCGGGCGGCTACTTCAACGGGCCCTACGGCGACGGCGACCGCACCGGCGTGTACGGCGTCCCGCTCCGCTTCACGGCGAACCTGCTCCAGGAGGCCCGGTTCACGGGGATCGTCCCGGTGATCGACACGGCCGCCCGGGAGGCGGCGGCGCAGGACCTGGCGTACTGGCGGGCGGGCGCACTGGTGCTGGCCCCGCAGCACCACGCGGGCGTCCTGCGTGAGACCGTGGACAAGTTGTTGGGCCGACCCGGTAGGCGGGTGGACGGAGTGTGGGTATGGGACCTGCACGACTGACGACTGGAGGAGCCTTCTTTGGCCTGTGACCTGTGGCTGGTACCGCTCGTCGACGTGTTGTGCCACACCCCCGACAACCCGTTCGCCGACGAACTCGCGCAGTACAACAAGGTGCTGGCGGAGGCGGGGCTGCCGCCGGTGCCGGTGTTCCAGTACATGCCGGGGCTGTCCGGGGAGGTCGCCCCGGTGGCCGGCTTCGACTACGACGCGCTGCACTTCCTGCGCCGCGCCTATCTGCTCCAGGTGTGCGGGCTGCCGGTGACCCCGGTCGACGAACTGGGCGGCGACTACGAACAGCTCCTGGAGATGTTCGAGTCCACCGCCCAGCAGTCCCACCTGGTCTGGCACTACGACCACGCGGGCGCGTACGTCCCGGTCGACTTCCCGCACCCGCTCTCGGACGACGACCTCCTCGCCGGAGGCGGCCCCCTCGGCTCCTCGCAGTCCCTGCTGCGGGAGCTGGAGTTCGTCGCCCCGTCGATCGGCATCGACCCGGCGAACCCGCCGGCACCGCCCCAGGCCCCCACCGCGCCCACGGAACTGGAGGAACCGGCCGTGCCCGCGCCGTACGATCCCAGCCCCTTCGCCCGCGAGCGGCACGTGTGGCTGGGGCTGCACGCGGCGGCGACGCGGAGTCTGGCGCAGGGGTCGATGATCGTGTTCAGCTGACGCCCGAGATCAACGCCCGAGCCGGGACAGCCCCTTCTGGACGTCCTCCCTGTTCATCACCGGCGTGTAGGAGAGGTCGGCGCCCAGCTCCAGGAAGAACGGCTCGCTGATCACCGGCATGTCGGAGGGGTCCTCCATGTCGAAGAACAGATAGGCGGTCCGGCGTCCGCCGTCCGCCGTGAAGTAGGCCGCCTCGGGCTTGATCTGCGCCATGGACTCCTCGATCAGCTTCCCGAGGGTCCCGTTCCGGATCAGCTCGTTGGCCTTCTCCGTGTCCATGGACGCCCTCATCATCATGCGCATCGCGGTCACCTTCTTCTGACTCTCGGGCGGACGCGCGCGAGTGGCGATTTCAGGATATGCCCGGCCTCAGGGCGGCGCCCGCTGCCGGGGCGCCATGGACCGTCCCGGTCGCACCGCGTAGGTACGGCCGGCCCCGGGGTTGAGTACGGGCACTCAGGTGGCCGTCGGCCGCGGGGCGCCATCGTGGAGATCACACGACAGCATCCGCTCTCCAGGAGGCACCCCCATGAACGGCCGCCGCACGCTCCTCTCGGCCCTGCGCACCCCCGCCGCCCTCGGCTATCTGCTCCTCGTGGGTGCGCTCACGGTGTGGATCACGGTGGACACGCTGTTCATCTCCCACGCGGACGCGTCCTTCGCCGGGATGTGGCTCTTCTTCGCCACCGCTCCGACCTCGCTGCTGTTCCTGGTGGTGCCCAGCCAGTTCGCGTTGATCGGGGTGCCGGTCGGGGCGGTGGTCCAGGCGGCCCTGCTCGGCGCCGCGTACCAGGGGGTCACCCGGACCCGCCCCGTGACCGCCGACTAGCGCAGGCGGAACAGCCGGGCACGGGCCGGACACTGTCGTGCGAAGGGGGCGGTGGGGCCGGAAAGCCATCGCTCTCCGGCCCCACCGCCCACTGCCTCGCGTCGGATCATCCCGTCACTGGATCGTCCAGATCTGGGAGGACTCGTTCACGGGCATCGACTGGTCGACGGCGGCTCCGCCCGCTGTCGACCCGCCGCTCACCTCGAGGACCTGCCTGCTCTCGAAGTTGCGGATGAGGTAGCCACCGCTGGTCTGCTCGAAGTACCACAGCTGGTTGTTGCTGCCGTTGTAGGTCTGCTGCTGCAGCGCGGTACCCCTCCAGTGGCTCGCCCAGCCGAAGTCGAGGACCTTGCCGCTGTTCCTGCTCACGATCTTGCAGAGCTGTCCGCTGACGGGAACGATGTTCCACTGCTGGTTGGCGCTGCCCGAGTTCCACCACTGGATGATGCTCGCGCCGTCGGCGGTGGATCCGCCGTTGACGTCCATCACCTGCCCGCTGTTGACGTTCTTGATCGTGTAGTAGGTCGACGGGTTGGTGTTCGGCGTACCGGTCGAGTCCTCGAGCGCCCCGCCGGCCTGCTGCACGCTGAAGTCCGTGATGTAGAAGTAGGCGCCGTCGGTCTTGGCGACCCGCACGTAGCGGAACGTCTGGCGGACGTCGATGTCGCCGGTGAGGGTGCCGGCGAGCGGCAGGGTGCTCGTCTGGCGCCCCACGACGGTGTACGTGGCGAAGGACGGGTCGTTGGAGGCCCGGACCTCGAAGTTGCCGCGGGTCTCGGACTGGTCGAGGTCCTGGCGCGTCGTCAGGGAGAACTGTCCGAGCTGGTAGGCCTGTCCCAGGTCGACCTGCCACCAGGCGGAGCTGTCGCTGCCGGTCGGTGACCAGCCGGTCGAGCCGTTGTTGTCGACGGCCTTCGAGGCCTCCGTGCCGGTGCCGTAGACCGAGGACGACGTCGCCGGCCTGTTGTAGGCGAGGTTGAGCTTCGAAGCCAGCCCCTGGTAGGCGGACTCGAGACCGGAGGCCTTGATCACCGTGTCGCCGGACGTCGTGTTGTTGGTGAGGGTGACGTTCGAGCCGTTGCCGTTCTGGTTGACCAGTCCGTCGGTGCGCGACAGCACGTTGTTCGACAGGGTCATGTTGTTCGACCCCTCGTCCGTGTAGAGGCCGGCCACGGCATTGCCGCAGGCGGTCGGCGTTCTCAGCACGTCGTGGACGTAGTTGCCGTTGATGACGGTGCCCGGGTCGTTGGAGAGGTGGTAGATGCCGGCGGAGTCGCACAGCCGGTTCATCACGTTGCCGATCCGGTTGTAGCTGATGCTGTTGTTGCCTTCGGCGTTCGCCGCCGACTGCCAGCCCCAGCCCAGCGAGATCGCGGCCCACGGGGTGTCGGAGATGTCGTTGTGGTCGATGGTGGTGCTGTTGACGAAGCCCGCGTTGATGCCCGCGGTGCCCAGGTAGTCCTCACCGATCCGGGTGATCAGGTTGTCCTTGACGGTGACGTTCTTGACCACCTCCCGGGCGTCCTCACCGGCCGGTGAGGCGGGTGGGTTGTAGACGGTGTGCATCTCCACCGTGGGATCGGAGAACTTGCCGACCATGATCCCGTTGCCGGCGATGTCGTAGACGACGTTTCCGGTCACGGTGCTGTTGTGCACGCCGTGGGACAGATCGAGGGCGGTGGAGCCCATCTGTGTGAAGGTGTTGCCGGTGAAGGAGACGCGGTCGGCGTCGGCGGCCTGGACTCCGGCCGGCGGGCGGCCGACGTACTGGTTGTTGGAGTTGTCGGCCGAGATGTTGTAGAGGCCGCCCTGGCCGTTGAGGTAGCCGTTGTCGGTCGCTTCCATCCAGGTGGTCCGGAGGAAGGTGATCCCGGAGAAGCGCAGGTCGTGCGCGGGACTGTCGAGGCTCGTGCCCTTGACGTCGACAAGCGTCTTGAGCGTGGGTGCCTGCACGGCGGCCGTGGACATGTCCTCGCCGGGGCGCGGCTTGTAGTAGACGGTCTGCGCGGCCGTGTCGACGTAGAACTCGCCCGGTTCGTTGAGGAACTCGTGGGCGTTCTCGAAGTGCAGGGGGGAGTTGTTGGAGAGCTGGGGCCAGGGGCGCTGGAACAGGATGCCCGCTTCGTGGTCCTGGATCGACACGTTGGCGATGCCGTTGCTGGAGCTGATCGACTTCAGCCGCAGGTAGCTCTCGCCCCACTGCGTTTCCAGCATCATCTCGACCTGGCTGAGGTGGTCCCAGTTGGAGACCTGCGAACTGAGCACCTTCAGCAGCTTGTTGGGCTTGTCACTGCCCTGCAGCTGGAAGTCCGTGCCGACATCGGGGAAGCGCGCCCGGGTGGCGCGGACGCCGTTGACGTAGAGCTGTCGGAAGTTGAGGGTGCCCACGGACGCCTTGTACTCACCGTTGGCAGCCGGGGTCCAGCCGGTGACAGCCTTGCCGCCGCTGATCACGGGCGTCTCGCCGTTGTACGCCTGGTAGACGACCGTGTGGCCGTTCGTGCCCGAGTCGCTGGTGCCGAAGGTGATCGGGGCGGTGAGGGGGTAGGTGCCGCCGCGCAGGTTCACGACGATGTCGTCGGACATGTTCGCGTTCACGGCCCGGACGGCGGCCTGGGCGGCCTGGATGGTCTTGAAGGCTGCGGCGGTGCTGGTGCCCGAGTTGCTGTCACTGCCGTTGACGGGGTCGACGTAGAAGTTCGTCGTGGCTGCGTAGGCGGGCTGAGCGGGCAGGACGGCCGCGAAGACGACGGCCGCCGCCGCGAGTGCCTTGACCGTCCCCGCGCCGATGCGTAGGGGTCTCATCTGTGGTGTGTCCCTCCTCCGAACCCCCGCTTCTTATGAGTTGCATTTATCGGTGCAAGGAGACCCTTCAGTCAAGGAGATAGGCATACTTATTTCTCGACTGCCGTAACACCCATGACATGCCGACGCGCCGGGCGCGACCCTCAAACACGCCATCTACCTGGTGCAATATCAACTAAAGGGGCATTTGTCCACGGCGATCAGCTGCCGCCGACATCCCGCCTGGATCGTCTACGATCTCTTGAAATAAGTAGTACTCATTTCAGGGGTCGCGGCGTCGCCCGCGAGGCGAGATCCTCGTCGGTCGGGCATGACGAGGGCCCGCACTCGACCGAGTGCGGGCCCTCGCTCGTCCCTGCTCGCGCGGCAGGTCCGCTCCTTACAGGAACGAGTTGATCTCGATCGTCTCGTCGCGGCCCGGGCCCACGCCGATCGCGGAGATCGGGGCGCCGGACATCTCCTCCAGGGCCTTGACGTAGTTCTGCGCGTTCTTCGGGAGGTCGGAGAACGACTTGGCCTTGGTGATGTCCTCGGACCAGCCGGGGAGGTTCTCGTAGATCGGCTTCGCGTGGTGGAAGTCCGTCTGGGAGTACGGGAGTTCCTCGACGCGCTTGCCGTCGATCTCGTACGCCACACAGACCGGGATCTGCTCCCAGCCCGTCAGGACGTCGAGCTTGGTGAGGAAGAAGTCGGTCAGGCCGTTCACGCGGGTCGCGTAGCGGGCGATGACCGCGTCGAACCAGCCGCAGCGCCGGTCACGGCCCGTGGTGACACCGCGCTCGCCGCCGATCCGGCGCAGCGCCTCGCCGTCCTCGTCGAACAGTTCGGTCGGGAAGGGGCCCGAGCCGACGCGGGTCGTGTACGCCTTGAGGATGCCGATGACCCGGCTGATCTTCGTCGGGCCCACGCCGGCGCCGGTGCAGGCGCCGCCCGCGGTCGGGTTGGAGGAGGTGACGAAGGGGTACGTGCCGTGGTCGATGTCGAGGAGGGTGCCCTGGCCGCCCTCGAACAGGACGACCTTGTTCTCCTCCAGGGCCCGGTTCAGCACCAGGACCGTGTCGGTGACGTACGGGGCGAGCTTCTCCGCGTAGCCGAGCAGCTCCTCGACGACCTGGTCGACGGCGATCGCACGGCGGTTGTACAGCTTGGTGAGGAGCTGGTTCTTGGCGTCGAGCGCCGCCTCCACCTTCTGCGTGAGGATCGACTCGTCGTAGAGGTCCTGGACGCGGATGCCCACCCGGTTGATCTTGTCCGCATATGTCGGACCGATCCCGCGGCCGGTCGTGCCGATCTTGCGCTTTCCGAGGAAGCGTTCCGTCACCTTGTCGACAGTGACGTTGTACGGGGTGATGATGTGCGCGTTGCCGCTGATCAGGAGCTTCGACGTATCCACGCCGCGCTCGTTCAGACCGCTCAGCTCGGAGAGCAGGACCGACGGGTCGACGACGACGCCGTTACCGATGACCGGCGTACAGCCGGGCGACAGGATTCCGGAAGGGAGGAGGTGGAGTGCGTACTTCTGGTCACCGACGACGACCGTGTGGCCGGCGTTGTTGCCGCCCTGGTAGCGCACTACGTAGTCCACCGAGCCGCCGAGTAGATCGGTGGCCTTTCCCTTGCCTTCGTCACCCCACTGAGCACCGAGCAGCACAAGTGCGGGCACGCGCGTACACCCCTTCCGGGTGGGGCATGTCCAAGGTCAGGGGCGTACGCGGAGGCTTTTTCCACCACCGCGTGCACCGCGACCGTCGTTGGCCGCAGTTCCGCGACCGTCGTAGGTCGCACACCGTCGGACCCGGATGCCCCGGAATAGACGAAGCCCCTGGCGCAATAGCGCAAGGGGCTCTTGCACAAAGATGCTACCCGAGGAAGCGAGGCAGGACCGAGGTGGCGACTTTCGCGACGCCGGACCAGCTGCTGGTGATCATCGATCCGATTGCCCGGAGGGCCGACGGGGAGTCCGTACGGATCGCGAAAGACGTGCTCAGCGCGGGGGCGGCGAGTACGAAGGTGTGTCTTCCGGAGGGACCGGAGGAGTTCGCCCGGGTCCTGGCACGGCGGGGTTCGCGGCGGCCGGTTGTGATCGGTGACGACCGTGCGCTGACCCGGACGGTGTCGCTGCTGCACCGGCAGCGGGAGCTGGCCGGATGTGTGCTGTCGATGGTGCCGGTGGGAACCGTGCTGGGCCTGGCGCACGCCCTGGGGCTCCCCACGGGGGCCGTCGCGGCGGCACGGGCCGTCCTCGACGGCGCCGAGCGGCGGCTGGACCTGCTGGTGGACGACAGCGACGGGGTGGTGCTGGGGGCGCTCCGGATCCCGCCGCTCCAGCAGCTCACCGCGCAGGAGGAGGCCGTGGGGGCCACGGGGCGGCCCTGGCTCCAGTCCCTCGTCCGTACGCTCGTGCCGCCACGGCCCGCGCGCCCCGTCTCCACCCCTCCTCCACCCGGTCCGGCCCGGCTGCGGGTGGAGGTGGACGGGGTGACCCTGGTCGACCTCGACCAGCCGGTGGAGGCGGTGTCGGTGACCCGGGGGGCGTCCGGTGAGGCGGAGGTGGTCGTACGCCCCCTGTCGGTGGGCGCGGAGGCGGCACCGCTGGAGGCCAGGGGGCGCACGGTGACCGTGTCCGGCTCCGACTTCCGCTACCGCGCGGACGCGGGAGTGGTGGGGCCGGTGCGCAGGCGTACCTGGACGGTACGGGAGGGGGAGCTGGGGCTGGTGCTGCCGGTGGGCCGGGCGTAGGAGGCGGGGAGCGGCCGCTCAGTGGAAACCGGTCAGGGGAGACCGGTCAGGGGAGACCGGCGACGAGGGCCGGTCAGGGCACGACCCTGAGGAGACGGTTGGGGGAACCGGTGCCGACGCTGTGCAGGACGCCGTTCGTCGCTCCGGCGACGAGGGCGTTGCGGACGTCCGCCGGGCCGGCGGTGGGGTGGGCGGTGAGGTAGACGGCCGCGGCACCGGCGACATGCGGAGCCGCCATCGAGGTGCCGGACAGGGTGGCCGTGGCGGTGTCGCTGGTGTACCAGCCGGCCGTGATCGACGATCCGGGGGCGAACAGGTCCAGGACCGAACCGTAGTTGGAGTAGCTGGCCCGGTAGTCCGTGTTGGTGGTGGCCCCGACGGTGATCGCGGCGCTCACGCGGGCCGGTGAGCTCCCGGACGCGTTCGCGTTCGAGTTGCCTGCGGCGACCGTGTACGTGACGCCGGAGGCGATGGAGTTGTTCACCGCGGTGTCCAGCGCCGTGCTGGCGCCGCCGCCGAGCGACATGTTGGCGACCGCGGGGCGGACCCGGTGCGCGGTGACCCAGTCCACGCCGGCGATGACACCCGACGTCGTACCGGAGCCGTCGTTGCCGAGCACGCGCACCGCCACGATCTTGGTGGCCTTGGCCGCCCCGTACGTGGTGCCGGCGATCGTCGTGGCCACATGGGTGCCGTGGCCGTGTCCGTCGGCGGCGATGTTGTCGCCGTCGACCGCGTCGTAGCCGTAGACCGCGCGCCCGGCGATCTGCTGGTGCGTGATGCGGACCCCGGTGTCGATGACGTACACCGTGGCACCGTTGCCCGCCGAGTCCGGGTAGGTGTACGACCGGCTGAGCGGAAGCGCGGCCTGGTCGATCCGGTCCAGTCCCCAGGGCGGGTCGGTCTGGGTCGCGTCGAGGGAGAGCCGCTGGTTCTTCTCCACGAACGCGACGGACGGGTCCTCCGCGAAGCTCCTCGCCCCGGCCGCGCTGACACTGACGGCATAGCCGTTCACCGCCGAGCTGTAGGCCTTGTCCACCCTGGCGCCGTACTTGGCGGCCAGCTGGGTGCCCTTCGGAGAGGCCGCCCTGAACCGGACCGACTGCTTCAGGACGACGAGGTAACTGTTGTCGATGCCGGTCGGGGAATTCTCCCGCAGAACCCTGCCCACGGCGGCCGGGGCCGCCGCGGCGGGCAGGGCGGCAGCACCGCCGCCCACCGTGGCGGCCGCGACGAACGCGGCGACGGCTGCGCCGAACCGGCGCCGGATCATGAAGATGTCTCGCATGCCGAAGAACGTTCCTCGGCCGGACCTGATGGTCCCGTCACGCGAGCGTGTTCGCCCGTTCGTGGTGTCCGGTTGCTGCGGATGACCGCCGTCGCCCGACCGCCGTCCCGGCTCGGGTCAGCGCAGCGCCTCCGCCCGGTCCGCGGCGTCGGTCTCGTCCTTCAGTCCCACCCCGGAGATCCCCAGCTCCCGCGCCCTGCCCAGCAGCGCCGCCAGCTTCCCCGCAGCCGTCTCGTAGTCGAGCCCCAGCGGTGGCCGGATGTTGGACAGGCAGTTGCGGTCGGCGTCGGTCGTGACGCCGGGCACGGGGCGGTGGGTCAGGTAGGCGCCCAGGGAGTCCGCCGCGGACATGCCGGGGC
The DNA here is from genome assembly GCF_037993025.1 of Streptomyces sp. SS7. Lineage (NCBI taxonomy): Bacteria > Bacillati > Actinomycetota > Actinomycetes > Kitasatosporales > Streptomycetaceae > Streptomyces > Streptomyces sp. SS7. The sequence continues at coordinate 4,578,280 of NZ_CP141223.1, forward strand.
GTTCGCCGACGAGGACGACCACCGCCGTCGCGCCCATGGCCGCCGCCACGTCGTCGCCGAGGGCCACGCGGGCCTGTTCGGCGAGGATCACGGGGGCCACGTTCCAGCCGGGCAGCCGCTCCACCGTCGCCCGCACCATCGCCGCCGCGTGCTCGTGCACCGCCCGGCTGGAGAGCCCGTCCGCGACGACGAGGACGACGTCCCAGTCGCCGACCGGGAGATGCGCCCGGTCCACGGCCTCCAGCCGGCGGCCCAGGTCGGGCCGCTGGAGGTAGGTGAGCCGGTCACGGGCGGCGCTGCGGACCCGTACCGTCGGCAGGCCCGGCAGCGCGGCGGCCACCGTGGCCGGGACGAACGGCGCGTGCACCGCGTCCCGGGCGGCCGCGTGCGCGGCCTGGAGTTCCAGCCGGTGCCGGGTGGGCAGCGCGGCGCCGGCCCGGCCGAGGCCGATCCGGGCCTGGGTGCGGCGGCGCAGGGCGGGCCACAGCTCACCGTTCGCCAGGGTGATGTCCGTCATGCCGCGAGCTCCCGTCCGATCGCCGTCAAGGGGTGGGCCGTACCGGAGATCTCGCGGATGCCGCCGCGGTCGTCCAGCAGCCCGATCGAGTCCAGCCAGGCCTCGAACTCCGGTGCCGGGCGCAGGCCCAGCACCTCCCGCAGATAGAGCGCGTCGTGGTACGAGGCCGACTGGTAGTTGAGCATGATGTCGTCGCCGCCGGGCGTGCAGATCACGAAGGACGCCCCGGCCACGCCGAGCATCGTGAGCATGGTGGCGATGTCGTCGTCGTCCGCGTCGGCGTGGTTGGTGTAACAGATGTCCAGGCCCATGGGCAGGCCGAGGAGCTTGCCGCAGAAGTGGTCCTCCAGGGCGGCGCGGAGAATCTGCCGGCCGTCGTAGAGGTACTCGGGCCCGATGAAGCCGACGACCGTGTTCACCAGGAGCGGTGCGTAGCGGCGGGCGACCGCGTACGCCCGTGCCTCGACCGTCTGCTGGTCGACGCCGTGGTGCGCGTCGGCGGAGAGGGCGCTGCCCTGGCCGGTCTCGAAGTACATGACGTTCCGCCCGGCGGTCCCCCGGTCCAGGGCGAGGGCGGCCTCGTACGCCTCGTCGAGCAGGCCGAGGGTGACGCCGAAGGAGGCGTTGGCGGCCTGGGTGCCCGCGATGGACTGGAAGACGAGGTCGACGGGCGCCCCGCGCTCCATCAGGCCGACGGTCGTCGTGACATGGCTCAGGACGCAGGACTGGGTGGGGATGGCGTAGCGGCCGATCACACCGTCGAGCAGCTCCAGCAGGTCGCGTACGGCCTTCGGGCTGTCGGTCGCCGGGTTGATGCCGATCACCGCGTCGCCTGAGCCCAGCAGCAGACCGTCCAGGAGGGCGGCCGCGACGCCCGCGGGGTCGTCCGTCGGGTGGTTGGGCTGGAGGCGGGTCGCGAGGCGGCCCGGCAGCCCGATGGTGGAGCGGAAGGCGGTCACCACCCGCACCTTGCGCGCGACCGCGACCAGGTCCGCGTTGCCCATCAGCTTCGACACCGCGGCGGCCATCTCCGGGGTCAGGCCCGGCGCCAGCGCGGTCAGCGCGGCCGTGTCCGCGGCCTCGGACAGCAGCCATTCCCGCAGTTCCCCGACGGTCATCGACGCGACCGGCGCGAAGGCGGCCCGCTGGTGGGTGTCGAGGATGAGCCGGGTGACGTCGTCGTCCTCGTACGGGATCAGGGGCTCGGTGAGGAAGTCGGTCAGGGGGACGTCCGCGAGGGCGAAGCGCGCCGCGACCCGCTCTCCGGCCGTACGGGCCGCGAGGCCGGCCAGGCGGTCGCCGGAGCGTTCCGGGCTCGCGGCGGCGAGGAGGCGGGCGAGGGAGCCGAAGCGGTGCCGCTCGCCGCCGAGGACGGTCGTGTAGACGCTCATGGCGGCGACCGTACGAGCCCGGTGTGAGCCCGGTGTTTCCCTCGGATTTCCAAAGGCTCCAAAGGTCTAATTGACATACATTTAACGCCTCAACCCCTCTGGCCGACTCATTCGGACTGAAGAATTCCGGTCCAGCACACCCATGGACGAAACCCGGAGAGGGGCCACCCGATGGCAGTGGACGAGGGCATCGCCCCGGCGGCGCAGACGAGCGACCCAGGCACGGTTCACCGGCTCAAACCCAACGCCGTGGGCCTGTTGGGCGTGGTCTTCATGGCCGTCGCGACGGCCGCGCCGATCACCGCGATGACGGGCAACGTGCCCTTCATGGTGTCCGCCGGGAACGGCATCGGCGCCCCGGCGAGCTATCTCGTCGCAATGGTCGTCCTGGCGATCTTTTCCGTGGGCTTCACCTCGATGGCGAAGCACATCACCTCCACGGGCGCCTTCTACGGCTTCATCTCCTACGGCCTCGGCCGCACGGTCGGCCTCGCCTCCGGACTGCTCGCGACCTTCGCGTACGTCGTGTTCGAGCCGGCGCTGATCGGCATCTTCTCGACCTTCGCCACCACGACCCTGAAGGACCAGACGGGACTGCACATCCCGTGGTGGGCGTTCGCGGTCCTGATGCTGGCGGTCAACGCGACGGGTACCTGGTTCGGTGTCTCGGTCGCCGAGAAGCTGCTGGTCGTGCTGCTGGGCACCGAGGTGACGATCCTCGCCGCGATGGCGGTCTCGGTCGCCCTGCACGGCGGCGGCCCCGACGGCTTCAGCCTCGACCCGGTGAACCCGGTGAACGCCTTCCAGGGCACCTCGGCCGGCCTCGGGCTGTTCTTCGCCTTCTGGTCGTGGGTCGGCTTCGAGTCGACGGCGATGTACGGCGAGGAGTCCCGCAACCCGAAGAGGATCATCCCCAAGGCGACGATGATCTCCGTCCTCGGCGTCGGCGTCTTCTACGTCTTCGTCTCCTGGATGGCGATCACCGGCACGGGCGAGTCGCAGGCCGTGAAGGTCGCCACCGACGACCCTCTGGCCCTGTTCTTCGGCCCCACCGAGCAGTACGTCGGCCACTGGGCGGTCGTCGTCATGCAGTGGCTGATGATCACCGGCTCGCTCGCCTGCGGCATGGCCTTCCACAACTGCGCGGCCCGCTACATGTACGCCCTGGGCCGGGAGGGCGTGCTGCCCTCGCTCCAGCGCACGGTGGGCCGCACCCACGCCCGGCACGGCTCCCCGCACATCGCGGGGCTCGTCCAGACGATCGTCTCGGCGGTCCTGATCGGCGCGTTCTGGGCGGCCGGCAAGGACCCGTACACGGGGACGTACGTCCTGCTCGCGATCCTCGGCACCATGGCGATCCTGGTCGTGCAGGCGGTGTGCTCGTTCGCCGTGCTGGTGTACTTCCGCTCCCACCACCCCGAGAGCCGGCACTGGTTCCGTACCTTCGCCGCCCCGCTGACCGGCGGGATCGCCATGCTCGCGGTGGTGGCGCTGCTGGTGTCCAACATGGGCGCCGCGGCCGGTACGGAGTCGGGTTCGCTGGTGCTGAAGGCGACCCCGTGGCTGGTCGCCCTGATCGCGGTGGCGGGCATCGGCTACGCGCAGTACCTCAAGCGGCGCTCGCCCGAGCGCTATCTGCTCCTGGGCCGGACGGTCCTGGAGGAGACCAAGGAGCGCTGACCCCGGTCAGTCGCCGAAGAGCTGCTCGCGGTGGACACGCCAGCGTTCCATCATGGTCAGCAGCTCGCCCTCGACGAACTCGAAGAAGGCGAGGGTCTCGGCCATGCGCCGGCCGGCGGGGGTGTCGGGGCCGAGGCTCTCGACGCCCTCGCGCAGGGCGCCCTCCCAGCGCCGGATGACGGCGTCCCGGTTGGTCAGGGCCACGTACCACTGGTCGCCGTGCACCCGGTAGCGCTCGCGGCGCGAGCCGGGCTCCCGCTCGCGTGCCACCATGTGCGCCTGGGACAGATAGCGCACCGCGCCGGAGACCCCGGCGGGGCTGATCCTGAGCTGTTCGGCGAGTTCGGCGGAGGACATCGCCCCCTCGTCGGAGGAGAGCAGCGCGGCGAAGACCCGTGCGGCCATGCGCTGCATCCCGGCCTCGACCAGCTGGGCCGCGAACGTCTCCACGAACCTCGACACGGCCTCCGCGTCCCGGGCCGCCCCGCTCATGCGCTCCATCGCTCCATCACCCCATCCTAGCGCCGCTTCACTCTCTTCCTGAACTTCACAAATTTCTGAAAGAAGCGTACGTTCGGACCATGACGCAGGCCATCACAGTGTCCGGGCTCCACAAGTCCTTCGGCCGCACCCGCGCGCTCGACGGCCTCGACCTGAAGGTCGAGCAGGGCGAGGTGCACGGCTTCCTCGGCCCCAACGGCGCCGGCAAGTCCACCGCCATCCGCGTCCTGCTCGGCCTGCTGCGCGCCGACTCCGGCGCCGCGCGGATCCTCGGCCGCGACCCGTGGGCGGACGCCGTGGAGGTGCACCGCAGGATCGCGTACGTCCCCGGGGACGTCACCCTCTGGCGCAACCTCTCCGGCGGCGAGGTCATCGACCTCTACGGCCGGCTGCGCGGAGGTCTGGACCCCGCCCGCCGCGCCGGCCTGATCGACCGCTTCGAGCTGGACCCCACCAAGAAGGGCCGGACCTACTCCAAGGGCAACCGGCAGAAGGTCGCCCTGGTCGCCGCGTTCGCCTCGGACGTCGACCTGCTCATCCTCGACGAGCCGACCTCGGGCCTGGACCCGCTGATGGAGGAGGTCTTCCAGCGCTGTGTGGAGGAGGAGCGCGACCGGGGCCGGACGGTGCTGCTGTCGTCCCACATCCTCAGCGAGGTCGAGGAGTTGTGCGACCGGGTCAGCATCATCCGCAAGGGCCGCACCGTGGAGAGCGGCTCGCTCGCCGACCTGCGCCATCTGACCCGGACCAGCGTCACGGCCGAACTCGCGGGCCCGCCGAACGGGTTGGCCGCCCTGCCCGGCGTCCACGACCTCGACGTCCAGGGCACCAGGGTCCGCCTCCAGGTCGACACCGACCGACTCGACGCCGTCCTGCGGTCGTTGACGGACTCGGGCGTACGGTCGCTGACCTCGACCCCGCCCACCCTGGAGGAACTCTTCCTGCGCCACTACCAGGACGAGGCGGCCGACGCGGGCGACGAGGCGGCCGCCCGATGAGCACGCTCACCGGCACCGGCGTCCTGGTCCGCTTCGCGCTGCGCCGCGACCGGGTGCTGATCCCCCTCTGGGTGGGCGTGAACACCCTGATGGTGCTCACCATGCCGAACACCCTGAAGAGCCTCTACGGCACCCCCGCCGACCGGGCCGACCTGCTCCGCCAGCTGGACACGAACGCCTCCCTGCGCGCGCTGATCGGCCCCGTCTTCGACGACTCCCTCGGCGCGCTCACCGCCTGGCGGGTCGGCGTGTACGCGGGTGCGCTGGCCGCCGTCACCGCCCTGCTGATCGTCGTACGGCACACCCGGGACGAGGAGGAGAGCGGGCGGCAGGAGCTGATCGCGTCCGGCGCGGTCGGCCGGCGGGCCTCCCTGACGGCGGCGCTGCTCGCGGCGGGGATCGCGAGCGCGGTCCTCGCGCTGCTGGTGGCGGGGGGCCTGGCCGGGCAGGGGGCGGCGGGGGCGCTCGCGTTCGGCCTCGGGCTGGCCGGGGCCGGGATGGTGTTCGCCACCATGGCGGCGATCGTCGCGCAGCTCACCGAGAGCGCGCGGCTGGCCCGGGGCCTGACGGCGGCGGTCCTGGGCGCCGCCTTCGTCCTGCGGGCGGCGGGCGACTCGGCGACCGATGGGGGCACCTCGGTGCTGACCTGGGTGTCGCCGCTGGGCTGGCTGGAGAACCTGCGGGCGTTCGCGGACGAACGGTGGTGGGTGCTGGGCCTGTTCGCGGGCGCGGCGGCGGTCCAGGCGGCCGTGGCCTACAGGCTGGCGGGACGCCGGGACGTCGGCATGAGCTTCCTGCCGGCCCGGCCGGGACCCGCCGACGGCGGGCCGGCCTCGGCGGGCGCCCTGGCCCTGCGCCTGCAACGGGGCGCGGTGCTGGGCTGGAGCGTCGGCTTCTTCCTCGCCGGGGTCGTCTACGGCGGGCTGACGGACGGCGCGGCCGACCTCGTCGGCGACAACGCCAAGGCGCGCGAGATCGTCGAGCGGATGGGCGGCCAGTCGGCACTGACCGACGCCTTCCTCGCCGCGATGATCGGCATGCTCGGCCTGATCGCCTCCCTGTACGTGGTCGCCTCGGTGCTGCGGCTGCACGCCGAGGAGACCTCGGGCCGGGCGGAACCGGTGCTCGCGAACGCGGTGGGCCGGCTGCGCTGGGCCGGCGGCCATCTGCTGGTCGCCTTCGGCGGCGCCGCCCTGATCATGCTGCTCGCCGGGCTCGGCTTCGTCGTCGGCTACGGCAAGGAGGCGGGCCCCGTCCTGGCCGCGTGCCTGGTGCAGCTCCCCGCGGTGTGGGTGGTCGGCGGGCTCGCGGTCCTGCTGTACGGCACCGCACCCCGGCTGGCGCCCGCCGCGTGGGGGGTGGCGGGCGCGGTCCTGCTCATCGGCTGGATCGGACCGGCCCTGGACGCCCCGCAGTTCGTCCTGGACCTCTCCCCCTTCGGCCACCTGCCCAAGCTGCCGGGCGGAACGATGAGCTGGGGACCGGTGGCCGTGCTGGGCGCACTGGCGGGGGCACTGGTGGCCGGGGGGCTGGCGGGGTTGCGGCGCCGCGACATGATCACCTGAGGACGTCCCGTGGGGCAGGGGCCGGCAGGGGACACAGGTCAGAGGGTGACGTTCAGTCCCTCCAGGCCCCGGATCACGAAGTTCGGCTTCCGCTTCGGCTCCTCGGCGAGCGCCAGCATCGGGGCCTTCTGAAGGAGGGCCGTCATCGAGGCGGCCAGTTCGATCCGGGCCAGCGGCGCGCCGATGCAGTAGTGGATGCCGGCGGAGAACGAGATGTGCGGGTTCTCCGTCCGGCTGAGGTCCAGCCGCTCGGGGTGCGCGAACACCGCCGGGTCGTGGTTGGCGGAGCCGAAGAGCAGGGCGACCTCGGCGCCCCGGGGGATCGTCGTCCCGTCGATCTCGATGTCGTCCAGCACCCACCGCTCGAAGAGCTGGAGCGGGGTGTCGTAGCGCATGAGCTCCTCGACCGCGGCGGGGACGAGCGTGTGATCGGCGCGGAGCGCGGCGAGCTGCCCGGGGTTGCGGAAGAGGGCGGACCAGCCGTTGACGGTGGCGTTGACGGTCGCCTCGTGCCCCGCGTTGAGCAGCAGCACGGCGGTGGAGATCATCTCCTGCTCGGTGAGCCGGTCACCCTCGTCGTGCGCGGCGATCAGCCCGGAGATGAGGTCGTCGCCGGGCTTCTCACGGCGGGCGGCGATCAGCTCCCGCAGATAGGCGGAGAACTCGACGGAGGCCCGCACCGCCCGGGCGGCGGTGTCCTCGGACGGGTTCAGCTCGTACATCCCGCAGATGTCCGCCGACCAGGGCCGCAGCGGCGCGCGGTCGGCCTCGGGTATCCCGAGCATCTCGGCGATCACGGCGACGGGCAGCGGTTCGGCGACCTCGCTCAGCAGATCGCCCCCGCCCGACTCCACCAGCCGGTCCACCAGCTCCCCGGCGAGCGCGGTGACGTACGGCTTGAGCTGCTCGACGGTGCGCGGGGTGAACGCCTTCGACACCAGCCGCCGGATCCGGGTGTGGTCCGGCGGTTCCAGGTCCAGCATCCCGTGGTCGTTGAGCGTGTGGAACGGCTCGTGCTCGGCCGGGGGTGCCGTCCGCCCGAAGTCCTCGTGGGTGAAGCGGTGCTGGTACGTCCGCCCCAGCCGCCGGTCCCGCAGCAGCGCCGACACGTCCGCGTGATGCGGTACGAGCCACTGGTCGGTCGGCGCGTAGTGGATCACGCGCCCCCGCTCCCGCAGCTCGGCGTAGGCGGGGTAGGGATCGGCGAGGAACGCCGGGTCCCACGGGTCGAAACGAAGGTCGTCAGCTGCTGCCATGCACGGACGCTAACCGCTGATCGACCGGCTGACCAGGGGTTGCCGCCCGGCGAGCGGGGTCAGCGGGGCGGTGGCTGGACGATCGACGGACCGCCCCGGTGGACCGAGGGGACGTGGTGGGCGGCGGGAGCGGTGAGCGCGTCGACACAGGCCCGGGAACAGGCGTCGACGCACAACCGCACCACTGCCGCGCCCGCTCGTCCCCGCCCTCGGTCATGGCGCACGACCTACCCAGCGGCACCGGCGCGGGCCATCCGGTTCAGCCCGGGGTCACCAGTCTCGCCTCGTACGCGAACACCGCCGCCTGGGTCCGGTCCCGCAGCCCCAGCTTGACCAGGATCCTGCTCACATGGGTCTTGACGGTGGACTCCGCGACCACCAGCCGGCCCGCTATCTCGACGTTCGACAGGCCTTGGGCGATCAGCACCAGGACCTCCGTCTCCCGCTCGGTCAGATCGCCGTAGGCGGCCTGGGCCGCGCGGGGCAGCGCGGGGTTGTTCGACAGCTTGGAGAACTCGGTGATCAGACGCCGGGTGACGGAGGGCGCGAGCAGTGCCTCGCCGGCCGCCACCACCCGGACCCCGTCCGCGAGCCGGCGGGCCGAGGCGTCCTTGAGGAGGAAGCCGGAGGCGCCCGCGCGCAGGGCCTGGTACACGTACTCGTCGAGGTCGAAGGTGGTGAGCACCAGGACCTTCGCCGCGTCGTCCGCCGCCACGATCTCCCGGGTCGCCTCGATGCCGTTCAGCTCGGGCATCCGGATGTCCATCAGGACCACGTCGGGGGCCAGCTCGCGGACCCGGTCCACCGCCTCACGGCCGTTGACCGCCTCGCCGACGACCTCGATGTCCGGCATCGCGTTCAACAGGACCGAGAAGCCCTCGCGCACCATCATCTGGTCGTCGGCTATGAGAACCCGGATCGTCATGCGCCACTCTCGCTCGCGGCCGGTACGGGCAGGAACACCGTGACCTCGTAGCCCCCGGCCAGGGTGGGCTCCGCGGTCATCGCGCCGTTCAGCATGGTCACCCGCTCGCGCATCCCGGTGATGCCGTGCCCGGCGCCGGGCGAGGGCTTGACCAGGGCGGGGCCGGTCGGCGGGTCGTTGACCACGCGCAGCCCCAGCCCGCCGAGCACATACCCGATCTCCACCCGGGCGCTCGCCCCGGGGGCGTGCCGCAGGGTGTTGCTCAGGGCCTCCTGGACGATGCGGTACGCCGACAGCTCCACGCCCTGAGGGAGTTCGCGGGCCGCGCCCGTGATCACCTTCTCGACGTCCAGGCCGGCCTCCCGCACATTGGCGAGGAGCGCGTCCAGGTCGGCGAGGGTGGGCTGGGGGGCGTCCGGCGCCTCGTAGTCCTCGGCGCGGACCACGCCCAGCACCCGGCGCAGCTCGGTGAGGGCCGCCACCGCGTTCTCCCGGATGGTGGCGAAGGCCTTCTCCAGCTCCTCGGGCGGGTTCTCCACCCGGTAGGGGGCGGCCTCCGCCTGGATGGCGACCACCGACATGTGGTGGGCGACCACGTCGTGCAGCTCGCGGGCGATGGTGGTGCGCTCCTCCAGGAGGGTGCGCCGGGAACGCTCGTGGGCGGTGACGGTCTGCTGGGCCGTCACCTCCTGCTCGGCCTGCCGGCGTATGTGCCAGACCGTGACGCCCAGCAGGGCCAGCGCGGAGGTGACCATCATGGGTCCGACGTTCGTGCCGTAGTGGTTCCGGCCGAAGACCGTCTCGGCGATGAAACCGTAGGCGGCCGTGAACACCCACATCCAGGCGGCCGTGCGCGGGCGGGTGCGGATCGCCACGACCGTGAGCACGACCAGGTGGGAGATGAAACTGGCCGGCAGCCAGGGCCAGTTGGCGTACGCCTCGCCGAGCAGGGCGACCAGCGCGGTCGAGGCGAGCGACGCCCAGAACGCGGCGGCCGGCCGGACCAGGGTCAGCAGCACCGGCACCAGGACCAGCAGTCCGCTCAGCACGGACCCCGAGTCGCCTCCGGAGGGCATCACGGAGGCCAGCACCGCCACCGCGCCGGCCGCTCCGACCAGGATGTGCCGCGAGTGGGTCGCGTACTCCCGTCCGCGGCCCCGCAGTCCTCTCGTGAAACGGCCCGTGGGCTCCTTCGGGGGCAGCGGGCGGTAGGCCAGTACGTCGTCGAACAGGTCGTGCCTCATCCCGCGCAGCGCGTCCATGGCCGCCCGGACCTCCGGGCTCTTCGGCTGATAGGCGCCGTACGGGTCGTCCTGGGGCGGCAGGTGGGTCTGCGTCGTCTCGGTCACAGTCAGAACGGTAGGCGGGGTGCGGGGTCGCGGTCGTCACCATGGAGAGGGGTTCCGGCGGGTCCCCCTCAAGTACTACGGGTCCGCCCGGGCCCCCTCCGGACTCCCCCGGGGGCGCCCGTGACTCCTCCGGGCGCGCCCGTGTCAGTACCCGGAGGGCCGCACCAGCCCCGACTCGTACGCGAACACCGCCGCCTGGGTGCGGTCGCGCAGGCCCAGTTTCACCAGGATGCGGCCCACGTGCGTCTTCACGGTCTGCTCGGCGACGACGAGTTGCCGTGCGATCTCCGCGTTGGACAGGCCCTGCGCGATCAGGGCGAGCACCTCCGTCTCGCGTTCGGTGAGATCGCCGACGCGCTCCTTCTTCGGCGGCCGCGGGGTGCTGTTCAGCCGGGAGAACTCGGCGATCAGCTTGCGGGTGATGCCGGGGGCGAGCAGGGCGTCACCGGCCGCGACCACCCGGACGGCCTCCGCGAGCTGGTCCGCCGAGGCGTCCTTCAGCAGGAAGCCGGACGCCCCGGCGGACAGGGCCTCGTACACGTACTCGTCGAGGTCGAAGGTGGTGAGCACCAGCACCTTGACGGCGGGGTGCGCGAGGGTGATGTGACGGGTGGCCTCGACCCCGCCGAGCTCGGGCATCCGGATGTCCATCAGGACGACGTCCGGGACGAGTTCGGCGACCTGGGCGATGGCGTCCAGGCCGTTCACCGCCTGCCCGACCACCTCGATGCCGGGGTGGGCGTTGAGCAGCACGGTGAAGCCCTGACGGACCATCTGCTGGTCGTCGGCGATCAGTACGCGGATGGTGCCGCCGCTCGTCATCGTTCACCTTTTTCTGTCGGGGGCGGGTCGTCCCGGAAGACGAGTTCCAGGCCCTCCGGGGTCCCGAGGTCCGGCTCGGGGAGTGCGACACCGTCCCTCGGGAGGAACGCCACGACCGAGAAGCCGCCGTGCAGGGTCGGATGGGCCACGACATGGCCCCCGAGCATCGCCGCCCGCTCCCGCATGCCGAGCAGGCCGTGCCCGGCGCCCGGCGAGGGCCGGACGGGGCCGCCCGGGCGGCCGTTGGTGACCTCCAGGTACAGCCCCCGGTCCTGGTGGACGACCTGGACCCGGACCTGCGAACCCGGCGCGTGCCGCAGGGCGTTGCTCAAAGCCTCCTGGACTATCCGGTACGCGGACAGCTGTACGCCCGGCGAGTAGGCGGGCGGCTCGCCCTCGACTACGGCGTCGACGTCCAGCCCGGCCGCCCGGGTGTTCTCCAGGAGGGCGTCGAGACGGTCGAGCGTGGGCTGCGGGGTGTCCGGGGCGCTGCCGGTGCCGGCCGCGCCGAGGCCGTAGGGGTCCTCGGGGTTCTCGGAGCGCAGCACGCCGAGCACCCGGCGCAGTTCGGTGAGCGCCTCCAGCGCGTTGTGCCGGATGCCGGCGAGGTTCTCCCTGAGTTCCTCGGACGGGTTCTCCACCAGGTGCGGGGCGACCTGGGCCTGGATGGAGATGACGGACATGTGGTGGGCGACCACGTCGTGCAGTTCGCGCGCGATGCGGTTGCGCTCCTCCAGGACGGTGCGCCGGGCCCGTTCCTCGGCGGTGATGCCTGCCTGCTCGACGAGCTGGGTGCGGGCCACGCGGCGGCCGCGCAGGGCGGTGCCCACGAGGACGACGGCGGCGAACAGGATGACCGCGAGCACCCCGGTCGGGGTGTAGCTCGCGCCGCCCAGGACCCCTTGGACCAGGTAGGTGGCGAACGCCGTCACGGCCAGCACCTCGACGGTGACCCGGGTGGGCAGCCGCAGCGCGAGCAGCAGCAGCACCAGGCAGTGCGCGACCAGTCCGGGCGGGCCCCAGGGCCAGCCGGGGAGGTGGGTGGCCGTTTCCGGTCGGGGCGTGCCCAAGGGCCACGGATGGGCTTCGGCATCGGCGAGCATCCGGCTGCGGGCGCCGACCGCGGCCACCACGGTGACCGTCAGGGACAGCCACCACGCCGGTACCGGCCGCCACAGCGCCAGGGCCACCGCCGCGCCCTGCACCAGCGCGCACACCGTGCCGTACGCCACACCGAGCTGGTACCGGTCGACCAGTTGGTCGAAGTTGGCGACCGTGGTGCCGAACGCGACCAGCCAGACCAGCCCGTGCGGCAGCCAGCGCAGCCAGACGGAGGGCGGAAGGGGATCGGCCCGCGCCGTCCACAGGTCCGCGCGCAGCGTCCGCAGTCCGCGGATCCCCCACTCCTGCACCCCGGTCAGCACCTTCTCCACCCCGTTCGTCCGCACCACCCTAGACACCTCTCGGCCCCGTCCTGGTGCCGTGACCGGAACTAGTGCCGTGACCGGGACTAGACACGACGGGCCTCACGCAGGCCCGAAGGCTGCGGCGGCCCTCCGGCCCGCACCACACGTGTCCGCCCCCGGCCGGCTCCCCGCCGCCGGGCCCGACCCCGCCCGCCGTGGGCCGCGGACTCGAAGCCGTGGAACGCCGCCCAGCACACCGTCAGCGCCAGTGCGAAGACCGGCAGCCACAGCAGCCGCGCCGCGACCCAGTCCAGCCCGTCGGGCCGGGTGTGCAGACCGGGGAGGCGGCCGTCCAGGAGGGCCGTCGCGGTGGTCGCCATCATCGCCGTCTGGTGCCACAGGAACACCGTCATCGCGGAGAGGTTGACCAGCGCCACCGCCGCCCAGGCCACCGGCCGCCGCATGGCGCGGCGCAGCGGACCGCGCAGCAACAGGGCCAGTCCGCACTGGGCGAGGCCGAAGGTGACGGCGGCCAGGGTCGGCGGGTCGAGGTTGGAGACCGCAGCGCCGGGCACGCCCACCATCGACGCCGGATAGCCCGCGAAGACCACCAGCACCGCCGTCGCCGCGGTGCCCCCGAGGAGCAGGGTCCAGCCCGCGCGCGGGCGCTCCAGCTCGCCCCGGGACCAGGCCGCGCCCAGCGTGTAGGGCACCAGCCAGCCGGCCGCCAGGTTCACCCAGCCGAGCCAGGACGGGCCGCCCGGGCCGAACCGCACCAGGTCCACGTGGAGGACGACCGCCAGCGGCCACAGCGGACTGAGCCGGGTCAGCAGCGGGGTGGCGGCCGTGAGCGCGGCGAACACCAGCAGGAACCACAGCGGGGACAGCGCGAGTTTCACCACGGTGTGCACGGTGACGAAGGAGGCGCCGCCCAGCAGCAGGGCCGCCGTGGTCACCGCCCACACCGCCAGAACGGCCGTGACGGGCAGGAACAGCCGGGACAGCCGGGCGCGCAGCCAGGTGCCGTAGGCCGTGCCGCGGGCGCGGGCCGAGGCGAGGCCCCGGGTCGCGACATGGCCGCCGACCATGAAGAACACCGCGAGGGTCTGGAACACCCAGGAGACCGGTGCCAGCCCGGGCAGGGTGCCGAGCGGGCTCGCCGCGCGCAGGGTGTCGCCGTCGGCGACGAGGGCGGTCACCAGCCAGTGACCGAGGACCACACCGAGGATGGCCAGCGCCCGCAGGGCGTCCACGGCACGGTCGCGGTGCGGGGGTGTGCCGTCCTGGATCCGGGCGGCGGCACGCCGTATGCCCCTGGTGGCGTGCAGGTCAGACACGGGTCACCTCCGTCGTCTCGCCGAGCACGATCCGGGCGAGGTTGGCCAGGGAGGCCGAGCCCGGGGAGAAGTAGTCGCTGTGGCCGCCGTCGCCGGCGCGGAAGACCCGGGCGCCGAAGGCCGGGGAGACCGGGTCGGTGCCGAAGCCGACCGTCGTGCCGAACAGGCCGGTGCTGACGTGCGGCACGTGCGCCACCCAGTCGTCGGCGCCCCGGGCCGCCCAGACGCGCGCCCGGGTGTGCAGGCCGGCCACCGTGTCCGCGCCGGTGCCGGGGCTGCCGAGCAGGACGATGTCGTCGACGTCGAGGTGCGCGGCGGAGCGGCCGCACACGACCGAGCCGTACGAGTGACACAGGAGGGAGACGTGGGTGCCCGGCCCGGTGACGGCGCGCAGCTCGCGCAGGAACTCCCCGAGCCGCGGGGCGGCCTCCTCGGCGCGGGTCGGGGTGAGCACCGTCGTGCTGACCGTGGCCGGGGTGGTGTAGCCGAGCCAGGCCACGACGGCCGTACGGCTGCCGCCGTGCTCGGAGGAGAGCCGCTCGTACAGGGCCGAGGCGCCCGCGCGGAAGCGGCCGTAGGTGTCCAGCGAGGTGTCGGAGCCCGGGATCAGGACGGCGAGCCTGTCGGCGTGGGCGAGATCCCCGAACACCTCCGTGGCCCGGCCCTCGCCCCGGCCGTCGAAGGCGAGCAGTCTGCGCGAGGGGGCGGCCATCTCCCGGTCGGCCGCCGCGCGGTGGCCGTCACCGTGGGCCGCGGCCGTCCGGGCCGCCAGGGCCGCGTTGGCCCGGTTGGCGGCGTAGGCCTCGTCGAGCGTCGCGGCCGTCAGCGGGGCGAGGTGGGCCGGAGCGGGCGCGGGGACGGCGGGCCGGGCCGCCGCGGTGAGCGGCACGACCACGGCGGCGGTGACCAGCACGGCCGGCAGCACCCGCAACCGACGCCACCCGCGCGCCACCCTCTCCTCACGGCCCCGCCCGGCACCCACCTCACGGCCCCGCCCGGCACCCACCGCACCCTGCTCCCGACCGGGCCCGGCACCGACTTCACGGCCCCGCCCGGCCGCCGTCCCACGGCCCCGCCCGGCGCCCTCTTCACGTCCCCACCCGCGCATGCCCGATGCCCGCCCCTCCGCGCCGGTTCGCCCGTCATCGGGCCTGCCAGGCTTGGAAGTTACGCATCGCCGCTCGTCGTCCGCGTCCCACTGCGGAGCTGTCCCGCGGCGTAGCTCTCAGGTATTACGGGTACGACAGGCACACCCCTCCGGGTGGCGCGCCACGCTCACCACGCCAGCTGGGCGATCTCCTCCGCCACCACCGCGCAGGCGTCCGCCACCGGGTCGATCAGGGGGAAGTGGCCCACGTCCTCCAGCAGGGTCAGCCCCACCACCTCGCCCGCCTTGGCCGCGGCGTCCGCGTACGCCTCGGCGACCGGCTCGGGCACGACCAGGTCCGTGCGGCCCTGGACGAGGGTCGTCGCGATACCGGTCGGGAGCAGGAGGGCCGGATCGGCGTACGGCAGGCGTTCGGTGAACTGCTCCTCGCCGCCCAGGAGTTGCCTGGCCGCGCCGCCGCACACGTCCAGCTTCTCCGCCACCGTGAAGTCCGCGATGGGGGCGAGCGCGACGACCCCCCGCAGCGCGGTGGACCCTGCGGTGCGCCAGGGGGCGTCGGCGGGCAGGACGTGCCGGGCCGCGGCCCACAGCGCGAGGTGGCCGCCCGCGGAGTGGCCGGTGAGCACGGTCCGGCGGGCGTCGGCCTGCGGCAGCGCCTGCCGGGCGAGCTCGGGAAGCGCGTCGAGGGCCGCGGCGACGTCGTCGAAGGTGTCGGGCCAGCGCCCTGCGACCGGGGGTGTGCCCTGCCCGGCCGCCCCCTCCGCGCCCCGCCGGTACTCCACGTTGGCCACGGCGAACCCGCGGCGGGCCAGATAGTCGGCGAACGGCGTGATGTGCCGCCGGTCGTACGGCGCCCGCCACGCGCCGCCGTGCAGCACCACGACCAGGGGAACGGGGCCCCCGGGTCCGACCTGTGCCTTCGGGGCATAGAAGTCGATCACCTGGTCGGGGTGGTCGCCGTACGCGGCGGTGGCGTCGGGGTCGACGGGCGGGTGCGAGAAGGCCGACTTCTCCTCGGCAACGGCCCGGGCAGCGACGACGTCGTCCGGCATGCTCCAACCTCTCAGCGATGAAACGGTTTTGGACGGTACGGGGTGGCGGACCAGGTGAGAATTTCGGCCGTTGGCGGGGACGGTATCAGGCACGTGACGTGCGCGGACACGCGGATGTCACGCACGGTGAGGGTAAACGGTTCTCTACGCACCGCCCGCCCCGCCGCCCTGCCCGTCGAGCCCCACCTCCGTACCCCTGCCGCACTCCCACCCCCATACGCAGCCGACCACCGGCTTCACTCAGCTCACCGGTGGTCGGCACAGGGGTTCGAGGACCGTCGGGGCCGTCGAGAGAGCGTCAGCCGAGGATCTCCCCCAGCACCCGGGCCGCCCGCTCGACGTCCGCGAAGCCGACGTACAGCGGGGTGAACCCGAATCGCAGCACGTCAGGGCGGCGGAAGTCGCCGACGACCCCGCGTTCGACCAACTGCCGCATGACGTCACCGGCGGCCGAGCAGCGCAGCGCCACCTGGCTGCCCCGCTCCTCGTGACGGACCGGGGTCAGCGACTCGACACGCCCCTCGGGGACGTACTCCGCGACGCACTCCAGGAAGAAGTCCGTCAGGGACAGGGACTTGGCCCTGACCGCGTCGATCGAGACGCCCTCCCAGACGTCGAGCGCCGCCTCCAGGGCGAGCATGGACAGGATGTCCGGGGTGCCCACCCGGCCGCGCACCGCCCCGTCCGCCGGCTCGTAGTCGCCGCGCATCCCGAACGGCTCGGCGTGCGAGTTCCAGCCGGGCAGCGGGGAGTCGAAGCGGTCCTGGAGACCGGCACGCACATACAGGTACGCCGGCGAACCGGGGCCGCCGTTCAGGTACTTGTAGGTGCAGCCGACCGCGAGGTCCACGCCGTGCGCGTCCAGGCCGACCGGCAGGGCGCCCGCGCTGTGGCACAGGTCCCAGACGGAGACCGCGCCCGCCGCGCGCACGGCGGCGGTGAGCGAGGGCAGGTCGTGCAGCCGGCCGGTGCGGTAGTCGACGTGGTTGAGCAGGACGGCCGCCGTACGGTCCGACAGCGCGTCCGGCACCTGCGCGGGGAGGACCGGCCGCAGCGTCCGGCCGGTCATGCGGGCCGCAGACTCGGCGAGGTAGCCGTCCGTGGGGAAGGTGGTCGCGTCGACGAGGATCTCGTCCCGCCCCTCCCCCGCGATCCGCACCGCGCCCACCAGCGCCTTGAAGACGTTGACGCTGGTCGAGTCGCCCACCACGACCTGCCCGGCCGCGGCGCCCACCAGCGGGGCGATCCGGTCGCCGATCCGCTCGGGCGCGGTCCACCAGCCGCTCTCGTCCCAGGAACGGATGCGCAGCTCGCCCCACTGCCGGCGGACCACGTCCGCGACACGTCCGGGGACGGCGGCGGGCAGCGCGCCGAGCGAGTTGCCGTCGAGATAGACCGCCTCGTCGAGGACGAACTCGGCACGCTTGTCGGCCAGTCGGTCACCGGAGTCCAGCTCCCGTGCCTTGAACGCGAGGTCAGACATACGACCTCGCCGTCCACAGCTCCGGGAAGACGTTCTTCTGGGCGCGCTTCTCCAGCCAGGCCACGCCGGCCGAGCCACCGGTGCCCGCCTTGGCGCCCATCGCACGCCGGGTGGCGACCAGATGGTCGTTGCGCCAGCGCCACACCAGCTCGGCGACATCCGTCAACGCCTCACCGAGACGCGCGAGTTCGTCGGAGCCGTCACCGGCGTACAGGGCGGTCCACACGGCCTCCACCTCGGCGGAGGGCTCGTAGCGCTGCGAGACGTCCCGCGTCAGGACGGCGTCCGGTACGGGATGGCCCCGGCGGGCCAGCAGCCGCAGCACCTCGTCGTAGAGGGACGGCTCGTGCAGCGCCTTCTCCAGCTCGGCGTGGACGCGCGGCGCGCCGCGGTGCGGGACCAGCATGGACGCGGACTTCTCGGCGAGCAGGAACTCCATCCGCCGGTACATCGCCGACTGGAAGCCGGAGCCCTCGCCGAGGGCGGCCCGGTAGGAGTTGAACTGGGCGGGGGTGAGCTGGGCGAGCGGCCGCCAGGAGGCGTTCAGCGCCTCCAGCTCCCGTACGGAACGCTTCAGCGCGTCGATCGCGACCTGCACGTCGTCCGCGCGCAGCGCCCCGGCCGCCGTCTCCCACTCGTGCACGATGACCGTGAACCACAGCTCCATGACCTGGGTCGTGACCAGGAAGACCATCTCTCCGGGATCGTCGGAGAGGGTGTGCTGGAGGTGGGTGAGAACGTCTGCCCTGACGTAGTCCTCGTACGGCGTGGTGCCGTCGAAGTCGAGATGCGGGGTCTCGGGCTCCTGCGGTTCGTGAGCCTCATGGGACATCGCTGTCTCCTGCTGTACTCCGGGTAGCGGTCCGCCCCTGCCGATGCCGACACGGGGGCCCCGGTCCCCACCCGCATCTTCCGCATCAGGAGCCGATCCCGCAAGGCCCGCCCGGATCCCGGACGGGCCTGCTCACGGGGACGTGGGAGGGCGGGCCTCCGTCGGTCCGGCCCAAGCCCACGGGAGAAGCGGGGAGCGGGATGGGGTGTGACGGGCCGCCTCGGTGACCGTCCACGTCACCGAGGCGGAGGTCTCCGGTGCCCAGCGGGACGGCACCGACATCGCGGACGGGATCGCGGCTCTCAGAACCATTCTCCCGTCCGCGCCGGTACAGGTACGGCAGCGCCACCGCCGACCCGCACCGCTTCCACCACCGCCTGGTGCAGCTGCCTGCTGTCATGCTCGGTAGGGCAGGGCATCGGGCTGCCGG
Organism: Streptomyces sp. SS7; assembly: GCF_037993025.1. Lineage (NCBI taxonomy): Bacteria > Bacillati > Actinomycetota > Actinomycetes > Kitasatosporales > Streptomycetaceae > Streptomyces > Streptomyces sp. SS7. The sequence goes on from NZ_CP141223.1 coordinate 4,596,932, forward strand.
CGAGGGTGTACCACTGCGTGGTGTCCGTGTACCGCACCGCGACGTGGGCCTGGCTGGCGTCCCAGGTGGTGCGTACGGTCAGATTGCCGGACAAGATCCCCGCCTGGTCCGTGCGAGCGCCTCCTCGCCCGGTGAACACGCCTTTCGTCGTCCATGTAGCTGCGGCCATGACTTCGTCCTCCTGTCTCCTGATCGCAAACGGGTCTGCGCGAAGCGCCCGCCGGGGGGTGCCGTCGCGCCCCGACCGCTCCGGCGGCATCAGCCGAAGAGCCGTCGCACCCGGATCGTGTCGACACCCCGCCGTCCGGTCCCCGGCAGCGGTGGCCGAGCGCCCGAACAGTTCAGCCGTGCGGTGCGGCCCCCCGCCGATGTCAGGTCCGCGGCGCGTCGCGTCGGCAGCCTGGCACCACAGACGTCCCGGCCCGTCCGCTCGCCTTCTCGGTCGCGGCTGGTCACCGGTTCTCCCGCATCGGGTGGGGCCGACCCGCGTCGTGTGCCGGTCGGGTTTCGATCACACAGCCGGGACCGGGGAAGATCTCGCTCTCGTGACCGTCGTCGTACCGCAGACGGTAAGGGGGTTCGCCGTTTCGGCCCATTACCTCGACCACGGTGGCATGGTGTTCCGGATCTCCGGCTTTCCTGCCGGTGAAGCGCATGACATCCCCCACCTGCGCATGCATGGCCGCTCACTCCTCACCCACTCAGGAACGGACATATTTCTCACTGTGTGACATTTCAGGCTTTGCTCACTTCCAAGGATCGCCCATCGCCCGAGGCGCGAGATGGGCCGGTCGGGCCAACCCGATGGCCGGGCGGCCCCGTGGGGGGGTCGGCCCCTCCCCGGGCTCGCGGGCGCACCCCGGGCCGGCCCGCCGATCCTGCACCACGGGCAGCTCGCAGGCGAGGCGCAGCACGCCGTCCGGTACCGCCGTCGACGAGCCGGACGGGATCATCCACTCGATGCGACCCGCCGCGCTCCGGCTCGGCGCCCCGCCCGACCGGCGATGACCCGACACCGGGTGAAGGCAGGGCCGCCCGCCCGGCCCTGCCTCTCCGGCTACGCGCGCCGCTGTTCGAGGACGGAGGGACCCATCTTCAGCCCCTCCTCCGCGGAGATCGCCGGGCAGGTGGTCACCTGGAAACCGTCGCCCCAGGTAAACGCGATGTCCATGATCGGGGCGAAGTCGTCGGCGTCGAACACCACGACGATCGCCATGTCCTCCGAGGCCGTCCAGTACTCGCCGACGACCGTCACGTCGTCCGGGTACGACCACTGAGCGCGCCGGATGAGGATGCCGTCACGCTCCTCACGGGTCAGTCCTGGCTGCCAGCGCATGGTCATGACATAGAGCATGGTGATCTCCTGCAAGAAGCGGATGCTGAAGACAGGGACGAAAGCTGCGGACGGTCACCGGGAAGGCTCCTCGGAGAGCGCCATACGGGCGGCTTCCTCCGGCTCACCGAACCGAACCCGGGTGGAAGCCACGCGGTGACGGGAGCGTCGAAGCCGGCCGTCAGCGGGGAGGGCACCGCACCGTGTGGGCCCGAGGGCCCGAGCGGACCCGGATCCCGTCCGGGGCCGTCCCGCAGCCCGTAGCCTTGCTCAGGCCGCGCGGTCGCCGCGTGCGATGTCCACGACACGCCGCCACCGGCCCGGCTCCCGTTCCCCCTCCGGCGCGGAGCCGCGGTGGGGGACCGTCACCGCACCGCGCAGACAGCCTCGACGAAGTGGCCCACCTGCTCTTCGGGAAGGTGGCGTGCGAGATCCGCCTCGCTGATCATGCCGACGAGGCGATGGTCGTCGACCACCGGCAGCCTACGGATCCTGTGCTCCTCCATGGCCTGGAGGACCTGGTCGGCGTCGGCCCCGGCGTCCACCGTGACCGGCTTGCCCTGCTCCAGCTGACCCGCGGTCATGGTGCTGGGGTCCTTGCCCCGGGCAAGGCACTTCACCACGATGTCACGGTCTGTGATGATCCCGTGGAGCCGGTCGTCGGGTCCGCAGATCGGCAGGGCTCCCACGTCGAGTTCCTTCATCCGGCGCGCCGCGTCCAGGAGTGTTTCGTTCTCCTGAACACACGTGGCCCCGACGTGCATGATGTCCCGGGCGGCGGTCATGGTCGTCTCCTTCGGACGTTGCTGCCGGCGCGGGGAAAGCCCCTGGAGTCTGGCCGACCCCGGCCGGTACTCCTCCAGTCCAGTGTGAGCGCTCGGCGTTTTCCACGCATGCCGGGAACGGACGGGCCGTGAACCCGCCCGTGTACGACGCCGCTTGTTCCCGCACGTCCGGCTGCCGACCCGTACCGTCCGCCCTAGCATGGAGCCGACAGGGCAGGGAGAGGAAAGCCTTCGCGTACGCGGACTGTCCCGCGCATGAGGACTGACACCGCCGGGCGGGCCGGTCCGGCGCGAACCCGCCACCTCCTCCGCTGGAGCCGACTGCCCCCGTGTCGGCACCTGCCGAACGGCAGACATGCCACCCCGTGCGGTGAAAGGCGACCCACGCCTGAGCGGAAGGGGAAGAACCATGTCCGTAGCCATTCCGTGCCGCCTTCCGCACCACCGGCGTGCGGTCGCCGCCGCCGGAAACGAAGGGAGCCGGCGAACACCGTGACGGCCCGTTCCTGTCATCGCCGTACAAGGGAGCACGACATGACACAGCACCACTCCCCCCGGTCGGATGCCACCCCCGAGCCGGAAGCCCGGCTGAGCCTGCTGGAAACGCAGGTCACCGCCCTGGCCGAGGCCGTCCGGGCACTCGCCCAGGGTTTGGAGAGCGTCCCCTCGGAGGACACTCCGCCCGAGGACGCGGCACGTGGCGCACGACTCGCCCACGAACTCCTCCTCTCCCAGGGACTGTAGGAACGGACCGCCCGAGAAGGACACCGGAGAGTCACACGACGCCCCACGCGCGGGAAACGCGAGCCGGCCGTGGGGCGGGCCTCGAGCGCGTGCCACGAAACGGCTGCCGCGTGTCTTCCCGCGGCGGGCCCGGGCGATCCGCGAGGACATCACGACGGATGTCCTCGGCGGCACTGCCGTCCGGTGCCGCCGAGCGGGGGCGCGACGAGCGGAGGTACGCGGCGAGGACCCCTGAAGGGGCGCACAGCGGCCCCGCGTCTGCGACCTGGTCCGAACGACAGGCCCCCGTTCCACCGGTCCGGCGGCGGCGAACGCCGACGACCGCAATCCCGGGAGAGAAAATGACTGGTCCGATCTTGGTCGGGGTCGACGGCTCCGGGCGCAGTCTTCGCGCACTGGTGTGGGCCGCCCAGGAGGCGGCGCTGCGCAGGTGTCCGCTGCGCATCGTCCACGTCGTACCCCCCGCACACACCTACGCGACAACCGAGGAAGGGCGCGCCCGGGAAGAGAGCCGGCACGACCGGGGGATCGTGGCCGAGGCCACTGCGATCGCGCTGGACGCCCACCCGGACCTGGAACTGACCTCCGCCGTGCCTTCCGGTGCCCCGGCACCCGTGCTCCTGGCGGAGGCCGAAGACGCTCACACGGTCGTGCTCGGCGCCAAGGGCCGAGGTGGCTTCGGGAGCCTCCTGCTCGGTTCGGTCGCCTTGCAGGTCGTCGGTCACGCGGACCCTCCTGTGGTGATCGTCAACCACGTCCCCATCGGGCACCGTCGCGTCGTCGTCGGCGTCGACGGATCGGAGTACTCCGACGCCGCTCTGGCCTACGCCTTCCAACAGGCTTCCCTGCGCGGCGCACAACTCCAGGCCCTGCACGCCTGGAGCAACCCGCTGCCGCAGGCGGGGGTCAGCACCGTCCAGGACGCCATGGCCAAGGAACACCAACAGGCCCTGGAGGACTGGCTGGCCCCGCTGCGCGAGGAGTACCCCGGTGTGGAGGTGGTGGCGGAGGTCCCCGACGAACCTCCGGTCAACGCGCTCGCCCGCGCCTCCGACCGGGCCGACCTCCTGGTCGTCGGCTCCCGCGGGCGCGGCGGTTTCCGGGGCCTGACTCTCGGTTCCGTCAGCCACCACCTCCTGCAGTTCTCCCTGTGCCCCTTGGCGGTCGTTCGCCCACGTCCCCGGACCACCCCTGTCTGAGGGCGCTCGGTCCCGGCTCGGCCTCTCCGGGTGGCCGCGCCGGACGTATCACCTCGGCAAGTGCCTCGGTGGTGGGCGGTCAGGGCACCGCCGTTCCGCGGTGGCTCCGCCGGGGCGGGAGTCCCGGCAGCACCGTGGGCGGGAACTGCGGACGGTCGTCCGCGGGCGCATGCCCCAGCGGACCGCCGGCGAGGGCCGCGACGATGCCGGTCGCCGTCAGCACCCCGGCGAAACGGCCGTCTTCCGCCAGCACCGGGAGCGCGTCGGCCCCGGTGCAGCTCATCAGGTCGGCCGCGTGGCCCACGGTCTGCTCCACATGGACGAGCGCCGGCCTGCGGCCGGCCAGGAGGTCGCCCACGCGCGAGGCGGACAGCGCCACAGCCGGTGCCGCGCAGGCGACCGCCAGGTCGGCCCTGTCCAGAAGGCCCGCACAGCGACCGTCCGGATGCACGACCGGAACGTGACGGAAGCCGGATCGCTCCAGCAGTTCCCAGGCCACCAGCACCGTTTCGTCGACAGCGACCGTGAGCACGGCGGTGTGCATCACGACGGCGACCGTCCGCACCAGGACCGCCTGCTCATCAGGGACCGCCCTCGGCTGCTGTTCCATGGCTGTCTCCTTCCCTCCTCCTCGAACACCGCCACACGTCATCGGAGTGATCTCGGCCTTCCCCGCCGGAGTGGCCGCCGCGGGCCGAGCGGAGAGAGGCTGGAAGCAGAGGCTTCGGCGCCTCCGTCCGGCACCCGAGCACCGGCCCGATGTCCGCGGGGCCGAAGAGCGGGCAGTCGGCATGCGCCACTCCTGCCGTGCCCGCTTGCACTCGGCCAGGTCCCGGACGTTCGTCCCCGAGTGGCAGACTGCTCGCATGACCACGCACAAGAACCTGCTCGGCGGCCCGGACCCGACCTACCTGCCGGAGAACGAAGAGGCGTACCGTCTGCTGGGCGAGGAGTCCCTGACGCCCGCAGAGGTCGCGGCGAAGCACCCGACGTTCTCGCTCGCCTGGGCGATGCTCGCCGACGGCGCCTTCGAGGCGGGGCGGGTGGTCGAGTCGTACGCCTACGCGCGCACCGGCTATCACCGCGGTCTGGACTCGCTGCGCCGAGCCGGCTGGAAGGGACATGGCCCCATCCCCTGGGACCACCGGGCCAATCGCGGGTTCCTGCGCTGCCTCGCGGCCCTGGCCCGTGCCGCGGGCGCGATCGACGAGAAGGACGAGACGGAGCGTTGCTGGCAGTTCCTCAAGGACAGCAGCGCCGAGGCGTACACCGAACTGAAGCGGTAGTCACCGCAGTTGAGGACGGCTGTGCCGCCGTCACCGAGACAGCGGCGGCACGGAACGCAAGAAGGGACACGGGTCCGGTCGCGCTCACCCGAGCTCGCGGGGCGCCCGCCTCTCCCCCTCCAGCGGCGGCGCCGTCACACAGCAGTGGGTCCGGCACTCCGGGTGGTCGCAGTCCGGGGGCGGCCGGCGGACCGCGGTGAAGGCGAGGGCCGCGCCCACGACCAGGACGGCCGCGCACCACAGCATGGAGCGCCTGAACGGTCCCTCGAAGGCGTCCGCCGAGCGGTAGGAGTCGGCGCCCATGCCGGTCAGCAGCGGCAGGGCGGCGACCGCGACGAGCCCCGCCGCCCGCGCCGCCGCGTTGTTGATGCCGCTGGCGAGCCCCGCGCGGGTCACCTCCACCGAGGCCAGCACGGTCGCGGTCAGCGGGGCGACCAGGGTGACCAGGCCGACGCCGAGCACCAGGACGGCGGGAAACACGTCGGCGGCGTACGAGGCGTCCTCGCCGACCCGCAGCATCAGCAGCATGCCCGCCGCGCACAGCAGGGGCCCCACCGTGAGCGGGATGCGCGGCCCGATCCGCTCCGCCAGCTCACCGGAGCGGGAGGAGAACAGCAGCATCAGCAGCGTCGTCGGCAGCAGGGCCGTACCGGCGCCGAGCGCGGAGTACCCGGCGACGACCTGGAGCTGGACCACGGAGAGGAAGAAGAAGCCGCCGAGGGCCGCGTACACGCACAGCGTGACCAGGTTGACGGCGGTGAACTGGCGGGAGGCGAAGATGTCCGGCGGCATCATCGGATCGGACCGGTGCCGCTCCACCCCCACGAACGCCACGGCGGCCGCGATCCCCGCGACGGCCGCCGCGACCACGAGGAACGAGCCCTCGTCCGCCTCGATCAGCGCGTACGTGACGAGGCCCAGGGCCAGCGCGCCCAGCACCGCCCCCAGGACGTCGAACCGCCCGTGGGCGAGCGTGTCCCGGGACTCGGGCACGTGCCGCAGCGCCACCGGGACGCACACCACCGCCAGCGGCACGTTCAGCAGGAACACCCAGCGCCAGCCCGGCCCGTCGACCAGCCAGCCGCCCACGAAGGGCCCCACGGCCGCCCCGATGCCCCCGAAGCCGGACCACAGGCCGACGGCCCGGCCCCGGTCGTCGCGGTGGAAGGAGGCCTGGATCAGGGCGAGCGAGCCGGGGGTCAGCAGGGCGCCGCCGACCCCCTGCAGGGCGCGGGCCGCGACCAGCACGCCCGCGTTCGGTGCGAGGCCGCACAGCAGGGAGGCGGTGGCGAACCACACCACGCCCACCACGAACACCTTCCGGCGCCCGTAGCGGTCCCCCAGGGAGCCGCCCAGCAGGATCAGACCGGCCAGGGTCAGCATGTACGCGTTGACGGTCCACTGGAGCGCGGCGAGATCGGCGTCCAGGTCCTCCCCGATCCGGGGCAGGGCCACGTTGACGACCGTCGAGTCCAGCAGGGCCATGCTGGAACCGAGGACCGTGGTGAACACGATCCACTTTCCCTGGGGGGAGGCCATCCGGACATCGGGCATGCCCCAGGTATACAGCGAGCCCGGCGCCGTGGCACCGGGCTCGACCGCGTACGCCGGGTTACTTGATCTTCTGGCCCGCCGACCGCAGGTTCCGGGTGGCCTCGACGACCCGCGCGGCCATGCTGGCCTCGGCGAGCTTGCCCCAGGTCCGCGGGTCGTAGGTCTTCTTGTCGCCGACCTCGCCGTCGACCTTCAGGACGCCGTCGTAGTTCTGGAACATGTGGGCGGCCACGGGACGCGTGAAGGCGTACTGGGTGTCCGTGTCGATGTTCATCTTGACGACGCCGTTCTCCAGGGCGGTCGCGATCTCCTGCTCGGTGGAGCCGGAGCCGCCGTGGAAGACGAAGTCGAACGGGGACTGCTTGCCGAACTTGGCGGCGACGCCCTCGTTCAGCTCCTTCAGCAGCTCGGGGCGGAGGACGACGTTGCCCGGCTTGTACACGCCGTGGACGTTGCCGAAGGACGCGGCCAGCAGGTAGCGGCCCTTCTCGCCCAGGCCGAGCGCCTCGACGGTGCGGATCGCGTCCTCGACCGTGGTGTAGAGCGAGTCGTTGATCTCGTGCGAGACGCCGTCCTCCTCGCCGCCGGTCGGGGTGATCTCCACCTCGAGGATGATCTTCGCGGCGGCGGCGCGGGCCAGCAGCTCCTGCGCGATCGCGAGGTTGTCGGCGAGGGTCTCGGCGGAGCCGTCCCACATGTGCGACTGGAACAGCGGGTTGCGGCCGGCCTTCACGCGCTCCTCGGAGACCGCGAGCAGCGGACGTACGTACCCGTCGAGCTTGTCCTTCGGGCAGTGGTCGGTGTGCAGGGCGACGGTGACCGGGTACTTCTCGGCGACGATGTGCGCGAACTCGGCGAGGGCCACGGAGCCCGTCACCATGTCCTTGCTGTACTGGCCGCCCAGGAACTCGGCGCCACCCGTGGAGATCTGGACGATGCCGTCGCTCTCCGCCTCGGCGAAACCGCGCAGCGCCGCGTGCAGGGTCTGGGTCGAGGTGACGTTGATGGCCGGGTAGGCGAACTTGCCTGCCTTCGCCCGGTCGAGCATCTCGTTGTAGACCTCGGGGGTTGCGATGGGCATCTGTCCGCTCCTTGGTATCTGCGGGTTGGCGATGTGCGTACACGCGTACGCGTAGTGCTACGGCCCTGACCTAGACCTTGGGTGCGACGTCATCGTCGTCCCCATCTTTCCAGAGATGCGCGGATGGTCCATGCCTGGTCCAGCCGCTGGTCAGTCCAGACCCAGTTCGTCCTTCGAGAAGGCGAACAGATAGGGCACGCCCGCGCCCGCGCGGATCTTCTCGTCGGCGCCGGTCGCCCGGTCCACGATCGTCGCGACGGCCACCACCTCGGCGCCCGCCTCACGCACGGCCTCCACGGCCGTCAGCGGCGAGCCGCCGGTGGTGGAGGTGTCCTCGACGACCAGGACCCGGCGGCCCTTGATCTCGGGGCCCTCCACGCGCCGCTGCAGGCCGTGCGCCTTCGCCGCCTTCCGGACGACGAAGGCGTCCAGCCGACGGCCGCGCGCGGCGGCCGCGTGCAGCATGCTCGCGGCGACCGGGTCGGCGCCCATGGTGAGCCCGCCGACGGCGTCGAACTCCAGGCCCTCGGTGAGGTCGAGCAGCACCTGCCCGACCAGCGGGGCGGCCTCGCCGTCGAGGGTGACACGGCGGAGGTCGACGTAGTAGTCCGCCTCCAGACCCGACGACAGGGTCACCTTGCCGTGCACCACGGCCTTGTCCTTGATCTGCTGCAGCAGCGCGCCGCGTGCATCCACGTCCGTCATGCCGAACAGCTTAGAGGCGGATCCAGGACCAGGTGGTGGTGGCCTCCAGCGGCTCCAGCGGCGTGACCAGCCGCGGGAGGGTGTTCAGCCCGTTCGGCGGGCCGGTCTGCGGCTCCACGCACACGGCCGCGTCCTGCTCGTCGTAGACGACGACCCACTTCTCCGGGCTGGTCACCCGCACCGCGAGCTGTCCCGGCCAGGTCAGGGTGACGTCGACCCCGCCGGGCATCCCGAAGCAGTCGTCCCAGGGGCCGGGCTTCGGCTCGACGCGGTCGCCGGTCGGCAGGTGGTCCTCGCCGCGCTCCTCCTGCCAGGCCGGCTCGAAGGCGACCTCGACGGCCGGGCCGCCGCCCAGGGTGCGGTTGAACCAGGGGTGCCAGCCGATCTGCGCCGGGAACGACGAGCCGTGCGTCTCCACGCCCATGGTGAGCGTCAGGGAGTCCTCGGCCAGCCGGACGATCTGGGTGATCCGGCCGGGGTGGGGCCAGGGCTCCACCAGGTCGTACGTCAGGACGGTCTCGTCGGCCGTGACCCGGGCGACCTTCCAGGCGCCGTCGCGGGCGGTGCCGTGGATGGCGTGCGGGGCGGCGTTCAGCGGCATCTGGCGGACGGTGGCGCCGTCGAGGAACCGGCCGTCGCGGATCCGGCCGCACCAGGGGACCATCGGGAAGCAGCCGAACCGCTCCCCCTGCCGCAGCAGCTGACGCCCGTCGACGCGCAGTCCACCGACCCGGCCGCCGTTGCCCGGCTGCACGGTCACCTCCGCGTCGCCCGCGGTCAGCGTGATCTCTTCGTCACTCACGGGACGACCCTACTGGGCCGCTCAAGAGGGCGTTCCGCTACCGGCGGCGGCGCAGCGCCCGCCCCACGACGATCGCCGAGGCCACGACCAGCGCGGCGGCGGGGGCGGCCCAGCGCAGGGTGCTGTTCGGGGCGACGGTCTGCGGCGCGGGCACCGGCGCGTACCGCCCGCGCGGCGGCGCGTGATCGACCTCCTCCGCACTGCGCCCGATCATCGTCCGCCGCGCGTGGGCGGCCTCGGCGGGGGGCTGGACGTCGTCGAGGGGTGCAGGGGCTTCGGAGCCATCGGGGGCTCGGGCTTCAGGGGCTTCGGGTGACGCGGGGGACTCGTCCGGTGCGCCGGGGCCGTCGAGGTCCTCGCTCTCGAACCCGGGCGCCGCCGTGCCTTCGCCGGACACGGTGGGCCCGGCGGGCGCGTCGGCCTCCTCGCCCCCTTCCGGCGGCTCGGACTCGGCCTGCCCCTCCCGCTCCACCGGCTTCGCCTCCTCGGCCCCCGTCTCGGCCCCCGCCGCCAGGTTCTCCGCGAAGCGGTTCAGCAGGCGGGACACCGCCCCTCGTACCTGGTCCTCGGGGAGTTCGGTGACCCGGCCGGTCGCCGTGGCCGTGCCCTCGATGCGGAGGGTCGTGCCGGTGTCGGTCTCCCGGGTCCGGAGCCCGAGCGCGAGTTTCACCGTGCCGCCGCCGCGGGCCTCGGTCGCGTCGCCCTCCACGGCGTACGTCCCGTCCGCGCGCACGGAGAGCCGTACGGCCCCCCGGTAGGTGATCGTGTGGCCGCCGATCCGGACCTTCAGCCGGCCGGCGACGGGCGCGGTGCCGGCGTCCTGCTGGAGGCCGGGCACCGCGCGGGCCACCCTGGCGGGGTCGGCGAGGGCCGCCCTCAGCCGCTCGGCGGGAACGGGAACGAACACCTCTAGCTCCATAGGGCCGGAGCCTACCCAGCGGTCGCCGGTGCGCACCCGGCGAAACAGCGATTGGCCGTCGGTACCGGGGGTGACGTCCGTGCGTGACCTCCATACCGGGGGCGGCGTCAGTACCGGGGGTGCACGAGCGTCGACGGCGGCACGTCCGCCACCCGCGTCCGCCGCGCCGCCCGCGCGTCCGCCGCGAGGTCCGCCTGGGTGAGGGTGCGCAGCCGGACGCCGGGGTCGAGGCGCAGGGCGGGGCGGCTGCCGGGGGCGGCCAGGACGAACCCCCAGTCCGCGGGGGCGCGCTCGTGCCGGCCGGCGGCGTGGACGTCGACGCGGTAGGCGACGGGGTGCAGTCCGGCCGCCCGCAGGGTCGCCGCCACCGTCCAGAACGCCCGGTGCCGCCCGGCGACCGGACCGGCGTGCACGGCGATCCGCCCGCCGGGGGCGAGGGCGCGCCGGGCGAGCTCGTAGAACTCCTGGGAGTAGAGCTTGCTGCTGGCGGTGACGTCGGGGGCGGGCAGGTCCGCGAGGACGACGTCGTACCGCGCCGGGCGCGCCCCGCGCAGCCAGGGGAAGGCGTCGGCCGTGACGACATGGACGCGGGGGTCGTCGTAGACGTGGCCGTTGAGCCGGGAGAGGTCGGGGTCGGTGCGGGCGAGGCGGACCAGGCCGGCGTCGAGTTCGACGATGTCGACCCGGCGCACACCGGGGTGGGTGAGGGCTTCGCGGGCGGCGAGGCCGTCCCCGCCGCCCAGGACGAGCACGCGCGCGTGGCGGCCGTGCATCGCGGGGTGGACGAGGGCCTCGTGGTAGCGGCGCTCGTCGCCGCCGACCCGGAGCCGGCCGTCCAGGTAGAGGTCGAGGGGCCGGCCGGGGCGACCGCCGGTCAGGACGACCTCCTGGACGCCGGTCCGCAGGGCGACCCGTACGTCACCGCCGTAGACCGCCTGGCGCGCGGCCCGTTCGAAGTCGCCGACGAGGGCGGCGGCGGAGCCGAGGACGGCGATCACGGCGATGCCGGCGACCGGCAGCAGCCAGCGGGCGCGGCGGCCGAGGTCGCGCCGGAACAGGCCGAGGACCAGGGCGCCCCCGGCGACGACGTTGACCGTGCCGGTCAGCAGGGAGCTGGTCAGCTGGCCGCAGAACGGCAGCAGCAGGAAGGGGAAGGCGAGGCCGCCGACGAGCCCGCCGACGTAGTCCGCGGCGAACAGGTCGGCGACGGCGCCGCCCGCGTCCTGGCGGCGGACGCGCTGGATGAGCTCCATGAGGAGGGGGACCTCGGCGCCGATGAGCAGGCCGATGGCGAGGGAGAAGGCGACCAGGAGGATGCGCGGGCCGTCGGCCCACAGACCGCCCCAGTCGCCCGTCCAGGCGAACACCGCGTACAGCACCATCGCGCTGCATCCGCCGACCAGGGCGAGGACCACCTCCAGGGCGCCGAAGCCGGCTGCGGCGAACCGGCGCAGCCGTTTGGCCGCGAGCGAGCCGATGCCCATCGCGAAGACCATCACCGAGAGCACCACGGAGGCCTGGGTGACCGAGTCGCCCATCAAGTAGGAGGCGAGGGCGACCAGTTCCAGCTCGTAGACGAGACCGCAGGCCGCGCAGACGAACACGCACGCGAGGACCAGGAACCGCCCGACGTCCGGCCGGACGGGCAGCCGCGCGGGGCCGCGCCAGGGCGGTGGGGCGCAGGGCGGGGCCGGTGCGTGCGGTTCGATCACGGTGCGACGTTACGTCACGGGCCGGGGACGCAACGTCACCCACACGTGTGGAAGTCGGGCCGCAAACCTCACGTTCCGGCCGGGCTCCCGAGGCTCCCGGGCGGGCCGCTCCGGCCGGCGCCCGCCCGCACCCCGACCCGTGTCCTGGTCGCCACCAACTGCCCGTCCTGCGGGTACGCGTGCCAGGTGCGCCAGTGGACGTGGCCCTCGTGGCGCTGGGCGAGGAGGGCGGTGAAGGCGTGCGGGCTGCCGGGGAAGACGCCGGCCAGGCCGTTGGGGTGGTCGGCGACCAGGGCGAGGAGTTCCTGGGCCCGGCCGGCGAACTGACCTGGTGTCAGCACCTCGACGCGGGCGGCGAATTCGTACTCCCACCCGCCCACGCGTTTGGCCACCCCCAGAGGGAGCGGGGTGCTGCTGCCGGGGAGGCAGGCCACCGTTTCCGAACAACAGCCCTGGTCCTCCTCCAGCAGCACCTGGTGCGAGGCGCCGAGCAGTCTCAACTGGAGCTTGGCGCCGGACAGTTCGAGGTCGAGCGTGGCGAGGGCGGGCAGCGGCTCACGCCCCAGGGCCCAGGCGAGATCGGCCGCGCGCGTGTCGGTGTAGGAGGTGTTCAGGGTCGTGAGCATGGATCGGCTCCGCGAAGACGCAAGGAGGGAGGGCGGGTGACGCACCCCGGTAGACCTGGTCAGACCTCGTGGACCCGGTGGACACCGGGAGATCGGCCCCGGCCGGACCGGTCCGGGAGCGACGTCCTCACGGGACGTCCGTAGGGGTCCGAGGGGCTGCGTTGGTGAGTTAGAGGGAATCATGAACGGTGGCGACGCCACAGCGTTTTTACCCAACTTCGTGGGGTTTCCATCCCTCAGGGGGCTCCACAGCTCAATTGTTCAACCACAGCGTGCCCCAAAACCCGGAAAAACATGGTGCGACCGCGGGGCGCGCCCTGGTCAGGGGCGGGCCCCGCGGTCCCGGATGCGGCTCCCCCTCAGAGAGCTCAGCTGCCCCGTGTCAGCTGCCTCCACCGCATCCGCCGCCTCCTCCGCCGCACCCGCCGCCGCCCCCGCCGCAGGACGACCCGCCGCCGCACGACGAACCGCCACCGCAGGAGTGGCCCGAGTGGCCGCCGGAGTCACCCGAGTGGCCGTGGTGGCCCGAGTGGCCGCCGGACGACGAGCCGCTGTCGTTTCCGAACACCCACCAGCTCGCGGCGGCCGCGTCGGCTCCGCCGCCCGAATCGCCGGACCTGCTGCCGGAGTGGCCGCGGCCCGCCGAGCCGCCGTACGACCGCACCGGACGGCCGTAGGCGTGCCGGAGGCTCCTGCGGCGCGCGTTGACGACGAGCACCGCCGCGAAGAGCACGGCGATCACCGCCAGGATGATGCCCACGATCATGGCGTCACCCTCCTTCCGAATCCCCCGAAGCGGCCCCCCGTGGGCGCCTCGCGCAGCGCCCGAGCGCTTGCGTGAACGGGGGATGCCCGCCCGTCCCACCTGGCAAAGCACACTTGAGGAAGTCCAGAGCTTCGGCGCAGGATGACCGGCATGACCTCCAGCTCACGCCCCCTGCTCAACCGTCGTCTCACCGAGTTCGGGACGACGATCTTCGCCGAGATGTCCGCCCTGGCGGTGGCGACCGGGTCGATCAACCTCGGGCAGGGCTTCCCCGACCGGGACGGCCCCGAGGAGATCCGTGAGGCGGCGGTGCGGGCACTGCGGGACGGGCGCGGCAACCAGTACCCGCCGGGCCCGGGCGTCCCCGAGCTGCGCGCGGCGATCGCCCGGCACCAGGCCCGCCGCTACGGGCTGTCCTACGACCCCGACACCGAGGTCCTGGTCACCGCGGGCGCCACCGAGGCCATCGCGGCCGCCCTGCTGGCCCTGCTGGAGCCGGGCGACGAGGTGGTGGCCCTGGAGCCGTACTACGACTCCTACGCCGCCTGCATCGCCATGGCGGGCGCCTCGCGCGTCCCGGTCACCCTGCGCCCGGACCCCGAGCGGGCCCGGTTCCGGCTGGACCTGGACGAGCTGCGCGACGCGGTCACGGACCGCACCCGGCTGCTGCTGATCAACACCCCGCACAATCCGACGGGTACGGTCCTCACCCGCGCGGAGCTGACCGCGATCGCCGAGCTGGCGGTGGAGCGGGACCTGCTGGTCGTCACGGACGAGGTGTACGAGCACCTGGTGTTCGACGGGGCGGAGCACATCCCGCCGGCCACCCTGCCCGGGATGCGCGAGCGCACGGTGACGATCGGCTCGGCGGGCAAGACGTTCTCCTTCACGGGCTGGAAGGTCGGCTGGGTTACCGGCGCCCCCGATCTCGTCGCCGCCGTCCGGTCGGCGAAGCAGTACCTGACGTACGTCGCCTCCGGGCCCTTCCAGTACGCCGTGGCCGAGGCCCTGCGCCTGCCCGACTCGTACTTCGAGGAGTTCCGCGCGGACATGCTGACCAAACGGGACCTGCTCGCGGGCGGCCTGGAGCAGGCGGGTTTCACGGTCTTCCGCCCGGCCGGCACGTACTTCATCACCGCCGACGTCCGCCCCCTCGGCGAGACCGACGGCTTCGCCTTCTGCCGCGCCCTCCCCGAGCGGGCGGGTGTCGTCGCCATCCCGAACGCGGTCTTCTACGACCACAAGGAGGCGGGTGCGCCCTACGTCCGGTTCGCCTTCTGCAAGCGCATCGAGGTACTGGCGGACGCGACGGAACGGCTCCGCAAGGCGTTCGCGCACTGACCGCAGTCCTGCCGGGCCACTGCCCTGCGGGGCCGCAGTCCTGCCGGGCCACTGCCCTGCGGGGCCGCAGTCCTGCCGGGCCACTGCCCTGCGGGGCCCGGACCTGCCGGCGACGCGGCTGAAGGCGACCCTTGATCTCCCGCACCCCCACACATGACAATGTGCATGACAAGAATGGTAAGGCCGGAAGGTTTCCGGTCGCCTTGCCACAAGAGGGGACCCCCACGTGAGAAAGCCTCTCGTCGCCGCGCTCTTCGCTCTGGCCGTCGCCGGGGCCGGCGCGGCGCCCGCGGTCGCGGCGCCCGTCGGCGCCGGGCCCGCGGCCCAGGCGGCCGAGCCGGCGCTCAGCGCCGTCAGCCTCGCCGGCACCGTGGCGCTCAGCAACTGCTCCGGCTCGCTCGTCCGCTTCCCCGACTCCGTGGACACCGACCCGGCGCTGGTGCTCTCCAACGGCCACTGCAGCAAACTGATGGACCCGGGCGAGGTGATCACCAACCGGCCGAACAACCGCACGTTCGGCCTGCTCGACTCCTCGGGCACCCAGGTCGCCACGTTGCAGGCCGCCAAGCTGGCATACGCGACGATGACCGACACGGACGTGGCGGTCTACGAGCTCACCTCCACCTACGCGGCGGTCAAGAGCGCGTACGGGGTGTCGGCGTTGACCGTGCGGGACACGCACCCGGCCGCCGGTACCGCCGTCACCGTGGCGTCCGGCGCCTGGAAGAAGCTCCTGGACTGCAGCATCGACGGGTTCGTGCACCGCCTCAAGGAGGACACGTGGACCTGGAAGGACTCGGTCCGCTACACCTCCGCCTGCCAGACCATCAGCGGCACCTCCGGCTCGCCGGTGATCGACCGGTCCACCGGTGAGGTCGTCGCCGTCCACAACACCGGCAACGAGCAGGGGGCGTCCTGCACACGGGACAACCCCTGCGAGGTGGACGAGGAAGGAGCCGTCACCGTCCGCAAAGGCATCAACTACGGACAGCAGACCTTCCAGATCCCGGCCTGCTTCACGACCGGCAACCAGCTGGACCTGAGCACCGCCGGGTGCACCCTGCCGAAACCGTAGCCGCCGGAGCTCAGTTCACGTTGACCGCGCTCCAGGCCGCCGCCACCGTGTCGTACTCGGTGCTGCCCGCGCCGTAGAGGTCCCGGGCGGCGTTCAGGGTGGCCGTCCGCGCTCCGGCGTAGTTCGTCGAGGACGTCATGTAGACGGTCAGGGCGCGGTACCAGATCGCGCCGAGCTTGGCGCGGCCGATGCCGGTGACGGTCGAGCCCGCGTACGTCGGGGAGTCGTACGTGACCCCGTTGATCGTCTTGGTGCCGCTGCCCTCCGCGAGGAGGTAGGCGAAGTGGTTGGCGACGCCGGACGCGTAGTGGACGTTGAGGCCGGCGACCGAACTGCTCCAGTAGTCCGCGGAGCCGCCGTCCCTGCTCGGCCTGTCCATGTAGCGCAGGGCGTCCTGCCCGAAGCCGGAGCGGACGACCTTCTCGCCGATCAGATAGTCGCCGGGGTCCTGCGCGTTCCCCGCGTAGAACTCGACCAGCGTGCCGAAGATGTCGGACGTGGCCTCGTTCAGGCCGCCGGACTCGCCCGAGTAGACCAGTCCGGCGGTTCTCGACGTCACGCCGTGGGACATCTCGTGGGCGGCCACGTCCAGCCCGGCCATCGGGCCGAACTGGGTGCCGTCGCCGTCTCCGTAGGTCATGCAGAAGCAGCCGTCGTACCAATAGGCGTTGGAGAGGTTGTTGCCGTAGTGGACGCGGTTGTACGAGCCCTTGCCGTCGTTGCCGATGCCGTTTCGGCCGTGCACGTCCTTGTAGTAGTCCCAGGTCATGGCGCTGCCGTACTGGGCGTCGACGGCGACCGTCGAGCGGTCGGCGGTCGTGCCCGAGCCCCAGTGGTTGTCGTCGTCCGTGAAGAGGGTCAGGGCCGCGTCAGTGGTGTGGGTGTCGCCCCGCGTCGGGTCCTTGAGCTGGTAGGCCGATCCCGAGAAGGTCGTCTCCAGCGAGACCGTGCCGCTGTACAGGGACCTGCCGTCGCCGGTCGCCGCCTGGAGGGTGTCCCAGGCGTCGATCGGGGCACCGGTGCGGGCATCGGTCAGGAACGTCCGCGCGACCGGGTTGCCGAGCGGGTCCAGCCCCGTGGCCTCCGTCCGCCAGGCCAGTCTCGGGGCACCGCGCAAGGCGTCGACGACGAGCTCGGGCTCGGCCTTGACCTGCTTCAGCGGGTCGCCCGGGTGGGCCGCGCGCAGAGCGTCCACGGCGAGGCCGGCCGCCCGGGGGGCCGGCACCTTCGGCGTGGTGCTCGGCAGCGAGATCTCCGCCCTCGCCGCCCGGTCGGCACTGCGGTAGGTGCCGTCGGGCGCCATGTGTACGACGAAGTCGCCTCCCAGTACCGGGAGTTGACGGTAGGTGCGGTCGTAGCGAACGTGCTGGGTGCCGTCCTTGTCCACGACCACGTCCCTCACGGAGGCGTCCTGCGCGGAGGGCAGCCCCAGGGCCGCGGCCCGGTCGACGAGGACCGCCGCCGCGTTGTCGAGGGCGGCGGCACGGGCCGTCCTGTCGGCCGCGCCGGCGGCCGGGGCCAGTGTCGCGGCCAGAAGGGCGGCGGCGGTGGCGGCGATGCCGGCGGTGGCGACACGGGAACCTCGGGCATGCTGCCGTAACCAACTCATCGGTGTCTGCTGTCTCCTGGAGAAGGCGCCGCGGAAGGCGCGCGTGGGGGGCGCGTGGGGGGCCGCCGGGGGGTGGCACATTGAGGGGACACTGGGAGCCACGGGGCGGCCGTGATCTCTTCCTGGCATTCAAGAGGGCACAGCCCTGTCATGTCCATACCCAATACGCCCACGGCCGGTCCCGCCCGGGGCGGGCTGCCCGGCCGGCCCCTCGGCGAGAGCGCCTACGGGCCACCGCGGCCTGAAAACGGCATGGCGGGGCTCCGTCCACAGTCTGTGGACGGAGCCCCGCCATGACGGGCGGACCGGTCGGGGGACCTACGCGTCGCCCTCCTCGGGCTCCTCGCCGTCCGTGCCGTCGACGTCCTTCTCCAGGCCCAGCTGCTCCACCAGCCACTTGTCGAACTCGATGGCGGCGCGCACCCAGCTCACCGTGGAGGAGACGAACAGCTCGATGTTCACCCCGGCGCCGATCAGCAGCTGCGCCTCGCCGATGAGGCGGACGGTGCCGTCGTCGTGGGTGTGCGTGTAGACCTTGGGCCACAGGGTGCGCCGGTTCCAGTCGTCGATCGCCTCCAGCAGCGGCTGCTTGTCGTCGATCTGGTGGGGCCGGTCGTAGAACGTCCGCACCGAGTAGACCGCCTGGTCACCCTCGCCGCGGAACATGAAGTACGTGCGGAACTCCTCCCACGGCGCCGCGAGGTCACCCTCGTCGTCGACGACGTACTTCAGCTCCATCTGGTCGAGGAGCTGCTTCACGAGGTCCTGATCCGGGACTACGGGGCCCGCCGGTCCCTGGGGCTGCGGCTCGGGCTGCTGGCCCCCGAAGTTCGGAATCGAGGACGGGTCGATGCTCACCGAAATTTCCCTTCGTACGGATCCTGCCATCCTCCCCCATCCGGGGAGGGGGGTGGCAAGCCCCGCCTCCCAGGGTTCACCTCCGGTTGGCGCAATTCCGCTGAGAGCGTGGGGGCGCGGTCAGGTGGTGCGATGATCCGCCCGTGGCCCTGAGACGAGAGATCCGCCGGCTGCTGTGGACGCTGTGGTGGGGGTGCCTGGTCTTCTCGCTGTGGTTCTTCTGGATGGTGTACGTCGTCTGCACGACCGACACCTGAGCGCGCCGGCCCCCGGGACGCACGGGGGCCGGGGTCTCGGCGTGGCTAGAGGGTCTTCGCGGGCTTCGGGCCGACGATCAGGTCCTCGCCGAAGGTGTCCACGCGGACCGTGTCGCCGTCCTTGACCTCGCCGGAGAGGATCTCCCTGGCGAGGCGGTCGCCGATGGCCGTCTGGACCAGGCGGCGCAGCGGGCGGGCACCGTAGGCGGGGTCGTTGCCCTCGTCGGCGAGCCAGGCGAGGGCCGCGTCGGTGACCTCCAGGGTGAGGCGGCGGTCGGCGAGGCGGCGGGCGAGGCGGTCGATCTGGAGGCGGGCGATCCGGCCCAGCTCGTCCTTGGACAGGGCGGAGAAGACGACCAGGTCGTCGAGGCGGTTGAGGAACTCCGGCTTGAAGGACGCCCGGACCACCTCCAGGACCTGTTCCTTCTTCTCCGCCTCCGTGGAGACCGGGTCGACCAGGTACTGGCTGCCCAGGTTCGAGGTCAGGACCAGGATCGCGTTGCGGAAGTCGACCGTGCGGCCCTGGCCGTCGGTGAGACGGCCGTCGTCGAGGACCTGCAGCAGGACGTCGAAGACCTCGGGGTGGGCCTTCTCGACCTCGTCCAGGAGGACCACGCTGTACGGGCGGCGGCGGACCGCCTCGGTGAGCTGGCCGCCCTCCTCGTACCCGACGTAGCCGGGCGGCGCGCCGACGAGCCGGGCGACGCTGTGCTTCTCGCCGTACTCCGACATGTCGATGCGGATCATGGCCCGCTCGTCGTCGAAGAGGAAGTCGGCGAGGGCCTTGGCCAGCTCGGTCTTGCCGACGCCGGTGGGGCCGAGGAAGAGGAAGGAGCCGGTCGGGCGGTCGGGGTCGGCGATGCCCGCGCGGGAGCGCCGTACGGCGTCCGAGACGGCCTGGACGGCTTCCGCCTGGCCGATCAGCCGGCGGCCCAGCTCGGCCTCCATGCGGAGCAGCTTCTGCGTCTCGCCCTCCAGGAGGCGGCCCGCCGGGATGCCGGTCCAGGCGGCGACGACGTCGGCGATGTCGTCGGAGCCGACCTCCTCCTTGACCATGGTGCCCTTGGCGACCTCCTCCTCGGCCTCGGTGGCGGCCTCCAGGTCGCGCTCCAGGGCCGGGATCTCGCCGTACAGCAGCTTGCCCGCGGTGTCGAAGTCGGCCTCGCGCTGGGCCCGCTCGGCCTGCCCGCGCAGGTCGTCGAGCTTCTCCTTCAGCTCGCCGACCCGGTTGAGGGACTGCTTCTCCTTCTCCCAGCGGGCGGTCAGGCCGCGCAGCTCCTCCTCCTTGTCGGCGAGGTCGCGGCGCAGCTTCTCCAGGCGTTCGCGGGAGGCGGCGTCGGTCTCCTTGCCGATGGCCAGCTCCTCCATCTTCAGCCGGTCCACGGACCGCTGGAGCTCGTCGATCTCGACGGGCGAGGAGTCGATCTCCATCCGGAGGCGGGAGGCGGCCTCGTCGACGAGGTCGATGGCCTTGTCGGGCAGGAAGCGGGAGGTGATGTACCGGTCGGAGAGGGTCGCGGCCGCGACCAGCGCGCTGTCGGCGATCTGGACCTTGTGGTGGGCCTCGTAGCGGCCCTTGAGTCCGCGCAGGATGGCGATGGTGTCCTCGACGGTGGGCTCCGCGACCAGGACCTGCTGGAAGCGCCGTTCCAGGGCGGGGTCCTTCTCGATCCGCTCGCGGTACTCGTCGAGCGTGGTCGCGCCGACCATGCGCAGCTCACCGCGGGCGAGCATCGGCTTGAGCATGTTGCCGGCGTCCATCGCGGAGTCGCCGCCGGCGCCCGCGCCGACGACCGTGTGCAGTTCGTCGATGAAGGTGATGATCTGGCCGTCGCTGTCCTTGATCTCGGCGAGGACGGTCTTCAGGCGCTCCTCGAACTCGCCGCGGTACTTGGCGCCGGCGACCATGGCGCCGAGGTCGAGGGAGACGAGCCGCTTGTCCTTCAGCGACTCCGGGACGTCGCCCTTCACGATGCGCTGGGCGAGGCCCTCGACGACGGCGGTCTTGCCGACGCCGGGCTCGCCGATGAGGACGGGGTTGTTCTTGGTGCGGCGGGAGAGGACCTGCACGACGCGGCGGATCTCCTGGTCCCGGCCGATGACCGGGTCGAGCTTGCCGTCGCGGGCGGCGGCGGTGAAGTCGGTGCCGAACTTCTCCAGGGCCTTGTACTGGCCCTCGGGGTCGGCGGTGGTGACCCGGCGGCCGCCGCGGGCCTTGCGGAAGGCCTCCTGGAGCCGGTCGGGGCCGGCGCCGTGCCGGCCGAGCACGTCGGCGGCCTGGCCGCCCTTCGCGGCGGTGCCGATCAGCAGGTGCTCGGTGGAGAGGAACTCGTCGCCCAGTTCCTGCGCCCGCGCCTGGGCGTCGGCGATCACGGCGAGCAGCTCGCGGTTGGGCTGCGGGGGCGCCACGGTGGAGCCGGTCACGCTGGGCAGCCCGGCGAGCACGTGCTCGGCTCCGGCGCGGACGGCGGCCTGGTCGGCGCCGACCGCGGCGAGAAGATCGACGATGTTCTCGTTGTCCTGCCCCTGGAGCAGCGCGAGCAGCAGGTGGGCAGGGGTGAGGTCGGGGTGGCCCCCCGACACGGCACGGTTACTGGCCGCGTTGATCGCGTCCCGGCTCCGGTTGGTCAGCTCGGCGTCCACGTTCGCTGTCTCCTCCTTGCGTCAGCCGTCTCCCTTGTCTGACTGTTCCAGCGTACACAAAGTTGAGTCTATTCCGCTCAATGCTGGGACAGGGCTTTACCCGGGTGCGGCGGGGGCGGGAACGGCGGAACGACGGGCCGGGGCTGATCCAAACCCGGCATCCGTGCCGTGCGGCGTTTTCCGGCCACGGCACGAGGGCTCCAGAGGGGGCCGATACGGGGAAATGTCCCCACAAAACTGCAGCGGCGTCACCGTGTTCAGGTCACGGTGACGCCGCTGCGGGGGGAAGCGCCTGAGGCGATCTGTTACGACGGGGGAATCGCGTCAGGCACTGCGGGGGGTGGCTGAGATGGTGTGCGGAGCGGCCTGGGGAGCCGGCTCCGACAACTGGTGGTCGCGCTGATCCAGGTTCACGAAGATCATTCCGTACCGGATCGCGCACCGTACGGGCTGCGGCGCCCCCCGGGGCCGCCGCAGGCACCGATAGGCCCGGACGTCGTCCTCCTCGTCCCGCGTGACGACCACCGGTTCTCCGAACACGGTCACCATCAACGAGTCACCACTGTGGGGGATGGCGGTGACCAGGTCGATGAAGTGCCAGCCGGAGCGGTAGGCGGTGGCCATCTCGCGACGGAAGGAGCGGTCGTCCGGTGGTGTACTCACGTCAGCTCCACGCGGTGTCTGCCGGGTAGACAGCAGCATCCTCGTCGCCACCGGCCGCGGCCGACCATGCCGTGTCGCGCTGCGGCTCGCTGGTTCCGCCGGACGGGCCGGCCAGCACTCCGAAGGCCAGAACGGCGGAGAAGGCGGCGACAAGTACTGAGCGAAGCATTTTGTTCCGCATATTCGGCTTCGTCCTCACTTGAAGTTCCCCTTTCCCCCGACGAGTAAGACGATGGCTCATTCGGGCACGTCATGGCCACACGATCGGTGCATCATGTTCCTGCATGTTCAGGACCCTGGGGGGTGGAGATTTGGCAACGAATCGAATAAATGGGACACATCCCCACGCCATGACCGACCTGTGCGAGGAAGGAAGCCGCCTATACGCGGACGCACTTCGCACCGGACGCATCGCCCGCGTGGACGTGGAGCCCGCCCCTTGCCTGATGGAGCTCGCTCTGTTGTACCCCGACGCCGATGACGCGAACTGGCTGCGTCCGGTTCCCCCCTCGATCGCCCTGGCCCAGCGGCTCAATCCCCTCGAACGCGAGATCACCGAGCGCAGACGGCTCTCCGTCGAGCTGGCCGAGGCGTTCGAACCGTTCATGTCACTCAGCGCCCCGCCGATGACCTCCACCCCCTCGATCAACCTGCTCGAAGGCCTCGACCACATCAACGGGGCCCTGGACCTGGCCGCCTCGCAGTGCCGCAACGAGGTGCTGTCGATCCAGCCGAGCCACCGCCACCCGGAACGCCGGCTCATCGAGGCGCTGGAACGCGACAAGCCGCTGATCGAACGCGGCGTGCGGATCCGGACCCTCTACCAGCACACGGCCCGGTACAGCCCGGAACGGCTCGCCTGGGTGGATCAGTTCGCCGACGGCAAGGCGGAGTACCGCACCATCGACGAACTGGTCGAGCGGCTGATCATCTGTGACGAGACGGTGGCGTTCATCCCGATCCGCGACGACCGCCAGGTCGCCCTGGAGATCCGCCACGCCGGGCTGGTCCGCTACCTCATCAAGGTGTTCGAGTTCATGTGGAACCGGGCCGTCCCGCTGAGCGCCGGCGCGCCCTACGAGACCGCCCCCGACGGTCTCACCGACATCCAGCACTCCATCGCCAAACTCCTCGTCGAGGGCCACGTCGACGAGGCCATCGCCCGCCGGCTCGGGATGAACGTCCGCACCTGCCGCGCCCACATCGCCAAGCTCGCCACCGCCCTGGGCAGCGGCAGCCGGGCCCAGCTCGGCTACCTGATCGCGCAGTCGGGAATCCTGGACCGGGACGAGTGAGGTGACGGTCTTCCGAAGAGGGCGCAGATGAGGAGCGAGGTGCACCACCACACCGAAGAGGTGTGCGAGCCGGGACTGGGGCTCTACGCCCACGCCCTGCGCGAGGGCCGGGTGACCCGGGCCGAGGCCGAGCACACCCCCTGTCTGCTCGTCGCCCGGCTGCTGCGGCCGGACCGCGACGACGCCGGCCTGCTGGAACCCGTACCGCCCGCCGTCGGCCTGCACCGCGCGCTGCGGCCCCTCGCGGACCGCGTAGCGGACGAACGGCGGCACACGGCACGGCTGGTGGAGACGTTCGAACCGCTGCTCCGGCTCGCCCGGGGCCCCGAGGCCGGACCGGAGGCGTCCGCCGTCAGCGTCCTGAGCGGCCATGACCGCATCAACGACGCCATCACCGCCGCCATGGCCGAGGCCCGCCGGGACATGTGGTGCATCCAGCCCCAGACCGCCCGGACGCGCAGGACGCCGGCCGTGCACCGCCTCCCCCTGGCACGCGACCAGGCCTTCCTGGACCGCGGCGGCCGGATCCGCACGCTCTACCAGCACACCGGGCGGCACGCCCTGGCCATCGCGGCACGCTACGAGCAGATCCGCGGCGACGTCGAGGCCCGCACCCTCGACGAGGTCACCGACCGGCTCATCCTGCTCGACCGCTCCGTCGCCTTCGTCCCGGCCAACAAGGACCGCACCCTCGCCCTCGAAGTACGCCACCCCACCCTGACCCGGTACTTCGCCTCCACCTTCGAACGCCTCTGGAGCCTGGCCACCCCGATGTACCCCGAGGCCGTGCGGGAGCCCACCCTGAACGGTGTCACCCCCCGCCAGCGGGCCATCGCCACCCTCCTCGTCGAGGGCCACACGGACACCGTCATCGCCGACCGACTCGGCATGAACGTCCGCACCGCCCGCGTCCACATCGCCAAACTCGCCGCCGGCCTAGGCAGCGAGAGCCGGGCCCAGCTCGGCTACCTCATCGCACGCTCAGGAATCCTCGACCAGGAAAGAGACCCGACGTGAACGCGCCGCCGCACCCCCCTCACGGCGTGGCAGAACTCTGTGCCCAGGGCAGCCGTCTCTACGAACGCGCCCTGCGCGAGGGCCATCTGACCGCCGGCGACGCCGAGACGGCCCCCTGTCTGCTCGACCTCGGCCTGCTGCACCCGGCCGTCGACGACCTGCGCCGGCTGGAGCCCGTCGCCCCCGCCGTCGCCCTGCACCGCCGGCTGCACGCCTCCGCGGCCCGCATCGCCGAGGAACGGCGCCACGAGGAGCGGCTGGTCACGGCCTTCGAACCCCTCATGCGGCTCACCGGCAGCCACACCGCCCCCGCGCAGTCCGCCTCCCTGCGCATCCTCAGCGGCAACGAGCAGATCAACGAGGCCATCACCGAGGCCATGGACGAGATGCGCGAGGAACTGCTCTGCATCCAGCCGCGGACCGGCCTCGACACCGAACGGGCCGCCGCCGCCATGGAGATCGCCCGCCGCCGCGACCAGGCGGTGCTCGACCGAGGCTGCCGCATCCGCACCCTCTACCAGCACACCACCCGGCACATCCACGTCATCATCGGCCACCACGAGCTGCTCAGCGGCGACGCCGAGGCGCGCGGCCTCGACGAGGTCACCGACCGCCTGCTCGTCGTCGACCGCACGGTGGCCTTCCTCCCCGCCAACGAGGACGGCACCCTCGCCCTGGAGATCCGGCAGCCCGCCCTGATCTCCTTCCTGGCCACCGCGTTCGACCGGCTGTGGCGGCTGGCCACCCCGATGTACCCCCAGGCGGTGCAGCGCCCCTCGCTCAACGGGGTGACCCCCCGGCAGCGGGCCATCGCCGCCCTCCTCGTCGAGGGCCACACCGACTCCGTGATAGCGGCCCGCCTCGGTATGAACATCCGTACGGCCCGTGTCCACATCGCCAAGCTCGCCGCCGGCCTCGGCAGCGAGAGCCGCGCCCAGCTCGGCTACCTCATCGGCCGGTCGGGGATCCTCGACCAGGAAGCGCATCCGGAAGCACCTCGGTGACCCCGGCGCCGGGCCCCGGCGCCGGGACCTGGGCCGGCCCGGAGCCCGGCCCCGGCCCGCAGACCTGCCCCGGCCCGGAGCCCCGCCCCGGCACCGCGCCCGCCACCGCACCGCGCACCGCGCCCGCCACCGGAGCGACGGGGCCGCCCGGCTCCACCGGCCCGTCCAGTCCGACCTGCGCGATCCGCACCCCCAACTGGGTCCGGCTCGCCGCGCCCAGGGTCTCCGAGAGCCGGGCGATGTGCGCGCGGCAGGTACGGACGCTGATCCCGAGGCGCTCGGCGATCACCGCGTCCTGGTGCCCCTCCGCCAGCAGCGCCGCGATGGACTGCTCGCGGTGCGAGACGCCCGCGACACGGGTCTCCGGGAGCTGCGCGCCCAGCGGGATCGCCAGCCGCCACAACCGCTCGAAGACCGTCACCAGATAGGCCACCAGGGCCGGGTGGCGCAGCTCCAGCGCCATCGTGCGGTCGGCGTTCGCCGGGATGAAGGCCACCTTGCGGTCGAAGAGGATGAGCCGGTCGACGACCTCGTCCAGGGTGCGGGCCTCCACCGCGTCGCCCATCAGCTCCAGGTAGTTGAGCAGGCCCTGGCCGTGCCGGGCCACGTGGTTGTACAGATCGCGCATCCGCACGCCCCGGCCGCGCAGTTCCAGCGCCCGGTGCAGGCCCTCCGACAGTTCGTGCTCGCGCCGGATGCCGCCCGGCTGCACCGTCAGCACCTCGGTCGTGCACGCCTCGGTCGCCTGGTCCAGCGCCGCCTGGATGCGCGAGGGGCCGTCCAGGACCCGGATCGCGGCGCCCTCGTGGGCCCGCGCGCCCGGCGGGGGGCCGCCGAGACCGGCGTACCACTCGAAGGCGGCGACGGCCGAACCCATGCGCCGCTCACTGGCGCTCACCTCGTCGTGCAGCCCGCGCAGCAGCCGGGTCATGACCTCCTGCGGGGAGGTCGGCACCAGCCACTCCATGTCGTCGGGATCGGGGTGCAGCAGGGCCAGCTCCAGCAGACAGGGGACCTGCTCGGCGTCGTGGCGCGGCACGCGTCCGCGCCGTACGGCCCGGGAATACACGCGATCCCCGGCCTCGCACAGTCGGTCAGCACCGTGAGGATGCTCCTCCGTCCCGTGCCCGGCCATCGCCCATCCCACCCCCGCCTGACACCTCTCCGACGCGCCTTCCGGGACGCCACTATGCGCGGCGCGGACCCTCTCCGCAACACGGCTCCCCCGGCCACGGCAGCGGAAAACCCCTTATATGGCCGGGTTTCTCCCGGCCTCCGCCCCTCGCACTGCAACAAGCTGATGGTGGCGCGGGCCCGAAGAGGCGGGCATCGTTGGTTCCACTTCCCCCCGGGTGCACACCACCCGGGTCGGTCCGGCCGGACGACGGGGGAGCCCGGCCGGACCCGGGGAAATCCCTTGCGGAGGCGTGCGTTCCCGGAAACCACGGGGTGATCGCCCTGTTACGTCCCGCACTTAACGTCGGGCCATGGCGGACATATTTGACGCATACGCGTTGGCCGACGCGTGGGACGAGATGTTCGAACGGCCGGGTGAGGTCAGGACCGCCTACGAGCCGGTACTGGCGGCGCTCCAGCCCATCGAACCGGGGGAACTGCGCTTCCGCGCGGAGCAGATGGCCCGGTCGTTCACCGACAGGGGAGTGACCTACGCCTTCGCGGGCGAGGAGCGGCCCTGGCCGCTGGACCTCGTGCCGAGGATCCTCGACGCACTCGAGTGGGATTTCATACAACGCGGGGTCGCCCAGCGGGTCAGGGCCCTGGAGGCCTATCTCGCCGACGCCTACGGGCCCTGCCGGGCCTTCGAGGACGGTGTCGTCCCCTGGCGCCTGCTGCTGACCTCCCCGCACTTCCACCGCGCGGCGCACGGTGTGGAGCCACCGAACGGGGTCCGCATCCATGTCGCGGGCATCGACCTGGTGCGCGACGAGGCCGGGGAATTCCGGGTGCTGGAGGACAACGTGCGGGTACCCAGCGGGGTGTCGTACGTCATCGAGAACCGGCGTGCGATGACCCGGGTGTTCCCCTCGCTCTTCGACGGGCAGCACGTCGTGCCCGTCGACGGCTACCCGGCCCGGCTGCTGGCCGCGCTGCGGGCCGCCGCGCCCGACCGAGTCGCCGACCCCCGGGTCGTGGTCCTCACCCCGGGCCCCAGCAACGCCGCGTACTTCGAACACGCGCTGCTGGCCCGGCTGATGGGTGTGCAGCTGGTGGAGGGGCACGACCTCGTCTGCCGCAACAACCGGGTGTGGATGCGCACCACGCGCGGCGAGGTGCCCGTCCACGTGGTCTACCGGCGGCTCGACGACGACTTCCTCGACCCGCTCCACTTCCGCCCCGACTCGGTGATCGGCTGCCCCGGCATCCTGAGCGCGGCCACGGCCGGGCACGTCACGCTCGCCAACGCGGTCGGCAACGGCGTCGCCGACGACAAGCTGCTCTACACCTACGTCCCGGACCTGATCCGGTACTACCTCGGCGAGGAACCCGTCCTGCCCAACGTCGAGTCGTACCGGCCGGACGAACCGGGCCAGCTGGAAGCCGTCCTCGACCAGATCGACCGGCTCGTCGTCAAGCCGGTCGACGGCGCGGGCGGGCAGGGCATCGTCATCGGCCCGAAGGCCGACGCGAAGACCCTGGAGAGGACACGCAGAGCGGTCGCCGCCGACCCGCGCGGCTTCATCGCCCAGCGGCCCGTCGCCCTGTCCACCTCCCCCACCCTCGCGGGCGAACGCATGGCCCCCCGCCACATCGACCTGCGCCCGTTCGCCGTCAACGACGGCGACGAGGTCTGGGTCCTGCCCGGCGGGCTGACCCGGGTCGCCCTCCAGGAGGGCAACCTGATCGTCAACTCCAGCCAGGGCGGCGGCTCCAAGGACACCTGGGTGCTCGCCGAGGGCCCCCTCGAAGGTCCCGCCCACGGCGCCGGGGAGGGCGCGCTCCCGCCCGTCGTCCCCCGCCAGCTCGGCCCCGACGGAACCCCCACCCTCGTACCGGAAGGGGCGCAGCAGCAGTGAACGACGTGATCCTCTCCCGCATCGCCGAGGCGCTGACCTGGACCGGCCGCTACGTCGAACGGGCGGACGCCACCGCGCGGATCCTCGACGCCTACCTCCACCGCATGCTGGAGGATCCCTGGCGCGACGAGGACCTGGCCTGCCGGTCGCTGTACGCGATCCTCGGCATGGACGCGGGCCGCGCGCCGGTCGACATGCAGCAGGTCCTCGACCAGCTGGCGTTCGACGCCCGCTCGACCGGCTCGATCGAGGGTGCTCTGGGCGCCGCCCGGCTCAACGCGCGCAGCGCCCGCGAGGCCGTCTCCTCGGCCATGTGGGAGTGCCTGAACGCCACCTGGCACGCCCTCGCCGACCAGCGCCGCGCCTCCCGCCGCACGGGCCCGTACGGCTATCTGGAACTGGTCCGCAGCCGCGCCGCGCTCTTCTTCGGCCTGGCCGACTCCACGATGAGCCGGGACGACTCCTGGCGGTTCGTCGTCCTGGGCCGGAGCCTGGAGCGGGTGGACATGACCGTACGACTGCTGTCGGTGCGCGTCCTGGACGCCGCGCACGCCCCGGACTGGCCGACGCTGCTGAGCGCGTCCGGCGCGGACGAGGCGTTCGCACGGGTCCGCGGCGGCTTCGGGGACTCCGCGCGCGTGGCCGAGTTCCTGCTCCTCGACCGGGACTTCCCACGCTCGGCCCTGCACGCGCTGACCACGGCGGAGGAGTGCCTGGCCGCCCTCGGCCGGCCCCGCCAGGACCCGGCCCGCCGCCCCATCGGCGGGCTGCGCACCCGTCTGGAGTATCTCGACACCGAGGGCCTGGAGGAGCAGTTGCCGCTGCTCCTGCGGGATCTCCAGACCGCCTGCATGGCCTCGGCGGAGGCGGTCGCCGAGCGGTTCTTCCCGTACCAGGGGCCCGTCGTGTGGGCCCAGGAAGGAGTGTGAGCATGGCCCGCAGGCTCCGCATCGAGCACACGACCCGCGTCTCCTACGCGCAGGCGGCGGTCTCCTCGCACAACGAGGTCCGGATGACCCCCCTGACCCTGCCCGGACAGACCACGCTGGACTCCCGGGTGACCATCCGTCCGGCGGCGTCCACCTGGTCGTACTGGGACTACTGGGGCACTCAGGTCACCGCGTTCGAGCTGATGGACCCGCACGCCGATCTCACGATCACGGCCTCCAGCCTGGTCGAGACCGCCCCGCCGGACGAGCTGCCCCCGGCCCCCGGCTGGCCGGAGATCGCGGCCCGGGTCGCCGGCTCCCGGCTGCTGGAGTTCGCCGCCCCGACGGTCCGTACGACGGTCCCGCCGAAGCTGGTGAGGAAGGCGCGCAGGGCCGCGGCCGGTCTGGACCCCCATGCCACGGCGGTGACCGTCTCCGGCCTGGTCGCCGACCGGGTCGCGTACCTCCCCGGCACCACGGGGGTGAACACCTCGGCCGCGGAGGCGTGGGAGCAGAGAGGCGGCGTCTGCCAGGACATCGCGCACGTGTCGATCGCGCTGCTGCGCGGCCTCGGACTGCCCACCCGGTACGTCTCCGGCTATCTCCACCCCGAGCGGGAGGCGGAGCTGCACCGTCCGGTGGCCGGGCAGAGCCACGCCTGGATCGAGTACTGGGCGGGCGACTGGTACGGCTACGACCCGACCAACCGGACCCGCGCCGACGAGTCCCACGTGGTGGTCGGCCGGGGGCGCGACTACGACGACGTCACCCCGCACAAGGGGGTCTACCGCGGGGTGGCCGGGGGCCCGCCGGAGGTGACGGTGGAGTTCACGCGGGTGGCGTGACGGTCACGGCGGGCTCCCTCGCGAGGGGGCGCCCGCCGGAGCGCGTCTGCGGCTACCTCAGGTTGATGGCGGCGCAGGCGGCCTTGTACTTCGGGGTGCAGATGTCGGAGACCTTGTAGATGCCGTCCGCGATGACGGTCGACTTGATGTTGCTCTTGGTGAGCGCGACCACGGTGACCAGCTTGGCCGGGATGGCCTTGTCGGTGGGGCTGTCGACCTTGTCGCGGGTGAGCGCCTCGAACTGGAGCTCACGCCCCTGGACCTTGGCGACGGCCGCCTCGGCCGCGGCCTCCGCCTCACCGGCGTACGGCTTGTAGACCGTCATGTACTGCTCGCCGCTGACGATCCGCTGCACGGCCGGCAGCTCGGCGTCCTGGCCGGTGATGGGGGGCAGGTTGCTGCCGCTGACGCCCGCGGCCTCCAGGGCCTTGATGATGCCGCCGGCCATGGCGTCGTTGGCGGAGTAGACGGCCGAGATGTTGTCCTTGCCGATCTTCTCTATCGCCTTGGTCATGCTGGCCTGGGCGATCTCCGGCTTCCAGCCCGCGGTGTCGTAGGTCGCGGCGATGGTCACGCGGCCGTTGAGCTCGCTCATCGCCCCGTTCTTGAACTGGGCGGCGTTCGGGTCGGTGGGCGAGCCGTTGATCATGACGATCTGGTCCGAGGTGTCGGCCGAGCCGAGCGCCTCGGTGATGGCGCGGCCCTGCACCTCGCCGACGAGTTCGTTGTCGAAGGAGACGTACGCGTCGATGGGGCCCTCGGCGAGCCGGTCGTAGGCGATGACCGGAATGTTCGCCTCCTTGGCCTTCTTCACCATGGGCGCGATCTTGTGGGAGTCGACGGCGTCGAGCAGGATGCAGTCGACCTTGTCGTCGATCATCTTCTGCATCTGGGCGTTCTGCTTCTTGACGCTGGATGCCGCGTTGGCGTACACGGTCTTGCCCTTGTTGCTGGTGAGAGCCGCGATCTTCTGCTTGATGATCGGGTAGTCGAACTCCGTGTACCGGGTGTTCGTCGTCTCCGGCATCAGCACGCCGACGGTGATGTCGTTCGTCCGGGTCGGTGCCGCTGAGCTGCTGTCCTCCGAGGCCCCCAGCATCCCGCATCCCGCGAGCGAGAGGGACATCGTGGAGGCGACCACAGCTATGGCGATACGACGCATGGAGGGGCTCACTTCAGGTGCGTTCCGGTACCTGGGTACTACACGTTGACCCAGTTGTCCCAAAAGCCAACGCGGCGGCAGCCGCCGGAGTCAAGCTGAACCGCTTAACGAAGTAACAACATCACCCTCCGCTTAGCGTGTGAAGACGCATGGAGACGGAGCGAAGAGGGTACGGAGCATGTTTTGCGCTCTCTCCCCAAGCGGACTTCATACACCGGCAAAGAGCCGTACAACCAAGGCCAGTTCTCACGAGTCGTGATCACGACAGACGGTTTCCCGTAGCCGTCTGCCCTTCCCGACCAGAGGACCGAATGAAGCCAGCCAGACTCGCGACGGCCGTGGTGCTCACCACGACCGGCGGTCTCCTCACCGCCCTCGCCGCCACGCCCGCCTCGGCCGCGACGAGTTGCACCTCCCCGGTGTACAAGCGTCAATTCTTCGCGAACACCACTTTTTCGGGCACCCCGAAGAAGACCGACTGCGATACGGCGGTCAGCGAGAACTGGGGGGCGAAGGCCCCCGCGTCCGGCCTCCCGGCGAACAACTTCGGCGTGCGCTGGACGGTGACCCGCGACTTCGGCTCCGGCGGCCCCTTCACCTTCTCGGTGTCGGCCCAGGACGGCGTCCGCGTCTTCCTCGACGGCGTCCGCAAGGTCGACGTCTGGAAGAACGTCTCCACGACGGTGACGAAGAACGTGAACCTCACGGTCCCCCGGGGCAGGCACACCCTCCGCGTCGACTACGTGAACTGGACCGGCGGCGCGAACGTCACGTTCGCCTACACGCCCCGCACCTCGGCAGCGGTCGACAAGGTGGCCCCGCTCACCCCGGCGGGCCTCACGGTCGCCTACGACGGCACGACCGGCCGCGCCAAGCTGAACTGGACGCGGAACAAGGAGATGGACCTCGCGGGCCACCGCGTCTACCGGCGCCCCGCCGACGGCTCCACCTGGACCCGGCTGGCCTCGACCACCTCCACCTCCACCACCTACACCGACACCACGCTCCCGGCGACCGGCGCGGCCTACGCCTACCAGCTCCGCGCCTACGACACGGCGGGCAACGAGTCGGCGGGCAACGAGTCGGCGGGCACGGCCCCCGGGACCGTCTCCACGGCCGACCTGACGGCCCCCGCCGTGCCCGTCCCGCGCCCCACCGCGAGCGAGCCGGAGGGGCTGCGGGTCGCCTGGGGCGAGGTCGCGGGGGCCACGTCGTACCGCGTGTACCGGGCGGCGGCCCGCAGCGGCCCCTACACCCTGATCGGCGCCGTCGGCGGAACGTCGTACCTGGACACCACCGCCGTCCTCGGCACCGGCCACCACTACAAGGTGAGCGCGCTGGACGCGGCGGGCAACGAGTCCGCGCAGTCCACCGCGGTGATCGGCACGCTCCGGGACGTCACCCCGCCGTCGCCCGTCACCGGGGTGACGGTCACTCCCACCACGTACGGCTTCGCGGTGCGCTGGGACGCCAACCCGACCCCGGACCTGGACAGTTACGTGGTCCGCCGGGGTGAGCTCTGGGGCGACGAGGACGAGCGGGCGTGCGCCCTCTACCCGGGCTTCTCCGTGCCCGCCGGCACCACCTCGTACGCCTACACCGCCGTCCCCGACGGCGAGGAGTCCTGCTTCGTCGTCGACGCCCTCGACCACGCCACGAACTCGTCGTTCGCCATGACCGGCGAGGCACAGATCGTGATCGCCACCGAGCTCGACCTGACGCCGTCCGTGGCCACGCCCGAGGGGTCTCCGCTGACGCTCACCGTGGAGGCCGCCGAGGACGGCGGGGGCAACCGGCTGACCTGGCACGGGCTCACCGACGCGGCGCCGGAACAGGCCGGCGGCTACCGCGTCCGCCGCTGGGACCCGCGCACGTCCGCGTACGAGCGGATCGCCGATCTCCCGAGCGGGGCCGCCGAGTTCGTCGACACGGAGGCGGCCCGCGGGACCACGTCCTTCTACTGGGTGACGGCGGTCGCCGCCGACGGCACGGAAACCGCGCCGGCGGGCGACTACACGGTCACCGCCCCCTGAGACGCCCCTGAGACACCCTGACCCGCCCCTGCCCCTCCCCCGATCCCCCAGCAGAGATCATCGCCAGGCCTGCGCACGGCCGGACGATCACGTCGAGGAGCCCATGAACCCCCCAGGACGCACCACCGCCGCGGCCGCGACCGCTCTCGTGCTCGCCACCACCGGTGGCCTGCTCGCCGCCGGACCCGCAGCCGCGGCCGTCAGCTGCACCTCACCCGTCCTCAAGCGGCAGTTCTTCGCGAACACCACCTTCTCCGGTACGCCGAAGAAGACGGACTGCGACTCCGCTGTCAGCGAGAACTGGGGCACCGGGGCCCCCGCCACCGGACTGCCGAAGGACAGGTTCGGCGTGCGCTGGACGGTCACCCGGGACTTCGGCTCCGGCGGGCCCTTCACCCTCTCCGCCTCCGGGCTCGACGGCATCCGGGTCTACGTCGACGGCTCGCGGCGGATCGACCTGTGGAAGGACGTCTCCGCCAAGGTCTCCAAGACCCTGAACCTCACCCTCACCCCGGGCAGGCACACCCTCCGCGTCGACTACGTGAACTGGACGGGCCGAGCCGACGTCACGTTCGCCTACACGCCCCGCACCTCGGCAGGCGTCGACAAGGTCAGGCCTCTCGCGCCGACGGGGACGTCGGTGGCGTACGACAGGACCACCGGCAAGGCGAAGCTCAGCTGGGCCGGCGGCAAGGAGCTGGACCTCGCGGGCTACCGCGTGTACCGCAAGCCCAAGGGCGGCACGGCCTGGTCCCGGCGCACCACGACCACGGCCCTCGCCTTCACCGAGACCCTCCCCAAGGACGGCACGGCCTACCTGTACGAGGTCCGCGCCCACGACAAGGCGGGCAACGAGTCGGCAGGCAGCGCCGACCAGCCGGTCACCACGGTCGACACCACCGCCCCGGCCGCCCCGGCGCACGCGGAGAACTGGTCCATGGGCCCGGTCACCGAGGCGAAGCTGGACTGGGACGCCAACACCGAGCCCGACCTCGCCGGCTACCGGGTGTACCGCGCCACCACCCCGGCGGTCCCGAGGACCCCCGAGAACCTGGTCAGCGGCAGCACCCTGCTCACCTCCTCGTGGTGGACCGACCACCCGCCGCAGACCGGCGACTTCCACTACTACGTCGTGACCGCCGTCGACACCCACGGCAACGAGTCGGTCCCCTCCGGCGTCTCGGAGTTCGAGACGTACGACGAGGTCGCCCCGACCTACGTCCCCGACGACCTGAAGGCCGTCGACGGCGTACGCGGCGTCACCCTGACCTGGTCCTGGGCCCCCGCCGACGCGGGCGTCTCCGAGTTCGTCGTCGTCCGCGACGGCCGCCCGATCGCCCGGGCCTTCGACTCCTATGTGGACACCGACGTCGAGCGCTCCTCGACGCACACCTACTACGTCTTCGCCATCGACCGGGGCGGCAACCGGGCCCCCGCCTCCGCGTCCGTCACCGTCGACCACGTCGGCGACTACACACCCCCCGCCGCGGTGACCGGCCTGACCGCGACACCGCAGGCCAACGGCGTCCTGCTGGACTGGGACGACAGCACCGCCGAGGACCTCGACCACTACGAGATCCACCGGGGCGTCCGCACCGACGGCCCCGACGGCAGCTGGACCTACACGAACATCACCGACAGCCTCGCGTTCGGCGACGTCCATTCCGCGAACCGGGACGTGAGCCTGCCCGACGGCGAGCACGTCCGGTACGTGGTCGTGGCCGTCGACAAGGACGGCAACGCCCTGGACACCGGCTCCGCCGGCGGGGTGGAGGTCACGGAGCTGGACCTGATGCCGACGGAGACCTACCCGTCCACCTCGGCCTCGGGCAGCCTGACCGTGGTGGCCGAAGACGTCGCCCAGGGCCCCCATCTGAGGGTGGTCCACTCGGAGTCCCTCGACCCGCTGGGGGCTGCGACCGGCTACCACGTCTACCGCTGGGACGGCTCGGCCGGCGCCTACGAGCGGCTCACGGACGCGCCCCTCGCGCTCGACGCCACCTACGAGGACGCCACCGCGCCCACCGCCACCACCGTCTTCTACAAGGTCACCGCCGTCCACCGGGACGGCACCGAGTCGGAGCCGGCCGGCGCCCACGTCTTCCGGATCGGCACCACCCCGTGACCCGGGCCTGACCCGCGACACGGCGAAGGGGCCCGGAGGTCGAACCTCCGGGCCCCTTCCGCATGCTGAACCCAGGTCAGTCCTTGGGCTTCTTCGGGTGCCACACCACCAGCGCGCTGGTCTGCTGGACCTCCTGGTACGGGACCAGGTCCCGGCGGTAGGAGGCGTGGACCGCTGCCTCGCGCTGCTGCATCGCCGTCGCCGCGCCCTCCAGGGCGTCCTGGAGTTCCGCGACCCGGGACTGGAGAGCGGCGACCTGGTTCTCCAGCTCGATGATCCGCTTGATGCCGGCCAGGTTGATGCCCTCGTCCTGCGACAACTGCTGGACGGTGCGCAGCAGTTCGATGTCACGGGCCGAGTAGCGGCGGCCCCGGCCGGCGGTGCGGTCGGGGGAGACCAGCCCCAGCCGGTCGTACTGACGCAGGGTCTGCGGGTGCAGGCCGGAGAGCTGGGCCGCCACCGAGATGACGTAGACCGGGGTCTCCTGGGTCAGTTCATACGGGTTACGCCGACGGCCGTCCATCTCTGTCAAGCTCCCTTCGCGGCCTCGAACAGCTCCGCCCGCGGATCCTCTTCCGCGGTCGCCTCGCGATACGCCTCCAGCGCCTCACGAGCCTTCCCCGGCAGGTCCTTGGGCACACTCACCTCGACGGTGACCAGCAGATCCCCGCGGGTGCCGTCCTTGCGGACCGCGCCCTTGCCCCGCGCCCGCATGGTGCGGCCGTTGGGGGTGCCGGGCGGCAGCTTCAGGGTCAGGGACGGGCCGCCGAGGGTGGGGACCTTGATCTCCCCGCCCAGGGCCGCCTCGACGAACGTCACCGGCACCGTCACCGTCAGGTTGTCGTCCTTGCGGCCGAACACCGGGTGGGTGCCGACGTGGACGACGACGTAGAGGTCGCCGGCCGGACCGCCCCGCTCGCCCGGCGCGCCCTTGCCGCGCAGCCGGATGCGCTGGTTGTCCGTGACCCCGGCCGGGATGCGGACCTGCATGGTCCTGGACGACTTGGCGCGCCCGCTGCCCTTGCAGTCCAGGCAGGGGTGCTCGGCGATCAGACCGCGCCCCTTGCAGTCCGGGCAGGGGTCGGTGAGGGAGAACCCTCCGCCCGAGCCCCGCGCCACCTGGCCGGTGCCGACGCAGGTCGGGCACACGCGCGGTGTGCCGTTCTTGTCGCCGGTGCCGGAGCAGGCCCTGCACGGGGACTGCGAGGACATGCGCAGCGGGACCGTCGCGCCCTCGATGGCCTCCGTGAAGGTCAGGGTGACCTCGGTGTCGATGTCCTGCCCGCGCCGGGGCTGCGTACGGGTGGTCCCGCCGCCGCCCCGGTTGAACAGGCCGCCGAAGACGTCCCCGATGCCGCCGCCGAAGCCGCCGGAGCCCCCGCCCTGGGCGCCGCCTCCGAAGAGGTCGCCCAGGTCGAAGTTGAAGTTGCCGCCGGCGCCCGGCCCGGGGCGGAAGCCGCCGTTGCCGAACAGGGCGCGCGCCTCGTCGTACTCCTTGCGCTTCTTGGGGTCGCCGAGGACGTCGTTCGCCTCGGAGATCTCCTTGAAGCGCTCCTCCGCCTTGGCGTTGCCCTTGTTGGCGTCCGGGTGGAACTCGCGGGCGAGCTTCCGGTACGCCTTCTTGATCTCGGCCTCGGTGGCGTCCTTGGGGACGCCGAGGACCTTGTAGAAGTCCTTCTCGATGAAGTCCTTGGTGCTCATCCTCGACGCGCCCCCTCTCCGGTGATCCGCTCGCTGTCTACGTCAGCCCTCCTCAGGGCCGTTGTCCTTCTCGTCCGCCGCCTCGGCCGGGGCCGGGTCCGAGGACTCGGCCTTGGCCGCCTGGGCGCCGGGCTGGGGCTCGGCGACGGCCACCCGCGCGGGGCGGATGGTGCGCTCGCCGATCCGATACCCGGGCTGCAGAATCGCCACGCACGTCGTCTCGGTGACATCCGGCGCGTACGAGTGCATCAGGGCCTCGTGGATCGTCGGGTCGAAGGGCTCGCCCTCCTTGCCGAACTGCTGCAGGCCCATCTTCGCCGCGACGGTCTCCAGCGACTCGCCGACGGACTTGAAGCCGCCGACGAACTCGCCGTGTTCCCGCGCGCGGCCGATGTCGTCGAGCACGGGCAGGAGCTCGGTCAGGAGGTTCGCGACGGCGATCTCCTTGACCGCGATCCGGTCGCGCTCGACCCGGCGGCGGTAGTTCTGGTACTCGGCCTGGAGCCGCTGGAGGTCCGCGGTGCGCTCGCCGAGCGCGGTGCGCACCTGGTCCAGCTGGGCCACCAGCCCGGCAGTCTGGTTCGCGTCCCCGGCCGGGGCCGCCCCCTCCTCGGAGGCGGCCTTCGGCTCGGCGTCGTCGGAGGTGGCGCCGGAGGGGACGTCGGGCTTCTCCTCGAAGCCCGGGGTCTCCTCCGTCACGCGGCACCGTCCTTGCGCTCGTCGTCCACGATCTCGGCGTCCACGACGTCGTCGTCGGCCTTGGCCTCACCGGCACCGCCGGCGGTGGCCTGGGCGCCCTGGGCGTCGGCGTACATGGCCTGGCCGAGCTTCTGCGAGACGGCCGCGACCTTCTCGGTGGCGGTGCGGATCTCGGCGGTGTCCTCGCCCTTGAGCTTCTCCTTCAGCTCGGCGACGGCGCCCTCGACCTCGGTCTTGATCTCGCCGGGGACCTTGTCCTCGTTGTCCTTGAGGAACTTCTCGGTCTGGTAGACGAGCTGCTCACCCTGGTTGCGGGCCTCGGCGGCCTCGCGACGGCGGTGGTCCTCGTCCGCGTACTGCTCGGCCTCCTGGCGCATGCGGTCGACCTCGTCCTTCGGCAGCGAGGAGCCGCCGGTGACGGTCATCTTCTGCTCCTTGCCCGTGCCCAGGTCCTTGGCGGTCACGTGCATGATGCCGTTGGCGTCGATGTCGAAGGAGACCTCGATCTGCGGGACGCCGCGCGGCGCCGGGGGCAGACCGGTCAGCTCGAACATGCCGAGCTTCTTGTTGTACGCCGCGATCTCGCGCTCGCCCTGGTAGACCTGGATCTGCACGGACGGCTGGTTGTCCTCGGCCGTGGTGAAGATCTCGGACCGCTTGGTCGGGATCGTGGTGTTGCGCTCGATGAGCTTGGTCATGATGCCGCCCTTGGTCTCGATGCCGAGGGACAGCGGGGTGACGTCGAGCAGCAGGACGTCCTTGACCTCGCCCTTGAGGACACCGGCCTGCAGGGACGCGCCGATGGCGACGACCTCGTCCGGGTTCACGCCCTTGTTGGCGTCCTTGCCGCCGGTCAGCTCCTTGACGAGCTCGGCGACGGCGGGCATGCGGGTCGAGCCGCCGACGAGGACGACGTGGTCGATCTCGGCGAGCGAGATGCCGGCGTCCTTGATGACGTTGTGGAAGGGGGTCTTGCAGCGCTCGAGCAGGTCCGCGGTGAGCTGCTGGAACTGGGCGCGGGTGAGCTTCTCGTCCAGGTGCAGCGGGCCCTCGGCGGACGCCGTGATGTACGGCAGGTTGATCGAGGTCTCGGTGGAGGAGGACAGCTCGATCTTCGCCTTCTCGGCGGCCTCGCGCAGACGCTGGAGCGCCATCTTGTCCTTGCCGAGGTCCACCCCGTGGCCGGCGGCGAACTGCTTGACCAGGTAGTCGACGACGCGCTGGTCCCAGTCGTCACCACCGAGGTGGTTGTCACCGTTGGTGGCCTTCACCTCGACGACGCCGTCGCCGATCTCCAGGAGGGACACGTCGAAGGTGCCGCCGCCGAGGTCGAAGACGAGGATGATCTGCTCGTCCTTGTCGAGGCCGTAGGCGAGCGCGGCCGCGGTGGGCTCGTTGACGATGCGCAGGACGTTGAGGCCCGCGATCTCACCGGCCTCCTTGGTGGCCTGGCGCTCGGAGTCGTTGAAGTACGCCGGGACGGTGATGACCGCGTCGGTCACCTTCTCGCCCAGGTAGGCCTCGGCGTCGCGCTTGAGCTTCTGCAGGATGAACGCGGAGATCTGCTGCGGGTTGAACGGCTTGCCGTCCAGCTCGATCTTCCAGTCGGTGCCCATGTGGCGCTTGACCGAGCGGATGGTGCGGTCCACGTTCGTGACCGCCTGACGCTTGGCGACCTCGCCGACGAGGACCTCGCCGTTCTTGGCGAAGGCGACGACGGACGGCGTGGTCCGGGCACCCTCGGCGTTGGTGATGACGGTGGGCTCGCCGCCTTCAAGAACGCTGACGACGGAGTTAGTCGTGCCCAGGTCGATGCCGACCGCACGTGCCATGGTGATCTTCCTCCAGCTGACTTGAGTGGAACGGACTCAAGTGTGCACGACCCTCCCCGCTCGGTCAACAGACCTGAGTCATGCCCACTCAACTCTTATCCGTTCCTTACACGCAAGAAGCCGCCGACCTGCGCGGACTCCTCTCGGCCGCCCCGGCGATCACCCGATCCGGGGCGTACGGGAAGGGACTCGGATTGACGCCGGGGGCCGTACATCCGTGACATATGCGGCATCCGGGGTGGCGCCGTGCGCCGCGCGCCGCGCGGGCGCGAGGCGTCGTAGGCGCTCCCCCGCGCCCGGGGCGGGCCGTACACCGGGACCCGCAGCAGCCCGAGGACGACGGCCAGGGCGCCGCCCGCCACCCACCACACCGCCCGCGGCCCCGCCCAGCCGGTGTGCACGAGCGTTCCCACGAGCACCCCCGCGAAGGCCGCCGCGCCGAGCACCACGACCGCCCCCTGCGGGGTCAGCCCGAGCCGGCGCAGCCGGTGCGCGAGATGGTCGGGGCCGCCGCGCAGCAGGGGCCGCCCGGCCAGCCGCCGGGCCACGGCCACCAGGACGGCGTCGACCGCGGCGACCGCCGTGAGGGCGAACAGCACCCCCGCGCCCTCGCCCGCGCCGCCGCCCGCACAGACGGTGACCGCGCCGGCCGCCAGCAGGAACCCGGCGAACAGCGAGCCGCAGGCACCGAGGGCCGCGCGCGCGGGGGGCCAGTTGTGCATCAGGAAGCCGGTGAGCGCGGCGGCGAGGACGCTCAGCAGGACGGCCGCCCCGTCCAGCACCTCCAGCGCGGCGCACGCGGCGGCGCCGAACGCGGTGACGACCCCGACCGTGCCGGCCACCCCGTCGGCGTGGTCGAGGGACCGGAAGGCGAGCGCCACGAAGGTGATCCAGACGACCGCGAGCGCCCCGGCCCAGGGGCCGGTGTCGCCGTAGGGCACGACGAAGGCGGCCGCCACCGCCGTACCGAGCACGAGGAAGCGGGCCTTGAGCCGCCATACGTCCGCGATCAGCCCCAGCCCGGCCAGGGCGGCCGCGGCGGGCAGCAGCGCCCCGACGCCGTCGCCCAGCGGGGCGTACCCCCAGCGGTCGCCGGCGAACGCGACGAGGCAGGTGGTGAGGACGACGGCGAGGCCCCCGGACAGCGGTACGCGCCGCTGCCGCTGCCGCCGCTCGACCAGCCCGAGACGCAGGGCGGGCACGCGCAGCAGTCCGGCGAGGACGGCGGAGAGCAGCAGGGCGGTGGTGGCGGCGGCGATCCCGTAGAGCACGGATATAAGTTAGTAACAAATGCGGCAATTTGATACGAATAACACGGTCGGACTCTGAGGTGACCCTCAGCGATCCAGATCACCCCACCGCCCGCTACAGTGCAGCGCAGTATGGGGGTAGTCTCAGACGGACTGCATAAGTTACCGCTTAGTAATTTTGACCCTCGCAGGCCCGAGGAGCCCCCTCATGCAACTCGCCGCGATCATCGTGTCGCTGGTCCTGACCGTGGTCGGCGTCGCGCTGCTCGCACGCGCCATCGGTCAGTTCGTCCGGTACTTCAAACTGGGCCAGCCGGTTCCGGCCGGTTCC
This sequence comes from Streptomyces sp. SS7, assembly GCF_037993025.1. NCBI lineage: Bacteria > Bacillati > Actinomycetota > Actinomycetes > Kitasatosporales > Streptomycetaceae > Streptomyces > Streptomyces sp. SS7. The sequence continues at coordinate 4,638,148 of NZ_CP141223.1, forward strand.
CGGACCGACAACCCCTACGCGCGCAGCGTGACGCTCGTGAAGGAGTTCCTCGGCCACACGCGGATGAACCGCTGGGGCATCGTGGGCTTCGCCCACTGGTTCGTGGCGATCGGCTTCCTGACGCTGCCGCCGACGCTGGCGCAGGCCTTCGGCCAGCTCTTCCAGGCCGACTGGACACTGCCGGTCATCGGCGGCTTCCTGCCCTTCGAGCTCTACATCGAGTTCATCGGCGTCATGACGGTCCTCGGCATCGCCGTCCTGATCGTGATCCGGCTGCTGAGCCTGCCCTCGCGCCCCGGCCGCAAGTCCCGCTTCGCGGGCTCCAAGGCCGGCCAGGCGTACTTCGTCGAGTACGTCATCCTCACCATCGGCCTCGCCATCTACACCCTGCGCGGCCTCGAGGGCGCGATCCACCACGTGGAGCACTACGAGGCCGCGTACTTCGCCTCGTACCCCCTGGTCCTGGCCTTCAAGGGCCTCGGCGTCACCACCCTCCAGAACCTGGTCTACCTCACCGCGACGGTGAAGATCGGCACCTCGTTCGTCTGGATGATCGTGGTCTCGCTCAACACCAACATGGGCGTCGCCTGGCACCGCTTCCTCGCGTTCCCGAACATCTGGTTCAAGCGCGAGGCGACCGGCGGCACGGCCCTCGGCGGCCTGCAGCCGATGACCTCCGGCGGCAAGCCGATCGACTTCACCGACCCCGGTGACGACGACGTCTTCGGCGTCTCCCAGGTCGAGCAGTTCTCCTGGAAGGGCCTGCTCGACTTCTCCACCTGCACCGAGTGCGGCCGCTGCCAGTCGCAGTGCCCCGCCTGGAACACCGGCAAGCCCCTCTCCCCCAAGCTGCTGATCATGTCCCTGCGGGACCACGCCCACGCCAAGGCGCCCTACCTGCTCGCGGGCGGCGGCAAGACCATGGAGGGCGAGGAGAAGGCCTCCGAGGAGCAGCTGGCCGGTGTGCCCGCCGCCGCCCTGGCGGAGGCCGAGCGGCCGCTGATCGGCACCGCCGAGGAGAACGGCGTCATCAACCCCGACGTCCTGTGGTCCTGCACCACCTGCGGCGCCTGTGTCGAGCAGTGCCCGGTGGACATCGAGCACGTCGACCACATCGTCGACATGCGCCGCTACCAGGTCATGATCGAGTCCTCGTTCCCGTCCGAGGCGGGCACGATGCTCAAGAACCTGGAGAAGAAGGGCAACCCCTGGGGCCTGGCCAAGAAGCAGCGCCTGGAGTGGACGAAGGAAGTCGACTTCGAGGTGCCGGTCGTCGGCCAGGACATCGAGGACCTCTCCGAGGTCGAGTACCTCTACTGGGTCGGCTGCGCCGGCGCCCTGGAGGACCGCGCCAAGAAGACCACCAAGGCCTTCGCCGAACTGCTGCACATCGCGGGCGTCAAGTTCGCGATCATGGGCGGCGACGAGAAGTGCACCGGTGACTCCGCCCGCCGCCTGGGCAACGAGCCCCTCTTCCAGGAGCTCGGCATGGAGAACGTCATGGCGCTGAACATGGCGTTCGGCGAGGAGACGGACGACGACGGCAAGGTCGTCCCCGAGTCCGCCAAGCCGAAGTCGGCCAAGAAGATCGTCGCCACCTGCCCGCACTGCCTCAACACCCTCGGCAACGAGTACCCGCAGCTCGGCGGCGACTACGAGGTCATCCACCACACCCAGCTGCTCCAGCACCTCGTCGACGAGGGCAAGCTGATCCCGGTGACCGCGGTCGAGGGCATCATCACGTACCACGACCCCTGCTACCTGGGCCGCCACAACAAGATCTACACGCCCCCGCGCGAGATCATGACCGCCGTCCCCGGCCTGCGCCAGCAGGAGATGCACCGCCACAAGGAGCGCGGCTTCTGCTGCGGCGCCGGTGGTGCGCGCATGTGGATGGAGGAGCGGATCGGCAAGCGCATCAACAACGAGCGCGTCGACGAGGCCCTGTCCCTGAACCCGGACATCGTCTCGACGGCCTGCCCGTTCTGCCTCGTCATGCTCACGGACTCCGTGAACGGCAAGAAGAACGACGGCAAGGCCAAGGAGTCGATCCAGGTCGTGGACGTCGCCCAGCTCCTCCTGGAGTCGGTCAAGACGCCCGTGGACCCGGAGGACTCGGCGCAGCCGGAGAGCGAGCCGGAGCCCGAGCCGGTGAAGTAGCCGACCGGACACCGGACCGGACACCGGACCGAACGCCCCCGTGCCGCCCTGCCGGCGGCACGGGGGCGTTCGGCGTTCCCGGGCCGGGCTCCCGCCCGTTCCCGGGCCGGACTCCCGCACCAACTCCCGTACTCCTCACGGGGTTGACCGGCCGTCCCTGACGTACCACTGACACAGCACCATGACATCCCTTAGGGGATGTCACAGCTCGGCCGCAAAGGGGGGTCCCGGAGGCCGCCTCCGGCACGTCTGTCGGTCGGACCGGGTACGTTCGACGACGTGGCTGGATTCAGGATCGGACGTGGCGGCCGGGACAACCGTGCCCCCCAAGCGCGACCGCAACACCCTCCGTACGGGCAGCAGACGCCGCAGGGCCAACAGGCCCCCGCGGGACCGTCGCACGGCTACGCGCCGCCGGCGCAGCAGCCGTACCCGCCGCAGTTCCGCGGCGGGCAGCAGCCGCCGTACGGCGGTGGCGGCAGCGGTCAGTGGCCGTCGCAGGGCAACGGCGGCGGGAGCGACGAGCCGGAGTACTTCGGCGGCGGCGCCCCGCACGACCCGTACGCGGCGAACAACCCGGGACACACCCAGGCGTTCTCGGTCGACGACCACCAGCAGTACAGCCAGGGCGGCACGTACCAGGCGGGTGCGGCCGCGCCCGCCGGACCGGTCGGACCCCGGCTGCACTGGAAGGACCTGCTGCGCGGGATCGTCGTGTCCCCCAACCAGACCTTCCTGCGGATGCGCGACTACACGATGTGGGGCCCCGCCCTCGTCGTGACCTTCCTCTACGGCCTGCTCGCGGTCTTCGGGTTCGACGACACCCGTGACGACGCCATAAAGGCCACCATCTCCAACGCGATCCCGATCGTCCTGACGACGGCCGTCGCGCTGGTGATCAGCTCCTTCGTCCTGGGCGCCGTCACCCACACCCTGGCCCGCCAGCTCGGCGGGAACGGCGCGTGGCAGCCGACGGTGGGACTGTCGATGCTGATCATGTCGCTGACCGACGCGCCGCGGCTGCTGGTCGCGATGTTCGCGGGCGGCGACGCGACGTTCGTGCAGCTCCTGGGGTGGGTGACCTGGGTCGCGGCGGGCGCGCTGCTGACCATGATGGTGAGCAAGTCGCACGACCTGCCGTGGCCGAAGGCGCTGGGCGCGTCGGCGATCCAGCTGATCGCACTGCTGTCGATCGTGAAGCTGGGCACGTTCTAGCGCTCCGCGCGCCCCTGTGGCCGGTCCTTTCACGCCCGTACGGGACGTGAGGGCCGGCCATTGTCATGTGCGTCAGATGCACCGGCGGGGGGCGGGGGTGGGTTTCAGGTGCTGCGGGCGGCGGGGGGTGGGCGGCGGCCTGCCGGCTGGGGCGGGGCGGGCGGGGCGGGGTGAGGTGACGGTTGGGGGCCTCGGTCCGCTGGTCCTGATGGGCGGGAGTCGTTCCGCAGGACCCGACGCGGTGGGGGGCGTCGGCGGCCGACGGCGCGGATCGTGTTCACGCCCGGACGAGACAGGGCACCCGAATGATCGTGACGGGTCGAGAAGGAGGGAGCGGGACGTGACGGAGGAGAAGGAAGCAGAGCAGGAGTACGGCGTCGCTGTCGACGTCGAGTCGTTCGATGCGACGGATTCACTCGAGTCGGTCGAGTCAGTCGAGTTGGTCGAGTCAGTCGAATTGGCCGAATTGGCCGAGTCTGTCGAGGAGACGCGGGCCGCGGTGCTCGCCGCGTGGCGGGCGGACCGCCTGCCCGGCCGGTGGCCGGTGTCGGCGGACCGGATGGCCTACTCCCGGTAGGCGGTCCGAGTCGTCCGAGTCGTTTGAGTCGTCCGACTCGGGCAGGTCAGAGCGCCTCGGTGGACGGCGTGACCGGCTCCCCGGACTTGCGTACCGCAGGCAGGACGCTCCACGGGAAGTTGATCCAGTCGTCGGTGCGCTTCCAGACGTACTCGCACTTCACCAGGGACTGCGACTTCTCGTAGATGACGGCGGAGCGGACCTCGGCGACATGGTCGAGGCAGAAGTCGTGGACGAGCTTCAGCGTCTTGCCGGTGTCGGCGACGTCGTCGGCGATCAGCACCTTCTTGTCGGTGAAGTCGATCGCGTTGGGGACCGGCGCCAGCATGACGGGCATGTCGAGCGTCTGTCCCACACCGGTGTAGAACTCGACGTTAAAGTTCAGAGGCGCAACCACCAGGCAGCTTGCCTAGCAATTGCGCCTCAACTCAGCACCTACTCAGCACACCTTGCTGAGTCAACACCCCCTACGCCGAGCGGATCCGGCTGAGCGACTCGGAGAGATCACGGGCGACGGCCCGCGCCACAGCGCCCTTGATCCGCTCCTCAGCACCGGGCAGTAGGTGGATGTACACCGTCTCAGTGGTCTTGCTGCTGGCGTGCCCCATCCACACGGCCAGCTCCGGAAGCGGGACGCCTGCCGCGATCGCCACTGAGGCGAAGTAGTGCCGGAGGGACTTGGGGGTGAGACCCCTGTGCCCCAGGCCCGCATCCTCGATCGCCTTGTTCCACCGTGCGGCGAACGTCGTCCGGGACGGGAAGCGGTTCGCGTAGGTCTCGGACTCGTAGAACCACCCTTCGTCACCCCAGGTGCCATAGGTGGCGATGTGGGCACGCCACGCCTCGTCAGCGATCTCCGGGACCGGGACCTTGCGACCCGTCCGGGACCACTTCACTTCCTCCCGAATCGCCGTTCCACGACCCGCGCCCTCGTTCGCGCCGAAGGTGGAAAGCTGGGCGTTGACCTTCACGAAGCCAGTGCCCTGCTCCCATTTCTGCTCGCACAGCGCCAGGGCCTCACCGACACGGAGCCCGCACCCCGCCATGCTCCAGACCACGGAGCGGTAATACGGCTTGATCTCCTCAAAGATCGCCTCAACCTCACCGGTCGTCGGCACTTCGGCCGGATCAATCGGGCGGTAGGCCGGCCCCTTGCGCTTGCGCGCTTCCGCTTTCTTGCACGGATTGCGCGGGATGATCTCGGCCGTCCAGGCGTACTTGAACAGCGAGGCAAGGACGACCTTGCGGGTGTGGATGCCGTACGGCTTGTACCCCTTCTCTTTCTGGAGCGTCTCCCACTTGGTGATGTCACTGGCGGTGATGGAGGCGATGGGGCGCGGACCGAAGAACTCGGCGTAGTGGTTCTTGTAGATACTCACGTACTGCGCGCGCGAGGACACCGCCAACTGGTCCTCGTCCGAGCCCGCGTTCAGCCACTCATCCCAGACGTCAGCGAACGTCCGCTTGGACTGCTCAGGGTCGATGTACGACCCGGTGTCCTTGTCCCGTTCGACCTTGCGCTCCCACTTGGCAGCTAACTTCTTGCCGGTCGCGCCCGACTCGAACGACTTCTCTCGCTGCCGCCCCGAACGGCCACCAGGCTCGCGCCAGCGCGTCACCCAGGGATGCGGGCATCGGTCCCATGCCGTGATGGGACAGTCACACCGCTTGATGATCGAACCCATTGCTGGGCCCCCTTCGCTCGACCTACTCAGCACCAATATTCTATACGTGCTAATTGACGACGTGTCTGCTTAACCAAGATTCCAAGTCCCTTTCTCTGAAGCGGAGATGCTTGCCGACGCGGTAGCCGGTCAGCCCCCACGCCCTCCAGTTGCCGTAGAGCGTGTGCAGGGACACGGCCAGGAACTCGGCAGTCTGAGCAGGCGTCAGCAGCCGGTTTGAGCCCCCTCTCATGCGCGCTCAGCCCCCTTGCACTCGTCCCGGACGGCTTCTCGGTTGAGGGCGAGGTCTTCGGCGACTCCGGCCGCGATGAGGGCCGCGCCGGGGGTGTGGCCGGAGCCGATGTAGCGCCAGTCGTGTTCGGTGATGGCGTCGGGGGTGTCCGTGTGGCCCATGTGGTGAGCGCGTTCGGCGCGGAGTGCTGCGTAGGTGGTGGAGTAGGCGCGGGATTTGGTGAGGATGTGGCCGCGGTAGCCGAGGGTGTGGGTCCACGGGCGGAGGCGGAGGGGTGCGTACTCGGGGAGGCCGCCCAGGCGCCAGCAGGCGCGCATGAGGGTGCGGACGTGGGTGCTGACGGGTGCCGACTCGATATCGGCCCAGGTGGTGAGCGGGTGATCGAGGCCGACGCCGGTTTCGCTTGCTCCCTTGGTGACGTACTTGGCGACGTACGCGGCTACGGCGTCGTCATCGGGGCCGTCGCCGTCGGTGTGCAGTGGCCGGGCGTCGATCTGATCACCCCAGCGCAGGAGCAGTTGTCCCACGGCCGGGCTGTAGGACGAGCGGACCAGGACGCGCCGGGCCGACTTGCGTACGGCGTCGACGAGGACTTGCACGGTGCCCCAGGGCGGGGGTTCGTCGTCGGATCCGGTCGGTCCGTCCAGGCGGACGACGGCATGGACGTGGACGGCCGCCCGCTTCTGATACTCGGCGACGCGGGCGAAGGAGAGGCGGGCGTGTTCGGCGAAGCGGGACTGTACGAGGCCGGCGGAGGAGGCGAGGCGCCGCCTCACGTCGATGACGAACCGGTCCCAGAGCTTGGATGCGTGTGCGTGCCAGAGGACGTGTCCTGTGTAGTCGTAGCAGTCGGGGCAGAGCGGTTGACCGATGACCGGGGCATCCGGGGCGTGGACGGTGCCGCAGCCGAGGGCGCGTCCGTGCTCGCAGGTGTGGCGGTCTCGGCGGGGTCGGCACTGTTCCCCGGCACGGTGGACCGGGCCGAAGGAGGGGGCGGTGAGGGTGACGAACAGCCGAGGCCGGTGGCGGACGGCCGGGGGGACGTTCTTGCCGCCGAGGAGTCCGGCGCGCACCAGGTGGTAGGTGTCTCCGGCGTGGAGGCGGGAGCAGGCCGGGCAGATGGTGGCGCGGCGGTTGCGGCAGCGGACGAGGAGGCGTTCGCCGGGTTCGTCGCGGGTGTCGTAGTGGCGGAGGATCTCGCCTGTCGTGCCGTCCAGGGTGGTGGTGGAGCCGGAGAGGTGGATGGGGTGAGCGCATCCGCCGGTGGCGGTGATCTGCTCCAGCCAGCGGGAGAACTTGGGATCTTGGGCGAGACGGATGGCGTCGCGGTCGGTTTCGGGGAGCTGACGAAGGCGCGCCGCGCGGTCGAGGGCGGCGCGCCGGTCAGCCGGGGTGTACTGCGGGGTGATGGTGGTGACCTTCCGGGATGGGCCGCCGCAGCGGCACGGATGTGGGTGGGTGGCGCGTCGTCGGTCATGGGGATCGCTCCCTTGCAGGTGGGTCGGGTGTGGCGGGGGTTCAGCGGATGGTGCCGGTGCCCCGGCAGACGCGGCAGCGCCGGATCCGTCCGGTCCAGGTGCGGCGGGCTCCGTCGCCCTTGCAGTGGGGGCACCTCACGCGAGGCATGGGCATGGTCGGGGTGTCCTTTCTGCTCAGGTGTGGGAGAAGCCGCTGATGAACCAGGTCACGAGGCCGTGGATGGTGAAGATGACGGGGGTCTGGCCGAGGTAGACACCGAAGAGGCCGACGCAGACCGCTTCCCAGGCGCGGACGTCGCGGGAGCGGACGAGGAGGACGGTGATGATCCCGAAGATCACCGCGAACGTGAACGCCGTACCTTCGCTGATCACTTCGACTCTCCTTCCAGCGCCGCCAGGGCGCGGGTGACGAGGGACAGTTCCGGGGTCATCGCGCCGTACTTGCGGGCCGTGGCCACAGCCTCATCAGTGGGGGTGAGGTGAGAGCGCGCACGGCTCCAGCCGCCATCGGGACCGGTGCACACGGCCACGCCGCGTTCCTCTGCCGTGATGGCCTGGGCGACGGCCACGGCATCCTTGTTGAGGTCGCCGAGGGTCATTTCCGCCGTGCCAGGGTCGTTGACCCGGTGGCAGATCCGGCCGCCGAGCTGGGCCCGCAGTGCGGTCACACCAGGGCCGAGGTCGGAGCCGACGCGTTGGCCGGCCACGACCAGGTGGATGCCGAGGGCGGCGCCGAGCTGGGCGAGGCGCAGAAGCAGCGTGGAGCACTGTTCGGCTTCCGCCTTGCTCTCGCGGGTGCCGTCGGACAGGTAGAGCTCCGCGATCTCGTCGACTAGGACCACGACCGGCACGGGCCTCAGCTTGTCCGGGAGCTCCCAGATCGAGCGGACCCCGGCCGACCGGCACGCGCTCATCCGGTCCTGCATGTCGACCACCAGGGCGGAGAGCACGGCCACGGCCTCACGGCGACAGGTGGCCAGCGCGGTCAGCCGTGCGGTGAACAGGCCGAGTTCCATGCCGCCCTTGCAGTCGATGCCGACCAGGGCGACGCGCTGTGTGGCGAGCTGGGTGATGAGCCGGGCCAGCAGGGTCGACTTGCCCGAGCGGGTGGCCCCGGTGATCAGCCAGTGCGGGACCAGCCGCAGGTTCATCACCCACGCCCCGCCCGTCTCCAGCGCGCCGATGAGCGCGGAGAGCAGTTCGGCCGGTGCCGTGGCTAAGCCCGGCCGCTCCAGCGGATCGCTCGCCATGGCGGTGAGCAGCACGAGGCCGCGTTCGGGCGAGGTGACCCGCACCGCGTGGACCTTCCACGCGTGTACGAACGCGTCCGCCGCCTTCAGATACGTCGCCGGGGTCTGACCCGCGTGCAGCCGCACCAGAACCGACAGCCCCATCGGGGTGACGTGCGGGAAGGAGCAGCGCGGAGCCACCGGCCGCACGGGATCACCCTTCACTAGCAGGTGACCGACGAGCGTGCGCGCCGGCAGCCGGGACACCGCCAGGTCGTTGAGCACGGCCACACGCCGCCAGGTGGACACCACCCGCCAGGCGGTCAGCGGGTAGCCGACGAGGTACCAGTGCCAGATGGGCCGGTGCCGGCGCACCAGGTCACCGGCGACGAGCATCCAGGCGAGCACTGCCAGGGCAAGGGCGATGACGTACGGCTCCATCACGCCTCACCGCCCTTGCGCGCCGCCGCCGGGGCACCGTGCACGGGCGTGATCGCGTCGGCGCGGAAGCTGACGCCGTGCCGGTCGCCCATCGACCACATGAACGCCACCAGCCCGGTGACCTTGACGATCTGTCCTTCCTCGATGCCGGTCGGCTCGCCGCTGACGGCGATCTCGATGACGGAGATTCGCCGCCGGTCCTGCCGCACGGTCACCGCGACCGTGTAGACGGGGTTGCCCTCCCGGTCCTTCTTCACCTCCTGTGTCTCGGAGTTGCTGATCTTCACTTCCGGAGCGATGGCGCACCGCAGTACACCGAGCCGCGCCGTGTCCACGGGAATGGACTGCATTTCGTTGGCCTCCTGGCCAGTCACGACGCCAGACTCCTTCTGACGTCACTTGTCCTTACGAGTGATGAGTGTGGAGTGCTGTACGGCGAGTGTGCAAGTACTTATGCTGACGAGTGACGCCGCATGTGCGACGTGCCTACGACCCCGACCCGTCGGAGATGCCCAGATGTCGGAGATCCAGCGCCCCGGAGCCCTCTACCAGCAGGTGGCCGCCGCCATCCGCGAAGCGATCCTGTCGGGCGAGTTCCAACCCGACTCCCTGCTGCCGTCCGAAGCTCAGCTCATGAACCGCTACGCCGTCTCCCGCCCGACCGTCCGCAACGCCATCGCAGCCCTGCGCGCCGAAGGCTTGATCGACGTTCGGCACGGAAAGGGCAGTTTCGTGCGCTCCGACGGACAACCGTCCCTCACGATCCAGCGCAGTATCAGCCGCACCGCCGACGGCCGGTTCGTCATGCCCAACGGCGACGTCTGGCAGGGGACCGAAGAGGCCAGCGCCTACCGGACGCACACCACCAAGGCCACCGGCCGACTGCTCCAACTCGGCGAGGAGGAAGCCCTGTACGGCTGCGACCGCTTGTTGTTCGACCCCAGCACAGGCACCCGCGCGATGCACCGCACGCTGATCCCGTTCGCCGTCGCGGAAGCCGTTCCGATGCTGGCCGAGGAGCCGTGCAAGCGCCCGGCCGCGTTCTACCGGCAGCTCACCGAGGACGGCCACAAGCTCACCTGGTCCGAGACCGTACGTGCCCGGATGCCCCTGCCTGACGAGCGCACCACGCTCCAGCTCCCCGACGCGACGCCGATCCTGCACATCTCCCGCGTCACCCACGACACCGACGACCGCCCGCTCATCCTTGAAGAACTCCGCATCGGTGCCGACCGTGCCGAACTCACCTACCGGCTCACCGCCGACAAGCAGCCCGCACGACGCACCAGCGCGTGAGCGGCGAGCCGCATCGGTCGAAACAGCCTTCACTTCCTCAAGGGCGCGCCTGCGGCGCGCCGAGACGCCCGGCCGCCCCGGCCGGGCGTGCGGCGTGACCGCCGGTCCCGGCCGAGCGCCGGACGCCCCACACGACAGCACGCCCGAGAAGTCGAGGCGAGGACCGGCCGCCGGGGGCCGGAGTCCACGGGGCCGGGGGTCGCCGACCGGAGGGATTTTAGGCAGCCACCATGGGGCGAGCCTCGAAGAACAGGGGGCCAATCGGGCACAACACCGGGCAGGTGCACCACCTGCCCGATTCGCCTGAGCAGCGTAAGGCCCCCTGTTCACTCGCCCCATGGCAGCTCCCGCCCAAAATCCCTCCGGCCGGCGACGTGCCCACGTGCACCACCCACCAGCGGAAATACCTTTCACAGCGCACCGCCGTCACGGTCGACGAGCCCCGCCAGGAGCCCCGCGAGCCGCACGGCCGCACCAGGCGAGCCCACCAGACGCACCACCCCGCGCCCCACGTCGTCCGTCGAAGCCACCGCACGTAACTGCGACGGCTCGAACTCCGCCGCGAGCAGCGCAAGGTTCACCTGATCGGCAGCCGTCCGCGCCACGCGCCAGCCCGCCATGTAGTCCACGCCACGTACCCAAAGGCCGTGGTCCGCCTCTGTCACGTCAGGTGTGTCGTCCGGCCCGTTCTCGCCAGTACCGATTGCCTTGCTCACTTCAGACCCCGATCTAGGTAACGGATCGTCAACTTCCTTTGACCGGGGCAGAAACGCAGCACGACGGCCCCGGTACCATCAGGCACCGGGAACCGCCGTGTTCCCAACCGGGCCACCCTTCGCTTTCCAGGGCATACGGGGTGGCCCGGTCTCGGTATTGGGTTGTGAGGTGCGGCCCCCCGCTCAGAGGGATTGGGAGAGCCCCGGCGAGGGGCCGCACTTCTTGGCCGGAGTGGTCACCTCCAGCCGGGGCCGGGCCGTCGTCCTCTCCCGATCGCGTGGGAGTTGCAGGGGTGACGGCCCGGAGTCAGCAGGGTTTTCGCTCGGTGGCACCGCCGTCACGGTCGAAGCGGCACCAGATGGTCTTGCCGCCCTGATCGCCAGGACGCCACCAGACCGACGAGGCCAGGCGCTGGACGATGAACAGTCCACGGCCGTTGTCCGGCAAGACCGCTTCCGACAGCTCACCCGCCAGACCAGGCGAGAAGGCGTCTCCCAGCGGCAGAAGCGGGGGCGAGGAATCCTCATCCGCGATACCGACGAACACCCACTTGGGCCAGACCTTGAACGTCAGGTCGATTCGCCGGGCACCACCAGGACGAGCGAGGCCGCGTTCCGGCACGGCATGGTTCACCACGTTGCCGACGAGTTCGGACACGACCAGCCGAGCGTCATCCACGAACTCACCCGCGCCCGCGTCCGTCAGGAACACAGCTGTCATGTCACGAGCGACCCGGCCCGTGTTCGCTGACTCAGCGAACAGCGAGGCCGTCAGGAAGTGCCCGCCGTTCGACGGATCCGGCGCCGCGAACCAGTGATCGAACGCATCCACTTCGCGCGCAAGGCGTTCGGCTCTTCTTGCCTCCATTACGTCCCTCTCCGGGCCCGGTACGACCCCTCATGGCACCGCTTGCATCACGCAAGCCAGTACACGGGCAGACGTGCGCGACCGGCAGCGTTCACCAGGGGGTTCACATGAACACCGGCAAAGGCAGAGGGGGTTCACCAATGAACCCCCTTAGGCGAAACTCCTGTGACAGGATGAACACTCGCCGTCATTCTCGGGTTGGCAGGGGAGCATGAGCCGGGAGCCGAACGCGCAACTGATCGCAGTCATGGCCGAAGCCCAGGTCTCGAACAAGGGACTGGCCAAGCGCATGCAGGACGCCGCCACCCAGCGCGGCGGCAGTCTCGGGACAACGCACATCGCAGTGCAGCGATGGCGCGACGGCTCAGGCATCAAGCCCGAGACGGCAGCGATCATGGCAGACGTTCTCTCGGCCAAGCTCGGACGACGAGTCTCCCCCGGCGATCTCGGCTTCTTCGACCACACCAGAGCCAACGCACCGGAGCCGACCGGCTACCCCAGCACGCTCCCGGAAGCCCTTGATGTTCTTGACGGCCTCGCCCAGGAGCGCGCCGACGCGCCTACGACGGACCAGCTGATCATCGCGGACGCAGACCTCAGCTCCACAGTCCTGTCATGGATGATCGCCCGCCCCGACGGCATCGAGGCCAACCGACCGGCACAACAGCGCGTCGGTATGCGCGACGTCCGCGCCATCCGGGACGCCGCCGCCACCTTCATGCAACTCGACTTCAAGTACGGCGGAGGCCACGGCCACCGGGCGTTACGCCACTACTTCCGCTACGAGGTCCTGCCGCTGCTGAGCGTGAGCTACAGCGCGAAGGTGGGAACTGCCCTGTTCGGCGCCGCAGCCGAGGTCTCCCAGTTACTTGCGTGGACTGCGTACGACACCGGCAACCACCGACTCGCCCACCGCTACCTCACATCCACGCTGCGCCTGTCCCAGGTCATCGACGACCGCATGTTCGGGGCCCGTATCCTCGGCAACCTGAGCCACCAGGCGAACTACCTGGGCAACCACGCACAAGCCATCCAGCTTGCCCGCGCAGCCGTCGAGGGCGCCAAAGGACGAGCAACCCCACGCGCCATGGCGAACTACTCAGCGATGGAGGCCCGCGCTCTGTCCAACGCAGGCGACCGCATCGCAGCCACCCGAGCGATGAACGAGGCCGCACGACACTTCGAGCGCGCCGACACCGCCGAGGACCCGGCATGGCTCGCCTACTTCGACGAAGCCGAACTCATGGGCGAACTCTGCCACTGCTTCCGCGACCTCAAGATGCGCCGCGAAGCCGTCGACCAGGCCCAGCGAGCCGTGGACAGCACCGACCCGAAGTACGCCCGAACCCTGGGTTTCTGCCGCATGGTGCTGGCCCAGAGTCAACTACTCAACGGCGAGTTGGAAGCCGCAGTCACCACCGCGAGCCTGGCGATTGACGGCGGAGCATCTCTCCAGTCCTACCGCTTCCAACGCTACATTGCCGATTTCCAGACATCGATACGCAATCAAAGAGAGAATCCGATTGTTGCTACTTTCAATATGAAATTAGCAACAGCACTCACCGCACTCGATGACGAGTAGCGGCGCGCCAGAATAGTCTGCATCCTAGATTGTGAAGTCTTCAACTCTGTCAGCGAATATTAGGACGACGCGGGAGTAGGTATGCTCTGGCTGAATACTCACCTAGATAAGCCGGTTGCGCAGATCCTGGGAGACTCGCGCCCGAAATTCGGCAAATGGATGAGTTACGTACGTGACGAGGAGAGCGGAGAATACCTGGGGCCAACTGCCGGCGCACTTTCGCTCGCATTTCATGAACGCGCACTGAAGGAAGCGGTAAGGCTGGCTGAGATGAAATCAAATCCCGGCTACATCGAGGAAGAATTCGAGTCAAAGTGGCCAGGCATATGGAAAGAGATGAGCAAGCAGCAAGAGGGGGAATCTGGCGAGTTTTACGCGATCATCGACACCGGTTTGATGAGGGATCATCCACTACTGGATGGCCTGATCGTGGGTGAGCATAACTTCAGCAGCGAGTCTGACTGTGACGATCGGAGCGGGCATGGCACCATGGTCGCATCCATTGTGGCCAGCGGCCTGCCAAAAAAGCCCCGCCTCTTGAATCTAAAAGTCGCCGACGGCTCGGGTCGCGCAACGCCAGGAAGCCTGAAAGAGGCTCTGGAGTGGGTCACCAATTTCGCCGAGAGAAACTCAAGTCCAGTCTTTGTCAACATTAGTGTTGGAGTTTATTGGCGCAAGTGGGGGACATTCTCTTGTCGCGGAACTTGCGAGGTATGCACTGCTGCGGTGGTGGCAGCCAAGGTAGGGGTGACGATTCACGCTGCCGCTGGCAACACGGCACGCAAAACCTGCTGCCCCGCCATGGCGGGATTGCGTGGACCAGGTCGTGACAAAATATTCGCCGTCGCTCAGACCGGATTCAAGGACAGTGGAAAGGGAAATGTTGAGGCCCCCGGAGACTACTCTTGGGGGCCACTCGACGATACGCAAGGCTAGCCAAAAATCAGGCTAGCTGCCAGAAGAATTGCTCCAGCCAAGGCCCCCGCGAGATAAGGGCCCGCCCCTCTGGCTGTTAGGAATTCCAGTATGCTTCTCTTCTCGGATCCGAAGATTCCAACGTGCTGCGGCGTCATTACAGCGACAGTGCCGGCAAGGACCGCTCCGACTGTCATGATGACGAGTCCTGCACTGCTCGTCTTAATTTGAACTCCAACTGCCTCGCCTTCAAACTCCATGACGCCACCAGCCCCAAGCAAAGCCACTACCATGCCGATCAAGGTCATCAGTAGACCGAGGCAAATAGTCGCGGTGTAGACCACGGATGGTGGAGGGTCATGCCTTTGCGGCTCTTCTTCGCTCGTCATCACTCCATTCTGGCTCAGGTGTGCTGCACAGTACAGACCCTTGTCACCACGGACGCCAATCGCGAGGCGCACCCTCATTGCGAAGGCCAGCGATACGCCTTTGGTACTCAGCGGCAACCCCCTCGCCCTCTTGCACGTTCTGCATGAGCCATGTGGTCATACCAAACTCTTGCAGCCCGCGTAGCGTGTCATACGCATGCCACTCGTACAGATCTCGCCCGTACGCCCGCACGAACTCGGCGTATTGCTCATCTGTCTGCCACGCAAGGCTGTGGTGCTCAACGGCCGTAACCATCAGGTCCCATTCCGGGTGATCAAAACAGAACGCTTCGAAGTCGATCAGGATCGCTCTCCCTTGATTGTCAATCATGAGGTTCTGAACATGAGCGTCACCATGTACAGGCCCCTTGGAGGTTGCGAAACATAGTTCTGCGTACCTCTCGCGGAGTTCTCGCCACCGCTTACGCAGGAAGGCTCTGTCATCCTCCGGGATCACAGCCTTGTCGATCCGCAGTTCTTGCTTCCCAAACGGATCGAACGGTGGGAGCGCCAGGCCAGCGGGGACGGTCAGTGAGTGCAGATCCCGCAGGATGCCGCCCAGCTCCCCGTACGTAGCCTTGCGGTCACCCTCAACGATCAGATGCCAGAACGTGACCGGGTGCCCGTCGATCAAGAGCGGCTGTTCCACATCCTCAACGATGCGAGCAGCTGAGAACCCCTCCGCCGCCAGCCACCGGGCCACGGCCACCTCTTTGCCCGCCGTGGACAGCCATTCCTTGCCTCGCGCGATGCGCACGACCACCGGCGCCGAGGCCAGCCGGAACAGCGCGTTCTCCCCCAAGCGGATCAGCTGAGCGCCTCTGTCATCGAGCCCCGCCGTCCTGCACGCGGAACGTAATACCCGCGCGGCCCCAGCCGACGTGAACCCCTCATCTGTGCGAGCAGCGTCAACCGCCATGCCCGTACCAGCTCCCTAGTCGCGCGCGATCAACCGGCGCGCGCTCACGGGTGACCAACCCGACGCACACCGGATACAAGCACGACCGTACCCACTACCCCCGGCCAGGACGAGAGGGCCCCGAGGGCTCAGCACCTACTCAGCACATGAACCATGATCAGCAACAATCAACACCAAGGAACAGCAAGATCCAAGCAGCCCGACGGAATGTCTCATCTGCACGTTTGCCAAGCGCAGGCATCACGTGCTAAGCGACTAGCCCGAAGTACTCGACGTTCACCAGGTGGAGGTTCTTGCAGTCGAGGGCGTAGGCGAGCCCTCCGGCGACGAAGACGCCCCCGCGGGCGATGCTGAGGACGACATCGGGCACGTACCCGTCGTCGGCGACGGCCTGCGCGAGCTCACGGACGGCGAGGCCGAACTGCTCGTAGCTGAGATTCTCGCGCGCCGCGGGGTCGCTCACGTCCGGCTCACCTCTTCTTGCGCTCAGACCTGGGTGCGGTGGAAGTTCAGGAAGGAACGCGAGGCGGTGGGCCCGCGCTGCCCCTGGTACCGGGAGCCGTACCGCTCACTGCCGTACGGGTGCTCCGCCGGCGAGCTGAGCCGGAACATACAGAGCTGGCCGATCTTCATGCCGGGCCAGAGCTTGATGGGGAGCGTGGCGAGGTTGGACAGCTCGAGGGTGACATGCCCGGAGAAGCCGGGGTCGATGAAACCGGCGGTGGAGTGCGTGACGAGCCCCAGCCGCCCGAGGGAGCTCTTGCCCTCCAGCCGGGAGGCGAGGTCGTCGGGCAGGGTGATGACCTCGTACGTCGACGCGAGCACGAACTCACCGGGGTGGAGGATGAACGGTTCGTCCCCCTCCGGCTCGACCAGCCGGGTCAGGTCCGCCTGCTCGACGGAGGGATCGATATGCGGGTACCGGTGGTTCTCGAACACCCGGAAGAGGCGGTCCAGCCGCACGTCGATGCTCGACGGCTGCACCATGGATTCGTCATACGGATCGATCCGCACCCGCCCGGCGTCGATCTCGGCCCGGATGTCCTTGTCTGAGAGAAGCACGTCCTGAGGATACGCAAGACGCGCGGAGCCCTTGTAACCAGGACGACTCCGCGCGTCTGCCCGCTGACGCGGCTACCGCTGTACGGCCCCTACCGCCTCTCGGTCGAGCATCACGGGCACGGCGCTGCGGAGCCGCGCGCACCGGGGACACCGGACGAGCCGCCCGGGGCCGAGCCGCTCGGCCTGCTGCATCGGGAACGAAGCGGTGCTGAACACGTGCCCATCGGCACAACGGACGACGGTGCGCTCCATCAAGTCCTGAAGTCCCTTCCCCAAAGAACCGCGTCCGACTGCTGCTCGCCGGACGACGAAAGCCACATTACGGGACGAACGGGATGAGCCTCCAGGCGGCACTCCGACCCCGCCCGACCCCTCTTCGGCACCCCCACCGTACGCCCCAACTCCGGCCCCTCGCAGCCGAGTCCCACCCCCCGAAACACACACGGGCCCCTCGGCTTCAGCGCCGGGGGCCTGGAATGTTGTACAGTGACGAGGCAATCGGACACCGGCTCGGCCGGCGTCTTACGCGGGTGTAGTTTAATGGTAGAACATCAGCTTCCCAAGCTGAGAGCGCGAGTTCGATTCTCGTCACCCGCTCCAGCAGAAACCCCCCGGTCGATGACCTGGGGGTTCTTTGTTGTCTAGACCAGTGAGCGGTGTGCGCACCACATCCGCACCGTAGGGCGCGGTTACGTGCCCGTGGGCTCCTCGTTGTGGTGCGTGGCGTTGCCCTTGTGGTGCTTCTCCCGTTCGGCGCGGACAAGGTCATCCAGCCCGGAGGCCACTTCTCGCTGCCGCTCCTCGTCGGAGTGCTGATAGATCAGTGCGGCTCGCTCGGAGGACTGGGCGGCGCGGACCATCGTGTCCTTGAGCGTGGCGCCCGAACGGGTCGAGAGCGTGTGTCCGGTGTGACGAAGGTCGTAGAAGCGGAAGCCGTCCGGGAGGCCCGCGGCGGTGCGGGCACGCCGCCACTTCCGGCCGAAGGAGGTGCGCCGGAAGGGAGCCCCCTTCTCGCCGACGAAGACCAGGCCGTCGGGCCCCTTCTCGGCGAACCAGGCGAGGTGCTGCCTCACCTCCTTGTGGAGAAAGGCGGGGAGGACGACGGCCCGAACACCGGCGCCCGACTTGGTCTCGCCGGGAGCGCGCTTGCCGTTGGTCCGCTCCGGTTCGGCGACGCGGACGCGGATCACACGAACAGCACGACAGGCACGGGCCGTTCGCTCTCGGGCAGGCCCCAGATGTCCGAGGTGATCTCCTCGTCCGCGGTGCCGGGGGCGATGCCCTGCCGGGCCCTGATCAGGTCGTATCGATCCTCCATTTCCTTGACCAGGACCGGCAGCAGCTCGGCCGCTTCGTCCGGGTCGGTCGCCAGGGCGCTGAGCCGGGAGACGAAGGGCGCCAGCTCTACGCCGCGCTTGCAGTCGATTCCGACGAGGGCGACAGGTTGAGTCGCCAGGCCGGAGACGAGATGCCGCAGGTACATGGACTTGCCGGACAGCGTGGCGCCGAGGACGAGTTCATGGGGTACGGCGCGATAGTCGCGGACGAACGCGGTCGCGTCCTCCCGCAGAGCCACCGGCACCCGCAGAAGCCCGCAGTCGACGCGACGCGGCATGCGCACCTTGCGTAAGACGTCGTAGCCGACGAGCCGAAGTTCGACGACGCCAGGCTTTACGTCCCGCACGTACACGGCGTGAACACCCCAGGCGTGCCGCAGCCGTTCGGCCGAAGCAGCGACGTCCGCAGGTTCCTGCCCGGGGGCAAGCCGCAGCTGTACTCGCAGGCCCGTCGCGTTGGGTCGGATCACTCCGCGACGCGGGGGAACCGGCCGCACCTCCCGCCGGGTAGTCGCCCGGACCGCCAGGACCCGCCACCGGGACGGCTCGACGGTCAGCCCGCAGGCGTCCATGGTCGAGGAGTACGAGGCCAGCAGCCGGGCCACCGAGAGCGGCAGCCCGACCGTGGACCAGTACGCCGCCGGATGGGCGTGCCGGGCGTAGGCCGCGCCGCCTATCACGGCGAGCGGTCCGCCCAGCTCGGCCAACGTCACCAGGTCGGTCACGTCGATCAGCCCGCCTGGGCCATTTGGAAGGCACCGGGCATGACGGCCGTGGCGCGGTAGGCGATGCCGTGCCGCTCACGCCCGTTGAACACGCTCTGCCAGGGCCGGGCGACGAGCCCCGGCAGCGAGACCGGGGCACCGACGGTCAGACCGTCCGTCACTCCGCTCTCGGGGATGGTGACCTGGATCAGCGACGACTCGCCTTCGTCGATGTAGACGACGCCGATGGTCATCAGCGCCTCACCGCTCACGGCGTCCTTCGCGATCTCGCCGGTCTGCCGGTCACGCACCTTCGGCGCCAGCGCTTCGGTGAGCAGGATCGTCGCGGTCGAGGCGTCAACGCGGATCACACGCACAGAGATTTCTCCTTCTGAGTCGATCAACCCGCCACCTGACAAGTTGACTTAGCAAGTTCGAAGTTAGGGATGCCAGGTTGACTTGTCAAGTGACTTGGAGGGGCGTCGCCGAGCAGGACCGACGCCCCAAGCGCACCATGAAGCGACCAGCACGGAGGAGGGCGCGACATGGGCAGACGAGACCGCGCTCAAGAGCCGCAGTCATGGGAGCCTCGCAAGCCACGCGAAGCCGCGCCACCGCCGAACACCTGGCCGACGCCACCACAAGGCCCCCCGCCGACCGACTACCACCAAGCCGAACCGAGCCCCCAGCCGAAGAAGCGCCGTCGCGTCTTTCTGTGGGTCTTCCTGGCCGTCCAGATCTTGTTCTTGATCTGGGTGATCACAGGCATCGCAAGCAACGATGACAACCCCGAATCATGCGAGGGACTGACCGGGGACAGTCTGAAGCTGTGCGAGGACGCCGGCGATCTCGGAACCACCATCGGAGTGGGCTTCATCGTCGGGTTCTGGGTAGCAGCCGACTTCATCCTGAGTCTCACGTACGTGATCTACCGACTGGCGACGAGACAGCCCCGCACAGAGGGCGTTCAGCTCAGGCGATAGGTGTCTTCCAGCTCTTGCCGATCAGCGGGAAGCAACACGTCAGACACTTGCAACGCCTGCCCAGCAGCATCAGCCGCCACGACCAGGACACTCAGCACGGGCACACCGTCGGGAAGCTCCAGCAGCTCGGCCTCACCAGGCCCAGGCAGGCGAGCAGAGACCCGCTCCGTCACATGATCGAAGCGAACCTTCTTACGCGCTTCCAGATGCGCACGGGTGCCGCCGCTCAACGGTTCGGCACTCCCCAGCTCGGTACCGTCGACCAGGCCGGCCGGGAAGTACGACGACACCAGCTCAACAGGTTCGCCGTCCTCGACGACAAGGAACCGACGGACGAGAACCTCGGCCCGTTTCGGCAGCCCAAGCACGGAGGCGACCCGCGCCGGAACAGGAACATGCCCTACCTCGACCAAGCGGCCCGACCCCTGAGCCTCATCACGCGCGAGCGCTTCGCTCCCCCGGCGATCCTTATGCTCGACGACAGCCGGACGCCCACGCACGATCGTGCCGAAGCCCTGCCGCGATTCCAGCCAGCCGTCACGCTTCAGCAGCTCCAGCGCCCGTACGACGGTCGGACGGGACATCCCGAAGGACTGCACTAGCTGATTCTCACTGGGCACACGAGTACCGGGCGGATACGTGCCATCCTCGATGCGCTGCTGAATGGTCTGCGCGAGGCGTACGTACTTCGGTGCCTCCACTTCATACGCCATGAACGCCGCCGCCTGTAGAGATTGGCCAAGTCAACTGGTCAACCAGACTAGCGACGAATCCGCCGGCGCAGAACCAACGGAGGGTATTGCCCTCACGACGGCCAGGCATCGGCGACGACAAAGGCGACGACGGTTCCGCCGAAGCGACTGGGCCCGGAATGCCAGGACTCCGCGATCGAGTCGACCAGCAGCAGCCCCCGCCCGTGCGCGTCGTTGGCGTCAGGCCGCCGAAGCCGCACATTCGCTGGAAAACCGGGGTTGTGCACCTCGATGCGGAGCGAGGTGTCATCCCGAAACCACTCCACCCGCACCAACCACGGTTCGTCAGCCCGCCCGTAGCGGATGGCGTTGGTCACCAGCTCCGAGATCATCAGCACGCAGTCCTCGACCGAACAGGCTGGGTTGTACGGTGCGATGAACTTCCGGAACCAGCGCCGCGCCCGGGGAACCGACTCCGGAGCCGGATGGAGGGTCATGGCCCCGAGCCGCGGGGAGTCCTCAGAGGGATAGCGGTCGATCGTGTAAGCCACCATGCGCGCTCACTCCTTGCCGCTGCCGTCGCAGTCGAGGCAGCGCCGCTTCGATGTGGCACGGGTGCGGTCAGCGGCAGCAGCAAGCGCGAGAGCCGTACGGGAGCCGACACGCTTCCAGCCGCGCCCCCGACAACTCCGGCAAGGTAAGTGCGCTCTCTGGTCCTGCCGCCGACTCGTCACTCCGGGCCCCCTTCCGATCAAGTGGCCTTAGCCACTTACTGGATAGTGGCGTTAGCCACTCGCAGCGCGCAAGCGCTTCTCCGAAGTGAGGACCCATCAGGTGAGCGGATACCCCTGCTCGAACGCCCAACGGTTCGGCGGGTAGGTGGCTTCGGCGAACTCCAACGGCCGGTCCTGGAGGTCGAAGACGACGTGATGCACGATCAGCACAGCAGACCCGGCCTCAAGCTGGAGGTCAGCCGCTTCCTCCTCGGTAGCCTGCCGAGCACACATACGGTCTTCCGCGTAACTCCCCTGCCGCCCCGTCATGTTCTCGACGTACATCAGGGCGCCCTCCTGAATCCGCTCAGGCTCCAGGAGCTTTGGCGCCCGCTGCCCGATCTCCGGCGCGAACCACGAGGTAGACAGCGTGATGGGCCCGTCCTGGTTGTTGGTCACCCGCCGGCGATGCACGGCCCGCCGGTCCTTCACCAGACCCAACGCCTCAGCGACATGATCCGGCGCATCCAGCCACCCGGCCGACGTAATGACCGCATACTCACCAGGCGTGTAGATCTTCCCGGTCTGCCGAGCCCGCCCGTACAACTCCCGCGCCCGCCGGTTCACTTCAAGGCTCCGGACATACGTCCCGGACCCCTGCCGCTTCTCGACGAGCCCCTGATTGCTCAGCGCCTCCAGCGACCGCGCCGCCGTAGGCCGGGACACCTTCCAGTCAGCCGCCAACTGCCGCTCCGATGGAACCTCGTCCCCCGGCCGCAGATCACCTCGCAGGATCTGATCACGGATGAAGTGAGCGATCTGGAGATACTTCGGCTGCGTCTCCTCGATCTGAGGCATGTCTTCTCCTCGTCCAAGTGGCTATAGCCTCTGGCCACTATAGGGTGAGTGGTCAATGGGCAACCCCGTAGTCTTGGGCCCATGACGCGGTTGATCGTCGCAGCAGGAGGAGGGGGCGACGCAGTCGCCGCCGCAATGCTTCACGCCGCCCTGTACGGCGACGAGGACCAGGCGGTGATCCTCACGTACGCGTGGGACCGCTTGCTGATCGACCCGGTACCGGGCCCCCGAGGCCCCGACGACTTCATCGGCCTCGAACCGCTCACCCCGACTGTATGGAGGGTGCCGGCGGAGGCCCGCCCCATCGCACCGGCAGGCTCAACACTCCCCCGCCTAGCGGCAGAACTCCCGCACGCCTTCGCGCTGATCGACCCGAGGCAGGGCGCCGAGGGCGTCACCCGCCAGCTCGAAGACCTGGTCACTCACCTCGAGCCGACATCAATCGATCTCCTGGACGTCGGCGGCGACGTTTTGGCCCGAGGCGACGAACCGACGCTCAAGAGCCCGCTCGCGGACTCCCTGACGCTGGCAGCGTGCGGCCAAGTGAACGCGCCCATCCGCCTGTTGATCGCAGGCCCCGGCCTCGACGGCGAGCTGTCGCACGAGGACCTGCGAACCCTGCTCGGCCCCACCGTCCACACCTTCACGACGACCGACACAGGCCCGATCAGCACGGTCCTGGACTGGCACCCCTCCGAGGCAACCGGCATGCTCGCGGCAGCCGCCCGAGGCGTACGCGGCACGTGCGAGGTCCGGGACGCCGGCCTTCCCATCCCCCTCACCGACGAGAGCCCGACCGTCCACGAGGTCGACCTCGACGAGGCCCTAAGCCGCAACGAGTTGGCCCGCGCAATCATGTCGACACGCTCCCTGGAGCAGGTGGAGGCCCTCAGCCGCGAGATCTGCGGCTTCTCGGAAATCGAATACGAGCGCAACAAGGCCCTCTGGCTGAAGGAACAGCGACTGGCACAGCTCGACGCCCAGTCGGTTCTCTCCCAGCTCACCCAGTTCGAAGCAGAGGCCCGAAGCCGCAGAGTCACTCACACGACGTTCCGCCACCTCACAGAGGTGCTGAACCTCAACGGTTCACAACGCGACGACCTGCGGCAACTACTCATCAGCAGCCGTCCGGAGCGCTTCGCTGCGCCGCTGTGGCGAATCGTATGAGTGAGGCCACACGTCCGCCCCCGTTGATTCGCTACCTCACGAACAAGGGGATTCCTCGCCGACGGGAGGCATGGAAGGACCGCTTCGCCAAACTCGCCGATTTGCCAGACATGTATCCGAGTTGTACGCGAGCATGAAGCATGTCCCTTCCGTCCACACTCTGGCTGTTGCTCGGGCCTGTCATCCCTGCCCTGTGGATCGCAGCACTCTTCGTTCGCGGTCGCGGACAAAGCAGGCGCTTCCAGGGGCAGACGATCGCCCTACTCGGGCCGCTGTTGCTCTCGCTCGCATGGCTCACCACCACAACAACGCTGGCAGCAAGTCCGGATCCGGCCGGGCCAGACGCGTACGTCAGACAGCCACCCGCGATCATGGCGATCATTGCGCTGTTGACGGCTGTGATCTCGGCAGTGGGCGTCGTGGGCAACCTTTGGATCAAGCTCGTGCGGACGCGCGGCGAGATCGACGTACAGAAGCGACTCGCCGATAACGACCACATCAGAGCGCAGGCACAGATGGAGCTAGCGCGCAGAGGCATCGAGGTCCCAGCAGAGGGCGACGGCAACGGAGCACCCGCTTCCGCTAGGCAGGACGAACCTGAGATTTGAGCGGTGATCTAACACGCCTGCTCCGTGATCACAAACAGCTTCAGTCGCGAGTAACAACCCTCTTTACGGCTTCAAGGCGGCTCGCTCCGCTCCCCGCGCGCGGCCCGGCCCCCAGCCGGGCCTGCGCTCCTGTCTCCGCCCCGCTCCAGCCCGGCCGACGCCCAGGCCGCGCGCACAGCGGTCGGCCGCCCAATCGAGAGAAGAGATACATCGCGGCTGGGGCAGGTCGACTCCGCGGCTTGAGCCACTTCCCCGGTCCGGGGCCCGCGTCGAACAAGATCAGGGGCCACTCGTGTGCATTGCGGACGGACCCAAAGCCAGACCGAGTTACCAACAAGCGTAGAGACCCATGATCAGGCTCGGCCCCAGACCGGGCAGGCTACCGGCCAAACCCGCTCCGCCAGCCTGCTGCATGCACACGAGATGAGGCCAAACTAGCTTCACAGGCCCGAAAATTGGCTAGAATCTCAACTCCTCAGCGACGAACGGAAGAGTTCTCGAACCTGTGCACGAAGGCGGGGGTAAATTACGTTGCGGCTCCTTATCGAGATCAAGATAAAAAATCTACTAGGGCGCTTTGACCACACAATCAAATTCCCGCAGGATGACGAGTTCATCATCCTACATGGACCCAATGGCGTAGGGAAAACAAAGGTACTGGAGCTAGTTCGCGCACTAGCGGCACCACTTCACGTACACAAGATTACACGTATTCCCTTCGGGTCAATCGACCTGACCTATTCCGATGGATCCACTCTCCAGGTGGTTCGAAATCACCAAGAGACACTCCCCCTGGGTGATTCGTTCGAGAAGAAGATCAGGCAACTTATTTTCACTTTGAAGCTGCCCGGGAATCCGGACCCAGTTAGATGGCACGCAAAATTTGACACGGAGGACGTCAACCCGGTCAGGCTTCGCGAATTCGCCAGGCTATTTGGCGTAGAGCAGACAGGTGCTGACCTCTGGGAAGATTCTAGCGGTGATCTTATCTCAACCAGCGACCTTCTGGAGCTCTACGGAGACCGATTGCCTCAGTCTTACTTCAGGACGACGCAAGAGAAAAGAATGCCTCAGGCCTTGCGTAGTTTCATCGCAAGCAATTCTGTCCACCTCATCGAAACTCAGCGCCTACTAGGGATTCAACGTGCGGGCTCGACAAGCACGGTAAGGAGCGCCCCTGTCAGCTCCATCAAGGTGGAAGAATTCGCTAAAGACCTAAGTCGTCGCCTCGCGGACGCCTTGGCAGAGAATTCGCGAATTTCACAGGAGCTAGATCGCACTTACCCCAGAAGGCTCCTTAAGGCGCAGTCCGAGTTCCCGGATGAGCAACAAATCAGGGCGCGATATGCGGAGCAGAACGAGCTGAGAAGGCGCTTGGCAGCCATTTCTCTTTTGAATGAAGAGTCCGGCGGGATCGTCATTCCAGACGGAATGGCTCCATGGCAGAAGAACGTCCTTTGGACCTACCTGGAAGACAGCGACAAGAAACTCTCTACCTTCCGATCGATTCTTGATCGGGTAAGTCTTCTCCAGGAGATCGTCACCAGCAGATTCCTTTATAAGCGGCTTGAAGTAGACCGCAATAGGGGTCTGAGGATTGTTAGTGATGAAGAGCAGGACCTGGGGCTCTCGATGCTTTCATCCGGCGAGCAGCACGAGCTGGTGCTGCTCTACGATCTCCTGTTCAACGTCAAGGCTGGATCACTGGTTCTGATTGATGAGCCAGAGATCTCACTGCATGTCTCTTGGCAGAAAAGGTTCATCGAGGATCTTCGGAGGATTTCCTCACTTGTTCAGTTCCGCTCGATCGTCGCCACGCATTCACCGCAGATTGCTGGCAAGTGGATCGATCGCATGATCACGTTGGCTCCTGAGGCTGACTGACTAGATCGGGGGATGCATTGCTTCAGGAACTCAACGGTGACGATCTCTACGCCGAACTCATCATGTTGCGAACAAACGACAGGCGATACTTTATCGTCGTTGAGGGCGTGGCAGATGTCGCCGTGCTGGACAGATTCGTGAACTTGGACGATTGCCTTCCAATCCCGGCATACGGCAAAGACAACGCACAGGCGTGCCTCACCAGAGTAATCGAGGATGACTTTCCAGGGGTATTTGCAATTCTGGACAGGGATTGGCTAGGACTGCTCCCAGGAGATCTAGAGGATGACCGAATCGTTCACACCGATGACTACGACCTTGACGCGTGCATTTTCTTTGCAGATGGCGTATACATAGGAATAGCTAGCAGCTTTTGCGCCGGAAGCGGGTTTCGCATAGATGCAGCCGGATGCACCTGGGAATCGTTGCGAGAGGCATGTATAGAGATGGCCTTTCCTGTAGGTCTTCTCCGCTATGTATCCGAGCAGAACGGACTCGGCCTGAATCTTACGAATTTTCCCTTGGGGGAAGTTCTAGACACCGATCTATCAGTCAATCTTGATTCCCTCGTGGATCTAGCGATATCTCGAACGAAAAAAGGATCCTTCTCCAAGCAGCACATACTTACGGTTTTGAGCAACGAGCAATCAATGATCGTTGACAGGCCTAGATATTGTTCGGGACATGATCTCGCCAAGGCTTTTTCCATCCTCATCAAGAAGCGCTGGAAAGCCAAGGTGGGGGCGGATTTGATCGAGCGCTCCGCCCGTTCGTCGCTGACCCCAATGGGATTGCAGAGAATGACCCTATATGCCAATGCTTCAAAATGGACAGATGGAACAAAAAAGAGAATATGGCGCATTTAGTCGCTAGAATGACCGGCATTGGGAACAGGGCGGCAACCAGCACCAATGCCGGGCGTGCCAGCTGCATTTCAAGTCCCGGAGAACCGACGGGCAGCACCGGGCATCGGGACGGCCGCCAAGCGCACAAGGGCACCATTTGCCCTCAGGTCAAGGCGTGGTCAGCTCCAAATCGCCTTAGCTTCCCAAGGTTAGGGCTCAGGCATCGTCGCCACGGTTCGGCCGGTGCGGTTTGCTCTGGTCGACGGCATGGCAGCGTGGCTGAGGGCGGTGGGGGTGCAGCGAGGCACACGCGTGCGTGGTCGGTCGGCGCGCCCGCCGTCGTGGCTGACTGGCGTCGGCTGAGGTTCAGGCGGCCGGCATCGAAGGTGTGTCCGTTGTCGGGCAACCGGCTGAACCTTGATGATCAACCCTGGGCCGTCCCTGGGCCGTGCGAGGCTCCCCGAGACCACTCGACAGCGACCGACAGTGACAGATCACCCCCAGCCGTCATCAGCGAAACCCCGGCTCAGAGGAGCCCGACCGAACGGGTTTCCCCCAGGGGTAGCCGTCCGGCAAGATGGGGTGTTTCTTTCCACCGGGCAGCGGTGCCGTCCGGAACATCTTGGGGGACTTCAGTGATCACCGCTGTTTCGGACGGGCACGACCCGGCCTACCAGCTCCAGACGAGCCGGCTCACGCTGATCTTTGGCATAGCGCTCATCATCGTCGGACGGATGCTACGGCGGACCAGACGGCTACCTGCGTATCTCGACTTCGGGCAGATGGCGTTGGGCTCACTGGTGCCGCAAGAGGGCAAGAGTGCCAGCGCCAGGAGGCTCGGCTCAGCCGTGATCGTCGTAGGTGGGTTCTTTCTCTTCGGTACCGTCTGCCTCATACTCGGCGCGCTGGGCGTGCTCGGTCGCTGAAGGCGGGCTCAGCGGCCAACTCCAAGGTGAGTGACTAACTGCGTGACAACGCCGACGAACAACCGCGAACAAGCACGGACGTCTACGGACCATCAACGCAGGTGAGGAGCAGATCAGCCCAAGGCAGAGCCCCCACCCAAGTTGCTTCGGGACGAAGAAGTCATGGCCCATGTCTCGCCGTACAATCTCGCCGTCGCAGCCGGTCCGGAGTACGCGATGCTTGAGGTATGGCCTCTGAACCCAGCGCTGCTCCGTCAATGACCACTCATGTGAGTACGGCGACCGATGAAATCACCAGAGTCTTCACGTGGGAGGAAGGCGCGCGCATCGAGGTCCGCAACCTGGGCGGAGAGGTCGTCATCGAAGCCAACGCTGCCGGACTGAAGACCCTGGCCGACCACCTCCTCACACTGGCCCAGGACGGCACACCGGACGGTGCTCATCTCCACCTGGAGGAGAACAACGGGCTCGAAGAGGGCTCCGTAGGCCTGGTACTGGAGAGGTGTGACGACGAATGACTCGAGCCAGACTCGTGCCAGATCGTGCGGGGAACCACGGGGAACAGCGGGGAACCCACGGACCGCCCACCGGGCGTCTACGTCCCTCCGTCGCAGGTCAGGCCCAAAGCAAGCCCCAGACGCCCTGAGCTTCCCAAGCTGAGAGCGCGAGTTCGATTCTCGTCACCCGCTCCATGGACAAGGCCCGGGTCAGTGACCCGGGCCTTGTTGGCTGCCGAGAGTTTTGGCGGCTGACTGGCGGCAAGCGTCTCAGGCGACGGTGTACTCCGCATCCCCAAAGTCTGCGACTACGCGCAGGCGACCGCCGAGTGCTTCCACGTAGGCACGCAGGGTCGCGACTTCCGCACGATCCAGCTCACCATGCTCGATCGCGGAGACCCGAGGTGCTGAGACCCCCATCGATGCGGCCACCTGGCGCTGAGTCAGCGCCTGCTCACGCCGGACCTCCGCGAGCTTGTGAGCGCGCACTTCCGCGGTCAGCCTGTTCATAGCCGCCTGCTTTTCCTGATCCGACCGCACCGGCAGCCCAGCGGCCGCACGCCGCTCGCGCGCCTTGCGCTTGGTCTCCTCCCAGCCGACAGTGCTCATTCGTATTCCCTGCTTTCAAGATCAGCCAGATGTGCCTGGTATCTCTGCTCGGCGATCGGGATGTTGATGTCGTACCAGCGCTGCCAGTTTCCGGCCTTGTCGCCGGCCACCAGGAGCACTGCCCGGCGCACCGGATCGAAGGCGAAGAGGATCCGGATCTCGCTGCTTCGGGATGATCCGGGCCTCAGCTCCTACAGGTGATGGTTTTCGGCACCCTTGATCCGGTCGACCAGCGGACGGCCAAGCGTTGGGCCCGTGGCCGCCAGCATGTCGATGGCGTCCTCAACCTGTTCAGCGCTGTCCCAGTCCTCTTCTGCCAGTGCCTCGAACCATGCCGCGACCTCCCCGACGAGAACCACTTCCCATTGAGCCACGGGAGCCATGTTAATGCAAGCGTTAACATGGCCGGGTGGCCGTTCACAGCCAGCCGACGGCCGACGTGGGCGGGCACGAGGCTGGAGACGGCGTTCGCCGGGTTGTCAGGGTCGGGTATCGACGAGACACAGGCCCCGTGCGCAACAGGCGCACCAGATCGAGCGGGGAACAGCGAGAATCACGGGGAAAGCGGCCGAACCCGAAGAGGCCCCAGTTCTACCGTTCGCCCAGGTCAGATCCGCAACGGCCCCCAAATGCCCGCAGCTTCCCAAGCCGAGAGCGCGAGTTCGATTCTCGTCACCCGCTCCATGATGAAGGCCCAGGTCAAAGACCTGGGCCGTTTTGCTGTCCGCTGCGATCACTCGCCGCGTGCCAGATTCGTGCCAGAAGGGTGATCGTCGGCGTTGGCGTCGGGCTGGCCTGGCACGGCCGCAGCTTCCTGGCCGTGCCTTGCCTACGGTGGTGTCGAGACCGGCGGCGACTTCCTGCTGTCGGTCGGCGTCGGAGTGCTGACAGATCAGCGCCACCTTCTCGGAGGACTGGCCGGCGCGGACCGTCGTGTCCTTGAGGGTGGCGCCGGATCGGGTGGACAGGGTGTGAGTCCGGTGTGGCGGAGGTCGTAGAACCGGAAGCCCTCAGGCATGCCCACGATCTCCCGCGCCCTCCGCCAGGTCCGACCGAAGGTACTTCGCCGGAAGGGCGCCCCCTTCTCCCCCACGAAGAGCAACCCGTCAGGGCCCGACTCGGCGTACGACCCCGGGTGCCGACGGAGCTCCCGGCGGAGGAACGCGGGAAGAATCACAGTCCTGGTTCCGGCCTCGCCCTGGCGTCGCTCTGTACGCGTCGCCCATTCATCCGGCCGGCACCACCTTGTCTCGCGCTGTGACTCCGCCGACCTATCACCGACTTGCCTGTACCACTTGTCCCCCAAGTGGGCTGTCACCGGTTCGCTAGGCGTCTGGACCACGTCAGGTCAGCAGGTATGCCTTCAGGATCGTCACCGCGTAGGTGTTGCCGGTGGTGTCGGTCAGGGTGGATGTGAGGGAGACCGAGCGGGCGTTTTCCGGGTGGGTCAGGGTGACGGTCCTTTTGCCGTGGGTGGTGGTCACCGGGGCGGGGGACCAGGTCTTGCCGGCGTCGTAGGAGACCTTCACCGTCAGGGATTTCAGGTCAGACGCCGCCGGGCCCTGGAGGGAGAGGGGGATCGTGGTGCGGCGGCCCGCGGGGGCCGTGCCGGTCGGGGTCAGCTTCGGATGGAAGCGGACCGTGGAGAGAGGCAGGGAGCCGGAGTCGGACGCACTGGAGGTGAAGGTCCAGGCCGCTGTCAGGCGGCTGGTGGTCGTGGCCACGCCCGGCGGGCGGGTCAGGTTCGTTCGGATCGTGTAGCGGGCCGGGACGGACGGGAGCTTCTCCACGGTCTGGCAGAGGTCGCCGTCGTTGTCGAGCAGGGTGGTGCCGTCCGCGGTGACCGTGGTGTGGCGTTTCGCTGTGGAGAAGGCGGGGTGTCCGGTCCCGTCGGCGAGGTCGGGGACGCACAGGACCAGGGTGTCGCCGTCGCGCTGTGCGCCGTACGGGCCGCCGGTGATCGGGCTGAAGACACCGACGTTGTACGTGGCTGCGTAGGTCCGGCCCGCTTGGTACGACTTCGCGCTCTCCGTGCCGTAGAAGACGTCGTCGTCGTCTCCGGAGGCGTTTCGCTGGCCCAGGTTGGCCGTCCACTTGAAGCCCTTGGGCGTGGTGACGTAGATCTTCGCGGTCGTCGGCAGCGGGAAGGGGTCGCTCACCGTGCCCAGCGACAGGGTGGGGCCGCTCCACAGGACGTTGACGATGCCCTTGCGGTGCGCGACGGACGAGCCGAAGTTCCGCTTCAGCAGGGCCAGTTCGTTCATGCGCGTGGTGTGCCGATAGCCGGTGGGGAAGCGGTCGGGCAGGTTGTGGAGCAGATGGTAGGTGGTGCTGCCCTTCTGCCACAGGCCGCCGAGCTGCGTGCTGAGCCTCCCGGCCGGGGCGGTCGGTCCCAGGGTCGCGGTGCGCAGGTTCTTGAACGTTCCCCAGAACAGGGTGCTGTTGTGCGCTTCGCTCCCGGTGTCTCCGGTGCCCACGGCGAGGTTGAGCTGGCCGTCGGACATCTTCGCGCCCTGCGGCGCGGTGATCCGGACCGGCTTCGCCTTGCGCGCGTCGAGGACGACCGTGGTGTCCCCGGTCAGCGAGAGCCGCGGCCGGACCAGCGCGGAGGTGCCCCCGGCGTCGTCCAACACGGTGTCCACGACGTAGTCGCCGCGCGGGACCCGCACCCGGTACACGCCCTTGGAGATCTGCTCGGAGTCCTCGAGGTGCGTGGTCCAGTACGTGCCCGAGTACCCGAGGATCTCGGTCAGCGGAGCGCTCACGGGCCGGCCGCCGCGGCCGAGGAACTTCAGGGTGAGGTCGTATGCCTCACCCTCGCGTACGACGCCGAAGGCGGTCCGTACGGCAGTGGGGGCGGCGGCCGCGGGGTCGGCGCCGTCCTGCGCGGTGGCGACGAGCGTGCCCGAGTAGGCGCCGTCCGCCGCCTCGACGCGGGTGTCCGCGGTGAGGTCGACGCCGGCGGTGCCGCCCGCCGGGACGGTGAGCCGAGTGGTGCTCAGCGTGAACATGCCTTCGGGGGCCGTGCTGCCTCCGGGGCCGGTCGCGGTGGCCGTCAGGTCCAGGGTGACGGGGTGGTCGCCGTCGTTGCGGTAGGTGATGTGCCGGGTGACCGGCCCATCGTCGGTGTGGGGCCACATCTGCTTGCCGAAGGACACGGAGGTTCTGTTCGCTCGCCACCGCCGCCTCCAGTGCCCGGGACACGTCGAGCCGGCCCGTCCCCTGCTGGTAGCCGGTCGCGCCGCTGGTCGGGGTGGTGGACGCGGTGAGCGCCTGCTTGATCCGTGCGCCGGTCCAGTCGGGGTGCCGCTGGGCGAGGATCGCGGCCGCCCCCGCGACATGCGGCGTCGCCATCGACGTACCCGACATGGAGACATAGCCGTCGGCGGCCGGGTCGCCCATGTGGCCGTGTGCCGCCCTCGCCGAGACGACGGCCACGCCCGGCGCCGTGAGGTCCGGTTTCAGCGCGCTGTCGGCGGTCGGGCCGGTGCTGGAGAAGTCGGCCAGCCGGTCCTCGCCGTCGACGGCGCCCACGGTGAGCGCCGACTCCGCGGCCCCCGGGGAGCCGACGGTTCCCGCGTCGGGGCCCTCGTTGCCGGCCGCGGCGACGGTGAGCATGCCGGTGCTCTTCGAGAGGGCGTTCACCGCCGCCTCGACCGGGTCCTCCCCCGGGGTGTCGTCCTGGCCCAGGCTGAGGTTGGCCACCTTGGCGCCCTGCCCGGCGGCCCACTCCAGGCCGGCGATGACGCTGGAGTCGCTGCCCTCGCCGCTGTCGTCCAGCACCTTGGCGTCGAGGATCCCGGCACCGGGCGCGACGCCCTTGTACCGGCCGCCGGACCGTGTGCCGGAGCCCGCCAGCGTCGCGGCCACATGGGTGCCGTGGCCGGCCATGTCGTCGGTGCTGCCGGTGCCGGTGAAGTCCTTCGATGCCTTCACCGCCGCGGCGAGGTCCGGGTGTGTGGTGTCGATGCCGGTGTCCAGGACGGCGACCTTGACGCCCTTGCCGTCGTATCCGGCCGCCCAGGCGGCCGGGGCGCCGATCTGCGCGACGCCGCCGCCCGCCTCCCCGCCCGCCTCCCCGGACTTCGCGCCGTCCACGTCCGCCGGCGCCTTGAAGCGGCCGTCCAGCCAGACCCGCGCGACTCCCTGCTCCTCGGTGAGGGCCTGCCACATGTCGTCGGCCCCGGCCTTGGGCACGGTGATCGCGGCGCCCGCCACGCTGGGCAGCTCCCGGCGCACGGTGGCGTCCGCGTGCGCGACCAGTGACTTCTGGGTGCTCCTGCGCTGGGCGGACTTGCCCTCGTACGACACGATCAGCGGGAGCGTGCCGCGCCGGGTGTCGTCGTAGCCGGCGCGTATCAGGCCGCTGACATCGAACAGCCGTATGTCCAGGACGCCTTGGCCGATCAGGGCGGCGGCGTCGGCGGGAATGACGTACTGATCGCCCCCGACGCCGCGCACGGACACCGGGACGTGCTCACGGCCCGGTGCCCGCCGTACGCCCGTCACCCGGCCCCGGGCGTCCAACCGGACCCGGTCGCCGGTGAGGAGGGTGACGTACCGGCCGGCCGCGGAGGCGGAGCCGGCGGTCCGCGCGCCGAGGGCGGAGCCGCCGGGCGCCGCGACCGTGGCGGTGTCCTGCGTCCGTACGCCGAGGCCGGAGCCCGTGGCCGCCACCGAGACACCCGTCATCAGCCCCGCCACCAGCAGGGCGGCCAGCGAGGCACGCGTGGTTCTGTCGCGCATTCAGCTCACCTGCCCGGGGACCTGCTTGGCGGCGTCGACGACCGCGCGCTCGGTGATCGCGCTGGTGTGCGTGACGGTACCGACCTTGAGGGGATTGCCCGCCGTGGCCTTGACCACCACGGTGCGCTCGCCGAGGAACTGCAGGGTCTTCCTGTCGAAGATCCACTCGGTGCGCTCGCCGTCGTTCTCCCGCGCGATCGCGACCCCGTGCCGGCCCGTGGCGTCGACCGCGTCATCCACCGAGACGACTCCGGGGATCTTGGCCGCGGCCTTGTAGAGGGCGGCGCCGACCTCGGCAGGCGGGTAGCTCTCGAACAGCAGATCGCCGATCGCGACGAAGGCGGCCTGGTCGCGCGGGACTTCGGGGTCCCGGTTGGCGTCCGAGGCACGGTAGATCCGCTGGAGCAGCGCGCCGGGATCGGTCGGCAGCCCGGCCAGGGCGTTGTAGGCGCCGCTGAACGGGGTGTCGCTCTTCAGGGTGATGCCCTTGTCGCCGGTCTCGCCGGCCTCGATCAGCCAGCCGTCCCTGCCGTCGAGGGAGTTCCAGACCTGGCGGGAGTGCAGTTCGTTGCTGACCGCCTCGCTCTTGTCGCCGTCGGTCTTGACGTAGCTGTCGGCCACCTTCGAGGCGATGTAGATGTACTGGCCCTTGCGCGGGGTGGGCGCGGAGACGTCGGCGGCGGCCAGGGAGATGCGTTCGAGGAGCTGGGGGGCGCCCTTGGCGTCGGCGGCGCCGACCCGGGTGGTCAGTGCGGGGCCGGTGGCCAGGGCGGCCCTGCCGTCGTCCGCCCCGCCGCCGGTGAGGGCGAGGCCGCCCACGACCGCGCCGGCCAGGGCGAAGGCCGCGGCGGGCAGGAGGATCGTACGGCGCAGGAACGGGTTCGAGCGCTTCACGGGCGCGACCGGAGAGGCGGCGGACGTACGGGAGGAGGTGCGGAGGTCTTCGTGGATCCGGGCCATCATCTGCTCCTTGTGGAACTGGTGGCGGCCCGCCGGCAGATCCCGCTCGGCGGAGGGCAGCAGACTCTGCGTCTCCGTCCACTCGGCCGGGTGGGGCCGGTGGGAGGGGCTGGCGTTCATCGGTTTCCTTCCTGTGCGGACCGGACCGCGTATCCGCGATCACCTGTTATCTGCCGGTTCGTGCGGGTGGGTTCCCGTTTTTCTCCGAGCAGTTGCGCGTCGGCGAGCTTGCGCAGCTTGGAGCGGGCGCGGGAGAGGCGGGAGCGGACGGTGCCGACCGGGACACCCAGGGCGCGAGCCGCCTCGGCGTACTCCATGCCCTCCCACAGACACAGCGTCAGAACCTCGCGTTCGGGGCGCTTGAGCAGGCTGAGGGCGGCGAGCGTGGCGTTGATACGGCGCCGGTCGTCCAGGCGCCCGGCGGTCTCCTCGGCGTGGTCCTCGACCCGTTCCTCGGCGGCGTGCGCGGCGGCCGCGGCGCTCGCCGCGTTGCGGTAGCGGCGGTTGCTGCGGTGGTGGGAGCGGGCGACGTTGGTGGCGATGCCCAGCAGCCACGGCCGCAGCGAGCCGCCCTCGGCCTCGACCGAGTCCCGGCGCCGCCACGCCTCCATGAAGGTCGTCGACATCACGTCCTCGGCCAGCGACCAGTCGGCGGTCAGCCGGAAGGCGTGGTTGTACACCGCGCGGGCGCACGCGTCGAAGAGTTCCGCGAAGGCGTCCGGATCTCCGTTTCGCACCCGGGTTCGCATATCTGTGGTCACGTCTTGAACTGACGGTCGGTGCGGGCGAGTTCCGGTGAGACACGTCACAGCCGTCGTACAGGTCACCGGGGCGGTGACCTGTACGAGGACCCGGTGGACATGGCAGCCGCTCAGCCACGCACCGCTCAGGCCGCGAGGCCCGAAAGCAAGGCGCCCGACGACCGCCGGACCTACCGACGACGGCCCAAGGGGCGGGCGTTGATCGAACTCCTGAGGCGGTGGTTCCCTTTCGGGTGACCCCGGTCATGGGTCGAGCAACTCGCCAATGGTCGACAAGTCACTGTCGCGAAGGGCGACTTGCAGGACCGCGGGTAGCAGTCCGCCCGCACGGAGATCAGGACCCGCAGCCGGGAGCCCGGGTCCGGCGCGGTCAGCAGGAGGTCGATGAAGCGGGTCCGCTCCTCACGGTCGCGGCACAGCGTGAACAGTTCCTCGAACTGGTCCACGACCACCCAACGTGTTCTTCAGTTGCGGCGTGCCCAGCCGTGGTGGCCACGCCCGGGGGCGTGGCTGCCCAGGCCGGTTGCGGCCCGGGCAGGACGGGCGCGCCGCACGCGGGCGGTTCGCCTTCGGCACTCCGACCACCACCGGCGTCCGGCTCCCGGCCCGGGTCGTCGACGATCTGCGCCGCCGGCCGGTGCGTCAGAGCTGCTCGATCACGTAGTCGATGCACCGCGTGAGCGCCTCGACGTCCGCCGGGTCGATCGCCGGGAACATCGCGACGCGCAGCTGGTTGCGGCCGAGCTTGCGGTAGGGCTCGGTGTCGACGATGCCGTTGGCGCGCAGGACCTTGGCGACGGCGGCGGCGTCGATCTCGTCCGTGAAGTCGATCGTGCCGATGACCTGGGAGCGTTTGGCCGGGTCGGTGACGAACGGCGTCGCGTGCTTCGACTCCTCGGCCCAGCTGTACAGACGGGTCGAGGAGTCCTTGGTGCGGCCCGTGGAGAAGGCCAGGCCGCCCTGGCCGTTGATCCACTCCAGCTGCTGGTTGAGCAGGAAGAGGGTGGCGAGGGCCGGGGTGTTGTACGTCTGGTTCTTGCGGGAGTTGTCGATCGCTGTGGGGAGGCTGAAGAACTCGGGGATGTGGCGGCCGGAGGCGTGGATCCGCTCGGCGCGCTCGATCGCGGCCGGGGAGAACACGCCGATCCACAGGCCGCCGTCGGAGGCGAAGGACTTCTGCGGGGCGAAGTAGTAGACGTCGGTCTCGGCGATGTCGACCGGGAGGCCGCCGGCGCCGGAGGTGGCGTCCACCAGGACCAGGGCGCCCTCGTCGGCGTCCTCGACGCGCCGGAGCGGGGCCGCGACACCCGTCGACGTCTCGTTGTGGGTGAAGGCGTAGACGTCGACGCCCGCCTCGGCGACGGGCTCGGGGTGCGTGCCCGGGTCGGAGGAGACGACGGTGGGCTCGGCCAGCCAGGGGGCGAGCTTGGCCGCCTTGGCGAACTTGGAGCTGAACTCGCCGAAGGTGAGGTGCTGCGACGTGGTCTCGATCAGGCCGTGGGTCGCGATGTCCCAGAAGGCGGTCGAGCCGCCGTTGCCGAGGATCACCTCGTAGCCCTCGGGGAGGGAGAACAGCTCGCTGATGCCCTCGCGCACCTGGCCGACCAGGTTCTTCACCGGGGCCTGGCGGTGGGAGGTGCCGAGGAGGGAGGTGCCGGTGGCGGCGAGGGCGTCCAGCGCCTCCGTCCGCACCTTGGAGGGGCCCGCGCCGAAACGTCCGTCGGCGGGCTTGATGTCAGAGGGAATCCGGATGTCGGTCATGGTGGGTACCTCGGAGATCAGATGGTGCAGGCGGAGCAGCGGCCCGGAGCGGATGCTCCCCTGTCTGCTGAGGTGGCGGTCGAGTCGCGTACAGCCGCGAGGAGGTCCGCTCCGCGGGCGACGAAGCCGAAGCAGCGCTCGACGTTGTAGAGGGTGGCGCGCAGGCAGAATTCGGGTGAGGTGGTGGCGACACCGTCTTCCAGGAGTACCGCGTCGTAGCCGAGGCACGCCGCGTCGGTCAGCGTGGCGAGGACGCACTGGTTCGCGTTCACCCCGGTGAACAGCACCGTGTCCACGCGGAGATTGCGCAGGACGGAGTCGAGCGGGGTGTCGAAGAAGCCGCTCATCCGCTGCTTGCTGACATGGATGTCCCCGGCCGCCGGCTCCAGTCCGTCCACCAGCGCGGCGCCCCAGCTGTTCTCCTCCAGGACGGGGGTGTCCGCGCCGGGGAGAACGGCTCCGATGCCGCCGCCCTCGCCTGCGATGTCGTAGGCGTGCAGCACGTTCGGGGGGATGTTGGCGCGGTCGGGGCGACTGGCCCAGGTGAGCCAGATGACCGGAACTCCAGCGGCACGCAGGGCGGGCACCGTCGCGGCGAGCGAGGCGATGAGCCGGTCGACGCCCGAGACGTCCAGCCCGATGGAGGCGAGCCAGCCCTTGGGCGAGCAGAAGTCGTTCTGCATGTCGACGACGATCAGCGCGGTGCGCGCCAGGTCGAGGGTCAGGCGCTGGGGAGCCGCCGGCACGCTCACCGGGCGCGGTGCGGGCACGGGACGCGTGAGGTCCACATGCCGGCCCGACGCCCGCCAGCTGTTGCGCTCCGTGGGGCCGAGCGGCCGCATGATGTCCGCGCTCACGGACACGGCGCCGGGGCGTTGTTGTGCGTGTGCGGGCGGGGCGGCA
Organism: Streptomyces sp. SS7; assembly: GCF_037993025.1. Lineage (NCBI taxonomy): Bacteria > Bacillati > Actinomycetota > Actinomycetes > Kitasatosporales > Streptomycetaceae > Streptomyces > Streptomyces sp. SS7. Next base: position 4,675,905 of record NZ_CP141223.1, read on the forward strand.
CCGAGGGGCCTTCGGGAGAGGGCGTCACCGCGCACAGCAGGTGCACCTCGCCGCGCTGCCACAGGGTGCCGATTTCCGCGAATCCGGCGTCCCGCAGGGCGGTGCGGTGGACCTCGAGCCCGGCCGACAGGTCGCTGTGGTGCTCCCCGTCGAATCCCATGCGCTTGCGCTCGGCCACCGCCGGGGCGAAGGCCGGCTCGGCCAGGACCCGCTCCCACCAGTCGTACCAGCCCTCGCCGTGCCCGGCGCCGAGCCTGCGGGCCTTCTCCCGGGTGAGCAGGGCCCGGTCGAGGCGGGCCAGCGCCGGTGCCGCGTCCTGGTCACGTTCCAGCTCGTCGCAGTTGACCAGGACACCGCCGGGCCGCAGCAGTCCGGCCGCTGCCGTGTACACCGACGTCAGCACCGACGGGTCCAGCCAGTGCAGCGCGGTGCTGCTCACCACGGCGTCCGCCGGGCGGTCCAGACCCAGTCGGTCCACCCATTCCGGCGTGCGCAGGTCCGCGGGGACGAACCTCAGGCCGGACAGGTCACCGTACGCGCCCCGGCCCAGCGCGATGAGCACGGGGTCGGCATCGACGGAAACGACGGTGGCGTCCGGCAGGCGCCGCAGCAGGCGCGCCCCGATCGAGCCCGGGCCGCAGCCCAGGTCGACCACCAGGGGATCCGGGCGCCCGGCGCTCTCCCGGACGACGTCTATCAGTACGTCGAAGAGGGCCTCACGCTCCGGCAGGAACTCCTCCTGCTGCCGGTCCCAGCGCTCCGCCCAGTGCAGAGCGGTCCGCCGGTCGGCGGAGCTGCCGGCGGGCGGTGCGGACGACGTGGACGGTACGGACGGTGTGGCGGGCATGGACGACTCCCTGCGCATGGGGTGGGTGGTGGTCGGGGGGAGAAAGGGCGGAGCGGGGCCGGGCTACTCCGGGTCCAGGTCGGTCACGTCGTAGAACGACGTGCCGTCCAGGTAGCGGATCGTGTTGGCGTCCCGCAGGACGGTCTCCTCGCTCTCGTGCAGCAGGACCAGGAACGCGGGATAGCTCAGGTCGTCCACCGTGCGGCGGATCCGCTGCCCCGGCGCCACGGCCACCCGGGCCTCGTGGAAGCTCTCCAGTTCGCGGATCCGCTCCAGGTGCGGGTAGCCGCGCAGGGTGCCGGAGAACGGCGACACGAGGCCGACGAACGCGCAGTGCAGGGCGCGGGGGTCGTCGTCCTTGTGCCGGGCCAGGAACCGGTCGGGGTCGAGATAGGCGTCGACCGTCCAGTCGAGCTGTGAGGCACCGTGCGCGAGCTGCGCGTAGTGCGGGAGGTTGGCGCCGCCGATCCTGGCCCCCGCCTCCACCAGGACGGGACCGGAGCCGGTGATCTTGATCTCGACGTGGGCGGGGCCGTGCCGGATGCCGAGCGCGTCCAGTACGTCGGCGGCGTACGCGGTCAGCCGGTCCTGCACCTCACCCCTGCGTGGCATCAGGTACACGGTGTCGGAGAGGTCTGCCACCCCGTTGGCGGTGATCCTGGTGGTGCGCCAGATCTCGCAGACCCGATGCACGCCGTCCCGGCTGACGGTGTTCACCATGTACTCGGTGCCGCGCAGGTACTCCTGTGCCACGGCGGCGGTGTTGAGGGCGGAGAAGACGTTCTCGGAGCCGATGATCCCGCGGGCGGCGGCCGCCGACTCCTCGGGGGTGTCGCAGAAGTGGACACCGTTGCCCGCCGCGCTGCGCAGCGGCTTGACGACGACCCGGCCGCCCACCGAGCCGTGCCAGGCGAGCGCCTCCCGCTCGTCGGTCACGAGCGTCTGCCGGGCGGCCGCGAGCCCGGCCCGCCTGATCGTCTCGATCATGACGTACTTGTCGCGGCGCGTGGCGCTCAGCGCGGTGCCGTTGGTGGGCAGGCCGAGGGACTCGCTGAGCGCGTCGGCCAGTTCCACGCCGATCTCCCCGCCGGGGACCACGGCGACGGGCCGGTGGGCCGCGACCGCGCGTGCCGTGGCGGCGAGGTCTCCGCGGTGGACGATGTTGTCGACGTAGTCCGAAAGGTCGAACGGGCCCCGGTACGCGGCGGGGACCTCCGGGGTGCTCTGCACCCGCAGCACGGCGGCACCGCGCTTGAGGAACTCGTCGACCAGGGTCTTCGACAGCCCGTAGGAGTCGACGACGCACACGAGAGGGGTTCCGGGCATGTCAGCCTTTCAGCGGGAGGAGGAGGCGGGCGCGGCCCGCTCGGGCATCGAGGGCCCAGCAGGCCAGGGCCACCAGGGCGGCCGCCGTGCCGACCGCGAGGAAACCGGCGGCAGGTCCGGCCGCGGCCGTCGCCGGGCCGGCCAGTGGGGCGCCGGCGGCGTTGCCGCCGGCCACGGCGGCTCCGTACAGGCCCAGGACCCGGCCCCGGTTGTGCTCGGTCGCGACCGCACTGCAGGCAGCGGCGGTCACGGCGAAGGACGTCGCCGACAGCATCGCGGCGGGGGCCATGGCAATGAGCAGGAACCGCCAGTCACCGGTCAGGCCCAGGGGTGCCGTGACGAGGCCGAGCAGCAGCAGCGGGACAGCGGGGTGGGGTGTGATCGCGAGGGTGCCGAACAGCAGCCCGCCCAGGACCGCGTACATCCCGCACACGGCGATGAGCAGCCCCACCCATTCCAGGGCACCCTGCGCGCGGGACAGGCCGATCAGGGACAGCTCGAAGCCGGAGGAGATCATGCCGGTCGCAAAGGCACAGGCAAGCGCCCCACCGACGGACACGGCCGAGCCCACCGCATCAGCCCCACCGGCCGACACGGCCGAACCCGCGTCGTCACCCCCGACGCCCGGCGCCGACCGGCCCGCCGCATCCGGAGCCGCGGCCGGGGTCGGCCCGTTCCTCTGCCCCGGGCCTTCGGCCGGTGCCGTGGGGGGCGCCTTCGCGGGATCCGGGGTCGGAGTCGGGCGGGGCGGCCGGCCGGAGCGGGCGGCGAAGGTGGTCAGGCCGAGGACCAGGACGGTGCCGAGGAGGCGGGAGGCCGTCGTCGGCGATGCCTGGGTGGACAGGACGGCGCCCAGGGCGGGACCGGCGAGATAGGAGAGCTGGCTCGTCACCGTGTCCAGCGCGAACGCCGCCTGCCGGTGCTCCGGTGCCGTCTGCGCGGCCAGCACCATCCGGGTCAGCGTGGAACCGGGCACCAGCAGGAGTCCGGACGCGAGGGCGCCACAGAGCAGCGCCGGGTAGGAGAGCCGGTCCGCCGTCGCCCAGAACACTCCCTGCGCCACGGCGCTGACGGCGAGGACCGGCCGCATCGACAGCCGGTCCATGGTCCAGCCGAGGACGGGCGCTCCCGCCATCACTCCCGCCATCCACGCACCGGTGACCAGACCGGCGGCCCCGAGGGAGCGGTTCAGCGCGAGGGACACCTGGAGGGACAGGACCAGCGGAATCGCGATGACGGGCAGTTTGACGAGGAAGCCCACCACAAGGGTGGTCCTCATGCCGGGCACCGACAGCAGCGGCCGGTACCGGCCCAGCCCTGTCGGCGTGGCCGGCGTCTCCCGCCGCGTGGCGGTCCGGGCCTCAGACAAGGGTCGCGACATGGTCACGGACGTCCACCGGCGTACGGCGCCGCTGCGGCACCGCCGACGGGTCGGGCGAGCCGATGTCCAGCGCGCCCAGCAGGCGTTCCTCCGCACCGAGCCCCAGTCGGCCCGGCAGGCTCCGGGAGGTGCACAGCGGGCCCGTACGCCAGATGGCGCCGTAACCGCGGGCGTGCAGCAGGAGCAGCAAGGCGTGGGTCATGGCACTGGCCGCGGCCAGCTGTTCCCATTCGGGCACCCGGTGACCGACCCGTGGCCGGAACACCAGCATCGCCTTGAGCGGCGCACGCACCACCTTGGCGGCGAGCTGCTCCCGGGGAACGTCCGGCTGGTCCTCGGCGAGGCTGTCGACCACGGTGTCCAGCCCGTCGCCGCGCACCAGGATCCACCGCCACGGGCGCAGCATCCCGTGGTCGGGTGCCGTGGCCGCGCTCTGCAGCAGATAGCAGAACTCCTGGTCGCCCGGCGCCGGAGCGAGGAGTCGCGCGACGCTGCGACGGGTCAGTAATGCGGTGAAGACGTCCACTGGTTCTCCTCCTCGCTCAGTCGGCGAGCATGTCGGCGTAGAGGACCGGCTCCAGGGCCCGCAAGGCCGCGTAGTCCGCCTCGATGCGCTCGGGATCCTGGGAGATCAGATAGAGGTTGCCGGGGCAGGTCGCCAGGTTGACGGTCCGCTCCAGGCGGGAGACGGAGTCCAGGGTGGTGTCCAAGCCGTGGAAGGAGGGCAGTGCGCGGATGCGGCTCAGGTCGGGGGCTCGGACGACCTTGCCCTCGACGGGGCTGAGCAGATACACGTGGCGGGCGTACAACCGCGGCTCGGGCCGCGGCCTGCGGATGGCGTGCGCGAAGCCGTCCGGGTCGAGATAGCTGAGCGGCAGCAGGGAGTTCTGGCTGCGCCCGCACACCGTGTAGACGGCGCCGGGGTCGCAGGCGCCCTCGACGCGGGCGCCGGTCTCGATCAGTACGGGCCCGCCGGGCGTCAGCATGATCTCGCTGTGGGCGGTGCCGTTGTCGATGCCCAGCGATCCCAGCACGTCGTGCAGGTAGGTGGTGAGCTGCCCGTACTCGGATGCGTCGGGGTGGACGAGGTCGGAGTACGTGCACACCGCGGTGGCGCCGACCATGCGGCGGTGCATCCGCCACACGTCGGTCACGTGGTGCCGCCCCCGGGAGCTGACCGAGTTGACGGTGTACTCGACACCGCCCGTGTGCAGGATGTCCTGCTGCACCAGCAGCTCGTCGTTGGCCTGCCCGAACAGGCTGACGGTGGCGAGCAGTTCGGCGAACGCGGCCCGCACCTCGTCCGCCGAGGCGCAGAACCGTACGCCCTCGGCGGACGTGCCGGCCAGTGGCTTGACCACGACCCGGCCGTCGGACCGGGTGCGGTACCACTCCAGGGCCTCGGCGACGTCCCCCGTGCGGCAGTGCGGGATCGCGGCGAGGCCGTCACGGGTCAGGGCCTCGGCCATGTGGTACTTGTCCCGCCGGGCCCGGGCCGTCCGCGGCGCCATCGCGGGGACGGCGGGGAAGTGCGGTGCCAGCCGGTCGGCCAGCGTGACGCCGGACTCGCCGCCGGGGACGACACAGGCCACCTCGTACGCCGACAGGCCGCGCAGCAGCGCGTCGAAGCCGTCCGCCTCCTCCAGGGTCAGCAGGAAGTCCTGCGGGCGGAAGGACGCACGCCAGAACTCCGAGTCGCTCTCCTGCGACAGGACGGCCACGCAGCGCAGACCCAGCCCGTTGAAGAGCTGTGGCAGCTTGGTACCGGCACGCAGGGGGTCGACGAGGACGACGACGGATCGTGGTACGGCGGTCATGGCTTCAGCCTCTTGTCGGGGTCGGGGTCGAAGGCGGGCCGTGCTCAAGCCCGCCTGCGGGGACGTGCGGGGTCAGACGGCGGGGGCGCCTCCGACGGCGTCCGCCAGCTCCCGCCAGAAGTCGGCGAGCAGTCCGAGGTAGCTGTTGAACCCGTGTTCCAGGGCGGCGAGGTCCTCCTCGGTGCGGCACAGGGCCGCGGAGCTGGACACCGCGTGCAGCTTGTGCTCCTTCTCGGCCGCGCCGATGTGGATGTAGAAGAACTCGCAGTGCTCGTGGAAATCCTCGAGCGTGAAGTGGCGCATGTAGTTGCGGGAGCCCTCGTACAGGTAGACCAGCTGGGCGTACGCGTGCCACTCCTGGGCCAGCAGGGCGCCGCAGCCGACCCGGACGTTCTCGTCGCCGAACAGGGCGGCACCCTGCTCCACCAGCCGCTGGGTGGCGGGCAGGACGGTGGGGTCGATGTCGTCGAAGTCGACCTCGTGGCCGCGGATGCGGGAGAGCAGGGCGGAGAAGAAGTTCTTCAGCAGGACGGTGTGCACCTTCTTCGGGTCACCGTTGCCCATCTCGTCGTTGATGTTCTCGACGGTCTCGGAACGGGCCACCAGGTCGTCCGGCGACATGCGCAGGAAGACCAGGGCGAGCCGGTTCACGGTGGGCGAGACCTGGGCGTAGAAGTTGCGGGCGACTGTCTCGACCTTCTCGGCCGGCAGTTCGGTGGAGCGCCACAGGTCGTAGAAGGCGTTGTTGAGCGCCGGGTGGCGGTACACCGACTCGGCGAGGTCGAGGACCTGCTTCTCGGTGGCGTTCGCGTCGAGCGGTGTCGCGGTCGTGGTCATGGTCGTCCTTTCCTGGCGGGGGTGGGCTGGTTCACCAGCGGCTGGTCTCGCCGAAGAATCCGGGCACGGGCAGCAGCCGGCCTTCCTCCCCGGCCCGCTGGTACAGGTGGCGGCCGACGGCGAGATCCAGCACGCCGAGCCCGAACGGCGAGAAGACGACGGCGCGTTGCGGATCCGGCGCGCACCGGCCGAGCAGCACGTCGGCCAGCGTCCCGGCGATGAAGGAGCGGTTGCCGACCCGCTGTTCGGCGAGGTGGGGCGAGGTGTCGGCTTTGAGGCAGTGCTCCACGTCGTCCACGAAGTTCTGCGCGGTGAGCAGGAGTTCGGGCGCCAGGTCGCGCAGGGAGACGTTGAGGACCACCTGACCGGGGCGCAGCGTGTGGTCGGCGCCGATGTAGGGGCGGAGCGCGGTGGTGGCCAGCACCACGAGGTCGCAGCCGAGGGCCCGGCGCAGGTCCCCGGTGCGGCTGGGCGCGCCGTACGTCTGGTCGAGGTGCCCGGCCAGCGCCGCGGCGGAGGCGCCGTCGAGGTCGTGGACGGTGACGTCGGCGAAGGGGACGCCCGCGACCGTGAGGTAGTGACAGATCGTCCGGGCGATGACACCGGCGCCCACGACGCCCACCGTGGCCGGTGCCGTGGCGCCCAGGGCGGTGGCCGCGAGGGCGGCGGAGGCCGCGGTCCGGGCGGCGCTGATGCTCGCGGACTCCAGCAGGGCGAAGGGGTAGCCGGTGCGGTAGTCGTTGAGGACGAGCACCGCGGAGGCCCGGGGCATGCCGTCGGCGACGTTGCCCGGGAAGCTGCCGATCCACTTGATCCCGGCGACCTCCGCGGCGCCGCCCAGGTAGGCGGGGAGCGCGATGATGCGGGAGTCGGGCTTCTGCGGGAACCGCAGAAAGTAGCTGTCCGGGTTGACGGTGTCCCCCGCGTCGTGGGCGAGGTACGCCTCCCGCACCCGGTCGATGACCTCGGCCTCCCGGCCGGCCAGGAGCTCGACCACGTCCTTTCCGGGCAGGACGGAGAACTCACGCATGACTGGCTCCTGTCTGTGGGCCGGCCGGCAGGGCCGCGGCGGCCGGGCGGTGCTGTCGGGGCCCGTGCGTTCCCGGCTGCGGCCCGGGGACCACCGCGGGGCCGAACGTGCGGATCAGCCAGTCGTCGTCGTACACGGTGTCCAGGTACCGCTCGCCGAGGTCCGGGGCGATCACCAGGACCCGGGCGCCGTCCTCGATCAGCCCGCGCAGTTCGGTCACCGCGTGCAGTGCCGTGCCGGTGGAGGCACCCGGCAGCAGGCCGTAGTCGAGGGCCACCCGGCGGCAGGCGCGCACCGTGTCGGCTTCGGCGACCCGGATCTTCGCGAACGACCCGTCGTCGGCGAAGAGTTCGGGTCTGCGGCTGGTGCCGAGGCCCGGCAGGTGCCGGCGGGCGCCGTGACCGCCGAAGGTGACCGATCCTTCCGCGTCCACGGCGACCAGGCGGGTCGGCAGCCGACGCTCGCGGACGGCCGCGAGGCAGCCCATCAGGGTGCCGGTGCTGCCCACGCCGACGAACAGCCAGTCCGGGACGCCGAACCCGTCGAGGATCTCGCCCATGGTGTCGCGCCGGTGGGCGCGGGCACCGGCCGGATCGCGGTACTGGTTGAGCCAGACGGTCTCCGGGTGGGCGAGCAGGTGCTGCTCGATGAACTCGATCCGGGAGTGCAGGTAGCCGCCGTTGACGTCGCGCCCGGTCACCACGACCACGTCGGCCCCGAGCGCCCGCATGTGCCGGATGTTCTGCGTCTGGGTGTTGGGGTCGGTGACCAGAGTGAGCGGGTGGCGCTGTGCCGCGCACACCATGGCGAGCGCGATGCCCAGGTTGCCGGAGGTCGACTCGATGAGCGGGGCGCCCGCCCGCAGCCGCCCCTCGTCACGGGCGGAGGCGACCATCTCCCGGGCCGTCTTGACCTTGATCGAGCCCGCAGGATTGAGCGCCTCCAGCTTCAGGGTGGTGCTGAAGCCCGGGCAGAAGCCCGGCAGGGTGAGGAAGGGGCGGGCCGGTCCCGCGTCGTACGCCCTGTCGCAGACGGCGGGGTTCACCGCGCCGACGACAGCGCCTGATCCAGGTCGTCGATCACGCCCTGGGGGTCGTTGCTGTAGCCGAGCGCCAGGCGGACGGTCCCGCGCGGGACGCCGATGCTCCGCAGCTCCTCGTCGGAGTACTCGAAGTAGGTGAAGAAGGTGCTCTGCTCGACCAGGGTGTGCGGCGCGCCGAAGTTGGAGGCCATGAAGGGCACCTTCAGCCGGTCCACGACCTCGGCGGTCTCCGCCTCGCTCATGTCGAGTTCGAAGGTGATGACACCGCCGTAGCCGTTGAGGTACTGCTGGGCCATCTTGAAGTGCGGGTGGCTCTCCAGACCGTTGTAGTAGACACGGTCGACCCGCGGGTGGCTCTCGAGGTGGCGGGCGACTTCGAGACCCATGGCGTTCACGCGCTCCATGCGCAGCCGCAGCGTGTACAGGCTGCGGCGGAGCAGGAAGGCCGTGTTGCCGTCCATGATCGGGCCGGTGGTGTCGCGGTACCAGCGCAGCTTGTCGATGAGGTCCTGCCGGCCCGACGCGACACCTGCCACGATGTCGCCGTGCCCGCTGAGGTACTTGGTCGCGCTGAACAGGACCAGGTCCACACCCCACTGGAGGGCGTAGAAGTTCGGGGGCGGCGAGAAGGAGCTGTCGAGGGTGATGATCACCTCGGGGCCGAGGGCCTCGCGGACCCGGGCCACGTCGATGAGGTACATGTGCGGGGAGGACGGCATCTCCAGGTGGACGAGCTTCAGCCTGCCCTTGAGGGACCGCACGTTCTCGATGAACTCTTCGGGGTCACGGATGGAGAACTCGTGCACCGTGACGCCGAACTTCGGCAGGATGTGGTGGAAGACGTTGCGCACCTGGCGGTACGACTCGGACGGCAGGACGACCTCGTCGCCGGCCTCCAGCAGGGCGAGGAATGCCGTCGTGTGCGCGGCCATGCCGGAGGCGAACACCAGGGAGTCGTCGGCTCCGCTCAGTTCGGTGAGCCGGTTCTCCACTTCTATCCATGTCGGGTTGGAATAGCGGCCGTAGCGGCCGGCCGGTACCGACAGGTCGTGCAGTCCGGCCTTCACATGGGCGGCGTCGTCGAAGTAGTACGAGGCGCTCTGGTAGGTGGGCGACTCGATGCTGTTGCGGTAGGCGTCGTCGGGGCGCAGCTTCGTCACTCTGTACTCCTTGGCTGGTTCGGGTCATGGAGGAACGGGCGGCGGGCAGTGCCGGGCTGCTCAGCCCATGTCGAGGCGCAGGAGGTCGTCGATGGTCTCCCGGCGGACGATCTCCCGGGACTCGCCGTCGGCCACGGCGACGACGGGCGGCCGGGGGACGTGGTTGTAGTTGTGCGCCAGGCTGCGGCAGTAGGCGCCGGTGCCCGGTACGGCGAGCAGGTCGCCCGGCCGGACGTCGGCGGGCAGGTGGTCGTCGCGTACGACGACGTCACCGGCGTCGCAGTGTTTGCCCACGACCCGCACGAGCCGGGGCGGGGCGTCCGAGGTGCGTCCGGCCAGGCGGACCGAGTAGGTGGCGTCGTAGAGGGCCGTGCGGACGTTGTCGCTCATGCCGCCGTCGACGGCGACGAACGTGCGGATGCCCTCGCGGTGCTTGACGGTGCCGACCGTGTACAGGGTGACGCCGGAGGGGCCGACGATGGCCCGCCCCGGCTCGATCGCCAGCCGGGGAACGTCGACGCCGAGCGCGGCGCATTCCTTCGCCACCACCGTGCGCAGGATGTCGGCCATCTCCTCCGGCTCGGTGGGCTCGTCCTCGGGCGTGTACGCGATGCCGAAGCCGCCGCCGAGGTCGAGCTCCGGCAACAGCGCGCCTTCCCGCACGAACTGCGCACGCAGCTCCAACAGCCGCTTGGCGGCGGCCTCGAACCCGGCGGAGCCTAGGATCTGGGAGCCGATGTGGCTGTGCAGTCCGCGCAGTTCCAGCACTCCGTCGTCGAGCACGCGCCGTACGGCCGCCGCCGCCTCCCCGCTCACCAGGGAGAATCCGAACTTCTGGTCCTCGTGTGCGGTGGCGATGTAGGCGTGTGTGTCGGCGTGCACGCCGACCGTCACGCGGAGCAGTACGCCCGGCCGGGCGCCGGGGAACCGCGGCATCAGGTCACGGAGCCGGTCGAGTTCGGCGAAGGAGTCGACGACGATGCGGCCCACGCCGTACTCGAGCGCTGCGGCGAGTTCCTCGGTGGACTTGTTGTTGCCATGCATCAGGATGCGGTCGGCTGGAAATCCGACCGCCTTGGCGAAGGCGAGTTCACCTTCCGTGCATACGTCCAGGCTCAGGCCGGCCTCTTCGGCCAGCCGGGCCGTGGTGCGGCTCAGGAAAGCCTTTCCGGCGTAATAGACGTCGAAGTCCTCAAAAGCTTTTCGGAATCTGGCACATCGCTGCCGGAAATCGCTCTCGTCGAATACGTAGACCGGCGTGCCATGACGCTCGGCGATTTCTGTGACGGATATCCCGCCGACGGTGAGGGCTCCCTGTTCGTCCACGGCGGCGGTGGTGGGCCATATGCCGGACGAAAGGGAAAGGCGGTCGGCGGCAGGGGTGGTCGGAATCTCTTGTGCGGGCACGGCGATCCTCTGGTCGTGCGGCATGGTCGGGGCAGGGCCGTGGGGTAGCCCCGAGGTGGCGGGAAGCGTGAAGGCGCTGCGCGGCCGGGCACCCCGGCGGTTCGGGCGCCCGGGTGCGGGCGGGAGGGTGGACTCAGATGTCGAGGGCGAGAACGCCGGCCAGGACGAACATCACGACACCGCAACCGATGTTGACCTTGCGGGTGAGTCCCTTGTCACTGGTGAAGCGTTCGGCGAGGGCGCCGCTGACCAGCCCGACGCCCGCGTCGGCGGCGAACCCGATGGCCACGAAGATCGCGCCCAGCGTGAGGAGCTGGGCGGGTACGGGCCAGCCGGAGGTCGAGGTGAACTGGGGCAGGAAGGCCACGTAGAAGACGATCACCTTGGGGTTGGCCAGGTTGACGAGCATCGCGCGGTAGGCGATGCGTCCGTAGTTCTGACGTGCCCGTTCCGTGCTCACCGCCATGTCGGACTTGTCCCGGATGATCGAGACACCCAGGTAGATCAGGTAGCACAGCCCGATGACCTTGAAGCCCGACAGGAGCACCGGGTAGCGGGAGACGAGAAGGGACACGCCAAAGGCACAGAGCACCGCGTGCACCAGCATGCCGGCGGCGACACCGGCTGCCGCCGAGACGCCACCGCGGCGGCCCTGCGACACCCCGAAGGACATGACATAAAGCATGTCCGGCCCGGGGGTGAAGCACACGATCGCAGCCGCCGCGAGGAAGGAAACGAACGACGCACTCTGAATATCCATGACGGGTAAGCCGCTCCGCACCTTCCGCTGGCGGCACATTTTCGCCGCACGCCTTCCGTGGAGACGCCTCCAGTTTGCCACCGAAGAGCAGCCCGCGGATCGGCCGGATGCATACTTATTAGTCGAGCACACATTTGGACGGATGGATAAAATGGACATAGAGCGCAATCGGGCCCTTTCCCCTCTGTCTGAGGTGGAAATCGCGCTGTATACCTTTGCCGTGGAACACGCCGATGTGTGCCGTGACGAGCTGCCGCGGCTCGACGACGCAGACACCGAGGACGTCGCGGCAGCCTTTCGGAGCCTCGCGGAACGCCGGCTGTTAATGCCCATGAGCGCGGAGAACAGGCGTTACGCGGCGGCTCCTCCCGATGCCGCGGTGGAGGCCCTCATCCGCCCCCTCGTCCAGCAGGCGCGCAGGGCGCAGAACGCGGCGGACCGTCTGCGCCGCGAACTCGTGCCCGTCTACGAGAGCGCTCTCGAACGGCGGCTGCGTCAGCCCCTGTTCGAGGAACTGCCCGATGTCCCCAGCGTACGACGGGCGTTGGAGCGGTTCGCCGCCGAGGCGGAGCGCGAAGTGCTCACCTCACAGCCGGGAGGCGCACGCAAGGAGGAGGTCCTGCGCGAGGCCATGGACCGCACCGAGGCGATGCTCCAGCGAGGCGTCCGGATGCGGACGCTCTATCAGCACACCGCTCAGTACAACCCGGGCACCGCCGCATACGTGGAGATCGTCAGCGGCCTCGGGGCAGAGGTGCGCACGCTGGGCGAAGGTTTCATGCGGATGATCGCGTTCGACGGCGAGATCGTCGTCATCGAGCAGAAGGGCAATCCCAAGGCCGCCCTGGTCGTCCGGGAGCCCAGCGTGGTCTCCTTCGCGGTGGCCGCCTTCGAGCTGATGTGGCTGCAGGCGGACCCGTTTCCGGTCAATCTCGGCCGCGCGCAGGCCATCCAGGTCTCCGACAAGACCAAGGAGGACATCATCCGGCTCCTGATCCAGGGGGAGTCGGACAAGGTCATCGCCCGGCGCATGGGGATGACCGTACGGACGTGCCAGCGCCACATCGCGAAGATCATGGAGCGGATCGGCGCCAAGAGCCGGGTGCACGCGGGCTATCTGCTGCGCGAGCACGAGGGGAACCTGGTGATCTCCGACAGCCCGGACCGCTCCGGGAACGACTGACGCGGCAGGACACCGGCCTTCGGCCCGTCCTGCCGCGTCTCGTCAAGCGTCCCTGTCACCCGAGGGCGTCAGCTCCGGTGTCCACCGTCCGGAAGTACGTGAGGTACTCCCCACGCCCGAACCCCTCGGTCTCGTAGAGAGCCTGGGCGACCCTGTTGTCGGGCGCCGTCTCCAGCTGGACCCCGGCCGCGCCGGCCGCCCGGGCCCGCTCCAGGCAGGCGCGCACCAGGGCACGGCCCGCCCCGGCGCCGCGTGCTTCGGGCCGCACATACAGGTCGTTCAGTGTCCACACCGTCTTCATGGCAAGGGACGAGAAGGTCGGATAGACCTGGGCGAAGCCGACGCCGGCGCCGTTCGTCTCGGCGAGCAGCACCACCGCGTCACCGTTCTTCAGCCGGTCCGTGAGGAAGGCCTCCGGACCGTCCTCGGTGTCGGGCCGGACGCCGTAGAACTCCAGGTACAGCCGGAACAGTCCGGCCAGTTCGGGCAGGTCCGTGAGCTGCGCGGTGCGCACCCGCACGCTGTCGTTCAACAACTCTCCTCCAGGGCGGGCGGGTTCGTGCCGCTCACCGTTGTCTCAGGGGTTCGTTCACCGCCGGCGGCAGCGTAGTCCAGCACAGAGCCGAAGACGGGACCGTCCGACCGGGCGAGCCGCCGCCCGTGGCGGGGCACCTCAAGGGCCGCCGCCGTCACCGGCCGCTCTGCGGGCAGGCCCAGCACCCGCGCCAGCCGTGCCGCACCGACCGGCAGGACCGGGGCTGCCCAAGCGGAGAGGGCCGACGCCACGGCGAGCTGCGCGGCGAGGGCCGCACGCCCGTGGGCGCCGCCCTCCGGTCGCTGCGCCTGGTGGGCCTGGACGTGCGCGAAATCCGTCACGCAGTGGACGATCTCGTCCAGCAGCGCCACGGCCCGGCGGGGCGCGAACGCCGCCGGCCCGTACGCCTCGCGCAGTTCGGCCAGGGAGGCCAGCAGCCGGGCACGCAGCGACTCCCACTCGGCACCGGTGGGCTCCTCACCGGGAACCCGTCCACCGCACTCGGACTCCACCGCGTCGAACAGCCGCTCCAGCCAGCCGTTCCACAGGGCGTCCAGATGCCGGCGGGTGCCTTCCAGCGCCGGCCGGTCGAAGCTGGTCTGCCGGCCCTCGGGGCGGTCGGCGCAGACGTGGTGGCGCAGTACGTCGCTGCCGTACTCCTCGATGACCTCGTCCCCCCAGACGGCGTGCCCGCGGCTGGTGGAGAACTTCTGCTCCCGCAGCCGGTAGAACTCGTTCACCTGGAACGCGACGGCCAGTGCGTCGGTCCGCCCGCCGGCGGCGTACAGGGCCGGGAACAGCACGGCGTGGAAGTAGCCGTTGTCGAAGCCGAAGAACTGCACGGAGGCCGGGTCCCCGGCGCTGTCCGCCGCGGCCGGACGGTCCGCCCGGCCGGTCTGCACGAGGTACCCGGGGGCCATCTCGAACCACACGTAGATGCGCTGGTCCTCGAATCCGACGACGGGCACGCCTACGCCCCAGTCGGCGGGATGTGTCACGGCGATGTCCGGCAGTCCGTCGGCGGCCATCGTCTCGCACAGCGCACGCAGGTGCGGTGGCATGCGCACCGTGGACCAGTAGGCGACGAGCGTTTCGGTGTGGGGGTCGAGCGGGAAGTACAACCGCTCGCACGGACGGTTCTCGGCCGCCTGCCCGCACAACGCGCACCTCGGGTCGACGAGGTCCCCGCAGTCGTTGGGGCGGCCGCACGCTTCGCAGGCGTTGCCGTGGGAGGAGACCCCGCAGTGCGGGCAGACGCCCACCACATACGCCTCGTAGAGCCAGCGCTCGCAGGGCACGCAGTACGGCAGCGGGGTCGTGCGCGCCTCGATGTGCCCTGCGTCGTAGAGCCGCCGGAAGAACTTCTGGACGGCCCGGGCGTACCCGGCGTCGCGGCGGGGCAGGACCACCCGGTCGAGGGACACGGCGGCGCTGCGCCACGTCCGCACGATCGAGGCGCCGTACGCGTCGGCGATCTCCTCGGCGGCCTTGCCGCCGTCCTTGAGCCCCCGCACCTGCACATGGCTCTGGTGGTCGTCGATGCCTGAGGTGTACAGCACGCTCCGGGACTCGGCCCGCAGGAAGCGGCTCAGCACGTCACCGGCGACGTACGGCCCGGCCAGATGACCCACGTGCAGATCGCCGTTGGGGGTCGGGGGCGTACTCGTGATCCACACGGGGCCGGTCACGCGGTCGCCTCCCGCGGGTTGTCGTACAGGGGCCAGTACACGGAAAGCCAGCGGAGGGTGCCCGCGTCGGCGTCGGTGCCCGGATTGCGCACGACGTGCTCCAGCCCGCCGGGGAGCACCACGACGTCCCCGGCGGTGACGTCCGTGCTCTCGCCCGCCAGCTCCACCCGCCCGGAGCCGCCGAGCACGAACATCACCTCGTCCTGGCTGTGGCAGTCCGGGTCCGAGCTGCTGCCGGGGGGCAGGAAACAGGCCATGGCCCCGAGCGGGGGCTCGTCGCCACCGTGCCAGGGGACGAGCCGCTGGCAGCGCATGCCGAACTCGTCGCGGGCCAGGGCGGGGTCGATGCGGAGTTTGGTTATCACGTGACCTCTTCGTTGCTGACGAGCCTGCCCCGCGAGCGGCGGCGGGCCGTGACCAGCGCCGCGCACAGCACGAGCAGCAGGGCGAGAACCAGTGCCGTCCCGGTGAACAGCAGGAAGAACGCCGCGAGCACACCGGTGGCGAGGGCACTGACCCGCATGGCGGGCGTGGGCCGCTCGCGCAGCGCGGCGACCGCGGAGACGATGTAGAGGATCAGGAAGACGGCGCTGGTGACGGCCACCATGCGGTCCTCCTCGACGCCGGACCGGCCGACTGCGGTGAGGACCGCCACGTAGCCGACGCCGAGCGCGAGCAGCACCCGGCCGGGCACCCCGGTACGGCCGACCCGGCCGAGGGCGGCCGGCAGCAGACCCTTCCGGGCCGCGGCCAGGGTGAGCCGGGAGGCACCCAGCACCCAGGCGTTGGTGGCCACCACCACGATCAGCAGGGCGACGAGGTCCCCGGCTGCACCGCCGCCCCACGCGCCGAGCAGGGCGGACAGCACCATCGTTCCGGGCGGGTGGGGGACCAGCAGATAGGCGCCCGCGACGACCACGTACACGAGGCCCACGGCGGGCACTGCGTAGCGGATGGCCCGGCGGAACGCGCGCGCCGGATCGCGCACCTCCTCCGCCACCGCCGAGACGTTCTCCCAGCCGAGGAACGAGAAGAACGCGACGACCGCGGACGTGCCGACGGCCGGCCAGCCGTGCGGGGCGAACGGCGTGAGGCGGGAGACCGACATCTCGGGCGCCGCCAGGACGACGGCACAGGCCAGGCCCAGCAACAGCAGGACCAGCGCCGCCTGCTGGATACGGGCACCGAGCGCGAGGCGCAGCCCGTTGAAGGCCACCGACAGCGTCATGAATCCGGCCGCGACATACATCGTCCACCCCTCGCCAAGTCCCGTGAGATGGCAGAAGTAGCGCGCGGAGATGATGCCCATCACGGGGTTGCCCGCCATGTACACGAGGACGAGCAGGATGTGGGCGGTGTCCCCGGCGGGCCGGCCGAGCCCGCTGCGGATGAGGGCACTGAGCCCCGATGCGTCCACATGCCGGGCCGACATCTCGGCGAAGAGCCGAGCCATCGGATACGAGGCCAGCGCCAGCACCGCCCAGGCGATCAGCGAGGCCGGCCCGGCGATGGCGGCCGTCACGGTGGGCACGCCGAGCAGGCCCGCCCCGACCAGGCTGGTGACGTAGAAGATCACCAGACCGCGGGTGCCGAGCTCCCGCGCCGGTGCGGGTCTTGCCTCCTCCGGCTGCCTCTCCCGGCCGGCACCGGCCGAGCGGGCCAGGCTCACGGCGCCGCGAACAGCAGTTCGTCGCCGGACCGGCTCGGCGAGACCGACTCGGCGTTCTCCCCGTAGGCCACCTGATCGGTGAAGTCCACTGCCGCCCATTCCAGGTGGTCGTGGAATTCCGCGCGGCTCGGGAAGAAGCTCCGGTCATTGATGAAGTCGCTCAGGCGCCGTTCGTCGTGGAGACAGGCCGGAAACCCGTACCAGCTGCCCGGGTTCCGCATCGTGGCGAGGTCATTCAGGGAGACCTGCCGCGTGGCGCCGTCGGTCGGCATGCCCCGGTGCCACCCGAAGCGGTCCTGCTTCTCCACGAAGACGATGCCGAGGCGATCGGTGTCCGGAACCTGCTCATTGTGTTCCCGGACGGCGATGGCGAGAGCCGGATCGGAAGGGCCGAAGCCGACTCCGAGAATGTCGTGAACCGGAGTGTGTGGTGCGGCGTCGAGCGCCTCGGCACCGGTCACCGGGCGCGCTCCCCGATGGCCGTTCCATTCACCGCGTCGGGAACCGGTTCCCCCGCGAACGCCATACGGACCGACTGCGCAACCGATATTCCGGCCTTTTCCTGGGCCTCGGCGGTCGAGGCCCCCAGATGCGGGGTGACGACGACCGAGTCGAAGTCGAAGAGCGGGGACTCGGTGGTCGGCTCGAACTCGAACACGTCCAGGCCGGCGCCGGCCACCCGGCCGTCCTTCAGGGCCAGGGCCAGCGCGGCCTCGTCCACGATGCCGCCGCGCGCCGCGTTGACGATGCGGACGTCGGGCTTGACCTTGCGCAGGGCCTCGTCACCGATGAGACCGACGGTGTCCGGGGTGCGGGGCAGGTGGACGGTGATGAAGTCCGAGCGGCGCAGCAGCTCGTCGAGGTCCAGCAGCTCGGCACCGAGCTGCGCGGCGCGCTCGTCGGTGACGTAGGGGTCGTAGGCCACGATCGTCATCCCGAACGCCCGCAGCCGCTCCGCGACCAGGGAACCGATGCGGCCCAGACCCACCACGCCGACCGTCTTGCCGCAGAGTTCCACGCCGCCATAGCGCGAGCGCGCCCACTGTCCGCCCTTGAGGGCGGTGTTGGCCGCCGCGATGTTGCGTGCCGTGGCCATCAGCAGGCCCACGGCCAGCTCGGCCGCGCTGACGACATTGGAGGTGGGGGCGTTCACCACCAGCACACCGGCCCTGGTGGCCTCGCGGACGTCCACATTGTCCAGCCCCACTCCGGCGCGGGCGATGACGCGAAGCTTCTCGGCAGCCTGAAGGACCCCGGCGTCCACCTGGGTCGCGGAGCGGATCAGGAGCGCGTCGGCGTCGGGAACGGCGGCAAGCAGTTCGTCACGACGGGCACCGTCGCAGTACCGAACCACGAAGTCGGGTCCCAAGGCGTCAATGGTCGCCGGGCTGAGTTTCTCTGCGATGAGAACAACCGGAAGGCCGGAATCAGACATTTTCGAGACAACCTTTCGTTCCGCGCGGCGCGAAGTATGTCGTGGCGTTGAGCTGCACTTAGCCCCAACCGAGATCCAGCGGAACGGCGCGTGCCATGAACGAATCAGAACTCGACTGTCCGGATTCGAGCAGATTCCCCTGGAACACCAGAACGGCGAGCGTCAGCACGGAAACCAGGCAGACGATAATGCGATTCACTTCTCCCCCTTTTTCAGGTGTGCGACCAGCGGCTCCGCGGTCGCACAATCAATCACTTTGCCACCCCAGAAGCCCAAGTAACAGAAAGATCACCTGTCGCAAATCGCAAGCAACGTCCAGAGACAGGTGTACATATCCAGGCATACCGGGGCATTCGAGCCCCCATCTCGGCATGCAGACAGGAGATATTCGCTAGATATCATTCAACGGCGAACAGATTTTTTATCGATGCCGCGAGCTGCCACACTTCTTTCAGTTTCAGGCCCCAACTATCCAGATTTCTTCGCCGGTCAGGCAGCCCGCGACGTGCCCGTCCGGCCGGCGGTCGCCACCGTCAGCCCTGGGCCGTCGGATTGACACTCCCGCGCCAAGGCCCCGGCGAGGCAGTCGTCGCGCCCGTCGCGCCGTCCCGCCGTCCCGCGCCTACGTCAGTGCTCACGGAGGGTCGCGCCAGAGCGCGGACGGGCCACCGTCGGGGTCCGGCAGGGCGGTGTGGACGTCTGTCGCCGAGGGCGATCCGGAGTGCCGGACACCTGCGGAGGCTGTTGTCCGGCAGGGCGAGGTCGAGGGCCCCACGAAGTGATCCGAAAAAAGTTCCCGACGCGCGGCAACCCTGTACGGGCCCTGTGACCACAAGGGGGCGGATCCGGTCAGTTCCCGTGGCCGACATCATCCTTTCCGCTCATGAACGGCTTGCAAGGAGATCAGTCCTCCATGAACAACCCCACGCACGGCACGCGCCGCGGACGTCACCGCCGTCGCTGGACCGCCACCGGCCTGGTCCTCGGCGTACCGGCCGTCCTCGTGCCGTATCTCCTGTTCTCGCAGGAGGACTCGCAGGCCGCGACGGTCGACGGCAACGCCTACTACCGGCTGGTCTCCGTGCGCAGCGGCAAGGTGCTGGACGTCAACGGCTACTCCACCGCTGACGGCACCCGTATCCAGCAGTGGACCGACCAGAACACCGCCAACCAGCAGTGGAGGCTGAAGTCCGCCGGGGACGGCTACTACGAACTGGTGAACCGCAACAGCGGCAAGGTGCTGGGGATAGCGGGTGATTCCACGGCCAAGGGCGCCCCCGCCGAGCAGCAGACCGACAGCTCCGCCCCCTCCCAGGAGTGGCGGATCAGCGATGTGAGCGGTTCCGAAGCCGTCACCCTCACCTCCCGCAAGAGCGGCCAGGTCCTGGACGTCTCCGGGGGCTCCACCGCCCAGGGCGCGGCGGTGATCCAGTATCCGAGCCGGGGCAGCACCAACCAGCAGTGGAAGCTGGTGAAGTCGGCCGAGGCCCCGGCGTCCGGGACCGGCGGGACGCAGACGACGGCCGCTGCGGGACCGTATGCGTGGAAGAACGCCCAGGTGGCGGGCGGCGGTTACGTCACCGGGCTGGTGTTCAACCAGCGGGAGAAGGGTCTGCTGTACGCGCGCACCGACATGGGCGGCGCCTACCGCTGGGACACCGGGGCCGAGCAGTGGATCCCGCTGACCGACTGGGTCGGCGAGAAGGACTGGAATCTGCTGGGCATCGACTCGATCGCCACCGACCCCGTCGACCCCGAGCGGCTCTACCTCGCGGCGGGCACCTACACCAACGACTGGGCCGGCAACGGCGAGATGCTGCGCTCCACCGACCGGGGCCGGACCTTCAAGCGCACCGCGCTGCCCTTCAAGCTGGGCGCCAACGAGGACGGCCGCGGGGCGGGCGAACGGCTGGTGATCGACCCCTCCGACCACAGCACTCTGCTGCTGGGCACCCGCAAGAACGGCCTGTGGCGCAGCACCGACTACGGCGTGACGTGGAGCCAGGTCTCCTCCTTCCCCGTCAAGAACGGGGCGGGCAGCGGCGGGGGCATCTCCTTCGTGACGTACGGCCCGGCCGGCAGCAAGACGGTCTACGTCGGTGTCGCCGACAAGTCCACCTCCCTCTACCGCTCCACCGACGGCGGCAGCACCTGGCAGGCCGTCCCCGGGCAGCCCAACGGCCAGATGCCGCAGCACGGTGTGCTCTCCGGTGACGGCTCGCTGTACCTGACGTACACCGACGCCCTCGGTCCGAACGGTGTGACGGCGGGTTCGGTGTGGAAGTACACGCCGACCGGCGGCACGTGGAAGGACGTCTCCCCGTCCAAGGGCGGCTACGGGTTCTCCGGTCTGGCCGTCGACCCGCAGAAGCCGTCCACGGTGATGGTCACCACCCTCGACCGCTGGTGGCCCGAGGACGAGGTCTACCGGACCACCGACGGCGGTGGGACCTGGAAGGCCCTGGCCGACAAGTCGGTGCGTAACGCCTCCGAAGCTCCTTACGTCGGTACCGGCATCGGGCACTGGATGACCGCCCTGGCCATCGATCCCTTCGACTCCGGGCACGTGCTGTACGGCACCGGCAACGGCATCTGGCGCAGCAAGGACGCCAACGCCGGCGACAGCGGCGGCACCAGCCACTGGACCGGTGGGGCCCGGGGGCTGGAGGAGACCGCGCTGGCGGACGCGATCGCCCCGCCCGGCGGCGCCACCGTCATCACCTCCATGGGCGACCAGGGCGGTTTCCGCCACGACTCCCTGACCGAGCTGCCCGCCGGGCGGATGAAGAACCCGCTGATGAGCAGCAGCACCGACATCGATTTCGCCCAGTCCAACCCCTCGATGATGGTCCGCGTCGGCCGTGGCGGCGAGCAGGACGGCGCCTACTCCACCGACGGCGGCAACAGCTGGACGGGCTTCAAGGCCGAGCCGGTCAGCAGCTCCCAGATGGGCCACGTCGCGCTCGCGGCGGACGGCACCACCATCGTCTGGACCGAGGACGGTCAGGTCCCGTACCGCTCGGCCGACAAGGGCACGAGCTGGTCCCGGGTCAGCGGCCTGGGCACCGACGCCGAGGTCGTCGCCGACCGCTCCTCGGCCACTACCTTCTACTCCCTGTCCGGCGGCACCCTCTACGCCAGCACCGACCGCGGCGCGACCTTCACCGCCCGGGCCGGCAACCTCCCCTCCGGCCGGCTCACCGCCGTTCCCGGCATCGCCGGGGACCTGTGGATCTCCGGCGGCGGCAAGGGGCTGCTGCACTCCACCGACGGCGGCCGCACCTTCACCACGCTCGGCTCGGTGCAGTCCGCCTCCGCCCTCGGCTTCGGCAAGGCCGCGTCCGGCGCCGACTACCAGGCCCTGTACCTGCTCGGCACCGTCAAGGACGTCACCGGAGTCTTCCGCTCCACCGACAAGGGCGCCACCTGGCTCCGCATCAACGACGACGCCCACCAGTGGGGCGCCATCGGCAGCGTCGGCATCATCACCGGCGACCCCGACACCTTCGGCCGCGTCTACATCGGCACCAACGGACGCGGCCTCCAGTACGGCGACCCGTCCTGACCCCGACACCCGTGCGGGGCCGCAACCACAACGCTCTGCGGCCCCGCACGGCTGAGGGGTGCGTCACCGTGTCCCCCTGAAGAAAGCCGCTCCGATGACGCGACACACCCATGACCCCCGGACGACCGGTACGCAGCAACGGGCCCACGTCCCGCTCGCGGCACTCCGGGGGACCCACAGCCACCGAGGAGAATCGTGAAGGGCATGCACCGGCTCAGCCGGCGTCGCCGAGCAGTAATGATGGGGCTGTCGGCCGCGACGGTGGTGGCCGGTGCCCTGACGCTCCTCCCCGACTCCGCCGGAGCCGCCGCCCTGGGTACGCAGGCGGCCCCCTCGGGCCGGTACTTCGGCACCGCCGTGGCCGCGGGCAGGCTCGGCGACTCGACGTACACCGCGATCGCGGACCGGGAGTTCAACATGATCACCCCGGAGAACGAGATGAAGTGGGACACGATCGAACCGTCCCGCGGCACGTTCAACTTCGGCCCCGCCGACCAGATCGTCAACCGTGCCACGTCACACGGCCAACGCGTGCGCGGCCACACCACGGTCTGGCACTCGCAGCTCCCGTCCTGGGTCGGCTCCATCACCGACGCGAACACGCTGCGCAGCGTGATGAACAACCACATCACCACCGAGATGACCCACTTCAAGGGCAAGATCTACGCCTGGGACGTGGTCAACGAGGCGTTCGCCGACGGCGGCAGCGGCCAGCACCGCAGCTCGGTGTTCCAGAACGTGCTGGGCAACGGCTTCATCGAGGAAGCGTTCCGCACCGCCCGGGCCGCCGACTCCTCGGCCAAGCTCTGCTACAACGACTACAACATCGAGAACTGGACCGACGCCAAGACGCAGGGCGTCTACCGCATGGTCAAGGACTTCAAGTCCCGCGGCGTGCCGATCGACTGCGTCGGGTTCCAGAGCCACTTCGGCGCCGGCGGCCCGCCGTCCAGCTTCCGGACCACCCTGTCCGAGTTCGCCGCCCTGGGCGTCGACGTCCAGATCACCGAACTGGACATCGCGCAGGCGTCGCCCACCCAGTACGCCAACGCGGTCGACGCCTGCCTGTCCGTGGCCCGGTGCACCGGCATCACGGTATGGGGCGTCCGTGACCGCGACTCCTGGCGCAGCGACGAGAGCCCCTTGCTGTTCAGCAACGACGGCAACCCCAAACCCGCCTACACCGCCGTCATGAACGCCCTCAAGGCCGCCCCCGGCACCAACCCCGGCGGGACGACCGGCGGGACGACCGGCGGTACCGGTACCGGGACCGGGGAGATCAAGGGCGTCGCCTCCGGCCGTTGTGTCGACATCAACGGCGCCTCCACCGCCAACGGCACCCAGGCGCAGCTGTGGGACTGCCACGGGCAGACCAACCAGCGCTGGACCTACACCTCCAGCAAGCAGTTGAAGGTCTACGGCAACAAGTGCCTGGCCGCCAAGGCCGGAAACACCGGCAACGGCACCGCGGTGGTCATCTCGGACTGCGACGGCAGCGCCGGCCAGCAGTGGAACATCAACACCGACGGCACGATCGCCGGCGTCCGGTCCGGGCGGTGCCTCGACGCCGTCGGCGCGGGCACCGCCAACGGCACCAAGATCCAGCTGTACTCCTGCTGGTCCGGCGGCAACCAGAAGTGGTCCGGGCTGTCCGGGACGACCCCGCCGGGCACGTGTTCCCTTCCGTCGACGTACCGGTGGACGTCCACGGGCGCGTTGGCGCAGCCGGCGAACGGCTGGACCTCGCTGAAGGACTTCACCGACGTGGTGTACAACGGCAAGCACCTGATCTACGCGTCGAACGTGTCGGGATCGTCGTACGGCTCGATGATGTTCAGTCCCTTCACGAACTGGTCGGACATGGCGTCGGCGCGCCAGACCGGCATGAGCCAGCCCGCGGTGGCGCCCACGCTGTTCTACTTCGCGCCCAAGAAGATCTGGGTGCTGGCGTACCAGTGGGGTGCGTGGCCCTTCATCTACCGCACGTCGAGCGACCCCACCGACCCCAACGGCTGGTCCGCGCCGCGGCCGCTGTTCACCGGCAGCCTCCCCGACTCCGGCACCGGCCCGATCGACCAGACCCTGATCGCCGACGACCGGAACATGTACCTGTTCTTCGCCGGTGACAACGGCAAGATCTACCGGGCGAGCATGCCGATCGGGAACTTCCCGGGCAGCTTCGGCTCGTCGTACACGACGGTCATGAGCGACACGAGGAGCAACCTGTTCGAGGCGCCGCAGGTCTACAAGGTCAAGGGCCAGAACCAGTACCTCATGATCGTCGAGGCGATGGGCTCGAAGGGGCGCTACTTCCGCTCGTTCACGGCCTCCAGCCTGAACGGTACGTGGACCCCGCAGGCGGCCACCGAGAGCAACCCCTTCGCGGGCAAGGCCAACAGCGGTGCCACCTGGACCGACGACATCAGCCACGGTGACCTGGTCCGCGACAACCCCGACCAGACCATGACCATCGACCCCTGCAACCTGCAGTTCCTCTACCAGGGCCACGACCCCGGCGTGTCCGCCCCCTACGACCGACTGCCGTACCGGCCGGGCGTCCTCACCCTGCGGCGCTGACCTGCCCGGTCCACGGCGATCGCGATCCGGGGCGGTCTGCCGGCGCGTGGACGAGCCCCAGCCGTGCGTCGGCTGGGGCTCCTCCCTTTGGCCGGGCTACTGCCCGTCGGCGACGACGTCCCAGTGCTCGATGATCTTTTTGTCGACCACTCGGAAGATGTCCGCGACCACGTGGTCGGAGCTGAAGACCCACACCAGGTCCCCGTCGGCGAGGGTCTCGCCGAACCGGGTACCGCCGTCCTCGGCGGGCGGGGTGCCGACGGGCGAGGGGGCGCCCTGTGTGTCCTGCTGCAGCAGTCCCTTCAGCGGGCCGGTCCCGTTCGCGATCATCGGGTTGTGCTGGTAGTACCGCGGATCCCAGCTCTTGTCGATCACCTTCACGTCGCCGTCGGAGAGTGCGCGGTACGCGGTGACCGCGAACTCCCGGTTCCTCTCCTCGGCTTCCTCGGACAGGGTCGGGGCCTTGTCCGGGTACTTGTACACGTCGCCGAACAGGGAGTTCCCACTGGCCGTCCTCGCCGGGACGGTCTGCGTGATGCCCCAGTGCTCGACCAGCTTGCCGTGGTCGACCCGGAACAGGTCCGCCCTGGCCTCGCCGGTCGCCTCGTTCGCCGGGGTGGCCGACGCGTGCCAGTGCACGGCCACCAGGTCACGGTCGGCGGCCACGTGTCTGACGGTCGCCACCGCACCGGGAATCCTCGCCTTGAGATCCTTGAACTGCTCGATCTGCCCTTCGGCCCCGCCGGGAACCGACTTGTCGTGCTGCACGAAGTCGGCGCCGACGAGTTCCTTCACCACGTCGGTCCTGTCCTTGTCGAACGCCTCCGAGTACAGGCGCAGGACGAGTGCCTTGTTCCGCTCCTCGGAGGCCGACGACGAGCCGGCTGCCGACGTCGACGACGAGGGGGCCGGGTCGGTGCCGGACGTGCTGCTGCAGGCGGTCGCGAGGACGGCCACGGCGGCGAGCCAGGGCAGGGTCTTCCCGTATCTCACTCAAGTCTCCTGTGCACGGTCAGGTCTTCGACGCTGACATGGGTCGCTGAGGACGGGGCCGGTGCGGAGGGTCCGGTCGGCACGCCCCGGACCTCGGCCTCCTCAGGGCCCTGACCCGCACCTCCATCCCATCCGGAATCCCGCAGGTATCCACTCCGCCGACCAGCGGGACGACCCCCGCCGACAGGCCGGACTCGGCTCCTCCCCAGGTCGCCCCCGGAGGGAGGGTCACCACCGCGGAGGGGCGCCGTCGCGGAGAGCCGCCGTCGCCGGGGGGTGCGACCACGCCCGGTACCGGCCGGACGGCAGGGTCACCGGACGAGGTTCGCCAGTTTCGTCGTGCGGTTGAGCAGGTACTCCAGCGGTCCGCGGCGGGCGAAGCGGGACCAGATCGCCGCGAACAGGGTGGCTCCGAGGATGAACGAGAACAGCAGCGTGGCGGAGGCGGACTGCGGCGGGGTGGCCGATTCTCCGGGCAGGGCGAGGATCACCAGGATGTGGCCCACGTAGAGGGTCAGCGACATGGTTCCGACGGCGATCACCGGGCTCGCCAGCCGGCCCAGCCACGGCAGCCGGGCCAGCGCCACCGTCAGGCACAGCAGCACGGTGATCGCGATCCCGATGCTGCCGAACAGGTCGAACGTGGAACCGCTGTGCGGCTCGGCTGCCAGCAGCCCCCATGCGTCGGAGCCCCACAGCCCACGGCCGACCGGCATGTCGAAGGACCCCGTCGCCATGCCGGAGTCCTTCAGGGCCTCGAGGTCCTTCATGTCGGGCATCGCGGCCGCGATCTCCTTGTCGCCGCCGGTCAGCCGGAGCACCAGCCACGACACGCCGTATCCGAAGGCGATCAGCGCCGGACCGACCACGGCCAGCCGCCGCTGCACCGCACCGGAGGTGATGTCCAGCCGGCCCAACGTCATGCCGGTGACCACGAACGTCATCCAGGTCATCGCCGGATAGAGGCCGGTGAGCAGGAGATCGAGCACGCCCACGCCGCAGACGCGCGCGATCGGGTCGTACGAGTCGACGGTGTTCACGATCGACTCACTGAGCAGCGCCCGGAGGCCGTACGCCACCTGCGGCGTGACGACCGCGAGGGTGACCGCGAGGATCCCGAGCGTCCTGGCCCGCAGCCGGGCCAGGGGCAGGGCCAGCAGGAAGTACACCGCGTAGAAGTTGAGGATTCCGGCGCCGCCGAAGTTGGTCATCGCCAGCGCGCTGCCCAGCACCAGCAGGACCACGGCCCGGATCACGATACGGGTCCTGGCCTGCCGGCCGGCCAGTCCGGTCTTCGGCTCGCGGCGGCCCGCGATCAGCATCAGCGAGAACCCGGCGAGGGTGGCGAACAGCGCTGACGCCCGGCCGCTCGCCAGGCCCAGGAACCAGTCGCCGACGCCGCCGCCCGGCGTCGGAAAGGGGCCGACGTGCACGGCGAACATTCCGAACACGGCCAGTGCGCGGGCGAGGTCCACGCCGACCAGCCGCGCCATCGGCGCGGCGCCCTTCGTGGCCGTGGCGCCTTCCACCGCCGGGCTGGACTCGGGTGCGGACACGTCGCGGGGGGACACCTTGCCGGCGCTTTCGATCTCAGTCACGAAGACAACGTTGCTGAGGTGTCGATGCAGTCAACCACCCGACACATCACGGGAGTTGACCCGCCGGTCGTCGGTCCTCACCCCGCCGGTCGGCGGGGTGGGGTGAGTGGTGGCCGATGACCGGCGCCCGCCCACCGTTATCCTGCCTCGTCCCGAACAGGCCAGGGAGGCTCCCCCACCATGAGCAGCACCATGTCGTCCTTTCCCGAGCGGATCGAGCTGTCGGGCGAGGGTCTCGTCCTCCGCGACTGGACGGAGGCGGACCTGGCCGCGATGCCGGAGCTGTTCGACCACCCCGACATCGCGTACTGGACACCGATGGCCTCCCCTTTCGACGCAGCTGCCGCCCGCGTACGGCTGGACCGGGACCGGCGACTGCGGGCGGACGGCACGACGATCCTGCTCGCCGTCACCGTCGACGGCGGTGCACCGCTCGGCGAGGTGATGCTGCGGCGGGCCTCCGAGGGCATGGAGCTCGGCTACGCGATCGGCCCGGCGCACCGCGGCCGGGGGCTGGCGGCACGGGCGGTGCGGGTGATGGCCTCGTACGCCTTCGAGGAGTTGGACGCGAGGCAGGTGATCCTGGAGCTGGAGGCCGAGAACGCCGCCAGCGTCGCCGTAGCCACCAAGGCAGGCTTCAGGCTGCTCGACGTGCCCCTGATCACAGGTGAGGAAAAGGGCCGACCCTACGCCCTGCAGACGTGGGGCCTGGACCGGCCCTGACCACGGCAGCAGCCGCCTCGGTCCGAAGCGGCTCGTCCGGGCCGTACCGGCCGGAGCCGATTGAAGGGGACGGCCAGGATGACGGCCTCCCTGTCCTTGACCGCGTCGTCGAGCGGTACGGCACGGGCACCGGTCGTCAGCACCTCGGGCGCGACGGCCCCGCGTCCGCGGGCGTCGGCCACCTCGACGTCGTGACCGGCTTCGCCGAGCTTGCGGGCGAGGTTACCGCCGATCGCTCCGGCGTCGATGACGGAAATCCTCATGGTGTCCTTCTCAGGCCTGCGCGGTTCTTCTCAGCAAGTCGGCCGGCACGTCGGGGCGTTCCAGGGCGATGAAGTGGCCGGCCTTCGGGACCTGCGTGAACTCGGCGGTCGGGAGCAGCCGCTTGTTGGCGTCCCGGTCCGAGGGGCGGGACCAGTCCCGCTCGCCGTAGACGAGGTGGACGGGTGCCTTGACCTCGGGGTAGCGCGAGCGGGCCGCGATGAGGCTGGGCAGGGCTTGGTACACGCCCCGGGCGACGGTCGGGTAGCCGGGGCGGGCGCCCACCCGGAGCAGCTCGTCCACGTACTCCTCGCGCAGCGCGCTCCGGTCGCCGAGGCCGCCCTGGAGGATCCTGCGGAGGGCGGGCCTGGGCTCCACCCCGGCGATCACCGGGCCCACTCCCGGTGCGAGGACACCGCCGACCACCGCACGGGCGAGGAGGCTCGACCGGGCGATTCCGCCGCGGAAGTCGTACGTGTTCACCGCGACGACGCGTCGGACACGCTCCGGGAGGTCGGCCGCGGTGGTGAGGGCGAGCACCGCCCCCATGGACTCACCCAGCAACGTCACGTCGTGGAGGTCGAGTTCGGTGAGGAGCCGCTCGACGCCCGCGCGCAGGGCCGGTTCGTCGTACGACGCTCCGGGGACGATCTCGGAGTAGCCCATGCCGGGCAGGTCGAGGGCGTACACCGTGTAGTGGTCGGAGATCAGCGGGATGAGGTGGCGGAAGTGCTCGGCCTGGGTCCGCACGGTGTGCAGCAGGACCAGGGGGGCGCCGCCGCCCGCCTTGAGGTAACGCAGTGTTCCCTCACGGCCGTCGGACCCGCCGCGCGGGGCGACGGTGTGGCTGGTGGTCCCCGGGATGTGGAGGTGGGCGGTGGGTCGTGGCTCGTGGGCGGGCATGTCGCCGACTCCTTCGTTACTTCGTCAACTGGGGGTACAGACCGGCCAGGTCGCCGGCCAGGCCAGCCTTGACGTGCCGTGAGATGTCGTCGGCGAGGACCTCGTGGGCGTCGGCCTCGACACCGTCGAGGGCGAGTGCGGCCACCTCGCGCGGGTCGGACTTGGGGGCGTCGACGCCGGCGGTCAGGTCGGTGTCGACGTAGCCGACGTGCAGTCCGGTCACGGCGATGCCGCGCGGCCGGAGCTCCAGGCGCAGGGAGTTGCTCTGTGACCACAGGGCGGCCTTGGAGGCGCTGTACGAGCCGCCGAGGGCCACCCAGGAGAGCACGGAGTGCACGTTCAGGAGGTGGCCGCCGCCGTTGCGTTCGATGACCGGTACGAAGGCCCGGGTGACCAGGAGCGGGCCGTAGAAGTTGGTCTCGAACTCGCGGCGGACGTCGTCGACCGGGGAGTCGAGGAAGGACGCGCCGACCGAGGCACCGGCGTTGTTGACCAGCACCGTGACGTCGCCCGCCTGTGCCGCGGCTGCCGCCACGGAGGCCGGGTCGGTGACCTCCAGCGCCACCGGGACGGCGTCCGGGTGCGTCACGGCGCGCGGGTCGCGGGCGGTGGCGTAGACCTTGGCGGCGCCGCGGGCGTACAGCTCCTCCACCAGTGCCTTGCCGATGCCTCGGCTGCCGCCGGTGACGAAGACGTTCGCGCCCTTCAGAGCTGTCATGACTGACTCCAGATGACCCGGGAAACCGATCGGTTTCCTTCCGTTTCCACCACCGTAAACCGATCTGTTTTCGGACGCAAGCCGGGGCGGGTCCCGGGTTCGGGGCCGGACCCGCGTCCGGTTGCATGGGGGAAACCGATCTGTTTCTCTAGGTGGAAACAGATCGGTTTCCGGGGTGTGCGGGGAGCCGGTGATCACAGCGACCAAGGGGAAAAGTGAGTACCACCTTCGACCGCGGGGCCACGGCTCCGGGCTCAACAGACTCGGGCCACCGCGGCTCACACGCCGTGCGCTGGTGGGTGCTCGTCGTGCTGGGCACGGCGCAGCTCATGGTCACGCTCGACGCGACCGTCGTGAACATCGCGCTGCCCGCGGCACAGCACGACCTCGGCTTCAGCGACGGCAGCCGCCAGTGGGTCATCACGGGGTACGCCCTGGCGTTCGGCAGCCTGCTGCTGCTCGGCGGCCGTCTCGGCGACCTGTTCGGCCGGCGTACCACCTTCGTGACCGGCCTGATCGGTTTCGCGGGCGCGTCCGTCCTCGGCGGCGCGGCCACCAGCTTCGACATCCTGGTCACGGCACGCGTGGCCCAGGGGCTCTTCGCCGCGCTGCTCGCGCCCGCGGCGCTGTCGCTGCTCAGTGTGACCTTCACCGACCCGGCCGAGAGGCCGAAGGCGTTCGGCATCTTCAGCGCGCTGGCCGGTGCGGGCGGCGCGGTCGGGCTGCTGCTGGGCGGCATGCTCACCGAGTGGGCGTCGTGGCGCTGGGTGATGTACGTGAACGTCGTCTTCGCGGCCGTCGCGCTGGCCGGTGCGGTGCTGCTGCTGGCCAAGCCCGCGGTCACCGAACGGCCCGCACTCGACATTCCCGGCACCGCCGTGGCGAGCGTGGCGCTGTTCGCCGTCGTCTACGGGTTCGCGCACGTCGAGTCCACCAGCTGGACCGACCCGGTCGCGCTCGGCTCCATGGTCGTCGGTGCGGTGCTGCTCGTGGTGTTCGTACGGCTGGAGTCCCGGGTCGCGCATCCGCTGCTGCCGCTGCGCCTCGTACTGGACCGGACCCGCGGGGGGTCGTTCCTGGCGGTGTTCGTCATCGGCATGGGGATGTTCTCGATCTTCCTGTTCCTGACCTACTACCTGGAGGCCGGCCTCGGCTACTCGCCGATCAGGACCGGTCTGGCGTTCCTGCCGATGGTCGCGGGCATCGTCGCCGCGTCGACCACGGCGCCTTCGCTGCTGCTGCCCAGGGTCGGCCCGAAGATCGTGATCAGTGCCGGCTTCCTGGTCGCCGCATCCGGTATGGCCCTGCTGAACCGGCTCGCACTGGACAGCACCTACGTCGTCCACATCATGCCCGGCCTGGTCCTGCTGGGGCTCGGCCTCGGCGGAGTGATGGCCACCGCCTTCCAGGGCGCCACCGCAGGCATCCACCACGAGGACTCGGGCGTCGCCTCGGCCCTCGTCAACACCGGCCAGCAGGTGGGTGGCTCGATCAGTACGGCGCTGCTGACCACCGTCGCCTCGTCGGCCACGACCGACTATCTGTCCTCGCACGAACCGGGCGCGCTGACCGTGGCCCGCGCCGGGGTCGAGGGCTACACGGCCACGCTGGCGTGGGGCGCCGCATTCTTCGTGGTCGGCGCCGTCCTCTCGGCGCTCCTGATACCGAGTGCGCCTCTGGCGCCGTCGGAGGGCGAGCCCGTGATCGGCCACTGAGTCCGGTGCGCCACCGCCGTCGTAAACCGATCGGTTTCCGGTCGGGGGGAATCGAGTTAACCTCGCCGTATGACCACCGAAGCGAAGTCAAGCTCCCGAGAGCGGCTGCTGGAGGCAGCGGCCACGCTCACCTACCGAGACGGGGTCGGCATCGGCGTCGACGCGCTGTGCAAGGCGGCGGGAGTCTCGAAGCGCTCCATGTACCAGCTGTTCGAGAGCAAGGGCGAACTGCTGGCGGCGAGCCTGGAGGAACGCGCCGCCGCCTATGTGACGACGCTTCTTCCCGCCAGGGACGACGACCGCCCGCCCCGGGAGCGGATCCTGCACGTCTTCCGGCAGATGGAGTCACAGGCGGGTGAGCCCGACTTCCAGGGCTGCCGGTACCTCGTCGTACAGATCGAGCTCAAGGACCAGGGTCACCCCGCGAGCCGGGTGGCCCACCGGGTCAAGGAGAACCTGGCGGCGTTCTTCCGCGCCGAGGCGGAACGGGGCGGGGCGAGCGACCCGGGCCTGCTGGCCCGCCAGCTGATGCTGATCTTCGACGGCGCCAGCGCCCGTGCGGGCATCAGGGCCGACACGGCGACCGGCCTCATCGCTCCCACGGTGACCGTCCTGCTCGACGCGGCGGGTATGCACTGACGCGCCACTGCTTGCGCGGCGGCGGTGGCCGGGGGCCGCGGTCACCGGGTCGTCGTCACCGGCGGCCCCGGGGAGGACGCGCTGGTCCTGGAGGTCGCCGGGCGGTCCCGCCTGCCCGCCGAGGACGTCCTGCGCGGCGGGCCGGCGTTCCCCGAGCTGTCGGCGCTGGTGGCGGTGCCGCGCTCGTGGTGAGCGGGGACACCGGTCCGGCGCACCTCGCGGTGGCCCGTGCCACGCCGTCCGTCACGCTGTTCGGCCCGGTGTCCCCGCGGCTGTGGGGGCCGCCCCGCGCCGGCCGGCACCTCGCCCTGTGGCGGCCGGGACCGCCCGGCAACCCGCACGGGGACCACCCCGACCCGTGGCTGCTGCGGATCGGCGTCGAGGAGACGGCCGCCGCGTGCCTGGCCCTGCTCGCCCGCGGCGGCCCCGAGACCTCCCGTGTCCCTGCGTCCCGCGCCTGAGCCGGGACGCCCGGGTCACCGTCGCGGTGCGCCGGGCCGGCTACTGCCCGATCGGGTTGACGTAGGTGCCCGGGTGGGTGGCGGCGTCCTGCTTGAGGATCTGGCCGCCGAAGGGCCAGGTCAGGGTGAAGTGCGCCGTCTCGTTCGGCGGGGTGACCAGGAACTTCGCCGGGACGAACTTCTGCGCCTTCGGGGTGGAGGCGGCCACCGGGAGCAGCGTGATGCTGAAGTCGACCGTGTCGCCCTGCTCCAGGACCAGCTTCACGGGGGCCTTGGAGGAGCGGGCCAGCGACCAGGTGCCGTCGGTCTTCTGAGCGCCGACCATGTCGACACCGGCGAAGCCGGACAGGGTGCAGGTGCGGTCGCTCTTGTTGGTGAACCAGATGAACGCCTGCGTCTGCTTCTCGGTCTGCCCCATCTCCGGCTTGGCGTCGTCGCCCAGCGCGAAACCGGCCTTCAGGTCGGCGGTGTGGCAGCGGGTCGGCGCGGCCTTCACGGCGGCCGAAGCGGGAACGGCGGCAGCGGCAGTACCGGCGACGACGATCGCCGCAAGGGTCACGGCGGTCAGCTTGTTCTTCATGGTGTCTCGGATTCCCCTCGCATACGGACCGGCGCGCGAGGTCAGTGCGCGCCTGCGCCTCTGAAGAGGGGCTTTCCCTCGGGAAGGTTCGGTGCGCCGGGAAATTTTTTCGCCGCGAAGTTCCCCCAAGTGCTGCTCGGCGAGGGAGAGTTGGGAGCATGCCGCGTGCGGCGGCCGGCCCGTGTCACGACGGCGGCGGGCGGCGGTGGACGAGGGCGGCCGCCGCGGCGAGACCGGTCAGCGCGGCGAGCGCCCCGAAGCCGTAGGTGAGGGTGGTGAGCGAGGCGACGGCGGCGACGAGCAAGGGGCCGCCCGCGTCACCGAGTTCGCGGCCGAGTTCGGCCGCGCCCATGGTCTGGCCGAGTCGCTCCGGGGGCGTGTGCGCCGCCAGGGCGGCGAAGCCGAGCGGGGTGATCAGACCGGTGCCGGCACCGGTCAGCACTGCCGCGAGGAGGATGCCGGCCGGCCCCGGCAGCATCGCGCAGGCCAGCCCCGTGGCGGTCAGCGTCAGCCCCGCGGCGAGACCGGTCCGGGTGGTGAGGCGGCCGTCGTCCAGCGCACGTCCGGCGCGCGGCTGGACGACGGCCGCGCAACCGGCGAGCACCGCCACCGCCGCCCCGGTGGCCACGGGGCCGAGCCCCGCGGCCCGGCCCGAGACCGGCAGGAACCCGACGCCGGCCGACAGCGCCGCGGTGGCCGTGGCGAGCGCGGCCGTCGGGGCGAGGAAGACGGGGTCGGCCAGTCGGCGGGCCAGGTCGAGGACGGTCTGCCGCGCCTTGGGCAGCGGCGGTACGACGGGCACGGCCAGCCCGGCCCAGACGGCGACCGCCGCGCCCAGCACCGCGAGGACGGCGAACAGCAGGCGCAGTCCGCCGGCCCACACCAGCACGCCGCCGAGCAGAGGGCCCAGGGTGTAGCCGAGGGACTTGTAGAAGCCGTAGCCGCCGAAGGCCCGCCCCCGCTTCGCCGCCGGGTTCAGCCGGGCGACCAGCGCGGAGGCGGACGGTGAGAAGGCCGAGGCCGCGGCGCCCTGGCCGAGGCGCGCGGCCCACAGCCGGCCGGGGCTGTCGGCGACGGCGTACAGCGCGGAGGCGACGGCGAAGGCCACCAGCCCGCCGAGCAGCACGGGGCGGGCGCCGACGCGGTCGGCGAGGCTGCCGAACAGCGGCTTGAGGACGACCTCGGCACCGTCGTAGAGGGCGAGCAGCCCGCCGAGCACCAGCAGGGAGGTCACCGCGTCGCCGGTGCGGCCGCCGAGGCTGGCGGCGACGCCGTGCGCACCGAAGGCGGTGGTGAACCCGGCCGCGTACAGCGGCCCCATCTGCCGGGCCGGGGCGGACCGCTCGCCGGCCGACTCGCTCGACACGGGAACGACGGTAACAGCACCGCTGTCTCCTCCGGCCGGAGCCGGGGTGCCGTCAGGTGATGCTCGCCCCGCCGGCCGTCCAGCGCGAGCGTTCGTCGGCGGCGTGCCGGGGTTTGGCCGTCTTGGGTGAGACCTGGCCGACGATCTCCCAGAAACACACCAGCGCGGTGATCGGCGGAATTCCGTAGATGACCAGCGAGAGCAGGGAATGCGAGGCGTGGCTGATGCAGAGGCTGACCGCCATGGCCGAGGCACCCAGCAGAACGCACCAGGAACCCCGTGCGCTCCGCCCCTGAACCGTGGCCCGGAGCACCGACAGGGCGGCCACCAGCCAGGGCCCGTACACCGTCAGCGGCCACCATTGCGCCAGTCTGTCCGGAAGGACGGAGGACGCGGTGCCGCGGAGCTGGGCATAGGAATAGGTGAACGACCAGCCCAGCATGCAGACCGCGCAGACCGAGATCATCGCGATCAGGATGGTGACGTGCGCGTTGTGCCGGGACTCGGGCGGCCGGCCGGACTCGGCCTGGAGGTGCCGGCGCATCTTCCGGTGCCCTGCCCTGCCGTGCGGCCTGAGCGGGGGCCTCGGCTCGGGGATCGCCCCGGCCCCGGACCCCCCGGACAGCAGCTGGGCCAGCTCCTCGGCCGGATCCCACTGCATCTCGATCGTCGTGAACGAGGGATCGTAGGACATCTCTTCGCTGTAAAAGCCGTCCATCACACAGGTCCTACAGTCCGGCCATCGCCCGCAGATACTCGCTCTGGATGTGCCCCAGACTTCTCAGAAAATCGGTGAGCAGATCCGAACAATCAGCGAGGAAGACATCCCCTTCATCGGATTTCACAGCAAAGGTGATGATCGAGCGGCTGTTTCCGACTGTAGGCATTTCCGTGTGTGTCACAACCCTCTAACGAGGTCCGTCGGAGCGTGAGATGCCGGTGTTCGGGTATCCGCGTGCCCCGAAAGTGGTACCCCTCGGGGTCTAAAATAGAAGAGGGCGAAAGTAACTTCGGTGGGAAATCAGTATGGACGGACAGCGCTCGGAGGTGTGGGCGTCCGGGGCCGCGTACGAGCGGTACATGGGACGCTGGAGCCGGGCCGTCGCGAAGGAGTTCGTGGCGTGGCTCGACTGCCCGGACGGGCTGCGGTGGCTCGACGTGGGATGCGGCACCGGTGTGCTGTCGGCGGTGGTCGGCGCCCGGTGCCGGCCCCGCACGGTGCTCGGCGTCGACCGGTCGGAGGCGTTCGTGGGCACCGCCGCGGCCGGGGCGCCCTCCCCGGCGGTCTTCCTGGTCGGCGACGCGATGGCGCTGCCCGTGCGTGACGCGGCATGGGACGTGGCCGTCAGCGGTCTGGCGCTGAACTTCCTGCCCGATCCGGCCGGGGCCGTGGCCGGGATGGCCCGCGCCGTCCGGCCGGGCGGCCCGGTCGCGGCGTATGTGTGGGACTACGCCGAGGGCATGGACCTGCTCCGTCTCTTCTGGGACACGGCCGTCGCACGAGACCCCTCCGCCGCCCCGCTGGACGAGGGACGCAGATTCCCGCTCTGCCGGCCGGGCCCCTTGCGAGCGCTGTGGGCGGAAGCCGGCCTCACCGGTGTCTCCGTCCGGCCGCTCACGGTCCCCACCGTGTTCACCGGCTTCCCCGACCTCTGGGACCCGTTCCTCTCGGGTCAGGGCCCCGCCCCGGGGTACGTCGCCGCCCTTCCGCCCGAGCACCGGGAGGAACTGCGCACCGCACTCGCCGCTGCCGTCCCCCGCGCCACGAACGGCTCGCTCGGCCTCAGCGCCCGCGCCTGGGCGGTCCGGGGCTGCGCGCCCTGACTCCCCGGCGCCGCCGCGCTGGCAGGATGGCGTCATGGAACGTGTGCTGGGGATCGGTGGGTATTTCGTACGGGCCGCGGACCCGGTGGGTCTGAGCGCCTGGTACCGCGACTGCCTGGGGCTGGCCGCCGATGACGACGGCGTGTGGAGCCAGCAGGCCGGGCCCACGGTGTTCGCGGCGTTCGAGGCCG
This sequence comes from Streptomyces sp. SS7, assembly GCF_037993025.1. NCBI lineage: Bacteria > Bacillati > Actinomycetota > Actinomycetes > Kitasatosporales > Streptomycetaceae > Streptomyces > Streptomyces sp. SS7. The sequence continues at coordinate 4,712,136 of NZ_CP141223.1, forward strand.
GGACCGACTACTTCGGGGACCCGGCCCAGCAGACCATGCTCAACTTCCGGGTCCGCGACCTGGACGCGATGCTCGCGCAGCTGCGCGTCAAGGGGGCGGACGTGGCCGAGCAGACGCAGGACATGGAGGGGGTGGGACGGTTCGGCTGGGTGACCGACCCCGAGGGGAACCGGATCGAACTCTGGCAGCCCGCCTGAACCGCCCGCCCCCACCGCCCCGCCCCACCGCCCGGCCGAGCCGTCACGGCCGGTAGGCGCCGCGGTTGTGGTAGGTGACCTTGCCGGAGGGGAGCGTCTTCGGTGCGAAGAGCTGGTCCACGGTCACGAAGTGGAAGCCGCGGGCCGTGAGGCCGTTGATGATGCCGGGCACCGCGTCGACGGTCGTCCGGTGGATGTCGTGCATGAGGACGATGTCCCCGGGCCGGGTGTCCGCCTTGACGACCCTGATGAGCCGTGCGGTGTCGCGGTACTTCCAGTCGAGGGTGTCGACGCTCCAGTGCACCAGCGGCCGGGCGGCGACGGCCCGGACGGTGGCGTTCTGAGCACCGTAGGGGGCGCGGAAGGTGGTGGGCTTCTTGCCGGTGGCCTGCTTGATCGCCGTGTCGGTGCGGGAGACCTCCGACGCGACGGCCGCACGGCTGAGTCTGGTCAGATCGGCGTGGTCCCAGCTGTGGTTGCCTATCTGGTGACCGGCCGCGGCCGCGGCGCGGACCGTGGACGGGTACCGCTGGACGTTCTTGCCGACCAGGTAGAAGGTCACCGGCACGTGCCGTTCCTTCAGGATCCGCAGCAGCCGCTGGGTGTCGGCGACCGGCCCGTCGTCGAAGGTGAGCGCCACGCACTTCACCCTGCGGCAGTCGACGGCGGCGGCCGAGGTGGTGGCCGCCGGGGTGGTGGCGGAGGCGGACGTGGCGGTGCCGGCCAGTGTGGTGCCGCACAGGGCGACGGTGACGGCCGAGATGACGAGGCGACGGTGCATCGGATCCTCCAGGCGCGGTGAACTTCCCTTTCGGGCAAGCGACTTGCCCTGTAGGACAAACCGGAAGTGCGCATGGATGCCGGTGCGATTCGGCCACTCGTGCGAGGGCGCGACCCTAGAGGTAGTCCTCCAGGGCGGCGACCGTGAAGCCCTGGTCCCGGATGTGGCGCAGGAGGTTCGCCGTCATCTCGGTGATGGTCGTGCCCTTGAGCTCGGAGGGGCCGCGGAAGTGGGCCAGGATGATGTCGCCCGGATGGAGCTTCCCGGTGGGCGACTGGTACTGCATGTTCTTGATCTGCATGGACTCGCGCCACAGGACGATCGCCTCGAGGCCGCAGGAGGCGGCGGCGGCCCGGGTGTCCTCGTTCCAGTTGCCGTAGGGCGGACGCAGCAGCCGCGGGGCGGTGCCGTACTCCTCCTCGAGCCTGGTCTGCTGGCCGCAGATCTCCTGCCTCTGGGCGGACGCGCCGAGGGTGCGCAGGTCGGGGTGGGTCAGCGTGTGGTTCTGGACGCCGTTGCCGAGGACCTGGAGCTTCTTGAAATAGCCGTAGTCGGAGCGGATCGCGGCGTCGGTCAGGAACATCGTGAAGGGGACCTTCAGCTCCCGCATCATCGTCACGAACTCCGGGTCCTTCTCCGCGCCGTCGTCGAAGGTGAGGAAGACGATCTTCTGCTGGGTCGGTATCTCGCTGATCACCGGTACCCGCCCGCCGTCGGCCCGCAGCCGCACCGGCTTCACGGCGGGCGGGGCCGGCGGGGCGGCCAGCGGCTGGAGACCCCACCTGCGGTAGGCGGCCTCGACGGCCGCCCGCGCGGCCCGTTTGCCGTCACCGGAGGGCTGCGAATGCCGTGCGGAGGCGGAGGACGAGCCGGAGGGCGCGGCGGGTCGGGCGTCCGCCCGCGACCCGGTCCCGCAGCCCGTCGTCGCACCCGTCGCGAGAAGAGCGCAGACGAGTGCCGCCCCCCTGATCCACCTGTTCACCGCGTTGCCCCTGTGTCATCCGTGCGCCGTGCCCTGTCCACCTGCTTGATGTCGAACAGGGTGTCGGGGTTCCGACACGCGGACGAAGGAAGGATGACACGGGTGCCCGCCGGCCGGACGCCGGCCGGACGCCGGGCGGCCCCCGGGGGGCGTGGCTGCTACCGGGTGAATCCGGCACCGGAGGCAGGACGGGCCGGGTGTCCGGGGGAAGGGCACTGTGCGTACCCGTACCGGACAAGCGAGGGCCAGGGAGCGTCCCGATGCCGAAGTTCCTCATCCAGGCGACCTACACACAAGAGGGCGCCAAGGGCCTGCTCAAGGAGGGGGCGAGCGGGCGGCGCGCCGCCGTGGAACAGGTCGTGGGCGGCCTCGGCGGCTCGGTCGAGGTCATCTACTACGCGTTCGGGGAGATGGACGCCATCCTGATCGTGGACTTCCCCGACCGCGTCGACATGGCCGCGGTCGCCCTCGCCGTGAAGGCCAGCGGCGGCCTCCAGACGCGCGCCACCCCCCTCCTCACCACCGAGGAGATCGACGAGGCCACCCGCCGCGAGGTGACCTTCCGGGGGCCGGGGGCTTAGGGCTGTCGTTTGGATCATGCCGCGCGGCGCGGGGTGTGGCACCTGGGTCCGCGTGTTCACCCCCGCCGGTGGCGGTCCGCGCCCGCCTTCCGCCACAGGGCGGTCGCTTCCTCGGCTGCGCCCGGGGCGGTGAGGAGGAGTGGGGTGTCGTAGGGCGGGAGGGCGGGATGGGCGAGGGCTCCGGACTCCTGGGCGATCAGGAGGGCCGGGAGGCCGTCGACGTGGTGGAACTCGCCGATCGCCGCCGCCGTCGCGCGGCCCGCCGCGACCTGGACCAGGGACAGGGCCGTGGAGCCCATGACGCGGACCGTGCAGTGGCGCTCGGCGAGTGCGGCGAGGAGGGCGTCCAGACCGGGCCAGTGCGCGTGGGCCGCCCACTCGGTGAGGAAGAGGTGGCCGGTGAGCGTGGTGTGGTCGGCCGCGTGGACCGGGACGCCGTTGAGACGGGCGCCGCCGCCGCGGATCGCGGTGAAGGTCTCGCCGCGCCAGGGGTCCGCGACCACACCGAGCAGCGGGGTGCCGTCGGGGGCGGCCAGCCCCAGGGAGAAGGAGCACCAGCCGATGCCGTGCGCGAAGTTGGAGGTCCCGTCGACCGGGTCGACCACCCAGGTCGGGGCGGAGCGGGCGCCTTCCGTGGTGCCGTACTCCTCGCCGACGATGCCATGGGTGGGGAAGGCCTCGCCGAGCACTCCGCGGACGTGCCGCTCCACGGCCTCGTCGGTGTCGGTGACGATGTCCGCCGGGCTCGCCTTCTGCCGTACGGCGGTGGTGCGGGCGCCCCGGATCGTCTCCGAGGCCCAGGCCGCCAGCTCGGTCGCGACCTCCAGGGCACGGTCCAGGTCCACTTCGGTCTCCACGTGAGATCGCTCCTCGTAGCCGGTGATCGCGTCCGCTGCGGAGGACAGTAGCCGTCCGTCAAGCGGAATGGCAGGTTCACCCGGTTGTGCGATCATGCGGCCGTGAACGAGCCCTCAGCCACTCCCTCCCCCGCCAAGTCATCCGGTCTCGCAGCCGAGTTCAAGGACGCCGTCACCCTGCGGGCCTTCGGGCTCGTGCTCGGCGGACTGCTCGTCCAGCTCGCCTTCGTCCTGTCGTACGTCGGGGCCTTCCACTCCCCGACGCCCCATCGCATACCCGTCGCGGTCGCCGCCCCGCAGCAGGCGGCCGCGAAGATCGTCGCGCAGCTCAACGCGCTGGACGGCGAGCCGGTCGAGGCCACCGCCGCGCCGAGCGCCGCGGCCGCCCGCGGCCAGGTCCTGACCCGCGAGGCGGACGCCGCGTTCCTCTTCGACGCGACCGGCACGAAGGACACCCTGCTGGTCGCCTCGGCGGGCGGCCCCTCGGTGTCGCAGACCGCCACGCAGATCGCCCAGAAGATAGAGGCGGCGCAGAAGCGGCAGATCACCGTCACGGACATCCGGGCCCCGCACTCCGGCGACGGGCGCGGTATGACCTCGTTCTATCTCGTCCTCGGCTGGGTGATCGGCGGCTATCTCACCGCGACGATCATGGGCATGTCGGCCGGCTCCCGCCCCGCCAACCGGCACCGCACCCTGATCCGCCTCGCGGTCCTCGTGCTGTACGCGGCCGTGTCCGGGATCGCCGGAGCGGTGATCGTGGGTCCGGTGTTCGACGCGCTCGGCGGACACTTCTGGGCGCTGAGCGCCATCGGCACGCTGGTGGTGCTCGCCTCCGCCGCGACCGCGCTCGCACTCCAGACCCTGTTGGGCCTCCTCGGCACCGGCCTGGTCATCCTGCTCTTCGTGGTCCTCGGCAACCCGAGCTCCGGCGGTGTCTATCCGGCGCCGCTGCTGCCGGGGTTCTGGAGCGCGATCGGGCAGGCCCTGCCGCCGGGCGCCGGCACCACCCTGGTCCGCAACACGGTGTACTTCTCGGGGCACGCCACCGCGGCGGCCCTGTGGGTGCTCGGCGCCTACGCGACGGGCGGCACGCTGCTCGCCCTGGCGGCGTCCTGGCGCAACGAACGCCGGACCGCGGCCCCTGCCGCCGCCCAGACCGGCTGAGGGCGGGACGACCGGGCGGCGACGGGCCGCCCGGTCTCAGCCGCCCGTGACCTCGCCCAGCCGCGCGTCGTAGCCCGCGAGGTAGCCCATCAGAGTGGGGTGGAAGACCGCGGTCCCGGCGTTCAGGTCGTTGATCCACGGGTCGGAGCCGCACGCGCCGTGGCCCTCGAACGCGTCCCGTACGTCGACGAACTCCACCGGCTCCTTGGCCGCCGCGGCCCTGGTGCCCTCGGCCAGCGCGTCGGCGAGGCCGTTCATCGCGGTCCGCTTGGCGGAGCCGATGTCGACCAGGGGGCAGGTCCCGGTCGGGGAGAGCGCCCGCGGATAGCCGAGGACGACGATCCGGGCCTGGGGCGCCCTGGCCCTGACGTCCTTGTACAGCGCGGCGAGTTCCGTGACCATCCGGCCCCGGGCGTACACCGACATCCACTGCGTGGCCGTGGCGCAGTAGCTCTCGCTCTGGGTGAGGCAGGCCTGGACCACGGAGGTGAACTGGGCGTCGTTGCCGCCGACCGTGAGCGTGACCAGGTCGGTGCCGGCGGTCACCGCGGGCAGCTGCTCGGCGCGCACGTCCGCGATCGTCGCACCGCTGCAGGAGACGTCCTTCAGCGTGTAGTCGCCGTGCGCCGCGGCCCACAGGGACGGGTAGTCGAGGGTGCTGCGCCTGCAGTCGCCGGCGGCGCTGTCGTAGGAGCCCGCACCGACCCCGGAGGCGTACGAATCACCCAGGGCCACGTATTCCGGTCCCGTCGCCGCGCTGGCCGGCGTGCTCGTCGTCCCGGCCATTCCGGCGAAGGCCAGCACCGCGCCGGTGACGGCGGACATCCATGTACGCATGAGTTCCTTCTGGACAGGGGAGCCGGACCGGCGGAATGTCCGGGTCGGCGTGCGGAACGGGATCGTACAGGCGACCGCGTCACCCTCAACTCCCTTTCCTTGCTTGCCGGTTGTCGGTCGGTTGCCGGGCGGGCGCCAGAAACCGACTCCCTGCGGGCGCCTCCTGCGGCTACCACCGGAGTACTAGTCACGCCCTCTATCTCCGGTTGCAGACCGCCCGCGCGGAGATCCGATCCCGAGTCGACGCCGGGGCGCGCACGGCGTCCCAGAATTTCTCCTGTGCAGCAGAACATCAGGGCCGGGCGACCGGCCGTCGGCTCGCTTCCGGCGCCAGGCAGGAGGACCCACCCGGTGAACCCACGACAGGAGCTCCGGTACGGCGTGCTCGGCCCCGTCGAGGTGCTCAGAGGCGACGTCTCCCTCGACCTGGGCCCCCGGCAGCGCCGGCTGCTGCTCGTCCGTCTCCTGCTGGAGGACGGCCGGCCCGTCTCGCAGGACACCCTCTGCCGCGATCTGTGGCCCACGGACCGGCCGGCGGGCGCCGCCTCCTCCGTCCGCGCGCACATCAGCAGGCTGCGCGCGGTCCTCGACCCGGTCCGCCAGGGCCGCTCCACCGTGCTGGTCAGCGGCCCCGCCGGGTACGCGCTGAAGACACCGGCCGGGACCCGGGACACCGCCGTGTTCGAGGAGTCCGTGAGCCGGGCCCGCGAGGACCTGAGGAACCGCCGGCTGTGCACCGCCCGGCGGGAGATCGACGCCGCGCTCGCACTGTGGCGCGGCGAGGCGCTGGCCGAGGCCACCGAGCACCCCTTCGCGCTACGAGAGCGCACCCGGCTCGACGGCGCCCTGCACGACGCCAGGGAGCTCCGGGCGGCGATCCTCGTCCAGCAGGGCGAGACGGAACCGGCGATCGGCGTCGCGCAGGGCCTCGTCCTCAGGGCCCCGCTGCGGGAGACGTCCTGGGCGCTGCTGATGCGGGCCCTGTACGCGGCCGGCCGGCCGGTGGAGGCGTTGCGCCAGTACGAGCGGTTCCGCGCCATGCTCGCCACGGAACTCGGCCTGGACCCCAGCCCGCAGCTCAGGGACCTGCACACCGCGATCCTGCGGCACGACGTCGCCGTCCTCGGCACCCCGCAGCCGGCCGACCCGGTCACGGCCCCCCGCGCCGTCCCGCTCTCCCCGGGTCTCGACGTCCCCTCCGCGGGCGTCCCCAGCGCGAGCGTCCCCCCGGAGCCCGCCGTCACCGAGGTCACCCCGTTCGTGGGCCGGCAGGAGGAGCAGAAACAGCTGGCCTCGCTGCTGGCGGCCGCGGCGACCGGCCGCCCCCGCTGGGCCGTGATCGCCGGGGAGCAGGGCTCCGGGAAGACCCGGCTGACGGACGAGCTGTCCGCCTGGGCCGTCTCGACCGGGTTCACCGTGGCCCGCACCCGGGCCGGCCAGGCCCTCAGCGGGAACCGCGGGATCTCCCGGACCTGCCCCACCGTGCAGCTCCTGGACGCGCTGCGGCAGGACGGCAAGGACTCGGCCGCGGACGAGGAGGCGCGCGCGGACCCGCTCGCCACGGTCGTCGACGAGCTGACCCGACGCCCCACACTGGTCGTCGTGGACGACCTCGACGAGGCCCCGCAGGGCTTCCACCGGCTGCTGCGCCGCCTCGCGAAGGTGCTGCGGGAGGCGCCGGTGGTGTTCGTGTGCACCCTGCGCGATCCCGACGCCCCGGTCTCCGGCACCCTCCTCGCCGACCTGGCCCTGATCGGCGCGACCTGGCTGACCCTGGACCCGCTGACCGCGGACGACGTGGCCGACCTGCTCGCGGCGCGCGGGGAGCAGGCCGGCCCCGAGGAGGCGGCGGCGCTGCACCGGCGTTGCGAGGGTCACCCGTTCACGCTGGCCGAGCTGGTGGAACTGCCGCCCGACCGGCGCACCGGCCCGCGCGCGCAGGTGCCGGCCGGCGTGCGCACCCTCCTCCGCGCGCGCCTGGTCGACCTGCCCGATCCGGCGCGGACCATGCTCACCTACGCCGCCGCCGACGGCCCATGGCTGGACCTCGCTCTCCTCGCCGCCGTCCAGGGCCTGGCCCCCGAGCAGCTGCTGCCACTGATCGACGCGGCCGTCACCGCCCGGATCGTGGTCTGGGACGAGCCCGGCACGGGCGGCACCGGCCGCTACCGGCTGCCCGAGCTGCCCCGCGACGTCGTCCTGAGCAGCCAGACGCCGTCCGCCCGGCAGATCCGGCACGCCGCGTTCGCCCGGCAGCTCACGGCCCGCGACGGAGCCGATCCGGCGCGGCTGGCCCGGCACCTGCGCGCGGCGGGCCCGATGGCACCTGCGGTACGGCGGTCAACGACCCGGGTTTGAAGTCCCGGGCTTGCACAGCGGGCGCCACTGGGTGTGGTGCTGCGCTTGCGTCCTGTCCCGCCCTCGGGTGTCGGGGGTGGGTCTGGGGCGGTTGACTGCGCCCCGCGTCGCCACAACTCTTCCGCACGCCGGCGGATGTTGCGGGAGCCGTTGCGGTCCGCGTGATCAACGCATCCGCAGGACCGGCACGCGAACCAGGCCTGGGAGACCCGGTTCGCTCTGTCGATGTGGCCGCACTCGGCGCAGGTGCGGGAGGTGTACGCCGGATCGACGTACACCACCGGCACACCCACCTTGCGGGCCTTGTACGCGATGAACGCCTCGCCACCACCCGATGCGATTCCTCCCAGGCGTAGACGCCTGGAGTTCCTCGCAAGGATGTCGCTGAACTCCCCCAGAAACAGATGCTGTTGCTCTTATCATCACCGACCCCGCTCCCTACGATCGGTGGATGACGCAACCGACGCATCCGACGCAACCCGCGCAACCCGGCTCCCAGGTGCCCCCGCCCGTCCCCTACGGCAGACCGCCGGGCCCACCGGCGGACCCCGGCGCGGCCGGCGACCGGCTCTCCGGCGCGCTGCTGCTCGTCGGGGCGGCCCTCGCCCTCACCGGTTCCTTCACCACGCTCGACACGTCGAAGGAGACCATCGGCAGCGGCAGCAGCAGCGCCGCGGTCTACCGGACCGTCGCGAAGGCGTGGTCGTACACCACCTCGGTCCCGGGCCAGAAGTCCCACTCGGTCACGCAGTTCGACGGCGTCCCGCTGCTCGTCGGCGCCCTCCTCGCCGTGACCGCGGGGGTCCTGCTGCTGACCGGTTCCGGCGGCCGGCAGCCGCTGGTCCGGGTGTTCGGTGTCACCGGAGCGGTGCTGCTGTTCGGCACGACGCTGACGGTGGCGGTCTCCACGGTCGGTGACGGCCAGTGGGACACCGGCGGCCGGTCCACGACCTTCGGCCCCGGCTTCTACCTGCTGACGGTCGCCTGTGTGCTGGGGCTCGCCACGACCGTCCTCACCGTGCTCGCCACCCGGCGCCCGGCCACCGCCCCCGCGGCCGTTCCCGCCCCGTACCCGCAGCCCTGGGCGACCGGCCCGGTCCCGCAGGCGTACCCCCAGGCGTACCCGCAGGCCCCGCAGCCGCCGGCGCAGCCCTACCCGCAGGCGCAGTCCTACCCCCCGGCCCAGCAGCCCCCGCCGCTTCCGCACCAGCCGCCGCAGCAGCCCCCGCACCAGCCGCCGGCCCCGCCCGCCGGCTGAGGGCGCGGGCGCACGCCTGGTCGTCGGCGATCAGCACCCGGATCGGCGTACGGCCCGTCATGCGGCGCTCCCCACGGACCGGCCCGCCGCCCGGACCTCGTCCCGGCGCACCGGACGAGAGTGGGCACCACCGCCGGACGCCACCGGCAACCACCCGCCCCCGCCGAGGAGTTCACCATGGGCGACGTCCACTTCGAGATCGGCGCCACGACCGTGCTCGGGCCCCTGCCGGCCGCGTACGGCCTGCTCGTGGCCGTACGCGCCCGTCGGGGCCGGGCAGGCTGGACCGGGCGGCACGCGGTGACCCGGATGCCGGCCGCGGCGTACGCCGCAGGCGTCCTCGCCCTCACGCTCTTCCCCGTCGTCGTGACCTACGGCGAGTACGCCAACCTGATGCCCTGGACGAACCAGATCAACTGGGTGCCGGTGCCCAGTCCCGACCCGAGCATCCTCGCCAACGTGGTCCTGACGGTGCCGCTCGGTGTGCTGCTCCCGCTGACGACCGCCCGCCTCGGCGCCGCGTGGCGGTCGGCCTCGCGATCGAGGTGAGCCAGCTGCTGATGTACGTCGTCGTCAACAACGCCCGGCTGACGGACACCACCGATCGGCTCGTCAACACGCTCGGCGGGTACCTGGGTTGCGTGGTCCTGTACCGCGCGGACCGGATCGCCGACCTCGCCGACCCGCGGACGACCCCCGTCCGCGACCCGGCGCCCCTCAGCCCACCGCCCGCCTGATGAGCGCGCCGATCAGCTCCTCGTCGGCGGCGGTCGGCTCGGTCAGGGCGAAGGCGGTGGGCCACATACCGCCGTCGTCGAGGCGCGCCGCGTCGTTGAAGCCGAGCGTGGCGTAGCGGGACTTGAACTTGTGCGCGCTCTGGAAGAAGCAGACGACCTTGCCGTCCCGGGCGTAGGCCGGCATGCCGTACCAGAGCTTCGGCACGAGCCCCGGCGCCTGCGCCCGGACGAGGGCGTGGATCCGCTCGGCGAGGGCCCGGTCCGCCTCCGGCATCTCCGCGATCTTCGCGAGGACCTCGCCCTCCGTGTCCGCCTTGGCGCCGCGCGAGCCGCGCCGCGCGGCCGCCTTCACTTCCTTCGCGCGCTCCTTCATCGCGGCGCGTTCCTCGTCGGTGAACCCTTCGTGCTGACGGGTCTCGCTCATGACCGGTCTCCTCTCCCGGGCGCCCCGAAGAGCCCGGCGGCGGTCGCGCGCTCGGCGCGACGCTTCAGCAGGTAGGCGTACGGCGACGCACCGTACGCGAGGGTGAACTCACGGCTCAGCAGGCCGGCCGGCATGTCCGCGGCCACGGCGAGCGCGAGGACGTCCAGCGGTCGCACGTACTCCCGGTCGATCCGGTCCCGGACCCGGCGCAGCCGCGCGAGGTCGCTCAGGCGCCGCGCCGCGAGCAGCGCGTGCCGCCATCCCGGGTGACACATGGCGGAACCCCCCTTCCCCGTGTGCGGCTCAGCGGAGTTCCTGGATGCGGATCAGATTGCCCGCGGGGTCACGGAAGGCGCAGTCGCGGATGCCGTACGGCTGCTCGGTCGGCTCCTGGACGACCTCGGCACCCTGGGCGGTCACCTTCTCGAAGGTGCCGTCGAGGTCCGGGGTGGCCAGCAGGATCCAGCCGTAGGTGCCCTTGGCCATCATCTCGGCGATGGTGCGCCGCTCGGCCTCGGTGACACCGGGGTCCGCGGCGGGCGGGGCCAGCAGGATGGACGTTCCGGGCTGGCCGGCGGGGCCGACCGTGATCCAGCGCATCTTGCCCTGTCCCACGTCACTACGGACCTCGAAGCCGAGGACGTCGCGGTAGAACGCCAGCGACGCGTCCGGGTCGTCGTGCGGGAGGAAGGTCGTGTGAATGGTGATGTCCATGACTTCCACGCTAGCCGCGGCGGGGTCCGGGGCGCTTCTCCGAATCTGACCGGTCCGCACCCGACCGGTCGGCGCACCCGGGCCGGGCCGGGCCGGGAACGCGGCTCGGAGCGTCAGGCCTTCGCCGCGTCGTACTCCTCGCGGGCCTTCTCGATGGCGGCCATCCGCAGGTCCGTCCAGTGCGCGAGGGCGCGGACCTGTTCGGCGGCCTCGCGGCCGAGGTCCGTGAGGGAGTAGTCGACGCGGGGCGGGATCACGGGCTTGGCGTCGCGGTGGACCATGCCGTCGCGTTCCAGGGTCTGGAGGGTCTGGGTCAGCATCTTCTCGCTGACCCGGCCGATCTCCCGGCGCAGTTCGCTGAAGCGGTACGGGCGGTCGAGCAGCGCGATCAGGACGAGGGTGCCCCAGCGGCTGGTGAGGTGCTCCAGGGCGCCTCGCTGCGGACACATCGCGTCCCCGCCGACGAGCCGCAGTCGGTCCGGGCGCGCCGTCTCGGTAGCTGCCATGCCCTCACCTTACGACCGTTGCGTCCCGGTCCGGGAGCGCCGGTGCGGGCGGCCGCGGGGCACCGGGCCACCTCGATCGGACCAGCAAGAATCGGCGCCGGGCTCGCGGCCCGGCCAGACTCGGACGCGAAGGGGCCCGGGGCCGGGCATCCGTCCGCGGTGATCGGGCGGGGGCTCACCGTCCCCACTTCCTCACCTCCCCCCTCTCCCCTTCCCTCCCTTCGTTCCCTCTTCCCTCTCCCTGTCCCGCTGCGGCGCCGACGCGCGTCCGGAGCGGGCCCGGGCGCGTCGACGCGCGTCCGGGGCCGGTGCCGCAGGTCGTCGAGATGGTCCGCGAGCCGGTCACACCACCACCCCCCCACCCCCATGCCGTCCCCTCGGGGCCGGCGAAAGGAACCCCCATGCGCTCAAGCACCGCAGCCGCGACCGCCGTCGCCCTCGGCACCACCGCCCTCCTGCTCGTCCCGGCAGCCGTCCCGGCCGCCACGGCCGCCGCCGGCAACCGCCCGCGGATCAGCGGCCATCGCGGCGCCGCCGGGTACGCGCCCGAGAACACCCTGCCGTCCTTCGACACGGCCGACGCGCTCGGCATCGACTGGGTGGAGACCGATGTGCAGCGCACCCGGGACGGTGAGCTGATCCTGCTGCACGACCGGGACCTCAGGCGGACGACGGACGTCGAGTCGGTGTTCCCGTCCCGCGCGGACCGCCCGGTCGGCGACTTCACGGCGGCCGAACTGGCCCGTCTGGACGCGGGCAGTTGGATGGGGGCCCGGTTCGCGGGCACCCGCATCCCGACCCTGGCCCGGACCCTCGACCGGCTGGACCGCAACGGCCAGAGCCTGCTGCTGGAGATCAAGCAGCCCGATCTGCATCCGGGCATCGAGGACGACATCCTCGACGTGCTCGGCCGCAAGGGCTGGCTGGACCGCGGCCATGTCGACCACCGGCTGACCGTCATGAGCTTCGGTACGAACGCCGTGCGGACGATCCACCGCAAACGCCCGGAGCTGAAGACGTCCGTCCTGGTCACCGCTCGGCCGACGGCCGCGGCCCTGCGCGGGTACGCGACCTACGCCGACCAGGTCAACCCCGACTACCGGCAGGTCTCCGGCGATTTCGTGGCCGCCGTGCACGCGCTCAAGGGCGCGCACGGCAAGCGGCTGGAGACCGTCCCCTGGGTGATCAACACCGCGTCGGCGGCGCGTACGGTCGCCGGATGGGGGGCGGACGGCATGACGAGCGACCTCCCGGACGTGGCCGCCAGAGCCCTCGACTGAGGCTCCCGGACTCCGGACTCCGGACTCCCGAACTCCCGAACTCCCGGACTCCCGGACTCCCGGCCCCGCCCTCAGCCGCCGCGGGCCGCCTTCACGAAGGCGGTGATGAGGGCGGGGTCCTTGACGCCCCGGCTGCTCTCCACCCCGCTGGAGACGTCGACGCCCCAGGGCCGGGTGACGGCAACGGCGACCCGGACGTTGTCCGGGGTGAGCCCGCCGGCGAGCAGCCACTTCTCCCCGGAGCCGGCCGGGGTCCAGCGGGACCAGTCCCAGGCGACCCCGGACCCCGGTACCGGGGCGTCGAGCAGGAGCAGGTCCTCACCCAGTTCCCCCGGGCGCGGCACGGAGTCGCCGAAGGCGGCCGCCCGGATCAGCGTCCAGCCGCCGGTGGCGAGTGCGTCGTAGTAGCCCCGGTCCTCCGGGCCGTGCAGCTGGACGGCCCGGATGCCGGACTCGACGGCCAAGGACCGTACGTCGTCGAGGGGTTCGGCGCGGAACACGCCGACGGTCAGGACGTGCGCGGGCACCCGCCGGGCGAGGCGTGCGGCCGTGACGGCGTCGATCCGGCGGGGGCTGGCGGAGAACACGAACCCGATGGCGTCGGCTCCCGCCTCGACGGCCGTGTCGACGTCCCGCTCGGTGCTCAGACCGCAGATCTTGACGAAAAGGGGGTCACTGGAGTTGCTCACGGGCCCCAGCCTGCCGCATCGCGCTCTCCGCGGGCGACACCGGGCCGACGGAGGCCGCGGCGGCCGGTCAGGACGCAAGGGGCCAGGGCCGCTTGCGTCCAGTCGATCTCCCTGATGGACCGGCTCGGCGCCCGCAGCCGCTTCGAGGCCGGTGTGCGAGCCGTCCAGCAGGGATGGCTGCCGCCCCACCTCTGAACGGTGACGCAGGCCACATAACCCTGCCGATGAGTTCGCTCCCGTCCCCCGGTCGGAACGGGTGACACCACCGACCCCGACGGGAGCGCCACCATGACCGCCGCCGCAGCCAAGGGCCCCGCCTCCTACTTCCCCTCCATCGAGAAGAAGTACGGCCGGCCGATCGCGGAGTGGAAGGACCTCATCCGCTCCTCGCCGCCGACCCGGCACATGGAGCTGGTGAACTGGCTGAAGTCCGAGCACGGGCTGGGACACGGCCACGCCAACGCCCTCGTCGCCGACACGCTCGCGGAGCGCTAGGCTCCACACGGTGACCATTCGCCCCTTTTGACCACTTCCGCCCCTCTCTCGCGCCCAGGAGGTTGCGATGGCCTCGCGACTCAACCCCTACCTCAGCTTCAACGGCGACGCCCGGACGGCGCTGGAGCACTACAAGGACGTCTTCGGCGGCACGCTGACGCTGAGCACGTTCGGCGAGTTCGGCCAGGCGGGCACCCCGCAGGCGGACCAGATCATGCACGGCATGCTGGAGGCACCCAACGGCTTCACCCTCATGGGCGCCGACACCCCGCCGGGGATGGACTACAGCCCCAGCGGCAACGTCTCCGTGAGCGTGAGCGGCGACGACGACGCCGAACTGCGCGGCTACTGGGAGAAGCTGTCCGCCGGGGCCGAGGTGTCCGTCCCGCTGGACAAGCAGATGTGGGGCGACGTCTTCGGCATGTGCACGGACCGCTTCGGCATCACCTGGCTCGTCAACATCGCCCAGCAGCAGTCCTAGACCTGGTACTGGCCGACCTCCAGGAAGTAGCGCAGTTCCTCGGGGGTGCCGTCCAGGGCGGTCCGGGCCGCCGCGCGCAGGGCCGCGCTGATGTCGGTCCGCGCGAGGATCCGCGCGACGGCGACCCGGTCGTCCTCGGCCCGCGCGAGCCGGTAGCCGGTGGCCAAAAACGCCTCCCGGTCCGCCGCCGTGCCGTCGAGCGCCCTCCCGGCCTCCCGCCGCACCGCCTTGCCACTCTCCGGCGCGGCCAGCAACCGCGCGATCGCCACCCGATTGTCCTCGTCCCGCGCGAGCGCGAGCCCCGTGGCCAAAAACGCCTCCCGGTCCGCCGCCGTGCCGTCGAGCGCCCTCCCGGCCTCCCGCCGCACCGCCTTGCCACTCTCCGGCGCGGCCAGCAACCGCGCGATCGCCACCCGATTGTCCTCGTCCCGCGCGAGCGCGAGCCCCGTCTTCAGGAAGGCGCGCAGATCGTCGGCGGTGCCGTCCAGGGCCCTCCCGGCCTCCCGCCGCACCGCCTTGCCCGCGCTGTCGTCGGCGAGGACGCGTGCGACCGCGATCCGCAGCTCCTCCTCCGTCATCGAGTCGTACGGCGACTCGTCCCCGGCGGTGGCGGAAGCGGCCGTCGCCGCCGTCGCCGTGGCCCCGAAGGACGGCGAGGCGAGCAGCAGGGCCGGGGTCAGCGCGCCCACGGCAAGGGCGAGCGCCGCACGATTGGCTCTCATTGTCGTTCCCCCATGATTGATTGGCTTGGTGCCGGCGGAACGATCCTCCAGGATCGAACGGCGCCGCGCACTGCGCGGACCGGGCAGTCTTGACCGCCGGTTCGTTGCCGGAACACGAACGCGGGGGGCGTATGGCGGGGGAGATTCCCGAGCAGTACCTGGACGGCTACACGCGGCTGCTGACGGAGGTCACGGCCACCGGCCGCCGGCTGAGCCGGGCGGAACTGGAGTCACGGCGCGCCCTCGGCGAACGCGCCGCCGAAGCCGGTCACGGCCTGCGGGCCCTGGTCAGCGCCCACCTGGCCGCCGCCCGCTCGGTCCGGCCCGGCCCCACCCGCACCGCGGGCTCCGCCGACACCACCCTGGCCGCCGTACACCAGGTGATAGACGCCCTGGCCGAGGGGTACGAGCGGGCCGGGCGGCTCGCGGTCCGGCGGGAGGAGGCGGCCCGCCGGGAGTTCATCGACGATCTGCTCTACGGCCGCAGCGACCTGGGCCGCCTCGCGCAGCGCGCCGAGCGCTTCGGCCTGAGCCTGTCGCACACCCACGCCGTCGCCGTCGCCCGGGGCCCCGCCGCCTACGACGAAGGCGACCCGGTGCCGCGCGCGGTGGAGCGCGCGCTGCTCGCCCGGTTCGGCGACCGCGAGGTGCTGCTGACCACCAAGGACGGGCTGCTGGTGTGCGTGGCCCCCGGCCACCGGG
Organism: Streptomyces sp. SS7; assembly: GCF_037993025.1. Lineage (NCBI taxonomy): Bacteria > Bacillati > Actinomycetota > Actinomycetes > Kitasatosporales > Streptomycetaceae > Streptomyces > Streptomyces sp. SS7. The sequence goes on from NZ_CP141223.1 coordinate 4,727,904, forward strand.
ACGAGGTCCTGCCCGCCTTCGCCCGGCGGGCGCGGGCCGCGACCGGCGGCGGGCAGGTGGCGATCGGCCGCCCGCAGCCGGGCCCCGGCGGGGTCGTCCAGTCCTACGAGGAGGCGCTCAACTCCCTGGAACTCGCCGGGCGGCTGGGCCTGACCGACCCGGTGCTGCGCGCCGCCGACCTGCTCGTCTACCAGGTCCTGACCCGCGACCGGCAGGCGATGGCCGACCTGGTGCAGGCGGTCCTCGCCCCGCTGACCACCGCCCGCGGCGGCGCCGAGCCCCAACTCGCCACACTCACGGCCTACTTCGAGTCCGGCTGCGTCGCGGCCCAGGCCGCCCGCCGGCTGTCGCTGAGCGTGCGCGCCCTGACGTACCGGCTGGACCGCATCCGCCGGCTCACCGGCGTCGACCCCACCGACGCCGCCCACCGCTACACCCTGCAGACCGCCGTCATCGGCGCCCGTCTCCTGGACTGGCCGGCCCGGCCGCTCTGACCGACGCCCCCCCACAGCCCGCCCACGAAAACGACATGAATGGTTCACATCATGTCCACATCCGGCGGGTTGAGGGGAAAGGAACCGGCCATTGACTCTCCCCGCGCGCCTCGAACACGAAGCCGTATGAGGAGAACACCGTTTCCTTTAGGGGGACCGCAGTGGCGTCCGCAGTGGAGGTTTCCGGCGCGCCGGAGCCCGACAGACCCGTTCCTCGACGGCTGCACACGGCCCGGGACCTCGGTGACCGGATCTTCCGGTACCAGCTGACGGCCACCGGTGTCACCGTCCTCGCCATCATGGCGGCCGTGGGCCTGTTCCTGCTGCTGAGGGCCGGTCAGGCCCTGCGCGCCCGGGGGTTCGGCTTCCTCACCACCGCGGCCTGGCAGCCGGACGTCCACAACTTCGGGATCGCGGCCGTGCTCACCGGCACCCTGCTGATCGCCGTCGTGGCGGTGACGATCTCCGTGCCGCTGGCCGTCGGGACCGCGCTGTTCATCTCGGACGTGGCCCCGCGCGGGCTGCGCCGCACCCTCGTCACCATGGTCGACCTGATGGCGGCCGTCCCGTCGGTGGTCTACGGCCTGTGGGGGCTGTTCTTCCTCCAGCAGCACGTGATCGGCCTGTCGCGCTGGCTGTCGACCTGGTTCGGCTGGGTCCCGCTGTTCGCCGTCGACGGCACCCGGCCCGGCGAGCCGCTCGCCTCGGACAGCGTCTACACCGCCTCCACCTTCGTCGCCGGGATCGTCGTCGCGCTGATGGTCGCGCCGATCCAGTGCTCGGTGATGCGGGAGGTGTTCGCCCAGGCGCCGGCGGGCGAACGGGAAGGCGCCTACGCGCTCGGCGCCACCCGCTGGGGCATGATCCGCGCGGTCGTCCTGCCGTACGGCAAGGGCGGCATCATCGGCGGCACGATGCTCGGCCTCGGCCGGGCGCTCGGCGAGACCATCGCCGTCTACCTGATCATCTCGCCGGTCTTCACCATCCAGCCGCACATCCTGCAGACCGGCTCGAACTCGGTCTCCTCGCTGATCGCCCTGCACTACGGCGACGCCTCCACCTTCGGCATGTCGGCGCTGATGGCGGCGGGCCTGGCGCTGTTCCTGCTCACCCTGGCGGTCAACTTCACCGCCTCCTCCATCGTGGCCCGCTCCCGGTCCGGCGCACAGAGCGAGGCATGAGATGACCGTCGTGGACCACGCCCCCGCCCAGCCGGCCGAGGCCGGCCCCGGAGCCACCGCCCCGGCCCCGGAACTCCCGGACGTACCGCGCCGCATCGGCGGCCTGACCCGCTCGGGGGTCCTCTCCCTCGCCGGAGCCGCGGCCTCCGGGCTGTGCGTCGCCGTCCTGCTGTTCGGGGAGATCGCCCCGTTCTCCGGCAGCCTCGGCTTCACCGTCACCGCGTACGCCGCCTTCCTCGCCGTCTACGCCGTCCTCACCGCGCTGGAGGAGGACGGCCAGGCGGTCCGCGACCGGGTGATGACGGTCGTCCTGTGGACGGCGGCCGGACTCCTCTTCAGCGCGCTCGCCCTGGTCGTCGGCTTCACCGCCTGGCGGGGCCGCGAGGCGCTCCCGCACGGCAACTTCTTCACCCAGGACATGCAGGCGGCCGGCCCGCTCGACCCGCTGTCCCACGGCGGCATCGCCCACGCGATGCTCGGCACCCTGATCATGATCGCCATCGCGCTCACCATCACGGTCCCGCTGGGCCTGGCCTGCGCGGTGTACCTCAACCAGATCCCCGGCCGCTTCTCCCGGTTCGTGCGCACCATCGTCGAGGCGATGACCGCGCTGCCCTCGATCGTCGCCGGTCTCATGGTGTACGCCGTCTGGATCCTCGGCCTCGGCATGCAGAAGTCGGGCCTGGCGGCGGGCTTCGCGATCAGCGTGATGATGCTGCCGATCGTGATCCGCGCCTCGGACGTGGTCCTGCGTCTGGTCCCCGGCACCCTCACGGAGGCGGCGGAGGCCCTCGGCGCCCCCCGCTGGCGGACCGTGTGGCACGTCGTCCTGCCGACGGCCCGCTCGGGCCTCGCCACGGCGGTCATCCTCGGCACCGCGCGCGGTATCGGCGAGACCTCCCCCGTCCTGCTGACGGCCGGCTTCACGGCCGCCCTGAACGCCGACCCGACGAACGGCCCGATGGTCTCCCTCCCGCTGGCCGTCTTCAACTTCGTCAAGTCCCCCGAGCCCACGATGATCGCCCGCGGATTCGGCTCGGCGGCGGTCCTGATGGCCATCGTCCTGATCCTCTTCGCGATCGCCCGCGTGATCGGCGGCAGGGGCCCCGGCCACCAGACGAAACGCCAGGCACGACGAACGGCGAGAGCATCCCGCCAGGACGTTGCGAGATACGCCCGCAGCAGCCCACCCAGGGGCGCGGGGAACTGCGCGACCAGCCCCAACGCACCCGCACCCGACAACGGAGACAGCGACCGATGATCACCGCCCTCAGACGGCTCGGCATCCTGGCCGCACTCATAGGCATCCTCGGCGCCCTCACCGGCGCCCCCGCCCAGGCCGACACCTACACGCCCATCGCCGGCGCGGGCTCCACCTGGGCCGAGAACGCCGTCGACGAGTGGCGCAGGGCCGTCAACCAGTACGGCATGCGCATCAGCTACGCCGGCACCGGTTCGTCGGACGGCCGCCGCCAGTTCCTCTCCGGCACCGTCGACTTCGCCGTCTCCGACATCCCGTTCCAGACCAACCCCACCGACGGCAGCGCGGCAGAACGCCCCGCACAGGGGTCGTACGCCTACATGCCGATCGTCGCCGGCGGCACCGTCTTCATGTACCACCTGACGGTCAACGGCAAGCGGGTCACCAACCTCCGCCTCTCCGGCGACGTCGTCACGAAGATCTTCACGGGGGCCGTGAAGACCTGGGACGACCCGGTGATCAAGGCGGACAACCCCGGGCTCCAGCTCCCGCACCGCCCGATCGTGCCCGTGGTCCGCTCCGACGGCTCCGGCTCGACCGCCCAGTTCACGCTGTGGATGGCCGCCCAGCACAAGGCGCTGTGGCAGGCCTACTGCGCCAGGGTCGGCCGCTCGGGGGCGTGCGGGCAGACCTCGTACTACCCGACGGTCTCGGGCATGATCGCCCAGTCCGGTGACCTCGGGGTCGCCGGGTACGTCGCCCAGAACTACGGCGAGGGCGCGATCGGTTACGTCAACTACTCCTACGCCCTCAACGCGCACTATCCGGTCGCCAAGGTCCTCAACCACGCCGGCTACTACACCGAGCCCACCCCGCAGAACGTGGCGGTCTCGCTGCTCAAGGCGAAGATCAACACGAACAGGAACTCCGCCGACTACCTCACCCAGCAGCTCGACGGCGTCTACAACGACAGCGACCGGCGCAACTACCCGCTGTCCAGCTACTCGTACATGATCCTGCCGCTGAAGGTGCAGGGCACCTTCACCAAGGCCAAGGGCAAGACGCTCGGCGCGTTCTCCTACTACTTCATGTGCCAGGGCCAGCAGCAGGCGCCCGACCTCGGCTACTCGCCGCTGCCGATCAACCTGGTGCAGGCGGGCTTCGACCAGATCCGCCGGATCCCCGGTGTGCAGGCGCAGAGCATCAACATCCGCAACTGCAACAACCCGACCTTCACCACCAACGGCCGCAACAAGCTGGCCGAGAGCGCGCCCTACCCGAACGACTGCGACAAGAAGGGCGCCGCGCCCTGCACCACCGGCAGCGGCGGCGCCAAGTCGACCGGCGCGAAAGGCGGTTCGGGCGGGGCGTCCGGCGGCTCGACCGGTGGCGGCGCGGGCGCCTCGGGCGGCACGGCCGGCGGCGGCACGGGCGCGTCCGGCTCCGCCGGGCAGCCGTCCGTCGACCCCGACACCGGCCAGACCCTGAGTCCGGGCGGCGGCACGGCGACCGGTTCCGGCGGCGGTACGGCCACCACCGCCGACGGCACGGTCGCCCTCGCCCAGCCCGTCGCGATCGCCGGGCACACCGGCTGGACCTCCACCCAGACGCTGATGCTGCTCGCCGCGTTCCTCGTCCTCGCCCTGATCCTGCTGCCCTCGCTGGTCTCCCGGCTGCTGCGCGGCGGCGGCTCCTCGAACGGGGGCACGCGATGAACGCCGTACGCCGGACCCTCCTCCGTCTCGTCGCCGGTGCCGCCGTGGGCGCCCTCGCCGGGCTCGCGGTCGCCCAGGCCGCCCCGCCCGCGACGGCGGCCCCCTCCTCGTCCTCCGCCGTCACCGTCTCCGGGCGCGGCGAGTTCCGGGACATGAGGTTCACGGTCTCCCAGACCGCCGACCTCACCAGCCAGGCCGTCACCGTCTCCTGGAGCGGCGGCACCCCGAGCACCTTCGCGGGCACCCTGTTCGACACGGACTTCGTGCAGATCATGCAGTGCTGGGGCGACGACGACGGCACGGTCCCCGCCAACCCGGGCCCCCCGCGCACCCAGTGCCAGTACGGGGCCTCGCCGACCACGGACCGGGGCAGCTGGCCCGGCAACGACTACGACGACACCCGCCGGGTCTTCTACAGCGCCGAGCCCACCAACTACGGCCAGGACGACCGATACGGCGCCACCAACCCCAACGCCCCGGGCGAGGTGCCGTTCAAGCCGGTCAGCGGCGCCACCGTCACCTCCAACACCCAGAACAACCCGTACTTCAACCGCAACACCACCAACGAGATCGACTTCGCCCGCACCGGCGCCGACGGCACCGGCAAGGAGTTCTTCGAGGTGCAGACCGCCAACGAGGCCCCGCACCTCGGCTGCGGCGTCGTCGTGAAGACCGACGGGGTGTCCCGGCCGCGCAGCTGCTGGCTGGTGATCGTCCCGCAGGGCCACCTCGACCTCGACGGCAAGCCGTACGCGGACCACAGCCAGGTCAACGCGGGCTCCCCGGTCTCCTCCACCAACTGGAAGAACCGCGTCGCGATCCCGCTGCGCTTCAACCCGGTCGGCACCAACTGCGCCCTCGGCTCCGACGAACGGCCCACCACCGGCAGCGAACTGGCCGCCGACGCCATGACGAGCTGGCAGACCGCCCTGTGCGCCACCGGAAAGGTCTACGGCTACACCGAACTCGGCGAGCCCGACACCCGCGCCCGCCTCGGCAACGACGGCTCCTCCGGACTCGCCTTCACCACCCGCGCGCTGGGCGCCGACGCGGGCACGAGCGCTCCGGACGACCCCACCGTCTACGCGCCGACCGCGCTCTCCGGCACCGTCATCGGCTTCACCATCGAACGCAGACCGAAGGCCACCGCCTCCCAGGCCACGCAGAGACTCGCCGGGAGCAAGATCGAGTCCATCGACCTCAACCCGCGTCTGGTGGCCAAGCTGCTCACCGAGTCCTACCGCAACTCCCCCTGGGGAGCGGTCATCGGTTCCACCGCCGCCCAGGGCTACGGCTGGGCGAGGAACAACCCGGCCGGCCTCGCGAGCGACCCCGAGTTCATCGCACTCAACCCCGAGTTCGCGGAGCTGTCGGTCGCCGAGACCCCGGCCACCGACACCGACCTGCTGACGTCGCTCGGCCACTCCGACTCGGCCCGCGCGGTGTGGCAGTGGATCGTCGCCGACAAGGACGCCCGGGGCTTCCTCGCCGGGGTGTCCGACGACTGGGGCATGCGGGTCAACCCGTACTTCAGCACCAACACGGACCTCAACCCGACCGGTTTCGCCTTCGACCCGGCGAACACCGACACCTACCCCAAGAGCGACCCGTGGTGCACGATCCCGCCGGGCACCGGCGCCACCGAGAAGCAGTGCATGATCGACTTCCACCCGTACGTGGCGGACATGCACGCCGGCGCGCTGCACACCCTGCGCACCGACAGCCTGTGGAAGGCGAGCTGGGACCCGCTGGCCAGCCCGCCGGCGTACAAGAACTCGGGCCCGCAGACCGTCGGCTCCCGGTTCATGATCACCATCACGGACGCGGCCTCCGCCGCCCGGTACGGACTGCGCACCGCGCGCCTGCTCAACGCCGCCGGCACGTACGTCGCCCCCAGCGGCGTCACCCTGACCGCCGCCGCGGCGAGCGCCACCGGCAAGAGCGCCCCCGAGATCAGCCCCGCCAAGGCCACCGCGAAGGACGCCTACCCGCTCGCCCAGCTGGTCTACGCGGCCGTACGCCCCGCGAAGCTGGACGCCGCCGCCCGCAAGGACTACGCGACCCTGCTGCGGTACGCGGCCGGCACCGGCCAGACGACGGGCGCCGACCCGGGCCTGCTCCCGGCCGGATACGCCCCGCTGACGCGGACGCTGCGCGCCCGGACCACCCAGGCCGCCGACGCGCTCCTGCACTACAAGGCCCCCTCCACCGGGAGCGGCGACGCATCGGCCGCGGGCGGCGGCTCCGGCGGCTCCACGACCACGGGCGGCACCACCGGTGACCTCTCCGGCGGCACGGCGGGCGGCACCACCACCGGCGGCGCGGGCGCGAGCGCCAGTGCCACCCCGAGCAGTGCGGCCTCCTACGGCGGCGGCAAGGTCGTACAGACCACCGCCGCCGGCGCCACGCCCGCCGACCCCGCGAACCCGCTGCGCTACGCCGTCCCCGTCGGGGCCGCCCTCGGCGCCGTGGCGGGGGTGGGCGCGCCGTTCGCGGGCGGCGGCCGGCTGCGCCTGCCGCTGCGGCTGCCGCTCCCCGGCGGCCGCACGGTGACGGTCGTACCGGAAGTCGCCCTGCCCGAACGGCTGCGCAGACTCCTGCGGCCCTGAGCGCCCCCTCGGGCGGCGCTCCCCACGGACGGCCGCCCGCCCCGAAGGACAGTCGGGGCGGACGGCCCGCACCACCCTGCCAGATCGATCCACCTGTTTCTCCACCCCTTTCGCACAGTCACGGAGACTCTCCATGCGCAGAACGCGCTCCACGGCCGCGCTCGTCGCCGCCGCAGTGGTGGCCGGCGGTGTGGCTCTCGCGAGCCCGGCGTACGCCGACCCCACCCCCGCCGGGACCTTCCGCCAGCTGGTCGGCGTGGGCTCCGACACCACCCAGGACGTGCTCAACGCCCTCGCCGGCGACACCGTGGGCGGCAAGGACTACTCCGGAACCGCCGTGAAGTCGGCGACCGGCGCGGGCATCGCCTCCTACGACGCGATCGGCTCATCGACGATCCAGACCCGCTCGGGCGGTGCGTCCTTCAACCGCCCGAACGGCTCCGGAGCGGGCCGCACGGCGCTGAGCATGTCCCTCACCGGTGACAAGTTCCCCAGCAGCAACGGTGTCGCCATCAGCGGCCAGGTCGACTTCGCCCGCTCCTCCAGCGGTCCGAGCTTCTCCGGCAACGCCCTCACCTACATCCCGTTCGCGCGGGACGCGGTCGGCATCGCGGTCCGCGGCTCCGGCCTGGACTCGCTGACGTCCCAGCAGCTGTTCGACATCTACAAGGCCAACGGCACGCGCGTCCTGGGCGGCCAGACCCTGCACCCGGTCCTGCCGCAGACCAACTCCGGCACCCGCAAGTTCTTCCTGCAGGCCATCGGTCTGACCGAGGACACCGTCGACACCAGCCTGCCGACCGTCCAGGAGAACCAGGCGAACACGGCCCTCACCCAGGACGGCTCACTCGTGCCGTTCTCCGTGGGCAGCTGGATCGCACAGAACAACGGCATCGCCCCCGACTACAGCTCCACCGCGGTCGCCGCGGGCGCGCACCTGGCCAGCGTCCAGCTGCCGGGCGACACGGGCGGCGTCACCAGCCCGATCACCACGGTCGACGGCAAGCTCGCCCCGGTCCCCCACTACTACGAGAACTCCACCTTCGGCCGCGACGTCTACAACGTCGTCCCGAGCCGCGCGATCGACACGAGCAGCGTCTTCTTCGACAAGGACCTCTACGACGTCTTCGTCACCAGCGGCGACCACGAGGCGGCCCTGGCCTCCGAGAACGCCGAGAAGGTCATCGCGGCCTTCGGCTTCCTGAACGAGTCGTACAACGGCTCGATCAACCTGGCCAAGCACGCCAAGGTCGGCGGTCTGGAGATCAAGGGCCTGACCACGCCCGGCGCGCCTGTGCTCCAGACCACCGTGGGCGACGCGAGCGTCAACCTGACCTGGACCGCGCCGGTCCCCGCCCCCGCGCAGCCCGTCACCGACTACCGCGTCACCCTGAAGGACGCGGACGGCGGCGTCGTGGCCACGAAGGACGTGCCGGCGAGCACCACCTCGTACTCCTTCACCGGCCTGGCCACCGGCACCTACACCGCCACCGTCGCCGCCGCCACCGTCGTCGGCACCGGCGCGGAGGCCACCTGGACCGGTGCGGTCAAGTACGCCAGCACCGTCAAGGCGACCGCCGCGGCCACCGCGTACGGCAGGACGCCGAAGGTCGTCGTCACCGTCACCGGCTCGCACGCGGTCGCCCCGGCCGGCACCGTGACCGTGAAGGAGGGCTCGACCACGCTCGGCACCGGCACCCTCAACGGCGGCACGGTCACCCTCGGGCTGTCGAACCACCTCAAGGTCGGCACGCACAGCCTGACCGTGTCCTACGGCGGCAGCACCCGGCTGAACGGGTCCTCGGCCGCGGTCTCCCTGAAGATCACCAAGGCGACGCCGTCGGTCGCGACCACCGCCCCGGCCTCCGTGGCCCACACCGCCCGCGCCAAGGCCACCGTCAAGGTCACCGCGACGGGCACCACGCCCACCGGCACCGTCCGGATCTACGAGGGCACCAGGGTGATCGCCACCGGCACCCTGAGCGGCGGCAAGGTCACCGTCACGCTGCCCAGGCTGGCCCGGGGCCGCCACACCCTGCACGCGAGCTACCTGGGCTCCCCGACGGTGAGCGCCAGGAACGGCGCGAACTTCGTCATCCGGTCCACCTGATCGCACCGGACCCCGGCGGCCGGGGAGACCACTGAGGGAGTGTCTCCCCGGCCGACCGGCCCCGGTCCGCCCGCCCCGGCCGTACCCCTGCCCCTGCCTCTGCCCCTGGCCCTGCCCGTACCCGTACCCATGCCCCTGTCCGTACCCCTGACCTGAAGGAGGCGGGCCGCCGTGACGGTCGCCGTACCCTTGACGCCCCCCCGCGTCCGCAGCGTCACCGCCGTCCGTCATCTCGCCCGCGGCGGCCTGCTCGGCCTGGCCGCCCTGCTGCTCGGCATCACCGCACAGCTGCTGGTGATCAGCGGCGCACAGGAACACTCCGCACAGCACGCGGCCTACGACGAGCTGCGCAACCAGCTCGCCCTCGGCACCGCCCCGGTCGCCCAGACCGACCAGGAGGGCCGGCTGCTCGCCCCCGGCACCCCGGTCGCGATCGTCGACGTCCCCAGCCTGGGGACGACCCAGGTCGTCCTGGAGGGCACCGACTCCTCCGTCCTCACCGACGGCCCCGGCCACCGCCGGGACACCCCCCTGCCCGGTCAGGCCGGCACCAGCGTCCTGATGGGCCGCGCCGCCGCCTACGGCGGCCCCTTCAGCGGGCTCTCCTCCCTCGCGGCGGGCGACACGTTCAGTGTGACCACCGGCCAGGGCAAGGCCACGTACCAGGTCAGCGGCGTACGACGGGCCGGTGACCCGGCGCCCGCGCCGCTCGCCGCCGGCAAGGGACGGCTCGTCCTGGTCACCGCCACCGGCTCCCCGTTCGTCCCGTCCGGGGTCCTGCGCGTGGACGCCGACCTGATGTCCACGCCCTTCCCCACCCCGGCCGCGGTGATCCGCTCCGGCACGCTCCCCGCCTCCGAGGAGCCGCTGGCCCGGCCCGACGGGGTGCCCTGGCCGCTGGTGATGTGGCTCCAGGCGCTGCTGCTCGCCGCGGTGGCCGCGGTCTGGGCCTGGCACCGGTGGGGCCGCCACCAGACCTGGATCGTCTTCGCCCCGGTCGTCGCGGTGCTCGGCCTCCAGGTCGCCACCCGCACCACCGAGCTCCTGCCCAATCTGCTGTGAGGTGTCCGACATGACCGAAGTAGCCGAGTCCCTGACCGACACGGTGGTCCTCCCCCCGGTGGAGACCACCGCCCCCGGCGCCGCCCCCGCCACGCTCGACGCCCGCGCCGTCTCGGCCTGGTTCGGCACCCACCAGGTGCTCAGCCGGGTGTCGCTGACCATGCCCGCCGGCCGGGTGACCGCCCTCATCGGCCCCTCCGGCTGCGGCAAGTCGACGTTCCTGCGCACCCTGAACCGGATGCACGAGATGATCCCGGCCGCCCGTTTCGGCGGCGAGGTGCTCTTCGAGGGCGAGGACATCTACGACCCCTCCTGGCGCCTGACGGACGCCCGCCGCAGGATCGGCATGGTCTTCCAGAAGCCGAACCCGTTCCCCGCCATGTCGATCTACGACAACGTGGCCGCGGGCCTGCGCCTGACGGGCACCAAGGCGAACCGCCGCGAGAAGGACGTCCTGGTCGAGGAGTCCCTGTCCCGGGCCGGCCTGTGGAAGGAGGTCCGCGACCGGCTGCGGCAGCCCGGCGGCGCGCTCTCCGGCGGCCAGCAGCAGCGGCTGTGCATCGCGCGGGCCCTGGCCGTGCGTCCCCGGGTGCTGCTGATGGACGAACCCTGCTCCGCCCTCGACCCCACCTCCACCCGCCGGGTGGAGGAGACCATCCAGGAGCTGGCCGGGCAGGTCACGGTCGTGATCGTCACCCACAACATGCAGCAGGCCAACCGCGTCTCCCAGCAGTGCGCCTTCTTCCTCGCCGAGCAGGGCACGCCCGGCGGGATCGTCGAGGCGGGCCCCACCGAGGACATCTTCGGCTCCCCGCGGGACCAGCGGACGGCGGACTACGTGGCGGGCCGCTTCGGCTGACGGGCCCCCCAGGCACCCGCGTGCCGGAAAATCGACGGTATGAGGATCTCGCAGCGCGCCCGGGCCATCGCCCCCTTCTACGCCATGGAGTTCGGCAAGCAGGCCGCCGAACTGGAGGCGGCCGGTCACCACGTCGTCAAACTCAGCCTGGGCGAGCCCGACTTCGGCGCGCCGCCCGCCGTCCTGGAGGCCATGCGCACCGCCATGGACGGCCGGCCCATGGCGTACACGGCGGCCCTCGGGCTGCCCGCGCTGCGGCAGGCGATCGCCCGCTTCTACGCCGACCGGCACGGCGTCGAGGTCGATCCGGCCCGGGTGGTGGTGACCGCCGGCGCCTCCGCCGCGCTGGTGCTGGCCGCCGCCGCCCTCGTCGACCCCGGCGACGAGGTGCTGATCGCGGACCCGTCCTACCCGTGCAACCGGCAGATCATGGAGAGCTTCGGCGCCCGCGTCGGCCTCGTGCCGACCAGCCCCGCCTCCCGTTTCCAGCTGGACGCGGCGTCCGTCCGGTCGCAGTGGACGGACCGCACCTGCGGCGTCATGATCGCCACCCCGTCCAACCCCACGGGCACCTCCGTCCCGGCGGACGAGCTGCGGGCCCTGTGCGCCCTCGCCCGGGAGCGCGGGGCGTGGCGGCTGGTCGACGAGATCTACCTCGACCTCGGCGACCCCGACGGCCTCGGCCGCCCGCCGGGCACCGCCCTCGCGCACGATCCCGACGCCGTCGTCATCAACAGCTTCTCGAAGTACTTCGGCATGACCGGCTGGCGGCTCGGCTGGTGCGTCGTGCCCGAGGCCCTCGTGCCCGCGCTGGAGCGCCTCGCCCAGAACTACTTCCTGTGCGCGTCCGCCCCGGCCCAGCACGCCGCCCTGGCGTGCTTCACCCCCGAGTCGCTGGCCGTGGCCGAGGCCCGGCGGGTGGAGTTCGCCGAGCGCCGGGCGCTCGTCCTCGACGGCCTGGAGCGGATAGGGCTGCCGGTGCCGGTGCCGCCGGACGGCGCGTTCTACGCCTACTTCGACGTCGCCGCCACCGGCCTGACCTCCTGGGAGTTCTGCGCCCGCGCCCTGCGGGAGGCCCATGTGGCGCTGACCCCGGGCCGCGACTTCGGCGTGGCCACGGCCGAGACCCATGTCCGTCTCTCGTACGCGGCGTCGTCCGGCGAACTACGCGAGGGCCTGGCCAGGCTGGGCAAGTTCCTGGCCGCCCCCTAGAGGCCGGTGCCCGCTCCCGGGTGGGCCGGAATGGCGTGAGCACGCCAGGGCCGCGCTGTTGCCGAAGCCGGTGGCGACAAGCAGGCCGCGTCGACCTGCCGGAGGTCCTGCTGGAGGTGTTCTCGTGGACTGGCGCCGACCAGGCGTTCGCCTCGATCACCGGCGGCGAGGCCAGGCTGAAGGACCTGCACATGACGGTCGCCGCGCTGCTGGTCGCGCACGGCTGCAACGTCGGCCACACGCCGGTCATCGGCGGGCCGGCGTCCCGGCCGTGACCGTGGCCCAGGGCGGACTGGTCCGGATTCTCGTCGTTGGTCAGGTTCCCGTTTATCGGGGTGAGCGCCCGACACGCGAGCCGACCCGGTGCGTGGGCGCGGGGCCGGGTCCTGGTACGAGTGCGGCGTGACCTTGCCTGCTGGCCGATCACTTCGCCTGAGAGAGCGAGACCGCGTCGGGGCCGGCGGGGAATCGCAGCTGGCCCGTCGTGTCGTGCACGGCTCGCCACACTGTCTCGGCGACGTCGCTCTCCTTGGTGAACAGGTCCTGGCCCGTGAAGTCGCCCATGGCCTTCTTCGCCCATGGTGCATAGGGCGCCGGGACCAGCTCGTCCAGCGAGGCGCCCTTCGTCGCGTTGGCCGCGAAGTTCGTCGTCAGGCAGGCGCCCGGCTCGACCGTCTTCGCCCGCACACCGAACGGCGCGAGCTCGAGCGCGAGGGAGGCGGTGAACCCCTCGACGGCCATCTTGCTCGCCTTGTAGACGGCCGAGAGCGGCATGTGCCCCAGCACCACGCTCGAGGTCACGTTCACCACCACGCCGGAGCCACGCTCGCGGAACTGGGGCAGCACCGCCTGCGTCATCGCCATCACGCCGAACGTGTTGGTCTCGAAGACCTCCCGCACTCGGGCCATGGGGGTGCCCTCGAACACGCTGATCGAGGGCACGCCCGCGTTGTTGACCAGGACATCGATGGGGCCCTCGGCCTCGAACGCGGCGGTGATGCTCTCGGGCCTGGTCACGTCGAGCTCGATGACGCGGAGCCGGTCCGACTCAGGAAGGACGCCTGGACGCGGCGTCCGCATGGTGGCGATGACGTTCCACCCCTGCGAGTGGAAGTAGAGGGCGGTCTCCCGCCCGTACCCGGATGAGGTACCAGTGATCAGAACTGTCTTCATGTTGTGCCCCTTTGCGATGTGGTGGGATCCATACGGGTAGGCAGGCATTTTCCTGCTCCACGGGAGAACCGGTGATCCCATTGAATCGCTCTGACCTGCGGAGATAGTAGAACTATCCTCGCTACTCCTTGCACGATCCTCCAGCAAAGCCCACCCAGGTCAGGGCAGGAGACCTGCTGGCGCGCGCACGGCCTGACGCAGGCGGGCGGCGTCCTGGCTGGGGGGCGCGCCGAACTGGCGGCGGTACTCCCGGCTGAACTGCGACGGGTTGTCGTAGCCGACGCGGTGGCCGACTCCGGTGACGTCTCCGGGGTGGGTGGCAAGCAGCAGCCGGGCCTCCTGGAGCCGGATCTGCTTCTGGAACTGGATGGGGCTCATCGCGGTCACCGCTTGGAAGTTGCGGTAGAAGGCGGAGACGCCCATGCCGGACTGCCGCGCCACGTCCTCGACCCGGAAGGGCTGCGCGTAGTGCTCGCGGATCCAGCGCACGGCCCGCGAGATGTGACTGAGGCTGCTGTCGGCCAGGCCGAGCTGGCGAACCGTCGCACCCTGCTCGCCGGTGATCAGACGCCACAGGATCTCGCGCTTGACCAGCGGGGCCAGTACGGCCCGGTCACGGGGCTCGTCGAGCAGACGCACCAGCCGGACCACCGCGTCCAGCAGCGCGGCCGGAGCGTCACTGACGGCGATCCCCGACGGCGCGCCCCCGCTGCTCCGGGGGGCGTCTCCGGGCCCGGCCTCAAGCAGCAGCTCGGCAACGGCGGACGGTTCCAGGACGAGACCGACCCCCAGCGCCGGCTGCTTGGGGTCGGCCTGGGTGAACTGTCCTGTGACAGGCAGATCGACGGATGCAACCAGGTACTGCCCGGGCCCGTACTCGAACACCCTCTCACCCAGGGCGAGGCGTTTGGCGCCCTGCGCGATGACCGCCAGGAGCGTGCCGGACATCGAAGGCGCCGGCGGATCAGGGCGGTCGACCTTCGAGATGAGGACGCCGTCGACGGCGGTGGTCCAGTCGGGCCGCGCATGGCGGGCCAGCAGGGTGCGGAGTTCTTCGAGGTACATGCGTCCATTGCAGCACCATTCCGCGCAACGGTTCCCAAAGCCGCGAGGATCGTGCAAGTACGAACGAGCATCGTTCTAACGTTTCCGCAGGTCAACCCGCTTGAATGGAATCACTGCACTCCATCACCGAAGAGGAAGAGAAGGAATCCATGATTGCCGACTACGGCTTCAGCGCCACCCTGACCGCCAGGCCCGGTATGGGCGACCAGCTCGTCGACCTGCTGCTGACCGGACTGAACGAGGGCAGCCCCGGCGCGAGCGAATACTGCCTCGTCTACCTCGTCTCCCGCTCCGCGTCCGACCCCGACGTCGTCCACGTCGCCGAAGGCTGGACCAGCGAGGAGGACCACCACCGCGTCTTCGCCGGCAAGACCGCCCAGGCCATCGTGGCGCAGATCGACCCGCTGCTCGCCAAGGACTCCGAGTACACCGACTACGTTCCGGTCCGCGGCAAATCCGCCCTCTGACCCCGCCGAACACCCCACACCCCACACCCCGGCGTCTGCCGCCTCGGTGCCCACCGAGGCGGCCCCCGTCCTCGCCCTACCGTCCCGCCACCACCCACGAGAGGCAACGACCATGACCACAGCACGCCCCTCCCTCGACCCCGAACTGCATGAACTCCTGGCCGACATGCCGCTGATGTCCCAGCTCAGCCCGGAAGTGCTGGCGCAGGTACGCCCCTTCTCCTCGATGCCCGTCGAACCCCTCCTCGAAGGTCGCGCTATCGACCGGCGCGAGGTCACCGTCGCGAGTTCGGACGGCACCCCGATCCCCTTGTCCGTCTTCAGCCCCGCGAACAGCGATCGCACCGCTGCCGCACCCTGCGTCTACTGGATGCACGGCGGCGGGATGGTCATGGGCGACCGCTTCTCACAGATCGACATCCCGCTGGAGTGGCTCGACGAGTTCGGCGCCGTCGTGGTCTCCGTCGACTACCGGCTCGCGCCCGAGTCCACCGGCACCATCCCGGTCGACGACTGCTACCAGGGACTGCTCTGGATCGCCGACCACGCCGCCGAACTGGGCATCGACCCCGCCCGGATCATCGTCGCAGGCGCTAGCGCGGGCGGCGGCCTCGCCGCCGGCGTCACCCTGCTGGCCCGCGACCTCGGCACCCCGACGATCGCCGCCCAAGTCCTGATCGGCCCCATGCTCGACCACCGCAACACCACCACCTCCAGCCTTCAGTACTCGAACGGGCCCGGCGTCTGGACCCGCGAGATGAACGGATTCGGATGGCGCTGCCTCCTCGGCGACCTCACCGACGACGAGGTACCCGCATACGTCTCACCCGCCCTGGCCGACGACCTCGCGGACCTGCCGACCACCTACATCGACACCGGCTCCGCCGAAGTCTTCCGCGACGAGGACACCGCCTACGCCACCCGCATCTGGGCGGCCGGCGGCCAGGCCGAACTCCACGTCTGGGCAGGCGGCTTCCACGGATTCGACGCCCTGTACCCGCAGGCACACATCTCGGCCACAGCCCGCCGAACCCGCACCGACTGGCTCGCCCGGCTCCTGCCCACGAACCCCGCCGCATAGGTGAAGTCGACGAGTTCCGGTCGTACGCTTCAGCCTTGGCCAAGACCTCGGCGTCTGCTGTCTTTGGGCGCGAGCAGGCTGGTGACCTCGGCGATCGCCTCCGCCGAGGGGTGGAAGTAGCGCCGTACGTTCTCCGGCTTCTCGTGCCGGGACTTCGCCATCAGCATGGGCAGGCCGGCCCCGGACTCGCCGAGGTGGGTCAGACCAGAATGGCGGTATTCGTGCAGGTCCCAGCCTGTGCACGGCACCCCGCCGACTGCGGACGCGCCGCCGGTTCCCCCGTCTGAACACTTCCTCGCCTTCACCGCCATCGCCGCGACCCTCATATGTCACCGCCGGCTGACCAAGTGAAATGACGTTTTAGCGGTAGGCGCCCTGGCCGACAGGGCGGACGAGAATCTCGTTGACGTCGACAGTGGCGGGTTGAGTGACGGCATAGAGCACCGCGCGGGCGACGTCGCCGGGTTCGAGTTTCGGGTCGTGGGCGCGTTCGGGTGGGATGCCGCCGGTGTCGACCAGGCCGGGCTGGACCAGGGTGACCCGGACACCGGTGCCGACGCACTCGGCGCGGATGTTCTGGGCGAGGCCGTTGACCGCCCATTTCGTGGCGGAGTACAGGTTGCCCGGGCGTACCCCCCGCCCGGCGGCCGACCCGGTGAACACCAGGTGACCGCCGGAGGCGACCAGGGCGGGCAAGGTGGCACGTGCCGTCAGGGCGGGGCCGTAGACGTTGGCGAGGACCATGTCCCGCCACTGGTCGGGCGGTGCGCCGTCGGCGCCGAGGAAGCTCGTGATCACACTGGAGCCGGCGTTGGCGAAGGCAACGTCCAGTCGGCCCCAGGTGTCCTGGACCTGGCTGACGAGTCCGCTGATCTGGCCCCATTCGGTGACATCGCAGGCGACCGGCAGGACTCTGTCGGGGCCGCCCAGCTGGGCGGCAAGTTCGGCCACGGAGTGGTGAGTCCGTGCGGCCAGGACCACGCGGTACCCGGAGTCGACGGCCAGTCGGGCGGTGGCGGCTCCGATACCGCGGGAGGCTCCGGTGATCAGGAAGACGGGATCGTTCATGGAGGTCAGATTAGCCATTACAAACGCAAGAGGTCTAGACCACTGTGCTAAGTTTTGCCACGAGCCAGCGAAGGAGAACATCCGTGGACTTCAGTGACGACTTCGGGGCCGCGATGCGCGCCCATCTCCGCATGATCGAGGAACACAACACCGCGGCCCTGGACGAGGTTGCGGCGCGCCTGCTCGACGTGGCGCGCGCAGATCGGATCGTGCACACCACGGCGGCGGGCCACAGTGTGGCTGCGGTCCTGGAGACCTTCTACCGCGCCGGAGGACTGAGCTGTGTGCGCCCCTTGTTCCATCCGGCGCTGCTACCGCTGAACGGCGCCCAGGCGAGCACCGAGTTGGAACGAGTCAGCGGGCTGGCGGCGACCTTGGTCGCCCCGGCGGGCGTCCAACCGGGCGATCTCGCCGTCGTCTTCTCGAACTCAGGCGTGAACGCGTTCCCGGTCGAAGCGGCCCACGAACTCAAGCAGCGCGGCGCCTACGTCGTCGCAGTTTCCTCACGCCTGCACATGGCACAGGCACCCGCACGATCCTTCGCCAAGCTCGATGACGTAGCGGACACGGTGCTCGACACCGTCATCCCGCCTGGCGACGCGGTCGTGCCCACACCGAGCGGAGCGACCGCGTCGATCTCCACCATCTGCTCCGCCTACCTGTGGGACCTGCTACTGGCCCGTCTGGCCCGGCTCTCCGCAACCCAGCAGGTGCCCCTGCCTCTTTGGCGCAGCTCCAATCTTCCCGACGGCGACGCGGTCAACCAGCGATACCTCGACGACTACCGGGCAGCCATCCCCATGCTGTGAGCCGTTCAAGCGTCCAGGGCTCCTTTGTCCGCGAACGCTCACCAGAACGGATCTCGACTCGCGTGTGACCGCGTTGAGGTCCGTCACTGGATTCGTCTACGCAACGCCGTTCGCCAACTGAAATGGCGTCTAAGCCGGTACGGTGGGGCCCGGTGGTGCGGCGCCCAGGGCGCGCAGGACGAACGGCAGCAGTCGGTCCGCCCCGGCCCGTGCGGCCCGTGCGTCCACCCGTTCGGGCAGCCGGGGCGTGATCAGGAAGTGGCTCAGCATCGGCCCCACGACCAGGTCGCCGAGCATCTCCGGGTCGTCGACCGGCGGGATCTCCCCCCGGGCCACCGCCCGGCCCACGGCTTCCTCCACCCGGCGCCGCACGGGCACCAGGAAGCCGGTCGCGAGGGCCTCGGCGAGGGCGTCGTTGTGCGCGGCCTCGCCGATGAGGGCGCGCATCAGCCGGCCGCTCTCCCCGGTCAGGCTCGCGGCCTTGTCCCGCAGCAGGGCCCGCAGGTCCCCTTCGAGGCTGCCGGTGTCGGGCTGCTTCACCAGGTCCTCGGTGCGGGTGGTGGCGGCCGCGAGGACCAGTTCCTCCTTGGAGGACCAGCGGCGGTAGAGCGTCGCGGTGGACACCCCGGCCCGGGCCGCCACCGCGCCCGTGGTCAGCCCGCCGTACCCGCTCTCGGCCAGCACGGCGAGCGTGGCCTCCAGCAGGGCCCGGTCCCGGCCGGCGTCCCGGGGCCGGCCGCGCCGGGGCGGGCCGCCGCCCGTGTCCGCACCCGGGCCCTCAGGCATCGGCCAGCCCCGGCAGGTGCTCGGCCAGGTGCATGGCGTGCAGCCGCTCGTACTGGGCGTGGGTGCAGCGGCCGTACGCCGGGTGGAGGCGGTGCGGACCGGTGTGGGCCGTGAAGAGGGCCACCGCTTCCGCGAGCCGGGCCGCCGCCTCGGCGACGGGGAGCGCGGGGTCCAGGGGCGGGGCGCCGTCGAGTTCCGCGTCGAGGGAGTGCCGGGTGGCACCCCGGCGCAGGAAGACGTGCTTGGCGAGGGTCCCGGCGGTGGCCCGGAAGAGGGCCGGCTTCAGCCGGGGGTAGCCGGTCACCGAGTAGCCGACGGTCTGGGCGCAGTGCTGGAGCGTCTGGGAGAGGTTCCAGGAGCCGCCCGGCGCGAGGAGGTCGCTCTCGGGCCGGTCGAGGGACGCGCCGAGCAGCTCGGCGAGCCGGGTGAGGGGTGCGGGAGGGGAGGCAGGGGTGGAGGCGGGGGCGGTGGGCATGCCCCCAGTATAAGCAATACGAAACGAAATCCTTTCGTTTCGTATATCGTGCCCGCCATGACGACCACGCCGCACACGACCACCCCGGACACGGCCACTCCCCGCACGACCACCCCGGACACGGCCGCCCCCACCGTCGCCCGGCTGCGCGCCGCCTTCGCCATCGGCCGCACCCGCCCCCTCGCCTGGCGCCAGGCCCAACTCCGTTCCCTGCGCGATCTCCTGACCACCCACCAGGCCGACTTCGCCGCCGCTCTCCACGCCGACCTCGGCAAGAGCGCCACCGAGGCCCATGTCACCGAGACCGGGTTCGTCGTCAACGAGATCGACCACACCCTGCGCCACCTGCGCCGCTGGCTGCGCCCCCGCCGGGTCCCGGTCCCCGTCTCCCTCGCCCCGGCCCGCGCCCGGACCGTACGGGAGCCGCTGGGCACGGTCCTGATCATCAGCCCCTGGAACTACCCCGTGATGCTGGCGCTCGCGCCCCTCGTCGGCGCCCTCGCGGCGGGCAACTGCGCGGTCGTCAAGCCCAGCGAACTCGCCCCCGCGACCTCCGCGCTGCTCGCCGATCTGCTGCCGCAGGCCCTCGACCCGCAGGCCGTGGCGGTCGTCGAGGGCGGGGTGCCGGAGACGACGGACCTGCTGGAGCAGCCGTTCGACCACATCTTCTACACCGGCAACGGCACCGTCGGCCGGATCGTCATGGCCGCTGCGGCCCGCCGCCTCACCCCCGTCACCCTGGAACTCGGCGGCAAGTCCCCGGTGGTGGTCGAGCCGGGCGCCGACCTCGCGGCCGCCGCCCGCCGCATCGTCTGGGGCAAGTTCATGAACGCCGGCCAGTCCTGCACCGCCCCCGACTACGTCCTCGCGATCGGCGACACCGCCCCCGCCCTGGAACACCACCTCGGCACCGCGATCCAGGAGATGTACGGTCCCGACCCGGCCGCGAGCGCCGACTACGGCCGGATCGTCAGCGACCGCCACTTCGACCGCCTCCTGACACTGCTGGACGGCGCCGGACAGCGGACGGGCGGCGCCCGTCTGGTCACCGGCGGCGCGCACGACCGCACGACCCGCTACCTCGCCCCCACCGTCCTCGCCGACGTGGACCCGGACGCGCCCGTGATGCGCGAGGAGATCTTCGGCCCCCTCCTGCCGATCGTCCGCGTCCCCGACCTCGACGCGGCGATCGCGTTCATCACCGCCCGGGACAAGCCCCTCGCCCTGTACGGCTTCACCTCCTCCCGGCACACCAAGCAGCGGCTCGCCACCGAGACCTCCTCCGGCGCCCTCGCCTTCGGCATCCCGAACGCCCACCTCACCGTGCCCGGCCTGCCCTTCGGCGGCGTCGGCGAGAGCGGCCTCGGCCGCTACCACGGGGCGCACTCGATCGACACCTTCAGCCACACCAAGGCCGTCCTGGACAAGCCCCTCCTGCTGGACCCCCTGCGCGCGGTCTACCCCCCGTACACCCCCAGGAAGGCCCGTTTCCTGCGCACCTTCCTCTGACCCACCCGCCCCTCGCGGCCCTAGCATCACCCCATGCGCTTACGACGGAGTCATGACAAGACCGGGGCGCTCCTCGCCGCCCTCCCCCGCGATCCACGAGCCGACGCCTACCCGATGCCGGCCGTGCCGTACGGCTGGTACGCCGTGGCGCGCTCCGCCGAACTGCGCCCGGGCGAGGTGCTCAGCCTGCACTACTTCGGCCGGGCGCTGATCGCCTTCCGGGGCGCCGACGGGCGGGCGGCCGTCCGGGACGCCCACTGTCCGCACTACGGTGCACACCTGGGCGCCGGCGGGAAGGTCGTCGACGGCACGGTCGAGTGCCCCTTCCACGGCTGGCGGTTCGGGGCCGACGGGCGGTGCGTCGAGGCGCCGTTCGCGGTCCGCACCCCCAAGGTCTCCCTCGGCGGGCTCCCCGTGCGCGAGCACAGCGGACTCGTCCTCGTGCACGTCGGCCCCGACGACCCCTCCTGGGAGGTCCCCGAGATCCCGGAGACCACCTCCCGCGACTTCGCCTCCCCCGTCGACGACACCTGCCGGGCCCGCGTCCACATCCAGGAGATGCGCGAGAACATCGTCGACGAGTCGCACTTCCACTTCATCCACGGGCAGGCCGAACCCCCCGTCCAGGACTGGCAGGTGGACGGCCCCTTCGCCGAGGTGCGCGGCCGCATCCGGCGGCGGGTCCTCGGCCGGGACATCGACAACACCTTCGACGCCTTCATGTACGGCCCCGGAGTGATGGTCGTCCGCACCCACGGCCCCGTCCTCTCCGTGACGGCCGTCGCCCTCAGCACCCCCGTGGACGACCGCACCAGCGAGCTGCGGATGCTGTACTACCTGCGCAAACCGGAGCGCGCCCGGTTCCTGACCCCCGCCCTCAAGCTCGTCTTCCGCGCGGAGGCACTCGGCGAGGTCCGCGAGGAGGTCCACATCTGGGACCACAAGATCCACCAGCCCCGCCCGGTCCTGCTCCCCCATGAACAGGGCATACGGCAGCTGCGCCGCTGGTACGCCCAGTTCTATCCCCAGCAGACCGAGACGGCGCCCGAGACCGAGACCGCGCCCGAGGTCGCGCCCGAGGCCGAGACCGCTACGCCTGCGGCCTCCGCACGACCACCACACCCCCGTCGAGATCGACCGTCGTCCGACGCGGCGGAGCCCCGTCCTCCTCGGCGTCCCGCAGCACCGGAGCCGACTGCCGCTCCTTGAGCCCGTCAGCACGGTGACGAGCCCCGGCAAGGTCATGGAAGACGGCGAACCCCACGACACCATGACCGCCGGGACTGCCGCGCAGAAGGCCCGGGCCGCTTCCCCGGCCCGAGCCCTCCCGCCGTCCCGGACGGCTACAGCGTGACCCGGGTGCCGCCCAGGGTCACGACCAGCTTGCCGTCCGAGGCGAACGACCAGGCCAGGGCACCGCCGTAGGAGGAGGCGCAGCGGGAGCCGTTCGTGCCGGTCCAGAACTGGTTGGTGCTGTCGGCGTCGCCGACCGTCTTGTCGTTGGAGCCGCTGACGTTGTAGCGGCAGGAGGTGTTGGAGCGGAAGACCGACGTACCCGCGTCCCAGGAGTAGTTGCGCTGCGCGTTGTCGATGCTGAGGTTGTTCGACACCGCCATGGAGCCCGGGTTGCTGTTGTACGTGAAGCCGTGCTTGCCGTTGTGGTACGCGATGCTGCGCCGTACGACGTGGTCGACGGCGATGCTGTCGCCGCCGAGCTTGTAGCCGTTGCGGTCGCCGTTGGCGTTCACGGTCCCGTCGGAGAGGGTGCCGTTGTTGTAGGACAGGGAGTCCTCGACGGTCACCGGGCCGATCGCGCCGGTGTCCGTCTTGGTGTAGAGGTCCCAGCCGTCGTCGATGTTGTTGTGGGAGACGGCGTACCGGAACACGTTCCCGGTGCCGGTGGTGAGCTTGGCGGCGAAGCCGTCGGCGTCCTCGCCGTCGGAGTCCGCGTTGTCGTGCGACTCGGCGCTCAGGATCAGGTTGTCCGAGGGCCAGTCGGCCCTGGCCGTCGAGGAGGCGATCCGGCCGAGCTGGAGCCCGGTGTCGCGGTTGTAGCGGGTCACCGTGCGCTCGATGACGTTGTGGCTGCCGCCGACGTAGATGCCGTTGTCCCCGGCGCGCTCGACGACGATGCCGTACACCTTCCAGTACGACCCGAAGAGCTGGAGCCCGCGGTTGGCGGAACTCTCGCTCTGTGCGGCGAAGTTGAGCACCGGGGTCTCACCGGGGTAGGCGGACAGGGTGGTGCGGGCGCTCGCGGTACCGCTGTTGGTCTGCGGGACGGTCACCGTGGAGGAGTAGGTGTACGTCCCTCCGCGCAGGTAGATCGTGCCGCCCGCGCCGACCCGGCTGATCGCCGAGGTGAGGGTGGTGGGCGCGGTGGAGGTGCCGGCGGCGCCGTCGGTGCCGCTGGGCGAGACGTAGAGCGCGCCGGTGGCGGGGGGTGTGGTGCTGTCGGTCGTCGTCGCCTCGGCGTAGTCGACGTTGGGCAGGCCCTCCGCGGTGGTGGGGTTGAGGCGGATGGTGTTGCTGCCCGCGGCGAGGGTCACGGTGAGCGTCTTGGTGACCCAGGTGGACCAGGCGCCGGTGGCCTCGAAGGACGGCGTCTGCACGGTCGTCCCGTTGACGACGAGGGAGGCCGGGCGGGCGGTGGCGGTGCCGTTGGCGAACCGGACGGTGAGGGTGGCCGGGCCGGCGGTGGCCGCGTTCACGGTGAACTGGGCGTATCCGGACGTGGAGTTGGTGCCGTTGCAGAATCCGCTGCCGGAGTAGCCGGTCCAGTCGGAGTCGATGGTGCCGGTGCAGACCGCCGGCGAGGTCTCCGCCTCGTGGCGGACGGTCGCGGCCTGGACCGGCGAGGTGCCGGCGAGCGCGACCAGCGCGCCCGCCAGCAGGCCGGTGCACGCGATGACGGATCTCAGCTGCATGGGTTCATCTCCAGGAACGGGACGAGTGCGGGTCGGCCGAACTGGAAAGCGCTTTCTCCCGGAAGTTAAGGGGCTAGCCCGGACACGTCAAGAGACGTGCAGGGACGCGTACATGATTGATGTTCATGTAGATGGACGCGTCCGGACGTCCAGAAGATCCACAAGGGATTCACGCAGGAGCCTCACACGGACTGCACACAGTCCGTCGCCCGAGTCGTTAGCGTTGCCCGCCACCGGACCCCCGCCCCAGGAAGAGCGAAGACCGCAATGGACTACTGCTCCACGTGTCGCCGACATCTCAACGGCGCCCTGGTGTGCCCCGGATGCGGCGCATACGCCCCGGACATAGCTCCGGTCACCTCGGGCGGTCGCACCGTGGCGGCCAGGCCCGGTGCGTCGCCTGCCCCGTCACCCGTCCCGCCACCCGCACCCGCACCCGCACCCGCACCCGCACCCGCACCCGCACCCGAAAGCGTGCCGGCCGAGCCGCTCGTGGCGGTCGTTCCGGCGGTGGCGACGGTTCCGGCCGTGGCGTCCGCGCAGTCCGCGCCGCTCGGGCGGGCGGCGCGGCGGCGGCAGTTGGCCCGCTGGAAGAAGAACCAGCGCCGCGCCGTCGTCGCCACGGCCGTCGCCCTGGTCGGCGGCGGGCTGAGCGCCGTCGCGCTGGACCGGCAGGGCGGCGACCGGGCCCAGGCGGCGTCGGCACCGGAGAACCCCACCGTGTCGGGCCGGGAGGAACCGACGTCGGAGTACACCCGCCCGACGGCGACCGGCTCCGACACGCACCGGTCCTCCTCCGCCGACGCCACCGCCCCGTCGCGGTCCAGCGACCGCGCACGCGGTCAGGACGTGCCCACGGGCATCCGCCCGGACACGGCCGCGTCCCCGCGGACCGGCACGACGGCACCGACGGCCACGGCCCCCCGGCAGACCACCACCTCGCCCTACGACGGCACGGTCACCGCCCCCGGCGGCACGGCCGGAACGACCGGCACGACCGGCACGACCGACGGGCCCTCGTCGACGTCCCCCTCGACCTCGACCGCGACGGACGAGTCGGACACGTCGGGATCGACGTCCAACTCGTCGACGGGGTCCTCGTCGACGGGGTCCTCGTCGTCCCAGACGGGCACGTCGTCGGCGTCCACCTCGCCGTCGGACGTCTGCCTGCTGGGGCTGGTCTGCCTCAGCTGACCCGGTCGTGCACGACGAGCCGGCGATCCTTCGGGCACACTGCCTGCCATGAGCGAACCGAACCCGAAAGCGGACCTCCAGCGGTACCTCCAGGGCGCGCGGGACACCCTGCTGTGGAAACTCGAAGGACTCTCGGAGTACGACGCCCGGCGCCCGCTCACTCCCACCGGGACGAACCTGCTGGGGCTCGTCAAGCATGTCGCCGGGGTGGAACTGGGCTACTTCGGCGACGTGTTCGGGCGGCCGTTCTTCGCCTCGGACCCGCCGCCCGCGTGGTACGGGGACGACGCGGAACCCAACGCGGACATGTGGGCCACCGCGGACGAGTCGCGCGAGGAGATCGTCGGGCTGTACCGCCGGGTGTGGGAGCACTCCGACGCCACGATCACCGCGCTGGATCTGGACGCCACCGGCCGGGTCCCCTGGTGGCCGGAGGAGCGGCGGGAGGTGACCCTGCACCGCGTCCTGGTGCATGTGATCTCCGACCTGCAGCGGCACGCCGGGCACGCCGACATCGTGCGCGAACTCATCGACGGCAGCGCGGGGTTCCTCCAGGGCAACGACAACCTGCCGCCAGTGGACCGAGCGGGCTGGGAGGCCTACCGGGAGCGCCTGGAGCGCGCGGCCCGACAGGCGGCCGACAGCTGATCCCGCCCGGCGCCCACGCCCTCGCCGTCGCCGTCGCTCACGGCACCGCGTACCCGGGGACGGACGGCCAGCGGACGGTCAGCACGACGGAGTCCTCCTCCGCGTGCCAGGAGTGGTCGACACCCCGCCCCCACAGGACGTAGTCGCCCTGCTCGGCCAACAGGACGCTCCGGCCTGGCAGTTCGACCCGGAAACGCCCGCTGATCAGCAGCAGCAGTGCGGTGCGCGCCTCCCCGGTGACCCACTGGCCCCGCTCGTCGCCCTTCGGATGGACGCCCCATTTGATCTCCACGTCCTCGCTGTGCCGGGGATCGGAGGCGTCCTTGAAGTGACCGAGGAGCCAGCCCCGGTCCAGTGCCGCGTCCTCGCCCGCGTTGCCGACGTACACGGTGTCGCTCATGGGCCGGGAAGGTAGCAGGCGAGCAGGCGACGCCACCGCGGCCGCCCTGCCGCCGGCGGGCGAGCCGACGTCAGGCCCCTTTGGGGGCGAGTGCGGCGAGAATGGCCTTGGCGCCTTTCCGGTAGAAGGAGAGGTACGAGATCGAGCTGGTCAGTTCGATCTTCTGACCATCCGCGTCCCTCAGCTTCAAGCGGCGCGACAGACCCCACCACTTGACCTGGCTGGTGGTGGTGGCCCGGTTCATACGGAGGAGCTCACGCTCGGGTTC
Source organism: Streptomyces sp. SS7 (assembly GCF_037993025.1). Classification (NCBI taxonomy): domain Bacteria; kingdom Bacillati; phylum Actinomycetota; class Actinomycetes; order Kitasatosporales; family Streptomycetaceae; genus Streptomyces; species Streptomyces sp. SS7. The sequence goes on from NZ_CP141223.1 coordinate 4,754,217, forward strand.
GTACCCCCAGCCCCCGAGGGACAGCAGGTGGATCGACGTCGCGGTGACGACGACGACCATGCGTACGGTCACCCCCTGGGAGTTGGCGTTGACCCGGCGGGCCGCGCGGATCCCGATCACGGCGAGCACTCCGTCGGTGAGCGCGTCGGCGTCCAGGATGGAGGCCACGGTGCTCGACGCGACGCCCCCCACCGCCAGGCCCAGATAGTCGTCCTGGAGACCGAAGATGCCGACCGCCTCGATCGGCTCCTCCAGCTTGAGGACACGCTGGGACCGCTCGGCGAGCGTGGTCAGGTTGATTCTCATGTGCTGCCTTCTTCCGGGGACCGGGACGGGACGGAGACGGGGACAGGGGCCAGGGATGTCACGGTCATGCCAAGGAGGTGCCAAGCGGACACCACGGAGACCCCAAGAAGAGGCCAAAAGGTGCTGAGGGTCCGTGACTTGACGTGCCGTCGGTGGACTCGCTGAGCGGGCGCCGCAGGAACGCACCGGCAGCATAGGTCGGGGCGCGGGAGCCGCGGATCCTTCGTGTCGGCGTCCTCTCCTCCTTCCGTGGAAGGGGTGGGACGGGCTCGGGACACCTTCCTCGGGGCAGGTGCGACGGCCCTCCGGGACACCGGTTCGGCGTAGTTGGGGTCCCCGTAGTACTCGCCGAAAAACCAACGGAGTGGCCCCTGACCTGGCCCGTTGCTGTGGAGCCGATGGCTCGTCGGGCTGAACGAGTGAATCCGGTGGCGAGAGGAGCGGGCAGATGGCAACGCGGGTGTTCTCCGATGAGGAGTTGGAGGACCTGCGCTCGTTCCCGGCGATCGGCAAGGACGAGCTGATCCGCTACTTCACCCTCACTCCGGCGGATGAGGCGTCACTGCGGAAGTTCCTGCGTCCCCAGACGGTTCTCGGCGCCGCGGTGCAGTTGTGCGCGCTGCGTGGCTGGGCTTCGTGCCGGACGAGGTCCCCTCCGCTCCGCCGGCGGCGGTGGGGCGGCTGGCCCGGCAGCTCGGCCTGCCGGTCGAGGTGCTGTGCGGCTACGGGGTGTCGAGGGGGCAGACGCGTACGGATCATCTGCGGCAGGTGGCGAAGTATCTGGGGTGGCGGCCTGCGAAGTCGCTGGAGTTGACGGAGGCACCAGGCGGGCAGGTCCAGGAGTGCGGCCGGGTCGGTGGCGATGACGTGGGCGATGGTGCCGGGCTTCACGCCGTCGATGGCGGTGCGCAGCTTGAGCAGGAGGGTGACGCAGAGCAGACCGGTGCCGTCGACGGTGAGGTCGGCTGGAGGCAGCGCCGCAGGGGCGCGGTGGTGATGTGCGGGCGGGCTCGGCGCCGCTGTCGGGACCACGAGAGATTGCCGCAGGTCAGCGATGCTTTGATCAACTGGGCCGCCGTCATTCTGATGACCCGCCGTCTGACCGAGTGCCGCCGGAAGAACCGTCAAGCCAGGGCCGCTTGCAAAGCGGTGGCCTGACGCTCCCGGCTGGGAGCAACTCATCTTTCGGACGGGCGTCATTGCTGTCCCGAGCTCTTCGGCAGACTCTACGAAACCGGGGCCAGCTCGTTACGACCCCACGGCAAAGAGTTGTTTGAGGCGGGCCTGGATCAGCGGTAGCCCGACGATGGGGACGTCATAGTGGCCTGCCCCTTCCAGGACAGAGAGGTTGATGTCGTTGCCGTTGGCCACCATCTTGTTGACGACGTCGTAGGTGACGGAGTTCGGGCTGGTGATGTCATCCGTTCCGTACAGCCACAGGACCGAGCCCGGCAGGGTTGAGGTTTCGAGCTTGCCTTGGTTCTGCTCGAAGAATCGTCTGTTCTCCGGAAGCGAGTTGGGTGTGTCTCCGCGAACCCCCGGATAGGAGTCCAGACGGTGTGACGGGGAGGCACTCAGATAGTTCTGGATGTCCTGCTTGACGAGGGCGTTCAGGTCGTCCAGGCAGCGCTGCCAGTCCTGGTGGTAAAACTTGAGCATGTTCGGGCCGTAGACCTGGTTCGGGTCGACGTCGTAGCCCGCGTGGCGTTCGGTCTTCGTGAAGTAGATGGTTTCTGCGTTGGCGAAGACCAGCTGGTCGATCTGATGGTCCGTCGGGGGGAGCCCGGATCGAGAGGTGTTGTCGATGTCCTGCCACAGGATTCTGTTCATGGCGGGAACGTCTGGAACCGGGGCGAGGGTGATGGCACCGCGGTATTCCAGGTCGGGGTCTGCCTTGGTGGCCGAGTCGGAGTAGTAGGCGGCGGCAAGTGCTGCGAAGCCGCCTTCCGACCATCCCGCCGGGACCCACTGCCCAGACAGTTCGGTGCCGAGGTAGCGCTGTGCGGCGACCGCGGCGAAGATCATGGAGTTGCCCTCGCTGGACAGGTCGTAGTAGCCGTGCCCCGTGGTGACGCCTGCGGACACCGGTCCCAGCCCTTCGTAGTCCGGCGCGACGACGGCGATGCCCATCTTCAGGACGGCCGCCAGCAAGGCGTCGTTTGAGCCGTCGACCCAGGTGTTGTGTTCCTGGAGTTGGACGCTGGGCGCGCACTGCGGTGCCCATCCGACGGTTCCGTGCCCCCAGACGAAAAGCGGCCGGCCTCCTGCCGGAGGTGCTTTCTTGGGAAGGAACAGCATGGCCGTCGCATTGACTTGGTCCCCCCGCATACCGGGCATGCGGTAGACGAGCAATTTGCCGTCGGCCACGGCGGATATCCCCCGGGGCATGTTGCGCAGAGGGGTGGGAACACCTACTACGTCCCCGTTGCCTGCAGCATCGGTGGAGCCGGCCGGGCCTCCCGATGGAGCGATGAACCCGCCGATGAGGAGCGCGGTCAGCAGTACGACCGCACATGCTCTCTGCCTGTGAAGGAAGACCCTCCGGCGGAGTCTGCGCCGGCCCGGTTCCTTCGGGAGGCCTGCGCGGGGGGACGGCCCGGGCGGAGGAGTGTGTATCGCTGCGTCGGTCATACCCGCGACCCCGCTTTCGTCTTCTTCCCACCCTGGGCTTCCTGCAGTGCGCCGAAACGTGGGGAGTCCGCGGCTCAAGGGCGGCGAGGCTGTGTGCTCATCGTTGACCGTAGGCGGCAAGGAGGACCTGCGCCTGCCGAGGGCCGGTTCGGTGCGCCATTCGGGTTGCTGTGCCCGGATCCGGTGTTCACCGTCGCCGAGGAAACCCCTGACGGGTTCTCCGATGGCGCTGTCGCACGCCCGGGTGAGGCCGCGCCTGCCGAATGGCCTACCTGAGCGGCTTTGGGCAGGCGCAGAGGCCCCTTTCTGCTTACCGTCACCCGAGGAACAACTCCCGATCTTGGTCATTCCGGGTCGGAGGGGTGAACCGGCCAAGAGGTTCGAAGACTTAGTGGCACCGTCATCGGAGAAGGGGTGCCCGGGCGCCAAGGAGGTCGGCAATGGCAACGCGAGAGCTGCGGGCTCGCCGGGCACGAAGAGGGACCCGCCGCACCGTCGGGGCCTGCATGCTCGTCGCGGGGTGTGTCGTCGCGAACTGCGTGCCCTCGGCCGCGGCGAGTCCACAAGGGGGCGCCCGCCCGTGCGCGACGGAGCCCGCCCCTCCATCGGAAAGTGCTCCGCCCCCGATCCTGTCGGGCAGCGATGTGTGGAGTTTCGTCTCGGAGCCGGGCCTTCACCCCATGCGAGTGAAGGTGACCGCGAACAAACCGGGGACGGCTCGCGGAGACATCTTTGTCGGCCCGTTCAGCGCGGACCAGATGGTCGGCCAGACCGGAGCACTGATCAACGACAACTCCGGCAATCCGGTCTGGTTTCGCCCGCTGCCCTCCACCAACCTCCAGAACGCCGACTTCAAGGTCCAGACCTATTACGACGCCCGCAGGGGCAGGGGCAGGGGACAGCCGGTGCTGACCTGGTGGCAGGGGTCCCTCGCCCTTCCGCCGTGGTATACGAACCTGCCGGCCGGTGCGCCGGAACCGGGCGGGTGCTACTACATCTACGACACCCACTACCGCCTGCTCAAGACAGTCTTCGCGCATCACGGCTACTACCCGGACGAGCACGAATTCACCCTGACCCGCAGGGGCACTGCGCTGTTCCTCGCCTCCAAGCCGGTGCCCATGGATCTCACGCCCTATGGGGGTCCGAAGAACGGGGCCATCCTGAACAGCGAGGTCCAGGAGGTCGACCTCGCCACGGGGAGACTCCTCTACTCGTGGAGCGCGCTGGACCACCTGGACCCGGCCGACTCCGAGGAGCCGGTCTCCAGCGCGTCGTCGTCCGATGGGGTGTGGGACGCCTTCCACGTCAACTCCATCGACGAGGGGCCTGGAGGCCGGCTGCTGATCTCGGCCCGGAACATGTGGGCCATCTACGACATCTCCAAGAGATCCGGGCGGATCCGCTATCAGATCGGAGGGAAGAAGAGCGACTTCACCTTCGGCCCGAACGCGGACTTCTACTGGCAGCACGATGCCCGATTCCGGCCGGGAAACCGGATCAGCATGTTCGACGACGGCTGTTGTGACCTGCCCGACGGTGCACCCGAACAGCAGTCACATGGCCTGATCCTCAGCCTCGATTTCGACCATCGCAGGGCGACCGCGGTGAAGACCTATTACCACGAGCCGCCGTTGTACTCGCCGACCCAGGGAAACACCCAGACCCTTTCCAACGGCAACGCATTCATCGGGTGGGGCCAGAGTCCGTACTATTCGGAGTACGCGGGGGCGGGGAACACTGAGGGCAACGGCTTGCAGAGCCTGCTCTACGACGCGAAACTGCCGGGCTCAAACATCTCGTACCGAGCGTTTCGGAACGAATGGATCGGCACGCCGTACTACCCGCCGAGTGCGGCGGCACGGGCCGGCGGCGGGGGCAGCGTCGTCTACGCTTCCTGGAATGGCTCGACGCAGACCAGAGCATGGCAGGTGCTCGCCGGATCTGACCCCGACTGCCTGTCGGTCGTCGTCGGACACGCCCCACGGTCCGGATTCGAGACCGCCATCACTACGAACGACCCCGGACCGTACTTCCAGGTGAGGGCACTGGATGCAAGAGGGAGGGTCCTCAAGGCCTCCAAGGTCGTGAGACGGCCCAGCTGATGGCTGACCAGGGGCACCGTGGCAGGCAGGCGCCGAAGCGGTGCTCAGCAGCCCCGGTCCTCCCGAAGCAACGGCGGTGTTTCCTAGGTGGTCCCCGTTTCGCACGACGCGCAGACAGCCACGGCCGCCAGGGCGGAGGACTCGTGACCACAGACCGCGCCGAACCCATATCGCCGCAGGTCAAGGGCTACTCCGTGGTTTTTTCGGCGAGTACTGCTGGGACCCCTAGTTATAGTTCGGGCCGTGAGGACGCCTTGGCAGGCAGCGGTCTGCGACTGGGTGGGGGTGCCGCGGTCGACGGCGAGGGACACCGGGATCGCCCTGCTTGTCATGTTCCTTTCGTTCTGGGATACCCACGGCAACGCTCTCGGAGCCCCCGCGTCGTCGACATGGACGGCGTGGCGGTGTGCGTGCGCCCTGATCGGCTGCGGTTCTCTCGTCCTGCGCGAGCGCCTGCCCCTGACGGTTCTCGGCGTTTCCCTGGTCGCCGACCTTCTGGCGCAGTTGTCGCGCAGCGGCGGGCGGGTGGATTCCTACGCCGTGCTGGTCGCGGCCGGGAGCGCGGCGTCGAACGTCGGCATCACCCCGGTCAGTACCGCGTTCTGCATCGCGGCGACGCTCGCGGAGTCCTTCGCGATGCGCCCCCTGCCCGGGGCGACCCGGGCGGCGGCCGTCTGCGCGGTGTTCCAGCTCGTGATCATGACGGGGCTGCGGACGGGCATCCGCCGGGAGCGTGCCCAGCGCACACGGGAGCATGTGGAGCGGCTGTACGAGCGCAGCGCCGCCGCGGCCCGACAGCATGCCCTGCTCATGCGTACCGCGGCCGCGGAGGAGCGCCTGCGCGTGGCTCGCGAGGTGCACGACGTGCTGGCCCACACCATCAGCGTGGTCGTGATCCAGGCCACGGCGGCGGCCGACGGCTTCGAGCACAGCCCGGTCCGCGCGAAGGCCGCGGTGGAGGCCATCGGAGACGTGTCCCGCCAAGCCCTCAAGGATCTGCGCTCCCTGCTCAACGCCCTCCACGACGACTCCGACGCGCCCGCTTCCCCGGCCGCCTCCTCGGCCACCGGCACGCCCCGGACGCCCTCGCACGGTGACACCGACCTGTCGGGGCTCCTGCCCATGATCGACCACGTCCGGGCCACCGGCCTGGCCGTCGACCTCGATGTCGCGCAGCCCGTTCCGGCGCTGCCGCCGACGGTCGCCCTGGCCGCCTACCGCGTGGTCCAGGAGGCCCTCACCAACACCCTGCGCCATGCCCACGCCCGTCGCGCCGTCGTCAGCGTCGCCCACCGGCACTCCGCGGACGACCCGGACGGCGGCGTCCTGGTCGTCGACGTCACGGACGACGGCTGGGGCCTGCGCGGGGGCGCGCCGGTCCCGCCCTCGCTCGCGGGGAGCGGCCGGGGACTGACCGGCATGGCGGCCCGGGTGCACGCCCTGGGCGGCACGGTCGCTTCGGGCAACCGGGAAGCGGGGGGCTTCCAGGTGAGTGCCCGCATACCGATGGGGGCCGGCGCCGCCTTCACGGCGGAAGAACAGGGCGTCTCCGTGGCCGTAGGACAGGGCGCTTCTCCGCCCGAGAATCCACCGTTGGACCCGCCCGATCCCCGCGAAGACAGGTGACGCGACATGCTCCGAGTGCTGATCGTCGACGACCAGGAGCTGGTCCGTACCGGTTTCCGGATGATTCTGGAGGCCCGGGACGACTTCGACGTCGTCGGTGAGGCCTCCGACGGGGGCCAGGCCATAGCCCTGAGCGAGACCCTGCGGCCCGACGTGGTCGTGATGGACATCCGTATGCCCGTCGTCAACGGCATCGACGCCACCCGGGCCATCGCGGCATCCGGCGCCGCCACGAAGATCCTCGTCCTGACCACCTTCGACACCGACGAGAACGTGCACGCGGCCATCCAGGCGGGCGCGAGCGGCTTTCTCCTGAAGGACACCCGGGCCGACCAGTTCGCCGACGCCGTCCGCACGGTCGCCGCGGGACACGCCGTCATCGCACCCACCGCGACCAAGCGGCTGCTCGACCATGTCGCACGGACCGCACCGCCAGGTGCGCCGCGCAACCTCGACAGGCTCGACGTACTGACCCGACGCGAGCGTGAAGTCCTGGTCCACGTCGCCGAAGGACGCTCCAACGCGCAGATCGCGGCGGAACTTCACCTGAGCGAGACCACCATCAAGACCTACGTCTCGGCCATCCTGCACAAACTGCACCTGCGGGACCGCATTCACGCCGTCATCACCGCGTACGACTGCGGCCTGGTCCCCACCAACCGCTGACCGGCCGGACACGGCACTAGGGGGTGCGGGCGGTCCGCCCCAGCAGGCCCAGTTCGTGCAGGAAGGACTCGGCGAGGAGTTCCGCGTCCTCCGCGCCCGAGTTGGTGGCCACGCCGAGGGTGTGGCCGCGGGCGCAGCCGCCGAGGGTGAAGGTGACCGTGTCGGCCGGGGGGACCATGGGGACGGCGGTGACACGGCGCAGGGGGCGGCCGGCGAGGGTGCGGCCGCATTCACGGAGGTGGACGTAGGAGCAGGCGGCGGGGGCGTACGCGGGGGCGAAGAGGCGGCGCCGGGCCAGCGCCTGCCCGGCGCCGGGGAGGGCCCCGGCCACCTCTTCGAGGAGCCGTTCGGCCGGGCGGCGCGGCCGGACCTCCGTGGTCAGCAGGCCGGCGCAGGCGGCGAGCCGGGCCGCCGGAGCGGCCAGGCCGACGGGCGCGGACACCCGTACGTTGGCGAAGGCGTTGCCGAGGAAGTCCCCGTGTCCGGGCGGCCGTTGGTCGACGGGCACGGACAGCCAGACCCGCTCCGAGGCGTCCGGGATTTCCGACGAGGCCAGCAGACAGGAGCGCAGAACGCCCGAGGCGGCCGCGAGGAACACCTCGTTGGTGGTGACCGGCTGCCCCGGTACGGCCCGGCGCGCCCCGCGCAGCAGGTCGCCGGGCAACCGCACCACCGTGAACGCGGGCCGGCGCTCCCCCTTGCCCGGCGGCGGTACCGCCAGCCCCGCCGTGAGCAGGCCGGGACCGCCGACCGCCGTGCGGCGCAGGGTGCGCGGCTCGGCGAGAGCGGCGGCGGCGTCGACCGGCGGGGCGCCGTCGAGGAGGGCACGCAGCAGGGTGGTGAGGGAGCGGCCGTCGAGCAGGCTGTGGTGCATCCGGAACAGCAGCGAGAACTCCCTGTCGGCCGCCCCGCGCAGCAGGTGCAGGTTCCACGGCGGCCTCCCCTCCGGGAAGGGCGTGCGGAACCACCCGTCCACCGCCTCCTGCAGGGTGACGTCGTCCCGCGTGACCTGCCCGGCGGGGTCGCCGTCCTCTCCCGTCGCCCAGCGGTGCCGACGCGGCCCGGGCAGCAGGCGCCGGCCCAGCCGGGGCAGGTGGGTCCACCGCTCGGCGACGAGCGCGCGCAGTTCGGCGGCCGTCGGCGCAGTGCCGCCGAGGTCCAGACAGACCCCGGCGTTGGGCGGCCCGAACGGCCAGCGGGCCATCCCCTCCTCCAGGAAGGGCAGAGGCATCGATCCGGGCATCGGGCTGCTCCTGTGTGTTCGCGGGTCCGTGGTAACCCAACGGACCGGCACGACCCGCGGTCACTCGCCGTGCGGCAGTCCGGTCGGCGGACCGCGCGCCCCCTTCGCCGGAGCATCCGCATGCCGAGCGACGCCGTAGCCGCCGCCCCGCATGGAGGAGGACCGGTGTTCCCCGGGGCCGAACACACAGCCGTCCCCACCTCCCCGATGGGGTGGTCCTTCGTCATGGAGGGGCCCGCACGGCGGTACGGGTTCGTTGTGCAGAATCGCGCACCGCACCGCCCACAGGACAGGACCACGCCCGTGCCCGGCACCCGCCCCGCTCATGTCGCCGTCGTCAACCTGCCGATGCTCGGGCACGTCAACCCGACGCTCGGAGTCGTCGAGGAGCTGGTCCGCCGGGGCCACCGGGTGACGTACGGCATCAGCGAGCACTTCCTGCACCAGGTGAAGGCGGCCGGCGCGGAACCCGTCCTCTACCCGGTCGACGCGGGAGACGGCTCGGAACCCCCCGAGCGGCTCTCCGAGGGCTTCGCCCGCGCGGTCCACGCCTCCCTCGGCGCCCTCCCCGCCCTCACCCGCGCCTACGGCGCCGACCGCCCCGACCTGATCCTCTACGACGTGTACGGCTTCGCGGGCCTGATCCTGGGCGCCCAGTACGGCATCCCCACGGTCCTGTTCTCCCCCACCCACCTCTCCTACGACGGCATCATCCCGGAGTTCTTCGACGGCATCCCCGCCGTCCCCGACCTCCCCGGCTACCGGGACCTCGCCGACGCCCTCGCCTCCCGGGGCCTGGACCCCGCCCGCCTGCACGAGTTCGAGTCCCCGGCCTACGCGATCGCCGCCCTGCCCCGCGCCTTCCAGCGCCGCCCCGACACGGTCGGCGCCGGCCGCGTCGCCTACACCGGCCCCATCCTGGGCGACCGCTCCCACCAGGGCACCTGGCACCCGCCGCACCCCGATGCGCGGGTCCTCCTGATCTCCCTGGGCTCGCAGTTCACCCGCCGCCCCGACTTCTACCGCGCCTGCGTCGAGGCGTTCGCGGACGGCGAGCACCACGTGGTGATGTCCGTGGGCTTCGAGCACGCCCCGTCCGACCTGGGACCGCTCCCGTCGAACATCGAGGTCCACGCGCACGTCCCGCAGGTGTCCGTGCTGTCACGGGCGGAGGCCTTCGTCACCCACGCCGGCATGGGCGGCACGATGGAGGCGGTCGCCCACGGCGTCCCGATGGTCGCGGTCCCCCAGATGGCCGAGCAGCGCGTGAACGCGGACCAGATCGCCCACCTCCGCCTGGGCGTCCACCTCCCCCGCGAACAGGCCACCCCGGCGGCGCTGCGCGAGGCGGTCCGGACGGTGACGGCCTCCTCCCCGATCCGCGCGGGCCTCACCTCGCTCCGGGCCGAACTCGCCGCCGCGGGAGGGGCCGTGGCGGCGGCCGACCTCATCGAGGAAGCCCTCCGCTCCGCGGCCCCGCGCCGCTACGCGCCTGAGGCGTAGGAGAGGAACGCCGTCCAGGCACGACCGGTGACGTGGAAGGTGGGACCGTCGTCGGGGTGCTTGGAGTCGCGGACGTGGATGAGGGTGGGGGTGGCGGCGACTTCGAGGCAGGAGTCTCCGTCTGGACCGCTGCTGTAGCTGCTCTTGAACCAGTCCAGGGCGACTTCGAGGCAGGAGTCGCCCTCGCTGCCACTGCTGTAGCTGCTCTTGAACCACGCAAGGTCAGCGGTGTCGCGGGTCATGTCTCTCCCAGCAGTTTCTCGATGAGGGCCAGCGACTCCCTCGGCGGGAGAGCCAGGGCTCGGATCGTGCCATAGCGCAGGTCAAGGATGCGGAGCTGCTTCGGGTCAGTGATCGCTCGGCCGTTGAACGCGCCGTCGGAACGCCCGACCGCAGAACCGTCCTCGAACTTCAGCAGCTCGATCCTCCCGCTCAGTCCGGGGTGGGGCCCGCTGTTCAGCGGCATCACCTGAAAGGTGACGTTGCGCAACCGCCCCACCTCCAGAAGGCGTTCGAACTGCTGCCGCCGCACCATTGTGTCCCCTACCTGTCGGAGGAGGGTCGCCTCTTCCTGGACGAAGCTGAGTGAGGGGGCGGGCTCGCGCTCGTAGACGGACCGGCGTGCCATCCGAGCTGCAAGCATGCGGTCCAGCTCGTGAGGCGCGTACTGCGGTTGCCAGACGTCGAACAGCTCACGTGCGTGTTCCGGCGTCTGCAGAAGACCGTGGATGTTGTTGCACTCGTAGACCCCGATCTCAACCGCCCTCCCCTCCAACTCCGCAATCTCCCGAACCTTCTTCGGATACGTGACCTTCTTGACGTCCTCCTTCATCGCGGAGAGCAGCCCACCCGCCCCGAGCACCTCGTCCGCCCTGTCCAGGAACTCGGGCCGGGGAATCCGCTTCCCGCTCTCAATCTTGTAGACCATGTCCTCGCCGTACCCGACGGCCGTGCCGAAGTCGCCGGCCCGCATGCCGACCGCCTCGCGCCGGAGCTTGAGTTGCCGGGCGACGGTGGCGACCACCGCGACGCCCCACTCGTCGGTGGGGTCGACCTCCCACCCCGGCTCGTCTCCCTGCGTCATCCCGAAGGCCCCCTCAGACCGTGCTCGACATGCCCGGACAGCACCGGACAAAGAGTGGACAGTGACTGTACGCAACCGCGTAGTCACTATCCACGGTAAGCAGAGACGGCCACGCTGAGTGACGTGATGCAGAAATCCCCCCAACTCGACTCCCCGCTCCGCAACTTCGACGTGCGCCTCTCGGCCACCCCGCGAGGCGCCCGGCTGGCCCGGCTGCTCGCCACGGAGCAACTCCGCTCCTGGGGCCTCCCGCTGGACCCGGCGGCGCACATCGTCGCCGAACTGGCCATCAACGCCGCCACCCACGGCCGCGTCCGGGGACGGGACTTCGGCCTCCTCCTGTACGTCATCGCGAACACGCTCCGTATCGAGGTGACGGACACGCGCGGTGACCGTCTGCCTCGCCTCCAACAGGACCCCGGCGACGGAGAGTCAGGCCGAGGTCTCCTGCTCGTGGACGCGTACGCCGACCGCTGGGGCGTGTACGAGGGGCTGCCGCCGCGCAAGACGGTCTGGGCGGAGGTGGTACTGCCACCGGAACCCGAGATCGCGCGCTTCGGTGCCGGGGGCGGTCCCCCCAAGGGCCAAAGACACAGGTGAAAGAACCCGACCAAACCCCACCCCTCCCGCCCCGTGGATCAAACTCACCCGGGAGGGTGAAATAGCCCAACACAGCTGGATTTGGTGCCGGTTGCCTGGCTTACGCTCAGCGCGACAGCCGCCGACATAGGACGGCCCCCGCCCGGGACCGACATCCCAGTGCGAGGGCCTGACCAACTAGGAAGCAGTACCTTCCCGATGGATACCGAAAACCTTAGCGCGCACACCCCCGCCAAGTCCCGCAAGCCGGGCAAGAACCACCCGCACGCGGGTGTGATCCACGAGCACGTCCGTCTCACTTCCGAGTTCACGGTGATCGACAACGACCTCGCCCAGCACAAGGAACTGTCCATCCTGGCGATCGGCCTCGGTGTCCACATCCAGTCGGTGAAACCCGGCACCTGCGTCGACATCAAGTCCCTCGCCAAGCGCTTCCCCGAGGGCACGACCCGGATCGCAGCCGCCCTGAACGAACTCGAAGCCCACGGCTACCTGCGCCGCACCCGCGAGCGCACCCCCGCCGGCCGCGTGGTCACCCGCACGGTCTCCTGCAACAGGCCCGGCCACCGCCCCGCACCGGCGGAGACCGCCGCCAGACCCTCCCCCCGGCCCACCCAGGACAAGCCGCCGCCGCGCCGCAAGCTCCTCCCCGCCGTACCGCAGCCCGCCTGCACCTCCCCCACCCTCCTCCGGGCAGCCGTGGACCTCCTCGCCACCCTCCGCCGCCACGACCCCCGCCTGGTCCTCTCCGCCACCGACGCCGAACACCTCGCTCCCGGCGTCGCCGCCTGGCTGGAGCGCGACCTCACCCTCACAGCCGTACGCCACGCACTGACCGCCGACCTGCCGAACGAGCCCCTGCGCCGCCCCGCAGCCCTCCTGGCCCACCGCCTGACCGCCCAACTCCCACCCCCGCCTCCGTTCCGGCCCCCGGCCCCCACCGCCCCGGAGCCCAGACACCCCTTCCAGAACTGCGACGGCTGCGACCGCCCCTTCCGCGCCCCGACTCCGGGCCGCTGCCGCGACTGCCGATCCGATCCGCCGCCGGGCACCTAGTAGTGCTTGGTCAGGTGGATATCGGTTCTGGCATGTTGCGGTGACAGGTGGGGCAGGCGCCGGTCCAGACCGCGAGCAGTAGCTGCAGTTCGCGGGCGACCTTGTAGAGGCTCAGGCCGGCGCCGTCTCTTTTGGGGACCGGGTGATGCGCTGGAGGGTGCAGAAGGCGTGCGCGACGGAGACCAGGGTGACGTGGTGGTGCCAGCCTCGCCAGGTGCGGCCCTCGAAGTGGGCCAGGCCCAGGACCTGCTTCATCTCGCGGCCGGCGCCGTCTTCGACCCCCGCACCGGCACCGGCGCCGTCCTCACCGACATCCACGCCACCCCCGACGGCCCCCGCTACGCCACCCGCAAGGACTTCGTCTACGGCGCGGACGTCACCCTCGCCGACTGGACCATCTCCAGCGAGGGGCTCCCTCTGTACGCATCCTGAACGGGTCCGTCAGCGGGGTGCCGGGAACCGGGCCCGGACCTCCCGTGGACATCCCGGTGAGTCTTGGTCTCCCGCTTCATCTACTTCGTGACCTTGATCCCCTCCAACTCGGTGGACTTCGGCGCCAGGATGGCGAACCAGTCGTAGGGGGAGTGCTTGAGGCTGTGGATGACCGGAACGTCGGCGTTCGCCTCGGTGTCCGCGGACGTACGGCCGACCTTGGTAGACGTGCCGTCCTTCCAGGTGCAGGTGACCTCCCGGGCGGTCTTGGCGACCTGGCCAAACACCAGGCGCGGGGTGGCCGTGCCGTTCCCTGGGAGCAGCGGGAGCGAGACGGTCCCGTACTCGCCGCCGGTCCGGACGTCGCCCTCGGGTAGCACCAAGTTCCCGATCTGAGTGGTCTTCGCCTCTTCACCGGTGACCCGGCGCACGAAGTGCGCGACCTTGCCCACCAGTTCGGAGGCTGTGGAGACGTCCTGCGGGTGCTCGCCGAACTTCGCCATGGCCGCCAGGGTGGCCTGGGCCTCCGCCGTGTCCGCCGGAGCCTTCCACACGTCGATGTACACCCTCCACGGCACTCCCGCGTCGGTGCCGCTCGCCAGGGTCGTCCGCATGGGCGGCTCGGATGCCTCCGCGCTGGCGACCGGCCGACTCGCCGACGACACCCCCCGTTCCCCGTCACCGGACAGCCCGTTCAGTGCCAGAGCCCCCGTGGAGCCGGCCACGACCAGGGTGGTGGTCGCCACGACCGCCCAGCGACGGGCCCTGCGGCGGCGGCCGCCGCGAATCAGCGCCTGGGCGGGGGCTGTGCCGATCCTCACCTCGTCGGCGGCTTCGGCCATCAGGAAGGCGATGTCGTGCTGTGTCATGTGGTGGCTCGTCTCCCAGTCCGCGCTCTTCACGTTCGTCCTCCCTGCGTCACTTTCTCCGCCAGTCCCGAAACGGCGCGCAGCTTCGCGATCCCCTTGGCTGCGTTGCTCTTCACCGTGCCGACCGAACAGCCCATCGCCTCGGCCGTCTGTGTCTCAGTGAGGTCCTCCCAGTAACGTAGGACCACTGCTTCCCGCTGCCGTGCCGGCAGTTGGGCCAGCGCTTTCAGCAGCGTGTGACGGTCGTCGGCCTGGGCGATCCGGTCACCGGTGTCGGCCACCTCGTGTGTCAGGCCCGCGTCCCCGCTCCTGGGCAACAGGAACTCCCGCAGCTTCCTTCGATATCTGCGGGCATGCGCGTTGATCATCACTCGTCGCACATACGCCTCCGCGGCGTCGGCCAAGGCGACCCTGTGCCAGGCCACATAGACCTGCTCCAGCGTCGACTGGACCAGATCCTCCGCAGCATGCTGCTCACCCGTGAGCAGAAATGCCGTGCGCATCAGGCGCGGCCAGCAACCGACGACGAAATCGTGGAACTCTCGGTCCCCGACCTGCTTTCGAACCCCCATGAGCACCTCCCTCCTAGATGTTCAAAAGAGTCCGTAAGAAGCCGAGACCGTTGCCTCACCACGGAATCTTCTTCCGCTTCGCACAAACGATCCTTTCCGAGAGCAAGATCAACAATGGGCCGCCGGATCGCCGCCGGACCCGGACGAAATTCGGGGCCATGACGAGTCCTCAGCACCCCTCCCCGGCGGACCGGTCGGACGCCGACGCCGTCGAGGCTCACGCCTGTCCGAAGTGCGAAGCCCAGCCCGGATCACCGTGCCGCTCGCGCGGCGGCGCGGTCGCCTCCGCCTACCACACCCGCCGCTTCACCCGCGTGCCCCGGCTGAAGAAGGCACTGCGCGTGCCGACTCCGGCCGACCGCGCACCGGGCCGGCCGTGGCGGCCGGGCACCCCTCCCCCCGCACCGGTCGATCCGGCCCTGCCGAGCGCGGACATCCGCATCGGCTACGCCCGCTGCTCCACC
This sequence comes from Streptomyces sp. SS7, assembly GCF_037993025.1. Classification (NCBI taxonomy): domain Bacteria; kingdom Bacillati; phylum Actinomycetota; class Actinomycetes; order Kitasatosporales; family Streptomycetaceae; genus Streptomyces; species Streptomyces sp. SS7. The sequence goes on from NZ_CP141223.1 coordinate 4,769,374, forward strand.
CTCGGCCAGGAACTCGCCTCCCAGCTCGACGCCCTCGCCGGGCACGGAATCCCCCGGGACAAGATCTTCGCCGAGAAGATCAGCACCCGCATCCGCGTACGCCCGAAGTTCGAGGAGGCCCTCCGTACGGAGCGGGAGGTCAAGGCCCACGCCCCGCACTGCCGTGTCATCTTCACCGCGTACGAGATGAAACGACTCGGCCGTGACGCCGCCGAACTCACCGCGCTCGCCGACCACCTCACCGCCCACGGTCTCGTCCTGGAGATGCTCGCCGGGCCACTGCCCGGCATCTACGACCCCACCGGCCCGGGGAAGCTGCTGTTCGCGTTCTTCGCCGCGATGGCGGAGACCGAGCGGGAGAACATCCGCGAATCGACGCTGGAGGGGCTCGGCACCGCGGCCCGCAAGGGCAAGCACGGCGGCCGGCCCCCGGTCATCACCGACGACATGCTCCACACCGTGCTGCGGCGCCGCGCGGGCGGTGAGAGCAGATCCAACCCGACCTGATCATCCCTACCGGCAAACGCAAGGGACACAACCCCTCGGTGGCCAGCATCTACCGGGCCCTCGCCGAGCACGCCAAGCGCGAGGCATACCCCGAAGCCGTCGAGCAGGCCCACGCCGACTTCGCCGCCAGCCGGACCGCGACGGTCCCCGAGCCCCGCCGCGACACCCCTGACCGAGCGTCACTCTGATCACAGAGAGCTACTTGTCACTTCGCGGCAGCTTCGGGAGGACAGGACCGAGAACCCCAGCCCAGGACCTTGATCAATCTCAGCGCTGCATCCTGTACTCCAACTACTCAGACCCGAAGCTGGGGCCCGGTGGCGGGGGCGAGGCCGACGCGGCCGGGCGGCGCGATGTGCGCCGCGGGTGAATCGCAGCCGCCGTTGTGGGCACTCGGTGAGTCCCCCCACAGAAACGGAACCGTCATGATCATCCAGAAGATGCACGACATGGGCATCAGAAGCGAACACGCCTACATGGCCGCCATGGCATCCATCGGCTGCACGGTCGTCGCCTGGCTGGGCTCGCTGAAGATGGAACCCGGCGCCGACAAGGCCCGCGCCGACCGCTGGGGCATCTTCGTCGGAGAGTGGGCCCCCACCTTCTTCGGCCTGGGACTCGCGCTCTCCCACTACGAACAGCAGGACGGCACCCTCAGGGCCACCGTCCACGAGTTCCGCCAGCAGAAGGCCGGCTGAACCGGCCGCACACGACCACCGACGCGGGCGCCCGACTTCGGGACGGAAGGGCGGGCGCCCGGCCGTGGCACGAGGGTGACCGCTGCTCCCCCGTACGGCTCAGCCGGACCTGCGGCCCCCCGCCTGCACGGCCGATGCTGGGCCTGGTGGTCGTCGTCTCAGGAGGTCACGATGGGTCGTCTCGACGAGCGGGTGGCGATCGTCACCGGTGGGGCGCGGGGGATCGGCGCCGCGGTGGTACGCCTGCTCGCGGCCGAGGGGGCCACGGTGATGATCGCCGACATCCTGGAGTCCGAGGGGACGGCCCTGGCGCAGGAGCTCGGCGCCCCGGCCCGTTTCCTGCTCCTCGACGTCAGCGACGAGGGGGGCTGGCGGAAGGCGGTCGCCAAGGCCGAGCAGCACGCGGGACCGGTGTCGGTGCTGGTGAACAACGCGGGCATCGCCGGGTGGGGCACCCTGGAGGAGGAGAGCCTGCTGCAGTTCCGCCGGGTCCTCGACGTCAACCTCCAGGGCACCTGGCTCGGGATGCGCGCGGCGGCGCCGTCGCTGCGCCGGGCCGGCGGCGGGGTGATCGTGAACATGTCCTCGCTGGCGGGTCTGACCGGGTACGCCGGCGTCGGCGCGTACGTGGCGAGCAAATGGGGCGTGCGCGGACTGACCAAGACGGCCGCGCTGGAACTGGCCGGGGACGGCGTGCGCGTCTGCTCCGTCCACCCCGGCGCCATCCGTACGGCGATGACGGCGGGCTTCGACGACCGGTTCGTCGCGGGGCAGCCCATCCCCCGCTTCGGCACGCCCGAGGAGGTCGCCCGCACGGTGCTGTTCGTCGTCACGGAGGCCACCTTCGCCACGGGCAGCGAGTTCGTCCTCGACGGCGGGGTCCTCGCCGGTGCGCCGGTGCTCGTGGACCCGGCGGCCGACACCCCGTAGACGAGCAGGTCGACGTGCTGATCGGCAGCCGGTGCGCGGCGGCCGAAAAATCATGTGCGGAGCGGGGCAACCTTTTCGGCGGCTGTGACCACTGGGGGTTGTTCGGACCGAGAAGTCCGGACCGAGGCAACGGCCGACCGAAAGAGAGCACCGAATGTTTCCTCCCCCCTCCACGTCGCCGGAGGCGCCGCCCGTCGGTGGTCGCGCCGGCCGTCGTCGCCGTGGTCGAGCGTCGGTCCGCTCAGGTGTTCCGGAGCGACGCCAGGGGCACCGTGGCCGTCGGTTGTACCAGCGTCGGAGCCTCTGGGCGGGTGTCGTCCTGGCCGTGGCGGGCGGCTCCGTGGCCGTGGTCAACACGGCCTCGGCGGGAGTCGTGGACACGAAGTCCTGGTACGTGCTGGTCAACCGCAACAGCGGCGAGGTGCTGGACGGCCTCTCCTACGCCACGAACGACGGTGCGGCGACGGTGCAGTGGCCCCGTCACGGCGGGACCAACCAGCAGTGGCGGTTCATCAACTCCGGGAACGGGAACTACCGGCTGCAGAACCGGAACTCCGGCAAGGTGCTGGACGACTTCGGCCGGTCGAAGACCGCCGGCTCCGCCCTGGTGCAGTGGCGTGACCTGAACGGCGCCAACCAGCAGTTCCGGCTGAAGAAGCAGTCGGACGGCTATGTGCGTCTGATCAATCGCTTCAGCGGCATGGCCGTCGCGGTCAAGAACGGCTCCAAGGCCGACGGGGCCCGCATCGTCCAGCAGCGCGACAAGGGCGGCGCCGGCCAGCAGTGGAAGCTCGTCCCGGCCGGGGGCAGCGGCGGCACCGGGAGCGCGGGCGGCTCCGGCAGCACCCCCACGCCCACCACGCCGGGCGGCAGCGTTCCGACAGGCCAGACGCCGGGTGCCACCCGCTCGCCGTCGGCCCCGGCGTCGCCTCCGGCCGCCGGTGGCGGCAGCGCGGCGAAGGGTTTCATGGGCAGTGACAGGGTGCTCATCGGTGGCTCGATGTCCGACGCCTCGGCGGCCGCCGCGCCGTTCGACGTGCGCTACGCCTATGTGCACAGCCAGCCCGCGCCCTCGTCGGACTACTACACGGCAGCGAAGTGCAAGGACGGGTGGTCGGGCTGGTGGGGCTGCTGGAACGGCAGCACCACGGCGCCCGGCACGTATGTGACCTGGCGGGACGAGGTGGTGTCCCAGGCGACGTACAAGGGCAGCCCGCGTCCGCAGAAGATGCTCTGGACCTGGTACTCGTTGCGCGACCTCGGGGATGCGGCGGGCGAGGGCGACGGCCCGGGCGAGGTCAAGGCCATCAACAGGCGTGACCTGCTCACCCGGTACCTGAACGACTACCGTTTCTTCCTCCAGAAGATCGGCAAGTCGCACGACATGATCGACCTCGAGCCCGACTTCTGGGGCTTCGCCCGGTCGCTCGGCAATCTGCACCAGGTTCCCGCGCAGGTCTCGGCCGCCAATCCGACGGATTGCGGATCGCAGGAGAACAGCGCCGCCGGACTCGCCCAGTGCTTGATTCAGATGACGCACAAGTACGCGCCGAACGCCGGCGTGGGGCTGCACCTCTCCTGCTTCGACTGGGAGAGCGACCTCCAGAAGTGCGTCAAGGACTACACGGACCTCGGGGCACGGAACGCCGACTTCCTGGTCAGCGATGTGTCGGACCGCGACGCCGGCTGGTACGCACAGCCGGCCCACGGCGGCCTTGACAAGTTCTGGACCGACCAGAAGGCCGCCGCCGCGCTGAAGTTGTACAAGACGATGGCCGAGTCCGTGGGCAAGCCGGTGGTCCTGTGGCAGATCCCCGTGGGCAACATGGCGCAGAACAACACCCTCAACCACTACAAGGACGACAAGGTGGACTGGTTCTTCGGACACATGGACCAGGTGGCGAACGCCCATGTCGCCGGCCTGTTCTTCGGTCCGGGGCAGCAGGAACAGACGACAGTCGAATCCGACGGCGGAAACCTGATCAACAAGACGATCGCGTACAACAAGTCGGGCGGTACGGCGCTCAAGTAGGCGCACACAGCCGGTCGGCCCGCCGAGGACTCCTCGCCCGGTGCCGACCGGCTGTGTCCGCCGGGGTCCGCCGCCGCCCGTCGCCCGGTCACCGTTCCAGCGCCGCCCGCAGTTCGCCCCGCCGCCGGATGCCCAACTTGCGGTAGGCGCTGGTGAGATGGGTCTCCACCGTGCGGCGGGCCACGTGCAGGTGCGCGGCTATCTCCATGTTCGTACGGCCCTCCACCGCGAGTTCCGCGATACGGCGCTCGCTGCCGGTGAGGGAGCCGGAACCGGTGTGCGCCGGGGTGGTGCGGCGGGCGCCCGCCGTGCGCAGGGCCTGGTTGGCATGGGCCAGCAGGCGGGCGCTGCCCAGCCGCTCGGCGCGTTCGGCGGCCTCGCGGAGATGGTCGCGGCCCCGGGTCCGTTCACCGGAGGCGGTCAGCTGGAAGCCCTGGGCGAGCAGGGAGGCGACCAGTTCGGCCTCGGCCGGGGAGTCCCGCAGGACGGCCACCGCCTCGTCGCCGAGTTCCAGACCCCGCCGGCCCCCGGTCGCCCGGCCGAGCACGCGCAGCGCCCGACCCACCGTGCGCGGGGTGTTCCACACCCGGGCCAGCCGCAGTTCCTCCTCCGCCAGGGCCAGCGCCTCCTGCGGGTTGCCGAGGGCGAGCCGGCACTCCGCGGCCGCCGTACGCCACGGGGTGACGACCGGGCTGAGGACGGCACGGGCGGACTGCCTGCGGCCGCACTCCAGGAAGTCGTGCAGGGCGCCCGCGACATCGCCCTCGGTGAAGCGCAGGACGCCCCGCGCGTGGAGGAAGCGGTTGAGCTCCCAGGAATCGGGGGCGTCCCGCAGGTCGAAGGAGTCCGCGAGCGCGCGCGCCTCGGCCGTACGGCCGGTCTCCACCAGCGCCGTCAGGGCGTGCGCGTCGGCGTTGCCGGGGATGCCGCTGCGGCGGGCGCGGGCCGCCCGCCGGTGACCGGCGAGGACGGCGCGGTAGTCGCCGCGGGCCGCCGCGATGTCGTAGCGGGTGTCCAGCAGCGCCTGCTCCATGGGGTGCAGCAGGGAGGGCCGCTGGGAGGCCAGGCCGCGTTCCACCAGGCGTTGCGCCTCGTCGAGTTCGTCGGCCCACTGGGCCACCGCGGCCGCCGTGCCCAGCAGGAAGGGCTCGGCGAGCGGGTCGGAGGGCTCCTCCAGCAGGGTGCGCACCCGGCGCATCGCCTCGCGCGCCCCGAGGTCCCCGGCGGTCGCCGCGTATCGCACCAGCAGGGCCTGGCCGGAGGCGCCGACGAGTTCCGGGGAGCGGTTGGCGGTCTGGGCGAGCCAGCGGTAGGCGTCCTGGCGGACGGTCTGGTCCTGGTCGGACAGGAGCGCGGACGCGGTCTGCAGGGCGCGGGTGAGCTCGGGGTGACCGGGGAGCAGGGCCTCCGTGCGGCGCAGCACCTGCACCGCCGTACGGACCTCCCCGCGGCCCGCGAGCGCCGTGCCCAGCGCGATCGCCGTACGCACCCGGTCGCGGGGCTCGGCCGGCAGGTCCAGGGCCTCGACCAGCCGGGGGATGCCGACCGGGGCGTCCGCGGAGGCGTACTCCAGGGAGCCCAGTTCGGTCAGCAGCCGCTGCCGCAGGTCGTCGGGGAGCGGCTCGGCGAGGGCGCGGCGCAGATAGCCGACGGCGTCGTCCGTGCGGCCGGCACGGACGGCGACCGTGACCGCGTCGCGCAGCACGCGCAGCGCCCACGGCTCATCGACGCGCGCGGCGTCCAGGAGTTGCCGGGCCACGCTCTCGACGCCGTCGCCGCGGCGCAGCATGGCCTGGGCGACGGCGCGGTGCGCGTCCTGCCGGCGCCCGGCGGGCCAGCCGGCGAGGACGGCGTCCCGCAGCAGGGGGTGCGCGTACCGGGGACGGCCGTCGGCGCCCGGCCGCAGCAGCCCGAGCCGGGTCATCGCGGTGAGCCAGCCGGAGACCCTCGCGGGGTCGGCGGCACAGACCTCGGCGAGCAGCGCGGCGAGCCCGGCGGCGGTCTCCCGGGGGAGCGAGCCCGCCCGCGGGTCGCCGCCGGGCCCCCGGAACCCACCCCCCGGAACCCGCAGCCCGGCCCCCGGCCGGGCCCCGCCGGACCAACCGGGCCGACTGGGGTCGACGACCAGCCCGGCCCCACCGCCGAGCCGGCCCTCGTCCGGCCGGCCCGGTCGGTTCACGTCACCGCCCGACCCGGCCTCGGCCGGCCAGCCCGGCCCGCCCACATCGGCAGCCGAAAGGGATGCGGAGGACCACCCCGCCCCCTCCAGGTCGGCGGTCGGCCCGGCCCCGGCCGGCCGGCCCGGCCGACTCGGCTCGGCACCCGAGCGAGGAACGGCGGGCCAACCCACCCCACCCGGATCACCACCCCGCCCGGACGCGTCCGCCCGGCCCGGCCCGCCCAGATCGGCAGCCGAACGAGGGCCGGGGAACCAACCCACCCCACCCGGATCACCACCCCGCCCGGACGCGTCCGCCCAGCCCGGCCCGCCCAGATCGGCGGTCAGACCGTGCTCGGCGGGCCAGGTCGGCAGGCTCGGGTCGGGTGCCGGGCCGGGCTCGCGCGGCCAGTCCGGCAGGCCCGGGGCGGCCGGCGCATGGTGCCCCGGCGGCCAGTCCGGTCGGAGCGGGGTGTCGGCGGGGTGGGGCCGTGCCGGTGGCGGGGCGGGGGTGTCGCCGCCGGGCGCGTGGTCGGCCGTCGCGTCGTCCTCCGTCTGTTCCAGGGCCGCCAGCGTGCGGGCCACCTCGGCCGTCGCCTCCCCGGCGCTCTCCAGCCACCAGGACACGGCGGCCGGGTAGGAGCCGGGGTACAGCGCGGCGCAGGTGTGCGGCAGCGGGGTGGCCGAGGGGGCGCCCGCGAGGTCGTCGAGGAGGGCGTGCAGCAGCAGCGGGCTGCCCGCGGCGGCGGCGGCGCAGTCCGCCGCCCACCGCGGCGAGGCCTGCGGGAAGGCGGCACGGACCAGCTCCGCCGACGTGTCGTCGGCGAGCGGCGCGAGGGTGCGGGTACGGACCAGGGACGGGGTGAGGGCGTGCGTGATACCTGTCGGCGGGGGATCGATGTCGTACTGACTGCGCTCGGTGGCCACGAGCAGCAGCGGTAATCGGTCGACGCGCCGCGCCGCCTCCATCAGCCAGCGGCGCGAGGCGTCGTCGGCGAGGTCGACGTCGTCCACCGCCACCATCACCGGGCCCGCGGCGGCGTACGACCGCAGCAGCCGCCACAGCCGTGCCGCGCTCCCCCGGTCGTCCTCCCCGGGCCCCACCTCCTCGCCCGCGAACTCCGGTACGGGGCCGAGGAGATGGAGGACGCAGGAGAACGGCACGGCGGTGTCCCCGGGCGAGCAGCGGGCGCGCAGCACCCGCAGCCCGCGCCCCGCCGCGTGCGCCACCGCAGCCTCCAGCAGCGCGGAGCGCCCGGTGCCGGTGGCCCCGCGCAGCAGGACCAGCCGGCCCGCGCCGGCCCGCGCCCGCTCGATCTCGGCCACGAGCAGCGCGTGCGCGTCGCCGCGTTCCCGCAAGGGTCCGCTCATCCCTGTCTCCTGCCAGTCGGTACGCCCCTCAGACGTGGTCCGTCTGCCGGGCTCGGTGCCGCACGACGTCGTACGGCCGTTGTGGCGAGGCTCACGACGCACCTCCCGCACCACCATCGAACCCCCGTTGACCTGCAGTGATGTTCGCACCTTGTGGTTGCTTCCCCGTTGCTCTCGTGGTGCGGCTCGTGGTGGTCCACGATTGCGCCCGCCCCGGGGACCGCAGAAGTCTTGATCGGACCCAGCCGCACCGGTTCCCACCGGCCGCGGTCCCGTCACCATGGGGGACAGGTTGCTCAGCTCACCCCGGACAGCAGACGCCCGGACGCCCGACCCTCGGACGTCCGACATCCGGACGTCCGACGCCCGGACACCGGACGCCGGCCCGCCGCACGTCAGGCGGCGGCTGCCCGTCGCCGTCCTCGCCCCCGACCCGATCTCCCGGGAGGGCGCCGCGAGCCAGCTGCGCGGCCGGCCCGAGATCGAGGTCCGCGAGGAGGCCACGCCCACGCCCGGCACGGTCGCGCTGCTCGTCGAGGACACCCTCGACGACACCGCGCTGGCCCGGCTGCGCCGGATCACCCGTACCGAGGGCACCCGGGTGGTGCTCGTGGTGGGCGCGATCCGCGAGACCGAGCTGCTCGACGTCATCGAGTGCGGGGTCGGGGCGATCGTCTGGCGCCGGGAGGCCACCGCGCACCGGCTGGTGCAGGCGGTCCTCGCGGCCGCGCGCGGCGACGGCGACCTGCCGTCCGATCTGCTGGGCAGGCTGATCAGCCAGGTCGGCACGCTGCACCGGGGCGCGGCGGGGCGTCCGGGCGCGCCCTCGCTGGGGCTCGCGCCACGGGAGGTGGACGTCCTGCGGCTGGTCGCCGAGGGCCTCGACACCGGAGAGATCGCCAGCAAGCTGTCCTACTCCGAACGAACCGTCAAGAACGTGATGCACGGACTCACGACGCGCCTGCATCTGCGGAACCGGGCGCATGCGGTGGCATATGCCCTCCGGGAAGGCTACATCTGACCGAACGGGCACTCGAAGGGGAACACGCGGGCAGTGCGCCCTGCCCGGCGGCCGACCCCGGCGCGCCTGCGGAACCGGGCCGGTCGACGGCACGATCGGTCGAGGGGGTTCGGCGGTCAGGGTGACGGAGGAGCGCGAGGGTGATCCACGAGGTCGACGAGGTCCTCAAGGGCCTGCTCGGCGGGGGCGCGCTGACCGGCTCCGGCATCGACGTCTCCTTCGAGGCACCCACCCGTGACTGGGCGGCCCGGCGCAACTCCCCGGTCGTCAACGCCTATCTGTACGACATCCGGGAGGACGTGGCCCGCCGCCAGCGCGGTCAGGTCGCGGTGCGGGACGAGCGGGACGTCGTGGTGAAACGGCGTCAGCCGCCGCGCTGGTTCAAGCTTTCCTACCTTGTCACCGCCTGGACGAAAACTCCGCAGGACGAACACCGACTGCTTTCCGCCGTGTTGGCCAACCTCATCCCGCGCGAGATCCTCGCCGCCGACGAACTCCCCGGCGCCCTGGGAGCCTTGGGGCTGGCGGTGCAGGTGAACGTGGCCGGCGTCCAGACCGAGACCCGGTCCCTCGCCGAGATCTGGTCCGCTCTCGGCGGTGAGCTGAAGCCCTCCCTGGACCTGGTGGTGACGGCGCCCTTCCCGGCGTACCCCGAGTACGACGCGGGCCCGCCGGTCACCGAGGGCGCCCTGGTCCGCGTCGCCGGCCTCGAAGGCGACCCCCCGCAGGACGAGGGCCGCGCCCACCGCCCCCACCACCTGGAGGCGGCCCGGGAGGCCCGGGAGTCCGGCGTGGCCGCGAGGCGGAGCGACCGGTGACGGGTGCGACGACGGCCGGGGACCCGACGGCCGTGCTGCTCACCCGTCTGGCTGCCCTGCGTGAGCGGGTGGCCGCGCTGGTCGAGGGGCGGGCCGCCGGGGATCCCACGGCCGACGATCCGCTGCGCGGGCTGTACCTCTCCGAGGAGGCGGTACGGCATCTGCTGGACCGCGGGCCGGTCCCGGCGGTGGAGCAGCCGGCGGAGCCCGCCGAGGACCGCCTCACCGCCCTCGCCGCCCGCCTCCCCCTCACCGCCCTCGATCTCGCCGTACTCCTCGTCGCGCTCGCCCCCGATCTGGACCGGACGTTCGAGCCGCTGTACGGCTACCTCAACGACGACGTCAGCAGGCGCCGGGCGACGGTGGGCCTCGCGCTGGACCTGTGCGGGGCGCCCGCGCACCACGCCGAGGCCCGCGCCCGCTTCCACGCCTCGGCGCCGCTGTCCGCGCTGGGCCTGCTGGAGATCGAGGAGGGCGAACGTCCTTTCCTGTCACGCTCGTTGCGCGTCCCGGACCGGCTCCTCGCGCATCTCCTCGGTGATCCGACACCCGACGCGTCCCTCCACGGCCATCTGCACCCGCTGCCGCACCCGCAGCCCCCGGACGACGACCCCACCGCCGCCTTCGCGGCACGCCTCGCCGACCGGCTCGAGCACGGTCCCCTCACCGCCTACCTCCGTGAACACCGCGAGGGCGACGGCCCGGCCGCGCTCGCCACCGCCCTGCACGCGGCCGGCGTCGAGGCCCTGCGCTTCACCGGACCCACCGACCGGGTCCCCGCCCTGCTGCGCGAGGCCCGGCTCACCGGCCGGGCGGTCGTGGTGACCGGGCTCCCCGAGCATCCGGCCCCGCTGGCAGCCGCGTTGACCGCCGCCGAGGACGTGACCGTCCTCCTCGCGGACCCCCGCCCCTACGACCCGCACTGGACCCCCGCCGACCCGCTGGTCCTGGACGCCCCCCGGCGCCGCGCGGGCGGCACGCGTCTCTGGGCGACGGAACTCGGCACGCCGGACGGGCCGGACCCCGGGCGGCCCGGCTTCGATCTCGCGGCCACCGTCGCCCCGTACCGGCTCGGCGGTGACCGCATCGCCCGGGCCGCCCGCGCCGCCCGGGCCCTCGCCGCCTTCGACGGCGTCCCCCTCGGCCCCGGTCACGTCCGGCTCGCCGCCCGCCAGCAGTCCGCGTCCGGGCTGGAGAAGCACGCCCGCCGCATCCGCCCCGACGTCGGCTGGAGCGACCTGGTCCTGCCCGACAGGCCCCTCACCCAGCTCCACGAACTCGCCCTGCGCGCCCGCCACCGCGACCGGGTCCTCGGCGACTGGCGGCTCAGCGCGGGCGGCGGACGGGGCAGGGGCGTCCTGGGACTGTTCGCGGGCGAGTCCGGGACCGGCAAGACCCTGTCCGCCGAGGTCGTCGCCGCCGAACTCGGCCTCGACCTGTACGTCGTCCAGCTGTCCTCGGTGGTCGACAAATACGTCGGCGAGACCGAGAAGAACCTGGAGCGCATCTTCACCGAGGCGGACCGCACGGACGCCGTCCTGCTCTTCGACGAGGCCGACGCCGTCTTCGGCAAGCGCTCCGAGGTGAAGGACTCCCACGACCGGTACGCCAACATGGAGAGCGCCTATCTGCTCCAGCGCCTGGAGTCCTTCGACGGGATCGCGCTGCTCACCACCAACCTGCGCGCCAACATCGACGAGGCGTTCACCCGCCGGCTCGACCTGGTGATCGACTTCCCGTTCCCGGACCGCGAGCAGCGGCTCGCCCTGTGGCGGCACGGACTGGTCCATGTGCCGTGCGTGGCCGGCGTCGACCCGGCCCCGCTGGCCCGCGACTTCGAACTCGCCGGCGGGTCCATCCGCAGCGCGGTCGTCACCGCCGCCTACCTGGCCGCCGGAAGGGGCGAGCCGGTGGGCGACGGCGACCTGCTGGAGGGGGCCCGCCGCGAGTACCGCAAGGCGGGCCGTCTGGTGCCGGGCGAGGCCACCTGGTGAGCCCCGGCCGGCCGCCTACTCCACGCGCCACTTCTGGTTGGGCGTGCCCGAGCAGGTCCACTGCTGCAGCTTCGCCCCGTTGCCGGTCCCGTTGTCCTTCACGTCGACGCACTTGTCCGACTGCGGGTTGACCAGGTCACCGGCGTCGCTCAGCACGAACCGCTGGGCGGGGTTGCCGCTGCACCGGGCGAGCTGGATGACCGCGCCGTCGTCCTTCGACCCCCAGGCGACGTCCATGCACAGACCGAGCGCGCGGACCGTGCCGTCGCCGCGGAAGTCCCACTTCTGGTTGGCGGAGCCGGCACAGTCCCAGATCTGCAGCGGGGTGCCGTCCTTGCCCTTGCCGTTCTGGGCGTCGGTGACGTCGACGCAGCGCTGGGAACCCTGCCCGATGATCAGCTGCCCGGCCACCTGGGTCTGACCGCCGCCGGAACCACCGCCGCCGCCGGACCCCTTGGAGCCGCCCGACCCACCGCCGGACCCCGACCCGGACCCCGACCCGGAACCCGACCCGGAACCAGAGCCCGAGCCGCCGCTGTCGCTGTCGCCGTTCTGCGCCGGGGCGGACGCGGCCGGGGGGTCCGCCGGTGCCTGCGCGGAGTCGTCGGACTTCGGCGCCGACGGCGCCGCCACCGAGGGGCTCGGCAGCGCGGAGCCGTTGACCTCCACCATCTTCTCCGAGGCGAGGGAACGCACCTGCGGCTTGTACGCCAGCCAGATCATCACGAACGCGATCGCCAGCGCCGTCGCGACGCTCAGCGTCGTCGCCAGCCAGCGCGGCAGGAACCCGCGCTGCACGAACGTCCCGTCCACCGAGAGCGGCACCGCACCCGAACGCTGCACGCTCAGCGCGTACGGCCGCTGCTCCTTGGACCCGAACCAGATGATCTGCCGGGGCCGCAGCGTGGTGTCCACGAACACCGCGCGGCCCGGTTCGATCTGCACGTTCGACGGCCGGAACTCGTACGCCAGGTTGTCACCGGTGTCCGCCCCCGCGACGGACGCGGTGACCCTGCTGTTGCCCAGGTTGTCGATCGCCAGCCGGGGCCGGCCCCGGAACCGCCCCTTCACGGTCGGCGGCACCAGCTCGGCCCGCACCTCCGTGAACGGGGTGATCGTCAGATTCCCCTCCGGCACGGTCGTCGCGTCCGGGTGCTCGGTCGGCGTGATCCGCACGGCGTACGGATTCGGCCCCGCGACCGCGTCCGGGCTGCGCGGCGGCGCGAAGGTCAGCTCGACCGTGCCGGTCGTCCCCGGATACAGCCGCAGCGTCTGCGGCTCCACCGTCGTCCAGGGCGCGACGTCCCCCACCGGCTCGAAGCGGTACTCGTCGACGACGTCACCGGTGTTGCGCACCCTGAGTCTGACGGTCGTACTGCCGCCGGGGTCGACGGTCGCGGCCGCGGGCTCGAGAGAAGTCCACAGAGTCACCTCACGGGTCCTTTCGACGTGTCCTGGACGCTGAGGCGCCGGTGCGGCGGCTCAGAGGGTGAAGCGGACCGCCTCCAGCTGGAGCTTCCAGTCCATGGGGCTGCCGCCGTAGATCCACTTGTCCTTGGCGTTGGGGTCCGAACAGCCCACGCCGCGCCAGCCCTTGTCCTTGATGTGCGCGTTCTGGCAGACCGAGCTGCCGTCGCCCAACCCGATGGTGAAACCCTGGAGGGGCGAGACCGCCTCCTTGAGGCTGCCGATGTACATGTCGGCGCCGTCCGCCGCGCTCGACCACTTGCCGCCGGTCAGCCAGCCCTCGGTCACATGCGCGCCGTTGCCGTTGACGCCCTTGGTGCCCACCGTGGCGATGTTCAGCTCCTTGATGGGCAGGCTCTTGCCGGTCGTACCGGCGATCGCGCCGTCGCACACCGGGTCCTGCCAGCCGCGGTCGGCGACATAGGCGCGGTAGCAGATGTGCCGGCCGTCGCTGCGCGCCGCCAGTGCCTGCACCGCGTCCGCGGCGGTCTGCTTCTTCGGCTTGACCGTCGTGTTCGACGACCCGCCGCCACTGCCGCCGCCGCTTCCGCCACCACTGCCACCACTGCCGCCGCTGCCGCTTCCGCTGCCGGCCGTCGCCGCCCCGCCGGTGTCCGCGGGGACCTCCGGCGCCGCGGGGGCACTGGTCGCGGCGGCGGGCGGCGCGCTCACGATGGGCGCCGAGGGGCTGGGCAGCGCGGTGGCGCCGGCCTCCGCCAGCTTCTCCGAGGCGAGGGAACGCACCTGCGGCTTGTACGCCAGCCAGATCATCACGAACGCGATCGCCAGTGCCATGGTGACGCTCAGCGCGGTCGCCAGCCAGCGCGGCAGGAACCCGCGCTGCACGAAGGTGCCGTCGACCTCCAGGGGCTGCGCCCCCGACCGCCGTACGGCCAGCCGGTAGGGCTGCTCCTCCTTGGAGCCGAACCAGATGATCTGCCGGGGCCGCAGGGTGGTGTCCACGAACACGGCCCGGCCGGGCTCGATCTGCACGTTGGCGGGCTGGAGTTCGTACTGGAGCCGGTCGCCGTTGTCGCCGCCGCTCAGGGACGCCGTCACCTTGGTGTTGCCGAGGTTGTCGATCGCGAGGCGCGGCCGGCCCTTGAGCCGCCCCTTCACGGTCGGCGGCACCAGCTCGGCCCGCACCTCCGTGAACGGGGTGATCGTCAGATTCCCCTCCGGCACGGTCACCGCGTCCGGGTGCTCGGTCGGCGTGATCCGCACGGCGTACGGGTTGGGCCCCGCCGTGGCGTCCGAGGTCCGGGGCGGCGCGAAGGTCAGCTCGACCGTGCCGGTCGTCCCCGGGTACAGCCGCAGCGTCTGCGGCTCCACCGTCGTCCAGGGCGCGACGTCCCCGACGGGCTCGAAACGGTACTCGTCGACGACATCACCGGTGTTGCGCACCCGCAGCCGGACGGTCGCCCGGCTGCCGGGGTCCACGGTGACGGAGGCGGGTTCGAGGGAGGTCCACAGGCTCACGCACCGACGCTACGGTGTGGCCGGTGACCGGGGTCAGAGGCCGTGGGGCAGAGCGGCTGCCCGGCAGGACCGCACCGGCTGCCCTCCCGTCCGGGCAGGCCCCCAGGTCCGCCCCCGGAGCCCCGCGGGGCCCCCGCGCCCCCCCCGGCCCGCGCCAGGCCGGTCCCCGGGCTCCTGGTGCCCGACCGGGCAGCGACTGTGCCCCGGGACGTGCACCGGAGGCCGTTTCGAGCGACGCGCTTCGCGCGTGACGGTGGGAACGTCCTGACGCGTACCCCGAGGAGAGCACAGCATGCCGTCCTACCTGTCGCCCGGCGTATACGTCGAGGAGGTGGCCAGCGGCTCCCGCCCGATCGAGGGGGTGGGCACCTCGGTGGCGGCCTTCGTCGGACTCGCGCCGACCGGCCCGCTCAACGAGCCGACCCTGGTGACCAACTGGACCCAGTACGTCGCGGCGTTCGGTGACTTCACCGACGGGTACTACCTGGCGCACTCCGTCTACGGCTTCTTCAACAACGGCGGTTCGGCCGCCTACGTCGTCCGGGTCGGCGGCACCGCCGCGGGCGCCTCCGGCGACGCCAAGTCCCCCTCCGCGGTGACCGGTTCGGCCGCCCCGGCCGCGCTGCCCGCCGGTGAGCCGAAGCAGCTCGGCACCTTCTCGGTGACCGCGACCGCGCCGGGCAACCTGAGCGTCGAGGTCGCGGACGCGGACGGCGAGGGCCCCGCCGAGCGGTTCAAGCTGATCGTCAAGGACGGCGACCAGCCGGTCGAGACGTTCGACGTCAGCGCCAAGAAGGGCAACCGCGCCTACGTCGTCACCCAGGTCAAGGAGCGGTCCCGGTTCATCGCCGTGGCCGAGGCCGCGCCCGCCGCGCAGCTCGCCCGCCCGGACAACCAGACCGTCGCGCTGCCTGCGGCGTCCGCCGCCGCGCCCGCCGCGCCCGCAGCCGACGACACCGTCAGCGTCGGCCCCGCCCAGTACCTCGGCGACAGCGCCGACCGCACCGGCTTCGGCGGCCTGGAGGCCGTCGACGAGATCTCCATGGTCGCGGTGCCCGACCTGATGGCCGCCTACCAGCGCGGCGCGATCGACCTGGAGCAGGTCAAGGCCGTCCAGCTCGGCCTGATCGCGCACTGCGAGCTGATGGGCGACCGCGTCGCGATCATCGACCCGCCGCCGGGCCTCAACGCCCGCCAGATCCGGGTCTGGCGCCAGGAGACGGCCGGCTACGACTCCAAGTACGCCGCCCTGTACTACCCCTGGATCAAGTCCTTCGACCCGGCCTCCGGCCAGTCCCGGCTGATCCCGCCGAGCGGCCACGTCGCCGGCGTGTGGGCCCGCAACGACTCCGAGCGCGGCGTGCACAAGGCCCCCGCGAACGAGGTCGTGCGCGGCGCGGTGGACCTGGAGATCCAGATCACCCGGGGCGAGCAGGACCTCCTCAACCCCATCGGCGTGAACTGCATCCGCGCGTTCCCCGGCCGGGGCATCCGCATCTGGGGCGCCCGCACCCTGTCCTCCGACCCGGCCTGGCGCTACCTCAACGTCCGCCGGTACTTCAACTACCTGGAGGAGTCGATCCTGATCGGCACCCAGTGGGTGGTGTTCGAGCCGAACGACCACGCCCTGTGGGCCCGGATCCGGCGCAACGTCTCGGCGTTCCTGGTCAACGAGTGGCGCAGCGGCGCCCTGTTCGGCGCCAAGCCCGAGGACGCGTACTACGTCAAGTGCGACGAGGAGACCAACCCGCCGGAGTCGGTCGACGTCGGCCGGGTGGTGTGCGAGATCGGCATCGCGCCGGTCAAGCCGGCCGAGTTCGTGATCTTCCGGCTGGCGCAGTTCTCGAGCGGCAACGGGGAGCTGGAGGAGTAGGTCCGCCCGCTCTCTCCTCGTAACCCTCCCCGCAACCCCCTAGAAGGACCAGAAGGAACCGAAGATGAGCCTCCAGCCGGGTGACGCCCTTACTTCGCACAATTTCGGCCTGCAGATCGACGGCGTGATGGTCGAGTACCTCGCCGAGGTCAGCGGCCTCAGCCTCGAACAGGACGTCATCGAGTACCAGCAGGTCTCCGCGCAGGGCAAGCCAATCACCAAGAAGCTGCCGGGCGTGAAGAAGGCGGGCACCTGCACCGTCGTCCGCGGTATGACCCAGTCCGCCGCGTTCAACCAGTGGATCACCGAGTCGATCAACGGCTCGATGGGCTCCGCCCGCAAGAACGCCACGATCATGGTCATGGACTACATGAACAACCCGGTCAAGCGGTACAACATGCGCAACGCGTGGTGCAGCAAGATCGACACCAGCACCGTGAAGGCGGGCGAGGCGTCGGCGCTGACCGAGACCGTGACGATCACGTTCGAAGAACTGGTCATCGAGTAATGCGGCGTACGGCTGTGCGGGCGCCGCGGGCGGAGACGGAGCAGCCCTCCCAGGACTCCCCGGAGTTCCGGGAGGCGGCGGCCCCGCTCCCGCCCTCTGCGCCCGCGCCGGCCCCCGTGCAACGGCAGACCCTGCAGACGGAGTTCGCCTTCGAACTGCCGCGCGGGTACGTCGACGAGGCGGGCACGGTCCACCGCGAGGGTGTCATGCGGCTGTCGACGGCGCGCGACGAACTCGTCCCGCTCCGGGACATCCGCGTCCAGGAGAACCCGGCGTACCTGTCGGTGGTCCTCCTGGGCCGGGTCATCACCCGCCTCGGCACGCTCCCCCTCGTCCACGACGGCGTGGTGGAGAACATGTTCGCCTCCGACCTCGCCTTCCTCCAGGACTTCTACCGCCAGATCAACGCCGAGGGCCACACCCGCGCGTCCGTGGAGTGCCCGCACTGCGCGGAGCCCTTCGAGGTGGAACTGGGCGGGAGCCGCCTGGGGGAATCGTGACGTACGCGACCGACCGGCTGCACGAGGAGATCGCGTACGTCGCCTACCACTTCCACTGGTCCCTGGACGACATCCTGGACCTGGAACACCACGACCGCCGCCGCTGGACGGACCACATCGGCACCCTGGTCACCCGGGGCGGAACGGAGGGCTGACCGGTGGGTCTTCTGGATCGATTCCGGGGCGGCGGACGACGGACCGCGGAGTCACCGGCGACACCCGCGGAACCGGGAGCGGTGGATTCGGGTACGGATTTCGGGACGGTGGCCGGCGGTACGTCCGGCGGGGGTGCCGGACCCGTGGTGGCCGCGTCCTGGACGCGGCTGCCGCCGATCCAGCGGGCGGCGGCGTCCGGTGGGGCGGCGGGGGTCGCCGACGCCGGTTTCGGCGGCCGGCTGGCCACCTGGCAGAACCCGGCCTTCACGGACGTACGCCCTCTGACGACCCTGGACGGGAGCCGGGGCGGGGTGCTGGGCAACGGGGTGCTGGGCAACGGGGTGCTGGGCAACGGGGTGGGGGCGGCTGCGGCTGCGCCAGCGACGCCGTCCAGTTCGGGTCGGGGTCCGGTTCCGGGTTCGGTTCCGGGTTCGGGTTCGGTTCCTGTGCAGACGGCACCGGTGCCGGGGCTGCCGGGAAACGTGCCGGGACTTGCGGGGGTTCAGCGGGCCGTTCCCGTCGTCGTACAGCGAGCCGTACCCGGGGTGGCATCAGGGCTGCCCGGAAGTGCGTCCGGTGTGCCCGGGGCCGTACCGGCTCGGGCCGCTTCCGCGCTGCCGGGGCTCTCGGCCGCGCGTCCGGGGAGGGGTACCGCTCCGTCCGGGGCTTCGGCGATACGTCCCGGTGCGGCCCCCGCACGGCCCGTGACCGGACGGACGCTCCCGGCTTCGGCACCGGTAGTCGCCGCTCCGGGACCGGCGATCCAGCGTGCCGCATCCGTCCTGCCCGGTGCGGGTGCCGTCCTCCCGAGCCGTCCCGGCGTCGCACCCGCCGTCCAGCGGGCCCCGGCTGCCCCGTCCGGCCCGGTTCTTCCCGGCGCCACGTCACCGCCCCCTTCGGCTTCGGCTTCCCCCGGCCCCGTCCCGGTGGTGCAACGGCACCCCGTACGCCCCGCGACCCTGCCGTCGGCCACCCCGGCGCGGGGTGTCCGGGTGTCCCCGGCGGCTGCGCGTCCGGCGGCGCCCTCGACCCCTCTGACCAGGTCGGCCACGGCCCCGGTGCAGCGGCGTACGCTGCCCGCCCGTCTCCCGTCCACCCCGTCCACCCCGTCCGCGCCCCGGGCCGAGGGCACCGACGGCGACCGTCCGGCGGCCGGTAAGGAGCCCGCCCCGGGCCCGGGTCCCGCGCCGGCACCCGCCGCCGAGGCGCCTGCGCCTTCCGTCGGCGGACACCCCGCACAAGACCAGGTCCTCCCTCTCCAGCGGGCGGTCTCGCATGCGCCCCGGAACACCCCCACACCGGCGATCCCACGGGCCACGCCGTCGGCCGACCAGCCGCCCGAGCGGACGACCGCGCACGCACCTGAACAGACCCCCACGCCCAAGGCCCAACCGTCCACCCGGCAGTCGGCGAACCCGCCCCTCCAGCGGACGGTCTCGCACGCACCCCTCAACACCCCCACGCCGAAGCCACAACCCGCCACACCCCCCACCACCCCGCCCTCGGCAAACCACCCCGCCCAGCAGACGACCGCGCACGCACCCCAAGACACCCCCACGCCCAAGACCCCACCAGCCACCCCACCGTCGGCAAACCCGCCCCTCCAGCGCACGGCCTCACCCGCACCCCTCAACACCCCCACACCGGCGCCCCAACGGCCCACCCCACCGTCGGCAAACCCGCCCCTCCAGCGGACGGCCTCACCCGCACCCCTCAACACCCCCATGCCGAAGCCACAACCCGCCACACCCCCCACCACCCCGCCCTCGGCAAACCACCCCGCCCAGCAGACGACCGCGCACGCACCCCAAGACACCCCCACGCCCAAGACCCCACCAGCCACCCCACCGTCGGCGAACCCGCCCCTCCAGCGGACGGTCTCGCACGCACCCCTCAACACCCCCACACCGGCGCCCCAACGGCCCACCCCACCGTCGGCAAACCCGCCCCTCCAGCGCACGGCCTCACCCGCACCCCTCAACACCCCCATGCCGAAGGCACAACCCGCCACACCCCCCACCACCCCGCCCTCGGCAAACCACCCCGCCCAGCAGACGGCCCCGCACGCACCCCAAGACACCCCCACGCCCAAGACCCCACCAGCCACCCCACCGTCGGCAAACCCGCCCCTCCAGCGGACGGTCTCGCACGCACCCCTCAACACCCCCACGCCGAAGGCACAACCCGCCACACCCCCCACCACGCCGCCCTCGGCAAACCACCCCCTCCAGCGCACGGTCTCCCCCGCGCCCAAGCCCCCTTCCGCCTCTCCTCCTCCCGACTTCCCCGTGCAGCAGTCGTCTTCCCAGACGCCTGCCACCCGCCCCCTGGCCACCCCCCCGATCCGGCGCGCCGCCTCCCAGGCACCGCAAGCTTCCGTCGCGTCCGTGTCTCCCACCTCCGCGCCCCCCACCGCGGCGCCTCCAGCCGCCCCCTCCGTCCAGCGCGCGCCTTTGCAGACGCCCAGCGCCCCCTTCACCCCCACGCCCTCAGCCGCCGCCCCCGTCCAGCGCGCGGTCTCCCCCGGGGCCTCCCCCGCAGCAGCCGTCACCGCCCAGGGCCCCGGCGCCGCACCCACGCCCGCCCCGGCGCCGGTTCCCGTGCCCTCCGTCCAGCGGGCCGTACCCCCGGCCCCGGGCACGGACGTACCCGCGCCCACGCTCCCGCGCCAGGACAGCCGTACCCCCGCAGCGGCGGAACCCGGCCTGTCGGCACCCACCGGGCCCACCGGCCGACAGGCCACCACCCCCCACGACGTCCAGCGAGCCGCAACCGCACCGGCCCCCGCCCCCACGCCCCAGGCGCCAGAAACCGCGCGCCCCGCACCCGCCGTCCCCCCGCGCCCCAGGCCCGCCATCGCGAACCCCGTCGGCCGGCCCGTACAGCGCGCGGCCACCCCGCGCCCCCGGACCGGCCTCGGCGCCCCCGTCCCGCAGTCCGCCAACGCCCCGCGGCCGTCGGCCGGTTCACGCCCCCCGCAGGCGCAGGCCGCCCCCGGCAACCCGACACCCCCGGCCGTACAGCGCGCCATCGCCAAGCCGTCCGCGCTCGGTGTCCCTCTTCCCGCCCGCCCTGCCACCCCCACACCGATCACCCCTGTCCCGGTCCCGGTCCCGGAGGCGATCCAGCGCGCCCTGGCTCCCACCCCGACCCCCACCCCGGTCCCAGAGGCGATCCAGCGCGCCTTCGCCCCCACCCAGCCACCGGCCGCCGCGGCCACCCCCCAGCCGCCCCTGACCGCCGCCCCCTTCACACCCCCCGTCCAGCGCCGCACCCGCACCGCCCCCGTCCCCCTGCGCCGCCCCCACCCCGGCACGGCTCCCCTCCCCGTGGTCCAGCCGCGCCCCGTCTCCTTCACCACCCCGCCCTCGCCGACAGCCATCACCCCCACCACCCCCGCCACCCCCACCACGCCCGTCGCCCCCACCATCCAGCGCGCCACCCCTCCCCTCCAACGCCTCGCACCCCCCACACCCCCCACACCTCCCACGCCCCCGACCCCACCCCGGACCTCGCAGAAACGCGCCCCGGCCCCCGTCCCCGAGCCCGCCGAGACCCGGGACAGTGCCGCCGCCGCACCGCCCGCCTTCGACCCGCGCTCCCTCACCGACTTCCAGCTCGACGAATTGACCCACCGCCTCACCGGCCGTATCACCCGCCTGCTGCGCACCGAACTCCGCCTGGACCGCGAACGCATCGGCAGACTCCGCGACCCCCGCCACTGACCGCCACCGATTGCCACCGACCGGCGCCCCAAGAAAGGCCTGACCCCCGATGTCCCGCGATCTCGACCCGGGCTCCACCATCTTCTTCACCCTGACCATCGACGGCGAGAGCCTCGGGTACTTCAACGGGTGCGAGGGCCTGTCCTCCCAGGTGGAGATCGAGCACCGCCAGGAAGGCGGGAACAACGGCTTCGTCTGGGCGCTGCCCTCCCGCGTCACCTTCTCCACCATCCGCCTCACCCGCCCCCTCACCCCGGACACCGCCAAGGTGGCCAAGTGGATCTCCTCGATCACCACCGGCGTGACCCGGCCGACCGCGCAGATCGCGGCGCTGCGGGCGGACGGTTCCGAGGTGGCCCGGTGGGGGCTCATCGATGTGCTGCCGGTCAGCTGGCAGGGCCCCTCCCTGAACCCCGAGAGCCCGGGGGTCGCCACGGAGGTCCTGGAGATCACGCACCACGGTTTCACCGACTAGGACGGGAAGGGGACCCGACGACATGGCCAAGGGCAGCAGGAGCGGGGCGGGCAAGAGCCTGGTCCGCGCGACCCTCTCGATCCACGAACCGCCGGTCGGCACCAGCACCACCCCGGGCGGGCTGCGGAAGTCGTTCGAGTTCGAGTTCAATCCGGCGCAACTGCAGGTGGCGCGACGGGCACTGTGGAAGGTGACCCCGACGGCGGCCGTCCGGGACGGTTCGAAGCCGGAGTTCATGGGGCCGGAGCCGCGCGAGATGAGCGTGGAGATCTTCCTGGACTCCTCCGACCAGCCGGACAGCAACACCGTGATGCAGAAGGTGGAGTCGCTGTTCGACTGCTGCGAGGTCACCACCGGCAGCATCGCCGCGAACCAGCCCTCGCCGCCGTGGGTGGTGTTCCAGTGGGGGTCGTTCTCGACGGTGCACTTCACGGCGTACGTCAGCAGCGTCGACGTGTCGTACACCCTGTTCGGTACGACCGGTGTGCCGATCCGCGCCACCTGTCAGGTGCGGCTGCACGAGATCCCCAGCAAGACCAAGGGGCAGAACCCGACCTCGGGCGCGCTGACCGCGCAGCGGGTGCACCGTGTCGTGGCCGGTGACTCGCTCCAGTCGCTGGCCTGGCGGGAGTACGGCGACACGGCCGCGTGGCGGGACATCGCCGAGGCCAACGGCATCGACGACCCGACCCGGCTGCCCACCGGGATCGAGCTGATCCTGCCGTCCGCCGGGGAGGTGCGTTCCTGATGGTGGCGACCGCGTTCTCCAACATCATCAAGGTCACCCTGGGCGGCGGCCCGTTGCCGCCCGACCTCGCGCCGCTGCTGGTGGAGGGCTGGGTGGACCAGGGGCTCGGGGTGCCCGCCTCGTTCCGGCTGACGTTCCGCGACCCCTACCGGCTCGTCCTCGGCAAGCTGGGCGTCAAGTTCGGTACGCCGGTGGTGCTGACGCCGATCGCCGACGGGCAGGGCGCCGGCGATCCGCTGTTCACGGGTGAGGTGTGCGGGCTGGAGGCCGACTACGACGGCACCGGGTCCTTCACCGTCATCCGGGGGTACGACGCCGGCCACCGCCTGATGCGCCAGCGCCGGATCGCCGCGTACCGCAACCAGAGCGCCTCCGACATCGCCCGCAAACTCGCCGCGCAGGCCGGGGTGTCCGTCGGGAAGATCCAGTCGACGAAGACGGTCTACGAGTTCATCAGCCAGGCCAACGTCACCGACTGGGACTTCCTCGCCCGTCTCGCCGACGAGAACGAGATGGTGATGTCGGTCGACTCGAAGGGGAAGTTCCAGTTCGTCAGGCCCGACCCCGCCTCCGGGGCGCCGCCCACCTCGACACCCGGTGAGAAGAGCCCGTACGTGCTCGAAGCCGGTACGGACATCCTGCGGCTGCGGGCCGCCGTCACCACCGCCGAGCAGGTCGCCACGGTCGAGGCGCGCGGCTGGGACGTGACCACGAAGAAGAAGCTCACCGCGACCGCGCCCGCCACCACCAACCCCGGCATCAGCATCGGGACGACCCCGGGGGAGGCGGCCGCCAAGTTCAAGCCGGCGAAGCTGGTCGACGCGCAGACGCCGTACGACCGGCAGTCGGAGGTGAAGTTCGCCGCCGAGGCCCTCGCCGACGACGTCACCGGGTCCTTCGCCGAGCTGGAGGTCATCGCGCGCGGCACCCCGAAGCTGCGGCCGGGTCTGCCCGTCACCCTCGCCGACGTCGGCGCGCCCTTCGAGGGCAAGTACACCGCCACGTCCGTACGGCACGTCTTCGGCGACGGCAAGCACTACGAGGCCTGGGTGACGGTCAGCGGGCGCCAGTGGCGGTCGCTGTACGGGCTCGCCTCCGGCGGCGGGGGCGCCGCCTCGCACAACGGCCTGCACCTCCCGGGGACGACGAACGCGCTGGTGACGGACGTACAGGACCCGCTGAAGCAGGGGCGGGTCAAGCTCCAGTTCCCCTGGCTCGACGACGTGTACGTCTCCGACTGGACCCGGGTCGTGCAGTGGGGCGGCAAGGACGGCGGGTCGATCTTCCCGCTCGACGTGGGCGACGAGGTGCTGGTCGCCTTCGACCGGGGCGCCCTCGACCATCCGTACGTCATCGGCGGCCTCTACAACGGCAAGGACAAGCCGACCCCCGTGAAGGACGTGCCGCTGCACGACGGGGCCCGGCGGCGTGCCGCCCGGCACACCCTCTCCGACCGGGACGGCAACCGCGTCGACCTGCTCAGCCAGAAGACCGGCGGCCGCAAGCAGGGGGTCAGGGTGACGTCCGGGGACGACAAGCTCGTCATCAACCTGGACCGGACGCAGACCGAGATCACCGTCGACAGCAAGGGCTCCGTCAAGATCACCGGCACCCGGTCGGTGTCCGTCGAGGCGGGCACCGAGCTCACCCTGAGCGCGGGCCGCAAGCTCACCATCAAGAGCGGCGGGCTGCTCGACATCCGCGGCACCGGGCCGGTCAACGTCAAGTCGCTGAGCAGTGTGGTGTCCGTGGACGCGCTCGGCGCGCTCAGCCTGAAGGCGGGCGGCGCCGCCACGGTCACCTCCGGCGGCACCGTGCAGGTCAACGCCACCGCCAACGTGGGCATCCGGGCGGTCACCCTCCTGCTGCAGGGCGTCGTGATGGTCAACAACAAGCCGTATCCGATCCCGTGAGAGCCGGGCGTTACCCCAGAAGGGTGGCCGACTGATGGCCGAACAATTCGTCGGGTCGGGCTGGGCGTTCCCGCTGCGGATCGGCCCCACCGGAGGCATCGCCATGGTCAGCGGCGAGCGCGAGATCGAGGAGGCGATCCGGCTGATCCTGGCCACCGCGCCGGGCGAGCGCCCCATGCGCCCGGAGTTCGGCTGCGCCATCCACGACCTGGTGTTCGCGCCGGTCAACGAGGCGACCGCGGGCCGCATCCAGCACGAGGTGTACACGAGCCTGGACCGCTGGGAGCCGCGCATCGAGGTCAACGACGTCGAGGTGACGGCCGGTGCCGAGCAGGGCGTGCTCTGGATCGACGTCCGCTACTCCATCCGCGGGACCAACAACCCGCGCAGTCTCGTCTTCCCGTTCTACGTCATTCCGTCCCACGAAGAGCCCGGTCCGCCCGGCTCCTCCGGTGCGGCTTCCGAAAGCGACCGCTGATGGCCCTGCCCTCCCCCAACCTGGACGACCGCCGCTTCCAGCAGTTCGTCGACGACGCCAAGCGCTACATCCAGCAGCGCGCGCCGGAGTGGACCGACCACAACGTCTCCGATCCGGGCGTCACGCTCGTCGAGACGGTCGCGCACATGGCCGACCAGATCGTGTACCGCCTCAACCGGGTCCCGGACAAGAACCACCTGGCGTTCCTGGACCTGGTCGGCATCCGGCTCTTCCCGCCGTCCGCGGCCCGCACCGAGGTCACCTTCTGGCTGTCGGCGCCCCAGGAGGAGCCGGTGCTGCTGCCGTCCGGCACCGAGGTGGCGACGGTCCGCACGGAGAGCGAGGAGGCGGTCGTCTTCGCGACGGAACGCGAACTCAGCGTCGTACCCAGCGCGTTGTCGCACCTCGTCGTACAGCGGCAGGGGCAGCCGGTCACCGACCTCACCACCGATCTCGCCGAGGGCAAGGACGTGCTGTGCTTCGCCGAGGCCCCGCGCCCCGGCGACTGCATGCTCCTCGGCCTCAGCGCCGCCGTCCCGCACTGCGCGGTCGCCCTGGAACTCGACAGCCGCGTCGACGGTGTCGGCGTCGACCCCCGTCAGCCCCCGCTGGTCTGGGAGGCGTGGACGGAGGACGGCTGGCAGCCCTGCGAGGTCGACCGCGACGGCACCGGCGGCCTCAACCGCCCCGGCGAGATCGTCCTGCACATCCCCGGCGGCCACGTCCTGTCCCGCTCCGGCGGGCAGGAGGCGGGCTGGCTGCGCTGCCGCGTCACCGAACCCCTGGTCGGCCAGCCCTTCTACACCACCTCCCCGACGGTCCGCTCCGTCGAGGCCTTCACGGTCGGCGGCACGGCCCCCGCCGTCCACGCCGAGACCGTCCTCGACGAGAACCTCGGCGAGTCGACGGGCCTGCCCGGCCAGCGGCTGCGGCTCGCCCACGCCCCCGTCGTCGGCGACACCCCGCCGGTGCTGCTCCAGACCACCGAGCACGAGGGCTGGGTCGACTGGCAGGTCGTCCCCCACTTCGCCGCCTCCGGCGCGGACGACCGCCACATCACCCTCGACGCCGCCACCGGCGAGATCGCCTTCGGCCCGTCCGTCCGCGAACCCGACGGCACCCTGCGCCAGTACGGCGCGGTGGCCCCCAAGGGCGCCTTCGTCCGCGCCCGCCGCTACCGCACCGGCGGCGGGCGGGCCGGGAACGTGGCCCGGGGCGCGGTGCGGGTGCTGCGCACCTCCGTGCCGTACGTCTCCGAGGTCGTCAACCGGGAGGCCGCGCGCGGCGGCGTCGACGGCGAGACGGTCGAGGAGGCGAAGCTGCGCGCGCCGATCACGCTGCGCGCCCAGGAACGCGCCGTGACCCTGCGGGACTACGAGGAACTCGCCCGCCGGGCCGCCCCGGAGACCGCCCGCATCACCTGCCTGGAGGGCGAGCCCGACGAGCACGGCTCCTACGCGGTACGGGTCCTGGTGGTCCCGCAGGCGGTGCCGGACCCCGGCGGCCGCCTCCGCTTCGAGCAACTCGTCCCCGGCGACGCCATGCTGGACCGCATCATGCGGCACCTGGACGAACGCCGCCTCATCGGGACGCGGCTGGCGGTCGGACCGCCGTACTACCAGGGCATCACGGTGGTCGCGACGGTGCACGCCTTCCGCGGCGTCGACACCGACCGGGTGCGCCGCCAGGCCCACGACGCCCTCTACCGCCACCTCGATCCGCTGACCGGCGGCGCGGACGGCAAGGGCTGGCCGTTCGGGCGTCCGGTGCAGTCCGGTGAGGTGTTCGCGGTGCTCCAGCGGGTGCCGGGGGTGGAGCTGGTCGACCAGGTCACCCTGCACCCGGCCGACCCGCTGACCGGCAAGCGCGGCGATGCGACCGACCGCATCGATCTGGCCGCGCCCGCGCTGGTGTTCTCGTACGACCACCGGGTGCGGGTGATCGGGGACGGGACGTGAGAGACACGTGGGAGAGGGGTGGGTCGATGAGGGGTTCCGTCGACGGGCTCGGGTCGTCCGCGCCGATCGGGGCGATGCTGCCCGCCGTGTTCGCTGACGACGATCTCGCGCAGCGCTTCGTGGGCGGGCTGGACGAGGTCCTGGCGCCCATCCTGAACGTCCTGGACTGTCTGCCCGCCTACTTCGACCCGGCGCTCGCCCCGGTCGACTTCACCCGCTGGCTGGCCGGCTGGGTCGGCGCGGAGACCGACGGCACGGAACCGGAGCCGAGGCTGCGGGCCGCCGTCGCCGCGGCCGCGTACCTGCACCGGGTGCGCGGCACCCGCCGGGGGCTGGCCGAGGCCGTGCGGCTGGCGTTCGGTGTGGAGCCGGAGATCGAGGAGAGCGGCGGCTCGGCCTGGAGCGCCCGGCCCCTCGGCCCGTTCCCCGGCGACGCCCGCCCCCATCTGCACGTCACGGTCCGCCTGCCCGACCCCGGCCCGGCGGACGAACACCGTCTGGACGCCCTCGTGGCCGCCGCCCGCCCCGCCCACATGCCCTACACGGTCAAGGTGACCGTCGCCGAAAGGACCCCGAAGAGACGATGACCACCCAGAACTGCGCCGAGTGCGGCACCCGGGCGGAACCCGGCCAGTCCTTCTGCGACGCATGCGGGGCCGTACTGAGCTGGACGGACCGCGACCGCGACCGGGCCCCGGCGAGAGCCGGAACGGCGGCCGGCGCCCCGGCGTCGTCGGCCTCGGCGTCCACCCCCGCGGCCTCCTCCGCGTCCACCCCCGCGTCCTCCGCCACGACGGCGGCGGCACCGCCGTCCTCTCCCCGCACCCGCGACGAGGCCGAGACGGAGGCCGAGGCCGAGACGGAGGCCGAGGCCGAGACGGAGGCGGAGGACAGCTCCCCGGCCCGCCCGACGGCCGGCAACCGCCCCCGCGACGAGAACGACCCCAGGGACAACGACGGGGACGACAGCAGGGACGACATCAGGGACGACGCAGGGAACACCCCTGGAAGCGCCTCCGGGGTCGGCCCCGGGGCCGACGACGAAAACGACGAGGACACGGCCGAAACCCCCCTCCCCGCCCTCCCCCCGGACACGACACCCGCCGACGGTACGGCCCCCACCCCTCCCGGGGACGCGACGACCCCCGCCCCCGCCCCCGCGCTCGGCGACACGATGGCGGCCCGGGCCCGTTCCCTGCTGGTCCCCGTCGCCGATCCGGAGCAGCCCGCGCCCGCACCCCCGTCCGTGGCGCCGGTGCTGCCCGGCGTCCCGGTGGCGGACCGGCCGCAGGTCCGCGCGCCCGGCCCGGTGCAGGGTGAGCTGAACGGCGTCCCCTGCCCCTGGTGTGCCACCCCGAACCGGCCCGACCGGCACTACTGCTCGCGCTGCGCGATGCCCATGACCATGGAGGACCGCTCCTCGACCCGGCTGCCGTGGTGGCGGCGGCTGTTCGGGCGGGGCGGCGAGACACCGTGGGCCGGGGACCGCCCCCGTCTGCGCCGGACCTTCGACCGGATCCTCACCTGGGTGATGGCCGCGGTCGTCCTCACGCTGCTGATCACCGCCGGGGTGAAGGCTCCGGACGCGATCCAGGCGACCAAGGACCACTTCGCCAAGCGGGCGGCGGTGTCGCCGGACACGTACGCGGCGTCCCGCTCCTACCCCGGTCACAAGCCCGACCTGGCCTTCGACAAGATCAACAACAGTTGGTGGGGTCCGGGCGTCTCGCAGTCGGGCGAGGGCGAGTGGATCGAGGCCCGCTTCAACGAGCCGACCCGGCTGCTCGACCTGGTCATCACGCCGGGCACCTCGACGCGCGCGGAGCAGCTCACGGAGTCGGCCCTGCCGCACCGCGTCAAGGCGACGATCACCCTGAAGGACGGCACCACGGCGACCCGCGACCTGGTCCTCGACCAGCAGGCGGGCGGCCAGCGCCGCGCCTTCCGCGTCGGCGAGGTCACGAAGGTCCGCTTCACGATCGAGTCGTCGTACGGGGCGTCGGCGAGCAAGCAGGTGGCGATAGCGGAGATCGAGTTCTTCGGACCGTCCAGCGCGAACGGGTCGTAGGGGGCACCGGGAAGGGTCGGCCAGGAAGGGCCGGCCGCGAAGGACCATCGCGGCCGGCCCGGCGTGGGCCGCGAAGGCGGCGCAGACCCGGCTGACGGCGACGCTCACCCCCGACCGGCGCGCAACGCCTCCGCCAGCAACCCCAGCAGTTCCTCGACCACCGGATGCCGGGCGCCCGGGCGGCTCACGGCCAGTACCTCGCGGTGGAGCGGGGTGGCTTCCGGGGGGAGGGCGACCCGTTCCACCCGGGGTCGGTCGGCGTCCCCGGTGAGGAGGGTCGCCGGAATCAGGCCCACCGCCAGGCCCGCGCCGATCATGGCCAGCATGCTGTGCAGGTCCTCGGTCTCCAGGGTGACCTCGGGCGAGATGCCCAGCTCTCCGGCCCAGCGGTGGAGCAGCCGGCGGTCGGGGCTGCGGGCGTGGCCCGAGGTCCATTCCATGCTCAGGCAGTCCGCCAGTTCCCACGGGCGGGCGTCCGGGCGCGGGCCCGCGACGAGGACCAGGGGCTCATGGCCCAGCGAGGTGACGTACCAGTCGGCGGACGGGCTCGGCGGGTCCTCGGGCAGATAGCGGTAGGCGATGAGCAGGTCGAGGTCTCCCGAGGTGACCCTCGGCAGCCCCTCGTGCGTCTCCACGATCACCAGCCGGATTCGCACGCCCCGGCGGCGGGGGCGCAGCGCGGCCAGCACCCCGGGGAAGAGATGGCTCATCGCGCTGGGGTAGGCGCCGACGCGCAGTTCGGCGACGTCGCGGTCCGCGATGCGGGCGGCGGCGTCCTGGAAACGCGCGGTCGCCTCGAAGAGCGTCCCCGCCTCCTGCGCGAGGGACCGGCCGGCCGCGGTCAGGATCAGCCGGCTGCCCGGACGGCGTACCAGCAGCTCCACGCCGAGGTCCCGCTCCAGTGCGGCGATGTGCTGGGACACCGCGGAGGGCACGTAGCCGAGGGCCGCCGCGGCCTCGGCCATGGAACCGCGGTCCACGACGGCCAGGAAGGTCGACAGCAGTTTCAGATCCGGCTGGCGGTTCATGAACCGTGAACTCTCCCTTCGTGATCCCTCGCTTTACGTGTCCGCGGGCCCGGTGCCAGAGTCTAGGAAGCCCGCCGTCTCCCTGAAAGCCGAGGCCATGGCCATCGACCTGACCGCCCTCCGGGCCCACTTCCCCTCGCTCGACGGGGGTCTCGCCTTCTTCGACGGCCCGGGCGGCACCCAGACGCCCCGCCCCGTCGCCGACGCCGTCGCCGCGACCCTGACCGGCCCCCTCTCCAACCGGGGCACCGTCAGCCCGTCCGAGCTGAACGCCGAACGCGCCGTCACGGAGTTCCGCGCCGCCTACGCCGATCTGCTCGGCGTCCCCGCGGGCGGCATCGTGCACGGGCGCAGCGCCACCCAGCTCACCTACGACTTCTCCCGCCACCTCGCCAAGGACTGGCGGGCCGGTGACGAGATCGTCCTCAGCCGGCTGGACCACGACTGCAACGTCCGCCCCTGGGTCCAGGCCGCCGAGCGCGCCGGGGTCACCGTCCGCTGGATCGGGATCGACGCCGGGACGGCGGAGCTGGACCTCGGCTCGCTGGAGCGGGCGCTGTCCTCCCGGACGCGCCTGGTCGCGGTCACGGCGGCCTCCAACGTGCTCGGCACCAAGCCCCCCGTCCGCCGGATCGCCGACCTGGCGCACGAGGCCGGCGCCCTGGTGTACGTGGACGGCGTGCACTACGCCGCCCACCACCTGGTGGACGTCCCCGCGCTCGGCGCCGACCTGTTCGTCTGCTCGCCGTACAAGTTCCTCGGACCGCACTGCGGGGTGCTCGCGGGTGCGCCCGGACTCCTGGAGACCCTGCGCCCGGACAAGCTCCTGCCCTCCCCCGACACCGTCCCGGAGCGCTTCGAGTTCGGCACGCTGCCCTACGAGATCCTGGCGGGCGCCACCGCCGCCGTGGACTTCCTCGCCGCGCTCGACCCGGGCCCCGGCAGCACGCGCAGGGAACGGCTCGCGCACTCGCTGGACGCCCTGCACGAGCACGAGGGCGTGCTGCGCACCCGGCTGGAGGAGGGGCTGCGTGCCCTGGGCGACGCCGTCACGGTGCACTCGGTCGCCGCCGACCGCACCCCGACGCTGCTGATGACCCTCGAAGGCCGCGACGCCCGCGCGGCCCAGGTGCACCTGGCGGAGCGCGGCGTCCTCGCCCCCGCCGGCTCGTTCTACGCCCACGAGCCCTTCACCGCGCTCAAGCTCCAGGACCCGGCCCTGCGCGTCGGCCTGGCGCCCTACAACACCGTCGAGGAGGCGGACCGCTTCCTCGACGGCCTCTCCTCCTTCGTCACCGGAGCCTGACCCGGCCGCCCGCACCCACGGTCCTCGCCCCCCGCCCCCGCGCCCGGCCCCCGGCCCACCGCTGTCACCAGGGCACGACCCCGTCGTCGTCGTGCAGCAGGCCGGTGGGGCCGTCGTCCGGCAGTGCCGCCAGCCGGACGGCGATCGCCGCGCCCTGCCGGGGGGTCGCCGTCCCGCTGAAGCCGTTGAGGTCGGTGGCCACATAGCCGGGGCAGGCGGCGTTGACCAGGATGCCGGTGCCGCGCAGCTCCTTGGCGTACTGGACGGTGACGGCGTTGAGGAAGGTCTTCGTCGGCGCGTAGGCCCCGCTGATCCCGCCGAGGTCCACGCCGGGCGCGCTCTGCAGGGTCAGCGAGCCGACGTGGCTGGACTGGTTGACGATGCGCGGGTGCGCCGAGCGGCGCAGCAGCGGCAGCATCGCGTTGGTGACCCGGACGACTCCGAGGACGTTGGTCTCCACCAGCCCTCGTACGGTCCCGAGGTCGAGGGCCGACGGCTCCTGCGCCCGACCGCCCGCGACACCGGCGTTGTTGACCAGCACGTCGAGGCGTCCCGCCCGTTCCTCGATCAGCCGGGCCGCGGCGGTGACGCTGTCGTCGTCGGTCACGTCCAGGGGTACGGCGAACGCGTCGGCGCCCGCCGCCCGCAGTGTCGCCACCGCGTCGGCCCCGCGCCGCGCGTCCCGGGCGCCGACCCCGACGCTCCAGCCCCGTGCGCCGAGTCCGGCCGCGATCTCGTACCCGATGCCCTTGTTCGCGCCGGTGACCAGCGCGATCCTCTGCTCGCTCATGACAGCGAGCATGGCCGCGCGGCGCCCGGGCACCAACACCTGCCCGGTACGGCAGCGATGCCCGGGCGGCATCGATCGCGCGGGCGGCGTCGATCGCGGGGGCGGCATGGGTCGCCGGGCCGGCCCGGCGGCTACCGTGCGGGCATGGAGATACGCGAGCTGCGGTACTTCGTCGCCCTCGCCGAGGAACTGCACTTCGGCCGGGCCGCCGAGCGTCTGGAGATGGCCCAGCCGCCGCTGTCCCGTGCGCTCGCGCAGCTCGAACGGCGGCTCGGGGTCACCCTGTTGGAGGGTACGAGCCGCAAAGTCGCGCTCACCGAGGCCGGGGCCGTCCTGCTGGCCGAGGCGCGCGTGATCCTCGCCGCGGTGGCCGCGGCCGAGCGGCGCACCCGGCAGGCCGCGCGGCCCCGTCCCCGTCTGGTCCTCGCCGTGAAGAGCGGCACCGGCGGCGTCCTGCTCGCCGACCTGCTCGACGCCTACCGCGCGCGCCCCGGTGCGGCCACCGTCGACCTGCTGCTCTGCGAGGCGCACCAGCCGCAGCAGGCGCTGCGCGAGGGACGGGCCGACGTGGCGCTGCTGCATCTGCCGTTCGACTCGGCGGCCGGATTCGACACCGAGGTCCTGTGCACCGAGGGGCAGGTGGCGGTCCTGCCCGTCGCCCACCCGCTGGCGGCCCGCTCCGAGGTCCGGGCGGCCGAGGTCGCCGCGCTGCCGGACCTCCCGATGGCCCGCTGGCCCGGACCCGACGGCTGCTATCCGCAGGGGCCGGGGGCCGAGGTGCGCAACCTGACCCAGCTCTTCCAGCTGATCGCGCTCGGCCGCACCACCGTCGTCGTGCCCGAGTCCGCCGGGGCCGACCTTCGCCGGGATCTCGTCGCCGTGCCGGTCGTGGACGCGGCGCCCGTGACGACGGTGATCGCCTGGCCGCCGCAGAGCCGGCTGCGCGCGACGGCCGACCTGGTCCGCACGGCGACCGACCGCTGACCGGCTTCTCCGTCCGCCGGAACCGCCGGGGCCGCCCGGTCGAGGGGTCGAGGGGTCGAGGGGGAGAACGAACGAGTCCCACCCCGTGCGACACGGGATGGGACTCGTCATCGGAGCGCCGGGCAGGCCTTGCACCTGCATTTCCCCGCAGGAAGCGGGGCGTCTTTCCTTGGACCACCAACGCAGAGGTCGTTCACCGTTTTTGTTTCCCGGTGACCGGCTCAAGATCAACCTTACAGCATTTCCTGAGCCCTCGCGACCACACTCGATCACCTCCGGTCAGGCGACGTCCTCCACCTTCAGGTCCGGTCCCACGACCACCGTGACCACGCCGGCCGCCGCCGAGGCGTCCTGCACCGCGCGGGCGTTGGGGATCCGCGAGGCGAGCGCGGCGGCCTGGCGCTGAAGTCCCGCCGGGTAGGTGACCGTGGTCGTGGAGACCGTCGAAGGCGCGTTGCCGGTACCGGCGAGGCTGTAGCCGGCCTCGGTGAGCCGCTCGGCCACGGCCGCCGCCCGGCCGCCGATTCCGGTGCCGTTGAGGACCTGGAACTTCACCGAGGACGCGTACACCACGTCCTTCTTGGCGGCCTCCACCTGCGCCTTGGTGACCTCCTTGTCCTGGGCGAGGGAGGTGAACAGCTGGGCGGCCTGCGGGTACTGCCAGACGACGTTCGCCTTGTCGGTGGGCTGGTCGGCCTCCCGGCCGTAGTTGGGCACGGTGACGAAGCTCAGCCGGTCGCTGTCGATGCCCTTCAGCTCGTTCGCCAGGCCGTACAGCGGCTCGATGCCGGCCAGCGCGGTGTCGGCGGTGAGGGACTTGGTGACGGACTGGAGGAAGCCGTACATCGCGTCGGCGTCCGTGAGCTTGGACTTGGCCTTCTTGGCCATGGCGTCCATGAACTCCTGCTGGCGGCCGATCCGGCCGATGTCGGAGCCGTCGCCCACGCTGTAGCGGGTGCGGACGTAACCGAGGGCCTTCTCCCCCTTGATCGTCTGGCACCCGGCCTCCAGGTCCAGATGGGCCTTCTTGTCGTGGATGGCCGCCTCGGGACAGACCTCGATGCCCTCCAGCGCGTCGACCATGCCCTTGAAGCCGGAGAAGTCGATCGACATGAAGTGGTCGATGCGCAGACCGGTGTTCGCCTCGATGGTCTTGATGCTGCACGCGGCGGCCCCGGCGACCTCGCCGCCGCTGCCACCGATCGCGAACGCCTCGTTGATCTTGAAGTGGTGAGGGGAGGACGTGCCCCCGTCGCCCTTCTCGCAGGAAGGTATCTCCACCCAGGAGTCCCGCGGGAAGGAGACCACCGACGCCCACTGACGGTCGGCCGGGATGTGCAGCACCATCAGCGTGTCCGACTGCATGGTGGTCAGGTCCTTGCCGTACTTGGCGTTGGCGCCGTCCCGGCTGTCGGACCCCACGAGCAGGATGTTCTTGGAGCCCGGGCTGAGGTTCTCGGGACGGTCCCCGCCGAGCTTGCCGTCGACGTCGGCCCGCCCGATGTTGTTGTTGAGGTCCTGGTAGATCCAGGCACCGACACCGCCGACCGCGAGGACGACCACGGCGGTCACCCCGCCGCCCCAGGCGACGATCCGGCCGCGCCGGGTCAGCCTCGTACGGCCGCCACCGCCTCCGCCCCCGCGGCCGGCCGACTCCATCGGAGCGTGTCCACGCCTTCTCGTTCCGCTCATCGGCGCCCGTCCCTCCGCATCGGCCGTTTCACCCCGTACACCGTGCTCGGGTCGCCGGCGTGGTCACCGCCGAACGCCGGAACACTACACGCAGGTAGGAATACGTCCGACGAGCACAGACGTTTCAGGAGACTCGCACAACGGCCCAACGGTTGCTCTGTTGCGCAGATCAGAGGTCCCGTCAGACCGTCGCGCGGGCCCGCGGCCTCAGCCGAACATGCCCGGCCGGTAGCCGCCCGCCGGCTGCTGGACGACGACGTTGAGGCGGTTGTAGGCGTTGATCAGGGCGATCAGGGAGACGAGGGCGGCGAGCTGGTCCTCGTCGTAGTGCTTGGCCGCGTTCTCCCAGGCCGCGTCCGTGACGCCGCCCGCCGCGTCGGCGATACGGGTGCCCTGCTCGGTCAGCTCCAGGGCGGCGCGCTCGGCCTCGGTGAAGACCGTGGCCTCCCGCCAGGCCGCGACCAGGTACAGGCGCTGGGCGGTCTCACCGGCGTGGGCCGCGTCCTTGCTGTGCATGTCGGTGCAGAAGCCGCAGCCGTTGATCTGGCTGGCGCGGAGCTTCACCAGCTCCTGGGTCGCCGCCGGCAGGGTGGAGTCGGCGATCACCTTGCCGGCCGAGTTGATGTACCGGGTGAACTTGCCGGCGACAGGGTTGGCGAAGAGGTTGAGGCGCGCGTCCATGGTGTCTCCTCGTGAGCTTGCTCTCGGCTGGTTACACCTCTCTGACGGAGCGCCCCGGACGAGTGTGACCGGCCAGGATGTGACCTGCGTCACATCCTGGCCGGTCGTGGGGGTCTACGGCGCGTTGACCAGGTCGTACGGCGGGACCTTCACCGTACGGTGGCCGGGCGTGCCGCCCAGGACGACCTTGCGGTACGAGATGTTGTTGTTGACGTTGGTCTCCTTCAGGCGCTTGGCCGGGTTGGCGACCACCTGGATGTAGTACGTCCCGTTGGCCAGGTCGGTGATGTCGAAGGACTGGCCCGGACGGTACTGGGTGTAGGTGTCACCGGAGCCGACGTCGAGGACCTCGCGGACGGAGATGGAGCTCTTCTGGCCGCAGGCCGTCGACAGGTCGGTGTTGTACGGGTGCCAGTTGGCGTTCTTCACCGTGTAGTCGACCGCGTCGGTGTTGGCGAGGCAGAACGCCTCCTTGCCGCTCTTGACGATGTCGGTCTTGTCGGCGGAGAGCAGGTGGTAGCTGGCGAAGTCGGTGAAGTGCCAGTGCTCGTGGCCGATCCGCGGGTCCCACTCCATGGTGCCGGCGGGGGCGTAGCCGATCTGCTTGCCCCTGGCGTCGTAGAAGTACTGGTACGAGTCCATCAGGTCGGCGCCCGGCTTGCGGAAGCCGTCCACGACGAGCGGCGCGGGGCCGGCGTTCCAGACGTTGGCGCTGAAGGCGAGGTAGTCGCGGCCGGCGGCGTCGCCGTCCTCGCCGTCGGTGATCGCGATGTCCCAGGCGGGCAGCGAGCGCAGGTCCGGCTTGGGCGCGTTGGCGGGGACCGCCGCACGACCGCTCGGCCGCTTGCTGTTGGCCTTGAGCGCGGGCGCGATGCGCGAGCCGTCGGTGTGCCCGGAGCCGTCGCCGAGGTGGTGGGCGAGACCGCGGTCCTCGAGGGCGTGGGAGAGCGCGGAGGGCACGGGCGCGTCGGCGCCGCGCGGGCCGTAGTGGTGCCCGGCGCCCATGTCCATCCCGGCCATCGCGCCGTGGTCCATGCCCGCCATGTCGTGCGACATGGCCGAGGAGCCGCGGGTGAGCCCGGCCCCGCCGCCCTCGCCGCCGCCCTCGCTGATCTGGCGGACGGTCACCTTGATGGTCGGCGTGTCGTTGGGGATGCCGAACAGGTCCCGGTACTTCTTCGCGATCGACACCTTGGCGGTGTACTCGCCGGGCGCCAGGTCCACCGGGTGGTCGTAGTCCTGGGTGGTGGTGTTGGCGGCCCAGCCCTTCTCCACGCCCCACACCGAGCCGAGGGTCCACGGGTTGGTGGGGCAGCTCTCCGGGTAGTGCGAGGTGGCGGGCGCGTCGGGGCGCAGCCGTCCGGAGGCGTTGTTCGGACAGAAGGTGCTCTTGATCTTCTTCACCTCCGTCCCGGCACTGTTCTTGACGGAGATCTCCAGGAAGTCGGGCAGTCCCTGGAAGTCCTTGACGAGCCCGGCGGGCAGTTTCTTCGTCGTCACCTGCGAGCCGTTGCGCAGGATCTGCTGCACGACGACCGGGTCCTTGTACGACTTGCGCGTGGTCTTGAACTCCAGCGGCGCCTTGTCGACGGTCAGATAGGTGCCGAGGTCGAAGTCGAGCTGGAAGCCCCCGTCCCACTCGTACCGGTCGAGCGTCACGGCGCTCGACGCGGCGATCAGCTTCAGCTTCGGCTTCCCTGCCGTGCTCTGCGGCGCGGCACCGGCGCCGGGGGCGGCCCCGGCGACGGCGACGACGGTGAGCGCGGCCCCCGCGGCGAACGCGCCGCGCTTGAGGCCCTTGCGGTGTTGCGATCTGGTCATCGGTTCCTCGTCTGCGAGTGCCATGGTCACTGGCATCGGACAGGCCAGCCCACACCCCGGCCATCACCCGCGGGCACACCCCACGCACCCGCCGACCGGAAACTGTGAGCACCCTGTGAGAGAGGTAAAACCCCTGCCAGGGTTGCCTGTTGAAGAGGAAACCTGAAAATCAACCGGCCGCCGCGGACTCCCCCGACACGGTACGGCGCGGAGCCGGCTGCTCCAGATGCACCAGGACCGCGCCGTGGAACCGCTGCACGGCTTCGTCGACGCTGCGGATGAAGCCCGACTCCGCGTTGCCCCGGCTGCCGCCCATGCCCTTGAGCAGGGTGAGCCGGAAGCCGGTGATCCGTGCCCCGTTCTTCGGCAGCAGGTCGGCCGGTTCGGGGCGGAGCCGCTCCAGGGTGCCTCGCGGTCCTCCCGTGCCGTCCTCGACCAGGGTCTCCACATGGAGATCCGCCGGTGCCTCCGCCAGCCGTCGCACGAGCCGTTTGGCCCAGGTCAGCGGGTAGCCCTGCTCGGGTGCGGGGATCTCCACGGACGTCCGCAGCCGGCCGGTGCGCAGATCGGCGCCCACCGCGAGGACGCCGGGCGCCCCCTCGATGCGCAGCTCCGCCCGCAGTCGGCCGTCGGCGCACAGTTCGTCGGCCATACGGGCCCGTCGCTCCCCGGGATCGGTGCCGCGCCGGGTGCGCTGGACGGGCAGCACCTTCTGGCCGAGCTCGCCGCCGAGCCCCAGGCACACCTGCCGGACGAGCCGCTCCCAGCTCTCCACGACCTCCAGGGCACGCGGGTCGCCCTGGCAGAGGGTCTCGTCCTCGACGCCCTTGCGTACGGGGACCCAGGCGGCACCCATGTTCTGGAAGCCGTGACAGCCGGAGTTGTCGTGCTGGAGATAGTGCAGGAGTTCCTGGAGCAGCCAGGCGTGAGCGCTGTTGCCGACGCCCTCGTGCCGGATCAGCAGCTGTGCCTGGTGGGTGACCTCGGCCCAGGAGAGGTGGCGCAGCGCCACCTTGTGCTTGCGGCGTCCGTCGATCTTCACGTCGACCAGCGGGCTGCCTTCGAGGGCGACGTCGTTGGAGAGGGTGATCACGGCCTCGTAGCCGCGCCGCGCGGCGATGTCCATGTAGGCCTGCACCTGCTCGGGCCGTAGGGGATTGCCGTTCGTCTTCGTCTCGACGAGCGCGGTCCACAGTTTCCCGGCCCGTTCGACCCGGATGACGCCGTCGGGGCGGCGCGGGGTGTCACCGTGCGGCAGGGACACCTCGGTGAAGGTCTCCATACGGCCGGCCGGTGCCCCGTAGGCCGCGGTGAGCCTGCGCCCGAACTCCGGGACCTGTGCCATCACGGACAGCAGGACCGAGGTGGCCCGTGTCTCGCGGTCCCGGTCGCTCTTGAGCGCGGAGACCGGGAAGAGCCGGGCGTCCTTCCAGGACTCGTTCTCGGCGAGGGACTTCTTCGGCGCCCTCGGGAGGGTGACCTTCTTCTTGGCGGTGCGGGGCCGGGTGCCGGCCCGGGCCCGCCCGGTGTCGTCCCCGGCCGGACGCGGCGCGGGCACGGCCGGCAGGGCGTCGGCGGCCGGGGCCTGTTCGACGGCGGGTACGGGGACAGCGGTTACGGGGACGGCGGCCCGGTCGATGCCGTCGACCCTGCCGGCCCCGTCGGTCTCCTCGGTCTCGTCCGGGTCGGTGTCCGCGCCCGTCTGGTCGGAGGCGTCGTCCTCGATGTCGACGCCGAAGTCGGTGGCGAGCCCGGCCAGTCCGGTGTCGTAGCCCTGGCCGATGGCCCGGAACTTCCACTCCTGCCCGCGCCGGTACAGCTCACCGAAGAGGAAGGCGCTCACCGCGCCCGCGTCGTCGATCGCGAACCGCAGCAGTTCCTCGCCGGTCCCGTCGGCCAACGTGAGGCGCAGGTCGTCCAGTTCACCGAAGCCGGCGCCCTCGTACCGGCTGGCCGCGACCACGATCCGGTCCACGTCGGCCGGGATCGCCGTCAGGTCGAAGCCGATGCGGTCCTCGTTGCCCTCCCCCGCGGGCGCCTTGCCGAGGAGCTGCACGCTCCCGTCCGGCGCGACCGGATGGTTGTAGAAGTAGAAGTCGGCGTCACTGCGCACCTTGCCGTTCGCGTCGAGCAGCAGAACCGACACGTCCGCGTCGCCCTCGCCGGTCGGACTGGCCCACCCGAGGCTCACGACCACCGCGTCGACGTTCTCGCTCAGCGTCGCCAACCCCACGTTGGCGCCCTTGACCATCTCGTACACAAGCCCCCCTACGGCCCCCACCGATGTGACCCGCGACACACGTCACGCGCGGTGAGACTCTAGTGCCATGAGGGGCGAGATCGGGGCGATCCGCCGGATACAGGGGCCGCCGCCTGCTCGTAGCATCGCCGCATGGCTGAGTGGAGGACGCGGCAGGCGACCGTGGTGGACGTGGAGGCCGTCGCCGAGGTGCGGGCGGTGGCGATGCGGGGGGATCTGGAGCGGCTCGGGCGGTACGACGAGCACCGGGTGCGGCAGCGGCTGCGGGACGCCTGGGTGCCAGGGAACACTCTGGTCGTCGAGGAGGCCGACGGCACGGTGGTGGGGTGTGTGGCGCTGCGGCCGGCCGGGGACGCGGACTGGCTGGAGCACTTCTACCTCGACCCGCGGGTGCAGGGGCGGGGCATCGGGACCGCTCTGCTGGAGCGGTTGCTGGCGGACGCCGACCGCGCCGGGCGGCGGGTGCGGCTGGATGTGCTCCGGGGCAGCGCCGCCCGGCGGCTGTACGAGCGGCACGGTTTCGTGTGCGAGCGGGAGGACGGCGTGGATGTCTTCCTGGTGAGGGAACCGCGTCCCCGGTACGGGTGGTTCGCGGGTGGTTCCGGATTGCCGGTGGGGGGCGGGCGGTCATCCTGAACCGGTGCCGCCGTCACCGATCCGCAGAAGTTCTCACCCTCGTCCCGGAACGCGTCCTCGTGGCCTTCGGCCCTTCCTGACGCTCCTTCTGGTCGCCCTCGTGCTGCTCGCCGGGCCCGCGTGCGTCCGTGACGGGGAGTGGGCGGGGGTGCCCGACGGGAAGCCGGCCGACGGGCCCCCGCCCTCGCCCTTCGGGGCGTACGTCGGGTACGGCTCGGACGGCGTGCGGCGGGTCTCCGAGCTGGACGGCTGGCTGGGGCCGGCCACGCCCCGGGTCGGGCACGCCTATCTGGCGGGGGACCACTGGGGCCATATCGAGGGGGAGCCCGGCGATCTCCACCACTGGGCGCAGTGGCGCCGGGCCCGCGCGGACCGGCTGTTCGTGCTGAACGTGCCGATGCTGGACCGCGCGGAGGCGCATCTTCCCGACCGCACGGTGCGCAGGCTGCTGCGCCACGGGGCGGACGGCGCGTACGACGGACACTTCCGCACGCTGGCCCGGCGGCTGGTCTCGCTCGGGATCCCGGACACCGTGCTGGTGGTGGGCTGGGAGATGAACGGGATCACCTACACCCACCGCTGCGGTCCCGATCCCGAGGCGTGGAAGGCGTTCTGGGTGCGGATCGTGGAGACCATGCGGTCGGTGCAGGGGCAACGGTTCCGGTTCGAGTTCGCGCCGAACCGGGGGCGGGACGCCGTCCCGTGGCCCTCCTGCTACCCGGGCGACCGGTACGTCGACGTGATCGGCATGGACGCCTACGACCAGCCGCACGGCATGTCCTTCGACGAGCAGGTCCACGAGCCGTACGGCCTCACCGAGCACGTGCGGTTCGCGCGGGCGCACCACAAGGCGTTCTCGTACCCGGAGTGGGGGCTGTTCCGCAACGGCGACAACCCGGCGTACGTCCGGGGCATGCTGACCTGGTTCGCGCGGCAGCGGCCGCTGTACCAGACGATCAGCGACTACTGTCCGCACGGCGTGTGGCTGTGTCCGGCGAATCCGAGGTCGTCGCAGGTGTACCGCAGGCTGATGGCGGAGCCGTTCGACTGAAATCCGGCAGGTGTCCGGCGGCGCGCCCCGGCCCGAGCCCTGCATCGGTCCGATGATCACACAATGCGACGAGAACATTCCCTCGCTACGGCGACCGCCGTGCTGTCGGCTCTCCTGGTCCTGCTCACCGCCGTACCGTCGGGCGCCGGAAGCGGCCCCGGCGACGGCCGCGGCGGCGACCGCAGCGGCGGTCGCGGCGGCGGCGACCCGGTCGCCGTGGACCCCTCCGGCCGCGACGGCCACTGCCCCGTCGCCCGGCGCGGCCGGGAGCCCCACCACCGCACCGGCGGCCCCTGGACCGCGCCGACCCGCGGCTACTGGCTCTCGGCCGGGTACGCGGCCAAGGGCGACCGCTGGGCCCACCGCCACACCGGCCAGGACTTCGCGGTGCCCACCGACACCCCCGTCTACTCCGTCGGACCGGGCACCGTCCAGGCCACCACCTGCGGCGACGGCTTCGGCAACCAGGTCGTCGTCCGCCACCCCGGCGGTGTCTTCACCCAGTACGCGCACCTCTCCCGGATCGACGTCCGCCTCGGCGACCGTGTCTTCCCCGGCACCCGGCTCGGCCTCTCCGGCGCCACCGGCAACGTCACCGGCCCCCATCTGCACTTCGAGGTGCGCACGACCCCGTACCTCGGCTCGTCGGTACCGCCGCTGCCCTGGCTGCGGAAGAAGGACGTACGGCTCGGCGGCTGACCGGTGGGACGGCACGTCCGTCCCGCGGGCGGCCCGACGGCCGCCACCCGGCAGGTGGAACGCCGTGGACAGCGGCCGCGCCCCCGGCCCATGCTCCGGGCATGATCCGAGCCGCCACCGTCCACGACGTCCCCGAGATCCGCGCCCTGATCCGCGAACTCGCCGCCTACGAGAAGGCCGAGCACGAGGCCCGCGCCACCGAGGAACAGCTCCGGGAGGCCCTGTTCGGGGAACGTCCCGCCGCGCACGTCCTGATCGCCGAGGACGACGCCACCGGCGCGGCCGTGGGGTTCGCCCTGTGGTTCCCGCGGTTCTCGACCTGGACCGGCACCCGCGCCATGCACCTGGAGGACCTCTACGTCCGTCCGCACGCGCGCGGCGCCGGTCACGGGATCGCCCTGCTCGCCGCCCTCGCGGCGACCTGCGTCCGCGAGGGCTGGGAGCGTTTCGAGTGGTGGGTGCTGGCCTGGAACGAGCCGACTGTCGACTTCTACACCTCGCTCGGGGTGGAGTTCCTCGACGAGTGGCGGGTCTGCCGGCTCACCGGGGAACCGCTGGCGGCTCTCGCGGCCCGCTGAGTCCGACGCGCGCCACCCCTGGTGGGGGCTGCCCCGCCGACCAGGGGCAGCCCCGCGTACCGCCGGGGGCGGGTCCGGTGCCGGACACCTGCCATGACAGCGCCGACCGAGGGTTCGGCCTGCCGGCCCCCGGCCCGTCCCGGCCCCGGGCGGCACCACCAGGCTGCCCCGCCCACCGCGCTCCCCGCACACGGGTACGCCGAAGATCGGTACACCTACCCCGCAGGAGACCGCGGACGTTCTACTTACGTACGCCTACGGGCCCGTCACCGTCGCCGGGATCTCGGTACGGGAGGTGATGCCCAGCTTGGCCAGGATGTGCTCGACATGGGCGTCCACCGTGCGCTTGGAGATGACCAGGCGCTCGGCGATCTCCCGGTTGGACAGCCCCCGGGCGACCAGCGCGGCGACCTCCCGCTCGCGGCGGGTGAGGGAGTCGGCGGGACGGAGGGGACCGCGCGGAGCGG
Source organism: Streptomyces sp. SS7 (assembly GCF_037993025.1). Lineage (NCBI taxonomy): Bacteria > Bacillati > Actinomycetota > Actinomycetes > Kitasatosporales > Streptomycetaceae > Streptomyces > Streptomyces sp. SS7. The sequence goes on from NZ_CP141223.1 coordinate 4,812,244, forward strand.
GCGGCCGTACGGGCGCCGCGGGACCCTGCGGAACCTCCGCGTCCGCGCGGACCGCCTCCAGCACCTCCTGCCCCGACATCCGCGCCCCCGTCTCCCGCCACCGCTCGAACGCCTCCGGGCCGAGCGCCGCCCGCACCGCCCGCTGCACCTCCTCCTGCTCCTCGACCAGCCGGGGCAGCAGCGCCACCGGATCCCCGCTCAGCCGGCGCGCGTTCTCCGCGTACCCGAGCAGCCAGCAGGCGCGGACGTGCCGGCCGCCCCGGGCCGCGTGCCAGGCCAGGCCCAGCGCGGCCAGCGCCGCCACCAGCACCTCCCCGATCTCGCTCACCGCCTCCAGGCCCCGCCGCAGACACGCCTCCCCCTCGGCGTCCGCACCGGCCAGCATGTGGATGACGCCCTTCGTCGTCACCGTCGACGCGTACAGCTGCCGCTCGCCCCACTCCTCCAGATGGGCGAGGCCCGTCGCGCACAGCTCCAGCGCGCCCGCCGGGTCGCCGAACACGGCCCGCAGCAGGGCCGCCTCGTAGTGCACGACCCCGATCCCCAGCCGGTCGCCCGAGGCGATGATCCGCAGCCTGGCCGACTCCACCTCGGCGAGCCCCCGCTCCACCGCCCCGCCGAAGGCCGTCATCGCCCCGAGGTACGCCTGCGCCGACAGCTCCACCCGCGACTCCCCCACCCGGCGCGCCACCTCGTACGCCCGCGGGAAACGCTCCAGCGCCGTCGGGAGATCCGCCGTCCACACCCCGAAGATCCCGGTCATCAGCAGCGCCCAGGCCCGCTCGGGACAGTCCTCCGTGACCGGCTCCAGCGCCTTGTCGATCCAGTGCCGGCCCTCCGACAGGGTGCCCGCCGCCCGCCAGTACGGCCCGAGCCGCGTCGCCAGCCACAGCGCCTCCACCGCCCGCCCCGGCCGTCCGCACCCGTACTCCAGGGCGGCCCGCACATCGGCGATCTCCTCCCGCACCGCCCGGTGCAGCGCGACCTGCGCCGGACTGACGAACTCGTCCCAGAACCGCGCCACCAGCCGCTCGTAGTGCGCGAAGTGCCGCTCCCGTACGGCGTCGGCGGCGCCCTCCGCCCCGGCCGGGCACCCGGCGCCGTACTCCCGGATGGTGTCCAGCAGCCGGTAGCGGCCGCCGTCCTCCCCGATGCGCTGCACCACGGACTTGTCGACCAGTCCGACCAGCGCGCCCACCACCTCCGCCCGCGGTAACTCCCCGCCCCCGCAGACCGCCTCGGCCGCCGACAGCTCGAAGGAGCCCGCGAACACCGACAGCCGCGCCCACAGCAGCCGCTCCTCGGGGGTGCACAGGTCGTAGGACCAGTCGATGGCCGTCCGCAGGGTCTGGTGCCGGGTCAGCGCGGTACGGCGGCCCCCGGTCAGCACCTCGAACCGCCGGCCCAGCCGCGCCACCAGGTCGGCGAGCGGCACCGCGCGCAGCCGGACGGCGGCCAGTTCCAGAGCGAGCGGCATGCCGTCGAGGCGGTCGACGAGGGCGAGCGTGCGATGCCGGTCCTCCTCGCCCAGGGTGGCGACGGCACCGGCCCGCAGCAGAAAGAGCTCCAGCGCGTCGTCCCTGCTCAGCGGCGCGATCGGGACGCAGTGCTCGCCGGGCACGTCGAGCGGCTGACGGCTGGTGGCCAGCACCGTCAGCCCGGGCGCCTCCCGCAGCAGGATGTCGCAGAGCATCGCGCAGGCGTCGACCAGATGCTCACAGGTGTCCAGCACCAGCAGCATCCGCCGCTCCCGCAGATGCTCCACCACCGCGTCCAGCGGGGTCATCCCCGGCTGCTCGGGCAGCTCCAGCACCCCGGCCAGGGTGGCCGGCACCAGCTCCGGGTCGTGCAGCGCGGACAGCTCCACCAGCCAGACGCCGTCCGCGAACCGCGCCGCCGAGGCCCCGGCCGCCCTGAGCGCCGTGCGGCTCTTGCCGACACCGCCCGGCCCGACCAGCGTGACCAGCCGGAAGCGCCCCACCGCGTCCTTGATCAGGGCGAGTTCCTCCGCCCTGCCCACGAAACTGGTGATCTCCACGGGGAGTTGCCCGCCGCGCCGCTGTCCGAAGCCGAATCCCATGCCACTCCCGCACACGCTCTCCACCGATCCGCCAATCGACCATCACAGCGTAAGCACATGATCGCCGAGCGTGAGGGGTGCGTAGGTGTCACCGGGGAGGACGACGGGCCTCGAAAATCCGCGCGAGGGATGACGGCCGTGGCGGACACTGCAGATGCCACTCACGGGGGAGGGGGAGCGGGATTGGGCGGACGACGCTATGTCGCCCGCGGCGTTCCGGGCGGCTACCGCATCTGGGACAACCGGCGCCGGGGCCACTGGGGCGACTTCTACGAGCTGTGCCCGGACGAGCTGCTGGCCGCGCTGAACGCGGGCGCCGAGCAGGCGCGGATCGTGGAGCTGATGCGCCGGTACAAGAAGGCGCGACGCTGACCCGGGCGCCGTCCCCGTGCTCCCGCGCCATCCGTCCGGGTGACCCGGCATGCGCGCCGGCCCGGCCACCCCTTCACTGGAAGGAGTCCCGGGCAGACACCCGCGGGAGACCCCAGGAGGCAAGATGCCGCGCACCAAGGGCGTGCTGCTGACGGCGGTGGCGGTCTGCTGCGCCGCCGTCCTGACCGGCTGCTCGGACGACAACACCCCCTCGTCGGTGTCGTCCGCCGCGAGCAAGGCCGCCAGCATCGCCGCCTCCGCGGCGGAGTCGCTGGGCGCCGAGGCGACGGCGGCCGCCTCCTCCCTGGCCTCCGAGGCGGCGTCGGCGTTCGCGTCGGCCACGGCCGAGGCGAACAAGAAGCTGGACGAGATCAAGAACGGCGTCGACGTGAAGTCCGACGCGAAGCTCGGCACGCCCGGCACCGACCAGGGCCGCGCCACGGTCGACGTCACCGTGACCAACACCGCCGACTCCTCGAAGTCCTTCGCCGTCCAGGTCGACTTCACCGACAGCAGCGGCAACCGCCTCGACACGGTCGTGGTCACCGTCTCCGACGTGGCCGCGGGCGGCACCGGCACGGCGACGGCCCGCAGCAACCGGGACCTGTCCGGCACGGTGAAGGCGCAGGTGGCGCGCGCGGTGCGGTACTGAGACGCCGTCAGGCTCCCGGCGTGCGGCCTGCCGCGCCGGGGCGCAGAATAAGAAGCATGGGACTCGTCGGCCTGCGTGCGTCACGCGGCCCCGGCTCCGGGTCCCCTCGCTGGGGACTCGCGGCCCATCACCCCGTTGTACCAGCCCTCTTCTGAGGAGGGACCCCCATGCGCCCCACACGCCACGTCTGCGGCATCCTGCCGCCGTTCGTCCTGGAGAAACTGACCGAGTCCGACGATCCGCACGTCCGGGAGGCCGCGCAGAACACGCTGGCCGTCGACGCCGACTTCCGGCAGAACCGGATCGAGACGCCCAGTCTGGTCTCCCCCGCCGCGCCCACCGAGTTCGTCCTGGACCGGACGCTGTACGACACCCACCACACCCTCGCGCTCCCCGGCGACCTGGTCCGCCGGGAGGGCGGCGACCCGTCCCTGGACGGCACGGTCAACCGTGCGTACGAGAGCCTCGGTCTGACCTTCGGGCTCTACAAGGAGGCCTACGGCCGGCACTCGATCGACGACGCCAATCTGCCGCTGGACGCCACGGTCCACTACCGTCGCCGTTTCAACAACGCCTTCTGGGACGGCGAGCGGATGGTCTTCGGCGACGGAGACGCCGTCGTGTTCAACGACTTCACCATCTCGGTCGACATCATCGGCCACGAACTCACCCACGGCGTCACGCAGTACACCGCCGGTCTCGTCTACCGCGGCCAGTCCGGCGCGCTCAACGAGTCGGTCTCGGACGTCTTCGGCTCGCTGGTCAAGCAGTACGACCGGCACCAGACCGCGGACCAGGCCGACTGGCTGATCGGCGCGGGTCTGTTCACCCCGCAGGTGCGGGGACAGGCGCTGCGGTCGATGAAGGAACCGGGGACCGGGTTCGACGACCCGATGCTGGGCGGCAAGGACCCGCAGCCCAGCCATATGACCCACTACGTCGAGGGCGACGCCGACAACGGCGGGGTGCACATCAACTCCGGTATCCCGAACCACGCCTTCTATCTGACCGCGGTCGCCATCGGCGGCTTCGCCTGGGAGCGGGCGGGACGCATCTGGTACGAGACGCTCACCTCCGGGGGGCTCTCCGAGAACTGCGACTTCCAGGAGTTCGCGCAGGCGACCAAGGACACGGCCGAGCGGCTCTACGGCACCCGGCTGGAGTTGGACTCGGTGGTCAAGGCCTGGTCCGACGTCGGTCTGAGCGTCCACTGAACCGGGGACGCCATGCACATCCGGCTGCTCAGGAGCGGGGGACTGCTCGGTGTGTCCCGCCGGGCCGAGGCGGACACCGCCGCCCGGCCGGACGGGGCGGCGCTCGAAGGGCTCGCGTACGAGGTCCTCGCCGCGGCGGACGAGCCGCCCCCGTCCGGGCCCGGCGTGCCCGACGCCAGCCACTACACGCTGACCGTGGACGACCGACCGCCGGTGGAGTTCACCGACCCCGGGCTGACCGATGCCCAACTCCAGCTGGTCGAAAGGGTATTGGGGGAGGGGTACTGAGGTGGAGGCATGACGCGGGGCGGGTACGGATCGAGTAGGGCACCCCTCGGCCGTTGAGTACGCGTACTCAGGAGCGGGCGTCCGGCTTCCCGCAGGCTGGTTCCACAAGCCGACCTGAGGGAGTCCGTCGTGAGTCGTACGTCCACCGCCCGCCGCCGTGTCCGCCGTGGCCCGGGCGTCGCCCTGGTGACCGCCGCCGCTGCCGGGCTGCTGACCGCGTGCTCGCTCTCGTACGAGGAGGCGCAGTGCAGCGACGGCGAGTACCCGGTCCTCGCCGTCAACAACAGCGGCAGCCAGTGCCTGAAGAACGGCGAGGAGCCGCCGGAGGGCTTTGCCCGCTACCCGGAGGGCAAGGTCCCGCAGCACGTCGGCGACAAGTGGGACGAGTACTGGATGACCCACACCCTCGACGAGAACGGGAAGATCGTCCCGCTCCCCTAGGAGCCTGATGAAGATCTTGCTCCGGCCGCGCGATTTCAAGATCTTCAGGACGCTTCCAGGGCCAGCCGTTTGGATCAGGTCGGCTGGGCCGACGCACCTGCTCGCCCGCACGAGGGGATCTCTTGACCGGGATTGACGCTTCGTTGACCAGTTCTCTGCACAGTCCGGGGCAGATCGCGGGCGAGAACTGACGGAGGCCCCGCCTAGATTCGCTTCATGTCCATGCCACAGCCGAGGCGGGCCGCCACCCTCCCCGTCCTGCCCTACCGCAAGCCCACCAGGGGCCGCGACTACTGGGTCCTGGACGACGTCCTCCCCGAGGAGGGCGTCGCCGCGATCCGTGAGCGGTGCCTGGCCCGGGACGACTGGGTCCAGGGACACCCGTACACCTCCGAGAGCTGGCCGGGACTGCGGACCATGCCCGCGCTGGAGCCCGCCGAACTCGCCCGGGTGGAGCGGCGGGTGCGCGAGGCCACCGGGGCGCAGCGGCTGTGGGTGCAGCAGGCGCCCGGCGGCGGCACCCTCAACCACAACTGCGTCCAGGTCGTCGGCGAGGGCGAGAGCACCCCCCGGCCGCACTCGGACTCGCGCGCACTGTGCCGGTACGCGGCCGTGCTGTACCTCAACCCGGGGGTGCCGAAGGACTGCGGGACCAGCTTCTACCGGCAGTCGCTGCCGGGCGGACGGCTCGGCGGCAATGTCGTGCAGGCCCCGCACAACAACCTCGTCGAGGCGCTCGGCACCCGGTTCGTCGCCCCGGACGCCTTCGAGGAGGACGTACGGGTCCCGCACCGCGCGGGCCGGCTGCTGCTCTACCACGCCAACCTCGTGCACAGCGCGACCGGTTACTGCGGTACGACGCTGGAGGAGAAGCGGATGACCGCGGTCTTCTTCTGGATGGCGTGAGCCGGTCGTTCCCCTACGGGCCTCAGCGGACCACCGCGAGGGCGGGGTCGGCGCCGGCCAGCCGGCGGACGCCCGCCGCCGTGCACACCACGGCGTCCCCGAGCCGCACCCCGAGCCGGCCGGGCAGCAGGACCCCCGCCGCGACCTGGACGCACATGCCGGGCGAGAGCAGCCGGGTGGCGCCCGGGGCCAGGTACGGCGGCTCGTACGGGGTGACGCCGAGACCGTGACCGGTGGCCGGGAGGGCGTCGCCGCCGTGCCCGGCGTCCGCGAGGACCGCGCGCGCCGCCCGGTCGGGTTCCGCGCACGGTGCCCCGGGGAGCATCACCGCCAGGGCCGCCTCCCGGGCCGTACGGACGATCTCGTGCAGCCGGCGCAGCCGGTCGGGCGGTTCACCGACGTGGACGGTGCGGGTCAGGGCGGAGGCGTAGCCGTCGCGGCGGCCGCCGAGGTCCAGGACGACCGTGTCGCCGGGTTCGACGCGGTGGTCGCCCGGCCGGTGGTCCGGGTCCGCGCCGTGGCCCGCGGCGGCGACCCGGGCCCGGTCCACCCGGTCGTGGCCGTGGGCGCGCAGGAGGCCCGCGAGGTCGGCGGCCAGTTCCGACTCACGGCGGCCGCTGAACCGTACGCCGAGGACGGCCTCGTACGCGGCGTCCGCGGCGGCGGCCGCCGCGGCCAGGCGGGCCGTCTCCTCCTCGTCCTTGACCGCGCGGAACAGGGGGAGGGCGGTGGACAGCGGCCGGTAGGTGGTGAGGGGCAGCGCCTCCTCCAGGCCGAGGAGGTGGACGGACCAGGTGGCGTCGCTGATGCCGTAGTGGCCGTGCGGGAGGAGCAGTCCGGCCGCGGCGGCGTACGGGTCCTGGCCGTCGGCCCAGGCGGTGAGCCGGACGGCACCGGCGGCGGGGCCCGCCGAGGCGTCGGTGAGGTCCCGGGCGGGGACCAGGAGGCGGGGTTCGGCCTCCGGGGCCAGCACGAGCAGCGTGAGCCGGTCCGGGGCGGCACCCGGCAGGTGCCCGCACAGCCGCCCCAGATCGGGGCCCGGGGTCACGAGAACCCCGGTGAGCCGAGCGGCGGCGGCCTCCCCGGCGGCCCACCGCAGCCGCCGGACGTACACCTCGGACGGGAAGGGAGTGCACGCGTACTCCTGCGACGCACCGCACCCCGACCCGGGCGCCGACTCGTTCCGGTCTTCCGGGGCGGGGCGGTGGGGCGGGTCGTGGGGGGCGCGCTTCATGGGTCCATTCGACCCGGTGGGAGGTGCGGAGGGCGGGTGGGGAGGGCCGTACGGGTGCAGGGTGGCCCGGTCAGGCGGTCGGGGTGACCTCGTCGCCCAGCGCCACCCGTCCCGGGCGCCGCACCGCGAAGTACGCGCCGAAGACGACCCCGCCGCCGTCCGCCCGGCGGTAGTCGGCGAGGGTGCGCAGCGGCTCGGGGCCCGCGCGGCGGCCGGTGGACTGGTCCACCAGGGTGACGGCGCAGCGGACCGTGAGCTCGGTGAGGGCCAGTTCGGTGCCGGCGACGGTGAGGCGGGGGGTGTCGTCCTCGGTGTGGGGGGTGGGCCAGCCGTCGACGACGAGGTTGGGGCGGAACCGGCTCATGGGCAGCGGCGCGGCGCCACGGGCGGCGATGCGCCGGTTGAGGGCGTCGAGGCTGGCGCGGGAGACGACGTGCAGCCGGGAGGCGCTGCCCGCACGGGCGCGGACCAGCCGGCTCGGGCGGCCCAGGAACCGGGTCAGCCAGGCGTCCGCGCCGGGGCCGGGGCCGGTCACCGTGAGCGGCTCGGCGTCCGGGGCGCGGAGCGTCAGCCCGTCGTCCCGCACCTCCGGGACGATCACCGCGAGCCGGGGGTCCGCACCCTGCCGGCGCAGGTCGCCCCGGTCGTCCGCGACCGCCCAGACCCGGTCGCCGAGCAGCCCCTCCGGCGTCACCGCCGCCTCCGTCAGGGCGACTCCCGCGCACCCCTTCACCGGGTAGTACGTGATCCCGACGACGTTCGCCCGCATCGGCTCCCCCTCGCGACGTCCCCGCTCGGACGGCGGTTTCTGTCGGTAACTCACACAGGAGCAAAGATTTTACGAACGCCATAGAGTCGCGGCGGCTCTTCCTGCGTACTCCAGTGCGTCCGACCCCGCCGGAGTCCTACCGACGGCGGACCCCCGACCGGGCAGGAGGAACGGTGCAACTCTCGCGGAACGCGATGGGAACTCTTTTCGTGGGCGGCGCCCTGACACTGACGCTCGGCGCCCTCGCCTACCCCTCGATGCTGGGGTTGGACACGGTGTCGACGTCCACCGACAGAGTCATCGCGAACACCCAGTGGGGCCCTCTGACCGAGGGCGACCGTGACTTCGTGGTGAAGGTGCGGGCCGCCGGTCTCTGGGAGTACCCGCTGGGCCAGATCGGTCTGCAGAAGGGCACGAGCAAGGCCGTCCTCACCGCGAGCGAGCACCTCGTCGACGGCCACGCCGCCCTGGACACGACCGTGCGCAAGATCGCGCCGATGCTGAACGTCACCCTGCCCAACGTGGCGAGCCCCCAGCAGGAGGGCTTCGTGACGCAGCTGAAAGGCGAGACCGGCGCGCAGTTCGACACCGACTTCGCCAACATCCTGCGCATGACGCACGGTTCCATCTTCAACACCATCGCCAAGATCCGGTCGACGACGAAGAACTCCCTGGTGCGTGCTCTGGCCGACCAGGCGAACAACACCGTCCTCGACCACATCACGGTGATGGAGAAGACCGGTCTGGTCGACTTCGACTCGACGATCTTCCAGCAGACCACCCCGCCCAAGCTGCCCAAGACGGACCTGACCCCGCCCCCGCCGGCCGCCGGCGCGCCCATGGTCGTCCTCACCCCGCCGCCGAACGCCACGTCCACCCCGGTGGACATCGACGGCATCGCGGGCGGCGCGGCCAACGGCAACGGGGGTGCGGCCAACAACAACGGCGGCGCCGTCAACGGCAACGGCGCCGCCGCGAACGCGGGTACCGGGGGCTAGTGCCGTGACCGGAAAGGTTTGCCGGGAAGCTCGCGGCGTCCGGTGCGGTGCATCGCAAGGCGGAGCGTCGCCCGCGTACTGGATGTACTCGGGTGATGCGACAACGCGGCGAGGTGCCGTGCCGGGCGCCGCGAGCCGGTGAACCTTTCCGGTCACGGCACTAGGGAGCGTATTGCGTTGTGATCATTAGGTGGTCCGGGTGAGCTCTCTGAGCCAGATCATCGAGCCGCGGAGGTGAAGGCCGGCGAGGTAGCTGGCGGGTGTCTTGTCGTACCGCGTAGCGATGCCTCGCCAGGCCTTGAGCTTGTTGATCAGCCGCTCGACGGTGTTCCGCTCCTTGTAGAGATCAGCGTCGTGGCTGACGGGTCGGCCGCCTCTGGAGCCCTTCTTCTGCCGGTTGGCGGCCTGGTCCCTCTTCTCCGGGACGACCGCCTTGATACGGCGTTTACGCAGGTGGGCGCGGTTGCCGCGGGACGAGTACGCCTTGTCCCCGGCGACTGCGCCCGGCCGGGTGCGGGGGCGGCCGGCAGGCCCACGCACCCGCACCTTCCCCAGCACGGGGATGAACTGCGGGCTGTCGGCGGCCTGGCCCGCGGTCAGGATGAAGGCCAGCGGGCGGCACTTCCGGTCGCCGGCGACATGGATCTTGCTGGTCTGCCCACCCCGGGAGCGTCCGAGGAGGGCGGCCTTCAGCCGGAGTTTGTGCCGACGCCGGATGCGCTGTCGCTCTTCCCGCTCGGGGTTGCTTTCGTTCCCCTGCCCGGTTTGTTCGTCGCAGTCACCCCCTTTGACCTGGCCTTCTCCGCTTCGGTGGCAGCCTTCTCCAAAGCGATGAGGACCTCCTCCTCCAGGTGCATGCCGGCCGCGTCGTGGTGGGCCCGGGCGGTGGTGGAGTCGATGCTGACCAGGGACAGGTCCACCTCACCGCGCTTCGCGGCTTCCGCGATCAGGCCCTCCAGCAGGGCCTCGAAGACTCCGGCATCACGCCACTGCCGGAAACGGTTGTGGACGGTCGACCAGGCGCCGAACTCTGTCGGCATCTCCCGCCACTGGCCGCCCGCCTTGAACCGCCAGATCACGCCCTCGAACTGCTGCCGCAGCCGCTCGGGGTACGGGCCGTACTCGCCAATCGGCAGGTACGGCTCGATGAACTCCCACTCCGCATCCGTCAGTTGCACGCGAGTCATCCAAGAAGGTCTACCAGTCCAGGCCCCGCCCCACGGACAGAACGAAGATTGATCACGACCCAATACGCTCCCTAGAAGCGCACCGTGGTGTCCGGTGGCAGTGGGTTCGGCGCGGTGCCGTCGGGCAGCGGTGTGCTGTTCAGCAGCCGGTGGGCCTCGGCGGCCGGCGCGTCGAAGTCGGCCAGCGTGCCCAGGCGGGGATCGACGTCCCGGTGGTCCTCGACGTCGTAGCCTCCGTCGGCGAGTTCGGAGGGGTGGAAGGGGCTGAGCCAGAGGGCGTCCACGCCGAGGGCGGCGAGACGGGACAGCCTTCCGGTGATGCCCCTCAGGTCCCCGAGGCCGTCGCCGTCGGCGTCGGCGAAACTGCGCGGGTACACCTGGTAGACGACTGCCTGGCGCCACCAGTCCGGACTGCGGGCGGAGAAGTCGGTCACGAACGGAAGTCTGTCCAGCTTGCCGGGAAAGCGAACCCTCGGACGGTCCGGAGGGGAACGTTCCGCACGTGATTGATTCGTGATGGAAACTTGAACTGGCTTGTGTTTATCCCAGGTTGACAGCGATCTGGCAGGCGAACGACGATGGTCGGACACTGTGGCGCCTGTGACCTGAGGGCCGCCCGTGTCTTCTGACCCCTGATTTGACCAATCAGCCCTGGCATTGCCCTGGCATGCGCCAAGTCCGGCAGCGCCAAGAAATGGATACGCATGTCCATAGCGAGACGTGTCACCGTGCGCCGCCTGCTGGGGACGGGCGCAGCCACCCTCACCCTCTGCGCCGCCTCCGTGGCAGCCGCCTCCGGCGCGTTCGCCGACTCGGGCCCCGGCGGCGACGGCTGGAAGTCGGGCGGGCACTACCAGCCCGGCACCGGCGCGGGCACCGAGACGGGGACCGACCGCTGCCAGTTCTCGCTCGACGGCAAGAACTTCTTCGACTCGGTGCGCGTCGACGACCAGAACCTCAAGCCGACCCAGGACGGCAAGATCCACATCTCCGTCCGCACGGCGGGCGACGCGAGCACCTGCACCGCCTCCCTGGCCTCCTACCTCGCCCACGGCGCCACCTTCGGCACCTCCGGTGAGCAGGTCTTCGTCGACTTCGACACCGTGACGGTCAAGCCCGGCCAGACCGACACCCTCGACATCGCCGTCCCCGACGCGGGCTGCTACGCCCAGATCGACCTCTACCGCGGCGCGGTGAAGTTCGACGGCAAGCTCGACGCGCAGGACGGCTTCGTCCACGGCGACCTGCCCAAGGGCCCGGACCGCCCGGTCATCAAGGACAAGCTGATCGCGGCCTGGAACGGCGGCACGAAGGACTGCACGTCCACCGAGCAGCCCCCGTCCTCCCCCTCCCCGTCGGCCCCGGCCGGAGGCGGCGGCTCCTCGCCGTCTCCGTCGGCGTCCGAGTCGACCCCCGCCGACGAGTCGTCCGAGAGCGCGTCCCCCTCGCCCTCCGCCTCGGAGTCCACCTCGACCGAGTCGGCCACGCCGACCCCGTCCGCCTCCGAGTCGACCCCGGTCACGGGCGGCGGCACCGGCGGCGGCGACCTCGCCGAGACCGGCGCCAGCAGCAACACCCCGCTCATCGCGGGCGGAGCCGCCGCGCTCCTGGCCGGCGGCGCCGCGATCGTGGTGGCCACCCGCCGCCGCAAGGCGACCCGCGCCTGACGCCGGCTTCCCCGGCTGTTCGGGCCTGCCCGGCTTCTCCGGTACGTCCGCCCCGCCGCCCCCGAGGCCGCGGGGCGGACGTGCGTCTCCGTGCGGCTCTACGTAGATCCACCGATGTGCCGACGCGACCGCCCGGGCGAGGATGCACGCACCACGCACCACGCGCCTCCCCGGCCGGAGCGAAAGGACGTCCGCGTCGATGTTCCCCTGGATCATGTGGTCGGCCGTCGTCCTGGCGCCGTTCGTCATCGGCGGGACCCTCGCGTTCCGTACCGCGCGCCGGGCGCGCAGATCGGACCGCGCGATGGGCGTCCTCGCCGGACGCCCCGGCTGGAGCCGGCTCGGACGGGGCGCGGACGGAGCGGAATGGGCAGGGTACGCGGGCCACTTCCCGTGGCTGCTGCGCACCCGGCACGGCACCGGGGCGAGCGGCCCGCTCGGCGGGCACCGGGTCACCGTCGCCCGGCGCTGGGAGCCCTCGGGGCGCCGGGACGTACGGCACTGGCTGATCGTGTGCTTCGAGGCACCCGGTGACCGACCCACCCTGCGCCTCGAACGCGGCTGGAGCGCGGCAAAGCTCGGCCTGCGCGCCCCCGAGGGCGTCCCGTACGTGCCGGTGAGCGAGCACGCCATGGACACGGCCGAGCGGTTCTACGCCTCCGACCTGCCCCAGCGCCTGATCCGGTTCGCGGGCCCCGCGGTCTCGGTCGCGGCGGACGGCGTCTGCTTCGTCCACCCGATGCCCGACGTACGGGACATGGACCGGCTGCTGACGGAACTGGCCGCCCTGATCCCGGACCTCGTCGCCCTCGCCGGGGCCACCGGCGCTCAGGAGGCACAGGACCCGCTCTAGTCCGCCCGGCCGCGTCCCACGGTCTCCAGATACAGCCGCACGTACCGCTCGACGTCCACGTCCAGCCCCACGTCCACCAGGGCCCGTTCCCGTACCCCGTGGTGGGTCTCGGACTCTCCGTGGCGGGGGCGGCGGTCGACGATCGTCTGGCCCCGGGTCGGGCCCGGGGCCAGGGAGACCTCCACCGGGAGCGGGCGGGTGGTGAGACCGGACGGGTCCACCACCGCGCAGACCGCGCCCGCGTCACCGAGGCCCCCGGCCGACTCGTCGGCGCCCGCCTCCGGCGCGGAGGGGCGGTGGGCGAGCAGTTCACCCGCGAGGCGCGTGCCCGGTTCGGTGCTCGCGCGCAGCCGCCGTACGTCCTCCCCCGGGACCACCACCCGCTGGAACACGTCCAGCCCGTACATCGTGATCGGGACGCCGACGGTCAGCAGGATCGCGGCCGCCTCCGGGTCGTGCCACACGTTGAACTCCGCGACCGGGGTGGCGTTCCCGACGGCGACCGCGCCGCCCATGAACACGATCCGTTCGAGGTTGCGCGTCACCTCGGGATGGGTGCGCAGCAACAGCGCGATGTTCGTCAGGGGCGCGGTGGGGATCAGCGTGACCGGGCGGGGCGAGGCGAGGATCTCGCGGCGCAGCAGTGTCACCGCGTCCACGTCGACCGCCCGGCGGGCCGGGGCGGGCAGGCCGGCGATGTCGCCCATGCCGTCCTTGCCGTGCACGGTCGCCGAGCGGGCGGGCTCGATCAGGGGGCGCTCGGCGCCGCGCGCCACCGGGACGTCCCCGGCGCCCGCCACGTCCAGCACCGTCAGGGTGTTGCGGACCACGCCGTCGACGTCCGTGTTCCCGGCGACACAGGTCACCGCCCGCAGGTCCAGCCCCGGGTGCCGTACGGCGAACAGCAGGGCGAGGGCGTCGTCGACCCCCGTGTCGCAGTCGATGATCACGGGGAGGGGCTGCTGATCGCGATCGGCCATCCGGCGACTCCTTCGGATCCTGCGGAACAACCTCGACCGGCTCGGTCCCGCCCGACCCTACGCGGTCTCCGGGAACCGGGTGCGCCCGGTGACGGCGGCCGGATTCCACCGCGCGCAGCAACGCGCGTACCCCGTACGGCCCGCCGCGCTGGTCGGTCCGCGGCGGTGGTGCTGCCGTGGGAGCAGGCACGCACCCCCACGTCAGGAGGCACTCCCGATGAACCGCCTTGCGCTCCTCGCCTCCTCGCTGCTGCTCACGACGCTCACCGGGTGCGCCACCCTCGGCCTGGAGCACCCGCCGACCGCCACCCCCGCCGAACCGACCGTCCAGGCCTCCACCAGCACGCCCGCCACGCCGGCCGCCCCGCGCGTCCTCAGCGACAGCCAGGCCCAGGCGGCCCTCATCACCGCCGAGGACCTCGGCGCGCCCTGGCTGCCCACCGGCGGCGCGGCGACCTGGCGGGACGGACTGCTGAAGGCGAGCACCCCCGTGCCCGAGTGCCAGAAGCTCCTGGACGCCCTCTACACCGACGAGCTGTTCGGCACCCCCGCCCGCGCGGTCGTCGGGCTGGACGACCCCGACGCCGCCGCCCAGCTGCGCTACCAGCTCACCGGCCGGAGCACTGCGGACATCGACCGCACGCTGGCCTGGCTGAGGGAACTGCCGCAGAAGTGCGCCCGGTTCACGGCCACCGCGGGGAAGGACACCGTGGAGGACGTCCAGGTGACCGACCTGCCGCTGCCGCAGGCGGGGGACGCGCGGCAGGGGCTGCGGGTGACGCTGACGCTCTGGGGCACCGCGGGCGACAACGCCGACGGGGAGCCGACCGCCCTCGCGCTGGACGTGGCCGCCGTCCGGGCGGGCGAGGACGGGTTCGCCCTGACCAACGGCGGCCTGGGCGACGTACCGAACGAGGCGACGCAGGCGGCCGTGCAGCTCGGGGTGCGGCGGCTGGCGGACGTCCGCGCGCAGGGGCGGGTCCAGGTCTGACGCCCGGCCGCTCAGTCGCGCTCGTCGAAACGGGTGCGGCGGCCGACCACCTCGCGGCCCTCGTCGAGGACCGTGCGGCCGTGCGCGAAGGCGTGCGCCCGCAGCCGGGCCAGCGCCTCGTCCGCGCCGACGCCGAGCTGCGCCATGACCATCCCGACGGCCTGGTGGACGACGTCGTGGTCGGTGGCGAGGGAGCTCAGCCAGGACTCCTCGCCGGGCGGGCGCAGCCCGTCGTCCTCCCCGAGCGGCAGGGCCGTCAGGGCCGCCGTCAGCACGTCCGCCACGAGCTGTGCCGTGCGCACTTCGTCCCCGGCCAGTTCACCGGGGACGTCACGGTAGAGGTCGAGGGTGCCCAGGCAGACCGTCCGGTCGCCGAGCGGCAGCGCGTAGACGGCGCGCACCCCGGCGGCCGCGGCCTGCTGGGCGAAGACCGGCCAGCGGACGGCGTCCCGGCCGCCGCGCAGATCGGAGGCGTACACGAGCGTGCCGGTCTCGGCGGCCCGCAGACAGGGCCCGTCCCCCAGGGTGGCCTGCATCTCCATCAGCTCCGCGGCCCGGGCGCTGCTCGCGCCCAGCGGCACGGGTATCCCCTCGCCGCACAGCGCCACGCTCGCCCCGCTCACCGGCAGCAGCCGTACCGCCACGGCGCACAGCCGCTCCGGCACGTCGCCCGGTTCGACGCCGCGCACCGCATCGGCCAGGACCGCCGCGATCCGCTCCCGCTCCCGGTCGGACACGGCGATCACCTCCGAAGTTGGGGCGGGCCGGTCGGTCGGCTCCCCCACGCGCGCCGGGTACCCACGACTCGTGGGCACGACTCCCGGCTGCGGCTCCCGGCTGCGGCTCCCGGCTGCGGCTCCCGGCTGCGGCTCCCGCGGGGCTTCTCGTACGGGTGACGTACCCGGAGCCGTCGTCACCGTGGGTGACGGTGCCGGACCGCGTGGACCTCCGTCAGAGCGGCGGCTGGGCCGGGGCCGGGCCCAGGGTGGTGGTGCCGGGGGCCGTGCGGTGCCCGAGGCCGGTGCGGTAGGCGTCCAGGGCGGCCTCCACCCGGCCCGTGCGGCGCAGCAGGTCCCCCAGCAGACGGCACAGGTCGGCGAGGTCACCGGCGGCGCCCGCCCGCTCCAGCAGGCTCAGCGCCCGGACGTAGTGCTCCTCGGCCGCCTCGGTGTCGCGGGCGTCCTCGGCGATGATGCCGAGCAGGCGGTGCGCGGCGGCCGAGTGGACGGCGCCGCGCTCGGAGGAGAGGTCGCCGAGGACGGCGTGGAGCAGGGCCGAGGCCTCCTGCGAGCGGCCCCGGCGGTGCAGGACGTCGGCCAGCTCGACGGCGACCTGGCTGCCGTAGAGCGCGGCGCCCTGGGCGGCGAGCATGTCCTGCGCCTGCTTCAGCTCCTGCTCCGCGCGTTCCAGTTCGCCGTTCTGGGCGTAGACGTATCCGCGCATCCAGTGGCAGTTGGCGAGTTCGGTGCGGAGCTGGAGCTGCCGGTAGAGATCGGCGGCCTTGGCGAGGGAGGCGTCGGCCTCGGCGAGCCGGCCCTCGGCGAGGAGGGTGCGGGCGACGGACCGGTGCATCCGGGCGACCAGCGCGGGGTCGGCGACCTGCGGCGCAAGGGCGAGGGCGAACTCGGCGGCCTGGGCGGCACGGGCCTGCGCGCCCATGTCCATGTAGGGGCCGATGACGGAGGCGTAGAGGAGGAGCAGCGCGTCGGGGTCGTGCAGTCCGCCCCGGTTGAGCTCGTCGAGGGTGGACTCCAGCAGGTAGACGGCGTAGCGGAGTTCACCGGCGAGGTAGTGGGCGACGGCGCGGCCGCGCAGGGCGGGGACCCGGGCCGGCAGCGGGGCGTCGGCGAGGCGTTCCTCGGCGCGCTCGAAGTACCGGCGGCCCTTCTCCAGGTCGCCGGTGGAGATCTCGCACTCGCCGAGTCCGAGCAGCGCGCCGGCCTGCTCCTCGGCGAGCCCGTGCTCCTCGGCCTCGGTGAGCAGGACGGCGTACTGGGCCGCGGCCTCCTGTGCCGCGCCGGTGGCGAGGGCCCGCTGGGCCTCGGTCAGGCGGAGCCGCAGATCGGTGACGAGGCGGGCGGAGCGCCCGGTGGCCAGCTCCTGGAAGTCCACGCCGAGCCGCTCGGCGATGTGCCGCAGCGCCTCGTCGGAGGGCCGCACCCGGCCGGCCTCCAGGGTGGACACGTAGGCGGGTGTGTACGTCGGCTCGGCCAACTGCCGCTGGGTCAGTCCGCGTTCGACACGCAACCGCTGCACGCGCCGTCCGATGACCTCCGGTTCGTCCCGTTCGCCCACGCCGTGTTCACCCCCAACTACCCATGAACCTCTTGCCGTTGGAGTGTCGCAGCCCCTAGGTTAAACGGCGAATTAAGCATGCTTAACACAAGAGTGTCATGAGTCGTAGTCCGCCGATGTTGTGAGGTTGCCGTGCCCGGACCCACATCCCCCCACCACGGACACCGTTACGCCAGGGCCCTCGCCGCCGCCGTCCTGGCCGCCGCCACCCTGATCACCGCGGCCAACGCGATCCCGGCCCGCGCCACGTCCACCCCGCCGACGGCCCAGCAACAGCCCGCGGACCGCTAGTGCCCGCAGTGCCGTGACGGGCCCGGCGGGCCCACCTCGGGCCTGGGCGCGCGGTCAGGCCCGGGGCGGTAGGTCAGGCGTGGAGCTGCAACTGCCGGAGCTGGCTCCGGACATGGTCCAGGGCGCCCTGGCGGCGGCCCGGGACGCGGGCGCGCAGGTCCGCCAGGGCGGGGCCGAGCTCGCGGGCGCGGGCCGTGTCCGCTATCCGTCCCCACTGGTGGTGCGCCCGGTCCACGGCCGCCTCGACGGCGGGCGCGTCGACCGCCTGCCCGGCGGCCAGCCGGGCGGCGGCGACCGCCATCCAGGTACGGCAGCTGCGCTCGGCGTCCCCCGCGAACATCGCGAGATCGGCCCGCACCTCGGCCCAGTGCAGCGCCTCCTGCGACCCCGGCCCGTGCGCGTCGGCGGACGCCTCCTGCCAGCGGGCGGCGAGCGCGTCGGCGTCGGCGTGGTTCCCGGCCCGGACAGCGTCGGAGATCGCGGCGTGCGGGTCACCCACCAGCCCGTCCGGCGTCCGGGGACGAGGCCGTTCAGGCCGGTCGGGGGTCCGGGGGGCGGCGCCTTGCGGAGGCACCGGGGCAGCGGCGCCCAGCACCAGGTCGCCCACCTCCCCGTCCCCCGCGATCCGCCCCAACGCCGCCTGGTGCAACTGCTCCACCGCCGGACGGCCCCCGCTGCGCAGGATCGTCGCGACCGCCTTCATGTACGTCGGCGCGGCCACCGTCCGCCGTCCCGGGGGCGGCGCCACCCTCCCGTACACCGCGACCGTCGGCCCGCACTCCAGCGCGTGACCGCGCAGCCATCCCCAGGCCTCCGCGTCGGCGTGCAGGTCGACCAGCACGGTCGTCGTCCCGGCCGGCCGCAGCCGCAGCTCCTCCCGGAACCAGTGCCAGGGGAACCCGGTGTAGCGGACGGTGGACGGCGTCGTACGGGCGAGCGCGAGGTGCGGCAGCCGCTGGCGCCGGTCGAGCTGGAGCTGGCCGGTGACGAACACGGTCAGCGGTCCGGCCGCCGCCGCGGCGGCCCGCAGCCGGGTCAGCACGGCCTGCGGCTCCAGCGGGTCGGCCAGTTCGACGACATTGGCGGTGTCGGTGCCGGCCAGCACGCCCGGCGGTACGGCCGCGAGCACCGGGAGGACGGACGCCGCGTCCACCAGACACCCCTTGCCCACGGGCGACGCCGCCAGCAGCAGCACGGTTCCGGGCATGGTCCCTCCCCCTGTCGATCAGTACCTCAGCACGGTAACCGCTGCTGTTGCAAAGGTCTGCCTCAGTCCCGCAAACGTCCCCCTACGGGGCTCGGGGACCGTCCTGGCCGCCGGGGACCGTCCTGGCCGCCGGGGGCCGTCCGCCGTACCGCGAAGATCGTCGTGTCGTCGGCGAGCCGGCCCCGGCAGTGCCGCAGGGTGCCCTCGCGGAGAAAGGTCACCAGCCGTTCGGGCGGGCCGTCCGCGGGTCGCGCAGGGCCGCCCGGCTCACCTCACCCGGACCGAGGAGGCGAGCACCGACAGCACCCCGCCGACCAGGACGAGCACGAAGTCGGCCGGGCCCTCCCGGTACTCGACGGGCCAGGCGGCGTCGCTGGTGACGTGGACGACGAGGGAGAGGACCACGAACAGGGCCGTCGTCCACACCCCGCACAGCGCGGCGGCGATCGCGGAGACGAACACGCACCACGACACGATCCGGAACTCGCCGGTGGAGTGGTAGTCGGCGAAGCTGATGGCGACCAGCACCGCCAGCGGCACCAGCCAGGTGACACTGCGGCCCCGGACCTGCAGCAGCTGATGACGTTGCAGGACGTCCCGGCGCCGGGCCTGCGCGGGGCGGGTGTCCCGCTCCATGTGGTCAGCGAAACACGCGGCGCGGCGCCCCGCATCCGGGAACCCGGGGCATCCCACTTGCCACCGCCCGCGCCCGGGTGTGCCCTGGAAGGCGGGGGCGAGGAGAGAGAGGAGCGCTCTCATGGCTCATGCGGCACCCGCGGTGCGGACCCCGGCGAGGCCGGCCCGCACACCGGACATCTTCAGCGCACGGACCCACCGGATCGCGCGGTGGGCGGTCCCGGTCGGCACGGGACTCGTCTACGGCTACTGGGTGGCGGCCAACAACCGTTCCGGTGGCCCGGTCACCGGCTGGAACGTCCTGCTCGGCTTCGTGAGCACGATCGTGTTCGCGGCCCTGTGGATGGGCGTGGCGGCCCTGGCGCCGCACATGATGCGCGAACTGCACGCCGTGCTGTGGGCGGTGTTCGCGGGCTGTGCGTTCGGGTTCCTTTACGCCAACACCGGTACGAGCATCCTGCGTTCGGTGTGGATGGGGCTGGTGATCGGCGCGATCACGTTCGCCGTGCTGTTCTACCGCTTCTACACGCACGAGGACGCGGCGGGACACCGCATCCGATAGACAGCCCCCGTGGCCGGCCGCGACAGCCGGCCGGAACCGGCGACCACATGGGCCCCGGCGGTTCGCGCCGGGGCCCATGCGTTTCCCTCATCCCTCCACTCACCGGCCGACCGGGATCCACTCCCAGCCACCCGACGAGGTTCCTGACGTCCCGGAGGCGCTGAAGCTCCAGGAGCCCGAGAAGCTGAACGAACCCGAGCCCGAGACGCTGAACGAGCTGTTGGTGAAGGGGTCGTTCCAGTTGGTCCAGTCACCGTTCTTCCACTGCGGGCACGGGTCGGCGCAGTCCGGGACCCGTCCGCCGCGGACGTCGACGAAGGCGGCGCTGGCCCAGCCCTGGGTGTCGTAGAGCCAGTACCAGTAGGGGTTGCCGTCGACGCTCTGTCCCCGGACCCGGCACTGGACGAGGTCGTGGGTGCCGGGCGCGAGCGCGGCGACGACGGCGGAGTGGGTGGTGGGCTGCTGTCGCACGTTCAGGTCGGTGCGGGAGACGACGGTGCCCACGAGGGGTCCGTCGCCGCCGCCGGTCGGCGGGGCTGCCGCCGCGGAGGTGCCCGCCGCGGTCGCGGCGAGGGTGCCACCGGTGAGCAGGGCCGCGGCCAGAGTCCGCAGGGCCGGAGTGGTGCGCATGATCGGCCTCCTTCTCCCCAGAACCAGGAAACACCCGTTCGGGTGAACCCTCCACCGGAGGCCCCACGCGCCCCGGGAATCCCGGCAGTCCCAGGGGCACCCGTACGGCGCAGGCCCGCTGGCGGCGGCCGCGTACCGCCCGTTGCCTGGAAGGGTGTCCCGAAGCCTGCGGACCGCCCTCTCGGCCGTCCTGATCGCGCTGTCCTGCCTGCTCGTGCCGCTCGGCGCGCTCGCGGCCTGGGCGGCGTACGGCCTCACCGACACCCGCAGCTATGTCACCGCGATGGCGCCGCTGGCCTCCGACCCCGACGTGCGGGACGCCGTCGCGGACACGGTGGGCGACGGGGTGGCGCGCGAGTCGGGGATGAGCCCGCTGTTCCTGCGCGACGCGGTGCGCTCGTTCACCGCGACCCACGCCTACCGCACCGCGTGGGACGCGGGCAACGAGGCCGCGCACACGGCCGTGATGCGGGCGCTCACCGACGACCGCCCCGGCCCGGACGACGCCCCGGTCACGGTGGACCTGGCGGCGGTCACCACCCCGCTGAAGCACCAGATGACCCTCGACCACGTGCCGTTCGCGGAGCGCATCCCGATCGAGCACACCCGGGTGGCGCTGCTGCCGCCCGACGATCTGGCCACTCTCCGGAAGGGCTACCACGTGCTCGATGTCGCCGGTTTCTGGCTGCCGTTCGCGGCGGTCGTCCTCGCGACGGGCGGTATCGCCGTCGCCGCCTGCCGTCGCCGCGCGATCACCGCGACGGCCCTCGGCACCGCCCTCGGCGGCGCGTTCCTCGGCCTCGCCGTCGCGATCGGCCGCCGGCTCACCCTCGCCGATCTGCCCGACGAGGCCCACCGCCCGGCCGCCGCCGCGGTCTACGACGCCCTGACGACCACGCTGCGCAGCGCCGCCTGGCTGCTGCTCGCGCTGGGGCTGACGGTGGCCGGGGCGACCTGGCTCACCGGCCATCTGCGGGCGGTCCGGCTGCTGCGACTGCGGCGAGCGTCCGCAGCGCCCGCCGCAGCTCCGCCTCCGGAGCCGACGCGAGCCCGAGCCTGACCGCGTCCGGGGTGCGACGCGGGTCGACGGCGAAGGCGGTGCCCGGGGTGACGGCGATGCCGTGCGCCGCCGCGGCTGCCGTGAAGGTGTCCGCCCGCCAGGGCGCGGGCAGCTCCCACCAGGCGAAGTAGGCGCGCGGATCGGTCCGCACGCGGAACCCGCCGGGGCCGAGCGCCTCGGCGAGCAGTGCCTGGCGCCGTGCCGCGTCCGTCCGCTTGTCCTCGACGAGGCGCTCCACGATCCCCTCCTCCACCCACCGCACGGCCGCCTCCACCGCGAACCGGCCGGCGCTCCACCCACCGGAGCGCACCGCCGCCCCCACGGCCATCCCTTCGACCGCACGATGTGGGCCCCGCAGATCGAGGCGTTCTCGGCCGGACGCCGGGTGATCGCCCCCGATCTGCGCGGCTACGGGGCCTCCCCGGTCGTCCCCGGCGTCACCCCGCTCTCCGACCACGCCCGGGACATCGCGTCCCTCCTGGACGGTCTGGAGGTGACGGAGTTCGTCCTGGCGGGTCTGTCGATGGGCGGCCAGATCGCCCTGGAATGCTGCGCGCGCTTCCCCGACCGGGTCCGGGGCCTGGTCCTCGCCGACACGTTCGCCGCCCCCGAGACACCGGCGGGCAGGATCACCCGCGCCGAGACGGCCGACCGGCTGCTGGCGGAGGGGATGCGCGGGTACGCCGACGAGGTCCTGGAGGGGATGGTCGCTCCGTACGCCGCTCCCGCCGTCAAGACCCACGTCCACCGGATGATGACGGCCACCTCTCCCGAGGGCGCGGCGGCCGCGCTGCGCGGCCGGGCCGAACGCCCCGACTACCGTCCCGTGCTGCCACGGGTCACGGTCCCGGCGCTGGTCGTGGTCGGCGCCGACGACACCTACACCCCGGTGGCGGACGCCCAGGCCCTGCACGCGGCCCTGCCCGACTCCGCCCTGACCGTGGTCGAGGGCGCCGCCCATCTGCCGAACCTGGAGCGACCGCGGGAGTTCAACACCGCCCTCGCGGACCTCCTGGCGCGGGTCGACGGGGCGTGAAATGCCTCGCCGGGGCAGCTGCACGCCGGTTAGCGTGCCGCCCATGGACACCACGCGGAAGACGACCACGACCACCACCCTCTGGCGCCCCACCGGCCCCGAGGAGCTGGCGCTCGTGGAGGCCTCCGGGTGGACCGCGTGGCCGCCCCGCCTGCCCGAGCAGCCGATCTTCTACCCGGTGCTCAACGAGGACTACGCGGTGCGGATCGCCCGGGACTGGAACGTGCCCGCCTCCGGCGTCGGCTACGTCACCCGATTCGAGGTCGACACGGAGTTCCTGCGGCGCTACCCGGTGCGCCGGGCCGGCGGAGAGACCATCCTGGAACTGTGGGTGCCGGCGGAGGAACTCGCGGAGTTCAACGCGCACATCGTCGGGCGCATCGAGGTCGTCCGGGAGTTCCGCTGAGCCGGTCGCCGTCGCCCTGACCGGCCCGGGTGGCGGGTGCCCATAATGGGGCTCATGTCCCGCGAGTTCCCCATCGGCCTCACGCCCCCCGACTGGCTGGTGCGGAACCTTCGGCCCCAGCAGTCCCCCGTCAACCGGGCCGCCGTCGCCCGCGCCGCCGTCGCGATGACCCTGCCCCTGGTGATCGGCATGGCGGCCGGACAGCCCGCCTACGGGGCGCTCGTCTCCATGGGCGCCCTGTCGGGGGTCATCGGCGACACCGCCGACGCCTACCGCATGCGGATCCTCAACATCGCGATCCCGCAGATGTTCGGGGCCGTCGGCATCACGCTCGGGTCGGCCGTCTACGGCCAGGGCTGGCTCGCGGTCGTCACCGTCACCGCCGTGGCGCTGGTCTCCGGGATGATCTCGACCATCGGGGCGGTGGCGTCCGTGTCCGGGCTGCTGCTGCTCCTCAACTGCGTCGTCGGGGCGGGGCTGCCGATGCCCGGCGCGTGGTGGCTGGCACCGCTGCTGATGAGCGGCGGCGGGCTGCTCGTCCTGCTCCTCGCGCTGCTGGCCTGGCCACTGCGCTCGGGGGTGCCGGAACGCTCCGCCGTCGCGGCCACCTACCGCACGGTCGCCGATCTGCTGGCCGCCTGCGGCAGCCGGGTCCCGGGCGCGTACGAGGACGCCCGCCACACCGTCACCCAGTCGCTGAACCAGTCGTACGACCTCGTCCTCGCCCGGCGGGCGCGCCACCACGGCCGCAGCCCCGAACTGGCCCGCCTGCTGGCCCAGTTGAACGCCATCACCCCGGTGGTGGAGGCGGCCCCGGCGGCCCATCTGCACGGCCGGCCGCTGCCGCCGGAGGTCCCGGAGGCCGTGCACCACCTGGCACGGGCGATCGAGACCGGCTTCACCGGCCCCCTGGCCCTCGCCCTCCCCGCCCCCGCCTCGGAGACCGGACGCGCCGTCGACCACGCCCTGCGGCACGCCGCCGCCGTGGTGACCGCGCCCGACTTCGACCCCCGCGGCCCCGAGGACGACCGGCTCGGCCGCCCGGCCCGGCTCGGCACCCGAGCCGCGCGGGCCGCCCGCAACGTGGCCCTGTCCGCCGCCTCCTGGCGGTACGGGCTGCGGCTGGCCCTGTGCATCGGCCTCGCCCAGGTGCTGGTGTCGACCGTCCCGGTCGCCCGCTCCTACTGGGTGGCCCTGACCATCACCTTCGTCCTCAAGCCCGACTTCGGCTCGGTGTTCTCCCGGGCGCTGCTGCGCGCGCTCGGCACGGTCGTCGGCCTGGTGGTCGCGGCGGCGGTGCTCTCCCAGGTGCCGCGCGGGTGGTGGGACGTACCGGTAATGCTGGTCCTCGCGCCGCTCATCCCCGCCCTCACCCCGCGCGGCTACGGCTATCAGACGGCGGCGATCACCCCGGTGATCCTGCTCCTGTCGGACATCCTCAACCACCAGGGGACGGGTCTGCTGCTGCCCCGGCTGGTGGACTCCCTGATCGGCTGCGGCATCGCGCTCGTGGCCGGCTATCTGCTCTGGCCGGAGAGCTGGCACACCCGGGTCGGGGACAGACTGGCCGACGCGGTCGCCGACACCGCCCGCTACGTCGAGGCGGCCTTCGGACCGGACGTCGACCCGGCGGCCCGCGCCCGGATGCGCCGCCGGCTGTACCGCGATCTGTCCGTGGTCCGTACGGAGTTCCAGCGGGCGCTGACCGAGCCGCCGCCGACCGGCAGCCGGGCCGCGGCCTGGTGGCCGCTGGTCGTCGCGGTGGAACGGATCGTGGACGCGACGACGGCGGCCCGGGTCCGTGTGAAACACGGAGCCGAACCGCCGTCGGGGCCGGAACTCGCGCAGGTCACGCTCCAGCTGCGGGAACTCGCCGAGGGTCTGCGCGACACCGAGGTCCTCTATCCCGTCCGCACGGACCTCACGGGCGCGTCCGGCAGCGTTCTGGAGCCGTTGCGCCAGGAGGTGGCGGCGGCGCGGGCGATCGCCTCCCCGTCGGGCTGATCAGGCGCCGATGTCGCAGCCGTCGGCGCGCCACACCGCCACGACCGCCGGACGGACGATCTTCCCGGGCCCGTCGGGCCAGGTGCTGGCCGGCTTCTCGACCGACGCCCCGTCGATCTCCCCCGGATGCTGTACGGCGACCAGGACGCGCCGGTCCTGGATGACGGGACCGCAGGTCTCCGCACCGGTCGGCACCGTCAGGAACTGCTTCAGCTCACCGCGCCGCGCGCCGCGCGTGGCCACGCCGAAGAGGCCGTCGTGGGAGCCGAGCTGGTTGCCGTCGGTGGAGATCCACAGGTTGCCGTGCGGGTCGAAGGCCACGTTGTCCGGGCAGGAGATCGGGCTGACGTCGTCCTTGGGGAACCCGGCGAAGTAGGTCGCGGGGTCGTCCGGGTCACCGGCGACGAGGAAGAGCGACCAGGCGAAGGCGGTGCTCTCGGGCCGGTTCCGGCGCTCGGTCAGCTCCAGGATGTGCCCGTGCTTGTTGGCGTTGCGCGGGTTGGCCTCGTCGGCCTTGGCGTTCGCGCCGACACCGCGGTTGGAGTTGTTGGTGAGCGCGACGTACACCTTGCCGGAGACCGGCGAGGGCTGGATGTCCTCGGGCCGGTCCATCTTGGTCGCGCCGACCTTGTCGCCCGCGAGCCGCGTGAAGACGAAGACCTCCTCGGCGCTCATCCCCTCGACGTGCGAGACGGCGCCCTTCGCGGTGGCGGTGGCCAGCGGGATCCACTCACCGCTGCCGTCGAACTCGCCGTCGGCCGGCAGCTTGCCCGTGCCGTCGATCTCCAGGGCCGGGGAGTCGCCGGTGAGCCGGGCGACGTACAGCGTGCCCTCGTCGAGCAGCGACAGGTTGTGCTCGCGCACGGCCCGGCTCGCCCCCTTCTTCATCCGCTTGCTGCCGACGAACTTGTAGAAGTAGTCGAAGCGCTCGTCGTCACCGGAGTAGACGACCGGCCGGCCGTCCTCGGTGAGCCGCACGGTCGCGGCCTCGTGCTTGAACCGGCCGAGCGCGGTGTGCTTGCGAGGCGTGGAGGTCGGGTCGTACGGATCGAACTCGACGACGTACCCGAACCGGTGCACCTCGTTCGGCTCCTGGGCGACGTCGAACCGCTTGTCGAACCGTTCCCACTTGCGCTCGGTGGCGCCGGTGCCGATGCCGTAGCGCTTGTCGGTGGGGCGGGAGGAGTGGGCGAAGTACTGGTTGAAGTTCTCCTCGCCGTGCAGGGTCGTGCCCCACGGGGTGGTGCCGCCGGAGCAGTTGTTGAGGGTGCCGAGGACCTTGGTGCCGGTGGGGTCGACGGACGTCTTCAGCAGGTCCGACCCGGCGGCGGGCCCGGTGAGCCGGAACTCGGTCGTGGCGGTCACCCGCCGGTTGAGGGGATGCCGGGGTACGGCGGTCAGCGCGCCGGTCCTGCGGTCCTCCTCCACGACGACGGCGGCGAGGCCGTGCGCGGCCCAGGCGACCTCCACCTGCTGCCGGGTGGGGTTGGCGGCGTCGTAGCCGCGGAACATGAGCACTTCGTCGGTGTACTCGTGGTTGGCGACGAGGAGCTGCCGGCGGTGCTCGCCCGGGAGGGGCAGCAGCGCCAGGAAGTCGTTGTTGTAGCCGAACTGCCCGGCCTGCGCGGCCGCCGTCTGGTTCTCCGGGTCGAAGGCGGGCGCACCGCGCAGGATGGGCTCGCCCCATCGGACGACGACGTTCTGCCGGTAGCCGTCCGGGACGGTGACGGTGTCCGCGGTGTTCGGCGGCACGGGGGTGAAGCGCAGGCCGCGGGCGCCGGTGGCCGGCTTCCTCCGCCCGGTGGCGGGCGCGGGCGCGGCGGCGGCGGCGGGCAGCGCACCGGCCGCTCCCGCGGTGGCGGCGACGGTCACGACGGCGGCGGCGCGCATCATGCCGCGGCGGCTCAGGGCCCGGGTGATGACGTCACCGACGTACTCGTTGCCGCTGGTGTTGGGCACCTCGTGGAAACAGGCGTCACCGCAGCGGAAACGGCAGGTCATGGCGGAGCGTCCGCCGGGGTGGGACTGGGACGGCGTTCCGATCAACGGCAGCAGCTTGCGCACCTTTACTCTCCCCTTGCGTTCCCTTGGTGTGAGCGTGACGGTAGGGGGGCGTCCGTGCGCAGGCGCGGCGACCGGGTGAACGGAGAGTGAATCCCCGGTAGCGACAGGGAAGTTGGGGCGGGGAGCGGGTTCGAGGGCGGGACGGGGGAGGGGACGGGGTGCGGGATGGCCGGGAGGCGGTGTTGACACGCCTCGCTTCCCCTCACTCACCCCTGCCCAAGATCGCCGCTATGGGCCGCTAACCTTACGTGTCCGTCCTGGCCAGGGATTGACGGGCTTCAACTCACGCGAAGGGTTGCGCGCATGGGCATTCTCACTCGCCTTCGGAACGCATTCGGCCGCTCACGCAAGGAGCGCACCGCCGAGGCGGAGGGTGCGGAACAGGTTCCCTCGCAGGAACCGGCTTCTTCGCGAGAGGAGCGGCAGAACGGCGAACCGGCGCCCACGACGGCCCCGACCGCCGTGATCCCCGAGCCCCGCCCGGCAACGGACCCGGAACACGACCTGGTCGCGGCGGCCTTCGACAACGTCTCGGTCCCGAAGCCGACCCGCTCCACGGAGACGGACAGCGACCAGCGGGACGAAACGCCGACCCGTGAGCCGGCGGCTGCGGCGGAGCCGGTGGGGCCGGTGGGGCCGGTGGGTGAGGCTGAAGCTGAGCCGGCGGCTGCGGCTGAGGCCGAGCCTGCGGCGGAGCCGGTGGCTGAGGCTGCCGACGAGGCTGCGGCGGAGCCGGTGACCGAGGCTGAGGTGGAAACCGAAGCCGAGCCGGTCGCCGAGACCGAGGCGGAGCCGCAGACCGAGGCGGAGCCGGTCGCCGAGACCGAGGCGGAGCCGGTTACCGAAGCCGAGCCGGTCGGTGAGGCTGCGGCTGAGCCGGTTACCGAAGCCGAGCCGGTCGGTGAGGCTGCGGCTGAGCCGGTTACCGAAGCGGAGCCGGTCGCAGAGACCGAGGCGGAGCCGGTTACCGAAGCGGAGCCGGTCGCAGAGACCACGGCGGAGCCGCAGACCGAGGCCGAACCGACCGGTGCGGCTGCGGCGGAACCGGAAGCTGAGGCTGAGCCGGTCGCAGAGACCGAGGCGGAGCCGGTGGCTGAGGCTGCCGACGAGGCTGCGGCGGAGCCGGTGACCGAGGCTGAGGTGGAAACCGAGGCTGAGGTGGAAACCGAAGCCGAGCCGGTCGCCGAGACCGCGGCGGAGCCGACCGTTGAGGCTGCGGTTGCGGCTGAGGCCCCGGAGGCGTCCGCCGAAGCGGTGGAGAAGCCGGCGGCCGAGCAGACTGCCGCGGAGGAGCCGCACGCCGAGGACGAGTCCGAGGCTGCTGAAGCGGCAGAGGTGGACCAGGAGCCGGTGGCCGAAACGGCCGTGGAGTCGGCGTCCACCGAGACCCCTGCGGCGACCGAGGAGGCCCCGGAGACGGAGTCGACGACCGAGGCCCCCACGGCTACCGCGGAGGAGCCCCAGGCCGAGGCCGACGTCGACGCCGCGCCCGAGGCGGAGCCGGAAGCCACCGCGGAGGAGCCCCAGGCCGAGGCCGACGCCCCGGCAGCGGAAACCCTCCCCACCGAACCGGACACCCAGGCCGAGGCCGCCGCCGCCCCCGAGGCGGAGCCGGAAGCCACCGCCGAGGAGCCCCAGGCCGAGGTCGCCGCCGACCCCGCGCCCGAGACGGAACCCGCCGTCACCGTGGCGGAGCCGGAAGCGACCGCCGAGGTCCGCCCCGTGCCCGAGGCGACCCCCGTCGCCGCCGCCACCACCGAGACGGAGCCCGAGGCGACCCCCGTCCTCGACGCCGAGCCCGACGGAGACGCCGGCCGCGCCGAGCCCGAGGCCGCTTCCGTCACGTCCGTCGACGCGCCCCTCGCCCACGACGCCGCCGCTCTCGCGCTGGCGAAGGCCGGGCTCACCACCGCACGTGCGCGGGTCTACCTCGTTCTCGACCGTTCCGCCAGCATGCGCCCGTACTACAAGGACGGCTCGGCCCAGGCGCTGGCCGACCAGACGCTCGCGCTCGCCGCCCACCTCACCCCCGAGGCGCCCTCGGTCCACGTCGTGTTCTTCTCCACCGAGGTCGACGGCACCACCGATCTCACCCCCGCCTCCCCCGAGAACGCGATCGACGAGGCGCACGCGGGCCTCGGCCGCATGGGCCGTACCAGCTACCACGCCGCCGTGGCGGCCGTACTCGCCCACTACGACGAGCAGGCCACCCCCGGCAGCCCCGCCCTGGTCGTCTTCCAGACCGACGGCGCCCCGGACGCGAAGACCCCGGCCACCCAGTCCCTCACCGACGCCGCGAAGAGCCACCCCGCCGTGTTCTTCTCCTTCGTCGCCTTCGGTGATCACGACAACAAGGCCTTCGACTACCTCCGCAAGCTGAAGACCGACAACACGGCCTTCTTCCACGCGGGCCCGACCCCCCTGGAGCTCACCGACGCGGAGCTCTACGACGGCGTCCTCATCGACTGGCGCCCGTAAGCACCGCACCGGGACCGCACCGGGACCGCACACCCCGTATGCCGCCCGCTTCTCACCCCGTAAAACGGGAAGCGGGCGGCATACACATGTCGGATACGATTTCAAGGTTCGCATTAGCAGCAACAGACCGACCTGGGAGCAGCCCCCGATGGCTCGACACCTCATCACCAGCGCCCTTCCGTACATCAACGGAATCAAGCACCTGGGCAACATGGTGGGGTCCATGCTCCCGGCGGACGTGTACTCCCGGTACCTCCGCCAGCGCGGCCACGACGTCCTCTACATCTGCGCCACGGACGAGCACGGCACCCCCGCCGAGCTGGCCGCGAAGGAACAGGGCATCCCGGTCGCCGAGTTCTGCGCCACCGCGCACGACGCGCAGAAGGCGGTCTACGACGGCTTCGCACTCGCGTTCGACTATTTCGGCCGCAGCTCCAGCCCGCAGAACGTCGAGATCACCCAGCACTTCGCCCGCCGCCTCAACGAGAACGGCTTCATCGAGGAGCGGGCGATCCGCCAGGTCTACAGCCCGGCCGACGGCCGTTTCCTCCCGGACCGCTATGTCGAGGGCACCTGCCCCCACTGCGGCTACGACAAGGCCCGCGGCGACCAGTGCGAGAACTGCACCCGGGTGCTCGACCCCACCGACCTGATCAACCCGCGCTCCGCGATCTCCGGCTCCACGGACCTCGAGGTCCGCGAGACCAAGCACCTCTTCCTGCTCCAGTCCAAGCTCCAGCACGAGGTCGAGGAGTGGGTCTCCCGCCACGAGGGCGACTGGCCGCAGCTGGCCTCCTCCATCGCCCGCAAGTGGCTGACCGAGGGCCTGCACGACCGCGCCATCACCCGTGACCTGGACTGGGGCGTGCCGGTGCCGGCCGACACCTGGCCGGAGCTGGCCGCCGAGGGCAAGGTCTTCTACGTCTGGTTCGACGCCCCGATCGAGTACATCGGCGCGACGAAGGAGTGGGCGGACCTCGATCCGGAGAACCGGGACTGGAAGTCCTGGTGGTACGAAGCGGACACGAGCGTCCGCTACACCGAGTTCATGGCCAAGGACAACGTCCCCTTCCACACCGTGATGTTCCCGGCGACCGAGCTGGGCGTGCGCGAGCCGTGGAAGAAGGTCGACTACGTCAAGGCCTTCAACTGGCTGACGTACTACGGCGGGAAGTTCTCCACGAGCCAGAAGCGGGGCGTCTTCACCGACCAGGCCCTGGACATCCTCCCGGCCGACTACTGGCGCTACTTCCTGATCGCCAACGCGCCCGAGTCGGACGACTCGTCGTTCACCTGGGAGCACTTCACGGCCACGGTCAACAAGGACCTCGCCGACACCCTCGGCAACTTCGTCAACCGCGTCCTGTCCTTCTCCCGGAAGCGCTTCGGCGAGGAGGTCCCGGCGGGCAGCGCGCCCGGCGCGGCGGAGACCCGGCTGGGCGAGCAGATCGCCGAACTGCTCGCCGAGTACGAGACCCAGCTGGAGGCCCTCCAGTTCCGCAAGGCGGCCGCCGCGCTGCGCGCCCTGTGGTCCGCGGGCAACGCCTACCTGGAGGAGAAGGCGCCCTGGCTGGAGATCAAGACCGACCAGGAGGGCGCGGCCCTGACCCTGCGCACGGCGATGAACCTGATCCACCTCTACGCGGTGGTCTCGGAACCCTTCATCCCGACCACGGCGAGGACCATGCGCGAGGCGTTCTCCCTCCCCCAGGACACGGCCACCTGGGTCACCGCGGACGAGGCGAAGGCCCTCGCCTCCGTCCCCGCCGGAACCCCCTTCACGGTCCCCCCGGTCCTCTTCGCCAAGCTGACGGACGACGACCTGGCGGCGTACAAGGAGCGCTTCGGCGGCGAACCGTCCGCCTGACCGCACCCCACGCACACACAGGGGCCCGGGACCGGCGCATTCCAGAGGTCCTTGCAACACCGTGGTGAGTTGATCAGGCCGCGATCAGTTTGGACAGGCGCTCGGCTGGGGTTTCCCAGCCGAGCGTCTTGCGTGCGCGGCTGTTCAGTTCTGCGGCGGCGTCCAGGTCCTCGCGGGTGTGCCGAACGGGGAACCTGTCGACAAAGTCAGGGAAAAGCCCTGCTAAAGTCCGCTCACTTGGGCGAGGGCAGGGGGCCCTCGTGGGGAGGACCAGCACGTGGGCAAGCACGCCCGGAGAACGGGGGGCGTGACCGCCGCCGTCTCCGCACTCGCGGTCGCGGTCGCGACCGTCGTCACCGCCGTCGGCGGCGGCACCGCCGGAGCGACGGGGTCCGGTGGCACCACCGGAATCACCCTCACCGACCCGGCTTCCGCCGAACCGCGCACCGAGCGGCCCCTGGTCGTCGGGGAGTCGGGCTATCTGCACCGGCAGAGCGGGGTCGCCGGACTGCTGTGGACGGACGTCACCACCGGCGCCACGGTCACCGTGTCGACCGGGGACGGCGTGTACGCGCCCGCCTCGCCCTGCGCCGACATCACCAGCACATGCCGCACGGCCTGGTACGGCTCCGACGGCGACCTCGTCGCCCTGCCGACGGCCCTGTCCTCGAAGTCGGTCACCCTGTGGGACCCAGCGACGCGGACGACGTCGACCGTGACCTCGTCGTACTCCTACCGGGCACTGGCGGGCGGGACGGTGGTGACGGGCAGGAGCCTGATCGACTTCCCCGGAGGCGAGCGGCGCGAGCGCGTGCTCACCGGCGACGGCACGACCACCCTCGCGGACAACACGGTGGCCGCCGCCGACTCCCGGGGCGTCCTGGTGAAGGGGAGCACCTCGCTCTCCTACGTCGACCTCGCGACGGCCGTCTCCACACCGGTCTTCTCGGATCTTCCCCACGGCGTGCACGCCGTGCTGGGCGAGGACCGGTTCGGCTGGTACGACCCGGACACGGGCGACCTGCACCTGAAGTCCCGCACCGATCCGGCCGGTGCGGAGCAGGTCTACGACCTGCCGGTCCCCGGCACCCTCCACGGCGCTCCCGTCCTCGTCGGGGACCGTCTGCTGCTGCCCCTGGACGCCGCCTCCCTCTCCTGGACCGGGCTGACGGCCGTGTCCCTCGCCGACGGCACCTCGCAGACACTGCTCACCGCCTCCGGCGCCTACGCGCTGCAGGCCCCCGGCGACGAGGCCCTCGTCTCCGGCGGCACCGGCGCGGACGACTGGTGGCTCCAGCGCGTCCAGGCGGGCGAGGACGGTTCGGCCGCGCTGACGAAGGTGGCGCGCGTCCCGGCCCTGGAGAACGTCAAGACGGGGATCGCCCTCAGCCGGGGCAGCCTGCGCGTGGTGGAGAGCGGCGGCACCACGTCCGTGCGCGCCCTCACCACCGACGGCGGTGCGGCCCTGGAGTCCTCCGCCGCCACCGACAGCGCCAAGATCGGCGCGGCCTGCCCGTACACCGGCGTCAGCTGCGCCCCGCTCTGGGGCAACTCGGGCCACGAGCCGAACGACGTCTACCTCACCACGTACACCGACGAGACCGACCGCAAGCTCGACCGGATCAAGGTCGTCGGCTACTCGAACCCGATCGAGTTCGACACCTCCGCCGGCCGGATCGTCGACGTCTCCGACGACTACGTCGTCTACCAGTCCGGCGGCACCTCGCCCACGCAGTACGTGTGGGAGATCGGCCAGGGCCAGAAGCTGAAGCGCACCGGCCGGGCCGCCGCCCTGAACGGCTCCACCCTCTGGAGCGCGGGCACCACCGCCGGCCAGGTCACCTCGTACGGCCTCACCGAGGACAAGACCCTCACCACGGTCACCGTCCCCGGCGCCGGCTGTGTCCCGACCGAGCTCCAGGCGGCGGGCCGCTGGCTGTACTGGGCGTGCGGCACGGCGTCGGCGGGCGTCTACGACACCCAGGCGGGCACGTCGGTCGCGGTCACCCCGGGCGATGTCCTGCTGGGCGACGGCTTCACCGTCCGCCACGACCACGCCACCGACGAACTGGTCCTCACCGAGGCGGCCACCGGCACCGCCCGCACCCTGGCCTCCGGCGTCCCGGACACCGGCCAGGACAGCGACCGCCGCTGGCGCTGGACCGTGGACGAGTACACGGGCCTGGTCGCCTGGTTCGACGGCTACGAGCGCACGCAGGTCGCCACGACCGGGATCACGCCGTCCGCCCCGACCCTGGTCTCGAAGGAGATCGACGGATTCGCGGCCATGGGCTCCACGGGCTACTGGAGTGCGACCTGGCGGCTGTCCCGCCCGATCACCTCCTGGTCCCTGACGTTCACCTCGGTGCAGAGCGGCCCCACCGGCAGGGCCACCCGCACGATCACCGGCGGCGCGGCCACCGCGTACGCCTACGCCGACTGGAACGGGCTGACGTCGGGCGGCGCCCGCTTCCCCAACGGCGTCACCCGGTGGACCCTGCGGACGACCGGCCTCGGCGGATCCTCCCTCACGACGACGGGCAGCGGCAGCCAGTTCATCAACGAGGGCTCCGCGGTCCGCCACGACCACGGCGGCATGGACGGCACCGACGGCATCGGCGACCTGCTCACCCTCAACACCTCGGGCACCCTCACCGTCCACCAGGGCACCGGCGGCGGGAAGTTCTCGGGCAAGCTCAACGGCAGCGGCTGGCCCCAGACGATCACGGCCGTGCCCGTCGGCGATCTCAGCGGCGACCGCTGCAACGACGTCCTGGTCCGGCTGAGCAGCGGCGCCCTGCGCCTCTACAAGCCGGGCTGCAACTCCGCCGTCAAACCCGCCACGAAGTACACCACCCTCGCGACCGGCGGCTGGAACCAGTACGACGTCCTCACCTCGCCCGGTGACGTCACCGGCGACGGCCGCCCCGACCTGGTCGCCCGTGTCTCCTCCACCGGCACGGTGTACCTGTACAAGGGCACGAGCGCAGGCAAGCTGTCCTCGCGGGTGAAGCTGTACGACAACCTGAAGACGTACAAGCGGATCGCGGGCGCCGGGGACCTCGACGGCGACGGCATCGGTGATCTGATCGTCCAGGACAAGGCGAACAACCTCTACCGGTACTCCGGCACCGGGAAGGGCACCTTCTCCGCCCGCGTGAAGCTGTTCGCGAACTGGGGCACCGCCTACAACGCCGTCGTCGGCGTCGGCGACCTCAACGGTGACGGCCGCCCCGACCTCGTCGCCCGCGACACCGCCGGGAAGCTGTACCGCCAGTACGGCGACGGCAAGGGCTCCTTCGGGGCGCGGGTGCTGATCGGCTCGGGCTGGGGCGGGTACCGGGCGCTGTCCTGACGCTGACGGCATGTCACCCGGCCGGGTGGTCCGCGCAGGACAACCCGGCCGGTCCGTGCTCCGCTGGACGTGTGCAGCTGCTCCCCGTGCCCGTCCGCCGGCTCGCCGCCTGGTGTGCGGTGATCCTGCTCGTCGCGGGCGTGGCGTACGTCGGCATCCGGCTGTGCGCGACGTTCCGTACGGCCGTCACGCCGGTGCTGCTGGCCCTGCTCGGGACCGCGCTGCTGCGGCCCCTGTACAAGCGGCTGGTGAAGGCACGGATGCCGCGGTCGATGGCGGCGGCACTGACCTGCGTGGCCGTCGTCGCGGTCGTCGGCGGTGCCGTGTACGTGGTGGTCGCCGCGCTGATCGACACCGGGGACCAGATCGTCGCCTCCTTGAAGCACGCGGCACGGAGCGTCGCCGAG
Organism: Streptomyces sp. SS7; assembly: GCF_037993025.1. Classification (NCBI taxonomy): domain Bacteria; kingdom Bacillati; phylum Actinomycetota; class Actinomycetes; order Kitasatosporales; family Streptomycetaceae; genus Streptomyces; species Streptomyces sp. SS7. The sequence continues at coordinate 4,847,174 of NZ_CP141223.1, forward strand.
CACTTCGGGGCGGCCGGGACCTCGCTGGACGACCTCGCCTCCAACTCCGGGGACCTGCTGACGAAGTTCGGCGGGACGGCCGCCTCCAATGTGATCAGCGGGGTCAGCGTGGTCGGCGAGACCATCGCCATGGCCGTTCTCGCCCTGCTGCTGGTGTTCTTCTTCCTGCGGGACTCCGACCGCGCCGCCGCCGCCCTGCGCTCGGTGGCGCCGGGCGGCACCGGGGACACCCTGGAGGAGATGAGCCGGCGGGCGTTCGCGGCCGTGGAGGGCTTCATGCGGGGGACCACGCTCATCGCGCTCATCGACGCCCTGTGCATCACCGTCGGTCTGCTCGTCCTCGACGTCCCGGGCGCCCCGGGCCTGGGCGCCCTCGTCTTCGTCGGCGCCTACATCCCCTACCTGGGTGCCTTCCTCTCGGGCGCGGTCGCCGTCCTCGTCGCGCTCGCCGACCGGGGGTTCGTCATCGCGCTGTGGGCGCTGGGCGTCGTCCTCGCCGTGCAGGTCCTGGAGGGCCATGTCCTGCAGCCCGCCATCCAGAGCCGCACCGTCCAGATGCACCCGGCCGCGGTCATGCTGGCCATCACCGCGGGCGCCTCGGTGGCCGGCGTCCTCGGCATGCTCCTCGCGGTGCCGCTGACCGCCGCGGGCTTCGGGGTGCTCAGCGAGCTGCGGACGCGTTACGGAGCTCCGGGGCCGTCGGAACCGCCCGCGCCGTCGGCCTCGTAGAGCTCGAACCAGATCGTCTTGCCCTCGCCGCGCGGGGACACCCCCCAGCTGTCCGCGAGGAGCTCGACGAGGACCAGGCCCCGGCCCGAGGAGGCGAGTTCGCCGGGGCGGCGCCGGTGCGGGAGGTCGTCGCTGGTGTCGGTGACCTCGACCCGGATACGGCGCTCACCGGGGACGCCGGTGACCTCGGCCACCAGGAGCGCGTCGGCGTCCGTGTGGACGAGGACGTTGGTGAGGCTCTCCGACAGCAGGAGCACGGCGGAGTCGACCTGATCGGTGCTCGGCCAGTCGTGGAGCAGCTCCCGCAGCTGCTGGCGGCCCACCGCGACCCGCTCCGGTTCGGCCTGGGCGACGGTCAGCATGGTGCGGCGGACCGGGGTGCGGACGGGGACGGCGGCGGCCGGGCCGCAGCCCGCCGCGCTGTGGCGGCACAGCAGCAGGACGGCGATGTCGTCACCGCGGCGGTCGGCGAGCGGGCCGGGCGTGTGGTGGCTGGACGGGCCGTGCACGGCCTGGACGAGTGCGTCGGCCAGCGCCTCCAGGTCGCCCTCGTGGCCCTCCAGGATCGCGCGGACGCGGCTCCAGCCGGTGTCGAGGTCGTGACCGCCCGTCTCCAGCAGCCCGTCGGTGCACAGCAACAGCGCCTCACCGGGCTCCAGGGTGAGCCGGGTGGTGGGGTAGTCGGCGGTGGGGTCGATACCGAGGGGCAGGCCACCGGCGGTGGACCGGACCATGACCGTGCCGTCGGCCATCCGCACGGCCGGGTCGAGGTGTCCGGCCCGGGCCGTCTCCAGCACCCCGGTCACCGGGTCGACCTCGATGTAGAGGCAGGTCGCGAACCGCAGGTCGGTGTCGTCGCCGGCCTGGTTGATGCCGTGCAGGAAGCCGGAGGCCCGGGAGAGCACGGCGTCGGGGCGGTGGCCCTCGGCGGCGTAGGCGCGCAAGGCGATCCGGAGCTGGCCCATGAGACCGGCGGCGCGCACGTCATGCCCCTGGACGTCTCCGATGACCAGCGCGAACCGGCCCTCCCCGGGCAGCGGGATCATGTCGTACCAGTCGCCGCCGACCTGGAGCCCGCCGCCGGTCGGTATGTAGCGGGCGGCCAGGGTCATGCCGGGTATCTCGGGGCCGAGCGTGGGCAGCATCGAGCGCTGGAGGCCGTCGGTCAGCTCCCGCTGGGTCTCGGCGGCGCCCGCGCGGGTGAGGGCCTGGGCGAGCATGCGGGCGACGGTGGTGAGCACGGACCGTTCGTCCGGGGTGAAGGCCACCGGGTGGGTGAAGGCGGCCATCCAGGCGCCCATCGTCCGCCCGGCCACCGTCAGGGGCAGGAACGCCCAGGACTCCCGGCCGAAGTGCGCGGCCATCGGCCAGGTGAGGGGGTAGCGCTCCTTGTACTGCCCGGGTGAGGAGAGGTAGACGGCCCGCCCGGTGCGGACGACCTCGGCGGCGGGGTAGTCCGTCTCCACGGGCATATGGGTGAAGGGTTCCTCGTCGCCGGGCTGCTGGCCGTGGTGGCCGATGATCGTCAGCCGGTCCCCGTCGACCCCGAAGACGGCGAGTCCGTCCGGCGAGAACCCGGGCATCGCCAGGCCCGCCGCCACCCGCAGCACCTCCTCCGTGGACCGCGCCTCCGCCAGCGCCCGGCCCGCGTCCAGCAGGAACGCCTCCCGTGAGCGCCGCCAGTCACCGGTGACGGCGGTGCGCCCGGCGGGGGTGCCGGGGCGGGGCTCGGTGACCTCCTGGAGGGTGCCGATCAGCTCGTACGCCCGCTTCTCGGGGTCGAAGGACGGTTTGGAGCGGCTGCGGACCACCCGGATGATCCGCCCCTGCTCGTCCATGATCCGGATCCGCACCTCGGCGAGGGTGCCCTCGGCGACGGCGAGCTGGATCACTCCGGTGATCTCGTTCCAGTCGACGGGGTGCAGCCGGGCCCGGGTCTGGGCCTCGCTGAGGACGGTGCCCTCGGCGGGCAGCCCGAGCAGCCGGGCGGCCTCGGCGTCGACCGTGACCTGCCCGGTGGCCGTGCTCCAGTGCCACAGGCCGGTCGCGAGGGAGGCGAGGACCTCTCCCACGGCGGGCAGGGACTCGCCAGCGCGCATTGCCCCACTCTAAGAAGACGGCGTCGAAAGGTGCCACCGATGGGTACGTCCCGCGCTCGGGCGGTCGGAGGACGATCATCAGCGGCGCAATGGAGGGGAGTCGATCCCGGACCGGCCGGTACCCTGGGGTTTGTTTCACGTGAAACGTGCCCCCTATCCACGAAGGCTGGATGAACGACGATGCATCGGTACAGGTCCCACACCTGCGGCGAGCTCCGCTCCTCTGACGTCGGCACCGACGTCCGACTGAGTGGCTGGCTGCACAATCGGCGCGACCTGGGCGGCATCCTCTTCATCGATCTGCGCGACCACTACGGCATCACGCAGCTCGTGGCGCGGCCGGGCACGCCCGCGTACGAGGCCCTGGACAAGGTCAGCAAGGAGTCGACGGTCCGCGTCGACGGCAAGGTCGTCTCGCGCGGCGCCGAGAACGTGAACCCCGACCTGCCCACGGGCGAGATCGAGGTCGAGGTCGGCGAGGTCGAGCTGCTCGGCGCCGCCCAGCCGCTGCCCTTCACGATCAACACCGAGGACGGGGTCAACGAGGAGCGGCGTCTGGAGTACCGCTTCCTGGACCTGCGCCGCGAGCGCATGCACCGCAACATCATGCTGCGTACGGCGGTCATCTCGGCGATCCGGCACAAGATGACGGCGCTGGGCTTCAACGAGATGGCGACCCCGATCCTGTCGGCGACCTCCCCCGAGGGCGCCCGTGACTTCGTGGTCCCCTCGCGGCTGAACCCGGGCAAGTTCTACGCGCTCCCGCAGGCGCCGCAGCAGTTCAAGCAGCTGCTGATGATCTCCGGCTTCGACCGTTACTTCCAGATCGCGCCCTGCTTCCGTGACGAGGACGCGCGTGCGGACCGTTCGCCGGGCGAGTTCTACCAGCTCGACGTCGAGATGAGCTTCGTCGAGCAGGAGGACGTCTTCCGGCCCATCGAGCAGCTCATGACGGAGCTGTTCGAGGAGTTCGGCGGCGGCCGGCACGTCACCTCCCCCTTCCCGCGCATCCCGTTCCGCGAGGCGATGCTCAAGTACGGCTCCGACAAGCCGGACCTGCGGGCCCAGCTGGAGCTGGTGGACATCACCGATGTCTTCGAGGGGTCGGAGTTCAAGGCCTTCGCGGGCAAGCACGTGCGCGCCCTGCCGGTGCCGGACGTCTCCGCGCAGCCCCGGAAGTTCTTCGACCAGCTCGGTGACTTCGCTGTCACGCTGGGGGCGAAGGGTCTGGCGTGGGTGCGGGTGGCCGAGGACGGCACGCTGTCCGGCCCGATCGCCAAGTTCCTCACCGAGGACAACGTCGCCGAGCTGACCAAGCGGCTGTCCCTGGCCCCCGGGCACGCGATCTTCTTCGGCGCGGGCGAGTTCGACGAGGTCTCGAAGATCATGGGCGCGGTGCGCGTCGAGGCCGCCAAGCGGGCCGGCCACTTCGAGGAGGGCGTCTTCCGCTTCTGCTGGATCGTCGACTTCCCGATGTACGAGAAGGACGAGGAGACCGGCGCGATCGACTTCTCGCACAACCCGTTCTCCATGCCGCAGGGCGGCCTGGAGGCGCTGCAGACCCAGGACCCGCTGGACATCCTGGGCTGGCAGTACGACATCGTCTGCAACGGCGTCGAGCTGTCCTCCGGCGCGATCCGGAACCACGAGCCGGAGATCATGCTGAAGGCGTTCGAGATCGCCGGCTACGACCGGGAGACGGTCGAGGAGAAGTTCGCGGGCATGCTGCGCGCGTTCCGCTTCGGCGCCCCGCCGCACGGCGGCATCGCGCCCGGCGTGGACCGCATCGTGATGCTCCTCGCGGACGAGCCGAACATCCGCGAGACGATCGCCTTCCCGCTCAACGGCAACGCCCAGGACCTGATGATGGGCGCGCCGACGGAGCTGGAGGAGGCCCGGCTGAGGGAGCTGCACCTGACGGTGCGCAAGCCGCAGCCGAAGTAGGTCACGGCGTAGGTCACGCCGTAGGGCGCGGGAAAGAGGCGGGAAACCGGGGTCGGTTTCCCGCCTCTTTCGCATGTCGGTGGCCGAGGACTTCAGGTTTCCCAGGAACCCACAGTCGTCACCGAGGGGAGGAACAGCCTTCTTACCTAGCGTCCGGGGCATGACGGAAAACACCGAAGAGAACCTGCCCCGCAACGAGAACAGGCCCGAAGGGCCCGCGCACAAGCGGAACATGACGCGCCGTAGGGTCGTCGTCGCGGGCAGCGCGGCCGTGGTCGGCGTCGGCACGGCCGGGGCGCTCGCGATGACCGCCTCCGCCGACGAGGCCTCGGGCACGACGGGCACCGCCTCCGCGTCCGCGTCGAGCACGACGGAGGTCTGTTACAAGCTGACCTCGGAGACCACCGAGGGGCCGTACTACATCGACGCGGACAAGCTCCGCCAGGACATCACCGAGGACAAGGAGGGCATACCGCTGACCCTCACGCTCAAGGTGATCGACTCCGAGACCTGCAAGCCGGTCGTCGACGCGGCCGTGGACATCTGGCACTGCGACGCGCTCGGCCTCTACTCGGGCTACGAGTCCTTCTCCCAGGGCGGCGGTACGGCCCCCACGGACGCGCCCACCGGCGAGCCCCCGACCGGTGAGCCCACCGGCGAGCCCCCGACCGGCGGCGGTGGCGGCGGTGGCGGCCACGAGGAGCCCACCAGCGACACCCGCTATCTGCGCGGCACCTGGAAGACGGACAAGAAGGGCTGTGTCACCTTCACGACGATCTTCCCCGGCTGGTACCAGGGCCGCTGTGTCCACATCCACACCAAGGTGCACGTGGACGGCGAGTGGACCGACGCCGGCTACGAGGGCGGGCACACCTGCCACACCGGCCAGTTCTTCTTCGAGGAGGAGGCCGTGCTCCTCACGGAGGAGGTCGACCCGTACGCGACGAGCACCACGACCCGCACGCTGCTCACCGAGGACACCATCTACGACCAGAGCGGCACCACGGGCGGCCTGCTCAAGCTGAAGTACAACAAGAACAACATCGCGAGGGGCGTGACCGCGTCCCTCACGATGGGCGTCACCCCCGACGAGACGAACGACGGCACGAGCTGACACTTTCACGAACGCTTCCTTCCCTCTTCTGTCCACATCGGACAGAAGAGTTCGTTCTCCGCACCCTGTGCCTCACCGTCGCCACAATGGGCCTTCCGTCGAGCGTTCGGAGGGGGACGGTAGGCCGAGGAAGCGCACCACGTGCCGGCCGGGACGCCTCCCGAGACCAGGCCCGAGAGCGGCCTGCGGGTCGACGGCGGCGTCGTCGGATCCCAGGTGGCCGTCGGCACCAAGGCCGTCCAGATCCGGGCCGACGGCCTCTCCACCGTCCTGTTCGTGGACGGCACCGAGGGGCCGGTCTCCCGCCGACCGCATCGAGCGCCTACGACGGCCGCAGCGGTACGGGAGGGGGCTCCTCCTCGACAGGGCAGGGCGGCGAGGTCTCGGGGGACCCGGCCGGGGGACTCCTCGGAGACCGGCGGGCACCCTGCGCGAGCGCTTGGACGCACTCGACGGTCAGGGGGCCGTACGGCGGGCCGAGGCGGCACGGCTGGTGGACGAGCTCGACGCCGAGGCCCCGTCGGGCCGCCCCGACGCGAGCCGGCTGCTGGTGGCCCGCCGCTGGTTCACCGACCACCTTCCCTCACTCGCCCCCGCCGTGACGGCGATCCTCCAGCCCGTGCTCACCCAGCTGGCCGGCCAACTCCCGCCACAACTGGGCTGACTTGCTCCCCTTGTGTCCACCCCCCTTGGAAACCTCACCGCTGTCGCACAGGAAGCCCGGGGGACGATCACAGCCGGGTGCCTTCTCATGGGGGTGGAGGGAGCCGAGCAGGGATCGGCGGACAAAGGGGAGGAACGGCCATGGTTTTCGCGACAGTGCTCTCGGTGCTGCTGATCACCGGCGCGACGGCGGGAGTCCTGGCCCGGCGCCGCCGCCACCGTCCCCCGTCCGGCCTGGAGGCGGAGGCGGAGGCCAACCACGCCCTGGTCCGCCTGACGGGCGGCCTGGTCCCCCCGAACGCCCGAGCCTGGTCCACCGCCGACGCCGCCACGGACCGCGCCCTGACCAGGGCGGCGGAATGCCGGCAGGCGGCGCGGGCCCTCCTGTCGGAGGCACGCACGCCGGCGGACTACGCGGAGGTGACCCGCCTGGCGACCGAGGGCCTCGACCACCTCACGGCGGCCCGCGCGGGCCTGGGCCTCGAGACGACAGAGGCCCCTCCCCTCGCGATCACCTCTCGCTGACGCCGGAGACCGTGCGCACCGGCTCACGTCCGGAGCTCACCTCTCGAGGAACAGGTCTTCGGCCGTCCGCACACTGCCGGCCCGCTCGAGCCAGTCGTCGACGCGGGCGAGGTCGGTGCAGGTCGTGATGCGTGCGCGGACCTGCTCGGAGACGGCCAGACCTCGTACTTCCAGCACCCGAAGCACCCCCGCGGCCGCGCCTCGGGCCTCGCCCCGGTCCATGGCCGCGCGGTAGGCCCCCGCCTCGGCCGGACCGTCCGAGCCGTCGGTGAACAGATCCTCCGCGCTGCCCGCCGACAGGGAGCGGTCGAACCAGACGGTGAGAGTGTCGAGATCGGCACACGAGGTGATGCGTTCGCGGACGCTGTCGGACACCTCGATGCCGTGCTTGTCCAGTACGCGCAGGATCAGCGAGGCCCGGTCCCTGGCCTCTCCTTCAGCCTCTCCTTCAGCCTTTCCTTCAGCCTTTCCTCTGAGGTACTTCTCCTCGAACATCGTCCCGTGTCCCGGGAAGTGGGTGATGAGGGTGTCCATCATGGTCTTCCATGTCTCCCTGATCGGAGTGTTCTCCAGGCCGACTTCGACGAGTTCGGCCCAGTAGGCCGTGCTGAGCGGGTCGAGGGACAGAAAGCCGCGGGCCAGCATGTCGAGTATGGCGGGCGCACGCCGGTTCTCGCTATGAACGATGGCCGAGAGTGCGGCGACCGCCGGGTTTCGGGCAACCGTCGCCTCGTCCGTGATCTCTGGCACGGTGTTCGGGCCCAGGACGAACGGCCGCGTGATCTGCGTCGTCCACGGGCCCACCGTGCACTCGAGGGGACCGGCGGCCCAGTTGGCGGTGGCCCGGTCCTTGCAGACCGCCACCAGCAGCACCGGCATGTCGTACTTCGCCCTCAAGTGGGCAACGTAGTAGGCCCAGCTCTTCCCCTTCTCGGGGTGCGGCTTCGTCTGGGCCTCGATGGCGAGCAGGAAGCTCTCACCCATCTCCGGTTCGAATTTGAGCACCGTGTCGACACGGCGTTCCAGTGGCTGGATCTCCGTGGTGTCCGGGGAGAGGGTGCCGAAGTCCGCTTTGGACGGCGGTGGAATTCCCAGCGCCTCGAAGACATGGGTGAGGGCCTCCGGGTGGTCCTGAAAGAGCCGGTGGGACGCCTCGTGCGTGGAAGTCACCATGGCCGCAAATTAGGCCGATCAAGGAATTGTTCGTCGGGCGAATTCCGTGCGTTCACTCTTTCGAGGAGCGACGGAACGTTCCCGCCGCGATCCCGGTCAGGTGACCGCCCCCCGCCGCGGAATCTCCTCGCACGCCTCCCGCCAAGCCGGCGGCAAGCCCTTCGTCCCGGTGCGGGCCGCGACCACGCCTGCCGCCATCGCGCAGGTCGTGTCCCGGTCCCCCCACCCCCCGACCGTCTGCCAGAGCGCCTCCGTCAGGTCGTCGAGGTGCCCGGCCGCCGACCACAGGGCGAACGGGACCGTGTCCTGCGCCGACAGCAGGGTCCCCGTGCCCAGGACCGACGCCGCGTGGCGCACCGACGTCCGGTCGGGGAAGGCCGCCGCCACCTGCAGTCCCGAGCGGACGTCGCTCTGCGGGACGTAACGGACGACCTCGCGCAGGAAGTCGCCCCGTGGCGGCGCCTCAGCCCCGGCGCCGCCCGCGGCCAGTGACGCGGCGACCGCCACCGCGACCGCCCCGGCCACCGCCTCCCGGTGGGCGTGCGTCGTCAGCGCCGACAGCCACGCCTGCGCCGCGGCCGTCCCCGGCCGGTCGTGGAACCACGCCCCCAGCGGAGCCACCCGCATCGCCGCGCCGTTCCCGTGCGAGCCCAGCCCGCCGAACGCGCTCGTCGTCACCTCACGCCAGTGTTCGCCCGCCCCGATACGGCGCAGCACCCCGTGCATCGAGGGACCGTAGCCGCGGTCCGGGTCGCGGGCGTAGGCGGCGGCGAACTCCCGGGCCAGGTCGTCCTCCAGGACCTCCCCGTGCTCCTCCAGGTGCGCGCAGAGGACCAGCGCCATCGCGGAGTCGTCCGTCCACGGCCACGGCGCCGGGCGCGGCTCCCGCGCCGCCCACAGCCCTTCCGCGTCCTCCTCCGCACGCAGGAACCAGCCGTCCCCGAACGCGTCCCCGAGGACCAGCCCTTCCAGGCTCCTGGCCATGAACTCCGCCCGTACGCCCGCCATGACGCCCCCTTCGCTCCGCACACCGTGCACAGGAGCAGCGGAGCATCTTCGGGCGGCGGCCCGCCACCGACTTTCCCCCTCCTCTGCCCGGTACGGCGTACGGCGTACGGCTACCGCGCCTCGTGCGGGGGGCGGTGCCCCTCCGTCAGGAGGGTGAGCAGACGGACGAGTTCGTCCTGCTCGGCGGGGGCGAGCGGGGCGAGGAGTTCGCGCTGGGCCTCGGCGATGAGCCGGTCGAGGCGCTCCAGGCGACGGCGGCCGGCCGCGGTGAGGGTGATGACGTTGCGGCGGCGGTCGGCGGGGTCGGGCTCACGGCTCACGCACGCGGCGTCGGCGAGCGCGTTGAGCACGGCGACCATGTCGCTGCGGTAGATGCCGGTGCGGCGGCTGAGTTCCGCCTGGCTGGCCGCACCGCCCTCGGCGAGCGCGACCAGCACGGCGAAGTGCCACTTGTGGGCGCCCTCGGCGGCGAGCCGCTCCCCGACGAGCCGGTCGCCGACGGCCGCGGCCCCGGCGAGCAGCCGGCTGGGGATGGCGCGCAGCCGGGCCGGGGTGTGTTCGGGGGTCGCGCTCATCGGGAATCCTCCGCCTCTTGTGTTAGTGCCACTAACAGTCTACCTTCGCTAGTGACACTAACGTTTATGTCACTAACGTTTAGTGCGTCACAGCGTCCAGGAAAGGGCAGACCATGATCGAGCCGTTCCGCATCGACATCCCCCAGGCCGACCTCGACGACCTGGCCGACCGCCTCGCCCGCACCCGCTGGCCCAACGAGGTCGCCGACGCCGGATGGGACTACGGCTTCCCGCTGGCGCGGCTGAAGGAGCTGGCCGAGCACTGGCGCACGCGCTACGACTGGCGGGCGCACGAGGCCGAACTCAACGAGCTGCCGCACTTCACCACCGAGATCGACGGCCAGAACATCCACTTCGTCCACGTCCGGTCCCCGAAGCCGGACGCGCTCGCGCTGATCCTCACGCACGGCTGGCCCGGGTCGTTCCTGGAGTTCCTCGACGTGATCGAGCCGCTGTCGCGCGACTTCCACCTGGTGATCCCGTCGATCCCCGGGTACGGCTTCTCGGGGCCGACCCACGAGCGCGGCTGGGACGTCGTGCGCACCGCGCGGGCCTGGGCCGAGCTGATGCGCCGCCTCGGCCACGACCGCTACGGCGCCCAGGGCGGCGACTTCGGCGCCGGCATCTCCCTGGCGCTCGGCGCGCTGGCACCCGAGCAGGTCGTCGGCGTGCACGTCAACTACCTGCCGACCCGCCCGGACCCGGACGCCGGCCTCACGCTGTCGGCGTCGGACGAGGCCCGGCTGGACACGGTCCGGCGGCTGATGGCCCAGCGTCCGCCGTATCAGGCGCTCCAGGCCACCACCCCGCAGACGATCGGCTACGCGCTCACCGACTCGCCCGTCGGTCAGCTGGCCTGGATCGCCGAGCGCTTCGCCCAGTGGACCGACCCGGGCTCGACGATCAGCGACGAGCGGATGCTCACCGACATCTCGCTGTACTGGCTGACCGCCACCGCCGCCTCCTCGGCCCGGCTGCACCGCGAGACGGCGCGCCAGGTCCCGCCGTGCCCGGTGCCGGTCGGCGTCGCGGTGTTCGCGCACGACATCACCCGGTCCGTACGGCCGCTGGCCGAGCGGCTGTACGACATCCGGCACTGGTCGGAGTTCGAGCGCGGCGGCCACTTCGCCGCGATGGAGGTGCCGGAACTGCTCGCCGGGGACGTCCGGGACTTCTTCCTCTCCGGTCCCGCCGGTGCCGGGAAGCGGTGAGCGCCACCGGATGCGGCGAAACGGCGGAGCGGCCCCGCTTCCGCGAGACCGCTCCGCCGTACCTCCGTATGCGTCAGGCCTCGTCCGGCCCCGCCTCCGTCATCCCGTGCACGGCCGGGATCGTCCCCAGGCGCCCCTTCTGGAAGTCCTCGAACGCCTGCTGAAGCTCGGCCTTGGTGTTCATGACGAACGGACCGTAGTGGGCCATCGGTTCCCGGATCGGCTGTCCGCCGAGGAGGACGACCTCCATGTCGGGGGTGCGGGAGTCCTGCTTCTCGTCCGCCCGGACGGTCAGCGAGGAGCCCGCGCCGAAGACGGCGGTCTGGCCCAGGTGGATCGGGCGGCGTTCGGCGCCGACCGCGCCCTTGCCCGCCAGGACGTACGCGAGGCCGTTGAAGTCCTCCCGCCAGGGGAGGGTCAGCTCCGCGCCGGGCGCGAGCGTCGCGTGGATCATCGTGATGGGGGTGTGGGTGATGCCGGGGCCCGCGTGACCGTCCAGCTCACCGGCGATGACCCGCAGCAGCGCGCCGCCGTCGGGAGTGGTCAGGAGCTGGACGTTGCCGCCGCGGATGTCCTGGTAGCGCGGGGCCATCATCTTGTCCTTGGCCGGCAGGTTCACCCACAGCTGGAGGCCGTGGAAGAGACCGCCGGACATGACCAGGTGCTCCGGCGGCGCCTCGATGTGGAGGAGGCCCGAGCCGGCCGTCATCCACTGGGTGTCGCCGTTGGTGATGGTGCCGCCGCCGCCCTGGCTGTCCTGGTGGTCGAAGATGCCGTCGATGATGTAGGTGACGGTCTCGAAGCCGCGGTGCGGGTGCCAGGGGGTGCCCTTCGGCTCGCCCGGCGCGTACTCCACCTCGCCCATCTGGTCCATCATGATGAACGGGTCGAGGTGGCGGTAGTGGATCCCCGCGAACGCCCGGCGCACCGGGAAGCCCTCGCCCTCGAAGCCGCTCGGCGCCGTCGTGACGCCCAGCACGGGACGCGCCACGGCCTCGGCCGACGCGGTGACACGCGGCAGCGTCAGAGGGTTCTCGACGGTCACTGCAGGCATGGTCCCTACCTCCTTGGGCGATGTGCGGCCCAGTTTAGTTGAGCATTGAACTTTCTGCCAGCCCCAACGACGGAAGCCCGGAGGACATTCCCTCCGGGCCGTGTCGTCCCTCGGACGAGGGATCAGTTGCTGAAGTACAGGTACTTCCAGGTGCCGTACGTCGTGGAGTTCACGTCGTCGCCGGACGAGCCGTTGACGTACACCGAGCGCATCCGGGCCCGGATGCCCGACTCACCGGGCGCCCCGAGGCTGACGGCCGACTTCCCGTTCGTGCCGACGGGGAACCACTCCGAATCCGCCGAGTACCACGAACCCTGGTAGTAGACCTGGAGGTCGAAGCGCTGCTGACGGCCCGGGTAGTAGGTCATCGTCGTGGTGAGCAGCGGGTCGGTGTTCTTGTGGAACCAGTAGTACGACGTCGAGCCGATCCTCGCCGTCCGGTAGTGCCGGGAGACGGCCGTGGAGACCTTGACCCGCGCGTAGGCCGTGACCTTCACCGTCTTCGGCTGGTAGCGGGCGTCGCCGGTGAAGACCGCGGTGACGGCGGTGTCCCGGGTCATGTCCACCCAGGCGGCGATGTCGCCGCGGGAGTTGACCTTCCCCTTCTTGACCAGCTTCTTGGGCTTGTCGCCGCCGAAGGGGTCGGCCCAGATCTCGACCGTGCGGTTCTTGTACGTCGAGCCGAGGTGCGCGGTGAACTTCACGTCGGTGCCGTAGTTGTACAGCTTGCCGTTGTTGTTCAGGCCGAGGCTGGTCCCGGCGCGGGACACCGCGACCTTGTCGGAGGCGGAGACCGCGGCGTGCTCGGTGTCGCCCGCGTAGGTGACCTTGTAGGTGACCGTGCCGCCGGCCGGCGGGGTGTCCGTGAAGGAGTACGTGCCGTCCGCCTTGACCGTGACGGCGGCGAGCGCCTTGCCGCTCGGGCTGTCGAGGTCGGTGCGGGTCACCGAGAGCCTGACGCCCGCGGGCAGCGGGACCGTCGCCGAGATCCGGCCGGTGACGGTGAGCTTCCTGGCGCGGGGCGCCGAGCTCGGGGCGTTGACGGTGAGCGCCGGCACGTTCAGCGTCGGCTGGGTGAGGGCCTTGAGCGTGTAGGTGCCGCCACCCGGGACCAGCGCGAAGACCCGCGAGAGGTCCGGCGCCCAGCGCACGTCCGCGGCGGCGGTGTAGGCCGCGGCCGAGCCGACGGGATAGGTGCGCAGCGGCTGGGTGGCGTCCGGCCGGTAGACCGCGACCGTGCCCGGGGTGAACTGGGCGACGAGCCCGTTCGACGCGACGTCGGCGCCCCACGCGGCGGGGTAGGCGCCGGCCTTGGTGAGGGTGCCGTTCGCGTAGGCGTGCCGGTCGGAGCCGTTGACGAGCACCTGGTCGGCGCCCGCGACGAGGTCGATGTCCCGGACGCCGTCGTTCAGCTCGTACGAGGTGTCGTGCCAGGCGACCACCCGGGCCGTGCCGCTCGACACGTCGAGGACGGCCTCGGTGCCCGTGGAGTCCCCGGTCTCGCCGACGGCCAGCAGGCCCGGCCGCTGCGGGTCGGCGTCCAGCAGGGCCTGCCCCCACATCCCGGAGCCCGTTCCCTCGGTCGGGATCTGGGCCAGCGCCACCGGGTCGGCGCCGCTCGCCGGGTCCACCGCCGGGTCGACGGAACCGAGGTCGCCGTCCCACTGGTCGCCGTACGAGAACCACAGCTTGCCGCCGGCGAAGGCCAGGTGGCGCGGGCCGGTGCCGGTCGCGATCGGGTACGTCGTCCGGACCTCCAGCGTGGCCGGGTCGAGCGCGAGGATGCGGTGCGTCTCGGGCAGGGCGGCGTACAGGGTGCCGCCGTCGTCCGAGAGGGCCAGGTCGCTGACGCTGCCGAAGCCGACGTTCAGGTCGACGAGGGTGCCGTTGTAGTCGGAGGCGAGGATCCGGCCGTTGGCCGCGTCGCCGACGAACACCCGCTGGTGGGCGCCGTCCACGACGAGACCGCCGGCGCTGGTGACGGTGGTGGTGGCGGCCGAGGCGGTCCCCGCCGCCACGACGCTCAGCGCCGCCGAGCTGAAGAGGACCGCGAGTGCCGTCGCGACCGAAGTGCTGCGCATGCGCACAGTGATGAACCCCCAGTGAAAACCCGGGTTGGCCGGGTAGACGAGAGCGCCGCGCGGCACCCGGACGCGACCGCCGGAGAGCGGTGGCGCGCGGGGCGCGGCTGCCTGAGGGCATGCTATGGCATGGCTGTGACAAACAGGGAGCGGGTTTTCCCGCGCGGGCCCCGCCGGACGGGGTCCGCAGCCCTACGGCCAGGACGGCCCCACGGCGGGGGGACGGCCCCCTGGCGGGAACGGCTCAGCCGTACATCCTGCGCATCGCGAACTCCACCATCTGCTCGACCGCCTTCGCGTCGAACACCATCCGGTGCTCGCCCTCCATGTCGACGACGAAGCCGTAGCCGGTGGGGAGGAGGTCGATGACCTCGGCGCCGGTGATGACGAAGTACTTGGACTCCTTGCCCGCGTACCGGCGCAGCTCCTTGAGCGAGGTGAACATCGGGATCACCGGCTGCTGGGTGTTGTGCAGGGCGAGGAAGCCGGGGTTGTCGCCGCGCGGGCAGTAGACCTTGGAGGTCGCGAAGACCTGCTGGAAGTCCTCTGCCGCCATCTGCCCGGTGGTGAAGGCGCGGACGGCGTCCGCGAGGGAGGGCGGGGACGGCTCGGGGTACAGGGGCGGCTGCTGCCCGTAGCCGCCGGCCATCGGCTGCTGCGGCGGTGCGTACTGCTGCTGGGCGCCCATGTTCTGCTCGTAGCCGTACATGGGCGCAAGCGTACCGAGACCGCCGGGCCGGTGGGGCGGTACGGGTGCCCGGAGAACCGACAGCGACTCGACAGCGGCCGTCCGGGTCTCCGGCGGCCGTCCGCTCGTAGCCTCTGGGGCATGCAGGAGCACGAGCACCACGAGCACGAGCGGCACGGGCACGAGCACGAGCACGAGCACGACCGGGGCCTGTCCCACAACCTTCCCGTCCTCGCCCGCCGCCGCATGATCCGGCTGATGGCGGGCGCGGGCCTGATCCCGCTGGTGGGGTGCGGCACGGGGACGGACGACGAGAGCGCCGACGACGGGTGCGCGACCGTCCCGGAGGAGACGGCCGGCCCCTACCCCGGCGACGGCTCGAACGGGGTGAACGTCCTCAAGGAGAGCGGAGTCGTGCGCGGCGACATCACCTCCAGCTTCGGCGCCTCGGCGGGCGGCACCGCCGAGGGCGTGCCGCTGACCGTCACCCTCACGGTCGTGGACGCGGCCTCCGGCTGCGGCACCCCCAAGAAGGGGGCCGCCGTCTACGTGTGGCACTGCGACCGGGCGGGCGGCTACTCCCTGTACACGGAAGGGCTGACGGAGGAGAACTACCTGCGGGGCGTCCAGGAGACCGACGAGCGGGGGCGCGTCACCTTCCGGAGCATCTTCCCGGGCTGCTACACCGGCCGCTGGCCGCACATCCACTTCGAGGTGTACGGCGGCCTGGCGGACGCCACCGCGGCCACGGCGATCACCAGCACGTCCCAGCTCGCCTTCCCGAAGGAGGTGTGCGAGACGGTGTACGCCACCGAGGGCTACGAGCGGAGCGTGACCAACCTGGGCCCGCTCTCCCTGGAGACCGACGGCGTCTTCCGCGACGGCCACGAGCACCAGCTGGCGGCCGTCGAGGGGAGCGTGGAGCGGGGGTACACCGCGACACTCACGATCGCGGTGTGAGACGTCGGTGTGAACCGTCACAGATGGCCGGATCGGGGTTGCGACTTATTACCGGCGGGTAGCATCATCGGTGCTACTAGTTGGTAAGTGAACTGGCGCGAGGATCAAGTGCCTCGCCGATCTCTCTACGGAGCCGTCGCCATGGGGCACTACAAGTCGAATCTCCGCGACATCGAGTTCAACCTCTTCGAAGTACTGGGACGCGACAAGCTGTACGGCACCGGCCCGTTCGAGGAGATGGACACCGAGACCGCGAAGAGCATCCTCGAGGAGCTCACCCGCCTCGCCGAGAACGAGCTGGCCGAGTCCTTCGCCGACGCCGACCGCAACCCCCCGGTCTTCGACCCGGAGACCAACACCGCGCCGGTCACGCCGTCCTTCAAGAAGTCGTACAAGGCCTTCATGGAGTCGGAGTACTGGCGCCTGGGCCTGCCCGAGGCGATCGGCGGCACCACCGCCCCGCCCTCGCTGATCTGGTCGTACGCGGAGCTGATCCTCGGCTCGAACCCGGCCGTGTGGATGTACTCCTCCGGCCCGGCGTTCGCCGGCATCCTCTACGACGAGGGCAACGAGGAGCAGAAGAACATCGCCAGGATCGCCGTGGAGCGGACCTGGGGCTCCACCATGGTGCTCACCGAGCCCGACGCGGGGTCGGACGTGGGCGCCGGGCGCACCAAGGCCGTGCAGCAGGAGGACGGCTCCTGGCACATCGAGGGCGTGAAGCGGTTCATCACCTCCGGTGAGCACGACATGGAGGAGAACATCCTCCACTACGTGCTGGCGCGCCCCGAGGGCGCCGGAGCGGGCACCAAGGGGCTCTCCCTCTTCCTCGTCCCGAAGTACCTCTTCGACTTCGAGACCGGCGAGCTGGGCGAGCGCAACGGCGTCTACGCCACCAACGTCGAGCACAAGATGGGCCTGAAGGCCTCCAACACCTGCGAGATGACCTTCGGCGACCGGCACCCCGCCAAGGGCTGGCTGATCGGCGACAAGCACGACGGCATCCGGCAGATGTTCCGGATCATCGAGTTCGCCCGGATGATGGTCGGCACGAAGGCCATCTCGACCCTGTCGACCGGCTACCTCAACGCGCTGGAGTACGCCAAGGAGCGCGTCCAGGGTCCCGACCTGGCGAACTTCATGGACAAGACCGCGCCCAAGGTCACCATCACCCACCACCCCGACGTGCGCCGCTCGCTGATCACGCAGAAGGCGTACGCCGAGGGCATGCGCGCCCTCGTGCTGTACACGGCGTCGGTGCAGGACGCGATCGCCGTCAAGGAGGCCGCCGGCGAGGACGCCAAGGCCGAGCACGCGCTGAACGACCTGCTCCTGCCCATCGTCAAGGGCTACGGCTCCGAGAAGGGCTACGAGCAGCTCGCCCAGTCCCTCCAGACGTTCGGCGGCTCCGGGTTCCTCCAGGAGTACCCGATCGAGCAGTACATCCGCGACGCCAAGATCGACACCCTGTACGAGGGCACCACCGCGATCCAGGGCCAGGACTACTTCTTCCGGAAGATCGTCCGCAACCAGGGCGCCGCGCTGAACTCGCTCGCCGAGGACATCAAGAAGTTCCTGGCGCTCGGCACCGGCGGCGAGGAACTGGCGGGCGCCCGTGAGCACCTCGCCAAGGCCGCCGTCGAGCTGGAGGCCATCGTCGGCCTGATGCTGACCGACCTCGCGGCCACCGAGCAGGACGTCAAGAACATCTACAAGGTGGGCCTGAACACCACCCGTCTGCTGCTCGCCTCCGGTGACGTGGTCGTCGGCTACCTGCTGCTCAAGGGCGCCGCGGTCGCCGCCGAGAAGCTGGAGACGGCCTCCACCAAGGCGGTGTCGGCCAAGGACGTGGCGTTCTACACCGGCAAGATCGCCGCGGCGAAGTTCTTCGCGGCCAACGTCCTGCCGGGCGTCACCCTGGCCCGCAAGATCGCCGAGGGCGTCGAGCTGGACCTGATGGAGCTGGACGAGACCGCTTTCTGACGTTCCGGACCATCGCGGCCCGGGGACCGGCGCGGCATGCTAGAAATGCGGCCCCGGTCCCCCACCCGGCCCGGCTCCCCCCACGGGAGCCGCCGGGCAGGGCCGCCCTCCACACCGTCCTCACGAGGGCCCGTTCCCGCGACCGGGAACGGGCCCTCGTACGTCGTTAAGGTGAACAGCATGAGCGAACCCCCCCACTTCGACCGCGGCCACACCGACGACCTGATGTCCTTCCTCACGGTGAGCCCGTCGCCGTACCACTCCGCCGCGAACGCGGCGGCGCGGCTGGAGAAGGCCGGCTTCCGGCAGGTCGTCGAGACGGACGCCTGGGACGGGACGAGCGGCGGCAAGTACGTGCTGCGCGGCGGCGCGATCGTGGCCTGGTACGTCCCCGAGGGCGCCGCGCCGCACACCCCGTTCCGGATCGTCGGCGCCCACACCGACTCACCGAACCTGCGCGTCAAGCCGCTGCCCGACACGGGCGCGCACGGCTGGCGGCAGGTCGCCGTGGAGATCTACGGCGGGCCGCTGCTCAACTCCTGGCTCGACCGCGACCTCGGCATCGCGGGCCGGCTCACCCTGCGGGACGGCTCGACCCGCCTGGTGAACGTGGGCCGTCCGCTGCTGCGCGTCCCCCAGCTCGCCATCCACCTCGACCGCGCGGTCAGCAGCGACGGGCTCAAGCTCGACAAGCAGCGCCACCTCCAGCCGGTCTGGGGCCTCGGGCACGAGGTCCGCGACGGCGACCTCATCGCCTTCCTGGAGGAGGAGGCCGGGATCCCCGCGGGCGAGGTCACCGGCTGGGACCTGATGACCCACTCCGTGGAGCCGCCCGCCTACCTGGGCCGCGACCAGGAGCTGGTGGCCGGCCCGCGCATGGACAACCTGCTGTCCGTGCACGCCGGTACGGCGGCCCTGGCGGCCGTCGCGACGAGCGGCACCGATCTGCCGTACGTCCCGGTGCTCGCCGCCTTCGACCACGAGGAGAACGGCTCGCAGTCCGACACCGGCGCCGACGGACCGCTGCTCGGCACCGTGCTGGAACGTTCCGTTCTGGCGCGCGGCGGATCGTTCGAGGACCGGGCGAGAGCCTTCGCGGGCACGGTGTGCCTGTCCTCCGACACGGGCCACGCGGTCCACCCCAACTACGCGGAGCGGCACGACCCGACGCACCACCCGCGCGTCAACGGCGGCCCCCTCCTCAAGGTCAACGTCAACAACCGCTACGCCACCGACGGCACCGGCCGCGCCGTGTTCGCCGCCGCCTGCGAGAAGGCGGGCGTGCCGTTCCAGTCGTTCGTCTCCAACAACTCCATGCCCTGCGGCACGACCATCGGCCCCATCACCGCGGCCCGGCACGGGATCCGGACCGTCGACATCGGTGTGGCGATCCTGTCCATGCACAGCGCCCGCGAACTCTGCGGCGACGCCGACCCGTATCTCCTGGCGAACGCCCTGGTGGCTTTCCTGGAGGGCTAGTTCACCCACGAGGGGGTACCCGCAGGCGGTGGCCGGAAGGGCCGGCCGCGCTGCAGGGGAGGCGACACTCATGGGTCTCGGCGGGTGCATCATCCTCATCGCCGTGGGAGCGATACTGACCTTCGCGACCGACTGGGACATGCAGGGGGTCAACCTCGACCTGGTCGGCGTCATCCTGATGATCGTGGGGCTGATCGGCGTGACCACGTTCAGCAGCATCGCCCGGCGCCGACGGGTGGTGGTCCCGCCGCCCACCACCGTCGTCGAGGACGACCGGCGCAGGGAGCCTCCTTTCTGACGGCGAACAGAACCGGTGGCGAGGGTGCTGACCTCGCCGGTCACGGACGCTGACACCGCCCCCCGGCAGACCCGTGTGCGCGCCGCCGCACCGGACGGGGTCCACGGTGGTTCGTCCGTCCGATCAGTTCCCGGCCTCTCCGGGAGAGATCCTCGCGGCGGCGGGAAGCAGTACCGGCATGAGATTCCTCGTGCGCGACCGGCTCCTGGCCCTCGGTGACGACTACTGGATCGAGGACGACCGGGGCGAGAAGGTCTACCTCGTCGACGGCAAGGCCATGCGGCTGCGGGACACCTTCGAGCTGAAGGACACCCAGGGGCGGGTCCTGATCGACATCCACCAGAAGATGTTCGCCCTGCGCGACACGATGGTGATCGAGCGGGACGGCGAGCCGCTCGCCACCGTACGGCGCAAACGGCTCTCGCTGCTGCGCAACCACTACCGGGTGTCGCTGGCCGACGGGCGGACCGAGCTGGACGTCAGCGGGAAGATCCTCGACCGGGAGTTCGCGGTCGAGTACGACGGTGAGCTGCTCGCCGTCATCTCCCGGCGGTGGCTGCACGTGCGGGAGACGTACGGCGTGGACGTCGTACGGGAGGACGCGGACCCGGCGCTGCTGATCGCGGTGACGGTGTGCGTCATCCACCTGGCGGAGAAGGAGCGGGACGGGGACTGAGGGGGAGCGGGCGGCTCCGCCCGGGCCTCGGTCACGGCCTCGGTCACAGCCTCCGCCACGGCCCGCTCCGGCCACCGCCCCGGCACCGCCATGAGGA
The DNA here is from genome assembly GCF_037993025.1 of Streptomyces sp. SS7. NCBI lineage: Bacteria > Bacillati > Actinomycetota > Actinomycetes > Kitasatosporales > Streptomycetaceae > Streptomyces > Streptomyces sp. SS7. The sequence continues at coordinate 4,867,531 of NZ_CP141223.1, forward strand.
TCAAATGATGATCGGACGCAGGTGCGTCACGGCTGTCCCCTCTCCCGGTTCCCCTACCGTGCGTGATCAAGGGAGCGCGGTGAGCAGCCCCGCAAGCACGGGTTCCGCCGCCTCGTCCGACCAGCAACAGGAGTACGTACCCGTGAACGATCGCTTCAGGAACCGGCGAAGACTGATGCTCGGGATCACGGCACTGACCGTGATCGCCGCGACGGCCGCCCCGGTATCGGCATCCGCCGAGCCCTACGGAACCGCCCCGGTCCAGGACCACTGGGGTGTCATCGCCCGCAACACCATCGGCTCCCCGGTCGCCGCGCTGCGCAAGGGTCCGTTCGGCTCGTTCGGTGTGACCGGCCCCTCGGCGCGACCGCCCTTCGGACAGGGCAGCCTCGGGATCGAGGTGGCCGACCGCTCCACCAGCCTCACGCCGCCCAGCGAGAAGGCCAGTTTCGGCAACGAGGTCGACTTCTACGGCGATCCCGTGCTGGGTATCAACAACGTCGGCTTCCACGTCTTCCAGACCGGCGAGAACATCACCTACGGCGGCCCCGGGAACATGCCGAACATCACGTTCGAGATCAATCCGAACCTGACCGCGGCCCCCACCACCACCTACTCCTCGATGGTGTGGGTCCCGGACCCGTCCCCCACCGTCAACAGTTGGAGCCCCTACCTGGACGCCACAACGACCGGCAAGTGGTTTCTCACGGGCAACGCGGGAACCACGACCGGCTGCAACCTGACCACGACCTGCACCTTCCAGCAGCTCAGGACAGCCCTCGCCGACGGCGGTGCGGAACCGACCGTCTACACCGCCGCCGTGGGCAAGGGCCGCGACTTCATGTGGATCGGTGCCGTCGACGGCCTGCGCATCAACGGAACGGTGTACGACTTCGAACCGGACAAGGTCCGCCCCCGCCCCGTCGGCTGAGCCGAGGAGAGGCACCGGCGCCGAGGATGACGTCGCTCGTCCGGACTCCCCGGACGGGCGGCGCGCCGAGCTGCCCGGGACGGCGCGGGGTCCCGGACACCGTCCGTCATCGCCGGCCGAGCACCCGGTCCTTCAGCGCCGGGAACTGTTCGCGGGTCTCGGTGACCTTCGCCGGGTCGAGGTCGACGGTGAGGACCTCCTCGCCGGAACCGGCCTCGCCGAGCACCTCGCCCCAGGGATCCACCACGATCGAGTGACCCGCCTGGAGAACTCCGGCGTGGGTCCCGGCCGTTGCGCACGCGAGCACGAACGCCTGGTTCTCGACCGCCCGCGCCCGGGCCAGCAGCGTCCAGTGCGCCCGGCGGCGCTCCGGCCAGCCCGCCGAGAGGACGAGGGTCTCGGCGCCGGCGTCGACGAGACCGCGGAAGAGTTCGGGGAAGCGGAGGTCGTAGCAGGTGGCCAGACCGATCGTCGTCTCCGGCAGACGGACCGTCACCAGCTCCCGGCCCGCGCCCATCAGCACGGCCTCGCCCTTGTCGAAGCCGAAGCGGTGGATCTTGCGGTAGGCCGCCACCCGCTCACCGGAGGGGGAGAACACGAGGGACGTGTTGTAGAGGGAGCCGTCGGGGTCCCGCTCCGGGATCGAGCCCGCGTGCAGCCAGACGCCCGCGTCGCTCGCCGCCTTGGCCATCGCCTCGTGGGTCGGCCCCTCCAGCGGCTCGGCCTCGTCGGCGAAGACCTCGTAGGCGAAGGCGCCGGTCGTCCACAGCTCCGGCAGCACCACGAGGTCCGCTGCGCCGGCCTGCTCCCGCACGAGCGAGGCGGCCCGACCCCGCCGCGATTCGACCGATTCGCCCTCGTCTACGGCAATCTGGATCAGAGAGGCGCGCACAGTACCACCGTCCTGGCATTCGAGTAGTCCACACGGGCCTACGATCGTCACACGAAAGCACTGCCGGGGTGCCTCACAGCAGCGTAACTTAGCGTTTCACGACACCCGCCGACAGCCGCCGACCGTCTCCGCCTCCCGCTGGCAACGCCGCCACCCGCCGCCACCATCTGCCCGTGCACCGACCGCCGAGGGGTCCCGTTCCGTGAGTCTGCATCCCACCCTCCAGCCCTACGCCGACGCCTGGACCCACTCCATCGAAGCGATATCCGAGTTGGTGCAGCCGCTCGTCGAGGGCGAGTGGAACTGGCGGACCCCGTGCCCCGGCTGGTCGGTCCGCGATGTCGTCTCGCACGTGATCGGCCTGGACAGTGAGATGTACGGCGATCCCCGCCCGATCCACTCACTGCCCCGGGACCTTTTCCACGTCACCACCGATCTGCAGCGGTACATGGAGATGCAGGTCGACGTCCGGCGGCACCACACCGCGCCCGAGATGACCTCCGAGCTGGAGCTGATGATCATCCGGCGCAACCGCCAACTGCGCGGCGAGTCGCGTCAGCCGGGCACGATCGTGCGCGGCCCCCTCGGCACGGAGCTGACGCTGGAGGAGTCCATGCGCAACCACGCGTTCAACGTGTGGGTGCACGAGCAGGACCTGCGCACCGCTCTCGGCCGCCCCGGCAACCTGGACTCCCCCGGCGCCCACATCGCCCGGGACGTGCTGCTCGACGCGTTGCCGGCCGTCGTCGCCGACCGCTCGGACGCCCCGCGCAGCTCGGCGGTCGTCTTCGACGTGCACGGGCCGATCGAGTTCCTGCGCACGATCCGGGTCGACATCCAGGGCCGCGGCTCCCTGGAGACCGCCCCGGCGCTGGGCCCCGCCGCCTCCTTCGCCCTCGACTGGGAGACGTACGTCCGGCTGGCCTGCGGCAGGGTGACGGCGGAGGCGGTCGCGGACCGGGTGAAGGCGGAGGGCGAGCCCCGGCTGACGGAGGCGATCCTGCGGAACTTCGCGGTGACGCGGTGACGCCGTAGCACCCACCGCCGCCTCCCCGCCCCCGCCTCCCCGCCGCTGTCAGTGGCGCTCGGTACGGTCGGCGCATGAGAGCCAGCGGAACCTTCAGCGTGCACGCGTTCACCCCGACCGGACTGAAGCCCGAGCCGGAGGTGGCCACCGCCCTCCCGGTCGGCGTCGCGACCATGGAGAAGCGGTACGAGGGGGAGATCACCGGGCGTTCGGCGACCCTGTTCACGGCCGCGTACGACCAGGCCACCGGGGTCGGCACCTACGTGGCCATGGAGTCCTTCGAGGGCGCCCTGCACGGCCGGGAGGGCGCGTTCAACTTCGTGCACTCGGCGACCACCACCGGCGGTGACCGCAGCGCCGAGTTCTTCACCGTCGTCCCGTCCAGCGGCACCGGCGCGCTGACCGGGATCACGGGCGGCGGCGGCCTGACGGCGGAGGCCGACGGGACGCACCGGGTGTGGTTCGAGTACGAGCTCGGCTGAACGACGGACGGGCCCGCCGTGTGGATCACGGCGGGCCCGTTCCGTAAGTGCCGGTGGGCGTCAGCTGATCCTGGCGTAGCCGTAGTTGATCAGCTTCTTCACGTCGGTCGTGCGGCTCGCCGCGTCGGGAGCGGTGAGCACCGTGCCCATGACCGACTTGCCGTTGAGCGTGGCGGCGAAGATCAGGCAGTACTTGGCCTCGGTGCCGGAACCGGTCTTCACACCGAGCGTGCCGTTCCAGCCGAGCAGCGTGTTGGTGTTGGTCCAGGCCGCCATGGTGCGGATGGCGCCGGTCTTGGTGACGGTCTTCGCCGTGTAGGACTTGGCCTTCACGACCGTCTTGAACGTGGAGTTCTTCATCACGCTGCGCGCGAGCAGCGTGAGGTCGCGCGGCGTCGAGGCGTTGGTGCCGTTGCTCAGGCCGTCGAACGAGTCGAACTTCGTGTTCGTCATGCCCAGGCTGCGGGCCATGGTGTTCATCTTGCCGATGAAGTTCTTGGTCCGGGCGGCGACCGTGGAGCCGGTGCCGAACTTGTCGGCGAGGGCCATGGCCGCGTCGCAGCCGGACGGCAGCATCATCCCGTACAGCAGCTGGCGGACGGTGACCTTGTCGCCGACGATCAGCCGCGCCGACGACGGGTAGCCCTGGGCGACCATGTAGTCGCTGACGGCCTGCTTGATGGTGATCTTGGTGTCCAGGTTCAGGTTCGCCTGGGAGAGCACGACCTTCGCGGTCATGACCTTCGTGGTGGAGGCGGTGAGCCGCTTGGTGTCAGCGGCCTTGGTGAACAGCGTCTTGCCCGTCGCGGCGTTCATCAGGTAGGCGCCCTTGGCCGTGACGGTGGGTGCCGTGACGGCCTGCGCGGGTGCCGCGGTGAGGACTCCTCCGGCGAGCACTGCACTGGCCGTGGCGGCGACGGCGGCGGCTCGAACGCGGGTGCCCTTGGTGGCGGTTATCAACTGGAATACCCCGATTATGTTGAATGCCCCTGAAGTGCGGCCGGATTGGCATGGGGAAAGTCGGTGGGGCCGCACGTGTGTGACACGTAACTAGCACAGAAGGTTGTGCGTCCGCTGGGGCGAATTTCTCATTACCCCGAGCGCGAACACCCCAGCGGACGAACCGGGTTTCGGATGCTGGACGTCCCCACCCTTTGCGCCCATGTTGTATCTATCCTGTGGGCATGCAGTCGTCCGCTCCGCCCCGCCCTGCCGCCGCCCCCGACTCCCCGTCCCTCTCCCTCAAGCAGCCGCCCGCCGCCGACCGGGTCTACGTCCACGTCAAGCAGGGTGTGCTGGACCGCCGTTACGAGGGCGGCACCCTCCTCACCGAGGGCGAACTGGCCGAAGCCGTCGGGGTCTCCCGGACCCCCGTGCGCGAGGCGCTGCTCCGCCTGGAGGTCGAGGGCCTGATCAGGCTGTACCCGAAGAAGGGCGCCCTGGTGCTGCCGGTCTCCGCACAGGAGATCGCGGACGTCGTGGAGACCCGGCTGCTGGTCGAGGAACACGCGGCGCGCAAGGCGGTCCCCGCGCCCCCCGGCCTCCTGGAGCGCCTGGAGGAGCTGCTGGCGCAGCAGAAGGCGCAGGCCGCGGCGGGCGACCTCGCGGCGGCCGCCGTCACGGACCGCTGCTTCCACGCGGAGATCGTCCGCAGCGGGGGCAACGAGATCCTCTCCCGCCTCTACGACCAGCTCCGCGACCGCCAGCTGCGGATGGGCGTCGCCGTCCTGCACTCCCACCCCGACCGCATCGCGAAGACGCTGACGGAGCACGAGGAGATCCTCCGGGCGCTGCGCGCGGGCGACGCCGAGGCAGCCGTGGACATCGTCCACCGGCACATCGGCTGGTTCTCCCACCTGGCCCGGGGCGAGATCCGATGAGCGTCAACCGCGGTGGATCCCACTCCACCCTTCCGGGTGATCCTCCCGGCGGACGGCGCGCGATGGCCGTCTGGGGGATCGGCGTCTCGGTCTACTTCGTCGCCGTCATCTTCCGTACGTCACTGGGGGTCGCCGGCCTCGACGCGGCCGACCGCTTCCAGGTGAACGCCTCTGCCCTGTCGACCTTCTCGATCCTCCAGCTGCTGGTCTACGCGGGCATGCAGATACCCGTCGGACTGCTGGTGGACCGGCTCGGCACCAAGCGGGTGCTGACGATCGGCACCGTGCTGTTCACCGCGGGACAGCTCGGCTTCGCCTTCTCCCCGTCGTACGGCACGGCACTCGCCTCGCGCGCGCTGCTCGGCTGCGGGGACGCGATGACCTTCATCAGTGTGCTGCGGCTCGGCACCCGATGGTTCCCGGCCCGGCGCGGCCCCCTGGTGGCCCAGTTCGCCGGTCTCGCCGGCATGGCGGGCAACCTGGTCTCCACCCTGCTGCTGGCCCGGCTGCTGCACGGGATCGGCTGGACCGCCGCCTTCGCGGGCAGCGCCGTCGCGGGCGTGGTCGTGCTGGTCCTGCTCGTCCTCTTCCTGAAGGACCACCCCGAGGGCCATGAGCCGGAGCCCTTCCCGCACCACGGCGCCGCGTACGTCCGCCGCCAGATCGCCGCGTCCTGGCGGGAGCCGGGGACCCGGCTCGGCCTGTGGGTGCACTTCACGACCCAGTTCCCGGCGATGGTGTTCCTGCTGCTGTGGGGCCTGCCGTTCCTCGTCCGGGCCCAGGGCCTGTCGCGGGCGGCGGCGGGCGAACTCCTCACGCTGGTCGTCCTGTCCAACATGGCCGTGGGGCTGGTCTACGGCCAGATCGTCGCCCGGCACCACGGCGCCCGGCTCCCGCTGGCGCTGGGCACGGTGGGCGCGACCACCCTGGTCTGGGCGGTGACCCTCGGCTATCCCGCCGAGCACGCGCCGACGTGGCTCCTCGTCGTCCTCTGCGCGGTCCTCGGCGCCTGCGGGCCCGCCTCGATGCTGGGCTTCGACTTCGCCCGCCCCGCGAACCCGCCCGAACGTCAGGGCACCGCCTCCGGTATCACCAACATGGGTGGTTTCACGGCGTCCATGACGACCCTGTTCGCGGTCGGCGTGCTGCTGGACGCGACCGGCGACGACTACACGATCGCCTTCTCCTCGGTGTTCGTCCTCCAGGCCCTCGGCGTCAGCCAGATCCTGCGGCTGCGCAAACGGGCGGCCCGCCGCGAACGCGAGCGGCTGGTGGCGAGCCGGGTGGAGACGGTGCACGTCCCGGCGCAGGGCGTCGGATGACAGCGGAAAAAACGCGGTTGTCCGTACGTCCGTTCGGCCCTTAGCGTCGGTGTCATCGACGTGTAGCTCAACAGCAGAGCGCCGGGCTTGAGACCCGGAGGGAGCGGGGGCAGCACCCGCCACGTCGGCTTATGAACAGCGACGCTGACCAGCAGCACCTCGCACAGGCCGACCCGGCTTACGCCTCCGGGCAGTTGGCCAGGGAGCTCAGGACCGCGCTCACCCATGACGACCCCGACACCCGCCGCCGCGCGGGCGAACGGGGCCGTTCCTGGCGGTCCGTCCTCACCGGCATGGCGGAAGGCGTCCTCACGATCGGTTCCCGCACGCCCGTCGTGGGACTCCCCGCCTGGGTGACCCCTGAGGTGCTGCGCGGCGGCTTCGCCACCGGCGAGGCCGGCGCCGCCGGGCCCCTGACGGAGTACGAGAGGGAGGCGGCCCGCGCGGGCGGAGTGCCGTGCGAGCGGCAGGCGCTGTTCACCTACTGGCTCTCCGCCGCCGGCCTGGGCCGGCTCTACGACTTCCTGGACAGCGGGCGTTACGAGGTGACCCTGCCGGAGGAGGCCGCCCTGCTCACCGTGGCATGGCTGGCCCGCACCGGACGGACCGAGGCGGCTGCCGCTCTCGTCGCCGAACTCGCCCCGTTCGCCGGGCGGCTGCGGTTCACCCCGCGACCGGCCGGCCGGCCCGTGCCCGGGGCCGACGCCGTGCACCGGCAGACCGTCGCCGACGCCGGGGAGACCCTGGCGCGGCGCCGGCCCAGCAAGGCCGTGGAGACCCAGCGGGAGGCGCTGACCGTGTGGGGGCCGTTCGGCGACGAACTCCTCACCCACTGGCTGGAGACCGCCGACGACGAGGGCGTCGTCCGGGTCCCGGAGCGGGCCGCCCACCTGGACTGGTACGTGCGCGGCGGCGATCTGCTCTGGCACTACCGCGAGCTGGCCCGCCGCCACACGCACTGCACCAAGCACCTGGACGGCAAGCAGAACCTGGCGATCCTGCGGGACGTGCTGGACGAGACCGTCACCCGGCGGGGGCCGGGCCCGCGCCGGCTCGGGCTGCTGCGGCACGCCGTCACCTCGATGGTGCGGCGACGCGGAGTTCCCGGCTCCGCGCCGCACGAGGCGCTGCGCCGGGAGCAGGCCGCGCAGGCGGCGCTGCCCTCCCACCACGCACTGGCCCAGCTGGTGCTGCGCCGGCTGGCCGGGCTGGAGCAGTCGGTGGGCCTGACCGACCCCGGGCCGCTGCTCGTCCCGGTGACCGAGGCCGAGGCGCGGGAGACCGGGCTGCCGGAGGGCGCGGCGATCCCGGCCGCGGTCCGCCGGCCCGTCGAGGGTGCGCTGAGCGCTTCCCTGGAGACGCTGGTGGAACGCGGTCTGGTGCCCTCGGCGGAGGTGCTCGCGGAGATCGTCCCGCAGCTGGTCGCCGTCACCGCCGCGCAGGCCTACCCGGAGGGCGCCCTGCGCACGCTGGCCGTCGCGAACCACCGCGCGTTCGCCGGCCGGCGCTCGCTGCTGCTGCTGAACCTCCAGCAGCAGGTGCGGATCGAGGAGCTGCCGTGGGTGCGGGCCGTGGCCGGACAGAAGACCGAGGACGGGGCCGACCGGGTGGCGTCGGTTGCGCTGCGGCGGCTGGGCGAACTGGCCGTGCAGGCGTTCCCCGCGACGATCCTGCCGAATCCGCTGGTCCGGGAACTGTCCGTGCTGGCCCGCCAGGCCGACCTCGGCACGCCCTTCGTCGAGGAGCTGGCCTGCGACATCTTCACGGGCGCGTTCGGCCCGAAGTTCCTCGCCTCGGCACGGGTCGCGGCGGAGCTGCTCGGCGGCGGTTCGCTCTACGAGCGCTACTACCGGATCGACTACGCGGCCGTCCGCAACCTGGCGATCGCGGAGGCTGGCGAGGCCCTGACCCGCCCGGGCCGGCCGCGGACCTCGCCGGGGTTCGGGACGCTGTGCCGGGAGCGGGCGGCGGCCTTCTCGCCGGGGAGCCGGTCCCGGTCCTCCGGCTGGTCGGTGGCCGACAACGGCACGGTGATCGAGCAGGCGCAGATCCTCACCACGCACAACCTGGCCACCCTGGTCCACCGGGTGGGCATCACCCCGGCCCCGGGCTGGGCGGACCTGGCCCGCCGCAGCTTCGTCGCCGTGTGCCGGCTGACCGGGCGGGTGCACGGCCAGGTGTTCCCGCTGGCCACGATCAAGGACGCGGCCTACGCCTGGCGGCAGATGGTCTTCCAGCTCTCCCTGTGCACCGCGCGGGAGCGGGCCGCGACCCTGGCCTGGCTGTCCGAGGAGACCGCCCGCCACCCCTGGCCCGTCGGCGCCCGGCTCGCCCCGGCCCTGACCGGACTGCGCCAGGTCACCGAGGGCGGCCACGCCGACGACGGCACCGGCCGACTGTTCCTCGGCTGGACGACCGGCGGCCACTGGCTCCGGCGGGAGCCCGAGCGGCACCGCGGCTAGGCAGCACCCCTCTCTGAGGCCCCGCCGACCACGGCCCCCGCCACTGAACGGGGGCCGTACCCGGGCTCAGCCCCAGGTGATCAGCCGCTTCGGCTCCTCCAGGATCGCCGCCGTGTCGGCCAGTACCTTGGAGCCCAGCTCCCCGTCGACCAGACGGTGGTCGAAGGAGAGGGCCAGGGTGGTCACCTGGCGGGGCTTCACCTTGCCCTTGTGGACCCACGGCTGGAGTCGGATCGCGCCGACCGCGAGGATCGCCGACTCACCGGGGTTGAGGATCGGGGTGCCGGTGTCGACGCCGAAGACGCCGACATTGGTGATCGTCACGGTGCCGCCCTGCATGGCGGCCGGGGACGTCCGGCCCTCGCGCGCGGTGGAGACCAGCTCGCTCAGGGACGCCGCGAGCTGCGGCAGCGTCTGGGCGTGCGCGTCCTTGATGTTCGGGACGAGGAGCCCCCGCGGGGTGGCCGCCGCGATGCCCAGGTTGACGTAGTGCTTGACCACGATCTCCTGCGCCGCCTCGTCCCAGGAGGCGTTGATCTCCGGGTGGCGCCGGATCGCCACCAGCAGGGCCTTGGCGATCAGCAGCAGCGGGTTGACCCGCAGCCCCTGCATCTCCTTGTCCTGCTTGAGCTCCTCGACGAGCTTCAGCGTGCGCGTGACGTCGACGGTGATGAACTCGGTGACGTGCGGCGCGGTGAACGCCGAGCCGACCATCGCCGCCGCGGTCGCCTTGCGGACACCCTTGACCGGGATACGGGTCTCACGGACCGAGTCGTACGACACGACGGGCGCCGGCGCGGGCGGGGTGACCGGCGCCGGGGCCTGGCCGGCCGGCGCGGGTGCCTGGGCCGGGGCTGCCGGAGCCGTGGCCGGCGGGGCCGCCGCCGCGTACACGTCCTCCCGCGTGATGATGCCGTCCGGGCCGGTCGGGACCACGGAGGTGAGGTCCACGCCCAGGTCCTTGGCGAGCTTGCGCACCGGCGGCTTGGCCAGCGGGCGCTCCTGCACCACCGGGGCCCCGCCGTGGCCGTTCAGCTCGGACTGCACGGCCGCCGCGGCGGGCTCCTGGGCAGGGGCCGGGATCGCGGGGGTCTTGCGGGGGCGGCGCCTGGTGGAGGAGGCGGCCACGCCGTACCCGACGAGCACCGGCTGGCGGCCGGAGCCCGCCGGCTTCTTCTCCTCGGGCGCCGGGGCGGCGGGTGCGGGCGGTGCCGCGGGGGCCGCGGCCGTCCGGGCCGGTTCCGCTGCCGGTGCGGGTGGTTCGGCGGGGGCGGCGCCGCCCGCCACGTCCACCGCGATGATCGACATGCCCACGTCCACGGTGGTGCCCTCGGGGAAGTGGAGCGCGCGGACCACGCCGTCGTAGGGGATGGGCAGTTCGACGGCGGCCTTGGCCGTCTCGACCTCGCACACCACCTGGCCGTCGGTGACCGTGTCACCGGGCTGGACGTACCACTTGAGGATCTCGGCCTCGGTGAGGCCCTCGCCCACGTCCGGCATCTTGAACTCGCGTACGGACGCTTCCGTCATCGTCGTCACGACCCTCTCCTCAGTACGCCAGGGCACGGTCGACGGCGTCGAGCACCCGGTCCAGGCCCGGCAGGTACTCCTCCTCCAGGCGGGCCGGCGGGTACGGGGCGTGGTAGCCGCCGACCCTGAGCACCGGGGCCTCCAGGTGGTAGAAGCAGCGCTCCGTGATCCGGGCGGCGATCTCCGCTCCGGAGCCGAAGAACACCGGGGCCTCGTGCACCACGACCAGGCGGCGGGTCTTCTCGACGGAGGCCTGGAGGGAGTCGAAGTCGAGCGGGGAGACCGAGCGCAGGTCGAGGACCTCGAGGCTCTTGCCCTCCTCGGCTGCGGCGTTCGCCGCCTCCAGGCAGAGCTTCACCATCGGGCCGTAGGCGGCCAGGGTCAGATCGGTGCCCGCACGGGCCACCTGAGCCCTGTGCAGCGGGCCGGGGATGGCCTCGGTGTTGACCTCGCCCTTGTCCCAGTAGCGCCGCTTGGGCTCGAAGAAGATCACCGGGTCGTCGCTCTGGATGGCCTGCTGCATCATCCAGTAGGCGTCGGAGGCGTTGGAGGGGGAGACCACCTTCAATCCGGCGACGTGCGCGAACAGCGACTCCGGGGACTCCGAGTGGTGCTCGACCGCGCCGATGCCGCCGCCGTAGGGGATGCGGACGACGACCGGCATCTTGACCTTGCCCAGCGAGCGGGCGTGCATCTTGGCGAGCTGGGTGACGATCTGGTCGTAGGCGGGGAAGACGAAGCCGTCGAACTGGATCTCGACCACGGGGCGGTAGCCGCGCAGGGCGAGGCCGATGGCGGTGCCGACGATGCCGGACTCGGCGAGCGGGGTGTCGATGACCCGGCTCTCGCCGAAGTCCTTCTGCAGGCCGTCCGTCACCCGGAAGACACCGCCGAGCTTGCCGACGTCCTCGCCCATCACGAGGACCTTCGGGTTGGTCTCCAGGGCGCGGCGCAGCGATTCGTTGATCGCCTTGGCCAGGGCCATGTTCTTGGATGTCGCAGTCTCAGCCATCTCAGTTACCCCCCTCGTCCGCGAACGACGCCTGGTAGGCGGCGAACTGGGCCCGCTCCTCGTCGACGAGCGCGTGCCCGTCCGCGTACACGTTCTCGAAGATGGCGAAGTGGTCCGGGTCCGGCATGGCACGGACCGCTTCGCGCACTCGCCTGCCCAACGCCTCGCTCTCGGCCTCGAGTTCCGCGAAGAATCCCTCGTCCGTGTGGTTTGAGGTCTCCAGGTGGCGGCGCAGGCGCAGGATCGGGTCCTTCGCCTCCCAGGCCAGACGCTCCTCGTCGCCGCGGTAGCGGGTCGGGTCGTCGGAGGTGGTGTGGGCGCCCATGCGGTAGGTGTACGCCTCGACGAGGGTGGGGCCCTCGCCGTTGCGGGCCCGCTCCAGCGCCCAGCGGGTGACCGCGAGGCAGGCCAGCACGTCGTTGCCGTCGACGCGGACGCCGGGGAAGCCGAAGCCCTGGGCACGCTGGTAGAGCGGGACGCGGGTCTGCTTCTCGGTCGGCTCGGAGATCGCCCACTGGTTGTTCTGGCAGAAGAACACCACCGGCGCGTTGTAGACGGCGGAGAAGGTGAAGGACTCGGCCACGTCGCCCTGGCTGGAGGCGCCGTCGCCGAAGTAGGCGATCACCGCGCTGTCCGCGCCGTCCTTGGCGACGCCCATCGCGTACCCGGTCGCGTGCAGCGTCTGGGAGCCGATGACGATCGTGTAGAGGTGGAAGTTGTTGCCGTTGGGGTCCCAGCCGCCGTTGTTCACCCCGCGGAACATGCCGAGCAGGTTGGTCGGGTCGACCCCGCGGCACCAGGCGACGCCGTGCTCGCGGTAGGTCGGGAAGACGTAGTCGTCGTCGCGGAGCGCCCGGCCGGAGCCGATCTGGGCGGCCTCCTGGCCGAGCAGCGAGGCCCACAGGCCCAGCTCGCCCTGGCGCTGCAGGGAGGTGGCCTCGGCGTCGAAGCGGCGGGTGAGCACCATGTCGCGGTACAGGCCGCGGAGCTCTTCGGGGGTGACGCCGGCGACGTACTTGTCGTACGCGGCGCTCTTGACGCGCTTGCCCTCGGGCGTCAGCAGTTGTACGAGCTCGGGGTCGGTGCCTGGCGCGTTCCTTGCGGTCGTGCGCTTGCCGGCCGTGCTCTTGGTTCCGGCGCTGCGTCGCGGTTTGCGCGCGGCAGTGCTCTCCACGGTCACGTGTGCTCCTCCGTCGGTCCGGCTACCCGGGTTCGCCGGGTGCCAGTGCGGCTCATCCGCGCCTTCGCGTCCGCACAGGGTGGGTGCGGCAAAACGGGCACAGATGTGACAGGTGCCCCGGCGAGCGCCCTGCACAAGGCACGTTACCCAGTAGTCCACATCTCTGTGAAACCCCTCCTGACCTGCGTTTTTGCTTGGATTTCCAAGTAAATTCGCAAAATCGGGAACTCTTCCTGGTCACAGCCTTGCAGGGGGCCGGAACAAGGGCACGTTATCCCGGTGACCCAGGTCACGGGAAGAGTCCCCCGAATGCAGCACGCGCGCGTGCCGCCCGGGAAAGGGCGTCACGCGCGCGTGGCTGAAAAAAGGCCGGACCGGTCAGTTGCCTCCGAGGCCGGAGCCGAGGGTGGTGCCGCCCTGGTCGGTGCCGCCGTTGCCGGAGCCGTCGGTCGTGCCGTCGGTGCCGCCGTCCGTCCCCGGGTCGCTCGTCGCCGGGCCGCTCGGCTCCTCGGACGTCCCCGGGTCCGTCTCCGTGCCGGTCGGCTCACTGGTGGCCGACGCGGAGGGCGAGTACGACGGGGTCTTCGAGGGCGTGTACTGCGGGGTGTCGTTGTAGGAACCGGAGCCCGAGTCGCCGCTGTCGTCGTCGGAGTCGTCCGAGGGCTCCTCGGACTCCTCGTCGCTCGGCGACTCGCTGGGCTTGGAGGTCTGCGACTGGGTGGCGCTCGGTGACGGGCTGGTGTCGGCGTCGCCACTGCCGTTGCCCTTGGTGTTCAGCGCCAGCGCCACACCGGCCGCGATGGCGATCACCGCGAGGACGGCCAGGATCCACAGCTTGCCGCGGCCGCTGCCCCTGTTCCCGTGCCCCTCGAAGCCGCCGTCGTCGCCGTTGCCGTAGCCCGTGGGCAGGATCGGCTGCGGGATCTGCGAGGTCATGCCGCCGTCGTGCTGCGGCATCATCGTGGTGCTCGCGTAGGGGCCCGCGGCGGCGCCCCGGCCGTCGTGCAGGGCGACCGGGCCGGTGTTCCAGGTGCCGGTGTGGCCGCCCTGGTCGTAGAGCATCTGGAGCGCGTACTGGACGAGTCCGCGCATCTCCTCGGCCGTCTGGAACCGGTCGTCGGGCTCCTTGGCGAGGGACCGCATGACCAGTCCGTCGAGCTCCGGCGGGCACTCGCCCTCGGAGGTCTGCGACGGCGGCAGCGGGATGTCCTGCACGTGCTGGTAGACCACCGACAGCGGGGTCTCGCCGATGAACGGCGGGCGCAGCGCGAGCAGTTCGTAGAGGAGGCAGCCCGTCGCGTACAGGTCGGAGCGGTAGTCGACGGCCTTGCCGAGCGCCTGCTCCGGGGAGAGGTACTGCGGGGTGCCCATGACCATGCCGGTCTGCGTCATCGTCGTGGACGCGCCGTGCAGGGCGCGCGCGATGCCGAAGTCCATCACCTTGACGGCGCCGTTGTGCGTGATGATCACGTTCGCCGGCTTGATGTCGCGGTGCACGATGCCGTGCTGGTGCGAGTAGGCGAGTGCCTCCAGCACACCGGAGACGATGATCAGGGCCTGCTCCGGCCCGGGCGCCTCGGCGTTGAGGAGGAGGTCGCGGATGGTGCGCCCCTCGACGATCTCCATGACGATGTACGGCACGCTCTGGCCGCCCACGAAGTCCTCGCCGGAGTCGTACACGGCGACGATCGCATGGTGGTTGAGGCCGGCCACCGACTGGGCCTCACGCGTGAAGCGGGCCTTGGAGGTGGGGTCCTCGGCGAGGTCGGCGCGCAGGAGTTTGACCGCGACGGTACGGCCGAGTCGTACGTCCTCGGCCGCGAACACCTCGGCCATGCCGCCCCGACCGAGTCTGCGGGTCAGCCGGTACCGGCCGTCGCCGACCAGCCCGCCGTTGCCCCAGTTCTCCGGCGCGTCTGACATTCCGCCGCCAGTCGCCTCGGGGTCGGACGGGCCCTGGGGCTGCTGCTGTGCCATCAGTCCTCGCCGTCGTTTCTGCCCGCGGTGCGCGCGGTGTTGTCACGGGTCTCCGTCGGCCACGCTACAGCCTTCGCGCAAGCCTCCGGTCCTGGATGAGTCCCTGCCGGGCTCCGCCGCCGGTCCGAGACGGACCGGTCATCAAACCCGTACCACCGGCCGGCGTGCAAATCCTGTGTACCGGCCGCAAGGCACCTGTAACGCTTCCGCGACGCTTCTTTCTCGTAGGGTCACGGAACGGGCACCGAGCTTGACGTGTCAGTGCCCTGCGGCAGACTTGGCCGGGAATAGCACTTTCGATCAACGGCAGTCAACGGCAGAGAGACGCCCGGCGGCGGCCGACGGCGCCTCGAGGGCCTACGGGGGACGCGGAACATGAGCCAGGACGGCGCCCAGGGCGCGCACGCGGGGCGGGCGCTGGCCAATGGCCGGTATCAGCTGCGCGATCTGCTCGGCCAGGGCGGCATGGCCTCGGTGCACCTCGCCTACGACTCGGTCCTCGACCGCCAGGTCGCGGTCAAGACGCTGCACACCGAACTCGGCCGTGAACAGGCCTTCCGCGAGCGCTTCCGGCGCGAGGCGCAGGCAGTGGCCAAGCTCACGCACACCAACATCGTCTCGGTGTTCGACACCGGCGAGGACGAGATGGGCGGCCTGACGACGCCGTACATCGTCATGGAGTACGTCGAGGGCCGCCCGCTCGGCTCCGTGCTCGACGAGGACGTACGGCAGCAGGGCGCGATGCCCGCCGACAAGGCGCTGAAGATCACCGCGGACGTGCTCGCGGCGCTGGAGATCAGCCACGAGATGGGCCTGGTCCACCGCGACATCAAGCCGGGCAACGTGATGATGACCAAGCGCGGCGTCGTCAAGGTGATGGACTTCGGCATCGCGCGCGCGATGCAGTCCGGTGTCACGTCGATGACGCAGACCGGCATGGTCGTCGGCACCCCGCAGTACCTCTCGCCCGAACAGGCCCTGGGCCGGGGCGTGGACGCCCGCTCGGACCTGTACTCGGTCGGCATCATGCTGTTCCAACTGGTCACCGGGCGGCTGCCGTTCGACGCGGACTCGCCGCTGGCGATCGCCTACGCGCATGTGCAGGAGGAGCCGGTGGCGCCCTCCTCGATCAACCGTGCGCTGCCCCCGGCCGTGGACGCGCTGGTCGCCCGCGCGCTGAAGAAGAACCCGAACGACCGCTTCCCGAGCGCGGTCGCCATGCGCGACGAGTGCCTGCGGGTCGCCGCCTCCCTCCAGCCGGCCCCGCCGCGCATCGTGCCGGGCACCCCGGCGCAGAGCGGCTCGGGCGTGGGCTCCGCGGTGTTCCCGCCGGTCGGCCAGAACACGCCGCAGCCGCCGCCGGGCGGCGTCCAGACGCCGTACCAGCCCCCGCCGAACCCGAATCCGTACGGCGCCCCGAACCCGCCGAACGCCTCCTACGGCTACCCGCAGCAGCCCGGCTACCAGACGCCCGCCCCGGCCTACGGCCACCGGCAGGGGCCGCCCACGCCCCCGGCGTACCACCTCTCGCCGCAGCCGCCGGGCCCGCTGCCCGCGGGCGGCGGCAAGGGCAACAAGCCGGTCGTGATCGGTTCGGTGCTGGTCGCGGTGGTCGTGGTGGGCGCGTTCCTGATGAGCCTCGCCGTCAGCGGCGGCGACGACGAGCGCGGCGGCGGAGGCTCCAGCGCCTCCCCCTCGGCGACGAAGGCGGCGGGCTACCGCGGCCCCGACACCGCCAAGACGATCGAGTCGACCGAGTGCTCCGAGCCGGAGGAGTCGTACAACGACCCCGACAAGGTCCGGGTGCCGAACTTCAAGTTCAAGTACATCCAGTCGGTCAAGGCCTGCTTCCAGGCGGCCGGATGGAAGATGAAGATCAAGTACGTGGACGAGAACACCTACGGCGACGGCGCGGTGATGGACCAGTTCCCGTCCGCCGGGACGGACGTCGACCCCTCGGACGTGCCGGAGATCGAGCTGAGCGTGTCGACGGGCAATCCGGCGTCCTGACCGGCCCGGAGAAGATGAGAGGGCCCGGCGGTCGACGCCGGGCCCTGTGATCGTCTACGACTCCGAAAGAGGCTGTGCCTAGAGGTACGGCCCGCCCGTGCGGCCGCCCGCGCGGGGGTCGTCCATCCCCTCGGGGCCGCCCACTCCCGGCGGCAGCGCCCGGCGCATCTGCTCCAGCTGCGCCCGCGCGGCCATCTGCTGGGCGAACAGCGTGGTCTGGATGCCGTGGAAGAGCCCCTCCAGCCAGCCCACCAGCTGGGCCTGCGCGATCCGCAGTTCCGCGTCGCTGGGGGTGGAGTCCTCGTTGAACGGCAGGGACAGCCGCTCCAGCTCCTCGACGAGCTCCGGCGCCAGGCCGTCCTCCAGTTCCTTCACCGAACTGGAGTGGATCTCCTTCAGCCGGGCCCGGCTCGCCTCGTCCAGGGGAGCCGCGCGCACCTCCTCCAGCAACTGCTTGATCATGCTGCCGATCCGCATGACCTTCGCCGGCTGCTCGACCTGCTCCGTCACCGGGATCTCACGGGAGTCCTCGTCGGCGTCGACGCCACCGAGTGCCATTCCGTCCTGGCCCACGACCAGGATCTTCTGGGCGGTCTCCGGCGACCTATCGTTCCTCGGCATCTCCATGCCGCCATTCTCTCGCACCCCTGTACCTCATCACCGTGGTGCCCCCCTTGAAGGAAGATCCACCGTTTCCGCACGACACGCGTTCGGTGGAGTCCGATATGCGGCGCTTTGGCGGGGGTGTGAGTCTGGGGGGCGTGACTCGATTGCGGCGGGGGTTGTGCGCGGTGGGGGTACTGGTGCTGCCTTACGGAGCCGTCTCGTCGTACGGG
Source organism: Streptomyces sp. SS7 (assembly GCF_037993025.1). Taxonomy (NCBI): domain Bacteria; kingdom Bacillati; phylum Actinomycetota; class Actinomycetes; order Kitasatosporales; family Streptomycetaceae; genus Streptomyces; species Streptomyces sp. SS7. The sequence continues at coordinate 4,885,072 of NZ_CP141223.1, forward strand.
GCCGTCTCGTCGTACGGGGCCGTCTCGTCGTACGGAGCCGTCTCGTCGTACGGGGCCGTATCGTCGTACGGGGCCGTATCGACGTACGGGAGCGTCTCGTCGTACGGGGCCGTATCGACGTACGAGAGCGTCTCGACGTACGACGGTGACGGCGCGACGCGTGGTCGGCGCGGGGGCGAGTACGGCGAGGGTGCTACGGACGACAGAGGCCCGGCGCACCACCGGGGCCCGGTGGCGGCCGCCTCCCCCTCCACCACCTCCTCACCCGAACCCGACCGGGCCGGGAGCCGGGCCGGTGAGGGGCGGGCGCGCCCCGGGCGGCCGGACGAGGAGAAGGGCGCGGGGCGGGACGAGGACGACCCGGGCCAGGAGGCCGGTGACGGCGGGGACGGGACGGACGGCACCGGGGCCACCGAGCATTCCGGCGACACCGGCGCGGCCGACGGCGACGTCGGCTCGGGTGACGCCGAGGGCGCCGGCGACCCGCAGGACCGGGGCGAAGGCGACCCGGACGCCGACGCCGGAGCCGGGTCGCCCCCGGAGGCCGCCGTCGCGCCCGAGGCCTCCGCGCCGCAGGACGGGGCCGGTCCGGCCGCCGCGGCGGGGGAGCGGGCCGGCGGACCCATGCTGCGGATCCTGCCGCTGGGCAGCGGACTGGTCCTCATCGGGCTCGGGCTGGGCCTCGGCCTCGCCGCGTTCCGCCTGCGGCGGTCCTGAGCACGCCCTGCACGCCCTATGGCACGACCAGCAGCACCTTGCCCACGTGACCGCTCTCCTCGACGACCCGATGGGCCGTCGCCGCGTCGCTCATCGGGATCTCCCGGTCGACGACGGGACGGACATGGCCTTCCGCGAGGAGGGGCCACACGTGTTCGCGCACGGCGGCCACGATGGCCGCCTTCTCCGCGAGCGGGCGGGCCCGCAGCGAGGTCGCGCTGATCGCGGCGCGCTTGCTCAGCAGCGCCGCGATGTTCAGCTCGGCCTTGATGCCGCCCTGCATGCCGATGATCGCGAGCCGGCCGTTGACGGCGAGGCTCTGGACATTGCGGTCCAGGTACTTCGCCCCCATGTTGTCGAGGATCACGTCGGCGCCCGCGCCGCCGGTGGCCGCCTTCAGCTCGGCGACGAAGTCCTGCTCGCGGTAGTCGATGAGGATGTCCGCGCCCAGCTCCGCGCAGCGCTCCAGCTTCTCCTTGGTGCCGGCCGTCACTGCGACCTTGGCGCCGACGGCCTTGGCCAGCTGGATCGCCATGGTGCCGATGCCGCTGGAGCCGCCGTGCACGAGCAGCGTCTCACCGGGGCGCAGCTGGGCGACCATGAACACGTTCGACCAGACCGTGCAGGTCACCTCCGGGAGCGCGGCGGCCTGCCGGAGGTCGAGGCCCTCGGGTACGGGCAGCAGCTGCCCGGCCGGGACGGCGACCTTCTCGGCGTATCCGCCGCCCGAGAGCAGCGCGCACACCTCGTCGCCGACGGACCAGCCGGAGACTTCGGGGCCGAGTGCGGTGATCCGGCCGGAGCACTCCAGGCCGGGGTAACGGGAGGCGCCGGGCGGCGGGTCGTAGAAGCCCTGCCGTTGCAGGATGTCGGCGCGGTTGACGGCGCCGGCCACCACCTCGACCAGGACCTCGCCCTCGGCGGGCACGGGATCGGGGACCTCGTCCCACACCAGCGCCTCGGGACCACCAGGTTCGGGAATCGTGATCGCATGCATGAGGGGGACGCTACCCGGCGCCGCGCGCCCGCTCAGTCGACGCGCACGATCGTGATCAGCCGGTCCGTCAGCTCCAGGACGCCGACGGCGGGATCGTCGTAGGCGAGGACCCGGTGGCCCCGGACGACGCTGACCACGAGGTCGTCCGTCTCCCGCGGACCGCGGCCCGCCTCCGCCTTGGTCACGGTCCGCTCGACGAGGTCCAGCCCGCTGCCCTGCTGTATCAGGTCCTCCATCACCAGACCGGCCGACGGGCTGAGCACGCTGAGCCCCAGCAGCCGTCCGGCCGCCCCCGCGCTGGTGATGACCTCGTCGGCGCCGGACTGCTTCAACAACGGAGCGTTCTCCTCCTCGCGCGCCGCGGCCACGATCGTCGCGGCCGGGTTCAGCTGGCGGGCCGTCAGCGCCACCAGGACGGCGGTGTCGTCGCGCTGGGTCGCGATGACGATCCGTCCGGCCCTCTGCACCTCCGCCCGCCGCAGCACATCACTGCGGGTGGCGTCCCCGACCACCCCCTCGTAGCCCTCGGCGGTCGCCGCCTCGATCGCCTTCGAGCTGGGGTCGATCACCACGACCTGGTCCTTGCGCAGCCCCGAGGCGCAGGCCGTCCGGATCGCGGACCGCCCCTTCGTGCCGAAGCCGACGACGACAATGTGGTCGCGCAAGGGGACCTCCGGTGCGGTGACGGACACGGGCCCTGGGACCGTGTTGCTTCATGACGGGTGGGGACCCGCCGGGAACCATGGTGCCCATCGATCGGATCACGGCCACAGGGGGCGCGCGATGAAGGACCAGGAACGACAGCCCACCGGGCCGGTGCGGCTCTCTCTCGTCCGGTCCCTCTGGTACCGCTCCCGCCGCGAGGCCCGCGACGACGCCGAGGCGGGGCGGTCCATCACCATGCCGGTGAGTGTCGGCGCGCCCCCGCTCCAGCAGGTGCTGCGCCGCCTCGCCATGGGCCTGCTGGTGCTGGCCCTGACCACGCTGATCGTCTACGCCGACCACGAGGGCTACAACGACAACTCCGACGGTTCCGTGGACTTCCTGGACTCCGCGTACTACGCCACGGTCACCCTCTCCACCACCGGCTACGGCGACATCACCCCTGTGAGCGACACCGCCCGGCTGGTCAACATCCTCGTCATCACCCCGCTGCGCGTGCTGTTCCTGATCATCCTGGTCGGCACCACCCTGGAGGTGCTCACCGAACGCACCCGGCAGCAGGTCCGCATCCACCGCTGGCGGATGCGGACCCGGGACCATGTCGTGGTCGTCGGATACGGCACGAAGGGCCGGCACGCGGTGCAGACGCTCGTGGGGCAGGGCATCGCCAAGGAGCGGATCGTGGTCGTGGACGCCCAGCGCAAGGCCACCGAGGCGGCCGGCGACGACGGGCTGGTGACGGTCACCGGGGACGCCACCCACAGCGAGGTGCTACGGCGGGCGGAGGTGCCGCACGCCTCCCGGGTGATCGTCGCCCCCCAGCGGGACGACACGGCGGCCCTGGTCACGCTGACGGCCCGGCAGCTCAACCGGCGCGCCACGATCGTGGTGGCGGCCCGGGAGGACGAGAACGTGCCCCTGCTCCGGCAGTCCGGCGCGAACACCGTGGTCACCAGCTCCTCGTCCGCGGGGCGGCTGCTCGGCGTCTCGATGATCAGCCCGACCGTGGCGAAGACCCTGGAGGATCTGATGACCCTCGGCAGCGGGCTGACCCTCGTCGAACGCCCGGTCACCGAAGGCGAGGCAGGGCAGTCGCCGCGCAGTTCCGCGGACCTGGTCGTGGCCGTCGTACGGGGCCGGCAGCTGCTCGACTACGCCGACCCCCGGCTCACCCGGCTCCAGGAGGGGGACCGGGTGATCACGGTCCGGCGGGCGGTTCCAGCGGCCGAACAGGTGTGACGCCGTCCACCATGCGGGTGTTTCACGTGAAACAAGCGGTTTGTTTCACGTGAAACGGGCGGCGCTGTTTCACGTGAAACAGGCCGCGATCCCGGCTGTCGCCCACGGCAGGTCGAGGAGTTCCGTCCGCTGACCCGCCCGCGCTCCCCCGGGCGGTACGACGGCCAGCGCGTCGGCCGCCGCGACGCCCCGGAGCATCGCCGGGCCGTTGTAGTGCAGCGGAACGACATGATCACCGCGCAGCACCACCGGGACGAGCCGGGTGTCCTGGGGATGCCCCTGCACCTCGTCCCGCAGGGGCAGCGCGTACCGCTCCGGTGCGGGCCGGGCGGACAGGGTGCGCAGCAGGGGCTCGGCGAGCGTGAGGAGCCCGGAGACAGCCGCGAGGGGGTTGCCGGGCAGACCGACGAGATGCTGCTCGTCCTTGGTGCGGGCCAGCAGCATCGGGTGCCCGGGGCGCACCTGGACGCCGTCCACGAGGAGTTCGGCGCCGATGCGGCGCAGGACGGGGTGGACATGGTCGACGGGGCCGGAGGCGGTACCGCCGGTGGTGAGGATCAGGTCGGCGGAGGACCTGCTGACGGCTCGGTGCAGGGCCTTCTCGTCGTCGCCGATCCGCCGCACGGCGACGACCTCGGCCCCCAGCGCCCGCAGCCACGGCGGCAGCATCGGGCCGAGCGCGTCCCGGATGAGTCCGTCGTGCGGGCGGCCCTCGGTGAGCAGTTCGTCGCCCAGCACCAGCACCTCGGCCCGGGGCCGGGGTACGACGGACAGGGTGTCGTATCCGGCGGCCGCGGCGAGCCCGAGGACGGCGGGGGTCACCACCGCGCCGACGGCCAGCAGCTGATCGCCGCTCCGGCACTCCTGGCCTCGGGGGCGGATGTCCTGGCCGTGGCTCATGTCCCGGGTCGGGTGCAGCCGGCCCTGGGCGTCGGTGCGGCCGTGCTCGCTACGCAGGACCGCCGTGGTGTCCGGGGGGATCCGGGCACCGGTGGCGATCCGGACGGCCTCGCCGTCGGCGAGGGGTTCGGGCGCGGCGCTGCCCGCCAGCACGCCTTCGTCCCGGACCTGCCAGGGTCCGGGGCCCGCCACGGCCCAGCCGTCCATCGCGGAGGTGTCGAAGGAGGGCAGGTCGGTGAGGGCGGTCAACGGGCCGGCCAGGACCAGCCCGAGGGCGTCGCCCAGGGTCACGGAGACGGGGGCGCGGCGCGCGGCGCGGGACCGGGCGGCACGGGCGGCGATCGCGCGGGCCTCGGGCCAGGCGGTGGCGTGGTGCCGATGGCCGTGACGATCGGCCGTGGGGTCTGTGGCGGTGGCCTCGCCGGTGCGGGGACCGTGGGTGGGGGAGGCGCCTTCGGTCCGTGTGCCGTGACGCCCGGACGCGGGGCCCCCGGCCGGGCGGGCGGAGCCCTTGCCGTCGTTCACCAGGGCGAGCACCTCCTCGACGTCGAAGCCCGCGTTGCCGAAGTCCTCGGTGTCGCGGGCCCCGGTGTCGCGGGCCCCGGTGTCGCGGCTCTCGGTACCGGGGGCCTGGGCATCGGAGGCCTGGGCATCGGGGGCCCGGGTGCCCCGGCCCGCGCGCATGCCGTGGCGGGTCATCCGGCGTCCGGTCCCGTGTCGCCGGGCCGGGCGGCGGTGGAGCCCTCGGGGCCTGCTGCGTCCGTCTCCTGCGCCTCCTTCGCCCAGCGCAGCGCCAGGGCGGCGGCCTTGCGGGCGGCCTCGGCGACGGCCTCGGGGCCGCCCTGGGCCTGGGCGGCCGCGTAGCCGACCAGGAAGGTGGTCAGCGGCGCGGCGGGCCGGGCGACGCCGTGGGCGGCGTCCCGGGCGAGATCGAGGAGCGCACCGGTGTCGACCTCCAGGTCGATGCCCAGCTCGTCCTTGACTGCGGAAATCCATTCGTCCAACACGTGGTCATGCTCCCTGATGCGGGCCCGGGCGGTGGCGATGTCGTCCCAGGTGTCGCAGTCGAAGGACGCGACGGGGTCGGGGACGCGGGTGAGGTCGAGTCCGGCGGTCAGCCGGCGCAGGGGCAGCCCCGTGAGGCCGCCGGGGGCGGCGCCGAGCGGTGCCAGTGCGCTTCGCAGGGCGACGGTCCGGTACACGGCGACGAGCGGCTGGTCGCGGCCGTCGGCGTCGGTGAGCAGCGCGCCCGCCGCGGTGCCGGCGCGCAGGGCGGCCAGCAGCCGCCGCACGGTGCCGGCCGCGAGGAAGGGCAGATCGGCGGAGAGGACGAGGACCTCGTCGGCCGTGGTCCGGCGCAGTCCGGCGTCGAGCGCGGCCAGGGGACCCCCGCCGGGCGGGTCCTCGCGCGCCCAGCGCACGGGCCGGGCGGTGGGCCGGGGATCGGCGACCACGACGGTGGTGCGGGCGCCGGCGCAGGCGGCGAGCACCCGGTCCAGCAGCGCCCGGCCGCCCACGCGCACCCCCGGCTTGTCGGCGCCGCCGAGACGCCGGGCGCCGCCGCCCGCGAGCACGACCGCGTCGTACACGGCGTCATGGGCGGCGCCATGGGCGGCGTCGTACGCGGCGGCGGCCGGCCCCGGTGGACGGCCGGCGGGGGTGCCGGGGTGTTCGAACGAGGTCACCCCCCGAGTATGCGGGCCCCCTCGATCACAGGGAACGCGGTGCGCCTCGGGAACGCGCTTCTCGCGGTGAGCCTGTGATCACAGGGTACGCAGCAGAACCGCCGGCTGTTCCACGCAGTCCGCCACGTACCGCAGGAAACCTCCGGCGGTGCCGCCGTCGCAGACCCGGTGGTCGAAGGTGAGGGAGAGCTGCACCACCTTGCGTACGGCCAGCTCGCCCTCGTGCACCCATGGCTTGGGCACGATCCGGCCCACGCCCAGCATGGCCGCCTCGGGGTGGTTGATGATCGGCGTGGAGCCGTCGACGCCGAACACCCCGTAGTTGTTCAGGGTGAAGGTCCCGCCGGTCAGTTCGGCGGGGGTGAGCCTGCCGTCCCGGGCCACGTCGGTGAGCCGGGCGAACTCCGCGGTGAGCCCCTCGGCGTCCCGGGCGTGGGCGTCACGGACGACGGGGACGACCAGCCCCCGCTCGGTCTGCGCGGCGAAGCCCAGGTGCACGTGGTCGAACCGGACGATCTCCCGCGCCTCGACGTCGACGGTGGAGTTCAGCTCCGGGAAGCGGGCCAGGGCGGCGGTGCAGATACGGGCCAGCAGCGCGAGGAGGGAGATCTTCGGGCCGCCCGCGGCGTTCATCGCGGCGCGGGCCCGCATCAGCTCGGTCGCGTCGGCGTCCACCCAGCAGGTCGCGTCGGGGATCTCGCGGCGGCTGCGGGAGAGCTTGTCGGCGACGGCGCCCCGGACGCCCTTGAGGGGGACGCGTTGACCGCCGGTCAGGGCGGCGGACGCGGGGGCCGGCGTGGAGGCGGGGGCGGCCGAGGCCTCGGGCGCGGCCGCCGCCGTCCGCAGGGCGTTCTCCACGTCCACGCGCAGGATGAGCCCGTCGGGTCCGGAACCGGTCAGCTCCCGCAGGTCCAGGCCTCCCTCCCGGGCCAGGCGCCGCACCAGGGGGGAGATCACGGGGACCGGGCCCCCGGCGACGACCGGACGCCCGGCGCCCGACCCCTCGGGAGCCGTGACCGCGGCGGCGGGGGCTGCGGTGGGCGCGGCCGGGGCGGGGGCCGCGGCCGTCACCGGCGCGGCGGGCGGGGACTGCACCGGCCGTACCCGCCTGCGCCGCGCCGGCGCCTGCGAGGTGCCGTATCCCACCAGCACGTTCCCCGAGCCCTCGGCCGGTCCGCCGGAGGCCGGGGCGCCGACCGCGACCGTGATCAGCGGGGCGCCGACGGGCAGTTCGGTGCCCTCCTCGCCGAACCGGGCGGTGACCACCCCGCCGTAGGGGCAGGGCACCTCGACCATCGCCTTGGCCGTCTCGACCTCGACGACGGGCTGGTCCACGGCGACGACGTCGCCGACCTGGACCAGCCAGCGCACGATCTCCGCCTCGGTGAGTCCCTCACCGAGGTCGGGCAGCTTGAACTCCAGCACCTGTGCCATCAGTTCCCGGCCTCCCACTGCAGCCGCGCCACGGCGTCGAGGATGCGGTCGACACCGGGCAGGTGGTGGCGCTCCAGCATCGGCGGCGGATACGGGATGTCGAAGCCGGCGACCCGGAGCACCGGGGCCTCCAGGTGGTGGAAGCAGCGCTCCGTCACGCGGGCCGCGATCTCCCCGCCCGGGCCGCCGAAGGAGCCCGACTCATGGACGACGACCGCGCGCCCGGTGCGGCGCACCGAGGCGGCGACCGTCTCGTCGTCGAAGGGCACCAGCGAACGCAGATCGACCACCTCGAGGTCCCAGCCCTCGGCGCGGGCCGCCTCGGCGGCTTCGAGGCAGACGGGGACCGAGGGGCCGTAGGTGATCAGGGTCGCGCTGCTGCCCGCGCGGCGCACGACGGCGCGGCCGATCGGGTCGACCGGCTGCGGGTCCTCGGGGTTCCAGGTGTCCTTGGACCAGTAGAGCCGCTTGGGTTCGAGCACGACGACCGGGTCGTCGGAGGCGATGGCGGCGCGCAGCAGGCCGTAGGCGTCGGCGACCGTGGCGGGGGTGACGACGTGGAGCCCCGGGGTCGCCATGTAGTAGGCCTCGGAGGAGTCGCTGTGGTGTTCGACGCCGCCGATGCCGCCGCCGTAGGGGACGCGGATCGTGACCGGCAGCGGCATACGGCCGCGGGTGCGGTTGCGCATCCGCGCGACATGGCTGATGAGCTGCTCGAACGCCGGGTAGGCGAAGGCGTCGAACTGCATCTCGACGACCGGCCGCAGTCCGTACATGGCCATGCCGACGGCGGTGCCGAGGATGCCGGCCTCGGCGAGCGGGGTGTCGGTGCAGCGGTCCTCGCCGAACTCCTTCGCGAGTCCGTCGGTGACCCGGAAGACACCGCCGAGGGTGCCCACGTCCTCGCCCAGGACGTGCACGGCCGGGTCGGCGGCCATCGCGTCGCGCAGGGCGCGCGTGAGGGCCTGCGCCATGGTGGCGGGCTTGAGGGCGACGGTGGTCATCGGTGGGTGCCTTCCTGCTCCGCCGCGAGTTCGGCCTCCAGCAGGGCGCGCTGTTCGCGCAGCTGGGGGGTGTCCTCGGCGTACACGTGGGCGAAGAGGTCCCTCGGGTCCAGGGCCGGGTCCTGGTTCATCCGGGCGCGCAGGTCGGCGGCCATCGTCTCGGCGGCGTCCCGCGCGTGCTGCCGGGCGTCGTCGTCGAGCAGCCCGCGCGCGGTGAGCTCCTCCTCCAGCAGCCGGATCGGGTCGTGTTCGCGCCAGGTCTCGACCTCGGCGTCGCCCCGGTAGCGGGTGGCGTCGTCGGCGTTGGTGTGGGCGTCGATGCGGTACGTGACGGCCTCGACGAGGGTGGGGCCGCCGCCCTCGCGGGCCCGGCGCACCGCGTCGGTGAGGACCTCGTGCACGGCGGCGGCGTCGTTGCCGTCGACCAGGCGGCCCGGCATGCCGTAGCCGACGGCCTTGTGGGCGAGGGAGGGGGCGGCGGTCTGCTTGGCGAGCGGTACGGAGATCGCGAAGCCGTTGTTCTGGACGAGGAAGACGACCGGGGCCTGCCAGACGGCGGCGAAGTTCAACGCCTCGTGGAAGTCGCCCTCGCTGGTGCCGCCGTCGCCGACCATGGCGAGCGCCACCACGTCGTCGCCCTTGAGGCGGGCGGCGTGCGCGAGGCCCACGGCGTGCGGGAGCTGGGTGGCGAGCGGCGTGCTCAGGGGGGCCACGCGGTGCTCGTACGGGTCGTAGCCGGTGTGCCAGTCGCCGCGCAGCAGGGTGAGCGCCTCGACCGGGTCGACACCGCGGGCGACGACCGCGAGGGTGTCGCGGTAGCTGGGGAACAGCCAGTCGCGGTCCGCCAGGGCGAGCGCGGCGGCCACCTCGCAGGCCTCCTGGCCGGTGGTGGAGGGGTAGACCGCGAGCCGTCCCTGCTTGGTCAGGGCGGTGGCCTGCGTATTGTAGCGGCGGCCGAGCACCAGTTGGGCGTACAGCCGCCGCAGCAGCTCCGGATCGGCCTTCGCGGCCCGCTCGGTGCCGAGGACGCGGTAGGGCTCCGCGTCGGGCAGCAGCGGCGCGGGGTCGGTGCGGGGCTGCCAGGCGGGCGGCGGGGTCGGCCGGTACGCGCCCCGCTGCTCCATGACCGTCATGACGGCACCTCCTCGTGGGAGCGGCTCAGGGAGGCGGGTCGGCTTGTGACCCGCCTCACCTACCGATTGTTCGGTCGTCGGCGCATTTTGGCTACAGGCACCCCCAGGCTGTGGACAAACGGTTCTGCACAACCTGAGATGGATGCAGGACGTCCATGGCGGAGAGGCGGGGGGACATGGCACCTGAACAAATGGCCGAGTACCCGGAGAGCGGGGAGAGCGCGCAGGAGCTGCCGCCGGCGCGGCCGCTCGACGCCATCGACCGGGACATCCTGCAGATGCTCCAGGCGGACGGCCGGGCGTCGATACGGTCGGTGGCCGAACGGGTGCACGTCTCGCGGGCCAACGCCTACGCGCGCATCAACCGGCTCGTCGAGGACGGCGTCATCCGGGGGTTCGGCGCCCGGGTCGACCACGAGCGCGCGGGCCAGGGGACGAGCGCGTACATCACCCTGAAGATCGTGCAGAACACCTGGCGGACCGTGCGCGAGCAGCTCCGCCAACTGCCCGGCGCCTCCCACATCGCCCTCGTCGGGGGCGATTTCGACGTCCTGCTGCTGGTGCACACGCCCGACAACAGGGCCCTGCGCGAGGTGGTGCTGACCCGGCTCCAGGCCATCCCCGAGGTGCTCAGCACCCGCACGCTGCTGGTGTTCGAGGAGGAGGACCTGGAGCCGCAGGGGTAGGGCGTCAGTGCTCGGTGCGCAGACCGGCGAAGACCAGGCGCACCACCGCGTCGGCCACGTCGCCCTCGGCCATCCCCCGGCCGCCGGGCCGGTACCACTCGACGATCGAGTTGATCATCCCGAAGACCAGCCGGGTGGCGAGCCGCACCTCCACGTCCCCGCGCACGTCCCCGTCGGCGGCGGCCGCCTTCAGCAGGTCGGCGACCCGGTGGTCGAAGTCGCGCCGCCGCTCCAGGGCCCACCGCTCGGTGTCGGTGTTGCCGCGCACGCGCAGCAGCAGGGTGACGTACGGCAGTTCGCCGATGAGGACCTCGACCATGCGCCGCACGACGTACTCCAGGCGCTCCACCGAGCGCCCCACGCACGCGTGCTCCTCGTCGAGGATCTGGAACAGACCGTCCAGGGCACGGCTGACGGCCCGGCGCAGCAGTTCCTCCTTGCCGGACACATGGTGGTAGATCGACGACTTGGAGATGCCGGCCGCCCGGGAGAGGTGCTCCATGGACGTGCCGTCGTAGCCGCGCTCGTTGAAGACCTGGACGGCGACGGAGAGCAGGGTCTCCGGGGTGTACGTGTCGCGCTTGGCGGTGGTCATGAGGCGCCGCCCTCCCGCTTCTCGGTGGCGAAGGAGTGCCGGTACAGGGCGAGGGAGGGCGCGTAGCGGCCCGAGGGGTCGCGGTCGTGCAGGTCGTCCAGGAGGGAGAAGGCCCACATGCGGCCGAGGCGCCGGCTCCACTCGAAGGGGCCGAGGGGGTAGTTCACACCGAGCCGCATCGCGGTGTCGATGTCCTCCTCGGTGGCCACGCCCTTGGCGACGGCGTCGTGCGCGAGGTCGACGATCCGGGCGACCGTGCGCGCGACGATCATCCCGGGGACGTCGCCGATGACGCTGACGTCCTTGCCGAGCGCCTGGAACAGGCCGATCGCCTCGGACAGGGTCTGCTGCGAGGTGTCCTGGGAGGCGGACAGGGCGATCCGGGTGGCCTTGCGGTAGTCGAGGGCGAGGTCGAAGTAGACGACGTCGCGGAACTCCACGGAGGTCTGGCCGTCGGCGAGGGCGAGCTGGCCGCCGGAGGGAAGCACCAGCCGGGTGCCGTGGTCCTCCTCGTCCTCACGGACCTGGATGCCCGCCTCGCGGATCAGCGCGAGGACCTCGGAGGCGGGGCCCAGGTCGCCCTCGGCGAGGACGTGGGCGGGCGCCTGCTGCTTCTCCGCGGTGTGCGGCTCGGCGCCCTGCGGCCCGGCGCCGTCGTCGCGGTAGTCGAACCAGCCGTGGCCGGTCTTGCGGCCGAGGCGGCCGGACTCGACGAGGCGGCGCTGGGCGAGCGAGGGCGTGAAGCGCACGTCCTGGAAGAAGGACTGCCACACCGAGTGCGTGACGGACTCGTTGACGTCCTGCCCGATCAGGTCGGTCAGCTCGAAGGCGCCCATCCGGAACCCGCCGGACTCCCGCAGCACCGCGTCGATGGTGGCCGGGTCGGCGCCCTGCGCCTCGTAGACCGCGAACGCCTCGGCGTAGAACGGCCGCGCGATGCGGTTGACGATGAAGCCGGGCGTGTCGGCGCAGGCGACCGGGGTCTTGCCCCAGGAGCGCGCGGTCTCGTACGCGCGCGTGGCCGACGTGACGTCGGTGGCGTACCCGGAGACGACCTCGACCAGCGGCAGCAGCGGCGCCGGGTTGAAGAAGTGCAGGCCCACGAACCGGCCCGGGTTGCGCAGGGCACCGCCGATGGCCGTCACCGACAGGGACGACGTGTTGGTGGCGAGCAGGCAGTCCTCGCCGACCACGTCCTCCAAGCCGCGCAGGAGCTCCTGCTTGACCTCCAGGCGCTCCAGGACGGCCTCGACGACCAGCCCGCAGTCGGCGAGGTCGGCGAGGCTCTCCGCGGCCGTCAGACGGGCCCGGGCGGCGTCCCGGTCGGAGGCGGCCAGCCGGTTCTTCGACACTAGCCGGTCGAGGCGGGCGCCGATCGCGGCGGCCGCCTCGCGGGCCCGGCCGGGGACCGCGTCGAACAGTCGTACGGGATGGCCCGCGACCAACGCGACCTGGGCGATGCCCTGGCCCATGGTGCCGGTGCCGACGACGGCCACGGGGCTGCTGAGGTCGAGTGCTGTCATGTGCGCGATCCTCCCGCACGGGGTTTTCCACAGATGCGGCAGGCCCCCTTGTCCCGACCGATCGTTCGGTTACTCTAGCCCTGACTGGCTGTTCCCGCCCAGGTTTCCGCCAGCTCACGAGCTCGACGGAGAGTTCTCAAGACGAGGAGTTGGTCCCGCATGGCCGCCGCCGAACCGACCGCGCACGATCTGATCGCCCAGCACCGGCCCACCCTCGACCAGGCCCTGGAAGCGATCCGCACCCGCGCGTACTGGTCCCCCCACCCGGAGCACCCGAAGGCCTACGGCGAGCACGGCAGCCTGGACGCGGCGGCCGGCAAGGCCGCCTTCGACGCCGTCCTGAACACCCGGCTCGACCTCGGCCAGCCCGGCACCGACGACTGGGTGGGCGAGGAGACGTCCCCCTACGGCATCGCCCTGGGCGTGACCTACCCGCACGCCGACCCGGACGTGCTGCTGCCCGCCATGACGGCAGGTCAGCGCGCCTGGCGCGAGGCGGGCGCGGAGGTCCGCGCGGTGGTCTGCCTGGAGATCCTCAAGCGGATCGCCGACCGGACGCACGAGTTCGCCCACGCCGTCATGCACACCTCCGGCCAGGCGTTCATGATGGCCTTCCAGGCGGGCGGCCCGCACGCGCAGGACCGCGGCCTGGAGGCCGTCGCGTACGCGTACGCCGAACAGGTCCGCACGCCCGGCACGGCGGAGTGGAGCAAGCCGCAGGGCAAGCGCGACCCGCTCGCGATGACCAAGACCTTCACCCCCGTCCCGCGCGGCATCGCCCTGCTGATCGGCTGCAACACCTTCCCCACGTGGAACGGCTACCCGGGCCTGTTCGCCTCCCTGGCCACCGGCAACGCGGTCCTGGTCAAGCCCCACCCGCGCGCGGTGCTGCCGCTCGCGCTGACCGTGGCCGTGGCCCGCGAGGTGCTCGCCGCGGCCGGCTTCGACGCGAACCTCGTCGCGCTGGCCGCCGAGCGGCCGGGCGAGGGCATCGCCAAGACCCTGGCGACCCGTCCCGAGATCAAGATCATCGACTACACGGGCTCGACCTCCTTCGGCGACTGGCTGGAGACCAACGCCCGGCAGGCACAGGTCTACACCGAGAAGGCCGGCGTCAACACGGTCGTCGTGGAGTCCACCGCCGACTACAAGGGCATGCTCGCCAACCTGGCGTTCTCGCTGTCCCTGTACAGCGGCCAGATGTGCACCACCCCGCAGAACCTGCTGATCCCGCGGGACGGCATCCGCACCGACCAGGGCCAGAAGACCTACGACGAGGTGGTCGCCGACCTCGCCCGTTCCGTCGACGGTCTGCTGGGCGACGACGTGCGCGCGAACGCGCTGCTCGGCGCCATCGTCAACCCGGATGTCAAGGCCCGCCTGGAGGCCGCCGCCGACCTCGGCGAGGTCGCCCTCGCCTCCCGCGAGGTGAGCAACCCGGAGTTCCCGGACGCGATCGTGCGCACCCCGGTGATCGTGAAGCTGGACGGGGCGCGCAAGTACTGGGACGGGGCGGACGACGAGGCCGCCTACATGGGCGAGTGCTTCGGGCCGGTCTCCTTCGCCGTCGCCGTCGACTCCACGGCGGACGCGCTGGCGCTGCTGCGGCGGACGGTGCGGGAGAAGGGGGCGATGACGGTCGGGGCCTACACGACCGACCCGCAGTTCGAGCGGGACGTCGAGGAGGTCTGCCTGGCGGAGGCCGCGCAGCTGTCGCTCAACCTCACCGGCGGGGTGTACGTCAACCAGACGGCGGCGTTCTCCGACTTCCACGGCTCGGGGGGCAACCCGGCGGCCAACTCCGCCCTGTGCGACGGGGCGTTCGTGGCGAACCGGTTCCGGGTCGTCGAAGTGCGCCGGGACGCCTGAGGGTCCGGGGCGGCGCCCCTCACGGGGCGCCGGTCGCGCCGCTGCTCCAGTGGTACAGGGTCATCGCCACGCTCGTCGCCAGGTTGTAGCTGGAGACCTGGGGGCGCATGGGCAGGGACAGCAGATGGTCGGCACGGGCGCGCAGCGCGCCGGACAGGCCGCTGCGTTCCGAGCCGAAGGCCAGCAGGGCGTCGTCGGGGAGCACGACGCCCCGCAGGTCCTCGCCCTCGGGATCCAGGGCGAACAGCGGGCCGGCGGGCAGTTCGGGCACGGACAGCCGCTCCACGGCGGTCGCGAAGTGCAGTCCCGCCCCGCCGCGCACCACGGTCGGGTGCCAGGGGTCGAGCGTGCCGGTGGTGACCACCCCGGTCGCCCCGAAACCGGCGGCCAGCCGGATCACCGCCCCCGCGTTGCCCAGGTTGCGCGGGTTGTCGAGGACCACGACGGGCGCGGTGCGCGGCAGCCGCGCGAGCCTCGCCAGCTGCGCCTCGCGGGCGGGCCGTACGGCCAGGGCGGCCACGGCCGTGGGATGCGGGCGCGGCACCAGCGCGGCGTACGTCGTCGCCGGGACCTCCGTCAGCAGGGCGTCCAGCGTGTCCCGTACGTCCGGGGCGAGCTCGTCGGCCAGGGCGAGCGCCGCCGGCCGGTCCGCGGTGACCGCGACCGGCACCCGCGCCTCGAAGCGCACGGCGTGCTTGAGGGCGTGGAATCCGTCCAGCAGGACGTGCGAGTCGGCGAGGCGGTGCCAGGTGCTGACGGGGTCGGTCATGTGGGGGAGCCTACGTGGGGGGCCTCGGACGTCTCCGGGGTGCGCTGGTGCGGCACCGGGGCGCGGCCGTCGCGCGAGAACACCAGCTCCCGCCCGCGCAGCGCCCAGGCCCCGAGCCGGTGCAGGAAGGGCGTCGGCAGGAAGACCGCGTCCGCCGCGATCATCGCCAGCGAGAAGAACGGCAGGCCCAGGATCACGGCGATCGCGGCGTGCTCGGTCATCATCACCGCGAGCAGCACGTTTTTCACCCGGCGGTTGAACAGGGTGAACGGGAAGGCGACCTGGGCGGCGACCGTGCCGTACGTCACCAGCATCACCATCGTGCCGCTGCTCGACAGCAGGCCGCCGAGCGCGGGCCAGGGCGAGAAGTAGTCCAGGTGCAGGGGGTAGTAGACGGCGGTGCCGTCCTGCCAGCGCGAGCCCTGGATCTTGTACCAGCCAGCCGTCGCGTAGATCAGACAGGCCTCGGCCATGATCACGACCAGGGCGCCGTTGTGCAGGATGTTGCCGATCACGTCGAGCAGGATCCGGGGCTCAGCCGACCCGGTGCGGCGCCCGACGAGCCACCACAGCGCCTGCCCGGCCCAGGCCGCCCACAGGAGCGCGGGAATCGTCCACTGGCTGTGGAGGCCGCCCGTCGCCGTCAGGGTGCTCAGCACGGCTCCGAGCACGAGCCACAGGGCGGGCCCGACCCGGTCGGTGACCCGCTCGCCCCGCGCGCGTGCCGCCTCGGTGCGGCGCGCCCGGCGGGAGTCCAGGGACCACACCCGGCCGCAGCGGGTGAACACCAGATAGATCGACATCAGGTGCAGCACGTTGTCGCCGCCGTCGCCCATGAAGACGCTGCGGTTCTGCAGCGAGAGCACGCCGACCATGAACAGCACCGACATCGTGCGGGTGCGCCAGCCCACCAGGAGCAGGGCGCTCGCGAGGACGGCGACCGCGTACACGAGCTCGAACCAGACCCGTCCGTCCGACCACATCAGCACCGTGAACGCGCCGTTGCTGTCGATCAGCTGCCGGGCGAGGATCCAGCTCCAGGGGCCGTCGGGGCCGTAGAGCTCCGCGCGGTGGGGCAGCTCGCGCAGCAGGAACAGCAGCCAGGTCGCGCTGAAGCCGATCCGGATCACGGCGCTCTGGTACGGGCCGTGCGCGGACCCGGTCACGCGCGCGATGGCGGAGGACACCGTCAGGGTGAGGCGGTTCACGAGACACCCTCCCGGTCCTCGGCGGCCGGCACCGTCCACCAGGGCAGCACCCGGTACGCCGGCGTCGTCGACACCTTCTCCGTGCTCCACTTCGGCGGGGCCACGTTGACGGTCCGGGAGCGGACCTGGATGCGCTCCAGCGCCCCGTCCGCGCCGAGGGCTCCGCCGCGCTCCAGGCGCAGCTCGACGATCCGGCGCAGATAGGTCTCGGAGAGGTCGCCGCGCAGTCCGACGGGGCGGTCGTCGGAGCCGTGGGTGGCGGTGAAGAAGTCCCAGGCGCGGCGCAGCTCGTTCTGCTGGGTGTGGCTCGGCACGATGTTGCGGTCGATGTCGCGGCCGTCCTGCGCGGACAGGTCGTACCAGCCGGTGGTGCGCGAGCGGCCTTCGGCGGTGCGGATCTCGGCGCGGACCTGGACCGCGATGTTCTGCTGGAGCGGGTTCGGTGCGAACAGTTTCCAGTTCTGCTCGAACTCCGGGTACACCCAGTTGTCTATCGCCTCGCCGTGCGCCTTCGTCACCGTGTTCGACGGCGCGACGTGCAGGAACACCATGCCCAGGTGCACGCAGACGGCGACGGCGACGACGGCGAGCGCGACCGCGGCGCCTATCTGGTAGCGGGGCGAGAGCGCCGCCACACCGGTGCGGGGCTCGGGGGGCGCAGCGTCGTCCTGGAGCGGGTCCGCCGGGGCCGGGGCACCGAGGGGCGGAGCGGCCGCCGGCGGGGAACCGGCCTCCGGTTCGTCCGCCGCGCCCGGGCCCCGTGCGGCGTCGGGCCCTTTGTCGTACGCGTCCATTCCGCCCCGTTCCCCGATCCCGGTCGACTTGCCGTGCCTGCTGCGTCGCGCAATCGCGAACGGTACTCAGCCCCACCCGCTCGGCGCAGCCCCTCCCCGCCCGCAGGTTATCCACAGCGGTTGACACCTTACGACGGCCGCCCCACCATGGAATGGCACAGACCGAACGATCGGTCGGGAGCGACCCGGGCAGACGACCCGGAGCACAGCCGGACGACAGCCGGGAAAAGACAGACGGGAAGACAGAGGGGGAACCCATGGCGACAGCTACCGCGCCCCGCACGGCCGACGACGAGGCGTACCAGCGCACCTTCGACGCCGCCGTCGCCGCCGACGAGCGCATCGAGCCCCGCGACTGGATGCCCGACGCCTACCGCGCGACGCTCGTGCGGCAGATCGCCCAGCACGCCCACTCCGAGATCATCGGAATGCAGCCCGAGGCCAACTGGATCACGCGCGCGCCGTCCCTGCGCCGCAAGGCCATCCTGATGGCCAAGGTCCAGGACGAGGCCGGTCACGGGCTCTACCTCTACAGCGCCGCCGAAACGCTCGGCGTCGGCCGCGACGAACTCCTCGACAAGCTGCACTCCGGCCGGCAGAAGTACTCCTCGATCTTCAACTACCCCACGCTGACCTGGGCGGACGTCGGCGCGATCGGCTGGCTGGTGGACGGCGCCGCGATCACCAACCAGGTCCCCCTGTGCCGCTGCTCCTACGGGCCGTACGCCCGCGCGATGGTCCGCATCTGCAAGGAGGAGTCCTTCCACCAGCGCCAGGGGTACGAACTGCTGCTGGCCCTCAGCCGCGGCACCCCCGAGCAGCACGCGATGGCGCAGGACGCGGTGGACCGCTGGTGGTGGCCCTCGCTGATGATGTTCGGCCCGCCCGACGACGAGTCCGCGCACTCCGCGCAGTCCACCGCCTGGAAGATCAAGCGGCACTCCAACGACGAGCTGCGCCAGCGCTTCGTCGACATCTGCGTCCCGCAGGCGGAGTCCCTCGGCCTCACCCTGCCCGACCCGGACCTCCGGTGGAACGAACAGCGCGGGCACCACGACTTCGGCCCGATCGACTGGACGGAGTTCAAGGAGGTCATCAAGGGCAACGGCCCCTGCAACGAACAGCGGATCACCCAGCGCAGGCAGGCCCATGACGAGGGCGCCTGGGTCAGGGAGGCCGCCGCCGCCCACGCCGCCCGGCACAGCGGCACGGCATCCGCGCACACCGGCGGAAGGACAGAAAAGGAAGAGGGACGGGCATGACGAACACCGACTGGCCGCTGTGGGAGGTCTTCGTGCGCTCCCGGCGCGGCCTCTCCCACACCCACGCCGGCAGCCTGCACGCGCCGGACGCGGAGTTCGCCCTGCGCAACGCCCGCGATCTGTACACCCGCCGCGGCGAGGGCGTCTCCATCTGGGTCGTGCCGTCCTCGGCCGTCACCGCCTCCTCGCCGGACGAGAAGGACCCTTTCTTCGAACCGTCCGCCGACAAGCCCTACCGGCACCCCACCTTCTACGAGATCCCGGAAGGGGTGCAGCACCTGTGACCACGACCGTCCCGGTGACCGCCGCCCTCGCCCTCGGCGACGACGCCCTGGTGCTCTCCCACCGCCTCGGCGAGTGGATGGGCCACGCGCCCGTGCTGGAGGAGGAGGTCGCCCTCGCCAACATCGCCCTCGATCTGCTCGGCCAGGCCCGCATCCTGCTGTCGATGGCCGGTGACGAGGACGAACTCGCCTACCTGCGGGAGGAGCGCGCCTTCCGCAACCTCCAGCTCGTCGAGCAGCCGAACGGCGACTTCGCCCACACCATCGCCCGCCAGCTGTACTTCTCGACGTACCAGCACCTGCTGTACGCCGAACTGGCCGCCGGTGACGGCCCGTTCGCCGCACTCGCCGCCAAGGCCGTCAAGGAGACCGCCTACCACCGCGACCACGCCGAGCAGTGGACCCTGCGGCTCGGTGACGGCACCGACCTCAGCCATGAGCGCATGCGCGCGGCGTGCACCGCGCTGTGGCGGTTCACCGGCGAGATGTTCCAGCCCGTGGAGGGCCTCGGTACCGACCCCGCGGCGCTGCGCGGGCACTGGCTGGAGGCGGTCGGCGCGGTCCTGCGGCGGGCCGGTCTCACCGTCCCCGAGGGAGCGCAGTCCGGCGCCTGGACGGCCGGCGCGGGCCGGCAGGGGCTGCACACCGAGCCGTTCGGCCGGATGCTCGCCGAGATGCAGCACCTGCACCGCAGCCACCCGGGGGCGTCATGGTGACGGCCACCGCGCTGGAGGCGGAGCTGCTCGCACTGGCCGGTTCGGTGCCGGACCCGGAGCTGCCGGTGCTGACGCTGAGCGAGCTCGGCGTGGTGCGCGGTGTACGCGTCCAGGACGCCGGCGCGGTCGAGGTCGAGCTGACCCCGACGTACACCGGCTGCCCGGCGATCGAGGCGATGGCCGCGGACATCCGCCGGGCGCTGCAGGAGCGCGGTGTCCAGGACGTCACCGTGCGCACCGTGCTGGCCCCGGCCTGGTCGACCGACGACATCAGCGACGAAGGCCGCCGCAAGCTGCGGGAGTTCGGCATAGCGCCGCCCCGGACCACCCGGGAGAGCGGGCCGGTCGCGCTCGCCCTGGGCCCCACCAGGACACGCGACGAGGACCCGGTGCGCTGCCCGCACTGCGGCTCAGCCGACACCGAGCTGCTCAGCCGGTTCTCCTCCACCGCCTGCAAGGCGCTGCGCCGCTGTCTGGCCTGCCGTGAACCCTTCGACCACTTCAAGGAGCTGTGATGGCCCGAGCCGTGACGGCCCGTTTCCACCCGCTCCCGGTGGCGGCGGTGGACCGGCTCACCGACGACTCCGTCGCCCTCACCCTCGCCGTCCCCGAAGCCCTGCGCGAGGAGTACCGGCACGCGGCCGGCCAGCATCTCGCGCTGCGGCGCACGGCCGACGGCACCGAGATCCGGCGGACCTACTCGATCTGCTCGGCCGCACCCGACCCGGCCGGCGAGGGACCGCGCACCCTGCGGGTGGGCGTGCGCCTCGTGGAGGGCGGCGCCTTCTCGACGTACGCGCTGAAGGAGATCGCCGTCGGTGACGAGCTGGAGGTGATGACCCCGGCGGGCCGGTTCACGCTCGACCCGGCACCCGGGCTGTACGCGGCGATCGTCGGCGGCAGCGGTATCACCCCCGTGCTGTCGATCGTCTCGACCCTGCTGGCGCGTGAACCCGAGGCCCGCTTCTGTCTGATCCGCGGCGACCGTACGGCCGCCTCGACGATGTTCCTGGAGGAGGTCGCCGACCTCAAGGACCGCTTTCCCGACCGGCTCCAGCTGGTCACCGTGCTCTCGCAGGAGGAACAGCAGGCGGGGCTGCCGTCGGGCCGGCTGGACCGGGAGCGGCTGACCGGCCTGCTGCCGGCGCTGCTGCCGGTGCCGGAGGTGGCGGGCTGGTTCCTGTGCGGGCCGTTCGGCCTGGTGCAGGGGGCCGAGCAGACCCTGCGCGAGCTGGGGGTGGCCCGCTCCCGGATCCACGAGGAGATCTTCCACGTGGACGAGGCGGCGCCCCCCGCCCGCGCGTCGGCGCCCGCGCACGCCACGGTCACGGCCCGGCTCGACGGCCGGGGCGGCAGCTGGCCCGTGCGGGACGGGGAGTCGGTGCTGGACACCGTGCTGCGCAACCGGCCCGACGCGCCCTATGCCTGCAAGGGCGGGGTGTGCGGGACCTGCCGGGCCTTCCTGGTCTCCGGAGAGGTGCGCATGGACCGCAACTTCGCGCTGGAGCCGGAGGAGACGGAGGCCGGGTATGTGCTGGCCTGCCAGTCGCATCCCGTGACGGAGGCGGTGGAGGTGGACTTCGACCGGTGAGGCGAGGGGCCCCGGGCGTGCCGTCGTCGCGCCCTCGCCGCAGGCGTTCCCTTCTCCTAGAACCTGTTCTATCTTGACGGACCGTCAGATCCAGGCGCAGCCATTGGAGTTCCGCCGGATCAGCCGACCCCTCGGAGAGGACAGGCCGTGGACTTCACCTTCAGCGAGGAGCAGCAGGCGGCGGCCGAGGCGGCCCGCGGGGTCTTCGCCGGGGTCGCGCCCGACGCCGTACCGAGCCCCGCGCTCACCCAGGGCCGCCCGGTGGCCGACGGCTTCGACCGGGCCCTGTGGGACAGGCTCGCCTCGGCGGACCTGCTGAGCCTGCTGCTCGACGAGGAGTACGGCGGGGCCGGACTGGACGCCGTGGCGCTGTGTCTGGTGCTGCGGGAGGCCGGGAAGGTGCTGGCGCGGGTACCGCTGCTGGAGAGCACCGCGGCAGCCGCGGCCGTACAGGCTTACGGCGGGCCTGAGTTGCGGGACGAACTGCTCGCGTCGGCCGGGCGGGGCCGGACCGTCCTGACGGCCGCCTCCCACGGCCGTACCGGCCACGACGCGGCCGAACTCGCGGTGACCGCCCGGCGGGCCGGCGACGGCGGCACCGACGGCCGGGACGGCGACGCGTGGATCCTCGACGGGGTGCAGACGGCGGTGCCCTGGGCGTATGACGCCGACTACGTCCTCGTGCCGGCGCGCACCGGGGACGACCACGAAGGCCACGACGTCCGTGACGTCCTCGCCGTGGTCGCCCGGGAGCAGGAGGGGGTCGTCCTCGCCGAGCAGATCTCCACCACCGGCGAGCGGCTCGGCGAACTCCGCCTGGAGTCGGCGCGGGTCCCGGCCCGGTACGTCCTCACCGCCGAGGGCGCCGGGGAGTGGCTGCGGCAGCTGCTCGCCACCGGAACCTGTGCGCTGGCGCTCGGTCTGGGCGACCGGGTCCTGCGGATGACCGGTGACTACGCGAGCAAGCGCGAGCAGTTCGGGCACCCGATCGCCACGTTCCAGGCGGTCGCCGTGCAGGCCGCCGACCGCTACATCGATCTGCGCGCCATGGAGGTCACCCTGTGGCAGGCCGCCTGGCGGATCGCCTCCGGGGCGCCGGGCGCGCTGCCCGCCTCCGGCGATGTCGCCGTGGCCAAGATCTGGGCCTCGGAAGGGGTACGGCGGATCGTGCAGACGGCACAGCACCTGCACGGCGGGTTCGGTGCCGACGTGGACTACCCCCTGCACCGCTACCACGCCTGGGCGAAGCATCTGGAGCTGTCGCTCGGACCGGCGGCGGCACACGAGGAGGCCCTGGGCGACCTGCTGGCCGCCCACCCGCTCGTCGGCTGAAGGCTCCGGCCGACCGTCAGGTCAGAGAACGGCTCCCGGCTGTCCCCCGTCCGTCACCACGGGCCGCCCCACGGCCTGCCAGAACTGCATGCCGCCGTCGACGTTCACCGCGTCGACGCCCTGCTGGACGAGGTACATCGTGACCTGGGCCGAGCGGCCGCCGGACCGGCAGATCACATGGACGCGCCCGTCCTGCGGGGCCGCCTCGGTCAGCTCGCCGTAGCGGGCGACGAACTCACTGAGGGGAATGTGCAGCGCCCCTTCGGCATGACCCGCCTGCCACTCGTCGTCCTCACGGACGTCCAGCAGGAAGTCACCGTCCCCGACCTCGCCGACCTCGACCGTGGGCACCCCAGTTCCAAAACTCATGCCCCCGACGCTACCGGACGTGACCGCCCCGGCTACCCCACGAGCCCGGCGAGCTCGGCCTCCTTCTTGGCGACGTCCGCGAGCAGTTGCTCGGCGATCTCGTCCAGCAGCCGGTCGGGGTCGTCCGGGGCCATCTTCAGCATGGAGCCGATGGCGCTCTCCTCCAGGTTGCGGGCGACCAGGGCGAGCAGCTCCTTGCGCTCGGCGAGCCACTCCAGCCGGGCATAGAGCTCCTCGCTGGGGGTCGGCCGGCGCTCGGCGGGCGGCGGGCCCGCGGCCCACTCCTCGGCCAGCTCACGCAGCGCGGCCTCGTCCCCGCGGGCGTAGGCGGCGTTGACGCGCGTGATGAACTCCTCGCGCCGGGCCCGCTCCTCGTCCTGCTGGGCGAGGTCGGGGTGAGCCTTGCGGGCCAGCTCGCGGTAGAGCTTGCGGACCTCCTCGCTGGGCCGCACCCGCTCCGGGGGCTGCACCGGCTGCTCCGTGAGCATCGCCACGGCCTCGGGGAAGAGCCCCTCGCCGTCCATCCAGCCGTGGAACAGCTCCTCGACCCCCGGCATCGGCTGCACCCGGGCCCGCGCCTCGCGGGCCTGGCGCAGGTCCTCGGGGTCGCCGGAGCGGGCCGCCCTCGCCTCGGCGATCTGTGCGTCCAGTTCGTCGAGCCGGGTGTACATGGGGCCGAGTTTCTGGTGGTGGAGCCGCGAGAAGTTCTCGACCTCGACGCGGAAGGTCTCCACCGCGATCTCGAACTCGATCAACGCCTGCTCGGCGGCCCGCACGGCCTGCTCCAGCCGCTCCTCGGGCCGCGACTGCTCAGCTTCGGGGGTCGTCACCCGACCAGCCTAGGCCAAGCCCGCACGACCCGAGGCGGCTCACCGCCCCCGACCGGCTGGGACAGGCTCAGCAGACGGGCCGTCCTCGCCCGGACTGAAGGCGACCGCCGACTCCGCTCACCGCCGCACGGGTACTCGGCGACACCGGCCACGTCCTCCTCCCAGCAGTCCTCGCACCAGGACTCCTCGCTGCCCGGAGGAACGCACGACTCCGGCGACCGCGGCACTCCCGGCGGGCCGCGGACGTGTTGACCTCCCGGGAGAAGACCCGGCCACCGCATCCGCCGCACACCGAGGCCACGACGAGCACCGCCCGGTCGTCCACGGCTCACGGACAGGCCGTTCGACTCGGCCGGGACCCCCGCCCCGACCTCGTCGTCGGTGTCCCGGTCCTAGACCCCCGTCTCCGCCGCGATCCGCCCCGCCCGAACCGCCGCCACCAGGTCGGTGTGGTCGGCCTCGGTGCGGTCGGCGTAGGCGACGGCGAAGTCGGCGATCGCCTCGTCGAGTTCCTCGTTCTTGCCGCAGTAGCCGGCGATCAGCCGCGGGTCGGCGCTGTGCGAGTGGGCGCGGGCCAGCAGGGCGCCCGTCATCCGGCCGTAGTCGTCGACCTGGTCCGCGGCGAGCGCGGCCGGGTCGACACTGCCCTTGCGGTTGCGGAACTGCCGCACCTGGAAGGGCCGGCCCTCGACGGTCGTCCAGCCCAGCAGGATGTCGCTGACGACCTGCATCCGCTTCTGGCCCAGCACCACCCGACGCCCCTCGTGATCGACGGCGGGCGTCTCGAAGCCGGCGGTCAGCAGATGCGGCACGAGCGCCGAGGGGCGGGCCTCCTTCACCTGGAGGATGAGCGGCTCGCCCCGGTGGTCCAGGAGCAGCACGACGTACGACCGCGTGCCGACACTGCCCGTGCCGACGACCCGGAAGGCGACGTCGTGGACCGCGTGCCGGGACAGCAGCGGGTGGCGGTCCTCGGAGAGGGTGGCCAGGTACGGCTCCAGGGAGAGGGCCACGGCGGCGGCCTCCTCGTCCGGGATTCGGCGCAGCACCGGCGGGGCGTCGACGAAGCGGTGACCGCCGTCCTCGGTGCGGGTGGTGGACTTCGCCGCGAACCGCCCGCTGGTGTTGGCCCGCGCCTTCTCCGAGACCCGCTCCAGCGTGCCGACCAGGTCGTGGGCGTCGGTGTGGGAGACGAGTTCCTCGTCGGCGATCGCGTTCCAGGCGTCCAGCACGGGCAGCCGGGCCAGCAGCCGCATGGTGCGGCGGTAGGAGCCGGCCGCGCCGTGGGCGGCCTGGCGGCAGGTGTCCTCGTCGGCGCCGGCCTCCCGGCCCGCGAGCACCAGGGAGGCGGCGAGCCGCTTGAGGTCCCACTCCCAGGGGCCGTGGACCGTCTCGTCGAAGTCGTTGAGGTCGATGACGAGCCCGCCGCGGGCGTCCCCGTACAGACCGAAGTTGGCCGCGTGGGCGTCACCGCAGATCTGAGCGCCGATGCGTGTCATCGGGGTGCGGGCGAGGTCATGGGCCATGAGCCCCGCCGAGCCGCGCAGGAACGCGAACGGGGTGGCCGTCATCCGTCCGACCCGTATCGGCGTGAGCTCCGGGATACGCCCCTGGTTGGACTCCTCGACCGCCGTCACCGCGTCCGGGCGGGAGGCGTCCAGGTCGAGCAAGGCGTGCGAGGACCGCGCGACCACGTCCCGGAGCGCCTTGCCCCGCTCCTTCGGCGTACCGGCGCCGGCTCCCCCGACGGCCGCCGCCGCGGCCTCGTCCGCCGCCCCCGCCGTGAATCGCCCGGCGAATCCCCGCACGTGAGGCAGCCGACGCGCCTCGCCCACGACTACCCCCGCCTCGGCCTCGGTCACGGTGACCGCCTCCCCCGCATCTCCGTCAACGCGTCACATCCGTACGCGCCATATCCGTACACGTCGATCAATTCGAGCCGACCGTACCGCCCGTGGCCTGCGTCACGGCAGTCCTGTTTCACGTGAAACCACGGAGGTCGACAGCCTGAGACGTTCCTCACACACCGTGAGCGCATCCATACACGCGGAAGCCCCCAGGTCCGAGACCTGGGGGCTTCCGTCTGGTGGGGCACCGACGGAACCCTCTGGTCAGCCATTGAATAGAGTCGCACAAGATCTTTTCCCGCACTGATCAAGATCGTTTCCCGCCGCCCCGGCCAGGGGCACGCGCACCCCTCCCGGGGCACTCAGCACGGTCTGTGCGCGTCCGCGCCGCTACGGAGCGGATCTCCAGGACGAAGGCAACGAAGGCGCTGGCGTAGATGAGGCACCCACATGAATGTAGCCAGGACGCCAATGGGGAGAAATGAACGGACGGGTCGGGTGCGGGCGGGCCACACGCCGCCCCGACGGAAGCGGCTTGCGGAAGTCGCGCGTTGCATTGCCGCGGCGCACCACAGATGGGGTTTTCCACTAGAATCAGGCAGTTCGCATCAGACCGCGCGAAGTGGGCTCGAGAAATCCCCTGGCACGAGCTCCCTGCGCCGCTTCTAAATCTTTATCAGCGAATACATACGGCGAACCCACGACCATCACCACGACACTCACGGTTCATCCGCATAGGTGCCCGGGTAACACAACCGCCAGCAGAGACTTCTCACGCATGAACAGCTGTTCCTCGAGCCCAGCAGTATTGACATCCTGTGCTTGGGCACCTTGTCCAGCCCGCGGATGGCTTCCTCCGGCGCCCTGATCATCCGCTCAACTTCCCTGGCGGAGTGACCGTCAGCCACCACAACCCCAGTATTGAAATGGATCTTACATTTCTTGCGCAGATTTCAACGAGATAGCACATCCATCTCGGACCTTCCTGCCAACCAAATGCCCGGTGTCGATGTGAAGGAAAGAGCCCACTCGAACACCTCCTCTTCATCGTCGCCGCCAAGCCCACATTCGTAGATTTCGGTTTGAATTCTGTGGTCCTGAACGGTCCCCGGAATCTCCGCGAGTGGCTCTCTCTCCTCACCACAAGAAATCCCGCACACCGTCTACTGATCAATGGGCGGCTGGACAGCCAGGAGGGTCATCCGTGGCTCCAGGGGCGGAGGCCGCAGGCATCCCAGGAGAAGCGACGCAGCTTTGCCTGCTCTACGAGGGTGGCCGTGCCACCGAAGGAAATGTTCAGGTGTCGGCCCAGAACGACAATGGCCACGCTGCCCGCGCCAGCGGCCTTCAGAGCTGCGGATGCGGATTGGGCGTGGTTGCCGCTGGTCCAGGTGTCATCGATGAGCAGGACGTTCTCGCCCCAGAGTGCTGTTGATCGGTAGCGATCGAGTGAGGGGGTACGACCGAGGGCGGCCGCGTTCGGTTCCGGCTTGAGCAGGTCACGGTAGCGGTCTCGGGTGGCACCGACCATCTCGGCGGTCATCGTGCGCAGGGGGTGGGCGTCGCGTCCGCTGGTGCTGGGAACCGTCGTCACGACGCCGAATCCAGGGACGGCGCAGTGGTTCGCGATGCAACTCTCGTGCACGGCGAGGAAACGCCACAGGACAGCCGCCAGGCCCATGCGGAATACTGCAGCTGCGGGCCGGTGGCGTTCTTGTAGCGCCACAGCTCGTTGGCGTACTGCTCGCCCTTGAGCGCCAGGCTCACCGGGACGACGGCATCGGCGACGCCTTCGCCCAGGATGCTGCTGGCCTGCTGGCACTGCAGGCACGTGGGGTAGCCGGCGGTCGCCGTTCCGCGGCAGACTCGGCAGACGCCCGTGTCAGGCAGTAACGGGTGGACGAGGAAGTTGGCGTAGCGATCGGACAGCTCGCCGACGGTGGCCACGCGGGTCCGCCCGCTAAGCCCAGGTGAGCTCGCCCGTGGACGGGACGAGGGAGTCGAGCCTGCTGAAGACGTCGTCGGAGCCGTCGACGACCGTTGTGTTCGGCCTGCTCGCGTACTCTCGCGCCCACTCGTGGGTCATGAGGGAGCGCATGAGAAAGACCCGGCGGCCGTGCTCCAGGGCGAGGCGGGCCTGCATGCGCGCACCGCTACGGTACGCGGCCTCGACCACCACAGTGGCGAGGCTGTAGCCGCTCATCACCGCGTTGCGCATCGGGAAGGAAGCCTTGGAGGGCGCCGCGTCCGGCCAGAACTGGGAGATCACCAGGCCTCGCTCGGCAATCTCCTGCTGCAGGCGAGCGTTCTGTGCCGGGTAGGCACGGCGCAGACCTGTGCCGACGACGGCGACAGTGCGGCCACCGACGGCGAGAGCGGTGCCGTGGGCGGCGGTGTCGATCCCCGCTGCCAGACCGCTCACCACCGTCACTCCCCGCTCGGCCAGCCCGCCCGCGACGGCACGGGCATGCGCGATGCCTTCCGGGGTGGGGTTGCGTGTGCCGACGACGGCGACCCGCAGATCGTTCTCCACAGCAGTGCCACGCAGGAACAGAAGCGGTGGGCGTTGATGGACCAGCCGCAGGTAGAGCGGATAGTCCTCGTCCAGGATCGTCACCAACCGCATGCCCTCGCGCTCCCAGGCAGCGATCTCGGCGGCGACGGCGTCCAGGTCCGCTGCGGGCTCGGTGTCGAACAGGGCACCCTGCCCGGAGGCGTCGAGCGCGCTGTCCAGCACGTCACGTGCGCTGCCCACCGTCTCGACCTGGTCGGTGATCTCGGACCAGGGGCGATCTCCTCGGCGCAGGAGTGCGACGAGGGCGGCGCGCTCCAGTTCCTGGTCCATGCCGCAATTATAGGAAGGCTCTCCGCATCAGGCGGTTGAACAAGCGGCAAAGCCGCGGCACACGGTCTCGCCGTGTCGCCGGCCCCGTAAGGATCACCGCCGTCGGGTTCCCTCATCCGTGGCGGCTCATGGATGGCGGAGCCACGCAACGACTTCGGCTGGCAGGTGCTGCCCCCTGGCCGTCGTCCTGCCCGCGGGGGCCGTCGTCCTGCCCGCGGGATCCATTCTTCTGACCGGGATCCTGGCCCGACGCCGTGCTGCAGCACTGCGCCGCGCGCCAGTGCCTGCCCTGCAGATACTGGAACGTACGGAGGCCGACGGGCGAATCTGCATCCACGGGTGATGACGCTATCGGCGCCACGCCGGTCCTCGCCGCCCGGTTCGCGGCGGATCGGCACGGCATCGACGAGCCCGAGGGAGCGGACGGCCATGGAGAAGAGGCCGACGACGGAACAGCCGCTGCGCTGGGGACCGAGTGCTGTGGCGTGCGCGGGTGGCCTGGCCTTGGCCTGCGCATGACGGTCCGAGGAGTACTGCGTCACGCCGTCCTTGCCGACGGCGATCGCGTAGTCGCGCCACACCGTCACGGTGACCTTCTCCCCGGCACGCAGGTCCTTGAGCAGCGGGCCGGATCCGCCATGTCCAGCTCACAAGGTACGGGCCGGGGACCGTCGAGCCTGAGGGTGTACTCGGAGTTCTTGGGCTGTTCCCGTATCACCGTGCCCCGCACCGTGGCCTGGACGGAGTGCAGGCAGTCGTCGGCGACCGTCGCCGTGCAGGGACGGGCCGCAAGGAAGGCCCGCTCGTCGGCCATCAGGTCGGGCACGATCAGCAGGCTGACCCCGGCAATCGTCAGGAGGGCGGTGCCGAGCAGCGCGGCGCACGTCCCCCAGCAGCGGTGCCAGAGGACGCCTGACCGCAGTCCAGAACTTCGGGAGGCAGGAGGCTTGGGCCCCTGGACCATGTCAGGTCCTCCTCAGGAGGCTGCAGTTGCCCCGGCCCCACGACACCGGTCCCGCCCTGTTCACCGCGTCACCCTCTCCTCGACGTCGTCATTGACCCATAGGCGGCCGCCCGGTCGCCATGAAGGTTCCCGGCATGCTCTGCGTGTACCGGACTGCCGTGGGGCGCAAGGTCCGGGAGGAACTTCCCATCCCGTGGTCACTGCCCGGCCGGGTTCGAGCGGCGTCGGCGGGCGGACCGGCGGGTGCTGCGTCGTCGGCGCAGCCAGTCGCCGGCCTCCCCGAGCGTGACCAGCATCGCTGCGGAGGCTGCGCATGCCGCGAAGGAGGCGGGCTGGTCCAGAGCCTGGCCCAGTAGCCACAGAACCAGCGCCAGCAGCACCCACCAGACTGCGACCGACCAGGCGAAGCGCCACTGGCGCGGCATGACTCTCACGGTGCGGCCTCAGTGGCACCGCGCGCCCGAAGTGTCGCGGTGGCTGCCCACGCGCATACGGCAACGGCCACCGCGCCGGCGGCCGCCGTTGCCGTCAGAGTGACCCACGGCGGAGCGCCGGCGAGGCGCGGGACAGTGTTCAGCGGCGCCGCGGCCCACAGGGCGAGCAGCGCCCGGCCTCGCGGGCGGGCCGGCGCCAAGCGGTCCGGCACCCGACCGGTGAGCAGGGCGATCCCTGCCGGAAGCAGGGTGAGGGAGAAGACAGCGAGGCCGGTCCAGTGCCAGATCATGGGAAGAACGGGCTCTTTCGTAGAAGTGAGGTGGCGTCAGCGAGAGCGGCCGACGGCGGCGGCGACCAGTCCGGCCGCCAGTGCGGCAAGACCGATGGCGAGGACGGGCGAGCCGGGGCCGGGCAGGACGTACATCGCTGCCCCGGCGAGCGTGAACAGGGCGCCGAGGGTTGTGAGAACGGTGGCTGTGCGGCGCTCAGGCATGGTGCTCCTCATCGGGTGGGCTCGGTGTGTCAGAGCGGTGGGCGGCGTGATGGACCAGTTGAGCGGTGAGCGCGCCGACCAGAAGCGCCCAGGCCACTGCGCCGACTCCGGTCTCGGCCCAGCCGAGCAGGACGGTGGCTGCGGCCGTCGCGACTCCGCCCGCCCATGCCCGGCGGTCTTTGGCGAACGCCCACTGGCGCCGTGCGGTGCCGGGCCTGCGGATCTCGCCGACAGCGGTCTTGATCACCAGCGCTGCAGTGATGACGGCGACCGGCAGGATCGCGGTGGCGCCGCTCATATCGCTGTCTTGGCGGGCTGACGCATGGGGCAGGCTGCGGTGGCGCTTCCGGTCAGTGCTGCGGTATCAGAGGGTCCGGGTTCGTGGGCCGGCGTTCCTGGAGGGATGGCGGATAAGCGCATGACCCATCCTTCAGTTGTCGCCGCGGGCGCCGGGGCGGGCGGCCGTCGACTGGTAGATGTCGGGGACGCCGTCGGCGTCCTCGTCCCGGGTCTCCGCCTCCCACAGGCGGCGGTAGATCACGTTGCGCCGCTTGATCAGCACGCCGGCGGCGGTCGCCGCCAGCAGCGAGCCGAGCAGGACGGCGGCCTTGATGTGCCCGGCGTCGGCCGGGTCGGGGAAGGCCAGCTCGCCGATCAGCAGGGCGACGGTGAATCCGATCCCGGACAGCACCGCCAGGGCGAACACGTCCGCCCAGGCCAGATCCGGGTTCAGCCGGGCCCGGGTGAACCGTGCCGCCAGATAGGCTCCGGCGAAGATCCCCACCGTCTTGCCGACGACAAGCCCCAGCACCACGCCCAGCGGCTCCGCGCGGGTGAACACCCCGCCCAGCGCCGAAGCGGACACGCTCACTCCGGAGGCGAACAGGGCGAACAGCGGTACCGCCACTCCGGCCGAGACCGGCCTCAGGAGATGCTCCGTGCGCTCTCCCGGAGAGGCCTCCTCACCCTTGTCGCGGGTGGTGCGCAGGATCAGCCCCATCGCCACACCGGCCACGGTGGCATGCACCCCGCCGTTGTACGTCAACGCCCAGATCACCACCGCCAGCGGCACGTACCACCACCAGCCGCGTACTCGATACCGCTGAAGCAGGTGGAAGACGACCAGCCCCAGGAAGGCTCCGGCCAGGGCGTACGGATTGAGTTCGCTGCTGAAGAAGACGGCGATCACCAGGATCGCGCCCAAGTCGTCGACGACGGCCAGAGTCAGCAGGAAGGCCCGCAAGGCGGACGGAAGATGGCTGGAGAGCACCGCGAGGACCGCGAGTGCGAAGGCGATGTCGGTCGCCATGGGCACGGCCCACCCGGACCCGCTGCCTCCGGCCATGCCGGCTGTGGCCAGATAGACGGCGGCCGGCACAGCCATGCCGCATATCGCGGCGACCACCGGAAGGGCCGCGGTGGCCGGGGTCCGCAGCTCGCCGACGACCAGTTCGCGTTTCAGCTCGATCCCGGCGACCAGGAAGAAGAGAGCCAGCAGCCCGTCAGCGGTCCAGTGCTCCACCGACAGGTCCAGGCCGAGCGAGGGAATCCCGAGGTGAAAATCCCGAATGCTCTCGTAGGCGCCGCTGAACGGGCTGTTCGCCCACACCAGCGCCACGACGGCCGCCATCAGAAGGACCAGTCCGCCCACCGTCTCCGTGCGCAGGGCCCGGGCCACCTGCACCCGCTCCGGCAACGGCAGCAGGCCCAGGAAGGCCGGATGCTCACGGGCAGCACACATAGGCGACCTCCGGGGCATCGACGTCTGGGCCCATGGGCCCTTTCCACGCCGACCAGACTTCCCGGCACACCCCGCATCTCTTGACGCGTTCTTTACACATTACCCCGTCGCACCCCCGCAAGAAACAGGGCACGCCGGGGAGCACGAGCATCTGACAGGCTCCCCCGACGTCCGGCAGGCGCAGCCCATGGTCCAGAACGCCGGCACCTCGCCACCCTGAAGGAGGGTGGCGGGGCGGGGGACGGCTCCGCCTGGGGAGGGGCCCAACAGGCAGGGAGCCGGATCGGCCCCGTCGACGGGGGCGATAGGGCCAGGCGGAGCGTAGCGCACGCAACCCGATCTTGTGCGGATCCAGTGAAACTTAATTGATCATTGAACTAAGTCTTCCAGCGGAGAGGCCGGGACAGAGTCCGGCATCAAAAACAGGTAAAGACTGCCGGGCCCTGGCAATGCGGGGGCCGCCTCGCACATGTGAGCATGCAGCCGCCGACAGCTTGAGACGGGGGAGAGGCGGTGTGGGCGGATGAACTGGTTTCTCGGTCTCGGCATCGCGGGAGTCGTGCTTCTCGCGCTGTCTCTCGTCTTCGACGGCGTACTCGAAGGCCTCTTCGGCGGCGTCGGCGTGCTGGACGGTCTCTTCGACGGGCTGCTCTCACTGCCGGTCATCGCCGGGTTCGTGTCCATGCTCGGTTTCTCCGGTGCGATCGCCATGGGCACCACGGGAGTGGACGCGGTCGGCGCCACCGTCATCGGGACACCGGCCGGGATCGCCACGGGCTGGCTCGCTTACCGCCTCAGCCGCTTGCTGTTGCGCGACCGGTCCGGTGCGGCTCCACGCGACGACGACCTGATCGGCGCCCCCGGATCCGTGATCACGGCGATTCCGGCCGACGGCTACGGCGAGGTGCTGGTCCACCTGGCCGGGCAGCCGGTGAAACTCTCCGCGAAGAGTCCGACGCCGGTGGCCCGAGGGGCCGAGGTCTGGGTGGAGGCGACGCTGTCTCAGACGGCGGTGTCCGTACGTCCCGTGCAGCGCTGAGCAAGCCGACCGCATCACTTCCGCCACTGTCGCACCGCCCGCCGGTGCCTCTTCTTCACGTGAACCCGTGTCTATCCGCCGTCCCCTGGGAGGGCTGAGGGGAATGCGCCATGAGTCCTGTCGTCTTCGCCGTGGTGGGAGTCGTCGTACTCCTCGTCCTGCTCGGCCTGGTCGTCATCACGCGCTACAAGGTGGCCGGTCCGAGTGAGGCGTTCATCGTCACCGGGCGGCGTGGCAAGAAGGCCACCGATCCCGAGACCGGCCGGGTGTTCACCGACAACAGCGGCCAGAAGGTCGTGGTCGGCGGCGGCGTGTTCGTCGTGCCGTTCGTGCAGCAGAAGTTCACCCTCGACCTGTCCTCCCGGCACATCCCGGTCGCGGTCCGCGGCGCGGTCACCCTGCGAGGCGTCAAGGCGCACCTGGAGGGTGTCGCGATCGTCAAGGTGGGCGGCACCGAGGACTCCATCCGGGCCGCCGCCCAGCGGTTCCTGATGCAGCAGGACGGCATCGTCGGCTTCACCCAGGAGGTGCTCTCCGGCGCCCTGCGCGCCATCGTCGGGCGGATGTCGGTGGAGGACATCATCCGCGACCGCGCCGCCTTCGCCGGGCAGGTCGCCGAGGAAGCCGAAGCCAGCCTGTCCGGGCAGGGCCTGGTCCTGGACGCCTTCCAGATCCAGGACATCACCACCGAGGGCTCCTATCTGGAGGACCTCGGCCGTCCCGAGGCCGCCCGCGCCAAGCAGGAGGCCGACATCGCCGAGGCCGTAGCCCGCCGCGCCGCCGAACAGGCGCGGCTGAAGGCGGAGGAGGAGATCGCCGTCGCCCAGCGGACCTTCGCCCTCAAGCAGGCCGAGATCAAGGCCGAGACGGACGAGGCCGCCGCACGAGCAGCCGCCGCGGGCCCGCTCGCCGAGGCGGCCCGACGCCAGGAGGTGCTCGCCGAGCAGGAGAAGGTCGCCGAGCGCCAGGCCGCGCTGACCGACCGCGAGCTGGACACCAAGGTGCGCAAGCCCGCCGACGCGGCCCGCTACCAGGCCGAGCAGGAGGCGGAGGCCCGACGCATAGCGCTGGTCAAGGAGGCCGAGGCCGCCGCCGAGCGGGCCCGGCTGACCGGTGAGGGCGAGAAGGCGCAGCGTGCGGCGCTCGCCGCGGCCGTCCGCATCGAGGGTGAGGCGGAGGCCGCCGCCATCGCCGCCAGGGGCGCCGCCGAGGCCGAGGCCATGCAGAAGAAGGCCGACGCGTTCGACCGGTACGGCGACGCGGCCGTGCTGCAGATGCTTGTCGAGGTGCTGCCGCAGGTCGTCGCCAAGGCCTCCGAGCCGCTCAGCGCCGTGGACAAGATGACGGTCATCTCCACCGACGGCGCCTCGCAGCTCTCCCGCACAGTCGCCGACAACGTCGCCCAGGGCGTCGAACTCCTCAGCGCCACCACGGGCGTCGACCTGGCCGAGCTGTTGAAGGGCCTCACCTCGCGCACCGCCGCTCCGCAGGCCGATCCGTCGGCCTCCGCCGAGGCCAACGGCAAGATCGAGATCACTGGCTGACCCCGCTTACGGGCGGTGCTGTGAGCCGGGCGGAGGTGGACCGCCCGGCTCACCAGGGCAGATGAGAGGGGGTGTCGAGCGTGTTCCTGTGGGCCTGGCTGATCGGCTGGTCGGCCTTCGTGCTGCCCTTGTCGATCGCTTCGTTGCGGGGCTGGGCGCCCAGGCGGGTGCGCAGGCGTACGACTCCCTGGAGCATCCGGGTCCGGGGCGTCGCCCTGCTGGTGATGTGGCTCGGCGGGCTGGTCCCGCTGGCCCGGTGGGGCGGGCTGGTCGACGGGGACGCGGTGTTCCTCGTCTCACTCGCGCAGGTCGGTCTGCTGCTGTTCGCGGCGGGGCTCATCAGTGGCTCGCAGCTCGGTGACCGTTTCCGCCGGACCGCCGCTCCTCCACAGGCTGTGGACCAGGAAGTCGGCAAGGGGCAGTGATGGCCTCGGGCCGACAGGGCGGTGGCGTCTTCTCGCCTGCGCGATGGTTCTACTGGTGTCGCCGCGTGTGTTTCGCCTCAATGACGTGGCTCGCCCGCCGATGACGTGAGAGGGCGCCACCCCAACTCGATGCCGGCTCGTGCTCTTTCTCTTCGCCGCGCGTATGCCTCTGCTCACGTGCCAAACCGTCGAAGGCCCCCGAAGGCCGCCGGAACCAGGCAGTGACGTCCCTCGGCGGATCATGGGATCGTCCTCGCCTTGTGGTGGTCGGCGGCCACCGTAAGGGCAGGCCCGTCCGCCACCGAGTGGAAGGCCGTCGCCGGCGGGAGACAAGGAGTACGTGCCATGTTCCACCTGCTCTATGTGTGCGGTCTCTCCGCGCTCGCCCTGCCTCTCGCGATCGCCCGGCCCCGGGGGTGGCTCCCGGTGGGTCCGGCGACGCGTGAGCCCCTGAGGCATCCGGGTCCGGGGTGGGGCCCTCCTGGTGCTCTGGGCCAGCGCCATGATCCCGCCCCAGGCCAACCGGAGCGGCTTGGATCCCGAGGACGACACGTTTCTCGCCTTCCCCGCCCAGTTCGGGATGATGATGTTCGCGGCGGGGCTCATGTGCGGCTCGCGACTCGGCAAGCGGTTCCGCCGGCAGGCCATGCGGTCCGGGGGCCTTCATGGAGACCAGGGCGAAGGGCTGCAACCCCCGAATCCGAATCCGGAATCCACGGGGCTGACGCGGCCTGTCGTGCCGTTCCCACCACCGCGTTTCTCCATCGGCCACCAGCCGCCCTTCGTGCTCTCCTTCCGAACCCGCCGCGTATGTTTCACGTCTATGCCCTGGTCCGTGCCCCGAAGGTGTACGACGCTGAGGGCAGAGACGTTTCGAGCAGACGAGGAGCCCGCCGTGCGCGCCCGTGACCTGGCGGTCGAATACCGGACAGTGAGAGTCGACAGCGACGCCATGGAGGCGGCCCGGCTCATGGCCGAGCACAGGCTGCCGGGTCTGCTGGTGCTCGACGAGCACGGTGAACCGAAGGCGATTCTGCCCGCCTCCCAGATGGTCAAGGCCCTGGTCCCCGCGTACGTGATCGACGATCCGACGCTCGCCGCCGTCGTCGACGAGAAGCACGCCGACCGGCTGTGCGAGGCCCTTACGGGCCGCCGCGTCGGGGATTGTCTGCCCCATGAGGCGACTCCGCCTCCGATCGCCGACCCTGACGACACCGCCCTGGAGGTGGCCGCGCTGATGGCTCGAGTGCGCAGCCCGCTGGTGGCGGTGGCCCATAGGGACAAGGCCGGGACACACCTGCTGGGAGTGATCACCGCCTCACACCTGCTGCACCAGCTGCTCGGGGTCACGGGAGCATCGGGCACCTCCTGAGGGGTCTTCTTCCACGGCCGCGGCATCGTGGCTGTCGGTGAGCACGAGATGGCGAAGCGGGATTTCCTGACGGGCTCGGGATGTGCATCGTCGGACCCGGCAGTGTCTTCGTCCTCTGCGAGCGCCCGGTACAGCGAGGCGACCGAGGGGCGTTTGCCCGCGTTCTTGCCAGTCTTGATGGTGAGCCTGCCCGCGATCTCGGGGACGGGGACGCCACGGTCCCGCAGTGCGCGGGCGAACAGCAGCGAGTCGTCGTCGATGACCTTGGGCCGTCCGCCGTGGTTGCCCTTGGCGGCCGCAGCCTGCTGTCCCTCCAGGATCTTCTCGCGGATGTAGTTGCGGTCGGCTGGGCGGCGACGGCGAGTACGGCGAAGAACATCGCACCATGCCGTTGGGTCGCAGATGCCGGTGAGCGGGCCGGTGAGGAGTTCGAGCTGCACGTCGGCGGCCTGGAGCTGGCCGGAGAGAGTCATCAGCTCGGCGGCGTTGCGGGCAAGATGCTTGAGTTCGTGGACGGTGAGGATGAACTCCTGGTCGGGGGAGCCTCCTTGATGTCGTACGCCAGCTTGAGGGCCTTCTCCAGCTCGGGCCGGGTCTTGATGCGGGTGGAGATCTTCTCGGAGAAGATCCGCTTGCAGTCCGGTTCAAGCGCGGCGAGCTGCGGGCGAGTTCCTGCTTGTCCTACGCCTTCATCCGCGATACCCGCTTCGGGCTGCAGCGGCTGCTGATCGCCGACGATCCGTGGGCCGCCGACCAGTTCCCGCGTGACATCTGGGATCTGCGGCTGCTCGACTGGCGAACGAGGACTGCTGCCGCCTGCACTTCGGCGGCATCCGCCAGCCCTGACTGCGGGATCTGACCAAGCACTGGGCCCGCTGGCGGCTTACCCGTGGCAGCAACCCGGCCTGCCCTACCTTGAGCGTCCAGGCCGTCACTCCCCTGGCCTGCCGCTTCGCTGATGTCGACGGCGTCGAAGCCGGGCCCGCATCGAGACCTGGCTGGCCGCCCTGCAGGCTGACGGGCACAGCGAGGCATTTCGCTTGCGCACCGTCAGCTGCGTCGGCGCCTTCCTGCGCGACGTCTACCGCTACGAGTGGCAGCCCGGCCTGGCCCGCAGCGCATTCATCTACGACGACGCGCCCAAGCCGCGCGGGCTGAAGCCGCAGTTCATCCCCGAGTACCTGATGCGGCAGCTGGAGGCGTCCGTCGCGCGGTTCCCGTCCGACGACGGGTGGGTGCTGTTGAAGAGGTTTTGCCTGCTGGAGCGGTACACCAAGACCCCACAGCCAGGCTTCAGGGAAATGAAACAGAGCTGTCACAGCAAGTGCAAGGCTGGGTACTTTCAGTGGCGTCCGTGCCACGCTCGGCCGGTAGCAGTGATCCAGGGGAATGCATGGGCACACCTTCACCACCACCGGTTCCCGAGCCACCAGAGCCGCGCTCGGCCCGGATGCAGGGTTGGGCAGCGGTGGTCATGGCAGTCGTCGCCGTACTCGGCATCATTGCCGGCTTCTTCGGTCTCCCAGCCACGGGCTTGAAGTCACCGACCAGTGCGGCACAACCCACGGTGACCGTCACAGCGACGGTCACGGCTGCCAGCAGGAAGCCTCATCAGGACGAGGGGACGGATCAGGAGGATCCGGCAGCGACGACCTCCCCAGACGCCACTGCAGCCGTTTCTTACCACGGGAGCGTACGTCTGAGGGGATACTCCGACTTGGACACGGACCCACCCAGCGAAGGCCAGGCGGTCGGCGGGGACATCCTGTTGTCTGAAACGCTCTCGGACGGCACCGCCCGGTTCGCCGATTTCAGGATGGCGTTGGTCGAGGCTGATCAGAGGCCGCTGACGCAGAGCGAATGCACGAATCTGGTGCACGCTCAGGGCCAGGACGTGGTCGAGGCCACCGCCGGAGATTCATTGTGCGTCATCACTGATCGTGATCGAACAGCTCTCGTGAAGCTGAAGAAGGTGCTCTTCGGCGGCACTGATGATCCGGACCAGGACAGCGCACAGGCGGAAATCACGGTCTGGGACAAGTAGCAGCACGACACGCAACGTTCATGCATGGCCGGTCGATCTTCGGGAGCATCGCCGCGGTGGTCTGGCGCAGCCAGTGCACCGACTTCGGCTCGCCGAGGGTGCCGAGTCGGTAAGCGTTCATCTTCAGCCGACCATTGGACTGCACCTCGAAAGCTGAGTTCGGCGTCCTGCCCGGCCTCCTCCAACCGTTCGGCCATCAGATGCCACGCGGCGTCCAGCGCCCGCACCCGCCCTGCGAGGTGTTCCTCAACCGCCGGGTCCAGGCTCAGGCCGTGGGTTTTTCACAGGTACGGAAGAAGTCGAACCATGGCCCCCGGGTCAGGTGTCACGCCGACAACCGTCGCTTGCCGGGCGGGCCGCATGCCGGGCCCCGCCGTTCGCCGTGAGGGTCCGCGGGTCGGTCGCCCGGTTGACCGCCGACTCGACGGCGCCGATGCGGTCGGCGAGCAGGCCGAGGGCGGCGACGACTCGGGTGAGCTGGTCGTCCTCCGGGCCGCCGAGGGCCTGGGCGCGGACGTACGCGGCCTTCACTTCGGCCCAGCGTGCCTCCTGCGCGG
Source organism: Streptomyces sp. SS7 (assembly GCF_037993025.1). Classification (NCBI taxonomy): domain Bacteria; kingdom Bacillati; phylum Actinomycetota; class Actinomycetes; order Kitasatosporales; family Streptomycetaceae; genus Streptomyces; species Streptomyces sp. SS7. The sequence continues at coordinate 4,923,978 of NZ_CP141223.1, forward strand.
TGGAGAGCGTGCCGCGCAGTTCGGCCAGTTTCAGGAGGTTGGCCTCGGCGCCGGTGGTGAGGGTGTGAGCCTCGGCCCGGTAGTGGTCCTCGATCAGGGCCGCCAGCTCGGCGTCGTTCATGACCGGCTGGATCCGCTGGGCGATCTTGTTCATGTTGCGGTACGAGCCCTGGAGCTGGAAGGGCGGTTCGGTGCGGGCGGCGTCGGACTGTGCCGCGGAGGCGATGTAGGCGCGGTTCACCGCCAGGACGGTGTCGCGGGCGGTGAGAAAGTGGCGCAGGACGGCCAGGATCCGCTCCAGCTCGGCGGGGGCGTACGGGTGGCTGAGCCGGTCGGCGCGGGCCGTGGAGTCGCCCTCGGCCAGCCTGATCAGCAGCTCCAGGTCGGTGCGGTCCCGGCCGGCGAGCGGGGCCAGCGCCGGGTTCGACGTCAGGGCGTTCTCGACGAAGCTCAGCGCGAAGGCGTCCTCCTTGCCGGTCAGGACGTCGCCCAGGTTCCATACATCGGCGCGGTTGGCCAGCATGTCGGGCACCCGGAAGCGGGTGCCCGACCCGGTGTAGGGGTTGCCGGCCATGCAGACGGCGAACCGCTTGCCGCGCAGGTCGTGGGTGCGTGGCTGCCCGTCCTGGACGCCTTCGACGCGGCGGGTGGCGTCGCACAGCGGGATGAACTTCTGCAGCAGCTCGGGTGAGGTGTGCTGGATGTCGTCCAGGTACAGGAGGGTGTTGTTGCCCGCCGCCAGCGCGAAGTTGATCTTCTCTATCTCCTTGCGGGCGGTGGCGCTCGGGGCCTCGGCCGGGTCGAGGGAGGTGACGGTGTGTCCGAGGGCGGGGCCGTCGACCTTCACGAGCATCAGGCCGAGGCGGTCGGCGACGTACTCCATGAGCGTCGTCTTGCCGTAGCCCGGCGGGGAGATGAGCAGGAGCAGGCCGCCGGTGTCCGTGCGCCTGGACTCGCCGTTGGTGCCGATCTGCTTGGCGAGGCTGTCGCCGATCAGCGGGAGGTACACCTCGTCGATGAGCCGGCTGCGTACGAAGGTGGACATCACGCGCGGCCGGAACTCCTCCAGGCGGAGCCGGGCGTGTTCGGCGGCCACCAGCTCCGTACGGCGGCGCTGGTAGGCGCGGTGTCCGGGGGCGTCGTGCGTGCGGAACGCGCGGGTGCGGGCGAGGAACTCGTCGACGCGGAGCGGCAGGGACCGGTCGGTGATGCGCGGGTGAACGCCCAGCAGCCCCTCGACCGTCCCGGTCAGCGGTGCGTCGGAGTCGTACCGGGCCAGGTCGGGGCAGAGCTCGGCGGCCACCGCCTCGGCCAGGTCGCCGGGGGTCACGTCCGTGCCGGTCGAGGCGGCGTACGCGGCGAGCCACGCCTCCACGAGTTGCCTGCGGGCGGCCAGTCCGTCGAGCGCGGCGAGGTCCTCGTCGTACGCCGACACGTCCACCGCGCGGCGGAACTTGTCGAGCAGAATGCGCGCGCGGCCGCTGATGACGAAGCCGTCGGGGCCGCTGGTCAGTTCGTCGAAGAGGTACCCGGCCGCCGCCTCCGCGGCCTGCCCGGTGATCGCCTCCGCCAGCTCCCGTCGCAGGTCCTCGATCGCGGGGGCGAGGCCGAACGTGTCGCGGGCGCGGGCGAGTGAGACGGCGCGGCGCTGCCAGTCCCGCCGCGCCTCGACGGTCGTGCGGTGGGCCCAGAAGAGCTGCGCGGCGGCGCGTGCCGCGGGCTCGTGGAGCAGTGGGCCGGCATCCTCGTACAGCCCCAGGAGGGCGGTGAGGATCAGAGCCGCGTCGTGGTCGTGGACGCCTCGCTCGTATCCCTCGTCGTAGGCGGTCTCCGCGGCCTGCCGGACGAGGGCGGGCAGGTCGGCGGCCTTCAGTGTCGCCGGGCCGTGCTCGTCCAGCAGCCGGGCGGCCAGGTACTCCGCGCGGTAGACCTGCGGCGACTCCGATGGCAGGGGCCGGTCCCAGTACGCGCGTGTCGCGGCGAAGCCGGGGTCCGTCACCGGCCTGCGGTGATCGGTGCCGTTGAGCGCGAAGGCGAGGCCGTCGCCGTGCGGGACCAGGGTGAGGTCGAGGGGCTGGGTGTTGACGGCGAAGCGGTGGGCGCCAAGGCGGAGGGTGCGGCCGTCGTCGGTGTAGAGGTCGGTGCGGTCGCGCAGGGACCGGAGAGCTTCCTGGCGGGCGGACTTCAGGCGGCCGTCGAGTTCCTCCGCCCTGACCCGGTCGCCGAGTTCACGCAGTTCGTCGGCAGTGCGGCGGACCTTGGCGGGCATCGGGTCGGACGTGAAGTAGGTGGCTACGGCATCCGCATCGGCGAGGGCCGAGGCGCGGTGCGCAATGGCCCGCAGGACCCGGGACGCCGAGTCGGCGAGCCGTTCGGCACGACGGGCGCGGGCGTCGGCGAGGGTCTGCCTGCGCGCGGAGAACGCGTCGTGGAGCTCGTCGCGCTTGTCCGCGAGCTCGCCGAGGAAGTCGTCGAACTCCGCGAACCGGGACTCCAGGTTCTCCACCTGCACGAGCACGCGGGCAAGCTGCTCGTCGCACGCCTCGGGGCTGTCCGCGGCGGCGAGCGCGCCGGTGACGGCCTGGACAAGCAGGGTGAACTCGGCGGAGAACCCGGCTCGTCCCTCACGGTCGAGGAGCGCGCGCCGACGGCCGTCGAGGGTGGCGCGGGCCCTGTTGACGCCGCCGAGGACCTCGGCGATCCGCTCCAGGATGCCCGTACGGACGGTCGCGTCGCCGATGTCGAGCCCGGCGACGACCTCGGTCACCGTGCGCAGTCCGTCCGCGAGTGCGTCGATGCGGACCCCGACGGGCGCAGCCTGCGCGACGGTGGCGATCGCCCCCGCGTCGGCGACGATCCGCTCGACCTCGGTCCGGTGGTCGGCGAAGGCGTCCTCGCGGGCGAGGTGGGCGACGGCCCGCTGCCCGAAGGCGCCGAGGTCGGCCTCGGTCTCGGCAGCGAGTGCGTCGATGCGGGCAGTGTCGGCGTACCGCATGTCCTTCAGCGTGAGGAGATGCCCCTGGGCGTGCCGGAGCTCGGTGAGCCGGGTGACCCAGGCGGCGGCGCTTCGCGGAGCCTCGCCCCGCAGGCGTCGTACGACGGCGGCGACCCGCGCCGTGGCCTCGGCGAGCGCATCAGCGGCCTCCCGGGTGAGGTCCTGGACGGTCTCGAACTCCGACAGGACCTGCTCGGCGGTGGTACGCACCTGGTCCAACGGCTCGCGCAGTCCGCCCAGTTCCGGCTCGCCCAGCCAGTAGTAGGAGTCGGTGGCGCGGACGCACGCCGTGGCGAGAGCCTCGTACACCTCGCTCGTTGGGGTGGTCTCGGTGACCGCGCGCGCGATGGACAGGGAGTCGGAGATGCCGCGTACGAGGTCGGCGTTGCCGACCCGGCCCAGCGGGCCCGAGCCGACGGGCCGGGCGGCGGCGTGGGTGTCGGAGACGTACGGGGAGTTCCACAGCTGGACGGGGTGGACGCGCTGCGGCTCGTCGCTGTCGGCACGCAGGACGACGAGGGCTCCGTCGCCGAACAGCGCCCAGCCGTGGCAGGACAGCGGGGTGGCGACCTCCTTGCAGATCATGTTGTACGGCAGCAGCAGGCTGCGCCCCTCCACGCGCGCGTGGAACGCGAACAGCACGTCCTCGCCGTTGGGCGAGCGGACCAGGCGCTCGAACTCGAGGCCTTCGGTGTCGACGCCGTCGAACGTCTTGTACGACCCCGTCGCCAGGCAGTAGCCGCCCGGGAACACGATGCCTTGGTCCGCCGGCAGCAGGCGGCACGCCTGCCCGATGCCGTCCAGACGGACCACCGACCTGGTGAGGGTGTTGAACACCAGGTAGCGGTCGGTGTCCTCCTTGTAGGGGCGGATCTGCAGCAGGATCAGAGCGCCCACACGCGCGTACGCGATGTCCGCGTCGGCGAGGGCCTGCAGGGGCTCGTCGACGGGCTCGGAGTGGACGCCCTCGCCGGTCTCCGTGTTGTTCTCGATCTTGACGGTGAGGGTGCCGCCGACGGTCTCGACGAAGACCTCGCCCTCGATGGACACGTGCGGGTGGCGGCCCAGGACGTGGTCGTCGCGGGACGTCGGCGTCCAGTCGAAGTCGTGGGAGGGCGGGAAGACGTGGTCGCGCTCGCCGCGCGCGTCCAGGAACGACACCTGCCCGTCGGCGGACACCGCCCAGCGCAGGACGCGGATGTCCCCGGTCTTCTCGCCGGTCTGGAAGACGGCCAGCAGCCTGCCGTCGGTCCGGCGGAGCTGGAGGAGATGGGCCTGCCGGTAGTAGCGGTAGAGGGCGGCGAACTCGCGGACGAACGCGGGGTCGTCCAGCAGACCGGGCACGGCGTCGTCGGGCAGCCGGTTCAGGTCGCGGTCGTGCAGCGCGAAGACGTCACCGACGGTCGTCTCGGGCTTCAGGCCGAGGAAGACGTTGTGACCGAAGAGCAGGACGTCACCGACGGAGACGATGTCCCGGGGCACGCAGTTGTGCTCGGTGCGCAGCCGCTCGGTGCCGGCAAGTTCGAGCCGCGTGGAGCCGAACTCCTCTATCCGGCGGGCGTTGAGCGCCTCGGCCCGGCGGGCGAGTTCGGCGGCCTGCGCGGTGAGGCGGTCGCGCAGCACCTCGTACGTGCCGGTGTCGACGGCGTCGTACGTGCCGGTGTCCAGGCCCGTGGTCCCGGTGGTCATGGAATCCCTCTCAGGAAGTCGCGTGGAAGAGCGCGGTCCGCAGCCGCCGTCCCCTGTGCGGCGGCTGCGGACCGCGGGTCCGTCAGGCCTTCGCGCTGCCGTTGAGCGCGGCCAGGGAGGTGTCCGCCAGGCCCAGCTCGCCGGCCTTGTCCAGCAGTTGCCGCAGCTGCCCGGCGTCGGCGCCACCGGTGTGCATCAGCTTCATCAGCAGCGCGGAGACGGTCAGGTTCTGCACGTCCGCCGAGGAGACCGAACCGAGGGCGCGGCCGAGGTCGTCGGTGAAACTCGACGACCCGTCCAGCCACGGCCGCGCGAGAGCCTGCGCCGTCTCGGAGTGCTGCACGAACCCGTCGACGCCCTTGCCGAGCGCGATCGAGGAGACGAGGCGGTCGAGGAAGACCGACTCGCCGCCGACGATGTTGATGTCGGCGTTCTCCAGGCCGGTGGCCAGCACCGTGGCCTGCGCCTCGGCGACCTGCTTCTGCATGTCGAGCCCGGCGAGCCGGATCTCCTTCTCGGCCTGCAGCCGCAGCCGGTACTCCTCGTGGCCGCGGGACGCCTCGTCCAGCGCGGCCATGGCGACGGCCTTCTGGTTGATGCCCTCCGCCTCGGCCTTGAGCTTCTCGGCGATCCCCGTCGCCTCGGCGAGTGCCTTGGCCCTGGCGCCCTCCGCCTCGGCCCGCATCCGCGCCTCGGCCGCCTCGGCCTCCGCACGGCCGGCCTTCTCGATGACCTCGGCCTCCTTGTCCCGGACCTGGACGGCGGCCAGACCCTCGGCGGCGAACTCCGCCTGCACGCCCTCGGCGAGGCGCAGCTTGGCCCGCGCGTCGAGGTCGGCCGACTTCATCCGCGCCTCGGCCAGGGTGAGCTCCTCGGCGGCGCGGTGGACGGCGGCCTGCTCGGCGGCCTCCGCTGCCTTGATGTCCTTGACCAGCTTCTCCTGCGCCTCGGCCTCGGCCGCGATGACCACCGCCTGCCGGCCGCGCTCGGCCTCCTCCACGGCGCGCAGCTTCTTGATTGCCTCCTCCTGCTCGGCGACCGTACGGTCCACCGCGACCCGCTCCCGGATGACCTCGGCGATCTCCCGCTTCTCCGCCTCGACCTCCTTGGAGGCGGCGATCTGCGTCAGCTGGGTCTCCCGCTCCCGGGCGATGACCTCGAGGAGGCGGTCCTTCTCGATGCGCTCGTTCTCCACGGCGATGACCCGCTCGCGGTTCTTCTGCGCGACGGCGACCTCACGGGCCTGGTTCTCGCGCTGGATGCCGAGCTGTTCCTCGGTCTTCAGGAACGCGGACTGCGCCCGCAGCCGCTCCTCCTCCGCCACCCGCGCGGTCTCGGCCTCCTCACGGGCGCGTACGGTCTCGATCTCCCGCCGCTGCTTGATCTCCGCGTCGGCCTGGCGCCGCTCCAGCTCCAGGATCGCCTCGCGGGCGTCCACGTTCTGCCGGGTGATCTCCTTCTCCTCCGTGCGCTGGGCCTCGTTGGTGCGCACGTGCTCCACGGCCGTCAGCTCGGTGATCTTCCGGATGCCCTGGGCGTCGAGGACGTTCGCCGGATCCAGCTGGGTCAGCGGAGTCTGCTCCAGATAGTCGATCGCCGCATCCTCCAGGTGGTAGCCGTTGAGGTCGACGCCGATCAACTCGATTATCTGGTAACGGAGTTCCTCGCGCTTGGTGTAGAGATCGGTGAAGTCCATCTGCTTGCCGACGGTCTTGAGCGCCTCGGAGAACTTCGCGTGGAACAGCTCCTGCAGCGTCCGCTGATCACTCGCCCGCGCGGTGCCGACGGCCTGGGCGACCTTGATGACGTCCTCGACGGTCTTGTTGACCTTCACGAAGAACGAGATCCGGATGTCCGCACGGATGTTGTCCCGGCAGATCAGCCCCTCCTTGCCGGCCCGGGTGATCTCGATCGTCTTCACCGAGATGTCCATCACCTCGGCCTTGTGCAGCACCGGCAGCACCACCTGCCCGGTGAAGGTCACATCGACCTTGCGCAGCTTGGAGACGATCAGCGCCTTGCCCTGCTCCACCTTGCGGAACAGTCGTGAGAGGGCGAACAGTAGGGCGATCGCGACGAGCAGGCAGGCGGCGACGAGCACGCCGAGGCCCGCGGTGATGACATCCATACGAAATCCTTCGGGTCTGCGCAGAGTTGACGCCTCGGCAGCGAGGCGGGACGGCCCGCGCGGCTGCGGGCGGGTGCGTCGGACGCGAGAGTGCGGGCGGCGCAGTGGGTCTCGGGCGGCTCAGCCGCGCGCGTGCGGACTACCGGGGTCGTACGGGGCGCTGCTCGCCGCAGCCCGTCGGCGCCGCCGGGCGTGGCCGACAGACTGCCTGACGCGTGGCGCCACACACCTTCGGGTCACGGTCCAGGCGACGAGCGCGGACGCTGCGAGCAGCGCCACACGGGCCACGGCATCACCAGGCCCGGTCAGTCCCACCAGGTCGACGAGCACCATTCCGGTGAGGCTGACCAGCCAGGCACCCAGGATCATCGCGGAGGCTGCGACGGCGACCGGCACACCCCCGAGAGAGTCGGCCAACCACGGGGCGTCTACGTCGAAGTCGCGCACACCAGCCCGGCCCAGCAGGACCAACAGCCAGAAAGCGAGCACGACCCCCAGAGCCGAGGTGAGGGTGACGGTGGGGAACCGCACTGCGGCGCCGACGACGTGTCCCATGCCCTCACCCCCGAACCGAGTTCTCGCAACCTCTGTTTCTGCCACCGCCATCTTGAACTGGGCATGCTCGCCCGCGCATTGCCGTGCTCCGGCAGTCTTGATGCCTTCTTGATGCCGGGCGGCGACAGACCGCTGCGGGTCGGGCAGTCGCGAAGGAGCGCAGCGCTTCGGTGGGGTAGGCAGAACCCGCCCGGGTGCGACACGATCGTTCGCCTGCCGATGGACGGGGGGTGCATGGACACGGAGTCCATAAGAGCCGCGGACGGCGCTGAGGCGTTGCTGAAAGTGCCGGCGGTGCCGCGGCAAGGAGCCGGCGGCGATGGACGGGTAGGCAACGGCACCGGCGGGATGACCGAACCCACCCGATTACTCTGCGCGGCCGCTCACCTGCGGCCGGACGGAGCGGAGGAGTTCGCCGAGAACATCAGGAAGTGGCGGCGGAAGCAGGCCAAGCAGATCCGGCACAAGCTCACCCCCGAGAAGGTGCGCCTGCGGCGCCTGGAGAAGGCGGCCAGGGAAGCCCTGGCCGGCGAGAAGGCCACGCTGGAGAAGCTGGTCGCCGACGACACAGCGACCGCACCGAAGCAGCCGCGGGTGGTGGTCGGCCACGAATACGTGCGTTGGATACGCCACCGTGTCCTGTCCGACGGGCGCCCGACGCCGTCGTACGGATTCGATCTGGAGGCGGTACTGACCGCTTGCGAGCAGGCCCAGCGGCTGCTGTGGCTGCGCCGCACCCTCACCGCCCTCGCCTGCGTGGCCGGAGGGCTGTGCGCGTTGACGCCGCTCGGCTACCTCGCGCCGGTGGTAGCTCTGACCGGGATGTGGGCGGCCTTCTGGACCGACCGGATACTCGCCCAGCGGCGACTTCGCACAGTGATCCGCGCAAACAAGGGCGAGGCGTGGGGGGCCGAGGTGCCGCGCCGGTTCCAGGGCGCGGTGGAGCGGATACGGGACGCTTCGTACGGGGAGGTCGTGCCGTACCGGAACCAGATGCGCGGGTCGGGGACGCGCTACCACTTCGTCGGCGCCGGCAAGGTCTGGTTCGAGACCCAGATCGGCATCGACGTGATGCCTGCCAGGTCGCGGAACGACGGCGCGGGCGACATCGCCGACAGCGGCTCGCTCCAGATCCCACCGAGTGTGGTGGATCTACTGACCGGAGCCCATGCGGGCGACGGGGTGGTCGAGTTCACCCCGGACGACCTGCACGCGCATGTGGCCCGTGAGCTGCAGCGTCCCATCGCGCCGTTGCGCGACTTCCACCCCGACAGCGCGCAGGAGGTGTTCGGGGTCGCGGCGATCTCCGCCGAACGCTGGGCCCGGCCGTGGCCACCCTCGTCACCGGTCGGGCTGCCCGATCGGGCGGGCAGCCGCGTCGACGGCGGTGGCCACGGGCCCGCTCCCCCGACGCCCGAGCAGGCACACTGGAAGAGGAAGCCGTCGGTTTCGGCGCGAGGGGGTGCGGGGCGATGGCGAGAACACCTCCCACGAGGGTGCGGTGGTGGCGGTGGCGACGCAACCCGCTGAAGCGGCCCGCCGACATCGTCGAAGCCTGGCTCGTGCTCCTCCTGTGGCTGTCCGCCGTGGCTGCCGCCGCCCTGGCGGGGGTGCTGGCGGGGGTCATGTCCGCAGAGCACCTGGAGCGGCAGCGGACTGAACGGCAGAGGGTCTCCGCCGTCCTCCTGGAGGACGCCGAGCCCCGGTCGAGCAGCCGGGTGGGCACGGCTCCCGTGTGGGTCGGCGTGCGGTGGACTGGCCCCGAAGGTGCGCCCCGCACGGACCGGACCCGGGTCGAGCCCGGCACCCGGGCCGGTACCAGGATCATGGTCTGGACGGACCCGCAGGGCCGGCTCACGGCCCGGCCGCTGTCGCCTTCGACCGGAATGCTGCAGGCGACGGCGACGGGCGTCCTCGCCGCGACGGTCGCAGTTGCGGTCGTCCTGGGCGCCGCACCGGCCGGCCGCTGCCTCCTCGACCGTCGGCGTATGCGCCAATGGGAAGAGGAATGGCGGCAGGCGGACCTACGGTGGGGCGGAAAGACCTTCTGAGCGTGCCTCGGATCAGGATTCGTCGGCGTCACGTGTATCCGACGGTGTCTGCGTCGTCGATCGACTCGTACGTGTCCCGCGTCCCGTCGGGTGGGGTGTCCGGGGGAACCGGGGTCACCTGCGGGCGGAGCCGGCGCAGCAGGCGGGTGGCCAGTGGTTCCGTGTAGCGGGCGGTCAGTGGGCCGACGATGACGAGGATCAGGACGTACGCCGTTGCCAGGGGCCGAGCGAGGGTTCGATACCGGCCGTGAAGGCGAGCCCGGCGATCACGATGGAGAACTCGCCACGGGCGACCAGGGTCCCGCCGGCCCGCCAGCGCCCCTTGGGGGCGATACCGGCCCGCCTCGCGGCCCAGTAACCGGTGGCGATCTTCGTGGCAGCCGTGACGGCGGCCAGGGCGAGGGCGGGCAGCAGGACCGGCGGAATGCCGGCGGGGTCGGTGTGCAGGCCGAAGACGACGAAGAACACCGCCGCGAACAGGTCCCGCAGCGGTGCGAGCAGCCTGCGGGCACCGTCGTCGGCCTCACCGGACACGGCGATGCCGACGAGGAAGGCCCCCATACCCGGGTACTGCGCTCGTCCACTCCCGGTCCCGTGGCACGCCGGGCATCTGCCAGTCTTGTTCAGCCTGCGTCGGAGCCGCGCCGGCACAGAGCCGAGAACACGGGAGGACGCGTGACAGGGCGGGAGGTCCCCGACGAGTACCTGGAGGGGTACGCCGGGATACTGACCGAGGTGTGCGCGACAGGTCGCCGACTCACCCGGGACGAGCTGGAGTCCCTGCGGACGCAGGGGGAGCACGCTGCCGAGGCCGGTTTCGGACTCCGGGCCGTCGTCCGTCGGCACCTGGCCGTGGCCCGCGGCATCTGGCCGGTCCTCGCCGCCACGGCGGGCGATGGCGCGCTCGCCGCCGTCGAGCAGGCGATCGACGCCTTCGCCGAAGGCCACGAACGGGCGCAGCAGCTCGCCGTACGGCAGGAGGAGGCGATGCGGCGGGAGTTCATCGACGACCTGCTCTACGGACGCAGCGACCTGGGCCGCCTGTCCGAACGGGCCGAACGCTTCGGCCTGCTCCTCTCCCGCGCCCATGCCGTCGCCGTAGCCCAGGGCCGCAAGCCGGTCGAGGAGACCGACCCGGCCACCCGGCAGGTGGAGAGCGCGGTGGTCGGCCGGTTCGGGGAGCGGCGCATCCTGCTGACCACGAAGGACGGCAGGCTGGTCTGCATCGCCCCCGGGGACCAGGAGGACGTCCTGGCGTTCTTCGCCAAGCAGGCGTACGCGGCCACCGAGGGCGGCCAGGTCGCCATCAGCCGCCCCCATCCGGGCGCCGGCGGAGTCGTCCACTCCTACGAGGAGGCCCTCAACGCCCTCGACCTGGCGGACCGGCTGCAGATCCGCGAGCCGGTTCTGCATGCCGCCGACCTCCTCGTCTACCCGGTCCTGACGCGCGACCGGCAGGCCATGGCCGACCTCGTCGGCAACACCCTCGGTCCGCTGCTGACCGCACGGGGAGGCGCCCAGCCTCTCGTGGAGACGCTGACGGCGTACTTCGACTGCGGCTGCGTCGCCGCCGAGGCGGCCCGACGACTGAACCTGAGCGTGCGGGCCTTCACCTACCGTCTGGAGCGCATCCACAAGCTCACCGGCTCCGACCCCGGCGACCCCGTCCACCGCTACACCCTGCAGACCGCGGTGATCGGCGCCAGGCTGCTCGGGTGGCCCGACGACGAGGTGTGACGGCCACCGGCCCGTCATGACGCCCCGGACGGCATAGTCTGATCATGCGACGGGCGGTTGGGCCGGGGCGATGTATGGACAGGGGTGGGTGAGCGCGTGCTGGTGGCTGATCGGTACCGGCTGCAATCGGTCGTCGGCCGGGGCGGGATGGGGGAGGTGTGGCGGGCGGCCGACGAGCTCCTCGGCCGTACGGTGGCGGTGAAGCTGCTGCTGGCCCAGCAGGGCGACCCCTCGGCCACCGCGCGGTTCCGGATGGAGGCGCAGACATCCGCCTCCCTGAGCCACGCGCACGTCGTGGGCGTCCTCGACTTCGGCTCCTGGCAGGGGCGGCTCTACCTCGTCATGGAGTTCGTCGACGGCGGCAGCCTGGCCGACGAGACGTCCGGCGGCCGCCGCCTCGCGCCGGAGCGGGTGGCCGTGATCGCCGCCCAGGCCGCCGCGGCGCTGGCCGCCGCACACCGGGAGGGCGTCGTGCACCGTGACATCAAGCCGGGCAACCTGTTGTGCGACGCCGACGGCACCCTGAAGCTCGCCGACTTCGGCATCGCCCGCTTCCTCGACGATCCGAACGCCGGACTGACCACCACCGGCCAGATCGTCGGCACCGGCCTCTACCTGGCCCCCGAGCGGGCCCTGGGCCAGACGGCGGGGCCGGCCTCAGACGTCTACTCGCTCGGCTGCGTGCTGTACCAACTCCTCACCGGACAGGCACCGTTCACCGCCGACAACGCCACCACCCTGCTCTACCTGCACGTCGACGCCCCGCCCGCGCCGCCCGGGCGGCTCATCACCGACCTGCCGCCCGCCTTCGAGAACTACCTGCTCGGCATGCTGGCCAAGCGGCCGGAGAACCGCCCCACCGCCCAGGAGATCGCCGACTGGTTCCAGGCGGAAGCCTGGCGGGGCAACTCACAGCCCTTGCCGGCCCTCGACGCCTTCGAGTCCTTCACCGCTCCCACCGCTCCGGGCACGGTGACGACAGAGGCGCCGGTCGAGAGTACGACGTACCGGCTGCCGACAGCCGACCACCCCACCCACACCGGACATCGGCGACGTGTGAGCACTCCGGTCGGAAGGCGGCGCCCCAAAGCCCTCGGCGTCCTCGCGGCGGCCGCCCTGTTCCTTGTATCCATCCTGATCGGCGCCGCCTGGTTCGCCCCCGGTGACGGTTCCGCTACGTCTCCGAGCGCCGACTCGGGCGCGGACCCCAACGCGAGTGCGGAGCCCTCCGCGAGGCCGCCGGCGCCCGGCCCGACAGGGGCGGCACCGGCCGCCGTACCCATCGACGAGACGGACACGCGCGGAGCCGCAGACTCAGCGGGTAAGACAGACCCGCATCGTAAGAAGGACGCGAAGGGAAGGAAGCGCTGACATCGGCAGTCACGGCCCGCGTTGTCCAGGCGGGCCGTCAGATCGATGATGTGAGCGACGAGCGCCCCGGCGAGCACGGCCCACGCCACACCGGCAAAGCCGACAGAACGCCACCCGACGACAGAGACCAGCACGGCTGCGTCCTGATCACCGGCATCGCGATGACGGCCAGCGGCGCCCTGAGGGAGGAATCCACGTCTGCTGCTCTCCGATCCGGCGTGGTGGACAAGGACCCGGCCCGCTCCACTCGCGTCAGCCGAGGGCGAAGTAGCGCAGCCACACGTAGCCCAGCGCAAGGGCCACGGTCACGGCCGTGACGATCAGGCCGTACTTGGTGAACTGCCAGAAGGAGATGGGCTGGCGATTGCGTTCGGCGATGCCGAGGACGACGACGTTGGCGGAGGCGCCGATGGCGGTGGCGTTGCCTCCCAGGTCGGCGCCGAGGGCCAGGGCCCACCACATGACGTGGTCCGAGTCGCTGCCCATGTTCTGGACGAGGTCGCTGGTGATGGGTGCCATCGTGGCCACGTAGGGGATGTTGTCGACGACGCCGGAGAGGACGGCGGAGGCGCCGAGCAGGGTCGTGGAGCCGCCGAGTTCGTTGTCACCGATCGTGTTGGCCAGGGCCTTGGAGATCTCACCGATCACGCCGGTCTCGATCAGGCCACCGATCATGATGAACAGGCCGGCGAAGAAGGCCAGGGTCGGCCACTCCACCTCCTTGAGGATGTCGCCGGTCTCCGCCGTGGAGACGGCGATGAGCAGGCCGGCGCCGAGCAGGGCGACGATGCTGGGTTCGTAGTGCAGTACGGGGTGCAGGACGAAGCCCGCGACCACGAGCGCCAGGACCACCAGGCCCTGCACGAGCATCCGGGGGTCCTCGATGGCCTCGCGCTCCTCCAGCGCCATGATCTCGGCGGCCCGGTTCCCGTCGTAGACGAAGGACTTGCGGAACATCACCCGGCACAGCACGAGCAGGGCGATCAGCAGGACGGCCACGACGGGCGTCAGGTGCACCAGGAAGTCGTTGAAGGTCAGTCCGGCCCTGCTGGCGATGATGATGTTGGGCGGGTCACCGACCAGGGTCGCGGTCCCGCCGATGTTCGACGCCATGACCTCGGCGATCAGGAACGGGGCGGCCGGCAGCGCAAGGCGTTCGCAGACGAGCAGTGTGACCGGCGCGACGAGCAGCACCGTGGTGACGTTGTCCAGGAGAGCCGAGGCCAGCGCGGTGATCACGACCAGCATGGCCATCACCCGGAAGGGCTTCGCCCTGGCCCGCTTCACCGACCAGATCGCCAGGTACTCGAAGACGCCGGTCTTCTTCAGCACGCCGACGATCATCATCATGCCCATGAGCAGGAAGATGACGTTCCAGTCGATGCCGCTGTGCTCGGAGTAGAAGGCCGACTGGTCGTCGGTCGCCCTGATCGCCAGCATCAGGCCTGCCCCGCCGAGGGCGACGGCGACCCGGTGGATCTTCTCGCTGATGATCAGGGCGTACGCGCCGACGAACACGACGACCGCGGCCCAGCTCTGCCAGTCGCTCACGATCCTCCGATGAAATGCTCCAGCAGGATGTCAGCGGTGATCGCACCGAGCAGCGAGACCACACGGCCCTCACGCTCGATCACCGCGACGACGGGGCAGTCCTTGCGCGTCATGAGGGCCGCGACCTCCAGCGGCGAGCTCTCCGGGCCCACCAGGCCGGGCGTGGCGCGGCGCCGGGGAAGCCAGTCGGCCACCGCCCGACCGGAGAGGGGCCCCGGGGTAGCGTCGTCGAAGCGGTCAACGGTCGTCATGGCCGGTGGAAGCCCGGGCTCGTCGGGCTCGGGCATCAGCTCGGTCAGCAGTTGGGTGGCGGGGACGATCGCGTACGGGAATTCCACCTGGTCCAGGACCAGCAGGGCGGGCAGCCGTTCGCGCACCAGGAGACGCGCCGCCTCCTGGGCGTCGTCGTCGACCCGCACCATCGTGTAGGGGCGCACCAGGTCACGCGCGAGTGTCAAGGGGGCTCTCCTTCGGCGGTACGGTGGCGGGCTGGTCTCTGTCCGGGATGCCGACGAGTTCGTCGACGTCGAAGGCGCGTGCGATCGGCACGTCCGTGGAGCTGTGGGCGATGATCGAGAAGGCGATGCAGACCGCGATGAGCGTGAACGCCTCCTCGGCCTGTGGAATGCCGGACTGCAGGACCAGCAGGCCGTAGACGACCGAGGCGAAGCCCTTGGGACCGAACCAGGCCGCCACCAGCTTCTCCTTGCGCGAGATGCTCGTGCCGAGCAGCGAGATCAGCAGTGAGGCCGGGCGGATGAGGACGATGGCGAGAACGACTGCCACGTAGCCGCCGAAGGACAGGTCACCGAAGAGCTGCGGGGTAAGCAGCGCCCCGAAGACCAGCAGCGCCGCGAACTTCGCCAGCTCCGCGAGCGCCTCGCCCAGCGGTTCGAAGGACGTCTTCGCCTCCGGGGAGACGTGTGCGAGGGCGGCGCCCGCCGAGAACGCGGCGAGGTAGGGGTTGGCGTGCGTGAGGTGGCAGGCCCCGTACAGGATGATCCCGGTGGCCAGCGGCAGCAGCGGCTGCAGCTTCGGCTCCGCGCCCAGCAACCGGAACCGTACGAGCCTGTTGACCAGCAGGGGCAGCAGGACGCCGAAGGACAGCCCCAGCACGAGCTCGATGGCGATCTTCCCCGGTGATGCCTCGGCGCTCTTCGCGGTCGGGCCGGCGCCGGCGATCAGTATCAGCACCACGGGGAGGGCGAGCCCGTCGTTGACGCCGCTCTCCACGTTCAGCAGCTGCCGCAGCTTGGCGGGGACTTCGGCGCGCCCGACGATCGCCGACGCGAACACCGGGTCGGTCGGCGCCAGCACGGCTCCGACCAGGAACGAGGTCGTCCAGTCCAGGCCCACCAGGTAGTGGGTGACCAGGGCCATGAAGACGAACGCGAGCGGCATGCCCAGGCCCAGGGCGCGCGCCGGGTTCCTCCAGTTGGCGCGCAGCTTCGGCAGGGACACGTGCATGCCGTCGGTGAACAGGACCGCGAACAGCGCCAGGTCGGCGGTGGCCGACACGATCTCGCTGTCCGGGGTGATGTGGATCAGGCCGAGGAACCCGTCACTGACGAGCGCCCCGCCGACCAGGAAGAGGAAGGAGGTGGAGAGCACAGTCCGGGCCGCCAGACCCGACAGCAGCACCGCCACCAGCAACGCGGCACCGAAGACCAACACGAGCACCATGACGGCCGCCCCCGATCGGAAGAGAGAGTGATCCCCTGCTCGCCGACCAGGCTTCCCGGCACACCGTGGGGAACCTTACATGTCCTTGACGCCTCTTTGACAGAACGCCTGCGGGCACCCCGGAGGCGGACAGACTGCCGGGGTCCGGCAATGCGCCGAGCGAGCTTGACGCGAGGACAACAGAGTGGTCCCGCATAATCCTCTCCCGTGTTCAAGCCTCCAGTCCCCATACCGCCCGGCCTGATGCCGACCGGCATCGCGTCCTGGCTGTCAGCCGATGCCGGAGGATGGAGCCGCAGCCGTCCCGGGGGCTGGGCGAGACCGCTGTGGTCCGTGCTCGGGCTGCTGGTCGGTGTGGGTGTGGCGGCCGCCGTGGAGCCGGAGCCGGTGTGCGACGCAACCGCTCTGTGCGGTCCCGACTGGCACGACATGATCAGGGTCGGTCTGGTCCTCGGGCTGCTGTACTGGTACCCGTTGCTGCCGGAGATCGCCCTGACGGCGGTACCCGTCCTTGCGGTTCTCGTCGTCTGGCAGGCGGATCCCGTGTCGGATCCGGCCGTGGCCCAGGCCGCCCACCTGGGCGTGCTCGCGGCTCTCGGCTTCGGGTGGGCCGCCGCCCTGGCGCGGCTGGCGGCCCGGCGTCGGCAGCGGCGGCTGGCCGCCCGAGCCTCGGTCGCAGCGCACCGGCCGCCGGACGGGGCGGGGCGGGGGCGGAGGGGAGCGCTCCGTATCGTCGTCGGGGTGCTCCTGTGCCTGGTGGCTGCCGGCTCGACTGCGGTGGGCCTCGTCGGAGTGGTCGAGGACGAACGTCACGCGGCCCGCGCGGTGCGCACGCCGGCCGAGGTCACCGGCAGGGAGGCCGCGACGGTGCGGGTGCGTACCGGTGACGGCAGGCACCTGGTCCTCACCGTGCCCCGCCCCGGCGGATACCGGACCGGCAGCCCGCTCACCGTGCTGGAGGACGGAGCATGGCGGCGCCTCGCCAGCCGACCGTACGACCCGTTCGTCCCGGAGATGGTGGCCACGGCTCTCGGCCTGCCCGGCCTCGTCCTGCTGGCCACCGGAGCGATCATGCACCGTCGCACGGCCCGCCTGCGCCGACCGGTACCCGCACTGCGGGTGCTGCTCCGCTTCGACCACCGCGGCCGGAGCTGGTTCTACGCTGTTGATGACCTCAACGGCCACGCACCTCTGTTCTCCTGCTACCTCGACCCCGTCCGCTCCCTGGAGCCACGCGCGAGGACCGATGGCCGGCACACGACCGACAGGGCGGCTCTCGACCAGCACATGGCAGCCACCGGCTCCGGCCTGCGCCAGGCGGTCGTCTTCGGTGAGCCGTACGAACGCGGCGAGTTGCTCGTCGTCACCACGATCGGCGACGGAACTCCCGCGATGCTGAGGACGGTGGAACCGGTGCGGTCGGCAGCGGTGGGCGAGGGCCCCGGGACCGACGATCCTGACGTCACCGGATCGGCCGGTATCGGGCACTTCGCGCGGGTGACGGGCCACCCGCTGCACTGGGGGCCCGACACCCGGGCCAGGGTGCTCGGAGGGGCGATGGCCATGTGTGTCGTGCTTGGGGCCAAGACGGTCAGCGGCAGGCTGATCCCCCACGGCCCCGATGAGAACATCGTCGCTCTCCTCGCCCTGCTGACGCTGGTCCACCCGGCGGCCACCCTGCTGAACTGGCGGGTCACCATGGACGCCGCCGGCCTGTCGCTGACCGGTGCCTGGACAGCACGGCATGTGCCCTGGGAGGAAGTCCGGTCCGCCGTGCGCGGCCGGGACAGCGGCGTCAGCGTCCGCCTCGCGGACGGCAGTTCCTGGCATCTGCCCGGAATGGCCCGGCCGGTGGGCGGCGCCCGGTCCGGCTCGCCTCCGGCGCACGTCCGCATGGCCGAGGAGATCAACGCTCTGTGCGCCCACCCCGAGCTGCGCCCCACCGAGGAGAGCGGGCCCCGTGACCACGCCCTTCCTGCTGGTCCTCTCCTTCTCGTGGCGACCGGGCTGGCCATGATCGCGTCGTTCCTCGGCTGACCGCGGCAGCCCGGGCGGGGACGACGGCCGGGAGACATCAGCCGATCGGTCGATGCTCACCAGCGTGACGGCTGATGGCGGTGCCCCTGGGCGAAGCGACGCCGAGGCCCTGTCCATCGTCGAAGTCATCGGGCTGCGCACGTCCCGCGGTGCTCTCCTTCAGCCACTCGCGACCACTGCCTGACGCAGAGTCAGGGTCCTTGCACGGCGTGACGAGCGTGACCGAGCGAGGCGAGCGGCTGGTCGTCCAGGGCACGGATGTGACGGCCGACGCCGTCGTCGGCCTGCTCGGCCGCCACCGCGTCACCGCGGCTGAACTGCGCTTGGCGGACGTCACCGGATCCGGTGCGTCACCGCCGGTCGGGGCTCTCCTGCTCGTGCTGGGCCCGGTACCTCGCGTTGCGGATCCTGAGCAGGACGGTGGCGAGGAGGGAGGCTGCGAGGGAGCCGAGGAGGACGGCCGCCTTGACGGATTCCGCCTGGGCGGGGTCGGGGAGGACAAGTCCGCCGAGCAGGAGGGGCGGTGAAGCCGATGCCGGCCAGAACGGACAGGGCGAAGACGTCAGCCCAGGCGAGGGCGGGCGCGGGTGAAGCGGACAGGGGTGTTGCCCAGGAGCAGGCCCGGGGCGACGTCGAGGGGCTCGGGACCGTCGACGACGATGCGCAGGCTGTCTGACGAGATGCTCACTCCGGCTGCGCACAGCGCGAAGAGGGGACGGCTGCAGGCCGCCGCACTCGGTGCGCGTCTGCTGAACCGGCCGTCCCGCCCTTTGCAGCCACCCGACTGAGCGGGGGCAGGCTGCCACGCTCCCGGCGGCGGCACGCCATGTGAGGAACCCGTGGAGAATTGACGGGTGTTGTGAAACGTGGCAAGAATGCGACTCGCTTCGCGGTGCCTGGAGCGGGCGAAGTGACGCACGTCGCGGTCGCGGAGAACTCTTTTGCCATGCGTGTACGGGTCCGGCGCGCTCCCCATCATTCCCACCGACTCGATACCCAAGGGGTAGCTTTGTCGCGTTCACAACCATTCAGAATGCTGGCCGCGCTGGGTGCGGCGTCCTTCACCGCTGTCGCCCTGCCCGTGCTCGGGGCGACAGCAGCGAGCGCCACGACCGCCGGCTGCCAGTCCGCCACCGTCCAGTACCGCGTCGTCGACACCGACGGCAACCCCGTGGGAGCCGACTGGACCTCGCAGGGCGGTTTCCACCTCTGGGACACGCCGCCCGCCGCCGTCGAAGTGCGCCTCGCCCCTGGCCAGTCGGTCGGCGACGGCTGCCGCTATCCGGTCTCGCTCGCCGAGTACACCACCGAGGGCTCCAACTGGTACACCTCCGGCCACCAGACGTTCGTGGACAAGGCAACGGTCTACCTCACGGCCGCCGACGTCGCCGATCACGGTGACGGCAAACGGAGCTGGCAGAAGCTGAAGGTGGAGACCCCTGACTGCTACGGGCAGATAGATCTCTACGGCGACGACGTCATCTACGACGGCAAGTCGGAGGAGGGGCACGGGCCCGCCCCCTACCAGCCCGACAACATCGTCACGCCCTATCACCTGATCGCCGCGTGGAACGGCGGTGACCAGCCCTGCGCCCCGGACGAGCCGGAGGCGCCCCGACCGACTCCGTCCGAGTCCACGCCGAGCACGCCCAGCACCCCCACCAGCCCGGCGGACAGCACACCTCCCGCCGAGGAGACAACTCCGCCCACCACCCCCGAACCGTCCGCCACGACCCCGTCGACGACCTCGGACGTACCCCCGCTCGAGACCACTCCGCCGACGACCCCGACGCCCTCGCCGAGTCGCAGCACGCCGCCGCTGGCTGAGACGGGTTCGAGCGCGCCGGTCGGCCTCATCGCCGGTGGTGCCGCCCTCGCCGTGGTGATCGGAGCCGGGGCGGTCTACGCGACGACCCGCACCCGCCGCTCCTGACGAAACGGCGGCGGCTCGCCGCCTCTGCCTGCGCACCGGCTGCCGCGCAGGCAGAGGCGCCGGACCGAGGGGCCCCGTCACGGCCGACGGACCGCCGGCTCTCCCCCACGTCGGCCTCGCGGGGACGCGCGGTCGTAGGCGATGCCGAGCACGAGGGCGACGACCGAGAGCATCACGGCGGCGGACGACGCCACGGTGATCACCTTCCCGTTCACACCGGCCAGGTGCGGGACGGCTTCGACGACCACGGCCGTATGCCCCGCGGCCACCACTGACGCGAGGAGCCTCGGCGATCCGGCATCTCGCTGAGGCAGGGGTGGCACCCAGCCGAGGAAGACCGCCAGGACGAGCGGCAGGACGATCACGGTGGAAGCGCCGAGCAGGACACAGCCTGTTGCGATATTCATCGGGAGCCCTCGGGTACGACGGAAACAGCGCCGACCAGGCTTCCCGGCTCACCCGTGCGGGATCCTAACGGCCGTGGGGCCGACCGCGCGGGAACAGGCAACCTTGGCAAGGAGGGCAGGGCGGTGACGGATGCCCCTGTGGACGCTGAACACGCGTCCTACCTGGAGGAACTGGCCGTGTACGGCCGCGCGGTCGAGCACGGTGTCGTCCCGCATGCGTACGCGGTCGACGTCTTGACGAGAAGTCCGTTCCACGCCCGGAGGGCGCGGTGTTCCCCACACGACGGAGCCGACCGGGTCAGGCATGACCTGAGCCGTTGGGAAGACCTGATCGTCGAGTGGGGGCTTCCGCTGGAGCGCGTGGACCAGGAGTCCTGGGAACGAGCCTCGGACGCCTGGCTGGAGGAGCATCTGCGCCGGGCCTGCCGGGAACGGGCCGTCCCGGCCGAAGGGGAATCCGGCGTCGGTGGCCTGCTACGGGCCTACGTCCTCCATCTGATGCAGGAAGACCGGCCGGAGCCGACACCTTGATCCGTTACCGGGTGTCCGGGGCGTGCCGGCGGAGGCGCCGGTCAGTCACGGGCCTTCCCCGCGGTCTCCGGGGTCGGCCCGTCGTCCGTCGTTTTCGCGATGTCGGCGGGGACCGCCGAGGCCAGGGCGCGGATGGTGGGAAGTTCGGCGTAGAGCAGGTCGCCCGGGCACATGGTGTTGTAGCCGTCTCGGTGACCGTGGACGGCGGGAAGACTCAACCGGTCGCCCATTTTCCAGGACTTGCGGAAGTAGTTGGTGCCGTCGGCTCCGGCGGTGAGTGTGATGGTTCCGGCCGGATCGACGCCGTACTGGCCGAGTTTCCAGGCAGCGAGCCGGGCCACCGCGCCCAGGGCCGCCCCGCCCGGAGCGGCGTCGGTGTACGTACCGAGCACGGCGACACCCGCGGTCTGCGAGTTGAACCCGTACGCATGGGCGCCGAGCACCGGGCGGTCCACGCCGCCCTTGCGGCCCTCGTAGATCGTGCCGCAGGGGTCGACCAGGAAGTTGTAGCCGATGTCCTTCCAGCCCAGCTGTCGGACGTGGTAGGCGTAGATCCCCCGTACGACGGCCGGGGCCTCGGCGCAGGTGAAGCCGTTGGAGTCGGCGGTGTGGTGCACGACGACCGCTTTGATCTTCCCTCCCGGCAGATACGCGGGCGCCGCCGGGCTGATCGACTCGTCCGCACCCCATCCGGTCCGCGGGACGATCGCCGGCCGCGGCGCCGACGCGGTGGCCGTTCCGCCGTGGCCGGCCGAGCCGGGCAGCCGCTCGGCCTGGGGAGCAGTGAGTGGGCCGTGCCCGGGATCGACGAGGTCCAACTGCAGCCCGGTGGGCAGAACGGACGCGCCGTTCTCCGCTGCCGCGGCCGCGACCCGCACTTCCGCACCGTTCGAGGGCCCTACCCAGAGAGGATCGGTGCCGCCCCGCCGCGCCGTCTCCTCGCCCCGTCCGTCCTCACTGTCCAAGCGCTGCCAGTCCGACCAGACGCCCGTCTCGGTGTCGCGGGTGCGGACCTCCACCGTGCCGGTGAGGACCGCGTCCGGATCGTCCCAGGTCACTCCGAGCATGCTGAACGGTCCGGTGGAGGCGGCCCGCAGCACGGCGCCACGCCTGTCGGGAGTGACCCACACGTCACGCTCCTGGCTGCGCGGTCCGGCCGGTACCGGCACCCGTGAGCGGCCCTGCCCCCGGGCCGGGGCAAGGACCGCCTGGAAGGACACGACCGCGACGGCCACCGCCGCGACGGCCGACACTGCTTTGATCCCCACGTGTGAACTCCCCTGCTGCCCGTGACCTGGTGCGGACGAGCGGCGAGTGTGGCAGCCACAGCATGATCATCAGTTAGTCGACACGGAGAATCGGTGAGACTGCCGCGCACGTTCCACCGGCCGGGGGCTGGGCCCTGGGCCGGATGGCGCAGCCGGCGACGACGAATACCTGGAGCACCATGGCAACGGCCAGTCCGGCAGCCAGCAGCTTGCCGAACGGATCGGTGACGGTGATCGCGGTGCGCAGTCCGCGTTCGGCCAGCAGGGCGTAGAGCAGCAGGACGGCGGTGACACCGGCCACGCCGAGTTCCTCGCCGACAGTGGTGAGGATGAAGTCGCTGCGCCCGGCGAAACCGATGAGTTCGGGGTAGCCCTGGCCAAGGCCGGAGCCGAGCAGGCCGCCGGAGCCGAAGCTGAACAGGGCCTGGGCCGCCTGGTCCGAGACCAGACCCGCCGGGCGCTGGTCGGGCGGAAGGAAGATGTCCATGGGGTGCAGCCAGGCGACCACCCGGCCGTGCACATGCGGCTCGAAGGACCCGACGACGAACGCCCCGACGGCGAACAGCAGGCTCTCGCCGGTGGTGATCGGGGTGGTGGGGGTCCTGGGGCCTGTGGGCTCTTCTGCCCTGCGCTTTCTCCGGCCGACGCCGCCTGAGGGTGCCCGGCACGCGGCGCGGACAGGGTGCCCATCACGCTCGACCTGGACCAGGCATCCCCCTCCACGACCGTCGCGGCCGTCACCCACGCGCACAAACGGTCAGGGAGGGCGAACTGCCCAGGTGCTCCGGTTCGTCGTCGTCCTCCACCACGTGGTCCGCCGTCCCCTTCAGCCGCTTCTGCTGTTCTGCCGACCTGGTGACGCCGCGTGACACCCCGACGCTTCAAAGATGGGTGACAGCATGTATGGAATCGCAGGTCCCGCTCGGCAAGGCTTGCTCCGGAAACGGCCTCTGGGGCAGGGGAGGCTGATACGGCGGAGGCGCCGACGGGGGCAGGGGGAGTAGGGGCATGTCGCTGTTCTGGCGGATGTTCATGCTGAACGCCGTGGTGCTCGCCATCGCGACCGTGCTGCTCATCGGTCCCTGGGTCACGGTCTCCAGCCCCGTTCGCCTGCACGAGGCGCTGGTGATCGGTGGCGGTCTGATCGCCATGCTGGCGGTCAACGCGTTGTTGTTCCGCATCGGACTCGCGCCCTTGAAGCGTCTGACCAAAGCCATGGCGGACGCCAATCTGCTGGAGCCAGGACAGCGCGCCCAGGTCACGGGGCACGGTGAAATCGCCCAGTTGACGGAGACGTTCAACGTCATGCTCAGCCGTCTGGAGGCGGAACGGGCCGCGAGCAGTGGCCGGGTCCTGTCCGCGCAGGAGTCCGAGCGTCTGAGGGTGGCGCGGGAACTGCACGACGAGGTCGGCCAGACCCTGACGGCCGTCGTCCTGCAGTTCAAGGGCCTCGCCGCCCGTGCGCCCAAGGAGTTGCGCGAGGATGTCGTGACCGCGCAGGAGACCGTGCGTGACAGCCTCGAGGAAGTACGTCGCATCGCCCGCAGGCTGCGGCCGGGCGTGCTGGAGGACCTCGGCCTCGTCAGCGCTCTCCGAGCCCTCACGCTGGAGTTCGCCGGACCCGGCGTCACCGTCGCCCATGAGGTCGACGGCTCCCTGCCGGCTCTGGGTCGACAGGCCGAGCTCGTGCTCTACCGCGTGGCCCAGGAGGCGATGACGAACGCGGCCCGCCACTCGAAGGCGACGACGATCGGTCTCGAGCTGCGGTCGGCCGAAGATCCCGCCGTGGAATTGATCGTCCGCGACGACGGCCGAGGCCTGCAGGGGGCGAAGGAAGGGGCCGGGCTGCAGGGCATGCGCGAACGCGCTCTCCTGCTCGGCGCGACGCTGACCCTCACCTCGGGCGATGCGCGCGGCACCACCGTACGGCTGCGGGTCCCGCTAGCGAAGGACGGAGCCGTATGAACGCCCCGGTGCGCATCCTGCTGGCCGACGACCACGCTCTCCTGAGACGCGGCGTGCGCCTGGTCCTGGAGTCGGAGCCGGACCTGACCGTGGTCGGCGAGGCCCCGGACGGCGCCCGGCTGATCGAGCTCGCCCGCGAGGTGGACGCGGAGCTTGCCGTCCTCGACATCGCCATGCCGCGCATGACGGGTCTGCAGGCCGCACGCGCTCTGGCAAAGGTGCGGCCTGGACTGAAGATCCTGTTCCTCACCATGCACGACAGCGAGCAGTACTTCTTCGAGGCCCTGAAGATCGGCGCCTGCGGATATGTCCTGAAGTCGGTGGCCGACCGGGACCTCGCGGACGCCTGCCGGGCGGCGATGCGCGACGAGCCGTTCCTCTACCCGGGAACCGAGACCGCCCTGATCAGCCACTACCTCGGTCTCGTCCGCCGAGGAAAGGCACTGCCCCGCAAACCGATCACCGAGCGCGAGGAGGAGATCCTCAAACTCGTCGCCGAGGGCCGCTCCTCGAAGGAGATCGCCGAGCTGCTGGTCATCAGCGTCAAGACCGTCGACCGGCACCGCGCCAACCTGCTGCAGAAACTCGGTATGCGCGACCGGGTCGAGCTCACGCGGTACGCCATCAGGACCGGGCTGATGGAGCCCTAGCCGACCGCCCGCGCCGTCCATCCAAGGACTTGCCGGTCCGGCCGCTTTCAGGCCGGTCCGGCACCGGTCCGGTGCCTCATGCATCGGATCCCGTACCACCACGCACTGGTACTTATGAGCAAGGGGGAAGCATGAAGAGCCATATACCGGCGCGCCCATCAGGGCGTCGCACACGGTACAGACTCGACCGGTCCAGAGGGTTGCGCACCACAGCGGTAGGCCTCGGCCTGCTCATGTCCGTCTCCACGATCTACGGCTCGGAAGTGGCTCTCGCCGCGCCGGCCGTCGAGGCACAGCAGGAGCCGTCTGCGCGGCCGGTGACCACCGCGGCCGACATCGCCTCGGCGCGTGTGGCGGCCCGTCTGTCCGGACAGCGGGTGGAAGCGCTGTCGGAGCGGACCGAGACCTCGACCACCTGGGCCAACAAGGACGGCTCGCTCACCACCGAATTGTCCTCCGGGCCGGTCCGCTTCAAGGACCCTGCCACGGGTGACTGGCGCGACATCGACGTCGAGCTGGCTGCGCAGCCGGACGGCTCGGTCGCCGCAAGGGCCCACCCGGAGGGGCTGCGGCTGGCCGGGCGGACCGGCACTCCGCCGAAGTCGCTTGAGGCGGCGCGCGGAGCCGCGGCCACCGATCTGGTCACGCTCGGCCAGGGCGATGAGCAGATCACCCTGCAGTGGAAGGGTGGACTGCCGCAGCCGAAGCTGGACGGGACGCGCGCGGAATACGTCAACGCCGTGCCGGGCGCGGATGTGGTGGTGGAGGCCACGCGTACCGGTTTCGAGCAGTACGTCGAGTTGAGACAACGCCCCGCGACGGGCACCGAGGGCGGCTACTCCTACACGCTGCCGCTGAAGGCCAAGGGGCTGAAGGCCAAGCAACTCGACGACGGCAGTGTGCTGTTCACTGACGGCAGGAACAAGAAACGGGCTGTCATGCCCGCGCCAGTAATGTGGGATTCCACCGTCGATGAGCGCTCCGGTGAGCACACGCGGCGGGCCGAGGTGGGCCTGAAGGTGGTGCAGAAGGGCAGCTCCATCGACCTGGTGGTGACCCCGGACGCCGAGTTCCTCGCCGACCCCGCCACGAAGTACCCGGTCACCGTGGACCCGTCCACGTCCTCCCTGTCGAACGTCTTCGACACCTACGTGCAGCAGGGCGAGACGGTCGACTGGTCGGCCGACACCGAGCTGGACTTCGGTAACCCGGGCACGAAGAACGCGGACGGTACCCCGCGCACCGCGCAGAGCTTCATCTCCTGGAACACCACGCCGGTCCAGGACGCTCTGGTCCTGGACGCGAAGCTGTCGCTGTGGAACTTCCACTCGGGCAACACCGACTGCAAGCTCTATCCGTGGGAGGTGTGGTCCTCCGGCGCTGCCTCGACGTCGAGCCGGTGGACGAACCGTCCGACGATGACGGCGAAGAAGGCCACCTCCACCGAGACCCGCGGCAACGCCGGCTGTTCCACACAGCCCGACGGTTGGATCAACGCGGACGTGACCACGCTGGTGCAGGAGTGGGCCTCCGCGAAGGCGACCCGTGGCCACCTGGGCCTCCGGGCCTCGGACGAGTCGGTCACCGCCCAGTGGAAGCGGGTCAACTCCGCGAACGCGGCGTCCAACCCGCCGAAGCTGGTGGTGAACTACAACTACCGGCCTCGCACCGGAACCAAGCAGGAGGCGGGTCCGCCGTACTTCTCCTACGGTGGCGCGTACGTGGTGAACACCACCACGCCGACGCTGCGGGACACCTTCGTCGACGCCGACGGGGACAAGGTCGACGGCACCTTCCAGATCTTTGACAACGCCACCAACACCCAGGTCGGCGACGTCATCGTGTCGAAGTACGTGCCCTCCGGGCAGGTCGCCTCGGTGACCGTGCCGGCCGGCGTGCTGGCCAACGGCAAGACGTACAAGTTCCGTACGTCGCCGTTCGACGGCACGCACTACAACACCGGCTGGTCGGCGTGGAACACGTTCACCGTCGACACCACCGCCCCCTCCGCCCCGGCGAAGATCGTCTCCACGGACTATCCCTCGGCCTCCTGGGTCAAGGGCGCGGGCCAGGCGGGCACGTTCACCGTCACCCCGCCCTCCGGAAGCGACCACAGCTGGCTGGAGTGGTCGCTGGACGGCGTGACCTGGACCAAGGTCGCCACCGCCGGCGCCAGCACAGACAAGGCGATCTCCATCGCCCCGCCGAAGAACGGCACGCACACACTGCAGGTCCGGGCAGTGGACAAGGCGGACAACAAGTCCGACGCCATCACCTACACCTTCCACGCCGGCCCGGGCGGCTTCGTCCAGCCGGGTGAGGGCGAGCGCACCGCACGGCGCCTGCCGCTGGTCGCCGAGGCCGACGCCGGCAAGTACACCAGCGTGTCCTTCTCCTGGCGCCGCTCCGAGGCCGACGGCTGGGTGCAGATCCCGCCCGGTCACGTCACCTCCGGCGGCACCGCGCTGACGGCCTGGCCGGTGCCGCTGACGAACGGCAAGAACGCACAGGTGGTGTGGAACGCCACCGACACCGTCGACCCGGACGGATCGATCCAGATCAAGGCCGACTTCACCGGCCCCGCCAGTGCCTTTGGCAGCACCGAACCGCTGACGGTCGTCGTCGACCGCAACGCGGACGGCGCCGCCGCCCAGGCGGTCGGACCGGGCAGCGTGAACCTGCTCACCGGTGACCTCACCCTGTCGGCCACCGACGCGTCGGCATTCGGCCTGTCCGTCTCCCGTACGGCCTCTTCCCGCGTCCCGGACAAGGGTGCCAGGCAGGAGGGCCAGGCCCCGATCTTCGGCAAGGAATGGGTGGCGGGCACCGCCGCCGAACTGACCGACTCCGACTACAGCCACCTGCGCCGGATCTCCGACACCGCGGTCGCCGTCGTCGGCGCGGACGGCGAGGAGACCCACTTCACCGCGAACGCGGCCAAGACCGCGTGGATCCCGGAGCCGGGCGCGGAGGACCTGACCCTCAAGGGCAGCGTGAGCGCCACCTTCACGCTCACGGACACCGAGGGCACGGTCACCGAGTTCACCAAGCCCGATACGGTCGCCACCACCTGGCAGGTCTCCAGCACCCTGCTGGACGGCCTGACCAACTCCACCACCACCGTGGTCTCCGAGACCGTGACCGTGGACGGCAAGAAGCTCGCCCGCCCGAAGCGGATCATCGCCCCGACCTCGGCGGTGACGGCTTCCGCCTGCACGGCAGACCCGTCCACCAGGGGCTGCCGTGTCACGGAGTTCGTCTACGCGACGTCCACCACCGCCACCGACAGTGCCTTCGGCAATGTCACCGGGCAGGTCGAGCAGATCCTGCTGTGGTCGACGGAGCCCGGCGCCGCGTCAGCCACCTCCAAGGCGGTGCAGACCTACCGGTATGACGGCAGCGGCCGTCTGCGCCAGGCGTGGAACCCGCAGATCACTCCACTGTTGAAGACCGAGTACGCCTACGACAGCGCGGGCCGCGTCACCAAGCTCACCCCGCCCGGCGAACTGCCCTGGACCCTCACCTACGGCAAGGCGGGCAACGCCGCCACCGCCGGCGAGGGCATGCTGCTCAGGGCGTCCCGCCCGGGGCTCAAGCAGGGCACGGCCGACGTCGAGGAGGGCACCACCGCGACCAGCGTCGTCTACGACGTACCGCTGACCGGCACCACCGCCCCCTACCCGATGGGCGCGGCGGACGTGAAGACGTGGGGGCAGCTCGACGCCCCGACCGACGCCACCGCCGTCTTCCCGGCAGACGCCGTGCCCGCGTCGAACACGGGCGCCTCGCTGACGTCCGCCGACTACAAGCGGGCCGAGGTCCACTACCTCGGCGCCTCGGGCCGTGAGGTCAACACCGCCACCCCTGGCGGGCACATCACCACCACCGAGTACGACCGCTTCGGCAACACGGTCCGCGAACTGACCGCCGCCAACCGCGAAGTCGCCCTCGGCGTATCCACCGAGGACAAGGCCACCCAGGCCGACCTCGGCATCGCCCAGCTCACCAAGGCCGAACGCGCCGACCTCCTGGCGACCAAATCCGTCTACAACGACACCGGCACCCGGGAACTGGAGGAGTACGGCCCGCTGCGCCGGATCGACCTGACCGCCGATCTCAAGCAGGGCACCACCACCCTGGTGCCGTCCGGCACGTCGGTCACCGCCCGCACCTGGACGGTCAACGAGTACGACGGCGGCCGCCCGACCGACGGCACCGCCAAGGTCAAGGACCAGATCACCAGGACCATCACCGGCGCCCAGGTCCGCGAGCACCCGACAGTCCAGGGCGAGACGCGCACCGTGCAGACCGTCTTCGACTGGGCCAAGGGCCTGCCGACCAAGACGGTCAAGGACCCTGGCGGTCTGGCGATCACCGAGACGACGGAGTACGACGCCCAGGGCCGCGTGACCAAGCAGCTCCTGCCTGGCGCCACCGGCACCGACGCGGGCACCCGCGTCACCACCTACTGGTCCGCGACCGGGACGGGTACCTGTGCCGGCCGCCCCGAGTGGGCCGACCTGGTCTGCTCCACCTCCGCGGGCGGCACCATCACCGGCGGCGGCTCCAACCCGACCGGACTGCCCACAACCACCACCGAGTACGACGGGTGGGGCAACACGGCCAAGGTCACCGACACCGCGAACGGAGTGACCCGCACCACCACCACGTCGCGCGACAACGCCGGCCGCCCCACCACGGTCACCGTCACCGGCGGCACGGGCCAGGCAGTTCCGTCGACCACCACCGAGTACGACCCCGCCACCGGCAAGGCCGTCAAGACGGTCTCACCGACCGGCGGCACGCTCACCAAGGCATACGACAAACTCGGCCGCCAGATCTCCTACACGGACGCCGACGGCGGAACGACCACCACCGAGTACGACCTGCTGGACCGCCCGGTCAAGGCCACCGACACCGCACCGTCCACGGTCACCTACACCTACGACCACACCTCCGAACCGCGCGGCCTCGCCACCTCCACCACCGACTCCATCGCCGGCACCTTCAAGGCCACCTACGACGCAGACGGCTCGGTCGCGACGGAGAAACTCCCCGGCGGCTACACCCTCACCCAGACCGAGGACCCCACCGGCTCCGCGACCGCCCGCACCTACACCCGCGACAGCGACGCCACGATCGTCTACTCCGACACCACGGCCGAATCCATCCACGGCCAGGTCACCCGCCACGCCGGCTGGTCCGACCAGACCTACGGCTACGACGCCACCGGCCGCCTGACCACGGTCGAGGACACCTCCGAAACCATCTGCACCCAACGCACGTACAGCTTCGACACACGCACGAACCGCAAGTCCCTGACCACCGCAGCCAGCACCCCCGGCGCTGACTGCCCCACCACGGGCGGCACTACCAGCAGCTCCGCTTACGACAGCGCCGACCGTATCGTCGACTCCGGCTATACCTACGACGCCTTCGGCCGCACCACGGCGCTGCCTGGCACTACGCTCGGCTACTACGCCAACGACCTGGCCTACCAGCAGACCGCGGCCGGCAATCGCCAGACCTGGCAGCTCGATGCTGCCCTGCGCTTCCGCTCCTGGAAGACCGAAACGGGCAGCGGCAGCACATGGACCCAGACCGCGTCCAGACTCAACCACTACGACAGCGACAGCGACAACCCGCGCTGGGTCGTGGAGGACACCGCCACCGGCGCCCTGACCCGCAACGTCGATTCCGCCTCCGGCGACCTGGCCGCCACCACCAGCAAGACAGGCGACACCGTCCTCCAACTCACCACCATCCACGGCGACGTCGCACTCCAGCTCCCGCTGAACACTGGCCAGGCTCCCGTCGCCCTGGACGCAGATGAGTACGGCACCCCGAGAGCAGGCCAGACGACGGCCCGCTACGGCTGGCTCGGTGCCAAACAGCGATCCGCAGAGACGCTCACCGGCCTCACTCTCATGGGCGCCCGCCTGTACAACTCCCGCAGTGGGCTGTTCCTCTCAGTGGACCCCGTCTACGGAGGCAATGCCACCGCATACAACTACGTCTACGGCGACCCGCTCAACAAGTACGACCTGAGCGGCAAGTACTGTGAGTGGTGGAAGGGCAAGTCCTGCAAGAAGGCAAAGAAGAAGCCCTATTACGGCAAGCGGACGTCCAAGTGGAGTGCACGCCGTTGGTTCGGTAACAGGCTCCGCGGCGCGGTGTACTGGGGTTCTCGGTGGGGCGGTGCCGGGCTTGTCGGCGGAAGCTTCGTCGGTTGCGCATACGGGGCGATCTTCGGTCCGGCCGGTTGCGTCGCAGGCGGAGTCGCCGGGGGCGGGTACGGCGGTTTCTGGGGAGCAGCAGGAGGAGGGATCTACGGACTCTTCCGCGGATCAAGAAGTTGGTTCTAGTGAGCGCATTCCGCAACATAGTGAGAGGGGTGAGCGGGCTTGACTCCTCACTTCCCGTTGACCTTCAATACGTTCTAATCGGCGTATTGAACGGGATCATCTGGGCAGCCTCCAGTCAAATAAAGGGAAGTCGCGTCATCACATCTGTCGGGCTTTTCTTTGTTGGCTTCACGATCGGCCTTCTCCTTTACGGGGGCGTTCGGCACTTCATCCAATGATGCCGTTCCCAGCGCTTGACTGACGCTCCTTTAGATGCCGGGATGCGAGAGCCCAGCGCATCCCGGTATCTCCAGTCAAGAGGCTAGAAGGATCCTGATCGGCTGAATGTCTGGATAATTCAGGGCCCTGTTCAGATATTTCAAGGCGTGACAGGGAATAAAACTCGACGGCGAGGCAGACATGCTCAAATTTTTCCACACATTGCAACGCCGCATGGACACGCTGATGCCACCTCGCTGGCAGTACGTGTCCGGCATTGTCCTAGGCGGTTTCGGCTACGCGGTGTCTGGCCTATCACAGGGCGACTCCACCGCCGCCCTCATAGCGGAGTCCGCAGCCGGACTCCTCGTCGGCGGACTGGTGGTAGCAGGCCTCCGTTATCTCGGACGAGAAAGATAGCCCCACCTCTAGGTGCCCCGCGGGCTGTATCGGCTCGCGGGGCATTCCGGTCACTGCGATTTTCCGCCAAGGTTCGCGGATGGCCAGCCCGCTGTCTGGCCGAGGCTCCGCCGGCGTCATCGAGTGAACCGTTCACGCATGCATGTGTGGAATTGGCACTCACGCAGGTAGGTCGACGCCACGGATTCCGCAACAGCAGCACGCGACGAGGTCTGGCAATGACGGTGCGGCCTCTCGGCATTGGGTGGTGCTCTGGAACGACTGGCCGCTCCCTTGGACGGCCAGTCCGCCATCCAGGCAGTGCTGGCTGCCCACCCTTCTTTCCTATCCCTGACGTCGATGCCCGGCGTCGGTGTCAAAGCCGCCGCAGTCCTCCTGGTCACCGTCGGCGAGGGCAGATTGAATGGAATATACATGACAAGCCAGACAAAGCGTACGTCGCGTGCGATGTTCTCTTCGGGCCTGACTGTTTTCGCGCTGGGCATTACAGCGTCCGCTCTGTACGGGCACAAGGATGGCGAGCACCTGTTCTTCTGCTCCGCCATAGTCCTCGCGATCGCCTGGCTAATCGAACGGAGATCTGATGACTGACTGTCTGAGTAAGGTGTTCCGATTCACGGACCTCCTTCCGGGAGGCGAGCTGCCGACGAGCCGGACTCAGCGGTTCGCTGCGCGATATCTATTCGCTGCCGGACTCCTTGCGAGTCTCATTTCGTTTGGATTCGGCATGCTGATTTCCGACCGCGACGGCGGAGCAGCAAGTTGCCTGTATCCTCTCTTTTTCGGAACTATCATGGGATGCGTCTTCGTCGCAACCAGCTTCGGAGAGCGCAAGCGCCAGGCGCGGCTGGAGCGGGCTGGTCACTGATCCAGCGAACGGCCCGTGGAGCGAGAAGGAATAGGCGCGGGTGGAAGCACTCGTACCGGAGATGACGGCGTTCGCAACTCACGTCTACGAGGAAGAGCCGGGCACCCTGCCGCACCGGGTCGAGTTCAGCCACCGCGTCGGCGTCGAGACGCTGCTGAGCCGACTGCGAGACATGGGCAAGCCCTATCCTCTGACCGGCGGCGGCATCGCGCTCAAGTGGCGCGATATGAGTGACCCCTACCTCAAGCGGCAGCAGGAGATCCAAGACCGCGGTGAAGCCTGAGCCACCTTGATCGAACGACTGCAGAACGGCGCTGAGGTCACCGCTACCGCCCAATGGGCCGAGCAGATCGAGGTGATCTTTGATTCGGTTCGTGAGGGGCGGCACTTCCTGAATCGCCCTGTCTCAACGGGCGCTTGGCCGCATACCCGGCGTCATACTCCGCCGATCCGCCGAGCTGCCGCCCGGGTCACTTCCTCGGGTGTGAAATCGTCGAACAGCCGGCTCAGGGCGCAGGCCAGCCTCGCGCGTCGTGTGGAGCGGTCCCGGGCCAGTGCCCGGGCAATGGCCGCCTTGAGGTACATCTCCGGTGTCTGTCCCGCTTCGGCCGCGAGGTGTTGAAGGCGTTCGGCGGTTTCCGGCTCCATCGGGATGCTCATGAGGTAGCTGCCGTCGACACCCGGGAACAGTCCGCAGAGCACGTCGACGGGCAGTGCGTCTCCCAGCCGTTTCCAGATCTTTCGTACGGCTCTGGGCTCGCTCTTCGCGGACACGAGGACCACCAGGCGGCTGCCGTCACCGGAGGCCGCCATGGCAAGACGGCTTCGCTGCTGTGCGGCCCTCAACTCAACCGCGCCCACGGCGCGAGTCAGGACGATCTCGATGACGTACATGGACACTGTGCTTCTCCTGTCCCTGGGCTCACTCGAGGGAGACCAACCCGTCGGGCAGCCATCCCTCCCAGTAACCGTCGATGAGGTCGAGCAGCACGCGCGGCTCCACCCGCACGTTCGCCTCCCGCAGTTCGGTCGTGGTCCACCACCGCGCGCCCGGCGACAGCAGGACGCGGACGTCACAGGGCCAGACGCCCGCCGCGGGGGCCGCCAGCACGAAGTACTCCTCGCACCGGCGCTCCTCGGA
This sequence comes from Streptomyces sp. SS7, assembly GCF_037993025.1. Taxonomy (NCBI): domain Bacteria; kingdom Bacillati; phylum Actinomycetota; class Actinomycetes; order Kitasatosporales; family Streptomycetaceae; genus Streptomyces; species Streptomyces sp. SS7. The sequence goes on from NZ_CP141223.1 coordinate 4,957,521, forward strand.
GGCGGGAAGGCGTCCGGTGACGGAGGCGATCCGCACTGCGGGCAGCCGCAGTTCACGCCGGAGGTGGTGCGCCGCCGCCCGGCGGAAGGACTCGCCCAGCCGTATCGAGCGCCTGGGAACGCTCCAGGTAACCGGGGGTACGGCGCGGTCGGGTACCAGCAGAAAGCTGCGTGCGGCCGGGTCGATGACGACGGGACGGACGCATGCGGCTGCCGGGAGGGCTGGGCTGATCACATAGGCCACTCTGCCCGCATGTTATTGGAATGGCATGCCGATGTGTTCCATACGGGTGTGTCAGGGCAGGATCCGGCGTGCATGTAACAGCGAACTGGACGCGATGTGAGTGCGAAAGCGACGTCGCATCCAGTTCACTGGATGGCGAGGAAGATCTGACCGGACCGAGCGGTGGCGGTCCGCACTCGTGGGCGGTGTGAACGCGCAGGAGTCCGGCTCGGCACCGTTCGGCCCGGCCAGGTGCGGATGACGGGTGAGGGGAGGAGCAGGGTGTGGCCCGACCGGCTCGCCGTGGGAGACCGGGTCCGGTTCGACGGGCAGGTGTGCACGGTGACCGGCGTGCGCGGCGGGCACGTCGCGTTGCTGGACGGACTCGGCGCCACCGAGCAGGTCGATGTGGTCTTCCTGGTGTCTTCGGAGGGCTTCGAGTTCCTGGGGCGGGGAGCAGGGCCGCCTCCTGAGCAGTCGGCGCCGCCCCTGCCGGCATCCGCGCTGGAGCGTGCACGCTGGTGGCGGCGGCACGTCACCGAGGTGCTCGACGGCGTGCCGTACGACGCCCCGGCCGGCACCGAGCCGCTCCCGGCCTACGATCCGTCGCACCGCACCTTGACCGAGCGCGAGGAAGCCAAGGCACGGGAGTTGGCCGACCTGGGCGTGCGCGGCGCATCCGCGCGGACGGTGCGGCGCAAGCGACAGCGGTATCAGCAGCAGGGCCTGGCCGGGCTCGCCGACGGGAGGGCCGGCCGGCATATGACCGACGAGGCCCGGCTGGACCCCCGAGTGCGGGCGACGGTGTGGGAGGTGCTCGCCGCGCAATTGTCAGGAGCCCCCCTGACGGCCGGACACTTGCACGATCAGGTGCTGGCCCGGCTGGCCGGGCCCATCTCGGCGGGTGAGCTGCCCAGGCCGTCCCGGGCTGCCGTCCGGCGGCTCGCCGCCGAGATGCTTGCCGGCGAGGGGAAGCGACGGCTGCGCCAGGTGAGCGACGTGGCCGTGGGCGAGCGTGTTCATCTGGAGTCGGTCGAGTTGCCGCTGCCATCCAGCGGGGCGGTCCCAAGGGGGCGTCTCCGGCTGCTGGTCGCTCTGGACGAGGCGACCGGACTCGTACTGACCGCCGTCGTCCACACCGGGTATCAACCGCCACTGCACGCGACGCTGCTCGCCCGGATGCTCGCCCCCGTCGGGGTGCCCACGGACTGGGGCGCCCTCCTGTCCGGACCACTGTGTCGCACGGACCGGCGACCCACGTCCTCACTGATCGTCCGCCCGGACAGCCTCGTTGTCGACGGGGGCCACGCGCCCAGCCTGCGGGCACTGCGCCCGGCCTGCGTCCATCTGGGCATCCACGTGCGCTACGCACAGCGTCTGCGGCCCACGGCCCGCCGGTGTGTGGAGCGCATGCTGGACCACTTCGTCTCTCTCTTCACCGACCATCTGCTCTCCGCCGCCGGGCGAGCCGCGCACGAGGCGGGATGGCCACCCGAGATGGTGCAGGACCTGCTCGACGTATGGGTGGCCCGAGTATGGCCGGACACCCCAGCGCCGACGGCCTTCTCAGTCGGAGCGCACACGCCGCGCACCCGTCACGAGACACTGACCGCCTCGGCGGGGTGGACACCGACACCGTTGCCCCCGCACGGTTTGGCGGAACTTCTGAGCGTGGCCTGGAGAGTGGTCGGAGGCCGGGGACTGCGGCTCAGCGGGCAGACCTACAACTCCTCGGCCCTGGATCCCTTGCGTTCCCGGTCATCCTCGGACAACGGCCGCAGGTTCGAGGTCCGCTGGGATCCGTATGACCTCCGCCGTGTGTGGCTGCGGTCGGCGGACAACGCGTGGATCACGGTTCCCACCGTGTCACCCACTGCCCGGCCGGCCGTCCGGACCGTCCTGCGCCACGCGCCGCTCGAACACACGGAGGTCTACGCCGCCGTCCCCCGGCAGCAGCCGGATTCGGCCGCGGACGCGAGCGCGCACTCGCCTGTCTCCTGGACCGGGGCGTCCTGTCGCGAGCGGGTGGCCCCGTGGTTCCCGCTTTCGGACCAGGAGGACGGCTCACATCCGGCACCAAACGATCCCCGCGTGGCCTATCACGCCGGGCTCCGGCTGCGCGTGCCGGACGTCGTGTCCGCCGCGCAGCGTATCGAGGAGTTGCTGGACCTCAACCGGTACGGGACAGGCGCCCGCCACGGAGTGCTGCTGCACGGGGTGTCCGGTACCGGCAAAACCACGGCCCTGCTGGAAGCGGCACGCCGCTACACCGCCCAACTGCCCGGCACTGCCTCGGAGAAGCCAGGCAGCTCGGCCGGGCCGGTGGTCTACGTCCGGCTGCCACCCGCCACCTCACCGCGCCTGCTTCTGGCCGAACTCGCACGCGCTCTCGGCATCCCACTGCGCGGCTCGCCGACGACCGCCGACCTTGCGGCCCGGGTGAGCGAGGCACTGGCAACCGCCCGGACCGGCCTCGTCCTGGTGGACGAGGTCCAGCACCTTCGCAGCCCGGGCTGGTCGGACACCGCAGTGGCCGAGATTCTGGACTACCTCTGCGACCGCATCCCGGCGACGTTCGCCTTTGCCGGTATCGGCAGCCCCGAGTCCCTCGCCACGGCGGTGACGCACACACCGCACCGCCGACTGCTGTCGGTACGCCTGGAGCTTCTGCCCGACGGCGAGGTCTGGCAGGAGGCCATCAACCGGTTCGAAGACGCGCTGCGTCTGCACGCGCACGAGCCAGGCACCCTGACCGCCCAGGCCGCCTATCTCCACCAGCGCACCGGCGGAAACGTGGGCCGGCTGGCCCTTCTCCTGCGCACCGGAGCCGTCCGCGCCATCCGCGGAGGCACCGAACAACTGACCCTCCCCCTGCTTTCCGGGTTGCCTCTTCCCAGCCCCTCGTGAAGACCTTTCCGAGAGCCGTAAATACCATCCACAAAAGCGAAGCACGAACATACAGACGATAAATGAGCGCTCTATCAGGGTTGCAGCCACCAAAAAGCCAGCTGGTCCCCCAAAGGCCAGACGGCCAACTGGCTTTGCCCCTACCTTGATGGCCATGACGTACCAGGAGACTTTTCCGAGTCCCCCACCTGAAGGGGACGAAGCGGAACATGTGGTCCGTCAGTACGAATCGCTGATCGAGAAGTCCCAAGCGGCCATCGGAAGGCTGAGTACGGCGCTGCGTGAGGAAACCGAGAAGTGTGAGGCGCTGATCGCTCACCGCGATGAGGCGCGAGGCCTGGTGGGAATGCAGTCCCGCTTGCGGAGCATGCATGAACGGGCCAGACAGCACGGCATCTTCACCGGCCAGCCCACCCCACCGGTGACGCTGCACATCGTCCCGGAACCTCTGGACCGCGAACAGTCCTCGTCGGAAAGCGAGCCGCATGCGTCCGCTGAACCGGCACTGGCACCGACGGATGCGGGCCATCTGCCGGCCGCCCTCACGATCCGGAGCAGCCGACAGCAGGAAATCCTGAACGTCATCGCCGCGCGCCCGGATCTTCCCTGGGGCAGTGAGGACATCGCCAAAGTCCTGGGCATTCCCAAAGAGGACCCCCGGGGCCGCAAGAGGCTGCGCAACCGTCTTCGGGCTCTGACGCTGATCGGCGCCCTGGAACGCGTCACACGCGAGGACGACCGGCACGTCTACTACCGTCCACGAATGAACTGGAAGTTCGACTGACCATCCCACCCACGACAAGCGATAAGCGCACTGCTGTTTTATGACCGCCGCCGCATGTAGCGATCCAGGAGGCAACCTGGATCCGCGGCGACGGTCGTGACCGTACAGGCCGTTTCCGACACTACCCGGCACCGCCCGAGCGTGTTCGGCATTCGGTCATTTTTCCCTGCCTCTTTCCCGAGGAACCGAATGCCCATGCGAATTCACTTCGGTGGATTGCCCGGCTCACGGCCGGGCCACAGGTCCACTTCCAGCGCCTTCTCCAGGTTCGCGATCGTCAGCAGGTCGCACCACACCGCGCCGTCCAGCACCTGGGCGACCGTCATGCGGGACACGCCACTACGGCGGGACACCTCTGCGACGGACCAGCCCTTCTCGCCGATCACCTTGCGCAGCCTTGCCGCCACCTCCTGCGCCACGCGGGCGCCGTGGTGGTCATCGAGCACGGCGTGCGGCCACGCGCCGTCGGTCACGTACTCGGCAGGGCTGCGTCGTCGCTTGTCTCCTCGTGGCACAGCGAAGAGTGTCGCCCATCCGGCCCTCCCGGGATGACAGCGTCCGCCAACTCCACCGCATGCTATTCCAAACACACCCCCTCCCGGGGTTCTTTCCTGGTGGAGAGTCACGATGGACGCGATCGAGCGCTACCGGCCCAACCTGCCGGGGCCTGTCTGGGCCCGTATCGGCCCCGACTGCCGCCGCGCCGTCGCCAAGGCCGGGCCGGCCACGCCCAAGGAGGCCCGCGACTGGCTCGGCGCCCTGGCTCACGCCGCCGCTCACGCCGATGCCTGCGGGCGCCCCACCAAGGCCGAGCACCTGCTCACCCCGGAGGCGATCGAGTGGTACCTGGCCACCGGCTGCCTGCACCTGCAGGAGCCCTCCCGCTCCAACCGCCGCTGCCGCCTCAACAAACTGCGCCGCGCCCTGCTCGGCCCCGACCTGATCACCGGCACCCCCGCCGCCTACTCCGGCTCGGACGCCTCCCGCCCCTACACCCAGCCGGAACAGGCCCAGCTGTACGCCTCCGCCCGCGCCCAGCCCACCGACGAACTCCGTAACGGCCTCCTGACGCTGCTCGCCCTCGGCTTCGGCTGCGCCCTGGACTCGCCCGAGATCATCCCGCTGCGCACCCACGACGTCCGCGAGGCGCCCAACGGCGCCGTCGCCGTCGCTGTCCGCGGACAGCGCGCCCGGGTGGTGCTGTGCCGCACCGCCTGGGCCCCGGTCCTCACCGAGGCCACTGCCTGGGCCTCCCGCCCCGGTCAGGCCCGCTATCTCTTCCGCCCCAGCAGCCACGCTCGCGGCACCAACACGGTCACCAACTTCCTCGCCCGCACCAATAAGCCGCCGGTAACGCCTCTGCTGGTCATAGGCCGGGCCCGTGCCACCTGGCTCGTCGACGCCATCGAAGCCCGCATGCACCTGCCCACCCTGATGGCCGCCGCAGGCCTGACCACCCTGCGCTCCATCGACCGGGTCCTGCCCCACGTCCGCAACCTCTCGCCCGACCAGGCCGCCGCCGCGCTCAAGGAGTTCTGACCATGACCAGCCGCCTCGCACGCCACAGCCGTATCGCCCGCCTACGCTCCCAGCGCGCACTCGTTCCCGACCTGGAAGTCGCCGAGATCCGGGCGGAAGTGGCCGGCTCCGGCCTGATCGAGGAGATCGAGCCGCTCGTCGCCCGCCGCACCGGCTGCCCCTGCAAGCTCCCTGTCGAGGCCTTGCTGGTCGGTATGAGCCTTGCCTCCGCCCGCAATGGCGGTGTCGTGACGTTCACCGCCGTCACCGATCTGCTGTTCTTCTCCCTCTCCGAGCCGATGCGCGAGCAGCTCGGCCTGCGCCGCTACCCCGACCACGACCGCGGCTTCGAAGCCGCCTACGCCACCGTCCGCCGCCGCCTGCACAGCATCCTCGGAGCGATCGACCCGTCCCCGCTGCCCAAGAACCACCGCCTGGCCCGCCGCCATGCCGAGAAGCTCATGGCCAAAGCCGACCCGGACGAGCTCGCCCGCAAGCGCACTCTCATGATCAAGCTGGCCAACCTGATCCTGGCCATGTCCCTGCGGGAGGCGATGCCACTCCTGGAAGACCGCTGGAACGGCTCGGTCTGCGTCGACGCCACCGTCATCGGCACCTACGCCAAGGGGCTCGCCCCGAACAGCCCCGTCACCGCCACCGACCCCGACGCCGCCTGGTACGTGCGCACCGCCAAGCACAAGGACCCCCTCGCTCTGGACGACCTCGCTCCCGACCGGCAGGACAAGACGGGCGCCAGGCTCCTGAAGAAGGCGGAACGCATCAAGAAGAGCCTGTTCGGCTACGACGCCTCCCTCGTCATCGCCCGCGACCCCAGCCGCAACGGCGTCCCGCTGCCTGACGGCTCCGCCGACCCCGACGTCGTCCCGGCCCTGGTCATCGCCTTCTCCGTCGACAAGCCCAGCCACCGCCCCGGCCACGTCGCCGTCGAGGCTCTCCAGCAGATCGACGACAGCCTCCCGCGCGGCTACCTGGCGGGCGACCGCGCCTACAACGACCAGAAACCCGAGAACTTCCAGCTCCCCATCCGCGCCATGGGTTACGAGCCCGTCTACGACTACGCAAAAGACCAGCTCGGCGTCCAGGCCGGCTTCGCCGGCGCCGAACTCGTCGAGGGCAACTGGTACTGCCCCTCCATGCCCCAGGAGCTCAAGGAAGCCACCAAGGACCTGATCAACGAGCGGATCGACAAGCAGACCTGGATCAACCGCATCCGCGCCCGGGCCGCCTACGTCTTCATGCCCAAGCAGCGGCCCGACGCCGAAGGCCACCGCCGTCTGATGTGCCCCGCCGAGGCCAACTGGACCCAGTGCCCTCTCAAGGCCTACACCCTCGGCCGCGGCATCCACCTGCCCCTCGTCGACCCCGCCCCCAGCCCCGCGGGCTCGCCTCCCTGCTGCAGCCAGAAGACAGTCACCGTCCCACCGGAAGCCGGCGCCGGCCTCTGGCAGCCCCTCCAGTACGGCTCCGAAGCCTGGCAGCGCGTGTACTTCCGGCTGCGCAACAGCGTCGAAGGCATCAACGGCTACGCCAAGGACCCCCTCTACGAGCGCCTCGAAGACGCCGGCACCCGCCGGATCCGCGGCATCGCCGCCCAGACGCTCCTGCTGGCCTTCCAGCTCGCCCACGCCAACCGCCGCAAGCTCAGGGCCTGGGCCGACTCGATCGCTCTCCACGACGACCGACCGCGCCGCCGGCCCACCCGCCGTCGCAAGACCAAGCCCCTGGGCACCTGGACTCCCAAGGGCTACGTCACCCAGCCCTGAAGCCTGAGACCTTCATCACAAGCCACCCGTAGCCCACCCCAACGCCACCGAAGATCCACACCCAAAAACCGGACCGCCGACGGCACCCAGCCGTCGGCGGTCCACGTGTTTCTGCCCACACAAAGCGGAACGGGCGGCATCGTGATCACGATGCCGCCCGTTCCGTCGGTGTGTCAGGAGCACTTTCGTCGGTGCTCCCTGGTGCGCGAGGGGGGAGTTGAACCCCCACGCCCTTGCGGGCACTGGAACCTGAATCCAGCGCGTCTGCCTATTCCGCCACCCGCGCATTGGGTGTGTCCTGGGGCTTCGGGCTTTTCGTCCCGGCGCCTTCCGACATGCAGAACATTAGCACGGTGACCAGGGTGCGTTCACATCCCTTATCCGGGGCACAGGTCCCGTGGGAGGCCGACGGCAACCTCCTGCGTCTCGGCGGTGACTGGTTCACGTATCAACCTCGTACCTATGGCGTCCGTCTCCCCGGGAGCCGGAGCAGGTCCACAGTCGGGTGCGGGACACTGGTCCTCGGCCGCCTCTACGATCCTGGGCAGAACCGGTACGGAAGCAGGTACGGAGACAGGTGAGGACGAGGGCGTCGACACCCGTCGACGGGGCCGACAGGGGGAACCAGCCGATTCACCGGCGCGTGGATACGATCAGTAAGCAGTACCAGGTAGGCAGCAGGACACGGGACGCAGGTCACGACGGAGGAGGTGCCCCATGGGAGTCCTGAAGAAGTTCGAGCAGCGTCTCGAGGGTCTGGTCAACGGCACCTTCGCCAAGGTCTTCAAGTCCGAGGTCCAGCCCGTGGAGATCGCCGGAGCGCTCCAACGCGAGTGCGACAACAACGCGACGATCTGGAACCGCGACCGGACCGTCGTCCCCAACGACTTCATCGTGGAGCTCAGCGCGCCGGACCACGAGCGCCTCAGCCCCTACTCCGGCCAGCTCGGCGACGAGCTCGCCGGCATGGTGCGCGACTACGCCAAGCAGCAGCGCTACACCTTCATGGGACCGATCAAGGTCAACCTGGAGAAGGCGGACGACCTCGACACCGGCCTGTACCGGGTGCGCAGCCGTACGCTCGCCTCCTCCAGCAGCCAGGCCGCCACGGGCGCCCCCGGCGCCGGCCCCGCACAGCGGCCCGGCGGCTACGGCTACCCGCCCGCCGGCGGCACCGCCGCTCCCCCCATGCCGTCCTCGCCGCCACCGGCCGGCGGCTACGGCTATCCGCCCGCCGCCGGTGCCCAGCGCCCCGGCGCCGCGGGCGGCGGCCTCGCCGGCGCCCCCGCGCCCGGCTCGCGCACCCGCCACTGGGTCGAGATCAACGGCACCCGCCACCAGATCTCCCGCGGCACCCTCGTCCTGGGCCGCTCCACCGAGGCCGACGTGCGGATCGACGACCCCGGCGTGTCCCGCCGGCACTGCGAGATCCGGACCGGTTCGCCCTCGACGATCCAGGATCTCGGCTCCACCAACGGCATCGTGGTGGACGGCCAGCACACCACCCGCGCTACGCTCCGCGACGGCTCGCGGATCGTCGTGGGCAGCACCACCGTTATCTATAGGCAAGCCGAAGGGTGAAGCGGGGGCAATGTCAGAGCTGACCCTCACGGTCATGCGGCTGGGTTTCCTGGCCGTACTGTGGCTGTTCGTGATCGTGGCCGTCCAGGTCATCCGCAGCGACCTGTTCGGTACGCGCGTCACCCAGCGCGGCTCGCGACGGGAAGCGGGACGACCGCAACAGGCCCAGCGCCAGCAGGCGCCTCCGCAGCAGCGCCAGCAGCCCGCCGCGTCCGGCGGCCGCCGGGGCCGCAACGCCCCGACCAAGCTCGTCGTGTCCGAGGGCATCCTCACCGGCACGACCGTCGCGTTGCAGGGTCAGACCATCACCCTGGGCCGCGCGCACGACAGCACGATCGTGCTGGACGACGACTACGCCTCCAGCCGCCATGCCAGGATCTACCCGGACCGCGACGGCCAGTGGATCGTCGAGGACCTGGGCTCCACCAATGGCACGTACCTCGACCGAACGCGGTTGACGACCCCCACGCCGATTCCGCTGGGCGCGCCGATCCGTATCGGCAAGACCGTCATCGAGCTGCGGAAGTAGTGCTACATCATGACTGAGCGCGAGCGGAGCGAGCACGCCAGGACAGCCGGCACCCCGGTCCCGGGCGCGCTCCCGACCGGAGGGTGGGCAGTGTGGCTCGACACGACCGGCTGTACCCGGGGCCGACGGGCGAGGTGGGCATGAGTCTGTCACTGCGTTTCGCCGCCGGATCGCACAAGGGCATGATCCGCGAGGGCAACGAGGACTCCGGTTACGCCGGTCCCCGACTGCTCGCCATCGCCGACGGCATGGGCGGCGCCGCCGCCGGTGAGGTCGCCTCCTCCGAGGCCATCTCCACCATCGTCGCCCTCGACGACGACGTGCCCGGCTCCGACGTCCTCACCTCCCTCGGCACCGCGGTGCAGCGCGCCAACGACCAGCTGCGCTCCCTGGTCGAGGAGGACCCCCAGCTCGAAGGCATGGGGACCACCCTGACCGCCCTGCTGTGGACGGGCCAGCGCCTCGGTCTGGTGCACGTCGGCGACTCGCGCGCCTACCTGCTCCGGGACGGCGTACTGACCCAGATCACCCAGGACCACACCTGGGTGCAGCGGCTGGTGGACGAGGGCCGCATCACCGAGGAAGAGGCCACCACCCACCCCCAGCGCTCCCTGCTGATGCGGGCGCTCGGCAGCGGCGAGCACGTCGAACCCGATCTGTCGATCCGTGAGGTCCGGGCGGGCGACCGCTATCTGATCTGCTCCGACGGACTGTCCGGGGTGGTCTCCCACCAGACCCTCGAGGACACCCTCGCCAGCTACCAGGGCCCGCAGGAGACCGTGCAGGAGCTGATCCAGCTCGCGCTGCGCGGCGGCGGCCCCGACAACATCACCGTCATCGTCGCGGACGTCCTCGACCTGGACACGGGCGACACCCTCGCCGGCCAGCTCTCCGACACCCCGGTCGTGGTCGGCGCGGTCGCCGAGACCCAGCACCAGCTGCACGACAACGGCATCATGCAGACCCCGGCCGGCCGGGCCTCGAACCTCGGCCGCAGGCGCCACGCCGGCGGCGGCGGGGGCGGGGGCGGCGCGTTCGGTCCGCCCGGCTCGGGCGGCGACATCACCGGCTTCATCCCCACCGACGGCTTCGGGGAGTACACCGACGACGACTTCGTCAAGCCGCGCAAGGGCCGCAGGTGGCTGAAGAGATCCTTCTACAGCGTCCTCACCCTCGCCGTGATCGGCGGGGGTCTCTACGGCGGCTGGCGCTGGACGCAGACCCAGTACTACGTCGGCACCAACGGCGAACACCTCGCGCTGTACCGGGGCATCAGCCAGGACCTGGCCTGGGTCTCGCTCTCGAAGGTGGAGAAGGACCACCCCGAGATCGAACTCAAGTACCTCCCGGAGTACCAGCAGAAGCAGGTCCAGGCCACGATCCCCGAGGGCAGCCTGAACAGCGCCCAGAAGAAGATCGAGGAACTGTCGGTCCAGGCGTCGGCGTGCCGGAAGCAGACGCAGGCCGACGCGGCCAAGACCAAGGCCAGTTCCAAGACCGGCACCGGCCAGGCCGGCGGCGGCACGGGAACCACCCCCGTGTCCCTCACGTCCAAGGCTTCACCGAGCCCGACCCCGAACCCGAGCAAGCCGTCGGGTTCGTCGTCCCCGTCCCCGTCCGCGACCGCCAATCCCAGCCCCGGCCCCACTCTCTCGGAGGAAGAGCAGAAGGTCGTCTCGCGGTGCGGTGAGCAGTAGGCAAGCCGTGAGAGGCCCTGTCACATCATGAGCAGTACTACTAATTCGCCGACGCATCACACGTCCACGATCGGCTCGATCGGCACCCCGAGCCGGCGCAACACCGAGCTCGCGCTACTGGTGTTCGCCGTCGTGATCCCGGTCTTCGCCTACGCCAACGTGGGCCTCGCGATCAACGACCAGGTGCCGTCCGGCCTGCTGAGCTACGGCCTGGGCCTCGGCCTGCTGGCCGGCGTCGCCCATCTCGTCGTCCGCAGGTTCGCGCCGTACGCCGACCCGCTGCTGCTGCCGCTGGCCACCCTGCTGAACGGCCTCGGGCTCGTCGCCATCTGGAGACTCGACCAGTCGAAGCTGCTCCAGCAGATCAAGCAGGCGGGCACGGCCGCGCCCCGGCAGCTGATGTACACGGCGATGGGCATCGCGCTCTTCATCGTGGTGCTGATCTTCCTCAAGGACCACCGCGTCCTGCAGCGCTACACCTACATCTCCATGGTCGGCGCGCTGTTCCTGCTGCTCCTCCCGCTCGTCCCCGGTCTCGGCCAGAACATCTACGGCGCCAAGATCTGGATCTCGGTCGCCGGTTTCTCCATCCAGCCCGGCGAGTTCGCCAAGATCGTGCTCGCGATCTTCTTCGCCGGCTATCTGATGGTGAAGCGCGACGCGCTCGCCCTCGCCAGCCGCCGCGTCCTCGGCCTGTACCTGCCACGCGGCCGCGACCTCGGCCCGATCATCGTGGTCTGGCTGATCTCGATCCTGATCCTGGTCTTCGAGACGGACCTCGGCACCTCGCTGCTGTTCTTCGGAATGTTCGTCATCATGCTGTACGTCGCCACCGAGCGGACCAGCTGGATCGTCTTCGGTCTGCTGATGTCGGCGGCCGGCGCGGTCGGCGTGGCCCAGTTCGAGAGCCACGTCCAGCAGCGTGTCCAGGCCTGGCTCGACCCGATGAACGAGTACAAGCTCTCCCAGGCGGGCCAGATCGGCCACTCCGAGCAGGCCATGCAGGCGCTGTGGGCGTTCGGCTCCGGCGGCACCCTCGGCACCGGCTGGGGCCAGGGCCACTCCGAGCTGATCAAGTTCGCGGCCAACTCAGACTTCATCCTCGCCACGTTCGGCGAGGAGCTGGGCCTCGCCGGCATCATGGCGCTGCTCCTGCTGTACGGCCTGATCGTGGAACGCGGTGTGCGCACCGCCCTCGCCGCCCGCGACCCGTTCGGCAAGCTGCTCGCCATCGGCCTCTCCGGCGCCTTCGCGCTCCAGGTGTTCGTCGTCGCCGGCGGTGTGATGGGCCTCATCCCGCTCACCGGTATGACGATGCCCTTCCTGGCGTACGGCGGTTCGTCCGTCATCGCCAACTGGGCCCTGATCGGCATCCTGATCCGGATCAGCGACACCGCGCGGCGTCCCGCCCCGGCCCCCGCCTCCAACCCCGACGCCGAGATGACCCAGGTGGTCCGCCCGTCATGAACAAGCCCCTGCGCCGGATCGCGATCTTCTGCGGCCTGCTCGTGCTGACCCTGCTGCTGCGGGACAACTACCTGCAGTACGTCAAGGCGGACAGCCTGGCGAGCGACACCAAGAACCGCCGCGTCAACATCACGCGCTACTCCACGCCGCGCGGAGACATCATCGTCGACGGCAAGGCCATCACCGGCTCCGTCGAGACCACCGGCGACTACAAGTACAAGCGCACCTGGAAGGACGGCGCCATGTGGGCGCCGGTCACCGGCTACTCCTCGCAGGCCTTCGGCGCCAACCAGCTGGAGAAGCTCGAGGACGGCATCCTCTCCGGCAACGACGACCGGCTCTTCTTCCGCAACACCCTGGACATGATCACGGGCAAGGAGAAGGAGGGCGGCAGCGTCGTCACCACCCTCAACGCCGCCGCCCAGAAGGCCGCCTACAAGGGCCTCGGCGACAAGAAGGGCGCCGTCGCCGCGATCGAGCCGTCCACCGGCAAGATCCTGGCCCTGGTCTCCACGCCGTCGTACGACCCCTCCAAGTTCGCCGGGTCCTCCAACAAGGACCAGGAGGCCTGGGAGGCCGTCCAGAAGAAGAACGACCCCGACGAGCCGATGCTCAACCGCGCGCTGCGCGAGACCTACCCGCCGGGCTCCACGTTCAAGGTGGTCACGGCCGCGGCGGCGCTGGAGAACGGCGAGGTCGACGGGATCGACGACAAGACCGACACCCCTGACCCGTTCCCGCTGCCGGAGTCCTCCAGCAAGCTGACCAACGAGCACGGGGCCTGCAAGAACGCCTCCCTGCGGTACGCGCTCATGGTGTCCTGCAACACCGTCTTCGCGAAGATGGCCGACAACGTCGGCAACGCGAAGATGATCGAGCAGGCGGAGAAGTTCGGCTTCAACGAGACCGAGCTGGACACTCCGGTGCGCGCCGCCGAGAGCGTCTACCCCAAGGACAACCGGCCGCAGAACGCCCAGGACGGCATCGGCCAGGCCTCCAACCGCGCCACCCCGCTCCAGATGGCCATGGTCGCCTCGGCGGTCGCCAACGACGGCAAGCTGATGAGGCCGTACATGGTCGACGAGCTCAAGGCGCCGAACCTGGACACCCTGGAGACGACCGAGCCCCAGCAGCTGTCCCAGGCGGTTTCCGCGGAGACCGCGCAGAAGCTGCAGGACATGATGGTGACGGTCGTCAACGACCCGCAGGGCACCGGTGGCAAGGCCAAGATCTCCGGCGTCACCGTCGGTGGCAAGACCGGTACCGCCCAGCACGGCCTGAACAACAGCGAGAAGCCGTACGCCTGGTTCATCTCGTACGCGAAACTGTCCGACGGCAGCACGCCGGTGGCCGTCGCGGTCGTCGTCGAGGACGGCGCGGCCAACCGTGAGGACATCACCGGTGGCGGTCTCGCCGGTCCGATCGCGAGGGACGTGATGAAGGCTGTCATCGACAGCAAGAAGTGACCCCCATCACGTTGCCTGCACATCGGTGCACGTTGCGATACCGGTCCTGCATCGGGTGACGGGCTTGGCCAGGTCACGCACCGCCGTCCGGGTACGGTATGCCCGGACGGCAGCCTTCGACCGCACATGTGTGCCGGTCGGGACCGACGGAGAGGGCTGGTAGGTAGCTATGGAAGAGCCGCGTCGCCTCGGCGGCCGGTACGAGCTGGGCCATGTGCTCGGTCGTGGTGGCATGGCGGAGGTCTATTTCGCGCACGACACCCGCCTCGGCCGCGCCGTGGCGGTGAAGACGCTGCGCGTGGACCTCGCGCGCGACCCTTCCTTCCAGGCCCGGTTCCGCCGGGAGGCCCAGTCGGCCGCCTCGCTCAACCACCCCGCGATCGTCGCGGTCTACGACACCGGCGAGGACTACATCGACGGGGTCTCGATCCCGTACATCGTCATGGAGTACGTCGAGGGCTCCACGCTCCGTGAGCTCCTCCACTCCGGCCGCAAGCTGCTGCCGGAGCGGACGCTGGAGATGACCATCGGCATCCTCCAGGGCCTGGAGTACGCGCACAGAAGCGGCATCGTGCACCGGGACATCAAGCCGGCCAACGTCATGCTCACGCGCAACGGCCAGGTCAAGGTCATGGACTTCGGCATCGCCCGTGCGATGGGCGACTCCGGGATGACGATGACGCAGACCGCGGCCGTCATCGGCACCGCCCAGTACCTCTCGCCGGAGCAGGCGAAGGGCGAGCAGGTCGACGCCCGCTCGGACCTGTACTCGACGGGTTGCCTGCTGTACGAGCTGTTGACGGTACGGCCGCCCTTCGTGGGCGACTCCCCGGTGGCCGTCGCCTACCAGCACGTCCGTGAGGAGCCGCAGCCCCCGTCGGTCTTCGACCCCGAGATCACCCCCGAGATGGACGCGATCGTCCTGAAGGCGCTGGTCAAGGACCCGAACTACCGCTACCAGTCGGCCGACCAGATGCGCGCGGACATCGAGGCCTGCCTCGACGGCCAGCCGGTCTCGGCCACGGCGGCGATGGGCTCCGTGGGCTACGGCTACGGCGACGACCAGGCCACCACGGCCCTGCGCTCCGCCGACGGCGGCGCCACCTCGATGCTGCCGCCGATGAACCCGGACGACGGGGGCTACGGCTTCGGCACCTACGACGACCGCCCGGACCGCCGCCGCCAGAAGAAGTCGAACACCTCGACGATCCTGCTGGTGGTGGCCGCGGTCCTGGTGCTGGTGGGCGCGATCCTGATCGGGAAGTACGCGTTCGACGGCAAGGCGCAGGACAAGCCGTTCGCCGTCCCCAATTTCGTGAACCATACGCAGGCCGAGGCCAGGACGATGGCCGGGAACGTCGACCTGAAACTGGTCTTCGCGGAAAAACCCTGCGAGAGCACCACCAAGGGCAACGTCTGTTCGCAGGACCCGGCGTTCGGGAAGAACGTGAACAAGGGCGACACCGTCAACCTCGTGGTGTCGACGGGCGCGCCCAAGGTCGCGGTGCCCAGTGTCCTCGGCAAGAGCCTCGACGAAGCCAAGTCGATCCTCGAGGACGACAAGTACGGCTTCGACGTGAAGACCAAGGAGGAGATCTCCACCGAGGAGGCCGGCACCGTCCTCGAGCAGGACCCGAAGCTCGGCGCAGAGGTGGAGAAGGGCACCACCATCACCCTCACCATCGCCAAGGCCGAGGAGAAGGCGACCGTTCCCGACGTCTCCGGCCAGAGCTGTGACGCCGCCAAGAACCAGATGCAGGCCAACAACCTGACCGGCAACTGCGTCGAGGTCGACACCCAGGACCAGAACCAGGTCGGCAAGGTCATCTCGACCAGCCCGTCCATCGGGTCCCAGGTCGACAAGGGCTCCACGGTGACGATCCAGATCGGCAAGAGCAGCCAGACCCAGGTGCCGTCCGACCTCCAGGGCCTGAGCCTGAGGGACGCCAAGCAGAAGCTCGCGGACGCGGGCTTGAACGTGGGCCAGATCTCCGGCTCCCAGGACGACAACGCCCAGGTCATCGGCTCCGACCCGAGCCCCGGCAGCACGGTCAACCGCGGCACCACGGTCAACCTGATCGCCGTACAGACCGGGAACAACAACGGCGGCAACAACGGCGGCTTCTTCGGCGGCGGCAACGGTTAGCCACTGAGCCCGCACGGCCCTGCGGCGAGGGGCCCGGTACTCGGATCGGACGAGTACCGGGCCCCTCGCCGTGCCGCCGGGACGGTCAGCCGTTCAGTTCCTTCGGCGGAGTGCGCTCGGCGTCGACCTTCTGGACCCGCTCCAGTTCGCCCCACACCACGTAGCGGTAGCGCGAGGTGTAGACCGGGGTGCAGGTCGTCAGGGTGATGTAGTGGCCGGCCTTCTTCTTGCCGGACTCCTCGGGGATGCGGCCGAGCACCTCGACGTTGTACTTCGAGGTCTCGGGGAGGATCGCGTAGACCTTGTAGACGTACCAGTCGTCCCGCGTCTCGAAGACGATCGGGTCGCCCTTCCTGAGCTTGTCGATGTTGTGGAACTTCGCGCCGTGGCCGTCCCGGTGTGCGGCGAGGGTGAAGTTGCCCTCCTTGCCGCTGGTGGGGAGGACGGCCTTGACGGGGTCGGTGTAGTAGCCGGCCACGCCCTCGTTGAGGACGTCCGTCGAGGTGCCCTTCTCGACCAGGACCTCGCCGTTCCGCATGGCGGGCACGTGCAGGAAGCCGATGCCGTCCTTGGTGTCGAGCACGCCCGGCCCGGTGTCCTGCCGGGCCCAGTGGTCGCGGACCTTGTCGGCCTGTTTGTCGGCGTGCCGGTCGGCGACGACGTTCGTCCACCAGAGGGAGTAGACGACGAACAGGCCGAGGACCAGGCCCGCCGTGATGAGGAGTTCACCGAGGACGCTGACGGCGAGGGCGATCCGCCCCCGCCCGGGCGGCCCCGCCGATGAGTCCGATGAGTCCGTCTCCGGATCCCGTACCTGCTCGGTGTCGCCGGTGGTCGCTGCCACGTTCATCTGCCCCTACTCGACTAGCGCATCCGGCTTGCCCTTGCTGCGCGGCCGTTCCTCGACCATCTTGCCCCAGACGATCAACCGGTACTTGCTGGTGAACTCCGGCGTACAGGTGGTGAGGGTGATGTACCGGCCCGGACCGGTGAATCCGGACTGCGGCGGTACGGCGTCGAGGACGCTGGTGTTGCTGGGCGAGGTGACGGGCAGCGACGACGTCATCTTGTAGACGAAGTACTCGTCCTGCGTCTCCACGACGATGTCGTCGCCCTGCTGGAGCCGATTGATGTAGCGGAATGGCTCACCGTGCGTGTTGCGGTGGCCGGCGAGCCCGAAGTTGCCGCTCTTGTCCTCGGGCATGGCCGTCTTCAGCGCGCCCTCGCCGTAGTGCCCGACCATGCCCTTGTCGAGCACCTTCTTGTTGCTGACGCCCTCCGCGATCGGCACGACCACGTCCAGCTTGGGGATGTGGAGGATCGCGAAGCCCTGCCCGGGGGAGAAGGTGCCCGGGTTGCGCTTGCCGTTGGCCCAGTCGTCCTGGAGGCTGTTCGCCTCCTTGCTGGCCTGGGCGTGCGCCCGCACGTTCGTCCACCAGAGCTGGTAGCTGACGAAGAGCAGCATCAGCACGCCCGTGGTGATGAACACCTCGCCGACCGCCCGGCTGGCGACGACCGCGGCGCTGGGCTTGCGCGCCTTGGCCTGCCGGCGGGCCTCCACCCGCGACAGCGGCCGCTCGTCCTGCGAGGGCGCGATCGCCAGGTCGTCCGCGTCGAGCACTCCCGCGGCGGAGCCGCCCTGACGGCCGTGACGGCCCTTGGCTGCCTTTCTGCGGGCCGCTCGGCCCCCTGCAGGGGTTCCGGGGGCAGGAGGGGCCGCTGTGGCGCCAGAGGTGCCTGTGGCGTCCCGGAAGGGGTCGACCCCTGGCGGTGGCTCGGGTATCCGCAGCGCCACCGTCTCCTCGTCGATGGGCGGAAGCTGCTGGGTGAACGCCTCCGCGCCCCCCGCCGCGCCGCTCCTCGGTTCGGCAGCCTGGGCCGGCTTCCGTCGCCGCCCGGTGCCGGGCCGCGG
Source organism: Streptomyces sp. SS7 (assembly GCF_037993025.1). Taxonomy (NCBI): domain Bacteria; kingdom Bacillati; phylum Actinomycetota; class Actinomycetes; order Kitasatosporales; family Streptomycetaceae; genus Streptomyces; species Streptomyces sp. SS7. The sequence goes on from NZ_CP141223.1 coordinate 4,975,534, forward strand.
ATCGCCGGCGTACGGCTGGGCACCCGGCGGCCGCTCCCCCGCATACGCATCCACGCCGAAGGACTCGTACGGCGCGGTGCCGTACGAGTCCTCACGCTCGGGGCGCAGCGCGGTCACGCCGTGGCCCTGCCCACCACCGGGGCGAGCCCCGCCGACCTCGCCACCGCGCCCTGGTCACCGCACTCCACCAGCCAGTTGGCCAGCATCCGGTGGCCGTGCTCGGTCAGCACCGACTCCGGGTGGAACTGGACGCCCTCGACCGGCAGTTCCCGGTGGCGCAGCCCCATGACGATCCCGTCGTGGGTGCGGGCGGTGACCTCCAGCTCGGCCGGGACGGTGGCCGGCTCGGCGGCGAGCGAGTGGTAGCGGGTCGCGGTGAACGGGGTGGGCAGTCCGCTGAAGACGCCCTTGCCCCCGTGTTCCACCAGCGAGGTCTTTCCGTGCAGCAGCTCGGGCGCACGGTCGACGACACCGCCGTACGCCACCTGCATCGACTGCATGCCCAGACAGACCCCGAAGACGGGGACACCGGTGGCCGCGCAGTGGCGGACCATCTCGATGCAGACGCCGGCCTCCTCGGGCGTGCCGGGGCCGGGGGAGAGCAGAACGCCGTCGAAGCCGTCCTGGGCGTGGGCCGTGGAGACCTCGTCGTTGCGCAGGACCTCGCACTCGGCGCCCAGTTGGTACAGGTACTGGACGAGATTGAAGACGAAGCTGTCGTAGTTGTCGACGACGAGAATGCGCGCGCTCACTGGTTGTCCACCGTCACATCGTTGAAGGGAAGCAGCGGTTCGGCCCACGGGAAGACGTACTGGAACAGGGCATAGACGACAGCGAGGACCAGCACGATCGAGATCAGCGCCCTCACCCACGCGTTTCCCGGCAGATGCCGCCAGATCCAGCCGTACATGCCGTCCCTTCCGTCGCACCACGGCACCTGACTCACGCCGTACGCCACCAGACTAACGGCGCAGGGCCTTGGGTTCGCCTGCCTCCACAGGCTGTGTGGAGTCGAGGTGCGCCCAGACGATCAGCCGATGACTGTGCCCCCATTCCGGATCGCACGTGGTCAGCGTCAGATACCGGCCCGGACGCGTATACCCCGACTTACGTGGCACAGCGTCGATCACCTCGACGTCGGAGGGCACGGTTTTGTAGGGGCCTTTGTCGATCCGATACGTGAACCAGGTCGTGCCGTCGGTGAGCACCACCGCGTCCCCGCGCCGCAGCTCGGGGAAGTCCTTGAAGGGGTCGCCGTAGGTGCGGCGGTGGCCCGCGACGGAGAAGTTCCCGGGCTGTCCGAGGCGTGCCGTGCCGGTGTAGTGGCCCAGCCCCTTCTTCAGGGTGCCGGTCCCGGTGCCTTCGAGGACGGGCTTGTTCCACGTGAAACCGAGGCGCGGGATGTACATGACCGCGAAGGGCTGTCCGCCGCGGTACGGCGCCGGCGGCGCGGGGCTGCTCGCCCGGGGGGCCGGCGGCCGGGTCGCCCACTGGTGGTGCAGGTCGTCGATCTGGTCACCCATGGCCCGGTCGGCCCGCACGCCGGTCCAGAAGAGCACATAGGCCACGAAGAGCACGATGAGGGCGCCGACGGTGATGCACAGCTCGCTGAACGCCCTGACGATCACCCGTAACGACACAGGCGCTCCCGCCGGTTGCTACTCCACAGGCTTCGCGTAGTGCAGATCCACTGTGCCCGAGTAGCCCGGCAGAGTCACCGTCCCGTCCTCGGTGACTTTCCAGCCGAGGCCGTAGACGTTGACGTAGACCATGTAGTTCTGGATCGCGGGCGAGTCCGCGAGCGCCTTCTGGAGCTTCTCGGGGTCGCCGACCGCCTGGATCTTGTACGGCGGTGAGTAGACCCGGCCCTGGAGGATCAGGGTGTTGCCGACGCAGCGCACGGCGCTGGTGGAGATCAGCCGCTGGTCCATGACCTTGATGCCGTCGGCGCCGCCCTTCCACAGGGCGTTGACCACGGCCTGGAGGTCCTGCTGGTGGATGACCAGGTAGTCGGGCTGGGGCGCGGGGTAGCCGGGGAGCTTGGCGGTGGCGTTGGGCGGGGCGTCGTTGAGGGTGACCGTGATCGCCCTGCCCTTGAGCTTCTGGGTGCCGGCGCTCTTCTCCAGGCCCGTGAGCTTCTCGTCCTCGGCGCTGGTGCTGCCGTCGTCCGCCTCGGCCAGGGACTCGACCTGCGAGCGCAGGGCCCCGTTGGACTCGTCCAGCTCGCCGTTCTTGCGGCTGTGCTCCTGGATCAGGTCGGAGAGCTTCAGCAGGGAGGCGTCCGTGCGGATGTTCGTGCCCTTGGCCGTCTGGAAGCTGGTGACGAAGATGAGTCCGGCGAGGGCGAAGACGCCCGCGGTGAGCATGCGCACGGGACGGTGACGGGGCGTTGAACCCGTGCGGGGGGAGTCGGCAGAATTGCTCAACGTACCCTTATCTCCTTCGGCGCCGTAGAAGCACTACGCTAACGGACGCCCGGGGGAGCCCCTCAGTCCCCTAGTACGCAGCCCCCGAGCCCGACCAGCCCCTGCGCGGCCACGCAGCGCATCGACAGGAGAGACCCTCGTGCCGAAGTCACGTATCCGCAAGAAGGCCGATTACACGCCGCCGCCGGCGAAGCAGGCGACCGCGATCAAGCTGACCAACAGCGCCTGGGTCGCCCCGGTGATGCTGGCCATGTTTGTGATCGGCCTGGCCTGGATCGTCGTCTTCTACGTGACGGACGGCACGCTGCCGATCGACAGCCTGAACAACTGGAACATCGTGGTGGGCTTCGGGTTCATCGCGGCCGGGTTCGGCGTCTCCACGCAGTGGAAGTAGCCTCGGCCGCACTGAGTTATCCACAGGCCTGAGCCTTCTGTCCACAGAGTGGGGAAAAGAAACGACGATCTGTGGATAACTCACTGGAGGTTGACGCCGGTATGACCTAACTACCGGCAGTCACCGCCACTCGAAAACCCGTTCGCCCCCTGCCTGACCTGCACCGATGCAGGTCGTCAGCAGGGGGCGTCGCCGTTCCCGCACGTTGTGCACAAGATTCGCCACGCGCTGTGGACAACAGGGCGCTCAAGTGAGCTGGGCGGTCCTCAACAGGGTCAACACGACCACCGCGGCCAGCACCACCGCACAGGTCCCGTACTGCACCAGGGCCCGGTGCTCACGCGGGGCGTGGACCATGCCGTACCCGATGATCACGCCCGCGACGAGCCCGCCGATATGGGCCTCCCAGGCGATGTTGCTCCACCCGAAGGTGAAGATCAGGTTGATCACCAGCAGCGCGATGATCGGCCGCATGTCGTAGCGCATCCGGCGCATCAGCACGGCCGTGGCGCCGAAGAGGCCGAAGATCGCGCCCGAGGCGCCGAGGGAGGGCTGGTTGGGTTCGGCGATCAGGTACGTCAGCGCGCTGCCCGCCAGCCCGGAGACGAAGTACAGCGCCAGGTAGCGGGCCCGGCCGAGCGCCTGTTCGAGCGGACCGCCGAGCCACCACAGGCTCATCATGTTGAACAGGATGTGGACGACCCCGCCGTGCAGGAACATCGGCGTCACGAGCCGGTACCACTGGCCCTCCGCGATGCCCTCGACACCGCCGAGGCCCGGCACGTACGCCCGGCCGAGCAGCTCGAAGCTGTTGGTGAAGCGGTCACCGACGGCCATCTGGACCAGGTAGACGGCCACGCACAGCCCGATGAGGATCTTGGTGACCAGGCGGGGGTCCTCCCGGAGGGATCCCCCGGCCAGGGTGCGCGGCTGCGAGGCCGCGGCCGGATGCCCCGTGCCCGAGCCCTCCCGGACGCAGGTGGGGCACTGGAACCCGACGGAGGCGCTGACCATGCACTCCGGGCAGATCGGCCGCTCGCAGCGGGTGCAGCGCACGCCGGTCTCCCGGCCCGGATGCCGGTAGCAGGAGGGCAGCCCGCTGTGGGTGCCGTCCGGCCGGCTGCCTGGCGCCTGGTCCATGAGCTCCCCCAGTTCGTCGTCGGGCGGGACGGGCGTACGGGATTCGCCCTGCTCATCCTTACGGACGAGCGGGGCAAATGGTTCCTGTCCCGCCACGGACCGCGCTAACGCGTCTCGACGACCACGGACTCGATGACGACGTCCCGCAGCGGGCGGTGGGTGCGCGGGTTGGTCTCGGTGGCCGCGATGTCGTCCACGACCTTCTGACCGGCCTTGTCGACGACCTCCCCGAAGATGGTGTGCTTGCGGTTCAGCCAGGCCGTCGGGGCGACGGTGATGAAGAACTGCGAGCCGTTGGTGCCCGGGCCGGCGTTCGCCATGGCCAGCAGATACGGGCGGTCGAAGCGCAGCTCGGGGTGGAACTCGTCGGGGAACTGGTAGCCGGGGTCACCGGTGCCGTTGCCCAGCGGGTCACCGCCCTGGATCATGAACCCGCTCATCACCCGGTGGAAGACCGTGCCGTCGTACAGCGGGGCCGTGGAGCGCTCGCCGGTCGCGGGGTGGACCCATTCGCGCGCACCGGTGGCGAGCTCCACGAAGTTGGCGACCGTCTTCGGGGCGAAGTCCCGGAAGAGCCGGATCTCGATGTCGCCCCTGCTGGTCCTCAGGGTGGCGTAGAGCTGCTCGGCCACGATCCTGCCTTCCGTCGTGCTCGTGTGATCCCCCGATCCTCGCACGGACGGGAGCGGGCGGCGCCGATCCGTGGCATTGTCGACGACAAGGTCCCGTTGCCCTTATTCATCCCCTATGGCACTCGCCCGGCCCCCTGTCGCACCCGCCCGGCACCCGGATGCCCCTCCGCGCGTGCCGCGACGGACACCGGCAGGCATGATCCGTAAAAGGGTGGAAAGTCGAATTACCGTACGCCACCGAGGAGGAGGAACCCGTGACCCGCATCGACAGCGTGCGCGCCGCGACCGGCTCGGCGAAGGACAGCGTGCTGCACGCCGCGGAAGTGGTGGCGCCCTACGCCGACACGGCCAAGGAAAGGGCCGCGCAGTACGCGCAGGAGGCCCGGGAACGACTCGCGCCCAGGGTGTCCCTGGCCGCCGAGCAGGCCCGCACCCAGTACGACACCCATGTCGCGCCCCGGCTGGAACTGGCGAGGACGCATGTACCGCCGAAGGTCGACCAGGCCGCGCACGAGGCGGCCGTCCGGACCCGGATCGCCGCACGGCAGGCCGCCGAGTACTCCCGGCAGGCTGCCGAGTACTCCCGGCCGAGGATCGAGCAGGTGGTCGCCGCGGCCGGCCCCATGAAGGACGAGGCCGCCGCCCGGGGCGTCGCCGCGGTGGCCGCGCTGCGCGGTCAGGTGACACCGAAGGAGATCGAGCGGCTCGTGCGCAGGCACCGGCGCCAGGCCCGGGCCGGCCGGGCCGCCCGGATCCTGCTGGTGTGCGGGGCGGTCGCCGGCGGCGCCTTCGCGGCCTGGAAGTGGTGGGACAAGCAGGCCAACCCCGACTGGCTGGTCGAACCGCCCGCCCCCACGGAGGTCCCCGCCACCGGCGGGCTGTCCTCGGTGGACGGCAGCGGTGCCGCCCTGGACCCGGAGGTGCAGGCCAAGCAGGCCGAGGAGGAGGCGGCGCACCGCGACGACGAACGCGGCTGACGGCTGACGGCTGACGGCTGGGGCCGTACGAACGGTACGTCGGCCGACCGGAGTTCGGCCGGATTCCGTGGCCCGTCGTGGCCCGTCGTGTCCTGTCGTGTCCTTGCGGACAGGGCGGTCCCGTCCGTCCGACCGGTCGGGCGGGACCGCCCGTCACCCACCGCCGCCCCGCGAGACGGCCCGAGAGAACCCGAGAGAACCTGAGAGAAGCCCGAGAGAACCTGAGAAAAGCCCCTCTGCTCTGCGTTGATGCAGATCAGAGGGGCTTTTCGGGTGTGGAGCCTAGGGGAGTCGAACCCCTGACATCTGCCATGCAAAGACAGCGCTCTACCAACTGAGCTAAGGCCCCGGAAGGGACGTCCGGCCGGGAACTCGTCCCGACGGCCGCCGCAGACCAGAGTACCGGGTCACCGGGGGTATCTCGCAAAAAGATTGGGGGTCCCCGTGAATGACCACTCTCCGTAAGATGCTCGACGTGGTTCGCTACAGCGAACCGTGGATGTTCTGGGGAAGCGATGGGGAGACGCAATGGACGCCGCACAACAGGAAGCGACCGCGAGAGCGCGGGAACTTCAGCGGAACTGGTACGGGGAGCCACTGGGGGCGCTCTTCCGTAAGCTCATCGACGATCTCGGCCTCAACCAGGCTCGTCTCGCGGGGGTGCTGGGGCTGTCGGCCCCGATGCTGTCCCAGCTGATGAGCGGTCAGCGGGCGAAGATCGGCAACCCGGCCGTGGTGCAGCGCGTGCAGCTGCTCCAGGACCTGGCCGGACAGGTCGCGGACGGCAGCGTCAGCGCCGCCGAGGCGACCGAGCGGATGGACGAGATCAAGCGCTCGCAGGGGGGCTCCGTGCTCAGCAACACCACCACCACGACGAGCAGTTCGGGTGCCCCCACGGTGAAGCGGGTGGTCCGGGAGATCCAGTCGCTGCTGCGCTCGGTGGCCGCCGCCGGCGACATCATCGACGCCGCCGACACTCTCGCCCCGAGCCACCCGGAACTGGCCGAGTTCCTCCGGGTGTACGGGGCCGGCCGCACCTCGGACGCCGTGACGCACTACCAGTCGCACCAGAGCTGAGCCGTCCGCCCGGTCGCTGAAGGGGGTTCGGCACCGGACGCACGCACCCGGCCGTCGGGGGACGGTCAGAGGAGTACTCGGGGAGACCACTACAGGTGCAGGGGGCACCGGTACGGGTTACACGGGGGACGAGTACGAGGTACTCAGGGGACAGGTACGGGGAACACGGGGGACGAGTACGGGGGTACTCGGGGGATACATACGGGGGCACGGGGGACATACCCGAGGGGCCGGGGAGACCTTCCCACAGGACCGCGGGGACACGGGGGTCCATCACTCGCCACGGGGGTAGCGAGGGGGTAGCAGGGGGACAGCCGAGGGGGAGGAGCGACGCACTGCCATGGGTGAGGTCTTCGCCGGACGGTACGAACTGGCCGACCCGATCGGGCGCGGAGGGGTCGGCGCGGTCTGGCGCGCCTGGGACCACCGCCGCCGCCGGTACGTGGCCGCCAAGGTGCTCCAGCAGCGGGACGCGCACTCCCTGCTGCGGTTCGTCCGCGAACAGGGGCTGCGAATCGACCACCCGCATGTGCTCGCGCCCGCCAGCTGGGCCGCCGACGACGACAAGGTGCTGTTCACCATGGACCTGGTGGGCGGCGGTTCGCTGGTCCACCTCGTCAACGACTACGGTCCGCTGCCGCCCGCGTTCGTCTGCGGCCTGCTCGACCAGCTTCTGTCCGGGCTCGCCGCCGTGCACGCGGAGGGCGTGGTCCACCGTGACATCAAACCGGCGAACGTCCTCCTCGAAGCCACCGGCACCGCCCGCCCCCGGCTCAGGCTGTCCGACTTCGGCATCGCGATGCGGCTCGGCGAACCGCGCCTGACCGAGACCAACCTCGTGGTGGGGACGCCCGGTTACCTCGCGCCCGAGCAGATGTTGGGCGCCGAGCCCGACTTCCCGGCCGACCTGTTCGCCGTGGGACTCGTCGCGCTGTACCTCCTCGAAGGCGCCAAGCCGGACGCCAAGGCGCTGGTGCAGTACTTCGCCGAGCACGGAACTCCGGGCGCTCCCAAGGGAATCCCCGATCCGCTCTGGCAGGTCGTCGCCATGCTGCTGCAACCCGACCCGCAGGCCCGCTTCCGTACGGCCACGGGGGCGCGCAAGGCGCTGGCGGCGACCGCGGAACTCCTGCCGGAACCCGGCCCCGACGACGAACTCATCGAGATATTCGACCAACTCGGGCCCCTTCCCCAGGGGTTCGGGCCCGAGGGGCCCCTGACGGACCGTCTGGGTCACACCGGTCACGTCAAGCTCAGAAGTCACACCGGCCACACCGGATCGACCGGCGAGCGCATCCTGCCCGCCCGGCCGGCCACTCCCCCCGACGGGTCCTATCCCGTACGACCGGACGCTCCCCCCGGCCACGCTCGTGCGGGCACGGATCCCCTGCCCGCACGGCCCCTCACGCCCCCCGGCCCGTCCGCCCCCTCCGCCCCGGCCGGTCCAGGCGAAACGTCCCCTCACACGGCGTCCACGCCGACGCCCTCGCTCTCCGGCCCCGTCGGCCCGCTCACCCCACGGCCACCCGCACACCCTCCGACGGTCACCCCCACCCCGACACCGACGCCGACCCCGACTCCGTCCATGTCGGACACCGGCAGCTTCCACCTCCCGCCCCCGCTCCCGACGGTCACGGCCACGCCCACCCCCACCCCGACGTCGGCACCCGCCCCCTACGACCCCACCCTCTCCCTCCTGCCGGTCCCCGGCCCGCGGGCCGCCACGGCCACCGCCACCGCCTCCTCCACCGCTCAGGACCCGGTGGCGGAGGCGTCGCGGCCGCGGGGGCACCGGGCGGTGCGGCAGCGGCGGCCGGGTCCGCCCGTCAGGGTCACGGTGCCGGTGCTCCTGCTCGCCCTGGCCTGTTACGCCGTCGGGTTCTGGGCGCTGACGCGGATCTGAGCGGAGGCCCGGCGGCGGGCGATCAGGGTCCAGCCGCCGAGGAACAGCAGCAGGGCGCTGCCCGTGCCGAAGCCTGCCGCCGCGACCGCCCGCATCACGGGATCGTCCCCGGCCCCCGTTGATCCCCCGGACGGCCCCGAGCCCGTGTCGGTGCCGAAGACCCCGCGGGGCACGGGCCGGCCCAGGTACCCCGGCCCGGCCTCCGGGGTACCCCCGAGACGGACCCGCAGGGTCACCTCGTAGGGGCCGTCGCCGAACTGCTCGGCGACCTGGGTGGAGAGGTGGACGACGAGGTAGTAGGAGCCGGCGAAGCGCAGACTGTTCTGCGGGTCGGTGGGCGCGTACCGGTTGGCGTACCGGACGGGCGGAACGGGGTCCAGGGCGGCGGACTTCTGGGTGCCGCCGTAACCGGTGCCCCGGGCCACCACCTTGGCGCGCACGGGGTTGTAGAGGGTCAGCTCCAGCGCGTCGACCGTATATCCGCTTCCGCCTCCGGCACCGGTCTCCGAGGCGCTGCTCGTGGTGCCGCCGCCGGCCAGGTCCGCCTCGGCGTACAGCTGCTGTCCCCAGTCGACGGGCACCCGGTAGAAGACGGTCTCGCCGGGGACCACCTCGCCGCGCCAGACGCCCTGCCCGACGGCGGTCGCGGCGCTGAAACCGGCGCCGCCCGGCCGCGCGACCGGCTCCCCGGACGGCGGTGCGGGGGTCGCGGAGTCCCAGGCCCGGGGCGTGCCCGTGTCGTCGGTCGCGGCGAGCGGGGGCTCGGTGACGGGCGCGAGTTCCAGCTCCCAGGGGTCGTCGGCGGTCTCCCCGGTGCCGGTGTCCGACCGCTCGACGACCACGTAGTACGTGCCCGCCTCCTGGCACAGCCCCTTGCCGGACCGGATCTCGCGCGCGCCCCAGGCCGTCACGGGCTGCGGGCTGCGCGCGGCTCCGATCGTCGCCGACTCGAAGGAACAGCTTCTGCTGTCGGCGTCCTGCACGGAGACCGTGATGCCGTCGCCGACGGCGGGCGTGCTCCCGGGGCGGGGGATCGCGGTGACGGCGACGTACGCGGTGCTCGCGTCGTCGAGCTCGAGGCGGTAGTACGCCTTGCTGCCGCCGTCGAGCGTGCTTCTGTACGTCGCTCCGGGCTCCAGCCGTACGGCGTCGGCGGCGCCGGCCGCGGCACGGGCCTCGCGGACGTCGTCGGCGAAGGCGTACGACGGGACGTCCGGCGCGGCGACGGCGGCCGGCGCCGGGACCGTCCACCCGAGCAGCATCCCCAGGACCACGGCGCGCAGCACCACGGCCGCGCGCCCCGTACCCCCCGTACGCCGGGCCATCAGAACCCGCCCCCTCGCCTTGGTCCGAACGTGGCCCATCCTGCCCCGCTGCCCCGGCCGCCGCCCCCGCATTCCCCGCGAGCGTCCGGAACGCCCGCCTCTATCCGCAAACCGGAACCTCCGCAACCGGAAGCCGCGCACCGGGGGCGTGCACGGGGGCGTGCACCGGCGGCGGCAACACAAAACCCCGACCGCTTCGGCGGCCGGGGTCTGATCTCGATCTCAGTCTCTGGTGTCGGTACTCACGAACCCGTGGGCACGGAGTCGGTGGCCTCCGTCCACAGGTCCTGCTCGGCGCGATCCGCCTGGATCTGCCGGTACACGAGGAGACCGCCGATGGCGGCCAGTGCGACCAGGAGCAGCTTCTTCACCGCGCGACCTCGTCTTTCCTTGACGTAGGGGACCTCTGGCGCCCGACTATACACACCGATCGATACCGATCGGTGACCTGAGCCGGCCTCCCAACTCCCTTCTGGGGATGCCCTGCGACTCATTTCGCCCGGTGCGCCCATACGAGTGGTGTTCATCGGAACATCGCCTCGTCGTGTGCGTCGGTCCGCTGGTTCCCGCTCGCCCTACACATGATGAGCAAAGTACGCAAATCGCCCAACCTGAAGGTGAGGGGCATGACCGTGAACCAGGTCATGAAGCTGTGGACCGCCATCGTCACCGCGTTCCTCGCGCTGTGCACGGCGCTCGGCTTCGTCGCTTCGACCGCCGCGACCGCGACGGCACAGACGGGACCGACGCACACGGACGCCGAGAAGACCGGCGGCGCCGAGAGCCCGCGCGCCGAGAGCGCAGGCGGGTCGAGCCCCGGAGGCTCGCGCCCCGCGGCCGGCGAGAGCAGCCGCGCCGACGGCCTCCGCGCCACGAGCCCCGCGGCGTCGAGCCCGCGCGGTAGGAGCGCCGCAGGCGAGGTCCCCTCCACGAAGAGGGTCGCCGGCCGGGGCGTGGGCTCGGTGAGTCCCGTCGGTGAACGTCCGCGCGGGCCGGTCACGACCTCTCCGGCCGTCCCCACCTGGGACTGGTTCCAGACCCGCTCCCTGCCCCCCACCATGAAGCAGCGCATCCTCGCCGAGGCCCACGGCAAGTCCCCCAGCTGCCGCCACAGCTCCCTCGACGACGCGGACGCGGCCGAGCAGGACGCGGACTGCGACCGGGACCGAGACCGGGACGACGACCTCGCGGAGGCGGCCGAGCCGTCGATCCCGCTCCAGCGCTGAGACACGCTGGCAGCACGAGCGGTATCGAGAAGCACCGAGACGTAACGAGCAGGACCTGGCAGGACCTAGCAGGACCTTTGCGAGCAGTACCCAGCAGTACCCAGCAGCAACACCGACGTTCGACGTGACGGCGACTTGCGTACAGACCGCACGATGCAGGCCCGGCAGCTCCCCGGCGACCGGGCCTTCGCCGCATGTACCCCCGAGGCCCGGAGTGGCACTGGGTGATCCACGAGGACGGTACGACGGACCAGGTCCGCCCGTACGCCCCCCAGGACCCCCGAGTGACCTTCCGGCATGGACGCCGGCCCCTCGGCCCGACCTACCCGGCGGACTGACCCGCGACGGCCAGCCAGTGGGCCACCCGGCGCAACGTGCTCTCGTCGACCCCGTCCACCAGGGCTCGTACGGCCGTGGCGTCGTCCGGGGTGAGGTGGTAGAGGCCCGCCTTGCCGAGTCCGGCCATGAGCACCTGGTGCCGACGGTCCTCCAGGCGCTCGGCGAGCTTGGTGGTGGGCGAGGTGGCCACCGGGCTGGCGGCCGTGGGCGCCGCAGCGGGGGCCGGGGCGCCGGCCGGGTCGTAGAGGTGCCAGGCGCCGTCCTTCGGACCCCACAGGGCCACCGTCACCGCGTCCCCCCGCGCCCGCTTGACCTGCGCCATCTCGCCCACCGCGTACAGCACGGGGGTGCGGTCGGGCGATTCGGCGGCGGGCCGCCAGGAATCCGAGGACGGGTCGTGGAACATCGCGACCCAGCGCGGGTCCCCCGGCGGCTGCGGACTCCGGGGACTGCCCTGTCGGGCCTGTCGGGTCTCCATGGCGCTCACCCCTTCCGTATCGCCGTATCGGCACGGCGGGGCGACCATAACTGACGCACCGTCAGCTATCCAGACCCGTCCGGGGCCGGGCACGGTCCCCTTCGTACGATCCTCCGTGCGCCGACCCGGCCCAGGAGTGATCCCGATCACAACTCACCATTCCGCCCGACCAGTCGCCCCCCGTTGATCAACCACACTTGTTAGCCTTGGCCCAAGCCCGGTCGCTGGTGCATCCCCCGTCGCCAGCGACCGGGCCTTTTGCCGCCTCCGCACCGTGACACCGGCCACGCGCCGTTTCACGTGAAACAGCGGTGGACATCAAAAAGACCCCCGGACCGATGGTCCAGGGGTCTTCTCGCTGGTGGGGCTAACAGGATTTGAACCTGTGGCCTCATCCTTATCAGGGATGCGCTCTAACCAACTGAGCTATAGCCCCGCCGCGCTCTGCGGTGTGTGTCCCGCGCGCTGACTCCTGAAGATTAGCGCACGACGCGGGCAGTCCCAAAATCGGTTGTCTGAGGACCGCCCACGACAGGTTCAGCGGGTGTTCACTCGTCCTCGGCGAGCGTCAGCTCCACTCCGCCGACGAAGCCGGCCGAGATGTTGTAGATGAACGCGCCGAGGGTCGCGAGGGCCGTCGCCAGGACGACGTCGATGACCGCGATGATCGCCGTGAACATCAGGACGTGGGGCAGCGACAGGAAGGACTGCAGATCGAAGCCGTTCGCCTCGTTGGATCCGGTGGCCTCGGAGATGGTGCCGCCGACCGTCGAGAAGACGCCCATCGCGTCCATGACCATCCACAGCACCGCCGCCGCGACGATCGTGCAGATGCCCAGCGCGATCGACAGCAGGAAGCTGACCTTCATCACCGACCACGGGTCGGCCTTGGCCACCCGCAGCCGCGCCTTGCGCACCCGCGGCACGGTCCCCGCGCCGGCGCCGGTGCGCGGACGCCGCACCGTACCCGGCGGCGTCGCCTGGGTCGGGTAGGCCTGCGGCGGGTGATAGGGCGCCGCGGCGGGCTGCTGGGCCTGCCGGTCGCCGGGCATCGGTGAGGCCGGCTGCTGGGCCTGCGGACCTCGGGTGTCCGTCACGGTTCCCCCCTGGGATCCCTTGGATCCTTGCGTCTCGGACGAGGAGGAGGGGGCGTCGGCAGCCGTCGGCTTGATCGCCTTCAGCTGGGTCGTGTGCGTGTCCTGCTCACGTCCCTCCGCGCCCCGCGCGCTGGTCGTGCGCGTGTCCCCCTCCGGCGCGGCGGAGCCACGGCCGCCGCCGTTCTTGTCCGTGCCGGCAGACGTACCGGCGCCCGTGGCTCCGCTCACGATGACTCACTCCTCGTGCCTACTCGGCCGAGGGCGCCTCACCCTCGTCCGTGCCGCTGCTCGCGGCTCCCTCGGCGGTCTCGTCCACGGCCACGTCGCCGTCGACCTCCTCCGCCTCGCGCCCCGCCTCGGCGTTCCGCGCGATACCGACCACGGCATCGCGCTTGCCCAGGTTGATCAGTTGGACGCCCATGGTGTCACGGCCCGTCTCCCTGACCTCGTTGACTCGCGTACGAATCACACCGCCCGACAACGTGATGGCGAGGATCTCGTCGGTCTCCTCGACCACCAGCGCGCCGACGAGCGAACCGCGGTCCTCCACGATCTTGGCGGCCTTGATGCCGAGGCCGCCGCGGCCCTGGACGCGGTACTCGTCGACGCCGGTCCGCTTCGCGTACCCGCCGTCTGTGGCAGTGAACACGAACGTACCGGGTCGAACAACATTCATCGAGAGCAGCTCGTCGCCCTCACGGAAGCTCATGCCCTTGACACCCGAGGTGGCGCGGCCCATGGGGCGGAGCGTTTCGTCCGTGGCGGTGAAACGGATCGACTGTGCCTTCTTGCTGATCAGCAGCAGATCGTCGTCCGCCGAGACGAGTTCGGCACCGATCAGTTCGTCGTCGGAACCGTCCTCCGTCTCACGGAGGTTGATCGCGATGACACCGCCGGAACGGGGCGAATCGTAATCCTTCAGCGGCGTCTTCTTGACCAAGCCGCCCTTGGTGGCCAGGACCAGGTACGGCGCCGCTTCGTAGTCGCGGATGGCGAGGATCTCGGCGATCGCCTCGTCCGGCTGGAAGGCCAGCAGGTTCGCGACGTGCTGACCGCGCGCGTCCCGGCCGGCGTCGGGCAGCTCGTACGCCTTCGCGCGGTACACCCGGCCCTTGTTGGTGAAGAACAGCAGCCAGTGGTGCGTGGTGGAGACGAAGAAGTGGTCGACGATGTCGTCTTCCTTCAGCTTCGCGCCGCGCACGCCCTTGCCGCCGCGCTTCTGGGCGCGGTAGTCGTCGGCCTTGGTGCGCTTGACGTAACCGCCGCGCGTGACGGTGACGACGATGTCCTCCTCGGCGATCAGGTCCTCGATGGACATGTCACCGTCGTAGGGCACCAGCATGGTCTTGCGGTCGTCGCCGTACTTCTCGACGATGGCGGCGAGTTCCTGGCTGACGATGCCGCGCTGGCGGACCGGCGAGGACAGGATCTCGTTGTACTCCGTGATCTTCGCCTGGAGCTCGTCGTGCTCCTGGATGATCTTCTGGCGCTCCAGGGCGGCCAGTCGGCGCAGCTGCATCTCGAGGATGGCGTTCGCCTGGATCTCGTCGATCTCCAGGAGCTCCATCAGGCCCGTGCGCGCGATGTCGACGGTGTCGCTGCGCCGGATCAGCGCGATGACCTCGTCGATGGCGTCCAGGGCCTTCAGCAGGCCGCGCAGGATGTGCGCGCGCTCCTCGGCCTTGCGCAGCCTGAAGCGCGTACGGCGGACGATGACCTCGATCTGGTGCGTCACCCAGTGGCGGATGAACGCGTCGAGGGACAGCGTGCGCGGGACGCCGTCGACCAGGGCCAGCATGTTGGCGCCGAAGTTCGTCTGCAGGTCCGTGTGCTTGTACAGGTTGTTCAGCACGACCTTGGCGACCGCGTCGCGCTTGAGCACGATGACCAGGCGCTGGCCGGTGCGCGAGGACGTCTCGTCGCGGACGTCCGCGATGCCGCCGATCTTGCCGTCCTTCACCAGGTCGGCGATCTTCTGCGCGAGGTTGTCGGGGTTGACCTGGTAGGGCAGCTCCGTGACCACCAGGCACTGGCGGTTCTGGATCTCCTCGACCTCGACGACCGCCCGCATGGTGATCGAGCCGCGGCCCGTGCGGTACGCCTCCTCGATGCCCTTGCGGCCGACGACCAGGGCGCCGGTCGGGAAGTCGGGACCCTTGATGCGCTCGATGAGGGCGTCCAGCAGCTCCTCGTGCGAGGCGTCCGGGTTCTCCAGGTACCACTGGGCGCCGGCCGCGACCTCGCGCAGGTTGTGCGAGGGGATGTTGGTCGCCATGCCGACCGCGATACCCGCCGAACCGTTGATCAGCAGGTTCGGGAAGCGGGCGGGCAGGACGGTCGGCTCCTGGGAGCGGCCGTCGTAGTTGTCCGTGAAGTCGACGGTCTCCTCGTCGATGTCACGGACCATCTCCATCGACAGCGGCGCCATCTTGCACTCGGTGTACCGCATGGCGGCCGCCGGGTCGTTGCCCGGGGAGCCGAAGTTGCCGTTGGAGTCGACGAGCGGCATGCGCATCGACCACGGCTGGGCGAGACGGACCAGCGCGTCGTAGATCGAGGAGTCGCCGTGGGGGTGGTAGTTGCCCATGACGTCGCCCACGACGCGGGCGCACTTGTAGAAGCCGCGCTCGGGGCGGTAGCCGCCGTCGTACATGGCGTACAGGACGCGGCGGTGGACGGGCTTGAGACCGTCGCGGACGTCGGGCAGCGCACGCGAGACGATGACGGACATCGCGTAGTCGAGGTACGAGCGCTGCATCTCCGTCTCGAGCCCGACGGGCTCGATGCGCATGGCGATGTCGCCGCCCTCTTCAGGGGTGACGGGAGTGTTCTCGTCGGTCATTGCCGGTGGGGATCCTTCCTGGTGCGGTCAGCTGAGACCGACTCAGATGTCGAGGAAGCGGACGTCCTTGGCGTTGCGCTGGATGAAGGCGCGGCGCGCCTCGACGTCCTCGCCCATGAGGACCGAGAACAGGTCGTCGGCCTGGGCGGCGTCGTCGAGGGTGACCTGGCCGAGGACGCGGTGCTCCTGGTCCATGGTGGTCACGCGCAGTTCCTCGGCGTTCATCTCGCCGAGGCCCTTGAAGCGCTGGATCGAGTCCTCACGCACGCGCTTGCCGCGCTGGCGGCCCATCTCGATCAGGGCGTCGCGCTCCCGGTCGGAGTACGCGTACTCGATGTCGTCCCGGCCCCACTTGATCTTGTAGAGCGGCGGGCGGGAGAGGTACACGTGTCCGGCCTCGACCAGCGGCCGCATGAAGCGGAACAGGAAGGTCAGCAGCAGGGTGCTGATGTGCTGGCCGTCGACGTCGGCGTCCGCCATCAGGATGATCTTGTGATAGCGCAGCTTCTCGATGTCGAAGTCCTCGTGCACACCGGTGCCGAAGGCCGAGATGAGCGCCTGGATCTCCTGGTTCTGCAGGATCTTGTCGATCCTGGCCTTCTCGACGTTCAGGATCTTGCCGCGGATCGGGAGGATCGCCTGGTACTGCGGGTTGCGGCCGGACTTGGCCGAGCCGCCGGCGGAGTCACCCTCGACGATGAAGATCTCGCACTTGGTGGGGTCGTTCGACTGGCAGTCGGAGAGCTTGCCCGGCAGCGAGGCCGACTCCAGCAGACCCTTGCGGCGCGTCAGGTCGCGGGCCTTGCGGGCCGCCACGCGCGCGGTGGCCGCCTGGATGCCCTTGCGGACGATGTCCGCCGCCTCGACGGGGTTGCGGTCCAGCCAGTCCTGGAGGTGCTCGTAGACCGCCTTCTGGACGAAGGTCTTGGCCTCGGTGTTGCCCAGCTTGGTCTTGGTCTGACCCTCGAACTGCGGCTCGCTCAGCTTGACCGAGATGATCGCGGTCAGCCCCTCGCGGATGTCGTCGCCCGTGAGGTTGTCGTCCTTCTCGCGGAGCAGCTTCTTGTCGCGCGCGTACTTGTTGACCAGGTTGGTCAGGGCCGCGCGGAAGCCCTCCTCGTGGGTGCCGCCCTCGTGCGTGTGGATGATGTTGGCGAAGGAGTACACGCCCTCGCTGTAACCGCTGTTCCACTGCATCGCGACCTCGAGGGAGAGGGCGCGCTCCCTGTCCTCGGCCTCGAGGTCGATGACCGTCGGGTGCACGAGGTCTCCCTTGCGGGAGTTGAGGTACTTCACGAAGTCGACGATGCCGCCCTCGTAGTGGTACGTGACGCTCTTGACCTCGGACTTCTCGTCGGCGCCCGCCTCGTCCGCACCGGTGACGGCCTTCGCCGACTCGCGCTCGTCCGCGAGTTTGATCGTCAGACCCTTGTTGAGGAACGCCATCTCCTGGAAGCGCCGGGAGAGCGTCTCGAACGAGTACTCGGTGGTCTCGAAGATGTCCGGGTCGGCCCAGAAGGTGACCGAGGTGCCGGTCTCCGTGATGGCCTCGTGCTGGGCGAGGGGCGCCGTGGGGACGCCCATCTTGTAGTCCTGGGTCCAGCGGTGGCCGTCGGTCCGCACCTCGACGGCGACCTTCGACGACAGGGCGTTCACGACGGAGACGCCGACGCCGTGCAGACCGCCGGAGACCGCGTAGCCGCCGCCGCCGAACTTGCCGCCCGCGTGCAGCACGGTCAGCACGACCTCGACGGCCGGCTTGCCCTCGGAGGGCACGATGCCGACCGGGATGCCGCGGCCGTTGTCGATGACGCGGATCCCGCCGTCGGCCAGGATCGTCACGTCGATCGTGTCGGCGTGACCGGCCAGCGCCTCGTCGACGGAGTTGTCCACGACCTCGTACACCAGGTGGTGGAGGCCGCGCTCGCCCGTGGAGCCGATGTACATACCGGGGCGCTTGCGGACCGCGTCCAGGCCCTCGAGGACGGTGATGGCGCTGGCGTCGTACGAGGCGGTGACCTCGCCGTTCACGCCGGCGTCGGTGGACGGGTTGTTCTCGTTGGGGTTGCCGGAATCGGCCACGAAGCGCCCTTTCTGGCACAGCACGAGCCAGGCTCCTCGGCAGGTTGCCGGGGCGGCTGCGGCATGTTGCGTTGGTAAGCCTTGATCAGCGTTGCTCAGCTTGTCCCGGGCGGTCCCCACGTTCGGGGCGGGATTGGCTTCCAGTCTACCGGTAGCACTGACAGTGATGGGGGTTTGCCGGTACCTGAGTCCGGATGTGCCGCCCTCAACCGGTCTCCGACGGGTCCCGATATACGGAAGGGGGCTTCAAGGGGCTCACGGAGGCACTCAGCGCTTCCGGGTGTCAACCCTTGGCTACCGACGGGTCAGGTCGGAAATCGGCCCCCTGTGCGGGTGGTTTGCGTGCTTGTCCACAGGCTGTGGGCGCATGACGGCCGCCCGGTGGAGCGCCCCGGCAGCCTCCTGCGGGCACCTTCCGGAGCCACGGAGGGCACGTTCCGGACAGACGAAAAAGACGGCCGGGGCGGTACGCGCGTGCCACCCCGGCCGTCTTCACGTGACGCAGATCACCCGTAGGTGTCGCCCGGACCGGTCGATCCGGGGGCGCGCAGCGGGCCGTAGCGGCGCACGGGGCCGCCGGGACCCTGCACCTTGATCTGTCTGACCCGACCGTGTCCGAGGTCCTCGTTGAGCCGGGCGACCAGGGTCGGCGCCAGCAGCCGCAGATTCGTCGCCCAGGCCGTGGAGTCGCAGCGCACGAGCCAGGACCCGCTCGTCCTCGTCGTACCGCTCCGGCACACAGTGCTTGGCCACGTCCTCGCCGACGATCTCCGGCCAGCGCCCCATCACACCGCCCACCGCGGCCGGCGCCTCCCAGCCGCGCTCGTTCAGCAGCCGGTTGATCGCCGCGCCGAGAGCCATCGGGTCGCGCCCGTCCGCCCGCGCGCCGGAGCGCAGACCGGCCCCGCGCCGCACCTGCTTCTTCTGCTGCGCGGCGTCGCCCCGCGCGCGTGCCTGTTCCCGCGCCGCCCTCAGCGCCACGCGCGCGAGGTCGACGCCGGAGGGCTCGGGGGTCCTGCGGGGTTCCTGCTCGGTCATAGGCGTTCCACCGTCCCGTCCGCCACGGCGTACCGCGCCCCGCTCAGGACATGCGGTACGTCGTCGTCGACCGCCGCGGTCACCAGCACCTGTTCCCCCGGCGCGACCAGCTCGGCCAGCCGCTCCCGGCGGCGCGCGTCCAGCTCGGCGAAGACGTCGTCGAGCACCAGCACCGGCTCGTTGCCCTCCGCCCGCAGCAGGTCGTAGGAGGCCAGCCGCAGCGCGAGCGCGTACGACCAGGACTCGCCGTGCGAGGCGTACCCCTTGGCCGGCAACTGACCGAGCTTGAGCAGCAGTTCGTCCCGGTGCGGGCCCACGAGGGTGACACCCCGCTCGATCTCCTGCTTGCGGGCGTCCGCGAGCGCCGCCATGAGCTGCGCGTAGAGATCCTCGCGCGTGTGCGCCTCACCGGGCGCCGACGGGCGGTACTCCAGCGCCAGCGGACCCCCGCCGGGCGCCAGCTGCTCGTACGCCTTGTCGGCCAGCGGCTGGATCGCCGCGACCAGGTCGAGCCGCTGGGCGAGCAGTTCGGCGCCCGCGCGCGCGAGATGCTGGTCCCACACGTCGAGCGTCGACAGGTCCGCCCCCGGGCCCGCGTCCGCTCGCGCGGCCGGTGCCCCCCTGCGCGCGCCGTGCCGCCGCGCGAGTGCCGCGGACTTCAGCAGGGTGTTGCGCTGCTTGAGGACCCGCTCGTAGTCCGAGCGCACACCGGCCATCCGCGGCGACCGCGCGGTGATCAGCTCGTCCAGGAACCGCCGCCGCTCCCCGGGATCCCCCTTGACCAGCGCGAGGTCCTCGGGCGCGAACAGCACGGTCCGTACGATGCCCAGCACGTCCCGGGGTCTGACCTGCGAGGACCGGTTGATGCGGGCGCGGTTGGACCTGCCCGGGTTCAGCTCCAGCTCGACGAGCTGCTGCCGCTCGCCCTGCCGCACCTGTGCCCGGATGATCGCGCGGTCGGCGCCCATGCGGACCAGGGGCGCGTCGGAGGCGACCCGGTGGCTGCCGAGGGTGGCGAGATAGCCGACGGCCTCGACGAGGTTGGTCTTGCCCTGGCCGTTGGGGCCGACGAAGGCGGTGACGCCCGGGTCGAGCGGGACCTCGGCCCGGGCGTAGGAGCGGAAGTCGGCCAGCGACAGATGCGTGACGTGCATGGTCGTTCGCCGACCTCCCCAGGGTTCTCGGGCTGTTACTTCGTCTCGACCGCGTGGCCGCCGAACTGGTTGCGCAGCGCCGCGATCATCTTCATCTGCGGGGAGTCCTCCTGGCGGGAGGAGAACCGCGCGAACAGCGAGGCCGTGATCGCGGGCAGCGGCACGGCGTTGTCGATGGCGGCCTCGACGGTCCAGCGCCCTTCGCCGGAGTCCTGGGCGAAGCCCTTGAGCTTGTCGAGGTGCTCGTCCTCGTCGAGGGCGTTGACCGCGAGGTCGAGCAGCCAGGACCGGATGACGGTGCCCTCCTGCCAGGAGCGGAAGACCTCCCGCACGTCCGTGACGGAGTCGACCTTCTCCAGCAGCTCCCAGCCCTCGGCGTAGGCCTGCATCATGGCGTACTCGATGCCGTTGTGGACCATCTTGGCGAAGTGGCCGGCGCCGACCTTGCCGGCGTGCACCGAGCCGAAGTCGCCCTCGGGCTTGAGCGCGTCGAACACCGGCCGCACCTTGGCGACGTTCTCCGCGTCGCCGCCGTACATCAGCGCGTAGCCGTTCTCCAGGCCCCAGACGCCTCCGGAGACCCCGCAGTCGACGAAGCCGATGCCCTTGGCGGCCAGCTCCTCCGCGTGCTTCTCGTCGTCCGTCCAGCGGGAGTTGCCGCCGTCCACGACGACGTCACCGGGCTCCAGCAGCTCGGCGAGCTCGTCGATCGTCGACTGTGTGGCCGCACCGGCCGGGACCATCACCCACACCACGCGCGGGCCCGTGAGCCTGCCCACGAGTTCTTCGAGGCTGTGGACGTCGGCGAGGTCCGGGTTGCGGTCGTATCCGACGACGGTGTGGCCCGCGCGGCGTATCCGCTCGCGCATGTTGCCGCCCATCTTGCCGAGGCCGACGAGACCGAGCTCCATCAGTTGTTCCTTAGGTCGCTGTGTGGCGTGTGGGGCACCTTCGTACCCATGTCCGAGCCTAGCCCCGGACGGTCACGCACACCTGTGGGCACACGCGCTCAGACGTAGCCCCACAGACGCGGGCCCACCTGCGGGTTTGCCCACAGGCCGGGAGGAGTTCTCCACGACCTGTGGACGACGTCAGGCAGCTCAGCCGCTCAGCCGCACCGGCATGATCAGGTACTTGTAGGCGTCGTCGGCCTCGGCGTCCAGCGCCGGCTTGCCGCTCAGCAGCGCGGGCTTGGTGGACGTCGTGAAGGACAGCTGGGCGACGGGGGAGTCGATCGCGCTCAGGCCGTCCAGCAGGAAGGTCGGGTTGAAGGCGATCGAGATGTCGTCGCCCTCCAGCTGCGCGTCGACCCTTTCCACAGCCTGTGCGTCGTCGCTGGAGCCGGCCTCCAGGATGAGCACGCCCTGCTCGAAGCTGAGCCGCACCGGGGTGTTGCGCTCGGCGACCAGGGCCACACGCTTGACGGCCTCCACGAAGGGGGCGGTCTCGATCACGGCGACGGAGTTGAACTCGGTCGGGAACAGCGTGCGGTACTTGGGCAGGTCGCCCTCGAGGAGCCGGGTGGTCGTGCGGCGGCCCGCGCCCTCGAAGCCGATCAGTCCCTCGCCGGAGCCCGAGCCGGAGAGCGCCAGGATGACGCTGTCGCCGCTCGTGAGGGCCTTGGCGGTGTCCAGGAGCGTCTTGGCGGGCACCAGGGCGACCGCGGAGGCGTCCGGGTTCTCCGGCTTCCACAGGAACTCGCGGACCGCGAAGCGGTAGCGGTCGGTGGAGGCGAGGGTGACGGTGTCGCCCTCGATCTCGATACGCACACCGGTGAGGACGGGGAGCGTGTCGTCACGCCCGGCGGCGATGGCCACCTGGGCGGCGGCCGAGGCGAAGACGTCGCCGGGGACGGTGCCCGTCGCGTTCGGCATCTGGGGCAGCGACGGGTACTCCTCCACGGGCAGGGTGTGGAGGGTGAACCGCGAGGAGCCGCAGACCACCGTCGCCCGTACACCGTCTGTGGAGATCTCCACCGGCCGGTTGGGGAGCGCGCGGCAGATGTCCGCGAGCAGGCGGCCGGAGACGAGGACCGTGCCCTCCTCCTCGACCTCGGCCTCCACGGACACGCGCGCCGAGACCTCGTAGTCAAAGCTGGACAGGCTCAGTGCGCCGTCCTCGGCCTTCAGCAGCAGGCCCGCGAGGACGGGCGCCGGCGGGCGGGCCGGGAGACTGCGCGCCGCCCAGGCCACTGCCTCCGCGAGTACGTCGCGTTCCACCCGGATCTTCACTCTTGCCGCCTCCTGCTGTTGCCGGCGCTTCTCGCCCTGCCTGGCTTCGTGTCTGGTGTCGGTGTGATCGGCCCCGGCGAAGGGAAGGACCACCCGGGGACCAGTCTGACGCACCGCACTGACAGTAGGTGCCTCTCGAGGTCAAGTCGTGACGAGGGGCAGCCGGACGCCGGAGAGCGAGTTGTGCACAGGACCCACTTCGAAACGGATTCCGAGCTCTCTCTAGTCGTCAGTAGTAGTAGGGCCTGTGGATACCGTGGATAACCCCGTTTTCGCAGCTCAGAGGCGATTTTTTATCCACTGGCCCTGTGGGCGGAGCCGGTGGACAACCGGGCCCGTCTGTGGAGAACGGAAAGTTCTGCACACTCCGTGCACAGGGAGGGGCGAGTTCTCCCCAGCATCGTCCCCAGCTTTACCCCCCTTTCCCACAGGCCAACCCGGCAACTTCGTGTGACGCCTTTCACTCGCCCCGGTGAGGAGGCGCGTCAGCTTGCCGAACAGTGGACAGACATGTGGAGAAACCGCTGATCGCTGGGGACAACCGGCCTCAGCCTGTGGGTTGCCGGTGGACAACTTCGTGCACACCCTGTGGATCATTTTTTTGTCCACAGCCTGTGGATGTCCTTTTTCCACGAATCCACAACCTGTTGACCTGGCTGGATGCTCCTCCCACAGGCTCGCCTGTGGATACAGTCTGGACAACTTCCGGGTCCCCAGGGTGTGGACGGCAAAAAGTCACCGAATCTGTGGAGAGAGGCCGTAACCCGGCCGGGAATCGAACAACGGACGGGGGACCGCCGCGACGCACGGACCGCTCCCGGGCTTCCCTCGGGGCTCCTCCGGACCTCCTCGGGGCCGTCCGCGGACCTCTTCGAGGACGTCCGTGGACCGCTTGGGGCCTCCCCAGCCCCTTCCCGGCCCGCGTCACCGGACCCCGGACACGCGAAAGGCGCCCCGGGATCGGCTCCCGGAGCGCCCTGCGTGGCGTCGTACGGCGGTCAGCCGGCCTTGATGCGGTTCGTCAGCTCGGTCACCTGGTTGTAGATGGAGCGCCGCTCGGCCATCAGATTGCGGATCTTGCGGTCGGCGTGCATGACCGTGGTGTGGTCGCGGCCGCCGAACAGCGCGCCGATCTTCGGCAGCGAGAGGTCCGTCAGCTCGCGGCACAGATACATGGCGATCTGCCGGGCCGTCACCAGCGCCCGCCCGCGCGAGGTCCCGCACAGGTCCTCGACCGTGAGCCCGAAGTAGTCCGCGGTGGCGCTCATGATGGCCGTGGAGGTGATCTCGGGCGCCGAGTCCTCGCCGCCGGGGATCAGGTCCTTCAGGACGATCTCCGTCAGCCCCAGGTCCACCGGCTGCCGGTTGAGCGAGGCGAACGCGGTCACCCGGATCAGCGCGCCCTCCAGCTCACGGATGTTGCGCGAGATCCGCGAGGCGATGAACTCCAGCACCTCCGGCGGGGCGTTGAGCTGCTCCTGCACCGCCTTCTTGCGCAGGATCGCGATCCGTGTCTCCAGCTCGGGCGGCTGCACGTCGGTGATCAGCCCCCACTCGAAACGGTTCCGCAGCCGGTCCTCCAGCGTCACCAGCTGCTTGGGCGGCCGGTCGCTGGACAGCACGATCTGCTTGTTGGCGTTGTGGAGCGTGTTGAAGGTGTGGAAGAACTCCTCCTGCGTCGACTCCTTGTCCGCGAGGAACTGGATGTCGTCGACGAGCAGGATGTCCATCTCGCGGTACCGCTTGCGGAAGCTGTCGCCCTTGCCGTCGCGGATGGAGTTGATGAACTCGTTGGTGAACTCCTCCGAACTCACGTACCGCACGCGCGTGCCGGGATACAGGCTCCGCGCGTAGTGTCCGATCGCGTGCAGCAGGTGCGTCTTGCCGAGCCCGGACTCGCCGTAGATGAAGAGCGGGTTGTACGCCTTCGCGGGCGCCTCGGCCACGGCGACCGCCGCCGCGTGCGCGAAACGGTTGGACGCCCCGATGACGAACGTGTCGAAGAGGTACTTCGGGTTCAGCCGGGCGGTCGGCTCACCGGGGCCGCCCCCCGACGCCGACGGCGCGGCCGGTGCCCCGGGCACCCCGGGTGCGCCGGGCCGCTGCGGCGGTCCGGAACCGGCCGGCGGCTCGGGCAGCTCGCGCCGGCCCGCGTCCCGCTGGTCGTACTCGGGCCGCTTCGGCTCGTAGGGCGCGGAGTCGTACGGCGGCCGCTCCATCGACTGCGGCCGGTAGTCCTGCGACGGCTGACCGTAGGAGGCCGGGGACGGCGACCCGTAGGGGTCCTGGGCCGGGGAACCGTAGGAGTCCTGGGACGGCGAGGCGTAGGGGTCCCGCTCGGGGAAGCCCAGCCGCTGCTGCTGCCAGCCGTAGTCGTCCTGCTGGGGCCGCGGCCAGGCGCCGGGCTCCGGGCGCTGGTACTCCGACGGGTAGGCGGGCCGCGCGGTCGGCAGCTGCTCGCCGCGCGGGCCCTCGCCGGAGGGACCCGGGAGCTGCTCGGCGCGGTGCCGGCCGTAGCTCCCGTCGTACGGGCTGTCGTAGGAGGGGTCGTACGTGCTGTCGTAGCGGCCCTTGGGCTCGTCGTACGGGCTGTCGTACGGGCCGGACGGAAGTTCGGGCTCCTCGTAGCGAGGCTTCGGCTGCTGCTGGACCGGGGGCGCCGACGGGGCCGGGGACTCGCCCACCGAGTCGTCGACGGTGATCGCGATACGGATCGGCCGCCCGCACTCACGGCTCAGCGTCTCGCTGACGATCGGTGCCAGCCGGCCTTCCAGTACGCCCTTGGCGAACTCGTTCGGCACGGCGAGCAGGGCCGTGTCGGCGACCAGCGCCAACGGCTGGCAGCGCCGGATCCAGTGCTCGTCCTTCGCCTCGACACCCTGGCCGCGGCCCTCACCGAGGAGCTGCTCCAGTACGCGTGGCCACACTGCGGCAAGATCGGCAGGTACGTCAGCCACAGGGCACGCTCTCTCGTGGGGGGTCCCACGCACGTGTGGTTGCGGGACGGGTCGGTAACCAGGGGTCAATGGAACGAATCGGAGTCCAGCCACGGTAGTCAGGGCGGCGGCTGCGGTTCAAGTTGTTGTCCCCAGGCTGTGGACAGTGTCTCTCGGTGACCCCTGGTTTGACCGGATGGCGCAGCCGCGCGTACCGTAACCAGGTCGAGTTGTCGATGGCTGCTGCCGCCTGCCTCCGATGGGCACAGATCGCGTCAGGTGATCGGGAAGCGGTGCACTCGGGCGTAACGAGAGCTACTCGTGGGCGCACGGTGACAGCCAGGACGGCACCCGCCACCACCGATTGATTTCTGGAGCCCCCGAGTGAGCAAGCGCACCTTCCAGCCGAACAACCGTCGTCGCGCCAAGACCCACGGCTTCCGCCTGCGTATGCGCACCCGTGCCGGCCGCGCGATCCTCGCGTCCCGCCGCAGCAAGGGTCGCGCCCGTCTGTCCGCCTGATCCCGGTCAGGTCATGCCGTCGTGCTGCCCACCGAGAACCGGCTGAGGCGGCGCGAGGACTTCGCGACCGCGGTACGACGGGGCCGTCGGGCCGGACGCCCGACGCTCGTCGTCCATCTTCGTAGCGGTGCCACGGACCCGCACGCGCCTGGGGAGAGCGCTCCCCCGACGCGTGCGGGTTTCGTCGTGAGCAAGGCTGTGGGCGGGGCGGTCGTCCGCAACAAGGTCAAGCGCCGACTGCGTCATCTGATGCGTGACCGAGTCGTTCTGTTGCCCCCCGGTAGCCTGGTAGTGGTACGGGCGCTGCCCGGGGCGGGTGACGCCGACCACGCACAGCTGGCCCAAGACCTGGATGCCGCCCTTCAACGGCTGTCGGGAGGGGGCGCGCGATGAAGTACCCGCTGCTGGCCCTGATCAAGCTCTACCAGTGGACGATCAGTCCACTGCTCGGGCCCGTGTGCAAGTACTACCCGTCGTGCTCCCACTACGGGTACACGGCGATCGACCGGCACGGCGCGATCAAGGGAACGGCACTCACCGCCTGGCGCATCCTGCGGTGCAACCCGTGGTCGCTGGGGGGTGTGGACCATGTCCCGCCGCGGAAGCGCCCGCGGTGGCACGAAATGCTGCGGGACGCCTGGCGTGCACGCAGGGGCGGGACCTCCGCCGCCGAAACGGCCACCGGGGAGAGCGTTTCCCCGAGCCCGGCCGCAGAGACCTCGTCCCATGCCCAAGGAGCATGATTAGTGGACACGATTGCCAGCCTCTTCAGCTTCATCACGACACCCGTTTCCTGGGTCATCGTCCAGTTCCACACGGTGTACGGCAAGATCTTCGGCCCTGACACCGGATGGGCCTGGGGCCTGTCGATCGTGTCTCTGGTGATCCTGATCCGCATCTGCCTGATCCCGCTCTTCGTGAAGCAGATCAAGGCGACCCGGGCCATGCAGACGCTCCAGCCCGAGATGAAGAAGATCCAGGAGCGCTACAAGAACGACAAGCAGCGTCAGTCCGAAGAGATGATGAAGCTGTACAAGGAGACGGGCACCAACCCGCTCTCCTCGTGCCTTCCCATCCTGGCGCAGTCCCCGTTCTTCTTCGCCCTCTACCACGTGCTCAACGGCATCGCCAACGGTGACACCATCGGCGTGATCAACCAGAGCCTGCTGGCGAGCGCGCAGAAGGCGCACATCTTCGGTGCCCCCCTGGCCGCGAAGTTCACGGACAGCGCCTCGGAGGCCTCGGCCCTCGGAGCCTCGCTCACGGACGTCCGGGTCGTCACCGCGATCATGATCGTCCTGATGTCGGCCTCGCAGTTCTTCACCCAGCGCCAGCTGATGACGAAGAACGTCGACACCTCGGTGAAGACGCCGTTCATGCAGCAGCAGAAGATGCTGATGTACGTCTTCCCCGTCATGTTCGCCGTCTTCGGCATCAACTTCCCCGTCGGTGTCCTCGTCTACTGGCTGACCACCAACGTGTGGACCATGGGCCAGCAGATGTACGTCATCCGCAACAACCCGACCCCGGGTTCCAAGGCCCAGGCCGCGTACCTGGACCGGCTGTACAAGCACGTGACGCACGCCGGCAAGACCCGCCGTCGCAGCGAGAAGACGATCATCAAGGCCATCGTCGCCAAGGGCCGCGACCGCAACGAGGCCGAGCGCAAGTTCATCAACGGTCTGGCCAAGGCGGGCCTCGCAGCCCAGGCCGACGGCACCGTGATGAAGAGCGACGGCCAGACCGTCGTGGAGACCGCCGAGGACGGCACCACCACGTCCACGTCCGCGGCCGCCGCCAAGCGCCAGCAGCCGAAGCGCCAGTCCAAGTCCCAGCGCCAGTCCGGTGGCCCGAAGGCGGCCGGTGAGACGACCTCGCTGAGCAAGTCCGACGAGCCCGAGGACGCCAAGCCCTCCGACGCCGCCCGGCCGTCCGCCTCGCAGGCCGGTACCGGGAACGGGCGCAGCAAGGCCCAGTCCGGTCAGCGCAAGGGCGGCCCGCAGCGCCCCAAGTCCCCGTCCAAGAAGTAAGAAGGAGCCCATCCCGTGACGGAAGGCACCACCTCCGCTGCCGAGGGTGCAGACACCCTGACCCGCCTGGAGCAGGAGGGCGAGATCGCGGCGGACTACCTCGAGGGTCTGCTGGACATCGCCGATCTCGACGGCGACATCGACATGGACGTCGAGGCCGACCGCGCCGCGGTGTCGATCATCAGTGACTCCGGCACCCGTGACCTGCAGAAGCTGGTCGGCCGGGACGGCGAGGTGCTGGAGGCGCTGCAGGAGCTGACGCGCCTGGCCGTGCACCGGGAGACCGGGGACCGCAGCCGGCTGATGCTGGACATCGCCGGCTACCGGGCCAAGAAGCGTGCCGAGCTCTCCGAGCTGGGTGCCAAGGCCGCGGCCGACGCCAAGAACAGCGGCGAGCCCGTGAAGCTGAAGCCGATGACGCCCTTCGAGCGCAAGGTCGTCCATGACGCGGTCAAGGCCGCGGGCCTGCGCAGCGAGTCCGAGGGCGAGGAGCCGCAGCGCTTCGTCGTCGTGCTTCCCGACTAGATTCGTTACGTACGTCACCCCCGGCCCCGTCTGTAGCGCAGGCGGGGCCGGTCTTTGTCAGCCTGGTTCTCTGGTGGTCGGCGCTGGACGCGCCGAAGCGGTACGGAAGGACGGTCCCCGTGACGGAGGCAGCAGAGCTCCCCCCTGCGCCTGAGGTGGCACGCGAGGTATTCGGTGATCGCTTCCCGGACGCGGTCCGGTACGCCGAGCTCCTGGCCGAGGCCGGTGTGCAGCGCGGCCTCATCGGCCCGCGCGAGGTGCCACGCCTGTGGGAGCGGCACATCCTCAACTGCGCGGTGCTCTCCGAGGTCGTGCCCGAGGGCGTGACCGTGTGCGATGTGGGCTCGGGCGCCGGGCTGCCCGGTATCCCCCTGGCGCTGGTGCGCGAGGACCTGAAGATCACTCTTCTGGAGCCACTGCTGCGGCGCACGAACTTCCTCACCGAGGTGGTCGAGCTCCTCGGCCTGGACCATGTCACCGTGGTCCGCGGCCGTGCCGAGGAGGTCATGGGCAGCCTTCCGCCCGTCCATGTGGTGACCGCCCGGGCCGTGGCGCCCCTCGACCGTCTGGCCACCTGGGGCATTCCGCTGCTGCGCCCCTACGGCGAGATGCTCGCCCTCAAGGGCGACACCGCCGAGGAGGAGCTGAAGAGCGCGGCCACTGCCCTGAGCAAGCTCGGCGCGGTCGGCACCTCGGTTCTCCAGGTGGGCGAGGACGTCGTCGATCCGCTCTCCACGGTGGTGCGGGTCGAGGTCGGGGAGAGCCCCGGTGGCGTGCGATTCGCGGCCAAGCGGGCGAAGGCTGCCCGGGCAGGCCGGGCCCGCCGCCGACGCTGAACGTACTCCACACAAGCTGCCCACCTACGTATGACGGAGTGTCGCGTCCGTTCGGGCGTAGGCGCTGTGCATCGTGTTTCACGTGAAACGTCGCTCCCTGCTGCACGGCATCATCGGCCGCGGTCGCGCCGCGGCCGAACCCCGCAAACGAAAGCCCCTCGGTTCACTCGATGCGGGGGTGGAGTTGTCCACAGAGGTGGATTTCTCCACAGAACAACAGGCCTCACTGGTTCGCGACCCCGAAGACATGGCAGGCTCTGTTCATTGCGAGCTTGAAGTCGAGGAGAGTGAATCCTTGCGGTCCGACGCCAACATCGCGGGACCGATGGCCGATCCGGTCCCCGGTCCCCGTACCGAGTCCTTGGGGGAGGATGTTTCACGTGAAACACCGCCCCCGATGGACGACACTCCGATCGGTCGTGCTGCCCAGCTGGCGGTGGAAGCACTGGGCCGCGCCGGCGAGGGTCTGCCACGTCCGGAGCAGACCCGGATCATCGTGGTCGCCAACCAGAAGGGCGGCGTGGGCAAAACCACCACGACGGTGAACCTCGCCGCTTCCCTGGCTCTGCATGGCGGCCGTGTCCTCGTCGTCGACCTCGACCCGCAGGGCAACGCGTCCACGGCCCTGGGAATCGACCATCACGCCGAGGTCCCGTCCATCTACGACGTGTTGGTCGAGAGCCGCCCGCTCGCGGAAGTCGTCCAGCCGGTTCCCGATGTCGAAGGCCTCTTCTGTGCCCCCGCCACGATCGATCTCGCCGGTGCGGAGATCGAGCTGGTGTCCCTGGTGGCGCGAGAGAGCCGACTGCAGCGTGCCATCCAGGCCTATGAGCAGCCGCTGGACTATGTCCTCATCGACTGCCCGCCCTCACTCGGCCTGCTGACGGTCAACGCCATGGTGGCGGGCGCTGAGGTCCTGATCCCGATCCAGTGCGAGTACTACGCACTGGAGGGACTGGGCCAGCTGCTGCGCAACGTCGACCTGGTGCGGGGGCACCTCAACCCCGCCCTGCATGTGTCGACCATCCTGCTCACCATGTACGACGGCCGGACGCGCCTGGCGTCCCAGGTCGCCGAAGAGGTGCGCACCCACTTCGGTGACGAGGTACTACGGACGAGCATTCCTCGCTCGGTCCGTATCTCCGAGGCGCCGAGCTATGGGCAGACGGTGCTGACCTACGATCCAGGATCGAGCGGCGCCCTCTCCTATCTTGAGGCGGCCCGAGAGATCGCGCTGAGAGGTGTGGGGATCAGCTATGACGCCACCCACGCTCATATCGGCGCTCAGAACAGTCCAAGCATGGTGGAGGGGATCCAGTGAATGAGCGACGGAGGGGGTTGGGCCGTGGTCTCGCCGCACTGATCCCTGCCGCCCCCACGGAGAAGACGCCGGCGCAGTCGGCGGTGACCGGCTCGACGGCCCCGGCGGCCGTCCCGGGTCTGCACGAGCGGGGTGTGGCCGCGGCGAAGGTGGCCACACTGCCGGCTGTTTCACGTGAAACAGAGGAGCCGTCGGCCTATGACGTCGTGGAGACGCCCGGGCCGCCCATCGGGGCGTACTTCGCGGAGATCCCTCTCGACGCGATCACCCCGAACCCGCAGCAGCCGCGTGTGGTCTTCGACGAGTACGCGCTGGAAGAACTCGTCATCTCCATCAAGGAGGTCGGTCTCCTCCAGCCGGTCGTCGTACGGCAGATGGGCCCCGGGCGCTATGAGCTCATCATGGGTGAGCGCCGGTGGCGGGCCTGCCGTGAGGCAGGGCTGGAGGCGATCCCGGCGATCGTGCGGGCCACGGACGACGAGAAGCTTCTTCTGGACGCGCTCCTGGAGAACCTGCACCGGGCGCAGCTGAACCCGTTGGAAGAGGCGGCTGCCTACGACCAGCTGCTGAAGGACTTCAACTGCACGCACGACCAGCTGGCGGACCGGATCGGACGGTCCCGTCCGCAGGTCTCCAACACCCTGCGTCTGCTGAAGCTCTCACCGGCGGTGCAGAACCGGGTGGCGGCGGGTGTGCTGTCCGCCGGCCACGCTCGTGCGCTGCTCTCCGTGGAGGACGCGGAGGAGCAGGAGCGACTGGCGCACCGCATCGTCGCCGAGGGCCTCTCGGTGCGGAACGTCGAAGAGATCGTGACCCTCATGGGCTCCCGGCCGCAGTCGGCGCAGCGCGCCCGGAAGCCGCGTGCCGGTGCACTGGTCTCTCCGGCGCTGTCCGAGCTGGCCACTCGGCTCTCGGACCGCTTCGAGACCCGGGTGAAGGTCGATCTGGGGCAGAAGAAGGGCAAGATCACCGTCGAGTTCGCCTCGGTGGAGGATCTGGAGCGCATCCTCGGCACGTTGGCCCCGGGCGAGGGCTTCGCCCTGCAGAAGGGGCTTGAAGAGGGGAGCGACGAGGAGGAAGCGGACGACTGATGCAGGGGCCCGCCCTGAGACCCTGTCACAGAGTGGCCTCGTGAGCGTCTGAGCGAGCCGTGCCCGGTGTGTCCGGAACACGGCTCGCTCTTTGCGTTCAGTCGGTATCGACGGGAATCGCATCGTGGATACGATGCGAGGGGGTATGGCGCATCCACCAGGCAGCACCTCGAAGCGGGAGGCGAGGGCCATGCGAACGATGAGCCGGACCGGACTGGTGAGCGCGGGGCTGGGGCTGGGGGCGGTCGGCGGCTTCGTCGGCAGTCTGCTCAGGGAACGCAACGCTCTGACAGCCGCTCGCGATGCCGCGGGCGAAGGAAGCGAGGAACAGCCTTCATGGGGCGTCGGCTTGTACCGCTTACGCTGGACAACCTTCAGGACCTTCCCAAGCGCTGTCGCTCGTGTGTCTTCTGGGAGTTGGATCCCGTCAGGGGTGCGGCCGCGCTGAAGGCGGGGACGGCCGCTCTGGAGAAGGAGTCCTGGATCTCCGCCGTCCTGCTGGACTGGGGATCATGCGGCCGGGTGGTGTACGTCGACGATCGTCCCGTGGGGTTCGTGCTCTACGCCCCGCCCGCCTATGTGCCCCGCTCGACGGCGTTTCCCACAAGTCCGGTGGCACCGGACGCCGTGCAGCTGATGACCTCGTTCATCATGCCGGGGTATCAGGGGCAGGGGCTCGGCCGTGTGATGGTGCAGACAGTCGCGAAGGATCTGTTGCGGCGCGGATTCAAGGCGATCGAGGCCTTCGGGGACGCCCGTTGGAAGGAACCCGGCTGTCTGCTCCCCGCGGATCATCTGCTGGCCGTGGGCTTCAAGACGGTCCGGCCGCACCCTCGTCACCCTCGGCTGCGGCTGGAGCTGCGAACCACGCTCTCCTGGAAGGAAGACGTGGAGATGGCCTTGGACCGGTTGCTGGGGGCCGTGCAGAAGGAGCCGGCGCTGCGACCGCTGTAGACCATGACGAAGGGGCCGGTCCTGGAGGACCGGCCCCTCTCGGTTTCACGTGAAACAGTGCGTTCGTGAAACAGTGCGTCACTCGGAGATGAAGGTCTCCAGGTCGCGGACGAGCGCGGCCTTCGGCTTGGCGCCGACGATGGTCTTGGCGACCTCGCCGTCCTGGTAGACGTTGAGCGTCGGGATCGACATGACGCCGTACTTCGCGGCCGTGTTCGGGTTCTCGTCGATGTTGAGCTTGACGATCTGGATCTTGTCGCCGTGCTCGGCGGCAATGGCCTCGAGGGACGGAGCGATCTGGCGGCACGGGCCGCACCACTCGGCCCAGAAGTCCACCAGAACGGGCTTGTCGCTCTTCAGGACGACCTCATCGAAGTCGGCGTCGGTCACATTCTTCAGGGTGCCGGCCACAGGGGGCTCCTTCATTCCTTGTGCGGTGGGGCGGGAGAGGGGGGCGGGGAGGTCAGACAGCGGTCTTCTCGGGCTCGGCCTGCTCTTCGTCGGCGAGGGCCGCGAGGAAGCGCTCGGCGTCGAGAGCGGACGAGCAGCCGGTTCCGGCCGCGGTGATCGCCTGGCGGTAGGTGTGGTCCACCACGTCACCGGCCGCGAAGACACCGGTCAGGTTCGTCCGGGTCGAGGGCGCGGCCACCTTCAGGTAGCCCTCCTCGTCCAGGTCGAGCTGGCCCTTGAAGAGCTCGGTGCGCGGGTCGTGGCCGATGGCGATGAACAGACCGGTGACCGCGAGGTCGGAGAGCTCACCGGTCTTGAGGTTGCGCAGCTTCAGGCCGGCCAGCTTCGGGTCGCCCTGGATCTCGGCGACTTCGCTGTCCCAGACGAACTTGATCTTCGGGTCGGCGAAGGCGCGCTCCTGCATCGCCTTGGAGGCGCGCAGAGTGTCCCGGCGGTGGACGATGGTGACGGACTTGGCGAAGCGGGAGAGGAAGGTGGCCTCCTCCATCGCGGTGTCGCCGCCGCCGATCACGGCGATGTCCTGGTCCTTGAAGAAGAACCCGTCACACGTGGCACACCAGGAGACACCGCGGCCGGAGAGGGCGTCCTCGTTCGGCAGGCCGAGCTTGCGGTGCTGGGAGCCGGTGGCGACGATGACTGCCTTGGCGCGGTGGACCGTGCCGGCCGTGTCCGTGACGGTCTTGACCTCACCGGTGAGGTCAACGGAGACGATGTCGTCCGCGATGAGCTCCGCACCGAAGCGCTCGGCCTGGGCGCGCATGTTGTCCATGAGCTCGGGGCCCATGATGCCGTCCTGGAAGCCGGGGAAGTTCTCCACCTCGGTGGTGTTCATCAGGGCGCCGCCCGCGGTGACGGCGCCTTCGAAGACCAGCGGCTTCAGCGACGCGCGCGCGGTGTAGAGCGCGGCGGTGTAGCCGGCGGGCCCGGAGCCGATGATGATCACGTTACGGACGTCGCTCACGGCTTTGTTCCTCGTCTCTGGTCTGCGTCGTTCGACCGGGGGGAGCTGCTCTGAACTCTCACCCCACCCAACGGATCCTAAGGGGCGCGCATTCCCGCTGTGTCCGGGCACACGGAGGGAGGACCCCCTGGGGAGAACCGCCGGGGACGGAGTCGCAGGTGGGCCGTCAGTGGCGGGTGTACGAAGCCTTCAGAAGGATCTTGGCCGGGCCGGACGAGGAATCCGTGACGCAGGTGCTGTCCATGAGATAGGCGTCGACCTTGGTGCTGTCGGAGGGATCGGGCAGCACGACGAGAAGCGCGTCCGTTCCCTTGTAGACGCCCGGCTCGGTGGCGAGGACCGTGTCCCCGCGACCGATGCCCTTCTGGACGCAGGTGGGGACGGTGGGCTCCGTAAAGACCCTGGGCCGCGGGCTGCCGGTGGTGCCTGCGATGCCCAGACTGTTGGGAGCCTTGGACCCCTGGGCCCGGCCGAGGAGATCCGTGACCTTCTGCTCCAGGGTGCCCTGGGCGAATGTGTCGGCGGCGGTGGACTGCCCGTGCGCGGAGGTCCCCGGTCCGCTGCCGCCGGTCAGCGAGGAGACCAGGATGCCACCGAGCCCCAGGGCGGCGGCACCGAGCACGGCGCTCAGCACGGCGACCCTGCGGCGTCCGCCCCGCTTGCCGCTTTTGCGGCCCGGGCCGGTGGTGGCGGAGCGGGCATGGCCGGAGGGCCGATCCGCGACGACCGCTGTTTCACGTGAAACATGGGGTGCCTCGGTGCCGACGAGAGCCGTGGCGCCCGTGGCCTCCCCGGCAGCCTCTGCCTCTGCCTCCGTCTCCGCCCCTGCCCCTGCCCCTGCCTCGGCCGTCGGGCCGGTGACCGCCTCGGCGGCGAGCGCTGCGTCGATACGCCGGGCGATGTCCTCCGGCATCCGGGGCGCCTCGGGGAACGTGCCCAGCAGGCCGCGGATCTCCTCAAGCGAGGTGTGCAGGTCGGCGCAGAGCGCGCAGCCGTCGAGGTGCCGGCGTATGTCGGCGCTCCGTGACGGGGCGAGCAGGCCCTCGGCGAGGTCGGAGATCTCCGTGACGTCCGGGTGCCCGGTCGTGTCCGTCGTCGATGTCACGTTCGTCCACCTCCGCCCTTCACCGCTGCTGAATCGCCTGATCCGGCGCTGGTCGCACCCTCCCCGGGAGGATCCGCTGCCGGTGGGACGGCTGTCCCCCGCGCCCGGTTCCGCCCGCTGTCGCCTTCCTTGGTGCCGCCGGAGTTTTCCGGCCTCAGATGGGTCAGCAGCGGCAGCAGTCTGGCTCTTCCCCGGGCACAGCGGCTCTTCACCGTCCCGGTCGGCACGTCCAGGATGCGGGCGGCCTCGGCGACCGGATAGCCCTGCATGTCCACCAGGACGAGGGCCGCCCGCTGGTCGGCGGGAAGGGTGCCGAGCGCTTCGAGGAGCTGACGGTGGACGTCGTTGCGCTCGGCCGGGGCGGCGGCGGACTCATGGGGTTCGAGCAGGTGCTCCAGGCGCTCGGTGTCGTCGACCGGGGAGGTCTTGCGGGAGGCCGCCTTGCGGGCCCGGTCGAGACAGGCGTTCACGGTGATGCGGTGCAGCCAGGTCGTGACGGCGGACTGGCCGCGGAACGTGTGGGCGGCACGGTAGGCCGACACCAGGGCGTCCTGGACGGCGTCGGCGGCCTCCTCACGGTCGCCCAGCGTCCGCAGGGCGACTGCCCAGAGCCGGTCCCGATGCCGCCGTACGAGTTCACCGAAGGCGTCGGGGTCGCCCTCCACGTGCCGGGCGAGGAGGTCCTGATCGCCGGCCGCTTCGTAGCCGCCCTGCGCCATGGGACCCCCTCCCCTTTCGGTGAGTCATCACCCCGTGAACTTCACGTCGGTGATCGCCTGCTTGTGGCCGGCGTTGCTGTACTGGTCGGACGGCTCGTAGGGCAGGGCCGTCAGCCAGACGAGGACGTACCGCGTCTTCACCGACTTGGTGACCTTCACCGTAGCGGTGGTCCCGTTCGTTGTGACGGTACCGATCTTCTGCATCGACTGCAGGGCGCTCGGGGAAGGTCGCAGCGAGTCCGTCGCGTACAGGTTCACGGTGGTGTGATCGCCGCCGTAGTAGAGCCCTATGGCCGCCGCGGAGACGTGCTGGTCGGAGCCCAGGTCGTAGACGATGCCCACACCCGGCTTGTACGGCGCCAGCTCCGGGCCGTCGATGAAGCTGGAGGTCCGCCAGTAGGTCGAGCTGTCGCCGTCGTACGTCTTCCCGACGTCGCCGGGGTGCTGCGAGTCGCCCTTGACGACGTACTCCGCCGCTCCCGCGACCTTCAACGTGGTGACGGGCTTCGGCGAGGCGCTGGCCTTGTCGCCGTCGTCCGTCGTCTGTGTCTTGTTGGTGTCGTCGGACTTGTCCCGGTCCATCAGGGCGTCCGCGAGCTGCCAGCTGCCCAGGCCGAGGGCGGCGATGAGCAGCGCGGAGACCGCCCACTTCAGGGCCCGGCCGGTGCGGCTCTGCAGCGGGGGCGGCGGGGTCGGGACCGGCTGTGTGACACCCGGGTGGGGCGCGGGGCGGCCGTAGCTGCCCTGCTGGTACGTCGTGCGCTGGTACTCCGGCGGCGCGGTGAACGCCGGCTCCGGCGGGCGGATCCGGGGCATCTCCCCGATCGCCTTCACCAGTTCCTCCGGCGTCGTGCACGCCGCCTCGTGCCGGGACGCGGTCGCCCCGTCGTTGGCGAGCGCGCGCATGGCCAGCTCGGACAGCCCCCGGTGGACACCGGCGCGCACCTGGTCGGGTGCGATCAGACCGACGTCCTTGGGCAGCCCGGACAGGCCGTGGGCGTCGTTCTCGTACGGCCAGCGCTGGGTGAGCGCCGCGTACAGCAGGGCACCGATCGCCTCGGTGTCGGTGCGCTGCGGGGTCTCCGAGGTGATGCCGCGCAGCGCGGCGTTGACCGCGAGCCCCCGGATGCGCCACTGGCCGGTGGAGGTGCGCAGGACCGCGCTGGGGTTCAGGCGCAGATGCGCCAGTCCCTCACGGTGCGCCGCCGCCATGGCCGAGGCGAGCTGACTGACCATCTGGTACGCGTCGTGCGGCTCCAGCGGGCCGGACGCCAGCAGTGCGGTCAGCTCGGTGGCATCGGGCAGCCACTCGTGGACGACGTAGACCAGGTCGTTCTCCTCGACCGCGTCCAGGACCTGGACGAAGCGAGGATCGCCGAGCAGCGCCGCCGAGCGGGCCGCGGCCAGCACCGAGCGGGCGCGGGCGTGGTCCGCGGGCAGGATGTGGACGCCCACGGCACGGCGGAGTTTCTCGTCGACCGCACGCCAACTGCTGAAACCGTCCAGACGGGTGACGCACTCCTCGAGGCGGTACCGCCTGGCGAGTTTGTGGCCGCTGTGCAGTTCAGGCGGTGAGGTCCGGCCGGGATGCTCGATCCCGCCACCCCCCTGTGCCTCGTCGCTGTCCGTGTCCCGCTCCCGGTTCTTGGCCACCCCGTCGGCCGTGGACTGGTCCGCCTGTGCGGTCAGCGGCTCATCGCCGCTGTTGTCTGCCACGTCGACGGCAGCCGTGCTCCGTTCCGCCACCGTCGTTCCTGCCTCCCCATCCCATGCGCGCCGCCGACCTCGTGCGCGCCGTCCGACGCCGGATCCAATTGTGCCCACAGTCCGCCGCTATGCACGACACACGGCGGCCGACGATGGTTGTGCGACTCCCCCTCGCTCAGCGCCCCAGGCGCCCTCGGACCATGCCGACGAGGGAGTTGAGCTCCTCGATGCGCATGCGCCGGGCGGCGACGAAGAAGATGCCGAGCAGCAGGGCTCCGCCGACCAGCAGGGCGGCGAAGGAACCCATGACGCCCTGACCGAGGGTCTGGGCGATGCCGTAGCAGGCCGCGCCGCTGATCAGCGCCGCCGGTACGGAGGCGATGCACAGGCGGGCGTACGTGCGCAGGACGTGCGAGCCGTCGAGGTCGCCGCCGAGCCGCTTGCGCAGCCGGTTCCAGGCGACACCGACGCCGATCGCGTAGGCCAGTCCGTAGGCGGCGGCCATGCCCGCCACGGCCCAGCGGGCCGGGAGGACGAAGTAACAGACCGCCGAGGCGGTCGCGTTGACCGCGGCCACGATGACGGTGTTGTAGAAGGGGGTGCGGGTGTCCTCGTACGCGTAGAAGGCGCGCAGGACGACGTACTGCACCGAGTACGGGATCAGGCCGAGGCCGAAGGCCATCAGCATGAAGCCCATGTTGGTGGCCTCGCTGGTGCCGGAGGAGCCGAAGATCAAGGTGCACATCGGGATGCCGAGCGCGAGGAAGCCGAACGCGATCGGCACGATCGCGACGGCCGTCGTGCGCAGCCCCTGCGAGATGTCGTCGCGGACCGCGCCGCCGTCGCCCTCGGCCGCCGAGCGGGAGATACGCGGCAGCAGGGCCGCCATCAGCGACACGGTGATGATGGCCTGGGGCAGGCCCCAGATCAGCTGCGCGTTGGCGTAGGCGGCGAAGCCGGTGCCGTCGACGGGCGAGGCCTTGCCGGCCGCGGTCGACAACTGGGAGACGACGATCGCGCCCGCCTGGTTGGCGAGGACGAACAGGAAGGTCCACTTGGCCAGCGTCACGGCCTTGCCGAGGCCGTGGCCCCGCCAGTCGAAGCGCAGCCGCAGCCGGAAGCCGGTCTCCCGCAGGTAGGGGATCATCGCGAGCGCCTGCACCACCAGGCCCAGCAGGACGCCGATGCCCAGGAGCCGCTGGCCCTCGGGCGGGATGGAGGTGACCTTCATGCCGGAGTCCGCGGCGGTGCCGTAGACCCAGATGAACATGCCGAGCGTCACGATGATGACGATGTTGTTCAGGACGGGGGTCCACATCATCGCGCCGAACTTGCCGCGGGCGTTGAGGATCTGACCCATCACGACATGGACGCCCATGAAGAAGATCGAGGGCAGGAAGTAGCGGACGAACGTGATGCCGACCGCGTTGGCCGCCGGGTCGCTGGCGACCGGGTCGGACAGCGCCCGGATCAGCAGGGGGGCGCCGGCGACCGCGGCGACCGTCAGCACGCCGAGCGCCACCATCACCAGCGTCAGGAGCCGGTTGGCGTAGGCCTCGCCGCCGTCCTCGTCCTCCTTCATGGCCCGCACGAGCTGCGGCACGAAGACCGAGTTGAGACCGCCGCCGACGGTCAGGATGTAGATCATCGTCGGCAGCTGGTAGGCGACCTGGAAGGTGTCGCCGAGCAGGCCGACGCCGAGCGCCGAGACGATCAGGGCGGAGCGGACGAAGCCGGTGAGGCGGGACACCATCGTTCCCGCGGCCATCACGGCACTGGACTTCAGCAGGCCGGCCGCCTTGCCGCCCTTCTTCGCGGCCGGAGCGGCCGGGGCGGCGGCCGGCTCGGGAGCCGGCGCCTCGGTCACGGCGGCCGCGCTGCCGAGATTCATGGTGCGGTCGTCCACGGGCGGCACGGAAGCCGGACCCTGGTGGCGCGGCGCGGGCCCGTGGCCGCCGTGGGCCACCGACGGGCCGGGCACCGCCGGGGACTCGGCCGACGGACGGGTGCCGCCCTGCCGCTGGTCCTTGAAGAGGTGCGCGAAGGCGTCGGGCTGGTGCTGCTCCTCACCGGAGTGCGACACCAGGTCGTCCACGCCCACGAACTCGGTCGTGCGCGGGTCGTCGCCGTAGGGAAGGTACTGGGTGGGGCCCTCCGGCTCGGGGGCCGGCGGCTGGGCCCACACCTGCGGGTCCGGCGCGTACGGCGACGGCGCAGGCCGGCCGTAGAGCGGCTGCTGCGGGGCGTACGTGCCCGGGGGCGGCGGCGGGTGCGCGGCACGGTCGTAGAGCGCCTCGGCGACCGGGTCCTGCGCGGTGAGGTCCTGCGCCCCGTAGGGGTCCTGGTCGTAGGCGTCCTGGAGGTACATGTCCGCGGGGTGCTGCGACGGCACCTGGCCGTGCTCGGGCGGCGGGCCCTCGGGGTGACCCGAGCTGCCCGCGGCCTGGCCGCGGTCACCCTCGTACGGCGCGTTCATGGCTACCCCACCTCATCGTCCCGGGCCCACCGGCCACGACATCCTCAACGGTCCACTCTCTCACCCGTCCCCGAGGGGGCCGGGCTTTCCGCTGCGGTGTCCGCTGTCCCGTCACTCTGCTGCTCCGGGTCGTCTGCCCCGGACCGTGCGGCCGATTCTTCCCCGGCGTCGTCCTCGGCGTCCGCGGTGTCCGCGGACGTCCCGGGGGCGTCGCCGGCCTCGGCCGCGGTGCCCTCCTCGGTGTCCTCGGAGGTTCCGGCGTCCTCGGCGTCCTCGGCGTCGTCGGTGTCTCCCGTGGCTTGCGTCTCCTGCGCCTCACGGGCCGCGGCCCGCTTGCGCTGGGTGTACATCCGGAAGCCGGCGAGCACGAGGAGCAGCACACCGCCGCCGATGACCAGCA
The DNA here is from genome assembly GCF_037993025.1 of Streptomyces sp. SS7. Lineage (NCBI taxonomy): Bacteria > Bacillati > Actinomycetota > Actinomycetes > Kitasatosporales > Streptomycetaceae > Streptomyces > Streptomyces sp. SS7. Next base: position 5,015,949 of record NZ_CP141223.1, read on the forward strand.
TCACCGTGGCCGTGATCTCGGTGACCTTCACGTCGAAGGTCACCGGCGCACCGTAGACCTGGCCGTCCTCGGTGTACAGCTGGGCGATCACCGTGGTCTGGCCGTTCACATTGGCGGTCGTGGTGAACTTCACCGTCGTGCTGTGCCCACCGGAGACCTCGATGGACTGCTCGTCGAAGTCGTGGCCGCCGATCTCCAGGCGGGTGTCGTTGGACGAGGAGAGCCGCAGGATCAGGTGGTGGACGCCCTGGACCAGGTTGTTCTGCACGGTCACGGGGATCGTGGCGCTGCGCCCGGAGAGCTTGGTCTCCGACTTGTCGATCAGCTTGACCTGGTCGGTGAGGGTGTCGAGGTAGCTCTGCACGCCCTGGCGGAAGGTGCTCGCCCCGGTGGAGCGGCCCCGCCACGAGGTGGACGTCTCCCGGTTCGTGGCCCTCCCGAACGGGGTCACCACCCGGGACTTGTCGGTGAGGATCACCTTGAAGCTGTCGAGCGTGTGCTGGGTGGCCGCGATCTGCTCGAAGGCCGACTTCGGCAGCTCCTGCCTGCGCAGCGCCGAGGGGTACGAGGACCGCGAGGGCACCTTGGTGGTGGCACTGCCGTCGGGCTTGGCCTCGGCGGCCGCGGTGAGGTTCTGAGGCTGCGACCAGCCCGCGTCCTGGAGGGCCCTGACGGCCGCGGCCATGGCCTGGGCCTGAGCGGCGGTCGGTGTGCGCTGGGGGGCGACGACGATGCTGCGCTGCTTGTGCGTCTGGAGGTTCAGCGCCAGGCTCTGGGCCAGGAACGCCTGCACCGCGAGGGTGGACGCGGAGGCGTTCGTCAGGTCGCCCTGGAAAGCCGTGGACAGGCGGGCGTCGGCCACGACCGCCGTGGTGCCGCCGCCGATGGGCCGGGCCGCGGAGGGGGTGTAGGTCAGGCTGCCGGTCTCCGCCAGGCTGTCGCTGCGCGCGATCACCTTGTCGGCGCCCGCGGAGGTGGCGACCTTCACGATCGAGGGGTCGACGGCCCCGTCCACCGGCCAGGCGAAGTCGGTGCTGGGCGTCACGTGGAGGATCGTCTGCACGGTGGTCGCGGCGACATCGGTGGCCGCCTTGAACTGGCTCAGCGAGCCGCTGACGCCGGTGCCGTTGTGGGCCAGCGAGGCCAGGTCGGGATCGGCGAAGGGCAGGGCGACGACCTCCTTGTCCGCCACCGCGTCCTGGAGGCCGGCCAGCCACTTCTTGGCGACGGCCTGATGGGTGCCGGCCGTGGTGGTGTCACCGTCGGCACGGACCCGGTAGCTGCCGGTCATCGCGTCCACGGAGGCCAGCAGGTCCGGGTCGATCACCCAGGTGACGTCGAGGTCCCTGCCGAGGCTCAGCAGCTGGTCCAGGCGACCGCCGGGGGCGATCTCCTCGGCGAGGTCGTCGTTGAGGAAGACGGGCGTCTGGCTCGCGTTCGAGCCGGTCTCGGCCGTCATGTGGACAGTGGAGACCAGTGGCCACAGGACCGTCGTCCTCGTCGCCGTGTCCGCGCCGTCCGGCTGCCAGGGCAGGAAGGTCCGCTCGATCCCGAGCACCTGGTCCCACTGCCGCGCGGCCGTCTCGCCCGAGAGGGAGACCGCGAGCGGGTAGACGCCCTCGTCGCCGAGGTCCAGCTCGTCGACCGGTACGGAGATGCTGAAGGGCTCGGCGACTCCCGGCGTGAGCTCGGCGAACTTCGCGACGTACTTGCCGCCCACCTCGGAGCCGTAGCCCCCGGAGAGGTCCTCGGCGTCGCCGGTGGCGTCGGCGATCGCCGAGCGGGTGGTGAGCGCGGAGCCCACCCGCAGGTCGACGTGCGCCCCGGTGACGGCCTGCTTGCCCTTGTTGGTCACCGTGCCCGAGACGGTCACCGTGTCGCCGTCGGTGGGGACGGCCGGGCTGAGGGAGTCGACGGCCACGGAGACCGAGCCCTTGTCGGAGGCTTCCTTGACGCCTGTCGCGGCGTCGGCGTGCGCGGGGAGTGCGGGCAGCTGCAGCAGCCCGGCCAGCAGGGGCGCCCCGGCGAGCAGTGCTCCGATGCGCCGCAGCCACCGGCGGGCAGGTGAGGGACTCGTCCCCGGGAAGTCTGCCGCCTCGGCCACGCGTTCGCCCGTCTCTCGTCGTCGTCAGTGGTCGTCGGAATGTGCGTCCACGCATGGTAACGATGTGCGCGGAGGTGAAGTGCCGCGGACCGGTCCGCAAGATCAGGTGGGGTCCGTGTCCTGTCCTCTATCGTCGCGTATGGGGAGCGGTGTCGGTGAAGCGGACCTAAGGATCGACTTCCCTGGCCATGGGCGATGTGTCCACGGGCACCCCGGCGGTAATCGGGGCGCCCCCGGTCCGCCGGGCCCCGTACCCTTTCCTGTTGTGCCGAACGCCAACGAAGACACCTCCAGCGCCCTCAGCCAGGCGCAGCACAGCGCCGTGAGCGAGCTGCTGCGGGTCGCGCCTGTCGCCGACGACCTCGCCCACCGCTTCCAGGAGGCCGGGTTCTCCCTCGCCCTGGTCGGCGGGTCGGTCCGGGACGCGCTGCTCGGCCGGCTCGGCAACGACCTCGACTTCACCACGGACGCCCGCCCCGAGGACGTCCTGAAGATCGTGCGGCCGTGGGCGGACGCCGTGTGGGAGGTCGGGATCGCCTTCGGCACCGTCGGGGCACAGAAGGACGGCTACCAGATCGAGGTGACGACGTACCGCTCCGAGGCGTACGACCGCACCTCGCGCAAGCCCGAGGTGTCCTACGGCGACTCCATCGAGCAGGACCTCGTCCGTCGTGACTTCACCGTGAACGCGATGGCGGTGGCACTCCCGCAGAAGGAGTTCATCGACCCGCACAACGGCCGTGACGACCTCGCGGCCCGGGTGCTGCGCACCCCGGGGACACCGGAGGAGTCCTTCTCGGACGACCCGCTGCGGATGATGCGTGCCGCCCGGTTCGCCGCACAGCTCGACTTCGAGGTCGCCCCCGAGGTCGTCACGGCGATGAAGGAGATGTCCGAGCGCCTCGACATCGTCTCCGCCGAGCGGGTGCGGGACGAGCTGAACAAGCTGATCCTCTCCGCGCACCCGCGCAAGGGGCTGAGCCTGCTGGTCGACACCGGACTCGCCGGCCGTGTCCTGCCGGAGCTGCCGGCCCTACGGCTGGAGCGCGACGAGCACCACCGGCACAAGGACGTCTACGACCACACGCTGATCGTCCTGGAGCAGGCGATCGCCCTGGAGGAGGACGGGCCCGACCTCACCCTGCGGCTCGCCGCGCTGCTGCACGACATCGGCAAGCCGCGCACCCGCCGGTTCGAGAAGGACGGCCGGGTCTCCTTCCACCACCACGAAGTGGTCGGGGCGAAGATGACCAAGAAGCGCATGCTCGCGCTCAAGTACTCCAATGACCTGGTGAAGGACGTCTCCCGGCTGGTCGAGCTGCATCTGCGCTTCCACGGGTACGGCACCGGGGAGTGGACCGACTCCGCCGTGCGCCGGTATGTCCGGGACGCGGGACCGCTGCTCGACCGTCTGCACAAGCTGACCCGGTCGGACTGCACGACCCGCAACAAGCGCCGGGCCACCGCTCTCTCCCGGGCCTACGACGGTCTGGAGGAGCGCATCGCCCAGCTCCAGGAGCAGGAGGAGCTCGACGCGATCCGCCCCGACCTGGACGGCAACCAGATCATGCAGATCCTCGGCGTCGGCCCGGGCCCGGTCATCGGCCAGGCGTACAAGTTCCTGCTGGAGCTGCGCCTGGAGAACGGGCCGATGGAGTACGACGCGGCGGTGTCGGCGCTCAAGGAGTGGTGGACCGAGCAGGGCTGAGGCCGGGAAACGGGGCGGTGTTTCACGTGAAACACCGCCCCGATCCACCGCTTCGGTCGGCCTCCCAACGCACTGAGGGCCGGTGTTTCACGTGAAACACCGGCCCTCAGTCGTGGCAGCCTGCCGTTACTTGACTTCCTTCAGGCAGAGGACCACGTCGTGGCCGTTGCCGTACTGCACGTAGGAGATCGTCGCCTCGGTGACGGCCTCGCACTTGCTGTCGTCGCGGGAGCCGTCGAACTTCTGGACCACCTTGTACTGGGCCTTGCTGTCCGAGCAGTCGACCTCGTTGAGGTCGGCGTTGGAGTCCGTGCCCTCGTTGTGCATGCAGGCGCCGACCGAGGTCGTCTCCGCGTCGTCGCGCGTCAGGAACCAGCCCGCGCCGAACTTGAGGATGCCGATGATGACGGCGACGACGATCGCACCGACGATGCGTATCGCCTTCTTGCCCATGCGCTTGCCGGCCGGCGCGGGCGGCGGGGGGACCGGAGCGCCGCCCTGGTTCGGGAACGGCGCGTACGGCTGCGGCTGCCCCGTGGGCACAGTGGGCTGGGCGTACGGGTTCTGGCCCTGTGGAGGCGGCGGAGTGGTCATGCTGGGGTCCCCCTAGAACGTGGGTGCGCACGAACGTGCGTGCGCATGGCGCGAAGTAAGACCCACGTAAAGTACCGGCCACCACTGACAGTCCCCGACCATGGAAGAACTCTGTGTCTTTGATGTGACACTTACTGGCGTTCAAAGCGGGCCATAGCCACAGCAATTACCCCGTAGATAACGGCGACCGTTACCACCAGAGCCGCTGAGCGGCCGTCAGGCGGCAGCATCAGGGCGGCCACCCCGGCGGCACCGACGAAGGCGACGTTGAACAGGACGTCGTAGAGCGAGAAGATCCGGCCACGGAAGCCGTCCGCCACGGACGACTGCACGACCGTATCGGTGGCGATCTTCGCCCCCTGCGTGACCAGTCCGAGGACGAACGCCGCGACGAACGTGGTGGCTTGGGCGAAGGGAAGCATCAGGGCGAGCTCCAGCACGGCGGCCGCCGCCGAGCAGACGACGATCCAACGGCCGGGGCCCAGGCGCCCGGCCGCCGTCGGGGTCACCACGGCCGCCACGAAGAAGCCGACGCCGGAGATGGCCACGGCCACACCGAGCAGCGCCAGCCCCTTGTCGGGATCGGTGGACCAGGCGTACCGGCACAACATCAGCACCATGACCGTCAGGGCGCCGTAGCAGAACCGCATCAAGGTGATCGAGCCCAGTGCCCAGGCGGCCTCCCTGCGCCGCGGCTCCGTCAGATGCCGCACCCCGGAGACCAGTCCGCGGGCCGTCCCCCTGACCGCGTTCGCCCACCCGGCCGGAACCACGTCACGTTCGGGTCCGAGCAGATCCGCCGCCATGGTCAGCGACATCAGCGCCGCGCACAGGTACAGCGCGCTGCCGAGCAGGACCACCGCGGCATCGGTGTCCGCGATCGCCAGGCGTACGACGAAGGCGAGACCGCCGCCCGCGACCGCGGCCAGTGTTCCCGCGGTCGGGGAGAGGGAGTTGGCGATGACGAGGCGCTCGGCGTCGACCACGCGCGGCAGAGCGGCCGAGAGACCCGCGAGGACGAACCGGTTCACCGCGGTGACGCAGAGCGCGGAGACGTAGAAGAGCCAGTCGGGGACGTGGCTGAGCATCAGGACGGCCGTCGCGGAGGCCAGCAGGGCCCGCAACAGATTGCCGTACAGCAGGATCTGGCGGCGCCGCCAGCGGTCGAGCAGGACGCCGGCGAAGGGGCCGACGAGGGAGTAGGGCAGCAGCAGGACGGCCATCGCGGAGGCGATCGCCGCGGCCGAGGTCTGCTTCTCCGGGGAGAACACGACGTAGGTGGCGAGCGCGACCTGGTAGACACCGTCGGCGCACTGGGACAGCAGCCGTACGGCGAGCAGGCGCCGGAAGGCGCCGAGGCGCAGCAGGACGCGCAGATCACGGACGACGGCCACGGGGCCCAGCCTCACATACGGGGAGGGTCCCCGGGTCATACGACCCGGGGACCCTCTCAGCCCTGGCAGGAGCGAATTTCAGCGGTGGCGCGCCGAGGACGCGCCATGGCGTCGAGCTAGCGCTCGACCTCGCCGCGGATGAACTTCTCGACGTTCTCGCGGGCCTCGTCGTCGAAGTACTGAACCGGCGGCGACTTCATGAAGTAGCTGGAGGCCGAGAGGATCGGGCCGCCGATGCCGCGGTCCTTGGCGATCTTCGCGGCGCGCAGCGCGTCGATGATGACACCCGCCGAGTTCGGGGAGTCCCAGACCTCGAGCTTGTACTCCAGGTTCAGCGGGACGTCACCGAAGGCGCGGCCCTCGAGACGGACGTAGGCCCACTTGCGGTCGTCGAGCCACGCCACGTAGTCGGACGGGCCGATGTGGACGTTCTTCTCGCCGAGCTCCCGGTCGGGGATCTGGGAGGTGACGGCCTGGGTCTTGGAGATCTTCTTGGACTCCAGGCGGTCGCGCTCGAGCATGTTCTTGAAGTCCATGTTGCCGCCGACGTTCAGCTGCATGGTGCGCTCCAGGACGACACCGCGGTCCTCGAACAGCTTCGCCATGACGCGGTGCGTGATGGTGGCGCCGACCTGGGACTTGATGTCGTCACCGACGATCGGCACGCCCGCCGCGGTGAACTTGTCCGCCCACTCCTTGGTGCCGGCGATGAAGACCGGGAGGGCGTTGACGAAGGCGACCTGGGCGTCGATGGCGCACTGGGCGTAGAACTTCGCCGCGTCCTCGGAGCCGACCGGCAGGTAGCAGACGAGGACGTCGACCTGCTTGTCCTTGAGGACCTGGACGACGTCGACCGGCTCGGCCTCCGACTCCTCGATGGTCAGGCGGTAGTACTTGCCCAGACCGTCGAGGGTGTGACCGCGCTGCACGGTGACGCCGGTGCTGGGCACGTCGCAGATCTTGATGGTGTTGTTCTCGGACGCCCCGATCGCGTCCGCGAGGTCCAGGCCGACCTTCTTGGCGTCCACGTCGAACGCGGCGACGAACTCGACGTCACCGACGTGGTAGTCGCCGAACTGGACGTGCATCAGGCCCGGGACCTTGGCCGCCGGGTCGGCGTCCTTGTAGTACTCGACGCCCTGCACCAGCGATGCGGCGCAGTTGCCCACACCGACGATGGCTACGCGAACCGAACCCATTCCGGTTGCTCCCTGTGTGTACGAGTGAGGCCCTGGCTGGGCGCTCACGGGGTGGTGTCGCCGGGCGTATCCGTCCCGGGGGTGTCCCCGGGACGGGGCAGGACGCCCGGCGCTCCATTGGTGTTCTGCTGAGCGGAATCCCCGGAGGCGGAACCCTTCAGGTCCCGTCCGGCCCGCTCGCTCTCGATGAGCTCGTTCAGCCAGCGCACTTCGCGCTCCACGGACTCCATCCCGTGGCGCTGGAGCTCAAGCGTGTAGTCGTCGAGGCGCTCCCGGGTGCGTGCCAGCGAGGCGCGCATCTTCTCCAGGCGCTCCTCCAGCCGGCTGCGACGACCCTCCAGGACGCGCATGCGCACATCGCGCGACGTCTGCCCGAAGAAGGCGAAACGGGCGGCGAAGTGCTCGTCCTCGTAGGCGTCGGGGCCCGTCTGCGAGAGCAGGTCCTCGAAGTGTTCCTTACCTTCCGCCGTCAACCGGTAGACGATCTTGGCGCGACGCCCTGCGAGTGGTGCGGCGAGGGCGTCCTCCGGGGTGTGCCCCGGTTCCTCGATCAACCAGCCGTTGGCGACCAGCGTCTTGAGGCAGGGGTACAGCGTCCCGTAGCTGAAGGCACGGAACACTCCCAGTGACGTATTGAGTCGTTTGCGCAGCTCATAGCCGTGCATCGGGGATTCGCGGAGCAGGCCGAGCACGGCGAACTCGAGGATGCCGGAACGTCGGCTCACCGTCGCCTCCTCTCGTCCGCAGCGCGCTTATCTCGCTCTGATGTATCGACTCGATACATCACGACGATAGAACGGCCTTCCGGATGCGACAAGAGGGACGGTGGTGAACGGGATCACATCACCGTTTCTTCGCAGACGACTTGCCCGGTATGAGGTGAACCTTGGGACTGGGCGGGTTTTGACGGTGCGTAGTCTGTGCGCCATGCAGACCACCGGGACCCGAGGGACGCCGGGGGGCGTCGAGGCCCCCGGTGCCGTACGGGTGAATGCGCAGCCGACCGCATCCGTACTTCGGGGGGACAGGAAACCAGCCGCCCTTCTCAGGCGCTCACGGATGCGCCTGCCCTAGGAGTAATCGTTCGATGAGCGAGCACCGTCGCAAACCGCCGCAGCCGCAGGGAGGCGGACGTGCCGCGGCCCGACGCGGCCAGTCCGGGCCGTCCTCCGGCCGCCGCGCACCGCGAGGCGCCACCGGATCTCCCTCCGACTACGGGTTGGGCCAGGTGTCGGGAAGTCCGGAGGAGCCGTACGGCGGTCGTGCCGATGCCCGGCGCGCCGCCCAGCGACCGCCGGGCGGCCGGCGCAGAGGGGCCGACCCCGCGGGAGACCCCTTCGGCGGCCCGCACGGGCCCGGCCGGGGCAGAGGGCGCTCGGCGCCCGGCAGAAAGCGCCTGGTCGACTATCCGCGCGCCGACAGGTACGGCTGGCAGCGCTGGATCCCGTCCTGGAAGCTCGTCGCGGGTCTGTTTGTCGGCTTCGTCGGCGGCATGGTGGCCGTGGCGGGTATCGGCTACGCCATGGTGGGCGTGCCCGACGTCGCCAAGACCGCGACGGCCCAGAACAACGTCTACTACTGGAAAGACGGCACCCAGATGGTGGCCACCGGTGGTGAGACGAACCGTCAGAACATCTCGCTCTCCCAGATCCCGCAGGCGATGCGGAACGCGGTGATCTCGCAGGAGAACAAGACCTTCTACGACGACAGCGGCATCGACCCCAAGGGCATCGCGCGGGCCCTGTTCAACATGGCGCGGGGCGGCCAGACACAGGGTGGTTCGACGATCACCCAGCAGTACGTCAAGAACGCCATGCTGAACGACCAGTCGCAGACGATCTCCCGCAAGTTCAAGGAGATCTTCGTGTCGATAAAGGTGGGCGCCGAGGTCGACAAGGACACGATCATGGCCGGCTACCTGAACTCCGCGTACTACGGACGCAACGCGTACGGGATCCAGGCCGCCGCCCGCGCCTACTTCAACAAGGACGCGATCAAGCTCGACCCGGGTGAGTGCGCCTTCCTGGCGGCCACGCTGAAGGGCGCCACGTACTACGACCCGGCGGGCGCGACCTCGATCGACCCCGTCGGTGCCACTCCCGAGAAGAACACCCGCCGGGCCCTGCGCCAGATGCAGGACACCCTCGACAAGATGGTCGAGTACCACCATCTCGACGCGCAGACCCGGGCCAAGTACACCAAGCTCCCCGACTGGAAGAACCCGCGGTCGAACACCCAGCTCAGCGGTCAGATCGGCTACCTCGTCGACCTCGCCAACGGCTACCTGGTCACCCACAGCAAGGAGACCGGGATCACCCAGAACCTGCTCCAGCAGGGTGGCTACTCGATCTACACGACCTTCGACAGGAAGAAGGTCCAGCAGCTCACGGACGCGGTGACCAAGGTCCAGAAGGCCAACATCAAGCCGGAGGAACGCCCGGACACCGACACCCACGTCCAGTTCGGCGGGGCGTCCGTGGAGCCGGACACCGGAGCCATCCGGGCCATCTACGGCGGTGAGGACGCCACCAAGCACTTCACCGACAACGCCGACGAAACCGGTGCCCAGGTCGGTTCGACCTTCAAGCCCTTCGTGCTGGCGGCCGCGATGACCTGGGGCGTGCGTGACCCCGATCTGGGCTCGTCCCAGGCGCAGGACGAGCGCACCATCGTCTCCCCGGAGAGCCTGTTCAGCGGCAAGAACAAGCTGAAGATCCAGGACTACAACCGCACCGTCTGGAAGAACGAGAAGGGCGAGGAGTGGCTGCAGACCAATGACGGCAACGAGTCGTACGGTTCTCCGCCCGACTACAAGATCGACCTTCGCGAGGCCATGCGCGAGTCGGTGAACTCCGCCTTCGTGCAGCTCGGCATGGACGTCGGTCTGGACAAGGTCAAGGACTCCGCCATCAGCGCGGGCCTGCGGGAGAGCAGCCTCGCCGGCACCACCTTCCCGTCGTTCTCGATCGGCATCTCCGACCCGAGCGCGATCCGTATGGCGGGCTCCTACGCCACCTTCGCCGCGAGCGGCAAGCAGCGCGACCCGTACTCCGTGGAGAAGGTCACCAGCGAGGAAGGCCAGATCTACACCCACAAGGTCGTGGCCGAGCAGGCCTTCACCTCGAAGGTCGCCGACAACGTCACCGACGTCCTGAAGACCGTGGTCGAGCGGGGCACCGGTACCAACGCCCAGCTGCCCGGTCGCGAGGTGGCAGGCAAGACCGGTACCACCGACGGCAACAAGTCGGCCTGGTTCGTGGGCTACACCCCGCAGCTGTCGACCGCGATCAGCATGTTCCGGCTCGACGACGACGAGAAGAACAAGAACCGCACGTTCCTGGAGATGTTCGGAACGGGTGGCCAGAAGAAGATCCACGGTGCCTCGTTCCCGGCGCAGATCTGGCACGACTACATGGCGGACGCGCTGGAGGGCGTGCCGGCGAAGGACTTCCCGGAGCCCGAGCCCATCGGTGAGGTCGTCAACGCGGAACCGTCGGCGACGCCGACCCCCACGGCGACCGAGACCGAGGAGGAGGAGCCGTCCCCGACCCCGACCGCCTCGGAGACACAGAGCGAGCCTTCGCCCACCGCGACGGAGACCTGCAACAACTTCTTCCCGTGCAACAACAACGGCGGCACGGACAACGGCAACAGCAACGGCGGCTCGGACGGGGGCTTCTCCCCGTCACCGACCGCGTCCGAGTCGGACAGCATCAGAGGCAACCAGAACGGCGGCCTCTTCGGAGGATCGGACGGTTAGCCGCCTTCTGGCCCAGCACGGGTGTTTCACGTGAAACATGTCGATGTTCCACGTGAAACGAGAGCCGCCCCACCGAACCTGGTGGGGCGGCTCTCAGCTTTTTCCTCACTCGGTGCGGCAGGATGTGCCCCATGCCCAGTGCAGAATCGACGCCCGCGCGCGTGCACGAGCCGGAGCCGGTGCACCCGACCAGGAACGACAAGGTGGCCACGGCCGGCAGCGAGCTGATCGGCGGCCCCCTAGGCCAACGAGCCCTGATCGGGACGGCCTGGTGGACGCCCGTACGGGTCGTCGCGCTCGTGGCGATCGGGATGTTCGTCCTGGGCCTGGTCCAGAAGCTGCCCTGCTACGACGGGGGCTGGTTCTTCGGCGCCAGCACGCAGTACACCCATGCCTGCTACTCGGACATCCCGCACCTCTACCAGGGGCGCGGCTTCGCCGACGGGCTGGTGCCGTACTTCGACAAGCTCCCCGGTGACATGGACTACCTCGAATACCCGGTGCTGACCGGTGTGTTCATGGAGGTCGCCGCCTGGCTGACCCCGGGCAGCGGCAGCATCCAGCACCAGGAGCAGTGGTACTGGATGGTCAACGCGGGGATGCTGATGGCCTGCGCGGCGGTCATCGCCGTCTGCGTGAGCCGTACGCACGCCCGGCGCCCCTGGGACGGCCTGCTGGTCGCCCTGGCGCCCGCTTTCGCACTGACCGCCACCATCAACTGGGACCTGCTGGCCGTCGCCCTGACGGCCGCGGCGATGATGATGTGGTCGCGGGGCCGCTCGCTCGCCTTCGGCATCCTCCTGGGGCTCGCCACGGCCGCCAAGCTCTATCCCGTGTTCCTCCTCGGACCGCTGTTCGTGCTCTGCTGGCGCGCGGGGAAATGGCGGGACTACGGCAAGGCCTTCGGCGGCGCGGCCGTCGCCTGGCTGGTGGTCAACCTGCCGGTGATGCTCTTCGCCTTCGAGGGCTGGTCGAAGTTCTACCGGTTCAGCCAGGAGCGCGGCGTCGACTTCGGCTCCTTCTGGCTGATCCTGGCGCAGAACTCCAGCGATCCCCTCGCCACCGACAGCGTGAACACCCTCGCCACCCTCCTGGTGGTCGTGTGCTTCGCGGGCATCGCCTGGCTGACGCTCACCGCCCCGCGCCGCCCCCGGTTCGCCCAGCTCGCCTTCCTGGTGGTGGCGGCCTTCATCCTCACCAACAAGGTCTACTCACCGCAGTACGTCCTGTGGCTGGTGCCGCTGGCCGTGCTGGCCCGGCCGAAGTGGCGGGACTTCCTGATCTGGCAGGCCTGCGAGGTCGCGTACTTCCTGGGCATCTGGTTCTACCTCGCCTACACGACCAGCGGAGACGCCCACAAGGGGCTGCCGACCGACGGCTACCACTGGGCCATCGGGGTGCATCTGCTGGGGACGCTCTACCTGTGCGGCGTGGTCGTGCGCGACATCCTGATGCCGCAGCGGGACGTGGTGCGCCAGAACGGCGACGACGACCCCTCGGGCGGCGTGCTCGACGGGGCGGAGGACGTCTTCGTCCTCGGGGCCGCGGCGCATCCGCCCCGGCACGCCTCCCACGCCGAGGGGCCGCAGGCGGACTGGGGGACGCAGCACGAGGTGGACTGGGGCACCCAGCACGAGGTGGAGTGGGGCCGGCAGGGCACCAGCGACGGTTCGCCCTGAGCGAACACAGGCGTCGTACCGGCGTGAAAGAGGCCGTACACGGGACATCGTGTACGGCCTCTTCGGTGTTCCGGGTGGCGACCCCGTCCGCTCAGCGGTCCACGAGCCGGTCGAACTGCGTCGTGGTGTGGCGCAGATGGGCCACGAGCTCGTCGCCGACGGTGGGCTCCGGGGCGTCGGAGGGGACGAAGAGGATCGACACCTGCATGTGCGGCGGCTCGGCGAACCAGCGCTGCTTGCCGCCCCAGACGAACGGCGAGAGGTTCCGGTTCACCGTGGCGAGGCCGGCCCGGGCGACCCCCTTGGCGCGCGGCATGACGCCGTGCAGGGCCTTGGGGGCCTCCAGACCCACCCCGTGCGAGGTGCCGCCCGCCACGACCACCAGGAAGCCGTCCGAGGCCGCCTTCTGCTGGCGGTAGCCGAAGCGGTCGCCCTTGGCGACCCGCGTGACGTCCAGGACCGCTCCGCGGTACTCGGTGGCGTCATGGTCCCCGAGCCACAGCCGGGTGCCGATGCGGGCGCGGAACCGGGTCTGCGGGAACTGCTGCTGCAACCGGATCAGCTCGTCGGCCTTGAGGTGGCTGACGAACATGGTGTGCAGCGGCAGCCGGGCCGCGCGCAGCCGGTCCATCCAGCCGATGACCTCCTCGACGGCGTCGGAGCCGTCGGTGCGGTCCAGCGGCAGATGGATGGCGAAACCCTCCAGCCGGACGTTCTCGATCGCGGAGTGCAGCTGCGGCAGGTCCTGCTCGCTGATGCCGTGCCGCTTCATCGAGGACATCACCTCGATGACCACCCGTGCGCCCACGAGGCCGTACACCCCGTCCACCGACGACACCGAGCGCACCACCCGGTCGGGCAGCGGAACGGGCTCCTCGCCGCGCCGATACGGCGTCAGCACCAGCAGGTCGCCGCTGAAGAAGTCCTTGATGCGCGCGGCCTCGTACGTCGTGCCGACGGCGAGGATGTCCGACCCCAGCCGGGTCGCCTCCTCCGCCAGCCGCTCGTGCCCGAAGCCGTAGCCGTTGCCCTTGCAGACCGGGACGAGCCCCGGGAACTGCTCCTGCACGTGCTTGTGGTGCGCCCGCCAGCGCGCGGTGTCGACGTAGAGCGTGAGCGCCATGGCCGGACCTGGGACCTTTCTGGTGGCCGGGAAGGGGTGGGGTGTGACGTCAGCGGCGCGACATGTAGATGTCGAGCGCCTTGTGGAGCAGCTTGTTCAGCGGGAAGTCCCACTCGCCGAGGTACTCGGCCGCCTGGCCGCCCGTGCCGACCTTGAACTGGATCAGGCCGAAGAGGTGGTCGGTCTCGTCCAGCGAGTCGGAGATGCCCCGCAGGTCGTAGACGGTGGCGCCGAGCGCGTAGGCGTCGCGCAGCATCCGCCACTGCATGGCGTTGGACGGGCGGAACTCACGGCCGATGTTGTCGGAGGCGCCGTAGGAGTACCAGACGTGGCCGCCGACGATCAGCATCGTCGCCGCCGAGAGGTTCACCCCCTCGTGACGGGCGAAGTACAGCCGCATGCGGTTGGGGTCCTCGCTGTTGAGGGCCGTCCACATGCGCTGGAAGTACGACAGCGGGCGGGGCCGGAAGTGGTCGCGCACCGCCGTGATCTCGTACAGCCGCTGCCACTCCTCGAGGTCGTGGTAGCCGCCCTGGACGACCTCGACCCCGGCCTTCTCGGCCTTCTTGATGTTGCGGCGCCACAGCTGGTTGAAGTTCTTGTGGACCTCTTCGAGGGAGCGGTTCGCCAGCGGCACCTGGTAGACGTAGCGCGGCTGGACGTCACCGAAGCCGGCGCCGCCGTCCTCGCCCTGCTGCCAGCCCATCCGGCGCAGCTTGTCGGCCACCTCGAAGGCGCGCGGCTCGATGAAGTCCGCCTCGATGTCGCGCAGCCGCTTCACGTCCGGGTTCTGGATGCCCGCCTTGATGGACGTGGCCTCCCAGCGCCGGATGATCACCGGCGGGCCCATCTTCACCGAGAACGCGCCCTGCTGCTTGAGGTGCGCGAGCATCGGCTCCAGCCACTCGGTCAGGTTCGGCGCGTACCAGTTGATGACCGGGCCCTCGGGCAGATAGGCGAGGTAGCGCTTGATCTTGGGCAGCTGGCGGTAGAGGACCAGACCTGCGCCGACCAGTTCACCGGTCCGCTCGTCGAACCAGCCGAGGTTCTCCGACCGCCACTCCGCCTTGACGTCGGCCCAGGCCGGCACCTGCATGTGGCTCGCCGACGGCAGGCTCTGGATGTATGCCAGATGCTGCTCGCGGCTGATCGTCCTCAGGGTCAGGCTCATTCGGGGCGCTCCTCGGGCTGGTGTGTCCCCATGGGTACAGGGGCTCCGGCTCTCGCCGAAGCCTACTGCGCCGTGCGCGGGCCCCGACTGGGCGTACGGCACCTTCGCCCCGGCCAGTTGGGGGGCCGGGGCGTTACGTCAGGGTTCGTAGGCGTCCTACGAGTCCCGCGGCGCGGACGGTGTGCGTGGTGCGGTGGTGCGCCGGCCGGACCGGGTCAGGTCACCACAGGCTGCCGAAGAGGCCGCCGTGCGCCATACCGAGGAAGAAGCCGACGCCGGAGGCGCCGAGACCCAGGATCAGACCGAAGCGCTGGCGGGTGGTCTCTGAGATCCACTGGCCGTACGCGCCGGTCAGGATCCCCACCAGACCGGTCCATGAGCTGAGCAGATGGAGGTTGTCGAACTGCGCGGTGATGAAGGACACGACTCCCAGGACCAGGGTGACCGCCATGAGGGTGTCCTGGACGGGATGGGGCTTTCCATCGGTGGCGAAGAGAGATCCGACTCCGGTGTTGGGTCGCAATGCCTGTGCCATGGGGCACCTCCTGCGGAAGACGGCGCACTGTAGCGCCATACACACCCGATGTGTACAGATTGGCTGCCCTCGCGGCCGGATTTCAACCGGAAGCAGGTGTGCGGGTAGTCTGTACCCTCTGCACCGGTGTCTGCCCAGGCACAGCCAGGGACTCCGCCCAGATCAGAGCGGGGACGTCGGCATCCGACCCCCGATTGTCAGTGGCGGCCGATACCGTTGCGTACGCATCACAACCCTCCTGCCACGGAACGACCGTGGCCGCTGAGTCCAAAGGAGGTGGGTTCCACATGCGTCACTACGAGGTGATGGTCATCCTCGACCCCGATCTGGAGGAGCGCGCTGTCGCCCCCCTGATCGAGAACTTCCTCTCCGTCGTCCGTGAGGGCAACGGCAAGGTCGAGAAGGTCGACACCTGGGGCCGTCGTCGTCTCTCGTACGAGATCAAGAAGAAGCCCGAGGGCATCTACTCGGTCATCGACCTGCAGGCCGAGCCTGCGGTCGTCAAGGAGCTCGACCGCCAGCTCAACCTGAACGAGTCGGTCCTCCGGACCAAGGTCCTCCGCCCCGAGACCCACTGAGCTCTCCCGCTCAGCCGATCTCGGGATTCTGAGTAGCAGCACAAGCAGCCAGCAGCAGCAAACCCGCCGAGAGGTTCCCCCATGGCAGGCGAGACCGTCATCACGGTCGTCGGCAACCTTGTCGATGACCCCGAGCTGCGCTTCACCCCCTCGGGTGCGGCGGTCGCGAAGTTCCGTGTCGCGTCCACCCCCCGCACCTTCGACCGTCAGACGAACGAGTGGAAGGACGGCGAGAGCCTGTTCCTGACCTGCTCGGTCTGGCGCCAGGCGGCGGAGAACGTCGCCGAGTCGCTCCAGCGAGGCATGCGCGTCGTCGTGCAGGGCCGGCTGAAGCAGCGGTCCTACGAGGACCGTGAGGGTGTCAAGCGCACGGTCTTCGAGCTGGACGTCGAGGAAGTCGGCCCCAGCCTGCGCAACGCCACGGCCAAGGTCACCAAGACCAGTGGTGGTGGCGGCGGACGCGGTGGCCAGGGCGCTTACGGCGGCGGTGGCGGCCAGGGTGGCGGCGGCTGGGGCGGCGGCCCCGGCGGCGGTCAGCAGGGCGGCGCACCGGCCGACGACCCGTGGGCGACCGGCGCTCCCGCCGGTGGCAACCAGGGCGGCGGCGGTGGCTGGGGTGGAAACTCCGGCGGCAGCGGCAGCGGCGGCGGCTACTCGGACGAGCCCCCCTTCTAGGGCTCGCATCCCCACTTCTTGATCACACAGGAGAAACACCATGGCGAAGCCGCCTGTGCGCAAGCCTAAGAAGAAGGTCTGCGCTTTCTGCAAGGACAAGGTCACGTACGTGGACTACAAGGACACGAACATGCTGCGGAAGTTCATTTCCGACCGCGGCAAGATCCGTGCCCGCCGCGTGACCGGCAACTGCACGCAGCACCAGCGTGACGTCGCCACGGCCGTCAAGAACAGCCGTGAGATGGCGCTGCTGCCCTACACGTCCACCGCGCGCTAAGGGAAGGGTGACCGACACATGAAGATCATCCTCACCCACGAGGTCTCCGGCCTCGGTGCCGCCGGCGAGGTCGTCGACGTCAAGGACGGGTACGCCCGTAACTACCTGATCCCGCGGAAGTTCGCGATCCGCTGGACCAAGGGTGGCGAGAAGGACGTCGAGCAGATCCGTCGTGCTCGCAAGATCCACGAGATCCAGACCATCGAGCAGGCCAACCAGGTGAAGGCCCAGCTCGAGGGCGTCAAGGTCCGCCTGGCCGTCCGCTCGGGCGACGCCGGCCGTCTCTTCGGTTCCGTCACCCCGGCCGACATCGCCTCGGCGATCAAGGCTGCCGGTGGCCCCGAGGTCGACAAGCGCCGCATCGAGCTCGGCACGCCGATCAAGACCCTGGGCGCCCACGAGACGTCCGTGCGTCTGCACCCCGAGGTTGCCGCCAAGGTCAACATCGAGGTCGTCGCGGCCTGATCGCGCGTCCGGCGTGAACAGCTGAGAACGTGAACAGCTGAGAAGGGGCCGCACCCAGTAGGGTGCGGCCCCTTCGTCATGCCTCACGTTTTACGTCTCCGGTCTCCCGTCTTCGGTCTCCCGTTTCACGTGAAACGGTCAGCGGGTGGCGCCTGTGACGATCCAACGGCCGGAGCGGGCCCGCAGCCACAGCGTCAGCATCCGGACCGTCATCATCAGCGCCATCGCCCCCCAGAGCGCGGTGAGGCCGCCCCCGACGACCGGAACGATCAGAGCGACGGGGGTGAAGACCGCGAGGGTGGCCACCATCGCCCAGGCCAGATACGGCCCGTCCCCCGCGCCCATCAGGACGCCGTCCAGGACGAAGACGATGCCGCTGACCGGCTGGGACAACGCCACCACGAGCAGTGCGGGCAGCGCGGCGTCCTTCACCCCGGAGTCACTGGTGAACAGCGGCAGGAAGACAGGCCGGGCCAGGATGACCAGCAGCCCGAGCAGTAGCCCGACGGCGATGCCCCACTGCACCATGCGGCGGCAGGCCTCCCGGGCGCCCCGGGCGTCGCCCGCACCGAGAAAGCGGCCGATGATGGCCTGACCGGCGATCGCGATGGCGTCCAGGGCGAAGGCGAGCAGGCTCCACAGGGACAGGGCGATCTGGTGCGCCGCGATCTCCGCATCGCCCAGACGGGCCGCCACGGCGGTGGCGATCATCAGGATCGCCCGCAGCGAGAGCGTACGGACCAGCAGCGGGACGCCGGCCTGGGCGGACGCCCTGATGCCGCCGGTGTCGGGCCGGAGCGAGGCGCCGTGGCGGCGGGCTCCCCGGATCACCACCGCCAGATAGGCGGCGGCCATGCCGCACTGGGCGATGACCGTCCCCCACGCGGAACCCGCGATCCCGAGTCCGGCGCCGTAGACCAGGCCGGCGTTGAGGGCGGCATTGGCGACGAAGCCGGCGACCGCCACATAAAGAGGTGTCTTCGTGTCCTGGAGCCCGCGCAGCACTCCGGTCGCGGCCAGCACGACGAGCATGGCCGGTATGCCGGCCACCGAGATCCGCAGATAGGTGGTCGCGTACGGGGCTGCGGTGTCCGAGGCCCCGAAGAGTTCCACGAGCGCCGGGGCGGCGGGCAGGACCGCGGCGACCACGGCGGCGCCGAGCAGCAGCGCCAGCCAGATGCCGTCCATGCCCTGCCGGATGGCCGAGGTGAGGTCACCGGCCCCCACGCGGCGGGCGACCGCGGCCGTGGTGGCGTAGGCGAGGAAGACGAAGACGCTGACGGCCGTGGTCAGGAGCGCGGAGGCGATGCCCAGCCCGGCGAGCTGGGCGGTGCCGAGGTGACCGACGATGGCGCTGTCGGCCAGGACGAAGAGGGGCTCGGCGACGAGCGCGCCGAAGGCCGGGACGGCCAGCGCGACGATCTCCCGGTCGTGCTGTCGCCGTATGGCCCTGGGGGGCGCGGGAGCCTGTGTCATGAGCATCAATCTAATCGTCCACAGGTAAGAGATGCAATGGCGAAGTGACCCTTACTTTTCGTTGCGTTGCGTGTCGTTTGGCCCCTGGCTCGCGGCGATCTTGCGCTGACCGGGAAAGTTTTTCTTCTGCACAGCCGGTGGATCGGAAAAGTGCAGGTCAATGGCTGTGAGCAGGAAAAGAAGAGGGCTTGTTCACAGGGCTGTCCACCGGGTCGTGCACAGGTTTTGCGGAGTTGTCCACAGCATCCGGGCCGTCGTCCACATGGCCTGTGGATAACCAGATTGGCTGACGGTGCCCGCGGGCCTACCGTGGTCCGGCGCCCGCTCCGTCCACCGGCCGTTGGAACCGTCACAAAACCGACGCGCCTGAACCGGAGTTGGGCCTCTCAATTGTCAGTGCCGTGCCGTAGAACTGAGGTCACGGCGAGGTCCGCTCGGCGGACGGGAGGAGGTGGCTCGGTGAGCATTTCCGAGCCCTTGGACGACCCGTGGGCCGACAGCGGACCCAGCGATCGTCTGCCTCCCGCCCGCCGCCGCGGGGACGGTGGCCGAGGCCGTGACGAACAGCACGAGCGGGGCCGGGACAGCGGTGAGTGGGAGGGCGGCTCCACCTTCGAGCGCGTCCCGCCGCAGGACCTCGACGCCGAGCAGTCCGTCCTCGGCGGCATGCTCCTGTCCAAGGACGCCATCGCCGACGTCGTCGAGGTCCTCAAGGGCCACGACTTCTACAAGCCCGCCCATGAGACGATCTACCAGGCGATCCTCGACGTCTACGCCAAGGGCGAGCCGGCTGACCCCATCACGATCGCCGCCGAACTGACCAAGCGCGGCGAGATCAACAAGGTCGGCGGCGCATCGTATCTGCACACGCTCGTGCAGACAGTGCCGACGGCGGCCAACGCCGAGTACTACGCCGAGATCGTGCACGAGCGGGCGGTCCTGCGCCGCCTGGTGGAGGCCGGCACCCGCATCACCCAGATGGGATACGCGGGCGACGACGACGTCGACGAGATCGTCAACCGCGCCCAGGCCGAGATCTACGCCGTCACCGAGCAGCGCACCAGCGAGGACTACCTCCCGCTCGGCGACATCATGGAGGGCGCCCTCGACGAGATCGAGGCGATCGGCTCGCGCAGCGGCGAGATGACCGGTGTCCCCACCGGGTTCACCGACCTCGACTCGCTCACCAACGGTCTGCACCCGGGCCAGATGATCGTCATCGCCGCCCGTCCCGCGATGGGCAAGTCGACGCTGGCGCTGGACTTCGCGCGCGCCGCGTCGATCAAGAACAACCTGCCCAGCGTCATCTTCTCCCTCGAAATGGGCCGCAACGAGATCGCGATGCGTCTGCTGTCCGCCGAGGCCCGGGTCGCCCTGCACCACATGCGCTCCGGCACGATGACGGACGACGACTGGACCCGGCTGGCCCGCCGGATGCCCGAGGTGTCGTCCGCGCCGCTGTTCATCGACGACTCGCCGAACCTGTCGATGATGGAGATCCGCGCGAAGTGCCGCCGGCTCAAGCAGCGCAACGACATCCGGCTCGTCATCATCGACTACCTCCAGCTGATGCAGTCGGGCGGCAAGCGCTCCGAGAGCCGTCAGCAGGAGGTCTCCGACATGTCCCGTAACCTCAAGCTCCT
This sequence comes from Streptomyces sp. SS7, assembly GCF_037993025.1. Lineage (NCBI taxonomy): Bacteria > Bacillati > Actinomycetota > Actinomycetes > Kitasatosporales > Streptomycetaceae > Streptomyces > Streptomyces sp. SS7. The sequence continues at coordinate 5,036,330 of NZ_CP141223.1, forward strand.
GGCGAAGGAGCTGGAGGTCCCGGTGATCGCGCTCTCCCAGCTCAACCGTGGCCCCGAGCAGCGCACGGACAAGAAGCCCATGGTCTCCGACCTGCGTGAGTCCGGATCCATCGAGCAGGACGCCGACATGGTGATCCTGCTGCACCGCGAGGACGCCTACGAGAAGGAGTCCCCGCGGGCCGGCGAGGCGGACATCATCGTGGGCAAGCACCGAAACGGCCCGACGGCCACCATCACCGTGGCCTTCCAGGGCCACTACTCCCGCTTCGTGGACATGGCACAGACCTGATCACGCGCCCGGTGAAATGAACTCGACGCCGACGGCGCGGGCGGGTGGACTGGCCCCATGACCACACCTCAGGAAGAGCTGCTTCCCGCCACCCGGCGTGCGCTGCTGCACCGGATCGCCGTCGCCCAGGCCGACGGGCGTGCCCCGTCGCTCGTCGCCGCGGTCGTCCGGGACGGGCGGGCCGTCTGGCACGGGGCGCGGACCTCGGTCGACGGGCACGCTCCGGACGAGAACGTGCAGTACCGGATCGGCTCGATCACCAAGACCTTCACCGCCGTTCTCGTGCTGCGGCTGCGCGACGAGGGAGCGCTCGACCTGGGGGACCCGCTGGAGCGGCATCTGCCGGGCACGGGGGCGGGGGAGCTGACCGTCGCCCAACTGCTCGCCCACACGGGCGGGCTGGCGGCCGAGACGCCCGGACCGTGGTGGGAGCGCACACCGGGGTCGCTGCGGCCGCGGCTCGCCGACGTCCTGGGCGAGGGGAAGCCCACCCTGCATCCGGCGGGCCGCCGCCACCACTATTCGAACCCCGGCTACGCCGTGCTGGGCGCACTGGTGGAGAAGGTGCGCGGAGCGGCCTGGGAGGACGTACTCCGGCGTGAAGTGCTCGAACCCCTGGGTCTCAACCGTACGAGTGTCCGACCGCAGGCCCCTGCCGCGGGCGGCTGGGCGGTGCACCCCTGGGCCGACGCGATGCAGCCCGAACCCCTTGAGGAGTACGGCCCGATGGCCCCGGCCGGCCAGTTGTGGTCCACCACCGGGGACCTCGCGCGGTTCGCCGCTTTCCTGATGCGGGGCGACGACCGGGTGCTCAGCGAGAGGACCCTGCGGGAGATGGGGACGCCCGCGGCACCGGCCGAGGTCGCCGATCTCACCGAGGGGGCCACCTACGGGCTGGGGATGCAGATCCAGCACCGGGACGGACGGGTGCTCGTCGGCCACTCCGGCTCGGTCCCGGGTTTCCTGGCCAATCTCACCGTCGCGGTGGCGGACGACGTCGCGGCCGTGGTCCTCGCCAACTGCACCTCCGGCCCGCTGCTGGGACAGGTGGGGGCCGATCTCGTCCGGCTCGTGGCGGAGGCCGAACCGCGCATCCCGCAGCCGTGGCGGCCCTTGCGGGAGGTCGACAAGTCGGTGCTGGAGCTGGCGGGCCAGTGGTACTGGGGGACCGGTCCCCAGGTCCTGCGCGTCACGGCCGACGGGCTGGTCTCCCTGGGGCCGCTGTCCGGCGGTGGGCGCCGCTCACGGTTCCGGGCCAACGGGGACGGCACCTGGACGGGCCTGGAGGGCTACTTCGCCGGAGAGCTTATGCGGGCCGTACGGCGGCCGGACGGGACCGTGGACCATCTGGACCTCGGGTCGTTCGTGCTCACCCGCCAGCCGTACGACAAGGACAGTGACGTGCCCGGTGGGGTGGACCCGGAGGGGTGGCGGGGCATCGGCTGACCGGTCTCGGGGAGAACGGCGGCAGGTCTGAGGGGCTGTGTTTCACGTGAAACACAGCCCCCTCAGAATTCTTCAGAGAGGCAGCTTGAAGCCCACGTGCGAGGCCACGAAGCCGAGCCGTTCGTAGAAGCGGTGGGCGTCGGTGCGGGTGACGTCCGAGGTGAGCTGCACCAACTGGCAGTTCTCCCGGCGGGATTCCTCGATCGCCCACTCGATGAACCGCGTTCCCAGACCGCTGCCGCGTTCGTCGGTGTGCACGCGCACGCCCTCGATGACCGATCGAGTCGCGCCGCGACGGGACAGGCCGGGAATGATCGTCAGCTGGAGTGTGCCGACGACGCGTCCCTCGCGTACGGCGACGACCAGTCGCTGGTTCGGATCGGCGGTGAGCCGCTCCAGCGCGCTCCGGTAGGGCGCGAGGTCGTCCGGTGACTCCCGCTGTGCACCCAGCGGATCGTCCGCGAGCAGGGCGACGATCGCGGGGATGTCCTCGGCGACGGCGGTTCGGATGTCGAGATCTCCCATGGCCGCACCCTACGGCTGCGCGGTGGGCGCGCTCTGGGGCGAACCGGGTCGGCACCGCCCTGGCCGCCGGCGCCTTGGTACCGGCCGTCGTCTCGTCCGCCTTGGAACGGCGTGCCGGTGTCCCCGGCAGGGCCGTTGCCGCCGGCACCCCCGCACAGCGGGCGACCGCGCACCCCTGAACCCCGCGAGCGCGCCCGTCACTCCTGCGTCTCAGCCGGCCGCCACGGTCAGCGGTGCGAACCGTCGGTTCCAGTCACCGGGCAGCTCGGCGATGCCATGGGTCATCACCGCGTTGAAGGCGACGGACTCCAGACCCCGGGACTTCACCCACGCCAGCAGGTCCTCGTGGCGTACGTCGATGTCCGTGCGCAGCGGCCGGTCGGTGCGGGCCGCGAGGGAGGCCAGCAGGGCCTTGGCGGTCTCGGTGTCCCGGGCGATCAGCGGACCCACCACATGGGTGGCCATGTTCGGCCAGGCGGCCGCGTATCCGATGACCCGGCCGCCGTCCTCGGCGACCCGCAGCTGGTCGGCGAAGGCCGGCAGCCGTGTGATGAGGTGCGTGCGATCAGCGCCGAACACCTCCTCGTCGAGCCGGAGGACCGCGGGCATGTCCTCGGCCGTGGCCGCGCGGGTGACGACGTCGGACGGCGTGCCCTCCGGGGTGAAACGCCCGCACACCATCTCCGCCCGGCCCGTGGTCTTGAAGCCCAGCTCCTCGTAGAGCGGACGGCCGTTCGGGGTGGCGTGCAGCGTCAGGGGAACCGGGCCCATCACCGCGACGATGTGCCGCATCAGCCGACGGCCGACACCCTGCCGGGCGTGTCGCTCGGCGACCAGCACCATGCCGACGGCTCCGAGCGTGGGACGGCTGGGGGAGCCGTACTCGGTGACGACGGAGGCGGCGACGAGGCCTCCAGCGGGGTCGTCGATGCCGTACCCCTTACCGGCGGAGAGGAGGAGGCCCCACTTGCGCTCCTCGCGCGGCCACCCCCGGTCCTCGGACAAGTCGGCGCAGGCCGTGAGGTCGCGGTGTGTCAGACGGCGGATGGGCAGAGCGGCGGGGGAAGGAGTCGGCACGCCGGCCAGGCTGTCCGACGGGCGCCCCTGACGTCCACCTGTTTCCCCCGGGAGGCACGCGCTTTTGGCCACCGCTGTTTCACGTGAAACAGCGGCCGTCCGGCCCGTTAGCCTCGGCGCATGGCGAGACTGCATCTCTTCGACCTCGACGGCACTCTGCTGCACGGCACCTCCGCTCCCCGGGAGATCTCGCGCCAACTCGGCCTGGAGGCCGAGGCGGTGGCGCTGGACCGCGCCGCGGCGGAGGGGCGGATCCAGCCGCCGGAGTACGCGCACCAGGCGCACGCGCTGTGGACGAGTCTCACCGAGGAGCATGTGACGGCGGCGTTCGAGGGCGCTCCGTGGCTGGCGCGCATCCGTGAGGTCTGGGCGGAGATCGGCAGCCGAGGGGAGTACTGCGCCGTCGTGTCGCTCTCCCCGTCATTCTTTGTGGAAAAACTCACGGCCTGGGGCGCCCACGCAGCCCATGGATCACGCTTTCCGGCCCTTCCTTTCACCGAGCCGGTGGATCCGGCGGGAGTTCTCAGCGCCGCGGCGAAGGTGGTGATCGCCGATCGGCTGTGCGCCCAGTTCGGAGTGACGCGGCAGGACTGTGTCGCGTATGGCGACTCGGGCTCCGACAAAGACCTGTTCGCAGCCGTGCCGGTCTCCGTGGCGGTCAACGCGGACCACCGTCTGACGAGCCTCGCGACGCATTCCTACACGGGGAAGGATCTGTGGGATGCCTATGAATTGGTGCGTCCCGCCCGGTAGTTGAGGGAATCGACGGTTCACTCCCCGGCCGTTGTCCAGGGGAGGGAAGGCGGGACTTGTGTGGTCCACCGCGGCCGGTAGGGTCGACTCCGGTTCGCTTTCGGAGTCAGGCGCGCGGGGCGCTGCGCACACGTTCCGGGCGGGCCGGGAACAGGGCAATGCAGCCTGATGGGGCGGAGAGAACCGAAGACCGCATTTCCGGTGTGCGCGTCTGCCGAGTGCGTGCGGAACCGAACGGAAAAGCAAGCCGTCTGCCGGGGAAGCAGGCCCTTCCGAGCCAGGAAGCGCGCAGACCGACCGAAAGATGTTCGAGGCGAGGCAGACCATGGACGCTCCGACCACCAAGTCGGCCGACAACGGCACGTCCGGCGGCGGGGACGGATGGTTCGCGCCCCGCAGACAGCCGGAGCCGACCGCCGGGGATGAGCAGGGGGCGCAGGGCGGCCGCCGCCTGGCCGCACTGCGCCCGGTGGGCCGTGCCACACCCCCGCCCGATCGCGGTTCCCGCCCGACCGACGGCGACTCGCCCGAAGATGCTCCTCCGGTGACAGGAGAACGCGCGGAGACGGACGCGGCGCGGCGGCAGCCGGAAACGGAGTCGCAGAGCCTCTACGGCCCCTCAGGCACCCTTGCGGTGCCGGTGGCGGCCCCGCCGGAGGCCGCAGGCGCCGAAGCCTTCGCACCGCCCCCTGCGGCGCAGGAGCAGCAACCGGGCATACCGGCCGAGGCTCCTCCGCAGCGGGAAGCGGTACGCCCCTCGCCTCCCGCCGATCCCGTGGTCCCCGCCCAGCCTCCCGCCCCCGCCCGGGAGGCCTCCCCGGACGCCGTCCTCATCCGCCGGACCATGGCCGAGGTCGGCCCGGTGGCCGACAAGGTCACCTCGTACTTCTACGCCCTGCTGTTCGTCCGCCACCCCGACCTGCGCCCGCTCTTCCCGCCCGCGATGGACGCCCAGCGCGACCGGCTGCTCAAGGCGCTGCTGACCGCCGCCGAGCACATCGACAACACCCCGGTCCTCGTCGAGTACCTCCAGAACCTCGGCCGTGGCCACCGTAAGTACGGCACCCGGGCCGAGCACTACCCGGCCGTCGGCGAGTGCCTGATCGGCGCGCTCAACAAGTACGCCGACGCCGTCTGGGACGCCGACACCGAAGCCGCCTGGGTCCGGGCGTACACGACGATCTCGCAGGTCATGATCGACGCGGCGGCCGTGGACGAGCTGCGCGCCCCGCCGTGGTGGCAGGCGGAGGTCGTCTCCCACGACCTCAGGACGCCGGAGATCGCCGTACTCACCCTCCGCCCCGACCAGCCCTACCCCTTCCGCGCGGGGCAGTACGCGAGCCTGGAGACACCGTGGTGGCCCAGGATCTGGCGGCACTATTCGTTCGCTTCGGCGCCCCGCTCCGACGGACTGCTGGCCTTCCATGTGAAGGCCGTCCCGGCCGGGTGGGTGTCCAACGCCCTCGTCCACCGTGCCCGGCCCGGTGACGTCGTACGGCTCGGACCGCCGGCCGGCTCGATGACGGTCGACCACACCCGGGACAGCGGTCTGCTCTGCCTGGGCGGCGGTACCGGCATAGCTCCCATCAAGGCACTGGTCGAGGACGTGGCCGAGCACGGTTCCCGCCGTTCGGTCGAGGTGTTCTACGGCGCCCGAAGCAACCACGACCTGTACGACATCGACACGATGCTCAGGCTCCAGCAGGCCCACCCGTGGCTGGAGGTGCACCCGGTGGTCGATAGGGACGGTCTGCTCCAGCTCCCCGACGCCATACGGACCTTCGGGCCCTGGACCGCGTACGACGCCTATGTCTCCGGTCCGCCCGGCATGATCCGCAGCGGAGTGGACGCCCTGCGCGGAGTCGGCTTCCCCGTGGAGCGCATACGCCACGACTCGGTCGAGGAACTCGTCGCCTCCGGCAGCTGACGCCGCGGCCGGCCTACGGGCTCATCCGAGATCCGGCGCGTGCATGGCCCGTACGCCCTCGATGTTGCCGTCGAGGTAGTGGCGCAGCGACAGCGGCACGAGATGGACGGACGCGATGCCCACCCGGGTGAACGGCACCCAGACGATCTCGTACTCCCCGGAGGGCTCGTCGATCTCGGGGCCGTGCCGCAGGGAGGGGTCCATGGACTCCAGACGGCAGACGAAGAAGTGCTGCACCTTGACGCCGGTCGCGCCGCCGTCCTCGCCGATGTGCTCGACGGTGTCGACGAAGCAGGGGACCACATCGGTGATCTTCGCGCCGAGTTCCTCGTGGACCTCGCGGTGCAGGGCGTCGACGACGGTCGCGTCATCCGGTTCGACGCCGCCGCCGGGCGTGACCCAGTACGGGTCCACACCGGGCTTGGTGCGCTTGATCAGGATGAGGTCGTCGCCGTCGAGCAGAACGGCGCGGGCGGTGCGCTTGACCACAGGTCGGACGGTCATGGGAGAAATGTGGCCCCGCATGTTCCACGTGAAACATCGCGAAACGTCACCGGGGGAGCGCATCCCGTGACGGCTCCGGGCACTCCACCCCGAGCCCGCTCAGCACCACGCGAAAGCCGCCCTCAGCAGCCGTTCATGGGCGCGTGCGACAGGGGGCAGCGCCAGGGTGCCGGTCCGCAGCGCCAGGACGTACGTGCGCAGCGGCGGCACCGCCGGCTCGTGCGGGGCGACGACCTCCCCGCGCTCCAGGGCGCCCGAGCACGGCGCGCAGATCGGGCACGATGACGGTGCCGGAGGCGGCGGGGGTGGAGTCGAAGACGGAGGCCCAGTAGCGGGAGACGAGCGGAAGCGACTCGTGCACCTCGACGACCGGGAGATTCGCCTTGTGGGCGCGGTTCTTCGCCCGCGGAACCGGGGACGGCCCGAGCCACCAGGGGGGAGGCTCGGACCGTCCGTCGCAGGGAGGGGACACCCCGGGGGCGTCCGCATCCCGGTCATGGCGCCGTCTCACCCACCGACTCCCCCAAGGCGCGCAGCACGTCGGCCACCAGGTCCTCGGGATCCTCGGCGCCGACCGACAGCCGCACGAAGCCCTCCGGCACCGCGTCACCGCCCCAGCGTCCCCGCCGCTCGGCGGTGGAGCGAACCCCGCCGAAGCTGGTCGCGTCGTCCACGAGCCGCAGCGCCTCGAGGAAACGCTCGGCATGCGCACGCGTGGGCAGCGTGAACGACACCACGCACCCGAACCGCCGCATCTGCCGGGCGGCCACCTCGTGGGCCGGGTCGTCACGCAGGCCGGGATAGCGCAGCCCGGTCACCTCCGGCCTGCCCCGCAGCGCCTCGGCGACGGCCAGGGCACTCGCGGCCTGCCGGTCGACGCGCAGCTGGAGCGTGGCGATCGAGCGGTGTGCCAGCCAGGCCTCCATCGGCCCGGGGATCGCCCCGACGATCTTCCGCCAGCGACGTACGGCGGTCATCGCCTCGCCGGCCCGCCCGCTGACGTATCCGAGGAGGATGTCGCCGTGCCCCGTGAGCTGCTTGGTGCCGCTGGCCACTGAGAAGTCGGCGCCGAGCTCCAGCGGGCGCTGTCCCAGCGGAGTCGCGAGCGTGTTGTCGACGGCCACGAGGGCGTCACGCGCGTGTGCCGCCTCGACGAGCCTCCGGATGTCGCAGACGTCGAGGCCGGGGTTGGACGGCGACTCGATCCACAGCAGCCGGGCGCCGTCGAGGGCGTCGAGCTGGGCGTCGCCACCGGTCGGGGCGGTCCGTACCCCGATGCCGTACGCCTCCAACTGGGCGCTCACCAGGGGCAGCGCCTGGTAGCCGTCGCTGGGCAGGACGACCGTGTCGCCGGCGCGCAGCTGGGAGAAGAGCAGCGCCGAGATCGCGGCCATCCCGGAGGCGAAGGCGAGCGTCTCGACGTCGTCGTGCCCCGGTGCCTCCAGTTCGCCGATCGCGCGCTCCAGCCGGGTCCAGGTGGGGTTCTCGTCGCGGCCGTAGGTGTACGGCCCCGTCGGTTCCCCCGGCAGGTGGTAGTGCGCGGCGAACACCGGCCCCGGCAGGGTCGGTTCGTACTTCACCGGCTCGGGCAGCCCGGCCCGTACCGCGCGGGTGCCCTCCCCCGCGTCACCGGGGACCCCTCCGGGGGTGGCCGAGTCGCTCATGTCCGCCGTCCTTCCAGATCCTCGCGTACGGCGGCCAACAGGCCGTCGGCCGCCGCCTCCACCATCCGGAGGCACTCCTCGAAGCCGTCCGGGCCGCCGTAGTAGGGGTCGGGCACGTCGAGGGCGCCGTCGGCCGCGGGGTCGTAGGCCCGCAGCAGGCGCACCTTCGCGGCGTCCTGCGCGGTGGGCGCCAGGCGGCGCAGGGTCTTGAGGTGTCCGGCGTCCAGGGCGATCACGAGGTCGACGCGGCCGAACCAGGACGGCCGGAACATGCGGGCCGTGTGATCGAGGGCGTAGCCGTGCTCCTCCAGGACGGAGAGGGTGCGCGGGTCGGCGCCCTCGCCCTCGTGCCAGTCGCCCGTGCCGGCGCTGTCGACCTCGACCACATCGTCGAGACCGGCTTCCGCCACGCGCGTGCGGAAGACCGACTCGGCCATCGGCGAGCGGCAGATGTTGCCGGTGCAGACGAAACAGACGCGGTAGGTCATCGCGTGTTCAGTCCCCGTCCGGCAGGACGACGTTGAGCGCCCAGGAGACGACGGAGACGATCAGGCCGCCGCCGACCGCGGTCCAGAAGCCGTCCACGTGGAAGCTCAGGTCGAACACGCCGGCCAGCCAGGAGGTCAGCATCAGCATCAGCGCGTTGACGATGAGGGTGATCAGACCGAGGGTCAGGATGAACAGCGGGAAGGTCAGCACCTTCACGATCGGCTTGACCAGGAAGTTCACCAGGCCGAAGAGCAGGGCGACGCCCAGCAGGGTGACGATCTCCTTGCCCTTGTTGTCACCGGACAGGGTTATGCCGGACAGCGCCCAGACGGCGACCGCCAGGGCACCCGCGTTGGCGATCGTCTTGACTACGAAATTCTTCATGTGTCTGATCGTGGCAGAGAGATCGGCAACGGGCACCGGGCGAGGGCGGACGAACACGATGAAGGCATTCCGGTTGGACGAACTGGAGGCGGAGCGCGCCTCCAACGACGGCGCCTACCTGCAGTTCCTGCGGGAGCGGAACATGTCCGTCGGGCTGTACGCGCTCGACGCGGGGGCACACGACCCGCAGAACCCACACCACCAGGACGAGGTGTACTTCGTCGTCAGCGGACGGGCCTCGATCACCGTGGGCCTGGAGACCACCGAGGTCGCGCGCGGCAGCGTGGTGTACGTCCCGGCCGGGGTCGCCCACAAGTTCCACCACATCAGCGAGGACCTACGGGTGCTGGTGGTGTTCTCTCCGCCCGAGGCCTGATCCGGATCTCCGGGTTCCCTAGGGGATCGATCAGGGGAGGACAAGGGGCGCCGGGCCCCCGCCGGCCCCCCTCGCGGACCTAGCATCGACGGCAGGACACCGGAAGCATCCGGACTCACAGGAGTTCGGGCCGGACCGCGACGAGGACAAGGACGAGGGCGATGCGAGAGATCTTCGCGGGACTGCCGTGGTGGGTGAAGTGGGTGGCGGTGCCGGTCATCGCCCTGGTCGTCTTCGGCGGCCTGATAGCCAGCGTGGTGGGCTTCCTGGTGTGGCTCCTGTTCAAGGTGCTGATCTTCGTGGCCCTGGTCGGCGGACTGGTCTACGTCGTGCGGAAGTTCATGGCGGGTTCCGCCTCGCGCGGCGACTGGTAGGCGGGACGGGAGACCGCCGAGCGGTAACAGGATTCACCTGTTCCCTCGGCCGGGGGAAGTTTCGGGCGGGGCCGGTTCCCGGGCGGTGGCGGGCGGTTAAAGTCCCAAACTCGACGGGGGCAAGACCCCCGCGAGCGGCGTACACCCCCCTCCCGTGTCTCCCCGCACGGGCCGCCCCCTCGCGCTTCGGGAGTGACCCCTTGGCCCTGGTCGACACCGCCTCCCCGGAACCCCACGCACCCCCCGCCCCGCGTGCTCCCACGCCCCGGCTCCAGCGCCCCCCGGGCACGGGACTCCCCGAGCAGCCGCGTCCGACGACGACGCAGCCGAACTCCGCCGTGACGCTGATCGGCTCCGTGCAGCGCGCGATGCGCCTGCTGGAGTCCGTGGCCGAGCACCAGTGCGGCGCTCCGGCCAAGCAGCTGGCCCGGGAGACCGGACTCGCGCTCCCCACGGCCTACCACCTGCTGCGCACCCTCGTGTACGAGGGCTATCTGCGCCGGGACAAGGGCCTGTTCTTCCTCGGCGAGGCGGCGGAGCGGCTGGCCGGCAGTGGAGCCGCGCAGAAACGTCGCAGCACGGTCGCCGACACTCTCGCTCAGTGGCGTGATTCGATCGGTGTCCCCGTGTACTACGCCCGGTACCGCGACGGTGAGATCGAGATCATGTGTGTCTCCGACACCCCGGGCAATCCCGCGGTGCAGGAGTGGGCCGACTTCCGTGAGACCGCGCACGCGCACGCCATCGGCCAGTGCCTGCTGTCCCAGATGGATGAGAACGCCCGCCGTGATCACCTGGACCGCCACCCCGTGCAGTCGATCACCCCGTACACGGTGCGTGACGACCACACCCTGCTGCGACGCCTGGAGCGAACCCCACGCATGGAACCGGTCGTGGAGAGGCAGGAATACGCGTTGGGCACCGTGTGCGCCGCGGTCCCGATCACCGTGGGCGCCACGGCGGCCACGATGGCCATCTCGCTGCCCTCCCGGCAGGCCGACCGGCTGCTCCCGGCGGCACGGCAGTTGCAGAGCGAGATCGGGAGCAAATTGGGGTCAATCGCGATCTCTATCAGTATGTGAAAACTCACTCCTTGTGATCTGTTGTGCACGTTCAGCAAGATGCGGTGCAGTGTCAGGGGTTGATTACCGGCCATTCGACGGCAAATGACGGGGTAACGCGATGCGCGAGTCCGTACAGGCAGTTCAGGCAGAAGTCATGATGAGCTTCCTCGTGTCCGAGGAGCTCTCGTTCCGCATCCCGGTGGAGCTGGGCTATGAGTCGCGCGATCCCTATGCCGTACGGCTCACCTTCCACCTTCCCGGTGACGCCCCGGTGACCTGGGCGTTCGGGCGCGAGCTGCTCATCGACGGGGTGGGCAGGCCGTGCGGGGAGGGGGACGTCCGGGTCTCGCCGGTGGACCCCGATGCGTTCGGCGAGGTCCTGATCCGGCTTCAGGTGGGCGGTGACCAGGCGTTGTTCCGGTCCTCGGCGGCGCCTCTGGTGGCCTTCCTGGACCGCACCGACAAGCTGGTCCCGCTGGGGCAGGAAGGGGCGCTCGCCGACTTCGACGCCCACCTCGACGAGGCGCTGGACCGGATCCTCGCGGAGGAGCAGAGCGCCGGCTGACCCTCCGACAGCCGGCGCAGGCGTAACGCTTCGCCAGGGGGGTGGGGCCATGCAGGAACGCTTCTTCAGGGGGCGGTCGCTCCGGCGCCCGCCCCCGACGTCAGTGCTTGCGCCGTCTCCCCCGGCCGCCGCGCGGCTGCCCGGGACCTGCTTCCGGCGCCCCTGCCGGGGCCGTCTCAGGAACCGCCGCAGCCGCCGCCGTACCCGGTTCCGGACGGTCGGCGGCGACCACGAGAGCCGCGAGGGCCGTGGTGACCGGCACCGACGCGACCAGACCGATCGAGCCCACCAGCGTGCGCACGATCTCCTCGGCGACCAGCTCGCTGTTGGCGACCGTGCCCACGCTGCTCTGCGCGATCGAGAAGAGCAGCAGCAACGGCAGCGCGGCACCGGCGTAGGCGAGCACGAGCGTGTTCACCACGGACGCGATGTGGTCGCGGCCGATGCGGATGCCGGCCCGGTACAGCCCGCGCCAGCCCATCGCCGGGTTCGCCTCGTGCAGCTCCCAGACCGCGGACGTCTGGGTGACCGTCACGTCGTCGAGCACGCCGAGCGAGCCGATGATGATGCCGGCGAGCAGCAGGCCGCTCATGTCGATCGACGGGTACAGACCGTGGATCAGGCCGGTGTTGTCGTCCGTGTTGCCGGTGAGCGCGGCCCAGTCGACGAACCAGGAGCCGAGGAAGCCGATCAGCATCAGCGAGATGAGGGTGCCGAGCACGGCGACGGACGTACGGGCGGACAGCCCGTGGCACAGATACAGGGCGATCAACATGATGGCGCTGGACCCCACCACGGCCACCAGCAGCGGGTTCGAGCCCTGGAGTATCGCGGGCAGGATGAAGAAGTTCAGGATCAGGAAGCTCGCGGCCAGCGCCACCAGGGCCATCACACCGCGCAGCCGCCCGACGACCACCACGGCGACCGCGAAGATCACGGCCAGCACCGTCATCGGGATCCGGCGGTTCACATCGGTGACCGAGTACTGCAGGTCCTTGGGGGCCGAGGGCTCGTAGGCGACCACGACCTGCTCGCCCTGCTCCAACTGGCGGGACTGGTCGGGCTGGACGATCTCGGTGAACGTCCGGCCCTTGTCGTCGCCGGTGTCCACGCGGATCGTGGCCTTCTTGCAGGTGTCGCCTCCCTTCTTCTCGGCGGACGAGCCGTCGGCGGGGGAAGCGCCGCCGATCGGCGTGCCACCGGAGGCGTTCACCGACTGGCAGCTCACCTTGACGACCTTGGTCACCGTGGCGTGCTGCGTCTGCCGGTCGAAGCCGACGCCGGTCCGCTCATGCGCCGGGGCACCGCCGGGCCACAGCACCACCAGCCCGACCAGTACCGCCGCGGCGAAGGGGATCAGGACGGCTCCGATGACCTTGCGCAGATGCTTGGAGACCGGTGCGGCCGGACCGTGGCTGTGGCTGTGCCCATGCCCGTGTCCGTGTCCATGCCCGGATCCGTGTCCGCCTTCGGAACCGCTGCCCTGTGCGCCGGTGTGACCGTCCTCGAAACCGTGCCGGTGGCCTCCGCCTGCTCCGGGCCCGGAGTGCTGGGGCCTGTGGTGCTCGGGCCCATGATGCGCAGGTCCGTGGTGCTCGGGCCCGTGGTGCTCGGGCCCGTGGTGTCCAGGCCCGGGACGGGGGCCCGGACGCTGCCCGTAGCCGGGCCCGACCTCGTGGCCGCGGTCGAACCCACCACCGAAGCTGAAGTCGCGTTCGTCCTGGCGCCCCTGTGCGGCCGGTCCGCCCTGCGGAGCGTTGGCCGGTCCGGGACCCGGGCCGCCACCGGTGCCGGGCCTGCGGGGCGGCTCTCCGGGCGGATACGGGGGCTGGTGTGTCGTGGTCACCGCCCGATCATCGCAAGAACGGCTGAGGCCCACTGTTCACCGCGCCACACCTACCGCTAGCGTGGAGCCACTTTTGCACACGCGGGAGCTCGGAGCACCGGGCTGAGAGGGCGCTGACCTCCGTCTTCGCGATGTTTCACGTGGAACGTCACCACAGCGAGTGATGTTTCACATGAAACGTCGGCAGACGGTAGCCGCTGCGTCGACCGCCGAACCTGTTACCGGGTAATGCCGGCGTAGGGAGTAGGTCTCATGACCAACAAGGACGCACGCACGCCTGCCTTCACGCAGAACGCGGCCGAGACGGACACGGCCGAGGCGACCGGCGAGAAGAGCGGGACGTCCATCGGCTGGCACAAGGGGTACATCGAGGGCGCTCGCCCCGACCTGCGGGTGCCGGTCCGCCAGGTGCATCTCACCAACGGGCAGTCGGTCACGCTGTACGACACCTCCGGACCGTACACCGATCCGCTCGCCGACACCGACGTTCGCAGGGGCCTGGCGCCGCTGCGGGAGAACTGGATCATCGCCCGCGGTGACACACAGGAGTACGCGGGCCGACCGGTCCGGCCCGAGGACGACGGCGTCAAGCACACCTCGCCGCGGGGTGGACTGCGTAACCTCGACGCGGTGTTCCCGGGCCGCCCGCGGCTGCCGCGCCGGAGCCGGGACGGCAGCGCGGTCACCCAGCTCGCGTACGCCCGCAGGGGCGAGATCACGCCCGAGATGGAGTTCGTGGCCCTCCGGGAGAACGTTTCTCCCGAGGTGGTGCGCGAGGAGATCGCGGCCGGGCGCGCGGTGCTGCCGGCCAATGTCAACCACCCGGAGATCGAGCCGATGATCATCGGCAAGAGGTTCCTGGTGAAGGTCAACGCCAACATCGGCAACTCGGCGGTGACCTCCTCCATCGAGGAGGAGGTCGAGAAGATGACCTGGGCGACCCGTTGGGGCGCCGACACGGTCATGGACCTCTCCACCGGCCGTAACATCCACACCACCCGGGAGTGGGTGCTGCGCAACTCCCCCGTGCCCATCGGCACGGTGCCGCTGTACCAGGCGCTGGAGAAGGTCGACGGCAGGGCCGAGGAACTGACCTGGGAGATCTACAAGGACACCGTCGTCGAGCAGGCCGAGCAGGGCGTGGACTACATGACGGTCCACGCGGGCGTGCGCCTCGCGTACGTCCCGCTCACCGCGAACCGCAAGACCGGCATCGTCTCGCGCGGCGGCTCGATCATGGCGGCCTGGTGCCTGGCGCACCACAAGGAGTCGTTCCTGTACGAGAACTTCGAGGAACTCTGCGAGATCCTCGCCGCCTACGACGTCACGTACTCGCTGGGCGACGGTCTGCGGCCGGGCTCGATCGCGGACGCCAACGACGAGGCGCAGTTCGCGGAGTTGCGCACGCTCGGGGAACTCAACACGATCGCCAAGCGTTTTCACGTACAGACCATGATCGAGGGCCCGGGGCACGTCCCGATGCACAAGATCAAGGAGAACATCGACCTTCAGCAGGAGATCTGCGATGAAGCTCCGTTCTATACCCTCGGCCCGCTGACGACGGACGTCGCCCCGGCGTACGACCACATCACCTCCGGCATCGGCGCCGCGATGATCGCCTGGTGGGGCACGGCCATGCTCTGCTACGTCACGCCCAAGGAGCACCTGGGCCTGCCCAACCGTGACGACGTCAAGACCGGTGTCATCACCTACAAGATCGCCGCCCACGCCGCCGACCTCGCCAAGGGCCACCCCGGAGCACAGGAGTGGGACGACGCGCTGTCCGACGCCCGCTTCGAGTTCCGCTGGGAGGACCAGTTCAACCTGGCCCTCGACCCGGACACGGCCCGCGACTTCCACGACGAAACCCTCCCGGCCGAGCCGGCCAAGACGGCTCACTTCTGCTCGATGTGCGGGCCGAAGTTCTGCTCGATGAAGATCAGCAGAAGCATCACAGAGCAGTTCGGCGGCGAGGCGGACGCCACCCCGGAGGAGATCGAGGCCGGGATGCTGGAGAAGTCGAAGGAGTTCGCGGCTTCCGGCAACCGTGTCTACCTTCCGCTAGCGGACTGACCTGCGCAAATGAGGCTGACCGACGGCATTCCGGGGGGAGTCGTCGGTCAGCCTTCGTCGTTCTGCGGACTGATCTTTTGACGTCGGAGCGTCCACCAGCACATGTTGACGGGGTCAGCCGAGGTAGGGCTGCTCGCGGTGCTCCATGAAGTGGCGGAGCCTGAGTCGCTGCGTGTGGTGCATCGGAAGTCGGTCCAGCTCGTCTGGAGGGACGAACCGTAGCTCCGTCGACTCGTCGGAGATCGCCAGTTCTCCGCCGACGATCCGCGCGGTGAAGCAGACGTTGAACTGCCGACGCACCTCGCCATCCGTGTAGGCGATGATGTGCTTCGGGTCGGTGTACGTGCCGACCAGTCCCGTGACCTCCACGTCGAGGCCGGTCTCTTCCTTGACCTCGCGGACGGCTGTGCCGGGAAGAGAGTCGGTGAGGTCCATCCCTCCACCCGGGAGGGCCCACAGATCGTTGTCGCGTCGGCGCTGGAGCAGGATGCGCCCCTGATCGTCGGTGACGACGGCTGAGGCTGCGACAACCATGCTGTTCGGCTTGGGCGCGTTCGAGTCGTCGTAGTACTCGGTCCGTGCCATGGTCACCCCTCGTGCCGTACGGGCGTCGCCGTGGACCACACCGCGTCGAAGCTCTCGGCGTAGGTGTCGAACATGCCGCCCTCGCCGCTCCGCCGAAGATGCCACACCGGGGCCCCGTACGCGTTGACCCCCCAGACGTGGGCATTGACCAGACACTGATCATCGGCGCGGTAGAGCGAGTTGTAGAGCGTCGTCCCGTGGGTCCGGATGTCGATGCCCGGCACGCCGATCAGGGGCCGGTAGTGCATGAGCGCCAGTTGGCAACGGGACTCGATGCCGTGCCCGAACTTCTCCTCCTGGCCGCGCGCCCGGACGTTTTCGCTGTCGGCGTCGCCCACCGCGATCCGGATCACGCAGCCCTCTGCGGCTCGCTCCCGCAAGAGATGAGACCGCCCACCTCACGGCCGACCCCGCCGACCTGCTCTCCGCCCGGCTCCCCGCCGGCATCGACCTGACCAAGTACGACGGCTACGACGAGGGTGAGGAGCCGCTCGCCGCATAGTCCAGACGGCCAATCCACTTATCCCTGCGTGCTGTTGAGAGGAGGTGAATCCCTTTGTCTGAGGACCGGATCACCTCAGCGCACCGTGACCGTGGTCATGGGCGTCATCGCCGCTCTGGCCTTCGTCTTCTCCTTCGGCAACGTCTGGGCCCTCGCCCTGCGGCTCGGCATCCCCGAGCCCATCGCGCCGCTGATCGCTCCGATGGTGGACCTGTCCGTGGTCGGACTCCTGGTGGCCCTGCGCTACCTCTCGCTGCGCGGTGTCCCGCCGGAGCAGATGATGGCCGCTACCCGGCTGATGCACTTCTCCGGCCTGCTGACCCTGGCCCTCAACATCGCCGAGCCCCTGGCCGCCGGCCACTACGGCCGCGCTGCCGTGGACGCCGTGGCCCCGCTGCTCCTCCTCGGCTGGGGAGCCGTCGGCCCCCAGCTCCTCCGGGCCTTCCACACCATCGGCACCCCCGCGCCCGTCCCCGTCGGCACGGAGCCGAGACCGGAACCCCGGCCCGTTCCCGCGCCGGTCGTCCCGGCCGAGGAAGACGAGCCTGCCGCCACCCCGGCCCCTGCCGATCCGGCCCCCGTGCCCGAGCCCGTGCCCGTGACGGCCCCGCCCGTGCCCACCCCGGCCCCGGTGCCTGCGGCCAAGGTGCCCGAGCCGCTGCTGAACGAAGCGCGCTCGATCGCGGACGCCCACCGCGTCCAGCACGGCGAGCCCATCACCACCGCCCAGCTCAAGGCGCGGCTCGGCGTCGGCCTGCCCATGGCCACCGCCCTGCACTCGGCCCTGACGGCCTGACCCTCCCGCCGGCCTTCCGGCTCCCCTCCAGCACCCGGCCCCCAAGGGGCCCGGTCCGCCATGCCCCGAGCAGCCCGCGCATCCGTCGGCCTGCTCGGGGCCCCAGCCCAGCACGAAGGGAGACCCCGCCCCATGAAGCGCCCCCTGGACCTGCGCCACGTCGTCAGCCCCGCCCTGCGGGACCTGATCGAGCTGGCCCAACTCGAAGACTTCGACCGCGTGGCGGATCAGATCCGCAACGTCCGCGGCTGCACCCGCCCGGTCAACCTCGTCGGCCACACCGCCACCCTCGACGCCGCCACCCGCACCGTGGTCCGCGCCTACTCCACCGCCGACGAACCCACCGGCCGACTCCTCACCACCTGCGGCAACCGCCGCGCCTCCCGCTGCCCAGCCTGCTCCCGCGTCTACGCCGCAGACACCTACCACCTGATCAAGGCCGGACTCTCCGGAGGCAAGACCGTCGCCGAAGACGTCCGCACCCACCCCCGCGTCTTCGCCACGCTCACCGCGCCCTCCTTCGGCCCGGTCCACAACCGCCCCACCACACCCTCGGGCAAGCCCCTGGACTGCCGCTGCGGCCGGCACCACGCCGAGGACGACCCCGCCCTAGGCACGCCGCTCGCCCCAACCTCGTACGACTACACCGGCGCCGTGCTCTGGAACGCACACGCCGGAGCGCTCTGGGCACGCTTCACCATCTACCTCCGCCGCGAACTAGCTGCCCAACTCGGCATCACACAGAAGGAGTTGAAGGCAGCTCTACGCGTCTCCTTCGCCAAGGTCGCCGAGTACCAGAAGCGCGGCCTGGTCCACTTCCACGCCGTGATCCGCCTCGACGGCCCCGACGGACACACCACCGCGCCCCCGCCCTGGGCCACCCTCGATGCCCTGGACCACGCCGTACGCGCCGCTGCCCGACGCGCCCAGCTCACGATCGAGTCGGACGCCGTGGGCGAACGCGTCATCGCCTGGGGCGACCGCATCGACGTGCGGGAGATCAAGGCTCTGGGGGACGGCGAACTCACCGACCAGAAGGTGGCCGCTTACGTCGCCAAGTACGCCACCAAGAGCGCAGAGGGCTCCGGCACGGTTGACCGCACGCTTGTCTGCCGCCCCTGCGCGGGACGCGGATACACCAGCGGCCCGGACGGCTTCCGCGACCTGTGCGCCGACTGCGACGGCACCGGACAGGCCGAACCCCTGCGTGACCTCCAGGTCCAGCAGCACGTACGGCAGATGATCCGCACCGCCTGGGCGCTCGGCCACCTGCCGGAATTCGCGGACCTCAAGCTCTGGAAGTGGGCCCACATGCTCGGCTTCCGGGGCCACTTCTCCACCAAGTCCCGCGCCTACTCGACCACCCTCGGCGCACTCCGCGACGTACGCCGCGCCTGGCGCACCGCACAGGCCGAGACCGCCCGCGCCCGCGCCGGCCACCCGGCCCTCGACGAGAACACGACCCTCGTCACCGAATCCTCCTGGGCCTACCTCGCCTCCGGCTACCGCCCAGGCGAGGAACTTCTCGCCAACCAGGTCCGCCACGACCTCGCCCAGGTCGAACGCCTCAAGACAGAAGGGAACCCCTGGCAGTGATCACGGTCGTGGAGAAGTCGGTTCGTTCCCTGGCGGACGAGGCCAGGGAACGATGGATCCGGAAGTGCGTGGACGAGGCCCCGCCGCTGAGTGACGCCCAGCTCAAGAGCATCGGCACGGTGCTGGGCATCCGCCTCACTCGGAGGTGCGCTACACAGGCTTGACTAGTTCGGTTAGTCGGTGATCTTGATGGGTCGCCATCGGCCATTCACTGGGTAGTGCGCAGATGGCGCCAGCAGGATCCGAACCCTGGCCGGAGCCGCGGTAAAGCACCGGCATCGGTGGCTAGAGGCGACTTCCCTGGTTCGATTCCATCAGTTGGTTGTTGCGTGCACGCAGAAGGACTTCCGGCGCTCCGCCATCGTCGTCCTCGTTAACAAAGACACGCACTTCCCTCTGTGCGCGGCTGAGCGCGAGGTAGAGGAGCGACAGGTACCGGATGCGTTCGTTGGCGGTCGGTGTGGACGAGTTCAGATCCGGGATCCCCGCCACAAGCACTGCGTCGAACTGCAGCCCCGCAAGATGCTCCGCTGTTCCGACGACCAGCCCGCGACGCCGGTAGCCGAGACCCTCGATGTCGGATCGACCAGTGACGGTGGACACATGGAACTTGCCCGAGTGCCCGATTCGTGAGGCGAGCCTGCTGAACCTTGACCATTGGCGGAAGTCCACCACCGCGAGCGCTAGCCGGCCTGAGGGATACAAGTCCTGTACCGCGCGGACGATGTCATCCTCCTCGCCAACGCGAGAAGCGGCGGAGATCAGGTACGGCGGGGCACCATCGGCCTGCGCAGACTCCACCCTGGAGAAGTCGATGTCCCACTCATGGCCGAGGTCGAGGGTCGGGAACTCGTGATGTACGTGCTTGATGAGCTCGAGGATCTGTGGCGTGAATCTGTGGACGGTAGTGAGTTCGAAGTTCGCCACCTCGCCGAGGTCGTCGTCCTCGGGCACACCACTTGTCGACCTGGTCCCGTCGGCAGCCAGACCGATGAACGCCTCGGACGGTGACTGTCGAGGATCCACGGCCATGAATACGCGGGGGTAGACCGACGTATCACGGGTGAGGTAGTGGAGCACCTGTCGCTCCAGTGGATTGAATAGATGGAATTCGTCTACAAATACCAAGTCGTATCCTTGAACTCGGCGGGCGCGGTTCCATGTATTCGTCGACAGGTGGATCAGGAAGTCCGCAAGCACCTGATCGGATGTAGTGAGTGAGCGTTCGTCGAGGCTTGCCCAATATCGTGTGTACAACTCGAAGACGACCCGCTGGTCGTCGCGGCTGAGGGGCAGCATCCATGACGCCCGCGGCAGTTGGAAGTACCGCAGATCGGCTCCAGCCCCGGGGAAGATTGCCGCAGCGCCGATGACGGATCCAAACTCGATGAGTAGATCCCAGGCGAGTGCGCGCCGTTCATCATCGTCGTTCGAATCGAACCTCGCGCGCAGCCCTTCGCTGACCTTCCCCTTGTAGGTGATCCAGTCGCCATTGATGAACTCATCCAGCACTTCCTGGATCTCATCCAACTGGGCCTGCTTGCCGCTGAGACTGTCCTCTCCAATCAGACTGAAACCAGAGGATTCGTCCTGCACGTACTGAGGGGAAATCATCGTTGCAAGTTCGAGCAGGGGGAATACATCGATTTCCTGCAAGAGCCCGAGGCCCATCGAGTCGATTGAGTCCGAGATCTGAGCCGCCAACGCCCAGCTATGGGTCACGATGAGAACACGCACATCCTCTCCGGCTGCGCGGGCGTGGAGCACCTCCCGGATCGCCTTGAGTGTCAGGGCGAGCGTCTTGCCGGAGCCGGCAGGGCCTCGAAGGCGAATCGACTTTTCCGTCTCTGCCTCGATGAATGCACGCTGCTCGTTGCTGACTGCCTCCAGCCATTGTTGGTATGACCAGCCCTTGGTCGTCGACTGTTCGAGCGCCGGAAGGCTCATCTCGACATCTGCGGGTTGGGTGCGTTCCTCGCTGAAGTATTCTTGAGAGGCCGTGATGGCGAGTGGCCAGTCCGCGTTGATGTCGGGTGCGGTAGGCCGCCTGGAGTCGAACTGCTCCAGCGTCGATTTGTTGTCCGCTGTAGTGGTCGTCCAGAAGATGATGTCGGCTCTTTGGCCAGGGATAACTTCCGTAACCCATCGACTCTCGTGGGCATCCTTCTTTGATGTTGCCCTGAAAGCGATAAGGTTGTTGTGCTTGTATTGGTGCCACTGCTTCGGAAGGGAAAGAGGCCCCGGAGTCCTAGCTCTTTCAGCAAAGCTCTTCATCCGGCTCAGGACTTCTCTTCTTAGGCTTACGAGATGCTCTGGAACGAATGGCTCTTTGTTGTTCTGCTCGCGCATGAGGACGACGCGCTGAACTTCTTCATCGTCATCCACGGAGAGGATAAAGTCGGCCGCCTCGGTGCTGAATTCGAAGAGGACGGCTGACGAGGAGACGGCGTCAGGGGATAGGCCGGTAGCTAGCTCGCTCAGTGCGCGGACGGTCGTAATCAGAGGCTTCACGTGAGATCCTCTCCAAGGTAGTCAGCGTGCAGATCGCGAAGGTCTTCGTATTGCTTAGGAAGCCCGATCGACATGAACACCGTGGCGAACTTCTGTACAAGGGCGTGAGCGAACCGGTCTTGCATACGTGAGATTCGGCGGTACGCGACATTTTGGTGCGACGGCCCAAGCGAAATCACGGGCTCCCAGACCTGTTCGATGTGGCGGAGATAGGCGAAGTATCCCGAGTCCTGTCCAGGCCCGATGGCTGTCAGGAACAGTGCGTCGCCAGGGGGCTGGGCATAGGGTTCTCGCAGCTTCTCTTTCACCCGCTTGACTGCATTCTCCCGCTTGGGTGGGTTAATGCCGATGAGTTGAGCCTCTACGAACAGGCGCATGCTCTCCTTGAGGCTGTCCGCCTCCGTGTCCATCATGCGAATGGCTTCGAGAGCGGCTTTGGCCCTCTGAGCCTCTGCGGGCTGCAGGTTGAGCATGCTGACAATGTCGATGGGTTCTTGTTCGCTCGGCCACTCCCGAAGTCGGCGTTCGGTGATGGTGGGGGCCGCAGACTTCGAGAGGATCTGTCGCAACTCTCTCACCTGCTGTTTGGCCAGCTGTTCACGGAGCTTGGGGACCTGCATCTCCGACAGGTACTCCTCTGCCGCGAGCATGGGAACGCAGGTGACGCGGCCTTGGTGCTTCGCATTGGCGAAGTCGCAGTCGGCCGTCACGACGAGTAGGTGCCGCTGCCACATTGTTGCTTCGGGGGCAACGGCTTCCAGGACATCACCCTGTCGCAATGGGTCTGTCACGCTGACCTCACGGAATTCAGCGAACGGCTCGTCCACGGCACGCCCCTCCCACCCATCCGGTTCACATCGTGCCGCCAACGTATCCGACTGCAGTACGGTGCACGTGAGCTTCCGGGAACCGGGTAGAAGTGCCCAGCCCCTCCTGCGAGACAGCAGGTGAGGACAACCTTCCGCCCCGGTAGAACTGGCTGGCCTCCAAGTCGTCCCACCCTGCCGCGTACTTCCCTCAGTGGATGGACATGTGATGAGCTTCAGCGTGGCCTATAACACGGCAGTTGATCGCTGGAACTAGGGGTCGCCCGCGAGTGGTGTGACGGGAGCAAGTGGCACGTAGCTTCACTCGGAAGTGCGCCACACAGGCTTGAGTAGCTCGTAGTCGAACGCTTTGTTCCCCTTGCCGCCGGGGACGGCCACAACGGCTACGAGCGCATCCTTTATGGCCTTGCGCTTCTGCGTCAGCGTCTTGCCCTTGAACGACGAGGCGATGTCGGCCTCTGCCGCCTCTGCCTCCGCCTTCAGCGCTTCGTTCTTCGCCTGGTCGGCCCGTAGTTCCTTGATGCGGCGCTCGATCACCGGGAGGTTCCGGAAGAACGCCTCGTCGTCGATGTCGGTGTCATCGTCGTCATGCCATCGGCGCTCCAGCTCCTTGCGGCTGCGGATGGCGCGTTCGAGGGCTTCGGCCTTGTCCCAGTCGGGCACGTCGCGGGACTTGCTGGCGGCGTCCTTCTCCAGCTTGGCGATGACCACGTCCTCCACGAACCGGTCGGTCTCGTCGCCCCGCTTGTACGTCTTGTTGCAGCCTCCGTCGACGGTCTTCTTGCACATGTAGGCGTGCTTGTACTTAAGCCAGTCGTTCGCCTTGATGCCGATCATCTTGTTGTTGCAGACGGTCCCGTCCTCCAGCACGTTGCCGCATCGGAGGATGCCGGTCAGCAGGTACTTGTGCACCAGACCGCCCGTCGGAACCCCGGACCCTCGTCCCCGCTCGCGGATCGTGTGGGTCACGGCGTACCACTCCTTGGGAGTGACGATCGCCTCCCACGTGCCGACCACGGGCTTGTCGTCGCCGTCGTGGACGAGCTCGCCCTTGATCTCCCGGTAGCCGCAGAGGCGTGGGTTCATCAGCACCTGCTTGACGGTCTGGTACTGGAAGGCATTGCCCCGGCTCGTGATGAAGCCGGCCTCCTTCCACTGCCGGGTGATCTCTGAGATGGACGCCCCCGCGATCACGTCCTTGACGGCCTGGCGGACGGCGTCCGCCTCCTTCGGGCGAAGCGTGACCTTGTCGTCCTCCCAGCCGAACGGGCGCCACGCAGAAACGGCCAGGCCGCGAACTGCGCGGTTGCGGTGGCTGTTGCGTGAGCGGCGCTGCTTCTTCCTCGTCTCGCTGAGCGACATGGCCACGCCCACGAGACCCTTGATCTCGAACCCCTCGGCGTAGAGATCCTGGATGCCGTTCGAGTCGTGGTAGACGCGGCCTTCGTGGTGTGTGAACGCCTTCAGGTACCGCTCCCAGTCGCTCGGCCGGCGGTAGAGGCGGTCATCGTTCACGGCCATCACGCCATGGATGGGGTAGCCCTCGGGCGTGTGGCCGGCCTTCAGGTCGGTGATGAGCTGCTCGAAGTCGTCGCGAACGACGCTTTCCTTGCTCGCGCTCTTGTCGTTGTCGGTGTACCGGTAGACCACCAGCCAGTTGAACGCGCGGGCATGGTCGCCCATCTCGCGGTGTTGGTCCTCGATGCCGTGGGCGTCCTTGACCCGTCCGTCGAACGAGATGCGCGCGTAGCAGACGACGCATTTGAGTGTCGGGTCCGCGGCGAGCATCGCTCGAACCTCGTCCACGGACGGCGCGCCTTCGGGCACCCCGCGCAACCTGCTGACCAGCTCTTCGCGCTTCTCCATGGGCGGCCCCCCTCGGGTCTCATGCGGCTGTCTGCCAATGACCCTAGACCATATGGATACTCTGCTAATGCTCTGTTCGATGAAAATCTCCCAGGACATCCGCCGTACCCACGGGGGAAGCCGGCAGGAAGTCGAGGAGGGCATGGCCCAGAAGTCGAAGGAGTTCGCGGCCGGCGGGAACAGGGTGTATCTGCCGATCGCGGACTGAGTCCCGCGCGGCGGGCGGAGCCGGGGGGCATGCCCTCGGCCTTCCGGCTCCCTCGTCCCGGCTCCGTCGTCTCCCCCCTCCGGTCGCCCCGGTCCCGCGCCCCCCGTCAGGGCGGGGTGTCCTGGGGGTACCAGCGGAGTTCCACGGTGTTGCCGTCCGGGTCCGCGATGTAGACCGACGTGGCGATGCCGCGTGCGCCGAAGCGTTGTGCGGGGCCTTCGAGGACCGTGAGGGTTCCGGCCGCGATGAACTCCTCCCAGTCCACGGGGTCGACGGTGAGACAGATGTGGTCGACGTTCGACTCCCCGCGGGGGCGCTCCAGCAGGTCGACGATCGTCTCGGGGGTGATCCGCACCGAGGGGAAGGGGATCTCGCCGGCCCGCCACTCGGCCACGCGGACCGGTTCCAGGCCGAGAAGCCCGGTGTAGAAGTCCAGGGACCGTTCGACATCGGCGACATTGAGGACCAGGTGGTCGAAGCCCCTCACACGCAGGGCGGGAGGCGGAGTCGGGGGAGGCATGAGGCTTCCTTGGGGTCGGGTGACCGGGTGCGTCGTCCCTTCTCACGATCCGCCGATGGGGAGCCGCCATCAAGACCGGGGCGGTGGACGCGCGGGCTCCGGCAGCGCTCCAGGTGCTTGACTGAGCCCATGAACGCGCGATCCATGAGCAAGGGCGCGAACGTGCCGGTCGACTCCTCCGCCGTCCGGGCGGAGCTCAGCTGGTCCGAGGGAGCCGGAGGGCCGGACATCGACGCCTCCGCGCTGCTGCTGACCGGCGCCGGACGGGTGCGGGACGACGGGGACTTCGTCTTCTACAACCAGCCGCGCCATGCCTCCGGCGCCGTCACCCACCTCGGCAAACAGCGGGCCGACGGGGTGCTGACCGACACGGTCCAGGTGGACCTCGCCGCGTTGGAGAGCGCCGTCACGCGGGTGGTGCTGGGGGCGTCAGCCGACGGCGGCACCTTCGGGCAGGTGGCCGGGCTCACGCTCCGGCTGCTCGGCCCGGACGGGCGGTCCGAACTGGCGCGCTTCGAGATGCGGGCCGAGACGGAGACCGCGTTCCTCTGCGGCGAGCTGTATCTGCGCGAGGGACGCTGGAAGTTCCGCGCCATCGGTCAGGGGTACGCCTCCGGACTCGCCGGCCTGGCCACCGACTTCGGCATCACGGTCGATGAGGAGCCGCCGCCCGTCCGGCCCCCCGCCCCGGCCCAGCCCGCACCGGCGGCCCCCGCCCGGCCCGCACCGGCGCCCCCCGCCCAGCCCCCCTCCCCCTCGGCCGTCCCGGCGGTCACGCCCCACCTGATCAAGGGCGAGGAGCAGCTTCCCGTCGACATGCGCAAGCGGCTCTCTCTGCGCAAGGAGCAGGTCGCCGTCAGCCTGAGCAAGCGCGGGGCCGCCGGTGTCCGGGCGCGGATCCTGCTGGTGCTGGACGCCTCCGGATCCATGGCGTTCCTGTACTCGCGCGGGGTCGTGGCGGACGTCGTGGAGCGCATGGCCGCGGTGGCGGCGCAGCTCGACGACGACGGTGAGATGCAGGCCTGGACGTTCGCCAGCAATCCCGCCCGGCTCCCCGATCTCCGGCTCGCGGAACTCCCCGAGTGGCTGCGGCTGCATGTCCGGGTGGGCGAGATCAGTCTGTTCCGTCGCGGCAAGAAACCCCGCAAGGGGCTGGAGCCCGGTCAGGTGGACATGCGGGCGGTCGGCATCCAGAACGAGGAGCAGAAGGCGATTGCCGAGGTCAGGGCGTATGTGCGGGAGAATCCCACGCCCCTGCCCACGCTGGTGCTGTTCTTCTCGGACGGAGGGGTCTACCGCGACGCGGCGATCGAGCAGGAGCTGCGCGCGGCGGTCGAGGAACCGGTCTTCTGGCAGTTCGTGGGGCTCGGCCGGTCCAACTACGGCGTTCTGGAGCGGTTCGACACCCTCCCCGGCCGACGCGTGGACAACGTCGGCTTCTTCGCCGTGGACGACATCAGCGCCGTCCCGGATCAGGAACTCTACGACCGGCTGCTGTCGGAGTTCCCGTCCTGGATCACGGAGGCCGGACGCGCCGGCATCCTCTGAGCGGCCGTAGGAAACCCGCCACCACGACACCCCCCACCGATCGGCTTGCGCTCCCCGACCCCAGGTATGCGGGGGCGCAAGCCGACTGGCTATTCCGGCTGGTGCTCCGGTCCGCCGAAGTCCGGGCTCGTGTAGTCCGGGCTGGTGAAGCTCGGGCGCGGGCCCGCCGCGGGGCCGTCGTCGGGGCTGGTGAAGCCCGGACGGTCGTATCCGATCTTCGGCAGCCGGCCGGTGGGCGCGGGCGGGGCCGGGTGGGGGGAAAGGAGCGTCGTGCTCGGGGCGGCGAGGGCCTCCCGCAGGAACGGCAGGATGCCCCGCTCCAGCAGGGCCTCCCGCCAGGCGTCCTTCGCGCGCTCGACCTCGTCGTTCAGTTCGCCGTACGGTCCCGCCTCCAGGGAGGGACGGTTGCGCAGGGCGGTGAGCAGCAGCCCCACGGTGGCGACCAGGATCGCCAGGGCGGCGATCGCCCCGAACGTCCATCCGACGTTGAGCATGGCGTGGGCGGCCGTCCTGTCGGGGTCCACCGCCCGCAGGAGGTAACCGACGAGCAGGAAGATCAACGCGGCGGTGCCGGCGAGGACCGGGGTGAGCACGGCGGCGACGGCCACGGCGCCCGCTCCGGCGGCCTCGGCGGCCTGCGCCGCGTCGCCCACGGTGGTCGCGAGCCCCACCGCGCCCGCGCCCGGCTCCCCCGAACCGGACTCATGCGGGGACGAAGGGGTGGACGGCGCCGGGTGACGCAGTTCCTCGCGGACCTTTATGTAGTGCTGGTACTCGGTCGCCGCGGCCGCCGTGATGAGTGCGGAGGCGTTGAGCGCCATGGTGCGCAGCTGTTCGGGATTGAGCCGCTGTCCCACAGCGGCCGGTTCCGGATGATGTGGTGCGGAGCGCAGCGCCTCGTCGAGGACCCGCTCGTACTCCTGGCGGTCCTCACTGAGCAGGTGCTGCGGAACGCTGTTCATGTGCATCCCCCGATGCTCCGTAGGGCTTGGGGCTCGCATGCCAACGAGCCGTCGGGCAGAAACGGAGGGGAGCCTGCTACGGATAAGCCGATGGTAGAGCGGCGACGGGTCGCGGTGACAGGGGGTTTGCCGAAATTGGCCGCCGACCTGCACCGTCGCCGACCGCGCGCACGGGGGGCGCACTCGCCGAGCGCGCGCACGGCCGTTCGCCCCCGAATGCTCAGTCGTCCAGCGGCAGTTGCTGGACCAGCAGCTTTCCGGCCATCGTCACGCCGCCGTCCATCGCGATGGCCAGTCCGTCGGCGTAGACGTGCGGTCCCTCGACGTGCGGGCCGTCGCCGTCCTCGTCCTCCTCCGAGCCGACTTCGCCCAGCAGATAAGGGATCGGGCTGTGTCCGTGAACGATCCGGGTACCGCCGTACGTATCGAGCAGGGAACGGACGGCGTCGGCTCCACCTTCGTCCCGGAAGGAGAAGCGCTTGGTGAACTTGCGGAAGAGATCCCACACCTCGTCCGCGTCGTTGCGGGTGATCGTCTCGCGGACGGTGTCGTTGACCGCCTCGATCGAGTCGCCGTAGTCGAGGTAGGCGGTGGTGTCGGAGTGCACGAGGAGATGGCCGTCGACCTCCTCGACGGCGTCGAGCCGGGCCATCCACTGCAGGTGGTGGTCCTGGAGGCGGTCCATGTCGTTCTTCTGGCCGCCGTTGAGCAGCCAGGCGGCCTGGAAGGTGGCGGTGCCCGCGCCGGAGTTGACGGGGGTGTCGCCGAACCGCTTGGCGCCGAGCAGGAGCAGCTCGTGATTGCCCATGAGGGCCTTGCAGTAGCCGCCGGCGGCCGCGGCCTCGGCGGACAGCCGCATGACGAGGTCGATGACGCCGATGCCGTCCGGGCCGCGGTCGGTGAAGTCGCCGAGGAACCACAGCCGGGCGGTGCCCGCGCACCAGTTGCCGGCCGTGTCGACCAGGCCCTTCTCCCGGAGCGCGGCCAGCAGCTCGTCGAGGTAGCCGTGCACGTCGCCGACGACGAACAGGGGCCCCGGGCCGGCCGAGGGCTGGGCCGCGGGGGCGGGCGCCGGGTCCACGGGCAGCTGGAGGGTGTCTCCGCGCTTGATGACCGGCAGGTCGCGCTGGGTGGGCGTGTAGCCCTCGGGATGCTCCACGGCGTCCTCCAAGGGCGGCGCGGCGTTGCCGGGATGTGTGTTCTGGTCGTACGGACCGGTCTCGTGCACATATGCGGGCACCCGGAAGTCGCGCAACGTCGCCGTCCGCTCCGCCTCCGGTCCCTGACCGGCCCCCTGAGTCATCAGACCCCTCCACCATCGCGCCGCAGCTGCACCCTGCGGGCTGTTTGGTCGAAGCCGCCCGCGGTGCCGTGCGCCCATCATAGGAATGCGGATCGAGCCGTGTGATGACCCAGGGGTGGTGAATCGGAGCAAGGGTCCAGTTCATCGCCGCTTTCGCCCCGATTGGGCCGGGCTTCTGCAGCCGGTACACACCCGGCGCACACCGCACTCATACGCGCCGGGTCCCGCCGCGGGGGCGGGGAACCGGTTTCCCGGGGCGACCCCGGAGGGTCGGACGGCCCGACCGCACGGACGGACCGCCTCCGCGCCCCCTCCGCGCCCCTGTCGAGGGGGCCCACGCCCCCGCGCGCGTGCCGAGGCCCCCGAGCGGCGAGGCCCCGCGCGCGCCCGCTACCCCTTCTCCGGCGTCCGCGGCGGGCTGACCGTCGTCCGGGGCGGACGCCGCTGGGAAGAGGTACGGATGATCAGCTCGGTCGGTATCACCTGTTCGACCGGTGAGTCCGCGTCCACGCCCTCGATCGCGTCGATGAGGAGCTGGACCACCGCCGTGCCGATGCGGCGGGGCTTCAGGGAGAGCGTGGTGATGGGCGGCTCGGTGCTGGCGTACACCGTGGACTCGCTGCAGCACACCAGCAGCAGGTCCTCCGGCACCCGCAGCCCGTAGCGGCGGGCGGCGGCCAGCAGATCGGTGCCGTTCGGGTCGAACAGGCCGTAGACCGCGTCGGGGCGGTCCGGGCGGGCGAGCAGTCGGTCGGCGGCGACGGCGCCCGCGCACGGATCGTGGGCGGGGTAGGCCTCGTACACCGGATCCTGCCCGACCCGCTCGCACCAGCGCAGATAGGCCGTGGTGGACAGGTGCGTGTACGTGTCCGTCGTGGTCCCCGTGAGCAGGCCGATGCGGCGGGCGCCGGCGGCGGCCAGGTGGTCGAGGATGTCGAGGACGGCGGCCTCGTGGTCGTTGTCGACCCAGGCGGTCACCGGCAGCGAGCCGACCGGGCGGCCGTCGGAGACCACCGGTAAGCCCTGGCGCACGAGCTCGCTGACCACCGGGTCCTGGTCGGACGGGTCGATGACGACCGTGCCGTCCAGGGCGACGTTCGACCACACGTCGTGGCGCGAGGTCGCGGGGAGGATGACGAGCGCGTAGCCGCGGGCGAGCGCGGCCGAGGTGGCGGCGCGCGCCATCTCCGCGAAGTACGCGAACTCGGTGAAGGTGAAAGGTTCATCCCCGTACGTCGTCACGGTCAGACCGATGAGGCCGGACTTGCCGGTACGGAGGGTTCGGGCGGCGGCTGAGGGCCGGTAGCCCAGTCGGTCGGCGACCTCGCGGACGTGGCGTCGGGTGGCGTCGGGGAGCCTGCCCTTGCCGTTGAGGGCGTCGGAGACGGTCGTGATGGACACTCCGGCGGCGGCGGCCACGTCCCTGATGCCCGCCCGGCCCGGCCGGTTGCCTCGGCGTGAGGTTTCCGCGCGGCTCACCTGGTGCTTCCCTGCTGCTGTCATGGCGAGCCGATAGTAGGGCTCATTCGGTGGGGTAGGGCGGACGCATATGCACGCGTTGACAGGCACGTTTCTGCAAGGCTGTCAGGGGCTAAACACCTTAGAAAACAAGAAAGTTGAGCGTTCACATCCCAAGACGTGGCGTGTTGGCACGGATGAGCCTGCCAACGCGCCGATGTTTCGAAGAGGTCTCAACTCACCTGCACGAGGGATGCGCGCCACGGCGTGAGCCACCGGCGCGTAGATATATGTACGGCGCGCCCCCTGACGTGTACGCCTTCGTGCGGCTTCGTCCGCAGAGGTCGCGGAGATCCGTCCGCACCTGTTCGCCCGCCCCCCAATCCTCATAAGGTGAGCAGTATTGAAGCCGGGAGCCGGAGCCGGTGGTGGTCACGAGGAGGACTGCGGTGAGCGAGACGAGCCCGAAGCTGCGTGCCGAGCTGGAGGGAATTCCCACCTACAAGCCGGGCAAGCCCGCCGCGGCCGGCGGTCCCGTGGCCTACAAGCTGTCCTCCAACGAGAACCCCTACCCTCCGCTGCCCGGCGTGATGGAGGCTGTGACGGCGGCCGCCGCCGCCTTCAACCGTTACCCGGACCTGGCCTGCACGGGCCTGGTGGAGGAGATCTCCGGCTGCTTCGGCGTGCCCGCCTCGCACATCGCCACCGGCACCGGCTCGGTCGGCGTCGCCCAGCAGCTGGTGCAGTCGACGGCGGGCCCCGGCGACGAGGTGATCTACGCCTGGCGCTCCTTCGAGGCGTACCCGATCATCACCCGGATCAGCGGTGCGACCCCGGTGCAGGTGCCGCTCACCGACGGGGACGTGCACGACCTGGACGCGATGGCCGACGCGATCACCGGGCGGACCCGGCTGATCTTCGTCTGCAACCCCAACAACCCGACCGGCACGGTGGTCCGCCGGGCCGAGCTGGAACGGTTCCTCGACCGGGTGCCGGGCCACGTGCTGGTCGTCCTCGACGAGGCCTACCGGGAGTTCATCCGCGACCCCGAGGTGCCGGACGGCGTCGAGCTGTACCGGAACCGGCCGAACGTGTGCGTCCTGCGGACGTTCTCGAAGGCGTACGGTCTCGCCGGGCTGCGGGTGGGCTTCGCGATCGCGCACGAGCGGGTGGCGGAGGCGCTGCGCAAGACGGCGGTGCCGTTCGGGGTGAGCCAGCTGGCGCAGGAGGCGGCGATCGCCTCGCTGCGCGCGGAGGACGAGCTGTTCGGCCGGGTCGGCTCGCTGGTGGGTGAGCGCACCCGGGTCGTCGAGGGGCTGCGGGCCCAGGGCTGGACGGTGCCCGACAGCCAGGCCAACTTCGTGTGGCTGCGGCTGGGGGAGCGCACGGCGGCGTTCGCAGCGGCGTGCGAGCAGCACGGGGTCGTGGTCCGGCCGTTCCCCGGGGAGGGCGTCCGGGTGACGGTCGGTGAGACCGAGGCGAACGACATCTTCCTGAAGGCGGCGGAGGGCTTCCGCAAGGAGATGTAGCCGACACTGGCGCGTTCGCGCAGTTCAGAGGTGCGTGGAGGGGGTTCCCTGCGGTAAGGGGACCCCCTTTCCCTTGTCCCGGACGCGTTTGTCATACTAGCTTGTGAATGTGAACGCTTTCACAAGCGCTCGCTGAGCGTATGTTCCACAAGCCTGTGAGGTAAGGAGCGGCGACGTGGACCTGGCTTTGGCGCCGGAGACCCTGGCGCGCTGGCAGTTCGGCATCACGACCGTCTACCACTTCCTGTTCGTACCCCTGACCATCTCCCTCGCGGCGCTCACCGCGGGGCTCCAGACCGCCTGGGTGCGCACGGAGAAGGAGAAGTACCTCAGGGCGACCAAGTTCTGGGGCAAGCTCTTCCTGATCAACATCGCGATGGGCGTCGTCACCGGCATCGTGCAGGAGTTCCAGTTCGGCATGAACTGGTCCGACTACTCGCGCTTCGTCGGCGACGTCTTCGGCGCCCCGCTGGCCTTCGAGGCCCTCATCGCCTTCTTCTTCGAGTCCACCTTCATCGGGCTGTGGATCTTCGGCTGGGACAAGCTGCCGAAGAAGATCCACCTGGCCTGCATCTGGATGGTCTCGATCGGCACGATCCTGTCGGCCTACTTCATCCTCGCGGCCAACTCCTGGATGCAGCACCCGGTCGGCTACCGGATCAACGAGGCGAAGGGCCGCGCCGAGCTGACCGACTTCTGGGCCGTGCTCACCCAGAACACCGCGCTCAGCCAGGTCTTCCACACCCTGTCGGCGGCCTTCCTGACCGGTGGCGCCTTCATGGTCGGCATCGCCGCCTTCCACCTCTTCCGCAAGAAGCACGTGGCCGTGATGAAGACCTCGCTGCGGCTGGGCCTGGTCACCGTCGTCATCGCCGGACTGCTCACCGCGGTCAGCGGTGACGTCCTCGGCAAGGTGATGTTCAAGCAGCAGCCGATGAAGATGGCCGCCGCCGAGGCCCTGTGGGACGGTGAGGCGCCCGCGCCGTTCTCGGTCTTCGCCTACGGCGACGTCGAGAAGGGGCACAACAAGGTCGCGATCGAGATTCCCGGCCTGCTCTCCTTCCTGGCGAACGACGACTTCACCTCGCACGTCCCCGGCATCAACGACGTCAACAAGGCCGAGCAGGAGAAGTACGGGCCCGGTGACTACCGGCCCAACATCCCCGTCGCCTACTGGGGCTTCCGCTGGATGATCGGCTTCGGCATGGCGTCGTTCACCATCGGCCTCGCCGGACTCTGGCTCACCCGCAAGAAGTTCCTGCTCCCCCAGCACCTGCGGGTCGGTGACGACGAGGTGCCCCACCTCGTCCTCTTCCGGAACAAGGCCCTCAGCCCCAAGCTCTCCAAGCTGTACTGGCTGGTCGCGATCTGGACCCTCGGCTTTCCGCTGATCGCCAACTCCTGGGGCTGGATCTTCACCGAGATGGGCCGCCAGCCCTGGGTCGTCTACGGCGTCCTGCAGACCCGCGACGCGGTCTCCCCCGGTGTCTCCCAGGCCGAGGTCCTCACCTCGATGATCGTCTTCACCGCGCTGTACGCCGTCCTCGCCGTCGTCGAGGTCAAGCTGCTGCTGAAGTACGTGAAGGCCGGTCCGCCGGAGCTCACCGAGGCCGACCTGAACCCGCCCACGAAGATCGGCGGCGACTCCCGTGACGCCGACAAGCCGATGGCCTTCTCCTACTAGGCCGAGGGAGCTGCACAGTCATGGAACTGCACGACGTCTGGTTCGTCCTGATCGCCGTCCTGTGGACCGGCTACTTCTTCCTGGAGGGCTTCGACTTCGGAGTCGGCATCCTCACCAGGCTGCTGGCCCGCGACCGGCTCGAGAAGCGGGTGCTGATCAACACCATCGGCCCCGTCTGGGACGGCAACGAGGTGTGGCTGCTCACGGCCGGCGGCGCCACCTTCGCCGCCTTCCCCGAGTGGTACGCCACGCTCTTCTCCGGCTTCTACCTGCCCCTGCTGCTCATCCTGGTCTGCCTGATCGTCCGGGGCGTCGCCTTCGAGTACCGGGCGAAGCGGCCGGAGGAGAACTGGCAGCGCAACTGGGAGACAGCGATCTTCTGGACCTCGCTGCTCCCGGCGTTCCTGTGGGGCGTGGCCTTCGGCAACATCGTGCACGGCGTGAAGATCGACCGGCACTTCGAGTACGTCGGGACCGTCGGGGACCTGCTCAACCCGTACGCCCTGCTCGGCGGTCTGGTGACCCTGACGCTGTTCACCTTCCACGGGGCGGTCTTCACCGCCCTCAAGACCGTCGGCGAGATCCGGGAGCGGGCCCGGAAGCTGGCCCTCTACGTCGGCCTCGTCACGGCCGTGGTCGCGCTGGTCTTCCTGTCGTGGACCCAGGTCGACAGCGGTGACGCCAAGAGCCTGGTCGCGCTGGTCGTCGCAGTCGCCGCCCTGGTCGCCGCGCTCGTGGCCAACCAGGCCGGGCGCGAGGGCTGGTCGTTCGCCTTCTCCGGCGTCACCATCGTGGCCGCTGTGGCCATGCTCTTCCTGACGCTCTTCCCGAACGTCATGCCGTCCAGCCTGAACGAGGACTGGAGCCTCACGGTCACCAACGCCTCGTCCAGCCCGTACACCTTGAAGATCATGACCTGGTGCGCGGGGATCGCCACCCCGCTCGTCCTGCTCT
Source organism: Streptomyces sp. SS7 (assembly GCF_037993025.1). Classification (NCBI taxonomy): domain Bacteria; kingdom Bacillati; phylum Actinomycetota; class Actinomycetes; order Kitasatosporales; family Streptomycetaceae; genus Streptomyces; species Streptomyces sp. SS7. The sequence goes on from NZ_CP141223.1 coordinate 5,070,535, forward strand.
ACCAGAGCTGGACCTACTGGGTCTTCCGCAAGCGGATCGGTACCCAGCACATCGCCGCCGATGTCGCCCACTGAGGTGTGTTTCACGTGAAACCGATCGACCCGCGTCTCCTCCGTCACGCCCGGGCCACCCGGTCCTTCCTGCTGGCCGTGGTCGGCCTGGGCGCCGTCGGGGCGCTCCTGGTCATCGCGCAGGCGATGCTCGTCGCCGAGGTGGTGGTCGGCGCGTTCCAGCACGGACTGGGCGTCTCCGGACTCCGCACCCCCCTGCTGCTGTTGGCGGCGGTCGCGGCCGGCCGTGCCCTGGTCTCCTGGCTCACCGAACTCGGCGCCCACCGGGCGAGCGCGGCGGTGAAGTCGGAGCTGCGGGGGCGGCTCCTGGAGCGGGCCACCGCGCTCGGTCCCGGCTGGCTGGGCGGACAGCGCACCGGCTCCCTGACCGCCCTGGCCACTCGGGGGGTCGACGCCCTCGACGACTACTTCGCGCGCTACCTCCCCCAGCTGGGGCTTGCCGTCGTCGTGCCGGTCGCGGTGCTGGCGCGGATCGTCACCGAGGACTGGGTGTCGGCGGCCATCATCGTCGCCACCCTCCCCCTGATCCCGGTCTTCATGGTGCTGATCGGCTGGGCCACCCAGTCGCGGATGGACCGTCAGTGGCGGCTGCTGTCCCGGCTGTCCGGGCATTTCCTGGACGTGGTCGCGGGGCTGCCCACGCTGAAGGTGTTCGGGCGGGCCAAGGCACAGGCCGAGTCCATCCGGCGGATCACCGGCGAGTACCGCCGGGCGACCATGCGGACGCTGCGGATCGCCTTCATCTCCTCCTTCGCGCTGGAGCTGCTGTCGACCCTCTCGGTGGCCCTGGTGGCCGTGACGATCGGCATGCGGCTCGTGCACGGCGAGATGGACCTGTACATCGGCCTGGTCATCCTGGTCCTGGCGCCCGAGGCGTATCTGCCGCTGCGGCAGGTCGGCGCGCAGTACCACGCGGCCGCCGAGGGGCTCGCGGCCGCCGAGGAGATCTTCGCCGTCCTGGAGACACCGCTCCCGGCCCCCGGCACCGCCGAGGTCCCCGAAGGCCCGCTGGTCTTCGAGGGGGTGACCGTCCGCTACCCGGACCGCGCCGTCGACGCCCTCTCCGAGGTGTCGTTCACCGTCGCACCGGGGGAGACCGTCGCGCTGGTCGGCCCGAGCGGCGCGGGCAAGTCGACGCTGCTGCACACCCTGCTGGGCTTCGTACGGCCCACCGGGGGCCGGGTGCGGATCGGGGGAGCCGACCTCGCCGATCTCGACCTGGAGCAGTGGCGCTCGCGCATCGCCTGGGTGCCGCAGCGCCCGCACCTGTACGCCGGGACGATCGCGGAGAACGTACGGCTGGCGCGTCCCGACGCCGACGAGGCGGCCGTACGGCGGGCGCTGGCGGACGCGGGAGCGCTGGACTTCGTGGCCGCGCTGCCCGAGGGCCTCGACACCGTCCTGGGCGAGGACGGCACCGGCCTGTCCGCGGGCCAGCGCCAGCGTCTCGCCCTGGCCCGCGCCTTCCTCGCCGACCGTCCCGTCCTGCTGCTCGACGAGCCGACGGCGGCGCTCGACGGCGCGACCGAGGCGGAGATCGTGACGGCCGTACGCCGACTGGCGGCCGGCCGGACGGTCCTCCTGGTCGTCCACCGTCCGGCGCTGCTGGGTGCGGCGGACCGGATCGTCCGGCTGGCGGAGCCCGCCGGCACCGGCCCCCGCAGGTCCGCCGCCCAGGTCACGGCCGCCCCCGCCCCGCAGGAGGCGCCGACGCCGGGTATCCCGGCCGCCGCCGGGACCACCTCCGTCGCCGACCGGCAGGGGGTGCTCGCCCGTGTCCGGGGCATGGCCGGCGCCCGCCGTGGCCGGCTCGCTCTCGCGCTGCTGCTGGGCGCCATGGCCCTCGGCAGTGCCGTCGGGCTCATGGCCACCTCCGGGTGGCTGATCTCGCGGGCCTCGCAGCAGCCGCCGGTGCTGTACCTGATGGTGGCGGTGACGGCGACCCGCGCCTTCGGCATCGGCCGCGCGGTGTTCCGGTACGCCGAGCGGCTGGTGTCGCACGACGCCGTGCTGCGGATGCTGGCCGACACCCGGGTGGCGGTGTTCCGGCGCCTGGAGCGGCTGGCGCCCGCCGGGCTGCGCACGACCCGCCGGGGCGATCTGCTGACCCGGCTGGTCGCCGACGTGGACGCCCTCCAGGACTACTGGCTGCGCTGGCTGCTGCCCGCCGCTGCCGCCGCCGTCGTGTCGGCCGGGTCGGTGGCGTTCACGGCGTGGCTGCTGCCCGAGGCGGGCGCGGTGCTCGCCGCCGGGCTCCTCGCGGCCGGGGTGGGCGTTCCGCTGGTCACCGCGGTGGTGGCCCGCCGGGCCGAACGCCGGCTGGCCCCTGCCCGGGGCGTGCTCGCCACCCGGACGGCCGACCTGCTCACCGGTACCGCCGAACTGACCGTCGCGGGCGCCCTGCCCGCCCGCCGGGCCGGGGTGCGGGCCGCCGACGGCGTGCTCACCCGGATCGCCTCGCGGGCCGCCACGGCCACCGCCCTGGGTGACGGGCTGACGGCCCTCGTCTCCGGACTGACCGTGGCCGCCGCGGCGCTCGTGGGGGCCCAGGCGGTCGCCGCCGGGCGACTGGACGGCGTGACCATGGCGGTGGTCGTCCTGACCCCGCTGGCCGCCTTCGAGGCGGTCCTGGGGCTGCCGCTCGCCGTGCAGTACCGCCAGCGGGTCCGCAGGAGCGCCGAGCGGGTGTACGAGGTGCTGGACTCCCCCGACCCGGTGCGTGAGCCGGAACGGCCCCGGCAGGCGCCCGTGATGCCGTTCCCGCTCGCCGTCAGGGGGCTGACCGCCCGGCACGCGGGGCAGGACCGGGACGCGCTCGCCGGGGTCGACCTCACGCTGGCGCAGGGGCACAGGATCGCCGTGGTGGGGCCCTCCGGCTCCGGCAAGACGACGCTCGCCCAGGTGCTGCTGCGCTTCCTGGACGCCGACGCGGGCTCGTACACCGTCGGCGGGGTGGACGCGGCGGCTCTGGACGGCGACGACGTGCGCCGCCTGGTCGGGCTGTGCGCCCAGGACGCGCATCTCTTCGACAGCTCGGTGCGCGAGAACCTGCTCCTGGCGCGGAAGGACGCGAGTGAGGACGAGCTGCGGGACGCGCTGGCGCGGGCCCGGCTGCTGGAGTGGGCGGAGGGACTGCCCGACGGCCTCGACGCGCTCGTCGGCGAGCACGGGGCCCGGCTCTCCGGCGGTCAGCGGCAGCGCCTGGCGCTGGCCCGCGCGCTGCTCGCCGACTTCCCGGTGCTGGTGCTCGACGAGCCCGCCGAGCACCTCGACCTGCCGACCGCCGACGCGCTCACCGCGGACCTGCTGGCCGCGACCGAGGGCCGTACCACCCTGCTCATCACCCACCGGCTGGCCGGTCTCGGGGCGGTGGACGAGGTGGTGGTCCTCGACGCGGGCCGGATCGTGCAGCGCGGCACGTACGCGGAACTGGCGTCCGTCGAGGGACCGTTGCGTGCGATGGCCGAGCGGGAGGCGGCGGCGGACCTGCTGGTGGGCGTGCAGCCGGCGGGTTGAGCCATCAGGGGGTGAGGCGTCCCCCGGGCGTACGCCTCCGACAGGACCGGGGCCGCCGACCGGGTCACGATCGCTGACATGTGCTCACTTCGCCGCGGTACGAGGCTCGTCGTGGTCCTGCTGTGCGGGGCGGCCCTGCTCGCGGGGCGCCCCACGGCCGCCGACGGGGAGCCCGGCGGCGGGACCGGCGCGGACTCCGGGCTCAGTGAGCGGGTGGCGCGGCTGTACGAGGACGCGGCAGCGGCCACCCAGCGCTACGAGACGGGACGGCGCGCGGCGCAGGCGAAGCAGGCCGAGGTCCGGCGGCTGGAGGAGCTCCTCGGCCGGGAACGCCGGGAGACCGCGGTGCTGCGCGAGGACCTGGGCCGTATCGCCCGCGCCCAGTACCGCGACGGGGGCGGGCTCCCGGTCGTCGCGCAGATGCTGCTGGCGGCCGGTCCGGAGCGGCTGATGCGCGGTCAGCACCTGTTCTCCCAGGCGAACCTGGCCGTCGACAACGCGCTGGAGAAGAGCCGCCGGGCCGAGACCCGGCTGGCCGCCGACGAGGCACGGGCCGTCGCGGTCTGGCAGGAGATCGAGCGCAGGCGGGTCGAGCTCGCCGGCCTCAAGCAGGACCTCGAGGACAGGCTGGAGCAGGCGCGGTGGGTGTTGCAGGGGCAGGCGGACGCCTCGGTGGCCGCGGGCGCCTGCCGGGGCGCCGTACGGCTCGACCAGCCGCCCGCGCGGGTCGGGCCGTGGGTCACCCCGGTGGAGACGTACACCCTGTCGGCGGGGTTCGGCAGCGGCGGTGACCGTTGGGCGAACCGGCACACCGGGCAGGACTTCGCGGTGCCGATCGGGACGCCGGTGCGGGCGGTCGGCGCGGGGCGCGTGGTGCGGGTGGCGTGCGGGGGCGCGTTCGGCATCCAGGTGGTGATCCGGCACGCCGACGGCTACTGCACGCAGTACGCCCATCTCGCCGCCGTGACGGTCGACCAGGGGGACCGGGTGACGGCCGGGCAGTGGATCGGCCAGTCCGGCACCTCCGGCAACTCCACCGGACCGCATCTGCACTTCGAGGCACGGGTCACGCCCGAGCTGGGCTCGTCGGTCGATCCGGTGCCGTGGCTGGCGGAGCGGGGTGTGCCGGTCGCCTAGGGGTGTTGCGAGAGTCCCGCACAGCACCCGCACAGGACTTTCGAAGCACCCCCTAGTACCGCTCGGCGATCAGCCGCTCGATGACCACGGCGACTCCGTCCTCGTTGTTGGCGACCGTCTGCCCGGAGGCGGCGGCGATCACGTCCGGGTGTGCGTTGCCCATGGCGTACGAGCGGCCCGCCCAGGTCAGCATCTCGACGTCGTTGGGCATGTCCCCGAACGCGACGACCTCCTCGTGGGAGATCCCGCGCTCGGCACAGCACAGGGCGAGCGTGCTGGCCTTGGAGACGTCCGGGCCGCTGATCTCCAGCAGGGCGCTGGGGCTGGACCGGGTGACGTTGGCGCGGTCGCCGATGGCGACGCGGGCCAGGGTGAGGAAGGCGTCCGGGTCGAGCGTGGGGTGGAACGCGAGGATCTTCAGCACCGGCTCACCGGCGGCGAGGCCGTCCGGCGCCAGCAGCTCCTCGGCGGGTGCGAGGTGGTCCGGGACCTCCATGTGCATCTTCGGGTACTCCGGCTCCTGGTGGAAGCCGTACGTCTGCTCGATCGCGTACATCGTGCCGGGCGCCGCGTCGCGCAGCAGCCGTACGGCGTCCAGCGCGTTGTTCCGCTCCAGCTCGCGCACCTTCACGAACCGGTGGGCGCCGGGGCCGCCGTGCAGATCGACCACGGCGGCGCCGTTGCCGCAGATCGCCAGACCGTGGCCGTGCACGTGCTCGCTGACGACGTCCATCCAGCGGGCGGGGCGGCCGGTGACGAAGAAGACCTCGATGCCCGCCTCTTCGGCGGCGGCGAGGGCGGCGACCGTGCGCGGTGACACCGACTTGTCGTCGCGCAGCAGAGTGCCGTCGAGGTCGGTGGCGACCAGCCGCGGCGGGAGGGCGGGGGCCGGGGTCTCGGGCTGTCGAGTCGCTGAGGTCACCCGGCCATTCTCGCGCATATGCCCGCACGGTCGTGCGAGAGCTCGCACACATGAGACCCGGGAAGGGCTCGGGCGGCCGGTCTTCGCGCCCGGCGACCGGCCGTCGGCGTCAGCCGAGTTGGGCCGGAGCCTCCATGGCGATCTGCTCGAAGACCTTCTCGTCCGCCGCGAAGTCGGAGTCAGGGATGGGCCAGTGGAGCACCAGCTCGGTGAAGCCGAGCTCCTGGTGCCGTCCCGCGAAGTCGACGAAGGCGTCCAGGGACTCCAGCGGACGGCCGCGGTCCGGGGTGAACCCGGTGAGCAGGATCTTCTCCAGCCCGCTCACGTCCCGGCCCTCGGCGGCGCACGCCTCGGCCAGTTTCCCGATCTGCCCGTGAATGGCCTGAATCGACTGCTCCGGGGTGCCGTTCTCGTACAGCTTGGGGTCGCCGGTGGTCACCCAGGCCTGACCGTGCCGGGCCGCCAGCCGCAGCCCGCGCGGCCCGGTCGCCGCGACGGCGAAGGGCAGCCGGGGGCGCTGGACACAGCCGGGGATGTTGCGTGCCTCGTGCGCCGAGTAGAAGGTGCCCTCGTGGGACACGGAGTCCTCGGTGAGGAGTCGGTCGAGCAGCGGCACGAACTCGGCGAACCGGTCGGCCCGCTCGCGCGGGGTCCACGGTTCCTGGCCGAGGGCGGTGGCGTCGAAGCCGGTGCCGCCCGCGCCGATGCCCAGGGTCACCCGGCCGCCGGAGACGTCGTCCAGGGAGATCAGGTCCTTGGCGAGGGTCACGGGGTGCCGGAAGTTCGGCGAGGTCACCAGGGTGCCCAGCCGCAGTCGGTCGGTGACGGCCGCGGCGGCGGTGAGGGTCGGGACCGCCCCGAACCAGGGGCCGTCACGGAAGCTGCGCCAGGACAGATGGTCGTAGGTGTAGGCCGTGTGGAAACCGAGCTGCTCGGCTCGCGTCCACGCCGAACGGCCCCCTTCGTTCCAGCGGCGGTAGGGGAGGATCACGGTGCTCAGGCGCAGACTCATGTCATCGAGCGTATGCGGACGCCCGTGTTTCACGTGAAACAGTCACCGTATGTGACCGGTCGGCCACGAAACGAGGCTCGCCCGCGGTCTTCTGCGGGGTCAGTGCGCCTCGGGAAACCGCACGTACTGCGGCGGGACGGCCTTCGTCAGCCACACCCCGTTGGCGCTGAGGTGGAAGACATGGCCGTCGCGGTGCATGGCTCCGGCGTCCACGGACAGGACGACGGGGCGTCCCCGGCGGGCTCCGACCCGGGTCGCGGTCTCCCGGTCGGCCGACAGGTGCACGTCGTGCCGGTTCATCGGCCGCAGCCCCTCGGCCCGGATCGCGTCCAGGAAGCGGGCCACGGTCCCGTGGTAGAGGTACGGCGGTGGGGGCGCCGGGGGCAGCCCCAGCTCCACCTCGATGCTGTGGCCCTGGCTGGCGCGGATCCGGGTGCCCTCGATCGCGAAGCGCTTCTTGTCGTTGGTGTCGACGACGTGGTCCAGTTCGTCCCGGGTGAAGCGGAAGCCGTGTGCGGCACACGCCGCGATCAGCTCGTCGATCTCGGCCCAGCCGGCCTCGTCGAGGGTGAGGCCGATGCGCTCGGGCTGGTGGCGCAGATGTTTGGAGAGGTACTTCGACACCTTCACGGTGCGTCTGGGATCCATGCCCTCAGCATGACGGGGGAGACGTGGATCACGCATTTTCTTTTGCGTCCCAGGTTTGATCCACAACCAACAGTAGTTATCCACAGGCGAGTTGGTGTTTCTGTGGACAACCGGCCGCACTCCATGGATCTTTCGCCAAGGCCGCCCGGTGAGAGGGTGTTTGCGGCCGGGCGGCACAAGTCACCTCAGAGCGGCGGCCGCACCCGGGCGAGCGCCCCCAACACCCGGGGAGCGAGGCGTGACAGAGCGTGCGCTCCGCGTGCCTCCGGTGTCACCGGGACCACGGCCTCGTCACGGACCACGGCGCGCAGGATCGCGTCCGCGACCTTCTCCGGAGGGTAGTTGCGCAGCCTGTACGCGCGCGTGGCCCGCTTCTGGCGGCGCTGCTCCTCCGCCGCGCCGACGCCCACGAAGGTGGCCGTGCCGGTGATGCCGGTGTTCACCAGTCCGGGGCAAATGGCTGTAACGCCTATGCCCTGACCGGCCAGTTCGGCGCGCAGGCAGGCACTCAGCATCAGCACGGCGGCCTTGGACGTGCCGTAGGCGGCAAGCACCCTGGACGGCTGAAAGGCCACGGCGGACGCGATGTTGACGATGTGCCCGCCCTGACCGCGCTCGGCCATCCGCCCGCCGAAGAGCCGGCACCCGTGGATGACCCCCCACAGGTTGACGTCCAGTACCCGGCGCCAGTCCTCGGAGGTGGTGTCGAAGAACGAACCCGCGAGCCCCACACCGGCGTTGTTCACCAGCACGTCCAACACCCCGTACTCGGCGTGCACCCTGGCCGCGAGTTTCTCCATCTCCCGTTCGTCGGAGACGTCCGCGGTCTCCGCCCAGGCCTGCGGGGCACCGACGAGGCGTGCCGTGCCGGCGGTCCGGACCGCGCTCTCCGTGTCCCGGTCGACGGCGATCACCCGTGCCCCGGCCTCGGCGAACGCGAGCGCCGTGGCCCGCCCGATGCCGCTGCCCGCGCCCGTCACCAGCACCAACTGCCCGCCGAAACGCTCGGCATGGCGGCCGGTGGGCTGTGGCTCCGGTTCTCCCGTGGCCTCGACGGACGTGACGAACTCCGTGATCCACGAGGCGACCCGGTCGGGGCGCGTGCGCGGGACCCAGTGCCTGGCGGGCAGCGTGCGCCGGACCAACCGCGGCACCCACTGCTCCAGTTCGTCGTAGAGCCGCTCCGACAGGAACGCGTCGCCCAGGGGCGTGATGAGCTGCACGGGCACGTGCGCGTGGGCGTCGGGGCGCGGACGCCGCAGCCTGCTCCTCACGTTGTCCCGGTACAGCCAGGCGCCGTTGGCCGCGTCCGAGGGCAGCGACGAGGTCGGGTAGCCGTCGCCCGGCACGTTCTCCACCCGGCGCAGGATCGCGGGCCAGCGCCTGCCGAGCGGTCCGCGCCAGGCCAGTTCGGGCAGGGCGGGCGTGTGCAGCAGGTACACGTACCAGGACTTGGCTCCCTGGCCGAGGAGTTGACCCACCCGGCGAGGAGTGGGCCTGGTGAGGCGCTTGTTGATCCAGTGCCCGAAGTGATCGAGGGACGGCCCGGACATCGAGGTGAAGGAGGCGATCCGGCCCTTGGTGCGCTCGACGGTCACGAACTCCCAGGACTGCACCGAACCCCAGTCGTGCCCCACCAGGTGCACCGGCCGGTCCGGGCTGACCGCGTCCACGACCGCCAGGAAGTCGTCCGTCAGCTTCTCCAGGGTGAACCCGCCCCGCAGCGGCCGCGGCGCGGCGGAGCGGCCGTGGCCCCGGACGTCGTACAGCACGACGTGGAACCGGTCGGCCAGCCGGACCGCGACCTCGGACCAGACCTCCTTGCTGTCCGGGTAGCCGTGCACCAGGACGACCACCGGCCGCCCGGTGTCCCCCAGCTCGGCCACGCACAGCGTCGTCCCGCCGGTGCGCACCCACCGCTCGCGCGCACCCTGGAGCACCGTCACGTTCCCTCCGCCTCGTCCCACCGGTCCGCGTCGACTGCGGTACGTGTCCGTAACTTGACCACGCCGAATCTGGCACTCGTTAGAGATGGCGTCAATAGGGCGGTCGGCAGCCCGGTACCCCCGGTCCCCGTAACTCTCAAGAAGGGCGTCCCCCTACGGGTCCGTACATCTGAGGTCTGAGGCGAAGACGGCTCTGAGGTCTGACGATGTCCGTGGCGCGCGTCACTACATTCGATGCTGTGACTGTGATCGCGACCGAAAGCCTGAGCAAGCGGTTCCCCCGGGTGACCGCGCTCGACCGGCTGTCCGTGGACATCGGACCCGGTGTGACCGGACTCGTCGGAGCCAACGGCGCCGGCAAGTCCACGCTCATCAAGATCCTGCTGGGTCTCTCGCCCGCCACCGAGGGCCGCGCCCATGTGCTCGGCCTCGACGTGGCCACCCAGGGCGCCGCCATCCGCGAGCGGGTCGGCTACATGCCGGAGCACGACTGCCTGCCGCCCGACGTCTCGGCCACCGAGTTCGTCGTGCACATGGCGCGTATGTCCGGCCTGCCGCCCACCGCCGCGCGCGAGCGCACCGCCGACACCCTGCGCCACGTCGGGCTGTACGAGGAGCGCTACCGCCCCATAGGGGGCTACTCCACGGGCATGAAACAGCGCGTGAAGCTGGCCCAGGCGCTGGTGCACGACCCGCAGCTGGTCTTCCTCGACGAGCCCACCAACGGTCTCGACCCGGTCGGCCGCGACGAGATGCTCGGCCTGATCCGCCGCATCCACACCGACTTCGGCATCTCGGTCCTGGTCACCTCCCATCTCCTCGGCGAACTGGAGCGCACCTGCGACCACGTCGTGGTCGTCGACGGCGGCAAGCTGCTGCGCTCCAGCTCCACCACCGACTTCACCCAGACCACCGCCACCGTGGCGATCGAGGTCACCGACACCGACGCCCACCCGGACGGCACCCGCGCGGTCCGCGACGCGCTCCTCGCGCGCGGAGTGGAGATCGTGGAATCCGGCGCGGGCCTGCCCGGCGCCGGCCACATCCTGCTGCTGACCGCCCAGGGCGAGGAGACCTACGACGTCGTCCGTGACGTGGTCGCCGACCTCGGACTCGGCCTGGTCCGCATGGAACAGCGCCGGCACCACATCTCCGAGGTCTTCACCGACGCGGACAGCGCCCCCACGGACGCGACGGACAGCGACACGACCAGGAAGGAGGCCGTCGGCCATGGCGGTTGACCAGCCCGTCACCACCCCCACGGGGGACCAGACCCGCATCCACAACATCGGCTACCGCAGCTACGACGGCCCCCGCCTCGGCCGCGCCTACGCCCGCCGCTCCCTCTACTCGCAGTCCCTGCGCGGCGCCTACGGCCTCGGCCGCTCGGTGAAGTCCAAGGTGCTGCCCATGCTGCTGTTCGTGGTGATGTGCGTGCCCGCGGCCATCATGGTCGCCGTCGCGGTCGCCACGAAGGCCAAGGAACTCCCCGTCGACTACACGCGCTACGCGATCATCATGCAGGCCGTCATCAGCCTGTACGTCGCCTCACAGGCACCCCAGTCCGTCTCCCGCGACCTGCGCTTCAAGACCGTCCCGCTGTACTTCTCCCGGCCCATCGAGACCGCGGACTACGTACGCGCCAAGTACGCGGCGCTGGCCTCGGCGCTGTTCGTCCTCACCGCCGCCCCCCTCCTCGTGCTCTACATCGGCGCGCTGCTGGCCAAGCTCGACTTCGCCGACCAGAGCAAGGGATTCGCCCAAGGACTCGTCTCCGTGGCCCTGCTCTCCCTGCTCTTCGCCGGCATCGGCCTGGTCATCGCCTCGGTGACGCCCCGCCGCGGCTTCGGTATCGCGGCCGTCATCGCCGTCCTGACCATCTCCTACGGCGCCGTCTCCACGCTCCAGGCCATCGCCGAGGCCCAGAACAGCACCGGCGCCATCGCCTGGATCGGACTCTTCTCACCGGTCACCCTGATCGACGGCGTCCAGTCCGCGTTCCTCGGCGCCCAGTCGGCCTACCCCGGGGCCATGGGCCCGAGCACCGGGGAGGGCGTGGTCTTCCTCGCCGTCACCCTCGGTCTGATCGCCGCCAGCTACGGCCTCCTGATGCGCCGCTACCGGAAGGTGGGCCTGTGACCACGCTCCACATCGACCACGTCTCCCGCTGGTTCGGCAACGTGGTCGCCGTCAACGACATCACCATGACCATCGGCCCCGGGGTCACCGGCCTGCTCGGCCCCAACGGCGCCGGGAAGTCCACCCTGATCAACATGATGGGCGGCTTCCTCGCCCCCTCCACCGGCGCCGTCACCCTCGACGGCCGGCCGGTCTGGCGCAACGAGGACATCTACCGGCACATCGGCATCGTCCCCGAGCGCGAGGCGATGTACGACTTCCTCACCGGCCGCGAGTTCGTCGTCGCCAACGCCGAACTGCACGGCCTCGGCGACAAGGCGGCCCAGCGCGCCCTGGCCACGGTGGAGATGGAGTACGCGCAGGACCGCAAGATCTCGACCTACTCCAAGGGCATGCGCCAGCGCGTGAAGATGGCCAGCGCCCTCGTCCACGACCCGTCGCTGCTCCTGCTCGACGAGCCCTTCAACGGCATGGACCCGCGTCAGCGCATGCAGCTCATGGATCTGCTGCGGCGCATGGGGGACGAGGGCCGTACCGTGCTGTTCTCCTCCCACATCCTCGAAGAGGTCGAACAGCTCGCCCGGCACATCGAGGTCGTCGTCGCCGGACGGCACGCGGCCAGCGGCGACTTCCGCAGGATCCGCCGCCTGATGACCGACCGGCCGCACCGCTATCTGGTGCGCTCCAGCGACGACCGCGCCCTCGCGGCCGCACTGATCGCCGACTCGTCGACCTCCGGCATCGAGGTGGACCTGGCCGAGGGCGCGCTGCGCATCCAGGCCGTCGACTTCGGCCGTTTCACCGCGCTGCTGCCGAAGGTCGCCAGGGACCACGGCATCCGGCTGCTGGCGGTCTCGCCGTCCGACGAGTCGCTCGAGTCCGTCTTCTCGTACCTGGTCGCGGCGTAGGAGGCCGAAGATGTACGACCCCACAGTCGCCCGGCTCACCTACCGGGCCCTGCTCGGCCGCCGTCGGGCCCTCATCCTGGGCGCCCTGCCCCTGCTGCTGATCGTGATCTCCGTGGTCGTCCGGGCGCTGACCGGCGCCGACGACCAGACGGCCGCCGACCTGCTGGGCGGTCTCGGGCTGGCCACGATGGTGCCGATCATCGGTGTCATCGCCGGCACCGGCGCGATCGGCCCGGAGATCGACGACGGCTCGGTGGTGTATCTGCTGTCCAAGCCGATCAAGCGGCCCACCATCATCTTCACCAAACTGATCGTGGCGATCGCGGTCACGATGGTGTTCTCTGCCCTGCCGACGCTGATCGCCGGGTTCATCCTCAACGGCAACGGCCAGCAGATCGCCGTGGCCTACACGGTCGCGGCCCTGGTCTCCTCCATCGCCTATGCGGCCCTCTTCCTGCTGCTGGGCACGGTGTCCCGGCACGCGGTGGTCTTCGGGCTCGTCTACGCCCTGGTCTGGGAGGCCCTGTTCGGCTCCCTCGTGCCGGGCGCGCGCACCCTCAGCGTCCAGCAGTGGTCGCTGGCCGTCGCCCACAAGGTGGCCGGCGGGGACCTGGTCACCTCGGACGTCGGGCTGACGACGGCGACCGTGCTGCTGGTCGCGGTGACCGTCCTGGCCACCTGGTACGCGGGACAGAAGCTGCGGGCGCTGACCCTCGCGGGCGAGGAGTAGCAGCGGAGCGGAAGGGGCGGAAGTGCGGCCGCCGTCGCCCTTGACGGTGGCTTCACCTCCTCCCGGGCACACTGGGCCGAAGGATTGCGGCCCATCAGGAGGTCAGGAGGCCGGGATGGCAGACAAGACGTCACAGCGCGGCGGTCGCGAGGAATCCGGTGACGAGATCTGGGACGACCTCGTCCTGGACGAGGACTTCGTCCGGGCCGCCGAGACGTCCGAGCCGTCCGCCCGGGCCCGGATGCTCGCCGCACGCTGGCGGGCCCAGGAGCCCGAACCGCAGCCGTGGCGCTCCGACGAGCCGCCCGCCGGCTGGTTCTTCAGCAAGGCCCGCCGCCGCAGGTGGCGCCGCCGATAGCACACCTGTTTTATTCAGTGGCGCCCGACTCGTGGACGGGGCACAGTGGTTGTCGTCCACCACGAGCTGGGAGAGGAGCGGGGCGATGTCCATGCACGGCAGTACGTCCAGCTCCCGACAGGGCAGCCGGCGGCGGGCTTCGGAGTAGTTACCCCTCCAAGAAGCCCGGTCGCACGGGGAGCTGCCCGGGGCGGCCGCTTCGAGCACGCGATGTCGCTCTCGCGTGGGCCGCCCACCCGGAGGATTGGCCGAGTGGCAAGGCACCGGTTTGCTAAACCGCGGTCGGGTGGAAAAGCCCGCGCACGTTCGATCCGTGCATCCTCCGCAAGACGTTGTGACGCCAAGGCGCGTGGGCGCAGGCGCGGCCCACCCGCACCACGACCGCTTCAGCCCAGCAGACGCTCCACCACGACCGCGACCCCGTCCTCCTCGTTGGAGGACGTCACCTCGTCGGCGACGGCCTTCAGTTCCTCATGCGCGTTGGCCATGGCCACCCCCCGCGAGGCCCACGCGAACATGGGAAGGTCGTTGGGCATGTCGCCGAAGGCGATGGTCTCCGCGGCCTTCACTCCCAGACGGCGGGCCGCCAGGGACAGTCCCGTCGCCTTGGACAGGCCCAGCGGCAGCAGCTCCACGATGCCCTCACCAGCCAGGGCGACGGTCACGAAACCCCCCGCGGCCCGGCGCGCGGCCTCGGCCAGCTCGTCGTCCGTGAGGGCCGGATGCTGTATGTAGATCTTGCTCAGCGGGGCGGTCCACAGATCGGACGCGTCCGTGAACGGCGTCGAGGGCAGCCTTCCGGTGACCGCGTAACCGGGCCCGACCAGCACATCGCCGTCCAGTCCGTCCCGGCTCGCCGCCAGGTACAGCGGGCCCACCTCCGCCTCGATCTTCGCGAGGGCCACCCCGGCGAGCTGCCGGTCCAGGGTCACCGAGGTCAGCAGACGGTGCTCCCCGGCGTGGTACACCTGCGCGCCCTGGCCGCAGACCGCGAGGCCCTCGTAACCGAGGTCGTCGAGGATGTGCCGGGTCCAGGGGACCCCGCGGCCGGTGACCACGATGTGGGCCGCGCCCGCCGCGGTGGCGGCGGCGAGCGCGTCACGGGTGCGCCGCGAGACCGACTCGTCGGAGCGCAGGAGCGTTCCGTCGAGGTCGGTCGCGATCAACCGGTAGGGGAAGCCACCGGAGGGAGAACCGGAGGGCGGCGCGGTGCTCACTTGGCGGTCGGCTCCAGGACCTCTCGGCCGCCGAGGTAGGGGCGCAGCACCTCGGGCACCCGCACCGAACCGTCGGCCTGCTGGTGGTTCTCCAGGATGGCGACGATCGTGCGCGGAACGGCGCACAGGGTGCCGTTGAGCGTGGCCAGGGGGCGGACCTGCTTGCCCTCGCGGACCCGGATCGACAGCCTGCGGGACTGGAACTCGGTGCAGTCCGAGGTCGAGGTCAGCTCGCGGTACTTGCCCTGGGTCGGGATCCACGCCTCGCAGTCGAACTTGCGGGCGGCCGAGGAGCCGAGGTCACCGGTGGCGACGTCGATCACCCGGAACGGCAGCTCCAGCGAGGTCAGCCACTGCTTCTCCCACTCCAGCAGCCGCTGGTGCTCCGCCTCCGAGTCGTCGGGGTGCACGTAGGAGAACATCTCGACCTTGTCGAACTGGTGGACGCGGAAGATGCCCTTGGTGTCCTTGCCGTGCGAGCCGGCCTCGCGGCGGAAGCAGGGCGAGAAGCCCGCGTAGCGCAGCGGAAGGCGCTCGGCGTCGATGATCTCGTCCATGTGGTACGCGGCGAGCGGGACCTCGGAGGTGCCGACCAGATAGAGGTCGTCCTTGTCGAGGTGGTAGACGTCCTGGGCCGCCTGGCCGAGGAAGCCGGTGCCCGCCATCGACTGGGGGCGGACCAGGGCCGGGGTGAGCATCGGCGTGAAGCCGGCCGCCGTGGCCTGCGCGATCGCCGCGTTGACCAGGGCCAGCTCCAGCAGCGCGCCCACGCCGGTCAGGAAGTAGAAGCGGGAGCCGGAGACCTTGGCGCCGCGCTCGACGTCGATCGCGCCGAGCAGCTGGCCGAGCTCCAGGTGGTCCTTGGGCTCGAAGCCCTCGGCGCCGAAGTCACGGATCGTGCCGTGCGTCTGGAGGGTGACGAAGTCCTCCTCGCCGCCGACGGGCACGCCGGGGTGGACGAGGTTGCCGAGCCTGAGCAGCAGCTCCTGGGTCTCGGCGTCGGCCGCGTCGCGCTCGGCGTCGGCCGCCTTGACGTCGGCCTTGAGCTGCTCGGCGCGCTTCAGCAGTTCGGCCTTCTCCTCGGCGGAGGCCTTGGGGATCAGCTTGCCGAGCGACTTCTGTTCGTTGCGCAGTTCGTCGAAGCGGACGCCGGACGACCTGCGCCGCTCGTCGGCGGACAGGAGGGAGTCGACGAGCGCGACGTCCTCTCCACGGGCGCGCTGGGACGCGCGCACACGGTCGGGGTCCTCACGGAGCAGGCGAAGGTCAATCACGCGGTCAAGGCTACCGGTGCCTGGTTGCGACTCACGACTCACTATTCGGAACCGCGTGCCCGGGGTGACGAATCGCGAGCTCACCGCCCGTCATGAGGGAATTGCCGAACGTGTCAAGCGAAAGTGTCTCACTCCCTGGGACGGGTCATGTGACGGGCGTCGCATTGACTCGATCTCCTTGCGCGAGGCGGGACTTGGGGGTGCGGTTGTCCACAGGGGTCCACACCCCGAGTGAGTTATCCACAGGGTGTGCGAAAGCTCTGTGGACATCGGAACGGATCATTCCGAGACCCCTGCGCGACACCGGGAATTCCCGTCCTCGCTGCCCATCGCCCCCACTTTCGAGTGGAAATGCGTCGCCCCAAAGGATTGATCGAAGGAAACGGGTGGACGAAGGGTGATGTGCACGGCTCTGCGCTCGCTTGGGCGCTCCAGGGCGATTTGTCGACTGGATGGCGCTTCGTTGTCGACTTGTCCCCAGGTCGAGAAGCCTACCTGTGGATAACTTCTGTGGATAACGAAGGGAACCGGCGCGGGTTCTAGAACCGGCCGTCCTGGCAGCGCGCGACCCAGTCGGCCGCCGCCATGAACGCGCTGTCCGAGGTTCCGGTCAGCGGAGCGGGTACGTCCGCCGCGGTCGCGTCCGCACGCGGGTACGAGCCGAGGAAGCGCACGTCGCGGCAGATCCGCTTCAGTCCCATCAGCGCGTCCGCCACCCGGCGGTCGGTGATGTGCCCCTCGGCGTCGATGCAGAAGCAGTAGTTGCCGATGCCGGCGCCCGTCGGCCGGGACTGCAGCACCATCAGGTTGACGCCGCGTGTGGCGAACTCGCCCAGCAGGTCGCGCAGCCCACCGGGGTGGTCGTCGCGCTGCCACAGCACGATCGACGTCTTGTCCGCGCCCGTCGGCGCCGCGGGCCGGGCGGGCCGGCCGACGAGCACGAACCGGGTCTGGGCGTTCTCGGCGTCGTGGATCCCGGTCTCCAGGGCGGTGAGGCCGTACCGGGAGGCGGCGAACTCGCCCGCGAACGCGGCGTCGTAACGGCCCTCCTGGACCAGCCGGGCGGCGTCCGCGTTCGAGGCGGCCGACTCCCAGACCGCTTCGGGAAGGTTCGCCTTCAGCCAGTTGCGCACCTGCGGCTGGGCGGCCGGATGCGCGGAGACCGTCTTGATGTCCGCCAGCGTGGTGCCGGGCCGCACCAGCAGCGCGAAGGTGATCGACAGCAGCACCTCGCGGTAGATCATCAGCGGCTCGCCCGCGACCAGCTCGTCCAGGGTGGTGGTGATCCCGCCCTCGACGGAGTTCTCGATCGGCACGAACGCGGCCTCGGCCTCGCCCCCGCGCACCGCGTCGAGCGCGGACTGCACCGACACATAGGGGATCAGCTGCCGGGTGGCGGTCTCCGGAAGCGTGCGCAGGGCGACCTCCGTGAAGGTCCCCTCCGGGCCGAGATACGCATAGCTCGCTGGCATGACCTCACCCTAATGGCCGTAGCGGAACCACGTGCCGCTGTCTCACGAGCACCCCTCCCACGGATGAATCCGCGTAACCCCGGGCGCACCCCTTGGACCGGACCGCGCACCCAGCCCGCCCCACGCGCCCCGCTCACCCCTCCAGCAACGCCTGTCCCACATAGCCGCCCGCCGCCGCCCCGCCGGGCACGGCGAAGAGCCCGCTCGACTCGTGCCGGATGTACTTCGACAGGGCGTCCCCCCGGTCCAGCTTGCGCTGCACGGTGACGAAGCCGCGCAGCGGATCCGCCTGCCAGCACACGAACAGCAGGCCCGCGTCGGGGGTGCCGTCCGGGTCGATGCCGTCGTGGAAGGAGAACGGCCGCCGCAGCATGGCCGCGCCGCCGTTCTGATCGGGCCGGGTGATCCGGGCGTGCGCGTTGAGGGGGACCACCAGATCGCCGTTCGCGTCGGTCTTCTCCAGGTCCATCGCGGTCGTCTCGCCGCCCCCGGTCAGCGGCGCCCCGTCGGACTTGCGCCGCCCGATCACCTGCTCCTGCGCCGTGAGCGACAGCTTCTCCCAGTCGTCGAGGAGCATGCGGATACGGCGAACGACGGCGTAGGAGCCGTTCGCCATCCAGGCGGGATCCTTGGTGCTCTTCGCCGGGACGAAGATGCGCTCGTCGAAGTCGGACTCGGTCGGCTTGGGGTTGCGGGTGCCGTCCATCTGGCCCATCAGATTGCGGGCCGTCATGGGGTGCGCGGTGGCACCCGGGGTGCGGTTGAAGCCGTTCATCTGCCAGCGGACCTTCGCCGCGCTGCCGGCGTCCTTCTGGATCGCGCGCAGGGCGTGGAAGGCGACCAGGGCGTCGTCCGCGCCGATCTGCACCCAGAGGTCACCGTTGCTGCGGGTCCTGTCGAGGTGGTCGGAGGAGAAGTCGGGCAACGGGTCCAGGGCGACCGGGCGCTGCTTCTCCAGACCTGTACGGGCGAAGAAGCTGTTGCCGAAGCCGAAGGTGATCGTCAGCGAGGACGGCCCCGCGTCCCGGGCGATGTCCGTGTCGCCGTTCGGGGCCGCCTCGCCCGCCATCAGCAGCCGGGCCGTCTCCGACCAGCGGCGCAGCAGCGCGGCGGCCTCCTTGCGGCCCGCGCCGACCGCGAGGTCGAAGGCCACCAGATGCCCACGCGCCTGGAGGCCCTGGGTGATGCCGGGCTGGTGTTTCACGTGAAACGGTGCCTGCCCCGCGCCGACCGAGGACAGCGGGGTCGCCCGGGCGGGGGCGGCCGCGTAACCGGCGGCCGCGCCGGCGGCCCCGAGCACCAGCCCGGTGGCACCGGCGGTGCCGAGCAGCTTGCGGCGCGTCAGCCTCGCCACCCCCTCCTCGGAGGAGGGGGCCGCAGACTCATGGATCTCGGTGGTGGACTGGTCGGGCATGGTGCGGTTCAGCCGATCTGCGCGTTCTTGAAGACGGTCACCTGGTCGATGTCGGAGGTCCGCACGGTCACAGCGATCTTCCATTCGCCGGCCACGGGGATCTGCACCCCGTTCGCCGCCCAGTGGCCGGTGGTGATGTGGTCGGGCACGACGGACAGCGGCCCGATGTTCTTGGCTTCGAGGGTGAAGGCGACCTTGACCTCGGGGACGTCGAAGCCGCGCCCGTTGGGCCGGGTCACATAGACGTGCATCTCGTTGGCGCCGGTCCGGGCGGGGTCGATGTCCACGCTGACGACGCCCTTGCCGTCGGCGCCGCCGGCGTCGAACGCCATGTCCAGCGTCAGCGCACCGGAGGTGGAGTCCGAGGCGTCCGAGGACGAGGACGAGGCGGACGACGAGCCGGCCTTGGCGGCCTCCAGCTCCGTACGGCCCGGCTCGGTCGAGGTCAGCGCGGTGGTGACGGCGAGGAGGACGACAGCCACCCCGGCCTCGGCGAGCACCGAGCGGCGCAGTCCGAGGCGGTGCGGATCGCCGTCCCGCAGCCGCTTCTCCCGGGCGGTGTCCACGGCGGCCCGCTGCCGCGCGAGCTGCACGGCCCGCCGCGCGTCACCGCCATCACCGGCACCCTGCGCGCCCCCGGCACCCTGCGCGCCCCCGGCACCCTTCGAGCCCTCGGCACCCTTCGAGCCCTCGGCACCCTTCGAGCCCTCGGCGCTCTTTGACTCCCCGGCCCCCGCGGGAGCGGTCACGTGCTCCTTGCCGGCCTGCTCTTCCCCGACGTCCTCGGCTCCCCCCGCTTCCGTGGCTGCCCCGGCTTCCTCGCCTGCCCCCGCCTTCCCGGCGACGCCCGCCGCGTCCCCCAGTCGGGCCGTCCAGCGGCGGGAGATCCAGGCGATGCCGACGAGTACGGCCACCAGGCAGATCTTCACCAGGAGCAGCCGGCCGTACCCGGTCTCGGTGAAGGCCGACCAGGAGCCGAGCTGGCGCCAGGACTGGTAGACGCCGGTCGCGACCAGGGCGATGACGCTGCCGAAGGCGACCTGGGAGAAGCGGTGGACGGCCGCGGCCTCGACGGGCCGGTCGGCGGGCGCCCGGTAGAGGGCGACGAGCAGCGCGGCGAGCCCGCCCAGCCAGGAGGCGACGGCCAGCAGGTGCAGGATGTCGACCGGCATCGCGATGCCCGGCTGCAGCCCGGTCGAGGCGTGCTCGGCCATGGCCCAGCTCGCCGCGAGCCCCGCGGCCACGACCGTCCCGCCGACCGCGAGCCCGAAGGTGAGGTCCCGCTTCTCCTCTTCCTCGCGCTTGTCGTACGCGCCGAACAGGACGGCGATGAACAGCGCCGCCGCGGCGAGCAGCAGCAGCCGGGAGACGAGCGCCGCGCCCGTCTTGGTCTGCAGGACCTGACCGAGCAGCTCCAGGTCGAAGATGGCACCGACCTTGCCGGAGCTGGTGTAGGAGCCGCGCAGGAGCAGCAGGAACAGCGTGGCCGCGGTCATCGTGAGCCAGCCGGAGACCACCAGCCGCTGCAGCGCCCGTACCCCGCTGCCGCGCTGCCAGCAGGCCAGGACGAAGGCGGCCCCGCCGACCATCACGATGAAGCCGGCGTACGACAGGTACCGCCCGAAGCCGTAGAGCCGGCCGACGACCCCGCCGCCGGCCGTCTGGTCGGAGACCGACACGCTGGTCTTCGAGGGGGAGCCGATGGAGAAGGTGTAGGCGCCGGCGACGGGATGGCTGTCGGCGGACACCACCTGGTAGGTCACGGTGTACGTGCCGTCGGGCAGCCCCGAGTGCAGCTGGACGGCGTACGAGGTGCCGCCGGTGTGGGACGGTTTGCCCTCGTCGACCCGGGCGCCCTTGGGGTCGAGGACCCGCAGCGAGTCGTCGTTCAGGGAGACGGTCTCGGAGAACGTCAGCGTCACCTGGGTGGGTGCCTTGTCGACCACCACTCCCTGCGCGGGGTCGCTGCCGGTCAGCGCGGCATGCGCGGCGGCCGGTCCGGCGCCGGCGAGCAGCGCACCGGTGACCGCCAGGAACAGCAGCACGATCATCCGGACGCGGGGGGCGATGGTCTGCCTCACGGTGGTCCTTCCCTCAGTGGCCGGTCTTGGGGCTGTACACGGCCGACTCCACCGGGATCTCGACCTTCAACGGGCCGGACTCGGCGAAGTGCAGTTCGACGTCGACCGTCTCGCCCTGCACCGGCTTGCGCTTCAGCTTCTCGAACATCAGATGGTTTCCCCCGCTCTTGAACACGAGTTGACCGTGGGCGGGCACCGCCAGCGAGGTGACCTCCTCCATCGAGGACCCGACGGTCTCGTGCAGGGTGACACTGCCGGCGACGGGACTGGTGACGGAGGTCAGTTCGTCCTTGGCGCCGCCCTTGTTGACGACGGTGAGGAAGCCGGCGGCCATGGTGTCGGAGACGGGCTGCGGTATGTAGGCGGACTCGACGGACAGGTCGGCTTTTCCGTCGGAGCCGCAGCCCGCGAGCAGGAACACGCCGGCGATCACCGCCGCGGTGGCCGTTGTGCGACGGCTCACGGGTTCTGCCCCTTCATGATCTTGGGCAGGTCCCTGGTGTAGTCGTCGACCGTGGCTTCCTCGCCGTACAGCAGGTAGCCGCCGTTCGTCTTCGGGGAGAAGGCGATGACCTGGGTGCCGTGGGTGGAGACCATCTTGCCGTTCTTGTCCTTGTGCGGCGGCTCGACGGTGATGCCGACGGTGCGCGCGGCGGCCTGGATGGTGGCGAACTTGCCGGTGAGACCGACGACCTGCGGGTCGATGCCCTTGAGCCACTTGCCGAGCGCGGCCGGGGTGTCCCGGTCCGGGTCGGTGGTGACGAACACCACGCGCAGCTCGTCCTGGTCGGCCCGGGACAGCTGCTTCTTGGCGACGGCGATGTTGCTCATCGTCAGGGGGCAGACGTCCGGGCAGTTGGTGTAGCCGAAGTAGATCAGCGTGGGGTGGCCCGCGGTCTCCTTGCGGAGGTCGTAGGACTTGCCCCGGGTGTCGGTGAGGACCAGGTCCGGCTTGGTGAACGGCTGGTCGAGCACGGTCGCGGCCTGCTTCTTGCCGTTGTCCTCGGCGACCGCGGCGACGGAGGTGTCGGCGCTGTCACCGCTGCCGCAGGCGGAGAGAGTGAGGGTGGCGACGGCGAGCAGCGCGGCCGCGGCGAAGGTCTTCTTGCGCATAGAGAAATGTCCCAGATGGAGGAACTCCGGTACGCACCGGGCCCGTGCGTCCGTGCGGCTGCACGGGCCCGGAGCGTACGGCAGTACGGCGGCACCAGGTACGCGCGTGGGCGGTACTCGGTACTCGGTACTGCGGGTGGAGAGGGAGGCGGAGGTGGGGGCGGGGTGGGCGGTGCCGGTCAGGCGTCGGACGTCGTGCGGCGGCGGCCGGCGAGTACGCCGTAGGCCACCCCGGCGGCGCCGACGACGATGCCGACCACGCCGAGGACCCGGGCGGTGGTGTCGCTGCCGCCGGAGGAGTCGGCGGCGGCCTCGGTGGTCGCGGAGGCGGCCTTGGCGTCGTCGGAGGAATCGGCGGACTCGTCGGAGGCGTCCTCGGCGGTGGCCGCGCCGCCGTGGTGGTCCTCGGTGGCGGCGGACAGGGCGAGCACGGGCGCCGGGTTCTCCGGTTCCTCCGCGCCGTCCTCCTGGACCTCGATCCAGCGGACGACCTCGCCGCCCGAGTAGGTCTGGATCGCCTTGAAGACGAGTTCGTCCGTGTCCTCGGGCAGGGCGCCCATGGAGACCGGGAACCGCTGGATGTAGCCGGGCTCGATGCCCTTGCCGTCGGCGGTCCAGGTGACCTTGGAGACGGCCTCGTTGATCTTCTGCCCGTGCATCTCGAGCGGCTTGGCGAGCTTGGTCTTGGTGACGGTGGCCTTCCAGCCGGCGATCTTCTCCGGCATCACCGAGGCCAGCGGGTGGTCGGTCGGGAAGCTCACCTCGAGCTTGGTGGTCGAGGCGTCGTCGCGCTCGTTCGGAACGCGGAAGTTGACCAGGGCGTAGCCGCCCTTCGCGGCCGTGCCGTCCGGCTGCACGCTGACGTGCGCGAACGCGGGCGAGGACAGCAGGAGGACGGCGGAACCGGCGACGGCAGCGGCGGCGGCGATACGAGAGGCCTGCATGGCGAGGAGCACTCCACTCCGGGATGAGGTCTGTGGTCAGGTCTGAGCACAGGACGGACGGTGGGAGGCGTACGCGACGGGCCGGACCGACCGGCGGGCAGCGCGCACGCACGCGTGCCGCACGACAGCGGCCATCTCTCCCACGGAGTGCTGGTCGTGCCGCGTCAGGCAGCGAGGACGAGGACCGATCCGGTCGGCGGGCCGCGCCTGATCACCGTGTGCTGGAGTGCGGTGATACGGGGCCGCGGGGGCGGGAGCAGGGCGGTGCGCGGGAGACACGGCCCTGTGCCGGGCGCGGCCGGCAGGCCCGCCAGCAGGGCCCGCACCAGCGCGAGCGCCCCGCGCAGGGACCGTACGAGCGCTCCCTCGGCGACCCCGTGCGCCGACAGGTGGATCAGCTGCCGCAGGGCGGAGTCGCCGCGCCGCAGCAGCCAGCCCGTGGCGAGGGCCGAGAGGAGATGCCCGAGGACCATGGGCAGCGACGGCAGCAGGGACATGGTCGGGCCGGCCGCGGACAGGGCGTCCGCCGAGTGGGTCATGGACCCCATCCCGCTCATCCCGGTCATGCCGGTGCCGTCGGTGGGGCTGTAGAGGCGGGCGTCGACGAGGATCTTCTGGGCCTGGGCGGGGCTGATCGCCGCCGCCGTCGCCCCGCAGACCAGCCGCGCCGCCCGTGCGACGAGCGCGGCGTCGGACGTCGACATCGCGCCGGCGGTCGTGGCGGCGGTGTGCTGCCCGAGCCCGAACAGGGTGTGCAGCACGGTCTGTCCGGCCGCGAGCAGCCCCACCATGCCCGGCAGCGAACGCTCACGCCCGGCGAGCGGCACCACGACGGCCAGGGCGCCGAGGAAACCCGCACCGAGCGTCCACGGCGGAACGGTGGCGCAGGAGGCCATGGTGTGCCCGGCCGCGGCCAGCACGACGCAGACCGCGGTGAAGACCGCGGCCCGCAGCAGGCGGACCTCGTGGGGGGCAGTCATGGCGGCCTCATCATCGCACTGCCCTTACGGTCCCCCTGCGGCAGGTCCACGCGATGCGATACGGCCGTCCGCATCATGGAAGATCACTTTTCGGGCGGACCGGTACACCGGATACCTCCTGAGCACCACATACACCGATTCTTGTCATCCGTGCACCCCCCATATGGGCGGCATCACGCGGAATTCGCGCTTACACAAGCGTCCGCGCGGCAATACGTATCGGTATGTCGAGCCGCGGCCAGGAGGCTGGAGCATGAGCATCTGGTGGTCACTCCATCTGCGGCGCGAAGCCGCGAGTGTTCCGCTCGCCCGCCGTCTGCTGCTCGGGACGATGGAGACGGCAGGAGTCGATCCCGACGTGAGCTACGACCTCTCGGTCGCGCTGAGCGAGGCCTGCGCCAACGCCGTGGAGCACGGCGGGGAGTACGCGCGCGGCGGGCCTTCGGAGGCGTACCGGGTCACCGCGTATCTCGACGGCGAGAAGTGCCGGATCGAGGTGGCCGACTCCGGTCCCGGCTTCACCGCGGAGCGCCCCGCTCCCGCGCCGGTGCGCACGAGCGCGGACGCCGAACAGGGCAGGGGCCTCTTCCTCATCCAGGAGCTCGCCGATCACGTGCACATCGGCAACACGCCGGGGCGCGGCGGAGCGGTGGTCAGCTTCGACAAGATCCTGAAGTGGCGCAAGGACGCCCCGCTGATGGCCGTATGACGCCTCCTCAAGTGGCGTGAGCCGCGCGGGGCTTGAGGTTCCTCGGTACTCACAGGTGCCTCTCAGCGTTCCTCCAGCCCGCTGATGGAGTGCGTTCCTACGTTCCTGTTCATGACGGGAAACCACAAGGACACCAGCATCACCCGGCGCCGCGCCCTCGTGGTGACGGGTGGCACGGTCGCGGCCGGCGGGCTCGCCGTCGCGGGCTACCAGTCGGCGTTCGCCGACACCACCACGGACACCGACACCGCCACCGACACCGAGGCCACCGCGGACGCCACCGCGACCGGCGGTGCGTGCACGACGCTGATGAGCAGCGTCACGGAAGGGCCCTACTACCTCGACGGTGCCCTGGTGCGCAAGGACATCACCGAGGGCAAGAGCGGCGTACCGCTGACCCTGCGGCTGACGGTCGTCGACGCCACCGACGGCTGCACCCCGGTCAAGGGCGCCGCGGTCGAGATCTGGCACTGCGACGCCTGGGGCTACTACTCCGGCTACACCACCGCCAACCCCGGTGGCTCCGCCCCCGCCGAGAGCGAGGACGGCTCCACCGCCGACGACAGCACCTATCTGCGCGGTTACCAGATCGCCAACGCCAACGGGGTGGTCAAGTTCGAGACGATCTTCCCCGGCTGGTACACGCCCCGCACCTGCCACATCCACGTCAAGGTGCACACCGGCGGCGAGAAGGAGGACGGCACCTACGAGGGCGGCAAGGTCAACCACACCGGCCAGCTCTTCTTCGACGACACGATCGCCGAGGAGATCTTCGCCCTGGAGCCGTATGCGA
Organism: Streptomyces sp. SS7; assembly: GCF_037993025.1. Lineage (NCBI taxonomy): Bacteria > Bacillati > Actinomycetota > Actinomycetes > Kitasatosporales > Streptomycetaceae > Streptomyces > Streptomyces sp. SS7. The sequence goes on from NZ_CP141223.1 coordinate 5,095,919, forward strand.
AGCACTCCGGCAGCTACACCACCCTTGACGACGACATGGTGTACGACGGCGGCGGCGCCTCCAGCGGCCTGCTGACCTTGAAGGCCGTCCACAAGAAGGACCCCTCCAAGGGCTACAAGGGCTTCCTGACCCTCGGGATCGACCCGGACGCCGAGAACACCGGCGCGGGCAGCGGCAGCGGCGGCGGGGACGGCGGCACCCCGCCGAGCGGCGCCCCGACGGGTGCCCCGCCGAGCGGCGCGCCCACCGACTCCGCCACCGCGTCCTCGTAGGGCGGGGCCATGACCAGCCGTGAGGACGACGTGCTCGCGCAGGCCGCCGTGGCCGCGCTGACCGGTCAGCTGGCCCTGGCCCCCAAGCCCGGCCTGCCCGACCCCCGTGACCTGGACGCCCGTGTCACCCGCAGGGACCACCGCGGGCTGCGCTGGTCGGCGAAGGCACTCGCACCAGGCCTTGCGGCGATGGCCGCCGCCGCCCGCCGCACCGGTGAACCCACACCCCGGCTCCGTGCGGAGCTCGGCGCCATCGGGAGGTGCACCGAACACTCGGTGGGCCTGGCCGGCGGCGGACACCGGGGCGCCCTGTGGACGCTGGGACTGCTGGTCGCCGCGGCCGCCCTCCGTCCCGGCGCGCGGGGCGCCGAGGTCGCCCAGGCCGCCAAGCGGATCGCCGCGCACCCCGACCGGGGCGCACCACGGCGGCCCTCACGCGGGTCGACGGTCTCGGCGAAGTACGGCGCGGCAGGCGCCCGGGGCGAGGCACGCGCCGGGTTCCCTCATGTACGGCGGGCACTGGACGCCCTGGCCACGGCACGCTCCGCCGGCGCGGGCGAGGCCGAGGCACGGCTGGACGCCCTGCTCACCGTGATGTCCACCCTCCAGGACTCCGAACTCCTGTACACGGCCGGCCCCCTGGGCCTGCGCCATGTGCAGGCGGGCGCCCGCGGGGTCCTGGAGGCGGGCGGTGCCCACACGGGTGAGGGCCGTGAGGCACTGGCCGCCTTCGACGCGGACCTCCACGAGAGGGGCTGGAGCCCCCGGGGAAGCGCCGGTCTCCTGGCAGGCGCCCTCTTCGTGGACTCCCTGCCGGACCTCGGGGCAATCCCCTCAGGGACGCGCGGCGAACCGCTCAGCCCTTCAGCGAAGCCATCCAGCTCTCGACGTCGTCGGACCGCCGCGGCAGCCCGTCCGACAGATTCCGCTGACCGTCCTCCGTGACGAGGATGTCGTCCTCGATCCGGACGCCGATCCCCCGGTACTCCTCCGGCACGGTCAGGTCGTCGGCCTGGAAGTACAGCCCGGGCTCGACGGTCAGCACCATCCCCGGCTCCAGCGTCCCGTCGACGTACGACTCCACGCGCGCGGCGGCGCAGTCGTGGACATCCATGCCGAGCATGTGGCCGGTGCCGTGCAGCGTCCACCGGCGCTGCAGCCCCAGCTCCAGCACCCGCTCCACCGGCCCCTCGACGAGCCCCCACTCGACGAGCCGCTCGGTGAGCACCCGCTGCGCCGCGTCGTGGAAGTCGCGGTACTTCGCCCCGGGCACGACCGCCGCGATGCCGGCCTCCTGGGCGTCGTACACCGCGTCGTAGATCTTCTTCTGGATCTCGGTGAACCGGCCGCTGACCGGCAGCGTGCGCGTGACGTCCGCGGTGTAGTACGTGTGGGTCTCCACGCCCGCGTCCAGCAGGAGCAGATCACCCGGGCGCACGGGTCCGTCGTTGCGCACCCAGTGCAGCGTGCAGGCGTGCGCTCCGGCCGCGGCGATCGTGCCGTAGCCGACGTCGTTGCCCTCCACGCGCGCGCGGAGGAAGAACGTCCCCTCGATGTACCGCTCGCTGGTCGCCTCGGCCTTGTCCAGGACCCGTACGACGTCCTCGAAGCCGCGGACCGTCGAGTCGACGGCCTTCTGCAGCTCGCCGACCTCGAACGCGTCCTTGACCAGCCGCGCCTCGGAGAGGAAGACCCGCAGCTCCTCGTCGCGCTCGGCGGTGACCTTGTCGGTCAGGGCGGCCTCGATGCCCGCGTCGTACCCGCGGACGACCCGCACCGGGCCGGTGGCCTCGCGCAGGACGCCGGCGAGCTCGCGCACATCGGCGGCCGGGATGCCGTGGCGCTTCTCCGCCTCGCTCAGCGAGTGCCGGCGGCCGACCCACAGTTCGCCCTGGCCGGAGAGCCAGAACTCGCCGTTCTCGCGGTCGGAGCGGGGCAGCAGGTGGATCGTCGCCTCGTGGCCGTCGCCCCTGGGCTCCAGGACCAGGACGCCGTCCTCGGTCTGGTTGCCGGTCAGGTACGCGTACTCGACGGAGGCGCGGAAGGGGTAGTCCGTGTCGTTGGACCGGGTCTTCAGGTTGCCCGCGGGGATCACCAGGCGCTCGCCCGGGAAGCGCGCGGAGAGCGCGGCGCGGCGGGCGGCGGTCTCGGCGGCCTGGGCGATCGGCTCCAGGTCGTGCAGCTCGGTGTCGGCCCAGCCGGACTTCATGTTCTCGGCGAGCTCGTCGGACACGCCCGGGTACAGGCCGTTCTTGCGCTGCTTGATGGGCTCCTCGGTCTCCTCCGGGTTCTCCGGGGTCTCCGGCGTCTCCGGGGTGAGCTCCTCGGCCACGGTCATCCTCCTCGATACGGCACTGGACCCTGTCCATCGTACGGTCGTACGGGAGACCGGCCGGGGGAGGAACCCGGGCACCCGGAAGCGCGGGGGAGCCCGCAGTCCGGCAGCTCACTCGAAGCGCGCCGCCAGCAGCACCACGTCCTCCTCGCTGTCCCGCTCGGCCGCCCCGTGCGGCAGCACCGTGCGCAGCACATGGTCGGCGATCGCGCCGGGGTCGCTCCGCAGGGCCTTCGGCACCCCGGAGGCGGCCGCGTGCAGCCGGGCGAAGGCACGGTCCGAGGGGTCGCCCGTGCGGTGCAGCAGTCCGTCGGTGTACAGCAGGACCGTCTCGCCGGGCTCCGGATCCAGCTCGACGCTCGGTGCCTCCCAGCAGGTCAGCATGTTGAGCGGGGCGGAGACGGAGGTCTCCACGAACTCGGTGCGGTCTTCGCCGACCAGCAGCGGCGGGCAGTGTCCGGCCCCGGCCAGGGTGATCTTGCGCAGGGCGGGCTCGCAGTAGGCGAACAGGGCCGTCGCGGAGCGGGCGGGCTCGGTCAGGCGCAGCAGCAGCTCCAGGTCGGACAGGACGGCGACCGGGTCCTCTCCTTCCATCACGGCGTACGCCCGCAGGGAGGCGCGCAGCCGGCCCATCGCGGCGACCGCGCTCGGCCCGGAGCCGGTGACCGACCCGACGGCGAGGCCGAGGGCCGCGTCCGGCAGCGGCAGCGCGTCGTACCAGTCGCCGCCGCCGCGCGGGCCGCTGCTGCGGCGGGCGGCGAGCTGGACGCCGGGCACCCTCGGCAGTCGGGACGGCAGCAGTTCCTCGGCCATGGTGGCCATGGACGCGCGCGTGCGCTCGACCTCGACGAGCCGGGCCAGGTGCTCGGCGGCGGTGCGGACGTACAGACCGATCAGGTGGCGCTGGCGCTCGCCCGGTTCGGCGGGCTCGTCGTAGAGCCAGACGGCGGCACCGACCCGGCCCTCGGGGCCCTCGGCGATCAGGGGCAGGGCGTAGCTGGCGGCGTAGCCGAGGCGGGCGGCCACCTCGCGGTGGCGGGGGTCGAGACCGTCCTCGGCGAGCAGGTCGGGCTCGGCGATCTCGCCGTCGGCGCCGGGCAGGCCGTCGAGGATCCGGCCGTAGGAGATGGCGCTGCGCGGCACGGTCTCGATGTGGCCGAGGTCCGCGCGGCCGAGTCCCAGGCCGATGGTGGTGTCGGGGCCGAGGCCGCTGGCCGGTTCCAGGACGACGAGACCGCGCCGGGTGCCCACGAGGGCGGCTCCGGCGCGCAGCAGTTCGGTCAGTGCCTCGTTCAGTGCGTCCGTGCGTGCCAGACGTTCGGTCAGTTCGTGCAGGGTCGTGAGGTCCGAGACCCATCCGGCGAGGCGGTCCGTGAGCAGGGTGCCCGGGTCGGCGGGGGCCGCGGTGGCCGACGGTGTTCCCGGGGAGGCGGGCGCGGGCGCGACAGTGTGTGCTGGCGAGGGAACCGTTGAATCGATTCCAGCCACTTTCGGAGCGTGAGGGGCGTTCATGGCATCCGGCTCTCGGACCGGAGCGTATTGCTCAAAAGCATCGCAAACCCCCATGTCATTCTGCGCCGCTGGCAGTGTCTCCACATGTACACGCACTCGTAAGGGGATGTCCAGCATTGTCCTGCTGGGATTAGTGGTGTCCATGAGGCCTTTGGGGGGAATCGGACGCGACTCTTCCCGCCCTCTTGTCGAATAGCAAAAATGGCTTAAAACTGACTCGGGTTACGGTTGTTTGCGGTCGACTGGCCTTGCTCCACGGAGCGTCACAACGGTCGTGATGGGTACGTACTCGGTAAGGACCAGGGGTCGTCGGGAGCCACCCGGAACCTGGTGGCCGAACCGGGCGTCATAGCCACCGACGACCGTGCCCCATCCTCCCGTGGCGGAGGCCGAGAGAAATACGGCGAGCGGCAAAACGCCAGACTTCGCCACCCCACGCCACGCCCAGCGTTTCGATGGACGCAAGTCGGCGGAGCGGCCGCGGAAGCGGCCGGAGCTCGGCCCCAGGGGTTCCCCTTGTCGAGGACAGGGGTGTGATGCGCCAACAGGTACGCCCAGTGAACTGATCGACACATGGTGTGATGTGGCCCACGGTGTTGCCAGCGGTGCAACGGAAAGGAACGAGCGCTCATGCGCGAGATCCTCGGAAGGCGACGCAGGCTTCTGTCCCAGTCCGGCGAAAAGGGGTCTGAGTCCGTCGACTCGGCCCTGACCTTCGCGACGGAATGGCAGTGGCCCGTCCTGCCCGGCGTGACGGCGGACCAGCGCAGCACCTCGCGGTGCGGCTGCCCCGACCCCGAGTGCGTGCTGCCCGGCGCGCACCCCTTCGACCCCGGCCTGCTCGCGGCCACCACCGACGCCCGTATGGTGCGCTGGTGGTGGACGAACCGGCCGGCGGCGCCGATCATCCTCGCCACCGGGGGCCGGGCCCCCTGCGCGGTCAGCCTTCCCGCGCTCGCCGCGTCCCGCGCGCTCGTGGCGCTGGACCGGCAGGGCATGCGGCTCGGCCCGGTCGTCGCCTCGCCCACCCGGTGGGCGATCCTCGTCCGCCCCTACTCCATGGAGCAGTTGGGCGAACTGCTCTACGCCAAGGACTTCGTCCCCGGCTCCCTGCGCTTCCACAGCGAGGGCGGCTACCTCGCCCTGCCCCCCTCGGAGACCGGCCGGGGTGACATCCGCTGGGAACGCGCCCCGCTGCCCGGCTCGGCCTCCCCCTGGGTGCCCGACGTCGAGGCCGTCGTGGACGCCGTCGTCGACGCCCTCACTCGTACGGGTGTGAACGCGCCCGAGATGTAGCGGTGTCGGGCGCGCGCCGACCCGTGAGGCCCGGCGCCGCGCCCTATCTTCCCCCTATGAACCTTCGTCTCCTCGCCCTCGGCGGAGCCGTGGCCTGCGCGCTCGCACTTCCCTTGGCCATGGCTTCCGCGGGGCAGGTGGGAGACAGAGGCCGCTCGGCGGCGCGCTCCCCGATGTCGTCGGACGGATCCGCGGACGGATCTGTCCGCAGATCTTCTGACGGAACCGCGGACGGATCTTGGCGCGCCGCTTCGGAGGTGTCGCCGGGGATGTCTGGGCGCGCCTCCTCGCGCGTCTCCCCGGACGGGGACTCGCGCGCATCCTCGGACGGGTCCTCGGACGTGTCCTCGCACGGCGACGCGGACCCGAAGGCGCCCTCCGCCTTCCCGGCGCCGCCCCCCGCTCCCTCCGCCGGGTCCTCCCCGCTGCTGCTCGGCCTCGGTCTCGCCACCGCCGCCCGCTGCGGTCCCGGACTGACCTCACCCGAGGGCGTCGAGGCGCAGACCTGTGTGCTGACCCAGGGCGACGACACCTGGGCGCGCACGTACTACCGCAACGCCACGGGACGCGCCCTGAACGCCGTCCTGAGCCTCATGGAGCCCGAGGGGCGCACGGTGCAGATGCGCTGCGCCGTGGCCGCCGAGGACGAGCCGGAGACCTGTGAGACGCCCCGTGAGCGGACGCGGGGGACCTTGGACGCGTACACCGCCGTCGCCGAGTTCTCGGCGTTCGCCCGGGAGGCGGGCGAGGGGCCGCTGCTGCTGCGTTCCGGCAGCAACTCCCCAGGGGCCGGAGGCAGTTGACGGGCAGGTCGGTCCGTCCGGGCCGATCGGACATGCAAAGACCCGGTTGCTGGCGACGGGGGATGCACCAGCAACCGGGCTATTGGAACGGTAACAAGAGATCGGCTCCAAGCAAATTCGATCTCTGGTTTTCATCGGGCTTTCGGACATGTGCTGATCGGCAATTTCTGGCGCCGACTCGCCTTGTGCGTACGGGAGTTGTGAGCGGAGTCACGCCTTCCGCCTCGTCCGGCCCGGCTGACCGTCGGGTCAGCCGGGGGCCCGGTCCGGCGGCCGTTCCTCAGCTCAGCGTCACCTGGCGGTTGGTGAGCCCGCCGCGCGCCCGGCGCTCCTCGGGCGTCAGCACCGCGTCCGAGGCCAGGGCCGCCGCGAGCCGCTCGGCGAACTCGGCGGCCGGCTTCTCGACGTCGTCCGCCGAGACCCCGCTCGGCAGGTCCCAGACCGGCACGGTCAGGCCGTGCGCCCGGAAGGAGCCCACCAGACGCGTCCCCTCACCGAGGCTGGAACGTCCGGCCGCGTGCAGTCGGGCGAGAGCGTCCAGGAGCCGCTCCTCCGGGTGCGGCATGACCCACCGCAGGTGGTTCTTGTCCGGGGTCTCGCACCAGTAGGCGGAGTCCACCCCGGTCAGCTTCACGGTCGGGATCGCCGCCGCGTTGGCCCGCTCCAGGGAGGCGGCGACGTCCGGGGAGGCGTTCTCCGGGTCCGGCACCCAGAACTCGAAACCGTCGTGCACAACTGGCTCGAACACGCCTTCGGCGTCCAGCAGATCCTGCATCCGGGGACCGTCCGCCGGGGCACGCCGGGCCTGCACCGGAGTACCCGGCTGTGCCTCCAGGGCCCGCTGCAGGGTGTCCGCCAGGTCGCGGCTGATGTCACCGGACGGCGTGTCGTTCTGCAGACCGAGCAGCACCGAGCCGTCGTCGCGGCGCAGCGCGGGCCAGGCCATCGGCAGGACCGTGGCGAGCGTGACGGAGGGGACGCCCTCGGGCAGTCCGTCCTTCAGCGTCAGCTCGACGGTGGCGGCCGGGACCAGCTCACGCAGGGCCACCCAGTCGCACTCGCCCGGCAGGCCCTCGAAGGGGCGCTGCACCAGCTCGGTCACGGCGTGCGCGGCGGCCCGGCCGTGGCAGGCCTTGTAACGGCGGCCGCTGCCGCAGGGGCAGGGCTCCCGGGCGCCGACGACCGGGATCTCCCCGTCCTTGAGCTGCGGCCGGCCGGCCTTCGTCTGGGGTCGCTTCTTGGCCACTGGGTGTCTCCCGGGTACGGCTCGTCTGGTACGGGCGGAGCCTAGCCGTTCGCACCCGAGACCACGGGTACCTGTGGACAACGCGGCGGTTGTGGACAACGGGTTGGTGCTTCAGGGGGTCGGTACTTGGTCGGCGGCGGCGGCCGGTGCCGGTCCCGGCCGCCGCCGACCGGGGTCAGTCCAGGTCGTCGAACGCGTCGGCGAAGTCCAGGCCCGGAATCGACGCCACCGAGGGCGCTGCGACCCGGGAGGCGAAGTCGTCACGGCGGCAGCCGGCATCGGGGTCGTAGGCGTCCGCATGGACGAGGACCCACACGGTGACCTCGCCGCGGGCGTCGTCCCGTACACCCCAGTCGTCGGACAGGGCCGTGATGATGTTCAGCCCCCGGCCGCCGTGCGCGGTGACGGAGGGGGTGGCCGGCGAGGGGCGGGTCGGGCCGCCGCCGTCGGTCACCTCGACCATCAGCCGGCCGCCGGTGTCGACCCGCCAGGCGGCACGGACATCGCCGTCCCCCGCCAGGGCGTCACCCAGGGGCCGGCCGTGTTTGCACGCATTGCTCAAAAGTTCGGAAAGGATCAGTACGGCATCATCGATGACCGCTTCCGACACCCCGCCGCTGCGCAACTGGTCGCGCATGCGGTGTCGCGCCTTCCCCACGCCCGCAGGGCCATGGGGTACGGCCATGCTCGACGACGTGGGCACCTCCTGTGCCACCACCAACGCCACCCCCGAGACCTCCTTCGCCCCACGCCACGGTGTGGATGCCCCATTGGCCTGTACCGGAAACCGGCCAATCCACGTCCTCAGACGCATCCGCAACGATCGAACACGGAGCGAATGCGCCGGAGCACTCCCCGTGAGCACTTGGCTGATTTTCGACGGAGTGGCCGATTTGGAGGATGAGGGAGGGTTGGCGTGGGGTCAAGGGGACGTGAGGTATCAGTGAGGTGTGAGTGCCTTGTGGGACGCGCGGCCCTCGGCCGGTGCGGGCGTTCAGCGGCCCAACCGGTCGAGCACCGCGCGCGGGCGGTTGGTGATGATCGCGTCGATGCCCAGCCCGACGCAGAGGTCCACGTCCTCCGGTTCGTTCACCGTCCAGACGTGCACCTGATGGCCGGCCTGCTTCAGGCGCTCGATGTACACCGGGTGGTTGCGCACGATCCGGATCGAGGGGCCCGCGATCCCCACTCCCGAGGGCAGCCGCCCGTCGCGCAGCCGGGGGGAGACGAACTGCGACAGATGGACGGTCGGCAGCAACGGCGCCGCGGCGCGCACGCGGTGCAGCGAACGCGCCGAGAAGCTCATGATGCGCACCGGCGACTCGGCCGCCGACTCCGGCGCGTCCAGGCCGAACCGCTTCAGCAGTATCAGCAGCCGCTCCTCGACCTGGCCCGCCCAGCGGGTCGGGTGTTTGGTCTCGATGGCCAGCTCGACCCGGCGGCCGGAGTCGGAGACCAGCTCCAGCAGCCGCTCCAGGGTCAGTACGGACGTCTCCTCTCGGTCCTCCGGCCGGACCTCCCAGTCCGGGTCCTCCACGCGCGCGTGCCAGGCCTCGCGCGCCTCCCGTGTCTTCCAGGAGCCGAAGTCCAGCGCCGCGAGATCGGCGAGTTCCAGCGCGGAGACGGCACCGCGGCCGTTGGACGTACGGTTGACGCGTCGGTCGTGCACACAGACGAGATGTCCGTCCGCGGTCAGCCGTACATCGCACTCGAGGGCGTCCGCACCGTCCTCGATCGCCTTCTTGTACGCGGCCAGGGTGTGCTCGGGGGCCTCCTCGGAGGCTCCGCGGTGGGCGACGACTTGAATGTGGTGCTGCCGTGCGTGGGTCACCGCGTCATGGTGCCACCGCGAGGATCTGAGAACAGTCTGAGATGTTTCGAAGATGCGCGCTTAGTGCACTAAAAGTCCCTTATAAAGATTGCCCGAAGACCCACAGCCAGCGCTTATGGTGCTCTGACGGCCCGTGGGAAAAGCTGAGCAGGACACAAGCGCACGCACAGCCACCCCGCGCCGGGTCGACGACAAGCGTGAACGGGCGAGACCTAGTGCGACCGACGACAACAGCCGTGGATCGAGGAGAAGAGCTGTGAGCACCGAGAACGAGGGCACGAACGAGGGCACCCCGGTCCCCCCGGCGCCGTCCGGACCCCCCGTGCCGGTGGAGTCCTCCTCGGCCGCCGCCCCCCAGGCGCCCGCGTCGGACGCCGGCGCCACCACGCCCCTCCCGCAGACCCCGCCGGCTCCCGTGGGTGACTGGCCGCCGCCGGCCGCCCCGCAGCCGGCACCGGCACCGGCACCGCCCGCGGCCGCGGGCAACTGGCCCCCGCCCGCCGCACCGGCCGCCCCGGCGCCCGCCGCCACGGACGGCTGGCAGAACCCGCCCGCCACCCCGCTCTACGCCGAGGCCGGCGTCGGCGCCGGCACGCACGCGTACGGCGACGCCACCGGGGCGGGGACCGGTGGCACGGGCGGAGGCGGCGGAGGCGACTCCCTCGCCTGGGGCGCCTCCTACCAGCAGCCCGCGCCGAAGCCGCGCAGCGGCCGGGGCGGACTCGTCGCCGCCGTGCTCGTCGCCGCTCTGGTCGCGGGCGGTCTCGGCGGCGGACTCGGCTACACCCTCGCCAAGAACGACGACAACACCGGTTCGACCACCGTCTCCGCCGCCACCAGCGGCGGCGACGTGAAGCGCGCGGCGGGTTCGGTCGCCGCGGTGGCCCAGTCGGCCCTGCCCTCCACGGTCACCATCGAGGCCGAGTCCAGCAACGGCGAGGGCGGCACCGGCACCGGGTTCGTCTTCGACACCCAGGGCCACATCGTCACCAACAACCACGTCGTCGCGGACGCCGTGGACGGCGGCAAGGTGACGGCCACCTTCCCCAACGGCAAGAAGTACGACGCCGAGGTCGTCGGCCACGCCCAGGGCTACGACGTCGCCGTCATCAAGCTGAAGAACGCCCCCTCGGACCTCAAGCCGCTCACCCTCGGCGACTCCGACAAGGTCGCGGTCGGCGACTCGACGATCGCCATCGGCGCCCCCTTCGGCCTCTCCAACACGGTGACCACGGGCATCATCAGCGCCAAGAACCGCCCCGTGGCCTCCTCCGACGGCAGCGGTAGCTCCTCGTCCTACATGAGCGCCCTGCAGACCGACGCGTCGATCAACCCGGGCAACTCCGGCGGCCCGCTCCTCGACGCCCAGGGCAACGTCATCGGCATCAACTCCGCGATCCAGTCCACCGGCAGCGGCGGCCTGGGCGGCACCTCCCAGTCCGGCTCGATCGGCCTCGGCTTCGCCATCCCGATCAACCAGGCCAAGTACGTCGCCCAGCAGCTGATCAAGACCGGTGAGCCGGTGTACGCGAAGATCGGCGCCTCCGTCTCCCTGGAGGACTCGGGCAACGGTGCGAAGATCACCGACCAGGGCTCGGGCGGCGCCTCCGCCGTGGAGTCGGGCGGCCCCGCCGCCAAGGCCGGCCTCAAGCCGGGTGACGTCATCATCAAGCTGGACGACACGGTGATCGACTCCGGCCCGACCCTCATCGGCGAGATCTGGACCCACCAGCCCGGCGACAAGGTCACGATCACCTACCAGCGCGACGGCAAGACCCACACCGTCGAACTCACCCTCGGCTCCCGCAAGGGCGACAACTGAGCCCACGCGCGCGTACCTCCCCGGCTCAGCACCGACTGACCCACACGCGCGCGTGTTCACCCGTTACCCTTGTCCCCGCGCCGCCGATCAAGGGCGACGCGGGGAGACGTGCCCGAGCGGCCTAAGGGAACGGTCTTGAAAACCGTCGTGGCAGCGATGTCACCGTGGGTTCAAATCCCACCGTCTCCGCACAGTGAGCAGTGAGAACGGCCCCCGACCTGGGTGTTTGGTCGGGGGCCGTTCTCATTCCCCTGTGCCCGAGACTGCCCGGCATTCCCCATGATTCCCCGCTCGATCGGGCACGCGTGGGGCACGGGATGGATGGCGGCCCCAAAGCTGCTCCTCTGCCGTATGCTGTTAGCGCGCTTACTTCACTGTGAACTGATCAAGCAATAAGCGTGCCTAGTCGCTCCGGTGCGAAGAGCCGTGCGGGCTCACCTGATGATCTCGGACGACAGGCCTCTCAAGAGAGGTCTCGTCGTGATGTCCGAAATCCCCTGGTATTGCATCTTCCTGCTGATCTTTGGCTCTATCGTTCTTCTGGGCCTGGTGGCGCTGCTGCGCTGTCGCCGTGAGGACATCGTCAAGGTCATCCGGGAACTGCGCCGTATCATCCGCAAGTGACCTACTGAGGTTGGCGGGGCAGCACGGCCCTGAAACTGCTCTGGGGAGAGCGTCATGCCGGGCTTGCCCCGTCCCCCAGCCCACCACTTGCCCCAGCTCCCATCCCGTTTGCCGTCGACCCACACACCGTGGAGCGGGCGTGGTTCCTGGCGTCCAGGTGGAGCGCGCCACTGTACGAACGACCTGGACGCCAGGGGCCACGTCTGCTCGGCTCTGCCTGGGTCGACGGCAAACGGGATGGGAGCTCCCACGCACACTTCCACGAACCCGCACTCGGGAACGGCGCCCCCTCCATCCCGGCGTCGGCCGATCCCCCGCCGGAGGCTTGTTCTGGCCTCATGCCCGTGTGCCTGCCTCTTGGGCGGGCGGGGGTCGTCGGCCGTGCCGAGCGGGGCGGAGACAGGAGCGCGGGCGCGGACGGCGGCCCGCGCCCGCCCGGAGGAGCGAAGCGACGACGGGTGCTTGATGAGGTAGGGAATCCTGTAACAGCTCAGCTGCTCAGGCGGTACTCCAGGACGTACGAACCGGCGTCCAAGAGCATCTGGTTGACCTCCACGGGGCGCTCGTCCTCGGTGAAGGCGGTGCGGCAGATCTCCAGGACCGGAGTGCCGGCCGCGAGGGCCAGGGCGGTCCGCTCCTCCTCGCTCGGCATCCGCGCCCGAAGTTCCTCGGAGAAGAGGACGGGTTCCGCGCCAAGCTCGGCCAGGCGGGCGTAGCTGCCTCCGGGGCCCGTGTTCGGCTGGGCGATCGCCGTGTCTCGGACCAGGTCCGCGGGGAGGTACGACGTCGCGATCTGGACCGGGCGGTCCTCGACCACGAACTTCCGGCTCCGCACGATGACGGCCGCTCCGGGCTCGAGGTTCAGCAGCCGCCCGATCTGGCGCGGGGCCTCGGCCTCGTAGACCTGGACGTCGGTGACCAGGGGACGTTGGGCGACATCGGCCGACCAGATGGACTGCCCTGCGTCTCGGCGCGTCTTGGAGAGACGGTCGTTCGCGACCCGGCGGATCGGCCTGAACTCCCGTACGTAGGTCCCGGATCCCGGCCGCGCGACCGCCAGGCCCTCGCTCACGAGGATCTTCAGTGCCTGGTTCGCGGTCATCTTGGCGACGCCGTACGTCTTCACCAACGAGGGTTCACCGGGCAACCGATCGCCCGGCTGTAGTTCACCGGACTCGATCCGCGCCCGGAGATCGTCGGCGATCTGCCGCGCAGTCTCGGGCATTGTCTCTCCCACTCCTCGATGCTCCCTAGGGTGGTCAGACTACCTTCCACCCCCTTCCGGGCGCACGAACGCGTACCCGATCGCTTCCCCAACCCACCCCCCTTTCGCAGGTCTCGTTGACATCCCTAGGGAGGTTTGGTTTCAATCTCCCTAGGGAGGTGCACACTCCCTGAAGAAGGGCGGCGCCCCTACCGCCAAGCAGATGCGCCGCCCCACCCCCTCTTCCAAGGGAGCCTCCATCATGCCTGTCTCGCTGATCCACCCCGGCCGACGGACCGGGGCCTCAGCACCGAGGATCGTCCGGCGTATGACCCGTAGCTGCGCGGTGTGCGGCAAGCCGCGCTGCCAGGACGCAAACGCCTGCCGTACGGCCTTCGGCACCACCGAGTGGCTGGAGTGCCCGGCCTGCGCGGGCAGCGGCTACGACACCACCGGATTCCAGCTGTACTGCCCCGACTGCGGCGGCGCGAAGGTCCTGGAGGTCGAGATCGTCGACGCTCCGGGGGTGGGTGAGTGACGGTGTTCCCCGTCGCCCCTGCGGCCGTGGCCGGTGCTGCGGCCACCATGGGCACCGACCCCGTGACCCTGGCCGATCTGCTGAGGGTCGCCTCGGCTCCCGGCTTCGAACGCTGGCGTGACCAGGTACGCCGTACGGGTGGCTGCTCGGATCCGATCCACCTCTCCGGTACGACGGTCACCCGTGACGCTCGGACCGGGGATGTCCTCTACTCGTACTCGACGACCGAGGAGCCGGGCGGACGTCTGCGGGTCGCCTGCGGCAACCGGCGGGCCTCTCGCTGCCCCTCCTGCGCCTGGACGTACGCGGGAGACGCGTACCACCTGATACGGGCCGGGCTCACCGGGGATCCGAGGATGGGTATCCCGGACGGCGTGCGCGTCCACCCCGGTGTGTTCGCCACGCTCACCGCGCCCTCCTTCGGGCCGGTCCACAACCGTCCCGAGCACGGCCGCTGTCGCTGCGGTGTCGCCCACTCCGAGGACGCCCCGGAACTCGGTACGGCGCTCGATCCGACGACGTACGACTACGCCGGGGCCGTCCTCTGGAACAACCACGCCGGGGACCTCTGGCGCCGGTTCACGATCTACCTCCGCCGGGAGATCGCCGCCCGCGCCGGGATCACCCAAGCCACGCTGCGGGAGGTCTGCCGGATCTCCTTCGGCAAGGTCGCCGAGTTCCAGAAGCGCGGGGCCATTCACTTCCATGCCATCGTGCGCCTGGACGGCCCGACCGGTCCCGGCGACACCCCGCCCGAGTGGGCCAGTACGGCGCTGCTCGGCGACGCCATCCGCGATGCAGCCGCCCGTGTCTCCGTCCCGGTCGCGCCTGCCGCTGACCTCCCGGCCCGCGTCCTGCGCTGGGGCGCCCAGGTCGACGTACGCGCCATCGGCACCGACGGCCAGGAGCTGACCGAGCAGGCCGTTGCCGCGTACGTCGCGAAGTACGCCACCAAGGCCGCCGAGTCCACCGGCACCGTGGACCGCCGCGTCGGGGAGCTCTCGGAACTCGACAAGCGGCCCGAGCTTCCCGACCACACCCGCCGCCTGATTCGAGCCTGTCATGCCCTTGACCGGCAGTACCCGGACCGCAAGCTCTGGGCCTGGGCTCACATGCTCGGCTTCCGCGGCCACTTCCTCACCAAGTCCCGCCGCTACTCCTCGACCTTCGCCGAACGTCGCCAGGTCCGCGCCGACTTCCGCGCTCGCCAGGAGCGTCGGGAACGGGGACTGCCCGAGGACTGCGCCGACAAGGAGGGCTCCACGCTCGTCGTCGCCCACTGGTCCTACGCCGGGCACGGCCACACCCCCGGCGAATCCTGGCTCGCTGCATCGATCGCAAAGGAGATCCGACTGAACCGAGAGACGGCCCGTGAGGCCCTGGCTGACATTTCTGATCTTGAGGCTGAGGGGGAGTGGTGAGTGTGGATCGACTGCTGAGCGTGCAAGAAGTCGCCGACCGGCTTGGCACCGGTGTGAGGTTCCCCCGTCGGCTTGTTGAAGAGCGTCGCATCACCTTCGTGAAGGTCGGCCGACACGTGCGGATCCCTGAATGGGCTCTGGAGGCGTACGTGGCCGAGAACACCGTGCAGCCGATCACCCTGCGGCCCAACGCGCTCAGGAGAGCCGCCTGATGGCTGGCAAGCGCAAGTCCCGCCGCGCCTTCGGCCGGATCCGCAAACTCCCCTCCGGCCGCTTCCAAGCTCGGTACCCGGGGCCCGATGGGGTCCTCCGCCCTGCGGATCGGACGTTCGCCACCTCGACGGACGCCGACCGCTGGCTCTCCCGGAAGCGCATCGAGATCGAGGAAGGGCACTGGCTGGACCCCGCCGAGGGGCAGACGACCGTACGCGACTGGGCGGCCCGGTGGCTCGCAGCCGTCTCCCCGCAGCTCAAGCACAAGACACAGGCGTCGTACCGGTCGCTGATCAACTCCCTGATCAACCCGGCCCTCGGGGACCGGGAGCTGTCCAGCCTCCGGCCGATCACGGTTGCCGAGTGGGTCGGCGGGATGAAGACCAAGGGGCTCAGCGCTTCCAGGATCCGGCAGGCGTACCGAGTCCTGTCCCAGGTCATGCGGGCCGCCGTCGACAACGACATGATCCCGCAGACCCCCTGCCGGGGCGTCAAGCTGCCTCGGATGCCGCAGACCGAGCCTCACATCCTGACCCCGCTCGAAGCCTCCCGGATGGTGCGGAGTGCGGCCAAGCCTCATGATCTGCTGATCGCTCTTCTCGCGTACGCGGGCCTGCGAGTCGGTGAGGCGTTCGCCCTCCGGCGTGCGGACATCGACGTCTCCGGCGGCTTCGTCCTGGTCGACGAGAACCTCGCCGAAGCCAACGGCACCTTGGTCTTCGATACCCCGAAGTCCCATCAGAAGCGGCTCCTTCGCGTCGGCCCGTCGCTGGCGAAGCAGCTCGGCCGGCACCTGGAGACTCTGCCCGGCGGGGATGACGCGCTCCTGTTCACCACCCCGGCTGGCAAGCCGCTGCGCTACAACCAGTGGCGCAAGGCCTACTTCGACCCCGCTGTCTCGGCGGCCGGGCTGACCGACGTGACCCCGCATGACCTCCGGGCCTCCCATGGAACTTGGGTCGCCGACCGGTACGGCGTGATGACCGCCGCCCATCGCCTCGGCCACTCGAACGCGAGCGTCACCACCCGGCACTACGCCCGGCCGGTCGCCGGTCGCGACGACCAGGTCGCCGAAGCCGCCGACTCCTGGCTGAGCGGGCACGACCCTGAGCCAGGGGCACGCAGAGGGCACGAGGAGGATGACGACGGGTCCGCCGGGGTGCTGGTACCCGTCTGACCTGCGGTGGAGCAACCCGTTCGGCGTAAGCCAAGAGGTCTTGAAAACCGTCGTGGCAGCGATGTCACCGTGGGTTCAAATCCCACCGTCTCCGCGCAGGTCATAGATGTTGCAGGTCAGAAGGGGTGTCACTCACTGAGGGGCACCCCTTCCGCATGGGCCCTGTGTCTCACTCCGATCCGGCTATGTCGCGTTGTGGATCACTGCGTGTGGACCAGGCGTGGACCACTGCCCGGCGGAAAGAGGGCCATATATCTGCTGGTCAGCGGCACTTTTGTGGTCCGGAGCGTGGACCGTGACCGACCGTGGCCGCCGGAGCGCCGGGGAGCATGGCAGTCCCTATGTGTAATCAATTGGTAACTTTAAGTAGCAAGGGGGGCTCGAACCTCAGTAAAGGGACGACATGAGCGACCAGGAAGTCATCTTCTACACCCGAACCAACTTCTCGGGCGACGCCCACCCCTACAGGGTCGGAGCCGACGAAAACCTGTACCCGGGCCAGCTCAACGACAGGTTCAAGTCCGTCAAGGTCGGCACGAAGGCCAAGATCCTGGCCTGGCAGCACGCCAACCAGACCGGCAAGTACCGAGAATGGGACCTCGACCAGGCGGACATCTCCGACATCGGCGGGCTGACCCGGTTCAAGGTCGTCGACAGCACCACTCTGCCCATCGCGGTCCGGCTCCAGGACCTCACCGGGGCACCAGGCGGGCGGTACAGCCTGAAGGTTGACTCCTACGACGTGGGGACCATCATCGTCCACTCCGGCGACCCCGAGTACGGCCTTGTTGGCGTCATGCCAGAGGACGGCCCGCCGGTCACCACCGCCATCTACGTCCGCAACGAGCAGAGCGGCGAATACGTCGCCACAGGCGCCATCCACTTCGTCTGGAACGCCGGCACCAAGTCGATCGACGTTGCCGACACCACGAACTTCCCCGAGAACATGGAGTACTCGCGGGACGGCCGCAACCGGTTCATTTTCGAGCTCAAGTCCGTCTAGCCGCCACCAGCACCAGGGCCGGAGATCTCGTGTTCCGGCCCATCGGAAGTGACGGCGAAAGAACGCGGTCCAGAAACACGAGGAGGCGCCATCCTCACCCACTGTGGCGTGAGGATGGCGCCTGCCGTGCGGACAACCGCGCCGCCTACTCCCCTTCGGCGGCTTCCAAGGCCCGCTCGATCTGTTCGTTCGAACGCTGCCGGCTACGGTGAATCGCCTTGGCGTAGAAGCGGAACAGGACCGCGATGCTGTGGCCTGCACGGCGTGCGACTTCGGCCGGGGAGACGCCGGACTCAAGCCAGAGAGAGACGCCCGCGTGGCGCAGGGAGTACGGCACGTCAGCCAGTGGTGAGGCAGCCTCGGACTCCGTCAGTACCGCGAGGCGGGCCGCCTTCCACACCTCCCCGTACTTCCCTGTCCAGTCCTTGTGTTCAGTCGCGCAGCTGCTGCTCAGTCCCACGGACGAGAGAGGGCCGCCCCGGTGTTCAATCGACCGGGGCGGCCCTCTGTGGGTGGGTCTCTTACTGATCATTTCAAAATGAGGTTCGGAGTCGGCGTAAGCAGATGATGCTGCAGGCGAGTTGGAGCAGGCCGAGGTGGAGGTCGGCTCGTATCTCGTAGCGGGTGCGCAGGCGTTTGAACTGGTGGAGCCAGGCGAAGATGCGCTCGACGACCCACCTGGTCCTGCCGAGGCCGGAGCCGTGGGCAGTGCCCCTGCGGGCGATCTTCGGCGTGATGCCGCGAGCGCGGACGAGGCGACGGTACTTGTCGTAGTCGTAGCCGCGGTCGGCGAACAGCCGCCGTGGTCGGTGGCGGGGTCGGCCCACCAGGCCGCGTATGCGCGGGATCGCGTCCAGCAGGGGCATGAGCTGGGTGACGTCGTGACGGTTTCCGCTGGTCAACGACACTGCGAGGAGTGTTCCGTGCCGGTCGGTGATCAGATGGTGTTTGCTGCCCTGCCGGCCGCGGTCGACCGGCGAAGGTCCGGTGTGAGCCCCCCTTTGAGAGCCCGGACGTGCGAGCCGTCAATCGCGGCGTCGTCCATGTCCAGCAGGCCTGTCGTGCGGAGTTCCGCGAGGAGCATCTCGTGCAGACGTGGCCAGACGCCGGCCTCGGTCCAGCCCCGCAGGCGGCGCCAGCACGTCACCCCACTGCAGCCGATCACTTCGGTCGGCACATCTGCCCAGGTCACACCCGTGCGCAGAACGTAGACGATCCCGCGCAGAGCCGCACGGTCATCCGCCGGCAGCCGCCCCGGATACCGCAGACGCCGCGGCGGGCGCGGAGGGAGCAGCGGTGCGACACGTTCCCACAGATCGTCAGGTACAAGATCAGCCGACACCCGCAGAACTCTGCCGCCCACCAGCCCGACTGCCGAGCCCCAGAGCCCACTCATTCTGAAATGATCAGTTAGTAGGTGCCTGTGTCAGAAGTCGGTGACGGGCAGCTCCGAGCGCGGCTCGGCTGTCGGCTGCCGCTGTTGCCGTGATCAGGCGCTGGGGTATTCGCCGCCCAGCAGATAGCGCACCGCCGTTTCCCCCATGTCGACGACGAACCGGTGGTCGTCGACTGGGACGGGCGTGGCGAACGCGGGGCCGTACGCGACCCGGATCATCGAAGCACCGAAGAGGGTGTCGAAGCAGGACCAGATGGCGCTCTCCGGGTCGTCGTGCGTGATCACGCCCGCCAGGCGGCGCAGGACCGTCGCGAACCTCTCGCCCAGCTCCCGGCTGTGACGGGAGCCGCGCCGCTGGACCTCCGGGTGCGCGGCTGAGGTGAGGACGATGGCCCGGAGGAACTCGGTGTGGCGGAGTGAGATGCCGATCATCTCTGCGACGGCCGAGCGCACGAGTGCATCCGGCTCCAGTCCGGCCCAGTGGTCTGCGTCGGTGAAGATCTCCTGCTCGGCGCGCAGGCGCGCGATGCCGTGCTCGTACACCGCCAGGAACAGGGCGTCCTTCGTGCTCGTACGGGCGTAGATGGCGGGAGGGGCGACTCCCGCGCGATGGCACACGGCCGCGATGGTGAACGCCTCGTAGCCGCCGTCCTCCAGGAGCGTCACCCCGGCGTCGAGGACTCGGTTCCAGGCTTCGCGGCTGCGGCGCTGTTTCGGCGGCCGGATCTCAAAGTCATCGGCGGCGACGTCTGCCACGACCCCATCCTTCCTGGTTGACGGCCTGAAGCCTTGACAAAAATGTAGCGCCCACTACCGTTCACCGCTAACAGTAGTGGACGCTACTGTTCTGCCTCGGAAGGTTGTCCTATGTCCTCCACACCAGCCCGTCCCGGACGGGTAGCCGTTCTCGGCGCCGGCCCCGCCGGCATGGCAGCCGCGCTCGGCATCGCACAGGCCGGCCACGATGTCGTCGTCTACGAGCGCTACCGGGAGGCCCGCCCGGCCGGCAACATCCTCAACCTCTGGCCCCCGCCATTGAAGGCGCTGCGCTCGCTGGGGGTGGACACCGACGATCTCGGCGCCCCCACCGACACCGAGTTCCGCAACCTCCGCGGCAAGGTCCGCGTGCACGTCAAGCTCGACGCGGAGGTAAAGCGGGCCTACGGCGGCGGCTTCATCGGCCTGCTGCGTCCGGAGCTGTACGAGCGGATGCTCGCCGCCATCCCCGAGGGCATGCTGCAGTTCGGCCAGCGCGTCGACCGCATCGAGCAGGACGACCGGGCGGTGACCTTGCACTTCGCCGACGGCAGCAGCGCCGAACATGACCTGCTCGTCGGTGCCGACGGCATCGACTCGCTGGTCCGCCGCACACTGTGGGGCGACGCTCCCAAGCGGGAACACCGGCTGCACGTCTTCGGCGGCTTCACACTGACCGACGTCCCCGGCACCCAGCAGAACATGTCGGTCCTCACCCACAGTGCGACGGTCCAGGGCAGTTGGACCTCGATCCGGCACAAGGGCCGCGACGGGCACCAGTGGTGGATGCTCGCCGCCACCGACCCCGACGCCCCCGCGCCGGCCGACCTCAGGGCCGCCGCCGCCGCGTTCGCCGCCGGATTCCCCGCCCCGTTGCCTGGGCTGATCGAGGCGACCGACCCGGCGAACGTGCAGCGCTGGGTGCTGCGCGACCGCCCGCGGCTGAAGCAGTGGAGCAAGGGGCGGGCCACCCTGGTCGGCGACGCCGCCCATCCGACTTCGCCGTACGCCGCCTATGGCGCCGGCATGTCGATCGAGGACGGCTACTTCCTCGGCAGGGCACTGCGCGGCGTCGACCTCACCGACCTGACCGCCGTCAGCGCCGCACTGCAGGCGTACGAGGGCCCGCGCAAGCCGCACACCGCCCGGCAGGTCCAGCAGGCCTGGATGCTCGGCAAGGTCTTCCACCACACCCCGGCCCTGCTACGGCCACTTCGCGATCTCGTGTTCGACCACACCCCCTTCCTGCAGATGGTCGCCGGCGACACCAACCCGAAGGAGATCAACAAGCAGCTGGCCCTGATCGAGGACTGACCGAGCATTGGGGCCGGTGATTTGGGCGGTGGGTAGATCACGAAACCGCACTGGAGTATCAGGTGGCGGGTGGGTGGAGCGGGATGACGTTGTCGGGAGCCGTGACAGGAATCGTTGACGCGCTCTCCTCTTCAATCGGCGAGAACAGCGCTGGCAAGGGTGAGGTTGGTTACCAGTTGGCGGAGTTCTTCGATCTCGGCCTTCTGGTTCGCGATGGTCCTTTTGAGTTTGGTGACGGTGTCTCTGAGTCGCTTCTCCGTTTCTGGAATCTGCCTGGTCTCCTTGCGGACGCGTTCCTCGAACTCGCGCTTCAGATCGACGTGTCTCTTGTAGAGAGCCATGCGGTGGACGCCAGCTTCGGCGGCCAGGGCGGCCGCGGTATCCCCGCCGCGTCGTGGTGAGCGCGCGCGGTGGTGGAGTCGATGCTGACCAAAGACAGATCCACCTCACCCCGCTTCGCGGCCTCCGCGATCAGGCCCTCCAGCAGAGCCTCGAAGGCACCGGCGCCACACCACTGCCGGAAGCGGTTGTGGACGGTCGGCCAGGCGCCGAACTCCTGCGGCATCTCCCGCCACTGTCCGCCGGTCTTGAACCGCCAGATCACACCCTCGAACTGCTGCCGCAGCCGCTCGGGGTAGGGGCCGTACTCGCCGATCGGGAGGTACGGCTCGATGAACTCCCATTCTTTGTCCGTCAGTTGCACTCGCGTCATGCAAGAAGGTTTACCGGTCCAGATCCTGCCACGAAGGCGAATCCCGCAGACTGATCACGACTCGATACGCGCCCTAGTACTGGCCAGTACCAAGGGCCATGCCGATCACCAAGCCGCACGAACCCGTTTAAAGCCTGCTGCAGCTTTGCAGCGGTTAGAGCAAGCGCTGCTCTCAGCCCCCCGGATCCCAGCAGCTGGCCTTTGTGTGCACGGTTGCCTTCCAGAAAGTCGCCCAGTGTTCCGGGCGCTCTCCGCAGACCGGGGCCATATGGACCCCGAGCACGCCGCACGCGTGCTCGTGCTGCTGCACGACGGCGCGTTCCAGGCAGCGGAACTCGGCGCCCCGACGGTCGTCCGCCAAGCACTGCGTCGGGCCGTCGACGAGGTGTTCCCCGCCCCAGCGGGCCGGTTCGAGCCGACGGGTCAGCTCTCCGGGTCGTACATGATCTCGCGGACCTCCTGCGCGCACCGGCACGCCCCGGCGAGCTTCGCGGCCCATCTCAGCGCGTCCTCGCGCGTCGGGACCTCGATGATCGAGAAGCCGCCGACGACCGCCTTCGTCTCGGGGGAGGGGCCGTCCGTGACCGTGCCGTCGGTGGCCACGATGCTCGCCCGCTGACGTGCCACTCCCGCTCCGAAGATCCAGACCCCCGCGTCCTTGGCCTCCCACACCACCCGGCGGGAGGCCTCGTCGAGCGCCGGCAGGTCCGCCGCGGGGAAGTCCATCGCACCGTCGTCGAACGAGATCAGGTACCGCGCCATTGTGCTCGCCTCCTTGTCCGGCGACCCCTGGCCGCCGCGTCGCTGCTACGGGGGCGGACGGATTCCGCCTCAGCTTCTCATCGGTCGTTCCGCCCCGTTCCGCAAGCGCCCGCGCCTCGTCACACCCGTCCCCACCCGGTGACAACTGTGTCTTGACTGTGTGACGCAAGGGCTTACCGGTCTCCCGCTCTGACCAGGGACGTTGTTAGCGTCCCGGCTCGGGGTGCGGCCGAGTGGGCCGCCCGTGCACAGGGGGGACGTCCCAGATGAAGGTCAACCGGCTCAGACCCGTCGTCGGCGCGCTCGTGGCCGCCGCCACGCTGACCGCCGTACTCACCGGCTGTGAGAAGGGCGGCTCCGCCGCGGGGGAGACCGCCGCGAGCGCCGGTGCGGCGAAGAGCGCCGCCACCACGGCCGGTACCGCAGCCGGGTCCACCGCCGAGCCCGCCGGATCGGTCGACACGGGGTCGCCCACCGGGACGGCCGCCGCCTCCAAGGCCAAGCCCTCCTCCGCCACCACGACCGCCCCCGCGGCGCCCGCCGCGTCCGCCGCCTGCGCCGACGCGCCCCCCACCCCCGACGACTACGACCCCGACGAGTTCGCCCTGTTCCGGATCGAGGAACTCCCCGCCGACACCGGCAAGGTGAACCTGGTCATCCAGCACGGCGCCTGGGGATGCCCGGACGAGGACACCGACGGCGCCCCGTTCATCGTCTCCGGTGAGGACAGCCGCTGGGCCCTCGACCAGGCCGCCTACGTCACCGCCGTCACGCCGATCACCGACAGCACCGAGAACCAGCGCATCGGTGTGCAGGAGCTGATCGACTGGGTCGACGCGCATCCGGACTCCGGTCTGGTGTTCCGGTACGAGACCGGCGACGACGGTGCCATCCACCGGCTGGAGCAGGTCTTCACGCCGTAGGCAGAAGGCAGAAGGCAGAAGGCAGAAGGCAGAAGGCCGTAGGTCGCGTAGTACGTCGTGGCGTGCGGCCTGTCGCAGTTCACGCCGGGGGGTGGGACATCCGCGCCGCCGAGGCGACCGTGGAGCGGGCCTCGCGTTCGGTCAGCCCCGTGCGGACCGCGGCCGCGACCAGCAGGTCGGCGAGCGCCTCGCCGATGCCGTTCTCGTAGGCCCGGCAGGCCGCCCAGAACAGCCGCGTGTTGCGCTGGCCCTCGTGCGCGGCCAGGACGAACCGCACCAGCCCGCGGCCGTGCGCGCCGTCCGCCTCGGCCCCGGCCCGGGCCGCCCCCCGCCCCCGTCGCACCCCCGGCACCAGCAGCCGCAGCAGCGCCCGTGGGCAGGGTGCCGGGAAGAGGTGGCCCGTGCCCCGGGCCGTGCCGTAGACCCCGTGTGCCGTGCGCGAGCCGGGGCCGACCAGGTATCCCCCGGCGCCCCGGATGTCGATGCCGGGGGCCAGCCGGCCGGCCGAGTTGGGGATCACGACGTCCGGCGGGCCGGTGAGCCAGAGGTGCCGGCCGCCCGACGGGGTGACGACCACGACCGTCGGCGGGATGGTGAACAGATGGCGCAGGCCCAGCTCGCGCAGGGCGCCCGGGGCGTCCGTACCGCACTTGGTGTCGAGGTCCACGCCGATCAGATGGTGCGGGGGCAGTCCGCACGCGATGCCGTAACCGGTGGCCCAGGGTGCGGCGGCGAACAGCGCGCGGACGCGGACCGGGTCGCTCGAGGCGTCGTACACCCCGTGGCCGAAGCGTCCGCAGGTGCCGTGGCACGGAGGGTCCTCGGGGCGGTGGGGCGAGCGCAGGGCCGGGAGTTTGGTCCGGGACAGAGGAAGGACGGCCAGGCCGCGCTCGGCGGCCGACAGGGCGTGGGCGAGGGCCAGGGTGGCGGCCTGCCGGTCGGTGAGGGCCATACACTCAGTGTCGTACTGGTGTTCGAGAAAAGGAAGAGCGGGAGGGCTGCGACGCGCCGTGCGGCGGCCTCGGCGGCACCCGGAAGCGGACATCCGGCGGAACGCTTCACCTCTTGTGGGGCCCGCGTGACAGGTGTCCGGCTTGCCGGGGGTTGTGGCGGCCGGGGGAAGAAAGGTGTGGACAGGGGTTTATCGACTTGTCATCACGCTTGCGTGCGAATCAGGTCTTCCGGGGTGGTTCGGCGGTGATCGGGTGGGCAACTCTGGTCTCGCGACGTCGTCACCGCACCGGGCCGGTCGGCCAACCGACCTGGTGGAGCCGCAGTTCAGGGCTTCGTACCGCATAGACCGATGGTTCTGGAGGACCAACATGGCAAGCATCCGTACCGCCCGCGTCATCGCCGCCGTCTCCGCCTTTCCGCTGGCCGCCGCGCTCTTCACCGGCGTCGCGGTGGCGGACAACGGCGGTTTCGCGGACGACGGATCGAACGCCGGTGTCGCGAGCATCGTGGGCAGCGGAGTCGGACGCGACAACAACGGCAACGCCTCGACCACCCAGCAGAACGCCGTCGGTTCGGGCGCCGCGAACCAGAGCAACACCGGGCAGGTCAACGGGGCCGCCCACACGGCCCTCAATCAGGGCAACGGCAACACCGCGGTCTCCTTCGCCCCGCTCTTCCGGTGAACCGGTGAGCGGGTGAGCGGGTGAGCCGGCGGGGGTCGGGGACGCCGGACCCGGTTCCCGCCGGAGCGTGCTCCGTGGGGGTGTGACAGCGACTGCGCGGCGGTGCTCCGGCACCGTCGCGCAGTCGCTTTGCCGCCCCCTCCCCGCCTGCCGGACTTGCTCGCGCGCGCCCCGCGACCTTGACACCTCCCCCTATCTGACGGACAGTCAGAAACCGCAACCCGCCCGAGCGGTGACTTCCCGGAGGGAGCGGCGACCGTGGACGACGACGGGCTGATCGCACGTCTGAAGGCCTACGAGGGCCGGCCCGCCGCCGTCGCCGGCAGTGGCCGTGACCCCGTCAACGCGCCCATGATCCGCCACTGGTGCGAGGCCATGGGCGACGGGAACCCGGCGTACAGCGGTCCCGACGCGATCGCCCCGCCCACCATGCTCCAGGCCTGGATCATGGGCGGCCTCGGCGGTCACGGGGGCCGCGCCCCGGCCTACGAGGAGCTGCTCGCCGTACTCGACGAGGCGGGCTGCACGGCGGTCGTGGCCACCGACTGCGAGCAGGAGTACCTCCGCCCGCTGCGCCCCGGTGACGAGGTCGCCTTCGACACGGTGATCGAGTCGGTGTCGGAGCGGAAGACCACCAAGCTGGGCACCGGCCACTTCGTCACGACCCGGACGGACGTCAGGGTCGGTCCCGACCTCGTCGGCACCCACCGCTTCCGCATCCTCAAGTACGCCCCGGCCCGCCGGGGAACGGCTCCGCCCGAGCGCCGGCCGCGGCCCGTCGTGAACCGCGACAACGCCGGCTTCTGGGAGGGCGTGCGCGAGCACCGCCTCCTCCTCCAGCGCTGCGCCGGCTGCGCGGCCCGGCGCTTCCCCTGGCTGCCCGGCTGCCCGAGCTGCGGCTGCCCGGAGTGGGACACGGTGGAGGCGTCCGGCGCCGGGACCGTGTTCTCGTACGTCGTCCTGCACCACCCGCCGTTCCCGGCCTTCGAGCCGCCGTACGCGGTCGTCCTGGTCGAACTCGCCGAGGGGGTGCGGATCGTGAGCGGCGTGGTCGGGACGCCGTACGACAAGGTGCGGATCGGGATGCCGGTACGGCTGGAGTTCCGCCGCTACGACGAGGAGCTGACGCTGCCCGTGTTCCGGGAGGTGACGGTGTGAACGCCGGTGACGCGCTGCCCCCGCTGGAGATCGGGATCACCCGCACCCTGATCGTCGCCGGGGCCCTCGCCTCGCGCGACTACCAGGACGTGCACCACGACCCCGAGGCGGCCCGCGCGAAGGGCTCCCCGGACATCTTCATGAACATCCTCACCACCAACGGCCTGGTCGGCCGCTACGTCACCGACACCTTCGGGCCGCGGACACGGATCCAGAAGGTCGCGATCCGGCTCGGGGCGCCCAACCACCCCGGCGACACGATGGTGCTGCGCGGCACGGTCGAGGAGGTCCGCGCGGACGACACCGTCGTGGTCCGGATCACCGGCGACAACGGCGTCGGCCGGCATGTCACCGGCACGGTGACCTGCGCGGTGCCGGGCGCGGCGCGTGCGGGGCACGGCATCGGCAGTGTGACGGTCACCCTCCGGGAGGACGACCCGCGATGAGCGTACGCGCGCGTGACGGACTGGGCGGCCGGGCCGCCGTCGTCGGCATCGGGGCCACCGAGTTCTCCAAGGACTCGGGGCGCAGCGAACTGCGGCTGGCGGCGGAGGCGGTGCGGGCGGCGCTCGACGACGCGGGGCTGACGGCGGCCGACGTGGACGGCCTGGTGACGTTCACGATGGACACCAGCCCGGAGATCACGGTGGCGCAGGCCTGCGGAATGGGCGAGCTGTCGTTCTTCTCCCGGGTGCACTACGGCGGCGGGGCGGCCTGTGCCACCGTGCAGCAGGCGGCGCTCGCGATCGCGGCGGGCGTGGCCGAGGTGGTGGTCTGCTACCGGGCCTTCAACGAGCGCTCGGGCCGCCGCTTCGGCTCCGGCGTACGGCATCGGGAGCCCACCGCGGAGGGGGTGGCGCTGGGCTGGGTGATGCCGTTCGGGCTGCTCACCCCGGCCTCCTGGGTGGCGATGGCGGCCCAGCGCTATCTGCACACCCACGGGCTGACCGCGGAGGAGGCCTTCGGGCCGGTCGCCGTCACGGCCCGCCGGCACGCGGCGGTGAATCCGGCGGCGTACTTCCACGGCCGCCCGATCACCCTGGCCGACCACGCCTCCTCGCGCTGGATCGCGGAGCCGCTCCGGCTTCTGGACTGCTGCCAGGAGACCGACGGCGGCCAGGCGCTCGTCGTCACCTCGGTGGAGCGGGCCCGCGATCTGCCGCGGCGGCCCGCCGTGATCGCGGCCGCCGCGCAGGGCGCCGGGCGGGCCCAGGAGCAGATGACCAGCTTCTACCGCGACGACCTGACCGGCCTGCCGGAGATGGCCGTGGTGGCCCGTCAGCTCTGGCGCACCTCGGGGCTCGCGCCCGCCGACGTCGACGTGGCCGTCGTCTACGACCACTTCACCCCGTTCGTGCTGATGCAGCTGGAGGAGTTCGGCTTCTGCGCGCCGGGCGAGGCGGCCGCCTTCGTCGCGGAGGACCGCCTGCCGCTCAACACCCACGGGGGCCAGCTCGGGGAGGCGTACCTCCACGGTATGAACGGGGTGGCGGAAGCGGTACGGCAGCTGCGGGGCACCGCCGTCAACCAGGTGCCGGGCGCGGCCCGGGCCCTCGTGACGGCCGGGACGGGAGTGCCCACGTCCGGCCTGGTCCTGACGGCCGACGGCTGATCCCCGGGCGGGTACGTCTCAGGGGCGCCCCGTAGTACTCGGCGCGGTCCGCTCCACCCACAGGAGGTGGAGCCGGCGCCACCCCTACAACCTGAGGGGGACCCGTCTTCGGCACCTGCGGGCGATCCGGACTACACGGTCTCACTCCTAGCGTGGAGCCATGACCACACCCGTCTGCACCAGCGCCTCCCACGGCCAGAGGCGGCCGTCCCCGTACCCGTCCTTCGCGTCGTACGTCCGCGCCCGCCAGCCGGTGCTGCTGCGCACCGCCCGGTCGCTCACCGCCAACCCGAGCGACGCGGAGGACCTGCTCCAGACCGCGCTCGCCAAGACGTACGTCGCGTGGGAGCGGATCGAGGACCACCGGGCGGTCGACGGTTACGTCCGCCGCGCGCTGCTGAACACCCGCACCTCGCAGTGGCGCAAGCGCAAGGTCGACGAGTACGTCTGCGACGAACTGCCCGAGCCGGAACCGACGGGCGGCGAGGGGGACCAGGCCGAGCGGCAGGCGCTGCACGACGCGATGTGGCGGGCGATCATGAAGCTGCCGGACCGGCAGCGCGCGATGGTCGTGCTCAGGTACTACGAGGATCTCAGTGAGGTCCAGACGGCCGAGGTCCTCGGGGTCTCGGTGGGCACCGTGAAGTCGGCGGTGTCCCGGGCCCTCGGCAAGCTCCGCGAGGACCCTGAGCTGGTGCTTGTCCGGTAGCGAGCCGACGTGGTGGTTTTACCGGGGCTTTAAGTGAGGTGATCGATCATCGTTACCTAGTGACATACCGCGTGGTATGTGCGCAGAATCAGCGCAACCGTTACCACCGCGTAGGCAATGTCGCCGCCCTGGGAGGACGCCGTGCTGAGCACCATGCAGGACGTACCGCTGTTGATCTCGAGGATCCTGACCCACGGGGCGACGATCCACGGGTCATCACGGGTGATCACCTGGACGGGCGAGGGCGCCCCGCAGCGCCGCACGTTCGCCGAGATCGGCGCCCGCTCCGCCCAGCTGGCCCACGCCCTGCGCGAGGACCTCGGCGTCGAGGGCGACGAGCGGGTCGCGACCCTCATGTGGAACAACGGCGAGCACGTCGAGGCGTACTTCGCGATCCCCTCCATGGGCGCGGTCCTGCACACCCTCAACCTGCGGCTCCCGGCCGAGCAGCTCGTCTGGATCGTCAACCACGCGGCCGACAGGGTCGTCATCGCCAACGGCTCGCTCCTCCCCCTGCTGGCCCCGCTGCTCCCGCACCTGCCGACGGTCGAGCACGTGGTCGTCTCCGGCCCCGGCGACCGCTCCCTCCTGGCGGGCGCCCACGCCCAGGTCCACGAGTACGAGGACCTCATCGCCGGAAAGCCCACCGCGTACGACTGGCCCGAGCTGGACGAGCGCACGGCCGCCTCCATGTGCTACACCTCCGGCACCACCGGCGACCCCAAGGGCGTGGTCTACAGCCACCGTTCGATCTACCTGCACTCCATGCAGGTCAACATGGCCGAGTCGATGGGCCTGACCGACGAGGACACCTCGCTCGTCGTGGTCCCGCAGTTCCACGTCAACGCCTGGGGCCTGCCGCACGCCACCTTCATGACCGGCGTCAACATGCTGATGCCGGACCGCTTCCTCCAGCCCGGCCCGCTCGCCGAGATGATCGAGAGCGAGAAGCCGACCCACGCCGCCGCCGTCCCCACCATCTGGCAGGGACTGCTGGCCGAGCTGACCGTCAAGCCGCGGGACGTCACCTCCCTCATCCAGGTCACCATCGGCGGCTCGGCCTGTCCGCCCGCCCTGATGGCGGCCTTCGACGACCTCGGTATGCGGGTCTGTCACGCCTGGGGCATGACGGAGACCTCCCCGCTGGGCACCATCGCCCGCCCGCCGGCCCATGCCGTCGGCCTGCCCGAGGAGTTCGCCTACCGCCTCACCCAGGGCCGCTTCCCGGCCGGTGTCGAGGCCCGCCTCAGCGGTCCCGGCGGCGAGCGCCTCCCCTGGGACGGCGAGTCGGCCGGCGAGCTGGAGGTGCGCGGCCCCTGGATCGCGGGCGCCTACTACAACGGCCCCGGTGGCGAGCCCCTGCGCCCCGCCGACAAGTTCAGCGAGGACGGCTGGCTGAAGACGGGTGACGTCGGCACCATCAGCCCCGACGGCTTCCTCACCCTCACCGACCGCGCCAAGGACGTCATCAAGTCCGGCGGCGAGTGGATCTCCTCGGTGGAGCTGGAGAACGCCCTGATGGCCCACCCGGCCGTCGCCGAGGCGGCCGTCGTCGCGGTCCCCGACGACCGCTGGGGGGAGCGCCCGCTGGCCACGGTCGTCCTCAAGGAGGGCGCCGACGCCGACTTCGAGACCCTGCGCACCTTCCTCGCCGAGGAGGGGAAGATCGCCAAGTGGCAGCTCCCGGAGCGCTGGACGATCATCGAGGCGGTCCCGAAGACGAGCGTGGGCAAGTTCGACAAGAAGGTGCTGCGCCAGCGGTACGCCGAGGGCACGCTGGACGTCACGCAGCTCTGAGCGCGGTGGGGGCACGGCCGTACGACAGGGGTCTTCCCCGGTGTACGGCCGTCAGCGCGCCCCTCAGAAGTCGCCGAGGCCGGCCAGGCGGTCGCGCAGCCGGTCCGCGGCGGCTCGGGACCGGCGCTCCAGGTCCGCCAGGGAGACCGCGTACCGCTCGCCCCAGCGCAGATACGCCTCGACCAGCTTCTGGCGCTCTCCCGTGACGAG
This sequence comes from Streptomyces sp. SS7, assembly GCF_037993025.1. NCBI lineage: Bacteria > Bacillati > Actinomycetota > Actinomycetes > Kitasatosporales > Streptomycetaceae > Streptomyces > Streptomyces sp. SS7. Next base: position 5,126,202 of record NZ_CP141223.1, read on the forward strand.
TCGCTCGGTGCGGGTGCGCAGATCCGCGCCGAGCTCGTCCCCCACGTACTCGGGAGCCTCGCCCGGGCGGGGCGGCGGATGGTACGTGTGCGGCACGCCGTCGCGGGGGACCGTACGCCAGCGGCGCACCACGCCCTGGAAACCGAACGCGCCGAGGGCCCTGAAGTCGTCTTCGTGGTCCGCCCACCACGAGGCCAGGACACCCAGCAGCTGCTGGTCGTCCAGGATCCCCAGGGGACGCAGCCGTCGGCAGAAGGACTCCTCCAGGCGGGCCCGTTCCCCGGCGAGAGGGACGCCTCCCCGGTCGGCCAGGTACCGGAGGAACGAGTGTTGTTCCCCCCACCAGTGACGGACCGCGCCGAGGAAGTCGTGCTCCTTGTCCGCCGCCAGCTCGGGGATGAGGTTCGCGGCCTTCTCGTACCCCTCGGGGGGAAACTCCCAGTAGCCCGGGCGGAGGGGGCGGAAGAGCTCGTCCGGAAGGAAGCCGAAGGCACGGAAGCGGTCGGCCATCAGGTCGACCTCCCGCCAGGGGACACCTCCCGTGAGCGCGGCTCCGATGTCCAGCAACGGCTCCGGCGGCGGGTCGCTGTCCACGTATCTGCGGATGTTCAGGTTGTAGTCGTGCTCCCTGATCTCCGACACGGGGACGACACGCGAGAAGCCGGGTGTGTCCCGCCAGGAGAGATAGGCGTCCGCGATCTTCGCGACATGCTGGGCGTCCAGTCGGTTCTGCGACCGCCCGACGGTCACCTCGCGCTCCGCGTTGACGAACAGCACCCGGCCCCGTCTCTCCGCCGGCCGGTGTCCGGTCCCCCGCAGGACCAGGATGCAGGCGGGGATACCGGTGTTGTAGAAGACGTTCGCCCCGATGCCGATCACGGCTTCGAGACGGTCGTCCTCGATCATCCCCCGCCGGATCTCGCCCTCGGAGCCACCGCGGAACAGCACACCGTGCGGCGTCACCACGGCGCCGAGCCCCCCGGGCCGCAGCACGGCGAGGACGTGCTGCACGTACATGAGGTCGGCCTTCTTGCCGCCCTCCGGGGTCCAGCCGTACCGCATGCGCTCCGGGTGGCGCACCTCGTCGCGGACGTAGTTCATGGAGAACGGCGGCGCGGTGAGCGCGCGGTCGAACCGCATGACCTCGGGGCCGGCCGTCAGCGGATCGGTGAGCGCGTCGCTGTGGGAGACGACCGCGTCGGTGAGGCCGTGCAGCAGGAGGTTCAGCCGGCCCGTGAGCCACGCCGAGGCGTTCTTCTCCTGGCCGAACAGGGACAGGTTCGTCGTGCTGCGGCTGCCGCTGCGCTCGGCGACGTGGTGCGCCGCGCTCAGCAGCATTCCGCCCGAGCCCGCGTGGGGGTCGGCGACCGAGTGCCCCTCTTCGGGGCGGACGAGTTCGGCCATCAGCTGGCACACGGCCCGCGGCGTGAAGAACTCGGACGGCCCTCGCGCGCCCGATGCGGAGGCGGTGTGGGTCAGGAACCGGTCGAAGGCCCGGCCCACCTCGTCACCGAACTCGAGATCGTCGTCGCTCAGGGACAACCGGTCGATCTGGTCCAGCAGCCGTGTGACGACTCGTTCGTTCGACGGCCTGGCGAAGTCGACCGTACGGAAGAGATCGGCGAGGAGCGTGTGATTGCTGTCCTCGAGCGCGAAGAGCGCCCTGTTGACCGCGTCCCCGGGACGCACACCACCGCGGTGGAACACGTGCGGCCAGCGGGCGTCCCACGGGACGACCAGCAGGCCCGGCTGGTCCGAGACCCGCTTGAGCAGCAGGAGCGGTCCGATGAACTGGACGAGTTCCGAGCCGCTGACCTCGTCGCGCAAAAGGTCAGCGGTCCGCTTGAGGAACGCGTCCAGCTGGTCGACGGTGAGGGGCTTCGCGAGCATCGCGTCCACGCGGTCACACCTCCCTGGTCAGTTGCTCGAACACCGACGGCCGCAGCGCGACCAGGCGGTCCAGCATCATTCTCTGTACGGCGATCTGCTCGTCGATGTCCTCCAGCGCGGCGACGACGTCGTGCTGACGGTGCACGGCGGGGATGTCCACCGGGAACTCCGTGAGCATGGTCGAGTTGAGCGAGGGGACCGTCCCTGACTGCGCCTGGGCCAGCAGTTCCCGCTGCACGGGCGGGTGGGTCAGATACGCGGCCAGGTACCCGGGGAGGATCCGGGACTGGTCGGGACGGATCCGCAGGCACGACGAGCTGTACAGCCAGCCGGACTGCTCGTGCTTGATCAACGCGAGCCGGCCGAGCGTGCCCTGCCGTACCAGGAGCACGTCCCCGGCGCGCAGTTCGAACCGCGCGAGCCGCTTCGCCTGGGGGTGGGACACCCGGCGCAGCCGCCGGGTGTCCACGGTGAGGTCTTCGGTGAGGTCGGGGGGCGCGACGACCGGGACCCCGCTGGGGCCTTCGTGGAGATTGTCGAGCAGCGAGCCGGACGGGCCGGCCGTGACTCGGCAGAAGTGCCCCAGGCGGGGCCGGTCGTCCCCCGAGGCGGACCAGGGCCGCTCAGGAGCCATGGATGTGTGACCTTCCCACGGGAGAAGCCCGTCCTTCCTCGACGACGTCGCTCAGGCGACGCGCAACCAGTACTTCAGCGCCGCACGGAGCAACTCCTCCACGGCCACGGTCAGTGCGGCGAGGGCGATCGTGGCCACCGCCGCCGCTCCCTGCCCGGCCAGGCAGGCCGCGACCAGGGTCACGACGACGACGACCACCAGTGTCACCGTGGCCTTCCTGGTCTGCCGGGGCCAGGTCCAGGCATGATGGATGTCGGCGATTCTCAAGGGAATCTCCCTTCGGCCCCGTCAGGGGCAGTCGGGCCGCACCGCCCTGCTTGGTTTGAGCCCTAGGTGGGGGCGGTGCGGCAGTTAATTCATTGAGTGTGATTCGGGTCCCGATGGTGATAACTGTAGCAGAAGAAAGATGCGAAGACCTCTTCGCATTGCGTGGGACGCTTCGCACGTGTGCCCGCCGCTACCATGCCCCCATGGCACCCACCCGCGACCCCGAGGCCACCAAGGGCCGGATCTTCGACGCCGCCGTCGCCGAGTTCGCCCGCTACGGCGTCGCAGGCGCCCGCATCGACCGCATCGCCGCCGGGGCCAAGGCCAACAAACAGCTCATCTACGCCTACTTCGGCAACAAGGCCGAGCTGTTCACCCGGGTCCTGGAGAAGGCCATGCTCGACCTCGCGATCGCCGTCCCGGTCGACGCGGACGACATCGAGGGCTGGATCGACCGGGTCATGGACTACCACGTCGCCCACCCCGAGGTGCTGCGCCTGCTCTTCTGGGAGGGCCTCGAGTACGGCACCACCGAACTGCCCCACGAGGCCGAGCGCCGCGACCGGTACCGCGACAAGATCGCCGCCATCCGGGACGGCCAGGAGCGCGGGGTCGTCAGCGAGGCGATCCCGGCCCGCGACCTGTTCTTCCTGCTCATCGCCCTGGCCAACTGGACCGCGGTCGTCCCCCAGATGAGCCGCATCGTGGTCGGCCGCGACCCCGGCGACCGCGAACGCCTGCGCGCCTCGGTACGGGAGGCCGCCCGCAGGCTGGTGGCCCGGCCGTAGACGGTCCGGCCGGGGCCAACCGGGGCCTGGGGCCCACGGTTTTCCGGTCCTAGTTGGTGCCGATGCGGGCCAGCAGGTCCACGATCCTGACCTGCACCTCGGGACTCGTCGAGCGCTCGGCCAGGAACAGCACCGTCTCCCCCGACGCCAGCCGGGGCCGGTCCGCCTGGTCGACGGCGGCAGTGTAGACGACCAGCGGCGTGCGGTTGAGCTGGCCGTTCACCCGCAGCCAGTCGATGATCCCGGCGGATCCGGCCTGCCGGGGGTGCACCTGCATCAGGTCCATCACCACCAGGTTCGGCCGCAGCTGCCCCGCGAGCAGCACGGCATCCGCGTCACTGGCCGCCCGCGCCACCTGCATCCCACGCCGCTCCAGCGTCGCCGTCAGGGCCAGTGCGATCTCCGCGTGCTCCTCGATGAGCAGGACCCGCGGCGGGTGCTGCTCACTGTCCCGGGGCGCCAGCGCCTTCAGCAGTACGGCGGGATCGGCGCCGTACGCCGCCTCCCGCGTCGCCTGCCCGAGACCGGCCGTGACCAGCACCGGAACCTCGGCGGCCACCGCCGCCTGGCGCAGCGACTGCAACGCGGTCCGGGTGATCGGCCCGGTCAGCGGGTCCACGAACAGCGCCGCCGGGAACGCGGCGATCTGCGCGTCGACCTCCTCGCGCGAGTGCACGATGACGGGCCGGTAGCCGCGGTCGCTGAGCGCCTGCTGGGTGGAGACGTCCGGCGCGGGCCACACCAGCAGCCTGCGCGGGTTGTCCAGCGGCTCCGGCGGCAGCTCGTCGTCCATCGGCACCGGCCGCGGCGGATCCGCCACCTCGACGGCCCCACCGGGACCGTCCAGCGGCTCGGGGCCCTCGGCGGCATTCTCGTCCGGTGCTCCTATGGCGTACGACCGTCCTGCCCCGTCGGTCGCCCCCGGAACGAGCCGCGACTGACCGGCGAGGGAGGGCTGGGGCAGCGGCTGGCCCGCGAGCGAGGGGTGCGCGGGCAGGGGCGCCTGGCCGGCGACGGGCTGCTCGGCCTGCGGGTGCGGACGCGCCGTCTGCTCGGGTCGGGACGCCGGGTCCGGCGGGGTGCCCAGCTTGCGGCGGCGCCCGGAACCGCCCGCCGCGTGCGGGGCGGGAGTGGCCGTGGCCTGCGCGGCGGGCTGCGCCTGCTGGACCTGGGCGGCCTGCCGGGTGAAGGGAACACCCTGGCCCAGCGTCCGCACGCTGATCGCCCGGCCCTGGGTGGAGTTCGGGTCCATCGGCAGCGCCGCGGCCTCGGCGGGCAACGGCTGCGCCACGGCGGCGGCCGGGGGCACCGGGGCCTCGGGCGGGAGGGGGGGTGCCCGTGCCGGGGGTGGCGGTCGGCGGGGCGGGGACCGGGCCATGGGGCGCGCCGGGCGCGGACTCGGCCGGGAGTGGCGCGGCCTGCCCCGGAGTCGCGTTCGCGGGCTGCGGCGGGGCCGGCTGGCCGGGCAGCGCCTGTGCGGGGAGGGCCTGGGCGGGGAGGGGCTGCCCGGCCGGGGGGACCGGCTGGCCGACGGCCTCCAGGCCCGGCTGCACCGCTTGCGCCGGCGCCATGGCCTGGTTCGGGACGCCTCCGGGCGCCACGGCGCCCCCCGGCTCCGCGGGCTGGCCCACCGCGCGGCGGCGGCGGCCGGTGGGCGCGTTCGTGGGGTGCGGCTGGGGCGGGGTGTGGTCGTCGGCCTGGTCCTGCGCCACGGCGTCATGGCGGCCGTGGTCGATGAGCGCGTCCTCGGACGAGCCCTGGGCGGGAATCTGGGCCGACGGAGCCTGACCGGGCACGGGCCCGGGTCCTGGAACCGGGACCGGGACAGGAACCGGCCCGGCGTCCTGCACCTGTCCAGGTACCTGTCCGGGCATCTGACCAGGAATCTGACCAGGAATCTGTTGGGGCAGCTGACCCGGGACCTGCCCCGGAATCTGACCGGCGACCTGACCGGGAATCTGTTGGGGCAGCTGACCCGGCACGCCCTGACCCGGCACGCCCTGACCCGGCACGCCCTGACCCGGCACGCCCGGACCGGCCAGGCCCTGACCGGGTACGCCCGGACCGTCGGCCGTCCGGTCCGCCTCGGCGGGCGGCAGGGCGAACACCGTGCGCGGCCCCGCCTCCTGCGCGGCGGCACGCTCGGACGCGGCCGCGAGGGCACGTCGTCGGCGTCCGGTCGGCTCGCCGTCCTCAGCGGACGCGACCGGTACGGCCGGCACGGGAGCACCGGCGACCGCGGGCAGGGCGGGCGGCAGGGCGTTCTGCGGCACTTCGTCGGCGGGCAGGCCCCGCCGACCGCCGGGCGGCGCGGGAACGCCCTGGGGCGGAACGGTGCCGCCCAGTCCCGTACCCGCCGCGGCCGTACCGGCCGCGCTCTCGGCGGCGGTCACGACCGCCCCCTCGGCCACGCCCGCACCGGCCGACTCGACCACCGCGACCGCCGCGCCGTTCTCGGCGGGACGGGCACGCCGCCGCCCCGAACCGCCGGAGGCCTCCTCGGCCCCCTCGGGCAGCTCACCGGGCGTCTCGTCGGCGGCCGGGCCGCGTCGGCGCCGGCGTCCGGTGGGCGGCGCCGCCTCGGCTTCGCCGCCCTCGGCCGCGGCCGGAACCTCGCCCTCCAGGAAGGCGTCCACGGAGGAGCGGCGGGCCCGGCGGCGGCCGGGAGTCTGTTCGGCGGGCGGCTCGCCGTCGAGCGGAGCGCTCTGCGCCGGGGGCAGGGCGGCGGGCAGCGCGGCGGGTGCCGGAGGGGCGACCGCGCCCGCTCCACCCCCGAGGGGCACTTCGAGGACGTACGCACTGCCGCTCATGCCCGGCACCTCGTGCGTCTGGAGCACGCCCCCGTGGGCCCGCACGATCCCGCGCACGATCGGCTCGTGCACCGGGTCGCCCCCGCTGTACGGTCCGCGCACCTCGATCCGTACGACCTCGCCCCGCTGGGCGGCCGCGACGACGACCGTGTTGTCCATGTAACCGCCCGCCGAGACGGGCGCGTTGCCGGTGGCGTCGACCCCGGCGACGTCGGCGACGAGATGCGCGAGCGCGGTCGCGAGCAGCCGCGCGTCGACCTCGGCCTCGATGGGCGGCGCGTGCACGGCGAACTGCACCCGCCCGGGCCCGATGAGCTCGACGGCCCCGTCGACACCGGCGGCGACGACCGCGTCGAGCATCACCTTCGTACGGACGATCTCGGCACTGCCCGCGTCGAGGCGCTGGTAGCCGAGGACGTTGTCGATGAGGGTGGTGATCCTCGAATATCCGGCCGACAGGTGATGGAGCACCTGGTTGGCCTCGGGCCACAGCTGCCCGGCGTCGTCCGCGGCGAGCGCGGCCAGCTCGCGGCGCAGCTCGTCGAGGGGCCCGCGCAGGGAGGTCGCGAGGAGGGTGAGCAGCTGGTCGTACCGCCCGGCGAGGGCGTCGTAGCGGTCCTTCTCCCGCTCACCGAGGGCCGCGTAGCGTTCCTCGGCGGCGGCGACCTCCTCCGCGTGCTCCTCGTGCAGCTCCTCCAGCTCGGCGACGTGCTGCTGGCGGAGCGCGGTGAGGTCGGAGGCGTGCTCCTCGGAGAGCCGCTCCAACTCGTCCTCGTGCCGCTTCTCGACGCCTTCCTTCTCCGCGAGGAGATCGTCGTACGACCGCCGGTCGGTGAACGTCATCACGGCGCCGACGAGCTGGTCACCGTCGCGCACCGGAGCGGTGGTCAGGTCGACGGAGACCTTCTCGCCGCCCTTGGACCACAGCACCTGCCCGCGCACCCGGTGCTTGCGGCCGGAGCGCAGGGTGTCGGCGAGTGGCGACTCGTCGTACGGGAAGGGCGAGCCGTCGGCGCGCGAGTGCACGACGAGGGTGTGCAGCTCCTTGCCGCCGAGATCGCTGGCCCGGTAGCCGAGGATCTGCGCGGCGGCCGGGTTGACGAGCACGATCCGACCGTCGGTGTCGGTCCCCACAACGCCTTCGGACGCCGCCCGCAGGATCATCTCGGTCTGCCGCTGCGACCGGGCCAGCTCGGCCTCGGTGTCCACGGTCCCGGTGAGATCCCGTACGACGAGCATCAGCAGCTCGTCGCCGCTGTAGCCGTAGCCGTCGTAGGCCTGCTGGCCGTTCTCCAGGTTGGCGCTGGTGACCTCGACGGGGAACTCCGAGCCGTCGGTCCGCCGGGCGATCATCCGGGTCGGCTTGGTCCGCCCGCGCGGGTCCATGTGGTCGGGCCGCCGCATGGAGCCGGGGATCAGCTTGGAGTCGAACTGAGGCAGCAGGTCGAGCAGGCCCCGCCCCACCAGAGCGGTGCCGGGCGTCTCGAAGGCCTCGAGCGCGATGGTGTTCGCGTTGACGACGGTCCCGTTCGCGTTGACCAGCAACAACGCATCGGGAAGGGCGTCGAGTATGGCTGCGAGGCGAGCAGCGCCTCGGGATGGCCTGCTGCTCACGAGTCGCTTCCTCCCTGTTACCGCACCTTGCCGACCGCTCGGGCCATCTTGCCAACCGGCCCGCAGCGTGTCACGCGAGGGAGTCTAAGGGCTGGGTTCCCGTCTCAGGCCCCGGATGAGAGGGAGCTCGCACGACGAAGTGACGCGGAACGTGTGACCGTCGTATGACCTTCGCGGGAGATGCACGGGACGAGTGAAGCCGCCGGGGGAACCCTGTGGGCGGGCCGTCGCCCCGCGGCGGCGGCCACAGAACGGAATCCGGGCTACCGCCCTCGGGCGGGGAGCGAGCAGTTTCAGCGGGCAGAGTCAGCGGGCCGTTTCAGCGGGGAGCGTGGGCAGCAGGGGCACCATCCGGTTCCACCGCTCGATCCCGCACCCGTCGCGGCGGTCGTACGTCGTATCGACGGGCCGCCCGGCCCAGCGGCCGGTGACGTGGGCGGTGGCCGGTCCGCCGTACCGCATCGTGCACGGCGAACCGCTCGGCACCGGGGCGAACGGGTCCCGCCCCCAGCGGGTGCCGCGGTCCACGGTCCGGCAGGCGCCTGACACGTCCGGGTGACGGCCGCCGGCGGGCCGGCACCACACCTCGAACACACCGTCGAGCCGTCCGCCCGCGTGCCGGACCGTGACGACGAGGTGGTCCTGGTCCGCCCGGTCCTCCTCCCGGACGGGCGGGGGCGCGAGGGCCGCGCCGACGGGGGCGGCGGAGGCGGGCCAGGGGAGGAGGGCGCCCAGGGCGAGGGCGCCGGCCAGGGACAGGGCGAGGGTGCTCCGGCGCCGCCGGGGCGGGCTGCTGCTGGGCGGGAGGGCGGTGACCTGCGACATGCCCTGACCAACGCGGCGCCACGCCGGACGTTGCGCTCGGGGGAAGCCCTTTGCCCTGTGACCCGACTGCCTAGTACCGTGGACGTCGATTGGTGACAGCACGCTCGACTGTGTCATCATCTGCACGCACCACTCGCACCCACGCGAGAGGTTGTGCTGGAGGCGTCGCCTAGTCCGGTCTATGGCGCCGCACTGCTAATGCGGTTTGGGCCTTAAAGCCCATCGAGGGTTCAAATCCCTCCGCCTCCGCCAGATCTTCCGAAGCCCCGGTCCGTTCACGGCCCGGGGCTTCGTCGTACCCCAGGACCTTCCCGATCGCCCCTTGAGGCCGTTTCCGCAGGTCACAAGGGGTACGGCAAACGGATTTCACATGTCGGCGGCAGTCATGTAATGTTCTTCCTGTCGCCGAGAGCGGCCCGGAAGGGCAAGGATCGAAGACAAGAAAACCGAATAACACGCACTCGTAGCTTAACGGATAGAGCATCTGACTACGGATCAGAAGGTTGCAGGTTCGAATCCTGCCGAGTGCACACAAGTGAGAGGCCCCGGAGAGATCCGGGGCCTTTTGCGTTTCGGGAGCGTACAGCAGCGAAGTACAGCAACGGGTGGCCCAAGGGGGTCGGCCAGCTCGCGGACAGGGTCCGCGCAATCCGTATGCGACCGGGGGTCTCGCACGTGCGTAGCAGGGGAGGGGAACTCATGAAGATCAAGACCGGCAGAGTGGTGCTCATGACCATGGTCCTGGTGGCGCTGGTGGGGTGCGGGCGCAGCGCAACCGAGGGAACAGGGGACTCGCCGGCTCGGGCTTCAGGTGCGCCGTCGTCGGTGCAAGACGGTCTCTCTCCCGAGGATCTGCAGAGCCGATGGTGGACGTGGGCGCTGTCGGAACCCGAAGGCACCAATCCGGTCGCTGACGAGGATGGGAGCGATTGTGAGCGCAACCAGCCGCAGGACGTGTGGTTTCTGGCGGGTACCTTCGGCACTCAGGCCGAGCGCAGTTGCCACGTGCCCGAAGGGGTCCCTGTCGCGTTTCCCTTGGTGAACCTGATGGGTGAGCCGGCGGACTGCGCAATCTTCATGAGCGAGGCCAAGGGGTCCGCAGTCCTGGATGGCGAGAAGGTCGAATCGGAGACGAACCGCGGAGAGCCGATCTCTGTGCAGGGCGTTGCCTTCAACCCCGTCACAGGCACGGACGAGCGCCTCACGACCACAGGGTGCGGCCTCTGGGTGCAGTTGCCCCCGCTGAAGCCCGGGAAGCACACACTGACAATTCGTGGCCAGGCCCAGGACTTCGCCGTTGGTGTGGACTACTCCCTGACCGTGGATGCTGCATAGGCGAACGACGTGCAGGGGACCCCAAGTTCGGGGTCTCCTGGAGAGCAGGTCACGGCGAGGAGTCCTCAGCCGGCGCCGCCCATGGTTTCGCTGCGGAGGTGTTCGATGCACGACGACGTAGCCGAGTTCGCGTTCCTGCTGACGCGTCTGAAGGAGCGCAGCGACCGCAGTTACGCGGCGCTGGCCCGTCGGCTCGATGTGCACGCCTCCACCCTGCACCGCTACTGCTCGGGAGAAGCGGTCCCGCAGGACTTCGCCGGAATCGAGCGGTTCGCCGTCCTCTGCGGTGCCTCCCCCGAGGAACGCACGGAGCTGCACCGCCGGTGGGTCGTGGCCGCCGCCGCGCGGCAACGACCCCGCCCCTCCGGGAGCGGGCAGGCACCCGGGTCCCGCACCGCCACGAGCACGGCCGCACCGATCGCCCCCGCGAGGGATGCCGCACCGGCCGCCCCCGCGAGCGATACCGCCCCGATCGTCTCCGTGAGCGGGAGCAGCCCGGGCGTGGAGGCGACCGGGCTCGTGTCGCCGGTCGGCCGGCGTCCCGAGTCGGCCTCAGCGCCCTGGCCGCAGCTCCACGGCGGGCGCCCCCGGCGACGCCCCGTGCGGTCGATGGCACTGGTGGCCGGGCTCGCCGTCGCGCTCCTCGGCCTCACCGCCTCCGCCGCCGCACCCCCCTCCGGGCCGGCCCCGCACGACGGCAACCGCCAGCCGAACCGGGGACGCGCAGGCACGGCCCCACCGGTGGCCCCTCTCACCTGGACCGCCAACTCCCACACCCTCGGACTCAACGGTTGCGGCGAAGAGTACGTCGTCGCCAAGCCACCGCAGGAGGTCCCGCCGCCCCCGCACCCGGAGGACATCGCCGCGTGGGCCGCCTCCCAGCAGGCGGTGCACGGCGGCCCGACCGACGTGCAGATCATGGTGCAGGGACGCGGCTCCGCCGCCGTCGTCCTGGAGGCCCTGCACGTGCGCGTGGTCAACCGCGTCACCCCCGCAGCCGACCGGGGCATCGTCTATTCCCTGAGCCCCGGCTGCGGCGCCGGCATCATCCCCCGCTTCTTCGACGTGAACCTCGACGCGGACCAGCCCCTGGCCCGTTCGGTTCCCGGCGACAACGGGGAGGGCACGCCGATCCCCGCGATCGCCTTCCCCTACCGGGTGTCCCTGCAGGAGCCGGAAGTCCTGGTGGTCTCCACCCTCAACGAGTCCTGCACCTGCGACTGGTACCTCGACCTCGCCTGGTCCTCACAGGGCCGCAGCGGCACGGTCCGCATCGACGACCACGGCCGCCCCTTCCGCTCCACCAGCCCCGGAGGACTGCCGGGCTACCGGTACGACCGCGTCTCCTCCGACCCCGGACGCTGGGTCCCGGTCCCCGCCGCCGAGGAGGCGGAGACCGAGGACTGACGGAGCGACAGGCCGCGTGATCCGCCCGGCCGGCGGCCTCCGGGCGTCAGCGGGTGCTGGTGGTGCGGATGTCGGTGATGTCGCCGAACACCGACTCCAGCTTCACGACGAGGTCGGTCCACACCGTCGGCGTCTCCCCGCCACCGTAGGCGTGGCTGACGACGATCTCACGGCTGTCGGCGCCCGCGCGCACCGTCCAGTCCACCGGGACGTTCCGGGCCCGCAGGACACCGTCCACCTTGTTCTTCTTCTCCCAGGCCGTCAGGCGCTTGGCGAGGGCGGGTGTCAGGTAGTGCGCGCGCAGTGCCTTGGCCAGTGCGGTGTCCGGGTTCGTGGTGTCGTCCTTCGCGTCGACGTAGGCGCCGTAGAAGTCGGCGACCTGGGTCACCGGGTCGCCGTTGAAGCCGCTGACCGACCGCACCGCGGCGGAGCTCTTCGCGGTTGCCTTCGCGGAGGAGGTGCCCGTGGTGCGGATGTCGGTGATGTGGCCGGTCGGCTCCTGCGTCACGACGAGCCTGGCCGTCCTCGTCGGCGACTCCCCGCCGCCGAAGGTCAGGGTGACGACGACCTCGAGGCCGTTGCGGCCCTCGCTCACCGTCCACTGCACCGGGACGTTCCGGGCCCGCAGGACACCGTCCGCCCTGTTCTTCTTCTCCCAGACCGTCAGGCGCTTGGCGAGGGCGGGTGTCAGGTAGTGCGCGCGCAGCGCCTTGGCCAGTGCGGTGTCCGGGCCTGTTGCGTCGTCCTTCGCGTCGACGTAGGCGCCGTAGAAGTCGGCGACCTGGGTCACCGGGTCGCCGTTGAAGCCGCTGACCGACCGCACCGCGTGGGCGGGGACGGTGGCCTGTGCCGCCACCTGCGTCGACACGCCGAGCCCGACGGCCAGGGCGAGAGTGGCGGCGAGGGCCGCACGGCGGCCCGGACGACGACGTGCGTGGGTGTTCCTGCTCATGTCGGGTCTTCCTTCTTGGTACGTGGTCCGTAGGGGTCGCTCCCGGCCCGCGCCGGCTCTCGACGACGGCCGGACGCGGTGCATCGGACGCCGCGCCTCGGGCGTCGGGGCACACGGATGCCCGGTACGCGGGCACAGGGCGGGAGTCGTCGCCAGGCAGCCACCGGGGCCTCGGATCGCCCCGGCCGGTGCGACACCCACAGCTTCGAAGACACCGGGGACCCACCGCAACCACCGCCGGCCAACCCGCGACGACGCAACCGTCCCACCCACCCTGAGCTGCGCGGACACGCACTGCCTGAGACGCCCGTCGCACGCTCCCTCAGGAGTCGGTGAGCACCCACTGACGCACGTTGTCGGCGTTGGTGCCGTACCAGTAGTGGGGCAGGCCCTTGATGCCACTGGTGCGGAACGGGCGGCCGTGGTCGTCGATACGGACCGTGCCGGTGCGGCCTTGTGAGGACCAGTCGAGTTCCAGGTACCAGCTGCAGTCGCAGGCCTCGGTCGTCGCGGTGACCTGCAATACCTCCGGGTCGTCGGCGGAGACGCGGTAGGGGAACTCCACCGCGGGGAAGGGCTTCCCGCTGTCGTTGCCGGGGCGCGCGTGGGCGATCGGGCGGTCGACGTCCAGGTTCACGGAGAAGTTACGGGGCGGCAGATCGCTGCCGCAGCCCTGGCCCATGGCGTACGCGTTGCCGGCGACCGGGGCGTCGCGGCTGACGACGCGGACCCGCAGGGCCTTCAGGACCACGGCGGTGGACGACTTGCCCTGCACCGAGATCTGCACCGTCGTCTGCCGTCCGGGCACCGCCCGCTGCGTCGCCGCCCACACCTCGGCGTCCTGCTGCACCGGCGGCGGGGGCACCTGGGCCGGTTCCTTCGCGATGACGTAGTCGTGGCCGCAACCGCCGTCCCAGACCTGCGAGTCGGCGGTCCAGGCGAGGGGCGCGCCGGTCTGCGCGGGGGCGTCGCCGTCCGCCGGCGGTCCGCCCTTCGGCTCGGGGCTCCCCGATGCCCCCGAGGGCCGGTGCGAGGTACCGGTTCCCGTCGTAGGGGACTGGCCCTGCGCCTTGGCGGAGTTGTCGTGGGACCGGTCGGCCGACAGCGCCGACACACTGCCCAGCGTCACCAGCAGCACGGTCGCGGCGGCGCCGACGGCGGTGCGGCGACGGCGGTACCAGGGCCGTCGCGTGGAGCGGGCCGCATCCCCCTGGACCGACGACTCGGGACGGCCCGGTCCGGGAGCGCCGGGAACGCCGGGAGCGGGCGTCCGGGTGTCGGAGGCGGGCGGCCGGGTGTGCGGGGTGGGCGCTTCGGCGGCAGGAGCGGGCGGCCCGGCGTCGGGTGTGTCCGCGTCGGGCCGTGCTGGTGGACCGCTCGTGCCGTCCCCGTCACCCGCCCTCGGCCGCTGTCGTGCCGCCACCGCGAGCAGCCACAGGCGGTGCAGATCGAGGCGTTCCTCCGGTGTCGCCCCGCAGAAGGCGGCCAACCGCTCCACCGGGGCGTACTCCTGCGGGACCGCCCCGCCCGCGCAGTAGCGGTGCAGCGTGGAGGTGTTCATGTGGAGACGGCGGGCCAGGGAGCCGTAGCTCCTGTCCGTGCGGTTCTTCAGCCGTCGCAGCAGCGCCGCGAACTGCTCGACGTCGTCCTCGGTCGACACCGTTGCCCGTCCTCCCCCTGTGCCCGTATCTCAGGCGGCCCATATACCTGCACGTCAGGTGGCCTGGGATGGTTCCACCCCCGCCGGACGAGCGTGGGGCGTTGCGCCGGGCCGACGTGACGGCTGATGCTCTTGGTGTCGCACCGACCAGGGCCGGCCCGATCAGGCCCGGACCGATCAAGGCCGACCGACCAGTCGGCGGCGGCGACCCATGACATCCCTGCACTCCTTTACGGGGACACCCATGCACTCATTCAGGGGGACGTCCATGCCCACGAAGACGGCCGTCACGGCCGCGCACAAGCTCCACTGACCGCATGACCGGGGCCGCCCTCCGCCACGGGGGTGGGGAGGGCGGCCAACAGAGAAGGAAGACCCACATGAACAGGAAGTCCCTGACGCACCGTCGCGCGGCCGTCGCCGCCGGCCTCGCTCTGGCCGTCGGACTCGGCGTCTCGACCCAGGTGTCGGCACAGGCGTCCGTCCCGGCCCGCGCACAGGCGTCCACCGCCGCGTCGCAGTCGGTCAGCGGCACGCACAACCAAGCGCTGACCAGGGTCGCCGACTTCTACGGCGCGTACATCGACGCGGAGGGCAACTACCCGGACCCGGACGTCGCGCTGGCCAAGGCGCTCCGCAAGCACTACCTGACGCCCGACTTCGCCAAGCGGCTGGCGGCCTGGGAGAGGAGGAACGAGGCGGACGGCGTCCTGCGCGCCCAGAACGTCCCGGCGAAGTGGACGCTGACCGACAACGGAGCCATAGGCCACGCCCATGAGGTCGTCGTCACCCTGACCTTCGGCAGCGGAGGGACGACGCAGAAGATCAAGCTCTTCGTGCTGGTGGAGCGGTACAACCACATCTCCGACATCGGCACCACGAGCAGCCGCTGACGGAGCCGCTGACGAGGTAGCTAGGACCGGCAGTCGTTCCACAGGGCGGCCAGGCGGGCCGGGATCTGGGGGATCGCGGCGCAGCCCTGGGGAGCGGCGCGGAAACCGGCGCCGGCCACGTAGTGCCAGCCGGCGCCGGGGCGATCGGTGAAGTACTTCATCGCCGCCCCGTCGTCCTGGAGGGCGACCTGCTCCGCCAAGGTGCTGCCGGCGGTGGGCTGGAAGCGGGTTCCGGCGTAGAGGATGCCGTCACAGCTGCCGTAGTAGAAGGTGCCCTGGACCGGGGCGATATGGGTGAGGCGCGGCTGGGCCTGGCTGCCGTAGGCCGCCGTGACGCTCGCCTTGACGGCGGGCGGCACGGGCAGGGAGCGGCAGCCGCCGGTCTCGGCCGGGGCGCCGGCGGTGGTCGGGGAGGGGGCGCCGGCAGTGGTCGGCGTCGGGGAGCCCGCGGTGGTGTGCGGAGGGCTGCTCTGCGCGGTGCCGCCGGCCGGCGTGCAGCTCGTCAGCAGGGCCGCTGCCGCGGCGGCCACGCCCAGAGCGGCACCGCGGGACAGGAAACGGGTCCGGTGTGCCATGTCGAACCATCCTCTCTGATATGTCCAGACAGGCCAGAGACGGCGTAACCCGGCTACGTGATCCCGGTCTTGTCCCTTGGGACGCCCGCCCCATGCGCCCCGGTTTCACCTCGTCCCGCCGCGTCCCGCCGCGTCTCCTTGCGTCAACGGAGCCGCCGCCTACGGGCCACTCTCGAAGAAGCCGGACCGCAGGTCCGTGACCACGGCGTCGAGCGGATGCCCGCTGACGACGAACGGTCCGCTCCAGGACGCGCTGAGGGCGAACAGCAGGGCCAGGCTCAGCCCGACCACGCTCGACACACCCGCGACGAGCAGGGACGTGCGCGGGCTGTTGCGGAAGACCAGGGCGCCGGAGTTCACGATCAGGGCCAGTCCGCTGACCGCGAGCGTGACGACGTAGAGCACGGGAACGTCGCGCCCGGCGGCGGCGACGCGGGCGCGACGGCCGCTGGTGACACCGTCCAGGGACACCACCAGCTCGGTGCCCGTCGTGGTGCCCACCTCGGGCCGGGCCGCCTCGGCGCGCACGGTCCGCTCCAGCCGCGCGATGGCGCGAGCGGTGGCCCGGTCGTCACCGGACGCCGCTGCCGCACCCTTCCACTCCTTGGCACGCGTGGTCCGCAGGTAGTCCAGCAGGGCCGCGTGGATCGGCTCCGACTCGACCCGGGGGCCGGTCGCCGCCCAGGCCAGGCGGGAGGCCGCGGCGGCCTCGTCGCTCACCAGTGCCTCCGCCGCGCGCACATAGCCGGCCTCGCTGGCCAGCGAGAGCGCCGCGAAGATCGCGAAGGCGGCGCCCAGGGACGGCATCAGGGGGGTGGCGATCCTCGCCACCTGGTCCTGCTCCCCGGCCGGTACCAGGAGCCGTACGCCGATCCGGGCCCCGGCCGTGAGCAGCAGGGCGAGGAGGAGCCCGCCCACGACCAGCACCACGGCGGGCAGCGAGGTCAACCAGGTCACGACATCACCGCATCACCACATCATCGTGTCGCCGCTCACGCACAGCGCGTCAGCGCGCTGGACGCCCATGATCACAGCCGGCGGACCGGTGACGGCGCAGACGCCCGGCACGCGGCGCGCGTCGTGGGCCGAACAGGCGACCGCCGTCAGGCCGAGGAACCCGGCAGGACGCGTACGAAGCCCTCGGGCCAGTCGTCCTCGTCGAGTGTGTGCTCCTCCACGACGAAGCAGTCCGGTTCGGCCGAGAAACCGGGCAGGAGGCGGGCCCGGTGGATGCGTTCCTCCGCCTTGTCGACGGTGGAGTAGACGCCGAGGAGTTTGGAGTCGTCGCCGTCCTGTTCGTCGATGTACACCGTCTCGCCCTCACGGTGCACGGTGACGCCGTCGGCACCGGCTTCGTTCTGGTGTCCCACGTGCCACAGCAGATAGACCGTCATGCGCCGGAGGCTACCGGCGTCATCCCGTGGTCGGCCGTACCGGGTGCCGGGGCGATCACCCCGTGCCGGGTTCCCCGCCCTGGTCGGCGCGGCGCTCCTCGCGGTACGCGTTCGCCAGGGTGGTCGCCCGGGTGAACCAGTCCGTCAGCACCGCGATCTCGTCCGGGGAGTAGTCCGCGAAGAGATCGTTGAGACGGTCGTAGTACGGCTGGTAGAGCGCGTACGCCCGGGCCACGGCCGTGGGGACGGCGGCCACCCGCACCCGGCGGCGGTCCTGGGGGTCGGGGCGCCGGGTGACGTAGCCGGCGCGTTCCAGCCGGTTCAGGATGCCGGTGACCGCGCCCGTGGTGACGTGCACGCGGGTCGCCAACTCGCCCGCCGTGAGCAGGTTCTCGCCCGCCTGGAGGACGTAGGCGAAGCAGGTCAGGTCGGTGACGTTGAGGCCGAGGCGCTGGGCCATCTCCTGCTGGCCGATCATGCTCGCCGCGATGAGGTCGTCCATGGCCGAGATCGCCTGGGCGGGGGTCGCCGCGGGGCGGGGGCGGGGTGGCTGGGCTGTCATCGGGGGCGGGGTCCTCTCGGAGGGTTCGTGCTGGGTCCTTGTTATCTGCTTTCGGTTTCTCTTACCTTGTAAGAGGTTAAGTGCATCAACTTCTTAGATCGTGAGGGAATGACATGGCGGGTCATCTGTACGACGAGGGGCACACGGTCGCCGGCTGGACCGGCGTCGCCATCGCGACCGCCGGGACGACGGTGATGGGGGTCGGGGTGTGCGCCGTATCCCCCGCGCTGCTGGTCGGCGGGGGCGCCGTGGTGGTGCTGAGCGCACTGGTCACCTGGGCGCTGCACCTGGCCGGGTGGGGCAAGCCGCCGGGCGTGCGGCCCCGGGCGGAGTGGGGGATGCGGGTGCGGGACACCTCGGCCCGGGACGGTCATCCGGAGTGCGTCGGCTGCCTGATCGCCGGTCGGCGCCCCGCGCGGGTCGCTGGACGGACGGTTCTCGCAGGTGGGAGCGCATTGTCAGAGGCGGGGGCTAGCGTGGTGGGCGATGGCACAGGCATGGAGGTGCGCGGGGCTGCGGTGGGCGACTGAGGGTCCCGTGCTGCTGTGGGACGGGGGCCGGCGCAGCCCGCTGTCCCGGGGGAAGCGGGTGGCCTTCGCGGTCGTGGAAGGGGGCGTGCGCGGGTGTGTCGGGGCCCGGGGGCACGCGTGCCCGGTGCGGGCGGCGGTGTCCGCGCGGAGCACGGGGGCGCGGTGCGAGGAGTGTGCGCGGCTGGACCGGGCGCACTCCGTCGCCGCGGACGGGACCGCCGACGATCCGCGGCCGTACCGGGTGTACCTGGCCTGGTTCGGGCCGGGGCTGGTCAAGGTCGGGATCACGGCGGCCGGGCGGGGGCCGGCACGGCTGCTGGAGCAGGGGGCGGTCTGCTTCAGCTGGCTGGGCAGCGGGCCGCTGATGGCCGCGCGGCGGACCGAGGAGCTGCTGCGGGCCGCGCTGCGGGTCCCGGACCGGATTCCGTACGCCGAGAAGCGGGCGGTGCGGGCCCGGCTCCCGCGGGACCTGGAGGAGCGGGTCCGGGAGATCAGGGAGGTGCACGGGCGCGCCGTGGACCTGCCCCAGTGGCCCGAGTCGTTGACCCGTGCGCCCTTCGAAGCCGTCGACCACCTGCGGGTGTTCGGCCTCGACACGGCACCCGCGGCGCGGGGCGAGGTGACGGAGCTGGTCGAGGGCGCCGTGGTGAGCGGGGAGCTGGTGGCCGCGGCCGGGCCCGATCTCCATCTGGCGGGCGGGGAGGGGGTCATCGTGCTGGACACCCGGTTGATGAGGGGGTGGGAGCTGGTTCCGGCGGGGTCCGAGGGGGGTTCCGAAGTGCGGCCACCGGTGCGGGGGTTCAGGGTGGAGGGGCACGCGCAGGACGGCCTGTTCTGAAGGCCCGGCGCCCTCGCCGGCCGGTACGGTCGCAACCGACGGGCACGGCCGGAACCGAGCGGTGGCGCCCGCGCGTTGCCCAGGGGGAGCACAGCCAGGGGCCCGGGCCGTCCTTACCCGGCCGGTCGGGGCCGAAAGGCTGTGAGCAGGGCCGCAGCCGCCCGAGATCAACGCGGCGTCAGGGGTTGCCAGGCATTGCCTGAGAGGCTCCTGTGCGTTTCTCAGGCAAATCACAGGTTGTCGAAAGAGTGCTCTCAGAGGACACCGACAGGGTGTTCCCCATGACCACGACCTCGCCCCAGGGGCGCACCGAACTGCTGAGGCCGGACGGGAGCCCCGTCCGAGTGCTTGTGGTGGACGACGAGCTGTCGATCACCGAACTGCTGTCCATGGCCCTGCGGTACGAGGGATGGCAGATCCGGAGCGCGGGCGACGGCACCGGTGCCATCCAGACCGCCCGGGAGTTCCGGCCCGACGCCGTCGTCCTCGACATGATGCTGCCCGACATGGACGGGCTGACCGTCCTGGGCCGGCTGCGCCGTGAGCTGCCGGACGTCCCCGTCCTGTTCCTCACCGCCAAGGACGCCGTCGAGGACCGTATCGCCGGTCTGACCGCCGGTGGCGACGACTACGTCACCAAGCCGTTCAGCCTGGAAGAGGTCGTGGCCCGGCTGCGCGGTCTCATCCGGCGCTCCGGCGCCGCCGACCGGCGCTCCGACTCCGTGCTCGTCGTCGGTGACCTCACCCTCGACGAGGACAGCCACGAGGTCTCGCGGGCCGGGGACAACATCCACCTCACCGCCACCGAGTTCGAGCTGCTGCGCTTCCTGATGCGCAATCCGCGGCGCGTGCTGAGCAAGGCGCAGATCCTGGACCGGGTGTGGTCGTACGACTTCGGCGGCCAGGCCAACGTGGTCGAGCTGTACATCTCCTACCTGCGCCGCAAGATAGACGCCGGCCGGGAGCCGATGATCCACACCCGGCGTGGGGCCGGCTACCTGATCAAGCCCGCCGCGTCATGAGCGGGCGACGACGGCCGCGTCCGCAGAAGAGACGAGCGGGAAAGCCGCGGACCCTGCGGACCCGGCTCGTCGTCGTGTCCGTGACCCTGATCGCCGTGGTGTGCGCGGTGATCGGGACGGTCACCACCCTGGTTCTCCGGGACCACCTGTACGGGCAGCTCAACGGCCGGCTCGGCGAGGTCGCGGCACGCGTGGCACCTCGCGACTTCGGAGGGGGACCCCCCAGCCAGCCCAAGAGCGGCACCTTCTCGCCCGGTCAGCAGCTGGGCAGGGAGAAGGAGACCGACCTCGCGAAGTTCGTCACGCTGGGCCCGCAGCCCGCCGGCACGATCGCGGCCAAGGTCGTGGACCGGACCATCACCGATGCCAAGCGCGGTGTGACGACCGACTCCACCAACAACTTCGAGATGGACGACAAGCCGCTCACGGACGCTCAGACCAGGGCGCTCAACTCCGTCTCCCAGGACGGCGCGATGCACACGGTGGATCTGCCCGGCCTGGGCTCGTACCGCGTCAAGTACGCGAGCAACGACACCTCCGGCTACTACGTGGCCATCCCCACCGCGGACGTCGACAACACCATCAACACCCTGATCATCGTCGAGATCAGCCTCACCGTCGCCGGTCTCCTCGCCGCCGGTCTCGCCGGGACCGTCATGGTCAACGTCGCCACCCGCCCCCTCCGCAAGGTCGCCGCCACCGCGACCCGTGTCTCCGAGCTGCCCCTGCACACCGGTGAGGTCAACCTCAGCGAGCGGGTGCCCGAGTCGGAGACGGATCCGCACACCGAGGTCGGCCAGGTCGGTGCCGCGCTGAACCGGATGCTGAACCACGTCCACGGCGCCCTGCACGCCCGCCAGGAGAGCGAGATGCGGGTCCGCCAGTTCGTCGCGGACGCCAGCCACGAACTGCGCACCCCCCTCGCGTCCATCCGCGGCTACGCCGAGCTGACCCGCCGCGGACGCGAGGAGGTCGGCCCCGACACCAAGCACGCCCTCGGCCGCATCGAGTCCGAGGCCGGCCGGATGACCCTCCTCGTCGAGGACCTGCTGCTGCTCGCGCGGCTCGACGCCGGGCGCCCGCTCCAGTTCGAGCACACCGACCTCGTACCGCTGGTCATCGACACCATCAGCGACGCCCGCGCGGCCGGACGCGACCATGTGTGGCGGCTGGAGCTGCCCGACGAGCCCGCGCTCGTCTCCGCCGACGCGGCCCGCCTGCAGCAGGTGCTCGTGAACCTGCTGGCCAACGCCCGGACGCACACCCCGCCCGGCACGACCGTCACCGCACGGGTGCAGCGGCGCGGACCGTGGCTGTGTGTCGACGTCCAGGACAACGGACAGGGCATTCCGCCCGACCTGCTCCCGCACGTCTTCGAGCGCTTCGCCCGCGGCGACTCGGCGCGTTCCCGTGCCACCGGCTCCACGGGCCTCGGTCTGGCCATCGTGCAGGCCGTGGCGACCGCGCACGGCGGTGCCGTGACGGTGGACAGCGTGCCCGGGCAGACCGTCTTCACGGTGCATCTGCCCGCCCTGGCCCCCGCCGTGCCCCAGCCCGCGCCCGAAACGAACTGGCAACTCGACTCACAGGTCGAGCACAGTGCCACCACATGGGTGCAACAGGGCACTTGACGAGAGTCGTCGGCATGCGAACCGACTCTTCTCCCGGCACCCTGCCGGTGCGGGAGCACCTCCCGGCCGCCACAGCCGGTACGCCTGTCCTGGACGTAGTGATCCCCGTCTACAACGAGGAGAAGGACCTCCAGCCGTGCGTCGAGAGACTGCACGACCACCTGACGCGTACGTTCCCGTACACCTTCCGCATCACGGTCGCGGACAACGCGTCGACCGACACCACCCCCGAGGTGGCGCGCCGGCTGGAGACGCGGATGCCGGAGGTCAGGAACTTCCGGCTGGAGCAGAAGGGCCGCGGCCGTGCGCTGCGGACCGTCTGGTCGGCCTCGGACGCCCCGATCCTCGCCTACATGGACGTGGACCTGTCCACCGACCTCAACGCGCTGCTGCCGCTGGTGGCCCCGCTGATCTCCGGTCACTCCGACCTGGCGATCGGTTCCCGGCTCTCCCGCAGCTCGCGCGTGGTGCGCGGCCCGAAGAGGGAGTTCATCAGCCGCGCCTACAACCTGATCCTGCGCGGCTCGCTCCAGGCCCGCTTCTCGGACGCCCAGTGCGGCTTCAAGGCGATCCGCCGTGATGTCGCGCAGGTACTGCTCCCCCTGGTGGAGGACACCGGCTGGTTCTTCGACACGGAGATGCTGGTGCTCGCCGAGCGGGCCGGCCTCAGGATCCACGAGGTGCCCGTCGACTGGGTCGACGACCCCGACTCCACGGTGCACATCGTGAAGACCGCCACCGACGACCTCAAGGGCGTGTGGCGGGTGGGCAAGGCCCTGGCCACCGGCTCCCTCTCGCTCGACCGGCTCACCCGCCCCTTCGGCGACGACCCGCGCGACCGCGAGATCCAGGACGTGCCCAAGGGGCTGGCCCGCCAGCTCGTCGGCTTCTGTGTGGTGGGCGGTCTGTCCACCCTGTTCTACTTGCTGCTCTACAGCGGCTTCCGCCAGTTCAGCGGCTCGCAGTCCGCCAACGCGCTCGCCCTGCTGGTGTCCGCGGTCGCCAACACCGCCGCCAACCGCCGGCTGACCTTCGGGGTCCGCGGCCGCGGCGGGGCCGTCAAGCACCAGGCGCAGGGCCTGGTCGTCTTCGCCATCGGCCTGGCGCTGACCAGCGGCTCGCTCGCCGCCCTGAACGCGGCGACGACCCGGCCCGCCCACTCCACCGAACTCGCGGTGCTCATCGCCGCCAACCTGGCGGCGACGGTCCTGCGTTTCCTGCTCTTCCGCGCGTGGGTGTTCCCGGACCGGCGGGAGGGCTCCGAGGACGACGCCCCGGCGCCGACCGTGGTCGCCTCCCGCCACCCGGCGCAGCCGACGCCGTACGCGTCGTCGTACCCGGTCGCCCCGGCATACGGGCCGCAGCACCCGGCCCGTCCGTCCGCCCCGGCGTACGCCTCGCCGTACCGGAACACCACCGCCACCCACGAGACCACCCAGTTCCGCGCCGGTGACGCCGCGGACGGCACCTGGAGGGACGCCACCGTGCGACTGCAGCCGGTGCGCCCTCACGACACGGACCCGGGGGACCCCCGATGACCACGCACCTCGACCAGCCGACAGCCTGGGGCCCGCCCCCCACCGCCCCTCCGGCCACCGCCCCTGCGGCCACCGAGCCGCAGCAGCCGGCCGCACCGGCGCCGGAGTCGGGCGAGCCGAAGCAGCCCCTGCACCGCAGACTCTGGCGCGGCCGCCCCGAGGACCCCCGCTGGGCCCGCCCGGCCTTCCTCGGTCTGCTCCTCGCCACCTTCCTCCTCTACCTCTACAACCTGAGCGCCTCCGGGTACGCCAACTCCTTCTACTCGGCGGCCGTCCAGGCGGGCAGCCAGTCCTGGAAGGCCTTCTTCTTCGGCTCGCTGGACGCGGGCAACGCCATCACCGTCGACAAGCCCCCGGCCTCGCTGTGGCCGATGGCCCTGTCGGTCAGGATCTTCGGCCTGAACTCCTGGGCGATCCTCGTCCCGGAGGTGCTGATGGGCGTCGGCACCGTCGCCGTCGTCCACGCCTCCGTGCGCCGCCGCTTCAGCGCCGCGGCCGGTCTGATCGCGGGTGCCGTGCTCGCGCTCACCCCCGTCGCCGCGCTGATGTTCCGGTTCAACAACCCGGACGCGATGCTGGCCCTGCTGATGGCCGTGGCCTGCTACTTCACCGCCCGCGCGGTGGAGGACGGCCGTACGAGGTGGCTGGTGTGGGCCGGCGTCGCGATCGGCTTCGCGTTCCTCGCCAAGACGCTCCAGGCGTTCCTGATCCTCCCGCCGCTCGCGATCGTCTACGCGGTCTGCGCGCCGGTGAGCGTGCGGAAGCGGTTCGGACAGCTGGCCCTGGCCACCGGTGCGCTGGTCGCGTCCGGCGGCTGGTGGGTCGCGATCGTCGAGCTGTGGCCCGCCTCCTCCCGCCCGTACATCGGCGGCTCGCAGAACAACTCCTTCCTGGAGCTGACCTTCGGCTACAACGGCCTCGGCCGCCTCAACGGCGAGGAGACCGGCAGCGTCGGCGGCGGGGGCGGCGGCAACACCGGCCAGTGGGGCGAGACCGGCTGGGACCGGATGTTCAACTCCGAGATCGGGGGCCAGATCTCCTGGCTGCTGCCGGCCGCGCTGATCCTGCTGGCCGCCGCGCTCGTGGCCACCCGCAGGCGCGGGCGGACGTCGGCCACGCGGGGTCTGTTCCTCGTCTGGGGCGGCTCGCTGCTGATCACCATGGTCGTCTTCAGCTACATGGCGGGCATCTTCCACCAGTACTACACCGTCGCCCTCGCCCCCTACATGGCGGCCGTGATCGGCATGGGCGCGGGTCTCCTGTGGGAGAAGCGGTCCGAGCTGTGGGTCTCGATCACCCTCGCGGCCTCGGTCGTCGCGGCGGCCTCCTGGTCGTACGTCCTGCTCAACCGCACCTCGGACTACCTGCCCTGGCTGAAGTGGCTGGTCCTGATCGGCGGCCTCGCCGCCGCCCTGGGCCTGGTCTTCGCGGGTCGGATCACCCGTCGGCTCGCCCTCGCGGCGGCCTCCGCCGGCCTGGTCGCCTCCCTCGCCGGTCCGACGGCGTACACCCTGAGCACCCTCCAGACGGGCCACACCGGCTCCATCGTCACGGCGGGCCCGGCGGGCGCGTCCATGGGCGGCGGTCCGGGCGGTGGCGGCGGCCGGGGCGGCTTCGGCGGCGGCATGCCGGGCCGGCAGGGGCAGCAGAACGGCAACGGGACCACCCAGAACGGCAACGGCTTCCCCGGCGGCGGCTTCCCGGGCGGCGGCCAGAACCGGCAGAACGGCAACGGCACCACCCAGAACCAGAACCAGAACCAGAACCAGGGCCAGAACCAGCAGGGCGGTCCCGGCGGCCGAGCCGGTGACGGCGGCGGCATGGGCGGCGCCGGTGGCGCCGGCGGCCTGCTGAACGGCGCGAGCGTCTCCGACGAGGCCAAGAAGCTGCTGGAGACCGACTCCGGCGCGTACACCTGGGTCGCGGCGGCGATCGGCGCCCAGAACGCGGCGAGCTACCAGCTTCTCCACGGGCGACGCGGTCATGGCGATCGGCGGCTTCAACGGCACCGACCCCTCCCCGACGCTGGCCCAGTTCAAGCAGTACGTCGCGGACGGAAAGATCCACTACTTCATCGCCGGCGGCACCGGCGGTGGCATGGGCGGCAGCGGCAGCGGCACGTCCTCCCAGATCACCTCCTGGGTCGAGGCCAACTTCAAGAAGGTGACGGTGGGTTCGTCCACCTTCTACGACCTGACCCAGAAGGCGAGCGGCTGACACAGCGGAAGCGGTTGAAGGGCGGTGGCACGTCGCCACCGCCCTTCCCCGTAATTGCGTTGTACGCCGTACAGGAGCTCTTCTACGGTGTATGACGTGACCACCTCCCACCCCCGCCGCTGGCTGATCCTGGCCGTGATCTGTCTCGCGCAGCTCACCGTGCTGCTCGACAACACGATCCTGAACGTCGCGATCCCCTCCCTCACCCGCGAGCTGGACGCGAGCACCGCCGACATCCAGTGGATGATCAACGCGTACTCGCTCGTCCAGTCCGGTCTCCTGCTCACCGCCGGCAGCGCCGCCGACGGATACGGCCGCAAGAAGATGCTGGCCACGGGCCTAGCGCTGTTCGGCATCGGCTCGGCCGTGGCCAGGTTCGCCACCACCTCCGGGCAGCTGATCGCCGCCCGGGCCGGTATGGGCGTGGGTGGCGCGCTGCTGCTCACCACCACCCTCGCCGTGGCGATGCAGATCTTCGCGCCCGAGGAGCAGCCCAGGGCGATCGGCATCTGGGCCGCGGTGAACGCCCTCGGGTTCGCCACCGGCCCGCTCGTCGGCGGCCTCGTGCTCGACCACTTCCGCTGGGGCGCGATCTTCCTGCTCAACCTCCCGGTCGCGGCGCTTGCGCTCGCCGCCGTCCTCGCCCTGGTCCCCGAGTCCAGGAACCCCCGGGGCGACCGCCCCGACCTGCTCGGCGCGCTCCTGTCCACGATCGGCATGGCCGCGCTGGTCTTCGCGATCATCTCCGGCCCCGCCCGCGGCTGGACCTCGGCCCGAGTGCTGGTGAGCGCGGCGGTCGCCGCCGTCGCCCTCACGCTGTTCGCCCGGTGGGAGAGCCGGATCCCGTACCCCATGCTCGACCTGGCGTTCTTCCGCGACCGCCGGTTCACCGGCGCGGTCGGCGGGGTTGTCCTGGTCACCTTCGGCATGGGCGGCGCGCTCTTCCTCCTCACCCAGCACCTGCAGTCCGTGCTCGGCTACGGCCCCCTGGAGGCGGGCCTGCGCACCGCGCCGCTGGCGCTGACCGTGGTCGTCCTGAACTTCAGCGGGCTGGCGGCGAAGGCGACCGCCCGGCTCGGAACCCCGCTGTCGGTGCTGGGCGGCATGGTGCTGATGGCGGGCGGGCTCGTCTCGATCGCGTCCGGCGGAGAGGGATACGGCGGTGTCGCGGCCGGTCTGGTGCTGATCGGCGTCGGCTGCGCGGTCGCCAACCCGGCGATGGCCCACGCGATCATGAGCGCGATACCGCCGGAGAAGGCGGGCGTCGGCGCGGGCGTCAACGGCACGCTGGCGGAGTTCGGCAACGGGCTGGGCGTCGCCGTCCTGGGTGCCGTGCTCAGCGCCTCCCTGACCGCGGGCAAGCCGCTGTCGGACGGGCTCGGCGCGGGCCTGCTGGTGGGGGCGGTCGCCGTCCTGGGCGGAGGACTGGTGACGGCGGTCCTGCTGCGCAGGGCGGACAAGGCGAAGGCCGACAAGGAGAAGGCCGACAGGGAGAAGCCGGACAAGGGGACTGCGGGCGTTCTCGTGTGAGC
Organism: Streptomyces sp. SS7; assembly: GCF_037993025.1. Classification (NCBI taxonomy): domain Bacteria; kingdom Bacillati; phylum Actinomycetota; class Actinomycetes; order Kitasatosporales; family Streptomycetaceae; genus Streptomyces; species Streptomyces sp. SS7. The sequence goes on from NZ_CP141223.1 coordinate 5,153,116, forward strand.
CGGCTCACGTGATGTCACAGACCGCGGGGCTCCGGTGTCCTGTGACCGAACCCCCTGGAACCGGAGGAGACACCGTGAGCGAGAACACCGAAGTCGTCGTGATCGGCGGGGGATACGCCGGCGTCATGGCCGCCAACCGCCTGACCGCCCGCGGCGACGTGAACGTCACGCTGATCAACCCGCGCCCGGCCTTCGTCGAGCGGATCCGCCTGCACCAGCTCGTGGCCGGGACCCACACCGCCGTCACCGACTACACCGAGATCCTCGGCGAGCGCGTCCGGCTGGTCGTCGACACCGTGACCCGGATCGACGCGGCCGGGCATGCCCTCGCCCTGGAGCACGGCGGCACCGTCCGCTACGACCACCTGGTCTACGCCGTGGGCAGCGGCAGCGCCGACCCGAGCGTGCCCGGGGCGGCCGAGTTCGCCCACCCGATCGCCACCCTGGAGGACGCGAGCCGACTGCGGCCGGTCGTCGAGGCCGCGTCCGCCAAGGCCGCCAACGCTCCGCTGACCGTCGTCGGAGGCGGTCCGACCGGCATCGAGACCGCGGCCGAGCTGGCCGAGCAGGGCCACACGGTGACCCTGGTCTGCGGCGGGGTCCTCGGCCCGTACCTGCACCGGCGCGGTCGGCGCTCGGTCGCCGGGCGCCTGGCCGCGCTCGGGGTGACCGTCCTGGACGGCCCCGGCACGAAGGTGACGGCCGTGACCCGTGACGCCGTACGGCTCGCCGACGGCCGCGAGCTGCCGAGCGAGGTGACCGTCTGGACCGCCGGCTTCGGGGTCCCGGACCTGGCCGCGCGCAGCGGCCTGAGCACCGACGCCCTCGGCCGACTGCTCACCGACGAGACGCTGACCAGCGTCGACGACCCGCACATCGTCGCGGCCGGGGACTCTGCGGCGCCCTCGGACCTGCCGCTGCGGATGAGCTGCCAGGCCGCCGTCCCGCTGGGCGCGCGGGCGGCCGACACGGTGCTCAGCAGGATCGCGGGCGAGCGGCCCGCGACCCTGAACCAGGTGTTCGCCGGCCAGTGCATCAGCCTGGGCCGGGGCGCGGGCATCTTCCAGTTCGCCCACCGGTACGACGTCGCGGTCGGGCTCCACATCGGCGGTCGTCCCGGCGCGAAACTCAAGGAGTTCATCTGCAAGGGCATCGGCGAGCACCTGGCGGGCGAGGGGCGCAAGCCCGGTGCGTACCGGCTGCACAAGGTGTCGGGAGGATCCAGGCGGCAGCAGCAGCTCCGGCGGAGCGAGCCCGCCCGGCCCGCGGCCGTCGCCGAACGCACGGTCTGAGCCGCACCCGGACGGGGGAGGGAACCTGACATGGACGATCACACAGCCGACCCGGCGACCGAGGCGTTCGTCGCCCACCGCAACCTGCTCTTCACCGTCGCCTACGAGATGCTCGGCTCGGCGGCCGACGCCGAGGACGTCCTGCAGGAGACCTGGCTGCGCTGGGTCGACACCGACCTGGACGAGGTGCGCGACCGGCGCGCGTACCTCGTCCGGATCACCACCCGCCAGGCCCTCAACCGCCTGCGCACCCTGTCCCGCCGCAAGGAGGCGTACGTCGGCCCCTGGCTGCCCGAGCCACTGCTCACCACCCCCGACGTCGCCCAGGACGTCGAACTCGCCGAGAGCGTGTCGATGGCGCTGATGCTCGTCCTGGAGACCCTGTCCCCGACCGAGCGGGCCGTCTTCGTGCTGCGCGAGGTCTTCGACGTGGGCTACGACGAGATCGCCGCCGCCGTCGACAAGAGCCCCGCCGCCGTCCGCCAGATCGCCCACCGCGCCCGCCGGCACGTCGACGCCCGCCGCCCCCGCGAGGCGGTATCGGCGCGCAGGACCCGGGCCGCCCTGGAGTCCTTCCAGCGCGCGCTCAGCACCGGGGACCTCCAGGGCTTCCTCGACGTGCTCGCCCCCGACGTCGTCCTGATGAGCGACGGCGGCGGAGTGCGGCAGGCCGCGCTCCGGCCGATCAGCGGCGCCGACAAGGTGGCCCGCTTCATCGTCGGCGGTTCGCGCCGCCACCAGGCGACGCTCACCAGCGAGTTCACCATGGTCAACGGCGGCCCGGCGCTCGTGCTGCGCGTGGACGGCGAGATCGACGGGGTGGTCGCCGTCCGTTTCGAGGACGACCGCATCACGGGCCTCTACTACGTCCGCAACCCGGAGAAACTGACCCGGGTCGACTCCGAGACCCCGCTCACCCTGCGCTGAGGGACCGGCCGCCATGGCAGGCCTAGCATCTTCCCCAGTACCGGAACACAGTTCCCCGTACCGGACGAAGAGGAAGGTGCCCTGCCATGGCCGAGACCGGCAAGGACGCCAAGCACCACAGCGTGTGGCTGGAGGGCAAGGCGCGGCGGCGCGGCCGGGGCGGCGGCCAGCCCTCCGGGCTCGACCGGACCCGGATCACCGAGGTCACCGTACGGCTGCTGGACGCGGAGGGCCTCGCCAAGTTCTCCATGCGGCGGCTGGCGGCCGAGCTGAACGTGACGGCGATGTCCGTGTACTGGTACGTCGACACCAAGGACGACCTGCTCGAACTCGCCCTGGACGCGGTCTACGAGGGCATGGAGCTGCCCGACCCGGCGCATCAGGACGAGGACTGGCGCGACCAACTGCGCGCCCTGGCCCGCTCCTACCGCGCCCTGCTGGTCCGCCACCCCTGGGTGTCCCCGCTGGCGGGCACGTTCCTCAACATCGGCCCGAACAACGTCGCGTTCGCCCGCACCGTCCATCGGGTCGTCCGCCGCACCGGTCTGCCCACCCACGGGCTGGCGGCGGCCATCTCCGCCGTCTTCCAGTTCGTGTACGGCTTCGGCACGATCGAGGGCCACTTCATCACCCGCTCCGCGGCCGTGGGCCTGACCCCCGACGCCTACTTCCGCCAGGCTCTCAGCACGGTCACCCAGGCCCCCGAGGCCGCCGACGTCGTCAAGGAGAGCGAGGACATCATGGCGGCCCGGGGCGGCGACACGGTCGAGGAGATGTGGGAGAGGGACTTCGAGTACGCCCTGGACCTGCTGATCGCGGGAATCGAGGCGATGACGGCCAGGGCCGAGGCGAAGGACGGCCAGGACAGCTAGGACATCCAGGACAGCCTGGGGCGCGGGGCCGTATCAGCAGGCGCTCACTCCTGCGGGGCGAGCCGCGCGGGGAAGCCGCCGGTCGCGACCGGCCCCCACCGCACCGGGGTGATCCGGATGATCGACTTCCCCTGCCGCACCATCGCCGCCCGGTACTCCTCCCAGTCGGGATGCTCCCCCGCGATGTTCCGGAAGTACTCCACCAGCGGCTCCACGGACTCCGGCACGTCGAGCACCTCCGCCGTCCCGTCGATCTGCACCCACGGCCCGTCCCAGTCGTCGCTGAGCACGAGCACGCTCACCCGCTCGTCCCGCTTGGCGTTGCGCGTCTTGGCCCGCTCGGGGTAGGTGGAGACGACGATCCGCCCGGAGTCGTCGACGCCGCAGGTCAGCGGGGATGCCTGGGGCCCGCCGTCACCCCGCCGGGTCAACAGGATCGCGCGGTGACGGGGGCGTACGAAGTCCAGCAGCTCGTCGAGCGAGACGGCCGTGTTGGTCGCGATGTTCGGTGCCATGCCGTCAGCCTAGGCGGACGCGGGGCTTCCGCACGTGATCCCGCCGGTCCTACGCACCGGGCAGCGACGCGCCCCGCACCGCCTGGACCTCCAGCTCCACGCGCAGGGTCGTACCGATCGCGGCGATGCCCGCCCGGACGACCTGGTTGTAGTTCATCGCGAAGTCCTCGCGGTGGAGTGCGGCCGTCGCGCGGAAGGCGGCCCGGGTGCCACCCCAGGGGTCGGCGCCGGTGCCGAGGTAGGCGAGGTCCAGGTCGACCGGCCGTACGACTCCCCGCAGGGACAGGTCGCCGTGGACGGTCCAGCGGTCGGGTCCCGCGACCGTCAGCCCGGTCGAGCGGTAGGTGATCTCCGGGTGCTCCTCGACGTCCAGGAAGTCCGCCGACCGCAGATGCGTGTCGCGCGTGCCGTTGCCGGTGTCGATGGAGTCGGCCCGTATCACCGCCTCCACCCGGGACTTCGTGGCGTCGTCCGGGGCGATCTCGATCGCCGCCGAGAAGTCGGTGAAGCGGCCCCGCACGCTGGAGAGGCCCAGGTGCCGGGCGACCGCGCCGACCGTGGAGTGCGCCGGGTCGACCCTCCACGGCCCGGGCGGCGGCAGCTCGGTCCCGCCCTGCCGGGCCAGCGTCACCGTGCCCACGTCGACCCGGCCGCCCGCGGTGACGAGCGCCGTGGAGGCGACGGGCGCGTACCCGACGGCCGTGACGATCACGGTGTACGGCCCCGGCGCGAGCCCCGACGCGTCGCGCACGACGCCCTCGTCGTCCGCCCCGGCCCGCAGCACCTGCGTCCCGGCCATGTCGGTCACCGTGACGACCGCGTGCGACACGGCCCATCCGTCGCGGGTGCGGATCCTCGCGGTCAGTGCCATCTCAGGGAACTCCTCGTGGGGAAGAACAGGGCGGGGGCGGCGGGGCACACCCCGTCGCCCCCGCCCGCGGTCGTACTACTCGCCCGGGTGGGCGAGCTCGATGTCATGGCCGTCGACGCCGGCCCCGGTCACCGTCAGCGCACTGGCCACCGGCGGGTAGCCGGTCGCGATGACCGTGTACTCGCCGCCGTCCAGGTCCGCGAAGGCGTACGCCCCGTCCGCGCCGGTCGTGGCCGTGCCCAGGACGTTGCCCGCCGCGTCGACGAGCGTCACCAGCGCGTCGGCCAGCGGCCCGTGCGGCGCCCGGACGACCCCCCGGAGCTGCGCGCCCGCGTCGAGCGCGACCTCCAGCCGGGTCACCCCGGTCCCGCCGATCTCCACGGGCAGCGCCTGCGGCCGGAACCCGGCGGCGTTCACCGCGACGGTCACCGCACCCGGCACCAGCTCGCCGACCGCGAACTCCCCCCGGTCACCGGTGGCCGCGGTGGCCAGCAGCTCGCCGCGCACATCGGTGACGGCGACCATCGCGTCCTTGACGCCCTCACCCGAACCGGAGGCCCGCACGGACCCGCTGAGCCCACTGGTCCCGCTGAGCAGGATGTCGTACGCGAGCGGCTCGCCGTTCACGACGATCGTGGACGCCTGCGGCTGGAACCCGTCCGCCGCGGCGATCAGGACGTACGACCCGGCCCCGGGCGCGTCCAGTGCGTAGGCACCGTCGGCCTGCGCGACCGACCGGCCCAGCTGCCGTCCGGCCAGGGAGATCAGCGTGACGGCGGCCTGCGGGACCGGCGCGCTCTCCGCGCCCCGGACGAAACCGCGGACCGGGACACCGGAACCGGACTCCTGGACGGGGCTCTCGGCGGCCGCCCGGCCGGGCGTGTGCTGCTGCTCCACCGGCGCGGGAGCCGTCGCCTCCGCCTCCGTCCGAGCCTCTGCCGGGGTCTGGTCCGCGGCCTCCGCCTCTGCCGTGTGAGCCAGCGCGCCCTTGGTCCGCAGCGGGACCTCCTTGATGAACAGGGTGATCAGGAAGGCGAGCAGGGCCAGCCCGGAGGCGATCAGGAAGACGTCCGCGATGCCGTGGCCGTACGCGTCCTCCATGACCGTGCGCAGCGGCGCGGGCAGCTTGTCCATGTCCGGGATCGTGCCGGAGGAGCTGGAACCGGACGCGAGCGCGGCGTACTTCGGGCCGAGACCGGCGATGCCGTCCTTGGCGTAGTCGGTGATGCGGTCGGCCATGACGGCACCGAGCGCCGAGACGCCCATCGCCCCGCCGAGGGAGCGGAAGAAGGTGACGGTCGAGCTGGCCGAGCCGAGGTCCTTCGGATCCACCTGGTTCTGCGTGGACAGCACCAGGTTCTGCATCATCATGCCGACGCCGAGACCCAGCAGCGCCATGAAGACAGCGGTCTTCCAGTAGTCCGTGTCGTAGCGGATGGTGCCCAGCAGACCGAGGCCCGCCGTGATGAGCACACCGCCGCTGACCAGCCAGGCCTTCCACTTGCCGGTGCGGGTGATGAACTGCCCGGAGACGGTGGAGGAGACGAACAGACCGCCGATCATCGGGATGGTGAGCACCCCGGACATGGTCGGGGACTCGTCGCGGGCCAGCTGGAAGTACTGGGCGAAGAACACCGTGCCGGAGAACATCGCCACGCCCACGAACATCGAGGCGATGGAGGAGAGGGTGATGGTCCGGTTGCGGAACAGCCGCAGCGGGATGATCGGCTCGGCGGCCTTCGACTCCACGAGCACGAACACCGCGCCGAGCAGGACCGAGCCCGCGACCATCGTGTACGTCTGCCAGGACAGCCAGTCGTACTTGTCCCCCGCGAAGGTGACCCAGACGAGCAGCAGGGAGACGGCGGCGGAGATGAAGAACGCGCCGGCCCAGTCGACCTTCACGTCCCGCTTCACGACCGGCAGGTGCAGCGTCTTCTGCAGCACGATCAGCGCGATCACGGCGAAGGGGACGCCGACGTAGAAGCACCAGCGCCAGCCGAGCCACGAGGTGTCGGTGATGACACCGCCGAGCAGCGGGCCGCCCACGGTGGCGACGGCGAAGGTCGCGCCGAGGTAGCCGGAGTAGCGGCCGCGCTCCCGCGGCGAGATCATCGCGGCCATCACGATCTGCGCGAGGGCGGAGAGACCGCCGACGCCGACGCCCTGCACGACACGGCAGGCGATCAGCATGCCGGGGTTCTGCGAGAGCCCGGCGGCCGCCGATCCGAGGACGTAGACGACCAGCGCGATCTGGACGAGCGCCTTCTTGTCGTAGAGGTCGGCGAGCTTGCCCCACAGCGGGGTGGTCGCGGTCATCGCCAGCAGGGTGGCGGTCACCACCCAGGTGTAGGCGGACTGGCCGCCGCCGAGGTCGCCGATGATCTCCGGGAGGGCGTTGGAGACGATCGTGGACGACAGGATCGCCACGAACATGCCGAGCAGAAGGCCGGACAGGGCCTCCATGATCTGCCGGTGCGTCATCGGGGCGTGGGCGTCGTGCCCGCCCCCGTGCTTGGCGTGGGCCCGCACACCGGCCGGTGTGGTCGTTGCCATGGTCTTCCTTCTCTTACGCGGGTGTACGGGTGGTCTCGTGCAACGGGGGAGGCGGTGGCGGCTGGGGCGGCTGCTGCCGGTGCGGGATGGTCCGGCAGTCGCCGAAGCTGGCGCGCAGCCGGGTCATCAGCCGGATGAGCTGGCCGATCTCGTCGTCGGACCAGTCGCCGAGGCGCTCCGCCAGCAGGGCGACACTGCGCCGGTACAGCTCGGCGAGCACCGCGCCGCCCTCGGGGGTGAGGCGCAGGATGCGCGAGCGCTTGTCCGCCGGGTCCGGGGAACGGTCGATCCAGCCGCGCTCGGCGAGATGGGCGACATGGCGGCTGGTCACCGACATGTCGACCGCGAGCAGCTCGGAGAGATTGCTCATGCGCATGTCTCCGTGGCGGCCGAGGAGGGTGAGCACGGCGGCGGAGCCGGGGGAGCAGTCGGCCGGCGTGATCCGCCCGAGGTCCCGCTTCACGACGCCGAAGGCACTGAGCTGACGCGCCAGTTCCTCGTACTGCGTCTGCGCGGCCATCGCACCTCCCTAGTTTGTTGCTTGGGGCAACCATAGGTTTGATTGGTTGCTGCAGGCAAATAAAAGGGGGTGGAGGGCCGCAAAAAGTTGGCAAAGGCACGTATTGCCGGGGTAAACGTGCAGGTGGGCGGGGTGACGGCGGGCGGAGGCGGGCGCCTCTGCCGGTTTCCTCACCGAACCGGGTGCCGACCGGGTGCCGGCCGGGTGCCGACCGGGTGCCGACCGTGTGCCGGCCGCTTTCCGATGTCGTGCGGCGGGGCCGCGTGTCGAGCTCGGGCGGGACTTCGTGCCGGACCTGCCGGACTGCTTGCCGGGCCCCTGCCGGACTGCTTGCCGGACCCCCGCTTGGGCCGATGCCGTCGTTTTCGCTAGGGTCTCTGGCCATGGCTAACACCCAGGGCCCGCAGGGCAATCACGACCCCGCCGGCAGCACCCAGATGTTCCGCGCGTTCGTCGACGAGGGCGGCCCCCAGGCCACCTCCCGTCAGGCGCCCGCGCCGGCCGGTCCCCGCCTCGGTCTGATCATCGGCATCGTCGCCGCCGTGGCGATCGTGGCGGCGGTCGCCTGGCTGGCGCTGAAGTAACCGACGCCCCTACTCCCACCGCACGGACACGTCCCGCGTCTCGACCCGCATGCCCAGCGGCACCCTCCAGGCCTCGACGCACACCGTCCAGGTCCGCTCCTTGCGCTCGCCGGGGGCGAGGGGCGCGGGGAACCCCACCGTCGACCCGACGGTGGACCAGTCGATGCCGAGGGCGTCGACGACGTGTGTCCCGAAGGTGACCGCGCCCGACCGCACGGGCATGCCCCCCGCATTGCGGAAGACCAGCGTCACGTCCTCGCACCAGCGGTGCTCGGTGGGCGTGCGTACGGGGTCGCTCGTGAGCAGGGCGGCGGGGGCGGGTGTGCCGGTGGGTGGCGGCGAGGGGGACGGCGACGGCGCCTGCGGCGACGGGCCGCCCGCTTCCGAGCCCCCGTCAGTGCCCCCCTCCGTGCCCGCACCCACGCCTGCGTCCGCATCCCCGCGCGTGCCCGTGGTCCGCGCCGTTGAGCCGGCCCCGGTCGCGGGCGGTCCGGCCGCCGACGTCCCGGGGGCACCCGGAGTCCTCGTCGCCTGTGATGGCGACGGCGACGGGCCGGTGTCCGTCGGCGCGTCCAGCGGCACCAGTCGTACGCCTCCCGCGGGCGCCGCCGACAGCGGTCTCCCGCCCGGGACGCCGACCGCGACGTAGTCCCGGCCGTGCCCGCCGCCGTACGCCCCGAGGGCGCCTGCCGTCCCCGCCACGACGGCCACGGCCGCCGACAGCCCCCACAGGGCGCGCCGACGGCCGCGTGACCGTTCCGTTGTTCCTTCCGCTGACGCGCGCATCGCGACAGTGTGGCTGCCGGTGCGTCAGTAAGGAACCCTCGGTGAGGAACGCTCGGTGAGGAACGCTCTCAGTCCGAGATCAGGCCCTCGCGGAGCTGGGCCAGGGTGCGGGTCAGGAGGCGGGAGACGTGCATCTGCGAGATGCCGACCTCCTCGCCGATCTGGGACTGGGTCATGTTGGCGAAGAAGCGCAGCATGATGATGCGCCGCTCGCGCGGCGGGAGCTTGGCGAGCAGGGGCTTGAGCGACTCCCGGTACTCCACGCCCTCCAGGGCCGTGTCCTCGTAGCCGAGACGGTCGGCCAGGGAGCCCTCGCCGCCGTCGTCCTCGGGGGCCGGGGAGTCCAGTGAGGAGGCCGTGTAGGCGTTGCCGACGGCGAGGCCGTCGACCACGTCCTCCTCGGAGACGCCGAGCACCGCGGCGAGTTCGGCGACCGTCGGCGAGCGGTCCAGCTTCTGGGAGAGCTCGTCGCTGGCCTTGGTGAGGGCCAGGCGCAGCTCCTGGAGCCGGCGCGGGACGCGGACGGACCACGAGGTGTCGCGGAAGAACCGCTTGATCTCGCCCACGACCGTCGGCATCGCGAACGTCGGGAACTCCACGCCGCGTTCGCAGTCGAAGCGGTCGATCGCCTTGATCAGGCCGATCGTGCCGACCTGGACGATGTCCTCCATCGGCTCGTTGCGCGAGCGGAAGCGGGCGGCGGCGTAGCGGACGAGGGGGAGGTTGAGCTCGATGAGGGTGTCCCGGACGTAGACCCGTTCGGGGCTGTTCTCGTCGAGTGCGGCCAGTCGCAGGAACAGGGAGCGGGACAGGGTGCGGGTGTCGATGGCACCGGAGGACGGGAGGGCCGGAGCCGGCGCGGCGGCCTCGAGGGCCGTGACGTCGTCGAGCACATCGGGCTCGACGGGCACGACGGGCTCGGTCTCGCTCTTCGTGAGCGTGAGCACCTTCGAGCTGCCCTGGTCTGCGGACATGCCACCCCCTTTGGGTCGCGGGACGGTCGCGGCGTTCGTCCTCCGTCACTGGAGAACGTCAGCCTTCACCTGAATACCGGAGCCGAAGCCCCGGCAAACGCGCTTCCAGGAGAATGTCACATGTCGGCAACACGCTGTAGTGACATGTCGACATCACAGTGACGAATCGGCCCTGGAAACAGGGGGTGTGACGGTTTTTCAGCGCAGATATGTCGGGAAGTTACTTCGTGGGGGATTCGCTCTCACCGGTGACTTCTCGCTCCTGCATGCGAACACCCATCGGATGACGTAACCAGAGCCGTGCGCCCTGTCCGTGCGCCCCACCTGTGCGCCTGTGCATACGGCCGTGCTCCCGCGTCCCCGTGTTTCGTCAGGCCTCGATGCGGTTCGCAGAACGCAGTCGCTGGAAGCTACGCGCGAGTAGCCGGGAGACGTGCATCTGCGACACGCCGAGTTCCGCGCTGATCTGAGACTGCGTGAGATTGCTGTAATAGCGCAGCAGGAGAATTCTCTGTTCGCGTTCCGGGAGCTGGACGAGGAGATGGCGGACGAGGTCGCGGTGCTCGACGCCGTCCAGGGCCGGGTCCTCGTAGCCCAGGCGGTCCAGCAGGCCAGGCAGTCCGTCGCCCTCCTGGGCGGCCTCCAGGGAGGTCGCGTGGTACGACCGACCCGCCTCGATGCAGGACAGGACCTCGTCCTCGCCGATGCGCAGCCGCTCGGCGATCTCGGCGGTGGTCGGGGTGCGGCCGAAGGCGGTGGTCAGGTCCTCGGTCGCGCTGTTCACCTGCACCCACAGCTCGTGCAGCCGGCGCGGTACGTGGACCGTGCGGACGTTGTCCCGGAAGTAGCGCTTGATCTCGCCGACGACGGTCGGCATGGCGAAGGTGGGGAACTGCACGCCCCGGTCCGGGTCGAAGCGGTCGATGGCGTTGATCAGTCCGATGGTGCCGACCTGGACGACGTCCTCCATCGGCTCGTTGCGGGAGCGGAACCGGGCGGCCGCGTAGCGCACGAGCGGGAGATTGGCCTCGATGAGCGCCCCGCGGACCCGGTTGTGCTCCGGGGTGCCCGGCTGGAGCTCCTTCAGCTCCGCGAAGAGCACCTGGGTGAGCGCCCGGGTGTCGGCGCCGCGGCGCCGCTCGGGGCCCGGGGCCGGGGCCTCTTCCTGAGGGGGCGCAGTACTGGCCGACACGGTCAACGCCACCTCTTCGTCAGGTCAACAACATCGGTCCACTCATCCGTCAAAAGCGGTCATAGCATCACAAGACATGTGCACTGTGTGCAAGCACCCCATAACACCGTGTTGAGGGAGAAGTTGGGCAGTGCTCGCACGACAGCCCCCCGCCGTCCGGCGGGGGGCTGTCCGGCTCCGCGGGCGCGGCTCAGAACGTGTAGTCGGCGACCACCCAGGTGGCGAACTCCCGCCACAGGGCGACGCCCGCCTGGTGCGCCGGGTGCTCGAGGTACCGCTTCAGGGCGTCCGCGTCCTCGACCGCCGAGTTGATCGCGAAGTCGTAGGCGATGGGCCGCTCGCTGATGTTCCAGCCCAGTTCCCAGAAGGCCAGCTCCTCGATCTGCCCGCCGAGCGCCCGGAAGGCCGCCTCGCCCTCGATCACGCGGGGGTCGTCGCGCTCGACGCCCTCGTTCAGCTTGAACAGGACCAGGTGGCGGATCATGGGTAACTCCCGATGCGTGCTGCCGGTGCGTGCTGTTGGTGCGTGGCTGCTGGTGAGTGCCGCCGGCCCCGGCGGCCGGCCCGGAGGCTAGTGGGCCCCGTCGGCGAGCCAGGTGAAGAAGTCTCCGATGGCCTTGGCGGCGTCCGATATGCCCTCGAAGCCTATCTGGACGTAGTCCGCCGCCCGGGACGGGTCCGTGATGATCACGTACAGCACGAAGACCACGAGTATGTAGACGGCGATCTTCTTGGCGTTCACGGCCACCTGGCCTCCCCTGTCGTGGCCGCTGGGCCCCTGTTGACGGCGGCGAGTGTAACCGTAAGTGCGATTTACGCACCGCTTTTGACCGGGTGCGGCGTGCCCGTGAATTTTTTTCGGGCGTCCGTGAACCGATCGGCAGGGCTCGTCCGATGAGGGGGTGAACACCGAACCGGGCCGACGCCCCAGCAAGGGAGAAGTCACATGCTGCACTTGGCGGACCTGCCGGTCCTGGTCCTGATCGCCCTGGTCGCCGTTTTCACGCTGTGGGCGCTGATCGACTGCGTCCGCACCCCCAGGGAGCGCGTGCGGTTCCTGCCCAAGCTGCTGTGGCTGCTGATCCTGCTCCATGGCTCGGTCTGTGCCGCACTGCTCTGGACCTACTTCGGCAAGAAGCCGACAGCGGACACGCCGAAGGGCCCGATCCGGCGGATCGAGCCCTCGTTGCGATCGTCCGGCAGTCCGCTCGAGGTGTGGGGACGGTGGGTCAGGAAGGCTTGACCGCCGAGACCGGGGTGACGGTCACCTTGTTGTCGCACTCGGCCCACCACCCGTCGTTCAGGGCGACCTGGTGCTTCCCGGAGTGCGGCAGCCCGATGACCATCGTCGGATACGCCACCGGGTCCTTGCCCGACACGCAGTAGCCGTCGGCCTCCCCGTGGACCTGGACGAAGGTCAGCTTCACCCACGCCTTGCCGTGCGGCCGGACCGTCACGGTGGCCGCCCTGCCGGTGCGGGTGACCTTGAGCGGGGTGTTGTGGGCGGGGGAGCCGTTGCCGGCGCCCGCGACCGTCGGATGGCCCTTCAGGACGCACGTCCTCCGGGAGGCGTTGGTGAACTGCACGACCGCCGCCCCGGTCCCGGTCCCGACGGGCCGGTGGGCGGCCTGCCAGGCGCTGACTCGAAGGGCGGAGGCCGAGCAGGCGGGCGGAGGCGTGGAGGCGGTGGTGCTCGCCGCCATGGCGGTGCCGGGCAGGACGCCGGTCACCGCCGCCGCGACGGCCGTGACCGCCGTCGTCGCCAGAGCCGCCCTGCGAATGCCGTTGCTGTGCCGCATGCTGTCGTCCCCCTGAGTCGTCTCGTCCGCGGGTTTCGGTCGTCGGTTGTTGCCCCGCGGTACGCGTGGTCGTGGTACGTGAGTGCAGACAGGGCGGGAGAGCGGCAGGGTTCCGTGCGGCGACTGCTTGTGACGGAACGGTGACGACAGGCTGCGTCCGTGCGGATGGCCGACGAAAGCCGAAGAGGCGCCCGGTTCGATGAACCGTGCGCCTCTCCTACCAGCGGTAGCGGAGGGATTTGAACCCTCGGTGACTTGCGCCACACTCGCTTTCGAGGCGAGCTCCTTCGGCCGCTCGGACACGCTACCGAGGGAGACCTTACAGCACGCGGGGGCGTGGTTTGAAATCGGTATGCGAGGGGTCGACGGCGACGCGTCAGCGGCCGCGGAAGAACTCCGTGAGGAGTCCCGCGCACGCCTCGGCGAGGACGCCTTCGACCACCTCGGGCCGGTGGTTGAGCCGCCGGTCGCGGACGACGTCCCACAGGGAGCCGGCCGCGCCCGCCTTGTCGTCGCGGGCGCCGTAGACGACCCGGTCCACCCGCGACTGCACGAGGGCGCCCGCGCACATCGTGCAGGGCTCCAGCGTGACGACGAGCGTGCAGCCGGTCAGCCGCCACTCGCCCAGCCGCGCGGCAGCCCGCCGGAGGGCGAGCACCTCCGCGTGCGCCGTCGGATCGCCGCCGGCCTCGCGTTCGTTGTGGCCGGCCGCGAGGACCGTCGTGCCGTCAGCGGCCAGCACCACGGCGCCGACCGGGACGTCCCCGCCCCGGACGGCCAGCCGGGCCTCGTCCAGGGCGAGCCGCATGGCGGCCCGCCAGGGATCGCGTACCGGGTCCGGTGGCGCCTCGGCTGCGGTCAGCGGACGGTCTCCAGGACCTCCGAGGCGCCCAGGGCGTCGGCGATCTCGTTGAGGGCGTCCTCGGACAGCGACTTCAGCTCCTTCTCGCTGACGCCGAGGTCGTCGAGGATCCCGGCGTCGCCGACCGGGCCGTGCGGCACGGCCTCGGCGGAGCCGGAGGCGCCGCCCTCGTCGTCGTCCTCTCCGTCCTCTCCGTCCTCGGTGCCGTCGAGGTCCAGGGCGTCCAGGTCGTCGTCACCCGGCTCCCTTCCGAGCAGTTCGTCGGTGAGCAGCAGCTCGCCGTACGAGCTGCGGGCGGCGGCAGCGGCGTCGGAGACGTAGATGCGAGGGTCTTCCTCGCCATCGATGCGGACGACACCGAACCACGAGTCCTCCTGCTCGATGAGCACGAGCACCGTGTCCTCGTCGGGAGTGGCTTCCCGGGCCAGGTCGGCCAGATCCGACAGGGTCTCCACATCGTCGAGCTCTGTGTCGCTCGCTTCCCACCCGTCTTCGGTGCGCGCGAGCAGTGCGGCGAAGTACACCGTGACTCTCCCACTGGTCATAGGCGTGCCGGTTGGGGGTCCCCCCGGCGGAGGTTACGGGCGGAGAGAGCTGTGCTCCGAGCCCCACCCACTCGGAATCGTGGCAGAAACAAGGCGTTCAGGGGACGTCTTCGACTCCCTGTGTCCGGTGGTTTTGATCGCACGTCCATGACTACGTCCGTAGGCAACTCACCAGCACACTCGTTGCGGCCACTGCGGATCGTACGCGGCTTTCCCTGCGCCCACGCACGCCCACCCCCGGTGCCACCCGTGACGGTGGCGATCTTCCCCGAACGTCCCAAGTGCCGTACGGACAGAAGGGGATCGTTCGGCTACCAGCGGAATGTGCGCATGCGCATCGCGTGACGCAGACGGGCGCTCTTGGCGCGTCGCGGCTGGACCCGGTCGCGCAGTTCACGGGCCTCCGTGAGCTCGCGCAGGAAGCGGTCGCGGCGTCGACGGCGCTCGGCGTCGGTCTCCCGCGGCACGCCCGAGCGCTCGGGAGACTCCGGCGCGTCGCGCTTCGGCAGGTCAGGCATCGGCTTCACCACCCCGGGTCCGTCTCCACCACTTTCCCCCGCCCGGGCGGTTTGATGCAGGCGAACGGCCCAAGCCCACTCACCGAGTGCGGGGGAGCCGGGCCGGTCCCGCCCGGTTACTGTTGTGGACATGCGTCTCCACGTCGTCGACCACCCCCTGGTCGCCCACAAGCTCACCACGCTGCGCGACCGGCGCACGGACTCCGCGACCTTCCGCCGCCTGGCCGACGAACTGGTCACCCTGCTCGCCTACGAGGCCACGCGTGACGTGCGCACCGAGCAGGTCGACATCGTCACGCCGGTCGCCGAGACCACCGGGGTGAAGCTCTCCCACCCGCGTCCGCTGGTCGTCCCGATCCTGCGCGCGGGCCTCGGCATGCTGGACGGCATGGTCCGGCTGCTGCCGACCGCCGAGGTGGGCTTCCTGGGCATGATCCGCAACGAGGAGACGCTGGAGGCGTCCACCTACGCCACGCGGATGCCGGAGGACCTCTCCGGCCGCCAGGTCTACGTCCTCGACCCGATGCTGGCCACCGGCGGCACCCTGGTCGCCGCGATCCGCGAGCTGATCCGGCGCGGCGCCGACGACGTGACCGCGGTGGTCCTGCTGGCCGCCCCCGAGGGCGTCGAACTCATGGAGCGCGAACTCGCGGGCACCCCGGTGACGGTCGTCACCGCGGCCGTCGACGACCACCTCAACGGCCACGGCTACATCGTCCCGGGCCTCGGCGACGCGGGCGACCGCCTGTACGGCGCGGCGGAGTAGCAGCCGCGCGAGCGGAACGCGAGCAGGAGGGGGCGTAGCAAGGCCGAAGGCCCGCTACGCCCGGGGCGCGGGAACTGCGCGACCGGCCACGGTCGGCCCGCAGCCCGCAGCCCGGATGGCACCGTGCCGAAGAGACGGGCCTTGGCGAAGCCCTCAGCAGGCCTTCTTCGTCGTCGCCGTGGGCTGCGGCGACACCAGCACGTTCCAGGCCTTCGCCGCCTCCGCCTCGGTGCTCAGGGCCTGGAACCTGTCGCCGATGATCAGATCGACCTCGGTCCCCCTGCGCGCCGCGTCGGCCCGCCGCTCGGCCCCGTCGACCTGCGTGGCCAGCACCGACAGCGAGGTGTTCAGCGAGGCGGTGGGCCCGAGCAGCAGGGCCGCGCCGGTGACCTTCTTGTCGTACTGCTTGGGCGCGTTGCCCACCTCGCCGATCTTGAAGCCGCGCTTCTCCAGCGCGTCGGCGGTGGTCTTGGCCAGCCCGCTGCGGGTGGTGGCGTTGAGGACGTTCACCGTGATCTGCGCGGGCCTCGGCAAGGCGGCCGGGGAGGCGGGGGCCGACGGGCTCGCCTTGGCCGACTTCACCGTGCAGGAGGCCTTGGAACCGGCCGCGGAGGCCGTCCCTCCGCCCCCGGTGAAGACGTCGATGAGCTGCAGGGTGCCCCAGCCGGCCACGCCCAGCGCGGCACCGCAGGCGACGACCACGACGATCAGCCTGCCGCGCCGCCGGCGACGGCGCATACGGGGGTACTTGTCCCCCGTGATCCGGTACTTGCCGCCCATGCCGGGGGGAGTCAGCATGCTCATGGGCGCAGCGTAGTGCGCCCGGGCGGCCGTGACTAATAAACGATCATCCGACATCGCTCAAGAGCGGGGGAAAGAACCCGAAAGGGCCAACCCCACTCACGGCGGAAGCGGCTCGGAGCCGCTCGACACGGCCCGGTGCGGCCCGGTCGCGACTCGGTGCGGCCCGGTCGCGGCTCGGTGCGGCATGGCGCGGCACGGCAGCCGCTCGGCTCAGCTCGGCGGCTCAGTCCAGTTCGAGGACGCGCGCGTGCAGCACCTGGCGCTGCTGGAGCGCCGCGCGCACCGCGCGGTGCAGCCCGTCCTCCAGGTAGAGGTCGCCCTGCCACTTCACCACGTGCGCGAAGAGGTCGCCGTAGAAGGTCGAGTCCTCGGCGAGCAGGGTTTCCAGGTCGAGCTGCTGCTTGGTCGTCACCAGCTGATCGAGGCGGACCGGGCGCGGCGCGACGTCCGCCCACTGCCGGGTGCTTTCCCGGCCGTGGTCGGGGTACGGCCGGCCGTTTCCGATGCGCTTGAAGATCACACGGAAAGCCTACCGGCCCAGACCTTCCGGGCGCAGCCATGGCGGCCGAGTGCGACGCTGGAAAAGCCATGATGAACAGGGTCAAAACGGGAGCACGGGTCCGTCTCCCGCTGCCCGTGCTCACGACCAGAAGGCCCCGCGAGCCATGGTGAAGACCGGTGGACGGGGCGGTCCGGGACCGGGCGGTCGGGAGTCCCCGCCGTGCGGGCGGTATGCACAGGCTGTGGACAGAGAATCGCGTTCGAGAATCTGACGGCGGCGGGCGCCACGACGGCGACGGCAGGTTCAAGACGGCAGGTTCAAGACGGCAGGTTCAAGTCGCCCGCCCGGGCCGTCGGCACCGGGTGGGACGCGAGACCACCCGCTCCCTCTGCGGCACGGCCCGGCGGAGGCGGTGGGCCACCGCCTCCGCCCGCGGCTCAGCGGTCCCGTTCCCGCACGGGAGGATCTTGCTCGGCCTTCTTCACCTGCGGCTTCGGCGTGGCGCTGCGGGCGGCCTCAGCGCGCAGCAGGGCGCGCAGGACGGCGTAGGGGTCGGTGGGCATGGCTGTGCTCCTTGCGTCGTGCTGACGGACCTGGTGCGGGGGTCGGTCAGCAGCGCAGGACCACGGTGCGCAGGGTGTGGGGCGCGTACGGCGTCCCGGGCGGGGCGGGGCACGGCCGCGCGGCCGGTGCGCCCGGTGCCGGGGCCGGCCGGGGCGCGGGCCGCAGGGGTGCCGCGGCGTGCCGGTCACCGGGGGTGGGCCGGACGGCGGTGTCCACGGCGTCGTACTCGACGGTCTCACCGGCGACGACGGACGCGGCGGAGGACACCTCGGCGGGCGCACTCGGGACGAGCAGGGCGAGCAGCAGCACGAGCACCCGCAGCCACGTGCGGCGGCGGGGGAGGTGTGCTGCGGTGCTCATGGAAGGTCATGTGCCCGCGACACGCCCGCGGTTCAGCACGCGGCGGCCGGAAGCACCCGTTCGGCGGACGGCGCCTTTCCGGCTCGGTGCGCCCCTCTCTGCGCGCCCTCCCCGCGAGCCCCCGGCGTGCCGCCCCCTACTTCTTCGCGGCCTTCGCCGCCGCCTTCATCTCCTGCTTGTGCGCCCGTACCTTCGTCAGCGACTCCGGGCCGGTGATGTCGGCGACGGACCGGAAGGACTTCGCCTCGCCGTAGGTGCCCGCGGCCTCCCGCCAGCCCTGCGGTCGTACGCCGAGCTGCTTGCCGAGCAGGGCCAGGAAGATCTGGGCCTTCTGCTTGCCGAAGCCGGGCAGCGCCTCCAGTCGCTTCAGCAGGTCCTTGCCGGTGCCGGCGTCCTTCCAGAGGGCCTCGGGGTCACCGTCGTAGTGCTCGACGAGGTACTGGCACAGCTGCTGGATGCGCTTGGCCATGGAGCCCGGGTAGCGGTGCACGGCCGGCTTCTCGGAGAGCAGCGCGGCGAAGGCCTCGGGGTCCTGGGCGGCGATGTCGTGCGCGTCGAGATCGTCGGCGCCGAGGCGGTCGGCGATCGTGCGGGGGCCCTTGAACGCCCACTCCATCGGGACCTGCTGGTCCAGCAGCATCCCGACCAGCGCGGCCAGCGGGGAGCGGCCGAGCAGCTCGTCGGCCTCGGGGTCCTGGGCGAGGTGAAGGGTGACGTCCATGCGTCGATGATCCCCGACCGGCCCCGCGCCCGCGCGCCGGTACCCGCCCCGCTCAGTCCGCGCGCCAGTACCCCAGCGCGTGCACCCGTTCCCTGGGGACGCCGAGCTCCTTGCGGACGTACGCCGAGAGGGTGCGGGTGGTGCGGGTGTCGCAGGCGATCCAGACGTACGGGTGTGCGGTGGCCGTGAGCAGGGCGGGCAGCTCGGCGCGGACCCGCTCGACCAGCTCCGCGCGCGGGACGTGCCGCACGTCGTGCCGGGCGGGGTCGGTGCGGAAGGGGAGGCCGTCACCCGCGCCGTCGGAGCCCTCGAACCAGACGGTCGCCGGCGCCGGGTCCAGCGCGGCCAGCAGGGAGTTGATCGCGGGCAGCGACGCGGGGTCGCCGACCGCGAGGACGCGGCCCGGGGCGGGGGCGGGGGTGTCGAAGGCGGTGCCCTGGACGGTCGCCTCGACGGTGTCGCCGGGCCGTGCCGCCCGCGCCCAGTCGCTCGCCACGCCCTCGTGCAGGGCGAACTCCAGCGAGAAGGTGCCGGCCGCCGGGTCGGGGTCGACCAGGGTGTACGCCCGCTGGTGCGGCCTGCCGGCCTGCGCGAACCACAGCCGCACCCACATCGTCGGGTGCATCCCGGTCGCGGCGAGCAGCCCGCCGTCGGTGAGGTGCACCCGGCGGAAGCGCGGAGTGACGTCCTGCGCGCCGGTCACGGTCAGCGTGAAGTCCTTCGCCCGCATCAGCCGGAGGACCGCGCCCTCCCAGCCCCGCCCCTGTGCCATGGCCTCTGCACCCCTCGCGTACGCTTCCTGCTCGAATGATTAGGTGAGGCTAACCTAAAGTGCCCGTAAGTGCCGGTGCAGGGGCCACGGGCGAGGGTGACGGAAGGGCCACAGGGTGACGACGTGACGACCGAGATCTACCGGGACGCGTGGGGCGTCCCGCATCTGCGCGCCCCGGACGCCCGTGCCCTCGCCCGCGCCCAGGGCCTGGTCACGGCCCGCGACCGGGCCTGGCAGCTGGAGGTCGAACGGCACCGCGCCCAGGGCACCTCCGCCGCCTTCCTCGGCCCGGAGGCCGTCTCCTGGGACGTGCTCGTCCGCCGGGCCCGCCTCGCCGACACCGCCCGACGCTGCCTCGACCGGCTGGAGCGCGAGGACCCGGAGACCGCCGCGTGGGTACGGGCGTACGTCGACGGCGTCAAGGAAGGGCTCCACGTCACCCCCGAGTTCACCCGGGTCGGGCTCGCCCCCGGCCGCTGGGAGCCCTGGACCCCGCTCGCGGTCTGGCTCTCCGTCCACCTCCTGTTCGCCGGTTTCCCCGCCAAGCTGTGGCGGGAGGAGGCCGTACGGCACCTCGGCCCCGACGCGGTCGGCCTGTTCGCCACCGACGGCCCCGGCACCTCCGGCAGCAACGGCTGGCTGGTGAGCGGTGCCAGAACCGTCACCGGGCAGGCGGTCATCGCGGGTGATCCGCACCGGTTCATCGAGGATCCCGGCGTCTACCAGCAGATCCGGCTCGCCTGCGACGAGTTCGACGTCGTCGGGCTCGCCGTGCCCGGCGTCCCCGGCATCGCCCACTTCGGCCACACCGGCCCGGTCGCGTGGGCCATCACCAACGCCATGGCCGACTACCAGGACCTCTACCGCGAACGGCTGCGACGCACCGGCGCCGGTGTCGAGGCCCTGGGCCCGGACGGCGTCTGGCGCCGGGCCGCCCGGCACACCGAGACCGTCGAGGTGGCCGGGGAGGAGCCGGTCGAGGTGGAGGTGATCGAGACGGAGCGCGGGCCGGTGATCGCCGGCGGACCGGAAGGACTGGAGAGCGGGGTGCCGCACCCTTCGGAAGGAACGGCCCCGGCGTCCGATCCCGCCGTCCCCCCGGCTCCGGCTCCGGCCCCGGCCTTGGCCCTCGCCCTCCGCTACCCGCCCCGCGTCACCGGGGACCTCGGCTTCGGCGCGCTCCTCCCCCTGCTGCGGGCCCGCCGGGTCGCCGACGTGGACGCCGCCTTCGACCTGTGGGCCGAGCCGGTCAACGTCGTCCAGGCCGCCGACACCGAGGGCGGACTGCTGCACCGGGTCGCCGGCCGGGTCCCCGTACGCGCCGAGGCCAACGGCGTCCGGCTGGTCCCCGCCTGGGAGCCCGGCCACGAGTGGACCGGCTGGCACCCGGCGCCCCACGCCGGACTCACCGACGGCGTCGCGGTCATGGCCAACCAGCGCGGCCCGGCCGCCCCCCTGGGCGTCGAGTTCGCCCCGCCGCACCGCGCCGACCGCATCCGGGCCCTGCTGGACGGCAAGGACACCTGGTCCGCCCCCGACATGTCCGCCGTCCACACGGACACCCACCTCGGCTCCGCCGGACCGCTCCTCGACCGGCTCGCCGCCCTCGGCGGACTCACCGGCCCCGCCGCCGCACTGCGCGCCCGCCTCCTGCGCTGGGACCGCCGCATGGACGCCGACAGCGAGGACGCGGCCCGCTACGCGGCCCTGCGCGGCGCCGTGGTCCGCCGGCTCGCCGCCCACCCGGCCTTCGCCGCCCTGACCACCCCGCCCGCCTACCCCGAGGTCCTCCTCCCCTGGCTGGCGCTGGTGCCCCGGATCGGCTTCGCCCTCGAACACCTCCTGCGCGCCCAGGAGCTGTACGGCGTGGACCGGACCCGGCTGGTCCGCGAGGCCGTCGAGGAGGTCGCCGTACAGCCGCCTGCCCGCTGGGGCGACACCCACCGCCTCGCCCCCTGGCGGGCCCTGCCCGACCCGTCGTACGAGGCCCCCGCCCTCTCGGGCGACCACGACTGCGTCCTGTGCACCACGGCCGTGCCCGGCTGGACCGACCTCGCCGCGCGCGGCCCGGCCGCCCGTTACGTCTGGGACCTGGCCCGCCGCGAGGACAGCCTGTGGGTGGTCCCGCTCGGCGCCTGCGGGCACCCCGACAGTCCCCACCACCACGACCAGCTGCCCCTGTGGCTCAGGGGCGAGCTGGCCCCCGTCGTCACCGACTGGGCACGGCTGACGAAGGAGAGCGATGTCTGACCGGCACGTCCCCGTCCCCTACGTCCACACGGAGCACGCCGAGGGCCTCGGCACCGTGGGCATCCGCCCGCTCGACGCCGCGGGCGACGCGGACGTCGTCCACGGCTGGGTGCGTGAGGAACGGGCCGCGTTCTGGGGCATGAACGGTCTGACCCGGGACCAGGTCGCCGAGATCTACGGCCACATGGCCGGCCTCGACACCCACCACGCCTACCTCGTCGAACTCGACGCCACCCCGGTCGGCCTGCTCCAGACGTACGAGCCCGCCGCGGACCGGGTCGGCGAGGTCTACGACGTGGAACCCGGCGACATCGGCGTCCATGTGCTCCTCGCGCCCGCCGGCGCCCGGGGCGCGCGCCCCGGCTGGTCGGCGGCGCTGATGCGGGTCTTCGCCACGTACGTGCTGCTCGGTCTGGACCGGCGGCGGGTCGTGGTGGACCCCGACGTCCGCAACGAGAAGGCCGTCGCCCGCTTCCTGCGGCAGGGCTTCGAGGCCGGACCGCCGGTCACCCTGCCCGAGATCGCCCTGCCGGACGTGTACCTGCCCGAGAAGAAGGCCCAACTGGCTTTCCTGCGCCGCGAGGTGCTGTTCCCGTAGGACCGGGCGCTGTTCCCGTGACGCCGCCCCCAGCCATAGCCTTCCGGCGTGAGAGCCCCGCTGACCCCGGAAGACCTCGTCGCCCACTACCGACTCGAACCGATCCCCCGCGAGGGCGGACTGTTCCGCCGCACCTGGGCCGGACCCGAGGCGCCCGACGGGCGCCCGGCCGGTTCCGCGATCGTCGCGCTGCTCGCCGCGGGCGACTTCTCGGCCCTGCACCGCCTGCCCACCGACGAGGTCTGGCACCACTACCTCGGCGACCCGCTGGAGCTGCTGCTCCTCGCCCCCGACGGCAGCTGCCGTACGGCGGTGCTCGGGCCGGACGTGCTCGGCGGGCAGCACCTTCAGCTCACGGTCCCCGCCCGCACCTGGATGGGGGCGCGGACCGCGGGCGCCTGGACCTTCTTCGGCTGCACCATGGCCCCCGGCTTCACCTACGAGGACTACGAGCACGGGGACGCGGCCGATCTGACGGCGCGCCACCCGGACCGGGCCGCGCTGATCGCGGGACTGTGCCGTCCATGACGTTGCTGGCGGGCCGGGTGGCCCTGATCACGGGGGCGGGCGGCGGGCTCGGCGGGGGCATCGCGCGCCGGTTCGCGCAGGAGGGCGCCGCGGTGGCCCTGCACTGCCGGACGAGCACCGGGGCGGCCCGCGCGCTCGCCGCGGAGATCGAGGAGAGCGGCGGGCGGGCGGTCGTCCTGCCCGGCGCCGATCTCACCGTCGAGGACAAGTGCCGCGAGCTGGTGGCGCGAGCCGCCGAGTGGGGCGGGGGACGGCTCGACGCGCTGGTCAACAACGCGGGCGTCCAGCCGGTACGGGCGCTGCCCGGGATGCCTGCGGCCGACTGGCGGGCGGTCGTCGACACCAATCTGACCAGCGTGTTCGCCGTCACCCAGGCGGCCGCCGAGGTCATGCGGGAGCGGGGCGGCGGCAGCGTCACGCACATCGCCTCGGTGGAGGCCCGGCTGCCCGCCCCGGGCCACGCCCACTACGCCGCCGCCAAGGCCGCCGTCGTGATGCATGCGCGCGCGGCGGCCCTGGAGTACGGCCCGCACGGCATCCGCGTCAACACGGTCTCGCCCGGTCTGATCGACCGTGAGGGCCTCGCCGAGGCCTGGCCGGAGGGGGTGCGGCGGTGGCGCGAGGCGGTCGCCCTCGACCGGCTGGGCCGCCCGGAGGACGTCGGTGACGCCTGTGTTTTCCTTGCCTCACGGCTGGCGGCCTGGATCACCGGCCACGACCTGGTGGTGGACGGCGGGGTGACGGCCCGGCCGACCTGGTAGGGGAGCCGAGCGGATGAGAAGGATGCCGTGCCCATCCGTACATGTCCCCGAGCACACGAGACTGGAGTCCGGGCAGCCCGGGCAGTTCGGAGCGGTGACGTGAGCGAAGGGCGCGACGGCGGACGGCGCGGCAGTGGACGAAGGCGACTTCAGGGGCTGGTGCTGCTGGCCTCCGTGCTGGTCCTGCTCCTCCTCGGCGGCGGACCGGCCTCGGCGCACGCGGCGCTCCGATCCACCGACCCCGTCGACGGAAGCGTCGTCAAGAACAGTCCCCGCAGCATCACTCTGACCTTCACCGAGTCGGTCGGCCTCGTCGACGACTCCTTCCGCCTCCTCGACCCCGAGAACCAGCGGGTGAAGCTGGGCGAGGCGGGGCATGTGGCGGGCCGCTCGGACAGTGTGCGGGTGAAGCTGCCGACGAAGCTCGGCACCGGCACCTTCACCGTGGCCTGGCGGGTGGTCTCCGCCGACAGCCATCCGGTGTCGGGCGCCTTCACCTTCTCCGTGGGCAAGGCCTCCCCGACCCTGGCCGTCCTGCCGTCCGACGCCACCGAGGACCCGGTGACCGACGGCCTCTACAACATCGGCCGCTACCTCGCGTACATCGCGGCGGCCCTCCTCGTCGGCACGGCGGCCTTCGTCGCCGTCTGCCGCCCGCCGGACACCCGCCCGCTGCGCCGGCCGCTGCTGATCGGCGCCTGGACGCTGGCCGGTTCGACGGTGTTCCTGTTCTTCCTCCGCGCGCCCTACGAGGCCGGCACCGGCCCGGCCGACGCGCTCGAGCCCTCTGGGCTGCTCCGCACCCTGGAGGGCCGCCCGGGCCTCGCCCTGGCGGCGCGCCTGCTGCTGCTCACGGCGGCGGTGGCCCTGCTCCTACGGCAGCGCAGCCGCCCCGAGCCGTCGAAGGCGGCCCTCGCGCTGGGCTCCGCCCTCGCGGTGGGCCTGGCGCTGACCTGGGCGGGCGCCGAACACGCCTCGGCCGGCCTCCAGGTCCCGCTGGCGATGACCTCCTCGGTGCTGCACCTGCTCGCCATGGCGGTCTGGCTCGGCGGCCTGGTCGCCCTGCTCACGCTGCTGCCCCGCGCCTCGGTCCCCTCGCGGGTGGTCACCCGCTTCTCCCGGCTGGCCGGACTCTCGGTGACGGTCCTCGTGGTGACCGGCGTCTACCAGTCCTGGCGGGGCCTCGGCTCCCTGTCGGCGCTGACGGACACGACGTACGGCAGGGTCCTCCTCGCCAAGCTGGTCGCGGTCACGGTGCTGCTGGCGGCGGGGGCGTGGTCGCGGGCGACGGTGACCAGCCAGGCGAACCTGACGAGAGGCACGAGAGCGAAGGCGCAGGCGCAGGAGGAGAGGACGGCGGAGGAGAAGGCGAAGACGAAGGAGACGGCGGTGCTGGTGGAGGAGACGGAGAAGGAGCCGGAGACGAAGACGGCGGCCGCGACGGAGACCGAGACCGAGACCGAGACGGAGACGGAGACCGAGACGGCGGTGGAGGCCAAGGTGCTGGAGAAGGCGGCCGTGGGCGGGACGTCGGCGCACGGGATGGCCGCCGGGGGACCGGCGAGCGAGCAGCCCTCGAAGACCGACGCCGGCACCGACGCCGGCTCGGACGGCGCCGCCGCCCCCTCGACGTCCGCCGCGGGGGGCGACCGCCCGTCTCGGCCGGACCGTCCGTCGTCCACCGGCCCGCGCCTCACCCCGGCGGAGTCCGCGCACAGCCGTGCCCTGCGCCGGTCGGTCCTGCTGGAGGTCGCCGTCTCCGTCGTCGTTCTCGTCCTGACGACGATCCTGACCGGCACCCTGCCGGGCCGGGCGGCGGCCGAGGCGGCGACGACCCAGCAGTCGGCCGGACTGCCGGTCGCCTCCGTGACGATCGTCCCCTTCGACCTCGGCAAGCCCGGACTGCGCGGCAAGGTGCAGGTCACCCTCGACCCCGGCACGGTCGGCGACAACACCCTCCAGGCCGTGGTCTACGGCCCCGACGGCGGTTTCGTCACCATCCCCGAGCTGCGGATCTCCTTCACCCTGCCCAGCCAGGACATCGGCCCGCTCGACGCCAAGCTGGTCGACAGGGGCGGCTACTGGGCCTCCAGCAAGGTCAGTCTGCCCATCGAGGGCACCTGGGAGATGAAGACGACGATCCGGGCCACGGACATCGACCAGGTGAGCGTGGTGAAGGACGTACAGATCGTCCGGTGACGGGATCGGGACGGGTAGCATCAGCCCCGTGAACACCTACTGGCACGTCGTTCTGCCGCCCCTCCGCGCCTGACGGGCGCGGACCACTCAGCAGCTGACTTCTGCGCACCCCTCACCGAGCCGAGCTCGGTCAGGGGTGTCGTCGTGCGCCCGACGCGGATCCAGTCCCTGACGCATTCGACGACGGAAGTTCACGACTGTGCCGAACCGCACCACCCCCTCGACCCCCGCGCGCCCGTCCGACACCGGCCCGCGCCCCTCTCGTACGGCCCTCCTCGGTGGCCCCGCCCCCATCCTGCTCGCGGCCGTGCTCTGGGGCACGACCGGAACCGCCGGTTCCCTGGCACCCGCCGACGCGCCCGCGGCGGCCGTCGGCTCCGCCGGTCTCGCCCTCGGCGGAGTCCTGCTGTTCCTGCTCTCCCGGGGCGCCCGCTCCCTGCCCGCCGGCTGCACGCGGCGTGAGCGCCGGCTGCTCGCCCCGGGCGCCCTGGCGGTGGCCGGATACCCGGTCGCCTTCTACCCGGCGGTCGCCCGGACCGGGGTGGCGGTCGCCACCGTGATCGCCCTCGGCAGCGCGCCGGTCTTCGCCGGGCTCCTCTCCTGGCTCAGCGGACGGTCCCGCCCGACCGCGCGCTGGACCGCCGCCACCACGGCCGCCGTGCTCGGCTGCGCCCTGCTGGTGCTCGGCCCCGCACTCACCGGCGCCACCACGCCGGTGGACCTGACCGGCGTGGCCCTCGCCGTCGGAGCCGGACTGTCCTACGCCGTCTACTCGCTGATCGGCGGCGACCTGATCACCCGCGGGCACTCCTCCGACGCGGTGATGGGCGTGCTGTTCGGCGCGGCCGGGCTGCTGGTCCTGCCGCTCCTGGCGGCCGTGGACCTGCGGTGGATCACCACGCCGCGCGGCGCGGCGGTGGCGGGCTACCTGGCCCTGTTCACGGTCTGCCTGGCCTACCGCCTCTTCGGCCACGGACTGCGCCGTACGTCCGCGTCGGCGGCGACCTCCCTGACGCTGGCCGAGCCCGCGGTGGCCGCCGTGCTGAGCGTCACGATCCTCGGCGAGCGACTCCCGGCCGTCTCCTGGACCGGCCTGACCGTCCTGGCCCTGGCCCTGGCCCTGCTGGCCGTCCCGACGGGCGGCCGCCGCCGCCAGGCCGAACTGCCCCGGCCCTGACGGCGGCGCGCCCGTGCGGGCGGGGCCCTCGCAGGCCCGCTGCGGGGTGCCCGATCGGAGCCGTGCCGTGAGCGCGATTCACCCGTATTTCTGCAAACATATGCCGCATACGAGCCATACGGATCTTGACGGGCGGAGGGCAGGACGGCCGGTACCAACCGCGAGCGGCTCATCAGGACGCTGACATTCTGGCTCCGTCCGGCGTTCGTCCTGCGCGTGGTCAACCGGTTCCAGAAGATCGCGGGCTTCGATCGCGCGATGGCTCTGGCCTCCGGTGCGCTGACCGCGCTGATCCCGCTGGCGGTGCTGAGCGGTGCGGTCTTCGGCGGAGAGTCCGCGGACCGGATCATCGATCGCTACGGGCTCGCCGGCGGAGGTGCCGAGGCCGTCCGGGCGGTGTTCTCCGCCGAATCCACGAGTGTCGGCATCGGCTTCTTCGAGACGGTGTTCCTGGCGATCTCGGTGCTGAGCTTCTCCCGGACGATGCAGCGGCTGTTCGAGCAGACCTGGGAACTCAAGCCGCTCGGGGTGCGCAACACGCGCTACGGCCTGTGGTGGATCTGCACGCTCAGCCTCTACACCGCGGTCATCGGATGGCTCTACGCGGTTCTGGGCGGCGGACGCCTGGGACTGGCGGCCGCGGTGTGCGAGGTACCGGTGACCACGGCCTTCCTCACCTGGAGCGGCCGGCTCCTCTCCGCCAAGAGGCTCACCGGGGCGGCCCTGCTCCCGTTCGCGGTCTCCGCGGCCGTCCTGACCGCGGCCTATTCGGTGGTCGCGACCGTCTACCTGCCACGCCTCTTCAATTCCTACGCCTCGCGCTACGGCGCGGCCGGCGCCGTCTTCGGGATGGCTTCGGCCCTCTTCGGCGCCATGCTCGTCCTCGTCGTGGCAGCGGGCCTGGGCCGCGAGGTACGGGACGAACTCCTCCGCATCCGCCAGGGCCGGCGCCCGTCCGAGGACGAGGTCAGCCGCCAGTGGGACAGCATCGTCGAACAGACGCGGTCGCGCTGGCGCAAGGTGAGGGATCGACCCGCCACCAGCCGGAACGACGACTGAGACGGAAACACCGCTCACGTCCTCAGTCAGGCGCCGAGCAGTTCCTGGGGGCCGTACACGGCCTGGAGGCCGGAACAAGCGACTCCGTTGCGGGAGACCGGGACGAGCGGTACCGGCTCGTCGGTGATCGCCGCCCGGTGCTTCTGCAGTGCGGCCAGGTCGTGGCCGTCGAACGCGGAGTTCTCCAGCCACTTGACCGAGCCGGGGAAGAGCAACTGCCGGGCCACCGGTTGCCGGTCGGCGCCCACCAAGTCGATTTCCACGTCGTTGCTGCGGGTCCAGTACCCGCCGATCGCCGGGGCGGCGGGCAGGAGCCCGTCCGGCAGGAGACGGGCGAGGGATTCCCGCACCAGGGGTTCGACAGCGCGGCCCGCCAGCTCGTCCACCGCTCCCGGATGCGGCTCAGTGTGAGATCCCCCCGCATCCGTTCGATCTCCGCCATGTGAGGATCCAGAAACGCGAGCCAGAACCGCAGGTAGGGGTCGGCCACCCGGTAGCGGCGTTCCTTCGACGGCCTCAGGGAGAGGGGAAGTTCGGCGGCCACGACCCGTTTCTCGGTCAGCACGTCCGTGGCTCGGGTGAGAGTGGTGTGGGCGATGCCGCCGGCCGCGCGCGCGATGTTGGTGAAGGTCCGCTCCCCGGATCCGATGGCCCGCAGCACCTCCCTGCTCATCGCCTGTGGTGGAAACTCCGCGGCCAGTGAGCGTTCGGCGGATACGAGCAGGGCCGAGACGGGGTTGTCCAGCGAGTCGCGGAGGAACTCCCAGACGTCGGCCCCGGGCCGCCACTCCGCGCAGATCAGGGGGAGACCCCCGGTGACCGGCGCGGCGTCGAACGCGGCCGCCGGAGACAGGGCGAGCATCTCGCCGATGTCGGCGGGGTTCAGGGGCCCGACGATCATTTCCCGCCCCCGCTGGTGAAAGGGACGGTCGTAGCTGTTCAGCGCCTCCATCATCGACAGATCGGACCCGACGAGGAGGAGAAGTACCGGCTTTCGGCCGAGTAGCCGGTCCCATGCCCGCTGGAGCATGCCCTCGAAGGCGTCGATGCGGTCCATGAGATACGGAACCTCGTCGATGACCACCACGCTCGGGCTGTCGTCGGGAAGTATCTCCGCGAGCAGCCGAAAGGCGGTGTTCCACTGCGCCGGGGTCTCCTCGGAGAACAGTTCCCGCTCCGGCAGCGTGGATCGCCGTCCGGGATCAGCCCGAGAGCTCGCTTCCGGCCTCCAGCTGGTCAAACAACTGATCGACGGCGCCGGGGCGTGCCCAGTTCCGCGCCGACGGCAAAGGCCCGTCCGCCGTCCTTCTCGATAAGGTCGACGGTCTGCTGGGCGGCCTGCTTGTCGCGCCCGTAGTGCACGGCGGCCAGGGCCCATGTCAGGCATGTGGGTTCCTCCCTTGGCGCCGTGGGCGGCGCCGTCCGGCGCCGCCCACATCCTGTTGTTCACCTGCTGCGGGTCACTGTCACTGCTTCCAGAAGCCTTCGAGGTGGTAGGGGTCCTTGACCTCGTCGAAGCCGGTGGGGCGGAGTGTGTAGTCGCAGGTGAGGGTGCGGTAGGGGCCGGTCAGACCGCGTGCTTCCCACTCGGCGGGGTCCTCGTGGAGTTCGGTCTTGTGGATCAGCTCCCGGGCGATGGCGCCCTCGCTGACCGTGTCGACGAGCGGATCGCCGTCGAAGTGGATCTGGTGGGTGAGCATGTGATGGTCGTCGTGGGTGATGTGCGCGTGGATGTGCCTCGCGCGCGAGTTGGCCCGTCCCAGCATGAGCAGGAGGCCGTCGAACAGGCTGCCCGGCACCGCTGCGGTCTCCACGCCCGGCACGACGGTGCGGTACTCGTAGCGGCCCTCGGCATCCGTGACGATCTTGCCGCGCAGGTGGTACTTCGGCAGGTCGAAGTCGACGACGTCGAGGCCTTCCAGGGGGCCCGCCTGCTCGGGCGTCAGACCCGCGTAGCGGCCGTCGGCGGTGGTCTGCCAGAGATCGATGACCGCGCCGGGCAGCGGCTTGCCCGAGGTGGAGCGTACGGTGCCGGAGACGAACAGGGTCTCGCCGGGCTCGTCGGGCGCCATCGGCAGCACGCCGGGGTTGTCGATCTCCGGTGCCCCGGGCACGTAGGCGGGCCCGGTTGGGATCCAGGTGGAGGCGCCGTCCTTCTCCGGGTGGGCGTAGGCCCTGCCGTAACTGACTTCCATCGGGCGGATGCCGAGGAGCGAGATCGTCGCCAGCGGGAACTCCCCTGACGCGACCAGCTTCGTCACGTAGGTGATGGCCTGGCCCAGCTCCTCGAACGTGATGCCGTGCCTGAGCGCCACGTCCCCGAACGTCTTCTGGACATCGTCGAACACGACGCGCAGGCGCGGGTCGAACGCGATGTCGGTGTGGGGGGTGTCGGTGGTGGTCATGTCACTCCAGTCCGGCGTCGCCGTCGAGGGACGGCGCGCCTAAGGTCGGACAGCTGCTGTGCATGAGACGGGTGTGGATCATGAGAGGGGTGTGGATCAGGGGGTGGGTCATCCCCGTGTGTTCCAGACGAGGGGGGCCTTGCGGATCCAGGTGTCGTCCTCGATCGTCTGGACGAGGAACCGGGCGAGGTCGGCGCGGTTGATCCGGGCGCCGGGCTTTTCGGTGCCGGCCTCGGCGGCCCGTACGGGACCGCTGAGGGGCTTGTCGGTGAGGGCGACGGCGCGTGCCAGGGTCCAGTCGATGCCGGACGAGGCGCGGACCACCTGGTCGAGGCCGGTGTGGTCCGCGAAGCCCACCTTGACGTTCGACAGGTTGATGAACGCCTTGACCAGCGGGTTGAGCCGGGCCCAGTCGTCGCCCGCGCCCTGCGTGGACGTCAGCACGATGCGGCGGATGCCCTGCTCGCCCATGACGGTGAGCGTGTTGCGGGCGGCGTCGGTCATGAACATCGGCGGGCTGACCGGCTTGGCCCACGGGTTGTCGGAGGCGCGGGCGTTGGCCAGCGCGCTGATCACCGCCTCGGTGCCTTCGGCGGCCTTGCGGATGTCGTCGATGTTCGCCGGGGTGCCCTGGATCAGCTCGACGCCGGCCGGTGCCTGCACCTTGTCGGGGTTGCGGACGAGGGTGCGGACGTGGTGGCCGCGCCGGGCCGCGTGCTCCAGCACGTGGGCGCCGGTGCGGCCGCTGCCGCCGAGGACCAGGAGGCTACTCATGGTGATCAAACGCCTTTCGGGCAGGGGAGTGACCGGTGGGGGTCAGCTGTGGGCCGGTACGGCGCAGCCGTCGGGGCCGCAGACCGCAGCGTCGGCGCCGGTGCCGGGGGTGAGTGGGTGGGATGCGTTCCAGGCCGTGCGCAGCACGTCGAGAAGGCCGTCGCTGTCCTGGGCGCCGGGGATGCCGTACGTGCCGTCGACGACGATGAAGGGCGCGCCGGTGGCGCCCAGGCGCTGGGCGCGGGCGGCATCGTCGCGGACGTGGCGCCGGTAGCGGTGCTCGGTGAGCGCCCGGCGGGTGCCCTCGCGGTCCAGGGCGATCTCCTGGCCCAGGTCGACCAGGTCGTCCATGCTGAAGACGGGGCGGGCCTGGCCGAAGTAGGCGCGGAAGATCGCGTCCCAGGCTTCGCGGTTCTTGCCCTCGGCGGAGGCGTGGGCGAGGAACTCGTGCGCCAGGTCGGTGTTGGCGACCAGGTTGTCCAGCACCCGGTAGGGGGTGAGTCCCTCGGCCTCGGCCAGCGCCTCGATCCGACGGGTGGACGCCTCGGCCTGGGAGCCGCCCATGCCGTGCCGGCGCAGCAACGCGTCACGGACGCTGAACGTCTCATCCACGGGGAAGGAGCTGCTCAGCGGGAACGAGTGGTGGACGACCTCCACCTCGTCGCCGTGCTCGAACCGCTCCACCGCCCGGTCCAGACGGTGGCTGCCCAGTCCGCACCAGGGGCAGGTGACCTCGGCCCAGATCTCGATCTTCATGACGCGCTCCCAGTGCCTGCGCTGGACTCCTACGTTTTGTTCGTAGCGCCATGATGGGCCAGTATGGAAGCCGATACAAAAGGCACATGGCTGTTCGTGCCGGAGAGGAATGTGCGTCATGGAGGTCACCGGCAGTTCGGGCGGCGCGGCGGCGGTGGGGCCCTGTGCCCGCATCCCCGCCGAGCACATGGAGTTCATCCGGCAGGTCCTCGACCGCGTCGGCGACAAGTGGAGCCTGCTGCTCATCGCGGTGGTCGAGGCCGGCCCGCTGCGCTACACCGACCTGCAGCGCCAGGTCCCCGGAATCTCCCAGCGGATGCTCACCCTCACGCTCCGCCAGCTCCACGAGGACGGTCTGATCACCCGCACCGCATACGCGGAGGTTCCACCGCGCGTCGAGTACTCCCTCACCCCGCTGGGGCGCGGCCTCCACGAGATCGTGACATCCCTGATCGGCTGGGCCACCGACCACCACGACGAGATCCGCGAACACCGCGCCCGCGCCGCGGCACCAGCAGCCCGGTCCTGACCGCGGGATCAGCGACCGGCCGTCGACGCCGGGTGCAGCGCGGATGCCCGACGCATCGTCGAGCTTGCAACTCGTCACCTACCCGTCGGACAGGCCCTGGGCGCCGCTCATTTGTTCCCCCCTGGCAAGCTCGGATCGCCATGGGGCACCGCCCAAGTTCACCCGTTGAACTCGCACGGCGTGCCTTCCGCGGCCTCTCCGAAGGGCAGCGGCGCGACCTGACCATCCGGCTGGCCCGTGTTGAGCGGCAGAGTCTCTTGTACGAGCCTGGGCGCGAGTCGGCCCGCCGCGAGCACAAGTCGACCAAGTCCCGAGCCGGACGGCGCACCATCGGCCTGCCCGATCCGCTGATCAAGATTCTCCGCCAGCAGCCCAGGAAGCCCAGGAGCGGGAGTGGACCGCGGCGGGTGCCGACGGGGAGGGCAAGGGGTACGTCTTCGCCTCGCCGGTCGGCGGACCGCTGAGCCCCGACACCGACTTCCATGTCTGGAAGAGGCTTCTCCGGGACGCTGGCGTACGGGACAGCCGTCTCCAGGACGCTCGCCACACCGCCGCGACCGTCCTCCTGATCCTCGGCGTTCCTGACGTCGTGATCGACTCGATCATGGGTTGGGAGCCTGCGGGAGCGGCCCGGATGCGCGCCCGGTACATGCACGTGACCGGGACCATGCTTCGCAAGGTCGTACACCAGGTTGGCGACGCGCTCTGGGGCGACGTCTGACGCCCTGGGGACGCCGGCTCAGCTGGTCGCGAGGATCAGACTCAGTGCCAGCAAGGCAAGTCCTGCCACGGCTATGACACTACCGATGATCTTGAAGAATCCGGGGCTGAGGCTCTCGGTGTCCGCGAGGCTCAGATTGCCAGTGCGCTGGCTCTTCAGCTCCAGAGCGGCTCGTCGACGCGCCAGCGTTGTGTCAACGGCACCGCGCAGGTTGAACGCCCACCTCGCTCCGATGTAGACGGCTGCGGCCCCCAGGGCTGCGAGGAAGATCAGGACTGCTGTCGGGTCGGACGAGTCTGCGGCCGATGTAGTGGCGATCATGAGCATGACGTGCAGCATCGCAGGCGGCTGAATCGGATGTCACCGGATCGGCGAACTGAGACGGACAACGTCGAAGGGCCCCACCGCGAACGGTGGGGCCCTTCGACGTCGTGCCCGGTGAGGCACTGGCGGAGGATACGAGATTCGAACTCGTGAGGGGTTGCCCCCAACACGCTTTCCAAATGTTCGTCCGGGGTTCCTGGGCGTACGGGAACGTCCTGACCTGCGGTGGGGCGGGTAGAGGCGGAGCTTCGGAACGGTGCTGTACGCCGGTGAATGCAACCAGAACTGCAACCACGGAAGTGGAGCAGCGTGAGTGCGTCCAGTTTCTGCTCGTGGCTGCTGGTCAGCGGGGACTGGCCTCCTTACTGCCCGGTCTGCGACCAGGCCGCGGTGAGCGCGGTGACCGGGTCACTGTCGGCCTGTGCCGCGGGCCACCATTCGCCGTCGTCGTCCTGGAGGTAGGGGTACCAGCGGGCGTCGGGGCCGAGACGCAGCTGGATGCCGTGGTGGGTGAGGGTGAGGCGGTTGCGCCAGGCTCTGAGGTGTACGGGGGAGTCGGTCATCTCGACGAGGGCCGCGTCCAGGGCGGCGCGGGCGGCCTTCATCACCGTCGGGTCGGGAGTGTGGGGCTGTTCGGCGACGGTGATGCCCGTGGGGCCGCCGTGGCGCCAGGCGCGGGTGAGGCGTGCGAAGGCAGTGGGGTTGGTGCCGGTGTTCTGGATCAGGTGGTGGAACCACTCGGGTCCAGGGTTGCTTGCGGCGATGCGGACGGCGTCCTGGTGCTGGGTCAGGTGCAGGTCGGCGGTGTCGCCCGCGAGGAGCCTGGCGGCGCGCGCGGTGGCGTCGGCCATGAGGCGTTCCAGGTCCGCGGCGGCCAGGCCGGTACCGGGTGGCGGGGCGACGGGCAGTGCTGTGGTGTGGGCGGCGGGTTGCGGGAGTTCGGGCAGTTCGGGGGGCTCTTCGGCCCAGTGGGCGTACGCGGCGGTGGCCGGGATGCCGGCCGGTGCCGGTGGGGCGGCGGTTTCCTGTGCTGCCGTACGGAGTGCGCGCAGCCGGGCGAAGACCTCCTCGCGACCACGGCCGCGCAGCGCGAAGAGCACGAACGGGTCGGCGTCGATGGTGGCCGCGATGGCGTAGCAGAGCGCGGCGGCGTGCTTGCAGGGGTGTCCCCAGTCGGGGCAGGAGCACTCGGGGTCGAGTTCGGTGGGTTGCGGGAGGAAGGGGACGCCTGCCTGGCAGGCGTCGTCGACGAGTTCGGCGGGCATCTCGCCGTCGAGAAGTGCTGCGAGATGCCCGGCGCGGGCCGCGATCGTGTCGAGCAGGGTGTCCCACTGAGGGCCGGTGAGGACGGGCAGGTGGACCGATGAGCGGTACGGGCGCGGGCGGCTGCCCTGGACAGCGGCCTTGACCTGGCCCGGAGCGACGGTGACCGGGCCGACCATGCCTTTGCGGGCGTAGGTGCGTCCGCGCGAGAGCCGTCCGGCGTCCAGGGTGGAGTCCTCCAGGGCGGCCACCCACGCCTGGCCCCACCAGGTCGCGGCGAAGGCCCGCTTGCCGCGGGTGGGCGCACGGCGCGGGCCGGGGACAGCGGGGCTCATGACTACCTTCCCAGGGCGACGAGTTCGGCGAGGTCGGCGTCGGACAGTTCGGTGAGGGCTGCCTCGCCGGAGCCGACGACGGCGTCGGCGAGGGCGCGCTTGGCTTCGAGCAGCTTCGCCACCTTGTCCTCCACCGTTCCCTCCGCGAGGAGCTTGTGCACCTGGACGGGTCTGTCCTGGCCGATGCGGTAGGCGCGGTCGGTGGCCTGGTCCTCGACGGCTGGGTTCCACCAGCGGTCGTAGTGCACGACGTGAGTGGCGCGGGTGAGGTTGAGTCCGGTGCCCGCCGCCTTCAACGACAGCAGGAACACCGGCACTTCACCGCGCTGAAAGCGGTCCACCATCTCCTCGCGCCGCGCGACGGGGGTGGCACCGTGCAGGAAGAGAGTGGGGACGCCGCGCTCTGAGAGGTGCTTCTCCAGCAGAGCCGCCATCTGTTTGTACTGCGTGAAGACCAGCACGGATTCGCCTTCGGCGGTGAT
Organism: Streptomyces sp. SS7; assembly: GCF_037993025.1. NCBI lineage: Bacteria > Bacillati > Actinomycetota > Actinomycetes > Kitasatosporales > Streptomycetaceae > Streptomyces > Streptomyces sp. SS7. The sequence goes on from NZ_CP141223.1 coordinate 5,188,579, forward strand.
GGTGTCGAGAAGCTCGTCGAGCAGGTCGAGCTTGCCGGAGCGGCCCCGCAGAGGAGTGGACTGCCGCAGGTACTGGGCGGGGTGGTTGCAGATCTGCTTCAGCGCGGTGAGCAGCTTGAGCACCAGTCCGCGCCGGGCGATGCCCTCCGACTCCGCGATCTTCGCCATGGTCTCGCGGACCTGTGCCTCGTACAGGCTGGTCTGTTCGGCCGTCAGCGGGACGACGCGGTCGGTCTCGGTCTTGGGCGGCAGTTCGGGCGCGATGCCGGGGTCGGACTTCTTGCGGCGCAACAGGAAGGGACGTACGAGACGGGACAGGCGCTCGGCTGCCTCGGGGTCCTCGCCTGTCTCGATGGCGCGGGCATGCCGGTCACGGAAGGCGGTGAGGGTGCCGAGGAGCCCGGGGGTGGTCCAATCGAGCAGTGCCCAGAGCTCGGAGAGGTTGTTCTCCACGGGGGTGCCGGTGAGGGCGACGCGGGCGCGGGCGGGCAGGGCGCGCAGTTCGCGGGCGGTGACGGCGTAGGGGTTCTTGACGTGCTGTGCCTCGTCGGCGGCCACCAGCGACCAGGCTGGCTCGGCGAGCACTTCGCGGTCGCGGCGCAGCACCCCGTAGGTGACCAGGACGATCTCGTCGCCGGCCAGGCTCCCCAGGTGGCGGTCGCCGCCGTGGTAGCGGCGTACGGGGGTGAGTGGTGCGAATCTGGCGGCCTCGCGCTGCCAGTTGCCGAGCAGGGAGGCCGGGCAGACGACAAGGGTGGGGCCCGCGGTGGTGGGGTCGCTCTGGCGGTGCAGGTGCAGAGCGAGCAAGGTGATGGTCTTGCCCAGGCCCATGTCGTCGGCGAGACAGCCGCCGAGGCCGAGTGCGCACATCTCGGCCAGCCAGGCCAGGCCCCGCTTCTGGTACTCGCGCAACGTGGCTTTGAGGGCGGCGGGCTGGGGTACGGGGGTGCGGGACTCGGGGTCGCGGATACGAGCGACCAGGTCGCCGAGCGCACCGACCGCCGCACAGGGGACCCGGTCACCGTCCCGCTCGACCTCACCGGTCAGGGCGGCGCTCAACGCCTCCATGGGGGTGAGCGGTTCCATCCGGCGGCGCTTGGCGCGGGCCACCAGCCTCGGGTCGGCGACCACCCACTGGTCGCGCAGCCGGACGAGGGGGCGGCGTGATTCTGCGAGGGCGTCCATCTCGGCCTCGGTGAGCGGCTCGCCGCCGAGGGAGACCTGCCAGCGGAAGTCGAGGAGGGCCTCGGTGTCCAGCAGGCCGCCCGCGGTGGAACCGGGGGCGGTGCGCTGCCCGATTTCAGCGGTCGCGGTGAGTGCCTTGACCAGTTCGCGCGGCCAGTGCACGTCGACACCGGCCGCGCGCAGTGCGTCCGTGGCGTCACCGAGGAGTTCGAAGGCTTCGTCGTCGGTCAACCGGAGCTGATCGGGAGCGGCATCGTCGAGCAGCCTGCGCAGTGGGGGCCAGGCGCGGGCGCCGCGACGCAGGGCGAGCAGGGTCTCGGTCTCGGCGCGCGGGCCGAGTAGCCGCTCCGCTTCGGTCGGTTCGCTCCACAGCCGTGCGGCCTCGATGACGAGCGCCGGGTCCGCAGCGGTGTGCAGTTGCAGGACGGCCCGGAACTGCCGTCGGCGTCCTTCGGGTACGTCGACGCGCAGGGAGACACTGACATCGGCGGTGAGCGCAGCCTGGGTTTCCTCGGCCCATTCCCGCAAGGTGGGCACGGCACGGGCCTCGCGCCAGGCGTACGGCAGCGCTCCCATGGCGAGCGGCGCGGCCGGCGTACGGACCAGATCATCGGCGACGGCGTCGCAGAACTGGCGTACCAGCGCAGCCGGTTCGGCGATCCGTACCGGCGCAGGACCTGGCTCGGGCAGGCAGTGGGCGTGCGGCGGGAAGGCAGCGGCCAGGGCGTCCAGCGTCTGGCGCTGGGCGGCTGTGAAGGGACCCACCTGCCAGGTGTCGTAACCGGCGGGGGTGATGGCCGGGTGAAGGCGGCTGTCGGCTAGCAGCCGCAGCGCGAAGCGAGTGGCGGCCTGCCAGGCGGCGCCGGAGGGATGCGTCGGCTCCGCATTGGCCAGGGCGGAGACAGCGACGGCGACAGGCAGCGCGTAACCCTCGACCCTGCGCCGCCTGACCGAACGGCCGTGCGGCAGGACGAGCTCCACCGCCTCGGTCTCGAGGCCGGTGGGCGCCATACTGTCCCCGGCCGCTGCCTCGGTCGGCTTCCACAGCAGCAGCCGACCGAGGCGGGCGGGCTCACCGGGCAGGAACACCGCCGCCCAGCCGGCGCCGAGCAACTCCCTCACGAAGGCGGATGTTTCCTGCCGGGCCAGCGGCGGTGTGCTCCTCGCGCCCGTACCCGGCTCTCGTACGACGACTCGTGCCACTCTCTTCCGCCCTGTCGCTTGCCGGACCCTCCCCAGGCCCGCTCACTACCGAACCCCACCAGGCAACGTCACACGCTGGCAACCGTGGGCCTTAGCTTGACCGCTGGCGACGGCGCCACGGCGGATATGCCGCTGCTGAACACACCGGTCCTCAACCGGACGGTGCGGCGCTACGGTGAGGCCATGAGCACCTGGGAACCAGCCGCGCTGGAGGCGTTGATCGAAGAGGCCACCGTCGACGCCTATGGCCAGGACGAGCAGCTCACCGGCTTCTTCGCGATGATCGAGGAGAGCCTTGCCGTGCCGTTCACCACGACTGTTCTCGGCGTCGAGGTGAACGTGGTCGGTGTCGACCTGACCGACGACGGGCGCGTGGTCGCACGCTGTGCCCGGGGGTCGGTCCGACAGGACATCGGAATTCTGGACCTGCCGCTGCCGGAACCCGCCCCCGAGGGCTCGCGATGGATCGAGGCATACCGCTACTGGGCCCGCTGAACCGGCGCGTCGCACAAATGCCCAGCTGAGCTCCTGCTCGAACGGACAGTCGTCCCTACTGCCGCTGACCGGACCGACTGCGGGAAACAGAGAGCACTTAGCGCGCATACCGCAGTATGCTTGCCGCTATGGCTGACACCACACGTATCACGGTGACACTTCCCACCGAGCAGGTGGCGGAGCTGAAGAAGATCACGGACAACATCTCCGGCTACGTGGCCGAAGCGGTCGCCAGGCAGATCCGGCATCAGCTTCTGGGGGCTGACCTGCGCAGCCACACGGACGAGCACGGGGCCTTCAGTGAGGAAGAGCTGGCCGAGGCGCGGGCGCGGATCTTCGGTACCGCGCAGGCCGCCGGTGGCGCGAGCGCCGCGTGAGCGGGCACATTGAGACTGTAGTCCTGGACAGCGAGGGGCTGTCGGCCTGGGTGGCGCAGGACCGGAAGGTTCTGGCGATGTTCCAGGTGTTCCACGACATGGGAGCGGACCTTGTCGTCAGCGCCAACACCATCGTGGAGGTGAGCCACGCCAGGGTGAACCTGCCCCGACTGCAATGGGCGCTCTCCCGGGTCAAGGTGGAGCCGGTCACCGAGGCGGCGGCCAAGGCGGCGGCACAACTGCTCAAGGGCGCCGGCCTGCACGGACACAAGTACGCGATCGACGCCACCGTCGCGGAAGCGGCCTTGCGCCAGCCTGGCCCGGTCGCCATCCTCACCTCGGATGTCGATGACATGACCCGGCTGTGCGGCAGCAAGGTCCGGATGATCGGGTTCTGACCGCTGCCGTGACTCCGTCACGGAGCCTGCGTCGGTCGCCCCATGGATGCGCGCATGCGCCGCTCCCGCTTGACGGGTATGCCCCAAATGTCGCCTATAAATGCAACCGAAACAGCCGACTCGCGGTCTCGCCTGAACGGCCGTGAACGGGGCTGAATGAGAGGGAAACTGAGACGGAGACCGTGCATAACTCGGGTGACGGTTGGCTGCGGTCGGCGCTAGCGTGCGCCGGTGATCAGCAATGAGGGAGTACGGCTGGGTGCGGAGGCCGCGCATCGCCTGGCACAGACGGGCCTCTATGAGTTCGAGGCGGGGCTGACGGAGGCCGAGTTCACGCGCATCGAGCGCGAGTTTGGCTTCGAGTTCGCGGACGATCACCGGGCATTCCTTGCGGCTGGGCTACCGATCAACGTCCCTCCCGAGGACGGGCAGACCTGGTCCAGGCCCTGGCCGGAGTGGCGCGGCGGCGATTTGGACAGCTTGCGTCGACAGCTCGACTGGCCGGTCGAGGGTGTTCTGCTCGACGTTGAGCACAACGCGTTCTGGTACGAGGGTTGGGGTGAGCGTCCAGCCGACGCAACGGCGGCACTGGATACGGCGCGGCGTCATCTGGCGGAGGCGCCGGTGATGGTGCCCGTGTATGCCCACCGATACCTGCCTGCCGACCGGGGAGGCTTCGGGCATCCGGTGCTCTCGATGTGGCAGACCGACATCATCTATTACGGCCTGGACCTGGCCGACTACATGCACCAGGAGTTCGACGAGGCCCGGGGCGAGGTCGACGACAGCTGGAACCCGCGAGCGACGGCCCCCTTCTGGCGGGACCTTCTCTGACTCTTCGAGGAGCCCGGGCAGGCGGCGGGCGCCCTCAGCTTGGGAAGCTGCGAGCATTTGGGGCTGGCTTGGGTGCTGACCTGGGCGAACGGTGGATGCTTGGTCCCGCTGGGTTCTGCTGCTTTCACCGTGGTTCACCGTGGTTCACCGGTGTTCCCCGCCCCATCTGGTGCGTTTGTGGTGCGGTGCTGAGGATCGATCTGGTGCAGTGCGGGGCGTGGCCGCCTACTCGTAGACGACTGCGGCACTCAGGGCACGAGCGAAGAGAGTCCAGTCGCCGTTGGGGGGCATTTCCTGGTCGAAGTTCCTGTACCAACCAGGGGAAGCATCGATCCAGGCGGTCAGCGCATCCAAGAAGCGGTCCAGAGTGGCGTTCTCCCACTGGTCGCCCCGCTCCACGAAGTCGTCCCGGAGCTGGGCGATGAAGGCCACCAGCTCTTCCCTGCTCGTGACTTCGTCCTCAGGGTGGCCGGGCGGTAGCTGCAGCATGGCGCCACCCTAGCCATCACCTGAGGATCTTCGCCGATGGTGCTGCTGCAGGGGCCCATTCACACTGACGTGAATGGGCCCCTGCCCCGCGCTGCGCAGCGGGATTTGAACCCACGACCTCTTCGTCCCGAAGCAACTTGGGCGGGGGCTCTGCCTTGGGCTGGACTGCCTCTCACCTGCGCCGACAGTCCGTGGGTGTCCGTGCTTGTTCGCCGCTGTCTGTCGGCGTTGTCACGCAGTTAGACACTCACCTGAAGCTGGCCGCTGAGCCCGCCCTCAGGGGCCGAGCACGCCCAGCGCGCCGAGTATGAGGCAGACGGTACCGAAGAGAAAGAGCCCACCTGCGCCGATCATGGCTGCGCCGAGTCTCCTGGCGCCGGCACTCTTGCCTCTTTGCGGCACCAGCGAGCCCAATGCCTTCTGCCCGAAGTCGAGATACGCAGGTAGCTGTCCGGTCCGCCGCAGCATCCGCCCGACGCTGATGAGCGCTATACCAAAGATCAGCGTGAGCAGGCTCGTCTGGAGCTGATAGGCCGGTTCGTACCCGTCCGAAACAGCGGTGATCACGGAATTCCCCCCAAGATGTGCCGGGCGGCACTGCTGTCCGGCGGAAAGAAGCGCCCCATCTTGCCGGACGGCTACCCCTGGGGGAAACCCGTTCGGCCGGGGGGCTCTGACCTGGGGTTCGGGGTTGACGGCTGCGGCTCATCTGTCGTTGTCGGTCACTGTCGAGTGGCCTCGGGGAACGTCGGACGGCCCAGGGACGGCCCAGTATTGATCATCGCGGTCCGGTCGCGTTCTGGTGGCTGGGCGGGTATCCGCTCGTCGCGCTGCGGGTGCTCACCACCTACCGGGCCACGATGGACGCCTGCGGTCTGACGGTCCCGGCCTCGGCCGTCCGTCGGGCCACGGCTCGGCTCGTCGGGCGGGAAGCGGCTCCCGTACCGCCGCGTCGGTCGTTCCCGCTGCCGACCGGATCCGGGCTCGTCATGCGGCTCCGCATGGCAACCGGGCAGGCTCCGGAAGACTTCCTCGCCTCGGCCGACCGCTTGCGGCACGCCTGGGCGGCTCACGCCGTGCACATCCGTCCGACCAAGCCGGGGCGGCTGGAACTGCGGCTGATCGGCTGGGATGTCCTGGCAGACGTACGGCGTCCGCTCCGGTGGCAGAAGGGCGGCGGGCTGCTGTCCCTGCCGCTGGCGCTGCGGGATGACGGGCACTGGCACGTGCGGGACTTCCGCGCCGTGCCGCATGAACTCATCCTCGGCGCCACGCAGTCCGGCAAGTCCGTCTACCTGCGCAACCTGCTGTGCGGCCTCGCCCGGCAACCGGTCGTGCTCGTCGGAATCGACTGCAAGTGGGGCGTTGAACTGGCACCGTTCGCGCCCCGGTTGTCGGCGCTCGCCGACTGCCCGGACCGGGCGAACGACCTCCTTGACGTCCTGCTGGAAGAGATGGAGGCGCGGTTCCGACTGATCGGGCTCAGCTCCACGATCGGGCCGGACGCCGTCCTCACCTCGGACGTGTGGGGGCTGCCGGAGAAGGTACGGCCAGTGCCGGTCGTGGTCGTCGTCGACGAGGTGGCGGAACTGTTCCTCGCCGCGAGCCGGGACGACGAGAAGCGGCGCGACGCCATGGTCACCAAGCTCATCCGCATCGCCCAGCTCGGCCGCGCGGCCGGCATCTACCTCGAAGTGTGCGGACAGCGCTTCGGCTCTGAGCTCGGCAAGGGCGCGACCATGCTCCGGGCCCAGCTCACCGGCCGCATCTGCCACCGCGTCAACGACGAGTCCTCGGCGAACATGGCGCTTGCTGACATCTCCCCGGAAGCCGCGCTCGCCGCCACCGCCATCCCGGCCGAACGTCCCGGCGTCGCCATCGTCGGCGACTCCTCCGGCGGCTGGTCCCGCGCCCGCTCGCCCCATCTCACCCTCGACGAAGCGGCGGCTGTCTGCCGCGCCACCGCCGCCCTTGTGCCGCTGTTGCCCCGCCTCGACGCCTTCCGGCCCGCCATCGCCGCCGAGCCCTCTTCCGCGGCTGTTGCGCCCCTCGCCCGCCCGGTGACCGAGTAGCCGTAACTCCCTCCCCACGGTCGGCGTGACCGCCTCACGCCAAGTCCCTACCCCCCCATGCCTCGAACCGGAAGGAAGACGAGCCGATGCGTGCCCACTTCGCTCGCGTGGACGCTGTGATCGTCCAAGCCGTCATCGCAGGCGCCCTGTCCTTCTCCCACCTGCACGACCTGGCGGAGGCGGCCGGACAGGGTGGCTGGAAGGCGTGGGCCTACCCCGTCAGCGTTGACCTGCTGCTCGTCGCCGCCTGGCGCCGGATGCGCGAGCAGCAGCGTGCCGGACGCCCGGCCGAGGGACCGCGGCTGTGGTTCCTGGTCGCCCTGGCCGCGTCCCTCGGCGCCAACATCGCCACCGCCGGACTCCTCGACCTGGACCACGTACCCGCCTCGCTCCGCGTCGTGGTAGCTGGGTGGCCGGCCGTCGCCTTCTTCGGCGGAACGCTCCTCGCCCACACACCTCGCGCCCCGGACGCGTCAGCGGTCTCGGTGACTCCGGAGACGGACACCGAACCGCCCTCCGCCCCGGCTGCGGTCGACGAGCCACACCGTAACGCGGTCCCGGCGCCGTCCCCGCCACCGGCAACCGCCCCCGAGTCGACTCCCGAACCGGTCGCCGCCCCGACACCCGCCCCCACTGTCCTCCTCCCACCCGCCCTCGTCGACCGCGTCCAGGCGCTCGCCGAGCAGCACCGCGCCACCACCGGCGAACCGGCCGACCCCGACACGGTCCGCGCCCGGCTCGGACTGCCCCCGTCCATGACGCCTTCCGTCGCCGCCCACCTCTGAGAAAGGGACCCCTGTCATGCGCCCGGCCATCCGTTCCGCCCTGGAGTACGCCGCTGAGCTGACCCGCCGCAATCGGCTCGTCGAAGCCCTCGCCGTCGGCGAAGCCGCCATCAACCAGGCCACCGACGACGAACACCCCGAGATCCGCCAGTGGCTCGCCGACCACACCCACGACTTCACCGGAGAGGACACCCTGCGATGACCGGCCCCCGGTTCCGCAACGTCCGCCGCATCGGCCCCGTACAGGTCGCCTCGTAGCTCGCCCGCGGCCGCAACCGCCACCTCGCCGCCTGCACCGCGCCCCGCTGCACGTTCTCCGCCGAGTACGACAGCCGCACCGCCGCCGAACTCGCCGCCCGCACCCACCGCTGCAAGGCCTGAGGAGGAGATCACCGCCATGGATGTCCCCCTCTGGTTCGCCGTCCTCGTCGTCGCCGTCCTCGGCATCCAGCTCGCCCGCCCGCCCTGGTGGCTGGTCGCCCTGCTCCTCCTCGGCGGCTACCTCGTCGCCAACAGCGTCCTCGCCCCCGCCGTCGCCACCCTCCTCCGGAAAGTCGCGCAACAAGTCGGCGATGCGCTCTGGGTTCCGCCCGGAGCTCCCGATGCCGACGGAAAATCCAACTGAGACGGAAAGTGAGACGGACAACGTCGAAGGGCCCCACCGCAAGCGGTGGGGCCCTTCGACATCGTGCCCGGTGAGGCACTGGCGGAGGATACGAGATTCGAACTCGTGAGGGGTTGCCCCCAACACGCTTTCCAAGCGTGCGCCCTAGGCCTCTAGGCGAATCCTCCGCTGGGAACATTACATGACCGAGAGGAGTGCTCGCGAACTCGTTCCCGGCCGTCGGCATCGGGTACTGTTTGGGCAGCCCCTCACGCGGCGCTATCTGACTGAACTCCCCCAGGGCCGGAAGGCAGCAAGGGTAGGTCGGCTCTGGCGGGTGCGTGGGGGGCGCTCGCGTTGTCCCGGGGCGGGACCCGGGGCCGGTTGTCGGTGGGCGCCTATAACCTCGTAAGCGTGTCGTCTCTCGCGCTGTACCGCCGCTATCGCCCGGAGTCGTTCGCCGAGGTCATCGGGCAGGAGCATGTCACCGACCCGCTGCAGCAGGCGCTGCGGAACAACCGGGTCAATCACGCGTACCTGTTCAGCGGTCCGCGTGGCTGCGGGAAGACCACCAGCGCGCGCATCCTGGCCCGCTGCCTGAACTGCGAGAAGGGCCCCACGCCGACCCCGTGCGGGGAGTGCGACTCCTGCCGCGACCTGGCGCGCAACGGCCCGGGTTCGATCGACGTCATCGAGATCGACGCCGCTTCGCACGGTGGTGTGGACGACGCCCGTGACCTGCGCGAGAAGGCCTTCTTCGGGCCCGCGCGCAGCCGCTACAAGATCTACATCATCGACGAGGCCCACATGGTCACGTCGGCCGGTTTCAACGCGCTCCTCAAGGTCGTCGAGGAGCCCCCGGAGCATCTGAAGTTCATCTTCGCCACCACCGAGCCCGAGAAGGTCATCGGCACGATCCGGTCGCGGACGCACCACTACCCCTTCCGGCTCGTGCCGCCCGGCACGCTGCGGGACTACCTCGGCCAGGTGTGCCGGCAGGAGGCCATCCCCGTCGAGGACGGCGTGCTGCCGCTCGTCGTGCGCGCGGGTGCCGGCTCCGTGCGTGACTCGATGTCCGTCATGGACCAGCTGCTCGCGGGCGCGACCGACGTCGGTGTGACGTACGCCATGGCCACCTCCCTCCTCGGTTACACGGACGGCTCCCTGCTCGACTCCGTCGTCGAGGCCTTCGCCACCGGTGACGGCGCGGCCGCCTTCGAGGTCGTGGACCGGATCATCGAGGGGGGCAACGACCCGCGGCGGTTCGTCGCCGACCTGCTGGAGCGGCTGCGCGACCTCGTCATCCTCGCCGCCGTGCCGGACGCCGCCGAGAAGGGGCTCTTCGACGCGCCGGCCGATGTCATCGAGCGGATGCAGGCCCAGGCCGGCGTCTTCGGCGCCGCCGAGCTGAGCCGCGCCGCCGACCTGGTCAACGAGGGCCTCACCGAGATGCGCGGCGCCACCTCGCCCCGCCTCCAGCTCGAGCTGATCTGCGCCCGCGTACTGCTCCCCGCCGCCTACGGCGACGAGCGCTCCGTCATGGCCCGCCTCGACCGCATCGAGCGCGGGGTGAACTTCGCCGCCGGCGGCGTCCAGGGCATGCCCGCCATGGGGTACGTCCCCGGGCCCGAGGCCCATGCCGCCCCGGCCGCGCCCGGGGGCGCCCCTGTCCCCCCGGGAGGCGGAGCGGCCGCCGCGCGGGCGGCGGTACGGGGTGGCGCCGCCCCCGGGGGAGCGGTAGTGGGTGCGGGTGCGGCTCCCGGTTCCGGTGCTGCCGCCGGTGCGGCTGCCGCGGCGCCCTACGCCGGGCAGCCCCCGGCTCCCTTCCAGGGCCGGCCGCCCGCTCAGTCGCCGGCTCCGCCCGCCGCCGTGCCCCAGGCCGCCGCTCCCGCCCCGGCCCCGGCGCCCCCTTCCGCACCTCCCGCGCAGGCCCCCGCCGCCGAAGCCGCTCCCGCACCCGCCCCCGGCGCCTGGCCCACCGCCACCGCCGCCGGCAGCGGACGCCGGCCGGGCGGCTGGCCCACGGCCGCCCCCGCGGGCGGTGGAACGGTACGTCCCCCGGCGGCATCCGCTCCCAGCACCGCCCAGGCTCCCGTGGCCCCGCCCGCCTCCGGGGCCGGCCCCGCCGCGTACGCACCCCCGGCCGGCGGTCCCGACCCCCGCACGCTCTGGCCCAACATCCTGGAGGCGGTCAAGAACCGCCGCCGCTTCACCTGGATCCTCCTCAGCCAGAACGCGCACATCGCCGGCTTCGACGGCACCACCCTCCAGCTCGGCTTCGTCAACGCCGGGGCCCGGGACAACTTCGCGAGCAGCGGCAGCGAGGAGGTGCTGCGCCAGGCGCTCGGCGAGCAGTTCAACGTCCAGTGGAAGATCGAGGCGGTCATCGACCCGTCCGGCGGCTCGGCCCCCGCTCCGACCGGCGGTTACGGCGGTGGCGGCACCGGCGGCCCAGGCGCACCCGGCGGGTACGGCAGCCCGGGCGGTGGGTACGGCAGCCCCGGCGGCGCAGGCGCACCCGGCGGGTACGGCAGCCCCGGCGGCGGGTACGGCGGCGGCGCGCCGTCCGCTCCCTCACCGGCCTCCGGCGGCCCCACCTCCCAGGCCCAGTCCCCTTCCGCACCCCCGTCCCAGCCCGGCTCCGCGGCGGGCCCGGCGCCCGCGTCCCCGGCGCCCGCCCCGCCCCCGGCCCCGGAGCCGGTGGCCCCCGAGGACGACATCCCCGAGGACGACGACCCCGACCTCAACGAGTCGGCCCTCTCCGGCCACGAGCTGATCGTGCGCGAACTGGGCGCGACCGTGGTGGAGGAGTACACCAACGAGTAGGGGGTCCGCGGGGGTCCGGACCGTCGTCGTTCGTCGGATCCTATGAACTCGCCGCCCCTCGCCCCTCGGGCTCCCGCACAAGGGCGCCCGCCCCCTGCCGTTAGGCTGACCCCTGTGAACGTCCTCGTCATCGGTAACGGCGCCCGCGAACACGCCCTGTGCCGCTCCCTGTCCCTCGACCCCGCCGTGACCGCGCTGCACTGCGCGCCCGGCAACGCCGGCATCGCCGAGGTCGCCGAGCTGCACCAGGTCGACGCCCTGGACGGCGGCGCCGTGGCCGCGCTGGCGCGGGAGCTCGGCGCCGAGCTGGTCGTCGTAGGCCCGGAGGCGCCGCTCGTGGCCGGGGTCGCCGACGCCGTGCGGGAGGCGGGGATCCCGGTCTTCGGACCGTCCCGGGAGGCCGCCCTTCTGGAGGGGTCGAAGGCCTTCGCCAAGGAGGTCATGGCCGGGGCCGGCGTCCCGACCGCCCGCTCCTACGTCTGCACGACCGCCGAGGAGGTCGCCGAGGCCCTCGACGCGTTCGGCGCGCCGTACGTCGTGAAGGACGACGGTCTCGCTGCCGGCAAGGGCGTCGTCGTCACCGAGGACCTCGAGGCGGCCAAGGCGCACGCCGCGGCCTGCGACCGTGTGGTCATCGAGGAGTTCCTCGACGGGCCGGAGGTCTCCCTCTTCGCGATCACCGACGGCGAGACGGTCCTCCCGCTCCAGCCAGCCCAGGACTTCAAGCGCGCGCTCGACGGCGACGCGGGCCCCAACACCGGCGGCATGGGCGCGTACTCGCCGCTGCCCTGGGCGGACCCGAAGCTGGTCGAGGAGGTCCTGGAGACCGTCCTGCAGCCGACCGTCGACGAGATGCGCCGCCGCGGCACCCCGTTCTCCGGGCTGCTCTACGCCGGCCTCGCCATCACCTCCCGCGGGGTCCGCGTCATCGAGTTCAACGCCCGCTTCGGCGACCCGGAGACCCAGGTCGTGCTGGCCCGGCTGCGGACCCCGCTCGCCGGCGTGCTGCTCGCCGCCGCGAACGGCACCCTCGCCGACCTGGAGCGCCTGCGCTGGAGCGAGGACGCGGCCGTCACCGTCGTCATCGCCTCGCACAACTACCCCGGCACCCCGCGTACCGGCGACGCCATCACCGGCCTCGACGCGGTGGCCGCCGAGGACGCCCCGCACGCGTACGTCCTGCACGCCGGGACGAAGAAGGACGGCGAGAAGGTCGTCAGCGCCGGCGGCCGCGTGCTGTCCGTCACCGCGACCGGCACGGACCTCACCGAGGCGCGCGAGCGGGCGTACCGGGCCGTCACCCGCATCGGCCTCGACGGCTCCCAGCACCGTACGGACATCGCGGCGAAGGCGGCGGCGGGCGCGTAACACGCCCGCGACCGCACCGCATGCGCACCGCACTCCCAGCGCACCACCCAGGCCCCGGGCCCCTGGGGAACCCCTCGTGGGCTCCCCCGGAACCCGGGGCCTGATCGTTGCCCACCGTCCTTCACCTTTCCCCAAAGCCATTCCATCGAGTGAGCGCTGAGCCATCCGGCTGACGGAGGCCGGAGCGCCAACTAGGGTGCGGCGCAAGCATTCCGGCACTTGGCCCACCGGCATTGCGATGTCAGTCGCGGGTGCCACAGTGGGGGAGTGAGCAGGAGCAGGCCGGCCAGGACGGCGAGACGGTGAGGGGGTGAGTTCCGGTCGTGATCGGTACGGGAGGAGCGGAGGCGGGCGCGCAGAGTGCGCGGGCCCGGGCGCTGGCCGTGCTGCGGGTCCGCAGCCGGGCGCTCGCCGTCGCGCTGCTGCCCCCGGCCGCCGCCGTGATCCTCTTCGCCGGGGGGTCCACCGGACACCTCGTGGGCCCGGGCTGGGACACCGCCCGCTGGGTGGTCGGCGTGGTCGCGCTGGTCGTCCTGCTCGCCGCCGGTGTCGTGGGCCTGGTCGTCGCCCGCGCCCGGCCCGCCGTCAGCCCCACGGTCGCCGTCGCCGAGGAGGCGGCCCCCGATCTGTACCGGCTGGTGCGCGACCTCGCCGACCGTCTCGACGTCCCCGCGCCCTCCGCGATAGCGCTCACCCCGGACTGCGACAGCTGGCTGGAGGACCGCACCCACCCGTCCCACGGCCCGCCCGCGCCCCGGCGCGGCGACGAGATAGCCGGCGCGGGCCCGAGCCGCCACCACCTGTACCGTCGTACGGCGACGGCGCCGGTCCTGGTCATCGGCTCCCCCTTCCTGTGGTGGATGCGCGTCGGTGAACTGCGTGCCGTCCTCGCCCCGGTCGTCGCCGGTACGGGTCCTTCGGCGCACCCCGACATAGCTGCGGCCCGGCGCTTCGTGCGAGGGCTGGACGCCGCGGTGGCCGTCTCCGCCGACCGCGGACGCTGTCCCGCCGCCCGTCTGGTCTGCACCGGCATCGGCTGGGTCAGCCGGCTGATGCTGCGCGGCTGCCAGGTGCACGCCGCCGAGATGGAGCGGGGCGTGGCGGCCGCGGCGGCCGAACGCGCCCAGGCGGTGGACTACGGACTGCGGATCGTCGCCCAGGAGCAGGTCGGCCTCGCGTACGCGGGCTGGGACCGGCTGCTGACCCGGGTCGCGCTGCCGGCCTGGCGGATGGGCCGCTGGCCGTCCCGGCTGGACGCTGGTGTCGTGGCCGCGCTGACCGAGCTCTCCCGCCGGGACCGCCTGGCCGAGGGGTTCGCCTCCCGCCTCGGTGAGCGCCCCGCCTGTGACCTCCTCGAAGAGCCCGGCGCGGTGGACGAGGCCGCCTCCCTGCTCGCCGCCCGCCTCTTCCACGGCGGGCCCGCCGAGTGCGGCCCGGACTGGGCGCCGGTGGACTGGCAGGAGTACCCGGAGGAGGTCGTCGACCGTAAATGGCGCACCGACGCGGCCCGCCTCCACCGTGTCCTCGACGCCCTCGGCGTCCGCCCCGCCCCCGACCACACCTGCCCCCATCCGTCCGGCCCCACCCTGGCCCGCGTCCTGGACCACCTGACGTCCGCCGCCCCCGACCTACCGCCCTCCGGCGGCCTCCCGGCGGGGACAGCCACCCCTTCGGCGGCCGCCGCTTCCTCCACCCCAGGCGCCGCGTCCGTCACCCCACCCGACGGTGGCCAAAACGGCGCCGACCTCGGGCACGCCCAGCATGGCGCCCACCGCGGCGACGAAGACAGCCCCCACGGCGGTGGCCAAGGCGCTGTTCAGGACGGCGACGAGGAGGCAGGCGACGAGGCCGACGGCGGAGACGGTCTGCCCACCCCCCATCCCCATTCCTCCGCGCTCGCCGCGCGGCTCGGTTCGGAGGTGGCGCGGGAGGAGGCGACGGCGACCGCGGCGAAGCCCCCCGCGCCCAGCGGCGGCCAGGGCGGCCCCGACGGTCCGCTCTGGGAGGACGGCGCGCTTCCGCTCTTCCCGCTCCAGCCCCCACGCACCGACCGTGAACTGCTCGCCGACCACGTCACGGCGATGGTGTGCTGCGCCGCGATGGACACCGTCGGGGCGACCCCCGGTCTCGACTGGCTCGACGGCCCCACCCTCCTCGTCGACGGCGAGCGGGTGGCCGATCTCGCCCCCCGGGTGCTCAGCCTGGTGGAGGACGGTGACGCGAGCCCCCTGCGCGCCTGGCTGGTGGAACTGGGCATACGCCCCGAGAAGCCGGTACGCCTCGGCTGACCGCCCGACCCGCACGGACAACCCCGCCCGCTCGGAACGGACCCCCCGGTTCCACTTTCGGCCAATTCGCAACGAATAGTGACTGTCTGCGCGCGTTATGTGATGTGCTGGGATCGAACGCGCCCATGGCATGGGCGGGCGACATAGGACAGCCGACCAGCGAGAGCGACCGCACCGCCGGACGATCACGGGGGCACCAGGGAGGGGAGCGCCATGGCACCGGGACCGGACCACATCCGCCGCTGGGAGTCGGGAGCACTGGCCCACGCCGTGACGGATCCCTTCGGCCAGGGCCCCGTCCCCTGGCTGCGCGGCAGCGAGACGTACTTCGACGACACGGGCCAGGTCGTCCCCTGGTACGTCGACCCGGCCCCCGCGCCCGGCCCGGGCGGCGAGCGCGGGCCCAGGATCCCGGGCCCGCGCACCGCGCCCGGCCCGGCCTCCGCGTCCGGGGTCCCCCGCTCCGCCGACGACGTCCGCCGGCAGATCAAGGGCTTCACCTCCACCGGAGCGGTCGCCCCGGGCGAGGCCGTCGACTTCCACATCACGGTCGACCCGCCCCAGGAGTTCAGCGTCGACATCTACCGCATCGGCCACTACGACGGGGCCGGCGCCGCGAAGATCACCACCAGCCCGCGTCTCGCCGGCATCGTCCAGCCCCCGCCGCTGACCGCCGACCGCACGGTCTCCTGCCACCACTGGTGGCTCTCCTGGCGGCTCCAGATCCCCTCGTACTGGAATGTCGGGGCGTACGTCGCCGTCCTCACCACGGCCGACGGCTACCGCTCCCACATCCCCTTCACGGTCCGCGACCAGCGCCCCGCCGACCTGCTGCTGCTCCTGCCCGACGTCACCTGGCAGGCCTACAACCTCTACCCCGAGGACGGCCGTACCGGCGCCAGCTTCTACCACGCCTGGGACCGCGACGGCCGGCTGCTCGGCGAGGCCGACGCCGCGACCACGGTCTCCTTCGACCGGCCGTACGCGGGCGCGGGCCTGCCCCTGCACGTCGGCCACGCCTACGACGTCATCCGCTGGGCCGAGCGCTACGGCTACGACCTCGCCTACGCCGACGCCCGCGACCTGCACTCCGGCCAGGTCGACCCCACCCGCTACCGGGGCCTCGTCTTCCCCGGCCACGACGAGTACTGGTCGGCGACCATGCGCCGCACGGTCGAACTCGCCCGCGACAGCGGCACCTCCCTGGTCTTCCTCTCCGCCAACAGCCTGTACTGGCAGGTGGAACTGGGCCCGTCCCCGTCCGGAGTCCCCGCCCGGCTGCTCACCTGCCGCAAACGCAGGGGCCCCGGCAAGTCCGTCCTCTGGCGGGAGATCGACCGCGCCGAGCAGCAGCTGGTCGGCATCCAGTACGCCGGCCGGGTCCCCGAGCCGCATCCGCTGATCGTGCGCAACGCCGACCACTGGCTCTGGGAGGCCACCGGAGCCCAGGAGGGCGACGGCATCGAGGGCCTGGTCGCGGGCGAGGCCGACCGCTACTTCCCGCGCACCCCCCTCCCGCCCCACGAGGACCGCATCCTCCTCGCCCACTCCCCGTACACCGACCACGACGGCGTCCTGCGCCACCAGGAGACCTCCCTCTACCGCGCCCCCTCGGGCGCCCTCGTCTTCGCCTCCGGCACCTTCGCCTGGTCCCCCGCCCTGGACCGCCCGGGCCATGTCGACCCCCGCATCCAGCGCGCCACCGCCAACCTCCTCGACCGCATCTGCAAGCGCGACTGACACCTCCCCCGCCCCCTCCCGCCCCGGCCTCCCTGCCAGGGTCGGCGGACCCTCCGTCCTTGATCTGTCCCGACGTACGGGACAATCAAGGTTCAGGACGAAATCACGGGGAGGAACCGTGTCCGGATTCGTAGAAAAGCCCGAGCCCCTCCAGGTGCCGGGCCTGGTGCATCTGCACACCGGCAAGGTGCGCGAGCTGTACCAGAACGAGGCGGGCGACCTCGTGATGGTCGCCAGCGACCGTATGTCCGCCTACGACTGGGTGCTCCCGACCGAGATCCCCGACAAGGGCCGCGTCCTCACCCAGCTCTCCCTGTGGTGGTTCGACCAGCTCGCCGACCTGGTCCCCAACCACGTCCTCAGCACCGAACTGCCCCCCGGCGCCCCCGCCGACTGGGCCGGCCGCACCCTGGTCTGCAAGTCCCTGCGGATGCTCCCGGTCGAGTGCGTTGCCCGCGGCTATCTCACCGGCTCCGGCCTCCTCGAGTACGTCGAGTCGCGCACGGTCTGCGGCCTCGCCCTCCCCGAGGGCCTGGTCGACGGCAGCGAACTCCCCGCCCCGATCTTCACCCCGGCCACCAAGGCCGCCGTCGGCGAGCACGACGAGAACGTCTCCTACGAGGAGGTCGCCCGCCAGGTCGGCGCCGACACCGCCGCCCAGCTCCGCCAGGCCACCCTCGCCGTCTACGGCCGCGCCCGCGACATCGCCCGCGAGCGGGGCATCCTCCTCGCCGACACCAAGTTCGAGTTCGGCTTCGACGGCGACACCCTCGTCGTCGCGGACGAGGTCCTCACCCCGGACTCCTCGCGCTTCTGGCCGGCCGACTCCTGGCAGCCGGGCCGCGCCCAGCCTTCGTACGACAAGCAGTTCGTCCGTGACTGGCTCACCTCGCCCGAGTCCGGCTGGGACCGCAAGAGCGAGCAGCCCCCGCCGCCGCTGCCCCAGCAGATCGTCGACGCGACCCGCGCCAAGTACATCGAGGCCTACGAGCGCCTGACGGGCCTCACCTGGTCCTGACCCGGACGGCCCCCGTGACCTGCGGGGGCCACCGGTCCACCCGGACCGCCTCCCCCCGCAGGTCACGGGGGCGGACGAAATCCCGCACCCGAAAACGGCAAGCAAAAACCCCGGCCCACCGGACCGGGGTTTCACTGGAGCGGACGACGAGGCTCGAACTCGCGACCTCAACCTTGGCAAGGTTGCGCTCTACCAACTGAGCTACGTCCGCACTGCGCCGTGGCGCGAGGCCAACTATACCCAACCCCGCTCCCGAGCGAGACGCACCGCCGCGTGCCGGTTCTCCGCACCCAGCTTGGACACCGCCGACGAGAGGTAGTTCCGCACGGTCCCCTGCGACAGCCCGGCCCGCTCGGCGATCTCCGCGACCGGCGCCCCCTCGGCGGCGAGTTCGAGCACCTCGGCCTCACGCGAGGTCAGCGGCGAATCCCCGGCCGCTATGGCGTCGGCGGCCAACTCCGGATCGACGTAACGGTTTCCGGAGTGCACGGTCCGGATGATCTCCGCCAGCCGCTGAGCGCTCACCGTCTTCGGGACGAACCCCCGCACACCCGCCGCGAGCGCCCGCTTCAGATGCCCCGGCCGGCCATGGCTGGTCACGATCAGCACCCGGCAGCCGGGCAGTTCGGCCCGCAGCGATGTGGCGACCTTCACACCGTCCGCGCCCGGCATCTGGAGATCGAGCACCGCCACATCCGGTGAGTGCGCCCGCGCCATCGCCAGCGCCTCCGGTCCGGTGGCCGCCTCCGCGACGATCAGCAGATCGTCCTCCAAGGACAGCAGCGCGGCCAGCGCACCGCGGATCAGATGCTCGTCGTCGGCGAGCAGCACCCGCACCGTCATGAAGTGACCTCGCTCACCATGTGAGTTCTCTCCAGGGGGACCTCGGCCATGACCCGGAACACCCCGGGCCGGACGAACCCGGTCTCCAGCGTCCCGTCGACCTGCCGCAGCCGCTCCCGCAGCCCGGCGAGCCCCGAACCGCCCCCGCCGGCCCCGTCGCGCACGGCCTCGGCCCCGTCGTTCTCCACGGTCAGCACCACGCATCCTTCCGTGATCCGCAGCTCCACCGCACAGCGCCGGGCGTCTCCGTGCCGCAGCACGTTCGTCGTCGTCTCCCGCACCACCCAGCCGAGCGCCGACTGCACCTCACCGGGCAGCCCGTCCGCCTCCCCCCGCATCTCGCAGTCGATCCCGGCGGCCGCCAACACGCCCTGCGCCCCGGTCAGTTCCACCGAGAGATCGGCCTCCCGGTACCCCCGTACGACCTCGCGCACCTCCCGCTGGGAGTCCTGCGCTATCCGCTGCACCTCGATCATCTGCTCCACCGCCTCCGGCCGCTCCCGCCGGGCCAGCTGCACCGCCAGCTCCGCCTTCAGCGCTATCACCGCGAGGTTGCGCCCCATCACGTCGTGCAGATCCCGCCCGAAGCGCAGCCGCTCCTCGGCGACGGCGAGCCGGGCGCGGGTCTCGCGGGCCTCGTCGAGCTGGTAGACGGCGTCGAGCAGCCACACCGAGAAGAGCGCGGTGAAGGCGAGGAGTCCGGAGCCGAGGAACACGGCCACCACGCTGAGGACGGCGGCGGGCGGCGGCACGTTCAGCGGGAGGGAGACGACGCCCGCGCCGAGCGAGAAGCCGAACACTGTCGCGTACACCCGTCGCCGGTCCCGCACGCCGAGCGTGAGGACCCCTGTCCCTATGATCAGGACGACCCCGAAGACGGCACCCGCGGTGGTGTCGACGCTCTCACGGTGCGGACCCCGTTGGGCGATCCAGAGGGCCGCCACCGCGATGGCGGCGGTGAGCGAGCCGAGCGTCCAGAGCAGCCGCACGGGCTGGGGACGCCGGCCACGCGTCCAGTCCAGCCCCCGCGACACCATGAACATGCAGAGCACGGCATGCACTGTGACCATGGTCATCAGCGCGCCGCCGAGCCCGGGCCCCAGGGAGCCGAAGGCCGGCAGACTTATTCCGAGAATCTCGCTCACTCCGAAGAAGTGGAACGACCACCGCGTGTACGTCTCGAACTTCGCCGGTGTGCTCTTCCCCCGCCACCAGCGCCCCGGGCCGCGCATCTCTTCCCCTCGTCCCCCGTCTCAGCGCCGTGGTTCCCACCGGAACCACCGCCGTACAGCAAACACTGCCAGCACCGTCCAGGCCAGGCCTGTGGATATCGCCCCCAGCGCCTCGTAGGCGGAGAGGTCGCCGGTCCAGCCGCCGCGTATCAAGGTGATCGTCGGGGACAGCGGCAGCAGTTCGCAGAGCGAGGCGACCCGGTCGGGCAGCATCTCCAGGGGGACGGTCACCCCGGAGCCCATCATCGAGACCAGCAGGAACGGCATGGGGGTGACCTGGGCGCTCTCCACGGTCCGGGTCAGGGCCGCCGTGAGCGCCCCCAGCGCCGCACAGAGGGCCAGGCCCAACAGGAGTCCCAGGACGGCGAGATGCGGAGCCTTCGGCGCGGGCACGTCCAGCACCGCGCTGGAGGCCGCCACCAGGACGATGGACTGCACCAGCCCCGTCACCAGGACCGGCAGCGCGGTCCCGCCCAGGATCTCGGTGTCCCGCAGCTCGCCGGTGCGCAGTCGCTTCAGCACCAGTTCCTCGCGCCGGACGGTGTAGATGGCGGTCAGTGCCGAGTACACCCCGAACAGCAGGGAGAATCCGATCGCCGCCGGCAGCAGCACCAGACCGGTCGTCAGACCGACGTCCTGCACGTTCATGCTGTCGATCAGGGGCCCGAAGCTGAACGGCAGCGCGAGCGGCACCAGCACCGCCGTGAGCAGTGTGCTCCTGCTGCGTCCCAGCAGGGTCAGCTCGGCCCGGGCGAGGGCCGCCATCCGGCTCACCGGGGTCGTCACCGCGGCCCTCGACGCGGGGCCGGCCTGCGTGCCCCCGCTCCCGGCGCCCAGGGCCGTGCTCTCACCCGTCCCGTTGTTCACCGTGTTCCCGCTCATGCCACAGCCCCCTCGGTCCTCGTGCGCTCCGACGCCTCCCGGGCGATCCCCAGGAACGCCTCCTCCAGCGATGCCGACCGCACGTCCAGCCCCCGCAGCTCGACCCGTGCCCGCTCGGCCCACACCAGCAGCGCCGTCGCCGTCCGCTGCAACTCCCTGGTCCGCAGCCGGACCAGGCGTCCCTCGACCTCGTGACCGCACACGCCCAGCTCGCCGAGCGGGGGCAGGTCGCCGATGAAGTACCCCTCGGGCAGCTGGAAGACGATCCGGGAGGGCTCGGCCGCGGTCACCTCGGCCGGTGTCCCCGACGTGGCTATGCGGCCCTGGTGCAGGATGGCCAGCCGGTCGGCGAGCTGCTCGGCCTCCTCCAGGTAGTGCGTGGTCAGCAGCACCGTCGTACCGGAGGCGCGCAGGGCGCGGACCAGGTCCCAGGTGTCGCGGCGCCCCTCGGCGTCCAGGCCCGTCGTCGGCTCGTCGAGGAACAGCACCTCGGGGTCGCCGAGCAGCGCCAGCGCCAGGTCGAGGCGGCGCCGCTCGCCGCCGGAGAGCTGCTTGACCCGGATGTCCGCCCGGCCGGCGAGCCCGACCAGGGCCAGCGCCTCCCCGACGGGCCGGGCGCCGCTCACACAACCGCCCCACATCCGCGCGGTCTCGGCGACGGTCAGCTCGGAGGGGAAGCCGCCCTCCTGCAGCATCACGCCCGTGCGCGGCCGGACGGCGGCCCGCTCGGTGTACGGGTCGTGGCCGAGGACACGGACGTGTCCGGCGTCGGGGCGCGCGAGGCCCTCCAGCAGTTCGACGGTCGATGTCTTGCCGGCGCCGTTGGTACCGAGCAGCGCGAAGATCTCACCGCGGTCGACGTGGAAGGAGATTCCACGGACCGCATCGAACCCGCCCCCGTACACACGCCGGAGGCCGGTGACCTCAATCACGTGTTCATTCGTGTCCATGCCTCAAGGCTCCCGCCGGACAGGGCCCGACAGCAGTGCGAGCTGTCATCACTCCGTATGACAAATGTCAGGTGACGGCGGCACACGCAGGGGAACACATGATGACGAACACACGAAAAGACCCCGGTCCGATGGACCGGGGTCTCATTCCCGAGCGGACGACGAGGCTCGAACTCGCGACCTCAACCTTGGCAAGGTTGCGCTCTACCAACTGAGCTACGTCCGCATTGCCTCCGACCGGCTCTCACCGATCGGCGCGAGCACCAGCCTACCTGATCCACAACCGTGGTCAGGACGGCGATGCAGAGCGGGTGACAGGAATCGCACACTGCGCCTTCCCCCTGGAAGGGGGATGTTCTACTACTGAACTACACCCGCGTGGCCTCCGTGAGCTGGGCTTTTCGGCCCTGCCCGGCGGCGTGCTCCAGACATTAGCCGACCATGTGGGGGGTAACGCAAGTCGGTTGCCCCCGGGCCGTGCTGACGGACCCGGGGACGACCGCGGGAGCGGCTCGGACGGGCGCCGGGCTACTGCGCCTCGGCGAACGCCTCGTAGACCTTCTTGGGGATGCGGCCGCGGGCGGGCACCTCCATCTTGTTGGCCTGGGCCCAGGCGCGCACGGCCGCCGGGTCGGGCGCGACCTCCGTCTGCTTGTACGCCTTGCCGGACTTCGACCGCTTGCGGCCGGCCTCCACGTAGGGCGCGAGCGCCTTACGCAGTTTCTTGGCATTGGCTTCATTCAGGTCGATCTCGTACGACTTGCCGTCGAGTCCGAAGGCGATCGTTTCCGCCGCTTCCGAGCCGTCGATGTCGTCAAAGAGAGTGACCACGACCTTCTGCGCCACGAATATCGGTCCCTTCGTGCGACAGCTCTGCGGTGACGTGCCAAGACGTCACGGAGATGTCGACTGTCCGCCAGTTATGGGGCAAAGTATCGGCTATTGCCAATTCATTTGTACAGTGCCCGGCAATCCAATGTGAAGCCCGACTAAATCTGCCCGCGTGTCCCGGCGCAATAGGGAACACGGGTGCACCCCGGATCTTTCCCTGAACTTTTCGCGACAGCACTGGTCCGATACCTGATCGTGATGACGCTCACGTAGATTCCTACAACTCTATGCGCGTAGAAATTTTGTGCGGGTAGTCTGAAGGCACCTGTCGGAGACACCGCAGGAACCTGCTCAGCACCACACCACCGGGAGTGCCAGTGGCACGCGTCGTAGTCGACGTCATGCTCAAGCCGGAGATCCTCGACCCCCAGGGCCAGGCGGTGCAGCGCGCACTGCCGCGCCTGGGTTTCGAAGGCATCTCCGACGTACGTCAGGGAAAGCGATTCGAACTGGAAGTGGACGGCCCGGTCGACGAGGCCGCCCTCGCCCGCATCCACGATCTTGCGGAATCCTTCCTCGCCAACACCGTGATCGAGGACTTCACCGTCAAGGTGGAGGAAGTCGCGGAGGCCGCGAAGTGACCGCTCGTATTGGCGTCGTCACTTTCCCGGGCAGCCTCGACGACCGGGACACGCAGCGTGCGATCCGCCTCGCGGGCGCGGAACCGGTCGCCCTCTGGCACAAGGACAAGAACCTCCACCAGGTCGACGCGGTCGTCCTGCCCGGCGGTTTCTCGTACGGCGACTATCTGCGCGCCGGTGCGATCTCCCGCTTCTCGCCGGTGATGGAGACCGTCATCGAGCAGGCGAAGGCCGGTCTGCCGGTCCTCGGCATCTGCAACGGCTTCCAGATCCTCACCGAGGCCCATCTGCTGCCCGGCGGGATGCTCGGCAACGACCACCTCCACTTCATCTGCCGCGACCAGAAGCTGCGGGTGGAGAACGCGGAGACCGCCTGGACCGCCGACTACACGGCCGGCCAGGAGATCCACATCCCGCTGAAGAACATGGACGGCCGTTACGTCGCCGACGCCTACACGCTCGACAAGCTGGAGGCGGAGGGCAGGGTGGTCTTCCGGTACCTGGACTTCAACCCCAACGGCAGCCTCCGTGACATCGCCGGCATCACCAACGAGGCCGGCAACGTCGTAGGCCTCATGCCGCACCCGGAGCACGCCGTCGAGCCCCTCATCGGGTCCGGCCGCACCGACGGTCTCCCGTTCTTCACCTCGATCCTCAAGAAGCTGGTCAACGCATGAGCCGGACGCCTCTGGACACGGTCGAGCACGCGGCCGCGACCCCCGACGTCGAGCTGCCCTGGGCCGAACTCGGCCTGAAGAAGGACGAGTACGAGCGGGTGGTGGAGATCCTCGGCCGCCGCCCCACCGGCGCCGAGCTCGCCATGTACTCCGTCATGTGGTCGGAGCACTGCTCCTACAAGTCGTCCAAGGTGCACCTGCGCCAGTTCGGCGAGAAGGCGCCCCAGAGCGACGCGCTCCTCGTCGGCATCGGCGAGAACGCGGGCGTGGTCGACGTCGGCCAGGGGTACGCGGTCACCTTCAAGGTCGAGTCGCACAACCACCCGTCGTACGTCGAGCCCTACCAGGGCGCGGCCACCGGTGTCGGCGGCATCGTCCGCGACATCATCGCCATGGGCGCCCGCCCCGTCGCGGTCGTCGACCCGCTGCGCTTCGGCGCCGCCGACCACCCCGACACCAAGCGCGTCCTGCCGGGCGTCGTCGCGGGTATCGGCGGCTACGGCAACTGCCTGGGTCTGCCGAACATCGGCGGCGAGGTCGTCTTCGACGCCTGCTACCAGGGCAACCCGCTGGTCAACGCCGGTGCCATCGGCGTCATGCGGCACGAGGACATCCACCTCGCGAAGGCCTCCGGCGCCGGCAACAAGGTCATCCTCTACGGCGCCCGCACCGGCGGCGACGGCATCGGCGGCGCGTCGATCCTCGCCTCCGAGACCTTCGACGACGCCAAGCCCTCGAAGCGCCCCGCCGTCCAGGTCGGCGACCCCTTCCAGGAGAAGCTCCTCATCGAGTGCACCCTGGAGGCCTTCCGGGAGAAGCTCGTCGTCGGCATCCAGGACCTCGGCGCGGCCGGTCTGTCCTGCGCCACCAGCGAGCTCGCTTCCAACGGCTCCGGCGGTATGCGCGTCACCCTCGACGACGTCCCGCTGCGCGACTCGACCCTCTCGCCCGAGGAGATCCTCATGAGCGAGTCGCAGGAGCGCATGTGCGCCGTCGTCGAGCCGGAGAAGGTCGACCGGTTCCTCGAGATCTGTGACAAGTGGGACGTCATCGCCACCGTCATCGGTGAGGTGACCGACGGCGACCGCCTGGAGATCTTCTGGCACGGCGGCAAGATCGTCGACGTCGACCCGCGCACGGTGGCCCACGACGGCCCGGTCTACGAGCGCCCGTACGCCCGCCCGGAGTGGCAGGACGCCCTCCAGGCCGACGACGCGAACAAGCTGCCGAGGCCGGGGACGGGCGAGGAGCTCAAGGACCAGGTCCTCAAGCTCGTCTCGTCCCCCAACCAGGCCTCCAAGAAGTGGATCACCTCGCAGTACGACCACTTCGTCCAGGGCAACACGGTCCTCGCCCAGCCCGAGGACTCCGGCATGATCCGGATCGACGAGGAGTCGGGCCTCGGCGTCGCCATCGCGACCGACGGCAACGGCCGGTACGCCAAGCTCGACCCGTACCACGGCGCCCAGCTCGCCCTCGCCGAGGCGTACCGCAACGTCGCCACGACCGGAGCCAAGCCGCTCGCGGTCTCCGACTGCCTGAACTTCGGCTCGCCCGAGGACCCGGCCGTCATGTGGCAGTTCGCGGAGGCCGTCCGCGGTCTGGCGGACGCCTGTCTGCAGCTCGGCACCCCGGTGACCGGCGGCAACGTCTCCCTCTACAACCAGACGGGCGAGGTCGCCATCCACCCGACCCCGGTGGTCGCGGTCCTCGGCGTCATCGACGACGTCGCCCGCCGCACCCCGGTCGCCTTCCAGGAGGAGGGCCAGCTGCTCTACCTCCTCGGCGACACCCGCGAGGAGTTCGGCGGCTCTGCCTGGTCCCAGGTCGTCCACGACCACCTCGGCGGCCTGCCCCCGAAGGTGGACCTGGAGCGCGAGCGCCTGCTCGCCGACATCCTGATCTCCGCCTCCCGCGACGGGATGATCGACTCCGCGCACGACCTGTCCGACGGCGGTCTCGTCCAGGCGGTCGTGGAGTCGGCGCTGCTCGGCGGCAAGGGCGCGCGTCTGGTCGTACCGGACGGGCTCGACGCGTTCACCTTCCTGTTCTCCGAGTCCGCCGGCCGCGCCGTCGTCGCGGTCCCGCGCTCGGAGGAGGTCCGCTTCAACGACATGTGCGGCGCCCGGGGCCTCCCGGTCACCCGCATCGGTGTCGTCGACGGCGACACGGTGGACGTCCAGGGCGAGTTCGCGCTCAGCCTGGAGGAGCTGCGCACGGCGCACGAGGCGACCATCCCGGCGCTGCTCGCGTAGCCGAACAGCCGCCGCCGTACGACGAAGAGGGCCCCGACCACCGAAACGGACGCTGTTGGTAAATGCGGGGGCCTGAGTGACGACGGCCTGCATGACCCCGTTGGGGTTGTGCAGGCCGTCGTCGTGTTTCTGGGGTGGGTTCGTGTCGTTGCGTGGGGTGGATCTGGCGGAGATTCCTGAGGAGACGGCGCGGGTGGCTCGCGCGGTGTTCCCGAAGGGGTGTCTGGCGATGCGGGTGCGGGATGCGCTCGGGCCGGTCTTCGCCGATGCCGACTTCGAGGAGCTGTTCCCGGTGCGGGGGCGACCGGTGGTGTCGCCGGCCAGGCTGGCGCTGGTGTCGGTGTTGCAGTTCGCGGAGGGGCTGACCGACCGGCAGGCCGCGCACGCGGTGCGCTCGAGGCTGGACTGGAAGTACGCCCTGTCGCTGGAGCTGACCGACACGGGCTTCGACTTCTCGGTGCTCAGTGAGTTCCGTGCGCGGCTCATCGAGGGCGACGCGGGCGGGGCCGTGTTCGATGCGGTGCTGCGGGCGGCCGGTGAGGCCGGCCTGGTCAAGGCGGGCAAGCGCCAGCGCACGGACGCCACCCACGTACTGGCCGCGACGAGGGATCTGAACCGGCTGGAGTTCGTGGTCGAGACACTGCGGGCGGCACTGAACCAGGTCGCCGAGGTGGCCGGGGAGTGGCTGGTGACGATGGCGGCGCCGCAGTGGTTCGACCGCTACTCCGCCCGGCCGGAGGACACCCGTTTCCCCTCTCGGTGGGCTGCCCGTGTCGAGCACGGCGACCAGTGCGGAGCCGACGGGATGGTGCTGCTGCGCGCCATCCGGTCGCCCCAGGCTCCGCCCGCCCTGCGTGACCTGCCCGCGGTGGAGTTCCTGCGTCAGACATGGGTGCAGCAGTTCCACCATGTCGACGGCGTCGTGCGCTGGCGCGAGCCGAAGAACACACCGCCTGGCCTGATCCGCTTACGCACCCCGCACGAGCCCGAGGCCAGGACCGGCGCGAAGCGGGATCTGGGCTGGTCCGGCTACAAGGTCCATCTCAGCGAGACCTGCGAGCCCGACGCCCCGCACCTGATCACCCACATCCACACCACCACGGCGCCGGTGAGGGACGACGCCGCCCTGGAGGACATCCACACCGCTCTGGCCGGCCGCGGGCTGGTGCCGGACGAACACCTGGTGGACGCCGGATACGTCGATGCCGAGCAGATCCACCACGCCCGTCGCGATCACGGCATCAACCTCGTCGGACCGGTCGGGAAGAACACCATCCGGCAACAGACGGCAGGCGGCTTCTTCGACAGCACCCGTTTCACCGTCGACTGGGACCAGCGCCAGGCCGTCTGCCCCGGCGGCCACACCAGCGTCCAGTGGCGAGACGCCCGGAGCCAGTACGGCACCCCGGTCACCCGCGTCCGCTTCGCCGAACGCCACTGCGGACCCTGCGAACTGCGGACCTCCTGCACCACCGCCGAAACCGGCCGCAACCTGACCCTGCGGCCGAAGGCCGAACACGAGATCCTCCGGCAGGCCCGCAGCGAGCAGGACACCGACCACTGGCGCCGTCGCTACGGACACCGCGCCGGCGTCGAGGGCACGATCTCCCAAGGCGTCCAGGCGTTCGGCCTGCGCAGATCCCGCTACCGCGGGCTTGCCAAGACCCGGCTGCAACACCACTTCACCGGCGCTGCGATCAACCTGGCACGACTCGACGCCTGGCTCACCGGCCGGCCCCTTGCCCGCACACGAGTCTCACCCTTCGCAGCACTCCGCCCCGCTGGATGAGATCCAGCGGGGCGGATTTACCAACAGCGTCCACCGAAACGGCCGGGGCCCTCACCGCTTTCTGTTCCGGGGGAGCAGGGGGCCGCCCGGTTCGGCCCCTCTCGGGCGCCCCTGGACTCCAGTCGGGCCGCCCACGCGCCCGGCCGCCACCTTGGGCATCCCGTGGTGTCAGCCCGCCCAGGCCGACGGGGTCCCGCAGCTCGCGGACAGGCCTCCCCGGCGGCTCGCGGGTCCCGGTGGTGTCGAAGTGGTGGGAGGGACTGGCCACTCCCCCCGGAGCGGTGCCGTCCCCGACGGCTCGGGGCGTCAGCCGGGCGAGTGGGGCGGCTGGGTGGCCCGCCCGTGGGGGTCTCGGCCCCTGGCGGTATCGGCCGTAGCGGCATCGCCCGTGGGGCCTCGGGCGTCGGGAGGGTGGGGCGGGGACCGCCCGCGGCGGTCCTGCATCTCGTGCCGAGCGTGCCCCCGTCGGGGCCGGCCCCCGGCGTCCGGAGCGGGGCGTGCGTCGGCCGAAGCGCACCTCGGGCCGGTCGGCCCGATCCGCACCGCAGGGCCTAGGCTCACCGTCATGCCTGCGGCCAAGAAGCGCACCCGGACCTATGACCCCGTCAAGACCCGCGCGGCGGTGCTCGCCCAGCTGGGGAAGGTGCGGGAAGGGGTCGCCGGGCTCGGGGCCGAGCAGCTCGCACTGCCGACGCGGCTCGGTCAGTGGCGGGTGCGGGAGCTGGTGGCGCACATCGGCATGGCGCTCACCGCCATAGGGCGCGCCCTCGCCCTGCCGGAGCCGCCGAAGCAGGACGCCGTGCTGCTCGACTGGCCGTTCGCGACCTCCGCCAATGCCCCGGCCATCGACGACTTCACCCGGCGGCTGACCGCGGAACACCCCGACCTCGGCGGCTACCTGGCCGCCGTCGAGCGCGACCTCGTCGATCAGCTCGACACCCACCCCGGCACACGGCTGCTCCAGACCAACGCGGGCGCGCTGCCGCTCGGCGACTACCTCGTCACCCGCGCCGTCGAGCTGGTCGTCCACACGGACGACCTCAACGCCGCCGTGCCGGACCTCGCCGTCCCCCTGGACCGCCAGGCCCTCGCCGCCACCACCCGGCTCCTCGCGGACGCGCTCGCCGTCAAGGCGCCCGGCGGCGCGACGGAGGTGCGCGTGCCGCCGTACGCCGTCGTGCAGTGCGTCGAGGGCCCGCGGCACACCCGCGGCACCCCGCCGAACGTCGTCGAGACCGACCCGCTGACCTGGATCAGGCTGGCGACCGGACGGCAGACCTGGGCCGAGGCCAGGGACGCGGCGAAGGTCAGCGCGAGCGGCGAACGGGCCGATCTGGGAGCGCTCCTGCCGCTGATGTCCTGACCCGGCCCACGCAGAATGGTGTGCGACACCTCACTCGTGCATACGGAACGCGACCGCGCGAACCCCTCCGAGTTGCGTCACAGCCCGTCACAGGACCGCCGTATAGCGTGCCTGACCTGCGTAAACAAGTCGATCATGGATGGATCGGCCCAACGAAGATCCAGTTACCGGCAGGTATCGCCAATTCGGACCAGTGGTCGATCTCGCCTACACTCGGTGGCGTGCCACGTGGTGACGGTCGACTCAATCACGATCTGCTTCCCGGCGAGAAGGGCCCCCAGGACGCTTGTGGCGTCTTCGGTGTCTGGGCTCCGGGCGAAGAGGTCGCAAAGCTCACGTACTTCGGGCTCTACGCCCTCCAGCATCGGGGCCAGGAATCCGCGGGTATCGCGGTCAGCAACGGCTCCCAGATCCTCGTCTTCAAGGACATGGGCCTCGTCTCCCAGGTCTTCGACGAGACCTCGCTCGGTTCGCTCCAGGGTCACATCGCGGTCGGACACGCCCGCTACTCGACCACCGGCGCCTCCGTGTGGGAGAACGCCCAGCCGACGTTCCGCGCCACCGCGCACGGCTCGATCGCGCTCGGCCACAACGGCAACCTCGTCAACACCGCCCAGCTCGCCGAGATGGTCGCCGACCTGCCCAAGCAGGAGGGCCGCTCCCCGCGCGTCGCGGCGACCAACGACACCGACCTGCTCACCGCGCTGCTCGCGGCACAGGTCGACGAGGACGGCAAGCCGCTGACCATCGAGGAGGCGGCCCACCAGGTCCTCCCGCAGGTCAAGGGCGCCTTCAGCCTCGTCTTCATGGACGAGCACACCCTCTACGCCGGCCGCGACCCGCAGGGCATCCGCCCGCTGGTCCTCGGCCGCCTCGAGCGCGGCTGGGTCGTCGCCTCCGAGTCCGCCGCCCTCGACATCTGCGGCGCCAGCTTCGTCCGGGAGATCGAGCCGGGCGAGTTCGTCGCCATCGACGAGAACGGCCTGCGCACCTCTCGATTCGCGGAAGCGAAGCCCAAGGGCTGTGTCTTCGAGTACGTGTACCTGGCCCGCCCCGACACCGACATCGCCGGGCGGAACGTGTACGCGTCCCGCGTGGAGATGGGCCGCAGGCTCGCCAAGGAAGCCCCGGCCGAGGCCGATCTGGTCATAGCGACGCCGGAGTCCGGCACCCCCGCCGCCATCGGCTACGCGGAGGCCTCGGGCATCCCCTTCGGCAGCGGCCTGGTCAAGAACGCCTACGTCGGCCGGACCTTCATCCAGCCCTCGCAGACGATCCGCCAGCTCGGCATCCGCCTGAAGCTGAACCCGCTCAAGGACGTCATCAAGGGCAAGCGCCTCGTCGTCGTCGACGACTCGATCGTGCGCGGCAACACGCAGCGCGCGCTCGTGCGGATGCTGCGCGAGGCCGGCGCCGCCGAGGTCCACATCCGGATCTCCTCCCCGCCCGTGAAGTGGCCCTGCTTCTTCGGCATCGACTTCGCCACGCGCGCGGAGCTGATCGCCAACGGCATGACCATCGACGAGATCGGTACCTCGCTCGGCGCCGACTCCCTGGCCTACATCTCCATCGACGGCATGATCGAGGCGACCACCATCGCCAAGCCGAACCTCTGCCGGGCCTGCTTCGACGGCGAGTACCCGATGGAGCTCCCGGACCCCGAGCTGCTCGGCAAGCAGCTGCTGGAGACGGAGCTGGCCGCCGGCCCGGCCGCCACGGCCGCCGCCGACGCGATCCGCCGCCCGTAGACGGCCCGCAACCGCTGCCGTACGACACGAAAGTTCTCACCAGCCATGTCTGAGACCCCCCTCGCCGAGGGCGGCGCCAGCTACGCAGCCGCGGGCGTCGACATCGAAGCGGGCGACCGCGCCGTCGAGCTGATGAAGGAGTGGGTGAAGAAGACGCAGCGCCCCGAGGTCCTCGGCGGCCTCGGCGGATTCGCCGGCCTCTTCGACGCCTCCGCCCTCAAGCGCTACGAGCGTCCGCTGCTCGCCTCCGCCACGGACGGCGTGGGCACGAAGGTGGACATCGCCCGCCAGCTCGGCGTCTACGACACGATCGGCCACGACCTGGTCGCCATGGTCATGGACGACATCGTCGTGTGCGGTGCCGAGCCGCTGTTCATGACCGACTACATCTGCGTCGGCAAGGTCCACCCCGAGCGGGTGGCCGCCATCGTCAAGGGCATCGCCGAGGGCTGTGTGCTGGCCGGATGCGCCCTGGTCGGCGGTGAGACGGCCGAACACCCCGGCCTGCTCGGTGCGGACGACTTCGACGTCGCCGGCGCCGGAACGGGCGTCGTGGAGGCCGACCGGCTGCTCGGCGCGGATCGTATCCGCACGGGTGACACCGTGATCGCCATGGCGTCCTCCGGCCTTCACTCGAACGGGTACTCGCTGGTCCGGCACGTCCTGCTGAACCAGGCGGGCCTCGCCCTCGACGCCCGGATCGACGACCTGGGCCGCACCCTCGGCGAGGAGCTCCTGGAGCCCACCAAGATCTACTCGCTGGACTGCCTGGCCCTGACCCGTACGACGGACGTGCACGCCTTCTCGCACATCACCGGCGGCGGACTCGCGGCCAACCTGGCCCGGGTCATCCCCGACGGACTGCACGCGACGGTCGACCGCTCCACCTGGGCCCCGGCCCCGATCTTCGACCTCGTCGGCAGGACCGGCTCGGTCGAGCGCCTGGAGCTGGAGAAGACCCTGAACATGGGCGTCGGCATGATCGCGATCGTGCCCCAGGAGTCGGCGGACGTGGCCCTCGCCACCCTCGCCGACCGTGGCGTCGAGGCATGGGTCGCCGGCGAGATCACCGAGCGCGGTGAGCACACCGGCGGAGCCGAACTGGTCGGGGACTACGCGAGCTGAGCCCCGCGGGGCAGCACAAGACCCGGTCGGTGACCGAAGTCACCGACCGGGTGGATGCTCACAGCGAGGTCAAGCGCCGCGACGATGTTGGTGGGACGAATCGTCGTCCTCGTCGTCCTCGTCGTCCCCGTACAGCTCGGCGTACCGTGCGTACGGGTCGTCGTCTTCCTCATCGTCATCGTCCTCGAACGGTTCGCCATTCGGCGGCATGTTCGATGGCGATGCGCCCAGCTCTTCGGCCAGGCGTGAGAGATCCGTCCCGCCGCTGTTGTACTTCAGCTGGCGGGCGACCTTCGCTTGCTTGGCCTTGGCCCGGCCGCGCCCCATGGCTCGACCCCCTCAACGACGGGGCTCGCTGGCCCCAGGTTGACACGCGTTCATGATCCAGAACGGTCTCTCCTCGGAGAGCCCGTCGTAGGGCTCCCACGGTACCTGAGCCCACGCCCGTACGGTACGTCGCCCGTAGCACGCGCGTGTGCGCAGGGCCTGTGAGACGCCCCGTCCTCGCTGGTCAGTGGCGATTTTAACCACTTATCGGCGGCCGACCCGCCGGGAAGAGTGAGAGTTCTCTCTAACTTTCCACCCGGCGGTACCGACCAAACCCTCGGGACGCCTCCCTCGGCCCCGCTACCGGAACCTCACCATCCGCGCGTCCGGGCCGCCTCGTGCATCCGCTGCTCGGCGATCCGGTCCGCCGCCGCGGCCGGCGGAATCCCGTCCTCCTTCGCACGTGCGAAGATCGCGAGCGTGGTGTCGAAGATCTTCGACGCCTTCGCCTTGCAGCGCTCGAAGTCGAACCCGTGCAGTTCGTCGGCGACCTGGATGACCCCGCCGGCGTTCACCACGTAGTCCGGCGCGTAGAGGATGCCGCGGTCGGAGAGGTCCTTCTCGACCCCGGGGTGGGCCAGCTGGTTGTTGGCCGCGCCGCAGACGATCCGCGCGGTGAGCGCGGGGACCGACGTGTCGTTCAGCGCGCCGCCGAGCGCGCAGGGGGCGTAGATGTCGAGCCCCTCGGTGCTGATCAGCGCCTCGGTGTCGGCGGCGGCCGTCACGCCCTGCGGGTGCCGGTCGAGGACGCGGCGTACGGCGTCCTCACGGACGTCGGTGACGACGACCTCGGCGCCCTCGGCGCGCAGGTGCTCCACCAGGTGGTGGCCGACCTTGCCGACGCCGGCGACACCGACCCGGCGGCCGCGCAGCGAGGGGTCGCCCCAGGTGTGCTGGGCCGAGGCCCGCATGCCCTGGTAGACGCCGAAGGCGGTCAGTACGGAGGAGTCGCCCGCGCCGCCGTTCTCCGGTGAGCGGCCGGTCGTCCAGCGGCACTCACGGGCCACCACGTCCATGTCGGCGACGTAGGTGCCGACATCGCAGGCCGTCACGTACCGGCCCCCGAGAGAGGCCACGAAACGGCCGTAGGCGAGCAGGAGCTGTTCGGTCTTGATCGTGTCGGGGTTGCCGATGATCACGGCCTTCCCGCCGCCGTGGTCCAGACCGGCCAGGGCGTTCTTGTACGACATCCCGCGCGCGAGGTTCAGCGCGTCGGCGACGGCCTCCGCCTCGGTCGCGTAGGGGTAGAACCGGGTTCCGCCGAGCGCGGGGCCCAGCGCGGTGGAGTGGAGGGCGATGACGGCCTTGAGGCCGCTCTTGCGGTCCTGGCAGAGCACGACTTGCTCGTGACCCGTCTGCTCCGAGTGGAACAGGGTGTGCAGGACGCCGTTGTCTACGTCGGTCACGGTGGTGACTCCTGGGTAACTCGCGGCGATCGGGACGCAGGCGCCCCAGGGGTGGCGGGGGCCTGTGGGACGAGCGTAGAGCCTGCGCGGGCCGTCGAACGCGCACTCTTACGGATCACCTCCGTCCGGATGCCGGATGACCTCCTCCCGGAGTACACCCGTGCGACGATGCGCAGGCGTTTCCCGTGTCCCCGCGCGCGGGCCGATCAGGTTTCCCGGCCGGGTGGCGGGGGAGGGAGCAGGCGTGCCCAAGGTGTCGTCGGTGATCGTCCCCTATGCGTCCTACCTGCGCGTGTACGAGCCGCTGGCCGCCTTCCCCGAGCCCGAGCGCACCCACTGGACGCGCTACGCCCGCCGCCCCGACCGCCCCCTCCTACCAGGACGAGCTGCGCCGCTCGCTGGCCGACCTGCTGCCCACCCCGCCGGTGGCGGTGCCGGTGCACGAGAGCGGGGAGGCGTTCGTCGCCGAGATGGACGGGGTGCTGCACGTCTGCCCGTGGCGCACCCGGCTGCGCGGCTGGCAGGCCCTGTCCGAGCTGGGCGACGAACTGCCCCGTTCGGTTCTGGAGGTGGTGCTCCCGGAGGTCGTACGGGCCCAGGCGGCGAAGGACTACGAGCGCTGGCGCGAGCGCAATCCCGACGCGCGTCCCTGGATCCGCACGGCGACCTGGCAGGTGCCGCTGAACTGGTTCGTGCTCTTCTCCGACGAGGAGCGGGTGTACGAGAAGGGGACGGGGGAGTCCGCGCCCGTGCTGCGGTACCGCACGCCGATGGTGCAGGCCCGGCGGCGGACGGCCCGGGGGCTGCGCACGCTCAAGCAGTCCCTGGACGAGGGGCCGCTCATCGAGGGTCTGCTGGACGTGGGCCGCTGGCTGGAGGAGTTCCATCCGCGTTCGCTGGTGGAACTGGACTACGGCGGCCTGGTGCACACCCTTCCGGCCGGGCATCTGGAGGGCGACCACTCGGCGGCGGACGTCGCCGAGGGCATCGAGGCGCTGCGGGTGGGCGACGGGGCGGCGGCCGGCGAGGCGTACGGGCGGCTCGTCGAACGGTGGCGGGCGGTGCGGGACCGGCGTTCGGCCAATTAGGGGACCCCGTCGCACACCTGTCGGATCAGGCATGCTGTGATCTGACGATGTGACAGTAATGACAGCGCTTTCACAAAGTGACCTGCGTCACGGCCAAAAAGGGTCGAACAGCGTACGGTCAACCGCACTTCACGGAACTGACGGGACGTAGATCCCCGATCCGGGCTTATGACGCAAGGGTGACGGACCGCACGTACGCGGCCCTTGCGTAGCTTGCCCCTCCTCGTGCCAAAATAGGACAAGGAGTCCGGGGAGGGCTCCGTCCGCCTACTTATGCTCCACGGTGGGGGGAATCTCGGCATTGCACGCTTTGGGGGGTCTCGTGACTCCTGAGCGCCCCTGTGACTGATCGTCACAGGGGCGTGACTGTCCGCTATGGCATGGTCCATCGGCTTCCGTCGCCGATGAACACCTGGGGGGCAATTCCATCGGTTTGGCCGACGCGGCTGGACAGATGGTGTAGTTGTAGTGCCGAGGACAAGCCGTTCGTCCTATAACCGACTCGACTCGCGTCCGCCATTTCGGGCAACGCGGGTCAAGGTGCAGAATTTAGAGGAAAGAACCGAGAAGGTTCGGTTCTCCCGAGGAGGCCGCTCATGACCGCTCGCACCCCTGATGCTGAGCCGCTGCTGACCCCGGCTGAGGTCGCCACCATGTTCCGCGTGGACCCGAAGACGGTCACGCGGTGGGCGAAGGCCGGCAAGCTCACGTCGATCCGCACGCTCGGCGGACACCGCCGTTACCGCGAGGCCGAGGTCCGCGCCCTGCTGGCGGGTATCCCGCAGCAGCGCAGCGAGGCCTGAACAACTGAATAACCGGGCAACACGTCAGGTCCCCCAACCTGTGCGGACGCCCGAAACCTAGCTCCAAGCGACGTGGGTCCTGCCCCAACAGGCCCCTCGCCCATCGGGAACGTCGTCGATCGCGCTGGACTCCGCCGGGTCCAGCGCGATCTTTTTTGTGCGCTTGAGGCCGCCCGACGGTGCCTGCGCGGTCGGATGGGGTCGGTCTGTGAGCGAGCCTGTCGGAGTCTGGGGAGGCTGTGCGTGGGTTCCTGGAAACGCCTGACGCGGGGCTCCGGAGGTGTCCCGGGGGGTTCCTCCCCCGTGGTGCAATTGCACATATTAAATTGACCAGTTGTAGGAGACGGGTAAGAACGCCCGGTTCCAAAACTTATTCCGTGATGCCTGTCACATGCCAGTGGCCTTGTTGCGGTGCGTCCCGCTGCGCTAGTGGAGAGTCGGCAACTACCCCTGGCGGCAACGCCGTTGATCACGCGGTCGAGGAGGTCCCGTCCGCCGGGGTGTCCTCCAGTGCCTCCCCGGGGGCCTGGGCGCCCCCTGGAGCGCCGTCCAGGGCCAGCCGCAGCAGGCGGTGGCAGATCGGGCAGTGGCGGGTCAGATGCCCGTACGACGACGCGGCCGACAGATGCGCGCGGAGCAACGCCCGCGTCTCGTGCCTAGCCGATGCCGCCATACGCCACCTCCGGGAGGGCCGCACGGGAACGGGCCCTGAGTTCTGGGGTACCGAGCGAATGTGACGGCGTCAAGGGAGCCACCGGGTGGGCGGCCCGGGGGAGGGGGCAACCGGACACGGGGGAGCGCCCCGCACCGGGGGCCCCGCACCCGGCGACCGAGCGCACGAAGAGCCGTGTCCGAGGATCCGGGCTTTCCTGGTTGCGGTCCTGACGGGATTTGCTGTGCCCGATCGCGGCTCCGCCGCGGGCGCGGCCTCCGGGGGTTCGCCCTTCCGGGCCCGGGGGATGCGAGAAAGCCCGGATCCGAGGATCCGGGCTTTCCTGGTTGCGGTCCTGACGGGATTTGAACCCGCGGCCTCCACCTTGACAGGGTGGCGAGCACTCCAAACTGCTCCACAGGACCAGGCTTTGCGGCACTTCGCGCTGCGCTGTGCTGCGAGAAGGACTGTACAGGAGGGTGAGCCCGCTGGTCGAACTCACCCTCCGTGAGGGTCCCGTCACGGAGCGGCCGCGTCGATCGCCTTCACGATCCGCTTGTCCGAGACCGGGTACGCCGTGCCCAGCGCATGGGCGAAGTAGCTGACCCGGAGCTCCTCGATCATCCAGCGGATCTCCAGGACCG
Organism: Streptomyces sp. SS7; assembly: GCF_037993025.1. Classification (NCBI taxonomy): domain Bacteria; kingdom Bacillati; phylum Actinomycetota; class Actinomycetes; order Kitasatosporales; family Streptomycetaceae; genus Streptomyces; species Streptomyces sp. SS7. Next base: position 5,225,517 of record NZ_CP141223.1, read on the forward strand.
AGGACGGCACGGGCCGGCCCTGGGGCAGCTGCTCCAGGAGCCAGGCGAACTCGTCCTGCATCTCGTGGACCTTCTCCATGCGCGTGGTGTCCCGCTGGACCCCCGTCGGCATCTGCTGAAGCCGCCGGTCGGCGGCCACCAGGTAGCGCATGAGGTCGGGGAGCCTGCGCAGCCCCGCCCAGGTCACGAAGCCGGGCTTCACCAGGGCGTCCAACTGCTTGCGCACGTCCGTCAGGTTCGCGAGCAGCGCGGGGCTGCGCACGCTCTTCAGGCGCCGCTCACAGGCCTGCCAGGCGGCCAGCACCTGCTGCACCTGCCCGACGGTCCGCACGGTCGTGTCGACGATCTCCGCGCGCACCTTGTCGTACAGCTTCCGGTACGACTCCTCGTCCCACGCCGGTCCGCCGAAGTCGGCGATCAGCCGGTCCGCCGCCGCCATCGCGCAGTCGTCGAAAAGGGCCTGGATCGAACCGTGCGGATTGGCCGACAGAGCGAGCTTCTGAGCGTTCGTGAGCTTTTCGGAAGCGAACTTCGCAGGGTTGACCGGGATGTTGCGCAGAATGAGCCGCCGGGTGCCCTTCCACATGGCCTCCGCCTGCTCCGCCTCCGTGTCGAAGAGGCGTACGGAGACGGTGTCCCCGTCGTCGACCAGGGCCGGGTAGGCCTTCACCGGCTGGCCCGCGCGGCGGGTCTCGAACACCCGGGTCAGGGAGCCGATGGACCAGTCCGTCAGCCCCTCGCGCTCCAGCGACTCACCGCCCTGCCGTTCGGCGGTGGCGGCGGCCGCCTGGGAGATGGCCTGGCGCGCCTTCGGCTTCAGCCGCAGCTTCAGCGCCTCCAGGTCCTTGTCCTCGGCCAGCTTGCGCCGCCGCTCGTCGACGATCCGGAAGGTGATCCTCAGATGGTCGGGGAGCTTCGACCAGTCGAAGTCCTCCGCCTCGAAGGGGACGCCGACCATCCGCTTGAGATCACGGGCCATGGCGGTCGTGAGCGGCTCCTGGAGGGGGACCGCCTGGTCGAGGAAGCGCCGGGCGAAGTTCGGCGCCGGCACGTAGTTGCGGCGGACCGGCTTGGGCAGGGAGCGGATCAGCTCGGTGACGACCTCCGCCCGCAGGCCCGGAATCTGCCAGTCGAAACCGTCGTCCGTGACCTGGTTGAGGACCTGCAGTGGGATGTGGACCGTCACGCCGTCCGCGTCCGCGCCGGGTTCGAACTGGTACGTCACCCGGAACTTCAGCTGCCCCTGCCGCCAGGAGTCGGGATAGTCGGCCTTGGTGACCGCCTCCGCCGACTCACGGATGAGCATCTCCCGCTCGAAGTCCAGGAAGTCGGGCTGCTCGTGCCGCTTGCGTTTCCACCAGGAGTCGAAGTGGGCCCCACACACCACATGCTCGGGCACCCGCTGGTCGTAGAAGTCGAAGAGCGTCTCGTCGTCCACGACGATGTCCCGGCGCCGGGCCCGGTTCTCCAGCTCCTCGACCTCGCTGAGGAGTTTGCGGTTGTCGGCGAAGAACTTGTGGTGCGTCCGCCAGTCGCCCTCGACGAGCGCGTTGCGGAGGAAAAGCTCGCGGCTCGCCTCCGGGTCGATCCGGCCGTAGTTGACCTTCCGCTGGGCGATGATCGGTACGCCGTACAGCGTGACCTTCTCGAACGCCATCACGGCCGCCATGTCCTTCTCCCAGTGCGGCTCGCTGTACGTCCGCTTCAGGAGATGCCCGGCGAGCGGCTCGACCCACTCCGGTTCGATCTTCGCGTTGACCCGAGCCCAGAGCCGGGACGTCTCGACCAGTTCGGCCGACATCACGAACCGCGGCGTCTTCTTGAACAGCGCCGAGCCCGGGAAGATCGCGAACTTGGCGCTGCGCGCGCCCAGGTACTCGTTCTTCGCGCCGTCCTTCACGTCCTTCATGCCGACGTGCGAGAGCAGACCGGCGAGGAGGGACACATGGATGCTGTCCCCCGAGGCGTCCTGCTCGTTGAGCGGGAGGCCCATCTGCTTGGCGACCGTTCGCAGCTGCGTATAGATGTCCTGCCACTCACGGATGCGCAGGAAGTTCAGGTACTCCTGCTTGCACATCCGGCGGAAGGACGACGAGCCGCGCTCGCGCTGCTGCTCACGGACGTACCGCCACAGGTTGAGGTACGCCAGGAAATCGCTGGTCTCGTCCTTGAAGCGGGCGTGCTGCTGGTCGGCCTGGGTCTGTTTGTCGGCCGGGCGTTCGCGCGGGTCCTGGATGGACAGCGCGGCGGCTATCACCATGACCTCGCGGACGCAGCCGTTCTTCTCGGCCTCCAGGACCATCCGGGCCAGGCGCGGGTCGACGGGGAGCTGGGCCAGCTTGCGGCCGGTCTGCGTCAGCCGGTTGCGCGGGTCCTTCTGGGCCGGGTCGAGCGCGTTCAGCTCCTGGAGCAGCTGGACGCCGTCGCGGATGTTGCGGTGGTCCGGCGGGTCGATGAACGGGAACTTCTCGATGTCACCGAGGCCGGCCGCGGTCATCTGCAGGATGACGGAGGCGAGGTTCGTGCGGAGGATCTCGGCGTCCGTGAACTCCGGACGGGCGTTGAAGTCGTCCTCGCTGTAGAGGCGGATGCAGACGCCGTCGCTGGTGCGGCCGCAGCGGCCCTTGCGCTGGTTGGCGCTGGCCTGGCTGATCGGCTCGATCGGCAGGCGCTGCACCTTGGTGCGGTGGCTGTAGCGGCTGATCCGGGCGAAGCCGGGGTCGATGACGTACTTGATGCCGGGGACGGTGAGGGAGGTCTCGGCGACGTTGGTCGCCAGAACGATCCTGCGGCCGGTGTGCGGCTGGAAGACGCGGTGCTGCTCGGCGTGCGAGAGGCGGGCGTACAGCGGCAGCACCTCGGTGAACCGGTACTGCTTCTTCTCCAGCGCGTCCGCCGTGTCCCGGATCTCGCGCTCACCGGAGAGGAAGACGAGGATGTCGCCCCGGCCCTCGGCCTGGAGTTCCTCCACGGCGTCGCAGATCGCGGTGATCTGGTCCCGGTCGGCGTCCTCGGAGTCCTCCTCCAGGAGCGGCCGGTAGCGCACCTCGACCGGATACGTCCGTCCGCTGACCTCGATGATCGGGGCGTCGCCGAAGTGGCGGGAGAAGCGCTCGGGATCGATGGTCGCCGAGGTGATGACGACCTTCAGGTCGGGTCGGCGCGGCAGCAGCTGCGCCAGGTACCCCAGCAGGAAGTCGATGTTCAGGGACCGCTCGTGGGCCTCGTCGATGATGATCGTGTCGTAGGCCCGCAGCTCGCGGTCCGTCTGGATCTCGGCGAGCAGGATGCCGTCCGTCATCAGCTTCACGAAGGTGGCGTCCGGGTTCACCTGGTCGGTGAAGCGGACCTTCCAGCCGACGGCCTCGCCGAGCGGCGTCCGCAGCTCCTCGGCGACGCGCTCGGCGACGGTACGGGCCGCGATCCTCCTGGGCTGGGTGTGCCCGATCATCCCGCGCACCCCCCGCCCGAGCTCCAGGCAGATCTTCGGGATCTGGGTGGTCTTACCGGACCCGGTCTCACCGGCGACGATGACGACCTGGTGATCACGGATGGCGGCCGCGATGTCGTCCTTCTTCTGGCTGACCGGGAGCTGCTCGGGATACGTGACGGCCGGGACGCGGTCGCGCCTGAGGACCATCCGCTCCTCGACCCGGGCGACCTCGGCCTCGATCTCGGTGAGGACGGCGGCGCGGGCCTCCGGCTTGCGGATCTTGCGCGCGCCTTCGAGCCTGCGCCCGAGCCGGTGCGCGTCGCGCAGGGACAGCTCGGCCAGGCGGGGGGCGAGGGCGCCGAGGGCGGGGGCAGGGTGCGTAGACATACGCGGTCCAGGATCTCATCCCGGCCAAATACGTGGCGAACCTTTTTGGGCCCGCCTGCCGTACCCCCCGCTCCCGCCCCCGTCCTGCGGGCGTCACCGCACGTCGACGTAGTCCTCGGTCCCGCTGCCGACGAAGTGCTTGCTGTCCGGGTAGAGGAACACGGGCACCCAGGTGCCGTCCTTCTGGGCCTTGAAGCCCTTGCTGAAGGAACCGTTCGCCTTGGTGGTGACCGTGGACATCAGGTACCACGAGGTCGCGCCCTTGGGCCGGAAGAGGATCTGCACCTTCTTGCCGCCGTACGCCTTCCACGCGGTCGTACCGGGCTTCGCGTCCTGCAGCACGCCCGTGACGGTGATCGTGCGGCCCTTGCGGACCGGTTCGGGAGAGGCGTTCGCGCCCTTGACCCGGGTGAGGGAGCGGTTCTTGCGCAGGGGCTTGCTGGTGCCGCCCTTGATGTCCTTCGTGGTGGACCCGGCGTAGCGCAGCCGCCAGTACCCGTCGGCGTATCCGGGGATCCTGTCGACGATGAACTGTGAGCCGAAGCTGGTCTTCACGGTCTTCTTGGTGGTCCAGCCGGTGCTGCCGTTGGGCGAGTACTGGATGTCGACGGCCACCTGGCCGCTGAAGTAGTTCCCGACCACGTCGACGATGCCGGTGACCTCGAGCTCGGCGTACTCGTCCAGCCGGGCCGTGAACTCGGGGAAGCGCGTCGTCGAGGTGACGGCCACCTTCACGTCGACGTGCGCGGTGCGCTCGATCCACGCGTTGTACGGGTAGGGCGGGAAGCCCACCTCGTAGGTGGTGGTGCCGTACGCGTACGTGGACAGGGTGAAGCGGCCGTTCTCGTCCGTGGTCGCGTCGATCGCGTGCGAGGTGGAGCTGTCCTTGTAGTCCATCTCGACCGGGATGCCGGCCAGCGGCTTCCACTGGCCGCCGCTCTGGTACTCCAGGGTCCCGCTGACCTTGAGCGGGTCGTTGGCCGTGAGGTGGAAATCGGTCTTGTCGAGGACGAAGCGGGTGGGGGCGGCCTTGGGCGTGATGCTGCGGACGGGGCTGTACGCCCAGCCCGGCTCACCCTCGTACTGGGCGCGGGCCCAGCCGCCTTCCTGTATCTCCCTGGCGGCGGAGAAGTGCCCGTCGTCGTCCGTGACCGCCGTGGTCTCCAGGCGGCCGAGGTCGAGGTTCACGGTGGCGCCGGCGAAGGGCGAGGTCTCCCGGGTGCTCGGGTCGCGCATCACCATGGCGCCCGTGGCGGTGACGGTCTTGTTCTCGATGTCCGGCTCGGTCGGCGTGACCGTGAAGTCCGTGAACACGGGCTGCTTGCGGTAGCGCAGGGTGCCCGCGCCCTTCTGGACGGTGGTCTCGCCCGCCGCGTTCGTGGCCTCGACGTCGATCGTGTAGTCGCCGAGGGTGTCCAGGTGGACGGGCGGGGAGGACCAGACGCCCTCCCACTGGCTGACGTAGTACGTCTGCTTGAAGTCCGTGACCGTGGCGACCGGCGGTGCGGACTCGCTGCTGCCGACCGGGCGGAGAGCCACGGTGACCTTGTCGATCTCGCTGCCGTAGTTGAGCCGTACGTCGACGACCGACCAGTCGGCCTGGTCGCTGTACGCCTGGAGCACGTTCGGTCCCACGGCGTGCGCCGTGACGGGCAGGGCGAGTGTGGAGAACAGGACGGCGCCGGCCGTGACCAGCCCCCGTGTGATGCGTCTCAAGAACCCCCCTAGGTTCTCTGCGAGCTACATGAGCGACGAAAACCCCCTCCGGTGAGCCGGAGGGGGTTTTCGATCTGAGTGGCTGGGGCCGGGGTCGAACCGGCGACCTATCGCTTTTCAGGCGATCGCTCGTACCAACTGAGCTACCCAGCCACGAGGTTTCACGTGAAACCTCAGCGGTCCTGACGGGATTTGAACCCGCGGCCTCCACCTTGACAGGGTGGCGAGCACTCCAAACTGCTCCACAGGACCAAGCTGTTGTGTACGACAGTGTCGCACACGGTGTTGCGTGCCCCCAACGGGATTCGAACCCGTGCTACCGCCTTGAAAGGGCGGCGTCCTAGGCCGCTAGACGATGAGGGCTATCGGCCCGCCTGGGCGCTTCTCAGCGCGTCGGGGACGTGAGAAGCATATGGGATGGCGGGAGGGATCGCCAAAACGGTTTACGGGGAGGGGCTGGAAGGGGGCGTGGAGGAGGCCGGGGGCGGGGTCGGAGTGGGGGAGGCTCCGGGCTGGTTCTCCTTGGGGAGGTGGCGGCTCACCTCTGCCGTCGTCAGACCCAGGCCGCCCAGTCTGATCTCGTCCCAGGCCTGGAGGCGCTTGGTGCCGCGGTCGAAGTACAGGATCGACGCCTCGATGGGGTCGGGGTACTCGCCCTCGACGGCCCGCAGGCCGCTGCCGCCCGTCGAGCCCTCCACGCGCAGCCGGGTGCCGTTCTCCATGACCTCCGTCTGCTCGTGGTGGAGATGGCCGGAGAGGACCAGCGGGACCGTGCCGTCGGTGCGGCGGGCGGCGGAGGGCTCGTGGACGACGGCCACGTCGACCGGGGTGCCGGCCGCCGTCTCGCTGCGCAGTGCCTCCGCCAGGCGGTCCCCGGCCGCCTCCTCGGACGCCCCGGCGCCCGGCACCGAGGAGCGGTCGGGGGTGAACTGGGGATCGCCCATCCCCGCGAAGCGCAGCCCGGCGATGGTCTCGGCGCGGCCGTCGTCGAGGACGTGCACGTTCTTGATGCGGCCCAGGTAGCTCTGGGTGACGCGGGAGTCGTGGTTGCCGCGCACCCAGACGTACGGCGCGCCGAGGTCGGCGACGGGGTCGAGGAAGCCGTTCTCGGCGGACGTGCCGTGGTCCATGGTGTCGCCGGAGTCGACGATCACGTTGACCTTGTACTGCTCCACCAGCGAGGCGATGATCTTCCAGCTCGCGGGGTTGAGGTGGATGTCGGAGACGTGCAGGACGCGGACCGTGCTGGGGTCGGGCTGGTAGGCGGGAAGCGTCGAGGTGACGTCGTAGAGCTTGGTCACGTTCGTCACCAGCCGGGCCAGTTCCTGCTGGTAGACGTCGAACTCGGTGACGATGCTGCGCGCGTTGCCGACGAGCGAGGGCGCGGAGGAGAGCAGGCCGGAGAAGCGGGGTTCGAGGACCGACTTGGGGTTCCAGGTGGCGTACGCGGTGGCACCGGAGGCGGCGAGCAGGGCCAGGGCGAGGCCGCCGGCGGCGAGGGCGCGGCGCGGGCGCCGGTAGACGACGAGCCCGAGGGCGGTGGCCCCGGAGACGACGGCGACGCAGGACCGTACGGCGAGGTCGAGGGTGCCGTGCTGGACGTCGTGGGCGACCTCGTCCTGGAGGCCGGAGAGCCGCTCGGGGTGGTCGACGAGGGCCTGGGAGCGGGCGGGGTCGAGCTGGTCGACGTTCACGTCGAGGCGGACCGGGGCGGTGTGGCTGTCGAGGGAGAGAGCGCCCAGCGGGGAGACGTTGATCTTGGTGCCGCCGGTGAGGGAGGGGCGCAGGGTCATCGTCGTGTTCATGGGGCCGACCGGTACGCGCACGTTCCCGACGACCAGCAGCCCCAGCCAGGCACCCAGCAGGACGACCGCGACGAGACCGAGGACGCGGGACCAGGGGTGCGGGCGGGGCGCGAGGGCCAGGGCGGGGGCGGACGGGGCGGAGGGCGTACGGGGGACGCGGACACGGACGCGAGCCATTGGTGCCGTATGCCCGGGTGTGCGTCCGGGTATGCGGCAGGCCGGCGTCCGTCCGGCGTCCGTCCGGCGGTCGGGTCGGCCGTCGGGTCGGCGGTCCGCGCCGACCGGTTCTCCTCCCAGGAGGGTGGTGTACCCGACAATGGGCCTGTGCTGGAGATGACGCGCGAGGAGTTCGAGGAACTGGTCGCCGAGGCGCTGGACCGGATTCCGCCGGAGTTGACGCGGCTGATGGACAACGTCGCGGTGTTCGTCGAGGACGAGCCGCCGGCGGACGATCCCGAGCTGCTCGGGCTGTACGAGGGCACTCCGCTGACGGACCGCGGGGAGTGGTACGCGGGGGTGCTGCCGGACCGGATCACGATCTACCGGGGGCCGACGCTGCGGATGTGCGCGAGCCGGGAGGAGGTCGTCGCGGAGACCGAGGTGACGGTGGTGCACGAGATCGCCCACCACTTCGGCATCGACGACGCACGGCTGCACGCCCTCGGCTACGGCTGACGGCCGCGCCCGGCGCGCTTGGTGAACGGGGCGCGTGTCCTCCCGCGGGCGGCGGGAGTTGGTGAGGTGACTCATCTCGCGCCTGCACCGGAGGTGGCCCCGTGCGCCCCATGTACGTACCCGTTCGTCTGGCCGCCACCGTCCTGGCCGTGACCGCCGCCGCCGGCTGCATGAGCGTGGGGAACGACGCGGAGGGCCCGGTCAAGCCGTCGCACTCGGCGGGGCGGCACGGCGGCGCGGAGCCCGACGGCGGTCCGGCGGGGGTGGGTGGCGGCTACCTGGGCGCCGTCGGCGGGGACGGCAAGCACGGGCACGGCAAGCACCGGGGCAAGCACGGGGCGAGCGCCTCCGCCTCCGCGAGCGCCTCGCCGTCCGCCGGTGGAAGCGCGTCGGCGTCGGCGGGCCCGGTCAAGCCGGGGCGGACGGTGCAGCCCGGCGAGCCCGCGCCGACGAACGCGCAGCCGACGGCGCCCGGCTCGCCCGCCCCGGAGCCGCCGGCGCCCTCCCCCGAGCCGCCGTCCCCGGCACCGGACCCGACGGTCGCGGAACCCTCGTCCTCCGCGCACGAGGAGACCGGCGGCGGAACGGGCGCCCAGCTGCTCCAGCGGGAGCCGGCGCCGGAGGCGGGGGCACTGGTGTAGCCCCGGGCCGCGCCCTGGGCCGCACCCTGGGTCGCCGGGTGGCGTGACGAGGGTCTCCCCGGTGTTCGGGGGTCTTGATTTGCCTTCGGTGGGGCAGGGTGCGTATGGTGGTAGATCGTTTGATCCCATTTGCCCGGCGCCACCACAGAGCGCGCCGTGTGGCGCGTACTCTCCCTTGCCGTGGCGGACCGCATTGAGGCGGTCGTAATGCGAACACGGAGTTGACGGGCGCGTGCCGACGAGACTCCGGAAGGTTTCGCTTACGCATGTCCATTTCCAGTGCCGATCACGCTGTCCTGACCGAGGACACCCAGGCCGCCGAGGCCTCCCAGGCCATCGAGAACCAGGCCCTCGAGGCGCTCGAGAACCTCGGTGACGCCGACCTCGACGACGAGATCCTCGACATCGTCGAGGTGACCGACGAGATCGACGAGACCGACGCGGCCGACCAGGCCGACGAGACCCCCGAGATCACCTTCGCCGACCTGGGCCTGCCCGAGGGCGTCGTGCGCAAGCTCGCGCAGAACGGTGTGACGGTCCCCTTCCCGATCCAGGCCGCGACCATCCCGGACGCCCTGGTCGGCAAGGACATCCTCGGCCGCGGCCGCACCGGCTCCGGCAAGACCCTCTCCTTCGGTCTGCCGACCCTGGCCACGCTGGCCGGCGGTCACACCCAGAAGCACAAGCCGCGCGCCGTCATCCTCACCCCCACCCGTGAGCTGGCGATGCAGGTCGCCGACGCGCTCCAGCCGTACGGCGACGTCCTCGGCCTGAAGATGAAGGTCGTCTGCGGCGGCACGTCGATGGGCAACCAGATCTACGCCCTGGAGCGCGGGGTCGACATCCTCGTCGCCACCCCGGGCCGGCTGCGCGACATCATCAACCGCGGCGCCTGCTCCCTCGAGGACGTGCAGATCGCCGTCCTCGACGAGGCCGACCAGATGTCCGACCTGGGCTTCCTGCCCGAGGTGACGGAGCTGCTCGACCAGGTGCCGGCCGGCGGCCAGCGCATGCTCTTCTCCGCGACCATGGAGAACGAGATCAAGACCCTCGTCGACCGCTACCTGAACAAGCCGGTCTCGCACGAGGTCGACGCCGCCCAGGGCGCCGTCACGACCATGTCCCACCACATCCTGATCGTGAAGCCCAAGGACAAGGCGCCGGTCACCGCCGCGATCGCCTCCCGCAAGGGCCGCACCATCATCTTCGTCCGCACCCAGCTGGGCGCCGACCGCGTCGCCGAGCAGCTGCGCGAGGCGGGCGTGAAGGCGGACGCGCTGCACGGCGGCATGACGCAGGGCGCGCGGACCCGCACCCTCGCCGACTTCAAGGACGGCTACGTCAACGTCCTCGTCGCGACCGACGTCGCCGCCCGCGGCATCCACGTCGACGGCATCGACCTGGTCCTCAACGTCGACCCGGCCGGCGACCACAAGGACTACCTGCACCGGGCCGGCCGTACGGCGCGCGCCGGGCGCACGGGCACGGTCGTGTCCCTCTCCCTGCCGCACCAGCGCCGGCAGATCTTCCGGCTGATGGAGGACGCGGGCGTCGACGCCGCGCGCCACATCATCCAGGGCGGTGCCGCCTTCGACCCGGAGGTCGCCGAGATCACCGGCGCCCGTTCGATGACCGAGGTCCAGGCCGAGTCCGCGGGCAACGCCGCGCAGCAGGCCGAGCGCGAGGTCGCCCACCTCACCAAGCAGCTGGAGCGGGCGCAGCGCCGCGCGAGCGAGCTGCGCGAGGAGGCGGACCGCCTGGTCGCCCGGGTCGCCCGCGAGCGCGGCGAGGACCCCGAGGCGGCGGTGGCCGAGGCGCAGGAGCAGGCCGAGGCCGAGGTGCAGGCGGCGGTCGAGGCGGCCTCCGTCCCCGAGCAGCCGGTCGCGCGTGACATCGACCGGGCCGCGCGCGAGGAGCGCACGCCGTCCACGCCGTCGTACGAGCGCCGTGAGCGCCGTGACGACCGCGGTGGCCGTTCCTTCGAGCGCCGTGACGACCGTGGTGGCTTCCGCCGTGACGACCGCGACAACCGGGGTGGCGGCTTCAACCGTGACAACCGTGGTGGCGGCTTCAACCGCGACAACCGCGACAACCGGGACCGTGACGACCGGGGCGGCCGTTCCTTCGAGCGCCGTGACGACCGTGGTGGCTTCCGTCGTGACGACCGCGACAACCGGGGTGGCGGCTTCAACCGTGACAACCGTGGTGGCGGCTTCAACCGCGACAACCGCGACAACCGGGACCGTGACGACCGGGGTGGCCGTTCCTTCGAGCGCCGTGACGACCGTGGGGGCTTCCGCCGTGACGACCGCGACAACCGGGGTGGCGGCTTCAACCGCGACAACCGCGACAACCGGGACCGTGACGACCGCGGTGGCCGTTCCTTCGAGCGCCGCGACGACCGGGGCTTCGAGCGCCGTGACGACCGTGGCGGTTTCCGCCGCGACGACCGTGCCGGCCACCGTGGCAGCGACCGTCCGTTCAACCGCGACCGCCGCGACGACCGCCCGGGCTTCCGCTCCGGCGGCCACGACCGCCCGTTCGGCCGCCGTGACGACCACCGCGGTGACCACCGTGGCAGCGGCTCGTTCGGCCGCCGTGACGACAAGCCGCGCTGGAAGCGCAACGGCTGACGCAGCCCCGTAGCCGGCTGACCGAAGGGCCCGTACGACTCCCCGTCGTACGGGCCCTTCCGGCATCCCGGCTGGCGACCGCACTTTTCAGCCAAGTTGTGACGTGTGTCACGCCCTCCGTGCGGGCATTGCTGGGGGCATGACAGATGAAGGCACAGGCGGCGGCCTCTCGGACGAGGAGCGGCTGGCCCAGCTCGGTTACACGCAGGTTCTCGCCCGCCGCATGTCGGCGTTCTCCAACTACGCGGTCTCCTTCACGATCATCTCCGTCCTCTCCGGCTGTCTGACCCTCTACCTCTTCGGGATGAACACCGGCGGCCCCGCGGTGATCACCTGGGGCTGGGTGGCCGTGGGCCTCATGACCCTCTTCGTGGGTCTGTCGATGGCCGAGATCTGTTCGGCGTACCCCACCTCCGCGGGCCTGTACTTCTGGGCCCACCGCCTCGCCCCGCCGCGCACGGCCGCCGCGTGGGCGTGGTTCACGGGCTGGTTCAACGTGCTGGGCCAGGTCGCCGTGACGGCGGGCATCGACTTCGGCGCGGCGTCCTTCCTCGGGGCGTACCTCAACCTCCAGTTCGGCTTCGAGGTGACACCGGGGCGCACGGTCCTGCTGTTCGCCGGGATCCTCCTCCTGCACGGTCTGCTGAACACCTTCGGCGTGCGGATCGTCGCGCTGCTGAACAGCGTCAGCGTGTGGTGGCACGTGCTCGGCGTCGCGGTGATCGTCGGCGCCCTGGCCTTCGTACCGGACCACCACCGGTCCGCGTCCTTCGTGTTCGGCGAGTTCGTCAACAACACGGGCTGGGGCAGCGGTGTCTACGTGGTGCTGCTCGGCCTCCTGATGGCCCAGTACACCTTCACCGGCTACGACGCCTCGGCCCATATGACCGAGGAGACGCACGACGCCGCCACGGCCGGTCCCAAGGGCATCGTCCAGTCGATCTGGACCTCCTGGATCGCCGGCTTCGTCCTCCTGCTCGGCTTCACCTTCGCCATCCAGTCCTACGACGGCGCCCGCAACTCCCCGACCGGCGCACCGCCCGCCCAGATCCTCCTCGACGCGCTCGGCGCCACGGCGGGCAAGCTGCTGCTCCTGGTGGTGATCGGCGCCCAGCTCTTCTGCGGAATGGCCTCGGTGACCGCCAACAGCCGCATGATCTACGCCTTTTCGCGGGACGGCGCGCTGCCCTGGTCGCACGTCTGGCACACGGTCAGCCCGCGCACCCGGACCCCGGTGGCGGCGGTCTGGCTGGCGGCGGGCGGTGCGCTCGTCCTCGGCCTGCCGTACCTGATCAACGTCACGGCCTACGCGGCGGTCACCTCCATCGCGGTGATCGGCCTCTACATCGCCTACGTCATCCCGACGCTGCTGAGGGTCCGCAAGGGTGCGGCCTTCGAGCGGGGGCCCTGGCATCTGGGCCGCTGGTCGGAGGCGATCGGCGTGGTGTCGGTGGCGTGGGTCGTGGTGATCACCGTGCTGTTCATGCTGCCGCAGGTCTCCCCGGTCACCTGGGAGACCTTCAACTACGCCCCGGTCGCCGTCCTGGTCGTCCTCGGTTTCGCGGGCGGGTGGTGGCTGGCCTCGGCCCGCACCTGGTTCCTCAACCCCGACCACGAACGGACCGCCGCGCGCGAGGCGGCCCGGGCCGCAAAGACCCCCTGACCGGCCGATCCCCGCCGGTTCCCACCCCGCGGCGCGGCCGTGTCCCCGATACCCGATCGGAGACACGGCCGGGTCCGGCTATGCTCGGGGAGGCAACATCGCCTGGGCCCTTAGCTCAATTGGCAGAGCAGTGGACTTTTAATCCATTGGTTGTGGGTTCGAGTCCCACAGGGCCTACGGATGCAGGGGGAGGGAAACCCCTTCTGACCTGCTGTGCAGCGTCCATGTCGGCTTTGGTCGGCTCGGGCGCTGTGGCGTTTCCGGAGTTCTGCGTGAGCGGATGTTCGAGCAGAGCGGCGAGGCTAGCGTCGGCCGGTCTCCTCGGAGGGCTTGGTCGACTCAACCGTGTCCCTACCGAGGGGCCCGTTCTTTCATGCCCGCTTCCTGCACCGCACGGGCGTCCGAACCACCCTGGCCGCCGTTCGAACGCAATCCGATTGGCCACAACGCTCTTAGCGGCCGCCCACTTAGAGTGGTGGAGTGTCCTCAGGAAACCATGTGGTCGCGCGTAATGTGCGGCTTCTCAGAGAGCAGCGCGGTCTGTCGCTGGCCGAGTTGGCCCGGCAGGCCGGGCTCGCCAAGCAGACGTTGTCCAAACTGGAGAGGGGTGCGGGGAACCCCACCGTGGACACGTTGTTCTCCATCTCGACGGCGTTGGGTGTGCCGGTGACCAGGCTGGTGTCGGAGCGGGATCAGGTGATGACGGTCCAGCGGAGCGCTGACGGCGTCTGGGACGAGCACGACGGGTACGCCGCCCGGGCTCTCGACCACGTCTACGGCTCAGGTGTCATCGAGAACTACGTGGTGCACATCAAGGGCGGTGCGGGCCGGTCCGAGTCGCACCCGGTGGGCACGCTGGAGCATCTCTACGTCATCAGCGGCCGGGTGCGCGTCGGTCCTGTCGACAGCCCGGTGGAGTTGTCCGCCGGTGACTTCGTGCGCTACCCCGGCGACCGTGCCCACGTGTACGAGTCCCTGGAGGGAGAGAGCCTGGTGCACATCGTTGTCAGCGTGCCCCGTGCGCACCCCGGGACGTCGACCTCCCCGAGCACCCACGCGGGCGTCCCGCGCTGACCGGACCTCCGGTCAGGCTAAGGTCGCGGCCTGCCGGCCCTTGGTGAGCGTCGCCACGGCCCGCGTCGCCTCGTAGGCCACCCGGCGCAGCGCCGGAGCGAAGCGGGACGGGTCGAAGCGGTACTCGGCACCCGCGACGGAGAAGGCGGCTACCGGCCGGCCGGCGGGCCCCATGATCGGTACGGCGACGCAGGTGAGGCCGTAGGCGGCTTCCTGCCGATCGTACGCGATGCCGGTGCGGCGGATGTGGCCCAGTTCGGCGCGGAAGGTGGCGGGGTCGGTGACGGTGTACTCGGTGAGCTGCGGCAGCCCCGCGAGGACGGCGGCCTCCGCGGCGTCGTGGTCGAAGGCCAGCAGCGCCTTGCCGACGGCGGTGCAGTAGGCGGGCAGCCGGGCGCCGATGCGGGACGGGGAGCGGGCCGCGCGGTGGCCGTGGATCTTGTTGACGTACACGATGTCCGTGTCGTGCAGCACCGCGAGGTGCACCGTCTCCTGCGTCAGCACGTAGAGGTCCGCGAGGTGCGGCAGCAGCCGTTCCCGCAGATGCAGGGGGACCGGGCCGTACACCCGGTCGCCGATGTCGGAGATCCGGGCACCCAGCCGGTAGTCGCTCCCGACGCGCTCGACCATGTCGTTGCGCTGGAGAACGCCGAGCAGCCGGAAGGTCGTCGACTTGGTGAGGCCGCTGCATCGGGCCAGCTCACTCACGCCGAGTTCCCCTCCCTGGTCGGCGAGCGACTTGAGGAGGGCGAGCGCCTTGTCCACCGAGGTCCGCTGGTCGGACAGGGCTGCGGCGGCTGGGTGAGGGGGGGTGTCGGGGCGCTCGGCCAGGGGGGAGCGAAGCGTCATGGGGGGCTCCTGGAACGATGCAAAGAACACTATCGAAGTGGACGAACGTCCAACATAGAAGACGATTTCCTGGTTGTAAACGGCCGGACGGAACACCCATCCGGACATCTCGGTGTGCCGCATCCCGGCACACCGGCTGGGCGGGACGCCCCCGCTCCGCGTCTGCTGTAACCCCGCCGGATTCCCCCCACCCGTCCGACCCCGAATCAGCAGAACGGAAAGCCGCCGTGCGACCGAGCCGATCGCTCCGCCGCCTCGACCCCACCCACGCCGAGGAGTTCCACCGATGACATCCACGCCGGCCCGGCCGATGGACCGGCTCGCCCCCCTCGCGCGCCCGTCCGCCGACGTGAGCACGTGCTTCGACCTGGACAACGGGCTCGTCGACCGCACGATCTTCAGCGACACGTCCCTGTACCAGCAGGAACTGCGCCGCGTTTTCGCGCCCAGCTGGCTGTTCCTCGCGCACGAGAGCCAGTTCCAGCGGCCCGGAGACTTCTTCACCACCTACATGGGCGAGGACCCGGTCATCGTCGCCCTGGGCCGCGACCGCAGGATCCGCGCCTTCCTCAACGCCTGCCGCCACCGCGGCATGCGGGTCTGCCGCGCCGACGCGGGCGCCACCAAGGCGTTCACGTGCAGCTACCACGGCTGGTCGTACGACACCTCGGGCAAGCTCGTCAACGTCCCCAACCAGGGCGACTACCCGGACCACTTCGAGCAGGACCGCTGGGGCCTGGTCGAGGTCGCGCAGCTCGACACCTACCACGGGCTGATCTTCGCCACCTGGAACCCCGAGGCGCCTCCGCTCACCGAGGCACTCGGCGGCATGACCTGGTACATGGACGCCATGCTCGACCGCGACCCAGAGGGCACCGAGGTCGTCGGCGGGGTCCACAAGTGGGTCCTGGAGGGCAACTGGAAGCTCGCCGCCGAGCAGTTCGCCTCCGACTGGTACCACGTCAACATCTCGCACGCCTCCGCGCTGATGGTCATGTCACCCAACGGCAAGGGACCCAAGACGGACATCGTGCAGACGCCGGGCCGGCAGTACACGGACCCGCTCGGCCATGGCCACGGCTTCCCGACCCACCCCAAGAGCCGCTTCGACGACCGGGTCGTGCACGACTGGTACGACTACGACGCGCTGCGCACACGGCTCGGCGACGCCCGCGTCGAGGGACCGATGACCACCGGCCACGCCACCGTCTTCCCCAACTTCTCCTACCTCCCGGTCAACGGCTCCATCCGCGTGTGGCACCCCAAGGGCCCGGACAAGATGGAGGTCTGGGCCTGGACCCTCGTCGACAGGTCGATGCCCGACGAGGTCAAGAACGCCCAACGGCTCTACAACCTGCGGACGTTCGGACCCACCGGCATCTTCGAGCAGGACGACGGCGAGAACTGGTCGGAGGTCCAGGCCACCGCCCACGGCTTCATGTCCGGCTCCATGACCCTCAACTACCAGATGGGCCT
Source organism: Streptomyces sp. SS7 (assembly GCF_037993025.1). Lineage (NCBI taxonomy): Bacteria > Bacillati > Actinomycetota > Actinomycetes > Kitasatosporales > Streptomycetaceae > Streptomyces > Streptomyces sp. SS7. The sequence continues at coordinate 5,241,869 of NZ_CP141223.1, forward strand.
CGGCCTGCAGAGCCAGGACGGGGTCCACCCCGGCACGACCGGCCGCCTCTATTCCGACGGTGCCGCCCGCGGGTTCTACGCCCGGTGGCGCGACCTGATGAACACCCCCGCCTGGCACGAGAAGCCCGGGAAGGACACCTCCTCATGAGCGACAACACCACCGGCGTCCAGGTCGCCTCCGTCGGCGACATCGAGGACGGTGAAGGGCTGCGCGTACCGGCTGAGGCGACCGGACACGGCGGCGATATCGCCGTCTTCCACGACGGCGGCACCTACTACGCCCTCGACGACCTCTGCTCCCACGGCCAGGCATCGCTGTCGGAGGGGTGGGTGGAGAACGGAGAAGTCGAGTGCCCGCTGCACTCCGCCCGGTTCTGCCTGAAGTCCGGTGAGCCGCAGTGCATGCCCGCCACCCTTCCCGTCGCCGCCCACCGGGTAGAGGTCCGCGACGACGCCATCTGGGTGTTCCCCGGTCAGGGGGCCACCGGATGAACCCGCTCCGGCGGATCGCCGTCGTCGGCGCCGGCCTCGCGGCCGTGTCCGCGTGCGACGCGCTGCGCGCCCACGGCTACGACGGCGATCTGGTGCTGTACTCCGCCGAGGACGGCCTGCCCTACGACCGCCCCCCGCTCAGCAAGGACGTCCTGCTCGGCAAGAGCCGCCGCGACGACATCCTGCTGCGCCCCGAACAGTGGTACGACGAGCAGCGCGTCCGGCTCCGGGACGGCACCGCCGTCCAGGCGCTCCGCCTCCAGGAGGGCGGGGTGGAACTGGACGGCGGGGTGGTCGAGACGGCCGACCGGATCGTGCTGGCCACCGGCGGCACGCCCCGCGCGCTGCCCGTACCCGGCGGCGCAGACCCGGAGATCGGCCTGCTGCGCACCTGGGAGGACGCGCGGCGGCTGCGCGAACGGCTGCTGCCCGGCGCCCGGGTGACCGTCGTCGGTGCCGGGCTGATCGGTGCCGAGACCGCTGCCGTGGCCGTCGCCCTAGGCTGCCGGGTCACCCTCGTCGACCCGGTCAGCGTGCCGCTCGCCCCGGCCGTCGGCGACGACGTCGCGACGGCGCTGCACGACCGCCACCGGGTCGCGGGCGTCGACGTGATCACCGCGGGAGTCGACCAGGTGGAGCGCCGGGAGGGCCGGTTCCTGGTCCACCTGTCCGGATCCGACGAGGCGGTGACCGCCGACACGGTCGTGGCCGGCATCGGCATCCGCCCCGCCACGCGGCTCGCCGAGGCGGCCGGCCTGCGGGTGGACAACGGCGTCGTCGTCGACGCGGACCGGCGCACCTCGCACCCGGCCGTCCACGCCGTCGGCGACGTCGCCCGCGAGGACGGACGGCGGACCCGGCACGAACACTGGGAGGCCGCCCAGCGGGACGGCGAGGCCGCCGCCCGCGGCATCCTCGGCCTGCCCGCCGTGGACGCGGGCGCGCCCTGGTTCTGGTCCGACCGGTACGGCATGCGGCTGGAGGCGATCGGCACGATGGCCGACGCCGAGCGGACCGTGCTGCGCGGCACCGTCGAAAGCGGCGCCTTCCTCACGTTCGGCCTGCGCGGCGACCGGGTGGTGGCCGCCGCCGCGATCGACCGCACGCGTGACATCAAGGCGGTCCGCAGGATCGTCGACCGGGGCATCGCCGTCGACCCCGCCGAGCTGGCCGACGAGAGCACCGATCTGCGCGGCCTGCTCAGAGGCTGACACCCCGGCAGCACAGGGGCCCGGCCCTTCGGGACGGGGCTTTCGGGCCGGGCCGAGGAGGGCCGGCGCAGCACACCGCCGACGACGCCGGGGGAGTGCGTGCCAGACGCCGACTCCGCCCGGCCCGGGCCGGAGGGAGGGAAGCCCGACCCGGCACCAGCCCCGCGGAGTGTTGCCCCGTACCGGCAGAGTTCCTGCCGTGCCGTCCACCGGCACACCCGCTCCCCGTACCCCGTACCCCGCGCTGCAATTGAGCCCGTCCGGCGTGGCCCGCAGGAGGACCGACTGATGAGCATCCACACCCCGGAGCCGGTGACGGACGCGCCCCGCGCGTACGACGACGACATCCGGCTCCACTTCGAAACACAGCGCCTGTACAGCCGGGAGGCGCAGTTCCTCGACCAGCACCGCTACGCGGACTGGCTGGAGCTGTTCACCGAAGACCTCCACTACTGGGCGCCTGTGCGCACCAACCGGCTGCGCCGTCAGCAGGCACTGGCCGACGGGGCACCCGGCGAGGTGGCGATCTTCGACGAGACGAAGGCGAGCCTGGCCTGGCGGATACGCCGCTTCGACTCCGGCATGGCCTGGGCGGAGGACCCGCCGTCCCGGACCCGGCACCTGATCACCGACGTCATGGTCCGCGCGGCCGACGAACCCGGGGAGTACATCGCCGAGTCGTCCTTCCTCTGCTACCGCAACCGCCTGGAACGCGAGGTGGACCTCTACGCGGGCGGCCGTACCGACCTGCTGCGCCGCGCCCCGGACGACGGGCGCCTGCTGATCGCCCGCCGCACGATCCTGCTCGACCAGAACGTCCTGCTCGCCAAGAACATCAGCACCTTCCTGTGAACCGGAGAACCCACGTGTCCCCTACCGAGACCGAAGAACCGAAGCTGGTCGAGCACCTCGTGCACACCCCGCTCGGGGACATGGCGGTCAGCGAGAGCGGCGCCGGGCCGGCGCTCGTCATGCTGCACGGCGGCGGCCCCGGCGCGAGCGCGGTCGCCAACTACCACCAGAACCTGCCCGCGCTCACCCGGCACTTCCGGGTGGTCCTCCCCGACCAGCCCGGCTTCGGCGGCAGCTACCGCCCCGCCGAGGAGGACCTGGACGTCCGCAGCATCACCGAGATCACCGTGGACGCGCTGGTACGGACCCTGGACGCGCTCGGCATCGACCGCTTCCACCTGCTCGGCAACAGCCTCGGCGGCGCCGCGGCCATCGCCACCGCCCTGGAGATCCCGGACCGGGTCCAGAAGCTGGTCCTGATGGCGCCGGGCGGCGGCTGGCTCCCCTTCGGCCCCACCCCCACCGAGGGGCAGAAGGCGATGTTCCGCTACTACAACGGCGAGGGCCCGACCCTGAAGAAGATGCGGGACTTCATCGGCGTGATGACCGCCGAGCCGCGCCGCTGGGCGGACACCGCCCAGGCCCGCTACGAGGCGTCCCTCGACGAGTCCCACATCGCCTTCTACCACCGCTACAACGCGTCCTTCGCGAAACGGCACGGCATGGACCCGCTGTGGCAGCGCGTTCACAAGATCAAGGCGCCCACCCTCCTGCTCTGGGGGCGTGACGACCGGACGATCACCCTGGACGGTGCCCAGCTGATGCTCAAGCAGATCCGGGACGTCCAACTCCACGTGTTCGGGGGCTGCGGCCACTGGGTACAGCTGGAACGGCAGGCCGAGTTCGAGCGGCTGGTCACCGGCTTTCTCAAGGAGAACTGAGCGTGCGCCGGGGGTGGTTGGAGGGCGATGTCGCGCTCGTCACGGGGGGAGGTTCCGGTATCGGCCGGGCCGTCGCCCTGCGCTATCTGACGGAGGGGGCCCGGGTCGCCGTCATGGGCCGGGGCGCCGCCCAGCTGGAGGAGGTGGTGGCCGCCGCCGGTGAACTCGGCGACCGCGTGCTGCCCCTCACCGGTGACGTCCGCAGCCCACAGGACATGCACAAGGCGGTCGAGGCCACGGTGGCGCACTTCGGAAAGCTGGACGTCCTGGTGCCGAACGCGGGCATCTGGGACTACCACCGCAGCGTCACCCGGTTGACCGGCGAGGAGCTGGCCGAAGCGTTCGACGAGCTGTTCGCCATCAACGTCAAGGGGTACCTGCTCGCCGTCGAGGCCGCCTGGCGCGAGCTGGTCGCCACGCGGGGCAGCATCGTGATGACCCTGTCCAACGCCTCCTTCCACACCGACGGCGGCGGCTCCCTCTACACCGCGAGCAAGCACGCCTGTCTCGGCCTGCTGCGCCAGTTCGCCTTCGAACTCGCCCCGAAGGTCAGGGTGAACGGGGTGGCCGTGGGCGGTATGCGCACCCAACTGCGCGGTCCCGAGAGCCTGGGTCTGCAAGGCCGCACCCTCGCGGCGTCCTTCGCGAAGAACGAGGCCGCCGAGGCCGCCTCGGGCGAGCGGACACCGCCCCTCATCCCGCTGTACGACTCCAGCGTCGAGCCGGAGGACTTCACCGGCCCCTACGTCCTGCTCGCCTCCCGCACCGACAGCTCCACCATCACCGGTGCCGTGATCCCCGCCGACGGCGGCATCGCCGTACGCGGTTTCCGTGCCCCCGCCGGCGGTTCGGTTCTGTGACCCGAACCGGTGAACCCCTGCCCTGAGCCCTTGTAAGGAGCCGACGCCATGGTCGCCGTCGACATCAGCCCCGCCGCCGCGCTGTACCGAAGAGCCCTGTACCCCGGCCCGCCCGCCGTGATCTACGAGGACCGGGAGATCCTCGCGGACGAACTCGGCCGTACCGTCAGTGAGTTCGCCGCCGGGCTGTCCGAGCGCGGGCTGCGGCGCGGCGACCGGATCGCGTATCTCGGCTTCAACAGCCCGGCGTTCCTCGTGACCCTGTTCGCCGCGGCCCACCTGGGCGCGGTCTTCGTCCCGGTCAACTTCCGGCTGGCCGCCGACGAGGTCCGGCACATCCTCAACGACTGCGGCGCCCACACCCTGGTCGTGGAGGAGGGCCACCGCGAACTGGTCGCCTCCGTACGGCAGGACGTCCCCGCCCGCGGCCTGGTGCTGGTCGACACCGACCCCGAGTGCCCCGCCACACCGGAGCCGGGCCCCGCGTGGACGCCGCTGTCCGCGCTGCTCGGCGCGCACCGCCCCCTCCGCGAACCCGTCGCCCTGTACGAGGGCGACCTCGCGGCTCTGATGTACACCTCCGGAACCACCGGACGGCCCAAGGGCGTCATGCTCACCCACGGCAACCTGTGGTGGAACGCCGTCAACGTGGACTCCGTCGTGGACACCCGCGCCGACGACGTCAACCTGGCCGTCGCCCCGCTGTTCCACATCGGCGGCCTCAACGCCCTGACCCTGCGCACGCTGGTGCGCGGCGGCACCGTCGTCCTGCGCCGGGGCTTCGACCCCGCCCGCTGCCTGGAGGACCTCGTCCGGTACCGGGTGAACACCTTCTTCGCGGTGCCCGCCATGTACGCGGCGCTGGCCCGCACGCCGGGGTTCGCCGAGAGCGACCTGAGCGCCCTGCGTTCCCCGATCGCCGCCGGCGCCCCGGTGCCGCCGCAGCTGATCCGGGACTACGGCGCGGTGGGGCTGCTGCTCCAGCAGGCGTGGGGGCTGACCGAGACGGCCCCGTTCGCCACCTACCTGCCGGCCCCGCTGACGTCCCGGAAGACCGGATCGGCCGGGCTCCCGATGCCGTACACCGAGATACGGCTGATCGACCCGGTCACCGGCGCCGAGATCGACAGCCCGGACACCCAGGGCGAGATCTGTGTCCGCGGCCCGAACGTGGCCGCCGGCTACTGGGACAACCCGCAGGCCACCCGGGCGGCGTTCGACGAGCGGGGCTGGTTCCGCACCGGCGACATCGCCTACCGGGACGAGGACGGCTTCTATTACATCGTGGACCGGCTGAAGGACATGATCATCAGCGGCGGCGAGAACATCTACCCGGCGGAGGTCGAGCGGGTCCTCGTGGAGCACCCCGACGTCCTGGACGCCGCCGTCGTCGGGGTACCGGACCCCAAGTGGGGCGAGACCGTCCTGGCCGTCCTGGCCTGCAGGCCAGGCGCGCGGCCCACGGTGGAGGAGGTGCGCGAGTTCACCGGCCGCCAGCTGGCCCGCTACAAGCTCCCCACACGGGTCGAGGTCCTCGAACGGCTGCCGCGCAACGCCAGCGGCAAGCTGGACAAGCCGGAACTGCGCCGCCAGGTGACCGCACGGCAGGCCGTCCCCACCCCCTGACCCCCCACACCGGGCCCCGGCACCCCACTGATGCCGTTGGCAATTGACCAACGGCATCACCCCACTGCCGGGGCCCCCGACCCCAGGAGCGGCGCCGTGGCCCTTTACTCCGACTCCGTGCCGACGCCCGAGCTGCCCGCCCTCGACGGCGGCTGGGCCCTGCGGCCGGCCGGCGCTCAGGCGCACACGTACCTGGCCTCCCACCCCGACGGCCCTGAGGCGTTCACGGTGGACGTCCGGCGCGTGTGGCAGGACCCGTTGCGGGCCGCCTACCCCATCGGCGCGCACGACATCGCCGTACGGCTGGACCCGTCCGCGCCGGAGTGCGCCGCCGGGCTGCTGCGGGCGCTCGCACCCGCCCTGTTCGCCGCCGACCCGCGCTGCCGCCGGATCGTCGCCGCGCCGCACGAGGACGACCCGCGCACCCAGCGAGTCCTGGCGGACGGCGGCTTCCGCCGTGTCGCCGAGGCGGACCTGCCCGGCGGCCCGGTCGTGCTGTTCGCCGCCGAACCCCCGCACGTCGCCGGCCTGTCCACGGCCCTCGACGACATGCCCCACTGAGCGCGGCCCTGTGCCGCAGCGGGCCGGAAGCAGCCTCCCCAGGCTTCCGGCCCGCTGCCGTGCCGTGGCCCGTGACCTGCGTGCTGCCCAGCGGCACAGCGGTTAGGGCAGGTGGGCGGCGCGGGGCGACCGTGGACGGGTGCTTGCTGCAATCGCCATTTCCCAGAGCGCCACCGACCCGTTGTCGGGGCTGGTGCTGCGCGACGTACCCGAACCTGCCCCGCGGCCGGGCTGGTCACGTGTCCGCGTGATGGCCTCGTCGCTGAACATGCATGACCTGTGGACGCTGAAGGGGGTGGGACACCCCGCGGACCGGCTGCCGATCGTCCTCGGCTGCGACGCGGCCGGCTACGACGAGGACGGCAACGAGGTCATCGTCCACCCGGTGCTGGGCGACCCCGACGCGGGCGGCGGTGACGAGACGCTCGACCCGGACCGCGCGCTGCTGTCCGAGCGCCACGACGGGGCGTTCGCGCAGTACCTGACCGTCCCCACCCGCAACCTGGTGCCGAAGCCGGACTGGCTCTCCTTCGACGAGGCCGCCTGCCTGCCGGTCGCCTGGACCACCGCCTACCGCATGCTGTTCACCCAGGCCCGCATCACCCCCGGCGACCGGGTCCTCGTGCAGGGCGCGGGCGGCGGCGTCGCCTCCGCCGCGATCCGGCTCGCGGTGGCCTCGGGCGCCGTCGTCTACGCCACCAGCCGCAGCGCCGACAAGCGCGCGGAGGCCGTCTCCTGGGGCGCGCGGGCCGCCGTGGCCCCCGGCGAGCGGCTGCCCGAGCGGGTGGACGTGGTGATCGAGACGGTCGGTGAGGCGACCTGGCAGCACTCGCTGAAGGCGCTGCGCCCCGGCGGCACCCTCGTCATCGCGGGCGCCACGAGCGGCATGAACCCGCCCGCCGACCTCGGCCGGATCTTCTACCTCCAGCAGCGCGTCATCGGCTCGACCGGCGCCACCCGGTCCGAACACGTCGCCATGCTGCGTCTGATGGAGGCCACGGGGGCCCGTCCGGTCATCGACCGCGCCCTCCCGCTCACCGAGATCCACAAGGGCTTCCAGCTCATGATCGACGGTGCGCTCACCGGGAAGCTCGTCATCCATCCGTCCGCCCCGGAAACCGGCCAGAAGTAGGGAGCCGCCATGACCGCAGCAGCCGTGGGGCTGTCCCACTCGCCCCTCATCGGCAAGAACGACCCCGCCCTTGACGTCCTGGCCCGGGTCGAGGAGGCGGTCGCGGGCGCACGGGACTTCGTCCGAGCCTACGACCCGGAGCTGGTCGTCCTGTACGCCCCGGACCACTACAACGGCTTCTTCTACAAGGAGATGCCCCCGTTCTGCCTGGCCACCGAGGCCCGCGCGGTAGGTGACTTCGGCACGCAGGCGGGCCCGCTGTCGGTCGACACGGCCGCCGCGAAGGCGCTGGCCCAGGGCGTCCTCGACCGGGGGGTCGACCTGACCGTCTCGGCCCGGATGACCGTCGACCACGGCTTCGCCCAGCCCCTGGAGGCGCTCTTCGGTGGGATCGACCGGGTGCCGGTGGTGCCGGTCTTCGTCAACGGCGTGGCCACGCCGCTCGGCCCGGTCGCCCGCGTCCGCGCGCTCGGCACCGCGCTCGGCGAGGCCGCCGCCGAACTCGGTCGCAGGACGCTGTTCCTGGCCTCCGGCGGCCTCTCCCACGACCCGCCCGTACCCGTCCTCGACGGTGCGCCTCCCAAGGTCGCCGACGCGCTCATCGAGGGCCGGCCGCCGACCCCCGAGCAGCGGGAAAGGGGCGAGCAGCGGGTGGTCAGGGCGGGCCAGGAGTACGCCGCCGGCACGACCTCGATGATCCCGATCAACCCCGACTGGGACAACCGGTTCCTCGACCACCTGGAGAAGGGGGAACTCTCGGAGTTCGACTCCTGGACCGTCGCGGGCATGGCGCGGGAGGGCGGCGGCTCCGCCCACGAGGTCCGTTCCTGGATCGCCGCGTTCGCCTCGCTCGCGGCCACCGGACCGTACGAGACGACCTCCCGCTTCTACGAGCCGATCCCCGCGTGGATCGCCGGATTCGCCGTGGCCACGGCGCAGGGCCGGTGAGCGGCATGACAGTCGAACCGCACGCGGTCGCCCGGGCCGCCGCCCGGCTGGTCACCGCGGAGCGCGAGGGCGCTCCCGTGGCCCCGGTCCGCGACCTGCTGGGCGAACAGGACATCGACGCCGCCTACGCCGTCCAGCAGGAGCTGACCCGGCGCAGGCTGGCCGCCGGCGCGGTCGTCACCGGCCGCAAGATCGGCCTCACCTCGCCCGCCGTCCAGCGCCAGCTCGGCGTCGACCAGCCGGACTTCGGCGTCCTCTTCGCGGACATGGACGTCTCGGCCATGGCGGAGGTTCCCTCCGGGCGGCTGCTCCAGCCGAAGGCCGAGGCGGAGATCGCGTTCGTCCTCGGGGAGGACCTGGCCGACGGGGTGTACGACACCGCCCGGGTCCGGGCCGCCGTGGAGTACGCCGTCGCGGCCGTCGAGATCGTCGACAGCCGGATCGCCGACTGGGACATCCGGCTCACCGACACCATCGCCGACAACGCCTCCAGCGGCCTGTACGTCCTCGCCGACCGCCGCCTCACCCTCGCCGAGTTCGAGCCGCGCGAGGTCACCATGCGGATGTACGCCGAGGGCGAGCCGGTCTCCGAGGGCACGGGCGCCGCCTGTCTCGGCGACCCGCTCAACGCCCTGGCCTGGCTGGCCCGTACGGCCCAGGCGTACGGCGACCCGCTGCGGGCCGGGCAGGTCGTCCTGTCGGGGGCGCTGGGCCCGATGGTCCCGGCACCGCCCGGCACCCGTATCCATGCCGAGATCGGACCGCTGGGCACGGTCACCGCCGCATTCTCCGAGAAGAGGGACGTGTGAAGAGAACCAAGGTCGCCGTCATCGGCTCCGGCAACATCGGCACGGACCTGATGATCAAGGTCATGCGGCTGTCGGACACCCTGGAGATGGGTGCCATGGTCGGCATCGACCCGGACTCCGACGGGCTCGCCCGCGCCGCCCGGCTGGGGGTGCCCACCACGCACGAGGGCGTCGACGGCCTCATCGCGCTGCCCGGCTTCGCCGACATCGACGTCGTCTTCGACGCCACCTCGGCCAAGGCGCACCTGGCCAACGCCGCCAAGCTGGCCCCCTACGGCAAGCGGCTCATCGACCTGACCCCGGCGGCGATCGGCCCGTTCGTCGTGCCGCCGGTCAACGGGGACGCCCACCTCGACGCCCCGAACGTCAACATGGTGACGTGCGGCGGCCAGGCCACCATCCCCGTGGTGGCCGCCGTCTCGGCGGTGACCCCGGTCCACTACGCGGAGATCGTGGCCTCCATCGCCTCGCGGTCGGCCGGTCCCGGAACCCGGGCCAACATCGACGAGTTCACCGAGACCACCTCCCACGCCATCGAGCAGGTCGGCGGCGCCGCCCGCGGCAAGGCGATCATCGTCCTCAACCCGGCGGAGCCGCCCCTCATCATGCGGGACACGGTGTTCTGCCTCATCGGGGAGGCCGACCACGACGCCGTCCGCGCGTCGATCACGGCCATGGCGGAGCGCGTCGCCCGGTACGTCCCCGGCTACCGGCTCAAGCAGGAGGTCCAGTTCACCCCGGTGGACCCCACCGAACCGGTGCACACCCTGCTCCCGCCCGACGCCGGCCCAGCCGTCACCCGGGTCTCGGTGTTCCTCGAAGTCGAGGGCGCCGCCCACTACCTGCCCGCCTATGCCGGAAACCTCGACATCATGACGTCCGCCGCACTCCAGGTCGCCGAGTCGGCCGCCCGGCACGACGCAGTCCTCGCGGAGGCCCGCCCATGACCCGCCCCCTGTACATCCAGGACGTCACCCTGCGCGACGGCATGCACGCCATCCGGCACCGCATCGACCCCGCCGACGTCGGCCGTATCGCGGCCGCCCTCGACGCCGCCGGTGTCGACGCGATCGAGGTCGCCCACGGCGACGGCCTGGCGGGCGGCTCCGTCAACTACGGGCCGGGCAGCCACACGGACTGGGAGTGGATCGAGGCAGCCGCGGCGCACCTCACCCGCGCCACCCTCACCACCCTCCTCCTGCCCGGCATCGGCACCATCGCCGACCTGGAGCGCGCCCACTCCCTCGGCGTCCGCTCGGTGCGCGTCGCCACCCACTGCACCGAGGCCGACATCTCCGCCCAGCACATCGCGAGGGCCCGCGAACTCGGCATGGACGTCTCCGGCTTCCTGATGATGAGCCACATGGCCCCGGCCGCCGAACTCGCCGCGCAGGCACGGCTGATGGAGTCCTACGGCGCTACTTGTGTGTACGTCACCGACTCCGGCGGACGGCTCACCCTGGACGGCGTGCGCGAGCGGGTCCGCGCCTACCGCGACGTCCTGGACCCCGGCACCGAGGTCGGCATCCACGCGCACGAGAATCTCTCCCTCTCGGTCGCCAACAGTGTGATCGCCGTGCAGGAGGGCGTGACTCGGGTGGACGCCTCCCTCGCCGGACAGGGCGCCGGCGCCGGCAACTGCCCCATCGAGGCGTTCATCGCGGTCGCCAACCTCCAGGGCTGGAAACACGGTTGCGACCTGTTCGCCCTCCAGGACGCGGCCGACGACCTCGTACGGCCGCTGCGGGACCGGCCCGTCCAGGTCGACCGGGAGACGCTCACCCTCGGCTACGCCGGCGCGTACTCCTCGTTCCTGCGCCACGCCGAGGCCGCCGCCGAGCGGTACGGCGTCGACGCCCGCACGCTGCTGCTGGAGGTCGGCCGGCGGGGGCTCGTCGGCGGTCAGGAAGACATGATCGTCGACATCGCGCTCGACCTGATGGCAGGGGAGACGGGCTGACGACCGGCTCCGCGCAGCCCTCCGCGGTCCGGATCACTTCCTGATCCGGACCGGCCGGCCGTGCCGCCGGGTGGAACGAGCGCATGACGCGGAGCGATCCGAGGCCATTTGCTGGTGCAGTCCAGCGGCAGGTTCTCCCTCCACTGTCCTGTCGCTGGACAAGGACCCCGCACGTTCCTCAGCAACCGACGGGAGCTCACCCATGACCGAATCGCCACAAGGGAGTGGCATGTCCGCGATACAGCAGGGGGGCCGTTGATGCGTACCAGGACACCGGCCGTCCACCTCGTCGCCGACGGCGCTCCCCCGGTCCCGCTCCTGCTCCACCGGAGCGAGAACCCCTGGGGCGCGAGCCCCAAGGCGGTGGAGGCGGCACGCTCCGAACTGCTGCGCGTCCACCGCTACCCCGACCCGCGGCACACCGCGCTCATCGACGCCCTCTGCGCCCGCCACCGCGTCACGGCCGACAGGGTCGCCGTCGGCAACGGGGTGGACGAGGTCATCATGATGCTGGCCATCGCCTCGCGCGACCTGGGCCGCGCGGTGGTCAACGAAGCCACCTACCAGGGTTACGTGAAGAGCCTGACGGCGGTGGGCCTGGAGGTCGTCCAAGTCCCCCTCGAACACCACCGCGTGGGCCCCGAGGCGCTGATCGAGGAGATGCGCAGGGGCCCGGCCCTCGTTTTCGTCTGCAATCCGCACAACCCCGCCGGGACCGTCCTGGACGCCGACGCCGTGCGGAGCCTGTGCGAGACGGCGCGTGCCACCGGATCGCACCTCGTCCTCGACGAGGCGTACGCGGAGTTCGCCGACGACTCGTTCACCTCCGGGCTGCCGTGGGCGCGGGAGGGGAGCGGCGTCAGTGTGCTGCGGACGCTCTCCAAGGCGTACGGCCTCGCCGCGCTGCGTGTGGGCGCGCTGATCGGCTGCCCCGACGCCGTCTCCCGCATCGAGACCGTGCAGGACGCCATGCCGTACCACGTGAACCGGCTCGCGCAGGCGGCGGCCTGCGCGGCTCTGGGGGACCAGGAGTTCCTGGAGCAGACGAGGGTCCGCATCGCGACGGCGCGCAGGGCGCTGTGCACCTCTCTGGACCGGCTCGGCATCACGTACCTGCCCTCGCAGACCAACTTCGTCACCGTGCATCTGCCCGGGAGCGCGTCCCGGATCACCCGGCAGCTGCTCGCCGACCACGTCCACGTGCGTGACGCCTCGGACATGGGCATGCCCGACTGGATGCGGATCTCGGTCGGCACCCCCTCCGACGTCCTCGTCCTCGTGCGCCGTCTCGAAGCCGCCCTTGCCTCCCAAAGCTGAACAGCACAGAGCGGAGCCCCCGGTTCTCCGGGGGCTCCGCTTCTCCTGTCCGCCGTGCCTACTTCTTCCGGGCCAGGTTCACGCCGTCGCCGATCGGGATCAGCACGTGCTCCACCCGGTCGTCCTCGTGGACACGGATGTTGAACGCGCGGATCCCCTGCACGTTGGTGGCGTTCTCCTCGGGGTCGACGACCTGTCCGTGGTGGAGGGTGTTGTCGGCGAGCAGCAGACCGCCGGGACGGATCCGCGGCACCAGCTCCTCCCAGTAGTCGACGTAGTCCTCCTTCTCGGCGTCGATGAAGGCGAGGTCGAACTGCGGCTCCAGCGGCAGCGCGCGCAGCGTGTCCAGCGCCGGTCCGAGCTTCAGGGTGATCGTGTCCTCCAGCCCGGCCCGCTTCCAGTACCGCTGGGCGACCGAGGTCCACTCCTCACTGATGTCGCACGCCAGCAGCGAGCCGCCGGCCGGCAGCCCACGGGCCATGCAGAGGGCCGAGTAGCCGGTGAAGCTGCCGATCTCCACGATCCGCCGCGCGCCCGAGATCTGGACGAGAAGCGTCATGAACGCCCCCTGCTCGGGGGCGATCTGCATGAAGTTGTCGTCGGGGAAGAGCTTCTCGGTCTCGTCCGCGAGGTCGAGCAGGATCTCGTCCGGAGCGGTCGCGTTCGCCGCCACGTACTCCTGGAGCTTCGGGATGAGGGAATCCGTTGTCCGCGTCATGGGCTCTATGGGCCATCAATTCCCGGACCTGCGCAAACCCCTGTTCCGCTGTACGGCACGCGGGGATGACGTGTGAAGGTCCAGAACATTTCCTGGTACCGGTGTCGGCCACGTCAGCGAGAGGAGCCCGGTCATGACCGCATCCAGGCAGGAGACAGGCATGTCCGAGGCGCAGCGTGCCGACCTGATCCGCCCGTTGCCCGAACTGCTCGCCAGACATGCCGCGCTGCGTGGGGCCAAGGTCGCATTCTCCGACGAGCGGCGGGCCGTGACCTACGAGGAGCTGGACCGGCGTACGGCCCGGCTCGGCGGCCACCTGGTCGCCCTCGGCCTGCCCCGGGGCGCGCGGGTGATGCTCCTGCTGGGCAACCGCGTGGAGATGGTGGAGGGCTACCTCGGCGTCAACCGCGCCGGCTGCGTCGGCGTGCCCGTCAACCCGCACTCCTCCGACGCGGAACTCCTGCACGCGCTCACCGACAGCGACGCCGGGGCGGTGATCACCGACACCGCGCACGCCGACCAGGTCCGCGCGCTGCTGCCGGCCGGACGGCGGCACCTCGTCGTGGTCGGCGGCCACCCGGACGCGGTGTCGTACGAGGACCTGCTCGCCCGCGAGCCGGCCGTCCCGGCCCGCGACGACCTCGGCCTGGACGAACCGGCCTACCTGCTCTACACCTCGGGGACGACGGGTCGCTCCAAGGGCGTCCTGGTCGCGCTGCGCGCCGTGCTGTGGAACGCGGCCAACTGCTACGCCCCGCTCATCGGACTGTCCGAGGCGGACACGCTGCTGTGGCCGCTGCCGCTGTTCCACACCTTCGGCTACAACCTGTGCGTGATGGGCGTGCTCTCGGTCGGCGCCACCGCCCATGTCGTCCCGGGCTTCTCCGCTGCCGAGGTCCTGCACGAACTGAACTCCCGGCCCTACACCTTCCTCGTCGGCGTGCCGACGGTGTACCACAACCTGCTCCGGGCCGCCGAGACGGAAGACCTCAAGCTGCCCGAGATGCGGGTGTGCATCATCGCGGGCGCGGTCACCACGGCCGCGTTCGCCGAGGCGTTCGAGGCCGCGTTCGGCATCTGGCTCACGGACAACTACGGCTGCACCGAGATGAGCGGGCCGATGGCCACCATGCGGCCGGGCGGTGAGCGGGTGCCCGGTTCGTGCGGTCTGCCGGTACCCGGCCTCGACCTGCGGGTGGTGGACCCCGAGACCGGCGTCGACGTGCCGACCGGCGAGGTCGGCGAGATCTGGGTCAGCGGCCCGAGCGTCATGCTCGGCTACCACAACCTGCCGGAGGCCACCGAGGCGGCGCTGAAGGGCGGCTGGTACCACACCGGCGACCTCGCCCGCCGCGACGAAGACGGCTACCTCTTCATGTCCGGCCGACGCAACGACGTGATCATCCGCGGCGGGGAGAACGTCCACCCCAGCGAGATCGAGTCCGTCCTCGGCCGGGTGCCCGGGGTGCGCGACGCGGCGGTGACGGGACGGGACGACGACGAGCTGGGCCAGGTCCCGGTGGCGCTGGTGGTGCCGGGACCCGGCGGGGTCGACCGCGCGGAACTGTTCGCGCGCTGCCGCCGGGAACTCGCCTACTTCAAGGTGCCGGTGGAGATCCGCGCCGTGACGGCGCTGGCGAAGACGGCCACCGGCAAGATCGTGCGCCAACCGCTGGCCGAGTTGCCCGGCCGGCTGCTCGCGGTCACCGGCCACCACGACGGCCTGCACCTGATGGGCGCCGACGGGGAACAGACCCTGCTCCCGGCGACCGAACTGCCCGCGGTCAGCCCGCTGGAGGGCCGCGACGTGGCCCTGACGGGAGACGCCGGCGACCTCCCGGACCTGATCGCCCACCACCTGGTGGCCGGCCACCAGGCCCGCGCCGTGGTGCCGGACGGCACGGAGCTCGCCGCCACGGTCACCGTCACCGGCTCCACCGTGACGATCACCGTCGACGGGGCCGCCCCCACCACCCTGGTGCTGGCCGACGGGCTGACCGGCCACCGGATCCGCAACGCCGTGGACGTCGCGCTGAGCCGCCCGGGCAGCACGCTGGTCGCGGCCGTCCGGTCGGCGCCGGCCGCCGACCAGGGCCGGCTGCCTGCCAGGGTCGACCTGTCCGGGCTCACCGGGGCCGACCTCGACCACAAGCTCCTCGGCCTGGTCGCGGACGAGGTCGCCGAAGTGCTGGACGGCACCGGCGGTGTCGAGCCGGACCGGGCCCTGCGCGAGTACGGGCTCACCTCGGTGGGCGCCGTCCGGCTGCGCGACCGCGTCGCCGCCGCCACGGGGCTGCGCCTGGCCACGACCCTCGCCTTCGACCACCCCTCGGTACGGGCGATCGCCCGGCATCTGCGGGACCAGCTCACCGGCACGCCCGAACTCACCGGTTCACCCGGCCCCCGGGCCACGGCCGCGACCGACGACGACCCCGTCGTCCTCGTCGGTATCGGCTGCCGCTACCCCGGCGGGGTCACCTCCCCCGACGAACTGTGGCAGCTGGTGGCCGACGAGGTCGACGCCGTCGGCGCGTTCCCGGACGACCGGGGCTGGGACCTCGACCGGCTCGGTGACACCTCGCACACCCGCTGGGGCGGCTTCCTGCGTGAGGCGGCCGACTTCGACCCCGCGTTCTTCGGGATCTCGCCCCGTGAGGCGCTGGCGATGGACCCCCAGCACCGGCTGCTGCTGGAGACCTCCTGGGAGGCGCTGGAGCACACCGGCATCGACCCGACGTCCCTGCGCGGCGCGCAGGTCGGGGTGTACACGGGGCTGATGAACCAGGACTACGTGACCGACCAGGACCGGGTGCCCCGCGAACTGGAGGGCTACGTCGGCACGGCCACGGCCGGCAGCGTCGCCTCCGGGCGGATCGCCTACGTGCTGGGGCTGCGCGGTCCCGCGCTCAGCCTCGACACCGCGTGCTCCTCGTCCCTGGTGGCCATCCACCTCGCGGCGCAGGCCGTCCGCCGGGGCGAGTGCGAGCTGGCGCTGGCCGGCGGGGTGACCGTCATGGCGACACCCCGGACGTTCGTGGAGTTCAGCAGGCAGGGCGCGCTGTCCGAGGACGGCCGGTGCAAGGCGTTCGCCGCGGCGGCGGACGGCACCGGCTGGGCCGAGGGCGCCGGGATGGTCGTCCTCGAACGGCTGTCCAGCGCCCGCCGCGCCGGGCATCCCGTGCTGGCCGTGATCCGGGGTTCCGCGGTGAACCAGGACGGCGCCTCCAACGGGCTGACGGCGCCGAACGGGGCGGCCCAGCAGGAGGTGATCCGGCTCGCCCTGCGGGACGCCGGTCTGGCACCGGATGACGTGGACGTGGTCGAGGCCCACGGCACCGGCACCCGGCTCGGCGACCCGATCGAGGCGGGCGCGCTGCTGGCCGCCTACGGGCAGGGCCGCAGCGCCCCGCTCTGGCTGGGCTCGCTGAAGTCCAACATCGGGCACGCCCAGGCCGCCGCCGGGGTCGGCGGTGTCATCAAGGTCGTCCAGGCCATGCGGCACCGCACCCTGCCGAGGACCCTGCACGTGGACGAGCCGTCACCGCACGTCGACTGGGCGTCGGGAGACGTCCGGCTGCTCACCGAGAGCATGCCGTGGCCGAAGCGGGACCGGCCGGCGCGCGCCGCCGTCTCCTCGTTCGGCGTCAGCGGCACCAACGCGCACCTGATCCTGGAGGCACCGCCGCAGCCGTCCGCGCAGGCGCCCGCAGGCGAGCCGTCCGTCGTCGCGTTGACGCTGTCGGGCAGGACGCCCGAGAGGCTGCGGGAGTGGGCGGCCCGGCTGCTCCCCGTGGCCGGTCAGGCCGCGCCGGTGGACCTCGCGCACTCCCTCGCGGCGTCCCGCGCGCACTTCGCCCACCGCGCCGTCGTCGTCGGAGGCGACCGTGAAGAACTGCTGGCCGGGGTACGGGCCGTCGCCGAGGGACAGCCGGCGCGGAACGTGGTCCTCGGAGCGGCGGACACGGAGGGGAGGACGGTGTTCGTCTTCCCGGGCCAGGGCACCCAGTGGCTCGGCATGGCCGCCGGCCTGATGGACGAGCCGGTGTTCGCCGCCTCCCTCTCCGCCTGTGAACGGGCGCTCGCCCCCCACGTGGACTGGTCACTCACCGAGGTGCTCGCCGACGGCGCCGACCGCCTGGAGCGGGCGGACGTCGTACAGCCCGTCCTGTTCGCGGTGATGGTGTCGCTGGCCGCCCTGTGGCGCTCCCGCGGCGTCGAACCGGACGCGGTGCTCGGTCACTCGCAGGGCGAACTCGCGGCGGCGTGCGTCGCGGGCGCACTGACGCTGGAGGAGGCCGCCCGCGTCGTCGCGGTGCGCAGCCAGGTCATCGCCGAACTCGGCGGCGGCGCCGGCATGGCGTCGGTGACCGCCTCGCGCTCGCAGCTGGAGTGGCTGCTGGAGCGCTGGCCCGACCAGCTCTGGATCGCCGCGTTCAACGGCCCCTCCACCACCGTGGTCGCCGGTGACGACCTGGCGATCGACGGGCTGCTCACCGAATGCGCCCTGGACGGCCTGCACGCCCGCCGGGTCCGCGTCGGCTACGCCTCGCACTGCCCGAAGGTGGAGGAACTGCGCGAGGAGCTGACGGCCCGGCTGGGAGAGGTGCGCACGACCGAGCCGTCGGTGCCCATGTACTCCACGGTGGATCTGGACTGGGTCGGCGACACCCCGCTCACCGGCGCGTACTGGTACCGCAACCTCCGGCAGCCCGTGCGGTTCCAGCAGGCCGTCGAGCACCTCGTCGACCAGGGGTTCCGCGTCTTCGTGGAGTCCAGCTCGCACCCGGTGCTGACCTCCGCGATCGAACAGACGCTGGAGGAAAGTGACACGACCGGGGTCGTCACCGGGACCCTGCGCCGCGACGACGGCGGCCTCGACCGGTTCCTGACCTCCGCCGCGCAGCTGTACACGCGTGGGCGGGACGGCGTACGCCTTGCCACCGGCACCGGGCGGCCCGTGCCCCTGCCGACCACACCGTTCCAGCGGCAGCGGTACTGGCTCACCGCGACCGCCTCGGAAGGGGCGAGGACCGGCCACCCGCTGCTCGGCAAGTTCACCGAGGCCGCCCGCACCGGCGCGTTCGTGGCCGGCGGCCGGGTCGCGCCGGCTGAGCAGCCGTGGCTGGCGGACCACGCGGTGAACGGCACCTGCCTGCTGGCCGGCACCGCCGTGCTCGACCTCGCCCTGCGCGCCGCGCACAGCGCGGGAACCGGCGTCGGTGAACTGGTCATCGGGGCGCCTCTGGCCCTGTCCCGGCAGGGCGCGGCGGAGCTCCAGGTCGTCGCGGACCCGGCCCAGCGCACGGTGGAGGTGTTCAGCAGGCCCGAACAGCCCGGCGGCCAGTGGCGACGCCATGCCCAGGGCACGCTGTCCGCCGAAGTACCGCCCCCGGCCGGGGCGTTGGCCGGGGAGTCGGCCGGGGAGCTGTCTGGGGGGTTCCCCGCCCTCCTGCCGCCGCCCGACGCCGAGGTCGTCCCCGTCGATTACGCCTCGCTGGCCGCACGCGGATACGAGTTCGGTCCCGCGTTCAGGGCGCTGCACGGGCTGTGGCGGCGCGGCGAGGAACTCTTCGCCGAACTGCGGCTGCCGGGCGAGGCGCCCGTCGGCTTCACCGGCCCCGGCCTGCACCCCGTCCTCGCCGACGCCGCCCTGCACGCCCTCGCCCTCACCGAGGAGCGCCCCGACGGACACGTCGGCCTGCCCTTCGTCTGGCACGACGTGTGGGCCGGCGACCGCCACGCCCCCCACGCCCACGCCCACCTGGCGCCGAGCGGACAGGACGAGTACACCGTCACCATCGCCACCACCGACGGCGAACCCTTCTTCCGGGGCACCCTCGGCATCCGTGCGGTGGCCCTGCGCGAGCTGACGGGAGCGGTGCCGACGGACTCGGCGTACCGGACCCGATGGACCGAACTCCCCGCCCCGCCGACGGCACCCGCGCCGAAGTGGGCCCTGCTGGGGACCGACCACCTCGGGGTGCCCGTCGACCCGGTCGAACTCGCCGACGCCGACGCGGCCCTGTACGTCCCGCCGCTCGACGACGTCCGGGCGGCGGTGCTCGACACGCTGTCCCACCTGCGGCGCTGGCTGGAGGCCGACCGTCCGGCCGACGTCCCGCTCGTCGTGCTGACCCGCAGTGACGACCTGGCCCACGCGGCGGCGCGCGGCCTGGTCCGGTCGGCGCAGTCCGAGCACCCCGGACGGTTCCTGCTGGCCGAGACGGACGACGACTCCCGTTCCCCGGCGCGACTGGCCGATGTCGTCGCCGCCGGACGGCCCCACGTGCGCATCGGCGCAGGACGGCTCCAGGCACCGGAACTGGCTCGGGTCTCCCCGGGGCGCGGCGCGAGGCCGGACCTCGCCGGCGGCACCGTCCTCATCACCGGCGGCACCGGCACCCTCGGATCACTGCTCGCCCGGCACCTGGTGACCGAGTACGGCGTCCACGGTCTCCTGCTCACCAGCCGCAGGGGAGCACGGGACGCCGGCCCGCTGCTCACCGAACTGACCGGGCTGGGCGCCGAGGTCGACGTCGTCGCCTGCGACGTCGCCGACCGCGACAGCCTCGCCGCCGCCCTCGACCGGGTGCCCGCAGGGCGCCCGCTGGTCGGGGTCGTGCACGCGGCCGGGGCGCTCGCGGACGGCGTGCTGACCGGGCTGACCGCCGAGCAGGTGGAGCGGGTGCTGCGCCCCAAGGTCGACGGCGCGCTGAACCTGCACGAGCTGACCAAGGGCACCGACCTGGCCGCGTTCGTGCTGTTCTCCTCGCTGGCCGGGGTGCTCGGCAGCGCGGGGCAGGGCAACTACGCCGCCGCGAACGCGTTCCTGGACGCCTTCGCCGAACACCGCAGGGCCGACGGGCTGTCCGCGCAGTCCCTGGCGTGGGGCATGTGGGAGGAGATCTCCGGGATGACCGAGGTGCTGCGGGAGACCGTCCGGGACGGCGGCTCTCCCGACGACACCCTGCCCCTGCCCACCGATTTCGCGCTGGCCCTGTTCGACGAGGCGCTGCGGCAGGACGACGCTGCCCTCACCCTCGCCCGGTTCGACATCGCCAGGCTGCGCACCCGCGGGGCACCCCCGTTGCTGCGCGGCCTCGTACCCGCCGGACCGGCCCCCGCCGTATCCGCCGTCCCCCTGCGCGACCTGCCCCCGGCCGAGCGGGCCGGGCGGCTGCTGGCCGAGGTGCGCGCGGCCGCCGCCGACCTGCTGGGCCACCAGGACGCCGAGGCCGTGCAGCCGGACCGGAGCCTGGTCGAATCCGGCCTGGACTCGCTCGCCTCGGTGGCCCTGCGCAACCGGCTGAGCGCCCTGACCGGGCTGCGGCTGCCGGCCACGTTCGTGTTCGACCACCCGGTGCCGCGGGCCCTGGCCGATCACGTCCTGCGGATGCTGGCCGCTCCGGCGAAGGCGAGCACGTGAGCGCGGCGCGGCTGGACCCCAGATTGTCTACGGAGGTTGTGATGTCGGAGGTTGTGATGTCTCAAGGCATGCAGGACATGACGGACCTGAGCGGCTTGCGGGTCATGGTGACCGGGGCGGCCGGCGGCCTCGGCCGGGCCCTGGCCGAGTCGCTGCACGCGGCGGGCGCGCACCTGGTGCTCACCACGCGGACCGCCGACTCACTGCCCGGCGCCGCCGCCGGGCTCGACGGGTCCGCCGAGGTCGTCACCGCCGTCGCCGACGTCCGCAACGACGCCGAGCTGGCCGCGGCCGTCAAGCTGGCCACCGAACGGCTCGGCGGGATCGACGTCCTGGTCAACAACGCCGGTGTGCCCGGACCGGTCGGACCCGCCTGGGAGAACTCCCCGGCCGAGTGGCGGCACACCCTGGAGGTCAATCTGGAGGGCCCCCTGGCCGCCTGCCGCGCGGTGCTGCCCGGCATGATCGAGCGCGGCCACGGGCGGGTCGTCTCGATCTCCAGCCACGCGGGGCACACCCGCTGGCCGTACGTCAGCGCCTACTCCGTCTCCAAAGCGGCGGTCAACAAACTCACCGAGAACCTCGCCATCGAACTGCTTCCGCACGGGATCACCGCGTTCGGTTACCACCCGGGAATCGTGGACGTCGGCCTCGGCGCGATCACCCCAGAGGCCCGGGACAGCGACAACCCCTGGGAACGCCGCCTCACGTCCTGGCTCGACGCTCAGCGCGAGGCCGGCCGCTACGTCCCCATCGACGAGGCCGTCGCCAACCTGATCCGGCTGGTCCGGGGCGACGCGGACGCCCTCACCGGGCGCTACCTGACGTACGAGGACGACCTCCAGTCCCTCGCGGCAGCCACCGGCCGCGCCTGACGCCGCGTCGGGGGAGCGCGAGCGATGCGTGAGCGGACGGGACGGCACGAGCCGACATGAGCCGGACTGGCGAACCTCCGGACGCATGCTGGCCGGGTGGTCTTGGATGCAGGAGATACATCCAGAATCACACGACAAGCTTTGGCCAGGACTTTTGATCCATTGGTTGTGGGTTCGAGTCCCACAGGGCCTACGGACGGTGGTCGGCGGATACCGCCTCCGACCTGCTGTGCGGCGCCCGTTCCGGCTTCGGCCGGGGCGGGCGCCGCGGTGTTCGGGATCATGGGACCTTCGCGCAGCCCGCCCACGACCCGAGGAGCCTCCATGACCGCCGGCATCGACACCCCCGACCCCCGGGGCCGCACCGGCCTGCACCTGCACGGCCGCGACCTCACCGGGAACCCGCGCGTCCGCATCCTCGACGTGGAGGTCCTCGCCTGCGACTGGGCGGTCCTGCGGCGGACGACCTTCGACTACCGGCACCAGGACGGCCACTGGAGCCGGGAGCGGCGGGAAACCTACGACCGGGGCGACGGCGCGACGATCCTGCTCTACGACCCCGTACGGGAAACGGTCCTGCTGACCCGTCAGTTCCGACTGCCCGCCTACGTCAACGGCCACCCCGACGGGATGCTGCTGGAGACCGCGGCCGGGCTGCTGGACGGCGACGACCCGAAGGCGGCGATCCGCCGTGAGGCCGTCGAGGAGACGGGACGTACCGTCCACGAGGTGGAGCACGTGTTCGACGCGTTCATGAGCCCCGGTTCGGTGACCGAGCGCCTGGGCTTCTTCGCCGCCCCCTACGACGGCTCGGCCCCCGGCGCCGACACTGCGGGTGTGGCGGCCGAGGGCGAGGACATCGCCGTCGTGGAGCTGCCGTTCACGGAGGCCCTCGGCCTGGTCCGCTCCGGCGGGATCGCCGACGCGAAGACCATCATGCTGCTCCAGTGGGCGGCGCTGGACGGTCCGTTCAGCCGGCGCTGAGCTGGGCCAGCGGCAGCGTGTGCTGGGTCTGGAGGACCTTCGCACGCAGATAGCGGACGTTGTGCGGGGTGGTGAACACACCGGTCGGGACCCGGTCGTGGACGTCGATGCCGAGCGCCCGCAGCTGGTCGGCCTTGTCGGGGTTGTTGGACAGCAGGTCCAGGCTGGTGACGCCGAGGGCGTTCAGCATCTGGGCGGCGGCGGTGTAGTCGCGGCCGTCCTCGGGCAGTCCGAGGGCGGCGTTCGCCTCGTAGGTGTCCAGGCCCTGGTCCTGGAGGGCGTAGGCGTCGAGCTTGTTGTAGAGGCCGATGCCACGGCCCTCCTGGCGCAGGTAGAGCAGGATGCCGCCGGTCTCGGCTATGCGTTCCACCGCCTCGCGCAGCTGGGGGCCGCAGTCGCAGCGGGCCGAGCCGAAGACGTCCCCGGTGAGGCACTCGGAGTGCAGGCGGACCAGCGGGACGGTGTCGGGCGCCGCCTCGCCGAGCACGACGGCGACATGCTCCTGCCCGTCGGCCAGGCCGTGGAAGGTGACCAGCTCGGCGTCGACGGAGTAGCCGTCGTGGAAGCGCAGCGGAACCCGGACGCGGGCGCGCTGGGTGGCGGCGGGGGTGTCGGGCATGCGGGTCTCCCGGGGCGAGTGCGGTCGGTACGGCTTCTGCTTCAGATTTGAAGCAGTGAGCCGGGTGAGACCCTACCCCATGCTTTAAATTTAAAGCAACGGGATTGTGGCCCGACTCACGAGCTCCCGGAACATCCGGATGAACGCCGCCGCCAAGGCAGTTCTTCCGGCAGCGCCTCGCCGTCCTCCTGGAATCCGGCGACCACCTGCGTGAAGATCTCCTCCAGTTGGCGTACCTGCTCGGGGGTGAGCCGGTCGAAGAGGCCGGCGCGGACGGTCTCCACATGGCCGGGGGCCAGCCGCTCCAGGGCCGCCATGCCCTCCTCCGTCAGCACCGCTACGCTGCCGCGCTTGTCCCAGCGGCAGTCCTCGCGCCGCAGCAGCCCGTCCTTCTCCAGCCGGGTCACTGCGTACGTCAGCCGGCTGCGCGTGATCTTCAGCGACTCCGCGAGATCCGTCATCCGCAGCCGCCGCTCGGGGGACTCGG
Source organism: Streptomyces sp. SS7 (assembly GCF_037993025.1). Taxonomy (NCBI): domain Bacteria; kingdom Bacillati; phylum Actinomycetota; class Actinomycetes; order Kitasatosporales; family Streptomycetaceae; genus Streptomyces; species Streptomyces sp. SS7. Next base: position 5,265,627 of record NZ_CP141223.1, read on the forward strand.
ACAGGTTCGCGAGGATGGAGTAGTACAGATGGGGCAGGCCGGCCTCCTGCTGGAGCTGCCGGTCGATGGCGTCCTCCAGGAGGAGATAACCGGCGACGTACGCGCGCCAGGCGCGCTGCTCCTCGGGGGTGAGCCAGCGGGTCGTCATGCGTCCAGTGTAGGTTTGTTTCAAACTTGAACCAAGACCCACCTCAGTGCCGAACCAGCCCGTGCCCCAGGGGAGCCGCGCCCATGTCGTACCCGTACGTCCTGCTGTCCGCCGCCGTCTCCCTCGACGGCTGTCTGGACGACACCACTCCCGAGCGCCTGCTGCTGTCCAGCCCCGCCGACTTCGACCGGGTCGACGAGGTACGGGCCTCGGTCGACGCGATCCTCATCGGCGCCGGCACCATCCGCGCGGACAACCCCCGGCTGCTGGTGAACTCCGCCGACCGCAGGCACGCGCGCGTGGCGGCCGGAAAGCCGGAGTATCCCCTCAAGGTCACCGTCAGTGGCTCAGGCGACCTCGACCCGGCCGCCCGCTTCTGGCACACCGGCGGCGACAAGATCGTCTACACCACGGACCGGGGCGCCCGGCGCGCCGAGGCGCTGGGCATCGCGGCCGAGGTCGTCCCGCTCGGCCCCGACCTGGACTGGCGCCGCCTCCTGGAGCACCTCCACGACGAGCGCGGTGTGCGCCGGCTCATGGTCGAGGGCGGCGGCACCATCCACACCCAGCTGCTCCAGCAGGGCCTCGCCGACGAGGTCCAGCTCGTCCTCGCCCCCCTCTTCGTCGGCGACCCCGGCGCGCCCCGCCTCTTCGGCCCCGGCGCCTACCAGGGCGGACGGCTCCGCCTGACCGAGACCCGGCAAATCGAGGACGTCGTCCTCATGCGCTACGAGCCCACCGCCCCCGGCACCGGCCCGCTCCCCTCCGCCGCCGACCGGCACTGGCTGGCCCTCGCCTGTGAGCTCGCCGCCCAGTGCCCGCCCTCCCCGACCGCCTTCAGCGTCGGCGCGGTGATCGTCGCCGCCGACGGCACGGAACTGGCGCGCGGCCACTCCCGCGAGGGCGGCGACCCCGTCGTCCACGCCGAGGAGGCCGCCCTCGCCCGACTCGACCCGGCCGACCCCCGGCTGGCCACGGCCACGGTCTACAGCAGCCTCGAACCCTGCGCCCGCCGCGCCTCCCGCCCCAGGCCCTGCGCCCGGCTCATCCTCGACGCGGGCGTGCGCCGGGTGGTCACCGCCTGGCGGGAGCCGGACACCTTCGTGACGGCCGCCGACGGAAACGGGCTGCTGACGGCCGAGGGCGTGGACGTCGTCGTCCTCCCGGAGTACGCCGAGCGGGCGAGGGTGCCGAACCTGCACCTGACCGGGTGATACAGTGGTGTCACCGACGCGGGGTGGAGCAGCTCGGTAGCTCGCTGGGCTCATAACCCAGAGGTCGCAGGTTCAAATCCTGTCCCCGCTACTGAAGGCCGAGGGCCGGAATCCGAAAGGGTTCCGGCCCTCGGTGTTTGGCGCGTGCGCCCTCCGCCCCGTGCTTGTGGTGGCTGTACCTCGCCTGTGTATTCCGGCAACTCGCCCGTTTTTCACCGGTCATGGCCCGAAAGTCCAGGCCAAAAAAGGTTGTTGATCAAGCAGAAGAGCTTGGAAAGCTACGCCCGGGTCTATTAACGTTCGATAACGCAGCGCGGTCGTCCCAGCCGTCACAAGAGTCGGCTCCGTGCGCACGCGCCGAATCCCGTAAGGGAACCGGGGAACCACCACCCTGGGGTGAATCGCACGGAAGCCGTAGTGAACTCACGGAGTCACGAACGGTTTACGCGCGTAGGAGACCTTCCCGCTCCGAACCCGTCAGCTAACCCGGTAGGCGTCGGAAGGAAAGGAGTACGCCCGCGTGGCGTCCAACCGGCCTGCTCCCGAAGCCCCCTTCGCGCCGAGCCAGCGTTCCTCTTCCGACACCTTCGGCTACGGCAGCTACCGCAGCGAAGAGGGCCCCTGGGAGGAGTGGAATCCCACCGAGGACTCCCTCGCCCCGGTCCGGGGCAAGCACCGGGTCGCCAAGCAGCGCGGCGGCGGATTCGCCCGCAGCTCCACGGTCCTCGGCGTCGGCGTCATCGCCGCCTTCAGCGCCGGCGGCATGGCCAGCGCCAACACCGGCAAGCCCCCGGTCTCCATCGCCATGCCGGACCTGCCCTCCGTGGGCTCCCTCATCTCCGACGACGACTCCGGCCAGGACACCGCGCCCGCGCTCGCCGGCTTCGGCACCGAGGCCTCCGTGGCCACCGACAACAACAGCGGCGGAGCCGCCGCCGACGCCGGCGAGGCGCTGCGCGAGCGGATCATGGCGCAGGCCGAGTCGCAGCAGAGCCAGGTCGCCGAGCGCGCCGAGGCCGCCGCGGCCAAGGCGGAGGCGGCCGCCGTCGCCAAGGCCGACCAGGACGCGAAGGCCGCGGCCGCCGCCGCGAAGAAGAAGGCCGAGCAGGCCGCCAAGGAGAAGGCCGAGGCCGCGCGCCTGGCCGAGCTGGCCAAGCAGTACACGCTGCCGACCTCCTCGTACACGCTCACCGCGACCTTCGGCCAGGCCGGCGCCTACTGGTCCTCCGGCTACCACACCGGCCTGGACTTCGCCGCCCCCACCGGCACCCTCATCAAGGCCGTCCACAGCGGCACCATCACCGAGGCGGGCTGGGCCGGCTCCTACGGCTACCGCACCATCCTCACCCTGGACGACGGCACCGAGCTGTGGTTCTGCCACCAGTCCTCGATCAACGTCAGCGCCGGCCAGAAGGTCGGCACCGGTGACGTGATCGGCCGCGTGGGCGCCACCGGCAATGTGACCGGCGCCCACCTCCACCTGGAGGTCCACCCCGACGGCGCCGCCAACGGCATCGACCCGATGGCCTGGCTGCACAGCAAGGGGCTCAACCCGTAAGGGTGCCGTTTCCTGTGCCGTCCTCCCGGTGCCGTGCTCCTGATGCCGTCCTGTCGGGAGCGGTCCTGTTCACACGTTCTTCGTATGCTTCGGCGCGACGGACGGAATGGGCCGCTCCGAAGACGGTGTTGACGTAGGACATGACTTCTCTGCGCAAGCTCGGCTCCTCGGACCTCGAGGTCTTCCCCCTCTCCCTCGGCGGCAACGTCTTCGGCTGGACCGCCGACGAGGCGACCTCCTTCGCCGTCCTGGACGCCTACGCCGCCGCCGGCGGCAACTTCGTCGACACCGCCGACTCCTACTCCGCCTGGGTCGACGGCAACAGCGGCGGCGAGTCCGAGACGATCATCGGCCGGTGGGTGCACAAGCGCGGCAACCGCGACGACGTCGTCATCGCCACCAAGGTCAGCCAGCACCCCGACTTCCCCGGTCTGACCGCCGCCAACATCAAGGCCGCCGCCGACGCGTCCCTCACCCGCCTCGGCACCGACCACATCGACCTCTACTACACCCACTTCGACAAGCCCGAGGTGCCGGTCGAGGAGATCATCGGCGCGCTGGACGAGCTGGTGCAGGCAGGCAAGGTGCGGCACATCGCCGCCTCCAACATCTCGCCCGAACGCCTCCGGGAGTCCCTGGAGTTCTCCGACCGCGAGGGCCTCGCCCGGTACGTCGCCGTCCAGCCGCACTACAACCTGGTCTCCCGCGACACCTACGAGGGCGGCCTGCAGGACCTCGCGGCCCGCTCCGGCCTCGCCGCCGTCCCCTACTACGCCCTGGCCTCCGGCTTCCTCACCGGCAAGTACCGCCCCGGTACGACGGTGGAGGGACCGCGAGCCGCGGGCGCCGGCCGGCATCTCGGCACCGAGCGGGGCGTCCGCGTCCTCGCCGCCCTCGACGAGATCGCTCGCGCCCACGGCACCGAGGTCGCCACGGTCGCCCTCGCCTGGCTCGCCGCCCGGCCGACGGTCGTCGCCCCCATCGCCTCCGCCCGCACCCTGGACCAGCTGCCGCCGCTGCTGGCGGTGGCCGAGATCGAGCTCACGGACGAGGAGATCACGCAGCTGACGGCGGCCTCGGCCTAGGCATCCCGCGCTCCCCGTCCCCTGCCCCTACGACCCTTACGACCGATAGGGGTTCTGGAGGGGATACGGCCCCGCCGGATACCCGTACCCGTAGTACCCGTGCGGGGCGCCGTAGCCCTGCGGGGCGCCGTAGCCCTGCGGGGCGCTGTACCCGTACCCGTAGACCGGCCCGGGCGCCACAGGCACCGTCATCCGCGCCGCGTGGTCCAGGGCCGGGCGGGCGACCTCCCGGCGCCGCCACAGCTCGTTCAGCAGTTCCCGTTCCCGTACGACGAAGTCGTCGCCCGCCCGCCCGCTCCGGCCCCGGTGCCGCAGGAACGCCAGCGAGGTCGCGTACGCCTCGTACTCGGCGACCGCCCGCGCGGCCGGCCGCCCCAGGTGCCGCTTGGCGTAGTCGCGGGCCAGCCGCCGCGCCCGCATCGAGCCGAGCGCGTACGGTTCGGCCGGGGTGAGCCAGCCCGCCGCCGTGTACGCGGGCAGTTCCTCGCGGACCGTGCGCAGCTCCCGCTGCCGGGTCCACACCGCCAGCCAGGTGAGCAGCCCGAACACGGGCACCATGAACGACGCGTACACCGCGAAGAACCCGAACTCGCCGAAGGCCGACGAGCCGTTCCACAGGGCGTGCATGCCCATCGCGAGGAGCAGCCCGCCCAGCGGGAACAGGACGCGGAGCACCGGCCGCCCGGGCCCGGAGCGTGCCGCGAGCCCGAAGCCGAGCCCGGTGAGCACCGTGAAGAGGGGGTGCGCGAACGGCGACATGACGATCCGCACGAAGAACGTCGCGGCCGTCACGGAGGCGATGCCGCTGTCCCCGCTGAGCTGGTCGGTGCCGAACGCGGTGCCCAGATAGAGGATGTTCTCGGTGAACGCGAAGCCGGTGGCGGTGATCCCGGCGACGACCACCCCGTCGACCGGCCCGGTGAAGTCGCGTCTGCGGAAGAGGAACACGAGCAGGATCGCGGCGGCCTTGGCGGACTCCTCGACGACGGGCGCTATGACCGTCGCCCCGAGGGTGTCCGCGCCGGACGGGTCCGCGGTGGCGGTGGCTATCCAGCGGGTGGCGAAGCTGTTGGCGACGATCGCGATCAGCGCGGCCGCGCAGGCACCCCAGGCGAAGGCGAACACCAGATTCCGCCAGGGCCCCGGCTCCACCCGGTCCAGCCAGCGGAAGGCGGCTATCAGCAGCGGCACCGGCAGTACCGCGAGCCCCAGCCCGACCAGGAACCCCTCGGTGCCGGTCTGTTCCCGCACCAGCGCCAGGATCACCAGCCCCGACAGCGTGAGCAGCGTGATGAGCGCCGCGTAGCGCACCCATCTCCTCTGCCACCAGTGCACCCGCCGGAGCCGGGCGTCCTCGTCCGGGCCGCCCGGGTGCGGCGGGTACGGCGGAAACGGGTGACTGATGGCCACGGCATCGACCCTAACGAGGGAGGGGACTGTGGTGGACGGTCTGTCGGTCAGTGATCGCCGTGCTGTACGCGACGGAAGAGGAGGTCGTTCACCACATGACCCTTGTCCAGCCCCTGGCCCTCGAAACGGGTCAGCGGCCGGAACGCGGGCCGGGGCGCGAAACCGCCGTCGGCCTGCGTGTTCTCGAAGTCGGGGTGGGCGGTGAGGACGTCCAGCATCTGTTCGGCGTACGGTTCCCAGTCGGTCGCGCAGTGCACGGTCGCCCCCGGCCGCAGCCGCGTCGCGGCCAGAGCGAGGAACTCCGGCTGGATGAGGCGCCGCTTGTGGTGGCGCTTCTTCGGCCAGGGGTCGGGGAAGAAGACGCGCAGCCCGGCCAGCGAGTCGGGGGTCAGCATCTCCCGCAGCAGGATGATCGCGTCGCCGTTGGCGACCCGGACGTTGTCCGCTCCGGCCCGGTCGGCGAGGTTGAGCAGATTGCCCTGACCGGGGGTGTGCACATCCACGGCGAGGATATTGGTGTCCGGGTCGGCGACCGCCATCTGCGCGGTGGCCTCGCCCATCCCGAACCCGATCTCCAGCACCACGGGTCTGTCGTTCCCGAACAGCTTGCCGAGGTCGACGGCGTGCCCGTCGATGTCGAGGCCCCACCGCGACCACAGCCGCTGCAGCGCGTCGGCCTGCCCGGCCGTCACCCGGCTGCGCCGGGGCTGGAAGCTCCTGATCCGCCGCTCGAAGTGCGACCCGGCGGGGTCGGCCTTCGGGCCGTCGGGGAAGCGCGGCGCCCCCTTGGCCCGGGTGTGCCGGACGGACTCGCCGGGGTGGTGCTCGCCGTCGGGAGCGGGCCGGGGGATTTCGGGGGTGTTCACGGAATCAGACACAGTGGGGTCGATTTTACTGCCGTGCGCCGGCCTCACCAGGGTCACCGGGTCTCCAGCACCTCCAGGGCCCTGCGGGCCACCTCCCGGCCGATCGGCAGCGAGGCCGTCGCCGCCGGGGAGGGAGCGTTCAGCACGTGCACCGCGCGGGCGCCCTCGCGGATCAGGAAGTCGTCCACCAGGCCGCCGTCCCGCAGCACGGCCTGCGCCCGCACGCCCGCGTCCGCCCGCACCAGGTCCGTCTCGCGGACCGCCGGCAACAACCGCCGCACCGCCTGCACGAACGCCCCCTTGGACACCGACCGCCGCAGCTCCCCGGCCCCGTACCGCCAGTGCCGGCGTCCCATCCGCCACACCCCGGGCCACGCCGCCGTCGCCAGCGCCTCCCGGGGCCGTACGACGCCCCAGTCGTACCCCTCACGGGCCAGCGCCGGGACGGCATTGGGGCCGACGTGCACCCCGCCGTCGATCCCCCTGGTCAGATGGACCCCGAGGAACGGGAACGCCGGATCGGGCACCGGATACACCAGTCCCCGCACCAGGTCGGGCCGCGCCAGTTCGTAGTACTCGCCCCGGAACGGCACGATCCGCACCTCCGGCTCGTCCCCGGTCATCCGGGCGATCTCGTCGCAGTACAGCCCCGCGCAGTTCACCAGCGCACGGCCCCGCACCACGTCCCCGCGCGCGGTGAGCACGGCCACTCCCCGCTCGGGCCGCCGGTCGATCCGCACCACCTCGGCGCCGTACCGGAGCTCCGCCCCGGAGGCCTCACCGAGCCGGTGGGCGACCGCCGTGTAGTCGCAGATGCCGGTCGTCCCGACGTGGATCGCGGCGAGTCCCCGCACCTCCGGCTCGTACTCCGCGAGCTGCGCGGTGCCCAGCTCCCGCACGGGTATGCCGTTCTCCCGGCCGCGCTGCACGAGCCCGTGCAGGCGGGGCAGCTCGTCCCGCTCGGTGGCGACGATCAGCTTGCCGGTGACGGCGTGCGCGATGCCGTACTCCGCGCAGAACTTGGTCATCTCCGCGGCGCCCCGGACCGCGTACCGCGCCTTCAGCGAGCCCGGACGGTAGTAGATCCCGCTGTGGATCACCCCGCTGTTGCGCCCGGTCTGGTGCCGGGCAGGTCCCGGCTCCTTCTCCAGCACGGTGACCCGGGTCCCGGGCGCACTCCGCGTGATCGCATACGCCGTGGACAGCCCGACGATGCCCCCGCCGACGACGAGCACGTCACAGTCGTACGCCACCACCTGCACCACCTCCGCCTTCGATAGTGCACTGCACCACTGACAGTCACTTCAAACGCAGGTCGGTACAGCCCACCCAGGGGCGCGGGGAACTGCGCGATCGACCACGACGCACCCGCACCTGCACGACCACAGCACAGGGCGGACGAGAGGCGAAGATCTTCTAGGCCGGAGCCATCAACAGCGGCCGTGCCCGCTCCCGCAGCTCCACGACCCTCGGCTCGTCCCCGTACGGCTCCAGCCGGTGCAGCAGGTCCTTCACGTACTCGGTGGTCCGCGCGGACGAGATCCGCCCCGCGACCTCCACCGCCCGCACGCCCTGCTCGCACGCCGCGTCCAGGTTCCCCGACTCCAGCTCGGCGACCGCGGACACGACCAGCCTGAGGCCGTGCGAGCGGACGAACTCCTCCGTCGGCTGCGACAGGGCCTGCTCGGTGAAGCGCCGCACCTGCCGCGGCGCCTTCAGGTCCCGGTAGCACTCGGCCGCGTCGGCGGCGAACCGGTCGTACGAGTAGAACCCGAGCCACGAGGGGTCGTGATCCCCCTCCCGCGCCCGCTCCAGCCAGCTCTCCGCCGCCTTCAGCGCCGCCCCGGCGGCCTGCGCGTCCCCCGCGCGGGCATGCGCGCGTGCCTCGACGAGCCGGAAGAAGCTCATCGTGCGGGCGGTCGCCAGCCCCCGGTTGCGCTCCAGAGCGGCCTGCGCGAGGTCGACGCCCTCGTCGCCGAAGCCCCGGTACGTCGCCTGGAGCGACATCGACGCCAGCACATACCCCCCGAGCGGTACGTCCGCCGCCGCGCGCGCGAGCCGCAGCGCCTGGATGTAGTACCGCTGGGCGGCCTCCTGCTGACCGGTGTCGAAGGCCATCCACCCCGCCAGCCGCGTCAGTTCGGCACTCGCCCCGAACAGGGCGCGCCCGACCTCGTCGGAGTACGCGCCCAGCAGCAGCGGCGCCGCCTCCACGCGCAGGCACTCGGGGACCATCGACGAACGCCAGTCCCCGCCGCCGTACTTGGAGTCCCACCGTCTGGCGTCCTCGGCGGCCTCCCGCAGCTTCTGCACATCGCTGTGGCCGACTTTGAGCGGTGCGCCGGTCCCCTCCAGGGAGTGGGCCTCACGCGCCACCGAACTGTCGGCCGGGGTTATCAGCCAGCGCGACGCGGGCGTTGCGTATGCGCTTACTGCGAATGATCCGGCCAGGGACTGCCAGATGCCCCCCGAACCGGCCCGGCGGCCGGCCAGGTCGAGGCGGTAGAGCTCCGTCGCCGAGCGCACGGCCTGGGCGACGTCCCTGGGGAAGGCGAGGCCCACTTCGGGCGCGGGGTCCGCGTCCGCCAGGCCGATCTCGTGGAGCGGCACCGGGCGGCCGAGCTTCTGCCCGATGGCGGCCGCGATGAGGTGCGGCGCGGCGCCCTGCGGCACCATGCCCTTCGACACCCAGCGCGCCACGGACGTCTTGTCGTAGCGAAGAGTCAACCCGCGTTGAGCGCCAAGGTCGTTGACGCGTCGCGCGAGTCCTGCGTTGCTGATTCCCGCGAGGGCGAGAACGGCGCCGAGCTTTTCGTTCGGCCCGCGTTGCTCCCTGGACATTGCGCCACCCCTCGACACATCCGGCTGCCGCTCTGGCATAACCACGCGGCATTCGTAAACCCAGCGTAGTTCGCCGCATCCCAAGCGTTAAGGGGCATTCTGCCGGTTGGCGGGATTGTGGTCCGTACGCGAGTGCGGGCCTCGGCACGGTCCGTCGCCGCGTGCTCCCGCTGTGTGGCCGTGCGCCTGCGTGTGCGCTCTTCTCCGGCCATCGGGGGAGCGGTTCCATAGGCCGTGCGTGGGTCGGCCCGCTGTACTGGATCCAGTGGGCTGGGGGACACCGCCGCCTTCATCCCCGCGGGCGGCGGAGCGGTCCGGGAGGCGCTTTCCGTCTCCCGGGCCGGCGCGGCCCGTGACGGGCACGCGCGTGTGCACGGAGCGTGTGCGGAGCCTGCGCACGGGACGGCCGACGGGACTCGCCCGCGCCGGATTTGGCCGAAAATCGACCCCGCGTTCCATGGGTGACAACGCCTCCGACCATGGAAATCGAGGGCGCACAGGGCGACTTGAGGGAGCGTACCGGGGGCGCATTCATGCCGCAGACACCGGGGTCCCTGCGGCCGCGCGGGCCGGCGCCGGCCCATCGAGGCGGGCGCACTCCCCGGATCACAAGCGGCGTCGCCTCCCTCTGCGGCGCGTTCTTCGTGGCAGCATGGTGCCCGTTCGTACGGTGCACTCGGTTGTCCACGGCCCGTGGAGGCGTCGATGCGGTGGTTGGTGGGATGGAGCAGCACCGCCGCGGGTGCGCCGGGCGGGGCGGTCGGTCACGACGACGGCGACACCTACGGCGGTCGGATCGGCCACGACGGCGAGACGTTGCAACCCGTCGGCTCCCAACTCCTGTGGGGCGACCCCGATCCGCTGTGGGCGGTGGGCGACTGGCGCCCCGACGAGGTACGGGTGGTCGAGGCCGACGCCCAGACCCGGATCGCGGTCCTCGGCACCTGCGGGGCGAGCGACGAGCAGCTGCGCGTCGGACTGTTCGCCGCCCGCGGGGGCGCACTGCGCCATCTGACGGCCTGGCCCGGCAGCTACACCGCCGTCGTCCAGGTCGGCCGCCGGGTCACCGTCTGCGGCGACCTCGCGGGCGCCCGCCCGGTCTTCCACACCCCCTGGGCAGGCGGAACCGCCTACGCCACCGCCGCGCTGCCGCTCGCCGACCTCATCGAGGCCAACCTCGACTTCGCCCACCTGGCCGCGCTCCTGGCCGCCCCCGACGTCCCCGCGGCCCTGCACGACTCCACCCCGTACGACGGCGTGCGGCGCGTTCCGCCGGGGCACGCCCTGATCCTGCGCGCCGGGGCGCGTGAGATCGCCGGCTACGACCCGGTCGCGTCCCTCGCCGTGGCGGCGCCGCCGGCCGACCCGGACAGCGCGGTCGACGCGGTGCGCGACGCGCTCGTAGACGCCGTACGCGCGCGTCTGTCCGCGCCCAGACACGTGCCCGACATCGATCCCGGTCCCGTGCCCGGAATGGGTCCCGCCGAACGGCGCGCCGCGCGCGGGATGCCGGTCCCGGGCATCGGCGCCGACCTCTCCGGCGGCCCGGCCTCCGGCACGCTGGCACTGCTGGCGGCCGGCCTGCCCGGCATGCCGGGCACCGTCCTCGGCCACGGCACCGGCGCGGGCGAGCGGCTGCTGGCCGTCACCTTCAACGACCTGACCACGCGCGCGCGTGCGGAGGAACTGCAACGGGCCGGAACCCTGGCGGCCAACCCGCGCCTGCACCACGTCGTCGTGACCGGCGCCGAGGAGACCCTGCCGTACGCCGACCTGGACGGCCCGCTGACCGACGAACCCGGCCCCAGCCTGGTGACCGCCGCCCGCCACCGCGCGCGCCTCGCGGCGGGCAGCGCCGACCACTTCACCGGCCACGGCGCCCGGCAGGTCCTGGACGCCCACCCGGCCCGCCTCGCGGACCTGCTCATGGACCGCAAACGCCGTCACCTGGTCCGCCCCGTGGCCGCCCTCACCAAGGCCGACGGCTCGGTGCTCGTCCCCGCGCGCGTGTACGGCGCGGCCCGAAGACTCGCCCGTACGCCGTACCGCGCGGGCGTCGAGAACCTCGCCGACCGCCTGCTGCACCGCAGCTTCGAGGACGACCCGGGGGGCGCGGTCGGCGCCTCGCTCGCGGCACTGACCTGGGCCGGACCCGGCCCGGCGGCGCGCTGGCTGACGGGAGAGGCGCTGGCTGAAGTATCGGTTCTTCTGCAGAATTCGGCCCATCGCGCCGGCGTCGGCCCCGGCCAGCGCCCGGGCGACTACCGCGCGCGGGCCGCCCTCACCCGGCACGCGGCCGACCTGCGCATCCTCGAACAGGCCGCCGAGATCCGCTCCCAGCGCCTGCACGCCCCCTTCCTCGACAACCAGGTCGTCCGCGCCTGCCGCGCCCTCCCCGAGACCCTGCGGGTGCAGCCGGGCGCGCGTGCCGCGATCCTGCGGACCGTCCTCAAGGGCGCAGGCATCACCGACCTGCCGCCCGGCTGGGGCGCCCCCGCCCACGGCACCACCGCCACGACCGCCCGCAACGGCCTCCGTCTCGCCGCCGACCCCCTCCTCACCCTCTTCGACGCGCCCCTCCTCGCGGAGGCGGGCCTGATCGAGGCGCGGGTCGTCCGCAAGGCGGTCCGCGCGGCGGCCTCCGGCGAACCCCTCCCTCTGGACGGCCTCGCCGACCTGATCTCCCTCGAACTCTGGCTCCGCCGCCTGCTCTCCCGCCGCGGCACCTGCTGGACCGGCACCCCGGCCCGCGCCCGCGCGGTACCGGCCGGCATCGCCCCGCAACGCCGGGCGGTGTCCTCCGGAGGCTGAGCCGGGGGTGGGGAGGCGTGCCGCTCGTTTCGGGGTGCGGGAGTCCTTGAGGTGCGGTCGTCGTCGTTCGGGTGCGGGGATTGTCCTTGCAGGGGGGCGTCGTCGTTCGGGTGCGGGGAGTTGTCCTCGCGGTGCTGCCGTCGTCGTTCGGGTGCGGGCCGGTCGTGGGCGGTCGCGCGGTTCCCCGCGACCCCAGGGGGTTGTGGCTGCGTTGGCTGGTCGCCTGCCGACGAGAGCGGGCGCGCGATGCCCGGTCCGGCACCCCCGCGGCGCAAACCCCGTGCCCCCGCCGCGGCCCCCGGCGACAATGTCCCCGTGCGGTTCAACATCCTGGGTGTCACCCAGACCGAGGACGACCAGGGCACCCCCATACCCCTCACGGCCCCCCGCGTCCGTGCCCTCCTCACCGCCCTCGCCCTCCGGCCGGGCCGGCCCACACCCTCCGAAACCCTCATCGACGAGATCTGGCCCGAGGCCCCGCCCCAGGACGCCCCCGCCGCCCTCCAGGCCCTCGTCGGCCGACTCCGCCGTACCCTCGGCAAGGACGCCGTCACCTCCGCCCCCGGCGGCTACCGCCTCGCCGCCACCGAGGCCGACGTCGACCTCCACGTCTTCGAACGCCTCGTCCACGAGGCCACCGCCACCCTCCAGCGGGGCGGTGACCCCGCGACCGCCGCCCGCACCCTCGACGACGCCCTCGCACTGTGGCGCGGTCCCGCCCTCGCCGACCTCCCCGACCGCACCCCGGCCGCCCGCCCCGAGGCCCTCCACACCGAGGCCCTCCGCGCCCGCGCCGAGGCCGACCTGCGCCTCGGCCGCGCCCGCGAAGCCGTACCCCGCCTCCGCGAACTGGCCGCCGCGCACCCGTACGACGAACCCCTGCACGCCCTCCTCATCCGCGCCCTGCGCGACACCGGCCGCGCCGCCGACGCCCTCGCCGCCTACGAGACCGCCCGCCGCACCCTCGCCGACACCCTCGGCACCGACCCCGGCCCCGAACTGCGCGCCGTCCACGCCGAACTCCTCGCCCGCCCCGAGCCCCGGCCCCTCGCACCGCCCCCACCGCCCGAGCGCAACGGCAACCTCCGTCCGCGCCTTACCTCTTTCGTGGGCCGGGAACCCGAGATCGACGCCATCCGTTCGGACTTGCACAGGGCCCGCCTCGTCACCCTCACCGGACCGGGCGGCTCCGGAAAGACCCGTCTCGCCGAGGAAGCCGCCGCCGGGCTCCCGCAGGCGTGGCTCGTCGAGCTGGCGCCGCTCGACCGGCCGGAGGCGGTACCGGGCGCGGTGGTCAGCGCCCTCGGTCTGCGCGAGACCGCCCTGATGGCCACCGACCTCGCGCCCCCGCAGGACGACCCGGTCGCCCTGCTCGTCGAGTACTGCGCCCCGCGCAGCCCGCTCCTGATCCTTGACAACTGCGAGCATGTCATCGACGCGGCAGCCGCCCTCGCCGAGACCCTCCTCACCCGCTGCCCCGGGCTCACGATCCTCGCCACCAGCCGTGAACCCCTGGGCGTCCCCGGCGAGTCGGTCCGCCCGGTCGACCCCCTCCTCCCCGACCAGGCGCACCGCCTCTTCCGAGAGCGCGCCGCGGCCGTCCGCCCAGCCACGGCCACCGCCGCGCCCGAGCGGGACCACCGGGACGAGCAGGCGGTCGCGGAGATCTGCCGACGGCTCGACGGACTGCCCCTGGCCATCGAGCTGGCCGCCGCCCGGCTCCGGCTGCTCACCCCCCGCCAGATCGCCGACCGCCTCGACGACCGCTTCCGTCTCCTCACCTCCGGCAGCCGCACCGTCCTGCCCCGCCAGCAGACCCTGCGGGCCGTCGTCGACTGGTCCTGGGACCTCCTCGACGACGCGGAGCGGACCCTGCTGCGCGAGCTGTCCGTCTTCGCGGGCGGCTGGGACCTGGAGGCCGCCGAGGCCGTGTGCACCGGCCCGGTCGCCGCGCTCGTCGGCGCGCTCGTCGACAAGTCCCTGGTCGTGGCGGCCCCCCAGCCGCCGGACAGCGCCGACGGCGGCGCGGGAGGCGACATGCGCTACCGCATGCTGGAGACGATCCACGAGTACGCCGTGGAGCGCGCCGCCGAGGACCCGCCCGCACGCGCGGCGGCCGAGCGACGGCACCGCGCCTGGGCGCGGGCGCTGGTGGAGCGAGCCGACCCCCTGCTCCGCTCCGCCGCACAACTCCCCTGGATCTCCCGCCTGGAGACCGAGCTGGACAACATCCGGGCGGCGACCCGGCGCGCGATCACCGCGGGCGACGAGGAGGACGCCGCCGCCCTCTGCCTCGCCATGGGCTGGTTCTGGTGGCTGCGCAACCACCGCCAGGAGGGCGCCGCCTGGACCGACCGCGTGCTGCGCCTGGGCGCGGCCCTGGACACCCTCCCCACCCCGCCGACGGACCCGGCGCCCGCCTCCTCGGTGGCACCCGCACCCACCTGCTGCTCCCTCCCCGTCCCCGCCGACCTCGCCGCCCGCATGGCCGCCGTCGACCCGGTCGAGGCCTTCCTCGCCCAGCCCGACGCCGAGGGCGAACCGGACGACGACGGCGGGGCGCGGGGTCACCCCCGGCACGCGCAGCGCATGGACCTGCGGATGCTGCACGTCTTCCTGCTCTCCGAGTCCGAGCCCACAGAGGTGGAGCGCGACCCCCGCTACCGCGCCTACCTCCTGCGTCTGCGGTCCTGCTTCCAGCCGGGCGGCCCCGCGGCGGCCCGGATGCCCGGTCTGGTCTGGCCGGTGGCGACGGCCTTCGAGATGCGGGGCACGCTCGACGTCCGCGGCGTCCTGGACGCGGCCGTCGCCAACTGCCGTGCGCACGGCGGCGACTGGGAGCTGGGCTGCTCCCTGATGTTCCGGACGCACATGATCGTCGACTCCCCCGGCGGGATGGCCGGCGTCGACGACGACCTGGCGGAGCTGCGCCTGATCAGCCGACGGGTCGGCGACCGCTGGATGCTGGCCCAGGTGTGCAGCGCGGCCGCGGAGGCGGAGATGGCGCGCGGCCGGCTCCCGGAGGCGGAGGCGGAGTACCGGGAGGCGCTGCGGCTCGCCTACGAGGTCGGCGCGTACGCCGAGGCGCCGTTCCTGATGGCCCGGCTCGCGGAGATCGCCTACCGCTCGGGCGATCTCCCCGGCGCCATGGCCGTCCTGGACGAGGCGGCCGCCGCCGCCGACCGGCAGGGCGTGGCGGACGCCCAGGCCTTCGTGATCCTGCTGCGCGCGTGCATCGCGCTGGAGGAGGGGGACGTCGTCCGCGCGCGCGAACTGTGCGACGTGACCCTGGTGACGGTGCGGCAGGGCACTCCGCCACCCCAGTTCACCGCCGCCCTGACCCTGCTCGACGCGGAGCTCACCGGCCTGGAGTCGGGCCCGGAGCACGCCCTGCCGATGCTCGCCGAGGGGCTGCGCCGGGCGGTGGCCGACGAGTGCAGCGAGGCGATCGTCGCGGCGGTCGTGGACGGCGCGGCCGACCAGCTCGCCCGGCTCGGGGACTTTCCGCGGACGGTGGCGCTGCTGGCCGCGGCCGACCGGCTGCGCGGTCCGCTCCCCCGTGTGGCCCTGCGGTGGGAGCGCGTCGACGAGGCGCAGGCGCGGGCCCGTCTGGCCCTGGGCGGCGAGCGGTACGCCGCCGAGCGGGCCCGGGGCGGCGACCTGACGGTGACCGAGGTCCAGAAGGAGCTCGCCGAGGCCGTACGGGCGTACCCGGCGCCGGCCGTGAGCCCGTCGGCCGCTACGGACAGCTGAACTTCGACTCGGCCCAGTCCGCGAGGGCCACCCCGTCGAAGGGGCCGCGCGGCTCGACCACCAGCCGGACGGTCGTCCGGCCGCCGAGGTCCACATGGACGGGCACCGCGGGCTCACCGGCCCTCACCGTCCCGGACGTCCACAGCCGGGCCCCGTCGGCGTAGACGGAGAAGGTCACCTCGCCGAGGTCCAGCGTCAAATCGTCGAGGCCGACCAGCGCGTCGTACGCGGTGCAGGCGCGGTTGAGGTCGACGGTCACGGCGGACCGGCCGTGGACGGTCACCCCGCGCGCGTACTGCCGGCCGGCGACGGAGACCTCGTACCGCTGCCACACCCAGCTGCTGTCGTCCAGCCGGATCTCCGGTCCGGTGCCGTCGCCGACGACGTCGAAGGACAGCTCGCTCAGCGGGTAGACGGCGGGGGCGGGCGGAGGAGTGGGCGCCGGTGGCGGGGGCGAGGCGGTCGGGGACGCCGGGGCCGTTGGGGGAGTCGGTGTGGGGGTGGCCTTCGGGGTCGGTGCGGTCGTCGGGCGCGGGGCGGGGGAGGGGGTCCGGGGCGGGGCGGCGGCGGGGACGACCGCCTCGGGTTCCACCGGCTCGGTCGATGCCGTCGTACGCGCGGGGGCGGGCGTCGGGTCCTGCGGGCGGGCCACGGGCGCGGAGGCCACGGGCGCGGAGGCCGCGGGTGCGGCCTCGGGCTGCCGGGCGGGGCTCTCGTCGCCGACGAGGGCGAGGGCCAGCGCGGCGGCCGCGACCGCGACGACACCGGCGGCGATCCCGGCCTTCACCGGCGCGCCCACCCCCTCCGAGACGACCGCGCTCCCACCGCCCCCACCGGAGGCGCCACCGCTCCCGGCCGCGCCGCCTGCGGCCGCCCCTGCGCCGACCGCCCCTCCCGGGGCGCTTCCGCTCGCCGCGGCGGCCGCGCCCGCCGCACCCGCGGCCCCGGCCCCCGCCCCGCCGGCGACGAGCCCGAGGGCCTTGGCGTACCCGGCGGCGCCGAACCAGCCGATGACCGCGACCGGCACGACGGCGGGGATACCGCTCGCCACCTCCTCGATCTGGAGGGCGGCGAGCCGGCACCTGGCGCACTCCTCCAGGTGCTTGCGCAGCCCTCGTTCGGCCCGGGTGCGCAGCCTGCGGCGGGCGTAGCCGCCGAGCTGGTCGGCGTAGCGGGCGCACTCCTCGTCGCTGGTGAGGGTGGTGCTGACATGGGCCTGCAGGTAGGCCTGCTTGAGGCCCTCGCGGGCGCGGCTGGCGAGCACGCGCGTGCCGTTGGCGTCGAGGCCGAAGAGCATCGCGACCTCGCTCGGCGACTCGTCCTCGACCTCGGTGTGCCACAGCACGGCCTGCCAGCGCTCGGGCAGTGAGCGGAAGGCCTGCATGGCCATGGACCGCTCGGCCTCGTGCAGGGCGCGCACCTCGGCGCCGACGTCCAGGCCCGCGCCGAAGGTCCCCGGGGACGCCGTGTCGTCGGACGCCTCCGAGGCGCGGCCGGCCTGGGCGGCGAACAGGGCGAAGTCGTCCACGAGCTGCTCGCGCTTCGCCGACCGGGTCCAGCCCGCGGCGACGCGCCGGACGGAGGTGAGGAGATAGGCGCGGACGGCGTACTCGGGCCCGGAGCCGCCGCGTACGGCCTGGAGCATGCGGGCGAAGACCTCGGCGGTGAGGTCGTCGGCGGTGTGGGCGTCCCGGCAGCAGGTGCGCGCGTAGCGGCGCACGGCGTCTGCATGGCGCCGGTACAGCTCCTCGTACGCCGTGTCGTCGCCCTCGCGCATCCGGGCGATCAGGTCGGTGTCGGCGGCCGGCGGATCACGGGGCGGCGGCAGGACGCCGTCGCCGGACCGTTCCCACTGCGCGGGGACCCCGCCCGCCGGGGCGGTGCGCCTGCCCTGGCCCGGTACCTGCTCGTCCCGCCCGTCAACGCCCATCGCGGAAAGCCCCCGCCGCCTGCCCTACCGGTCCCGACATCGGGTCAGAGTGCCATAGCGGCTTTCAGCCGGGACCGGACGGGACGGGCCCTCCACTCGTCCGTGGGGACCTGTCGCATTCCAGTACTGAACGTCACTCGTACGGGAAAGGTTCAACTGTCGTGCCCAGAGCGTGAGTTGAGGTGCCGGAGTGCATTGCGCCGCATGTGCGAGCGATGCGGGGCGGGGGCGGGAGCCCTGCCCCCGCCCCCGCCCCGCTCACCTCTTCGAGCGACCCCCGCGCCTCCCTCAGGAGGACTGCCGCGAGCGCAGCCCTTCCAGCAGGATGTCCAGCAGCCGCGCCGACGCCGCCGCCTGCTGCGCCGCGTCCGGCAGCGAGGGAGCCGCCGTCGCGATCACCAGCAGCACGTCCGACACCGACACGTCGGGCCGCAGCTCACCCGCGGCCCGCGCCCGCTCCACGAGCTGGCCCACCACCTCGAGCAGCGCCGCCGCCCCGGCATCGTCACCCACGGAGCCCAGGGAGCCCGCGGAGCCGACCGAGCCCACCGAACCGACCGAGCCCACCGAACCGACCGAGCCCACCGATCCGGCCGAGCCCACCGAACCGACCGAGCCCACCGATCCGGCCGAGCCCACCGATCCGGCCGAGCCCACCGATCCGGCCGAGCCCACCGATCCGGCCGAGCCGCCGGCCGCCGCACCGTCCTCGGCGACCAGCCGCAGCTCACCACCGCCCGGCTGGGTCCGCTGCTGCGGCACCCGCGGCTCCTCGGACCCAGGACGCTCCACGCCGTCCTCGGCGAAGGCGCCGACCCGCAGCACCTGAGGCGGCAGCAGCCGCCCGGCACCCGAGGCCACCGAGGTCCGCAGGAAGCGCGACAGCGCCGACCACGGCTCGTCCTCCTGGCCCAGCGCAGCCCGCGCCTGGCCGGTCAGCCGGGACGTCTCCTCCTCGGCTATCCGCCGCACCAGGACGTCCTTGCTCGGGAAGCGCCGGTACACCGTCCCCACGCCCACCCGCGCGCGTCGCGCCACGTCCTCCATCGGCGCGCCGTAACCCAGCTCGCCGAACACCTCGCGCGCCGCCCGCAGGACGTGCTCGAGATTGCGCTGTGCGTCCACGCGCAGCGGCGTGGTCCGCGGGCCGTCCCCGCGTCCGTTGCCCACCGCCGCGCTCACGCCGCCGCCATGCGCGAGCGCGGCGGCGGACGACCAATGCGTGTCCTGAATATGCATGAATGATCCCCCGGTAATGACGTCTCCCCCCGGAGACTCTCCCCGCCATCAAATTCCGGGATGCGTGGAACAGGGGACCGCCTCCCGGACCCGCCCGTCGCGGACCGTGGAGCGCGCTTCCCCCTGACACCCCGTCGACACGAACATAGTTGAGAGGCAGTCAATTCAGAAGGGGCAGGTTCCGCACGGAGCGCCCCCCGATTGGAGTACGGGTCGTTTACGTCCCGATTGCACCCCTTCCCGCACCCCGGCGCACACCCTCTGACCTGCGCACCTGCCCCGCACGCCGGTGTTTCGGCCAACCCCGCGCGCACACGATCGGCGGTCACACAAATGGTCGGGGCTGTGGACAAACTCCGGCGCCGGGTGCGTCATGGGATGGTGAAGGAACGTGCGCGCATTCTCGTTGTCGGCGGTGGCTACGTCGGGATGTACACGGCCCTGCGGCTCCAGCGGAATCTGAGACAGGAACTCGCCCGGGGCGAAGCGGAGATCACCGTGGTCACCCCCGAGCCGTACATGACCTATCAGCCGTTCCTCCCCGAGGCCGCGGCAGGCGCGGTCTCCCCCCGGCACGTCGTCGTCCCGCTGCGCCGCGTCCTGCCGCACTGCCGGGTCGTCGTCGGCGAGATCACCGCCGTCGACCACGCCAAACACACCGCCACCCTCACCACCCTCGCCACCGAGGAGGAGGGCGCCGGCGCCCAGCAGCTGACGTACGACGAACTCGTCCTCGCGCCCGGCTCCGTCGCCCGCACGCTCCCCATCCCGGGACTCGCCGACCACGCCATCGGCTTCAAGACCGTCGAGGAGGCCATCGGCCTGCGCAACCACGTCATCGAACAGATGGACATCGCCTCCTCCACGCGCGACCCCGCGATCCGGGACGCCGCCCTCACCTTCGTCTTCGTCGGCGGCGGCTTCGCCGGCGTGGAGGCGCTCGGTGAACTGGAGGACATGGCCCGCTACACCACGCGCTACTACCACAACGTCAAGCCCGAGGACATGAAGTGGATCCTCGTCGAGGCCTCCGACCGGATCCTGCCCGAGGTCGGCGAGGAAATGGGCCGCTACACCGTCAGTGAACTGCGCCGACGCAACATCGACGTCCGTCTGAACACCCGCCTGGAGTCCTGCGTCGACCGCGTCGCAGTCCTCAGCGACGGCGCCCGCTTCCCGACCCGTACAGTCGTGTGGACCGCCGGCGTCAAACCCCACCCCGTGCTCGACGCCACCGACCTCCCCCGCACCGAGCGAGGTCGGCTGAAATGCACCCCCGAGCTGACCGTCGAAGGCGTCACGCACGCGTGGGCGGCCGGAGACGCGGCCGCCGTCCCCGACGTCACCGCCGCCGAACCCGGCACCGAGACCGCCCCCAACGCCCAGCACGCGCTCCGCCAGGCCAAGGTCCTCGGCGACAACATCGCGCACTCCCTGCGCGGCGAGCCCCTCCAGACGTACGCCCACGCATACGTCGGCTCGGTCGCCTCGCTCGGCCTCCACCAGGGCGTCGCCCACGTCTACGGCCGCAAGCTCAAGGGCTACCCCGCCTGGTTCATGCACCGCGCCTACCACCTCAGCCGCGTGCCCACCTTCAACCGCAAGGCGCGCGTGCTCGCCGAATGGATCCTCGCCGGGCTCTTCAAACGCGAGATCGTCTCCCTCGGATCCCTCGAACACCCGCGCGCCGAGTTCGAACTCGCTGCCGGGGGAAAACCTTCTGACGAGTCGTCCGACGACCCGAAGGGGTTGTCCTGACCCGATACAGGAACTCCCCCGGCCGCCCCCACGTCTGACGAATGTCGGCCCGGACCGCGGCCACCCTGCCAGACTGCTCCCTGCTCAAAGCCCCCACTCACGAGCTGTCCCCCAGTGCTCCACACCTGGGTGCTGCAACAATGTGCGGCCACCGCCGCGCGGCCCCCGGAGCCCAGGCCGGGCCCGGAGCCGGCCGACGACGACTACACGAGGCAAGGATTCGTGAACTTCACGCGCTGGAGCTCCCGGCTCCCCGGAACTCAGCGCCGCGCCGCCGCGCGGGCCGAGCACACGGTCACCACCACGGACCGGCGGAGCGAGGGCTCCGTACCCGCAGCCCGCGGCGAACAACTGACCGACGAGCCGCCGCCCGTCCCCGCCGTCGACGAACTCCCGGTCCGTGAGGTCCTCGACCGCGTCCCGGCCCTCGTCGCCCTCGTCCACGGCCCCGACCACCGCCTCGCCTACGTCAACGACGCCTACACCGCGGCCTTCGGCACCCGCCCCTGCGGCGAACCGGCCGCCGAGGCCCTCCCCGAACTGCGCGACCTCGGTCTCATGCCCCTCCTCGACCAGGCCCTGCGCAGCGGCAAACCCCGCACCCTGAAGTCCCGCAAGGCCCCCGACGGCCGCCACTACACCTTCACCTGCACCCCCGTGGCCGAGGACGACGCCGACGGCACGCGCAGCGCCGTTCTCGTCTTCGCCACCGACGTCACCGACCACGCCGAGGCCGCCGAACGCCTGCGCGCCAGCGAGCGCCGCCAGCGCGAGACCGCCGTCACCCTCCAGCGCTCCCTCCTCCCCCAGGAACTCGAACAACCCGACGACCTGAGGATCGCCGCCACCTATCAGCCCGGCGGCACCGAAGCCGCCGTGGGCGGCGACTGGTACGACGTCATCACCCTCGGCGGCGGCCGCACCGCCCTGGTCATCGGCGACGTCATGGGACGGGGCGTCCGCGCTGCGGCCGTCATGGGCCAGCTCCGCACCGCCGTCCGCGCCTACGCCCGCCTCGACCTCCCCCCGCACGAGGTCCTCAACCTCCTCGACGGCCTCGCCACCGAGATCGACGCCAACCAGATCGCCACCTGTGTGTACGCCGTCCACGACCCCAACGAGGGCCGCCTGGTCTACGCCTCGGCCGGCCACCTCCCCATCCTGGTCCGCGACGACACCGGACACGTCCAGCGCGCCGACGAACCCACCGGCCCGCCCCTCGGCACCGGCGGCTGGATGCACGCCTCCGGCTCCATCCCTCTCGGCCCCGGCTCCACCGCCGTCCTCTACACCGACGGACTCGTCGAGCGCCGGGACGAGGACCTCGACGAAGGCATCGCCGCCCTGGAGCGCGCCCTGGCCGGAGCCACCGGCACCCCCCAGGTCGTCTGCGACCGCCTGGTCCGCTCGGCCGGCGTCACCGCCGACCACGACGACGACGTGGCGGTCCTGGTCCTCCAGCACCCCGCCCGCACCGGCCCCGACAGCGAACTCTTCCGCAACGCCGCCCTCGAACTCCTCGGCGGCGTCGAAGCAGCACCACGCGCGCGTGCCTTCGCCTCCGGTGTCCTCACCAGCTGGCGCTTCCCCAGCGACCTCCATGACGCCGGCGTCCTCGCGACCAGCGAACTCGTCGCCAACTCCCTCCAGCACGGCACCCCGCCCATGCGGCTGCGCCTGCGCCGCACCGACCGCCGGCTGATCATCGAGGTCACCGACGGCGACGACCACCTCCCGCGCCGCCGTCGCGCCGAACCGGGCGACGAGTCCGGCCGGGGCATCGCGATCGTCGCCACCATCGCCTCCCACTGGGGCAGCAGACGCACCCCGGGCGGCGGAAAGGCGGTGTGGTGCGAGTTCGTCCTGCCGACGACCTAGTGCCGTGACCGGAAAGGTTCACCGGCTCGCGGCGTCCGGCACGGCACCTCGCCGCGTTGTCGCATCACCCGAGTACATCCGGTACGCGGGCGACGCTCCGCCTTGCGATGCACCGCACCGGACGCCGCGAGCTTCCCGGCAAACCTTTCCGGTCACGGCACTAGGCGAATCCGCTCCCCGGTGCTAATTGCTTCCCAATGGCAGACGCAACGGGCTTTCACCTCAAGGGAAGCGCCCCCGAGCGCTACGAACACTACGTCGCGCCCCTCATGGCGCCCTTCGTCACCGCACTCGTGGACGCCGCGGACCTGTTCCCCGGCGCCACCGTCCTCGACCTCGCCTGCGGCACCGGCTTCGCGGCCCGTGCCGCGGCGGCCCAGGCAGGTCCCACCGGCCGCGTCGCCGGGGTGGACGTCAACCAGGGCATGCTCGAGATCGCCGTAGCGTGCCACCCCCGCCTCTACCCGGACATCGCCTTCACCGCCGCCCCCGCCGACGACCTCCCCTACCCCGACGCGACCTTCGACGCCGTCCTGTGCCAGGAGGGCGCCCAGTTCTTCCCCGACCTCGACGCGGCCCTGCGCGAGACGGCCCGTGTCACCCGCCGCGGCGGCCGCTTCGCCGCCACCGTCTGGTCCCACCTCGACGAATCCCCCTACTTCGTCGCCCAGCTGCGCGCCGTCGAGCAGCACGGCACCCCGGAGAGCGCGGCCGGCTTCCGGTCGGCCTTCGCCGCCGCCGACCGCCTGACCACGTCCCTGACCGGCGCCGGCTTCCACGGCCTGAACCTCCGCGAACTGACCTTCGCGATCACCCTGCCCCCGCTGGAGGACTACGTCCCCGGCCACCTGGCGGCGATCCCCTGGGGCCAGGCACTCATCGAGACCGCAGGAGAGGAAGCCCTCGCCCGGGCAGCCGACACGGTCCGCGCCCACCTCCCCACCGACACGACGACCTTCCCCTTCAGCGCCACCCTGGTGACCGCGGTCCGCTGACCGCACCAGAGCCGAACACACGGAGAACCCGCAGAAGAGGGCGGCCGCCGTCCCATCCGGGAACGACGGCCACCCTCACCGGCCCTGCGCAGGCCTGCGCCTCAGGCCTGCGCCTCCGCGGCCACGGCCCCCACGGCGGCCCCACCCTTGGCCACGACCCGGTTCCGCGCCAGCAACGGCTGATCCTGTACGGCGGTCAGCTCCCGCCCCAGCCGCAGCGCCAGCCAGGTGATCCCGAGCGAGAACAGCAGGAACGTCACGATGTACGGCGCGTGCAGTGAGGCCCCCATCGGCCCGCCCACCGCCGGCCCCACGGCCAGCGCCAGCTGCTTCACCAGGGCGAACGCGGAGTTGTACTGCCCCGCCATCCCGCTCGGCGCGAGATCGGCCACCAAGGGCGCCACCGTCGGCGACAGCATCGCCTCACCCAGGCCGAACAGGGCGTACGTCGACACGAACGCGGCCGTCGCCATCTCCCGGCTCCCGTGCCCCAGCCCGGCATACCCGGCCACGACCCACGCCACCGCCCAGATCAGCCCGACGACAGCGATCATCCGCGACCGCTTCTGCCGCTCGACGAACCGCAGCACGGCGAACTGCGCCACGACGATCACGGCCGTATTGGCGGCCAGCGCCGTACCGAGCGCCGAGGTCGAGATCCCGACGGCCTCGACCCCGTAGGCGCTCAGCCCCGACTCGAACTGCCCGTAACACGCGAAGAACAGCACGAAGCCCAGCACCGACAACTGCACCATGGCACGGTTGCCGAGCAACTGCCGCCAGCCGCCGCGGGCCGACTGCCGGGGCGCCTCGCCGATCCGCGGCGCGGACGGCACCCGCACGGTGGCCATCACCGCGACCAGCAGCAGGAACATCGCCGCCTCGATCGCGAACAGCAGCGTGAACGACGACACGCGCGTGGTGTCGACGAGGTGTCCGCCGATGAGCCCGCCGATGCCCAGCCCGAGGTTCTGCAGGAAGAACTGCATGGCGAACGCCCGCGAACGCGTCTCGGTCGTCGAGCAGTCCACGATCATCGTCGCCAGCGCCGGCTGCATCACGGCCTGTCCGGCTCCGAGCGCCGCAGACGCCGCCAGTACGGCGGTGGCGGTACCGGCCAGCCCCAGACCCAGGGCGCCGACGGCAGCGGTGACCAGGGCGGCCAGCAGGACCGGCAGTGGACCGCGCCGCACGATCGCCCGTCCGGCGAACGGCAGCACGATCAGCGCGGCCACGGCGAACACGGCGAGGACGAGCCCCGCCGTCATGGCCCCCAGCCCCCGCACCTGCGCCACGTAGACGTACAGGTAGGGGACCGTGAAACCGAGTCCGAAAGCGCTGAGTGCGTTGCCCACGTGGATCCGGCGCATCGCTGCGCCCTTGGCCCTGGTCACGTTCACCTCTCTCACTAGTTAGGAGTGAAGACTTCAAAGCTAAAGTTCGAAGCTAAAGAGTATAGATCGAAGGACTTCAACGCAAAGGATGTGCGTGCGATACTGCGCACATGGCCGAGACCCCCGGCGTCACAGAGCCGACGCTCGAAGAGCAGATCGCCGCCTACCAGCGCGAGTTCCGGGGCCTCGACCCCCAGGTCGAGAAGATCGTCTCGGCCCTTTCCCGGCTCAACCGCCGGATGAACGTCGCCTACGGCCGCCAGACCGCCGAGCTGGGCATCAGCAGCGCCGAGTGGGAGGTCCTCAAGGCCCTCGTCCTCTCCGGCGTCCCCTACCGCCTCGGCCCCAGCGACCTGGCCAAGCGCCTCGGTCTGACGCCGGCCGCGATGACCCACCGGATCGACCGCATGGTCACCGAAGGGCTGGTGACCCGGGAACGCGACGAGTCCAACCGCGTGCGCGTCATCGTGGAGCTGACGCCGGAGGGGAGGGAGAAGTGGCTGGAGGCGATGCGCCTGGCCACCGTCTTCGAGGAGGACCTGCTCCAGGACCTCTCGGCCGCAGAGCGCACGGCCCTCGGAGACGTCCTCACCAGGCTGCTGCGCCGGGTGGAGCACGCCCAGCCGGACGCCGGCGGGCGGCTCAGCGACCTCGACTGACCCGGTCGGAAAAGATCTTGACATGGGGTGCTTGACGCGCCTCTGCGGGGCGCGTAGAGTTCTTCGGGTTGTCGGGGAGCCGGAACGGTTCTTCGATGACACTCCCGCCGCAGCAGCGGCACCTCACACCATCAGCACGATCTCCCAACGGGGTCGAATTCGGTGCGCCCGAATTCAATTCGATTTGGGGTCGGCAGCTCGATTAGGAACTGCCGAGCGGATCCGCTAAGGTTTGAGACGTCGGAACGGCCGAAGGGCCGGGAGGACAAGCCCCCTGACTGGGAATCAGACGCCGAAAGGATCTGATAGAGTCGGAACCGCCGGAAAGGAAACCGCGAAACAAAAGCGGGAACCTGGAAAGCACCGAGGAAATCGGATCGAGAAAAGATCTGATAGAGTCGGAAACGCAAGACCGAAGGGAAGCCCGGAGGAAAACCTGAGAGAGTCTCTCAGGCAAGTACAAAGGAAGCTTTCGTTCCTTGAGAACTCAACAGCGTGCCAAAAATCAACGCCAGATTAGTTGATACCCCGTCCCCGGCAGTGATAGCCGAGGATGAGGTTCCTTTGAAAAAATACAGCGAGGACGCTGTGAACGGTCGGATCATTCCTCCGACTGTTCCGCTCCCGTGAGAAGCATTCACGGAGAGTTTGATCCTGGCTCAGGACGAACGCTGGCGGCGTGCTTAACACATGCAAGTCGAACGATGAAGCCCTTCGGGGTGGATTAGTGGCGAACGGGTGAGTAACACGTGGGCAATCTGCCCTTCACTCTGGGACAAGCCCTGGAAACGGGGTCTAATACCGGATATCACTCTCGCAGGCATCTGTGAGGGTCGAAAGCTCCGGCGGTGAAGGATGAGCCCGCGGCCTATCAGCTTGTTGGTGAGGTAACGGCTCACCAAGGCGACGACGGGTAGCCGGCCTGAGAGGGCGACCGGCCACACTGGGACTGAGACACGGCCCAGACTCCTACGGGAGGCAGCAGTGGGGAATATTGCACAATGGGCGAAAGCCTGATGCAGCGACGCCGCGTGAGGGATGACGGCCTTCGGGTTGTAAACCTCTTTCAGCAGGGAAGAAGCGAAAGTGACGGTACCTGCAGAAGAAGCGCCGGCTAACTACGTGCCAGCAGCCGCGGTAATACGTAGGGCGCAAGCGTTGTCCGGAATTATTGGGCGTAAAGAGCTCGTAGGCGGCTTGTCACGTCGGGTGTGAAAGCCCGGGGCTTAACCCCGGGTCTGCATTCGATACGGGCTAGCTAGAGTGTGGTAGGGGAGATCGGAATTCCTGGTGTAGCGGTGAAATGCGCAGATATCAGGAGGAACACCGGTGGCGAAGGCGGATCTCTGGGCCATTACTGACGCTGAGGAGCGAAAGCGTGGGGAGCGAACAGGATTAGATACCCTGGTAGTCCACGCCGTAAACGGTGGGAACTAGGTGTTGGCGACATTCCACGTCGTCGGTGCCGCAGCTAACGCATTAAGTTCCCCGCCTGGGGAGTACGGCCGCAAGGCTAAAACTCAAAGGAATTGACGGGGGCCCGCACAAGCAGCGGAGCATGTGGCTTAATTCGACGCAACGCGAAGAACCTTACCAAGGCTTGACATACACCGGAAAGCATTAGAGATAGTGCCCCCCTTGTGGTCGGTGTACAGGTGGTGCATGGCTGTCGTCAGCTCGTGTCGTGAGATGTTGGGTTAAGTCCCGCAACGAGCGCAACCCTTGTCCTGTGTTGCCAGCATGCCCTTCGGGGTGATGGGGACTCACAGGAGACCGCCGGGGTCAACTCGGAGGAAGGTGGGGACGACGTCAAGTCATCATGCCCCTTATGTCTTGGGCTGCACACGTGCTACAATGGCAGGTACAAAGAGCTGCGAAACCGTGAGGTGGAGCGAATCTCAAAAAGCCTGTCTCAGTTCGGATTGGGGTCTGCAACTCGACCCCATGAAGTCGGAGTTGCTAGTAATCGCAGATCAGCATTGCTGCGGTGAATACGTTCCCGGGCCTTGTACACACCGCCCGTCACGTCACGAAAGTCGGTAACACCCGAAGCCGGTGGCCCAACCCCTTGTGGGAGGGAGCTGTCGAAGGTGGGACTGGCGATTGGGACGAAGTCGTAACAAGGTAGCCGTACCGGAAGGTGCGGCTGGATCACCTCCTTTCTAAGGAGCACTTCTAGGCCGCTCTGCGGTCCAGAGGCCAGTACACCGGCGAACGTCCGGTGCTGGTTGCTCATGGGTGGAACGTTGATTATTCGGCACGGTCTGGATGTCTCCTGCTAGTACTGCTTCGGCGTGGAACGTGGAGAGGACGGACAGATCGGGTCGGGCACGCTGTTGGGTGTCTGAGGGAATGAACCCTCGGATGCCGGCCCCGGTGAAGCATCAGAGTTCTGGTGTGTGACGGGTGGCTGGTCGTTGTTTGAGAACTGCACAGTGGACGCGAGCATCTGTGGCCAAGTTTTTAAGGGCGCACGGTGGATGCCTTGGCACCAGGAACCGATGAAGGACGTGGGAGGCCACGATAGTCCCCGGGGAGTCGTCAACCAGGCTTTGATCCGGGGGTTTCCGAATGGGGAAACCCGGCAGTCGTCATGGGCTGTCACCCGCTGCTGAACACATAGGCAGTGTGGAGGGAACGCGGGGAAGTGAAACATCTCAGTACCCGCAGGAAGAGAAAACAACCGTGATTCCGGGAGTAGTGGCGAGCGAAACCGGATGAGGCCAAACCGTATGCGTGTGAGACCCGGCAGGGGTTGCGCATGCGGGGTTGTGGGATCTCTCTTCCACGGTCTGCCGGCCGTGGGACGAGTCAGAAACCGTTGATGTAGGCGAAGGACATGCGAAAGGTCCGGCGTAGAGGGTAAGACCCCCGTAGTCGAAACGTCAGCGGCTCGTTTGAGAGACACCCAAGTAGCACGGGGCCCGAGAAATCCCGTGTGAATCTGGCGGGACCACCCGCTAAGCCTAAATATTCCCTGGTGACCGATAGCGGATAGTACCGTGAGGGAATGGTGAAAAGTACCGCGGGAGCGGAGTGAAATAGTACCTGAAACCGTGTGCCTACAAGCCGTGGGAGCGTCGGAACAAGGCTTGCCTTGTTCTCGTGACTGCGTGCCTTTTGAAGAATGAGCCTGCGAGTTTGCGGTGTGTTGCGAGGTTAACCCGGGTGGGGTAGCCGTAGCGAAAGCGAGTCCGAACAGGGCGTTTCAGTAGCACGCTCAAGACCCGAAGCGGAGTGATCTAGCCATGGGCAGGTTGAAGCGGAGGTAAGACTTCGTGGAGGACCGAACCCACCAGGGTTGAAAACCTGGGGGATGACCTGTGGTTAGGGGTGAAAGGCCAATCAAACTCCGTGATAGCTGGTTCTCCCCGAAATGCATTTAGGTGCAGCGTCGTGTGTTTCTTGCCGGAGGTAGAGCACTGGATAGGCGATGGGCCCTACCGGGTTACTGACCTTAGCCAAACTCCGAATGCCGGTAAGTGAGAGCGCGGCAGTGAGACTGTGGGGGATAAGCTCCATGGTCGAGAGGGAAACAGCCCAGAGCATCGACTAAGGCCCCTAAGCGTACGCTAAGTGGGAAAGGATGTGGAGTCGCAGAGACAACCAGGAGGTTGGCTTAGAAGCAGCCACCCTTGAAAGAGTGCGTAATAGCTCACTGGTCTAGTGATTCCGCGCCGACAATGTAGCGGGGCTCAAGCGTACCGCCGAAGTCGTGTCATTGCAGCATTAACGCCCAACGGCGGCTGTGATGGGTAGGGGAGCGTCGTGTGCCGGGTGAAGCAGCACCGGAAGGTAGTTGTGGACGGTTCACGAGTGAGAATGCAGGCATGAGTAGCGATTCACACGTGAGAAACGTGTGCGCCGATTGACTAAGGGTTCCTGGGTCAAGCTGATCTGCCCAGGGTAAGTCGGGACCTAAGGCGAGGCCGACAGGCGTAGTCGATGGATAACCGGTTGATATTCCGGTACCCGCTGTGAAGCGTCAAACATCGAACCAGGCGATGCTAAGTCCGTGAAGCCGCCCCGGAGCCTTCGGGCAAAGGGGAGTGGTGGAGCCGACGGACCAGACTTGTAGTAGGTGAGTGATGGGGTGACGCAGGAAGGTAGTCCAGCCCGGGCGGTGGTTGTCCCGGGGTAAGGGTGTAGGCCGTGCGATAGGCAAATCCGTCGTACATGTGGCTGAGACCTGATGCCGAGCCGATTGTGGTGAAGTGGATGATCCTATGCTGTCGAGAAAAGCCTCTAGCGAGTTTCATGGCGGCCCGTACCCTAAACCGACTCAGGTGGTCAGGTAGAGAATACCGAGGCGTTCGGGTGAACTATGGTTAAGGAACTCGGCAAAATGCCCCCGTAACTTCGGGAGAAGGGGGGCCACGTCTGGTGAGGGGACTTGCTCTCCGAGCTGGGGGTGGCCGCAGAGACCAGCGAGAAGCGACTGTTTACTAAAAACACAGGTCCGTGCGAAGCCGTAAGGCGATGTATACGGACTGACGCCTGCCCGGTGCTGGAACGTTAAGGGGACCGGTTAGTCGAGATTCGTCTCGGCGAAGCTGAGAACTTAAGCGCCAGTAAACGGCGGTGGTAACTATAACCATCCTAAGGTAGCGAAATTCCTTGTCGGGTAAGTTCCGACCTGCACGAATGGCGTAACGACTTCTCGACTGTCTCAACCATAGGCCCGGTGAAATTGCACTACGAGTAAAGATGCTCGTTTCGCGCAGCAGGACGGAAAGACCCCGGGACCTTTACTACAGTTTGATATTGGTGTTCGGTTCGGCTTGTGTAGGATAGGTGGGAGACTGTGAAGCTTGGACGCCAGTTCAGGTGGAGTCGTCGTTGAAATACCACTCTGGTCGTGCTGGATGTCTAACCTGGGTCCGTGATCCGGATCAGGGACAGTGTCTGATGGGTAGTTTAACTGGGGCGGTTGCCTCCTAAAGAGTAACGGAGGCGCCCAAAGGTTCCCTCAGCCTGGTTGGCAATCAGGTGTTGAGTGTAAGTGCACAAGGGAGCTTGACTGTGAGACCGACGGGTCGAGCAGGGACGAAAGTCGGGACTAGTGATCCGGCGGTGGCTTGTGGAAGCGCCGTCGCTCAACGGATAAAAGGTACCCCGGGGATAACAGGCTGATCTTCCCCAAGAGTCCATATCGACGGGATGGTTTGGCACCTCGATGTCGGCTCGTCGCATCCTGGGGCTGGAGTCGGTCCCAAGGGTTGGGCTGTTCGCCCATTAAAGCGGTACGCGAGCTGGGTTTAGAACGTCGTGAGACAGTTCGGTCCCTATCCGCTGTGCGCGTAGGAGTCTTGAGAAGGGCTGTCCCTAGTACGAGAGGACCGGGACGGACGAACCTCTGGTGTGCCAGTTGTTCTGCCAAGGGCATGGCTGGTTGGCTACGTTCGGGAGGGATAACCGCTGAAAGCATCTAAGCGGGAAGCCTGCTTCGAGATGAGGACTCCCACCCACTTGATGGGGTAAGGCTCCCAGTAGACGACTGGGTTGATAGGCCGGATCTGGAAGCACAGTAATGTGTGGAGGTGACCGGTACTAATAGGCCGAGGGCTTGTCCTCAGTTGCTCGCGTCCACTGTGTTGGTTCTGAAACCACGAACAGCCCCGTATGCCACATACGGTGCGGCTGACAGTTTCATAGTGTTTCGGTGGTCATAGCGTGAGGGAAACGCCCGGTTACATTCCGAACCCGGAAGCTAAGCCTCACAGCGCCGATGGTACTGCAGGGGGGACCCTGTGGGAGAGTAGGACACCGCCGAACAATCATTCCGGGAGACCCCCGCACCGTATGGTGCGGGGGTTTTCTGCGTTTTAGGTACTGTTATTCGCATGAATGACTTTGTGGTGCGGGGCATACGGGCCGACGAATGGCGTTCCGTGAAGGCGCTGCGACTGGAAGCGCTCCAGGATTCCGCTGCGGCGATCGCCTTTCTCGAGACCTATGAGGACGCCGCGGCGCGGCCGGACGCCTTCTGGCAGGGGCGGGCTCTCGGGGCCGGAGCAGAGGCCGGCGGTGTGCGGCAGTTCGTCGCCGAGGCGGCCGGTGGGGGGTGGGTCGGGACCGTCACCGTGCTGGTGGAGGAGGCCGGCAGCGTCGACTGGGCCGGGCTGCCCGTCGAGCGGCGGCAAGGGCATGTGGTGAGCGTGTACGTGCGGCCCGAGTGGCGAGGGGTGGGAGTGACCCAGGCGTTGTTCGAGGCCGGGGTGGCGTGGGCGTGGGGTGTCGGACTGGAGCGGGTGCGGTTGCTGGTGCACCAGAAGAATCTGCGGGCGCAGCAGGCCTATCGGAAGGCGGGGTTCACACCGAGCGGGGTCACGGTCCCCGTAGGGGAGGGATTCGGGGATTTCTCGGGGGAGGTCGAGATCGAGTTCGTGCGCGAGCGCGGGTAGAACGTCCTCAGACCGGTAGTTCGTGGTGGGGCCAGCGGGCCCTGGCCTGTTCGCGGGAGCGCAGAAGGGCCAGGGTGGGCAGGCCGCGGTCCGCACCGGTCGCCAGGAGGTCCGGCAGTTGGGGGAGAGGTGCTACGGCGGCGATGTCGTCCAGGATCAGGGTCAGTGGTGGGTCGAGGCGACCGGAGGATGACCGTTCGGCCATGCGCCGGCCGCGCTCGACCACGCTGGAGACGAGGGCCGTAAGGAGAGGCATGGCGCCTGGGTTTGTCCTGGGGTCCTCGAGGGATTCGCCGACCACGTAAAGCGTTCCCCCTTCTTCCACGAAGGAATCCAAGGCGAGGGCATCATTTCGGTGGGGAGTGCATGCCTCGCGGATGTTGATCGTGGAGAGGGCGGCGAGTGCGCGGGAGGTGAGCTCCTGGGCGATGTCGCGGCGCTCGGGGTGGGCGGTGAGTGCGGCCTCCAGTTCGCCGGCGGAGCCGGGGGCGGCCTTCGGGTTGGTGCGGAGGGTGCGGACCGCGTCCTGGATGCCGGTGCCCTGGGACCAGCGGTGGACATGGCGGATGGTGCGGCCGTCGATGGCGGCGGCGTGGAGGTAGCTGCGGAGGAGGGTTGCGGCGGTGTCCGTGACGGCTTGGTCGAGGCGAGCTGTGGGGCGTACGGGGGTGAGGAGGGCGGTGGCCCGGAGGGCCGCTGTCGCCTTGTCCTCGCAGCCGGTGGTGGGGGACCAGTGGAGGCGGGCGGGGGAGTCGCAGAGGTGAGTCGGGTCGTAGAGGTGGACCGGGCCCAGTTTGGCCCGGGCGTCCTTGGTCTCCTGCCAGAGGGAGGGGTTGGAGGTGAGGACGAGGGCCGCGCCCTCGGCGTCTCGGAGGGCCTGGGCGGCGGCGGCCTTGCGCATGTCCGGCGGGGCGCAGCGGACGCCGACACCGCCTTCGGTGCGGGTGCCTTCCCTTCCGTTCACCACCCCTCCGTTCACCGTCCCTCCGTCGACCACTCCTTCTCCCGGCGATGGGGAAGCCGGCGTCGAGGGCGTCTTCGCGGCCGGAGTGTCAGGGAGCTGTGGCTGGGTGTGAGGCGGTTCCTCCGTCGGAACGGCTTCTTCTGTGCGCGGTACCGGCACCTCGTGCCGCTGTGGGCCGGTGGCGGCTCGTCTGCGGGCCCGCACGGCCCGCCATCTGGCCACCGTCCCTATGGTGAACACCGTGAGGACGAAGAGGATCATCAGCTGGCCGATGAAGAGGCCCCAGAAGAGGCCGTAGCCGGAGAGGGCGGTGGGGGTGGCGTCGGGCCAGGCGCCGGGGATGTCGTGGGGTTGGGCGACGAGGTGGCGCATGGCCAGGGGGGTGCGGGTGAAGGTGACGCCCTGGGGCCAGGAGCCGTGGGTGAAGAGGGCGGCGAGGCCCGTGGCCGTCCAGACCAGGAGGGTCATGCCGAGGAGGAAGGCCAGCAGGCCCACCAGGAGGCCGTCGGGGATGCCGCCGGGGCCGCCTTCGCGGGCGGGGGCGCGCTCGTCACCAGGTCTCATGGCACCCCCCTGCCGCTAGGCCACGGTCGACTCGGACGAGTCGTCCAGGTCGGCCAGGTGGTGTTCCATGAAGGCCGCCGCCCGGCGTTCCTGTTCGAGTTCGGCGGCGTGCAGGGCGTCCTCGGAGGCCAGGTGGTCCGTGGAGGACTCCGTCATGGCCCGGTCGGTGAAGACCAGGGGGCGTTCCGTCTCCGTGACCAGGTGTTTGACCACCTGGACATTGCCGTTGACGTCCCAGACCGCGATACCGGGGGTGAGGGTGGGGATGATCTCCACCGCCCAGCGGGGGAGGCCCAGCACCCGGCCGGTGGCCCTCGCCTCGTCCGCTTTCTGGGCGTAGATCGTCCTGGTCGAGGCCATCTTGAGGATGGCCGCGGCTTCCTTGGCCGCCGCGCCGTCCACTACGTCGGACAGATGGTGGACCACCGCGACGAACGACAGGCCGAGGCGGCGGCCGAACTTCAGCAGGCGCTGGAACAGCTGGGCCACGAAGGGGCTGTTGATGATGTGCCAGGCCTCCTCGACCAGGAAGATGCGCTTCTTCCGGTCGGGGCGGATCCAGGTGTGCTCCAGCCAGACGCCGACGATCGCCATGAGGATCGGCATGGCGATGGAGTTGCGGTCGATGTGGGAGAGGTCGAAGATGATCAGGGGCGCGTCCAGGTCGATGCCCACCGTCGTCGGGCCGTCGAACATGCCGCGCAGGTCGCCGTCGACCAGGCGGTCCAGGACCAGGGCGACGTCCAGGCCCCAGGCGCGGACGTCGTCTATGGCGACGTTCATGGCCTCCGCCGACTCCGGTTCGGGGTGACGGAGTTGTTCGACGATGTCGGTGAGGACGGGCTGGCGTTCGACGATCGTCTCGTTGACGTAGGCGTGGGCGACCTTGAGGGCGAAGCCGGAGCGTTCGTCCAGGCCGTGGCCCATGGCCACCTCGATGATCGTGCGGAGCAGGGCCAGCTGGCCCGTCGTCGTGATCGAGGGGTCGAGGGGGTTCAGCCGGATGCCGTCGTTGAGGGCGGCCATCGGGTCCAGGCGGATGGGAGTTATGCCGAGGGCCTGGGCGATGAGGTTCCATTCGCCGACGCCGTCCTCGCCCTGGGCGTCCAGGACGACGACCTGGCGGTCGCGGAAGCGGAGCTGGCGCAGGACATAGGTCTTCTCCAGCGCCGACTTGCCGTTGCCGGACTCGCCGAGGACCAGCCAGTGCGGGGCGGGGAGCTGCTGGCCGTACAGCTGGAAGGGGTCGTAGATGTAGCCCTTCCCGGAGTAGACCTCGCGGCCGATGATGACGCCGGAGTCGCCGAGGCCGGGGGCGGCCGTGGGGAGGTAGACCGCCTGGGCCTGGCCGGTGGAGGTGCGGACGGGCAGGCGGGTGGTCTCGACCTTGCCGAAGAGGAAGGACGTGAAGGCGTCGGTGAGGACGGACAGCGGGTCCCGCATGTGAAGCCCCTACCTTCGGATGCCGGTGGCGAACGGGAGTGTGTTCACGAACGCGCGGTGGTGCTCGCGGTCGCACCACTCCAGCTTCAGGTACGACTTGCCTGCGGACGCCCTTATCGTGCGCTTGTCGCGGGCCAGGGCCTCGGGGGTCCGGGAGGAGACGGTGATGTAGCCGACCAGGTTGACGCCGGCGGCGCCGGAGGCCAGGTCCTCGCCCCGCTGGTCGAGACGGGAGTGGGCGGCGACGTCCCGGGGGTCGACGGTGCGGTTCATCTTGGCGGCGCGGCTGGCCTCGGCCTCGTCGTTCGTCTTCTCGGTGAGCATGCGCTCGATGGCGATCTCGGTGGGTTCGAGGTCCATCGTGACGGCGACGGTGCGGATGACGTCGGGGGTGTGGACCAGGAGCGGTGCCAGGAAGTTGACGCCGACCGGGGTCATCGGCCATTCCTTCACCCAGGCGGTGGCGTGGCACCAGGGGGCGCGGGTGGTCGACTCGCGGGTCTTGGCCTGGAGGAACGTGGGTTCCATGGCGTCCAGCTCGGCCGGCCAGGCGTTGCGCCGGGTCATCGCCTGGATGTGGTCGATGGGGTGGTCGGGGTCGTACATGGAGTGGACGAGGGAGGACAGCCGGCCCTGGCCCAGGGGCTGGCGGACGCGGATGTCCGCCTCCTGGAGGCGGGAGCAGATGTCGGTCAGTTCACGGGCCATGACGACGGCGAGGCCGGCGTCGCGGTCCAGTTTGCGGCCGGACTGGGGGCGGGCGGCGCGGGCCATGGCGTGGGCCTCGGCGGCGAGCTCGCGGGTGTAGTGCATACAGGCGACGAGGTAGGCGCGGTGCTGCTCGCTGCTGGTGGAGACCATGGACTGGAGCTGGTCGTAGGACTGGGCCAGCCAGCCCGGTGCCCTGTCGTCGCCGCGCTGGGCGACGTCCTTGGCGTGGGCGTCGGGGTCGGCGGGGAGGGTGCGGGCGAGCATCTGCAGGCGGGTGACGAAGCCGTCGCCGTTGGCCACGTGCTTGAGGAGGGTGCCGAAGCGGTCGACGAGGGCTTCCTGGTCCTCGCTGTCGCGCAGGCCGACGCCGGGGCCCTCGATCTCGATGGCGGCGGTGACGGTACGCCGGTCGGCGTGCAGGAGTACGGCGATCTCGTCGGGGCCGAAGGGGGCGGCGAGCCAGCTGATGCGGCCGATGCCCGGGGGCGGGCCGACCTCGACCTCCTGGCCGTCGATGCGGGTGCCGGCCTCCATGGCTCCGGAGCGGTAGGTCGTGCCCTGGCGGAGGGTGCGCTTGTAGCTGCGGTTGATCTCGAACCACTTGTAGAAGGTGCGGTGCTTGTACGGCACGTAGACGGCGGCGAGCGCGATCATCGGGAAGCCGGCGAGCAGCACGATGCGCAGGGGGAGGAGGGGGACGAGGAGGCCGCACATCATGCCGAGGAACGCGCCGATGACGATGAGCGCGATCTCGCCGGTTTCGCGGTTGCGGCCGACGATGGCGTTCGGCCGGGCGCGGCCGATCAGATATGTGCGGCGGGGCGAGACCACGTGGGACACGTGGGCCAGATGGGAATCCGTCGTCAACGCCCTTCACCTCCCGTGCGGTTGTTGCGGGTGTTGCCTGCGTGCGGGGTGTTCACCGCGCTGCTGGAGCGGGGCGCGGGTGCGGCGGAGGGGACAGATCCGCCGCCTCCGTTCGAGGGGCGGGAGCTGTGGGCGGCGACGCCGCCCGAGGCGGGGTTCGAGGGGCGGGGGCCGGAGGAGGACGAGCCGCCTGCGCCGTTGTTGTCGGCGCGGGTGCTGTGGGTCTTGATGCCCTGGGCGACGAGGGTCGCGGGGGAGCTGATGACGGCGGCGGCCTTGCCCTCGGCGCCCTGCATGATGCGGTTGCTGCGGGAGTTGGCGATCTCGTCGCCGAAGCCGGGGACGAAGCGGTAGATCATCGCGCTGGCGAAGATGGCGAGCAGGATGATGGCGAGACCGGAGACGACGGCGGAGAAGGCGTCGGGGCCGTCGTCGGAGGAGAGGGCGCCGGCGAGGCCGAGGACGATCACGATGACCGGTTTGACCAGGATGACGGCGATCATGATGCCGGCCCAGCGGCGGACGTGGCTCCAGAGGTTCTTGTCGACGAGGCCGGCGTAGACGACGGTGCCGAGGAGGGCGCCGACGTAGAGGAGGGCGGCCCGGATGACGAGCTCCAGCCAGAGGACGCCGGCGGCGAGGATGGAGACGAGGGAGACGACGATCAGCATGATCGGGCCGCCGCCGATGTTCTCGCCCTTGGCGAGGGCGGCGGAGAACGTGCCGAAGAAGGTGTCGGTCTGGTCGCCGGTGGTCTTCGCGAGGACTTCGGTGATGCCGTCCGTGGCGGAGACGACGGTGTAGAGGATCAGGGGGGTGAAGGCGGAGGCGAGGACGGTGAGCCAGAGGAAGCCGACGGCTTCGCCGATGGCGGTGGTGAGGGGGACGCCGCGGACGGCTCGCTTGGCGACGGCCAGGAGCCACAGGACGAGGGTGAGGACGGTGGAGGCGGCGAAGACGACGGCGTACTGCTGGAGGAACTTGGTGTTCGTGAAGTCGACGTTGGCGGTCTCCTTCACGGCTTCGCTGAGCTTGTCGACGGTCCAGGAGGCGGCGTCGGCACAGCCCTTGGCGAGGGAGGAGAGGGGGTCGAGGGTGTCGGAGACGCCGGGGTTGGTGGTGGTGCCGGTGGTGTTGTTGCCGCGTTCGCAGTACTTCTTGGCTTCGCCGGAGATGAGGCTGCAGTCGAGGGAGCCGCTGGGGGAGGGGGACGCCGAGCCCGACGGGGTGGGTGAGGGGTCGGGTGTGGGGGCCGCGAAGGCGCGGCCGGCCAGCAGGACCACGCTCGTCTGAACGGCCGTCACGACTCCGGCGAGCCTGAGCAGGCGGTGCGGGTTACCGGGCATAAGTGAACCCTCCGTACTCCTCGATGGCCTTGCTGATCTCGTCGGAGGCGGCGGCCTGGTCGTCGCCGGGGACCGGGGCGGGGCCGTTCTTCTGGCTGTCGGTGCTGATCTTCCAGTCGCCGGCGGTCCAGGTCAGGTCGAAGGTCCAGGTCTTCCACGACGAGGTGACGGGGTCGGTCGAGTCCGTGCCGGACATGCCGATGAGACCCAGGTACCAGACGGCGACCTGGGTGGTGGTGTCCGCGTATTTCCCGACCGTCGTGCCGACGGGGACCACGCGGGAGACGAAGGTGTTGCCCTTGGGTGCGTTGCCGTCCGCGTCGAGGCCCATCTTGGCGAGGAAGTCTGCCGAGTAGGCCTGGTCGATGGCGCTCTGCAGCTTGGCCGCGGCGTCCTTGGTGTAGACGGTGTCGACGAGGGTGTGTCTGCTGTTCTTCTGGAACATGCCGGTCGAGCCGAGGGCCACCGCGTAGTTGGCGGCGGCGGACTGGGCGCCCT
This sequence comes from Streptomyces sp. SS7, assembly GCF_037993025.1. Taxonomy (NCBI): domain Bacteria; kingdom Bacillati; phylum Actinomycetota; class Actinomycetes; order Kitasatosporales; family Streptomycetaceae; genus Streptomyces; species Streptomyces sp. SS7. The sequence continues at coordinate 5,303,963 of NZ_CP141223.1, forward strand.
GCTCGGTGTGCGCGAAGCCCGAGGGGATTCCGCCCGTCTTCGTGTCCACCGGCTTCGTCCCGCTCGCCGCTGTGGACGTCGTCTTCGGCTTGTCGGTGTCGGGGGTGGCTTCCGAGGTGGTGGAGTCGTCGCCGCCTCGGTTCGCGAAGGCGATGGCCGCGATGAGGAGGACCACGACGCCGACCACCGTGACCAGGCTGCGGGAGGAGGAGCGGGCGGGGCGGCGGGCGCCGCCGTAGGGGTCGGCCTCGGGGAGGCGGACTCGGGTGCCCGAGGGCTCGCCGTAGTCGTGGTCGTCGCCGGGAGTCATGTCGCGTTCGCCCCCTCGTTGCCGTACCGAAAAGCGTAGAAGTACGACGGTAGCCGTGCTGGTTCCCGCGCGGGCGCGGTGTGGTGACTCGACATCAGGGAAACGCAACCTCAGCCGGTGGGCACGACGGATGGGTGGGGGAGGAGGGGCGCCGGCGGGCGGCTATACGGCCATGCCGTACACGATGGTGAACAGTGTGCCGAGGGAGCCGATGATGAAGACGCCGGTGAGTCCGGCGATGATGAGGCCCTTGCCCTGTTCCGCACTGAAGGTGTCCCTCAGGGCCGTGGCGCCGATGCGCTGTTTGGCCGCACCCCAGACGGCGATGCCGAGGCAGAGGAGGATGGCCACCGCCATCACGACCTCGATCATCACCTTCGCCTCGTTGCCCAGGCTGCCGAAGGGCCCCCAGTCCGGAGCGATTCCGCCGATGATGGTGTTGATGTCGCCCTTGTCGGCCGCGAACAGCATGTAAGTCACCGCCCCTGGTGGGTAGTTCCGCGTGGCCCCTGCCGGGTGCAGAGGTCAGGCCTCATTGTCGCCGACGATGTCGCCGTCGTATGTCGACTTGGCGTCATTGACGGGTGGGATTCGTATGAATGGTTGCTATCGTCACTCTGTGTATCACGGCAGGTCACGCCGGGCAATGAGGCCGGAACGGAACCTGGGTGTGGTTCCGTCGTTGACCCACTTCACGGCTCCGTGCCGTTTCTGACGGCTGGTCGGGTGAGTGCACGTTTCGATGGTCTCATGTCCGTGTGGAACGCACGGCGAACGGGCCGCGGCTGGATGCCGCGGCCCGTTCGCCCTTGCCGCTGTGGCCCCCACGGTCCACTGCGGTCGTTCTGCGGGGTGGTGAGGGGATGTCAGCCGGTGAAGGCGTCGGTTCCCTCCGGGGTGCCCACGCCGGTGGGGCCGTCGTAGCCCGTCCTGGCGGTGCACAGGTAGCCGGCGCTGGAGGAGCAGGTGCCGTTGCTGCCGCTGGTGACGTCGTTCAGGGACGAGGTGCCGAGGTGGGCGTAGGGGTACGAGGCCGGGTAGTCGCCGCTGCCGGGGGTGCCGGCGAGGGCGTAGACCGCGGCGATGATGGGCGCGGAGGCGCTGGTACCGCCGAAGGTGTACCAGCCGGCGGTGACGCCGTAGGAGTCGTAGACCGAGACGCCGGTGGCGGGGTCGGCGACCGCGGAGACGTCGGAGACGGTGCGCTTGGCGCAGCCGGTGTCGGTCTGCCAGGCGGGCTTGGCGTCGTAGGAGGAGCAGCCGGAGCCGGTGCCCTCGGTGGAGCTGGTGTTCCAGACCTTCTCGGTCCAGCCGCGGGTGGTGGAGGACGAGGTCGACAGGGCGGTGCCGCCCACGGACGTCACGTACTTGGACGCGGCCGGGTACTCGGCGCCGTAGCCCTCGTCGCCCGCGCTGACGGTGATGGCGACGCCCGCGTGGTTGAAGTACGAGGAGTCGTAGGAGGTGTCCGAGGAGGACTCGGAGCCGCCGTAGCTGTTGGAGACGTACTTCGCGCCGAGGGTGACGGCGCGGTTCACCGCGGTGCCGAGGTTGGCCATGCTGGCGGACTTGGCCTCGACGAGCAGGATGCTGCACCGGGGGCAGACCGCGCTGGCCATGTCGAGGTCGAGGGAGATCTCCTCGGCCCAGCCGCTGTCGGCGGAGGGGAGTGAGGTGGTGGAGCCGGTCTGGCCGACCTTCTTGAAGCAGCCGTTGGCGGTGGTGCAGGCGGAGAGGCCGTAGAAGGAGCGGTACTTCGCGAGGTCGGCCTCGGCGTTGGGGTCGTCGTAGGCGTCGACGATCGCGAGGGTCTCGCCGTCGCCGTTGGTCGCGGCGGCGTCGGTCAGGCCGTAGGCGTCCTGGAGGTCGGAGGGGCCGTAGCCGGTGGGGGCGGCGGCTGCGGCCTTGGGGGTGACCTGTGCGGTGTCGCCGGTCCGCCGGGCCTGCGCCTTCTGGAAGGCGGTGGTGCCGCCGGTGACGCGGAAGGAGTCGCAGGCGAGTTCGCCCGCGTGCTTGGGGGTGGCGCAGGGGGTGGCCGCCCAGGTGACCTTCGAGGGTGTGGCGGTGGGGGTGGTGGGGGCCGCGTCGGCGTGGGCCGCGGTGCCGAGGCCGGCGAGCACCAGGGCCGCGGTGCCGAGGAGGGAGGCGCCGGCGCGGCGCCATCTGCCGGGGGAGGCAGAGGGGTTGGGGGAAGTCGTCGTACGCAACGGACAGCTCCTGATGGTGGGTGACAGGGGCGGTGCGGGTGGGGGTGATGCGTGGCCGCCGGTACGCGGTCCCCGGCGGCGGGCGGCGGCCCGCGACGACTGTGCACTTGTTGAGTACGCGACAACAAGGAGGGTTGCGGAGTTCTGACTTCCGCCTTACTCGCGGGGGTGGGGGGATTGCCCGCCGATGGTGGGCGGATGGGGGGTGGGTGGCCGGTCCTTGACCCCGCTCACAGGTGGGCCACAGGGGCGCGGGGGCGGGCGGTCAGTGGCGGATCAGGCCGTGCAGGGTGTGGTGGACCAGATCGGCGACGCCCGCGAGGACCTCCTCGGGGGTGAGCATCTCGTTCGCGGCGAACGAGGCGTACCCGTGCAGGGTGGAGCCCAGGAACAGGGTCAGCCGGGCCGGTTCGCCCTCGACGATCTCGCCGCGCCGCTGCCCGTCGGCGATCAGCCGCTCCAGGCTCCCGACCGTGCGGTCGATCGCGGCGGCCATCCGGTCGGCGACGTCCGGGGTGGTGTGGGCGTGCTTGCGGGCGTACATCAGTTCCAGCAGCGCGGCGTTGTCGAGGGCGAAGCCCAGGTAGGCGCGGGCGAGCGCGGTGAGCCGGGGTTCCATGGGGAGGGCCGGGGCGTCGGCGGCCTCCAGGGTCTCGGCCAGGCGGTCGAAACCGCTGAGGGCGAGTGCGTCGAGCAGGGACTGCTTGTCCTTGAAGTGCCGGCCGGGCGCGGCGTGGCTCACGCCGATCTCGCGGGCCAGTTCGCGCAGGGAGAGGGCGGTGGCGCCCTTGTCGCGCAAGGTGCGTTCGGCGGTGGCGAGGAGGGCGGAGCGGAGGTCGCCGTGGTGGTAGGGGCGGCTCTCGGTGGGCGACGACGGCATGCGGACCATCGTATCCCGGTGTTGACGGCGTCAGCATTGTTGTCGCCGTCATCTTTGTTGACGTCGTCATCTTTGTTGTCGTTGACAGCATTGTTGTCGGCGTCTACTTTTGGCGGTATGGCAGCTGAGAAGAAGGCATGGAGTGTCGCGGACCTCCCGGACCTCACCGGTCGCACGGTGATCGTCACGGGGGCCAACAGCGGCATCGGGTTCACCGCGACGCAGGCGCTGGCGGGGGCGGGGGCCCATGTCGTCCTCGCGGTACGGGACCCCGAGCGCGGGCGGGCCGCCGCCGCGCGGGTGAGCGGCAGCACCGAGGTCCGGCGGCTGGACCTCGCCGATCTGTCGTCCGTGCGGGAGTTCGCGGCGGACTGGGCCGGGGCCCCGTTGCACACCCTCATCAACAACGCCGGCGTGATGATGGTGCCCCGGGAGTCGACCGCCGACGGCTTCGAGCGGCAGTTCGGCACCAACCACCTGGGCCACTTCGCCCTCACCAACCTGCTGCTGCCGGCCGTCACCGACCGGGTGGTCACCGTCGCCTCGGGCGCGCACCGATGGGGCGGCGCGGTGATCCACTTCGACGATCCGAACCTCAGGGCCGGCTACACCCCGCAGCGCGCCTACGCCCAGTCCAAACTGGCGAACCTGTTGTTCACGCTGGAGCTCCAGCGCCGGCTCGCCGCGTCCGGCTCGGCCGTACGGGCCCTGGCCGCGCACCCCGGATACTCCGCGACCAATCTCCAGAGCCACGCGGCCAGTCCGCTCGCCCGGGTCTTCATGCGCGTGGGCAACGCGCTGTTCGCCCAGGACGACCGCGCGGGCGCGCTGCCCACCCTGTACGCCGCCACCCAGGACCTGCCCGGCGCGAGCTACGTCGGGCCGGACGGCCTGGCCGAGATGCGCGGGGCGCCCACGCTGGTGGGACGCTCGGCGGCGGCGAGCGACGCGGAGGCGGCGCGTCGGCTGTGGACACTGTCGGAGGAGCTGACGGGCGTGCGGTCGGGAGTCGGCGTGGGGTGAAGCCGGGGGCCGGAGGGCCGGAAGCCCCGGCGGCTGTGGTGGGGCGGGCTCAGCGGGGTCCCAGGGTCCATATCGAGAGGGTGCGGTGGTTCTCGCTGGTCGTGTACCAGTGGCCGGCGCCCAGTGCGGTCGGGGAGCTGGTGACCGGGGCCGGGTAGCCGAGCGGCTCGGGGCGGGACGCGCCCCGGGTCACCAGCCAGTGCCTGCCCTCGCCCCACTCCTCGTCCTGCCACACGGTCCCGGCGACCATCGTCGCGTCGTCGACGAAACCGTCGGCCCAGTCCCAGGCGGGCCACACCTCGTCGTCGTCCGGACCGGCGTCCGGGTGCCGGGGCACGCACTCCTCCACGTCCCACTCCGCGACCTGCGTCCCGGCCGCCGTGTCGTACAGCGCGAGCTTGTCCTGGTCGTGCGAGACGGTCATGAAGTGCGCGCCGGACGGGCTCACGTCCAGCAGGGCCAGGTCCAGTCCCTCGAAGTACTCCACCGCCAGCCGCTCACCGTCCCAGCGGCCCCAGCGCATCGGCGCGCCGTCCTGGCCCTCGCCGATGCTCAGGCCCATCCGGCGCGGGTCCGGGTGCGCGACGTGGTCGCTGCCGGCGGCGGCCGACCGTGCGTCCACCCGGGCCAGCACCCGGCCGTCCTCAGGGGTGAGCAGCAGCCACTCGTCCACAGGCTGTGCATCCAGTGCGCCGCCCTCGGCCAGCGGGCCGCGGACGTGGGCCCACAGCAGCGAGCCGTCCACGGAGAAGCCGGCGGAACCGCCCTCGGGGTACAGGTGCCGGCCGTCGGTCGCGTACTCCTCGAACGAGCCGTGCGCCTCGGGGCAGCCCCAGCAGCCGTGCCGTATCTCCCACAGCGTGCCCCCGTCCGGGTCCACCGCGCGCAGGGCGTGCGTGCCCGCGAAGACGACGACACCGGCGTCGCGGGAGACGGCACAGGTGCCGAAGCGATGGGTCCACGGGGCCGGGAACCGGATGCGCCCCACCGGCCGGAACGCGTCGTCCAGCGGCTGTACGACCACCTCGTGGTCGCCGCGCTGCACGAGCGCCGTACGGCCGCCGCGCAGCCGGACCACCGTCGCGGGGGCGGCGTCGGGGCCCGGGAGCGGCGCGTCGAGCGTGGCGACGAGTCGGGCGGTTCGGGTCATGTCTCGAACCGTACGACACCCCACTGACAACGCCCGTCCCCTCGTACGCCGAGGTCGACGCCCGGCCGATCGCCGCTCGCCTGTCGTTCGTCACCCGTCACCCGTCACCCGTACGGCCCAGTGGTCGCCCCGTTGTCTGACGCTTCTCTCACCTTTCTGGGTCACAGTGGGTCCGGTGAAGCCGGTGAAGCGAAACGCTCTGCTCGGTGCGGTCGGGCTGCTCGCCGTGGCCGCCACCTCCGCCTCCGAGGCGGCGGCCGACGGTGGGCCGGGCCCCCTGGGGGTGACCACGGTGGCCGCGGCCACGGCCGATGCGGCACGCGTCGGCGCGCTGTTCGACGCGGCGGACGCCGGCCGTCCGACCGGCGCCCACTTCTGTACGGCGTCCGTGGTCCACTCGCCCCACCGCAACCTCCTCGTCACGGCCGCCCACTGCCTCGGCGGGGGCGGCGACCTCGTCTTCGTCCCGGGGTACCGGGACGGCAGGGCGCCGTACGGCACCTGGACGGTCGCCCGCGTCTTCCTGCCCGACGGGTGGGCGAAGGGCCAGGACGAGGACAGCGACGTCGCCTTCGCGACCCTGCGCGCCGACGGCGGCCGACAGATCGAGGACGTCGTGGGCGCCAACCGGCTCGCGACCCGTACGGCCACCGGCGCCACCGCCGTGACCGTCACCGGCTACCCGAACTCCCGTGAGACCCCGGTCCGCTGCGTCAACCGCCCCACCGCCCACAGCTCCACCCAGCAGCGCATCGACTGCCCCGACTTCACGGGCGGCACCAGTGGCAGCCCCTGGGTCAACGGCGACGACCAGATAGTCGGCGTCCTCGGCGGCCACGAACAGGGCGGGGCGACGGCGGACATCTCGTACAGCGTGGTGCTCGGCGCGGAGGCCGCTGAGCTGTACGAGGACGCGGCCTGCGATCCGTAAACCTTCCGGAGGCCGCAGAACCTGCAGAAACCACCCCGTACATGATCACCCCGAAGGGCCGGGGCGCCTCTACACTGACCGGGGCGGACTCCCGGGCGGCGAGGGGCGGTTGACGGTGCGTAAGGCATGGATCGTGGCGACCGCTGCCGTCGGTGCCGGTGCCGCCTTCATGATGGTGCTCGTCGTCGGGGTCTACATCGTCGCCGGGAACATGGTGAACGGCGTGGGGGGCAGCACCAAGTCGCTCGCCAAGGGCGCCGTGCCCGCCGCCTACAGCGCGATCGTGCAGAAGTGGGGCAATCTCTGCTCCGCCATCAATCCCGCGCTGCTCGCCGCGCAGTTGTACCAGGAGAGCGGATTCAACCCGCGCGCGCGGAGCGCCGCCGCCGCACAGGGCATTGCGCAATTCATCCCGGGAACCTGGGCCACGCACGGCATTGACGGCGACGGCGACGGCGACCGCGACGTATGGGACCCGAATGACGCGATTCCGTCGGCCGCTTCGTACGACTGCCAGCTCGCCTCGTACGTGAAGGACGTCCCCGGGGACCCCACGAAGAACATGCTCGCCGCCTACAACGCCGGGGCGTACGCGGTCATCAAGTACGGCGGCGTGCCGCCGTACAGCGAGACCCAGAACTACGTGAAGACGATCACGACGCTGGAGGAGTCGTTCGCCGCGCCCGTCTCCCGGGTCGATCCGTCGGAGCAGGCCGCCGGGGCCATCTACTTCGCCCAGAAGAAGCTCGGCACGCCCTATCTGTGGGGCGGCAACGGAACGGCTGACCAGGGGGGACGCTTCGACTGCTCCGGGCTGACCAAGGCCGCCTACGAGAGCGTCGGGATCACCCTGCCCCGGGTCGCCAACGACCAGTACAACGCCGGGCCGCACCCCAAGCGCAGTGAACTGCTGCCGGGGGACCTGGTGTTCTTCTCGACCGATCCCGGCAACTCCCGTGCCATCCATCACGTGGGTATCTACGTCGGCGGCGGATACATGATCGACGCGCCCTACACGGGGGCCGTGATCCGGTTTGATCCCATCGACACGGCTGAGTACTTTGGTGCCACTCGGGTGACCGAAGATGGCGCGAAAGCGCTCCCGACGAACGTCTGAGACAGTCCGGGAATATCCCCCTGAGCTGCGGCTTTGCATCTCTCTTCGATAACGTCTGAGTGATCATTCAGTGGAGAGTGGAACGTATCAACCGGGGCCGTGCGTTCCTGTTGAGGCGTGCGCACGAGAGATGCGCCGGGCAGAAGACGACGAAGGGGCCGCAGCACCATGGCTGGACTCGCCGATTCCGGGTCGAACCCCGACGTCGACCTGCTCTACGACATCAACGGTCTCGCCAAGGACGCCCCCCATTGGTTCGACCGGATCGTCGAGTTCGTGGGGGAGTACGGGCTGCTCCTCGCCATGGTCCTGCTGATTCTGTGGTGCTGGGCCGGCGGGCGGCGCACGGTGCGGGGGGCCGAGGAGGCCTCGGCCGCGGTCGCCGCGCTCGTGTGGGCGCCGCTGGCGGCCGCCGTCGCCGTGCTGGTGAACGTGCCCATACGGGGATTCGTGGAGAGGCCCCGGCCGTTCCTCGATCACCAGGGGCTCGAGGTGCTGGTCTCCGGGAAGACCGACTACTCGTTCGTGAGCGATCACGCGACGCTGACCATGGCCATGGCCGTCGGACTGTTCGTCGCCAACCGGAAGTTCGGGTTCTACGGGATAGCGATCGCACTGCTCGAAGGGTTCTGCCGGGTCTACATGGGCGTGCACTACCCGACCGACGTGGTGGGCGGGTTCGCGCTCGGGACCGCCGTCGCGCTGCTGCTGTCGCCGCTCGCCTCGCTGGCGCTCACCCCGCTGCTGAGGGCCGTCGAGCGCTCGCCGCGGGTGGGGTGGATCGTGCGGAGCAGGCAGGCGAGGGAGCGGGCCCGGGACGCGTTCATCCCGGGGGCCCGTTCCGGGGCCGCCGCCGAGGAGCGGGACCTCGCCGCCTGAGAGACCCGTGTCAGAGTGCCTGCGGGTAGGTGAAGAAGCCCGTCGGGTCGTACTGCCTCTTCAGCTGGGTCAGGCGCGGCAGCGCGTCCCCGTAGTACGCCTTGCGCCAGTTCGTGAGGGTCGGGTCGGCGTAGTTCTGGTAGGCGGCGCCCGAGGCGTACGGCTGCATCGCCCGGTGGGCCGTGTTCAGCCAGGACTGGGCCGTCGTACCCGTCGTACCCGCCCGCCAGGACACGAGGTACTGGGCCAGCATGCGTGAGCGGCGGTGCACGAAGGCGGTGGCCGTCGGGGAGACGCGGTTGATCGCGCCGCCCAGGGCGGTGAGGGCGATGCTGCCGGCGCCGCCCTGGACGGACTTGATCTGCTTCAGCAGGGCCTGGATGCCCGCCGAGGACAGGGAGCGGTCGAAGAAGTCGCTGCGTGCGGTGTACGTCTCCCGGCCCAGCCTGCCCTGCGGGGAGCGGCCCGGGGTGGAGCCGGGCAGGTGGCACTGGGCGTCGGCGCTGAAGGAGGAGCAGCCCGCGTAGGCCTCCATGGCCTCCTCGTAGCCCTTGCGGCGCAGGGACACCGAGGACGCGGGGGCGCCCACCCGGTCGGCCAGGCGGTCGACGGCGTTCTGGAGCTGGCCGTAGGTGCCGATGCAGAACGCGGCGACGGCGACCCGGGGGGTGCCGCCCGCGGAGTTCTCCAGGTGCAGGGAGGACCAGATCTCGTCCGGCTGGGACGGGCCCCACTCCTGCCAGGCCTTGATCACCGCGGCGGCCTTCGCCCAGGGCCAGGTGAGATAGCCGGTCACGGCCTGCGGGGCGGCGTGGGTCCGGAAGCGCAGCTCGGTGACGACGCCGAAGTTGCCGTTGCCGGCGCCGCGCAGCGCCCAGAACAGGTCCTTGTTCTCGGTGGCGCTGGTGACGAGCTGCTTGCCGTCGGCCGTGATGATGGTGGCCTGGGTGAGGCTGTCGCAGGTCAGGCCGTAGGCGCGGGAGACGACCCCGTGGCCGCCGCCGAGGACCAGGCCGGAGACGCCGACGGTCGGGCAGGAGCCGGCCGGGATCGTGACGCCCTTCGCGGCGAGGGCGCGGTAGACGTCTATCAGCTTGGCGCCCGCGCCGACGACGGCCGAGCTTCCGCTCGCGCGGACGGTCCGCAGCCTGGAGACGTCGACGATGAGCCGGCCATCGCCGGAGGACCAGCCGCCGTAGGAGTGGCCGCCGTTGCGGATCGCGACCTTGGTGCGGTGCGCGCGGGCGTAGGAGAGGACGGTGCGGATGTCGTCGGCGTGGGCGACGTACGCCACGGCCGCCGGCTTCAGGTTGTCGAAGCGGGTGTTGTAGAGCTGACGGGCCGTCGTCCAGGAGGCGTCGCCGGGGCGGACGAGGGTGCCGTCCAGGTCGCGGGCGAGCGCCGCCCAGTTCGCGGGCCCGGTGCCGGCGGTGGTGGTGAGCAGGGTGAGGCCGGTGGTGTCGGCACCGGCGGAGGTGCTCGCTCCGCCGCTCTTCGAGGTGCTGCACGCCGCCGTGGTGACCGCGGCTACAGCGGCCGTTCCGCCTGCGATGAACGTACGCCGTTCCATGGTGTGCGCCTTCCGTCCGCCTGTCGGCATCTCGCGGCCTGTCGGTTTCATGGTGCGAGACGGGGCCCCGCGGCCACGGGTTCCCGCGGGCGGCGGCGGTGACGGAACGGTGACGTCAGCCGCGGGCGTGGCCCTCGGCGTCCGACCGGGCCAGGCTTCTCGCTCTGCGGGCCGGCCCGCGCCAGCCGCAGGTGCACCGGGCCAGGCAGAACCGGCCCTGCTCGACGGTCGTGGTGGTGTGTTCCCCGTCGGTGCGGGGAGGGGCCGAGCCGTCCTGCTGCGTCACGCAGACAACGTTACCCAGGAAAGGTCAACGGCACGTATGCCGGGGAGCGGGAGGCGCGAACGACCCGTTCGGCGGTCGCGCGGGGGGTGGGGCGCGTGACGGGGGCACGTGACCGTCGTTAGGCGGGACGACAGGGGCACCCGTGACGGACGTACCGGCTGGGGGTAGGCAGACGATGACGGAGCGGTGGTACAGGCGGCGCGGACGGGGCGGTGCGGTGGTCGCGGCCGCCGGGCTGGTGGCCGGGGGGTGCCTGGGGGCGACCGGGTGTTCGGGCGCGGGGGGAGCGGCCGGGGTGGCCGACGGGGCGGCCGGTACGGGAGACGCGCGGGGCGGTGAGGCGGTACGGCTGGTGCGCGGGGCCGCGGACGCGCTGCGGGAGGCGGGCAGTTCGAAGGCGCGTACGTCCATGGAGATGGCCACCGGCGGGACCCGGGTGACCATCCGGGGCGAGGGGGTCTACGACTACCGCAGGCAGCGGGGGCGGCTGACGGTGCTGCTGCCGCAGGATCCGGCGGGGACGAGCGAGCACCGGCCGATCACCGAACTGCTCGCGCCGGGCGCGCTGTTCATGAAGCACCGCGGGGCCGGGGTGCCGGACGACAAATGGGTGCGGGTGGAGACGGCGACGCTGTCCGACGGGAACCTGGTGACGGGCGGGGCCACGGATCCGTTCGCCGCGGCGGAGGTGCTGCGCGGGGCGCGGACCGTGGCGTACGTGGGGCGGACCGCGGTCGCGGGGACGGCGGTGCGGCACTACAGGGGGACGGCGGATCTGGTGGTGGCGGCGGAGGCGGAGGGGGCGTCGGCGGGGAGCAGGGGGGCGCTGGCGGCGGCGGCGAGAGGGTTCGCCACGGCCCGGGTGCCGTTCGACGTGTATCTGGACGACGCGGGGCGGATCCGGAAGGTCAGGCACCGGTTCAGCTTCGTCAACGGGCGGCAGGCGGAGGCCGTGGCGGTCGCCTCGACGACGCTGCTGTACGACTTCGGGGCCCCCGCCGACGTACGGCTGCCGGCGGCTCGGGACATCTTCGCGGGGCGGATCGCGGAGGACTGAGGTCACCGGGCCCGCGCAAGGACTAGCCCGTCCGTGCCATGCGCGCCGTGTGCGCCGCTCCCTACTCTAGGAAGCCGGTGACGGCAGAGACGAGGTGATGCGCGTGGCTCCGGTCGGCGGTACGGCAGTTCAGGACCACGTGGCCCTCGCCGAGATAGAGCTGTGCGGGGAGCTGATCATCGCGGCCTCGGCGGCCGGGGAGGAACGGCTGAGCCTGGAGAGCATCGACCAGGTGCTGCGCGTGCGGGAGACGCCGGACGGGGGCGGGGCCGCGTCAGGTGCGCAGTAGGCGGCCGATCGCCTTGGTCGCCTCCTCCACCTTCGCGTCGATCTCGTCGCCGCCCCTGAGGGCCGCGTCGGCGACGCAGTGGCGCAGGTGTTCCTCCAGGAGCTGCAGGGCGAAGGACTGCAGGGCCTTGGTGGAGGCGGACACCTGGGTGAGTATGTCGATGCAGTAGGTGTCCTCGTCGACCATGCGCTGGAGGCCGCGGATCTGGCCCTCGATCCGGCGCAGGCGCTTGAGGTGCTCGTCCTTCTGCTTGTGGTAGCCGTGCGTGACGTGCGGCACTGTCTCGGCGGGTGCCGGGTCGGTGGGCTCGGTGGCCTGTGTCGTCGTCATCGCGTCCTCCCGTTACGGACATATACCCCTGCCGGGTATATCGTAACGAACTTTGCCGGGTACGGGACCCGTGCGGCCCCCGTGCTGATCACGCTGTCCGATGGGTGACACTGGGGGACGGCCCGATAGCCATGTCCGGATGGTGCGCTTAGCATCACCCCTGGCCATTGGCTTGACCGAAACCGATGCATCCCGAGGACCCCAAGTGCGCTTTCGTCTGACCCCCAGGGAGACGAGCTTCTACGACATGTTCGCCGCATCCGCGGACAACATCGTCACGGGCTCGAAACTCCTGATGGAACTGCTCGGGGCGGACACCGCCGGCCGGGCCGAGATCGCAGAGCGTATGCGGGCCGCGGAACACGCCGGTGACGACGCGACGCACGCCATCTTCCACCAGCTGAACTCCTCGTTCATCACGCCGTTCGACCGTGAGGACATCTACTCCCTCGCCTCCTCCCTCGACGACATCATGGACTTCATGGAGGAGGCCGTCGACCTGGTCGTCCTCTACAACGTCGAGGATCTGCCGAAGGGCGTCGAGCAGCAGATCGAGGTGCTGGCGCGGGCGGCCGAGCTGACCGCGGAGGCCATGCCGAACCTGCGGACGATGGAGAACCTCACCGAGTACTGGATCGAGGTCAACCGGCTGGAGAACCAGGCGGACCAGATCCACCGCAAGCTGCTGGCTCATCTCTTCAACGGCAAGTACGACGCGATCGAGGTGCTGAAGCTCAAGCAGATCGTGGACGTGCTGGAGGAAGCTGCCGACGCGTTCGAGCATGTGGCGAACACGGTGGAGACCATCGCCGTCAAGGAGTCCTGAGCTTTTCATGGACACCTTTGCTCTGGTCGTGACCATCTGTGTCGCGCTCGGTTTCACGTATACGAACGGTTTCCACGACTCGGCGAACGCGATCGCGACGTCGGTGTCGACGCGGGCGCTCACGCCGCGGGCCGCGCTGGCGATGGCCGCGGTGATGAATCTCGCCGGGGCCTTCCTGGGGAGCGGGGTCGCCCACACCGTCAGCAGCGGGCTGATCGAGACGCCCGAGGGCTCGAAGGGGATGGGGATCCTCTTCGCCGCGCTGGTCGGGGCGATCGTCTGGAATCTGGTCACCTGGTACTTCGGGCTTCCCTCGTCCTCCTCGCACGCGCTGTTCGGCGGCATGGTGGGGGCGGCGCTGGCCGGGGGGACCCAGGTCATCTGGTCGGGCGTGCTCGACAAGGTCGTCATCCCGATGTTCCTCTCGCCGGTCGTGGGACTGGTCGGCGGGTACCTGGTGATGTGCCTGATCCTGTGGATCTTCCGGCGGGCCAATCCGCACAAGGCCAAGCGGGGGTTCCGGATAGCGCAGACGGTCTCCGCCGCGGGGATGGCGCTCGGGCACGGTCTGCAGGACGCGCAGAAGACCATGGGCATCGTGGTGATGGCGCTGGTCATCGGGGATGTGCAGACGGCCGAGGATCCGATTCCGGTGTGGGTGAAGGTCGCCTGTGCGGTGATGCTGTCGCTGGGGACGTACGCCGGTGGGTGGCGGATCATGCGGACGCTGGGGCGGAAGATCATCGAGTTGGATCCGCCGCAGGGGTTCGCGGCGGAGACCACGGGGGCGACGATCATGTTCACGACGGCGTTCCTGTTCAAGGCGCCGATCTCCACGACCCATGTGATCACGTCGGCGATCATGGGGGTGGGGGCCACGAAGCGGGTCAACGCGGTGCGGTGGGGTGTCGCGAAGAACATCGTGCTGGGGTGGTTCATCACCATGCCGGCTGCTGCGGTGGTCGCTGCGGGGGCGTTCTGGGTGGTGAACCTGGCGTTCCTGTAGGCGGTGGTGGCCGCGCCGCCCGCCCCGCCTCGCCCACCCGCCCACCCGTCTCGGTCCGTCGAGGGGTGGGCGTTGTGTTGCGGGCGTGGGGTGAGGGGCGGGGGCGGGGCGAGGGAAGGAGCGGGGTGCGCATCGGCTCGGGCTGTGGGAGCGACCGGGTCTGCGCCCGCCGTCGCGGCGGTCGCCGCGGAGCCGCTGCCCCGGAGCGACCGGGACCTGCGCCCCCTCTCGGGCCGGGCCGCCGCCCGAGAGCGGTGGTTGCCGTGGGACCGGTCGTCGCCCTGGGGCAGCCTGTCGGGCCGTTGCCCGAGAGCGTCCGTGCCCCTGCGGTTCTTTCCACGTCGGCCGGGGCTCCGGGCGGCCTACCTGTGTGCGTCCTGGCGCTGGGGCGCTGCCCCCCGCCTGCCGTCAACCGGGTCGTCGTCCGCAGACGCCCCTTCCTGTGGTTGCCGTTGTGGCCGGTCGTTGCCCGGGGGTAGGTCACCCGCGGGTGTCCGCTGCCGGGCCGCTGTCCGCACGCGCCCCTTCCTGTGGTTGCCGTTGTGGCCGGTCGTTGCCCGGGGGTAGCTCACCCGCGGGTGTCCGCTGCCGGGCCGCTGTCCGAGGGCGTCCGCGCCTGCTGTTGCCGTAGCGCCAGCCGTTGCCCGAAGGGGCCGCACCCGCAGGCATCCGCGCCGGTGCAGGCCGTTGCCGTGGTGTCGGTCGGCGGTCGTTGGCTCCTCGTTGAGGTGGACGTAGACGCACCTGGGCCCGCCCCCCGAGGCAGTCGGGGGGCGGGCCCTTTGGCCTCGCGGTGGCACCGCCATGCAGCACCGCGAGGGGTTCGTGGTGTGCCTCGGTCAGCCGAAGCGGCCCGAGATGTAGTCCTCGGTGGCCTGGACGGACGGGTTGGAGAAGATGCGCTCCGTGTCGTCGATCTCGATCAGCTTGCCGGGCTGGCCGACGGCGGCGAGGTTGAAGAAGGCCGTGCGGTCGGAGACACGCGCCGCCTGCTGCATGTTGTGCGTCACGATGACGATCGTGAAGCGCTCCTTCAGTTCGCCGATCAGGTCCTCGATGGCGAGGGTGGAGATGGGGTCCAGGGCCGAGCAGGGCTCGTCCATGAGGAGGACCTTCGGCTCCACGGCGATCGCGCGGGCGATGCACAGACGCTGCTGCTGGCCGCCGGAGAGGCCGGAGCCCGGCTTGTTGAGGCGGTCCTTCACCTCGTTCCAGAGGTTCGCGCCCTTGAGGGACTTCTCGACGATCTCCGAGAGCTGCGACTTCTTGTAGTTGCCGTTGAGCCGCAGGCCCGCGGCCACGTTGTCGAAGATGGACATCGTGGGGAACGGGTTCGGGCGCTGGAAGACCATGCCGATCTCGCGGCGGACGGCGACGGGGTCGACGCCCGCGCCGTACAGGTCCTCGTCGTCCAGCAGGACCTTGCCCTCGACCCGGCCGCCCGACGTCACCTCGTGCATCCGGTTCAGCGTGCGCAGGAACGTCGACTTGCCGCAGCCGGACGGGCCGATGAAGGCCGTCACCGTGCGCGGCTCGACCGTCATCGAGATGTCCTCGATCGCCTTGTGGGTGCCGTAGTAGGCGGTGAGCCCGCTTACATCGATTCGCTTGGACATGGTTACTACTTCACTTCCGTCTCGGTCGCTGAGCTGAGGGGCCGCGTCAGCGACCGGTCTTCGGGGCCTTCCAGCGGGCGATGGCCCGGGCCACGAGGTTGAGGATCATCACGAAGGCGATCAGCGTGAGCGAGGCCGCCCAGGCACGGTCGTACGCCGCCGTGGAACCGGCGCTCTGCGAGTACTGCTGGTAGATGTACAGCGGCAGAGACGCCTGCGCGCCCTCGAAGGGGTTGTTGTTGATGAACGGGTTGCCGAAGACGAGGAGCAGGACGGGGGCCGTCTCACCCGCGATACGGGCGATCGCCAGCATGACGCCGGTGATGATGCCGCCGATAGAGGTCGGGACGACCACCTTGAGAATGGTGCGCCACTTCGGGACGCCGAGCGCCAGGCTCGCCTCACGCAGTTCGTTCGGGACGAGCTTGAGCATCTCCTCGGTCGAGCGTACGACCACCGGCATCATCAGGATCGCCAGCGCGAGGGAGCCCGCGAAGCCGAAGGGCTGCATGTCGAACATCAGCATGAGGCTGAGGATGAACAGACCCGCGACGATGGACGGGATGCCCGTCATGACGTCCACGAAGAAGGTCACTGCCTTCGCCAGGCCGCCGCGGCCGTACTCGACGAGGTAGATCGCCGTCAGGATGCCGATCGGGGCGCCGATCAGGGTGGCGAGGCCGACCTGCTCCAGGGTGCCGATGATGGCGTGGTAGATACCGCCGCCCGGCTCGGAGTCGGCGACGACTCCCATGGAGTGGGTCAGGAAGTAGATGTCCAGGACCTTCACGCCGCGCACGACGGTGGTCCAGAGCAGGGAGACCAGGGGGACCACGGCCAGGACGAACGCCACCCAGACCAGGGAGGTCGCGATGCGGTCCTTCGCCTGACGGCGGCCCTCGACCTTGGCGGCGATGCCGTAGGTGCCGGCGATGAACAGGAGCCCGGCGATCAGGCCCCACTGGATCTTGCTGTCCAGGCCGGCGGCCAGGCCGATCCCGACGGCGACGACGACCGAGCCGCCGGCGATCGCGTACGGGGACCAGCTGGGCAGGCTCGCGCCGCGCAGCGTGCTGGGGCGCTTGTCGGCGACTGCGGTTGCGTGGCTCATGCGTTGGCCCCCGAGTACTCCTTGCGGCGGGCGATGATCATGCGGGCCGCGCCGTTGACCAGCAGGGTGATGACGAAGAGGACGAGACCGGAGGCGATCAGCGCGTCACGGCCGTACTCCGTCGCCTCGTTGAACTTGCTGGCGATGTTCTGGGCGAAAGTGCCGCCGCCGGGGTTCAGCAGGCTGGCGTGGATGTCGAAGTCGGGGGAGAGGACCGTGGCGACGGCCATCGTCTCGCCGAGCGCGCGGCCGAGGCCGAGCATGGAGGCCGAGATGACACCGGAGCGGCCGAAGGGGAGCACCGCCATGCGGATGACCTCCCAGCGGGTGGCGCCGAGCGCCAGGGCCGCCTCCTCGTGCATCTGCGGGACCTGGCGGAAGACCTCGCGGCTGACGTTGGTGATGATCGGCAGGATCATGATCGCCAGGAGGATGCCGACCGTCAGCATGGAGCGCGGCGCGCCCTCGTCCCAGGAGAAGATCCCGGTCCAGCCGAAGTAGTCGTTGAGCCAGCCGAACAGTCCGTCCATGTGCGGCACGAGGACGAGGGCGCCCCAGAGGCCGTAGACGATGGAGGGGACGGCGGCGAGCAGGTCCACCACGTACGCGAGGGGGCCGCTCAGGCGGCGCGGGGCGTAGTGCGTGATGAACAGGGCGATCGCCACGGCGATCGGGACCGCCAGCGCCATCGCGATGATCGACGACACGACCGTGCCGAAGGCGAGGACGGCGATGCCGAACTTCGGCGGGACGAGGCCGGTGTTCCACTCGAAGGCGGTGAGGAAGTTGGCGTCGTCCTTGCTGATGGCGAGGTAGGCGCGGTAGGTCAGGAAGACCGCGATCGCCGCCATGATCACCAGCAGCAGGATGCCCGACCCGCGGGAGAGACCGAGGAAGATCCGGTCGCCGGGTCGGGTGGCGCCGTGGGCCACGCGCTTCTGGGGGCCGTCGGCGGAGGTCGTGGGGGGAGGAGTGTCGTGGGGCGGGGGTGCGCCGTCGGCGCCTGTCTTCTGCGTGGATATGTCCATCGGGGTCTCCGGTCTGCGGAGCCGCTGCGGGAGTGGGCGGCTCGGGCGGGGCCGACCCTCGGGCGGCCCCTGGCGGCGGTGCACCGGACGGGTGCGGTCCGGTCCGGGTCTCCCCGGTACCGGACCGCACCTTCAGATCAGCTCAGGCCGTCGATCGTGGTACGGACCTTGGAGATGATCGCGTCGGGGATCGGCGCGTAGTCGATGCCCGAGAGGATGCCCTGGCCCTCGGTGGAGGCGATGTAGGTCAGGAACGCCTTCGTGGCCGGCAGGGTGGCGGCCTTGTTGCCCTTGTCGCAGGCGATCTCGTACGTCACCAGGGTGATCGGGTAGGCGCCGTCGGCCTTGGTGGTGTAGTCGAGCTTCAGCGACAGGTCGCTGCCGGTGCCGACGACCTGAGCGGCGGCGACGGCCTTGGTCGCGCCCTCGGAGGAGGCCTTGACCGGGGCGGAGGCGCCGGTGTTGATGGAGACGACACCCAGGCCGTCCTTGGCGTACGACAGCTCCATGTAGCCGATGGCGCCGTTGGTCTGCTTCACGCCCTGGGCGACACCGGAGGAGCCGGCGGCGGACTGGCCGCCCTTGGCCTGCCAGGCCTTGCCACCGGAGTACTTCCAGTCGCTCGGGGCGGCGGCGATCAGGTACTTGGTGAAGTTGTCCGTCGTACCCGACTCGTCGGAGCGGTGGTACGGCTGGATCTTCAGGTCGGGAAGCTTCGCGCTGGGGTTCAGCTTCTTGATCGCGGCGTCGTTCCAGTTGGTGATCTTGCCGTCGAAGATCTTGGCGATCGTCGAGGCGTCGAGCACCAGGTCGTCCACGCCGGAGACGTTGTACGCGACGGCGATCGGGCCCGCGACCATCGGCAGGTCGATGCCCTGGCCACCGGAGCAGACCGACTTGGAGGCGGTGACCTCTTCGGGCTTCAGCGCGGAGTCCGAACCGGCGAAGGCGACCTGGCCCTGGGTGAAGGCGGTGACGCCCGCGCCCGAGCCGGAGCCCTTGTAGTTGACCTGGACGCCCGAGCAGGCCTGCGTGAAGTTCTTCACCCAGGCGTCGATCGCGTTCTTCTGCGCGGAGGAGCCGTCGGCCAGGAGCTGGCCCTTGGCGTCGTCACACTTGATCGAACCGGCGGCGGCGGTCGCGGAGGAGCTGCTGCTGCTGTTGCTGCTGGAGCCCGTGTCGTCGGAACCGCACGCCGTGAGGGCCAGGGCGCCGGAGACGGCGAGAGCACCGAGGGTGAGGGCCCGCCGGTTCATGCGCTGAAGCTTCACTTGAGGGAGATCCTTCCAGTAGCCGCCGTCCTGAATTCGGCGGCGTGCGAAAGTCATGGGTGGCACGGCCGGGGTCCTCGGACCGCGCACCGCACCGGGTAAGGCTGAAATTAGGCAGATCAGGTGAAGGCGCCTACGGGCGCGAGTGAACGGCGGGTGAACCCATGGGGAAGGCCCGGTTAGGTCACGGAACGCTTACGCTGAGGACACAGCGCGGTCCCGGGTCAGGTGAGGCGCAGGGTGTTCAGGAGGGCGTCCACCAGGTCACGGTCCCGGGGCTGGGTGAGGCGGGTGCGGGCCGCCGACGGTGACAGCCACAGGAGGCGGTCTACCTCGTCGTTCGGGCTGAAAGCGCCGGAGACGGCCTCCGCCGCCCAGTAGCGGACCTGCTTGGGCCGGCCGTTCGCGTAGTAGCTCACGGTCGGCAGCACAGCGCCGGGCTCCGCCCGGTACCCGGTCTCCTCCCCGACTTCGCGCAGGGCGCCGGTCAGCGGGTCCTCCCCCCGCTTGAGCTTGCCCTTGGGGTGTGACCAGTCGTCGTATTTGGGCCGGTGGACGAGGCACACCTCCAGTTCACCGCCACTCGGCGAGCGCCGCCACAGGACGCAGCCCGCGGCCTGTACGGGGGTGGTCTGCAGGGGGGTCCGGTTCGGGGAACTCACTTCGTCCTCACCGCCTGGCTTCCTACGTTCCGGTGTTCCGACGTCCTGGCCTGATGTCTTCCCGGCCGCCTGTCCTCCTGTTTACGGGCTGCTGTCCCGCGTCTTACGGCGGGGTGTCCATGACGTGCCGACCGCTGCTGTTCGACCTCTGCTGTTCGACCTCTGCTGTTCTACGACATGACCGCCGGGGTGCGCACCTCGGCACCGTCCCTACGGCGTACCGACGGTCTGCTTCTGCCAGCAGTGCTGGAACGCGTACCGCGCGGCCTCCACCTCGTGCCGCTGGTCCGCGTGCAGCACGCCGAGCGCGTACGCGGTGGCCGGCGCGATCCGGGGCGTGCGGGCCGCCTGGGCCGCGGCGGCCGCCGCCTCCGAGGCGTCCCGGTGCCGGTCGAGGGCCTGGCCCGCGGTCAGCAGCCGCACGTCCAGGGGCGCTCCGGGGCCGTGCAGGACCTCGCAGGCGTAGCGGTGCAGCCGCAGCAGCAGCCGGACCTGGTGCCACGGGGCGTCCTGAGGGTGCGGGGCCGGGTCCGGGGAGAGGCCGTGGATCAAGGCCTCCGCGTTGTAGGGGCTGCCCGCGGTGAGGAGGGGGAGGGTGGCGACGGCGTCCGCGAGGCGTTCCTCGGCGGCCGCGGCGAGGGGGCGCAGGTCGGTGGTGGGGGCGGCCGGGGTGAGCCGGACCTCGCTGGCGAGGACCGCGACCTGGTCGGCGACCGCGTGGAAGCGGGAGGAGCCGAGGGCCTGCAGGGCGGTGCTGTGGGCGCGGGTGCGGGCGAGGGTGAGCTGGCGGTCCAGGAGGGCGCCGGCCTTGGCGGCGCCGACCGTGAGGTTGGCGCGGTCGGGGTTCGCGGTGGTGCGGGTACCGCCCGGGGCGGCTGCCGCTCGCTGGGTGACGGGGGCCGCGGCGCCGCCGCCCCGGCTGCCCGCCGCCGTTCCGGTTCCGGGCGTGCGGGTTCCCGCCGTGCGGGTCCCGGCCGTTCCGGTTCCAGGGGCTCCCGGTGTCTGTGGCTGGGGCGGGACCGGCGCGGAGCCCGAGAGGCGGTGCAGGGCGAGGAGCAGGCGTTCCAGGCGGGCCTCGTATGCGTGTTCGAGGGCCAGTGTGCCCGAGAGCCAGGCCAGTTCCGGGCGGATCTGCTCCGACCACTCGGGGTCGAGGAGCGGGCGGAAGGTGTGCAGGCTGCCGCTGATCCGGCGGGCCGTACGGCGCAGGGCGCGCACCGCGTCGACGGCGTCCTCCGCGCCGCCCGGCGCACCGGAGGACGCACCGGGGCCGGCGGCCGACGCGGCGCCCGCCGCCGTACCGCCGCCTCCCGTCTCCCGGTGCAGCCGCAGCGCACGGAGGAAGTCCGTGGCCTGGGCCCGCAGATAGCCCGCCAGGGCGTCCCCGGTCACGGGCCCGGGGACGACGCCGGGCCCGGCCGCCGAGTCCGTCACGTCATGGTGTTGCTGTGCCACGCCGGCGCCTCCGGGCGTCTATGAGCATCTCCTGGACGTTGCGCAGGGGCTGGCCGTCCGGGTCGGTCGCGTGCCGGATCCATTCGCCGTCCGGGCCGAGGTGCCAGGAGGAGGTGGCGTCGGACATGCCCGTCTCCAGCAGGCGGTTCAGGGCGGCCCGGTGTGCCGGGTCCACGACCCTGACCATGGCCTCGATACGGCGGTCGAGGTTGCGGTGCATCATGTCGGCGCTGCCGATCCACACCTCGGGCTCGCCGCCGTTGCCGAAGGCGAAGACCCGGGAGTGCTCCAGGAAGCGGCCGAGTATCGAGCGGACCTTCACGTTCTCCGACAGGCCGGGCACGCCGGGGCGCACGGCGCAGATGCCGCGCACCCACACGTCGACGGGCACGCCCGCCTGGGAGGCCCGGTAGAGGGAGTCGATCAGGGCCTCGTCGACGATCGAGTTGACCTTGACCCGGACGTACGCCGGACGCCCCGCGCGGTGGTGCTGGATCTCCTTCTCCACCCGGGAGATCAGTCCGTCGCGCAGCGACTTGGGGGCGACGAGGAGACGGCGGTAGGTCTCGCGGCGCGAGTAGCCGGAGAGCCGGTTGAACAGGTCGGAGAGGTCGGCGCCGACCTGCGGGTCCGCGGTGAGCAGCCCGAGGTCCTCGTAGAGCCGGGCCGTCTTCGGGTGGTAGTTGCCGGTGCCGACGTGGCTGTAACGCCGTAGCGTCTCGCCCTCCTGACGGACCACCAGGGACAGCTTGCAGTGCGTCTTCAGGCCGACGAGGCCGTAGACGACATGGCAGCCCGCCTCCTCCAGCTTGCGCGCCCACTTGATGTTGGCGTGTTCGTCGAAGCGGGCCTTGATCTCGACCAGCACGAGGACCTGCTTGCCGGACTCGGCCGCGTCGATCAGCGCGTCCACGATCGGCGAGTCGCCGGAGGTGCGGTACAGGGTCTGCTTGATCGCGAGGACGTCCGGGTTGGCGGCCGCCTGCTCCAGGAAGGCCTGGACGGAGGTGGAGAAGCTGTCGTACGGGTGGTGCAGCAGCACGTCACGGCTGCGCAGGGCGCCGAAGATGTCGGGAGGGGAGGCGGACTCCACCTCGGCGAGGTCGCGGTGCGTGCCCGCGATGAACTTCTTGTACTTGAGCTCGGGCCGGTCGAGGCCGTGGATACGGAAGAGACCGGTGAGGTCGAGCGGGCCGGGCAGCGGGTAGACCTCCGCCTCGGAGATCTTCAGCTCGCGCACCAGCAGGTCGAGCACCGTGCGGTCGATGGACTCCTCGACCTCCAGGCGCACCGGCGGGCCGAACCGGCGCCGCATGAGCTCCTTCTCCAGCGCCTGGAGCAGGTTCTCGGCGTCGTCCTCCTCGACCTCGAGGTCCTCGTTGCGGGTGAGCCGGAAGGCGTGGTGCTCCAGCACCTCCATGCCCGGGAACAGCTCCTCCAGGTGGGCGCCGATGACGTCCTCGATGGGGACGTACCGGCCCGGGGAGGCCTCCAGGAAGCGGGAGAGCAGCGGCGGCACCTTGACGCGCGCGAAGTGGTCGTGCCCGCTCACCGGGTTGCGGACGACGACCGCGAGGTTCAGCGAGAGACCCGAGATGTACGGGAAGGGGTGCGCGGGGTCGACGGCCAGCGGGGTGAGGACCGGGAAGATCTGGTGCCGGAAGAGTGTGAACAGGCGGGCCTGTTCCTTCTCGGTCAGCTCGTTCCAGCGGACGAGGTGGATGCCCTCCTCCGCGAGCGCGGGGGCGATGTCCTCGTGGTAGGTCGCGGCGTGCCGGGCCATGAGCTCGCGCGAGCGGGCCCAGATCATCTCCAGCACCTCGCGGGGCTGGAGTCCGGACGCGGACCGGGTGGCGACGCCGGTCGCGATACGGCGCTTCAGCCCGGCCACCCGGACCATGAAGAACTCGTCCAGGTTGCTCGCGAAGATGGCGAGGAAGTTCGCCCGTTCGAGCAGGGGCGTGTTCGGGTCCTCGGCGAGTTCGAGCACCCGCTCGTTGAAGGCGAGCCAGCTGCGCTCCCGGTCGAGGAAGCGGCCCTGCGGGAGGCGGACCCCGTCGGCCTGCGACTCCTCGTACGCGTCGAGGTCGGCGTCGATGTCGGGTTCCAGATCGGAGACCGCGGCCGCGACGGTGTGCGGGCGGTGCGCGGCTATGGAGCCCACGGAGGGCTGCGGGTGCTGGACATCGGCCTGAGGGGCGTGTGACTGGCTCATGGACCCATTCTTCCGCGCCAGCAGCGATACGGGCGCGTCAGAACGTGCAGGCGGGAGCATGACGGGCTGCCCGTCGGGGTCGTTCCCCTCGGGGGGCGGCGAGGCCTCGGGCGCGGCGGGCTTCATTCGCCGAGCCTTGCAAGGCCGTCTTAACCAGTGGTTACGGAGACATGGCGTGCGGGATATCTGGGGGCGGCCCGCGGGCGTCGGGGCCGGGCGGCGGTGGGGGAGACGCTGCCGGGGTGCGGTGGCGCCGGGGGCGGTGACGGGGGCGGGGCGCGTACGGCCGTCTCCCCCGCGGAGGGACGTACGCACCCCGGGCTCACTGGGGCCCCGCCGGTTCAGGCCGTGCGCCGGCGCACCAGCCGGTAGACGGCCACGGTGGCGAGGACGGTGACGGCGAGCACGATCCCCGTCTCCAGGAGCTGGATCGGCCAGTAGTGGGACTCGGGGTGGTAGGAGGCGTAGTAGCCGGTGAGGCCCAGGTCGTCGACGCAGCGCCGCATCTCTGCGGCGCTGCCGTCGCACTGCCAGGACGCGAAGTTCGCGACCCGCCGGCCGTGGAGCAGCGCGCCGTTCTCCACCTGCCACGCGGCGTCGGGGATGTGGGGGTAGCCCTTCGTCGTCGAGGTGCTGGTCACCGTGGGCCACAGCCGGGCGCGGTACAGCGAGAGGATGAAGGAGAGCGCCCAGGTCGTGCCGGTGGCGACGGCGAGGGCGGGCAGCGCGCGGCGCAGCAGCAGCCCGGCGAGCGCGCCGACGGCGAGGGCGCACAGGACGTACGCGACGGCCGCCGGGCCGCGGGCGTTGAACCCGTCGGTCATCCAGGCGTCGTAGAGGAGGTCCCGGTTGCCGTCCCAGACCCAGCGGAAGAGGAGGACCAGGGCGGTGGTGCTCGCGGTCAGCACCAGCGCGGGGACGGTGAGCTTGGCGGTGAGCCAGCGGACGGGGCTGATGCCCTGGGTCCACGCGAGGTGTGCGGTGCCGTTCTCCATCTCGCGGCCGATCAGCGAGCCGCCGGCGAAGGCGGCCACCACGACGAACGAGTAGCCGAGGCCCAGACCGATCAGGCCCATGCCACTCATGAAGTACGCCGTCGTCGTGTCGCAGAAGTCCTGGCCCGCGCGGTCACAGATTTCCTGGGCGGCGCGCTCGTCGGCGGCGGTGACCGTGCCGAGCCACACCAGGCAGCCGCTCAGGCCGACGACGACGAGCGTCCAGAGGACGAGCGCGGTGCGGTGCAGCCGCAGGACCGTACGGACGGTGCCCCAGGAGGCACCGGGGGACACGGCCTCGGTGGTGGGCTGCGGGGCGCCGGTTCGCGGGCGGGCGACGGCGGTCATACGGCTGCCTCCTGAGCGGGGAAGGGCGGGCGGTCGGGGAAGGGTGAGCGGGCGGGGAAGGGCGGGCGGTCGGGTCGGGGAGGGGTGCTCACGGGGCTCACAGGGCGCATGGGGCTTACGGGGCTCACGCCAGGGCCTCCTTTGGGGCGGCCGGGGTGAGGGGGGCGGCCTCGGGGTTGCGCAGATAGGCGAGGAGGAGCTCCTCCAGGGAGGGCGCCGAGGTGCGCCAGTCGTCGGCGAGGCGGCCGGCGGGGCGGATCAGCGCGGTGACCTGGCGGCCGGTGACGCGGGACTCGACGACCGTGTGCGCGGAGAGACCGGGGAGCCCGGCCACCGCCGTGCCCGCCGTACCCGCCCCGCCCTCCGTGGCATCCGTGGCCTCCGCCGTGGCGCTCACGCGCGCGTGGGCGGCCAGCAGCTCGTCGATCTCCCCGGCGAGCCGCACCCGGCCGCGGCCGACGAGCAACAGGTGGTCGCAGGAGTCCTCCAGCTCGGCGACGACGTGCGACGACATCACGATCGTCGTCCCGTGCTGTGCCGCCTGGGACATGAGCGCGCCCATCAGCTCGTGCCGGGCGAGCGGGTCGAGGTCGGCCATCGGCTCGTCCAGGAGCAGCAGCTCGGGCCGCTTGGCGAGGGCGAGCGCGAGGGCGACCCGGGTGCGCTGGCCGCCGGAGAGCGCGCGGATCCTGCGCCGGGGATCGAGCTCGCCCGCGGCGACGATCCGCTCGGCGGTCGCGGCCTCCCAGCGGCCCGGGTTGAGGTGGGCGCCCATGCGCAGGGTCTCGGCGATCGTGAGGTGGGGGTGCAGCGGCTTGTCCTGGGCGACGTAGCCGACACGCGCGCGTGCGGACGCGGGGTCGGTGCCGAGGACGGTGACGGTGCCCTCGCTGGGGACCAGCAGCCCTGCGGCGAGGGAGAGGAGGGTGGACTTTCCGGCCCCGTTCGGTCCGACGACGGCGCAGACCCGTCCGGCGGGCAGCCGGAACGTGCAGTTCCGCAGTGCCCAGCCCCCGCGCCGGCCGAATCGCCTGCCGAGCGCGGTGGCCGCCATGGCGAGGTCGGTCATGAGGGGTCTCCTTCGGGGTGTGCGGGCTCCTTGCGAGCGGCCGGCGGGGCGAAGTGTTCTTCGAGTACGGCGGTGAAGAGCGCGGCGACGTCCTCGCGGTCCAGGCCGGTGTCCCGGGCGCGTACGGCCCAGGCGTCCAGTTCGGTGCGCAGGGGCGAGTCGGCCGGGGCGGTGCTCAGGCCGCGCCGCACGAACGTGCCGACTCCGCGCCGCGCCTCCACCAGCCCCTCGCGCTCCAGCTCGCGGTACGCCTTCAGCACGGTGTTCGGGTTGATGGCGGTCGCCTCGACGACCTCGCGGGCGGTGGGCAGCTTGTCCCCGGGCCGCAACACGCCGAGCCGCAGGGCCTGTTTGGTCTGCTGGACGATCTGGACGTAGGTGGCCACGCCGCTGTGCCGGTCGATGCGGTACTCGACCACGCGGATCAGCCCCCTTCCCCTGCTTTCACTAATTGAGTAGTGAAAGGGTGGTGGAAGGGAGGGGCGAAGTCAAGATCGAGAAGGCCGCCGGTTCGCCCCGGGCGCTTCCGCCCGAGACGCAACCGCCCTTCCCCGGACCCGTGATCGGGGCGAAAGGCCAGGTCGCGGGGGTGGGGGGCGGCGCGGTACGGCTCGAGGAAAATTCGTGGGCCGGATCGTGAACCGATCGGCGGGGCCGGACCGATGAGGGGATGTGAGCGAAACGAGAAGCGACGGGGAGCTGCTGCGGGCCATCGCGGCAGACGCGGACCGTCACGCCTTCGAGGAGCTGTACCGGCGGTTCGCGCCGTGGCTGACCGCGCGCATGCGCGGCCGCTGCGCCGACGCCGGGATAGTCGACGACGTCGTGCAGGAGACGTTCCTCGCGGTGTGGCGGGGCAGCGCCCGCTATCGCGAGGAGGGCGACGTGGCCGGCTGGCTGTGGCGGATCGCCGCGCGCCGGCTGGTCGACGCCCTGCGCGGCGACGGCGCGCGCGGCCGCCTGCGCCAGGTCCTGTCGCGCCTGCGCCACCGGGACGAGGCCTCGGCGGAGGAACGCGTGCTCGCGGGGGTGGAGCACGGGGACCTCGCCGGGGCCCTCACCCGCCTCTCACCGGAGCTGCGGGCCGTCCTCCAGGCGACCGTCATCGACGGACTCACCACCAGGGAGGCCGCGGTCCTGCTCGGCATCCCGCCCGGCACGGTCAAGACGCGGGCCCTGCGCGCCCGCAAGCAGTTGCGGGAGGCGCTGGCATGAGACGGATCGCGGACGACGGGGACGACCGCTCGTACGACCGGGACGACCGCTCGTACGACGGAGCCGACCGGCACCGGCCGAGGGAGGCACAGGCATGACCGAGGGAGGCACAGGCATGACGTGGCATGTGGCGGAGGACGATCTGCGGGCCTACGCCCTCGGCGAGTTGGCGCCACCCCTGCTGTGGTCCACCGACACGCACCTCACCCGGTGCGCGCAGTGCCGGGCCAGGCTCGCGGCCGGCACGGACCCCGTGGCGCTGGACCTGGCCTGGGAGCGGCTGGACGCCGAACTGGACGCGCCCCGGCCGAGCCTCGTCGAGCGGCTGCTGGTGCGGATCGGCGTGGCCGACCACACCGCGCGGCTGCTCACGGCGACCCCGATACTGCGCCGTTCCTGGCTGCTGTCGGTGCTGTTCCTGCTGGTCATGACGGTGCTGGCGGTGCGGGTGGCGGACCTGCCCGGACTGTTCCTCGCGCTCGCCCCGCTGCTCCCGCTGGCCGGAGTCGCGCTGTCCTACGGCCCCGGACTCGACCCGACCTACGAGATGGCGGTCGTCGCCCCGCTGCACGGCTTCCGGCTGCTGATGATCCGCACCGTCGCGGTCCTCACCGCCGGCCTCGCGCTCAACGGACTGGCGACCCTCGCCCTGCCGGGGTACGGACTGCTGGCCCTGGCCTGGCTGCTGCCCGCCCTCGCCCTCACCACCACCGGCCTCGCCCTCTCCGCCCGGCTGGGCCCGGTCCTCGCACCCGCCCTGGTCGGCGGCGCCTGGCTGACCCTGCTGGCCGTGCTGGAGACCCGGCCGCACACCGCCGGCCCCCTCGCCCCCTTCACCGCGGCCGGCCAGTCCGTCGCCGCCGGGCTGGCGGTCGTCGCCGCCGTGCTGCTCTACCAGGCCAGGGACCGTTTCGACGCCCGCCCGCTGCGCGGCTTCGCGGACGGGGGCCCGGCATGAGCCCCGCCCGCACGGGCGGCGACCTCGCGGGCCCCGCCCGCCGAGCGCCCGCCTCCCCGACCTCTCCCCCTTACAGGACCTTCAGGAGCCCTGCGTGACCATCGACCCCCTCACCGAGCCCAGCACACTGCGGGCCGACGGGCTGGCCCTGCGGTTCGGCGGCACCCGTGCCCTCGACGGCGTCTCCCTCCGGCTGACGCGCGGCGTCACCGGACTGCTCGGTCCCAACGGCGCGGGGAAGACCACCCTGCTGCGGGTGCTGGCCACGGCCGTACCGGCCGACGACGGCCTCTTCACCGCCCTCGGTCACGACCCCCGCACCGCCGCCGGCCGCCTCGCCCTGCGCCGCGAGCTCGGCTATCTGCCCCAGACCCCCGGCTTCCACCCGGACTTCACGGCCTTCGAGTTCGTCGACTACGTGGCGATCCTCAAGGAGCTGACCGACCGGGGGGCCCGGCACCGCGAGGTCCGCCGTGTCCTGGACGCCGTCGACCTCTCCGACGTGCGCGGCAAGCGTCTCAAGCGGCTCTCCGGCGGGATGCGCCAGCGGGTCGCGCTGGCCGCCGCGCTGGTCGGCGACCCCGGATTCCTCGTCCTGGACGAGCCGACCGTCGGCCTGGACCCCGAGCAGCGCATGCGCTTCCGCGACCTGATCGCCCAGGCCGGCGAGGGCCGCACGGTCCTGCTGTCCACCCATCAGACCGAGGACGTGGCGATGCTCTGCCATCGTGTCGTGGTCCTCGCCGCCGGCCGGGTCCGCTTCGAGGGCACCCCCGCCGAACTGACCGCCCGCGCGGCGGGCCGGGTCTGGAGCAGCGCGGAACGCGCCCCGGGCGCACTGGCCGGCTGGCGCACCGGGACGGGCACCTTCCGCAACATCGGCGACCCGCCCCCCGGCGCCGATCTGCTCGAACCCACCCTGGAGGACGGCTATCTGCTGGCCCTGGACGGCGAGAGCGCGGAGGTGACGGCATGAGCCCCACCCCCGCAGCCCCCGACGCCCCGGTCACCCCGGCCGGCCCGCCGGCCGCGCCGCTCGACGAGGCGCCCCCCAGCGGCTCCGGGCAGCCCGACGAGCGCCGCCGCTTCGGCGCGGTCCTCGCCCTGGCCCGCTTCGAGACGCGCGAACTGCTGACGCAGGTCCAGACCCTGTTCTTCCTCGCCCTGTGCCTCGTCCTCGTCGTCGTGCAGATGGTGCGGCAGGAGGGCATGGACGACTACCCGATCCTCAACATGGTGGACCGGCAGACCCAGGGGGTGTCGCCGCTGTTCGCGCTCGCCGTGCTCGTCTGCGCGAACGCGGCCGCGCTGCGGTCCCGCAAGCACGGCACCGGCCATCAGCTCGACGTCCTGCCCATGGACCGGTGGCGGCGCACCCTCGCCCACATCCTGTCCGTGGTGCCCTTCGCCGCGCTCATCGGGCTCCTCGCCCTCGCGCAGTACTGGCGGGAGGCGCTCAAGCCGGGTGCGATCGGCCACGGCTCGCTCGGCGAACTCGCGGTGGGGCCGCTGACGGTCCTGCTGGCCGGGGTCGTGGGTGTGCTGCTGGCCCGCCTGATACCGCTGTCCTTCGCGCCCATACTGTTCGTCATCGTCTTCTACCTGGCCCTCGTCATCGCCGCCGACCTCGCCGGCCAGGGCAAGGGCTGGGCCTGGCAGTGGCTCAGCCCGGTCTCCCTGGACTCCCTGCCCAGCGGCGACCCCGTCCCCTCCGACCTGCTCGGCCGCCCCGCCGCCTGGCACGCCCTCTACCTGCTCGGTCTGTGCGCCGTGGTGGCCTGCGCGGCCCTGCTCCTGTCCGGCGGCCGCACCCGCGCCGTCAAGGCGGCCACGGCCCTCGCCCTGGCGACCACCGCGGTCGGGGTGATCGGCCAGGCACCCCGGGACGCGGCAGCCCTGGACGCGGCCCGCAAGGTGGCGACCGAGACGCCGCTGAAGGTGCAGTCCTGCACCCGCCACGACGGCTCGACGTACTGCTCCTTCCCCGAGTGGAACGGGGTACGGGACGACTGGGCCGCCGTGGTCCGGCGCGTGCGGTCCCAGGCGGGCGGCACCGCAGCGACGAGACCGCTGACGATCCGCCAGCGCATCGACCTCTCCGGCGGCGTGGAACAGGACAGCTCGCTCACCGCCCTCACCACGCCCGACGAGGTCACGGTCGGCACACACTGGGGCGGCAACCGCGTCCCCGAGTTCGCGGTCGGCGTCGCCTCCGTCCTGGTGGCCGGCACGGAGGACGTGACGAGCGGGCAGCTCTGCGGCGACGCCCGCGCGGTGACGATCATGTGGCTGGCGCTGGGCACCGACCCCACCCCACTGGCCACCTTCCGTGACGTCCGGATCGACGACAGCGACCACGGCTCCGCGGCGGTCCTCGCCCCCACCAGCGGGTTCTCCCTGGGGGCTGATCAGACGACGGTCGTCCGGGAGCTCCTGGACCGCCCGCGGGCCGAGATCACCGAGCGGGTGAAGGCCCACTGGACGGAGCTGACGTCCGCGTCGACGACGACGGTCCGGGCCGCCGAGCTGCTGGGCGTCCGGGCACCGAAGGAGGCGAGCACGTGCGAGGAGTAGAGGAGACCGGCGGAATGAAGGACGACGGCGCTAAGGCCCGCGCGGACGAGGCCGTCACGGCGACGGTGCACACGAGCAGCCGGCCCACCTCGGCCCAGCTGCGCCCGCTGCTGGTGCCGGTCTGGCGCACTCTGCCCCGGCGGGCCCTGACGATCGCCGGCGCGGTGGGCCTCCTGGTCGCGGCGAGCACCCGCCTCCCCGACCACGCCCCGGGGGCCGAGCCGGGTCTGGTCGTCCTGCGCCTGACGGCACTCTCCGGCGCCCTGGGCCTGGCCTTCCTCCTGGACGACCCGGCCCGCAACACCAGCGCGACCACTCCGATCGCCCGCCCGCTGCGGACGGTCCTGCGCCTGGCGATGGTGCTCCCGCTGACCGCCTTGTGGTGGACGACGGCCCTCCTCCTCGTGCCCTCGCCGAGCCGCCCGCCGCTCCTCCCGGTCACCCTCCAGGCGGCGGCGACGACCGCGGCCGCCCTGGCCCTCGCCACGCTCGCCGTCCGCTTCTCGGACTCCCCCGAGGTGGGCAGGAGCACGGCGACATGCCTGCTCACGGCATCCGCGGTGGCCGTCCTGACCCCCAGCCGCTGGGGCCTGCTGGCCGCGTTGTCCGACCCCTGGTGGGAACCGACGCAGCTGCGTTGGGCGGCGGTCCTGGTGGTGACGCTGGCGGTGTGCGCGCTGTGGACCCGGGAACCGCTCGGCCCGGGGAAGGCGCTCAGGCGGCCGGGGTCCCCTGGTGGAAGTACATCCGCCAGCCCGTCGCGGTGAGACGCCACAGGGAGCTGCGCCACACCCGGCGGCCCCGGTGCTCGGAGACATAGGTGAGATGCACGAGCCCCGGAGCGAGAAGGGTCCCGGTCATCTCACCGACCTCGACCGGAGCCTCGGCGGAGACCTCGCCGTCACCGGTCACGGCGAGGATCGTCTCCGCGTCCCACCGGCGCCCCGAGGCCCCGATCTCCTCGAACTCCGGATCCAGCAGTGCCAGCACCCGCTCGCGGGAGGCACGCACCTCGGGATCGAGCAGCGACAGCTCGCCCCCGACGGCCGCCCGCACCGACTGCTCCTGATCGTCCGTCACGTCTCCGTCCGGTACATCAGGTCCGTCTCGTGGGTGACGAAGCCCAGGCCCTCGTACACCGCCACCGCCGCCTTGTTGTCGGCGTCGACGTACAGCATGGCCGTGGGCAGTCCCTGGTTGGCGAGGTGCCGCAGGCCGATCGTGGTGAGGGACTTGCCGAGACCGCCGCCCTGGGCGCCGGGGGCGACACCGAGGACGTACACCTCGCCGAGCTGTTCCTCGGCGTGGACCTTGGTCCAGTGGAAGCCGATGAGTTCGTCGCCGCGGAAGGCGAGGAAGAAGCCGGCGGGGTCGAACCAGGCCTGGGCCTTGCGGTCGTCGAGGTCGCGCTGGACCAGCGATCCCTGCTCGGGGTGGTGGGCGAAGGCCGCGGCGTTGACGGCGAGCCAGGCGGCGTCGTCCCGGCCGGGCTCGAAGGTGCGGACGGTGACCCCCGCTGGCAGCACCGGCTCGGGCAGCGCGAGGCCGCTCAACGGCCGCCGCAGCTGACGGAGTTCGCGGAACAGGGTCAGCCCGAGGACCTGGGCGAGATGGCGGGCGGCGGAGTGCCCGCCGTGGGCCCACACCCGCAGCCGCTTGCCGGAGGCGGCGAGCAGCGCGGCGCCGAGGGCGCGGCCGTGGCCGTGGCCGCGGTGGGAGGGGTGGACGACCAGCTCGGCCGCCGGGGCCTCGATCGGGTCGGTGTCCTCCAGCTGGGCGTAGCCGATGAGTTCGCCGCCGACGGTGAGGACCAGATGGGAGACGCCTTCGCGGGAACCCCCGCGCAGTTGCAGCCGGCCCTGCTCGGACACCGCCTGCTGCCCGTCCGTGCGGAGGGCCTCCGCGAGCAGGTCGAGGACGGCATCGGTCTGTTCGGGGGAGAGCTCGACGAGGGTCTCGATGGATCGGGAGCCGTAGGGCCGTGCGATGTCGTCGCTGGTCATGCGTACGAGGGTAAGGGGAGGGAGCCGCAAAGTGGGGGCAAAGGGGAGGGCAAAGGGAAACCAGGATGTAACCCGGAACCCCCTGTCGCGCTACGCGCGTTGACCTTAGGCTGCGCCGGACGGGCCACCTACCTCAGCCGATTCACAGGGGGGCGCATGCCAGCCACTTCCCAGCCGGACCCGGGCCGCAGACGTCGTACGTACCGTCTGCTCGCGGCCGCCGCCACGCTCGCCACCGCGGGTGCGCTGGCCGCGGCGCTTCCGGCGGACGCCCACGACGCACACCACGGCAAGCCGCTGCCGAGCCGTTACCAGGACGTGCAGCTGCTGTCGTTCAACGATCTGCACGGCAACCTGGAACCGCCGTCGGGCTCGTCCGGCCGGGTGACGGAGCTTCAGGCGGACGGCACGTCGAAGACCATCGACGCGGGCGGTGTCGAGTACCTCGCCACCCATCTGCGCGAGGCCCGCAAGAACAACGCGTACTCCATCACCGCGGCCGGCGGTGACATGGTCGGCGCCTCCCCCCTGATCTCGGGCCTGTTCCACGACGAGCCCACCATCGAGGCGCTCAACAAGCTGGACCTGGACGTCACCTCCGTCGGCAACCACGAGTTCGACGAGGGCGCGAAGGAACTGGCCCGGCTCCAGTACGGCGGCTGCCACCCGACGGCCGGCTGCTACACGGACAAGAGGTTCAAGGGCGCCGACTTCCCGTACCTGGCGGCCAACGTGCTGAGCGAGAAGACCGGCAGGCCGATCCTCGCGCCGTACTGGGTGTGGAAGAAGAAGGACGTCAGGATCGGCTTCATCGGGGTGACCCTGGAGGACACCCCGGGCGTCG
This sequence comes from Streptomyces sp. SS7, assembly GCF_037993025.1. NCBI lineage: Bacteria > Bacillati > Actinomycetota > Actinomycetes > Kitasatosporales > Streptomycetaceae > Streptomyces > Streptomyces sp. SS7. The sequence goes on from NZ_CP141223.1 coordinate 5,337,188, forward strand.
TCTCCGCCGACGGCGTCAAGGGCCTGAAGTTCAAGGACGAGGTCGAGACGATCAACAAGTACGCCAAGGTGCTCCAGCGCCAGGGCGTGAAGTCGATCGTGGCGCTGATCCACGAGGGCGGCCAGCCGGCGTCGGGCGCGTACAACTACAACTGCGACTCCCCGGGCGCCGGTGACGGCATCTCCGGTCCCATCGTGGACATCGCGAAGAACATCTCCCCGTCGGTGGACGCGCTGGTGACGGGCCACACCCACGCCGCGTACGTGTGCACGATCCCGGACCCGGCGGGCAACCCGCGCATGGTCACCTCGGCCGCCTCCTTCGGCCGTCTCTACACGGACACCACGCTGACGTACGACCGCTTCACCGGCGACATCGCGCGCACGTCCGTGAAGTCGGCGAACCACGTGGTCACCCGGACCGTCGCCAAGGCCCCGGACATGACCGAGCTGATCAGCAGGTGGAACACCCTCGCCGCCCCGATCGGCAACCGCGCCATCGGCTACATCTCGGCCGACGTGCCCAACACGGGCACCGAGTCCCCGATGGGTGACCTGATCGCGGACGCGCAGCTGGCGTACGGCAAGGGCCTCGACCCCGAGACCGACCTCGCGCTGATGAACCCGGGCGGCGTCCGAGCCGGCCTCACCTACGCGGCCAAGGGCAGCGAGGGCGACGGCGTGGTGACGTACGCCGAGGGCTTCACGGTCCAGCCGTTCTCCAACACCGTGAACCTCCAGGACTTCACCGGCGCCCAGCTGATCCAGGTCCTCAAGGAGCAGGTCAGCGGGTCGAACGCGGCGGCGCCGAAGATCCTCCAGCCGTCGGCGAACCTGACGTACACGCTGGACCTGACGAAGAGCGGCGCCGACCGGGTCGTCACCGACTCCATCCGGCTGAACGGCGCGGCCGTCGACCCGTCGGCCACCTACCGCATCGCCACCAACAGCTTCCTCGCGGGCGGCGGCGACGGCTTCACCACCCTCGGCCAGGGCACGGGCGACCTCGTCGGCACGGACGACCTCACGGCCCTGGAGCAGTACCTGACCGCCAACTCCTCGGCGACCAGCCCGATCACCCCGCCGGCGGCGAACCGGATCACGATCGTCCAGTAGCTCACGGCTCATCCCCGGACGAGGCCGTCGCGTCACCGACGCGGCGGCCTCGTCCAGTTCTCCCTGCCGGGGCCCGCGGTCAGGAGGCCGACGGCGCTTCCAGGAGAAGCCGCCCTCTCCAGTTCGGCGAGCGTCTTCACGGTGACGGTCTTTCCGTCCCGGCCGCCGTACGTCCCGTTCTGGCCCATGGGGGGGCGTCGCGGGAGGGTCGCCGCCCGGGACGGAAAGGGGGCCGTACGGGGGAAGTCCCTGGTGCCGTCGGCGCTACGGCGTCTGCGGCGCCTCGGGCGGAGGCGTCGGCGCCCCCGGCAGCCGTACGGTGGCCACCGTGCCGCCGCCGTCCGCGCGGGCCAGGTCGACCCGGCCGCCGGCCTGCTCGACCGTGCGGGCCACGATGGACAGGCCGAGGCCGGAGCCGGGGAGGGCGCGGGCGCTGGGGGAGCGCCAGAAGCGGTCGAAGACGTGCGGGAGTTCGTCCTCGGGGATACCGGGGCCGTGGTCGCGGACGGTCAGGACACCGCGGCTCAGCCCGACGTCGACGGTGCCGCCTTCGGGGCTGAACTTCACCGCGTTGTCCAGGATGTTGACCACCGCCCGCTCCAGCGCGGCGGGCTCCGCCCGGGTGAACCAAGGCTCCAGGTGGGCGTTGATGGTCAGCTCGGGGCCGCGCAGCCGGGCCCGGCGCAGCGCCGCCTCGACCGTGTCCTCCAGGTCGACCACCTGGACGCGTTCACCGCGCTGGCCCTCCGAGCGGGACAGCTCCTGGAGGTCGCCGATGAGCGAGGCCAGCTCCGTCATCTGCGCCTTCACACTCGCGAGCAGCGCCTTGCGGTCGGCGGCGGGGATGGGGCGGCCGGTCTCCTCGCTGCGGGTGAGCAGCTCGATGTTGGTCCGCAGGGAGGTGAGCGGCGTCCGCAGCTCGTGCCCGGCGTCCGCGATCAGCTGCTGCTGGAGCTCACGGGAGTTGGCGAGGGAGGCGGTCATCGAGTTGAAGGACCGGGACAGCCGGGCGATCTCGTCCTCGGCGTCGTCCTCGACCGGGATGCGCGTGCTCAGGTCGTCCGTGCGGGCCACGTGCTCGACGGCCTCGGTGAGCTTGTCGACGGGCCGGAGGCCTGCGCGCGCTACGGCGAGACCGGCGGCGCCGGCGCCGAGGACTCCGACACCGGAGACGAGGAGGAGGATGAGGGCGAGGTCGTTGAGGGTCTTCTCGGTGTTCTTCAGCGGGAGGGCGATGAGAACGGAGGCCTTGGGCAGGTTGGGGCTGTTCGGGGTCAGGGGAAGTGTGAGCACACGGACGCTTTCGCCGTCCGAGGCGACTCCGTTGCGGAAGATCCCGTCGGTGCCGTCCTTCGCCACCGTCTTGTCCGCCTGGGTGACCTTGACCAGGCCCACCGAGAAGTCCATGACGCAGGCCGTGCCGTCCTCCAGGACCACCTGCATGTACGTGTTGGGCCCGAAGCCGTTGCGCGTCGTGGTCTGGGTGCAGTTGGTGACCGCGTCGTTGGCCTGATCGCCGAGACGGCCCATCGCCGCGGCCTTCCGCAGGTCGTTGTTCACCTGCTCGTACAGCTTCCCCTGCACGATGAACCAGCACGTCACCGAGACCGCCGCCACCGCGAACGCCACAGCGGCAGCGACCAGCATCGACAGCCGCGCCCGGATCGGCAGCGTCCGGAAGCGGCGGACCAGCTTGTTCACTCCGCGCCGCCCTGGCGCAGCACGTACCCCACACCCCGCACCGTGTGCACCAGCCGCGGTTCGCCCGCCGCCTCGGTCTTGCGGCGCAGGTACATCACGTACACGTCCAGGGAGTTGGAGGACGGCTCGAAGTCGAAGCCCCACACCGCCTTCAGGATCTGCTCGCGCGTGAGGACCTGACGCGGGTGCGCCATGAACATCTCCAGCAGGGTGAACTCCGTGCGGGTCAGCTCGACGGGCCGCCCGGCCCGGGTGACCTCGCGGGTCGCGAGGTCCATGCGCAGGTCGGCGAAGGTGAGTGCCTCGTCCTCCTCCACGACGGCCGTGCCGGCCGCCGCCGCGTAGGAGCTGCGCCGCAGCAGCGCGCGGACCCGGGCGAACAGCTCGTCCAGTTCGAACGGCTTGACCAGGTAGTCGTCGGCGCCCGCGTCGAGCCCGGTGACCCGGTCGCCGACCGTGTCCCGGGCCGTGAGCATCAGGATGGGGGTCGTGTCGCCCGCGCCCCGGATGCGGCGCGCGGCCGTCAGGCCGTCCATGCGGGGCATCTGGATGTCGAGGACGACCAGGTCGGGGCGGTAGGCCGTCGCCTTGTCCAGGGCGTCGGCGCCGTCGACGGCGACCTCCGTGTCGTATCCCTCGAAGGCGAGGCTGCGCTGGAGGGCTTCACGCACCGCCGGCTCGTCGTCGACGATCAGGATGCGCTGGATGTCACGGTCGCCTTCGGCGGGGCTCATGGGCGTGGATCCTCGGGTGCGGTGGGGCGGACGGGGACGAGACCTTCAGCCTCGCATGCTTCCCGGTCCGTGCGTGAAGAGAGAACAGCGGGGGATCAGCCGCGCACCGCGGTGAGGCGGTTCAGCGGAACCTTGCGGCGGTGCGGGCGGGTGGCGGGCGTGCGCAGGCCCATCAGCTGCGGCGCCGCCACCTCCGGGGCCCGTACGACCGTCTGCCGCACGCTCTCGTGCAGCTCGTACGCCACGTCGAGGGCCAGGGCGAGGTCGGCCGCGCCGACGCCGGTCACCGTGTGCGAAACCTGCTTGATCATGACGTGCTCCCTGAGTGGCCGGAGGGTGGATCAGCTGTCGGAGCCGCCGGCCCGCAGGCCGGCCAGGTCGGACTTGACGGTGTTGATCGGGATGGCGAAGCCGAGGCCGACGCTGCCGGCGTCCGAGGAGGAGGACGAGGACGCGGAGTACATCGCGGAGTTGATGCCGATGATGTTGCCGTTCGCGTCGATGAGCGCGCCGCCGGAGTTGCCGGGGTTGAGGGAGGCGTCCGTCTGGAGCGCCTTGTAGGTGGTGGTCGAGGAGCCGGTGTCGCCGTTGAACTGCCGGCCGCCGAACTCGAACGGCCATCCGCCGCCGCCCTGCTGTTGCTGCTGGCCCTGGCTCTCGTCGGTGGAGACGGTCACGTCACGGTTGAGCGCGGAGACGATGCCGCTGGTCACCGTGCCGGTCAGGCCCTCGGGGGAGCCGATCGCCACGACCTGGTCGCCGACCTGGACCCCGTCGGAGTTGCCGAGGGTCGCCGCCTTCAGACCGGAGGCGTTCTCCAGCTTGATCAGCGCGAGGTCCTTCTTGCTGTCGGTGCCGACGACCTTCGCGGTGTAGCTCTTGCCGTCGCTGGTCCTCACCTTGATCGAGGAGGCGCCCGCGATGACGTGGTTGTTGGTGACGATCTCGCCGTCACTGGTGATGATCACACCGGAGCCGGTGGAGGAGCCGTTGCTGAGGGTGGCGTTGACCTCGACCACGCTCGGGCTGACCGCGGCGGCGATCGAGGCGACGTTCCCGGTCTTGCTGGACGGCACCACACTGGTCGTGGTGGAGGAGGACACCACCTGGTCCTTGCCGGTCAGCTCCTGTATGCCGTACGCCGTGCCGCCCCCGACGGCCGCGGCGACGATCGCCACGGCGGCGAGCAGGGCCAGGGGACCGCGGGTGCGCTTCTTCCTGGGCTCCGGGGCGCCGGGCCCGGCCGCCGCGGGGGTGAGGGGAGCGGTTCCGCCGCCGTGACCGTCCCCGCCGCCCGGCGCGGCCTGCGTCTGCCACACCGCGGTGGGCTCGACCACCGGCTGCGGCTGCTGCTGCGGCTGCTGGTACGCGCCCTGCTGCATCGGCTGCATCGGCTGCTGCGGCGTCTGCTGCGTCGGCCGGTACGCCGGCGGCGGCGGCCACTCCGGGTCGACGGGGGAGGAAGCGTGCTGCTGGGCGCCCCGCTGAGGGGTGTCGAAGTTCTCGTACTCGCCGCTGCGGCGGAAGCTCTCGGTCATGGAAAGAAGCTTGTCCCGCGACCATGAGAGCTTCCTGAGTGCTCCCTGAGAACGCCGCCAGAACCTCGTATGCCCGATATAAAGCGGGAACAGGCGCCGGGCGAGGGTCTCTCAGAGACCTCTCATACGGTGAGGCCGTACGGTCAGGCGCAGCCGCAGGAGCGGCGGGTCACCAGCCGGGACGGGAACTGCCTGAGGCGTTCACGGCGGGAACCCGCGATCCGCACCCCGTCGTCCAGGACCAGGTCCACGGCCGCCCGGGCCATCGCCGAGCGGTCCGACGCGATCGTCGTCATGGGCGGGTCGGCGAGGGCGGCTTCCTTGATGTCGTCGAAGCCGATGACGGCCAGCTCGCCCGGTACGTCGATGCGCAGCTCGCGGGCCGCGCGCAGCAGGCCGATCGCCTGGTCGTCGGTGGAGCAGAAGATCGCGGGCGGCCGGTCCGGGCCCGAGAGCAGGTCGAGGGCGACGCGGTAGGCGTCATAGCGGTTGTACGGCGCCTCGAAGAGCCGGCCCTCGGTGCTGAGCCCGGCCTCCGCCATGGCCTGCCGCCAGCCCTCGACGTGGTCGGAGACCGGGTCGCCGACGGAGGGGGTCTCGGCGGTGCCGCCCATGCAGGCGACGTACGCGCAGCCGTGCTCCAGGAGGTGGCGGACGGCGATCCGGGCGCCGCCCAGGTCGTCGGTGACGACGGCGACGTCGTCGATGGCCTCGGGCCGCTCGTGCAGCAGGACCACCCGGGCGTCCCAGGCGTCGATCTCGGCGGCGGCCAGGTCGTTGAGCGCGTGGCTGACGAGGATCAGGCCGGAGACCCGCATCCCGAGGAACGCCCGCAGATAGTGGACCTCTCGCTCGGCGACGTAGTCGGTGTTGCCGACGAGGACCATCTTCCCGCGCTCGGAGGCGGCCTGCTCGACCGCGTGGGCCATCTCGCCGAAGAAGGGCTGGCGGGCGTCCGGGATGATCAGGCCTATGAGGTCCGTGCGCCGGGACGCCATCGCCTGGGCGACCCGGTCGGGCCGGTAGCCCAGTTCCTTGATCGCCGCGAGGACACGCTCGCGCGTGGCCGGGGCGACCGGCCGGGGTCCGTTGTTGATGACGTAGCTGACGACGGCGGTGGAGGTCCCCGCCAGTCGTGCGACGTCGTCCCGAGTCACCTTGGCCACGCGCGGAGTCTACGCGGATGGACCCGCTCTGGGCAGGGCGTACGTCACGTCCCTGTGCGGAAGCAACGCCTCCGCCGAGCGGATCCGGGCCGGTACCGGTGGGTAACCGAGAGGTACCGGCGAGTACTACGCGTCCGCCGCGACTTCTTCGGCGCCCACGGCGGCCGCGTTGTCCGGATCGTCCGTGTTTGCCCGGCCGGCCTTGGCCTTCGCCTCGTCACTCCCGCGCTCCGCCTTCTCAGGCGTAACGAATCGATAACCCACGTTCCGGACGGTGCCGATCAGCGACTCGTGCTCCGGGCCGAGCTTGGCGCGCAGCCGGCGTACGTGCACATCGACCGTGCGGGTGCCGCCGAAGTAGTCGTAGCCCCACACCTCCTGCAGGAGCTGTGCGCGGGTGAACACCCGGCCGGGGTGCTGGGCCAGATATTTCAGCAGCTCGAACTCCTTGAAGGTGAGGTCGAGGACCCGGCCCTTCAGCTTCGCGCTGTACGTCGCCTCGTCCACCGACAGATCGCCGTTGCGGATCTCCATCGGGGAGTCGTCGTTGACGATCTGCTGGCGGCCCATGGCGAGCCGCAGCCGCGCCTCCACCTCCGCCGGGCCGGCGGTGTCGAGGAGCACGTCGTCGATGCCCCAGTCGGCGGTGACGGCGGCCAGGCCGCCCTCGGTGACGACGAGGATCAGCGGACAGCCGGGTCCGGTCGAGCGCAGCAGCTGGCACAGGCTGCGCACCTGCGGGAGGTCGCGCCGGCCGTCGATCAGGATGACGTCGGCGCCCGGGGTGTCGACGAGCGCGGGTCCTTCCGCCGGAGCGACGCGCACGTTGTGCAGCAGCAGGCCGAGGGCGGGCAGCACCTCGGTCGACGGCTGGAGGGCATTGGTCAGGAGCAGCAGAGAACTCATACGTCTGGTTCCTCCTCGGTCCCTGCGAGGACGTTTGCGGCACTACGGCACTGCGGCACTGCACTGCACGTTCCCGAAGGCCCCGTACACCCGCGGTCACCTGGAGTTTCCCGCTTCGTATACAACGCTTCCGAAAGCACAAAAGGACCCGGGGGCTACGCTGCCCGAGTCCTCTGCCCAGCAGAATAGCCCACATGAGCAACAGCCGGGCAGGTCATGCGGCCCGTTCCACCGTACGTCCGAACTGTGAGACGGGCAGCCGCACACCTTTGCGGACGTTTCGGCGCACCGTCGACGGGATTCCGATCGATTCCGTATACAACCCGGGTGCGGTCGTATACAACAGTTCGCCGCCATCCACCGTTCACCCGGTGTTCGTGATCGCGCACGGCTTCACCGGCGACGCCGACCGCCCCCAGGTACGCCGGGTCGCGGAGACCTTCGCGCGCTACGGGGCCGTCGTCACCTTCTCCTTCCGGGGCCACGGGCGCTCCGGCGGGCGTTCGACGGTCGGCGACAAGGAGGTCCTGGACCTGGAGGCCGCCGCCACGTGGGCCCGCTCGCTCGGACACGCGCGCGTGGTGACCGTCGGCTTCTCGATGGGCGGCTCGGTCGTGCTCCGGCACGCGGCCCTGCACCGGGGGGTGGACGCCGTCGTCTCCGTCAGCGCGCCCGCCCGCTGGTACTACCGGGGAACCGTCCCGATGCGCCGGGTGCACTGGCTGATCACCCGCCCCGAGGGCCGGCTGCTCGGCCGCTGGGGCTTCCGCACCCGGATCCACCACCGCGACTGGGACCCCGTACCGCTCTCCCCGACCGAGGCGGTCCCGCGGATCGCGCCCGCCCCGCTGCTGATCGTCCACGGCGACCGTGACGGCTACTTCCCCCTCGACCACCCCCGGATGCTCGCCGCGGCGGCGGGCGAGCACGGCGAACTCTGGCTGGAACCCGGCATGGGCCACGCCGAGCACGCGGCCGACGACGCCCTGCTGGCCCGGATCGCGGAATGGGCGGTGGCCCGGGCGGGCTAGCCTGAACCCTGTCGGTGAACCGACGACGGACCGACGAGACGCCGGCCCGACGCGACGGCGGACCGACCGAGACGACAGAACGACCGAGACGACAGAACAACCGATCCGAGAAGGAACGCGATGCCCAAGGTCACGGTGCGCTACTGGGCGGCCGCCAAGGCCGCGGCCGGGGTCGACGAGGAGCCGTACGACGCGGACACCCTCGCCGAGGCCCTCGACGCCGCGCGTCTGCGACACCCCGGTGAACTCACACGTGTGCTGCGGCGATGCTCGTTCCTGATCGACGGTGACCCCGTGGGCACCCGCGCACATGAGACGGTACGGCTGGCCGACGGCGGCACGGTCGAGGTGCTCCCGCCGTTCGCAGGAGGGTGAGGATGACCGACCAGCAGCCGTATCAGCAGTACCCGGGATACGACCAGCAGAACTGGCCCGGGCAGCAACAGGGCCACGACGACCCGCAGGCGCACCTCCAGTACACCCAGCAGTGGCAGGGCCAGACCTGGGAGACCAGCGTCCAGCCGCCGGTCACCGCGGAGGCGCCGGGCGCGTACCCGGGGCAGGCGGGTCACGCCGGCCAGCCCGGTCACCAGGGCCACTCCGGCCACGCCGACCACCAGGACTACTCCGCCCACCAGGCCTACGGAGGCCAGGCCGCCGCCGCACCCGCCCAGCCCGAGGCGGCCGCGGGCTACGGTTCCCCCCAGCCCGAGGCGGCCGCGGCCTACGGTCCCGCCACCCTCGCGGGCAACTCCCGGGTGACCGACGCCCAGCGGGCCCGGCTCGAAGGGCGTTCGCCGATCATCGAGCCCGGGATGCAGCCCGCCGCGCTCACCGCGCTGCTGGGCCTGCTGCTGTCCGGCGCGGCGGCCATCGGGTCGTACGCCCTGCTCGTGCCGCTCGTCGTGCTCCAGGCGCTGACGGCGGCCGGCTGGTTCCGGCTGAACGGCATGTGGCCCGCCCGGCAGGGCATCGCGCTGGCCTTCCTCGGCGCGCTGGTCTCGGACGTGGCGCTGCTCGTCGCCGGCCGGGAGAACGCGCCCGCCGCGATCCTCGGCACCCTGGGCGTGTGGGTGCTGCTCTGTCTGGTGCTCCAGCTCCGCTCGCACGCCGACCCCGACGAGCGGATGTACGGCCTGATGGCCACCGTCGTCTCCGCCGCGCTGGCGATCATCGCGACCGGACACCTCGGCGCGGACCCCGACGCGGTGACCGTGGGTGCCGCGGCCGTCGCCGTCGCCGTACTGGCCCGCGCGCTTCCGCTGCCGACCCCGGCCTCCGTCGTCGTGTCGCTGCTCGCCGCCGCGGGCGTGGGCATCGCGGTCGGCGGGACGACCGGGACGGGCGCGCCGGGCGCGCTGCTCGGCGCGGGCGCCGCGGCGTGCGCCCTGATCGGCCACCGGGTCGCGAGCTACGACTACCCCTCCCGCTTCGTCCACTTCACCGCGGGCGTGGCCCTGCCCCTCGCGGCCGCCGCACCGGCGGTCTACGTGCTGGGGCGGGCGCTGGGCTAGGGGGTGTTGCGGAAGTCCCGCACAGCACCCACGGCGCCCGGCACGCTCCCCCGGAGGGGGCACCCCCACTCGCCGCACCGGCCGAAACCCCAAGTACGTCCAGTACGAGGGCTTTCGTCCGGCACTCCCCCAGCCTTCGGCCGGGGGGACCCCCAGAGCACGCACCGGACACCGCGGGCACCGCACAGGACTTTCGCAGCACCCCCCAGTGCCGTGACCGGAAAGGTTCACCGGCTCGCGGCGCCCGGCACGGCACCTCGCCGCGTTGTCGCATCACCCGAGTACATCCCGTACGCGGGCGACGCTCCGCCTTGCGATGCACCGCACCGGACGCCGCGAGCTTCCCGGTAAACCTTTCCGGTCACGGCACTGGACGGCATCGAGGGCACGGCGGGGCAGGGGCGGCATGTCACAGCTGATCGACAATTCCGGGGTGTCCCTTGCCCCCAGGGTTACGGTGGGCCGCAAAGCGACCTGAACCGGGGGACACCTTCATGCGCGCGCTTCGCATACTGCTGATCATCGTCGTCGTCCTGGGGGGCCTCTTCGTCCTCGTGGACCGCCTCGCCGTCCACTTCGCCGAGGGCGAGGTCGCGGACAAGCTGAGGACCACCGAGGGTCTCGCCACCACCCCCGACGTGTCCATCAAGGGCTTCCCCTTCCTCACCCAGATGGCCGGCGGCTCGCTGGACGACGTCGAGGTCGGCATCGCGGACTACCAGGCCGACACCGGCGTCAACGGGCAGACCCTGCGCATCGACGACCTCCGGGCCGACATGAAGGGCGTCGCCTTCTCCGGCGACTACAGCTCGGCCACCGCCACCACGGCCTCCGGCACGGCGACCGTCGCCTACGGCGAGCTGCTGAAGACCGCCAAGTTCGAGGAGACCCGGGTCGCGCCCGGAGTCACCGCCGAGGTCGTCGGCCTCTCCGACGGCGGCAACGGCAAGATCAAGGTCATGGTCGAGGCGACCGTCCTGGGCGTGAAGCTGAAGGAGCCCGTCTCCGTGCTGAGCTCGGTCAGCGTCGAGGGCGACACCGTCCGGGTGCACGCCGACTCGCTGCCCGACTTCCGCGGGGTGACGGCCGCCGAGAAGCAGGTCCGCACCGTCACCGACTTCCAGCAGAAGATCGAGGGGCTGCCCGGCGGCATCAGCCTCGACAAGGTGCAGGCGGGGAAGAACGGTGTGGAGATCACGGTGAAGGGTTCGAACGTCCGGCTCGCCGGGTAACACCCCATGGCTCCGGGATGTCCGCGAGGGCCGTCCGACAGGCGAGACACCGCCGTCCGAACCGTAGATGTGACGACGGATACATGAGCCCGGAGCCCCCGCGGGGACGCCCGGGCACCTTCTCCGTCCCGACATGTGGACGATCGCATCTCACCATCCGGCCAGCTGGTGACACGCCCGCCTGTCCGTCCCTACGATCGACCGCATGATGCAGCGACAGGCGGATCTCACGAGGCGGCGGGCAGTAGACCTGTGCCGCGTCGCCGCCATGCTCTGTCGCACCGTCTGACAGCGGAAGCGCCGCCGGCCTTCCGCGCCTCCCGGCGCCCTCGGACCGAGGGCATCCGTGCGCCGGCCGCCGGCGAGACCCGGCCGCGCACCCCTCTCTTTCTTGCACACCCCCGCCGCAACTGCCCCGGAGGAGAACGAGCATGAGCCGCAGCGACGTCCTGGTCGACGCCGACTGGGTCGAGGCCAACCTCGACAACGCCGACATCGCCATCGTCGAGGTCGACGAGGACACGTCGGCCTACGAGAAGAACCACATCCGCAACGCCATCCGGATCGACTGGACCCAGGACCTCCAGGACCCGGTCCGCCGCGACTTCATCGACCAGGAGGGCTTCGAGAAGCTCCTGTCGGCGAAGGGCATCGGCAACGACACCCTGGTGATCCTCTACGGCGGCAACAACAACTGGTTCGCCTCGTACGCGTACTGGTACTTCAAGCTGTACGGCCACGAGAACGTCAAGCTCCTCGACGGCGGCCGCAAGAAGTGGGAGCTGGACGCCCGCGAGCTGGTCGAGGAGGTCCCGGTGCGCGCCGAGACCACCTACACCGCCAAGCCGCAGAACACCGCCATCCGCGCCTTCCGAGACGACGTCGTCGCCGCGATCGGCTCGCAGAACCTGGTCGACGTCCGGTCGCCCGACGAGTTCTCCGGCAAGCTGCTCGCCCCGGCCCACCTGCCGCAGGAGCAGTCCCAGCGCCCGGGCCACGTCCCGACCGCCCGCAACATCCCGTGGTCGAAGAACGCCAACGACGACGGCACCTTCAAGTCGGACGACGAGCTCAAGGAGCTCTACGCCGCCGAGCAGGTGGACCTCGCCAAGGACACCATCGCCTACTGCCGCATCGGCGAGCGCTCGGCCCTGACCTGGTTCGTCCTGCACGAGCTGCTCGGTGTCGAGAACGTCAAGAACTACGACGGCTCCTGGACCGAGTACGGCTCCCTGGTCGGCGTGCCGATCGAGCTCGGCGCCAACAAGTAACCCACCCAGCCCGCAAACCCGACCGGCCTTCCTTCCGTCCGGTCAGACCCCGATGGAGAAAGACATGTGTGGAGCGAAGGCCGGCGGCCCGGACGCCTCGACGATCAAGCCCGGTGAGACCACGATCCAGGGCCAGGTGACCCGCGACGGCGAGCCCGTCGTCGGCTACGTCCGGCTGCTGGACTCGACCGGCGAGTTCACCGCTGAGGTCCCCACCTCCGCCACGGGCCAGTTCCGCTTCTACGCGGCCGAGGGCACCTGGACCGTCCGCGCCCTCGTCCCCGGCGCCACCGCCGACCGCACGGTCGTCGCCCAGCAGGGCGGACTCGCAGAGGTCGCGATCGCGGTCTGAGGACCGCGGGGCCCGGGCGGTCTGTGACGGACGCCGACAGCTCTGACGACGGTCTGACGACGGTCGGTACGACGACAGAAGGGCCGTACCCCTCGCGGGGTACGGCCCTTCCGGCCGCCCGGACCTACGCTGGAAGCATGTACGCGCGCCGGCGCCACCTCTACTTCGCCATGATGGGCACCTGCATCGGCCTGTTCGTCCTGGCCTGGGCCGTCGTGCGCATCTGGTCGGTGCCGGTGGCGGTCGGCATGTGCGTGGTCGCCATGGTCATCCCGCCGCTCGCGGCGATGGTCGCCAACCGGCGCGGCCCGGAGGACCGCTGGTGGGACGACCCCTCCGGCGACCCGGAGTCCGACGAGTGGTGGGACGAACTGGACGGCAGGAAGCGCCGCCCGTAGCCGTGGGCGGCCGCCGTCAGTAGACGAGGGCCTGGGCGCCGTCGGCCAGGGCCTCCTGCACGAACACCTGCGCACCCGCGATCCGTACGCCCTCGATGACGTCCTTCTCCGTGATGTCCCGCCGGGCCGCGCACTGCGTGCACAGCGTGAGCCGCCCGCCGGCCAGGACGGACTCCAGGAGATCCGGCAGCGGGGCGGAGTGCGGCAGCTCGAACCCGGCGGCCCGGCCCGGCAGCGCGAACCACGCGGACTCCCCGGTCAGCCACAGCGACACCTCGACCCCGCTGGCCACGGCCACCGCCGCGACCGTGAACGCCTGCGCACACCGCTCGGGGGCGTCGGCCCCGGCGGTCACCTTGATCACGAGCTTCTTCGCCATGGCCGCATCGTAATCAGCTCCCTCGCACGGAGGGCCGGTCACCGGCCGCGTAAGCTGGGGGCCGGCCCTGTGTACGTACGGAACCAACCACGCTCATCCGAGGAGCACCCCGTGGAGATCTTCTTCGAAACCCTGCTGGTCCTGGTCTGCGTCGGTGTCCTCGCCTTCGCCGCCCTGGCCGTGAAGAAGCTGTACCAGGGCCAGCGCTGACCGACCGATCCAGGAACTGCCAACCATGATCGAGATCCCGTCCGACCTCCACAAGGACCTTGTCCCCCTCGCCTTCCTGCTGGGCACCTGGGCGGGTGCCGGGGTGCACGACTTCCCGGGTGCGGAGAAGTGCAACTTCGGCCAGGAGGTCACCTTCAGCCACGACGGCCGTGACTTCCTGGAGTACCACTCCCGTACCTGGATCCTGGACGGCGACGGCAACAAGGTCCGTCCCCTGGAGTCCGAGTCCGGCTTCTGGCGGATCGACGGCTCCCGCAAGGTCGAGGTGACGATGACCCGCGACGACGGCGTCATCGAGATCTGGTACGGCGAGATGGCCGACAAGAAGCCGCAGATCGACCTGTTCACGGACGCCGTCGCCCGCACGGCCGCCTCCCGCCCCTACACCGGCGGCAAGCGGCTCTACGGCTACGTCAGGAGCGACCTGATGTGGGTCGGGGAGAAGCAGACCCCCGAGGTCGAGCTGCGCCCCTACATGTCGGCCCACCTGAAGAAGGTCGTCACACCCGAGGACGTCGAACGCTGGGCCAAGGCCCTCCCGGACGACATGCCGGACGACGGCATCGCGTTCTTCAAGTAGTTCTAGACTTCCAGTGTGGTGAGCACCGACTGGAAGAGCGACCTCAGGCAGCGCGGCTACCGGCTGACGCCGCAGCGGCAACTCGTGCTGGAAGCCGTGGACACCCTGGAGCACGCGACCCCCGACGACATCCTCACGGAAGTGAAGAAGACGGCGTCGGGGGTCAACATTTCCACCGTCTACCGGACCCTGGAGCTCCTGGAGGAGCTGGGCCTGGTCAGCCACGCCCATCTGGGGCACGGCGCGCCGACGTACCACCTCGCCGACCGGCACCACCACATCCACCTGGTCTGCCGGGACTGCGAGAACGTGATCGAGGCGGATGTGCAGGTGGCCGCCGAGTTCACCGCGAAGCTGCGGGAGACCTTCGGCTTCGAGACGGACATGAAGCACTTCGCGATCTTCGGCAGGTGCCGGGACTGCACGTCGAAGGCCATGGCGGACGGACGTTCGGCTGCCAGGAGTTCCATTACCGAGTCGTAGGCTTGGCACATGAAGAGCCCTCTGCTGTCCCTGCCCGGCGCCGTCCCCGCCGAGGGCGTGGACGAAGGTGTCGCCGCCCACTACGGCGACCTGTTCCGTGAGCAGCGCGCCCTCGCCGACGGCACCGGTTTCGTCGACCTCTCGCACCGCGGGGTCGTCACCGTCACCGGCGAGGACCGTCTGAGCTGGCTGCACCTGCTGCTCACCCAGCACGTCAGCGACCTCCCGGCCGGCCAGGCCGCCGAGGCCCTGATCCTCTCCGCGCACGGCCACATCGAGCACGCGCTCTACCTGGTCGACGACGGCACCACGGTCTGGGCCCACGTCGAACCCGGCACCCAGGAGGCGCTCCTCGCCTACCTGGAGTCGATGAAGTTCTTCTACCGGGTCGAGGTCGCCGACCGCACCGCCGACACGGCCGTCGTCCACCTCCCCGCCGGCTCCATCGCCGAGGTGCCGCAGGACGTCGTCGTCCGCGAGACCCCGTACGGCCGCGATCTCTTCCTCCCGCGCGCGGACCTGGAGTCGTACGCCGACAAGACGGGCCCCGCGGCCGGGATCCTCGCCCATGAGGCCCTGCGCGTCGAGCAGCACCGCCCCCGCGTCGGCTTCGAGACCGACCACCGCACCATCCCGCACGAGCTGGGCTGGATCGGCACCGCGGTCCACCTCCAGAAGGGCTGCTACCGCGGCCAGGAGACGGTCGCCCGCGTCCAGAACCTGGGCAAGCCGCCCCGCCGCCTGGTCTTCCTGCACCTGGACGGCAGCGAGGTCCACCTGCCGCCCCACGGCACCGAGCTGCGGGTCGCCGACGAGGCCCCCGACGGACGGAAGATCGGTTTCATCACGACCTCGGTACGCCACCACGAACTGGGCCCCGTGGCCCTGGCCCTGGTGAAGCGGAACGTCCCCGTGGATGCCCCGCTGATGGCCGACACGACGGCGGCGGCCCAGGAGACGGTGGTCGAGCCCTAGGGGCCGACGCCTCAGATCTCCAGGAGCACGGTGAAGGGGCCGTCGTTCGTCAGCGACACCCGCATCCGCGCCCCGAACCTGCCGGTGGCGACGGTGGCCCCCAACGCCCGCAGCTGCGCCACGACCTCCTCGACCAGGGGCTCGGCGACGGGCCCCGGCGCGGCGGCGTTCCAGGTGGGCCGCCGCCCCTTGCGCGCGTCGCCGTACAGGGTGAACTGGCTGATCACCAGCAGCGGGGCGTCGATGTCACTGCACGACTTCTCCTCGTGCAGCATCCGCACCGACCACAGTTTGCGGGCGAGCTGGGCCGCCTTCTCCTTGGTGTCCTCGTGCGTCACCCCCACCAGTACGCACAGGCCCTCGCCGACGATCTCCCCGACCGTCTCCCCGTCCACGACCACACTCGCGCCGTCCACCCTCTGCACCACAGCTCGCATGCGGACCATCATGCCGGGTGCCCCGCACGGACTCGCGGAGGGCCCATTTTTGATCCTTTAGGCCCTGTCTGGGGCCGTTCGGGGGGACTCGGTCACCTCGCGGCGACTTGGGGTGGCACGATGCTTTCCACCACACGCCGGTCGAGGGGACGGTAGAGGGACATGAGCACACCGAGTACCGAGCGGCTGGAGACACACCGGCCGCCCGCCCAGCGCGGCGAGAGCCCCGGGCCGCCCGCGGATCCTCCGGGGCCCGAGCTGGCCCGGCTCAGCCTGCCCGAGCTGCGCACCCTGCGTCAGGGCGCCCAGCGCGACGAGGCGGACCTGAGCTACGTACGACGCCTGCTGCAGGGCCGGATCGACATCCTGCGCGCGGAGCTGGCCCGCCGTTCCCCGTCGGGCGCCGCGTCGGTCGTCGAACGCCTCCCGGAGATCCTCACCGACGCCCCGGCCCGCCACCGCTCCTCTGCGCGGCACGTCACCCTGGGCACCCCGCACAGCGAGGAGTACGGCCGCCTCGCCGCCGACATGCTCGCCGACGTCGAACTCTCCGACCTCGACGCCCGCACCGACCCGGAGCTGCACGAGGCGATGGCCCGACTGGTCGGCTACGAACAGCAGGTCTCCCGCCGCCGCCAACACCTCCAGCGCACCGCCGACGACTGCGGAGCAGAAATCACCCGCCGCTACCGCGAGGGCGAGGCCCAGGTGGACGACCTGCTGGTGTGACACCGGGTGGACGACCTGCTGGTGTGACACCGGGTGGACGACCTGCCGGTACGACACCGGGGGGCGGGCGGCCGCGCCGGGTGGTCGGCCCCGTGGCCCGGTCAGGCGGGGTGGGTCTCCCCGGGACGCGGTCGGGGGCGGAGGGGGCCCGGGGAAAAGCGGGCGACACCCGGTTCCGCCGTGCCTACCGTGGCCCCATGGACGTCCGCCCTCTCGCCGACCACGAACTCCCCGCCTGGATGCGTGCCCTGAACACGGGCTTCCTGCGTCCCCCGGCCGTCACCGAACAGGCCGTCGCCGCCCGTCGGGCCACGCTCGGCGACTCGCGTCTGACCGGTGCCTTCGACGCCGACACCTGTGTGGCCACCTTCCGTTCCTTCCCGCAGGAACTCACCGTCCCGGGCGGTGCGCTCGTCCCCGCCGACGGCATCTCCAACGTCGCCGTCCTGCCGACCCACCGCCGCCGGGGACTCCTCACGCGGCTGATGGCCGACGACCTCGCGGCGGCGAAGGACCGCGGGGACGTCGTGGCGACCCTCATCGCCGCCGAGTACCGCATCTACGGCCGGTACGGCTTCGGCCCCGCCACCACCATGACCGAGTGGACGATCGACGTACCGAGGGCCGGCTTCGACCCCCGCCACCCGGTCCCGCTGGCCGGCGGCCGTATCGACCTGGTGGACGGCGCGGAGGTCCGCAAGCTCGGGCCCGTCCTGCACGAGCGCCTGCGCCGCGGTCAGCCGGGAGCCGTCAGCCGCCACGAACACTGGTGGGACATGAACACCGGGGTGATCCACCTGCACGGCGCGGACAGCTGGACCGAGCCGTTCTACGCGGTGTACCGCTCGGCGGACGGCGAGGTCGAGGGGCTGGTCTCGTACCAGGCGGACGACCACTGGACCGACGCCAAGCAGCCGCGGAACACGGCCTCGGTGAACTGGCTGCTCTCGGTGACCCCGGC
Organism: Streptomyces sp. SS7; assembly: GCF_037993025.1. Lineage (NCBI taxonomy): Bacteria > Bacillati > Actinomycetota > Actinomycetes > Kitasatosporales > Streptomycetaceae > Streptomyces > Streptomyces sp. SS7. The sequence continues at coordinate 5,354,921 of NZ_CP141223.1, forward strand.
CGCCGCCCGCGCCCTGTGGCACTACCTGTGCTCCGTCGACTGGATCACCCGGGTGAAGTCGGGCTGGCGCTCCCCGGACGACGTGCTGCCGCTGCTGCTGCCCGACCCGCGGGCGGCGAGCGTCACCACCCAGGCGGACTGGCTGTGGGTGCGGCTCCTGGACGTCGCGCAGGCCCTGGCGGCGCGGTCGTACGACACGGCGGGCGCCCTGGTCCTGGAGGTGGTCGACGGGTCCGGCCCGGCCGGGGGCCGCTTCCTGCTGGACGCGACCCCCGACGGCGCCTCCTGCACGCGGACGACCCGCGACGCCGATCTCACACTGGACGTGGCCGCGCTGGCGTCCCTGTGGCTCGGCGACGAGTCGGCGCTGCGGCTCGCGGCGCTGGGCCGGCTCCGGGAAGAACGAGCGGGCGCCGCCCGGGGGGCCGACGCCCTGCTGCGTACGCCCGGGCGACCGTGGTGCCCGGACCTGTTCTGACGCTCCTTTCGACGTCCGGCGGCGGGGAAGGTGGTGGTGCATCCGTAGCTGTTCGGTTGTGGCTGTGCGCGCGATGTTCGGTTGTGGCTGTGCGGCGATCTGAAGTTGTGGCTGTGCTCAGGTGTCGGCTTCTCGGGCTCCCGGCTCCCCTCCGGAAGGGAGTCCGACCGGCCAACCGTCCGGAAGTTTGACCATGTTGTTGAAGTTGGCTGCCAACTTCACTGTACTTATGTCCGCTTGGAAGCGTCCTATAACCATCTCTCTGAGAACTGCCAGAAGATGGCGGGAAGTTGTACTGTTCCCCCGTGGAGCCGGAACATGCCCCCGTCAACGGACGGGGGAGAGCGGGGCGGCCCCAGCCCTCGCACCGCGAGGTGGCCGACGAGTTGCGCGCCCGGATCAGGACCGGAGTGCTGCGGCCGGGCGAACGCATGCCCACGCAGGCCAGGTTGGCGGACGAGTTCGGGGTGGAGCGGGGGGCCGTACGCCAGGCGCTGCGCATTCTGCAGTCGGAGCACCTGCTCACCAACGTCTCCAAGGGAAGCCCGGCGACGGTCGCCCCGCCGCCGGGCGCGGCCGGCCCGCCGATGGGTCCGCAGGCGGCCCCGCAGCCGTCCATGGTCGGCCTTCCCCCACGGATGACCGAGGCCTTCGCGGCCCAGCATGTCCAGGTCGACGCCCTCTGTCTCACGGCGGTCTCGCTGACGGCGGCGATCGGCGAGCCGCTGCGCCGGATCCACGCCGGACAGCTGAAACCGGCCAAGATCGACGTCCGGGTCCTGCTGCCCTCCCGGAACATCGACCTGGCGTTCCCCGCGGCGGTGGACACCTCGGCCACCGAGCGGCTCCAGCGGCACTGGCTGGCCCACCGCAACGCGCAGGGGCAGGTGCTGCGGCACAATCTGCTGAGCCTGCGCTCCACGCACGGCATCGATGTCAGCGTCACCTTCCGCGCGCTGCCGTTCACCCCGCCCGTGAAGCTGTACCTGCTCAACGGCACGGACGCGCTGTTCGCGTACTACACGGTGCGGCTGCGCGAGGAGACGATCGACCAGGAGAACCTGGAGTTGTACGACGCCGAGGGCACGCGGTCGGTGCTGTTCGCCTTCGAACAGGGGGCCGGGCCGCGCGACTCGGCGTTCGTGGAACAGTCCCAGCTGTGGTTCGACGCGCTCTGGGAGACGATCAGCTCGGAGCTGCTGCTCACGAGCTGACGGCGGGTCCGGTGGCCACGAGGGCGAGGACCACGGCGCCGACCGAGCTGAGGGCCGGGCTCCTGACCTTGATGCCGACGCTGAGCAGCAGCAGTCCCACGGCGCCTGTGGCGCCGTACTTCCACTGGATGGTCTGCTCGACGCCGACGACGAAGGCGGCGGAGACGAGGGTGAGGACAGGCATGGCGTTCCCCCCTTCTTCGCCAACTCGATCAAGTTGGCAACCAACTTTAATTAGGTTGTCCCCACTTGGCACCAACCCCTAAACAACTTCCAGGCAACTCCCCATAGATGGATCTAAGTTGTAGCGTTTGGTCGTGACCCAGGAGAACGTGGCGGAGAACCCGGCAGTGAACGGCAGCAGAAGGTCCCCCCAGGAGATCGCCGGCGTCCTGCGGCAGCGCATCCGCTCCGGTGACCTCAAGGCCGGCGACCGTCTGCCCACCCAGGCCGAGCTCGCCGACGAGTTCGGGGTGGAGCGCGGCGCCGTACGCCAGGCCCTGCGCGAGCTCCAGCTCGACGGGCTCCTCACCCATGTCAGCAAGGGCAGCCCGCCGCGCATCGCCGAACCGCCCGCGCCCGGTCACGACGAGCCCCAGCGCACCATGGTCGGCCTCGCCCCCCGCCTCACCGAGGCGTTCTCCGCACCGCACGTCCGTATCGACGCGGCCTGCCTGACGGCCGAGAGCCTGATCCCCGCCCTGGGCGAGCCCCTGCGCCTGATCCACGCGGGCGTCCTCCACCCCCAGAAGATCGACGTCCGGATCCTCCTGCCCTCCCGCCGCATCAATCTCGCCTTTCCCGTCCCGGTCGAGGGCCGCGGCGACGACGACCCGGTCCACCAGCGCTGGCTGGCCATGCGCAACGCCCAGGGCCACGTCCTGCGCCACAACCTGCAGACCCTGCGCTCCCACGGCATCGACGTCGACATCACCTTCCGCGCGCTGCCGTTCACCCCGCCCGTGAAGCTGTACCTGCTCAACGGCACGGAGGCGCTGATGGCGTACTACATGGTCGAGCGCCGGGCGGAGGACACCGACACCGGACCGCTCGACATGTACGACGTCCTCGGCACGGAGTCGCTGCTGTTCTCCTTCCAGTCCTCGGCCGGTCCGCGCGACACCGCGTTCGTCGAGGAATCCCAGAAGTGGTTCAACGCCCTCTGGGAAACCATCACGACGGACCTGACACTCTCCTAGTGACTTCTGATACGACGCAGACTGAACAGGTGGCAGCCGACACCGACAACACCCGGGGAAACGGAACCGCGGATCTGCGGGAGCTGATCGCGCGTACGAGGGTCGTCCTGTGGGACTTCGACGGCCCCATCTGCCGGCTCTTCGCCGGCCACTCGGCGGAGGACGTCGCCGACGGACTGGTGGAGTGGCTCGAAGGGCGGGGCCTGCACCATCTGCTGACGGAGTCCGAGCGGGAGTCGCTGGACCCGCACGTCGTCCTGCGCGCCGTGGACCGCCTGCGCCCCGGCAGCGACCTGGTCGCGGAGCTGGAGGAGCGCCTCACCCAGGAGGAGCTGCGGGCCGCCTCCTCGGCGATGCCCACGGCCTGGGCGGACCCCCTGATACGCACCTGGACCGCCCTGGGCCTGCGCCTGGCCATCACCACCAACAACTCTCCCCGCGTGGTCGCCAAGTACCTCACCGGCAGGGGCCTCGCCGCCTGCTTCACCCCCCATGTCTACGGCCGTACGCAGGAACTCCACCTGCTCAAGCCCCACCCGCACTGTCTGCAGCGCGCCCTGCGCGCGACGGGCTCCGCCCCCGACACCGCCCTGATGATCGGCGACACCCCCTCCGACTTCCTCGCCGCCCGCGAGGCCGGCGTCCCCTTCCTGGGCTACGCGCGTAACGAGCGCAAGGAGAAGCTGTTGCGGGGGGCGGGGGCGACGGTGGTGGTGAACTCGCTGGAGACGGTGCTGCGCGTGGCCAGAGGTCAGGCCTGACTCGCGAGCACCACGAGCATCACGGCCGCCGTGACCGCGAGGCCCTGATGACGAGCGCGGATGCCCACGGCGAGCAGGAGCACGAGGGCCGGTCCCAGCGGGCCGAGCCTGGCCTGCGCCAGGCTCCCCAGGGCGACGCTCAACAACTCCCGGGACGCGGCTAAAAGGAGCATGCCATTCCACCTCCGTACAACTGTCAGTGAAGCTTTCATATGTCGGTCCAATTGGACTGGTTGCCTTGAATCGGATGTGCCCTGTCCGATTGATCCCTTAACCAGCAGGCCAATTCGGCCTGCCGGTTGACTGAAAGTGGTTTGTCGAAGACCGGGCGGCGGTACGGTCGCGGTGTGGGAGATCGTCAGAGTGACAGCGGCGGCAGGGAATTCCACCGGGTCGCCGACGAGTTGCGCGCCCGCATGGCCGACGGGCTGTACCCGGTGCGCTCGTTCCTGCCGTCCCAGCGTGAGCTGGCCGAGGAACTGGGCGTCTCCCGGGACACCGTGCAGCGCGTCCTGCGCGTCCTCGGCAACGAGGGCTGGATCGAGTCACGGCAGGGCAGCGGCTCGCGTGTGATCAGGACGCCCCGGATACCGACCCCGACGCACCGGGTCGGCCGGCAGCGCCGGACGGTGACCCTGGGCCCTCTGATCGGCGAGGCCTTCGAGCAGCCCGAGGTCACCCTCGACGTCTACACCCTGACGTCCGAGTCCCTCGACGCGCACATCCGCCTCCAGGTCGAGCGCATCCGTCTGCAGGTCATCGCACCGCAGCGCATCACCCTGCGGCTGCTGCTGCCCCTGCGCGACCAGGTCCTGCCCTATCCGCGGGTGAAGGACGACAGCAGCGACGGGCGGCTCGGGGACCGGCTGCACGACATCACCGACCGGCACACGGCCTCGTTGCGGGGTCTGCTCACCGACCTGCGGACCGACGGACTCGTCCCCTCGATCGACCTCAGGATCCGTCACGCCCCCCTGGTCCCGGCGTTCAAGCTCTACCTCCTCAACGGCACCGAGGCCCTGCTGGGCCCCTACGAGGTGGTCGAGCGCCAGATCGAGCTGCCGTCCGAGGAGACCGTGAACGCCCTCGACGTGCTGGGCCTGGGGGCCACCCTCACCCATCACGTCAAGGACGACGACCCCGACGCGGTCGGCACGGTCTTCGTCGACACCTGGCAGGCGTGGTTCGACTCGGTCTGGAACCTGCTCGCCGAGTGACCACGGCTTTCGCCGGTTTCCGCGGGGGAGCGTGCGCTAGCATGCGCCAACATCAAGCGAGCAACCGCTCCCGTCCGTACGTATGAGATGGCGTACAAGCCACCATCGAACGGCCTCACTGAAGAGTGGCAGGCCACCCATGACGGCCACTCCGATGTCCCCTCGGGCCGCCTTTCGCATTTTCCGGCATCCCTGGTGCCGTACCCGTTCAACCGTGCGAGTTCCTCGGAGCTGCAAGTGGCCGACCCCAGCGCCGCCCTTCGGACGTTCGTCGAGAAGGCGGAGTCGGAGAAGGTGTCCAGCGGACACCACAACCTCAATTACGTCGTCGAGGTGACCGACGACGTGGCCGGCCTCCTGGGCCGCAAGGCCGGCACCCGGGTGACCGTGCGCATCCGGCGCACCGACGCCCTGCGGGTGGTGATCAGGACCTGGCAGGACGAGCCCGCGATCCTCGAGGCCGTGGGAAGCGTGTTCGAGGACGCGCCCCTGTGCCTGGCGCGCCGGCCGGAGTTCGCGATCCACAGTCATGTGGAGGGCGTCCCGCTCTCCACCGTCTGCGGAAACGGTAAACCGGTCGACACCCTGCTGGTGAAGGCGATGGCCGAGCTGCTGGCCCGGATGTCCCAGGTGCGTCCTCCGGCGCTGCCCGCCGGATGGCCCGCCCAGCACAACGGCAGCCAGGCCTTCCTGCGGTGGCTGGTGAGACTCGCCGACGAGCAGATCCGGGTGCCCAACTGGGACGAGTACGGCGGCCTGTTCATCGCCCTGGGCATCCGGGAGGACGCCCTGCTCGCGCTGGCCGACCGGATCCCCCCGATGACCCGGCGGCCGTACAGCCTGCTCCACGCGGACCTGCACCGGGACAACCTGATCATTGCCTACGACGGCAGTCCGCCCCTGGTCTGCGTCGACTGGGAACTCGCGACCTACGGCGACCCCCTGCACGATCTCGCGACGCATCTGGTGCGCATGCAGTACCCGCCGCACCAGTGGGGAGAGGTGATCGACGCGTGGGTGGAGGCCATGCGGGTGATGCGCCCCACCGCGGTCCGGGGCATCGCGAACGACCTGCGCCACTACCTGGATTTCGAGCGGGCGCAGTCGGTCTACCCGGACGTGATACGGGCCGCGCGGTCGCTGCAGGACGGGTTCACCCAGAAGCGACTGGACCTGGCGACGGCGGAGGTGAGCCGGGCCCTGGACGCCGCGAAGGAACCGCTCGGCCTCGACGACATCCCCAAGAAGAAGGAGATCGAGCGGGCCCTGTGCCGCTGGCTGATGTCCCGCGGCGGCGGCATAAGGGGCGGCGAGTGGATCGCGCCGGCCTACCACTGGGACCCGGACCCGGACTTCCCGGAACCCCCCGACTTCCCCGCGTCCGACGTGCACGAGGCCCTGCTGGCCGAGGGGGGCGCACCGGCGTCCCGGGTGTTCAAGGGGGCCGCGCACCTCAACACCGTCGTCCGGATGCCGGGAAACCGTGAGCCGGTGGTCGTGCGGCGCATACTGCCCGACGTCTGCCGCAGGGAGCCCGTCTACCTCAGGGAACATGTCGTCCTGCGGGCGATCCACGCCTCGAACGCGAAGGTCGCCGCACCTCGGGTGCTCGCACTGGGGACCAGCTACAAGGACGACCGCTTCGCCGTGCACACCTACGTCGGCTCGGCGGGCCGTGAGTGGCCCAGCCATCCGGTGGACGGCCTGCTCCCGCACGAGGCGGACGCCCTGGTGGATCAGCTGTGCGAGCTGACGAAGGTCGACACCGGCACGGTGGGCTGGGACGCCGGTGACCTCGACTTCCACGAGTGGCTGAAGCGGCAGCTCGTCGCCCTGGTGCGCGATCTGCCGAAGGAGACCCTGCAACTGGCCCGCGCGCTCGGACTGCCCGACCACGTCCGGCTGGGCGAGATCCTGTCCGGGCGGCAGATGAGCCGCCGTCCGTCCGTCCTGCTGCACGGTGACCTCAACCCGTGGAACCTGGTGCGCCGTGACGACGAGCTGGTCCTGACCGTCATCGACTGGGAGATGGCCCTCGTCGGGGACCCCCTCTACGACCTGGTCCGGCACATGCATCTGACGCCGACCCGGCCCGAGATCAGGAAGCGCATGTTCTGGCGCTGGAAGACGCGGCTGCCCGAGGAGTACACGGTCAACTGCCGCCGGGACGCACGGGTCTACGGGCACCTCGAGGTCGTCCGCTCCGCCTACGTGGACCTCGACCGCCTGGTCACCCGGGCGAGCCTGGACGCTCCCAATGTCCGCCGTGCCGTGGACTCCTACGACGCCACCCTGTCGGCGGCCATGGCGGCGCTCGGCCTGCCGGTCCCGCACACCGCGAACCCCTATCTGGCCAGGGCCCTGGCCAGACGCAGGAGGTAGCGGCGGGAGGCGGCGGCGAGAAGCGGCGGCGGAAGGCGTACGGCGTCGGCGCCGTACGCTCACCCCATGAGCGACCCCGGGCTGCGTGAGCGCAAGAAGCGGCGGATGTATCAGGCCGTGTCGGACACCGCCGTGCGGATGTTCCTGGAGCGGGGCTTCGACGCGGTGTCCGTCGCCGAGGTGGCCGCCGCGGCCGAGATCTCCAAGCCGACCCTCTTCCGGTACTTCCCGGCCAAGGAGGACCTCGTCCTGCACCGGATCGCCGACCACGAGCGGGAGGCCGCGCGGGTGGTGGAGGACGGACGGGCCGAGGGGGTCGCGCCGCTCGTCGCCCTGCGCCGGCACTTCCTGGCGGGGATCGCGGCCCACGACCCGATCACCGGGCTCAACGACCACCCCGCCGTCCGCGCCTTCTACGACCTCCTCTACGGCACCCCGTCCCTGGTCGCCCGGCTCCACGCGTACCTGGAGCGTTCCGAGGCCGCGCTCGCCGAGGTGCTCGGCGGTGACCTCGCGGCCCGGCTCGCCGCCGGGCAGATCATCGCCGTACGACGCATCCTCGCCGAGGAGAACTGGCGGCGGATCTCGGCCGGGGAGCCGGTGGAGGACGTACGGGAGGACGCGGTGGGGGCGGCCGAGCGGGCGTTCGCGACGCTGGAGGCGGGGCTGCCGTATCTCGCCATGCCCGGCAGTACTGGCGTTACTCGGCAAAGCGGCGTTACTCGGTAAAATATTTAACTTGGTTACGGTATTCGCTATCCTCGGTGCATGACGTCTGCCGAGCCGGTCCCGCCTGCCGTGACGGAACCCGATCACGGCCTCGACACCGCCCTGCGCCAGGAACGCGCCCACCACGACACCTGCCGCGCCGCCCTCGCCGCCATGGTCGACGGCGCCGACCTCCAGGTCGTCATCGGCGAGGACGTCTCCGCGTCCGGTGCCGACGCCGAAGTCCTCGGTCACGGGCTGCGCAGCCGAGCCAAGGCCCTGCGCGAACTCCCCGAAGGACCGCTCTTCTTCGGCCGCATCGACCTCGTACAGGGCGGCGCGCACCACATCGGCCGGCTGCGGATCAGCGAACACCCCGCAGCCCCGCCCCTCGTCGTCGACTGGCGCGCCCCCGTCTCCCGCGCCTTCTACCAGGCGAGCGCCCGCGCCCCGCAGGGCGTGACGGTACGGCGGCGGTTCGGATGGGCGCCCGGCAGCCGCGGCGACTCCGCCGACCTGACCGGCCTGGAGGACGAGCACCTCAGGGGCGGCGGGCCGGCCGCGGGTCCCGGCGGCCTCCTCCTCCGGGAGCTCGAGAGACCCCGCGTCGGCCCCATGCGGGACATCGCCGCCACCATCCAGCCCGAGCAGGACGACCTCGTGCGCGGCGGCCTCGCCGACTCGGTCTGTGTGCAGGGCGCCCCCGGCACCGGCAAGACCGCCGTCGGCCTGCACCGGGCCGCCTACCTCCTCTACACCCACCCGCAGCGCGTCCAGCGCGGCGGCCTGCTGATCCTCGGCCCCAACCGCACCTTCCTCTCCTACATCGCCGAGGTACTGCCCTCCCTCGGCGAGACCGGCGTACGGCAGTCGACCCTCGCGGACGAGATCGCCCGGCACCCGGTCACCGCGACCGACACCGCACGAGCCGCCGCCCTCAAGCACGACCCCCGGATGGCCGAGGTGCTGCGCCGGGCGGTGTACGGCCGGGTGACGGCCGGCCACGCCGAGGACCTGGCCGTACCGGACGGGACCTACCGCTGGCGGATCGCGGGGGACCGGCTCACCGACCTCGTGGGCGCGGTCCTCGCCGAGGAGCCGCCGTACGAGGTCGGACGGGAACGGGTCCGCAGCCGGATCGTGCGCCGGCTCCTCACCCAGGCGGAGCGGCGCGGCGGACCGCCCCCGGCCGCCTGGCTGCGGCGGATCGAACGGGCGCGGGCGGTGAGCGCCTGCGTGGAGGCGCTCTGGCCCCGGTTGCGGCCGGAGGAGGTGCTGGCCGGACTGCTGGCCGACGCACAGGCGCTGGCCGCGGCGGCCGACGGGCTGCTGGAGCGGGCGGAGCAGGAGGCCCTGCTCTGGGCCCGGCCGCCACGCTCACCGAAGTCCGCACGCTGGTCGGCCGCCGATCTCCTCCTCCTCGACGAGATCGCCGGGCTCCTCGAACACCCCCAGGGCTACGGCCATGTCGTCGTCGACGAGGCCCAGGACCTCTCGCCGATGGAGTGCCGGGCCATCGCCCGCCGGGTCCCCTTCGGCTCCCTCACGGTGCTCGGCGACCTCGCCCAGGGCATCACTGCGTGGGCGGCGCGCTCCTGGCGGGCCCAGCTGACCCACCTGGGCAAGCCCGACGCGACGGTCGTCCCGCTCACCACCGGCTTCCGGGTCCCCGGCGCGGTCCTCGCCCTGGCCAACCGGCTCCTCGCCCGCCTCGACACGGACGTCCCCGCGGCCCGCTCCCTGCGCCACGACGGCGCCCTGCGCGTCCGCCGCGCCCCGGACGGCGGCCTCACCGCCGCGGTGCTCGCCGCCGTACGCGACGCCCTCACCCACGAGGGCTCGATCGGCGTCATCACCCCGGACACCGAGACCGCGCGCATCGGCGAGGCCCTCACCGCCGCCGGCCTCGCCCCGCCGAACGGCCGGGTGACGGTCATCGGCGCCACCCTCGTCAAGGGCCTCGAGTACGACCACGTCGTCGCCGTGGAACCGGCCACGATCGCCGAGTCCGAGCAACGCGGCCTCAACCGCCTGTACGTCGTCCTGACCCGCGCCGTGTCCCGCCTGGACGTGGTCCACGAACGGCCGGAGCTGCCGTGGGCCGCGGGAGCGACCGGCGAGGGCCCACCCGGCTGACTTCCGGGCCCGTCCGGGCTCATCCTTGGAGGATGCCGCCCCTGCTCTTCCTCGACGTCGACGGGACGCTGATCCCGTTCGGTGGACCGGGTCCCCACCGGGAGTACGGCACCTCGTCCCACCCCCTGCTGCCCCGCCTGGACCCGGCCCTGGGGCCCCGGCTGCTCGCGCTGGGCTGCACACCGGTCTGGGCGACGACCTGGCTGCACGAAGCGAACGAACTCCTCTCCCCCTGGCTGGGGTGGCCCCCGCTGGACGTGGTCGACTGGCCGGAGGACACGGAGGTGCCGGCCGGGTGGTGCGGTGCCGCTCTCCACTGGAAGACGCGGGTGCTGGTCGAGCGGGCCGCGGGACGCCCGTTCGTCTGGCTCGACGACGAGATCGGCGACGTCGACCGCGCCTGGGTGAGGGCGCACCATCCCGGGCCGGCGCTGCTGCGTCGGATCGACCACCGGTACGGGGTCGGGGAGCAGGACTTCGCGGCCGTGCGGGCGTGGGTCGCGGAAGCGGACCAGGGCGGGTGGCGCGGGCGCGCGTCAGGAGCGCAGCGCGTCGACGGGCTCCATGCGCGAGGCCCGGAGTGACGGGTAGAGACCCGCCAGGAGCCCGACGAGCGCCCCGGCGACCGGAGCACCGAGGGCGAGCCGGACGTCCAGCACCGGAGTCCACTCCCGGACGGCCGACACGGCGACCACGACGACCATGCCCAGAGCGGCGCCGATGACGCCGCCGAGCAGTCCGATGGTCGTCGACTCCACCAGGAACTGCCCGGCGATCTGCCGTCGGGAGGCACCGAGGGCGCGGCGCAGTCCGATCTCCCCGATCCGCTCCATGACCGTCACCAGCGTCACGTTGGCGATACCGATCGCCCCCACCACCAGCGAGACCAGTCCGAGGACCAGGAACAGGCCGTTGACGTCGCCCTGCACGCCCGTGCGCGCCTTGGCCGGGTCGGACGGCGCCGTGACGGCGAGGGCGCTCTCGGCACCGGGCGCCAGCGCGATCGGGGCCTGGTGCGCCACCTGCTTCGCCGCGCCGAGCGCCGTGTTGATCAGCACCCGGGTCACCTCGCCCAGGCCGAGCCGGTCCTCGGCCGTCGTGGGCGGCAGGATCATCGCGGTGGAGAGCTGCTGCTCCCGCTCGGCCTCGCCGAGGATCCCGATCACGGTGTAGGACTGGCCCCTCAGGAAGACCGCGGGGGAGCCCTGCACCGAGCTGATGCCCAGCAGCCGCGCGGCCTGGTCGCCGAGCACCGCCACCCGGTCGTGCCGGGCGATGTTGCCGCCGTCGAAGAAACGCCCCACGGTCATCCTGCCGCGCACCGCGGCGGGCAGCGTGGGGGACGCGGCGAACACGGCCATGGTCTGGCCGCTGACGTCCCCCGGGGCCACCACGTCGTTCGCCCGTACCTGGACGCTCGCGGTGTCCGTGGATCCAGCGAGCGCCGCCACCGACTCGACCCCGGCCAGCCTCCGGACCGCGTCGACCCCCGACCAGTCGACGAGCGGGACCGCGCCGGCCGCCGGAGGCACCACGACCGTGACCGAGGTGGCGGTCAGGGCGTCGAACCGGCCGACGATCTGATTGCCGGCCGTGGCCGAGACCCCGATGGTGATGACCAGGGTGGTGATGCCCAGAACCGTTCCCAGCGTGGTCAGGGCGGAGCGCATCGGACGGGCGAGCACACCCGCCAGCGCCTCGGCCCACAGGTCCCGGACATCCATCCGGGGACGCTCCGCGCCCCCGGCGTGGCCGCGGCGCCGGGTCCTCATCTCCCCTCCTCGGTGAGCCGTCCGTCGCTGATCCGCACCCGCCGGTCGGCCCGTCTGCTGACCGCCTCCTCGTGCGTGATCACGACCAGGGTCATGCCCTGCTCGGACAACTGGTCGAAGAGGTCCAGGACCGACGCGGTGTTCTCACTGTCGAGGTTGCCGGTGGGCTCGTCGCAGAGCAGCAGAGCCGGCTCGCCCATCAGGGCCCGGGCGATCGCCGCCCGCTGTCGCTCCCCACCGGAGAGCCGGTCCGGACGGAAGCCGGACCGGTGGGCAAGGCCCACCCGTTCCAGCGCCTCGTCGGCCCTGGCGCGGCGGCCGGCCCGGCCGCGCCCCGGACGGGCCCGGCGGTAGGCCTCGGCCAGCATGACGTTCTCGTCCACGGTCCGGTACGGCAGCAGATGGAAGGACTGGAAGACGAAGCCGATCCGGCTGCCGCGCAGCGCCGTGCGTTCCAGGTCGCCGAGCGTGTTGGTCTCCACCCCGTCGAGCCAGTAGGAGCCCGAGGTGGGGCGGTCCAGCAGTCCCAGGGTGTTGAGCAGCGTCGACTTGCCGGACCCGGACGGGCCGACGATCGACAGGTGCTCGCCGCGCCGGACCGCCAGGTTCACGTCGCGCAGGGCATGCACCGGCGGTTCGGAGTCGAAGATACGGTCGACGGACACCAGGTGGATGACCGCGTCCGTCCCGCCGAGCGGGGAGCTCATTGCCCGATCACCACCTGGTCGCCCGCCTGCAGGGCGTCACCGGACGGGGTGACCTCCACCTGCCCCTCCGCGGAGAGTCCCGCCTTCACCGAGACGTCCACCACCGTGCCGCCGCGCCGGACCTGCACCGTGGCCTGTCCGTCGGCCGCCGTGTGGAGCGCGGCGATCGGCACCGTCAGCGCCCGGCCGGCCGACGATCCCACCTTGATGGTCACCTTCGCGGAACCGCCCGCGTTCCTGGTCAGCTTCCCCGCCGGGAGGGAGATCTGCACCGGTACGGGAGCCGACGCGTCACCGCTCCCGCCGGACGACGCCCCCTGCGCGGTCGTGCCGTCCGCCGTACCCGTCTTCGGCACGTCGTCGCCGAGTGCCACCAGCTCGCCCGCCACCTTCTTGCCGTCGGTGGTCTCCACCTCCGCCGTCATGCCCTTGTGGAGCAACCTGGCGTCGCTGCCCTGGACGACGGCCTGCACCACGACCTTCGAGCTGGTCACCGTGCCGATCGGTCCGGACGGGCTGTCACCGACCTTCACCGTCACCTTGTCCAACCTGGCCGGCAGGTCCGGCAGGAAGACCACCTCGCCTGCGGGGATCTTGGTCCCGTATCCGGCCCGGAAGGCGGAGAGCGCGGTGTTCGCCGCGTCCAACTGCTGCTGTGCCGCCTTGAGCTGGAGCCTTTCCGCTTGGCCAGTGGTGCCGGAGCCGGAGCCGGAGCCGGTGGCGGTGCCTGTGCCCGCACCGGTTCCTGCGCCGGTGCCTGTGCCGGTTGGTGTGCTGCCGGTGCCCCCCTTGCCGTTGGCTTCCGTGCCGTCGGTTCCCGTGCCGTTGGTGCCCGTACCGTCGGCCTGCGTGCCGCTGGTCTCCGTACCGCCGTCGCCGCCCGTGCCGCCGCTCGGGTTCCGGGCCGCGAGGAGGCCCTGCTGCGCGGCGGTCACCGCCGCCTCGAGCGTCCCCAGCTGCTGTTTGTCGGCGATGCCGGGCTCCTGCGCCTGGAACCCCTTGCTCCTGTACCAGCGGCTCACCGCCGTGGCGACGCCCTGCCCGTACTGCCCCGTGGCCGCACCGGAGTCGAAGCCGAGCCGGGCCAGGGCTCGCTGGAGCTGCCTGACATCGTCTCCGGAGGTGCCGGGACCCAGGGTGCGGTACATCGGGACGGAGCCGCGCAGCACCAGCACCGGCCGCCCGCTCAGCTGCATCAGCACGTCGCCCTCCTTCAGCACCGCCCCGGCGACCGGTGCCTTGGTGACGCGCTGGGCCACGGGGTCGGTGGACCCGGAATCCGGGGTGCCCACGGGCCCGGCGAGGGCCAGACTCTGCGGGGAGTCGAACTCCACCGAGCCCTGGGCCACCACGCTCGCGGTCAGGGACCGCCGCTCGACCGCGACGGTGACCGGTCCGGCCTTCGGCGGTTTGCGCGCGGCGGCCGCGTCCGCGGGCGACTGCATCTGCGATCCGGCGAACCACCCGCCCGCTCCCACCAGCGCCACGGCGGTGACGATGATCCCCAGCTGTCTGGGGCGGCTGTTGCCGCCCTTTGGGCGCTGCATGCTCTTCCTCGGATCGCGAGAGGGACGTCGCTCGGTCGGGTCGGGTGCCGGCTCGGCCGGCTCGGCCGGCTCAGCCGGCACCGGTGGACCCCGGGGCCTTGAAGAACTTCGGGAAGTAGGCGGCCCGGAAGTCCTTGCCGCACGCCAGGTCCTTCATGGCCAGCTCGATCTCCTTGGTGAGCAGCGGCAGTGCCTCGGCCTTGCTCATGGTCTGGGGGGAGGGCCGGCTCTCCGGCAGCTTCCCGTCCGCGCCCGCCTCCACCGATACGGCGCCACCGGCCCCGGCGGGAGCCGCTGCCGCCGCCTGGAGCTTCACCATCTCCCCGATGCCGGTGGGCTGGGTGGTCGTGACGGGGATGCCGTCCTTCCTCAGGCACGAGGCGTACGACTGCGCCAGGCCGACCAGTTCCCGGTCCCCGTTGAGGGCCTGCGCGTTGGCCTGGTTCTGGGAGGAGGACGCGGCGCTGCGGTCCTCGACCGACTCACCGCCGTAGACCTCCTTGTCGGCCGTTCCCATGCAGCCGGTCCAGTCCTTCTGGCCAACCTTCGGGTCCGGGGGGCCGCCCAGCGCCTTCTCGTAGGCGGTCTTCTGTGCGGGGGTGAGCGTGTCCAGGTACTTCGCGTTGGCCGAGGGCTCGTTCGCCGCCTTGCGCGACACCTGGGGGTCGTCGGGGTAGACCGCGACGGCGGTGTAGCCGAAGCCGTACTTCTGCCGGAACTTCTTCGTCAGTCCGTAGTCCGCCCCGTCGGTGGCCCAGCCGGTCCTGAAGTCCTCGGGCGGATCGGGGGTGTAGGTGAACCCCTGCTTCCTCATACAGGTCGCGATCGCGTTCTCCACGAGGTACTGCTTCTTGAGTTCGGCGCCGGCGTCCGCGGGGATGTCGAGCTGTCCCGACGACCCTGACCCGGCGGAGGCCTTCCCGCCGCTCGCCGAGGTGCTTCCGTCGCCCGCCGAGGAGGACGAGGGCGACTCACCGCCGCCCCCGCAGGCCGCCAGCAGCGGCAACAGGCTCACGGCCACGGCCAGTTTCCGGACAGTGCGGCTTCCAGACATGTGTCCATCCGATCGAGAGGAATCAGGCAAGTGGGAGTGCAGGTGGGTGGGAGTGGAGGTGGCAAGTGGAACGTTGGGGAGTGGAACGGTGGGGAGTGGAACGGTGGGGATCGCGGTGACCCGGTTCCACCGGAGGCCCACGGTGGTGTCCGCAGTTGATGACCATGGGCGCGGATCATGACCAAGCTGTAACTGCGGGCCCGCTACGCGGGCGGCCCGGAGACGAGGTCGCCGTCCTCGTCGTAGGGCCAGGCGTTGGCGACACAGCCGTGCAGGCCCTTGATCTGCTGCATCATCACGGGCGCGAGCCGCCCGGGACCCGCGCAGCCCTGGTGCGTGTGGTTCAGGAAGTGCCCCATCTCGTGGTTCACGATCAGCGCCCGGTACTCGTGGATCGGACCGTCGAACGTGGGCGAGCCCCGCACCCAGCGCTTGAGGTTCACCACCACGCCGTCGGGAACCTCGCAGTTGTACTCGCCGTGCGTGTCCTGGCGGATGCCCGCCCAGCACAGCGCGTCCGCGGTCCCCGGTGTCGCGATCTTCACCTTCAGGTCATAGGGCTGCCCCGCGCTCACCAGCTGGAACGAGGACACCCCGTTCCGGGTCCAGCCCCGGGGCGCGCCGAGGATGTCGGCGATCTCGTTCGCCGCCCGGTCCGGCGAGATGCCGATCCCCGTCTCGACCTGCACCACATAGCGGAGCGGACGCGCTCCCCGACCGACCTTGGCGCCACCGGCCCGCGCGGTGACGAAGGTGCCGGGCCCTGTCGCGGGTACGTCGATCCCGGAGGAGGCCGGGGGCGAGGCCGGCGCCGAAGGCGGTGTCGAAGGCGGCGGTGTCGAAGGCGGCGGTGTCGCAGGTGGCGCAGACGTCGGCGTCGCGGGTGGAGTCCGGGCCGGGGCGGGGCTCGTGGTGTGCGCCGTGTCGCGCGGGCCCGGCACGGAGGCCGTCGTCTCTCCTCGCCCGCCGTCCACCAGGAAGAACGCCGTGGAACCCAGCAGACCGACCGTCACCAGCGCTGCGGCCAGGTGGGTCCGGCCCCGGCGCCGCGGACGCGCCCGGCGGTGGGAGGTCCGGTGGCGGCCGCCGACGGGCGGTGCGGGGTCCCGCTCTCGTACCGAATGCATGGCAGCTCAAGCTGGCCATGTCACATGATCGCACCGAGCTCAAACGGTCACGGGACAGTAACGACTGTCCGTTCCCGTAGTACGGATGGCGGAATGAAGCCAGGGACCGGCCGCCGGGCCTCGAACGGCCGAAACCGCGTCCGCCAACGGCAGTCGATGTGCGGTGGGTGTCCCGTTCAACTGTGGGCAGCCGCCTCTGGAGCGCTCATCGCGGAAGTTCATGTTCACGAGAACGGGGGAGTGCTTGGAGGATCTGTCGCACTTCCTGTTTCCGCCGTCGACTCGCTCTCGGTGAAGGTCCGAAAATGACTGCAGATGTGCACCGTCTCGGGAGGCGGTCACGAGGGTGCGGGGGTTCGCATTGTTCACGAGCTGCGGTTCTGGCTCACTTTCCGTGAATCATCACGCGGAGTGACGTTTGTCGGGCGGGCGGGGCCTCGGGAAGCTGCCTGAAAATGATTCGTCCCCAGTGCGGTGTGGCTGACAGTTCGGCCCGTGGCAGAAGTAGTGCTCCGGCTGGAGGAGTTACTGTTCCCGTCGATCTCGGACGTGGCTGTGCTGTCGGTCGACGTGACCGACGAAGCGGTACGTATCGAGGCCCAGAGGACGGTGGCCGGGTCCGCTTGCCCTGGCTGTGGAAGCTGATCGCGGCGGATTCACAGCTCCTACCTGCGGTTTCCCGCTGATGTGCCCAGCGGTGGCAGACGGGTTGTCCTATGCCTGCGGGTCCGCAGGTTCCTCTGCCCGCTCATCTCATGCGGGCGGCGGACCTTCGTCGAGCAGATGCCGGGGCTGACACGTCGGTACGGCCGACGGACCGAGCGCCTGCGGTCGACGCTGGCTGCGGTTGGGCTCGCGCTCGCCGGTCGGGCCGGGGCCCGCATGGCGAGAGTCTTTGGCCTGTCCGTTAGCCGCAGCACGGTGCTGCGGCTGGTCGAATCCTTGCCCGACCCGGAAGTTCCCGCCCCGCGCGTCGTCGGCGTCGATGAGTACGCCACCCGCAAAGGCCGCCACTACGGGACCGTCCTGGTCGACGTAGAAAGCCGACGCCCGGTGGACCTGCTGCCTGACCGTGATCTGCCGCGATCGGGCACCGTTCTTCGCAGAAGGCGCCACCGCCGGGGCGCCCCAGGCGGTGCAGGTGGCGGACAGGTGGCATCTCTGGCACAACCTGAGCGAAGCCGCCGAGCGTTGTGTCGCAGACCACCGCGGATGCCTGCGGGTGCTGGTGTCAGATCCAGCCCAGCCTGCCCCCGAGCTGGAGAAGTTCGAAGACCCGTCCGGCTCGCCCTGGCCAAGGGGACACCGCTTCGCCGACCGAACCCGAGCCAACCACGCGACCGTCCACGAACTGCTGACCGCCGGACTCAGCCGGAGGGCGATTGGCCGCCAACTCCGCATGACCTCGCGAACCGTCAAACTCTTCGCCGACGCAGCCACCCCGGAGGACCTCTTCCGCGGGCAGTGGCAGGGTCGGCCGTCCAAGCTGGACGCGTTCAAGCCCTACCTGGATGACCGCTGGAACCAGGGCTGCACCAACGCCTGGGCGGTATGGGAGGAGATCGTGCCGCTCGGCTATCAGGGCAGCTACCAGCGCGTTCGCGCCTACTTCCGGGAGAAGAGGACCTCTCCCAACCCGATCACAGCTCGGCCACCGTCACCCCGCGTCGTCGCCGGCTGGATCCTCCAGCGCCCCGAGACCCTCCCTGAGATCGACCACCTTCGGCTCAAGGCAGTCCTGGCCCACTGCCCCGAACTCGACGCCCTCACCACTCACGTCCGGTCCTTCGCCCAGATGCTCACCGAGCGCCAGGGCGAACGGCTTCCGCAGTGGCTCGACGCCGTCCGGCGCGACGACCTCCCCAGCCTCCACACCCTGGCCGCAGGCATCGAACGTGACCGTGATGCCGTCATTGCCGGGCTCACCCTGCCCTGGAGCTCCGGCGTCGTCGAAGGACACGTCAACCGGATCAAGATGCTCAAGCGCCAGATGTTCGGACGGGCCGGCTTCGCTCTGCTGCGGAAGAGGGTTCTTCTGGCCAGCTGACCACAGCCACCCATAGGGTGACGGAGACGAGAGAAGAGCACGATGGATCCCCGTATACACCGCCTGCGTCGCAAGCTGGTCGCGATCCCTTTCCAACCCCTGCGCAGCCACTCCTTCGGGGAAGAGCAGCACAAGTTCCGCCTCGGCCCGAAGCTGGCGGAAGCACGCGTCGCTGCGTTCGAGGCCGAGCACGACATCGCCCTGCCCGATGCCTACCGGCAGTTCCTCACGCACGTCGGCGGCTCAGGCGCGGCACCGTTCTACGGCCTCATGCCGCTGGAGCAGTGTTCCCTGCTGGTCATGAATCCCCGCGGAGAACCAGGGAAGCCCCGCGGCTTCGACGGCCGAGACCCCAGGGCCCACGGACGCGATCTCTTCCTCCACATCATCGAAATGGGCTGCACCGACGTATGCGTCATCGCGGTGACCGGTCCCCTCACTGGCCGCGTCCTCATCGGCAACAGCGACGGGTTCTGGGGCCCCAACGTCTCCTCCGCCACCGACTTCCTCGACTGGTACGAACGCTGGCTCAACCACATGAGCGCCGGACGCGACAACCGGGCCCTGGAACTCACCTCACCCCAGCTTCGTGCCCATCCCGACAGGCATCGCATGGCACCGAAGATTTGACTCTCCGTAACCACTCCACGGAAAGTGAGCCAGAACCCGAGCTGCGGCAGTGCCGCTGCCGATGTTCAGTGGCGGTAGGCGGCTGTCGCGATCTCGATGAATGACCGGGTCAGCGGGTTGGTGTCTCCTTCGTTGCACGCCGCCACCACTCGGCTCGGCGCCATGTCGGTCAGCGGCACCACGGTGAACTCCGCGGGCAGGCCGTGTCCGAGCGGGGCCAGGCCGACCGTGCCGTTCCACAGCACAGCCTGCAGGCATTCCTGGACGGCGCGCACCACTGGTCCCTCCCGCGGCCTGCCACCGTTCCAGTACGACTGCCAGATGGGGTCGGTGCCCTGCGGGAACTGGAACCACCGGCGGTCGTGCAGCTCGGTCAGGCGCAGCGCATCACGGCGGGCCAGCGGATCGTCGGCGCGCAGGACCACGCCGACCGGATCGGTCCGCAGCGCACGCACCGTCAGGGCGGTCTCGTCGAACGGCGCCCGGGTGAGGGCGACGTCGACCAGTCCAGCGCGCAGTCCGCACGTCGGGTCGGTCAGGTCGGTGTCGCGGATGCGGATGTCGACTCCGGGGTGGTTGCGGCGATAGGCCGCGGCCAGCCTGGCCACTGCCGGGTCGGTGGCGTCGCCCAGAATGCCGACGGTGATGGTCGCGACGCCGGCTGCTGCGCTCACGCGGACCCGGACGCGGTCGGCGTGGTCGAGCAGGGCTCGCGCCTCGCCGAGCAGCACCGTGCCCACCGCAGTGAGCGTGACGCCGGTGGGCGAGCGGGCGAAGAGCAGAGCCCCTGTCTCGGCTTCCAACTGCTTGATCGCCCGGCTCAGCGGCGGCTGACTCATGTGCAGTCGGGTGGCGGCCCGGCCGAAATGGAGTTCCTCGGCGACCGCCACGAAGTAGCGCAAGGTCCGTAGC
This sequence comes from Streptomyces sp. SS7, assembly GCF_037993025.1. Classification (NCBI taxonomy): domain Bacteria; kingdom Bacillati; phylum Actinomycetota; class Actinomycetes; order Kitasatosporales; family Streptomycetaceae; genus Streptomyces; species Streptomyces sp. SS7. The sequence continues at coordinate 5,374,812 of NZ_CP141223.1, forward strand.
TCCACGCTGCAACGATATCCATGAGGTATCGGCTCTGCCGAAGGGGTCTTGGACACCGGCGAGGTCCCGGCGGTGCACTCGTGACCATGACCGACGAAGCGAAGACCAGCGAGCCGCAGACCGACCCCGCCGTATCGGTGGTGGGTCCCCGCGACGGCGAGACGATCGTTCTGGGCACCACGCGCATGCGCGTTCTCGAGGACGGCAGCCACACCGGGCACCGCCTCGCGATCGCCGAGTCCGTCCTCGCCCCGCACACGCAGGGCCCGCCGCAGCACCGCCACGGTCTGCACGACGAGGGCTTCTACGTTCTCTCCGGCACCGTGCGGTTCACCGTCGGGGACGAGGACTACGACGCCACCGCGGGGACGCTCGTCATGGTTCCGCCCGGCACCCCGCACACCTTCGCCAACCCGACCGACCAACCCGCCGTCATGCTCAGCACATTCACACCCGACCTGTACCTGCAGTACTTCCGAGACCTTCAGGAGGTGCTCGCCGGTGGTCGGCCGCTGACGCCACAGGCCAACATCGACGCGATGAGCCGCTACGCGACTCGGCCCGCCACCGACCTCGCCTGAAGCCGAAGGGACGGGGAACGGCCCGGCTGCCCTCCCTCCGGCCTCCGGGACCGTGGCGCTCCCGCCTTTCGCGTCCGAACCCCTCGGGCGACGGACCGGCCGCCTCCAGGGGCTTCCCCGGCAATCGACGTAATCGACAGGCCCCGTGAAACGGGGCCCTGGTGAACGGGAACCATGAACATCGCCTATGGGATCGCCGCGGGACTGCTCGCGCTCTTCTACTTCTACGCAGGAACTCTGAAGGTGATCCGCAGCCGCGATCAACTCCGACCGATGATGGCTTGGGTCGACCGCGTGCCGTTGCCTGCCCTCAGGGCGTTGGGGGCGGTCGAAATACTCGGCGCGGCCGGTCTGATCCTGCCACCGCTGACCGGCGTCGCTCGCTGGCCGGCACCGGCCGCAGCCATCGGCTTCGTACTTCTGCAGACCGGTGCGATCGCCGTTCACCTGACCGGCGAAGACCGCAGGATCACACTCAATGTCGGACTCCTCGCCGCCGCGGCCGTGACTGTCTGGTTGGCCACGAGGGTGTGATTGTGGATCAGTTCGAGAATGGACAGCACCGGATCGAGGGGGGCGAGCTCGTGATCGTGGTCGACTCCCGGTCGTCAGGCTGTGCGCACCGCCATCAGTGGTCCGCTTGCCCATGCCATGCGGACGCATCGGAAGTCTTCGCGTTCGTCCAGCTCGGCCAGGAGGCGTTCGACGGAGGCGTCGTGGCCGTCCGGCCGGCCGGGCTGGGGGAAGAGGTCGTCGATCAGGCAGGTCCCGGTGCTGCCAGAAGGCCTCCTGTGCGGTCTTCGCTGGGCAGGATGAAGCCCGCGTCGCGAGCCTTGGAGCGTAACGCGGGCAGGGCGGTCGGGGTGCGGCTCGGCGTGTCGTCCATTCGCAGATGATGCGAGGAGCGCGTGCTTGCAGGCAAGGTGGGCATCCGTCGAACCGGACCAGGTCACCCGCTCGCGACACCCGAGGACACGGCGGCACCTGCCCCCTCCCGCACCGGGCCGAGCCGGACCCGCGTGTCCGCTGACAACAGTTCAGCCTCCAGAACCACGGCCAGGACCCGGCGCCGGAGCCGGTGGAACGCCGGTAGCCGCCCAGCCACCGCGCATTCGCCATCAGCACCGCCCCGGCTTCCCCCTGTGGCGCGACACACTATTGCAAGCAGGTGCTTGCAATAGTTAGCGCTAGTGGTGCACAGTGGGGACATGGCATCGCTCAACGTCGGCAATCTCGGTGACTACCTGCGCGAGCAGCGGCGTAACGCCAAGCTCTCGCTCCGGCAGCTCGCCGACGCCGCCGGGGTGTCCAATCCCTATCTGAGCCAGATCGAGCGCGGGCTGCGCAAGCCGAGCGCGGAGGTGCTGCAACAGGTCGCCAAGGCCCTGCGGATCTCCGCCGAGACGCTGTACGTGCGCGCCGGCATCCTCGACGCGGAGCGGGACCGGGACGAGGTCGAGACCCGTGCGGTCATCCTCGCCGATCCCACCCTGACGGAGGCGCAGAAGCAGGCACTGCTGCAGATCTACGAGTCCTTCCGCAAGGAGAACGGATTCGAGAGCGGTCAGGAGAGCCGGCCCGGGGACGAGGGCGACGCCGATCCGCAGCAGACGGCCAGTTGACCGGACCAGGGGACCGGCCGCCGACTGCGGACTCGTACGACCCTCAGCCGAAGACGACGAATGTGAATCCGGGAGGACCTACCACCATGGCCATCACCGACGACCTGCGCAAGACCTTCAGCGACCCGACCCCGCTCTACTTCGCCGCGGGCACCGCGGACCTGGCCCTCCAGCAGGCGAAGAAGGTGCCGGCCCTGGTGGAGCAGCTGCGCGCCGAGGCCCCGGCCCGTATCGAGGCCGTGCGCAACACCGACCCCAAGGCCGTGCAGGAGAAGGCCGCCGCCCGCGCCAAGGAGGCCGGGGTCAAGGCCAAGGAGGCGCAGGAGACCTTCCAGACGAAGGTCAACGACTTCATCTCCACCCTCGACGGCGACATCAAGAAGCTCGGCACCACGCTCGACGCCGACCTGAAGAAGCTCGGCGAGTCCGCCCAGGACCTCGCGCTGCGCGGTGTCGGCGTCGCCGCCGAGTACGCCGTCAAGGCCCGCGAGACCTACGAGAAGGTCGCCGAGCACGGCGAGCAGGCCGTGAAGACCTGGCGTGGCGAGGCCGCGGAGGAGATCGAGGAGCTGGCGATCGTCGTCGAGGGCAAGGACGCCCCCGCCGCCGAGCCGAAGTCCGAGCCGAAGCCCGAGTCGAAGCCCGAGTCGAAGTCCGCCCCGGCCGCCGAGGCCAAGACCGAGCCGGCCCCGGCGCCCGTGAAGAAGACGGCCGTCAAGAAGGCGCCGGCGGCCCGCCGGACGACCGCGAAGAAGACGACGCCGCCCGCCAAGTGAGACGCGGCGCCGGCCTCGACGCCGACACGGAGATACGGTCACGGGCCGGGCACGGAAACGCTGCCCGGCCCGTTGTACGGGGTGACGAGCGCGCGGTTGCGGGTACGGTGACCGCGTAAGGACGAACCGGGTCGTGCCTAGTCGGGTGGTGGACGTAGTGCTGATGCAGGGTTTCGCAGGGTTCATGTCACTGTTGAGCCTGGCCCTGATCGTGTTCAGCGGCTTCGCTCTGATCGACGCGGCCGTCCGCCGCGAGGACGGCTACCGCGCCGTCGGCAAGCAGACCAAGCCCTTCTGGATGATCATCCTCGGGATCGCCTTCGTGGTGAACCTGATCTTCCCGATCCTGTCGTTCCTGCCGGTCATCGGCCTGGTCGCGACGATCGTCTACATGGTCGACGTCCGCCCCGCCCTCCGAGGCCTCCCCGGCGGCGGCCGCAGCCACCGAGGCGGCGGCTCCAGCAGCGACGGCCCGTACGGCCCGTACAACGGCGGCCGCTAGAGCCCCTTCCCGGGCCGGGGGCCCAGCCCCCTACCCGCCCCCGTACCGTCCTACGGCCCTACGGCGAAGCCCCGCGGCGAAGCCCTACGGCACCCGGTCCAACAGCACCACGGCCACGTCGTCCGTGAGCTCCCCGCCGTTGAGCTCCCGCACCTCACTCACCGCGGCCCGCAGCAGCTCCTCCCCGCTCAGCCCCTCGGAGAACTGCCGCCGGATCATCTCCACCATGCCGTCCTGCCCGAGCCGCTCCTTGCGTCCCGCGCCGACCCGCCCCTCGATCAGCCCGTCGGTGTAGAGCATCAGGCTCCACTCCGGCCCCAGCTCCACCTGCATCCGGGGCCAGCGGGCCCCCGGCACCAGTCCGAGCGCGGGCCCGTTGTTCTCCTGCGGCAGCAGCCGCGCCGGCCGCCCGGGGGCGGCGATCAACGGCGCCGGGTGCCCGGCCAGGCAGAGCCCGGCCCGCCGCCCGTCGGGCGCGATGTCCACCGTGCACAGCGTCGCGAAGATCTCGTCGTCGTCCCGCTCGTGCTCCAGCACCTGCTGCAGGGTTCCGAGCAGTTCGTCACCGCACAGCCCCGCCAGGGTCAGCGCCCGCCAGGCGATGCGCAGCTCCACGCCGAGCGCCGCCTCGTCCGGGCCGTGCCCGCAGACGTCGCCGATCATCGCGTGGACCGTGCCGTCGGGGGTGCGGACGGTGTCGTAGAAGTCGCCCCCGAGCAGCGCGCGCGAGCGGCCGGGGCGGTAGCGGGCGGCGAAGCGCAGCGGGGAGCCCTCCAGGAGCGGCGTGGGCAGCAGCCCGCGCTCCAGCCGGGCGTTCTCCTGGGCGCGCAGCTTGCCCTCGGCGAGCCTGCGCTCGGCTGTGTCGGAACGTTTCCTCTCAACGGCGTAGCGGATCGCGCGGCTCAGCAGCCGGCCGTCCAGCTCGTCCCGGAAGAGATAGTCCTGGGCGCCGACGCGTACGGCCTCGGCGCCGCGCTCGGCGTCGCCGGAGGCGGTGAGCGCGAGCACGGCGTGCCGGGGCGCGAGCCGCAGGACGTGCCGCAGGACGGCCAGTTCCTCGGTCTCGCCACCCTTCGTGGCCCGGCCCGGCGCGGGGAGCGCGAGGTCGAGCAGGATGCAGTGCACGTCGTCGGTGAGCAGCCGCTCGGCCTCGGTGAGATTGCGGGCGGTGCGGACGCGGATGGGCTTGCCGTCCGAGTCGAGCAGATCGGGCACGATCGGCGCGGCCGTGGGGTCGTCCTCGATCAGCAGCAGGGTGAGCATGGGGTGCGCGGTGTCGTTGTCGGCCGTGGCGGCGTCGCGCACGGTCTCGTCGTCGGTGCGGGCGGCGTCCCGCCGGGGCGGGTACGCGTCACCGGAGGGGCCGCCTGCTGCGGGCACGGCCTGCGCCTGACCACACTCCGCGGCCGGGATCGCTCTCTGCCGCGGTACGGGTGCGGGCATGTGTCGGGTTCCTTCCCTCCCCCCGAGGGCACGGCGGGGACGAGGGACCTCGACCCACCGACGGGGACCATAGCGGCAGAAGGCGCCACAGCGGAATGGTGTGCGGCACGCTGCTTGATCTCAGGCCACTGTCATATGCCGCGTTCCGTACCGCAGTTGGGCAGGCCGGTACAGGACGCGGATGACGAAGGTCACGTCCGTAGGGGGTTTGGGGCGTCCGGCCGGTGCCGTGCGTCACGTGTGCGGGGTCACGAGGGTGGTGAGAGGGCCGGTTCGGGGCTTTCGCTCCTATGCGTCCGGGCGCACCACCGCGAGGATCGGCATGGTGCCGGCCCCGGCGAGGGTGACCGTGCGGCCCGGGCGGGGGGCGTGGATGATCGCGCCGTCGCCGACGTAGAGAGCGACATGGCTCGCGTCGCCGAAGTAGATGATCAGGTCGCCGGGGCGCATGTCCGCGACGGGTACGTGCGGGAGCTGCTTCCACTGCTCCTGCGAGGTGCGCGGGATCGGGTGCCCGGCGCTCTTCCATGCCTCGGAGGTCAGCCCGGAGCAGTCGAAGGAGTCCGGCCCCTCGGCACCCCACACGTACGGCTTCCCTATCTGCGCGGTCGCGTAGGCGATGGCCTGCTTGCCGGCCGCGCTCGCCTTGCCGTCGATCTCGTCGAGGATGCCGGTGTTCAGCCAGGCGGTCTGTGCCTTCTGGTCGGCCTGTTCCTGGAGTTGGGCGAGGCGTTCCTTCTCCGCCTTCTCCAGCTGGGACTCCAGCTTCTCGGCCGCGGCGATCTGCTTCTCGATCTTCTTCTGGGCCGTCGCCCTGGCCTTGCGGTTGGCCTCCAGCTTGGTCCACTGGGCGGAGGCGTCCGCGGAGTACTGCTCCAAGTCCTGCTGGATGCGGGTCAGTTCCGCGATCAGGCCCTTGGTCGCGCGCTGGCCCTGGAGCACCCGGCCGGCGCCGTCGAGGAAGTCGCCCGGGTCGTCGCTCAGCATGAGCTGGGCCTCGTCGGGCAGCCCGCCCGTGCGGTACTGGGAGCGGGCGGCGGCACCGGCCCGGTCCTTCAGCTTCGCGAGCCGCTCCTGGCCCTCGACGATCTTCTGGGCGAGGGCGACGATCTCCGCGGACTGCTTCTTCGCCGCCTCCTCCGCCGCGTTGTACGCGTCGGTGGCGACCGCGGCCGCGTGGTAGAGCGTCTCCAGCTTCTCGCGGACCTCTTCCAGGTCCTTGCCGGGCGGGAGGGTGAGGTCGGGGGCGGTCGTCGCCGTCGGGGACGGAGTGGGGCTGTCAGGGGCGGCGAACGCCGCGCCGGGTGCCCCCAGCACGGTCACCGCGCAGACGACCGCCACCGCGACCGCGAACAGGCCGCGCTTGCCCGGACCCATACCTCTTCCCCCCAACTGATTTCCCGTCAGTAACTTACGGTGCTCGGGGGATCGTGCCACGTCACGGCCGAAAGTGACAGAGTCGGGCCCGGAACCGACAGGTACCGAACAGCTGACCCCTTCCCCACGCACCTTTCGGCACGCCACCGGAATGATGATCGCCCCGTCGATGTGACGAACGACTCAAGGAGATCGTTCCCATGTCCCACCAAAGGGTGAACGATCGGTGAAACAGCGGCGAGGCGGCCCTTCGTCAGCCCCGAGGCGCCAACGCCCCCCACCGCACCGTCGCCTCCCCCTGCCGCCACCGCGCCGGGCCGTCCGTCACCGGCCAGTCCGCGGCGAGGTCCCGCACCGCGCGGATCCAGCGCTGGCGGGCGCCGTACGAGGCGTAGGGCGCCGCGGCGGCCCAGGCGCGGTCGAAGTCGCGCAGGAACGCGTGCACCGGCTCGCCCGGCACATTGCGGTGGATCAGCGCCTTGGGCAGCCGCTCCGCCAGGTCCGACGGCCGCTCCAGCGACCCCAGCCGGGCCGCGAAGGTGACCGTGCGCGGCCCCTCGGGCCCGAGCGCGACCCAGACGTGCCGACGCCCGATCTCGTCGCAGGTCCCCTCCACGAGCAGCCCGCCCGCCGACGCCCCGCCGGCCGGCGCGAGCCGCGCGCACAGCCGCTCCCACACCCCGGCGACCTGCTCCTCGTCGTACTGGCGCAGCACGTTGGCGGCCCGCACCAGCTGGGGCCGCTGGGGGAGGGGCAGTTCGAACCCGCCGTGCCGGAAGGACAGCCCCTCGCGCTCGTACGGCTTCGCGGCGGCGACCCGCGCGGGCTCGATCTCGACGCCCACCACGCGCGCGCGTGGCGCCACCGACCGCAGCCGGCCGAGCAGCTCGACGGCCGTCCAGGGCGCCGCGCCGTACCCGAGGTCGACGGCCACCGGGTCGGCGGCCCGCCGCAGCTCGGCGCCGTGCGTCGCGGCGATCCAGCGGTCCATGCGGCGCAGCCGGTTGGGGTTGGTGGTCCCGCGGGTGACGGTGCCCACGATGCGCACGGGCGGGCGGGAGCTCATGGCATACGAGGGTAGGCGGTGTGCGGGACGGGCGATGACGCGTCCGGCGGACGCCCGCGATGCTCGAACGGTTGAGCGATCCGGGTAATGCTCAGGCAAAAATCACCGTTCCGATGATCCCACCCGGGAATGGGAACGCCTCGCTCCGGTGTTCCAGCCCCCTGGGAGGCTTTCGCCCCCTCCGTCCGGCATGCCCGCAGCAAGGAGGAACGCCACGTGAGCCACCACGCCAGCCGGCTCGGGCGTCGCTCTCCGGCGGTACCCCCGCGGCTCAGGCTCCACCGCCGCCCCCGCCGAGTCGCGATGCTCTCCGTGCACACCTCGCCGCTCCACCAGCCCGGCACCGGCGACGCCGGCGGCATGAACGTCTACATCGTGGAGCTCGCCCAGCGCCTCGCCGCGATCAACATCGAGGTGGAGATCTTCACGCGCGCGACCGCCGCCGCGCTCCCCCCGAAGGTGGAGATGGCCCCCGGCGTCCTCGTCCGCCACATCGACGCAGGACCCTACGAAGGGCTCAACAAGGAGGACCTCCCCGCCCAGCTGTGCGCCTTCACCCACGGCGTGATGCAGGCCTGGGCCGGCCACCGCCCCGGCTACTACGACCTGGTCCACTCCCACTACTGGCTCTCCGGCCACGTCGGCTGGCTCGCCGCCCAGCGCTGGGGCGCCCCCCTGGTGCACGCGATGCACACCATGGCCAAGGTCAAGAACGCCAACCTCGCCGACGGCGACACCCCGGAACCCGCCGCCCGGGTCATCGGCGAGACCCAGATCGTCGAGGCCGCCGACCGTCTCATCGCCAACACGGCGGAGGAGGCCGACGAACTCGTACGGCACTACGGCGCCGACCCCGGCAAGGTCGCGGTCGTCCACCCGGGCGTCAACCTCGACCGCTTCTCCCCGGCCGACGGACGTGCCGCCGCCCGTTCCCGCCTCGGCCTCCCGCAGGACGCGCTGATCCCCCTCTTCGCGGGCCGCATCCAGCCCCTGAAGGCCCCCGACGTCCTCGTGCGCGCCGTCGCCGCCCTCCTCGACGTACGCCCCGATCTGCGCACCCGGCTCGTCGTACCGGTCGTCGGCGGCCCCAGCGGCAGCGGCCTCGCCAAGCCGGAGGGCCTGCAGAAGCTCGCCGCCCGGCTCGGCGTCGCGGACGTCGTACGGTTCCGCCCGCCCGTCGGCCAGGACCAGCTCGCGGACTGGTTCCGCGCCGCCTCCGTCCTCGTCGTGCCGTCCTACAGCGAGTCCTTCGGCCTGGTCGCCATAGAGGCCCAGGCGGCCGGGACCCCGGTGCTCGCCGCGGCGGTCGGCGGCCTCCCGGTGGCCGTGCGCGACGGCGAGACGGGCTTCCTCGTCCAGGGCCACGACCCGACGGCGTACGCGCGCGTGCTCGAACGTTTCGCCGACACCCCGGAGCTGCCCGCCCGGATGGGCACGGCCGCCGCCGCCCACGCCCAGTCCTTCGGCTGGGACACGGCGGCAGCCGTCACCGCCGACGTCTACACGGCCGCGATCCAGGCCCACCGCCGTCCCGTACGCTCCCAGCATGGGTGAGGCGGAGAAGAACGCGGCGCGGATCATCGAGGCGTACCTCGCGGGCGCGGAGCTGGAGTGGGAGGACCCGCGCCCCGGCTCCTACGTCGTCCAGCTCCCCGGCACCGCCAAGCTCAAGACGACCGTCTCCCTGCTGGTCGGCCGCCACTCCCTCTCCCTCAACGCCTTCGTCATCCGCCACCCCGACGAGAACGAGCCCGGCGTCCACCGCTGGCTGCTGGAGCGCAACCTCAAGCTGTACGGCGTGAGTTACGCCGTCGACCAGCTCGGAGACGTGTACGTCACCGCCCGGCTGCCCCTGCCGTCGGTGACGCCCGACGAGGTGGACCGCCTCCTCGGCCAGGTCCTGGAGGCGGCGGACGGCGCTTTCAACACCCTGCTGGAGCTGGGGTTCGCCTCCGCGATCCGCAGGGAGTACGCCTGGCGGGTCTCCCGGGGCGAGCCGACCCGCAACCTGGACGCCTTCGCCCACCTCACCGGGCACCCGGACGGGCCCCGGCCGGCCGACGGGTGATCAGGGGGCGGACGCCCCGCGCGCGTACCGCCCCGGTGTGCCCCCCACCGACCTGCGGAAGTGCCGGGTGAGATGGGACTGGTCGAAGAACCCGGCCGCCACGGCCACCTCACCGGCCGGCACCCCGTCGAGCAGCAGCCACCGGGCCCGCTCCACCCGGCGTGCGGTCAGGTACTGGTGCGGTGCGATGCCGTACGCGCCGCTGAACGCCCGCACCAGATGCGCGGGATGGGCCCCGAGGACCCGCGCCGCCTCCGCCAGCCCGATGCCCCGGACGACGGACGCGTCGAGGAGTTCCCGCAGCCGGCGGGCGAGCACCGGGTCGCTGCGCGGGGTCCCCGGCACGGCCGCCGAGGGCCGCAGATGCGTGCGCAGCCGCTCGCCGATGAACGTCAGCCTGCTCTCGGCCTCCAGCTCCTCCCCACCCTGCGCGAGCGCGGTGTGCAGCCGGCCGACCCGGTCCCTCAGCACCGGATCGCGCAGATCGGGCCGGTCGACGGCCGCCCCGACCAGATCCTCGCCGAGACGGGTGCCGTCCAGGTACAGCACACGCTTGCGGAACCCGTGCGGGGTGGCGGCCGAGCCGTTGTGCGGCACGTGCGGCGGCAGCAGGGTGACCGTGTCGTGCGGGGTGCCGTGCCGGTGCCGGTCGAGGTCGTACCGTACGGCCCCGTCGTCGACGATGAGCAGCGTCCACACGTCGTGCACGTGCATCGGATAGGCGTACGCGGTGAAGTGGGCGTGGAAGACCTCCACGACCCCGGGGATCCGGGGGCGCCAGGCGGAGACCTGCCGGTGGGGTGCCATGCAAAAAACGTACAAGACGGCCCCGTACGACGGTCGGCAGTCTCGCACCATGACTACGACCACGCCCGTGACTCGCTTCGACACCAAGATCGCCGTGCTGCTCCGCGAGGACCTGGAGTCCTGGCAGCGCCTCAACGTCACCGCCTTCCTGGTCAGCGGCCTGGGCACCCGGCTCCCCGAGGTGGTCGGGGAGCCCTACGAGGACGGCGACGGCGTGCCCTACCTGCCGATGTTCCGCCAGCCGGTGCTGGTCTTCGAGGGCACGCAGGAGACGCTGGCCGCGGCCCACGCGCGCGTGCTGTCCCGTTCCCTCCCGCGCGCGGTGTTCACCGGCGACCTCTTCGCCACCGGCAACGACCGCGACAACCGGGCCGCGGTACGGGCCGTCCGGACGGCGGAGCTGGACCCGGTGGGACTCGCGGTGTACGGGCCCCGCAACGCGGTGGACAAGGTGATGAAGGGGGCGCGGATGCATCCGTGAGGGGCCGCGGGCGGGGGAGGCGGTGGGTGTCCGTCCCCTTGGAACCGTGCGGTGGTGGGCACATGCCGGCGACCGTGCGGCGGTGGGTGTCTACGGCCTCGCGCGCGCACCGGGGTGTGCCCCGGCCTCACGCGCCGGTGCCGGACCCGGTCCGCACCGCTGCCGTGCGCCCCTCCTCCGTCACCTCGCCGCCGCCGTCGGCGACGGGCTCCTCGTCCGCCGGACGCCGCATCAGCACGGCGTAACCGGCCCCGGCGACCGTCCCCACGACCGCGCACATCCCCCACAGCCACTCCGCCCCGAACCGGTCGATGACGAAACCGGACATCACGGGTGCGACCAGCGAGGCGACGGCCCAGGACAGGGTGTACATGCCCTGGTAGCGCCCGCGGCCGTGGGTGGGGGAGAGGGCCACGACGAGCCCGGTCTGGGTCGGCGCGTTGACGATCTCGGCGAGGGTCCACACGCAGACGGTGAGCGCGAAGACACCGACCGACCCGGCGAAGGCGGTGAGCCCGAAGCCGTACCCCGCGAGGGCCGAGGAGATCACCAGCAGCCGTCGCGGGTCCCGGTGCTCGATGAAGCGGGTGACCGGGATCTGGAGCACCACGATCAGCACACCGTTGACCGCGATGGCGAAACCGTAGTCGGCGGGAGTGAACCCGGCGGCGCCCATGGCCACCGGCAGCCCCACGGACCCCTGCTGGAAGACGAGCGCCACCAGGAACGACAGCCCGACGACACTCATGAACCGCAGATCGCGCACCACGGTCCCGAGCCCGACCGACTCCTCCCGCACCGCTGCCTTGCTCTCCTGATCCGGCCGGGACTCCGGCAGCTTGAGGAAGATGACGACGGCGCACACGAAGGTCATCCCGGCCTCCAGCAGGAACCCGGCGCGGTAGCTGACCTCGGCGATGAACCCGGCGGCCATGGAGGAGACCGCGAACCCCAGGTTGATCGCCCAGTAGTTGAGGGAGAAGGCCCGCACCCGGTCCTCGGGCCGCACGATGTCGGCCATCATGGCCTGGACGGCCGGCCGAGAGGCGTTCGACGCGGCGCCGACGACGCACGCGACCCCGGCGATGGCGACGGGATCGGTGACGAACCCGAGCACGGCGACCGAGCCGGCCGTGGCGATCTGCGAGAACAGCAGCGTGGGCCGCCGCCCGATCCGGTCCGCCATCACCCCGCCGCCCAGCGAGGAGACGACCCCGCCCAGCCCGTGCAGCGAGGCGACCAGCCCGGCGTAGGAGGCGGAGTAGCCCCGGTCGAGCGTCAGATACAGCGCCATGAAGGTGGCGACGAACCCGCCCAGCCGGTTGACGAGCGTGCTCGTCCAGAGCCACCAGAACTCACGGGGCAGCCCGGAGAGGGTCTCGCGGGCGGCACGTCTGAGTGCGGTGACGGACATGGCGGAGCCCCCCGTGGGTCGGAGTCGGTAAGTGGTGCAGACGATGTGCACAACTTACGAAGTGGGGGGCGCCGGAAGCGAGCGGATTAACAGAACCAGTCAACCGTCCGAGGAACGAGCAGGGGCGCACCGCATCAGGACGGTGGATTACGCTCATAGCCATGGCCGACGCACCGTACAAGCTGATCCTCCTCCGCCACGGCGAGAGCGAATGGAACGCGAAGAACCTGTTCACCGGCTGGGTGGACGTCAACCTCAACGAGAAGGGCGAGAAGGAGGCGGTCCGCGGCGGTGAGCTCCTGAAGGACGCCGACCTGCTGCCCGACGTGGTCCACACGTCCCTCCAGAAGCGCGCCATCCGCACCGCGCAGCTCGCCCTCGAGTCGGCGGACCGCCACTGGATCCCGGTCCACCGCTCCTGGCGCCTGAACGAGCGCCACTACGGCGCCCTCCAGGGCAAGGACAAGGCACAGACGTTGGCCGAGTTCGGCGAGGAGCAGTTCATGCTCTGGCGCCGCTCCTACGACACCCCGCCCCCGCCGCTCGCCGACGACTCGGAGTTCTCGCAGGCCGCGGACCCGCGCTACGCCTCCATCCCCCCGGAGCTGCGCCCCCGCACGGAGTGCCTGAAGGACGTCGTCGTCCGGATGCTCCCCTACTGGTACGACGGCATCGTCCCCGACCTCCTGGCCGGCCGCACGGTCCTGGTCGCGGCCCACGGCAACAGCCTCCGCGCCCTGGTCAAGCACCTCGACGGCATCTCGGACGCGGACATCGCGGGCCTGAACATCCCGACGGGCATCCCCCTGTCCTACGAACTGGACGCCGACTTCAAGCCCCTGACCCCGGGCGGCACCTACCTCGACCCCGAGGCGGCGGCAGCGGCGATCGAGGCGGTCAAGAACCAGGGCAAGAAGAAGTAAGCAGAGCTGAACAAGCCCCCTACCTGCGGGTTCTCCGCCGGGAGGGGGCTTTTCGCTGCCTCTGGGCCGTCTCTGGGAAGTCTCTGGGCCGTCAGGCCGATGGGGCCGTGCGCTCTCCGGGCTCCGGTTCCTGTCTCCACTCCGCTCCGGCTCCGGCGCTTTGGAGCACGGCGACAGCGGACTGGGCCCTGTACGCAGACAGACCCCCAAGGAGGCGGACGGGCGCTTGGCGCGCCAGGACCCGGCTGTGCCACAAGCTCAGCCCGGTCACCTTGCGCACTGCCAGGACCACATCCATTTCGCGGGGCCCGCAGTCGACGAGCACCACTTCGTGGGACGGGTCGTCGCAGAGCAGCGTGTAGTACTTGGTGGACTCCTCGTCGGACATCTCGCCCTCCTGCCTCAGCGAACCGGAGCGTACACGCGAGGGTCAGACCCGGACCGAGTGGCCGCGGTACTCGGCGAGGGCCTTGGTGTTCTCTCCGGCGTCCAGGTGACGTGATCGCCCAATGAGGCTGAATCGCGACCTACTGGGACTCCGTCAGATCCGCTCACACTCGAACACATGGGGGCGACGCGGGATGGTGGCCAGTCCAGGTGTGTTCGCTGCGGAGAGGTCGGCCGCTTCGTGTGTGAGCGCGGGCGGATCGGCCTCATGGCGGGTTACTGCGAGAGATGCTGGAACGTCCTCGCCAACGAGATGGCCGAGGCCGACGGAGCCACGGCCGCCCCCAGGCCCGAGCCCGACCCCGACGACGTGGCATGGGTCGAGCCGCCGGTATGTGCAGAATGCGGCGATTCCGTCCGGGTGTACCCGACCGTCTATGACCGATGGGTCAGCCTCGCCCTGGTGGAACTGCCCGCCAAAGACGTCCCCGCGGCCTTCAGGTGGCGTTTGATGAGGCTGCCGACCCGGGCCCACCTTCCCGCCGGCATCGTGGCTGTTCGGGTCCGCGGAATAGAGCCACTACCGGGCGAGCCCGTCGTGCCGGCTCACAGCATGACGTGCGTGCCCGAGTGGGGCGAGCCGTAAGTCACGGCCCAGCCGGCCGGGCCCGTTCCGTCATCGCGAGCCGGCGGCTCCGTCCTGCCAGTGGTAGAGGTCGCGCAGCAGGGAGATCTCGGCGCCGTGATGGATCAGCTCCCTGTTGACGTGCAGGACGATGCCCTCCATGGGAAACCGCTCGGGACCCACCGCGGGCGGATTCTCCAGGTCGGCGTCCGAGAGCTCGCGGACCCCCGCGTTCCATCTCCCGTACATCTCGTCGAGCTGTTTCAGTGCCTCGTCGGCGGTGCCCGCGTAGGCGAAGGTCTCAGAGTCGACGTCCGGGCCGCCGAAGTGCCATCCGACCCGATAGCCCAGGCAGGAGACGATGATGTGCGCCAGCCGCCAGGCGATCGTGGTCACCGGCGCCGGCGGCGGCACCGGGGCAGGGACCGCGAAGTCCATCGTCCATTCCCCGGAAGCCGCCGGCATCGGTGCGGCCGACGTGTCCCGTCGGCGGATGCTCCAGCAGCCGCGCACCGGCTCCCAGAAGTACTCCTCATCGGTGAGGCCGTGCAGCCGCGGCCGCAGGTTCTTGTGCCAGTGCCGGTCCAGCTGGTCCGCGAGTCGCTCGCTTCTCTTCATCTCCGCACCCTACAAACACCGGTCGTGCGGGCCGCGCGCGCAGGGGTTGCGCCCGCGTCCGCTGGGAACTCGGCGAGTGGTCGCGCGGGGGTAGGACCGGCCCGCCGTGATGTGCCGAGTGCCCCGGCGGAGGGAGGCTCTTGGTGGCTGCCGAACTTGCGGAGGACGAACGGCCCCGGCGCACGCGCGACACGCACCTACGTCGCCTGCGACTCTGTGCGGCGTCCCTGCTTCTCGCGCTCGCCGTTCTGCTCGCGCCCGTCACCGTCGTCGCCACGTGGGTGAACTCCGAGATCACCGACGTCGACCGGTATGAGCAGACCGTCTCACCCCTCGCCAGGGACCCCGCCGTGCGGAAGGTGGTGATCGATCGCGTCACCGACGGGCTGGTGAAGAAGATCGACGTGCGCAGGATCAGCCGTGCGCTCGCCGACACGCTGGCCGACCGCGACGCACCCCGCTTCCTCGTCGACACGGCCCGGTCGCTGGACGACCAGCTCAAGGCCGGGGTGACGACGGGTGTGCGCTTCGCGGTCGGGAAAGTGGTGACGAGCGATGCCTTCGCCAAGGCGTGGGACAGCGTCAATCGCGGCGCGCACACCGTCGCGACGAACGTCCTCACCGGAGAGGGAGGCGGAGCGCTCGAGATCAAGGGCGACACCCTCACCCTGAACGTCGGCCCGGTGGTGGAGGAAGTGCAGAAGCAACTCATCGGCGCGACGCTCGTCAAGGCGGACGACATTCCCGGGGCCGACCGATCGATCGTGCTGGTCCGCAACGACAACCTGGGCGCGGCCCGCGACGGTGCCCGCTGGCTCGGTGCCGTCGGGCCGTGGCTGCCCCTGACAGTGGTTCTGCTCGGTGGCCTGGGCATCTGGGTGGCGCCCTCGCGCCGGGTCGCGCTGATGGCCGGCGGCATCGGCACCGGTCTCATGATGTGCGGCCTCCTCGTCGGGCTCGCCGTCACCCGCCAGATCTGTCTGGACGCGGTGCCTCAGGCCGCCCGGTCGCGGGACGCCGCGGCAGCGGTCTACGACACCCTGGTGCGGTTCCTCCGGGAGGCCGCCCTCACCGCGCTCCTCGCGGCCCTGTTCGTCGTGGGCGCGGGGTATCTGTACGGGCCCGGCCGCGGCGCGACCGCCGTGCGCTCGGCCGCGGCCCACGGCACCGCAACCGCCGGGCACGCGCTCGCCCGGAGGGGGGTGCGGACAGGGGCCGCCGGACAGTGGCTGCGCACGAACCGGGCCGTGACCACGGCCGTGGTCATCGGCGCCGGTGGCCTGGTCCTCTTCCTGTGGAACTACCCCACGACCACCACCGTGGCCGTTCTGGCCCTGCTGGTCGTGGTCGTGCTGGTGATCCTCGCCATCCTCGCGGGCGCGGGCGCGGGCGCGAGTACGAACGCGAGTGCGGGTGCGGGCGCGGGTGCGGGCGCGGGCAAGGACGCGAGCGAGGAAACGGACCAGCGCTTATCGGGTTATCGGGCGAAGCCCTGCCCGGTGCCCGTCTCGCCTCCGCCCGCGCTCCGTCAGAGCAGCCCCAAGTCCCCCAGTTCCTTGTGCAGGTCCGCCCGAGGGTGCCCGGCGGGGGCTGTGGTGCCGGGGAGTTGGGGCGCCGAGCCGCCAGAAGCGCCACCGGAAGAGCCGGAAGGACGGTTGGAGGAACTGTCGGAGGAGTCCCGCCGCGGCTTGGCCGCCCCCGGGCGCCTGGTGCGGTCGCGGAAGAGCCACGCTCCCAGGAGCCCGCCGGCCAGGCCGCCCAGGTGGGCCAGCCAGCTGACGCCGGGTGTGCCGGGGACCGCCACCGTGAGCATGTAGGCGAAGGATGCCGCCATCACGACCCCGATGAGCGTGTCGACGAGATGGCGGTCGACGAGGCCGCGGACGACGACGTAGCCGAAGTAGCCGAAGATCAGACCGCTCGCGCCGACCGTCTCCGCGTTGCCGCCCTCGAAGAGCCAGACCGCGAGGCCACTGGTCACCGCCACCAGCAGGCTCAACCCGAGGAAACGCAGCACCCCGCGGTACGCGGCCAGGAAGCCGAAGATGAACAGGGGACCGGAGTTGCTCTCGATGTGCGCCCAGCTCCAGTGCAGGAAGGGCGCCGTGAGGAGGTGCGGCAGGGAGCCGACGTCGCCGGAGACCAGCCCGTACTCGCGGGCCGGCGCGTAGTCGTCGGCGAAGTTGGCCAGCTGCACCAGCCAGACCAGCGCCAGGAACCCGAACATCACGAAGAACGCCTTGCGTGCCTCCGCGACCATCAGCTGTGCGTCGGACGACGTCGGCCTGTCCATGGTGTCTCCCCCTCCACCCGACGGACTCCCACCCGGCGGACTCCCACCCGGCGGACTTCCGTCCGACGGGCTCCCACCCGCCGTACCTCCATCATGCAGCTTTCACACCTGGAGCGGGACCGCGTGGACCTCGTCGGCCCGGTGGCCCGTGCGCTCGTGGATGCGCTGCACCGCCTCCGCCGACGGGGCCTCCGAGAGGCAGTAGACGACGCCGGAGTCGGGGTCCGCCCACGCGGACTCGAAGTGGACGCCCTCCTCGCCTTCTATCGCGAGGTCGTCCTGGTGCGCCTGGAGGAGCTGCTCGCGGGTGATGCCCTTCATGTTGTGGTGGACGTCCATGAACTTGGGCATGGTGCCCACCCCCTTTCCGGCTGAGGTGCCTGCACGTCCCCTCCATGCTGCGCCCGCACCGGCGCTGACGCGACAAGAGGGCGGGGCCCGGTGTGGTCACCGGGCCCCGCCCTGTCGTACGTACGACGCAGCGCTCAGCCGCACTGGCACGGGCTGCCCGACTGGCACCCGCAGCCGCACCCCGAACCGCAGCCGCACGCGCCGATCAGCATCAGGTTCCTGATCTCGGCGGGCTGCCCGGTCGGGCGTTCCTGGGTGGGGTCGGGCTGAGGCGTGCTGGGGGACTCGGCCATGGGTTCCTCCCGGAGGCGTAGGGCCTGTGCCCATTTCATGCCCCTTGTGCCGGGCGCATCAACGGCGCACAGTGGCGCCCGCACGCTCTCCGGAAGCCCGTCACCTGCCTCCCCGGCAGCCCTACGCCCCCTCGGTCCCCGTGGCCGGCTGGATGTCCGGCTGGATGTCGGGCTGGAGCTCGTCCGCGTGCTCACCGGTCACCAGGAACACCACGCGCTTGGCGACCGCCACCGCGTGGTCGGCGAACCGCTCGTAGTAGCGGCCCAGCAGGGTCACGTCGACGGCGGTCTCGATGCCGTGCTTCCAGCGGTCGTCGATCAGGTGCTGGAAGAGCGTGCGGTGCAGCAGGTCCATCTCGTCGTCGTCCTGCTCCAGCTGGAGCGCCAGGTCGACGTCCTTGGTGATGATGCACTCCGCCGCCTTCGCCATCAGGCGCTGCGCGAGCTGGCCCATCTCCAGGATCGTGGCGTGCAGGTCGTGCGGCACCGCCCGGTTCGGGAAGCGCAGCCGGGCGAGCTTCGCCACGTGCTGGGCGAGGTCGCCCGAGCGCTCCAGGTCGGCCGACATCCGCAGGGAGGTGACGACGATCCGCAGGTCGGTGGCGACCGGCTGCTGGCGGGCGAGCAGCGCGATGGCCTTCGCCTCCAGGTCGTGCTGCAGCTCGTCGACCCTCTGGTCGTTCTCGATGACGCTCTCGGCGAGCTTCAGGTCGGAGTCGAGGATGGCGGTCGTGGCGCGCCCGATCGCCGACCCGACCAGCCGGGCCATCTCCACCAGGCTGTCGCCTATCGAGTCAAGTTCCTCGTGGTACGCGTCCCGCATCAGGATTCCCTCTCGTACGTACGTATGCTCCGGGGCGAACCCCACGGTGCCACGGTCCGCCCGCTACGCGTCGGATTCAGTCACCTCAAATGAACCACTACTGGCTCCAAGGTGAACTCTGGGCGACGAGTGTTCGAGGTCGCACCCGCATGGCTGTGGTCACGCCGGATCCCGTGCCTAACCTGGACGCATGGACGTGAACGCGGCGGTCGCCGCAGCGGCAGCGATCGCCGGGGTGCTCACCGGTGTCATCGCCATGCTGGCGTTCCGCTGGAGCGAGCGCGACCAGGCACGCCCCACCCGTAGCTCCCTGCACACCGATCCCGTGCTCCCGCCCGGCGTGGACACGGTCCTGTCGGTGCTGCGTTCGTCGGCCGTCGTCCTGGACGAGGCCGACGCCGTCGTCAAGGCGAGTTCCGCGGCATACGCCCTGGGCCTCGTCCGTGGCGGAAAACTGGCTGTCGAGCCGATGCTCAAGATGGCCCGGGACACCCGGCGCGACGGGGAGATACGGCAGGTCGAGCTGGACCTGCCGCGGCGGGGCACCGGGCGCGGCGAGGCCCTCGCGGTCTCCGCGCGGGTGGCGCCACTGGGCTCCCGGCTGGTGCTGCTGCTCGTGGAGGACCTCACCGAGGCCCGGCGGATCGAGGCGGTGCGGCGGGACTTCGTCGCCAACGTCAGTCATGAGCTGAAGACCCCGGTCGGCGCGCTCTCCCTGCTCTCCGAGGCCGTCATGGACGCCTCGGACGACCCGGAGGCGGTGGAGCGGTTCGCCGGTCGGATGCAGATCGAGGCGACCCGGCTGACGAACCTGGTGCAGGAACTGATCGACCTCTCCCGGGTCCAGAACGACGATCCGCTGGAGGACGCCGAGCCCGTGGGCGTCGACGAACTGGTCGCCGAGGCGGTCGACCGCTGCCGGCACCAGGCCGGCACCAAGCAGATCACCATGGCCACGAGCGTGGCGGCGCCCGAAGGACTCGAGGGTGGTGGGGGACGGTCGGGCGGCACCGCCGACCTGCGGATCTGGGGCAACCGCGGCCAGCTGGCCGCCGCCCTCGGCAACCTCGTCGAGAACGCCGTCAACTACTCGCCCGCCCGCACCCGGGTCGGCATCGCCGCCCGCCGGGTGACCGCGCCGGGCGGGGACCTGATCGAGATCGCGGTGACCGACCAGGGCATCGGGATCTCCGACAAGGACAAGGAGCGCATCTTCGAGCGCTTCTACCGAGTCGACCCGGCCCGCTCCCGTCAGACGGGCGGTACGGGCCTCGGGCTCGCGATCGTCAAGCACGTGGCCGCCTCGCACGGCGGGGAGGTCACGGTGTGGAGCGCCGAGGGACAGGGCTCCACGTTCACCCTGCGGCTGCCCGAGGCCGCAGCGGCCGCCCGCGACCGCGATCGCGCCCACCAGCATCCGGATCCCGACGACCCGGAAGGCCTCGAAGGTCTGGACACCTTCGACGACCTGGACGACCTCAATGACGAGGACGGGCAGGCCGGCGGCATCCCACCCACCCCCTCTCCCACACCGTCCCGCCGCTCATCCCCCGATTCGACCGCGTACCAGACGCTTTCCGCCCCGGAGGTCCTTCCGTGACCCGAGTGCTCGTCGTCGAGGACGAGGAGTCCTTCTCCGACGCCCTGTCGTACATGCTCCGCAAGGAGGGTTTCGAGGTCGCCGTCGCGACCACCGGGCCCGACGGACTCGACGAGTTCGAGCGCAACGGCGCCGACCTCGTCCTCCTCGACCTGATGCTGCCGGGTCTGCCCGGCACGGAGGTGTGCCGGCAGCTGCGCGGCCGCTCCAACGTCCCCGTGATCATGGTGACCGCCAAGGACAGCGAGATCGACAAGGTCGTCGGCCTGGAGATAGGAGCCGACGACTACGTCACCAAGCCGTTCTCCTCGCGCGAGCTGGTCGCCCGGATCCGGGCCGTCCTGCGCCGGCGCGGCGAGCCGGAGGAGGTGACCCCGGCCGCCCTGGAGGCGGGCCCGGTCCGCATGGACGTGGACCGCCACGTCGTCACGGTCTCCGGCTCCAAGGTCGACCTGCCCCTCAAGGAGTTCGACCTCCTGGAGATGCTGCTGCGCAACGCAGGCCGTGTCCTCACGCGCATGCAGCTCATCGACCGGGTCTGGGGCGCCGACTACGTGGGCGACACCAAGACCCTCGACGTCCACGTCAAGCGCCTCCGCGCCAAGATCGAGCCCGACCCGGGCGCGCCCCGGTACCTGGTGACGGTCCGCGGGCTGGGGTACAAGTTCGAGCCGTAGACCGCCAGACCGCCAGACCGTCCTCCGCGGAGCGGCCGACGTACGACAGGGGCGGCACCCTCGCCGAGGGTGCCGCCCCTGTCGTACGTGTACGGGGGTACGGGGCTCAGTGGCCCGACGCCGACTCGGAGGGGGACGCCGAGGCGGACGCGGACTCGGAGCTGCCGGCGGCCGGGGACTCGGTGGACGTGGCCGTCTCCGAGGCGCTCTCGGAGGGGGACGCCGACGGGGCGCTCGGGATGTCGCTGGGGCCCCAGCTGGAGAAGTAGCTCTTGGCCGGCACGACGAAGGCCGCCAGGCTCACCGCGCCGGTGTCGCTGAGCGTGAAGGTGGTCTTCTGGGCGTTGCCCTCGATCGACGCCGTGTCCGGGTGCTCCAGGACGGCGGAGGCGTTGCCCTCGCCGCCAATCACGACGACACCGCCGGCCGGGACCGTCAGCTTCTTCTGCCCCTTGGCGGGCGAGAGCTTCGCGGTGCCGAGGCCCTCGACGTCGATCGACTCGATGGTCTGGGCCTGCTTGCCGGAGTTGAAGAGGGTCGCGGACACCGCGACCGCGCCGCCCTCGGTGGGGTTCGGCTGGGTGATGACGACAACGTTCTGGATCTTGATGTCGCCCACACTGGTGGCGGCGTTGTCCGGCCTGATCTCCAGCGTCTGGCTGTTGTTGCCGGCGCCGCAGGCGGCGAGCGTGGCGATCGAGAACGCGAGGGCGGATGCGGCGAGGGCGCCGCGTCGAAGGCTGCTGCTCACGGCGGCGGCAACTCCTTGAACGCTCATGGGCAGCTCCACCTGTGATAAAGCCGCCCTAAGGGTCTGTCAGCGGGCTTAGGTTACCGAGCCGTTCCCGCGCCGCCGCACCCGACCCGCCTCTAACGCGTCCGGGGCCGTCGCGGGGCGTGATCTCGCTGGTCATCACACCGGTCACGGCACTCTCGGACGACCCGTCGGTCACTCGGACTTCATCCTTGCTCTTCCTGCGCGTAGGTCGTCGTACGTCATTCACATATCCGCGTGCGGCCCCGGGCTTAAGCGCCGTCGCGCCCCGCTCGCGGATTTTCCGTGAAGGAATGCGGGGCCGTCCGGGAAATTGATCACCGATCTGCTCGAAGCCCCGGTGATCAATTTTGGAAACGGCGGGTATCCGGCCATGGACACCGAACGGAGTAGCGCAAGTCGCACATCTGGAAGCGGACATATGTGGATGTTCAGCCGCCCGGAGGGGGCCCCGGACGCGTGTAACGTCCGCGTTTCACCCCCCTCGAAGAGCCGCTCCGACCTGCGAATACCTGCCTCCCGGAGCCGTCCGAAGCACGTTCCTGTTGCACTTGTCAAGCCCCGAGATATGCCCTGACCTGCGAAAACGCCATTCAGGAACCGCAGTTTCCGTGTTACCCTGGATAGCCACGGAAGGGGTACCTGTCACATGACGTTCAAGGTTGGCGACACCGTGGTCTATCCCCATCACGGGGCCGCGCTGATCGAGGCCATCGAAACTCGCCAGATCAAAGGCGTGGACAAGACCTACTTGGTGCTGAAGGTCGCCCAGGGTGACCTGACGGTGCGTGTGCCAGCGGACAATGCGGAGTTCGTCGGCGTGCGTGATGTGGTCGGTCAGGACGGGCTGGACCGGGTCTTCGAGGTGCTGCGCGCGCCGTACGCCGAGGAGCCCACGAACTGGTCGCGTCGTTACAAGGCAAATCTGGAGAAGCTCGCCTCCGGCGATGTCATCAAGGTCGCGGAAGTCGTGCGTGACCTGTGGCGTCGTGAGCGCGAGCGCGGACTCTCCGCGGGTGAGAAGCGCATGCTCGCCAAGGCCCGCCAGATCCTGGTGAGCGAGCTCGCCCTCGCGGAGAACACCAACGAGGACAAGGCCGAAGCGCTGCTCGACGAGGTTCTCGCGTCCTGACGCCGGCGAAGGCCGACGCCGACGCACACCGTTGAACACCGAAATGCCGCGGTGCCCGATGACGAATTCCCGTCGCCGGGCGCTGCGGCATGTCCGCGTTCGGATGCCCTAAGCCCACCCACGGGCCGTCCCACCGCACCGCCCCACGCACTGCCCACGGATACCGGCACCCACGGATCCCGGTGAACCGTCCCTTCGGGGAAACCCCGATACTTTGCGTGCCGAGCCCGGGCAGCGCTCGACCGGCGCGTCACGGAAGGGTCCGGTCAAGGCGTCGCGCCCGGCACGCTGTCTCCGTACCCAACTAGGCCGAGCACACAAACCTGACAGGAACCGATGTCTGACGATTCGCGTCCCTCGCCCGCGCCCGCCCGCACGGCCGCGGTGATTCCGGCCGCCGGCCGAGGCGTACGCCTCGGCCCGGGCGCCCCCAAGGCGCTCCGCGCGCTGAACGGCACGCCCATGCTGATCCACGCGGTGCGCGCCCTCGCCGCCTCCCGCGCCGTCTCCCTGGTGGTCCTCGTGGCCCCGCCCGACGGCGCCGCCGAGGTCAAGTCGCTGCTCGACGCGCACGCGCTGCCCGACCGCACCGACTTCGTCGTCGTCCCCGGCGGCGACACCCGGCAGGAGTCCGTGCGCCTCGGCCTGGACGCCCTGCCGCCCGAGTACGACATCGTCCTCGTCCACGACGCGGCCCGGCCCCTGGTCCCCGTGGACACCGTGGACGCGGTCATCGAGGCCGTCCGCGAGGGCGCTCCCGCCGTCGTCCCGGCACTGCCGCTCGCCGACACGGTGAAGGAGGTCGAACCGGCCGCCGCTCCCGGCTGGCCCGAGCCGGTCGTCGCCACCCCGGTCCGCGCCCGGCTGCGCGCCGTCCAGACCCCGCAGGGCTTCGACCGGGCCACCCTGGTGCGCGCCCACGAGACGGTCACGGAGGACGTCACCGACGACGCGAGCATGGTCGAGCAGCTCGGCCTGACCGTGGTGGTCGTCCCCGGCCACGAGGAGGCCTTCAAGGTCACCCGTCCCCTCGACCTCGTCCTCGCCGAGGCGGTCCTGGCCCGCAGGAGGCTCAACGATGGCTTCTGACCTCCCCCCGCTGCCCCAGGTCGGCATCGGCACCGACATCCACGCCTTCGAGGAGGGCCGCGAACTGTGGTGCGCGGGCCTGAAGTGGGAGGGCGAGGGGCCCGGCCTGGCCGGCCACTCCGACGCCGACGTCGTCGCGCACGCCGCCTGCAACGCCCTCTTCTCCGCCGCCGGCCTCGGTGACCTCGGACAGCACTTCGGCACCGGCCGCCCCGAGTGGTCCGGCGCCTCGGGAGTGACCCTGCTGACGGAGGCGGCGCGGATCGTCCGCGAGGCCGGTTTCACCGTCGGGAACATCGCCGTACAGGTCGTGGGGCCGCGGCCGAAGATCGGCAAGCGGCGGGCGGAGGCGCAGAAGATCCTGTCGGAGGCGGCCGGGGCCCCGGTGTCGGTGTCGGGGGCCACCACGGACGGCCTGGGGTTCCCGGGGCGGGAGGAAGGCCTGATGGCCGTGGCGACCGCATTGGTGGTCAGACTGGGGTGAGGAGAGCACCTGCCGCCCACTACCCTAGGCAGCGTGACTATTCGCCTGTACGACACCAGCGCCCGGCAGATCCGTGACTTCACCCCGCTCCAGCCGGGCTGTGTCTCGATCTACCTCTGTGGCGCCACCGTGCAGGCGGCCCCGCACATCGGCCACATCCGTTCCGGCCTGAACTTCGACATCATGCGCCGCTGGTTCGAGTACCGCGGCTACGACGTCACGTTCATCCGGAACGTCACCGACATCGACGACAAGATCATCACCAAGTCGCACGAGCAGGGCCGCCCCTGGTGGTCCATCGGCTACGACAACGAGCGCGCGTTCAACGACGGCTACCACGCCCTCGGCTGCCTGCCGCCCACGTACGAGCCGCGCGCGACGGGGCACGTCCCCGAGATGATCGAGATGATGCGCGGCCTCATCGAGCGCGGTCACGCGTACGAGGCCGACGGCAGCGTCTACTTCGACGTGCGCTCCTACCCCGGCTACCTGGCGCTGTCCAACCAGGACATCGACGATCTGCGCCAGCCCTCCGAGGAGGGCATCACCGGCAAGCGGGACCACCGCGACTTCGCGATGTGGAAGGCCAGCAAGCCGGGCGAGCCCGACTGGGAGACCCCGTGGGGCCGCGGCCGTCCCGGCTGGCACCTGGAGTGCTCGGCGATGGCCCACAAGTACCTCGGCTCCGCCTTCGACATCCACGGCGGCGGCCTCGACCTGATCTTCCCGCACCACGAGAACGAGATCGCCCAGGCCAAGGCCTACGGCGACGCGTTCGCCCAGTACTGGGTGCACAACGCCTGGGTCACCATGAGCGGCGAGAAGATGTCGAAGTCGCTCGGCAACAGCGTGCTGGTCAGCGAGATGGTCAAGACCTGGCGTCCGATCGTGCTGCGCTACTACCTCGGCACCCCGCACTACCGCTCGATGATCGAGTACAGCGAGGAGTCGCTGCGCGAGGCCGAGTCGGCGTTCGCACGGATCGAGGGGTTCGTGCAGCGCGTCGTCGAGAAGGCGGGGGGCGTCGTCGAGCCCGCCGCCGAGGTGCCGCCGGCCTTCGCCGAGGCGATGGACGACGACCTGGGCGTCCCGCAGGCCCTCGCCATCGTGCACACCACCGTCCGCCAGGGCAACAGCGCGCTCGCCGCCGACGACAAGGAAGCGGCCGTGGCCCGGCTCGCCGAGGTCCGCGCCATGCTCGGCGTCCTCGGCCTGGACCCGCTCGACGCCCACTGGGCCGGCGAGGCGGACCAGGGCGAGGACCTGCACGGCGTGGTCGACAGTCTCGTACGCCTGGTCCTCGACCAGCGCGAGGCGGCCCGGGCCCGCAAGGACTGGGGGACCGCGGACGCCATCCGTGACCAGCTGGGCCAGTCCGGGCTGACCATCGAGGACAGCCCGCAGGGACCGCGCTGGATCCTCGGGCCGCGCTAGCCCGTTCCCTTGATCGATTGTGCCGCCCGGCTCCCCGGGCGGCACACTGCATAGACGTACGCACACCTCCGCACAGAATCAGGTAGGTCATGGCAGCCAACAACCGCCGCATGTCCGGCAAGAAGGGCGCGCAGGTCGGCAGTGGCGGCCAGCGGCGCCGGGGCCTGGAGGGCAAGGGCCCGACCCCGCCCGCCGAGATGCGCAAGGGGCACAAGAAGAACCGCCTCGCCACCGCCAAGG
The DNA here is from genome assembly GCF_037993025.1 of Streptomyces sp. SS7. Classification (NCBI taxonomy): domain Bacteria; kingdom Bacillati; phylum Actinomycetota; class Actinomycetes; order Kitasatosporales; family Streptomycetaceae; genus Streptomyces; species Streptomyces sp. SS7. The sequence goes on from NZ_CP141223.1 coordinate 5,400,693, forward strand.
CCAAGCAGGTCCAGCGCCGCCCCGTGGTGCGCGGCCGGGGCGGCAAGAGCGCCTCCGAGCTGGTCGTCGGCCGCAACCCGGTGGTCGAGGCGCTGCGCGAGGGCGTCCCTGCCTCCACGCTCTACGTCCAGCAGTTCATCGACAACGACGAGCGGGTGCGCGAGGCGCTCCAGCTCGCGGCCGAGCGCGGCGGCATCAACCTCATGGAGGCGCCGCGCCCCGAGCTGGATCGGATGACGAACGGCCTCAACCACCAGGGGCTCGTCCTCCAGGTCCCGCCGTACGAGTACGCCCACCCCGAGGACCTGGTCCACGCCGCGCACGACGAGGGCGAGGACCCGCTGATCGTCGCGCTCGACGGGGTGACCGACCCGCGCAACCTGGGTGCCGTCGTGCGCTCGGTCTCCGCGTTCGGCGGCCACGGCGTGGTCGTCCCCGAGCGGCGCGCGGCCGGCATGACCGCGGGTGCCTGGAAGACCTCCGCGGGTACGGCGGCCCGTACGCCCGTCGCCCGCGCCACCAACCTCACCCGCGCCCTGGAGGCGTACAAGAAGGCCGGGATCGCGGTCGTCGGCCTGGCCGCCGACGGCGAGGCCGAGATCGGCGCGCTGGAGGCGCTGGACGGCCCGGTCGTCATCGTCGTCGGCAGCGAGGGCAAGGGTCTGTCCCGACTGGTCGGCGAGACGTGCGACTTCCGCGTCCGCATCCCCATGCCGGGCGGCGCCGAATCCCTCAACGCCGGTGTGGCGGCGGGGATCGTGCTGTACGAGGCGGCGCGGCGCCGCGCCTGACGGCGGTCCGCCCGGCCCCCGTGCCGGCGCTGAACGCCCGTCCGCCCGTTCACCCCGACGGGTTAAATCCGTCGGGGAGGGCAACCTTGACGGAGTCCGGACAGATCCGGCGGGTCAAAGCAGTGTCCTAACCACACGTCACTCGGTTAGATGAGTGTGGACACCAGAACACCCCGCACACCCACGGGGGGCCGCTCGTCGGGATTCGCATCCGGCCTAGACGACGCTCCCGCGCTGAGCATGGTGAAGGTGCCGAGCGATCCGGCGCAGATCATCGTCAATCACGCGAGCTTCCGCGTGCAGCTGGGCGTGTCGGCGCGGCGTAACCAATCCCCGCGGATCGCCCGGCATGCGAGCGCCAGCCAGGACACCACGCGCGTCCCCGTCGTCGGGGCGGCGGGCAGGGCGGGTGCCGCCTCCGGGGCCCGCCGCCGACCCGTCGTCTGGAGCGGCCAGACCGCCCCCGACGACACCGGGGCCCACCGGCTGCTGCAGGCGGTGCGGGCAGGCAGCGTCGGCCACGGCGGACCGCCCGGGGCCGACGCCGGAGCCACCCAGGTCATCCCGCGGGTCGGCGGCGGCTACGACGGCGGCCTCACCGCGCAGACCCTGGAGACCCCGATCGTCGGCGCCCAGCGCGCCCCGGTCCCCGGCGAGCACCGGCTGCTTCCGCAGATGCGCACGGTCGGCAGCGCCTACGACGAACCCCCCTACGACGACGCCGAGTTCGAGGACTTCGGGGAGGCGCTCGCGGAGGCGGTCGAGCCGCGCGGCAGACGCCACGCCGGGGACGCGGACGCCTCCCGGCACGCCTACTACCCCGGTCGCCGGATGAACCTGGGCGTGGTGCTGCTCCCGCTGCGGATCTTCCTCGGCTTCATCTCCATCTACGCCGGCATGGGCAAGCTGTGCGACCCCGTCTTCTTCGACGGCGGCAAGCGCGGCTCCATGGTGAAGTGGCTCAACACCCTGCACCCGTGGGAAGTCGCCGAGCCGCTGCGCCAGTTCGCCCTGCACCACCCCGTCGGCTCGGGGCTCGTCATCGCCTTCCTCCAGGTCGTCGTGGGCGTCCTCACGGTCCTGGGCTGCTGGCAGCGGGTCGCGGCGGTGGTCGGTGCGGGTCTGTCGGCGGCGATCCTCGTCACCGTCAGCTGGAAGACCGCCCCGGTCTACGACACCCCCGACATCATCTGCCTCGCCGCCTGGTCGCCGCTGATCATCGCGGGCGCCCCGGTCTACTCCGTCGACGGCCGGCTGGCCGCCGGGGCCTGGCGCAGGCTCGGCCCCCGCTCCGACATCTGGGAGCTGCGCCGGTACGTCCTGCGCCGCGGCGCCCTGGTCACCGCGATCGCCGTCGGTCTCACGCTGCTGATCGGCGCGCTGCTGGGCGGCGCGGTCCGCGACGCCGACCGGGTCGTCGTCCCCGGCCCCGGCGAGGCCCCGCGCAACGAACTGCCCGGTGCGCCGCTCCCGGAGGAGTCCGGCAGCCACGAGTCGTCCCGCAGCCCCGAGGCGTCCACCTCGCCCACCCAGGGCGCGACCTCGGCGGCACCGACGGCCGGCACGGACAGCACGCCGACGGCCAGGGACACGGACACCGCCACCACGGGCGGTGCTCCCAGCCAGACCCAGGGGACCGCGGGCCAGGCCCCGCCGCAGCAGTCCGACCCCACGGGCGGTGGCGAGGCGCCCAGCACCAGCTCCGGTCCCGGGGCGGGTGGCGGGACGAGCACCTCCGGCGGTTCGACCGGGGGGACCTCGGGTGGATCGTCGTCGTCCGGTCAGCCGGGGCTGGTGGGCGGATTGCTGGGGTAGCGGTTCCGTTCGGAGAGCAGAAGCACCAGGTGCCGTGCGCTGTTGAGCGCACGGCACCTGGTGCTTGTGCCTCCAGGGGTGCGGGGAACTGCGCGAACGCCCCACCGGCCCGCACCCGGAGAACGGCCGAACCGTCAGCGACCCAACGCCGCCAACTCCTTCGCCGCCTCCGTCAGGTCCTTGGCCGTGTCGATGGCCCGCCAGTACGCCCCCTGCGGGATCGGGAAGCCGGCGAGCCTGCGCTCCCGCGCGAGGTGGGGGAACGTCGTCCGCTCGTGGTCCCCGCGCTCGGGGAGCAGACCGGCGAACTCGGGGGAGAAGACGTACACGCCCGCGTTGATCTCGTACGTCGTCGGCGGCGCCTCGATGAAGTCGGTGATGTGGCCGAAGCCGTCGGTCTTCACCGCGCCCCACGGGATCCGCGGCCGGGCCAGCGCGAGGGTCGCGACGGCGTCGCGCTCGGTGTGGAAGTCGGCCATCTCGCGCAGCGAGAAGCGGGTCCAGATGTCGCCGTTGGTGGCGTACCAGGGCCGGTCCGGGTGGGGGAGGCGCGCGGCCGCGTACTTGAGGCCGCCGCCGCGGCCGAGGGGCTCGGTCTCGACGACCGTCTGGACGTTCACCGGCAGGTCGGCGGTCTTCAGCCAGTCCTGGAGGACCTCGGCGAGATGCCCGCAGGAGACGACGACGTCGGTGACGCCCTCCTCGGCGAGCCAGGTGAGCTGGTGGCCGATGATCGGTGTCCCCGTGCCGGGGATCTCCACCATGGGCTTGGGCCGGTCGTCGGTGTACGGACGCAGCCGGGACCCCTGGCCACCGGCCAGGACGACGGCTTGCGTGGGGCGGGACGCGGCGTGCGGGTGAGTCATGGGCGCACTGTACGCGGCGCGCGTGTACGTGCCGTAAGAGGTACCCGTGGGCGGCCCGGGCGGTCCCCCGCCCGGTCGGGGGAGGGGGAGCCGCGCCGACGGGTGAGGGGTCAGCTGTGGGCCGTGAGGACGCCCGAGGCGAAGGAGGTGTCGCAGACCGGGCGGGCGTAGGACTGCGCGCGTGAGGGGCCGTAGATGCGGACCGCGGCGCGGCCCAGGGCGCGGGCGATGGACGTGCAGTGCCTCGCCAGCGACGGCTTGCCGTTCACGGCGGCCTGGAGGTGGGTCAGAGCGGTGCCCGGGTCCTTCTCCTGGAGCTCGGTCAGCAGCTGGTCGCGCAGGACGTCCTGCGGGGCCTGCGGGGCGCCGTGGGAGGTGCGGTGGGCGGTGGAGACGTCGGAGGCGGTGAGCACCGAGTCCGAGGGGTCTCCCGACCAGTTGACCCGGGTGACCGCGAGGGTTCCCGAGAGCACCATGACGACGGGCAGGACGAGGGCGAGCGAGCGGCCGATCCGGCGGGCTGGGCCGCCCTGGCCGCGTCGCGTGCGCTGGGTGGAGTGGTTCGCGGAGTGCTTCACGCGTGTGAGGGTAGCGCCCCGTAATCATCCGGCGACATTTGGTCACTCGGACGGGGGATGAAGTGGTGTCTCTTGTGGGGTAGTGGGTTGACGGTCGCCGGTCCGGCCGGGGTGAAATGTCCGGTGTGCCGGGGTGGGGGCGGGCAACGAGAAGGGCCCCGCAGCGGTCCGCGGGGCCCTCGTCGTCAACCGGCCCGGAATGTCCGGTTTCTCGAGTTCTCGGGTTCTCGGGTTCTCGGGTTGGTGGCTTCCTGCGCGTCAGTCGGAGAGGCGCGCACCCGTGGAGGTGGAGAACACGTGGGTCTCGCCGGCGCGCGGGACGACGTGCAGCGTGCTGCCCTTCTCCGGGACCTCACGGCCGCCGACGCGGACCACGAGGTCCTTGGCCTCGCCGCCGACCTGGGCGGTGCCGTAGACGAAGGCGTCGGAGCCGAGCTCCTCGACCACGTTCACGACGACGCCGAGACCGGTGTCGGAGTCGGTGGTCACGTCGAAGTGCTCCGGGCGGACGCCGACGGTGACCGTCTTGTCGGACGTGGCGGCGAGCGCGTCACGCTGGACCGGGACGACGGAGTTGCCGAACTTCACGCCGCCGTCGGCGACCGGGACCTCGACGAGGTTCATCGCGGGGGAGCCGATGAAGCCGGCCACGAACAGGTTGGCGGGCTTGTCGTACATGTTGCGCGGGGTGTCGACCTGCTGGAGCAGACCGTCCTTGAGGACCGCCACGCGGTCGCCCATCGTCAGGGCCTCGACCTGGTCGTGGGTGACGTAGACGGTGGTGATGCCCAGGCGGCGCTGGAGGGACGCGATCTGCGTACGGGTCGAGACGCGGAGCTTGGCGTCGAGGTTCGACAGCGGCTCGTCCATGAGGAAGACCTGCGGCTCGCGCACGATGGCGCGGCCCATCGCGACACGCTGGCGCTGACCGCCGGAGAGGGCCTTCGGCTTGCGGTCGAGGTACTCGGTGAGGTCGAGGATCTTCGCGGCCTCCTCGACCTTCTGCCGGATCTCCGCCTTGTTGACGCCGGCGATCTTGAGCGCGAAGCCCATGTTGTCGGCGACGGTCATGTGCGGGTAGAGCGCGTAGTTCTGGAACACCATGGCGATGTCCCGGTCCTTGGGCGGCAGGTGGGTGACGTCGCGGTCGCCGATGCGGATCGCACCGCCGTTGACGTCCTCGAGCCCCGCGAGCATGCGGAGCGAGGTGGACTTGCCGCAGCCGGACGGGCCGACCAGGACGAGGAACTCGCCGTCCGCGATCTCGATGTCGAGGCCGTCGACGGCGGGCTTGGTGGAACCGGGGTAGATCCGGGTCGCCTTGTCGAACGTGACAGTGGCCATGGCTCAGAGGCCCCCTTCTACCGGCAGGAACGTGCCGGACGATCCGTTGTAGGAAGGTGGTTGGTGTAGTCCACACGGGTGAACTGGCTCAGGACGCTACCTCGCGTCCGGCGGATCTGTCAGTACCCGGAGGCATGTGAACTTCGCGGAAATTTTCGACAGACCGCCCCGCCGACCTGGGTACACTGCACGGGCGCGGTCATGAACCCTGCCCGCGCACGCCTCCTTAGCTCAGCTGGTAGAGCACCGCTCTTGTAAAGCGAAGGTCGTCGGTTCGAGTCCGACAGGGGGCTCTTCCCTCGTTGTGGCGGACGGACGCCAGCCGGGCCGGCAGGTGACCGATCACCCGGACGGCCGCGTCGACGTCCGCCACGTGGGACAGCGCGCGGTGCTGCGCGTCGAGGCGCCGTTGATCTTTACCTGTTCTGTCACCAGTGCGCCCGGAATCCTGATCACCTCGCGGACGATACTTGCTGGTGTGAATCGGCTCCCGCGGTTTTCCGGTGCGCGGCGGGCGGTGTGGGCCTACGTCCGCAGCGCGCCCGGCACCTATGTGTGGCTGGCCGTCCTGTTCTTCACCACGGTCGCGCTGCACCACATGTCCCCGGAGTTCGAGCGGGAGTTCCTGCGGCAGCGGTCGACCAACCTGCACGAGCTGTCCCGGCACCCCGTGCGGGTGCTGATCGCGAGTGCGATGTGGATCGACGGCGGGTACTGGCTGCCGTACGCGGTGCTGTACTCCGTCTTCCACGCCCGGGCCGAGCGCTGGCTCGGGACCTGGCGCTGGCTGACGGTGTGCGTGGCGGCGCATGTGCTGGCGACCCTGGTCAGCGAGGGCGCGCTGCTCAAGGCGATCCGGGACGGGATGGCCCCGGCGTCCTCGGTCAACACCCTGGACGTGGGCGTGAGTTACGCGCTCGCCGGGGTGGCGGCGGTGCTCGGCTACCGGATCCGTATGCCGTGGCGATGGGCGTATCTGGCCGTCGTGCTCGGCTTCTTCGCGCTGCCGCTGGCCGCCGGGCCGACCTTCACCGACTTCGGCCACTTCGTCGCCGCCCTCGTCGGTCTCGGCTGCTATCCGCTGGTCAGAGGCCGCACGGGAGGGCGGCCGGGAGTACGGAATCCGAAGGAGACACAGGCCGTTTTGCCGGGTTAACGTCCGGCCATGAGCACCTTGGCGAGCGGTGTCGTGAACGGCGGGATCTCCTACTGGTACGCGGACGACGGACTCCCGGCCGTACGGGAGCCGCTCGGCGGTGACCGGTCCGCCGACGTCGTGATCGTCGGCGGCGGCTACACCGGACTGTGGACGGCGTACTACCTGAAGAAGGCCGCCCCCGACCTGAGGATCACCGTCCTGGAGCAGCGGTTCTGCGGCTACGGCGCCTCCGGCCGCAACGGCGGCTGGCTCTACAACGGCATCGCCGGCCGCGACCGCTACGCCGCCCTGCACGGCCACGAGGCCGCCGTACGGCTCCAGCGCGCGATGAACGACACCGTCGCCGAGGTGGTGCGGGCGCTCGCCGAGGAGGGCGTCGACGCCGACGTCCACGTCGGCGGCGTCCTGGAGGTGGCCCGCACCCCCGCGCAACTCGCCCGTCTGAAGGACTTCCACGCGCACGAGCTGTCGTACGGCGAGACCGACCGCGAGCTCTACGGCGCCCGGGAGACCGCCGAGCGGCTGCGGATCGCGGGAGCCGTCGGCTCGACGTGGACCCCGCACGGGGCGCGGGTGCACCCGGTGAAGCTGGTCAAGGGGCTCGCGGCGGCCGTCGAGGCGCTGGGCGTCGAGGTGCACGAGTCGACGCCGGTCACCGAGATCCAGGCCGGACGCGCCGTGACGCCGTACGGCACCGTGCGCGCGCCGTACGTCCTGCGCTGCACCGAGGGCTTCACGGCCGCGCTGAAGGGCGAGCGGCGGACCTGGCTGCCCATGAACTCCTCCATGATCGCCACCGAGCCGCTCACCGACGAGCAGTGGGCGGCCGTCGGCTGGACGGGCCGGGAGGCGCTCGGCGACATGGCGCACGCCTACATGTACGCCCAGCGCACCGCCGACGGGCGGATCGCGCTCGGCGGGCGCGGGGTGCCGTACCGCTTCGGCTCGCGCACCGACCACGACGGCCGCACCCAGCCCGAGACCGTCGAGGCGCTGCGGGAGATCCTCGTGGGCTTCTTCCCGGCGCTCGCCGGGGTACGGATCGCGCACGCCTGGTCCGGGGTGCTCGGCGTGCCGCGCGACTGGTGCGCCACGGTCACCCTGGACCGGGCGTCGGGGCTCGGCTGGGCGGGCGGTTACGTCGGCTCGGGCGTCGCCACCACCAACCTGGCCGGCCGGACCCTGCGCGACCTCGTGCTGCTGGACTCGGGCCGGGGCGGCAACACCGACCTCACCGTGCTGCCCTGGGTCGGCCACCGGGTCCGCCGCTGGGAGCCGGAGCCGCTGCGCTGGCTGGGCGTCCAGGGCATGTACGCCACCTACCGCACGGCCGACCGCCGCGAGACGCGGAGCCACAGCGCGGGGTCCTCACGGCTGGCCCGGCTCGCGGACCGGGTGGCGGGGCGGCACTGAGGGCTCCGCCGCCCGTGGCTGAGCGGGGGGTTTCGCCGTCACCATCAGGCCGGCGATCAGGCCCGCCAGGAGCATGATCCCGGCGGCCCACCAGATGGCCACCGTGTAGCCGTGGACGATGCCCTCGCGGGTGACCGCGGCGCGTTCGGCGGGGCCGGTGAGGTGGGCCGTGACGTAGGCGGCGCTGCTGGTGGTGGCGATGGTGTTGAGCAGCGCCGTCCCGATGGAACCGCCCACCTGCTGCGAGGTGTTCACGGTGGCCGAGGTGACGCCCGCGTCCTGGGGGGCGACGCCGGCGGTGGCCGTGGCGAAGACCGGCATGAAGGTCAGGCCCATGCCGAGGCCCATGAGCAGCAGCGCGGGCAGGATCTCGCTGGTGTAGGAGGAGTCCACCGTCATCTGGGTGAGGATCACCATGCCGCTCGCGGCGAGGATCATGCCGGGGACCATCAGGGCGCGCGGCTGCACCCGGCTCATCAGCCGGGCCGAGATCTGGGTGGAGCCGACGATGATCGCGAGGGTGAGCGGCAGGAAGGCGAAGCCGGTCTTCATGGGCGAGTAGCCGAGGATGACCTGGAGGTAGTAGGTCATGAACAGGAACAGGCCGAACATGCCGATGACGGCGAGCATCATCGTCAGCAGGCAGCCCGCGCGGTTGCGGTTCTTGAGGATGTGCAGCGGCAGCAGCGGGCTCGGGGCGCGGGTCTGCCACCACACGAAGGCCGCGAGCAGGACGGCTCCGGCCGCGAACAGCGCCAGCACGAACGGATCGCTCCAGCCGCGCGACTCGGCCTCGCTGAAGCCGTAGACGATCGTGAACAGCCCGCCGCAGCCCAGGACGACCCCGGGCACGTCGAGCCGGGCCGGGTGGCCGGGGGAGTCGTGCAGCAGGACGGAGGCGCCGACCACCGCGACGATCGCGATGGGCACGTTCACGTACAGGCACCAGCGCCAGTCCAGGTACTCGGTGAGCACTCCGCCGACGATGAACCCGATCGCGGCGCCGCTGCCGGCCAGGGCGCCGTAGACGCCGAAGGCCTTGCCGCGTTCCTTGGGGTCGGTGAACGTCGTGGTGAGCAGGCTGAGCGCGGAGGGTGCGAGGACGGCGGCGAAGACGCCCTGGAGGGCGCGGGCGCCGAACAGCATGCCCGGATCGACGGCCGCGCCGCCGAGCGCGGAGGCGCCCGCGAAGCCGATCAGCCCGATGACGAAGGTGCGTTTGCGGCCCACGAGGTCGGAGATCCGGCCGCCGAGCAGCAGCAGACCGCCGAAGGCGAGGGTGTAGGCGGTGATGACCCACTGGCGGTTGCCGTCCGAGATGCCGAGGTCCCGCTGGGCGGAGGGGAGCGCGATGTTCACGATCGTCGCGTCGAGGACGACCATCAGCTGGGCGAGGGCGATGATCACCAGCCCCCACCAGCGGCGGGGGTCCGGCTCGGTCGAGGTTTCACCTGTCCGGGTGACACTCATTTGCCCAGAAGACCACGAATCGGGAGGTAACGCATCCCTGTTCGACGGCTCGGGGCGGGGGGTGGGAGTGGTGCCGGTCAGGGGCGTTGTCAGTGGTGGGGTGCACGATGGGGGCATGGCGAGGCGAGCGAGCGGTGGCGCGGGAGTGAAGGGGGCGCGGCGGCCGGAGGTGCGGCTGCCCGCGCTGGAGGCGTACGGCGGAGGGGGACTGGAGCCCGACGGGGACTACGACGGGGTGGAGTTCCGCGAGCTGGACCTCGCCGGGCAGGACGGCGCGGGGGCCCGCTTCATGGACTGCGCCCTGACGGAGTGCGCGCTGGACGGCACGGGGCTCAGACACGCCCGCCTCCTCGACTCCGTCCTCACCGGCGTCCGGGGCGTCGGCACCGATCTCGCGGAGGCGACCCTGCGCGATGTCGAGCTGGTCGAGGCCCGGCTGGGCGGCACACAGCTGTACGGCGCCGTGCTGGAGCGGGTGCTGATCCGGGGCGGGAAGATCGACTTCCTGAATCTGCGGCAGGCACGGCTGCGGGACGTGGTGTTCCAGGGCTGTGTGCTCGTCGAGCCGGACTTCGGCGGGGCCCGGCTGGAGCGGGTGGAGTTCGTGGACTGCGCGGTGCGGGCGGCGGACCTCACCGCGGCGACCCTCACCGACGTCGACCTGCGCGGGGCGGCGGAACTGGGGATCGCCTCGGGCGTGGACCGGCTGTCGGGCGCGGTGATCAGCGCGGCCCAGCTCCTGGACCTGGCCCCGGTGCTGGCGGCGCAACTGGGGGTGCGGGTGGAGGGCTAGAGCGTGTCTCTTTGGGCAGGGAGCCGCCCGGAGGGCGCGCGGAGAGGGCGGCGGTCCCCGCGGGGTCAGCCGATGCGGGGGAAGCGGGCCTGGAGGGTCCAGATCGCCGGGTTCTCGCCCAGGTCCTCGTGCAGGTCGATCAGATCGGCGAGGAGGTCGTGGAGGAAGTCGCGGGACTCGCGGCGCAGCTCGGTGTGGGAGAAGGTCAGCGGGGGTTCCTCGGCCGGCATCCAGTCGGCCTCGACGTCCACCCAGCCGAAGCGGCGCTCGAAGAGCATGCGGTCGGTGGACTCGGTGAAGTCCAGCTCGGCGTACTGGGGGCGGGAGGCGCGCGAGCCCGCCGGGTCCCGGTCGATCTGCTCCACGATGTCGCACAGCGCCCACGCGAAGTCCAGCACCGGTACCCATCCCCAGGCCGTGGACAGCTCCCGGTCCGCCTTGGTGTCGGCGAGGTAGACGTCCCCGCAGAACAGGTCGTGCCGCAGCGCGCGGACGTCCGCGCGCCGGTAGTCGGTCTGCGGCGGGTCGGGGAAGCGGTTGGAGAGGGCGTAGCCGATGTCGAGCACGAGGGTGATGGTGTCATGCCCTCGTAGGATCGCGGTCGTGGCCCGATACGTGCGCTCCGCCCTCGTACTCCTCCTCCTCACCGCATGCTCGGGCGGTGGCGGACGCGGCGCCGACGGGGCGGCGGGCGTCGGCGACCCCTACTTCCCGAAGGCCGGCAACGGCGGGTACGACGTCACGCACTACGACCTCACCCTCGCCTACGACCCGGGGGGCCGGCCGGTGCTGACCGGCTCGGCGGCGATCACGGCCCGCGCCACCCAGGACCTCGACTCCTTCCACCTGGACCTGAAGGGACTCAGCGTCCGGAGGGTCACGGTCGAGGGCAGCAGCGCCGACTGGAACCGGGACGGCCAGGAGCTGAGCGTCCGCCCGTCCCGCGCGCTGGACCGGGGCGAGACGTTCCGCGTCACGGTCGACTACTCCGGCACCCCGCGGCCGGTCACCGACGCCGACGGCTCGCAGGAGGGCTGGCTGCGCACGGCCGACGGCGCCCTGGCCCTCGGGGAACCGGTCGGCTCCATGGCCTGGTTCCCCGGCGACCACCACCCCTCCGACAAGGCCTCGTACGACATCGCGGTCACCGTTCCGAAGGGCCTGACGGCCGTCTCCAACGGTGAGCCCGCCGGGGAGCGGACCGAAGGCGACCGCAGCACCTACACCTGGCACACCGCCGAGCCCATGGCGAGCTATCTCGCCACCCTCGCCATCGGCCGGTACACCGTCACCCGCTCCACGACGAAGGACGGCCTGCCGCTGTACGTCGCGGTCGACCCGACCCAGGTCGCCGCGAGCCGCGAGGTCCTCGCCCGGCTGCCGGAGGTCATGGACTGGGCACGGAACAACTTCGGCCCCTACCCGTTCGCCTCCGCGGGGGCGATCGTCGACCGCCCGGAGGACTCCGACTACGCCCTGGAGACCCAGAACCGCCCCGTCTTCCCCGGCGCCCCCGACACCGCCACCCTCGTCCACGAGATCGCCCACCAGTGGTTCGGCGACTCCGTCACCCCGAGGACCTGGCGCGACATGTGGCTCAACGAGGCCTTCGCGACCTACGCCGAGTGGCTGTGGGAGGAGGACGAGGGCGGCGCCACGGCGGAGGAGACCTTCACCGATCTCTACGAGCACGGCGAGGACGACTATCCGGACCTGTGGGACTTCCCGCCCGGCGACCCGCCGAGCGCCGAGGACATCTCGGCCGACACCGTCTACCAGCGCGGCGCGATGGTCGTCCACCGGATCCGGCAGACCGTCGGCGACGACGCCTTCTACGACCTCGTCCAGGGCTGGACCGCCGCCCACCGCCACGGCAGCGCGGACGCCGACGACTTCATGGCGTACGTCGAGCGGCAGGCGCCGGACGAGGACTTCGAGGAGATCTGGGACGACTGGCTGTACGGGGAGGGAAAACCGCACCTGGGGCGCTGAAGCGCTCAGCCCTCCTCGTCGGACCGCACGGACCGCACGGACCGCACGGACCGCTCGAACCGGTCGAGCAGCTCGGCGAGATGGGGCGGCCACACCGGCTCGGTGGGCGCGCGCAGTTCGTCCCGGGTCCACCAGCGCCAGGCGAGGATGCCGTCGGCGGCGTGGGCGTCGGCGAGGTGCGGTCCCGACGGCTCCCGGTGCGGGCCGTGGGCGACGTGGATGTGGTCGTGCTGGTGGACGCGGACGCCGAAGCGGGTGAAGTCGTGCTCCCAGGCACACAGCAGCGGTCCCGGTGCGAGGTCCGCCCACCCCGTCTCCTCGCGCAGTTCGCGCAGGGCGCCCTCGGCCGGCGTCTCGCCCTCCTCCAGCCCTCCGCCGGGCAGGGCCCAGTGCGGGCCGATGTCCTCGTTGTCGTACCGGAAGAGGAAGACGGCACCCGCGGGGTCGAGCACGGCGACCCGGGCGGCCTGACGGACCCGGCCGAGCCGTTTGCGCAGCACGGAGCACGGGCGGCCGTGTTGCAGATCGGGCCGGTGCCCGACGACCTCGTAGCCGAGGGCCGTCCAGAAGGCGAGGCCCTTGGGGTTGGCGTCGAGCACGGCGAGCCGTACGGCCGTACGACCGCGGGCGCGGAAGCGTTCCGCCAGGCGCTCGGCGATCCGCCGCCCGTACCCCTGCCCGTGCGCCCCCGCGTCGACCATCAGCAGCCCGATCCAGGGGTCCGGGTCGGCCGGGTCGGGATGCCGGTCCAGGGTGATCGCCACGCCGACCAGCCGCCCCTCGCTCCGCGCGAGCAGCACCTCCACCCCCGGCCCGGCCGACTCGTCCGCCAGCGCCCGCGCCACCTGCTCCGGCCGGATGTCGTCCGGATCCGGGAAGTCCCCGCTGAGCGCCTGGAACTCGCGGTTCGAGGCGTACAGCGCGGTGAGTTCGGTGAGCAGCGGGGCGGGGATGTCGTGGTCGGGTGAGAGGGGGAGCGGTTCGAGGATCACGGGCTGGTGGATCCTTTCCTTGTCGTCCGTCAGTCGTCCGTCAGTCGTGTGTCGGACGGGAGTCACCGGAGGAAGTACATGAACCGCAGGAGCACCGTGGGCATCGCCCTGTCCGTCGCCGGTCTCTGCGCGCTGATCGCACTGGCCGCCGTGTCGGCCGCGTTGGAGCTGTCCGGAGCGGTGCGCATGGGAGTCGTCGCCGTACTGGTCTGCGCCATCGCCGGGGCAGCGGCCGTACTCGGGGCCTCGGTGGTCAGCGGCAACCGCGAGTGAGGTCGGGCCTTCGGGCGCCGAGCGGGGCGTGATCCCCCGGGCCCCCGGGCTGCCTGCGCACGCACGAGGGGCCCCTGGTGTGAACCGGGGCCCCTCGGTGGCTCGATCAGCTGCTGATCAGGTGGCGATCAGCCGCTGGATCAGGTGCTGGATCAGACGTTGACGCCGAAGTCCTGGGCGATGCCGACCAGGCCGGAGGCGTAGCCCTGGCCGACCGCGCGGAACTTCCACTCCGCGCCGTTGCGGTAGAGCTCGCCGAAGACCATGGCGGTCTCGGTCGCCGCGTCCTCCGAGAGGTCGTAGCGGGCGATCTCGGCGCCGCCGGCCTGGTTCACGATGCGGATGTAGGCGTTGCGGACCTGGCCGAAGTTCTGCGAGCGGTTCTCCGCGTCGTAGATCGAGACCGGGAAGACGATCTTGTCGATGTCGGCGGGGAGGCCGGCCAGGTTGACGTTGATCGCCTCGTCGTCGCCCGCGCCCTCGCCGGTGCGGTTGTCGCCGGTGTGGACGATCGTCTGGTCCGGGGTCTGCTTGTTGTTGAAGAAGACGAAGTGGGCGTCGGAGTAGACCTTGCCCTGGTTGTTGACCGCGATGGCGGAGGCGTCGAGGTCGAAGTCCGTGCCGGTGGTGGTGCGGACGTCCCAGCCGAGGCCCACGGTGACGGCGGTCAGGCCCGGAGCCTCCTTGGTGAGCGAGACGTTGCCACCCTTGGACAGGCTTACAGCCATGGTTTGGGACCCTTCCCTCGGTTCAGGTACGGCAGAAAGCTACAGCTACCGGTATGAACGCCAAGAGGGGTACACAAGGTTCCAGGTCTCTTTGCTTTCTTTACCCGGGAATTTCGGATGACGCGAGCATGCCCGGCGGGCGACCATGGGGGACATGTCCGGTCCCTATCTCATCCGCGGTTCCGTCCCGCTCCCCGAGGCCGAGCTGGCGTGGCGTTTCTCGCGGTCCTCGGGGCCGGGCGGGCAGCACGTCAACACCAGTGACTCGCAGGTGGAGCTCCGTTTCGACCTGGCCCGCACCGAGGCCCTGCCCGAGGTGTGGAAAGCGCGGGCGCTGGAGCGGCTCGCCGGCCGTCTGGTCGACGGCGTGATCGTCGTACGCGCCTCCGAGCACCGCTCGCAGTGGCGCAACCGGGAGACCGCCGCCGTACGCCTCGCGGCGCTCCTCGCCGAAGCGACGGCGCCGCCGCCCAGGCCGCGCCGCCCCACCCGCATCCCCCGCGGCATCAACGAACGGCGGCTGAGGGAGAAGAAGGCCCGCTCCGACACCAAGCAGGGCAGGTCCGGCCGCAACTGGACCTGACCCGTCCCGGCACGGGCCGGCACGTCCCGGCACCCGGTACGGCTCTCCCCGCCTCGCCGCCCACCCCCACCGGTGTGACATTGGACCGCGGGGGCCGGCAGCGAGGAGCGACAAGATGGCCGTACGGCAGGCGGGGCAGGTCCGGCGGGTCGAGCTCGACGGCGGGGACGTCCCCCTGTCCGGTCTGCTCGCGCTTCCCTCGGACGGCGGACCGCCCCGCGCCGTCCTCGTCGCCCTCCACGGCAGCGGGATGGCCGCCGGCTACTTCCACGGCCAGGCCGACGCCTCCGTCTCCCTCCTCTCCCTCGCCGCCGACGCCGGCTATGCCGCGCTCGCCCTCGACCGCCCCGGTTACGGCCTCTCCGCCCGTTCGCTGCCGCACGGCCAGTCTCTCGTCGAGCAGGCCCGGTGCGTGCGGGCGGCCGTACGGGCGTACGCCGACGGACACGAGACGGGGGCCGGGACCCTGCTCGTCGGCCACTCGCTGGGCGGCAAGGTCGCGTTGACCGCGGCGGCCACGGCGGGCCCGGAGGACCGGCTCCTCGGCGTGGACGTCTCCGGTGTCGGCGCCCGCTGGGCCGTACCGCCCGACCGGCTGGCCGCCCTGCGGCACCGTCCCGACCCCCGGCTGCACTGGGGCCCGCTCACCCTCTACCCGCCGGACACCTTCCGGCTGGCGCGCCGCTTCCTCGCGCCCGTCCCTGCCCGGGAGGCCGAGGAGATCCCCTGCTGGCCCGGCCGGTACGCCGACGTGGTCCGCCGTATCCGCGTGCCCGTACGGTTCACCTTCGCGGAGTACGAGCGCCTGTGGGCCTGGGACCCGCCCGCCCTGCGCGAGCTGACCCGCTCCCTCACCGCCCCCCTGGTCCGCGTCGACCACGAACCGGACGCCGGCCACAACATCAGCCTCGGCCGCTCCGCCCGCCGCCACCATCTGCGCCTGCTGGACTTCCTGGAGGAGTGCCGGGCCCGGGCGGCCGCCTGAGGTCCGTCGTGCCGGGTGACGTACAGCTCCTCGCCGACGCGGCGGCGGATCTCGTCCGCGACCGATTGCACGGCGAAACGGCCGTCACCGCGGCCCTGTTCTCCGGAGGAGATGTCCAGGCGCCACGGACCGGAGCGGAACAGCGTGCCGTCGAGAAGCCGGTCGATGTCGAAAAGGGCCATCAGGAAGCCGAACGGGCGGTCGCCGTCCATGATCGGACGGGGTCGGGCGGCACCGGGGTGCACAGCGGCCTCGGCGAAAGACTTCACCACGTGCGACTGCGAATTCCCGCTCGGGTGCGACCTTCACCGCGAGAGCCGCGTCGAGACGGGCGGCGGTGATTTCTTCGAGCCTGAGAGAAGCCCCTGATGAGTTCGTCGTCCGGGGAAAGCAAGTCGGCCGGCCACCGTCCGGCCGCTGAATTCCGTTCAGCCCAACTGCCGGTACCGGCCGCGGAAATACAGCAGCGGACCGCCGTCCGCGCTCGGCATCCTCGCCTGCAGCACCCGCCCGATCACGAGCGTGTGGTCGCCCGCCGCCACCCGCTGCTCGGTCCGGCACTCCAGGGTGCCGAGCGCCCCGCCCACCAGCGGAGCCCCGGTCGCCTCGCCGCGGACGTACGGGATGTCCTCGAAGAGCAGCCGGTCGCTGAGCCGGCCCTTCATGGCGAAGCGGCCGGCGATGTGCCGCTGGCTCTCGGAGAGCACCGACACCGCCCACAGCGGCTGTTCGTCCAGCAGGTCGTCCATCCGGGAGCCCGTGCGCAGGCTGACCAGCACCAGGGGCGGCTCCAGGGAGACCGAGAGGAACGCCGTCGCCGTCATGCCGGCGTACTCGCCGTCCGGCGCCCCGGGGTCGTCCGGGTCCAGCGGCGGCTCCTGCGCGGTCACCAGGACCACCCCGCCGGCCAGCCGGGACATCACGGCGCGGAACTCTTCGCTGCTCACTCCCCCAGAATGCCCAAAGGCGGGGAGGGCGGGGGTCTTCAGTACGTCGGTAGCCACGTCCGGAACGCTAGTGCCGATGCCGGGCCCGCCACATCGGACCTCGGTCCGAGTAGGGTCGTAGGTCCGTGGACCGATTTGTTGTGTGCTCGGTCGTGCACTTCCTGTTAGGGAAACCCCCAGGGAAAACACAGAAACTCCACTCAAATGTTCAGGTTCGTCTGTGACTTGAGTCACAAGACGCATTAATTGTTGACCCTGTGTACCGAGTGGGCAGCGCGCTGTGATTCAGTGGCGGAGGTGTCACTAGGACATACGCAACGGACTGGAACGACAGAAACGAACGTTACGCCGAAGACAACCCTTGATTCGCTGCGAAGTCTCGGGGGGAGGGCGAAGCATGGAGACCGAGTCGGAGCCGTACGTCCGCCTTGCGTCCCTGCGACAGCTGCACCAGGCCATGGCCGAGATGAACACGGCCCGCAGCCTGGCCGAAACACTGCAGACCGTCGCCGACGGCGTGGTCACCGCACTGGGCTACGAGCTCGCGTGCGTCAACCTCGTGCGCCCCGACGGGGACCTCGTGGTGGCCGCCTTCTCGGGGAACCCCGCCGCCGAGGCCCTCATCACCGGCCGGGTCGGCTCCCGTGAGTCCTGGGAACGCCGGCTGGGCATGGGCGAGGCCTGGGGCGACCTGATCTTCATACCCCACACCGAGGGCTGGATCCTCGACGACGACGACGTCCCGCAGTGGTACACCGACGGGCCCGCCCCCCGCTTCGAGGACGAGCGGCACCCCTCCGACCGGCTCTTCGCCCCGATGTACACCCCCGCCCCGCCCGGCAGCGGCGGCACCTGCGGTGAGCTGATAGGCGTCCTGTCCGTGGACCGGCCGCGCAACGGCCGCCTGCCCGGCGCCTGGGGCCGCGAGGCCCTCCAGATGTACGCCTTCCAGGCCGCCATCGCCATCAGCAACGCGCGTCTACGTGCGAACATGCAGCGGGCACTGGTCCGCCTCGAACGGGAGCAGCAGGCCCTGCGCGCCAGCGAGGAGTCCTTCCGCCAGGCCTTCGAGTACGCCCCCTCCGGCATGGCGATAGCCGAGATGGGCGGCGACCAGCACGGGCGGATCCTGCGCACCAACGACGCCCTGTGCCGGCTGCTCGGCCGCCCCGCCTCCGCGATGCGCCGCTACGCGTTCTCCGACCTCGTCCACCCCGAGGACATAGGCACCCTGCTCCGCACGTCCGCCGAGGGCGGGCGCGCCGAGCTGCGGCTCGGCCGCCGGGACGGCACCTACGTCTGGGTCAGCCTCCGCAACTCCGTCGTCGCCGACGCGGCCGACGGGCCCCGCTTCCTCCTCACCCACGTCGAGGACATCGAGGAGCGCAAGCGCCGCGAGCTCCAGCTCGCCCACCGCGCCTCGCACGACTCCCTCACCGGCCTGCCGAACTCCGCGGAGCTGCGCTCGCGGCTGTCGGCCCGGATCTGTTCGCGCCCCCAGTCGACGCACCCGGCCGCCGCCGACGCCATGGACCAGACGTACGGCCACCCCGCCTTCGACGCCAACGGCCACGGCTTCGACTACCGCCCGGCCGGCGCCGAGTCCTACGACGGCTACGACCACCACGTCCACACCGCCGCCCCCGAGGACGCCGCGCGCGACGACGGCACCAAGGGGCTCGCGGTCCTCTTCTGCGACCTCGACGGCTTCAAGTCGATCAACGACCGGTTCGGGCACAACGCGGGGGACGCGGTCCTCATCGAGGTCGCCCGGCGGCTGTCGCGGGCCGTCCGCGACGGCGACACCGTCGCCCGGCTCGGCGGCGACGAGTTCGTGATCCTCGCCGACGGCCTCGGCCGCGCCGACGCCGCCGACCTCGCCGTGCGCCTGCGCAACGAGATCATCCAGCCGATCCGCGCCGAGGGCCGGGCCGTCCGGGTGGGCGCCAGTTTCGGCATCGGGTGGGCGCACTGCGGGATGACCGCCGACGAAGTCCTGAAATCCGCCGACGAGCGGATGTACGTCGAGAAACGATCTCGTCCCAAACAGCACCGACGTGCGGGGTGAAACGGCGATGAAGGGCCAGGTCAGCGCCCGGGTCGCCGAGATGGTGCGATCCGGGTCACCCGTTCGGGGCAGCTGGACCGGGTAGGCTCGCCATTCGCACCTTGCAACGCATCAGCCCCGCACCTGTTGAGGAGTACGAAGGGATGACGCCCGGCAACAACGGCGCGAGTACGCCCGAGGACGACGACCCGTTCGGCTACCTCTACGCCGACGGCCAGGCCAACGGCGCCCAGCCGCCCTCCGGTGGCTACGGCTACCCGGGCTCGGTCAACAGAGTGCGTCCGGTGGGTGAGCGCCAGTACGGCCAGCCGCAGCAGCAGACCGCGCAGTACGGCCAGTACGGCCAGCCCACGGTGCCCCAGCAGGGCGCCTACGGCCAGCCGGGCGCGAACTACGGCGGGCCCGAGACCTTCCCCGGCGCGGGCGGCCCGACCGGCCGTCAGCAGCCCGTACCCGGCGGCGGTGGCGGCCGGGGCCGTGGCCCCAACACCAAGGGCCTGCTGATCGGCGCGGTCGCGGTGGTCGCCGCGGTCGTGATCGGGATCGCGGTGGCCATGGCCAACGGCGACTCGGACACGGGCGACAACAACAACGCGAGCGGCCAGGTCTCCCCCTCGGCCTCCACGTCGACGAGCGCCTCCCCGAGCGAGTCCTCCAAGAGCGAGCCGGGGCAGGAACTGCCGACCATCGACGCCAAGGCCCTGAAGCTCGACGGCGGCGCGTCGCTGGCGTCCGACGTCAAGGGCGCCGCGGCGGACGGCGGGATCTACGTCAACAACCTCAACAACCAGGGCGCCTCGGTGACCTGGACGGTCAACGGGATCCCCTCGGACGGCACCTACACGGTCTTCGCGCACTACAGCACCGCCGGTGAGGACCAGTCGATGACGCTCACCGTCAACGGCAAGGTCTTCGGCAGCAAGTTCAACATGGAGAACTACGCCCACGCCAAGGACGGCGACTTCGCCAACGGCTGGACCACGACGTACTCCTGGCCCACCCTCACCAAGGGCACGAACACGATCAGCCTGTCCTGCCAGGGCGGCGACAAGTGCAACGTCCTGCTCGACCAGCTGTACCTGAAGGCCGGTCAGGTCAAGCGCTGAGGCGCTCACGCCGCCGTGGCCTCCCCCGTCACCGTGATGTGGTTCAGGAGGTCCTCGTACGTGGTGCGGTCGAAGTCGCCTGTCGTCGGGGTGTGGAGCGTCGCCGCCGAGAGGGCTGCCGCTCGGGTCAGGCGGGCCGGCCAGGGGAGGCCTTCGGCCAGGGCCGAGAGCAGGCCTGCCGCGACGGAGTCGCCGGCGCCCGTCGGGTGGCCGGGGACGCGGGTGGGCGGGGTGGCGCGCCAGCGGCCCTCGGGGGTCGCGGCGATCAGGCCGTCGGGGCCCAGTGAGACCACCACGGACTGGGCGCCCCGTCGGCGCGCGTCCTGAGTCGCTCTCAGCGGCTCGTGCGAGCCGGTGAGTTCGGCCAGTTCGTCGGCGGTCGGTTTGACCAGGTCCGGGCGCGCGGCGACGCCCCGGCGCAGCGGCTCCCCGCTCGTGTCCAGCAGCACCGGCACCCCCGCCGACCGCGCCTTGCGCACCAGCCCCGCGTACGCCCCCACCGGCACCCCCGGTGGCAGAGTCCCGCACAGGGCGACCGCGTCGGCGTCGGCGACCAGATCCTCGTACGCCTCCTGGAAGGCGGACCACTCGGCCGGGGTGATGAGCGGGCCGGGTTCGTCGAGCCGGGTGGTGTCACCGGTGCGGGTGTCGACGACGGCGACCGTGCGGCGGGTGGCGCCGGAGACGGGCAGGAGCGCGTCGGCGATCACCATCGGGAGCCGTTCCCGGACGACCCGCCCGGTTGCCCCGCCCGCGAAACCGGTGACCGCCACCTCGTGGCCCAGCGCGGCCAGCACCCGCGCCACGTTCAGCCCCTTGCCGCCCGCACGCTCCGTCACCTCCGTCACCCGGTGCGCGGTGTGCGGCCGCAGCGCCGGGACGCGGTACGTGATGTCGAGAGCGGTGTTCAGTGTGACCGTGAGGATCACCTGTGCCGACCTCCCCCGAGCGATGCCGCGTGCGCGTGACTGTTTCCGGGGCCCGATCATGCCAAAAGGACGGCGACCGGCCCAGACCCCCGGTCGGTCACCGTCCTCGGCGGAGGGGGGCTTTTCAGCCGAGGTGGGGTTCCACCACCCAGTCGCCCTGCCGCATCACGCCCTTGACGTCGAAGTTCTCGTCGAGAAGGACCAGGTCGGCGTCCTTGCCGGGCTCCAGGGAGCCCACGGTGTCGAAGAGGCCGAGCACCCGGGCCGGGGTCGCGGACAGCGCGGTGACGACGTCCTCCACCGGGATCCGGTCGACGGTGACCGCCCGCTTGAAGGCGCGGTCCTGGGTCAGCGTCGAGCCGGCGATCGCGCCGCCCGCCACCAGCCGGGCCACCCCGTCGCTGACCTCGACCTCCAGCGGTCCCAGCAGATAGCGGCCGTCGCCGATGCCGGCCGCGTCCATCGCGTCGGTGATGAACGCCACCCGGTGGGCGCCCGCGTGACGGAACGCCAGGGCCAGGGAGGCGGGGTGCAGATGGGTGCCGTCGTTGATCAGTTCGACCGTGATCCGCTCGTCCTGGAGGAGGGCGGCGATCGGGCCGGGCGTGCGGTGGCCCAGCGGCGGCATCGCGTTGAAGAGGTGGGTGGCGACCGTCGCGCCCGCCTCGATGGCCTGAACCGTCTGCTCGTACGTCGCGTCCGTGTGCCCCACCGCCGCGATCACGCCCTGCTCGACGAGCAGCCGTACGGAGTCCAGGCCGCCCGGGAGTTCGGTGGCGAGGGTGACCATGCGGGCCGCGCCGCGCGCCGCGTCCAGCAGCTTGCGGACGTCCGCCGGGTCGGGGTCGCGCAGCAGCGCCTCGGAGTGGGCGCCCTTGCGGCAGGGCGAGATGAACGGGCCCTCGAAGTGGATGCCGGCCAGGTCGCCCTGCTCGGTCAGCTCGCTCAGCAGGCCGGCCTGGCGGACCAGGACGTCCATGTCGTCGGTGACGGTGGAGGCGACGAGGGTGGTGGTGCCGTGCCGGCGGTGGGTGCGGATCGCCCGCTGCACGTCGTCCGCCGTGCCGGAGAAGGAGGCTCCGCCTCCGCCGTGGTTGTGCAGGTCCACGAAGCCGGGGACCAGCCAGTGGCCTCTCGCGTCGATGACGTGGGCGTTCGCCGTGGAGGTGCCGGTGATGTGTCGGCCGTGGACGGCGATCTGGCCGTTCTTGACCGTTCCGGTGGGCATGACCACGTTGGCGCCGGTGAGGAGCAGGGGGGTGTCGGCCGTCGCGGGGCGCGGGAGCGTTGTGGTCGGTCGCGCAGTTCCCCGCGCCCCTGGGGGCGTTGCGGTCACGCGGTTACCTCCGAACTGTCGAGGGAGTGGTGGAGGAGATCCCAGGCCAGCAGGCCCGCGCCGCGGCAGCCCGCGGTGTCGCCCAGGGCCGCCGGGACGATCTCCGGGAGTTTCTGGAAGGTGATCCGGGCGCGGACGGCGTCCCGGAGGGGGGTGAACAGGGTGTCGCCCGCCTCCGCGAGGCCGCCGCCGATGACGAGGGTGCGCGGGTCCAGCAGGGTGAGGGCGGTGACCAGGCCGTCGGCCAGGGCGTCCACCGCCTCTCGCCAGACCCGGACGGCGTTCGGGTCGCCGGACGCGACCGCCTCGGCGCAGTCCGCCGCGTCCGCCTCCGGGTCCCCGCAGGCCGCCGCCCAGGCCTCGGACACCGCCGCAGCCGAGGCGAACCGCTCCAGGCAGCCGCGCTGCCCGCAGGGACACGGGGTGCCGCCGGGCCGTACGACGACGTGCCCGATCTCACCGGCGAAGCCGTGCGCGCCCGCCTCGACCCGGCCGTCGACGCCGATGGCGCCCGCGATGCCGGTGCCCAGGGCCACGAACAGGAAGCGGTCCGCGCCCCGGCCCGCGCCGACCCGGCCCTCGGCGAGTCCGCCGGTGCGGACGTCGTGGCCGAGGGCGACGGGGGTGCCGAGCCGCTCGGTGAGGAGCGTGCGCAGGGGGACGTCCCGCCAGCCCAGGTTGGCCGCGTAGACGGCGGTGCCGTCCGTCTCGTCGACGATGCCGGGGACCGCGACACCCGCGGCCGCCGCGGGCTCGCCGAGCCGCTCGACGCCGAGTGCGCGCAGGTCGGCGGCGAAGCCGAGGATGGCGTCCACCACCGCGTCGGGGCCGCGCTCCCGGCCGGTGGGCCGGCGGTCCTGGTGCAGGAGGGTGCCGTCGGCGCCGACCAGCGCCGCCTTCATCCCGGTGCCGCCCACGTCGAGGGCGATGACATGTCTCACGGGAACAGTGTGGACCGAGGAACCGCGAGAGGTCTAGTCCACTTACCCGTCTTGGCGGTACGGTGCCGCCTCATGAGACCCAAAAGAGGTCTAGTCCACCCTTATGGTGTAGACCTTGATCCGGATAGCGGACCCATTGGTATGAGCAATCATTTCGGGAGTGAGGGGCGACACGTGCACCGGCGGGCAGGCAGGTCACTGACGACGATCGTGGGCGGACTGTCCACCCTGGGCCTGGCGGCGGTGCTGTCCGGCTGCGGACTCACCTCCGGCTCCGACCACACCACCCTCAGACTCGTCGCCGCCGACTACGGCGACAGCGCCGCCAACAGCTCCACGAAATACTGGGGCGCCCTGGTCGAGGCGTACGAGAAGAAACACCCCGACGTCACCGTCGACGTCACCGTCTCCTCCTGGAACGACGTCGACGCCGAGGTCAAGACCATGGTCGACGCGGGCCACCCGCCCGACATGGCGCAGATCGGCTCCTACGCCGACTACGCGGCCGCCGACCAGCTCTACACGGCGGACGACCTGCTCTCCGTCACCGTCCAGGCCGACTTCGTGCAGCAGCTCGCCACCGCCGGCAAGGTGCGCGGCGTGCAGTACGGCATGCCGTTCGCCTCCTCCACCCGGCTGCTCTTCTACAACAGGACCCTCTTCGCCGAGGCCGGGATCACCCCGCCGACCACCTGGGCCGAACTCGCCGCGGACGCCGCGAAGCTGAAGGCCCAGGGCGTGAAGTACCCCTATGCGCTGCCCCTCGGGCCCGAGGAGGCCCAGGCCGAGACCCTCCAGTGGCTGCTCAGCGGCGGAGGCGGCTACGCCCGGAGCGCCGGCGGCTACAGCATCGACTCGACCGAGAACGTCGACACGTTCGACTGGCTCAAGGACAAGCTGGTCGGCAAGGGACTCACCGGGCCGGTCGCACCGGGCTCGCTCAACCGCGCGGACGCCTTCACGGCGTTCGCCGACGGACAGGTCGGCATGCTCAACGGGCACCCCTCCCTGATGAAGATGGCCCAGAAGACCGGCGTGAAGTTCGGCATGGTGCCGATGCCCGGCGTCGACGGCCCCTCCAAGGTCGCCATGGGCGTCGCCGACTGGATGACCGCCTTCCGCAAGAACGGGCACGCCGAGCAGATCGGCCGGTTCCTCGACTTCGTCTACAGCGAGCGGAACGTGCTCGGCTTCTCCCGCGAGTACGACCTGCTGCCCGTCACCACCTCCGCCTCCCAGATCATGAGCACCTCCTCGCGGGACGCCGCGCTGCGGCCCTTCCTGGAGGAACTCCCGCTCGCCGAGGTCTACCCCGTCGGACGGACCTCCTGGGCGCAGGTCAGCGCGGCCGTCAAGAAGGGCATCGGCAGGGCCGTGACCCGCTCCGGCGACCCGGCGGCCGTCCTGTCCGACCTCCAGGCCAAGGCGATGAGCGCGCAGAGCGCCGCCGGGGAGTGAGCCGGCTGTCGGTGGCCGGGGTTACGGTGCTCGGGTACGCGGGAGCGCCGGAGGTGCGGGCAGTGCCAGAACAGCTGGAGACCAGGGAACGCGACATCCTCGCCCTGGAGCGTCGCACCTTCCCCGGCCCCGGAGCCAAGGAGCGCGCCATCCGCGAGGAGCTCGACCTCTCCCCGGTCCGCTACTACCAGCTCCTCAACGCCCTCCTGGACGACCCGCGGGCGCTGGCCCACGACCCGGTGACGGTGAACAGACTGAGAAGGGTCCGCGAGACCAGGCGGGGCGACCGATAGTGTCGCCGTATGGGCACCCAGGAGACGCACTCAACGGACCCCGTACCCACGACCCCGGCCGGCCGTGAGGCCCTCGCCGCCATTCTGGCGCGCCCCGCGGCCACCCTCGTCGGTCTCGACTTCGACGGCACGCTCGCCCCGATCGTCGAGAACCCCGAGGACGCCCGCGCCCACCCCGACGCCCTCGCCGCCCTCGCCGCCCTCGCACCCAAGGTCGCCGCCGTCGCCGTCATCACCGGCCGCCCCGCCGAGGTGGCCGTCCGCAACGGCGGCTTCGCGGGCGCCAGGGGACTGGACCACCTCACCGTCCTCGGCCACTACGGCGCCGAACGCTGGGAGGCCCGCACCCAGGAGATCACCGCCCCCGCACCCCACCCGGGCGTCGCCGCCGTCCGCGCCGAGCTGCCCGCCGTCCTGGACGCGGCCGGCGCGGGGCAGGGCGTCCGGGTGGAGGAGAAGGGCGGCCGGGCCGTCGCCGTGCACACCCGCCGCGCCGCCGACCCCCTCGCCGCCTTCGAGACCCTCCGCGAGCCCCTCGCCGCCCTCGCCGCCCGCCACGGCCTCATCGTGGAACCCGGCCGGTACGTGCTGGAGCTGCGCCCGCCCGGCATGGACAAGGGCGTCGCCCTCCTCGACCACGTCCGCGCCACCGGCGCCGGGTCCGTCCTCTACGCCGGCGACGACCTCGGCGACCTCCCCGCCTTCTCCGCCGTCGAGAAACTCCGCCAGGACGGCGTCCCCGGCCTCCTCGTCTGCAGCGGTTCCACCGAGGTGACGGAACTCGCGGCCCGCGCCGACCTGGTCGTCGACGGCCCCGCCGGCGTCGTACGCCTCCTGCGGGACCTCGCCGGTCAGCTGGGCTGAAGGTCCCGCAGGGCCGTCAGCTGCTCCAGGAACCACTGGGCCGGAGGCAGCGCGGTCGCGGCGGCGGCCAGCCGTTTGACGCGCTCGGCGCGCTCCTCCGGCCCCATGGACAGGGCCTCGTGCAGGGCACGGGCCGTCTCCAGGACGTCGTACGGATTCACGACGATCGCGTCCTCGCCCAGCTCCCAGTACGCCCCGGCCTCCCGCGACAGCACCAGCGCGCACCCCCGGTCGGAGACGACCGGGACCTCCTTGGCGACCAGGTTCATCCCGTCCCGGATCGGGTTGACCAGCGCCACGTCCGCGAGCCGGTACGCGGCGAGGGAGCGGGCGAAGTCGTCCTCCAGGTTCAGCAGGACCGGGGTCCAGCCGGGGGTGCCGTACTGTTCGTTGATCTCCGCCGACAGCCGCGAGACCTCCGCCGTGTAGGCGCGGTAGACGGCGAGATCCTGCCGGGAGGGGTAGGCGAAGGCGATGTGGACGACCCGCTCCCGCCACTCGGGGTGGTCGTCGAGGAGCTGCCGGTAGGCCAGCAGACCGCGCACGATGTTCTTCGACAGCTCGGTGCGGTCGACCCGCACGACGGTCCTGCGGTCCGTGCCGCCGATCTCCTCGCGCAGGGCGACGATCCGCTCCTCCACGTCCGGCCGGTGCGAGCGCTCGCGCAGGAAGTCGGCGTCGGCGCCCAGACCGTGCACCCCGATCAGGGTGCCGCCCGTGCCGCCCACGTACTCCGCGCAGCACGCGGTGAACGCGTCCGCCCAGCGCCGGGTGAGGAAGCCCAGCCGGTCCGCGCCGAGCATGCCCCGCAGCAGCTGCTCGCGGATGTCCGCCGGCAGCAGCCCGAAGTAGTCCACCGGCGCCCACGGCGTGTGCGAGAAGTGCCCGATGCGCAGGTCCGGGCGGAGTTCGCGGAGCATCCCGGGCACCAGACAGAGGTGGTAGTCCTGCACGAGGACCGCCGCGCCGTCCGCCGCCTCCTCCGCCAGCGCCTCGGCGAACGCGCGGTTGTACGTCTCGTACGACGCCCACTGGCGCCGGAACTCCGCGTCGAAGGACGGTTCCAGCGGGGTCTGGTAGAGGAGGTGGTGGATGAACCACAGGACCGAGTTCGCGATGCCGTTGTAGGCGTCCTCGTGCACGTCGGCCGGGACGGGCAGCATCCGCACGCCCTCCTCGCCGACCCCGCGCCGGACCGCCTCCCGGTCGCCGTCGGACAGCGCGGAGCACACCCACAGCGCGCCGGCGTCCGGGCCGATCGCCGACAGACCGGAGACCAGCCCGCCGCCCCCGCGTTTCGAGTGCAGCGAGCCGTCCTCGCCGATCGTGTAGGAGACCGGGCCGCGATTGGACGCGACCAGCACCTGAGCACCCCGAGCAGCAGTGTCGTGCGTGGAAGCCATACGCCTCAACCTAGCCCGGCCGGGAAACAATCAAACGTACGGTGGCGCTGTGTGCGGGGGTCGTATCCAGCCGTATACGACCCGTCCTCCCGCACGGCGCAACAGGCCCTAAGCGACCTTGCGGGACCGGTACTCCGCGATCTCCGCCATCGGTGGCCGTTCCTCCGTGTCCACCGTGTAGGTCCGCGGCTCGAAACCGTCGGGGCCGCGTTCGAACTGGGTGAGGGCGGGGCGGACGAGATGGCCGCGGGCCAGCCGCAGCTGGGCGGTGCGGTAGATCGCCGCCGCCATCCGGCCGAGGGCCTGCCCGTCCTGGTGGCGGTGCTTGCGCACCCCCAGGTCCACCTGCGCGAGCGCGTCGAGGCCCACCAGGTGCAGCGCGTCGATCAGCATGCCGAGCTCCACGCCGTAGCCCACCGGGAACGGCAGCTGTTCGAGCAGGGAGCGGCGGGCCGCGTACTCGCCGCCGAGCGGCTGCACGAAACCGGCCAGCTGCGGCCAGTGCAGGTTCAGCAGCGGGCGCGCCATCAGCTCGGTGACCCGGCCGCCCTGCCCGGCGGCGCCGCCCAGGGGACGGTCGTACATCCCCTTGACGAGGTCCACCGCGGGGTCGGTGAGCAGCGGGCCGACGATGCCGGAGACGAAGTCCGAGGAGAACTCCCTGAGGTCGGCGTCTATGAAACAGACGATGTCCCCGCCGGTGACCAGCAGGGACCGCCACAGGACCTCCCCCTTGCCGGGCACGGCCGGGACGCGGGGCAGGATCGTGTCGCGGTGGACGACCCGCGCGCCGGCCGCCGCCGCGACCGCGGCCGTGCGGTCGGTCGAACCCGAGTCGACGACCACGAGCTCGTCGACCAGCGGGACCTGCTGCATGAGGTCGTGCCGGATGACCGCGACGATCTCGCCGACGGTCTCCTCCTCGTTCAGCGCGGGCAGGACGACACTGACCCGCTGCCCCGAGGACCGTTTGGCCGCCATGATCCGGTGCAGCGGTCGGTCGGTCACGGTCCAGGAGCGGGTGGTCAGCCAGCGCTCGACTTCTTCCAGCACGTACGCGGCTCCTTCACCTGTGATCCGTCTCGCGGTTCGGACGACTATCTCAACTGTCCTGGTTGTCGGTTACAGTCTTGAACAACGCGGGTGACCATCGCATGTCCTCGGTGGCCCGCCGTCCACAACTTCATACCGCTCATCCAGAGGGGCAGAGGGAAACGGCCCGATGAAGCCCCGGCAACCCTCCAGCCGGTCTCGTTCACGCGAGGCTCCCGGCTAGGGAAGGTGCCAAATCCGTCTCACGGCGAGATGCGTCGTGAGGAAGATGAGGAGAAAGGGCCTCGCCTCACATGGCTGCGCAGACTGTTGCAACCGAATCCACCGTAGACCTGGGTCCCGCCGCGGCACTGAGCTGCCGCGAGTGCGGGCACCGCGTACCCCTCGGCCCCGTCTTCGCCTGCGAGGAGTGTTTCGGCCCGCTCGAGATCGCGTACGACTTCTCCGCCTACGACCCGGAGGAGCTCAGGAAGCGCATCGAGGCGGGACCCGCGAACATCTGGCGGTACGCGCCGCTGCTGCCCGTCCCGGCGGACGTGGCCGACAAGCCCAACATCAACCCCGGCTGGACCAAGCTCGTCAAGGCCGACAACCTGGCGCGCGAGCTGGGCGTCGAGCCCGGCAGGCTGTTCGTCAAGGACGACTCCGGCAACCCGACCCACTCCTTCAAGGACCGGGTCGTCGCCCAGGCCGTCGAGGCCGCGCGTGCCTTCGGCTACACGACCCTGAGCTGCTCCTCGACCGGCAACCTCGCCGGTGCCGTCGGCGCCGCGGCCGCCCGGGCCGGCTTCCGCTCCTGTGTGTTCATCCCGCACGACCTGGAGCAGGGCAAGGTCGTGATGGCCGCGATCTACGGCGGCGAGCTGGTCGGCATCGAGGGCAACTACGACGACGTCAACCGCTTCTGCTCCGAGCTCATCGGCGACCCGGCGGGCGAGGGCTGGGGCTTCGTCAACGTCAACCTGCGGCCGTACTACGCCGAGGGCTCCAAGACGCTGGCGTACGAGATCGCCGAGCAGCTCGGCTGGCAGCTCCCCGACCAGCTGGTCGTGCCGATCGCCTCCGGCTCACAGCTCACGAAGATCGACAAGGGCCTCCAGGAGCTGATCAAGCTGGGGCTCGTCGAGGACAGGCCGTACAAGATCTTCGGCGCGCAGGCGGAGGGGTGCTCCCCGGTGTCGGTGGCCTTCAAGGCCGGGCACGACGTGGTCCGCCCGCAGAAGCCGAACACCATCGCCAAGTCGCTGGCGATCGGCAACCCGGCGGACGGGCCGTACGTCCTCGACATCGCGCGCCGCACCGGCGGTGCGGTGGAGGACGTGACCGACGAGCAGGTCGTCGAGGCGATCAGGATTCTCGCCCGGACCGAGGGCATCTTCGCGGAGACCGCCGGCGGTGTGACGGTCGGCGTCACGAAGAAGCTGATCGAGAACGGGCTGCTGGACCCGGCGAAGACGACCGTCGTGCTGAACACCGGTGACGGTCTGAAGACGCTGGACGCGGTGGCCGGTACCGGGCTCACCGCGACGATCCGCCCGTCGCTGGAGTCCTTCCACGAGGCCGGGCTCGCGTAAGCGGCGCGCCCCCCGAAGCACGCACCTGACCGGAGGTCACACAGTGAGCGTCACCGTCCGCATCCCCACCATCCTGCGCACCTACACGGGTGGCCGGGCCGAGGTCACCGCCGAGGGGACCACCCTCGGCGAGGTCATCTCGGACCTGGAGAAGAACCACACCGGGATCGCCGCCCGGGTCCTGGACGACCAGGGCAAGCTGCGGCGGTTCGTGAACGTGTACGTGAACGACGACGACGTCCGTTTCGAGCAGGGGCTGGAGACGGCGACCCCGGACGGCGCGGGCGTGTCGATCATCCCGGCCGTCGCCGGCGGCTGAGCGGTGGCTGACCTCCGGTCAGTACCCGCGAGTAGTAACCGTCGGTAACATTGATTACCGAGTGTTCATCGAATTGCCCCCTCCGTGAGAGAAGCGGAGGGGGCAATTCAGTGTGGTTGAGCGAGGTACAGTTGGGGAACCGGGTCGCGAAACCCTGATCCGGAATCTTTGATTTCTGCCTTGCGCCCGACAAGAAGTAGCCAAAGTGCGAGCCTCTTGCGTGGCATTTGCGGCTTTTGCGGGGCCCGACTTGCCCTGAATTCTGGCGAATTCTCGCCACATTCCGGATCGCGTGCGTCCAGAATTCTCGTCCGAGTGACCTGTTGCAGACGGCAGTTGGACAGATACATTCGGCCGCGGTCGACGCGTTCCGGCGCACGCCCCCAAACCAACTGGGGGGTGAGGTCTGACCCGGATCCGCGAAGTGTGGATCTGTGCAAGGGCCAGTAATAGGGGAGTTAGGCATGGCTCAGGGCACCGTCAAGTGGTTCAACGCGGAGAAGGGGTACGGCTTCATCGCGGTCGACGGTGGTGCGGATGTTTTCGTCCACTACAGCGCGATCCAGATGGACGGGTACCGCACCCTGGAAGAGGGCCAGCGGGTCGATTTCGAGATCTCGCAGGGTCAGAAGGGGCCGCAGGCGGACATGGTCCGACTCGCGACCGGCTGAAGCACGCGCCGACTGAAGCGTCGTTCTTCTGTTTCATCTTCGAAGGGCTCGTACCTCCCGGGGTACGGGCCCTTCGGCCTGTCCGGGCACCGGGGTACGGGCCCTTCGGCCTGCCCGGCCAGGGGTGCGCGGGGGGCCCGGGGCGCGCGCGCCCCCCTGCGGATCGGGCGGAGGCGCTTGCACTCGACCATGCCGAGTGCTAATCATTGGCGTTAGCACTCTGAAGGTGAGAGTGACAAAGAAGGACCGGGTCGGTGAGGCCCGCAGGCCAGGTGGGGCAAGGAACCACGCGGCATGCGAGCCGTCCGTCGCGGGCGCGGGCGCGGTCCGAAGGAATCACCCCCAGTCCTGGAGGGACCACTTCACATGGCCAAGATCATCGCGTTCGACGAGGAGGCGCGGCGCGGCCTCGAGCGCGGCATGAACCAGCTCGCGGACGCCGTCAAGGTGACGCTCGGCCCCAAGGGTCGCAACGTCGTCCTCGAGAAGAAGTGGGGCGCCCCCACGATCACCAACGATGGTGTGTCCATCGCCAAGGAGATCGAGCTCGAGGACCCGTACGAGAAGATCGGCGCCGAGCTGGTCAAGGAAGTCGCGAAGAAGACGGACGACGTAGCCGGTGACGGCACGACGACCGCGACTGTCCTGGCCCAGGCCCTGGTGCGCGAGGGTCTGCGCAACGTGGCCGCCGGCGCCAACCCGATGGCTCTGAAGCGCGGCATCGAGAAGG
This sequence comes from Streptomyces sp. SS7, assembly GCF_037993025.1. Classification (NCBI taxonomy): domain Bacteria; kingdom Bacillati; phylum Actinomycetota; class Actinomycetes; order Kitasatosporales; family Streptomycetaceae; genus Streptomyces; species Streptomyces sp. SS7. The sequence continues at coordinate 5,432,167 of NZ_CP141223.1, forward strand.
CCGTCGAGGCCGTCTCCGGCGCGCTGCTGGAGCAGGCGAAGGATGTCGAGACCAAGGAGCAGATCGCTTCCACGGCCTCCATCTCCGCCGCCGACACCCAGATCGGCGAGCTCATCGCCGAGGCGATGGACAAGGTCGGCAAGGAAGGCGTCATCACCGTCGAGGAGTCCCAGACCTTCGGTCTGGAGCTGGAGCTCACCGAGGGTATGCGCTTCGACAAGGGCTACATCTCGGCGTACTTCGCCACCGACATGGAGCGTATGGAGGCCGTCCTCGACGACCCGTACATCCTGATCGCGAACTCCAAGATCGCGAACGTCAAGGACCTGCTCCCGCTCCTGGAGAAGGTCATGCAGTCGGGCAAGCCGCTGCTGATCATCGCCGAGGACGTCGAGGGCGAGGCCCTGTCGACCCTGGTCGTCAACAAGATCCGCGGCACCTTCAAGTCCGTCGCGGTCAAGGCCCCGGGCTTCGGCGACCGCCGCAAGGCGATGCTGAACGACATCGCCATCCTCACCGGCGGCGAGGTCATCTCCGAGGAGGTCGGTCTCAAGCTCGAGAACACGACCCTCGACCTGCTGGGCAAGGCCCGCAAGGTCGTCATCACCAAGGACGAGACCACCATCGTCGACGGTGCCGGCTCCTCGGACCAGGTCGCCGGCCGGGTGAACCAGATCCGCGCCGAGATCGAGAACAGCGACTCGGACTACGACCGCGAGAAGCTGCAGGAGCGCCTGGCGAAGCTCGCCGGCGGTGTCGCGGTCATCAAGGCCGGCGCCGCCACCGAGGTGGAGCTCAAGGAGCGCAAGCACCGCATCGAGGACGCCGTCCGCAACGCGAAGGCGGCCGTCGAGGAGGGCATCGTCGCCGGTGGTGGCGTGGCCCTGCTGCAGGCCTCCCAGGTCTTCGAGAAGCTGGAGCTCGAGGGTGACGAGGCGACCGGCGCCAACGCCGTGAAGCTCGCGCTGGAGGCCCCGCTCAAGCAGATCGCCGTCAACGGTGGTCTCGAGGGTGGCGTCGTCGTGGAGAAGGTCCGCAACCTCCAGGTCGGCCACGGCCTGAACGCCGCGACCGGTGAGTACGTCGACATGATCGCCTCCGGCATCATCGACCCGGCGAAGGTGACCCGCTCTGCCCTGCAGAACGCCGCCTCCATCGCCGCGCTCTTCCTCACCACCGAGGCCGTCATCGCCGACAAGCCGGAGAAGGCCGCCGCGCCCGCCGGTGGCGGTATGCCGGGCGGTGACATGGACTTCTGATCGACCTGACGGTTGATCGCCTGTCCTTCGGACCGAGGGCGGTACCCCTGGCTACGGCCGGGGGTACCGCCCTCGGGCGTTTCGCTCAAGCGCTGATGTGCTCCACGAACGCCGCCCAGGCCTCCGGCCGGAACGCGAGCCTCGGGCCGTGGGGGGCCTTGGAGTCGCGGATGAGGGTGGGGTGGGTGAGGGCGGCTTCGAGGCAGTTGCCGCCGTCACCTCCGCTGTAGCTGGACTTGTGCCAGGTCAGGACCTCACGAGTGCTGTTCTCCATGCCCGTAATCCTGCGCTACTGATTCCAGCAGGGCCAGCGATTCCTGCGGCGAAAGCGCCGCAGCCTGAAGCAGGTTGAACATCAGCGTGTGTCGGCCGACGGTGGCGGGGTCGTCCAGCAGTTTGCCCATGTCCGGCGCCTCCACGAAGGAGAGCGGCGGCGCGTCCTCGAACTCCATGAGCTTCAGGGAGCCGTGCATGGCCGCGTGCACCCCGGCGGCGAAGGGCAGAACTTGCACGATGATCCGGTGTCTGCGGGCCAGGTCGGCCACGTGACGCAGGGCTTCCGCCATCACCGCTGCTCCGCCGACCGGTCGCCGGATCGCGGCCTCGTCGAGAATGGCCCACAACAACGGCGTGGTCGGATCGTCGAGGAGATGCGCCCGTTCGAGGCGCGTGGCCACCAGGTTGTCGATCTCGGCGTCCGGTGCCGTGGGCTTGTAGGCGCGGCAGACCGCTTCCGCGTAGGCCCGTGTCTGCAACAGACCCGGGATCAGGAGCTGGGCGTATTCCCTGATCGCCGTCGCGACCGCCTCCGCCTCCGCCGCCTCCGCGAAGTGGTCCGGGTACTTCGACTTGGCCAGTGCGCGGCAGTTCCGTTCGAAGAAGCCGTTCGTGCCCAGGATCTCGTCTATCTGGACGGCGTACTCGAGGTGGAGGCGCCGCGTCCCCGCCTCCAGCCGGGCGATGAACGAACCGCTCACGAAAAGGGGTTCGCCCAGCTCGGCCTGGCTGAGGCCGGCTCGCTCGCGGGCGTGGCGCAGCTCCGCCCCCAACAGCGCGCGCGGGGAGGATGACGGGTCGAGGTCCTTCGGGCCGGGCATGGCAACTCCCTTGTGGCACAGCAGGGGTTGGGCGGGTGCCGTCTCCGGCCAGGTTAGGGCGGTGGTGGCCACGCTGTGTGGTGAACTCGCATACCCAGCGTGGAGGCCGTCCTCTTGCCCGGGACGGCCCCGCTCCCGGTAAGGTTCTGGCATGAACACCGGACCGGCCTCGCGCCACACACGGACGGGCGATCCGGTGGAGAGCTGACCGCCCGCGGACCCCCGCAGTGCTCGCGCACCGAGAACCCTTCTTCGTGTCGAGCGCCAAGCGAGGTCAGCCGTATGTCAGTCACCTTCAACCACACCATCATCGCCGCCAAGGACCGCAACGAGTCGGCCCGGTTCTTCCGGGAGCTGCTGGAGCTGGCGGAAGCCCCCTCGTGGGGGCCCTTCACCAACATCCAGCTCGACGACGGCGTTCTGCTCCAGTTCGCCGAGCCGCCGGTGGACATCCAGATGCAGCACTACGCCTTTCTCGTCGACGACGAGCTCTTCGACCGGGCGTACCGGCGGCTGTGCGCGCAGGGTGTCGTGCACTGGGCCGATCCGCAGATGCGGCGGCCCGGCGAGATCAATCACGAACACGGCGGCCGGGGCGTCTACTTCAAGGACCCCGCCGGTCATGCCGTCGAGCTGATCACCCGGCCGTATCTGTGACCGTCCGGGAGTAGTGGGAGCCGACCGCCGGCTGGCCCGTGTAGTTGGGGCCGGCCGCCGGATCGGCGCCCAGGTAGGTGAAGGGGAGGGTGGTGGTCCGGGCGCCCTGGAGGGTGAGCAGGTGGCGGCGGGTGTCGTACGTGAATCCTGCCGCCCGCAGCGCCGCGAGCACCGCCCTGCCCGCCGCCGTGCCGTCGGCCCAGCGGACCGACTCCGGGTCGAAGTGGGCGAGGAGGAGGCCGTCCTCCGTCAGCCAGGAAGCGGCCCGGCCGAGCAGGCCGAGCTGGTCGCCCACGTAGTGCAGTCCGTGCACACAGGTGATCAGGTCGTACGGCCGGGTCGGCGCCCAGGCGGAGACCGAGGCGGTGATCTCCTCCACGGTGGGCGGGGCGGGGAGCGGCACCAGCGGTCCCACCAGGTCCACGGCGGTGAGGACCGCGTCGGCCGGGAGGGCGGAGGCTGCTTCCCGCAGGGCGCGCCCCTCGCCGCTGCACAGGTCCAGCCAGGACGGGGCGGGCCCCGCCAGCCGGGCCAGCGGGTCCACGCCCAGTTCGCGGGCGTAGCTGTTCACCCCGGCCAGCCCGCGTTCGCGGTTCATCGTGCTGTTGGCGACCACGGACGACCGCTCCAGCTCGGACGTGCCCACCAGCCCGCCCCTCGCGTCTCGCATGGCGTAACGCTAGCGGCACCTCTGGCAGCGCCTGCGCGTGGCCGGGATCACAGGGCCTTCGGGGGTGCGGGCGGAATGGGACGGCTGGCGCGCTGGTTCTCTGTTGAGAGTCACTCAATGCATGTGCACATACTGACCGGTCTCCAAGGCCGCATACTTCACGAGGAGCCCCCCGCGTGAGCGTCACCGAGCCCACCCCCACCCGAGCCGCCGAGATCCTCTCCCGGCCGGTGAACATCAACGGTCTGACCGTCCCGAACCGGATCGTCATGGCGCCGATGACCCGGATGTTCTCCCCGGACGGCATCCCGGGCGAGGACGTGGTCTCGTACTACTCCCGCCGTGCCGCCGCCGGTGTCGGTCTGGTCGTCACCGAGGGGACGTACGTCGGACACGAGTCGGCCGGGCAGAGCGACCGGGTGCCCCGGTTCCACGGTGAGGAGCAGCTCGCGGGGTGGGCCAGGGTCGCCGAGGGCGTCCACGCGGCGGGCGGGACGATCGTGCCGCAGCTGTGGCACATCGGCATGGTCCGCAAGCAGGGCGAGCCGCCGTACGCGGACGCCCCCGCGGTCGGTCCGTCGGGGCTGCGCATGGACGGCACCGAGGGCACCGGCCGGGCGATGACCCAGCGTGACCTGGACGACGTGATCGGCGCGTTCGCCGAGGCCGCGGCCGCCGCCGAGCGCATCGGGTTCGACGGTGTCGAGATCCACGGCGCCCACGGCTACCTCGTCGACCAGTTCCTGTGGGCCGGCACGAACCGCCGTACCGACGCCTACGGCGGTGACGCGGTGGCCCGTACGAAGTTCGCCGCCGAGGTCGTCGCGGCCGTCCGCGAGACCGTCTCGGCCGAGTTCCCGATCATCTTCCGGTACTCGCAGTGGAAGCAGGAGGCCTACCGGGCCCGGCTCGCCGAGACCCCGGAGGAGCTGGAGGCCATCCTCACGCCGCTGGCCGCCGCCGGTGTCGACGCCTTCCACGCCTCCACCCGCCGCTACTGGACCCCGGAGTTCGAGGGCTCGGACCTCAACCTCGCGGGCTGGACGAAGAAGCTCACCGGCAAGACCACCATCACGGTCGGCTCGGTGGGTCTCGACGGCGACTTCATCCGGGGCTTCGCGGGGGAGGGCGCGCCGCTCAAGGGCATCGAGGACCTCCTCGACAGCCTGGAGCGCGACGAGTTCGACCTGGTGGCCGTGGGGCGCGCGCTGCTCCAGGACCCGGAGTGGGCGGCCAAGGTCCTCGCGGGGCGGACGGACGAGCTGAAGGCGTACGACGCGGCCGCACTGAGCACCCTGAGCTGAACCAGGGGCGGCGCCCTCGACTTTCCCGCGGCTGATGCCGGGCGGCGGGAGCGGTGGGGGCGCCGCCGAGGTCTCGGGCCCGCAGCGGTGGCGGATTTAGCTTGCTTAACTCAATCAATCTACCTAAGCTTGCTTGAGTCAAGCAGTTCTCGGTGTGCTGTCGGCACCCCTTGCTCGTCCCGCGCATCCGACGGAGGCCCTGTGATGTCCGACGCCCTTGCCCGACCCGCCGCGCCGGGGACATCCGCCCCGCCGCGGCCGAACGCCGTGGTGGCGGTGCTGGCCCTGGCCGGGATCGTCGTCTCGCTGATGCAGACCCTGGTCATCCCGATCGTCCCCGAGCTGCCGAGGCTGCTGGACGCGCCCGCCTCCGACACCGCCTGGGCGGTCACCGCCACCCTCCTCGCCGCCGCCGTGGCCACCCCGGTCGTCGGCCGGCTCGGGGACATGGCCGGCAAGCGGCGGATGCTGGTCGTCAGCGTCGTGATGCTGATCGCCGGCTCGCTGGTCTGCGCCCTCTCCGACTCCCTGGTCCCGCTGATCGTCGGCCGGGTGTTCCAGGGGCTGTCGGCCGCCGTGGTGCCGCTCGGCATCAGCATCCTGCGGGACACCGTCCCGGCGGAGAAGCTCGCCGGTTCGACGGCCGTGATGAGCGCCTCGCTCGGCGTCGGCGGCGCGCTCGGACTGCCGACCGCCGCGTTCATCGCGGACAACTGGGACTGGCACGTCCTGTTCTGGGTCGCCGCCGCCCTCGGGGTGCTCGCCCTCACCCTCGTCCTGGTCTTCATCCCCGAGTCACGGAACCGCACCGGCGGTCGCTTCGACCTGGCCGGCTCGCTCGGCCTGGCGGCCGGTCTCGTCACGCTGCTGCTCGCCGTGTCCAAGGGCGCCGACTGGGGCTGGACCTCCGCCACCACCCTGGGCCTGGGCGCCGCCGCCCTGGTGATCCTGCCCGCGTGGGGCCGGTGGGAGCTGAGGGCGAAGCAGCCGCTGGTCGACCTGCGCACCACCGCCAAGCGGCAGGTGCTGTTCACCAACCTCGCCTCGATCGCCCTCGGCTTCTCGATGTTCGCGATGTCGCTGGTCCTGCCGCAGATCCTCCAGCTGCCCGCGCAGACCGGCTACGGCCTCGGCAAGTCGATGCTCGCCGCCGGTCTGCTGCTCGCCCCGCAGGGCCTGGTGATGATGCTCATGTCGGCCGTGTCGGCCGCGATCACCCGGGCCCAGGGCCCCAAGGTCACCCTGATGACCGGCGCGCTGATCGTCGCCGCCGGCTACGGCCTGAACATCGTCCTGATGAGCGAGGTCTGGCACGTCGTCCTGGCGTCCTGCGTCATCGGCGCCGGTGTCGGCTTCACCTACGGCGCGATGCCCGCCCTGATCATGGCCGCGGTCGATCCCTCCCAGACCGGTGCCGCGAACAGCCTCAACACCCTGATGCGGTCCCTGGGCACCTCGTTCGCCAGCGCCGTCGCCGGCGTCGTCCTCGCCCGGCTGACCACCGACTTCGGCGGGTACGCCCTGCCCTCCGAGAACGGCTTCAAGGCCGTCATGGCGATCGGCGCGGGCGCGGCCCTGGTCGCCTTCCTCCTCGCCCTCTTCATCCCCGGGCGCCGGGCCGCCGTACCGCCCGCGGCCCCGGCGGGGGAACCCCGCGACGCGACGCCTGCCGCCTCCGGCAGATGAGCGGCCAGTAGGGCTTGGTCAGGTTCACACGCCACCGGCGAGTGAACCTGACCAAGCCCTGCTAGAGGTTGCCGAGGGGCTCGATGTCGACCTTCACCGGGGTGCCCCAGATGCGCAGGACCTCGTAGTCGGTGAACTCGTGGACCAGGCGGTACGCCATTGCGGGGCGGGAGCCGCGGCGCAGGGCGGCCAGGTACAGCTCGGCCTCGCGCCGGTCGCGCCGGGGCGTGCCGCACAGCTGCCACTCCTGGCCGTTCCACAGCTCGGGCAGCCAGCGCTGCTGGGGCTGGGGGCGGTCGCCGCGGCTGCCGTAGCGGGAGGGGGCGTGCGAGGCGGGCGCGCCCTGCGGGGCGGGGCCGTTGAACTCGGCCCGGCGGGCCGCCCGGCGCCGGGTCTCGCAGAGCAGGCAGAGATCGGGGGCGGCCTCGTCGACGGGGCCGTGGGGATGCTCGGCGCACCGGGTGGTGGGGACGGCGCTGGTGACACTGTCGTCGAGCAGTTCCAGGGCACGCCGCAGATCGGCCTTGACCTCGTGCAGCCGGGCGTCGGGGGTGTCGGCGGACAGGGCCTCGCCGTGTTCCCCGAGCAGTCGGAGGGCACGGCCCAGGGCGGTGGACTGGGCGTGGTTCATGCCACCCAGGGTAGGCCGGGCCCGCACGGGGTCACCCGGCTGACCCGGTCGGCCCGGGGCCTCAGGTGCCGGGCAGGCGGGGCCTCGGCGCTGGTTGCCGCCGCTCTTCCGTACGCGGCCGATGGCGTGGGCCGCCGCGAGGCGGTGGACACGCCCCGGCACGGCGGACGGCGGCACCTCGCCGTCCGCGGTGCCGGGCGCCCCGGGAGGCCCGGGCCGCGGTCGGTCCGGCTGGCCCGGGCGTCCGGCAGACTCGGCGGCGGCGGGCTTGGTCGCCCGAGAGGTCCGGTCGCCCCGCGGCGGTCGGCTTGGTCGCCCGAGAGGCCCTGTCGCCCGGCTGCGGTCGCCCGGTCGCCCCGGTCGGGCGGCAGGCCCGGGCGGCCCGAGCCACGGTCGGCCCGGTCGCCCCGGTCGGGCGGCAGGCCCGGGCGGCCCGAGCCACGGTCGGCCCGGTCGGCCCGGTCGGCCGGTGGCGGTCGGTCCGGCTGGCTCGGGGTTCAGTTTCCCGAGGTGGGGCGGGTAGGTGCCGGGGCGGGTGAGGTGTCGGCGAGGGGGGCCGTCGCTGCTTTCCGTACGCCGCCGAAGGCGTAGGTCGTCGCGAAGCCGACGCCGTAGCCCGTGAGGAGGCCGCCCGCGTAGATCGCGGCGGTGACGCCCAGCCCCCTGTTCCCCGCGAGCAGGGGGAACAGGGCCCACCCCGAGGGGCCGATGGCCATCGCGCCGACCCGGTCGCCGAGCATCGCGAAGAAGCCGATGAAGGCACCGCCGGCCGCGCCGCCCGCGCAGGCGGTCAGGAAGGGCCGGCCGAGGGGGAGGGAGACGCCGTAGATGAGGGGTTCGCCGACGCCGAGCAGGCCCGCCGGGAGCGCCGATCTGATCGTCGTACGGAGTGAGGCGCCGAGGGAGGTGTCGTGGCGCAGCCGGACGTACACCGCGACGGCCGCGCCGACCTGGCCCGCGCCCGCCATCGCCAGGACCGGGAGCAGGACGGTGTAGCCCTGCTGGTCGATGAGGGTGGTGTGGATCGGGATCAGCGCCTGGTGGAGGCCGAGCATCACCAGGGGGAGGAAGAGGCCGCCCAGGACCAGGCCGGCGAAGGCGCCCGTGGTGGCCAGCAGCCAGTTGGCCGCCGTACCGATCGCGGTGGAGACCGCGCCGGCCGCGTACATGATCCCGTACAGCGTGCCCAGGCCCGCGACGAGGACGGTCAGGGCGGGGGTGAGGAGGACGTCCAGGGCGTCCGGGACCCTGCCCCGGCACCACCGTTCGGCACCGGTCGCCAGCAGGGCCGCGGCCAGTGCGCCGAGCACCCCGCCCTGGCCGGGGGAGAGGTGCACCCCGAACGCCGTCACCTTCGCCACGCCGGGAAGGACGACGATCGCCGCGACCGCGCCCCCGAGGACCGGGGTGCCGCCGAACTCCTTCGCCGTGTTGACGCCGACGAACACGGGGATCAGCGCCATGAAGCCGGAGGCGACGGCGGCCAGGGCGGGCGTCAGCCCGGGCAGCAGGCCCGCGTTGACGAGCAGACCGTTCAGCCCCGCGAGGATGCCGCAGCCGATCAGCGCGGGGATCAGTGGGACGAAGACGGCGGCGAGCCGGCGCAGGGCCGCCTTGACCGGGGTGGCGTTGCGCCGCCGCCGCTCCTCCCGCAACACCGCTCCCCGCGCGGCGAGCCGCCCCGCGGCGGTCGGCTCGGCAGTCTGTGCGGTGGCAGCCCGAGCGGGGGCAGCCCGTGCGGTGGGGCTGCCCTCCGTTTCCGTCAGCTGTCGGAACGCGGTCGTCACCCTGCCCACCACCCCCGGTCCCAGCACCACCTGCCAGGTGTGGCCGGCCGTGACGACGCCGAGGACGCCGGGCAGGGCCCGCAGGGCCGGTTCGTCGGCGCGGGACGGGTCGGTGAGGGTGAGGCGCAGACGGGTCATGCAGTGGGCGACGGAGGTCACGTTCGCGGGGCCGCCGACCAGGGGGAGGATCGCGGCGGCGAGGTCAGGGGCGCTGTCCGAAGTCGGGGTGCTCACCCACCGAGCGTGCGGCCCGGCCGGCCGCCGCGGCGAGCGCGGCACGCAGATGACCGCCGGACTCCTCCAGAAGGCGGGCGGCCGCCGCCCCGTCCACCCCGGCCAGCAGCACCAGGACGGCGTGTTTGGCCCGGCCGTCGGTGGCCGCGAGCGCCGCCTCGACCTCCCGCTCCCCGGCCCCCGTCGCCAGCGCGACGATGTGCCGTGAGCGGGCGCGCAGCTTGTCGTTCGAGGCACGGACGTCGACCATCAGGTTCCCGTAGGTCTTGCCCAGCCGGATCATCGTGATCGTCGACACCATGTTGAGCACCAGTTTCTGCGCGGTGCCGGCCTTCAGCCGGGTCGAGCCGGTGAGCAGCTCCGGCCCGACCACGACCTCGATCCCGTGCTCGGCGGCGGCCGCCAGCGCGCTGCCCGCGTTGCAGGAGAACCCCACGGTCAGCGCACCCCGCGCCCGGGCGTACCGCACCGCGCCGACCGCGTACGGGGTGCGGCCGGACGCGGAGACGCCGATCACCGAGTCGTCGGCGGTCAGCCGGAGGGCCCGCAGGTCGGCGACGGCCAGCTCGGGGGAGTCCTCGGCGCCTTCGACGGAGGTGGTCATCGCCGTGGGCCCGCCGGCGAGGACGCCGACGACCTGCCCGGGGGCGGTGTCGAAGGTCGGCGGGCACTCGGAGGCGTCGAGCACACCGAGCCGCCCGGCGGTCCCGGCGCCCGCGTAGACCAGCCGCCCCCCGCGCGCCATCCGTGCCGCGACGGCGTCGATCACGGCGGCGATACGGGGCAGCTCGGCGGCGACGGCCGCCGGTACCCCGGCGTCCTCGCCGTTCATCAGCCGGGCCAGATCGAGGGTGGCGAGCCGGTCGATGTCGGCGAGCTCGGGCCGGAAGGCCTCGGTGGTGAGGGAGGAGAGCTGACGCCGCAGGGCGTCGGGGGAGGCGGCGCCGGAGGACGAGGTGGAGGTCATGGCAGACGGTTCTTTCTGACGCGGGTCCAGTGCAACACGACTACCTGTGCCGGTGCGCCAACGCCTCGTACGACGCGGCCAGCGCGGGCCCCGCCACCTCGTAGGTCCGCTGGGCCACGCCCACGAACAGACAGTCCACCACCAGCAGCTGCCCGGTCCGGGAGGACATCGCCGCGGGCCGCAGCTCGCTCTCCCGCGCCGTCGACGTGGTCAGGACGTGATCGGCGTACTGGGTGACGGGGCTCCGCGGCCGTCCGGTGATGGCGATCGTGGTCGCCCCCCGCTCGAACGCCACCCGCAGCGGCTCGATGACGTCCCCGGTCGACCCGGAGTGGGTGATCGCGACGGCGACGTCCCCCGCGCCGAGCTGCACCGCGTTGGTCACCGCGAGGTGCGGGTCGCTGTGCGCGTGGGCGACGCGGCCGATCCGCAGCAGCTTCTGGGTGAGGTCCTGGGCGACCAGCCCGCTCGCGCCGACGCCGTACACGTCGACCCGCCGCGCGCCCGCCGCCGCGCCGACCGCCGCCTCCAGCTGCGCGGTGTCGAGGCAGGCCGCGGTGTCGGCGAGGGTCTGCCGCTCGTCGTGGGCGAGTTTGGCGACGACGTCCGCGAGGGGGTCGTCGACGGCGATGTCGGTGGTGAGGGCGGGCGCGCGGCCGGACTGCTGCTGGGCGGCGAGCCCGGCGAGGGCGAGGCGCAGGTCGCGGTAGCCGGGGTAGCCGAGGACGCGGGCGGTGCGGACCACGGTGGCCTCGCTGGTGCCGGTGCGTTCGGCGAGGCCGCTGACGGTGAGGGCCGCGCAGCCGGCCGGGTCGCTCGCGACGGCCTCGGCGACGCGCTGCATGGAGCGGGTCAGGGAGGGCGCGAGGGTACGGACCTTGCTGGCGAGCGCGCCGGACGGTCGGAAGGTTTCCTTCACTTCCTGGGTCACCTTTGAAAGGTATTTTCACACGGGGGTGCGGTCAAGCTCGCGCACAATGGGTGCATGGATCCTTCCGGCCTCCCCGTCAGCGCCCTCGAACAGGCGCTGCACACCGCCCGCGCCCTCGTGCTGGCCGATCTGGCTTCCGGCGAGGTGGCCGCGGCGGACGTCGTGTCGATGGTCGAGGAGTCCGTCGTACAGCGCCGCTGGTGGGTCGAGCAGTGGCCGGACGGGATGGCGTACGTGGCCGGGCTGGTGGCCCAGGACGTGCAGGACGCGCTCCTCGAACGGTACGGCCGCTGGCCGCTGTGCCCGGTCTGCCGCTCGGGCGATCCGCACGCACTGGACGTCGAGCCCGAACTGGGCCCCGATCCGCACTGGGTGTGCCACCAGGCCGGGGTGAAGGTCGCGGCCGTGGGGACGCTGGGCTCGGCGACGGGCGGGGCGCGTTCCTCATGAGGCCGTCGTGACGCTCTACATCGACCCCCCGAACTGGCCGGGCCACGGCCGGATGTGGTCCCACCTCGTCAGCGATGTCTCGTACGACGAACTGCACGCGTTCGCCGAGGGGCTGGGCGTGCCCCGGCGCGCCTTCGAGCGGGACCACTACGACATCCCCTCCCACCGGTACGCGGAGGTGGTCGCCGCGGGCGCGGTCGAGGTGGGCAGCCGTGAGGTGGTGCGGCTGCTGCACGCGGCGGGGCTGCGCCGGCGCAAGGGCGGGGTCAGCCGGTGAAGACCGGCTCCATGGTGTGCCACCAGGCGGTGAGGCTGCTCTGGTCGGGGCCGGTGATCTGGACCAGGGCGGGACGGTCGTAGTAGCTGCACAGGAAGACGTACTGCCCGGTGGTCGACAGGAAGCAGACGACGTCGCCCGCCGCCCGGCCGGTGTTGTTCTCGGACCAGCTGCCCCGCACGTTGATCTGGGCCTCGCAGTTCCCCTCGGGCAGGGTGCCCGCGTAGCCCTGGAAGACCCGGTCCCGGTCGGTCTTCGTCTCGTACATCACGACGCTGGCCTTGCCGGTGCCGGTGACGCCGAACCGGTCGACGGTGGTGACCGTGCAGTACAGGGCGGCCGTGGCGCCCTGCCACAGGGTGTGCGAGCAGCTGTCGCGCGACCACTGGTCGGTGTTGAGCGAGTCGCGCAGCTCGTGCTCGGCGAGGGTGAGGCCGTCGTCGCCGGAGTACGGGGACGGGCTGGGGTCGTCCGGGCCTTCCCCGTCCGGGCCCTCCCCGTCCGGACCGGAGCCGTCCGGCGTCGGTGAGGGCGGATCGCCGCCCGGGCTCCCGTCGTCCGGCGTGGGCCCCGGCTCGGCGGAGGCGCTGCGGCTGGGCGTCGGGTGCGCGATGTCGCCCTTGGACTGCTGGGCCTGGAAGTAGAGGCTGACCAGGGCGATCACCGTGCTGATCACGATGCCGACGATGGTCCAGCGCACGCCCCGCCGGGCATGGGGGTCCGGCACGGGCGGTCCGGGCGGCGTGGCCGGGCCGTTCTGACTCATGACGCTCCCCGCTTCCCCCGGCGTGCACGGCCCGTGCGCGGCGCGGCCGTGCCGGAATTATCCGAAGCGCGTGGGGTGCGGGGGGAGCCGAAGGGCGGAAGATCGCCCCAGGCTACGCCAGGACGAGGTCAGCCGCGCAGCTCATACGCGTATGCGCCCTCGCCCTCCCAGACCCGGACGAACCCGGTCCGTTCGAGTACGGCGCGGGAGGCGGTGTTGGTCTGTTCGACGGTGGCGAACAGCCGGCGTACGTCGTCCCGGGCGAGCGCCCAGCCCGCCAGGGTGCGCAGCGCCTCGGTGGCGTAGCCGTGGCCGCGGGCGGCGGGGACGAGGTCGTAGCCGATCTCGGTGCGCCCGTCCTCGTCGGGTGCGGCGTGGAATCCCATGCTGCCGATCGCCCGGCGGTCCTCCCGGCGTACGACGACGTAGAGCCCGAAGCCGGGCCGCAGGATGCCGTCCTCATGGGCCCGGAACACCATTCCGGCGGCGTCGCGCGTGCCGTCGTACGGGCTGCCGCCGAGCCAGTCGTAGCCGCCGTCGCCGCCGGACCAGAGGTCGGCGAGGGCGGTGGGGGAGGCGCCTTCCAGGGTGAGCCGGGGGCCGGGGATACGGGTCACGACGTGAGCAGCTCCAGTTCGGACCGCAGGTTGTAGCGCGCGGTCGCCTCCCACCGCTCGGCCCCGTACGGCGTCCGGAACAGCCGGGGCAGATCGAGGAGCTGACGCAGGACCGCGGCGCGTCCGGCGCGGAAGGCGTCGTTCGGCACGAAGTGGTACTCCTCGCGGACGGCGGCCGTGTAGGCGGCGTACGCGGAGGGCGGCGCGGCGAGGATCGCGAGGTCGGCGTCGCACAGCACCTGCCCGTCGCGGTCCTCGTCGGCGGGGTCGTGGGTGACGGTCAGCCGCACCAGCCGGGCGACCTCGGCGGTTCTCGCCTTCCCGACCCCCGCCTCGGGCAGGGCCCGCTCGGCCAGCCGGGCGGACCGCTCCTCGTTCTCGGAGCGGTCGGGCAGGTACACGGCGTCGTGGAACCAGGCGGCGAGCCGTACGGCGGCCGGGTCGTCCGCGTGCTCGTGCAGGACGTCGATGTGGTCCAGGACCGCCGCGAGGTGCTCGACGGTGTGGTACCGGCGCTGGGGTTCCCGCCAGCGGGTGAGGAGGGCGTCGGCGTAGGGGGCGGGGTCGGGGCCGTCGGCGGCCGAGTCCCTGGCTGCTTCCAGGGCGTGGGTGAAGCGGGCGCGCAGGGCGTCGAGGTCGGCCATGGGCTCATTCTCGCGCGGAGACCGTCCGTATGGTGCAATTGGACTAGACAACTGGACTAGACCTGTTGTGGCGATGCTCCGTGATGCTTCTCGATGAATGGGGTCCCATGAGCGAGCGTGCAGTGCTTGAGGTGATCGCCCTCGACGCCGAGGACGCGATCGCGGCCCGGGCCGGAGGCGCGGACCGCCTCGAACTGGTCACCGACATGGCCGCGGACGGCCTGACCCCGCCCGTGCCGGTCTTCACCGCGATCCGGGCCGCCGTGGACATCCCGCTGCGCGTGATGGTGCGCCTCGCGGACGGCTTCGCGGCGGGCGACCTCGACCGGTTGGCGCGGGTCGCCCGCCAGCTGCGCGCCGCGGGGGCGGAGGAGTTCGTCCTCGGCTTCCTCGACACGGACGGCCAGGCCGACGTGGACGCGGTGGAGCGGGTCGTGGCGGAGCTGGCCGGCTGCCGCTGGACGTTCCACCGGGCGCTCGACCACGCGGCCGACCGCGACGCCGTACGCAAACAACTCGCCGACCTCCCCGGCCTCGACACCTACCTCACCGCAGGCTCGCCCGCGGGCGTGGACGAGGGCCTGCCGACCCTGCTGACGGAGGCGTCCCGGGGAGGCGACCAGCAGCTCCTGGTCGGCGGCGGCCTGCGCCTGGACCATGTACCGGCCCTGAGGGAGGCGGGGGTGACGGCCTTCCACATCGGCGGGGCGGCGCGGCCCGGCGGCTGGCAGAAGCCGGTATCGGCAGAGGCGGTACGAAAGTGGCGCCACGTACTCGACAGGGGCTGACCTGTCCTGCCCAGGGGCGCGGGGAACCGCGCGACCAGCCCCCCCCACGCACCCGCACTCACCCACCGACATCAGCCCAACTCGGCAGGCAACTCCCCCGCGTACGCCACGATCAGCCCCGACACCGCGCGGGTCAGCGCCACATACAGCCGCCGCAACCCCGTCCGCCCGTCCGGCTCCCCGTCCACGACCGCCCGCGGCTCGTCCAGCACGACATAGTCGTACTCCAGACCCTTCGCCAGCGACGCCGGCACCAGCGTCAGCCGGGTCTCGGCGGTCGTCTCCGCACCGGGCTCCAGATACGAAAGCCCCGCCGACGCCAGCGCCGAAGCCAGCGCGGGGACCCGCGCGTCCGCGGCGATCAGCCCCACCGACCCTTCCCGGCGCAGCAACTCCTCGCAGGCGGCGACCACGTCGGCGGCCCCGGCCACCGGCCGGAGATCGAAGAACCCGGGGTTCTCCCGCACCGAGGCCACCGGAGCGAGCCCGGGAGCGATGTGCGGGAGCAGCCGGGACGCGTAGGCGATGACGTCGGTCGGCACGCGGAAACCGGCCGTCAGCTCCTCGATCACCCCGTCCGCCTTGCCGAGATGCGCCAGGGCCTCGCCCCAACTCCGCGTCGCCCAGGGCGTGGTGCCCTGCGCCAGATCGCCCAGGACGGTCGCCGAACCGGTGGTGCAGCGCCGTCCCACCGCCCGGTACTGCATCGGCGACAGATCCTGCGCCTCGTCCAGCACCACATGCCCCAGCGAGTGGGTGCGCTCCACGATGTCGGCCGTCTCGTCGATCAGCACGGCGTCCGCGGCCGACCACCTGGCGGACTTCACGCTCCGCACCGGCTTCGCCCACAGCATGGTCCGCTGCTCGTCCTCGTCGAGGATCCCGTCGGCGTGGGCGGCGAGGAAATCCGCGTCGGTGAGCAGGCGCAGCACCAGTTTCGCCGGGTCGACGGGCGGCCAGATCTCCTTCACCGCCGCCTTGACCACGCCGGTGCGGGCCACCGCGTCCTGCACCCGGTCGTCCGGGGCCTCCCCCGACCGCTCCATCTGCACCAGCACGGCATGCGCGATGCGCTGCGGAAGCGCCTCGCGGGCGGCGCCGTAGCGGATGTTCCGGTCGAGCAACTCGCGGACCATGTCCTCCAGTTCGTACGCCGGGACCCGCCAGCGGCGCGACCCGCGCACCACGACGACCGGCTCGGTGGGCATCCGGACATGGGAGTACACGGCCCGCCGCAGGACCTCCGCCAGCCTCGCGTCGCCCTTGACGACCGCAGCGGGCGCCTCGTCCGTGCCGCGCACCTCGACGTGCGCGACCAGGTCGTCCACCGTGGCCTGGCGGACCGTCAGCTCCCCCAGGGCGGGCAGCACCTGCTCGATGTAGTGCAGGAAGGACTTGTTCGGCCCGATCACCAGGGTGCCGGTACGGGCCAGCCGCTCCCGGTGCGCGTAGAGCAGGTAGGCGACCCGGTGCAGGCCGACGGCGGTCTTCCCGGTGCCCGGCCCGCCCTGGACGCACACGGTCCCGCCCAGCCCGGACCGGACGATCTCGTCCTGCTCGGGCTGGATGGTGGCGACGATGTCCCGCATCGGACCGACACGCGGCCGCTCGATCTCCTGCTGGAGCAGCCTGCTGGTGCGGGCCGCCTCCTGCGGGTCGGAGAGGTGCTCGTCCTCGTACGCGGTGAGGTCGCCGCCGGTGTAGCCGAAGCGGCGCCGCAGCCCGACGTCCATCGGGTCCTTCTTCGAGGCCCGGTAGAACGGCTGCGACACCGGGGCGCGCCAGTCGATGACCATGGGGTCGCCGTCACCGTCGTGCACATGCCGCCGCCCGATGTAGAAGCGCTCCCCCTCGGCGCCCTCGGCCTGCTCGGCGCCCGGGGCGTGCAGATAGTCGAGGCGGCCGAAGAACAGCGGGGTGTCGCTCAGGTCGGCGAGCGCCTTGATGCGTTCGTCGATCTGGCGGGAGAGGACCTCGGCGTTCACCCAGTTCGCGGTGACGTCGCTGATGTCGAGCGCCTCGACGTCCTCCCGCATGGCCCGCAGGGCGGCCCGGGAGGAGGTGAGGTGTGCGCGCTCGCGGCCGAGGGGGTCGTCGTGGACGGACGTGGACAAGGAGGTGCCTCCGGGCCTGCTGGGGGTGGGCTACGGCGATGCCGTCCGGTTTCCGTCCGGGCGGCGGCACTCCGTGAAGGGAGGCGGGCAAGAGCGGAGATTTTAAGGGAGGGGCGAGGGGAAGGCGAATGATTTTTCCCGCCCCGGAGGCGCTCCGGGCCCGCGCCCCCTAGGGGAAGCCGCACCGCACGGCTGTACTCAGGTAGTACGCCAAGTGGGGACCTGGGGCCGATGCCCCCTTTATGCCTCTCCCGGCACCATGGAGACATGAGTGCAGCGACCCTCACCCCAGCCCCCGGTCGCCCGTCCGGCGCGACTCCGCTTTCCGACGCCCACCGTCACCCCGTCGGCGACGCCCTGCACGCGATCAGGGTCTTCGTGGGCGCCGCCTTCGACGTCGTCATCCTCGGCGAGTACGGCGAGGAGGCCGGAGTCCGCCGCCGGCGCTGACCCCTCAGCCCCCGGCCAGCAGCTCGTCCGCGTCCATGATCCGGTAGGCGTACCCCTGCTCCGCCAGGAACCGCTGCCGGTGCGCCGCGAAGTCCTGGTCGATGGTGTCGCGGGCGACGACCGAGTAGAAGTGCGCCTGGTGACCGTCCGCCTTCGGACGCAGCACCCGGCCCAGCCGCTGGGCCTCCTCCTGGCGGGAGCCGAAGGTGCCGGACACCTGGATGGCGACCGTCGCCTCGGGCAGGTCGATCGAGAAGTTCGCCACCTTCGACACCACCAGCACGCTGATCTCGCCCTCCCGGAAGGCGTCGAAGAGCTTCTCGCGCTGCGCGTTGGACGTCTCGCCCTTGATGACCGGAGCCCCGAGGTGCTCGCCCAGCTCGTCGAGCTGGTCGATGTACTGGCCGATGACGAGGATCTGCTGGCCCGCGAAGCGCCGCACGATCGCCTCCGTCACCTTCCGCTTGGTCGCGGTCGTCGCACAGAAGCGGTACTTCTCCTCCGCCTCGGCGGTCGCGTACGCCAGCCGCTCGGAGTCGGTGAGGTTGACCCGTACCTCCACACAGTCCGCCGGCGCGATGTAGCCCTGCGCCTCGATCTCCTTCCACGGCGCGTCGAACCGCTTGGGGCCGATGAGGGAGAACACGTCCGACTCACGGCCGTCCTCACGGACCAGCGTCGCGGTCAGACCGAGACGGCGGCGGGCCTGGAGGTCGGCGGTGAACTTGAAGACGGGCGCGGGCAGCAGGTGCACCTCGTCGTAGACGATGAGCCCCCAGTCCCGGGAGTCGAACAGCTCCAGGTGCGGATAGACGCCCTTCCGCCGGGTCGTGAGCACCTGGTAGGTGGCGATGGTGACCGGGCGGATCTCCTTGCGCGTCCCGCTGTACTCGCCGATCTCGTCCTCGGTCAGCGAGGTCCGCTTCACCAGCTCGTGCTTCCACTGCCGGGCCGAGACCGTGTTCGTGACGAGGATCAGCGTGGTCGACTTCGCCTGCGCCATCGACCCCGCGCCGACCAGCGTCTTGCCCGCCCCGCAGGGCAGGACCACGACCCCGCTCCCGCCGTGCCAGAAGTTCTCCACGGCCTGCTTCTGGTACGGCCTGAGCGCCCAGCCGTCCTCCGCCAGCTCGATCGGATGCGCCTCCCCGTCCACGTACCCGGCGAGGTCCTCGGCCGGCCAGCCCAGCTTCAGCAGGGTCTGCTTGATCTGGCCGCGCTCCGAGGGGTGCACCACGACCGTGTCCGGGTCGATCCGGGCGCCGACCAGCGGGCTGATCCGCTTGGAGCGCAGGATCTCCTCCAGCACCGGCCGGTCGGTCGTGGTCAGCACCAGCCCGTGCGCCGGGTGCTTGGACAGGGTCAGCCGGCCGTAGCGGTCCATCGTCTCCGCGATGTCCACGAGCAGCGCGTGCGGCACCGGGTAGCGGCTGTACTGCACCAGCGCGTCCACCACCTGCTCGGCGTCGTGCCCGGCCGCCCGCGCGTTCCACAGGCCGAGCGGGGTCACCCGGTAGGTGTGGATGTGCTCGGGCGCCCGCTCCAGCTCGGCGAACGGCGCGATGGCGCGACGGCAGTCGTCGGCCTGCTCGTGGTCGACTTCCAGGAGCAGAGTTTTGTCCGACTGGACGATCAGCGGTCCGTTCACGAGGTACGCACATCCTTCCGAGGCGGCCAAACGTCCAGTGTGCCCCATCGCGCGTGCAACCCCGAGCGCCTCTCGGCGGTCTTGTCCAGGGGAAGCCGCGCAGCGCGCGCGGCTCGGTGAGGAGCTCGCGGTGACTTCGGTACGCATCTGGGGACCCGGCGTCGGCGCGGTGGTGGTGCTGGTGGCGACCGGGGCGTGGGCGCGGGGGTCGAGCGCGGTGGACGCCGGTCTGTGGGCCTCCGTGCGCCCCGCGATAGAGGAGCGGCTCGTGGCGCAGGCCCAGGGGGACGGGCCCGGCGAGAGCGAGCCCGCGCTGGAGGCGCGCTGGTTCTGCGCGGCGCAGGCCCTGGATCTGCGGGAGGAGGGGGACCGGGTGCGGGCCGGGGTCGACACGCTGTGCATGGAGTACGGGGTGCGGGACGGGGCGCTCCAGGAGTGCGGTGGGGCGCACTACCCCCAGGTGATGCGGCTGGCGCGGGAGGGCGAGGGGTATCGCGTCGTCGCCCAGGAGGAGCCGCCGGACGGGGCCGGATACGCGGAGTGGGAGAAGGACCACTTCTCGGTCCTCGCCACGTCCCGGCTGGACGGGCGGGTCAGCTCGGCGGGGCTGGAGAGCGCGGCCCGGGTGCATTTCGGGCTCGGCGCGGAGGGGGCCGTGGGGGACTGCTAGTCGTCCGCTAGTCGTCCGCCAGCTCGGCCACTCCCGTGATCCTGTGCAGCGGATACGTCCTCACCTCGTCCGCCGTGTGGTCGTACGCCGTGACGAAGCCGCCCTCCACCCGTACGGGGGCGATGACGCGCTGGCTGGCGGCGCCCTCCGCGTTGACGTAGCCGATCCAGAGCGCCTCGCCGGTCAGGACGGCGGCCTGCACGGTGGCCAGGGTCTCGGCGGAGGTGGTGCGGGGGAGTTCGCCGGGGGCCAGGGGTGTCGCCGTGTCCGTGGGTCTGCGGGGGGCCGTCGAGGCCAGGTCGCCCGCCCGGATCGCCCGGACCGCCGCCGTGAGGAGAGTGGCGTCGGGCACCGGGGGGCCGTCCGGTACCGGCTCGGGGGCCGTGCGGGGCGGGGTGCGGTGGGCGTGGGCGCGAGTGATCAGGACATCGCCCTCGGCGGACTCGGCGGCGGGGGCGTACCCCATGGCGCGCAGCCCTTCGAGCAGGGTCGCCGGATCGGCCTGGGCCGCCAGCACCGTGGGGGCGAGGCGGCGCAGCCGCAGCGCGCCGGCCCGCTTGTCGGCGAGGATCTCGTTCAGCACGGTGTCGTCGTCGCAGCGGACGTACGCCGAGGCCGCGCCCACCCGCAGCTGACCGTGTCTGCGCGCCACGTCGTCGATCAGATAGGCGAGCGGCTGCGGCACCGGCGTACGCGAGTGCTGGGCGAGGAAGGCGTGCAGGTCGGAGGCGCTGCGGCCGGCGTCCAGGGCGCGGCGTACGGAGCCGGGCGTGAATCGGTAGACGGTCGCGCCGCCCTTGGACTCCACGTCGGCGAGCACCCCCAGCACCTCGGCGAGCGGGCGGCGCAGGGGGCCCGGGGCCACGGCCGTGAGGTCCGCCTGGAGCAGGACGTGGTCCAGGGGCTCCGGCAGCAGCGGCGCCAGCAGACGGGCGGCGGCCGCGACGGCCACGGCCTGCTCCGGCGGGGACAGGGGGGCGAGAGGGGCGGCCGCGCGGTGGTGGTGGACCGGGAGTTTGTCCCCGGGGCCCTCGGGTTCCGGGTGCCGGCCGGGGGCGGCCGGTGACCCGCCGATCAGGGCCCGGCCCTGGGCCGACAGCGCACCGCGTCCGGTCACGCCGAGCAGCTCGGCCTCGGCGAGGGTCCAGCGGGCGAGGCGGGAGCGGAGATCGTCCTCGTCCCGAGGGGTGCCGTCCTCGCCCCGAGGGGTGCCCTGAGCGGGGGCGGGGGCGGGGGCGGGGGCGGCCTGCGGGCCGCGCAGCGGGCGCTCCCAGCGGAGCCGGGCCAGGACGGTCCGCGGGTCCGGCGCGGCGCCCTCCGGCAGAGCGGCCAGCAGCGCCAGCACCCGGTGGCGCACCTCGGGCGCCGCGGAACGGTCGAGGCCGGGGCCCAGCGCCGACAGCGCCCGCTCCTTGGCGTCCCGGCCGCCGACCACACCGGACGTCCGGGTTGCCGCCAGCCACGCCTGGGCGAGCTGTGCCCAGCGCTCGGCGGCGGGCCGCTCCAGCCACTCGTCGTACGCCGGCGTCGCCGCGTACCGCTCGTCGGCCTCGCCGTCGGAGGCGATCAGTCCGGCGGCGTACGCCAGCTCCACCCAGAAGGCCGCGGTCGGCTCCGGGACGTCGAGGGCGACAGCGGTCCGCTTCAGGTCCCGCACGCTCAGTCCGCCGGCCCGCAGCACCGCCGGGCCGCCCTCGTCCCAGTCCTTCAGCAGCTCCTCCACCGTCGCCAGCGCGGTGTACGCCTGCCCGGCCGCCGTGCTGTCCACAACCTGTGGACGGTGGGTGACGGACGGCTCCACGGCGGGCGGCAGCGGCTCGGGCGCCCGGTGCGCCCGTCCGGCCCGCAGATGCAGGGCGACCTCGCGCGGGAGGACGACCGTGCCGGGCGCCGTCGGCAGCAGCAGGCCGCGGTCCAGCAGCCAGCGCAGCCGGGGCGCCGGATCATGGGTGACCTGGCCGTAGGGCGGGCCCCACACCAGCCGCTCCAGCACCTCCACGGACTCCGCCGGGCCCTTGGCCAGCAGCGCCTTCATCTTCCTGCGGTGGGTGAACAGCGCGGTCAGCGCGTCCACGGCGGACACCGAGTCGTGCGTGGACGGCAGCCCGGCCGCCGCCACGATCTCCTGGATCCGGCCCGGCGACATCCCCGCCGTCGCCTCCCGCACACTTGGGCCGAGACCCGTGGGGGAGGGATGCTGCGGCGACGGGGCGAGCAGCTCACGGGCCGTGCGGACCAGACGGAGGCGGTCGTCGGCGCCCCACACCAGTGCCTGCTCGCGCAGCGCCGCGAGGGCGCCGGGCAGCGCGGCCGACACCTCCGGGTCGCGGGCGTCCCCGGCCATCAGGCCGAGCAGCTCGTCGTACGACGACGGGTCCGCGGCCACCGCCAGCGCCTCCGCGGTCTGCAGGGTGAACCGGTCGAGCCGCTCCAGCGCCCGGACGACGGAGGCCCGGGTGCCGGCCCGGGTGGCGAGCTGGGTGAGGTCGCCGGGGACCGGGGTGACGAGGTCGGGGCGGCTGCGCAGGAGGGCGGCCAGGGAGGCGTCGTCCCTGCCGCGGAGCGCCTCCGCGAGGGACCGGGGGGCCGGGTGGTCCTCGGTGCTCATCTTGCCCACGTTAGCGGGTCACCGGGGCGGGGGGCCGCGCCCCCGGACCCGCGCATCCCCCGCGCGGTACCGTGCCCTTCGTGGGGATCGAGAGCGACCAGGTCGTCTACGAGTATCTGAGCCGCGTCGGCGACGTCGCACAGCAGCAGCAGTTGTCGTCGGCCACGCGGATGCGGCTCGTGTCCGAGCTGCGCAACGAGATCGACCGGCGCCGCTCCCGGGCGGCCGTCGACTCGCCCGCCGCCGTCCGCCGCATCATCGACCGCCTCGGCAGCCCGGACGACGTCGTCGCCGCTGCGGCCGACGGCGGCGCGGGTGCCCCGCAGACGCCGACGCCCTCCGTGCCCGTACAGCGGGACGACGAGGACCGGCCGCCACCGGCCCCCCGGGGGCTGGGCAAGGTGCCCGGGCCCCGGTCGGGCGCGCTCGCCGACGAGGTCGGGGTGCCCGACTGGTGGGAGCGGGAGTCCGATCCGTTCGCCGTGGGCGACGAGGTGCCCGGGTTCGTCGGCGGGGTCGAGATCCCGGAGATGCTGCGGGCCCCGCGCCCGGAGAAGGAACCGGGGGAGCCCGAGGACGCGCCGGGCAAGCCCGAGGGGGCGCCGCAGGCGGAGGCCGCGGCGGTCAAGGGGCGTCGCCGGTTCCTGCCCGCCCTCCCGAGCGGCGGCTGGAGCAACCCCCTGCTGCTGCTCGCCGCCGTCGCCCTCGTCGTCGGGGCGGTGCTCGGGAAGCTGTTGTTGCTGGTCGCGGGCTGGGCGATCGCCTATGTCTCGCGCCGGCTGACCGACCGGGAGACCAAGCTGGCGGTCATGTGGCTGCCGGGGCTGTCCGTCGCCGCCGGGGTGGTGTGGCTGTGGGGCCGCAGCGAGGGCCGCTGGGGCGCGCCCATCGCCGAGGGGCACATGAACGACGCGATCGGCGAGACCTGGCCGTGGGTGGTGCGGGGCGCGGCCGTGGCGTCGGCGCTGTTCCTGGTCTGGCGCTCGCAGCGGCGGAAGTAGCTCGCGGCGGCGGAAACAGCTCGCGGCGGTGGAAACAGCTCGCAGCGGCGGAAAGCGGCCCGGCACAATGTCCCGCATGACCGTCGCCTCCCCCCGTGCACGCACCGTCGGCTTCGACCTCGACATGACCCTCATCGACTCCCGGCCCGGTATCCACGCCTGCTGGACGGAGCTGTCCGCGCGGACCGGGACGTACGTCGACGCCGATCTCGTGGTCACGCGGCTGGGGCCGCCGCTGACGGAGGAGATGGCGCACTGGTTCCCGGCGGAGGACATAGCGGCCATGGCCGACCTCTACCGCGAGATCTACCCGGCTTACGCCGTCACCGGCACCCTCGCGATGCCCGGCGCCCACGAGGCGCTGGAGGCGGTGCGGCGGGCCGGCGGGAAGCCGATCGTCGTCACCGCGAAGTGGGAGCGCAACGCGCAGCTGCACATGGAGCACCTGGGCATGCGGCCCCACGCGCTGATCGGCAACCTGTGGGCGGCCCAGAAGGCGGACGCGCTGCGGGAGCACGGCGCGTCCGTGTACGTCGGCGACCACGTGGGGGACGTGCGCGGGGCCCGGCTCGCCGAGGCGTTCTCGGTGGGCGTCGCCACGGGGCCGTGCAGCGCGGCGGAACTCACCGAGGCCGGTGCGGACGTCGTCCTCGACGACCTGACCGGCTTCGGGGAGTGGTTCGCGGACTACGAGGGCTGATTCCCCGCCCGCGCCCGCCGCCGGCCCGCCGCGACCGACCGGAGCACCCCGGCGCCCGCGACGAGGAATCCGACGCCCATGAGCATGCTCAGTCCGAACATGTACGTCGGAAAAGGCGTCGTCCCGAGGAACAGCGGGGCGATCGTGACGAGGGTGGCCACGGCACCGACGAAGAAGACGACGGCCCCCGCACGGATCAGTCGGTCACCGGGAGCGGCGGAATCGGTTGGTGTTTTGTCACGCACCGGACCAGGGTAGTTCCCACCGCGAAGGAACAGCCGGGCGACGTCCTCTCACCCGCCCGAAGACCATTAGCCTTGGTACCGGCGGGTCACTGTTGACCCGCCCGACTGCTCTCAAGAGCCGTTCCCCAGCTGTTTTTTCCAGAAGCAAGTTTCCGACGAGTACGAGTACGAGGACGAGGACAGACGTGCCTACCGGCAAGGATGAAGTCGGGTACCTAGGCACACAGGGAGCGCTACGCTCCCACCATGACTCCTGGTCTTCGCTACCTCGCATGCCTGCGCCTGTCTGCCGACTCGGACGGCTCGACGTCCATCGAGTGGCAGCGTGGCGTGATCCGACACCACGTCAGCTCCCCTCTCCTGTCCGGCGTCCTGGTGGGGGAGGCAGAGGACACGGACGTCTCAGGGTCCATCTCCCCCTTCAAGCGGCCCAAGCTGGGGAAGTGGCTGACGTCCCGCGCGGATGAGTTCGACGTGATCATTGCAGCCAGGATGGACAGGCTTACCCGTCGCTCAATGCACTTCAACGAACTCTTGGAATGGGCGCAGCAGAACGGCAAGTTCATCGTCTGCGTTGAAGAGGGGTTCGACCTCTCCACTCCCCAAGGCAAGATGATGGCTCGCATGACAGCCGTCTTCGCTGAGGCTGAGTGGGACACCATTCAGGCGCGCATCCTCAACGGCGTACAGAGCCGTCTGGAGAACCGTTCATGGCTCGTAGGCGCTCCGCCCACCGGCTACCGCATCAAAGCTGTAGAGGGCGGTAAGAGGAAGGTTCTGGAGATTGACCAGGACTTCCACCCTTACGTACAAGAGATCTTCTCTCGCGTCCGTGAGGGGCAGTCCACGCACAGGATTGCCCGTGACTTCAACGGCCGTGGCGTACTCACGTGGGGAGACCACCTGCGGAAGCTCAAAGGTGAGGAAACCAAGGGGACGCAATGGCAATCGACCATCATCAATAAATTCATCCGCTCCTCTTGGGTTCCTGGTATCTACACGTACAAGGGAGAGGCTGTATTGGATGACGAGGGGAATCCCGTCATTCTCCCTGAGCGGCCCTTGGCCACAATGGATGAGTGGACAGACCTGGTCGACAGGATCAAACCCGCTCCCAAGGCCTATACGGAGGGAACGCGCGTAAGCGCCAAGAGCCTGCTTTCCAGTATTGCGCGCTGCGGTAACTGTGGAGCGCCGGTTACTTCTCTCATGGGTACAGGGCACACCAGGAAAGACGGAGAGAGGATTCCCGGACACAGGTATTACCGCTGCTCCAACAAGTTCAAGGGTGGAGCGTGTAACGAGGGGCTTTACATTCGTGCTGATCTCCTGGACACGTGGGTTGAACAGGAGATTCGTAAGAGCGTAGGCGCGTGGGACATGTACGAGCGTGCCGGTACGGGTCCTAGTCAGGCAAGGGAACTCCAGGACACCAGGGCGCGCCTCGAAAACCTGGAAGCCAAGTACATTGCAGGGGAGTACGACGGAGAGGGGCAGGAAGAGTCGTACATGCGAATGCACAAGGGTCTCTCTGCAAAGGTCGCTCTCCTGGCTAAGCAGGAAGCGGAAAGGGCTAACCCCACACTCAAGGCGACGGGTAAGAAGTACGGGGAAGTCTGGGAAGCCAAAGACCAGGAAGACCGAAGGGAATTCCTCCGTACCTATCAGGTCAAGGTCTGGGGGTGGAACAAGGGAGCGGATGAAAGCGATAAGGGAATGGTCATGGACCTGGGAGACATTCAGGCAATGGCAAATGAACTCGCACTTACGCGCCCTGGAAAGAAGAAGATGACAAGGCTGGTGGTTAGTCACAACGTAGAAGCTCAATTGTGGAAAGCGCTGCAACTCGCCAGACCGTAAGAGATGAACGGGTATAAAGACAAGGCTCCGCTGAACAGCTGGGCCTCCGTAGGGCTACGACGGCTTTCTGTGTGGTCGCCTGGGCAGTCCCGTCCTCCGCTGCCAATGCGACGGTCCCAGGGAAGCGCGCACCAGGTGCCCACTCCCCAGCGCCCAACCGGCGACGCAGATCGTCGGCAATCTGTGGACCAGCGCGAGCTGACCTACGACGGGCTGCGGGCCGCCGAGGCCAAGGGCAACAAGGGCGGGCGCCGCCCGGTCGTCACGGCGGCGATGGCCGCCGCCGTGACGCGCCGCGTACCTGGGCGGCCGGTCCATCGCCAGCCTCGCCCGCGACCACCACGTCAGCCGCGGCGCCATCCGTACCGCCGTCGCCGAGCTCCTGCCCGAGCACACCGCCGACGTCGACCAGGACGCCCCGGCTCCGGAGCTGCCGGTCGTCCTCGACATGCCGGGCAAGGTCGCCGACTTCCTCCGCGCGGCCGACCTGGAGCCCGCCGAGCGGACAGCGCTCGACCACGGCAAGGCCGTACGACGCGGCACGGGCTACACCCTCCGCGTCACCGCCGCGCCCGCGGTTCACCGCCAACTCCTCGAACCGCTGCCAGGTCCTCGACCGTGCCGGGGCGATCCCGGCTCAGCGCAAGGCCCGCCGCGAGTACGAGAACCGAGTCACCGCTCTTCCCGGCACTACAGCCGGACCATGATCGATCTCAGCGCCGATGTTCCCCAAGGCCGGGCTTCCCAGGGTGGATGTCGATCTCCGCAGTCGATTGCATCAATCTCGAGGCCAAGGACGTACTGACGATCGCTGAGGACTTGCACGCCCGTGGAATCGCGCTCCGCATCCTCACGGGAACTCTCGCCGGTAACTACTCCCCGAAGGGGGAAGGCAAGTTCTTCTTTACGATGATGGTTGCCTTTGCTGAGATTGGGCGAGACATGATCGTAGAGCGCACCCGCGCTGGTCTCGACGCTGCCAAGGCTCAGGGGCGTACCGGTGGGCGTCCTGCCGTCATCACTGAGGACGTGCTGACTGCAGCCAAGGCCCGTAAGGCCAAGGGAGAGAGCATCACTGCCATTGCCAAGGCTCTCGGAGTCTCCCGTGCGACCCTCTACCGGCACATCGGCTAGCCCCTCACACTTCCCCCACCACTTTGAGCCTCTGTCATCACTGGCAGGGGCTCGCTACCGTTTTAAGGCGTGTTCGGCTGGAGAGACCCCCGGTAGGCTGTCATGACGGCAGTTCAAGGGCGTCCGGCCAGTCCGGGGCAGACAGAGGGAGCGTGTGCTTTGCCGACTGGCAAGGTCAAGTGGTTCAACAGCGAGAAGGGCTTCGGCTTCCTCTCCCGTGACGACGGCGGTGACGTCTTCGTCCATTCCTCCGTCCTGCCCGCCGGAGTCGAGGCCCTGAAGCCGGGCCAGCGAGTGGAGTTCGGTGTCGTCGCCGGACAGCGCGGCGACCAGGCGCTCTCCGTCGTCCTCCTCGACCCGACGCCCTCCGTCGCGGCGGCCCAGCGCAAGAAGCCGGACGAACTGGCCTCCATCGTGCAGGACCTGACGACCCTCCTCGAGAACATCACGCCGATGCTGGAGAAGGGCCGCTACCCCGACAAGGCCTCCGGCAAGAAGATCGCCGGGCTGCTGCGCGCGGTCGCCGACCAGTTGGACGTCTGACCGCAGCCGGGTCCGGGAGATCGAGCAGCCCCGGCCGGGGGGCCCACCGCCCCCCGGCCGCCGGGGCGGCTTTTTTCTGCCGTTTTCGGTGCTCAGGGGAACGAGAGCGACCCGGGTCCGAGCGCGGGCACCAGTCCCTCGGCCGCCGCCCGCGTCAGCAGTCCCCGGACCGCCGCGTAGCCGGCCTCGCCCAGGTCGGCCGTGAACGCGTTGACGTACAGGCCGATGTGCTGGTCGGCGACCGCCGGGTTCGATCTCCTGCGCGTGGGCCATGACGTACGGGCGGGAGATCTCGGGGGCGTCCCAGGCGGCGCGTACGGAGGCGCGGATCGCCGACGCCAGGGCGGTCAGCCTGTCCGGGCCCAGGGAGCGCTTGGCGATGATCGCGCCCAGCGGGATCGGCAGCCCCGTGGTGGACTCCCAGTGCTCGCCCATGTCCGCCAGCTTGTGCAGCCCGTAGTTCTGGTACGTGAAGCGCGCCTCGTGGATGACGAGCCCCGCGTCGACCTTGCCGTCCCGTACGGCGGGCATGATCTCGTGGAAGGGCAGGACCACGATCTCGCCCACCCCGCCGGGCAGCGTGTCCGCCGCCCACAGCCGGAACAGCAGGTACGCCGTCGACCGCTCGGAGGGCACCGCGACCGTGCGGCCGGTCAGGTCGAGCCCGGCCTCCCGGGTCAGGACCAGCGGTCCGCAGCCCCGGCCCAGCGCACCCCCGCACGGCAGCAGCGCATACGCGTCGAGGACGTACGGCAGCACCGCGTACGACACCTTCAGCGCATCGAACTCGCCCCGCTCGGCCATGCCGTTGGTGAGGTCGATGTCCGCGAACGTCACGTCCAGCGCGGGCGCGCCCGGCACCCGGCCGTGGGCGAGGGCGTCGAAGACGAACGTGTCGTTCGGGCAGGGGGAGTACGCGATCCGCAGCGGCTGCTCACTGGTCATGCCGGTTCCAACTCTCCAGAAGGGGCGCGAGCTTCCCGAAGCCCGTCGTCAGCGCGGCCAGCGCCTCGCCGATGCGCCAGGCCGCGCGGTCGCGGGGGCCCACGGGATTGGAGACCGCGCGGATCTCCAGGACGGGGGTGCCGTGCGCGCCGGCCGCCTCGGCGACCCCGAAACCCTCCATGGCCTCGGCCAGCGCCCCGGGGTGGCGGGCGCGCAGGGCCGCGGCGCGGACGGCGGTGCCGGTGACCGTGGAGACGGTCAGGATCTCCCCGGTACGGGCACCGGCGGCGTCCGCGGTCACTCGTACGAGTGAGTCCGGCGGACGATGGGTGACGGTGCCGAAGCCCAGCTCGGTGACCGGCAGGAAGCCCTCCGCGCTCTCCGCGCCCAGGTCGGCGACGGTGATCCGGTCCGCGACGACCAGCGAGCCGACGGGTGCCCCGGGCAGGAAGCCGCCGGCGATACCGGCCGAGACGACCAGGCCGTACGGCTCACCCGTCAGCGTCGCGGCGGTCAGCGCGGCGGAGACGGACGCGGCGGCCAGCGCCGGGCCGACCCCGGCGGCGAGCAGGTCGAACGGCCCGCCGGTGCGCTGCAGCTCCACCCCGGGCCGGGACACCGGCCGGCACGGCTCCGGAAACGCCCGTGCCACCGCGTCCCGTTCTGCGGGGACCGCGGTGGCCACGAGGATGCGGGCGGAGGACGTGACTAGTCGTCCTTCTTCAGCTTGAACGACCACAGACCCGTCGCGGTCTGGCTGTCCTTCTTGCCGTCGCCCGCCTTGATGGTGACGAGCGTCGAGTCGCCCTGGGCGCCGTACTGCGCGTTGAAGAACACGCTGCCCGGGATGGTGCGGTACGTCTTGTCGCTGTCCTCGGTGAGCGGCTGACCGTTCATCAGGATGGTCCAGCGCTTGTCCGCGATGTCGGGGTCGACACCGAAGCGGACCGTCTCGTCCGGGTCGACGTCGATGGACTTGATGTCCTTGTCGGCCAGGCACTTCGTCAGGGCGGCGGCGTTGAGCGCCTTGCCCTCGCCGCCGCAGGTGGCCTCGGAGCTCACCGAGGTGCGGCCGACGGTGATCGTGGACAGCGGCGTCGGCTTGTCACAGGCCGACAGGACGAGCAGTCCGGCGGAAACGGCGCCGGCGGCAGCGACGGCGCGGCGTCGCGTTACGGAGTGCAGCGTGGTCATGGGGCGAAGGCTATCGGGCGGGCACGGCGGTCTCTTTATGCGGGGGGCCATGCCGCTGTGTGTTACGCCACGCGGGCCTTCGCCGCTCCTCCGTGACGGGCCGAGCCGATCAGACCACGCACCGTCGTCAGCCAGCCGAGCGCGAGGACACCGGCGGCCACGCACAGACCCAGCGTGCCGTTGAGCGGCATCACGATGCCGATCGCGCCGCCCAGTACCCACGCCATCTGGAGCATGGTCTCCGAGCGGGCGAACGCCGACGTCCGCACCAGTTCGGGCACGTCCCGCTGGATCAGCGCGTCCAGCGACAGCTTCGCCAGCGCCAGACAGAACCCGGTCGTCGCCGTCAGACACGCCACCAGGAACGCGCCGAAGAAGACCGCCGCCGTGATCGCCGCGCCCAGGACCACCGCGAGGACCGTCACGATGATGATCTCCGGTGCCCGGGCCCGCAGCCACGCCCCCATCGCCGTACCCAGCGCGTTGCCCGCACCCGCCGCGACCGCCACCATGCCCAGCGACACGGCCGCGCTGGACCCGGTCAGCGGGTGCTCGCGCAGCAGGAAGGCGAGGAAGAAGGTCAGGAAGCCGGACAGCCAGCGCAGCGCCGCGTTCGCGCCGAGGGCATGGGTGACGGCGATGCCGACGGTCCGCAGACCGGGGCGTTTGACCGGCTGCCGGTGCGGGCCGTGCAGATGCTCCTCGTCCGCCGCGAGCAGCGCGATGTCCTCGCCCTTGGCGGAGTCCACCTTCGGCGGCAGGGTGAACGACAGGAACGTACCTGCCATGAAGATCACGAAGGCGCCGTACAGCGGCCAGCGCTCCCCGATCGCGTGCAGCCCGGCCCCCACGGGAGCCGCCACACCGGTGGCGAGGAGCCCGCCGAGGGTGACGCGCGAGTTCGCCTTCACCAGGGAGAAGCGCGGCGGGAGGAGCCGGGGGACCACGGCGCTGCGGACCACGCCGTACGCCTTCGACGCGACGAGCACGCCGAGCGCCGCCGGGTACAGCTCCAGACTGCCGGTGGCGACCGCCCCGGCGATGATCAGCGCCAGCAGGGCACGGGCGAGCATCGCGGCCGCCATCGCCGCCCGGCGGCCGTGCGGCAGCTTGTCCAGGAGCGGGCCGATCACCGGGGCGAGGACGGTGAAGGGCGCCATGGTGATGGCGAGGTACAGCGCCACGCGGCCCCGGGCCTCGTCCGTCGGCACCGAGAAGAAGACGGTGGAGGCCAGCGCCACGGTGATCATCACGTCCCCGGCGCCGTTCACCGCGTGCAGCTCGATCAGCTTGCCCAGACCGGACTCGCCGGCGCCGTGCGCGTGCGTGGCCTTTCTGATGCCGCGGGCCGTGCCGGTGAACGGGAGGTGCAGGGCACGGCCGACGGCACGGACGGACCCGCCGATCAGGCCCGGCCCGCCGATCCGGCCCGTTCCCTTCGGCCCTCTCGATTCCCTCGTCCCACCGGTCCCGGTGGCACCTTCGGATGCTTTCGCGGCTGCCACCCCGTCATAGTGCCCCGAGAACGGCCCGCATAGTGCGGTTCCCGCGCGGATGGAGGGGGTCGGGTACTGTCCGGATACGGTCCGGATACGGTCCGGGCACGGGTCGGGGAGCGGTCCGGTACGGGGAAACGTCCCGTCGGTGTAGGCCGAACGTCGCGGAACAGGTAGCGTGCGTAGCGCGCCGTGGCGATCGTTCTCGGCCGCGCGCCTCCCCGGCATCCAGCAGAATGGATGACAGCAGGTGCGCCCGAGCGCGATCGGGCGCGGACGTCGACGCGGCCCTTCGGTCCGCTCCGTCCGCACCCGCCGCCTTCAGGCCGGCGCACCCGAGAGACGGCGTAGGAGAGAAGCGATACCTGTGAGCGCAGCGACCACGCGAAGCCGCACCCCCGACCGCCTGTGCGCCGAGGCCGTCGACCTCGCCCGCGCCGCAGCCGAGGAGGCCGCCGCGCCCGGCGTCGTCGGCGAGCACGTAGGCCTGCTCTCCGAGGGCGACCGGGTCGTCACGCACTACTTCGAGTGCAAGGAGCTCGGCTACCGGGGCTGGCGCTGGGCGGCCACCGTGGCCCGCGCCTCCCGCGCCAAGACCGTCACCCTCGACGAGGTCGTCCTGCTGCCCGGCCCGGACGCCGTCCTCGCCCCCGAGTGGGTCCCCTGGAGCGAGCGCCTGCGCCCCGGCGACCTCGGCCCCGGCGATCTCCTGCCCACCGACGCCGAGGACCTGCGGCTGGAGCCCGGGTACACCGGCGAGGACGAGCCGGTGCCCAACGCGCCCGTCTCCCAGGAGATGGCCGAACTGGTCGAGGCCGAGGACGCCGAGGTGACCGCGGCCCCGCCTGCCGCCCTGCCCACGGTCCCGGCCCGCGGCTCGATCTCCGCGGTCGCCGAGGAGCTGGGCCTGCGCCGCGCCCGGGTCCTGTCCCGGTACGGACTGCACACCGCCGCCGACCGCTGGGAGGAGTCCTTCGGCGCCAAGACGCCCATGGCCCAGGCGGCCCCCGCGACCTGCGTCAGCTGCGGCTTCCTCACCCCCATCGGCGGCTCCCTCGGCCAGGCCTTCGGCGTCTGCGCCAACGAGTTCTCCCCGGCGGACGGGCGGGTTGTGTCCCTGGCCTACGGCTGCGGCGGCCACTCCGAGGCCGCGGTCATGCCGAAGCCCCCGCAGCCGCCCGCGCCGGTGATCGACGAGACCAGGGTGGACCCCTTCCCGCTCCGCCCGGCCGCGGACTCGGGCTCGGTCCCGGCGGTCCCCGACGAGGCGACGGCCGAACTGGGCCACGCGTAGGCCCCCGGGCCCCAGGGCAGACGTGATCAGCAGTTCTCGCTGATCACGTCCTCGAGGGTGCTCAGCGAGAGCTCGTCGTTCGCGAGCTGCTCCTGCAAGCTCGCCAGGCGCTGTTCGAGGGCCGCGATCGCCGCCTGGTCGGGAGGGGTCTGCTGCTTGAGCGCGGCGATGTCGTCCTCGAGCCGACGGATCCGTTTCTTCAGGCGCTCGATCTCCTGACGGGATTCCTCGGCCGCGCGGCGCATCATCGTGCAGGGATCTTCGTGGGCGGGCATCTCGGCTCTCCTCGCTCTCCGGTACCCCCTGAGCCCATCGTGCGGACCGTGCCGGACTCCGGCACGCGCTCCGCGCCCCCGCTGCTCCGTCCGGGCGGCGGGTCTCGGGGGGTGCGGTGCGCGATACCTTCTCCTCACGCCGACGAGGAGAGTGAACGTGAGCAAGTTCGTGCGGCCGGCCCCCGAGGGCGCTGATCCCTTCGGCACGGCCCGCCTGCGCCGCGGCGTCCTGGACGCCTGGGCCACCAGTCCCGCCCGTTTCCGTGAGGACGCCAACGCCGAGGAGGACCTCGTCCTCGGCGGCTACCGTGACCGTCTCGTCGTGGAGCTCGCCCAGAACGCCGCCGACGCCGCCGCCCGCGCCGGGGTGCCCGGCAGGCTGCGGCTCACCCTCCGCGACGGCGTCCTCGTCGCCGCCAACACCGGCGCCCCCCTGGACGCGGCCGGTGTGGAGTCCCTCGCCACCCTGCGCGCCTCCGCCAAGCGCGACACCCAGCAGGTCTCCGTGGGCCGCTACGGCGTCGGCTTCGCCGCCGTCCTCTCCGTCACCGACGAACCCGCCGTCGTCGGCCGGCACGGCGGCGTCCGCTGGGACCTCGCCGAGGCCCGCGAGCTGGCCGCCGACACCGCCCGCCACAGCCCCGGCCTCGGCGACGAGCTGCGCCGCCGCGACGGCCACGTCCCGCTCCTGCGCCTTCCCTTCGCCGCCCAGGGCACCGCCCCGGACCCGTACGACACCGCCGTCATCCTCCCGCTGCGCGACGCGGCCGCCGCCGACCTCGCCGAACGCCTCCTCGCCGCCGTCGACGACGCCCTCCTGCTCGCCCTGCCGGGCCTGACGGAGGTCGTGATCGAGGCCGGTGCCGACGCGCCCCGCACCCTGCGCCGCACCACCGACGGCGCCCTCACCGTCGTCACGGACTCCCGCGAGGGCACCACCCGCTGGCGCACGGCCGCCGCGCACGGGCCGCTCACGCCCGCACTGCTCGCCGACCGCCCCGTCGAGGAGCGGCAGCGGGCGCACTGGTCGGTCACCTGGGCCGTCCCCGTGGACGAGGAGGGCGCCCCCGCCCGGCCCCGCACCAGCCCCGTCGTGCACGCTCCCACCCCCAGCGACGAACCGCTCGGCGTCCCCGCGCTGCTCATCGCGTCCTTCCCGCTGGACACCACCCGCCGGCACGCCGCCCCCGGCCCGCTCACCGACCACCTGGTCGAGCGCGCGGCCGACGCCTACGCCGAACTCCTCGCCGACTGGCGCCCGGTGACGTCCGGCGTCATCGACCTCGTGCCCGGCCCGCTCGGCAAGGGCGAGCTGGACGGGGCGCTGCGCCGGGCGATCCTCCAGCGGCTGCCGCGCACCGCCTTCCTGCCGCCCGCCGTGGAGCCCGTCAAGGACGAGGACGACCTGCCCGAGGCGCTGCGCCCGCGGGACGCCGAGGTGGTCGAGGGCGCGGGCGCGGACACCGTACGGGTCCTCGCCGAGGTCCTCCCGACCCTGCTGCCCGCCGGTCTGGAGCGCCGCGTCGAGCTGCGCACCCTCGGCGTCGCCCGGATCCCGCTCGCCGACGCCGTGGACCGGCTCGCCGGGCTGGAGAAGGACCCGGACTGGTGGTACCGGCTCTACGACAGCCTCGCCGGCGTCGACCCGGACCGGCTCTCCGGACTGCCCGTGCCGCTGGCCGACGGCCGGACGACGATCGGCCCGCGCCAGGTCCTGCTGCCCGTCGCGGACGAGGCCGGGGCCGACCCGGAGGTCCTCGCCCGCCTCGGCCTGAAGGTCGCGCACGCGGCCGCCGCGCACCCCCTGCTGGAGAAGCTCGGCGCCCTGCCCGCCACGCCGCGCGCGGTGCTCACCACCCCGCAGGTGCGGGCCGCGGTCGCCGCCTCCCTCGACGACGACGGCGGCGCCTGGGACGACCGGGACACGCCCGACGCGGAGGAGCTCGCCGACACCGTCCTCACCCTTGTCCGCGACGCGGCCCTGGAACCGGGCGACGAGCCCTGGCTGGGCGCCCTCGCGCTGCCCGACGAGGACGGCGAACTCGTTCCGGCCGGTGAACTCGTCCTGCCGGGAAGCCCGTTCGCCGACGTGATCCGCGAGGACGAACTCGCCGCCGTCGACGCCGAGCTGGTGGAGCGCTGGGGCGGGGGCCCGCTCGCCGCGGTCGGCGTCCTCGCCGCCTTCGCGCTCGTCCGCGCCACCGACGTCGTCCTCGACCCCGACGAACTGGAGCCCCGCGAGGGCGACTTCGCCGAGCCGGACGATGCGGGGCTGCTGGACGCGGTGGACGTCTGGTGCGAGGACATCCTCGACCGCTTCCCCGACTCCCCCGTCCCGCCGGTGGCCACCGAACTCGTCGCCGTCCGCGACCTCGACCTGGTCGACGACGACCGCTGGCCCCAGGCCCTGGCCCTCCTTGCCCAGCCGCCCCTGCGCGACGCCCTCACCCAGCCCGTCCGGGTCCTCCTCCCCGACGGCACCCACGAGGTCGTACGCCCCTACACGGCGTGGTGGCTGCGCGGCCACCCGGTCCTCGACGGCCGCCGCCCCGCCGGCCTGCTCGCGTCCGGCGGCGACCCGCTCCTGCACGGCCTGTACGACGAGGCCGACGCGACCGGCTTCGACGACGAGCAGGTCCTGCGGGCGCTGGGCGTACGGACCTCGGTGGCGGCGCTGCTCGACGAGCCGGGCGGCGCGGCCGAACTCCTCGACCGTCTGGCCGACCCGGACCGCCCCGTCGGACCCGCGCAGCTCCACGGTCTCTACGGCGCGCTGGCCGAGCTGGACCCCGATCAGGTCACCCTCCCCGACGAGCTGCGGGCCGTCGTGGACGGCCGGGTGGAGGTCGTGGACGCGGCCGACGCGGTGGTCGTCGACTCCCCGGACCTGCTGCCCTTCACGGCGGGCGTCCCGCTCCTGCCGGTCCCCCCGTCCCGCGCCGCGGAGCTGGCCGAGCTGTTCCAGGTGAGGCGGCTGAGCGAGTCGGTGACCGGCCGGGTCGACTCCGAGGGCGCGGAGCACGAGGTCCCGGACCCGGTCCGCGTCCTCCTCGGCCCGCGCACCCCGTCCGTCTACGTCGAACACGAGGAACTCGTCGTCGACGGCGTGGAACTGGACTGGCGCCTCACCGACGACGGCGTCCTGCACGCCGCCACCCTGGAGGGCGTCGCCGCCGGCCTCGCCTGGGCCGCCGGCCAGTGGCCCCGCCGCTTCGAGGTCGCGGCGCTCCTGGAGGACCCGTCCCGCACAGCAGAACTGGCCCGGGACCGCTGGTTCGACTGACCCGAACACACGACGGGGGCCGCCCGATCCACTCGGACGGCCCCCGCGGAAAACCCGTCAGAAAATCTTCCCCGCTTCGTACAACTATTCACATCTTCCGTCGATCTCACCTCATGAGCCAACAGGCTTCACCAACACGTGGGCCCTGTCCGAGACGAGCCGTAGGGATCGACCGCAGCCAGGGTCCTTCTTCACCGGGGGATTGCATGCACATCCGTGCCACCGTGGCCGCTGTCAGCGGCGCCCTGGCTCTCTCCGCCCTCGCCGTGCCGGCCGCTCAGGCCGCGGGCGGGTCCTCGTTCGGCAAGGACGACGTCCAGAAGGCGGCCGCCGCGGCGCAGGCCGCCTCGGGCAAGACGGTGTTCACCGGGGCGACTCCCGCCGCCGACGGCGTCCCGTACCCGCTGAACGTCACCTTCTCGGCCGTGAAGATCAACAACGGCAAGCCGGTCGTCGCGGGCACCAGCGGTCACGTGAGCGTGCCGGTGACGTACAAGGTCACGCACGACGCGGCCTTCGACCTCGCCGCACCCGACGTCTTCCTGGACGTCGAGATCTACCGCGGCACCGCCTACGACACGCCGGCCAACCTGCTGTGGGGCGACGACTGGCCGACCTGCACGGCGTCCTCCGCCACGGTCGCCAGCTGCAAGGGGACCATCGACGTCTACCCCGGCCAGGAGCTGAACAACGTCGACGCCACCTCCTGGAAGGCCGGCGGCTACGTCATCGACTTCAACGACCAGCTCGGCGTCGACATCGACGACATCGACTGGTCCAAGGTCGGTTACGGCGAGCAGGACAAGCTCGCCACCACCAAGCTCCAGCGCCTCTCCAAGCTGACCGTCAACGCCACCCCCGAGCCGGTGAAGAAGGGCAAGACCATCACCGTCACGGGCAAGCTGACCCGCGCCAACTGGGACGACAACAAGTACCACGGCTACTCGGGCCAGCCGGTGAAGCTGCAGTTCCGCAAGAAGGGCAGCTCCACCTACACCACCCTGAAGACCATCAGGACCACCTCCACCGGCACCCTCAAGACCACGGTCAAGGCGTCGGCGGACGGTTACTTCCGCTACAGCTTCGCGGGCACCTCGACGACCCCGGCGGTCAACGCCGCGGGCGACTTCGTCGACGTCAAGTGAGCAACCCAGTCATCCGTACTTCACAGCACCAGGGGAACACCAGCATGCGCGTACGCGCTCTCGTCGTCGCCGCCACCGGCGCCGTCGCTCTCACCGCCCTTGCCGTTCCGGCCGCCCAGGCCGCGCCGACCCCGCCGGCCGGGCCCGCCGTCACCTTCTCCAACGTGAAGATCAACGCCGGCAAGAACGTCGTCGTCGGTCCGACCACGAAGGTCACGGTCTCGGCGAGCTACACCGTCACCAAGTCCGCGAGCCAGAGCGCGGCCTCCCTGTTCACCTTCCCGGTCCTCTACCGCGGTGCCGCGCTCACGCTGGACACCCCGGACAAGGACGTCTGGGGCGGTGACGAGCCGGGCACCTGCACGACCTCCTCCTCGACCGTGCTCAAGTGCACGGCGAAGATCCAGTTCCGGCCGACCGACAACACCGACTACGGCGACCTGACCAACGCCCACGCGGGCGCGTGGAAGATCGGCGGAGCCGCGATCGACATCAACACCGGTGGCGTCACCCCGCTGAGCAACCTCGGCAGCATCAAGGTCCTCCGCAAGGCCACCCTCACCACCGACGCCACCCCGGAGCCGGTGAAGAAGGGCAAGACCATCACGGTCAACGGCAAGCTGGCGCGGGCCAACTGGGACACCAACAAGAACGCCGGTTACGCGTCCCAGTCGGTGAAGCTCCAGTTCAAGAAGAAGGGCGCCACCGCCTACACGACGGTGAAGACCATCAAGTCCAGCTCCACCGGCGTCCTGAAGACCACGGTCAAGGCGACGGCGGACGGCTACTTCCGCTACGTCTTCGCCGGCACCACCACGACCGCTCCGGTCACCTCCGCCGGCGACTTCGTCGACGTGAAGTAACCCGCGAGGGCAAAGAAGGACGAAGAGAAGGAGAGGGGAAGGCGTTCTTCCTCTCTCCTTACCTTTTCCCGTACAACCCGCCCCGGGAGCCACGGATCTACCAGGTGAGTCAAGAGACTCCCGAGATCACTTCTCTCCTCATGGGGAACGCACATGCGCATACGCGCCCTCGTCCTCGCGGCCTCCGGCGCCGTGGCCCTGACCGCCCTCGCCGTGCCCGCCGCGCAGGCCGCCCCGGCCGGCCCCGCGGTCACCTTCTCCGGCCTGAAGGTCAACAGCGGCAAGAACATCGTGGTCGGCCCCACGACGACGGTCACCGTCACGGCCTCCTACACGGTGACCAAGCCCGCGAGCCTGGACCCGAACACCTTCGCGAGCATGCCGGTGCTCTACCGCGGCACCACCCTCGGCGACGACTCCGACGGGCTCGCCGGTGACGACGTCGCCACCTGCACCAAGTCCTCCTCGACCGTCCTGAAGTGCACGGCGAAGATCCAGTTCCGCCCGAAGTCCTCCGACGTGGACATCGATCTGACCAACGCCGACGCCGGCAGCTGGAAGCTGGGCGCCTTCGCGGTCAACGCGGCCGGCGGCGTCACCTACCAGGGCGGCCTCGGCACCACCAAGCTGCTGCGCGCCGCCACCCTCACCGCCGACGCCACCCCGGAGCCGGTGAAGAAGGGCAAGACCCTCACGGTCACCGGCAAGCTCTCCCGTGCCAACTGGGACACCAACAAGTACGCGGGCTACGGCACCCAGCCGGTGAAGCTCCAGTTCAAGAAGAAGGGCGCGACCGCCTACACGACGCTCAAGACCGTCAAGACCGGCTCCACGGGCACCCTGAAGACCACGGTCACGGCCTCCGCGGACGGCTACTTCCGCTATGTCTTCGCGGGATCGTCGACGACGGCCCCGGTGACCTCGGCGGCGGACTTCATCGACGTCCAGTAACCCGTCCGCCCCTCAGTCGGAACCGCGGCGGTCGACCTCTCTCCACACGAGCTCCAGGCCGGCCGCCGCGACCGCCGCGATCCCCACCCCGATCCACGGCATCGTCATCCCCACCAGCCGCAGCGCGAAGAAGTCCTGGAGCCCCGGCACCACCAGCACCACCAGGAACGCCGCGCCCATGGCGGCGACGAGCAGCACCCGCCACCAGGTGTACGGCCGTGCCACGATCGCCAGCACCCACATGGAGATCAGGAACAGCGTGAGGGTGGCGACACTGGTCTCCGCCTCCAGCGCCCCCGGCCCGCTGTAGTAGTGCCGGGCGGCCAGGTAGGACACGAAGGTGGCGACACCGGCCAGCAGCCCGCCCGGGACCGAGTACCGCATGACCCGCCGTACGAAGTGCGGCCGGGCGCGTTCCTTGTTGGGGGCGAGGGCGAGGAAGAACGCCGGGACGCCGATCGTGAGGGTGGACAGCAGGGTGACGTGCCGGGGCAGGAAGGGGTACTCCACCTGCCAGCACACCACCAGCAGCGCCAGCAGCACCGAGTAGACGGTCTTCACCAGGAACAGCGTCGCGACCCGGGTGATGTTGCCGATCACCCGCCGCCCCTCGGCCACCACCGACGGCAGGGCGGCGAAGCTGTTGTCCAGCAGCACGATCTGCGCGACGGCCCGGGTCGCCTCCGAGCCCGACCCCATCGCGACACCGATGTCCGCGTCCTTGAGCGCGAGCACGTCGTTGACGCCGTCGCCGGTCATCGCGACGGTGTGGCCCCGGGACTGGAGCGCCCCCACCATGTCCCGCTTCTGCTGCGGGGTGACCCGCCCGAACACGGTGCCCTCGTCGAGGGCCGCGGCCATCGGCTCGCGCTCCGCGGGCAGCCGTCGCGCGTCGACCGTGCGGCCCCGCAGCCCCAGCTTGGCGGCCACCGCCCCGACCGACACCGCGTTGTCCCCGGAGATCACCTTGGCGCGGACGTCCTGCTCGGCGAAGTAGCGCAGGGTGTCCGCCGCGTCGGGCCGCAGCCGCTGTTCCAGGACGACGAGGGCGACCGCGCCCGCTCCCTCGGCGACGCGGGGATCGTCCAGGCCCCGTACGGCGCGGGCGAGCAGCAGCACCCGCAGCCCCTGCTCGTTGAGCCGCCCGGTCTCGGCGAGGGCCGGGTCCCCGTCGTCGAGCAGCACGTCGGGCGCGCCCAGCAGCCAGGTGCTGCTCTCGCCGTCGCCCTCGCTGAAGGTGGCGCCGCTGTACTTGCGGGCGGAGGAAAAGGGGAGGGCCTCCGTGCAGCGCCACTCCTCGGCGTCCGGGTAGGCGTCGAGGACGGCCCGCAGGGAGGCGTTCGGCCGCGGGTCGGACTCGCCGAGCGCGCCGAGCACCTGGCGTACGTACGCCTCGTCGGCGCCGTCGAGGGCGCGCAGCTCGGTGACGTCCATGCCGCCCTCGGTGAGGGTTCCGGTCTTGTCCAGGCAGACGGTGTCGACGCGGGCGAGGCCCTCGATGGCGGGCAGTTCCTGCACCAGGCACTGCTTGCGGCCGAGCCGGATCACCCCGATCGCGAAGGCGACGGAGGTGAGCAGGACCAGTCCCTCGGGGACCATCGGGATGATCCCGCCGACGGTCCGGGCGATCGATTCCTTCAGGTCGTGGTTCTTCACGAAGAGCTGGGTGACGACCAGGCCGATCGCGGCCGGGATCATCATCCACGTCACGTACTTGAGGATCGTGGAGATGCCGGAGCGCAGCTCGGAGTGGACGAGGGTGAACCGGGAGGCCTCCTCGGCGAGCTGGGCGGCGTACGCCTGCCGTCCCACCCTGGTCGCCCGGAAGGCGCCGCCGCCGGCCACCACGAAGCTGCCGGACATGACCTGGGCGCCGGGGTGCTTGACCAGCGGGTCGGCCTCACCGGTGAGCAGGGACTCGTCGATCTCCAGCCCGTCCGCCTCGACGCACACCCCGTCGACGACGACCTTGTCCCCGGGGCCGATCTCGACCAGGTCGTCCAGGACGAGGTCGGAAGTGGCCAGCTCGACGGCCTTCCCGTCCCGGCGCACGGTGGGGCGGACCTCCCCGATGACGGCGAGGGAGTCCAGGGTCTGTTTGGCCCGCCACTCCTGGATGATCCCGATCCCGGTGTTGGCGAGGATGACGAACCCGAACAGGCCGTCCTGGAAGGGGGCGACGACGAGCACGATCAGCCACAGGACGCCGATGATCGCGTTGAACCGGGTGAACACGTTCGCCCGGACGATCTCGCCGAGGGACCGGCTGCTGCGTACGGGGACGTCGTTCACCTGACCGCGCGCGACGCGCTCCGCGACCTGGGCGGCGGTGAGTCCGGTCGCCGCCGGCGCGGTGGCGGTCGCGTCGATGTCGGTCATGGAATCGACGGTACGTGCGGATGGGGGCGTTCACCCCCCGGAGGTCCGGAAGATCCGACCTGGGGAGGACCGGGGGAGAGCGGGCTCATACGCCGGGTGTAGGGGCTTTGCCCCACCGGGCGGCTACTCGGCGGGGGCCTGCTCGGTCTCGTGCGTCTGTCCGGTCCCCGGCACCGGCTCGGCCTCCGCGGCCGCCCGTGCCCGCTTGATCGCCGCGTCCCGGCTGCGGGTGATCCGGATGCCGAGGAGGCCCAGCGCGGCCCCGGCCAGACAGGTCCACAGCCACCACAGATGACCGTGGTCGTCGAACCAGCCGTAGAAGGGGAGCTGTACGAGGAAGAGGACGAACCAGATGATCGTGCCGCCGGTGATGACCGGGACCACGGGCCCTTCCAGGGGCTCCGGCGCCTCATGCTTCGGTGTCCACTTCGCCATGGGGACAGCTTACGAGGTGGTCACATCTACGCGCGAAGATGGCCGATCGG
Source organism: Streptomyces sp. SS7 (assembly GCF_037993025.1). Lineage (NCBI taxonomy): Bacteria > Bacillati > Actinomycetota > Actinomycetes > Kitasatosporales > Streptomycetaceae > Streptomyces > Streptomyces sp. SS7. The sequence continues at coordinate 5,474,215 of NZ_CP141223.1, forward strand.
ATCGTCATATGTTCATACTGAAACGGTTTGTGTCTGACCACTTCTCTTCGTAGGAAACGCTGAATACATGTCCACCTCGGCCCCCGCCAAGGTCCCTGCCCCTGAACAGCCGGGAGCCGGGCCCGCCCATGGCGCACTCGACCGCTACTTCAAGATCTCCGAGCGCGGCAGCTCCCTGCCCCGCGAGATCCGGGGCGGTTTCGCCACCTTCTTCGCGATGGCGTACATCATCGTGCTGAACCCGATCATCCTCGGCAGCGCGAAGGACATGTACGGGCATCAGCTCGACAACGGCCAGCTGGTCACCGCCACCTGTGTGACCGCGGCCTTCACCACGCTCCTCATGGGCGTCATCGGCAATGTGCCGATCGCGCTGGCGGCGGGGCTCGGTGTGAACTCGGTGGTGGCGCTCCAGCTGGCCCCCCGGATGTCCTGGTCGGACGCCATGGGCATGGTCGTGCTGGCCGGTCTCGTCGTCATGCTGCTGGTCGCCACCGGTCTGCGGGAGCGCGTCATGAACGCGGTCCCCTTCGGGCTGCGCAAGGCCATCTCGATCGGTATCGGCCTGTTCATCATGCTGATCGGCCTGGTGGACTCCGGTTTCGTCACCCGCATCCCGGACGCCGCCCACACCACCGTCCCGCTCCAGCTCGGCACCGACGGCCATCTGGTCGGCTGGCCGGTCCTGGTCTTCATCCTGGGCGCGCTGCTCACCCTCGCCCTGATCGTCCGCAAGGTCCCGGGCGCGATCCTGATCTCGATCGTCGCCATGACCGTCCTCGCGCTGGTCATCAACGCCGTCGCGCACGTCCCGTCCTGGGGCCTGACCACCCCCGAGTGGCCCGGCAACCCGGTCGCCACCCCCGACTTCGGGCTGATCGGCGACGTCAGCCTGTTCGGCGGCTTCGGCGAGGTCGGCGTGCTGACCGGCGTGCTGTTCGTCTTCACGGTCCTGCTGTCGTGCTTCTTCGACGCGATGGGCACGATCATGGGCGTCTCCGACGAGGCGAAGCTGACCGACGCCAAGGGCGAGATGCCCGGCATCAACAAGGTGCTCTTCGTCGACGGTCTCGCCGTGGCCGCCGGCGGCGCCAGCTCCTCCTCGGCCACCACCGCATTCGTGGAGTCCACCGCCGGGGTCGGTGAGGGCGCCCGCACCGGTTTCGCGAACCTCGTCACGGGCGGCCTCTTCACCGTCGCGCTGTTCCTCACGCCGGTCGCCACCATGGTCCCGTCCCAGGCCGCCACGCCCGCGCTGCTCGCGGTGGGCTTCATGATCCTGGCGAACTCGGTCAAGGAGATCGACTGGGCCGACTACACGATCGCCATCCCGGCCTTCGTCACGATGGTGATGATGCCGTTCACCTACTCCATCACCAACGGCATCGGCATGGGCTTCATTACCTTCGTGCTGCTGCGCCTGGTGGCCGGCCGGGCCCGCGAGATCCCGGTCCCGATGTACGTGGTCTCGGCGGTCTTCACGTTCTACTACCTGATGCCGGCCCTCGGTCTGACCTGACCTGACCTGGCCGGGGCGGGGCGGCTCAGGCGAGCCCGTAGAACTTCTCGGTCTCCTCGACGGCCGACTGGAAGCGCTGGTCGAAGTCATCGCGAATGAGCGTCTGGACGACATAGTCCTGGACGCTCATTCCGCGTTTGGCGGCGTGCTGTCGGAGCCGTTCGAGCAGCTCCTCGTCTATCCGCAGGCTGAGCACAGTGGTCCCCATGAGTCGAGGGTCGCCGCACCGTGCCGTACGTCAGTGACTTTCCGCGCGCGTCTCACTCGTTCGAGTGATGAAGCGGTTTCCGTGGCCAGGGTCACGGGAATCCTGGCGCGCCCCAGCTTGTTTAGCCAGGGTAATGAGTTACGCTAAAGAGATGCCTGACCTCACCCATGGCGACGACGCGGCCGCCGTGAACTCGCTCCGGTCCGCAGTGATGCGGCTCTCCCGCCGGCTCAAACACCAGCGGGTCGACGAGTCGCTGAGCCCCACCGAGATGTCGGTGCTCGGCACCCTCTCCCTCTGCGGCAGCGCCACCCCGGGCGAGCTCGCCCGCAAGGAGCACGTCCAGCCGCCCTCGATGACCCGCATCGTGGCGCTGCTGGAGGCCAAGGGCCTGGTCCGGCTGGAGCCGCACCCCGAGGACCGGCGCCAGAAGGTCGTCACCCGGACCGAGCAGGCCGAGGCCATGCTCGAGGAGAGCCGCCGCAAGCGGAACGCCTTCCTGGCCACCCTGGTCGACGGTCTCGACGAGGACGAGTGGGCGAAACTGCGCGCCGCCGCCCCCGTGCTGGAGAAGCTCGCACACCTGTAAGCCGCAGTAGTTGAGGAGGCGAACCCTGTTGAGTACGGGACCCGGAGCAGACTCCGCCCCCGCACCGACCACCCCCGACCCCCTGCCCGCCCCCGACACCCCCCGCACCTCCTCGATGTTCAGCTCGCTGAGGGTCAGGAACTACCGCCTGTTCTTCGCCGGCCAGGTCGTCTCGAACATCGGCACCTGGATGCAGCGGATCGCCCAGGACTGGCTGGTCCTGAGCCTCACCGGCTCCGCCACCGCCGTCGGCGTCACCACGGCCCTGCAGTTCCTGCCGATGCTGTTCCTCGGCCTCTACGGCGGGGTCCTCGTCGACCGCCTGCCGCGGCGCGGCACGCTGCTGGTCACCCAGTCCGCGATGGCCGTCACCGGCATCGCCCTCGCCGCGCTCACCCTCTCCGGCCACGTCCAGGTCTGGCACGTCTACCTCGCCGCCTTCGCCGTCGGCCTCGCCACGGTCGTCGACAACCCGGCCCGCCAGTCCTTCGTCTCCGAGATGGTCGGCCCCGGCCAGCTCCAGAACGCGGTCAGCCTGAACTCGGCGAACTTCCAGTCCGCCCGGCTGGTCGGCCCCGCCGTCGCAGGCCTGATGATCACCGGCGTCGGCACCGGCTGGGCCTTCCTCTTCAACGGCCTGTCCTTCGTCGCGCCCATCGCGGGCCTGCTGCTGATGCGCGCCCGCGAGCTGTACGTCGTCGAGCGCGCCCCGCGCGGCAAGGGCCAGCTCAGGGAGGGCCTCCAGTACGTGGCAGGCCGCCCCGACCTGATCTGGACGATCGTCCTGGTCGGGTTCGTCGGCACCTTCGGCTTCAACTTCCCCGTGTACCTCTCGGCCTTCGCCGACGACGTCTTCCACGCCGGAGCCGGCTCCTACAGCCTCTTCAACACCCTGATGGCGGTCGGCTCGCTGGCCGGCGCCCTGCTCGCCGCCCGGCGCGGCACGGCCCGGATGCGGGTCATGATCGGGGCGGCGGTGCTCTTCGGCGCGATGGAGATCCTCGCCGCGACGGCTCCCTCGCTCTGGCTGTTCGCCCTGCTCATGGCGCCGATCGGGATGTTCGGCATGACGATCAACGTCACCGCCAACACCAGCATCCAGATGGGCACCGACCCCGCCATGCGCGGCCGGGTCATGGCCCTCTACATGATGGTGTTCCTCGGGGGCTCGCCCGTCGGCGCCCCCGTCGCGGGCTGGATCACCGACGCGTACGGCGTCCGCGCCGGCCTCGCGGTGGGCGGCGCGATCGCCGCGGCCGCCGCGGTCACCGTCGGCCTGGTCCTGGCCCGCGTCGGCGACCTGCGCCTGTCGGTCGGCTGGCACCATGGCCACCCCCGGGTCCGGTTCGTCCCGAGGAGCAGCGGGGAACTGGCCACCGTGGGGTGACGGGACCGGCCGGGTCAGTCGCGGGGGAACTCGTCGGTCTGGAGAACGAGCCCGACGGCCGTCCCGGTCAGGTCGATCTCGTCACCGAAGTCAAGACTCACCTCGCCGTGGTATTCGCCGTCCTTCGGCAGGGTGTACAGGTACCACTTGCCCTTGTAGGGGTCGACGATCAGATACACCGGCACGTCGGCGGCGGCGTAGGCGGCCTTCTTCGGTCCGTAGTCGTTGAGAGCGGTGTCCCTGGAGATCACTTCGGCGACGAGTTCGACATCCTGGTGGCGCAAGCGGCCCTTGTCGTCCGGTTGCGCGTCTTCGGCCAGCAGTGTGACGTCGCTCGCGAATCCGTTGAGGTGCCCGGGGTAGTCGATGCGGACGTCGGACTTCAGGCGCCGACGAGGGTACTTGGCTCGGAGTTGCTCGTAGATGGCTGCGATGATCTCCCAGTGCGTGTCCCGTTGCGGTGCCATGCAGATGTTCCCCCCGACGATCTCCGTCTTGTAACCCTCGGGGATGGGCATCTTCTCCAGCCACTCGAACATGGTGTCGAGTGTGAGTTCTTCACCGATCTCGGCCATCTCGATCCTGTCGTCCAGGACGGTCATGGTGGCGCTCCTCCGCGGCGACCCCGATGGACCGGTGCCGCCGCGCAGTACAACGATACGCACGGCGTCCGGGGCACGCCCGGCAGACTGGTCCCCATGAGACTCTTCGCCGCCGTGCTGCCCCCCACTGACGTGGCCGACGAACTCGCCACCGAGGTGCGCGAGTTGCGCGGGCTGCCCGGCGCGGAGGGCCTGCGGTGGACCGGCCCGGAGGGGTGGCACTTCACGCTCGCGTTCTACGGCGAGGTCGACGACGACGTCGTACCGGAACTCTCGGCACGGCTGGCGCGGGCTGCCGGGCGCTGCGCGCCCTTCGAGCTGGCCGTGCGGGGCGGGGGACAGTTCGGGCACGGGCGGGCGCTCTGGGCGGGGGCGGCGGAGGACGTGCCGGCCCTGCGCCTGCTGGCCGACCGGGCGGAGGCGGCGGCGCGCAAGGCGGGCCTGGACATGGGGGAGCACCGCCGCTACAAGGCCCACCTCACGCTGGCCCGCAGCCGGGACGCGGTGGACGTGCGGCCGTACGTCGAGGCGCTGCACGGGTTCCGGGGGCGGACCTGGACCGTGCGCGAGCTGGTCCTGGTCCGCAGCCGGCTGCCGAGGTCCGGGGTGCCGGGGGAGCAGCCGCGTTATGAACCGGTCGGGCGCTGGGCGCTCGGCGGGGCCGGTTAGGCTCGGTACGTGGACCCGAAGACCCGGAACCGGATCATGGCCGGTGCGCTCGTGCTGATGTTCGTCGTCGTCGCCCTGGCGGCCGCGCTCGGGAGGTAGGAGCTCGGGGAACCGGACGGCTGGGCGTGCGGTTCCCCGAGCCCCCGAAGCTGCCCGGTGTCACCAGGCGAAGGCCTCCGGGGACGGCCCCGGGCCCGGGAAGATCTCGTCCAGGCCCTCCAGGAGGTCCTCGCCCAGCTCCAGCTCGGCCGCACGGATCGCGGAGTCGAGCTGTGCGGCGGTGCGCGGGCCGACGATCGGGCCCGTCACGCCGGGGCGGGTCAGGAGCCACGCCAGGGCGGCCTCGCCGGGCTCCACGCCGTGCTTCTCCAGCAGGTCCTCGTACGCCTGGACCCGCGCGCGTGCGGTCGGGTCGGCCAGGGCGTCGGCGGCCCGCCCGGACGTCCGGCGCCCGCCCTCGGCCTCCTTCTTGATCACACCGCCCAGCAGCCCGCCGTGCAGCGGCGACCAGGGGATGACCCCGAGGCCGTACTCCTGCGCGGCCGGGACGACCTCCATCTCGGCGCGGCGCTCGGCGAGGTTGTAGAGGCACTGCTCGCTGACCAGACCGAAGGAGCCGCGCCGGGCGGCGGTCTCGTTGGCCTGCGCGATCTTGTACCCGGGGAAGTTGCTGGACCCGGCGTAGAGGATCTTGCCCTGCTGGACCAGGACGTCGATCGCCTGCCAGATCTCCTCGAAGGGAGTGCTGCGGTCGATGTGGTGGAACTGGTAGACGTCGATGTGGTCGGTCCGCAGGCGCTTCAGGCTGGCGTCGACCGCGCGCCGGATGCTCACGGCGGAGAGCTTGTCGTGGTTGGGCCAGGCCGCGCCGTCGACGGCCATGTTGCCGTACACCTTGGTGGCGAGGACGACCTTGTCGCGCCGGTCGCCGCCCTGTGCGAACCAGTTGCCGATGATCGTCTCGGTACGGCCCTTGTTCTCGCCCCACCCATAGACGTTGGCCGTGTCGAAGAAGTTGATGCCTGCGTCCAGGGCCGAGTCCATGATCGCGTGGGAGTCGGCCTCGTCGGTCTGCGGGCCGAAGTTCATGGTGCCGAGGACGAGTCGGCTGACCTTGAGTCCGGTGCGTCCGAGCTGCGTGTACTTCATGACCACCCAGCCAACGGCTTGGAGTGCGCTCCAGGCAAGGGCGTCGGGGAGTCAAGGAACGTCAAGGGGTGGCAAGGCAGGTTGACATGGCCCACCCCTGAATGATTACCTGACGGAGCAGAGTTTGAAACTTCAAGCTATTCGCGGTTTTGCACGCATGAGACGTCTGGAGCGCACCATGCCCCCCACTGTTCCCACCCGTAGGGCCGTCGTCGCCTTCCTTGCCGCCGCCGCGGTCCTGGGCACGGCCGCCGTCCCCGCCGTGGCGGCGGCCCCGCACGGCCCGTCCGCCGGGCACGCGGCGCACAGCCGGGGTGGCTACGGCGACCCGGCCCGCCTCGCCCACCAGAAAGCCGTAGCCGTCGCCGTCGTCAAGGGCGTGTTCGAGCGCGGGAACACCGCGGTCGTCGACCGCTACGTACGGCCGGGCTACATCCAGCACAACCCGACCGCGGCGGACGGGGCGGCGGGCCTGAAGGCCCTGGCCACCTCGATCCACCAGCAGTTCCCCGACGCCCGGTACGACGTCAAGCGGGCCATCGCCCAGGGCGACCTCGTGCTGCTCCACTCCAACGTGGTGCTGGTCCCGGGCACCAAGGGCGCGTCCGTCATCGACATCTTCCGCTTCCAGGGCGGGAAGGTGGCCGAGCACTGGGACGTGGTCCAGAACGTGCCGGACACCACGGCCAGCGGCAACGACATGTTCTCCACGCTGAGTTCACCGCGGGTCTCGCAGCCCCTGGACCACCGGCTCACCCAGGCCAACCAGGCGCTGGTCACCAAGGCCTTCGACGAGCTCATGGTCCACAAGGACCTGACCGCCCTCGACCGCTACTGGGACCCCGGCTACCTCCAGCACAACCCGCAGATGCAGAGCGGCGTGCCCGCCGCCAAGGCCGGCCTCGGCGGTTACTTCGCCTCGGTTCCGCAACTGACGGTCACCCCGAAGCGGATCATCGCCGAGGGCGACCTGGTGGCCGTCCACAGCCACTACGTCAACTACCCGGGAGACCGGGGCGCGGCGATCCTGGACCTGTTCCGGGTGCGGAACGGCAAGATCGTCGAGCACTGGGACATCATCCAGAACGTCCCGGAGACCTCGGCCAACGGCAACGGCATGTTCTAACGGCAAACGGCACGTTCCAACGGCAGCGGCATGTTCCGGAGGCCGGGGCCCCGCCCGTCAGCCCCGGGCCGGTCCGTCGACGTGCGCGGTGACGAACACCGCCCGGGCGCGGGTGCCGTCGGCCGCCTCCCAGGCGCCGCTGACGTGGCCGGCCGCCGTCTCGGGGCGGGTGTCGGGTGCGGTGGGGTCCAGGACGCGGTGCACGCGCAGGGCCCTGCCGTCCGCGGCGGTCAGGACGGTGCTCCGCTCGTCGTCGGTGACCTCGAGGGGCCACGGCGGGGAGGGGAGGGCGGGGCCCGCGCAGGAACGGGTGACCTCGTGGTCGGGGGTGTCCGTGACGCTCTGCGCCTGGGCCTGGGCGCGGCCTTCGACCAGGGCGGTCAGTTCACCGATCAGCACCGGGTCGTGGCAGCCGTCGTAGGCCCACCGCGGGCCCAGCACGCCGTGCTCCATGGTGCCGACGAGGGCGTGTTCCGCGCCGGGGAGCGGGGCGCCGCGGTAGGTGAGGGGGACGTGGTAGGCGACGGGTCCGGGGCCGGAGGTGTCGACGGCCACCATGAACTCGATGCCGACCTCCCCCTCCGGATCATCCAGCCGGAAGCCCCCGGCCCTGCTCAGCTCCGGAGCCCCGTCCCCCACGTACCACGGCCGGGTCGGCAGCCAGGCGGTGAGGAGTTCCAGCTTGGTGGGCTTGACGGTGGTGTTGTGGATGATCGCCATGGAGCGGATTCTGTCAGTCGGTCACGGGGGAAGTGATCTCGCCGCGGCTCAGCCCTCGTACTCCCCGCCCAGCCCCCACCCCTGGTGCATCGCGTCCGCGAAGGCCGCCGCCAGGCGGTGTTCGCCGCGGGCGTTCGGGTGGGTGCCGTCGTAGGTGTCGGTGTGCAGGTCCCAGTCCCTGGGGACCGACGCCAGCAGGATGGGCGAGGCCGGTTCGTCCAGGTCCGCCGCGGTCTTCGCCAGCAGCTCGTTGAAGAGGGCGACCTGGGCCCCGAAGCCGGGGTCGTCGGCGGCACGGACGTTGTGTATCACCGGCAGCCAGACCATACGGATCCGCGGGTTGGCCGAGCGGGCCTCGGCCACGAACGCGCGGGCGTTGTCCGCCGTCTGCTCCGCGTTCGTGTAGAAGCCGAGGTCGATCAGGCCGAGGGAGACGAGGAGGACGTCCGCCCGCGCGGAGCGGACGGCGTCGGCGATCAGGGGCGCCATGTGCAGCCAGCCCTCGCCCCAGCCCGCCAGATGGGCGCGCGGGAAACCGGGGTCGGCGTACGCGTACGAGGCCGGGGCCTCCGCCGCCTTGTCGTAGAGCGTCTCGCGCGGGCCGACCAGCGTGAACGGGCCGCCGTACGTGGCGCACAGATGCTGCCACATGCGGTAGCGCCACGTGTGGTCGCCCGCGCTTCCGATCGTCATCGAGTCACCTACGGGCATGAACCTGAGCATCCGCTCATGATGAGGGATCAAGGCGGCCGCTGGCGTGTGAGACCGGCCACGACGCGGGAACGCCCGGGCGGGATGGCAGGCTTGAGGGCATGCGCCGATCCTTCGCCGCCCGAGCCGGGGCCCTCCTCGCCGCCACCCTCCTCGTGGGCGCCTTCGCCGTGCCCGCCTCCGCCGCCGGGGCGGACCGGGACGACACGGGGGACAAGGGGTTCACGATCGAGGATCCGCGCATCACCGAGTCCAGTGGCCTCGCCGCCTCCCGCCGGCACCCCGGCATCTACTGGACCCACAACGACAGCGACGACGGCCCCTACCTCTACGCCGTCGACAGCGCCACCGGGAAGACCGTCGCCCGCCTCACCCTCACCGGCATCGGCAGCCCCCGTGACGTCGAGGCCATCTCGATCGGCCCCGGCGACAAGATCTACGTCGGCGACATCGGCGACAACCTCGGCGGCAACTGGCCGTACGTCTGGATCTACGAGCTGCCCGAGCCCAAGACCCTCGCCGACGCCACCGTCCGCGCCACGCAGTACGTCGTGACGTACGCGGACGGGGCCCGCGACGCCGAGTCGCTGGTCGTGCACCCCAAGACCGGCCGGGTCTACATCATCGACAAGAACGAGGACGGCGGACACCTCTACGAGGGCCCGGCGACCCTCTCCACCCGTGGCAAGAACGTCTTCAAGCCGATCGCCACCGTCGACCTGTGGGCCACCGACGCCGCCTTCTCCCCGGACGGCACCCAGCTCGCCGTACGCGGCTACTTCGGCGGCATCCGGTACGGCTGGAACGGCGGCGACCTCAAGCGCGAGGGCCGGCTCGACGTGCCGTTGCAGCGGCAGGGGGAGTCCCTCAGCTACTCCGCCGACGGCACCAAGCTGATGTACGGCAGCGAGGGCACCGGGAGCTCGGTGGTCGCGGAGGACGCCCCGGACGGCGGGTCGTCCGCCAAGTCCCCCTCGGGCAAGGACGGTTCGGACTCGGCCTCCGACTCCTCCGGTTCCTCGGCGGCCACCGGGAACGTCAAGTTCGGCGCCCTCGCCGTGGTCGCCGTGGTCGCCGCCTTCTTCGGCTTCCGGCGGCTGCTGCGCCGCGGCTGATCCTCCGCGCGGCGCGGCGGCGTCACCCGTCCGCGCCGCCCCGCGCGACACGGGTGCGGCCGTCCGGTCAGGCTGAGGTGTCCCGCGGGACGGGGGCGGACTCGGAACGCGGTCCCGCCCTCACCCTTTGGAGACCCGATGCGCGGTCCTGCTCTACGTGACGTGAGAAGACGCGTCGCTCGTCGCCTCTGTCTGCTCGTGGCCGCCCTGGCCCTGACGGGGCCGGTGACCCTCGCCGGCGCGCAGCCGGCCGGGGCGGCCGCCGTCGCCTTCCCGGCCGTGCACGTGCGCACCGCCACGCTGGCGCTGAGCGGCCAGATCACGGGCGCCCAGGAGAAGATCGACATCACCGGAAGCCTCTTCGTCACCGTCGTCACCCGGACGAACACGGGCGGCGGGGGCACGGCCCGGATCATCAGCGCCCTGGGCCCCACGACCGGCGTGGGGCAGACGACCGGCGGCCGGTATCTGTTCGTCGGCGCGGACAGCAACGTGGTGTCCTGGCCGCCCGGTCCGATCACGCCGCTGATCGCCTCCCCGGCCTTCCTCCAGGTCAACCCCTTCTTCCCGCCGGGGCCGATCGTCCCCCCGCACCCGATCCACTTCGTGAGCGTCGGCGTGACCGTCACCGGGGACGGGGAGATCGACGACATCGTCGCCCTGATCAATGTCATCGAAGATCCCGACAATCGCTGACCCGTCGTCCGAGGCGGCGCGGCGGTACCCGCACCGGGTACCGCCGCGCTTCTTGACGCGCACATGCAGTGTCAGTTTCCTGGGGGTGCGCGGTGTATGGGAGCGCTCCCATATGTTCCGGGCCCGCGCCGCCCCCGAGAGGAAGCAACGCCATGTTCCGCAACCTCCGCAGAGCGCTGTGCGCCGCCGCCGCGGCCCTGCTGCTCCCCCTGGCGGCGGGCGCCCAGTCCGCCCAAGCGGCCCCGGCGGCCACCGCCGCGGCGGCCGACGCCGGTGCCGGGTACTGGCACACCAGCGGCCGGCAGATCCTCGACGCGGCCGGGCAGCCGGTCCGGATCGCCGGGATCAACTGGTTCGGCTTCGAGACCGGCAACTACGTCGTCCACGGCCTGTGGTCCCGTGACTACAAGAGCATGATCGACCAGATGAAGTCGCTGGGCTACAACACGATCCGGATCCCGTACAGCGACGACATCTTCAAGAGCTCGACCGTGCCCAACGGCATCGACTTCAGCAGCGGCAAGAACGCCGACCTCCAGGGGCTGGGCTCCCTGGGCGTCCTCGACAGGATCGTCTCGTACGCCGGTCAGGACGGCCTCAAGGTGATCCTCGACCGGCACCGCCCGGACTCCGGTGGCCAGTCGGCCCTCTGGTACACCTCGGCCGTCCCCGAGTCGACGTGGATCGCCAACCTCAAGGCGCTCGCGGCCCGTTACGCGGGTCAGTCCACGGTCGTCGGTATCGACCTGCACAACGAGCCCCACGACCCCGCCTGCTGGGGCTGCGGCGACACCGCGACGGACTGGCGGCTGGCCGCCCAGCGCGCGGGCAACGCCGTCCTGTCCGTCAACCCCGATCTGCTGGTCTTCGTCGAGGGCGTCCAGTCCTTCAACGGCGTCTCGGGCTGGTGGGGCGGCAACCTGATGGGGGTCGCGCAGTACCCGGTGCAGCTGAACGTGGCGAACCGGGTCGTCTACTCGGCCCACGACTACGCCACCAGCGTGGCCCAGCAGAGCTGGTTCAGCGATCCGACGTTCCCCGCCAACATGCCGGGGATCTGGGACAAGTACTGGGGTTACATCTTCAAGCAGAACATCGCGCCCGTGTGGGTGGGGGAGTTCGGCACGACGCTCCAGGCGACCGTGGACCAGCGGTGGCTGGCGGCGCTGGTGAGCTATCTGCGGCCGACGTCGACGTACGGCGCCGACTCCTTCCACTGGACGTTCTGGTCCTGGAACCCCAACTCCGGTGACACGGGCGGCATTCTCAAGGACGACTGGCAGACCGTGGACACGGTGAAGGACGCCTACCTGGCGAGCGTCAAGGCACCCGGCTTCCCCGGCACCGGCGGAGGCGGGGGCGGCGGCGGGGGCGGGGGAGGCGGCGGCGGATCGGCCGTCTGCTCCGCCGCCTACACGGTCACCAGCGACTGGGGCGGCGGCTTCAACGCCGAGGTGAAGGTGACCAACACCGGGACGGCCGCGATCGGTTCCTGGAAGGTCACCTGGAGCTGGAGCGGCGGTCAGCAGATCACGACCATGTGGAACGCCTCGTACACGCAGAGCGGGACGACCGTGACCGCGGCGAACGCCGCCCACAACGGCACGATCGCGGCGGGCGCCTCGACGACCTTCGGCTTCGGGGGCGCGCCCGGCGGCGGGACGGCGCCGACCGTGAGCTGCACGGCGAGTTGAGAGCCGGACGCCCGGTACCGATGGCGCCGGGCGTCCGTACCGGCGCGCCAAGGCGCGCCCGGATCAAATGAGTTCCAAATTTTCGGCCGAAAACCTTCAGATGGGCGTGGTTCTTCGGAAAGATCCCGCGGGGATCGTGAACTTTCCGGTCCTGCCGAACCCCCCATTCCGTGAAGGAACTTCATGAGAAGAAGCACAGCCGTGCTGTGCGGCGCGACCGTCGTGCTGGCCGGATCTCTCACGGCCGTCCCGGCCGAGGCCGCCTCGTCGCAGTCCGCGCCGGCAGCCCAGGCGGCGAAGGTCACCTGGAAGAAGTGTGCGACGGAGGACTACCCGACGCTCCAGTGCGCGTCGGTGAAGGTGCCGCTGAACTACGCCAAGCCGAACGGCCGGAAGATAACCCTGGCCCTCTCCCGCGTCCCGCACACCGCGCGCAAGTACCAGGGCCCGCTGCTGGTCAACCCCGGTGGCCCCGGCGGCAGCGGACTGACCCTCGCCGGGTTCGTGGCGTCCTCGCTGCCCAAGTCGGTCGCGGCGCAGTACGACGTCATCGGCTTCGACCCGCGCGGCGTCGGCAAGAGCAAGCCCGCGCTGGACTGCAAGCCGGGTTACTTCAACCCGGTCCGCCCGGACTCCGTGCCCAGCACCGCCGCGATCGAGAAGGCCAACCTCGCGCGCGCCAAGGCGTTCGCCAAGGCCTGCGGCACCAAGTACGCGGACGTCCTGCCGTACATCAACACGGTCAGCGCCGTGAAGGACATGGACCGGATCCGCAAGGCGCTCGGCGCCAAGAAGATCAACTACTTCGGCTACTCGTACGGCACCTACCTCGGCCAGGTCTACGCCAAGCTCTTCCCGACCCGGGTGCGCCGGCTGGTCCTGGACTCGATCGTCGACCCCGGCGGGGTCTGGTACGACGCCAACATCTCCCAGGACTACGCCTTCGACGCCCGCCAGAAGGCGCTGATGGCGTGGATCGCCAAGTACAACGGCACGTACAAGCTCGGCACCGACCCGGCCGCGGTCGAGGCCAAGTGGTACGCGATGCGGGCCGAACTCGCCAAGAAGCCGGCCGGCGGCAAGGTGGGCGCCTCCGAGCTGGAGGACACCTACATCCCCGGCGGCTACTACAACGGCTACTGGCCCGTCCTCGCCTCGGCGTTCGCCGCCCACGTGAACGACAAGAACGACGCCCCGCTGCTCAAGGCCTACGAGAGCATCGCGGCCATCGACGCCTCCGGCGACAACGGCTACAGCGTCTACACCGCCGTGCAGTGCCGTGACGTCTCCTGGCCGCGCGACTGGAACCAGTGGCGCAAGGACAACTGGGCCGTCTACGAGAAGGCCCCGTTCATGGCCTGGAACAACGCCTGGTACAACGCGCCGTGCGCGTTCTGGCCGACGAAGACACTGAAGCCGGTGAACGTCGCCAACAGCAAGCTCCCGCCGGTCCTGCTGTTCCAGGCGACGAACGACGCGGCCACCCCGTACCAGGGCGGTGTCGCCGTCCACCGTCTGCTCAAGCACTCCAGCCTGGTGGTCGAGCAGGGCGGCGGCAACCACGGCATCACGCTGAGCGGCAACGCCTGCCTGGACAAGTACCTCGCCAAGTACCTGACCGACGGGACCGTCCCGCGCGGCAGCGGCGTGGCCGACGCGGTCTGCAAGAAGACGGCCGACCCCGTGCCGCCGAGCACGACGCAGTCCGCCCTGACCGCGGACCGGACGGCCGGCACGACGTCCGCCGACACCCTGCACACCCTGGTCGGTGTCCGCGGCTGACCCGTCCGTCACCTGCCTGGGGGACCGTGGCGCCGGAAATGTCGGGTTCTGTGTGATCGGGGAGCGAGGCTGTCCCCGATCACACCTCCGCGCTGAAGGAGCAGACATGTCCCAGGTGCCCACCCACCTCCGCTACACCGAAGACCACGAATGGGTCGAGACCGGGACCGACGGCACCGTGACCGTCGGCATCACCGACCACGCCCAGAAGAACCTCGGGGACATCGTCTTCTTCGAGCTGCCCGAGGTCGGCCGGAAGGTCGAGGTCGGGGAGGCGGTCGGCGTGGTCGAGTCGGTCAAGGCGGCGTCCGATCTGTTCTGCCCGGTCACCGGGGAGATCGTCCAGATCAACGACGAGGTCACCGACGACCCCGAGACGGTCAACTCCGAGCCCTACGAGATGTGGCTCTTCAAGGTCAGGACCAAGAGCGGGGCCGGCTCCAACGGGCTGCTCGACGCCAAGGCGTACGAGAAGCTCATCGCCGGGGGCTGAGTGAGCGCACGAAGGGCGCCCGCCATCGCGGCGGGCGCCCTTCACGTCGTGGCGGAAGCCGCTAAAGCTTCTCGATCACGTAGTCGATGCACCGCGTGAGCGCCTCGACGTCCGCCGGGTCGATCGCCGGGAACATCGCGACGCGCAGCTGGTTGCGGCCGAGCTTGCGGTAGGGCTCGGTGTCGACGATGCCGTTGGCGCGCAGGACCTTGGCGACGGCGGCGGCGTCGATCTCGTCCGTGAAGTCGATCGTGCCGATGACCTGGGAGCGTTTGGCCGGGTCGGTGACGAACGGCGTCGCGTGCTTCGACTCCTCGGCCCAGCTGTACAGACGGGTCGAGGAATCCTTGGTGCGGCCCGTGGAGAAGGCCAGGCCGCCCTGGCCGTTGATCCACTCCAGCTGCTGGTTGAGCAGGAAGAGGGTGGCGAGGGCCGGGGTGTTGTACGTCTGGTTCTTGCGGGAGTTGTCGATCGCCGTGGGGAGGCTGAAGAACTCGGGGATGTGCCGGCCGGAGGCGTGGATCCGCTCGGCGCGCTCGATCGCGGCCGGGGAGAACACGCCGATCCACAGGCCGCCGTCGGAGGCGAAGGACTTCTGCGGGGCGAAGTAGTAGACGTCGGTCTCGGCGATGTCGACCGGGAGGCCGCCGGCGCCGGAGGTGGCGTCCACCAGGACCAGGGCGCCCTCGTCGGCGCCCTCGACGCGCCGGAGCGGGGCCGCGACACCCGTCGACGTCTCGTTGTGGGTGAAGGCGTAGACGTCGACGCCCGCCTCGGCGACGGGCTCGGGGTGCGTGCCCGGGTCGGAGGAGACGACGGTGGGCTCGGCCAGCCAGGGGGCGAGCTTGGCCGCCTTGGCGAACTTGGAGCTGAACTCGCCGAAGGTGAGGTGCTGCGACTTGGTCTCGATCAGGCCGTGGGTCGCGATGTCCCAGAAGGCGGTCGAGCCGCCGTTGCCGAGGATCACCTCGTAGCCCTCGGGGAGGGAGAACAGCTCGCTGATGCCCTCGCGCACCTGGCCGACCAGGTTCTTCACCGGGGCCTGGCGGTGGGAGGTGCCGAGGAGGGAGGTGCCGGTGGCGGCGAGGGCGTCCAGCGCCTCCGTCCGCACCTTGGAGGGGCCCGCGCCGAAACGTCCGTCGGCGGGCTTGATGTCAGAGGGAATCTGGATCTCAGCCACGGGGGGAGGTTATCGGGTGGGGGAAACCTCGGCGAAACCTCGTCCGTCGGGTGAGACGGTGTCCCAACAGGTGGCGGAAGGGCAGGTGGCTGACGGATGGACGTCATGACGGAGCTGGAGGCCGGGCTGCGCGGGGCCGTCCGGGGCGAGGTGCGTTTCGACGCCGGCTCGCGGGCGCTGTTCACCATGGACGCGTCCAACTACCGGCGGGTCCCGCTGGGCGTCGTCGCCCCCCGGGACGCCGACGACGTGGGCGCCGTCCTCGCGGTGTGCCGGGCCCACGGCGTGCCGGTCGTCGCGCGCGGCGGCGGCACGTCGATCGCCGGGCAGGCCACCGGCACGGGCGTGGTGCTGGACTTCACCCGGCACATGAACCGGGTGCTCGCCCTGGACCCGCGGGAGCGCACCGCCGTCGTCCAGCCCGGGCTGGTCCTCGACCGGCTCCAGGAGGCCGCCGCCCCGCACGGGCTGCGCTTCGGGCCCGATCCGGCGACGCACAGCCGCTGCACCCTCGGCGGGATGATCGGCAACAACTCCTGCGGCGCGCACTCCGTGGCCTGGGGGACGACCGCGGACAGCGTGCGCGAGCTGGAGGTCGTCACCGCGCGCGGGCGGCGGCTGCGGCTCGGGCAGGGCTGGTCCGGGGCGCCCGACGGGCTGCGGGAACTGGTGGAGGGGGATCTCGCGCGGCTGCGGACCGGCTTCCCCGAGCTGCCCCGCCGGATCTCCGGGTACGCGCTCGACGCGCTGCTGCCCGAGAAGGGCGCCGATGTCGCCCGCTCCTTCTGCGGCTCGGAGGGCACGCTCGGCGTGCTCACGGAGGCGGTCGTACGGCTCGTCGAGGCCCCCCGCGCGCGTGCGCTCGCCGTGCTCGGGTACGGCGACGAGAGCGCCGCCGCCGAGGCCGCGGCCGCACTGCTGCCCCACCGGCCGCTGACCGTCGAGGGGATGGCGGCCGACCTGGTCCCGTCATCGGCGGGGCTGCCCCGCGGGGGCGCCTGGCTGTTCGTGGAGACCGGCGGCGAATCGCCGGGCGAGGCACGCGCGCGTGCGGAGACGATCGTGCGGGCGGCCTCGGACACCGTCGACACCCTGGTGGTCACGGACCCGGCCGCCCAGCGGGCCCTGTGGCGCGTCCGGGAGGATGCCAGCGGCACGGCGACCAGGATGCCCGACGGCTCCGAGGCCTGGCCCGGCTGGGAGGACTGCGCGGTGCCGCCCGCCCGGCTCGGCGCGTACCTGCGGGACTTCCGGGCGCTGCTCGCCGCGCACGGGCTGCGCGGGACGCCGTACGGCCATTTCGGCGACGGCTGCATCCACGTCCGGATCGACTTCGACCTGCTGACCGCGCCGGGCGTGGCGCGCTTCCGCCGCTTCTCCGGGGAACTCGCCGACCTGGTCGTCGCCCACGGCGGCTCCCTCTCCGGGGAGCACGGCGACGGGCAGGCGCGGGCCGAGCTGCTGCCGCGGATGTACGGCCCCGAGCTGATCGCGCTGTTCGAGCGGGCGAAAGGGGTGTGGGACCCCGACGACCTCCTCAACCCCGGCATGCTGGTCCGCCCCGCGCCCCTGGACTCCGGGCTGCGCTTCGCCGTGCTGCCCCGTGAACCGCTGCCGGTCGTCTTCGGCTACCCGTCCGACGGCGGTGACTTCGCGGCCGCCGTACGCCGCTGTGTGGGCGTCGCCAAGTGCCGTACGACGACGGCGACCGGGCCGGCCGTGATGTGCCCCTCGTTCCGGGTGACGGGGGAGGAGGCGCACTCCACGCGCGGGCGGGCCCGGCTGCTGCACGAGATGCTCGCAGGTGAGGTGGTGACCGACGGCTGGCGGTCGGCGGAGGTCCGCGACGCCCTGGACCTGTGCCTGTCCTGCAAGGGCTGCCGCTCCGACTGCCCGGTCGGGGTCGACATGGCCACCTACAAGGCGGAGTTCCTGCACCACCACTACGCGGGCCGGCGCCGCCCCGCCGCCCACTACGCGCTGGGCCGGCTGCCGCAGTGGCTGCGCTGGGTGTCCCGCACGCGCGCGAGCCGGCTCGTGAACGCCCTCGCACGCGTGCGGCCCCTGGCGCGGGCGGCGAAACGGGTGGCCGGGATCGCGCCGGAGCGGGCGATCCCGCCGCTGGCCCCGCAGACGTTCACCCGGTGGTGGGGGCGGCTCCTGGTGGCACGGGCGCGGACGGGGGAGGGGCGGCCGCCGCTGCGGCCCGGCGGGCCCCGACCGGCGGTCGTGCTGTGGCCGGACACCTTCACCGAGCACCTCTCCCCGTCGGTGGGCAGGGCGGCCGTACGGGTGCTGGAGGCGGCGGGGCTGGACGTGCTCACCCCGCCCACCCGGCGGTGGCGGAAGGCGGCGGTCGGCGACGGGGTCTCGAAGGTCCTGAACCCGCTCACGGCGGAGCGCGGGCGGGTGTGCTGCGGGCTGACGTACGTCTCCACGGGCCAGCTGGACCGGGCACGGGAGGTCATGCGGCGCACCCTGGACCTGCTGGAGCCGCTCCTGGCGGAGGAGGAGCCGGCGCACCTGTCCTTCGTCGTCCTGGAGCCCAGCTGCGCCGCCGCGCTGCGGACGGACCTTCCGGGACTGCTGGGCGACGACCCGCGCGCCCGGCGCCTCGCGGCGCGGGTGGTGACCTTCGCGGAGGCGCTGGAGCGGTACGCGCCCGGCTGGTCGCCGCCCCGGCTGGACCGGCCGGTCGTCGGCCAGACCCACTGCCATCAGCACGCGGTGCTCGGCGACGCCCCCGACCGGCGGCTGCGCGAGGCCGCCGGACTCACCGGCGGACTCAGCGGCGGCTGTTGCGGACTGGCGGGCGACTTCGGCTTCGAGAAGGGCCACTTCGAGGTGTCGGCGGCCTGCGCGGAGGAGCAGCTGCTGCCCGCCGTACGGCAGTCCCCGCCCGGCACGGTCGTCCTCGCCGACGGCTACTCCTGCCGCACCCAGCTCGACCAGCTGGCCGGGGTGCGGGCCCGGCACCTGGCCGAGGTGCTGGCGGACGCGCTCGACGACGACTGACGATTCATGGCCCGGGCGCCGGACCGCCACGACCCGAGGCTCTGGCCCGGCGGCTGAACGTCTCACGGCGCGAGACAGAGGCTTGAGCGGTTTACGCACCTGTCCAAGTTCATTACTGTGGACTTGACAGTCCAGTCGGATGAACAACAAGAGCTCTTGGACCGCCCGTGACCGCCCCCTCGGAAGCCTCCCTCGCCACCCCCGTCCCGGCCGGTGCACCCGGTGCACCCGGCGCCCCCGGCCGCTTCGGTTCCCTCGGTCCGGTCGGCCTCGTCCTCGCCGGGGGCATCTCCGTGCAGTTCGGCGGCGCGCTGGCGGTGACGCTGATGCCGAGGGCGGGTGCGCTCGGGGTCGTGGCGCTGCGGCTGGTGGTCGCGGCGGTGGTCCTGCTCGTGGTCTGCCGTCCCCGGCTGCGCGGCCACTCGCGCGGCGACTGGGGCACGGTCGTCGCCTTCGGCGTCACCATGGCCGCGATGAACGGCCTCTTCTACCAGGCCGTCGACCGCATCCCGCTGGGCCCGGCGGTGACCCTGGAGGTCCTCGGCCCGCTCGCCCTGTCCGTCCTCGCCTCCCGCCGCGCCCTCAACCTGGTCTGGGCCGGGCTCGCCCTGGCCGGGGTCTTCCTGCTCGGCGGCGGGGGCTTCGCCGGCCTCGACCCGGCGGGCGTCGCGTTCGCCCTGGGGGCGGGCGCGATGTGGGCGGCGTACATCGTGTTCAGTGCCCGCACGGGCCGCCGCTTCCCGCAGGCCGACGGGCTGGCCCTGGCGATGGCGGTGGGCGCGCTGGTCTTCCTCCCGCTGGGCATCGCGGAGTCCGGGGCGAGACTCGCGGACCCGGTGACCTTCGGCCTGGGCGCGGCGGTCGCGCTGCTGTCCTCCGTGCTGCCGTACACCCTGGAACTCCTGGCCCTGCGCCGGCTGCCCGCCTCCACCTTCGCCGTCCTGATGAGCCTGGAACCGGCCGTCGCCGCCACGGCCGGCCTCCTCGTCCTCGGCCAGGCCCTGTCCCTGCCCGAGACGGCCGCGATCGCCCTGGTGGTCGCCGCGAGCATGGGCGCGGTACGCACCCAGGTGGGCCGGGGGAAGGCGCCGGTGCCGGAGGCCTGAGGGCGCCCGTCGCGCGGCCCGAGGGCTTTCCTCGCCCGGTCGGCAAAATTAAATGCAAGCATGCTTGCTTGTTTCTGGGGGCCCTGCCATGCTCCACCCCATGGCCGACCCGACGCCCGTGATCGACGACCTGTGTGCCGAAAGCGACGAACTCGATCTGATCGTCGCCGAGTTGGAGCCGGAGCAGTGGACGCTTCCGACCCCCGCCCCCGGCTGGACCGTCGCCCATCAGATCGCCCACCTCGCCTGGACCGACCACTCCTCGCTGCTCGCCGTGACCGACCAGCCGGCCTTCTCGCGTGCGGTCGAGGCCGCCCTGACCGCGCCCGGGGACTTCGTCGACAACGGCGCGGAGGAGGGCGCCCGCAAGCCGCCCGCACAGCTCCTCGCGGACTGGCGGACCGGCCGCGCGGCCCTCGCCGACGCCCTGCGCACCGCCCCCGAGGGCGCCCGCTTCCCCTGGTACGGGCCGCCCATGTCGACCGCCTCCATGGCCACCGCCCGCCTGATGGAGACCTGGGCGCACGGCCTGGACGTCGCCGAAGCCCTCGGAGCCGTCCGCGCCCCGAGCGACCGTCTGCGGCACATCGTCCGCCTCGGCGTCCGCACCCGCGACTACGCGTTCGGCGTGCACGGGCTGACCCCGCCGTTCGAGGACTTCCGCGTCGAACTCACCGCCCCCTCCGGCGAGACGTGGGCGTACGGCCCGGACGACGCCACCGACCGCGTCAGCGGCCCCGCCCTCGACTTCTGCCTCCTCGTCACCCAGCGCGCCCACCGCGCCGACCTCGCCCTGCGCGCCGAGGGCGAGGACGCCGACCGCTGGCTCGACATCGCCCAGGCCTTCGCGGGCCCGCCCGGCAAGGGGCGCGCCCCACGAGGGGAGTCCGCGTGACGCCCCCGCCGCCGTCACCCCCGACACCACCCCTGCCGCCCCAGCCACCCGCCTCACCCCCGCCGCCCCTGCGCATCGGCAACTTCTCCGGCTTCTACGGCGACCGCGCCGACGCCCTGCACGAGATGCTCACCGGCGGCGCGCTCGACGTCCTCACCGGCGACTACCTCGCCGAACTGACCATGCTCATCCTCGGCCGCGACCGGCTGAAGGACCCCTCCGCCGGCTACGCCCGCACCTTCCTGCGCCAGCTGGAGCAGTGCCTCGGCCTCGCCCGGGAGCGGGGCGTGCGGATCGTCACCAATGCCGGCGGCCTGAACCCGGCCGGACTCGCCGACGCCGTCCGTGAACTGGCCGACCGGGTCGGCGTCCCCGTACGCGTCGCGCACGTCGAGGGCGACGACCTCGGCGACCGGTTCCCCGGCTCCCTCACCGCCCACGCCTATCTCGGCGGCTTCGGCATCGCGGCCTGTCTGCGCGAGGGCGCGGACATCGTCGTCACCGGACGGGTGACGGACGCGGCCCTGGTCAGCGGGCCCGCCGCCGCCCACTTCGGCTGGACGCCGCACGACCACGACCGGCTCGCCGGCGCGGTCGTCGCCGGACACGTCCTGGAGTGCGGGACCCAGGCCACCGGCGGCAACTACGCCTTCTTCCGGGAGGCGGACGTACGCCGGCCCGGCTTCCCCCTCGCCGAGCTGCACGCCGACGGCAGCAGCGTCATCACCAAGCACCCCGGCACCGGCGGACTCGTCGACGTCGGCACGGTCACCGCGCAGCTGCTGTACGAGACGACCGGCGCCCGGTACGCCGGACCGGACGTCACCGCCCGCCTCGACACGGTACGGCTCACCCAGGACGGCCCCGACCGCGTCCGGATCGACGGCGTACGCGGCGAGGCCCCGCCGCCCACCCTCAAGGTCGGCCGCAGCCGGCTCGGCGGCTTCCGCAACGAGGTCGTCTTCGTCCTCACCGGCCTCGACGTCGAGGCCAAGGCGGACCTGGTGCGCGAGCAGCTGGCCGGCGCCCTGACGAAGGCCGCCGACGTCCGCTGGGAACTCGTCCGCACCGACCGCCCCGACGCCGAGACCGAGGAGACCGCGAGCGCCCTGCTGCGGCTCGTCGTCCGCGACCCCGACCAGGCCGCCGTGGGCCGGGCCCTGAGCGGTGCCGCCGTGGAACTGGCCCTCGGGAGCTACCCCGGCTTCCACGTCCTCGCCCCACCCGGCAAGGGCGCCCCCTACGGGGTGTTCGAGGCCGCGTACGTCCCCCGGGACGAGGTCGCGCACACCGCCGTCCTCGACGACGGACGCCGGATTGCCGTCCCCCCGGCCGGTGACACCCTCGTACGCGACGAGGTGAGCGCACCGGAGCCGCCCGAACCCCTGCCGCCCGGCCCCGTCCGCAGAGCCCCCCTCGGCCTCGTCGCCGGGGCCCGCAGCGGGGACAAGGGCGGGGACGCCAACGTCGGGGTGTGGGTCCGCACCGACGAGGCCTGGCGCTGGCTCGCCCACACCCTGACCGTCGACCGGTTCCGGGAACTGCTCCCGGAGACAGCGGAGTTGCAGGTCACCCGGCATGTGCTCCCGCGGCTGCGCGCCCTGAACTTCGTCGTCGAGGGCGTCCTCGGCGCCGGAGTCGCCGCACAGCACCGCTTCGATCCGCAGGCCAAGGCGCTCGGCGAATGGCTGCGCTCCCGTCATCTGGACCTCCCGGAGGCACTCCTGTGACCGTCCTGCCGTCGGCGCTGGACACGACCGGCCCCGACCACCGCGCCCACCGCGAGGCCATGCTCGCCAAACTGGCCGAGCTGGACGCCGAACACGCCAAGGCCCTCGCGGGCGGCGGCCCGAAGTACGTCGAACGGCACCGCGCCCGCGGCAAGCTCCTCGCCCGCGAACGCATCGAACTGCTCCTCGACCCCGACACCCCCTTCCTGGAGCTGTCCCCGCTCGCCGCCTGGGGCAGCGACTACACCGTCGGCGCCTCCCTGGTCACCGGCATCGGGGTCGTCGAGGGCGTCGAGTGCCTGATCACCGCCAACGACCCCACCGTGCGCGGCGGCGCCAGCAACCCCTGGTCGCTGAAGAAGGCCCTGCGCGCCAACGACATCGCCCTCGCCAACCGGCTGCCCTTCATCAGCCTCGTGGAGTCCGGCGGCGCCGACCTGCCCTCACAGAAGGAGATCTTCATCCCCGGGGGCGCCGTCTTCCGCGACCTCACCCGGCTCTCCGCCGCCGGCATCCCCACCGTCGCCGTCGTCTTCGGCAACTCCACGGCCGGCGGCGCCTACATCCCCGGCCTGTCCGATCACGTGATCATGGTCAGGGAGCGGGCGAAGGTCTTCCTCGGCGGACCGCCGCTGGTGAAGATGGCCACCGGCGAGGAGAGCGACGACGAGTCGCTGGGCGGCGCCGAGATGCACGCGCGCGTGTCCGGTCTCGCCGACCACTTCGCCGTCGACGAACGCGACGCGCTGCGCCAGGCCCGCCGGGTCGTCGCCCGCCTCAACCACCGCAAGGCCCACGCCGACCCGGGCCCGGCCGAGCCGCCCCGCTACGACCCCGAGGAACTGCTCGGCATCGTCCCGGGCGACCTCAAGACCCCCTTCGACCCGCGCGAGGTGATCGCCCGGATCGTCGACGGCTCCGACTTCGACGAGTTCAAGCCCCTGTACGGGACCAGCCTGACCACCGGCTGGGCCGCGCTGCACGGCTACCCGGTCGGCATCCTCGCCAACGCCCAGGGCGTGCTGTTCAGCGCCGAGTCCCAGAAGGCCGCCCAGTTCATCCAGCTCGCCAACCAGCGGGACATCCCGCTGCTGTTCCTGCACAACACCACCGGCTACATGGTCGGCAAGGAGTACGAGCAGGGCGGCATCATCAAGCACGGCTCGATGATGATCAACGCGGTGAGCAACAGCCGTGTGCCGCACCTGTCCGTCCTCATGGGCGCCTCCTACGGCGCCGGCCACTACGGCATGTGCGGCCGCGCCTACGACCCCCGTTTCCTGTTCGCCTGGCCCAGCGCCAAATCCGCCGTCATGGGCCCGCAGCAGCTCGCCGGCGTCCTGTCCATCGTCGCCCGCCAGTCCGCCGTCGCGAAGGGACAGCCCTACGACGAGGACGCCGACGCCGCCCTGCGCGCCCTGGTGGAGCAGCAGATCGAGTCCGAGTCGCTCCCGATGTTCCTGTCCGGGCGGCTCTACGACGACGGCGTCATCGACCCGCGCGACACCCGCACGGTCCTCGGCCTGTGCCTGTCGGCCGTCCACACGGCGCCCTACGAGGGCGCGCGCGGTGGCTTCGGCGTCTTCCGGATGTGAGGCCCATGATTACTTCCGTCCTGATCGCGAACCGCGGCGAGATCGCCTGCCGTATCGTCCGCACCTGCCGTGAGCTGGGCATCCGGACGGTCGCCGTGCACTCGGACGCCGACGACGACGCCCTCCACACGCGCGTGGCCGACACGGCCGTACGCCTGCCGGGAGCGGCCCCCGCGGACACCTATCTGCGCGCCGACCTGATCGTGAAGGCGGCCGTCGCGGCCGGTGCGGACGCCGTGCACCCCGGCTACGGCTTCCTCTCCGAGAACGCCGACTTCGCGCGGGCCGTCCAGGACGCCGGACTCGTCTGGATCGGCCCGCCGCCGGACGCCATCGAGGCGATGGCGTCCAAGACCCGTGCGAAGCGGCTGATGGGGCTGGCGCCCCTGGAGGACGTGGCGGAGCCGGACCTGCCGGTGCTGGTGAAGGCGGCCGCGGGCGGCGGCGGGCGCGGCATGCGCGTCGTACGCCGTCTGGAGGACCTGCCCGCCGCCCTGGAGACCGCCCGCGCGGAGGCCGCCAACGCCTTCGGCGACGGCGAGGTGTTCATCGAGCCCTACGTCGAGAACGGCCGCCACGTCGAGGTCCAGATCCTCGCCGACACCCACGGCACGGTGTGGGCGCTCGGCACCCGCGACTGCTCCCTGCAGCGCCGCCACCAGAAGGTGATCGAGGAGGCGCCCGCGCCCGGACTCCCCGCGGCCCTGGACGAGGAACTGCGCGAGCTGGCCGTCCGGGCGGCGCACGCCGTCTCCTACACCGGCGCGGGCACGGTCGAGTTCCTGGTCGAGGGCGGCCGCGCGCACTTCCTGGAGATGAACACCCGCCTCCAGGTGGAGCACCCGGTCACGGAGGCCGTCTTCGGCCTCGACCTCGTCGCCGAACAGATCCGCGTCGCGGAAGGCGCCGCCCTCGCCCCCGAACCGCCCCGCGCGCGGGGCCACGCGGTCGAGGCCCGCCTCTACGCCGAGGACCCCGCGACCGACTGGACTCCGCAGACCGGCACCCTGCACCGGCTGACCGTCCCGGACGCCGTCCGCCTGGACACCGGCTACACCGACGGCGACGAGATCGGCGTCCACTACGACCCGATGCTCGCGAAGATCGTCGCCCACGCCCCCACGCGCGCGGAGGCGATCCGCAGACTGGCGGGTGCCCTGGAACGCACCGTCCTCCACGGCCCGACCACCAACCGCGACCTGCTGATCCACTCCCTGCGGCACGAGGAGTTCACCTCGGCCCGGATGACGACGGCCTTCTACGACCGCCACCTGCCCGCCCTGACCGCACCGGCGGTGGACCCCCTCGCCCCGCTGGCGGCGGCGCTGGCCGAGGCACGGACCGGTTCGCGCTTCGGCGGCTGGCGCAACCTGCCGTCCCAGCGGCAGACGAAGCGGTACGCGAGGGCCGGCGAGGAGATCGAGGTCGCCTACGCGCACGACCGGTCCGGCCTCACGGCCGAGGGCGTCCGGGTCGTGCACGCCGACCCGTCGCTGGTCGTCCTGGAAGCGGACGGCGTGCGCCACCGCTACGAGATCGCCCGCTACGGCGACCAGGTCCACGTCAACACCACGACGCTGACGGCCCTGCCCCGCTTCCCGGCCCCGCGGACCCGGCACGTCCGCGGCTCCCTCCTGGCCCCGATGCCGGGCACGGTCGTCAAGCTCGCGCCCGGTCTCATCACCGGATCGAGTGTGGAAGCGGGCGAACCGCTGGTGTGGCTCGAAGCGATGAAGATGCAACACGTCATCCCGGCCCCGGCGACGGGGACGGTGACGGCGGTGCAGGTGACGGAAGGACAGCAGGTCCAGGTCGGCACTCTGCTGGCGGTAGTGCAGGACACCTAGGGGCGCGGGGAACTGCGCGACCGGCCACATACGACCCGCAGTCAAAGGAGCCACAGTGACGACCCTGATCGAATCCGACGAGCACAAGGCACTGCGCGCAGCGGTCGCCTCCTTCGCCAAGGCCCACCCGCACGACTCCCGGACCCTCTGGCAGGACGCGGCCAAACTCGGCTACATCGGTGTCAACCTCCCCGAGGCCTACGGCGGAGGCGGCGGCGGCATCACCGAACTCTCCCTCGTCCTCGAAGAGATGGGCACCGCCGGCAACCCCCTCCTGATGATGATCGTCTCCCCGGCGATCTGCGGCACGGTCATCGCCCGCTTCGGCACGCAGGCACAGAAACAGCAGTGGCTCCCCGCCCTCGCGGACGGCACCCGCCTGATGGCCTTCGGCATCACCGAACCCGACGCCGGCTCCAACAGCCACCGCATCACCACCACCGCCCGCCGCGACGGCACCGACTGGCTGCTCACCGGCCGCAAGGTCTTCGTCTCCGGCGTCGACATCGCCGACGCCACCCTGATCGTCGGCCGCACGGAGGACGCCCGCACCGGCAACCTCAAGCCCTGCCTGTTCATCGTCCCGCGCGACGCCCCCGGCTTCACCCACCGCAGGATCGACATGGAACTGCACAGCGTGGAGAAGCAGTTCGAACTGGTCCTGGACGACGTCCGGCTCCCCGCCGACGCCCTCGTCGGCGACGAGGACGCCGGTCTCCTCCAGCTCTTCGCCGGCCTCAACCCGGAGCGGATCATGACGGCCGCCTTCGCGATCGGCATGGGCCGCCACGCCCTCGCCAAGGCCGTCGCGTACGCCCGCGACCGCACGGTCTGGAAGACCCCCATCGGCGCCCACCAGGCCATCGCCCACCCCCTGGCCCAGGCCCACATCGAACTCGAACTGGCCCGCCTGATGACGCAGAAGGCCGCCCACCTCTACGACGCCGGTGACGACGTCGGCGCGGGCGAGGCCGCCAACATGGCCAAATACGCGGCGGGGGAAGCCTGCGTGCGCGCCGTAGACCAGGCAGTGCAGACCCTCGGAGGGAACGGCCTCACCACGGAGTTCGGCATCGCCAGACTGATCACCGCCTCCCGCGTGGCCCGTATCGCTCCGGTGAGCCGGGAGATGATTCTCAACTACGTCTCCCATCAGACCCTGGGTCTGCCCAAGTCGTACTGAACCGTCCGGCCGAACCGTCCGGCCGAACCGTCTTGGAGGAACCGTGTTCCGCAGCGCGTACGCAGACGTCCCGCCCGTAGACCTCCCCATCCACGACGCCGTCCTGGGCCGCGCCGCCGCCTTCGGGGAACAGCCCGCGCTGATCGACGGCACCGACGGCACCACCCTCACCTACGAGCAGGTGGACCGGTTCCACCGGCGCGTCGCCGCCGCCCTCGCCGAGGCCGGGGTCCGCAAGGGCGACGTCCTGGCCCTGCACAGCCCCAACACCGTCGCCTTCCCCCTCGCCTTCTACGGCGCCACCCGCGCGGGTGCCTCCGTCACCACCGTGCACCCGCTCGCCACCGCCGAGGAGTTCGCCAAACAGCTCGGCGACTCCCGGGCCCGCTGGATCGTCACGGTCTCACCGTTCCTGGAGACCGCCCGGCGCGCCGCCGAACTCGCCGGCGGCGTCCGGGAGATCTTCGTCTGCGACAGCGCGCCCGGACACCGCTCCCTGATCGACATGCTCGCCTCCGCCGCCCCCGAACCGCAGATCGACATCGATCCCGTCGAGGACGTGGCCGCCCTGCCGTACTCCTCGGGGACCACCGGCACCCCCAAGGGCGTCATGCTCACCCACCGGCAGATCGCCACCAACCTCGCCCAGCTCGAACCCCTGATCTCCGCAGGCCCCGGCGACCGCATCCTCGCCGTCCTGCCCTTCTTCCACATCTACGGCCTCACGGCCCTGATGAACGCCCCCCTCCGGCAGGGCGCCACGGTCGTCGTCCTGCCCCGTTTCGACCTGGAGACCTTCCTCGCCGCCATCCAGACCCACCGCATCACCGGCCTGTACGTCGCCCCGCCGATCGTCCTCGCCCTCGCCAAACACCCGGCGGTCGCCCAGTACGACCTGTCGTCCCTGCGGTACGTCATCAGCGCCGCCGCCCCCCTGGACGCGGACCTCGCTGCCGCCTGCTCCGACCGCCTGGGCCTGCCGCCCGTCGGCCAGGCCTACGGCATGACGGAACTGTCCCCCGGCACCCATGTCGTCCCCCTCGACGCCATGCGCGAGGCCCCCGCCGGAACCGTCGGCCGGCTCATCGCCGGCACCGAGATGCGCATCGTCTCCCTCGACGACCCCGCCCGGGACCTCGGCCCCGGCGAGGACGGCGAGATCCTCATCCGCGGCCCCCAGGTCATGAAGGGCTACCTCGGCCGCCCCGACGCCACCGCCGCGATGATCGACGCCGACGGCTGGCTGCACACCGGCGACATCGGCCGCGTCGACGAGGACGGCTGGCTCTTCGTCATCGACCGCGTCAAGGAACTCATCAAGTACAAGGGCTTCCAGGTCGCCCCCGCCGAGCTCGAAGCCCTCCTCCTCACCCACCCCGCCGTCGCCGACGCCGCCGTCATCGGCGTCTACAACGACGAGGGCAACGAGGTCCCGCACGCCTTCGTCGTCCGCCGGCCCACCTCCCCCGACCTCTCCGAAGGAGAGATCGCCATGTACGTCGCCGAGCGCGTCGCCCCCTACAAACGCGTCCGTCACGTCACCTTCATCGACGCCGTCCCGCGCGCGGTCTCCGGGAAGATCCTGCGCCGGCAGCTCAGGGAGACACCATGACCCTCGTCGCCCGCATCCGCGCCCGCGGCATCGAGACCCTCACCCTCGACGCCCCCGCCACCCGCAACGCCCTCTCCGCCGCCCTCGTCGGCGAACTCACCGATGCGCTCACCGACTGCGCCGGGGCCGGTGACGTCCGCGCCGTCGTCCTCACCCACACCGGCAGCACCTTCAGCGCCGGAGCCGACCTGCGCGACCCGCCCGCCCCCGACGCGTTCGTGGCCCTCCTCCGGCAGATCGTCGCGCTGCCCCGGCCCGTCGTCGCCCGGGTCACCGGCCATGTCCGGGCCGGCGGCCTCGGCCTCCTCGCCGCCTGCGACATCACCGCCGCCGCCACCCCGGCCACCTTCGCCTTCACCGAGGTGCGCATCGGCGTCGCCCCCGCCGTCATCTCCCTCCCCCTGCTGCCCCGCACCGACCCCCGCGCCCTCACCCGCTACTACCTCACCGGCGAACGCTTCGACGCCCCCGAGGCCGCCCGCATCGGCCTGCTCACCGCCACCGGCGACGACGTCGACGCCGTCCTCGCCCCCGTGCTCGACGGACTGCGCAGATCCGCCCCCGAGGCCCTCGCCGAGACGAAACGGCTGCTCACGGCTAAGGTGCTGGAGACATTCGACCGGGACGCCGGCCATCTCACGGCGCTCTCCGCCCGGCTGTTCTCCTCCGCGCCCGCCCGCGAGGGCATGACGGCCTTCCTCGAACGACGGGATCCCGCATGGGTGCTGTGACCGCGGCCGGCCGGCCCTCCGGCGACCGGCCGTCCGGCGACCGGGTCCCCAAGCAGGACCGCAGCCGGGCCACCCGGCAGCGACTCCTCGAAGCCGCCGTCGCCTGCCTCGCCGAACACGGCTGGGCCGGCTCCACGGTCTCCGTCGTCGCCGAACGCGCGGGTGTCTCCCGCGGCGCCGCCCAGCACCACTTCCCCACCCGCGAGGACCTGTTCACCGCGGCCGTCGAGTACGTCGCCGAGGAACGCTGCCTGGCCCTGCGCGCGCTGTTCCCCGACGGCGGAGCCGACCGCCGCGCGGTCCTGACCGCCCTCGTCGACGTCTACACCGGCCCCCTCTTCCGCGCCGCCCTCCACCTCTGGGTCGCCGCCTCCAACGAGGAACAGCTCGGCCCCCGCGTCACCGAACTGGAGGGCCGCGTCGGCCGCGAGACCCACCGCGTCGCCCTCGAACTCCTCGGCGCGGACGAATCCGTCCCCGGCGTCCGCGAGACCGTCCAGGGCCTCCTCGACATGGCCCGCGGCCTCGGTCTCGCCAACCTCCTCACCGACGACACCGGCCGCCGCGAGCGCGTGGTGGCCCAGTGGGCGGTGCTGCTGGACGGGCTGCTGGACGCAGGGCGGGACCGACGGCGGGACGGGGGACGGATCTGAGGGCGTGTGCCAGGCCGTGTCCGAGGCGGGACCGACGGAGACCGTGTCCAGGTGATCGTCGACCGGGACGGAAAGCCCCCGCTCAGGGAGCGAGCCGCTCCACCGACCAGCCGCCGTCCGCCCGGGCCACGTACCGCAGCCGGTCGTGCAGCCGGTTCTCCCGGCCCTGCCAGAACTCCACCGACTCCGGCACCACCCGGAAACCGCCCCAGTGCGGCGGCACCGGCACCTGCTCACCCTCCGGATACCGCGCCAGCAGCTCGGCATAGGACGCGTCCAGTTCGGCCCGGCCGGCGATCACCGACGACTGACCGCTCGCCCACGCCCCGAGCTGCGAACCGTGCGGCCGGCTCCGGAAGTACGCCGCGGTCTCGTCCCGCCCCGTCCGCCGGGCCACGCCCCGCACGATGACCTGCCGTGCCATCGGATGCCACGGGAAGAGCAACGACACATACGGGTTCGCGGCGAGATCCCGCCCCTTGCGGGACGCGTAGTTCGTATAGAAGACGAACCCCTGTTCGTCGAACTGCTTCAGCAGTACCGTCCGGGAACCGGGCCGCCCCTCCGCGTCCGCCGTGGACACGATCATGGCGTTCGGCTCGAACAGGTGCGCCTCCACGGCGGCGTCCTTGAACCAGCGCGCGAACTGCTCCACCGGCGTCGCCGCCAGCTCCGCCTCGTCCAGCCCCTCCGCCCGGTACTGCTTGCGCATGGCGGCGGGATCGGGAACGGGCCCTGAGTAGACGGAGTCGCGATCGGTCACGTGGCCATCCTGCCGTATGGAACACCCTGGCGGACCGGGTGGCACTGAGTGCCGCAGCACTCCCCAAAGGTGGCACTCGGGGATATGGTGCAGATGCCACGACGAGTGCCGTACCGGCGCAGTGGACCCACCGGCGCCACAACCCGCCGCACACCTCACGAGGAGCCGCCTGATGTCCGACTTCGTACCCGGGCTCGAAGGAGTCGTCGCGTTCGAGACGGAGATCGCCGAACCGGACAAGGAGGGCGGCGCCCTGCGGTACCGGGGCGTCGACATCGAGGACCTGGTCGGCCACGTCTCGTTCGGCAACGTCTGGGGCCTCCTGGTCGACGGCGCCTTCAACCCCGGCCTGCCGCCCGCCGAGCCCTTCCCCATCCCCGTCCACTCCGGCGACATCCGCGTCGACGTCCAGTCCGCCCTCGCCATGCTCGCCCCCGTCTGGGGCCTCAAGCCCCTGCTCGACATCGATGCCGAGCAGGCCCGCGAGGACCTCGCCCGCGCCGCCGTCATGGCCCTGTCCTACGTCGCCCAGTCCGCCCGCGGCCAGGGCCGCCCCATGGTCCCGCAGAGCGAGATCGACAAGGCCCACTCCATCGTCGAACGCTTCATGATCCGCTGGCGCGGCGAACCCGACCCCAAGCACGTCAAGGCCGTCGACGCCTACTGGACGAGCGCGGCCGAGCACGGCATGAACGCCTCCACCTTCACCGCCCGCGTCATCGCCTCCACCGGCGCCGACGTGGCCGCCGCCCTCTCCGGAGCCGTGGGCGCCATGTCCGGCCCCCTGCACGGCGGCGCCCCCTCCCGCGTCCTCGGCATGATCGAGGAGATCGAACGCACCGGCGACGCCGAGGCCTACGTCAAGCGCGCCCTCGACCAGGGCGAACGCCTCATGGGCTTCGGCCACCGCGTCTACCGCGCCGAGGACCCCCGCGCCCGCGTCCTGCGCCGCACCGCCCGCGAACTCGGCGCCCCCCGCTTCGAGATCGCCGAAGCCCTGGAGAAAGCCGCCCTCGCCGAACTCCACGCCCGCCGCCCGGACCGCGTCCTGGCGACGAACGTCGAGTTCTGGGCGGCCATCGTCCTCGACTTCGCCGAGGTCCCCGCGCACATGTTCACCTCGATGTTCACCTGCGCCCGCACCGCCGGCTGGTCGGCCCACATCCTCGAGCAGAAGCGCACCGGCCGCCTGGTCCGCCCCTCCGCCCGCTACACCGGCCCCGGCACCCGCAGCCCCCGGGAGATCGAGGGCTACGAGGACATCGCGCACTGAGCCGGGGCAGGCCCGCTCACGCGGGGCTGAGCAGCCCCGCGTGATGCCGCTCCGCCACCAGCGGATGCGCCCGCAGCTTGCCCTTCAGCTCGTTGAACCCGTACTCCGCGAACAGCGGGTTGCCCGGATCGTCCGTCACCCCCGGAGCGGCGGCGGCGTACGGGAAGACCAGCGGCTCCACCCGGGCGTCCAGCCGGGGGTTGTAGAAGAAGGGCACGGAGAACCGCTCCACCGCCCCCGGCGGCGAGACCACCCGGTGGTTGGTGGCGACGAGGTACCCGTTGGTCGCCACCTCCAGCAACTCCCCGAGATTCACGACGAACGCCCCCTCCACCGGCGGCACGTCGTGGAACAGCCCGTCCTCCCGCTGCACCTGGAGCCCGCCGACCCGGTCCTGGAGCAGCAGCGTCAGGAACCCGTAGTCCTTGTGGGCCCCCACCCCCTGATCGGCCCCGTCCCCCGCGCTCCCCGGATACCGCACCAGCTTCAGATGCGGATGCGCGTGCTCCCCGAAGACCGGGTCGTAGAACCCGGGCTCGGCCCCGATCGACGCGAGCAGCTCCCGCAGCAGCCGCTCGGCGACCCCGCTGAGCCGGTCGATCCACGCCAGCGCGGCCTCCCGCAGCTCGGGCAGCCCGCCCGGCCACTGGTTGGGCCCCTGCAGCCACCAGTACGAGGGCTCACCGGGCCCCGGCACCCGGGCCGGCCGCTCCGCCCCGATGTCCAGCTGGTCCCGCCAGTCCTGGCGCCCCCCGGTCCGCTCGTCACCGGTGCGCGTGTAGCCGCGGAAGTGCGGCGAGTTCACGTTGTCGATGGCGAGCCGGTCGGCCTCGGGCAGCCGGAAGAAGGCCCGCACGGCCGCCACCAGCCGCTCGGTCTCCTCCCTGCTCACCCCGTGCCCGACGAGCTGGAAGAAGCCCACGTCGTGGGCGGCGCTGTGCAGCTGCGCATGGAGCAATGCACGCGCCTGGGGGCCGCGGTCGGCGGCCGACAGATCGATGAGGGGGAGCTGGTCGTACGACGGTGCCGTCGCGATGTGCGTCATGGGATGCGTCCGCGGGTGTACGGGGCACGGGCGGCCGCCGAGGGTGGGGCGGAGCCCAGCTGCCGAAGGGGAGAGAAGCAGAAGGGGGCTGGGTCAGGCGGAGCGCCGACAGCCCATGCTCGTGACGCGGACGAAGTCCACGTGGCGGCGTCGAACGAGCGAAAGCATGTTCCCCAGCGTACTGCCTGTGAAAATTTCCCGAAACGCCCGGGCAGCCCTCGAAAACGAGGCCGCCAAACGCAGACGACCCGCGAGTCTGGTCCTCCCAGGGGGAGGGGCCGGCCGGACGTACCGGCGACTCGCGGGTCGGGTGACTGCTGGGATTGGGCCGGCTGCACGCGCATCCGCGCACGGGTCCGGCACCGCACTGAGTGTGGTGACGGGCCGCTAGCCCGCAGTCACCTCACGCGTCCGGTTTCCATACATCTGCCGAACCACCTCCCTTCTCGTGTGCTCGACACCTTAGGAACCGTTCCGGCCCCCGATCAACCGTTTTTCGCAAGAGTTGACGCGCGCGTGAGGGCGCGGTTCGCTGGTGGGGTGAATGATCTTCGGGTCGAGGTGGCCGGTGGTGGGGCCGCGCTGGAGCAGTGGCGGTACGTGGAGCGCTACGTGCTGGACGGAGGGACGGCGGAATGGGTCGACCTGAGGCTGATGCCCGTTCCGGTGTGACGGTGGCGACGGCGGCGGTACAACGATTCCCCTGCAATCTTGCGGGAACCATATGTGGGCTGCGTCACGTTCGAGTTGAATGAGGGCACGTGAGCGAACCTGCAGGGGGTCCAGGTGAGTGCTTCCCGGCGTAAGGGGACCACCGACGAACTGGGGCCGGACGAGCCCGAGCGGTCGGAGAACCCGGGCGACCCCGGCGGCCCGGATCTCCTCGCCGCGCTCCTCGACGGGATGGACGCGGCGCTGTGCGCCTTCGACGCCGACGGTGTCGTCACCCACTGGAACCGCGAGGCGGAGCGCATCCTCGGCTGGAGTGCGGCGGAGGCCGTGGGCCGGAAGGGCTTCGCCGGGTGGGCGGTGCGCGAGGCGGACGCCGGGGAGGTCGAGACGCGGCTGATGTCGGCGATGCACGCGACGGGCCGCCAGGTGCACGAGTTCGCGCTGCTGACGAAGGACGGGGGCCGGGTGCTCGTGCGCACCCAGTCGGCCGCCGTGCCCGGGCCGGACGGCAAGCCGGCGGGACTGTACTGCGCCTTCAGCGAGGTGCACGCGCAGATCGATCTGGAGCGGTCCATCGCGCTGAGCGAGGCGCTGTTCGACGACGCGTCCTGGGGCGTGGTCCTGGTGGACGCGGATCTGCGGCCCGCCGTGGTCAACGCGCATGCCGCCCGCGCGCTCGGCACGGGGCGTACGGCGGTGCTGGGCCGTCCGCTGGGCGAGCTGCTGACCCAGGGCGTGGAGGAGCTGGAGAACGCGCTGACGCATGTCCTCGCGGAGGGCGCCCCGCCCGCCCCGGCGGAGGTGTGGGTGGGGGTGCGCACCCCGGAGGGGGAGCGGCGGCGCTGCTGGCGGAGCGGGTTCCTGCGGCTGGCCTCGCCGCTGGCGGAGGAGCCGGTGCCGCTCGGTGTGGGCTGGCTGTTCCAGGACGTGACGGAGGCCAAGCAGGGGGAGCAGGAGGCGTCGCTGCTGCGGTTCCGTACGAACCAGTTGCACCGGGCCGCGCGGGCGGCGGCCGAGTGCGAGGATCCGGCGGAGGCGGCCACGGTCCATCTCGACTTCGCGCTCGCGGGGTTCGCCGACCATGCGCTGGTCGACCGGGTCGCGGGCGGTGCGGCGGCGGAGGCGGAGCCGGCGGGGGTGCCGCTGCGGCTGGTGCGGGTCGCGGCCACGCCGTCGGGCGGTCCGGGCCCGAGCGCGCTGACCGGTTACGCGGGGCTGCCGGTCCGGTATCCGGAGGGGCATCCGGCGCTGCAGTGCGTGGCGCGGGCCGGTTCGGTGCGGGCGGGCGCGGGGAGCGCGGCGGCGGAGGAGGCGCGCGAGTGGGCGCGGGTGCGGCAGTGGCCGCAGGACACGGTGCACGCGTTGTGCGCGGTGCTGCGCAGCCGGGGGCGCACGCTGGGGGTGGTGACGTTTCTGCGGGGTGCGGGCCGGACGCCCTTCGAGCGGTCCGACGCGACGTACGCCGAGGATGTCGCGGTGCGGATAGCGGCGGCGCTTGATCTGGCGGACCTCACGGACCCGGCGGGTTCCGGCGGCGGCTGACCCGCGGGGTCAGTGCTGGTAGAAGATCCGGTCGCCGTACTCGTCCAGGACGCGCCGGTTCCAGTCGTGGCCGCCGTCGACGTTGCCGGAGCGCAGCATGGGGGGGTCGATGCCGCGGTCGGCGAGGGAGCCGGCCGCGGTGGCCATGACGGCCTGGAGGAGGGCCGAGGTGACGGCGGTGGAGGCGGGCGCGAAGGGGGCCGGGACGCCGTCCAGGGTGAGGACGGCGTCGCCGACGGGGATCTTCGAGTCGAGTACGACGTCGCAGTGGTCCTTGAGGAAGGTGCCGGTGGGGTTGCGGGGGGTGGTCGCGGAGGCGTAGGCCACCGAGGTCACGCCGATGACCTTGACGCCGAGGGCGCGGGCCTTGGCGGCCATCTCGACGGGCAGGGCGTTGCGGCCGGAGAGCGAGATGATCACGAGGGCGTCGCCGGTGCGCAGCGGGGAGGTGTCGAGGACGGCGCTCGCGAGGCCGTCGACGCGTTCCAGGGCGGAGCCGAGGGTGGCGGGCATGACGTCGACGCCGACGACGCCGGGGACGGTGAGCAGGTTGACCAGGGCGAGGCCGCCCGCGCGGTAGACGAGGTCCTGGGCGGGGAGGGAGGAGTGGCCGGCGCCGAAGGCGAAGAGCCGGCCGCCGGCGGCGACGGTGTCGGCGAGGAGGGTGCCGGCGGCCCGGACGGCGTCGGTCTCCTCGTCGCGGACCCGCTCCAGCAGGCCGATCGTGGCGTCGAGGAAGCGGGCGGCGAGCTCGTGGTCGCTGCGGTCGCTCATCCGGGGGGCTCCTTCGCCGACGGGGGTCCGTGTCGCGGATCACCGTGCGGTCTGGACCAGTGCGGTGTCAATACGGCCTACGGCGGTACGGGGGAGCCCCGCGCGACCGTCCGGTTTCCCCGGTGCGGCACGGTTGTCAGTGGTATCCGGCAGAATTGGTGCCAGGGCCAGCGCACGCGCCGCAGGGCCGTCGAGCCTTCGGCAGATCTCATCGAGGGGCACACGAATGTCCGGACTGATCGACACCACGGAGATGTATCTCCGCACCATCCTCGAGCTGGAGGAGGAGGGTGTGGTCCCCATGCGTGCCCGGATCGCCGAGCGCCTCGACCAGAGCGGGCCCACGGTGAGCCAGACGGTGGCGCGCATGGAGCGCGACGGTCTGGTCTCCGTGGCGAGCGACCGGCATCTGGAGCTGACGGACGAGGGGCGTCGGCTGGCCACGCGCGTGATGCGCAAGCACCGGCTCGCCGAGTGTCTGCTCGTCGATGTGATCGGCCTGGAGTGGGAGCAGGTCCACGCGGAGGCGTGTCGCTGGGAGCACGTGATGAGCGAGGCGGTGGAGCGGCGGGTGCTGGAGCTGCTGCGGCACCCCACCGAGTCGCCGTACGGCAATCCGATCCCGGGTCTGGAGGAGCTGGGCGAGAAGGACGGCGCCGACCCGTTCCTGGACGAGGGCATGGTCTCGCTGGCCGACCTCGACCCGGGCACGGAGGGCAAGACGGTCGTCGTACGGCGTATCGGTGAGCCGATCCAGACGGACGCGCAGCTGATGTACACGCTGCGCCGGGCGGGTGTGCAGCCCGGTTCGGTGGTGAGTGTGACGGAGTCGGCGGGCGGGGTGCTGGTCGGCAGTGGTGGTGAGGCGGCCGAGCTGGAGTCGGACGTCGCGTCCCATGTGTTCGTCGCCAAGCGCTGAGCGGATGCCCGGCGGTCGCCCGGCGGTTGATGTCATGCTGAGCGATGTTCAATTCCTGTTGCTCGTGGGGTAGTTGATGCTCCCCGGCGATGTTGTCGAATCGCAGATTCCCTGTGTCGAATGGCAGCGCGCGGACCGTTCGCGTGCCACGCTGTCGCGTGAGGCATATGACCTGAGGGGGGCGGGGAAGATGTGCCGCAGAGCAGTGGAGGGCCCCGGTGCCGTGCGGCACCGGGGCCTGTCCTCCCCTGTTTCGACCCGGAGCCCCGAGCTCTCAGGGTCGTTCCCCTCGGACCGATTTCCCCGAGCGGTCCGCCTCCCGCTGAAGATCTCCCCCCGGCGACGGCGATCATTCCTCGAGGGAGGTCACTCGAACGAGGGGTGTTGGTCGCGGAGAGTGCCATTCTCGAATGGGCATTCGATAGCCTGCAGGTGATCGCGCCTGCGGGGGGATCGAGCCTGCGGGCGATCGAGGGAAGAGCGAAGGCAGCACAGGGCATCGGCAGCACAGCGGTACGACGGCTAGGGGGGTGCCAGGATCCATGGCGCGACGCATCGACGTGACCGGGGCGGGCGGCGTACGTCTGGCGGCCTGGGAGTTCGGCGACCCTCCCAAGGCCGATCAGCCCAGGAGCGGGACGGACGCCGTGATCCCGGCCCAGTCGACCGGCGGGCGGGACGGACGCGCCGGCGCGGCGCCCGGTGCCACGCTCGGCGCCGCTCCCGGTGCCGACCCCGAGCGCACCTGCGGGGTCCTGTTACTGCACGGGCTGATGGGCCGCGCCTCGCACTGGGCGTCCACCGCCCGCTGGCTCTCCGAGCGGCACCGCGCGGTCGCCCTCGACCAGCGCGGCCACGGTCAGAGCGAGAAGCCCCCCGAGGCCGCCTTCACCCGTGAGGCGTACGTCGAGGACGCGGAGGCCGCCCTGGAGCAACTCGGTCTCACCCCGGCCGTCCTCATCGGCCACGCCATGGGGGCGCTCACCGCCTGGCAGCTCGCCGCGAAACGCCCCGACCTGGTGCGCGCCGTGGTCCTCTGCGACATGCGGGCCTCCGCGCTCGGCTCGGCCTCGCAGCGCGAGTGGGCCGACTGGTTCAAGTCCTGGCCCCTGCCCTTCGCCACCCTCGCCGACGTCCGCAAGTGGTTCGGCGAGGACGACCCCTGGGTGGAGCGCCCCCATCCCTCCCGCGGCGAGTTCTACGCCGAGGTCATGCAGGAGTCCCCCGACGGCTGGCGCCCCGTCTTCGCCCCCGAGCAGATGCTGAAGTCCCGCGAGACCTGGGTCTACGACGCCCACTGGGAGGAGCTGGCCCAGGTGCGGTGCCCCGCGCTCGTCGTACGCGGCCTGGACGGCGAGCTGGGCCGGGCCGAGGCCCAGGAGATGGTCCGGGTCCTCCCGCACGGCGAGTACGCGGAGGTCGTCGACGCCGGCCACCTCGTCCACTACGACCAGCCCGAGGCCTGGCGGACGGCGATCGAGCCGTTCCTGGACGGCGTCCTGGCGCCGTGAGGGTGTCGCACAGGCCTGCGCCGGCTCAGCCCTTGCTCACCGCCGCCAGGATCTCCGGCAGGCGGGCAGCCACCTGCGGGGCCGCCAGGCGCAGGCCCAGCAGGGTGATCGCTGTCCCGTACATCGCGCCGGCCGGCAGCAGCACCCAGCTCCACAGCTCACCGTCCACGGTGACGTTCAGCCAGATCGTCCCCGCGATGACCGGGGCGCACAGCAGGGCGGCGGCGACCATCCCGCCGAAGATGGAGATCCAGGCCAGCCCGGTCTGCCCGGGGGCCACGTTCTTGTAGCCCTCCTGGGGGATCGAGTAGGGGAAGCGGGCCGACGTCCAGGCGCCGGTCGTCAGCATCGCGCCCAGCAGCGCCAGCGACAGCCCCAGCACCTCCGGCAGCCTCGGCCACTGTCCGAGGAGCGCCGTCGTCACCACGGTCACCAGCGTCGCGTACGGCAGGGTGATCACCAGCAGCGCGAGGGCACGTCCGCGGAGTTCGACGTAGGCGTCCCGGGGTGAGGACACCGTCAGCGCGACCATCCAGAACGCCGAGGTGTCCTGCCCGAACTGGTTGTACATCTGGATGCCGAGCATCCCGGCCGCGAAACAGGCGAAGTAGATCGAACCGGTGCCCTGCACCGCGTTGAACACGGGCACGATCAGCCCGATGGCCAGCGAGGTCACCCAGGCCGCCTTCGTCTTCGGATCGCGCCACACATAGCGCAGGCTGCGCTCCATGACGGTCCCGGTGCGGCCGCCCGGCAGCAGCCGCACCCACCCGCTCCCGCCGCGCCGGTCCCGCGCGTCCGCCGCGGCGGCCCCCAGCGTCGAACCGTCCGGCGCGGTCATCAGCCGCTCCAGACTCCGCGCCCACACCGCCACGAGCCCCGCCAGCACCGCCGCACCGACCGCGAGCTGCCCCGCGGCGATGCCGTACGCGCCCTCGCTCACCGAGTCGACCGCGCCCACCGCCGAGGCCGGCGGCAGCCACCGCACCACCTCCGCCGCGGGACCGAGCTGCCCGAGCCCGGCCGTGCCCAGCCGTTGTGCCGCGAAGTTGACGCCCTGGGCGCCCACGGCGATCACCAGCCCGCTGAGCACCGCCAGGTCCCGCCCGCGACGGCTGGTCAGCAGCCGCACGTTGGCGGCGGCGACGGCCCGCGCGAGCGCCACGCACACCAGCAGCGCCAGGACGACCGCGACGACCGCGACGACGTGGGCCGCGGGGCCGTGCGCCACCGCGACCACCGCCCCGGTGAGCATCAGCACGGTGAACAGCGGCCCGATCCCCACCAGCGAGGCCGCCAGGAGCGCCCGGACCAGCGGCCGGGGCCGCAGCGGAAGCATCACCAGCCGTGTCGGGTCCAGCGTCTCGTCCCCGCCGGGGAAGAACAGCGGCATCACCGCCCATCCCAGCCCCAGCAACCCCACCAGCAGCACCACGAGCGCATCGGCGTGAGCATGCCCTCGCAGCGCGATCAGGCCGAGCAGCTGCAGCACCGCGAACACCAGCACGACCACGGCGGACACCACGTACGCGGCCCGCCGCCCACCGGACTGCCGCAGCCCGCCCCGCAGCAGTGACAGCTTCAGCCGTACGACGGTGGCGGTCAGCGCGGTCATCGGGCGGCCCCGCCGCCCAGCCAGTCGAGATCCGCCCCACCGTGCCGCCCCTCGGCGCCGACCAGCTCCAGGAACGCCCGCTGCAACGAGGGGGCCGTCCCGCGGACCTCCTCCAGCGTCCCGTGCGCCCGGATCCGCCCCGCCGCCATCACCGCCACCCAGTCGCACAGGGATTCAACGAGTTCCATCACGTGCGAGGAGAAGACGACGGTGGCCCCGGAGGCCGTGTACCGCTCCAGCACGCCGCGGATGGTCTGCGCGGACACGGGGTCGACCCCCTCGAACGGCTCGTCGAGGAAGAGCACCTCGGGGTTGTGCAGCAGCGCCGCCGCGAGCCCGATCTTCTTCCGCATGCCCGTCGAGTAGTCGACGACCAGTTTGTGCTGGGCCCCCGCGAGATCGAGGACGTCGAGCAACTGCGTCGCCCGCCGGTCGACTTCGGCTCCCGGCAGCCCGCGCAGCCGTCCGCTGTACCCGAGCAGTTCACGCCCCGACAGCCGCTCGAACAGCCGCAGTCCCTCCGGCAGCACCCCGATCCGCGCCTTCACCGCCACGGGATCCCGCCACACGTCCCGCCCGCCCACCTCGACGACTCCCTGGTCGGGCCGCAACAGCCCGGTCACCATGGAGAGCGTGGTCGTCTTCCCGGCCCCGTTGGGCCCGACGAGACCGATGAACTTCCCGGCGGGCAGATCGAGATCGATCCCGGCAACCGCAACCTGCTGCCCGAACCGCTTCCACAGCCCACGAACGCGCACGGCAGACGTCATGCCCGAAGCCTACGTTCAGGCACGTCGCTTTTTCCGGCGCGGAACCGGTTACCGATCCCGCCCGCACGCGTAGGCCAGCGGAGAGATCAGCTCCTCCGCGTCCGGCAGCCACCGGTTCGCGGCGGTCGGCCGGCAGGCCCACTGCACCGCGCCCCGGGACCCGAACCGCGTGGGCGGCGCGGCCACGTACGTGCCCTCGCCCAGCGTCACCAGGTCCAGCGAGCCGAGGGACCAGCCCAGCTTGCGCACCAGGTCCGGCACCTTCGCGGACGCCCCCGGCAGCACGAAGAACTGCATCCGCCGATCCGGCGTCAACGTCACCGGCCCCAGCGTCAGTTCCATCCGCTCCATCCGCGCCAGCGCGAGGAACCCGGCCGTCTCCGGCACGGAGATCGCGTCGAACGTACGCCCGGTGGGGAGCAGGATCGAGGCGGTCGGCTGCTGCTGCCACATCCGGCGCGCGACGGTCGCACTGCCCGTCGCCTGCGTCGCCCAGTCGGGGCGCGTGGGGTGCGCCCCCGGCGCCGCGCACGCGGTGTCGCCGCAGGAGCAGCGCTGCAGCCCGCCGACGGCTTCCAGCCAGGTGCCGGGGAAGACGTCCCAATGACGTTCCTCGGCGTAGCGAACAGCGGTCTCGAGCAGCGATTCCCCGCGCTGCTTCGGGATTTGAGTGGCGTCGGCGCCCGCGATGGTCTCTTCCACGATGAGGACAACTCTAGCGGTCACCGGGGGTTACGCACGCCACTGTGCGCGGGGAGGGAGCACCGATTCCGCGTCCGGGGCGCATGGGTGCATCCCGGGGGGCGCGCGGAAGGAACGGGCGCGGGAACGGGTAGGCACCGACGGGGGCGGACTTCCGCCGATATCCCGGCAATTCTCGTGCAATCAGCACATGCCTCGCATTTTCGCTGTTTCCATGGGGCATTGATCTTCTCGGCCGGAACTTTTCGGTACGGAACTCCACAGGGGGTAGTGCCAATGGCCGCAAGGCCTCTCGTCGCCCGGCAGCCGAACGAACGGCTCCAGGCGCTCATCCAGGAGGCGGGGTGCTCGAACGCCGGGCTCGCCCGCCGGGTCAA
Source organism: Streptomyces sp. SS7 (assembly GCF_037993025.1). Taxonomy (NCBI): domain Bacteria; kingdom Bacillati; phylum Actinomycetota; class Actinomycetes; order Kitasatosporales; family Streptomycetaceae; genus Streptomyces; species Streptomyces sp. SS7. Next base: position 5,516,185 of record NZ_CP141223.1, read on the forward strand.
CATGTGCGGTGCCGAGCACGGTCTCGACCTGCGCTACGACAAGACGTCGGTGGCCCGCTGGCTGCGCGGACAGCAGCCGCGCGGGCGCGCCCCGGCGATCATCGCCGAGGCCCTGGGCCGCAAGCTCGGCCGTACGGTCACGATCGACGAGATCGGCATGGCCAACGGCAAGAACCTCGCCTCGGGCGTGGGTCTCCAGTTCTCGCCGACGGTGCTGGGGGCCATCGAGCAGGTCTGCGAGCTGTGGCGCAGCGACGTGGGCCGGCGCGACTTCCTCTCCGGTTCGTCCGTCGCCGCCTCGGCGCTGGTCGAGCCCAGCCGTGACTGGCTGATCTCGTCGCCCGACGCGCAGGTCGCGCGGTCGGCGGGACCGCGCGTGGGCCTGTCCGACGTGGCGGCCGTCAAGGCGATGACGCAGGCCCTGGTCGACCTGGACCACCAGTACGGCAGCGGGCATGTCCGCCCGGTGGTCGTGCACTACCTCAACAGCGTCGTCTCGGGGCTGCTGGCCGGCTCCTACCGGGAGGCGGTGGGCCGCGAACTCTTCGCCGCCGTGGCCCGGTTGACGGAACTCGCGGGGTACATGGCCGTCGACACCGGCCAACCTGGCCTGGCCCAGCGGTACTACATCCAGTCCCTGCGGCTCGCGCATGCGGCGGGCGACCGCGGCTACGGCGGGTACGTCCTCGCCGCGTCGATGAGCCACCTCGCCGCCCAGCTCGGAAACCCGCGGGAGATCGCCCAGTTGGCGCGCGCGGCCCAGGAGGGCGCGCGCGGGCGCGTCACCCCGCGCGCGGAGTCGATGTTCCTCGCGGCGGAGGCCCGGGGGCACGCGCTGATGGGCGACGTCCGGTCCGCCCAGCTCGCCTCGGGGCGGGCGGTGTCGGCGCTGGAGGGGGCCGAGCCGTCCGCGGGCGACGACCCGGCGTGGATCGCGCACTTCGACGAGGCCTATCTGGCCGACGAGTTGGCGCACTGCCACCGCGACCTCGGGCAGGCGGAGGCGGCGGCGCGGTGCGCCGAGCAGTCGCTGGCCGGGCACCCGGAGAGCCGGGTCCGCCGCCGGGCCATCGGGTACGTCCTCCTCGCCACCGCGCAGGTGCAGCAGCGCGAGGTCGAGCAGGCGTGCAGCACCGGTATGAAGGCGGTGGAACTCCTGGAGACCCTGCGTTCCCACCGGGGCGCGGAGTATCTGGAGGACCTCCAGCAGCGGCTGGAACCGTACCGGGAGGAACCGGTGGTGAGGGAGTTCGGGGCGCGGCTGGAGCTCCAGGCCGCGGCGTGAACGGACGGGGCGCCGTTGCGTGAACGTCCGGGAAACGCACAGGTCCCGTACAGGACGCGACGGACGCGGCGCACGGCGCTCCGGATCTGTAACGGACGTCACTGGGAGGCACATCACGTCCTGAGCTGCGTGGCACGGGGTTCCGGGGACCCGGTAGCGTGAGCCGACGATTCCGACAGTCCCCCGTTCGTAGGAGTCCCGGTGACGCAGAGTGGACAGGGCGAGGAGCCCTCGGCGCGGCCCGCGCGCGAAGGCATCGTGCTGCCCTCCGACGGTGGTGAGCCCCTCATTCCGGGACTCACGGACGCCGGCGGACCGCAGTCGGGCCCCCCTCGGGGCGGGCGGCCCGGTCCGTACGGGGCTCAGTCGTACGGGCAGCAGCCGCCCGCACAGCAGCCGCCCGCGCAGCCCCCGGCGGGCGGCCAGACGTGGGGGCAGCCGTGGGGCCCCGAGCAGCAGGCGCCGACCGGGCAGCAGGAGCAGGGCTGGCCGCTGCCCCCGGACCAGCAGCCCCAGCAGTGGGGCACCGCGCAGCCCGACCCGTGGGGCGCGGGCCCGCTCCCGCCCGAGGGCGGCGCGCCGGGGCAGACCTACGGCCAGAGCGCTCCGGCGGCGCCGCAGCCGTCGTACGACGGGAACCCGCAGGGTTACCCCGGCTACGGCCAGCACCGCCAGACCCCGTCCCCCTACGACCAGGCCCCGCAGGTGTCGGCCGCGCCGCCGACGTACCCGCCGGGCGGGCCGGGGGCGCCGGTGCCGCCGTACGCCGACGGCGCCGACGGGGCCACCCAGTACATACCGCCGGTTCCGTCGGGCCCGGTCGACGACGCCCGTACCCAGGTGCTGCCGCCCGTTCCCGCCGCCGGCCCCGTCCCGGGCGGCGACGAGGCCGCCACGCAGTACATCCCGCCGGTCCGGCCGGGCGCGCTGCCGCCCGAGAGCCCGGGCGGGGCGGCGCACTACCCGGGTGCCGCGCACTCCGACGCCGAGGCCACCCAGTACCTGCCGCCCGTGCCCGCCCAGGGCGGTCCAACGGCGGGCGGGGGCGCACAGCCGCCCGCCGGGTTCGAGAACCTCTTCCGCGACGGACCGGCCGGCGCGGGGGCCGGCGCCCCGGCCGGGGCCACCCAGCAGCTGCCGCGCATCACCGAGCCGGAGATCCCCGGCTACGGCGGCGGCCCGCAGGGCTACGGCGCGAGGCCCGTGGCGCGCGCCCCCCAGCCCACCTATGTGCCTCCCGTACGCCGTGACGACCACGGTGACGAGCGGGGCCGCGGCGGCCGTACCGGCTCGCGCCTGCCCCTGTTCGCTGCGGTCGGTGTCGCGATCGCCGTCGTCGGGATCGGCGCGGGCGCGCTGCTCGGCGGCGGAGGCGGCGACGACGACAAGGGCGACGGCAGCAAGCCCGTCGCCGCGTCGGCCTCGGCGGGCGAGCCGTCGGCCTCCGCTGACGACGCGGCCGAGCAGCAGGCGACCGCCCTGGACAAGCTGCTCGCGGACAGCGGCAGCAGCCGGGCCAGCGTGATCGCCGCGGTGGCGGACGTGAAGGCGTGCGACAACCTCGACCAGGCCGCCTCGGACCTGCGGGCCGCCGCCGGCCAGCGCAACGAGCTGGTCACGAAGCTGGCCGCGCTCGACGTCGACCAGCTGCCCGACCACGCCGCGCTGACGGGCGCCCTCACCAAGGCCTGGCAGGCCTCGGCGGCCGCCGACAACCACTACGCGGACTGGGCCGACGAGGTGGCCGGCAACAAGCGCAAGGCCTGCAGGAAGGGCGGCGCCCGCACCACGAACGCCACCCAGCAGGGCAACCGGGAGAGCGGCACCGCGAGCGCGCAGAAGAACCAGGCGGCCCGGCTGTGGAACGGGATCGCCCGGAAGTACGGCCTGACGGAGCGCCAGCCCACCCAGCTCTGAACCGGCTCCGACCCGGCTCCGAGGCGGGCGGGCTCAGCCGACGTCCGCGTCCTCCATGGTGCCGGTGACGTCGACGAAGCCCTTCTGCGCGGCCACCAGCAGGCCCTTGCGCACCTGCTGCACGGTCACCTCGGCGTTGGACAGCCGGGGGAACCCGACGGCGGCGAGCCGGCTGGTGAACTTCCAGCGCAGGGCGGGGGTGAGTCCGCCGGTGGTGAACGTCCGGCCGCTGTTGAGGGCGGAGCGGACGGAGTCGGCGCTCACCTCGTCGTCACCCAGCGACTCCACGGCCTGCCGCAGCACGTTGTAGGCGATCCAGGTGGTCTGCACGCCGGTGTCGGAGGGGTCGATGCTGGTGTCGGAGAAGGCGGACTCGCTGATCACCTTCTTCATCCCGGCCCACCGCTTGTCGCTCTCCACCGGGTACCAGCCGGTGACGTACGCCCCCTCGTACGGGCCGGAGCCGCCGCCGCTGGCGTCGATGACGGTCTGGTCGACGCTGCCCAGCACGCTTCCGGTGTTCACCGCGGGATAGTCCGCGCGGCTGCGGCGGAAGGAGTCCATGAAGGTGCCGTTGCGGTCGCCCAGCGCGGGCACCACGCAGCCCGTCCCGCCGGACGCCGCGCCCCCGGACGCCGTGCCGCCCGTCGCGGTACCGCTGCCCGCCGTGGCGCCGGTGGCCGTCCGCAGGGCCTTCTCGGCCTGCGCGGAGTACTCGGTGGCGTCCTCCGCCGCCCGCTGGTCCTCGGCCCCGGCGTGCTTGCCCGCCCGCAGACCGGCGTCGAGCATCGGCGCCAGCGCGTCGCCCGCGATGGTGTCGGGGCGCACGAGGGCCACGGGCCCCGCGCAGGAGTCGGCCAGCACCTTGCCGAGACCGGCGAGGAGGGCGGGCTGGCCGCCGTTGACCGGGTAGGACAGGGGGCTGGTGAACTCGGAGTTCGTGACGCCGTAGCCGCCTATGTAGGGAATGCCGGCGCCCTCCAGATGCGGGAAGAACGCGTCGGAGTGCTGGCTGTAGGAGCCGACGACGGCGACCGCCTTCTCCTTGACCGCGCGCCGGGCGCAGGCCGCCGCGGACACCGCGTCGTTGTGGTCGTTGCAGGTCAGCACGGTGAGCTTGTGGCCGTCGAGGCCACCCTTGGAGTTGATCCAGCGGGCGTAGGCGCGGGCGAAGGCGGGCATGCCGGGCTTGTTCGTGGCGGCCGTTCCCACGGGCGCCCAGGTCATCACGACGATCGGGTCGTCCCCGGAACCCCCCGTGACTCCGGGAACGACCCCGCATCCGGCGGTCAGCGATGCCACGGCGGCCAGAGCGCCCGCCGCGAGGGCGGCCGGTCTGCCGTTTCCGGTAGTGCGGAGAAACCTGGAGAGGAAGGTACTTCGCGGGAAGGTGCGTCGCCTGCCGGTCATGACCACGCACGATTCCGTCACATCACTAACCTCGGAGTGACCCACGGTCAACGCGGGGTGACGCGCGAGTGAAATACCGGGGTCCGTGAGGACTCGGGGGTGCGAAAACGTACGATCGATGACCGTGCAAGGTTCGGAGAACTCTTCCCGTCGCGGCCGTCGCTCCTCCACCATGGGCGGCATGCCACTCAACGACATGCCGTGGTGGCGCTGGCGCAGCAATGTGCGCTCCGCGCTGCACATGCTCTCCGACCCGGTGTTCCAGCAGAACGTCTGGCTGGCCGGAGTGGACGGATACGGCGACGTCACCGACGCCGTCTACCGTCTGGTCGAGGACACCTGGCTGGACAACTGGTCCGCCGAGAAGTACGTCGGCACGATCTTCCGTGACCCCCAGGAGGCGGCGCTCGTCGACACCGCCGTGCTGCGCGTCCTGCGGATCATGCACCAGGTCGGCCCGGACGCGCCGGTCTCCACCTATGTCTCCCACCCCGGCTGGCCCGAGGCGGTGCAGGCGGCCCGGGACGCGCACCTGCGCCTGGCGGTGGCCGACGGCGAGGACCCGGACGCGCCGCCGCGCACGCTGGAAGTGCTGCGGATCATGACGAGGTCCGCGTAGCGGGACGGCCTCCGCCGTGCCGGGGTGGACGTGAGACCCTGTGCTGCATGAGTGAGCAGTCCGCCCGAGCCGCGGCGACCCCCGCCGACCAGTACGTCCTCACCCTCTCCTGCCCCGACAAGCAGGGCATCGTGCACGCCGTGTCGAGCTACCTGTTCATGACCGGCTGCAACATCGAGGACAGTCAGCAGTTCGGCGACCACGACACGGGACTGTTCTTCATGCGGGTCCACTTCTCGGCCGACGCGCCGCAGACCGTGGACAAGCTGCGCGCGAGCTTCGCGGCGATCGGCGACTCCTTCCACATGGACTGGCAGATCAACCGGGCCGACGAGAAGATGCGCATCGTCCTGCTGGTCAGCAAGTTCGGCCACTGCCTGAACGACCTGCTCTTCCGCGCCCGGATCGGCGCGCTGCCGGTGGAGATCGCGGCGGTGGTGTCCAACCACACCGACTTCACCGAGCTGGTGGGCTCGTACGACATCCCCTTCCACCACATCCCGGTGACGAAGGAGACGAAGCCGGAGGCCGAGGCGAAGCTGCTGGAGATCGTGCGCGAGGAGAACGTCGAGCTGGTGGTCCTCGCCCGCTACATGCAGGTGCTCTCGGACGACCTGTGCAAGCAGCTCAGCGGCCGCATCATCAACATCCACCACTCCTTCCTGCCGAGCTTCAAGGGCGCGAAGCCGTACCACCAGGCGCACACGCGGGGCGTGAAGCTGATCGGGGCGACGGCGCACTATGTCACCGCCGATCTCGACGAGGGGCCGATCATCGAGCAGGAGGTCGAGCGGGTGGGACACGACGCCACCCCCGACCAGCTGGTCGCCGTCGGCCGTGACGTGGAGTGCCAGGCGCTGGCGCGGGCCGTGAAGTGGCACGCGGAGCGCAGGATTCTGCTCAACGGGCGTCGGACGGTGGTGTTCGCCTAGGAAGGCGGGGGTTCCTCGTCGCGGGCGAGTGCGGGTTTGTCGGTGGCTGGTCGCGCAGTTCCCCGCGCCCCTTTACAGCTGGCGTGCGTTTCCAGGGGCGCGGGGAACTGCGCGAACAACCCCCACGCACCCGCACCCCCCAACGCACCGCAACCAGCCCCTACATCCGGCTCAAGCTCGCCGCGGCGAACAGCACGTCCCTGATCGCCCCCCGATCGCCCAGCTGCCCCGCCGCGGCCTCCTCCGGAGGCACATGGCCCGCGGCCAGCCGGCAGAACTCCACGTCGTCCAGCGCCACGTGCGCCACCTCGTGCGCGGCGGAGCCCACCGCTGCGGGCGAGTCCAGGGGGATCAGCCACTCGCCCCCGCCGTCGCCCTCGATCTCCAGCCGCAGGCTGCGCCCCGGGCTGCCGGCGCTCACCAGGTGCCGGGCGCTCGGCGCGGGCGCGGCCAGCCCCGCGCGCCGGCGCGCGGGCGGCGCGTACGGATAGTCGACCGCCTCCGCGATGTCCTCGGCGTGCACCCAGCACTCGAACGCCCGGTCCAGCATCGCGTCCCGCAGGGGCAGGGTGAAGTCGCCGTACGAGATCGGCAGGGTGCCGGGACCGCTGCCCGTGAACGAGACCGTGCGCACGAGCGCGTGGCTCTGTTCGCGCCAGGGGCCGCGCACCGAGCGGGTGGGCGGGAAGTGCGACGCTCCCCAGAACGCCTCGGTGCGCTCGGCGGGCCCGCGGACGCCGTCGGTCTCCTTGTCGTCGTCGCCGGGGCCGAGCGGGTCCTCCAGCCCGAGGGCCACCGCGACCAGGCCGTCCACGGCGAGGAGATGGGCGATGACCCCGGCGACGGTGGTGCGCCGGGTGCTCTCCCCCTCCCCGCGGAACCAGCGCAGCCGCACGGGCGCGTGCCACTCGGCGTCGCCGAAGTCCTGGAGCAGGGCGTCCAGTCGCGCGGTCTCGGCGTCGTACGAGGTCGCCCACGGCGGTACCGGGATGCGCGGCGGGCGACGGTCGAGGCAGGCCTCCAGGACGCGGGTGCGCAGGCCCGGGTCGAGGTCGAGGCTCTCCGGGCGCTGGAGCAGACCGACCGCCTCGCGCAGCCGCCGGGCCTCGTCCGCGCAGGCGCCGCAGTCGCCGAGGTGGACCTCGACGGCCGCCGCCTCCTCTGCGGAGCAGGCGGCCAGCGCCCAGGCGCCCAGCAGGGCCTTCAGCACGCGGTGCTCCAGCCGCGGCGGTTCCGGGACGACGAGCGCCTCCAGTGCGGGCAGCGGCAGCCCGGTGTCCTCGACGGAGGCGCGGGGGAACGGGATGCGGGGCGCACGGCGGGTGCCGTCGCCCTGGTCGCCCCGGTCCCCGATGGGGTCGCCGCCGGTCGCGGTGTGGTCGTCCATGGAGCCGTCGTAGCCCTCGCTGCCGTCCGTGCCGTCCGTGCTCTCCTTGTCGTCCTTGCCGTCCTCGCTCTCGTCGTCGGTGCCCTCGGATCCGGCCGCGTCGCTCACGCCGCACCCCCGTACTCGGGAGGGGCTCCGGAGGCCGGTGTGTCGTGGGCGGTGGAGAGCAGTTGCAGGCCGAGGCGGAGCCGTCGGCGCGCCTCGTCCTCGGTGACGCCGAGGTCGGCGGCGGTCTGGCGGTAGTCGCGGCGCTGGAAGTAGGCCAGTTCCAGGGCGGCGCGCAGGGGGGCGGGCATGGCCTGGACGATGTAGTCGGCGCGGGCGGCGACCGCGGCGTGCCGCACCTTGTGCTCCAGGTCCTCGGCGGTGCCGGGGCCGCCCTCGGCCAGCGCGGCGGTCTCGGTGGCGCGCAGCCGCTGCACGGCGAGCCGGTGGGTCAGCCCGGCGATCCAGGTGCGCAGGGGACCCTGCTGGGGGTCGTAGGCGTCGGGGTGCTGCCAGACGTGGACGAAGACCTCGCGGGTGACACGGTCGGCCGCGTGTTCGTCTCCGAGCACACGATGGGCGAGGCCGTGCACGAGTGAAGCGAACCGGTCGTAGAGCTCACCGAGGGCGGCCGCCTCACCGCGCGCGAGTCGCTGCTGCATCTTGCGGTCCCAGCGGGGCGGTGCGTCCTTCTTCGCCATGCGGCCCCCTCACCTGTGCCCGTGCCTCGGCCCAGCCTGCGTCCACCGTCACCTCGAATGTAGTCGGCACGTAGGACAACGCACGCCCCTTTGTTCCAATGTGCGCCCCTGATCGGCCCGGTAGTGGTACGAGCCCGCGCCTACCCAGACCCATCATGACCAATCCGGATCAAGTGTGTTCTATTTCGATCGCGTGCGAGCGATGTTGGACTGAGGTGGATCGAACAGGACTGAATATGACGGAATCAAGCCTCTTCCGTCCTGTGCCTGTTTTCCGCCACGCGTTTCGGGGCAACGCCGCTGGGCAGCCGCGCTGCAAGGAAGCGTAGGGACCGCTTCCGTTTACGGCGAGGGAAAGGCGTGAGGGTGGCCTTCAAGGTGACCGGCGGCGAGCGGGGCGGGTGGGCCGTGCTCCATGTGTCGGGCGAGCTGGACCTGGTGACGTCACCGGTGCTGCGGCAGCGGGTGCACGAGGAGGTGGCCGAGGGCCGTCACCGTCTCGTCCTGGACCTCTCCGACGTGTACTTCTGCGACTCCAGCGGCGTCGGCGTGCTCATCGCGGCCCGCAGGCTCATCCGCTCCTGCCGCGGCGGGCTGCGGCTGATCCTGCCCGCGCGCGGGGCCCCGGAGGACTCCCACGTCAACCGGGTCCTCGGCGCGCTCGGCGTCCGGCGCCTCTTCGACGTCTACGCCGACCTCGCGGAGGCCGTGGCCGAGGACGGCTCCGAACCGCTGACGGCCTGAGCCGCACCGCGGCAGGACGCGGGCCGCCGTGCGACGGGGATGTCCCGAAATCCACCCGGTCCGGGTACGGAGACCGCCCGCCGGCTCCCGCGGGGCCCGCGGCGTCGTACGCTCCCTGCCGGAAGGTTTCCCGCACCAGGACGCCAGGCGGCCGGAGGACAACATGGTCAGCGACGAGTACGAACGCAGGATCGCCGCCCGGTTCGCCGCGTTCGACCAGGACGGCAACGGCTACATCGACCGCGAGGACTTCGGCGCGGCCGCCAAGGCGCTGTTGGCCGAGTTCGGCACGGCGGCCCGCTCCGACAAGGGCCAGGCGCTGTACGCGGGCGCGGAGGCCTTCTGGCAGGGCATGGCGGGCATCGCGGACCGCGACGGCGACCAGCGCATCACCCGCGACGAGTTCGTGGGCGGCGCGGTCAAGCGGCTGCACGACAACCCCGACCGCTTCGCCGAGATCGCCCGCCCCTTCCTGCACGCCGCCCTCGACCTCGCGGACGCCGACGGCGACGGTCTGGCCGCGGTCGCCGACATCGTGCGCGTGCTGCACGCCCTGGGCGTCCAGCAGGACCTCGCCCGCACGGTCGCCGCCGCCCTCGACACCGACGGCGACGACAGGGTCGGCGAGCAGGACGTCGTCCCCGCGGTGGCCCGCTACTTCACCGTCTCCGAGTAGCGCTCGCGCAGCTTGTACTTCAGCACCTTGCGGAGCGTGTCGTTGCGCGGCAGGGCGTCCACCAACTCCAGCTGCTCCGGCAGCTTGTGCACGGACAGTCCCGCCGCGCGCAGGTACGACGTCAGCGCCTCCAGCGTCGGGTCCGCGGCCCCCGCCGCCCGCTCCACCACCGCGCACACCCGCTCCCCGCGCTCGGCGTCCGGCAGCCCGACCACCGCCACGTCCCCGACGTCCGGGCGGGCGGCCAGCAGGTCCTCGATCTCCTTGGCGGAGATGTTCTCCCCCTTGCGGATGATGACGTCCTTCAGCCGCCCGGTGAGCACCAGGTGCCCGCTCGCGGTGAGCCGCCCGAGGTCCCCGGTGCGCAGGAACCCGTCCGCGTCGAAGGCCTCCGCCGTCTGCGCCGGGTCCAGGTAGCCGCGGCACACGGCCTCCCCGCGCAGCCGCACCTCCCCGCCCTCGGCGATGCGTATATCCATCCCCTCCGGCGGCCGCCCCTCGGTCGTGGCGAGGTTCTCCACGGTGTCGCCCGGCGCCCCCATGGTGATCATCGGGACCTCGGTCATGCCGTAGCCGTGGGTGAGCTGCACGCCCATCTCCCGGACGACCGCGTGGTACACCTCCGGGGGCTTCGGCGCCCCGCCCCCGGCGAGCAGCCGCAGCGAGGGGATCACCGGGACGCCCGGCTGCTTGCGCTGCTCGGCCAGGAACATCGAGTAGAACGCCGTCGACCCGCCCGCCACGGTCACCCCGTGCCGGCGGTACTCCTCGAGCGCGTCCGGCAGCGCGAAGTGCTCGAACATCACCGCCGGGAAGCCGTACAGCAGCAGCATGACGGTGTAGTCGGGCCCCGCGATGTGCGCGTACGGGAAGGCCATCGAGCCCACGTCGTCGGCGGTCAGCTCCAGCGCGTGGGCGAGGCAGGAACCGCCCGCGAGGAGGGAACGGTCGGTGTGCAGGACGCCCTTGGGGTCGGAGGTCGTACCGGAGGTCCAGTAGATCCAGCGGACCGAGGTGCCCTCGGAGGGCGGCGGGGGCAGCACGGCAGGGTCACCCTCGGGCAGGTCGTCGTAGGCGTCGAACACGCCCTTCGCGCCGAGCCGCAGGGCCATCTCGCCGTGGTCGAAACCGCGCCAGACACCCGGTACGGCGAAGAACTCCGCCCGTGACTCCCTGAGCGCGAAGCCGACCTCGCGGTCCCGGTAGAACGGGATGACGGGGCTCTGCACGGCGCCCAGGCGGGCCAGCGCGAAGGACAGCACGGCCGTCTCGATCCGGGTGGGCAGCTGCCAGGCGACGACGGTCCCGGGGCGCACGCCCATGCCGTACAGCCCGGCCGCGGTCCGTTCGGCACGCGCGCGCAGCTCGTCGAAGGTCAGGGTGCGATCGCCCTGGAGGAGGACGGGCCGGTCGGGGGTGAGCTCGGCGCGGCGGGCGACCAGTTCCCACAGGGTGCGGGAGGAGCTCAGGGAGTGCGCGATGGCGTTCATGTCTGCCCCCAGCTTGGCTGACGACTCGTCAGGTGCCATGCTATCTGACGGGTCATCAGATAAGTACCGTCCGGCGGAGGGGAACCCATGGCCACCGAACTGCCCCGCATCATCAGCGTCGACGACCATGTGATCGAACCCGCGCACCTCTTCGCGACCTGGCTGCCGCAGAAGTACCGCGACCGCGGGCCGCAGCCCCTCACCGCCGGGATCGGCGAGCTGGCCTACGTCGCCGGGAAGTACCAGATCACCATGGACCCGGACGGTCAGCCCACCGACTGGTGGATCTACGAGGACCTGAAGTTCCCCTACAAGCGCAACATCGCCGCCGTCGGCTTCGACCGCGACGAGATGACCCTGGAGGGCATCACCCGCGAGGAGATGCGGCGCGGCTGCTGGGACCCGAAGGCACGCCTGGAGGACATGGACCTCAACCACGTCGAGGCGTCCCTGTGCTTCCCCTCCTTCCCGCGCTTCTGCGGCCAGACCTTCGCCGAGGCGCACGACAAGGAGGTCGCGCACGCGTGCGTGCGGGCCTACAACGACTGGATGGTCGAGGAGTGGTGCGGCGACAGCGGCGGCCGCCTCATCCCGCTGTGCCTGATCCCCCTGTGGGACGTCGGCCTCGCGGTCGCGGAGATCCGGCGCAACGCCGCGCGCGGGGTGCGCGCGGTCACCTTCTCCGAGATCCCCACCCACCTGGGGCTGCCGTCCATCCACTCCGGGTACTGGGACCCGTTCTTCGCCGTGTGCGAGGAGACCGGGACGGTCGTCAACATGCACATCGGCTCGTCCTCGCAGATGCCGGCCGCCTCCCCCGACGCACCCCCCGCCGTCCAGGCCTCCCTGTCCTTCAACAACGCCATGGCCTCGATGATGGACTACCTGTTCAGCGGGGTCCTGGTGAAGTTCCCGGCGCTGAAACTGGCCTACTCGGAGGGCCAGATGGGCTGGATCCCGTACGCCCTGGAGCGCGCCGACGACGTCTGGGAGGAGCACCGGGCCTGGGGCGGTGTCAGGGACCTGATCCCCGAGCCGCCGTCCACGTACTACTACCGGCAGATGTACTGCTGCTTCTTCCGTGACAAGCACGGGGTGGCCTCCCTGGACGTCGTCGGCCGCGACAACGCCACCTTCGAGACCGACTACCCGCACGTCGACTCCACCTTCCCGCACACCAGGGAGGTCGCCCTCGACCACGTCGAGGGCCTCGACGACGAGACGGTCTACAAGCTGATGCGGGGCAACGCGATCCGCATGCTGGACCTGGACCTCGACAAGTAATGGACCTGACGTACACGGCCGAGGAGGAGCACTTCCGCGCCCGGCTGCGGGATTGGCTCGGCAAGGCCCTGCCCGCGCTCCCGCCGAAGCCGTCCCCGGACGACTGGCCCGGCCGCCGCCGCTACGACCTCGGCTGGCAGCGGACGCTGTACGACGCCGGGTACGCGCACGTGCACTGGGACGCCGACCCGACCACCCGGCTGATCTTCCTGGAGGAGACGGAGCGGGCCGGGGCCCCCTACGTGGGGGCCAACTTCGTCGGACTGCTGCACGCGGGGCCGACGATCGCCGCCGAGGGCACGGACGCCCAGCGCGCGCGCTGGCTGGAGCCGATCCTGCGCGGCGAGGAGGTCTGGTGCCAGGGCTTCAGCGAACCGGACGCCGGCTCCGACCTCGCGGCGCTGCGCACGCGCGCGTGGCGCGACGGCGACGACTACGTGGTGAGCGGGTCCAAGATCTGGACCTCGCACGCCGAGGTCGCCGACTGGTGCGAACTGCTGGTGCGCACCGATCCCACGGCGCCGAGACACCGGGGCATCACCTGGCTGGCGATGCCCATGGACGCCCCCGGGATCACCGTACGGCCGCTGCGGACGCTCGCCGGGTCCGCCGAGTTCGCCGAGGTGTTCCTGGACGAGGTGCGGGTGCCCGCGGCCCACCGGGTCGGCGCCGAGAACGACGGCTGGCGCGTCACCATGGTGACGCTGTCCTTCGAGCGCGGCACCGCGTTCGTCGGCGAGGTCGTCGCCTGCCGGCGCGTCCTCGGCGAACTGGCCCGCGAGGCCTGCGCGAACGGCCGCTGGGACGACCCCGTGCTGCGGCGCAGGCTCGCCCTCCTGGAGGCCGAGTTCCGGGCGCTGTGGCGGCTGACGCAGTGGAACGTGAGCGAGGCCTCGGCGGGCGGCGTGCCCGGCGTCGGCGGTTCGGTCTTCAAACTGCGGTACTCGCACGCCCGTCAGGAGCTGTACGACGCCGCGGCCGACGTCCTCGGCGACGCGGCCCTCGACCTCGACCGGCCCTGGGTGCTCGACCGGCTCTCCTCGCTGTCGTACACCATCGCGGCCGGCACCTCGCAGATCCAGCGCAACATCGTGGCCGAACGGATCCTCGGACTCCCGAAGGGGCGGTGAGACTTCTCCGTGCGCTTCCGACTGACGGACGACCAGCGGGCGTTGAGGCAAGGGGTACGGGACCTGCTCGCCCGGCGCTTCGGCCGGGACGCGCTGCGGGCGGCCGTGGAGCGGCCCGCGCTCGACCGGGAGCTGTGGCGGGAGCTGGGCGCGGCCGGGTTCTTCGCGCTGCGGCTGGCCGAGGCGGAGGGCGGGGTCGGACTCGGTCTCCCCGAGGCGGTGTTGGCCTTCGAGGAGGCGGGCCGGGCCCTCCTGCCCGGCCCTCTGGTCGCCACCCACCTCGCGGCGGGCCGGGTGCCCGGGGCGGCCGAGGGGGAGACCGTCGTGACGACCGCGGACACCGGCGGGCCGGTGGAGTGGCTGACCGAGGCGGACGTGGTGGAGGGGGACGTCTCGGGGGCCGTGGCGCTGCGGTCGGTCGATCCGTTGACGCCCCTGCACCGGCTGCCGGGGCGGGCCGGGCGTACGGCGCCCGAACCCGTCGCCGTCCTCCTCACCGCCGCCGAGCAGCTCGGCACCGCCACGCGCGCGTGCGAGCTCGCCGTGCAACACGCGCGGACCCGCGAGCAGTTCGGGCAGCCGATCGGGGCCTTCCAGGCCGTCAAACACCTCTGTGCGGACCTGCTGGTGCGGGTCGAGGTGGCCCGCGCGGCGGTCTACGCGGCCGCCGTCACCGCCGGCCCCGCCGACATCGCGGCCGCCCGGCTCCTCGCGGACGAGGCCGCCGTACGGGGCGCGCGGGACTGTCTGCAGGTGTACGGCGGCATGGGGTTCACCTGGGAGGCGGACGTGCACCTGCTGCTGAAACGCGCCTGGGTGCGCACCCGGCGTGCGGGGGGTGGTACGGAGAGTGAGGAACTGCTCGCCGGTGAACTGCTCGCCGGAGCGGGCCGCTAGCGCCGCTGCCTGCGCCGATGACCTGCGCGGGGCTCGGACTGCCGTACGGGTGTCGCGGATTGTGGCATACGGGGTTCACGGAGCGTTGATACCGGGTTGTGTCCGATGTGTGACCCGTCACGGCCCGGAGTCGGCCGGACCCTCCGGTACCTTCTGTGGGATGCGAGTGGTTCCGAGCACGAGCCATGCCGGTGGTGCCCCTGGGGCGGTGCCGAAACCGGCGGTGCGTGCCGCTGCTCGCAGGGCGGACGGGCTGGAGGCCCCCGCCTGTTCGACTCCCTGGCGCGGGCGTCGCACAGTATGCCGCACGGGTACTCCTTCGCGCTGGAATATGCCCGAAGCGCTTGTTGAGGTGACTGTACGTCAACCAAGCTGTCTCGTAAGGGATTCACGTTCCGTCACGCTGCCTCTGGCTGTTGTTCTGGCCATGCAGAAAATGGCTACGATCGTGGCCCCCGTCGTCATGGTGCCCACGCGACTCGCGTGGCTCGCGTGGCGCACGGCCATGTGTCCGCCGGTTCGGATGGTGTGAGCGGTGCAGGTGCTTCAAGTGCAACTGGAGATCCGGCCCGACCCCACGGAAGTGGGGCGCGCGCGGAGGTGGGCCCGTTCGCGTCTGGCCGGGTGCGGCATAGGGGACGACGAACCGCTCGCCGAGACGCTGGTCCTGCTCGTCTCCGAACTCGTCACCAACGCCGTGGTGCACACGGGCCGTCCGGCCGTCGTGCGGCTGTCGGTGCCGGGCGCGGTGGACGCGACGGCCGCCGTCCGGCTGGAGGTCGTGGACACCAGCGACCGTGCCCCCGTGCCCCGTTGCGCGGGCGACGACGCCACCGGCGGCCGGGGCCTGGCCCTCGTCGACTGTCTGGCGGACCGCTGGGGCTGGAGCGTGGAGGGCGGCGGCAAGCGCATCTGGTGCGAGCTGGACCGCTGCGAGGGTCCCGCCGAGGGTGCGGTGGGCGGCGAGAACAGGGGTGAGTGCGCCGCCCTGACGGGTGGCCGGCAGGCCGTCGCCCACCCGGAGCCGGTGTACCCGAAGCCGCCCGTGTACCCGAAGCCGACGGTCCGCCCGGAACCCGCCTACGAGGGGCGCGCGTTCGAGGCCGTGTGAGGCCGTGTGAGGCCGTGTGAGGCACGCGGTGCCGCGGCGGTGCTCCGCTGCGGGCGGCGGGGTGCGGCGGGGGCGGGCGGTCCGGTGGGTCGGTCGACGGGCGCATGGCCGCGAGAGGGCGGTGGCCTGCGGTGCACGGGCGCAGGTGGTGCTGTCGTCCTGACCGGGCGTGGCCCCGGTGCGCCCGGACGTGCTTCCGTGCGCGCCCGTTGCAAATGGGGCTTAAGTAACAAATCTCCGTCGTGGTGTTGACGTGACGTGTCCGTTTGATCACGCTTGTGGTCGGCGATTCACCGCGAGGGGACGGCGAGGGTCCGGGTGGCACGGGTCCTTGCCGAGTGTGGGTCGCGATTCGGCGTCGAGTCCCTCAGGGCCGGAGGGGGAGACGGGGAGGGTACGCCGAGTCGGATGGCGGCGCGCGGTGCCGTGCTCGGGGCGGGCAGCGGCGCGCCGCCATCGGACGACCGTCGCAGGGGTCGCCGGGGGTCTCAGAGGACGGCCACGGGCGCCACCGGGGTTCCCGTGCCGCCGACGAACGGCTCGGGCATCGCCGACAGCAGGAACGCGTACCGGCCCTCCTGTCCACAGGCTGTGGACAACTCTTCGAGATTCCAGTTCTGGCCCTGGAGCATCCCCATCTCCACCAGGTCGAGCGCGTGCACCGGCAGCCACAGGTCCTCGATCTCCGGCGGGAAGATCTCGAACGTCATGGTGTCGTTGGCGACGGCCGCCACGTCGCGCGCGTGGAACCACTCCGGCGTACGCACCGACAGCCCCGGCGACGGGAACGCGTAACCGTGCTTGTCGCCCGCCAGATAGAGCTGCACCTGCCCGGTCCGTACGAGCACGATGTCGCCGGCACGCACGCGCGTGCCCGCCAGTTCCTCCGCCGCCTCCAGGTCCTCCGGCGTCACCGCGTGCCCGCCCGCCAGCCGGTCCACGCCCCGCGCGCGTGCCACGTCCAGCAGCACCCCGCGCGAGACGACGTGCCGCGCCTTGTCGATCCCGCTGAACTCGGCGCCCGCGTGCGCGGTGATGCCGGACGCGGGGCGGCCGTTGTAGATCTTCCCCGAGTGCGAGACATGGGTCAGCGCGTCCCAGTGCGTGGCCGCCTGGAGGCCCATCGTCACGGCGTCGTCGCTGCACGCGACCGTGCCGGGGCCGAAGATCTCCTGGTTGATCTGCACCATGGTGTGCATCGGGTTGACCCGCCCCGGGATCATCCCGGTCTGAACCCCGTCCTCCCGCAGGGGGAGGGCCAGTGGCACCCGGCGCCCCGAACGGATCTCGGCGGCGGCGCCGCGCACCACCTCGTCGGTGATCAGGTTGAGGGTGCCGATCTCGTCGGCGGCTCCCCAGCGCCCCCAGTTGTTGACGCGCTTGGCGATGTCGTGGAACTCCTCCGGCAGTGCCATCCGGTGCCTCCCCGGGGCTTGTCCTCGCCCGTCGGGCGGGACATAAAATCTAACGGTCCGTCAGATACGGGTCTGGCAAGCATCTAACCGTCCGTCGGAGAACGCGGGAAGGGGCCGGACGTGGGGAACTTCTTGACCGGCAAGGTCGTCGCCGTCACAGGGGCGGGACGGGGCATCGGACGGGCGGTGGCGCTCGCGGCGGCCGCCGACGGTGCCCGGGTCGTCGTCAACGACTACGGGGTGGGCGTGGACGGCGCGTCGCCCACGAGCGAGGTCGCCGAGTCCGTCGTCAAGGAGATCGAGGCGGCGGGCGGCGAGGCCGTCGCGGTCGCCGACGACATCTCCACGATGGCGGGCGGACAGCGGGTCGTGGACACCGCCCTGGAGGCGTACGGGCGGCTCGACGGGGTCGTCTGCGTCGCGGGCATCCTGCGGGAGCGGATGCTGTTCAACATGTCCGAGGAGGAGTGGGACCCGGTGGTCGCCACCCACCTCAAGGGCACCTTCACGGTCTTCCGGGCCGCCTCCGCCGTCATGCGCCGGCAGGGATCCGGCACGCTGATCGGCTTCACCAGCGGCAACCACCAGGGCAGCGTCTCGCAGGCCAACTACAGCGCCGCGAAGGGCGGGATCATCTCGCTGGTGCGCAGCGCGGCACTCGGCCTGCACAAGTACGGGGTGACCGCCAACGCGGTCGCGCCGGTCGCGCGGACGCGGATGTCGGCCGGGGTGCCGATGGAGCTCGCGGAGATCGGGGAGCCGGAGGATGTCGCCGCGATGGTGATTTTCCTTTTGTCGGACCGCTCGCGGGAGTTGGGGATAACCGGGCAGGTCTACACGGTCGCCGGTGCGAAGATCGCTGTGTGGGCGCAGCCGCGGGAGCTGCGGGCTGCGTACGCCGAGGGCGGTTCGTGGACGCCGGAGCGGATCGCGGAGGTGCTGCCGGGGTCGGTCGGGGTGGATCCGATGCCGATGCTCGAGCGGCTGGAGGAGATGCGGCGGGCCGCGGCCGAAGGGAGTCGGCCGAACGCTCAATGACTCGGGGCGCCGAGTCGTTCGGCGGGTGCGGGTCGCGTGTGGCTGGTTGCGCAGTTCCCCGCGCCCCTGAGGGAGTTGCTGATGGCGTTTCTCAGGGAGGTGAACGTGGACTTCGGGTTCGATGTCGAGGATGACGAGTTCCGCCGCGAAGCTCGTGCCTGGCTCGGTGAGCACGCGCCGGGTGCCGCCGACCGGCGTGGTTGGGAGCGCACGCTCGGTGCCGCCGGGTGGATCGGGCTGGGGTGGAGGGAGGGCGGGTACGGGAACCGGACCGCGAGTCTGACCCGGCAGGTCGCCTGGGCCGAGGAGTACGCGCGCTCGGGGGCCCCGCCCCGGTCCGGGCACATCGGCGAGAATCTGCTCGCGCCCACCCTGATCGCCCACGGCACCCCGGAGCAGAAGGCCCGGTTCCTGCCGCCCGTCGCCGCCGGTGCCGAGCTCTGGTGCCAGGGGTACAGCGAGCCCGGCGCCGGGTCCGACCTGGCCGGGGTGCGGACGCGGGCGGAGGCCGACGAGGGCGGCCGCGCGTACCGCGTCACCGGGCAGAAGATCTGGACCTCCTTCGCGCACGAGGCCGACTGGTGTTTCGTCCTCGCCCGCACCGACCCCGACGCGACCCGTCACCGCGGGCTGTCCTTCCTCCTCGTGCCCATGGACCAGCCCGGCCGGATCGAGGTGCGGCCCATCCGGCAGCTCACCGGCACCAGCGAGTTCAACGAGGTCTTCTTCGACGGGGCGCGCGCGGAGCACGTCGTCGGCGGCGCCGGCGAGGGCTGGCGGGTCGCGATGAGCCTCCTGGGGTTCGAGCGCGGGGTGTCGACGCTCGCCCAGCAGATCGGGTTCGCCGAGGAGCTGGGGCGCGTGGTCCGCACGGCGGTGGAGACCGGCGCGGCCGAGGATCCCGTCGTACGCGAGCGGCTGGTGCGACTGTGGGCCGAGTTGCGGACGATGCGGTGGAACGCGCTGCGGACCCTGGGCGGTTCGGGCGGTCCGGGAGCGCCCAGCGTGGCCAAGCTGCTGTGGGCGGGCTGGCATCAGCGGCTCGGCGAGGTCGCGGTGGAGGTGCGGGGCGCGTCGGCGAGCGCGGGCCCGTCGGACTGGACGCCCGCGACGCCGTACGCACTCGACGACGCACAGCACCTGTTCCTGTTCTCCCGGGCCGACACGATCTACGGCGGCTCGGACCAGATCCAGCGCACGATCATCGCCGAGCGCGTGCTCGGCCTGCCCAGAGAGCGCAAGGGGGTCGTCTGATGCGAGGCGTGCTGTTCGACGGCAAGCGGGTGGAGGTCGTCGACGACCTCGGCGTACGCGATCCGGGGCCCGGCGAGGTGCTCGTGGCGATCTCGGCGGCCGGGCTGTGCCACAGCGACCTGTCGGTGATCGACGGGACGATCCCCTTCCCGGCGCCGGTGGTGCTCGGCCACGAGGGGGCGGGGGTGGTGGAGGCCGTGGGGGCCGGGGTCACCCATGTCGCCCCCGGCGACCATGTGGCCCTGTCCACCCTCGCCAGCTGCGGGACCTGCGCCGAGTGCGACCGGGGGCGGCCGACGATGTGCCGGCAGGCGATCGGGCGGCCCCAGAAGCCGTTCACGCGCGCGGGGCGGGCGGTGTACCAGTTCGCCTGCAACTCCGCCTTCGCCGAGCGGACGGTCGTGAAGGCCGTCCAGGCGGTGCGGATACCCGAGGACATCCCGCTGCCGTCCGCCGCCCTGATCGGGTGCGGGGTGCTGACCGGGGTGGGTGCCGTGCTCAACCGCGCGCGGGTGGGATACGGCGAGAGCGTCGTCGTCATCGGCACGGGCGGGATCGGGCTCAACGTCCTCCAGGGCGCGCGGATCGCGGGCGCGCTGCGGATCGTCGCGGTCGACTCCAACCCGGCCAAGGAGACGGTGGCCCGGCGGTTCGGGGCGACCGACTTCCTGACCTCGACGGAGGCCGTGCGGGACGTGCTGCCGACGGGCGCGGACCATGTCTTCGAGTGCGTGGGCCGGGTGGAGCTGATCCGGGCCGCCGTCGACCTGCTGGACCGGCACGGGCAGGCGGTCCTGCTGGGGGTGCCGCCGGCCACCGCGGAGGCGTCCTTCCTGGTCTCCTCCCTCTTCCTCGACAAGTCCATCCTGGGCTGCCGCTACGGCGCCTCCCGCCCCCAGCGGGACATCGCCCTGTACGCCGACCTGTACCGCGAGGGCCGGCTGCTCCTCGACGAACTCATCACCCAGACCTACCCGGTGGAGGACTTCGAGAAGGCGGCGGCGGACGCGGAGGCGGGGCGGGTGGCGCGGGGGGTGCTCACGTTCTAGGGCCGCGGGTGCGACACGCGTCGGCGGGCGGTGCGGCCGCGGTGGACGACGGCGAGGGCCAGCAGCGCCTCGACCGCCGCGAAGGCGGCCAGCCGCAGGCTCCAGGAGCCGACCGGGGACTGCGCGATGTCGGCGAACGCCGCCGTCCGCAGCAGTGCGGTGCTCAGGGCGAACCCGGCGACGACGCCGACGACCACGGCCCAGGTCGGCGGTTCGTGGACGACGGACACCACGATGCCGGCGAGGGCCGCGACGACGCAGAGCACGGTGACCAAGGTGAGGTACATGGCTCCCAGTGTTCCGGCGGGCGGCGGCGTTCCCATCGTCTCGGCGGACGAACCCCGTCTGTATCTCTGGATAGAGACGGCCGGGTGGAGTGCGCCGGGGGAGACGGGCGTCAGGAGGGCGGTGGGCGGTCGAGGCCGTGCAGCAGTTCGCGCATGGCGGCGAGGGTCGAGCGGGCCTCGGCCGCGACCTCGTCCGGCCGCCCCGCGCGCGCCAGTTCCACCAGCCGCTCGGTGCGGTGCAGTACGGCGTCGCTCAACCGTTGTGCCAGCAGCTCCCGTTCCGCTCCGGCGGACCGGTCCGCCTGCCACGCGGAACTGGCGAGCGCGAAGTCGTCCCGGGCGAGCACGCGCAGCCGGCGCCGGCGGACCAGCAGCCCGCCGCCCCAGAGGAGGGCGAAGCCCGCGCACGCCACCAGGCTCAACGGCACCACCAGCACCGCGCCGGTGACCCAGGAGAACCCGCCCGCCGGCACATCGCCGTCGGCGGCCGCCGTGGCCAGCAGCGCACCGGTGCTCACCGTCCCCGTCGTCAGGACCCAGGGCAAGGTGCGGGTGCCGCGATGGCTGTAGGCGCCCAGCGCGTTCACCGCCAGACACTCGGCGATCAGACCCCCGGCGAAGTAGGCGGAGAGCGCCGACAGGGGGGCCAGCGCGGTGGCCAGGGGCCAGAGCAGGGAGGTCGCCAGGACACCGGTGAGCGCGGCCCGGGGTGCGCGCCGCCGCCACACCAGGGGCAGGCCGTGCAGGGCGAACAGGGCGGCGACCAGCGCGATGGAGGGAACGGCCGCGTGCCGGGCCGCCCGGCTCCAGTCCTCGGCCCCGACCAGGACGAAGAGGACCGGCAGGAGCGCCGCGGTGAACGCGAGCGCGGGGTCGGCCAGCTGCTGCTCGCGCAGGACGTCCCGACGCCACCCCTCCGCCGACGGCGCCCCGCCGGTGTCGGGCAGCACCGCCTCGACCCGCCAGCCGCCCTCGGCCGTCGGACCGGCGTCCAGCTCACCGCCCAGCGCTGCCGCGCGCTGCCGCATGCCCTTGACGCCGAGACCCGATCCCGTGATGCCGGCCGGGCGGGCCGCCCGCGCCGCCGAGGGCCCGTTGGTCACCGACAGCAGCAACCGCCCCGCGTCCCGCCGTACGACGACGCGTACGGCCGCGCCGGGGGCGTACCGGACGGCGTTGGTGAGGGCTTCGCGCACGATCCCGTGGACGGCCTCCCCGGCCGGGCCGGTCAGGTCCGGGGGGAGCTCCGTGGCGACGGGGCGGCCCAGCCGGCCGAAGCCCGCGACGAGTTGCTGGACGGGGCCGGTCAGCGACGGGGCCTCGCGTGGTTCGGGGTCCCGCATGAGTCCCACCAGCCGCTGGAGCGAGGCCTTGGTCTCCCGGCCGGTGCGTTCCGCGAACTCCAGCGCCTCGGCGGTCAGTTCGGGCCGGGTTCCGCCGAGCCGGAGGGCGGTGTCCACGGTCACCACGACCGAGGTCAGATGGTGTGCGCTCACATCGTGCAACTCGCGTGCGAGGCGCTGGCGTTCGTTCGCGGCGGCGTGCCGTCTGCCCTCCTCGGCCCCCGCCAGCCGACGGGCCGCGGTCAGACGGCGGGCGCGCCACTTGCGGCGGGCCTCGCCCAGGCCCGCGCAGAGCACGTACAGCAGGGCCGCGACCGCCCATTCGGCCGCCGGCACGGTACGGAACCCGGCCCGCGCGAACGACAGGAGCCATTCGGCGCCGACGACCGCGGCGACGGCCCGCAGTGTCACGGGAAGGGGGCAGCGCACCGCGACCGAGTACAGGGACACGGGGGCGCCCAGCGCGAGGTAGCCGTCCTGCCAGGCGGCCAGCCCGACCGCCATGGCACCGACCGACCAGGCGAGGGCGCTCACCGGGGCCTGCCGGCGCCGGCCGAGGGCCGCCGTCTCCACCACGAGAGCGCACCCGACCGCCCCGGCCGCGACCTCGGCGCGGAGATCGCCGCCGCGCCAGGGACCCGCGATCACCAGCCAGGCGAGCTGCGCCACCGCCAGCAGCGCGGGAAGCAGCCACCGGCGGACCGTCTCTGTCTCAGCCATCCCTCTGCTCGCGCTCCCGGCCCGGGCAAGTGCCCCGGCACAGCAGCATCTTGACATGCCCACCAGGGGTCAGGTCGGGGTGCCGACTCCGTCGGTGCGCTCGCGGTCGCCGCCGGTGCGGAAGGTGCGGCGGTAGGCGGTGGGGGTGACCCCGAGGGCCGCCTGAAGGTGCTGCCGCATCGACTGGGCGGTGCCGAAGCCGGAGTCCCGCGCGACCTGGTCGACGGAGCGGTCGCTGGACTCCAGCAGGTGCCGGGCGCGTTCGACGCGCTGCTGGGTGAGCCACTGGCCCGGGCTGACGCCGGTCTCCTCGCGGAAGCGGCGGGTGAACGTGCGTACCGACAGGGACTCCTGCGCGGCCATGTCGCGCAGCTGGATCGGCTCGTGCAGCCGCCCGAGCGCCCAGGCGCGGGCGGTGGTGGTGCCGGCCTGCTGCGGGTCGGGCACGGGCCGCTCGATGTACTGCGCCTGGCCGCCGTCGCGGTGCGGCGGTACGACGGTGCGGCGGGCGACGTCGTTGGCGACCGCCGTGCCGTGGTCGCGGCGGACGATGTGCAGGCACAGGTCGATGCCGGCGGCGACCCCGGCGGAGGTGAGGACGTCGCCGTCGTCGATGAACAGGACGTCCGGGTCGACGTCGATCTTCGGGAAGAGCTGCTGGAGACGCGCGGCGTCGGCCCAGTGCGTGGTCGCGGGGCGGCCGTCCAGCAGGCCGGCGGCGGCGAGGACGTACACCCCGGTGCAGATGGAGGTGAGGCGGGTGCCGGGGCGGATGTGGGCCAGCGCGGCGGCGAGTTCGTCGGTGAGGACGCCCTGCTCGAAGACCGGGCCGAGCTCGTAGGAGGCAGGGACCACGACGGTGTCGGCGGTGGCGAGGGTCTCCGGCCCGTGCTCCACCATGATCGCGAAGTCGGCGTCGGTCCGGACCGGGCCCGGCGGCCGGATCGAGCAGGTCACGACCTCGTACAGGTGGCGTCCCTCGGCGTCCGTGGGGCGGCCGAAGATGCGGTGCGGGATGCCCAGCTCGAAGGGGAGCAGGCCGTCCAGGGCGAGGACGACGACACGGTGCGGGCGGACGTCACGGTCATCACGACTCATGGCCCGATCCTATCGAACGCTGACTTTCGGGCCAGTGGTGGCGCGGGGCCGGACATCGCACCCTTGGTGACGTGACCCAGACAAGCGAGGCCCTCGCAGCCGTACCGGCACAGAAGCCCCCCGCCCGTTTCCGTATCCACCGCGCCTGGTTCGTCGCCGCCGTCACCTTCGTCACGATCATCGGTGCGGCCGCGTTCCGCTCGCTGCCCGGTCTGCTCATCGACCCGCTGCACCAGGAGTTCGGCTGGTCGCGGGGCACGATCGGCGCGGCCGTCTCGATCAACCTCGCGCTGTACGGGCTCACCGCGCCGTTCGCCGCCGCGCTGATGGACCGCTTCGGCATCCGCCGGGTGGTGGCGGTCGCCCTGACCGTGATCGCGCTCGGCTCGGGGCTCACGGTGTGGATGACGGCGGCCTGGCAACTCCTCCTGTGCTGGGGCCTGCTGGTCGGCCTGGGCTCCGGCTCGATGGCGCTGGCCTTCGCCGCGACGGTCACCAACCGCTGGTTCACCGAGCGCCGCGGCCTGGTCAGCGGCATCCTCACCGCCGCCTCCGCCTCCGGTCAGCTGATCTTCCTGCCGCTGCTGTCCTGGCTGATCACCCGCCACGACTGGCGCCCCGCCGCGGTCACGGTGGCGCTGGCCGCCCTCGCCGTCGTCCCCTTCGTCTGGCTGCTGCTGCGCGACCACCCGGCGGACGTGGGGGCGAGCCCGTACGGCGCACAGGAGTTCGTGCCGAAGCCGGCGCCCGTGCAGGGGGCCGCGAGCCGCACCGTCAAGGTCCTGTTCTCCGCGATGCGCACCGGCCCCTTCTGGCTCCTCGCCGGCACCTTCGCGATCTGCGGCGCCTCCACGAACGGACTGGTCCAGACCCACTTCGTGCCGGCCGCCCACGACCACGGCATGCCGGTCACGGCGGCGGCCTCGCTCCTCGCGGTCATCGGCGTCTTCGACGTCGTCGGTACGATCGCCTCCGGCTGGTTCACCGACCGCTTCTCCCCGCGCCGCCTGCTGGCCGTCTACTACGCGCTGCGCGGTGTCTCGCTGCTGTTCCTCCCCCTGCTGCTGGCCCCCGCCGTCCATCCCCCGATGATCTTCTTCATCGTCTTCTACGGCCTGGACTGGGTCGCCACCGTGCCGCCCACCCTCGCCCTGTGCCGTGAGCACTACGGCGACGACAGCGCCATCGTCTTCGGCTGGGTCCTCGCCTCCCACCAGGTCGGCGCGGCCCTGATCGCCTTCCTCGGCGGTGTCGCCCGCGACGCCTTCGGCTCGTACGACGTGGTCTGGTACGCGTCGGGCGCGCTGTGCGCGGCGGCGGCCCTGATGGCGCTGGTGATCCGCCGGCGACCGGTGGCGCAGGCCCTGGCGGCCGCCTGACAGCTGCCTGACGGTGGCCCGACGGCCACGGTGGCCCGGCGGCCACGGTGTCCCGCGCGCCTAGAGGAACCGGCCCCTGTGGAACAGCAGGGGCCGTTCCGTGTCCGCGGCGGGCGTCGACCCGAGGGCGTTCACCCGGCCCACGACGATGAGGTGGTCGCCCCCGGTGTGCACGGCGTGGACGGCGCAGTCGATCCAGGCGAGGGCGCCGGCCAGGCGCGGGGAGCCGGAGGCCGGGGCCGCGTCGTACGGCACGCCCGCGAACTTGTCCGCGCCGCTCACCGCGAAGGCGCGGCACAGCGTGGCCTGGTGCGCCGCGAGGACGTTGACGCAGAAGGCGCCCGCGTGGGCGATGCGCGGCCAGGTCGTGGACGTACGGCCCACCATGAAGGCCACCAGGGGCGGGTCGAGGGAGAGGGAGGAGAAGGACTGGCAGGCGAAGCCGGCGGGGCCGTCCGGCGTCGCCGCCGTGACGACGGTGACGCCGGACGCGAAGTTCCCCAGCACACGCCGGAACTCGGCCCGGTCCACCGGAGCCCGCTCGTCCTCGCGGACGCAGCGCAGGTCGGGACGGGGCAGCGGTTCGACCGGGCCCGCCCTCAGATAACGGACGGCGGCGGCCGCCATCCCCGCGTGTCCCATCATGTCCCCATTGAAGCTGACGGCATGTCAGATAGGAAGGGGTGTGCGGGGGTGTGCGGGGGCGGTACGAGGGGAGGCGAACGGCTCGGTGACGCGCGCGTACGCTGCCCCCGTGAGGTGGGGTGGCATGCGCACGAAAACCGCCTGCGGCGGGCCGACGCCGAGGTGGGCGCGGCGGTCGCGACCGGGGCGGCGCAGCCCCCGGCGGCCTGGGTGCTCCTCGGCGGGCTGCCGGCCTCCGTCACGGGCCTGGTCGAGGAGTACGAGCCTCCCCGGCTGTCGGCCGCCGAGGTCACCGGCGTCTGGCGCGGCGCGGACGGGGCCGAGCTGCGGCTGCGCCCGGGCGGCGGCGCCGAGCTCGCCGCCCTCCGGCCGAGGACGAGTTCAGGGAGGGGCCGGTGGTCTGCGACGGCACCGGCACGTGGGCCCTGGAGCGCAACGGGGCCGGGAAGTTGACCGACCTCGCCGTACGCCTGGAGGAGGGCAGCGGCACCGGCAGCACCTGCGGGGACGCGACGTCCTGGACCATCGGCGGGACGGACGACGCGCCCGAGCTGTTCCGCTTCGTCGGGGACGAGGACGCCGGGCGGGTACGCATCCTGACGCAGGCCACCGGCTGACGGCCCCGGCCGGCCCGGCCCACCGCCCCGCGACCCTCCCCGTCTACCGCCCCCTGAACTCGGCCGCCCGGCGTTCCAGGAAGCCGGTGAGGCCCTCCCTCGCGTCCTCCGTCGTCATGTTGATCTCCTGGGCGGTGGCCTCGGCGGTGAAGGCGGTGGCGCGGTCGCTGTCGAGGGAGGCGTTGACGAGGTGTTTGGTGAGGGCCAGGGCGCGGGTGGGGCCGGTGGCCAGCCGGGCCGCCCACTCGCCGGCCGTCTTCTCCAGCTCGCCGTCCGGGACCACCCGGTTCACCAGCCCCAGGCGTTCGGCGTCCGCCGCGCCGAGCGCGTCGCCGAAGAACATCAGTTCCTTCGCCCGCTGGGGGCCGACCAGCCGGGGGAGGAGATAGGCGCCGCCGCCGTCGGGGACCAGGCCCCGGCGGACGAACACCTCGATGAACCGCGCCGACTCGGCGGCCAGGACCAGATCGCAGGCGAGGGCGAGATGCGCGCCGAGGCCGGCCGCCGTGCCGTTCACCGCGGCGATCACCGGCTTCTCGCAGTCCAGCACGGCCGCGACCAGGCGCTGCGCGCCCAGCCGGATCATCCGGGCCACGTCACCGGCGACCCGCTCGCCCGCCGCCGCCCCGCCCCGCAGGTCCGCGCCGGCGCAGAAGCCCCGTCCGGCGCCGGTGAGGACGACCGCCCGCACGGCGGGGTCGGCGGAGGCGTCCGCGAGCGTCCGGATCAGCTGTTCCCGCAGGTCGGCAGTGAGCGCGTTGAGGGCCTCGGGGCGGTTGAGGGTCAGGAACGCGACCTGGCCGGTGTGCCGTGTCAACAGGTCCATCTCAGCGACACACCGCCAACGCGTCCAGCGCCACCGCGCCCTGCCCGAACGGCAGCACCACCAGCGGGTTGATGTCGAGCTCGGCCAGGTCGGAGCCCAGCTCCAACGCCATGCGCTGGACCCGCAGGACGACCTCCACGAGCGCGTCGACATCGGCCGGCGGGCGGCCCCGGACGCCGTCCAGCAGCGCCCGTCCGCGCAGTTCGGCGAGCATGTCCCGCGCCTGCTCCTCCCCGAAGGGCGGCACCCTGACGGCGGCGTCGCGCAGCACCTCCACCAGGACCCCGCCCAGACCGACGGTGACCGTCGGGCCGAACAGCTCGTCCTGGGTCACCCCGACCACCATCTCCACCCCCCGCTCGACCATCTGGCAGACCAGGACGCCGTCCAGCGAGACACCCTCGTAGCGGGCGATGTCGGTCAGTTCGCGGTAGGCGTCGCGGACCTGGCTCGCCGAGGTCAGGCCGATCTTGACCAGCCCCAGCTCGGTCTTGTGCGCGATCCGCTCGCCGGACGCCTTCATCACCACCGGGTACCCGACCAGCCCCGCCGCGCGCACCGCCGCCGCCGCGCTGGTCACCAACTGCTCGCGCGGGACCCGGATGCCGTACGCCCGCAGCAGCTGCTTCGCCGCGTGCTCGCTGAGCTGCTGGCCGGGGCGCATCAGCAGCTGCGCCTTGCGGAAGGACGGGGACGGGGTGCGCGGGGCCTGGTCGAAGGGCGAGCGGTAGTCGCTCACGAAGCGGTGGTGCTCCAGGTACGCCCGGACGGCGGTGACGCAGTTGCCGAGGGAGCGGAAGGTCGCGACCCGGGAGGAGCCCAGCAGCACCTCGCGGTAGGCCGCTTCGGTGCCCACCGGCGAGCCCCACACCACGCACACCAGCTTGTCCGTGTGCTCCGCCGCGTCCACCAGGTCCCGCACCAGCCGGTCGCTGAGCGGCGGGAAGGGGCCGGTGATCGGACAGATCAGCACCCCCACCTCGGGATCGGCGAGGATCGCGTCGATGATCTTCCGGCCGCGCGCGTCGCCGACCGGGTGCCCCCCGTTGTCCACCGGGTTGGCCACGTTCAGGTACGACGGGATCCACTGGTGCAGCTCGGCCTGCTTGGCCGCCGACAGGGCCGGCAGCCGCAGCCCCGCCGCCGTCGCCAGGTCGGCCGCGTGGGCGCCGGTGCCGCCCGAGATCGAGTAGACGACCACACCGTCCGCGCGCGGACGGCGGGCCCGGGCCAGCAGGGCCGCGGTGTCCTGGAGTTCGTCCAGTCCGTCGACGCGGATGACGCCGTACTGCCGCATCGCCGCGTCCACCACTTCGTCCGCGCCGGTCAGCTTGCCGGTGTGGGAGGCGGCGGTGCGGGCCCCGGTCTCGGTGCGGCCCACCTTCACGGCCACCACCGGGACCCCGCGCCGGGCCGCCCGGTCGGCCGCCAGGAGGAAGGCCCGGCCGTCCTTCAGCCCCTCCACGTAACAGGCGATGGCGCCGACCTCGGGCCGCTCGGCGAAGTAGGACAGGAAGTCGGCGGTCTCCAGGTCGGCCTCGTTGCCGGTGGGCGCCCAGTGCGAGAGCCGGATGCCGAGCTCCTGGAGGGCGAAGACCGGGCGGCCCTGGTGCCCTGACTGGGTGATCAGCGCGATCGACGGCCCCGTGAGGTCCTCGCGGAACCGCTCGAAGGCGTTGAGGTTGGTGTTGGGCCCGAGCAGCCGGATGCCGGAGCCCGCCACGGCCGCCGCGAGCCGGTCCTGCGCCGCCGCGCCCTCCTCGCCGGTCTCCGCGAAGCCCGAGGCGAACACGACGGCGAACCGCACCTTCGCCTCGGCCAGTTCCTCGATCACCGGCAGCGGATCGGCGACCAGCAGCACGGCCAGGTCGATCTGTTCCGGCAGCTCGGCGACCGACGCCACGCAGGGGATGCCGAAGACGGACGCGCGAGTGGGGTGCACGGGGTGCAGCCGCGCCCCCACCCGCTCGGCCCAGCCCACCAGTTGCCGGGTGACACCGGTGTTGGGGCGTCCCTCGGCGTCCGAGGCGCCGATGACCGCCACCGACTCGGGCCGGAAGAACCGGTCCAGATCGGGGACGGTCGCGTACAGCGGCCGCCCGCTGACGTCGAGGTCGTCGACGTCGGCGGGCCGGCCGTGGACGGCGGGTCCGGGCTGTTCGCCGCACGCGATGACCCGGGCGCGGCGGGAGTCGGTGGTGAGGGTGCCGTGGGTTGATCCAAGCATCGGTCCGCCCGCTCCTGTGTGACTGCCAAGTAACTGACGAACTGTCAGATTACAGACCTGACGGGATGTCAGGAATGGGCGTGCAACGAGAAAGGGGCGGACCTTCGGGACGCCGGCGGCGGTCCGTGGCCCTACAGCGCGGCCAGTACCTCCTTGGCCACCCGCTCACCGGAGCGGACGGCGCCGTCCATGAAGCCCATCCAGTACGTCGAGGTCTCGGTCCCCGCCCAGTGGATGCCGCCGACCGGCTTGCGCAGGGCGGGACCGTACTGGGTCAGGACGCCGGGCGCGGCGATGGAGACCGGGCCGCCGCGGGTGTAGGCCTCGTTGTTCCAGCGTTGCAGGACGAAGGAGGTGGGGGAGGCCGCTTTCGCGCCGAAGTACGTCACGTAGTCCTTCAGCACCGCCGCCTTGACCTCGGCCTCGCTCGCCGCGTCGTGGGCACGGGCCTCGTCGGCCTCGATGAAGCCCATCAGCGCGCCGTAGGAGGCGTCGGGCGGGGAGTTGTCGAAGGTGGAGCTGACCACGCCGGTGTCGCTGACGACCTGGCCGTTGAGGCCGTCGGCCCGCCAGAAGGGGGTGTCGTAGATCGCGATCGCCTTGGCGACCGAGGCCATCGGCAGCCGCTGGGTGAGCTGGTCGCGACCGGCCGGCAGGAGCGGGTCGTAGGTGATCCGGGCGGCGAGCGGCGGGGGCGCGGCGACGACGACCTTCTTCGCGGTGACGGTGATGCCGTCGGCCGTGACGACGTACTTCCCGCCGGACAGGGCGATCGTGCGCACCGGGGCGTTCAGCACCACCCGGTCGCCGAGCGTGGCGGCCAGCTTGATCGGCACCTGCTGGGAGCCGCCGACGAAACGCCGTTCCTGGGCGCCGTTCGCGGTCTCGGTCAGGCGTTCCAGGGTGCCGACGGTGGACTCGTTGCCGGCGGCGGCGATGTAGAAGAGGACGAACAGCAGGGAGAGTTCCCGGGGTTCGGCCGAGAAGATCGAGGTGCAGGCCACGTCCAGCAGGAACTTGGCCGACGGGATCACGGCGTTGGCGCGCAGCCAGCTCTCGAAGGTCTGCCGGTCCCATTCCTGCGCCTTGGCGGCGGTCCAGGGCGCGTCGACCGGCACCGTCTTGGCCATGTCGTCCAGCGAGGCCTGCACGATCGCGGCGTTGGCGAGCCCGGCGGCGTCGACCGGCGGGACCGAGCCGAGCAGGCCGTCGGTGGCGTACGCCGTCTTCTTTCCGTCCTTGTAGAGGAGGTTGTTCCCCGTGTTGTAGGTGGCGAAGGTGGCCACGCCCAGGGAGTCGGCGAGGGCCTTGATGCGGTCCTGGGTGGGGCCGATGAACTCGCCGCCGCCCTCGGTCACCCCGCCGTTCGCCAGCGACAGGTTGAGGACCCGGCCGCCGACGCGGTCGCGGGCCTCCAGTACGGCGACGGTCTTCCCGGCCGCCACCAGGTCGCGGGCCGCGGTGAGTCCGGCCAGGCCGGCACCGACGATCGCGACGTCGACGTCCCGGGTGGCCGCCGCGGCGGCCGGGCCGACGGCGGTCGCCGACAGGGCGGTCGCGCCGGCGGCCACGGCGGCGGTGCGCCCGAGCAGCGAGCGGCGGGAGAGCCCGGAACCGGAACCGGAACCGAAACCGGAACCGGAGCCGGTGTCGGTGCCGGAGCGGGGGGAGAGGTGTCTTTCACGTGCCACGTGCGTCCTCCGTGGAGAGGGGGCGGAGAGGGGGCCGAGCAGAAAGGTGAACAGGTCTCACATTCTGGCTCCGCGCGAGGGCGCACGACAACGCCCTCGGCACAACTGGCACACGTGTAACTGGCAGCAGAACGAGGGGAGTTACCGGGAGTAACGGAAATTAGCGGAGATGGTGGGCCACGGCCTTCGCGATGCGTTCCGCGTCGATCGACAGTTCGCGAAGGGTGCCGCTGATGGGGGTGGTGAACCCGGTGAAGTAGAGGCCGGGCGCGTTCTTCGGGGCGCGCGGGCCGTGCGCGAGCGGCAGGCCGCGCTCGTCGAGGACGTCG
The DNA here is from genome assembly GCF_037993025.1 of Streptomyces sp. SS7. NCBI lineage: Bacteria > Bacillati > Actinomycetota > Actinomycetes > Kitasatosporales > Streptomycetaceae > Streptomyces > Streptomyces sp. SS7. The sequence continues at coordinate 5,547,671 of NZ_CP141223.1, forward strand.
AGGTGGCCGACCAGGCCCTCCAGAGCGCGGACATAGCCGGTGGCGGCGACGACGGCGTCCGGGGTGACGCGGGTGCCGTCGGCGAGAACGACCTTGCCGCCGTCCTCGAAGGACTCGACGGCGGCTACCACCTCCACCCGGCCCTTGCGGACCGCGTCGATCAGACCGACGTCCTGCACCGGGATCGCGCCCTGTCTGACCCGGCTGTACAGCCCGGTGTCGGGGCGCGGCAGGCCGTGCGCCGAGAGGTCCGGCACGCTGAGCCTCGCCATCGGGCGGGCCAGCCGGTCGACGAGGCCGACGGGCAGGCGCCGTACCAGGATCGCCGTGTACTGGGCGGCCCAGCCGGCGGTGGAGCGGCGGACGATGTGCGGGGCGGTGCGCACGGACAGCCGTACCCGCTCGGCGCCGTGCTCGACGAGGTCGACGGCTATCTCGGCGCCGGTGTTGCCGACGCCGACGACGAGGACGTCCCGGCCGGTGTAGGGCTTGCCGTCGCGGTAGGCGCCGGCGTGGGCGAGGTCGCCGGTGAAGGCGGAGCGGCCGGGCCAGTCGGGCAGGAACGGGGTGTGGTTGTAGCCGGTGGCGACGACGACGGCGGCACCGGTCAGTTCCCGGCCGCCGGTGGCGTGCAGCAGCCAGCCGGTGCCGTCCGCGGTGCGCTCGATCCGGGAGACCTCGACGCCGGTGACGATCTCCAGCTCATGGACCTCGGCGTACTTCTCCAGGTACCGCACCATGTTGTCGCGGGTCACCCAGCGGCCGAACCGGCGCGGCATCTTCAGCCCGGGCAGGGCGGAGAGGCGGCGGGTGGTGTGCAGATGCAGCCGGTCGTAGTGGCGGCTCCAGGACGCACCGACGCGGTCGGCCTTCTCCACGACGACGGCGCGTACCCCCTGGGCGCGCAGGGCGTACGCGGCGGCGAGTCCGCCGGGGCCGCCGCCGACGACGTAGACGGGGCGGTCGGCGGGGTTCGCGGTGGTGATCGCGGGCGGTGCGGAGTCTTCCATGAGCGCGAGCGTAATCACGCCCGGGATCGGTGGGTCTCGGTCAAGACCGGAATTGGTTGCGGATCGATCACGCTTGGGGGAGTTGTGCGGGGAACTTGTGGCGTGGGCCACTGGGTTGTGCGTGGTCGCGAGGGCCGCGGGGAGGCGCGAGGGCCGTGGTCTTCCCGCATCCGGTTATCTGACGTACCGTCAGATCCATGGATGCGATCTGGCTCGACGGTGCCCAGTGGCTGGCGGTGCTGCGGATCGGACTCGGCCTGTGGTGGCTGGAGAGCTGGCGGCACAAGGACAAGAAGAGCTGGTTCGAGGGCTCCGGCATCGCCTGGGCGGCGGACGTGGCGGCCAAGCACCGCTGGAGCGCCGTACGGTCCGGCTTCGAGGCCGTGGTGAAGCCCCGGCCGCGACTCATGGCGTACGTCGTCGTCTACGCCGAACTGGCCCTCGGCCTGGGCCTGGTCACGGGCTTCCTGACGCCGGTCGCCCTGGCCGCGAGCCTCCTCCTGAACCTGATCTACCTCGTCCTCATGATCCACGACTGGGCCGAGCAGGGGCAGAACGGGATGATGGCCCTGATCTCGGTCGTCGCGCTGGGCGGCATGGCCTGGCAGACCTGGTCGGTGGACGACGCCCTGGGGCTCTTCCGGTGAGCGCGCGGTACGACCTTCCCGAGGCCGACGCCTTCACCCGCGCGTACTGGGACGCGGCCGCCGACGGCCGGCTGCTGATCCGGCGCTGCGGGGCCTGCGCACGGGCCCACCACTACCCCCGCGAGTTCTGCCCGTACTGCTGGAGCGAGGACGTGACCTGGGAGGACGCCGGCGGTCGGGCCACGCTCTACACGTGGTCGGTCGTCCACCGCAACGACCTGCCCCCGTTCGGGGAGCGGACACCGTACGTCGCGGCGGTGGTCGACCTCGCCGAGGGGCCCCGGATGTCCACGGAGCTGGTGGGGGAGGGGGAGCCACGGGCGGGGATGGAGCTGGAGGTGACCTTCCGGGAGGGCGTCCCGGTGTTCCGGGCGGCGGTAACCCGTAGCGGACGGCCGGTGGCGGACGGCCGGTAGCCGGGGCCGACGTCGAAGGGCCGACGTCGAAGGGCCGACGTCGAAGGGCCGACGTCGAAGGGCCGATGTTGAAGGGCCGACGTCGAAGGGCCGACGTCGAAGGGCCGACGTTGAAGGGCCGACGTCGAACGGCCGGTGTTGGACGGCCGGTGTTGAATGGCCGGATGACTGGCATCAACGACCCCGGCACCGTCCCGCACCCCCCGGAGATACACGGCCACGGTCTGACGCTCCGCCCCTGGGACCCGGCGTCCGAGACCGACGTGGACGCCTGGCTGCGCGGGCACACCGACCCGGAGTTCCGGCGCTGGAACACCCCGATCAGGGCGGTCACCGACACCGCGAGTGCCCGGGAGTCGCTGGCGGCCAAGGCCGCGGACACGGACGCCGGGCGCGCGATGACCTTCTGCGTCACCGACGCCGACGACGGGACGGTCCTCGGGCAGATCTCCGTCAACGCGATCGACCGGGTACTGAGCAACGCCGTGGTCGGCTACTGGGTACTGCCCGAGGCGCGCGGCCGGCGCATCGCCACCCGCTCCCTGCTGCTCGCCGCCCGCTGGGCCTACGACGAGGTCGGCCTGCACCGGCTGGAACTGGGCCACGCCCTCGGCCACGGGGGCTCCTGCCGGGTCGCCGAGCGGTGCGGGTTCCGCCCCGAGGGGACCGTGCGCGGGGCGATGTGGGAGGAGGGCCGACGCGACGCCTTCCGCGACGTCCACCTGCACGGACGCCTGGCGACGGACCCGGAGCCGCAGGGGCCGTAAATCGGGGGCGGGGCGGTCGCGGGGTGCGCCATCATGCGGGGCATGCGACCGGACGACTGGCACCTCACGCATGACCTCGACACCTTCCTCCGGCGCGCGGGCGACTTCCTCGCATCGAGTCCCGCGCTGCACACCGTGCACCTGACCGTGCTCGACAACCTGCGCCGCAGGGGGCTGCACGTCTACGGCGAGGAGGCCCCCCTCTTCGGGGTGCTGGAGCGGGGCGGCGCGGTGCGGGCGGTGTCCCTGCACACTCCGCCGTACTGGATCAATCTCACCTCCCTCACCGGAGAACAGGCGGACGCCCTCGCCGTCCGGCTGGCGTCCGCCGGACACCGCCTGCCCGGCGTCACCGCCGACCGCGCCACGGCCGACGCCTTCGCCGACGTCTGGCAGCGGCACACCGGCGCGGGGGCGGACCTGTGGAAGAAGCAACGCCTCTATCAGCTCGGCGAGTTGACAACCCCCGAGCCCCGGCCCGAAGGCGCCCCGCGGATCGCCACCGCCGCCGCCACCGACCGTGCCCGGCTCATGAGCTGGTACGAGGAGTTCGGCGCGAGCATCGGCGAACACCAGCTCCAGGACGCCGGCGCGCTCGCCGACGCCCGCATCGCCCACGGCGGAGCCCTCTTCTGGGAGACCCCGGACGGCACCCCCGTCTCCCTGGCCGTGGTCACCCCGGAAGTGGCCGGCCAGGTGCGGGTCACCACCGTCTACACCCCCGCCCACCTGCGCGGCCGGGGCTACGCGGGCGCCGCGACCGCCGCGGTCAGCCGCGCGGCCCGCGCCGCGGGGGCCCGTGAGGTGCTCCTGTTCACCGACCTCGCCAACCCCACCAGCAACGGCCTCTACCAGCGCATCGGCTACCGCCCGGTGGCGGACTTCACGGTGTACCGCTTCGCGGAGTGACCTCAGGGGTCGGGCAGCCCCGCCCGCTCCTCGGCGGTGAGCGGCACGGACGGCGGCCCCGGGTCGGTCAGCCTGGCGTGGAGGCCCCGGCAGGCCCGGTCCTCGTCGGGGAACCGCTCCAGGACGGTGCGGGCCCCGCGCTGTCGCACGCCGACGACCCAGTCACCCGCGTCCGCGTCCTCCTCCAGGTAAAGGCGGTCCTCCGGCCGGGGGGTGCCGGGTGGGGCGGGGCAGCCGGGGATCTCGTACAGCCCGGCGGGGACACCCGCCGCGCGCAGCGCCTCGCACAGTCCGTGCCGGTCCATGCCCCGGCCCCTCCTCGTGTCCCGCGTCAGTTGGCGCGTTCCAGATTGCCGCTGTTGATCAGGGAACTCACCGTGGCGCCGGTCTTCACGTTCGTGCAGTACGTCGCCTGCGACGCGACCGAGGTCACGTACTGCACCCCCTGGCCCGGCTGCTCGAAGGCGGGGGCGGTCGGGCCGGCGCAGACCAGCGTCGGCTTCTTCACCCGGTACAGGTGGTAGTTGTAAGGGAAACGCGGGTCCTGGGTGTCGAGGCCGGACGGCGGGATGGACCGCTCCGCGTACGTGGCGCCGGCCGGCGCGAGGAACTTGCCGAACTCGTTGCCGAAGCGGTCCAGCAACTGCCCGACCGGGAGGACCGTTTCCGTCGCGATGGGCACGCCCTGGTTGGTGTGGTCGAAGCCGTCGTCCGGGATCGACGAGTACTTCCAGTCGCCCTGGCCGTGGTCCGCGGTGGGGTCCCACCACTTGTTCAGGAACTCCACGGGCGTGAGCGTACCGAACCGGTTGTAGCCCCGGAGGGTGGCGCCGATGAGCCCGGAGTCGGGCAGCCGGGCCGGCCCGAATCGCCAGTCGTTGCAGTAGTACGGCGTGTGCGCGTAGGGGTACGGCGACGGCACCAGGCCCAGACAGGACGCCCGCCCGGAGCTTTGGCCGTGCGGCGCCGGGTCCCCGTACCCCTGCGTCGTCCTGCCCTTGGCGTCCGCCCGTGCGACGGGCAACGGCGTGGTCGCGGGCCGGTCGGCTGCGGCGGCGGGCGAGGGTGCGCCCAGCAGCACGGACCCGGCGAGCCCGGCCGTGGTGACCAGGGTCGCACTCCATCGACGGAACGTCACTGATACCTCCGCGAGATTCGTCCGAGGGCCGGGACAGCCCACAGGAAGTCATGAATCATCACAGAGGGTCACCGGCGCGGCGGCAATCCGGACGCGGCCGAACGGACCTACAGCAGGTGGTCGGCCTTCCCCGCCTTGATCTCCAGGATCAGGGCGCGGAGGGCTTCCCGGGTGTCGGTAAGGGGGCTGTCCTCCTGCCCGGCGACGGCGATGTAGGCGTTGCCTGCGGGGTCGGTGCCTATGCGGAAGCAGTTGTTGCCTTCGCCGCAGTAGGGGTTTTCCCAGGTGATCTCGGTTCGCATGGCCGTCCTCAGAGTTCGCGGGCGATGTCGAGGATGAGGTCGCGGGAGGCTGCGGGTGGCAGCGCCGCGTCGTCCATCCAGTCCAGGTGCGCACGGTACTTCGTGAGCTGGGCCTCGGCGTCGGTGAAGACGGGTCCATGGGCGGAGTCCAACTGGACGGTGTCCAGGCGGGCTACGGGACCGTGCGCGTAGAGCATGGCGTGGCCTGCTCCGGGGAAGCCGCTGACGTGCACGGGGATGACCCGTACGTCGATGCCGTCCTGCTCCGACCGTTCCGCGAGGTACTTGAGCTGGTCCCGGGTGGTCTCGGTGCCGCCGAACCGCATACGGAGCGCCGCCTCGTGGACGTACGCGAGGTAGGGCACTCGTCCGGCCGGCCACCGCACTGCAGGTCACGGTCGACCTGCACGTCGTCTCCGACGGGCCCACCACCCTGGTGTTCGAAGAGCGCGCCGCCTGATCACCCGCTGTCAGGGCCAGAGCAGCTGCCGTGACCAGCCCGCGCCGTCCCTGACGTACGACAGGCGGACGTGCCGGCGCCGTTCCTCGCCCTGGAAGAACTCGACCTCCTGCGGGTGGAGCCGGTACAGGGTCCAGGTGGGGGACTCGGCCGTCGGGTCGGCCTGGGCCTGTTCCCAGGCCGCCCGGGACACCGCCGCCAGCTCCTCCGGCGAGGAGAGCGGCTCGCTCTGGCGGCCCGTCAGGGCGGCGGCCAGGGCGCCGGTGGAGCGGGCGTGCAGGTCCGCCTGGGCCTCGCCGGAGGGGGCGGAGGCGACCGGGCCGCGCACGCGGACCTGGCGGCCGAGCCGGGGCCAGTAGAAGGTGAGCGCCGCGTACGGGCGGGCGGCGAGGTGGCGGCCCTTGCGGCTGGTGGCGTGGGTCGCGAAGGACCAGCCGGTGGCGTCGGCGCCGTGCAGCATCACGATCCGCGCATCCGGCCGGCCCTCCTCGTCGGCGGTGGCCAGGGTCATGGTGTGCGGCTCCCGCTCGCCCGCCGCCACCGCCTCGGCGAACCAGGCGGCGAACAGGTCCACCGGGGTGCCGGGGACCTGTTCCGGGTCGAAGGGGGGCAGCCGCGTCACCTCCGGGTCCCACACCCGCAGTGACCGCAGCAGCTCATGGAGATCCGTAGCCATGCCCCCGAGTATCGGCCCCGCCGCTCAGTGCCGGGCGAACTGGGCGCTCGTCGACTGCACGACGTTCGGTTTCACGGCGATGCCGTCGACCGTGAGCTGCTGGCCGTAGATGTCGGTCAGCCGGATCGCGGCGCCGCAGCCGGCGCCCTGCTCGGAGAGGAAGTAGTTGTACGCGGTGCGCTCCAGCCGCTTCCAGCCGCCGCCCGTACGGACCTCCAGACGGGCCACCGGGTTGCGGTGGCCGATGGCCTGGACGCCGCACCAGTACTGGCTCGAGCCGGTCTTGTAGCGGATCGAGATCGTGCCGGCGGTGGCCGGGCTGACCAGGTTCCAGGTGATCGCGATCCGGCCGGCCGACAGCGGCGCCAGCTTGGCGAAGGCCTGCTGGCTCAGGTCGAGCTGGCCGGGCTGACAGGGCGCCGGGCACTCGTTGGTGATCCGCACGGTGATCGACTTGCCGCCCGCGTGGACGGCCACGAACGCGCCGCAGGCCTTCGCGGTCTCGTAGTCGGCGGTGTTCATCGCCGCATTCATCACGTCGGAGCTGGGGCCGAACAAGCAGGCGCCGTCGCCGTTGCTGTCGTAGGAGGTGGCGACGCCCCGGTAGGTGGTGCCGGGGCGGATCCGGCCGGCCAGGGAGCCCGTCGTGGAGGTCTTCGGGGCGGTGGCGGTGGTGGCCTTCGCGCGGGCGGCCGCGGAGGGGGTGGCGTCGGCGGTGGCCGAGGGGGACGCGGACGTCCGGGCCGTCGGGCTCGCGGAGCCGGCGGAGGGGCTCGGCGACCCGGAGGGCGCGGGCGTGCCGGGCGTCGGCGGTGCGCTCGTGCGGGCGCCGACGACGGCCTTGGCCGCGTCCGGCGCGTCGTTGGTCCCGCCACCCGGGCGGAAGGCCACGGCGAGCGACACGACGAGCGCCACGGCGGCGACGGCGACGGCGGCGAGCGGCGCGGTGTGGCGCCGGGGGCGGGAGCGACGGCGGTGTGAAGGGGTGGTCACAGGTGAGTCCTTCGGTCGGGCGGGGCTCCCGTGACGGGAGTATCCGACCGTCAGTTGCCACGGACCCCCCAAAGGTTGCCGTGATTTCATACGGCGGTGCAGCCGCCCGGGTTCACCGCCCCAGCACCACCGTCCCCGACGAGCAGAACCACCCCCCGGTCCCCGAGGCCACGCCCAGGCGGGGCGGCGCGCCGTCCGGGCGCCGTACCTGACGCTCCCCGGCCTCGCCCCGCAGCTGCCGGACCGCCTCCACCAGCAGGAACAGCCCGCGCATCCCCGGATGCTGGGCCGACAGCCCGCCCCCGTCGGTGTTCACCGGCAGCTCCCCGCCGACCGTCAGCCGGCCCTTCTCCACGAACGCCCCGCCCTCGCCCTTGGCGCAGAAGCCCAGGTCCTCCAAAGTCACCAGAGTCATGTAGGTGAACGCGTCGTAGATCTGGGCGAAGTCCATCTCCGACGGCCGCACCCCCGCCCGCCCGAAGGCCAGCCGCCCGCTGACCGCCGCCGGGGAGACCGTGAAGTCCTCCCACTCCGACAGGCTCGCGTGGGAGACGTGCTCACCGGTGCCGAGGATCCACACCGGCGCCGTACGGCAGTCCCGTACGTACTCCTCGGCCGCCAGCAGGACCGCCGCGCCCCCGTCGGAGCGCAGACAGCAGTGCAGCTTGGTGAACGGGTCGGCGATCACCGGCCCGGAGAGCACCTCGTCGACCGTGACCGGGGTGCGGAACATCGCCTCCGGGTTGAGCGCCGAGTTCGCCCGCGCCTGGACGGCGACTTCCGCGAGCTGCTCGATCGTCGTGCCGTACTCGATCATGTGCCGGCGGGCCGCCATCGCGTACTTCGCGATCAGCGTGTGCCCGTACGGCACCTCGAACTGGAGCGGGCCGCGGGCGCCGAAGGCGAAGGTGCCGGTGCGGCGGCCGGCCCGGATGTCGGCGCGGGCCGTGGAACCGTAGACCAGCAGGACCGCGTTCGCGTGCCCGGCGGCGATCGCGTCGGCCGCGTGCGCCGCCATGACCTCCCAGGTGGAGCCGCCGACCGAGGTGGAGTCGACCCAGGTGGGGCGCAGGCCCAGATGGTCGGCCACCTCGACGGGGGCGAGCGTGCCGAGCCCGGCGGACGCGAGACCGTCCACCCGCGACCGGTCGAGCCCGGCGTCCGCCAGCGCCCGGCGGGCCGCCTGGGCGTGCAGGGCGTACGGGGTCGCCTCGTCCACCCGCCCGCAGTCCGAGAGCGCGACGCCGACGACAGCCACTTTCCGGGTCCCCGAGGTCATGAGGGGCCACCTTCCTCTGTGCATCTCGATCCGGCGCTCCTAATATGACGGACCGTCAGATCCGGAGGGAAGTGCCAGATCCGGAGGGAAGCCAGATCCGGAGGGAACCCATGGACCCCCGCCTCACCGCCGAGCAGGACGAGATCCGCCGCACCCTGCGGGAACTGCTCCACAAACGCTGCGGCCCCGAGGAACTGCGGGCCGCCCTCGACACCCCGGCCGGCCACGACCGAGCCCTGTGGACCACCCTCGCCGAACAACTCGGCCTGCCCGGCCTCGCCGTCCCCGAGACGTACGGCGGTGTCGGCTGCCCCCGCACCGACCTCGCCCTCGCCGCCGAGGAGACGGGCCGGGCCCTCGCCCCCACCCCGCTGCTCGCCACCTCCGTCCTCACCGCGCCCCTGATCCTCGCCCTCGGCACCGACGCCCAGCGCGCCCGGCTGCTCCCCCGCCTCACCGACGGCACCCTCACCGCCGCCCTCGCGATCCCCGCGCCCGCCCTCGCCACCGCGCTCGCCCTCACCGGGCCGGGCGGCGGCGACTGGTCCGGCGGCGGACGCGCGGGCGGGGTGCAGGCCCGGCGCGCCGGGGACGGCTGGCGGCTCTACGGCGAGGCCGCCCAGGTCCTCGACGGGCACAGCGCCGGACTGCTCCTGGTCGCCGCCCACGCCGGGGGGTTCGTGCGGTCGCGGACCCTGCTGTTCCTGGTGGCGGGCGACGCCGCCGGAGCCGTGCGGACCCGGCAGACCGCCCTGGACCCGACCCGGCCGCAGGGGCGGGTGCAACTGCGGTACGTTGAAGCGGAGTTGCTGGGACAGGAGGAGGCGGAGGTGGCCGGAATACTGGCCCGCACCGGGGAGTTCGCCGCGGCCTTCCTCGCCTGCGAGGCCGTCGGAGCCGCCGACCGGGCGCTGGAGCGGACCGTGGAGTACCTGAAGCAGCGCGAGCAGTTCGGGCGCGCGATCGGATCGTTCCAGGCGGTGCAGCACCGGCTGGCCGACGTGTACGTCCAGGTCCAGGCCGCCCGGTCCGCCGCGTACTACGCCGCCTGGGCGACCGGACGCGGAGAGCGCGTCGGCGGGCTCGCGCTCGCCCAGGCGCTCGGGGCGCTGCGGCTCGCCGCCGCCGAGGGCATCCAGCTGCACGGTGGCATCGGGTTCACCTGGGAACACCAGGCGCACCTGTACTTCAAGCGGGCCGCGGGCGACGAGCTGCTGTTCGGGCCGGCGCACCGGCTGCGGGCCCATGCGGCCGAGGAGTCCGGGCTGTTCGCGGGCGCGGGGGTGGCGGTGTGATCGGTGTCCGTGTGGTGCAGAAGGTGTCCTCGACCCGGGCCTTCGCCAAGCTCGCCCCCCATGTCGTGCCCGCCCTCGACCGGGCCGTCCACCGGCTCACCCGGGGGAAGGTGCTGCTCAGCGCCCAGATGCTGCCCGGGGTGCTGCTCACCGCGACCGGCGCCCGCAGTGGCCGGCCGCGCCGCACCCCCCTGGCGTGCATGCCGGAGTCCGCGGGCCGCACCTGGATCCTCGTCGGCTCCAACTTCGGCCGCACCGGCCACCCCGCCTGGACCGCCAACCTCCTCGCCCACCCCGACGCCGAGATCAGCTGGAAGGGCACGGACATACCCGTGACCGCCCATCTGCTGACGGGGGAGGAGCGGGCGGCGGTCTGGCGGGAACTGCTCGCCTTCTGGCCGCCGTACGCGACCTACCAGGCGAGGGTGGAGCGCGAGATCCGGGTGTTCCGCCTGGTGCCCCGCGGTCAGGCGACCACGGGCTCGTAGAACAGGCGCCACACGCTTCCGGAACAGGCGGCCACAGGCTCCTGGAACGGGCGGCCACGGGCCTCCTGGAACAGGCGGCCGCAGCTCCTAGAAGGCGTGCTGGACCAGCAGGAACGCGCCGATGCCCAGCATCGCCGCCCCCGAGGTCCGGGTGACCGCCCGGGCCGCCGCCGGGCGGGCGCCCAGCACCGCGCGGGCCAGCACGCCGACCGCGAGGTAGACGGCGGCGCAGCACGCCATGTGCAGCAGACCGAGGACGGCGGTCTGCGCGGCCACCGGCAGGTGCGCCCCGCCCCCGCCGCCCCCGGTCACCAGGAACTGCGGCAGGATCGACAGGTACAGCAGCAGACCCTTGGGGTTCAGGCCGCTGATCGTCGCGCCCCGCAGGAAGACCCGGCCCTCGACCACGGGTGCGCCCTCCTCCGGCACGCCCGGCCGGCGCAGCACCCCCCAGCCCAGCCGCACGAGGTATGCCGCCCCCGCCACCGTGAGCCCCGTGAGCAGGGCGGGCGAGCCCGCGACCAGGACCGCCAGGCCCGCCGTCGCCAGCGCCGTGTGCAGGGCGTAGCCGCTCACCAGGCCGCCCACCGCCGCCCCCACCGAACGGCCGCGCAGCCCGGCGGAGATCACATAGGCCCAGTCGGCGCCCGGCACACAGACCAGCAGCAGGTCCAGCGCGAGGAAAGAAATCAGCGTTCCCGTGTCCATGTTGGGGACATTAGGCGTTATCCGGTCGAAAGTGTTTCCGTTCTTTTCTCAGAACCCGGCAGAATGGGGGAAGATCTGCCTCATGGACGACGTGGACCGGAAGATTCTTGCCGAGCTTCAGCAGGACGGGCGGCTGACCGTGACCGAGCTGGCCGCGCGGGTGCGGCTGAGTGTCTCGCCCTGCCACCGGCGGCTGCGGGAGCTGGAGCGGTCCGGGGCGATCAGCGGCTACCGGGCGGTGGTGGAGCCCGCCGCCGTCGGACTGACCTTCGAGGCGCTGGTCTTCGTGTCCATGCGACAGGAGGACCGGGACACGGTCGCCGAGTTCGAGCGGGCGGTGGGGGAGCTGGAACACGTCCTGGACGCCCAGCGGCTCTTCGGGGAGCCCGACTATCTGCTGCGGGTGGCGACCGCCGACCTCGCGGCCTTCCAGCGGCTCTACGACGAGCGGCTCGCGACCCTGCCGGGGGTGCAGCGGCTGACGTCGACGCTGGTGATGAAGCATGTGGTCAAGGACCGGCCGCTGCCCGCATAGCGGCACGGGCGGTGGCCCCACCCTCGTGGAACCACCGCCCGCCAGACAGGACTGGAGACCTACTTCGTCGGCTTCTTGCCGGTGATGCCCAGATGGACCAACAGCGCCAGGTTCGGCTTGAGTTCGGCCTGCTTGACGCCCCAGGACTGGAAGCCCTTCTGGTGCGAGGCGACCGCCGCGAGCATCGCGACCAGCGAACCGGCGACCGCGGCCGGGTTCACGTCCTGGTCGACCCGGCCCTTGGACTGGAGCTCGGCGACCGCGTCCGACAGGGAGTTGTTCACCGAGTTGAGGATCTTCATCCGCAGTTTGTAGAACCGCTTGTCGCCCTCGGCCGCGCCGAGATCGACGACCCGCAGGATCGCGTCGTTCTTCTTCCAGAACTCCAGGAACCCGTCGACGAGTTCCTGAGCCGTCTGCCAGCCGGCCTTGCCGACCCACGAGCGGCCCTCCAGCAGCTCGGTCAACCCGGCGCCCTCGGCGGCCATTTGCTCGGCGATCTCCAGGACGGCGCCCTCGACGTCCGGGAAGTACTGGTAAAAGGTCGCGGGCGAAGTGCCCGCCTTCCGGGCCACGTCGATGACCTTGACGTCCCGGTACGGAGAGGAGCTGAGCATCTCGCTGAGGCAGTCCAGCAGCTTCTGCCGCGTCGCCTGCCCGCGCCGGCCGGCCACGCGGCCGTCGACGGTACGCACTTGTCCTGTCATGCCGTCAGCTTACCGAGGGGTGATCGGAGCGCGATTCGGCCGACTGCAAATGGGGTGCGAGGGGCACGGAGGGAGGGTGCGCTGGTCTGCGCGTTGCGTGAACCGCCGTTAGTTTGGCTGCATGGCCGAAAACAGGGCATCGGTGAACACAGAGGGTGGCGCCGGGGCGGTCCCCGAGGGCATCCCGTGCTGGGTGGACGCGCAGCTTCCCGACGTGGACGCGGGCAGGCGGTTCTACGGCGAGCTCTTCGGATGGACCTTCCGGGAGGCGTCCGCCGCCTCCGTGTGGGCCCTGCTGGACGGCCGGCCGGTCGCCGCCCTGGCCCACAAGACGGACGGCCGGATGCCCACCGTCTGGACCGTGTACTTCTCCACCCCCGACGCCCAGGCCACCGTGCGGCGGATCGGGTCGGCGGGCGGGCAGGTGGTGATGCCCCCGTTCCCGGTGGACGGCCAGGGCTTCGCCGCCCTCGCCGCCGACCCCGAGGGCGCCGTCTTCGGTCTCTGGCAGCCCGTCGCCCACCCCGGTTTCGGCGTCCGGCACGTCCCCGGCGCCTTCGCCTGGGCGCAGCTCTACGCCCGGGACACCGAGATCGCGAACACCTTCTACGGCCACCTCTTCCACGAGGCCCTCTTCGGACCCGGCGCCGCGCCCGACTTCGGCCGGGTGCCGGTCACCGACGTCTTCCCGGAGGTCATGCCGCCGCACTTCCTGGTCCACTTCGGGGTCCGGGACTGCGAGGCGGCGCTGGGCACGGTCGGCCGGCTCGGCGGGCGGGTCCAGGCGGGCCCGTTCACGGCGTCGTACGGGATCGTGGCGGTCGTCACGGACAATCAAGGTGCGTCGTTCGCGCTGCTTCAGCGTTGAACCACGTACTGGAGTACCCGCTCACGCCCCGTCCCGCATGCTGTTTCGCCCGTATATGAGATGAGACACCCCGATCGCCCCCGGGTTCGCAACCAGCCGCCCGGCCAGGAAGAATCTGGGGTGCGTGCCGCCATGGCGGTGCGGTGGTGAGACGCTGCACTTCGGTCGCGTACACATAGTGGGTGACGTGGCCCGTACGGGGAGGTGGCAGGCAAGTGGTGGATCAGCTGACGCAGCACGATCCGCGGCGGATCGGGCCGTTCGAGGTGCTGGGACGGCTGGGGGCCGGCGGCATGGGGCTGGTCTATCTGGCGCGCTCCGCGTCGGGCCGGCGCGTGGCGATCAAGACGGTCCGGACCGAGCTCGCCGAGGACCAGCTCTTCCGCGTGCGCTTCACGCGCGAGGTGGAGGCGGCGCGGGCGGTGTCCGGCTTCTACACGGCCGCCGTGGTCGACGCCGACCCGCGCGCCGCGGTGCCCTGGCTCGCCACGGCCTACGTCCCCGCGCCCTCCCTCGAGGAGATAGTGAACGAGTGCGGGCCGATGCCGGCCCAGGCCGTGCGCTGGCTGGCGGCGGGCGTCGCCGAGGCGCTGCAGTCGATCCACGGCGCGGGACTCGTCCACCGTGACCTCAAGCCGTCGAACGTCCTCGTCGTCGAGGACGGGCCCCGGGTGATCGACTTCGGTATCGCCTCCGGTGTGTCGAACACCCGTTTGACGATGACGAACGTCGCCGTCGGCACCCCCGCCTACATGTCCCCCGAGCAGGCCAAGGACTCCCGCAGCGTCACCGGCGCCAGCGACGTCTTCTCCCTCGGCTCGATGCTCGTCTTCGCCGCCACCGGACACCCGCCCTTCCACGGCGCGAACCCGGTCGAGACGGTCTTCATGCTGCTGCGCGAGGGCCCCGACCTCGAAGGCCTCCCGGACGAGCTGCGCCCGCTCATCGAGTCCTGTATGCAGATGGACGCCACGGCCCGCCCCAACCCGGCCGACCTCCAGGCCCAGCTCGCCCCGCACCTGTTCGGCTCCGGCTCCGACGACAGCGGTACGGCCTCGGCGTGGCTGCCCGAGAAGGCGGTCACCCTCATCGAGACCCGCCGCGGCGGCCGCCCCGCCCCCAAACCGGCGCCGGTGAGCCCGCGCGGCCCGCTGCCGCTGCCCCCGCCGCCCTCCCACGACCCCGTGGTGCCCGCGCCCGCCCTCGGCCGCGGCCCGGTGCCCGTCGCCGTCGGCGCCCCCGACACCGGCCCGGTGCGCCTGGCCGGCGCGTCCGTACCGATCGGCCCCGGCCCGCGCGTCGCCGACGTCCGCGCCACCGCGGCCGTCAAGGCACCGCTGCCCGAGCCCGGCCTGGTCGCCAACTGGACCCGGATCCGCCCCGCCCTGGGCGCGGGCGGCGACACCGCGCTCACGGCCCCGCAGACCGCGGCGGCCCCCGACGGACACCCGGCGGGCTGGCGCCCCTGGCGGTTCCGGATGTCGAACGACGTGTGGGGCACCCCGGCCGTCTCCGGCGACCTCGTCTACGTCACCTCCTTCGAGGTGCACGCGCTGGACGTGGCGACCGGCCGGCGCCGCTTCAAGACCCGGGACGTGGCCTGGTCCATGGCGGTCGCCGACGGCCGCGTCCACGCCTCCGACGGCCCCACCCTGTTCGCCCTGGAGGCCCGCGAGGGCCAGGACCTGTGGCGGCTCCAGACCGACGCCTGGGTCTACTGCCTCAGAGCCGAGCGCGGCACGGTCGTCACCGCCACCCGGGGCGGCGGGGTCCAGGCCTGGGAGGCCTCCACCGGGCAGAAGCTCTGGGAGATCACCGGCTGCCAGAGCGACTTCGAATCGCCCGAGGCGGGCCCCGCCCTGCACGACGGCATGGTCTTCGTCTGGCAGGACGCCCGGCTCCGGGCCCTGGACGCGCGTACGGGTGACGAGCGCTGGTCCTACCCCATCGGCGACGCGGCCTCCTGCGGCGGCGTCCCGGTCCGCGTCACCCCCGCCCCCGACGGCCACGTCTACCTCTCGGCCGGCACCCGCGTCATCGCCGTCGACGTGGCGAGCGGCATGGTGCGCTGGCACTTCGAGGCCCCGGCGGTCTTCCTGTCCCCGCCCGCCTTCGTCCCCGGCCCCGCGGTCACCGGCGGTGGCGTCTACCTGGCCGACTACCTCGGCACGGTCTACGCCCTCGACGCCGCCGACGGCCGCGACCGCTGGCGCATCGCGACGGAGTCCCGCTCCTCCGTCGACCCCGTCCTGGTGGCGGCCGGCCATGTCCACGTGGGCAGCGGCAAGGGCCTGTACACCCTGGACGCGGTCACCGGCACGCCCAAGTGGCGCTTCCAGGCGGGCGGCGACATCGTGGGCTCCCCGGCGGTCGAGGCGGGCCGTATCCACTTCGGCTCCACCGACCACCTGCTCTACACCCTCAAGGCCGACGACGGCCGCCTGCGCTGGAAGCTGGCCACCGGCGGCGAGATCACCGGCTCCCCGGTGGTCCGGGACGGCGTGGTGTACGCGTGCAGCAAGGACCGCTGTGTGTACGCGCTGGACGCGGAGAAGGGGACGGGCACGGCACGCACGGTCTGACGCCGCCCCGTCCCGGGACGGCCGTCGCACCAGCACCTGTCTAGGCTGGCGGCATGCACACACGGGGGTACGGAAAGTTCAGGTTCGCGGCGGTGTCGGTGCTGGTGGTGCTGGCACTGACGGGGTTCTCCACGGGGAGCCACCACGGCATCGGCAAGAGCAGCGGCAAGCACCGGAGCGGCAGCAGCGACAGCGACAGCAGCGGCGGGGGCGGCGGGTGCAGCAGCTCCAGCCAGGACCATGACGGCTCGTCGTCCGGCGGCTCCTCCGCCACGACCGGGCAGGACGCCGTGGTCGACCTGCTGACCTGCGCGACGGAGTCCGACCCGTACGCCACGCTCCGGCTCACCAACCCGAACTCCACCGGCGACCACTTCACCGTCACCGTCCGCTTCTACGACGCCGGCTCCCGGGAGCTGGAGGAGCGGACCGCGGAGGCGTACGTCGCCGGGGACGACACCACGACGGTCCAGGTGGCCCTGTCCGGCGCGTCGGTCGCGGCCAAGGTCGACCACTGCGAACCGGACCCGTACGCCCCGGTCGCCGACTGACTGAGTACGTCAGGTACGCCACGTACGTGACGCACTGGACGTACCTGCTGCCAGGCGCACCCTGGGGAGGTAGGGACGAGTGAGGAAGCAGACCATGGCCGCGGTGCACTACGAGAGCTACTCCCAGGCGCGCGCCCACCTGAAGGACCTCCTCGACGCGGCCGACGAGGGGCGCGTGGCGACCGTACGCCGCGATTCCGGCCGCTCGGCGGTCGTGGACGTGGAGCGGCTGCGCCACTATCTGTCGCTGGCGTGCCCGTCGAAGGCGGAGGTGGTCGCCGAGGCGAACGGCTGGTCCGTTTTCCTGCCCGGTCTGCCGCTGGCCGCCGACGGGGCCACGTTCGACGAAGCCATAGGAGAGATGGTCCAGGTCCTGCGCGAGTACGCCGAGGACTGGCAGGACAGGCTGCGGACCGCGCCCAACCACGCGGACAACTGGGGCCTGGTGCAGCTGATCGCCCTCAGCGACGACGGACAACTGCACGACTGGCTGGTGGGTGCCCCACGGTGACCTGGCCTCGCGGCCGACTGGACGTCACCGAGGACGAGTTGGTACGAGCTCGAAGGCGATTGCCTGGCGATCTGCTCTGCCCTTCCCGGGCTGCTTCGGGACAGCCACCGGCCCCTTGTCCGCGAGGGTCCGGCGGGTCGCTGACCTCCTGAAAGAACCGGGGTAAAGAACTCCCGCCCACCCACCCTCCCCGGCCGCGCGGCCCGCTTCACTCGTCCGAGTGACCGGCTTGCAGGCGCGGGTTGCGGACGGTTACGTTCGCCGCGACCACCACAGACGCATACGGCCCCCGGCCGGGACTGGCATCCCGAACGAGGGCCTCACCGTTCAGGAAGAAGCACCTTCCCAATGGCTGAATCGCAGTCTAACGCGCCCTCCCGCGCCGCCGCCGGACCCCCGACCTCCGGCGTGATCCACGTCCGCACCCGCCTCACCTCCGACTTCACCGTGATCTCCAACGCCCTTGCCCAGCGGCGCGGCAGCGCGGTCACGATCGGCGTCGCGGCGTACATCGCTTCCCTCCCCGACGGGTCGTCCGTGACGATCACCGCCCTGTGCGGCCACTTCGACGAGGGCGAGATCCTGATCTCGCGGGCCCTCAGGGAACTGGAAGCGGCCGGCTACCTGGAACGCCGCCGCGAGCGCACGCCCTCCGGTCACATCCGCACCCGCACGTACTTCTACGACGTCCCGGTCGCCGACAAGACCCCGACTCCGCCCCGCCCGAGAAAGCCGCGCGCAGTCACGGACACCCCGGCCCCGGACCGCGCGGAGAAGGCGTCAGCACTCCCGGACGCGACCTCACCGGCAGTCGCCGTACTGGCCTCTCTCCGCCGCGTCGACCCCCGCCTGGTGCTCTCCGAACGGGAGGCGGTGAGCCTGGCACCGGCCGTCGACCAATGGCTCGCAGCCGGTGTCGCGCCCTCCCAGATCACCGCGATGCTGACCACACGCCTCCCCGACCACTTCCTTTCCCGCCCGGCGGGCATCCTCGCCTTCCGCCTCCGCGAGACCCCGCTGCCCGCACCGCCGCCGCTTCCGGCACCGGAGAGCACGGAGCGCCCGGCCCGCCTCCCCTTCCAGACCTGCGACGGCTGCGAACGCGCCTTCCGGGCGCCGGAGCCCGGCCCCTGCCGGGAATGCCGGTCCGGGGATCGTCTCCGTGCGGCCTGCTGAGCCGCCCACGGGCGGGTGTGCGGTCCGGCCCCGGGTGGGAGGCTTGATGTGCGACGATGCGAAACCCGGATCCGGGCACGCGAACAGGTGGAGGTGGGGCATGGTCGACCGGTTCAGTGACGGACTTCTGACTCCCACGGAAACGGCCTCCTACCTGGGGATTCCTCAGTCGACGCTCACCTCGTGGCTGAAGGGCAGGGCCGCCGGAGCCCCCCTCGTCCACCAAGTGGAACCGCTGCGCAAGGGGCAGCCCTCCGTGCCGTTCATCGCGGTGGCGGAGGCTCACGCCCTCCGTTCCCTGCGTGCCCTCGGGCTCCGGATGAGCGAGATCAGAGAGGCAGCCGCAGC
This sequence comes from Streptomyces sp. SS7, assembly GCF_037993025.1. Lineage (NCBI taxonomy): Bacteria > Bacillati > Actinomycetota > Actinomycetes > Kitasatosporales > Streptomycetaceae > Streptomyces > Streptomyces sp. SS7. The sequence goes on from NZ_CP141223.1 coordinate 5,566,037, forward strand.
CGTACGGGACGCCTTCGCGACCCCGTACGGTCTTGTGTCCAGACGGATCGCGACGGACGGCGTGGACATCTTCGTCGAGCACGGACTCGGGGATCTCCGCAGAGCCCGGGACGGTCAGGCCCCCATCCACGAAGTGGTCTCCGACTACCTCCGCTATCTGACCTGGGAGCCCGGTGACGACTTCCCCTCCAGCCTGAGGCTCAGGCAGTACCCGGAGTCCGTCCCTGTCGTGATCGACCCGAGGTTCGGTCACGGGAGGCCGGTCGTCGCCGCCAACCGCGTCGCGGTCAATGCGATCACCGACCTGTGGGAGGCCGGGGAGAGCGTTGAGGACATCGCGTACGACTTCGACATGACACCCGAGCAGGTCGACGCGCTGTGCCGGGCAGTGGTGCGCCTTGCCGCCTGAGTTCTTCCTCGACCGCAATCTCGGGCGTCGGGTTGCGGAAGGGCTGAGGGCGTGCGGCTGGACCGTTCACCGCATCGGGGACGTCTTCCCGGACGACGGACAGGACGTGCCCGACGAGGAATGGATCACCCACGGCCTCGACCGGTCCTGGGTGCCGCTCTCGAAGGACGGCCGGATCAAGAGCCGCGACCTGGAGATCCAGCCGGTCCGCGCGCGTGAGGCGGTGCTCTTCTACCTCGACAACCAGCAGCTCCGCAGCGTCGAGATGGTCGAACGGCTCGACGCACACCGTGAGGCGATCCACCGGGCAGTGGGCAGAGGCGGTCCTGCGGCCTACGCGGTACGACGCGACCGCATCGAGCGCACCTGGCCCTGACGGAGAAGGCTACGCCCAAATCCCGCCAGTTGTGCGACACTTCAGGCCAGTCGAGGTGCGGAGGGGCGCAGGATGTCGACCTGGAACGGATTCGGCACCACGTATCGGGGCTACAGCCATGTGAACCGTGACGGCAGCCACTACGCCACGCAGTGGGCCGTGCTGTTCTTCCTGCCGGTGATCCCCTTGCGGCGTCATCGCCTGACCGTCGGCGACTCGGCCTACACGCAGTACGGCAACGGCAGCACCTCGGTCACCCGGTACGCGGTGCACGAAGAGACGGCGCTCGTCGGTGCGGAGATACTGCGCACCTATCTGTCCTGGTGGGTGGTCGGCCCGCTGATCGTCTTCGGGCCGCCCGCACTGGCGCTGTGGCTCATCGGTGACGACGTGGGCTTCGGGGCCTACTTCCTGCTCATGGCCGGCTGTGTCTTCTGGTGCATCTGGGCGGGCGGGGCCCTGGACAAACGCAACCGCCGGGAACGCGTGCTGCCCCCGCCGTAGGCCCCTTGTGCCTGTACCCGCAGGGCGTCACCCCACCTCTCCTCGCCCTCCAGGCAGGGTGACGGCGCGCCCTGGGCAGCCGCCTGCGCCGAACAGGGGGCGCCGCACGGCATTTCGGTCTCCGGCTCGGTCACGGGCGCGCAGACTCCGTACGGCGGCGGGCCTGACCCAGGCCGCCTACCTCACAGCCTCACCGAGAGGTTCCCGACGGTGGCCGTTATGGTCAGCTCGCCGCCGATCGCCTGCAGGTATGCGGCCATGGTCGAGGTGTCCAGGCGGGCCAGGCCCCGCTCGATCTGGCTGATCCGTCCCTGGGTGACCCCCATGGCCTGGGCGACCTGCACCTGGGTGAAGCCTTGCGCCTTGCGGAGGGCGGCCAGTTCATGGCCCCGCTCGGCGTCGACCATCTCCGCCTTGATGGCGTCAATGCGCTCCCTCTTGTCGGGGGTGATGTCGCCGGTCAGGTCGCCCATGGTGCCGAGTTTCATCTGCACTGCCCTTCCTGCTTCTCCTGCTCCAGGGCCTCAAGGTAAGCCGCGTACTTGTCGTCCGCTTCCCTGACCGCCTTGGGATACCAAGCTGCCCACTGCCGATCGGCCGCGAGCGTCTTGATCCAGTCCAGCACGTCTTCAAAGAACCGCAGCTCATAGGGTTCGACCACAGCCAAAAAATTAGCATGAACTAATATTCTGGGTAAGTGTCAGGTTCTTGTGAGACGCGACCCGGCAGGACCGGACCGTGATCGGTTGGCATGTGGCGGATGTGGGCGTCGGGAGGTTCTGGACGAGCAGGAGATGGTCAACGGAGCCGGGGAGATGAGGTCGACCGCCCCCCGAACAGTTCCGCCTGCTGCTCGTCCGGCAGGTTGCCCAGGGCGATCAGGTGCGGGGCCTGTGACCAGCCCGGCGCGCGGGAGGCCTCCGTCGCCGACCACAGAGCCCGTACCGTGCCCTGGACGCCGGTGGTCGGGTAGGCGGCGATGACCGCGGCGCAGGCGGTGGCGGCCCCCAGCGCCTCGCCGGGGTCGGTGAGTTCGGAGACCAGGCCGATGGCGTGGGCCCGGCGGGCGGAGAGCCGTTCGGCGGTGCCCATCAGCATCATGCGGGCGGCCTCGCCGTACGGCATCCGCCCCGCCATCAACACCGACTCGTACGCGCTGACCATGCCGTATGTCGTGTGCGGGTCGAAGAAGACGGCGTCCGCCCCGGCCACGATGAACTCGCACTCGCCCAGGAGGTAGAAGGCTCCCCCGCACGCCATTCCCTCCACCGCCGCGATCACCGGCTTCCAGAGGTCGTTCGCCTTGGGGCCGATGGTGAGCAGGGGGTCGTCCTGCATGTAGGGGGAGGCGGGCTGCGGGACGACGACGTCCCGGTCGAGGCCGGTGCTGAAGGCCCGGACCCCCGCCCCCGTGAGGACCACGGCGCGGACGGAGTCGTCGAAGCGCAGGTCCCGCCACACCTGCGCGAGCCGCCGGGCCGTGTCCAGGTCGATGGCGTTCAGCCGGTGCGGGCGGTCGAGGGTGACGACGGCGACCCCGGTCTTCTCGGTCACCTCCACGCGCACGCTCACGGCCGCTCCAGGACCCACTGCACGAGCCCCTCGGCGGTGAAGACCGCCTGCACCCGGGCGCCGATGCGGACCCGGTCGGGGGAGAGGGAGTCGAGAGGGGCTCCGGCCGCGCGGACCAGGTTGCCGACCAGGCGGATCCGGGGCGCGTCGGCGAGTTCGACGAGGATCACGTTGTACGGGGCCTGCGCCGCGTACTCGGGGAGCAGCGGCGGGTGCGGGACGACGTACGACCAGATACGGCCCCGCCCGGACGTCGGCCGCCACTCGCTCGCGAAGGACTGGCAGTGCGGACAGCAGGGGCGGGGCGGGAAGCGGGGTTCGGCGCAGTCGGCGCAGGTCTGGACGCGGAGTTCGCCCTGTGCGGCGTACTGCCAGAAGGGGGCGCCGTCGGGGTCGGTGACCGGGGTGAGCATGGTCGTCAGCTCCTCAGCAGGAGGGCGGAGGTGGGGACGCCCTCGCCCGCCGTGACCAGGCAGGTCGCGGCGTCGGGGACCTGGGCCGTGCTGGTGCCGCGCAGTTGGCGTACGCCCTCGTTGATGAGGTTGAAGCCGTGCACGTACGCCTCGCTGAGCCCGCCCCCGCCGGTGTTCAGCGGCAGCCGGCCGCCGATCTCCAGGGCGCCGCCCTCGGTGAACGCGCCGCCCTCGCCCCGGCCGCAGAAGCCGTAGCCCTCCAGGGAGAGCGGGACTAGCGCGGTGAACGCGTCGTAGATCTGGGCCACGTCGACGTCGGCGGGGGTGACGTCGGAGTGCTTCCAGAGGTGGCGGGCCGCCGTCCACGCGGGACCGGTGAGCGGGTCGTCGTTCCAGTAGTTGACCATGCCGTGGTGCTGGGCGGGCAGGCCCTGGGCGGCGGAGTGGACGTACACGGGCCGCTGCCGGCAGTCCCGGGCCCGCTCCCGGCCCACGATCACGCAGGCCAGCGCCCCGTCCGTCTCCAGGCAGTTGTCGTACAGGCACAGGGGCTCGCTGATCCAGCGGGCGGTCATGTACATCTCGCGGGTGAGGGGGCGGTCGTACATGATCGCGGCGGGGTTCTGGTTGGCCCGGTTGCGGCAGGCGAGGGCCACGTTGAAGAGGTGGTCCCTGGTCGCGCCGTACTCGTGCATGTAGCGGCGGGCCAGCATGGCTATCTCGTCGGCCGGGCGCAGCAGGCCGTAGGGGCGGGTCCACTGGGCCGGGGTGGGCAGCTGGACGGTGGTGTTGGTCCAGGGGCGGGGTCCGCTGCCGCGCTTGCGGGAGCGCCAGGCGACGCCGACCGTGGCCTGGCCGGCGGCGATGGCGGCGGCCAGGTGCGCGACGGTCGCGCACGAACCCCCGCCCCCGAAGCCGACCTTGCTGAAGAAGGTCAGGTCCCCGAAGCCGACCGCCTTGGCCAGCTCGACCTCGTCGGTCTCCTCCATCGTGTAGGAGGCGAGCGCGTCGACCTCGGCCGGGGCGATCCCGGCGTCGTCGAGCGCGGCGAGGACGGCACGGCAGGCGAGGGTCCTCTCGCTCTCGGGGAGGTGCTTGGCGAACCGCGTCTGGCCGATGCCGACGATCGCGGTGGCGTCCTTGAGGGTCACGCTGCACGCACCTCCGCAAGGCGGGTAACTGGGTGTCAGCGCGGCTGACAGGTCGTCAGGTTACCGCTAATCTGACGGGTAGTCAGCTACTGGGGAGGGCCGGTCATGCGCGGTGACGTGGAGTGGGGGACGATCCCCGAACTGGTGCGCCGCTCGGCCGAGCGGTACGCGGACACCGAGGCGGTGGTCGAGGGCCGGACCCGGATCACGTACGGCGAACTCGGCGCCCGCGTGGAGCGCGCGGCCGCGGCCTGTCTGGCGAACGGGGTGCGGGCGGGCGACCGGGTCGCCATCTGGGCCCCCAACTCCCTGGACTGGATGGTCGCGGCGCTGGGCGCGGTCACGGCGGGCGCGGTGCTGGTGCCGCTCAACACCCGCTTCAAGGGCATGGAGGCGGCGGACGTGCTGCGCCGCAGCGGGGCCCGGCTGCTGTTCGTGACGGGGACCTTCCTGGGCACCTCGTACGTGGCCTCGCTGCGCCGGGCGGCCGGCGAGGGGCCGGCGGGCGGCCGGGGTCCGCTGCCGGGCCTGCCCGCGCTGGAACAGGTGGTGGTCCTGTCGGACGACGCGCCCGTGGACTTCCGCACCTGGAAGGACTTCCTGGCGAGCGGGGAGGGCGTGGGCGCGGGGGAGGTGCGGGCCCGGGCGGACGCGGTGCGCGGGGAGGAGCCCTCGGACCTCGTCTTCACCTCGGGCACGACGGGCCGCCCCAAGGGCGCGGTGATCACGCACGCGCAGACCCTGCGGGCGTACGAGGTGTGGAGCGATCTGGCCGGTCTGCGCCACGGCGACCGCTACCTCATCGTCAACCCCTTCTTCCACACCTTCGGCTACAAGGCGGGCGTCATCGCCTGTCTGATGCGGGGCGCGACGATGATCCCGCAGCCGGTCTTCAACGTGGACACGGTCCTCGCGAACCTGGCCGCGGAGCGGGTCTCGGTCCTGCCCGGCCCGCCCACGCTCCACCAGTCCCTGCTGGACCACGCGTCGAGGGACGCCCACGACCTGTCCGCGCTGCGGCTGGTGGTGACCGGGGCGGCGGTCGTACCCCTCCAGCTCGTCGAACGGCTGCGGGGCGAGCTGGGCGTCGGGACGGTCCTCACGGCGTACGGCCTCTCGGAGGCGAGCGGCATCGTGACGATGTGCCGCCGCGGCGACGACCCCACGGTGATCGCCTCGACCTCGGGCCGCGCGATCCCCGGCACCGAGGTCCGGGTGGAGGCGCCCCCCGGCCGGCCCGGGGAGATCCTGGTCCGGGGCTTCAACGTGATGCGCGGCTACTACGAGGACGAGGCGGCCACGCGGGAGGTGCTGACGCCCGACGGCTGGCTGCGCACGGGCGACATCGGCGTCCTGGACGCGGCGGGCAACCTGCGCATCACCGACCGGCTGAAGGACATGTTCATCGTGGGCGGCTTCAACGCCTACCCGGCGGAGATAGAGCAACTCCTCGGCCTGCACCCGGACGTGACGGACGTGGCCGTCGTCGGCGTCCCGGACCCCCGCCTCGGCGAGGTCGGCCGGGCCTACGTCGTCCGCCGCCCCGGAGCCCACCTCACCGCCGACGACCTCATCGCCTGGGCCCGCCGCGAGATGGCCAACTACAAGGTGCCGAGGACGGTGGAGTTCGTGGGGGAACTGCCGCGGAACGCGAGCGGGAAGGTCGTGAAGGGGGAGCTGCGGGGCCGGGTGTGAGCCCGAAAGGCCCTGCCCCGGGACACGCGTCGGCCGCGGTGGCACCCCCTCCGCGCCACCGCGGCCGTGCTTCCCCCGAGAGTGGGCCGTTACGTCACGGACGCTGGGTCGACGCGTGGGCGTCGAGCGTCCTGATCTCCCCGTCCGCGGCGGTCTTGAGGGGCTCGCTCGACGCGTGCGCGTCCAGCGTGGTGACCTCGTCGGCCGCCGCCTCGGTGGTCTTGAGCGGTTCGCTGGAGGCGTGGGCGTCCAGCGTGGTGAGCTTCTCGCCGGAGGCGTGAGCGTCCGTCGGCTTGATGTCCTGGCTGGTGTCGGCCATGGCGGACTCCTGAATCAGTCGGTGAACCGGATGGATCGGCCCGTCCGGCGCCCTCCCCCGAGAGCCGCCGAACGAGCTTCGCAAGGCCGTTCACCTTAGTGGTGCGGCCACAGCCCGACCCGTCTGCCCCCCGACACGGCGGATCGGTAGGGACGACAGTGCCCTGGTGCGATAAACAATCGATGAACGCGGGGGCCGCCCCCGCTCCCCGTCCCCACCTCGAAACACGGCCCACCCGTCCGCTCCCGCCCCCCGGACCGCGCGCCCGCCGGCTGCCGGACCAAGGGCCTGCCCGCCGAACCGCCTGCATGCCTGCCGAGTCGTCGGACCAACCGCCCGCCTGACCACCGGCCCCCGCCCGCCGGGCCACCGGGTCTGCGCGTCCGCCGGGCCACCGGCCCGCCCGTCAGGGAGCCGGGACCGCCCGCCCGCCGGACCCGGCCTGCCCGCCGGGCCACCGGCCCGCCCGTCAGGGAGCCGGGACCGCCCGCCCGCCGGATCACCGGACCCCCGTCCGCCGGACCAACTGCCCGCCTGACCACCGGACCGGGCGCCGGAGGCCGGGTCGGCGGACCGCCCGCACCGGTTTCCGGACCGACCGGCCGGCCGCCCGCCGGACCGCCCTACGCCACCGCCGTGCGCTCCAGAAGGGCCCGGACCTCCGTCTCCTCGGGGGAGCCCAACTCCACGAAGACCGTGAGGGCGTCGGACCAGCAGGCCCGGGCGCGGCCCGTCTGGCCGATGGCGGCGAGCCCGCGGCCGAGGACGGTGAGGATGTTGGCCCGGCGCCACTCGCCGCCGATGCCGTGCAGCACGGCGAGCGCGTGCTCGGCCTGGGCGGCGGCCTGGGCAGGCTGACGGTCGGCCAGGTGGACCTCGGCCAGCCGGAACAGGGTCATGCCGTGCCAGAACTGCTGCCGGTTCTCCCGGAACGTCTCCAGCGCCTCCGTGAGGACGGTGTGCGCCTGGTCGACCTGACCGGCCCCCGTCAGGGCCAGCCCGAGCGCGTACTTGCCGTTGGCGAGCCGCAGCGCGAGACCGGTGTCGGCCGCCTCGTACAGGGCGATGCCCTGCCGGGCCAGCTCGACGGCGCTCGCGGTCCGCCCCGTCGCGAGGTGGACCCGCGACAGATTGCAGAGCGCGGCGGCCTCCCCGGGCTTGTTGTGGTCCGCCCGGAACGCTTCGAGCGCCTGGGTCAGATACCGTTCGGCGTCGGCGTGCCGGTTCTCGTAGAGGGCGATGATGCCGCGCTGGTTCGGCGCCTGGCCCGATGCCACGGGGTCCTTCGCCGCCAGCCCCAGCTCCAGCGCCCGCCGGGCCTCGGCCTCGGACTCCGCGAACCGCCCGGACAGGCTGTGGACGTGCGTCAGCATGGTCCGGGCCCGGGACTCGGCGAGGTTGTCCCCGGCCGACCGGGCGGACTCGCTGACCGCCGTCGCCGCCTGGGTGAACTGGTAGGAATAGGCGCCGGCTTCCCCCAGATCCACGGCCGCCATCAACAGATCGGCGGCCCGGCGCAGCATCCCCGGGGCCGCCGACTGACGGGCGCAGGAGAGCAGATTGGCGGCCTCGGTGAACAGCCAGTCGAGCGCGGCCTGCTGGGTGGCGAAGGACAGCCCCTGGTACCGGGTGGTCGCGAAGTGGGCGAGGACCCGCTCGCCGGGCCGTTCCAGCGCGTACACCGCCGCCGCGGACGCCAGATAGAAGTCGAGCAGCCGCGACAGCGCGGCCTCCCTCCCGTCGGCGGGCAACTCGTCGCGCTCCGCGCACGCACGCGCGTAGAGCCGCACGAGATCGTGGAACCGGTAGCGTCCCGGCGCCGCCGACTCCAGCAGCGACGTGTCGACCAGGCCCTCCAGCAGGTCCTCCGTGTCCTCCGCGGGCAGGTCGAGGACCGCGGCGGCCGCCGCCAGGGAGATGTCGGGACCGTCCGCCAGGCCCAGCAGCCGGAACGCCCGTGCCTGCCCAGGTTCGAGCTGGCCGTAGCCCAGCTCGAACGTCGCCTTCACCGCCAGGTCGCCCGCCTGGAGTTCGTCCAGCCGCCGCCGCTCGTCCGCGAGCTTGGCCGCGAGGACCGCGACCGTCCAGGTGCGGCGGGCCGCGAGGCGGGAGGCGGCTATGCGGATCGCCAGCGGCAGGAAGCCGCAGGCCGCCACCACGTCCAGCGCGGCGTCCCGCTCGGAGGCCATCCGCTCCTCGCCGACGATCCTCGTGAACAGGGCGAGCGCCTCGTCCGGGGACATCACGTCCAGGTCGACGAGGTGCGCACCCGCCAGGTCGACCATCCGCACCCGGGAGGTGACCAGGGCCGCGCAGCCCTCCGTGCCCGGCAGAAGCGGCCGTACCTGGGCCGCGTCCTTCGCGTTGTCGAGCAGCACCAGGACCCGGCGGCCGTCCAGCATCGACCGGTACAGCGCCGCGCGGTCCTCCAGGGAGTCCGGGATCGCGGAGTCCGCCGTGCCGAGGGCGCGCAGGAAGGAGCCCAGGACGGTCTCCGGCTCCGCCGCCCGTGCGCCGGCGCCCTGCAGGTCGACGTAGAGCTGCCCGTCGGGGAAGGCGGTGCGGGCGCGGTGGGCCACGTGCACGGCGAGGGTCGTCTTGCCGACGCCCCCGATGCCCGCCAGCGCCGACACCGCCATGACCCGTCCGGTGCCCTCACCCGCCCCCGACTCGGCCAGCAGCTCGCTCAGCTCCGTCACGAAGGACGCCCGGCCCGTGAAGTCGGGCACGGTCGCCGGGAGTTGCGCGGGCCGCACCCGCACGACCCCCGGCTCGGCCGGCGAGGCCGAGGGCTCCGCCAGCTCCGGGTCCGCCTGGAGGATGCGGCGCTGGAGCTCCCGCAGCCCCGCGCGCGGGTCCACCCCCAGCTCCTCCGCGAGCAGCCGCCGGGTGTCCGCGTACACCGCCAGCGCCTCCGCCTGCCGCCCGCTGCGGTACAGCGCCAGCATCAGCAGCTCCCGCAGCCGCTCGCGCAGCGGATGCGCGGCCGTCAGCGCGGTCAGCTCGGAGACCGCCTCCGCGTGGCAGCCCAGCTCCAGGTCCAGGTCCAGCCGGGTCTCCAGCAGCCCCAGCCGCCACTCCTCCAGCCGGACCCGCTGGGTCTCCGCGTAGGGGCCGGGGACCCCGGCGAGCGCCTCGCCGTCCCACAGGCCCAGCACCGCGTTGAGGTGCTCACGGGCCCGGTCCAGGTCGCCCGAGGCGCGCGCCCTCTCCGCCCGGGCCGCCTGCTCCTGCGCGACCGCGAGATCGAGGGCGCCCTCGCCGAGACCGCGCACGGCGTACCCGCCGGACTCGCTCACCAGGACCCCGGGGTCCAGCACCTTCCGCAGCCGTGAGGCGTACGTCCGTACGGCCGCCAGCGCCTGCGACGGAGGCTCCTCGCCCCACAGCGCGTCGATCAGCTCCCCCGCGGTCGCGGTACGGCCCTCGCGCAGCAGCAGGGCGGCCAGCAGCGCCCGCTGCTGCGGGGACCCGGTGTTCAGCTGCTCCTCGCCGCGCCGTGCGCGCACCGGGCCGAGCACGTCGAAGCGGAGCGCCGCCGGTTCCCCGGGGGAGCCGGGACGCCTCTGCTCCGGCACGCGCGGGCCGCCGGGTCCTACGCGGTGGTCCATCAGGGCTCCCCTTAGACATCCGAATGACCGGTTCATCTTGCCTTGTCGGCGCCGAAGTCGTCAGCCGCGCAGGACGCCGATTCCGGGCGGCGCACCCGAGTCCGCCCAGCCCTCACGTCCGGGACGCACACCTGTCCACTGAGTCGATCAACTCCGACCGCGTCTGATACAGCTGACGGGTCGTCAGATCGGCGCTACCGTGCCCCCATGGAGACCACATCCGGCACCACGACCCCTCTCCCGCTGATCATCTCCGTCGACGACCACACCGTCGAACCCCCCACCGTCTGGCAGGACCGGCTCCCGAAGAAGCACCTCGACACCGGCCCGCGCGTCGTGCGCGCCCCGCTGAAGGAGATGACCTTCCTCGGCGGCCACTTCAAGCCCGTCATGGGCGGACCCGGTGACGACGGCCCGCTCGGCGACTGGTGGGTCTACGAGGACCTCAGGCGCCCCCTGACCCGCCTCGACACCGCCGTCGGCTTCAGCCGGGACGAGATCAGGCTGGAGGTCATCACGTACGAGCAGATGCGCCCCGGCTCCTACGACGTCCCCTCCCGGCTCGCCGACATGGACGTCAACCACGTGCAGTCCGCGGTTTGTTTCCCCACCTTCCCGCGGTTCTGCGGCCAGACCTTCACCGAGGCCGCCGACCACGAGCTGGGCCTGCTCTGTGTGCGCGCCTACAACGACTGGATGGTGGAGGAGTGGTGCGGCCCCAAGGCCCGGGGCCGGCTGATCCCGCTCACCCTCATCCCCCTGTGGGACGCCGAGCTGGCCGCCGCCGAGGTCCGCCGCAACGCCGCCCGCGGCGTCCGCGCCGTCGCCTTCTCCGAGATACCCCCGCACCTGGGCCTGCCCTCGGTCCACACCGACTACTGGGACCCCTTCCTCGCCGCCTGCGACGAGACCGGCACGGTCGTCGCCATGCACATCGGCTCGTCCAGCCGGATGCCCTCCACCTCCGCGGACGCGCCGCCCGCCGTCGGCTCCACCATCACCTTCGCCAACTGCTGCTTCTCGATGGTCGACTGGCTGATGAGCGGCAAGTTCGAACGCTTCCCGAACCTGAAGGTGATGTACGCGGAGGGCCAGATCGGCTGGATCCCGTACATCCTGGAGCGCGCCGACGTGGTCTGGGAGGAGAACCGCGGGTGGGGCGGGGTCGCCGACAAGGTCCACCGGCCGCCGTCCGAGCTCTTCGCCGACCACGTCTACGGCTGCTTCTTCGACGACGCCTTCGGCCTGCGCAACCTGGACTCCGTCGGCCTCGGCAACGTCCTGTACGAGACCGACTACCCCCACTCCGACTCCACCTGGCCGAAGTCCCGCGAGGTCGGCGAGGCCCAGATGGGCCATCTGGAGCCGGAGGCCGTCGAGCGGATCGTGCGCGGCAACGCCATCGACCTGCTGGGGCTGACCCCGGACGGCCTGTGGAGCCCCCGGTGAGCCTCCAGGGGCCCCCGGAACGCCTCGCGTACGGCATCCAGCTCCCGGTCCAGTCCCAGTCCGCGATGTTCGCCGAGCCCTGGGAGGCCGGCGCGGGCCCCGCCGACCTCGTCGAGATCGCCCGCGCCGCCGACCGGGCCGGCTTCGCCTACCTCGCCGTCTGCGACCACGTGGCGATCCCGCGCCGCCTCGCGGACGCGATGAGCACGGTCTGGTACGACCCCGTGGCCACCCTCGCCCACCTGGCCGCCGTCACCGGGCGGATCCGGCTGCTCAGCCATGTCGCGGTGGTCGGCCTGCGCCACCCCCTCGTCACGGCCAAGCAGTACGCCACCCTGGACGCGCTCTCGGGCGGCCGGCTGATCCTCGGGGTCGGCGCCGGACACGTACGGGAGGAGTTCGAGGCGCTCGGGGCCGACTTCGCGCGGCGGGGCGCCGTGCTGGACGAGACGATCGACGCGCTGCGGGCCGCGCTGGGGCCGGAGGAGTTCCCGGTCCACCACGGCAAGCGGTACGACTTCGAGGGGCTCGGCCAGCGGCCCCGGCCGGTCCAGGCGCGGGTGCCGCTGTGGGTCGGCGGCTCCTCCCCGGCGGCGGTCCGCCGGGCCGCGCTCAAGGGCGACGGCTGGCTGCCCCAGGGCGACCCCAGGGACCGGCTGCCCGCCCAGATCGAGCGGATACGGCGGTTGCGGGGCGAGCACCCGGAGGGCGACGCCCCCTTCACCGTCGGCGCCATCACCGAGCCCCTGTACGTCGGCGCCCCCGCCTGGGACACCGGCCGCCGCACCCTCACCGGGCCCCCCGAGGCCCTCGCCGAGTCCCTCGGCGCCTACGCCGCGATGGGCGTGGACCAGATCCAGGTCCGCTTCCGCTGCCGCGACCGCGGCGAACTCACCGACCAGATCACCGCGTTCGGGGCCGAGGTGGCCCCCTGTCTGCGAGGAGACTGAGATGGGCAAGCTCGACGGAAGAGTCGTCCTGGTCACCGGCGCCGCACGCGGGCAGGGCGAACAGGAGGCGCGGCTGTTCCGGGAGGAGGGCGCCCGGGTCGTCGTCGCCGACGTCCTCGACGACCCGGGCCGGGCCCTCGCCGAGGAGATCGACGCGCTCTACGTCCACCTCGACGTCGGCCGCGAGGAGGAGTGGACCGCCGCCGTACGGGCCGCGAAGGAGACGTACGGGCATCTCGACGGGCTGGTCAACAATGCCGGGATCCTGCGCTTCAACGCCCTCGTCGACACCCCCCTCGACGAGTTCATGCAGGTCGTGCAGGTCAACCAGGTCGGTTGCTTCCTGGGCGTGCGCACGGTCGCGCCCCAGCTCGCCGACGGCGGCACCATCGTCAACACCGCGTCCTACACCGGGCTCACCGGCATGGCGGCGGTCGGCGCCTACGCGGCGACCAAGCACGCCGTGCTCGGCCTCACCCGGGTCGCCGCCCTGGAGCTCGCGCCCCGCCGGATCCGGGTCAACGCGATGTGTCCCGGTGCCATCGACACCGCGATGTCCAACCCGGCCCGGCTGGACCCCGACGCGGACCCCGAGGAGACCACCCGGGCCCTGGACCAGCTCTACCGCAAGCTCGTGCCGCTGGGCCGGATCGGGCGGGCCGAGGAGGTGGCCCGGCTGGCGCTGTTCCTCACCGCGGAGGACTCCTCGTACATCACCGGGCAGCCGTTCGTGATCGACGGGGGATGGCTGGCCGGGGTCAGCGTGATCTGACTGCTATCTGACTAGCCGTCAGCTATTGACCCTGCATGCGGGCGGTGTCAGAGTCATCCAAAACTGACGATGTGTCAGAAAACTGATCCAGGGACGGTGAACCTCCGTGGAATTCGGGCTCTTTGTACAGGGATACGTGGGTAAGCGCGCCGAGACCGACCCCCTCGCCGAGCACAAGGCGCTGATGGAGGAGACCGAGTACGTCATCCAGGCGGACCGGTCCGGCTTCAAGTACGCCTGGGCGTCCGAGCACCACTTCCTGGAGGAGTACTCCCACCTCTCCGCCAACGAGGTGTTCCTCGCCTACCTCGCCCACGCGACGGAACGGATCCACCTCGGATCGGGCATCTTCAACCCCCTCGCCCAGGTGAACCACCCCGTCAAGGTCGCCGAGAAGGTCGCCATGCTCGACCACCTCACCGAGAACCGCTTCGAGTTCGGCAGCGGGCGGGGCGCCGGGTCGCACGAGATCCTCGGCTTCCTGCCCGGCATCACCGACATGAACTACACCAAGGAGATCTGGGAGGAGACCATCGCGGAGTTCCCCAAGATGTGGCTCCAGGACGAGTACGCCGGCTTCCAGGGCAAGCACTGGCAGCTCCCGCCGAGGAAGGTGCTGCCCAAGCCGTACGGCAAGTCGCATCCGGCGATGTGGTACGCGGCCGGGTCGCCGCCGTCGTACGAGATGGCCGCGAGGAAGGGGCTCGGCGTCCTGGGCTTCAGCATCCAGAAGGTCTCCGACATGGAGTGGGTGCTGGAGAAGTACAAGACCGCGATCGTCAACGCCGAACCCGTCGGGGACTTCGTCAACGACAACGTGATGGTGACGACGACGGCGATCTGCGCGCCCACGCACGACGAGGCCATTCGGATCGCCGTCAACGGCGGCCTGCACTATCTCCCGTCACTGGTGTTCCGGTACCACGACACCTTCCCGCGGCCCGAGGGGTTCCCCGTGTGGCCGGAGACGCTGCCCCCGTACACGCCGGAGTTCGTGGAGCTGCTCGTCGAGGAGGAGCTGCTGATCTGCGGGGACCCGGACGAGGTGCTGCGGCAGTGCAAGCGGTGGGAGCAGGCCGGGGCCGACCAGCTGTCGTTCGGGTTGCCGGTGGGGGTGCCGAAGGAGGAGACGCTGCAGACGATCCGGCTGATCGGGGAGCACGTGATTCCGAAGATCGACACGGACCCCGTGCACCGGACTTCCCGGTTCCGGGCTGCTGCTTGACCGCCGTCGCGGGGTGCGGGTGCGTCGGGGCCGGCCGCGCTCACGCGGCGGAGCCGCACGTCGACACGGCCCCGCGCCCCCAGGTGTCTCCACTGAGCGCAGACCAAGAGGTGAACCCATGCTCGATCACGTCATCAGAGGTGCGACCGTCGTCGACGGGACCGGGGCGCCGGGGTTCGTCGCCGACGTCGGCATCCGCGACGGTCGGATCGCCGCCGTCGGCACGATCACCGAGGAGTCCCGGACGGCCGAGGACGCGGCCGGGCTCGTCCTCACCCCCGGTTTCGTCGACCCGCACACCCACTACGACGCCCAGCTCTTCTGGGACCCGTACGCCACCCCCTCCCTCAACCACGGGGTGACCACGGTCGCCGCCGGGAACTGCGGGTTCACCCTCGCGCCGCTCAACCCCTCCCGGCCCTCGGACGCCGACTACACCCGTCGGATGATGTCCAAGGTGGAGGGGATGGCGCTGGTGGCGCTGGAGGAGGGGGCGCCGTGGACCTGGAGTTCGTTCGGGGAGTACCTGGACGCGCTGGAGGGGCGGATCGCCGTCAACGCCGGGTTCATGGTGGGGCACTGCGCACTGCGGCGGTACGTGATGGGGGCGGACGCCGTCGGCGGGCAGCCCAGCGAGGCGCAGCTGGAGGCGATCGTGGGGCTGCTGCACGAGGCCATGGACGCCGGTGCCTGGGGGTTCTCGACCACGCAGTCGTCGACGCATTCGGACGGCGACGGGCAGCCGGTCGCCTCGCGGCACGCGGGGCCCGAGGAACTGCTGGCCCTCTCCCGGGCCGTCGGCGAGCACGAGGGGACCCAGATCGAGGCGATCGTCGCGGGGTGCCTGGACCAGTTCAGCGACGCCGAGATCGATCTGCTCGTGGAGATGAGCGCGGCGGCCGGACGGCCCCTGAACTGGAACGTGCTGACGATCGACTCGGCCGTGCCGGAGCGGGTGCCCCGGCAGCTGACGGCGAGCGAGCGGGCGCGCAAGGCCGGCGGCCGGGTGGTGGCGCTCACCATGCCGATCCTCACGCCGATGAACATGTCCCTGGGCACGTTCTGCGCGCTGAACCTGATCCCCGGGTGGGGCGAGGTGCTCGGGCTGCCGGTGCCGGAGCGGATCGAGCGGCTGGGGGACCCGGGCGTACGGGCCGAGCTGGTGCGGCGCGCCGAGTCCAAGGAGGCGGGCGTCTTCCGGCGGCTGACCAATTTCGGGCGGTACGTCATCGGCGACACCTACAGCGCGGCCAACGAGGGGCTCACCGGGCGCGTGGTGGCGGACATCGCGCGGGAGCGGGGGCTGGACCCGTTCTCCTGCCTGGTGGAGATCTGCGTGGCCGACGAGCTGCGTACGGTCCTGTGGCCGATGCCCACCGACAACGACCCCGCGTCCTGGTCGCTGCGCGCCGAGGCCTGGCAGCACGAGGACGTCCTGCTCGGCGGCTCCGACGCGGGCGCGCACCTGGACCGGATGTGCGGGGCGCCGTACACCACCCGCTTCCTCGGGGACTGTCTGCGCGGACGCCGGCTGGCGACTCTGGAACAGGCCGTGAAGATGCTCACCGACGACCCGGCGCGGCTGTTCGGGCTGCGTGAGCGCGGGCGGGTGCGGGAGGGCTGGCATGCGGACCTCGTCCTGTTCGACCCGGAGCGGATCGACGCGGGCAAGGCCACCCTGGTGCACGACCTGCCGGGTGACAGTCCGCGGCTGGACTCCCGGGCGCTGGGGATACGGGCGGTCTGGGTCAACGGCGTCGAGGCCATCCGCGACGACGTGGTGACCGGGGCGGTGCCGGGGCGGGTCCTGCGGTCGGGCCGGGACACCGAGACGGTGAGCACCCGGTGAGTTCCGGCGGGGGCGACGGGCAGCGGCTGTTCGTCGGCGGGGCGTGGGTGGAGCCGGACGGCGGGCACTACGAGGTGACCGACCCGGCGACCGAGGAGAGGGTCGGCGGGGCGCCGGAGGCCTCCCGGGAGCAGGCCCTCGCGGCCTGCGCGGCGGCCCGGGAGGCCTTCGGTCCGTGGTCCCGCACGGCACCGGAGGAACGGGCGGCGGTCCTGGGCCGGGCCGCCGACATCATCCGGAGCCGGCTGGAGCCGTACGCGTTGCTCGCCCGGGCCGAGACCGGTGCCACGACCGGCACCGCGCGCGGGATGCAGGTGGGGGTGGCCGCCGCCCGCTTTCGGCGGTACGCGCGCGTGGAGCCCGCCGAGTGGGCGATCGCGCCGCAGGTCAACGACGCCGGGCCGATGGGGCGCGCGGGCGTGATGGGCGCGCTCGCGGTACGGCAGCCGGTCGGCGTCGTCGCCTGTGTCACCTCGTACAACAACCCCTGGGCCAACCCGGCCGGGAAGATCGCCCCCGCGCTGGCCATGGGCAACACGGTGGTGGTGAAGCCCGCTCCGCAGGACCCGCTGTCGGTGTACCGGATGGCGGAGGCGCTGGAGGCGGCCGGGGTGCCGCGCGGGGTGGTGAACGTGGTCTCCGGGGAGGCGGTCGCCGTCGGCGAGGCGGTCGTGGAGTCGCCGGACGTGGACATGGTGAGCTTCACCGGTTCGACGGCGGTCGGGCAGCGGATCGGCGAGGTGTGCGGGCGGGCGATGAAACGCCAGCTCATGGAGTTGGGCGGGAAGGGCGCGGCGCTCGTCTTCGACGACGCGGACCTGGGCTCGGCCGTCGCCGGCATCGGCACCACCTTCTCCTTCTACAGCGGGCAGATCTGCACGGCCCCGACCCGGGTGCTGGCGCAACGGGGGGTGTACGGGGAGCTCGTGGAACGGTTGGCCGGGTACGCGGCCCGGCTGAAGGTGGGGGACCCCCGGCTGCCGGACACGGTGGTCGGCCCGGTGATCTCCGCCGCCCACCGCGACCGCGTCACGTCGTACGTCGAACTCGGCCGCAAGGAGGGCGCGACGGTCCTGGCCGGGGAGGGCGCGGGCCGGGCACTCCCCTCCCGCGGTTTCTACGTCCCCCCGACCCTGCTCGCGGACTGCACCAACGACATGCGGGTGGCCCGGGAGGAGATCTTCGGACCGGTGGTCGTCGTCATCCCCTTCGACGAGGAGGACGAGGGCGTGGCCCTGGCCAACGACAGCGACTACGGCCTCATCGACTACGTCTGGTCCGGCGACGTCGCCCGCGCCTTCCGCGTGGCCCGCCGCCTACGGGCGGGCGGCGTCGGCGTCAACACGGTCGCCCGCAACATGGAGGCCCCCTTCGGCGGCTTCAAGAAGAGCGGAGTGGGCCGCGACGTCGGCTCGTACGCACTGCACGCGTACAGCGAGATGCAGGCGATCGTGTGGCCGGGGTGAGACGCCCCGATTGGCTGAAAGGCGCCCTTGGCGTGACCTGATCAAAATTGCGCGCGCCCTCGAGGTTGGGAACTGTTAATCTCCCGTCGATCTCTGGCCATGACCAGCCGGAGAGAAAACGGGAGGAAAACCTTGCGTAAGTTGGCAGTTGGCGTACTCGCCAGTGGCATTTTCGCGCTCAGTGCCGGGACCGCCATGGCGGTCTCGTGGCACAACATTCCGACGCTGTCCACTGGGGGTGCCGCCTTCGAGGATGGTCAGTACGCGTTCTGGCCGTCTGGACAGAACCATGGCGCCTTCGAGTGGGACGGCGACCTGCGGGACACCGACCCGGACGACGGGCACAACGTCTACATGCAGGTGCGGGTCGAGGGTTACGACTGGAGCCGGTACAACGGCAAGCAGAAGAAGACCGTCCACTTCGATCAGTTGAACTGGGACGGTGCCGCGCTCCACACCGACGATGCGTACATACGAGTCTGCCGTGACAAGGGTTCGCTGAACCCGGACAACTGCTCGCCGACCAAGCACTACCACCGGTAGGCAACCGCTTCGGCAACATTGCGGGTCCAGGGGTGCACACCTGGACCCGCATCGCTTCTTGGGGGAAGCACAGGAATGTCTGAAATACTCACTGCCACGGGAGTCGACCTCTCCTACGGCAGTCAGCCCGCCGTTCGTGACGCACATCTGTCCGTCTCGGCCGGGGAGGTCGTGGCGATCACCGGGCAGAGCGGTTCCGGTAAGTCCTCGCTGCTCTACTGCCTGGCCGGGGTGCTGCCCGTCACGCGTGGCCACGTCCGGTTCGAGGGCCGCACGCTCGGTGATCTCACCGACGACGAGATCAGCACGCTGCGCCGGGAACGCTTCGGATTCGTCTTCCAGTACGGCGAGTTGCTGCCCGAGCTCACCGTCGAGGAGAACACCGCCCTGCCGCTGAGGCTGGCCGGGCAGCGCAAACGCCCCGCCCTCGCGGCGGCCGGCGAGGTACTCGAGCGTCTCGGCCTCGGCGACCTGCGCGAACGCCGGCCCGCCCAGGTGTCCGGCGGGCAGAGCCAGCGCGTCGCCGTCGCCCGTTCCCTCGTCCACCGGCCCGCCGTCGTCTTCGCGGACGAACCGACCGGGTCGCTCGACAGCGCCAACGCCGACGCCGTCCTCAAGGAGTTCCTCGACCTCGCCCGGTCGCAGGGCACCGCCGTCATCCTGGTGACCCACGACCCCGCCATCGCGGCACAGGCCGACACCCACTACACGATGTCCGACGGCGTCCTCGGCCCACGAGGTGCGCGGTGACCGAATTCCTGCTCGGCCTGCGCCTGTTGTTCGGCTCGGGCCGCGGCAACCGCATCCGCTTCTTCCTGATGGCGGCCGGCGGCTCCATCGGCGTGTGCTGCCTCGCCCTCGTCCTCACCGTCCCGGCGATCCTCGACGCCCACGACGCGCGCTCCGCGGCACGGCAGCCGGTCATCTCCACCAAGAACCCCACGGACGGCACGCTCGTCCTGGAGCGCGACGATTCCTACGGCCCTCGATCCTTTACCCGCGTGTTCGTCGCCAAGGGCACTGCGGGCACCCGCTCGGTCCCTCCAGGGCTAAGTCAACTTCCTTCCCCGGGTGAGGTGTTCGTCTCCCCGCGTGTTCATGACCTGCTGCGGGAGGCTCCCGCCGTCAAGGGCCTGCTGCCCGGTCGCGAGGCGGGCGTGATCGGCCCCGCAGGGCTCGCCCACCCCGACGAGCTGTTCGCGTACATCGGTACCGAACGGGCGAAGATCGCTGGTGAGGGCCGCACTCTGAAGGGGTTCGGGTACAGCTATGCTCCTTTCCCCGTCATTGACTCCTCCACCCTCACCGACGTCCGGTTCGCCCTGGCCACGCTGGTCCTGCTGCCCCTGGGCATCTTCCTGTCCGTCTGCGCCAGGCTCTCCGCCGCCAGCCGCATGCGTCGGCTCGCTGCGCTGCGGCTGCTCGGGCTGAGCAGCCGGGGCACCCAGCGGGTGAACGCCGCCGAGACCGTCGTCGCCGCGCTGCTCGGCGCGGTGCTGGGACTGGGCGAGTACTGGGTGCTCAACCAGGTGATGTCCCGGGCCGGGCTGCCCGGACTGCGGTGGTACCCGGACGACGGCGCCCTGTCCGCGACCACCGTCGCGATCTGCCTGATCGGCTGCCCGGCCCTCGCCTGGTTCGTCGGCCGCAAGAGCGCGCGGGACGCCACCGCCAACCCGCTCGCGGTCCGGCGCACGGCCGTGCCACGGCCCCCGACCAAGTGGGTCGGCCTGCTGCTGCTCAGCGGGCTCGGCATCGTGTGCGGGTTCTGCGCCACCGCTCTGATGGGGCGTCCCGCCTCCAGCCTCGGCCTGAACGCGGTGCTGGTGGTCGCCGGCGTCGTCCTGACCGGCGTGGGACTCGTCCTCACCCTGCCGCTGCTGTCGTACGCGCTGGCGAGCCGGCTCGCGCGGACCACGCAGTCCCTGACCCTCAACCTGGCGATGCGCCGCAACGAGGCCGAGCCCGGCAGCACGATGCGGGTGGTCACCGGCCTCGTGCTGCTCGTCTACGCCGCCTCGCTCGCCCAAGGCGTCCTCATCCAACTGGAACAGGTCACCCGCCCGTACGGCCCGGTGCAGGAATACTCCCTGCCCCTGTCGAAGCTCAGCGGGCAGCAGCAGCGGGACCTTGCCAAGGTGCCCGGGGTCAGCGCGCACACCGTTCTGATGGACTCGTGGGCCGACCTCAACGACCCGCGGCCGAGGACTATCGCCTCGTCTGCCACGGCCTTGGTGGCCACCTGCGCCGAGCTGGAGCGGATGACCGTGCGTACCAAGGGCTGTGTGGACGGCAAGGTGCTGAGGCTCGTCAACGCTGGCTTGAGCCCCGATGTGAAACCAGGCATGTCGTATCCCTTCAGCTTCCGCGCCGACTCAGGGCGGGAGGAGAAGCGGAACATCACCGTGCCCACCGGGCAGGTCCTTTACAAGGGGTATGAGGCGTCCGCTGTCATCGGCGCCGACCTACTCGTCCCCCCTCCGCCCTGCCCGCGGATGCACGCCCGAGCAGTGCGATCCTTCTCCTCGCCGGCAGCTCCGACCCCGGACAGGTGCGGGCCGTCCTCGACGGCATCGCCGCCGTCGCCCCGATCGCCGAGATCGAGCTGGTCGGACTGAACATCCAGGGGCTGGAGCAGATCTCCGTGGTCGAGACCCTGCTGGCCCTGGGCATGATCATGGGCCTGGTCATCGGGGTGGCCGCGTTCCTGGTGTCCGTCACCGACCGGGCCGTCGAACGCCGCTCCCAGGTCACCGCCGTCACCCTGATCGGCGCGCGGGCCAGGACCATGCGGGCGGTGCAGTGCGCCCAGGTCGTGCTGCCGCTCGGTCTCGGACTCGTGCTGGCTCTCGTGACGGGCAAGCTCGCCGAGTCCAGCTATCTGATCACCGGAGGCGGCGCGGTCCGCTGGGACGTGGAGGGAGTACCGCTGCTGATGCTCGCCGCGCTGGGCGTCGTGGCGGCGGCCGCGGTGGGCTCGCTCCCGCTGGTGGGCCGCCGCATCGACCCCGAACTGATCCGGCGCGACTGAGACGCGGGGCCGGGGACCGGGTGGCCGGGGGCCGGGTGGCATCGACCACCACCCGGCCATCCGGTGCCCCGGTCCCACCCGTCATGTCACCCGTCCAGATCCACCCGCACGGTCAGCAACCGTGTCCCCAGGGCCCGTACGGCCGTGCTGTTGGCCCTGGGCAGGGTGCGCAGTCTCGCCACCGGGTCGTCGTCGGGGAGCAGGTGGGCCGTGCCGGTGTGCCAGCGGCCGGCTATCCGCACCCGTACCCGCGGATCGGCCTGGATGTTGCGGACGTACTGCGACCGTTCCCCGAACTCGGACACCAGCCAGAAGGCGTCACCGATCCGCCGGCCGCCCAGCGGGGTGCGCCGGGGCCGGCCCGAGACCCGGCCGGTGGTCTCCAGGAGTGTGTGGAACGGCAGTCGGCGCATCAGAGGATTGGCGACGTGCCGCTGGAACGCGGTCGTCGCGCGGAAGCGGAGGTCATGGGGGCGTGACATCGGCCGGTGGGCTCCTTCGCACGAGGCTCTGCTGCTGCACTTCCCTCAGGTGCCTCCATGGTCGCCCACGCCGTCGCCGGGACGGGAGCGGGGGGCAGCCCACCGCCGGTCCTCGTGTTCAGCTTCGGCCCGACCGGGCTCAGAGGCTGGGGAAGACCAGCGCGAAGAACAGCCACAGCAGCACCGCCCAGAAGACGGCCGCCGCCAGCGACACGAGCAGCGAACTGCGCCACCTGAGCACCAGGAACGGGAAGAGGACCAGGGCCGCCCAGTGCCCCGCCACGTCGATCGACATCCGGGCGGCCTCGTACAGGGTCCGCGCGCCGCCCGTCGCCATCCGGCGCAGCAGCCGCTGGGAGACGAAGCCGTACAGCCCGAGGACGACCGGGAAGAACCACAGCGGGGTGATCGAGACCAGCTCGGTCTCGGAGAAGTCGTCGAATGCGAGGAAGTAGATGTAGAAGGCCGCGGCGAGTCCCCCGAGCAGCGCGACCACATAGACGGCGGTGAGCGCGGCCGGCTCGACGGCACTGGCCGGCACGGGGACGGGGGAGGCGTACGGAACGTCGGGCCGGGGAACCCGGACCACCTGGTGGCAGTGGGGGCAGCGCACGTCCTGTCCGGCCCGGTCGGCCGGCGCCGAGATCACATGCCCGCACGACGCATGGAACTCCGTCTGCTGACCCGCGTTCATGTACGCCCCCTCGTCATCGGATCCGATCAGAGGAGAGGACGCCACCGGAGGGCGTCCGGTTTCCGCCGGACGGGGAGGGTACGCGCGCCGCTGGTCCCGGTCGGCCGACCCTCACGGTGTCAGGGCCGCTCGAAGAGCTGGAGGACTCCGCCCACCGAGAAGCAGGCCGCGCCCAGCAGGGTCCCCCAGTTGGCGATGTCCGTGTTGACGAGGCTGTCCGTCGCCGGGCGGGTGTACGCGGCGATCGCCGAGACCATGAAGAGGACGGAGCCGAACTGGTTCACGGCGACGATCCACCAGCCGAGGCTGCGGCAGCGCAGACAGGGCCGGTGGCCGTGGCAGAGCTCGGCGAAGCCGAGGTGCCCGGAGACCAGGAAGAGGGCGCAGCCGATCACGTCCGGCACCCAGATCAGCCGGTTGACCTGCTGCACGCTCAGACCCTGCAGGAACGAGTCCAGCAGGTTGACGCCGAAGACGAGGGTGCCGACGAAGAGGACGAACACGCTCAGCCAGTCGATGCGCGTGGGCTCGTAACTCCACCAGCGCCATGCGGGCGTGACCAGCCGGCCCTCGCCGCCGGGGACGTGGCGGGGAGCGTTGACGACCTGGAGGAGAGAGACGAAACCACCCGTGTTGAAGAAGAGACCCCCGGCGAAGTAGATCGACGCGCAGGTGGTGGCGTCCCCGGAGCCGAACTGGGCCACGCCCGCGCCGAGCGCGAAGAGCGCCCCGCCGATGACGAAGGCGGTCGCCGCGACGGCGTTGAGCAGGCGCAGCCGGCGGACGGCGACCGCGTCGGCGCTGGTGTGCCGGCCCGCGGCCGCGCCGGGTGCGCGGACGGCGAGGATGCCCTGGCGCCGGGCGGGCCGCGATTCCCAGACGGCGGTGCCGCCACCGGGAGGCCGCCAGGTGAGGCGGGTCGTGAACGGTCCCGCGCCCTCGGCGCGCTGCTCGGGCTGATCCACGCGCCGAGACTAGACGCCGGGACGGGAGCCCCCGGCGAGCGAAACGCGGCACGGGCGTACGGCCCGCCGTGTTTCCCTCGCCGCGCCGCAGTCCGCGCCGCACGCGCTCCGCACCCTGACCGCGGGCGTCCGTCCTGTGCCAGACTTCCGGCATGACCGATCTCCGAAAGGGCCGTGCCGCGTAGGCGCCCTTCCCGCCTCAGGGCGGACAGCAGGCGGTTCGCCGCCCACCACCATTACTCGAGGCCCGGCCGGCTCTCCGGCCCCGCCCAGGCCCGGATCGTCCTGCTCGAACGCACCCGTCTCCACCCCGGCGCGATCGAGCGGGCCCTCGCCTCCTGGACCGCCCTGGCCAGGACACCGAAGGGCCGGCTCCCTTCACCGTCGGCCGGCAACTGCGGCGTCCCGGAATGCTGCCCCCAACCGGCCGACGAACGGGACCTGCTGGAACTGGCGATGCACGCCCTCCCCAGGAAGAGCGCCCGCGAACTCCGCGCCCTGGTCACCCCGCTCGACCTCAGAATCCTCGAACACCCCGAAGTGGTCCCCCACTCCGAGCCACCTCCTCACTGGTGGCACCGCGCCTTCTGAGCCACGTACAAACGCCACGAACGCCACGACCGCCACGAACGCCACGACCGCCACGAAGCCACGACTGCCACGGACGACCCGAAGGGAAGAAACCCGTGCGACGACCGCACCCCGAGCTCCCCACCGAACGGCTGCTGCTGCGCCAGTGGCGGGACACCGACCTCGACCCGCTCGCGGAGATGGAGGCGGATCCGGAGGTCATGCGCTACATCGGCGACGGCT
The DNA here is from genome assembly GCF_037993025.1 of Streptomyces sp. SS7. Taxonomy (NCBI): domain Bacteria; kingdom Bacillati; phylum Actinomycetota; class Actinomycetes; order Kitasatosporales; family Streptomycetaceae; genus Streptomyces; species Streptomyces sp. SS7. Next base: position 5,590,326 of record NZ_CP141223.1, read on the forward strand.
CACCCGGCACCCGTGAGCGGAGCGCCGCGGCGCTGGAGCGCATGCGCGCGGGCTGGGACGAGCGCGGCTTCGGCCTGTTCGCCGCCGAGGAGTCGGAGACCGGCGAGCTGATCGGCTGGGTGGGACTCGCCGTTCCGGCCTTCCTCCCCGAGGTCCTGCCTGCGGTGGAGATCGGCTGGCGGCTCAGGCGCCGCTCCTGGGGCCGGGGTTACGCCACCGAAGCGGCGCGAGTGGTCCTGGCGTTCGCCTTCGAGGAGGCGGGACTCGACCGCGTCGTCAGCATCTGCCACGTCGACAACCTCGCCTCGGCCCGCGTGATGACCAAGCTCGGCATGACCCTCGACCGCACCACCCACGTCCCCGGCCACGGCCGCCGCGTCCACGTCATGTCCCGCTCCCGGAACCCGACCCGGCCGCCGGCTTCGGGCGCCGCCGCGGATAGCGGTACAGCTCCCACGCCGTGTACCCCATGAGCGGGACGAGGACCGGAGGGAACAGCCACCAGGGGATGCCCCACCACACCCCGACGAGGCCCAGGAGGGGGCAGCCGACCGAGAGGACGATCAGCATCGGCTTGCCCCAGCCGCGCCAGGGGAACGGGTGCGGCGGGCGCGGCCCGGTCAGGCGGGCCGCGCCGACGGTGAGGGCCATGGCCGCCAGAAGGCCCGCGTAGGTGCCGAGTGCGGCGGGCATCTGGGGCTCGTCGCGCGGCTCGTCGGAGGACGCCTGGCGGACGCCGTCGCGGCTGACCGCCATGACGTCACCGCGCCAGACGGTGCCGGTGACCCGGTCGCCCCGTTCCAGCTCGGACAGCAGCGGGCCCGAGTCGCCGAAGTCCACGACGCCGTTCCAGAAGGGCGCCCCGGAGAGCGTGGCCTCGTAGACGGCGCCCCTGCCGCCCTCGATCCTCGTCCCGTCCACCGTGAAGACGACCTCGCGGAGACAGTCCTCGTGCTCCCGCGGTGACGAGCCCGCGGCGCAGGGCTGGGCCCGCGTGTAGTCCCGGTAGCGGTCGAGGTCGTCGGGGAGCCAGAGGGTGAAGACGAAGTAGCAGGCCAGGGCCGGGACCAGGGACAGCGTCAGGAGCAGCGCGCCCCACGCCCGCGTCCGTGCCGCGGAGTGCTTCCTGGGACGCTCGCCCCGTCTGTGCGTGATGCCGCCCCTGCCCGTGTCCCTGCCCGCCACTCCGACGCCCCCGTCCGCCCGCGCCCGGCCTCCCCGTGCCCGGCCCCCGTCGCCGTAGCCTCTCCCGTCATGACCAGGCAGACAAGGCGAGCGCCAGGCAGCCAGGAGCCCCGCCTTCTTTCCGGGTTCCGGCAATTCCGGCGACGGCGTCGGAGCCGGCCCGGTCTCTCACCTCCCCAGGAACACCGGATTCGTGAACGCCGCCAGTGCCCCCGGCAGCGGGCCCGTCGCCACCTCGTGACGGACCTCCGCCCGTACGTACGCCGCGTACGCCGGGGTCGTACGCCACTCCACGACCCCCGCGCCCGACACCGGCAGCGGGGCGCTCGTGAGCACCACGCCCCCGTCGGTCACGAAGCGGACCGTGCAGCGCGGGGTGCCCGTCGCCTCCAGACGGACCGTCACCGGGGTGTCCGCGTCCACCCGCAGCCGCTCGCCGATGCCCGCCCGCTCGCCCCGGCCGCCGGTCACCGTGAGGGACAGGGACACCGCGCCCGACTCCGCCACGTAGACCCGGCCCGCCCGGATGCCCTCCTGGATCGCCTCCCGGGTCAGGGCGTCCGCGAGGACCACGGTCTGGGGCAGGCCCACCACGTCCGGGTCCCGGTGCGCGTCGCTGTTGCCCACCGCCGGGAGCCATCGCGCCGGACCACCCCGCAGGGTCGCGTCCCACGCCGCGAGCGTCACCTCGTCGTCGGCGGTGTAGGGGCCGTTCCACACCTCCACCGCGTCCGCCTCCCCGAGGCCGAACTTCCAGGAGCAGCCGACGCAGGTGGCGTGCGGATGGGCGGGGATCACCAGGCCGCCCGCATGGCGGATGCGGCGGGCGAAGCGGGGGAAGAGACCCTCCCGCGCCCGGTAGCGCCAGTCCACGAAGGTGCCGGGGGCCGTGCCGACCGCCAGGACGTGGCCGTTGCGGGTGGTGACCTCCTCGCCGAGCAGCACCAGCAGGTCGTCGCCGGCCACGTCCGCCCACGCCCCGTGGCCCGCGTGCGTGTTGTGCTCGGAGGTGTTGATGAAGTCCAGGCCCGCCGCCCGGGCGAGGGCGCCGATCTCGGCCGGGGTGCGGCGGCCGTCGGAGTACCAGGAGTGCAGGTGGCAGTCGCCCCGGTACCAGGCCCGGCCCCGGCCCTTCGCGCTGCCGGGCGGATAGGAGGCGGGCGGGGCGGCGGGCGCCGGGTCGCCGTGGGTGAGGGTGACCGTGATCTCGTACGTCAGGCCCTGTGGCGCCACCGTGTAGGGGCCGAGCGCGATGTGCCACCGGCCGGCGCGGACCGGTCCCGGCACATAGCCCGGCGTCGCCTCGTCCGCCCGGACGAAGAACTCGGTGCGCGCCCCGCCCGACCAGCCCCGGAAACCCTCGCCGCCCGGCGCGGTGCCGCGTTCGTCGAAGAGGCCGATGTCGAGCGCGTTGCCGGGGGTGCCGGCCGGGACGGCGGGGCGGTCGTAGGCGTACGACACCCGCAGCTCGCGGACGCCCGGCGGCACGTCGACGGGTACGTACACATAGTCGGGGGAGCCGGGCGGCAGGGTGCCCCGAACCGTCCATGTCTCCGGCTGCGGGTCTTGCGGGTCTTGCGGGTCGCGCGGTTCTCGCGGTCCTTGTCGTCCGTCTGCGGCGGCGAAGCTCACGTTTCCCAACGTAAGCGCCGCGGCGGCTCCCGTGGCGAACAGCGCTCGGCGTGCCATCGGGTTGTCCTGCGCGTGCGTCACGACGTCACCCTCCTCACCTTGCCGATCCATGCCGATCCATGCCGATCGATGCCGCTCCATACCGCTCCGCGCCGAACAATGCCGACCGGTCGGTATGGACACCGGCCTCTTCTCCCGGTACAGATGAACCGGCCCACGTCAACAGACCGAGATGAACACAGAGGAACCGGCACCGAAAGGCCCGCCATGCGCATCGCCGTAACGATCTTCCTCACCGACGAGACGATCACCCCGACCCGCCTCGCCCGTGAGCTGGAACAGCGCGGGTTCGCCGGGCTGTACGTGCCCGAGCACACGCACATCCCCGTCGAGCGGACCACCCCGTACCCGGCCGGCGGCGAACTGCCCCGCGAGTACGGCCGCACCCTCGACCCGTTCGTCGCCCTCGGCCAGGCCGCCGCCGTCACCGAGCGCCTCGGTCTCGGCACCGGCATCACGCTCGTCGCCCAGCACGACCCGATCGACCTCGCCAAGCAGGTGGCCACCGTCGACCACCTCTCCGGCGGCCGCCTCACCCTCGGCCTCGGCTTCGGCTGGAACGTGGAGGAAGCCGCCGACCACGGTGTCGAGTGGCGGACACGACGCGAGCTGGTGCGGGACCGGATGGCGCTGATGCGTGCCCTGTGGAGCGAGGAGCCGACCGCGTACGAGGGCGTCTACGGGTCCGTCCGGGCCAGCAGCGCCCATCCGAAGCCCGTGCAGCGGCCGCGCGGGCCGGTCGTCGGACCCCGCACCCTGATCGGCGGGGCCGCCGGGCCCAAGCTGTTCGCGCACATCTGCGAGTACGCCGACGGCTGGCTGCCGATCGGCGGGCGCGGGCTGTCCGAGACCCTGCCGCTGCTGCGCACCGCGTGGGCGGACGCCGGGCGCGAGCCGGAGGCGCTCCAGGTCGTGCCGTACGCCGTCCACCCCTCCCCGGGCAAGCTGGCGTACTACGCCGACCTCGGCATCGAGGAGGCCGTGCTGCAGCTGCCGCCGACCGGTGAGAGCCAGATTCTCGAACTCCTCGACGAGTACGGCCCGTACGCCACCGCTTCCAGTGCCACCGTGTAACGACCTGCGACGACGGACGAATCGGGCTCCCCCACCGGCCCTGATCAGCCCGAACGTATGCTCAAGGGATGACGACTTCCGCGACCTCCGGAACCGGCCCCGGCCCTCTTCCCGGCCCCACCGAGAACTCCATGCGTCGCGCTCTCAAACGTGCCCGGGACGGCGTCGCGCTCGACGTGAGCGAGACGGCCGTCCTGCTCCAGGCGCGCGGCGAGGCCCTCGACGACCTCGCCGCGTCCGCCGCCCGGGTGCGCGACGCGGGTCTGGAGGCGGCCGGCCGGCCCGGCGTCATCACGTACTCGAAGAGCGTCTTCATCCCCCTCACCCGGCTGTGCCGGGACAAGTGCCACTACTGCACGTTCGTCACCGTCCCCGGCAAGCTGCGGCGCGCCGGGCACGGGATGTTCATGTCCCCCGACGAGGTCCTCGACGTCGCCCGCAAGGGCGCTGCCCTCGGCTGCAAGGAAGCCCTCATCACGCTCGGCGACAAGCCCGAGGACCGCTGGCCCGAGGCGCGCGAGTGGCTCGACGCGCACGGCTACGACGACACCATCGCCTATGTCCGCGCCATCTCCGTGCGCATCCTGGAGGAGACGGGACTGCTCCCGCACCTCAACCCGGGGGTGATGTCCTGGACCGACTTCCAGCGGCTGAAGCCGGTCGCACCCAGCATGGGCATGATGCTGGAGACGACCGCCACCCGGCTGTGGTCCGAGCCCGGCGGCCCGCACCACGGCTCCCCGGACAAGGAACCCGCCGTACGGCTGCGCGTCCTGGAGGACGCGGGCCGCTCCTCGGTCCCCTTCACCTCCGGGATCCTCATCGGGATCGGTGAGACGTACGAGGAGCGGGCGGAGTCGCTGTTCGCGCTGCGCCGGATCTCCCGGGCCCACCACGGCATCCAGGAACTGATCATCCAGAACTTCCGCGCCAAGCCGGACACGGCCATGCGCGGCATGCCGGACGCCGAACTCGACGAGCTGGTCGCGACGGTGGCCGTCGCCCGCCTGCTCATGGGCCCGTCCGCCAACCTGCAGGCCCCGCCCAACCTGGTCGACAGCGAGTACGAGCGGCTGATCGGCGCGGGCATCGACGACTGGGGCGGGGTCTCCCCGCTGACCATCGACCACGTCAACCCCGAGCGTCCCTGGCCGCAGATCGAGGAGCTGGCCGCCCGGTCCGCGGCGGCCGGCTTCACCCTGCGGGAACGTCTCTGCGTGTACCCGGAGTTCGTCACCCGCGGCGAACCCTGGCTGGACCCGCGGCTGCTGCCGCACGTGCGCGCGCTCGCCGACCCGGCCACCGGTCTCGCCGTGCCGGACGCGGTCGTCGAGGGCCGGCCGTGGCAGGAACCGGAGGAGGTCTTCACCGCCTCCGGCCGCACCGACCTGCACACCACGATCGACACCGAGGGCCGCACCTCCGACCGGCGCGCGGACTTCGACGAGGTGTACGGCGACTGGTCCGCCCTGCGGGAGGCGGCCGTCCCCGGCATGGCGCCCGAGCGCATCGACACGGACGTACGGCAGGCGCTGGCCACGGCCGCCGACGACCCGACCCGCCTCACGGACGCCGAGGCCCTCGCCCTGCTGCACGCCGACGGCCCGGCGCTGGACGCGCTGACCCGGATCGCCGACGACGTCCGCCGGGCGGCGGTCGGCGACGACGTCACCTACATCGTCACCCGGAACATCAACTTCACCAACGTCTGCTACACCGGCTGCCGTTTCTGCGCCTTCGCCCAGCGCCGCACCGACGCCGACGCCTACACCCTCTCCCTCGACCAGGTGGCCGACCGCGCCCGGCAGGCGTGGGACGTGGGCGCGGTGGAGGTGTGCATGCAGGGCGGCATCCACCCCGACCTGCCCGGCACGGCGTACTTCGACATCGCGAAGGCGGTGAAGGAGAAGGTCCCCGGAATGCATGTGCACGCGTTCTCGCCGATGGAGGTCGTCAACGGCGCGACCCGCACCGGCCTGTCCATCCGCGAGTGGCTGATCGCCGCCAAGGAGGCCGGGCTGGACTCCATCCCGGGCACCGCCGCCGAGATCCTCGACGACGAGGTCCGCTGGGTCCTCACCAAGGGCAAGCTGCCCGCCGCCACCTGGATCGAGGTGATCACCACCGCCCACGAGGTCGGCATCCCCTCGACCTCCACGATGATGTACGGCCATGTCGACCAGCCCCGGCACTGGCTCGGGCACCTGCGCACCCTGGCCGAAATCCAGCAGCGGACCGGCGGCATCACCGAGTTCGTGACGCTCCCCTTCATCCACACCAACGCGCCCGTGTACCTGGCCGGCATCGCCCGCCCCGGCCCGACGATGCGCGACAACCGCGCGGTCACGGCGATGGCCCGGCTGCTCCTGCACCCGCACATCCCGAACATCCAGACCAGCTGGGTCAAGCTCGGCACCGAGGGCGCGGCGGAGATGCTGCGCTCCGGCGCGAACGACCTCGGCGGGACCCTCATGGAGGAGACCATCTCCCGTATGGCGGGCTCCTCCTACGGCTCCTACAAGTCCGTCAAGGACCTCATCGCGGTCGCCGGGGCGGCCGGCCGCCCGGCCCGGGCGCGCACCACCCTGTACGGCGAGGTGCCGGAGGAACGGCAGCGCGCCGCCCGCGCCTCGGACGGGCATCTGCCGGAACTCCTGCCCGTGCTGGAGTGAGTACGATGATCCGACCCTCCCCTGGAGGGAGGATCCCAGGGGAGGCCCCACCGGCGGGGTCCCGTAGCCGAGGAGATGCGTGCCCGTGCCTGCCCGACTTCCCTCGTGGATCTGGGTCACCGGTCTGACGGTCGGCGCCGTCGCCGCGGTCGGAGCCCTGACGGTGCAGGCCGAGCGGGGCCCGCACCCCACGGCCGCCGTGGGTCGCCCGAGCGCGTCGGCGTCCGCCGCGCCGGGTGCGAAGGCGTCCGCCACGCCGAAGGCCTCGGCCTCCCCGGCCGCGACCGGGGTGCCCGAGGCGTCCGGTTCCGGCCGCCGGATCGTCTACGACCTCTCCGACCACCGGGTCTGGCTGGTCGACGCGGACGACACGGCCCGCCGGACCTTCACGGTCTGGCCGGGCACGGTCGCGCCGGTGCCCGGCACCTACACGATCTCCGTCCGCAAGGACGCGACGACCGGTTCCGACGGCGTCGCGATCGAGCACATCATCTACTTCTCGGTCGTCTCCGGCGTCAACATCGCCTTCTCCAACGCCGTCGACGGCGCCTCCCCGCCCCCGGCCGCCGCCGACGCGCAGACCGGCGGCATCCGGATGCCGAAGGCGGACGGGGCGGCCCTGTGGGCGTTCGGCGACCTCGGGACGAAGGTCAGGGTCGTCGAGTAGGGCTCGGGCGGCATCCGCTCTCCCCACCCCCGCGCCCCGCGCCCCGGGCCGACGCCGTGGACCTCCACCGGCCCTCCACCGCCTCTCCACCCCCCGCCTGCCCGTGACCCCGTTCGATTACAGTGACGGACGTCGTACGTACGGACGGTGCCCGGAGGCCTTGGGAGGACTTGGTGAGTACGACATCAGGGGCCGTCTGGGGCCGTGCCGAGCAGCAGGACTTCCGCAGCCGGGTGCGGGGCACGCTGCTGGGGGCGGCCGTCGGGGACGCGCTCGGGGCGCCCGTCGAGGGGCACGGCATCGAGGAGATACGGCAGGTCCTCGGGCCGGAAGGGGTCGTCGACCTCGTCCCCGCCTTCGGACGGCGCGGTGCCGTCACCCACCACACCCAGCTCACCCTGTTCACCGTGGACGGGCTCGTCCGCGCCCAGGTGCGGCGCGACACCGGCGCCTGGCACCCGCCGACCGATCTGCACCGGGCGTACCTGAGATGGGCGGCCACCCAGCGCGACTGGGGCCCCGACCTGCGCCGCAAGGACGACGGCTGGCTGGCCCGCGAGGAGTGGCTGTACGCCCGCCGGGAGCCGACCCGGCCGCTGCTCATGGGGCTCGGCGACGAGCGGATGGGCACGCTCGACGACCCCAAGAACCCGTCGGCCGACGGGCCCGAACCCGTCGCGCGCTCCGCGCCGTTCGGGCTGCTCGTCGGCTGGGAGCCGCAGCTCGTCGCCCAGCTCGCCGTGGAGTGCGCGGCCCAGACCCACGGCCACCCGGCGGCGTACCTGGCGGCGGGCGCGTACGCCGTCACCGTGCACGCCCTGGCCCGGGGCGAGGAGATGGACGCCGCGGTGCAGCGGGCGCTCGCGCTGCTGGCGGCGTGGCCGGGGCACGAGCCGGTCGCGGAGGCGGTGCAGCGCGCGCTGGGCGCCCTACGGCAGGGGCTGCCGGGGCCGGCCCGGGTGGCGGAACTGGCGGGGGAGGGGCGGGCACCGGGTGTGCTGTCCGCCGCCCTGTACTGCGCGCTCGTCGCGGAGGACGTGCGGCACGGGCTGCGCCTCGCGGTCAACCAGGGCGGCCCCGCCGCCCCGACCGCCGCCCTCACCGGGGGACTGCTCGGGGCCCTGTACGGCGAGACGGCCCTCCCGCCGGCCTGGCTGGCCGAGCTGGAGGGCCGTCCCACGATCCTGGAACTCGCCGACGACTTCGCGATGGAGATGACCCAGGGCCCGGCCCTGCACAACCCGGCGGGCGCGTCACCGGGGTGGCTGGCCAGGTATCCGCGAGGGGGCTGAGCCGGGTGGTACCCGCTCCCGCGGACGGGTCCTAGTCCTTCGCGGGTGCCGGTACGGTGTCCCGCGGGCCGGGGACGGCCGCCGCCGCGCCCGAGGAGTCGCCGTCCGTGTTGATCTTCTCGATGAGGGCGAGCCGCTCCGGGGTGTCCTCCGGCCGGAGGAAGCCGACCAGGACGTAGAGGACGAGCGAGACGGCCAGCGGGATCGAGACCTGGTACTGGAGCGGGACACCGCCGTCGACGTTCCAGTTGACGGGGTAGTTGACCAGCCAGAAGGCGAGCAGCCCCATCGACCAGCTGGTCAGCGCGGCGGTCGGGCCGGAGCGGCGGAAGGGGCGCAGCAGACCCAGCATCATCGGGATGGCCATCGGGCCCATCAGCCCGGCGACCCACTTGATGACGACGGTGATGATGTCCTTGAAGGTGGGGGAGTTGACCTGGGTGGCCGCCGCCATGGACAGGCCGAGGAAGACGACGGTCGTCACCCGGGCCGCGACCAGGCCCGACCGCGCGTTCCACTCCCGTGCCCGGCGCGAGATCACCGGGGCGCAGTCCCGGGTGAAGACGGCGGCGATGGCGTTGGCGTCGGAGGAGCACATGGCCATCGTGTGGGAGAAGAAGCCGACGATGACCAGTCCCAGCAGACCGTGCGGCAGGAGCTGTTCGGTCATCAGGCCGTAGGAGTCGGAGCCGTCCGGCTTGCGCGCGGTGACCAGCAGCGGGGACATCCACATCGGGAAGAACAGCACCACCGGCCAGACCAGCCAGAGCGCCGCCGACAGCCGTGCGGAGCGCTCGGCCTCGCGCGGGGTGGCCGTGGCCATGTACCGCTGGGCCTGGTTGAGCATGCCGCCGTTGTACTCGAAGAGCTTGATGAAGAGGAACGCCAGCAGGAAGACCGTCCCGTACGGGCCGACCAGCGGCTTGTCGTGGCCCTGGAGCGCCGGTTCGTCCCAGACGTCGAGGAACCCGATGCCCTTGTCGTTCAGCTTCAGCACGACGGCCACGAACATCGCGACGCCGGCCAGCAACTGGATGACGAACTGGCCCAGTTCGGTGAGCGCGTCGGCCCACAGGCCGCCGATCGTGCAGTACACGGCGGTGATCGCGCCGGTGATGAGGATGCCCTGGTTGAGGGAGATGCCGGTGAAGACGGACAGCAGGGTCGCGATGGCGGCCCACTTGGCGCCCACGTCCACGATCTTCAGCAGCATCCCGGACCAGGCCAGCGCCTGCTGGGTCTTCAGGTCGTAGCGGTTCTTCAGGTATTCCAGCGGGGAAGCGACGTGCAGGCGCGAGCGCAGCCGGTTGATGCGCGGCGCGAACAGCCGGGAGCCGATCGCGATGCCGAGGGCGATGGGGAAGGACCAGGTGACGAAGGAGGTGACGCCGTAGGTGTAGGCGATGCCCGCGTACCCGGTGAACATCACCGCGCTGTAGCCCGACATGTGGTGCGAGATCCCGGACAGCCACCAGGGCATCCTGCCGCCCGCGGTGAAGAAGTCGCTGACGTCGTCGACGCGCTTGTGCGACCAGACGCCGATGGCGACCATCACGCCGAAGTAGCCGATGAGCACGGCCCAGTCGAGACCGTTCATGTGCGTCCTCCCAGGGGTCGGCCCGGCGCTCATCGTGGGCGCTGTCGCATGAACACGACAAGTGACCGTAAGGTCAAAGGGAGGTAAAGGTATTCGGTATGGTGTCTTGTGTTCACCTACGTGAACCGATGGTCAGGGTGTCACCGCATCAGCTCCCCGGCGTTGACCAGCAACGACTGCCCCGTGATCGCCCGCGCCCGGTCCGACGCCAGGAACACCGCCGCGTCCGCCACGTCCCCGTCCGTGGCCAGCTCGGGCAACGCCATCCGCTCCGTCAGCCGGCCCAGCACCTCCGCCTCCGGCACCCCCTCCGTGTGCGCCGTGAACTGCACGTACGCCTGCACCGGCGGCCCCCACATCCAGCCCGGCAGCACGGTGTTGACCCGGATCCGGTGCGGCCCGAGCTCCCGCGCCAGCGAGTACATGGCACTGGTCAGCGCCCCCTTCGAGGCCGCGTACGCCGCCTGCCGCACCTGGGACGGGGCCGCGACCGCGGACTGGGTGCCGATGAAGACCACCGATCCGCCCCGCACCTTGAGAGAGGGCAGACAGGCCCGGGTCATCCGCAGCGATCCCAGCAGGTTCACGTCGATGACCGACTGCCAGGTCGTGAAGTCGGCGTCCTCGAGTCCGCCGAAGTAGGAGTCCCAGGCGGCGACCTGGACCACCGCGTCGATCCCCCCGAACCGCTCCCGCGCCAGCCCCGCCAGCGCCGCGCAGCTCGCCTCGTCGGTGATGTCGGTCGCCCGCCACGCGGTGTGCGTCCCGTCCGGGTCGATCTCGGCCGCGCTCTTGGCGAGGTTCGCCTCGGTCCGCGCGGCCAGCACGGCGTTCCCCCCGTCCCGTACGACCGCCGCGGCGACCTGGTGACCCAGGCCCGCCCCGACCCCCGAGACGACGACCGTCCTGTCGGCGAGCAGTGACATCGGGACCTCCCTGACCCTGGCGCATTGCCTGACGGAGCGTCAGAGTATGGTCCGGCCGCCGAGGAAGGGGAAGACGCATGAGCGAGGAGACCCGCAGCGAGACGTACGCCGAACTGGCCGCCGTGGGACCGTACGGCGTCCGGCCCGGCCACGCCCTGATCACCATGGTCGAACCGCACCCGGGCCACGAGTACGCCTACAACCGCTGGTACGAGGACGACCACTACTACGCCGGCGCGATGGCCATGCCCTGGATGTACGCGGGCCGCCGCTGGGTGGCGACCAGGGACCTGCAACTGCTGCGCGCCCCGGAGAAGTCCGCGATCGCCCAGCCCGTCACGGCGGGCTGCTACCTCTCCACCTACTGGATCACCGCCGGCCGCTACGACGACCACATGAGGTGGACCGTCGCCATCAACAAACGCCTCAACCGCGACGCCCGTGTCTACCAGGACCGCACCCATGTCTTCACGGCCTTCCAGGACCACGAGACGACGGTCTACCGGGACGGCGCGGCGGGCCCCCGCGACCACCACGCCCTCGACCACCCCTACGCCGGCCTGGTCCTCGAGGTCATCGACACCGACACCCCCGAACAGCGCACCGCCCTGGTGGAGTGGCTGCGCACCCGCCACCTCCCGAGGCGCCTCTCCGGCTCCCCGGCGGCCATGGTCACCGTCTTCCGCCCGACGCCCCTCCCCGGCGACCGCATGACCTACGTCAAACAGGTCGAGGGCGTCGACACCCGTCTGACCCTGCTGTGGTTCCTGGAGAGCGACCCGAGGGACTGCTGGGAGGACCACTTCACGGGCCTGGAGGCGCAGATCACGGAATCGGGCCTGGGCAGACTCGAACTCCTGGCCCCGTTCATCCCGACGATCCCCGGGACGGACCGCTATGTGGCGGACCTGAGGTGAGGACGGCCGGGGGGCTCAGCCCCCCGGCCCGCCCGCACGGGCTCAGGGCTCCTTCAGCTCCTCCGGGCACGGGGTGCCGCGCGGCAGCTGATAGGGCGCGGCGAGGCGGTAGACACCGGCCTTCGGGGCCAGCAGCACCGTCCACTTGTCGCCCTGCGCGTCCTCCTCCGTCTCGTACAGGCAGCCGCTCACGTTCGTGTAGGACTTCGGCTCGCCCTCGGCCCGGTGCTTGGACGCCTCCGTCTCCTGCGGCGCCTTCAGGCTCTTGCCCTCCGCGTCCACGACGCTCAGCCAGGGCGAGTACGGGATCCGGATCAGCACCCGGCCCGCCTTCTTGACGTCGAGCGTCATCTCGCCCTGCTCGGCCCGCTCCACCACCGCGTCGGGCTCGGCCATCGGTGCCGGGTCGGTGACCTTGAACAGCTGCCAGTTGGCGTCGCCCCAGATCTGCTCCAGATACGGCAGCCCCCGCTGCACCAGCTCCCGCTCCCGCTCCCCGCCGTCCCCGTCCAGCGCCTCCTTGGGGACGACGACGTAGTGCACGGCCCACCGCTGGAGCCACTCGTGGTAGTTCGCGGAGTTGAGCGTGTCGTCGTAGAAGAGGGGGTTGCGCTCCATGTCGGCCTGCCGGTTCCAGCCGCGGGCCAGGTTGACGTACGGCGCGAGCGCGGAGGCCTCGCGGTGGGAGCGGGCCGGGACGACCTCGACGCGGCCCTTCTCGGCCCCGACGCCCTGCAGCTCGTTGACGAGCGGCGCCAGCTCGCGCGCCCAGGAGGCCGCCGGGGTCGTCCGGATGACGTCGTCGACCGACTTGAAGCCGATCCAGCCGACGAACCCGAGCGAGGCGACGACGATGACGTACCACTTGCGGCTGCGCGGCACGGCGAACGGCAGCGCGGCCGCCAGCACCACACCCGAGAACAGCATCGCGAGCCGGGTGATGTTCGACCCGATCTGGGAGCTGATCAGCCACACCCCCAGCACCCCGAGGCCGTAGACCGCCGCCGTGATCCGCACGGTCTTCCAGTCACGCGGGACGACCGCGAAGACGATCACCGAGTACAGCAGCGGCAGCGAGGCCGACCCGAAGGACATCGGCTGGGTGCCGGAGAACGGGAACAGCCACGCGGAGACGGCGACGACGGCGGTCGGGGCGAGCCCGAGGGCCCAGGCGCCGGGCCGCCGCTTCTGCAGGAACAGCGCCACGGCGACGATGCCCACGAACAGCCCCGCCACCGGCGAGCCCATCGTGGCGAGCGCCGCGAGCGGGGCGGCGCACAGGGCCTTCGCCCAGCGTTTGTAGCGCCAGCGGTAGGGCCAGCAGAACACCACGGCCACGGCGGCCAGCGCGAACATGTTGCCGAGGCCGAAGGTGACCCGGCCGGACGCCGCGTTGCAGAGCAGCGCGAAGACCCCGGCCAGCGCCGGCCACACCGGGTTCCGCACCGGACGGCAGCGCAGCAGGACGAGGGTGAGCAGGCCCGCCGACAGGGTCCCGGCGATCATCATCGTCGTACGGACGCCGAGGACCGACATCAGATACGGCGAGACGACGCTGTACGACACCGGGTGCATCCCGCCGTACCAGGCCAGGTTGTACGCGGAGTCGGGGTGCCGGCCGACGAACTCGGCCCAGGCGTCCTGCGCCGCGAGATCGCCCCCGCTGTTCGCGAACGTGAAGAACCAGATGAGGTGCACGATCCCGGACAGCGCGGTGACGGACAGCACCAGGTGGCGGCGGAGGAAGCCGCCGAGCCGGTCGAACGCGGCGCGCGGCCCCGCCTTCGCCGGGTCCTGCGCCGCGCCCGCCCCGGCCGAGGTCTTCGCCGGGGCCGTCATGGCGTCGCGCGGATCGTCGTGCGGATCGTCAGGGGCGTTGCCGCGCGGGTCGTCGCGCGGCGGACCGTCGTGCGGGTCATGGTCGTGGCCGCCGGACTGAGGCGCGGGCAGCTCGATGCGCGGGCCGGTGTCCGGGCCCGGACCGGTGTCGTCGGCGCGTGTCGGCTCCGCAGTGGCCACCTGAAGGCACTCCCCGTGTCCCGTCTTCCGCTCTCGGCCGCGCCCTGTTCGCGTCCGCTTCACGGCAACGTCGTGGCGACCGGCGACCTGTCCCGTTTCGCGACGCTAGCACGCACCCCGCCGGGCGGCTGCCCGGCGGGGTGGCGAGAGGGACGGACGGGGCCGACGGGTCGGCCGGGCGGGATCAGCCGAGTCGGGTCAGCTTGTCCTGGAAGCCCGGCTCGACGAGGTCGCTCTCCAGGGCGACCGGTACCTTCACCGCGCCGCTGGCGCCGTCCCCGACGGTGAGCGTGCCCACCTGGGTGCCGGCCTTCGCGGTGTGCGGCACCTCGTCGGCGGCGAACTTCAGCTTCACCGTCAGACCGGCCCAGCCGACCGCGGTGACGTCCTTGGTGACGACGACCGGGGTGTGGCCGCCGAGCTTGTCGTCCACGTACCCGACGACATCACCCTTCTTGAGGATCTTCGCCGAGGTCAGCGCGTCCTCGGCGGCGGACAGGGCCGTCTTGCTGACGTCGTTGACCGTCTTGAGGATGGTCGGCTTGTGCTGGCCGAGGATCGCGCCGACGACGGTGACCGTCTCACCGCCGACCTCCTTGCGGGCGGCGAACAGGAGGTTGCCGCCGGCCGCGGTGGTGGAGCCGGTCTTGATGCCGATCGCGCCCATCCGGTAGGGGAGCTCGTTGTAGTTCGGCCAGTTGGTCCCGTAGGGGTCCGTCCAGCTCGCCGCGCTGGTGATCGCCACGAGCGCGGGGATCTCCACGACCGCGTTGCCGAGCTTGACCTGGTCCTCGGCGGTGGAGACCGTGGTCTCCTTCAGCCCGGACGGGTCGGTGTACGTCGTGTTCGACATCCCGAGTTCCTTGGCGGCGGCGTTCATCTTCTTGACGAACGCGGCCTCCGTGCCCCCGTCCCAGCGGGCCAGCAGCCGGGCGATGTTGTTCGCGGACGGGATCATGACCGCCGACAGGGCCTGCTGGAGCGTCAGTTTGTCGCCGGCCTTGACGCTGTTGAGGGTGGACTCGCCGCTCTGGTCGTAGCCGCCCTCCTTCTCGGCGGTGGCGTCGACGGTGATGCTCGGGCCGTTCTCGCCCGTCTTCAGGGGGTGGTCCTTGAGGACGACGTACGCCGTCATCGTCTTGGCCACCGAGCCGATGGCGACCGGCGTCTGCTTGCCGAAGTGGTCCATCGTGCCGACGCCGTCGACGTCCATCCAGCCCTGGCCCTCGTTCGGCCACGGCAGGGAGAGCTTGCCGCCCTCGAAGGTGTAGGCGTCCTTCGCGGTGAGCGCCAGCGCGGTGGCCGGCAGCGGGCGGAACGCCTGTACGACCGCAAACACGATCACCAGCAGGATGACCAGCGGCGTCCAGATCTTGACCCGACGGCCGAGGGTGCGCAGGGGGGTCGGCGGGGGCGGCGGGGTGTTGGTGAGCTCCGCCAGCAGGTCGATCGGCGGCTTCGGCGGCAGGGGCTGCTGGGTCGTCCGCTCGGGGCCGACCTGGGGCACCAGCGCGGTGACGGCGGTGATGTCACCGGTCGCCTTCGGCGGGCGGGGCTCGTCGAGCGGCTTCAGCGCGACGAACTTGCTGGTCCGCTCGGCGGGCGGCGGCGTCCGCTCACCGTCCCCCTGCGGGGCCTTCTCGGCCTCGTCGGCCTTGGGCTCGTCGGCCTTGGGCTCGTCCGCGCGGGGCTTGAGGGCCCCGCCCAGCTTGAGCATGGTGGTCGGCTGGTCGACGGCGGGCTTGGGCCGGGGGGCCTTGAAGATGGCGGTGGGCTGGTCGACGGGGGATGCGTCGGCCTTGTCGCCGCCGTCCTTCCCGTCCTCCGCGGCTTCCCTGCCTTCCTTGCCTTCCTTGGCTTCCTTGTCGTCGTCTTCCTTTTTGCCCCTGGACGCCCACTTGGGTGCGGGCTTGCCGGAGACGGCGGGCTCGTCGTCCTCGGCGCTGCCGGATTCCGGGTCGGTCCGCAAGTCTGCCCCGGAGGTCACCGGAGCCGAGTCCTCCGGTCCGTCCCCGTTGCCCTCGGTGTCGCCCTCGTCCGACGCGTCGTCGCCGGTGTCCTCCGTGTCGGCCGCGTCCTCGGGGCCCGTCGGGTCCTCCGAGCCGCCGTCCGCGCCCTCGCGCCCCCCGGTGGCTTCCGGGTCGGGCGCGGTGTCCTCGGCGCCGCCAGAAGGGCCCTCGGCGCTTTCCTCGGCCCCGTCCGCGGCTTCCGCCCCGTCGGCCTCCGTGACGGCGTCCTCGGGCTCCTCGTCCGGCTCGGGACGGGCGTCCTCCGGCTCCGGGCGGGCGTCCTCGGGCTCCGGACGAGCGTCCTCCGGCTCCTCGGGCGTCTCCTGGGCCTCGGGACGGGCGTCCTCCGGCTCGGGACGGGCGTCCTCGGGCTCCTCGGGACGGGCGTCCTCCGGCTCGGGACGGGCGTCTTGCGGTTCCTCGGGACGGGCGTCCTCGGGCTCCGGGCGCGCGTCCTGCGGCTCCTCGGGTTCCTCGGTCCGTTCGGGTTCCTCGATCTCCAGTTCGCGTACGGAGAGAACCCGTGTCGCCGTGTCGACGCCGCCTCGCGAGGCCGCCGGGGCCTCGCTCTCCCGGGCCACCGCCACCCGCGGATCGCGTGCCTCGGGAACCGTACCCGCGCTCCCCGACGTCGGTTCTGCCGACGACTCGCGCTGCTTCGACCTGTCGGGGGACTCGCCCGCCACCGATGCCTCCTTGTGCCTGTCGAACCGTGAACGCCCGCCCCGGACCCGCCTCGGGGCGTGTCCGAACCATGTACCAGTGTCCTGTGTAGAGGGCTTGGCTCCTGCGGTAGACGAGAACGACATACCTACTGGTTCCACTACAAACAGGTCACGCACCCTCGACAGACCAATGTGAGAGGGGTCACCCTGTCATTCATCCACGCGGGGAGGCATGGATGGGCAGGAGCCGCAGAACGATTCCGGAAGAGCTTCTTCTGCTGGCGTTGGACCCGACCACGGGTACCACCGCACAGCCGCAGTCGCTCGACCTTGGTCTGGCCGGAGCGCAGCTAGTGGAGCTGGCGCTGGCCGGGCGGATAGCCCCTGACGGGGATCGTATCGCCGTGGTGTCCCCACGGCCGACAGGAGATCCGACACTGGACTGCGCACTGGAGTTGCTGCGAAGGCGTGGCGCTCCGGTCCGTGCCGTCCACTGGATCGGCGGGCCGCGTCTCGGGCTGCGCCAGACCTACCTCTCGCATCTGGAGCGGTGCGGCATGGTGCATGCCGTGGCGGGTCAGATGTGCGGGGTGCTGCCGACCACTCGCTACCAGGCGACGGACACCGAGATCAGCCGGGAGATCAGGGCCCGGCTGGACTCCGCGATCCGCACCGGCGTGCCGCCGGACCCGCGGACCGCGGCGCTCGCCGCACTGGCGCACGCGGTCGGCCTCGGCAAGCACCTGTACCCGGGGAACGAGGGACGCTCGTCCCGCTCCCGGCTGCGGGACCTGATCAGGCACGACCCCATGGGCGGTCTCGTCGCGCACGCCGTGATGGACGTCCAGAACGGCGCGGCGGCCCAGCCGCGCCGCAGCCCGGCGGCGGCCCCGGCCGGCCGGCCGACCGGACCGGGCGGACGGCCCGTACCGGAACCCGCCCGTGGAGTTCCGGCACAGCCGCGCCGCGGTCCCATGGCGCGTGTCGTGGCCCACTGAGCCGCAGTTCCACGACACACCCGGCACGGCACGACCCGCAGGACCGCATGACCGCATGACCCGTAATACCCGTAGAACCCGTATGACCCGTTCGGGAGCCGCCGCGGCCCGCGCGGGGTGGTGAGGCCGTACGTCCGTCGTGACGCACGGCACCGCCGCCCCGCGCGGACGCATGTCCGGGGCCTGCTGGGGGTGTTGTGCGGGCCTGCTCCGAACCGGCCCGGGGCGGCCGCATATCCACCGTTTTCCAGCGGTACGAAGCACCTTGGTGGCAGTCTGCTGAACAGCAGATACGCAAAGTGTCAATGACAGGCATGCAGCCGGAGGTGCGCGTCCCGTGACGTCCAATGTCAATCCCACGGTCAGGCGACGCCGGTTGGGCCAGGAACTGCGCCGGCTCCGTGAGGAGAAGGGCATGACCGCCGAACAGGTCGCCGAGCGTCTGCTCGTGTCCCAGTCGAAGATCAGCCGTCTGGAGAACGGCAGGCGCAGCATCAGCCAGCGTGATGTGCGCGACCTCTGTGGAGTCTACGAGGTCGAGGACCAGCGCATGGTGGAATCGCTGATGGAAATGGCGAAGGACTCCCGGCAGCAGGGCTGGTGGCATGCCTTCGGGGACATTCCGTACAGCGTGTACATCGGGCTGGAGACGGACGCGGAGTCGTTGCGGGTGTACGAACCCCAGACCGTCACCGGCCTGTTGCAGACCCGCGCGTACGCCGAGGCCATCATCCGGGGCGCCTTGCCGGAGCGGCCCGAGGCCGAGGTCGACAAGCGCGTGCAGGTGCGGCTGCGTCGGCAGGAACGAATCACCACCGAGGAAGGGCCGTTGCGGCTGTGGGTGGTGCTGGACGAGGCGGCGCTGCGCCGGGTCGTCGGCAGCCGGCTGGTGATGCGCGAGCAACTGGAGCATCTCGCCGAGCTGTCGAGGCTTCCGCACGTCACCGTGCAGGTGCTGCCGTTCGAGGTCGGCGCGCATCCCGGCCTCAACGGCCAGTACACGATCCTGGAGTTCGCCGACGCCTCCGACTCCAGCGTGGTCTACATCGAGGGTGTGACGAGCGACCTCTATCTGGAGAAGGCGTACGACGTCCAGCAGTACTCGGTGATGTACGAGCACCTGCGGGCCCAGGCGCTGAACGTGGAGCACTCGCGCCGGGTCATCGACGACCTGGCGAAGGAATACGCGCGGTGAACATCCCCCGGGATGAGCCTTCCGGGGGTGCGGCGGGGGATAGTACACCGTCGACATGCTCGACTGGAAGACTCACCTGGAATATGCCATTCGACCGAGTGAATGAGTCCTCCGATTAGCGGGGTTGGCGAGTAGCGTCGATCACGCCAACGATCACCGACGTTGGCGCAAAACCGTGATTCGCCAACTGGCTAACGGAGCAATCAATGGCAATTCGTCTGGGCGCCACGGAAACGTGGACGACGTCCTCCTACACCAACGGCAACGGCGCCTGTGTGATGGTCAGGTCGACCGTCCTGGAGACGCTGGAGCTCGGGGACACCAAGATCCCCGAGGGCCCCAAGCTGGCCTTCCCGGCCGGCGCGTGGAACGCCTTCGTGGCGTCGGTGAAGGAGTAGGGCGAGGAACGCTCCCCGCACCACGCACCGGTTCCACCTCGACCACCGCACAGCCACCGACAGAGCCCTCTCGACAAGATCGCCGTCCTTGCCGAGGGGGCTCGGCCTGTCACGGCACTAGCCTCGACGGACGGGGAACGCCACGTCGCACACCGGGTCCTCGGGACCCGCCGCGTCCCAGTCCGCGAAGTAGATCTCGCGGCACGGGCCGTCGTACTCCCAGCCCTCCCGCTGCATCCACGCCTCCACCGCCTCGAACGCGGCGATGATCTGCGGATGGGCGACCTGCGCCTTGCTGATCCGGGTGGACGCCAGCCGACGGGCCGGTTCCACCTTCACCTCGATCCGCCGGGAGCGCCCCTGGGCGGCCGCCCACGCCCGGGCCGCCGCCTCGTCGGCGACCGGCACACAGGACTCCGCCGGTCCGTCGCTCTCCATGGACACCTCGGCGTGGTACGCCACGAACGGCGCGCCGGTGCTGCCGCCGCACGCGCCCGCCGCCTCCTCCAGCCGGCCCAGGGCGGCGGGGATCCAGGCGGGCAGCTCGTCCGCCAGCACATGACGGGTCTCGGTGATGATCACCTGCTCGGGCACGTCGACGATCCCGACCTCGAACTTCTCGTACATCTCGGAGTTCCTCCCCGACAGTCGTCCACGGAGGTACTCGGCGAGCGTGCGCCGGGCGGCGAACCGGCCCTCGGCCTCGGCCCAGTAGGCGGCGAGCAGTTCCGCGCCCTCGGCGCCACCGGTCTCGACCACCTCGGCGATCCGGGCCAGCGGCATGTCGAGCTGGCGCAGCATCGCCACCAGCCTTGCCCGGTCCACCTGGCCGGCCCGGTAGTAGCGGTAGCCGCTGGTCTCGTCGACCCGCGCCGGGGCCAGCAGGCCCAGCCGGTCGTACAGACGCAGCGCCTTGGCCGTGAGCCGGGCCCGCGCGGCGAACGCGCCGATGGTCAGCAGTTCGTCGTCGTCGCGTACGTTCACCTGGTCATCCTCCGTCACCGGACGGTCTGCTCCGCCCGGCGACGAGGAGACTCCGCCTTGCCCCGGGGACAAGGTCAAGCGGTCAAGCGGTCAAGCGGTCCCGAACGGCAGGACCTAGCCGAGCTGCGCCTCGATCGCGGTGACGATCTCGTCGGACTCCGGCTCGGTCTGCGGCGAGAAGCGGGCCACGACCGCCCCCTCCCGGCCGACGAGGAACTTCTCGAAGTTCCAGCGGATGTCACCCGTGTGGCCCTCCGCGTCCGCGAAGCCGACCAGGCGCTCGTACAGGGGGTGCCGGCCCTCGCCGTTCACCTCGACCTTCTCGGTCAGCGGGAAGGTCACGCCGTACGTCGCCGAGCAGAACTCCGCGATCTCCTCGGCGCTGCCGGGCTCCTGCCCGAGGAACTGGTTGCAGGGCACGCCGAGCACGGTGAAGCCCTGGGCGGCGTACCGCTCCTGGAGCTTCTCCAGCCCGTTGTACTGGGGGGTCAGACCACACTTGGAGGCCACGTTCACGATCAGGACGACCTGCCCCGAGTACTCCGAGAGCTGCGCGGACCCGCCCTTGAGGGCGCCGATCTCGACATCGAGGGGGGAGGAAACGGCATCAGTAGTCATGGGCGGATGCTAGCCCCGCCCGGTGCGCCCCTCCTCAACCGGGGGCACTCTCCCTTTCCGGTGCCGGTGCCGGTGCCGTCTCCCGTTCCGGTGCCGGCGCCGCCCCGGCCAGTACCTCCCCGGCCGCCGTCCGCGAGTACAGCACCGACCGGCCCGCCCGTCTCCGCTCCACCAGCCCCGCGTCCCGCAGGACCCGCAGATGCCGGCCCACCGAGCCCAGCCCCTGCCCGGTCAGCGCGACCAGCTGGGTGGTGCTCAGCGCCCCCTGCCCGAGCAGCACCAGCACCGCCGCCCGCCCCGGCCCCAGCAGCGCGCCGAGCGCCGCCGGCACCACCCGTTCCCGGTGGTCCCCGGCCAGCGGCCCCGCGCACGGGTACACCACCGCGTACCGCTCCCGCCCCTCCCACGAGACCCACCCGGCCCTCGGCGTGACCGGCACGAACACCAGCTCCGCGCCGGCGATCTCACGGGGCGGGTACGCGTGCGCGTTCACCTGGAACCGGCTCTCCCCGAGCCAGCGCGTCCCCGGCCGCAGCGAGTCCAGCACCGCGGCCCAGCCGCCCCGGCTGACCTGTGCCGTGCGCGCGACCACATCCGCCTCCAGCACATGCCGCCGACGCTCCCAGGAGGGCCGTACGGCCGCCTCCCAGACGTACTCCAGCAGCGCGGCCGCCCGCTCGGGCAGATCGTCGCGGTCCAGGGCGGCGGGCGGCGGCCCGCCGACCGAGAGCCGCAGATGCGCGCGGGCCTCGGCGGGATCCGCCGCCCGCACCCGCGCCACCCCCTCCTCGAAGCTCTCGCCGTCGCGCGGGGTGGGGGTGAGGAAGTCGGCGATCCAGCTCCGCCCCAGCCCCGCCCGGATCAGCAGCCCGGTCACCGGGTCCGCCGCCAACCACGCCCGGTAGGACGGCAGATGGGCCCGCAGCCAGTCCTGCTCGCCAGGATGGGCGCCCACTCCCCACTGGAGCAGCTTCACGCTCGCGAACGTCTCGGCGAGCGGCGAGAGCACGAACCGGCTGCGGGCCAGCGTGTCCGCGTTGACCTGCCACCAGCCCACCGCGGACCTCCGGGTGCCGTACGACGTTTCGCGGGACCGCGAAACAATAACCGGCCCCTCCCGGGCCGCCCGAGACTCCGGCCATGACCGCCACCGGCTACCGACAGCTCTTCCGCACCCCGGAGTTCACTCCGCTCTTCCTCTCCGCCGCCGCCCACACCGCCGCCCGGACGATGAGCGGACTCGCCCTGGGCACCCTCGTCTTCCAGGCCACCGACTCGCCGCTGCTGTCGGCGGTGAGCATGTTCGGCCCCTCGCTCGCCCAGGCCGTCGGCGCGACCCTGCTGCTCTCGGGCGCCGACCGGCTGGCCCCGAGGGCCACCCTGATCGGCCTGTCCCTCGCCTTCGCCGTCACCACGGCCGCCGTCGCCCTGCCCGGCCTCCCGGTCCCGGCCGTCCTCGCGGTCGTCCTCCTGGAGGGGCTGATCGCGTCGCTCGGCGGCGGTGTCCGCTGGGGCCTGCTGCACGAGATCCTCGGCGGCGACGGGACGTATCTGCCGGGGCGTGCGCTGTTCAACGTCATGAGCGGGCTGACGCAGGTCGCCGGGTACGCCGTCGGCGGCGCCCTGGTGGTCACCCTCGCCCCCCGTCCCGTGCTGCTGCTCGCCGCCCTGCTGCACGCCGTGGCCGCGCTCGCCGCCCGGCTCGGTCTGACCGCCCGGCCGCCACGCGCCGCGGGCCGCCTCTCGGTCGCCGTGACCTGGCGCACCAACGGCGTCCTGTGGTCCGCGCGGCCCCGCCGCCTCACCTATCTCGGCCTGTGGGTCCCCAACGGCCTGGTCGTCGGCTGCGAGGCGCTGTTCGTGCCGTACGCCCCGGATGCGGCGGGCACGCTGTTCGCGTGCGCGGCGCTGGGGATGCTGGCGGGCGACGTGACGGTCGGCCGGTTCGTCCCGCCGTCGGTGCGGGCCCGGCTCGCCACGCCGCTGCTCCTCCTGCTGGCCACCCCCTACCTCTGCTTCGTCCTGCGGCCCGCCCTGCCCGTCGCCGCCGTCTGTGCGGCCCTCGCCTCGGTGGGCTTCGGGGCGAGCCTGGTCCAGCAGGAGCGCCTGATGGACCTCACCCCGGCCGGGCTCGGCGGGCAGGCGCTGGGGCTGCACTCCGCCGGGATGGCGGCCATGCAGGGCGTGGGCGCGGCGGTGGCGGGCGCGCTCGCCCAGGTCGGCTCCGCGGCCACCGCGATGACGGTGGCGGCGATGATGTCGCTCGCGGTGACGGTGGGGCTGGCCCTGGCGGGCGGCCGGGCCGACGGGGCCGGGAGCCCGGCAGGTGTCGGGCGGGCTCGGTCCACGACACGGCGGTGACCGTCACCGTGTCGTCGCGCTCGGCGGACATCCCGTCGTCCGGCGCGACCTGGAGCCGGCCCGAGCCCGGCGGACCGACGACCGGCGCCGTACGTCACAGGTCCGCGCCGGGTACGTCACGGGTCCGCGCCGGACGCGCCGCGCCCGCGACGGCGGGGTGGCCCGCCAGGGCACAGGGGGTCCGGGTGACGTGGGTGAACGCGACGACGGCCGCGCCGGTCCGCGGTGCCGGCCGGGCGCTCGGCGGCCTGCCGGGCGGTCACCCGAAGGCTGTCGGCCGGGCAGGCCCGCACGGTGTCCGTCCCGCGAGCCGTGCCGGTCGGGGCGCTCTCCCCGTCCATGCGGTCGCGCGCCGCCCGTCTCGCACACCGCCCCGCATGCCGTCCCGCATGCCGCCCCGCATACCGCCCCGCATGCCGTTCCGCAGACCGGCGCCCTGTGCTCGTCGCCGCGGGCCTGTCCGGACCGGCCCGCGCGGGACTCAGACGACGGGGCGGGACGCGGAGTCCTCCGGCGTGACGAGGCGTGACGCCGCGGTGACGATCCGTACGTGGCGGTGGCCCTCGCGCGGGAAGGCAGGCGGTGCGGGGGGCAGGACGCCTTCGAGGACGTACCCCGTCTTCTCGGCGACCCGGCAGGACGCGTCGTTGTCGGCCTGGTGCAGGAGTTCCAGGCGGCTCAGGCCGGCCGGCGCGAAGGTGGCGCAGGCCCAGTCGGTGAGGGCGCGCAGGGCGCGGGGCGCCACGCCCCGGCCGCGCGCGGGGGCGGCCGTCCAGTAGCCCACCTCGGCGGTGGGGGCGCCGGGACCGGCCGTCTTCAGCACCGCCTGACCGACCAGCAGCCCACCCGGACGGTCGTCGTCGGTGTTCTCGCCGTCCTCCGGGCCGGCGTGCTCCTCCATCACGGCGAAGCAGAAGCGGGTGCCGGACGTCCACCCCTCCTGCTGGGCGGCGATCCAGCGCGCCCCGTCGGCCTCGTCGTCCACCCGGTGACTCGTCCAGCGCCGCAGCACGGGGTCCCGCAGCGCTGCCACCAGCGCGGGCGCGTCCGCCGGGCGCCAGGGGCGCAGGGCGAGGGCGGGGGCGCCGGGGTGCGCGGCGGCGCGAAGGACGACCGGGAGGGGCGGGAGGGGCGGCATCGGGCGATCGTACGCCGGGCCCTCAGGCGAGCAGCCGGCGCTTCTGCTCCTCGAACTCGGCCTCGCTCAGGATGCCCTGGGCCTTCAGATCGCCGAGCTGCTTGAGCTGGTCGATCTTGTTGGTCATCTCGTCCGCGGTGGAAGGGGGAGCTGCGGGCGCGGGCGCCGGCGGGGGCTGCTGGTAGCCCTGGGGCTGCTGGTACGCCTGCTGTTCCTCGGCCTGGGCGGCCCAGCGGCCCTGCTGACGGCGTGACACCCGGTTGGAGACCGCGGTCGCCGTTCCCGCCACCACCGCGGTGCGGGCGACTCCGCGCAGAAGACCAGGCATGGCGATCCCCTTTTCGTCTCTTGTCTCTTGGCTCTCCATTGCAGCACGCTCTGTCCTGATCTGCCGGGTTCGGCAATCCGTGGCAGCCTGATCCTGTGTGTTCGCCTCAGCGAAGGAGCTCGACATGGCCACGCACGGCAGGGGAATGACGGACACCACGGCCCGCGGGGGAATGGCCGTGTCCGGCTGGACACTGTTCGCCGCGATCATGATGGTGTTCGGCGGCGTCATGGCGATATTCGAGGGAATAGCCGCCATAGCCGAGGACGACGTGTTCGTCTCGACGCGGAACTACACCTTCCAGTGGAGCCTCACGGGGTGGGGCTGGATGCATCTCGTGCTCGGCATCGTGGTCACGCTGGCGGGCATCGCCCTGTTCAGCGGAGCCATGTGGGCCCGCTTCGTCGGTATCGTGCTCGCGGGCCTGTCCATGATCGCCAACTTCGCGTGGCTGCCCTGGTACCCGTTCTGGGCGGTCATGCTGATCGTCATCGACGGCTTCGTGCTCTGGGCGCTGTGCGTCGGCCCGAGCAGGGACACCCGGGCGATGACCTGACGGCCCGACCCCACCCCTCCACGTCTCCCCCTCTCCGCACGGCACTGCGCCGTTCGGCCCCGGCGGTCACCCGCACGTGCCGCCGGGGCACGCTCCACCGGGCCCCGAGGGCGCGCCGGTGTTTTCGTGGGGTGTGGAATTCCCCGGCCACGGGGGCGCACCCGTAGGGAGACATCAGTGGAGACCAGTAACGGCAGCCCGGGAATCCAGCCCATCGCCTTTCCCCTGCTGAAAGGCCAGAAAGCACTCGTCACGGGTGCGAATTCCGGCATCGGCAGGGCGACCGCGGTGGCGCTCGGGCGGGTGGGCGCCGATGTCGTCGTGAACTACGTCTCCGGCCGGGAGGCCGCCGAGGAGGTGGTCCGCGAGATCGAGGGCTTCGGGGGCCGCGCCTACGCGCACGAGGCGGACGTCTCCCAGGAGGACCAGGTCGTCGACATGGTCGCCGCGATGGTCGGGGAGTTCGGGACCATCGACATCATGGTCCCCAACGCCGGCCTGCAACGGGACGCCCCCATCACCGACATGACCATGGAACAGTGGCACAAGGTGCTGGACGTCAACCTCACCGGCCAGTTCCTGTGCGCCCGCGAGGCCACCAAGGAGTTCCTGCGGCGCGGAGTCGTCCCCGAGGTCTCCCGGTCCGCCGGGAAGATCATCTGCATGAGTTCGGTGCACCAGCTCATCCCCTGGGCCGGGCACGTGAACTACGCCTCGTCCAAGGGCGGGGTGCTGATGCTGATGGCGACCCTCTCCCAGGAACTCGCCCCTTACCGCATCCGGGTCAACGCCGTCGCCCCCGGCGCGATCCGCACCCCCATCAACCGCAGCGCCTGGGACACCCCGGAGGCCGAGGAGGCCCTGCTGCGGCTGATCCCCTACCGCCGGGTCGGCGACCCCGACGACATCGCCAACACGGTCGCCGTCCTCGCCTCCGACCTGCTCGACTACGTCGTCGGCACCACGATCTACGTCGACGGCGGCATGACGCTGTTCCCCGGCTTCGCCACCGGCGGCTGACATCGACGCCGTCCACGCCGCCGGGGTCCTCGCCGCGACCCCGCCCCAACTGCTGCCCGCGCGCGAACAGATGGCCTTCACCCTGGCCACCCACATCCTCCTGGTGCCCTTCGGGGTCGCGCTGCCCTTCCTCACCCTGCTGCTGCACCACCGCGGGCTGCGCAAGGGCGACGAAGCCGCGCTGCGCCTCGCCCGTCGCTGGTCGGCGGTGATGGCCGTGCAGTTCGCCATCGGCATCGTCACCGGCACCGTGCTGTCCTTCGAGTTCGGGCTGCTGTGGCCCGGCATGATGGGCCGCTGGGGCGACGTCTTCGGGCTGGCCTTCGGCATCGAGGGCTGGGCCTTCTTCCTGGAGGCCGTCCTGATCGCCGTCTACCTGTACGGCTGGCGCACGCTGCGCCCCTGGCCGCACTTCTGGGTCGGGGTCCCGCTGTGCGCGTCCGCGTGGCTCGGCGCGTTCGGGATCATCGCCGCCAACTCCTGGATGAACACCCCCCGCGGCTTCACCCTCGGCGCGTCCGGCGACCCCGTCTCCGTCGACGTACGACGGGCGATCTTCACCCCGATCTTCGGCCCCGAGTACTGGCACTTCATGGGCGCCGCCTACATGACCGCCTCGTACTGCGTGGCCGGCGTGTACGCGGTCGGCTGGCTGCGCGGCCGCCGGGACCGCTACCACCGGCTCGGCTTCACCGTGCCGTTCACGGTCGCCGCCCTCCTCACCCCGGTCCAGTTCATGCTGGGCGACTCACTGGCGCGGGCCGTCTTCCACCAGCAGCCGGTGAAGTTCTCCGCCATGGAGATCGTCTGGAGGACCGGCACCCATGTGCCCGAGTACATGTTCGGGATCCTGCACTCCGACGGGAGCATCTCCGGCGGCGTCAAGATCCCCCAACTGGACTCGATCCTGGCGGGCTTCAGCCCCTCCACCAAGGTGCAGGGCCTCACCGCGGTCCCCGCCGACACCCGCCCGACGGCCGCTCAGGCCACCCTCGTGCACTGGACGTTCGACATCATGGTGACCCTCGGCAGCCTGCTGGTCCTGCTCGCCCTCTGGTACGGCTGGATCTGGCTGCGCCGCCGCGACCTGCCCCGCTCGCGCTGGTTCTTCCGGTGCGCGGCCGTCGCCGGCGCCGCCTGCCTGGTGTGCGTGGAGTGCGGCTGGATCACCACCGAGGTGGGCCGCCAGCCGTGGATCGTGTACGAGCACATGCGCGTGTCGGAGGCGGTCACCGGCACGCACGCGTACGGGCTGTGGACGATGTTCGGGATCGTGGTCGTCGTCTACGTCTGCGCCTTCGCCGCGTTCCTGACCGTCGTCCGCCGGATGAGCGCCCGCTGGCGGGCGGCCGACGCGGCCGGGGACGCCGTACGGCAGGGACCGGACGGGCCGGACGGGCCTGGGCAGCCGGGGGAGCCGGAGGAACCGGAGAGCGAGATTCCGTACGGGCCGCGGGCGATGTCGGGCACGCCGGGTCCCGTCCCCGGGGACGGTGGGCGGGGATGAGCATCGAGAGCGTCATCGCCTGGGTGCTGCTGGTCCTGGTCGCCGCCTACGCCTGCGCCGGGGGCACCGACTACGGCGCCGGGTTCTGGGACCTGGTGGCCGGCGGAGCCGAGCGCGGGCGGCGGCCCCGGTGGCTCGTCGACCACGCGATGGCGCCGGTGTGGGAGGCCAACAACGTCTGGCTGATCTTCATCCTGGTCGTCATGTGGACCGGCTTCCCGGTCCTGTTCCAGACCGTCTTCTCGGCGATGTGGCTCCCGCTGGCGCTCGCCGCGGTGGGCCTGGTCCTGCGCGGCGCCGGGTTCGCCCTGCGCAAGCCGACCCGGCGGCTCGCCGGACGCCGGGTCTACGGCGCCGTGTTCGCCGTCGCCTCCCTGCTGACGCCGTTCTTCCTCGGCGCGGTCGTCGGCGGCCTCGCCACCGGCCGGGTCGCCCCCGGGACGCCGGCCTCGGCCGACGCCTGGTCCAACAAGACGTCCGTGATCGCGGGCCTGCTCACCGTCGCGGCGACCGCGTACCTCGGGGCGGTCAACCTCACCGCCGACGCCCGCCGCTTCGGACAGACCCCGCTCGTCGGCTACTTCCGGCTGCGCGCCTGGGCGAGCCTCGGCGCGATCGCCGTCCTGGCGTGCGTCGGCCTCGGCATCACCCACGACGACGCCCGGTACGTGTACGACGGGCTCACCGGCGGGACCGGGCTGCTCCTGGTGGTCCTCGCGGCCTGCTGCGCGCTCGCCACCGCCGTGCTGCTCCACGTCACGGCCACCGGGTGGGCCCGGCTCACGGCGGCCGCCTCGGTCGCCCTCGTCGTCTTCGCGTGGGGCACGGCCCAGCGGCCGTACCTCATCCCCACGTCGCTGACCGTCTCGCAGGCGGCCGGCGCCTCGACCACCCTGCACTGGCTCGCCCTGGTCACGCTGATCGCGGCGGTGCTCGTCGGGCCGCCGCTGGTGCTGCTCTACCGCCTCGACACCAAGGGCGCCCTCCAGCCCCTCACCGACGCCGACCTGCGCCGGGCGGCACCGGGCGGCGACGGCCCGGAGAGGCCTGCGTGAGCGCCCGCGTGAGAGCCCGGGTGAGCGGGCGCCGCCCCGGCCCGGATTCATACGACTGGTCCTGTCCCGGATGACGCGGACCGCGGGCCGCGGCAGCCTGGGCGCAAGAGAGCCCGACGACCGGAGCCCGACGATCCTTCCGCAGGGCTTCCCGCACAGACGAGGACCCGTCGCCATGATCTGTCACAGCCGCGCCGGCCGGCGGGCCGCAGCCGTCGTTCTCCTGCTCGCCGTCGCGGGCTGTACGGGGCACTCCGCCGTGGGCACGATCGAGTACACGACCCCCGAGAAGCGGGTGGTGCAGATCCAGAGCCCCTCCCGCGACGGCTGCCACCCGCTGCCCGGCGGCGCCCACCACGTCGACAACTTCACCGACGACGACATCCGGCTGTACGCCAACACGGACTGTGTGCTGACGACGGCCGGGAACGACCAGAGCGGTCGCGTCGGCGGCGAGTCGTTCTACCTCGGCACGCAGATGTCCGTCGAGTACACGGACGGCCAGTCCCCGTGGCTGAGCTACTCCGTCGTGGGCGGAGGCGGCTGAGGCGGCCGGGCCGGCCGGGTGCCGATCCCGCGGACCGGCGGGTGGGCTCAGGAGGCTGCCTCGGCGGCTTCGAGGGAGGCGAGGACGGCCTGGACGTTCAGCCGTCCGGAGGCGACCAGTTGGGCACCACCGCGCCGCAGGGCCGCGGCGAACGGCGCCGCCCACAGGTTCTCGTACACCAGCAGCCCGGCGGAGTTGCCCGGCTCCACCGCCGCGGCCGCCTCCTCCAGGTCGTCCTGGCCCAGCACACCGGAGTGGACGCCCTCGAAGACGGTGAGGTCCAGTTCCCCGTCACCGGTGAGATCGGCGATCTCCAGGGCGGTCACCGAGCCGTCCTCGTCCTTCCTGATGAACATCAGGTCCAGGATCCGGACGATGCCGCGGTCCACCAGATCGACCAGCAGCGGGAAGGCCTCACCCGTCATGCGGTTGCCGGGGAACTCCACGACCAGGTAGTCGATGGGTCCCATCTCCTCGATGTGCTCGCTCACGGCCGTCACCTCTGGTGCTCGGGGGTCCCCCGACAGCCATTGCAACACCGGACAAGGGCCGTCGCACCCGCTGCCCGGTCACCCGCCCGGTCACCCGCCCGGCCCTCCCGCGGCCCGTCCGGTCACCCCGTCGGCCGCTCCCGGCTCGCCCGCCGGACCCCGCCGGGATCTTCTCGGAGGCATGACAGGCAGCGACACACCGCCGCCGGAGCGGCAGCCGGACCGCGCCCAGGAGCGTGAGATCGAGGAACTGCACCGCCGGGTGCGGGAGCTGGAGAGCGCCCGGCACGAACCGAAGCACCGACTGCGCGCGCTCGGCTCCACCCTGCTGATCATCCTGGCGTCCCTGCTGGCCCTGCTGGCGGTGGTCGCGGTCTGGGCGAACAGCATCGTGCGGGACACCGACCGCTATGTCGCGACGGTGGCACCGCTCGCCTCGAACCCGGACGTCCAGAAGGCCGTCACCACCCGCGTCACCGACGCCGTGATCCGGCAGATCGACGTGGACGGGCTGGTCAAGCAGCTCAGCGACGCGGCGGCGGAGAAGGGAGTGCCGCCCAAGATCGCCGGTCTCGTCACCAACCTCGACGGTCCCATCACCAGCGGCCTGAAGGAACTGATCAGCACCACCGTCATGCGCGTGGTCTCCAGCTCCGCCTTCGAGACGGCGTGGAAGAACGCCAACCGCCGGGCCCACGCGGCGGTGGACAAGGCGCTGACGGGCAGCTCCGACAGTGTCGTGCAGCTGAAGGACGATCAGGTCGCCATCGACGTCGGTCCGATCGTCGCCCAGGTGAAGGACCGGCTGGTCGCGTCGGGACTGACCGTGGCGTCGAAGATCCCGGCCGTCCACACGGACTTCGTGGTGGTCCAGGGCAAGGACATCGGCAAGATCAAGACGTACATGCGCATCCTGGAGGTCGTCGGCAACTGGCTGCCGATCATCGCGGTGCTGGTCGCGGCCGCGGGCGTGTTCGTGGCCGCCCACCGGCGGCGGGCGCTGATCGGGGCCGCGATCGGCTTCTTCCTCGCCATGGTGCTGCTGGGCGTCGCCCTCACCGTCTTCCGCGCGGTGTACCTCGACCACCTGCCGCCGGGCACGAACGAGGGCGCGGCGGGCGCGATCTACGACGCGCTGGTGCGGTTCCTGCGCTCCAGTGTGCGGGCGGTCGGGGCGCTGGCCCTGGTCACGGCCATCGGCGCGTTCTTCGTCGGGCCCTCCCGGCCGGCCGTCTTCACCCGGCACTTCTTCACCAAGGGCATCGGCGCGGG
The DNA here is from genome assembly GCF_037993025.1 of Streptomyces sp. SS7. NCBI lineage: Bacteria > Bacillati > Actinomycetota > Actinomycetes > Kitasatosporales > Streptomycetaceae > Streptomyces > Streptomyces sp. SS7. Next base: position 5,621,509 of record NZ_CP141223.1, read on the forward strand.
CCGGGACGTGGCCGTCTCGGCGGGCCTGCGGCTCGGCCCGGTGGGACGGTTCGTGCACCGCTTCAAGAAGTGGATCGGGGTGGCGATCCTCGCGGTGGCCGCGATCGTCCTGTTCACCTGGAGCTATCCGACCACGGCGGTGGTGATCTGGACGGCCGTGATCGTGCTGGCCGCCTTCGGCATCCGCGAGTTCCTCGACACCGGGGACACGGGGGCCACCGGCGAGGCCGGGAAGACCGGAGACAGCGGAGACACCGGGGGCAGCGGGGCCAGCGGCGCCAGCGGGCCGGAGGGCGCACCGAGCCCCGTCTGACGGGTCGACGGGTCGACGGGTCGGCGGGCTGAAGGCAGACGGGGCGGCGGGCTGAAGGCAGCCGGGCCGACGGTACGGCTTCGGGTGCGCGTGGCCGGGTTCGGGTCGATGGTGGTAAACATGCTGACCTCCCACCGGCTCGGCGAGTCGGCCTTCCGGTCGCTGTACCGGCGGCTGCTGAGCACGGCACCCGGCGCCGCCTCCCCGCGCGGCGCCCTCGACACCCTCACCCCCGACCGGGTGCTGGCCGCCGTACGCGAGGTGCGCTCGGGCCGTACGGTGTCGCTGGCCGCACCGGTGAACACCGTCGCCGCCCCGGACGACCCGCGGCCCGCCGAGCACCGGCTCACCGCACCGGAGGGCGGGGTACCGGCGCCCGGCGGGGGCCTGGAGTTCGCCCGGGACCGGTTCGCCATGGACGTCCACGGTGACGTCAACACCCACCTCGACGCCCTGTGTCACGTCCTCTACGACGACACCGTGCACGGCGGGCTCCCGGCCGCCGACGCCCTCACCCCCGACGGGGCGCGGACCCTCTCCGTCGACCTCCTGCGCGACGGTGTCGTGGGACGAGCCGTGCTGCTGGACATCGCCGGGCTGCACGGCCTGCCCTGGCTCGAACCGGGGACGAGCGTCACCGCGCGGGACCTGGAGGCCGCCGAGGACCGGCAGGGCGTGCGGACCGGCCCCGGCGACCTCCTGCTGGTCCGCGTGGGACACCGGCGCCGCCGCGAGGAACTCGGGCCCTGGGACGCCTCCGTCGCGCGGGCCGGACTCGATCCGGCGGCGCTGGAGTTGCTGGCCGAGCGGCGGGTGGCGGTGCTCGGCGGCGACGGCAACAGCGACACCGCGCCCAGCCCGGTACGCGGGGTGGACTTCCCCGTGCACGTCCTCGCCGTACACGCCATGGGGCTGCATCTGCTGGACTACCTGCGGCTGGAGGAGGTGCTGCCGCTGTGCGCGGCCGAGCGGCGCTGGTCCTTCCTGTGCGTGATCGCGCCGCTGCGGCTGCCGGCGGCGACCGGTGCGCCGGTCAACCCGATCGCCGTGCTCTGAGGCGCGGGGTTCAGGACGTCAGCTGGTGGAGGCTCCGCGCCACCAGGAACAGCCCCGCCACCAGCGCCACGGCGACCAGTGCCCGCTCCTGACAGGACTCCAGCCAGAGGCGCAGCCCGCCCGGACGGGCGCGGGCCGAGTCGGGGGCGAGCACCGCGTACACCTCCATCGCCCCGAGGCCGCTGGTGGCGATGGCGCAGTACACCACGAGGGCCACGCAGGACGAGGTGTGGGACAGGTCCGCACCCACCACGGTCGCCGCGCCCGCCGCCACGAGCCCCCACGGCTGCAGCAGCGGCGCCAGGCCCGCCGCGGTCCGTCCGGAGATCCGGTCGAGCCGGGCCGACATGCCGCCGGATGACGTGCGGTCACGCGGTCCGCGCCGGTGCCGGCGCCGGCCGTACCACAGGAGCCCCGCGCCGATGGCGAGCTTGGCGGCGGAGGCGGTGGTGGACGGCGGCGACCGGGGCGCCGGGGGCTCCCCGCCCGTGGTGAGCAGGACGGCGGCCAGGACGGCCACGAAGCAGGCGAGCCAGGAGACGATGAAGGCGAGGCCCTTCCAGGCGCCGCCGCGCGCCGACAGCACCGGCACGAACGCCGTCACCGACAGCGGGAAGACGGCGATCGCCACCCCGATCAGCACCAGGTCAAGCACCCTCGCGCCCGCCCGCAGGGCCCCCGCCCCCGCCCCGCGACCGCTCTCTCGCCCATGGCTTCATGGTCACCGCCGGGCCACACCCCCGCACCCCGGCGTCCGGCCGGCTGCGCCCCCGGGGCCGACTCGCCGGGTCACCCGTCCGGAGCTACGTTGGTAGCCGGACCGCGGCCGATCAGTCCCCCCCACCACCGGAAACAGCCTGAACCAGCCTCTGTGCCCCTGTTCTCCTGTTCTCTTCCATCCGGCAGCACGTACGTGCTCCGAGGACGGCGGTCCGTATGTCCGAGGCGCGGCACTACGACGTCATCGTCATCGGTACCGGTGCGGGCGGCGGCACCCTCGCCCACCGGCTGGCCCCCAGCGGCAAGCGCGTCCTGATGCTCGAACGGGGTGACTACCTCCCCCGGGAACGCGACAACTGGGACTCCACGGCGGTCTTCGTGCGCGGCAAGTACCGCGCCCCCGAATTCTGGTACGACCGACACGGCCACGCCTTCCCGCCCGAGGTCAACTACTACGTCGGCGGGAACACCAAGTTCTACGGCGCCGCCCTGTTCCGGCTGCGCCCGGAGGACTTCGGCGAGCTGCGCCACCACGACGGGCTCTCCCCGGCCTGGCCGCTGTCGTACGAGGACCTGGAGCCGTACTACACCCAGGCCGAGCACCTCTACCGGGTGCACGGCCGGCACGGCGAGGACCCCACCGAGGGGCCCACGAGCGCGCAGTACGCCCATGAGCCGGTCCGGCACGAGCCGCGCATCCAGCAGCTGAGCGACGACCTGGAGAAGCAGGGCCTGCACCCCTTCCACCTGCCGATCGGCGTCGACCTCACCCAGGACGAGCGGGGCCGGGCCACCCGCGACAGCGTGTGCATCCGCTGCGACCGCGTCGACGGCTTCCCCTGCCTGCTGGGCGCCAAGTCCGACGCCCAGGTCGTCTGCGTCGACCCGGCCCTGCGCCACGACAACGTGGAACTGCTCACCGGCGCCGAGGTCCGCCGTCTGCTCACCGACCCGGCCGGGCGGGCCGTCACCGCGGTCGAGGCGGTGCTGCCGGACGGTTCGACCGAGCGGTTCGGCGCCGACATCGTGGTCGTGGCCTGCGGCGCGGTCAACTCCGCGGTCCTGCTGCTGCGGTCGGCCTGCGACCGGCACCCCGACGGGCTGGCCAACAGCTCGGGCGTGGTGGGCCGGTACTACATGCGGCACAACAACCTCGCGCTGATGGCCGTCTCCAAGGAGCCGAACGACACCCGGTTCCAGAAGACGCTCGCCCTGCACGACTGGTACCTGGGCTCCGACGACTGGGACTTCCCCCTCGGCGGCATCCAGATGCTCGGCAAGTCGGACGCCGACCAGATCCACGGGGAGGCGCCCCGCTGGGCGGGCGCGGTCTCCCCGGACATGCCCTTCGAGGTGCTCGCCCACCACGCCGTCGACTTCTGGCTGTGCGGCGAGGACCTGCCCGCCCCCGGCAACCGCGTCACCCTCGACCGCGAGGGCGCCGTCCACCTGGCCCTGGACGAGAAGAACAACACCGCCGGTCTCGACCGGCTGCGGCACGAACTGCAGCACCTGCTCGGACATCTCGGGATGCACGAGCACCGGCTGCTGCCGCACAGCATCTACCTGCACAAGGGCATGCCCATCGGCGCCACCGCCCACCAGGCCGGCACGGTCCGCTTCGGCGACGACCCCGCGAGCTCCGCGCTCGACGTCAGCTGCAAGGCCCACGACCTCGACAACCTCTACGTCGTCGACACGAGCTTCTTCCCGAGCATCGGCGCGGTCAATCCGTCGCTGACGGCCATCGCCAACGCCCTGCGCGTCGGCGACCACATCGTGGAGCGTCTGCAATGAACGAGAGCAACCCCACCGGTCACGACATGCGCCACCGCACCCCGAGGGAGCGCGCCGAGCGCGGCAAGGCGGCCCGCGACGCCGTCCCGAGGTCCGCGCACGCCGAGTTCGCCCCGCCCCCCAAGCGCACCGACCCGGTCGACATCATCGAGGGACAGTCGGCGAAGCGGGTCCCCGAACTCGTGCCGATCCGCTACGGCAGGATGAGCGAGTCCCCGTTCCGCTTCTACCGGGGCGCCGCCGCCATCATGGCCGCCGACCTCGCCGAGACGCCCCGCACCGGCATCCGGGTGCAGTGCTGCGGCGACGCGCACATGCTGAACTTCCGGCTGCTGGCCTCGCCGGAACGGCGGCTGATGTTCGACATCAACGACTTCGACGAGACCCTGCCCGGCCCCTGGGAGTGGGACGTCAAACGGCTGTCGGCGAGCCTGGTCATCGCGGGCCGCGCCAATGGCTTCGGGGCCAAGCAACGGGCGCGGGTGGTGCGGGCCGCCGTAGGGGCGTACCGCGAGGCGATGCGCACGTTCGCGGGCATGACCAACCTGGAGGTCTGGTACACCCGCTTCGAGGCGGACGAACTCCAGGAGCAGTCCGGCCTGGATCTCGACGCCGAGACCAGTGAGCGCTGGGCGCAGACCCGGGAGCGGGCCCGGGGGCGCGACACCCTGCAGGTCTTCGAAAAACTCACCCATGTCGTCGACGGCGAACGCCGCATCGCCAACGACCCGCCGCTGCTGGTCCGGCTCGACAGCCTGTATCCGAAAGCTGAGCGCGGCGCGCTGGAGACGGAGCTCAGCCGGCTCGTCGAGCGCTACGGCCAGACCCTGGAGTCCGACCGCCGCTTCCTGCTGGAGAGCTACCGCGTCGCCGACATCGCGCGCAAGGTCGTCGGCGTGGGCAGCGTCGGCACCCGCTGCTGGATCGTCCTGCTGCTCGGCAAGGACGACGAGGACCCGCTGTTCCTCCAGGCCAAGGAGGCCGACGAGTCGGTCCTGGCGCCCTACGCGGGTGCCAGCGGGTTCCGCACCCAGGGCGAGCGGGTCGTCGCCGGGCAACGGCTGATGCAGGCCACCAGCGACATCTTCCTCGGCTGGGAGCGCGTCACGGGCGCCGACGGCCGCCGCCGGGACTTCTACGTCCGTCAGCTGCGCGACTGGAAGGGCATCGCCGTGGCCGAGAACATGTCGCCGAAACAGATGGGTCTGTTCGGCCGGCTGTGCGGTGCCACCCTGGCCCGCGCCCACGCCCGCTCCGGCGACCGCATCGCGATCGCCTCCTACCTGGGCCGCGCGGACGTCTTCGACCGCGCGCTCGCCACCTTCGCCGAGCTGTACGCCGACCAGAACGAGAAGGACCACCAGGCCCTCCTCGACGCGGTCAGGGCAGGTCGCGTCCTCGCCGAGTCGGCCTGAGGGGAGGGCGCGCCATGGACCGCTACCCGCCCATCGCCGACCACGGGCTGATCGGCGACCTCCAGACCGCCGCGCTGGTGACCTCCGAGGGGGTCGTCGACTGGCTGGCGGCGCCCCGCTTCGACTCGCCCAGCGTCTTCGCGTCCCTGCTGGACCACGAGCGCGGCGGACACTTCCTGTTCGCGCCCACCGCCCCCGAGGTGACGCGCCGCCAGCTGTACTACCCGGACAGCGCCGTCGTCGTGACCCGTTTCCTGTCGCCGGACGGGGTCGGCGAGGTCCTCGACCACATGCCCGTCATCGCCTCCCGCACCCCGTCCGACCGGCACTCCGTGGTGCGGGTGGTGCGGACCGTGCGCGGCACCGTGCGCTTCGACCTGGACTGCCGGCCCCGCTTCGACTACGGCCGGGCGAACCACACCCTCGACCTGGCCGACGGGTCCGCCGCCTTCCGTACCCGCGGGGCGACCGGGTACCTGCGCACGACGTTCCCGCTGGAGGCGCACGGCACGGACGTCCGCGGCTCGGTCACGCTGAACGCCGGCCAGTCGGCGGCGGCCGTGTTCACGGTGTGCGGCCCGGACGGCGAGGCCCCGCCGCCGACCACCGTCGATTCGGCCGAGGCGGGCATGGGGGAGGTCATCGACTTCTGGCAGCGCTGGGTGCGCACCTCCCGCTACCGGGGCCGCTGGCCGGACATGGTCAACCGCTCGGCCATCACCCTCAAGCTCCTCACGTACGGGCCGAGCGGCGCCCCCGTGGCCGCCGCCACCATGGGACTGCCCGAGCAGGTGGGCGGGGAACGCAACTGGGACTACCGCTACACCTGGGTGCGCGACGGCTCGCTGTCCGTGCGGGCCCTGCTCGACCTGGGCTTCGTCGAGGAGGCCGCCCAGTTCGTGCGCTGGTTGGGCGACCGGCTGCGGGCCCGCGACGGCTCCGGCGCCGAACCGCTGCAGATCATGTACCGGGTCGACGGCGACCCCGTGCTGACCGAGGAGACCCTCGACCACTTCGAGGGCTACCGGGGCTCGCGCCCCGTACGCGCCGGGAACGCCGCCGCCGACCAGCTCCAGCTCGACATCTACGGCGAGGTGTTCTACGCGATGTCCGAGGGCATCGAGGAGATCGGCCAGCAGGTCGGCTACCACGGCTGGAAGGGCCTGACCCGGCTCATGGACTGGCTGAGCGACCACTGGGACCGGCCCGACGAGGGCGTCTGGGAGACCCGCGGCGGCCGCAAGGACTTCACCTACAGCCGGGTGATGTGCTGGGCCGCCTTCGACAACTGTCTGCGCATGGCCGAGGAGTTCCGCCGGCCCGGCGACACCGCGCGCTGGACCCGGGCCCGCGACGAGGTCCTGGAACAGGTCATGCAACGCGGCTGGAGCCAGAAGGAACAGGCCCTCGTCCAGCACTACGGCGGTGACGTCCTCGACGCCTCGCTGCTGCTCGCCCCGCGCGTCGGCTTCATCGCCCCGCGCAGCCCCGGCTGGCTGTCCACCCTCGACGCCATCGACCAGCGGCTGGTCTCCGACAGCCTGGTCTACCGCTACGACCCGGCGGCCTCACCCGACGGACTGCGCGGCTCGGAGGGCACGTTCAGCCTGTGCACCTTCCTGTACGTCGACGCCCTCGCCCGCGCCGGCCGGCTCCCGCAGGCCCGCTACACCTTCGAGAAGATGCAGACGTACGCCAACCACGTCGGCCTGTTCGCCGAGGAGATCGGCCCGAGCGGGGAGCAGCTCGGCAACTTCCCGCAGGCCTTCACCCATCTGTCGCTGATCATGGCCGCGTCGACCCTGGACGACGCGCTCGACCGGATGCCGGTGCGCTGAACGGCGGGATCGCCGGACCCTGCGGCAGCATCTCGACCACGACGAAGGAGAGCACGGCGGCCAGCACCACCAGCGCCACCGTGTCCACGTTCCCGAGCAGCAGCACGACCAGCACCACACTGCTCACCGGCACCCTGAGGGCCGCCGTCACCGAGGCCGCCATCCCGGCCGCCATCGCGGGCACCAGACCGAGCCCGGGCAGCGGCGCGACCAGGGCGCCGACCGCCCCGCCCAGGAACAGCGAGGGGAAGACCGGGCCCCCGCGCAGGCTGCCCAGACTCACCGCGTACGCGAGCGCCTTGAACGCGAGGACGGCGACCAGGGCGCCCGCCGGCCAGGCGTGCGGGTCCTTCGCCAGCTCGGACAGGGCCGCCTCCCCGGACAGCGCGGCCTCGGCCGGCGAACGCCCGGTGGAGACCGCGTACAGGGTGACGCAGACCCCGACGCCGAGGCCGCACAGGGTGGTGTTGCGCACGGTGTGCGTCGTGACGAACCCGGCGGTGAACCGGCCGCCCACGAAGATCCAGTGGACGACGAACGCGACGGCCGGCGCCAGCACCAGCACCCACAGCACGTCCGGCCAGTCGAGCGGCGGAGGCTTGGGCAGCCCGATGTCCAGGCTGCCCGTCTCGAAGCCGGTCCAGTGCACGAACCCGGTGAAGATCATGTCTCCGACGCCGCTCGCCAGCAGGGCCGGCAGCATCACCGCGAACAGCTGCGGTCCGCCCACCCCGGCCACCTCCATCAGCAGCACCGCGCCCACCACCGGGTTCCCGAACAGCGCCGAGATGGACGCCGCGGACCCGGCCGCCGCCAGCAGCGCCGTGCTCGCCTCGGTCTGCGGCGCCCGCACCAGGCTCGCGAACAGCAGCGCGAGGCTGCCGCCCAGAGCGATCAGCGGCGCCTCGGGGCCCAGCACCACCCCGAGCGGCAGACCGACCATCGCGGCCACCACGACCCCGGGCAGCGCCGCCCTGGTGACCCCGCCCGCGTGCAGTCCGCCCGCCGGCAGATGCCCGCCCCGTCCGGGGAACCGGGCGACCACCACACCGACCACGAGCCCCGCCACCGTCAGCAGCGGCAGCCCCCACCACCAGGGGGCGTGCTGCCAGCCCAGGTCCCGCGGCCACTCCTGCCAGATCAGCCGCTCCAGCTTGTTGACCGCCGCGAGGAACCAGAACGCGATCAGCGCCACCGGGATGCCGATCAGCCCGCAGAACACCAGCGCCCTGCGGTACTCCGGCCGGTTCAGCATGGTCCGCAGCACATCGGCTTCCTGGGGCTGGCTGCCCGTCGTCCGGCTGCCCGTCGTCTCTCCGCTCTTGTCTTCGCTCATAACGGAACGAAGCTATCCGTATCGCCCGGTGTTGCCCGCTGCCACGCCGTGAGCACCCCGCGGCACCCACCCCTGTGCGATCGTGGTCCCGTGACCCTGGAGGACCTCGTCCGGCTGCGCCGGGCCCGCGACGCGATGGACCGTCACTACGCCGAGCCGCTCGACGTGCCCGCGCTGGCGCGCCTCGCCCTGATGTCCCCCGGCCACTTCTCCCGCAGCTTCCGCGCCGCCTTCGGCGAGACGCCGTACAGCTATCTCATGACCCGCCGCATCGAGCGCGCCAAGGCGCTGCTGCGGCGCGGCGACCTCAGCGTCACCGAGGTCTGCTTCGAGGTCGGCTGCACCTCGCTCGGCTCGTTCAGCTCGCGGTTCACCGAGATCGTCGGCGAGACCCCGAGCGCCTACCGGGCCCGCGCCCACGACGAGGGCGCCGCCGTCCCCGCCTGCTATGCCAAGATCCACACCAGGCCGGTCAGGAAGGCCGCCCGGGACGCGGGCGGGGATGCGGGCCCCGACGCCGACCGGGACGCCGTCGGGGATGCCGTCGGGGACGCCGTCAGGAATGGAGAAGCGAAAGCGGGTCCCCGCCCGTAGCGTGAGCCGCATGGCCCACACCGCCCTCCCGCACCTCGCCGACAGCCACGACCTGATCCGTGTGCACGGAGCACGCGTGAACAACCTCAAGGACGTCAGCGTCGAGATCCCCAAGCGCCGGCTGACGGTGTTCACGGGCATCTCCGGCTCCGGCAAGAGCTCGCTCGTCTTCGGGACGATCGCCGCCGAGTCGCAGCGGCTGATCAACGAGACGTACAGCGCCTTCGTCCAGGGCTTCATGCCCACCCTGGCCCGGCCCGAGGTCGACGTGCTCGACGGGCTGACCACCGCGATCATCGTCGACCAGCAGCGGATGGGCGCCGACCCCCGCTCCACCGTCGGCACCGCCACCGACGCCCACGCGATGCTCCGCATCCTCTTCAGCCGGCTCGGCACCCCGCACATCGGCCCGCCCAGCGCCTACTCCTTCAACACCGCCTCGGTCCGCGCGAGCGGCGCGATCACCGTGGAGCGCGGCACCCAGCGCGCCGTGAAGGCGACGTACACCCGTACCGGCGGCATGTGCCCGCGCTGCGAGGGCCGCGGCTCGGTGACCGAGATGGACCTGACCCAGCTCTACGACGACACCAAGTCCCTCAACGAGGGCGCGCTCACGATCCCCGGCTACAGCATGGACGGCTGGTACGGCCGCATCTTCCGCGGCTGCGGCTTCTTCGACCCCGACAAGCCGATCCGCCGCTACACCAAGCGCGAGCTGCACGACCTGCTCCACAAGGAACCCACCAAGATCAAGGTCGAGGGCGTCAACCTCACGTACGAGGGGCTGATCCCGAAGATCCAGAAGTCGATGCTCGCCAAGGACGTCGACGCGCTCCAGCCGCACGTACGGGCGTTCGTGGAGCGGGCCATGACCTTCAGGGTCTGCCCCGAGTGCGACGGCACCCGGCTCGGCGAGGGCGCCCGCTCCTCGAAGATCGAGGGGCTGAGCATCGCCGACGTGTGCGCGATGCAGATCAGCGACCTCGCCGACTGGGTGCGCGGACTGTCCGAGCCGACCGTGGCGCCGCTGCTCGAAGCCCTGCGGCAGAGCCTCGACTCGTTCACGGAGATCGGCCTCGGCTATCTCGCCCTCGACCGGCCCGCCGGCACCCTCTCGGGCGGCGAGGCCCAGCGGGTGAAGATGATCCGTCACCTCGGCTCCTCGCTCACCGACGTCACGTACGTCTTCGACGAGCCCACCACCGGGCTGCACCCGCACGACATCCAGCGCATGAACGACCTGCTGCTGCGCCTGCGCGACAAGGGCAACACCGTCCTCGTCGTGGAGCACAAGCCGCAGGTCATCGCGATCGCCGACCATGTCGTCGACCTCGGCCCCGGCGCGGGCACCGCCGGCGGCACCGTCTGCTTCCAGGGCGCGGTGGCCGGGCTGCGGGGCAGCGACACCGTCACCGGCCGCCACCTCGACGACCGGGCCGCCGTCAAGGACACCGTGCGCACCCCCACCGGGAAGCTGGAGATCCGCGGCGCGGCCACCCACAACCTGCGCGACGTCGACGTGGACGTCCCGCTCGGGGTGCTGACCGTCGTCACCGGGGTCGCCGGCTCCGGCAAGAGCTCCCTGATCCACGGCTCCATCCCGGCCGGCGAGGGGGTCGTCTCGGTCGACCAGGCGCCGATCCGCGGCTCGCGCCGCAGCAACCCGGCCACGTACACCGGACTCCTCGACCCGATCCGCAAGGCCTTCGCCAAGGCCAACGGCGTCAAGCCCGCGCTGTTCAGCGCCAACTCCGAGGGCGCCTGCCCCACCTGCAACGGCGCCGGGGTCGTCTACACCGACCTCGCGATGATGGCCGGCGTCGCCACCACCTGCGAGGAGTGCGAGGGGCGGCGCTTCCAGGCGGCGGTCCTCGACCACCACCTCGGCGGCCGGGACATCACCGAGGTGCTGGCGATGTCGGTGGCCGAGGCCGAGGAGTTCTTCGGCGGCGGACAGGCGCACACCCCGGCCGCGCAGCGGGTCCTCGGCCGGCTCGCCGACGTCGGCCTCGGCTACCTCACGCTCGGCCAGCCCCTCACCACCCTCTCCGGCGGCGAACGCCAGCGTCTGAAGCTCGCCACGCACATGGCCGACAAGGGCGGCGTCTACGTCCTCGACGAGCCCACCGCCGGCCTCCACCTCGCCGACGTGGAACAACTCCTCGGCCTGCTGGACCGCCTGGTCGACGCCGGCAAGTCCGTCATCGTCGTCGAGCACCACCCGGCGGTCATGGCCCACGCCGACTGGATCATCGACCTCGGCCCCGGCGCCGGCCACGACGGCGGCCGCGTCGTCTACGAGGGCACCCCGGCCGACCTGGTCGCGGCCCGCTCGACCCTCACCGGCGAGCATCTGGCGGCGTACGTGGGGGCCCCGCAACGGGGTTGAGCCCACCCGTTGTCGCCGGGTGAGATGGCTCGATGGACCCTCGGCACGCTGCTGTCCCGCTACGAGACGGCTCTGCGCGAGCACGACATCGCGCTGCCGTACGTGCGGATCGCGGGCGGACCGGACACGGCGGGCGGCTCGGGCGGAACGGGTGGCGAGGGGGGCGCCGGTGACGGGGGCGGCGCGCGGGCCGTACGGGTGGGACCGCGGGTGCGCGAGGCGACAGGGCCGTAACCGTTACCGCGCGAGCGCTGGCCGTCGGTCGCCCCAGGGCGGTCCGGCACAATAGCGTGATCGGTGCTCCGGACCACCCGGAGACCAGAAAGGGTGGCGAGGGCGTGGACGAGTGGGCGGAGGAGATCTCCTCGCCGAGGGAAGCGGCGAACAACGCGCTGGTGCTGGCCTTCGGGCGGCTTCAGGGCGCGGCGAACCGGCTGGAGTACATCCTGGGCCGCTCGCTGGAGCTGGAGTGCGGCGTCACCCATCTGATGTTCGAGGTGCTGCTGATCCTCGGGCGCGCCGGTGAGCCGGGTCTGTCGATGCGGGCCGTCGCGCAGGAGCAGGTGCTCACCACGGGCGGCGCGACGCGCCTGGTGGACCGGATGGAGGCGGCCGGGCTGGTCGAGCGCACCGAGGACCCCGACGACCGGCGCGGCCGCCTGGTGCGGCTGACCCCTCTCGGCGAGGAGACCACCGTCCGCGCGTCCCGGCTGCACGTGGAGAACATCCGCCGCTACTTCCTCGACCCGCTGCCGGCCGAGCACCGGGAACGGTTCGCCGAGGACCTGCGGATCCTGAGCCACTCCGCCCGGGACGTCCTGCCGCGCCTGCCCTGAGCCCCCCGCCCGGGCCGCGGCTCCCACGCTGCGGCCGGACGGGTTCCTTGGTGTACTGACATCGAGAAGCAAGCTGTGGCAGCCGTCACACGATTGAGGAAATACCTGACGGGTCAGTTACTGTTTGAGCAGACGAATCGTTCGCATCCCGCGGGCGCCGCATCCTCCCGAGGACCCCGATGAAGCTCGTCTACGCCTTCGACGCCTACTGCGGCTGGTCGCACGGCTTCTCCGCCACACTGGGCGAAGTCGTCTCCCGGCACCCCGAACTGCCGGTCGAGGTGGTCTCCGGCGGCCTGTTCACCGGAGCCCGCCGCGTCCCGATCCGCGCGTTCGGCTACGTCCAGGGCGCCAACGCCGAGATCGCCCGGCTGACCGGAGCCGAGTTCGGCGAGCCGTACGAGCGGCTGATCGCCGACGGCACGTTCGTGATGGACTCCGAGGCCGCCGCGCGCGCCCTGGCCGCCCTGCGCCGGGCCGCCCCCGACCGGGCCGCGGAACTGGCCCCCGCCCTGCAGCGGGCCTTCTACGTCGACGGCCTCAGCCTCTCCGACGCCGCGACCCTGCGGAAGGTCGCCGAGGACGCCGGGCTGGACGCCGACGCCGTGGTCGCCTCCTTCGAGGGCCCCGGGGCGCAGGCGTGGGCACGGGCCGACTTCGACCGGGCCGCCTCGCTCGGTGTGACCGGCTTCCCCACCCTGCTCGCCCTGCGCGGGGACCACGTCACCGCACTGGCCCACGGCCACTCCACCGCGGACGAGATCGACCGCCGCCTGGCGTCCCTCCGCACGCCCTGACGTCCGTGACATCCGTGAGACGTCCCTGACGTACGCACCCCACCGTCCCCGTCCCCACCCAGTCCCCTCACAAGGAGTCATCCCATGAGCACCCTCTCCTTCAAGGTCCTCGATCTGGACTTCCCGGCCGGCAGCAAGAACAAGACGGCCACCCTCGTCACCGGTGAGTCGGAGGCGCTGCTGGTGGACGCCGGCTTCACCCGTGCCGACGGTCACCGCCTGGTCGCCGAGGTCCTCGACTCGGGCAAGAAGCTGACCACCGTCTTCGTCAGCCACGGCGACCCCGACTTCTACTTCGGTGCCGAGGTCGTCGCCGACGCCTTCCCCGACGCCGTCTTCGTCGCCACCCCGATCGTCATCGAGCACATCGCGCACTCCTACGAGGGCAAGCTCAAGGCCTGGGCGGCCCTGGGCCCCAACCTCCCCACCCGGCTGGTCGACCTGACCCCGCTCACCGGCGACCTCACCCTGGAGGGCCACACCTTCGAGCTCCGGGGCGGCCCGGCCGGACTGCCCGACCGCCACTACCTGTGGCAGGCCGGACACCGCGCCCTCCTCGGCGGCGTCCTGCTCTTCCAGCAGGAGCACGTCTGGGTCGCCGACACCCCCACCCCCGGTGACCGCGCCGCCTGGATCGACCTGCTCGACGGCATGGCCGCCCTCGACCCGGAGCTGGTCGTCCCCGGCCACCGGCTGCCCGGCACCGCCGCCGACGCCTCCGCGATCACCTCCACCCGCGACTACCTCCTCGCCTTCGAGGAGGAGCTGGGCAAGGCCGCGGACGGGGCCGCGCTCACCGAGGCGCTGGTCAAGCGCTACCCGGACAACGGCATGCTGATCGCCGCGCAGATCGGTGCGAAGGTCGCCAAGGGCGAGATGACGTGGGGCTGACCGGCATGAGCGACTTCGCCACCTCCTCCGCGCCCGCCGACGTCGTACGCCGGCAGTACCTGGCCTCGGCCGCGGGCGACCTGGACGCCCTGCGCGCCACCCTCGCCCCGGACGTGGAGTGGACCGAGATGGCCGGCTTCCCGCTGGCCGGCACCTACCGCACCCCCGAGGGCGTGACCTCCCACGTCATGGAGAAGCTCGGCCAGGACTGGGACGGCTGGACCGCCCACGACGACACCTACGTCGTCGACGGCGAGAACGTCGTCGTCCTGGCCCGCTACACCGCGACCCACAAGGCCACCGGCAAGAACATCGACGTCCGCGTCGCCCACCACTTCGTCGTCCGCGGCGGACTCGTCGTCCGCTTCGAACAGTTCGTGGACACCGCCCTCGTCCGCGAGGCCATGACCGACTGAGGCCGCGCCCACCGGGGAACAGCGACCGGGCAACATCCGACCGGGCGGCACCGCTGATGCGGTGCCGCCCGGTTCTTCACGCAGCCGGTTCCGGGCGCCGTCGGCCGAGGACACAGAACTCGTTGCCCTCGGGGTCCGCGAGGACGACCCACGACTGCTCACCCTGGCCGATGTCGACGTGCCGGGCGCCGAGGGCCACCAGACGCGCCACCTCGGCGTCCTGGTCGTCCGGCACGAAGTCGAGGTGCAGCCGGCTCTTGCCCTGCCTGGGCTCGTCGAGCCGGACGAACTCCAGCCCCGGCAGACGGTCCGGCGCCGGGCAGATCGCGAACTCGTCCTCGGAGGAGTGGACCACGACCCAGCCGAGCGCCTCCGCCCACCACTGCCCCAGGCCCGCCGGGTCCGCCGCGTGCACGATCACATGCCGCCATTCCAAGGTCATCGACCGAGCGTAGAGGGACGGGCTACGGGAACGCAGGCGGTTTTCCGCGGGGTGCGGGGTGAGAGATACGGGGTGCGGGGCGCGGGCTGGGGCGGCAGAAGAGGCGGACACCGGAGGCGCGCGGAGTCGTAACGCGCCCCACCTTCACCACTCGCTCCCCTTCGTCACCCCCTGGCTCTCCTCAAGGCCCCCGTACGCCCCTCTGTCACTCTTCCGGGACCGTAACCGGCGACTCAAGAATGGCCCTTCGTGCCGCCGCTCGTCGCAGTGGTGGGGTCCGCTCCCGGCCGGGGACACCCGGCACCGGGCAGCAACAGGCAAGCGGACGGCCCGAAGGCCGTCGCGGAAAGAAGCGGCGCTCACGCCGCGGGGGGCAACACCACACCATGTCCGACCACATGACCACCGCCGGCCATACGCGCGTGGCCGCACGGGCGCCGTCAGGTTCCTCGTCCACGGACGACACCACACGGCCCGCCCGGGCCAGCCGTCCCGACCGTTCCGACCGTTCCGACCGTTCCGACCGATCCGACCGATCCGACCGATCCGGCAGACCCGACCACGGGCGCGGAGGCCGGCGCGCCCACGGCTCCCACCGGCGCCGGCTGGTGACCCAGGCGGCGCCCTCGCTGCTGGAGACCGCCGTGATCCTCCCCGCGCGCAACGAGGAGGCCGGTGTCCTGCCGGCACTGGAGTCACTGGCCGCGCAGACCACACCGCCCGACCTGATCGTGATCGTGGTCAACAACTCCACCGACCGGACCGAGGAGTTCGCCCGCGCGTTCGCCGACCGCCCGGGCGTACCGCGCACCGTCGTCTTCGACCTGCCGGACAACCCGCACAAGAAGGCCGGCGCCCTCAACCACGCCATCGGCTGGCTGCACGGCACGCCCGGCGGACTCGCGGCCGCCGCGAAGTACCTGCTGGTCATGGACGCCGACACCACTCTGCACCCGAAGTTCCTGGAGCGGGCGCGCAACGTCATGGCGTCGGACCGACGCGTGGGCGGCCTCAGCGCCACCTGCCTCGGCCGCACCGGACTGTGGAAGAACCTCTGGCAGCGCTACCTGCTGGGCATGCAGATCATGGAGTACGGCCGCTACGCCCGGGGCCGCTACCGCTTCGGCATCCACAGCATGTCGGGCGCCGGCTCCTTCTACCGCACCGAGGCACTGCTGAGCATCCTGCGCTGGCGCGGCGAGGTGTTCTGGGAGGACCACGCCAACCTGGTCGAGGACTACGAGACGACGCTCGCGCTGAAGGAGGCGGGCTGGAAGGTCACGGCCAACCAGCACTGCATCGCCTACACCGACCTCATGCCCACGCTGCGGGAACTGATCGGCCAGCGGGAGCGCTGGGGACGCGGCACGGTCGACACCCTGCGCCGCCGCGGCTGGACGAAGCACACGTGGTTCTCCATCACCAGCATGGTGCTCGGCTTCGCCGGCTTCCTCTACACCCTGGGCTGGCTGGCCGCCTGGACCGGCGTGATCGCGAGCAAGGGCTTCGTCCTGGATCCGGCCTGGCTGTGCCTGGTCGCCTTCTGGATCGTGTACGCCGCCTTCCGTACCCGCCACCTCGGCTGGAAGGGCGTCCTGGTCGACGTCCTGATGCTGCCCGGCCTGGTCTTCTCCACCGTGCGCGCGTACTGGTTCGTCACCTCCCTGGTGAAGTCGTACGCCACCGGTGTCTCCGCCTGGAAGTGACCGCTTCCCCCTGTCCCGCCCATCCCCACACGACCGACAGGTCACCGAGAGGAACAAGATCATGAACTACCTCAGCGGCACCGGCACCGGGCTCGTCGCCGGGGCCGCCTCCCTGGCGGCCACCGGCACCTCGTCCACCACCGACCTGATCATCGCGGCCAGTCTCGCCCTGGTCCTGGGCGGCCTGACCACGTACGCCGCGGCCGCCCGCCGCCGCCGTCAGGACGCCAGCGCGGCCGGCCACTGACGCGAACCTCACCCCCGCGGCCGGTCACCGACTCTCACTTCAGATGCCGGTCCAGGAACCTGCACCCGTCCTCCAGCTCGAACCACGGGGTGCCGGTGTGCCCCCCGAGGTTGGCGTGGAGCGTCTTCTCCTCGCTGCCGAAGGCGTCGAACAGGTCCAGGGCCCGTTGCCGGGGATTGCCCTCGTCGTCCCACTGGAGCAGGAACAGCAGCGGAACGGTGACCCGCCGGGCTTCCTCGCGCTGGGCACGGGGCACGTACCCGCCGGCGAAGAAGCCGGCGGCGACGATCCGCGGCTCGGTCACCGCCAGCCGGATACCGAGGGCGGCCCACCCGCCGGAGTAGGCGACCGGGCCGCCGATCCGGGGCAGTTCGAGGAGGGCGTCCAGGGTGGTCCGCCACTCCGGGGCCGCGTTCTCGACCAGTGGGCCGATCAGCGACTCGAAGAGCTCGTCGACCGGCTCACCCGCCCGCAGGGCGCCCCGGAGGTCGGCGCGGGCCTGCTCGGCGGCGGCCGACCGGGGACGGTCGCCGCACCCGGCGGCGTCGATGGTGGCCACCGTGTAGCCGCGCGCCGCGGTGTAGCGGGCCCGGGCCACCAGCCGGGGGTCCGCCTTGGGCAGGCCGTTGTTGTGGGCCATCAGGACCAGCGGGGCCGGTCCGGGCCCGGGCGTCCACAGGGTGCCCGGGATCTCGCCGAGGAGGAATTCGCGTTCGAGGACGCCGTCGTCGAGACGCCGCTCGGAAAGGAAGCGCATGGGTCGTGCCTTTCGGGAGTGCTCGTGAAACGGCGCTCCCGGACGACCTATCGCCCGACCGTGACCCCGGAGGGGAGCACCCATGTCGATACTGCGTTCACGGGTACCACCTCCTCGTTCTCTCGCACGGCCTCCCGGAAGGTAGCAGCGGCCACCGCGGCCCGCCAACACCTTTTTCCGCAGGCGGGACGAGCCGAGCCGCCGGCCGGTCTCACCGCCCGTTTCAGCGTGTTCCCGGTCGCCCAGGGCGGTGAAACGACGCTGAAAGGCCGCTGAACGCGGCGCCCCGCAGACTCCGGGGCATGACGACGACCCACACCACCGCCATCGCGGCCACGGGGCTGCGGAAGTCCTTCGGGGACAGAACGGTCCTGGACGGCATCGACCTGCACGTGCCCGCCGGCACGGTCTTCTCCCTGCTCGGCCCGAACGGGGCCGGCAAGACGACCGCCGTCAAGATCCTCTCCACGCTCATCACCGCCGACGCCGGCGAGATCCGCATCGGCGGCCACGACCTGCGCACCGACCCGCAGGCCGTGCGCGCCGCGATCGGGGTCACCGGGCAGTTCTCCGCCGTCGACGGCCTGATCACCGGCGAGGAGAACATGCTCCTCATGGCGGACCTGCACCACCTGCCGCGCAGCGAGGGCCGGCGGGTCGCCGCCGCCCTGCTGGAACGCTTCGACCTCACCGACGCCGCGAAGAAACCCGTCTCGACCTACTCCGGCGGCATGAAACGCCGCCTCGACCTCGCCATGACCCTGGTCGGCAGCCCCCGGATCATCTACCTCGACGAACCCACCACCGGCCTCGACCCCCGCTCCCGCCACAACATGTGGCAGATCATCCGCGAACTCGTCTCCGACGGCGTCACCGTCCTGCTCACCACCCAGTACCTGGAGGAGGCCGACGAACTCGCCGACCGCATCGCCGTCCTCCACGGCGGCGCCCTCGTCGCGGAAGGCACCGCCGAGGAACTCAAACGCCTCGTCCCCGGCGGACACGTCCGCCTCCGCTTCACCGACCCCGCCGTCTACCGGCACGCCACCGCCGAACTGCGCGAGGTCACCCGCGACGACGAGGCACTCGCCCTGCAGATCCCCTGCGGCGGCAGCCAGCGCGAACTGCGCTCCCTCCTCGACCGGCTGGACACCGCCGGCATCGAGGCCGACGAACTCACCGTCCACACCCCCGACCTCGACGACGTCTTCTTCGCCCTCACCGGCCCCGCCGACCGTCCCGCCCAGCCCGAGGAGACCGTCCGATGAACACCCTCGCCCTGGCCGTCCGCGACTCCTCCACCATGCTGCGCCGCAATCTCCTGCACGCGTGGCGCTACCCGTCCGCGACCCTGAACCTGCTGCTCACCCCGATCATGATGCTGCTGCTCTTCGTCTACATCTTCGGCGACGTGATGAGCACGGGCATCGGCGGCGGTGGCGCGGACCGCTCCGACTACATCGCCTACATCGTCCCCGGCATCCTGCTGATGACCGTCGGCAGCACCGTGATCGGGGCCGCGGTGTACGTCTCCATGGACATGAACGAGGGTCTGATCGCCCGCTTCCGCACGATGGCCGTCTACCGCGGCTCCGTGATCGTCGGGCATGTCCTCGGCAGTGTGATCCAGTCGATCGCCAGCGTGGTCCTCGTCGGCGCCGTCGCCGTGGCCATCGGCTTCCGCTCCACCGACGCCACCCTCCTGGAATGGCTCGCGGCGTTCGCCCTGGTCGCGCTCTTCGCCCTGGCGCTCACCTGGATCGCGGTCGGCATGGGCCTGGCCAGCCCGAACCCCGAGGCGGCCAGCAACATGGCGATGCCGCTGATCCTCCTGCCGCTCATCTCCAGCGCCTTCATCCCGGCCGACACGATGCCCGGCTGGTTCCGGCCGATCGCCGAGTACCAGCCGTTCACCCCGGCCATCGAGACCCTGCGCGGCCTGCTCCTCGGCACCGGGATCGGCAACAACGGCTGGATCGCGCTCGCCTGGTGTGCCGGCCTCACCGCGCTCGGCTACCGCTGGTCGACCGCGCAGTTCAACCGCGACTCGAAATGAGCGCGCGGGTCGCCTCCCACAACCCGTCCCACCCCAGGGCGGCGTACTCCGACACCGCGTCGGCGTACGCCGCCCCGTCGGCCTCCCGCGCGGCCCGCCGGGCCCGGTCGGCGGACATCGTCGGGAACGTCTGCGGCACCTGCATCCGCCCCGCCAGCACCAGCAGCGGTACCGCCGAGGGGTCGCCCGCGTGGAGCCGCACCAGACCGAGGGCCAGTACGTCGATGCCGGACCCCGCGGTCCCCCCGGCCGGGCGGGAGGCGCCGTCGAGCAGCCGGTCCTCCAGCTCGGCCACCAGCTCGGCCACCGGCTCCAGCCGCCCGGCGTACGCGTGCGCGGCCACCGCGTAGGCCGCGATCGCCCGCGCCCACACCTCCGTGGTCGGGTCGACCGGCGGCGAGTCGCCCCCGCGCAGCCGCTCCACGGCCGTCCGCCACCGCCGCAGACCCACCTCGGTCAGCCCGCGGGCCAGCGCGATCTCGGCCCGCGCGGCCAGGTCGGTCGCCACGGCCGAGGTCTGCTCCGCCGGCTGGCTCCGCTCCACGCGCCGCAGCCACTCCTCCGCCTCGTCCGGCTCACCGCGCTGCAGGCAGGCCAACGCCAGCCCCCGGTGCAGACCCGTCATGGGCGACTGGTCGTTCAGGTGCTGCAGGGTCTCCAGCGCGGCCAGCAGATGCCGGTACGCCTCCTCGCCCAGGCCGGCGTCCGCGCACAGCTCGCTGCACCGGGAGTGGCCGAGCAGCCTGAGCGACGGGTTCGGCACGGCGTCGACCGCGGCGAGCAGCCGCCGGGCGGAGGACAGCGCACGCTCCGGCTGGTGCTCGTACTCCCAGAGGTAGCTGGCCACACACTCCGCGACGCCCGCCAGCAGCGGCGCCTCGCTCGCGCACAGGGCCCGCAGCGCCTCGTAGCCGGGCGGACGCATGTCCGGAAGGGCGCACAGCACGACGGCGAGCGCCCGCAGCAGGGTGTCCGGCTCCGCGGGCGGCAGCCGGCGCAGCGTGACGAGATGGCGCGCCCGCAGCGGGCCGTACCCGATGAACGGGGCGGCGGTGCACAGCGCGCTGAGGGTGCGGGTGACGTCGGTGTACCGCGCGTCGGGGCGGTAGTGCGACAGCGGCGCCGCGGTGTCGTCGGCCAGGGTCAGGACCCGGTGGAAGCTGGTGGCGTCGGTGAGCCAGATGCCGGCCAGCACCGCACCGGCCGCCGCGACCGTGTCCCCGTCCCCGCGGGCGAGGGCACAGCGCAGGGCGAGGACCAGGTTGTCCTGCTCGGCGCGCAGCCGTGCCCAGTGCCGCAGCGGCTCCGGACCGGCCATCAGATCGTGGTTGGCCCGTCCGAAGTCCCGCGCCCAGCCGAGGAACCGGTCGGTGACCGCCCCCTCCTCCCCGGCGGCCGCCCGCCGGGCGGCGCTGAACTCCCGCACGGTCTCCAGCATGCGGAAGCGGATCCCGGCCGCGGTGTCGACGGCCTGCAGCAACGACTGGTCCACCAGTTGCTCCAGCAGGTACAGCGCGTCCCCGCCCTCACCCAGCAGCCGTTCCGCCGCCGCCTCGTCGAAGCCGCCGGGGAACACCGACAACGCCCGCAGCGCCGCCCGCGCGTCCTCCTCCAGCAGGTTCCAGCTCCACTCCACGACCGCGTGCAGGGTGCGATGCCGCTCGGGCGCGTCCCGGCTCCCGCCGCGCAGCAGCGCGAACCGGTCGCCCAGGCGGCGGCCGATCTCGGGTACCGACAGCACCCGCACCCGCGCCGCCGCCAGCTCCAGGGCGAGCGGCAGCCCGTCCAGATGCCCGCACAGCTCCGCCACCGCCCCGGGCGGCAGCCCGACATCGGGGCGCGCGGCCCGGGCCCGCTGCTCGAACAGCTCGACCGAGGTCGCCGGGCTCAGCTGCGGCAACGGGTACACCGCCTCCGAACTCAGCCCCAGCGGCGCCCTGCTGGTGACCAGCAGCCGCAGGTCCCTGGACCGCGCCACCAGCTCCCGCACCAGACCGGCGGCACCCCGCACGACCTGCTCGCAGTTGTCCAGCACCAGCAGCGCGGGGCCGGCACCGAGCGCGGCGACGATTCCGGCGGGCACGTCCACCCTGCCGCCGTCCGCCCCGCCGTACGACCCGACGCGCGGCGCCTCCCCGCCGACCGCCGACGCCACCTCACCGGCCACGTCCTCGTCCGCGCGGACCCCGGCCAGCGACACGAAGTGCACCACCCGCTGCTCCGCCTGCCGGCCGACGGCGTACGCGAGCCGCGTCTTGCCCAGCCCACCGGGCCCGACGATCGAGACCAGCCGCGACGAGCGCAGCAGCCCCGCCACCGCGGTGAGATCCCCGTCCCGCCCCAGCAGCGGATTCGGATCGTGCGGCACCCCGTGACGGACGACGGGGGCCTCGGCCCGCAGCAGCTCCTGCTGCACGGCCTTCAGCCGGCCCCCGGGGTCGGTGCCGAGCCCCTCACGCAGCTCGCGCCGGTACACGTCATAGCGGGCCAGCGCCGCCGAGGGCCCGGCCGTGGCCGCCTCGGCGCGCAGCAGTTCGGCCAGGACCTCCTCGTCGCGCGGCGCCCCCGCGAAGACCTCGGTCAGCGGAGCCATCGCCTCGCCGCCCCGCCCCAGCCGGGCGAGCGCGAGCGCGCGCAGGCGGACCAGGGAGTGGTAGTACGGCGCCCGCCCGGCCCGCAGCTCCGCCACCGGATCGCCCGGCGCGGCCTCGGACCCGGGCACCGCGTCCCAGTGGCCCAGGCCCTCCTCCGCGCTCGCCAGGGAGGCGGCATGATCCCCGGCCCGTGCCTGCCGGGCGCTCGCCTCGGCGCACCGCACCACCGCCGCGCTGTCGACCTGCTCCTCACCCAGCGCCAGCCGGTAGCCGGTCGGGGTGTTGACGACGACGTCGGCCCCGAGCTGGGACCGGGCCCGGGAGACCAGGATCCGCAGCGCGCCGGCCGGGTTGGCCGGCAGCTCGTCCCGCCACAGCCCGTCCACGAGCCCCGCCACACTGCGACCGGAGCGCAGCTCGCCCGCGAGCAGCGCCAGCAGCCCCCGCAGCCGGGGCGCGGTGATCTCCTGTCCGCGGTAGGCCACGCGCGACAGGAGGGTCAACTCGGTCTTCACCCGGTCAGGTTATCGACGGCGAACCACCGATGACTTCCGCCGACCGGACCGGTCTACCAGGACGCGCACACCGACAAGCGAGAGACGAGCGTGACGTGGGTCGCTGGACCCACGTCACGAGACACCGACTGGAGACCCGCCATGACCGCGCCCGCACACCCCGGCCGCATGCTGTTCGTGAACCTCCCCGTGGCCGACCTCGAACGCAGCAGGGCGTTCTTCGCCGGCCTCGGCTTCCGTTTCAACCCGCACTTCACCGACGAGACCGCCGCCTGCATGCTGGTCGGCGAGCACGCGTTCGTCATGCTGCTCACCCGCGAGAAGTTCGCGGAGTTCGCGCAACTGCCGAGCGCCGACCCCACCACGCACACGCCGGCGCTGTACTGCTTCAGCGTCTCCTCCCGCGACGAGGTCGACGAGGTCAGTGCCGCCGCACTCGCGGCGGGCGCCTCCGAGGCGGACGGCGCGGAGGACCACGGCTTCATGTACTCCCGCAGCTTCTACGACCTCGACGGCCACGGCTGGCAGGTCATGTGGATGGACCCGAAGGCGGTGGAGCAGGGCCCCGAGGCCTGCACGGCCTCCGCTCAGGACACGACCACCCCGGCCTGACCGTGCCGGCCGGCGAGGGCGGCGGCAGGGGCCCGGCGTCCTGGGTCGCCGAGCTGCTGAGCGGGCTCGGGCCGTGGTCGCGGGCGCTGCTGTCCGTATGCCTGTGCGCGCTCGCGCTGCCGTTGTTCCTCGCGGCGCAGAACACGTACCGCTTCACCGACGGGCACCGCACGAAGACGGAAGGATACGTCCACTGCACGGCGGGCGGCCCGTGCCACGGCATGTGGCACCTGCCGGGAGGGCGCCGCGGCAGCGGTGAGATCCACGGACTCTCCTTCGCCGCCGATGAGGAACTCCGGACGGACATCCCGCTGTACGCGGGCCAGGACTGGGCGGTCACCGACCGCTCCGCGCTGCTCGCCCGAGCGGCCTGGCAATCCGCCGGCACGGGCCTCGGCACGGCTCTGGTCCTGTGGATCGCCTGGAACAGGTCGTACGGCAGCGGCCGGCGGGGGGAGAGGAGGCGGGGCTGCCGTGCCGGACGCTGAGCGGGGACTTGGCCTGCCCCGGTCGCCTTCCATGTACGCGGCCGAGCATGCGGAGAGCCTTTTCCTCCCCTTGCCTGCGCCCAAGTGATCAGCTCGAACCGGGATCGGAGCTCTCGGAAGCCGCGTTCGCCGCACGGCGGTACTCGGCGTTGATGCGCTGAGCTTCCTCGAGCTGGTCCTCGAGGATGATGATGCGGCATGCGGCGTCGATCGGGGTTCCCCTGTCGACGAGCTCGCGGGCGCGGGCGGCGATCCGCAGCTGGTAGCGGGAGTAGCGGCGATGTCCGCCCTCCGAGCGCAGCGGAGTGATCAGGCGAGCCTCACCGATGGCTCGGAGGAAGGCCGGCGTGGTGCCGAGCATCGCGGCGGCCCGGCCCATGGTGTACGCGGGGTAGTCGTCGTCGTCCAGACGATCGCTGAGTGGAATATCTGCTGCCATGTCACCTCGTTGTGCAACGCGTCGAGGGGCCCTGGTGCCGAACGGCACCAGGGCCCCGAAGGAAATGAAACACCATCCGTCGGCCCTCATGCTCTGCCGACCTTCTGTTTCCGCTACCCGGCCCAGCGAGGGCGGGGGTGCGGGGATCGCGGCTGCGTGACCGGGGACCACCATCCATTCCGGGGTCTTGCGGTACCCGGACCGAGAGCTCCCCGGGCCGGGCGATCCTGATGGCGTCTGCTATTCCGTCCTTTCTCACATGACCGACCACTTGGTGAACGGGTACTGCGGTTACTGCGGTACTGCTCGGTGATGCGTTCGGCAGCCCCTCGACCTGCGGGCTGCCCAGTCCGGCTCTCAGCCCCGTCACCGTTCTGCGAACACCTTGGCTTCGGAACTCCAGAGCCGCACTGACCTGCGACTTTACGTACTGCTACCCGCCAGTTCATGTCTGCCGGGTCTCGCTTGACCGTGTCAACGAGAAAAAGACTAACCGCGCCAGGGGGCGATGTCTACTCTGGCAAGAGTAGATTTTGGCGGTCGAGGGTCACAGGTCTCCTGTGGCCGGCGATGACGGGTAAAGGCGCTGCCGTGGACGGCGAGAGCGTGGCCGTCCTCCCCGCGGTCCCGCACGCCGCGTTCGTCCCGGCCACGGTGGGCACGGGGCGTCGCCTCGTCCTCCGCTCGGCCCGGAGCGTCGTGGCCGCGGCGATACGCAGGGCGGCGATACGACGGTGAGGGCCCTGCCGACGCGCGTCGGCAGGGCCCTCACCGGGTCCTTGATGGCGGTTCTCCGCCCGTGTTCACACCTCCGGCGTGGCAGTGCCTCCGAGCAGCGCCGAAGCGGTCTGGAACGGAGTGGGGACGCACACCGGCGCGGCGTCGGGGTGGGCGTGGCAGGTGAAACCGAGGCTGGTCATGGCCCGGACGACTTCGCGGCTGGTGAAGTCGCGGCGGTCCTGCCGGGTGATGACCTGGCCCACCTGCTTGACCGGGTAGCGGCGGCGGCCGATGGTCACGGACTCACCCGTGACGAGCTCGGGAGTGATGCCCTTCATCGAGGCCAGCACCCCGTTCTTGGTGAGCTCGAACGGGTACCGGGCGATGACACAGCGCATGATGCCTCACAGAGGAGAAGGAGAAAGGGCCGCACGGGTGGGACCGATCAGCGGGCGAGAGCGGGGACGCCATGGGTCCGGCCATGCTCCCCGACGGCCTCGGGCCGAGTACCCGGCGCGGTGGACGGTCCGCCGAGGATGTCCCGTAGACGGATCCGGTCCGTGTAGGTGGGGCTGCCGCGGAGAACGGCGAGCCGGGCCAGGGTGATCAGCCCCGTGCTCTGGTCGTCCCCGTCGCACAGGACGAGGTGGTTGACACGGGCTCCGGCCATGAGGGACAGAGCCACCTCGACCGTCATGTCGTCACGGACCCGAGGTCCGGGCATGTCCCCGTCGCCCACCCCGGGCTCGGGGGAGTGGTCCGCTGCCTGGTCCTGCGCCTGAGTCGTCGTCATGGTGCCTCCTGCCGGAAGGGATGGGCTGGTGATCACAGGCGGCTCTAGGCGGCCGACCCGAAGCGGGGCTGCCGCTGTGCCCTGCGGCGCGCCGCTTCGCCGACGGGCCCGCCCTGTCCGGCGTGACCCCGGCGGCCCCGACGGCCCCGGGACGGGGAAGACGCGCCACGGGGACGTTCCGCGTCCGGCGCGGCGATGACGACCGGGACGCCGGAAGGCGCCTGGGCACCGGTGATGCGGCTCAACTCCGCCTCGCCCGACCGCACCCGGGCGATCCGGGGGGTGATGCCCGCCGCGGTCATCAGCCGGCTCATGCCGCGACGCTGATCAGGGGTCACCAGGGTGACGACGCTGCCGGACTCGCCCGCACGGGCCGTACGACCGCCCCGGTGCAGGTAGTCCTTGTGGTCGCTGGGCGGATCGACATTGACGACGAGATCGAGGTTGTCGACGTGGATCCCGCGCGCCGCGACGTTGGTGGCCACCAGGACCGTCACCTGCCCGCTCTTGAACTGGGCCAGGGTCCGCGTGCGCTGCGGCTGGGACTTACCACCGTGCAGGGCGGCGGCGCGGACACCGTTGCTCAGCAGGTGCGCGGTCAGCCGGTCCACCGCGTGCTTGGTGTCGAGGAACATGATCACTCGACCGTCTCGCGCCGCGATCTCGGTGGTCGTCCGGTGCTTGTCCGCGTCATGAACATGGAGTACGTGATGCTCCATCGTGGTGACCGCGCCCGCTGACGGGTCGACGGAGTGCACGACCGGATCTGTCAGGTAGCGGCGGACCAGCAGGTTGACGTTGCGGTCCAGGGTGGCCGAGAAGAGCATCCGCTGCCCGTCGGGACGTACCTGGTCGAGCAGGGCGGTGACCTGGGGCATGAAGCCCATGTCGGCCATCTGGTCGGCCTCGTCGAGGACCGTGACGGCGACCTCGTCCAGCCGGCAGTCGCCCCGCTCGATGAGGTCCTTGAGTCGCCCGGGCGTCGCGACGACCACCTCGGCCCCGGAGCGCAGCGCACCGGCCTGTCTGCCGATGGACATCCCTCCGACGACGGCGGCCATCCGCAGGCTCACGGAGCGGGCGTACGGAGTGAGCGCGTCGGTGACCTGCTGGGCGAGCTCGCGGGTGGGAACGAGGACAAGGGCGAGCGGCTGCCGTGGCTCGGCACGCCGCCCCGCCGTACGGGCCAGCACGGCGAGGCCGAAGGCGAGGGTCTTGCCCGAGCCGGTGCGGCCGCGGCCGAGTACGTCACGACCGGCCAGGGAGTTCGGCAGGGTCGCCGCCTGGATCGGGAAGGGTACGGTCACCCCTTCGTGGCCGAGCGCGGCCAACAGCCGTGCGGGCATGGCGAGATCGGCGAACGACCCGACGGCGGGCAGCGGGGGTGTGAGCGTCTTCGGGGGCGTGAACTCGCCCTGCAGGGCTCGTCCCGGCTGTCGTTTTCCGTAGGCGCTGGAACGGCGCGGACCACCGGAGCGGTCATATGTGCGGGATGTACGGGCACGCTGCATGCGGAACCTTCCTTGGCGGGCACGTGGCAAGGAATTCCCGCAGAAAATGAGCGGCGCAGAGAATTTCGAGACGAGCCGAAGTCGATGTGGGGCGAGTCGGAGCCTTCCCGTCGCGCGCCCTGAAAAGCAGCGAGCTGGGGCCCGCACCCCAGAGGTGCGGGCCCCAGCTGCGAAGTCTGCGTCAGCGCAGGGGTCAGGCGGGAACGATGTTCTCGGCCGTCGGACCCTTCTGGCCCTGAGCGATGTCGAACGACACCTTCTGGCCTTCCAGCAGCTCACGGAAGCCCTGGGCGGCGATGTTCGAGTAGTGGGCGAAGACGTCGGGGCCGCCGCCGTCCTGCTCGATGAAGCCGAAACCCTTTTCCGCGTTGAACCACTTCACGGTGCCAGTAGCCATGTCATTTCTCCTTCGGAGGCGGTGTCAGGAATTCGCCCTGTGCGAATTCCGTGTCGCCGTGATGATCACCCCGTCGGAAATGAACCTACTGGTAACCACACCTGCAACTGAGATCGACAGTAGCACGGTGCGACCGGCCCTGCGCGGTCGAAAATTCCGAGTCGACCGACCGATGAGGAATACTGGCCGTGCCCGGCGTCTATTTCTCATGTCGTGGACACAGATATTGCTCTTCCGTGGAGCGGATTTTCTGCCGCGCACGTCCGCCCGCAGCCCCATGACCTCCGCCGTCGGAGGGTGTGCCGCCGCCACCGTCGTCAGGGGGGTGGCGCAGCGCCGAACCACCCGGTACTCCGCTGCCGCGATGAAGGTCACATCCCCTGCGAGGAACGCGACGCCGGTGGCCGGCAGGCAGTCGGACGGGACCACCCGCACCCGGGCAGGCACGTCGGCCACCGCTGCGGCGGGCCGCGGCCTGCCGAGAGCCCGTGGCTCCCCAGCTGTTTCCCGGGAGGCTCGGGCAGGGAGCGACCGGGCGCCGTCTCGGTCACGCCGTTCAGTCACCCTGTGGGGGTGCAGCCGAATCTTCCTTCTCCTCCATGAAGCGGATGCCCTCATGGGTCAGCGAGGCGGTGGCGGGAGTCTTGTGTGATGTCCAGTCGACGGTGATCAGGCCGGCGTCGGCCAGGTAGGCGCATGCCGCGGAGAGGTCCGCGTCGGGAAGACGGACCTCGTCACGGAGCATCGCTCCGCTGACCTCGGGACTGTTGCGTTCGACCGCCCCGTACAGGGTTCGGAGAATTGCTGTGCGATAGGTCTTGCGTTCACGGAGTGTCGTCATGGCTGTCGCTCTCGGGCTCGTGGCCGACGGTGCGGGCCTGACAGGGGCGGCAGGCTCCGTAGCCGTCGACGTCTTGTCGGTCTCCGGAGTCGCCGCGACGAGGTGGGCCCAGGCGTTGCCCGCGGCGGCCCATGGGCATCCACGGTCACCTCCTGCGGGCGGTGGCGCTGAGGGCATGGTGCAGCGACCGCTCGCAACGTCCGGCGTCCGGCTGCCGCCGCGCTTCCGCATACGCCCATACCCCGAAGCGTATGCCGCGGCAGTGATTCCCACCGTCGAAGCAGTGACCGGGGTCGGGCCGATCCCGGAGATTCCGGCCCCCCGGCGTTGCGGAGTAGCGTGACAGGAGCGAGGCGTCCCGTGTTCGCACCGGTTCCGGAAGACGGGTGGTCCCTTATGACCGACTCCGATTCGCCCCCTGTTTCCCGGCAGCTGCCGAGTGGCGTTCACGCGGCTGTGCGACCGGGGTGTGCGCTGCTCCGGCTGGAGACGACGCGGTCGCGTGAAGGTGTCCTGGACGGTGCGTGGTGGCCGCGGTCGCGCGACATCGGTGCCGAGCTGCCCGCGCTGCTGAGCGCTCTCGTCGCACATCTCGGCCCCGTGACGCGCGTCGGGCTGGACTCCGCTGCCTGGGAAGGGCTCCCGACGCGGATCGTCGTCGACGACCGGGTGGTGCACGTCGACTCCTTCCCGGTGGGCGATGACACCGTCCTGATCACCCGCGGCGCCCAGGACGTGTTCTCACTGCTGGTGGTCCCGCCGCACACGACACCGGAGGCCGCGCGTGCCGCGATGGCCCAGGCCGTCCGGGCGGACAACATCAGCCAGGCGGAACAGATCCTCATCGACACCGGGAGCAGAGAGGAGCCGTCCGGCTGACGAGCCGTCCCGTCCCTGGGCCGAGGCCGACGAACGACGGCGACGGAGGTCATCCACGCCACTCCACCATGAGCAGCGTCGCGTCGTCCGTGGTGTGTCCGCCCCGCGCCCGCTTGAGCGTGTGGGACAGGGAGCGGGTCACCGCCCGGACGCCGCGACCGCTTCTCTCCAGCTGGTCGACACAGGTGATCAGCTGGTCCTCCCCGAACTCCTCCCTGCTCATCTTGTGCTCCTCGACGAGCCCGTCGCTGAAGCAGAGGACGCGGTCCCCGCGCTCCAGTCCCAGTTCGCTGATCAGTGGCTCCGCACCGCCCAGGCCGACAGGGAGGGTCGTCGGGGCGTCCAGACGGCCCACGACGCGGTGGTTGCGGACGAGGATCGCCGACGGGTGCCCCGCGTTGACCCACTGGACCCGTCCTGTCGTCGTGTCCAGCTGCATCATCTGCGCGGTGACGAAGTGCTCGGGACCGAACTGCTCCGCCACGGCGCGGTCCATGGAGTCGTAGATCTGCGCCAGCCCGATGCCGGCGCGGCGGGCGTGCCGGTAGGCGCCGATGGCCACCGTGGCCATCGTGGCCGCGTCCAGGCCGTGCCCCATTGCGTCGATCACGACCACGTGGAGGATGTCCCCGTTGAGCGCGTAGTCGAAGCTGTCACCCGCCACGTCGTAGGCGGGTTCCAGGATCCCGGCCACGGCGACCCTGGGCATGATCATCGCCAGCGGTGGCAGCAGGGACCACTGGATCTCAGCGGCGACGCTCATCGGCTCGTCACGTCGGGTGGCGAAGAACAGGTCGGAGTAGCCGTGCTTGGTCACCAGCAGGTCGGCCACCAGACCGGAGATCCTGTGCAGCAGGCGGCGGTCGTGGTCGTCGACCCTCTCCAGCGTCACCACCATGACACCCACCTGGTCACCGCCGTCCAGCAGCGGCAGGTGGACCCGTACGCCGTCGTCGCCGGACACCTCGACGCGGAGGGCGTCGAGAAAGCAGCGGCCCGCGTCGGAATCGTCGATCAGCTGCGGCGCCCCGTCCGCGAGGCCGTCGCCGGGCAGGGGTACGAGCATCAGCTGGCCGTAGTCCTGCAGGAGAATCTGCGGACGGCGGCCCCCCAGCCGCTCCACCACGTCGGCGACCAAGGGCCCGATGAGATGGGGAGGAAGCTCGTGCGCACGGTCGAGAACCGCTCCCAGCAGCGCTTCCCCGAA
Organism: Streptomyces sp. SS7; assembly: GCF_037993025.1. Classification (NCBI taxonomy): domain Bacteria; kingdom Bacillati; phylum Actinomycetota; class Actinomycetes; order Kitasatosporales; family Streptomycetaceae; genus Streptomyces; species Streptomyces sp. SS7. The sequence continues at coordinate 5,652,111 of NZ_CP141223.1, forward strand.
GCTCTCGGAGCGGTCCGCGCCCCGTCCGGGCATCATCCGCCCACTCGCCGTGGTCCGGGCGGACGGGGCGCCGCGGTGGGGGACGACGAAGAGACCGTTCGTGCCATGGCTCCACCCGGTTGCGTCGACGACCGGACCGGTCGGCCGGTCACGTGGGCCCGACCGCGTCGGGCCTCTCACCTGAGTCCGGGGCCTCCTTCCGGCTCCTCTGCCGCTTCTGTGTCGAGGCCGTTCTCGACGAGTGCCAGGATGCGTGGAGCCGACAGCGGGTTCTCCGGGTCGGCGGCGGCGGTCAGCATCCGGGCGGCCGCTCCGGCCGGTTCGTCGGGTGGGATGACCAGCAGTTCCCAGCGTCCCGTGCTGCTGCAGTCCAGGGTGATGGCATGCGCTTCGGCGGCGCGGTCGCTGCGGACCACCTCGATCACGTGGCCGGGCGCCATCACTGTCCGCGGGGCATCGGGCCAGGACGCGGGGTCCACGCTGACCCGGGTGACGGTGCCGATGGCCGGGTCCAGTGAGCCGACCAGCGCGGGCAGCTCCAGTTCCAGTGCGTCGCAGCGCGGCCACCACGCTCCGTCCAGCGGGCCGTGGCTGACGCCCGGCGTGAGGCTCAGACGGGGCAAGGGCATCCGGTAGGTGTGCGCGTCACCTGGTGGTGTGCCTTCGGCGGGCTCTGTGCGGGTGTCCATCGTGCGATCCCGTCCCGGGCGGCACCTTCGGCTGCCCGCGCGTCTCTCACTCGCCGGGAACGGCCTCGCCTGGTCGTGCGGCCGAAAAGCTCTCGGTAACTGTCAGAGTACTCCCGGCCGTGACGCACGGCGCGGGGCTCAACCGCCGCGCGGAGGGCGCATCCGTACAGCAGCGGCGGGTGGCATGACTGCCGCGGCTGGTACGGCGCTGGGGGCCACGGGGCCGGGCAGACGCAAACGGCCCCGGACGACGAGTCCGAGGCCGGTTGATGCGCCTCCCGGTGAGAAATCCCAGGTGAGCGGTAATGCGAGGGGTCCCGACCTGCGTCAGCCTCCGGCGAGGTTGCCTCTGGCTGACGGGGGGTGGGTACCTGCGTCAGCGTACGTCGACGAAGTCTTCCGCCGACTTCAGCGCCGCTGTCGTGCTGGTGCCGGCGAAGCTCCAGCGCCAGTAGCCGTCGGAGGCGGCCTTGACGCTCGCCTTCAGCTTGCCCGCCGCGTCGCTCGTCACGGTCTTGACCGTCGTGTAGGTGCTGCTGCCCTTGGGGCGGAACTGAAGCCTGACGGGCTGCGCGGCGTAGCCCGCGTACGTGTACCTGTCCCAGTTGGCGCGTGCCAGCTTGCCCGTGACAGTGATGGTCTTGCCCTTGACGACCGGCTCGGGCGCCGCGTCGACACTGAGCGTCGAGCGCCGCTTCACGGGGTGGGTCCCGTAGACGTCGCTGTAGGAGTCACCGTCCTTGGAGTCGAGCTGGACGTACACGTCCCAGGGGCCCGCGAGGGTGTTGCGGGGGAGGTCGATGTCACGCTCGAGCTTGACGGTGAGCTTGCAGGTGGACGTCGTGGTGCTGCTGGCGGTGCAGCTGGGGACGCCGTGGTAGGACCAGTACTCGCCGTCCTTGTCCCGATCGATCTGCAGGAATCCGCCGTTCTTGATCCCCGAGTCGTCGGAGGCGGTCACCGAGATGGTGAACGACTCCGTCCGGGACGTGCCGAAGACGATGGACTTCCCGCCGTTCACGGACACCTTTTTGATCACTACGTCGGTCTCCACCGCGTGGGCGGACGGGACGGCGAGCACGGTGCCGCACAGGGCGAGGGCGCCGGTGAGAACGGCGCTTCTGGAAGCTGAACGCATGAGTCCCCCATGGATCGGGCCGCCCGGTGACTGTCAATCCCCCAGGTCACCGGCGTGGCAGGTGGCGTGAGCATATGACACCGTGACAGTCGATCCAGCAGCGGCCTGTCCGGGCTTGCCCGCCCGGAGCCACTGGCTGAGAGACAGATCTCTCGGGAACCTCAGCTTGGGAAGACCCATGCTTTCGGCGGCTTCCCCGCCGAGCTGCTCGACGACGTCACACGCCACCTGGAACAGTTCGCCGCGCCCGCCCATGACGGACACGTCTTCATCGGCCCACGGGGCGGCCAGCTCCGGCGGAGCAACTTCCGCGACGACTGGATCACACCCAGAGTCGCGGGGGAGTCCCCGCGGAGCTCGCGCGCCGCACTGATCTATCAGCACATGACCAGCGATCGTGACCGGGCCATCGCCGACCGGGCCATCGCCGACCGGCTAGGGACCATGATCCGAGAGGGTGGGGGAGGGGGCTCTGGTCTTGGGGACGGGTAATGGCCTTGCTGTCATGGTCGAAGCTGGTGATGCTGGGCAGATGCCAGGGCAGCGCAAGAGAAGGCGTCACCAGCAGGACGAGGTGCAGCGGGCTGCTGCTCGCTTCGCGCCTGAAGCGGGCCGCTGGGAGGTGCTCTTCGAAACCCGGGATGAGTCGGACTGGAACGCTCATATCCGCCGCCTCCGGGCGTCGAGCACCCAGATTGACTGGACGGCGGTGCGGGTGGACAGGCTCTGTGGGCGCCTGACGCAACCGACCACGTTTCGGCTGAGCCTCTTCGTGCCGAGGGCGGTGCCCCATACGGACCAGGGCTCCACCATGTAGGCCTGTTGCGAAAGTGGATGGCAGGGCACAAGAGGGCCGTGGAATGCCGGGGACGTTACGGAAGTTGATCACAGCATGACTCAAGGACCAGCGCCTCGCTCCCTGTCCAATGAAGCCCTCTCCGATCTACTCGCCAGGCAGCAGTTCGGGACCCTCGCCACTGTCAAGCAAAGCGGCCATCCGCACCTGACCACGATGCTCTACAGCTGGGACCCCGAGGCCCGCATCGTGAGGCTGTCCACCACGGCCGACCGCATCAAGGTCAAGCACTTGCAGCGCAACCCGCGCGCGGCGCTGCATGTGCAGGGTGGCGACGTCTGGTCGTTCGCCGTCGCCGAGGGCGCGGCGGAGGCTTCCGAGATCACTGCGGTTCCAGGCGACGCGGTCGGGCGGGAACTGCTCGCGATGATCCCGGCGGCCGCGAAGCCGGAGGACGAAGATGCGTTCCTCAAGCAGTTGGTCGCCGAGCGCAGGATCGTTATTCGGTTGAGGGTGGAGCGGCTGTACGGGACGGCCTTGGATATCGACGGCTAGTAGTGCCTGGTCAGGTTGATTCGCCGGTGGCGTGTCCGTTTGATCGGGTGTGTCGTTGACGTGTTGTGCTGGGTGGGGAGTTGGCCGCGGTCCGGTGTGATCTGGAGGACTTCGCGGCGGAGATGTTCGAGCCGTTCTCGCGGGCGGATCAGCGCCGGTGGGGCCAGGTGTATCTGCGGGGGCTGCTGCTGGACGGGCGGCGCAAGTCGGTGGAACCGATGGCCGCCCGTCTGGGCGAGGACGGCAACCGGCAGGCCCTGGCGAACTTCATCACCACCAGCCCGTGGGACGCGGCCCATGTCCGTGCCCGCCTCGCCTGGCGGATGCAGCACGTGATCAAGCCGACCGCGCTGATCGTGGATGACACCGGCTTCCTCAAGGACGGGGACGCCTCTGCCTGTGTGGCCCGGCAGTACACCGGCACCGCGGGCAAGGTCACCAACTGCCAGGCCGGGGTGTCCCTGCACATGGCCTCCGATGCGGCGTCGGCCGCCGTCGACTGGCGCTTGTTCCTGCCCGAGAGCTGGGACCCCGCCTCGCCGAAGGCCGATGCGGCCAAGGTGGCCCGCCGCACGAAGTGCGGCATCCCCGAAGAGGTCGGCCATGTCGAGAAGTGGCAGCTGGCCCTGGACATGATCGACGAGACGCAGTCGTGGGGCATCGACATCCCGCTCGTCGTCGCCGACGGCGGCTACGGCGACGCCGCAGCCTTCCGCCTCGGCCTGGAGGAGCGCGGCCTTGACTACGTGGTGGGCATCTCCACCACGACCACTGCCCAGCCGGAAGAAGCCAGGCCCCACATCCCGCCCTACGGCGGTCGAGGGCCTCGGCCGCAGCCTGTTTACCCCGAGCCGGCCCAGGCCGTGAAAAAGCTGGTCATCGCGGCCGGCAAGCGGGCGGCCAAGCCGGTGCAGTGGCGGGAAGGCTCCCGCCCGGGCAGCGGCCGCAGCGGCTTGAAACGGATGTACTCGCGGTTCGTGGCCCTGCGGATCAGGCCCGCCGGACGCGAGATCCGCAAAGCCTGCGACGGCCCGGAGCTGCCGGTGCGCTGGCTGCTGGCCGAATGGCCCGCCACCGAGCCCGAACCCGTCCAGTTCTGGCTGTCCAACCTGCCCGCCGACACTCCGCTGGCCACCCTCGTGCGCACCGCGAAGCTGCGCTGGCGCATCGAGCACGACTACCGCGAGATGAAGCAGGCCCTGGGCCTGGCCCACTTCGAAGGCCGCACCTGGCGAGGCTGGCACCACCACGTCACCCTGGTCTCCGTCGCGCACGCCTTCTGCACCCTCCAGCGCATCACCCGGTCCCCAAAAGAGACGGCGCCGGCCTGAGCCTCTACAAGGTCGCCCGCGAACTGCAGCTACTGCTCGCGGTCTGGACCGGCGCCTGCCCCACCTGTCACCGCAACATGCCAGAACCGATATCCACCTGACCAAGCACTACTAGTGCCGTGACCGGAAAGGTTCACCGGCTCGCGACGCCCGGCACGGCACCTCGCCGCGTTTGTCGCATCACCCGAGTACATCCACTACGCGGGCGACGCTCCGCCTTGCGATGCACCGCACCCCCGAGCGACATTGGAAGAAGATCCAGTCGACCAACCCCCTGGAGCGGGTCAACCGGGAGATCAAGCGCCGCGTCGACGTCGTCCAGATCTTCCCCAACATCGACGCCCTCGAACGCCTCACCACCGCCGTCCTCATCGAGATGCACACGACGAATGGATCGCCTTCCCTCGCCGCTACCTACCCGAAGGCAGCATGGACAAGATCTATTTCCCCGCTGATCAACCCCGCACGGTTACACCACTACAGGGGGCATGACCCTGCGCCGCCGGTCAGCCGGTCGCCGGGAGGTGTTGCCGGTCCGGCACGGTCACAGTGGTCGCTGTACTCCGCTGCCGTACTGCAGAGCCCACCATGACGGCTCCCGTGGTCGCTGCGAGGAGTCGTGCTCACCAGTAGAACCATCCTGGTGTCGCCGTGTAGTCCTGAGGGATGTAGTCGCACTTGTCACCGACAGGCCGTTGGGCTGCGATCGTTGCAGCGCGACTCTCCCCGCGAGCGTCCACGCCGTCTGCTGCTATGAGCAGTGCAACCACAGTGATCATGCATGCGAGGTGGAGAAGGGCGCTCCGCGGTTTGTTCCACCAGAGAGCGATTGCGCTGAGGGTCGATACGGCGCCGGCCGACAGCACCAGAGCAAGCGCGGTGTATGTCAGACGGTCAACAGCCTCCGAAGCGTGGCAGAAGACGTACTGGCGACCGCCCCTCAAAGCGCTGAGCCGTTCGAACAGCGCGCCAGCGGTCAGCAACAGCCCGAACAGGGCAACATGCTCAGCTCTCAGCACGGGCCGGGTGCCTACCGTGGTGTCAGCGGCTTTCAAGATTCCCCCAGTGGCGCACCCTTGATGAGTTCGTCGTGCACAGTAGCGCGCGGTCGGTGGATCCAAGTAGGGAAGGCTTCGCCCGTGGACCGAGGGCGGCGCCCGGCAAGCACAGCCTTGAGGTCTGGCCTCATCAGGTTCGGGTCCAGCACTCACACCAGAAGCCGGGACTGGTTGTCGCCTCAGCACGGGTGCCCTCTTGGTCGAAGATCTCTGCGTGACCGTGTGGCTGGCCTCCGCTCCTTCACCCGCGTCGCCGAGTCCGTCGACCTCCGCCTCATCCGACTCCACGACGCCCGCCACGGCAACGCCACCCTCCTCACCGCGGCCGGAGTCGCGCCCCGCGTCGGGAGGGAGATCCTCGGCCACTCCCAGAGCAGCATCACCATGGACGTGTACACCCACGTCGTACAGGACACGCAGCGCGAAGCCATGAGCCACATGGATCGGCCCCTCAGGAAGAGGCGCCCCGGTCGTGGCTGACCGCCCTCGTAGATGTCAAAAGTGGATGTCAAAGGCCCCGGACCATGATCGGTCCGGGGCCTTTTGCCTGGTGCCCCCGGCAGGATTCGAACCTGCGACACCCGCTTTAGGAGAGAGGCGGGGGAGTGGGGGCGCTGACCTGGAGCTTCGATACCTGGTCAGGCTGCCGAGAACTCGACCGCGAGACACCCCCGTTGACCGCGGCTGACCCCTGCATCTGGCACGTCAGTGGCACGAACCTCAGCCACGACGGCGGGTGCGTCGACCGACCACGCACGCGTGCGCCTCGCTGCCCCCACCGGCCTCAGCCACGCTGCTGGTGGCGTCGACCAAGGGCCAAGTCGTGATGGTGGGCCCGTGACAGCGGCCGGACCATTATCTAGCGAGTGGCAGACCCGGATGGCGCAACTGCGGGTGCGTAGTTAGCTCTACTCAATCATGATGACAGTATGCCCGAACCTCTACGCGAAGCCGGGTCGAGGGCCATGGCGGCCGACCAGCGTGGCTCTACTTGGCAGGAAAGAACGCTAGTACAGATCGCAGAGCTGGAATCCCTAGCAGGCGCAATAGAACGTGATTCTGCCAAATCTGGAATCGAACGAGAAGCTTCTTCTGCAGCCCTTCAGAGACTGCACAAAGCGCGAAATGTGGCTAAGAATCGCCATCCTCTCCGCATGTTGACTGGAAATTCGGCAGAGGGGGCGATTGAGGATATCGGTGCCGCTGAGGAAATTCTACTAGAAGTTGTTCGTGAGGAATTCCTTCTAACAGCCTTGCCCGAGATAACGCATCGCGTTCGCACTCAGCTTCCGGTCGGAGATCCACGCCGATCCAGATTGGAGGCCATGCATCTGGCAGCGGCACGTGGCGGCCGCTCAAAGCTTGATCGAGATGTCGTGATTGCGGCTATCCGTGCGGCCAATCTCAATAATCTTACACGCCTGGCACGTCTGCGCAGCTTCCGTAATATTCTGCTGACTTCTACCGCACTTCTATTCATCATTGCTGGCCTCATAGCATTGGTGCTAGGCCCAACAGGCGCCTTGTCTCTCTGCTTTAGCGCCGTTCGGCCCGAGGCGCCATATGTCTGTCCGAGCGGAAGTTACCCGAGTCCGGCGGATGCCGCAATTGTCGAGTCCGCAGGCATCCTAGGCGCCGCACTGACCGTTGTGGCCGGGCTACGGCACATGCGCGGTAGCGTTCTTCCTTTCGCCCTGCCATTGGCAACCTCTCTATTGAAGCTGGCGACTGGGGCGATTGCTGCGGTAACTGGGCTGCTACTCATGATTGGCGGTTTTATACCGGGGCTAGGAGGGCTTGATTCGTCAGCGCAAATAATCGCTTGGGCCATTTTGTTTGGCTGCAGTCAGCAGCTTTTTACAAGACTGGTGGACCAGCGAGCCCAAATCCTCCTCCAAGAGGGATTCGAGTCGACACCAGAGGACATACTTGGAGAACTCTCTACGGTAATAGACCAGCGTCTAGAAGGGGTGGGAGCGCGGGTCTCGCAGGGTGTTGGAGATGTTGTCGTGCATGCGATGGAGCGATCCCTCCGGGGCCCCGAACTGACTGCACTTAACGGAGGCCTTAGCGTGACGATTTTGAATACAAATCACACCTTTGTCGGATCCTATCCGGAAGAAGCGATTCTGTCTCCAGAAAAAGAATATATTATCCGCGTTAATTTCGTGACGCCGGCGAGGGGTGCGCGAGGGTGGGAAAATATATCAGTTCCAGGGAGAGTCGCAGACATGGCTCAATTGAGATTGGTTCCAGAGAGTGAGGAATTTATTTTCGAGCCGAGGCGTCGTGAAGTAAACCTCCCAACCTCTGACGGACATGCCATTGCCGATTTCGAATTCCGCACGCCCTCTGGATTGGGTCCATGCCCTATGTGGGTCACGGTGTACCAATACTCGCGGCTCGTCCACGTTCTCCGGATGACAGTTCTCCTTGCGGTAGAGGGTTAGCATGATTCCGCCGGTCCCGCCGTCGCTGTCTATCCGTGTGGCTTCTGGCCCTCCAGTGCTGCTCACTCTGTATCGGTCATTGAACGGGGGAGACCTTGATCTAGGGGACTTTGCGGTAAAGCCAGGGGACCTTTTGGCTGCTCGTCTAGCCATCGAAAAGGCGGTGAACCACCTGCGGCGGAGCATGCAGTCCACATTGGAGGATCCGGAGGAATGGCAAGATGTGGAGTCCGGAATGTCGGAGCTCAGTCTTGTTGGAAGAGCGATGCTTGCTCGACTCTTCGGTAAAGAGCTTCCACGCTTCTTGGATATCTTTGATGATCTATTCCCTGATGCTGGATACCACTCAGAATTTCCACCTAGTATCCAACTAATCAGCGAGGTAGACACTGTTATACCGCTTGAGTTCTTTCCGGTTTTCCGCTATGGCGATAAATCTGCGAAGATTAGCGACGAAAGGACGCTGTTCGAGGAAGCGAGTCGATTTCCGGGAATCGCAGCAAATGTTCGACGGCATATTAGCGATGGGCCGGTGGCGCAGCTCCCTCTCCGTCAAGTTGGCAGGGTATGTGTTCCGGTGCTCACCGACGCGAATGAGCTGGCCGTTACACTTTTTCGGAACGTTGCGCTCGAAAAGATTGACAAGGAGATTGATAAATTTCACAGTTACGGTTCACGTCTCGCCGTGCGTGGCCCCTGGCCTGGAGGGCGTGTCGTAGATAGAGACGGGATACTGGCTGAAATCCTCTGTGGGATTTCAGGGATGGGTAAACGATGGCCCGACATGCTGCATTTCGCATGCCACTGTCAGACCGGCCCAGATATCCCGACGGATGTGACTATACGTTTGAGCGGAGAAAGGCAGGACGTCGACGTTCGGTTGATGCATCTGGAAGAGCGATCTGGTCAGCTTCTAGTGAGTCAGCCGCTCGCTGCGGGGCGGAGTAAAAATCTCCCTCTGGTATTTTTGAATGCTTGCTCCAGCGCTGTGGCGGAGCCGATGACCGGCGCGTCGCTCCCGGCATTTTTCCTTCGCAACGGATATATTGGATTTGTCGGAACGGAAGCCGCTGTTCCCGACCGGGTGGCTGCCGCATTTTCCGGGATGTTCTATAGGGAATTCCTGGGTGGTCAATCGCTCGGCCAGTCCATATTGCAGGCCAAGAGGGCCATTTTGGCCGGATATCGAAACCCTCTGGGGATTCTATACACTACCTATGCTGACGGCGACATCTACGTTGAGAAACCCGAAGAGGAGGACTCGAGTGGCTGAGGATAGCGACAAGATCTCAGTGGTTGGAATTGCAAGCGGGGAAAGGGGGGCATTTCGTTGGCGGCCCAGCGAGGCCGAGCTTTCCCGCCAGGAAATTCCAGTAAGTGATCTGCGTCAAAGGGTAGGTAATTTCGTCGAGGCGTTGGGTGATGTGCTATCGGCGACGCCAGTCAGCCTCAAGGGCTACCAACTACGTGAGGTCACAGTCAGTGCAGAGGTTACAGCCAAAGGAACCTTGAGCATCCTCGGTAGTGGCGGCGAGGTCGGAGGAACTGGTGGCCTAACCTTCACCTTCACCCGGGAGATCGAAGGCGAAGATTGATTAGAGGTCCCTGGGTGATTGTTGCGAACTGGCCATTCTCATAACGGTGAAGGACACGCAGGTGAGCAGGGTCACCGGCCTGTGACCATAGTCGTACTGGACCGTCACTGTCTGCCCCCGTCCGCCGACGTTGATGTCAGCACTGATGTCAGCTCGCCCGGCGAAAGATCGTTGCCCCTCACAGCCCCTGCCGGACCGCCAACCACGCCCTTCCGGCGGCCCAAACCCTGAGTCCTCGCCCCCTTGCGACGGCGGCACGGTCACCACTTCCAGAGTCGATCCTGAGCCCGTCTGAACCTCAGCCGACGACAGCCAGCCACGACGGCGGGCGCGCCGACCGACCACGCACGCGTGTGCCTCGCTGCGCCCCAACCGGCCCCAGCCACGCTGCCATGACGTCGACCAGAGCTAGCCGCGCCGGCCGAGCCGTGGCGACGATGCCTGACCCCCTCAGCTTGGGAAGCTCAGGGCGTCTAGGGCCTACTCCGAGGCTGACCTCCGATACGACCGGCACCCTGACCGCGTGACTTGATCTGCTACCCGACATCATGATGATCCTGTGTCCGCTGAAACGACGTTCAACTTGATCAGCGTTGGGTTTTCGGCTCTAGGGCTGCTCAATGCTGCCGACGGCTTTCGCCGAACGTTCAAGAGTGTCGCTACCCCTGGCGATCCGTTCTTCAGGCGCGTGCTCGCAACCGAAGCTGCGATGGTTGAGCGCTGGCGTTCTGGTCTCGCCCGTGCCGTTCGCCGCGCATTTCGACGACCCGCTCCAACCATCACGGCCACCCTCGCCACGGCTCTGTCCGTGGAGGCCGCGATGAGTGTCCGTGGCCTCGTACAGTTCGGGCCCTTGCCAGACGTAACGCAGGAGCCAGCAGCCTTCACGGCAGAGGTTGAGCGTCGGCTGAACCGCGTCTTCCAGTTGGCTCAGGACGTGCAACATGACCTGAGACAGGAGGAGCAGGTCCGAGACAAGGGAGATCAACAAGTTGCTTCGGACCTTGGAGCGCAGATCTCGGCGCTCGATGAACAGGCGAAGCGTGATGCCCTTGAAGGCCTACATGAACAGGTGGTCGGTTGGTTCTTCATTGCTGTCGGGCTCGTAGCCCAGGTTGCGGCCCTCTTCGCCTCGTGAACCCAGATCTTGGCATCACGGTCGGCGGAATCTCACTGTGCGAGTCAAGTGCCGCCGCGGGGAATCAGTAGTCGAAGAAGTGAGAGGCCGGCTTCCTGACCTGCGTCCGCATTGTCAATCAACGCTGCGAACTGCGACTTAGCTGTCGGTGGTTGTCAGCGTTGGTTGTCGTTGAACACCCTCGTACGGCCCCGAGACGGCCCAGTTGCTCAAACACCGTAGATGGGCGTTGGACCGCTGATACGGTCCTTCTGTGGTGGATCTTGTGGGGGTGCTTCAGCTCCTTGGAGCGGGCAGTGCGGGTGCAGTCGTTGCCCAGTATGTCAGTGCTGCACCGGAGCGTCGCCAGGCTCGTGCTGCTGCTCGCGCCGCAATGACGGCTCTAGAGGAAGCGGTTTGGTCCAAAGGGGATCTGGAAGAGTGGGGTCGGCTACGTAGGGCGATTCACACTTTTGAGTCAGCCGCCATGATCGCTGGGGTGCCACGCGATGTGTCTGAGTGGTACGCGAGAACTCGAGTGGCCTTCTACTTGGAGAGTCGTCGAAGCTACGAGCAGCACCCTGATCCTGAGTACGGCGGAGGTCTTACAACCCTGCATGCTCGTGGCTTGAACGCGGCGAGTGAAGTCGTCTATTACGCGCTCTGGCATCCACAACGTTCACGACTCTTCTGGAGGTCACGTCTTAAAAGGGCCGTGGCGGACGCCCGAGCTGCTGTAGCTGATTCACCTGAGCTTCTTCGGAACCTGAACGAACACGACAGGATCTGAGTGCTCGGTGTGCCCGGCGACCGCCCCAGCCACGACGTGTTCTGACCTCATGCCCGTGTGCCTGCCTCTTGGGCGGGAGCGGGCGGTCGGCGGTGCCGAGCGTGGCGGAGACATGAGCGCGGGCGCCGTCGGTCGCCCGCGCCCGCCCGGAGGAGCGAAGCGACGACGGGTGCTTGAACCAGTAGAGAAAGTTGTAACGCAGCCGGGTGTCTGAGGCTTGTCCGGTCCCGGGTGATGCTTGACAGCCGCTCAGGGCGTGGGTGGTTTGAAGTCGTATGCACACATGGGGAGTTCGGCGCCCTGGCGGTGCGCGATGGGCAGGAATAGCACTGGTCGAACGGTCCACGTGATGCGCGTACTGACGTAGGTGATGGACACCGTCCAGGACTCCCGGCGTAGGAGTGCTCGTCGGGTGTCGATGCGGTGGTCGTAGAGCCGTTCCCACGCTTCCGCGCAGGATGCTGTGTCGAGGGCCGGTGAGATGGTGCGGAGGATTGTCGCTACCCAGTTGTTCGCTTCCACGGCGTCGTTCGCGTCGTAGGACCCGAAAAGTGTCGGCGTCTGCTGCTCGTCCAGGTTCTGTGTCCAGCACTCGCACCAGAAACCGGGGCTGGTCGTCGTCCTCAGCACAGATGCCCTCCTCCTCGTACGTCCGTGAAGAGTTCCGCGGTGACTGTGCGGCCGGCCTCGCTGTCGTGGACGACGACCCGGTGGGCAATCGTGCTGACCATGCCGAGTCCGCGGCCGCCTTCGGCGTCCTGGTCCTGGTGCTCGATCTTCGGGGCCGTGCCCGTGCCTCCGTCGTCCGTCACCGAGACGGCAACCACCTGGGCGGACACCGCGACGGCCAGGTGAAAGCTGCCCTGGTCCCGGCCGCTGGCGGTGTGGAGGATCGCGTTGGCGCTCAGCTCGCTCACGATCAGCTCGGCGTCCTCGGCAAAAGGGGAGCCGCGCAGGATGTCACGGGTCCAGCGGCGGGCTCGGCTGACCTCTTCCGGGAAACCTGGGCAAGACAGTCCCCAGACTCGCGTCATACTCGTATACTCGTGCATACAAGTTCCTTCATGCTGGTAGGCCGCCATGTGCAGCGGGTTCGGGCTAGACGAGTTTCACGCCGTCGTGGGCGCGGATGGCCGGCGGAGACGCCGCGTCCAATGCGTCGGTGACGCGGATCGCGTACGCCTCGTCGACGAGTTCGGAGACCTCTTCACGGGTGGCCCAGCGCAGTGCGCGGGTCTCGTCGCCGGTGGTGGGCACGCCGTCGGCGGCCTCGCAGCGGAAGACCAGCGAGACGATCAGGCCGGTCATGTTCTTGTAGACGCCGGTGAGGGTCGCGGGAAGCGCGATCTTGATGCCGGTCTCTTCGAGGACTTCGCGCTGAAGGGCTTCGGGGATGGTCTCCTCGCGTTCGAGGACACCGCCCGGGGGCTCCCACTTGCCGTTGTCCCGGCGCTGGATCAGGAGGGCCCGGCCCTGGTCGTCGACGACGACCCCGGCCACGCTCACGGAGTGCGGGCGTTCTGTGCTCACGTTCCTCGGCCCTCTCGGATGGCTAGGCTCTCCACCGTAGCAACAACACTCGCCCACTCGTCTAGATACCTAAAGGAGTACACACGTGAGCCCTTCACTTCCTTCAGGCCTCCTCGGTGACCTCGACCCTACGAGCGATCGTGCGGTCTTCCGGCAGATCGCCGATCAGCTGCGCGAAGCCATCGACCGGGGGCGGTTCCGGGAGGGCGAGAAGCTGCCTTCGGAAGCTGAGCTGGTGGACCACTACGGGGTGTCCCGTATGACCGTCCGCAACTCCTTCTCCGTCCTCCAGGGCGAGGGCCTGGTGCACGCCGAACACGGCAAGGGCGTGTTCGTCCGGCCGCGTCCGCCGGTGCGGCGTCTCGCCTCGGACCGGTTCGCCCGGCGCCACCGTGAGCAGGGGAAGTCCGCGTTCATCGTGGAGGCGGATGCGGCAGGGAGCCACCCCCAGGTCGACAGTCTTGAGGTGAAGGAAGAGAAGGCCGGTCAGGACGTCTCCGCCCGGCTGGGCTCCGTGCGGCGGGTGCTCGCCCGGCGGCGCCGGTACCTCCTCGACGGCCGGCCGGTCGAGTTCGCGACCTCCTACCTGCCCCTCGACATCGCGCGCGGTACGCAGATCGCCGAGCCGAACCCCGGTCCCGGCGGCATCTACGCCCGCCTCGAGGAGCTGGGTCACCGCCTCGACCATTTCGAGGAGGAGATCCGTGCCCGGATGCCCTCGCCCGCCGAGGTCAAGACGCTCCACCTGGCGGCCGGCGTGCCCGTCATCCACCTGATCCGGACCGCCTTCGACACCGAGGGACGGCCCGTGGAGGTCTGCGACACGGTCATGGCGGCTGACGCTTACGTGCTGTCGTACCAGCTTCCGGCCACCTGAGCGGGTGAGGGGCGGTGGTGCGCGGGGGACGCTTCTCCGAACTCGTACACCCCAACAGGCATACTCGTATAGACGAGTGGGCAAGTTGTGTGGCAGGGTGATCCTCGTGAGCCCGGGAGATCGGGTGCACGGATCGCTACATGTATAGACGAGTAGATGGGAGGGTGTGCTGTGCGCACCATCCGTGTTGAGACCTCCGCCGCGACGATCCTGCTGACGGAGGCCCCGGAACCGAAGGTCCGTGACCGGCAGACGGGCGAGATCGCCAAGGACGCCGTGAGCGGTGAGGCGCTGATGACCATCGGCGTCGTGTACATCGAGGACGGAGAGTCCTCGCTCATCAAGGTCACCGTCCCGGAGGGCGGTGTCACCGAGGGCCTGATCCTCGGCTCGCCCGTCTCGCTGCCGGGGCTGATCGCCCGGCCGTGGGAGTCGGTGTTCAACGGGCAGCAGCGTCACGGCATCGCCTACCGGGCCGCCGCCGTCACCCCGGCCGCCTTCCCGGCCGCCATGGGGGCCACGGCCTGATGACCGACCTGACGACGCTCCTGGAGGTGGGTGGTCCCCTCGCCGCGCTCGGCGGCGGGGCCGCCTACACCCGGGCCAACCACCCGGCCCTGTACTGGTCGGCGGTCGGCGGTCCGATATCCACCGTCCGCCTCCTCAGCTCGTACGCCTCGGTCATGGAGGCGTGCGGCCTGACCGTGGCCCCATCCCGGCTGCGGGTCCTCGCCCTCAAGGCCACCACCCGGCGGGAGATCCGGCCCGTGCCGCCCCGGCGGGGCATCATCCGGCCCACTTCGACCGGGCTGCGGCTCCGGCTCCGCCTCGCTCCGGGGCAGGAACCCGCCGACGTCGCCGCCTCGGCCGAACGGCTGCGGCACGCCTGGGGCGTCCACGCCGTCTACGTCACCACCGTCAAGCCCGGTGTCGTCGAACTGCGGCTCGTCGGCTTCGACGTCCTGCGCAAGGTGCGCATGCCGCGCAACCTGGGCGGCGGATTCCTCAAGGTGCCGGTCGCGCTGCGGGAGGACGCCATGCCCTTCGTCCGCGACTACCGGGCCGTACCGCACCAACTCACCCTGGGCGCCACCCTGTCGGGCAAGTCCATGTACCTGCGGCATCTCGTCTCCGGGCTCGCCCGTCAGAACGTCGCCCTGGTCGGCTTCGACTGCAAGCGCGGTGTCGAGCTGGCCCCGTTCGCCCCGCGGCTGTCCGCCCTCGCCACGGAGCCGGATGAGGTCGCCGAGCTGCTGCCCGTCCTGGTCAAAGAGATGGAGGACCGATACGACCTGATCAAAGCCCGGCAGGGCATCGCCCCCGGCACCCCCGACGAGGAGATCACCTCGGACATCTGGGGTCTGCCCGAGAGCGAACGGCCCGTGCCCGTCGTCGTGTTCGTGGACGAGGTGGCGGAACTCTTCCTCGTCGCCACGAAGAAGGACGAGGAACGGCGCGACGAGATGGTCACTCAGCTCATCCGCCTCGCCCAGCTCGGCCGCGCGGCCGGCATCTACCTCGAAGTGTGCGGGCAGCGCTTCGGCGCCGAACTCGGCAAGGGCGCCACCATGCTCCGGGCCCAGCTCACCGGCCGCGTCTGCCACCGGGTCAACGATGAAGCCTCCGCCAAGATGGCGCTCGGCGACATCGCCCCGGAAGCGGTCATGGCTGCCTGCGCCATTGCCCCTGAGCTGCCCGGCCTCGCCGTCGCGGGGGACACCTCCGGCGGCTGGTCCCGCATCCGCACCCCCTACCTCTCCCTCGGCGACGCTGCCGACATCTGTCAGGAGACGGCCCACCTAGTGCCCGACCTGCCCGCACTGAAGCCCTTCCGGCCCGTCGTACCCGTACGGACCGTTGAGACCTCGGTTCCGGCCGTCCAGCCGCACCCCGTCACCGACTGACGCACCCTTCCCTCCTTGGTCGGCGTGACCGCCTCGCGCCACGTCCCTACCCCTCCCATGCCTGAACCCGGAAGGAGCCGCCCTCATGCGCGCCCAACTGGCTCGCGTGGACGCGGTGCTCGTACAGGCGCTGATCGCCGCCGCGCTGTCCTTCGCCCACATCCACGACATCGCCATGGCCGCCGGACAGGACGGCTGGAAAGCCTGGGCCTACCCCGTGTCCGTAGACCTGCTACTCGTCGCCGCCTGGCGCCGACTGCGCTCCGGCAATGGAAAGACGGCGGCCTGGTGCTGGTTCGTCATCGCCATCACCGCCTCCCTCGGGGCGAACGTCGCCACCGCCGGCCTCCTCGACCTCGCCAACGTCCCGGCCTGGCTACGCATCCTCGTCGCGGGCTGGCCCGCCGTCGCCTTCCTCGGTGGCACCCTCCTCGCCCACTCGACACCCCAGACGGCCCCGGCCGCCGAGGTCATCGAGGGCCAGGAGGACGACCCCGAACCCACACCTGAGCCACCCACCCCCAACCTGCCCGCCATCGAGGCACCGCCGGAACCCCCTCCCGTCCCGATCCCGGCCGCCCTCATCCACCACGCCCGCAAGGTCGCCGCCGAGCACCACACCCGCACCGGCGCCCCGATCGACACCCCGACCCTCCGGGCCCGCCTCGGCGTCCCGCAACCCATGGCCGAAGCCATCGCCGCCCAGCTCTGAAGGCGGGCCCTGTCGGGAGGCTTTACCGCTTCCGCAACACTCGCCGCGTTCCGACAACGGCCGAAACGATCAGTACCTCAAGGCAGCACATGGTGATCACGGTGGCCCAGGACTCGCCCAACCACCACCTTCCCCCAACACCCGCGAGCCCAAGTACCAACGCGGCCGAACCGAAGGCGGCCAGCCGCCGCGCCCCCTGTGACATGCCGCTCATCTACGCACGTCCACCCGCCCCAGGCAAGCAAACAAAGGAAAGGAAGCCCGATGCCCGCCAACCGCCGCTTCCGCAACGTCACCCGCATCGGCCCCGTCCAGGTCGGCACCGCCTACGACCACCGGGGCCGCGAGAAGCACACCGCCGCCTGCACCGCCCCCCGCTGCAACTTCTCCGCCGACTACGACAGCCGCGCCGCCGCCGAACTCGCCGCCCGCACCCACCGCTGCCCCGCCCGCTGAAAGGACACCGCACCCCGTGACGCTCAACCTCCCCCTCGTCGTCGTCCTCGGCTTCTTCGCCTGGGCGGCGGTCAAGTACCTCGGCGTCCGTACCTGGATCGTCGTTCTCATCGCCCTCTTCGGCTTCTGGCTCTCGCACACCTTCCTCGCCCCCGCCATCGAGTCCGGCACGCGCTCCGGCGTGACCGTCATAAACGGTCACCACGTCTAGACGAGTAGACAGGAGATCGTGGCCGTGTTCCTGCCCAAGTACCCGGACAACCCCACCCCGCAGCCCACCCACACCCACGCCCCCACCGACCCGGCCCCGGCTCGCCGCCCCGCACTCCCCTCGGTCTCCATCGATCAGAAGACCGTCGCGGCCGTCCTCGTCGGCGGAGTCGTCCTGACCGCGCTCCTGGCCGCCGTCGCCGTCACGGCCATCTCGGTCGCCGTCGCCGCCGTGGTCCTGCGCTCCCTGCTCCGCGACCACCACCGCCGCTGACCAGCAATCCGGCCTCCGGGGCGGCATGACACGCCCAAGCATCCGCCGCCCCGGTGGCCACCCCCTCCCGACCAGTGCCCGTCAGAAGGAGATCGCCATCTTCGCCCGCCCCACCCCGCCCCCACTGCCCGAACTCAGCAAGCTCGCCTCAGACGGCTCGCTGCCCGGTATCCTCCGGCAACTCTCCAGCCTCGGCGGCTGCACCCACCCGATCCGCCTGGACGGCCACCGCACCGAGTACGACATCGACACCACCACCGGCGAGATCGGCCGCATCCTCCAGCACCTCGACTCCACCACCCTCCCGGCCGGCCAACTCCTCGTCCGATGCAACAACCGCCGCACCACCCGCTGCCCGGCCTGCGCCGAGGTCTACCGCCGCGACACGTTCCAACTGATCACCGCTGGTCTCCGGGGTGGCAAGGGCATCCCCGAACAGGTCGCCGCCCACCCCCGCGTCTTCGCCACCTTCACCGCCCCCAGCTTCGGCCCTGTCCACAACCGCCCGTCCACCGGCCGCCCCTGCCGCTGCGGCACCCACCACGCCCAAGACGACGAGACACTCGGCACCCCGCTCAACCCGGACACCTACGACTACGCGGCGGCCGTCCTCTGGAACGCCCACGCCGGGCTCCTCTGGCGGCGCTTCTCCATCCACCTGCGCCGGGAGGTCGCCAAGCGCGCGGGCCTCTCACAACGGCATCTCCGCGACCACGCCCGCGTCTCCTTCGCCAAGGTCGCCGAGTACCAAAAGCGCGGAGCTGTCCACTTTCACGCCGTGATCCGCCTCGACGGACCGTCCGGCGGAGACACCCCGCCCCCGCCCTGGGCCACCGCCGAGCTGCTCACTGACGCCATCAGCGCCGCCGCCTCCAGGGTCCGGGTCGACGGCCCGACCATCGACAACCGCGCGCACGCCTTCACCTTCGGCCGCCAACTCGACGTCCGCACCATCCGATCCGCCGACTTCAACGACGGCCAGGAGCTGACCGAACGCGCAGTAGCGGCGTACATCGCCAAGTACGCCACCAAGGGCGCCGAGACAGCCACGGGAGCTCTCGACCGCCCCCTGAAGTTCGCCGCCGAACTCGCCCAGCTCGACATCAGCGACCACGCCCGCCGCCTCATCCGAACTGCATGGACCCTCGGCGCACGCAAGGACCTCGAACACCTCCGGCTGCGGGCCTGGGCGCACATGCTCGGCTTCCGCGGCCACTTCTCCACCAAGTCGCGCCGCTACTCCACCACCCTCGGCGCCCTCCGCGACGCCCGCGCCGAATGGCGCCGAGCGCAAGCCGCAGCGACCACACCCGACACCGGGCCGGAGACGACGTACGTCCTCGCGCACTGGGTCTTCGCCGGCACCGGCCTCTCGGACGCTGAAGCCTGGTTGGCCGCATCCATCGACCCCGCCCCCGGAACGGAAGGAGAACCAACCCGTGGCTGACCGCTACCTCACCGTGGCGCAGGTGGCCGAACTCCTCGGCACCACAGAGCGTTTCCCGCGCCGCCTGATCGCCGAGCGACGCATCACGTTCGTCAAGGTCGGCCGACACGTACGGGTACCGGAGAGCGCGCTGAGCGCCTTCATCGACGCACACACGGTGCAGCCGATCGGCCACCGGCGCGGCGCGCTGCGGAGGGTCGCCTGATGGCCAACAAGAAGGGGCAGCGCAGGGCGTTCGGGTCGGTCCGTCAGCTCCCGTCGGGCCGCTGGCAGGTCCGTTACCGCGACCCTGAGACTGGGCAACTCCGCCCGGCCGAAAAGACCTACCCGACGAAGACTGAAGCGCAAATTGCTCTGGCCCAGATCGAGGCGGACATCACGCGTGGCCAGTGGTCGGACCCGGACGCCGGGACGGTCAACTTCGCGGACTACGCGACCGCATGGCTGCGGGATCGGAAGCTCGCCGACCGTACCCGTGAGCGGTCCGAGTCCGTCGTGCGGCTGCACATCCTTCCCACCTTCGGCGCCGGAACCATCGCCGACGTGTCGACTGCCCGCGTGCGGGGCTGGCGTGGCAAGCTCCTCGCCGCCGAGGTCGGTGAACCGACGGTGGTCAAGGCGTATCAACTGCTACGGGCCCTGATGAACACGGCCGTGGACGACGAACTGATCCGGCGCAACCCGTGCCGCATCAAGGGCGCCGACCGGTACGACGTGCCTGAGCGCCCGGTCCTCACGGTCGCAGAGGTCTTCGCCGTCGCCGACTCCATCGCCTCGCGCTATCGGCTGCTCATCCTTCTGGCCGCGTTCACCACTCTGCGGTTCGGCGAACTCGCCGCCCTCCGTCGCCGAGACATCGACCTGGAGGGCCTGACCGTCAGCGTCCGCCGGTCTCAGGCCGAGTTGCAGGACGGTCGCCTCTTCGACAAGGCGCCGAAGTCTGCTGCTGGCATCCGCGCCATCTCCTTCCCTGCCGAGCTGCTCGACGACGTCACAAGCCACCTGGAACAGTTCGCCGCGCCCGGCCGCGACGGACACGTCTTCGTCGGCCCACGGGGCGGCCAGCTCCGGCGGAGCAACTTCCGCGACGACTGGATCACGGCCAGAGCTGCGGCGGGCGTCTCCGCAGAGCTGCATTTTCACGATCTCCGCCACACCGGAAACACCCTGGCCTCGACCGCCGGCGCCAGCACCCGTGAGCTGATGACCCGCATGGGCCACAGCAGCTCGCGTGCCGCGCTGATCTATCAGCACATGACCAGCGACCGTGACCGGGCCATCGCCGACCGCCTCGGAGCGATGATCCGTGAGGGTGGGGGAGAGGCTGCCCCGGACTAGGAATCCGGCCTCCACATGGCCGTAGTGGCACGCGTGTGGCACGCCTCGAACACGACGAAGGGCCAGCTTGGGAGGAAACCCCTCCTGAGCTGGCCCTTTTCCTGTGCCCCCGGCAGGATTCGAACCTGCGACACCCGCTTTAGGAGAGCGGTGCTCTATCCCCTGAGCTACGAAGGCGGGGGCTTGTAGAAAACCTTGTTGAAAATCCAGGGCGTGGATCTTCGACGAGGGACACAAGCCCGCTGGCCAGACGTGGTGCAACGCTCTCCGCAGGGGCATCCGAGCAGACAGCGCCACGTGCCAACAGCTGACCAGGGACAGCGTAGCGGATGACGCGCCAGTGAGGGCGCTCGCTATGGGGGCAGGAGAGCGGGGCGGTGGGTTGGAGTGCCTCTGACCTGCTGCTCCTGTGACTCGCGGCGCGTGATGGGTGGACGTTGGGGGCGCCAGAACCGAGGGTGGTTGGACCGTTCTGCTTCCTGTGTCGGCTCGTTCGGACGCTTGCCGCCATCTTGAGGGCGCCCGGCATGGTGATGGATCCTGCCGGCGAGTTCATGCGGAGCGGGATCAGCAGCTCGGCATGTCCTCCCAGGGAGTGGCGACGATCAACACATCGCTCTCCCATGTGGTCGTAGCGTCGATGGAGCCGCGCACGTCTCCGTCGATGGCCGCTGCGGTGGAGGCGGCCCGGGCGGCGTTCCGTGAGCCGATGATGACCTGTTGGCCCGCACCGGCGAGCCGGTGGGTGAGGCCGCGCCCCTGTGGGCCGGTTCCGGCGAGGATGCCGACGACAAGGCCCGACACACCGGGGAGGCGATGGGGGTCGTTTCGAGTGGCGTCATCGGGAGTGCAGGGGCGGGCGCCGACGGCTTCGTCGAGAGTGGTCATGCCGCGAGGTGCGGGATATCGGTCGGCGCCGTCAGGCGGTCAGGGACGCCACGCGGCGCATCACCTCGCGGCAGAACGCGCCCACTCCGTTCGGGTCGTCGGTGAACTGCGAGGGCTTGACGCAGAAGGTGGTGAAGCCCTGGTCCATCTGTTCGGGGATGGGTTCAAGGGCCTGTGCGAGGTCGGCGCAGGAGTTGTCGTCGGGGAACACGGCGCGCGTGCTGCCGATCATCTCCAGGTCGGAGATGTCGCGGCCTGCGGCGGCCATCGCGGTCTTCAGCCTCTGCATGTCCTCGGGCTTCACCTTGCCCAGCGGATTGAAGGCGTGGCCGTACCGGACGATCCTGCGGACCATCGCGTCGTGCATGCCCGCGCCACCGAAGCACAGTCGGGGGCCGTCCGGGCGGTGTGCCTTGGGCTCGAAGTAGACGTCCTGGAAGGTGTAGTACTCGCTCTCGTGAGACACGGGCGAGGGGCCCCAGAGCTTCGCCCAGATCTCCAGATGATCGTCGAGGAGCTTGCCACGCCGGGAGAACGGGACGCCGAGTGCCGCGTACTCGTCGCGGCTCCAGCTGACGTTGGGCAGCACGATCAGCCGGCCCTCGGAGAGAAGGTCGAGGGTGCCGAGCTCGCGGGCCATGAGCAGGGGATGCCGCAGGGGAGCGATGACCGCCGACGCGGCGAGACGCAGGCGATCGGTGACAGCGGCGATCGCGCTGAGCAGCATGAGCGAGTTGGGCCATGGGGTGTGGGGGTCCTGGTTGCCGGGCAGGGCGTAGTCGCGGGGGTTGCCCATCACGCCGCCTGCTCCGGCGTCGGGGCCGAGCACGATGTGTTCGCTGATCATGACGGAGTCGAATCCGGCGTCCTCGGCCTCGCGGGCCCAGCGGATCACGGTCGGCAGGTCCGCGCGGCCTCCGGTCATGGTCCAGTTCTCGCTCAGCACCAACTGCATGCGGGGGGTGGTCATCGTGGCGATCCTCGGGCCGAGTGTGGTTGAGGGCAGACGTGAGGGGCGGCCGCTGGTTCGAATCGGGGCGCCCCGGCGGGCGCAGCCGTCCGGACGGCTGCGGCAGGCGGTCGCGCTCAGGCGAGGGTGACCTCGACCGGCAGCTTCTTGATGCCGTTGACGAAGTTGGAGCGCACGCGCGGGACTTCGCCCGTCAGACGGATGTCCGCGATCCTCGGGATGAGCTCCTCGAACATGATGCGGATCTCGGTGCGGGCCAGCAGGTTGCCGAGGCACAGATGCGGGCTGCCCTTGCCGAAGGTGACGTGGTCGTTGTCGGCGCGGGTGACGTCGAAGTCGTACGGGTTGCCGAAGGCCGCCTCGTCGCGGTTGCCGGAGGCGTACCACATCACGACCTTGTCGCCCTCCCGGATCCGCTTGCCGCCGAGTTCGACGTCCCGGGTCGCGGTGCGGCGGAAGTGGTAGACGGGCGAGGCCCAGCGCAGGAACTCCTCGACCGCGACCGGGATCAGCGACGGGTCCTCCTGGAGGCGGGCCAGTTGCTCCGGGTGCTGGAGGAGGGCCAGCATGGAGTGGGTGATGGTGTGGCGGGTGGTCTCGTTGCCGGCCACGACGAGGAGCAGGAAGTAGTTGTCGAAGTCCTGCGGCGAGAGGGGCACACCGTCCTTCGGGGTCGTGTTCACCAGCCTGGACACCAGGTCCGTGCCGTCGCCGCCGCGCCGCTGCCGGGCCAGTTCGCGGCCGTACTCGAAGACCTCCAGCGAGGCGGGCGAGCGGAAGGGCAGGTGCCGGTACTGCTCGCTCTCCTCGCTGTCCAGCAGGACATCGGCGTAGTCGGGGTCGGTGTTGCCGATGATGCGGTTGCCCCAGTCGATGAGCTGCTGGTTGTCCTCCGGCGGCACGTCGAGGAGGCGGGCGAGGACGTTGATGGGGAAGTCGGCGGAGACCTCCTTGACGAAGTCGAAGGTCCCCTTGGCGAGGGCCGCGTCCAGCGTGGTGGCGGTCAAGCCGCGCAGGAAGTCGGTGTAGCTGCTGATGACGCTCGCGCCGAACTGGCGCTGGAGCAGGCTGCGCATGGCGCGGTGGCGGACGCCGTCCAGTTCCAGGATGGAGGCACGCGTCTTGATCTGGTCCTCGTCGACCTCTTCGAGGTTCACGAACTTCATCGAGGTGAAGGTCTCGGCGTCGCGGTCGACGCGGGCGATGTCGGAGTGCCGGGTCACCGCCCAGAAGCCGGAGTTGGGGGCGTCCTCGGGCTGCCAGTGCACCGGGTCCTCGTGGCGCAGGGTGTGGAACATGCGCCACGGGGTGATCCCGTCGGTGAAGTTGTCCAGGTCGGCGAGGTTGACATCCGCCAGCGGCATCGGTTCGTCCACGGCGGCGGTCGGGGTCTCGGTCGTCATCGGATGGCTCCCAGTCGTCACAGGTGGTAGGCGTACTCGGTGAACTCCCAGTCGGTGACGTGCCGGTGGAAGCGTTCGGTCTCGTTGCGCTTGTAGGAGAGGAAGGACGCGGTGAAGTCCTTGCCGAGGACGTCGGTCAGTTCCGTGTCCGCCTCCAGGGCGTCCAGCGCGGCCGGCAGACTCATGGGCAGCACGGCTGCCCTGGCGGTGTCGTAGCCGTACCCCTCCAGTGGGGCGGGGGGCTCCTCGCCGGCCAGTACCCCGAGCAGCGCGGCGGCGATCGTGCCGGCGATCAGCAGATAGGGGTTGGCGCTGGCGTCACCGAGGCGCAGTTCGAACCGGGCGCCGGAGCCGCGCTCGGGCGGGATGCGGACCATGGCGCTGCGGTTGTCCAGGCCCCAGTCGATGAGCCAGGGGGCGAGGGTGTCCGGGCCGAAACGCTTGTAGGAGTTCACGGTCGGGTTGGCCAGCGCGGCCAGGGCCGGGGCGTGGGCGAGGATGCCGGCGACGGCGTGGCGGGC
The DNA here is from genome assembly GCF_037993025.1 of Streptomyces sp. SS7. Classification (NCBI taxonomy): domain Bacteria; kingdom Bacillati; phylum Actinomycetota; class Actinomycetes; order Kitasatosporales; family Streptomycetaceae; genus Streptomyces; species Streptomyces sp. SS7. The sequence continues at coordinate 5,676,160 of NZ_CP141223.1, forward strand.
GGTGGCGGACAGCCCATACGGCCCGGCGGGATCGTCGAAGGCGTTGCCGCCCTCGTCGTTGTTGCAGGACAGGTGGAGGTGGAACCCGGAGCCTCCGGCGTCGTTGAACGGCTTGGCCATGAAGGTGGCGAGCTTTCCCTCCTTCCGGGCCAGCTCCTTGATCGCGGACTTGAAGAAGAAGGCGCGGTCCGCGGCGGACAGGGCCTCGGAGTGGGTGAGGTTGATCTCGAACTGGCCGCCGTCGAACTCGTGGTTGCCGCTGGTCGCGCCGATGTTCATGTCCCGCAGCAGGCGCAACGTGCGCAGCAGGTGGTTGTCGCCGTCGGCGCGCAGACCGGCTGTGTAGACGACTCCGGCGGCACCGGAGTAGCGCTTCCAGCCGCTCGGGGAGGCAGGGTCCTCGTCGCAGAGGAAGTACTCGAGTTCGGGGCCGACCACCGGACGCAGGCCGTGTTCGGCGCACCGGTCGAGGACGGTGCGCAGCAGATCGCGGGGTGACTCGGGCGCGGTCATGCCGGTGGCCGGGTCGGTGACATCGGCGAGGCAGGCGGCGACCCCGGGTTCCCAGGGGAGGGGGACCATGCTGTCCAGGTCGGGGCGCACGGTGATGTCGGGCAGACCGGCGTCCAGACCTCCGGAGACGGGGACCACGTCGCCTTGGGGGCTGGTGTGGTAGACGGCCCGGCAGAAGGCCAGGCCGTGGTCGCAGGCCGACGGCAGGTGGTCCAGCAGGACGTCGCGTGCGCGGTCGGTGCCGATGAGATCGGGATAGGTCACGCGCACCACGTCGATGCCCTCGGCGGCGAGCCGCTGCATGTGCTGACGGACGCTGGGGGTTGGAGCTGCGCTCACCGATGTCTCCTCGGGCGCTTGGGGTGGGGTGGCGGGGGAGTCGGAGGCCGGTGCGGCTGACAGCACACGGTCGACTTGTTTGATGCCAAACGGTATGGGGAGTGCCGGCACCCCGCAAGAGGGGGCTGAAAAAAATTATCCGCACGGATAGGTATTGACCAGGGGTGGGCGGCTTTCTATGTTGTTTGAAGCCAAATGAGTAAGGGTCCGGTCAGTCGTGCCGGGCCCTTGGCCGGGGCCCGGCACGACAGCGGCCGGGCCCCTCTTCCCGCCCTCGCCCCCGCCCCGACGCCCTCACATTCAGGAGGACCGGCCATGAAGGTCGTCGTCGACATGAACAAGTGCCAGGACCACGGTCAGTGCGTCTTCGCCGCCCCCGATGTCTTCTCCATGGACGACAGCGGCCACCTGGCCTATGTGTCCGACCCCGACGACGCGCTGCGTGACGAGGTCGAGGAAGCCGCCGACGTGTGTCCGCTCCAGGCCATCCGTATCGAGGACTGATCATGAGCGCACGCATTGTCGTGGCCGGCGCCTCCATGGCCGGCCTGCGCGCCGCCGAGCAGCTGCGGGCCGCCGGCTGGACCGGAGCCATCACGCTCGTCGGTGACGAGCCGCACATGCCCTACAACCGGCCGCCCCTGTCGAAGGAGGTCCTGGCCGGCAAGGCCCCCTTCGAGTCCCTCGCCTTCCGCCCGCGAGCGAGCGTGGCCGACGCGGAGTGGCGACTGGGTACCCGGGTCGTCGCCGCGCGGTTCGCGGAGAACGTCGTCGAGTTCGACGACGGCGAGGCGCTCTCGTACGACGGTCTGGTCGTCGCCACCGGAATGCGGCCCCGCCGCCTGCGCTGTCCCGGCCCGCTCGCCGGCCGGCACACGGTCCGCACCATCGATGACGCGCAGGGCCTGCGGGAAGCCCTCACCAGGCCCGGAGCCCGCGTGGTCGTCGTCGGAGGTGGCTTCATCGGCTGCGAGGTCGCGGCCACAGCCCTCACTCTGGGCGCCCGTGAGGTGACCGTCGTCGATCCGCTGCCCCTGCCGATGGTCGGTCCCCTCGGCGAACTGCTCGCCAGGGCCCTGCTCAGGCGCCACGAGGAACGCGGCGTGCGCTTCGCGCTCGGCACGGGCGTGACGGGCTTCACCGGCGACGACCACGTCACCGGCGTCGCTCTCGCCGACGGCACCGTCCTGCCCGCCGACGTGGTGGTCGAGTCGGTCGGCTCGGTCGCCAACACGGAGTGGCTGGACGGCAACGGCCTCGATCTGAGCGACGGCGTGCTCACCGACGAGCACCTGCGCGTCGGCGGGCGGTCCGACGTGGTGGCCGTCGGTGACGTCGCCCGCTTCCCCAACGCCCGCTACGACGGTCTCCCGCGCCGGGTGGAGCACTGGTGCATCCCCACGGACACCGCCAAGCACGCCGCGAAGACCCTCGTCGCCCAGCTGACCGGTACCGACCACGACCTTTCCCCGTTCGCGCCGCTGCCCACCTTCTGGAGCGACCAGCACGACTTCCGACTGCAGTCCTTCGGGGCACCGGTACTCGGCAAGGAAGACGTGCGCGTACTCGAAGGCGACCTCGACGGTGACGTCGTCGTCGGCTACCACGCCGCCGGCCGGCTGGCCGGTGTCGTCGCCCTCGGCGGCCAGGCCGCGGCGGCCGCCGCCTCCCGATACCGCGCCGAACTGCTCAAGCAGCCCGCCCTCACCGCCTAAGGACCTCGCTGATCATGACCACCGTTCGTGGATTCTTCTTTCCCAAGACGGCGAGCGGAGCCTCGTCGCTGATCCCCTCACCGCCCTGGCGCTACTCCGGGGACCTGCTCACCGTCGAGTACCGCACCGACCCGGCACGCGTGCGCGAGCTGCTTCCCGAGCCCCTGGAACTCGCCGACGAGGACCCCGGAGCGGTGGCGCTGATCTGGGCCGACTGGCAGTCCTGCTCGGCGTCCGGCGAGGAACTGCTCGATCCCGTGCTCTCCCAGTACAAGGAGGCCTTCGCGGTCGTCCGCTGCAAGTACCGGGGACAGACCTACTCGCGCTGCGTCTACATCTGGGTCGACAAGGACTTCGCCATCGCCCGCGGGCTGCACCAGGGCTACCCGAAGAAGCTCGGCTCGATCCACCAGACCCGCCCGCACCCGTACGGTCCCGCTCCGCGCATCGAGGCGGGGGCCCGTTTCGGCGCCACGCTCGCCGCCGCCGACCGGCGCCTCGCCCACACCGTGGTCACCCTGCGCGAGCCGTCGGAGACGAACGGCTTCGTCAACGCCCACCCGATGGCCCACCACCGCTGGCTGCCCTCCATCGAGAAGGGCAAGGGCCTGGCCCTGGACGAGCTGATCGAGTCGGGCGCCGCGTCCTTCGAGGCGGGACAGGCCTGGCGCGGCGACGCCGAGCTGGAACTGTTCGAGGCACCCACCGAAGAGCTGGCCCGCCTGGAGATCCGCGAGCCGATCGCCGCCTACTACCGCCAGGTCGGCGTCGTCTGGGACGGCGGGCGACTGCTGGAATCCGGCACCTCCGGCGCCGAGTAGACCCCCACCACCTCGCGAGACCGGAGGAACAGAGCATGAGCGAACACACCATCACCGTGGCCGGAGTCGCCGTCGACGCCCGGCACTGGATCGGCGGCGAGCGCGTCGCCTCGACACAGACGTTCCCGGACCTCTCGCCCATCGACGGCCACACGATCGGCGAGATCTCCCGGGGCACGGCCATGGAGGCGGCCGCCGCCGTGGCCGCCGCGAAGGCCGCGTTCCCCGCCTGGGCCGCCACCTCCCGCGCGGAACGCGCCCGCATCCTGCACGCGATCGCCGACGGGGTCGAGAAGCGGATCGAAGAGTTCGCCATCGTCGAGACCACCGACAACGGAGCCCTTCTGCGCTCCCACCGGCGCGGGGTGATGCCGCGTGTGGCGCACAACTTCCGCTTCTTCGCCGACTGGCTGCTCCAGCTGGACCACGAGGACTTCGACACCCGCGGTCACACCAACCACGTCAGCTGGGACCCGGCCGGCCCCTGCGTTCTGATCACCCCGTGGAACGCCCCGCTCATGCTGGCCACCTGGAAGGTCGCCCCCGCTCTCGCCGCCGGGAACACGGTCGTCCTCAAGCCCGCCGAGTGGTCACCGCTGACGGCCTCCCTGCTCGCCGACATCGCCGCCGAGGCCGGGCTCCCGGCAGGTGTCCTCAACGTCGTCCAGGGTTACGGCTCCGAGATCGGCGACGCGCTGACCTCGCATCCGGACGTGCGCCGCATCAGCTTCACCGGCTCGGTCCCCACGGCCCGGCGGATCGCCGCGTCGGCTGCCGGGCACCTCACGCCCCTGAGCCTCGAACTGGGGGGCAAGTCGCCGCTGCTGGTGTTCGCGGACGGGGACCTGGACCTCGCCGTCGACCTGGCGGTGGAGCAGTACGACAACGCGGGCCAGGTGTGCCTGGCCGGCACCCGGCTGCTGGTCGAGGGGTCGGTCGCGGACGAGTTCACGCGCCGCTTCGTCGAGAAGGCGAGCGCGCTGAAGCAGGGTGATCCGCGGGACGAGGCCACCGACATCGGGCCCAGCATCCACCCCCGCCAGCTGGAGAAGATCGACGGGTTCGTGCAGCGGGCGCTCGCCGCCGGGGCCCGTGCGGTGATCGGCGGCCACCGCAAGGGCGACCAGTACTACGCGCCGACCCTGCTCACCGACGTCGCCCAGGACTCGGAGATCGTGCAGGAGGAGGTCTTCGGACCGGTCCTCACCCTCCAGACCTTCACCGACGAGGACGAGGCCGTCCGGCTCGCCAACGGCACCCGGTTCGGACTGGCCGCCACCGTGGTCACCGGCGACCCGGAGCGCGCCGAGCGGGTCACCGCACGGCTGGTCGCGGGCACGGTGTGGGTCAACTGCTTCTTCGTCCGCGACCTCCAGGCCCCCTTCGGCGGCTCCCGCCAGTCCGGGGTGGGCCGCGAGGGCGGCACCTGGAGCTTCGACTTCTACTGCGACGTCAAGAACACCGTGACCGCCCCGAAGGGATGGAAGGACCATGGGTGAGATCGTCGGGGCGGGCCTGCTCGCCCATGTCCCCACCATCGTGCTGCCCGAGGAGACCCGGCTGGAGCTCAACGAGGGCAAGGAGATCACCCTCGTCACCGGCCTGCGCCAGCTCCGCAAGGACGTCTTCGAGAAGGACGACTACGACACCGTCGTCGTCCTCGACTCCCACTGGGCCACCACCGTCGAGTTCGTCGTCACCGCCCAGCACCGCCGCGCCGGCCTGTTCACCTCCGAGGAACTGCCGCGCGGGATGTGCCGGATGCCGTACGACTTCCCCGGCGACCCCGAACTCGCCCACAACATCGAGAAGTTCGCGGACAAGCACGGCACGTGGATCACCGCGATCGACGACGAGTACCTGCCGATCTACTACGCCACCATCAACCTGTGGAAGTTCCTCGGCGAGGGCCTGCCCGACAAGCGGTGGGTGACCATCGGGGTCTGCCAGACCGGCGACGTGGAGGACCACCTGCGGCTCGGCCGCGCCCTGGCGGACGGTATCGCCGCCACCCCGGGGCGGCGCGTGCTGCTGATCGCCTCCGGAGCCCTGTCGCACACCTTCTGGCCCCTGCGCGAACTGCGCGACCACGAGGCCGGCGACCCGGTGCACATCTTCACCCCCGAGGCCCGCGCGGCCGACCACGAGCGGATCGCCTGGTTCAAGGAGGGCCGCCACGACAAGGTCCTCGACACGATGGACGAGTTCTGGAAGTACAAGCCCGAGGCGAAGTTCTTCCACTACCTGATGATGGCCGGCGCCCTCGGCGAGCGCGCCTGCGTCGCCAGGGCCCGACAGTACGGCGAGTACGAGAACTCGATCGGCACCGGCCAGGTGCACCTCTGGTTCGACCGGCCCGCCGACGGCTGGACCGCATCCCGCACCCCCGTACAGGAGTCCTCCCATGCCTGAGTACCGCCGCATCCTGCTCGACGGCGCCGCCGTCCAGGTCACCGTCGACGGGGACGAACTGGTCGCCGGGGACGGCCGCCGCGTCAGGACCCAGGACGCACAGCACCTGCCTCCGGTGGTCCCGTCCAAGGTGGTCGCCGTCCACCTCAACCACCGCAGCCGGGTCGACGAGTTCGGGATCGAGCTGCCGGACACCCCCACGTACTTCCACAAGCCGACCTCGGCCCTCAACTCCCACCAGGGCGCGATCGTCCGCCCCGAGGGCTGCAAGTGGCTCAACTACGAGGGCGAGGTCGCCATCGTCATCGGGAAGACCGCGCGGAACATCTCCCCGGCCGAAGCGGGCGCGTACATCGCCGGCTACACCATCGCCAACGACTACGGGCTGCACGACTTCCGTGACACCGACGCCGGCTCCATGCTCCGGGTCAAGGGCTCCGACACCCTCTGCCCCCTCGGCCCCGGCCTGGTCACCGACTGGGACTTCCACGGCAAGAGCCTGCGCACCTACGTGAACGGCAAGGTCGTCCAGGACGGTACGACGGACGAGATGCAGTGGGACATGCACTACCTCGTCGCCGACATCGCCCGCACCATCACCCTCTACCCGGGCGACGTACTGCTGTCGGGCACACCGGCCAACTCCCGCCCCGTCCAGCCCGGTGACGTCGTCGAGGTCGAGGTCGAGGGCCTCGGACGGCTCACCAACCACATCGTCACCGGCCCCACCCCGATCCGCGGCGACGTCGGCGCCCAGCCCACCGAATCGGAGGAGGTGCTGTCCACCGCCCTCGGCGGCGACTGGGAGTTCCGCGGCATCCGCGCGCCGAAGCGCTGACGCCCCTGCGACCGTCTGCCGGCCCCGACATACGGGTATGGTCGCGTTCATGAGCGAATCCGCCGAGAAGCCACCCCCCCGGCCCCGCAAGCGCGTGGACTACGGGACCGGCCGTGAGGCTCTGCTCAACGCGGCCGTGCGCGTCGTGGCCCGCGGCGGGCTGCGCAAGCTCACCTACCGCGCCGTCGCGGAGGAGGCGGGTGTCACGCACGGGCTCGTGGTGCACCACTTCGGTTCGCGGGACGCGCTGATAGAGGCAGCTCTCGAACACGCGGTGCGCACCAGCGCGAGTACGAGTTCCCTGGAACCCGGCACGGGCGACATCGCGGACTTCGCGGCGGGACTGGCGGACATGGTCACCCGCGAGCCGGCCATGCAGACGTTCCAGTACGAGCTCATGCTCGAATCCCGGCGCAGGCCCGAGCTGCTGCCGCAGATCCGCGCGCTGTACGACGAGTACTTCCAGGCCACCGAGAGGGAGCTGTCCCGCAGCCTGCCCGAAGGCACCAGCCCTGCTCTGACCCGTCTCGTCTTCGCCGCCCTGGAGGGGCTCGTGCTGCACCAGCTGGTGCTCGACGAGCCGGACGTCACCGAGGCCGCGTTGAAGGAGCTGCGGTCGCTGCTGACCCGGCAGCCTGGGGGCGCAGAGTAGTCGCCTCCTCGCTGTCCCTGCCGTCACGGCAGGTCAGGACGAGCCCCCGTCGCATGGCGACGGGGGCTCGTCCGCTTCCGGCGGCGTAAAGAGTTGATTACGGGGTCGCGAAGTATTGACGAAATTATCCGAGTGGATAATTCTCGATCGGAGCGGGGCCCCGGCTGCCCCTCCATGTCTCCCCCCACTCCCAGCTCCCCCTCCGCCTCGCGCCCGATACGAGGAGTGCCACGCCATGACCGTCACCACCGCCGGACCCGCGTCCGCCACCGAGGACCTGCTGCCCTTCCGCGACCCCGGCTTCCGTGCGGACCCGTACCCGTACTACGCGCGGCTGCGGGAGGAGCACCCTGTCTACCGGCATCCGCTCGGCCTGTACGTCGTCTCCCGTTACGAGGACGTCGCCCGGCTGATCCGCAACCCCAGCCTGAGCGTGCAGCAGCTCGACTTCGGGCCGGCCGACCCGATCCACCACACCATGCTCGGCAAGGACGCGCCCGACCACACGCGGCTGCGGCGGATCACCAACCGCTGGTTCACGCCCAAGGCCGTCGAGGAGTGGTCCAAGGTGATGCGCGCCTCCGTGGGGGCCGTGCTCGACGAGGTCGAGAAGGGCGACGGCACCCTGGACGCGGCCGACGGCCTCTCCCTGAAGTGCACCTTCGAGACCACCTGCCACATCTTCGGCATCGAGCCGACCGACATGGACACCATCCAGCGCAAGACCTACGAGATCGGGCTGAGCCTCGGTCCCGGCGGCAACGACGAGGAGGCCCGCGCCACCACGGAGGCGTTCGCCTGGTTCACCGACCACATCCGCCGCCTCGTCGCCGACAAGCGAGCCCACCCCGGCGAGGGACTGATCGACGCCTTCATCACCGCGCAGGACGAGGGCAGGATGACCGAGGAAGAGGTCGTCTACACCATCTTCCTGTTCTTCGCCGTGGGTCACCTCGACGTCAAGCACCTGATCAACCATGGCATCTGGCTGATGACGCAGCGGCCCGAGCTGTTCGCCGCCTACCGGGACGAGCCGGAGGCGCGGCCGGGCGTCATCAACGAGATCCTGCGGATCGACACGCCCGAGTCGATGGTGGTGCGCCTGACCACGCAGGACACGGTCATCGGCGACACCACCGTGCCGGCCGGAGAGGCGCTGGCCCTGCTCATCGCCTCCGCCAACCGCGACGCCGAGGTCTTCGCCGACCCCGACACCTTCGACCACACCCGCCCCCTCGCCGCCAGCCAGCACCTGGCCTTCGGCTCCGGCATGCACGGCTGCGCCGGCCAGGTCCTGGCCCGCGCCGAGGCCGACATCGTCTTCAGCTCGATCGTCGACCGGTTCTCCGGTGTCGAGCTCGCGGGCGAGCCCGCCTACGCCCACACCGAGTTCCTGCGCACGATCACCCACCTCCCCGTCCGTTTTCGCTGATCCCCCATCTTCCCGAGAGACAGGAGCCGTCATGAAGGTCGAAGTCGACCTCAAGAAGTGCCAGGACCACGGCCAGTGCGTGTACGCGGCCCCCGACCTGTTCGCCCTGGACGAAGAGGGACGCCTGACCCTGCGGTCGCAGGCGACCGACGTCTACGTGGCCGCCGTGGACGAGGCGAGCGCCGAGGAGCTGTACGAGGCGGCGGAGGTGTGCCCGCTGCAGGCCGTCACGGTGCACGAGTAGACGGGAACAAGGCATGTCACCGATGGCGTCCGGGCCACCGGAGAACGATCCCGGCGACAGCGGGCTGAGCGTGGGCCCGCCCAAGGACTACGCGGCCGGCATCCCGGCCGTCGTCCAGTCGCTGCGGCACGGCGGTCGCCAGATGGGCGCCAAACGGACCCTGCTGACCCTGCTGAGCGTCAACCAGAAGGCCGGCTTCGACTGCCCCGGCTGCGCATGGCCGGAGGGCGATCACCGGCACGCCGCCGAGTTCTGCGAGAACGGCGCCAAGGCGGTGGCCGAGGAGGCCACGCTGCGCCGCGTCACCCCGGCCTTCTTCGCCGAGCACACCGTGGCGGAGCTGCTGGAGCGCAGCGACTACTGGCTGGGCCAGCAGGGCAGGCTCACCCACCCGATGTACCTCGCACCCGGGGCCCGGCACTACACACCGGTGAGCTGGGAGCGGGCCTACGACATCGTGGCGGAGGAGCTTGCCGGGCTGGAATCGCCGGACGAGGCGTCCTTCTACACCTCGGGCCGCACCAGCAACGAGGCGGCGTTCGTCTACCAGCTGTTCGTCCGCGCGCTGGGTACGAACAACCTGCCGGACTGCTCGAACATGTGCCATGAGTCCTCCGGCGTGGCGCTGGTCGAGACCATCGGGATCGGCAAGGGCAGCGTCTCCCTCGACGACCTGCACCAGGCGGACCTGGTCCTCGTCGTGGGCCAGAACCCCGGTACGAACCATCCGCGCATGCTCTCCGCCCTGGAGCGGACGAAGCGGGGCGGCGGCCACGTCGTGGCGGTGAACCCGCTGCCCGAGGCCGGCCTGATGCGCTTCAGGAACCCGCAGCGGCCCTCAGGGATGCTCGGTCGGGGCACAGCGCTGGCGGACGAGTTCGCGCAGATCCGTCTCGGCGGTGACCTCGCCCTGTTCCGGGCCCTGAACCGGCTTCTCCTGGAGGCCGAGGACCGGGCTCCGGGCACGGTGGTGGACCGTGTGTTCGTCGAGGAACACACGGATGGCTTCGATGAGTTCGCGGCCGACGTGCGCGCCACGTCCTGGGCGGACGTCCTTCAGGCCACGGGCCTGGAGCGCGAACAGATCGAGCGGATTCACGAGCGGGTGCTGAAGGCCCGGAAGATCGTGGTGTGCTGGGCGATGGGCCTGACCCAGCACAAGCACTCCGTACCGACGATCCGTGAGGTGGTCAATTTCCTCCTCCTCCGCGGCAACATCGGCCGCCCTGGCGCCGGGGTCTGCCCGGTGCGCGGCCACTCCAACGTCCAGGGCGACCGCACCATGGGCATCTACGAGAAGCCCGCGGACGACTTCCTGGACGCGCTGGAGAAGGAATTCGGTCTCGCCGTGCCCCGTCACCACGGGCTGGACGTCGTCGACACCATCCGCGCCATGCGGGACGGCAGGGTGAAGGTCTTCTTCGCCATGGGCGGCAACTTCGTCTCGGCCACCCCGGACACCGCCGTCACCGAGCAGGCCCTGCGCCGAACGGCCCTGACGGTGCAGGTCTCCACCAAGCTCAACCGCTCCCACCTGGTCACGGGCCGGAGGGCGCTGATCCTTCCCACGCTCGGCCGCACCGAGGCCGACCTGCGCGGCGGCGGACCGCAGTTCGTCACCGTCGAGGACTCGATGAGTTCGGTGCACGCCTCCCGGGGCACGCTGGCGCCGGCCTCGCCCGAACTGCGCTCGGAGACGGCGATCGTCTGCGAACTGGCCGAGCGGGTGTTCACCGCTCGCGGTGAGCCGGCACGCGTCCCCTGGCGGGCCATGGCGGAGAACTACGACCTGATCCGCGACCGCATCGCCCGGGTCGTCCCCGGCTTCGAGGACTTCAACCGGCGCGTACGCCATCCGGGTGGGTTCGTCCTGCCGCACGGGCCGCGGGACGACCGGCACTTCCCGACCGCGACAGGCAAGGCTCGCTTCACCGTCAATCCGATGACCGTCCTACGTGTGCCCGAGGGACGGCTCCTCCTGCAGACGATCCGCTCCCACGACCAGTACAACACCACCCTCTACGGACTCGACGACCGCTACCGCGGCATCCAGGGTGGACGCCGGGTGGTCTTCGTCCATCCCGACGACCTGGCTGCTCTGCAACTGGCGGACGCCGACCGGGTCGACCTGGTCGGCGAGTACCCCGACGGCGCCGAACGCGTGGCGCCCGACTTCCGGGTCGTGTCCTACCCGACCGCCCGCGGCTGCTGCGCCGCGTACTTCCCCGAGACCAACGTCCTGGTACCCCTGGACAGCACCGCCGACCTCAGCAACACCCCCACGTCGAAGTCGGTCGTCGTCCGGCTCGTAAGCCGGGACGCGGCCGACCGGCCCGCCGCCTGAGTCACGGTCCTGCAAAAACCTCCGCGTCCGCGGAAGGATCTTCCGCAACCCCTTGCCAAACGGATAGTTCCAGCCCACCATGAGGCAACTCGTTTGGCTCAAAACAAGCTCTCATCCCTCCCCGTCCCCGGCAGGTGCATTCGAGTGGACAGTCAGACCGCGATTTCCAGACAAACCGACCATGATGGCTCCGTGGCAGGCAAGCTCAAGCCCGATTCGCTCGGCGTCCTGGGCATCCTCTTCTTCGTCCTCTCCGCCCAGGCGCCGCTGACGGGCATCGCGGGGGCCGTGCCCATCGCCGTCGCCATCGGCAACGGCGCGGGCGCTCCCGCCGCCTACCTCGCGGCCGGCGTCGTCATCCTGCTCTTCTCCGTCGGATTCGTCGCCATGGGTCGCCATGTCGTGGACGCCGGAGCCTTCTACACCTACATCGGCAAGGGGCTCGGCCGCCCGACCGGTTCCGGCAGCGCCGCGGTCGCCCTCTTCGCCTACTGTGCCGTCCAGGCCGCCATGTACGGGCTGTACGGCGCCACGGTGAGCGGTCTGGTCGAGCACTACTCGGGCGTCCATGCGGCCTGGTGGGTCTGGGCGCTGGTCACCATGGTGATCGTGCAGGCCCTCGGCGCCTCGGGCATCGAGATGGGCGCCAAGATCCTCGCCGTCTTCGTCCTCGCGGAGTTCAGCATCCTGATCGCCTTCGCCCTCGTGACCTTCTTCAAGGGCGGCGGGCCCGAGGGCCTCGGCTTCACCGACAGCTTCTCGCCGTCCGCGGCGCTCCAGGGCGCTCCCGGTGTGGCGCTGATGTTCGCCGTGGCGTCGATGTTCGGCTTCGAGGCCACCGCCATCTACGGCGAGGAAGCCCGCGAACCCCGTAAGACCGTTCCCCGGGCCACCTACGTGTCGGTCGCGGTGATCACGGGCTTCTTCGCCTTCACCTCGTGGATGCTGGTCTCGGCACACGGCGCGTCCCAGGTGACGGGCGACGCGGGCAAGGCGCTGCAGAGCGGTGACGCGACAAGCTTCGTCTTCGCTCCGATCACTGCCCTGTTCGGCGGCTGGACGGGCGACGTGCTGCCGATCCTGCTGGCCACGTCCCTCTTCGCGGGCATCCTGGCCTTCCACAACTCCGCCAACCGCTATCTGTTCTCCCTCGGCCGCGAGGGCCTTCTGCCCCACGGCCTGACCGTGATCAACCGGCGCCACTCGCCCTGGGTCGCGGGCACGGCGCAGACCGGGATCTCCCTGCTGCTGGTCATGCCTTTCGCGATCTTCGGCAAGGACCCCGTGCTGACCCTCTTCTCCTGGTTCAGCGGAGTCGCCGTCCTCGGAATCATGCTGCTGTACTTCCTGACCTCGGTCTCGGTCGTCGTCTTCTTCCGCCGCTCGCGCGCCGACAACCGCCCCTGGAACACCCTGATCGCCCCTGTACTGGGCGCGCTCGGCATAGCCGGCGCCATCTGGCTCATCATCGCCAACTTCACGACGCTCATCGGCGGTGACCGGACGACGGCCATATGGCTCCAGGTCACCGTTCCGGCGGTGCTGGTCCTCGGCATCGTCGGCGCCCGGCTGACGCGGGCCCGGGCGGAGACCACCGGCTGAACACCGCCATCCCCGCCGATACGGCCGGGGCCCACGCCCCGGCCGTATCCGGCCTTTGCCGAACCGCGTGAGTCGTTTGTCATCGAATGAGAGGGAGAGGGAGAGCGCGTGCTGAACGCCACCCATGAGGAACTGCTGCGCCGCGCCAAGGAACTCGATCCGCCCACGCAGCACCACATCGACGGCAGGAGCGAAGCCGGTGCCGGCGGATCGTTCGCCGTGGTCTCCCCGCGCGACGGTCAGAGCCTGGTCCAGGTGGCCGACGCGAGGGAGGCCGAGGTCGATCTCGCCGTCGCGGCGGCGCGTCGCGCCTTCGACACAGGACCGTGGCCGCACCTGGCGCCCGCCGAGCGCGGCCGGGTCCTGCGGCGGATCGCCGACCTGCTGGAGGAGCGGCGCGAGGAACTGGCGCTGACCGTCAGCCTGGAGATGGGCAAGCCGATCACGGACGCGTACGCCATCGAGCTGCGGGCCGCGATCAACACGTTCCGCTGGTACGGGCAGCTCGCCGACAAGCTCACGGACGAGTCTCCCCATACCGCGCCTGACTCGCTCGCCCTGATCACCCGGGAGCCGGCGGGTGTCGTCGGCGCCGTCGTCCCGTGGAACTTCCCCCTGACGCTGGCCAGCTGGAAGGTGGCCCCGGCGCTCGCCGCCGGCTGCACGGTCGTCCTGAAGCCGTCGGAGAACTCGCCCCTGTCCGCGCTGCTCCTCGGCCGGATCGCCACCGACGCCGGACTGCCGCCCGGTGTCCTCAACGTCGTCACCGGCGACGGGCCGGTGGCCGGGCGGGCCCTCGGGCTGCACCCCGACGTGGACGTGCTGGCGTTCACCGGCTCCACCGCAGTCGGCCGCCACTTCCTGCGCTACGCCGCCGACTCCAACCTCAAGCGCGTCTGGCTTGAGCTGGGCGGCAAGTCACCGAACATCATCCTCCCCGACGCCCCCGACCTGGAGAAGGCCGCCGCCACCGCCGCCTGGGGCATCTTCTTCAACCAGGGCGAGATGTGCACCGCCCCTTCCCGGCTGCTGGTCCACTCCTCCATCGCCGAACAGGTCACGGAGGCCGTCGTGGCGCGGGCGCGCGAGCTGCGGGTGGGCGACCCGCTCGATCCGGCCACCGAGATGGGCGCCCTGGTCGGCGACAGCCACCTCGGCAGGGTCCTGGAACATGTCGCCTCCGGCCTGGACGAGGGCGCCCGACTGCGCGTGGGCGGGGGCCGGACTCTGGCCGAGACCGGCGGCAGCTACCTGCGGCCCACCGTCTTCGACCGGGTCGACCCGGGCATGCGCCTCGCCCGCGAGGAGATCTTCGGGCCGGTGCTCTCCGTGCTGACCTTCGACGACCTGGACGAGGCCGTACGCCTGGCCAACGACACCGAGTACGGTCTCGCCGCCGGCCTGTGGACCTCCGACCTGTCCACCGCGCACAAGGTCTCGCGCGCGCTCAAGGCGGGCACCGTCTGGGTCAACTGCTACGAGGAGGGCGACCTCACCGTGCCCTTCGGCGGCATGAAGCAGTCCGGCAACGGCCGCGACAAGTCCGCGCACGCCATCGAGAAGTACACCGAACTGAAGACCACCTGGATCCAGCTGTGACCCGCACGCACACGCGACCCCTGACACCCGCGCGACCCCTGATCGCGGTTCCGGCCCGGTTCGCCGCCACCACGTCCGCGCTCCGCTACGCCGCAGAGGTCAACGCCCGCGCCTTGATCGAGGCGGTGTGGCGGGCCGGGGGCGAGCCGGTGAGCATCCACCCCGCCGAGCCGGCGGCGGCCGACGTGGCCGATCGGCTCGCCCGCTTCGACGGCGTGCTGCTCCCGGGCGGCGGAGATCTGGCCCCGCACCGCTACGGAGCCGCCGACACCCACGACAGCGTCTATGACGTCGACGACCTCCAGGACGTGTTCGACCTCGAAGTCGCCCGCCGGACCCTGGACCTGGGGCTACCCCTGCTGGCGATCTGCCGCGGGCTGCAGGTGGTGAACGTCGCCCTCGGCGGCAGCCTGGAACAGGACATGGGCGGCGCCGACCGCGAACACCGGCACGTCGTGCACCCGGTCGCGATCCAGCGCGGCACCCTGCTCGAACAGGCCATCGGCGCCGAGAAGACGGAGGCCTCCTGCTACCACCATCAGCGGGTCGACCGCATCGGTGTCGGGCTCAAACCCACCGCGCGGGCCGCCGACGGCACGGTGGAGGGGCTCGAACTGCCAGGACACCCCGGCTGGTTCACGGCGGTGCAATGGCACCCCGAGGACACCGCGGACCAGGATCCGGCCCAACAGGCCCTGTTCGACGCACTGGTGCACGCCGCCCACCACAGACAGTGAACAGGACATGGTGTTCTTCGGCCCCAAGCGACAGGCACCCCGCCTCGCACCCGAACTCGACGACGTCCCGCTGGGCCGGGTGCTGAGAGGCATCGCCGCCGCCCGGGGCCCGGGGCCGCAGGACCTCGCGATCGCCCAGGTGGAACGGCTCCTGCGCGGCACTGGCGAGGACTGGGACCGCCGCTGCCACCGGGTCGGCGTCCTCGCGCAGGCCGCGCCCGCACTGGCCCGGGGCTGGCGCGAACGTCGGCCCCGCGACCCGGACGCCCTGGTGCTGGCCACCTGGGGCGAACTGGCGACCGATCCGCGGGGCGCGCTGGCGCTCTGCCGCGTCGCCGCCGACGCCCGGCCGGCTGATCCGACCCCGTGGGTGGCCGCGTTGGCGGCGCTGCGGCTTCTGGGGCGGCCGAGCTCTGAGCTCTCTCCCGTCTGGCAGGAGATACGCGCGCGTGATCCATGGCACCGGGAGGCGCACCTGCAGATCCTGGGCCACCTCTCCCCGGAGGAGCAGGGCAGCCAGGCCGCGCTGCGGGACTTCCTCGACGATGCCCTCGCGGTCATGCCGTGGGACGCGCCGACGGCCTGCCTGCCGCTGACGGCGGCCGTGCGGCAGTACCACCGCGCAAGGAGCAGCGGGGGGATCGAGGCGCTGGGGGTGAGTCAGTACTGGTCGCAGCCGCACACCGCACGGCTGCTGGACCAGGCCAGAACGCACTGGCTGCGACCCGGCCACCCGCGTCACGCGGCCGCCGTCACGGATCTGGGCACACTCGCCTACGCCCTGGTCAGGGCGGGCCGCGGCGGCGACGCCGGCCCGGTCTTCTCCGCGGTCGGCGGGCTGGTGACGCCTTGGCCGTGGACCTACGAGGGGGACCCGGTGGAGTGCTACACGGACTACTCCGGTCGGGGGTAGACGTGCGTGCGGCTCTCGGCCGCATGGCCGCCGCCGGCGTGCGGGGAGACGGCGGCGGAGAGAGCCCAGCAGGGTGTCCGACGCCCGCGTCCGGAGTCCGAAAGCGATGCCCTGGGGGTCGGTGAGCACGGCGAAGGCCCCCAGGGAGGTGCCGGTACTCGGCACGCGCACCCGTGCACCCGACTCGACGAGGCGGGCGACCTCGGGCCCCAGATCGTCGACGGGGACATAGGGCAACCAGTACGGGGCCACGGACGGCGGCAGAAAGTCGTCCATGCCGAGGATGCCCGCGACGGGGCGCCGGTTCGCGACCAGCAGGCGGTACTCACCCGGACCGTCCACGGGCCCGTCCACCGGACGAAGGCCCAGGGCAGAGCCGTACAGGCGCAGGGCGGCCGGAACGGCCCGGCTGTGGAGGTCCACGAAACCGAGACCGCCCACCGGCTGATCGCCGGGTGAGGTGTCGCCGTCGGACACCGCGAACGCCACACCTTCGCTGTCGGAGAGCACAGCCCAGCGTGTCCGGCCTTCGCGCGGTTCGTCGAGTGCGCTGCCACCGGACCTCAGAACCAGGTGGCGGGTGACATCCGGGTCGCCGACCAGGAAGGCGGGAACCCAGCAGTGCCCGGGGACGCCGGAGCGGTGGTGGGGCCTGATCCAGGCGACGCGCACACCGCATGCGGTCATCCAGGCTTCGTCGCGCCCCCGGTCGAACGCCGCGCGGTAGAAATCGTGGCTCTCGGCGGCGTTCTCGCTGAAGAGGATCACGGGGCCGCCGGCCGTTGCGGGGTTCTGGCTGCTGGTCATCGCCGGCGCTCCAGGTCAGTACGGATTCGGCACCGGCCCGGTGTGCACGCGATGCCCTCGGTCGCGTGCGGTCAGGACGGGCACGGGTCGTCGGGCCCGGGGAGGATCCGCTCGTAGCCGTGGACACGGCTCGGACGTCCCTGGGGGGCGGGCCCGTAGACCGCGAGCATCCGCGCGCACCTGGGAGCCCAGTACGTGCCGACCGCGCCCGCCGGGACCAGGACGAGATCCCCGGCGCTCACATCCGTCGTCTCCCCGTCGCACCGCACGAACAGGTGGCCCTGGAGGACGTAGTGGAGCTCGTCGTGGGGATGCTCGTCGGTCCGGGACTCGCCGCGCAGCTCCCACTCCATGACGGCGAGTCGCTGAGGCCGGCCCGGGGGCGCAGGGGGGATGAAGGCATGGCCGCGAGGGCCCATGCCTCGCCGCGTCAACGGAGTCGCGGGGAACTTCCGTGGAGGCATGATGCCGTCGACTCCGTGGCGTACGGGGATGCGGATCCCGTGGGACGGGGCCGCATCGTCCGCGCGGCGCGGGCCCCGTGCCTTCTCAGCCGCGCTCCGCCGCCTCGACGATGTTGGTCAGCAGCATGGCGCGGGTCATGGGTCCTACTCCGCCGACGGGCGGGGCGAGGGAGCCGGCGACCTGGTCGACGTCCGGGTGGACGTCTCCGAGGACGCCTTCGACGGTCCGGGTGATGCCCACGGACAGGACGGTGGCGCCCGGCTTGATCCAGTCGGGTTTGACCAGGTGGGCCACACCGGCCGCGGCCACGACCACGTCGGCGACGCGAGCATGGGCGGCGATGTCCTGGGTGGCCTCGTGGCACAGGGTCACCGTGGCGTGCTCGGTGCTGCGGGTCAGCATCAGGCCGAGCGGGCGGCCCACGGTGAGCCCGCAGCCGATGACGCAGAACTGCTGTCCGGTGATGGGCACCTGGTTGCGGCGCAGCAGGTCGATGATGCCGCGCGGGGTGCAGGGCAGCGGCCCGGGCATGCCCAGTACGAGCCGGCCCAGGTTGGCGGGGTGAAGTCCGTCGGCGTCCTTGGCGGGGTCGATGAGCTCCAGCACGGCGTGGGTGTCGATGTGGGCCGGCAGCGGCAGCTGGACGATGAAGCCGGTGCACGCAGGGTCGGCGTTGAGCCTCCGCACGGCGTCCTCGACCTCGGCCTGCGTCGCTGTGCCGGGCAGCTCCACCCGGATCGAGGCGATGCCGACCTGGGCGCAGTCGCGGTGCTTGCCGCCGACGTAGGAGTGGCTGGCGGGGTCGTCGCCGACGAGGATGGTGCCCAGGCCGGGAGCGACGCCCCGGCGCTTGAGCACCTCCACCCGCTCGGCGAGTTCACGTTTGGTCTCGGCTGCCGCGGCCTTCCCGTCGAGCAGCGTGGCGGTGGTCATGTCGTACGAGCCTCTCGATGCGGTCGTCAGGCGAAGACGACGGTGCGGGAGCCGGTGAGGACGACGCGGTCCTCCGCGTGCAGCCGGACCGCCCGGGCCAGCACGATCCGCTCGACGTCCCGGCCGATCGCGACCAGTTCGGGCGCGGTGTGGCGATGACCGACGCGCACGACGTCCTGCTCGATGATCGGGCCCTCGTCGAGGTCGGCGGTGACGAAGTGGGCGGTGGCGCCGATGAGTTTGACGCCCCGGTCGTGGGCCTGGTGGTAGGGCTTGGCGCCCTTGAAGCCCGGCAGGAACGAGTGGTGGATGTTGATGACCCTCCCGGACAGCTTGCGGCACAGGTTGTCGGAGAGGACCTGCATGTAGCGGGCGAGCACCACGAAGTCGACCTGGTGCTCGGCCACCAGGCGCAGCAGTTCGGCCTCCGCCTCGGGCTTGGTGTCGCGGGTGACGGGAAGGTGGACGAAGGGGATGCCGTACCGCTGCGCGACCGGTTCGAGGTCGGGGTGGTTGGAGACGATCAGCGGGATGTCGACGGGCAGTTCCCCCAGGTCCCAGCGGTAGAGCAGGTCGACCAGGCAGTGGTCGAACTTCGACACCATCAGCAGTGCCCGGCGGCGCTGCTCCTCGGGCCGGACGGTCAGGACGGGGTCGAAGCGGGCCAGCCGCAGCGTGAGCTCGTCCCGCAGGCGCTCGGTGCCGGCCTCGGACGTCTCCAGGCTCACACGGATGGTGAAGACACCGGTGCCGGGATCGGAGAACTGGGCGCTCTCCAGAATGTTGCCATGGGCCTCCGCGACGCCCGCGGCGAGCGCGTGGACGATGCCCGGCTGGTCGGGGCAGCGGAGCGTGAGAACGTAGCGTTGCACTGTAGGGATCTCCGTCGGGTCAGGCCCGCACGCGGGCGCGCTCGGGGTCGTACACGGGGGTGGGCCGGACGGTGGCGTCGGCCTTGGAGCCGTCGGCGGCGACGGCGGTGAGCGCGGTGCCGGACTTCACGGCGTCGCGGTGGACCCGGGCCAGGCCGAGGGTGGCGCCGTCGAGGACGGGGGAGGGCAGCGCCATCGTCACGTAGCCGATGTCCCGGCCGTCCAGTTCCAGCCGGGCGCCCTCGGCGGCCTCCGGCGCGGCGTCGACGACGACGCTGACGACACGACCGGTGGCGCTGTCCTTCTTGGCCAGCAGCGCGTCCCGGCCCTGGAAGGGGCCCTTGTCGAAGTCGAGCGCCCAGCCCATCCGGCACTCGAACGGGGTGACGGTGTGGTCGTACTCCAGCTCCCCCATGATCATTCCGGCTTCGGTGCGGCAGGTCAGCAGGGCGATGGCGCCGAAGGCCCTGATCCCGAGGTCCGCACCCGCTTCGAAGACCGCGTCCCACAGCGCGAGCGCCTGCTCCCGCGGGACCTGGATCTCGTAGCCGAGCTCGGCGGTGAAGCCCAGACGGCTCACCTGGGCCGGTATGCCCGCGATGAGGGCGTCGCGCAGGAAGGTGTAGTAGGGGAACGCGGCGTTGGACACGTCGACGTGGGTGAGGCGCTGGAGCACGTCCCGGCTGCGCGGGCCCTGCAGGGTGAGCACGGCGGACGCGTCGCGGCGTTCGGTGACCGTGGTCCCGGCGGGGGCGTGGGCGGTCAGCGACTGCTGGGTGGCCGGGTTGCCGCCGGTGACGACGACGTGGTCGGGCGCGAGGACGGCCACGGTCACGTCGTCCAACATCATCCCGTCGGCGTCGACCACGACCCCGTAGGCGATGCGTCCGGCGCCCAGACCCTTGACGCTGCGCGAGAAGACGGCGTCGACGGCGGCGACCGCAGCCTCACCCTCGACATGCCACTTGTAGAGCATCGAGTACTCCGAGGCCCCGACGGCGGTCCGGATGGCCAGGTACTCCTCGACCGGGTCGCTGATGGCCAGCGGTACGGCGTTGCCGTAGATGTCGATCCACTCCTCGACTCGGTCCGCGTAGCGGGGAGCGAACGGGGTGGTGGTCAGTCCTTCGGGGATGGCCATGGGGACTCCAGCGGAGAGAGGAGAAGACGTGCGCTGCAGCGAGAATCTATCCATCTGGATAACTTGTCAATAGGATAGATTGAGTCGAAGGGGAAGAGCGGACAGAGGGAGGGCGAGTGACTGCCGAGGTGGAGGCGGACGGTGAGACCGGCCAGGAGGCCCGGCCCGGTTACGGCGAAGGGCGAGGGGCGCTCCTGGCCGCGGCGGTGAGGGTGGTGGGCCGGGGCGGCCTGCGGAAACTGACCTACCGTGCTGTCGCCGCCGAAGCCGGTGTCACGCACGGACTGGTCGCCCACCACTTCGGTTCGCGCGACACGCTGCTCGAGGAGGCGCTGCGGTGGTGTGTCACACGCAGCATCGAGACGTCGTCGCTGGTGCCTGCCAGCGGAAGGCTGGAGGACTTCGCCGCGACCCTGGCCGAGTTCATCGCGGCCGACCCCGACGTCCAGGCCTTCCAGTACGAGCTGAAGCTCGAAGCCAGCCGGCGGCCGGAGCTGCGCCACCACGTCGACCTGCTCTACGACGCGTACCGCGATGCCGTGCGCGAGGCACTGGCCTGCTTCGACGTGTCGCAGGAGATGACGGAGATCGTGTTCGCGGCCCTGGACGGCCTGGTGTTCCACCAGGTCACGTCCGGCGCACCGGACCGCACCGAGGAGAGCATCGACGCCTTGCGCCGGCTCCTCGCGGCTCACCGCGTGCGGGCATCACCGAAGGCGACCGGCGTACATTGAATGGGCCGAAGCTCTCCTGCACCAACCTCAGGAGCGGCGATGACGAGCATGTTCAAAGGGCGTGACCAGCAGGTCCGGCCGCGCGGTACGACGTCCTCGACCATACCTGCGCCCGTCGGCGCGACCGCGGTGCTGGACCAGCATCTGCGGTTCACCGGCTGGAGCAGGGAAGCCGAGGAACTGTTCGGACGGGCGTCCATGGAAGTCCTCGGCCGGTCCGCCGACGCCGTCCTGGCCGATGCCGAGACGGGAGCCGGCGTCTCAGTCGCCGCCGGCGGTGGCGGTGCGGCGTGGTCGCTCGGCCCTCGGCCGGTCCGCCGCGGTGACGGCCGCCCGGTGTCCGTGTCCCTGTCCCTCATCCCGCTCGCCCTGGGGACGGACGCGACGGGCTGGCTGCTGACGGCCATGGATGCCGAGCTGGCGCACCGGGAGGCCGTCCGCCGGGCCCTGCTAGACGGACTCGACCGGGAAGCGCCCGTTCAGCTGGTGGTCTACGACACGGACGCCCGGGTGCACTGGATCAACGCCGCGATCGAGAAGCAGTTCGGAACCCCGCTCGAGGACGCTGCCGACAGGTTCGTGAAGGACATCCTGCCGCAGGGCGAGGTGCTGGCGGAGGGCGACGGGACGGTCACGAGCGTCGAGGAGATCGTCCAGCGCGTGGCCCGCACCGGCGCACCCGTGGTCGACGTCCGTTACCGCAGCGCCACCCTCCTGGACCCCCATCACGAACGCGTCTGGTCGTGTTCCTACTTCCGGCTCCAGGACGGGGAAGGCCGTCCGGTCGGAGTCTGTGAGGCGGCCCTCGACATCACCGACCGCTATGTGGCGCGCCGGCGTCTCGCCTTGCTCAGCCGGGCGAGCGGCACTATCGGAAGAACCCTGGACATCCGGCGCACGGCCGGAGAGCTGGCGGAACTCGCGGTTCCCGAGTTCGCCGATGCCGTCACCGTGGATGTCTTCGAACCTGTCCTGAGCGGGCAGGAACCACAGCACTTCGGCACTCGTCCCACCCTGTGCCGGGTGACTCACCGCACCGATCACGCCGCGGCCAAGGACACCGCGTACGACGCGCTGGACGCCGTCCGCCTGCGGTGCCTGGCCGAGAACACGTCGGTCACCGACGCGGCCGCCCGTGCGCTCGCCCTTCCGCTCAAGGCCCGTGGTGCCACCCTGGGCGTGGTGGCCTTCGCACGCTCCCGACACGCTGACCCCTTCGAGCAGGAGGAGGTCCAGCTCGCGGAAGAGCTCGTCTCCCGCACCGCGGTCTGCCTGGACAACGCCCGCCGTTACACCCGGGAACACGCGACCGCGCTCATGCTCCAGCGTGATCTTCTCCCTCGTACCCTGCCCCAGCAGCCGGGCGTGGAGGTCGCCCATCGCTATCTGCCCGCGGCAGGTCCCGCCGGCGTCGGAGGGGACTGGTACGACGTCATCCCCCTCTCCGGGGCACGTGTGGGGCTGGTGGTGGGCGATGTGGCCGGACACGGCACGGGCGCGGCAGCCACCATGGGCCGGGTGCGCACCACCGTCGCGGCGCTCGCGGCGCTCGACCTCGCGCCGGACGAACTGCTCGCCCGGCTCGACGACCTGGTGGCGCGGACCGGTGCCCCGGCTTCCGGGCCCGCCGAGGCCGAGGACCAGGCACTGGGCGTCACCTGCCTGTACGCGATCTACGATCCCGTCTCCCGGCACTGCGTCATGGCGCGGGCGGGCCATCTGCCACCCGTACTGGTCACCCCCGACGGACACGCCGAGCTGGTGGACCTTCCCGCCGGACCACCCCTCGGTCTGGGCGGCCTGCCGTTCGAATGCGCCGACATCGAGCTGTCGGAAGGCGCCATGCTCGCTCTCTACACCGACGGACTCGTCGAAGACCGTCAGACGGACATCGACGCAGGAGTCCGCGCTCTCTGCGCCGCGCTCGCCGGACCCGCGGACGACGGACTGGACAGGACATGCGACCGGGTCGTCACCAGACTCCTGCCCCAGGCCCCCGAGGACGACGCCGCACTGCTGCTGCTCCGAGTCCACGCCCTGGCCGAGAGCCTGGTGGCGACGTGGGACGTGGCCCCCGACCCCGGAGAAGTGGCAAGAGCGCGGTCGCTGGCCTGCGATCAGCTCGCCACGTGGGGAGTCGACGAAGCCGCGTCGTTCGTCGTCGAGCTCGTCGTCAGCGAGCTGGTCACCAACGCGATCCGCTATGGCGGCGCTCCGGTGTGTCTACGGCTCATCCAGGAGCGTGGCCTCATCGTCGAGGTCTCGGACGGCGGCCACACCTCGCCCCACCTGCGGCGGGCCGCTATGGAGGACGAGGGCGGCCGAGGTCTGTTCCTGGTCGCACAGCTGACCCGAAGCTGGGGAACGCGGTACACGTCGAGAGGCAAGACCATCTGGACCGAGGTGCCGCTGTCGCCGGCCAAGCTGCTGGCGACCTTCGTCGGCGAGCAATTCGAGCTGTAGCGATGCGGCGTCCTCGTCCGGGATCTCGTCGGGGCCGGTCGCGGCTCAGGCCTTGCGGCGACCGCTGCGGCGTGGTGCGGGGGCGGCACCGCCCAACAGATCCCGGCGGCGCTCCTCGCCCTTCTCCTCCACCTGCAGCACCACCCGGCGCAGTCCGGCGGCGACGGTCCGGCAGTCAGCGTCGCTGAGCTGCCCGGTGACGAAGGCTTCCTCCTCGTTGAACGCCGGAAAGACGCGCTGCATCAGCTTCTCGCCGTCGTCGGTCAGGCTCAGGAGCACCAGCCTGCCGTCGGTGGGATGGTTTGCTCGCCGCACGAGCCCTCGTCTCTCCAGCGTCCGGGCAACCCCTGTGAGCGTGCCCTTGGAAATCCCGGCCTCTTCGGCCACGTGCCGCGTCTCCGACTCGCCCCAGATCCAGACGACCCAGAGCACCACGAAGGCGGTCCAGGTCAGATCGACGCCGCGCAACACGGAGTTCTCCAGGTGCTGCCGTACCGCTGAGGCGGCGCGATAGATGTTGGCGACGACGGCCATCTGGTCATGCCGGACGCGACCGCCGAGCTTGGCCTCTGCCAGCTTCTCGGCTTCGGTGATGGATCGTTGGCCGGGCACGGGCACGCTCCTTCGGGCCGCCTGCGGAGGCGTGGGACATCAGAATTGTTCGGGCCCAAATCATGAGGTGCTCGGCCTCATGTGGCCGATCCCTCCGGGCTCGGGCACCGTCTGCTCGCACCCCACGCGGACTGCTTCCTCCGGCTTCGGACCTGCTGCGGATCTGCTGCGGATCTGCTGCGGATTTGCTGCAACCCCGGCCCACCCCCTTGCCGAGAGGCCAGCCACGCGGTGCGGACTTCGATACAGCCGACCTTTGTTGGCCTACGGTCGACGCTGTCCTCAACGATCTGGCGGCGAGCGGCCCCTGTTCTTCCGGATTCCGCTCGGCGTGAAGCCGGCTGCCGTCGACGACGGTCACGCACCTCCGACAGGGCCTGTCCAGCCGTTCAGAGAAGCAAGCGGCGAGCAGTCGGCTGGTCGTCTCGGCAGTACTACGCCGGCTTCCGCCCCGTACCCACCTCCTGCGGTGCACCTGATCGCTCCAGGAAGACGCGTCTACCGGTGGCTTGTCCAGGGTGCCGACGGCGGATCGTCTGGAACCGGTGACGGTCATCAGGGTGGCGAGTGGAAGGCAGACGACGGCCGGGTACTGGCGGGGGCAGCCGCGGCTGGCCGGCTCCTGGTGTTTCCTACTTGTCCACCAGCGACATGTGGTGCTCGTTGTAGCGGTCTCCCCGGACGCCGACGCGTCCTGCGAGTGCGTCGAGGTCCGACAGTTCGTCGGCGGAGAGCGGAACACGCGTGGCGCCGATGTTCTCCCCGACGCGGGCGGTGCGCCGGGTTCCGGGGATCGGCACGATCGACGGATGCCGGGCGAGCAGCCAGGCGAGGGCCACCTGTCCCGGTGTGGCGGCCTTGGCCTGCGCGAGCGTGGTGACGTGTGCGACGAGTGCCTGGTTCGCCGCCCGGTTCTCGGCGGTGAACCGCGGGATGGTGGTGCGGACGTCGTCGGCTGCGAACGGTGTCGAGGCGTCCACAGCCCCGGTGAGGAACCCCTTGCCGAGTGGGCTGAAGGGCACGAATCCGATACCGAGCGCGGTGCACGTCGGCAGGACCTCCGGCTCGGGGTCCCGGGTCCACAGCGAGTACTCGCTCTGCACCGCCGTCACCGGGTGGACGGCGTGGGCGCGCCGGATGGTCCGCGCACTGGCCTCCGAGAGCCCGAAGCAGCGGACCTTGCCCTCCCGCACGAGTTCGCCGACCGTGCCCGCGACGTCCTCGATGGGCACCTCCGGGTCGACGCGATGCTGGTAGAACAGGTCGAGCCGCTCGACTCGCAGGCGTGTGAGGGAGGCGTCCGCGACGGAGCGGATCTGCTCGGGCCGGCTGTTCAGCCCGACGGCCGCACCGTCCTCGATGCGGAATCCGAACTTGGTGGCGATGACCACCTGGTCGCGCACCGGGGCCAGGGCCTCTCCGACGAGCTCCTCGTTGCCGTAGGGGCCGTACACCTCCGCGGTGTCGAAGAACGTGACGCCCAGATCCACGGCGTCACGGAGCACGGCGATCATGTCGTTCCGGTCGCCGGGGTTGGGGCCGTAACTCTGGGACATGCCCATGGCGCCGAGGCCGACGGCGGAGACGCGTAGCTCGCGTCCGAGGGTGCGCATGTGCATTTTTCCTCCCTGGGGATGTGTCACCGTGGCGGAACGTTCGGGAACAGGCGCGTGGCGTTGGCCGCGGTGAGCGAGCGCCATGTGGCGCCTTCGGCCGGTGGGGCGGCCGCGTCGATCGCGGCGATGTGGGCGTCGGCAAGGGGCGGCGGCGTCCAGCAGTAGTCGCTGCCGAAGAGCACACGGTCGGGGTCGACGAGCTTCAGCAGTGCGGGAACCTGGCGCGGGAAGGCCGTACCCGCGATGTCGTAGTACAGGGCGCGCAGTTGCTCGACGGCGTCGCGCCGGGGCGCCTCCTGCGACGGGACGAAGAGGTGCATGAACTCGTTGATGCGGTCGGCCAGGACCGGGATCGCGCCGCCGCAGTGCGGGACGATCACCCGCAGGTTCGGGTGGCGGGTCAGGACGCCCGCCATCACCAGGTCCGTGACGGTGCGCGCCGTGTCGAAGACGTACTCGACCATCGGACGCGGCCTGCCGAGAGCCGACTGCTCCCAACACGCGGGTGAGGTGGGGTGCAGGAAGACCACGGCCCCCCTGCGGTCCAGCTCCGCGAAGACCGGTTCGAGGCGTTCGTCGCCCAGGTAGACGCCGTGGGTGTGGGTCAGCAGAGCCACGCCGTCGGCGCCCAGTTCGTCGAAGGCGAAGGCGATCTCCTCCAGCGCGCCGTCCACGTCCGGCAGCGGAAGCGAGACGAAGGTCCCGAAGCGGCCGCGATGGTCGCGCGCCAGTTCGGCGCTGTACTCGTTGACGCGCCGGGCGAGGAGGCGGGCCGCCTCGTCGTCACCGAAGTGGACGCCGGGAGAGGACAGGGAGAGCATCGCGGTCCCGATGCCGTTGCGGTCCATGAGATCCAGGTGATCGCGCACGGACCACGACGGCCAGCCACCCATGCCGTCGGGACGGGCGTGGCCCGCCGCGGTCGCCTGTTCGACGTAGAAGCCGGGCAGGTGGTGGGCGTGGACGTCGATGAGACCGGAGGTCATGGCGGCGGGCTTCCTTCTCGCGGGCGGGGACGTGGACGCCAGGTGGTGGCTTCCGGTGGTTGCTTCCGGCGGTGGCCACCGGTGGTTGCTACCGGGGGTTGCTTTCGCTACTCCACCTGCTCGCCTCCGGCCAGCCGGACCTCTTCCGCATCCAGGGCCGCCTGGAGCCGGCGGAGCACGGTGTCGTCGATCTGCGCCTCGTCCCTCAGACGGACGACCGTGGCGCGCTTCGTGGCGATGAGGGCGAGGCGGAGGTCCGTGTAGTGGCGGTTGTGGAGCAGGGCGGGATCGTCGTCCGTGCCCGCGCCCCGCGCTCGTACGGTCGCCAGATGGGCCTCGTACTCCTGCCGCAGCCACTCCATGACCTTGGGGGTGGCGCCCAGTCGCGCCGCGAGCCCGGGCAGTGCCTTGATGGCCTCCTCGGTGGCCGTGGTCTCGGCGAGGATCTGCTCCTCGTCGACGGAGGTGTCGCGGGGCAGCCGGGCCCAGCGCACCACGCCCGGCAGCAGCAGCCCCTGCACCACGAGGGTCACCACGATGACGCCGGAGGTGACGAAGACGATGAAGGCGCGGTCCGGGAAAGGTGCTCCCGAGTCGAGGGTCTCGGGCACCGACAGGGCCACGGCCAGCGAGACCGCGCCCCGAAAGCCCGCCAGCCCGCTGACCACTCGGGCCCGGTCGCTCATTCTCCGCAGCCGCTGCTCGGGACGCCGGTCGACAGCGCGGATCAGGTAGGCGGAGGAGAACAGGAACGCGAACCGGACCGCGACCAGGACCACGCCGACCAGTCCGATCGCGATCAGGGCGTCCCTGAGGTCGGATCGGCTCAAGTGGCGCAGCGCGTACTGGAGTTCCACTCCCACCAGGACGAACAGGGCGCCGTTGATGATGAACGTGGCCAGCGGCCAGAAGGCCAGTGCCTGGCGACGGTGCTCGGCCCGGATGAGGCTGGGCGCCACCTGGGCCATGATCAGGCCGCTCACCACGACCGCGAGGACGCCGGAGGCGTGGATGAACTCGGCCAGCAGATACGCCGTGAACGGCGCGAGGATCATGACGAGGTTGCCGAGCAGGGGATCGTCCAGCCGGCGGCGCAGGTTCATGTTGACCCAGGCGACCGCCACGCCCACCGCGGCCCCACCGCCGTACGCCAGCAGGAACAGCGCGCCCACGTGAGGGACGGTGAGGTGCTCCTCGCCGACGGTCAGGCCGACCGCCAGCCCGAAGATGACCAGCGCGGTACCGTCGTTGACGAGACTCTCCGCACGCAGGACCGTGATCTGACGGCGCGGCAGGGAACCCGCCAGGGCGCTCACCGCGGTGGCGTCGGTCGGTGCCACGGCGGCGCCCAGGGCCCATGCCGGTCCCCACGGCAGCCCCAGCGCGTGGCCCGCGACCGCCACCGCCCCCGCGGTGAGGATCACCAGCACGGTGCTGAGCAGGACGATGCCGCGCAGGTTCGTCCGGATCTCCCGCATCGACGTGGTCAGGCTCTCCCAGTACAGCAGGACGGGAAGGAAGAGCAACAGCACGACTTCGGGCGGGAGTTGTGTCTGGCGGACGGCCGGGACGAGGCCGATGAGGGCGCCCAGGGCCAGCAGCACGACAGGCGGTGCGACGCGGAAGCGCTGTCCCAGGAAGTTTCCCGCGAGCACCGCCGCCCCCAGGACGACGACGAGTTCGAGACCGAGCATGACACTTACTCCGGTGCGGGGCCGGCCGGCGGTGACGGCTCAGCGAGTTCGACGGGGATCTTCCTGGTCATCCGGGCAGCAGCCGCAGCGTCGTGGCACGCGCGGCCACCATGGGATTGACGTACGCGCCGCCGAAACGGCCGTACTTGCTCCGGTACGCCGCGTCCATGCGGTCGTTGGTTCCCGGGTCGGGTACGGCGGCGAAGGTGACGTCCTTGTCGACCCCGCCCGAGCGGACGTGGCCCGCGCGGGTCGCGACGGCGGTGCGCGACCAGTCGCCGCGCTCCCCTCGGAAGGAGCGGATGTACAGATCGTCGCCGTCGCGGACGACCCAGATCGGTACCGGAGGGCGCAGGGTGCCGTCACGCCGGAGCGGGGCCATCTCCAGTTCGTCGGCCTCGGCGATGCGGGCGAGTTCGTCGTCTGTCCGGTCGGTCATGGGAGTCACGATCACGGCCTGTCCAGTCGGTCAGGGGGCACGATCACGGACGAAGCAGCGTCTTGACGGCGCGGCGCTCGTCCATGGCCCTGTAACCCTCGGCGGCTTGGTCCAGGGGCAGGGTGAGGTCGAAGACCTTGCCCGGGTCGATACGGCCGTCGAGGACGCGGTCGATCAGGTCGGGGAGGTAGGCGCGTACCGGGGCGGGACCGCCGCGCAGGCCGACGTGGGAGAAGAAGAGTTCCTGACCGTCGATCTGCGTACCGTGAGGGAAGCCGACGAAGCCGACGTTGCCGCCCGGACGCGCGGACTGCAGGCCCTGGTGCATCGACTCCTGCGTGCCGACGCACTCGAGGACCGAGTCGGCGCCGACTCCGTCCGTCAGCTCCTTGACGCGGGCGACGCCTTCCTCGCCCCGCTCCGTGACGATGTCGGTGGCGCCGAACTCCAGGGCCAGCTTCTGCCGGGTCTCGTGGCGGCTCATGGCGATGATCCGTTCGGCGCCCAGTTCCTTCGCGGCGATGACGCCGGACAGGCCGACCGCGCCGTCACCGACGACCACGGCCGTCGAACCGGGCCGGACCTCGGCCGCCCGGGCGGCGTACCAGCCGGTGCCCATGACGTCGGACAGGGTCAGCAGGCTCGGGATCAGTTCCTCGTCCGGCTGCTCCGGGGTGGCGACCAGCGTGCCGTCGGCGAGGGGGACGCGGAGGTACTCGGCCTGGGCACCGTTGACCCACTGCGCGTGCCGGCAGGAGGTCTGGTAGCCGGCCCGGCAGTTGGGGCAGGTGTTGTCGGAGGCGACGAAGGAACCGATGACGAACTGTCCCGGCCTGACGGTCGAGACCTCGCTGCCGACCTCCTCGACGACGCCGACGTACTCGTGGCCGATCGGCTGCGGCCCGGCGACCGGCAGGACGCCCCGGTAGCTCCACAGGTCGGAGCCGCACACGCAGGCGGCGACGGTGCGGACGACCGCGTCCGTCGGCGCCTCGATCCTCGGCTCCGGGGCGTTCTCCACCCGGATGTCGCCCGGCGCGTGGATGATGGTTGCTCGCATGGTGTCTTCCTGGCTCTCGTGGTGGTGGCGTGACCGTCAGGGGCGGGCGCGGCGGGCGTGTCCCTCAGGCGTCGGCCTGCTCCGCCTTCTCCACGACGGGGAGGCCGGAGCGGTGACGGTGACGAGGCCGCGGTCGCCCTGCGTGGATTCGAGTAGGGGGATTGTGCGGGTCACCGGTGAAATCCCGGATTCCCGGTCGCTCGTCATCCCGGTATTCCGCCACGGCACCGACTTTGTCACTTCCCCGAGGGCCCACAAAGGGGAGAATTCCATCCGGGGATCTGCGTATCCAGGGGAGAAAACCTTACCCCCCTCGCGGCGGCCGGATGATGCCACACTGGCGTCATGACCGGCAACCCGCAACCGAACGAACTAGGGGAATTCCTCAAGGCGCGGAGGGCCGAGTTGAACCCGCGCACCGTCGGTCTGCCCGACACCGGCGGCCGACGGGTGCCCGGCCTGCGCAGGGAAGAGGTCGCCCTGCTCGCCGCCATCAGCACCGACTACTACACACGGCTGGAACAGGGACGCATTCAGCCGTCCGCGTCAGTGCTGGCCACGCTCGCCCATGTCCTGCACCTGTCCGATCGCCAGCGTGACCACGTGTTCGAGCTGGTGGGCCGGCCGCGGGCACGACACCGCCGGCCGGCCGCGCAGAAGGCGCACCCGCAGCTGTGCCGCGTGCTCGACGATCTCACCGCGAGTCCCGGCGTGGTGATCGGCCGCCGTATGGACATCCTGGCGTGGAATCCGCTCGCCGTCGCCCTGTTCACCGATTTCGCGAAGGTGCCGGAAAGCAGGCGTAATTACGTCCGCATTCTGTTCACCGATCCCGCCATGCGGACGCTCTGCACGGACTGGCGGGGCGTCGCCCGTGACTGCGTCTCCCAGCTGCGCAGGGAGGCCGCCGAACACCCCGAGGATCCGCAGTTGATCAGTCTGGTCGGCGAACTCTCCGTGGAGGACAGGGACTTCGGCCGGTGGTGGGGGAGCAGTCGCGCGCCGTCACGAAGGCAGGGCGTCAAGCGGTTCCACCACCCTCTCGTGGGCGAACTCGTCCTGGACCGGGACACCCTCATCTGCGCCGGTGATCCCGACCAGGAACTCGTCGTCTGGACGGCGGAGCCGGGCAGTCCGTCGTATCGAGGACTGCAAGCCCTCGCCTCGCGAGCCGTCGGCCGGCCCGGCGGGCTCACGGCTGGTCGGGCCACCTGATACGGCGCTTCCGTCGAGGGCAGAGGATAGACCTGGGAGGAAATTCTCCCCCTCACAATTCGGCTCAATACTGTGACACTCGTGCTATGTGCACCGAAGGTGATGTGACGGAACTGGGAGAATTCCTCAAGGCGTGCCGGACCCGACTCGGCCCGCGTACCGTCGGTCTGCCCGAGTCCGGGACGCCCCGGCGCGTGCCCGGGCTGCGCCGTGAGGAGGTCGCCCAACTCGTGGGGATCAGCACCCACTCCTACGCGCGGCTGGAACAGGGACGGGCCGCCGTGCCGAGGACGGTGCTCGTCACGCTCGCCCGCGTCCTGCACCTCGACGACGCCCAGCGCGACCACCTGTTCGAGCTGGCAGCGGGAGCCGCCCGCGGACCGCGCCGTCGGCCGGCGCAGAAGGCCCACCCGCAGCTCAGACGCCTTCTGAACGAGCTGTCCACGAGCCCCGCGCTCGTCATCGGCCGGCACCTGGACATCCTCGCCTGGAACCCGCTGGCAGCCGCTGTGCTCACCGACTTCGGCACCGTCCCCGCGAAGAAGCGCAACTACGCGCGGCTGATGTTCACCGACCCCGCCTTCCGGGAGCTCTGCCTCGACTGGAGGACCAACGCCAGGACCTGCGTGACGCATCTGCGCCTGGAGGCCGCCCGGTACCCCGGCGACCCCGGGCTTGCCGCGCTCGTCGGCGAGTTGTCGGTCGCCGACGCCGACTTCCGGCAGTGGTGGGCAGGCCGCCAGATGAACGGCCTGCGGACGGGCACGAAGCGGCTGCGCCACCCTCTCGTCGGTGATCTCACCCTGGACTGGGACAGCCTGACCTGCACCGCCGATCCCGCGCAGAAACTGCTGATCGCCACCGCCGACCCCGGGACCCCGTCCCACGACGGGCTTCTGCTGTTGGCGTCGTGGACCGCGGATCCGAATCAGCCCGCGGGCGATGCGGCGGCCTGAGGCCTCTCGGGTCCGGTCGGGTCAGGGTGCGCCTGATCCGAGCCACGCGCGTCCGAGCCACGCGCGAGGGAATGGACCTGCTCCTCACCGACTCGGGACGCGAGGCTGCGGCAAGGCTCTCGGCCGCCCGCCAGGACTCCTTCGCCGAGCTGCTCGGTGACGTGGGGACCCGACCGGCCGAAGGGAGCTGGTCGAACTGGTCAAACTGGTCGACGAGTTGACGGGTCCGATCTCGTCCAGGGCCTCCCGGAGCACCGGCAGCGACACCTGGCAGTACTCGGCCGGCTGTCCGGCGCGGTCACCGAGCCGCGCAGCCCGTCCTCCCTGAGGAGCCGGGCCGGCGCGAAGGCGAGCAGGACGAGGCGTCGAGGGCGGTCGTCCCGGCGACAGGAGCCCATCGCCATCGTCTCGATGAGCTGCCGCCGCACGTGCCCCGCCTCAGCACGCCAGAACTCAACGCCAGAACTCAACGTCAGGACCAGAGCGGGTCAGGACTCAGAACGTCAGCACCAACCGGCCGCGCACACCGCCCGCCGCGAGGAGCCGGTGTGCCTCGGTGGCCTGTTCGGCCGCGAACGTGCGGGCGACCCGGAGGGTGATCTCGCCGTCTTCCACCTGCTGCCGCAGCCGGTCGAGCTCGGCCCGCTCCCGGGCGTAGCGGAACACGACGATCGGCTGGTAGACGATGCCTCGTTCACCGGGACCGTCATAGCCCAGCAGCGTGACCACCCGCCCCCCGTCACGCACCGCACGGGCGGTGAGCGCACCCACAGCGAGGCGCCGTCGAGGAGTCCGTCGACGCCTTCCGGGACCTCCGCGCGGACCCGGTCCGGGTATGCGGCGCCGCGACGCAGGACGATGTCGGCGCCGAGCTCCTTGACCAGGGCCTCGTCCTGCTCCGACGCGTCGGCCACCACCCGCAGCCCGTCCGCCTTGGCCAGCTGGACGGCGTAACCGCCCACCGCACCGGCCGCTCCGGTGATCGCCACGGTCTGCCCGGCCTCCAGGCCGAGCGTGTCCAGCGCCAGACGGGCGGTGAGACCGTTCATCGGCAGGGTCGCGGCCTGGACGTCGCTCGCTCCGCGGGGTGCGCGCACCACGGACTCCGCCGGGACCACGACGTGCTCTGCGTAGGCGCCGTGGGAGCCGTCGGCGACCACGATCGCCATCACGTGGTCGCCGACGCTCAGGTCCGTGTCCGTCCCCGGGCCGATCCGGTCCACGACGCCGGCGGCCTCCATGCCGGGAACGGACGGCGGACGGACGCCGGGGGAGCGGGCGGGGCCGCTGCGCCGGAGGGCGTCGACCGGGTTGACGGTCGCGGCGCGCACCCGGATGCGTACCTCTCCCGGACCGGCATCCGGGGCGGGCAGCTCGAGAACCTGGAGCACCTCGGGCCCACCGAATTCCGTGAAACCGACAGCCTTCATGCGTAGCACCTCGTTGTCTGACAGGGGTCGTCGAGGTGTTCGACTTTTCCGTCCCGCGTACGCCCGGAAAAGGGGAGGAATCCTGGCGGGGATACGGCCACAGGGGGGACGCGTCCTTCCCCCCCCCATGCGTGACAGCGTTCAGGTCGTCGCGTCGGATGCGGACGCCGTCGGCTTCTGGTCGGCGGCCCAGGAGGCGAGGAGGCGCAGCCCGTCGTGGGAGGCGGTGCCGGGCTCGGCGTTCCACACGATGATGTGCTGGTCGGGGTCCGTGCCGCAGGTCAGCGTGTTCCAGTCGAGGGTCAGCTCGCCCACCACCGGGTGCCGCAGCTTCTTGACGCCCTTGCCCCGCATCGCGACGTCGTGTGCGGTCCACCACTGCCGGAACTGCGCGTCACGGGCGGAGAGTTCCTCGACCAGCGCGGTGAGCGGCTGGTCGTCGGGGTAGCGCGCGCTCTCCATGCGCAGTTGGGCGATGGCCAGCCGGGTCACCTCCTCCCAGTCGACGTACAGCTCGCGCATCCAGGGCTCGGTGAACAGCAGCCGGACGAACACCCGCTCCGGCTCGGGGTAACGCCCGAAGTCGGTCCACAGGGCGGCGGCGAGCCGGTTCCAGCCGAGGATGTCGGTGCACCGGCCGATGACGAAGGCAGGGGAGGCGCTGAGGTCGTCCAGCATGCGCTGCAGCTGCGGGTCCACCTGCTGGCGCTCGCGGTACGCGGACGGGCGCACCCTCTCCTTCGCCGCGAGGTCGAAGAGATAGGCCCGCTGGTCGTCGTTCAGTCGCAACACCTGGGCGATCTCGTCGAGCAGGGGAGCCGATGCCTGGAGCCGGCCCTGTTCGATCCGGGTGTAGTACTCGGTGCTGATCGCGGCGAGGAGCGCCACCTCCTCACGGCGCAGCCCCTTCACACGCCGCCGTGGCCCGCCGCGGAGACCGACATCGGAGGGGGTGAGCTCAGCACGACGCGCCTTGAGGAACTCGCCCAGATCGTTCAGATGAGGGTTGCGGTTCATGACCTTCAGCCTGGCACAGACGCGGCATCTTGTGGGGGGTACGGATTCCTCCCCTGCCTGATCGGCCGGTGTGCGGCGACGGCCGGTGGCCCGGTGCGCGATCACGCGCCGGGCCACCGGCGGAGGCGTTGCCGGGATCGTCAGCCCAGCGCCTTGATCAGCTCCTGGGCGAGGGGGACGGCCGAGTACGGGTTCTGGCCGGTGTACAGGGTGCGGTCGACCTGGACGTGCGGGGTGAACGGGTCGGCCTCGCGGTAGTCGGCCTTGAGTTCGCCCACGAGGCGGTCCTGCAGCAGCCACTTCGCGCGGTCCGCGAGACCGTTCTGCTTCTCCTCGGCGTTGGACAGCCCGGTCAGACGGTAGCCGGTGAACGGGGACGTGCCGTCGGGGCCGATGGTGGCCAGCAGGGCCGCGGGGCCGTGGCAGACCAGGGAGACCGGCTTGCCGGAGGCGAGCCAGTCGGTGAGCAGCCTGCCGGAGGCGGCGTCGTCGGGCAGGTCCTCCATGGGACCCCAGCCGCCGGGGTAGAAGACGGCCACGTAGTCGTCGATCTCCACGTCCTCGATGCGCATCGGGTGCGCCAGCTCGGTGGCCTCCCGCAGTGCGGTGCGCATGCGCTCGGCGCCTTCCTCGCCTCCGTTGAACTCCGCGGTGAGGCTGAGCGCGTCCGCGGTCGGCGGCACACCGCCGGGGGTCGCCGCCGCGATCTCGTGTCCGGCCTCCTTGAAGACCCGGTAGGGGCCGAGGGCCTCCTCGGCCCAGAAACCGGCCGGCTGGCGGGTTCCGTCGGCCAGCGTCCAGTGGTCGGACGCGGTGATCACGAAGAGGATCTTCGCCATGGGGGAGCTCCTGAGAGAGGGGAAGGTCTGAGCTGGGAAGGCCTGAGCTGGGAGGGCCTGAGCGGGGAGGGTCAGCCCTTGAGGGCTTCCTGGAGGACGTGGCTGTCCGCGATCTGCCGCATGCGTACGGCCCGGCCGTCGCGGATCGTCCACAGATGCAGGAACCGCACATCGGCGGTGTTCCCGGTCTTCGTCACGGCGTGGTAGTGGCCGTAGACGAAGACATGGCCCTCGTCGTCCGCGAAGAACTCCTCGGGCGCCGCGCCGAAGGACTCGTAGTCCGGCATGGTCTTGCCGAAGAAGTCCGTGGCCACGCTGTCCCAGCCGTGGTAGACGCCGCTGTTCGGGAAGCCTGGGGTGATGTCCCAGACGAAGTCCGCAGCCATCACCTCCTTCGTGACCTCGGGTGCCATGCGGGACTCGTAGACCCGGCGGATGAGGGCGAGGCTCGGGGAATCGGACATGGCGTACTCCTTGCGGGGGGTGGGTGGAGCGGAAAGAGGGTCCTGGGATCAGGCGGCGAGGGCGGCCGGCCCGGCGCGGAAGATCGCGGCCTGCCGCGCGAAGCGCGCGCCGAGGTGCTCCGCGGTGGCGATGCCCGAGGGGTGCACGGCCTCGGGACCGGCGTCGGTCGGGCTCTGCGCGCCGGCACCCAGGAAGAAGCCCAGCTGGTTGATGTCGTCCTCGCTGCCCTGGGCGGAGTCCCATCCGGGCAGCGGACCCAGGCTGATCCAGTGTGCCCACTGCTCGTCGGTGATGATGTCGACGGAGATCGGGACGACCTCACATATATGTCTTCGGCGGGACTAGAGGGCGGCGAAGAATTTCACCATTTTGGTGAGCGCCTGATCCATGTACTCGGGCACGTCGTACATGGCGATGTGGGTCGCGCCGTCGACGACGAACAGTTCCTTCGGGCCGTTGGAAAGCTCGTACGCCTGGTCGCTGAACACCTTTGTGTCCGCCTTGCTCCCGGCGATGAGAAGCAGCGGCTGGGTCAGCAGTTGGGGAATCTGGTCGAACGCCGAGAAGGCGTACATTTTGTCCATGCTGGTCAGCAGGAAACGGCCCTTGGAACGGGGATGCCGACCACGCGGAGTCCGGTAGTAGTCGTATCCCTCGCGCAGGAGGTCCGGCGTGTTGTCGTCGATCTCCTCCAGCGTCTCCGGGACGAACGGGGCGTAGGCCGGTGCCGCTCCCCTCGCCTCCGCCGTGCGCTGCTGGGCGACCATCTCCAGTGTCTTGATCTGCTCGGCCACCGGGGACAGACGGCCCAGGAAGCCCCGGGAACCCTCGCCCATCGGGGCCGCGCTGACGGTGGCCACCGCCTTGAAGCGGCGCTCGGTCTGCGCCACGCTGATCGCGTAACCGCCGCCGGCGCAGATACCGTAGACGCCCATCCGCTCGGTGTCGACGTACGGGAGAGTGGTGAGGAAGTCCGCCGCGCAGCGGGCGTCCTCGACCCTGACCGTCGGGTCTTCCAGGAGGCGCGGTTCGCCGCCGCTTTCTCCCTGATAGGAGGAGTCGTAGACCACGGTGACGAATCCGTGGGCGGCCAGCCGCCGCGCGTACTGGCCGATGGTCTGTTCCTTCACACCGCCCGCCGGGTGAATTCCGACCAGAGCCGGGTACGTCTTCTTCTCGTCGAAGTCGTCGGGTAGATGAAGGTGTCCCGCTATTTCTATTTCTTTGTTTCGGAATGAAACGGACTCGACCATGGTGCCTGTCCCCTTCTCGCCCCTGTTCCGCCGATTGGCGGTCCGCACACCATGATTCGCCGGTGGCGAGGTGGTGTCCACTCGCGATGGGGGGAAGAAAACGTCCCCTGGATATGAATTACCGGGTAGTGGAGTCCCTGCTCATTCAGTGGTCCGACAGTCGGCGTTCCGGCCTGAGCGAGCCCGGGCTCGGGCGGGCGTCCGGTCCGGGTCATCGGCCCGCGAGGATCTCCAGGTAATGCCTGTTCTCCATGATTCCCAGGACATTGCCGAACGGGTCCAGCACGGAGCCGCCCACGAAACCGTCGCCGAACGCGCGGAGCGGCTCGTGGCGGGTCGCGCCCAGGGCGAGGAGGCGGGCCAGCGTCGCCTCGGCGTCGTCCACGTGCCAGTACGTCACCGCGCCTCCCGCCGCGTCCGCGTGGCCGCCCAGCGTTCCCGTGAACCTGCTGTCCAGCAGGCCCAGTTCGTGCTGGTAGTCGCCGATGCGGAACTCGGCGTAGCCGGGGCGCTCGAAGTACGGCCCGACGCCCAGGAGTTCGGTGTACCAGCGCTTGGCGGCCTCCAGGTCGGCGGCGTGGAAGCGGACGGTCGTGAGGCCTCGCAGCATCGGCGCTCCTTGGGAGAAGGGCTCGTGTGCTGAGGACCGTAGGGGCCCATTAGGTCGGTTCTTGTCCTAGACGGTCGGTTCTTGTCCTGGACGGTGTCCTGGGTGATGTCCTGGACGGTGTCCTGGACTGAACGCGCGTCGCCTCAGGACAGCGGAACCCGCGTGAAGCGGGCGGCCACCCGCAGATCCGTCTCCACGAGCGCGGCGGTCGCCGTCAGTTCCGGGACCAGGTCGCGGACGCACTCCTCGGCCGTCCGCCGTGCCGTGTGGGTGGCGATCCCGAGTGCGGCGACGACGCGGCCCGTCCGGTCCCGTACCGGAACCGCGACCGACCGCAGCCCCTGCTCCAGCTCCTCGTCCACGAAGGCGAACCCGCCTCCGGAGCCGCCCTCGGAGTCACCGGACGCGAACCCGCCCCCGGCGCCGCCGCCCGCATACCCGCCGACGCCGCCCCCGTACCGCCCCGTCAGTACCCGGCCCGCCGCCGTCAGACCGGCCGGGCGCCGGGCGCCCACGGTCACGTCCACGTCCACGCTCATCCGGTGGTGCGCGGCCACCCCGGCCGTGTACTGGATCTCGTCGCCCCCTTCGGTGAGGACCGCGAGCGCCGTCGACTCGTGGACCCGTTCCGCGAGCGCCGCGAGGTGCGGGGTCGCGATGCGGGGGAGCGTCGTACGGGACAGGGGCGGGAAGCCGAGGGAGAGGACGCGCGGGGTGAGCGCGAAGGTCTGTCTGGGGCGGCCGGGTCCCACCAGACCCAGGTGCTCGTAGGTGATGAGGGCGCGGCGGGCGGTGGCCCGGGCCAGCCCCGTCGACTTGGCGACCTCCGTCAGCGTCAGCTCGGCCCGGCCCTCGCCGAACGCGGTGAGGACGGTCAGCCCGCGCGCCAGGGACTCGATGAACTCCCGGCCCAGCTCCTGCTTGGACGCGCCCGTCCACAGCGCGAGCCCGGCGGGCGGCGGCCCCGGACGGGGCGCCGGTGCCCGCCGCAGCTCGTCCTCCATCGCCACGACCGCCGTGCGCAGCCGGGGCAGCAGGGTGTCGCGCAGGTCGGCCGCCGTGTGCCGGCTGGTGTGGCTGACGACGTTCGCGACGCACACGACCTGCCCCGTGCCCGGCGCCCGCACCGGCACGGACACGGCCACCAGCCCCGGCTCGATCAGCTGGTCGTCGAGGGACCAGCCCTCCTCGGCCGCCCGCTCGGCCCGTCGTACGAAGTCCTCGTCCAGCGTCCGGTGCGGGGCGGCCGGTACGGCGGTGAAGGACCGGTCCTGCGGGTCCGCCGCCCGCCGCTCGCGCCACCGCTCCCAGTCGGCGTCCGTCCACTCGGCGGCGAACAGCGGGCCCGGCGCGGTGCGTTCGGCGGGCAGCAGATCGCCGATGCGGAAGCTCAGGGACATCGCGCGGCGGCGGGTCGCCTGGTGGATGAAACGGATGCCGTCCCGGTCGGCGACGGCCAGGGACACCGACTCGTCGAGCTCGTCGGCGAGCGCGTCGGCCCGTGCGCCCAGCAGCGCGGGCAGCCGGAGCGCGGCCAGACAGGCGTTGCCCAGCTCCATGACGCGCGGGGTGAGGATCGCCTCCCGGCCCTCCAGCCGGGCGTACCCCATGCGCACCAGGGTCGCGACGATGCGGTCCACCGTGGAGCGGGCCAGCCCGGTGGCCCGCTCCAGCTCGCTCAGCCGCATCGCCCCGCCCGCCGCCGTCAGCTGCCGCAGCACGGCCACCCCGCGCATCAGCGGCACCACGGCCTCCGTGGGCGCGCCCGCCTCGGGGCCGGGGATGGTGGTCGTCTTCGCGGGCATCGGCTCTCCCGTACGGGGATCTGGGCAGCCCTACGGTAATGCGGCCTCACGGCACACGGCTCACGGCCTGCGGTCCTACGACCTTGCTCTTACCCCTCACCGCCCCCGCCCCCACCACCGCCGTCACGGCCCCCACCGCCTTCGCCCCGCCCCCACCACCTCCGTCACCGCCGGGTGACCCGCACCCGGTAGTCCCCCTTCAGGTCCGCGCCCGTCACCGAGATCCGGATGCCCCGCTGGGTGTCGGTGAAGGACTCACCGGGTGCGTAGGGCGCGTCGGAGAGTTCCGCGTGGACGTTCGGGCTGCGGGTGCAGCCCCCGCTGTCCTCGGCCGAGTCGTACACGGTCACCGGCCCCATGCCGGTGTCGATCCCGGCGTCCACCTTGTAGACGAGCACGCCGGGCCGGCACACCGTCTCGTCGTTGCCGCCGCGGGTGCGCAGCTCGACGGCGTAACCGGTGCGCGCGTCGACGGGTACGAACACCAGCTTCGGGCCGCCGGTCCGCCACAGCGGGGTCAGCCGGTACTCCGCCGACCCGCGCACCGCGGAACAGGCGATCTGCTGCGCGTCCAGCCAGCCCAGCTTCCACTTGTGCCAGCCGAGCAGGTCGTTGTTGGCCCCCCAGTCCTCGCTCATGATGTCCCAGTGCCCGACCGCGCCCCCGCCGTCCTGGGTGTAGAGGTCGGGCAGCCCGAAGACGTGCCCGTTCTCGTGCGGCAGGACCCGGTAGCCGGTGCGGCCGTAGGAGCCGGAGCCGTCGTCCTGGCGGGAGTAGACGAAGGACGCGTTGGCGACGGTCACCCCGTCGGCGACCGGTGCCTCGGTGTTCCCGGCGAACGTCACCGACAGGACCGTGTCCAGCGCGGAGGGGCCCGCGTTCGGGGTGACCAGCACGTTCAGCAGGTCGTACGAGCGGAAGTCGACGCTCGGGTCGGCGGCGGCCACGATGTCCTGGACGAGGCGGCGGTAGCCGGGGTCGAAGGGCGCGCCGCGTTCTATGCCGTACGCCCGGAACGTCTTCGGCATCCGCAGCCAGTGCCGGATCGGGGTCTCGGAGCGGTAGTCGAGACGGCCGTAGGACGCGGTGCGGAACCATTCCTCGGTCTGCGGGAAGAACTCGTGGTAGCGGTCCAGCGCGGTGCCCCGGCCCGGCGCGTCGGAGAAGTCGACCATCAGGGTGAGGGCGCGGACGGTGCCGGTGGATCGGGCGTAGCCGCCGGGGGTCGGCAGGCCCTCGGACATCTGCACGGAGGGGCCGCTTCTGATCATGCACGGGGCGAGGCCCACGGTACGGCCCAGCGAGATCGGGCCCGCCCCGGCCCGGGTCGGCCCGAGGGAGAGGCCGGGGTCGAGGCGGCCGGTGCCGGCCGAGGTGCTGACCGCGAAGGTCAGCGCGGTCACGGAGGCGAGGACGGCGGCGCGGCGCGGGCGTATCCGGCGGCGGAGGGGTTCCGGCGCGGTGCGCGCGGGGTGCGGCTGCATGCGGGGCCTTTCCCTCCGGGCAGCCACCCGGTCACCGGCTGCTCCCTTTCGCTCACCCTGTGACGCGGGACGGGCGGGCGCGCGCTGGGAACGACCGATCGTGTGCATGTGATCCAGGTCACGAAGAAAAGTTGCGGCGGGGGGAAATAACCGGGGATCGCTTCCCCGTTTAGTCAGGTGTCCGAGCGAAACGGGGAGAGCTTCCCCGGATCGCCCCGCCCCAGCTTCGAGGAGTACGCCGTGCAGACCGCGACCGCGACCTCGGCGCAGCCCGCCACGCGCAAGGCGCCCCGCCCCCGGGCCGACGCCCTGCGCAACCGGGAGCGGATCGTCACCGCCGCCCGCGAGATGTTCACCGAGCTCGGTCCCGACGTACCGCTCGACGACATCGCCCGCCGGGCCGGCGTCGGCAACGCCACGGTGTACCGCCACTTCCCCGACCGCGACGCCCTGGTCCGCGAGGTCGTCTGCTCCGTCCTGGACCGCACGGTCCTGGCCGGCCAGGCCGCCCTCGCCGAGTCCGGGGACGCTTTCGCGGCACTGGAGCGTTTCGTGCACGCCTCCGCCGACGAGCGGGTCAGCGCGCTGTGCCCGATGGTCTCCAGCACCTTCGACCAGCACCACCCCGACCTGGAATCCGCCCGCCTGCGCGTGGAGCGGATCATCGAGGAGGTCATGGACCGCGCCAAGGCCGCGGGACAGCTACGGCACGACGTCGGCGTCGGCGACGTGATGATCGCCGTGGCCCAGCTCAGTCGGCCCCCGGCCGGCACGGGCTGCCTGAGTGCCGACCGTTTCGTCCACCGCCACCTCCAGATGCTCCTGGACGGACTGCGGGCCCCGGCGCCCTCCGTACTGCCGGGCACCGCCATGACCATGGAGGACCTCCGTCAGGCCTGACCCCGACCCGTAACCAGCCGGTGCTCCGGCGGCCGTCACCGTGGACGAGCCGCTCCCTCACCTCGCAATTTTTCAGCTCTTCCCAACTTTTTTCCGTCACGAAGTTCCGAAGTGGGTACCTCCATGTCCGAAACAGCCCTCAAGGCCCCCGGCGTCCCGGACGCCAACCGCTGGAAAGCCCTGGCCTTCATCGCCATAGCCCAGCTGATGGTCGTGCTCGACGCCACCATCGTGAACATCGCGATGCCCTCCGCCCAGCAGGATCTCGGCATCTCCGACGGCAACCGGCAGTGGATCGTCACCGCCTACGCCCTCGCCTTCGGTGGACTGCTGCTCTTCGGCGGCCGTATCGCCGACCTGTGGGGCCGCAAGCGCGCCTTCGTCACCGGTCTCGCCGGCTTCGCCGCGGCCTCCGCGCTCGGCGGCGCCGCCACCAACGAGGCCATGATGTTCGGCGCCCGCGCGCTCCAGGGCGCCTTCGGCGC
Source organism: Streptomyces sp. SS7 (assembly GCF_037993025.1). Classification (NCBI taxonomy): domain Bacteria; kingdom Bacillati; phylum Actinomycetota; class Actinomycetes; order Kitasatosporales; family Streptomycetaceae; genus Streptomyces; species Streptomyces sp. SS7. Next base: position 5,718,602 of record NZ_CP141223.1, read on the forward strand.
GCTCCTCGCGCCCGCCGCGCTCTCCCTGCTCGCGGTGATGTTCACCGACGCCAAGGAGCGCGCCAAGGCCTTCGGCATCTACGGCGCGATCGCCGGCGGCGGTGGCGCGGTCGGCCTGATCCTCGGCGGCTTCCTCACCGAGTACCTCGACTGGCGCTGGACCTTCTTCGTCAACATCCCGTTCGCGATCGTCGCCGCGGCCGGCGCGTACTTCGTCATCCGTGAGCCCGAGGGCGGCCGCAACCGCTCCTCCCTCGACATCCCCGGCGTCATCCTGTCCACCCTGGGCCTGGTCTCCCTGGTCTACGGCTTCACCCGCGCCGAGTCCGAGGGCTGGAGCGACTCCCTGACCGTCGCGATGTTCGTCGCCTCCGGTGTGCTGCTCCTCGCCTTCGTGATCGTCGAGGCGAAGGTCAAGGCCCCGCTGCTTCCCCTGCGCGTGATCACCGAGCGCAACCGCGGCGGTGTCTACCTCTCCCTCGGCCTCGCCATCATCGCGATGTTCGGCCTGTTCCTGTTCCTGACCTACTACCTGCAGGTCGTCAAGGGCTACTCCCCGGTCAAGACCGGCTTCGCGTTCCTGCCGATGATCGCGGGCATGATCACCGGCTCCACCCAGATCGGTACCCGACTGATGACCCGGGTCGCCCCGCGCCTGCTGATGGGTCCGGGCTTCCTGGTCGCCGCGCTCGGCATGCTGCTGCTGACCCGCCTGGAGATCGGCTCCTCCTACGCGGCCGTCCTGCTGCCAGCGATGCTGCTGCTCGGCCTCGGCATGGGTACGGCGTTCATGCCGGCGATGTCCCTGGCCACGTACGGCATCGAACCGCGTGACGCGGGTGTCGCCTCCGCGATGGTCAACACCTCGCAGCAGGTGGGCGGCGCGATCGGCACCGCCCTGCTGAACACGATCGCCGCGTCCGCGACGACGTCGTACATCAAGGACCACATCGCGGGCGCCGCCTCCCGGCCCCAGCAGCAGCTGGTCCAGCTGGAGGGCATGGTGCACGGCTACACCAGCGCCATCTGGTTCGCCGTGGGCATCCTGGTCGCCGCCGCCGCGATCGCGCTGACCCTCATCACCGCCGGCAAGCCGGAACTGGGCCCGGCGACGGGCGAGGGCGCGACGGACGCGGAGGACGCGGTCCAGATCCCGGTGGTGGCCCACTGACGCAAGCGGCAGCGCCCCCGAGGGGGCGCGGGGCCGCGGCCGTGTCGCTGCCCGGCCCCGCCGCATGGGCGCGACACGCCACGACGGCGCCGCACCCGGAGCACGGCACCGACCGGCGTTCCTAACGGAGCCAGGGAAGGTCGGCCCCCGCCTCGTCCGGCTGAAGGCCCTCGGCGATGATCAGCATGATCTCGCCGAGGGCCTTCTGCTGTTCTCCGCTGAGCCGGTCGAACACCGCGTTGCGTACGGCCGTGACATGCCCCGGCGCCGCCCGTCGCAGCACGTCGATCCCCTCCTCGGTGATCACGGCGAACTGCCCGCGCTTGTCGGAGGGGCAGTCCTCACGCCGTACCCAGCCGCTCTTCTCCAGCCGGGCGACGGCGTGCGAGAGCCGCGAGCGGGTGATCTTCGCGTGCATGGCGAGCTCGGTCATCCGCAGCCTGCGCGCGGGCGAATCGGCGAGTTTGACCAGAAGGCCGTAGTAGATGTGGGGCATCCCCGCGTCCCGCTGGAGCTGCCGGTCCATGTGGTCCTCGAGCAGCATGCTCGCGTGGACGTAGGAGCGCCAGACGATCTGTTCTTCGTCGGTGAGCCATCGGGGCTCTTCAGCGGAAGTGGATGCGGTGTTCATGTAGTCCACTGTAAGCGCACGCTCCTTGAAATTTAAACCAACTGGGAATATGCTGTCGGACGTTGACGTTTTAGATTTCAAGCAACGGCTCCGGAAGGGAGTCGACCGGGAACCGGAAGGAGCCGCCGTCATGTCCGCCGCCACTCAGGAGCGCATGCCCGCCCTGTACCTCAGCCATGGCGCGCCGCCGCTCGCGGACGACCCGATCTGGCCGGGTGAACTCGCCGCCTGGTCCGCGGGCCTGCCCCGCCCCAAGGCGATCCTGATGATCTCCGCCCACTGGGAGGAGGCCCCCCTCGCCCTCGGCGCCGTCGAACCCGTACCCCTGGTCTACGACTTCTGGGGCTTCCCCGAGCACTACTACAAAGTGAAGTACGACGCACCCGGCGCACCGGAGCTCGCCGAGAGCGTGCGCAAGTTGCTGCGCGCCCCCGGAATCCCCGTCCAGGACATCCCCGACCGCGGCCTCGACCACGGCGCGTACGTCCCGCTCGTCGAGATGTTCCCGGCCGCCGACATCCCCGTCCTCCAGGTCTCGATGCCGACCCTCGACCCCGTCCGCCTCATGGAGATCGGCCGCAAGCTGGCCCCCCTGCGCGACGAGGGCGTCCTGATCGTCGGCTCCGGCTTCTTCACCCACAACCTCGCCGCCCTGCGGCAGGGCGGCATTCCCTCCTGGTCCGTGGAGTTCGACGACTGGGGCCGGCGCGCGATGGAGGCCCGCGACTGGGACTCCCTGCTGGACTTCCTCCACAAGGCCCCGGCCGGCCGCTACGCCCACCCCCGCACCGAGCACTTCGCCCCGCTCTTCGTGACCATGGGCGCCGCCGAGGTCTCCGGTGAACTGGACGTGCAGCGGTCGGTGATCGACGGGTTCTGGATGGGGCTGGCCAAGCGGTCGGTGCAGTTCGGTTAGGAGTCTGATGAAGATCTTGCTCCGGCCGCCTGACTCGCCCCGGATTGCCAGTAAATGTCAATCACTATGAACCGGTGCAAGTCGGGCGCGATTTCAAGATCTTCAGGACGCTTCTAGTGTCATGAGTCTTTATTTCGATACAGAAGTAGGCTGGGCTCATGGCGCGTATGGGTCGGCCGACGGTCGAGGTGGTTCTGACGGATGAGGAGCGAGAGACGCTGCTGCGCTGGTCACGGCGGGCAACGTCCTCGCAGGCTCTGGCGTTGAGGTGCCGGATCGTACTCGCGTGTGCTGATGGCGGCTCGAACACCGCGGTGGGAATGGAGCTTGGGGTCCACCCGGTCACGGTGGCCAAGTGGCGTAAGCGGTTCGCGGCCGACCGGCTCCAGGGTCTGTCGGACGAGCCGCGGCCCGGCCCGCCCCGCACGGTGAGCGACGAGAAAGTCGAGGAGGTGGTCGTGCGGACCCTGGAGACCACTCCGAAGAACGCCACGCACTGGTCGACACGGGACATGGCCGCGGCCAGCGGCCTGAGCCAGTCCACCGTCTCGCGGATCTGGCGGACCTTCGGCCTCAAACCACACCTGGTGGACACCTTCAAGCTGTCCAAGGACCCGCAGTTCATCGAGAAGGTCCGCGACGTTGTCGGCCTGTACCTGGACCCGCCCGAGCGGGCCATCGTCCTGTGCGTGGACGAGAAGTCACAGATCCAGGCGCTGGACCGGTCGGCGCCGGTGCTGCCGATGATGCCGGGCATGCCCGAGCGCCGCACCCACGACTACTTGCGCGGCGGCGTGACGACCCTGTTCGCCGCCCTGAACGCGGCCACCGGCGAGGTCATCAGCTCGCTCCACCGCCGGCACCGCGCGGTGGAGTTCAAGAAGTTCCTGGCCAAGCTGGACAAGGAGGTCCCAGACCATCTCGACGTCCACCTGATCTGCGACAACTACGCCACCCACAAGACGCCCGCGATCCAGAAGTGGCTGCTGGCCCATCCCCGGTTCCACATGCACTTCACCCCGACCAGCTCGTCCTGGCTCAACCAGGTGGAGCGCTGGTTCGCACTGCTGACGGACAAGCAGATACGGCGTGGCGTCCACAGGAACGTCCAAGCCTTGGAGAAGGACATCCGGGCCTGGATCGCCGACTGGAACGACAACCCGAGGCCCTTCGTCTGGACGAAGACCGCTGACGAGATCTTCGAACGCCTCACCGGATATCTGAATCGAATCAAAGACTCAGGACACTAGGAGCCCGTCCCCCAGGATCCCGGCAGCTCCTTCTCGTACCAGGCCACGTCCCAGTAGCGGCCGAACTTGCGGCCCACCTCGCGGTAGGTGCCCACATGCCGGAAACCGAAGCGTTCATGCAGCCGCGTGGACGCTTCGTTCGGCTGCGCGATCCCCGCGTACGCCCGGTGCAGATCCTCTCCGGCGAGCGCCTCGAAGAGCGCCTTGTAGAGCAGTGTGCCGATCCCGCGGCCCCCGGCGTGCGGGGCCACGTAGACGGTTACCTCCACCGAGGTCGAGTAGGCGGCCTTCGGTCTGTAAGGGCTGGATGTGGCGTACCCCAGAATCTCCTGTGAGTCCGCGTCCGCGGCAACCTTCAGCCGGTAGGGGCCGTCTTCAGGGTGGGAGAGCAGCCAGGGACGGCGCTCTTCCGGAGTGAAGACCGCGGTATCGAATGTGATGGGCGTCTCACGCACGTAGTGGTTGTAGAGGCCGGTGAGGGCCCCGAGGTCCCCCTCGACTCCTGGCCTGACCTGCACCTCTGCGTGCTCGGACGCCATCGCTTCTCCCCGTGTGGCCCGCCAATGGCCGGACAGGGTACTGCATGATCAGAAAATCCGGGGTGCCGGTTGGGAATTCTGTCCTGATTCCAGTCGTTGTTTCCATCGGATGCAGGGCACACGAGCAGAGTCCCGAAGCGAGTCCCGGGACCACTGAGCGAGTGCCCGGTGTCCACGGACCACCCGCTGACCCCACCATCGCAAGGGAGCACGCATGGCAACCCGTGCCGTCGCCCGTCGTCAGTCCGCCAGTGGCCGGACCGGCGCGGCAAGCAGTGTTCGCGCCCATGGCGGCGAGATCGCCGACCGCGACCTGGTCGGCATGTACCTCGACGAGATCGCGCGCACACCGCTGCTCGACGCCGCCAAGGAAGTCGAGCTGTCCCAGATCATCGAGGCGGGTGTGTTCGCGCGACAGGTCCTCGACGGGTACGAGGAGTCCCGCGCGGACGCCACCCGTGAGGAACTGGAGGCCCTGGTCGCCGAGAGCGAGCGCGCCAAGGACGTCTTCATCCGCTCCAACCTCCGTCTGGTCGTCGCCGTCGCCCGCCGCTACCCGCGCAGCGGTCTTCCCCTGCTCGACCTGATCCAGGAGGGCAACGCCGGACTGGTCCGCGCGGTGGAGAAGTTCGACTACCGCAAGGGCTTCAAGTTCTCGACGTACGCCACCTGGTGGATCCGCCAGGCCATCACCCGTTCGATCGCCGACCAGTCGCGCACGATCCGCCTGCCCGTCCACCTGGTGGAGGAGCTCGGCCGGATCCGCCGCGTCCAGCGCGAGTTCAACCGCGAGCACGGCCGCGAACCCGAGCCCCAGGAGATCGCCGCGGAGCTCGGCTCCACCCCGGAGCGTGTCACGGACGTCCTGGACTGGGCCCGCGACCCGGTGTCCCTGAACATGTCGGTGGACGACGAGGGCGAGACCCAGTTCGGCGATCTCCTGGAGGACACCTCGGCGGTGTCGCCCGAGCAGTCGGTCCTCACGCTGCTGCGCAGCGAGGAACTCGACGGCCTCATCGACCGCCTCGACCCGCGCACCGCCTCCATCATCAAGATGCGGTACGGCATCGAGGACGGCCGGGAGCGCACCCTCACCGAGGTCGGCAAGGAGCACGGCCTCACCCGCGAGCGCATCCGCCAGATCGAGAAGCACGCCCTGCTGGAGCTGAAGAAGCTGGCCCGCGACACCGGGTTCGAGGCCGCGGCCTAGGCACGGGGGTTTCCCGGCTCACGGCTCCCCGCCGAGCGTCCTCGGGACACCCTGGGGTACGCGGTCCCGCCCCGCGTGCGCCTGTGGTCCCGTCCGGCGTGCGCTGGTGGTCCCGGGCCGCGTGCGGTCGCGCGCGCCAGGTGGTCCTCGGTCACGTGTGAGGGGTGGCCGCGGACCGCGTGTGCGGGGCGGGCCCGCCCGCGCGAACATGGCGATACAACGCCGCTTCAAGGCCGGGGACCGGGGAACAAGACTTCAGGGCACGGAAGTTCGAGACCTGCGAGCCACCCGTCCCGCTTCCCTGGAACCACGTCCCGACGCACCATCCCCCCGGCGCCGGGACTTTCCCCGAGCCGGGCTTCGGCGCCTTCCCCCGGGCGCCGGGCCCGGCTCGCCCTTGTCCGCCGGTCCACGCCGGCCGGTGCAGGCCCGGGCCTTGCCGGTGCCGAGGTGGGCCGCCGATGCCGAGGTGGGCGGGTCACCCCGTACCTGAACCACGGGGTGCCCCGCCCGGATGGCAGATTGTGCCACATGGGCATAGCCTGCCGAGCGTGACCAGCTCCACCCCCGCCACGGCCTCCCTGACCGAGCGGCGCAAGGCGGCGACCCGGATGGAGATCGCCAGGGCCGCGGCGGGCCTCTTCGTCGCCCATGGCCTCAAGGCCACCCGCGCCGAGGACATCGCCCAGGCCGCCGGCATCGCCCCGCGCACCTTCTACCGCTACTGCGCCACCAAGGAAGAGGCCGTCGCCCCCCTCTACGCGGCGGGCGCCCAGCGCTGGGTCGAAGCGGTCCGCGAGGCCCCGCCCGCCCTCCCGCTGCCCGACGCGCTCGCCCACGCCGTCCACCACACCCTCGTCCCGGGCCGGGGCGTCTCGGCCGCCTCCTGGGAAGGGGTCCGCACCCTGATCCGCCTGGCGGAGGCCGTGCCCGCCCTCGGGAAGGTCTGGGCGGAGGTCTGCCAGGCATCGGAGGAGTCACTGGCACGGGTGCTGGCGGAGCGGCTCACCGGGGCGCAACGGCCTACGGGTGAGGGTAGGGCGAGTGACGCCGGGATGGGGGACGCCGGGATGGGGGACGCCGGGACGGGTGATGCCGGTACGGGAGGTGGCGGGACGGGCGGTGTCGGGGAGGGTGGGGTCGGTACGGCCGGCGTAGGGGCGGGCGCCGTCGGGGCGGGCGCCGTCGGGAACGCCGGGGTCACGCCGCATCTGCGTTTCGGCGCCGCCGTAGTGAGCGCCGCGGTCCGGGTCGCCGTACAGAGCTGGGCCGCGAACGACACCCCCGCCACCGCCCCGGACGGCCCGGCGGCGCTGGCGCTGCGCAACCTGGAGGCGCTGAGGGGGTTCGCCTGGGAACCGGAGCGCACCTGACTCAACGCGCGCCCCCGGCACCTCCCGCGCGCCCCAACCGCGCCCCCAACTCCCGTACGCACTCCACCAGTTCCCGGGGCTCCCGCACCGCGAACTCGTACCCCAGCATCGCGAGTCGCAGCGCCAGCCACTCCACCGGATCGGCCGTCGTCCCGCGCAGCCGGCTCCCGCCCGCACCGTCCTGCTCCGGCCGGCCCATCCAGGCCGGCAGCCGCGCCGCGACGGCCTCGGGCGGCTCCGCGAAGGTGACGTCGAACGCGTACTCGGGCGCCTGCCCCTGCAGGGACCGCCGCAGGTACCGCGCCGCGTCCCCCTCCGGCAGCTCCCGGGGCGTGAACCGGGCCCCGGTCGCGAACGGCTCGCTCACCCGGTCCACCCGGAAGGTCCGCCAGTCGGCCCGGTCGACGTCGTACGCCACGAGGTACCAGCGCCGCCCCGTCGACACCAGCCGGTACGGCTCGGTCAGCCGCCGCGACTCCGTGCCGTCCTTCGCCTGGTACGCGAACCGCAGCCGCTCGTGCCCGGCGACCGTGGAGGCCATCACGGTCAGCGTCTCCGGCGCGATGGTCGCCCCGTCCCCGCTGGTCAGTGGGGTGGTCGCGGCCTGGAGCGTGGTGACGCGGCGGCGCAGGCGGGCGGGCAGCACCTGCTCCAGCTTGGCCAGGGCCCGTACGGACGCCTCGTCCACGCCCTCCACCGCGTGCCCCGCGCCCGCCCGCAGTCCGACCGCGATCGCCACGGCCTCCTCGTCGTCCAGCACCAGCGGTGGCATCGCCTTGCCCGCGACCAGCCGGTACCCGCCGTCCGCGCCCTTGCTGGCCTGCACCGGGTACCCCAGCTCGCGCAGCCGGTCGATGTCCCGCCGCACGGTGCGCCGGGACACGCCGAGCCGCCGGGACAGCTCACCGCCGGGCCACTCGCGGGGCGTCTGGAGGAGGGAGAGCAACTGCAGCAGCCGTGCCGGAGTGTCCGTGGTCATGCGTCCGAGCATGCCGCAGAAGTAGGACGGGAACCGACCTACTTCGTGATCCTTTGGGGTAAGGAAGTCCGTTCATGCCCGAATCAAGCCCGAACCTGTTTACTTTGCGGAAATCCGGGCGTAGCCTCGGCTTGAAACCACAAGTTCGGGCATGATCCGGAACCAATCGGAAGGGGCCGGACGGTCGATCGGGCGCCGTCGAGCGCAGGCGGAAGGCGAGCGGACATGTACGCACCGGAGCGGCAGCAGGAGATCCTGCGGCTCGCCCGTGAGGGCGGCCGGGTGGACGTCCTGTCGCTGGCCGAGGAGTTCCAGGTGACGGCGGAGACGATCCGCCGCGACCTGAAGGCCCTCGACCGCGCCGGACTGGTGCGCCGGGTCCACGGTGGTGCCATACCGGCCGGACGCCTCGACTTCGAACCGGACCTCGCCGAACGCGAAGGCACCTCCGCCGACGAGAAGGACCGCATCGCCAAGGCGGCCCTGACGGAAGTGCCCTCCGAGGGGACGATGATCCTCGATGCGGGTACCACGGTCGCCCGCCTCGCGGCCGCGCTCCCGCTGGAGGCCGAGCTCACCGTCGTCACCCACAGCCTGCCCGTCGCGGCCCGCCTCGCGGACCACCCCGGCATGCAGCTCCACCTCGTCGGAGGGCGCGTACGGCACCGTACGCGCGCCGCCGTGGACGCCTGGGCGCTCCGTGCTTACGGCGAAATCCGGGCTGATGTACTTTTTGTGGCGGCCAACGGTTTCTCCACCGAGCACGGACTGACCACCCCCGACCTCGCCGAGGCCGCGGTCAAGCGGGCGGCCGTCGCCGCGGCGCGCCGGGTCGTCCTGCTCGCCGACTCGGCCAAGCACGGCCAGGAGCACTTCGCCCGCTTCGGCGACCTGAGCGACGTGGACCTGCTGATCACCGACAGCGGGCTGAGCGACGACGACGCGGCCGCCATCGAGCGCGGCGGCACGGAAGTGGTACGAGCATGAGCGGCACCCCCACGACCCCCTGCGGAGTGATCCTCACGGTCACCCCCAACCCGTCCCTGGACCGCACCTACGAGGTCCCCGCCCTCGACCGCGGCGAGGTCATCCGCGCCACCGGCGAGCGGATGGACCCGGGCGGCAAGGGCGTCAACGTCTCCCGCGCGGTCGCCGCCGCCGGCCGGCGCACGGTCGCCGTCCTGCCCCTCGGTGGTGCGCCCGGCGCACTCGTCGCCGAGCTCCTCCACGCGCAGGGCATCGAGGTCGCCCCCGTCCCGGTCGCCGGGGCCACCCGCTCCAACATCGCGCTCGCCGAGTCCGACGGCGTCCTGACGAAGATCAACGCGCCGGGACCCGAGCTCTCCCCCGACGAGCAGGAACTGCTCCTGGAGACCGTCCGCACGCAGTCGCGCGACGCCGACTGGATCGCCTGCTGCGGCAGCCTGCCCCGGGGCCTCGCCCCCTCCTGGTACGCCGAGGTCGTCGCCCGAGCGCACGCCGGGGGCGCACGGATCGCCCTGGACACCTCCGGACGCGCCCTCCTCGAAGCGCTGCGCGAGCGGCCCGACGTGGTCAAGCCGAACGCCGAGGAACTCGCCGAGGCCGTCGGCCGCCCCCTGGCCACGGTCGGCGACGCGGTGAAGGCGGCCGAGGAACTGCGCGAGATGGGCGCCCGTACCGTCCTCGCCAGCCTCGGCGCCGACGGACAGCTCCTCGTCGAGGACGCGGGCACCTGGTTCGCTAGCGCCCGCGTCGACGCCGTCCGCAGCAACGTCGGCGCCGGCGACTCCTCCCTCGCCGGGTTCCTCATCGCCGGCGGCCGCGGACCGGCGGCGCTCGCCTCCGCCGTCGCCCACGGCGCGGCGGCCGTACAGCTGCCCGGCAGTGTCATGCCGACCCCGGGCGACCTGGACCCGGCGGCGGTGACGGTCACCGCGGACGTGCCGGTGGACCGCGAACTGAGGGAGCCGGCGTCATGACGACCCTCCTGTTACGCGCCGCCCGCCTCCCCTCTCCCCACCTCACCCCCACCCCCGTCCCCACCCTCACCCGCGCCCACCTCACGTCCCGGGCGATACGCGTGCGAAGGAGCCCGCGATGAGCGACATGATCACCGCGGACCTGGTCGACCTCGACCTGTCCGCCGACACCAAGGAAGCCGCCGCGCGGTCCCTCGCCGCACGCATGGTGGCCCAGGGCCGGGTGACCGACCTGGACGGCTTCCTCGCCGACGTGGCCGCCCGCGAGGCCCAGATGCCCACCGGCCTCGACGGCGGCATCGGCATCCCGCACTGCCGCAGCGAGCACGTCACCGAGCCGACCCTCGCCTTCGGCCGCAGCGCCGCAGGCATCGACTTCGGCGCGGCCGACGGCCCCGCCGACCTGATCTTCCTGATCGCCGCCCCCGCCGGCGCCGACGACGCCCACCTCACGATCCTGTCGTCCCTCGCCCGGCAGCTGATGAACACCGAGTTCACCGACGCACTGCGGGCCGTCGGCGACCCGGCCGCCGCGGCGGCCCTGATCCGCGGCGAGGAAGCCCCGGCCGTGACGGCCGAGGGCGCCACCGCGAGCGAGGGCGCCTCCGCGGGTGAGGGTGGCCCTACGGCCGAGGGTGCCACCGCTGGTACGTCAGCTGGTGCCGCAGCGGGTGCCTCCGCCGGCGCCCCCGAGAACTCCGTGTCGGTGTCGGCGGCGGCCTCCGCCGACACCGACACGGCCACCACCCCCGAGCCCGCGGCCCGCCCCTTCCGGATCGTCGCCGTCACCTCCTGCCCCACCGGCATCGCCCACACCTACATGGCCGCCGAGTCCCTGGAGAACGCCGGCCGCGAGGCGGGCGTCGAGGTCACCGTCGAGACCCAGGGCTCGGCCGGCTTCACCCGGCTCGACCCGGCCGTCATCGCCGCCGCCGACGGCGTGATCTTCGCCCACGACGTCCCCGTCCGCGAGAAGGACCGCTTCGCCGGGAAGCCCACCGTCGACGTCGGCGTGAAGGCGGGCATCAACCGCCCCGCCGAACTCATCACCGAGGTGCGCGGCAAGGCGGAGCGCGGCGAGGTCACCGCCGCGACCGCGCCCGGCACCCCCGTGGAACGCGCGGGCGACTCCTCCGAGGGCTACGGCACCAAGCTCCGCAAGTGGCTGATGTCCGGCGTCTCCTACATGGTCCCGTTCGTCGCGGCCGGCGGTCTGCTCATCGCCCTCGGCTTCGCGATCGGCGGATACAAGATCAACAAGGCGCCGTCGGTCATGGACCACTTCGTGTGGACCCAGAGCGACAGCTGGGCCGCGCTGCTCTTCCAGATCGGCGTCGTCTCCTTCGGCTTCCTGGTCCCCGTCCTCGCCGGCTACATCGCCTACGGCATGGCGGACCGGCCGGGACTCGTGCCCGGCTTCGTCGGCGGCGCGATCTCCGTCACCATCAACGCGGGCTTCCTCGGCGGCCTCGCCGCCGGTCTGATCGCCGGTGGTGTGGTGCTGTCGATCCAGAAGGTGAAGATCCCACCGGCCGTGCGCGGCATCATGCCGGTCGTGGTGATCCCGCTGATCTCGTCGGCCGTCGTCGGATTCCTGATGTTCGTCGTCATCGGCAAGCCCATCGCCTCCGCCCAGAAGGCCCTCACCGACGGACTGAACGGCCTCACCGGCACCAACGCCGTCCTCCTCGGCGCCCTCCTCGGCCTGATGATGTGCTTCGACCTCGGCGGCCCCGTCAACAAGGTCGCGTACACCTTCGCCACCGCCGGCATCGCCGTCGCCAGCCCCAGCGACTCCGCCATGAAGATCATGGCCGCGGTCATGGCGGCCGGCATGGTCCCGCCCCTCGCGATGGCGCTCGCCACCACCGTGCGCGGCAGGCTCTTCACCGAGACCGAACGCGAGAACGGCAAGGCCGCCTGGGTCCTCGGCGCCTCCTTCATCTCCGAGGGCGCGATCCCGTTCGCCGCGGCCGACCCGCTGCGCGTGATCCCCTCCTCGATGGTCGGCGGAGCTGTCACCGGTGCCCTGTCGATGGCCTTCGGCGCCACCCTGCGCGCCCCGCACGGCGGCATCTTCGTCGTCCCGCTGATCGGCAACCCGTTCCTCTACCTGATCGCCATCGCGGCCGGCGTCTGCGTCACCACCGCCCTGGTCGTCGTCCTCAAGGGCCTGCGCAAGCCGGCCCCCGGCAGCACCCCCACCACGACGACCCCCGGCGGCGCGTCCGCCCCCGCGTCGGAGACCAAGCAGCCGGTCGCGGCCTGACCCACAGGCCCCGCGCCACCTGCACCAGCGGCCGGTCGCAGCCCCACGAGGGGGCCGCGACCGGCCGCTGTACGTCAGCCCGGAGCCCGGGAGTCAGGAGACCTGCGCCGCCCGGCGCTCCATCGCCTCCCGGGCCTCGGCCTCCGACTCGTACACCTCGCACATGTGCCGCCCGTCCGGCGTCGCCGTGTGCTCGACCTCCCACAGGGAGATCTCCCGGCCGTCACGCAACAGGAACGCGTGCTCGTACAGCGAGAACCCCAGACCCGCCCGGCCCGCCCGGCAGGGCCGCCCGAACGCCTGCGTGATCTGGTGCGCGAACGCCGACCTCAACAGCTCGGTCGTGTCCGGACCCGGCCGGTCGGGGTTCTCCGCGCGGCGCAGCAGCCGCCGCGCGTGGTCCGCCGAGTCGTCCGGGACATACACGTGCCGGGGCGCGGACACCGGCTCCAGCGGCGCCAGCACCGGCAGCTCGAAATCCGGCTCGTCCGGCGGCAACGGCAGCCGCGCGGTAGCCGTACGCAACTCCTCCTCGTCGACGTACACCTCGTGCTGCGGTTCGCTGCCCGGAGTGGCGTTGTGCACCAGCTCCCACAGCGTCAGCGCACACCCGTCGGCCAGCAGCCAGGTGTGCCGGTAGGTCTCACGATGCAGGCCCGCGCTGTGATGCGCGGAGTGCAGCGAGCTGTCGTGCGCCAGCGCACAGTCGAGCCGCCGAAGGACGTCGTCCGGCAGCTCGAACGAGTTCAGGGCACGACCTAGCAGTCGCGCGAGATGCTCCTCCGGAGACTCGGGCGACTCGGCTGGTTCGTACGCTGCGGTCTCGTACGGAACGCTCAAGGTTTCTCCCGGCGTTGCTGCATGTCACCTTGTGGGTGCATACCGTAGCCCCTCGGTCCGACATCATGTCCGGGAACCGAGAAACCTACGTCGGAGAAAACGCGAGGACCGCGCGAAAAGTTCCCGCGCGGCCCCACGGCCCCTCAGAAACCGCCGGTGGGAGGCCTGTTGCCCAGGAACACCGGCATCCGCACCGCCCCGCTCAGGCCGCGCTCCCCGCGGTCCACTCGGCCCACGACATGTTCCAGCCGTTGAGCCCGTTGTCCGGCGCCACCGTCTTGTCCGGCGAGTTCTTCACGATCACGACGTCCCCGATCAGCGAGTTGTCGTAGAACCACTTCGCCGTCGTGTCGCCCTGCGCGCCCTGCACGTCCGCGAGCCCCACGCACCCGTGGCTCGTACCCACCCGGCCGAACGGCGGGTTCCCCTTGTCGTACCAGTAGTTGCCGTGGATGAACGTCCCCGACGTCGTCAGCCGCATCGCATGCGGCACGTCCGGGATGTCGTACTCCCCGCCCAGGCCGACCGTCTGGCTGTTCATCCGCGTCTGCGTGAACTTCTCCGAGATCACCATCTGGCCGTTGTACGTGGTGTGCTGCGGGCTGCCCGAGGAGATCGGCACCTTCCGCAGGACCTGCCCGTCCCGCACGACGGTCATCATCTCCGTGTTCACGTCCACCGTGGACACCTGCGAACGCCCGATCTCGAAACTGACCGTCTTCTTCTGCACCCCGTAGACGCCGTTCGCGCCCTCGACGCCGTCCAGGTCGATCTTCATCGTGACCTTGGAGCCGGCCTTCCAGTACTCCTCGGGCCGGAAGTCGAGCCGCTGCGCCCCGAACCAGTGCCCCACCACCTGCTGCCCACTGCTGGACGTCACCGTGATGTGCGACTGCACGGCCTTCTTGTCGCTGATCACCTTGTCGAACGTGAACGACACCGGCATCCCCACCCCGACCGTCGTCCCGTCGTCCGGCGTGTACGTCCCGATGAAACTGTTCGACGAGGTGACCGTGGTGAAGATCGAGTTGGCGGCGGCGACCTTGCCGCTCCCGTCCTTCGCGGTCGCCGATATCTCGTACTTCGTCCCGCGCTCCAACTGCTCCATCGGCTTCCAGCTGCTGCCGTCGGCCGACAGCGAGCCCGCGACGACCTGCGCCGTGCCGGCCACCGTCATCTTCACCTCGGTCAGCCGCCCGTCACTGACCCTCACCCCGGTGGTGTTGATGGACGCCCCCGTCGAGCCGTCCTTGGCCGAGATGACGATCTTCGCGGTGGACGTCTTGGGCGAGGTCCCCCTACCGCCCTTGCCGTCGTCACCGCTCTTGGCGTCGGCGCTCCCCCCGCAGGCGGTCAGGGTCAGGGCGCCGACCACCAGGACGGCACAGGTTCCCAGTACGCGCCGCGCTGCTATGTCCGGCGTTGTCACGGGCTGCTCCAGCTTCATGTGATGTGCGTGATCCGCTCCAGTACGTGAGAAAGGAGGGCCCCCGCACCCACCGGGGTTCCCGCCTTGGTCCAATGAACGCGATGACGTGACAGAACCAAGACAATGACCCTGCCGCCGGCCCCTCAGCCCCCGTACAACTCCGTGTACGACGGCCAGGCCCCGCCCGCCCCCTCCACCGACTCGGCGGCCCGCACGGCCCGTACGATCGCCCGCGTCACCACGTCGGCGCCCGCCGCGAGGACGTCGTTCAGGGCCAGGGGATGCGCGGGGGTGAGCGGCCGGCCCCCCGTGGCCAGGGTGAACACCGTGTCGCCGTCGTGCAGCAGATGCACCGGACGCACCGCCCGCGCGATCCCGTCGTGCGCCGTACCCGCCAGCTTCTGCGCCTGTGCCTTCGTCAACTCCGCGTCGGTGGCGACCACCGCGAGCGTCGTGTTCAGCGGGGGAGGGGCGTTGCGCGCGGCGCTCTCGGCGAGCCGCCGACGCGCCGCCTCGTGCACATGTGCCTCGGGATACTCCACCCGCCCCTGGAACAACTCCCCGTACAGCACTCCCGTCCCGGGATCCGTCACCGACCCCACCGCGTTGGCCACCACCAGCGCCGCCACCGTGATCCCCGCGCCGAGGACGACACTCGCACTGCCGACCCCACCCTTCATCGCCCCGACCGCCGCACCGGTCCCGGCCCCCACGCACCCCTCCGGCACCGGTGCCCCCGGCGTGCTCGCGGCGGCCGCCTCGACCGCGGCCCTCCCGAGCTGCGCGTCCGGCCGGGCCCGGAAGTCACCGCCCCGCCCCAGATCGAAGACGCAGGCCGCGGGCACCACCGGCACCACGTGCGCGGGGTCCGCCCCCACGGGCACCCCGCGTCCCTGCTCCTCCAGCCAGGCCATCACCCCGGACGCCGCGTCCAGCCCGTACGCGCTCCCGCCGGTCAGTACGATCGCGTCCACCCGCTGCACCACATTGCGCGGATCGAGGGCATCGGTCTCCTTGGTGCCGGGACCACCCCCGCGCACGTCCACGGCGGCCACTGCGCCGCCCTTCGGCGCGAGCACGACCGTGGTGCCCGTGAGCCAACCGTCGCCGACGCGGGTGGCATGCCCCACCCGCACGCCCGCGACATCCGTCAGAGCGTCAACTGTCATGACCGCCAGTCTCGCCCAGCCCCGGCCCCGGTACGGCTATCCCGCTCGGCCCGCTCCGTCCGCCGCGCTCTCCCGCACGGCCGCGCGCGCCGTCAGCGTCGTCCCCGTGGCCACCGTCAGCGCCGCCACCAGGCCGGCCGCGAGCACCGCCCAGTCGCCGAGGAAGGTGCAGCAGATCACCAGCAGCGCGGCGCCGGGCAGCACCAACTGCTGGGCCAGACCCACCTTGAAGTGACGGGCGTGCAGCGCCCAGACCGTCAGCAGATACAGCGCCGTGGGCAGTGTCACCGCCGCCGACGCGGCGAGCGTCGACAGATGCGCCTTGCCGACCGCCTGCTCCACCGCCACCTCCAGGCCCGCACCGATCGCCGCGGCAGAGGCGAACACGAAGTAGTGACCGTAACCCCACACGAACGACTGCTGGTTGGAGCGCAGATGCCCGTGGATGGGTACCACGAAGTAGATCCACCACGCGGCGAAGACGATCAGCAGACCACCCACCGCGATCGGCAGCAGCTCGCCCAGCGCGTCGCTCTCGTCGACGGCCGACTTCACGGCGACCGTGGCCGCCGCGATCGTCTCGCCCAGCACGATGATCGTGAACAGCCCGAACCGCTCCGCGATGTGATGCGGATGCCAGGTCGTCGGATGGTCCTTCTCCGCGTACACCGGCACGCACATCTCCAGCACCGCCATCACCAGGAACAGCCAGGCCCTGGCGCCCTCCGGCAGGACCAACAGCCCCACCCAGCCCACCTGGCACAGCAGCACGCCCCCGGCGTACCGCAGCGCCATCGTCCGCTCCGGGCCCTCGGCCGACCACGCGACGCGCAGCCACTGCCAGCTCAGCGCGAACCTCATGATCACGTAGCCCAACCAGACGACCACGAAGTCGTGGTCCTCGAACGCCCGCGACACGCCCGCCGCCAGCACCAGCACCCCGGCGATCTGTACCAGCGTGACCACCCGGTACAGGACGTCGTCGTTGTCGTACGCCGACGCGAACCACGTGAAGTTCATCCACGCCCACCAGATGGCGAAGAACACCATCGCGTAGTTGAGGATGCCCTCCCCCGCATGGGACTCGGCCACCGCGTGCACCAGCTGCACGCCCGCCTGGGCAACGGCAACCACGAAACACAGGTCGAAGAAGAGTTCGAGCGGGGAGGCGACCCGGTGCGCCTCCCCGCGCCCCCGCGCGGTGAGTCTGCGCAGCGGTCTCGCGTGATCGCGAGCAGTACTGGACGTCATGAGCGACAGCACAGCAGATGCGCGTCGGAAAGTCCTGACCGGGGGAGACGTACCCTGGAGGCATGAGCACCCCGACCGCCCCCGAGCCGCGCGACCCGAAGGCCGCGCTGTCCTTCGACGACCCGCTGGACCAGCAGTCCTCGGACGACACCGACGGCGGCTGGGGCGAGCGTCCCACCTCGTCCGGCGACAGCGCGGCCGACCTCAGGCGCTTCCTGGACGAGAAGCCGCCCCACCACCTCTGAACCGTCCCACGCACCGTCCGAACGGCGCCGCACAGCCTCCGGTAAGCGGCGACTACCGCCCGACGGACCCCGGACCCCGCTGCGCCACCATCACGTCGCGGATCTCCTTCAGCACCTCCAGCTCGGTCACCTCGATGACCTCCTGCGTGCCCTCGCGCGCCTTCCTGCGGGCCTCCACCCGAGCCAGGTACTTCGCCATCGGCAGCACCATCAGGAAGTAGACCACCGCCGCGGTGATCACGAAGTTCAGTGCCGCACCGAGGACGGTGCCCCACAGGATCGGCACACCGCTCTTCACCGTCCCGTCCGCCGCGACCTTGCACGGGGCTTCCAGGCACGAGCTGTAGCTGTCCAGGCTCTTCGTCCCGATCGCGCCGACCAGCGGGTTGATGATGCCCTTCACCACCGAGTTCACGATGTTCGTGAAGGCCGCGCCGATCACCACCGCGACGGCCAGATCGACGACGTTCCCTCGCATCAGGAAGGCCTTGAAGCCGTGCCAGATGCTCGGATTCTGGTTCTTGCTCACCGCGGGAACTCTCCTTGTGTGGACGCTTCGTGGCACACGGGGTGACACAAGTCGTGGAACGAACAGCTCCGCAACCTACGTCACCCTGATCCACGCGTGCCCCGTCCGGTAGCCCCAACGAAGGACTTGACTTCTTCTTCACCACAAGGTCACCGCCAGCAGGGACGATGCGCTCGCGCCCGCCAGGCGCGTTGCGGTCGAGCGGGACACCGACAGCGCCACCAGCGCTCCTCCGTCACCGTCACCGCTGACCGCGGAGGGGTCCAGGGGCTCGGGCACCTTCGTCACGCGCGCCCCGCGGGCGACCACCCGCGCCTCTGTGTCCGCCGCCGTGGGGCCGTTCGAGGGTACGGCGATGACGTCGACCCGGTCACCGGGCCGCAGCAGCCGGACGGTCGCCGCGTCCGCGATCCGTACCGGCGCCGTCACCTTCACCTCCGCGCTCGCGGGGCGCCTGCGGACGGGCTCGCCTGCTGTGGAGCGCGCACGAGTGGATGCGTCACCGTCCGGATGCCCGCGCGCCGGAGCCGGCTCGCCGCCCCCGGGTCCCGCCGCCACGAGGGCGGCGGCGGTGACGGCCAGCCCCAGCGCCACGGCACGCTGCCGGTTCCGCACGAGCCGACGCAGCAGATACCACCCGCCTTTGACCCGCACCGGCGCGAACTGCGGCACCTCGCACGGCGGAGGCACCGGGTGGGCGGGAGAAGAGGAGAAGGGGGAGGAGGCGGAAGGAGAGGAGGCGGAAGGAGAGGAGGAGAACTGCGACAACGGGATCACCACCTGCGGCGAGGGAACGGTCAGCCAGGCCACGATGCCCGCTCACGCAGCCGCCCGCCGAAGCCGGTGGATCATCCACTGATTGTGGAAAACTCCGCCACCCGAACGATGCGTTCCGCTACGGCAGCTCGAAGCCCGGATCCATTCCGCCCAACGCCTTCCCGCAGGCGCAGTCCCGCGCCTCGTTCGACGGCAGGGCGGCCACCGCGTCGAACAGCACGCCCCGGAGCCGGTCCACGTTCGCCGCGAACACGGTCAGTACCTCCTCGTGCGACACGCCCTCACCGGACTCGGCGCCCGCGTCCAGGTCGGTGACCAGGTTCAATGACGTGTAACAAAGCTCCAGTTCACGGGCGAGCGCCGCCTCCGGGTGGCCTGTCATGCCTACCACCGACCAGCCCTGTGCCCGGTGCCACAACGACTCGGCGCGCGTCGAGAACCGGGGCCCCTCGATCACGACCAGAGCCCCGCCGTCCACCGGCTCCCACTCCCGCCCGCGCGCCGCCTTGAGCGCGGCCGCGCGCCCGGCGGGGCAGTAGGGATCGGCCAGGGATACGTGCACCACGTTGGGCACCGTCCCGTCGGGCAGCGGCAGCCCGTCGAAGTAGGTGCCCACCCGGGATTTCGTACGGTCGACCAGCTGATCGGGCACCAGCAGCGTGCCCGGCCCGTACTCGGGGCGCAGCCCGCCCACGGCGCACGGGCCCAGAACCTGCCGCGCCCCCACCGAACGCAGCGCCCACAGGTTGGCCCGGTAGTTGATCCGGTGGGGCGGCAGGTGATGCCCCCGCCCGTGCCGGGGCAGGAAGGCGACCCGTCGGCCGGCGATCTCGCCGAGGAAGAGGGAGTCACTGGGCGCCCCGTAGGGGGTGTCCACCTGGATCTCTGTCACGTCGTCGAGGAACGAGTAGAAGCCCGAGCCACCGATGACGCCGATCTCTGCGTTCGCCATGACCAGCACAGTAGCCGGAAATCGAACACGGTCAGCTCCCGACCTTGAAAACACCGAGGACCCGGCCGTCGTACGACGGCCGGGTCCTCGGGAGGAGGTCTACGCGGCGGAGGTGCCCGCCGAGGTGCCGGAGCTCGACTTCGAGTCCGAGGAGGACGCCGAAGACGAAGAGGAGGAGGACGAGGAGTCCGTGGAGGACGCCGAGGACGTCGACGGCTTCGACGAGGCCGGCGAGCTGCTCGACGAGGAGCCACGGCTGTCGTTGCGGTAGAAGCCGGAGCCCTTGAAGACGATGCCGACCGCGGAGAACACCTTCTTGAGGCGGCCACCGCACTGGGGGCACTCGGTCAGCGCGTCGTCGGTGAACTTCTGCACCGCCTCGAGGCCCTCGCCACACTCGGTGCACTGGTACTGGTAGGTCGGCACTGTCTTCCTCCTGGCACTCTCACTCAATGAGTGCTAACGAGGCTCCATAGTGACGTATTCCTGAGGATCAGTCCACTGTCAGCGGCACGCGGTGACCGACGCCACGTGCCACGGTACGGCCCCGAGGGTGCGCCACCAGCCGCGATCGCCGTGCCAGCAGCGTGGTCAGGGCGAGCAGCGTGCCGCCCAGCGGCACCAGGAATCCGGCACCCGACCACAAGCGGTCCTCCAGCTGGCCGGCGACCGTGACGGCGGCCGCCTGGCCCAGCGCGACCGCGCCCGTCAGCCAGGTGAACGCCTCGGTGCGCGCCTGGGCCGGCACCAGGCTCTCGACCAGCGTGTAGCCGGTGATCAGCGCGGGCGCGATGCACATGCCGACGAGCAGGCCCAGGCCTGCCAGCAGGAGCGCCGAGTGCGCGGCCCACAGACCGGAGGCCGTCAGCGCCAGTGCGGCGTATCCGACGAGCAGACGGTACTGGGGGGCGGTCTTCCAGGCGACGGCGCCGCACACCAGGCCGGACAGCATGTTGCCGGCCGCGAACGTCCCGTACAGGACACCGTTGAGGCCGGGCTCGCCGATCGACTCGCTGAACGCGGCCAGCGAGACCTGCATGCCGCCGAAGACCGAACCGATGCCCAGGAAGGCCACGACCAGCACGCGCACACCGGGGACGCGCAGCGCTGAGGCGTGTTCCACGCGCGCGTGCCCGGCGACGGCGGTCTGCGGCTGGGTGCTCTTCTGCGCAGCGAACAGCAGACCGCCGATCAGGGTCAGCGAGGCCTCGGCGATCAGTCCGGCCGCCGGGTTCACGGCAGTGCACAGGGCCGTCGCCAGCAGCGGGCCGACGACGAAGGTCAGCTCGTCCGTGACGGACTCGAAGGCCGCCGCGGTGGTCATCAGCGGCGACCCGTTCAGCTTCACGCCCCAGCGGGCCCGCACCATGGGTCCGATCTGCGGCACAGAGGCACCCGTGGGCACGGCCGCGGCGAACAGTGCCCACAGGGGCGCGTCGGCCAGGGCGAGCGCCGTCAGCGTCAGGGCCGAGAATCCGTGCACGAGGACGCCGGGAACCAGCACCGCGCGCTGTCCGTAGCGGTCGGCGAGCCGTCCGCCGTAGGGAGCGAACAGCGCCATGGAGACGCCGGTGGCCGCGGCGGCGGCGCCTGCCACGCCGTAGGAGCCGGTGGTGTGCTGCACGAGCAGCACGATGGAAATGGTGAGCATCGCGAACGGCTGGCGCGCCGCGAAACCGGGAAGCAGGAACGTCCACGCGCCGCGCGTGCGCAGCAGCCGGCCGTATCCGATGGAGACCGTGGATGCCACGGCCCGTGCCTTTCTGCCGCCTGGTAGCGCGACCCCACTGTGCGGGCGAGGGGCGCCGAGAGCTGTCCTCTTGCGCTACTGCGGTAGATACCGGACCCGTCGGGGAGGCGTCCCGGCCGCCATACGGTCGCGCCAGCTCTGCGTCAGGCAGAGTTGGTTCGATCAAGGTGCTCGATCATCGTACCGGGCGTGGCGTGCTCATGGCCTGTGAGAGTGAGCACTTCGAAACCTGCCCTTAACGGGTCGCGGACGTGACCGGACGCGGCGCGGGACGTGCTCTCAGCGGTTTCCGCCCGTGCCCAGCCATCCGGCCAGCTTGCCCCCGTGGCCCACGGCGCGCAGGCGCTTCTCGGCGGCATCGCGGACGGGGTCGGTGGCGACGACGAGGAGTTCGTCACCGTGCCGCAGCACGGTTGTCGGCATAGGAACGAACGATTTCCCCTCGCGGACGACGAGAGTGACGGCTGCTCCGGCGGGCAGCCGCAGCTCGTTGACCTCGACGCCGTGCATCTTGGACCCCTCGGGGATCGCGACCGAGAGCAGATGCCCGCGCAGCCGTTCCAGCGGCGCCGACTCGACTCCGAGGTCGGCGGCCTCGGAGTCCTCGCCCAGGCGCAGTTTGCGGGCCAGCCAGGGCAGCGTCGGCCCCTGGACCAGGGTGTAGACGACGACCAGGACGAACACGATGTTGAAGATGCGACGACTGGCCTCGATGCCGCTGACCATGGGGATCGTCGCCAGGATGATGGGGACGGCGCCACGCAGCCCCGCCCAGGACATCAGGGTCTGCTCCTGCCAGGGCACCCGGAACGGGGTCAGGCACAGCACCACGCTCAGCGGGCGCGCGACCATCGTGAGCACCAGGCCGATGACGAGTGCGGGCCATACGTCGTCGCCCAGTTCGTGCGGGGAGACCAGCAGGCCGAGCAGGACGAACATGCCGATCTGCGCGATCCAGCCGAGCCCGTCGGCGAACCCGCGCGTGGCCGGCCAGTGCGGCAGCTTCGCGTTCCCCATGACCATGGACGCGAGGTAGACGCCGAGGAAGCCACTGCCGTGCGCCAGGGCGCCGGCCGCGTACGCCGTGACCGCGATCGCCATGACCGCGATCGGATAGAGGCCGGAGGCGGGCAGCGCGACATGCCTGAGGCCCCAGGAGCCGAGCCAGCCCACGGCGAGCCCGACGGCCGCGCCGATGGCCAGCTCCAGGGCTATCTCGCCCACCAGCACGTACCAGTGCTCGACGGGGCCGGTCCGGGAGAAGGCCACCACCAGGATGACCACGGGGGCGTCGTTGAAGCCGGACTCGGCCTCCAGCGTGCCCGTCACGCGCGCGGGGAGCGGGATACGCCGCAGGACGGAGAACACCGCTGCCGCGTCCGTGGAGGACACCACCGCGCCGATGATGAGGGCCTGCCGCCATTCCAGCCCGGTCAGATAGTGCGCGCCTGCCGCGGTGACCCCCACGCTCACCGCGACGCCGCCGAGCGCCAACGCCGAGGCAGCCGGAAGGGCCGGCTGGATCTCCTTCCACTTCGTGCCCAGACCGCCCTCGGCCAGGATCACGACCAGGGCCGCGTAGCCGATGACCTGGGTGAGCTCGGCATTGTCGAAGCGGATGTCGCCGATGCCGTCCTGGCCCATGAGGACGCCGATGCCGAGGTACACGAGCAGGCTGGGGAGCCCGCTGCGCGAGGAGATGCGTACCGCCGCGACGGCGACGAGCAGGACGAGCGAGCAGACGAGCAGGAGCTGGTTGAGGTGGTGGACAGTCAGCGGCGGTTCCCTTCCCAGGCGCGCACGACTCGCGCGCGGGCGCACACGTACATGGGACACGAAGCGGTCCGCCCCGAGCCCAACTACTTCATTACCTTACCTAACTCTTGACGATTTCTTGACGCTCGAAGAGGCAAGATCGAACATCCTTCCGTGCTGGTACCCGACTCCGCGTCAAGTGGCGCAGACCCCTGCGCCTATGGTTGCTCCAGCACTCCAGGACCGCCTGCCGCTCGCGTTAGGACAGCAAGGACAGCGATGCCCCCCAACACCACCGCCACAACGGGTGACAAGCCCGGCAAGTCCGGCAGGAAGAAGGGGCGAAAAGCCCGTCTTATCGTGCTCGTACTGGTGCTGGCCGTCATCGGCGGCATCGCATTCGGCGCCTACTGGTCCATCAGTACGGTGCGCGCCTCCTTCCCGCAGACCAAGGGTTCGATCACACTCGACGGCCTCTCCGGGTCGGTGGACGTGCAGCGGGACAGCTACGGCATCCCGCAGATCTACGCGTCCTCCGACGAGGACCTGTTCATGGCGCAGGGCTACGTCCAGGCGCAGGACCGGTTCTACGAGATGGACGTGCGCCGCCACATGACGTCCGGCCGCCTGTCGGAGATGTTCGGCAAGAGCCAGGTCGACAACGACGAGTTCCTGCGCACCCTGGGCTGGGACCGGATCGCCAAGAAGGAGTACGACACCAAGCTGTCGGACTCCACCAAGAAGTACCTCCAGGCGTACTCCAAGGGAGTCAACGCCTACCTCAAGGGCAAGGACGGCGCGGACATCTCCCTGGAGTACGCGGCGCTCGGATTCACCAACGACTACAAGCCGGCCGAGTGGACCCCCGTCGACTCGATCTCGTGGCTGAAGGCGATGGCCTGGGACCTGCGCGGCAACATGCAGGACGAGATCGACCGCGCCCTGATGACGAGCCGCCTCGGCCCGCAGCAGATCGCCGACCTGTACCCGGAGTACCCGTACAAGGTCGACGGCAAGTCCAACACGATCGTCCAGCAGGGCGAGTACAACGAGCTCACTGAGGCGTTCGGGGACAGTGACGGCGCCGGCACGAGCGGTGGCTCGGGCGACACCTCGTCCAGCGGTTCCACGGGGACCGGTGGCTCGACGGGCGGCTCCGGGACCTCCTCGGGGGCCTCCGCGGACGGCACGGGCCTGCAGGGCCAGCTGGAGGGCCTCTACGAGGTCCTGGACGACCTGCCCACGGCCGTCGGTGTGAACGGCAACGGCATCGGCTCCAACTCCTGGGTCGTCTCCGGCGACCACACCATCACCGGCAAGCCCCTGCTCGCGAACGACCCGCACCTGTCGGCCTCGCTGCCGTCGGTCTGGTACCAGATGGGCCTGCACTGCCGCACCGTCTCCAGCAAGTGCCAGTACGACGTGTCCGGCTACACCTTTGCCGGCATGCCCGGTGTGATCATCGGCCACAACCAGAACATCGCCTGGGGCATGACCAACTCCGGCGTCGACGTCACCGACCTCTACCTGGAGAAGCTGTCCGGCGACGGCTACCTCTATGACAGCAAGACCAAGCCCTTCGAGACGCGCACCGAGACCATCAAGGTCGCCGGCGGCAGCCCGAAGAAGATCGTCGTCCGCGAGACCCAGGACGGCATGCCCCTGCTGTCCGACCGCAGCAAGGAACTCGTCAAGGTCGGCCAGAAGGCCACCGTCGACAACGAGGCGCCCGACCGCGGCGACGGCTACGGCGTCGCCCTGAAGTGGACCGCCCTGGAGCCCGGCACCACCATGGACGCCGTCTTCGCGCTGGACCGGGCCAAGGGCTGGGACGACTTCCGTGACGCGGCCAAGCTGTTCGAGGTGCCCTCGCAGAACCTGATCTACGCCGACACCGAGGACAACATCGGCTACCAGCTCCCCGGGAAGATCCCCACGCGCGCGAAGGGCGACGACGGCGCCATCCCGGTGGCCGGCTGGGACTCGAAGAACGCGTGGACCGGCTACATCCCCTTCAAGGCGCTGCCCAACGAGCTCAACCCGAAGCGCGGCTTCATCGTCACCGCCAACCAGGCCGTGGTCGACGACACGTACCCGTACACGCTCACCACGGACTGGGGTTACGGCACCCGCAGCCAGCGCATCACCGACCTGATCGAGCAGAAGATCAAGGGCGGCGGCAAGATCTCCACCGATGACATGCGTCAGATGCAGATGGACAACAGCAGCGAGATCGCGAAACTGCTCGTCCCCACCCTGCTGAAGATCAACATCGATGACCCGGACGTCCGCGAGGCGCAGGAGCTGCTCCAGAACTGGGAGCGCACGCAGGACGCCGACTCGGCGGCGGCCGCCTACTTCAACGCGGTCTGGCGCAACATCCTCAAGCTCGCCTTCGGCAACAAGCTGCCCAAGGAGCTGCGCGTCGAGGGCCAGTGCCTGTGGGTCGACCCGGCGAACGCCACCAACGCCGTCGACGACACCTCGAAGGTCCGCGAGTGCGGCCAGCGCGACGCCACCCAAGCGCAGCCCGACGGCGGCGACCGCTGGTTCCAGGTCGTGCGCAACCTCATGGACAAGCCGGACAGCGACTGGTGGACCACGCCCAAGTCGGCCACCGGCCGCGAAGGCGCCGACCACAACCGCGACGACCTGTTCAAGCGCGCCATGATCGACGCCCGCTGGGAGCTCACCGCCAAGCTCGGCAAGGACATCGACACCTGGAGCTGGGGCCGGCTGCACCGCCTGTTCCTGAAGAACCAGACCCTCGGCACCAGCGGCCCCGGCTTCCTGCAGTACATCCTCAACCGCGGCCCCTGGAAGCTCGGCGGTGGCGAGGCGGCGGTCGACGCGACCGGCTGGAACGCGGCCGGCGGCTACGGCGTCGTGTGGGTGCCGTCGATGCGCATGGTGGTCAACCTGGAGGACTTCGACAAGTCGAAGTGGATCAACCTCACCGGCGCCTCCGGGCACGCCTTCAGCGCCCACTACACCGACCAGACCGGCAAGTGGGCCAAGGGCGAACTGCTCGACTGGTCCTTCTCGCGGGAGGCGGTCAGCAAGACCACCAGCGACACCCTCGTGCTCAAGCCATGACCGACTGAGAGCGGGCATGCAGAAGGGGCCCTTCACGCACACGCGCGTGAAGGGCCCCTTCTGCGTCGGAGGCGCGCTAGGAGAAGCGCCGTACTCCGGACGGCGTCACCACCGCCCGCACCGGCAGATCGTGCGGCTCCGCGGGGACGTGCTCGACCACCTCGTTGTCGTACAGCAGCACCACGAGCGAGGGGCGCACCCCGGCGCGTTCCAGGCGGGCCAGGACGCGGTCGTACGATCCTCCGCCGCGCCCGAGGCGCATCCCGCGCGTGTCGACCGCGAGCCCCGGCAGCAGCACCACGTCCGCACCCGTCACGGCGTCCGCGCCGAGCCGCTCGCCGACCGGCTCCAGAAGCTCCATTCTGCCGCCGTGCCGGACCGGCGTGAGGGAGCCCGGACCGTCGTACGCGCCCCAGTCGAGGTCGTTGTCCGGCAGCAGCGCGGGCAGCAGCACGCGCACGCCCCGGGCGCGCAGCGCGTCCAGGAGAGCTGGCGTGCCTGGCTCGGTGCCCACGGAGACGTACGCCGCCACCACGCGCGCGTGCGCCAACTCGGGCAGCTCCAGGGCATGCCCGGACAGCGCCGCGGCCGCCGTGTGCACGTCGTCCGCCGTCAACCTGCTCCTCATGTCGAGGAACCCTCGCCGCAACACAGTCTTGTCAGAGTCCGCTGTGCCGTTCCCACGGCCCATGGATCGCATCCGCACTGCTCCAATACGCTCAAATGAACACTTATTAACCGGAGCTACAGATTCCTCTCAAAGTCACCGGATAAGGTTGCGAACATGACTCAGTCTCACCCCAGGATCAGTAAGGCTGTCATCCCCGCAGCAGGCCTCGGCACCCGGTTCCTCCCGGCGACGAAGGCCACTCCCAAGGAGATGCTGCCGGTCGTCGACAAGCCCGCGATCCAGTACGTGGTCGAGGAGGCCGTGTCCGCCGGACTCGACGACGTCCTCATGGTCACCGGCCGCAACAAGCGCCCCCTCGAGGACCACTTCGACCGCAACTACGAACTCGAGTCGGCGCTGGAGAAGAAGGGCGACGCCCGGCGGCTCGCCAAGGTCCAGGAGTCCAGCGACCTCGCCACCATGCACTACGTCCGCCAGGGTGACCCCAGAGGCCTCGGGCACGCCGTCCTGTGCGCCGCCCCGCACGTCGGGAACGAGCCGTTCGCCGTCCTCCTCGGGGACGACCTGATCGACCCCCGGGACCCGCTGCTGCAGCGCATGATCGAGGTTCAGGAACTGTACGGCGGCAGCGTCGTCGCCCTCATGGAGGTCGCGCCCGAGCAGATCCACCTCTACGGCTGCGCCGCCGTGGAGTGCACCGCCGACAGCGACGTCGTCAAAGTCTCCGGCCTGGTCGAGAAGCCCGAGCCGGCGGACGCCCCCTCCAACTACGCGATCATCGGCCGCTACGTCCTCGACCCGGCCGTCTTCGAGGTGCTGCGCGAGACCGAGCCGGGCCGCGGCGGCGAGATCCAGCTGACCGACGCCCTCCAACTGCTCGCCCAGGACGAGAAGGTCGGCGGGCCGGTGCACGGCGTCGTCTTCAAGGGCCGCCGCTATGACACCGGCGACCGCGGCGACTACCTGCGTGCCATTGTCAGACTCGCGTGCGAACGTGAAGATCTGGGTCCGGACTTCCGTTCCTGGCTTCGCAGTTACGTCACCGAGGAGATGTAGCCACTTTGAGCACCGCCGCGCCCCGCCCCACCGGCCAGGACCACCTCTGGTCGGTGGACGAGCACCTGGAGGACATCCTCGCCACCGTCCGCCCCCTGGAGCCCATCGAGCTGCAACTCCCCGACGCCCAGGGCTGCGTCCTGGTCGAGGACGTCACGGTCGCGCTCTCCCTGCCGCCGTTCGACAACAGCTCCATGGACGGGTACGCGGTACGGGTGGCGGATGTCGCGGGCGCGAGCGAGGAGTTCCCGGCGGCCCTGGAGGTCGTGGGGGACGTCGCGGCGGGACAGGCGGCCGATCTGCTGTACGTGGGGCCCGGCCAGGCCGCCCGCATCATGACCGGTGCCCCGCTGCCCCACGGCGCCGAGACCGTCGTCCCCGTGGAGTGGACCGACGGAGGCCTCGGTGAGGGCCCGGTCACCGGCATGCGCGCCCGCAGTCTCGCCCCCGAGCAGACCTCCGGGCACGTGCGCGTGTACCGCCCCGCGGAAGCACGCGCGCACGTGCGCGCCAAAGGCAGCGACGTCCAGGCCGGGGACCGCGCCCTCGATGCCGGCACCGTCCTCGGACCGCCCCAGATCGCCTTGCTCGCCGCGATCGGCCGCGGCACCGTCCGGGTGCGGCCACGTCCGCGCGTGGTCGTCCTGTCCACCGGCAGCGAGCTCGTGCAGCCGGGCGAGGAACTGGGCGCCGGCCAGATCTACGACTCCAACAGCTTCGCCCTGACCGCCGCAGCCCGTGACGCCGGCGCCATCGCCTACCGGGTCGGCGCCGTCGCCGACGACGCCGAGACCCTCCGCTCCACCATCGAGGACCAGCTGGTCCGCGCCGACCTCCTGGTCACCACGGGCGGCGTGAGCGTCGGGGCGTACGACGTCGTCAAGGAGGCCCTTTCGCACGTCGGCGACGAGGACGAGGCCGGCAGCGGCATCGAGTTCCGCACACTCGCCATGCAGCCCGGCAAGCCCCAGGGCTTCGGTTCCATCGGCCCCGACCACATCCCCCTGCTGGCCCTGCCCGGCAACCCGGTCTCCTCGTACGTCTCGTTCGAACTGTTCGTCCGCCCCGCGATCCGCACGCTCATGGGACTCGAGGACGTCCACCGGCCCACCACGCGCGCGAGGTTGGCCGCCGACAAGGCGATCCGCTCGCCCAAGGGGCGCCGACAGTTCCTGCGTGCCACCTGTGCCGACGGCACCGTCCGCCCCGTCGGAGGCGCCGGCTCGCACCTGGTGGCCGCCCTCGCGCACGCCGACGCCCTGATCGTCGTCCCCGAGGACGTGGAGTCCGTCGAACCGGGCGCCGAGGTCGAGGTGGTCCTGCTCGGCTGAGCACCCCCCGTTGGGGGTACCGTGTCGCGCACAACAGGCCCGGACCGGGAGCGCCGCACCACCATGAGTACGCAGGACCGACTGACGCACATCGACGACGCGGGCGCCGCGCGCATGGTCGACGTATCCGGCAAGGACGTCACGGCACGCACCGCGCGCGCCAGTGGGCGCGTCCTCGTCTCGCCCCGCGTGGTCGAGCTGCTGCGCGGCGAGGGCGTCCCCAAGGGCGACGCCCTCGCGACCGCGCGGATCGCCGGGATCATGGGCGCCAAGCGCACCCCGGACCTGATCCCGCTGTGCCACCCGTTGTCGGTGTCCGGTGTGAAACTGGACTTGTCGGTCGCGGACGACGCCGTGGAGATCAGCGCCACCGTGAAGACGACGGACCGTACGGGCGTCGAGATGGAGGCGCTCACCGCGGTCTCCGTCGCCGCGCTCACCGTGATCGACATGGTGAAGGCGGTCGACAAGGGAGCGGTCATCACGGACGTGCGCGTGGAGGAGAAGACGGGCGGCAAGTCGGGCGACTGGAGTCGGACATGACCTTGGACGCGTCGACAGGAGGTGCCCTCCTCGCGCCCTACAGCGCGCTGGTGGTCACCGCCTCCAACCGGGCCTCGGCCGGGGTGTACGAGGACCGGGGCGGCCCGCTGGTCGCCGAGGGTCTCGGTGGCCTCGGTTTCGCCGTGGACGGGCCGCAGGTCGTGCCCGACGGCGACCCGGTGGAGGAGGCGCTGCGGGCGGGCGCCGAGGCCGGCTTCGACGTGATCGTCACCACCGGCGGCACGGGCGTGTCGCCCACGGACCGCACCCCGGAGGCGACCCGCAGGGTGATCGACTACGAGGTGCCGGGCATCGCGGAGGCCATCCGCGCGTACGGCCGTGACAAGGTGCCGACCGCGGCGCTCTCCCGGGGCCTGGCCGGCGTCGCGCGCGGGACCCTGATCGTCAACCTGCCCGGCTCCACCGGCGGTGTGAAGGACGGCCTCACGGTCCTCGCGCCGCTGCTGAAGCACGCCGTGGACCAGATCCGGGGCGGAGACCACCCCAGACCGGCCCCCACCGCGGGGGGTGCGAGCTGAACGGCGCATCCTGGCCCGTGGAGCTGACGGAGGGCGACATCGTCCTGCGGCCGATAAAGCTGCGCGACCAGCGGGCCTGGCGCGAGGTGAACCGGCGCAACCGGGACTGGCTGCGCCCCTGGGAGGCGACCATCCCGCCTCCGGCGCCCAGCGGGCCGATCGCGCACCGGCCGACCTACCGCCAGATGGTGCGCCACCTGCGCTCCGAGGCGAACGCGGGACGGATGCTGCCGTTCGTCATCGAGTACCAGGGGCAGCTCGTCGGGCAGCTGACCGTCGCCGGGATCACCTGGGGGTCGATGTGCTCGGGGCACATCGGCTACTGGGTGGACGAGGCGGTGGCCGGCCGCGGGGTGATGCCCACGGCCGTGGCGCTCGTCGTCGACCACTGTTTCCGGACCGTGGGGCTGCACCGCATCGAGGTCTGTATTCGCCCGGAGAACGGGCCCAGCCGACGGGTCGTGGAGAAACTCGGATTCCGTGAGGAAGGGCTGCGGCCGCGCTATCTCCACATCGACGGCGCCTGGCGCGACCACCTCGTGTTCGCGCTGACGGCGGAGGAAGTTCCGGAGGGCATGCTGGGCCGCTGGCGGCGCGCACGCTCACAGAACGCCTCCAATTAAATACGGCACTCCGGAACCCGTGCGGGAAAGGCCCCGCACTCTCCGAATAAACGTTCGAAAGTGATCGGTTGATCGCACTGGTCGCAAAAAAAGCTCGAAATATCAGCCAGATCGTGCGACACACCGGCCCAATTGGCGGATGGCCCCACGCGAATCCCTCTACGGTGTGAGGCGTGAGCAGCAGCGGCCTCATCTACGCAGTCATCGTCGGGGCCTGGGCCGCCTACTTGGTGCCGATGTGGCTCCGTAGGCAGGACGAGCTGAACGAGGCCCGTCCGACGGAACGCTTCAGCACCGCCATCCGGCTGCTGTCCGGACGGGCGGGTATGGAGCGCCGGTACGCCAAGGACCTGCGGGCGCGCTCCACCGAC
Organism: Streptomyces sp. SS7; assembly: GCF_037993025.1. Classification (NCBI taxonomy): domain Bacteria; kingdom Bacillati; phylum Actinomycetota; class Actinomycetes; order Kitasatosporales; family Streptomycetaceae; genus Streptomyces; species Streptomyces sp. SS7. Next base: position 5,749,788 of record NZ_CP141223.1, read on the forward strand.
GAGGGGGAGCGGGACTCCGGCGCCCCGGACGCCGTCACCGATTCGGTGGACGTCCGGGCCTTCGCCATGCCTCCCGCACGTCCGCAGGTGAAGGCGCCGGTTCAGGAACGGACGCCGGAACGGACGCAGGAGCGAGCGCCGGAGCGCGGCCACGCCCGCCCGGACGCGGCACGCGACCCGGGGCGCGAGCCGAAGCGTGATCCCGCGCCGAAACCCGCACGCGAGCAGGTCCCCGCCGCGAGGCGCTCTCCCGGCGGGCAGGCGGCCGCAGCGCGCGCCCAGCGCTCGAAGGCGCTCGCGCGCCGCAGGCGCACCACGATCATGCTCTTCCTCGCGTTCACGCTCGGCACGGTCGTCGCCGCCGTAGGAGGGCTCGCGTTCCTCTGGGCGCCGGGCGTGCCCGCCGTCCTGCTCAGCGGGTACATCGCCTACCTGCGCGCCCAGGAGCGCCGCCGCTTCGCCTTCCAGATGGACCGCAGACGCGCCGAGGCCGCCGCGCAGCGGCTCCGCGAGCGCCAGCCCCGCCGCCGCGCCCCCGCTGCGGCCTCGCCCGCCGCGACCGCCGAGCCGGCCGCGGACGCAGGCGAAGAGGAGCCGCACGAGGCCGCCGAGCCGGAGACCGATCCCGGCCTGCTGGCCCTCGCCGCCGACCGCAGGGCGCTCGTCGAGCAGACCGACCACGCGGAGTGGGTCGACCAGCAGCGCGAACGGCAGCGCAGGCCCGGCCACGGCGACAGCTGGGACCCGGTGCCCGTCCCGCTGCCCACGTACGTGACCGCGCCGGTCGCACCCCGGGCCACCTCCGACGTCGACCTCGGCGCCCCGGACGCGTGGAGCTCCGCCCGCTCCAGCGCGGTCGTGCCGGAGCAGGCCCCCGCGGACGCCGGCGCCGTACCGGACGCGGAGCCGCGGGAGCCGGGGCACGCGGACGGCGGGACGGCGGACGGCGACGAGCGCAGCGACGCCCGCCGTGCGGTCTCGGCCCGGCGCTCGCGCGAGCGCGGCCACACCCCGCTCTTCGACCAGTACGAGGACGGCGAGCGGCCCCGGGCGGCCAACGAGTGACACGCGCGTGTGCCCCGCGGCGGTCCCGGGAAGCCTCCGCGCGCCCGGCCCCCCGGCCTCCGGGAACGGATTTTCAAGCAGCCCGATCGGGGTGCTAGAGTTTCACTCGTTGCAAGGGCCTGTGGCGCAGTCCGGTAGCGCACCTCGTTCGCATCGAGGGGGCCAGGGGTTCAAATCCCCTCAGGTCCACGCAGCATGAAGGTCCGCCCCCGTCGGGGGCGGACCTTCTGCCATGTCCGGGGTGACCGTTCACCCCCCGGACAGAGTCCTCCGCGCGGCCGACACGGCCACCGGTACGACCGCCGAGCCCACCGCCAGCACCGCGCACGCCGCCGTCACCGCGCCGAGCGCCGGCCACGGCACGACGAGCGTTGCCGGGGCCGACACCAGACGCAACGCGCCCCACATGCCCGCCAGGTTGACGAGCGTCACCAGCAGGCCCAGCACGGCACCCACCCCCACGACCGTCAGCGCCTCCGCCACGGTCAGCCGCAGGATCTGCCCGCCGGTGACCCCCGCCAGCCGCAACACCGCCCTCTCCCGCCGCCGTTCCGCCGCCGCCATGACCAGGGTGTTGACGAGCGCGATGCCCGTGTACACCAGCGCGACGCCCAGGACGAGCAGCACCCCCAGCCGGGTCGTCCGGTTGGTCCCGGGATACGCCGAGGCCACCCACTGCGCCCGGCTCAGCACCCGCACCCCGTCGACCGCGCGCAGCTTTGCCGCGACGGTCTCCGGATCGGCACCCGCACGCGCGCGTACGTCGACTCGGTCCACCGGGGCGCCCCCCGCGTTGTGCGTGCTCAGCCACACACCGCTCTCCCCGGTCCCGGTGGCCAGTACGGCGGCGATCCGCAGCGACCGAGACGTACCGTCACCGAGCCACACCCGCACCCGCTGTCCCACCCGGTGCCGTGCCCACTCCTCGGTCACCACGATCGAGCCGTCGTCGAGATCCGCGAGCCGCCCCGCCGCCACCGGCAGCCGAACGGTCGTGCCGAGCGGCCCCGGATCGACCGCCCGCGCCTCGGACTTCACCAGGGCGACCCCGTCCTCCAGGGTGTACACGGCGGTCGCCGCGGTCGCCGACACCAGGGCGCCGGGAACCCTCCGCAGCCGCGCCACCGCGTCCGTCGGCAGCGCCGTACCGCTCCCCGGTGTCACCACGAAGTCCGCCATCGTCCGCTGCCGCACCTCCGCGGCCCGCGCCTCGGTCAGCGTGGCCGTCGCGCCCAGCAGAGAGCCCGCGAGCGCCACGGTGACCAGCACGGGCGCGGCCACGGCTGCGGTACGGCGGACCCCGGCGACCGCGTTCTCCCGCACCAGCAGCCCGATCACGCCCGGCAGCCGCGGCACGAGCGGGCGCACCAGCGCGGGCGACAGCAGCGCCACCGCAGTGGTCACGAGCAGGGGCCGGCTGATGTACGTCTTGCGGTGCAGCAGGTCGCCCGGGTCCGTCAGCAGGGCGTACGACAGGGTTGCGCACGCCGTGAGGAGCAGCGCGGCGCCGAACCAGCGGCGCCCGCCCGTGAGCGGGCGCCCGTCGACCGACACCTCACGCAACGCCTGCGCGGGCGCGATCCGCCCGGCCCGCAGACTCGCGGTCAGCGCCCCGCACACCGAGACCGACAGGCCCGTCCAGAACGCGAGATGGTACGGCCACCCATGGCCGCCGATCGTGTACCAGGCCGGCGCGAGACCGCCGTCGACCACCAGCGCGGCCAGCCACGGAGCGCCGTACGCGCCCAGCACGCAGCCGGTCGCCGAGGCGAGCGTGCCCACGAGCAGCGCCTCCGCCAGCACCGACCGCCGGATCTGACCCGGTGTCGCACCCGCGGTGCGCAGCAGTCCGAACTGGCGTCGGCGCCGGTCCACGGCGAACGCGAACGTGGAGGCCACCACGAACACCGAGACGAACGCCGTCACCCCGCCCGCCGTGCCGAACAGGGCGTTCAGCGCGGTCAGCGACTCCGCGTCGCGATACGGATCCGCGTCCGCGAACCGGCGGTCGTCGCCCGTGAGCACGCGCGCGCTGTCGCCCACCGCCGCGCGGACCGCCGCCGCGTCCGCCGTCACCACCAGCTGCGCCGAGCGGGGTTCCAGACGGGCGGCCCGCACGTCCGTGTAGAAGACGGCGTTCTCGATGTCGCGTGGCCGCGTGCCCGCGTCGGACCGGGCCGACTGTTCCGTGCCGCCACGCGCGCGTACCACGACCTCATCCGCGTGTCCCGTGCCGCCACGCGCGTGTCCCGTGCCGCCACGCGCGTGTCCCGTGCCGCCACGCGCGCGTACCGTGCCGCCACGCGCGCGTACCGTGCCCACGACCCGCACCGGCCCGTCGCCCGTCTCCAGCCGGTCGCCCACGGAGGCCCAGTGCCCGGTGGTCACCACCTCGTCGGCGGTCCGTGGTGCCCGGCCCGTGGTGAGGTCGTACGGGGCGAACTGCGCCGTCGACCAGGGGTGACCGACCAGCGTGGCCGGGCCGCCGTCCGCTCGGACCGGGAAGGAACGGTCCTGCACGACCGTGCCGAGGGCGCGCAGCGCGGCGACCGTGGCGGCCGGCACCGCGCGCGGCACCGCCAGCTGTGCCGTCCGCACCCCGGTCGGGGTCGCCACCCGCAGGGTGTCGTGTCCCCGCACGACCACCGGTGCCGCGGCGAACCGTTCCGGCGTCCGCACCGGCGCGTCCCGCGAGGCGGCCAGCGCCTGCCCCATCACGGTCACCAGCCCCACCCCCAGGGTGAGGGCGACGAAACTGCCCACGAAGGCGGCCCAGCGCGCCCGCAGGGTCCGCACGGCGACGCTCAGCACGGGGCGACCTCCGCGGTGACGGAAGCACGCGCGTGGCCGTCCTGCGCCGAACCCGGCCCGGGATCCGCCTCCAGGGCGGCCATCCGTGCCGCGATCCGTTCCGCGCCCGCCCCGGCCAGTTCGCCGTGCACCCGGCCGTCGACGAGGAACACCACCCGGTCCGCGCGGGAGGCGGCCAGCGGATCGTGGGTGACCATGACGACCGTCTGCCCGTGCGCGTCGACCAGGTCGCGCAGCAGGACCAGCACCTCGCGGCCGGTCGTGGAGTCGAGGGCGCCGGTCGGTTCGTCGCCGAAGAGCACCTCGGGGCGGGTGATCAGGGCGCGGGCGAGCGCGACCCGCTGCTGCTGGCCGCCGGAGAGTTCGGCGGGCCGGTGTCCGGCCCGTTCGGCGAGGCCGACCCGCCGCAGCGCCTCGCGCACCTCCGCCTTGGCGGGGCGGCGACCGGCCAGCCGTAGCGGGAGGGCGACGTTCTGCGCGGCGGTCAGGGCGGGCAGCAGGCTGTACGACTGGAAGACGAAGCCGATGCGTTCCCGCCGCAGCAGGGTGAGCCGGCGCTCGCTCAGCCCGGTCAGCTCGGTGCCGCCGATCCGCACCGACCCGGACGTCGGCCGGTCCAGCCCGGCGGCACACTGCAGCAGCGTCGACTTCCCCGAGCCCGACGGGCCCATGACGGCCGTGAAGGAACCACGGGGGAGGGTGAGCGTGACGTCGTCGAGCGCGGTGACTCCGGCGTCGGCGGTGCCGTAACGCCTGCTCAGGGAGGTCAGTTGGACAGCGGGTGTGGTCATGGGTCCACGAAACCGCGGCAGGGGGTGCGCAGTCGGTCGGCCAGGGGCGAGACTTCAGGTAGGGACAGCCCTACCCCGGAGGCTCGTGCGGGAGGGATGGCCGGCCCGCACGGCGCCCTTCTACGGTGATCCGTATGGACAGGGACCCCCGGCACCCCAGGGACATGGGGCAGGCACTGACCCACCCGCGCTATCTGCTGTCGTCGTGGCCCTGGCGCGCCGCCGTCTATCTGGCGAGCGGGGCGATCCTCGGGGCCGTCCTGCTGATCGGGCTCGCGGCCTGGGTGACGGCCGGCGGAGTCCTCGCGATCGTGCTCGTGGGGCTGCCCCTGCTCGCGGCCACCGTCCTCACCGGGCTGCCGGTGGCCGCCCTGGAGCGGCGCAGACTGGGCCGGCTGGCGCGAACCGGTGCCGCCGTCCCGCACGAGGACCACCCACACCCCCACCCCCATCCCCTCGCCCCGACGCCCCACATCGATCCCCCCGCCCTCGGGTTGCGTGCCTGGCTCACCACCCGGTTGCGGGAAGGGGCCACCTGGCGCGAGTTCGGTCACACCCTTCTCGTCGCCTGCCTCCTCTGGCCGGCCGAGGCGCTCCTGCTGCTCGTCGCGTTCGTGTCCCCCCTCGCGATGATCGCGACCCCGGTGCTGCTCGCCACGGTCGGTGGCGGGCGTGAGGTGAAGGTGCTGAAGGTGTGGACGGTCACCGGGCAGCCGACGGCGTGCGCCGCCGCCGCACTCGGGGTGCTGCTGCTCGCGGCCGGGGCGTACGTCCTCGGTGCGGCCGCCGCGGCGCGTGCCGCGCTGACGCGGCGTCTGGTCGCCCCGTCCGAGGGCGGCACGCGCGCGAGAGTCGTCGAACTCACCCGCTCGCGCGCCCGCTTGGTCGACGCCTTCGAGGCGGAGCGCCGCCGGATCGAACGCGATCTGCACGACGGCGCCCAGCAGCGCCTGGTCGCTCTCAGCATGAGCCTCGGTCTGGCCCGGCTCGACGCCCCGCCCGGTGGCCCGCTCGCCGCACAGCTCACGCGCGCGTGCGAGGAGGCGGGCGCGGTCCTCGCCGAGCTGCGCGAGCTGATCCACGGCATCCACCCCCAGGTGCTCGCCGACTACGGGCTGGAGGCCGCCGTCGCCGACGCCGCCGACCGCTCCCCGGTCCCCGTGGACGTCGGGTTCGGGTCGCCGCTGCCCCGGCTGCCGCAGGCGGTGGAGGCCGCCGCGTACTTCGTGGTCCGCGAGGCGCTCGCCAACGTCGCTCGGCACAGCGCGGCGGGGCGGGCCCGTGTCGCGGGGGAGTACGGCGACGGACGGCTCGTCCTGGAGGTGGCGGACGACGGCCGCGGCGGCGCGGACCCCGGCCGGGGCACCGGCCTCACCGGTCTCGCCGACCGGGTGTCAGTGCTCGATGGAAGACTGTCCGTGACCAGTCCGACGGGCGGACCGACCCTGCTGCGTGTGGAGATCCCTTGCCAGCCGACACCGAAGCCGACATCGACGCCGAAACCGAAGCCGACGCCGGGGCCCGCACCGGAGGACGGGCACTCCGGGTGGTCCTCGCCGAGGACGGAGTCCTCCTCCGCGACGGCCTGACGGCCCTGCTCACCCGGTTCGGCCACGAGGTCGTCGCGGCCGTCGGCGACGCCCCCGCCCTCCTCGCCGCCGTCGCCGAACACAGCCCCGACGTGGTCGTCACCGACGTCCGTATGCCGCCCGCCTTCCAGGACGAAGGACTGCACGCGGCGGTCCGGCTGCGTGCCGAGCGCCCCGGCCTGCCCGTCCTCGTCCTCAGCCAGTACGTCCAGCGCGCGTACGCCGCCGAGCTCCTCGACTCCGGTGACGGCACCGGGGTCGGCTATCTCCTCAAGGACCGGGTCGGCCAGGTCGAGGAGTTCGTGACCGCCCTGCACGAGGTGGCGGCCGGCGGCACGGTCGTCGACCCGGAAGTCGTACGGCAGCTGCTGCGCCGCCGCCGCGACCCGCTGGCCCGCCTGACTCCGCGCGAGCGGGAGGTGCTGGCGCTGGTGGCCGAGGGCCGGTCCAACGGCGCGATAGCCAGGGCACTGGTGGTCTCCGAGGCGGCCGTCGGCAAGCACATCGGCAGCATCCTCACCAAGCTGGACCTGCCCCCGGCGGACGACACCCATCGCCGGGTGCTCGCGGTGCTGGCCTACCTCAGGGGCTGAGTCACCCCGAGACGAGCGGCTTGGCGAAGCACCGGCTCGAGTCGTACTCCCGGTAGTAGCCGAACTTGGTGCACGGCGCGTACCCGCTGGAGGTGTACAGGGCGATCGCCTCGGGCTGCTCGGTGCCGGTCTCCAGGACCATCCGCACCCGGCCGGCCGCCCGCGCGTCCTCCTCCAGGGCGGTCAGCATCCGCCGCGCCAGCCCGCGCCCGCGCATCTCCCGGATCACGAACATCCGCTTCAGCTCGGCGTCGCCGTCCTCGTTGCCCTCGCCGTTGCTGTCCTGGCTGCGCCAGCCGCCGGTGGCCACGGGCCGGTCGCCCTCGTCGTAGGCGATGAGGTAGACGCCGCCCGGCGGCTCGAAGTGGGACGGTTCCAGAACCGTTGCGTCGCCGCCGTCGCCGTAGCGCTCGTGGTACTCCGCCTGGACCTCGTCGTTGAGCGAGACGGCGTCGGGGTGGTCGAAGGACACGCGGCGTATGTTCATGCTGATCACAGTACGTCTATGCACAATCGTGGTGGAATCTGCTGTCAGGGCCTCGTCCAGTGTGCCGGTATCGTGCCCGGGTGCTGACTGTGACCTCCGTCAATGTGAACGGGCTGCGTGCCGCCGCGAAGAAGGGCTTCGTCGAGTGGCTCGCGGACACCTCCGCCGATGTGCTGTGCCTGCAGGAGGTGCGCGCCGAGCCGGAGCAGCTGCCGGAGGCGGTCCGCGCGCCCGAGGGCTGGCACGTCACGCACGCCCCCGCCGCCGCCAAGGGCCGGGCCGGCGTCTCCCTCTGCACGCGCCGTGAACCGGACGCCGTGCGCGTCGGTTTCGGTTCGTCCGAGTTCGACGGCAGCGGAAGGTACGTGGAGGCCGACCTGCCCGGTGTGACGATCGCCTCCCTCTACCTCCCCTCCGGCGAGGTCGGCACCGACCGGCAGGACGAGAAGGTCCGTTTCATGGACGCGTTCCTCGTCCACCTGAAGGACCTGCGCGCGCGTGCCGCCGCCGACGGCCGGGAGGTCCTGGTCTGCGGCGACTGGAACATCGCCCACCAGCAGGCCGACCTGAAGAACTGGCGCTCCAACACCAAGAACTCCGGCTTCCTGCCGCAGGAGCGGGAGTGGCTGACCAAGGTCTACGCGCCCGGGGACGGCGGCTACGTCGACGTCGTACGCGCCCTGCACCCGGACGTGGAGGGGCCGTACACGTGGTGGTCGTACCGGGGGCGGGCCTTCGACAACGACTCGGGGTGGCGCATCGACCTCCATGTCGCGACGCCCGGCCTCGCGGACAAGGCCGTCAAGGGCTTCGTGGAGCGCGCCGCCACCCACGCCGAACGCTGGTCGGACCACGCGCCGGTCACGGTGGTCTACGACCTCTGACGACCACAGGTCACCGAGGAGATTCGTCGGCCCCGTCGGGTTGGTCCGTCCTCCCGGCGCCGTCGCTCCCCCCGGCTTCCTTCCGCAGCCGCCGGTCCAGTGCCAGTGACAGTTCCGCCTCGACCACGCTCCTCGCCAGTGGCCGCAGACGGGGCAGGTCGGATTCGGGTGCGTGGCGGAGGACCAGGGTGGTGAAGAGGTCGGCGAGGGCGTCGGCGTGGGCGCGGACGCGGGCGCCGGCCGCGAGGACCTCGGCGAGCGGGATGCCCTCGCGGACCAGGGCGGCGGAGACGTCCAGGAGGCGGCGGCTGATGTGGACGATGTCGTCGCCGTCGGTGCCGAGGTAGCCGAGTTCGAGGGCGGCGGCGAGGTTCTCGGGGGTGACCTGGCCCTCGAAGCGGGCGGCGAGCTCCTCGGGGGTGAGGCGGATGGGCTCCTCCTCGGTGGGCCCGCAGACGCCGATCAGGTCGGCCACGTCCCGCCCGTGGTCGAGGGCGTCGGCCAGCTCCGCGATGCCGTTCAGGGTGTGGCCGCGCTCCAGGAGGGCGGCGATGGTGCGCAGCCGGGCCAGGTGGTGGTCGTCGTACCAGGCGATACGGCCCTCGCGGCGTGGCGGCCCGAGCAGTTTGCGCTCACGGTAGAAGCGCAGGGTGCGCATGGTGATGCCGGCCTGGCCGGCCAGCTCCTCCGCCCGGTATTCGCGCTTGTCCGCCACGGCGGAAGCCTATGTCGAACCGCCGGTAACTTTCCTTCCCCGGGCCCTACCGCTGAGTACGGAGCTGCTCTACAGTCCGATTGCGCCAGCGTTCACTGGCGCGGTTGCGAGGAGTCGTCGCGCCGAGGCGTCGTACGGCAGGAGGAGTCGGCATGACCGAACACGTGCGGGTCGCGGTGATCGGGTCCGGGTTCGGCGGCCTGGGGGCCGCCGTGCGGCTGCGCCGCGAGGGGATCACCGACTTCGTCGTGCTGGAGCGCGCCGACGCCGTCGGCGGCACCTGGCGCGACAACAGTTACCCGGGATGCGCCTGTGACGTGCCCTCCCACCTCTACTCCTTCTCCTTCGCGCCCAACCCGGACTGGCCGCGCACCTTCTCCGGGCAGGAGCACATCCGCGCCTACCTGGAGCACGTCACGGACACGTTCGGGCTGCGGCCGCATCTGCGGTTCGGCCGCGAGGTCCGGCGCATGACCTGGGACGCGCAGGAACTGCGCTGGGACATCGAGACGAGCGCCGGGCGGTACGTCGCCGACGTGGTCGTCTCCGCGACCGGGCCGCTGTCCGATCCCAAGGTGCCGGACGTGCCCGGCCTCGGCACCTTCCCCGGCGAGGTCTTCCACTCCGCCCGCTGGGACCACGGCCACGACCTCGCCGGCAAGCGGGTCGCGGTGATCGGGACGGGTGCCTCCGCGATCCAGATCGTGCCGGCCCTCCAGCCGGACGTCTCGCGGCTGACCCTGTTCCAGCGCACCCCGCCGTGGGTGCTGCCGCGCGTCGACCGGGCCGTCAGCGGCGCCGAGCGCGCCCTGCACCGGGCGCTGCCGTTCACCACGCGGCTGCGGCGCGGACTGCTGTGGGGCATCCGTGAGCTCCAGGTGCAGGCGTTCACCAAGCACCCGAACGAACTCGGGTTCGTCGAGCGGCTCGCCAAGGTCCACCTGGCCCGCTCGATCAAGGACCCGGTCCTGCGGGCCGGGCTCACCCCCGACTACCGCATCGGCTGCAAGCGGATCCTGCTGTCGAACACCTACTATCCGGCCCTCGCGCAGCCGAACGTCGACGTCGTCGCGAGCGGGCTCAGCGAGATCCGCGGCTCCACGCTGGTGGCGGCCGACGGCACCGAGGCCGAGGCCGATGTGATCGTCTTCGGTACGGGGTTCCACGTCACGGACATGCCGATCGCCGAGCGGGTGGTGGGCGCCGGCGGGCGGACCCTCGCGGAGAGCTGGAAGGACGGGATGGCCGCGCTGCGCGGCGCGTCCGCCGCCGGCTTCCCCAACTGGATGTCGATCATCGGCCCCAACACCGGTCTCGGGAACTCCTCGATGATCCTGATGATCGAGTCCCAGCTGAACTACATGGCGGACTATCTGCGGCAGCTGGACGTCCTCGGAGGGCGTGGCGCCCTCGACGCCCGGCCCGGCGCGGTCGACGCCTGGCACGCGCGCGTGCAGGAGCGTATGAAGAGGACCGTGTGGAACACCGGCGGCTGCACCAGCTGGTACCTCGACGCGAACGGCCGCAACACCACCGTCTGGCCGGGCACGACGAGCGAGTTCCGGCGCGCGACCCGGCGCGTGGACCTCTCGGAGTACGAGCTGCTGCGGGCCCCCGCCCCGGCGGCAGCGGCCCCGGCGGCGGCCCCGACGGCACAGGTCCTGGACGCCGCCGGGAAGAGCGAGGTCACCGCATGAGGACCAGCGGGAGCGCGCAGCCCGCCCGCGAACTCACCGCCGTGTCCGCCGACGGCACCCGGCTGCACGTCGAGGTGCACGGCCCGGAGGACGCGCCCCCGGTCGTCCTCGCCCACGGCTGGACCTGCTCGACCGCGTTCTGGGCGGCCCAGATCGGGGACCTCGCCGCCGACCACCGGGTCGTCGTCTACGACCAGCGGGGCCACGGACGCACCCCGCCGTCGCCGGTGTGCAGCACGGACGCGCTCGCCGACGACCTGGAGGCGGTGCTCGCCGCGACCCTCGCGCCCGGTGAACGCGCGGTGCTCGCCGGGCACTCGATGGGCGCCATGACCGTGCTGGCCGCCGCCGCGCGCCCCCGGGTGCGGGAGCACGCGGCGGCCGTCCTGCTGTGCAGCACCGGCGCCTCGCGGCTGGTCGCCGAGTCCACCGTCGTACCGCTGCGGCCGGGCCGGCTGCGGACCTGGCTGACCGGGCGGGTCCTCGGCTCGCGGGCACCCCTGGGGCCGGTCACGCCGGTCGCGAAGTCGGTCCTCAAGTACGCGACGATGGGCGCCGCTTCGGCCCCGCACCTGGTGGAGCGGTGCGCGCGGATCGTGCACGCCTGCCCGCGACAAGTGCGGCACGCCTGGTCGCGGGTGCTGAGTGCGCTCGATCTCGACCACGCCGTGGGGGAGTTGCGGGTGCCGACGGCCGTCGTGGTCGGCACCGAGGACCGGCTGACCCCGCCGGTGCACGCGCACCGGATCGCGGCGGCGCTGCCGCACTCCCTGGGCGTCACCGAACTGCCCGGACTCGGCCATATGACGCCGGTCGAGGCGCCCGGGGTGGTCACGGGCAGGATCCGGGAACTCGTCGTCACGTATACGCAGTTGAAGGAGGGCGCATGAACAGGGTCGGACTTGAGGGACAGGTCGTCGTCGTCACCGGCGCGGCGCGCGGGGTCGGTGAGCTGCTCGCCCGCAAGCTCTCCGCGCGCGGGGCGACCCTCGCGCTGGTGGGGCTGGAGCCGGACGCGCTCAAGCAGGTCTCGGAGCGGCTGCACGGCGACAGCGGTCACTGGTACGCCGACGTCACCGACCACGAGGCCATGACCCGGGTCGCGGCGGAGGTGAAGGAGCGTTTCGGCAAGGTGGACGTCGTCGTCGCCAACGCCGGTGTGGCCTCCGGCGGTCCGTTCGCCGACTCCGATCCGGAGTCCTGGCGCCGGGTCATCGAGGTGAACCTCATCGGCTCGGCGGTCACGGCCCGCGCCTTCCTCCCGGCGCTGCTGGAGAGCCGCGGCTACCTCCTCCAGATCGCCTCGCTCGCCGCGATCACGCCCGCGCCGATGATGACGGCGTACTGCGCCTCGAAGTCCGGGGTGGAGGCGTACGCGCACAGTCTGCGGGGCGAGGTCGGCCACCGGGGGGTGCGGGTCGGCGTGGGCTATCTGTCCTGGACCGACACCGACATGGTGCGCGGCGCCGATCAGGAGCAGGTCATGCGGGAGTTGCGGCAGCGGCTGCCGTGGCCGTCGAACAAGACGTACCCGCTCGGGCCGGCGGTGGACCGGATCGTCGCCGGCATAGAGCGGCGGTCGTCCCATGTGTACGGGCAGTGGTGGCTGCGGGGGATGCAGGGCGTACGCGGCTACCTCCCCGGGATCATCGGGACCGTCGGGCAGCGGGAGATGAGGCGGTTCGCGCCCAGGTTGCAGGGGATGCGGACGGGGTTGGTGGGCGCGGGCGGCGAGGCCGACGAGGCGGCCCGCGCTACGCACCGTAGTTGATCGACATGCGCAGCGTGTCCGCCCGTGTGAATCTGGTCGAGGCCCCAGCACGGGGCCGGATCCCCTCATCTCCCTACAGGAGTGAACCCACATGGGTATGAAGGACAAGATGCAGGACCAGTCCCAGCAGTGGCAGCAGCAGGCCAAGCAGAAGGCCCAGCAGGCCAAGGAGCAGGTCCAGCAGCGTGGCCGCCGGCGGGACACGGAGCCGGAGCCGGAGGCGGAGCGGATGCGGCGTGAGGACGAGGACCGGCTGGACCGGGACTACGACGCGTAGGCGCTGCGCTCGGCTTTGGCCGTGAACGTGGGGTGCCCTTCCCTTGCCGGGGAGGGCACCCTGCGTTTCTGGCCCTGCGTTTCTGGCCCTGCGTTTCTGGGCTTGCGTTTCTGAGGCTGCGTTTCTGGTTGGTTCCGCGGGCGTGGTCGGGTGCGGGGTGGTGGGGGCTTGTCGCGCGGTTCCCCGCGCCCCTTGGAGGTGTGCGGGGTCAGGTGCGGGGTGGGAGTTTGGGGCGGGTGCGGTTTGGGGCGGTGCTGTAGTCCGGTGGGGACGCCGGGGGGTGGGTGTCGAGGAGGTCCAGGGCGAGGCGGACCGCGTCGTCGAGTTGGGCGTAGCGGCCCTCCGCCCAGTCCAGAGGGGTGCGGAGGATCTCCAGGTCGGGCAGGACGCCGCGGTTCTCGATGCTCCAGCCGTAGGCGTCGAACCAGGCCGCGTTCATGGGGACGGTGATGACGGTGCCGTCGCCGAGCTGGTGGCGGCCGGTCATGCCGACGACCCCGCCCCAGGTGCGCTGCCCCACCACCGGCCCGAGCTTGAGCAGTTTGAACGCGGCGGTGATCATGTCGCCGTCCGAGGAGGTCGCCTCGTCCGCGAGGGCGACGACCGGGCCGCGGGGGGCGTTCGAGGCGTACGACACCGGCTGGGCGTTGCGGGTGAGGTCCCAGCCGAGGATCGTGCGGGTCAGCTTCTCCACGACGAGTTCGCTGATGTGGCCGCCCGCGTTGCCGCGCACGTCCACGATGAGCGCGGGCCGCGACACCTCCATGCGCAGGTCGCGGTTGAACTGGGCCCAGCCGGAGCCGCCCATGTCGGGGATGTGGAGGTAGCCGCACCGGCCGCCGCTCAGCTCCCGCACCACCTCGCGCCGTTTGGCGACCCAGTCCTGGTAGCGCAGGGGGCGCTCGTCGACGAGGGGGACCACGGCCACGCGCCGTGCGCGCCCCGCGGTGCCCTCCGCCGGGGTGAACGTGAGCTCCACCGTCGTACCGCCCGCCCCCGCGAGGAGGGGATACGGGCCGTGCAGCGGGTCCACGGGGCGGCCGTCGACGTGGGTGAGCACCGCGCCCTCGCGGATGCCGGTGCCCGCGAGTGGCGAGCGGGCCTTGGAGTCGGAGGAGTCGCCGGCCAGGATGCGCTTGACGGTCCAGCCGCCGTCGCGCCGTACGAGGTTGGCGCCCAGCAGGCCCTGGCGGCGCTGGTAGTGCGGTGGCCCCTCGTTGCGGCGGGCGGGGGTGACGTAGGCGTGCGAGGTGCCCAGTTCGCCGAGGACCTCGCGCAGCAGGTCGGCGAACTCGTCGGGGGAGGCGACCCGTTCGACGAGCGGGCGGTACTGGTCGAGCACCGCGTCCCAGTCGATGCCGCACATCCCCGGGTCCCAGAAGTAGGCGCGGATGAGCCGGCCCGCCTCCTCGTACGCCTGCCGCCACTCGGCGCCGGGGTCGACCTCGTGCAGGATGCGGCGCAGGTCGATCCAGACGGTGGTGTCGAGGTCGCCGGACTCGCTCGACGGCACGGCCCGCAGCTCGCCCTCGTCGACCACCACGAGCCGGGTGCCGTCGCCGCTGACCCCGAACCAGTCGAGGTGGCCGACGAGTTCGGACTTCTTGGCCTTGCTGACGGTGAAGTGCTCCAGGGTGGGCCGCCCGCTCATGTCGTCCGGGTTGGCGAAGGTCTCGCCGAGCGCGCCGGAGATCGGCCAGCGCAGCCAGACCAGTCCGCCGCCCGCGACCGGGTGCAGCGAGGAGTACTTGGAGGCGGGCACGGGGAACGGGGTGACCCGGTTCTCCAGGCCCTCGACCTCCACGGTCACGGTCCCGTCGGCGCCGCCCTCGTCCTCCTCCACCGGGTCGAGTCCCCCGGCGGCCGGCCGGCCCTCCGGGGTCAGCGCGAACGGGGACGGGGTCGCGGAGGACAGGGGCACGAGGTACGGGCGGCAGCCGAGCGGGAAGGAGAGGTCGCCGGTGTGGACGTCGTACACCGGGTCGAAGCCGCGCCAGGAGAGGAAGGCGAGGTAGCGGCCGTCCCGGGTGAACACGGGGTTCTCGTCCTCGAAGCGGCCGTTGGTCACGTCGACGATCAGCCGCTCGCCCTGTCCGACGCCGGGGATCCGGGCCATCTTGATCTGCCGCAGGGATCTGCCGATGCCGGGGTGCGACCAGGTCAGCCAGGTCCCGTCGGGGGAGAAGGCGAGGTCGCGGACCGGCCCGTTGACGGAGGTGATCAGCTCGGTGACCTCGCCGTTGGAGTCCTCGGTCGCGTCGACGAGGAGCAGCCGTCCGTCGTGCGCGGCGATGGCGAGCCGCTCGCCGTCGGGGTCGGCGACCATCTCCAGGACCCGGCCCAGGTCACCCGAGGCCAGCCGGCGCGGCTCGCGGTCCCCGCTGGCGCGCGGGAGGTAGGCGATCTCGACGGCGTCCTCGCCCTCGGCGTCGGTGACGTACGCGACCTGTCCGCCCGAGCCGAGCATCTCGGGGACCCGTACCCGTACCCCGGGCGTGTCGGTGATGGTCCGGGCGGGGCCGTCGCGGTGGGTGAGCCAGTACAGGCTGCCGCGGACCACGACGGCGCTCGCGCGGCCGGTCTCGTCGACCGAGAGGCCGTCCACGTGCTGGGCGGCCGGGATCTGGTAGCGGCGCCGGCCGGCCCGCTGGCCGCCCATCCGTACGTCGATCCGGCGGGGCTCGGAGCCGGCGGCGAGGTCGTCGACGATCCACAGGTCGCCGGCGCACTGGTACACCACGCGCGTGCCGTCGGTGGCGGCGTGGCGGGCGTAGAAGGCGTCGTGGTCGGTGTGCCGGCGCAGGTCGGAGCCGTCGTGGGCGCAGGAGTAGAGGTTGCCGACGCCCTCGTGGTCGGAGAGGAAGGCGATCCGGCCGCCGGCGAAGAGGGGCGAGTGGAGGTGGCCCTCGAGGTCCTCCAGGAGGCGCTGTCCGTGCAGCCACAGGCGGCCCGTGGCGCCGCCCCGGTAGCGCTTCCAGCCGGCGGGTTCGTGCGGGGGAGTGCCGGTGAGCAGCAGGGTCCTGCGTTCGTCGTCGAGGTCGGCGACCTGGATGTCGGAGACCGGGCCCCAGGGCAGTTTGCTGCCGGGGGAGCCGTCGACGGGGACCTTGTAGGCCCAGGTGAAGTAGGAGAAGGGTTCGCCGTGGGAGGCGACGGCGAGGATGTCGCCGTCGGGGGTCCAGCCGCACACCTGGGTGTCGGGGCTGCCCCAGTAGGTCAGCCGGCGTCCGGGGCCGCCGTCCACCGGCACCAGGTGGATCTCGGGGACGAGACTTCGCCAGCTCGTGTACGCGAGGTGGCGGCCGTCGGGGGAGAAGCGGGGGTGTCCGGTCTTCGTGCGGTCGACGGTGAGCCGCCAGGCACGGTCCGGGCCGTCCAGCCGGGTCAGCCAGAGGTCGTCCTCGGCCACGAAGCACAGGAGGTCACCGCTGAGATGGGGCAGGCGCAGATAGCTCACCTCCCCATGCTTTTCCGGCGAAACGGGCCGGGCAACTTCTCGGGGCCCGCGGTCCGCGTTTATGCGGCCTTCACGGACGTGAGTCAGCACACGTACGAAACGGTTTCGTTTCGTTGGGTCTCGGGGTATCTTCATGGATGTACGCGATGGACGTACGGGACCAGTAGGTGACGGAGCCGAAAGGTGAGCGGGATGACCGAGACCGCAACCGCGCGTCGCAGTCGGATCACACCCGAGCGCGAGGCCGAGCTGTACGGCGCCGTGCTCGATCTGCTCCGCGAGGTCGGCTACGACGCCCTGACCATGGACGCCGTCGCCGCCCGCACCCGTTCCAGCAAGGCCACGCTCTACCGCCAGTGGGGCGGCAAGGCCGAGCTGGTGGTCAAGGCCATCAAGCACGACAAGCCGGGACTGGCCGACGAGGTCGACACCGGCTCGCTCCACGGCGACCTGCACGCGCTGATGTCGCGCGAGGACGACTGCACCATGGAGCGCAACTCCGCGCTGATGCGCGGGGTGGCCATGGCGATCCACAACGACGGGCATCTGCGCGAGGTGTTCCGCAGTCAGCTGGTCGAACCCGAGATGGCCGCGTTCCGGCGCGTCCTGCAGCGGGCCGTCGACCGGGGCGAGATCCGAGCGGACTGCCCGGCCCTGGAGTTCCTCATCCCCATGATGGTCGGGGCCTTCGCCACCCGGGCGCTGATCGACGACCAGCCGCCCACCCGGGCCTACCTCACCTCGTACGTCGACGCCGTGGTCCTCCCCGCCCTCGGCGCACCCATCCGCTGACCCTTTCCCACCGCCCCACCTGTATCCACCGCCCCACCTGACGTCACCGCTCACGTCGTCGGGCCGATCACCCCTGCCTCCCCCCTGTGGGCTGATCACCCCTGCCCTGAAACCCACGACTGACCGGGAGTACGCCTCCGTGGCCACGTTCCTCTATCGACTCGGCCGGTTCTCGTTCCGGCGGCGGCATTTCGTCGCCCTCCTCTGGATCGCCCTGCTGACGCTCGCCGGCGTCGGTGCCGCCTCCGCGCCCGCCGCGGGGTCCTCCTCCTTCTCGATCCCCGGCGTCGAGGCCCAGAAGGCCTTCGACCTGCTGGAACAGCGCTTCCCCGGCTCCAGCGCCGACGGCGCCACCGCGCGGGTCGTCTTCAAGGCGCCCGACGGGCAGAAGATGACCGACGCCGCCCAGAAGGCGACCGTCGAGAAGACCGTCAAGGAGCTGGGCGACGGCTCCGAGGTCGTCTCCGTCACCGACCCCTACACGACGAACGCCGTCAGCAAGGACGGCACGGTCGCGTACGCCTCCGTGAAGTACGAGGTCTCCTCCGTCGAGCTGAAGGACTCCTCCAAGGAAGCCCTGGAGACCACGGCCGACAAGGCCAGGGACGCCGGGCTGACCGTCGAGATGGGCGGCGACGCCCTCCAGGCCGAACCCGAGCAGGCCGCCACCGGTGAGATCATCGGCCTGGCGCTCGCAGCGGTCGTCCTCGTCGTCACCCTCGGCTCGCTCGTCGCCGCCGGACTGCCCCTGCTGACCGCGGTCATCGGCGTCGGCATCGGCGTCTCCACCATCACCGCGCTCGCCAGCGCGCTGGACCTCGGCGACACCACCTCCACCCTCGCCCTGATGATCGGTCTCGCGGTCGGCATCGACTACGCGCTGTTCATCGTCTCCCGCTACCGCGCCGAGCTCGCCGAGGGCCGCAGCCGCGAGGAGGCGGTCGGCCGCGCGACCGGCACCGCCGGTTCGGCCGTCGTCTTCGCCGGTCTCACCGTGGTCATCGCCCTCGCCGGTCTCTCCGTCGTCGGTGTCCCGATGCTGACCAAGATGGGGCTCGCCGCGGCCGGCACGGTCGTGGTCGCCGTCCTCATCGCCCTCACCATGATCCCGGCGCTGCTCGGGTACGCGGGCCGCAAGGTCAAGCCGGCCGGCGAGAAGGGCAAGCGGTTCGGACGCCGTACCGCCGAGGACACGGCAGGGGACGTGCGCGGCGACACGCGCGGCGACACGGCCGGGGACACGGCCGGGGCCGCGAGGCCCAACATGGGCGCCCGCTGGGCCAGCTTCGTCGTGCGCCGTCCCGTCGCCGTGCTGCTGCTCGGCGTGGTGGGCCTCGGCGCGATCGCCCTGCCCGCCACCAGCCTGGAGCTGGGCCTGCCCGACGACGGCTCGCAGCCGACGTCCACCACCCAGCGCCGCGCCTACGACCTGCTCTCCGAGGGCTTCGGCCCCGGCTTCAACGGCCCGCTGATGGTCGTCGTCGACGCCAAGGGCAGCGACGACCCCCAGGCCGCGGCCACCGCGGTGAGCGACGAGGTCAAGGGCCTCAAGGACGTCGTCACCGTCACCCCCGCCACCTTCAACAAGGCCGGCGACACCGCGATGATCACAGTCGTCCCGGACTCCAAGCCGTCTTCGACCGGCACCGAGGACCTGGTGCACGCCATCCGCGCGGCCGGCACCGGGGTCACCGCCGACACCGACGCCAAGGTGCTGGTCACCGGTACCACGGCCATGAACATCGACTTCTCGCAGAAGCTCACGGACGCCCTGATCCCGTACCTGGCCCTGGTGGTGGGCCTGGCCTTCCTCCTGCTGATCGTGGTCTTCCGGTCGATCCTGGTCCCGCTGAAGGCCGCCCTCGGCTTCCTGCTCAGCGTGCTGGCCGCGCTCGGCGCCGTCGTCGCGGTCTTCCAGTGGGGCTGGCTGGCGGGCCTGATCGGCGTCGAGGAGACCGGCCCGATCATGTCGATGATGCCGATCTTCATGGTCGGCGTGGTCTTCGGCCTGGCCATGGACTACGAGGTGTTCCTCGTGACCCGGATGCGCGAGGCGTACGTCCACGGCGAGAGCCCCGGCCAGGCCGTGGTGACCGGGTTCAGGTACAGCGCCCGGGTGGTCGCCGCAGCCGCGGTCATCATGATGGCCGTCTTCGCCGGCTTCATCGGCTCCGGCGAGTCGATGATCAAGATGATCGGCTTCGGCCTCGCGATCGCCGTCTTCTTCGACGCGTTCGTCGTCCGCATGGCGATCGTCCCCGCCGTCCTCGCCCTGCTCGGCAAGAAGGCATGGTGGCTGCCGAAGTGGCTGGACCGCGCCCTGCCCAACGTGGACGTCGAGGGCGAGGGACTGCGTACCCCCGCCGACGCCAGGGACACCGATCCCGACGACGACAGGGAGCTCGTACGGGCGTGATCCGACCGCTCGTGTGAAGACCGCCGGTGAGGGTTCCGTGGGGACGGGGCGCCCTCACCGGCTTTTTGTTCGCCTCGCCCGTTGTGACCCACTTTCGGGTGACGGCGGATCGGTACGACCGCCCGGAGGGTAGATCTGACAACGACTCAGAGCGTTCAGTACATAAATGGACAGAGCAGGTTACTGTCACTGAAATATGGATGATTCGTAACGTGAAGCGCCAATCGGATGCTTGCTGGACGTGTGGTGGTCAAGTGTGGGTTCTGCGGCCGATGCGGTCGTAACTCGCACAAAACTAGGAGACCTTGTGTCCGCTTCCGTTGTTTCCGCCCGCAGCCTGGCTGCCGCCACGCTCGCCGCCGCCGCCGTGGTCGGTGCCGTGGCGCTCCCGGCGTCCGCCGCCGGCTACCCCCGTGCCGAGCGGCCGAGGGTGGAGATCAGCGCCGTCCAGTACGACGCGCCGGGCCGTGACGACCGCTCCAACCGCTCCCTCAACAAGGAGTGGGTCGAGCTCACCAACACCACCCGCCACACGGTCAACCTGGACGGATGGACCCTGTCGAACCGGGACGGCGACACCTACACCTTCGACAACTACCGCCTGGCCCCCCGCGCCTCGGTCCGGATTCACACCGGCGAGGGCCGCGACACCCGCACCGACCTGTACCAGGACCTCCGCCGCGAGGTGCTGGACGACCGCAGCGACACGGTCACCCTGCGCAACGACCGCGCCCGCTTCGTCGACGACGAGTCCTGGGGCGGCCGCCGCCACCACGGCGGATACCGTCACCACGGTGACTACCGCCACCACGGCGACTACCGTCACCACGGCGACGAGCGCCGCGACCACGGCGGCGACCGCCACGACCGCGGCGACCGCCACTGATCCACCCTCACCGGCGGCGCGCCCGACCCCCTCTGCCGGGGGCGGGCGCGCCGTCGTTCGTCGTCGAACCGTCCCGCGTCGTGATCGGCGGTATGGCATCATCCCGGCTCAGGCGCCCACGCCAGGGGAGTCCCTGGACCTCGTCGAACAGGCGCCGGGGGAGACCATGAGCGCCACCGAACGCGACCGGTTCGGCGTCGGATGAGCACGCGCGTACGGATACATCAGGTACGGCAGGCCGGCGGCGCCGGGCTCCGGGTGGTCCGGGCCGAGCCCGCCCCCGTACGACTGGCCCTGCGGGACGACCGGCACTGGCTGTCGATGTACGCCGACCGGGAGGGCGCGGGCCGGCTCGTCGAGCTGTGGGCGCTGGCCGCGCGGTCCGCGCACTCGCTGGTGTACCTGCCGATCCGGGCCAACCCGGTGCCGGAGGGTGTCGTCGGTGAGGGCGAACCGGTCGCGCTGGACCTGGTGCTGCTCCACCACAGCCTGCAGTTCCCCACCGCGTCCTGGAAGGACGTACGGGGGCGGCTCGGGGCCGGGAAGCCGCAGACCGTGTCCACCTCCGAGGGGGACCTCCCGGACGGGACGGACGTCGACCACGAACGGTGGCGGCACCAGGAGTACCGCGACCACCTCGACTTCCACGTCGCGGCGCACACCCTCTTCGTCGTGGGCAGCGCCACCGCCTTCCGCGAGCAGGGCGCGGCCCTGCGCGGCCTCGTCGAGGAGGCCCCCTCCCACCTGCACGACCACCCCGGTGGGCACTACTGCGTCGAACTGGGCCCCGGCCCCTGGCCGCACACGAGGACCCGCCGTCACGTACCGGGCCATCTGCACATCCAGTACGCCGACACCTGGCGCGTCTAGGGAAGAACCGCCGTCGCCTCGATCTCCACCAGGTGCTCGGGGATGTGGAGGGCCGCGACGCCCAGCAGGGTGAGCGGCGGGGTCGCGGTGACGCCGAGGCGGTCGGCCGCGCGGGTGACGCCCGCCATCAACGCCGGCATCTTCTCCGGCGTCCAGTCGACGACGTGGACTGTCAGCCGGGTGACGTCGTCGAAGCCGGCGCCGGCTCCGGCGAGAGCGGCGCCGACGTTGACGTAGCACTGCTCGACCTGGGCGGCGAGATCGCCCTCGCCGACCGTGGTGCCCTCGGCGTCCCAGGCGACCTGCCCGGCGACGGAGACGAGCCGGGAGCCGGTCCCTACGGACACCTGGCTGTAGGCGTCGGTCCGCGGCAGTCCGGACGGATTCACGAGCGTGACGGGCATGGGCGCCTGCCTTCCTTGGGAGCGGTCGAGAGCAGCGGTCGTGCGGAGTGGCCGTGCGGAGTGGCCGTGCGGAGCGGCCGTGCTCTCTTGTGGTTACTGGGAAACCGTAGGAGAGTGAGCGCTGACATGGAAGAACGCACTTTTCGGTGACTGGGGAACCCGATGGTGACCAAGCAGTACACGGGCACGCCCGACGAACAGGCCGACCTCAGAAGGGCCGACTCGCTCGGCCGGGAGATCTTCTCGGACGTGGCCAACAAGTGGGCGCTGCTGATCATCGAGGCGCTCGGGGACCGCACCCTGCGGTTCAGCGGCCTGCGCGACGAGGTCGAGGGCGTCAGCCACAAGATGCTCACCCAGAACCTGCGCATGCTGGAACGCAACGGCCTGCTGGTGCGGACCGTGCACCCGACCGTGCCGCCGCGCGTCGAGTACACCCTGACCGAGGCGGGACAGGGACTGCGGGCCACGGTCGACGGGATGTGCGCGTGGACGCACCGCTGGTTCGGGCACATCGAGGACTCCCGCCGCAGCTTCGACGGCTGAGCACGCGGCGGGCAACTCCGTCGCGTGGCCCCTGCGACGACCGCTAGCGTGCCGTGCATGACGACCACCACCGGGGCCCACCCCCGTTTCGCCGAGGCCCTCGCCGAGCTGGGGCTCGCCGAGCTGAACGCCCGCGTGCGGCGCTTCCCGGAGGCGACCCGCACCGCCGCCTAGGCCGCCGCGGCGATCGGGTGCGAGCTGAGCCAGATCTGCAAGTCGCTGATCTTCGCGGCGGACGGCGTGCCGGTGCTGGTGCTGATGGACGGCGCGTCCCGGGTCGACGTGGAGCGGGTGCGCGCGGAACTCGGCGCCGCAGAGGTGACCAGGGCCGGCGCGGGCGTCGTACGGGAGACCACCGGGTACGCCATCGGCGGCGTGCCGCCCTTCGGGCATCGCACCCGCACCCGGGTCCTCGCCGACCGCGGTCTCCTCGCGCACGACGTCGTGTGGGCCGCCGCCGGCACCCCGTACACCGTGTTCCCCATGGCCCCGGACGCCCTCGTCGCCCATGCGGACGCCACCGTCGTGGACGTCCGCGAGCGCACCGCGTGACGCCACTGGTCACCACCGCCGTCCTGCTGGCGGCGGTCACCCACGCCGGCTGGAACGCCATCGCGCACCGGATCACCGACAAGCTGGCCGGCTTCACGCTGATCGCGGGCGGCGGCATGCTCATCGGCCTCGCCCTCGTGCCGTTCGTCGCGTTCCCGGCGGCCGGCGCGTGGCCGTACCTGCTGTCCTCCGCCGTCATCCACATGGCGTACTACGCGCTGCTGATGCGGTCCTTCCGGCTCGGCGACTTCGGGCAGGCCTATCCCCTCGCGCGCGGCTCCGCGCCGCTCGTCGTCACCGTCCTCGCCGCCGTCTTCGCGCACGAGGTGCCGGGCGGCTGGGCGGCCGCCGGCATCGCGGTGTCCTGCGCGGGCCTGACCGGCGTCGCCCTGTGGGGCCTGCGCGGAAGGCGTCCGAACCGGGCGGCGATCGGCGCCGCCCTCGCCACCGGGCTGACGATCGCCGCGTACACGGTCGTCGACGGTCTCGGTGTCCGCGCCTCCGGCTCCTCGCTCGGCTACATCGCCTGGCTGATGGCCGTTCAGGGCGTGGTGATCCCGGCGTACGCCGCCACCCGCTGGCGCGGCGCGACCGTCGCCGTGCTGCGTCCCTTCGCCGCCCTCGGCCTCCTCGGCTCCGCCCTGTCCGTCGCCGCCTACGCCCTCGTCCTGTGGGCCCAGACCCGCGCCGACCTGGCCCCCGTGGCAGCCCTGCGCGAGTCGTCCATCATCGTGGGCGCCGCCATCGGCGCCCTCTTCTTCAAGGAGACGTTCGGCGCCCCGCGCGTCGCCGCCGCCTGCCTGCTGGTCATGGGCATCGGTCTGATGCTGCACGCCGGTTGACCGCCGTGGTGGTGGCCCGCGGTGCCGACGCGGGGACCCTGCGCGCGTTGCGCGTTGCACCACGCGCGCGTGCGGGCGTGGCCCTCCGGCGGGTCGCTGCTGCCGGGCCGGGCCCGCGTGGGTGCGGGTGCCCGTGGGGAGGAGCACCCTGGAAGCAGGAGTTCCGGAGGTGACCGACATGACGCACACCGCTGTGGGATGGCACGTCGAGCTGGAGTTCAAGGAGGACGACCAGCACACGAGCGCCGCCGCGCTGGTCCGGCTGCCGGACGGGACCGAGGTACGGTCCCACGGGCACGCCAGCCGCCACCGGGTCGACAGCAACCAGCCCCGGGTCGGTGAGGAGATAGCGGGCGCCCGCGCCCTCAACGAACTCGCCATGCAGCTGTTGACGAAGGCGCACGGGGAGATCGACGAGGCCTCGGGGCGGACGTCCCACTCGATCAACATCTGAGGCCGTCGGACGGGCGGGATACGCCGGAACGGAGGTGGTCCCGGGGCCCGTCAGGCCACGGCGACCGCCGTCCGGACCGCACGCAGCAGCGCCTGTGCCCTCGGGTCCGCCGTCACGCCGGTGCGCAGGCCATTGGTGACGTAGCCGAGGGCGATGCCCGTCCCGGGGTCCGCGAGGCCGAGCGCGCCGCCGCGGCCGGGGTGGCCGAAGGAGGCGGGGGAGAGCAGCGGCGACGCGCCGCCGTGCAGCATGTAGCCGAGGCCGAACCGGGTGGTGACCACCAGCACCCGGTCCGGTCCGGCGGACTGCTCGGTGCGCGCCAGGGCGGCCGTCTCGGGGACGAAGAGCCGCACGCCGCCGTCGACTTCGCCGATGAGGGAGGCGTAGAAGCGGGCGAGGCCGTCGGCGGTCGCGATGCCGTTGGAGGCGGGCAGGGCGGCCGCGCGGTAGGCGGGGTCGTTCTCGTCGGGCAGCGGGGTGATCGCGGCGAAGGCGCGGCGGGTGAGGGAGGCGGGGTCGGCGTAGGCGTCGGCGACGGACCGTTTGGGCCGGGTCCGCAGCCCGCCGGCCGGTAGGGGCGCGTCGACCGGCCCGACGCGCCCCACGCGCGCGTGGAGCGACTGCGGCAGCCCGAGCCACAGCTCGGCCCCGAGCGGTCCGGCGATCTCGTCGGCGATCCACTCGCCGATCGGCCGCCCGGTGACCCGTCGCACCAGCTCGCCGGTCAGCCAGCTGTAGGTCTGCGCGTGGTACCCGTGGTCGCCGCCCGGCTCCCAGACGGGTGCCTGCGCGGCGACCGCCGCCGCGCCCAGATCGGGGTCGGCGGCCTCGGCGGGCGTCAGCGGCCGGTCGAGGACGGGAACGCCCGCGCGGTGCGCGAGCAGGTGGCGCACCAGCGTGCGTTCCTTGCCGGCCGCCTTGTACTGCGGCCAGTACGTCCCCACGGGCGCGTCCAGGTCCAGGTGTCCGCGCTGGTGCAGCAGCAGGAGTACGGCGGCGGCGACGCCCTTGGTCGCGGAGCGCACGATCTGCGCGGTGCCGTGCTCCCAGGGAGCCGTGCCGTCCACGTCCCGCGTGCCGCCCCACAGGTCGACGACCTTGCGCCCGTCGCGGTAGACGGCGACGGCGGCGCCGCGCTCCCCGAGGGTGGCGAAGTTCCGGGCGAACGCCTCCCGGACCGGCTCGAACCCCTCGGCCACCGCACCGTTCACGTCCACGCCCGCACGTCCCTCTCGTCCCGCTCGACCGGCTCGCCCGGCCCGCTCCGATCACCTTCGGCCTTGCGGTCAACAGGTGCGGCGGGCCTGCGATTCCTGCGTCGCGTCAGCCGAGGATGATCGTTACGTCGATGTTGCCGCGGGTGGCGTTGGAGTACGGGCAGACCTGGTGGGCCGCGTCGACCAGTTTCTCGGCGAGGCCCTGGTCGAGGACGGGCAGCGAGACGCTGAGGGCGACCGCGAGGCCGTAGCCCTTGGTCTTGTTGGGCCCGATGCCGACCTTCGCGGCGACCGTGGAGCCGGTCAGGTCGAAGCCCGCGCGGTTGCCGACGAGGATCAGCGCGTTGTGGAAGCAGGAGCTGTAGCCGGCGGCGAAGAGCTGTTCCGGGTTGGTGCCGTTGCCGTCGCCGCCGAGCTCCGGCGGCATCGCCACCTTCAGCTCGATCTGGCCGTCCTGGCTGGTCACATACCCGTCGCGGCCTCCGTGCGCGGTCGCCTCGGCGACGTACATGATCTTCGTCGGACGGGTGTCGACGGTGTCGACGGCGTCACCTTCGCTCACAGCGGGACCCTCCCCCCTGAAATTTTCCCCGATTACATCGTGCACAAGGTACCGGCCGGTAGGTCTGTGGGTGTCCGGCAGGGGGTGGTAACCGCGGGTAACGTCAGCTCGCGGCGGTCGTCGGGGCTAGTGCCGTGACCGGAAAGGTTCACCGGCTCGCGACGCCCGGCACGGCACCTCGCCGCGTTGTCGCATCACCCGAGTACATCCAGTACGCGGGCGACGCTCCGCCTTGCGATGCGCCGCACCGGACGCCGCGAGCTTCCCGGCGAACCTTTCCGGTCACGGCACTAGCGCGCGCGGCCCGCCGCGCCGTGGGCGCGTTCGGCGAGGCCCCAGAGTTCCTCGCGCAGACGGGCGACCTCGGCCGGCTCCAGGCCGGTCGCGGTCATCAGGGCCCCGGGGACCCTCGCCGCCCGGCCCTTCAGCTCCTCGCCGCGGCCCGTGCAGGCGACGAGGACCGTCCGCTCGTCGCGCCCGGAGCGCTCCCGGCGCACCAGGCCCGCCGCCTCCAGGCGCTTGAGCAGCGGCGACATCGTGCCGTAGTCGAGCCGCAGGGCCGACGCCAGCTCCTTGACGGTGGTCTCGCCGCGCTCCCAGAGGGCCAGCAGCACCAGGTACTGCGGGTAGGTGAGCCCCAGCTCGTCCAGGACGGGCCGGTAGGCGGAGGTCACCGCGCGCTGGGCCGCGTACAGCGCGAAGCACAACTGCTCGTCGAGCAGCGGCGTACGCTCGGCCGTCCGGTTCTCGTCGGTCACGCGCCCATTCGTCACGCACCCATTGTGACGGAGCGCGGGTCGAACCCGAAGGGCAGCTCCAGTCGATGCGCGTTCATCAGGGCCTCGTCGGCGAGGAGTTCGCCCGTGCGGCCGTCCGCGGCGATCACGCCCTCGCTCAGGATCAGCGCCCGCGGGCACAGTTCCAGGGCGTACGGCAGGTCGTGCGTGACCATCAGGACGGTCACGTCCAGGGAGCGCAGGATGTCGGCGAGCTCACGGCGCGAGGCGGGGTCGAGGTTGGAGGACGGCTCGTCCAGGACGAGGATCTCCGGCTCCATCGCGAGGACGGTCGCGACGGCGACCCGGCGGCGCTGGCCGAACGACAGGTGGTGCGGCGGGCGGTCCTTGAACTCCGTCATGCCGACCCGCGCGAGCGCACGGTCCACGCGCTCCTCCAGCTCCGCGCCCTTCAGCCCGGCCGCGGCCGGACCGAACGCCACGTCCTCGCGGACCGTCGGCATGAACAGCTGGTCGTCCGGGTCCTGGAACACGAGACCGACCTTGCGGCGGATCTCCGCCATGTGCCGTTTGCCGACGGGCAGTCCGGCGACCGTCACCGTGCCCGCCCCGCCGGTCAGGATGCCGTTGAGGTGCAGGACGAGGGTGGTCTTGCCGGCGCCGTTCGGCCCGAGCAGCGCGACCCGCTCCCCGCGCGCGACGCTGAAGTCCACGCCGAACAGCGCCTGATGGCCGTCGGGGTAGGCGAAGGCGAGGCCGGAGACCTCCAGTGAAGCAGTCACAGCGTCCATCCCACCACGCAGACGACCAGGGCGGCGACCGGCAGGGTGAAGGCGTACGACCACTGCGCCCGGGACGCGGTCACCTCGTCGATCACGGGCATCGAACCGGCGTACCCGCGGCTGACCATCGCCAGGTGCACACGCTCGCCGCGTTCGTAGGAGCGGATGAACAGCGCGCCCGCCGACTTGGCGAGCACGCCCCAGTGCCGCACGCCCCGGGCCTCGAAGCCGCGTGACTCGCGCGCGATCCGCATCCGCCGCATCTCGTCGGTGATGACATCGCCGTAACGGATCATGAAGGACGCGATCTGCACGAGCAGCGGGGGCAGCTTCAGGCGCTGCAGGCCAAGAAGCAGCTCCCGCAGCTCCGTGGTGGCCGCCAGGAGGACGGAGGCGGCGACACCCAAGGTGCCCTTGGCGAGGACGTTCCAGGCGCCCCAGAGGCCGTTCACGCTGAGCGACAGCCCGAGGACGTCCACCCGCTCGCCCTCCGCCACGAACGGCATCAGCACCGCGAACGCGACGAACGGCACCTCGATCAGCAGACGTTTGAGCAGGAAGCCGGCGGGCACGCGCGCGTGCCGGGCGGCCAGCGCGAGCAGCGCGGCGTACAGGCCGAACGCCCACATCGCCTCCCGGGGCGTCGACACGACGACGACCACGAACGCGAAGACGGCGGCGAGCTTGGTGTGCGGCGGCAGGGTGTGCACGGGCGAGTGGCCGTGCCGGTAGAGCCGGTGCGCGTGTCCCGCTCCCATGCCGTCAGACGTTCTCTACGGCGGTGGGGGCGACGTCCGCGTCACGGCGCCGGCGCACCGCCCAGAACACCGCGCTGCCCGCGACGACGGTCACGCCCACGCCGATCACGCCCGCGAGACCGCCGGACAGCCGGGCGTTCGTGACGTCCTTGACGCCGTAGTCGGCGAGCGGGGAGTCCGCGCTCGCGTGGTCCTCGGTCCTGCGGTCGATGCCGTGGTCGGCGGCGACCTTCTCCAGGCCGTCGGGGTTCGCGGAGGCGTAGAAGCTGACGAAGCCCGCGAGGACCAGGGAGGTGACCAGGCCGGTCACCCACAGTGTGCGCCGCGAGGTGCGCGCCGCGACGGGCGCCGGGTGGGCGGCGGGCACGTCGACCAGTTCGCCGTCGACGCGCAGCTTGAGCCGCTGGTGCAGCCCGCGCGCGCCGTGGACGAGGTCCGGCCGTACGGCGATCACGGCGCCGACCGTCAGCGCGGTGATGGTGGCCTCGCCGAGGCCGATCAGCACATGGACGCCGACCATCGCGGTGGCGACCTTGCCGATCGCCACGTCGGTGGTGCCGCCGACCGCGTACAGCAGCGTGAACGCCACGGCGGCGGCGGGCACGGACAGCAGGGCGGCGGTGAAGGAGGCGACCGTGACCGAGCGGCGGGTGCGCGGCAGCACCTTCACCAGGCCGCGGAAGACGGCGTACGCCACGACCGTCGTCACGATCGCCATGTCGGTGATGTTCACGCCGAGCGCGGTCAGCCCGCCGTCGGCGAAGAGGATGCCCTGCATCAGCAGCACCACGGACACGCACAGGACCCCGGTGAAGGGGCCCACGAGGATCGCGGCCAGCGCGCCGCCCAGCAGGTGGCCGCTGGTGCCCGCCGCGACGGGGAAGTTCAGCATCTGCACGGCGAAGATGAACGCCGCGACCAGACCGGCCAGCGGGGCCGTCCGCTCGTCGAGCTCACGGCGCGCGCCGCGCAGGCTCACGGCGATGGCGCCCGCGGCGACGACTCCGGTCACGGCGGAGGTCGGGGCGTTGATGAATCCGTCGGGTACGTGCACCCGTCGATGATAGAGGCTTAATGCGAACGGTTCGCAAGAGCGAGGCGCTCGTGAATCGCGGCGCGTTTCTCCGCGATATCGCACAGATGAGATAGATCTGCCCGAAGGGGCGCATTGGGGGAAATGTGCGACATTGGAGGGGGAGCTGGTCCACAACTTCCCCCCTGGGTCACGCAGCGTGAGAGGGTCGGCCGATGTCCGTAGTCGAGCAGTACGCGCGAGCCCACATCGTCACGGACGCCGACATGGTCGAGGAGGAACGCGACGCCGTCCCCGTCGTCCTGCGCTACGACCCCGACGACGATCCGCGGTCCGTGCGGGTGGGGCTGCCCGACCGGCACGAGTGGACGTTCTCCCGGACCCTGCTGGAGCAGGGACTGCGGGCGCCGGCCGGGACGGGGGAGGTCCGGGTGTGGCCGCTGGGGCGGGTGCAGGCGGTGGTCGAGTTCCACTCCTCGCAGGGCGTCTCGGTGGTGCAGTTCGACTCCCAGGCGCTGCTGAGGTTCCTGCGGCGGACCTACATGGCGACGGCGGGGGAGCCGGTGGCGCGCTGACGGGGGCGCTCAGCCGCCCGTCCTCAGCAGCGCCGCCACGATCGGGCCCGCCGTGTCCCCTCCGTGGCCGCCGGCCTGCACCACGCCCGCTGCCGCCAGGTCGCCCCGGTAGGCCGTGAACCAGCCGTTCGGCTTGGACTGGCCGTCGACCTCCGCCGAGCCGGTCTTCGCGCCGTAGTCCGGCCCGAGACCCGACATCGCCTCGGCGGCGGTGCCGTAGGCGGCGGTGTAGCTCATCAGCTCGCGCAGCTGGGACAGGGTGGACGCGGACATCGTGCGGGAGGCCGTGGCGAGGGTGCGGTGGTCGACCGACGGCGAGACCAGGTACGGCTGGTGGAAGGTGCCCGACTTCACCGTCGCCGACACCGACGCCATGTTCAGCGGGTTCATCCGCACCCCGCCCTGGCCGATCAGGGAAGCCGCCATCTGCGCCGCCGACTGCACCGGTACCGAGCCGTCGAACGACGGGACGCCGATGGCCCAGTTGTTCATCGACAGGCCGAACACCTGCTGCGCCTGCCGCGTCAGGCTGTCGTTGTCGAGCTCACCCGCCTGGCTGATGAAGGCCGTGTTGCAGGAGCGCGCGAAGCTCGCCTTGAAGGTGCCGCCCTTGATCTGGAAGTCGTCGTCGTTGTGGAACTTCCAGCCGCCGTAGCTGAACGTCTTCGGGCAGGGGTGCACCTTGTCCGCCGACGCCAGCCCCTTCTCGATGAGCAGCGACGACGTGACGACCTTCATGGTGGAGCCGGGCGCCAGGGAGCCGTTGAACGCGGTGTTGAAGCCGTGTCCGGTGTTCGCCACCGCGAGGATCTCTCCGGTGGAGGGGCGCAGGACGACGACCGACGCGCGCGTGGTCTTCGCGACCTGCTGCTCGGCCGCGGCCTGGAGGGCCGGACTGAGGGTCGTCCGCACGGTGCCCGGGGTGCCCTTGCTGAACTCCAGGAGGGTCTTGTCGGAGGCCTTCTTCGCCTTCGACGCCTTGCCGCGCACCACCCGCAGCTCCACGCCCGCCGTGCCGCCCGCCTTCTTGCCGTACTTCTCGCGCAGCCCGTCCAGCACCGTGCCCAGGGACGGGTAGCGGGCCGTCGTGATCTCGCCGCCGTCCCGGTCGAGCGCCCTGACCGGGGGGTTGCCCGCCTCGCCGGTCACCAGGGTGTCCCCGTCGAGGAGGTCGGGGTGGACGACGGACGCGTGCCAGTCGACGGTCGCCCGGCCGTCCTTCGCCCGGCGGACGACGGTCAGCGCGCTGTCGTACGAGAGCGGCTTGGTGATCTTCCCGTAGGTCACCGTGCCCTTCACCCCGAAGGCGACCTTGTCGCCCGTGCGTTTGCCGGCGGTGAGGGTGACGTGCGAGACGCGGGCGTCCTTGGTGTAGCCGGTGAGCAGGGCGGCGGCGGCCGCGGAGTCGTCGGTGGCGGCCGCCGCCTTCGCGACCGCACCCTCCTGCCAGGCCGTGAGGAACGTACGGGCCGCGGTGGTCACCTCGGTCCGCGACAGCGGCCCGGTCCTGACGACCGGCTTCAGCCGGGCCCCCGCGGCGGCATCGGCCGCGGCCCCGCCGCCGTAGAGGGCGTAGACGCCGATCCCGGCCCCGCCGAGGACGACGGCGACCATGCCGCCGACGACGGCGGGACGCCGCTTGCCGCGCCGCTCGTCGACGCGTCTTCTCTTGCCCACAGCCTGTGATCCTCCGGATCCCCAGGGGGCTCCTCTCGCCCCAGTGCCCTCGTTGCCCTCACTCACCCCAACGACGGCAACCACCCTAGAGTCCCGTGCTGTGGGGGTGACGTCATGTGTGACGTCAGCCACCCACCTGTTACCGACCTGAACCAGTGGGTCGGACCGCGGTCACCCGGCGCGCAGCACCTGCGCGACGAGCGGGCCGGAGGCGTCCACGCCGTGGCCGCCGTCCTGGACGAGGGCCGCAGCGGCGACGTCGCCGCGGTAGCCGGTGAACCAGCTGTCGGACCTGGCCTGGCCGTCGACCTCCGCGGAGCCGGTCTTCGCGCCGTAGTCGGGGCCGAGCCCGGACATCACCTCGGCGGCGGTGCCGCTGGTCGCGGTGCGGTTCATCATGGCGCGCAGTTGCGCCACGGTGCTCGCCGACAGCCCACGCGCGCGTGCCAGTTCACGGTCGTCGAGGCTCTGCGGCACGATCACCGGCTGCCGGAAGGAGCCCGTCATCGCGGTCGCCGTCACCGAGGCCAGGTTCAGCGGGTTGACCTGGACCTGGCCCTGCCCGATCAGGTTGGCCGCGGTGTCCGGGCCGCCGGAGGCGGGGACCGAGCCGTCGAAGGACGGGATGCCGGTCTTCCAGTCGAGGCCGATCCCGAAGCGGTTCTTCGCCTCGTCGGTGAGGGAGTCGACCTTCACCTCGTCGGCGAACTTCACGAAGGCCGTGTTGCAGGAGCGGGCGAAGCTCGCGGAGAGGGTGGCGTTCTCGTCGGCGGGCATGTTCTTGATGTTGTGGAAGGTCTGGCTCTGCCACACGGCTTCGGCGGGACAGGGCGCGGGCCCGTTCGCCGTGGTGATGCCGCTGTCGATGAGGGTGGCGGCGCTGACGATCTTCCAGGTGGAGCCGGGGGCGACCTGGCCGAGGAAGGCGGCGTTCCAGCCGTCGGTGCGGTTGTTGGCGACCGCCAGTACCTCGCCGGTGCTCGGCTTGACGGCGACCACCGAGGACTGGGGGTACTTGTCGACGGCCTTCTCGGCCGCCGCCTGCACGCGCGCGCTGAGTGTGGTGGGCAGCTTCCCCGGCGTGCCCTTCGCCAGGGTCAGCAGCGCGGTGTCGGCGGTGTCCGGGGCGGCGTGCCGGATCGCCAGCTCGACGCCCGGGGTGCCGCCGGCCTTGGCGCCGTACTTGGCGCGCAGTTCGTCGAGGATCGGGCCGAGCGAGGGGTACGTCTCCTTGGTGAGCACCTTGCCGCCGCGGTCGACGGCCTCGATCGGCGGGGCGGAGGCGTCGCCGGTGACCAGTGTGTCGTCCATGTCCTTCAGCTGCGGGTGGACGACCGAGGGCTGCCAGTCCACCAGCGCCTTGCCGGTGGTGACCCCACGGACGACGGTCAGCTCGCTCTTGTAGGCGAGCGGTTTGCTCCTGCCCTCGTAGGACACGGTCGCCCGCACGCTGAACGGCACGGTGTCCCCGGTGGCGGCACCCGGCGTGATCTTGACACCGCCGATGTGGGCGGTCCCGCCGTACGCGGTCAGCAGCGGCTCGGCCTTCTCCGCATTGTTGGTGAGCGCGGCCGCGGCCGCCGCCTCGCCCTTCTCCCAGGCGGCGAAGAACTTCGTGCTGGTGTCCTTCACCTCGCCGCTGCTGGGCGGCCCGGTCCGCACGGGCGCGGGCCCGCCGCCCCCCGCGTCCCCGCTGAGCGCGTTCACGATGTTGAAGGCCCCGTACCCGGCCCCGCCCACCATCACGACGAACACCGAGCCGACTATGGCCGCCTTCGCCCCCTTGCGCATGTGTGAACCCTCCCCGTCGACACCCTCCCGGGCGTTTTCTGAACGTGTTCAGAAACCTCTGTCCTGGCTCACAGTAAGCCGAAAGGGAGGCGCGCGTGGCGGTAGTTTCCGCAATCGTTAGCGGGGGTGCTCAAACATGTATGTGAACGCCGACTACACCCACGTATCGATCCACATCCGTGACCGCCACTGGTCGATCGGGATCGCGGTCCCGGTGAAGAGCGGCCAGAAGTAGATGAAGTTCCAGGCGATCAGGAGGACCAGGACGCCCGCGCCGGTCGCGCCCGCCACCCGGCGGGTGTCCGTCGAGCCCGGCGGGCCGATGATCGCGCCGAGCATCATCGCCACCGCGAGGCACAGGAAGGGGAGGAAGACGACGGCGTAGAAGAGGAAGATCGTGCGCTCCTGGTACATGAACCAGGGGAGGTAGCCGGCCGCGATGCCGCAGGCGATCGCGCCCGCGCGCCAGTCGCGGCGGAAGAGCCAGCGCCACAGGACGTACAGCAGCGCGAAGCAGGCGGCCCACCACAGCAGCGGGGTGCCGATCGCGAGGACCTCACGGGCGCACTTCTCGCCCGCGTCGACGGGGCAGCCGTCCGTGCCGGGGGACGGGGACTCGTAGAAGTAGGAGACCGGGCGGCCGAGGACCAGCCAGCTCCACGGGTTCGACTGGTAGTTGTGCGGCGAGGTGAGGTGGGTGTGGAACTCGTACACCTCGTGCTCGTAGTGCCACAGGCTGCGCCACCAGTCCGGGAACAGCCAGGTCCAGCTGCCGCCCCTGCCGTCGGTGGCCGCCCAGTTGCGGTAGTAGCCGCCCGAGCCGTCGCCCGGCGAGAGGATCCAGCCCGTCCAGGACACCAGGTAGGTGACCAGGGCGACCGGGACCGTCGCGAGGAAGGTCAGGCCCGTGTCGTGCCGCAGGACCGCCCGGTAGGGGTGGCGGGCGCCGGCCACCCGGCGCGAGCCCACGTCCCAGAGCAGGGTCATCAGCAGGAACGCGGCCATGATGTACAGCGCGTTCCACTTGGTGCCGATCGCCAGGCCGAACATCAGACCCGCCGCCCAGCGCCAGGGGCGCGCCCCGAGGCGCGCGGTCTCGGCGATGTGCGCGTCCGGGCGGACCCGGCCGTCCGCGTCCGCCGGCAGGGCCGCGGCGAGCCGCTCCCGGGCCCGGTCACGGTCGATCACCAGACAGCCGAACGCCGACAGCACGAAGAACATCAGCACCCCGTCGAGCAGCGAGGTGCGGCTCATCACGAAGGCCAGCCCGTCCACCGCCATCAGCGCGCCCGCGAGACACCCGAGGAAGGTGGAGCGGAAGATGCGACGGCCGATCCGGCACAGCAGCAGCACGGACAGCGTGCCCAGCAGCGCCGTCATGAAGCGCCAGCCGAACGGATCGAAGCCGAAGATCAGCTCGCCCAGCCCGATGACGTACTTGCCGACCGGCGGATGCACGACGTACGCCGCGTCGGTGGGGACGGCGACATGACCGCCCGAGGAGAGGATGAGGTCGTTGGCGTTCTTGTCCCAGTTGACCTCGAACCCGCGGTGGACGAGCGCCCACGCGTCCTTGGCGTAGTACGTCTCGTCGAATATCACCTTCTTCGGGTTGCCCAGGTTCCAGAACCGCATGACGCCCGCCACCAGCGTGACCAGCAGCGGACCGCCCCAGCCCGACCAGCGCGCGATCCGGTCCGCCCACACCGGTGGCAGCCCCAGCGTCTGCCACAGCCGGGGACCGGGCCGTGTGTACGGCGGCACCAGCCGCGCCCGGACGTCGGCCGCGGGCTCGGCCGCGTACCCGAAACGGCGCAGCCGCTCCCGCCACGACGAGGGCCGCCGGTCGTGCGGGTCGTCGTGCGCGGTCGCTGCGGGCCGGTGGTCAGTGGAGCCCGTGGAGTCCGTGGAGGACGCGGTACTGGTCACCGCGCCATCGTAGGGAACAGGGCTGTGTGAGTCCCGTGCATGGGTCCAGTCGGCCGGTCATGCCGGGCGTCACCCGGGGCACGCGGCGCCTGGGAGGATGGGGAGCGTGACAGACACGCCCGCTCTCGCGCCCGGAACCCTCGTCCTCGCCGGCACCCCCATCGGTGACGTCTCCGACGCCCCGCCGCGGCTCGCCGAGGAGCTGGCCGGCGCCGATGTCGTCGCCGCCGAGGACACCCGCAGGCTGCGCCGGCTGACCCAGGCCCTGGGGGTGACGCCCAAGGGGCGGATCGTGTCGTACTTCGAGGGCAACGAGTCGGCCCGTACGCCCGAGCTGGTCGAGGACCTCCTGGGCGGCGCGCGCGTGCTGCTCGTCACCGACGCGGGCATGCCGTCGGTCTCCGACCCGGGCTACCGGCTGGTGGCCGCGGCCGTCGAGCGGGACATCCGGGTCACCGCCGTGCCCGGCCCGTCCGCGGTGCTCACCGCGCTCGCCCTGTCCGGGCTGCCCGTCGACCGGTTCTGCTTCGAGGGGTTCCTGCCCAGGAAGGCGGGGGAGCGGCTGTCGCGGTTGCGGGAGGTCGCCGGGGAGCGGCGCACCCTCGTCTACTTCGAGGCCCCGCACCGCCTCGACGACACCCTCGCGGCGATGGCCGAGGTGTTCGGCGCGGACCGGCGGGCCGCGGTCTGCCGTGAGCTGACCAAGACGTACGAGGAGGTCAGGCGCGGTCCGCTGGACGAACTCGCGGCGTGGGCGGCCGAGGGGGTGCGCGGGGAGATCACCGTCGTCGTCTCCGGCGCGCCCGAGCGCGGCCCCGAGGAGCTCGACGCGGCGGAGCTGGTGCGGCGGGTGCGGGTGCGCGAGGAGGCCGGAGAGCGACGCAAGGAGGCCATCGCGGCGGTCGCGGCCGAGGCGGGACTGCCCAAGCGCGAGGTGTTCGACGCGGTGGTGGCGGCGAAGAACGCCGGGGGGCTGTGACAGCGGGGGCGGGCGTGTGCGTGAGACGGCGGGCGCCGGGTCAGGGAGACAGCCGACCGCCGCTGTCGGGGGTTTGTCGGAAAGCCGGCGCAGGGCGTCCGTGAGGCAGCCGGGCGCCGGGGGTCCGTGAGGCAGCCGGGCGCCGGGGGTCCGTGAGGCAGCCGGGCGCCGACGTTCGTGACAGCGGGTGACGGGCGGGCCGGGACGCACGGCGAGCGGTGGCCGTGACGCCGGGGGAACGCGGTGCGACCTGCCGCACATCGTCTCTGTGAACGCGCTCACACCCCCTCTGAGCAGGGCGCATGTCGGATGAGCGTGCGCCCCATGTGCGGGCAAAGGGCGCCGGTGCTTGGGGCAAGGGACGCCCAAATCGCCTTCAACACTGCACAGATCGGGTGCCTTTCGGCCGGTGCGAGGCATCCACTGGATGACGGGACGTGACACGTCCCTCCAGCGGACAACAGGAGCTGGCCATGAGTGAGATCACAGGGCAGACCGGCCTTCGCCACGGGGCGACCGGCGTGGTCAACGAGTCGTATTCCTTCGCCTGCATGCGCTGCGGGCACGGCTGGGAGCAGTCGTACGCGATAGAGCACCACATCGACGGCGGCGGGCACGAGTTCGTGCAGTACGTGGCGGACGGGCGCGTCGTGCCGTCCCCGCTGAGCCGGCCCGCGTGCCAGAACTGCGACGGGCACGTCGTGCGCATCATGCGGGCCGGACAGGTGTCGTCGGTGCAGGGCGCGGCCCGCCGCTCCCGCCCGGTGCCCCCGGCGGGCCCGGTGGAGGTGCCCGAGGTGCCGGCGCAGACCAGGGAACCCCATCACTGGCACCTGTCCGACCTCCTGCACCCCTTCCGCAAGGCGAGCTGAGCGGACGGCGAGCCGGGCGCACGGCAGCGAGCGCGCCCCGGCCCGCGGTGGCGGACCGCGGGCCGGGGCGGGGCGTGCCCCTTCCGTAGGATCGGGGCATGCCTTCCTCCAGCGACAAGAACGCGGCGCCGCCGCTGCCGGAGCCCCTGCGGGTGCCGGTCGCCGACTCCCACACCCACCTCGACATGCAGTCCGGCACGGTGGCGGAGGGCCTCGCGAAGGCCGCGTCGGTCGGGGTCACGACGGTCGTCCAGGTCGGCTGCGACATCAAGGGCTCCCGCTGGGCGGCCGAGACGGCGGCGGCGTACGAGAACGTCCACGCGGCCGTCGCCCTGCATCCCAACGAGGCGCCCCGCATCGTGCACGGCGACCCCGACGGCTGGTCGCGGCAGGGCGCGCGCCAGCCGGGGGGCGCGGCGGCGCTCGACGAGGCGCTCGCCGAGATCGACCGCCTCGCCGCACTCGGGCACGTCAAGGCCGTCGGCGAGACCGGCCTGGACCACTTCCGCACCGGGCCCGGGGGCAAGGAGGCGCAGGAGCGTTCCTTCCGCGCCCACATCGAGATCGCCAAGCGGCACGGCAAGGCCCTCGTCATCCACGACCGCGACGCCCACGCCGACGTCCTGCGGGTCCTGAAGGAGGAGGGGGCCCCCGAGCGGACCGTCTTCCACTGCTACTCCGGCGACGCCGAGATGGCGGAGATCTGTGCCCGCGCCGGGTACTACCTGTCCTTCGCCGGCAACGTCACCTTCAAGAACGCCCAGCATCTGCGCGACGCCCTCGCCGTCGCCCCCCTGGAACGGGTCCTGGTCGAGACCGACGCCCCCTTCCTCACCCCGGCCCCCTACCGCGGCCGCCCCAACGCGCCCTATCTGATCCCCGTCACGGTCCGCGCCATGGCCGCCGTACGGGACCTCGACGAGGACACCCTGGCGACGGCACTCGCCGCCAATACCGCACGCGCGTTCGATTACTGACCGGTTCGCGCGTCACCCGAACACAACGCTGGGTAGCTGCGCCGCTTTGGAGAGTGACCGCCTCTCCGCTAGGTTCTGGGGGCCCGATCTGGACCCCCAGGACCCCTGGAGCATGTCGGCGTGAGCAACTCGCAGCAGTACTACGAGCCGTACGGCGGCGGCGACACGTACGTCGACCTGCACAACGCGGAGACCGTCGCCCACGGCGTGCGCACCGGCCCCGAGACCGGTCACGCCCCCCACCGGCCGCCGTACGACGACACCTACCGGCCCGCCTACGAGACGGCCCGGCCCCCCGACACGCTGCGGCTGCCGGGCCCGTTCCTGCCGCAGCAGGGCGCACCGGTGCCCGCGGACGAGACCGGGCGGGCCGCGCGCCGGCGCCGGGCCCGGCCCGCCGAACGCCCCGACTCCGCCCTGCGCCGCCTGCTCCCGCAGGCCCTCGTCGTCGCCTTCCTGGCCGGCGGCACCACCGCGTTCGTCGCCGAGGACAAGGCGGTCGAGCTGACCGTCGACGGGCAGGCACGCCCCCTGCACACCTTCGCCGACGACGTCACCGAACTGCTGGCCGACGAGGGCGTGCCGGTCGGCGCGCACGACGTCGTGGCACCCGCCCCGGGCACCGCCCTCACCAGCGGCGACGAGATCGAGGTGCAGTACGGGCGGCCCGTACGGCTCACCCTGGACGGCCACCGGCACGACGTGTGGACGACCGCGCGCACGGTGGAGGCGGCGCTCGAACAGTTCGGGGTGCGCGCGGACGGCGCGTACCTCTCCGTGGCGCGCACCCGGCGCATCGGGCGGGAGGGGCTCGCGCTGGACGTGCGCACCGAGCGCTCCGTGACGGTCCTGGCCGACGGCCGGGCCCGCACCATCCGCACCAACGCGGCGACCGTCCGCGAGGCCGTCGAGCAGGCCGGGATCACCCTGCGCGGCGAGGACACCACCTCCGTGCCGGCCGGCAGCTTCCCGCGCGACGGGCAGACGGTGACGGTGCTGCGGATCACCGGGAGCAGGGAGGTGCGGGACGAGCCCATCCCGTTCGCGGTACGGCACACCGCGGACCCGTCCCTCTTCCGGGGCACGGAGGTCGTGGAACGGGCCGGACAGCCCGGCCTGCGGCGCATCACCTACGCCCTGCGCACCGTCAACGGGGTGCGGCAGAAGCCGCGCCGGACCGGCACCGAGCTGGTGCGCCCGCCCCGGGAGCAGCTCGTCAGGGTCGGCACCAAGCCGCTGCCGACGTCGGCGCGGCGGGCCGACGGGCTGAACTGGCAGGGACTCGCGGCCTGCGAGTCCGGCGGCCGGCCCGACGCGGTCGACCCCTCGGGGACGTACGGCGGGCTGTACCAGTTCGACGACCGCACCTGGCACGCCCTCGGCGGCAGCGGCCGCCCCCAGGACGCACCGGCGGCGGAACAGACCCTGCGCGCCAAGAAGCTCTACGTGCGCCGGGGCGCGAGTCCCTGGCCGCACTGCGGGGCACGGCTGCACGGGTGAGGACCGCCCGCCGGGCCCCCGTACCCTTGTCCCGTGAGCAGCCCCACCCCCGACGCCCTCCTCGGTCCCGCCGACATCCGTGAACTCGCGGCTGTCCTCGGTGTGCGCCCGACCAAGCAGCGCGGCCAGAACTTCGTGATCGACGCCAACACGGTCCGCCGTATCGTCCGTACCGCGCAGGTCCGCCCCGACGACGTGGTCGTCGAGGTCGGCCCGGGGCTCGGCTCCCTCACGCTCGCCCTGCTGGAGGTCGCCGACCGGGTCACCGCCGTCGAGATCGACGACGTCCTGGCCGCCGCCCTGCCCGCGACGATCACGGCGCGCATGCCGGAGCGCGCCGAGCGGTTCGCGCTGGTGCACTCCGACGCGATGCACGTCACCGAGCTGCCCGGCCCGGCCCCGACCGCGCTGGTCGCGAACCTCCCCTACAACGTGGCCGTGCCCGTCCTGCTGCACATGCTCGCCAGCTTCCCGAGCATCGACCGCACCCTCGTCATGGTCCAGTCCGAGGTCGCCGACCGCCTCGCCGCCACGCCCGGCTCGAAGGTCTACGGCGTCCCGTCCGTCAAGGCGAACTGGTACGCCGAGGTCAAGCGGGCCGGTGCCATCGGCCGCAACGTGTTCTGGCCGGCCCCGAACGTCGACAGCGGGCTCGTCTCGCTCGTCCGCCGCACCGAGCCGCTCAAGACCGAGGCGTCCAGGGCGGAGGTGTTCGCCGTCGTCGACGCGGCCTTCGCGCAGCGGCGCAAGACCCTGCGCGCGGCGCTCGCCGGCTGGGCGGGTTCGGCGGCGGCGGCCGAGGCGGCGCTGGTCGCAGCCGGGGTCTCCCCGCAGGCGCGCGGCGAGTCGCTGACCGTCGAGGAGTTCGCCCGGATCGCCGAGAACAAGGCCGCCGACGAGCAGGAGAACACAGAGTGAGCGTCACCGTCCGCGTGCCGGCCAAGGTCAACGTCCAGCTCGCGGTCGGTGCCGCGCGCCCGGACGGCTTCCACGACCTGGCGAACGTGTTCCTGGCCGTCGGCCTGTACGACGAGATCACGGTGACCCCGGCCGACGAACTCCGCGTCACCTGCGAGGGCCCGGACGCCGCCCAGGTCCCCCTGGACCGGACGAACCTCGCCGCCCGCGCCGCGCTCGCCCTCGCCGAGCGGTACGACCGTGACGCCCGCGTCCACCTCCACATCGCCAAGGACATCCCGGTGGCCGGCGGCATGGCGGGCGGCAGCGCGGACGGCGCGGGCGCGCTGCTCGCCTGCGACACGCTGTGGGGCATCGGCGCGCCCCGCGGTGAACTCCTCGACATCTGCGCCGAGCTGGGCAGCGACGTCCCGTTCAGCCTGGTCGGCGGTGCGGCCCTCGGCACCGGGCGCGGCGAGAAGCTGACGCCGCTGGAGACGGGCGGCACCTTCCACTGGGTGTTCGCGATGGCCGAGCGGGGGCTGTCGACGCCGGCCGTCTTCCGTGAGTTCGACCGCCTCGCCGAGGGACGGGACATCCCCGAGCCGGTCGCCTCCGAGGCGCTGCTCGACGCCCTGGCCGCCGGTGACCCCGACGCGCTCGCCGCGACGGTCTCCAACGACCTCCAGCCCGCCGCGCTCTCCCTCTTCCCCGAACTGGCCGACACGCTGGCGGCGGGACGCGGGGCGGGCGCGCTCGCGGCGCTGGTCTCGGGCTCAGGACCGACGACGGCTTTCCTGGTCCGCGATCCGGGTGCGGCTCGGACGGTGGCCGAGGCGCTCCGCGCCTCCGGCACCTGCCGCACGGTACGGGTGGCGACGGCTCCGGCTGCGGGGGCGACGGTGCTCTGAGGGGCCGGCCGCGGTCAGAGTTCGTCGATGGCGGTCAGGTCGATGTCGATGGAGTAGGGCTCGTCGACCTTGATGCGATCACGGTGGGTACCGGTCGACCTGTACGCGCCCGTGTCCGGCGACAGCTCGAAGACCTCGATCACCGGGTGACCGTGCGGCTCCGTCATCTCGACCAGCCAGTAATGGCGGATTCCCGCTGCGGCGTACTTGTGCGTCTTGGTGAGACGGTCGCGTGCCTCGGACTCCGGGGAGATGACCTCTACGGCGAGCACGACATCCGCGGCCTCGAAGTACGTCTGGTCCGGCCCCTTCCGCGCCGTGCTGTTGATCACGGAGATGTCCGGTTCGGGGCCGTTGCGGCGATCGAGCACCACGGTCATCTCACGTGCGACCCTCAGGCCGGGCGGCAGAGTACGGCGCAGACCGCTGACCAGCAGGTCGATCGCTGTGAAGTGGAACCAACGCTGCGGACTCACCAGGACCAGGCTCCCGTCGATCAGCTCTGTGTGCGGCGGGAGATCGGGCAGCGTCAACAGATCGTCGACGGTGTAGCCGTCCAGCGGGGGCATCCGCCATCCGGACTGCTCAACGGGTTCGGCTGTCATGGTTCCTCCCATGGACGGGATCCTGCTGCCCGTCCTCCACGGTAGCGGTCCTTTCCCGATCACGTCATCACAAAGAGTGACAACACCCTCGCGCCCCGTCCCTCACCCGGCAGGCCCTACGCTAGAAGGCTGACCGACCCCCATGCGCAGGAGTGAAATGGCCGTCAACCTGGTCAATGTCGAGAACGTCAGCAAGGTGTACGGCACCCGTGCGCTCCTCGACGGCATCTCACTCGGCGTGTCCGAAGGGGACCGGATCGGGGTCGTGGGCCGCAACGGCGACGGCAAGACCACCCTGATCCGGATGCTCGCCAAGCTGGAGGAGGCCGACTCCGGGCGGGTCACCCACTCGGGCGGGCTGCGCATGGGCGTCCTCACCCAGCACGACTCCCTCGACCCGGCCGCGACCGTGCGGCACGAGGTCATCCGGGACATGGCCGATCACGAGTGGGCGGGCAACGCCAAGGTCAGGGATGTGCTGACCGGCCTGTTCGGCGGCCTCGACCTGCCCGGGTTCCCGCAGGGGCTCGACACGGTCATCGGGCCGCTCTCGGGCGGTGAGCGCCGCCGGATCGCGCTCGCCAAGCTGCTCATCGAGGAACAGGACATGATCGTCCTCGACGAGCCGACGAACCACCTCGACGTCGAGGGCATCTCCTGGCTCGCCCGCCACCTCCAGGCCCGCCGCTCCGCGCTCGTGTGCGTCACCCACGACCGCTGGTTCCTCGACCAGGTCTGCACGCGCATGTGGGACGTCCAGCGCGGTGACGTCCACGAGTACGAGGGAGGCTACTCCGACTACGTCTTCGCGCGCGCGGAGCGGGAGCGGATCGCCGCGACCGAGGAGGTCAAGCGGCAGAACCTGGTCCGCAAGGAGCTGGCCTGGCTGCGCCGCGGTGCCCCCGCGCGCACGTCGAAGCCGCGCTTCCGCGTCGAGGCCGCCAACGAGCTGATCAAGGACGTGCCGCCGCCCCGGGACAGCAGCGAGCTGATGAAGTTCGCGTCCTCGCGGCTCGGCAAGACCGTCTTCGACCTCGAGGACGTCTCCGTGCAGGCCGGACCCAAGGTGCTGCTCAAGCACGTCACCTGGCAGCTCGGCCCCGGCGACCGCATCGGCCTGGTCGGTGTCAACGGCGCCGGCAAGACCTCCCTGCTGCGCGCCATGGCCGAGGCGTGGCGCACCGAGGGCGAGACGCAGCCCGCGGGCGGCCGGGTCGCCGTCGGCAGGACCGTGAAGCTCGCCTACCTCTCCCAGGAGGTCGCCGAACTCGACCCGAACCTGCGGGTCCTGGAGGCGGTCCAGCGGGTGCGCGAGCGCGTCGACCTCGGCAAGGGACGCGAGATGACGGCGGGCCAGCTGTGCGAGACGTTCGGCTTCAACAAGGAGAAGCAGTGGACGCCGGTCGGCGACCTGTCCGGCGGTGAGCGGCGCCGGCTCCAGCTGCTGCGGCTGCTGATGGACGAGCCGAACGTCCTCTTCCTCGACGAGCCCACCAACGACCTCGACATCGAGACCCTCACCCAGTTGGAGGACGTCCTCGACGGCTGGCCCGGCTCGATGATCGTCATCTCCCACGACCGGTTCTTCGTCGAGCGCACCACCGACCGGGTGTTCGCCCTCCTCGGCGACGCCACGCTGCGGATGCTGCCGCGCGGCATCGACGAGTACCTGGAACGCCGGGCCCGGATGGAGGAGGCCGCGGCCGCCTCCGCCCCGGCCGCCGCGGCCAAGCCGGCCACGACCGAGAAGAGCGCCGCCGACCAGCGCGCCGCCAAGAAGGAACTCCAGCGGATCGAACGCCAGTTGGACAAGATCTCGGAGCGGGAGGCCAAGCTGCACGGCCAGATCGCCGACAACGCCACCGACTTCGCGAAGGTCGCCGAACTCGACGCGGAACTGCGCGGACTGGCCGGAGAGCGGGAGGACCTGGAGCTGCGCTGGCTGGAACTCGCCGAGGACGCGTAGCACTTCGACACGCGCGCGTGGACCCCGTGAAGGGGGCGTGAAGGCGCATAACAAGGGCATCACGGGCCGGTCCTCCCTTGGGAACAGGGGTGGATCCGGCCCGATTTGGTGTCCGGGCCGGGTGATACAAAGGGCTGGCCAAAAATCAGTGACAAGGGGGAACACGCTGATGGCCCAGCCGCCTGATCAGCCGCCGCAGCAGGGCGGTTTCGGAGCACCGCAGATGCCGCCCCAGCCGCAGGCCGCGCCCGGGTACGGCTATCCGCAGCAGGCAGGGCCCTACAGCCCGCCGGCCGCACCGGGACCGTACGGACCGCCCCAGCCGCAGGGACCGTACGGGCAGCCGGGGCCCTATGGCCGGCCCGGCCCCTACGCCCAGCAGCCCCAGCCCGGTTACGGCTATCCCCCCGGCCCGCCCCAGTTCCCCGGCGCCCCCGGCACCCCGCCGCCCGGCCCCGGCTCGCGGGGCCCCTTCAAGGGGCGCACGGCGATGGTCGTGGCCGCCGCGGTCGCCGCGCTCCTGGTGATCGGAGGGGTCGTCCTCGCGGTCACCCGCGGCGGCGACGACGGCGGCAAGCCGGTCGCCGGCGCGAGCGAGGACCACAAGGGCGCGAGCGACAGCCCGGTCAACCCCGGCGACGGCAGCGGGGACGGCGGCGCCGACCCGCAGGACCTCAACGCGGGCCGCAAGGCGGGCGAGGCCAAGGTGCTCTGGTACAAGGAGGCACCGGACGCACCCGCCGACGGCGCCGACGC
This sequence comes from Streptomyces sp. SS7, assembly GCF_037993025.1. Taxonomy (NCBI): domain Bacteria; kingdom Bacillati; phylum Actinomycetota; class Actinomycetes; order Kitasatosporales; family Streptomycetaceae; genus Streptomyces; species Streptomyces sp. SS7. The sequence goes on from NZ_CP141223.1 coordinate 5,794,211, forward strand.
GCCCGGCATGTGGATCACCTCGAAGGTGGCGGCGAAGGCCGCGTACAAGGAGGTCGTCGCGTACGGCGTCGCCGACGGCAAACCGGCCTGGGACCCCGTCACGTTCCCCCAGAAGATCTGCTCGGTCACCCGCGACAGGACCGCCGACGACAAGATCGTCGTCGCGTACATGAGCGGGGTCAGCGACCGCGCCCAGTGCAACCAGCTGCAGCAGATCGACCTCGCCACCGGCGCCAAGGGCTGGACCGCCAAGGTCGCGGACGGGCAGCTCTTCGACAGCGTCGGCAGCGACATCGGGCTGTCCCTCGCCGGGAACACACTGGTCGTGGGCCGCTCGCAGTCCGGGGTGGCGTACGACGCCCGCACCGGCAAGAAGCTGTACGACATCGAGAAGTACGGCGACTCGTGCTTCCCCAAGGCGTTCGCGGGCGGGACCCGGCTGGTCATGGTGGCGTCCTGCGCCGCGCTGAAGGCCGACGAACACGTCGAGCTCCAGGAGCTGGACGCGGCCACCGGCAAGGCGAAGTGGACCCGCAAGCTCGACAAGGGCTGGGAGGTCGAGCGGGTGTACTCCCTCGACCCGCTCGTCGTCTACAGCACCAACGACGACAAGAACAGCTGGAACATCTCGACGTTCAAGGCCGACGGCGGCTTCCGCTCGCAGGTCGGTGTCGACGAGGACTTCGACCCGCAGTGCGGCTGGGCGCTCTTCGACAGCGACCTCACCGGCTGCCTCGGCACGGCGGTCGACGCGAACACGCTCTACCTGCCCACCGACGCGAGCGGCTCCGCCAACGAGATCGTCGCGATCGACCTCTCCACCGGCAAGGAGAAGTGGCGCGTGAAGTCGCCCACCGACGAGCCGATGACACCGATGACGACCGAGAGCGGCAAGCTCGTGGCGTACGTCGAGCCGTCCTCCGACGCGGGCGGGCGCGTGGTGTCCGTCCCGACGGCCGGATCCGCGCACACCCCGGCGACGCTGCTCCGGCTGCCCGCGGGCACGGTCGACCTCGAGGACGGCTTCTCGGGCGGCGACCGCGCCTGGGCCGACGGCCGTCTCTACCTCTCCTCCACCCAGCTGACCGGCGAGGACGACGGGAAGGAGAAGCTGATGCTCGCCTACGGCAAGTGAGCGGACCCCCTCCACGCCCTTTCCGCCCGTCGTCCCCCCGCGCTTCGCCGAGGAAATCCACACCATGACGCAGCCGCCGCCCTCGTCCCCTCCCCCGAACCAGCCCCCGCAGCAGGGCGCCTTCGGCCCGCCCGAACCACCGCAGGACGCGGCACCGCGGGACGCCGTACCGCAGGCGCCCGCGCCGCAGGACGCCGTACCGCAGGGTCCCGCGCCCGAGGGCGCCCCGCCCTTCGGGCCGCCGGCGGCGGCGCCACCCGCCCCGCCCGAAGGCCCGCAGCTCAGCCAGTCGCCCGGCGGCCCGATGCCGCACCAGGCACCCGTGGCGGACCAGCTCCGGAAGAACGCCCAGTCGGCCCAGTCGGCCCAGTCGGCCCAAGCTCCCCAGCCCCAGCCCCAGTCGGGCTACGGGCAGCCGACGCCCCCTCAGCCCCAGCCCGGTTACGGCTACCCGGCCACCGCGCCCCAGCCCCAGCCCCAGCCGGGGTACGGCTACCCGGCCGCCGCGCCCCAGCCCCAGCCCCAGCCGGGGTACGGCTACCCGGCCGCCGCGCCCCAGCCCCAGCCGGGCTACGGCTACCCCGGGGCCGCCCCCCAGCAGCCGTCCCCGTACGGCGCGCCGGGCCCCTACGGGCAGCAGCCCGGCTACGGCTACCCCGGGCAGCCGATGACCGTGCCGTTGCAGCCGCCCGCTCCCGCCGCCCCGGCGGGCGGGCGGAGGATGAACGCCTCGATGGTGATCATCGTCGCGGCGGTCGCGGCGATCGCGCTGATCATCGGCGGCGGGGTCTGGTACGCGAAGTCCTCTGGCAGCGGCGGGCAGGACGGCCCCACGGCCTCCGGCGGCACCGGCGGCGGCACCGGCGGTGACGACAAGGACGGGGTCGCCAAGGGCAGCGAGAAGGTGCCCTCCGACCCGGGCGCCAAGGCCCTCTTCCAGCTGCCGATGCCCACGGTCGCCAAGGACGACAGCGTGGCCGTGGACGGCTCCTGGCTGACCGACAGGGCGTATGTGAAGAGCGGGGTCGCCGAGATCGTCGGCTACGACCGCGACAAGGGCACGAAGCTGTGGACGGTGAAGCTGCCCGGCCCGGTGTGCGCGGCGAGCCGCCGGACCGACGACGACGGCCGCACGGCGATCGTGTTCCAGCCGAAGATGCCTCCGAAGGACTCCACGGCCGGCTGCACCCAGGTCGCGGCGATCGACCTGAACGCGGGCAGACAGCTGTGGACGAAGACGGTCAACTCGGGTGACGCCCTGATCGACTTCGACAACGTCACCGTCAGCGCGAACACCGTCGCCGTGGGCAGCACCGACGGCGGCGCCGCCTTCGACATCGCGAGCGGCAAGGTGCTGTGGGCGCCCAAGACCTCCGACACCTGCTACGACGCCGGCTACGGCGGCGGCGCCAAGCTGGTGGCGGTGCGCAAGTGCGGTGCGTACGACGCGCCGCAGCTGCACATCCAGACCATCGACCCGGCCTCCGGGAGGGTGCTCTCCGAGTACAAGATGGCCACCGACATCGAGTACGCCGGCGTGGTCTCGACGGACCCGCTGGTTGTGGCCGCCGACGTCGGCGACAGCGCCGGTGACGGCAGCGGCATCTCGGACTTCTTCTCCATCGACAACAAGACCGGCGCCCTGCGCACCCGGATCTCCGCGCCGGGCGACGAATACGCGGCCGAGTGCGACAGCATCGACACACCCGAGGCCTGCACGGGCCTGACCGTCGGCAACGACCGGTTGTACGTGGCGACCGAGCAGCGCGACGACAACGGCGCCCGCAGCAACTCGATCGTCGCCTTCGACCTCGCCACCGGCAAGCAGACCGGCCAGCGCGCCGACTCCGGCACCGACTACACGCTCTTCCCGCTGCGGATGGACGGCGGCAACGTGATCGCGTACAAGGAGCCGCCGTACGACAAGGGCGGACAGGTCGTCAGCATCGACGGCGGCTCGTTCAAGGAGACCACGCTGCTGGAGAACACGGACTCCGAGGACGCCCGGGACATGGAGAGCGCCATGTCCCCCGAGTACTCGGAGATCCTGTACTCCGACGGCCGGCTGTATCTGGCGGACACCTACGCCGACGCCGACACCGGTGGCGACAAGGGGTACCTGGCGATCGCGTTCGGCACCTCCGGCTGAGCCGTACCGGCCCGCCCGGACGCACGGCCCCGCCCCTGCTCAGGGGCGGGGCCGTGCACTTACCGCTCATCACCCACGAATGCGAGGAATTTCGACGATCCGGGGCACTTCTCGCCGGTAGGGGGAGCGCAACGTCGAACAAGCGTGTAGCTTCCGGGGGCATGAGGAACGGGGTGCCGGGGGGCACCTTTTGTCTGTTGCGACAGTTCTGCTGTGTTCCGTCTTGTTGTGTTCCGTGGGGGGACTGGGGGGTTGCCGATGGGAGTGCGGCTGATGGTGGTCGACGACCACCGACTGCTCGCCGAGGCGCTGGCCTCGGCGCTGAAGCTGCGGGGGCACCGGGTGCTCGCCGCGGCGGCGCCGGCCGCGGGGGCGGCGGAGCTGGTGATCACCCGGGCGCCGGAGGTGTGCCTGCTCGGGACGGCGGCCCCGGCCGAGCCGGGCATCTTCGACCCGGTGGTCCGGATCAAGAGGGAGCGCCCGCAGGTCGCGGTCCTGGTCCTCGGGCCGGTGCCCAGCCCCCGGGGCATCGCGGCCGCGTTCGCCGCGGGCGCCTCCGGCTACGTACGCCACGACGAGCGCATCGAGGGCGTCGAGCGGGCCATCATGAAGGCGAGGGCGGGTGAGGCCGCGGTCGCCCCGCAGCTCCTCCAGGGCGCCTTCGGCGAACTCCTCAACCCCGCCGCCCAGCCGGACGACGAGGGGCAGCGGCTTCTGCAGCTGCTCACCCCGCGCGAGGTCGAGGTCCTGGTCCGGGTTGCCGACGGCGAGGACACCCGCCTCATCGCGGCGGGCATGGGCATCGCCCCCTCCACGGCCCGCACCCATGTCCAGCGCGTCCTCATGAAACTCGGCGTCGGCTCCCGGCTGGAGGCGGCGGCCCTGGCCGCCCGCACCGGCCTGCTGGACCGCGCGGGCCCCGTGGGCCTGGGCCGCGCGGCCGCCGACGCCGATCACTCCCACGGGTGACCGCTGCGGACCGCCGACCCGTCCGGTGCCGGTCGGCGATCCGGCCGGGCCGCGCGCGAGGCCTGGGTTCCGGCCGTGTCGGCGGCCGGACACCGTCCCCGCTGTCACCATCCTGTGCAGGAGCACGAGTCCACCGACGACCTCGTACCCGAGAGCCTGCCCAGGGAGCCGCGATGACCCTGCCCGCCCCGCCCTCCGGAGTGATCCCGCCGGTCTGCACCCCCCTGACCCCGGACCGCGAGGTGGACGTCCCCTCGCTGCGCCGGCTCGTCGACCATCTCCTGGACGGCGGGGTGGACGGGCTGTTCGTGCTCGGATCCACCTCGGAGGTCGCGTTCCTCACCGACCGGCAGCGTCGGCTGGTCACCGAGACCGTCGTCGCGCACGTGGCGGGCCGGCTGCCGGTCCTGGCCGGCGCCGTCGACATGACCACGCCCCGGGTGCTCGACCACGTCGCGGCCGCCGGGGCGGCGGGCGCGGACGCGGTCGTCGTCACCGCGCCGTTCTACACCCGCACCCACCCCGCCGAGATCGCCCGTCACTACCGGCTGGTGGCCGAGCGCGGCGGCCTGCCGGTGATCGCCTACGACATCCCGGTCGCCGTGCACACCAAGCTGCCCGCCGGGCTCGTCCTGGAGCTGGCCGCCGAGGGCGTGCTGGCCGGGCTGAAGGACTCCAGCGGCGATCTGGCCGGCCTCCGCGAGGTCGTCACCGGCGCCCGCGACCTGCCCGGGTTCGGCGTCCTGACCGGCTCCGAGCTGCTGGTCGACGCGGCCCTGGCCCTCGGCGCGGACGGCGCGGTGCCCGGCCTGGCCAACGTCGACCCGCACGGATACGTCCGGCTGGTGCGCCGGTGCCGTTCGGGCGACGTGGCGGGCGCGCGGGCCGAGCAGGAGCGGCTGTGCGCCCTGTTCGGCATGGTGTCCGTCGGCGACCCGGCCCGGATGGGCGCGGGCTCGGCGGCCCTGGGCGCGTTCAAGACGGCCCTGCACCTGCGCGGTGTCATCGACTGCCCGGCGACGGCCGAGCCCCAGGTCCCGCTCTCCCCCGAGGAGACCGCGGGCGTGGCCGGCTTCCTGGAGCGGGCCGGGCTGCTCCAGCGCGTCAGTCGGACGGCGTGTCCCCCGGAGCCGGCAGCGGCGGGGCCGGGGCGGACGCCGGGCGCAGCCACAGCCACACCAGGAAGAAGACGCCGAGGAGCAGCATCCCGACGCCGGTCCAGAGGTTGATGTTGATGCCCTGGGCCTTGTCGATCTCGGCGTCGCTGTCGGTGAGGCCGGTGAGCGTGAGGATGACGCCGTACAGGACGAACAGGCCGCCGATGATGCGGCGCAGGTCGAAGATGCGGGCCGCGGTCGCCGACTTCTGCTCCAGTTCGGTGACCTCGCGCTGGACGTCGGCCTCGGAGTACCCGGCGCGCCGCAGCCGCTCGGCGGCCTCGTGGCGTTCCTCGGGGTCGAAGTGCTCGGACATGGTCTCTCCAGTCTCCCGCGCGCGGCGGTCCCCCGCGCGGGGCGCGAGCGGGCTCAGATCGAGAACGGGATGTAGCAGGCCGCCGCCAGGATCACGGCCCCCCAGCCCAGCAGCGCGGGCCTGCGGTACCAGGCGTCGTCGCCGGCCGCGGGGGGTTCGGCCATGCCGGGGGAGCGGGTGCCGTAGACCAGGCCCTGCAGTTCCTCGTCGGGCTTGGGCGCGGTGAACAGCGAGACGGCCACCATGACGACCGCTCCGGCCACGAACCCGGCGATGGCGGAGACGAAGTTCGCGCCCTGGTCGGTGGGGATGCCGATGACGTCCTGCTTGTAGAGGACGAAGTAGTTGACCATCGCCGCGGTGGTGCCGGCGAGCAGGCCCCAGAAGCCCGACTTCTTCGACGCCCGCTTCCAGAACATCCCCACGATGAAGACCACGAACATGGGGACGTTGAAGAAGGAGAACAGGGTCTGGAGGTAGCTCATGATGTTGGAGAAGGAGGAGGCCAGGAAGGCCGTCCCGACCGAGGCGGCGACCCCGATCGCGGTGATCAGCCGGCCGAAGCGGACGTAGTAGGCGTCCTCACGGCCGCGCACCACGTACTTGGCCCAGATGTCGGTGGTGAACACCGTGTTGAAGGAGGACACGTTGGCCGCCATGCCGGCCATGAACGCCGCGAGCAGACCGGTCACCGCGATGCCGAGCACGCCGTTGGGCAGCAGCTCCACCATGAGGAACGGGATCGCGTCGTTGTACTGGTAGCCCGAGTCGCCGGTGCCGAACCCCGGGATCAGGGCCGCCGCGACCAGGCCGGGGATCATCACCAGGAACACGATGAAGATCTTCGGGTACGCGGCGATGAGCGGCGTCCGCTGGGCCGCGGAGAGGTTCTTCGCCGACAGGGCGCGCTGGACCTCGGCGAAGTTCGTCGTCCAGTAGCCGAAGGAGAGGACGAAGCCGAGGCCGAGCACGATCGTGAGCCAGTTCGCGCCCAGCGGGTTGTCGCTGCCGATGCCGGTGCCGCCCCAGGCGGTCGTGAAGTTCTCCCCGTGGGTCGCGGTGAGCTTGTCGGTGAGGCCGTCCCAGCCGTTCACCCGCTTCAGGCCGAGCACCGACAGCGGGATCAGCGCGGCCAGGATCACGAAGAACTGCAGCACCTCGTTGTAGATCGCCGAGGACAGGCCGCCCAGGGTGATGTAGGCGAGGACGAAGAAGCCCGCGACCACGATGGCCACCCACTGCGGCCAGCCCAGCAGGGCCTCCACGACGATCGCCAGCGCGTAGAGGTTGACGCCCGCGATGAGGATCGCCGCGAAGGCGAAGAGGACCGAGCTGAGCAGATGGGCCCCCCGGTCGAAGCGCAGCAGCAGGAACTCGGGCACCGAGCGGACCTTGCTGCCGTAGTAGAACGGCATCATCACCAGGCCGAGGAACACCATCGCGGGGATGGCGCCGATCCAGTACCAGTGCACGGTGTAGGCGCCGTACTGGGCGCTGTTCGCGGCCATGCCGAGGATCTCGGTGGCGGCGAGGTTGGCCGAGATGAAGGCGAGGCCGGTGATCCAGGCGGGCAGCGAGCGCCCGGAGAGGAAGAAGTCGAGGCTGGTCCGCACCGACTTGCGGGCGGCGAAGCCGATGCCCAGGACGACGACGAAGTAGATGCCGAGGATCGTGTAGTCGAGCGCGTTCGTGGGGAGCCGCAGCTCGGCTGCCAGGTGCACGGAGGGTGTGGGGGTCTGCATCCGGAGCTCACCTTGTCTGGTGGTCTTTGTTTGGTTGTGGGGGGTTACTTCCCGCGCGTGTTTATGTTTCTATGTGTTCGGTTCTGTTTGAAGTCTTACTCGGTACCTGCTTGGCACTTACTAGGCACTTACTTGGCAATGGAGAGTCGCGGTGAAGAAGACCTCGACCCGGCTGGCCGACGGTCGTGAGCTGATCTACTACGACCTGCGGGACGACTCGGTGCGCGACGCGGTGGACCGGCGTCCGCTGGACCCCACGGTCACCACTTCGGAGGTACGCCGGGACCCGCTGCTGGGCGACTCGGTCGCGATCGCCTCCCACCGGCAGGGGCGCACCTACCACCCGCCGGCCGACGAATGCCCGCTCTGCCCCTCCCAGGGCGAGCGGCTCAGCGAGATCCCGGACTCGTCGTACGACGCCGTCGTCTTCGAGAACCGCTTCCCCTCCCTGGCCGGCGACTCCGGGCGGTGCGAGGTGGTCTGCTTCACCTCCGACCACCACGCGTCCTTCGCCGACCTCACCGAGGAGCAGGCGCGCCTCGTCCTCGACGCGTGGACGGACCGGACGTCCGAGCTGTCGCATCTGCCCTCCGTCGACCAGGTCTTCTGCTTCGAGAACCGCGGTGCCGAGATCGGCGTGACACTGGGTCACCCGCACGGGCAGATCTACGCCTACCCGTTCACCACCCCCCGCACCGCCCTGATGCTGCGTTCGGTCGCCGCGCACAGGGAGGCCACCGGCGGGGAGAACCTCTTCGACGCCGTCCTGGAGCGTGAACTCGCCGGCGAGCGGGTCGTCCTGGAGGGTGAACACTGGGTCGCCTTCGTGCCGTACGCGGCGCACTGGCCGTACGAGGTGCACCTGTACCCCAAGCGCCGCGTCCCCGACCTGCTCGCGCTCGACGAGGAGGCCCGCGCGGAGTTCCCCAGGGTCTACCTGGAACTCCTGCGGCGCTTCGACCGTATCTTCGGTGACGGTGAACCGCCCACGCCCTACATCGCCGCCTGGCACCAGGCGCCGTTCGGCGCGCTGGAGGAGTTCGACGGCGTCAACCGCGACGACTTCGCACTCCACCTCGAGCTTTTCACCATCCGCCGGACGTCCGGCAAGCTGAAGTTCCTCGCGGGCTCCGAATCCGGCATGAACGTCTTCATCAACGACGTGCCACCGGAGCGCGCGGCCGAGCGACTGCGAGAGGTAGCGAGTTCATGAAGTACCTGGTGACCGGAGGGGCCGGCTACGTCGGCGGTGTCGTCGCCCAGCACCTGCTGGAGGCGGGGCACGAGGTAGTGGTCCTGGACAACCTCTCCACCGGCTTCCGCGAGGGCGTCCCCGCCGGCGCCGCCTTCGTCGAGGGCGACATCCGCGACGCCGCCAAGTGGCTCGACGCCTCCTTCGACGCGGTGCTGCACTTCGCCGCGTCCTCGCAGGTCGGCGAGTCCGTCGTGAAGCCCGAGAAGTACTGGGACAACAACGTCGGCGGCACCATGGCCCTGCTCGCCGCCATGCGCGACGCGGGCGTGCGCAAGCTCGTCTTCTCCTCCACCGCCGCCACCTACGGCGAACCCGAGCAGGTCCCGATCGTCGAGACCGCGCCGACGAAGCCCACCAACCCCTACGGGGCCACCAAGCTCGCCGTCGACCACATGATCACCGGCGAGGCGGCGGCGCACGGCCTGGGCGCGGTCTCCCTGCGCTACTTCAACGTCGCGGGCGCCTACGGGGCGCACGGCGAGCGCCACGACCCCGAGTCGCACCTCATCCCGCTCGTCCTCCAGGTCGCCCAGGGCCGCCGCGAGGCCATCTCCGTCTACGGCGACGACTACCCGACCCCCGACGGCACCTGCGTGCGCGACTACATCCACGTCGCCGACCTCGCCGAGGCCCACCTCCTCGCCGTCGCCGCCGCCGCCCCGGGCGAGCACCTCATCTGCAACCTGGGCAACGGCAACGGCTTCTCGGTCCGCGAGGTCATCGAGACCGTCCGCGAGGTCACCGGCCACCCGATCCCCGAGATCGTGGCCCCCCGCCGGGGCGGCGACCCGGCCGTCCTGGTCGCCTCCGCGGCCACCGCCCGCGAACGGCTGGGCTGGAACCCCTCCCGCGCGGACCTCGCCGGAATCGTCGCGGACGCGTGGGAGTTCGCCCAGCACATCGCAAGGGAGCAGTAGTGGGGGCAGCAGTGGCGGCACAGGAAGTGCGCGAGGCGTTCGCCGGGCTGTACGGCGCCGAGCCCGACGGGGTGTGGGCCGCGCCCGGCCGCGTCAACCTCATCGGTGAGCACACCGACTACAACGACGGCTTCGTGATGCCCTTCGCGCTGCCGCACCAGGCGCTCGCCGCGGTCTCCCGGCGCGCGGACGGAGTGCTGCGCCTGCACTCCTCCGACATCGAGGGCGGTGTCGCCGAACTCCGCCTCGACGACCTCGTCCCGGAGTCCGACGCGAGCTGGACGGCGTACCCCGCCGGGGTCGTCTGGGCGCTGCGCGAGGCCGGCCACCCGGTCACCGGCGCCGACATCCACCTCACCTCGACGGTCCCGACCGGCGCGGGCCTGTCCTCGTCGGCGGCGATCGAGGTCGTCGTGGCCCTCGCCCTGAACGACCTCTACGAGCTGGGCCTGCAGCGCTGGCAGCTCGCCCGCCTGTGCCAGCGCGCGGAGAACGTCTACGTGGGCGCCCCCACCGGGATCATGGACCAGACGGCCTCGGCCTGCTGCGAGGAGGGCCACGCCCTCTTCCTCGACACCCGCGACCTGTCCCAGAAGCAGATCCCGCTCGACCTCGCGGCCGAGGGGATGCGGCTGCTCGTCGTGGACACCCAGGTCAAGCACTCCCACAGCACCGGCGAGTACGGCAAGCGCCGCGAGGGCTGCGAGAAGGGCGCCGCCCTGCTCGGCGTCGACGCCCTGCGGGACGTCCCGTTCGCCGACCTGGACGCGGCCCTCGCCCGTCTCGGCGACGAGGAGGAGGTGCGCCGCCTGGTCCGGCACGTCGTCACCGAGGACGCGCGCGTCGAACGCACGGTCGCCCTGCTGGAGGCCGGCGACACCCGCGCCGTCGGCCCGGTCCTCACCGAGGGCCACGCCTCCCTGCGCGACGACTTCCGGGTCTCCTGCCCCGAGCTGGACCTGGTCGTCGACACCGCCGTCGCCCACGGCGCCCTCGGCGCCCGGATGACCGGCGGCGGCTTCGGCGGCTCCGCGATCGTCCTCGCCGACACCGCCGAGGTCGACACCCTCACCAAGGCGATCGAGGAGGCCTTCGCCGCGGCCGGCCACACGGCTCCCCGCGTCTTCGAGGCGGTCCCCTCGGCGGGGGCGCGGCGCCTGATCTGACCAGCCGTCAGGAAGAGATCGGGGTGGGGCGGGACTTCTCCGCCTCACCCAGCCGTTTCGTCAGCGTGTACTCCGTGACGCCCGGCGGATAGTCCTCGATCACGCACACCACGTCGTAGCCCAGGCGCCGGTAGAAGTCCGGGGCCTGGAAGTCCCAGGTCTCCAGACGGGCGTGACGGCAGCCCCGCTCCTCGACGGCGACCCGTTCCGCCTCGCCGAGGAGCCGGCTGCCCAGGCCGGAGCCGCGGTGGCGTTCGTCCACCCAGAGCAGGGCCACGTGCAGCCAGGCCGTCCACGTGTGACCGACCAGCCCGCCCGCCAGTCCACCGTCCGCGTCTGCGGCCCACACGTGCAGCGGGGTCTCCCGCTCGGCGGGGGTGCCGCGCAGCGCCCGCAGGACCGGCGAGGCCGTCGTGTTGGTGTCGCGGAGCCGCGAGCGAAGAAGATCGCGCCTGGTGCTGTCGACTTCTGTCTCAAGACGAAACATGCGGCACACCATAAACGCCCTGGCCAACCAGTTCTGCGTTTTTCCTTCCGCTGCCCGCCCACAGCCCTACCCTGATGAACAGCACCGGTGGGGGCCGGTGCCGATCAGGGGGCGAGACAGTCGGGTACGGCGCCCGGAGTCGGGGTAGCAGTCTCTGCACGGCGGCGGCCGCGCGGTGACCCCATCCCCTCCGGGCGTCGTACCCGCGCCGGTCGTCGTTCTCCGTCTCTGAGGACTTTGGGGTATCCCCTGCTCCGGACAGGAGCCTGGGGAAGGGGGTTTCGTGGTTCGCATCCGAGTCCTGGTCGTCGACGACCATCGCATCTTCGCCGAGTCGCTCGCCGCGGCGCTCGCCGCGGAGCCCGACGTCGACGTCTCCGCGGCCGGCAGCGGCCCCGCGGCGCTGCGCAGCCTGGAGCGCGCGGCCGCCGAGGGACGCCGCTACGACGTGCTGCTCGTCGACGCCGATCTCGGCGCCGGAGCGGGAGCGGGAGGTGGTCCGGGCGGTGCGCTGCCCGGCATACGGCCCGCCGTGCCCGTGCACGAGGTGGGCGAGGACGGGCTCGTCGACGGGATCTCCCTCGTCTCGGGGGTGCGCTCCGGCCAGCCCCATGTCCGGGTCGTCGTCCTCGCCGAGAAGGACGACCCGCGCCGCGCCGCCCTCGCCCTCCAGGCCGGGGCCTCGGGATGGGTGGCCAAGGACTGCTCGCTGTCCCGGCTGCTCACCGTCATCCGCGGGGTGCTGCGCGAGGAGACCCATCTGCCGCCCGCCCTGCTCACCGGCGTCCTGCGCGAACTCACCGCCGCCCGCAAGCACCGCACCGAGAGCGAGCGGCTCGTGGAGTCCCTCACCCCGAGGGAACGCGAAGTGCTCCGGTGCATGGTGGCGGGCCTGGGGCGCAAGGCCGTCGCCGAGCGCCTCTTCCTGTCCCCGCACACCGTCCGCACCCATATGCAGAACGTCCTCGGCAAACTGGGCGTCCACTCCACCCTCGCCGCCGTCGCCCTGGCCCGCAGGGCGGGCGTCGGGCCGGTGGACCTGGGGCCTGCCGCGCAGATCAGGGCGGAGGAGACCCACAGCGCCTGACCGGCCGACGTCCAGCGGGGCGGGCCGCGCCTCCGCGCCCTTGATCCGCCCGGCAGGACCTCAGCCGGGGATGTTGTCGAACGGGGCGGTCAGCTGGCGCAGCAGGGAGGCCAGTTCGCCGCGCTGCGCGTGCGAGAGCTCGGCCAGGATCGCCCGTTCCTGGTCGAGCAGCCCGGCCAGCGCCTGGTCGGCGCGGTCCTTGCCGTCGTCGGTGAGGCGGACGAGCACACCGCGCCGGTCGCTCGGGTCCGGCAGCCGCTCCACCAGGCCCTTCTTCGCGAGCCGGTCGATCCGGTTCGTCATCGTGCCCGAGGTCACCAGCGTCTGGGTCAGCAGTTGCCCGGGGGAGAGCTGGTACGGCGCCCCCGCGCGCCGCAACGCGGTCAGCACGTCGAACTCCCAGGGCTCCAGCTGATGCTCGGAGAACGCCAGCCGGCGCGCCCGGTCCAGATGCCGGGCCAGTCTGCTCACCCGGCTGAGTACTTCCAGCGGCTCCACGTCGAGGTCGGGGCGCTCCCGGCGCCACGCTGCGACCAGCCGATCGACCTCGTCCTCCATGGCGATCAGTGTAGTGGTTGTGTCGACATGAAGTCTCTTGAGATCAAGTCTCTTGACATCGAGATAAATCCGGAGGGAAGGTTACGGCTATGACGACCGACCCGGGTACGACGACCAACCCCTCCTGGAACCCCGCCCAGTACCTCCGCCACGCCGGCCACCGCGCCCGCCCCTTCCACGACCTCCTCGCCCGCGTCCCCGACCTCCCCGGCGACCCGCCCCGCATCGCCGACCTGGGCTGCGGCCCCGGAAACGTCACCGCCGTCCTCGCCGACCGCTGGCCCGCCGCCCGCATCACCGGCTACGACAACTCCCCGCAGATGCTCGCCGACGCCGCCGCGCACGCCGGCCCGCGCCTCGACTTCGCCCACGCCGACCTCACCACCTGGACCCCCGGCGAGACCTACGACCTGCTGATCTCCAACGCCGCCCTGCACTGGGTCCCCGGCCACCTCGACGCCCTCCCCGCCTGGCTCGACGGCCTCGCCCCCGGCGGCACCCTCGCCTTCCAGGTCCCCCACAACACCGACGCCCCCCTGCACGCCCTCATGCGCGCGCTCGCCGGCACCCCCCGCTGGAAGGACCGCCTCACCCACGTCCTGCGCCCCGCGGACTCCGTCCACGCCCCCGGCGTCTACCTCGACCGCCTCGCCCGCCTCGGCTGTGCCACCGACGTCTGGACGACGACGTACCACCACGTCCTCACGGGCGAGGACCCCGTCCTCGACTGGGTCAAGGGCACCGGGCTGCGCCCCGCCCTCGACGCCCTCGCCGACGACCCCGAGGCCCGGGACGCCTTCGTCACCGAGTACCGCGACCTGCTCCGCGAGGCCTACCCGCCCGCCCCGTACGGCACCGTCCTGCCCTTTCGCCGCCTGTTCGCCGTCGCCACCAAGAGGGCGTGACACAGCCGGCCGGGCGGGTTGCCCGCACCGGTGTTTGAGAAGCGGCGCGCCCGGCCACTCGGGAGATGCCGACGCAACCGCGGGCCGACGAACCGAGGAGTGAACCACCATGGCAGGCGACCAGAAGGCCAAGGGGAAGAAGGAACAGCTCAAGGGCAAGGCCAAGGAGGCCGCCGGCCGGGTGACGCGCGACGTACCGCTGGAGGCCGAGGGCCGCGCCGAACAGGCCAAGGGCGACGCCCGTCAGGCCAAGGAGAAGACGAAGGACATCTTCAAGCACTGACCGGCACGGACAGGCAGGCAGGCACCGAGCACGGACGGGCGAGCACGCGCAGGCGAGCAGAGGCAGGCAAGCGCATTCAGGACGGACAGGGCTACGCCTTGCGGCGGCCTATGAGGTGCGGCTTCGCCTCCAGCCCGTCCAGCCCGTGCCAGGCCAGGTTGACCAGATGGGCCGCGACCTCGGCCTTCTTCGGCCGGCGCACGTCCAGCCACCACTGGCCGGTCAGCGCCACCATGCCCACCAGCGCCTGCGCGTACAGCGGCGCCAGCTTGGGATCGAAACCGCGGCTCTTGAACTCACGCCCCAGGATGTCCTCCACCTGGGTGGCGATGTCCGAGATCAGCGAGGCGAAGGACCCCGTCGACTGCGGGATCGGGGAGTCCCGGACCAGGATCCGGAATCCGTCCGTGTACTCCTCGATGTAGTCCAGGAGCGCGAACGCCGCCTGCTCGCACAGCTCACGGGGATGACCGGCGGTGAGCGAACTCGTCACCATGTCCAGCAGCCGCCGCATCTCCCGGTCCACGACGACCGCGTACAGCCCCTCCTTGCCGCCGAAGTGCTCGTACACCACCGGCTTGGAGACCCCGGCCTTCGCCGCGATCTCCTCCACCGACGTGGCCTCGAAGCCCTTCGCCGCGAACAGGGTGCGACCGATCTCCAGCAACTGCTGGCGCCGCTCGGCCCCCGTCATCCGGGTGCGCCGGGCGCGCCGCGGCTTCGCTTCGCCGCCTGGACTGGGGGTACTGCTGGAGTCGGTCGCCACGGCGTCAATCATGCCGCCTTCGCGGCCGCCTTCCGGCGCCGGGAGCCGTCCGCGTCCGTGTTGCGACGCGAATCGATACGCGAGCGTGACGGCCAGCGCACGTCGTACGCCCACCCGAACGCCTCGAACCACCGGATCAGCCGCGCCGAGGAGTCGAGCTGCCCCCGCATCACACCGTGCCGCGCCGATGTCGGATCCGCGTGGTGCAGGTTGTGCCAGGACTCACCGCAGGACAGCACGGCCAGCCACCACACGTTGCCCGAGCGGTCCCGCGACTTGAAGGGACGCCTGCCCACCGCGTGGCAGATCGAGTTGATCGACCAGGTGACGTGGTGCAGCAGCGCCACCCGCACCAGCGACCCCCAGAAGAACGCCGTGAACGCGCCCCACCAGGACATCGTCACCAGCCCGCCCACCAGCGGCGGGATCGCCAGGGACACCACCGTCCAGAGGATGAACTGCCGTGAGATCGCCCGGATCGCCCCGTCCTTGATCAGATCCGGCGCGTACTTGTCCTGCGGGGTCTGCTCCTCGTCGAACATCCAGCCGATGTGCGCCCACCACAGGCCCTTCATCAGCGCCGGGACGGTCTCCCCGAACCGCCACGGCGAATGAGGGTCGCCCTCCGCGTCCGAGAACTTGTGGTGCTTGCGGTGATCCGCCACCCAGCGCACCAGCGGCCCCTCCACGGCCATCGACCCCATGACCGCCAGCGCGATCCGCAGCGGCCGCTTCGCCTTGAAGGAACCGTGCGTGAAGTACCGGTGGAAACCGATCGTGATGCCGTGGCACCCCAGGTAGTACATGAAGACCAGCAGGCCCAGGTCCAGCCAGCTGACCCCCCACCCCCAGGCCAGCGGCACCGCCGCGAGCAGCGCCAGGAACGGAACGATGATGAAGAGGAGAAGGGTGATCTGCTCCAGCGAACGCTTCTGCTCGCCACCGAGCGTCGCGGAGGGAAGTGGAGCGCCGTCGTTCGCCTTCGGGGCGTCGTCGATCACATCGGAGCGCGTGGTCATGGGGCGTCCCCTGGGGGGTTCGAGGATGGTGTGGCAGGTCGCCGGGTCACGGCCGCCTCACGCAGGATGCCGTGTACAGCTTCCTACGGTTCCGTAACCTACGGCATCGTAAGTATGGCAGCGCGCTGCCCGGCGGCAAGAGCCCGACCGTCTGCGCGTCCCGTCCGCCACCTATCCTTGGAGACGGTCGGACAGCGCGGTCCGCTCTGTTTTCTTCCCGGATGTCCGGCCCGTATGCGGCACCCGCCGCCAGGACGGTCCCGGGCCCCGCCCAGACGAGCCTCAGACGAGCTTCACCACTGCAAGGAGCCGCACCTGTGAGCAGTGCCGACGACCAGACCGAGTCCCCGGCGACCACCAGTACCGAACTGAGGGCCGACATCCGCCGACTGGGTGACCTCCTCGGAGAGACCCTCGTCCGGCAGGAGGGCCCCGAGCTGCTCGACCTGGTCGAGAAGGTCCGCCGTCTCACCCGTGAGGACGGAGAGGCCGCGGCCGAGCTGCTGCGCGGCACCGAACTGGAGACCGCGGCCAAGCTCGTCCGCGCCTTCTCCACCTACTTCCACCTCGCGAACGTCACCGAGCAGGTCCACCGCGGCCGCGAGCTGCGCGCCCGGCGCGCCGCCGAGGGCGGTCTCCTCGCCCGCACCGCCGACCGCCTCAAGGACGCCGACCCCGAGCACGTCCGGGAGAGCGTCCGCAACCTGAACGTGCGCCCGGTGTTCACCGCCCACCCCACCGAGGCCGCGCGCCGGTCGGTACTGAACAAGCTCCGGCGCATCGCCGCGCTCCTGGACACCCCCGTCATCGAGGCCGACCGCCGGCGCCACGACACGCGCCTGGCCGAGAACATCGACCTCGTCTGGCAGACCGACGAACTGCGCGTCGTACGCCCCGAGCCCGCCGACGAGGCCCGCAACGCGATCTACTACCTCGACGAGCTGCACGCGAACGCCGTCGGCGACGTCCTGGAGGACCTCACCTCCGAGCTGGAGCGGGTCGGCGTCCACCTCCCCGAGGACACCCGCCCCCTCACCTTCGGCACCTGGATCGGCGGCGACCGCGACGGCAACCCCAACGTCACCCCCCAGGTCACCTGGGACGTCCTGATCCTCCAGCACGAACACGGCATCAACGACGCCCTGGAGATGATCGACGAACTGCGCGGCTTCCTGTCGAACTCCATCCGCTACACCGGCGCGACGGACGAACTGCTGGACTCCCTGAAGGCCGACCTCGAACGCCTGCCCGAGATCAGCCCCCGCTACAAGCGCCTCAACGCCGAGGAGCCCTACCGCCTCAAGGCCACCTGCGTCCGGCAGAAGCTGGAGAACACCAAGCAGCGCCTCGCCAAGGGCACCCCGCACGAGCCCGGCCGCGACTACCTCGGCACCGGCGAACTCCTGGCGGACCTCACCCTCGTCCAGAACTCCCTGCGCGAGCACCGCGGCGGCCTCTTCGCCGACGGCCGCATGAACCGCACCATCCGCACCCTGGCCGCCTTCGGCCTCCAGCTCGCCACCATGGACGTCCGCGAACACGCCGACGCCCACCACCACGCCCTCGGCCAGCTCTTCGACCGCCTCGGCGAGGAGTCCTGGCGGTACGTGGACATGCCCCGCGAATACCGTACGAAGCTGCTGGCCAAGGAGCTGCGCTCGCGCAGGCCGCTCGCCCCCACCCCGGCACCCGTCGACGCGGCCGGCGAGAAGACCCTCGGCGTCTTCCTCACCGTCAAGCGGGCCCTGGAGGTCTTCGGACCCGAGGTCATCGAGTCGTACATCATCTCCATGTGCCAGGGCGCCGACGACGTCTTCGCCGCCGCCGTCCTCGCCCGCGAGGCCGGCCTCGTCGACCTGCACGCCGGCTGGGCCAGGATCGGCATCGTGCCCCTCCTGGAGACCACCGACGAACTCAAGGCCGCCGACACCATCCTGGAGGAGATGCTCTCCGACCCCTCCTACCGGCGCCTCGTCGCCCTGCGCGGAGACGTCCAGGAGGTCATGCTCGGCTACTCCGACTCCTCCAAGTTCGGCGGCATCACCACCTCCCAGTGGGAGATCCACCGCGCCCAGCGCCGGCTGCGCGACGTCGCCCACCGCTACGGCGTACGCCTGCGCCTCTTCCACGGCCGCGGCGGCACCGTCGGCCGCGGCGGCGGCCCCTCGCACGACGCGATCCTCGCCCAGCCCTGGGGCACCCTCGAAGGCGAGATCAAGGTCACCGAGCAGGGCGAGGTCATCTCCGACAAGTACCTCATCCCCTCCCTGGCCAGGGAGAACCTGGAACTGACGGTCGCCGCCACCCTCCAGGCCTCCGCCCTGCACACCGCGCCCCGCCAGTCCGACGAAGCCCTCGCCCGCTGGGACGCCGCCATGGACGTCGTCTCCGACGCGGCGCACGCGGCGTACCGCGAGCTGGTCGAGGACCCCGACCTGCCGACGTACTTCCTCGCCTCCACGCCGGTCGACCAGCTCGCCGACCTGCACCTCGGCTCCCGGCCCTCCCGCCGCCCCGGCTCGGGCGTCTCGCTCGACGGACTGCGCGCCATCCCGTGGGTCTTCGGCTGGACCCAGTCCCGCCAGATCGTCCCCGGCTGGTACGGCGTCGGCTCCGGCCTGAAGGCCCTGCGCGAGGCGGGCCTCGACACCGTGCTCGACGAGATGCACGAGCAGTGGCACTTCTTCCGCAACTTCATCTCCAACGTCGAGATGACCCTCGCCAAGACCGACCTGCGGATCGCCCAGCACTACGTCGACACCCTCGTCCCCGACGACCTCAAGCACGTCTTCGACCGCATCCGTGCCGAGCACGAGCTCACCGTCGCCGAGGTCCTCAGGATCACCGGCGAGCGCGAACTGCTGGACGCCACCCCCGTCCTCAAGCAGACCTTCAGCATCCGCGACGCCTACCTCGACCCGATCTCCTACCTCCAGGTGACCCTGCTCAAGCGGCAGCGCGACGCCGCTGCCGCGGGCACCGAACCCGACCCGCTGCTCTCCCGCGCCCTGCTCCTCACCGTCAACGGCGTGGCGGCGGGCCTGCGCAACACCGGCTGAGCCCTTACGCAAGGACATCGCCGGGACCACGGAAGGGTGCCCCCGAGCCTCGGAGAAGTACGAGGCTCGGGGGCACCCGGCTTTTTTTCCGTACGTCAGGCTCGGCGCCGCCGGGCCACGAGGTAACCGCCGGCACCCACCAGCGCCGCAGCGAGGGCCGCCAGGACACCGACGGGCGCCCCGTTGCCGGTCTCGGCGAGACCACCGGTGCCGCCCTGCGGGGTGGACGCCGAGGACGGGGTCGCACCCGAGGAGGACGAGGGCTCGACGGACCCGGAGGGCGAAGCCGAGGGGGAGGTGGAGGTGGAGGACGAGGTGGAGGGCGAGGGGGAAGTGGACTGGGACGGCGAACCGGACGGCGACGCCGACGAGCTCCCGGACGGCGAACCCGACGGGGACGGACCGCCACCGCCCTCCTCCGCGCAGTCCACCTTGAACACCTTGTGCTTCGCCGCCCCCTTCTCGCCCTCGAAGTTCCAGAACAGCTTGTACTGGCCGTCGGGCAGCGACAGATCCTGGGTCCGGCCGTGACCGTCCGAGTCCAGCGTGATCGAGCCGGACTTGACGGTCTCGCCCTTCTCGGCGTCGTTGTCCGCCCAGGCCTCGATGTGCCAGGCGACCTGCTGGAGCCCGTCGAAATCGAAGGCGTCGAGATAGAACGCGCAGACCTTGGGCTCGTCGCGCCGGTCGGACTCCGCGGTCGTCGACCGGTGGGTCTTCACATCGCCGTTGTCGCCTTTGGCCGCGTGGGCGGCGGGAGCCAGCAGCAGGGCCGCCGAGGACGCGACGGCGACGACTCCGGCCCGGGTGAGGGTACGCATGGGGCAGTCCATCTTCGAGTGACGAAAGGGAAGATGTGGAGGGGGCGACTCAGCTTCCAACCGCTCTTGACCGCCGGTCAATCACGAACAGGCAACAGAGGCGCGCCACACAGCAAAGAAGCGCACCGAAAGCCATCAGATCATCACAAAAGCGGCGGTCAGCAACGCCACCCCCGACCCCGCCAGCGCCCACCCCCACCGCACCCGCCCCAACCCGCCCGCCACCACCACCGACGCCAGCAACAGCGCACCCCCCATCGGCACCCACGCGTACAACACCCCCGCAGGACCCGACCGCACCACCTCGGCACCGCCCGGCTTGACCACCACCGGATAGGTCCGCCCCGCGCGCACCGCCACCGACTTCTCGATCACCACCCGCGACCGCGCCGTCGACCCCTCCGACAACGGCGAGTACGGCCCCGAACAGGTCCGCGCACCACACCGCGTCACCGCGACCGTGCCGTGCTCCCGCCCCTTCGTCAGCATCACCTGCTGCGCCGTACCCCACGAACCCCACACCCCGGCGAACAGGATCAGCGCCGCGACCGCCCCCATCGCCACGAGCCGCCCGAGACGCAGGGCGGCCACGGACGCCCGACGCGCCGGAGGGGCACCCCTCTTGCGGCCTTGACGGCCCGGACGGCCCTTCCGGCGATGAGACGGGACAGCAGCGGCAGACATGGCCGGGATCATTGGCCAACCCTCAGCGGTCAGTCAACCTCCGGGGGCGACAGCTCACGAGTTGTACGTACTCTGCGCCCGCTCCAGCCCCTCGATCACCAGACACTCCACCGCGTCCGCCGCCCGGTCCACGAACCAGTCCAGCTCCTTGCGCTCCGACGAGGAGAAGTCCTTCAGCACGAAATCCGCCACCTGCATCCGCCCCGGCGGACGCCCGATCCCGCACCGCACCCGGTGGTACTCCGCACCCATCGCCTTCGTCATCGACTTCAGACCGTTGTGCCCGTTGTCCCCGCCGCCCAGCTTCACCCGCAGCGTGCCGTAGTCGATGTCCAGCTCGTCGTGCACCGCCACGATGTTCGCCACCGGCACCTTGTAGAAGTCCCGCAGCGCGTTCACCGGACCGCCGGACAGATTCATGAACGACATCGGCTTCGCCAGGATCACCCGCCGGTTCTCCGGCCCCGGCGGCCCGATCCGCCCCTCCACCACCTGGGCCTGCGCCTTGCCCGCCCGCTTGAACCTCCCCCCCGATCCGCTCGGCCAGCAGATCGGCCACCATGAAACCGACGTTGTGGCGATTGCCGGCGTACTCAGGACCGGGATTGCCGAGGCCCACGATCAGCCACGGCGCGTTGGCGGGGGTCGTCACGTCCATGTCTCCTTACGCAGCAGCCGCTGCTCCCCCCGGGACAGGGGAAACAGCGGCTGGAGCTGATGTACCGCTACGAAAGCCGGGAAAGCCGGGAGAGCCGCGAAGCGGGGGAAAGCCACGAAACGACCTGACCCCACGCAGCCTCGAAGCTACGCGGCTCAGGCCTCGGCGGCCTCTTCGCCCTCGGCGCCCTCGCCCTGGGCCTCCTCGGCCTGCGCGGCCAGCACCTGCAGGACGACCGTGTCGCCGTCCACGGCCAGCGTGGTGCCCTTCGGCAGCGTGATGTCCTGGGCGAGGACGGAGGCACCGGCCTCCAGGCCCTCGACGGACACCGTGACGCCCTCGGGGATGTGGGTGGCCTCGGTCTCGACCGGAAGCGCGTTCAGGACGTGCTCCAGCAGGTTGCCGCCGGCGGCCAGCTCACCCTCGGTCTGCACCGGGATCTCGACCGTGACCTTCTCGCCCCGCTTGACCAGCTGCAGGTCGACGTGCTCCAGGAAGCCCTTGATCGCGTCACGCTGCACGGCCTTCGGGATGGCCAGCTCGTTGGTCTTGCCGTCGATGTCCAGGGCGATCAGGACGTTCGGCGTACGCAGCGCGAGCAGCAGGTCGTGGCCCGGGAGGGTCAGGTGCAGCGGGTCCGAACCGTGGCCGTACAGGACACCGGGAACCTTGGCGTCACGACGGATACGACGGGCGGCACCCTTGCCGAACTCGGTGCGGGTCTGGGCGGAGATCTTGACCTCGGACATGATCACTCCTCGTAGGAACTCGGATCGGACGTGGTCACCCGGCCACGAACGGCCTGCTACGAAGAGCGCGTCGATAACGGAGCGTCGCATCCAAGGATGCGGCCTCCCTCGCCGAGCAACTGCAGAAGTCTACTCGGCGGAGGAGGCCGCAGAAAAATCGATCATCCTGAAGGAAGAACCCGAAGGACGACGGGGGGCGAACGGCCCTACTGCTCGTCGAACAGGCTCGTCACGGACCCGTCCTCGAACACCTCACGCACCGCACTCGCGATGGTGTGCGCGATCGACAGCACCGTGATCTTGTCCAGCTCCAGCTCACCCGGCGTCGGCAGCGTGTTGGTGAACACGAACTCGCTGACCTTCGAGTTCTTCAGACGGTCGGCCGCCGGACCCGACAGCACACCGTGCGTCGCCGTCACGATGACATCCTCCGCACCGTGCGCGAACAGCGCGTCCGCCGCGGCACAGATCGTGCCACCCGTGTCGATCATGTCGTCGACCAGGACACAGACCCGGCCCTTGACCTCGCCCACGACCTCGTGGACCGTCACCTGGTTCGCCACGTCCTTGTCACGCCGCTTGTGCACGATCGCCAGCGGCGCACCCAGCCGGTCGCACCAACGGTCCGCCACCCGCACCCGGCCCGCGTCCGGCGACACCACGGTCAGCTTCGCACTGTCCACCTTGCTGCCCACGTAGTCCGCCAGCAGCGGCAGCGCGAACAGGTGGTCCACCGGACCGTCGAAGAAGCCCTGGATCTGGTCCGTGTGCAGATCCACCGTCAGGATCCGGTCCGCACCCGCCGTCTTCATCAGGTCCGCGATCAGCCGCGCCGAGATCGGCTCACGGCCACGGTGCTTCTTGTCCTGCCGCGCATAGCCGTAGAACGGCACGATCACCGTGATCGAACGCGCCGAAGCACGCTTCAGCGCATCGATCATGATCAACTGTTCCATGATCCACTTGTTGATCGGAGCCGTGTGGCTCTGGATCAGGAAGCAGTCCGCACCACGCGCCGACTCCTGGTAGCGGACGTAGATCTCACCATTGGCGAAGTCGAAGGCCTTCGTCGGGACGACCCCGACACCCAGCTCGTGGGCGACCTCCTCGGCAAGCTCGGGGTGGGCGCGGCCGGAGAAGAACATCAACTTCTTCTCGCCGGTCGTCTTGATCCCGGTCACAGCACTGTCTCCTCAGAGGTTTCTCAGGGGGGTGCGGGTTCGCACTTATCACGGTACGCCGTGTTTGACGCACCCGTTTCCGGTCAGCCTTCGCCCTCGCCCTGCCGCGCAGCCGCCTCGGCCGCCTGCGCGGCGGCACTCCCCGGACGCTTGCGAGCCACCCAACCCTCGATATTCCGCTGCTGACCACGGGCCACGGCCAGCGAACCGGGCGGCACGTCCTTCGTGATCACGGACCCGGCGGCGGTGTACGCACCGTCCCCGACCGTGACAGGAGCCACAAACATGTTGTCCGACCCCGTACGACAGTGCGAGCCGATGGTGGTGTGATGCTTGTCCTGTCCGTCGTAGTTCACGAACACACTCGCGGCACCGATGTTGCTGAACTCACCGATCGTCGCGTCACCGACATAGGACAGATGCGGGATCTTCGTCCCCTCACCGATCGACGCGTTCTTCGTCTCCACGTACGTCCCGATCTTGCCCTTCGCCCCCAGCCGCGAACCCGGCCGCAGATAGGCGTACGGCCCCACGCTCGCCTGCGCGCCGATGTGCGACGAGTAGGCGACCGTGTTGTCGACACGGGCCCCCGCACCCACCACCGTGTCCGTCAGCCGGCTGTTCGGACCGACCTCCGCGCCCTCACCGAGATGCGTCGCACCGTGCAACTGCGTCCCCGGGTGCACGACGGCGTCCTGCTCGAAGGTGACCGTGACGTCGACCCAGGTGGTGGCGGGATCGACGACCGTCACACCGGACAGCATGGCGGCCGTGAGGAGCCGGTCGTTGAGAATCCGACGGGCCTCGCTCAGCTGCACCCGGTTGTTGATCCCCGCGATCTCCCGGTGATCGGCGGCCACCGAGGCCCCGACCCGGTGCCCGGCTTCCCGCAGGATCCCCAGGACGTCGGTGAGGTACTCCTCACCCTGGCTGTTATCGGTACGGACCTTCTTGAGAGCGTCCGCGAGCAGCGCCCCGTCGAACGCGAACACCCCGGAGTTGATCTCCCGGATCGCCCGCTGGGCCGCGGAGGCGTCCTTGTGCTCCACGATGGCCGTGACGGCACCCGTCGCCTCGTCCCGCACGATCCGCCCGTACCCGGTGGCGTCCGGCACCTCGGCGGTCAGCACGGTGACCGCGTTGCCGTCGCCGTGATGGGTCGCGGCCAGCGCGGACAGGGTGGCACCGGTCAGGAGAGGGGTGTCGCCGCAGACGACGACCACCGTCCCGTCCACCCGGCTGCCCAGCTCCTCCAGCGCGATCCGCACGGCGTGACCGGTGCCGTTCTGCTGCTCCTGCACGGCGGTGCGCACGGCGGCGTCGACCTCGGCGAGGTGCGCGGTGACCTTCTCGCGCGCGTGCCCGACGACGACGACCAGGTTCTCGGGGTCCAACTCACGGGCGGCGGCCAGCACATGCCCGACGAGACTGCGGCCGCAGAGCTCGTGGAGGACCTTGGGTGTGGCCGACTTCATACGGGTGCCCTCACCCGCTGCGAGAACGACGACGGCTGCCGGGCGAATGGCGCTCACGAATGTGCCCTTCGGCTGTGGAGTGAGGTGGGGACACCCGAAGGATACCGGGGCGTTTCCTGGCGGACATGAGAGCGGGCCCTGACAGTGCTGTCAGGGCCCACCTTCACTGGGGCTCCCGGGGAAGGATTCGAACCTCCATAAGCGACACCAAAAGACGCTGTCCTGCCCTTAGACGACCCGGGATCGCCCTTATGTCCGGTTCGATAGATCGCCCGGATGGACAGCCTCTACTATGCCGTACCAAGCGCCTTCGATGCGACGGTACAGATCGGCGCCTTGCCGCACCTTGACGCCCAGACATCCTCGGTACGACTGACCCGTGTTCTTGCGCACGGTCGTTGGGTTGTGCTTCTTGAGGATCGTCTTGCCAAGGTCTGACCTGTCGAGGCCAAGGAGGTCGGCCCAGTAGCGCTCGGCTGCCAGGACGTCTGCGGATTCATGGATCATGACGCGGCAGTGCAGCCGATCGCGTCCCACGGCGAGCAGGTCCAGCCATGCCAGGAAGACCCTGATCACGTCAGGGTCGCTGTTGACGAACTCCACAGCCTCCCGGCGAACGTGAGGCTTGTCCTTGGTGCCCTCGGCCCGGTAGAGCGCCACACCGGTCAGGAACAGTTCCCGCGCCGTCAGCGTGCCCACGGCTGCCGCTGCTGCCTGCTTCGTGGTCTCACGTTCTTGTTGCCGGGTGGCTTGAAGTCGTGCGAGTCCCGCGTTCATTCGCTCCCGCTGCTCCTCCGGTGTGCACCTCGGCTCGGGATGCGGCAGATCCCGGACCCAGAGGGACACCGAGCTCTTCGAGCACCCCAGCTCCGCCTGGATCTGGTTGTACGTCCAGCCTTGCTGTCGTAGCTCCCGTGCCCTCTGTCGAAGCTCGTCCTTCGCTCGTGGCCGCTTCGTCCACTCCGGAGGAGGCTCACCCTCGACGAGGCGTTGCAGTGTCTCTTTGTTGTGGACCTGAAGTTCGTCGCGGATCTGCCGAAGGCTGTAGCCCGCCCGCCGCAGGGCGACCGCCCGCTCGCGCAGGGTCTCGAAGTCCGCGTACCTGCCAGGTGAATGTGCCATGCGCATACCGTCCAGCCGGAATGGATGGTTCCGGAGTCGAACGAGTGCGGTTCACCTGTTCGAGCGAAGGTGTCGGGTCGGGGTCGTAGAAAGTCGACAGAAACGAATGGGGCCTCGCCCGTAGGCTGGAGGCATGACCTCGACGGGGGAAGAGACCGCGGCGGAACGGAGGGGGCCACTGTGGTGGCCCAGGTGGCGTAGCGCCGCGTTCGACTGGAGCCTGGCCGCGGTGTCCGCCGTGGAGTGCGCGGCGGAGGGCGTGGCGTTCGCGCGGGACGCCGGGATCCCGGAGGCGGTGGGGATCGTCTTCGGGTGGCTCGCCGGGTCGGTGCTGGTGGTGCGGCGGCAGTGGCCGATCGCCGTGGTGCTGGTGGCCATCGCGATCACGCCGGCCCAGATGGGCTTCCTGATGGGTCTGGTCGGGCTGTACACGCTCGCCGCGTCCGAGCTGCCCCGCCGGATCATCGCCTCGCTCGCCGGGATGCAGCTGCTGGGGACGTTGATCGTGACGTTCGTCCGGGTGCGGCAGAGCATGGACGCGGGGCGGCTGACCATCGGGGACTGGTTCATCCCGTTCGCGGCGCTGGTGATGTCGCTGGGGCTGACCGCGCCGCCCGTCCTGCTGGGGTTGTACGTCGGTCAGCGGCGCCGGCTGATGGAGAGCCTGCGGGAGCGGGCGGACAGTCTGGAGCGGGAGTTGCAGCTGCTCGCGGAGCGGGCGGAGGAGCGGGCGGAGTGGGCGCGGGGGGAGGAGCGGACGCGGATCGCGCGGGAGATGCACGACGTGGTCGCGCACCGGGTGAGCCTGATGGTGGTGCATGCGGCGGCGCTGCAGGCCGTGGCGCGCAAGGATCCGGAGAAGGCCGTGCGGAACGCCGCGTTGGTGGGGGACATGGGGCGGCAGGCGTTGACGGAGTTGCGGGAGATGCTGGGGGTGTTGCGCAGCGGTGGGGAGCGGGAGCGGGCGGCGGCGTCGGTGCCGTTGGTGGCGGTGGGGGTGGCGGCAGCGGCGGCGGCTTCGCGGGCGGTGGTGGAGCAGCACGGTGAGGGGCCGTGTCTGGAGGAGTTGGAGGAGTTGATCGGGCAGTCGGCGGCTGCGGGGATGGTGGTGGAGCTGTCGGTGGAGGGGGAGGTGCGGTCGTATGCGGGGGAGATCGAGCAGACGGCGTACCGGGTGGTGCAGGAGGCGTTGACGAACGTGCACAAGCATGCGGCGGGGGCGAAGACGCAGGTGCGGTTGGCGCATCGGGTGGCGGAGATCGCGATGCAGGTGGAGAACGGGCCGCCGCCGGAGGTGGGTGCGGCGGGTTCGGCGGGGTTGCCGTCGGGGGGGAACGGTCTGGTGGGGATGAAGGAGCGGGTGGTGGCGCTGGGTGGGGTGTTCGTGTCGGGGCCGACGGAGGCGGGTGGTTTCCGGGTGTCGGCGGTGATTCCGTCCGTGTGAGGGGGGCGGTCAGCCGGCGGTGAGGCGTACGGGTTCGATGCCGGAGACGAGGGCGGCGAGGGCCTGGTCGATGTCGGGGCCGAGGTACCAGTCGCCGGTGTGGTCGAGGGCGTAGACGCGGCCTTCGGCGTCGATGGCGAGGAGGGAGTGGGTGTCGGTCTCGGTGCCGAGGGGGCTGACGTCGGTGTCGAGGGCGCGGCCGAGGTCGGCGAGGGTGCGGGCCATGTGGAGGCCGTGGAGGGGGTCGAGGTGCAGGGGGGTGGGGGCGATCTGGCGGCCGGGTCCGGCGGGGGTGAGGGTGAGGCCGCCGAATTCGGCCCAGGCTTCGACGGCGGCGGGGAAGACGGCGTGGCGGTGGCCGGCGGGGCTGGTGTGGTCGCGGAGGGTGTCGGCCCAGATCTCGGCCTGTTTGATGTCCCAGCGTCCGGGTTGCCAGCCGGCGGCGCGCAGGGTGGCGTCCACGGGGACGGGGAAGCGGGTGGTGGAGGTGCGCGGGTCCGGGTGCATCGGCCTTCGTTCGTCGTTCGCGGTGCGTCTTGCGCGGTGCGTCGTTCGTGGTGCGTCGTTCGTGGTGCGTCGTTCGTGGTGTTTCGTGCTCGGTGGTGCTGTGGGCGTCAGCCGCCGGCTTCCGGGTCGACGATGCGGACGCCGAAGTGGGCGCTGAGGGCGGTGCAGGCGCGGCAGGGTGCGGCGAAGCTGCCGTGGAGCGGGTCGCCGTCCTCGCGGATGCGGCGGGCGGTGAGTTTGGCTTGTTTCAGTGCCTTGCGGGCTTCGCCGTTGGTCATGGGTTTGCGGGCGGCGCGTCTGCTGCGGGCGGCGTCGGCGGCCGCGATGTGGCGGGAGATCAGGAGTGCTTCGGCGCAGCGTCCGGTGAAGCGGTCGCGCTGGGCGCTGCCGAGGGTGTCGAGGAAGTCCTGGACGAGGTGGTGCAGGGCCGGGGGCTGGTCGCCGCGGGCCGCGGTGCCGGTGAGGGTGGCGCCGCGCACGGAGAGGGCTGCGGCGATGGTGGGGAGTATGCCGTCGCGGCGGTGACGGAGTGTGGGGGTGTGGGGGGTCTCGGTGCTGGACCAGCCGATGCGGGGGTCGCCTGATGCGGGCGTTTGCGGCCCGTTGTGCTGCCCCGTTTGCGTTGCGTTCATGATCGTCATCCCCTCCCGAGCATGCCCTCGGACGTCACAGGGTGCCAAATGGCGTGGCTGGTGGGGAAGCTGGGCGCTGCGACACGCCCGCGTTCGGGCGGTCCGTGAGGGTGGGGTGACGGCTGGTCACGGGTGCGGGGGGCGTCGAACGGAGCGCCGGTGACCTGTGTCGTCGTACCGCATAGGCTGTCGGCACCGTGATGCGCGCGGTGGGCGCGTGTTGGAGAACCGTTGGAGACAGTCGATACGGGGCGTGGTGGGCCGGGTCCGGAAGCGGGACCGGTCGCTGCGGGCCGTACCAGAGTGCCGCAGGGGGCAACCGCCATGACGACGAGTCGGCTCGGGCAGCAAGCCGCGCCGCCCAACGCGGCCTATGCCGGGCAGGTCGTGCACTTTCCGGATCCGGTGCGTGCGGCGCGGCACCCGAGAGGGGTGCGGATCGACGAGCGCGGCTATCCGGATTTCTCGCCGTACGCGCGCGCGGCGGCGGAGATCGCGGATCCCCCGGAGGGTTTCGGGGTGGACGAGTTGCGGTTGACGGACTACGTGTCGGCGAACGCGGTGCTGGCGGCGTCGGGGCACGCGTTGTGGGACACGGTGCCGAACGTGGCGACGCCGCACGGCTGGACGTGGCACCACGTGGTGGGTTCGCGGCGGCTGGAGCTGGTTCCGGTCGAGGTGAAGGCGTTGCTGAGGCATCACGGTGGCCTGGCGACGGCGGCGGTGGACCAGGGGAAGCGGGGGACGCGGCCGTTGCAGGAGACGCGTCCGGCGCATGTGGGGCTGCCGAAGTCGGGTGTGGCGGTGACGGAGGCGCAGGTGCAGGGGGTCGAGGAGGACCTGGGGTACCGGCTGCCGGGGGCGTACCGGTCGTTCCTGAAGGCGGCGGGCGGGTGCGCGCCGGTGGGCGCGGCGCTCGACGCCGAGCTGGGGCTGCTGGTGGACCAGCCGTTCTTCACGGTGCGGGACGAGGCGGCGGTCAATGACCTGGTGTACGTCAACAAGTGTCTGCGGGACCATCTGACGAAGGACTACCTGGGTGTCGGGTTCGTGCAGGGCGGGCTGCTCGCGGTGAAGGTGAAGGGCGAGCGGGTCGGTTCGGTGTGGTTCTGCGCGTACGACGACGTCCGGGACGTGGATCCCGCGTTGCCGCCCGCGGAGCGTACGCAGCGGCTGCTGCTGCCGTGCGGTGCGGACTTCGACGTGTTCCTGTCGCGGCTGGCCGGTAATCCGCCGGAGCTGGAGACGGTGGCGAATCTGATGGTGGACGGCGGGTTCGCGCGTGCGGTGCCCGTGGCGTCCGTCGGTGCGGGGGAGTGAGCTGAGCGATGGTGACGTTCGCGCAGGCGCAGGAGCGCGCCGAGGAGTGGATCAACGGGGACGTTCCGGCGTACCAGCACCGTGAGGTGCGGGTACGGGAGTTCGGGCTCGGGTTCGTGGTGTGGGCGGAGGACCGCGCGGAGGGACCCCGGTCGGACGGGGGCGCGCAGCGGCTGGTGATCGCCCGGGACAGCGGGGAGGCCACGCTGTGGCCGGCGCTGCCGGTGGGTGAGGTGATCCGCCGTTACGAGGAGGAGTACGGCCGTCCGGAAGAGCCCCGGGACGCGGCGCCGGCGCCCGCGGCGCGGGTGGATCTGAACCAGACGTCGTTCCTGTTGTCGCCGCCGGAGTGGTTGCAGGACGCGGCGGACAAGCTGGGCATCGGGGAGACGACGCGGGAGTCCGACGGCGGGGGCTCGGGGGCCGGGGTCGGTGCTGGTGCCGGTTCCGGTTCCGGTGCGGGTTCTGGTGCTGCTTCCGGTGCTGGTCTGTCGGCCGGTGCTGCGGGTGCCGGCGGTGCGACGGGTGGGGGCGTGGCGCCGGATCCGTCGCTGCCGCGGACGCAGGCGGGTGTGCCGGGGAGCGGGCTGCCGCGGACGCAGGCCGGTGTGCCGGGGAGCGGGCTGCCGCAGACGCAGCCCGGGGTGCCGACGGGGCCCGCGGCCGGTGTGCCGGGGGGTCCTGTCGCGCCGCCGCCCGCCGGGGCGACGCCCTGGACGGGGACGGACACCAACGGCGACGCCGGCGACGACCGTTCCGTACCGCTGCCCGCGACGGTCTTCGCGCCGCCGCTGAGCGGCTCCGACGAGCCCGCGCCGCCGCCCGCCGGGCTGCCGGACGCCGAGACGGCCCTGATGAAGGGCGGCAGCCGGCTGCCGCCGACGGCGGTCGCCCCGGCGATGGACGCCCCGGGCGCGGCGGCTGCCGCGGGCGCACCGGGTGCCGCGGGCACGCGGGGCGGCACGCCGACCCCGCCTCCGCCGCCCGGGCCGGGTGGGTCGTCGTACGGGTATCCGCAGGGGCCGGGCGCGCCCGTGCCGCCGACTCCCCCTCAGGGACCCGCCGGGGCGTCGTACGGGTATCCACCAGCACCTGGCGGTGCTGGTGCCGAGGGCGGGGGCGCGCCGGGGCGGCCGCTCGCGCCGAATGCCGGTGAGATCGCCGACGCCGCGACCAGCAAGGCGGCTCCTCCTCCGCGCCGTGCGCGCGGTGGGGCCACGCCGCCGCCTCCGCCGGGTGCGCCGGGGGCTCCGGGCGGCCGGCCGGGCGCTGCGCCGCCTCCGCCGCCGCCCGGTGCGGGTGCGCCCGGGGCCGGCGCGGCGGGGGGCTATGTGCCCACGCAGCTGGTGTCGGCCCTGGGGCCGGAGGGGCCGGCCGGTCCCGGTGCGCCGAACGCGCCCGCCGGGCCGAACGCCCCGGGCGGGCCGAACACGCCGGGTGGTGCTCCTCCCGGCGGTGTGCACCATGCCGCGACCATGCTGGCCGACCCGGGGCGGATGGGTCCGGGTGGACCCGGTGGCCCTGGTGTACCCGGTGTACCCGGTGGCCCTGGTGGGGTCGGGGGCGCGCCGCAGCCTCCGGGCGCCCCTGGGATGCCGCAGCCTCCGGCAGGTGCGCCCGGCGCACCGCACGCGCCCGGCGTACCCCAGGGTCCGGGTGCTCCCGGTGCTCCCGGTGCTCCGCATCAGGCGCAGACCGTGCTGGCCGGGCCTCCGGTCGGCGCCCCCGGTGCGCCCCCGCCGCCCGCTCCTGGCGCTCCTGGCGCCCCTGGGATGCCCCCGGGTGTCCCTCGGGGCATGCCGGCAGGTGTGCCCGGAGCGGGGCAGCCGCCGGGGTACGGGTATCCCCAGCAGCCGCCCGGGCAGCCGACGGTCGGCCCGGGGTACCAGGCCGTGCTGCGCTACCGCGCGCAGGACGGTTCGGAGCAGCAGGTGATCCGGCGTTCGGCGCCGGGCACCCCGCACCCGGAGTGGCAGATCTTCCACGAGCTGCGGGCCATGAACGTGCCCCCGGACCAGGTGCTGGAGCTGCACACCGAGCTGGAGTCGTGCGAGCTGCCGGGCGCGTACTGCGCGCGGATGATCCGGGAGCAGTGGCCGCAGGCGCGGCTGGCGAGCATCGCGCCGTACGGCACGGACCACGCGAGCCGGCAGCAGGGCATGCAGCAGTTGCTGGCGCACCAGGGGGAGTTGCACCAGGTGGCCGACGGTCCCGCGCGGCCCGCGCCGGTGCGGGCGCCGTTGCCGCCGGTGCAGCCGGTCCCGCCGATCCCGCCGGAGGCGATCGCGCAGGAGCTGGGTGCGGCGTTCGGGCCGGGGCTCTTCCGGTTCGAGCAGGCGGCGGTGTCCCGGCAGGGCGTGCCGCCGGTCGTGGCGCACACGCTGGTGGTGGCGGGCCTGCCGATGGACATGGGGCCGTTCTTCTGGGCGCAGGCCCAGCCGGGGCGGCCGGTGCCGACGCTGGCGGAGCTGGCGGCCGAGCGGGGGGTGCGGTCGGCGCCGGACGCGGGGTCGTACCTCGTCATGGGCAGTGACTTCGGCAAGGCCGTCTGTGTGCAGTACGGGACGGCGAACATCGTCGCGGTGCCGGTGGAGGCGGGGCCGGGCGGCGGGTCGGTGCCGCCGCAGTTCGTGAACACCGGGCTGCCGGAGTTCCAGCGGTGTCTCGCTCTGCTGGGCCGGATGTGGCGGCTGCGGTTCGGGCTGAACCAGGAGCAGGCGGGGCGCTGGACGGTGGACTTCCAGGCGCAGTTGGCCTCGCTGGACCCGGCGGCGCTGGGTTCGCCGGAGAGCTGGTGGTCGGTGCTGCTGGAGCAGATGTGGGACGGACTGCTGTGAGGCGGGCGTCCCGCTGACACCGGGTGTGTCGAGGGCCGGGCCGGTCATATGACCGGCCCGGCCCTTTTTCTGCGGGGAAGGCCCGCACCATGCGTCCGGAGTGTCGCGTTATGAACACTTAAGTCCGATACATCAAGATATGCGGGAAATCATCATTTCGCGTCCGTCTGGTGGAAGGGGCTACAGCATGAGCAGCGCACGGGTGTCATCGCCGGGGTTCGTGACCGTTCTCGGGCGCGGCTACCGGCCCAAAGAAGTCGACACGTTCACCGCCGCGCTCTCCGCCGAACGCGACGCGGCCTGGGAGCGGGTCACCCGGCTCACGATGCTTGCCAAGGACATGGTGGTCGAGGCCAAGCGGCTGCGGGAGGCCTGCACCGAGATCAAACCGCAGACGTACGACTCCCTCGGGGAGCAGGCCCGGCGCCTGTGGGAGCTCGCCCAGGAAGAGGCTGCGGGGATGGTCGAGCGTGCCCGGCGGGAGGCGGCGGAGGAGGTCGCGCAGGCCGAGGAGCACGCCGAGACGCTGGGCCGCACGGCGCAGGAGCAGGCGGAGGCGATCCGTACCGAGGCCAAGGAGCACGCCCACAAGCGGCTGCTCGCCGCGCGCGCCGAGGCGCAGGGCATCCGCGTCACCGCTCGGCGCAAGGTGAAGGAGTTCCGCGGCGCGGAGCTCGACGCGCTGCGTGACGTACGGCAGCGCACCGCGGGCCTGCTGGTGGAGCCGAAGCACGAGCACGCCGAGAAGTGGGCCGAGGCGGACCGTGAGCTGGCCGAGCGGATCGCCGCCCTGGAGGCGAACAATGAGCGGGCGGTGGCCCGTGCCGAGGAGGCCCTGGCCGCGGCGCAGCGGGAGTTCACCGAGGCCCAGGAGTCGATCGGCCGGCGGCAGGAGGAGGCACGCGCGCGTGCCACGCAGATCCTCGCCGAGGCCCGGCTGAAGGAGGACCGCATCGCGCAGGAGACCGAACGGGTGGTGCGCAAGCACCAGGAACTCTCGGAGGAGGTGCGGGCGCACATGGAGCAGGTCCAGGAGAGCCTCAGGGCGCTCACGGGCCGCCCCGCGGAGTGATCATGCACGCACGGCACGGCACGGCACGGTCCGGCACGGCACGGCACGGCACGGCACGGTCCGGCACGGTCCGGCACGGTCCGGCACGGCACGGCACGCGCGCGCACGCGCGTGCCGTGTCTTCCGTCTGTGCGTGTCGTCCTCCGGGTGACCGTCAGTCGCCCTTGCGTACCGCCGCTCCGGCCAGGATCCAGCCCTCCACCGCCTCGTAGCGGCGGCGCTGCTCCTCGGCGCCCCGCCGGCCGGAGGCCAGCGTGCCCAGCCAGCCGAAGGCGAAGCCGAGGGGGACGGTGACGATGCCGGTGGTGGTGAAGGGGAACCAGTTGAAGTCGGCCTCGGGGAACGCGGCGGCGGGCGAGCCGGAGACCAGGTTCGTGCCCGGCATGAGGACCAGGACGGCGAGGGTGCCGCCGATGAGGGTGCACAGCAGGCCGGTGCGGGTGTAGCGGCGCCAGAAGAGGCTGTAGACGAGGGCGGGGGCGAGCGCGGAGGCGCCCAGGCAGAAGGAGAGCGTGACCAGGGGTTGCAGGCTGCGGTGCTGCACCTGGGTGGCGAGCAGGATGGTCGGTGCGCCGACGGCCAGCGCGGACAGCCGGGCGATCAGCATCTCGCGCTGTGGCGTCGTGCCTCGCGCGCGTGCCGCGAAGACGTCGTGGGCGAGGGAGTTGGCGCAGGCGAGGATCATGCCGGCGACGGAGGCCAGGACGGTGAGGAAGATCGCCGTGGTGACCGCCGTGAACAGCAGGGTCTCGGCGGTGGACACGTCCGTGCCGAAGGCGGCCCGTGAGCCCAGCAGATAGGCGGTGTTGCCCCGCGGGTCCGCCGCGGCGATCGCCGCACGTCCGACCAGGGCCGTGGCGCCGAACCCGACGACCGTCATCACCAGGACGAACACCGCCACGCCGGACACCGCCCAGGACAGGGAGCGGCGCACCTGGCGGGCGCTGGAGGCGGTGTACATGCGCATGGTGATGTGCGGCAGGCAGGCACCGCCCAGGACCACCGACAGCTGGGCCGTGATCATGTCGACCCGGGGGTACGGACCGTCGGCGAACTCCAGGCCGGAGCGCAGGAAGGCGTCGCCGACCCCGCTGCCCCGCGCGGCCGCGTCGAACAGCGTGCCGGGGTTCCAGTCGAAGCGCGCGAGGACGACCAGGGCGACGGCGACCCCGGAGCCGAGCAGGGTCACGATCTTCAGGATCTGGATGAGCGCGGTGCCCTTCATGCCGCCGATCGCCGCGTAGCTGATCATCAGCGCGCCCATGACGACGACACAGCCGGTCTTCACGGAGTCTCCGGAGAAGCCCAGGATGAACGCGAGGAGCTGTCCGGTGCCGGCGAGCTGCACCAGCATCATCGGCAGCAGCGCGGCGAGGGTGACGGCGCAGGCGGTGATCCGTACGGCGCGCCCGGGCATCCTCCTGGCCAGCGCGTCGCCCATGGTGAACCGGCCGGCGTTGCGCAGGGGTTCGGCCAGCAGGAACATCAGCAGCATCAGCGACAGGGCCGTGCTGAGGGCGAGGACGACACCGTCGTAGCCGCACAGGGCGATGACTCCGCCGGTGCCGAGGACGGTGGCGGCGGAGATGTAGTCGCCGGCGATGGCGAGGCCGTTGCGCAGCGGGGACAGGGAGCGGTAGCCGGTGTAGAACTCGTCCAGGTCGTCGCGGTCGGGGCCGGTCATCACGCACAGCAGCAGGGTGACGGTGGCGACCGCGGTGAAGGCGGCCAGCGACATGGTCTGCGCGTCGCCGCTGAACTCCGTGACGGAGGCCGCGAGGGGGGTGTGTGCCGTGCTCACCGGGTGGCCCCCCGCCGTGCGTCGATCTCGTACTGCTTGCGGATGCGGTCGGCGAGCGGGTCGACCCGGCGCCGGGCGGTGCGCTCGTAGACGCCGATCGCCAGCCAGGTGACGGGGAGCTGGATCAGTCCGAGGAGGAGGCCGGCGGGCAGTCCGGTGGTGACGGTGGCCGTCATCAGGGACGGCGCGAAGCCGGACAGGACGAGGAACACGACGAAGTAGCCGAGCGCGGTGAGCGTGGCCACGCGGCGCTGGCGGCGGTAGGCCCCGCGCAGCGTCCGCAGGTCGCTGTGGTGCCCGAGTGGGGTGGGGTGGTCCGGTCGGTGGCGCGGGGGTGCGGCGGATGGCGGGGGTGGCGGCTGCCAGGGGTATGTCGGGCGGGGGCGGGACGGGTCGTAGGACATCCCGTGCTCCTTGCGCGGCTCGGGTCCGTGGCGGCGGACCGCAGGGAGGTGGGGTGGGGGGTGGCGAGCCACGCACGTTACTCGGGAGTACGTTCCATGCGAAGTCTTTTCACCAAACTGGTCGGTCGGTATGCGCTTACTGTGCGATCCGGCCGCTGACCTGGGGTGTTACCCGCGTTAACCGCGCTGTTCCGCCCGGCCCTCCGGCTGCTCGTCCGCCGTCGGAGGCTCGGCCCGCTCCTGCTCCCCCAGCACCGGGAACCGGCGCGGCGCCACACACAGCAGCACCAGGAAGGCCAGCGCGGCCGCGCACGACGCGCCCAGATACACGGCGTGCACGGCGCTCGCGACAGCGCGCCGGACGGACTCGGGCGCCGTACCGGCGTCGAGCGCGCGGGTGACCGAGTCCAGGTCGCCCGCCCCGCCCAGCCGGGCCGCCAGCACCCCGTTGGCCACCGCGCCGAACACCGAGGCGCCGATCGTCTGCCCGGTCTGCCGGCAGAACAGCACCGACGCGGTCGTCGTCCCGCGCTCCGACCAGCCCACCGTCGACTGCACCCCCACGATCAGCGGCAGCTGGAAGAGGCCGAGCGCCGCCCCGAGCACCAGCATCAGCAGGGCCGGCTGCCAGGCCGCGCCGGGATACGGCAGGAAGGGGAACGCCAGCAGGACCAGCGCGGCGGCGCCGATGCCGAGCAGCGCGGTGTCACGGAAGCCGATCCGCCGGTACAGGTGCTGGCTCAGCGCGGCCGACACCGGCCAGCTGAGCGTCCACACCGAGAGCACGAAGCCGGCCGCCACGGGGCCGAGTCCCAGCACCGACTGCGCGTACGTCGGCAGGAACACCGTGGGCGCCACCATCAGCAGGCCCAGCGCGCCCAGCGCCAGATTGACCGCAGCGATCGTCCGGCGCCTCCACACCCATCCCGGGATGATCGGCTCCGCCGCCCGGCGCTCGACCACCACCACGAGTCCCGCCAGCGCCAGCCCCACCCCGAACAGCCCCAGCGAGGGCACCGACCACCACGGCCAGGCCACCCCGCCCTGCACCAGCGCGGTCAGCAACACCCCGCCACAGGCGAACACGCCCAGCGCCCCGCCCCAGTCCACACGCGCGCGTGGCGACGATTCCCGCACGGGTTTCCGCCCCTCACGCGCGCGTGGCGACGATCCCCGCCCGGGCCCACGGGCCGCCCGCGGCTCCCGCTGCGGCTCGTGCAGGTGACGGGCGATCAGCCACAACGCCACCGCCCCGATGGGCAGGTTGACCAGGAAGATCCAGCGCCAGTCCGCGTACGCCGCGAGCACCCCGCCCAGCCCGGGGCCGGCCACCGCCGACACCGCCCACACCGTGGACAGCTTCGCCTGGATCTTCGGCCGCTCCTCGAGCGGATACAGATCGGCGGCAAGCGTCTGCACCGTGCCCTGGAGCGCGCCGCCCCCCAGACCCTGCACCACGCGGAACGCGATCAGCGCCGCCATGTTCCAGGCGAGCGCGCACAGCAGCGACCCCAGCAGGAACAGCGCGGCGCCCACCACCAGCACCGGCTTGCGGCCGAAGGTGTCGGAGAGCTTGCCGTAGACGGGCAGGGTGACCGTCACCGCGAGCAGATAGCCCGAGAACAGCCAGGAGAACACCGAGAACCCGCCCAGGTCGCCCACGATCTGCGGGACGGCCGTGGAGACCACGGTGGAGTCCAGGGCGGCCAGCGCCATGGAGAGCATCAGCGCGGCCACCACCGCGCCCCGCCGCTCTTGGCCCGTGCGCCGCGCCGCGCCCCCGCGTGTCGCGGGTCTCG
Organism: Streptomyces sp. SS7; assembly: GCF_037993025.1. Classification (NCBI taxonomy): domain Bacteria; kingdom Bacillati; phylum Actinomycetota; class Actinomycetes; order Kitasatosporales; family Streptomycetaceae; genus Streptomyces; species Streptomyces sp. SS7. Next base: position 5,831,687 of record NZ_CP141223.1, read on the forward strand.
TGTCCTCCACCGATGCCCTCCCCCTGCCGCCGTCTCCCGTGCCCCCTGCATCCATCTGCCGGACGACAGCTTCCCACCTGCCCCGCGAGCCCGGACAGCCTTGACCCTCCCGCGACGGAAGGGAGCAGGGTGGCACCGCCGGGACGGACAGGGGCGGGGCGAAGGGTGGAGACGACCCCGAGAACCGCTCCACCCGGTGGTGGAGAGCCCCTAGGGGGACCTCCGTACTACGTCTCGGGGAGGGTTCGTACCGACGGAGGACGAGACCGGCCCGGGTGCCTTCTTAACCTGGCTTTACGCCGTCGGGGGTGGCCAGCCCCAGCGGCAGAGGGTGGGGTTAACCCCCCGGTAAGACGGGTCCCGGCACCAGCGCGCCGGACCCCCTCCCGCCGCCAGACTCTTCGACGTAGCACCTCCCGCACTTCCCGCAAGACGCGCACGTCCCGCAAGACGCGCACGTCCCGCAAGACGCGCACGTCCCGCACTTCGCGCAAGACGCGCACGTCGCGCACTTCTCGCACTCACTTCAGACATAGGAGATCTACCGTGACTTCGGCTGTGACCATCCCCAGGCACGGGGGCACTGGAGGGCGTACGGCCGTCGCCGCGCGGGCGCGGCAGGTCGTCAAGGCGTACGGGTCCGGAGAGACCCGGGTCGTCGCCCTCGACCACGTCGACGTGGACATCGCCCGCGGCCAGTTCACCGCGATCATGGGCCCCTCGGGGTCCGGCAAGTCCACGCTGATGCACTGCCTCGCCGGTCTCGACACCGTGACGGGCGGTCAGATCTACCTGGACGACACGGAGATCACCGGCCTGAAGGACAAGAAGCTCACCCAGCTGCGCCGGGACCGGATCGGCTTCATCTTCCAGGCGTTCAACCTGCTGCCCACGCTGAACGCGATCGAGAACATCACGCTCCCCATGGACATCGCGGGCCGCAAGCCCGACAAGGAGTGGCTCGCGCGCGTGGTCGACACCGTCGGACTCTCCGACCGGCTCAAGCACCGGCCCACCCAGCTCTCCGGCGGCCAGCAGCAGCGTGTCGCCGTGGCGCGCGCCCTGGCGGCCCGCCCCGAGATCATCTTCGGTGACGAGCCCACCGGAAACCTCGACTCGCGCGCCGGCGCCGAGGTCCTGGGCTTCCTGCGCCGCTCCGTCGACGAGCTGGGCCAGACGATCGTGATGGTCACCCACGACCCGGTCGCGGCCTCGTACGCGGACCGCGTGCTGTACCTCGCCGACGGCCGGATCGTCGACGAGATGCTCAAGCCGACCGCGGACGCCGTCCTGGACCGCATGAAGGACTTCGACGCGCGGGGGCGTACGTCATGACCGTGCTGAAGACCTCGATGCGCAACTTCTTCGCGCACAAGGGGCGCATGGCCCTGTCGGCCGTCGCGGTCCTGCTCTCCGTCGCCTTCGTCTGCGGCACCCTGGTGTTCAGCGACACCATGAACACCACCTTCGACAAGCTGTTCGCCGCGACCTCCTCCGACGTCACGGTCAGCGCCAAGGACGCCTCGGACACCGGCCAGACCACCTCCGACAACGGCAAGCCGCCGGTCATGCCGGCCTCCGTGCTCGGCAAGGTGCGCGAGGCCCGGGGCGTGAAGACGGCGGAGGGGACCGTCTTCTCGACCTCGGTGACCGTCGTGGACGCCGACAAGGACAATCTCTCCCCGTCCAGCGGCGCCCCGACCATCGTCGGCAGCTGGAACGGCAACGACGCCCGCACCATGAAGATCACCTCCGGTACGGCGCCGAAGGGCTCCGACCAGGTCATGGTCGACCGGGACACCGCCGACAAGCACCACCTGAAGCTCGGCGACGAGATCGGCGTCATCAGCGCGGTCGGCACGCACACCGCGCGGATCTCCGGCATCGCCGCCTTCCAGGTCACCAACCCCGGCGCCGCGATCTTCTACCTGGACACCAGGACCGCCCAGCAGACGCTGGTCGGCGAGCCGGACGTGTACACCAACGTCAACGTCACCGCCGCGGCCGGCGTCAGCGACGACCAGCTGAAGAAGAACGTCACGGCGGAACTCGGCACGGCCGGCTACAAGGTGCAGACCGCCAAGGAGACGGCCGACGCCAACCGCGCGGACGTCGGCGACTTCCTGAACGTCATGAAGTACGCGATGCTCGGCTTCGCCGGGATCGCCTTCCTCGTCGGCATCTTCCTGATCATCAACACCTTCTCCATGCTGGTCGCCCAGCGCACCCGCGAGATCGGCCTGATGCGGGCCGTCGGCTCCAGCCGCAGGCAGGTCAACCGCTCCGTCCTCGCCGAGGCCCTGCTGCTCGGTGCCGTCGGCTCGGTCCTCGGCGTCGGCGCGGGCATCGGGCTCGCGGTCGGCCTGATGAAGCTCATGGGCATGACGGGCATGAACCTCTCCACCGACGACCTCACGGTGGCCTGGACGACCCCGGTGGTCGGCCTCGCCCTCGGCGTGATCGTCACCGTCCTCGCGGCCTGGCTGCCCGCCCGCCGCGCGGGCAAGGTCTCCCCGATGGCCGCCCTGCGCGACGCGGGCGCCCCCGCCGACGCCAAGGCCGGTGCCGTACGGGCCGTCCTGGGCCTGCTGCTGACCGGCGCCGGCGGCTACGGCCTCTACCTGGCCTCCGCCGCCGACAAGGCCAAGGAGGGCTCCCTCTGGCTCGGCCTGGGCGTGGTGCTGTCCCTGATCGGCTTCGTCGTCATCGGCCCGCTGCTCGCCGGCGCCGTGGTCCGCGTCCTCGGCGCGGTCCTGCTGAGAGCCTTCGGCCCCGTCGGCCGCATGGCCGAACGCAACGCCCTGCGCAACCCGCGCCGCACCGGAGCCACCGGCGCCGCCCTGATGATCGGCCTCGCCCTCGTCGCCTGCCTGTCGGTCGTCGGCTCCTCCATGGTCGCCTCCGCGACCGACCAGCTCGACAAGACCGTCGGCACCGACTTCATCATCCAGAGCGACAACGGGCAGCTCATCACCCCGCAGGCCGTCCGCGCCGTCAAGGACACCCCGGGCCTGGAGAGGGTCACCGAGTACAAGTGGACCAAGGCCGACTTCACCACGCCCGACGGCAGGACGCTCGACGGCACGGCGATCACCGCGGCCGACCCGAGCTACGCCACGGACCTGCGCACCGAGACGGTCGCCGGCCGGCTCGCCGACGCCTACGCGCCGGACTCGATGTCCGTCCACGAGACGTTCGCCAAGGACCACGGCATCCACCTCGGGTCCAAGATCGCGGTGGCGTTCGACAACGGCTCCACGGCCCGCCTCACCGTCCGCGCGATCACCAGCAGTGACGTCGTCATCGACCAGGGCGCGATGTACACCTCCATCGCCACGCTGAAGAAGTACGTCCCGGCCGACAAGCTCCCCCTCGACCAGCTGGTCTTCGCCTCGGCGAAGGACGGACAGCAGGACGCCGCGTACACGTCCCTCAAGTCGGCCCTGCACGGCTACCCGCAGTACAGCGTCCGCGACCAGACCGACTACAAGCAGGCCCTGAAGGACCAGATCGGCCAGCTCCTCAACCTGATCTACGGCCTCCTGGCGCTCGCGATCGTCGTCGCGGTCCTGGGCGTGGTGAACACCCTGGCCCTGTCGGTGGTGGAACGCACCCGCGAGATCGGCCTGATGCGCGCCATCGGCCTCTCCCGCCGCCAGCTGCGCCGCATGATCCGCATGGAATCGGTGGTCATCGCCCTGTTCGGCGCCCTCCTCGGGCTCGGTCTGGGCATGGGCTGGGGCGCCACCGCCCAGCAGCTCCTCGCCCTGGAGGGGCTGACCGTCCTCGAGATCCCGTGGCCGACCATCACCGGTGTCTTCATCGGCTCGGCCTTCGTGGGCCTGTTCGCGGCCCTGATCCCGGCCTTCCGCGCCGGCCGCATGAACGTCCTGAACGCGATCGCCACGGACTGAGGGACTAGAAGCGTCCTGAAGATCTTGAAATCGCGCCCGACTTGCACCGGTTCATAGTGATTGACATTTACTGGCAATCCGGGGCGAGTCAGGCGGCCGGAGCAAGATCTTCATCAGACTCCCAGGAGCACAACCGGGCGGCGACCGGGACCGACCAGGCGGCGCTACGGGGGACACGACCCGGCACCGAGAAGTCACGGGGGGCTTCTCGGCGCCGGGTCGTCCGTCCGCGCACCCCGAGAAACCCGGCACGCGCACCCTGGGCACCCCTGGTTGTCCACAGCCCCCGGCGAACCGCGGCGCCCCGTCGTACCCTGGACACCCCCGGCCCGTGACGCGTGTCGGGTCCTTCGCGTTGCCCACCCGCCGACGCCCGCCCACCGACGAAAGCCGCCCCGAATGAGCCTGCACGGTCTGCTCGACGCCGTCGTCAAGGACACCGCCCTCGCCGAAGCGATCCCCGCGGCCGCAGACGGCAACCGCATGCACATCGACCTCGTCGGCCCCCCGGCGGCCCGCCCCTTCGCCATCGCCGCCCTCGCCCGCGAGACCGGCCGCACGGTCCTCGCCGTCACCGCCACCGGCCGCGAGGCCGAGGACCTGGCCGCCGCCCTGCGCTCCCTGCTCCCGCCCGACACGGTCGTGGAGTACCCCTCCTGGGAGACGCTCCCGCACGAGCGCCTCAGCCCCCGCAGCGACACCGTGGGCCGCCGGCTCGCCGTCCTGCGCCGGCTGTCCCACCCGCGCCCGGACGACCCCGAGACGGGCCCCGTCTCCGTCGTGGTGGCACCGGTCCGCTCGGTGCTCCAGCCGCAGGTCAAGGGCCTCGGCGACCTGGAACCGGTGGCCCTGCGCACCGGCGGGCAGGCCGACCTGAACCAGACCGTCGCCGCCCTCGCAGCGGCGGCGTACGCGCGCGTGGAGCTCGTCGAGAAGCGCGGCGAGTTCGCCGTGCGCGGCGGCATCCTGGACGTGTTCCCGCCCACCGAGGAACACCCCCTGCGCATCGAGTTCTGGGGCGACGACATCGAGGAGATCCGCTACTTCAAGGTCGCCGACCAGCGTTCCCTCGAAGTCGCCGAGCACGGCCTGTGGGCCCCGCCCTGCCGTGAACTCCTGCTGACGGACGACGTCCGTGCACGCGCGCGTGCCCTCGCCGAGCAGCACCCGGAACTCGGCGAACTGCTCCACAAGATCGCCGAGGGGATCGCGGTCGAGGGCATGGAGTCCCTCGCGCCCGTCCTCGTCGACGACATGGAGCTGCTGATCGACGTCCTGCCGAAGGGCGCCATGTCCGTCGTGTGCGACCCGGAGCGGGTCCGCACGCGCGCCGCCGACCTGGTGGCGACCTCGCAGGAGTTCCTCCAGGCGTCCTGGGCGGCCACGGCCGGCGGCGGCGAGGCGCCCATCGACGTCGGCGCGGCCTCCCTGCGGTCGATCGCGGACGTCCGCGAGCACGCGCGCGAGCGGGACATGATGTGGTGGTCGGTGTCGCCGTTCGCCGCCGACCTCGAACGGGAGGCGGACACCCTCCAGCTCGGTATGCACGCCCCCGAGACCTACCGCGGCGACACCGCGAAGGCCCTCGCCGACACCAAGGGCTGGCTCGCCGACGGCTGGCGCGTCGTCTTCGTCACCGAGGGCCAGGGCCCGGCGGCCCGCACGGTGGAGGTGCTGGGCGGCGAGGGCGTCGCCGCCCGCCTCGACACCGACCTCGTTTCGCTGAGCCCCTCCGTCGTCCAGGTGGCGTGCGGTTCCGTCGAGTACGGCTTCGTCGACCCGGCGCTGAAGCTGGTCGTCCTCACCGAGACCGACCTCTCGGGCCAGAAGGCGGCCGGCAAGGACGGCGCGCGCATGCCCGCGCGGCGCCGCAAGACGATCGACCCGCTCACCCTGGAGGCGGGCGACTACATCGTCCACGAGCAGCACGGCGTCGGCCGCTACATCGAGATGGTGCAGCGCACCGTGCAGGGCGCCACGCGCGAGTACCTGGTCGTGGAGTACGCCCCCGCCAAGCGCGGCCAGCCCGGCGACCGCCTCTACATCCCCACCGACCAGCTGGAGCAGATCACCAAGTACGTCGGCGGCGAGGCACCCACCCTGCACCGGCTCGGCGGCGCCGACTGGACGAAGACCAAGGCGCGCGCGAAGAAGGCCGTCAAGGAGATCGCGGCCGACCTGATCAAGCTGTATTCCGCGCGGATGGCCGCCCCCGGGCACGCCTTCGGCACGGACACGCCGTGGCAGCGCGAGCTGGAGGACGCGTTCCCCTACGCGGAGACCCCCGACCAGCTCACCACCATCGCCGAGGTCAAGGAGGACATGGAGAAGACGGTCCCCATGGACCGCCTGATCTGCGGTGACGTCGGCTACGGCAAGACGGAGATCGCGGTCCGCGCCGCCTTCAAGGCCGTCCAGGACGGCAAGCAGGTCGCGGTCCTCGTCCCGACGACCCTGCTCGTCCAGCAGCACTTCGGGACGTTCAGCGAGCGGTACGCGCAGTTCCCGGTCAACGTCAGGGCGCTGTCCCGGTTCCAGACGGACACCGAGGCGAAGGCGGTCCTGGAGGGCCTGCGCGAGGGCGCGGTCGACGTCGTCATCGGCACCCACCGCCTGTTCTCCTCGGAGACGAAGTTCAAGGACCTCGGTCTGGTCATCGTCGACGAGGAGCAGCGCTTCGGCGTCGAGCACAAGGAGCAGCTGAAGAAGCTCCGCGCCAACGTCGACGTGCTGACCATGTCCGCGACCCCGATCCCGCGCACCCTGGAGATGGCGGTCACCGGCATCCGGGAGATGTCGACGATCACCACCCCGCCGGAGGAGCGCCACCCGGTGCTCACGTTCGTCGGCCCGTACGAGGAGAAGCAGATCGGCGCCGCCCTCCGCCGGGAACTGCTGCGCGAGGGCCAGGTCTTCTACATCCACAACCGGGTCGAGTCGATCGACCGCGCGGCGGCCCGGCTGCGGGAGATCGTCCCCGAGGCGCGGATCGCCACCGCCCACGGCCAGATGTCCGAATCGGCCCTCGAACAGGTCGTCGTCGACTTCTGGGAGAAGAAGTTCGACGTGCTCGTCTCGACGACGATCGTCGAGTCCGGCATCGACATCTCCAACGCCAACACCCTGATCGTGGAGCGCGGCGACACCTTCGGGCTCTCCCAGCTGCACCAGTTGCGCGGCCGGGTGGGCCGGGGCCGTGAGCGCGGGTACGCGTACTTCCTGTACCCGCCGGAGAAGCCGCTGACGGAGACCGCGCACGAACGGCTCGCCACGATCGCCCAGCACACCGAGATGGGCGCGGGCATGTACGTGGCGATGAAGGACCTGGAGATCCGGGGAGCCGGAAACCTGCTGGGCGGTGAGCAGTCCGGGCACATCGCGGGCGTCGGTTTCGACCTGTACGTCCGGATGGTCGGTGAGGCAGTCGCGGACTACCGGCGTCAGCTGGAGACCGGTGAGATCGAGGAGGAGCCGCCGCTCGAGGTCAAGATCGAGCTGCCGGTCGACGCGCACGTCCCGCACGACTACGCCCCCGGCGAGCGGCTGCGCCTGCAGGCCTACCGTGCGATCGCCTCCGCCAACTCGGAGGACGACGTCAAGGCCGTACGCGAGGAACTCGTCGACCGCTACGGCAAGCTGCCCGAACCGGTGGAGAACCTGCTCCTCGTGGCGGGACTGCGGATGCTGGCACGCGCGTGCGGCGTCGGTGAGATCGTCCTGCAGGGCGCCAACATCCGCTTCGCGCCGGTGGAGTTGCGCGAGTCGCAGGAACTGCGGCTGAAGCGCCTGTACCCCGGCTCCGTCATCAAGCCGGCCGTCCACCAGATCCTGGTCCCCCGCCCGAAGACGGCGAGGGTCGGCGGCAAGCCGCTGGTCGGCCGGGAACTGCTGGGCTGGGTGGGGGAGTTCCTGGCGTCGGTGCTGGGGTCGTAGGCCGCCTGGGACGTGCGGGAAGCCGCCCGCGGGAGGTGAGGCTGCGCGGACGGCTTCTCGTTTCAGGTGGTGTGCGGGTCCGGCCCGCGGGCCGGACGCTCCTCCGTGGTCGCTTCGGCCGTGGTCGCTGCGGCGATCGCGTCAGGACCACAGGAGGGCCTGGGTCACTGCCCCTCGGGCCGGTCGGGCCGTTCGCGGTCCATGCCGAGCGAGCCCTCGATCCTCTGCTGGGCTTCGTCGACCTGACCCTCGTACTTGTTGCCCGTCCTCTCGTTGACCTTCCGTTCGCCGGCGTCGGACATGTCCTTGGCCTTGTCCTGTGCCGCCCGGCTGTGCCTGAACCTGTCGAGGATGCCCATGCAGAGCTCCTTCCGGAGGTGACTCACCCTCGACGATATGCCCGGGATGTGAGGTGTGCCCACTTGGAGTCGCGGTGGTCTGGACCTCCCGGATGCCGCGGAGTACCCGATCGGTACGGTGTGCACCGACGTCCGCCGGGGAAACCGCCCTGTGCGGGGTGGCAGCGGGCAGGCAAGGGGAGGGGCGCGCGGGATGCGTCTGAGGGGTGGGGCGGCGACCGCCGCCATGCTGATGAGCGCGGTGGCCGTCGTTGCGGTGGCCGGCTGTGACGGCCAGGGCGTCGGAGGTGGCCTCGGACCGGGGTCGGCTTCCGGTTCGGGACCGAAGGCGGGCGGAGGGGCGGCCCTCACGGCCGCCGGGTCGCTCACCGTGAAGGGGCGCGCGCCCAAGACCGGCTACGAGCGGGACCGGTTCGGCGCCGCCTGGGCCGACACCGACTCCAACGGCTGTGACACGCGCGACGACATACTCAAGCGGGACCTGAAGGAGGTGCGGTTCACCGGCGGGGACTGCAAGGTGTCGTACGGCGTGCTGGAGTCGGACCCCTACTCCGGCAAGGACGTGACCTACCGGCGCGGTGCGAGCAAGGTCGACATCGACCACATCGTCGCCCTGTCCGACGCCTGGCAGACGGGCGCGAAGTACTGGGACGCCGGCAAGCGGATAGCGCTCGCGAACGACCCGCTCAACCTCCTGGCCGTCGACGCGAGCACCAACCGTTCCAAGGGGGACGGGGACACCGCGACCTGGCTGCCGCCCAACAAGGCCTATCGGTGCACGTACGTCGCGGCGCAGGTGGCCGTGAAGAAGAAGTACGGGCTGTGGGTCACGGCGGCGGAGAAGTCCGCGATGCAGAAGGTCCTCACCTCCTGCCCCGGCCAGAAGCTCCCCACGGGCGGCAACCCCACGAAGGCGCCGGAGCGCTTCCACGCGGGCTGACGTCGAGCCGGGCGATCGGGGATGCGGGGTGAGCCCGACGGGGAGCCCGGTGGCGCACCCGGGAACTGGGCCACCACCTCGACGCATACCTGGCCTGGGCCATTTCGCCACCGGGAACCTGGAGGTCGAGGGCCGGTGCCACGAGGCGATCCTGGCCGCCGCCGGCTCCGACCCCGTACGCCTAGCGCCCGTACGGGTAGCCCTGCTGGTACGGCGGCTGCCCGTACACCGGCACGGGCGGCGCCGTGGGGGTCTTCTTGTCGAACAGCCAGAACACCAGCAGCGCGGTCGCCACCAGCAGGGTCACGAACCAGGCGACGCCGAGGAACGCGTCACCGTCGTCGTTGTTGGAGGTCGCCGCCCATGGCAGTGTCACGCACTCGTACAGCACGAACGAGGCGCAGGCGCCCCAGTCGGAGGGGCGGCCGCGGCGCAGTGCCACATAGAGGAAGGGCACCCACACCAGGAAGCCCAGCGAGAACCACCCCAGCGCGGCCCAGGCCAGCCGCTGGAACCAGCCGGCCTCGAGCCGCTTGTGCGCACCCGTCGTTGTCGTCGCCATACTCATCCCGCCCCCAGGTCATCAGGGGGCAAGGGTAGGTCATCGCGGCTGGTTCCGGCCCTCCGCTCCCTTTACTGTGACATGAGCGAATCTTGTGGCCATGGGGAACGGGTGTTTCCCGATCACAGGGGCGGCGCGGGTTACCGTGCGATCCGTTTCGTACGCACACACAGACGCATCGACGATCGATCTCAGGAAAACGGGTGGGGTGGGGATGGCCGAGCACCGGCAGTCCAAGAAGCGCAGGTACATCACGTGGGGCGTGGCCGCGGCGGCCGTCGTCGCCGGTGCCGGGATCGCCGCCCAGCAGTCGATGGCGGCGACCACCTGGCCCGCGCAGAAGACGTACACGGGCCGTGCCTTCGACACGTGCACCGCGCCCTCCCTGTCCGCGATGAAGGCCTGGAAGACCGACGGCTTCTACGGCGCCGCAGCCGTCTACGTCGGCGGCAAGAACCGCGGCTGCAACCAGCCCAACCTCACCGCCTCCTGGGTCAAGTCGGTCAACTCCGTCGGCTGGAAGCTCATCCCGCTCTACGTCGGGGCACAGCCGCCGTGCCAGACCGGCTCGAGCCCCGAGAAGATCACCGCCGCCACGGCCACCTCGCTGGGTGCCACGGACGCCGCCGACGCCGTCGCCAAGGCCTCCGCGCTCGGCATGAAGACCGGCAGCCCGATCTACCTCGACATGGAGGCGTACGACGTCACGAACACGGCGTGCAACAACGCCGTGCTCGCGTACGTCCGCTCCTTCACCAAGACCCTGAGGGCCAAGACCTACCGCGCCGGCTACTACGGCTTCAGCAGCTCCAGCGCCAAGGCGATCGCCACCGCGACGGACAAGACGGACCTGCCGGGCAACCTGTGGTACGCGCTGTGGGACAAGAAGAACACCACGACCACCGACTGGCCGTGGGGTGCCACGCAGTACACCGACCACAGCCGTGGCCACCAGTACCTGGTCAACAGCAAGGAGACCCACGGCGGCTACACCCTCACCGTGGACCGCGACGCGTGGGACGCCCCGGTCGCCCTCGTGGGCTGACCAGGGGGCGGCGCGTCCCCGACGACGCACGCGCGCGTGGGCCACGCCCCGGTGGCGAGCACCGGCGACGGCCTGCGCGCGGGAGTCGCCCACGCGATCGTGGACGCCGTGGCCGCGGCACGGGGCTGATCCCTCGCACCGACGAGCGGGCCGGTCCGAGCGCGGCGGTGCCCGAAGTCCTGGTGAATCGTTGGTCGAATGGGTTGGCCCCAGGCGCCCCACTGCCTACCATCGATCACCGCAAGACTTTGTGCACCGTCGCACAATCTCCGACCGGGAGGTTCCCTTGCACCGCCGTCGCCGTCGCACCGCGTTCCTGCTGTCCGCCGCGATCATGGCGGCCCCCCTCCTCACCGCCTGCGGCAACGACGCGCATCCCGGCGCCGCGGCCGTCGTCGGCGGTCAGCGGATCACCGTCGCCCAGCTCGAGAACCGGGTGAACGAGGTGCGCGAGGCCCAGCGGGCGGCCGTCCCCGACGAGGCGCAGTACGCCCAGGTCCTCGCCCAGACCAGCACCCTCACCCGGGACACCCTGCACGGCATGGTCCTGGACGAGGTGCTGGACCGGGCTGCCGAGGACGCGGGCATCACCGTCACCCGCCGCGAGGTCCAGCAGGTGCGGGCCGGTCTGGAGGAGCAGGCGGGCGGCGCCCGGGGCCTGGAGACCTCCTGGCTCCAGCAGTACGGCGTCGCGCCCGAGCGCCTCGACGACAACCTCCGCCTCCAGGTGGAGGCCCAGAAGCTCGCCACCCGGCTCGGCACCACCACCGGTGACCCCGCGTTCTGGAGCGCGCTGTCGGTGACGTCGAAGAAGCTCGGCGTCGACGTCAACCCGCGCTACGGGACCTGGGACGTGCGCAAGGTCAGCCGCGTGGACGCGAAGACGCCCTGGGTCCGCGAGGTCACGACGGCGGGCACACAGCCGACCTGACCGCAGGCTGTACGGCAGGCTCTACAGCAGGACGCACGGCAGGGGCGTTCAGCAGGACATATGAAGGTGTGACCGTACGACGGTATGACCGGCCGCCCTGCCTGTGGACAACCGGGCGGAGCGGCCGGCGGCCGTGGGTTACGTTCGGTGTGTGAACGATGTGACCGCACCCACCGGCTCCGCGACGGGCCGAGTCGTCCTGCTGACCACCAGCCACCGGGTCGCCCCCGGCCTGCTGTCCTGGCCCGCCTGGCAGGCCCTGCGTGAGGCCGACCGGGTGCTGTGCGCCGACGGCGCCCACCCCCAGCTGCCGTATCTGCGCGAGGCGGGGATACGGGTGGAGGAGACCTCCCCGACCGCCGAGGACCTGCTCACCGCCTGCGCGGGCGGACGCACGGTGGTGGTCGTCGCGACCGGCGAGGGCGAACCGGCCCTGACGGACGGACTGGCCCGGCTGGCCGGCTCCGGCCGGGTGGCGATGCCCGAGCTGGAACTGCTCCCCGCCTCCTACGACCTCCCCGGCGCCCGCCTCCTCGACCTGATCCAGGTCATGGACCGGATCCGCCGCGAGTGCCCCTGGTCCTCCCGGCAGACCCACCAGGGCCTCGCCAAGTACGGCATCGAGGAGGCGTACGAGCTCGTCGAGGCCATCGAGGACGGCGACCGCGACGAGCTGCGCGAGGAACTGGGCGACGTCCTCCTCCAGGTCGTCTTCCACGCCCGGATCGCCGAGGAGGACGAGGACGCCCCCTTCTCCATCGACGACGTGGCCGCCACCATCGTCACCAAGCTCATCCACCGCCATCCGCACGTCTTCGGCGACGCCACGGCCACCACCCCGGAGGAGGTCAAGGCGCACTGGCTGCGCACGAAGGCGGTCGAGAAGCAGCGGGAGTCCGTCACCGACGGCATCCCCCTCCACCAGCCCGGCCTCGCCCTGGCCGCGAAGCTGTCGTCGAGGGTCCGCTCGGCCGGTCTCGACGTCCCCCTCCCCGCCGCCGAGGGCATCGGCTACCGGCTGCTCGCCCTCGCCGCGGGGGCGGAGGCGGAGGGCGTCGACCCGGAGGAGGCCCTGCGCGCGGCGGCCCGCGTCTACCGCGACGCGATCCGCGAGCGGGAGAAGCAGAAGGAGCGGTGAAGCAGAAGGAGAAGAAGAAGGAGAACGAGAAGGCGCAGCGCGAGCACGCGAGGAACAGGAAGCAGTGACCAGCCGGCCCCACCCCCCGAACGCCGTCCCGCCCGCCCCCGAGCTCTTCACCTGGGAGTTCGCCACCGACCCCTACCCGGCCTACGCCTGGCTGCGCGAGCACGCCCCCGTGCACCGGACCCGGCTGCCCAGCGGAGTGGAGGCCTGGCTGGTCACCCGGTACGCCGACGCGAAACAGGCCCTCGCCGACCAGCGGCTCTCCAAGAACCCCGCGCACCACGACGAGCCCGAGCACGCCAGGGGCCGGACCGGCATCCCGGGCGAGCGCAAGGCCGAGCTGATGACGCATCTGCTGAACATCGACCCGCCGGACCACACCCGGCTGCGACGGCTGGTCAGCAAGGCGTTCACCCCGCGCCGGGTCGCCGAGTTCGCGCCCCGGGTGCAGGAGCTGACCGACGACCTCATCGACCGGTTCGCCGGTGAGGGCGAGGCCGATCTGATGCACGACTTCGCCTTCCCGCTCCCCATCTACGCGATCTGCGACCTCCTCGGCGTGCCCCGCGAGGACCAGGACGACTTCCGGGACTGGGCGGGCATGATGATCCGTCACGGCGGCGGACCCCGGGGCGGTGTCGCACGGTCGGTGAAGAAGATGCGCGGCTATCTCCTGGAACTCATCCACCGCAAGCGCGCGGAGCTCCCCGAGCGGCCGGACCCCGGCGAGGACCTCCTCTCCGGACTGATCCGCGCCTCCGACCACGGCGAGCACCTCACCGAGAACGAGGCCGCCGCGATGGCCTTCATCCTGCTGTTCGCCGGCTTCGAGACGACGGTCAACCTCATCGGCAACGGCACCTACGCCCTCCTCACCCACCCCGGCCAGCGGGAGCGGCTCCAGCGGTCCCTGGCGCAGGGGGAGCGCGCCCTCCTGGAGACCGGCGTCGAGGAACTCCTGCGCTACGACGGCCCGGTCGAACTGGCCACCTGGCGCTTCGCCACCGAACCCCTCACCCTCGGCGGGCAAAACATCGCCCCCGGCGACCCGGTCCTCGTCGTCCTCGCCGCCGCCGACCGCGACCCCGCCCGCTTCACCGACCCCGACACCCTCGACCTGTCCCGCCGCGACAACCAGCACCTCGGGTACGGCCACGGCATCCACTACTGCCTGGGCGCCCCCCTCGCCCGGCTGGAGGGCCAGAGCGCCCTCGGCACCCTCCTCACCCGGCTGCCCGACCTGCGACTCGCGGCGGACCCGGCCGACTTGAGGTGGCGCGGCGGGCTCATCATGCGCGGACTGCGCACCCTGCCCGTGGAGTTCACCGCGGTGCGTGGCCGGCCGGTGGCCCACAGCGAGCTGACCCGAGGTCAGCCGTAGTGTGACCGTCCGATGGAGCAAAGGTGACCGACCCTCAAGTCTGTGATCTTCACGTGATCTGCGCGGCATTAACTTGTGACTACTGATCGTCTGCCGATACGTTCGGTCGTCAGCGCGGCGAACCTCTGTGCGCTCACGTCGTCCGTCGCGCCGGTCACTGCTGTCCAGAGAAAGGCCCTCGCATGCTCTCCGGGAACGGTCGGCACCGTCGCCCCCGTCAGGCTCCGGCCCTCCTCGTCGCGGCCGGAGTGACCGGCTCCGCCATCGCCCTCCCGCTCCTCGCCGCCAGTGGCGCGAGCGCGGCCGACGGCACGGTGTGGGACAAGGTGGCGCAGTGCGAGACCGGCGGGTCCTGGAGCGCCGACAAGGGTGGCGGCGAGTACGGCGGCCTGAGCCTCTCCCAGGAGGACTGGGAGACGTACGGCGGCCTCGACTACGCCACCCGCCCCGATCTGGCCAGCCGCAACCAGCAGATAGCCGTGGCCCAGCAGATCCTCGCCAAGGAGGGCGTCGGCGCCTGGGACACCTGCGGGCTGACGTCCGGGCTCACGCAGGTGAACGGCGCGGCGGACGGCGTGGACACCGGAGTGGCGGGTGACGAGTCCGACTCGCCCGTGTCATCCGGATTGTCCGACCTGTCCAAGGGGGCGTCCGGTTCCACCGACTCCGACGGTTCCGCCGACTCCGGTGCCGACACCTCCACCCCGTCGGCCGATCCGTCCGCTTCGGCCTCGGAATCCCCTTCGTCCGCCTCCTCCTCGGGGGCGAACGACTCGGGCAAGTCCGACACTTCGGGTAAGTCCAAAGAGGGCGCACAGGAATCCGAGGGCCCGTCCACGATCGCACCGGAAGTGGACAACTCGGACAATGCGGTCCAGGATGCCGGTACTTGGAGCCTGGTCGACACCAGCTCCCTCGGCTCCGGCCGGCATCGCGGTGCCACCGCCGACGAGGCCGCCGCGGACGGCACCTCGACCGCCAGTGCCGGCCGGCATGCCGCCTCCACCTACACGGTCCGCGAGGGCGACACCCTCGCCTCCATCGCCGACTCCCTTGGGATCGACGGCGGATGGCGCGCCCTTTACGCCGAGAACAAGGACCGCATCGGCGCCGACCCCAGCGCCATCATGCCCGGTCAGACCCTCGACACAGTGGTGCAATAGGGGCGGAACGCCCTTAAAAGCACCGGGAGTTCACGTCCCGCTTCGCGGCGATTGTCCGGTTTGGTGAAAGTGTGGGATGAGTCTCAGAAGTCGTGATCGTCTTTGAAATTCCCGGGATGGGGTGTCTACGGTCAGGACCGCTCGGCAATCCGGGCCCCGGCCGCCGCAACGCCGAATCCTGCCAGTGGCAGCCCGGGAACAGTCGTCGCGTCAAGCGCCGTAGGCAGGAGCGGGGGACCCAAGGTAAGTGCCGGGCCCGGCGGTTGACCGCCGGAACCGGCTCGGGGTGAAGCCGCGCACCACGAGGTGCGCGGCCGGGCAACTCAACCGGCCCGAACCCGACAGCTCACCTCGCAGGCGTCGGTGAGGGGATGAACCATGCTGTTTTCCGGCAAGGGCAAGCACCGTCGTCCGTCCAAGGCCACCCGGGTCGCCGCTCTCGCGGGCGTCACCGGTGTCGCCATCGCCGCCCCGCTGATGGCGGCCGGCAACGCCTCCGCCGCCACCGCCTCCGAGTGGGACGCGGTCGCCCAGTGCGAGTCGGGCGGCAACTGGTCCATCAACACCGGCAACGGGTACTACGGCGGCCTGCAGTTCTCGGCCTCCACCTGGGCCGCGTACGGCGGCACCGCCTACGCCGCGCGCGCCGACCTGGCCAGCAAGGAGCAGCAGATCACCATCGCCGAGAAGGTCCTCGCGGGCCAGGGCAAGGGTGCCTGGCCGGTCTGCGGCACCGGTCTGTCCAGCACGCCGTACGGCGGCGGTGCCGGCTCCACCGGCTCCGGCAGCACCGGCTCCTCGTCGAGCTCCAGCGGCTCCAGCGGCTCCAGCAGCTCCGCCACCCGCTCCACCGAGCAGCAGACCGCCTCCCGCTCCTCCGAGCGCCCGGCCGCCTCCAGGACGGTCACCACCCCGACCGGCAAGAAGGTCAAGAAGGGTGACGGCGAGTACAAGGTCGTCAAGGGCGACTCCCTCAGCTCGATCGCCGAGAAGCACAAGGTCAAGGGCGGCTGGCAGAAGCTGTTCCAGCTCAACAAGGACATCGTCGAGGACGCGGACCTCATCTACCCGGGCCAGCAGCTGCACCTGAAGTGACACAGCCGCTCCCGTGCGGGGCCACGGGCCGCTCACATGAAGGCCCCGCACTCTGAGGACTCGTGAGGGTCACCCCCCGTCCCCACGGGCTCCCCGCTCCGGTGCGCATTCCCCCGACGCACCGGAGCGGGGTTTTCTTTGCCCAGGTGTTCGCCTCTGCGCCACCCGCTCTTTGTTCCGATGGGGAACAATGTGTACGGTCAGTTTGTCCACGGGGCGGTCGGTCGGCTGCCGCAGGCCCCGGGGCGGTTAGGCTCTAGGCGCAAGGCCCACCACAGGCCGCAAGGCCCCTGTGCCCCGCACAACCAGCGTCACATCCCAAGAAGGAGATGCTCGTGCCGTCCATCGACGTCGTCGTAGCCCGGGAAATCCTGGACTCCCGAGGCAACCCCACGGTCGAGGTCGAGGTCGGCCTCGACGACGGCAGCACGGGTCGTGCCGCCGTCCCGTCCGGCGCCTCCACCGGTGCCTTCGAGGCCATCGAGCTCCGTGACGGCGACCCCAACCGCTACCACGGCAAGGGTGTCGAGAAGGCCGTCCTCGCCGTCATCGAGCAGATCGGCCCGGAGCTCGTCGGCTACGACGCCACCGAGCAGCGCCTGATCGACCAGGCCATGTTCGACCTGGACGCCACCGACAACAAGGGCTCCCTCGGCGCCAACGCCATCCTCGGCGTCTCCCTCGCCGTCGCCCACGCCGCCTCCGAGGCCAGCGACCTCCCGCTCTTCCGCTACCTGGGCGGCCCCAACGCGCACCTGCTGCCGGTGCCGATGATGAACATCCTGAACGGCGGCTCGCACGCCGACTCCAACGTGGACATCCAGGAGTTCATGATCGCCCCGATCGGCGCGGAGTCCTTCTCCGAGGCCCTGCGCTGGGGCACCGAGGTCTACCACACCCTCAAGAAGGTCCTGAAGTCGAAGGGGCTGTCCACCGGCCTCGGCGACGAGGGCGGCTTCGCCCCGAACCTCGGCTCCAACCGTGAGGCCCTCGACCTCATCCTCGAGGCCATCAAGGAAGCCGGTTACCTCCCGGGCGAGCAGATCGCCCTCGCCCTCGACGTCGCCGCCTCCGAGTTCTACAAGGACGGCAAGTACCTCTTCGAGGGCAAGGACCGCTCCGCCGCCGAGATGACGGAGTACTACGAGGAGCTCGTCGCGGCCTACCCGCTCGTCTCCATCGAGGACCCGCTGTTCGAGGACGACTGGGCCGGCTGGAAGGTCATCACCGACCGCATCGGCGACAAGGTGCAGCTGGTCGGCGACGACCTGTTCGTCACCAACCCCGAGCGCCTCGCCCGCGGCATCGAGGAGGGCACCGCCAACGCCCTGCTCGTCAAGGTGAACCAGATCGGCTCGCTCACCGAGACCCTGGACGCCGTCGAGCTGGCCCAGCGCAACGGCTTCAAGTGCATGATGTCCCACCGCTCCGGCGAGACCGAGGACGTCACCATCGCCGACCTGGCCGTCGCCACCAACTGCGGCCAGATCAAGACCGGCGCCCCGGCCCGCTCCGAGCGCGTCGCCAAGTACAACCAGCTGCTGCGCATCGAGGAGATCCTCGACGACGCCGCGGTGTACGCCGGCCGCTCGGCCTTCCCGCGGTTCCGCTCCGCGAACCAGTAGCAGAGCCAGTAGGCAGAGCCGGCAGGCAGAGCCGGCGACAGCCAGTCGTACGTACGTCCCCGTACTCGGTCCCGTACCGTGTGCGGGGACGTACGCGCGTGTGAAAGGGGAGGCGCGAAGCCGATGGCCGCGAAGGACCGGGACCGTTTCTCCACCGCGACGAGACTGCGGGTGCTCGGCGAGCAGACCGCGGCCCGCGTCTACCGCTCCCAGACCAAGCGCCAGGCCCGCCGCTCCCGTCTGACCGGCCGCGCCGCGCTGCTCGCGCTGGTCCTGTGCACCCTGATCGTCGCTCTCGCCTACCCGATGCGGCAGTACGTCTCGCAGCGCGCGGACATCGCCGACCTGGAGCGGGAGAAGGCCGAGGCCACCCGGCGGGTGGAACAACTGCGCGACCTCAAGGCACGCTGGCAGGACGACGCGTACGCCGAGCAGCAGATCCGGGAGCGCCTGCACTATGTGATGCCGGGGGAGACCGGCTTCATCGTGATCGACCCCGACGCGGTCAAGAAGGCCCGCGCCGACCTCGGGGCGGCCGACCGCCCCTGGTACTCCAACGTCTGGGACGGGGTCGACAAGTCCGACGCCTCCGACCAGTGAACCGACAGAGAGACAGTCCTCCAAGCATGGAAACGCCCCCGCCGACCACCCCGCGCACCGAGCCCACCGACGCCGACGTCGAGGCCTTCAAGCAGCAGCTCGGCCGCCCGCCGCGCGGACTGCGCGCGATCGCGCACCGCTGCCCGTGCGGTCAGCCGGACGTCGTCGAGACGGCGCCCCGGCTGCCCGACGGCACCCCCTTCCCGACGCTGTACTACCTGACGTGCCCCAAGGCGAACTCCGCGATCGGCACGCTCGAGGCCAACGGCGTGATGAAGGAGATGACGGAGCGGCTGCAGAGCGACCCGGAGCTCGCGGCCGCCTACCGCGCCGCCCACGAGGACTACGTCCGGCGCCGGGACGAGATCGAGGAGCTGACGGGCTTTCCGAGCGCGGGCGGCATGCCGGACCGGGTGAAGTGCCTGCACGTGCTCGTGGCGCACTCCCTGGCGGCGGGCCCGGGGGTGAACCCGCTCGGCGACGAGGCGCTCGCGATGCTGCCGCAGTGGTGGGCCAAGGGGACGTGCGTGACGCGGGCCGCCGCCGAGGAGTGACCGCCTCCTCGGCCCCGTCTCCGGGGGCCGCCGCCCCCGGGCCCCCGCTTCGGACCTGAACCGGCCTCGTCCCCGAGCGCCGGACGGGCTGATCTCTGCTTGCGTACGTCTGGAAAGGCCACCCCATGACCCGTGTCGCCGCCATCGACTGCGGTACGAACTCCATCCGCCTCCTCGTCGCCGACGCCGACCCGGAGACGGGCGAACTGGTCGACCTCGACCGCCGTATGACGATCGTCCGCCTCGGCCAGGGCGTCGACCGCACCGGCCGGCTGGCGCCCGAGGCGCTGGAGCGGACCTTCGCCGCGTGCCGGGAGTACGCGGCGGTGATCAAGGAGCTGGGCGCGCAGCGGCTGCGGTTCGTCGCCACCTCCGCCTCACGGGACGCCGAGAACCGCGACGAGTTCGTCCGGGGCGTGCTGGACATCCTGGGCGTCGAGCCCGAGGTCATCACGGGCGAGCAGGAGGCCGAGTTCTCCTTCACGGGCGCCACGAAGGAGCTCAAGGGCCGTACGGACCTCACCCGCCCCTATCTGGTGGTGGACATCGGCGGCGGCTCCACGGAGTTCGTGGTCGGCGAGGAGCACGTACGGGCGGCCCGCTCGGTGGACGTCGGCTGTGTGCGGATGACCGAGCGGCACCTGGTGGTGGACGGCGAGGTCACCGACCCGCCGAGCGCGGAGCAGATCGCCGCGATGCGCGCCGACATCGAGGCGGCCCTGGACCTCGCCGAGGAGACGGTCCCGCTGCGCGAGGCGCACACGCTGGTGGGCCTCGCGGGCTCCGTGACGACCGTCTCGGCGATCGCGCAGGAGCTGCCCGCCTACGACTCGGTGGCCATCCACCACTCGCGGGTCTCCCACGCCGGGGTCCGGGAGATCACCGAGTGGCTGCTGCGCTCCACCCACGCCGAGCGCGCGGCGATCGGCGCGATGCACCCGGGCCGGGTGGACGTGATCGCGGCGGGTGCCCTCGTGCTGCTGTCGATCATGGAAAGGATCGGCGCGCGGGAGGTCGTGGTGAGCGAGCACGACATCCTCGACGGGATTGCTTGGAGTTGCGCCTCCGAGGCGCGTTAAGGAGCGATCCTCGACGGGATCGCCTATTACGCGGCCGAGACGCCGTCGTAGGCCACCCCGACGGGATCGCCCGGTCGTCGGCCCGACCGCCTACAGGTTGCGGTAGACGTCCCGCCGGTCGCCCATCTTGACGACGAGGATGACGAGTTCACCATCGTTGATCTGGTAGGCGACCCGGTAGCTTCCGACCCGGAGCCGGTAGAGCCCCGACGGGCCGGTGAGCTTCTTGACGTCAGCGTCCTCGCGGTACGGGTCGTCGCCGAGCGCGGTCAGTGCGGTCAGGATGCGCATGGCGTCGGGCCGGCTGATGGCCCGAAGCTGCCGCTGCGCTGCCGTGGTGAACCGGAAGGCGTACTTCACGCCGCTTCGCCGTCGTGCTCGGTGAACAGATCCGCCAGCAGTTTCGCCATCGTCACGGTGGGACCGCCCTCGGCCAGGACCGCTTCGGCTTCGCGCGCCAGCATCACGTCGGCCGCTTCCTCCAGCGCCTCGAAGTCCGCGATCGGAACCACGGCCGCCACTGGAGCGCCGTTGCGCGTGATCACGGTCGGAACGCCTTCCTCGGCCCGGTTGATGTGGTCGGCGAGGTGCGCGCGGGCTTCCCGTACGGTCACGGTGTTCTCAGTCATGAGATCAGTGTACGCGTTCGCGTGTACACGTGGTCGGGTCGGGGGGTCGCGTTCGTGAGCGATCCTCGACGGCATCGCGTGGTCGGTGGCGGGAGCCCCGGGGGCCCCGTAGAGCGCACTCCGCTGAGCAGCCGCAATGGCGAATGAGCTCCCCGGTGGGGTGCTCGTGGTGGCCCGAAACGGTTCTCCACGACACCCCTCCGGGAAAGTTCGTGAAGTTCTTCACAAGGAATTGGGCCCTGGTGAGGGACCAATGAGGGCCGGTTGACCCTTCCGGGGGGCCAACACCCGTGTGAACGTGTTCAAAAGAGGCGCGCACGGACGTTTTGAGGAGGTCCGCCCAAGGGGTGTTTCCGACCCCTCACCCCACCCCCGGACGCCCGGAGAGGCAGCTCACGCGGCATTGACAACGCCTCGCCCTACCCGCTGGTTCCCCCTCCGCGCCATGATGTGGATCACGCGGGTCGCGGAGGATAGCACACACCCTCCACAAGCTTGTGAAGGGGCGCACGAGCGGCCCCCCTGGGGCGGGTGGATACTCGATGCCATGAGCACCACGGAGCGTCCCAGGATCCTCGTAGTAGGCGGTGGGTACGTAGGCCTGTACGCAGCTCGGCGCATCCTCAAGAAGATGCGCTACGGCGAGGCGACCGTCACGGTCGTCGACCCCCGGTCGTACATGACCTACCAGCCCTTCCTCCCCGAAACCGCCGCCGGCAACATCTCCCCGCGCCATGTCGTCGTCCCGCTGCGACGCGTGCTGCCCAAGGCGGAGGTCCTCACCGGCCGGGTCACCACCATCGACCAGGACCGCAAGGTGGCCACGATCTCGCCGCTGGTCGGCGAGGCGTACGAGCTGCCCTTCGACTACCTGGTGATCGCGCTCGGCGCGGTCTCCCGCACCTTCCCGATCCCCGGCCTCGCCGAGCAGGGCATCGGTATGAAGGGCGTCGAGGAGGCCATCGGCCTGCGCAACCACGTCCTCGAACAGCTCGACAAGGCCGACTCCACCACCGACGAGGAGATCCGCCGCAAGGCGCTCACCTTCGTCTTCATCGGCGGCGGCTTCGCCGGCGCGGAGACCATCGGTGAGGTCGAGGACATGGCCCGCGACGCGGCCAAGTACTACAAGACGGTGTCCCGCGAGGACATGCGGTTCATCCTCGTCGACGCCGCCGACAAGATCCTGCCCGAGGTCGGCCCCAAGCTCGGCCAGTACGGCAAGGAGCACCTCGAGGCCCGCGGCGTGGAGATCTACCTCTCCACCTCCATGGACTCCTGCGTCGACGGCCACGTCGTGCTGAAGAACGGCCTCGAGGTCGACTCCAACACCATCGTGTGGACCGCCGGCGTCAAGCCGAACCCGGTCCTGGCCCGCTACGGCCTCCCGCTCGGCCCCCGCGGTCACGTCGACACCGCCCCGACCCTCCAGGTCCAGGGCACCGACTACATCTGGGCCGCCGGCGACAACGCCCAGGTCCCCGACGTCGCCGCCCGCAAGGCCGGCGTCGAGAACGCCTGGTGCCCGCCGAACGCCCAGCACGCGCTGCGCCAGGCCAGGGTCCTCGGCGACAACGTGGTCTCCGGCATGCGGGGCTTCCCGCAGAAGGACTACGAGCACTCCAACAAGGGTGCGGTGGCGGGTCTCGGCCTCCACAAGGGCGTCGCGATGATCGTCATGGGCAAGATGAAGATCAAGCTCAAGGGCCGTCTCGCCTGGTACATGCACCGTGGCTACCACGGTCTGGCGATGCCGACCTGGAACCGCAAGATCCGCGTCTTCGCCGACTGGACCCTCGGCATGTTCCTCAAGCGCGAGGTCGTCTCCCTCGGCGCGATGGAGAACCCCCGCGAGGAGTTCTACGAGGCCGCCAAGCCCGCCCCGGCCCCGGCCGCCGCCAAGCCGGAGAACGAGAAGGCCAAGGCCTCCTGATCTCCACCCCCTGAACGACCCGAAGGGGCCGCCCGCCATCCGTGGTGCGGGCGGCCCCTTCGGCCGTCCTGCCGTACCGGCGGCGTCTGCACCTCTTTTTGCCCGGACGTAACGGCCGTGCGGGACTGAACTCAGGCACCTTCCGTGTTTACGTGGAATCCGGACAGTCCGGGATCACCGTCACGGAGGTGTGCTCCATGGCCGATGCCGCGCCGCGGCTCCATGCGATCGTCGAACAACTGCTGGGTGCTCCGCTCCCGATGCGCATCCGCGCCTGGGACGGTTCGCAGGCGGGTCCGCCCGGGGCGCCCGCGCTGGTCGTACGCAATCGCCGGGCCCTGCGCCGTATGGTGTTCAAGCCCGGTGAGCTGGGTCTGGCCCGCGCCTGGGTCGCCGGGGACCTGGAGATCGAGGGCGACCTCTTCGTCGCCATGGACGTGCTCTCGGGGCTCGTCTGGGAGCGCGGCGACGACGCCCCCGGCCTCGTCCGGGCCCTGGGCGACCCCGAGTTCCGCGCGGCCGCCCTGGCGCTGCTGAAGATGGCCGGACCCCCGCTGCCGCCCGCCCCGCCCCGCGAGGAGGTGCGCCGGGCCCGGCACCGCCACACCCGCCGCACCGACCGACAGGCCATCAGCCACCACTACGACGTCGGCAACGACTTCTACGAGATCGTCCTCGGCCCGTCCATGGTGTACTCCTGCGCCTACTGGCCGGCCCCCGGCGCCACTCTGGAACAGGCCCAGCACGACAAGCTCGAACTCGTCTGCCGCAAGCTCGCCCTGAAGCCGGATCAGCGTCTGCTCGACGTCGGCTGCGGCTGGGGGGCCATGGCCGTGCACGCGGCCCGCGAGCACGGGGTCCGGGTCGTCGGGATCACCCTCTCCCAGGAGCAGGCGGCCTACGCCCGCAAGCGCGTCGCCGACGCCGGCCTCACCGACCGGATCGAGATCCGGGTGCAGGACTACCGGGACGTCACCGACGGGCCGTACGACGCGATCTCCTCCATCGGCATGGCCGAGCACGTGGGCGCCGACAAGTACCTGGAGTACGCGAGCGCCCTGCACGGCCTGCTCGCTCCCGGCGGTCGGCTCCTCAACCACCAGATCGCCCGCCGGCCCGAGCGCGACGAGGCCGCCTACGAACTCGACGGGTTCATCGACGCCTACGTCTTCCCCGACGGGGAACTGGCCCCGATCGGCACCACCGTCACCCAGCTCGAACGGGCCGGCTTCGAGGTCCGGGACGTGGAGTCCCTGCGCGAGCACTACGCCCTCACCCTGCGCCGCTGGGTGGCCCGCCTGGACGACGACTGGCAGCGCGCCGTACGGCTGAGCGGCGCCGGCCGGGCCCGGGTCTGGCGGCTGTACATGGCCGCCTGCGCCGTCGCCTTCGAACGCAACCGCATCGGCGTCAACCAGGTCCTCGCCGTCCGGCCCCCCGAGTCCGGGGAGTCGGGGATGCCCCTGCGCAGCCGTACCTGGAACTGAGCGCACGGGGACTCGGGCACAGGACATGAAAGGGGGCCCCGCGTCTCGTGACGCGGGGCCCCTCGCCGGTGCCGGCTACTCCGCCTTGATGGCCGCCAGCATGTTCAGCCGGGCCGCCCGCCGGGCCGGCCACAGCGCCGCGAGGACGCCCACCCCGGCGGCCAGCAGCAGGAACACGGCCATCCGGTCCCAGGGCAGGACGAGTTCGTACGTCGCCATCTTCGTGCCGAGCAGCTCACCGGCCGCCCAGCCGAAGAACACGCCCAGGCCGATGCCGAGCACACCGCCGAACAGGGAGATGACCAGGGACTCCAGCCGGACCATCCGCTTGACCGCGCGGCGGTCCAGGCCGATCGCCCGCAGCATGCCGATCTCCTGCGACCGCTCGAAGACCGACATCGCCAGCGTGTTGATGACACCGAGCACGGCGACGATCACCGCCATCGCGAGCAGACCGTAGAGCATGTTCAGCATCAGGGTGAACATCTGCGCGATGGAGTCGGAGAGGTCCTGCTTGCTCTGCACCTTGACGGCCGGGTTGGAGCCGAGGGCCTTCTCCAGCCGGTCCTTGGCCGCGTCGGAGGCGCCGCCGGAGGTCTTCACCATGACCTGCATGTCGTCCGGGGACTCCTGGTGCGGGGTGAGTGTCGCGGTGTCGAGCAGGATCCCGCGGAACAGCTCGTTGGCCCGGTAGACCCCGGAGACGGTCAGCCGCTGCTTCGCGCCGTCCTCGTACGCCACCCGGAACGCCGAACCGGCCTTCCAGCCGAACGACTTCGCGGTCTCCTCGTCGACGACGACCTTCGTGCCGCCCACCTCGAACGTGCCGTCGTCGACCGGCAGGTCGGTCAGCTCGGCGAAGGCGGCGCCGTTCACGCCGGTGACGTTCTCGGTGCTGTCGTCGATCCGGGCCAGCGCGTTGCGCATCGGACTGGTGAGGGTCACGCCCTCGGCCGACGTCAGCTTCTTCTCGACGTCCGGGGAGAGCGGGTTGCCGTTCGCCATCGACACCACGTAGTCGGCGCGGATCGCCGAGGACGCCATCTTGTCGATCGACTTCTGCAGACTGCCCGCCATCACCGTCATCCCCGTGATCAGGGTGAGGCCGATCATCAGCGCCGAGGCGGTGGCGGCCGTACGGCGCGGGTTGCGCACCGAGTTCTGCCGGGCCAGCCGGCCGGAGACCCCGAAGATCCGCAGGACCGGCGCGGCGGCCGCGATCAGCGGACGGGACAGCAGCGGGGTCAGGATGAACACGCCGATGATCAGCAGGACCGCGCCGAGGCCCATCGGGGCCTGGCCGTCCGAGCCGTCCATCGTCGTCGCGTACAGGACGGTCGCCACGCCCGCCGCCGAGAACAGCGCGCCCAGCGTGTTGCGCAGCACCAGCGACCTGGTGGTCGCCTTGGCGTGCAGGCTGCTCATCGCGGCGACCGGCGGGATCTTCGCGGCGCGGCGGCCGGGCAGCCAGGCGGCCAGCACGGTGATGACCACACCGACGGCGAACGAGGCGGCGACCGTGCCGGCCGACACGATCAGCGGTCCGTCGGGGACGGACGCCCCCAGGGAGCCCATGAGGGTGCGCAGTCCGGCGCCGATGCCGATGCCCACCACCAGACCGGTCGCGCCGGCCACCAGGCCCACCACGAGGGCCTCGATCAGCACCGACCGGGTCACCTGGCGGCGCGAGGCGCCGACCGCGCGCAGCAGCGCCAGTTCCTTGGTGCGCTGGGCGACCAGCATGGTGAAGGTGTTGGCGATGATGAACGTGCCGACGAACAGCGCGATCCCGGCGAACACCAGCAGGCCCTGCTTGAGACCGCTCATGGAGGAGGCGATGAACTCGGCCTGCCGGTCGGCGAGCTGCTTGCCGGTCTCGGTGTCGACCCGGTCGCGCGGCAGCGCCGCGTCCAGGGCCTTGCGCAGCTCGGTCTGGGTGGTGCCGGCGGCGGCCTTGACGTCGATCTCGTCGTACGCGCCCGCCTTGCCGAACAGCTTCTGCGCCGTCGGGGTGTCGAACAGGGTGAGACTGCCGCCGGCCGCGACATTGCCGTCGTCGGTCCGGAAGACGCCGGAGACGGTGGGCGTGAGCACCGGTCCGTCGACGGAGAGCCGCAGCCGGTCGCCGACCCGGTAGCCGGTGCGCTCGGCGGTCTTCCAGTCGAGGGCGACCTGGTCGGGGCCCTTCGGCGCGCTGCCCTCCGCGAGGGGGTAGCGGGGGTCGTCGGTGCCCCAGTAGTTGCCGCCCTGGGACTGGAAGCCGTCGCCGACGAGCTTGCCGTCCTGGTCGGCGACGGCGGTGAAGCCGGTGACGACCCCGATGGCGGACGCGGCGCCGGGCACCCGGGCGCTCTTCTCGCGCAGCGCCTCGGTCAGGTCGGGCGTCGCGACGATGCGGTCGCCGACGTCGGGCTGGGGCTGGGCGGTGACCGCCACGTCGACCTGGTCGAAGCCCTTGGCGGAGCTGTTCTGCAGGGCGTTGGAGAGGGTGTTGGTGAAGACGAGGGTTCCGGAGACGAAGGCCACGCCGAGCATTACGGCGAGCACGGTCATCAGGAGCCGGGCCTTGTGCGCGAGGACGTTGCGCAGGGCGGTGCGGAACATCAGCTGGTCCGGCCCTTCGCGTCGAACTGCTTCATGAAGTCGAGGACGGTCTCCGCCGTCGGGCGGTACATCTCGTCCACGATCCGCCCGTCCGCGAGGAACACCACCCGGTCCGCGTACGCCGCCGCCACCGGGTCGTGGGTCACCATCACCACCGTCTGGCCCAGTTCCCGCACGGAGTTGCGCAGGAAGCCCAGGACTTCGGCGCCGGAGCGGGAGTCGAGGTTGCCGGTCGGCTCGTCGCCGAAGATGATCTCGGGCCGGGAGGCCAGGGCGCGGGCGACGGCGACGCGCTGCTGCTGTCCGCCGGAGAGCTGGGAGGGGCGGTGGCCCAGCCGGTCCTTCAGGCCCACCATCGCGATGACCGAGTCGAGCCACTCCTTGTCCGGTTTCCGCCCGGCGATGTCCATCGGGAGGGTGATGTTCTCCAGGGCGGTGAGCGTCGGCAGCAGGTTGAACGCCTGGAAGATGAACCCGATCTTGTCCCGGCGGAGCTTGGTGAGCTGCTTGTCCTTGAGCGAGCCGAGCTCCGTCTCGCCGATGCGCACCGAGCCGGAGGAGAAGGTGTCGAGGCCGGCGACGCAGTGCATCAGGGTGGACTTGCCGGACCCGGAGGGGCCCATGATCGCGGTGAACTCGGCCTGCCGGAAGTCGACGGAGACCCGGTCCAGGGCGACCACCTGGGTCTCGCCCTGCCCGTAGATCTTCGACAGGTCCGTGGCACGTGCGGCCACGGCGGTGGACCGTTCGGCGAGGGGGCTGGTGGTCACGGCAACGCGCTCCTGTCGGGACGAGGGGTGTGGGGTCCTCGCGGACCTTGAACCATCGTCGCGGTACCCGGCGGCCCTGTAGTCAGTCGCTGTTCCGGTTCTGAAGGCAGACTCCGGTCGGACCGAGGACCGCCGTGTCATACCTGGGGATGACACCCGTCCCGGGGTGCGGGATGCCGCGCCAGGAGGAGACGGTTCGTCAAGAACCGGTGGAGCAACCTCGTTCGGGCGGTGAAATTCCGTCATTCCGCATGCGCAAGCGGTCGCCGCGCGCCAGGCTACTGGCAAGTGCGGATGGCGAGTTCCACGTGCTGATGCTCCCTCAGACGTCAATAAAATAAGACAACATCGGTCCACTCTTCCGCTGTTCGGGGGACGGATCCCGATAGGGTCGGAAGCTCAACGCGGAGCCCAAGGCCTGCCCAGATGGTGGAATGCAGACACGGCGAGCTTAAACCTCGCTGCCCCTTCGCGGGCGTGCCGGTTCAAGTCCGGCTCTGGGCACTTCCTCGGTCACTTGGGGTGACCTGCGCATACGGTCAGTGAAGGAAGGCGCGTGTCGACGCCCCGCCCCGTTGACACCGGGTGCGCCCACACGCAGACTCACCCCATAAGAGTGAAGAAAATTTCACTGGACGAACAGTCTGAAGGGAAGCCCGATGCGCACCACCGTCGGCATCATCGGCGCCGGCCCGGCCGGCCTCCTCCTCGCCCGCCTGCTGCACAACGCCGGCATCGACTCCGTCGTCCTGGAGAGCCGCGACCGGGCCTATGTCGAGCACCGCCAGCGCGCCGGGATCCTGGAGCAGGGCACAGTGGACGTCCTGCGCGCGGCCGGCGCCGGAGAGCGCATGGACCGTGAGGGCCTGCGCCACGACGGCATCGAGCTGCGCTACGACAGAAAGCGCCACCGCGTCGACTTCCCCGCCCTCACCGGCGGCCGGTCCGTGACGGTCTACGCCCAGACCGAGGTCTGCAAGGACCTCATCGCCCTCCAGCTCAAGGAGGGCGGCCCGCTGCTCTTCGAGGCCGAGGCGCTGGCCGTGGAGGGCGCCGACAGCGACAGCCCGCGCGTGCGGTTCCGGCACGGAGGGGTCGAGGACGTCCTGGAGTGCGCGTACGTCGTCGGCTGCGACGGCTTCTGGGGGGTCGCCCGGGGCGCGATCCCGGCCGAGCTGACCCGTGTCTTCGAACGGACGTACCCCTTCGGCTGGCTGGGCATCCTCGCCGACGTGCCGCCCTCGCACGACGAACTGGTCTACGCACGCCACGACCGCGGCTTCGCCCTCCTCTCCATGCGCTCCCCGTCCGTCTCCCGCCTCTACCTCCAGGTGCCCGAGGGCACCGACGCCGACAGCTGGGGCGACGAGGAGATCTGGGACGAGCTGGAGCGCCGCTTCGAGACCGGGGACGGCTGGCGGCTGGAGCGCGGCCCGATCACCCAGAAGTCCGTCACCCCCATGCGGTCCTACGTCCACGAGCCGATGCGGTACGGCCGGCTCTTCCTCGCCGGGGACGCCGCCCACATCGTCCCGCCGACCGGCGCCAAGGGGCTGAATCTGGCCGTCGGTGACGTCGTCACGTTCGCGCGGGCCCTGGCGCACCGCGAGGAGACCGGATCGGACGAGCTGCTCGACGCCTACTCGGCGACCTGCCTGGACCGGGTCTGGCAGGCCGAACGGTTCTCGTACGACATGACGACCCTGCTGCACCGCGCACCCGACGCCACCCCCTTCGAGGACCGGCTCCAGATCGCCCGGCTGGAGCGGATCGCCTCCTCGCGCGCCGCCGAGACCGACCTGGCGGAGGGGTACACCGGGTTCCCGTTCGGGTGAACGCGCGGCGTCCTGGCGGCGTATCCGGGGCCGGTTGATCTCCGGCCGGTTCCGGGCATGTCCCAGCTTGGTCATGAAGGGGAGCCCGCCGTGGCGGGAATCCGCCCACCGCGTAGCGTGTTGCGCAGCAAGACGAGGGAAAGATCCTCCCCAAGCACTAGGGTCAATCCTTTGCCTACCCATTACTCTTGACGCCAAGGCCGCGCACGGCGGCCATGGAGGAGTGAAATGAGGAGCAGAAACCCGGTCTTCTCGCGACGGGGGTTCAGCCGCGACAACGGCTACGCGGGCTTCAACGCGACGCCGCAGGCCGGGGGACCCGCTGTCGGTACGCAGGCCGACCCGTACGCGCAGGGCAACCCGTACGCCCAGCAGGCGGGCAACCCCTACGCGCAGAACCCTTACGCCCAGCAGGTGGGCGCCCCGCCGCAGGCCCCGGTCACCCCGGGCGCCATGACCATGGACGACGTCGTCGCGCGCACCGCGACCACGCTCGGCACCGTGGTCCTCACGGCGGTGCTGTCCTGGCTGCTGCTGCCCGTGGACGAGGCCAACCTCGGCAAGTCCTACGGCATCGCCGTCGTCGCCGGCCTGGCCGCGATGGTGCTGGCGCTCATCCAGTCCTTCAAGCGCCGCCCGGCCCCCGCGCTGATCCTGTCGTACGCCGCCCTCGAGGGCGTCTTCCTCGGCGTGATCTCGTCCGCTGTGTCGACGTACATCGCGGACGGCGTGGTCGCCCAGGCGGTCCTCGGCACCATGGCGGTCTTCGCCGGTGTGCTGGTGGCCTACAAGGCCGGCTGGATCCGCGTCAACCGCCGCTTCTACGGCTTCGTGATGGCCGCGGCGCTCGGCTTCGTCCTGCTGATGGCCGTGAACCTGCTGTTCACCGTCTTCGGCGGCGGCGACGGCCTCGGCTTCCGCAGCGGTGGCCTCGGCATCGTCTTCGGCATCATCGGCATCATCCTGGGTGCCTGCTTCCTCGCCCTGGACTTCAAGCAGGTCGAGGACGGCATCGCCTACGGCGCGCCGCGCGAGGAGGCCTGGCTCGCCGCCTTCGGCCTCACGATGACGCTGGTCTGGATCTACATGGAGTTCCTGCGACTCCTCGCGATCCTCAACCAGAGCGACTGAGCACGACCGCGGCCGTAGCGGCCGCACGGCGTGAGAGGGCCCCGGGGTTCCCCCGGGGCCCTCTCCCATGTCCGGTGTGCGCGCTAGGCGAATTTGCGCGCGGCCCTCCTCAGCTCGTACTCGTGGATGATCGCCTTGGCGTGGCCGTACGCGAGGTTGTGCTCGTGGCGCAGCCAGCTGACCTTCTCCTCGAAGCGGAGAGCGGGGCCTTCGTCGACGGTGCGCAGCCAGTCGGAGACTTCACGGCCGGTGCAGTGGGGGATACGGGCGAGCATGTTGCGGTGGGTCTCCTCGGAGAGGACATGGGACATCGGCGCCTCCGGTTGCAAAGGGGATGTAAGCCGGTCCTTCAGGTCACGGTGCCTGAGCGTTCGCCCGTTGGCAACAGTCCGGGTACGACGCGTACGCTCACGGCGTGGTGGATACGACGTCTCTGACCCGTGCGGTGGATCACTTCGCCGATCGTTTGCGTGCCGCTCCGCAGAGCCGCCTGCAGAGAGGGGCGGCGGCCGAGGCGCTGGGCCTGGCCCGCGAGTTGGCCCGGTGGGCGCAGCGGATCGAGGAGCCCGGCACGGAGCCCCGGGAGATGCCGGACGCGGGGATGTTCGCCGCCGCCGACCAGATCACCGTGGCCGTGCACGACCTGGCGGTCGTGCTGTCCGAGGACGCCCAGGTTGACGAGGCCGTGCGGTTGGTCGCGCAGGCGCAGAAGCGGGCGGGGGTCTGAGGCGCGCCGCGGTCACCTGCGCCGCGTCGCGGGTGCGGTCCGCAGCCCCTACAGGCTGGCGATGACCCGGTCCGCCAGGATGTAGACGTTCTCCTCGCCGCACGCGAACGTCAGGGTGTACGCGCCCGAGATGCCCGAGCCGCCGAGGAGGTACGGGGTCTCGCCCGCGGTGAGGGCGGTGGCGAGGCGGTCGGCCGTCTCGCGGTGGCCCGGCGTCATGCACAGGGTGGTGCCGTCGGCGAAGACGTAGACGTCGAGGGTGCCGAGCGGGCCCGGGCGCACGTCCGTCAGTTCGGTGCGGGACTCCGCCAGTTCCTCCAGCGCGGCGACCGTGCGCTCGTGGTCGTTCACGACCGGTGACTGGACCGGGACGAAGTCGGGGTGGGAGGGGTGACGGCGGCGGGCCGCGGCCAGTTCGGGGGAGTCCCCGGTGAACTCGTCGGCGTCCGCGGGCGGCTCGGTCACCGGCTCCAGCGGCTCCAGGCCCACGAAGTCGGACTGCCGGGGCAGGAACAGCTCGCTGTCCGGCAGGCCCAGCAGGGAGGGGGCGTCGGAGGCGTCACGGGCCTCCTGGGCGGCCCAGAAGGCGCGCGCCTCGGCCAGCTCCCGCTCCCGCTCCTCCGCGAGCGCCTCGGCCACGGCCGCGCGTATCTCGGCGGTGTCCGAGGTGCTGCGGGCGGCCGGTACGAAGCCCCGCCGCTCGGCCGCGAGGTTCGCGGCCAGCTGGATGTGCAGGGCGGCGACCTGCCGGCGCAACTGCAAGAGGGTGCGCAGGACGGCGACGCCCACGGCGCCCGTGGCGGCCGTGGTGACCAGCAAGGCGATCGGCATGGCGCTCACTGACGTACTCCCGGTTCAAAGTCGACCCCCGACTTCCTACATCAGCTTGAAGGGCGGACTATCCCGCTGTCAGTGCGTAACGTCACGAAACGGACAGGAAATTGGGTCGGTGGCGTGGCTGTGATCCGTGCTGAGCTGCGTAAATCCCTGACAGAGGGAGATAGGTCACATCCTGGGGGAGATTGGATCACAAAACGGCCCGGAGTCCAGGGGCTTCCCGGACTCCGGGCCATGACGTGACGGCAGGTGCCCAAGCGGTCACGCAGCGCCGTCCGCAGGGGTCAGCTCAGGCGCTCGATGACCATCGCCATGCCCTGGCCGCCGCCGACGCACATCGTCTCCAGGCCGAACTGCTTGTCGTGGAACTGGAGGGAGTTGATGAGGGTGCCGGTGATCCGGGCGCCCGTCATGCCGAAGGGGTGGCCGACGGCGATGGCGCCGCCGTTGACGTTCAGCTTGTCGAGGTCGATGCCCAGGTCGCGGTAGGAGGGGATCACCTGCGCGGCGAACGCCTCGTTGATCTCGACCAGGTCGATGTCGTCGATCGTCAGACCGGCGCGGCTCAGGGCCTGGTTCGACGCCTCCACGGGGCCGAGGCCCATGATCTCGGGGGAGAGGCCGGAGACGCCCGTGGAGACGATCCGGGCGAGCGGGGTCAGGCCCAGCTCGCGGGCCTTGGTGTCGGACATGATGACGACCGCGGCGGCCCCGTCGTTGAGGGGGCAGCAGTTGCCGGCCGTGACCAGGCCGTCGGGGCGGAAGACCGGCTTCAGGCCGGACACGGCCTCCAGGGTGACGCCGGCCCGCGGGCCGTCGTCCTTGCTGACCACCGTGCCGTCGGGGAGGGTCACCGGGGTGATCTCGCGCTCCCAGAAGCCGTTCTTGATGGCCTCTTCGGCGAGGTTCTGGGAGCGGACGCCGAACTCGTCCATGTCCTGGCGGGTGACGCCCTTGGCGCGGGCCAGGTTCTCCGCCGTCTGCCCCATCGCGATGTAGGGGTCGGGGAGCAGGCCGTCCTCGCGCGGGTCGTGCCAGGTGGAGCCCTCGGACGCGGCCGTGGCGGCGGTGCGGGCCTCGGCCTCGGCGAAGAGGGGGTTCTTGGTGTCCGGGAGGCCGTCGGAGCTGCCCTTGGCGTACCGGGAGACCATCTCGACGCCGGCCGAGATGAAGACATCGCCCTCGCCGGCCTTGATGGCGTGCAGAGCCATGCGGGAGGTCTGCAGGGACGAGGAGCAGTAACGGGTGACGGTGCAGCCCGGCAGGTGGTCCATGCCCATCTGCACGGCGACGATCCGGCCCAGGTTGTAGCCCTGCTCGCCGCCGGGGAGGCCGCAGCCGAGCATCAGGTCGTCGATGTCCCGCGGGTCCAGCTCGGGGACCTTCGCCAGGGCGGCCTGGATGATCGTGGCGGTGAGGTCGTCCGGGCGCAGGTCCTTCAGGGAGCCCTTGACGGCGCGGCCGATCGGGGAACGGGCGGTCGAGACGATGACGGCTTCGGGCATCACGGCTCCAGTGGCGGAAGGGGTTCGTTCGGGCACGGCTGCTTGGGAAGTTACCTGTCCGTAGTCTCGGGGTCATCCGTGTCACGGTGTGACCCTGGCCGCACTTTCTAAGCGCTTGCTTGGTTCGGTGCGGGCCGGCTCGGCTCCGCCTCCTCGACCCTCCTCCTGCGCCGCCGCTTCAGCAGGGCCCAGGGACCGCGCGGGCCCGTCGGCATGGCGGCCGTGACCTCGGTGCCCGCCTCCGACGCCGCCTCGGCCGCGGCGCGGGCCACCGGCAGGAAGCCCTCGCGGCGGGAGACGTCCGGGCGCTCCTCCTCGGCCGGCCAGAGGCCGAGCGCGGCACAGAGCGTGGGCAGGACGGCCATCGCGGCGGTCGCGTACCCCTCCGCCGAGGGGTGGTAGTGGTCGGGGCCGAACAGTTCGCGCGGCCTCTCCTCGAACTCGGGACCCAGCAGATCCCCCAGCGACACCGTGCGCCCGCCCTGTTCGATCACCCCGATCGTCTGGGCGGCCGCCAGCTGACGGGAGGCCCTGCGGGCCAGCCAGCGCAGCGGCTGCGGCACCGGCTCGATCGTGCCGAGGTCGGGACAGGTGCCGACCACCACCTCCGCACCGGCCGTGCGCAGCCGCCGTACCGCCGCCGACAGGTGCCGCACCGAACGGGTCGGCGGCATGCGCTGGGTGACGTCGTTCGCGCCGATCATGATCACGCAGATGTCGGGCACCTGATCCGAGGTGCCGAGGATCAGCGCGACCTGCCGGTCCAGGTCGTCGGACTGGGCGCCGGGCAGGGCGACGTTGCGCAGCTCCACCGGGCGTTCCGCGACCGCCGCGAGACCGGAGGCCAGCAGCGCGCCCGGGGTCTGGCCGGAGCGGTGGACACCCTGCCCGGCCGCCGTGGAGTCGCCCAGCAGGACCAGGCGCAGGGGCTCCGCGGCCGGGGTGCCGGGGGCGTCGTACGTCCGGCCGTAGCGGCCGTCCGCGTGCGGGGCCCGGTGGTGCTCGCCGCCCCCGTTCACATGGCGCCGGGCCAACTGCGCCTCCGCCAGCAGCAGTCCGACGACCGCCGCTCCGGCCAGGCCGATGCCGCCGCCGCCGTAGGCCGCGCCGGCCGCGATGCGCCGGGCCACTCTCGCCCTCGACATGCTCGTCATGCCTCGCCGCCACCTCCTCGTGTCCGTACACCCACTCCTTGCCCCGTACGGACCGTCGGCCAATCTCGACGGGGAGTGAACCTCACGGACGGGCCGTAGGCTGGCGTAACCACTACGACCACTGTTTTTGCAAGCAACCGGAGACAACGGTGCGATTCCACGACTCGATGATCAGCCTCGTCGGCAACACCCCGCTGGTGAAGCTCAACAGCGTGACCCAGGGCATCCAGGCCACCGTTCTGGCCAAGGTGGAGTACTTCAACCCGGGCGGTTCCGTGAAGGACCGCATCGCCCTGCGCATGATCGAGGCCGCCGAGAAGAGCGGGGAGCTCGAGCCGGGCGGCACGATCGTCGAGCCGACCAGCGGCAACACGGGGGTCGGGCTGGCCATCGTGGCGCAGCAGAAGGGGTACAAGTGCATCTTCGTGTGCCCCGACAAGGTGAGCACCGACAAGATCAACGTGCTGCGGGCGTACGGCGCGGAGGTCGTCGTCTGCCCGACCGCCGTGGACCCCGAGCACCCGGACTCCTACTACAACGTCTCCGACCGGCTGGTGCGCGAGACGCCCGGCGCCTGGAAGCCCGACCAGTACTCCAACCCCAACAACCCGCTCTCCCACTACCACTCCACCGGCCCGGAGCTGTGGGAGCAGACGGAGGGGAAGATCACGCACTTCGTGGCGGGCGTGGGCACCGGCGGCACCATCTCCGGCACCGGGCGCTACCTGAAGGACGCCAGCGACGGCCGTGTCCAGGTCGTCGGCGCCGACCCCGAGGGGTCCGTCTACTCCGGCGGCTCCGGGCGGCCGTACCTGGTCGAGGGCGTCGGTGAGGACTTCTGGCCCACCGCCTACGACCGGACCGTCGCCGACGAGATCGTCGCGGTCTCCGACAAGGACTCCTTCCAGATGACCCGCCGGCTGGCCAAGGAGGAGGGCCTGCTCGTCGGCGGCTCCTGCGGCATGGCGGTCGTCGCCGCGCTGCGGGTCGCCGAGCGGCTCGGCCCCGACGACGTCGTGGTCGTGCTGCTGCCGGACAGCGGCCGCGGCTACCTCTCGAAGATCTTCAACGACGAGTGGATGGCCGACTACGGCTTCCTGGAGGACGAGGGCCCGTCCGCGCGGGTCGGCGACGTCCTCGACGACAAGGAGCACGGCGCGATCCCCTCCCTCGTCCACATGCACCCGGACGAGACGGTCGGCCAGGCCATCGAGGTGCTGCGCGAGTACGGCGTCTCGCAGATGCCGATCGTGAAGCCGGGCGCCGGTCACCCGGACGTCATGGCCGCGGAGGTCGTCGGCTCGGTCGTCGAACGCGAGCTGCTCGACGCCCTGTTCACCCAGCGCGCCTCCCTGTCCGACCCGCTGGAGAAGCACATGTCGGCCCCGCTGCCGCAGGTCGGCTCCGGCGAACCGGTCGGCGACCTGATGTCCGTGCTCGGCTCGGCGGACGCCGCGATCGTGCTCGTCGAGGGCAAGCCCAAGGGCGTGGTGAGCCGTCAGGACCTGCTGGCCTTCCTGGCCAAGGGCGGCAAGTGAGGGCGAACGTCCGGTGAACCGCCGGTGCCGACGGCGAAGTTCCGTTTGCCTACCGAAGTGATGGACTTCGCGGAAGTGGTACGAGCGCGTCACGTCCACGCAGCACACGCTTAACACGGGTCCGGCACATTAGGGGGTGTCGGCAGGGCGGGAGCGGCTCCCCGCCCAGGCCGGCAACCGAACGGCGTCACGGACCTCCGGAGCGGCTCCCGGACCTTCCACAGGCGCCATGGACGCGGGGCCCGGCCTGACCCGGCCCGCGTCCCTCGCGGGGACCGCCGTCGTCCCGCCCCCCGGCAACGGGGGTGCGGCGGTCCCCGCGCACACCTTTTTGCCGACGGCCCGGTACGGGGGCTTCACCGGCGACCCGCTACGGGGCTTTCCCGGCGTCCCGCTGCCGGGTGGGAACATCGCCGTATGGCCCTGCCCCCACCCGATGACCTGACCTCGCTCGTCCTGCGCACCGACTTCTCCGACGACGCCGCCTGGTACGCGCTGCGCGCCGCGTACGACGCCGCGGACGGCGGCCCGTACGCCACCTGGGTCAGCGACCCGCGCTACGACGGGGCGGGCATCCCCGCGCTCCTGGAGGAGGACGGCGCGGCGGACGAGGAGGAACAGCTCGCCTACGTGTTCCTCGCCGACGCCAAGGCGCTCACCGACGGCCCGGAGCGCTTCCTGCTCGCCGTCGACCTCTACGACGAGCCGGGGCACACGGTCCGGGTGCCGCCGGCGTGGTTCCCCGAGCTGTCCGCGAACCTCTCGATCGCCAACCTGGACTTCGCGGACTTCGCCGACTGCGCCGACGCCACGGGCACGTTCCGCGGCTGGGACGGCTGAGTCCGCCAAAGCGCCGTCAGCCCTCCCAGTCGCCGTTCTCCGCGGGGCGGCGGCGGGAGCCGAAGAGGCCGGGGTTGCTGCGGGCCGCCTGGACCGCGTTGACGCCGACGATGCCCACCCAGGAGACGATCAGCCCGGGCAGATGCGCGGTGCCCGCGCCGATCGCGGACAGCGGGACCGCCAGCACCAGCGAGACGATGCCGAAGCCGAACCGCTCGCCCCAGGAGTCCGTGGCCTTCGGGGAGCGGGAGTCGCGGGCCGTCGCCGTCTGCGCCTCCGCGAACCCCCGGCGCACCCGGCGCTCCACCGCCGCGTCGATACGCTGGTCGACCTTCTCCAGGAACGACTCCACCAGCGCGGACTCGTACTCCTCGCCCAGCTCCCTGCGGGTCTGCAGAGTGGCGTCGAGTTCCTTCTTCAGGTCGCTGTCGCGCGCGTCCATGGTGGTCTCCCGTCCCGTCATGGACCTCCACGGTAGGGAGTGCGGGCGGCCCGCGCACGGGGGACAACCCCCCTCTTCCGGGTCGGGTCAACCGGGGGGACCCGACCCGGGACCTCGTCTACTGCGCCAGCCCGTGCTGCTTCGCGTACGCGTTCGCCACGTCCTGCGGGTCCTTCTTGTCGTTGTCGACCTGGCTGTTGAGCTGGGTGAGCTGCTCGGTGGTGAGCACGTTGCCGAGCCGGGCGAGGGCCTTGCGGACCGTGTCGTCGGCCTTGCACAGGTTCGCCACGTCCACATCGCCCTTCTTCAGGCCGACCACGCCCACCCGCCGCCGGCGCGGCGCCGAGGACCAGCTTGCCGTTCTGCCCGGCCAGGTCGGCCAGCGAGGTCAGCCCGTACTTCCGGGCGGTCGCCCGGGTGACGACGAAGCAGTCGGAGTCGGCCGCCTGCCCGTACGACAGCACCTGGAGGCCGGCGGGCAGCGCCAGCGTGAGCGCGTTCTGCAGGGTGCCGGGCTCGGCGGAGTCGTCCTCGGGGGCGAGGCAGTTGAGCAGGGCGCCCTGGTACTCGGGCAGCAGATCGATGTCGCCCGCCCTGAGCGCGGGGATCACGATCTCCCGGGTGCTGAGGTTGGGGCGGACCTTGATGGTTCCGGACGTCGGTTCCACCCTGCGGTTGACCATGCGCAGGGTGGTTCGAACTGGATCATGAGATGTCCCTTGCCCGGCTGTATGACGTCATGCAGAGTTCTTGATGGCTGAATAGCTCGTCAACGCTCTGGCGTTGATCCGACGTAACGGATGACCGGTGGGCAAGATCGAGTGTCCGCATTGGGAAGGGTTTGGGGTCAATGTCGTCTCAGATCGTGGATGACCCGAGTGTCGCGCACAGTGGCCTCGTCGTCCTCGACGGCGTCGCCCTCGGCGTCCCGGACGTCGTCCGCCTCGCCGACGGCACCGCCCGGCCGGTGCCGGGCACCGACGCGATGCGCCGCATGACCGAGGTGTGGGACGCCGCCCGGCGGATCGCCGCCACCGGACGCGTCTACGGCCGCTCCACCGGAGTCGGCGCCAACCGCAACGAGGACGTGCCCACCGAGGAGGCCGCCGAGCACGGACTGCGGCTGCTGCGCAGTCACGCCGGCGCCATCGGCGAGGAACTCCCCGCCCGGCAGGTCCGCGCGATGCTCGCCGTCCGCGCCAACCAGCTCCTCGCCGGCGGCGCCGGCCTGCGCCCCGGCGTGGTCACCGCCCTGTGCGAGGCCCTGACCGAAGGCGCGCACCCGGTCGTCAACGAGTTCGGCTCGGTCGGCACCGGTGACCTGGCGGCCCTGGCCCAGGTCGGGCTGGCGCTGGCCGGGGAGCATCCCTGGCGCGGGGCCGGCGCCCCCGGACCCCAGCAGCTCGACAACAACGACGCCCTCGCCCTCATCAGCAGCAACGCCCTCACCCTCGGCCAGTCCGCCCTCGCCCTCGACGAGCTGCGCGGGCTGCTGGAGGCCACCCAGGTCGTCGCGGCGCTCTCGCTGCTCGCCGTCGACGGCTCGCACGAGGCGTACGCCGCACCCGTGCACGCCGCCCGCCCCCACCGCGGCTCCCGCGAGGTCGCCCGCCGGATGCGCGAGCTGATCGGCGCCGAGGACCGGCCCACCCCTCCCCTCGGGCGCATCCAGGACCCGTACGGCTTCCGCTGCCTGCCCCAGATCCACGGCCCCGCCCACGACGCCGCCGACGCCCTGGAGGAAGTGCTCGGCATCGAGATCAACGCCGCCGCCGAGAACCCCCTCATCTCCCCCGAGGACCAGACCGCCTACCACCACGGGGGCTTCTACCAGGCCCAGCTCGCCCTCGCCCTGGACCACTTCCGGCTCTCGCTGGTGCAGGTGGCCCGGCTGTCCACCGCCCGGCTCTCCACCCTCAACGAGCCCGCCTACACCCGGCTGCGGCCCTTCCTGGCCGACGAAAGGCCCGCCTCCTCCGGAGTGATGATCCTGGAGTACGCCGCCGGCGCCGCCCTCGGCGACCTGCGGGCCTTCTCCGCGCCCGCCTCGCTCGGCCACGCTGTACTCTCCCGAGGCGTCGAGGAACAGGCCAGTTTCGCCTCGCTCGCCGCCCGGCAGACACTGCGGGCGTGCGCCGCGTACCGTCTCGTGGTCGGCTGCGAACTCGTCGCCGCCGTACGGGCGCTGCGCCAGCGCGAGCTGCGGCCCGCGCCGGGACTCCCGGCCGGGGCGGCGCTGGAGCTCGCCGAGGCGGTGCTCGACGCCGAACAGGCCGACCGGCCGCTCACGGACGACGTGAGCGCCGCGGCCCGGCTGCTGGACCGGTTCACGGACATCTGGAGGGGGAGCGGGGCATGAACGGGGAGACCGACATGGACGGCACGGGAGTGGCGGACACGCCCGCCGGACGGCTGCAGCGGCTCTTCGAGGGGCACCGGCTGACACCCACCCAGCGGCGCATCGCCCACAGCATGGTGCGGCGCGCCGCCGACGTGCCGTTCCTGTCCAGCGTCGAGCTGGCCGAGCTGGCCGGGGTCAGCCAGCCCTCCGTGACCCGGTTCGCCGTCGCCCTCGGCTTCGACGGCTACCCCGCGCTGCGCCGGCACCTGCGCGAGGTCGCGCCCGCCGACCAGCCCGCCGGCTCCGCCTCGTACAACGAGTACCAGCAGGCCGTCGAGGCCGAGATCGAGAACCTGCGGCATCTCGCCGAACTCCTCGCCGACCCGCGCCCGGTGCACCGTGCCGGACGGCTGCTGGCCGCCTCCCGGCCCCTTCCGGTGCTGGGCCTGCGGGCCGCCGCCTCCCAGGCCTACGGCTTCGCGTACTTCGCCGCCAAGGTCCACCCCGACGTACGGCTGCTCAACGAGGGCGGCACGATGATCCAGGACCGGATCGACGCCGCCGTGCGCGCCGGTGCGAGCGCGCTGCTGTGCTTCGCCCTGCCCCGGCATCCGCGCGAGGTCCTCGACGCGCTGGCCTGCGCGAAGGAGGCGGGACTGACCGTCGTCACGGTCGCCGACTCCGCGTTCGCCCCGGTCGCCAAGGTCTCCGACCTGCTGCTGCCGGCCGCCGTCGGCACCGGCCTCGCCTTCGACACGGCGTGCGCGCCGATGCTGCTGGGCCGGGTCCTGCTGGAGGCGATGTGCGACGACCTGCCCGACGCGCAGGCCCGCCTGGAGGAGTTCGACACCCGGGCGGCGGCCCGCGGGCTCTTCGTCGAATAGCCCGGTGTCCGGGGCCGCTCTCAGACTCGTCTCACGTTCGCTCTCTAGCCTGGACGGCCAACGACAACTGTGCCGGAGCGAAGAGGAGACGGACGTGGTGCGCGGAGGTCAAGGGCTGGCCCGGGTGGCCGTCGTCGTACGGGCCGGGGCCGCCCCGCTGTGGTGGTGCGGGGTGTTCACGGCGGGGGTCGGCGTCCTGCCGCCCGGGATCACCGGCCGCCGGATCGGGGTCATGGCGGGGGCCGCGCTGTTCCTCGTGGCGGCGGCCGTGGTGGCGCTGTACGGCCGCAAGCGGTACACCGCGCTCGCGGGCGGTGCCGCCCGGGCCGGCAAGCACGATGTGCTCCAGGACCGGGCGGTCACCGTCCGCACGTGGCGGCGCGGCCACCGCTGGTGGCTGCTGCTCGCCTTCGCGGTCGCGCTGGCCGGCTCCTTCGTCGTGCCCGCCGCCGTCGGCATGCTGCTCGCCGGCTGCGGCACCGGGCTGCGGCTGAAGGCCGCCTGGCTCGGGCGGCGCGAGCGGGCCGGGGACGCGCTGCTGTGGGTGCGCGTCGACTGGCTCGGCCGGTACGGAGGCCGTCCGGCCGGGAAGGCGGTCAAGGCGTACCGCAGCACCGGCATCGGGGCGGGCGACGCGGCCCCGGGCGGCACCCGCCGCGGCACTCCCTCCTACGCCTGACGGGATTCCCTCCGCCTGACGGGGCTGTCCTAGACCTCCAGGTCCTCCTCGATCTTCCTGAGCTGGTGGCGGGCCATCGCGAGGTTGGCCCGCTTGGCGTCCAGCACCAGGTACAGGAACAGCCCGTTGCCGCCGCGCCCGCTGATCAGACGGATCAGGTGGTACTGGTCGGACAGCGTGATCAGGATGTCCTCGATCTGGGCCTTCAGCCCGAGGTGCTCCATGGTGCGCATCTTGGCGCGCACCACGTCGGTGTTGCCGGCCGCGGCCACGTTGAGGTCGAAGGTCTTGGAGCCGCCCAGCGTGCCCAGCGCCATCCCGCTGGTGTAGTCGACGAGGGCGGCGGCCGACGCCCCCTCGATGGTGGCGAGCGCCTCTTTCAGTGCGGTTTCGGTGTTGGCCATGACGTGTTCCTCGGTTCCTCTCGACTTTCCGTGGTGGTGCGCGCGTCCGTGGTGGTGTCGCGCGCCGATCTGGTCCATGGGGGGGCGGCGGAGGGCCGGGCCGGCATCCGCGCGGGGGGCTGGGCCGGCGGCTTCGCGGGCGCGGCCTTCGGCTCGCGCATCCGCGCCTCGCGCGCCCTCGCCTCGTACGCGTCGACCACCTCGCCGATCCGGGCCCCCGCCCGGCGGCCCTCCAGGTGCAGCCGGCCGACGTTGACACGGTCCTGCGCGAGCACCGTCAGCACGGCGTGACCGCCGGCCGCGTACGTCGCGACATAGCCGTACCGACCGCGCACGAGCAGCTCGCGCAGATCGCCCTGCCCGGTGCTGTCCGTGAGCCGGACGGCGACGCCCAGGGCCGCGGCGGTCAGCGCGGCCACCCCCTCCGGCTCCACGCCGGGCGTGTCGTGGGCGAGGACGAGTCCGTCCACCCCGGCCGCCAGCGCACCGGTCAGCTGCGGCAACCGGGCCCGCAACCGGCGGAGCTCGTCGAGGATCTCGGGCCCGGCGGCCATCAGTTCGCTCCTCCCGTCGCGCGGTCGCTGCCGCTCAAAGGGCCTCCAGCGCATCTCTGAGCCTCTTCAGCAAGGTGATGTCGGGGTCGTTGACACGGGGCAGCGAGGCCGCGTGCGGGGGCTGGACGGCGGGCGGCATTCCGGGCGCGGCGGGGGCGGCGGGCGCACCGGGCGCACCGGGTGTTCCCGGCGCTCCCCGGCCGCCGGACGGACGGGCGCTGCCGGTTCCGGCGGGGCCGCCCGCCGGTGGCACGCCCGCCGTCCCAGCCGCGCCCGGAATGCCGCCCGCCCCGTCCGTCCCTGTCGTTCCTGCCGGGACGTACGGCGGGGGCGGCGGTGGCGGCGGGGGGAACAGCCCCGTCAGCAGCCCCGCCGCGGCCAGCCGACGGACGTCCACCAGGGTGTGGAACGCCTGCCGGCCCAGCTCACGGGCGATGTCCGACGCCGTGCGCACCCCGTCCACCAGCGCCAGCACGGCGCGCTGGCGCGCGGTCGGCGCCGGGGCGGCGAAGGCCTCGGCCCGCACCAGCGGCGCCCCGTCGGCCACCGGGTCCGGCCACAGCCGGTCCAGCAGCGCACGGCGGCGCAGCGTCTCGCGCTGCAGCGAACCCACCGGCACCGATCGCAGCCCGCCCAGGGGATGGAGCGCGCCGTAGCGGAAGCGGCCCGGGGCGCTGCTGGGCGCGAGCACGAAGTACGCCGCGTCGTACAGCGCCGCCAGCTGGCACAGCTCCAGGGCGCCGCGCGGGATCCGGTCGGCGTCCAGGAGCAGCCGCAGCGCGCCCTGCTCCGGGCCGGCCCGGTCCAGCGCCTGCTGCCAGGAGGCGCCGTCGAGGGTGCCGTGGGTCAGGAGGAGCACGTCGAGGCCCGGAGCGAAGGGGCTCTCGGCGTGCACCACACGGCCCTCGGCGAGGTAGAGCGAGCCGCGCTCGCGCTCCAGGACGCCGGTGGCCCGGTCCGCGGCGAGCCGGGTCAGCATCGGCGACAGCCCGCCTCCCGCCTCCCGGGCCGCCGATCTCTCCCGCACCGGAAGCCGGGGCGGCGGGGTCGTGCCCTTCGGTGTCGTCCCCACGAGCGTCATCCCAGCACCAGCCGTCCGGCCATCTCGCCCAGCCGGATCCGGGCCAGCGCGAGATTGCCGTCCGACCGGCTCAGCCACACGTGCAGGAAGACACTGCTGTCGAAGGACGTCGGCACGAACCGCAGCAGGTGGTAACTGTCCCGGTTGCTGATGATCAGATCCTCCACCGGGGGCTCGGCCGCCTCCTGCGCGACGCCCTCGCCGGCGGCGTCGTACCCCTCGGGGGTGAACGCGCGCTGCTCGGCCGTCAGCCGGGCGACCTCGGCGGCCTCGGCCGCGGCCGCCTCGTGGTCGCCGCCCGGGAACTCCCCGACGGCGCCCAGCGCCAGCCCGCTGGTCCAGTCGACCAGCGCTGCTCCCCGGGCCCCGGGCAGCCGCATGGCCTCCAATAGGCACTCGTCGATTCCGGGCACCGTTCGGCTCCCCTCCCGCCCGCGGTTCGGATGAGTGAGGGAGACGCTACGCAACGTATGCGTCACGGGTGAGGGATCTGGCATTTTCCAGCGGAACATGCGACCGACTGACTAACGTGGGTCGGCTGGCCCCGTTTGGGGGCGCGACGCCCCATGCGTCCCTATCAACACCGTGAGCACGGTTTACGTCAACGGCGCGCCCGCCCGTCAGGGGTGGTGAACTCGGTGCCGTGCGCCCCCCTCATGCCCCCAGCGCCCCTCCGCCCCTTTCCCGCGCGGCTTCGCCCCGGTGTATTGACTAGTTCTATTCAGGAGTCC
The DNA here is from genome assembly GCF_037993025.1 of Streptomyces sp. SS7. Classification (NCBI taxonomy): domain Bacteria; kingdom Bacillati; phylum Actinomycetota; class Actinomycetes; order Kitasatosporales; family Streptomycetaceae; genus Streptomyces; species Streptomyces sp. SS7. The sequence continues at coordinate 5,876,118 of NZ_CP141223.1, forward strand.
AGGATGTGAATAGAGAGAGCAACAGTCCGTCGGGACGAACCGTCCGCAAGGAGGCAGACCATGTCAGGACCCCGCCCCGTACGAGCACAGCGCGGTACGGAACTGAGCGCCCTGGGATGGCAGCAGGAAGCCGCTCTGCGGATGCTGCAGAACAACCTCGATCCCGAGGTCGCCGAACACCCCGACAAGCTCGTCGTCTACGGCGGCACCGGCAAGGCCGCCCGCGACTGGCGCTCCTTCGACGCCATGGTGCGCACCCTGAAGGGGCTGAAGCAGGACGAGACGATGCTCGTCCAGTCCGGCCGCCCCGTCGGCGTCATGCAGACCCACGAGTGGGCCCCGCGCGTCCTCATCGCCAACTCCAACCTCGTCGGCGACTGGGCCAACTGGGAGGAGTTCCGCCGCCTGGAGGCCCTCGGCCTGACCATGTACGGCCAGATGACCGCCGGTTCCTGGATCTACATCGGCACCCAGGGCATCCTCCAGGGCACCTACGAGACCTTCGCCGCCGTCGCCGCGAAGAAGTTCGGCGGCAGCCTCGCCGGGACCATCACCCTCACCGCCGGCCTCGGCGGCATGGGCGGTGCCCAGCCCCTCGCCGTGACCATGAACGACGGTGTCGCCCTGTGCATCGACTGCGACCCGCGCGCCATCGAGCGCCGCATCGAGCACCGCTACCTCGATGTGCGGGCCGACTCCCTGGACCACGCCCTCCAGCTGGCCGTCGAGGCCCGTGACGCCCGCCGCCCGCTGTCCATCGGCGTCCTCGGCAACGCCGCCGAGCTGGTCCCCCAGCTCCTCGCGATGGGCGCCCCCATCGACATCGTCACCGACCAGACCTCCGCCCACGACCCGCTGGCCTACCTGCCGGTCGGGGTGGCCTTCGAGGACATGGCCGACGCGGCCGCCAAGGACCCGGCCGGCTTCACCACGCGGGCCCGGGAGTCCATGGCCCGCCATGTCGAGGCCATGGTCGGCTTCCTGGACGCCGGCGCCGAGGTCTTCGACTACGGCAACTCCATCCGCGGCGAGGCCCAGCTCGCCGGCTACGACCGGGCCTTCGCCTTCCCCGGCTTCGTCCCCGCCTACATCCGCCCCCTGTTCTGCGAGGGCAAGGGCCCCTTCCGCTGGGCGGCCCTGTCCGGCGACCCGGCCGACATCGCCAAGACCGACAAGGCGATCCTCGACCTCTTCCCGGAGAACGAGTCCCTGGCCCGCTGGATCAAGCTGGCCGGCGAGCGCGTCCACTTCCAGGGCCTGCCCGCCCGGATCTGCTGGCTCGGCTACGGCGAGCGCGACAAGGCCGGCGAGCGCTTCAACGACATGGTGGCCTCCGGCGAGCTGGCCGCCCCGCTGGCCATCGGCCGCGACCACCTCGACTGCGGCTCCGTCGCCTCCCCGTACCGCGAGACCGAGGCCATGCTCGACGGCTCCGACGCGATCGCCGACTGGCCGCTGCTCAACGCCATGGTGAACGTGGCCTCCGGTGCCTCCTGGGTCTCCCTGCACCACGGCGGCGGCGTCGGCATGGGCCGCTCGATCCACGCCGGCCAGGTCACCGTCGCCGACGGCACCAGGCTGGGCGGCGAGAAGATCCGCCGCGTCCTGACCAACGACCCCGGCATGGGCGTCATCCGGCACGTCGACGCCGGCTACGACATCGCGGAGACCGTCGCCGACGAGCGGGGCGTGCGGGTGCCGATGCGCGAAGGTGACGACGCGTGACGTTCCACAGCATGTGGGCGGAGTTGCTGCCGGTCGGCCGTGACTCCGCCTCCCGCGGCTACCGCCGGTTCGCCTGGACCGCCGCCGACGCCGAGTGCCGGACCTGGTTCGAGGAACAGGCCGCCGCGCGCGGTCTGGCCTACGAGCTGGACCGCAACGGCAACCAGTGGGCGTGGCTCGGCGACCCGGCCGCCGGGGACGCCGTCGTCACCGGCTCGCACCTCGACTCCGTGCCCGACGGCGGCGCCTTCGACGGACCGCTCGGAGTGGTCTCCTCCTTCGCCGCGCTCGACGAACTGCGCGCCCGCGGCGCCGAGTTCACCAGGCCGCTGGCCGTCGTCAACTTCGGCGACGAGGAGGGCGCCCGCTTCGGTCTCGCCTGCGTCGGCTCCCGGCTCACCGCAGGAGCGCTCACCACCGAGCAGGCGCACCGCCTCACCGACGCCGACGGGATCACCCTCCCGCAGGCCATGGAGGCCGCAGGCCACGACCCCGACGCCATCGGCCCCGACCCCGAACGGCTGGCACGCATCGGCGCGTTCGTCGAACTCCACGTCGAACAGGGCCGCGCGCTGGACCTGTCCGGCGACCGGGTCGGCATCGCCAGCGCCATCTGGCCGCACGGCCGCTGGCGGTTCGACTTCCGCGGCGAGGCCAACCACGCCGGCACCACCCGCCTCGCCGACCGCCGCGACCCGATGCTGTCGTACGCCGAGACGGTCCTCGCCGCCCGCCGCGAGGCCGCGCTCGCCGGTGCGGTCGCCACCTTCGGCAAGATCTCCGTCGAGCCGAACGGTGTCAACGCCGTCCCCTCCCTGGTGCGCGGCTGGCTCGACTCCCGGGCCGAGGACCAGGCCACCCTGGACACCGTCGTCGGCGGCATCGAGAAGGCCGCCCGCGCCTACGCCGAGGAGCACGGCATCGACCTCGACGTCGTCCGTGAGTCCTTCACCCCGGTCGTCGAGTTCGACCACGCCCTGCGCGACGAACTCGCGCGCATCCTGGGCCGGGACACCGACCTCAAGGTGCCCGTCCTCGGTACCGGCGCCGGACACGACGCCGGGATCCTCTCCGGACGCATTCCGACCGCCATGCTGTTCGTGCGCAACCCCACGGGCGTCTCGCACTCCCCGGCCGAGTTCGCCGCCGAGGACGACTGCGTGGCCGGGGTGCACGCCCTCGCCGACGTACTGGAAGGACTGGCCTGCAGGTGACCTCCACGCAGCGGACACGGACCTACTGGCTGGAACACGCCTGGCTCGACCCGCGGGTGGAGCCGGGCGTCTCCCTCGACGTCACGGACGGCCGGATCACCGCCGTCCGCACCGGCGTCGACTCCCCGCCCCCGGGCGCCGAGATCCTGCGCGGCCTCACCCTGCCCGGCCTGGCGAACGCCCACTCGCACGCCTTCCACCGCGCCCTGCGCGGCACCGTCCAGGTCGGTTCCGGCACCTTCTGGACCTGGCGCGAGATCATGTACTCCGTCGCCGACCGGCTGACCCCCGACACCTACCACGCCCTGGCGCGCGCGGTGTACGCCGAGATGGCGCTCGCCGGGATCACGGCCGTCGGCGAGTTCCACTACCTGCACCACGCCCCCGGCGGCACCCCGTACGCCGACCCCAACGCGATGGGCGAGGCCCTGATCGAGGCCGCCGCCGACGCCGGCATCCGCATCACCCTCCTCGACACCGCCTACCTGTCCTCCGGCTTCGGACAGCCCCCCAACGCCCACCAGCTCCGCTTCTCCGACGGCAGCGCGGACGCCTGGGCCGAACGCTGTTCACTTCTCAAGGAACGGGATCACGCACGGATCGGGGCCGCGATCCACTCGGTGCGGGCCGTGCCCGCCGAGCAGCTGGCGACCGTGGCGGGCTGGGCCGGGGAGCGCGGCGCGCCGCTGCACGTCCACCTCTCCGAGCAGACCGCCGAGAACGAGGCCTGCCACGAGGTCCACGGCTGCACCCCGACCCAGCTCCTCGCCTTGCACGGGGTCCTCGGCCCGCGCACCACCGGCGTCCACAACACCCACCTCACCGCCGAGGACATCTCCCTGCTCGGCGGCAGCGGCACCGGCACCTGCATGTGCCCCACGACCGAGCGGGACCTCGCGGACGGCATCGGTCCGGCCGTCGCCCTCCAGAACGAGGGCTCACCGCTCTCCCTCGGCTCCGACAGCCACGCCGTGATCGACCTCCTGGAGGAGGCGCGCGCGATGGAGCTGAACGAACGCCTGCGCACCCGCACCCGCGGTCACTGGACGGCGGCCGCCCTGCTGCGCGCCGCCTCCGTCGACGGCCACGCGGCCCTCGGCCGTCCGGACGCGGGCACCCTGGAGACCGGCGCCCCCGCCGACTTCACGACGATCGCCCTCGACTCCGTCAGGACAGCCGGCCCGCCGCCCCGGCTCGGCGCCGAGACCGCCGTATTCGCGGCGACCGCGGCGGACGTACGGCATACGGTCGTCGCGGGCCGGCACGTCGTACGCGACGGGGCGCACACGCTCGTACCGGACGTGCCGCAGGCGCTGGCCCGGGCGGTAGAAGCCCTGCGCGACTGAGCCCCACCCCCGCACCCGCATCCGCCCGCGCCCCTGCGAGCCACGAGGACACGACGATGAGCAGCAGCACCGTCATCACCAACATCGCCACGCTGGTCACCAACGACCCCTCCCTCGGACGGGGGTCCCCCCGCTCGAGCAAATTCGAGAGTGGGGGAGGCTCTCCCCTCGGTCTGGTCCGGGACGCGGCCGTCGTCGTCGAGGGCGACCGCGTCGTGTGGACCGGTGACTCCAGCAAAGCACCCGCCACTGACAACCGGGTCGACGCCGACGGCCGGGCGGCCCTCCCCGGCTTCGTCGACTCCCACTCCCACCTCGTCTTCGCGGGCGACCGCACCGAGGAGTTCAACGCCCGGATGTCCGGCCGCGGCTACACCGCGGGCGGCATCCGCACGACGGTCGCGGCGACCCGGGCGGCCAGTGACGAGCAGCTCGAGGCGAACCTCACCCGCTACCTCTCCGAGGCCCTCCACCAGGGCACGACCACCTTCGAGACCAAGTCCGGGTACGGCCTGACCGTCGCCGACGAGGCCCGCGCCCTGCGCATCGCCGCCCGCCACACCGACGAGGTGACCTACCTCGGCGCCCACATTGTCTCCCCGGACCACGCCGACGACCCGGCCGCCTACGTCTCGCTGGTCACCGGCGCGATGCTGGACGCCTGCGCCCCGCACGCCCGCTGGATCGACGTCTTCTGCGAGAAGGGCGCCTTCGACGGCGACCAGGCCCGCGCGATCCTCACCGCCGGCAAGGCGAAGGGCCTGCACCCCCGCATCCACGCCAACCAGCTGTCCTACGGCCCCGGCGTCCAGCTCGCCGTCGAACTCGACGCCGCGAGCGCCGACCACTGCACCCACCTCACGGACGCGGACGTGGACGCGCTCGCGAACAGCCGTACCGTCGCCACGCTCCTGCCCGGCGCCGAGTTCTCGACCCGCGCCGCGTGGCCGGACGCCCGCCGGCTCCTGGACGCGGGCGTCACGGTGGCCCTGTCGACGGACTGCAACCCCGGCTCCTCCTTCACCTCCTCGGTCCCCTTCTGCATCGCCCTCGCCGTCCGGGACATGCACATGACCCCGGACGAGGCGGTTCTGGTCGGCCACGGCCGGCGGCGCGGCGGCCCTCCGCCGCACGGACGTCGGCCGCCTCACCCCCGGCGCCTACGCCGACCTGACCCTCCTCGACGCCCCGAGCCACGTCCACCTGGCCTACCGGCCGGGGGTCCCCCTCGTCTCGGGGGTGTGGAAGAGGGGCGTACGGGTGGTCTGAGCGGGGCCCGTCCCCCTCAGAACGGACGAGCGTACGGCCGCCCGTTCACCCGGTCGAGTCTTCTGTGCGCCCGTTCCGTCCCGGTTCCCGGTCGGTGTGGGCCGTCAGGGTGACCCCGCCCGCCACCGCTGATCCCCGCTCCCGTCCAGCGGCTCCAGTGACACCCCGCCGTCCGCGTCCGCCGTCAGCCCCGTCAGGATCGCGATCCGCGGGCGGATCGTCCCGTCGGCGTCCACGGTGAAGCGGAGGTTGTCGCCGTTGTCGCCCTCCACCGAGGCGCACTGCCAGACGCCGACCCCCTTGTCCACCGAGCCCCGGCTGTCCAGGCAGAAGTCGGAGTCGGCGGCCGACTGGAGCACCTCGCGGTCCGTGTCCACCCGCCAGCGCTGGCTCGGCGACGCCGTGCACGGCACCGTCACCACGTCCGTGCCGTTGTCGAAGTCCCCCGCCACCTCCAGACAGCGGCCCGTCGCGACGTTCACGACCTGGGCGTACGTCCCACCCGGCGCGCGGGTCGGCGAAGGGGACGGGGTCGGAGCCGGGTGCGGGGGTGCGGTGGGGCGGGAGGGGGACGGAGTCGGGCCGGCCGCCGGGGACCCGGTGGCCGGGGCGGGTGTGGGGGCGGGCGCCGACACCGTGGTCGTCACCGTCACCCGAGGGGCCGTCGACGGGGCCGCGACGGCCGCGCCCGTCGGGGCTCCCCCGTCGTCCGAGGGGATCAGGGTCAGCCCCAGGGGGACCAGGGCCAGCGCAGCCGCCCCCGAGACCAGGGCCAGACGGCGCCGCGGGAGCCGGCGTACCGGTGCCGTCACCTCGGGCGCCGGTTCCCGCTCCTCCCGCACGTACGCCGTCCCCGCCCACGGCAGCAGGCCCTCCGCGAGCGCCGTGCGCGGCGCGTCCCGCAGCGCGCGCTGTTCCTCATACGCCGTCGCGCAGTGCGGGCAGTGCGCCCGGTGGGCCTCCAGGTCAGGGCTGCGGCGGGCGCCCTCCGGCCGTACGGACTCCTCGATCAGCCGCCGGAAGTCCCCGCAGCGGGGGTCGGCGGAGGCGGCCAGGCGCAGCCGGAGCGCCGCTCCCGCCAGTGCGTGCAGGGCGGGGGCGATCCCGTACGTCACGTCCTCGGGGGTCAGGCCGAGAAGCACGGCGATGCGGGCAGGCGCCTCCCGCTCCACCACGCCGTACCAGAGCAGGCCCTGGGCGCGGGACGGGAGGGAGTGGAAGGCCGGAGCGAGGGGAGGGAGCGGGGTGCGGGGGCCGGGGGCCGTGCGGAGGACCAGCAGCAGGCCCGCGTCCAGGCCGCTCGCCCGGTCGTCCCCCGCCCAGCCCGAAGCCACCCGCCCCACCTGGAACAGCAACCGGTGCCGCCAGGCGCCGCCCGGTTCGCTGCCGCGCGCGGTCTCGCGGGCGGTGAGGGTGAACGCCTCCGCCGCGAGCCGGCGCGCGGCCGGTTCGCTGGTCGTGCACAGGCGGGCGTAGGCGAGGACGGCGGGTTCGTGGCGGGCGCGCAGCGCGCGCAGCGCCGGGTGGGCCCGGGCGGGCGCGCCGCGCAGCAGATCCGTCAGGCGGGCGTCGGAATCCCCGCAGGCATCGGCATCGGCATCGGTAGCGCCGGAGGCGGTGGGATCCTCTCCGCTCTCTCCAACCGCACGGACCACGACATCCGCCTCCTCGCCGTTGCTGACGTACTGGTCAGTCTGGGGTGGGGGTGACCCTAGTGGCGAGAGGGGGGTCGGGGGGAGGGTTTCCGGGGGTAAGGCCCCCGGCCCCGGGGGCTGAACGCGCAGGGCCCAACCCCGGGGCCGACGGGTCCTACTCCTCGACCGTCAGTCCCTTGCGCAGCCGCACCAGCGTCCGTGACAGCAGGCGGGACACGTGCATCTGCGAGATGCCCAGTTCCTCGCCGATCTCCGACTGGGTCATGCCCGCGACGAAGCGGAGGGAGAGGATCTGGCGTTCGCGCGGCGGGAGTTCGGCGATCAGGGGTTTCAACGACTCGACGTACTCGATGCCTTCGAGTCCGTGGTCCTCGTAGCCGATGCGGTCGGCGAGGGCGCCCTCGGCGTCGTCCTCGTCCGGCTGGGCGTCCAGGGAGGACGCCGTGTAGGCGTTGGAGGCCGCCATGCCCTCCACGACCTCCTCGTTGGTGATGCCGAGACGTTCCGCCAGTTCCGCCACGGTGGGGGAGCGGTCCAGCTTCTGGGCGAGTTCGTCACCCGCTCTGGCCAGGTCGAGCCGCAGCTCCTGGAGCCGGCGCGGAACGCGCACGGACCAGGACGTGTCGCGGAAGAACCGTTTGATCTCGCCGACGATGGTCGGCATCGCGAAGGTGGGGAACTCGACGCCGCGGGAGAGTTCGAACCGGTCGATCGCCTTGATCAGGCCGACCGTGCCGACCTGGACGATGTCCTCCATCGGTTCGCTGCGCGAGCGGAAGCGGGAGGCGGCGAACTTCACGAGCGCGAGGTTCAGTTCGACGAGGGTGTTGCGGACGTACGCGTGTTCGTGCGTGCCTTCCTCGAGCGATTCCAGCCGCTCGAACAGCGTCTTGGACAGGGCCCGTGCGTCGACGGCCCCGATCTGCGCGATCTCCTCCTGCGGAGGGATCAGCTCGTCGTACGGAGCGGGCACGTCGGGGTGACGGGGCCCGGGAAGCTCCGCGATGGGATTCAGCTGGTCCTGTACCGGTGGGGGTGTCGACGTCGCGGCCGGGGTGGGCGATGCGTCGAGCCGGGGTGACATGATGTCCTCCATCGTTCTCGGCATAAGGCTGCCGAAGCCAGTGAGCGCACTACGGTGTGCGGCGCCTCCAAAGCCGGCCGTGTCGGTTGCGTGTTCCTTACTAGCCCTACCGGCTGCACGGAGCCATCCGCAAGTGCGAATTGGTGGCTTATGTCCGTTTGTGTGCGATTGTTCGGGTGTTGGAGCACGTGACGAAGGCGTAGTGTTCGAGGGCAGCCGGCGGCGACTTCGGCAGGCTGTCCGCAGGTGACCACCCAGCAGTGAGCGACCCCGGGAGAGAGACGCATGGACCGCGGGACGGTCGGCAGCGCACAGTCGGGCCGGCTTCTGGTCGAGGTGCGGGAGGAGGGCTCCAGCGCCGTCGTGACCCCGGTGGGTGAGCTGGACCACCACACCGCCGATCTGTTGCGTGACCCACTCGAGGACTGTCTCGCCAGGGGGTTCAGCAGGCTGGTCGTGGACTGCTCGCGGCTGGAGTTCTGCGACTCCACCGGGCTGAACGTCCTGCTCGGCGCCCGGCTGAAGGCGGAGGCGGCCGGGGGAGGGGTCCATCTGGCGGGAATGCAGCCCGTGGTGGCCCGGGTCTTCGAGATCACCGGGGCGGACGCGGTGTTCACCGTGCACGACAGCCTCGCGGCCGCACTCGCCGACGAGGACGGCTGAGCCGGGCGGGCCGGGCGCGCCGGGCGGAACCGGTCACCCCGGCCGTGTCCGGTCGCAACCGCCCGAAACAGGGGGTGTTCCGTCGGTTCCGCCGGGCAGGAGACAACCTGGACCTGAACATGTCGAGGGCACGTTCGACGGAAACGCCGGTGTGCCACGTACTGAACTCCGTACGGCACTCTGTGCTGAAGTGAACGTTGAATTGTGAACCGGTGAATCGGTGAGGTGAAGCGCTGATGAGCACCACCCGGCCCTACTCGCCGGGCGACCGCGGTCCGGAGCAGGAGCCGGAGGCCGGCGGCGCAACCGGAGCCCCGGCGGGTCGCCAGGTCCGCGGGCTGAGCTTCGACGGCGTCAGCGGGGTCGTCCCGGCGGCCCGCGACTTCGCCCGGCAGGCGCTGTACGCGTGGGGCTGGCTGCCCGCGGCCACCGCCGACCAGCGGGCCGCCGCCGAGGATGTGCTGCTCGTCGTCTCCGAGCTGGTCACCAACGCCTGCCTGCACGCCGAAGGGCCGGAGCGGATGCTCCTGGGCTGCGACAAGAAGGTGATCCGCGTCGAGGTCTCCGACCGCGGCACCGGCCAGCCGGCACCCCGCACCCCCCACCGCGCGGGCCGCCCCGGCGGCCACGGCATGTTCATCGTCCAGCGCCTCTGCCTGGACTGGGGAGTCGTCCGCACGCCGGGCCTGACGGGCAAGACGGTCTGGGCGGAACTGGGCGCACCGGCCTGACGGGCGCGCGCCGGCCTGGCGAAGCGTTCCGCCCCGCCGGGCCGCCCCGACCCGACGGCGCCGCCCTGGCTTGACGAGGGCGAGGCCTGACCTGGCGGGGACGCTGCGGCTTCGCGAGGGTGGCCCTGCTCGGGGCGGGGCCAGCCAGGGTTCCGGTACGACGCTCCGGGTGCGCCCCCACCCCGTACGGTCCCTCGGCACGACCTTCCTGCCCGGGCCCCGGCAGGGACTCCCTGCGCGGTCTTCCGGCGCGGTTTTCCGGTGCGGTTTTCCGGTGCGGTCTTCCGGTGCGGTCTTCCGGTGCGGTCTTCCGGCGCGGTCTTCCGGCGCGGCCTCCCGGCGCGGTCTTCCTGCGCGGTCTTCCTGCGCGGCCTCCCGGTGCGGTCTTCCTGTCCTGGCCCCGGCACGGACCGCAGGCCCCCGAACAGGCCACCGCCCGGGCCCCGGGTGCGGATCTGCAGGCTCCCCGCCGGGCCGCCGCAAGGGCCCCGGCAAGGTCCCGCAGCCCCCGGCACGACTCCCAGTTCACCCTCCCGGTACCCCCGCACGGGCCCCGGGCCAACCTCCCGGCACGGCCCCCACGCCACCCCCCGGCACGGCCACCCACCTCACCTTCTCGTCGTGCAGCCGCTTCGGCGGAAGCGGCTGAGGCGTGCAGTTCGGCGGCGCGGGTGCGGTGGCTGGCCCCGCCCCCACCCCAAACCACCCCCGCGCCGAACCCTCACCCAGCCCCCACCCCACCTCACCCCACCTCACCCCACCCACCCCCGGATCCCCCCAACTCCGGCCCTCCCCTTCTCTTCCCTCCTCAACCTGCCCGGCGTACCTTGACGGCTCGATCTGATGGCTCGTCAGGAATGGCCGGGAAGGGCCGGCAGGCGACCGGCAGGAATGAGGGGACCGTGTCGAACCGGAAGCGAAGTGCCGCGCTCATGTCCGCCGCGGCCCTGGCCGGGGCGGCGGTCTGGGTGTCCGCCCCCGTGGCCACGGCCGAGGTCGTCGACGTCAACTACTCGTGCAAGACCCCCATCGGTGACAAGAGCGCGGTCTCGCCGATCGACATCAAGGGCGTCAAGAGCGGCGGCGGCTACAAGATCACCATGTCCTGGCAGAAGGGCGTCTCCTCCAGCCCGGTGGAGCTCGGCGCGGGCTCGATGGTCCCCAGCGCCACCATCAGACTCGGCGGTGCGGACAGCGGCACGATGAGCGTCACCGGCCCCGCCAACCAGGCCGCGATCCCCGAGAACACCCCCATCAAGATCAACGACCTGAGCGGCACCTACACCCCGAAGAAGACCGGCAAGGTCACCTTCACGGCCGCCGTCCTCACCATCAAAGCCCTCGGTACGACCACCACCTGCACGCCCACCAACAGCCCCGGCCCCTCCCTCACCCTCGACGTGACCGCGTCGGGCGGCGGCGGAAGCACCGGCGGCAGCACCGGGGGCACCGGCGGCAGCACCGGGGGCAGCGGCGGCAGCAGCGGCGGCGAGCTTCCGCAGACCGGGCCCGAGGACTCCGCGATCGCCCTCGGCACCCTCGGCGGAACCGTCCTGCTCGCCGGCGCCGCGGGCGTCCTGTGGCTGACCCGGCGGCAACAGCAGCCCCGCTGACCCCCGCCGACCCCCCGCCGACCCCGCCACGCCCCCCTCCGCACCGGAGCCGCCGATGTCGTACGCCTGCGCCGCCCGTGCCGCGCGCACCCTGCTGCTGACCCTGCCCCTGCTCGTGGCCGCCGCTCCCGCCGCCACCGCCGGCGGCTGGTCGGCCGCGCCCTCGGGCGGCGGGCGGCCCTCCTTCTATGCGGAGGGGGTGCCCGGCGCGGTGCTCCAGGACACGGTCGCCGTCACCAACCCGGGCGCCCGGCCGCTCACCGTACGGCTGCGCGCCGCCGGCCCCGACGGGCTCCCGGTCACCTTCGCCCGGGCGGTCGTACGGGTGCCCGCCCGCACCCGCGCCGAGGTCCCGTTCACGGTGACGCTGCCCCCGGACACGCCCCCGGGCAACCGCGCCGGTGCGATCGTCGTACAGGAGTCCACGGGGCGGCGGGTCACCGTCCCGCTGCTGGTGCGGGTCGGCGGTCCGAGGCTGCCCGCGCTGACCGTCGAGCACGTGGCCGTGCGCGGCGACCGCATCACGTACGAGCTGGTCAACCGGGGCACGACGGAACTCGTACCCCGGCTCGCGGTGCGCGCGGACGGCGTCCTCGGGACCGTACTGGACCGTGCCCCGCGCACCCTGCCCGTCCGGCTGCCGCCGGGCCGCCGGCTGCGGCTCGACGAGCCGTGGCCCGGCCGGCCGGCGCTGGACGCGGTGACCGTGCGCCTGACGGTCACCGCCCCCGGCGCCGCCCGCGCCACCGGCCGCACACGGGCGCGGTTCGTGCCGTGGGGCGCGGTGGGGGCCGGGGCGGGCGCGCTGTCCGTCGGGGCCGGGGCCCTGACGGTCGTACGACGACGTAGGCGCGAGGCCGGGGCCGGAGCGAGGGGAGCGGGTACGTGAACGGCAGACCGCGGACCGCCGCACCGGTGCTTCTCCTCCTCCTGCTGTCCCTGCTCCTGTTCCCGGCGTCGCCGCTCGCGCCGGCCGGCAGCGCGGCGGCGGCCGGGAAACCCGCCGTCACCCTCTCCGGCGCCGAGGCCGGGACCGGTGCCTCGGTCACCGTCAGCGGCAGCGGCTGGCGGCCGCGCACCCTGCTGATGCTGCTGATCTGCGGCCGGGCCAGCCCGGCCCGGGGCCTGACCGGGGGCACCAACTCCTGCGCCAACGCCGACGGCAGGGCCGTCACCACCGACGCCCAGGGGCGGTTCACCCGTGCGCTCCCGGTGTCCGAGCCGCCCGATCCCTGCCCCTGCGTGGTGCACGTGGCCACCGCGACCGGGGCGAGGGCGCAGGTCGACGTGGTCTTCCGGGTGGCCGGGCACCCCGTCGAACCGCTGCCCGCTGCCTCCTCGGCCGGTGGCCGGCTCGCCGTGCTCACCGACACCCGGCTGGACGGCTCGGGCGGTCTGCTCACCTGGTTCGGCGCGCCGCCCGCCCGCACCCTCGTCCTCACCGTCGGCAACCTCGGCACCACGACCGTGAAGGACCCGGTGTTCCAGGTCGGCACGGCGCACGGGGTGTTCGCCCCGCAGTGGGACGAGCGGCAGTGGCGCGGCACGATCCCGCCCGGCGGGAAGGCGCGGGTGAAGCTCCCCGTCGAACTGTCCGCCGGCGCCCACGGCGACTACACCGTCTCCCTGAAGTACGGCGGCAGGGTCCTCGCGGAGCAGCCCTGGGACGTGGGTCGCCCCTGGGGTGTGACGCTGTTCTGGATCCTGCTCTGCCTGGTGGTCCCCGCCGCGGTGTTCCGGATCGGGATGGCGGTGGTGGACCGGGTACGGCCGCGGAACCGGCGGGCCCGCCCGACCCGCCGGGGCCGCCGGACACGTAAGGGGCCCGGACCGGACGGGCCCGGCGGCCGGGAGCCCTCAGCGGTCCCCGCCAGTACCTCCGCGATCCTGCCGTGGTTCACCCCGGGCACCGCCCCGGTCACGGCGGACCGGCTCTCCGCACCGCACGACGACCGTCCGACGAGTCCTCGACTCCCGGCAGGAAGGGAACCAAGTGAGTGAGAGAGCCGTACCACCCCCGCGCGGGGCCGGGCGGAGGAGCGCGGCCGCGGCGGGCGCTGCCGTCCTGCTCGCCGGGGCCGCCGCGCTGCTCGGCGCGACCGCCGGGCAGGCCCAGGCCGCCGAGGTCTCGTACGCCACCCACTGCGTGCCGCCCTCGGGTGTGGGCCTGCCCGAGATCGACGGCACCAGCAAGGTCGACATCAGCGCGCCGGCCACGGCGAAGGTCGGCGACACCGTCGACATCGTCTGGAAGTTCACCCAGGCCGCGTCGAAGAACCCGGACATCATCGACCTGCCCGCGAACTCGGTCCAGCCGTCCGGCACGTTGAAGGCGGCCGGCGCGCAGAGCGCGGACATCGCCCTGACGGGCCCGCGTGAGAACCCGGCGATCCCCAAGGGGGGCGCCATGGTGCTGTCCGACATGAAGGGCACGCTGAAGCTGACGGCGGCGGGCCGGGTGACGCTGACGCCGAACGCGTACGTCGTCAACGCGCTGGGCACGAACACCACCTGCACGCCGTCCGAGACCGTCCAGCCGGCCGCGACGATCACCGTGACGGCGGGGGAGGGCGGTTCGAGCGCGTCGCCCGATCCGTCGGGAAGCGGGAGCGCGAGCGCGAGCCAGTCCTCGTCACCGTCGCCCAGCGTGTCGGCCAGTGCGTCGGCCAGTGCGTCCGCGAGCGCGTCGCCCAGCGCGAGCGACGACGGCCGAACCGACTTCACCGGCAAGGTCGTGGACATCCCCTACACCTGTGACTCCCCGCTCGGGGTGAAGAAGGCGACCTCGCCGATCCAGATCAACGCCAAAAAGGACGGCGGGAGTTACGACCTCACCGTGCAGTTCAAGAAGTCGGTGATGGACAGCCCGATCGACATCCCGGCCGGCAAGGTGAAGCCGACCATGCAGGTGGTGCTGGGCGGCTCGGACACCGGCTCGGTGACGGTGGAGGGGCCGCTGAACGCCGCGACGATCCCGCAGGGCAACCCCATCGAGATCCCGGACCTCACCGGCACCTACAAGCCCGGCGCGACCGGCGAGTCCACGCTCTCCCCGGGCGTCCTCACCATCGAGGCCATGGGCACGACCACCACCTGCACCCCCGACAGCACCGCCGTCTCCCTCACCCTGGACACCGAGGAACAGGCGAGCGGGGCCTCCGGCGGTTCGTCCTCGTCGAGTACGTCGACCAGCGGCGGCCTCGCGGAGACGGGCGCCGGCGACCACGCCTCCCTCAAGGCCCTGGGCCTGGTGGCCGGCACGGTGGTCCTGCTGGGCGCGGCGGTGTTCACCTTCATGCCGGGCCGCGGACGTCTGCGGTGACCACACAGAGGGCCACCCTGTTCGACGACGAACAGGGTGGCCCTCTTCAGCGACATCCTTGTGGCCGCAACACCCGGGGGCGGGACAGGACGCAAGCGCAGCACCACACCCAGTGGCGCCCGCTGTGCAAGCCCGGGACTTCAGTCCCGGGTCGTTGACATGCGGAAGACGCTCAGTGGACGTCCCCCATCAGCTCCCGGACCCTCTTGCGGTACATCCACACGGCTCCACCGGCGATCACCGCGAGCACCGCCTGCAGCGCGACGATCCCCGTCTTGTTCAGGTCGACCCCGGCGATGGCCAGCAGACCGGTGGTCGCGTCACCCGCGGTGACCGCGAGGAACCAGACACCCATCATCTGCGAGGCGTACTTCGCGGGCGCCATCTTGGTGGTGACCGACAGACCCACCGGGGACAGCGTCAGCTCACCCACGGTCTGCACGAAGTAGATGCCGACCAGCCACATCGCGGCCGCCTTGTGACCGCCGTCGGCGATCGCCAGCGGGGCGAGGAACAGGAAGAAGGACGCGCCGATCAGCACCAGACCCATCGCGAACTTCACCGCGGTGCTCGGCTCCTTGCCGCGCCGCGCCAGCGCCAGCCAGGCCCAGGCGAAGACCGGCGCCAGCGCCATGATCATGACCGGGTTGACCGACTGGTACCAGGAGACCGGGAACGCCCAGCCGAAGATCGTGTTGTCGGCGGAGGAGTCCGCGAACAGGGACACGGTGGAACCGCCCTGGTCGTAGATCATCCAGAACACGGCGGCGGCCACGAAGAACCAGATGTACGCGGACATCTTCGACTGCTCGGCGCGGTCGAGGTCCTTGTCCCGCTTGATGCGGCCGATGACGACCACGGGGATGATCAGACCGGCGAGGGTGATCGGGACCAGCAGCCAGTTCAGCGTGTAGTGGCCGGAGACGACCACGACGGTGTAGAAGACGGCGGCCACGGCGGCCCACAGACCGGCCTTGCGCAGCGTGGCGGACTTCTCGGCGGCGGTCATCGGGGTGGGCACGACGTCCGAACGCGAGCTCAGGTGACGGCTGCCGAGCAGGAACTGGGCGAGGCCGAGGGCCATGCCGAGCGCGGCGAGGGCGAAGCCCAGGTGCCAGTTGACGTTCTCGCCCACGGTGCCGATGACCAGCGGGGCCGCGAAGGCGCCGAGGTTGATGCCGATGTAGAAGACGGTGAAGCCGCCGTCACGGCGCGGGTCGTCCGGGCCGTCGTAGAGGTGGCCGACCATCGTGGAGATGTTGGCCTTCAGCAGACCGGAACCCACGGCGACCAGGCCGAGGCCGGCGTAGAAGGTGCCGGAGTTCGGCAGGGCCAGGGTGAGGTGGCCGAGCATGATGACCGCACCGGCCACGGCGACCGTCCTGCGGGGGCCGAGGACACGGTCCGCGAACCAGCCGCCGGGCAGGGCGAGCAGGTAGACGAGCGACAGGTACACCGAGTAGATCGCGGTCGCGGTGGCCGCGCTCAGGTGCAGGCCGCCCGGGGCCACCAGGTACAGCGGGAGCAGGGCCTTCATGCCGTAGTAGGAGAAACGCTCCCACATCTCGGTCATGAAGAGGGTGGCCAGTCCGCGGGGGTGGCCGAAGAAGGTCTTCCCGGAGCCGGGGGTGGCCGGACGGACCGAGTCCTTCGTCAGGCTGGACGCCATGGTCGTTCCTTGCTGGTCGGGACGCGCTGCTTCAGCGGGCATGCCTGAGCGGTCACGCGCCCGGTGGGGGCGGCCGGCACCGGCGGGTCGGTCCGTCCGCCCCACGCCCTCGGGGAGCCGCTCCGGGTCACGGAGCGGTGGACGGCGACCACCGGGATCCACGCCTCTACGCGCGTTGCGCGAGCAGAGGCCCGGCCAGGGGTCATTCCTTTCGAGGCCGGCGGGGACGCGGCCCGCACCGGCCCGCACACAAAAGAGACCTTCAGCGTCAAGTGCGCCAAAGGTCCCCGCGGTGCTGCAGGCGTTGTTTCACCATACGTCAGGAGAGTGTCGGAAATGAATAGGTTTGAGATGCGGATCACAGGTGATCAAGGAACCGTGGTGGCCTTTCGAAGGTCTGTACTCTCCCGCCGCCCCTCGACCATAGGTACATACCAAGATCGCCGAGCGGGCGGCGGGCCGATTGTCCGGCATGTCCCTGGGTAAGAAACAGCCGCGCCGATCACACTTCGACCCGTGCCCCCCGCGGACTACCATCACCTCATGACCCGTGTACTGCTCGCCGAGGACGACGCGTCCATCTCGGAGCCGCTGGCCCGCGCACTGCGCCGGGAAGGGTACGAGGTCGAGGTGCGTGAGGACGGACCGACCGCGCTCGACGCCGGGATGCAGGGCGGCGTCGACCTGGTCGTGCTAGACCTCGGCCTGCCCGGCATGGACGGCCTAGAGGTCGCCCGCCGGCTGCGCTCCGAGGGCCACGCCGTGCCGATCCTCATCCTGACCGCGCGCGCCGACGAGGTGGACACGGTCGTCGGCCTCGACGCGGGCGCGGACGACTACGTCACCAAGCCCTTCCGCCTCGCCGAACTCCTCGCCCGCGTACGGGCCCTGCTGCGGCGCGGCGCCGCCGAGCCCGCGCAGCCGCCCGCCACCCACGGGGTGCGCATCGACGTCGAGTCGCACCGCGCCTGGATGGGCGACGAGGAACTCCAGCTCACGGCCAAGGAGTTCGACCTGCTGCGGGTGCTCGTGCGGGACGCCGGCCGGGTCGTCACCCGCGACCAGCTGATGCGCGAGGTCTGGGACACCACCTGGTGGTCCTCCACCAAGACCCTCGACATGCACATCTCCTGGCTGCGCAAGAAGCTCGGCGACGACGCGGCGAACCCCCGCTACATCGCCACCGTGCGCGGCGTGGGCTTCCGCTTCGAGAAGAGCTGAGCCCCGACCGGCCCGGTCCCCCGCTGTGTGAACTCCCCTTGGACATGAGGACATGCGCCGCCGACTGATCCAGTCCACTCTCGCCGTCGTGCTCGTGGTGATCGCCGTCTTCGGCGTCTCCCTCGTCATCGTCGAGAGCCGCACGATCAGCAACAGCGCCCAGGAGCGGGTGGACTCCGAGGCGGTGCGGCTGGTCGGCATCGTGGACACCCGGCTGCTGGGCCGCGAGGACGTCACCGCGGAGATCCTGCGCGACCAGGTCACCCAGGACCGCTACGCCGTGATCCGCATCCCGGGACAGAAGCCGATCGCGGTCGGCACCAAGCCCGGCGGTGACGTCATCCACGCGGAGGAGCGGGGGGAGGGCGGCGAGACCGTCCGGGTCGAGGAACCCCGCTCCACGATCACCCGCGAGGTCGGCCGCACCCTGCTGATCATCGGCCTGGTCGCGCTGCTCGCGGTCGTCGCGGCGGTCCTGCTGGCCATCCGTCAGGCGAACAAACTGGCCTCCCCCCTCACCGACCTCGCCGAGACCGCCGAACGCCTCGGCTCGGGCGACCCGCGCCCCCGCCACAAGCGCTACGGCGTCCCCGAACTCGACCGGGTGGCGGACGTCCTGGACTCCTCCGCGGAACGCATCGCGCGGATGCTCACCGCCGAGCGCCGCCTGGCCGCCGACGCCTCCCACCAGTTGCGCACCCCCCTCACCGCGCTGTCGATGCGCCTGGAGGAGATCACCCTCACCGACGACCCCGACACGGTGAAGGAGGAGGCCACGATCGCCCTGACCCAGGTCGAACGCCTGACGGACGTCGTGCAGCGCCTGCTCACCAACGCGCGCGACCCCCGCACCGGCTCCGCCGTCTCCTTCGACCTCGACGAGGTCATCCAGCAGCAGCTCGCCGAGTGGCGCCCCGCCTACCGCAGCGCCGGCCGCGCCATCGTCAGCTCCGGCAAGCGCCACCTGCGGGCGGTGGGGACCCCGGGCGCGGTCGCCCAGGTCCTCGCCGCCCTGATCGAGAACTCCCTGATGCACGGCGGCGGCACGGTCGCCCTGCGCACCCGGGTCACCGGCAACCAGGCGGTCATCGAGGTCACCGACGAGGGACCCGGCGTCCCCGCCGACCTCGGCGCCCGCATCTTCGAGCGCACGATCAGCGGCCGCAACTCCACCGGCATCGGCCTCGCGGTGGCCCGGGACCTCGCCGAGGCCGACGGCGGCCGTCTGGAGATGCTCCAGGCCCAGCCCGCGGTCTTCGGCCTCTTCCTCTCCCGCACGGCACCGCGCAAACGGACGTCGCAGGACGAGGAACCGATGGTCAGGTAGGACGGGAGGGAGGACCCGACCCGAGGACCCGACCCGTCACCGGTGACCGGCGCCTCCGCGTCAGCCGACGCGCTGGCGGGCCTTCGCCTTGCGGGCCTGCTCCCCGATCAGGGACTCCTCCGCGAGGAACGACTCGGCGCTGGCCACGGCCTCTTTGGCGGGCAGGGCACGGAACACCCACGTCCGGTACGACCAGAAGCGGAACAGCGTGGCGACACCGATGCCGAGGAACTTGAAGACGTTGCTCTGCAGCGGGCTGTCCCAGCCGAAGCCGTAGGTCGCCGCGAACAGCAGACCGTTCTCGATCACCAGACCGACCGCGCTGAACAGCAGGAACAGCGTCAGTTCCTTCGTACGCCCGCTCTTGTCGCGGTCACGGTAGGTGAAGTACCGGAACCCGATGTAGTTGAAGACGATCGACACAATGGTCGCGATGACACTCGCGCGGACCACCGGCAAATCCGTGAGATGGCGGACGAGGTTGAACACGCCGAGGTTGACCAGCAGCCCCGCACCGCCCACAGCCCCGAATTTGACCAGCTCGCGGCCTACGCGCCGTAGCCGTCCTTGCCCCGAGGAACCATGCGCCATGGTCGTACAGGCCCCCGTCCGGGTCTCGGTTGTGTCAACCCAGCCATGCTAACCACCACTCTTGTCGGTTTCCTGTGCTCCGCCTCACGGGTCGGGAACGGGTCGGGAAGAACGGGGCAAACAGCGGGTATGAGCCGGGCAAGAGACCGGTGGGAGCCCCGGACGCCCGTCCCGGCGGGCGCGGGCTCCGGCCCAGGTGACGCGGCCGATACCCTGGGGGCGTGACGTTCCCGGTAGTCGGCATGGTCGGCGGAGGCCAGCTCGCTCGTATGACACACGAGGCGGGCATTCCGCTGGGCATCAGGTTCAAGCTCCTCAGTGACACCCCCCAGGATTCCGCGGCGCAGGTCGTGAGCGATGTCGTCATCGGCGACTACCGCGATCTCGACACGCTGCGGGACTTCGCGCGCGGGTGCGATGTGATCACCTTCGATCACGAACATGTCCCCACCGAGCACCTCAGGGCACTGGAGGCGGACGGCATCCCCGTCCGCCCCGGCCCCGACGCGCTGGTACACGCCCAGGACAAGGGCGTGATGCGCGCGAAGCTCGACGCGATCGGCGTGCCCTGCCCACGGCACCGCATCGTGACCGACCCGCAGGACGTGGTCCGGTTCGCGGCCGAGGGCGACGGCTTCCCCGTCGTCCTCAAGACGGTCCGCGGCGGCTACGACGGCAAGGGCGTGTGGGTGGTGGAGACCGCCGAGGAGGCGGCCGACCCCTTCCGCGCCGGCGTCCCCGTCCTCGCCGAGGAGAAGGTCGACTACGTCCGCGAACTCGCGGCCAACGTCGTACGCTCCCCGCACGGCCAGGCCGTCGCCTACCCGGTCGTGGAGTCCCAGCAGGTGGGCGGCGTCTGCGACACGGTCATCGCGCCCGCCCCCGACCTGGACCGCGCCCTCGCCCTCCGGGCCGAGGAGATGGCCCTGCGCATCGCCAAGGAACTCGGCGTCGTCGGCCACCTCGCCGTCGAGCTGTTCCAGACCCGCGACGGCCGCGTCCTCGTCAACGAACTCGCGATGCGCCCGCACAACTCCGGCCACTGGACCCAGGACGGCGCGATCACCTCCCAGTTCGCCAACCACGTCCGCGCCGTCCTCGACCTCCCCCTCGGCGACCCGCGCCCCCGCGCGCCCTGGACGGTCATGGTCAACGTCCTCGGCGGCGACTTCCCCGACATGTACTCCGCGTACCTGCACTGCATGGCCCGCGACCCCCAGCTCAAGATCCACATGTACGGCAAGGACGTGAAGCCGGGCCGCAAGGTCGGCCACGTCAACACCTACGGCGACGACCTCGACGACGTGCTCGAGCGCGCCCGTCACGCAGCCGGCTACCTGAGAGGCACGATCACCGAATGAGCCCCGTTGTTGGCATCGTGATGGGTTCGGACAGCGACTGGCCCGTGATGGAGGCCGCCGCCCAGGCCCTGGACGAGTTCGAGATCGACTACGAGGTCGACGTCGTCTCCGCGCACCGCATGCCCCGCGAGATGATCGCGTACGGCGAGCAGGCCGCCGACCGCGGACTGAAGGTGATCGTCGCCGGGGCCGGCGGCGCCGCCCACCTGCCCGGCATGCTCGCCTCCGTGACCCCGCTCCCGGTCATCGGCGTGCCCGTCCCGCTGAAGTACCTGGACGGCATGGACAGCCTCATGTCCATCGTGCAGATGCCGGCCGGCGTCCCCGTCGCCACGGTCTCCGTCGGCGGCGCCCGCAACGCCGGACTGCTCGCCGCCCGCATCCTCGCCACCCACGACGAGGACCTCCTCACCCGGATGCGCGACTTCCAGCAGGAGCTCAACGACCAGGCCACCGAGAAGGGCAAGCGGCTGCGCGCCAAGGTCGAGGGCGCCGGCGGCTTCGGCTTCGGGAAGTGACCGCCTTGAGCGCACGCGAGGCAGCCTGGGAACTCCTCGCCGAGTTCCCGGTCGTCGACGGCCACAACGACCTGCCCTGGGCCCTGCGCGAGCAGGTCCGCTACGACCTCGACGCCCGCGACCTCGCCGTCTCCCAGAGCGCCCACCTGCACACCGACCTGCCGCGGCTGCGTGCGGGCGGGGTCGGCGCGCAGTTCTGGTCGGTGTACGTCCGCGCGGACCTGCCCGACCCGGTCCCGGCGACCCTGGAGCAGATCGACTGCGTACGGCAGCTGATCGACCGGCACCCGGCCGACCTGCGCGCCGCGCTCACCGCCGCCGACATGGAGGCGGCGCGCGCGGAGGGCCGTATCGCCTCCCTGATGGGCGCCGAGGGCGGCCACTCCATCGCCAACTCGCTGGGCACCCTGCGCGGCCTGTACGCGCTCGGCGTGCGCTATCTGACCCTCACCCACAACGACAACGTGGACTGGGCGGACTCCGCGACCGACGAGCCGAGGGCGGGCGGCCTCACCGCGTTCGGCCGCGAGGTGGTGCGCGAGATGAACCGGCTCGGCATGCTCGTCGACCTCTCGCACGTGGCCGCCACCACCATGCGCGACGCGCTCGACGCCAGCTCCGCACCGGTGGTGTTCTCGCACTCCTCGGCGCGCGCGGTCTGCGACCACCCCCGCAACATCCCCGACGACGTCCTCGAACGCCTCCCCGCCAACGGCGGCGTCGCGATGGTCACCTTCGTCCCGAAGTTCGTGCTCCAGGCGGCCGTCGAATGGACCGCGGCGGCGAGCGAGAACCTGCGCGCCCACGGCTTCCACGACCTGGCCACCACCCCCGAGGCGATGAAGGTCCACGAGGCCTTCCAGGAGTCCCACCCCCGCCCGGTCCCCACGGCCGCGACCGTGGCCGACCACCTCGACCACATGCGCGCGGTGGCCGGCATCGACCATCTGGGCATCGGCGGCGACTACGACGGCACGGCCTTCACCCCCGACGGCCTGGACGACGTCTCCGGCTACCCCAACCTGATCGCGGAGCTCCTCGACCGCGGCTGGTCGAAGGCCGACCTCGCCAAGCTGACCTGGCGGAACGCCGTGCGGGTGCTGGGCGCCGCCGAGGACGTCTCCCGCGATCTGCGCACCCGGCAGTCCCCGTCCAACGCGACGATCGAGTCCCTCGACGGCTGAGCCGCGCCCCGGTGGGCGGGCCGTACCCCCGAACGCCCCGCCCACCGGGAAGCCGCCCCGCCCCCGTCCGACGGTGGCCGTACCGCCGAGCGACGCACGGAGACCGTCATGGCCGGCCTCCAGGACGAACTGCACGACCCGCCCGAGGTCCGAGAACCACCGGCTCCCCCCGCGGACCCCTACACCCCCGCCCCCGGCCCGAAGCGCCCACCGCGACCTGCCCGGGGCCCCCGCTCCCACCCGGACCCGCGACCGCTCCCCCCGCGCCCCCGCCCCCGCGGCGAGCCCGGCGACGACGACCCCCTGGAACGGGCCTCAGGGGTGCTCGATCCGGCAGAGGCAGAAGGGATGGCCCGCCGGATCGGCGTACACCTGGAAGTCCTTCTCCTCCCGGTCCTCCAGGTCCAGCGGACGCGCGCCCAGCGCCAGCGCCCGCTCGTGCGCCGCGTCGACGTCCGCCCAGGTCGCGCCCGCGTCGAGGTCGAGGTGGAACTGCTGGGGGTTGCGGTCCGGGCGCGGCCACTCGGGCGGGGTGTACCCCTCGACCTCCTGGAACGCGAGCCGCGGACCGCCGGGGACCTCGAGGACGTACCAGTCCTCCTCGCCCTCCTCGGCCCAGGGCGTGCCGCCCAGCAGGCCCGCGTAGAACTCGGCGAGGGCGCGCGGGTCGGGACAGTCCAGCACGACGGAACGGAAACGCACGACGGATGCCATGGAGGGACACGTTCCCGCACCGCCGCCCCGCATACCTCACAGGAGACCGACAGGCGGCCGGGCAGGGAGTTCACGCCGCGGACGCCACGCGCGTACGGCACAATGCACTCAGACGCCGGTTCGGCCGACTGAGCCTCGGCCGAACCGGCGTCACCCTGCGCTCAGCCCGGACCGCTCACGCCGTGGGGCGGCCCATCGCCCGGTAGGTCCAGCCCGCCGCGCGCCACGCCGCCGCGTCGAGCGCGTTGCGCCCGTCGAGGACCAGCCGGGTCGTCGCCACCTCACCCAGCGCCGCCGGGTCCAGCTCCCGGAACTCACGCCACTCCGTCAGGTGCAGGACGACGTCCGCGCCCCGCACGGCCTCCAGGGCCGAGTCGGCGTACCCCAGCGTCGGGAAGACCCTGCGGGCGTTCTCCATGCCCTTGGGGTCGTAGACGGTCACCTGGGCGCCCTGGAGATGGATCTGCCCGGCCACGTTGAGCGCGGGGGAGTCCCGCACGTCGTCCGAGTCGGGCTTGAAGGTGGCGCCGAGCACCGCGACCCGCCGGCCCAGGAACGGGCCGCCGCCGAGGGCCTCCCGGGTCAGTTCCACCATCTGCCCGCGCTGGCGCATGTTGATGGAGTCGATCTCCCGCAGGAAGGTCAGCGCCTGGTCGGCGCCCAGCTCGCCGGCGCGGGCCATGAAGGCGCGGATGTCCTTGGGCAGACAGCCGCCGCCGAAGCCGATCCCGGCCCGCAGGAACTTCTTGCCGATGCGCTCGTCGTGCCCGATGGCCTCGGCCAGCTTGGCGACGTCGCCGCCGGCGGCCTCGCACACCTCCGCCATCGCGTTGATGAAGGAGATCTTCGTGGCGAGGAACGAGTTCGCGGCGGTCTTCACCAGCTCGGCCGTCGGGAAGTCGGTGACGACGAACGGCGAGCCCTCCGCCACCGGGGTGGCGTACACCGTCCGCAGCAGCTTCTCGGCCCGCTCGCTGCGCACGCCGACGACGATCCGGTCGGGGTGCAGGGTGTCCTGGACGGCGAGGCCCTCGCGCAGGAACTCCGGGTTCCAGGCCAGCTCGGCGTCCGCGCCGGCCGGCGCCAGCTCGGCGATGGTGCGGGCGAGGCGCTCGGCGGAGCCCACCGGCACCGTCGACTTGCCGACGACCAGGGCGGGCCGGGTCAGGTGCGGGGCGAGGGAGCCGACCGCGGACTCGACGTACGACATGTCGCAGGCGTACTCGCCGTGCTTCTGCGGGGTGTTCACACAGACGAAGTGCACATCGCCGAAGGCGCCGACCTCGGCCCAGTCCATGGTGAAGCGCAGCCGGCCGGTCGAGCCCTCGATACCGGCGACGTGCCGGCGCAGCAGCTCCTCGAGCCCCGGCTCGTACATCGGGGTCTCGCCGCGCTCCAGCTTCTCGATCTTCTCCTTGACCACGTCCAGCGCGAGCACTTCGAAGCCCAGCTCGGCCATGGCGGCGGCATGGGTGGCCCCGAGATAGCCGGTGCCGATCACGGTGATCTTGAGGCTCATGGATGCTCCAGGAAGGTAAGCCGGGGGTGCGCGCCCGAGCATATCCGGGCGGGTCGGAGCCCCTCATCGGGCGCTTTCCCACCCAGGCTTCCCCCTGTTGTCCAGCTCACGTGCCAGACGCGCGGCGGGGCCACTAAAATTTGAGTTACTTAACGGTAATTAGCGTCGGTAACGCTAGCGTCTTTGGAGCGTGAGCAACCTTGGCCGGATCGGCTGACTTCGACCTGTACCGCCCGTCCGAGGAGCACGACATGCTCCGGGACACCGTCCGCGCGCTGGCCGAGGCGAAGATCGCGCCGTACGCCGCGGCGGTGGACGAGGAGGCCCGGTTCCCGCAGGAGGCGCTCGACGCGCTGGTCGCGAGCGACCTGCACGCGGTGCACGTACCCGAGTCGTACGGCGGCGCGGGCGCCGACGCCCTGGCGACCGTGATCGTCATCGAGGAGGTGGCTCGCGCGTGCGTGTCCTCCTCCCTCATCCCGGCGGTGAACAAGCTGGGCTCGCTTCCCGTCGTCCTCTCCGGTTCCGAGGACCTGAAGAAGAAGTACCTGACGCCGCTCGCCAAGGGCGACGCGATGTTCTCGTACTGCCTCTCCGAGCCGGACGCGGGCTCGGACGCGGCCGGCATGAAGACCAAGGCGGTCCGCGACGGCGACCACTGGATCCTCAACGGCGTGAAGCGCTGGATCACCAACGCGGGCGTCAGCGAGTACTACACCGTGATGGCGGTCACCGACCCCACCAAGCGCTCCAAGGGCATCTCGGCCTTCGTGGTCGAGAAGTCGGACCCGGGTGTCTCCTTCGGCGCCCCGGAGAAGAAGCTCGGCATCAAGGGTTCGCCGACCCGCGAGGTCTACTTCGACAACGTCCGCATCCCGGCGGACCGCATGATCGGCGAGGAGGGCACCGGCTTCGCGACGGCGATGGCGACCCTCGACCACACCCGCATCACCATCGCCGCCCAGGCCCTCGGTGTCGCCCAGGGCGCCTTCGACTACGCCAAGGGCTATGTCCAGGAGCGCAAGCAGTTCGGCAAGCCGATCGCCGACTTCCAGGGCATCCAGTTCATGCTCGCCGACATGGCCATGAAGATCGAGGCCGCCCGCCAGCTGACCTACGCGGCCGCCGCCAAGTCCGAGCGAGGCGACCGCGACCTCACCTTCCAGGGCGCCGCCGCCAAGTGCTTCGCCTCGGACGTCGCCATGGAGGTCACCACGGACGCGGTCCAGCTCCTCGGCGGCTACGGCTACACCCGCGACTACCCGGTGGAGCGCATGATGCGCGACGCCAAGATCACGCAGATTTATGAGGGAACGAACCAGGTCCAGCGGATCGTGATGGCCCGCAACCTGCCGTAGCAGGGTTGGTGCAGGTCAGGAGCCGTCGCGAAGGCCCGGAGGGGCACTCCCCGCCGCGAACGGCCACTGACCTGCACCGACGACACGGCACCCAGCGCTGGACAACGGGGCGTGAGGGAAGGGACGGCCCCCAGTCCGGGGGCAGAAGAGCCCACGAACCGTGGTCCAGCCACTCGCCGAACCGAATGGGGCGGGCGCCACCGGTGTGATCCAGGGACAGCGGGACGATCCGGTCACAGGTAGCCCGTCCGTCCCACCAGACCGTGCCGGCCAGTGATCCGGTCAAGGCCAGCAGGGTGGAGAAGCCGCAGCCGTGCTCCTGGATGGCGACCGCTCCGGCCGTCTTCAGGTCCTCGCACCTGTCGGCCTCGTCGTCCCAGGCGCGCCGGGCCACCCGGTACGCGACGTCGTCCTCGAACGCCTCGGCCCGTGGTTCGCGCGCCATCAGCGCGTCGTCGGCCTCCGCGTAGGAGCCGGGATGCGGAAAGGGGGCAGCCAGCAGCTCGCGCCGCCCCTCATCGTTCCCGGCCCACCACCAACCGCGCCCGGTCCGCTCGAGCCGAAGGAGCGCCCCGCCCGCGCTCACCTCGCGCAGATACGTTCGGTACTCCGCGGGGAAGGACACTCCGAGTTCCCGTTCGGCCTCGGCGAGCTCGGCGTCGGTGAGGGGCGGCTCCGTCATGGGGCGAGCCTAAGCCGTGCCGTGGGGACGGCTGTCCGGCCCGGGGCGAGGTCCTGCCCCGCCCCGGCCCGGGGCGAATTCCCGCCCCGCCCCGGCCGCCCCGCGGGCCAGCCGCGCGCTCACGGGGAGACCGCGGCCACCCGGCCGCCGGTCCTCAGTCCTCGTACCCCTCCGCCAGGCGGCGCTCGCGCAGTTCTCGGATGGCGCGGCGGCGGGCCAGGCGGTGGGTGCGGCGGATCTGGGCCTCCTGGAGGCGGCGGCGGTCGCGGTCGGTCTCCGGGAGGACCGGCGGGACCACCCGCGGCTTGCCGTCGGCGTCCACCGCGGCGAACACCAGATAGGCCGAGCCGACCTGGGTGGGCGGCGCCGACTCGTTCCAGCGCTCGGCCAGCACCCGTACGCCGACCTCCATCGAGGTCCGGCCGGTCCAGTTCACCTGCGCCTTGACATGGACCAGGTCGCCCACCCGCACCGGCTCCAGGAACGCCATCTCGTCCATGGACGCGGTCACGGCGGGCCCGCCGGAGTGCCGGCCGGCCACGGCGCCCGCCGCGTCGTCGACGAGCTTCATGATCACACCGCCGTGCACCGTTCCCAGGAGGTTGGTGTCGTTGTGGGTCATGATGTGGCTGAGGGTGGTGCGCGACGCGGACGTGGGCTTGCCCGGGATGTCCGGGAGGTCCGAGTCCACTGCGGTGACCTGGTCTGTCATGGCCTCCACCTTATGCCGCAGGGGACAAGCCGGGACTTTGTGTCAGCTTGGCAACAGCGGAGCGCTGATTTTCCGACACCCCTTGTAAGGGACACAGCCGCGGCCTGCACACTGTTCGGCATGAACGAGTGGCCCGAGGGATGGTCCGGCAACGACCGAGGCTCCCGCTACGGAAACGGCAGCGCGAACGCGCAGCCCGAGAGCGCGCGTGTCATGCGGCAGGTCCGGCGCGGCCCCGCGGCCCCGCCGCAGAGCGCCGGCGTGCCCCAGCAGCCGTCGTACGTCAGCGGGCAGGGACACGGCGACTACACCAACGCCCAGCAGTCCGGGTACGACAGCGGCTACAGCTCGGGCCAGGTCTACGGCGCACCGGGCGGCCCCGGCCGGCCCGGCGGACCCGGCGACGGGTACCCGCAGGGCGCCCGCCCCGCGCCCGACTGGCGCCGCCGGATCAAGTGGACCGCGATCACGCTCGCGGCCGTCCTCGTCGTGACCTCCGTCTCCACCTACTTCTGGGCGGACTCCAAGCTGCGCCGCGAGGTCGACCTCTCCAAGGTCATCGACCGCCCCGAGCAGGGCGACGGCACCAACTACCTCATCGTCGGCTCCGACAGCCGCGAGGGCCTGACCGCCGCGGACAAGAAGGAGCTGCACACCGGCTCCGCCGAGGGCAAGCGCACCGACTCGATGATGATCCTGCACGTCGGGTCCAGCGGCGACACCCTGATCTCGCTGCCCCGCGACTCGGACGTGGAGATCCCGACGTACGTCGGCTCGCAGTCCGGCAAGACCTTCAAGGGCACCGGCCGGCACACCAAGCTCAACGCGGCCTACGCCGAGGACGGCCCGACCCTGCTCGTGCGGACGATCGAGTACAACACCGGCCTGCACATCGACCACTACGTCGAGATCGGCTTCGCCGGCTTCGCGAACATCGTGGACGCGGTCGGCGGCGTCGACATCACCATCGACAAGGCCTTCAAGGACAAGTACTCGGGCGCCGACTTCAAGGCCGGCAAGCAGACGCTGAACGGCGAGGAGGCGCTCGCCTTCGTCCGTACCCGGCACGCCTTCGCCGCCTCCGACCTCCAGCGCACCAAGAACCAGCAGAAGTTCCTCGCCGCGCTGGCCCACCAGGTGGCCACCCCGTCGACGATCCTCAACCCCTTCAAGTTCTACCCGGTGATGGGCGCCGGCCTGGACTCCCTGATCGTCGACAAGGACATGGGGCTGTACGACCTCGGGTCCATGTTCTTCGCCATGAAGGGCGTCAACGGCGGCGACGGCGTCTCCATGAACATGCCGATCTCCGGCTCCACCGGCGGCAACCTGGTCTGGGACAAGACCAAGGTCAAGCAGCTGGTGAACGAACTGAACAACGACGAGAAGGTCACGGTGACCAGTGACTGACCAGGGTGGGGACAGAGCGGTCCCCGGCCGTCCTTACGACGCCGTCCTGTGCGACGTCGACAACGTGATACGCCACTTCGACTCCACCCACCTGGAGGCGCTGGAGCGCGCCGCCGGGCTCGCGGAGGGCACCACCAAGAAGGTGGCGTTCTCCCCGGAGGTCGACGGGCCGCTGCTGCTCGGGCAGATCACCGAGCAGGAGTGGGTCGCCGCCGTCGCCGAGGGCCTGAGCGCCCTGGTGGAGGACGAGGAGACCGCCTGGTCGCTCGGCACCGCGCTGCTGGAGTCGCCCTTCCACGCCGACGACGAGGTGGTCGCCCTGCTGCGCCGGGCCCGCACCCGGGTGCCGCTGGTCCTGGTCAGCAACGCCACGAACGGCCTGGAGGCCGACCTCGCCGCGATGGGCCTGACCGACCTCGCCGACGACGTCGTCAGCAGCGCCCGGGTCGGCCTCGTCAAGCCCGATCCGCGGATCCTGGAACTCGGGGCGGCACGGGCCGGCGTACGGCCCGAGCGGTGTCTGTTCGTGGACGACACCGCGGAGAACGTGGAGGCGGCCGCCGCGCTCGGCATGCGGGCCGTCCACTACCGGCGGCCGGCCGACCTGGAGCGGGAGCTGGCACCCCTGTTCGACTGAGCGCACCGCGACGGCCGGGGGCACCCCGAGGGGCGCCCCCGGCCGCGTTCAGGCGCGGGTCACATGCGGGCGCCCGCCATCGTCCGACAGGACTCGGCGCAGCGGCGACACGCCTGCGCGCAGCGCATCATCTGCGGATCGTCCGGCATGGACATACACGCCTCGGCGCACATGTCACAGGCCCTGGCGCACATCGCGCACATCTCGGCCGACATGGGCGAGCGCCGCATCATCATGTCGGCGCACAGGCGGGTCATCTCGGAGCAGTCCATCAGCGCGCGCATGATCTGCATCTGGGCCTGGCCGCCCATCTGCAGGCAGGAGCTCATGGTCTCCTCGCAGACGGTGTGGCAGGCCATGCACGCCTGGACGCAGTCCTGCATCTCCTTGCTCATCGCCGTCATGGACGACTGCTGCTGGGTCATGGCTCCTCCTGGAGGGGTGAGGGGCCCGGGGCAGGCCCCGTGCACTACCGTCCTACGCCCCCTCGGCCCCACCTGCCATCCGGGCTACGCCCCCGGGGGCACTCTCAGGCGCACTCCACCTCGTTCCCCCGCACCACCTCGGGCTCCGGGGCCGCCGGTTCCGGCCCCCGGACCCGGCGCACCTCCCGGAAGTCCGTGCCCGTCACGACCTTCAGGGTGGGGCCGAGGCCGGGGACGGCCCGCAGCGTGCTGCCGGGCAGGGCGGCGGCCACGGAACGGGCCGAGCGGTCCCAGCGGGGGTCGTGGAGCACGACCGTGCGCCGTACGTCCCGGGTGGCGGAGTCGACGGGGCGGTGCGTGGTGCGGAAGCCGGCCGCCGCGAGGGCGTCGTCCACCCGCCGGCCCAGACCCTCGGTGGACGTGCCGTTCTCCACCTGGACGAGGACCTGTTGCGGTGCCACCTCCACCCGCGGCGCCCCGGAGCTCGGGCTCGGCTTCGGGCGCGGCGGGGCCGAGTCCAGCGGCTTGTCCTCGCGCAGCGCCCGGAAGACCCGCTCGGATCCCACCGGGTCCCATTTCAGCGTCGAGCCGATGCCCGGCACCACGTACCCGAGCCGGCCGATCGGCACGGTGGTGAACTCGGAGGAGGCGGGCGAGAAGGTGCGCATCGCCCGGCCGAGGTCGAGGAGTTCGTCCGTGCCGAAGCCGCGGTCCGCCCGGACCGACCCCAGCACCGCCCGGGTCACGTCGCGGAACTTCAGCGGGTTCAGCAGGATGCCCGAGGACGTCGCCCGGTCCAGCAGCGAGGCCAGGAACCGCTGCTGACGCTTCATCCGGCCGAGGTCCGAGGAGCCGTCCGCGTGCCGGGCCCGGACGTACTGGAGCGCCGCCCCGCCCTTCAGCGTGTGCTCGCCCGGGGCGAGATCGAGACCGGTGTACGTGTCCCGCAGCGGCCGCGCGGTGCAGATCCTCACCCCGCCCAGCACGTCCACGGTCTTCATGAAGCTGGTGAAGTCGACCTCCAGATAGTGGTCGATCTTCACACGGGTCATGTTCTCCACGGTGCGCACGGTGAGCTGCGGACCGCCCTCGGCGTACGCCGCGTTCAGCTTGATCGGGTGCCCCCGGTGCTCCCGCCCGCCGATCTGTGCGGTGTGCGGGGGCGTCTCGGCGTACGAGTCGCGCGGCAGGCTCACCACGCTGGCGCGCTCCCGGTCCTCCGAGATGTGCACGATCATGATCGTGTCGGTGCAGTGGCAGGGCGCCCCGCCGAGCCGGAACCGCCGCCGCTCGGTCTCCGTCACCTTGTCGCGGCCGTCGGTGCCGACCAGCAGCACATTCATCCCGTGCCCGGCCCGCGGCCGGTTCTTCATGTCCTTGAAGGGGTCGACCCGGGCGATGTCCGCGTCGAGGCCGGCGACCAGGGAGTGCCCGATCCCGGCGGAGGCCAGGACGACGACCGAGAGCGTGGTCGCCGCCCGCATGGCCCAGCGCGGACGCCCGCGCCGTAGGGGGCGGACCGGGGGGCGCGGTGGACGGCGCCGGGTCCGGGGCGGTGTGGTGGGCATACGGGACACCTCCGGGCGACGGCGAAGGAGCGGCCGTGAGTACGGTAGGCCCGTACGATCTGCCGCCCGGTGCAGGGCACCCGGCGGCGCGCACCGGTGTCCCCCGTTCGCGGTAACGTGAGCGTCCTATGAACGCCAAGCCCGACGTGCAGCTCCCCGCCGTGTCCGTCATCATGCCCGTCCTCGACGAGGAGCGGCATCTGCGCGGAGCCGTCCAAGCGATCCTCGCGCAGGAGTACGCCGGCGAGATGGAGGTCGTGATCGCCCTCGGTCCGTCCAAGGACCGTACGGACGAGATCGCCGCCGAGCTCGTGGCAGAAGACCCGCGCGTGCACACCGTCCCCAACCCCACGGGCCGTACGCCCGCCGCCCTCAACGCGGCGATCAAGGCCTCCCGCCATCCGATCGTGGTCCGCGTCGACGGGCACGGCATGCTCTCCCCGAACTACATCGCCACCGCCGTACGGCTGCTGCAGGAGACCGGCGCGCAGAACGTCGGCGGCATCATGCACGCCGAGGGCGAGAACGACTGGGAGCACGCCGTCGCCGCCGCCATGACCTCGAAGATCGGCGTCGGCAACGCCGCCTTCCACACCGGCGGGCAGGCCGCGCCCGCCGAGACGGTGTACCTGGGGGTGTTCCGCCGCGAGGCTCTGGAGCAACAGGGCGGCTACAACGAGGAGTTCATCCGCGCCCAGGACTGGGAGCTGAACTTCCGCATCCGCGAGGCCGGCGGGCTGATCTGGTTCTCGCCGGAGCTGAAGGTGTCGTACCGCCCGCGGCCCTCGGTGAAGGCGCTCGCCAAGCAGTACAAGGACTACGGCCGCTGGCGGCACGTCGTCGCCCGCTACCACGAGGGCTCCATCAACCTGCGCTACCTCGCCCCGCCCGCCGCGGTGTGCGCGATAGCCGCCGGCCTGGTCGTGGGCGCCGTGCTGACCCCGCTCGGGTTCCTGGTCCCCGGCGGCTATCTCGCGGCGATCGTCGCCGGGTCGGTGCCGGCCGGCAGGGGGCTGCCGCTCAAGGCGCGGCTCCAGATCCCCGTCGCCCTGGCCACCATGCACATGTCGTGGGGGTTCGGCTTCCTGACCAGCCCCAAGTCGCTGGCCAGGAAGGTCATCGCCTCGCGCCGCCCGGCGGTGCTCAGCGGCTCGTCGAGCTGAGGCACCGCCGCCGCGGGCGGCCGACGCGGACCCGGACTACCAGGAGTAGTTCGGGTCCACGTGCATGCACTGCGACTCGTCCGCGCCGTTCATCGCCTGCGCCGACTCGGGCGTCTTGTCGTCGTCCTTCTTCGCGGGCGCCGTGTACTTGTTCCCCGACCGCCAGTCCCCGCCGACGTAGAGCGTGACCCCGGAGACGTCGGTGGACTTCTTCACCTGGCCTGCCGGGACGCCGAGGACCTTCGCCACCCGCAGGGCGTCGGCCTGGAGGTCGGCGCTCGGGTAGCGGATCACCGTGGTCTCCTCGGAGGTGGCCGCGGAGGAGTCCGCGACGGCCCCGTCGAAGCCCTTGGCCCGCAGCAGGTCGGTCACCGTGCTCGCGCGGCCCACGACCGGCGCCAGCGTGCCCGTACGGGTGCTGTTGTGGACCTGCACCGCGATCGCGTCGTCCGCCGCGGCCGTGTCGGTGACCGTCGGCGAGGGGCTGGCCGTGGCCTTCTTCTCGTCCTTGCCGTCGAGCGCGATGTCCTCGCGCACCAGCCGGAACAGCTTGGCGGCGTCCTCGGTGGGCACCACACGGCCGGTCTGGACGGTGTCGTACGCGTTCGGCATCGTCGTCATCGTGATGCGTTCGGTGGGCACCTTCTGCAACTCGGTGGCCAGGTCGTACATCTTGGTGATGGTGTCCAGGCCGTCGTCGACGGTGATCGCCTTCGTGGCGGCCTCGGCGAGCTTGCGCAGCTTGTTGGGGTTGGTCAGCTTGGCGTTGGCGCGCAGCTCACGGACCATCGAGTTCATGTACATGTGCTGCGCCTTGGCGCGGGCGAGGTCGGTGTCGTCCTCGAAGCCGTAGCGGGTGCGCAGCCACTGGAGGGCCTGCTTGCCCTTGATGGAGTGGGTGCCCTTCTCCAGTTTCAGACCGGAGCCCTTGCCGGTGCTCGTGTGCGAGTGGACGTTGGCGTCCACGCACACCGGGACGCCGCCGATCGCGTCCGCCATCGACACCACACCCGAGAAGTCGATCATCATGAAGTGGTCGATGTGGATGTCGGTGAGCTTCTCCCAGGTGGCCACGGTGCAGCCCGGCCCGCCGCGGCCCAGCGACTCGTTGGTCATCGACCGGGTGCTCGCCGCGTACGTCTTCCCGGTGTCCGGGTCCGTGCACTTGGGGATGGTGACGAGCGTGTCGCGCGGCATGCTCACCACCGACATGTTGCTGCGGTCCGCCGAGACGTGCAGCAGCATCTGGACGTCCGCGAGCGGGGGACCCCCGTAGGTGTCCTTCGCGCCGCCCAGCTTCTGGTTCTCCGCGGTGTCCCGTGCGTCGGAGCCGATCAGCAGGATGTTCAGCGCGGTCTGGCCGGCCGCGTTCGCCTGCGTCTTCGCCGCCCGGTCCTTGGCGTCGCCGAGGTTGAGGTCGTCGCTCTTGATGTTGGCGTTCAGGTGCTCGTAGTAGAGGTAGCCGGCACCCGCGCCGCCGAGTATGACCAGGGTCAGGACCGTCGCCGACCAGCGCAGCACGCGCCGTCTGCGGCGTCCTTTGCCACTGCTGCCGTTACTGCTGCCGTTACTGCCGCTGCTGCTGCTGCTGCTGCTGCCGCCGCCGTCGCCGTCGCCGTCGCCCGATGCGCCGCCCCCGTCGTCGGGCGCGTCCTTGTCCACCGAGGTCAGGGACATCGTGTCCTCGACCGCGGGACCCTCACCCCGCATCCCGCTCTTGGTCGCCAATTCCCCAGCCCTTCACGCCGTGCACCTGACACGGGCCCGTCCCGCGTCAAGTCAGACGCACGACGGGCCCGTAGGGTTACCTACTTCTGGTGACCTACTTCGCGCACTGGACCTTGTCCGCCGTGGACTTCTGGACCGAGTCCGGCACCTTGGTGGCCGCCGTGAGCGAAACGCCCGCGCCCTTGAAGTCCTTGCCCAGCGTCAGCGTCATCGTCGGCAGCCCCTGGGCGTTGGTGACGCTCTTCCCCGGCTTCAGCGCGGTGCCCGGCAGCCCCATGATGGCGGCCAGCCGGCGGGCCTGATCGGCCTGGTCGGGGGCGTACTCGAGCGTCGTGTTGCTCAGTTCCTGCGGCGCGTTGCCCGCGTTCTCGGACTTCGTCACGCCCTCATCATTCTGCAGCCAGTTAAGAGTCTCCTGTGCGCTGCCGGCCGGGGCGCCGCCGTTCATGACCTGCACCCGGACCGCGGAGGCGGCGGACTTGGTGCCCTTGAGCCGGGCGGCGGCCTCGGCGGCGGCCGCGCTCTTGGACTCCTTGGCCTTCTGCTTCACCTCGGTGAAGGAGACGTCTCCCTTGATCATCTGGAAGATGGTGGGAGCCGTGGAGGTGTTGAGGACGACCGTCGCCTTGACCTTCTCCGCCGGGTTGTCGAGCACCGGCACGGTGGTGAAGGTCAGGTTCTTCACATTGAGCTTGCCGAGCTCCAGGCCCAGGTCCTTGAGCTTGGTGATGCTGTCGAGCTGGGAGTCGACGGTCAGCGCCTCCGTGCCCGCCTCCGCCAGCTTGATCATCTTGGTGGGGCTGGTGAGGGTGTCGTTCGACTTCAGCTTGCGCATCAGCGAGCCGAGGAACTGCTGCTGGATCTCGATCCGGCTCAGGTCGCCGCCGAAGCCCACCGAGTGCCGGGTCCGCACGAAGGCCAGCGCCTGCTCGCCCTCGATGGTGTGCGTGCCCTTGGACAGCTTCAGATGCGAGTCCGGGTCGTCGATGTCCTTCGCCAGACACACGTCGACACCGCCGACCGCCGAGGTCAGCGTCTTGACGGCGTTGAAGTCGGCGACCATGAAGTTGTCCGCCTGGATCCCGGTCAGCTCGGTGACCGTGCGCACGGTGCAGCTCGGCGTGCGCTCCTCCTGGCCGAGGCTCGTGTTGAAGCGGACGCCGTCCTGGCCGGGGATGACCTTCTTGGTGCCGTCCGCCAGCGTGGTGGGGCAGTCCGGGATGTCCACGATCAGATCGCGGGGGATGCTGAGCGCGGTCGCGTTCGTCCGGTCCTTGGAGACGTGCAGCAGGATCGTGGTGTCCGCGTGGCCGACGCTGTCGGTGTCGCCGTAGCCCTTGTTGCCGGAGCCGGTGCGCTTGTCGGTGCCGATCAGCAGGATGTTGATCGCCTTGTCCTTGCTGAAGCCACCGGTGCTCGCCCCGTCGTCGGAGACGGCGGTGATGTTGTCGTTGAGGTGCTCGAGATAGAGGTAGGCCGCGCCGGCCGTGCCCACCAGCACGAAGGCCATGACGCCGCCGGTCCACAACAGGACCTTCTTCGCCTTCGACTTCTTCTTCACCGGCCGGCGCCCGCGCCGGTTCGCCGGCTCCTCCGGCACCCCACGTTTGCGGCGCGGCGCGGGGACCCGTTCCGGGGCCTCCTCCTCCGGCGCCCGGCGCTCCGGAGCCGCCGTACGGCCCCGCGCCCCGCCGGACGCGCCGGCCGGGGCCGCCGCGCGGGAGGCCGCCCTACGAGGTCCGGGGACCGCCGACTGCGGTGCGGAAGCGCTCAGTCGCAGTTCGTATTCGCCGGTGTCCGGATTGAGTACCCACTGGTCTGCGGGATCGATGTTGTCCGCCCGCCCACGGCCTTGCGCGTCCACGGTCTGTCGAATCCTCCGTCGGGGCCACGCGGCGCCTTTCCCCCTCCAGGCGCTCGGGTCGTCTCGGTCACTCAGTCACAAGTCGGTCACATCAGTGCACGACCTCAGGACAGACCAGGCGGCCGGGTGCACCGGATCGCTCACACTATCCGCCCGGTTCGACATGGGGCGACGGCCGTGACACATTCCACGTCCCTACAACCGGGCAATCCGTCCCAATTCCCTGGCCATCTCGTCCTCCGGGGGCTCGACTTGGCAAGCGCTTTACCCGCAACCGCCCTTGGCGGCGGTGCTGCCGCGGAACGTCGGGGCCGGTGGGGACGGGGAAGGACCCCTCATGGTGGACGAACCGTGCGGGCCCGACTCCGCCGTCCCCGAATTCATGGGGAGTTTCTCGGAAACGGCGACGGGCCCGTCGGTGCGCAGTTGTTCGAAGAGTTTCTCCGCCGCCGGCTCGACCAGTTGGTCGCGGTTGGCGTCGTGGACGTACGACTCCCGCGGAACGGTCAGGAATTGCACGTGTTCGGCGGGAATGTCGCCCACGCCGCGCACCAGTTCATAGAGTCCGCGCAGACTCGCCAGATCCGGGTCGGTGGTGAGCGCGGAGGTGGCCGCGTCCAGCAGCGGGTACAGCTTCACCGGATTCAGCAGGACGCCGTTGCCGCGCACCTTGTCGACGAGCGCCGCGAGGAACCGCTGCTGCCGGTCCATCCGCTCGGTGTCGCTGCCGTCCCCGAGGGACTTGCGGGCCCGGACGTACCCCAGTGCCCGCTCCCCGTCGAGCGTCACCTCCCCGGCGGGCAGCCGCAGCCCGGCGTCCTTGTCGACGATCGGTTCGGCGACACAGACCCGCACGCCGCCCACCGCGTCGACCATGTCCTTGAACCCGCTGAAGTCGACGACGACGTGATGGTCGATCCGCACCCCGGTCAGCTTCTCCACGGTCCGCACCGTGCAGGCCGACCCTCCGGTCTCGAAGGCGTGGTTGAACATGGCGAACACCGGCCGGGTCCGCGACCCGTCCGCCCGCCGGCAGGCCGGCACGTCCACCATCAGATCCCTCGGCAGGGACACCGCGGTCGCCCGGTGCCGGCCGCCCGACAGGTGCAGCAGGATCGTGGTGTCCGACCGCTCGGTCCCGGAGTCCGTCCCGTACCGCCCGTTGCCGTCCCCGGCCCGCGAGTCCGACCCGATGACCAGCACGTTCTGCGCGTCCTTGACCAGGGCGGCGGGCCGCTCCCTCGCATACCGGGCGAGCTCGGCCGCGGCCGCCTCGTCGGGCGTGATGTTCCCGTCGAGCTGTGTGTAGAGCACCCACCCGACCCCGCCGCTGCCCACCACCAGCAGGGCGAGCGCCCCGACCCCGTACGCCACCCACCGCCGCCGCCTCATCCGTTCCACCCCCTCCGGCGTCCGATCGGTGCGTACGCGAGCGCAGTGCCGCTCCTACGACGATGACGCGAGGGGGGCGCGGGTGCGGGCGGGGGTGGGCCGAACGGGTGAGGCGGCGCACCGCGGGAACGGCTGAGTGGGTGCACCGCCGGAACGGGTGAGGGGGTGCACCGCCGGTGGGGGCGCGCGGTTCCCGCACGCCGGTCCGCTGCCTCTTCTCAGCCCGTCCGGCGTGTGAGGACGAGGCCGTCCAGGCCGATCGGGGGCCCAGGGGCGGAGCCGGGGTCCAGGGGGCGGAGACCCTCGGTGCGGCAGGCGCATCCCACCCCGCCTACCGGGCGACCGCCGTCACCCGCTCGCTCTCGATCCGCTGAGCCACCGTCTCCTCCCCGGCCTGCTCCAGGTTCCGGCACAGCACCACCGACCCCCCGCTGGCCAGCGGCGCGTACAGCCCCGCCGCGAGCCCCTCCCAGGTGTCGTACGGCAGCCCCGACAGCAGCCGCGACCCCGGCCCTGTCAGCCCCAGCCCCGCCGCCCCGTCCCGGGCCCGCTCCACGATCTCCGCCCCGCTGTACTCCGCCCCGGCCACGATCAGCGCCGGCGCCTCGGGATCGACGGGCGCGTACGCGGCGAACCGGTCGCCGTACGTCGGCACTTCCACGGCGTAGTCGGCGTACCCCTGCGGCGGCCCCGGCACGAACCGCCGCCCGAGCGGCGCGAGCGAGAGCGCGTACCGCTCCCCGCCGCAGGCGAGCCCCGCCTCGAACCGCCCCGGCCCGGCCACGACGACGTCCGCCCGCGCCGGATCCCCGTCCACGTCCGCGACCACGCCCACCGACGCGCACGCCAGCAGCCACACCGCCGTCTGCCAGTGCGCGGGCAGCAGCAGCGCGACCCGGTCGCCCGGCTCGGCGGACATCCCGTCCTGGAGCAGGTTGGAGGTCTTGGCCACCCAGTTGGCGAAGGTGGCCACGGACAATTCGACCCGCTCGCCCGTGGCGTCGTCGTAGAAGGTCACGAGGGGACGCGCGGGATCCGCGGCGAGCGCGGAACGCAGCAGGTCGGCAGGGGTGCGATCGGTGACGTTCACCCGCGCAAGCGTACGCGCCGCGCCGGTGCCGCACCCGCCGCCGTGCCACCGGTTCGGCCGAACGCCCGGCGCCCGGGCGCCACCGGTTCGGCGGAACGCTCCCGACGGCCCGTCATATCCCCGATGGACAGATATGTATGACTCTGCCCAGGATCGTTCGCATGCGTGGATTGCTAGCTACTTCGATCGGTGTCACCTGTGCGGCCGCCCTCGCCCTGCCCCTGACGTCGCCCGCCACGGCGGCGGCGGTGCGACCGGCGCCGACCGCGGAGGCCGGCACCGGGGCCGCCAGAGCGGCTGCCCTCCCCGGCAGCACCCAGTCGCTGCCCCTCACCCCCCTCACCCGCGACCGCGCCCTCGGCTCCGCCGACCGGGGCACACGGCGCACGGACGTCCACCGCTTCTCCCTCCTGGGCGTCGTCTGGGACGACCCGGACGCCGCACTTCACGGCCGCGTCCAGGTCCGCACCCGGCCGGCCGGCGGCGACGCCTGGTCCGGCTGGCAGGACGTGGAGACCCACAACGCCGACCACGGCGCCGACCCGGGCACCGCCGAACGCACCTCGGGCCATGTCCGGGGCGCCACCGCCCCCCTGTGGGTCGGCGACTCCGACGGCGTCGAGATCCGCGTCCACCCCGACTCCTCCCTCCCCGCCGGCCTGCGCCTCGAGTTGGTCGACCCAGGGGGCGCCGCCCCCGAGCACGTGCCCGTGGCGCCGCGCAGCCGAGCCCTGCCGGTCCCGTCGACCCCGAAGCTGTCCCCGGCCGAGCGGTCGGCCTCCGCCGCCAACGCGCCCCTCGCCCGGCTGGGCGCCACGAAGATCAGCGCCCTCGACCGCGAACGGACGAGACGCGAACTCGGCACGAAGAAGGCGGGGAAGCACCGCGCGGCCCCCTACATCGGCCCCCGGCCGAGCATCGTCACCCGCCGCGGCTGGGGCGCCGACGAGAGCATGCGGGAGACCGGCTTCCGCTACACCACCACGGTGAAGGCCGCCTTCGTCCACCACACGGCCACCGGCAACAACTACACCTGCGCACAGGCCCCGTCCGTGATCCGCGGCATCTACCGCTACCACGTCAAGAGCATGGGCTGGCGGGACATCGGCTACAACTTCCTCATCGACAAGTGCGGAACCATCTACGAGGGCCGCGCCGGCGGTGTCGCCAAGGCCGTCATGGGCGCCCACACCCTCGGCTTCAACACCAACAGCATGGGCGTCGCCGTCCTCGGCACCTTCACCTCCGCCAAGCCGAACTCGGCCACCGTCACGGCCATCGCGCGTCTGACGGCATGGAAACTCGGTCTCTTCGGGGCGAATCCGAAAGGCACGACCTACCTGAAGTCCGGGGGTGGGAATCTGTACGCCAAGGGAAAGAACGTACGACTGAACGTGATCTCCGGTCACCGTGACGGGTTCGCCACGGAATGCCCGGGCAAGCAGCTCTACGGCAAGCTCGGCACGGCCCGCTCGACCGCGGCGACCTACCAGGGCCGCTGAGGGCGGACCACGTCCGGATCGCGCCGGGGGCCAGGGGAGGCCCCCGGTACCGACCGCACCCGCCCGCACCGCACCGCACCCGAACCGCACCCGAACGGCGGGAGAACACATCCAGGTGGGGGCATATTTCATCAGCCGTCGGGGGGACAGTCTCCTCGGGACTGGGACGGAACACCGCACGGCCTGGAAAGCGCCACACAACGGTCTGCATACACTGGCCGGTCGAATGACAGTTCGGCCGGTCCCGGCAGGAAGCAGAGACGAAGGTGACAGAAGCGATCCTCCTGGTCGGCGGCAAGGGCACCCGGCTGCGCCCGCTCACGGTGCACACGCCCAAGCCCATGGTCAGGGCGGCGGGGGTGCCTTTCCTCACGCACCAGTTGGCGCGGGCGAAGGCGGCGGGGGTGGACCACATCGTCCTCGCGACGAGCTATCTCGCGGAGGTCTTCGAGCCGTACTTCGGCGACGGCTCGTCCCTGGGCCTGCACATCGAGTACGTGACGGAGGACGAGCCCCTCGGCACGGGCGGCGCGATCCGCAACGTGGCGTCCCGTCTGCACTCGGCCCCCGACGACCCGGTGCTGGTCTTCAACGGCGACATCCTCACGGGCCTGGACATCAGAAGACTGGTGACCACCCATCAGGAGACGGCGGCGGATGTGTCGCTGCACCTGACGAAGGTGACGGACCCCAGGGCCTACGGGCTGGTCCCCACGGACGGCACGGGCCGGGTCCTCGCCTTCCTGGAGAAGCCCGAGACCCCCGAGGAGATCGTCACCGACCAGATCAACGCGGGCGCGTACGTCTTCCGCCGTTCGGTCATCGACACGATCCCGCAGGGCCGCCCCGTCTCGGTGGAACGCGAGACGTTCCCCGGCCTGCTGGCCGCCGGGGCCCACCTCCAGGGCATGGTGGACTCCACCTACTGGCTGGACCTCGGCACCCCCGCGGCCTTCGTACGAGGCTCCGCCGACCTCGTCCTCGGACGCGCCCCGTCCCCCGCGGTCCCCGGCCGCTGCGGCGACCGGCTGATCCTCCCCACCGCCCGGGTCGCCGCGGACGCCAAGCTCACCGGCGGCACGGTGGTCGGCGAGGGCGCCTTCGTGGCGGAGGGCGCGCGGGTCTTCGGCTCCACGATCCTCCCCGGCGCCGTCATCGAACCGGGCGCCGTCATCACCGACTCCCTCATCGGCACCCGGGCGCGGGTCGGCGAACGCTCCGTCCTCACCGGCACGGTCATCGGCGACGGCGCGGTCGTCGGCCCCGACAACGAACTCCGTGAGGGCGCCCGCGTCTGGTGCGACGCCCGTATCCCGGCAGGAGCGGTCCGCTTCTCCTCCGACCAGTAACCGCCTCACCCGCCGGGGGGCTCACCTCTCGACGCCGGCCGCGGCAGGTCAGCCCGTCCGGCGCTCGAGGACCAGGCCCGTCCGGCGCTCGAGGACGACGCGCGTTCGGGGCCGATCGGAGGTCCAGGGGGGGCGTGGCCCCCTGGCATCGGGGCCGAAGGGGCGAAAGCCCCTTCACAGCGCCCCGATGTCCCCCCGCCGCATCCGCGGCGCCCTCCGCTCCGGCACCCGCCCGCTCAGCAGGATCAACCGGGCGGCCCGATGCCGCTGCCCCGCATACGGCTCCAGCAGCTCCAGCATCGCCGCGTCGTCCGCGTCCCGGTCCCCGGCCAGCGCCCACCCCACGATCCCCGGCAGATGCAGGTCCCCCACCGTCACCGCGTCCGCCGCGCCATGACTGCGCTGCACGGTCTCCGCCGAGGTCCACGGCCCGATCCCCGCCACCACCTCCAGCCGGGCCCGCGCCTCCTGCGCGGACATCCCCACCGCCTCCTCCATCCGCCGCGCCACCCGCACCGCCCGCAGGATCGTCGACGCCCGCTTGTTGTCGACGCCCGCCCGGTGCCACTCCCACGACGGAATCAGCGCCCAGGTCCGCGCCGGGGGCATCACCCACAGCCGTCCGCCGGCCGCGGGTCCCGGTGCCGGCTCCCCGAACTTCCGCACCAGCGACCGCCACGCCCGGTACGCCTCGTCGGTCGTGACCTTCTGCTCGAGAATCGACGGGATCAACGAATCCAGCACCAGTCCGGTCCGCGTCAGCCGCAGCCCCGGCCGCCGGTGCCAGGCGTGCGCCACCACCCGGTGCCTCGGCACGAACGCCTCCGGCTCGTCGCCGGCGCCCAGCAGCTCGGGCAGCCCCTCCAGCAGCCACTCCGCCCCCGGCCCCCACGCCTCTCCCCGTACGACACCGGCGCCGGGCGCCACCGAGACCCGCAGGGTCCCCGCCCCGGCGGGCGTCAGACTGGCCCGCCACACCGACCCGTCCGGCATCGCCCGGAACGTCGGGTCCTGGGCCCCTCGCCGCAACGGCCCCAGCACCAGCCCCAGATCGACCGGCCCCCGCGGCACCCACTCGCGCACCC
The DNA here is from genome assembly GCF_037993025.1 of Streptomyces sp. SS7. NCBI lineage: Bacteria > Bacillati > Actinomycetota > Actinomycetes > Kitasatosporales > Streptomycetaceae > Streptomyces > Streptomyces sp. SS7. Next base: position 5,918,809 of record NZ_CP141223.1, read on the forward strand.
GCCCCGGCCCGTCGGTGTCCCGCGCCGCCGTCCGCGCGGGCACGGGGACATGCCCGCCGCGCACGGTCGTACGCGTGGACCTGGGTGCGAAACGTCCCGCCACGATGCCCGTCCCGAATCCGGAGAACCGATGGAAGCCCTGCCTGCCGACCCGCCTCTCACCGCACCTCGATGAACCCCTCCACCTCGCGCGCGCCCCGCTCCCGAGGCTCCTCGGCCGCGTGTCCGACGGCCACCGCACCCATCGGATCCCATTCCCGCGGCAGCCCGAGCACCTCCCGCACCACGTCCCGGCAGAACATCGTGGACGACACCCACGCCGAGCCCAGCCGCTCCCCGGCCAGCGCCACCAGGAAGTTCTGCACGCCGGCCCCGGTCGCGACGACGAACATCTCCCGCTCGGCCCCGTCCCGCCGCGGGTCGCCGTAGGTGTGGGAGCCGTCCATCACCAGACAGGGGACCACCAGGTAGGGCGCGTTGCGCAGCACGTCCCCCCGCCGCACCCGCTTGGCGATCGACTCCTCGGACTTACCGTCCCGTCGCAGATCCGCGATCCAGGCGTCCCGCATCGCGTCCAGCAGCCGGGTCCGGGACTCCGGCGACTCCAGCAGCACGAACCGCCACGGCGTCGTGTGATGCGGCGCCGGCGCCGTGACCGCCGCGGCGACCGCCCGCCGGACCGCACCCGGGTCCACCGGCTCGTCGGTGAAGGCCCGCACCGTCCGCCGCTGCGTCACCGCCAGCCGCACCGCCTCCGAGGTCCCCAGCCGGAACATGTCGTCCCGGGCCCCGCGCACCAGCGCCGAGGCGCCCGACTCGAAACCGGAGCCGGCCGGGCCCCCGGATTCCTCGGAGCCCTCGGAGCCCTCGGAGCCCTCGGAGCCCTCGGAGTTCCGGGAGCCGGCCGAGCCGTCCGAGGGTGCCACCACGACATGCGCCAGCCCCCGCACCACGGCGACCGGCAGCCCGGCCGCCTTGCCCTTCACCAGGTCGCCGGCCGCGGCCAGTTCGTCCGCGGTCGCGACGACCGTCGCGCTCAGCGGATTGCCGTGCGCGTCCGTGCCCCCGCGCAGATCGTCCAGCACCCGCACCCCGGCGGCGCCGATCGCCACGTCCGTCAGCCCCGCCCGCCAGGGACGCCCGAAGGTGTCGGTGACGACGACCCCGACCTCGACGCCGAGCGAGTCCCGCAGCCCGTCCCGGATCGCCCGCGCGGACGCGTCCGGGTCCTCGGGCAGCAACAGCACTGTCCCGGCAGGGGTGTTGGAGGCGTCGACCCCCGCCGCCGCCATGATCAGCCCCTGCCGGTTCTCCACGATCCGCAGCGTCCCGCGCCGCGCCACGACCCGTACGGTCTCCGCGTCGATCGCGGCCTCCCGGTCGTCCGCCCGGACGATCCGCCCCTCCGCCTTGGACACGATCTTCGACGTCACCAGGAGCACGTCCCCGTCGGCGAGACCGGGCTCGGCGGCGGCGATCAGCTTGGCGATGTCGTCGCCGTCCCGCACCTCGGGCAGCCCGGCGACCGCCCACACCCGGTAGCCCCGCTCCCCGCTCACGCCGTCCGCACCTCCTCCGCCAGCTCCAGCGCCTCCCGGGCCATCCGCGCGGTCGCGTCGAGGTCGCTCATCATCAGGGGGACGGCCCGGCAGCGGATGCCGGCCGCCTCGATCCGCTCCACCGAGCCCGCGTCCACGGTGTCCACGAGCCAGCCGTCCAGCAGCCCCGAGCCGTAGTGCTCGGCGACCGCGGCGGCCGTCGACTCCACACCGACCGCGGCGAGCACCTTGTCGGCCATGCCCCGCACGGGCGCGTCCCCGACGATGGGGGAGAGGCCCACGACCGGGACCCCCGCGTCGGCGATCGCCTCCCGGATGCCGGGCACGGCGAGGATGGTGCCGACGGAGACGACCGGGTTCGACGGCGGGAACAGCACGACGTCCGCCGCGGCGATCGCCTCCAGCACCCCCGGCGCCGGCTTCGCCTGTTCCGCGCCGACCGGCACGACCGCCTCGGCCGGCACCGACGCCCGCAGCCGCACCCAGTACTCCTGGAAGTGCACGGCCCGGCGCTCGCCGTCGATCTCGGCCGCGACATGCGTCTCGACCCGGTCGTCCGTCATCGGGATCAGCCGCACCCCGGGCTTCCACCGGTCGCACAGCGCCTCGGTCACCGCGCTCAGCGGGTACCCGGCGCCGATCATCTGCGTCCGCACGATGTGCGTGGCGAAGTCCCGGTCGCCCAGCCCGAACCACTCCGGCCCGACGCCGTACGCCGCGAGCTCCTCCTTGACCCGGAAGGACTCCTCCGCCCGGCCCCAGCCCTGCTCCTCGTCGATGCCGCCGCCGAGCGTGTACATCACGGTGTCGAGGTCCGGGCAGACCTTCAGCCCGAAGAGATGGATGTCGTCGCCGGTGTTGCCGATGACGGTGATGTCCGCGTCCGGCACGGCCTGCTTCAGACCGCGCAGGAACCGGGCACCGCCGATGCCGCCTGCCAGAACCACAATGCGCATGGGAGTCAGTCTCGCAGGCCCCGTCGGCGACCCGCCCGGCGGTTGTGGACAACCCCCCGCCTGACCCCCCGCCTGTGGACAACCCGGCCACCCGTACGAGCGCCGGCCCGTGCGTACCGGCCTTGCGCACCGGCCGCGGCCGGCCTACGCGCCGACGGCGTCCACCGTGTCGTACGTCTCCCGCGCCGTGCACGCCGTGTGGTGCATGGGCATCTCGGTGAGCCCGGGGAAGTACACGTGCAGGCTCACCGCCGGCTCCAGCGCGTCGTTGGCCACGTCGTGCGCGTACCCCGGCGCGAACACGCGCTGCGCGCCCGCTCCCAGCACCCGCTCGCCCCGCTCCGTGCGCTCGGTCAGCTCTCCGTCCAGGACGGTCAGCACACCGGAGGAGCGGCCGTGGTCGTGCAGGCCGCTGCCCTGACCCGGCACCCAGGACAGCAGCCACACCTCGTAGCCGGGGCCGGTGCGCAGCCGGTGGTACCAGCGGCTCGCCGCGTCGTAGCGGACGAGGTGCTCCCACGCGGCACGGTCGGCGGCGATCGAGCGGGCCAGACCGACGAACTCGGCCACGGTGGCCGGGTGCTCGCGCGGTGCCTGGAGAAGATGGGGGACTTCGAGGATGTCGCCGGCGATCTGGAGGTCGCTGTCGCTGTTCATGGGGTGGGGTGGTTCCTCGGCGGAAGAGTGGGGGGCGGCTGGGAGTCACGAGCCGTCCACCCGGATCACGGGTGGATCAGGGGTGCCCTGGTGCGGGCCGAAGGGAAACAGCGGCCGGGACGCGGTGGACCCGGGAGGAGCAGCCGGAGCGCGTTGGCTCAACAGCTGGAACAGCGACAACAGCTACAGCGAGCACGAGCAGCACCGTGGGACCCGGCGGAGCGGGTCGAGGTGAGTGCCGAGTTCGCGAGCATGCCCACAAGGACATCGGGTCACACCTGCCGGTGTCAACTCGGCGCCCGGTATGTGGGACACGGTTCACCTCATCCGGTGCATCTGGAAGGTGAAAGGTTTGTGCACAAGTCGGCCGGGACACACGAGGCACAAGTCCGGACGTGTGAGCCGTTGCGACGCAACGGGATCGAACTTCTGGGCGTCTTGCCCCGTGGAAGCACTGTGCGGGGTCCGCCCCCTCCAGGGCCCCCATCTGCATGTCAAGGTTTATGGCGATTTGAACACTTACCGCACGGCCTTGGTTCCGCAGAGTGAATAAGGGGCTCAATAGCAGATCTCGGCTTGACTCGCCCGGAGCAGCACACTTGTAATTTCACTCGTGTCGTTCAGCCGACATCGGTAATGGGCCAAGGCGCCGCCATCGGTGAACGGCCAGGTACACGGGGACGCGAAAGACAGAGCGAGGGGCGCACATGACCGAGCTGGTGCAGCAACTGCTGGTCGACGACGCGGGCGAAGAACTCGGCTGGCAGGAGCGCGCACTGTGCGCCCAGACCGATCCCGAGTCCTTCTTCCCCGAGAAGGGCGGCTCGACCCGCGAGGCCAAGAAGGTCTGTCTCGCCTGCGAGGTCCGCTCCGAATGCCTCGAGTACGCCCTCGCCAACGACGAACGCTTCGGCATCTGGGGCGGGCTGTCCGAGCGCGAGCGCCGCAGGCTCAAGAAGGCCGCCGTCTGACCGACGGGCCCCGCCCGGACGCGAGCCGCCCCCCGGGGCGCGCTGCACCCGGACCGGGCGGACATGGCGGTGAACGGCCCGTCGCAGGTGGGTTGTCCACAGGCGGCGGGCCGCCGTCCTGCCCAGCCGATAGTGTGGGCGCTCGTCCGAGACACCCCGCCGCCCACCCGCGGCGCAGGCGTCCACCACGTCCACCGAACCGGGGCCCGTACCTCGATGTCCGTGCACAGCCACACGGCAGGCCACCAAGGCGGCGCTGCCACACCTGAGTTTCCGCGTCATGTCGTCACCGCGGTCCTCGTCGCCCACGACGGTGCCCGCTGGCTGCCCGACGCGCTCGCCGGGCTGCTCGGCCAGGAGCGCCCCGTCCAGTCCGTCATGGCCGCCGACACCGGCAGCTCGGACGACTCCGCCCGCCTCGTCACCGAGGCCCTCGGCGACGACCGCGTCCTGCACCTCGCCCGGCGCACCGGCTTCGGCCAGGCCGTCGAGGAGGCCAACCGCACCGCACCCGTCCTCACCCCCGAGGAACTGCCGTACCTGAAGCGGCCCAGCGGCTGGGACCCCGTCACGCGCACGTGGCGCGACGACGCCTACGACCTCCCCGACCTCCCGCACGGCGAACCGGTCCAGTGGCTGTGGCTGCTGCACGACGACTGCGCCCCCGAACCCGACGCCCTCGCCGAACTCCTGCGCGTCGCCGACAACGAACTCGAACTCGGCCGCGACGACGTGGCCGTCGTCGGCCCCAAGCTCCGCGGCTGGTACGACCGCCGCCAGCTCCTCGAGGTCGGCGTCACCATCGCCTCCTCCGGCCGCCGCTGGACCGGCCTGGACCGCCGCGAACAGGACCAGGGCCAGCACGACCACGTCCGGCCCGTGCTGTCCGTGTCCACCGCCGGCATGCTGATCCGCCGCGACGTCTTCGAGGAACTCGGCGGCTTCGACCGCCGCCTGCCCCTGATGCGCGACGACGTCGACCTGTGCTGGCGCGCCACCGCCGCCGGCCACCGCGTCCTCGTCGCCCCCGAAGCCGTCGTACGGCACGCCGAGGCCGCCTCCCGCGAGCGCCGAGCCGTCGACTGCGCGGGCCGCACCACCGCCTCCCCGCACAAGGTCGACAAGGCCGGCGCCGTCTACACCCTCCTCGTCAACAGCCGTACCGCACAGCTGCCCTGGATCCTGCTGCGCCTGGTCCTCGGCACCCTGCTGCGCACCGTCGCCTACCTCGTCGGCAAGGTCCCGGGACAGGCCCTCGACGAGATCCGCGGCCTGCTCGGCACCCTGCTGCGTCCCGAGCGGATCATCGCCGGACGCCGCAGGCGCGGCACACCCCGGATCGACAAGGGCGAACTGCGCGCCCTGTTCCCGCCGCCCGGCGCGACCGTACGGGCCACCGTCGAACAGGTCGCCGGCGACCTCTTCGGCTCCTCCGACACCGAGACCCCCGGCGGTGCCGGACGGCACGGCGGCGGACTGGAGTCCGGCCCCGGCGGCGACGACGCCGACTTCCTCGAGATCGAGCAGTTCGCCCGCCTCAAGCGCATCGCCCGCAAACCCGGCCCGGTGCTCTTCCTGGTCCTGCTGCTCGTCTCCCTCGTCGCCTGCCGCGGCCTCCTGGGCGGCGGCGCCCTCGCGGGCGGCGCCCTGCTGCCCGCCCCCGCCGACGCCTCCGACCTCTGGTCGCGCTACCTCGACGCCTGGCACCCGGTCGGCGCCGGCGGCACCTCCGCCGCCCCGCCCTACCTCGCGATCGTCGCGACCCTCGCCACCCTGCTGCTCGGCTCCACCGGCCTCGCCCTCACCCTGCTCCTCGTCTGCTCGGTGCCCCTGGCCGGCCTCACCGCCTACTTCGCGTCACGCCCCCTCGTCGAGTCACGCCTCCTGCGCGCCTGGGCCGCCGTCGTCTACGCCTTCCTGCCCGCGGCCACCGGCGCCCTCGCCGGCGGCCGCGTCGGCACCGCCGTCCTCGCCGTCCTGCTGCCGCTCATCGCCCGCGCGGGAGCCGCCGCGAGCGGCCTGACGCACGCCTCCGGCGCACGCGGCAGCTGGCGCGCCACCTGGGCGTACGCCCTGCTGCTGACGATCACCACCGCGTTCACGCCCATCGTCTGGCCCCTCGCGCTGGTCCTCGGCCTCGCCGTGCTGGCCGTGCGCCGCGCCGACATCACCGCCTACGGCCTGCGCTTCCTCGCCCAGCTCGGCACCCCCCTGCTGGTCCTCGCGCCCTGGTCGCTGTCCCTGCTCCCGTTCGGCTTCTTCACCCAGGCCGGACTCGACTACGCGCCGTCCACCGCGTCCGCCCTCGACCTGCTCGCCGCCAGCCCCGGCGGACCCGGCACCGTCGACGGGCTGATGCTCATCGGCGTCGTCCTCGCCGCGCTCGCCGCCCTGCTGCGCGGCGAGCGCCAGTCCGGCATCTGGACGGCCTGGGCGGTCGCCCTGGTGGCGCTCGTCCTCGCGGTCCTGTCCAACAACTCCACCTGGGCCGGACCCGCCACCCTCGTCTACGGCATCGCGCTCCTGGCCGCCGCCGTCCTCGGCGCCGACGGCGCACGCACGCGTGTCGCCGAACAGAGCTTCGGCTGGCGCCAGCCCGTCGCGGCCCTCATCGCCTTCGCCTCCGCCGCCGGCCCCCTGCTGCTCGCCGCGGGCTGGATGATCGGCGGCGCCGACGGCCCCCTGGAGCGCCGCGACCCCGTCCAGGTCCCCGCGTTCGTCGCCGAGGAGGCCGGCAACCGCGACCAGTCCCGCACCCTCGTCCTCGACAGCGACTCCACCGCCCACGTCGACTACATGCTGGTCCGCGGCTCCGGCGCCCGCCTCGGAGACGCCGAACTCGCCGCGGCCGACGGCGAGAACCCGCAGCTCGACAAGGTCGTCGCCAACCTCGTCGCCGGCTCCGGCGCCGACCAGGCCGACCAGCTCGGCAAGTTCGCCGTCGGATACGTCCTCGTCCACAAGGGCGCCCCCCGTGACGTCACCCGCGTCCTGGACGCCACCCCCGGCCTGAAGCGACTCAGCCAGCAGGACGGCAGCGCCCTGTGGCGGGTCGGCCAGGAGGTCTCCCGCGCGGCGGTCGTCACCGAGTCCGGCAAGGGCACGGCGACCCCGGTGGCCGCCGGCCCGGTCGACATCCACACCACGATCCCGTCGGGCGCCGACGGCCGGATCCTGCGCCTGGCCGACGCCGCGGCCGAGGGCTGGACCGCCACCCTGGACGGCAAACCGCTCACCCGCACCACCGTCGACGGCTGGGCCCAGGGCTTCGAACTGCCCGCCTCCGGCGGCAGGCTGGACGTCACCTACGACGACCCGTTCACCCACACCGCCTGGCTGTGGGCGCAGGGCATCCTGGCCCTCGTCCTCGTCGTCCTCGCCCTGCCCGGCCGCCGCCGCGACGTCGACGACGACCTCCCCGAGGAGGAGCTCGCCGAGGACCGGCCCGCCGAGGGCGAGGGCCGCCGCGCCCGCAGACTGCGCGCCCAGGCCGAGGAGACGGAGGAACCCGCCCCGCAGGACGACGGCTTCCCGTCCTCGCAGGACGACTTCCCCACCCCTCCCCAGGAGGAGACCCCGCAGGACACGCCGGACCAGGCCCCGGTCGACATCCCGCAGCAGCAGTCGTACGGCGACTGGGACCAGCCGAGCTACGCGGGCGCCGAGTACGGCGGCTACCAGGGCGAGCAGTACCAGGGCGCCCAGCAGTACCCGGCGGGCGGCTACGACCAGCAGTCCTACGACCCCTACCAGGCCGGCCAGTACGACCCCTACGCCTACGACGGCCAGGGCGGGCAGGCGCCGTACGAGCAGACGTACGGCTACGACCAGGGCTACGGCAACCAGGGCTACGACCCCGCCTACGACCCGGCGCAGCAGCACCCCCACGGCACCGGCAGCGAGCGTCCCGACGGGAGCCAGCAGTGAACCGCACCACCCTGTCCCTGATCGCCGGCACGGCCGCGCTCGCCGCCGTCACCGGGTTCGCCACGCTCAACGAGCCCAAGGGCGCCGGCGCGGAGGACCCGGCCAAGGCCGCCGCCGTGCTGCCCGTGGAGCGCAGCAGCCTGCTCTGCCCGGCGCCCAGCACCTCCGACATCGCCCAGACGTCCTACACGTCGTTCACCCCCGTCACCAAGGGCACGGCAGGCGACGGCACGGCCGAACTCGCCGCCGCCACCGCGGCGTCGGCGGACCCGGCCGACGACACGTCCGACAAGGACAAGAAGAAGGACGGGACCGGCGGGACGGGCAAGACCGGCGATACCGACAAGGCCGGCAAGGACGGCAAGGACGGCAAGGGTGGCAAGAAGGCGGAGAAGTCCGTCGTCACCCCCAAGGAGCCCGGCACCCCCGCCAGCGGCGACGCCGACGGCGGGGAGTCGCCCGCGCTCGTCGGCACCGCCGAGGGCAAGTTCGCGCCCGGCTGGACGGTCCAGGAGACCACCGAGGTCGCCGCGGGCTCCGGCCGCGGTCTCCTGGGCGTCACCTGCACCCCGGCGGACACCGAGTTCTGGTTCCCCGGCGCCAGCACCGCGGCCGACCGCACGGACTACGTCCACCTCACCAACCCGGACGACTCCGCAGCCGTCGCCGACATCGAGCTCTACGGCAAGGACGGCGCCCTGCAGACCACGGTGGGGGAGGGCATCACGGTCCCGCCGCACTCCAGCGAGCCGATCCTGCTGTCCACGCTCACCGACGCCAAGGAGGACGACCTCACCGTCCACGTCAACGTCCGCGGCGGCCGCGTCGGCGCGGCGGTGCAGGCCCTGGACGACAAGCTCGGCGGCGACTGGCTGGCCGCCGCCACCGACCCGGCGCCCGACCTGGTCGTCCCCGGCATCCCCAAGGACGCCACCGCCGTCCGGCTCGTCGTCTACGCGCCGGGGGACGCCGACGCCGACCTCAAGATCCAGCTCGCCTCCCCGAGCGGACTGATCACCCCGGCCGGGCACGAGACCGTGCACGTCAAGGGCGGCATGACGACCGCCGTCGACCTCGGCGACGTCACCCGCGGCGAGGCGGGCTCGATCGTCCTGACGCCCACCGACCGGTCGGTGCCGGTCGTCGCGGCCGTACGGGTGCTGCGCGGCAAGGGCGGCAACCAGGAGTCGGCGTTCATCCCCGCCTCCGCGCCGGTCGGCACGCGCGCGTCCGCCGCCGACAACACCGCCAAGGGCTCCACCCTCTCCCTGACCGCCCCCAAGGGCACCGCCAAGGTCAAGGTCACCGCGTCCGCGGGCAGCGAGGGCGGAACGGCCGCCTCCAAGACGTACACGATCAAGTCCGGTACGACGCAGGACGTCGAACTCCCCGTCCCCGCCGGCCTGAAAGGCACCTTCGCCCTGACCGTCGAACCCCTCACCGGCACCCCCGTCTACGCGGCCCGCACCCTGGCGGCGACCGAGGAAGGCGTCCCGGGCTTCACGATCCAGACGCTGCCGGACGACCGGGGCACGGTCGAGGTCCCCCGGGCGGACGAGAACATGGCGGTGCTGCAGAAGTGACCCCGGAGACGGTGGTCGGTCGAGACGGCGGTCAGTCCTCGTCGCCGTAGCGCGGATCCACCGTCTCCGGGGTCAGCCCCAGCAGCTCCGCCACTTGTTCCACGACCACCTCGTGCACCAGCGCGGCCCGTTCGTCGCGGCCCTTGGTGCGGATCTCGACCGGGCGCCGGTAGACGACCACCCGCGCCCGCCGCCCCTCCCGCGCGGGAACCGTCCCGCCGAGGGGCACCGCCTCGTCGTTCCACGGCTCACCGGCCGCCGCCGGGCGCGGCACCTCGAGCACCATGAAGTCGATCTCGGCGAGCTGGGGCCAGCGCCGCTCCAGCCGCTCCACGGAGTCCTGCACCAGATCGGCGAACGCGTCGGCGCGACTCGCGGCCAACGGCACCTGAGGGGGCGCGATCGGTCCTCGCATCCCCCGGCCGTGGCGATCACGGCGGCGGGGTCCGGGGCCTGCGGCACGGGGCGGTACGGGGCTGTCCATCACTACTGAAGGGTAGACCCCGCCCCGGCCTGCCGTCCGGCCCCACACCCGCCTCGCGGGACGACCATTCCAGCCAAGGTTGGGCTCGATTCCGTATCTCTCCGAGACCGGTGAACTCACGGCAATTGATGCTGTTTGTACCGCCCGGCGGCAGAGAGGCTCCGTCTTCTTCTCGCCAATGACTGGTGTTCGCGCAGGTCAGCGGGGTATGACTGGAGAGGCCCGTGGGGCGTTTCACAACACGACACGGTGGAGTGACCTGGTGGAGAGTCGTCGCGGCCCGCTCAAGAGTGCGGTACCGTCCAACGTCGTGAGCCCTGTACGTCGCTGTTCGCGAACCGCCTGCGGCCGACCCGCCGTCGCGACGCTGACGTACGTCTACGCCGACTCGACCGCGGTCCTCGGCCCGCTCGCCACCTACGCCGAACCCCACTGCTACGACCTGTGCGCCGAGCACTCCGAGCGCCTCACCGCGCCGCGCGGCTGGGAGGTCGTCCGGCTGCTCGACGGCTCGGCTCCCGCACGGCCCAGCGGCGACGACCTGGAAGCGCTTGCCAACGCCGTCCGCGAGGCGGCCCGCCCACAGGAACGCGCGGCCCAGGCGGGCGGCGGCGGACGCGGCGCGGACCCGATGGAGGTCGCCCGCCGCGGCCACCTGCGCGTCCTGCGCTCACCGGACAACTGAGCCCCCGTAAGCCCCCTGTGCCCGGCACCTTCTGACGCCCCGTCGACACCTGCGGACCGCGCCCGCGACCCCTGCTCCGGCCGACACCGGCGAAACCGCTTTCCGCGCGGACGGCCGCCACGGCGGTCGGCACACGCGCGTGACGCGAGGGGCGCCGCCGCGGGCGAGGGTCGTCACCGGGTGTCCAGGGTTGGTGCGCAAGGTTACTTCTGCGGGTCCACTGCGCGGGCGCACAGCCGCCGCCGAACCCTTCCGGGTAGTTTGTGGCGACTGAACAGGACTTCCAGGAAGGGTGGCCCGTGGCTGCTGATCTGTCGCAGATCGTGAAGGCGTACGACGTCCGCGGGGTGGTCCCGGACCAGTGGGACGAGTCCCTCGCCGCACTCCTCGGAGCGGCCTTCGCCCAGGTGACCGGCGCCGAGGCGATCGTCGTCGGCCACGACATGCGCCCCTCCTCACCCGGACTGAGCGGCGCCTTCGCGCGCGGGGCGGCCGCACTCGGCGTCGACGTCACCGAGATCGGCCTGTGCTCCACGGACCAGCTCTACTACGCCTCCGGCGCCCTCGACCTGCCCGGCGCCATGTTCACCGCCTCGCACAACCCCGCCCGCTACAACGGCATCAAGCTCTGCCGCGCCGGCGCCGCCCCCGTCGGCCAGGACACCGGACTGGCCGACATCCGCGCCCTCGTGGAGCGCTGGACGGACACCGGCGCCCCCGAGGCCGCTCCCGTCCCGGGAACCCTCACCCGGACCGACACGTTGAAGGACTACGCGGCGCACCTGCGCTCACTCGTCGACCTGACCTCCATCCGCCCGCTGAAGGTCGTGGTCGACGCGGGCAACGGCATGGGCGGCCACACCGTCCCCACCGTGTTCGACGGCCTCCCCCTGACCGTCGTCCCCCTCTACTTCGAACTCGACGGCACCTTCCCCAACCACGAGGCCAACCCTCTGGACCCGGCCAACCTCGTCGACCTGCAGCACCGCGTCCGCGAGGAGTCCGCCGACCTCGGCCTCGCCTTCGACGGCGACGCCGACCGCTGCTTCGTCGTCGACGAGCACGGCGACCCGGTCTCCCCGTCCGCGATCACCGCCCTGGTCGCCGCCCGCGAACTCGCGCGCAACGGCGGCCGGGGCACGGTCATCCACAACCTGATCACCTCCCGCACCGTCCCCGAGGTGATCGAGGAGAACGGCGGCAGCCCCGTCCGCACCCGCGTCGGCCACTCCTTCATCAAGGCCGAGATGGCCCGCCACGGCGCGATCTTCGGCGGCGAGCACTCCGCCCACTACTACTTCAAGGACTTCTGGAACGCCGACACCGGCATGCTCGCCGCCCTCCACGTCCTGGCGGCCCTCGGCGGCCAGAACGGCCCCCTGTCCTCCCTCGTGGCGGCCTACGACCGCTACACCGGCTCCGGCGAGATCAACTCCACGGTCGCCGACCAGGCCGACCGCATCGCCGCGATCAAGGCCGCCTACACCGGCGTCCCCGACGTCACCCTCGACGAACTCGACGGCCTCACCGTCTCCACGCCCGACTGGTGGTTCAACGTCCGCCCCTCCAACACCGAGCCCCTCCTGCGCCTCAACGCCGAGGCCCGCGACGAACCCACGATGACCAAGATCAGGGACGAGGTCCTGGCGATCATCCGCGCCTGAGGACACCCCACGGGGCCCGCGGCCCAGCAGCGGTGCGGCCCCGCCCGGGTACGGGCGGCGGGACCGCACCACCCGCCGCACCGCCCCCACCGGCGGTACGCTGACCAGGCACATCCAGCCACCCCCGCACGCACCCGAAGGGACACCTCATGCCGCTCGAAGCCGGCCTCCTGGAGATCCTCGCCTGCCCGGCCTGCCACGCCCCCCTCAAGGAGCAGGACGCCGAGCTGATCTGCACCGGCCAGGACTGCGGTCTGGCGTACCCCGTCCGCGACGGCATCCCCGTCCTCCTCGTCGACGAGGCCCGCCGCCCCGCGTAACGACGAGGCCGCGCCACCCCGCGCGACCACTCCCCGCGACGCCGGCCCACCCGCGCCGCCCGGCCCGGGCGCCGGCAGCGCCGTACCACCACGAACGGCACCGTGGCCCGAACCGCGGCACGACGGCCACGACCGGCACCCGGCCGCAACCACGGCACCACGGCCCGAACCGGCACCACCGCGTCCACCCCGGCACCCCGACGACCCCCCGGCGATCGGAGACCCCCGCCATGCTCGACGACTCACTGCTCGACACGCCGGAGGCCCTCGCCGAGGCCGACCGCCGAGCCCTCCTGCGCGGCGCCGCCGAAGCCGGCGCCCGCGTCCGCGCCGCCGCCCGCCACGCAGCCGAAGCCGGGGTGAACGACCTCAAGCCCGACGGCCGCCCCCGCGCCATCCTCATCGCGGGCCCGGGCGCCGCCGCCACCTGCGTCGCCGACCTCCTCGGCACCCTCGCCGGCGCCGCCTGCCCCGTCATCCGGCTCGCCCCCAGCGGCGTCGCCCCCGCCGCGGGCGCCCTGCGCTGGGAACTCCCCGGCTGGGCCGGCTCCGTCGACCTCCTCCTCATCGCCACCCCCGACGGCACCGAACCCGGCCTCGCCCTCCTCGCCGAGCAGGCCTACCGCAGGGGCTGCACCGTCGTCGCCGTGGCCCCCGCCCGCACCCCCCTCACCGACGCCGCCGACGCCGCGCACGGCCTCTTCGTACCGATGGCGACCGCCCCGTACGAGCACGACGAACAGCCCCCCGTCGCCGCCTCCGCCCCCGGCGTCCTGTGGGCCCTGCTCACCCCCCTCCTCGCGCTCCTCGACCGCATCGCCCTGCTCTCCGCCCCCGCCGGCGCCCTCGAAAAGGTCGCCGACCGCCTCGACCAGGTCGCCGAACGCTGCGGCCCCGCCATCGCCACCTACAGCAACCCGGCGAAGACCCTGGCCGCCGAACTCGCCGACGCCCTCCCGGTGATCTGGACCGAGGGCGTCTCCGCCGGCCCCGCCGGCCGCCGCTTCGCCTCCGCCCTCGCCGAACTGGCCGGCCGCCCCGCCCTCGTCGCCGAACTGCCCGAGGCGCTCGCCGAACACAGCGCCCTCCTCGCCGGCCCCCTCGCCGCCAACGCCGACCCCGACGACTTCTTCCGCGACCGCGTCGAGGAAGCCCCCGCCCTCCACGCGCGCGTGGTGCTCCTGCGCGACCGGCCCCTCGGCGGCCTCACCGCCGCCCCCTCCGCCCGCGACCTGGCCCTCAGCCACGACACCCCGATCAGCGAACTCGAACCCGACGACGGCGACGAACTGGTCACCCTCGCCGAACTGATCGCCACCACGGATTTCGCCGCCGTCTACCTGGCGCTCGCCTCCCAGGCCTGACCGCCGGACAGACACGACAGACGACAAGACAGGCAGAGAACCCGATGGACCGCCTCGACAACACCGTCCGCCCCTACGCCTGGGGTTCCCCCACCGCCATCCCGCACCTCCTCGGCACCGAACCGACCGGCGAACCCCAGGCGGAGATGTGGATGGGCGCCCACCCCGGCGCCCCCTCCCGCACCGGACGCGGCACCCTCGTCGAGGTGATCGACACCGACCCGCGGCGCGAACTCGGCGACCGCACGGTGGCCCGGTTCGGCCCCCGCCTGCCCTTCCTCCTCAAGCTCCTCGCCGCCGGCGCCCCCCTCTCCCTCCAGGTCCACCCCGACCTCACCCAGGCCAAGGAGGGCTACGAGGACGAGGAACGCCGCGGCATCCCCGTCGACGCCCCCCACCGCAACTACAAGGACGCCAACCACAAGCCCGAACTCATCTGCGCCCTCACCGAGTTCGACGGCCTGTGCGGCTTCCGGCACCCCCTGCGGGCCGCCGCCCTCCTCGACGGCCTCGGCGTCGACTCCCTCAAGCCGTACGTCGACCTCCTGCACGCCCACCCCGAAGAAGCCGCCCTGCGCGAGGTCCTCACCGCCGTCCTCACCGCGGACCCCGACGACATGGCCCGCACGGTCACCGCCGCCGCGGCCGCCTGCGACCGCCTCGGCGGCGACTACGCCCCCTACGCCGGCATCGCCCACCACTACCCCGGCGACCCCGGCGTCATCGCCGCCCTGCTCCTCAACCACGTCCGGCTCCAGCCCGGCGAGGCCCTCTACCTCGGCGCCGGCATCCCGCACGCCTACCTGAGCGGCCTCGGCGTCGAGATCATGGCCAACTCCGACAACGTCCTGCGCTGCGGCCTCACCCCCAAGCACGTCGACGTCCCCGAACTCCTGCGCATCGTCCGCTTCGAGCCCGGCGACCCCGGCGTCCTGCGCCCCGAGGCATCCCCCGACGGCGAAGAGGTCTACGAGACCCCCATCGACGAGTTCCGCCTCTCCCGGTACGTCCTCCCCGAGGGCTCCGACCCCCACGACCTCACCCGCGAGACCCCGCAGATCCTCCTCTGCACCGCCGGAACGGTACGAGCCGGAGACCACCCGCTCGCCCCCGGCCAGTCGGTCTTCGTCCCCGCCGGCGAGAAGACCGAGGTGTCCGGCACCGGAACCCTCTTCCGCGCCACGGTGATTGTCTGACCGCAGGTGTGGATACCTGACGAACCGCCGCCGGACCGGGCTGCAACAATGACCCACCGGCAAAGGCCGGGCAAAGAGGCCTTGGACGGCGAACAGGACGTACGACCCACGTACGCGAGGCGAAGGGACAACGCGAACACATGAGCGCGTCAGGCGGCACCAGGGCGATCGTGGCGGCACTCGGCGCCAACCTCGCCATCGCGGCATCCAAATTCGTGGCGTTCGCCTTCAGCGGCTCCTCCTCGATGCTCGCAGAAGGCGTCCACTCGCTCGCCGACTCCGGCAACCAGGCCCTCCTCCTCGTCGGCGGCAAGAAGGCCCAGCGCGAAGCCACCCCCCAACACCCCTTCGGCTACGGCCGCGAGCGCTACATCTACGCCTTCCTCGTCTCCATCGTCCTCTTCTCCGTCGGCGGCATGTTCGCCATCTACGAGGGCTACGAGAAGATCAAGCACCCCCACGAGATCGAGCACTGGTACTGGCCGGTCGGCGTCCTCGGCTTCGCGATCATCGCCGAGGGCTTCTCCTTCCGCACCGCCATCAAGGAGTCCAACGAACTCCGCGGCTCCCTCTCCTGGTCCCAGTTCGTCCGCCGCGCCAAGGCCCCCGAACTCCCCGTCGTCCTCCTCGAGGACTTCGGCGCCCTCATCGGCCTCGTCCTCGCCCTCGGCGGCGTCGGCCTCGCCCTCCTCACCGGCGACGGCATCTGGGACGGCATCGGCACCGTCTGCATCGGTGTCCTCCTCGTCCTGATCGCCCTCGTCCTCGCCGCCGAGACCAAGTCCCTCCTCCTCGGCGAGGCCGCCGGCCTCGAACAGGTCCAGAAGATCGAGACCGCCGTCGTCGACGGCCGCACCGTCACCGGCATCATCCACATGCGCACCCTCCACCTCGGCCCCGAAGAACTCCTCGTCGCCGCCAAGATCGCCGTACGGCACGACGACACCGCCGCCGAGGTCGCCACCGCCATCGACGCCGCCGAGGCCCGCATCCGCGCCGCCGTCCCCATCGCCCGGGTCATCTACCTCGAACCCGACATCTACAGCGAGAGGGAAGCCGCCAAGGGCCCCGACCCCGAAGCCACCCCCGGCGGCCCCGACCGGCACCCCGCCGACCACTGACCACCCCCGACACCTCCCCGACAGGGCCCGCCGCATCCCGGCGGGCCCTGCCGCCTTCCCCTCCCGCCCACCCCGAACGGCGCGATCTGTTCGCAGACGGACTGGGGCCGCCCGCCACCTCCGGTGTAGCTTGGACGGGAGCCAGACGTCGCTGCTGATGGCGGTCGGGCGGTCCCGAAGCGGACCGACCGAGGGAGAGAGGGCCTCCGACGGACTGCGCTGCGCGCACGCGGGCATGCCTGTGTCCCCCCGAGGGCACCCCTGTGTCCGCCGCCGCGCAGACCAGCCCTACCCACACCTCGAACCAACCACCGAGGAGCAGCTCACCATGACGACTGTCGACAACCGACAGGACTTCAAGGTCGCCGACCTTTCCCTGGCCGCCTTCGGCCGCAAGGAGATCACCCTCGCCGAGCACGAGATGCCCGGCCTGATGTCCATCCGCAAGGAGTTCGCCGCCAGCCAGCCGCTGGCCGGCGCCCGGATCATGGGCTCGCTGCACATGACCGTGCAGACCGCCGTCCTGATCGAGACCCTGGTCGCCCTGGGCGCCGAGGTCCGCTGGGTCTCCTGCAACATCTTCTCCACCCAGGACCACGCCGCCGCAGCCGTCGCGGTCGGCCCGAACGGCACGCCCGACAACCCGCAGGGCGTCCCCGTCTTCGCCTGGAAGGGCGAGACCCTGGAAGAGTACTGGTGGTGCACGGAGCAGGCCCTGACCTGGCCGAACAGCCCCACCGGCGGCCCCAACATGATCCTCGACGACGGCGGTGACGCCACCCTCCTCGTCCACAAGGGCGTCGAGTACGAGAAGGCCGGCAAGGTCCCCTCCGTCGACACCGCCGAGAACGACGAGCACAGCGTCATCCTCGAACTCCTCAACCGCACCATCACCGACGGCTCCCAGAAGTGGACCCAGCTCGCCTCGGAGATCCGCGGTGTCACCGAGGAGACCACCACCGGCGTCCACCGCCTGTACGAAATGCAGCGCGACGGCGTGCTCCTCTTCCCGGCGATCAACGTCAACGACGCCGTCACCAAGTCGAAGTTCGACAACAAGTACGGCTGCCGCCACTCCCTCATCGACGGCATCAACCGCGCCACCGACGTCCTCATCGGCGGCAAGACCGCCGTCGTCTGCGGCTACGGCGACGTCGGCAAGGGCTGCGCCGAGTCCCTGCGCGGCCAGGGCGCCCGCGTCATCGTCACCGAGATCGACCCCATCTGCGCCCTCCAGGCCGCGATGGACGGCTACCAGGTCACGACCCTCGACGAGGTCATCGACAAGGCCGACATCTTCATCACCACGACCGGCAACAAGGACATCATCATGGCCGCCGACATGGCCAAGATGAAGCACCAGGCCATCGTCGGCAACATCGGCCACTTCGACAACGAGATCGACATGGCCGGCCTCGCCAAGATCCCCGGCATCGTCAAGGACGAGGTCAAGCCGCAGGTCCACACCTGGACCTTCCCCGACGGCAAGGTGATCATCGTCCTGTCCGAGGGCCGCCTGCTGAACCTGGGCAACGCCACCGGCCACCCCTCGTTCGTGATGTCCAACTCCTTCGCGGACCAGACCCTGGCCCAGATCGAGCTGTTCACCAAGCCCGACGAGTACCCGGTCGGCGTCTACACGCTGCCCAAGCACCTCGACGAGAAGGTCGCCCGCCTCCACCTCGACTCCCTCGGCGTCAAGCTGACGACGCTGCGCCCGGAGCAGGCCGCCTACATCGGCGTCCAGGTCGAAGGCCCGTACAAGTCGGACCACTACCGCTACTGATCCGGCAGCGGGCCCCCGGCCCTCCGCCGCACCAGCGAGCAGCAGCACCTCAGAGACAGGCCCCCGCACCCCCGTGTCGGGGGCCTGCCCCTTCGGCCCCTCGGCCGGACCGCCGCGGCGCCCCGACCAACCCGTCACACCCCAGGACCCCCATGCCCCGCGGCCGCTATGCACTCCACGACCTTCACGATCACACCCTCCTCGCACACGAACACTTCCAGTGCGCCCCCGGCCCCTCCGGCTGGCGCTACGTCTCCCAGCTGACCACCCCCACCGGCGAACACTCCGGCTCCGTCGACCTCACCCTCGACGACCTCGGCCGCCCCCTCCGCCTGGAACTGCACGCGAGCAGCTGGCAGGTCCGCGGTGCCGCCCTGGACGGCGTCACCTGGGTCCGCACCGACCCCACCGGCACCGACGCCACCGAAGGCAACACGCCCGCCCACGCCTTCACCGGCACCTCACCCGCGTTCCTCGTCGCCACCGCCCGCCTCCTGCGCCTCACCCCCTCCACCGCGGCCACCCGCGTACGTCTCGTCGCCTTCACCGACCCGGTCCTCGCCCCCCGCACCGTCGACCAGTCCTGGGCCCTCGTGAACAGCGAAACACACCCCACTGACACCGCCCCCCTGACCGTGGACGAATACCAGGTCACAGCACTGGACACCGGCGAACAGCACACCGTGCACCTCGCCGGCGACGTCGTCCTCGCGGCCCCCGGCATCGAACTCGAAGACCTCGAATCACCCCCGTCGACGTTCACCTGAACCCGACGCCCGACCCCTACGCGGGCGGCACGAACCCGGTCCCCGACCCCTCACCCCGACCACGCTCGCCCCCCTCCACCACGGGACCACCCGAAGACGAGGCCCCTCCAGGCACAGCAGGCCCGTACGACGGCTGCCCGTACGGTGCCCCGGGCCCGGACCGCGGCCCAGGACCGAGGCCCCCACCAGCCACAGCACTCCCACCAGCAGCACCCCCACCGGCCGGACCGCCCCCGAACATCCGCCGCGCCTCCCGGACCTGCCGCTCCTGTACCACCGCCGCCAGATACGCGGCCGGCGGCACCCCCGGCGGCATCGGCACCCCGGTCCGCCCGGCCAGCTCCTCCGCCAGCCGCCCCGCCATCGCCCAGCCGACCTGCGGATCCAGCTGGCCCATCCGACCCAGGTACTGGCGGATCGCCAACCACAGCCCGTCCGGCACCGCCGAAAGATCAAGCTCCTGGAACCGCCCGGCCAGCCACGGCGGAGGCAGCGGCACGAAACCACCCCGCGCCGCCGACACCCGCTCCCGCACGACCAGAGTCCCGGCGAACACGTCACCGAGCCGCCGCCCCCGCGCCGACACCAGCGACGCGACACACGCCACCACCCCGAACGTCAGCAGAATCTCCACCAGCCCGAGCGCACCCCGCACCAGCGCGTGCCGGAACCGGATCGGCCCACCGTCGTCCCGCACCACCCGCAACCCGCACGCCGACTTCCCCAGCGACCGCCCATGGCTGAGCGTCTCCACCGCGATCGGCCCACCCACCAGCACCAGCAGGAACGAGGCGATCGACACCGCCGTCCGCGCCGCGTCGTCCAACGAGGCCGTCGACAGCACCAGAACGACACTCACGACCACATAGACGACCAGCACCACGACCAGGTCCAGCAAGAGGGCCAGCGCCCTGCTGGGCAGCCTGGCGGGCTGCAGCTCCAACGCCACCGCCTCACCCGTCACCAGCTCACTCACGCCCGCCGCCCCTTCCCGACCTGCCCCTGGAGCAGCCAGTCTGCCAAGCTGAGCGCACATCGCGCCGCAGTACGACAACCTGACACCCATACCGGCAGCCGACGCACAGCCGAGGAGCAGGCACACCGATGGACCTCGACGTCTTCGTCTCCGCCCACCGGGCCGAATGGGACCGCCTCGACGCCCTCCTACGGCGCCGCCGCCGCCTCACCGGCGCCGAGGCGGACGAACTCGTCACCCTCTACCAGCGCACCGCCACCCACCTCTCCCTGATCCGGTCCTCAGCCCCCGACCCCCAGCTGACCGGCAGGCTCACCCAACTCGTCGCACGCGCGCGGAGCGCCGTCGTCGGAACCCGCCGCGCCTCCTGGCGCGATGTCACCCGCTTCCTCGCCGAGGGCTTCCCCGCCGCCGTCTACCGCGCGCGCCACTGGTGGATCCCCACCGCCCTCCTCTCCACCGCCGTCGCCACTCTCCTGGGCTGGTGGATCGGCACCCATCCGGAAGTGCAGGCCTCCATAGCGGCCCCCGACGAGCTGCGCGACCTCACCCGGCCCGGCGGCCAGTACGAGACGTACTACTCCAGCCACCCGGCCGTCTCGTTCGCCGCCCAGGTCTGGACGAACAACGCCCAGGCCGCCGCGATGTGCCTGGTCCTGGGCGTCTTCCTGGGGCTTCCGGTGCTGTGGGTCCTCTTCCAGAACATGCTCAACCTCGGCATCGGCGTCGGCCTCATGTTCTCGGCGGGCCGACTCGACACGTTCCTCGGCCTGGTGCTCCCGCACGGCCTGCTCGAACTGACAGCGGTCTTCGTCGCTGCCGGCACCGGACTCCGCCTCGGCTGGACGGTCATCGACCCCGGCCCGCGCTCCCGCCGTACGGCCCTCGCCGAAGAGGGCAGAGCCGCGATCGCGATGGCGATCGGCCTCGCCCTGGTCCTCTTCGTCTCCGGTGCCATCGAAGGCTTCGTCACGCCTTCGGGCCTGCCCACCTGGGCCCGCATCACCATCGGCATCGTCGCCGAGCTGGCCTTCCTCGCGTACGTCTTCGTCCTCGGCGGCAGAGCGGCGCGCGCCGGTCACACGGGCGACGTGGAGGCGGCCGAGCGCAGCGCGACCGTGCCGACAGCCGCCTGATGTGCGAACCGCCCCGCCGAACTGCTACTGTCCTCCTCGTTCCCGCAAAAGCCGTTGACACGGAGCGCGCGGGGAGGTAGATTAGAACAGTTGCCTGGAACTGGATGGGATCCGGTCGGCAGCAGGGAAAACCTATCGGCAGCTCGGAACATCGATTCCGCAGAAGCCCCCGATGATTCGGAAAACCAGCGCCGGTCAGACCGGCCCGGAACTTCTGATAAAGTCGGAACCGCCGGAAAGGAAACCGCGAAACAAAAGCGGGAACCTGGAAAGCACCGAGGAAATCGGATCGAGAAAAGATCTGATAGAGTCGGAAACGCAAGACCGAAGGGAAGCCCGGAGGAAAACCTGAGAGAGTCTCTCAGGCAAGTACAAAGGAAGCTTTCGTTCCTTGAGAACTCAACAGCGTGCCAAAAATCAACGCCAGATTAGTTGATACCCCGTCCCCGGCAGTGATAGCCGAGGATGAGGTTCCTTTGAAAAAAATACAGCGAGGACGCTGTGAACGGTCGGATCATTCCTCCGACTGTTCCGCTCCCGTGAGAAGCATTCACGGAGAGTTTGATCCTGGCTCAGGACGAACGCTGGCGGCGTGCTTAACACATGCAAGTCGAACGATGAAGCCCTTCGGGGTGGATTAGTGGCGAACGGGTGAGTAACACGTGGGCAATCTGCCCTTCACTCTGGGACAAGCCCTGGAAACGGGGTCTAATACCGGATATCACTCTCGCAGGCATCTGTGAGGGTCGAAAGCTCCGGCGGTGAAGGATGAGCCCGCGGCCTATCAGCTTGTTGGTGAGGTAACGGCTCACCAAGGCGACGACGGGTAGCCGGCCTGAGAGGGCGACCGGCCACACTGGGACTGAGACACGGCCCAGACTCCTACGGGAGGCAGCAGTGGGGAATATTGCACAATGGGCGAAAGCCTGATGCAGCGACGCCGCGTGAGGGATGACGGCCTTCGGGTTGTAAACCTCTTTCAGCAGGGAAGAAGCGAAAGTGACGGTACCTGCAGAAGAAGCGCCGGCTAACTACGTGCCAGCAGCCGCGGTAATACGTAGGGCGCAAGCGTTGTCCGGAATTATTGGGCGTAAAGAGCTCGTAGGCGGCTTGTCACGTCGGGTGTGAAAGCCCGGGGCTTAACCCCGGGTCTGCATTCGATACGGGCTAGCTAGAGTGTGGTAGGGGAGATCGGAATTCCTGGTGTAGCGGTGAAATGCGCAGATATCAGGAGGAACACCGGTGGCGAAGGCGGATCTCTGGGCCATTACTGACGCTGAGGAGCGAAAGCGTGGGGAGCGAACAGGATTAGATACCCTGGTAGTCCACGCCGTAAACGGTGGGAACTAGGTGTTGGCGACATTCCACGTCGTCGGTGCCGCAGCTAACGCATTAAGTTCCCCGCCTGGGGAGTACGGCCGCAAGGCTAAAACTCAAAGGAATTGACGGGGGCCCGCACAAGCAGCGGAGCATGTGGCTTAATTCGACGCAACGCGAAGAACCTTACCAAGGCTTGACATACACCGGAAAGCATTAGAGATAGTGCCCCCCTTGTGGTCGGTGTACAGGTGGTGCATGGCTGTCGTCAGCTCGTGTCGTGAGATGTTGGGTTAAGTCCCGCAACGAGCGCAACCCTTGTCCTGTGTTGCCAGCATGCCCTTCGGGGTGATGGGGACTCACAGGAGACCGCCGGGGTCAACTCGGAGGAAGGTGGGGACGACGTCAAGTCATCATGCCCCTTATGTCTTGGGCTGCACACGTGCTACAATGGCAGGTACAAAGAGCTGCGAAACCGTGAGGTGGAGCGAATCTCAAAAAGCCTGTCTCAGTTCGGATTGGGGTCTGCAACTCGACCCCATGAAGTCGGAGTTGCTAGTAATCGCAGATCAGCATTGCTGCGGTGAATACGTTCCCGGGCCTTGTACACACCGCCCGTCACGTCACGAAAGTCGGTAACACCCGAAGCCGGTGGCCCAACCCCTTGTGGGAGGGAGCTGTCGAAGGTGGGACTGGCGATTGGGACGAAGTCGTAACAAGGTAGCCGTACCGGAAGGTGCGGCTGGATCACCTCCTTTCTAAGGAGCACTTCTAGGCCGCTATGCGGTCCAGAGGCCAGTACACCGGCGAACGTCCGGTGCTGGTTGCTCATGGGTGGAACGTTGATTATTCGGCACACTTGACCTGCTCTGGTCGCTAGTACTGCTTCGGCGTGGAACGCGATTTGGAGAGGCGGGAGTGTCGGGCACGCTGTTGGGTGTCTGAGGGAATGAACCCTCGGATGCCGGCCCCGGTGAAGCATCAGAGTTCTGGTGTGTGACGGGTGGCTGGTCGTTGTTTGAGAACTGCACAGTGGACGCGAGCATCTGTGGCCAAGTTTTTAAGGGCGCACGGTGGATGCCTTGGCACCAGGAACCGATGAAGGACGTGGGAGGCCACGATAGTCCCCGGGGAGTCGTCAACCAGGCTTTGATCCGGGGGTTTCCGAATGGGGAAACCCGGCAGTCGTCATGGGCTGTCACCCGCTGCTGAACACATAGGCAGTGTGGAGGGAACGCGGGGAAGTGAAACATCTCAGTACCCGCAGGAAGAGAAAACAACCGTGATTCCGGGAGTAGTGGCGAGCGAAACCGGATGAGGCCAAACCGTATGCGTGTGAGACCCGGCAGGGGTTGCGCATGCGGGGTTGTGGGATCTCTCTTCCACGGTCTGCCGGCCGTGGGACGAGTCAGAAACCGTTGATGTAGGCGAAGGACATGCGAAAGGTCCGGCGTAGAGGGTAAGACCCCCGTAGTCGAAACGTCAGCGGCTCGTTTGAGAGACACCCAAGTAGCACGGGGCCCGAGAAATCCCGTGTGAATCTGGCGGGACCACCCGCTAAGCCTAAATATTCCCTGGTGACCGATAGCGGATAGTACCGTGAGGGAATGGTGAAAAGTACCGCGGGAGCGGAGTGAAATAGTACCTGAAACCGTGTGCCTACAAGCCGTGGGAGCGTCGGAACAAGGCTTGCCTTGTTCTCGTGACTGCGTGCCTTTTGAAGAATGAGCCTGCGAGTTTGCGGTGTGTTGCGAGGTTAACCCGGGTGGGGTAGCCGTAGCGAAAGCGAGTCCGAACAGGGCGTTTCAGTAGCACGCTCAAGACCCGAAGCGGAGTGATCTAGCCATGGGCAGGTTGAAGCGGAGGTAAGACTTCGTGGAGGACCGAACCCACCAGGGTTGAAAACCTGGGGGATGACCTGTGGTTAGGGGTGAAAGGCCAATCAAACTCCGTGATAGCTGGTTCTCCCCGAAATGCATTTAGGTGCAGCGTCGTGTGTTTCTTGCCGGAGGTAGAGCACTGGATAGGCGATGGGCCCTACCGGGTTACTGACCTTAGCCAAACTCCGAATGCCGGTAAGTGAGAGCGCGGCAGTGAGACTGTGGGGGATAAGCTCCATGGTCGAGAGGGAAACAGCCCAGAGCATCGACTAAGGCCCCTAAGCGTACGCTAAGTGGGAAAGGATGTGGAGTCGCAGAGACAACCAGGAGGTTGGCTTAGAAGCAGCCACCCTTGAAAGAGTGCGTAATAGCTCACTGGTCTAGTGATTCCGCGCCGACAATGTAGCGGGGCTCAAGCGTACCGCCGAAGTCGTGTCATTGCAGTATATAGCCCCAACGGGTGCTGTGATGGGTAGGGGAGCGTCGTGTGCCGGGTGAAGCAGCACCGGAAGGTAGTTGTGGACGGTTCACGAGTGAGAATGCAGGCATGAGTAGCGATTCACACGTGAGAAACGTGTGCGCCGATTGACTAAGGGTTCCTGGGTCAAGCTGATCTGCCCAGGGTAAGTCGGGACCTAAGGCGAGGCCGACAGGCGTAGTCGATGGATAACCGGTTGATATTCCGGTACCCGCTGTGAAGCGTCAAACATCGAACCAGGCGATGCTAAGTCCGTGAAGCCGCCCCGGAGCCTTCGGGCAAAGGGGAGTGGTGGAGCCGACGGACCAGACTTGTAGTAGGTGAGTGATGGGGTGACGCAGGAAGGTAGTCCAGCCCGGGCGGTGGTTGTCCCGGGGTAAGGGTGTAGGCCGTGCGATAGGCAAATCCGTCGTACATGTGGCTGAGACCTGATGCCGAGCCGATTGTGGTGAAGTGGATGATCCTATGCTGTCGAGAAAAGCCTCTAGCGAGTTTCATGGCGGCCCGTACCCTAAACCGACTCAGGTGGTCAGGTAGAGAATACCGAGGCGTTCGGGTGAACTATGGTTAAGGAACTCGGCAAAATGCCCCCGTAACTTCGGGAGAAGGGGGGCCACGTCTGGTGAGGGGACTTGCTCTCCGAGCTGGGGGTGGCCGCAGAGACCAGCGAGAAGCGACTGTTTACTAAAAACACAGGTCCGTGCGAAGCCGTAAGGCGATGTATACGGACTGACGCCTGCCCGGTGCTGGAACGTTAAGGGGACCGGTTAGTCGAGATTCGTCTCGGCGAAGCTGAGAACTTAAGCGCCAGTAAACGGCGGTGGTAACTATAACCATCCTAAGGTAGCGAAATTCCTTGTCGGGTAAGTTCCGACCTGCACGAATGGCGTAACGACTTCTCGACTGTCTCAACCATAGGCCCGGTGAAATTGCACTACGAGTAAAGATGCTCGTTTCGCGCAGCAGGACGGAAAGACCCCGGGACCTTTACTACAGTTTGATATTGGTGTTCGGTTCGGCTTGTGTAGGATAGGTGGGAGACTGTGAAGCTTGGACGCCAGTTCAGGTGGAGTCGTCGTTGAAATACCACTCTGGTCGTGCTGGATGTCTAACCTGGGTCCGTGATCCGGATCAGGGACAGTGTCTGATGGGTAGTTTAACTGGGGCGGTTGCCTCCTAAAGAGTAACGGAGGCGCCCAAAGGTTCCCTCAGCCTGGTTGGCAATCAGGTGTTGAGTGTAAGTGCACAAGGGAGCTTGACTGTGAGACCGACGGGTCGAGCAGGGACGAAAGTCGGGACTAGTGATCCGGCGGTGGCTTGTGGAAGCGCCGTCGCTCAACGGATAAAAGGTACCCCGGGGATAACAGGCTGATCTTCCCCAAGAGTCCATATCGACGGGATGGTTTGGCACCTCGATGTCGGCTCGTCGCATCCTGGGGCTGGAGTCGGTCCCAAGGGTTGGGCTGTTCGCCCATTAAAGCGGTACGCGAGCTGGGTTTAGAACGTCGTGAGACAGTTCGGTCCCTATCCGCTGTGCGCGTAGGAGTCTTGAGAAGGGCTGTCCCTAGTACGAGAGGACCGGGACGGACGAACCTCTGGTGTGCCAGTTGTTCTGCCAAGGGCATGGCTGGTTGGCTACGTTCGGGAGGGATAACCGCTGAAAGCATCTAAGCGGGAAGCCTGCTTCGAGATGAGGACTCCCACCCACTTGATGGGGTAAGGCTCCCAGTAGACGACTGGGTTGATAGGCCGGATCTGGAAGCACAGTAATGTGTGGAGGTGACCGGTACTAATAGGCCGAGGGCTTGTCCTCAGTTGCTCGCGTCCACTGTGTTGGTTCTGAAACCACGAACAGCCCCGTATGCCACATACGGTGCGGCTGACAGTTTCATAGTGTTTCGGTGGTCATAGCGTGAGGGAAACGCCCGGTTACATTCCGAACCCGGAAGCTAAGCCTCACAGCGCCGATGGTACTGCAGGGGGGACCCTGTGGGAGAGTAGGACACCGCCGAACAATCATTCCGGGAGACCCCCGCACCGTATGGTGCGGGGGTTTTCTGCGTTCAGGGCATTTTGGCTGCTCGTGGATTCCCGCGGACTCCTTGGCGGAGCCCGCTTTTTCTCATAGCCGTCCCGCTGCCTTCAGCGCCAGGTAGGCGTCCGCGAGGGCCGGGGCGAGGTCGTCGGGGGTCGCATCCACGACGGTGACTCCGTGTCGGCGGAGTTGTTCAGCTGTGCGCTGGCGTTCGGCTTGGGCCTGGGCGGCGGACGCGGCGTCGTAGACCGCGTCGGCACTGCCGCGGAAGGTGGCCATGCGGGCGATGTGGGGGTCGGCGACCGACGCGACGAGAACGGTGTGGCGCTGGGTGAGTTGAGGGAGGACCGGGAGGAGGCCTTCCTCGACCGGGGCGGCGTCGAGTGTGGTCAGCAGGACGATGAGGGACCGGCGGGGAGCCGTACGGAGCGCTGTGGTGGTAAGGGCCCTGGCGTCCGTCTCGACCAGTTCGGGTTCGAGGGGGGCCATGGCGTCGACGAGGGAGGGCAGGACGTCGCGGGCCGAGCGGCCCTGCACAAGGGCGCGGACCCGCCGGTCGTAGGCGAGGAGGTCGACGCGGTCGCCGGCGCGGGATGCCAGGGCGGCGAGGAGGAGGGCGGCGTCCATGGAGGCGTCGAGGCGAGGGGCGTCGCCGACACGGGCGGCGGACGTGCGGCCGGTGTCCAGGACCAGGAGGATGTGGCGGTCGCGTTCCGGGCGCCACGTGCGGACGGCGACCGTGGCGTGGCGGGCTGTGGCGCGCCAGTCGATGGAGCGGGTGTCGTCGCCGGGGACGTAGGCGCGCAGGCTGTCGAATTCGGTGCCCTCGCCGCGGGTGAGGGCGCTGGTGCGGCCGTCGAGTTCGCGGAGGCGGGCGAGTTTCGAGGGGAGGTGCTTGCGGCTGGTGAACGGGGGCAGGACGCGTACCGTCCAGGGGACCTTGTGGGTGCCTTGCCGGGCGAGGAGGCCGAGGGGGCCGTAGGAGCGGATGGTCACGCGGTCGGCTCGGCGGTCACCGCGGCGGGTGGGGCGCAGGCGGGTGGTGATGCGACGGCGCTCGCCGGCGGGGACGGTCAGCTGGTGGCGGGATGCCTCGCTTTCCGTGCCGGGCTGCCAGCTGCTGGGCGGCCAGCCGTCGCGGATGCGGGCCCGCAGAGGGCGTCGGGAGGGGTTGGTGAGGGTCAGGGTGACGTCTGCCGGCTCACCGAGGCGTGCGGTGGTGTCACCGGAGCGGGTGAGGCGTAGGGGGCGTACGGGGGCTGCCAGGGCGTAGTCGCAGGCGCAGGCGAGGGCCAGGGGGGCGTTGACGGCGAGGAGGCCTGTCCAGCCGGGGCCCCAGATGCCGATGGGGAGGGCGCCGAGGGCCGCGAGCAGGGCGGCGCGTCCGGTGACTGCCATCAGCGGGGGACGGGGACGTGGGCGAGGAGTGCGGTGATGACGGAGTCGGCCGTCACGCCTTCCATTTCGGCTTCCGGGCGGAGCTGGACGCGGTGGCGGAGGGTGGGGAGGGCGAGGGCTTTGACGTCGTCGGGGATGACGTAGTCGCGGCCGGTGAGCCAGGCCCAGGCACGGGAGGTGGCGAGGAGCGCTGTGGCGCCGCGCGGCGAAACGCCGAGGGTGAGGGAGGGGGATTCGCGGGTGGCCCGGCAGATGTCGACGACGTAGGCGGTGATCTCGGGGGAGATGGTCGTCTTGGCGACGGCCGCGCGGGCGGCTTCCAGGTCTGCCGTGCCGGCGACGGGGCGCACGCCGGCGGCCTGGAGGTCGCGCGGGTTGAAGCCTTCGGCGTGGCGGGTGAGGACGTCGATCTCTTCCTGGCGGGAGGGGAGAGGGATCGTCAGTTTGAGGAGGAAGCGGTCGAGTTGGGCTTCGGGGAGGGGGTAGGTGCCCTCGTACTCGACGGGGTTCTGGGTCGCGGCGACGAGGAACGGGTCGGGCAGGGGGCGGGGGGTGCCGTCGACGGTGACCTGCCGTTCCTCCATGGCCTCGAGGAGGGAGGACTGGGTCTTCGGCGGGGTGCGGTTGATCTCGTCGGCGAGGAGGAGGTGGGTGAAGACCGGGCCGGGCTGGAAGGAGAACTCGGCGGTGCGCGCGTCGTAGACGAGCGAGCCCGTGATGTCGCTGGGCATGAGGTCGGGGGTGAACTGGACGCGTTTGGTGTCGAGTTCGAGTGCGGAGGCGAGGGCGCGGACGAGCAACGTTTTGGCCACTCCGGGGACTCCTTCAAGGAGAACGTGTCCGCGGCACAGGAGAGCGACGACGAGGCCGGTCACGGCGGGGTCCTGGCCGACCACGGCCTTGGAGATCTCGGCGCGCAGGGCCTCCAGGGAGGCGCGGGCGCGGCCCGGGTCCCCGGTGTTCCCGGCGTTGTCAGTGGTCGGGTCCATCATGGACGGCGTACCTCTCTTTCGAGGGCGTCGAGTTGGTCGGCGAGTGCGATGAGGGCCGTGTCGTCGCTGGGCGGCGGGCCGAAGAGAAGGGAGTGCAGGGGCTGTCCGCCGGAGGGGAGGCGGGCGGACAGGGCGGGCAGGAGTGCTTCGGGCGTGTGCGCCTGGGTGACGGGAGTGCCTACGAGGGGGGCCAGTCGGGTGCGGGTGGTGGCGCGAAGAGCGGTGGCCGCGCGGCCTCGGGCGCGGGCTGTGCGGTAGAGGCGGGCGCGGCCTTCGACGGTTTCCGAGGCGCGGATCGCCACGGGGAGTTTCTCGGGTACGAGCGGGCCGAGTCGGCGTGCCCGCCAGAGGGCGGCGAGCGCTGCCGCGACGAAGAGTTGCAGGGTGCCCCAGAGCCAGCCGGAGGGCAGCAGGTCGAAGAAGGTCTTCTCGTCGCCGGTTTCGGTGGCGGAGGTGTCGGAGAGCGAGGGGAGGTACCAGGTCAGATGGGGGCGGGAGCCGAGGAGTTGAAGGGCGAGCGAGGCGTTGCCCTGCTGGTCGAGTCGCGTGTTGTAGAGGATGTCGGGTGCGCCGATGACGACGGTGTCGCCGCTGGTGGAACGGTCCGGGATGCGCAGGAGGGTGGCCAGGCGCCGGCTGGGGTAGCACTTGTCGGCGTCGAGGTGGCGGGTGCTGTAGCGGATGCCGCCGGTCTCGGCGGTGCGGGCGCGTCGGGCCTCGGGGAGGGCGCAGTCGGGGGCGAGGGCGGAGCCGCGGCTGGTGGCCGGGTCCGCGGTGACCCCGGGGGCGAGGGTGGAGACGGAGGGGGTGCCGGGGGCGATGAGGACGGTGCGGCCGCCGGAGCCGGAGGTCGTGGCGTGCAGTTCCTGCTGCTGGTGCTCCGTCAGGAGGTCGGGGGAGGCGACCAGGAGGGTGGTGTCGGGGCCGGTGGCGGCGCGGGCCGCGGCGAGGGTGGTCACGACACGGGTGGAGACGCCTCGGTCGGCGAGGAGTTCGGTGACGGCGCGGCTTCCGTAGGGGTCGGCGGAGCGGGGGTCGAGGGCACCGTGCCGGGCGTCGGAGCGCAGGACGGCGAGTACGACGCCGGCGGCCAGGAGGAGCGTGACGGCGAAGGCCACTCCTCGCGTGCGGGTCCACAGTTGGCGGACGCTGGGCGAGGTCGCGGTGGCGGGGAGCGTGGCCTCGGTGGTCATCCGTCGGCTCCCCGGTGGGTCGTGGGGGCCCTGTCGGCGGTGCTGCGGGTGGTGAGCAGGGGTTTGGCGCGCTCGAGGTCGAGGTCGAGTTCGGCGATGCGGCGGTACGCCTGCTCGGTCGCCGGGCGGCCTCCGTACGTCACGTCGTCGAAGACGCGGGCGGCGGCGCGGAGTCGGTCGCTGTGGTCGGGGAGGGTGCGGCCGGCTTCCGCGGCGGCCTCGTCGGCGGTGCGGCCGGGACGGGTGTCGAGGAGGGCGCGTTCTTCGAGTGAGCGGACGACGGCCCGCATGCGTTCCTGGAGGGCCTGGCTCCAGTGGCCCTGGGAGGCGTGCGCCTCGGCGGCGGCCCGGTGTTCGGAGGCGGTGCGCGGGCGGTCGTCGAACAGGGCCGCGGTGGAGGTGGGATGGCGGCGGGGGGTGCCCAGGCGCCACCACAGGGCGCCCACCACCGCAACGACGGCCGCGAGGATCACCAGCACGCCGACGTTGCCTCCCGGGGTGGCGCCGGACGCGGTGGCGAACAGGTCGCCGATCCAGTCCCAGAGGGTGGTGAGGGCGCGCTGGAGGAGGCTGGGGTCGTGCTCGTGGTACAGGCGTTCGGACAGCTCGCGTCGGGCCGCCTCGCGCGCGGGATCGCGGGGGATGGTCAGCGGAGGCGCGTCGTCGGAGCGGACGAGTGTGCCGTGCGGAAGCGGTGGTGCGGTGAGGGTTCCCCCCGTCAGGCTCACCGCATCAGCTCCCCGAGGTGGTGCCGGGGTCGGGGGAGCCGTAGCCCTGGACGCCGGCGGAGCGGGCCAGGTCGAGGTCGAGGGCCTCGCGGCGGATGCGCTGGTCGATGTAGAGGAGGACGACGACTCCGGCCGCGATCGGGAAGGTGATCATGGAGCCGATCACCGAGCCGATGCCGCTGACGATCAGGTAGGTCCAGCCGTAGTCGCCCGTGCCGTCGACGAGGCCGCCGATGCCGCTGTCGCTCATCGCGGCGCCGGCGAAGGCGAAGGGGACGAGGACGATCGTCGCGACGATGTTCGCGATGATCAGGGCGAGCAGCTGGATGCCGAAGACCCGCCACCAGGAACCGCGGACGAGTTTGGCGGAGCGGCCCATCGCCTTCGTGATGCTCTGCTTCTCCAGCATCAGCGCGGGCGAGGAGAGGGAGAGCCGCACCAGCAGCCACAGGGCGACGAAGACTGCCGCAAAGGTGCCGAGGACCGACAGCGCGGCACCGCCCTCGCCGGCCCCGGCGACACTCGCCAGGATGCCGGGCAGTGCGCCGACGGCGCCCACCGCGCCCGCGATGAGCAGCAGCAGGAAGATCAGCCCGAACAGCCGGGGGATCCGGGGACGGGCGTCGCGCCAGGCGTCCTGGAGGGTGGCGGGCCTGCCGAGGACCGCACGGCTGATGACGGCCGTGAGCAGAGCGGTCGCGAAGATGGTGCCGACCAGCGAGACCAGCAGCAGGACCCCGGAGTTGAGCATGACGTCGCCCATGGCGCGGGTCTGCTCGTCGAGGGTGGCGCTCGGGTCGCTGAGCGCGGAGGTGTCCGTGCTGTGGTCCAGGACCAGGCCCTGGAGCAGGACGACGATGACCTCGGTGACGATCGCGACGGTCAGCGAGATGCCCAGCACCGTGCGCCAGTAGGTGCGCATCGTGGTGACCGCGCCGTCGAGGATCTCGCCGACGCCCAGCGGGCGCAGCGGGATCACACCGGGCTTGGCCGCGGGCGGAGGGCCGCCCCAGCCGTTGCCCCAGGCCGGGTAGGGGGCGTAGCCCGGGTGGCCGTTGGGGGCACCGCCGTACGGACCGGCGGGCGTGCGACCGCCCCAGCCGGGGCCGGGCGGTGGTGGCGGAGGCTGGACGGGGTTCTGCGGAGCGGCCTGGCCCGGCTGCTGGGGGCCTGCGGGCGCGGACCACGGGCCGGGGGGCGGCTGCTCCTTGGACCACTTCGTGTGGGGGTCCGCTGGATTCGCGGCCGACTGGCTCTCGGGCTGCGCGTCGGCGGGCTGGTCAGCGGGGTCGGACGCGCCGGGCTCCCGCCCGTCGGACGGGGCGGATCCGGGCGAGGCCCAGCCCGGAGTGTCTTTCATCGTCGCTCCTTCACGATGCCCGTCCGCGGGCGCGGCGGCAGGTTGGCTGCCATCGTGCCATGGGGCGGTCATGAGGAGACCGGCCGCGGTAGGGGCTGCACACCTTCAATTGTCCGCCGGACTCGGGGCAGACTGACCGCATGGCTGATCAGTACGCGCAATCCGGTGAGGACAAGCGGCAGGCCGAGATACCGGCGATCCGTTGGGAAGAGCCACCCGAAGGCCCTGTGCTGGTGCTTCTGGACCAGACGAGGCTGCCGGCCGAGGAGGTCGAGCTGGTCTGCACGGACGCGTCGGCGCTGGTGGAGGCGATCCGTTCGCTGGCGGTGCGAGGTGCGCCGCTGCTCGGCATCGCCGGGGCGTACGGTGTCGCGCTCGCCGCCGCCCGGGGCTTCGACGTGGAGGAGGCGGCCACCGCGCTGGCGGGAGCACGGCCCACCGCGGTGAACCTGTCCCTCGGCGTGAACCGGGCCCGGGCCGCCTACCGGGCGGAGCTGGCCGGCGGAGCCGATCCGGTGCAGGGGGCGCAGGCCGCGCTGGCTGCGGCGCGGCGACTGCACCGGGAGGACGCCGAGGCCAGCACCCGGATGGCCGGGCACGGGCTGGCGCTCCTGGACGAGCTGCTGCCCGGCGGCGGGCACCGGATCCTCACGCACTGCAACACCGGCTCGCTGGTGTCGGGCGGGGAAGGGACGGCGTTCGCCGTGGCGCTGGCCGCGCACCGGGTGGGAAGGCTGCGGCGACTGTGGGTGGACGAGACCCGTCCGCTGCTGCAGGGCGCCCGCCTGACCGCGTACGAGGCGGCGCGCAGCGGGATGGCGTACACCCTGCTGACGGACAACGCGGCGGGCTCGCTGTTCGCGGCGGGCGAGGTGGACGCGGTGCTGATCGGGGCGGACCGGATCGCGGCCGATGGTTCGGTGGCGAACAAGGTGGGGAGCTATCCGCTCGCGGTGCTCGCGCGGTACCACCATGTGCCGTTCATCGTGGTCGCGCCGGTGACGACCGTCGACCCGCACACGGCGAGCGGGGCCGCGATCGAGGTCGAGCAGCGCCCCGGGTTCGAGGTGACCGAGGTGACGGCGCCGCAGGCGCCGGTGACGGGAGCGGGAGGCGGGATACCGGTGGCGCCGCTGGGCACCCAGGCGTACAACCCGGCGTTCGACGTGACGCCGCCGGAGCTGGTGACGGCGATCGTGACGGAGGAGGGCGTGGTGTCGCCGGTGACCGCCGAAGGGCTCGCCGAACTCTGCGCGAGGGCCCGTCCGGGGGCGGGTGCCTGATGCCCCTGAGATCACGGTCTGTCGGCGAGGGCAGACAGTGACGGTCCCGTACGACTATCGTCACCGGGCGGTGAGGCTTCTCACCTGCGTCACCTTCACCGTTATGAGAATGGGATGCTCCCGGCCTGATCAACGGGAACGGCCCCCCTACCTGCGACGATGCGCGGGGAGAGGGGCCGTGACATCCAACAGCTACATCAAGCGGCGGTTTCCAGGTCTGATGCGGCCTCCAGCTCACGGAGGCGGGCGGGCTGCCGCAGCAGGCGGTCAAGCTGCCCGACGGCTTCGACGACGTCCGGGTCCAGAGCCTCAGCGTAGATGTCCATGGTGGTCGCGATCCGGCTGTGCCGCAGGATCGTCTTGACGATGCGGGGATGCACCCGCAGGTGGACCAGCAGGGTGCCGCACGACTTCCGCAGCCCCTTCGGGTTCATCTTGCTGAGCCCCTCCACCCTGATGATCCGTTGCAGCACGATGTAGAGGTGATCGGGCGTGAGCGGCCGACCGGTACGGGTCACGAACACGTGGCCGTCGGGGTCCTCGAACCAGGGCCGCCCCTTGCTCAGCGCGCGCTCCCGCAGCATGGCCGTGCGCATCCGGGTCCAGCGCAAGGGCGCGATGCACTGGGCGGGCAGCGGCAGCGGTGCCTTGGAGGTCTCGGTCTTGAGTTCCGCGTCGATCGTGCCGGCGCTGGCCCGCTGGTGCTGCTGCTCCACCCAGACGACGCGGTTGTCCAGGTCGATGTTCTCCCAGCGCAGGCCACACACCTCAGCCCGGCGCAGACCGAGGAGGCAGAGCAGGAGGAACGTCGGGTAGTACGGGGTGAGGCGCCGGGCGGCGGCCAGGAAGCGGAGCACGGTCACCGCGTCCCAGCTCTTGCCGCTGTCGGTGGACGCCCGCACGTGGACGAGCTTGGTCACGTTCCGGGTCAGCCCGATGTCTTCGACCATCGCGGCCGTGAGAGCCGCTGAGAGGACCCGAAGCGCCCTCTTGGCGGTCTTGGCCCCCTCGTCCTGTGCGAGGACCTGAATGACCCCACGCAGCTCCTTGACGCCCAGCTTGACCATGACCTTGGAGCCCAGACGCGGGCGAAGGTGGTGCCGCACGGCGGTCTCGTACGCCCGGTAGCTGTTCGGCGCCAGGTTGGGCTTCACGACGATCTCTAGCCAGTAGTCGAACCACTGGCCCAAGGTCATGTCCCGCGTCGGAGTCGGGATGCCACCGTTGGAACGGTCGATCAGCTCACGGCGCTTGCGGTCGCACTCCTCGAAGGTCTTGCCGTACGCGTACTTCCGCTTGGTGGTGCCGTCCGGCTGGGGAACGTACACCGCCGCTTGGTACCGGCCGTCAGCACGCCGTGTCACCGTGCCCGAGCCGTTGGGGTTCCGCTTGCGGGGAGGCATCAGGCAGCCTCCTCAAGCCGGGTGTCGATGTAGTTCTGAAGGGCGCTTGCCGGGATCCGGCGGGACCGTCCCTCGGTGATCGAGGCCAGCCGCTTGGAGCGGATCAGGTCGTACACCTTGGAGCGCCCGAACTTCAGCCGAGTCATGACCTCCGGCACGGTGAGCAGCTCAGGGGCGGCGGTGGTCATGCGGCGGCTCCGTCCAGGTCGAGGTGGTCTTGCAGGGCTTCACGGGCGGTCTCGCGGTTGAGTTGGATGTCGCGGCGGATGTTCGCGGCGAGCCAGGATTCGCCGGGGGTGTGGCCATGACCGGCGTACGCCCAGTGCGCCAGGGTCAGAGTGGTTGCCTCCGGGGCGTCGGGGTCGGGCAGGCCGAGGGCTTCGCGCTGCTGCCGTGCGCGGTAGTCGGCGCGGGTCTGGCGGAGGGCGCCGAGGGTCGTGGAGTAGCGGCGGGACTTGGTGGAGAAGTGGCCGCGGAAGCCGAGCATGTGAGCCCAGTCCCGAAGCTTGCGGTCCGGGTAGAGCGCGTGGAGGTCGAGGCAGGCCGCGATCAGGCGCGCGGGGTGTTCCGGGACGTCGAGAAGGATCAGCGCTTCCTTGTTGCCGATGCGGCGGTCAACGGTGCCGGTGGTCTCGGCGGCTTTGGTGGCGTACTTGGCGACGTAGGAGGCGACGGCCTGTTCGGTGATCTCCTCGCCGTCGCCGAAGGCTCCGATGGGCTGTACGTCGAGCTGGGTGCCCCAGCGCAGGGTTCGGGCGGGCTGGTCACCGGCCGGAGGCACGTCGACCGCGACGCGGGCAGCGGCAGCCTTGATCGCGTCGGTGAGGAGGTCGAGTGTGGCCCAGGCCGGGGGCAGCGAGTCAGGACCGTCGGGCCCGTCGAAGCGGATCACGGCATGGAAGTGCACGGCCCCGCGCTTCTGGTACTCGGCGACCTTGCCGAAGGCGACGCGCGACTGTGCGTGGGCGTCCTTCTGCGTGAGGCCGGCGCGGCGGGCGATCTCGCGACGCAAGTAGATCGCGAAGTACCGCCACAGCTCAGAAGCGTGGTTGTTCCACAGCACCGCGCTCGCGTAGTCGTACGCGTCCGGGTCGAGCGGGGTGCCGAGTTCCGGCGCGTCCTCGGCGTGACGGACGCCGCAGCGGCAGGACCGGTTGCCCGGCCGGTTGTGGACCGGCCCGAACGACGGGGCGGTCAGCGTGGCGAAGACTCGAGGGTGATCCCTGATGGTGTCCGGGGTGCCCTTGGCAGGGTCGCCGACCAGGCCCGCACGGATCAGGTGGTACGTGTCCCCCGCGTAGGTCCAGGCGCAGGCGGGGCACCGGGAGGCGCGCCGGTTGCCGCAGGCGACGCGGAGACGGCCGCCGGGTTCGCTGTCGGTGTTGTAGGTGTGCAGAACCTGCCCGGTGGCACGGTCACGGATGACCGTGGTGCCTTGCAGATGGATCGGGTCGGAGCAGCCGCCGGTGCGGCGGATCTGGTCTTGTACGCGGTCGAACCCGGGGGACCCAGCCAGCCTCAGCACGTCGGCGAGGGCGGCCGGATCCAGGCCCGCCATGGTGGCGGAGTCGGTCACGCCTTGTGCTCCTTGAGGATCGAGCGGATGACGACCGCGCAGACTGCGACGGAGGCGGCGGTGATCGCGACCGCGAGGAGCATGGAGACCAGGACCGTGCCCACGACCAGGACCAGGGCGCCGCCCCCCGCGACGAGGGTCAGCGTGCTGCCGGGGGTGAGCTGCACCGTGGGCCGGTTGGAGGCCGGGGCGGACGCAGCCGGGGCGTGGGTCGGGTTGTACGGCACCGGGCTGTAGACGTTCGGGGCCGGAGTGGTGGGGACCGGGGCGGTGTCCTGCGGCGGGTACTTCGGGGTGAACACGTGAGTACTCCCTTCGGCGATCAGTCGAGGAGCGTGGCGACGGCGGGGGCGAGGACGCTGTTCGCGACCAGGTAGCCGCCGAGGAGCAGCAGGGCGACCAGCCACCACGGCGGGCGGGCGAGCTGGATGCCGAGGACGGCGACGACGAGCACGGCGAACCAGAGGGGAACGTCCATGGCGTGATCTCCTGTCAGGCCTTGCAGCGGTGGATGCGGGCGGCGAGTTCGGCGGCGGCGCGGCTGTCGTACTCGGCGGAGAAGTCGCAGCGGGGCGCGGTGCAGGCGGCGAGGTGGCGGTTACGGCCACGGGCGAGGAACGAGGCGACCTGTACGGGACCGAAGCGGCGGACGTTGCGGAAGCGCGGAGTCATGCGGGCGGTCCTTTCTCAGAGGTGGGCAGCGACGGAGGGCGTCATGGCCGGAGGCAGGCCGAGCCGGGCGCGTACGGCATCGGGGTCGGCCGGTTGGCCGGTCGCGGCGCGGTGTTCTGCGGCGAGAGCCCGGACACGGTCGACGAGGGCGGGCGGGAGGGCGACGGCGGGAACGGGCGCCGGAACGGCGGTCACGAGGCCGGTCGGGGGTTTCTCGGTCGCCGGAGCAGGAGCGGGCGCAGGGAGTTCGTCACGGCGGGGCGGGTCGACCGGGACAGGGGCCGACGGCGGTACGGATTCTGTCTCCGCCGTCACGGAGGCCGCCGGTTGCTCTGCGACGCGAGGCCCGTGGGCTAGCAGGGTTCCGCCGAAGAAGGCGACGGCGGGCCACCCCGCCACCACGACGCGGAGCCATGCGGGAACGTGGTCCAGGTCGAGGAGGCCGGCGGTGGCGATGTTGGCGCCGAGGGAGGCGGCCAGGGCGACCAGGAACCACAGCCGGGAGCTCCCGGCCGGGCGTCCGGCGCGTTGCTGTTCGCGCATCCGGCGCCAGGCGGCGACCAGCAGCAGATCAACGCTGACCGGGTAGGCCCACGCCTTCCAGCCGCCCTGTCCTGCCGCCTCCGCCAGGTCGTGAAGGTGGGCGAAGGACAGGCCGCCCGCAATGACGGCTTGGACGATCACGGCGTCCACGCGGGCGAGGTGGGCACGCATCGGCTCGACTCCTTTCGGCGAGATCAGTCGGCGGACTTGAGCGAGTCAGCGCGCTCACGGGCGAGGCGAGCCACCTCGGCGGCCTCGGCGTCGTCGGGTGTGTGGGTGGCGATGCGCTCCAGCAGCTCGGCCTTACGGGCCATGAGCGCGGCGAACTCGCCAGAGGTGCGGTTCTGACGGTGCGCGGCCAGGTCGGCGATGAGCGCGCTGACCTCGGCGATGGAGGGGCGGGACATGGGGCGTCCTTCCGGCTTCGGGCATGGGAGGGGTAGGGACTTGGCGCGAGGCGGTCACGCCGAACCGTGGGAAGGGGGTGCGGCTACTCGGTCACCGGGCGGGCCGTGGGCACGGCAGCAGCGGCAGGCGAGGCGACGTCAGCGGGCTCGACAGCGACGGCGGGCCGGAAGGCGTCGAGGCGGGACAGCTCCGGCACGAGGGCGGAGGTGGTGCGGCAGACGGCCGCAGCTTCTTCGAGGGTGAGGTGCGGGGAGCGGGCGCGGGACCAGCCGCCGGAGGAGTCGCCGACGATCGCGACGCCGGGGCGTTCGGCAGGAATGGCAGTTGCGGCGAGAGCGGCCTCAGGGGAGATGTCGGCAAGCGCCATGTTCGCCGACGACTCGTCGTTGACGCGGTGGCAGATACGGCCGGTGAGCTGGGCGCGGAGCATGGTGGCGCCCTTGCCGAGTTCGGAGCCGAAGCGCTGCCCGCAGACTTCCAGGTAGATGCCGGCCGCGCGGCCGAGCTGGGCGATACGGATCAGCTTGGTGACCATGGCATCGCGCCGCTTCTCCTCGTCGCGGCTCGCGGCGAGGAAGAGTTCCGCCACCTCGTCGACGACGACCACGACCGGCACCGGCCGTACCTTCTCCGGCAGGCCCCACACGTCCGAGGTGAGGACGGAGTCCGGCCCGATCGTGGAGCTGAGGCCGATCAGCCGGAACCGTGCCTCCATCTCTTCCAGCAGGACGTCAAGGAGTTCGTTCGCCCGGTCCGGGGTGTCGGCGAGGGCCGACAGGCGGGGCACGAACGGCGCCAGTTCCACGCCCCACTTGCAGTCGATCCCGACGAGCACGACCGGTCGCCGAGCGAGGCCGCAGAGCAGGTTGCGCAGGTACACGGACTTGCCGGACTGCGTGGCGCCGAGGATGAGTTCGTGCGGCACGGTGCGGAAGTCCCGTACGTGCCAGTGCCCGTCATCCCGCAGTGCGAGCGGCAGGGACAGCGGCCCGCCGTCCTTCTGCCACCGGCGGGGACGCCGTACGTCCGCGAGGACGTCCCAGCCGATCAGCCGCAGTTCGAGCCACCCCGGCTTGGTCGGACGGATGTGGACGGCATGGGCTGCCCAGGCATGGCGCAGCCGGTCAGCCGAGGCAATGAAGTCTTCCGGGGCCTGCCCGGCCGCCATGCGCAGCCGCATCACGAGCCCGGCCCCGGTCGGCACCGGAAACGAGCGACGAGGCGGTACAGGTGCCGCTTCCCGCCCGACCAGGCGGGCCGTGGCGCGTCGTACGGCGGAGGCCGGGACCGTCAGGCCGCAGGCGTCCATCGTGGCCCGGTACGTGGTCAGCACCCGCAGCGCGACGAGCGGGTAGCCGACGAGCCACCAGAACGCGACCGGCATACGCCGACGCAGCACCAGCAGGGCGACGAGTGCCACGAGGCACAGCGTCAGTGTCCACACGGTGTTGGTCACGGCGATCAGCCCCGCACCGGCGCGGGAGCGTTGATCATGACCGCATCCGCCCGGTAGGCGATGCCGTGGCGCATGCGCCCGCCGAACTCGCTCTCCCACGGCCGGGCGACCAGGCCGGAGAGGACGACCGGCGCGCCCATGACCAGGCCCTCACCGATGCCCGGCTCCGGAACGGTGACCTTGATCATGTCCGAACCGCCCGCCGCGATGAACACCAGCTCCAGGACCATGAGCCGTTGGTTCGTCACCGGGTCCACGGCAACCTCACCGGTCTGACGGTCCCTCACCTTGACCTCCGGCAGCTTGGTGACGAGGAGCGTCGCGGCCGAGACGTCTACGGGGATGACACGCATTTCTTGAACCTCACTCGTTGTCGGTGCCCTTGCGGGCCCGTTCCGTCTGGATACCCCCCTAGACAGCAAGGGGAGTGGCCCGCCCTAACTGTCTAGGGGGGGTGACGGAAACAGTAAACCGTCGACCATCGAACTGTCTAGGGGGGTATACGGGTGAGTTTCGAGGCGCGTGGATGCGCTACGGCAGAGCCCAGTACACGGCGGTGGCGTCGTCGTGTGTCTTGCCCCGTGGCCAACGCAGTCCCTCGCGGTCGCCGGCCTCCGCTTCCCGAACTCGGCGGATCAACTCGGCGGGCCCCGATGAGCTGAGGACGTCCAACATTCCTTGCCAAGTGGCGAGTTGGAAGCGGTCGACGAGCCGGGTCGCGCCGTCGCTCAGCAGCGACACGGCGGTCAGCGAGTCCAGAGAGAGGGTGCCGGTAAGGGCGTGTTCGGCCGCTCGCGGGTCAGGCCCGGCGATCCAGAAGCCGTCAGGCTGGTTGCGAAGTCCTGTCAGGGCATCGCGGTACTCGGCCAGCGCGGCGGCATGCTCGGGTGAGCCGGTGGGCAACGCGTCGACCCGTCCGCGTAGCCGCCTGCCCACGTCACTCAGACGCTGATCGGTGACGACGGTCGTCCCCCCGGCCTTGTCGCCAAGGAGGAGGGCCGAGTCACCGAGAACCAGGTACTCCAGGCTTCTGCCACGGGCGCGCACGGCGACGACTGTGCTCGTCGGACTAGCCCGGTACGCCAGGTCGCAACTGCCCTCATGCAGGGAGCGGACGACACGGATGGAGTCAGCCAGACAGGCGGCCAACGACCGAGCCGGAGACGCCGTGACGGCGCTCAGCAGCAGCCCGCCCAGCGTCGAGGAGAACCAGGCGACACCATGTGTGCACCCGGTGTCCGCCCCGGCCACACCCGCGCCGTCCAGGAGAACGGCCGCCCCAGGAGCGGCAGCGGCGAAGTCTTCGTTCTCCCGGCCGGCTTCAGCGGGCTGTGAGCCGAGGGTGACCCTCACGCCGTCGGTTCCTCGTCGTGCCGGTAGAGGGGGGTGAGCAGTTCGAAGGAGCGCGGTTCGCTGGTCTCCGGGTCGTACTCGACACCCACCAGGGCGGAGAAGCGATGGTCACCCACCTGCCCCCACAACGCATTCAGGTCGGAGGCGAGCAGCTGCACGACGCCGAGGGAGCCTTGCGTGTGGATACCGGCGATCGCAAGCAACGACCCCTTGCCGTCGGGTCGGGGGAGCCTGCCCACATAGCCGACGTCGTAGGGGCGGGCCGGGTCACTGTCCTGCCCGGACCGGTACACGGTGCCGGTTCGCCGGTCGGCGACCGTCCAGGGGCCGTCTTCCGCCTGTTCCCAGTGAAGGACGGGATCCTGGGCGTACGTGTCCCACATCTGCTGAGACATGCGCGGGCCGCAGACGACGACCAGGCCGTCACGGTTGAGTTCGATGTCGCCGCTCACCGGTACGTGCTCGGAGACGACGTCCAGGCCGTACGACCGCGCGAGATCTTCCAGCCGCTTTCCGGAACTGACGTCGTCCACGGCGACGACCGTGCGCCCGCGTTCGTCGTCCCGCCGCAGCGGAGTCGCGATGACGACCGCACCGCGCCCGAGGAAGGCACCTTCCGGCGCCGGTCCGGTGTGGCGGATCTGGTGGATGCGTCCACGGCTCAGGCCGGCCTTCGTCGCGATCTGCGCGTACGACAACCCTTGCGCGTGGAGATCCTGAACCACCCTTCGGCGAAGCCGGGCGAGTTC
This sequence comes from Streptomyces sp. SS7, assembly GCF_037993025.1. Classification (NCBI taxonomy): domain Bacteria; kingdom Bacillati; phylum Actinomycetota; class Actinomycetes; order Kitasatosporales; family Streptomycetaceae; genus Streptomyces; species Streptomyces sp. SS7. Next base: position 5,960,785 of record NZ_CP141223.1, read on the forward strand.
GGTCACCTCCTGCTGAGCATCGGCCAAGCGCGTCGTGACCTCCCGCAGGAGCAGGTAGGGATCATCGATAGCCATGATGCGTTGAAATTCGTCCGACATGACTTCACCTCCTAGCAGCACTGAGGAGGAGTCTAGGGCCCTAGACAGAACGGGCGCGAGACGGCGTCCAGATCTCACGTCGACCACGTAGAACGCGGCCCTTCGTCGAGGCACACCCTTGGGGCTCACCCTTCGCTGCCCGCGAGGCAGGCATGGGCCAGCGTTGCACCGCATGCCATCACACGCCCACCCGTGCCAGGTCCACCCAGATGCAGCGCCCGCCGGCGGGCCGATCCTTCACGCCCCAGTCTTTCGCGCAGGCCGAGACGAGCATCAGTCCACGGCCGCCCTGGTCCAGTGGGGCGTTCACGCTCCGCACGGTGGGTTCGTCGTCGCCGCCCTGGTCGATGACCTGAAGCCGTACGAAGTCGTCGGCGAAGCCGACGATCACCAGGAACCATCCCCGGTACCAGCCGCTTCGCGTGTGCCGTACGGCATTGGCCGCCAGTTCGCCGACGACCAGGACGGCGTCATCGACGAGGCTTGGGGCCTCGCCCTCCAGCAGGGCGGCGACGAAGTGGCGGGCTTCGGCGACTTGCCAGACTTGGCCAGGGAAGATGCGGGACCACTCTTTGGGCATACCGAAACACTCCTTAGCGTCTAGGGGGCTAGACGATGGAGCAGCAGCGTATTCCCGTGCGAGGTCAACTAGCCAGGCATCTTGAGGAATTATTCCTCTATCGAGTGGCGGAGCCGTCCAGGTCTCGGAAGTCCTTCATCACTTGGAGAAGCAGTTCACGCACGTCAGGCCCGAAGGTCGCGGCATCCTCGAACTTGCTGAACGTCTCCTCGTACGAGGCCACCGCGGAGGAGTCGTCCACGACCCGCTCACCTTGGAACGTCTCGACGACCACCGTCGCGTGATCGCACAAGGTGAAGCCGTTACGAGGCATGACAGGCACGGCTTGATGCCAGGGGATCACCCCGAGGCGAACCGTGCTCAGGCTCTCAACAGCCAGGAGCCGGTCAAGCTGGGCGAGCATCAGGGCCGGACTCCCCGGCCACGTCCGCAACACGCCCTCGGTCAGCACGAACACCGACTCCCGGCCCCGCTCGTACAAGAGACTCTGCCGCTCCACGCGGGCAGCGACCGCACGGCCGACGGCTTCCGGACTGGCGTTCGGCGCACTGTCGAAGACGTGTCGGGCGTACTCCGCACTCTGGAGCATGGCCGGCAGGATGACGCATTGGAAGGAACGGACCAGGCGAGCGGACCGGACCGCTTCATCGAGCGTTGCCCCGGCCGGAGCCTCATCGCTGGGAGCCTCTGCGGCACCGGGAGCGGTCTCGACGGCGAGCAGGAGGTCAAGCACCTCCCGAGTGGTCGACTCGTCGAGGCCGAGAGCACGAGACAAGCGGCCCAAGACGTCGGCACTGGGGACCATGCGCCCGTTCTCCACCTTGGACACGGTGGGTTGCCCCACCCCGGCCCGCTGTGCCAGTACGGCCCCGGTCAGACTGGCCTCGGTACGAAGCCCTTTCAGGCGTGCCCCGAGCGCCTTCATTCGCTGCTGCCGCTCACTCCCCATGACCAGGGTTCTACACCACGAGGCAGCAGAGACCAGATGCCTGGACGGCGATGATCGCCAGTTCCAGACGGCCCATCATGATCACCTGTTACAGGTTTCCCTACCTCATCAAGCACCCGTCGTCGCTTCGCTCCTCCGGGCGGGAGCGGGCCGCCGTCCGCGCCCGCGCTCATGTCTCCGCCCCGCTCGGCACGGCCGGCGGCCCACTCCCGCCCAAGAGGCAGGCGGACAGGAGCATGAGGTCAGAACACGTCGTGGCGGGCGGTCCGCGAGTTCACGTGTGCCCGGTGATTCACCCGAATGAAGTGAACATTAGCCCGTTTCAACGCGTCACCAAGCGATGTAGCTGCGAATGATGCATGATCCTCACATATGCCAATGCCGTGCAGGAGGAGATCGGGAGAAGTGCGATGACAAACGACAATGGTAACGGCGAGTACGCGCACAGTCCGGGTGGAAATGGGGCAGGCCCATACGTGTGCACTGCGGATTTGCTTGGAAAGTCTGTAATTGATCTGCACAGGAGGCCTGTAGGGGAAATCCTAGATCTGTACCGCGATGCGAAACATTCTCTGGCAATTCTAGCCAGGGTCAAACTTTCAGACGGCAGCAGTACGCGAGCAATCCCCATCGCACACGCGCGAATCGTGGAAGAGGGAGTTCAAGTCGACCTCAGCTTGGATTCTCTGCACGAGAGGCCGGCTCTTAAGTCCGGCCGGAGTGTAGTAGTGTCACCGTTGCGCGTTCGGGAAATTTATCGCGCTTACGGCATCAAACTACCGAAAGCCTTGGAAGGGAATTCCTCAAAGGCCGTCAAAGCCACTGGCCGTCGAGGCGGAAAGATCAGCTTCCCTGGATCCGGCGCCGAAAGTGGAAATGGTCATGGGTGATGCAACTCTGGAGCTAGCCTATAAGGCGATCGAGAATCACCTGAAGGCGCAAACCGATGCATTTCTTCAATTCAGAAATAGGGCAACAACTCTCTTCTCGGCCGCAGCCATCGTCGCGACGCTTTCCACCAGTATAGGTTTCGTGAAGCAAAAAGGGGGCCCGTCCTTGCCTGCGTGGGCCCCTTGGGTTCTCCTGGCTCTGCTGGCAGCCATTGGGGCCACGTCGATGATCGTCATATGGCCTGTTCGCTCCTGGAACTTCTGTCCGCCATACAAGCTCGTACTCGAGCGCCATGCAGCAAGAACAGCCATCGATACAGTTCTCATTGATTCGATAAATGAAATGAAGAAGCGAGTTGATTCCAACAATCAGGTCATCGCGAAATGCTCCGTCTGTCTGCAAATTTCAGCCTCACTTTTTTTTGGCGAGATGGTCACGCTGGTCATAGCCGCCGGAATGCGCTAGGGATGGAGGCCCTACTGTCCGCGAGCGAAAAGCGTAAGGAGAATTACGATCTCAATGAGCAGCAGGAGAATCGACACTTGGAGCAGACGGGATCGGAGCTCTAGACATTTATTGTTGGCGGTCCAGCGGTTTCCTGACATTTCTACTGCAAGATCCCGAACCAGGTTGTTCTCTGTGACATTCAGTTGTTGGCGTTCAATAATTACTTCTGGTGGGGGACCTCCGCGCCATGGCTGTCGCGGCGGCGACAGGATGAGCATGACTAGAATGAAGACTATGACCAGGATTCCGAGTGCGAGCCAAGCGGACCACTCGGGGATGGCACTCTTTGCCGCAGCGCCGTTTCCTGAGAACCTCAATAGCCCTACAGGTAGCATCAATGCAGTGGCAAGTACGATAACCACGAGAACGACAAAGGCACGATTTCTGATCCTGGCGAGCTCACTTGTTTGGGCGGCGAGCCGCTTTTCGGCAGCCTCGTATGCCATCTGAAGGCGGAAGTCGGGCATAGCTCCACCCCTTGAAGGGAATTTTAAACCATTTGCCAAACGGGGCCTATTTAACCGACCATACCTCTCGAACAGTTCTAGCCTGCGTCGTCTTTTTCTATCGCGCATCTTGATCAAGCTCTGGGGAAATCTGTGCTGAGAGCCTTGAGGGAGCGGACCTGTGCCGACCAGCCTGAGGCCAGTGCGGCTTCCCGTGATTGACGGCATGGCAGCGTGGCTGAGGCTGGTGGGGGTGCAGCGAGGCACACGCGTGCGTGGTCGGTCGGCGCGCCAGCCGTCGTGGCTGGCTGTCGTCGGCTGAAGGTCGGATGGCCCGCATCGAAGGGGCCCGTGCCCCTGCGCGCCTGATCGGCCAGGAGTTGAGTGGAAACCACGTTGATTGACGGATAGCGCGCACGGGAGCGGCCCCTGATCAAAAGAGCTGGTCAGGGGCCGTTCGCATGCGGAGACGGTGAGATTCGAACTGACGGTGACATGGTCGCCACGACGGATTTTTCAAGATCGCCTAAGGCTTGGTGCGCCCCTTGAGGCCCCCGAACTAGTCGTCGTCCGCCACGTTTTCTACGGGTTCAGCTCTCACCCATCGGTCAACAAAAGCCCGCCCGGCCGGGGTTACAACGAACTCTTGATGCATCGGGAGGCCTGCGATGGAGATCCCGCCGTTGCCCCGTATCACGGACAGCAGCCCATCCTTGATCAGATACATCAGTTGGATATCCCAACCGCCGGGCAATCTGATCCGATCGGCTTGGGGGGATTCCGCCAGGAGGCCGAGGATCCTCCGCTCCATCTCTCCATACCGATCCGAGATGACTGAAAGGTTCGCCTTGTACGTCTTCATGGAGAGTCGGTCGATGTCGCCTCGGTCGTACCGAGTGTGACATGTGGGGCAGAGTGCAATCAGGTTCTCGAACGAGTGCTCCTGAACCTTGGACCAAGGTTCGATGTGTGCCAGTTCTACCGGGACAGTGCGGCATGTTGGGATGGCGCACCGATGACCGGCCTCCACCAACACCCGGCGCTCCAGCGGTCGCGGGATAGCGGGTCTTCCCTCAGGCATGCGGACCAGAGTACGAGCCCGGGGCCGGCGTCGATGTCGATTGGCAGGTTCTCTCCAGTGGCACCCCCGCGTGTCCACGTAACCGCGGAACCGGCGGTGAGGAACCGCTGGGCACGGATAGGCCGTCGTGGGTTGCTCTGGCCGACGTCCCGGTAGCGTGGCTGAGGCCGGTGGGGGTGCAGCGAGGCACACGCGTGCGTGGTCGGTCGGCGCGCCCGCCGTCGTGGCTGACTGTCGTCGGCTGAGGTGCAGACGGGCTCCCGATCGACTCTGCGAGTGGTGACCACGCCGCCGCTGCAAGGAGCGAGGGCACCGGAGCGCGCCCCGCTGGAAGGACGCGCGGTTGGTGGTGCGACAGGGGCGGCGGGAGGGAACGATCCTTCGCCGGTCGAGCTGACATCAGTCCTGACATCAACGGCGGCGGACGGGGGCAGACAGTGACCGTCCCGTACGACTATCGTCACCGGGCGGTGAGGCTTCTCACCTGCGTCACCTTCACCGTTATGAGAATGGGATGATGTCGTTTATGAAGGGACGAGTCCTTGTCGTCGACGACGACACCGCACTGGCCGAGATGCTCGGCATCGTGCTGCGTGGTGAAGGTTTTGAGCCGTCTTTCGTAGCCGACGGTGACAAGGCGCTGGCCGCTTTCCGGGAGGCGAAGCCCGATCTGGTGCTGCTGGACCTGATGCTGCCCGGACGGGACGGCATCGAGGTGTGCCGCCTGATCCGGGCGGAGTCCGGTGTGCCGATCGTGATGCTCACGGCGAAGAGCGACACCGTCGACGTGGTCGTCGGGCTGGAGTCCGGCGCCGACGACTACATCGTCAAGCCGTTCAAGCCGAAGGAGCTCGTCGCCCGTATCCGGGCGAGGCTGCGCAGGTCGGAGGAGCCGGCGCCGGAGCAGTTGGCGATCGGTGACCTCGTGATCGACGTCGCCGGGCACTCCGTGAAGCGCGACGGGCAGTCCATCGCACTGACGCCGCTGGAGTTCGACCTGCTGGTCGCCCTGGCGCGCAAGCCGTGGCAGGTCTTCACCCGCGAAGTCCTCCTCGAACAGGTGTGGGGTTACCGGCACGCCGCCGACACCCGCCTCGTCAACGTCCACGTCCAGCGGCTGCGCTCCAAGGTCGAGAAGGACCCCGAGCGCCCGGAGATCGTGGTGACCGTCCGAGGCGTCGGATACAAGGCGGGGCCGAGCTGACATGCCCGGGGACAGTGCCGCTTCGGCCCCCGGCCGGTCCGGGGTCCGACCGGAGCGGCCTGTCGGCCGGAAGACCATGGATTCACGTTTCGGACGCCTCCTCGAAGGCGGGCTGCTCCAGGGCGGGATGCAGAACAGCCCCGTCCTGCGCCTGCTCCTGCGCTGGGTACGCAGGCCGCTGCTGCCCGTCATGCGGCTGTGGCGCCGCAACATCCAGCTCAAGGTCGTCGCGACCACCCTGCTGATGTCGCTGGGCGTCGTCCTGCTGCTCGGCTTCGTCGTCATCGGCCAGGTCCGCAACGGACTCCTCGACGCCAAGGTCAGGGCCTCACAGAGCCAGGCCGCCGGCGGATTCGCCGTCGCCAAACAGAAGGCCGACGAGGCGGTCGCCGCGGGCGGCGACGGGAACGCCGTCGACAGAAGCTCCCTGCAGAACGTCACCGAGTGGATGAGCGAACTCGTGTCGTCGCTGTCCAGCGGCGGCCAGGGCGCCTTCGACGTCGTCACCCTCCCCCCGGGCGACGACAGCGGTGGCGGGCCGGGACCCCGGTCCTCGGGCTACGTCGACCCCAACAAGAGCGTCCCCGAAGCCCTGCGCGACCACATCAACGGCAACGCCGGAGCGGCCCAGAGCTACTCCCGCATCCTCTACAGCAACGACAAGGACTCCCAGCCGGCCCTCGTCATCGGCAAACAGCTCAACGACCCCTACGGCGACCCCTACGAGCTGTACTACCTCTTCCCGCTCACCCAGGAGGAGAAGTCCCTCAGCCTCGTCAAGGGCACCCTCGCGACCGCCGGGCTCTTCGTCGTCGTCCTCCTCGGCGCGATCGCCTGGCTCGTCGTACGGCAGGTCGTCACACCGGTACGGATGGCCGCAGGCATCGCCGAACGGCTCTCCGCCGGGCGTCTGCAGGAACGTATGAAGGTCACCGGAGAGGACGACATCGCCCGCCTCGGTGAGGCCTTCAACAAGATGGCGCAGAACCTCCAGCTCAAGATCCAACAGCTGGAGGACCTCTCCCGCATGCAGCGGCGCTTCGTGTCCGACGTGTCGCACGAACTGCGCACACCGCTGACCACCGTACGGATGGCCGCCGACGTCATCCACGAGGCGCGTGAGGACTTCGACCCCGTCACCGCGCGGTCCGCGGAACTCCTCGCCGACCAGCTCGACCGGTTCGAGTCCCTGCTGGCCGACCTGCTGGAGATCAGCCGCTTCGACGCCGGCGCCGCCGCCCTGGAGGCCGAACCCATCGACCTGCGCGAGGTCGTCCGGCGCGTCGTCAGCGGCGCCGCGCCCCTCGCCGACCGCAAGGGCACGACCATCCGCGTCCTCGGCGACCAGCAGCCCGTCGTCGCCGAAGCGGACGCCCGGCGCGTCGAGCGGGTCCTGCGCAACCTCGTCGTCAACGCCGTCGAGCACGGCGAGGGCAAGGACGTCGTCGTCAAGCTCGCCGCGGCCGGCGGGGCGGTCGCCGTCGCCGTACGGGACTACGGCGTCGGACTCAAGCCCGGCGAGGCCACCCGTGTCTTCAGCCGCTTCTGGCGCGCCGATCCGGCACGGGCGCGGACCACCGGCGGCACGGGTCTCGGACTGTCCATCGCCCTGGAGGACGCCCGGCTGCACGGCGGCTGGCTGCAGGCCTGGGGCGAACCCGGCGGCGGCTCCCAGTTCCGCCTCACCCTGCCCAGGACCGCCGACGAACCCCTGCGGGGCTCGCCGATACCGCTGGAACCCAAGGACTCGCGGCGCAACCGCGGCCTCGGCGACTCCGGACAGGGCGGCCGGGGTGGCGAGAAGAGCGCCACCGTACCCGTGCAGCCCGCCCGCGAACCCCACTCGCCCGCACACGCCCCGCTCGCACCCCGCATGGCCACGGTCACCCCCACCGCCGACCCGACCGCCCTGCCCGGCAACGGCGCACGCGTCGTGGCCCGGCCCGCCGCCCCGACCGCCCGGACCGGCGACGATCCGGCCGACGGCACCGCCGCGGAACGCGCCGACGCGGTGCACAGGGACGCGGTGCGAACAGACGCGGCGCGCAAGGACACCGCGTACGGCGACACCCCTGGCCGGCCGGACGCCGGACCGCAGGGTCCGGACGAACAAGGGGAGGCATTCCGTGGGCGCTGACCGCCAGAAGCGCGCCCGGCGCACACCGGCGCGCGTGGTGGCGTACGCCGCCTGCGGTGTCGTACTGCTCGCCGGATGCGCCTCCATGCCCGACCGCGGCGACCTGCGTGACGTCGACTCCACACCGCGCCAGGACACCCAGGTACGGGTGTTCGCCATGCCGCCCCGCGACGACGCGCCGCCCTCCGAGATCGTCCAGGGCTTCCTCGAGGCCCTGACCAGCGACGACCCCAGCTTTGCGACGGCCCGGCAGTACCTGACCACCTCCGCGGCCCAGAGCTGGCAACCGGAGCTCTCCACCACCGTCCTCGCCGACGGACCCGGCGCGGAGGCCGGACGGTCGGGCGGCCGGGACGGCGACGACACCTCCTTCACCCTGACCGGCACGAAGGTCGCCACCGTCGACGCCCAGCAGTCCTACGCACCCGCCTCCGGCGGCTACAACCAGACGGTCCACCTCACCCGCGACAAGAAGACCGAACAGTGGCGCATCGACGTACTCCCCCAGGGGGTCGTCATGGGCAAGTCGGACTTCCAGCGCAACTACATGTCCGTCAACAAGTACTACTTCGCCTCCAACACCACCTCCGCCGCCTCCGGGCAGCCCATGGCCGTCGCCGACCCCGTCTACGTACGGGAACGGGTCGACCCCACGACCCAGATGGTCCGCTCCCTGCTCAACGGGCCCACCAGCTGGCTCCGCCCGGTCGTCCGGTCCAGCTTCCCCACCGGCACCGCACTGCGGAAGGGCGTCAGCGCGCTCGCGCCCGACGACCAGAACAAGCTGACCGTGCCGCTCAACGACAAGGCCGCCCACATCGGCCGGGGCAAGTGCGCCGAGATGGCCGCCCAGCTGCTGTTCACCATCCAGAGCGTCACCCCCACCGTGCAGGAGATCGCCCTACGGGCAGGCGGCCGCCAGCTGTGCTCGCTCAACGGCGACGCCGCCGCGGCCGTCGCCGCCCGCGGCAGCGAGGCCGACCCCGAGTACCTCTACTTCATCGACGGCCGCCACCAGCTCCGCCGCATGCCCTCCGGCGTCGGCGCCGGAGGCAACGCCAACGCCGACCCCGTCCCCGGAGCGCTCGGCGACGGCACCAAACCACTGCTCTCGGTGGCCGTGGCCCGCGACGAACACAGCGCCGCCGGAGTCTCCCTCGACGGCAGGAGCCTCTACGTCACCTCCACCGTGGCCAGCGCCTCCCTAGGCGACCCCGTCCTCACCAGCACCGGCAGGACCGAGGCCGACCGCCTCACCACCCCCACCTGGGACGCGCAGGGCGACCTGTGGATCGCCGACCGCAACCCGGTGGACCCCCGGCTCCTGCTCCTGCAGAAGGGCGGCGGCAAACCCGTCGAGGTGCTCACGCCGCGGCTGGACGGCCGTATCAACGCCGTACGGGTCGCCGCCGACGGGGCGCGCATCGCACTCGTCGTGGACAGGGACGGCAAGCAGTCCCTGCTCATCGGGCGCATCGAACGGGCCGCCGGCAGCGGCGACCAGCCGTCCGTGTCCGTACAGGAACTGCGCTCGGCCACACCCGAACTGGAGCAGGTCACGGCCGTGGCATGGGCCGGCGACAGCCGTCTCGTCGTGGTCGGGCAGGAATCCGGCGGCGTCGAACAGGTGCAGTACATGCAGTGCGACGGCTCGATCCCCGAGTCCGGCACCCTGCCCGGCCTCACCGAGGTCACCAGCATCGCCGCCTCCGAGAACAGCGACAAACCCCTCTTCGCGACCTCCAAGGACGGGCTGCTGTGGCTGCCCGGCGGCAGCGGGTGGCGCACGCTGAAGGAAACCGCCTCGACGGCGTTTTATCCGGGGTGATCCCTTCGACGGCCGCCTTTCCGGGGTGGTCCTCCGATTAGACCGGCCGGGCTCTGCGGAGAGCCCGGCCGACCTTTTATCTGACTTACCGGTCGGTTTTCCACAGCCCCCCGCCCACGGTTTTCCACAGGGGTGGTCGCCGCCTTCTTCCCCCGGCACAGTGAAGACGTGGACGGAGTACGCAGGTGGTGGCAGGAGATCGCCGGCCTGGTGCTGCCGGCCGAGTGCGCGGGCTGCGGGCGGGCCCGTACGGCACTCTGCCCGCGGTGCCGGGGCGCGCTCCTCGGAAACCGACCGCGGCGGGTACGACCGGAACCGGAACCGGCCGGCCTCCCCGCCGTGCACGCGGCGGCGCCCTACGCGGACGAGATCAGAGCGGTGCTGCTGGCGCACAAGGAAAGGGGCGGGCTGGGGCTGGCGGGGGTGCTGGGGGTGGCGGTGGCGGGGGCGGTGCGGGTGGGGTTGGGGGAGGCGGGGGTGGGGGTGGGGGAGGGGCCCCCGCCCCAGACCCCCCTTCTTCTCCTGGTCCCCGTCCCCTCCGCCCCCGCAGCCACCCGCGCCCGAGGCCACGACCCCGCCCGCCGTATCGCGCTGGCCGCGGCCGGGGAGCTGCGCCGGGCCGGGGTGCGGGCGCGGGTGGCCCCGGTGCTGCGGCAGCGCGGGGCGGTGGCCGATCAGACGGGGCTGAACGCGCGAGAGCGGCAGGAGAACCTGGTCGGCGCGCTGGCGGTGGTGCGCGGGGGCGGGCGGTTGCTGTGCGCTGGGTCGGTGGTGCTCGTCGACGACCTGATGACGACGGGTGCCTCGCTCGCGGAGGCGGCGCGAGCGGTACGGGCCGCTGTGGCGGCGGAGCCCTCGGGACGGGCGCAGGGGCAGCGCGGGGCTGCGGCCGGACGGGCGCGCGGTGCCTCCGGCGGGACGGACCCGGGCGGGCAGGCGGCCAGTGGGGTGAGGCGGGTTCCCGGCGCGCAGGCGGTCCCTGAGATGCCCGGGCTCTCCGGCGCGCACGGCGTCCCCGGGCCGGCGGTGCGTCCCGGGGCGGAGGACGGCTCGTACCCGATGAGAGGCCGTCCGGAGGACGGCCCGGGGCCGATGAGGGATCCCGGTCCGCAGGACGGCTCGGCCTCGGCCGGGGATCGCCGTCCCGAGGAGGTTCTCAGGGGTGGTCGTGGTGGGTCGGCTGTGTACCTCGGGGACGGTCGGGAAGGGAGAGGGGTACGGCGGTTCCGGACGGCGGAGGGAGGTGCGGGGGCGGGACGTGGCGGTGACGTGCTCTGCGCGGCCGTGGTCGCGGCGTCGCCGGATTCCTTCGTAATAAACCGGAACTGACTGCGAACTTGCGTCGTTGCAGCTAATGACAGGGTCAATTCACCTGAACGGAGGTATGGCGCAGGAGAGGGTGACGACATCCGTCCGAGCGAGATATGTTCGGTTGTGAGGGAAAGCCGCAGGCCACACCTCTCATTTCCGAATGCCGTGCTGCGGTTTGGGGAATCGTCCGCCGCACCTGGGGTGTAGATCTCGCCGATGGGGGAGGAGGAGGTGGAAGTCACCAAGTCCGAGGTTCCGGTGCTCACCGGGGCCTGGTGCAAAAGGGAGACGCTCCGCACTGAGGCGGAGTGATCCGGGAACGGAGTTCTGCGTGGACATCGTCGTCAAGGGCCGCAAGACCGAGGTGCCCGAGCGGTTCCGCAAGCACGTGGCCGAGAAGCTGAACCTGGAGAAGATCCAGAAGCTCGACGGCAAGGTGATCAGCCTCGACGTCGAGGTGTCCAAGGAGCCCAACCCCCGACAGGCCGACCGGTGCGAGCGAGTGGAGATCACGCTCCGCTCCCGCGGCCCTGTGATCCGGGCGGAGGCCGCGGCCAGCGACCCGTATGCGGCACTCGACCTGGCGGCGGAGAAGCTGGACGCCCAGCTGCGCAAGCAGCACGACAAGCGGTACACGCGCCGTGGCGCACGCCGGCTCAGCGCGGCAGAGGTTCCCGACCACGTCCCGGGCGTGGCGACGCTCAACGGCAACGGACACCCCGTTCCGGCCGAAGCGTCGGACAGCGTGCCGACGAAGAAGATCGGTTCGCTGGAGGTGCAGGGCGACGGCCCCCTGGTGGTCCGCGAGAAGACCCACGTCGCCGCTCCGATGACTCTCGACCAGGCCCTCTACGAGATGGAGCTGGTCGGCCATGACTTCTATCTGTTCGTCGACTCCGAGACCAAGCAGCCGAGCGTCGTCTACCGGCGCCACGCCTACGACTACGGCGTGATCCACCTCGACACGGACCCCATGGTCGCCCAGGCGCACTCTCCCGAGGCCGGCGGGGCGCTGGGCGGCTGACCCTGCCCGGTGACAGTGGTTGACGCGGTGTGCCCCTGGAGCGCTGTGTGCGCCCCCAGGGGCACCCGTGCGCGACCCCCAGGGGCAGCGCTCTGTCACCGCTTTGTCGTACAGGCATGGAATCATGGCCGGTGCGGCCCAATCGGTGGGCCGCAGCCTTGGGTTGGCGCTGGCTCAGGACCACAGCCGCAGCCTTGCAGGGGGAGGAACGATGGCGGACAGCTTCGGACCGATGCGGGACGAGGACGCCGACGACGGCGTCGTCGGCATGGGCCCGGACGCGGGTGCTTCACGCAAGGAGCCGATCAGAGTCCTTGTCGTGGACGACCACGCCTTGTTCCGCCGGGGGCTGGAGATCGTGCTCGCGGCCGAGGAGGACATCCAGGTCGTCGGTGAGGCCGGGGACGGCGCGGAGGCCGTGGACAAGGCGGCCGATCTGCTGCCGGACATCGTGCTGATGGATGTGCGGATGCCCAAGCGCGGCGGTATCGAGGCGTGCACCTCCATCAAGGAGGTGGCTCCCAGCGCGAAGATCATCATGCTGACGATCAGCGACGAGGAGGCCGACCTCTACGACGCGATCAAGGCGGGCGCGACGGGTTACCTGCTGAAGGAGATCTCGACGGACGAGGTCGCCACCGCGATCCGGGCGGTCGCGGACGGGCAGTCGCAGATCAGCCCGTCGATGGCGTCGAAGCTGCTCACCGAGTTCAAGTCGATGATCCAGCGCACCGACGAGCGCCGACTGGTGCCCGCGCCCCGGCTGACGGACCGTGAGCTGGAGGTGCTCAAGCTGGTGGCGACCGGGATGAACAACCGGGACATCGCCAAGGAGCTGTTCATCTCCGAGAACACCGTGAAGAACCATGTGCGCAACATCCTGGAGAAGCTGCAGCTGCACTCCAGGATGGAGGCGGTGGTGTACGCGATGCGGGAGAAGATCCTCGAGATCCGCTGAGGTCGTCAGCGCAGGGCGGTGGCGAGGGCGCGGGTCACCGCCTGGGTGAGGGTGTCGCGCAGTTCCGGTGCGTCGACCCGTTCCACCCGTACGTCCGTGCAGTCGACCCAGCTCGCCGCCTCGACCAGCGCCTCGGCGACCGCGGGCACCGCCTTGGGGCTCTTCAGGCCGACCTGTCTGGCGACCAGGGTGTGGCCCTCGCGGGCCGGGTCGACGCGGCCCACGAGCCGACCGCCGGCCAGGACGGGCATCGCGAAGTAGCCGTGGATCCGCTTGGGCTTGGGGACGTAGGCCTCCAGGCGGTGGGTGAAGCCGAAGATCCGCTCGGTGCGGGCCCGTTCCCAGATGAGCGAGTCGAACGGGGACAGCAGGGTGGTGCGGTGGCGGCCGCGCGGCGGGGTCGCCAGGGCCGCCGGGTCGGCCCAGGCCGGTTTGCCCCAGCCTTCGACGGTGACCGGGACCAGGCCCGAGTCGGCGATCACCGCGTCGACCTGCTCGCCCTTGAGGCGGTGGTAGTCGGCGATGTCCGCGCGCGTGCCGACGCCGAGGGCCTGGCCGGCGAGGCCCACCAGGCGGCGCAGGCATTCGGGGTCGTCGAGTTCGTCGTGCAGCAGGTCGGCGGGGACGGCGCGCTCGGCGAGGTCGTAGACGCGTTTCCAGCCGCGGCGCTCCACGCAGACGACCTCGCCGTACATCAGGGCGCGTTCCACGGCGACCTTGGTGCCGGACCAGTCCCACCACTCGCTGGTCTTCTTCGCGCCGCCGAGTTCGGTGGCGGTGAGGGGGCCCTCCGCGTGGAGCTGTTTGACGACCTGGTCGTAGGTGCCCTCGGGGAGGTCGTGGTTCCACTGGGGTCGGTTCCGGTAGGCGCGGCGGCGGAAGGCGAAGTGGGGCCACTCCTCGATGGGGAGGATGCAGGCGGCGTGGGACCAGTACTCGAAGGCGTGGGTGTCCTTCCAGTAGGCGTCCTCGACGGTTGCCCGGCCCACGCGTCCGAGGCGGGCGTAGGGGATCAGTTCGTGGGAGCGGGCGAGGACGGAGATGGTGTCGAGTTGGACCGCGCCGAGGCGGCGGAGGACACCGCGGACGCCGGCCCTGCGGTCGGCGCTGCCGAGGAAGCCCTGGGCGCGCAGGACGATCCGGCGGGCTTCGTCTGCGGAGAGCTCGGTGGAGGGGCGCGGGGTGGTCATGTCTCGCACGATAGGCGGTGGCACTGACAGTCCGGGGTGAGCTGGGGATTCGTCCGGCGAGGGGGTGGTCCTACGGCGTGTGCCGGGCCGGTGGCGGCAGGTAGGGGGCGGCGGAGGGCAGGCCGAGGTCGGAGGGGAGGAGGGAGCCGACCCAGCAGTCGCGTCGTACGCCTTTGTTGTTGAGGGCCGAGCGGAGGGTGCCCTCCAGGGTGAAGCCGGCGGCGCGGGCGACCGCGCGGGAGGCCTGGTTGCCGACTTCGGCGCGCCATTCGACGCGGTCGACGGCGAGGTGGGTGAAGGCCCAGCGGGTGGCGGTGCGGGCGGCCTCGGTGGTGTAGCCGTGGCCGCGGTGTTCCTTGGCGGTCCAGAAGCCGATCTCGGCGGTGCCGAGGGAGCGCATGGTGAGGCCGAGCATTCCGGTGAGGGTTCCGTCGGGGAGGAACACGCCGAAGGTGTACATGGAGGCGGCGGCCCAGCCGTCGGGGGCGACCTGTTCGGTGAAGCTGTGGGCGTGTTCGGGGAGGTAGGGGGAGGGCAGGGTGGTCCAGCGCTGGATGTCGGGGTCCTGGGCGGCGGCGAGGACGGCGTCGGTGTCCTGGGGGCCGACGGGGCGCAGCACCAGGCGGTCGGTGGTGAGGGTGACGGGCTCCATCGGGAGATTGTGGTGGGGTCCGGTGGGCGGGCGCCATCGGTTTCCGGGGTGTGTCCCTGCCGCGCGGTCGGTGGCCGGCCCCGGCCGTTGCGGCGGTGGGTGCGGTCGTGCCGGTTTTGCGGGGCGTGAGCGGGTGATCACAATTCGCGCAATTCGTGGGTGGGGTGCGGCACCATCGGCGGGGGCCGGACGTTGTCCCGTTTGAAGAAGATTTTGGCGCGTGTGCGCGACAGTGTGCGGTCCTCGTCACGGCAGGCCTCCCGGCGTGGCGGGGTCCTCGCATACGATGGCCGTTGCTCAGTGAGCCAAATGGAAACCGACCGTGCCAGGCCCGACCGGCAAGGAGACCAACCCCCGTGTCCGTCCTCTCGAAGATCATGCGTGCAGGCGAAGGCAAGATCCTGCGCAAGCTGCACCGCATCGCGGACCAGGTCAACTCCATCGAAGAGGACTTCGTCGACCTCTCCGACGCCGAGCTGCGAGCTCTCACCGAGGAGTACAAGCAGCGGTACGCCGACGGCGAGTCCCTGGACGACCTGCTGCCCGAGGCGTTCGCCACGGTGCGTGAGGCCGCGAAGCGCGTGCTGGGCCAGCGTCACTACGACGTGCAGATCATGGGCGGTGCGGCTCTGCACCTCGGCTATGTGGCCGAGATGAAGACCGGTGAGGGCAAGACCCTCGTGGGCACGCTGCCCGCTTATCTGAACGCCCTGTCCGGCAAGGGTGTCCACCTGATCACGGTGAACGACTACCTGGCCGAGCGCGACTCCGAGATGATGGGGCGCGTCCACAAGTTCCTGGGTCTGGAAGTCGGCTGCATCCTGGCCAACATGACGCCGGCCCAGCGGCGCGAGCAGTACGCGTGCGACATCACGTACGGCACGAACAACGAGTTCGGCTTCGACTACCTGCGCGACAACATGGCGTGGGCGAAGGACGAGCTGGTGCAGCGGGGCCACAACTTCGCGATCGTGGACGAGGTCGACTCGATCCTGGTCGACGAGGCGCGTACGCCGTTGATCATCTCGGGTCCGGCCGACCAGGCGACGAAGTGGTACGGCGATTTCGCCAAGCTGGTGCTGCGTCTGAAGAAGGGCGAGGCGGGCAACCCGCTGAAGGGCCTGGAGGAGACCGGCGACTACGACGTCGACGAGAAGAAGCGCACGGTCGCCATCCACGAGGCCGGTGTCGGCAAGGTCGAGGACTGGCTGGGCATCGACAACCTCTACGAGTCGGTGAACACGCCTCTGGTGGGCTACCTGAACAACGCCATCAAGGCGAAGGAGCTCTTCAAGAAGGACAAGGACTACGTCGTCATGGACGGCGAGGTCATGATCGTGGACGAGCACACCGGCCGTATCCTCGCCGGTCGCCGCTACAACGAGGGCATGCACCAGGCGATCGAGGCGAAGGAAGGGGTGGACATCAAGGACGAGAACCAGACGCTCGCGACGATCACCCTGCAGAACTTCTTCCGCCTCTACAAGCGGCACGACCACGACGGCAAGGAAGTGCCCGGTCTGTCCGGCATGACCGGTACGGCGATGACCGAGGCCGCCGAGTTCCACCAGATCTACAAGCTCGGCGTGGTGCCGATCCCGACGAACAAGCCGATGATCCGCAAGGACCAGTCGGACCTGATCTACCGCACCGAGGTCGCCAAGTTCGAGGCGGTCGTCGACGACATCGCGGAGAAGCACGAGAAGGGTCAGCCGATCCTGGTCGGCACGACGTCCGTCGAGAAGTCGGAGTACCTCTCGCAGCAGCTCTCCAAGCGGGGCATCCAGCACGAAGTGCTGAACGCCAAGCACCACGAGCGGGAGGCGTCGATCGTCGCCCAGGCGGGCCGCAGGGGCGCGGTGACGGTGGCCACCAACATGGCCGGCCGTGGTACGGACATCAAGCTCGGCGGCAACCCCGAGGACCTCGCGGAGGCGGAGCTGCGCCAGCGCGGCCTGGACCCCGAGGAGCACATCGAGGAGTGGGCGCACGCGCTTCCCGCCGCCCTGGAGAAGGCCGAGCAGGCCGTCAAGGCGGAGAAGGAAGAGGTCGAGGAGCTCGGCGGGCTGTACGTGCTGGGTACGGAGCGGCACGAGTCGCGTCGTATCGACAACCAGCTGCGCGGTCGTTCGGGCCGTCAGGGCGACCCGGGCGAGTCGCGGTTCTACCTGTCGCTGGGTGACGACCTGATGCGTCTGTTCAAGGCGCAGATGGTCGAGCGCGTGATGTCGATGGCGAACGTTCCGGACGACGTGCCGATCGAGAACAAGATGGTCACGCGTGCGATCGCGTCGGCGCAGTCGCAGGTCGAGCAGCAGAACTTCGAGACCCGTAAGAACGTCCTGAAGTACGACGAGGTCCTCAACCGTCAGCGTGAGGTCATCTACGGCGAGCGCCGTCGTGTGCTGGAGGGCGAGGACCTGCAGGAGCAGGTCGTGCACTTCATGGACGACACGATCGACGCGTACGTGTCCGCGGAGACGGCCGAGGGCTTCCCGGAGGACTGGGACCTGGACCGGCTGTGGGGCGCGTTCAAGCAGCTGTACCCGGTGAAGATCACGGTGGAGGAGCTGGAGGAGGCGGCCGGTGACCGGGCGGGTCTGACGGCCGAGTTCATCTCCGAGTCCATCAAGGACGACATCCACGAGCAGTACGAGGCGCGTGAGACGCAGCTCGGCTCCGAGATCATGCGGGAGCTGGAGCGCCGGGTCGTGCTGTCGGTCCTGGACCGCAAGTGGCGTGAGCACCTCTACGAGATGGACTACCTCCAGGAGGGCATCGGTCTGCGCGCGATGGCGCAGAAGGACCCGCTGGTGGAGTACCAGCGTGAGGGCTTCGACATGTTCTCCGCGATGATGGACGGCATCAAGGAGGAGTCGGTCGGCTACCTGTTCAACCTGGAGGTTCAGGTCGAGCAGCAGGTCGAGGAGGTTCCGGTCACGGACGCCGAGCCGGTCGACATGGACAAGCAGGACGTGGTGCCGGCGCAGGCGGGTGCGCGTCCGGAGATCCGTGCCAAGGGGCTGGACGCCCCGCAGCGGCGGAACCTGCACTTCTCGGCGCCGACGGTGGACGGCGAGGGCGGCACCATCGAGGGTGAGTTCGACGACGAGGACGAGCCGGTGCGCTCCGAGGCCGACGGTCTCACGCGTGCGGAGCGCCGCAAGCAGGCGAAGGCGCGGGGCCGTCGCAAGAAGTAGTGGTCGGCGTGGGTGAGGGCCGGGTCGCCTCGGGTGACCCGGCCCTTTCGCGTGTCCGCGGCCCGGGGTGCCTCGGGCGGGTTCAGCCGTCCTGGTCGCGGGGCCTGCGGGGGCCGTCGAGTTCTACGGCGGTGCAGCGCCAGCGGTGGTCGGTGCCGAGTTCCAGGCGGAAGGCCATGGCGCGCAGCCGGTCACCGGTGCCGATACGGGCGAAGGCCTCGATGGCGCCGGGGCGGGGGACGTAGTAGCCGATGTCGCGGACGGTCGGGCCGGCGCCGCGGGTGGTGCGCAGGGGGCCGCGTTCGGCGAGGTGGGAGAGGTCGTCGTAGGCGCTGCCGAGGGTGTGGCGGAGCATCGAGTGGACGGGGCGTCGGCCGCTGAGGACCGCGAGGAGGCGGTCGGCGAAGAGATCGGTGGGGCGGGGCTGTGGCGGGGCGGGAGAGGGGCGCCGGGGGCTCGGGGCGGGGGCGGTGGCTGCGGGGGCCGGGCGGCGGGTCGCGGGGGCGTGGGCCTGGCGGGTGCGGGGTGGGGTGCCGACGGGGCGGCGGGGGTCGCGGCGGCCCGGTGGGCGGGTGGCGGCGGTGCCGGGTGTGGCTGCGGGTGGGCGGGTGCCGGCCGTTCCGGGTGCCGCTGTGCCCGCCCGTGCCGTGCCGGTGGGACGGCTGCCCGCTGTTTCGCCGGTGGCAGGGGCGGGGGCGGTTCGGGGGGCAGGGGCGTGCTTCCTCGTCATGACCTTGTTCATCGTGTCCCCGTCGGATCGACTTGATGGGTGGGCGGCCCCGACCTTCTACCGGTCGGTAACTTTCCGTTGCCGATCTTGTACGTGGTCGCACTGCGTGAGGGCAAGTGGGCGTAGAGTAGCGGCAAAGGGGGAGGGTGGTTCACCTATCAGGGTGGTCCGGGGAGAGAAAGGCCCGGTGGGGGCGGTGTGCAGGGTGAATTCCGGGGCGTGAGGTGGACGCTGCGGCGTCTGCGGGGAGGGGCCCGAAAGGGGACGGCCGCACGTATCCTGAAGGCCTCCGGGCCGAGCGCCCGGGCCGAATCCGACGACGAAAAGAGCGGCCTGCCATGCGCGTCTACGTCCCCCTGACCCTCCCCGGCCTCGCCGAGGCGCACAAGACGGGGGAGCTGGGGTCCGGGCCGCTCGTCGCCTACGCCGTCACGCCCGCGTTGCGCGAGTGGTACCTCTCCGACGACATCGAGGAACTGGAGTACGCGGCGCTGAGCCGTGCCGCGCTCGCCTCGCTGCGGCTGCTCGCGGCGGACGGGGGCGCACCGCGCCGCAGGGTCGTGGTCGCCGTCGACGTACCCGACCGCGCGACCGGCGTCGACCCCGACCGGGGCCTGGACCCGGCGGCGCTCGGCGAGGTGCGGGTGTCGGGGGTCGTGACGCTGGCGAAGGCGGCCTCGGTGCACGTCGACGCCGGGGACGCGGAGGCGGACGTGGCCGCGGCGGCGGAGGCGCTCGCCGCGGCGGACGGCGGGGACGACGACGCGCAGTTCGTGGTGGACGGTGCCGAGGACCACGAGCTGCTGTGGTTCGCCACGCAGGAGATCCCGAACCTGGTCGGCGCGGGCGGCTGACGGCGCCTCCGCTCTTGAGTGTCGGTGCGGGCGGGTACGTTTGCTGCATGGGGAAGCAGCAGGTGGCGGCGCACATCGTCTGGGACTGGAACGGGACGCTGCTCAATGACAACGACGCGATCATCGGGGCGACGAACGCGGCGTTCGCGGAACTGGGCCTGGAGCCGCTGACGCTGGAGCGGTACCGGGCGCTGTACTGCGTGCCGGTGCCGAAGTTCTACGAGCGGCTCATGGGGCGGCTCCCGACGGACGCCGAGTGGGAGCTCATGGACGAGGTCTTCCACCGGTACTACGCGCAGCACCGGGTGCGGTGCGGGCTCACCGACGGGGCGGTGGAACTGCTCACGGGGTGGCGTTCGGCGGGGCACAGCCAGTCCCTGCTGAGCATGTACGTGCACGAGGAACTGGTGCCGGTGGTGCGGGGGTTCGGCATCGAGACGCACTTCGTGCGGGTGGACGGCCGGGTCGGGCCGTCCGGGGGCAGCAAGGCGGAGCACATGGTGCGGCATCTGGCCGCGCTGGGGAAGTCGGTGGAGCCCGCCCGGACCGTGGTGATCGGGGACGCCGCCGACGACGCGGTGGCGGCGCTGCACGCGGGGGCACGGGCCGTGCTCTACACCGGAGGCTCGCACAGCCGGGCGAGCCTGGAGGCGGTGGGCGTACCCGTGGTGGACACCCTCGCGGAGGCGGTGGAGGTCGCCTCCCGGGCGGCCGCGTGACGATGCGGCGCCCCGGTGGCCGAGGCCCCCGGAATGTCGCCACTCCGAGCGACCCGCGCCGCACCCCCGGCCCGGTCAGTCGGCCGGAGTTTTCGCCGCTCGCCCCGGCCCGGTCAGCCAACCGGAGCCTTCGCCGCACCCCGGCCCCGGTCAGCCGGAAGAGCCGACATCACGGCCCTGGCCAGCCGGTAGAAGCCGGCATTGCGGCCCCGGTCAGCCGGTAGAAGCCGGCACCCCGGCCCCGGTCAGCCGGAAGAGCCGGCACCCCGGCCCCGGCCAGCCGGTGGAAGCCGGCATTGCGGCCCCGGTCGGCCGGTGGAAGCCGCCACCACCGGCCCCGGCCAGCCGGTAGGAGCCGCCCCCGACCCCGGTCAGCCGGCCGGGGCCTTCTCTCGTAGTACCTTCAGGAACGCCCGCATCCAGGCCGGGTGGTCGGGCCAGGCGCGGGACGAGACGAGGGTGCCGTCGACCACCGCCTCGCTGTCCTGGAAGGTCGCGCCGGCCGACTGCATGTCGAGCTCCAGCGCGGGGTAGGCCGTGACGCGCCGCCCCTGGAGGGCGTCGGACGCGGCGGTGAGCAGCGGACCGTGGCAGATCTGGGCGACGGGTTTGTCGCCGTCGAAGAACGACTTGAGGATCTTGCGGAGTTCGGGGTCGTTGCGCAGGTACTCGGGTGCGCGGCCGCCGGGGATGACGACGGCGGCGTACTGCCCGGGGTCGACCTCGGAGAAGGCGAGGTCGGCGGGCCAGGTGTAGCCGGGTTTCTCGGTGTAGGTGTCGAAGCCGTCTTCGAAGTCGTGGACGACGAAACGGAGCGTCTTGCGGGTGGGGGCGGCGATGTGCACCTCGTAGCCCTCTTCGCGCAGGCGCTGGTAGGGGTAGAGGACTTCCAGGGACTCCGCCGCGTCGCCGGTGACGATGAGGATCTTCGCGGTCATGGTGCGGCTCCTCTCTCGGGGGCGCTTCCCCCTCAGGGTCTCGCGCCCGCGGCACCGCCGTCGACCTCTCCGGTCAGGCCGAGGGGGCCGGTTTCCCGCCCGGCCCCTGTGCAGAACGTCAAAGTTCTGCCCCTGGTTTTGTACACATACGGCTCATGACGGGTCCCCGGTGGGGAGAGATAGCCTTAGTGGCGTGATCAGCGCGATAGTTCGCGGGGGTTCTGTTGCCCCTGCCCTGCGCCCGGTGTGTGCGGACCAACTCCGCGACCGGGCGGCGGACGCTGGTTCTTGCGGGCGGGACAGGGGCGCAAGGGGCCCCGGGACGCCGTACCCACACGCGGAAGGCGCGACGCGGAGAGCAGCGTCACACCTCGCGGCGGTGTCGAGAATGGCCGATAACCCCCCGCTCATCTCATCTTGCGGCATAGCGTCGGAGCAGACCGGAGACCCCGGGCCGTGGCGGCGAGCCGCAAGGAAAGAGACCGTACTTCCTTCTACGTCACGCAACGGCGCGCGACAGGAGTCAGAGGACAATGCAGACCAAGCTGGACGAAGCCAAGGCCGAGCTGCTCGAGAGGGCGGCGCGGGTCGCTGAGAACAGCCCGGTCGGGGGGTACCTACCGACTGGGACGACGAGCGAGGGCACGCCAGGAGCTCCGGGCACCCCGGACCACGACGCCCTGCTCGCGTTCCTCCAGCGCTACTACCTGCACACCGCCCCGGAGGACCTCAAGGACCGCGACCCGGTCGATGTCTTCGGAGCCGCTCTCTCCCACTACCGGCTCGCCGAGAACCGGCCGCAGGGAACCGCCAACGTCCGGGTCCACACCCCGACCGTCGAGGAGAACGGCTGGACCTGCAGCCACTCCGTCGTCGAGGTCGTCACCGACGACATGCCCTTCCTCGTCGACTCCGTCACCAACGAGCTGACCCGGCAGGGACGCGGCATCCACCTCGTGGTGCATCCGCAGGTCGTGGTGCGGCGCGATGTGACCGGCAAGCTCATCGAGGTGCTGGGCGGCGGGCACGCCGGTGTGCTCCCGCACGACGCGCACGTCGAGTCGTGGATCCACGTCGAGATGGACCGCGAGACCGACCGCGCCGACCTCAAGCAGGTCACCGCCGATCTGCTGCGGGTGCTCTCCGACGTCCGGGAGGCCGTCGAGGACTGGGAGAAGATGCGGGACTCCGCGCTGCGGATCGCCGACGGTCTCACCGAGGAGCACACGCCCGGCGATCTGTCCCCGGCCGACGTCGAGGAGGCGCGTGAGCTGCTGCGCTGGCTCGCCGCCGACCACTTCACCTTCCTCGGCTACCGCGAGTACCAGCTGCGCGGGGACGACTCCCTCGCGGCCGTGCCCGGTACCGGGCTCGGCATCCTGCGCGCCGATCCGCAGCACGCCGGTGAGGACGCGCACCCGGTCAGCCCGTCGTTCGAGCGGCTGCCGGCCGACGCCCGCGCGAAGGCCCGCGAGCACAAGCTGCTCGTGCTGACCAAGGCCAACAGCCGGGCCACCGTGCACCGGCCGTCGTATCTCGACTACGTCGGGGTGAAGAAGTTCGACGCCGAGGGCAATGTCGTCGGCGAGCGCCGTTTCCTCGGACTGTTCTCCTCCGCCGCCTACACCGAGTCCGTGCTGCGGGTCCCCGTCGTGCGCCGCAAGGTCGACGCGGTCCTGACCGGCGCCGGGTTCTCGCCCAACAGCCACGACGGGCGCGACCTGCTCCAGATCATGGAGACGTATCCGCGCGACGAGCTGTTCCAGACCCCGGTCGACGAGCTGCGCTCCATCGTCACCTCGGTGCTGTACCTCCAGGAGCGCCGCCGGCTGCGGCTCTACCTGCGCCAGGACGAGTACGGGCGCTACTACTCGGCGCTCGTCTACCTGCCGCGCGACCGCTACACCACCGGGGTACGGCTGCGGATCATCGACATCCTGAAGGAGGAGCTCGGCGGGTCGAGCGTCGACTTCACCGCCTGGAACACCGAGTCGATCCTGTCCCGGCTGCACTTCGTCGTCCGGGTCGCGCCGGGCACCGAGCTGCCGGAGCTGTCGGAGTCCGACAAGGACCGCATCGAGGCGCGTCTCGTCGAGGCCGCCCGGTCCTGGGCCGACGCGTTCGCCGAGGCGCTCACCGCGGAACTCGGCGAGGAGCGGGCCGCCGAGCTGCTGCGCAGCTACAACAACGCCTTCACCGAGGGCTACAAGGCCGATCACACCCCGCGCGCCGCGGTCGCCGACCTCGTCCACCTCGAGCGGCTCACCGAGGAGCAGAACTTCTCGCTCAGCCTGTACGAGCCGGTGGGTGCCGCGCCCGACGAGCGCCGCTTCAAGATCTACCGCAAGGGTGACGCGATCTCCCTGTCGGCGGTGCTCCCGGTGCTGAACCGGCTCGGTGTCGAGGTCATCGACGAGCGGCCGTACGAACTGCGCTGCGCGGACCGGTCGGTGTCGTGGATCTACGACTTCGGGCTGCGCATCCCCAAGGCGCTGGGCGGCGGCAGCACCGATCTGCTCGGCGACGACGGGCGTGATCGGTTCCAGGAGGCGTTCGCGGCGACCTGGACCGGCCGTGCGGAGAACGACGGGTTCAACGCGCTGGTGCTGGGCGCCGGGCTGAGCTGGCGCCAGGCGATGGTGCTGCGCGCCTACGCCAAGTACCTGCGGCAGGCCGGGTCCACGTTCAGCCAGGACTACATGGAGGACACCCTCCGTACGAACGTCCACACCACCCGGCTGCTCGTCTCCCTGTTCGAGGCGCGGATGTCGCCGGGCCGGCAGCGGGCCGGGCTGGAGATCGTCGACGCGCTCCTCGAGGAGCTCGACGCCGCGCTCGACCAGGTGGCCTCCCTCGACGAGGACCGGATCCTGAGGTCCTTCCTCACCGTCATCAAGGCGACCCTGCGCACCAACTTCTTCCAGAGCACCGCGGACGGCACGCCGCACGCGTACGTGTCGATGAAGTTCGACCCGCAGGCCATCCCGGACCTCCCGGCGCCGCGTCCGGCGTTCGAGATCTGGGTGTACTCGCCGCGGGTGGAGGGTGTGCACCTCAGGTTCGGGAAGGTGGCGCGCGGCGGTCTGCGCTGGTCGGACCGCAGGGAGGACTTCCGTACGGAGATCCTCGGTCTGGTCAAGGCGCAGATGGTGAAGAACACCGTCATCGTGCCGGTGGGCGCCAAGGGCGGCTTCGTCGCCAAGCAGCTGCCCGACCCGGGCGTGGACCGCGACGCGTGGCTCGCCGAGGGCATCGCCAGCTACCGCACCTTCATCTCGGCGCTCCTCGACATCACCGACAACATGGTCGCCGGTGAGGTCGTGCCGCCGTCCGACGTCGTACGGCACGACGAGGACGACACCTACCTGGTGGTCGCGGCCGACAAGGGCACGGCGACGTTCTCCGACATCGCCAACGAGGTCGCCGGATCGTACGGCTTCTGGCTCGGGGACGCCTTCGCCTCCGGCGGCTCGGCCGGCTACGACCACAAGGCGATGGGCATCACCGCCCGCGGCGCCTGGGAGTCCGTCAAGCGGCACTTCCGCGAGCTGGGCGTCGACACCCAGGTGGAGGACTTCACGGTCGTCGGCATCGGTGACATGTCCGGTGACGTGTTCGGCAACGGCATGCTGCTGTCCGAGCACATCCGTCTGGTCGCCGCCTTCGACCACCGGCACATCTTCATCGACCCCACCCCGGACGCCGCGGTCTCCTACGCCGAGCGCCGCCGGCTGTTCGAGCTGCCGCGCAGCTCCTGGGCCGACTACAACGCCGATCTGATCTCCACCGGCGGCGGTGTCTTCCCCCGTACGGCGAAGGCGATCCCCGTCAACACGCACATCCGGCAGGCCCTCGGCATCGAGGCGGGCGTCACCAAGGTGACCCCGGCCGATCTGATGAAGGCGATCCTGTCCGCGCCGGTGGATCTGCTGTGGAACGGCGGCATCGGCACGTACGTCAAGGCGAGCACCGAGTCGAACGCCGACGTCGGCGACAAGGCCAACGACCCGATCCGGGTCGACGGCCAGGACCTGCGGGTCAAGGTCGTCGGCGAGGGCGGCAACCTGGGCCTGACCCAGCTCGGCCGGATCGAGTTCGCCCGCCAGGGCGGCCGGATCAACACCGACGCCATCGACAACAGCGCGGGCGTCGACACCTCCGACCACGAGGTGAACATCAAGATCCTGCTGAACGGGCTGGTCACGGACGGCGACATGACGGTCAAGCAGCGCAACAAGCTGCTCGCCGAGATGACGGACGAGGTCGGCGCGCTGGTCCTGCGCAACAACTACGCGCAGAACACGGCGATCGCCAACGCCCTCGCCCAGTCCAAGGACATGCTCCACGCCCAGCAGCGCTTCCTGCGCCACCTGGTGCGTGAGGGGCACCTCGACCGGGCGCTGGAGTTCCTGCCGAGCGACCGGCAGATCCGGGAGCGGCTCGGCTCCGGCCAGGGCCTGACCGGCCCGGAGACGGCCGTCCTGCTGGCGTACACGAAGATCACCGTCTCGGACGAGCTGCTCCAGACCACCCTGCCGGACGACCCCTATCTGCGCGGTCTGCTGTACGCGTACTTCCCGACCGCGCTGCGCGAGCAGTTCCCGGAGTACATCGACAGCCACCCGCTGCGCCGGGAGATCACCACGACCGTACTGGTCAACGACACGGTGAACACGGGCGGTACGACGTATCTGCACCGGCTGCGGGAGGAGACCGGGGCCTCGCTGGAGGAGATCGTGCGGGCGCAGACCGCGGCGCGGGCGATCTTCCGGTCGGCGCCGGTGTGGGACGCGGTGGAGGAGCTGGACAACACGGTCGAGGCGGCCGTGCAGACCCGGATCCGGCTGCACTCGCGCCGGCTCGTCGAGCGCGGTACGCGCTGGCTGCTCAACAACCGGCCGCAGCCGCTGCAGCTGGCCGAGACGGTCGACTTCTTCGCCGAGCGGGTCGAGCAGGTGTGGTCGCAGCTGACCAAGCTGCTGCGCGGCGCGGACCTGGAGTGGTGGCAGAAGATCTACGACGAGCTGAGCGGCTCGGGTGTGCCGGACGTGCTTGCCGCGCGGGTGGCCGGGTTCTCCTCCGCGTTCCCGGCGCTGGACATCGTGTCGGTGGCCGACCGGATGGGCAAGGACCCGCAGGACGTCGCCGAGGTCTACTACGACCTCGCGGACCGGCTGCACATCACCCAGCTGATGGACCGGATCATCGAGCTGCCGCGGGCCGACCGCTGGCAGTCCATGGCCCGTGCCTCCATCCGTGAGGACCTCTACGCGGCGCACGCGGCGCTGACCGCGGACGTCCTGGCCGTCGGCAACGGCACCTCGACGCCCGAGCAGCGCTTCAAGGCGTGGGAGGAGAAGAACGCGGCGATCCTGGGCCGGGCGCGGACGACCCTGGAGGAGATCCAGGGCTCGGAGACGTTCGACCTGGCGAACCTGTCGGTGGCGATGCGGACGATGCGCACGCTGCTGCGGACGCACTCGTAAGGCAACGCCGTAATGCGGTAAGGGGCGCCTCTCCGGGGGAGGCGCCCCTTACCGTTGGGTGGATGCGGCTCAGATCGTCGAGGTCGATTCCGGAGCCGGCTTCGCCGCACGCTTCTTCGCGGCGGCCTTCTTCTTGCCCTGCGGGTCGCCGGTGAACTCCTCGTAGGCGCTCATGACCTCCTCCGTGGGCCCGTCCATCCTCAGCTCGCCGCGCTCCAGCCACAGCACGCGCTCGCAGGTGTCGCGGATGGAGCTGTTGCTGTGGCTGACGAGGAAGACGGTGCCGGCGTGCTCGCGCATCTCGCGGATGCGGTCGGCCGAGCGCCGCTGGAACTTCGCGTCACCGGTGGACAGTGCCTCGTCGATGAGGAGGACGTCGTGGTCCTTGGCGGCGGCGATGGAGAAGCGCAGCCGGGCCCCCATGCCGGAGGAGTAGGTGCGCATCGGCAGGGTGATGAAGTCGCCCTTCTCGTTGATGCCGGAGAAGTCGACGATCTGCTGGTAGCGCTCCTTGATGACTTCCCGGGACATGCCCATGGCGAGGCCGCCCAGGTAGACGTTGCGTTCGCCGGTCAGGTCGCCCATCAGGGCCGCGTTCACCCCGAGGAGGGAGGGCTGGCCGTGGGTGTAGATACGGCCGTTCTCCACCGGCAGCAGGCCCGCGACCGCCTTGAGCAGCGTCGACTTGCCGGAGCCGTTGGTGCCGATCAGCCCGATGGCCTCGCCCTTGTAGGCGACGAAGGAGACGTTCTTGACCGCGTGGATCCGGCGGACGCCCGCCGCCTGCTCGGCCTTCTTGCGGCGCAGGATGCGGTTGAGGGCGACGGTGGCGGAGCCCCGGCCGGCGCCCGTGCCGTTGACCCGGTAGACGATGTCGACGCCGTCCGCGATGACGGTGGGGGTCCGCTCGGCGGTGTGCTGCTCGGTGTGCGGTGCGTTCTCAGCCACGGCCGTACGTCTCCTCAGCCTTCCAGAAGTAGATGAAGCCGCCGACGCCGGCGAGCAGGGCCCAGCCGGTCGCCCAGGCCCACACGTGCGGCGGCAGCTGGCTCGCGTGGAAGGTGTCGATCAGGGCGAAGCGCATCAGGTCGATGTAGACGGCGGCCGGGTTGGCGCGCAGCAGGTCCGTGGCCCAGGCGGGCCAGTCGCTGTGCTTGCTGAGCAGGTTGTCGATGCTCCACATCACGCCGGAGATGTACATCCAGGTGCGCAGCACGAACGGCATCAGCTGGGCGATGTCGGGAGTCTTCGCGCCCACCCGGGCGAGGATCATCGACACACCGGCGTTGAAGGTGAACTGCAGCAGCAGGGCGGGGACGGCGAGGAACCACGAGGTGGCCGGCGGCACGCCGACGCCGAGCAGGATGAACACCAGCGCGGCCATCGAGAACAGCAGCTGCTGGAGCTGCTGGAGGCAGTACGAGATCGGCAGCGCGGCCCGCGGGAAGTGCAGGGCCCGCACCAGGCCGATGTTGCCGGAGATGGCCCGGGTGCCCGACATGATCGAGCTCTGGGTGAACGTCCACACGAACACGCCCGTGACCAGGAAGGGGATGTAGTCCGGGACGCCCTTCTTGGTCTGCAGCAGCACGCCGAAGATGAAGTAGTAGACCGCCGCGTTCAGCAGGGGGGTCATCACCTGCCAGATCTGGCCCAGCTTCGCCTGGCTGTACTGCGCGGTCAGCTTGGCGGTGGCGAACGCGGTGATGAAGTGGCGACGCGCCCACAGCTGACGGATGTACTGGGGCAGGGAGGGGCGGGCACCGCTGACCGTGAGGCCGTGACGGGCGGCGAGGGCCGCCAGGTCGTCGGCGGGGGGTCCGGCCTGTGTCCTGGGCGGTGTGTGGAGTACCTGGCTCACATCCGCTGCTTTCACTCGGGGGGTGGGGGTGTGTGCGGCCGTTCCGGCTGCACGTGGCCGTCGCCCGGCGTTCTCTTACGCTTCTCTTGACGTTTTCTTACGTCGGGACGGGACCGTATCGTCGCATCGTGAGCGTAGGCCCAATCGACGTCGGAACGCAACCGTTTCGTCGTGACGCCCTATGCTGGAGGACATGACGACGAACGCGACGAACGCCGACGAACCGCAGGCGAAGCCGCGCCGCCGTGCTCCGGCGGGCGCGGCCGTGCTTCGCGAGGATGTGACGGAGGCCATCCGGGCTGCCGTGTTCGAGGAGCTCGCCACCGTCGGCTACGCGCGGATGTCCATCGAGGGCATCGCCCGGCGCGCCGGCGTGGGCAAGACCGCGGTCTACCGGCGCTGGCGCTCCAAGCTGCACCTGGTCCTCGATCTCGTCTCGGCGCTCGCCGTGCAGGGCCTGCCGGCCCCGGAGACGGGCAGCCTGGAGGGCGATCTGCGGATGCTGTACGAGGTGACCTCCCGGGCGCTGCGGCACCCCGCGGCCTCGCAGATCATCCCGGACCTCCAGGCCGAGGCGGCCCGCAACCCGGAGATCGCCGAGGCGCTCCAGAAGACGCTGCGCGAGGGGCAGGAGGGGGTCGCGCTGAAGATCGTCGCGGCGGCGGAGCAGCGCGGTGAGGTCCGGATGGGCCTCGACGACGAACTGGCGCTCGATCTGATCTCCGGTCCGCTCTACTGGCGTTCGGTGGTGATCCGCAGTCCGAAGCTGCCCAAGGGCTATCTGGCCGCGCTGGCGCGGGCGACCGCGGCGGCGATCAAGGCGCTGTGACCGCATGAGAGTCGTGCTGGCCGAGGACAACGCCCTGCTCAGGGAGGGACTCGTCCTGCTGCTGACGTCGGCCGGGCACGAGGTGGCGGCCGCCGCCGGCTCCGGCCCCGAGATCCTTCCGCCGCTGCTGGAGCACCGCCCCGACGTGGCCGTGCTCGACGTGCGGATGCCGCCGGCCTTCCGCGACGAGGGGCTGCGGGCCGCCCTGGAGGCCCGCGAGAGGATTCCGGGCCTGCCGGTGCTGGTGCTCTCCCCGTACGTCGAGGAGTCCTGCGCGGCCGAGGGCTCGGCGGCGGCGCGAACGGCGTCGGCCATCTGCTCAAGGACCGCGTGGGCCGCGTCGACGAGTTCCTCGACGCGCTGCACCGGGTCGCCGGCGGCGGTACGGCACTCGACCCCGAGGTGGTCACCGAAGTGCTGACCCGCCGCAAGGACTCCCCCCTCGACCGGCTCACCCCTTGTGAGCGCGAGGTCTCGCGCCGACGGCCGAGGGCCACGACAACACCACCATCGCGGAGACGCTCCTCGTCACCGAGCGCTCGGTCGGCAAACACATCGGCAACGTCTTCCTGAAGCTGGGCCTCCCCCCGAACGCCCGGCCCTGGCTACGCCCGAGCCGCCTGCGGATGCAGCCGCAGCCAGCCCGCCCAGGCCGAGGTGATCATGTCGTGGACGTCGTGCACGGCCTTCCAGTCCAGTTGGGCGGCGATGCGGTCGGCGCAGGCGACCACGCGGGCCGGGTCGCCGGGGCGGCGGGGGGTGACCGTGGGCGGCCGGTGGTGGCCGGTGACGGCGGCGACCCGGTCGATCATCTCCCGGACGGAGACGCCCTCGCCGCGGCCGACGTTCAGGGTGAGGTCGTGGCCGGGGGAGGTGCGCAGGGCCCGGGCGGCGGCCACATGGGCCGCGGCGAGGTCGGCCACGTGGATGTAGTCACGGACGCAGGTGCCGTCCGGAGTGGGGTAGTCGTCGCCGAAGACGCGGGGCGCCGCGTTCTCCGTGAGCCTTTCGAAGATCATCGGGATGAGGTTGAAGACACCGGTGTCGGCCAGGTCGGGGGAGGCCGCGCCCGCCACGTTGAAGTAGCGCAGGCAGGCCGTGGCCAGGCCGGTGGCGCGGCCGGTCGCGCGGACCAGCCACTCGCCGGCCAGCTTCGTCTCGCCGTACGGCGACATCGGCGCGCAGGGGGTGTCCTCGGTGACGGGATCGACGTCCGGCATGCCGTACACGGCGGCCGAGGAGGAGAACACGAAGGACCCGACACCGGCCTCGGTGACCGCCTCCAGGAGGACTCTGAGGCCCTCCACGTTCTCCCGGTAGTAGTGCAGGGGGCGCTCCACCGACTCGCCGACCTGCTTCTTCGCCGCGAGATGCACGACACCGGTGACCGTGTGCTCGGCCAGGGCACGGGCGACCCGCTCCCCGTCCAGCGTCGAGCCCGTCACCAGCGGCACCCCCGCCGGCACGCGCGCGGCGACACCGGTCGACAGGTCGTCGTACACCACCGCCCGCTCGCCCGCCGCGGTCATCGCCCGGACGACGTGCGCCCCGATGTAGCCGGCGCCGCCGGTGATCAGCCAGGTCATGTGGATTCCCCCAAGCAGGACGGCCGGATGCGAGGCGATTCGTCCGCGATCGGCCTGTTCGTCTCACAGTGAAGCAGGCGTACGGCTCTCCCGCAGGGCCTCCGGACGACTGCCGGCGCGCTCGGGGGCGCGTGTCGTCGTCGCGCGCCACAGGCGGACGTACGACAGCACGGCCGCCGCGAGCAGCAGGCCGTTGCGCAGGACCATCAGCCCGGTGCCGGTCCAGGTGCACTCGATGACCTTGCCGTACTCGACCGGGAAGATCACGGCGCTGATCGCGGTCGACGCGAGGATCAGCGCCACCACCGGGCGCTGCGTGGTGTGCCGGGAGGTGAGGCAGACGGCGGCCAGGCCGACCAGCCAGATCATGTACTGCGGGCTGATCACCCTGCTGGTCACGGTGAACAGCAGGACCGCGCTCAGCGCCGCGTCGAAGGGCACGGCCTCGGTCCAGTGCCGGGCCCGGACCCGCCACAGCAGGAGCAGGCCGAAGGCGACCGCGGTGAGGGCGAGCGAGGCGTGCGCCACGCTGGAGACGTACGGCCCGGTGAACTCCATCGCGCCGTACCGGTAGTGGACCTTGCCCGGCCATCCCGCGTGGGTCGCGAGCGAGAGCAGGGTCCCGCCCAGGGACTCGATCTGCACGCCCCGGCCGCCCTGCTGGCGCACGAAGGCGAGCGGGTTGCGGAACGCGAACACCAGCAGCAGGAACAGCGAGGCCCCGGTCAGCGCCACCGACGACCACACCGAGCGGGAGTCGCGCCCGCGCCGCACACCGATGAGCACCAGCGCCGGCCACACCTTCACCAGTGCCCCCACGGCAGCGAACGCCCCGCACACGCGCGTGGAGCGGGCGAGCGCCAGCAGGGAGAGCACCGCGAGCGCCGTGACCTGCACGTCGTAGCGGGCGAACGGGACGCGGACCAGCAGCGGCAGCCCGCCCACCCAGACGGCCGCCCCGGCCAGCCGGCGGCCGGGGCGGGTGCCCGCGCGGGCGAGCGCGCAGGCGACCGCCGCGTCCGAGAGGACGGTGAGGGCGACGAACGCCTGGAAATACGTCCACCACGGCAGCGCGCCCGGCGACAGCAGCACGAGACCGGCGCCCGGCGGGTACTGCCAGAGGGTGTCGTGCGCGGGGAACGCGCCGTGCGCGAGGACGCCGTACCAGTGGTGGTACAGGTGCCACACCTCCCGGCCCACCCGGCCGCCCAGGATTCCGAGGGAGTCGTGGGCGAGCAGCCACAGCATCAGGGCGCGGGAGGCCAGCCAGGTGGCGGCGAGGGCGACGAGAAGGTGACGACGTCTCATGACGGCGGATCGTAAGGCGCCCGAATGCCTCTTTAGTTCAGATACTCCGTCAATAGCCAAGAAGCGGTACTAAATCCAACAAAATGGGGTCCGTGGACATCAGGAACAGGGCCGGTGCGGCGGTGCTCCTTCCCGTCGGGGCGGGGCTCGCGCTCGGTCTGTGGGGGCTGGACCGCGGGGGCATGTGGCGCGACGAGGCCGTCACCTTCCAGGTGGCGCGGCGCTCGGTGCCGCAGATCTGGCGGCTGCTGCACCGGGTGGACGCCGTGCACGGCCTGTACTACCTCCTCCTGCACCCCGTCCTCGCCGTGCGCCCCGGCGAGGTCCTCCTGCGCCTGCCGTCCGTCTGCGCGGCGGCCCTCACGGCGGGCCTGGTCGCGGCGCTCGGCGTCCGCCTGGCCCGGCCGCGGGTCGGCCTGTGGGCGGGTCTGCTGTACGCCGTCACCCCGCTCGTGGGCCACTACGCGCAGGAGGGCCGCTCCTACGCCGTCGTCTGCGCCGGCGCGGCCGGGGCGACCCTGCTGTTCGTCCGGGGGCTCCAGGGGTGCTCCTGGTGGCCGTACGGCGTCGTCCTCGCGCTGACCTGTCTGCTGCACGAGCTGGCGGTGCTGCTGGTGCTCGCCCACGGGGTGACGCTGCTGCACGCGCGCGTGGCGCGCCGGGACGCCGTGCGGTGGGCCCTGGCGGCGGGGGCCGCGCTGCTGGTCCTGACCCCGCTCGCCGTCGTGTCGCGGGCCCAGGCCGCCCAGGTGGCGTGGCTGGCCCGGCCGGGCGCGGGCAGTGCGCTGCGGCTGCTGCACGCGTTCCTCGGCCCGGGCGGGCCCGTCTTCTGGACCTGTCTTTTCCTCGCCCTCGCCGCCCTGCCGGGCCCCCGTCGGCTGACCCTCGCCTCGGTGGCCCTGCCGTGGGCGGTCGTGCCCCCGTCGGTCCTGCTGGCCGTGTCCCAGCTCCGCCCGATGTACGACGACCGTTATGTGCTGTACGCCCTCGCGGGGGCGCCGCTGCTGGTGGCGGCGGGCGCCGACCGGGTGCTCGGGGCGAAGGGAGCCAAGGGGTCGAGGTCGCCCCTGGTGAGGTGGCCCCTGGTGAGGTGGCCCCTGGTGAGGTGGCCCCTGGTCCCGCTCGCGGGAACGCTGGCCGTCGCCCTCGCGTTCACCCAGTACCTGCCCCTGTACCGCCAGGACCGCACCCTGCGCGGCCGCCCCGGCACCCTCGCCGCCGTCTCGGCGCTGGCCGCGCGCGAGGTGCGGCCGGGCGAGGCCGTGGTGTTCCTGCCGTCCATCGGACGGCGGGCGAAGGTGTCCTACCCCGACGGCTTCCGGAGGGTGCGGGACGTGGCGCTCCAGGCGTCCGGCCCCGCCTCCGGCACGCTCTACGGCCGTGAGCGGGGCGCCGCCGAGCTGCGCCGCGAGCTGCTCGCGCTGGACCGGCTGTGGGTGCTGGCCGAGCCGTACGCGCTGCGCTCCCCGTGGTACCCGCGCAATCCCGCCGAGCGGGTCAAGCTGACCGTGGTGACGGAGGAGTTCGTCCCGAGCGAACGGCGGCGGGAGTTCGTCCGGGACGGGGTCACCCTGAGCCTCTACACCCGCCGTCCCGCGCGCGCCCTGCCTACGCCCTGCCCGCGTCCTGGTTCTGCCGGCCGCCCGGCTCCTCCTCCAGGGCCGCCGTGTCCAGGGCGTCGGTGAGCCGGTCGAGGCGCTCCCGCAGCTCGCTGATCTCCTCCAGCCCGATCCCGGTCGCCGCGACGATCCGCCGGGGCACCTGGAGCGCCCGCTCGCGCAGCGCGGCACCCTCCTCGGTGAGCCGGATCTCCACCGAGCGCTCGTCGCGCGCGCTGCGCTCCCGGATCACCAGACCGGCCGTCTCCAGCCGTTTGAGCAGCGGGGACAGCGTGCCGGAGTCCAGGCGCAGATGTTCGCCCAGCTTCTTCACGGGCAGCTCGCCCTGCTCCCACAGCACCAGCATCACCAGGTACTGGGGATAGGTCAGCCCCAGGTCCTTGAGGATCACGCGGTAGACGCCGTTGAAGGCACGCGAGGCCGCGTGCAGGGAGAAGCAGATCTGGCGGTCCAGGCGCAGCCAGTTCTCCGAGGGGACGGGGGCGGGGAGAGAGGTCGACGTCGGGGTCATGGCTCCAGGGTAACGCCAGTGAGCCATTTAGTTGTGCACAACTGAATTGTGTGCTCTACTTACCCCCGTGAGCGGCCCGGACGCGAGAAGCGACCCGGACCGGCCACCCCCCCGACACAGACCCATCCGAGAAGGACGGTTCATTCATGGACGCGCTCTACACCGCAGTCGCCACCGCCACCCACGGCCGCGAGGGCCGCGCCGTCAGCAACGACGGAAAGATCGACCTCGCCCTGGCCATGCCGGTGGAGCTGGGCGGCAACGGTCAGGGCACCAACCCGGAGCAGCTGTTCGCCGCCGGTTACGCCGCCTGTTTCGGCAGCGCCCTCGGCCTCGTCGGCCGGCAGGCGAAGGTCGACGTCTCCGACGCCGCCGTGACCGCCGAGGTCGGCATAGGCAAGCAGGGTGAGGGCTTCGGTCTGAAGGTGACGCTGCGCGTCGAGCTCCCGGACACCCTGGACGAGGCGACCGGCCGCAAGCTGGTCGAGACCGCCCACCAGGTCTGCCCCTACTCCAACGCCACCCGCGGCAACATCGAGGTCGACCTCGTCATCGAGTAACCCCCGGCGGGGCCGCCGAGCCCCGCAAGTCCGGGGCCTCCCGAGGGTCCGCACAGCGGGCCACCCCCTCGGGAGGCCTCCTCCCCCAGGCCGCGCCCCCGAGCGCCCCCTTCACCGGCCTCCCCGCAGGCCGCCCACCGGCACCCCCGCCTCTCACCCCACCCGCGCCAGCACCTCCCCGGTCCGCCGGCTCCACGCCACCACCACCGCCTCCTCGGGCACCCGGTGCCAGCGCGTCAGCAGCAGCCAGCGGACCCCGTAGCGGCGCACGATCGCGGCCCGCCCGGCCCGCGTCGAACCGGGGGCGAGATACGCCCGGACGTCCGCCGCCCGGCGCAGCCGCGCCCGCTCGTCCAGCGCCGCGTCCGGCCAGGGGGGCGCGGCGAGGTTCGGCCCGTACCCGGCGATCGCGTGCACGGCGAAGTACCCGTCGGTGATCACCACCTCCCCGGGCCCGATGTGCCGCGCCGCCCAGTCGTACGCCGGCCAGCGCGGCGGCTGGTCGAAGCCCACCGGATCCAGCGCACGCGGTACGACCGCGCCCGCCTGCACGGTCAGCAGCCCCGCACAGGCCCCGGCGGCCGCCACCGCGCCCAGCGTCCTGCGCCACGCCCCCCACGGCCTCGGCGCCGCCAGCTCCACCGCCAGCGCGAACTGCGGCGGCACCAGCGTCAGGCCGAGGATCCGCCCGTAGGTGTAGTGACCACTGACGAACCCGTACGCCACCACCACGCAGTCCAGGGCGAACATCAGCACCAGCGGATCGCGCACCGAGCGCCGCGCCCGCGCCCACAGCGCCGGCAGGCCCAGCAGCGCCAGCCAGAACTGGCCGGCCACGTCGTCGTACAGCCGCCGGTGCATCCCGTCGACGCTGCCGTCCCCGGCGAGCGCGAACACGTCGAAGTACGGCCAGGCGGCGGCGACCAGCAGCGCCGCCGTGGCCGTCACCGCCCAGCGCGCCGCCACCGCCGGCCGCCACCGACGCTGCAGGCCGAGGACCACCGCGACAGCGCCCGACACCGCCCCCACCGCCGTGATCGGATGCACCAGCAGGATCGTCCCGTACAGCGCGCCGACCCCCGCGTAGCCGGTGAAGCCGCGCAGGCCGTCCGGACCGACGTAGCGGACCAGACGGCCGTCACGCGCGCGTGCCGCCGTCAGCGCCCACGCCCAGAAGGCCAGGCCGATCCCGAAGGTGGACGGATAGCCGAGGTTGCCGGTCATCGACATCAGCCCCAGATAGCCGCTCCACCAGGCGCGTTCCGTACCCCACAGCAGCGTCATCGCCGCCAGCGCGAGCACCGGCGCCCACGGCCGGGGCGTCAGCGCCCGGACGAACCGGCCGAGACCGGTCAGCAGCACGACCAGGTTCACCGGCCCGGCGACCCTCAGCACCGCCCAGCCCCCCAGCCCGGTCAGCCGGGCGAACACGCCCTCGGCCAGCGCGTAGGGCGAGTAGTAGGGGCTGCCCGCGCCCGGCAGATCGGCCATCGGGTGCCGCGGGTGCAGCAGATCGGCCCTCAGACGCTCCACGACCGCCGCGTGCACCCCCGCGTCGCAGCACAGCGGCACCCGCCAGAACGCCAGCGCCGTCACCAGCCAGAACACGAAACCGAAGACCTGGTACGGGCTCGGGCGCCACACCCGCCGGCGGCGCAGCGCCCCGGCGCCGCGCACCGGACGCCGGATCAGGACACCGGCGCTCACCGGGCGCGGACCGGAGGGGGGCAAAAGTGGGTGGAGTTGCGCAAGAGGGGCATTGGCCGTACCTTCCCGCCCGCGTCAACCTCCTCGCCCCCTGTCACCCCGGCGGGTGAGCCCGAACGGAGTCCGTCCCGCGAACGGGCCGCCCGCCGCTGGTGCTAGTGCCGTGACCGGAAGGGTTCACCGGCTCGCGACGCCCGGCACGGCACTAGGTGGACGCCAGGTGCTCGTGCGCCGCACCCGGCGCAGGTACCCGTGCCGTCCCGACGTCAGGGAACTCCTCGCCCAGCAGCAGACGCCGTACGACCCGTTCGGCGGCGTGTCCGTCGTCGTACGCGCAGAAACGCGCCCGGAACGCGGCCCGCAGCCGGGTGGACTCCGCGTCCCGCCAGCTCCCGGAGGCCAGCAGGGCGGCCAGCTCGTCGAAGGAGCGCGAGACATGGCCCGGCGGCTCGGCCGTGATGTCGAAGTAGGCGCCCCGGCTCGCCGTGTACGCCGCCCAGTCGTCGGCGTGCACCACGATCGGCCGGTCCAGGTTGGCGTAGTCGAACATCAGGGCCGAGTAGTCGGTCACCAGCACGTCCGAGGCGAGCATCACGTCCTCCACGTGCGGCTCGTCCGTCGCGTCGACGAGCACCCCGCGCCGGTGCAGATCCGCCAGGCCCATCCCGCGCGCGTGCCCCGTCGCCAGGGACGGATGCAGCCGTACGACGAGGGTGTGCCCCTCGCCCAGGCACGCCGCGAACCGGGCCAGGTCGATCCGGTCGACGTGTCCGCCCCGGACGTACTCCCGCCGCGTCGGCGCGTACAGCACCACGGTGTGCCCGGCCGGCACGCCCAGCCGGGCCCGCGCCGCCGCGCCCGCCCGCGCGTCCGCGCCGATCAGCACGTCGTTGCGCGGGCTGCCGGTGCGGGCGGAGGCGAAGTGGCACGGGTACGCCCGCTCCCACACCAGCTCCGAGTGCCGGTTGGCGACCAGGCTGTGGTCCCAGCGGTCGGCGCGGCGCAGCATCTGCGGCACGTCCACCCCGTAGCGGGCCCCGGGCCGGTGCAGCAGATCGGCGCCCATGTACTTCAGCGGGGTGCCCTGGTGGGTGTGGACGTGGACGCTGCCGGGGCGCTTGACCAGCGCGCCCGGCCAGTTGACGTTGTTGACGAAGAAACCCGCCCGCGCGGTCACCCGCCGGTAGGCGGGCGAGTCCAGCAGGACGTGCTCGACGCCCGCCGGAAGCCCGGCGGCCGTCTCCTCGTCGCGCACCACCCACACCCCGCGCAGCTGCGGCGCGATCTCCAGCGCCTTGCGGTAGACCGCCCCCGGATCGCCCAGCACCCCGCGGTGCGAGAACGCCGAGTACACGACCAGCTGCGGGTCGACCGGCCGGCGGGCGCGCACCCCGTCCACCGCGCGCTGGGCGCGAGCCCCGGCCGCCCGGCGTACGAGCGTCCCGCGCCGCGCCAGCTCCCGCCCCGCGCGCTCGGCCTGCCGCCGCGCCCGGTAGGCCGCGTACCCGTGCTCCAGCACCCGCAGCCCGGCCGGCACCGGTGCGCCGTCCGGCCGGCGGGAGCGGAACATCTCGGCCGTGCGGCGGAAGAACTCCTTCCTGTCGGACGGCGGCAGCCGGTCCGGCTTGGCCAGGATGTCCAGGCAGTGCTCGCCCATCTTGCGGTGCAGATACGGCCGCCAGTCCGCGAGCGCCGGGCGGGAGTCGACGAAGGCGAAGACCCGCTCGTACTGGTCGTGGATGTCGAAGTGCTTGCGGCTGGTGGTGGACAGGATGTTGCCCTGGCGGCGCTGGCGGTAGTTCAGACAGATCCGGTCCAGCACGGCGATCCGCTCCGCGCTGAGCATGACCGGGAACGTCCAGGGAGTGTCCTCGTAGTAGCCGGGCGGGAAGGCGAAGCCGTTCTCCTCGACGAACGCGCGCCGGTAGACCTTGTTCCAGACGACCATCAGCAGATCGAGGATCTCCGGGCGCTCGGCGGCCGTGAAGGTCGGCCCCGGGGCGCCGTCCACGGCCTCGGCGAGGAGGTGCGCGAGGGCGTTGCGGCGGGTGCCGCCCCACCAGTAGGTGCGCGTGTAGTCGAACACGAGCACGTCCGGGTCCGCGGTCTCGGCGAGCCGGTCCGCCATCGCGTGCAGGGCGCCCGGGGTGAGGGTGTCGTCGCTGTCGAGGAAGAACAGGTAGTCGCCCACCGCGTGCGGCAGACCCGCGTTGCGGGCGCGGCCGAGACCCACGTTCTCCGGCAGATGCAGCACCCGGACCCGCTCGTCACGGGCCGCGTACTCGTCGAGGATCGCGCCGCAGCCGTCGGGCGAACGGTCGTCGACGGCGATCACCTCGAAGTCCGCGTACGACTGCGAAAGGAGCGAGTCGAGACACTCGCGCAGGAAGCCCTGCACCTTGAAACAGGGGACGATGACGCTGAAGCGGGGCACTGCGGGGGTCAGCTCCTCACGGGGGTGGCGGCGGGGGCCGGGACGCGGTCGGCGAGCGGCAGCACGGGCTCGATCGCCTCCGGGGGCTCGCCGAGCAGCACCCTGCGCACCACGCGCTCGGCGGCCCGGCCGTCGTCGAACTGGCAGAAACGGGCCCGGAACGCGGCCCTGAGCTGCGCGGACCCGGGCGAGGCGTACGTGCCGTCGCGGAACACCCGCGCCAGCTCCTGCGGCGTACGGGCCACCGGTCCCGGCGGCGCGGCCATCAGATCGAAGTACACGCCGCGCGTCTCGGTGTAGACGTCCCAGTCGTCGGCGTACACGACGATCGGCCGGTCCAGGTTGGCGTAGTCGAACATGATCGACGAGTAGTCCGTGATCAGGGCGTCGGCGGCCAGGCACACGTCCTCGGAGGAGGGGTGCCCGGTGACGTCGAGGACCCGGCCCGTCCCCCGGGCCCCGCCCCGGTCGTAGAAGTAGTGGGCGCGCAGCAGGACGACGACGTCCTCGCCGGCCGCCTCGCAGAAGGCCTCCAGGTCCAGGCCGCCCTCGAAGCCGGTCCGCCAGTCGCGGTGGGTCGGCGCGTACAGCACGGCCGTCCGCCCCTCGGGCACCCCCAGCTCGCGCCGGACGCGGGCCACGTCCTCGGCGGTCGCCGTGTAGAGGACGTCGTTGCGGGGATAGCCGTACTCCAGGTGCTCGTAGCGGCCCGGGAAGGCGCGCTCCCACATCTGGGTGGAGTGCGTGTTGGAGGAGAGGTTGAAGTCCCAGCGGTCCACCCGCCCGAGCAGCTTGGTGAACGAGCCGCTCGCGGCCGCCACCACCGGGTACGTCGACTGGTCGACGCCCATCTTCTTCAGCGGGGTGCCGTGCTGGGTCTGCACGTGCACACTGCCCTCCCGCTTGACCACGCCCTCGGCGAAGTTGGCGTTGTTGACCAGGTACTTGGCGCGGGCCAGGAGCTGCCAGTAGCGGCGGCTGCCGATCACGGCGTGGTCGACGCCCTCCGGCACGGTGTGCGCCCGGCCGGGCTCGACGAGGAACACCGAGCGGATGTGCGGGGCGAGTTCGGCGGCCTTCGCGTGGATCGCGGCCGGGCTGCACGCGTAACCGCGGCCCCAGTAGGCGCAGTACACCGCCAGGTTCGGGTCGACAGGGCGGCGGAGCTGACGCCGGTAGAACAGGCGGGTGCGCAGCCCCCGGGGGCGCGCGAGGAGCCGGGCGGCGGCCGACAGCCGCTGGTTGGCGCCGCGCAGCGCACGGAACGCCGTGTACGCCCCCGCCGCCAGCAGCCGGTGCTGCACCCCGAGGCTCCCGCCCGGTCCGCGCCAGCCGGCCGGGCGGTGGCGGCGGTGGAGCCGGGCCGCGCGGCGGAAGAAGGCCCGGCGCCGGCGGCCCGGCAGCCGGCGCGGGTGCGCGGCCGTCTTGAGGACGAGCGCGAAGAGCTGCTCGAACAGCGGCCCCGACCGCGCGGCGGACAGCCCGAGTCCGGCCGCCGCAGCCAGCACCGGCTCGATCCGGTCCAGCAGCTCGGTGTGGTGCGCGCCCGGCCGGGTGAGCCGGTTGCCCTGCCGGCGCAGCAGATGCCGTACGACGACCGAGCGCAGCACCGCGATCCGCTCGGCGTGCAGGGTGACCAGGCCGCCGAAGCCGAGGTCGGTGAAGTGCCCCTCGGGGAAGGCGATCCGCCGCTCCTCCAGGAAGGCGCGGCGGTAGGCGGCGCTCCAGGCGGGCAGCAGCACCCCGGTGATCCGGGGCGCCTCGGCCGGGCCGAAGGCGCCCGAGGGGGCCTTCGCCAGCAGTGGCGCCGCCGGGTTGGCGGGCTCGCCCTCCCACCAGGGGACCCGCTCGTGCTCGGTGTACAGGACGTCCACGTCACCGGTGACGGCGAGGCGGGCGTCCAGCGCCGTCAGGGCGCCCGGGGCGAGGGTGTCGTCGCCGTCGAGGAACAGCAGATACGTCCCGTGCGCCGCCCGCGCCCCGGTGTTGCGCGCCCCGGCCAGGCCCGCCGACGGCGGCGAGTGCACCGGCGTCACCCGGGGGTCCCGCTCGGCGTACCCGGCGGCGACGGCGCCGGCCGGGGCGTCCGGCGCGTCGCAGACCGGGATCAGCTCGAAGTCGCCGAAGGACTGGGCGAGGACGGAGTCCAGCGCCAGGGACAGCCGCCCCGCGACCCCATGGGACGGGACGATGATGCTGAAGCGGGGCATGCTGCTCTTTCTCCGTGGGGGCTCTGTCGGGGCTCTGCGGGCCTCTGCGGGGGGCTCTGCCGGGTGTGCCGTGCCGGTGTGTCCGTCGGGGCCAACGGTGTTCAGCGGCCGTCGGTGACGGGCTGTGCGCCGGAAGGCTGCGGTACGGCGGTGAGCGGGGGGTGGCCCGAGGCCGCCGCCGACGGCACGGGCCGGCGCTCGGCGAGCGGCACCACGGGCGGCAGCTGGGTCTCGCCCAGCACGATCCTCCGTACGACCCGCTCGGCGGCGCGCCCGTCGTCGTACGGGCAGAACCGCTCGCGGAACGCGGCCCGCAGCTGGGCCGAGCGGGAACCGTGCCAGTGGCCGGTGCGGAAGATGTCGATCAGCTCGTCCTCGCTGCGGGCCACCACGCCCGGCGGGACGGCCCGCAGATCGAAGTAGACGCCGCGGGCCGCCCGGTACGCCGCCCAGTCCTCGTCGGGGGCGTGGACGACGATCGGCCGGTCCAGGTTGGCGTAGTCGAACATGATCGACGAGTAGTCCGTGACCAGCGCGTCCGAGGCGAGGCAGAGCGACTCGACACTGGGATGGTCGCCGACGTCGATGACCCCGGGCGTGCGCCGGGCGACGAGGGAGCCCTGCCAGTGGTGCGGGCGGGCCAGTACGACGAAGCGCGGCCCCAGACGGCGCAGGACGCGCTCCAGGTCCAGGGCGGGGTACTGGGTGCGCCGGTGGTCGCGGTGGGTGGGGGCGTACAGGATCGCGACCGTGTCGCGGGGGATGCCGAGGGAGTCGCGCAGCCGGGCCACGTCCGCCGCGGTGGCCCGCTGGAAGACGTCGTTGCGCGGGTAGCCGTACTCCAGTGTCCGGTACCGGCCGGGGTAGACGCGCTCCCAGGTCAGGGTGGTGTGGCGGTTGGCGGACAGCACGTAGTCCCAGGTGTCGACGCCGCGCAGCAGCGCCTCGAAGTCCATGTCACGGGCGGCGGCCGGGCGTTCCTGGAGGTCGAGGCCCATGTGCTTGAGGGGGGTGCCGTGCTGGGTCTGCACGAAGACCTGGCCGGGCCGTTTGACCAGGCGGCGGTCGAAGTTGACGTTGTTGACGAGGTACTTGGAGCGGGCCAGCGCCGTCCAGTAGGCGGCCGTGCCGGGGGTGAGGGGGCGCGGGCCCGGCGGCACCGCCTGCCGGTGCTCGGGGCGGGCGATCCACGCGGTGCGCACCTCGGGCGCGTAGGTGCGGAACGCGGCCTCCAGCGCGCCCGGGTTGCAGCCGTGCCCGCGCCCCCAGTACGCCCCGAAGACCGCGCGGTCGGCGCGCAGGGGCAGCCGCAGCTGGACGCGGTAGTGCGTCTGGAGCAGGCCGGCCCGCAGGGCGCGGGCGAGCTTCACGGCGAGCTTCAGGGTGCGGCGGCGCAGGGTCATGGCCGCCTGGAGACCCCGGTAGGTGCGGTGCAGGCCGAGGTGGACGAGGGCGTGGCGCAGCCGGGAGCGGGCCGGGATCGTGGTGCCGGGGGTGAGGTAGCGGCGGTAGTGGGCGCGGGCGCGGCGCAGGAACTCGGCGCGGGCGGCGCTCGGCAGCCGGTCCCGCTTGGCGAAGATCGTCGTGAAGTGGTCGACCATGCGGCGGAACAGCACCGGCCGCCAGCGCGCCAGCTCGGGGTGCTCCTCGACGAACGCGAAGACCCGGTCGTACTGCTCGAAGACGTCGAAGTGCCTGCGGCTGGTGGTGGACAGGATGTTGCCGCGGCGGCGCTGGCGGTAGTGCACACAGACCCGGTCGAGCGTGGCGATCGACTCCGCCGACATCAGCACCGGGTACGTCCACGGCGTGTCCTCGTAGTAGCCCGGGGGGAAGGCCAGGCCCGCGCGGTCGACGAACTCCCGTCTGCAGGCCTTGTTCCAGGCGACCATGAGCAGCCGGAGCAGCTCCGGGCGGTCCCCCAGCCGGAACGGGGTGGGGCCCTGTTCGGCGAGCACGGAGGCGACCTTGTTGCGTTCGGACTCGCCCGTCCAGTAGGTGCGCGCGTAGTCGTAGACCAGGACGTCCGGCTCGCCGGTCTCCTTCAGCCGGTCGGCGATGGCGCGCAGCGCGTCCGGGGTGAGAGTGTCGTCGGAGTCCAGGAACAGCAGGTAGTCGCCGACCGCCACGCGCATCCCGGCGTTGCGGGCCCGGCCCAGACCCGCGTTCTCGGGCAGGTGCACCGCGCGCACCCGCGGGTCACGCGCCGCGAACTCGTCGATGATCTCCCCGCAGGCGTCCGGCGAGCAGTCGTCGACGGCGATCAGTTCGAGATCGGTCCACGACTGGGACAGCACCGATTCGAGGCACTCGTGCAGATACGCCTGAACCTTGTACGCGGGGACGATGACACTGAACCTGGGCAACGGACATCCATGGGTCGGCGCGGACAGGGCCTTGCCCGGGAACGGCCGATGGAGTGAATCGGTTACGGTTCGTACGGCATTCGGGGGATTGCGGGTGAACGGGGAAGGGCGGGACCGTGACGTCCCGCCCCCGTGGCGGTTATTTGACGGCGCCCGCCATCACCCCGGACACGAACTGCCGCTGGAACGCGAAGAACACGGCCAGCGGGATCACCATCGAGATGAAGGCGCCGGGCGCCAGGACGTCGATGTTGTTGCCGAACTGGCGCACCTGGGTCTGGAGGGCGACCGTGATGGGCTGGCTGCCGGCGTCGGTGAACACCAGCGCCACCAGCATGTCGTTCCACACCCACAGGAACTGGAAGATGGCCAGGCTCGCGATCGCCGGACCGCCCAGCGGCATCACCACCCGGAAGAACAGGCGCAGTTCGCCCGCCCCGTCCAGCCGGGCCGCCTCCAGCAGTTCGCGGGGGATCTCCGCGAAGAAGTTCCGCAGCAGGAACACCGCGAACGGCAGACCGAAGCCGACATGGAACAGGATCACCCCGAAGACCGACCCGAACAGGCCGAGCTTGCCGAAGAGTTCGGCGATCGGGATCAGCGCCACCTGCACCGGCACCACCAGCAGCCCCACGACGGCCAGGAAGCACCAGTCGCGACCCGGGAACTCCATCCAGGCGAAGGCGTATCCGGCGAGCGAGCCGATGAAGACCACCAGCAGGGTCGCCGGGACCGTGATCAGCACCGTGTTGACGAGCGAGTCGGTGATGTCGCCGTTCTCCAGGAGCTTGCGGTAGCTGGCGAAGGTGAGCCGGG
This sequence comes from Streptomyces sp. SS7, assembly GCF_037993025.1. Lineage (NCBI taxonomy): Bacteria > Bacillati > Actinomycetota > Actinomycetes > Kitasatosporales > Streptomycetaceae > Streptomyces > Streptomyces sp. SS7. The sequence goes on from NZ_CP141223.1 coordinate 6,005,376, forward strand.
AGGGCTCGGAGAACACCGTCCACCAGCCGCCGGCGCTCAGGTCCTCCGGGGAGCGCAGCGAGGAGATCAGCAGACCGATCGTCGGCACCAGCCAGAACAGGCCGACGACGAGGAGGAAGCCCCGGACCAGACCGCTGTTGACCTTCCCGACCAGCCACCTGCCCGCGGTCGTCATCGCCGCACCTCCCGCCTGAGCCTGCGGACGTTGAACCACATCACCGGGACCACCAGCAGCAGCAGGAACACGGCGATCGCGCTGGCGATGCCGGGCTGGTTCTCCGAGAAGCCCTTGCGGTACAGCTCCAGCGCCAGCACGTTCGCGTCGTCCTGCGAGGAGCCCGGCGCGATGATGAACACCAGGTCGAACACCTTCAGCACATTGATCATCAGGGTGACGGTGACGACCGCGAGGACCGGCGCGAGCAGCGGGACGGTGACCCTGCGGAACACCTGCCACTCGTTGGCCCCGTCGACCCGCGCCGCCTCCAGCAGTTCCCGCGGCACCCCGGCGAGCCCGGCCGCGATCAGCACCATCGCGAAACCGGCCCACATCCAGATGTACGACCCGATGATCGCGGGCGTGACCAGCGAGGGGCCCAGCCAGTCCAGGCCGTTGTACGGCTCCGCGAAGTTGCTCGCGGGCAGCCGCAGCCGGGCCCCGTCGGCCGCGGCGGGCAGGGTGAAGGTGCCGTCGTCGGCGGCCGTGGTGGACGCGACCACCTTGCCGTCCTTCACGGCCTCGATCCTCATCCCGGCGTAGCCCAGCTCGGTGGGGTCCGGGGCGCCCGGGGTGCCGACGCCCTTGCCCCGGGTGAAGTCCTGCCAGGTGGTGCCGGTGATCGCGGCGGGGTCGGCCTCGGCCGCCGCGGCCTTCTTCGCGTCGCCGGGCATCCGGTCGGGCGCGACACCCACCAGCGGGAGGGAGACCGTCTCGCCGGTGTGCACGGTCGCCCTGGTGACGTAACCGCCGCCCTCGGCCGTCAGGGGCGAGTCACGGCCGGGGTGGGCCTTAGGGAACGCGGACGCCTGGGCGAACGTGTCGTGCACCCCGACCCACACCGCGTTCGCGACCCCCTTGTCGGGGTCCTGGTCGTACACCAGCCGGAAGATGATCCCGGCGGCGAGCATGGAGATCGCCATCGGCATGAAGACGACCAGCTTGAACGCCGTGCCCCAGCGCACCCGCTCGGTCAGCACCGCGAAGACCAGACCGAGGGCGGTCGCCACGGTCGGCGCGAACACCACCCAGATCACGTTGTTCTTCAGGGCCGTGCGGATGCCGTCGTCGGTGAAGAGGGCCTGGTAGTTGTCGACGCCGACGAAACCGTCGCCCGACGGGTCGTAGAAGCTGCGCGCGACCGAGTACCCGATGGGGTACACCACGAGCGCGCCCAGCAGCACGAGGCAGGGCAGCAGGAACAGGGCCGCCACGGTGATGCGCGTGCCGGTTACGGACCGCCGCATCGCCGGGTCAGTTCCCGTACGCAGCCGCCGCGTCCGACTCCAGTTTGCGCTGGGTGCCGGCCACGTCCGTCGGGTTCTTGAGGAAGTCCTGGAGGTCCTTCCACTCGCCCTTGCCGGGCGTGCCGCCGAAGGCCTGCGGGGCCTGGTCGGACATGTCGAAGCGGAAGTCGTCGCCGGACGCGATCAGCGCCTTGGCGATCTTCTGCTGGACCTCGTTCGGGTACGAGGAGATCGCGACGTTCTTGTTCGGCGAGAGGTAGCCGCCCAGCTTCGCCTGGATCGTCGCCGCGTCCGGCGAGGCCAGGAAGGTCGCCAGCGCCTGCGCGCCCTTGGAGTCCTTGAAGACGACCGCCGCGTCACCGCCGGACACCACCGGCGCGGTGTCACCGGCCTTCGGGAAGGGGAACACCTTGGCGTCCGTGCCCACCTCGGCCTTGGTGTCCGCGATGTTGACCTGCACGAAGTCGCCCTCGTAGACCATCGCCGCCTTCGGCTGGTCGCCGCCGGTGAACGTCTGCGTCACCGAGGCCGGGAACTCCGTCTGGAGCGCGCCGCTCGCACCGCCCGCGATCCAGTCCTTCTTGCCCCAGATCTGCGCCAGCGTGGTCAGCGCCTTCGTCACCGACGGATCCGTCCACTTGATCTTGTGCTGGGCGAGCTGGTCGTACTTCTCGGGGCCCGCCTGCGACAGATAGACGTTCTCGAACCAGTCGGTGAGCGTCCAGCCGTCGGCGCCGCCGATCGAGAACGGCGTGACACCGGAGTCGTACACCGTCTGCGCGGTGCTCAGCAACTCGTCCCACGTCTTCGGCTCGCTCGCGCCCGCGTTCTCGAAGACCGGCGCGTTGTACCAGATCAGCGACTTGTTGGCGGCCTTGTAGTAGACGCCGTACGGCTTGCCGTCGACCTTGCCGATGTCCTGCCAGCCCTGCGCGTAGTTCTTCCGCAGCTCCGCCAGGGCGTCGGCGCCCAGCGGCTTCGCCCAGCCCTGGTCGACCGCCTGCTTGATGGCCCCGGGCTGGGGGAGCATCGCCACGTCCGGCGGCGAACCGCCCGCGATCTTCGACCCGAGGAAGTTGATGATCGGGTCCTGCGCGGGCACGAAGGTCACCTTCGCGCCGGTGCGCTTCTCGAACTCCGCCAGGACCTTCTTGAAGTTCGCCTGCTCCGCACCGGTCCACACGGCGGCCACCTCGAGCGTGGTCCCGTCCAGCTTCGGCAGGCTCACTCCGCTGCCGGTGTCCTCGGTGCCGGTTCCGCTTCCGTTGCCGGTGCTCTTGTCGTCGTCCCCGCCGCACGCGGTGAGCGAGAGCGCGAGGGCTCCCGCCGCCAGTGCGGCGGCCGTCCTCACGGTCCTGCGTGTCCGGATGGTGTGGCTCGTCCTGCGCATCACGACCCCGTTCTTCGGATCTCGTCGAACGTCGAGCGCTGTCCCGTGACCACTGGTCTACGCCGGGTGACGGAGATCGGCAAGAGCGCCCGCCCCGTCCACCGGGGGATCGTGACCGCGTCGTGACTGCACGGCGCACGTTCTCGCCCGGGGGGCCTCTCAGACCCCCGAGGGACTGCGCGAGGCCCGCTCCAGCGCGCTCGCCAGCAGCGCCAGGTCCGTCGGACCGTTGCCCAGCTCGCGGACCGGGCGGCGGGCCGGCGGGTCACCCATGCGCTGCCACTCCAGGGGAACCACCGTGGGGCGCAGGGTCGCCGTGCGGGGGATGCGGCCCGTGACCCTGCCGCCCTGGAAGGGCGTGAGACGGCCGTCCGCGCCCCGGAGGCGGCCCCGGCCGGGTGCGGGCTCGTCGACGCCCGAACCCGGCGGCTCCAGGCTGACCCGAACGGTGGAACGGCGGGCCGGTTCCGACTCCGCCGTGCGGGCGTCCGGAGCCGTCGCGGCCACCAGGTGCACGCCGAGCCGGTCGCCCTCGCGGGCCACCGCCTCCAGCGCGCGCATCACCGAACCCGCGGCGGGGCGCCCGGGAGAGCCCAGGGCGGGTGAGACCAGCGCGTCGAGGTCGTCGACCACGACCACCAGACGGGGCAGCGGGGCGGGAGCCTCCTCCTGGCGGCGGGCGGCCGCCGAGGGGCGCAGCCGGATCGTGGCGCTCGGCGGGGTGTCGAGGTCGGCGGCACCGGGGGACGAGGGCGCCGGGGTGCGCTGCGCGACGATCCGGCCGGACACCTCGCGGTGCGTGTGCCACTCCGCGAAGTCGGAGAGCCCGAGCAGCTCCGCCCGCCGCTTCAGCTCGGCGCTCAGCGACTGTGCGAACTCCCGCATCCGGACAGGGTCGTTGGCGGTCAGATGACCGGTGACATGCGGTACGTCCGTACACACGCGCAGACCGTCGCCCTGGCCGGCGGTGCCCTTGCCGACGGTGTCGCCGCCGTCCAGCAGCAGCACGCTCAGCCGGTCCGGGCGCTCGGCGGCGGCCAGCGAGGCCACCACCGCCCGCAGCAGTTCCGTACGGCCGCTGCCGGACGGGCCCTCGATCAGCAGATGCGGGCCCTCGGCGGCGAGGTCCACCGCGACCGGACCGCGCGGGCCCGCGCCCAGCACGGCCCACGCCCGGCCGCCGAGCGCCTCGGTGTCGTCGGCCGCGTCCGCCCAGCGGGCCATCAGGGAGGCCGGGGTGGCCCGGGCCAGGCCCAGTTCGTCGAGGAGCCGCGCGGACGGGGGCAGGGGGGCCGACACGCGGGTGTGCCGCTCGCCGCCGCCGTCGGGGCGCAGCGGGGCCAGGGCGCGCGCGAACCGCTCCGCCCAGGCGGGGGAGACCGCGTCCACGGCGGCCAGCGTGCCCTGGCCCACCGGGCCCGACCGGCCGTCACCCTCCGGCGCCACCCGGAACAGCCGCAGCGCCGTCGCCACGTCCCCGCTCAGCAGTGCCACCGCCCCGCACGCGCGGAACGCCGGTGCCGCCGCGCAGGCCGCCTCATAAGCCTGCGTCACCGGGGCGGCCGGTGACACGGCGGACGTCTCGGCCAGACACAGCACATGGATGCCGGCCCGGGGGCCCGCCACCGCGAGCCGCGTCACCGCCTCGCGCAGGTCGGCGCCGCCCGGGTCGCCGTCCACGACGACCACCGTGTACGGGCCGGGGAACGCCGCCCCGTCCTCGGCCCGCGCCCAGGACGGGCGGTGCGCCGTGGCCGGCGCCGGGGCGCCGCCGTCCGGCTGCCGGTCCGCCAGCCGCCGCAGCAGCTCGTCGGTGCGGGCCGCCGCCTGCTCGTGGTCGTAGGCGAGCAGCAGACGGCAGTCCTGGCCGTGGCCGGGCCGCAGATGGGGCAGCCAGCCGAGCCAGGCCCACTCCGCGGCGCGTTCCTGCTCGCCGCGCGCCCGGTCCGTGCTGATCAGGACGATCTCCAGGACGTCCGGCGAGTGCAGCGCGGCCAGCTGCGCCAGCACCGCGCGGGCCAGCCCCGCGAGCCGCGGGCGCGGTCCGGCCAGGCCCAGCGCACCCGCCTCGCGCAGACCCGCCGTCACCGGGACGGCGGGCAGCAGGCCCGAGCCGTCCGGCGCCGGCCGGTCCGCCGTGCCGAGCCGGACCGTCAGCGCCTCCGGGTGACCGGGGGCGCGCTCCCACAGCCGGGGGCCCGGGGCCAGGGCCGTCAGCAGCAGCGCCGCCGGGTCCGGCCACGTCTCCGGCGCGGGCGCGGCGACGGCCGAGGAGGGGGGTACGGCGCCCGGTGCGTCGTCATGGGCGTCGGTGTCGGTGTCGGGGGTGTCCTGGGAGCCGCCGCGGCCACCGGCCAGCTTCCGCGCCCAGGCGGAGAGACCACCGCGTTTGCGCAGGCCGGGCGGGACGTCGGTGCCGCGCAGGGGGGTGCCCTTGCGGCGGGACGCGGCGGGGGTGTCGTCGTCGGGGGCGGTGCGGTGGGGGGCGTGAGGGGCGTGCTGCGGCTCGGTGCCGTGGGGCTCGCCGTGGTGCGGGCGGCCGTGGTGGGGCTCGCCGTGGTGCGGGCGGGCGAAGGAGCCCGCGCCCGCGTGGCCGGCGTGCGTGTCGGCCTGCGGGTCGATACCGGGAGCGTCGGGTGCCCCGGCGGAGGGCGCGCGGCGTGTCTCGCCGGCGGCCGGGTGGCTCTCGATGTGCGGGGCGCCGCCCTGGCCCGGCACCGAGGGGGGCCCGCCCGAGGGGTGGGGGCGCTCGGGCCGGCGAGCGGCGGCACCGGTCCAGTCGACCGTGCCGTAGGCGTGGCCGGTCGGGCCGTGCGGCGGTGCGGGGGCCGCCGACGGTTGGCGGACCTCGGTCCGCGCGCCCGGCACGCGCGCGGGGGCGGGCAGGGGGGCGGATCCGGGGGTGCCCGCGAGGCCGTCCGGTCGCGTCCCGGGTGTCGCGCGCGCGTGCCCCCCGGCCGCGGGTGCCGAGGGCGGGGCGCCCTGTGCCGTACCGGCGCCGCACGGCACGCGGACGTGCCCCTCGCCGTCCGGGGTGGTGGCCACGGGGGCTCCCGGGCCGCCGGGCGGAGCGAGCCGCAGGGCCGACTCGCCGACCCGGAGCAGCGCGCCGGGGGCCAGCCGGACGGGACGGGACTGGACCCGGCCGCCGTCCAGGGTGGTGCCGTTGGTGGAGCCGAGGTCGGTGACCGTGGCGCGCCCGTCGGGGGTCAGGGTCACCGCGCAGTGCAGCCGGGAGACGTCCGGGTCGTCCAGCGGGACGTCGGCCTCGGCGGAACGGCCCACCCGGACCTGACCGCCGTGCAGCAGGTGCACCCCGCCGGCGTCCGGGCCCGCGACCACGTGCAGCCGCGCCGGGGCGTCGTCGACCTCGGGATGCGGCTCGGGGTCGGCCGGGGCGCCCACCGCCAGGACCGCGCCGTCGATGAGGGGAGGCTCGCCCAGGGTGCAGCGCCGGCCGTCGAGCCGCTCCGCGCCCGCGTACAGGACGACGGGCGCGCCGCTCGTGCTCTCCCCGGAGACCGCGGCGGACAGGGCGGACGCGACCTCGGCCAGCGCCGTGCCGGCGGGCGCCGTGACCAGTACGTCGCAGCTCGCGGCGCGGCCCCGCCCCTCCGTGGACGCGCCCAGCGGGTCTACGACGGTCAGCCGGATCTGCATCGCCGTCAGCGGTCCCTTCTGCCCGGGCGCGGACAACCCCCCACCCCGCACGAGCACATCGGCCAGTACTGCAGGCATCCTCGCACCTGTCACCGACAATCCGCCCACCGCCCGCGAGCAAGTGATCTTGATTGGTCGGCTCTGCCCGCAAAAGTGCCTGACCATTCGATCGCCGGCGACCGGACGACGATCAGTTGAGATCGGTCACGCCGGGGTGCGGCAACCGGGGGACCGGGGCGCGCGTCTTCCCTTCGAACGGGCAGGGAAGAAAGCACGTAACCGTGCGCAAGGCCCACGGGAAACCGCGCGCAAGGCCCACGGGAAACCGTGCGCAAGGCCCACAGGAAGAGGACAGCCCGGTCCGGGGACCCCGGCACTACAGTGGGTCGGACACACAGGCAGTACAGGCAAGCAAGCAGCAGGGAGCGCGTGACGTGCGGCCAGTCGGCAGCAAGTACCTGCTCGAGGAGCCGCTCGGACGCGGCGCCACGGGCACCGTCTGGCGAGCCCGCCAGCGCGAGACCGCGGGCGCCGAGGCGGCCGTGCCCGGTCAGCCCGGGGAGACCGTCGCCATCAAGGTCCTCAAGGAGGAGCTCGCTAGCGACCCCGACGTCGTGATGCGCTTCCTGCGCGAGCGGTCGGTGCTGCTGCGCCTGACCCACCCGAACATCGTCCGGGTCCGCGACCTGGTCGTCGAGGGCGATCTGCTGGCGCTGGTCATGGACCTCGTCGACGGCCCCGACCTGCACCGCTATCTGCGCGAGAACGGACCGCTGACGCCCGTCGCGGCCGCGCTGCTGACCGCCCAGGTCGCCGACGCGCTCGCCGCGAGCCACACCGACGGCGTGGTCCACCGCGACCTGAAGCCGGCCAACGTCCTGCTGAAGCAGGAGGGCGGCCAGATGCACCCGATGCTCACCGACTTCGGCATCGCCCGCCTCGCCGACTCCCCGGGGCTGACCCGCACCAGCGAGTTCGTCGGCACGCCCGCGTACGTGGCGCCCGAGTCGGCGGAGGGCCGTCCGCAGACCTCGGCGGTCGACATCTACGGCGCCGGCATCCTGCTGTACGAACTGGTCACCGGCCGTCCGCCGTTCGCCGGCGGCTCCGCGCTCGAAGTGCTCCACCAGCACCTCAGCGCCGAACCGCGCCGCCCCTCCACCGTCCCCGACCCGCTGTGGACGGTCATAGAGCGCTGCCTGAGCAAGACCCCCGAGACCCGGCCGAGCGCCCAGAACCTCGCGCGCGGGCTGCGGATCGTCGCCGAGGGCATCGGGGTGCACGCCAACTCGATGCAGATCGCCGCCGCCGAGGGAGTCGTCCACCTCCTCGCCCCGGACCCGGCGCCCGCACAGGTGCCGGGCGCGGACGCCGGCGCGGGCCTGTCCCAGGGGGCGTACGACCCGAACGCCGCGACCAGCGTGCTCCCGCACACCGGTGCCGCCGCGGGACCCGCCGGCTCCGCCGACCCCACCGCCGTCCTGCCGCACACGGGCGGCCCGGGCGGCGCCGACCCGACGGCCGTCCTGCCGCCGGTGCCCGGGCACCGGCCCGGACAGCAGCAGCCCGAGCAGCCGCACCCCTGGCAGACCCAGCTGCGGGCGGCCCGCGACCGCAACGAACAGACACAGGTCCAGCAGTACCTCGACCCCGGTGAGGACCCGCTGCGCCGCCGCCCCCAGCGGCAGGTCTCCCGGCAGCCGCAGCCGCAGCCGCCGCAGCGGCCCCAGCAGGGCGGCTACCCGCCCCAGCAGGGCGGCGGCTACGGCTACCAGCAGCCCCAGCAGCAGTACGCGCCGCCGCAGCAGCCCCAGCAGCAGCCGCAGCGGTACGCCCCGGCACCGGCTCCCCAGCCTCAGCCGCAGCGGCAGGCCCCGCGGCCCGCGCCCGAGCCGCGGCAGCCCCGCGAGCCCCGCGAGCCGAGGCAGCGCAGCGCCAACCCGATGAAGATCCCCGGGCTCGGCTGCCTCAAGGGCTGCCTGTTCACGATCGTCATCTTCTTCGTGGCCGGCTGGCTCATCTGGGAGTTCAGCCCGCTCCAGGACTGGATCGGCACGGGCCGGAGCTGGTGGGGCGAGCTGACCCACCTGTTCGGCCAGTTCACCGACTGGGTCGGTGAACTGGGCCAGGACTCGGGCGGACCGGGCAAGCCCTGACGCCGAGTCTGTGGACTTGTCGACATCTGGCGGGTGATTTCCGTCTCCGCGGTGAAGGTTGGCTCGTAGGACGCGTACTTTGTTCGGCAACACGCGTCGGTAGGAGCAGTCTTGGCACGGAAGATCGGCAGCCGGTACACCGCCCACCAGATCCTGGGCCGGGGCAGCGCCGGCACGGTGTGGCTGGGCGAGGGACCCGAGGGGCCCGTCGCCATCAAGCTGCTGCGTGAGGACCTCGCCTCCGACGAGGAGCTCGTGGGCCGCTTCGTGCAGGAGCGCACGGCCCTGCTCGGGCTCGAACACCCGAACGTCGTCTCCGTACGGGACCTGGTGGTCGACGGCAACGACCTGGCGCTCGTCATGGACCTCGTCCGGGGGACCGACCTGCGCACCCGGCTCGACCGGGACCGCCGGCTCGCGCCCGAGGCCGCGGTGGCGATCGTCGCCGACGTCGCGGAGGGACTGGCCGCGGCGCACGCCGCCGGGGTCGTGCACCGGGACGTCAAGCCCGAGAACATCCTGCTCGACATGCAGGGCCCGCTGGGCCCGGGCGGCTCGCACCGCGCGCTGCTGACCGACTTCGGGGTCGCGAAACTGATCGACACCCCGAAGCGGACCCGCGCCACGAAGATCATCGGCACGCCGGACTACCTCGCCCCGGAGATCGTCGAGGGGCTGCCGCCCCGGGCCTCCGTGGACATCTACGCCCTCGCGACCGTGCTCTACGAGCTCCTCGCCGGGTTCACCCCGTTCGGCGGGGGGCATCCGGGGGCCGTGCTGCGGCGCCATGTCACGGAATCGGTCGCGCCGCTCCCCGGCATTTCCGACGAGCTGTGGCAGCTGATCGTGCAGTGCCTGGCGAAGGGGCCGGCCTCACGGCTGCGGGCGTCCGAGCTGGCGGCGCGGCTGCGGGAGCAGCTGCCCACCCTGGCCGGGATGCCGCCGCTCGACGTGGACGAGCCGGACACCGAGCCGACGGCCGAGGGCGGCGAGCCCGCGGACCCGGCCGCGCCCGCCCCCGCGGCGCCCTCCGGCCGGGTACGGCGGGGGTCGGTGCCGCTCGTTCCGGGGGCCAAGCCGGACTCCAACCGGGACACCCACACCTCGATGCGGGTGCCCGCGCCCGACGAACTGGCGGGCGGGGCGCACGGGACGGCACGGGTGCCCAGGGCCGCGGGGGCACCCCGCCCCGGCTCCGCGCGGAACCGGGCGGTCACCCGGCGCCGCCGGATCACCCTGGGCGCGGCGGCGGTCGCGCTGGTCGCGGCGGTGGGCGTCGGCACCTGGGCGGCGACCTCGGGCGACGACGCGGGCGCCTCCCCGCAGGACACCGGCACCTCCGCCCCGTCGGCGCCGTAGTCCCGGGGACCGCGACCGGCGCCGGAGGGGAGCGGATGGCGGGTCCGTTACGCTGGAGGCGTGGCAGTCGTCGATGTATCCGAAGAGCTCAAGTCCCTCTCCTCGACCATGGAGTCGATCGAGGCCGTTCTGGACCTCGACAAGCTGAGGGCAGACATCGCCGTGCTCGAGGAGCAGGCGGCCGCGCCGTCCCTGTGGGACAACCCGGACGAGGCGCAGAAGATCACCAGCAAGCTGAGTCACCTGCAGGCGGAGGTCCGGAAGGCCGAAGCCCTCCGCGGGCGGATCGATGATCTCGCCGTGCTCTTCGAGATGGCCGAGGAGGAGGACGACCCGGACACCCGTGCCGAGGCCGAGTCCGAGCTCGCCGCCGTCCGCAAGGCGCTGGACGAGATGGAGGTGCGGACGCTGCTCAGCGGGGAGTACGACTCCCGCGAGGCGCTCGTGAACATCCGCGCTGAGGCCGGTGGCGTGGACGCCGCCGACTTCGCCGAGAAGCTCCAGCGCATGTACCTGCGCTGGGCGGAGCAGCACGGCTACAAGACCGAGATCTACGAGACCTCGTACGCGGAAGAGGCCGGCATCAAGTCGACCACCTTCGCCGTGCAGGTGCCGTACGCCTACGGAACCCTCTCGGTGGAGCAGGGCACCCACCGGCTGGTGCGCATCTCGCCCTACGACAACCAGGGGCGCCGTCAGACCTCCTTCGCGGGTGTCGAGGTCCTCCCCGTGGTCGAGCAGACCGACCACATCGAGATCGACGAGTCCGAACTCCGCGTGGACGTCTACCGGTCCTCCGGTCCCGGCGGCCAGGGCGTGAACACCACCGACTCCGCGGTGCGCCTCACTCACCTGCCCACCGGCATCGTCGTCTCCTGCCAGAACGAGCGCTCGCAGATCCAGAACAAGGCGACCGCGATGAACGTCCTCCAGGCCAAGCTCCTCGAGCGGCGCCGGCAGGAGGAGCAGGCCAAGATGGACGCCCTGAAGGGCGACGGCGGCAACTCCTGGGGCAACCAGATGCGGTCCTACGTCCTGCACCCGTACCAGATGGTCAAGGACCTGCGCACCGACTTCGAGGTCGGCAACCCCGAGGCCGTCTTCAACGGTGAGCTCGACGGGTTCCTGGAAGCGGGAATTCGCTGGCGCAAGCAGCAGGAGAAGTAGTTTTGTCGACAAGGCAACCGCCCCTGAATCAAGGGCGGTTGCCTTTCGTCTTGCCTTTTACGTCACAATCACGGCTTCAACCTCGGTCAAAGACTCCCGACTTGGACATTGCGCCCGCAACGACCTTGACGTTGATATGAAAAATCGGGAGGGTGCAGTGTGGCATGCGTATCTTCGGGGCGCATGTGAACCGGGGGGTTTGAGCCAGTAGTTCAGCTACCCCCGTCGATCACCGCCCCGAGCGCGCCCTCATCGACGATTCAGCTACTGGGGGTAGCAGCTATATGACAAAGAAGACGCGGATCCGGGTCGCGCGGCTCGCGGCCGGCGCCGTGATCGCCGCGGGCGCCTCCCTGACCGTGGCGGGGGTCGCCTCGGCAACCGGAGACGGCGACAGCAACCTCGTCTCCACGGCCGAGGACGCCGTGGCCGGCACGCGGACGGATCCCGACCCGTGCGACCCGATCGGGGTCTGCACCACCACGGGCACGACGGGCACCACGGGCACGACGGGCACCGACACCACGGGGACGACCGGCACCACCGGTACGGACACCACGGGCACGACCGGCACGACGGGCACCGACACCACGGGCACGACCGGCACGACCGGTACGGACACCACGGGGACGACCGGGACGACCGGTACCACGGGCACCGACACCACGGGCACCACCGGTACCACGGGCACGACCGGTACCACGGGGACGACCGGTACCACGGGCACGACCGGCACGACCGGCACGACCGGCACCACGGGTACCACGGGCACGACCGGCACGACCGGCACCACGGGTACCACGGGCACGACCGGCACGACCGGCACGACCGGTACGACCGGCGACGACTCCACCGGCGGCTCCGGCTCCACCTCGGGCAGCTCCACCGGCACCAGCGGTTCCTCCACCGACGGCGGCAGCTCCACCACCGGGGGCCCCGACACCGACGGCACCTCCACCCAGGAGGAGGGCACCTCCGCCCTGACCGACACCTCGGACAGCGCCTCCGACACCACCGCCCAGGGCGGCGGCGGGGAGCTCGCCGAGACCGGTGCCGGCGAGACCACCTTCCTGATCCTCGGCGCCGCCACCATGATCGCGGGCGGTGTCGCCTTCCGCGTCCTGCCGCGCGTGGTCGCGGGCCGTGGCGGTGCCGCTGCCTGACGGTAGCCGTACCAGCGCGTGACGTGAGGTGACGTACGCGGGAAGGGCCCGGAGCCGATCGGCTCCGGGCCCTTCCCGCGTCATGGGGTCGGCGTCGTGGGGTGGCGGCTACGCGGTCTGGTGGGCCAGCAGCGCCACCGCCGCCACCAGCACCGCCAGCAGCGCGATCAGCGCCATGGGGTTCAGCCCCGAAAGGAAGTTCTCCTGCTGCAGCCGCTCGCGGTTCGCACGGCACACGGGGCACCGGCCCTCGCTCACGGGCGCCGCGCAGTTAGCGCACACCAGCCGGTCGTACGTCATGCGCCTCGCCCTCCTTGCAACCGGTTCCACATATCCCAACGCTCACGCAACCGAGAACGTTCCCCCTCCACTGTGCCAGGTTCCCGGCAGGGCCGCGCGGCCCTGCCGGAGAGGGGCCCGGACGAACTCCTCGACAAAGTCCCGTACAAAAACGCACAAGCCTGCCGCAACCCCTCCCGGCGACTGCGCCCGCGCGCCCTATTCGCGTATGGTCACGCTCATCTACCCCCGGCGACCCGTGGTGCACCCGTGATCCGATTCGACAACGTCTCCAAGGTCTACCCCAAGCAGACCCACCCCGCACTCAGGGATGTCTCCCTGGAAGTGGAGAAGGGCGAATTCGTCTTCCTCGTGGGGTCCTCCGGCTCCGGAAAGTCCACCTTCCTGCGGCTGATCCTCCGCGAGGAGCGGTGCAGCCACGGCCAGGTGCACGTCCTCGGCAAGGACCTCGCGCGGCTCTCCAACTGGAAGGTGCCGCAGATGCGCCGCCAGCTGGGGACCGTCTTCCAGGACTTCCGGCTGCTGCCGAACAAGACGGTGGCGGAGAACGTCGCCTTCGCGCAGGAGGTCATCGGCAAGTCCAAGGGCGAGATCCGCAAGTCCGTGCCGCAGGTGCTCGACCTGGTCGGGCTCGGCGGCAAGGAGGACCGCAGGCCCGGTGAGCTCTCCGGTGGTGAGCAGCAGCGCGTCGCCATCGCGCGAGCCTTCGTCAACCGGCCCAAGCTGCTGATCGCCGACGAGCCGACCGGCAACCTCGACCCGCAGACCTCCGTCGGCATCATGAAGCTGCTCGACCGGATCAACCGGACCGGCACGACCGTCGTGATGGCCACGCACGACCAGAACATCGTGGACCAGATGCGCAAGCGCGTCATCGAGCTGGAAAAGGGCCGCCTCGTCCGTGACCAGGCGCGCGGCGTCTACGGCTACCAGCACTGACCGCCCCCGCAGACGTTCCCGGAAAGGCCTCAAGTACACGCCATGCGTGCCCAGTTCGTACTCTCCGAGATCGGTGTCGGTCTCCGTCGCAATCTGACGATGACCTTCGCCGTCATCGTGTCCGTGGCCCTGTCGCTCGCGCTGTTCGGCGGGTCGCTGCTGATGAGCGACCAGGTCAGCACCATGAAGGGCTACTGGTACGACAAGGTCAACGTCTCGATCTTCCTCTGCAACAAGAGTGACGCCGAGTCGGACCCCAACTGCGCCAAGGGCGCGGTGACCGACGACCAGAAGAAGCAGATCAAGACCGACCTCGGCAAGATGTCGGTGGTGGAGAAGGTGACGTACGAGTCGCAGGACGACGCGTACAAGCACTACAAGGAACAGTTCGGCGACTCGCCGCTGGCCGCCTCCCTCACCCCGGACCAGATGCAGGAGTCGTACCGGATCAAGCTGAAGGACCCGGAGAAGTACCAGGTCATCGCGACCGCCTTCGACGGCCGGGACGGCGTGCAGTCGGTGCAGGACCAGAAGGGCATCCTGGACAACCTCTTCGGGCTCCTCAACGGCATGAACTGGGCCGCGCGCGCGGTGATGGCGCTGATGCTGGTGGTCGCGCTGATGCTGATCGTCAACACGGTGCGGGTCTCGGCGTTCAGCCGCCGCCGGGAGACCGGGATCATGCGCCTCGTCGGCGCCTCCGGCTTCTACATCCAGGCCCCGTTCATCGCCGAGGCCGCGGTCGCCGGGCTGATCGGCGGCACGGTCGCCTGCGGCTTCCTGGTGATCGCCCGGTACTTCATCATCGACCACGGCCTGGCCCTGTCGGAGAAGCTGAACCTGATCAACTTCATCGGCTGGGACGCGGTCCTGACGAAGCTTCCCCTGATCCTCGCGACCAGCCTGCTGATGCCGGCGTTGGCGGCGTTCTTCGCGTTGCGCAAGTACCTCAAGGTTTGACCGCTCCCCTTCCCGACGGGAGGGGATTCCTGGCTCAGGCAGCCTCCTGGAGCGACGCTCCAGGAGGTCTTGCGCCCTCGACACCAGCCGGGTCCAGACCTGCCCGGAGGAGCATCACACGGGCGGAGTTCTTGTCCCGGGAGGACATGTGCCCGCACGCGATGCAGTGATAGGTACGTTCCGACAGCGGGAGGGCGTGGTTGGTTCCCGCTCCGCACCTTCCGCAGTCCATGGTCGTGTGAGCGGGATGTACCAGGCGTACGTCCCGCTCGTGCTTGCGGCCCATCTCGATCAGGGCCTGTTTCGCCGCTCCGATCGCGGCGTCCGCGGCCTTGCGCGCCATGGGCGTCTTGGCAAGGAACTTCGGTCGGAAGTCCTCACGGCGATCGCATCATGATCACGATCTGACGGCACTGTCCGATTCCGTCTGCCCGACGTCGGCTGCGGCGGTGACGCATGCCACGAGAGTCGTACGGTCATGGGCGCATACGGCTCTTCGCGTTCCCCTAGACTCACCGCCATGTCAGGCCGCGACCTGTTCTGTCAGCCCCGCCGTTTCGGCCGCGGGGCCGCCCTGACATTGGTGTTCGCGAGCGTGCTCGTCGCCGGCGCCGCGACCGGGGCGCTGCCGGGCGACGGGCGGCGGAGCGCGGCGGGCGAGACGCGTGAGGTGCCGCCCGCCGGGCACGCGCGGGACGTGACCCGCGCGGCCCAGGAGGCCGCCGCCGTCGGCAAGTCCCCCATGGAGGCGGCGGAGCGCGCGGTCAGCCGCAGCGGCGACCGCTGGGCCGCCGTCTACTCCGCGGGGGAGTACGAGGAGTTCGAGGAGTCCCTCGACGGCCGCTACACGGGCGTCGGCCTGTGGGCGCGACGCGACGCGCAGGGCCGCATCGAGGTCACCGAGGTACGGCCCGGATCGCCCGCGGCCGGTGCCGGGATCCGTCCCGGGGACCGGCTGCGCAGCGTCGACGGGCACGTGGTCGACGGCCGTCCGGTCACCGAGGTGGTCTCCTTACTGCGCGGTGACGCCACGGACGCGGCCGCCGGCACGACCGTCACCCTGGGCCTGCAGCGCGGTCCGCGCGCGTGGCGCGAGACGCTGCGCCGGGTCCTGCTCTCCACGGACCCCGTCACCGTCCGCCACGCCACCGGCGGCGCCGTCGTCATCAGGATCTCCGCGTTCACCAAGGGCGTCGGCGACGCCGTCCGCTCCGCCGTCCGGGCGGCCCCCGCCGGCGCCGGGATCGTCCTGGACCTGCGCGGCAACTCCGGCGGGCTGGTCGCCGAGGCCACCGCCACCGCCTCCGTCTTCCTCGACGGCGGTCTCGTCGCCACCTATGACGTGGACGGCGACCAGCGCGCCCTGCACGCCGATCCCGGTGGCGACACCGACCGCCCCCTCGTCGCCCTCGTCGACGGCGGCACCATGAGCGCGGCCGAACTGCTCACCGGCGCCCTCCAGGACCGCGGCCGCGCGGTCGTCGTGGGCTCGCGCACCTTCGGCAAGGGCTCGGTGCAGATGCCGAGCGAGCTGCCCGACGGCTCGGTCGCCGAGCTGACCGTGGGCCACTACCGCACCCCGTCCGGCCGCGCGGTCGACGGCACCGGCATCACCCCCGACCTGGAGGTCACCCACGGGGCCCTGGAACGGGCCGAGACGGTGCTCGGCGGCCTCGGCGACCCCTCGTGAACGCGTCCGCCGTCCCCGCGTAATCGGCTTTCCCTCCGGCCCCCTCCGGGTGCGAAAATGGCGGCACTATGAGCAAGGGAATGTACGTACCGAAGGAGTCCCAGCCCAAGCAGGGCGGGACGGCCGCCAAGGCCAAGGACGGCGAGAAGGGCGGCAAGCGCAAGATCGTCGCCCAGAACAAGAAGGCCCGCCACGACTACGCGATCATCGACACCTACGAGGCCGGGATCGTCCTGACCGGCACCGAGGTCAAGTCGCTGCGCCAGGGGCGGACCTCGCTGACCGACGGCTTCGTCCAGATCGACGGCGGTGAGGCGTGGCTGCACAACGCCCACATCCCCGAGTACAGCCAGGGCAGCTGGACCAACCACTCGGCGCGCCGCAAGCGCAAGCTGCTGCTGCACCGCGCGGAGATCGACAAGCTGGCGGTGACGTCCGAGGAGACCGGGCACACCATCGTGCCGCTCGCCCTGTACTTCAAGGACGGCCGGGCGAAGGCCGAGATCGCGCTGGCGCGCGGCAAGAAGGAGTACGACAAGCGGCAGACCCTGCGTGAGCAGCAGGACCGCCGGGAGACGGACCGCGCGATCGCGGCGGCCAAGCGGCGGCAGCGGGGCGTCTAGCCAGCCGGAATACAGTGGCATCCGCAGGCGTTGGTCACGTACGATGGCAGCGCACTCCACAGAGGGTGCGACTCCCTCTCCGGAGGGTTTGAAAAATCAACATGGGGATGATCGGTTTCGACAGCGGCTGTCGAAGCAGGGGAAGCGTGTCGAGAAAGCGGCCATGATCTCGTAAACCACAGGCCGAAAAAAATAATCGCCAATTCCAAGAGCGATTCTCCCGAGCTCTACGCTCTCGCTGCCTGATCAGGTAGTGATCGTTTAGCTCCTTCATGGGAGTGTCAGCCCGGGCTCGTTCCCGACCCGGTTCCTGGCATCAGCTAGGGGACTAAACCTTGATCCCGGTCACGGGGTGAAGAGGGAAATCAAACAGTGACTGGGCCCGTCGGCGACTTGTTCGCGTGATCGCCGGGGCCGAGAAAATCGCAGCGAACTGCACACGGAGAAGCCCTGGTTCCGCACCGTTGGACGCGGGTTCGATTCCCGCCATCTCCACTCATCCCATGTGCAGAAGGCCCCGTCGCGTTGCGGCGGGGCCTTCGTGCTGCTCGGGACCGCCCATGGCGCGGCGGCGGCCCCGGCGGACGGCGCGCGGCGGCACGGGGCGGCCGGCCGGGCCGACCGATGGCACGGCATCATCACGTTTCTCACAATTCTCTCAGAAACCTCTTGTCCTGAACCCGTCACCTCTGCCTATGGTGATCGCCGCGCCCGACGGAGCCGACCACTCCGTCACCGTGCGCGACACAAGGCGACCGGGGGGATGTCCGTCGCCACGGGGAGAGACAAACCGTTGCGTCCTGCCGCGAGCCGGCTCTTCACGCATGCCCTGACGCGGGGCCGCCCCCGGGGCGCCTCCATGCGATGAAGGGATGCCTCTTGCGCCCCGTACGAGGGTTCATCAGGCCCGGATCACCACGGTCCGGGCCACTCACCACACTGCTGACGGCCACCGTCGCGGCCGCCGTGCTGGGCGGCCTCGCCGTCCAGCCGTCGCTGCTCGGCCGGTACGCGGCCGACGACATGGCGCCGGTGGCGGACAGCTACGACGGCTTCGACGCGAAGGCGGCCGAACAGCTCCGCCAGGACCAGTGCCTCATGACCGAGGTCCTGCGGATGGGCGGCCCGGCCATGTACGGCGTCGCCCAGAACGGTCTGAACCAGCCACCGGACAAGCTGCACACGGCGGCCGACCGGCAGTACTGGAACACCACCGCGCTGAGCACCGCGTTCCAGAAGGACCGCGACGACATCGACAAGATCGACCTGTACGGGCGGCTCCAGGAATGGAAGAAGCCCCTGTCCACCCTCTCCTACCCGGGTGGCTTCAAGAGCGTCGCCGACTTCCAGGACCCGCCGGGTCTGCCCGGAGGCGGCAAGGACTACTTCGAGCAGGTCGGCATCAGCCCGTGGCTCGGCGCCCGGTGGTGGAAGAGCGAGAGCGACTACTACGAGGACCCGACCCCGAAGGCCGACGACGCGACCGCGAAGGCCGTCACCGACCTCGGCACCCCGCTCTACGGCAAGGACCCCGACCCGCACCTCCCGCATGACGAGTGGAACCGGGCCCTGGCCGAGCAGCGGGCCTGGGAAGACCGCGTCTTCATGCACAAGCAGTGGGCCGACGACGCCCGCATCTTCCTCTCCTCCGGCGGCTTCCCGCGCACGGCGCCCGAGCCGGGCACCGTCGAGCACCGCATCGCGGTCGAGGACCTGAAGTCCCGGTTCGCCTCCTGCGACTGGCACAGCCCCGCCGACCCGAACAAGGTCCTCGGCAAGCAGGTCGCGGACGCCTCCGCCGAGTGGCAGCAGGAGATCGCCGCCCAGGCGACCCAGCGCAACCAGATCCTGAACGCGAGCCGTGACGCCACCAAGGCCCTCGCCGACGGCTCCACCGCGCTGGGCGAGATGCTGGGCCAGTCCTGGATCGCCGACCATCTCGCCCGCTGGCAGGACTGGTGGTCGGCCGGCGGCCCCGGCTGGATCGGCGACAGCCCGTTCGTGATCCACGCCCACGGTGCCACGGACAAGTGCCTGGAGGTCGCGGGCGCCAAGAAGGACAACGGCACGCCCGTGCAGATCTACACCTGCAACGGCGGCGCCGGGCAGAAGTGGCAGATCGAGGGCGACCACCTGGTCAACGTCAACTCGGGCAAGTGCCTGACGGTCAAGGGCGGCGCGAGCGCGAACGGCACGGCCGTGCAGATCTCCACCTGCTCCAGCAGCACCTCGCAGAACTGGGAGTACGGCACCCACGGCACCAGCCGCCTCTACAACCCGGCGACCGGTAACTGCCTGGACCTCGCGGACTACACCAACAGCCGTGACGGCCGGATGTGGGACTGCACCGGCAAGGCCCCGCAGCAGTTCGACGTCGTCCCTTCCGGCCACAACGGCACGGACAAGCTGGACTACCCGACGAAGGCGCAGTTCGACAAGGCGAAGAAGGGTGTCACGGACGCGCAGGCCGCGTCGAAGAAGCAGCTCGATCTGCTGAAGGCGCAGGCCGCCGCGGCGAAGAAGGCCGCCACCGACACCGACACCGCGACCCAGGCCGCCTATGCGATCGCCGACAAGGCGGGCGCGCCGCGTGGCCGAGGTCTGCTGGTGGCGCAGCAGAAGGCCCAGGTGACCAAGGCCTCGGCCGCCGCTCTGGAGGCGCTGGCCAAGGCGGGTGACACGGCGTACTCCGCGACGAAGGCCGCCGCCGGGGACAGTGAGACCATCGCGGCCCGCGCGCTGACGCAGGCGGCGCAGTCGAAGGCGGCGTTCCGTACGGCGGCCGCGAACGAGGCGCGGGCGCAGGCGAAGGCCGCCGCCGACGCCGCCGCCGTCCAGGCGCAGGCCGCGAAGGCGGCCCGTGACCTGGCGAAGGCGAAGCTCGCCGAGACGCAGAAGGCCGAGGCCGACGCCAAGGCCGCGGCGGCCGACGCGCACGCCAAGCGGCTCGCGGCGGAGGCGGAGGAGGCCACGGCGAAGGCGGAGAAGGAGACCGCCGCCGCCAAGCAGGCCGAGGCCGCCCAGCACCGGCGGAACGCCGAGGGCTACGCGACCACCGCGAACGAGGCCAAGGGGCGGGCGGAGAGCGCCGAGTCCACCGCCCGCAGCAGGCGTCAGGACGCCGAGGCGGCCCGTGACCGGGCCAAGGGCAAGCGCGACGACGCCTGGGACGCGGAGTCCAAGGCGAACGCCGCCCGCGCGAAGGCCGACGCCAAGGACGCCTACGCCGACGCCCATGACTCCGACGCGAACGCCAAGGAGTCCCGGGCCGCGGCCGACGCCGCCGACTCGGCGGCCGACGACGCGCAGTCCGCGGCGACTTCGGCCCGTGCCGAGGCGAACGCCGCGACCCAAGCCGCGGCCGACGCGGACGCCGCCGCCACCCGCGCGGAGGCCGCCGCCAAGCGCGCCCGCTCCGACGCGGACGCGGCCCAGGCCGCGAAGCTGAGGGCGGACGCCGCCGTCCGTACGGCGACCAGCGCCGCCGCCGACGCGATCAAGGCCTCCGAGACGGCCGCTTCCGCCGCCCGTACGGCGGTGAAGCTGGCCGATGAGGCGGACAAGCACGCGGCCGACGCCAAGGCCCAGGCCGACGCGGCGAAGGCCGAGTCCGTCAAGGCGCTCGCCTCGGCGGCCGACGCGGCCGGGCACGCCTACACCACCGCCCAGGCCGCCGCCGACGCCGGCGCCTCGGCCCAGCAGGTGGCCGCGCCGGCCAACGACGCGATCCAGCTCGGTTCCCCGTACGTCGACACCGACGCCACCGCGGGGCTGGTGGTCCTGACGGGCCAGTCGTCGAAGACGATCGCCGAGCAGCAGAAGGCGGTCGCGGAGGCGCACGCCGCCAACGCCCAGAAGAACGCCGAACAGGCGGCGAGCCTGGCCGCGGCGGCGACGGGCGACGCGAAGGCGGCGTACACGCTGGCCGCCGAGGCCGCCGGCTTCGCCGCTGCCGCCCGCAAGTCGGCGAAGGAGGCGCTGGGTTACGCGTCCGAGGCCGCGCAGTACGCCGCCGACGCGCAGGCCTCGCTGGCCCGCACCATCGAGTACGACCAGCAGGCCGGCGTCGACGCGGCGGCGGCCGACCAGGCCGCCGGGCGCGCCGAGGGCTACGCCACCGACGCCCGCGCGTCGGCCGACCAGGCCGCCCTGGACGCGGAGGCCGCCCGCAGCGCCGCCGCGCAGGCGGAGCAGGCCGCCAAGGACGCCCGCGCGGCGGCCGACCGCGCCGACGCCGAGGCCACCCTCGCCGAGCAGGCTGCCAAGGACGCCCAGAAGTACGCCGACTCCGCGCAGCAGGCGGCGGACTCCGCCGAGCGCAAGGAGGCCAACGACCAGGTGCAGGCGGGCGCCGGCACCGGTGAGAACGGTGTCTTCTACGTCATCGAGAAGATGACCGACGCGGCCCCGGCCAAGCAGCTCAACAAGTGCGAGTACACCCTGCAGGGCTGCACGGTGACGTACGAGCTGCACCTGGACCTCACGGTCAGCTACTACATGTGCATCAACCCGGACGTCCCGGCCACGGAGTCCGGCTGCCCCGCGGAGGACACCCTCTTCCTCAAGACGGTGGTCCTCAAGGACCAGAAGCAGGAGTGGACCCACCACTTCTCCGCGGGCGACATCACCCGCCTCGGCTGGCAGGCCCTCTTCGGGGACACCCTCGGCGCGGTCCTCTACGAGGTCGTCCTCGGTGACGCGGTCCGCTGCTACCACGGCGACAAGGCGGGCTGCGCCTGGTTCGCGTCCAACTTCATCCCCGGCAAGGCCTTCACCAAGGTGGCCGAGGCGATCCGCGCCCTCGACGCCGCACTGAAGACCGGGGTCGGGGTCGCGGACGCGTACAAGTCGCTGAAGGCCCTGGACCTGTCGGCCGAGACGCTCGCCGACCTGGAGCGGACGGTCAACGCGGCCGAGGACATCGCCGCCTCCTGCAAGATCAACAGTTTCCCCGGGGACACGACGGTGCTCATGGCGGACGGCTCCCACAAGGCCATCCGTGACGTGCGGGTCGGCGACCTCGTGCGGGCCACCGATCCCGGCACCGACCGCAGCGGCGCGCAGCGGGTCACCGCCACCTACCGGCACGACGCGCCGTACCTGAACACCGTCGAGTTCACCGACGGCACCACACTGACCAGCACCCCGGGACACCGCGTGTACACCGAGGACCGGGGTTGGACGTTCGTGTCCGCGCTGAGCCAGGGGGTCACGGTCCGGTCGGCCGACGGAGCCCCGCGCACCGTCGCCGGGCTGCGGGTCCAGGGCCGCCAGACGCACACGGTGTACGACCTGACCGTCGGTGAGACGCACACGTTCTACGTGGGCACCCGGGGCGCAGGCGCCGGGGACGTGCTCGTCCACAACTGCTACAACCTGGCGGACGAGGCCCTGTACCCGGAGACGGGGGCCCACACACGCCGCGACCACATCGGCAAGACGCGCGCCGAGGCGGAGCGGATCGCGGCTTCCAAGGACAGCGGGACCAACACGATCTGGACCGACGAGGACGTCGCGCAGCAGGCCATCGACCGGGTGGTGGCCGACTGGTTCTACCCGGGCGGCAAGCGCAACGCCAAGGAGTTCGAGAAGCTCACCAACTGGATCAACAAGAAGGGCAGGTGGCGGAACGAGCCCTACTTCAAGATCACGGGAAGCTGGGACAAGTACCCTTCGCTGGGCACGATGTACAAGGCGGACCGGTCGGCGCCCGTCGCCGTCGGGAACGACGTGATCATCCTTCTCAAGAGGAACCCGGGCAAGAGCGGACACGGGGGCTTCATCATCTACACGGCCTACCCGGTCTAGTCTCCTGACCTTTCGCATTCCCGCGGCCCGCTCCTCCCCCGACGGGGAGGGGCGGGCCGCTCCGATCGACGGACAGAACGAGAAAAGCAGCCATGAGCCCACGACGTGACCGGTATATCGAGCTGTACGACGGCGACTTCGGCCTCAGCGGGGTCACCGAGAGCCTCGCCCACCCAAGTGCGCCGTCCGTGCTCGACGTGGTGGCGGCGCGAGCGGAGGAGGCCGAGGGGGAGTACGCGCGGGACCTGGGCCGGGAGGTCCGGGCGCTGTGCGGTTCGCCCCTGTCCGACGACCGGATCCGCGCCGTGCTGCTGGCGGCGACCCGGCGGGTCTTCGACCCCGGGCACGGGTCCGGCCCCCGCGACTGGCTGCGCCGTGTCGCGCAGGTCTGCGACGCCCGCACCCCGCGCGGAAGACGCCCGCAGGCCCGCACCGGCCTGCCCGGTGACCCGGCCACGGGCCCGCAGGACCTCCGGGGGGCGGTCCTGAGGGAGCTGCGGACAGCCTCCGACGACCTGGAACGGGCGCTGGAGACCAGCGGTGCCCCCGTGCCCGACGTGGTGCCCGCCCTGGAGCAGGTCGTCGCCGACGTCGACGCGGACCTCGGACTCAGGCTCGTACTCAGGGTCCTCAAGGCGTACTCCGTCCCGGTCCCGCTGGGCGGGTACGACCGTCTGTGGGCGCTCGGCGAGGAGCTCGGCTACAGCTGGCCGCTCGTCGTCGACGGACTGAACGTCCTGTGGCCCCCCTTCGACGAACCGGCCGCCACGCGGCGGCGGTTCCCCGACGACTTCGGGCTCTCCGAGCTGACCGCCGCGGTGGAGCGCTCCTACCCGGAGGAGGAGACCCCCGCAGACGTCCTGCGCCGCGCCGTCGCCGCCGACCCGGACGTTCCGGGCGCCCAGGCCTTCCTGCTGCTCCAGGACGTCTCCCGGTTGCGGGACTCGACGCTCTCCCCCGAGGCGATCACCGCGCTGTGGAGGGCCGCGACCGGTCAGGATCTCGGCGTGGACGGCGTCGAAGGCCGTGACCTGCTGCGCCGGATCGAGGACGCCTGCGTCGAGCGGCTGCGCACGTTGCGGCCGGGCTTCGCACCGACCCCGCCCGGCACACCCCCGACCGCGGGGACGGAGGAGGTACTGAGGGAGCTGCACGACCTCGCACCCGCACTGAACGCCGCACTGACGGGCCGTCCGTCCCGTCCCGTGCAGGGCGCCGTTTCCGCCCTGGAGGAGGTGTGCGCCCGTGTCGATCCCGATCTCGGATTCCGGCTCCTGCTCAGGATCCTGACGGCCTCCTCGGTCTCCCTCACCGGTACCCGGTACGCCCGGTTCACCGCTCTCGGCGAGCGGCTGGGACTCGCCGCCGGCCTCGTCGCCGAGGCCGAACACCTCGTGCGTCACGACTAATGGCCGGACGGCCGACCGACGTCTGCGGCGTGGGTCGGGTCTGTCAGTCGCAGGTGGTGAAGAGGTCGTCGGCGGTGGTGGCGTGGACCGCTCGCCGGGACCAGGTGGTGAGCGGGTCGAGGTCGGTGCAGGCCTCGACGCGGTCGCGCACCTCATCGGTGACGTCGATGCCGCGCCGGCGCAGAATGTTCAGGACCATCTCGGCCCGCCCCTGGACCCGCCCCTCCTCGCGGCCTTCTTCGCGGCCCTCTTCCCTGGCTTCCTCGGCGAACGGGTGGCGCCAGAAGTACTTCATGGCCGTCATCAGGTCTCTCCACATCTGCCGGCCTTGGGGGTCTGCCAGGCCCGAGTCGGCGTTCATGGCCGCGAAGTCGTGTGGCTCGGGGCAGGGGATGTGCAGCACCTGTCCGACGTGATCAACGAGCTACGCCGCCGGAGGTTCGCAGCGGACCCGACCCGCGCCCGTTGACGTTGCCGGGCGGTGCGGCGGGCATCCGTGGGGCCGCCGGCGTGCGGCCCAGTGGCTGCGGAGCCGTCAGGTGACCGGGCTGACGCCGCCCCGACGTCGCGGGCGCGCCACGGTGAGGGAGATGAGCAGGGCCGTCGTCGCCGCCGTGAGCGGGACGGTGAGGGCGGTCGCGGGGGAGGCGTGTTCGGTCAGCCAGCCGGCCGTCGCGCTGCCGCAGGCGATGCCGCCGAGCAGGCCGGTGACCGCGAGGGTCATGCCTTCGTTCAGGCGGGCCACCGGGGTGCGTTCCTGGATCAGGGCCATGGTGGTGACCATCGTGGGGGCCGTCGCCGTGCCCGACAGGAGCAGCGCCACGGCCAGCAGGGGGAGCGAGTCGAGGACGGTCGCCGCCAGCAAGGGCAGGGTGAGGAGCGCGGTCATCGCCGCCACGCACCAGGGGTGTCGTCGGGAGGCGGGGGCGGAGGGGCGTATCGCTCCGTACGCCAGACCGGCCGCGCAGGAGCCGGCCGCCTGCAGGGCGAGCGCGAGTCCCGCCGCCGTAGGGTGGCCGTGCTCGTCGGCGAACGCGATCGTCGCCACCTCCGTCGCCCCGAACACCGCGCCCAGGGCGAGGCAGACGGCGAGGAGAGGGGGCAGGGCGCGGCTGCGCAGCGGGGATGCGGCCGTCGGGCGGGGGTGCGGGGGCGGCTCGGTCGTGCGCTGGGCGGCGAACGTCAGGATGCCCGTGACCAGCAGCACCACCCCCACCAGCGTGCCCGCCTCCGGGAAGAACGTGCCGCACAGGAAGGCCGCGACCACCGGGCCCAGCATGAAGCACAGTTCGTCGACGGCCTGTTCGAAGGAGTTCGCGGTGTGCAGGGCGGCCGGATCGCCGGCCAGCAGGTGGTTCCAGCGGGCGCGGGACATCCCGCCGGTGTTGGGGGTCGTCGCGGTGGCGGCGTACGCGGCGAACAGGGTCCAGTCCGGGGCGTCGTAGCGGACGCAGAGCAGCAGGGCCAGGCTGCCGAGTGCGGCGAAGAGCGTCGCCGGCACCGCGACCCTGGACTGCCCGTACCGGTCGACCAGCCGGGCGGTCCAGGGGGCGAGGAGTGCGGTGACCGCGAGGCCGGTCGCGGTGACAGACCCGGCGAGGGCGTACGAGCCGCGCGCCCCGGCGATCATCACCACCGCGCTCACGCTGAACATGCCCATGGGCAGCCGGGCGAGCAGGTTCCCGGCGGTGAAGGCGCGGGCTCCGGGGAGGGAGAGGAGACGGCGGTAGGAGTGGGGCGGGGGTTCGGGGGCGCGGCGGTCGAGGTCGACGATCACCAACGTGTCGGCGGTGACCGTGAAGAGAGGCTGCGGTGGTGGAGTGCGGTGGGGTGGCTGGCTGTCCGGCATGGGGAAACGGTCCCCCGGGGGGGATCAGGGGGTCCAACACCTCTTCGGTGCCGATTCACGCATCCTCGTTGTAAGTTCGCCCGATGTCCGCATCCGGCCGTTCCCCCGTCGACCCCCGTCTGCTGCGCGCCTTCCTCGCCGTCGCCGAGGAGCTGCACTTCACCCGCGCCGCCGCCCGGCTGTACGTCGCCCAGCAGGCGCTCAGCCGGGACGTGCGGCGGCTGGAGCGTGAGCTCGGGGCCGAGCTGTTCGTCCGGACCACCCGGCAGGTGACGCTGACGGCGGACGGGGAGCGGCTGGTGCCGTTCGCGCGCCGGGTGCTCCAGGCGCAGGACGACCTGGTCGCCGCGTTCGGGCAGGCCCGGCCGCTGCTGGTCGACCTGAACTCGCCGAACCTGGCCACCGGGCGGCGCGTCCTGCACCGGGCCCGGGAACTCGCCCCCGAGCTGGAGCTGATGGCCCGGTACGAGAGCGGGCTCACGGGCGCGGCGGCCGAGATCGTCGCGGGCCGGCTGGACGCGTCGTTCGGGCGGTACGCCGGGCTGGACCCGGTGCTGCGCGGGAGGCTGGAGCACCGGCTCGTGCGCTACGAGCCGATGGCGCTGGTGCTGCCCGAGGGGCACCCGCTGGCGGGGCTGACCGAGGTGCCGCTGGCCGCGCTCGCCGGGGAGACGGTGTACGCCGGGGCCGGCAACCCCCGGACGCCGGAGTGGACCGATCTCGCGGAGCGGCTGTTCGAGGGGCACGGCATCCGCCTCGCGCCGCCCGCGCCACTCGCCGTCGGGGAGGAGGAGTTCCGGCGCATCACGACGACGGTGGGCAGACCCGTCCTTGCCGTGGTGGGTTTTCAGGCCATGACGGGGACCGTGTCGCGGCCCTTGACCGACCCGGTCCCGTTGTCGCCCGTGTCACTGGTGTGGCGCAAGGGGCTGGTCCATCCCGGCCTCGACGCGCTGCGGCGGGCCGCGGCCGAGATCGCCGGAGCGGAAGGCTGGCTTCAGCGGCCCGCCGACGGATGGATTCCCGCCACGGACATGGCCGTGACGGCCGTACGCACATGACACGTCGCCCGACGGCCCGTGCACCCGTACCGCCGACCTCTCACCCGGCCGCCGCCGGAGGTGAGAGCAACGTTCCCTTCCGGTCACCGACAGCCACAGGACCGGAAACGCGCCCTCCCTACCTTCGGGACTCATCACCGCTCATCCCCCCGAACCGCCCGAGCCCGGAGCACGTGGAGGCGTCATGACAGCCCCGAGCACAGACACCGCACCCCCGTCCCCCACCGTCTCCCCCACCAGGAAGGGGAGCCGCTGGATCGAGGAGTGGGACCCGGAGAACGAGACCTTCTGGAACGACAAGGGCGAGAAGATCGCCCGCCGCAACCTCCTGTTCTCCGTCCTCTCCGAGCACATCGGCTTCTCGATCTGGACGATGTGGTCCGTGCTGGTGCTCTTCATGGGCCCGGAGTACGGCCTCACCCCGGCCGACAAGTTCCTGCTGACGTCGATGGTGACGCTGGTCGGCGCGGTCGTCCGGGTGCCGTACACCTTCGCCGTCGCGATCTTCGGCGGCCGCAACTGGACGATCGTCTCCGCGGCGCTGCTGCTGATCCCGACCGTCGCCGCCTTCGCGGTGATGGAGCCGGGGACCTCCTTCTCCACCTTCCTGCTGGTCGGCCTGCTCGCGGGCATCGGCGGCGGTAACTTCGCCTCCTCCATGACCAACATCAACGCCTTCTTCCCGCTGCGGAAGAAGGGCTGGGCGCTCGGTCTGAACGCGGGCGGCGGCAACATCGGCGTGCCGGTCCTCCAGCTCGTCGGCCTCGCCGTGATCGGCGCGAGCGGCGGCCCGCGCGTCCTGCTCGGGATCTACATCCCGCTGATCCTGATCGCCGCGGCCCTCGCCGCGCTTTACATGGACAACCTGGCCTCCGTGAAGAACGACACGGGCGCCGCCGTCGACTCGGCGAAGGACGCCCACACCTGGATCATGTCCTTCCTGTACGTCGGCACCTTCGGTTCGTTCATCGGCTACTCCTTCGCCTTCGGCCAGGTGCTGACGAACCAGTTCGGCCGTACGCCCCTCCAGGCGGCCTACCTCACCTTCATCGGCCCGCTGCTCGGCTCCCTGATCCGTCCGCTGGGCGGCTGGCTCGCCGACAAGTACGGCGGCGCCCGCATCACCCTCTACAACTACGTCGGCATGGCCGCCGCCACCGCGGTCCTGGTCTTCGCCAGCATGCAGAAGTCGCTGCCGCTGTTCGTCTCCGTCTTCGTGGTGCTGTTCGTGCTCAGCGGCCTCGGCAACGGGTCGACGTACAAGATGATCCCCGGCATCTTCCAGGCGAAGGCCGTCGCCCGGGGGCTCCAGGGCGAGGAGGCCGCCGCGTACGGCCGGCGGCTCTCCGGGGCCTCCATGGGACTCATCGGTGCGGTCGGCGCGCTCGGCGGCGTCGGCATCAACCTGGCCTTCCGTCAGTCCTTCCTCTCCTACGGCTCCGGCACCGGCGCGTTCGTCGCCTTCCTCGCCTTCTACGCGGCCTGCTTCGCGGTCACCTGGGCCGTATACCTTCGCCGCCCGGCGGGGAGGATCACCGCCGCAAGCCCCTCCTCGGAGGCGAAGGCACAGCTCAGCTATGCCGAGGTGTGACGTAACACCGGCGACATGAAGCCGAACCGAGCCTGTCACGCACCGTTGACAGGCTCGTCGGCATGTAGGTGCAGGGCGACTCGAGTGCGGGACGAGAGTGATGTACGTGGAACAGCAGCGACCGGACGCCACGACGCGGGAATCCGTCGAACACGGCCCCCTCGCGGGTTTCACCGTGGGCGTGACGGCCGCGCGCCGGGCCGAGGAGCTCGGCGCGCTGCTCCAGCGGCGTGGGGCGTCGGTGCTGCACGCGCCCGCGCTGCGGATCGTGCCGCTCGCCGACGACGGTGAACTCCTCGCCGCCACCAAGGACCTCATCGACCAGGCGCCCGACGTGGTCGTGGCGACCACCGCGATCGGCTTCCGGGGCTGGGTCGAGGCCGCCGAGGGCTGGGGGCTCGGCGAGCCGCTGCTCACCCGGCTCGGCCAGGTCGAACTCCTCGCCCGCGGGCCCAAGGTGAAGGGCGCGATCCGTGCCGCCGGGCTCACCGAGGAATGGTCGCCGTCGTCGGAGTCCATGGCCGAGGTGCTCGACCGGCTCCTGGAGGAGGGCGTCGAGGGCCGCCGGGTCGCCGTCCAGCTCCACGGGGAGCCGCTGCCCGGGTTCGTGGAGGCGCTGCGGGCCGCGGGCGCGGAGGTGGTGGGCGTCCCCGTGTACCGGTGGATGCCGCCCGAGGACATCGCGCCGCTCGACCGGCTCCTGGACGCGGCCGTCTCGCGCGGCCTGGACGCGATCACCTTCACCAGCGCGCCGGCCGCCGTGTCCCTCTTCTCCCGCGCCGAGGAGCGCGGGCTGCTGTCCGAGCTGCTCTCCGCGCTCCACCACGACGTGCTGCCGGCCTGTGTCGGACCCGTCACCGCGCTGCCGCTCCAGGCGCGCGGCCTGGACACCGTGCAGCCCGAACGCTTCCGGCTCGGCCCGCTGGTGCAGCTGCTCTGCCAGGAACTCCCGGGCCGCGCACGGGCGTTGCCGGTCGCCGGGCACCGGATGGAGATCCGCGGGCACGCCGTGCTGGTCGACGGCCTCCTGCGGCCCGTGCCGCCGGCCGGGATGTCCCTGCTGAGGGCGCTGTCGCGGCGGCCCGGCTGGGTCGTCCCGCGCGCCGACCTGCTGCGCGCGCTGCCCGGTGCCGGCCGCGACGAGCACGCCGTGGAGACGGCGATGGCCCGGCTGCGCACCGCCCTCGGCACGCCCAAGCTGATCCAGACGGTGGTCAAGCGCGGCTACCGGCTGGCCCTCGACCCCGCCGCCGACGCGAAGTACGCGGACGCGTGAGCCACGGCTGACGGGCCGGACCGGTGGTACGGGGGTTCCGGCCGGGGCGGGACTCAGGGCACTGTGAGGGGAACGCTTTTCCGGTTCCTCTCTCGTTCTGCTGTTTCCCGTTCATCTGTCGGTGCAGGCGGTGGCGCATGACACTGGGCACGGCCACGGACCCCTACGAGCTGCGGTTCGACGCCGGACGCAGTTGTCTCGACCTCCTCGCGACCAGCCATCCCCGTGAACACCTGGACGGCGTCGGCCCGTTGTGCGCCTGGATCCGCGGCGCCGGGCTCGTCCCGCCGGGCACCCCGCTCGCCCACGCCGACCCCTCCTGGCCCCTCGCCTTCCGTGAACTGCGCTCCGGCGTCGACCGGTTGGTGCGGGACTGGCTGGGCCGCACGCACCCCGGCCGCTACGACGTCGACCTCGGCCGGCTCAACGACGCCGCGCGTGCGGCGCCGCCCGTCCCCCGTGCCGTGCGGGACGAGGACGGGACCCTCGTGCGGGAGTTGGACGGTCCGCCGGAGTGCGCCGCGCTGCTGGCCGCCGTCGCGCGGGACGCCGTCGAACTGCTCACGGATCCCGTGGCGCGGGCGGCGCTGCGGCAGTGCGCGGGGGACGGCTGCCCGATCGTCTACCTCGACACCTCCCGCGGCCGGCGCAGGCGTTGGTGTTCGAGCGAGGTCTGCGGCAACCGGGAGCGGGTCGCGCGGCATCGACGGCGCGCCGCCTTGGCACGCGACCAACTGCCCGGTATACGCCTTCTCTGATGACCTGACAGTAATTGCACAGGGTCACACGATGGCTCGCCGAAAAATCGACGAAGTGATTTGGGCAACATCATGTTTGCCCACGTCTGGGTAAGGGCAGCCCGCGTGATTCCGCCCGTGTGGCGAAAAGGTGAAGAAGAAGCGGTGGGAATGTGCCGCCATGTCCCCCTCGTCATGACACCCCGAAGAAAACTGTCGCCTCGGTTTGAACACGCCGAACACCCCTTCCGTACCTGTCAGCGAGCGACCGACTGGGGGATCCCCCGGACACCGGAGGTGGGCGTGCGCAAGGATGCGGCCGTGGCCAATGAACATGGATCGAGGGCCCGACATCGCATGTCCCAGCCCTCGGAACCCGACGAGGAGCTGATGCGTGCTCTGTATCGGGAGCACGCCGGACCCCTGCTTGCGTATGTCCTGCGCCTGGTTGCCGGAGACCGCCAGCGTGCCGAGGACGTGGTGCAGGAAACACTCATCCGTGCCTGGAAGAACGCCGGCCAGCTCAATCGAGCGACCGGATCGGTACGCCCCTGGCTGGTGACGGTCGCTCGCCGCATCGTCATCGACGGCCACCGCAGCCGGCAGGCCCGGCCGCAGGAGGTCGACCCGTCGCCGCTGGAGGTCATCCCCGCGGAGGACGAGATCGACAAGGCGCTGTGGCTGATGACGCTGTCGGACGCGCTCGACGACCTGACCCCGGCCCACCGGGAGGTGCTCGTCGAGACCTACTTCAAGGGGCGTACCGTCAACGAGGCGGCCGAGACGCTGGGCATACCCAGCGGCACCGTCCGCTCCCGGGTGTTCTACGCCCTGCGGTCGATGAAGCTGGCTCTGGAGGAGCGGGGGGTGACGGCGTGATGAGCATGTACGGGGGATTCGGATCAGGTGGTGCGGGTATGTCTGGCCCCATGCAGGGATCTGTAGGATCTCCGAGCCCGAGCGAACACGAGACCGTGGGCGCCTACGCCCTCGGCATCCTCGACGACGCCGAGGCGACCGCCTTCGAAGCACATCTCGCCGGATGCGAGTGGTGCGCGCAGCAGCTCGACGAGCTCGCCGGGATGGAACCGATGCTCGCCGCGCTCGCGGACCTGCCCGGCTCCGGCACCCCGGCCATCGGCGACTCGCTCTCCGCCCGGCCCAGCCCGCGCCTCGTGGAGAAGCTGGTCGACGAGGTGTCCGAACGGCGCGCCCAGAAGCGCCGGCGCGGCTTCTACCTCGTCGCGGCCGCCGCGGCACTGATCATCGCGGGCCCGGTCGGCGTCATGGCCGCGACCGGCGGCGACGACGGCGGCAAGGCACCGGTGGCCAGCAGCACCACCAACCCCGCCAAGTCGACCTTCGAGACGCTCTCCGACAAGGTCTCCGCGACCGACTCCGCCAGCAAGGTGACGGCCACCGTCGCCATGGGCGAGAAGGCCTGGGGCACCGAGGTCGGCGTCGAACTGAAGAACGTCTCGGGCCCCGAGAAGTGTTCGCTGATCGCCGTCGGCAAGGACGGCAAGCGCGAGACCGTCTCCTCCTGGTCCGTCCCGGAGTGGGGCTACGGCCTCCCGAACGCCAAGACCGAACAGGCCAAGAACCCGCTCTACGTCATCGGCGGCGCGGCCTTCAAGCCGAACGAGATCGACCACTTCGAGGTCATGACCTTCGACGGCAACAAGCTCGTCCAGGTCGACGCCTGACGGAGGACGCCGGGCCCGCCTCCGGGCGGGCCCTCGCCTCCACCGGTCCCCTTCGCGTACGGTTGACGGCTGCCCAGCACGTCAGAAGGGGGCCCGGTGGCCGCACAGGCTCAGCAGGAAACCGCGGTCAGCGCCGCACCGGACACGGTCCGGGACCGCGAGATCGGCGTCGAACAGGAACACCTCGACCGGGTGTACCGGCGCCTCGAGGAGAAGATCCACGAGGCGGAGTTCCTCATGAACGACGCGGCGAAGCGCGGCCAGGTGGGAACACCCGGCGCCCTCGCCGAGCGTGACGCCCAGGTCTTCCGGGCCGGGGTCCACCTCAACCGGCTCAACAACGAGTTCGAGGACTTCCTCTTCGGCAGGATCGACCTCCTCCTCGGCAAGGACGGCAAGAAGGGCCCCGACGGCGCCTACACCGCCGTGGAACCCGCCGAGGGCGCCGTACGCCCGGACAACACCGCCGACATCGCCGAGACCCTCCACATCGGCCGCATCGGAGTCCTGGACTCCGAGTACGCGCCCCTGGTCATCGACTGGCGCGCCCCCGCCGCCGCCCCCTTCTACCGCTCCACCCCGGTCGACCCCGGCCGGGTGGTGCGCCGCCGCGTCATCCGCTCCAAGGGCCGCCGCGTCCTCGGCGTCGAGGACGACCTGATGCGCCCCGAGCTGACGGCCTTCCTCGACGGCGGCGCACTGCCCGTCATCGGCGACGGCGCCCTGATGGCCGCGCTCGGCCAGGCCCGCGGCCACACCATGCGCGACATCGTCGCCTCCATCCAGGCCGAGCAGGACCTGGTGATCCGCGCCCCCGCCGCCTCCGTGACCTACGTCGAGGGCGGCCCCGGCACCGGCAAGACCGCCGTCGCCCTGCACCGCGCCGCCTACCTCCTCTACCAGGACCGCCGCCGATACGCCGGCGGCATCCTCATCGTCTCGCCCACCCCGCTGCTGGTGGCCTACACCGAGGGCGTCCTGCCCTCCCTCGGCGAGGAGGGCCAGGTCGCCATCCGCGCCATCGGCTCCCTCGTCGACGGCGCCGAGGCCACCCTCTACGACGCCCCCTCCGTGGCCCGCGCCAAGGGCTCCTCCCGCATGCTCCGGGTGCTGCGCAAGGCGGCCCGGGGCGCACTGGAGCTGGGGCCGGGCGGAACCCGGACGGGCGGTGACACCGACGGCGACGGACAGCTCGCCTTCGACGACACCCCCTCCGGCAACACCCCCTCCGGCACCGCGGCCGTCACCCCCACCCGGCTCCGGGTCGTCGTCTTCGGGCGGCGGCTGGAACTGGAGGGCGCCGACCTGGAGCGGATCCGGCAGAGCGCCCTCGGCGGCACCGCCCCCGTCAACCTGCTGCGCCCCCGCGCCCGCAAGCTCCTCCTGGACGCCCTGTGGGAGCGCTCCGGCGCCGCCGGCCGGCACACCGACCCCGAGCTGGCCGCCGAACTGCGCTCCTCCTTCGACGAGGACGTGACCACCGAGGACTCGTTCCTCGCCTTCCTCGACGCCTGGTGGCCCGAGCTGACCCCGGCGGCCGTCCTCGCGGCGATGGCCGACGAGCGCCGGCTCGGCCGCTGGGCCCGCCGCATCCTCAACCCCGGCGAGATCCGCCGGGTCGCCCGCTCGCTGCGCCGGGACGGCCTGTCCGTGCACGACATCGCGATGCTCGACGAGCTCCAGGCGATCCTCGGCATCCCGGCCCGCCCCCGCAAGAAGCGCGAGTACGACCCGCTGGACCAGCTCACCGGTCTGGAGGAGCTGATGCCGGTGCGCGAGGAGTCCCAGCGCGAGCGCGCCGAGCGGCTCGCCGCCGAACGCGTCGAGTACGCCCATGTCATCGTCGACGAGGCCCAGGACCTCACCCCCATGCAGTGGCGCATGGTCGGCCGCCGCGGCCGGCACGCCACCTGGACGGTCGTCGGCGACCCCGCCCAGTCCTCCTGGTCCGACCCCGACGAGGCCGCCGAGGCCCGCGACGAGGCCCTCGGCACCCGGCCCCGCCGCCGCTTCCAGCTGACCGTCAACTACCGCAACCCCGCCGAGATCGCCGAGCTGGCCGCCAAGGTGCTGGCCCTCGCCATGCCCGGCGCAGAGTCCCCCTCGGCGGTCCGCTCCACCGGGGTCGTCCCCCGCTTCACCGCCGTGCGGGACACCCTCGGCGCCACCGTCCGCGCCGAGGCCGAACGCCTCCTCGGCCAGGTCGACGGCACCGTCGGCGTCGTCGTCGCCATGCAGCGCCGCGAGGAGGCCCGCCGCTGGCTCGCCGGGCTCGGCGACCGGGTCGTCGCCCTCGGCAGCCTGGAGGCCAAGGGCCTGGAGTACGACGCCACGGTCGTCGTCTCGCCCGCCGAGATCGCCGACGAGTCCCCGGCCGGCCTGCGGGTGCTGTACGTCGCCCTGACCCGGGCCACCCAGCAGCTCACGGTGGTGTCGGGGGAGCGGGACGACGCGGACGCGCGGGGGGTGCCCGACCTGCTCCGGGACTGACCCCGCCCGGGTCCGGACGAACGTTTTCCGTGAACCGCCCCGGACGGGAATGGTGTTCGGGGATCCGTTTGTTAGCCTGGGTGTGACACCGGCTCGATCCAAGCCCCCGGGCCCAACCTTCGTCGCCACGAGCGACCACTTGCCGCGAGGCGAGCATGGCGGGTCGGTGTCATGAACGGACGGAGAGGCCCACATCCGATGTGATGTGGGCCTCTTCGCGTGACGTCCCCGCACGAACAAAACGACCGTAAGTTGAGGCGACTTTCCCGTACTCATCAGTAGGTGCGACGATCGGACGGCAATCCCGCGACCCACCCAGCAGTGCAGAGGAAGTCGGCCATGGCAACGGCGCCCAGCGTCTCCTACTCGATGACGGTCCGGCTGGAGGTGCCCGCGAGCGGAACCGCGGTCTCTCAGCTCACCACGGCCGTCGAGTCCCACGGAGGCTCGGTGACCGGCCTCGACGTCACCGCCTCCGGGCACGAGAAGCTCCGCATCGACGTCACCATCGCGGCCACCTCGACCGCGCACGCCGACGAGATCGTCGAACAGCTGCGCCACATCGAGGGCGTCACGCTCGGCAAGGTCTCCGACCGTACGTTCCTCATGCACCTCGGCGGCAAGATCGAGATGCAGTCCAAGCACCCCATCCGCAACCGTGACGACCTCTCCATGGTCTACACGCCCGGTGTGGCCCGGGTCTGCATGGCGATCGCCGAGAACCCCGAGGACGCCCGCCGCCTCACCATCAAGCGCAACTCCGTTGCTGTCGTGACCGACGGCTCCGCCGTGCTGGGCCTCGGCAACATCGGCCCCAAGGCCGCGCTGCCCGTCATGGAGGGCAAGGCGGCCCTGTTCAAGCGGTTCGCCGGCATCGACGCCTGGCCGCTCTGCCTCGACACCCAGGACACCGACGCGATCGTCGAGATCGTCAAGGCCATCGCCCCGGGCTTCGCCGGCATCAACCTCGAGGACATCTCCGCCCCCCGCTGCTTCGAGATCGAGGCCCGGCTGCGCGAGGCCCTCGACATCCCCGTCTTCCACGACGACCAGCACGGCACCGCGATCGTCGTCCTCGCCGCGCTGACGAACGCCCTGCGTGTGGCGGCCAAGAGCATCGAGTCGATCCGCGTCGTGATGTCCGGCGCCGGCGCCGCCGGCACCGCCATCCTCAAGCTGCTGATCGCGGCCGGGGTGAAGAACGCGGTCGTCGCCGACATCCACGGCGTGGTGCACGCCGGCCGCGAGGACCTCGTCGGCGCCGCCCCCGGCTCGGCGCTGCGCTGGATCGCCGACAACACCAACCCCGAGGGCCTCACCGGCACCCTCAAGGAGGCCGTGCGCGGCGCCGACGTCTTCATCGGCGTCTCCGCCCCGAACGTCCTCGACGGTGACGACGTGGCCGCCATGGCCGAGGGCGCGATCGTGTTCGCGCTCGCGAACCCCGACCCGGAGGTCGACCCGGCGGTGGCCCGTCAGACGGCCGCCGTCGTGGCCACCGGCCGCTCCGACTTCCCGAACCAGATCAACAACGTGCTGGTCTTCCCGGGTGTCTTCCGCGGCCTGCTGGACGCGCAGTCCCGCACCGTCAACACCGAGATGATGCTCGCGGCCGCGAAGGCCCTCGCGGACGTCGTCAGCGACGACGAGCTGAACGCGAACTACATCATCCCGAGCGTCTTCAACGACAAGGTCGCGGGCGCGGTCGCGGGCGCCGTCCGGGACGCCGCGAAGGCGGCCGGGGCGTCGGCCTCGTAGTCCCGCAGGACGTACCCGAAACGCCGCACGGACCGTCGCGCAGGCCGTGGCGGGGACTGTGAGGATCACCACGGTCCCCGCCTCCGGCGCGTCGGGGGACCCGGTCCGGGGGGCTGTGTCTATCGTGGCCAGAGCCACAGGCGCGCTTCGGGTGACTCCCAAGGGTGTTCTCCCGACTCCTGCGGGTGCCGGATTGGCTTTCCCGCCGCAGGTAGGGGCAGGATGCGTCCCTGGGCGCGAGCACATCGCACTTCGCTGTGCCCGCTATGCGGCTCCGCCGCGTGGCACGCCGCAACGGCAAGAAGAACACGGGAGTAACAACATGAACCGCAGTGAGCTGGTGGCCGCGCTGGCCGACCGCGCCGAGGTGACCCGCAAGGACGCCGACGCCGTGCTGGCCGCGTTCGCCGAGGTCGTCGGCGACATCGTCTCCAAGGGCGACGAGAAGGTCACCATCCCCGGCTTCCTGACCTTCGAGCGCACCCACCGTGCCGCTCGTACCGCGCGCAACCCGCAGACCGGTGACCCGATCCAGATCCCGGCCGGCTACAGCGTGAAGGTCTCCGCGGGCTCGAAGCTCAAGGAAGCGGCCAAGGGCAAGTAAGCCTCAGTCGTACGCAAATGGGGTGCGTACGAGACTCGGCAAAGCCAATGGGGCGGCACCCGGACCGGGTGCCGCCCCATCGCCGTACCGTCGGCTAGCCGAGCGCCTTGCCCGGCAGCTCCACCTTCGCGCCGAGCTCCACGAGCTTCTCCATGAAGTTCTCGTAACCGCGGTTGATCAGGTCGATGCCGTGGACGCGGGAGGTGCCCTGGGCCGCGAGGGCGGCGATCAGGTACGAGAAGCCGCCGCGCAGGTCGGGGATGACCAGGTCGGCGCCCTGGAGCTTGGTGGGGCCGGAGACGACCGCCGAGTGCAGGAAGTTGCGCTGGCCGAAGCGGCAGTCCGAGCCGCCCAGGCACTCGCGGTAGAGCTGGATGTGGGCGCCCATCTGGTTCAGCGCCGAGGTGAAGCCCAGCCGCGACTCGTAGACCGTCTCGTGGACGATCGACAGACCCGTGGCCTGGGTCAGCGCGACCACCAGGGGCTGCTGCCAGTCGGTCTGGAAGCCCGGGTGCACGTCCGTCTCCAGCGCGATGGACTTCAGCTGGCCGCCGGGGTGCCAGAAGCGGATGCCCTCGTCGTCGATCTCGAAGGCACCGCCCACCTTCCGGTAGGTGTTCAGGAACGTCATCATCGAGCGCTGCTGGGCGCCGCGGACGTAGATGTTGCCCTCGGTCGCCAGCGCCGCCGACGCCCAGGACGCGGCCTCCAGACGGTCCGACAGCGCGCGGTGGGTGTAGCCGCCGAGCTTGTCCACACCGGTGATGCGGATCGTGCGGTCGGTGTCCATCGCGATGATCGCGCCCATCTTCTGCAGGACGCAGATCAGGTCCTCGATCTCGGGCTCGACCGCCGCGTTGGACAGCTCGGTGACGCCCTCCGCGAGGACGGCCGTCAGCAGCACCTGCTCGGTCGCGCCGACCGACGGGTACGGCAGCCGGATCTTCGTGCCGCGCAGCCGCCGCGGGGCCTCCAGGTACTGACCGTCGGCCCGCTTCTCGATCGTCGCGCCGAACTGCCGCAGCACCTCGAAGTGGAAGTCGATGGGCCGGCCGCCGATGTCGCACCCGCCGAGACCGGGGATGAAGGCGTGGCCGAGCCGGTGCAGCAGCGGCCCGCACAGCAGGATCGGAATACGGCTCGACCCCGCGTGGGCATCGATGTCGGCGACGTTCGCGCTCTCCACGTAGGTCGGGTCGAGCACCAGCTCGCCCGGCTCCTCACCCGGACGGACCGTCACCCCGTGCAGTTGCAGCAGACCGCGTACGACCCGCACGTCACGGATGTCCGGAACGTTGCGCAGCCGGCTCGGCTCACTGCCCAGCAGGGCGGCGACCATGGCCTTCGGGACGAGGTTCTTCGCACCGCGGACCCGGATCTCGCCCTCGAGCGGGGTTCCGCCGTGGACAAGCAGTACGTCGTCAGAGCCGTTGACGGTCATGTGTCTCGCGTTCCATGGGTGGTGGACTGGGGCAGGGGCCGATGGATCGGGGCAAGGGCCAGAGGAGACAGGGTAATCGCCACCGGGGCCCCTCAAGTAAGCCCGAGGGCGACCCAGGAAGGTCATAGCTGTGTCACAACACGAACCGTTCCGCGGCGGGTACGTGCGGTCACCGTGAAGGCCCGTCCCCGTTCGTGCGCCCGGACCGCATCCGTGCGCCCGCACGTCTCCCACCACCACCCTCGACCGAGGCCCTGACGGGCCGCACCTGCTGATTCCGCTGCCCCTCGCCCAGGTGTCCGCATTGCCTCCCCACTTCACGGGAAGATGCGGGATCATGTCTGGCATGACCGAGGTGTCCTCGCTCACAGGGCGGCTGCTCGTGGCCACGCCCGCCCTGGCGGACCCGAACTTCGACCGTGCGGTGGTGC
Organism: Streptomyces sp. SS7; assembly: GCF_037993025.1. Classification (NCBI taxonomy): domain Bacteria; kingdom Bacillati; phylum Actinomycetota; class Actinomycetes; order Kitasatosporales; family Streptomycetaceae; genus Streptomyces; species Streptomyces sp. SS7. Next base: position 6,044,408 of record NZ_CP141223.1, read on the forward strand.
TCCTTCTCGACCACGACGAGGAGGGTTCCCTCGGTGTCGTCCTCAACCGTCCGACGCCCGTCGGCGTGGGCGACATCCTGGAGGGCTGGGCCGACCTCGCCGGGGAACCGGGCGTGGTCTTCCAGGGCGGCCCGGTGTCCCTCGACTCCGCGCTGGGCGTCGCCGTGATCCCCGGCGACTCCTCCGGCGACCGCGGCCCGCTCGGCTGGCGCCGGGTGCACGGCGCGATCGGCCTCGTGGACCTGGAGGCCCCGCCGGAACTCCTCGCCTCGGCCCTCGGCTCCCTGCGGATCTTCGCCGGGTACGCCGGCTGGGGCCCCGGCCAGCTGGAGGACGAACTGGTTGAGGGCGCCTGGTACGTCGTCGAGTCCGAACCGGGCGACGTCTCCTCCCCGGCCCCGGAAAGACTCTGGCGCGAGGTCCTGCGCCGCCAGCGCAGCGAACTCGCGATGGTGGCGACCTACCCGGACGACCCTTCGCTCAACTGATCGCTGTGACCTTCAGTACCCTTGGCGGCATGAGCACTCTCGAGCCCGAGCGCGGTACTGGTACGGGGACCCTCGTCGAGCCGACACCGCAGGTGTCGCACGGCGACGGTGACCACGAGCGCTTCGCGCACTACGTCCAGAAGGACAAGATCATGGCGAGCGCCCTCGACGGTACGCCCGTCGTGGCGCTGTGCGGCAAGGTGTGGGTGCCCGGCCGCGACCCGAAGAAGTACCCCGTGTGCCCGATGTGCAAGGAGATCTTCGAGTCGATGGGCATCGGCGGCGGCGACGACAAGGGCGGCAAGGGCGGCGGCAAGTAGCCTCCGGGTCCTTCCGCACCTCCGAGGGCCTCCGGGCGCGTTCTGGCGCGACCCGGGGGCCCTCGCCGTGTCACGGAGTGGTGCAGACCTCTTGTGGTCGTGTTCATGGAGTCCGTAGCCTTCCCGGTGTTGCACCTGACGGAACGTCCATTGCGCATGGTGCAACGCGATGGACTGCGAGGCCGTGGCGGAGGCATCCCTCATGAAGCGTGTCCGGGGGGCGGGAATTCGGCCGCCGCTTCCTCGACGGCACCCTCGACGACTTCCCGGACCACTTCTCCGACGCTCGGCCGGCCGGGTTTCTCCCTACGGTCGCCGCGGCCGCCGCGGCCCGATTCCGGTTTCACTTCCGGGCCGCCTTGCCGATCATGTTCCAGGAGGTCCGGACAGTGTCCCGGAACGAGCCGTACGCGCTTTCCGCGGCGGATTCCCCTCGCCCCGAAACGGCTTTCTCCGCGCCGAGCCAACCGTCATCCGCGGCACTTCCCAGGCAAAGGACTGACGTGACCTCTCCGGCGGATCTCATTCCCGTGCCCCGTGCCGTGCAAGGGTCCCCGCACGGCGGTGTCGTGCTCGACGGCGACACCACGCTGTGGGCCGCGCCCGGCACCGGGACCACCGAGCGCTGGCTGCGCTCCACCCTGGGCGCCGCCCTCGGGCTGGGCCTGCCGCCGGGCCCCCGGGACGCCCGCGACTGCGTGCGGCTGCTCGTGGACGACACGCTGGGACCGGAGGCGTACCGGCTGAGCGCCGTCGCGCACCGGGGCGTGGAGATCCGCGGCGGAGACCCGGCCGGTGTCTTCTGGGGCGCCCAGACCCTGCGTCAGCTCCTCGGCCCGCACGCCTTCCGGCGCGCGCCCGTGCGCCCCGGGGCCGGTCACGCGGTCCCGCACCGGATCATCGAGGACGCCCCGCGCTTCCGCTGGCGCGGTCTCCTGCTCGACGTCGCCCGGCACTTCCTGCCCAAGGAAGCCGTCCTGCGCTACCTGGACCTGATGGCGGCACACAAACTGAACGTCTTCCACTTCCATCTGACGGACGACCAGGGCTGGCGGATCGAGATCAAGAGGTATCCCCGGCTGACCGAGGTCGGTTCCTGGCGGCCCCGCACGAAATTCGGCCATCGCGCCTCACCCCTGTGGGAGGAGAAGCCGCACGGTGGCTTCTACAGCCAGGACGACATCCGGGAGATCGTGGCGTACGCCGCCGAACGGCATATCGCCGTCGTCCCCGAAATCGACGTACCGGGCCACTCGCAGGCCGCGATCGCCGCGTATCCGGAACTCGGCAACACCGACGTCATCGACACCACCCGCCTCTCCGTCTGGGACACCTGGGGCATCAATCCCAACGTACTGGCTCCCACCGACACCACCCTGCGCTTCTACGAAGGGGTGTTCGAGGAGGTCCTGGAGCTGTTCCCGGCGGACGCCGCCCCGCACACGGGATTCTCGCGGTTCGTCCACATCGGCGGCGACGAGTGCCCCAGGGACCAGTGGCGCCGGTCGCCCGCCGCGCAGGCCCGGATGGAGGAACTCGGGCTCGCCGACGAGGACGCGCTGCAGTCGTGGTTCGTACGGCACTTCGACACCTGGCTCACCGCGCGCGGGCGCCGTCTGATCGGCTGGGACGAGATCCTGGAGGGCGGGCTCGCACCCGGCGCCGCCGTGTCGTCCTGGCGCGGGTACGCGGGCGGGACCGCCGCCGTGCGCGCCGGCCACGACGTGGTCATGTGCCCCGAGCAGCAGGTCTACCTCGACCACCGGCAGGACGGCGGCCCCGACGAGCCGGTGCCCATCGGGTACGTCCGCACCCTGGAGGACGTCTACCGGTTCGAGCCCGTGCCCTCGGAGTTCACGCCCGAGGAGGGCGCGCACGTCCTCGGCGCCCAGGCCAACCTGTGGACCGAGGTGACGGAGGACCAGGCGCGCGTGGACTACCAGGCGTTCCCCCGGCTCGCCGCGTTCGCCGAGGTGGCCTGGAGCGCCCTGCCCGCGCCCGGGGAACGGGACTTCGCCGACTTCGCGCGGCGGATGGAGGCCCACTACGGCCGCCTCGACGCCCTCGGGGTCGGCTACCGTCCGCCCGAGGGGCCCCGGCCCTGGCAGCGGCGCCCCGGCGTCCTCGGCCGCCCGATCGACGGCCCGCCGCCGCACCGGTAGCCGCCGTGGCGGTGCCCGCGGACGGCGTCACGGAAAAACCCCGGCACTGTCACCGAAGAGTGGCAATTCACGCGCACCGGAGATGCCGTGCGAAAACGGACCATCTCCTGGTTGAGGTGGGCGAATGCCTCCTAGCGGACCCCCGTCTTCGGGTGCGGCGAACATGTGCCAGAGTTGCCACGTCCGCCCTGTCAGCACGTACCGTACGGCGCACAGGCGGGACCACGTGGGGCAGCGGGAAGGGGCAGCCGGTTTTGAGCACGCACGCACCGCAGGCGGCGCAGGCCGTCACGCTGCCGACGACGCTGGACGAGGCGGTGGCGGCCCTCGCGGCCATGCCCGCCGCCGTGCCCGTGGCCGGCGGCACCGACCTGATGGCCGCCGTCAACTCGGGGCAGCTCCGGCCCGCCGGGCTGGTCGGCCTCGGCCGGATCAGCGAGATCCGCGGCTGGCAGTACCAGGACGGCCACGCCCTGCTCGGCGCCGGGCTCACGCACGCGCGCATGGGCCGCCCCGACTTCGCCGCCCTGATCCCGGCGCTCGCCGCCGCCGCGCGCGCCGCGGGGCCGCCGCAGATCCGCAACGCGGGCACCCTGGGCGGCAACATCGCGAGCGCGGCCCCCACGGGCGACGCGCTGCCCGTGCTGGCCGCGCTGGAGGCGACACTGATCATCGCGGGCCCGGGCGGAGCCCGCCGCGAGATCCCGGTGTCGCACCTGCTGGCCGGCGTGGACATGCTGCGCGGCGGCGAACTGATCGCCTACGTGCGCGTGCCGCTGCTGCACGCCCCGCAGGTCTTCCTGAAGGCGACCGGCCGCACCGGCCCCGGCCGCGCCGTCGCCTCCGTCGCGGTGGTCCTCGACCCCGCCCGGCGCGGTGTGCGCTGCGCGGTGGGCGCCATAGCGCCGATGCCGCTGCGGCCCCTGGACGCCGAGCAGTGGGTCGCCCGGCTCATCGACTGGGACAACAACCGCACGATCGTCCCGGAGGCGCTGACCGCGTTCGGCGAGTACGTCGCCGCCGCCTGCATCCCGGACCCGACCCCGGGCGTGGACGGCTCCGTACCGGAGCTGCCGCCCGCCGTACTGCACCTGCGGCGCACCGTCGCCGCGCTGGCCCGACGAGCACTGGGGAGGGCGCTGTCGTGACCGACGACCAGCACGGAGAGGGCGCCCAGCCCCGCAGCGGCGGCCGCTGGGACCCGCTGCCCCAGGGCGACTACGACGACGGGGCCACCGCGTTCGTCAAGCTCCCCGAGGGCGGCATCGACGCGCTCCTGGCCGCCGACAGCCCGCTCGCCGCGCCCGGCCACGGGTACGTGCCGCCGCAGATAGCGGCCGCGCCCCCCGCGCCGGACGGCGCCTGGGCGGCCCCGGCCGGCGGCACCGAGTGGCCCGCGCCGCAGCTGCCGCCGGAGACCTCCGGCGGCGACCGGTTCACGTACAACCCCGGCTCGACCGGCCAGTGGAGCTTCACCGACACCTCGGCCGGCCCGGCCGACCCCGCGGCACCGCACGCGCCCGGTCACGACGTGACCGGCCAGTGGTCGATCCCGGTGGCCGGCGGTGACCTGCCGGACGAATCGGGCGAGTTCACCACGTCGGCCCTGGTCGAGCAGTGGGGCGGCACCCCGCCGGCCACCCTGCCGGGCGGCGCCGCCGCGCCCTGGGCGACCGGCTCCACCAACGGCGCGGGCCAGAACTGGGCCCAGCAGGCGCAGCAGGCCGGCCTGGCCGAGGCGGCGCACACCGGCGTCCGGGAGACCGGCCGACCGGCCCCGGACACCGCCGGGTTCGGGCACCGGGGGGAGCAGGACGCCGCGCACGACACGGGCCACGGGACCGCGTACGGGCTGCCCGACGGCACCGCGCACGACGGCGGCCGCACGCCCGCGTACGGCACCACCCACACGCCCGTGCACGACGCCCCGCACCCGCCCGCGCACGGCATCGACCACACCCCCGCGCACGGCATCGAGCACCGGCCTGAGCACGGGGTGGACCACGCCCCGGCGCACACCGCCGACCAGGCCCCCGCGGACTCCGCGCCGCAGGACCCCCCGGCGGCCGAGCCCGAGCCCGAGGGGTCCGCCCCCGCAGAAGAGGCGCAGGGGGCCCAGGAGCCCCTGGAGGACGCCTCCGACGCCGGTGCGGGCGCCCCGGACGCCCACGAGCCCGCGGAGGCCGCTCGGCGCCCCGCCGAGCCCCCCGCCGGACCCGACCCGCACACCGGCTCCGCCGACCCGGCCGCCCCCGCGCACGGGGACGCCGAAGCCGCCGCCGACGATTCCGGAGAGGCGCCCGCGGAGCTGCCCCCGCCCCCGGCGGAGGAACACCCGCTCGCCTCCTACGTCCTGCGCGTCAACGGCTCCGACCGGCCCGTCACCGACGCCTGGATCGGCGAGTCGCTGCTCTACGTCCTGCGGGAGCGCCTCGGCCTCGCGGGCGCCAAGGACGGCTGCTCCCAGGGCGAGTGCGGTGCCTGCAACGTCCAGGTCGACGGACGTCTCGTCGCCTCCTGCCTCGTGCCCGCCGTCACCACCGCCGGCAGCGAGGTCCGCACCGTCGAGGGCCTCGCCGTCGACGGGCAGCCCTCCGACGTGCAGCGGGCGCTCGCCCGGTGCGGGGCCGTGCAGTGCGGTTTCTGCGTGCCCGGCATGGCGATGACCGTGCACGACCTGCTGGAGGGCAATCCCGCGCCCACCGAGCTGGAGACCCGCCAGGCCCTGTGCGGCAACCTGTGCCGCTGCTCCGGCTACAAGGGTGTCCTGCGGGCCGTCAAGGACGTCGTCGCCGAACGCGAGGCCCAGGCCGAGGCGGACGCCGACGGCGACGAAGCACGTATCCCGCACCAGGCGGGTCCGGGCGCCGGCGGCGTCCACCCGTCGGCGTTCGAGAACCCGGCACAGCCCCACCCGCACGACCCGGTGTACGGACAGGGCCAGGACGGAGGCCAGGCGTGAGCAACGAAGCAGCCACCGCGACGACCACCGCGGAGGCCGCCCCGGCCCCCGAGCCGATCCCGCACGGCCTCGGCGCCTCCCTGCAGCCCGCCGACGCGCGCGCGAAGACGGAGGGCACCTTCCCGTACGCGGCCGACCTGTGGGCCGAGGGCCTGCTGTGGGCGGCCGTGCTGCGCTCCCCGCACCCGCGCGCGCGGATCGTGTCGATCGACACCTCCCACGCGCGCGAGATGCCCGGCGTGCGCGCCGTCGTCACCCACGAGGACGTCCCCGGCAGCCCGGTGCACGGCCGCGGCAAGGCCGACCGGCCCGTGTTCGCCTCCGAGGTCGTACGCCATCACGGCGAGCCCATCGCGGCCGTCGCCGCCGACCACCCCGACACCGCGCGGATGGCCGCCGCGGCCGTCATCGTCGAGTACGAGGTGCTCGACCCGGTGACCGACCCGGAGCTGGCGTTCGAGGCCGACGCCCTGCACCCCGACGGCAACCTGATCCGGCACATCCCGCTGCACCACGGCGACCAGAGCGCGACCGGCGAGATCGTCGTCGAGGGCCAGTACCGCATCGGCCGCGCCGACCCCGCCCCCATCGGCGCCGAGGCCGGACTCGCCGTGCCCCGACCCGACGGCGGCGTCGAGCTCTACCTCGCCTCCACCGACCCGCACGCCGACCGCGACACCGCCGCGGCGGTCTACGGCCTGGCACCCGATCGGGTGAAGATCGTCGTCACCGGGGTGCCGGGCGCCACGGCCGACCGCGAGGACCAGGGCTTCCAGCTTCCGCTCGGCCTGCTGGCCCTGAAGACCGGCTGCCCGGTGAAGCTCACGGCGACCCGCGAGGAGTCCTTCCTCGGCCACGTCCACCGCCACCCGACCCTGCTGCGCTACCGCCACCACGCCGACGCCGAGGGCCGGCTGGTCAAGGTCGAGGCCCAGATCCTGCTGGACGCGGGCGCCTACGCCGACACCTCCGCCGAGGCGCTCGCCGCCGCCGTCTCCTTCGCCTGCGGCCCGTACGTCGTCCCGAACGCCTTCATCGAGGGCTGGGCCGTGCGCACCAACAACCCCCCGTCGGGCCATGTGCGCGGCGAGGGCGCCATGCAGGTGTGCGCCGCCTACGAGGCGCAGATGGACAAGCTGGCGAAGAGACTCGGGATCGACCCGGCCGAGCTGCGCATGCGCAACGTCATGGCGACCGGCGACGTCCTGCCCACCGGCCAGACCGTGACCTGCCCGGCCCCGGTCGCCGAACTCCTCCAGGCGGTCCAGGAGTACCCGCTGCCGCCGCTCCCCAAGGACACCCCCGAGGAGGAGTGGCTGCTGCCCGGCGGTCCCGAGGGCGCGGGCGAACCCGGCGCGGTGCGCCGGGGCGTGGGCTACGGCCTCGGCATGGTGCACATGCTCGGCGCGGAGGGCGCCGACGAGGTCTCCACGGCCACCGTGAAGGTCCAGGACGGCGTCGCGACGGTCCTGTGCGCCGCGGTGGAGACCGGGCAGGGCTTCACCACGCTGGCCCGCCAGATCGTCCAGGAGACCCTGGGCGTCGACGAGGTGCACGTCGCGCCCGTGGACACCGACCAGCCCCCGGCCGGCGCGGGCTGCCGGGGCCGGCACACCTGGGTCTCCGGCGGCGCGGTGGAACGCGCGGCCAGGATGGTCCGCACCCAGCTCCTCCAGCCCCTCGCGCACAAGTTCGGCATGTCCACCGAGCTGCTCCAGATCACCGACGGCAAGATCACCTCGTACGACGGTGTGCTGTCGACGACGGTCGCCGAGGAACTGGTCGGCAAGGAACTGTGGGCGACGGCCCAGTGCCGCCCGCACCCCACCGAGCCGCTGGACGGCGCCGGCCAGGGCGACGCGTTCGTGGGCATGGCCTTCTGCGCGGTCCGCGCGGTCGTCGACGTCGACATCGAGCTCGGTTCGGTGCGGGTCGTCGAACTCGCGGTCGCCCAGGACGTCGGCCGGATCCTCAACCCGGCGCAGCTCGCGGCGCGGATCGAGGCGGGCGTCACCCAGGGCGTGGGCATCGCCCTCACCGAGAACCTGCGCACCCCGCGCGGTCTGATCCGCCACCCCGACCTCACCGGCTACTCCCTGCCGACGGCGCTCGACGCCCCGGACATCCGGATCGTCAGACTCGTCGAGGAACGGGACGTGGTCGCCCCCTTCGGGGCCAAGGCGGCCAGCGCGGTCCCGGTGGTGACGTCCCCGGCGGCCATCGCCTCCGCCGTGCGCGCCGCGACGGGCCGCCCCGTCAACCGGCTCCCGATCCGTCCGCAGGCCGCGGTGGTGACGGGCCAGTGAGCGATCCGGAGCGCTACGAACCCCCGCCGAGCGTGGGCAAACTCCTGCTGTGGATCGTGGTGTTCGCGGTGGCGGCACTGGCCGTGGTGCTGGGCGGCGTCTACTTCACCTGAGCGTCCCGCGCGGCGGGGGCGACGGCCGAGGAGATGTGGGCCGGAAGGGAACGCACCAGGGCGGTTCGACGTCTCTTCAGTGGGGGCGGCTGCCGCCACCGGGGCGTCGTCGCAGGTCAGGGCCATTGTCAGTGGGCCCGCATAGGCTGCGGAGCAGTGGGACGGCGCACGCACCTTTCACGCACGGGGGACCGATGAGCACGACCAGGAGTACCACCACGATCGTTTTCACCGATGACGAGCTGAACCCGTACGTCACGCACGCCGCGACGCGCCGCTGGCTGACCGGCCCCGGACTGCCGGGCGAGGGCGGCCTGTTGACGTTCGAGGCGCTGCGCACGGACGGCCTGCGCACGGTCGCCGACTCCACCGGCGACCCCGAGGGCCGGCTGGCGGCGGAGCTGCGCGACCGCCTGGTGATAGGCGGCATCCTGGGCACCGACGGCCGCGAGCGGGAGTCCGTCCTGCTGGACGGCGCGACGGGCGAGATCTCCACGACGTACTTCCTGCACGACCGCCCCGACCTGATGGACACCCGCCCGCTGGCGCCCTCCCTGGAGAAGCTGCTGCGCTTCGCCACGGCGGTGGACGAACTCGCCGCCCTGCGAGGCCAGTTCGCCTCCTACGCGGGCCGGCTGGGCCCGCAGGCGGTCGCCGAGGCGAGCCGGCAGCTGCTCGCCGTGTTCGAGGCGGGGGCGGCCGGCGACGGAACCGGTCTGTTCTGGAAGCTGGCCGCCGTGATCCGTCCGCTCGCCCTGGTGGCCGGCCCCGGCACCGCGTCCGGACTGGCCCTGGACCTGCCGCCCCGCCTCCTGGAGGACGAGTTCGGCAGCGGCGAGGTCGCCCGTTTCGAGGACGTCGACTGCCCCAAGGCCCTCACGCACGCCCCGACCCGCCGCTTCCTGTGCGAGGTGGGCCTGCCGGAGGAGGTCGTCTGGTTCACGCTGGAGACGGACATGCCGCTGCAGACCCTCGCCGAGTACTGCGCCGACGCCTACGACGGCGTCCTCACCGACGAGCGGCTCCCGCTCAACGCGGACCGGCTGATCCGCCTCGGCCACCTCCTGGAGGACACCAGCCTGGTCGTCGACGGCGACTCGGGCGCCGTCCTCAGCTGGAGCGAGCCCGACCTCGCCCTGCGCCCGCTCAACGCCGATGTGTCCACCCTGGCGTTCACCCTCTGGCTGATACGCCGGGAGAAGGCCCTCGACGCCGTCCACGAACTCACCGAGGCCTACGACCAGCTCGCCGAGACGATGTGCCGCACCCTGGCCGCCGTGGACCCGGTCGCCTGCGACCCGACCCCGAACACCCCCACCGACGACGGCTGGCGCTACTGGCCGGGGATGTTCGAGGACGAGCCGGGCGGAGGCCTGTACGCCTGACACCACCGGCCGACGACGGCAGGCGACGGCCGAGGCCGACCGACGCACCGAAAGCCGTACGGCCGGCCACGGGTGAGCGGCCGGCCGTACGGCGGTGCGGGAGGCCATGGCGGGAATCGAACCCGCGTAACTCGCTTTGCAGGCGAGTCCCTAAGCCACTCGGGCACACGGCCGGGTCGGGGGGCGGGGGGTGGAACCCCGTTCCCTCTCGGTGAGATGACCGTACGGGCGGGGCGGAGGGCGGCTCAAGGGCGGCGGGCGCGCTGCAACGAGGCTGCCATGCTGCGTTCATGAACGGCGGGAGGCGTACGACCAAGGGGGGTCTGGGGGGCTGGAGTTCCTGGCCAGTCGTCTCCCGAGGTCCGCAGCCTCTGCACACCCGCCGCCCTGAGCACCGGTCATTCGTCCTCCCGGAGCCGGAAGCCCGGAGCCCGGAGGCCCTGAACACCCGGGGCCCGAATCCCTGTCCCTGGAATGCCCCCCAAATCCCCGCCCCCAAATCCCCTCGCCCTACGCCCCGCCCCTGCCTACCCTCACCCCATGCAGCCCCTCACCCCGACGTCAGTAACTTCCCCCACCCCCGTCCCTGCCCCGACGCGCGGCACCGTGCTCGCGGTTTCTCTCGGTCCCCGTCTCCATCGGGCTCTCCTGGATCTCGCGGACGCCACCGGGTGCACGCCGGAGGACATCGTGGTGGACGCCGTACGCGCGCGGCTGGGTGCGGAGGAGGGCAGGGTGCGGGAGGTCGCCGAAGGGCTCGCCGGGGCCCACACCGAGTTGTTGCGGAGGCTCGGGGAATGACCGCACGGAACGCCACATCGGCCAGGCGGCACCTCACCGTGGCCGAGGTCACCGACATCGCCCGGATCGCCTTCGGCGGACGGGCCCCCGAGGCCCGCGCGCCGGGGCTGCTCGCCTCCGCCGTGCACCGCCCGCGGGCCCGGATGTTCGGCACGCCCGCCTACGAGGACCTCCACGAGCAGGCGGCCGCGCTGCTGCACGCCCTCGCCACGAACCACCCCCTCGTGGACGGCAACAAACGCGCCGCCTGGCTCGCCGCCGCGACCTTTCTCGCCCTGCACGGCGTGGACCTCGCCGACTGCGACCAGGAAGCGGCGTACGACCTGGTCATCGATGTCGCCTCCGGCGCGGAGGCCGAGATCGGCGTGATCGCGGAGCGGCTGCGGGCGCTGTGACGTGGGTCCCACCGCGCGCCGCCCCGGCCCGGTTCGAGCGCGGTCGGTGCCGGGCCGCCGGTAGGGTGGCCCGGTTGTCGTACGCCGACCCCGAACCGGAGACCGTGAGTACTACCGCCGCCACCTCCACCTCGCACTCCCACCACCTCTCTCCCGCCTTCCCGGGCCGCGCCCCCTGGGGTACCGCCAGCAAACTGCGGGCCTGGCAGCAGGGGGCGATGGAGAAGTACATCCAGGAGCAGCCGCGCGACTTCCTCGCCGTCGCCACCCCCGGCGCCGGCAAGACGACCTTCGCGCTGACCCTCGCCTCCTGGTTGCTGCACCACCATGTCGTGCAGCAGGTGACCGTGGTCGCGCCGACCGAGCATCTGAAGAAGCAGTGGGCGGAGGCGGCCGCGCGGATAGGCATCCGGCTCGACCCCGAGTACAGCGCCGGACCGCTCAGCAAGGACTACCACGGTGTCGCGGTGACGTACGCGGGCGTCGGCGTACGGCCGATGCTGCACCGCAACCGCAGCGAGCAGCGCAAGACCCTCGTCATCCTCGACGAGATCCATCACGCCGGTGACTCCAAGTCCTGGGGCGAGGCGTGCCTGGAGGCGTTCGAGCCGGCCACCCGCCGGCTGGCGCTCACCGGTACGCCCTTCCGGTCCGACACCAACCCCATCCCCTTCGTGACGTACGAGGAGGGCGCCGACGGGATCAGGCGGTCCTCCGCCGACTACACCTACGGGTACGGCTCCGCGCTCGCCGACCATGTCGTGCGGCCGGTCATCTTCCTCTCCTACAGCGGCAACATGCGCTGGCGGACCAAGGCCGGGGACGAGATCGCGGCGCGGCTCGGCGAGCCGATGACGAAGGACGCGATCAGTCAGGCGTGGCGTACGGCCCTGGACCCGCGCGGTGAGTGGATGCCGAGCGTGCTGCGCGCCGCCGACCAGCGGCTCACCGAGGTCAGGAAGTCCATCCCGGACGCCGGCGCCCTCGTCATCGCCTCCGACCAGGACTCGGCGCGGGCGTACGCCAAGCTCATCCGGGAGATCACCGGCAGCAGGGCGACCCTGGTGCTCTCCGACGACGCCGGCGCCTCCAGCCGGATCGACGACTTCAGCGGCAGCACCGACCGGTGGATGGTCGCGGTGCGGATGGTGTCCGAGGGCGTCGACGTGCCCCGGCTCGCGGTCGGGGTGTACGCCACCACCATCTCCACCCCGCTCTTCTTCGCCCAGGCGGTGGGGCGTTTCGTACGGTCGCGGCGGCGCGGCGAGACCGCGTCGGTGTTCCTGCCGACCGTGCCCGACCTGCTGGGTTTCGCCAACGAGATGGAGCGTGAGCGCGACCACGCCCTCGACAAGCCCAAGAAGGAGGGCGAGGAGGACCCGTACGCCGAGGAGGAGAAGCTCCTCCAGGAGGCGGAGAAGCAGCAGGACGAGGACACCGGCGAGCAGGAGCAGTTCGCCTTCGAGGCGCTGGAGTCCGAGGCCGTCTTCGACCGGGTCATGTACAACGGCGCCGAGTTCGGCATGCAGGCCCACCCGGGGAGCGAGGAGGAGCAGGACTACCTCGGCATTCCGGGCCTCCTGGAGCCCGAGCAGGTGCAGTTGCTGCTGCAGAAGCGGCAGGCGAAGCAGATCGCGCACAGCAGGAAGAAGCCGGACACCGAGGCCGATCTGCTGGAGCTGCCGGCCGAACGGCGGCCGGTCGTCTCGCACAAGGAGCTGATGGAGCTGCGGCGGCAGCTCAACACGATGGTCGGCGCGTACGTCCACCAGAGCGGCAAGCCGCACGGGGTCGTCCACACCGAGCTGCGGCGGGTGTGCGGGGGGCCGGCGAGCGCGGAGGCGACGGCCGGACAGTTGCGACAGCGCATCGCCAAGGTCCAGGAGTGGGCCACCCGCATGAAATGAGGCCCCGTGGGCCTTCTATGGCCTTTCTTCGGGTTCTCTGTGGCCTTTCTCTGCCTTTCGGCGGTCTTTCCGTCGGCTTTGCGCGGTCCGACATATCACGGCAAAAGTGCGGCAAATGTACGTAGTCCCTACCGGCCATTGACCGGATTCTGGACGTTCTCTTCCGCTCAGCGAACCTGCTTCGCTACTGTCCCGCTACGCACACGCCCCGTGGCAGCGCCGCCGCGGAGCGCAGCCGTGAAGCGACCGGGCCCGGACATGCCGGGCCCCTCTGCCGATCGGCGGCCTCTCGAGCGCGTCACCGACGGGACTCGGGGACGCATCCGCCGCGACGGGGGCCGCCGACCTCACCACTGAAGGAGTGGGCGTCGTGACCGCGGAGACTTCCCAGACGCTCGACCGGGGCCTGAAGGTCCTCAAGCTGCTGGCCGACACCGACCACGGCCTGACCGTCACCGAGCTCTCCCAGAAACTGGGCGTGAACCGGACGGTCGTGTACCGACTGCTCGCCACGCTGGAGCAGCACGCCCTGGTACGGCGTGATCTGGGCGGGCGAGCCCGGGTGGGCCTCGGGGTGCTGAGGCTGGGCCGTCAGGTGCATCCGCTGGTCCGGGAGGCGGCGCTGCCCGCGCTGCGGTCGCTGGCCGAGGACATAGGCGCGACCGCCCACCTGACACTGGTGGACGGGGCGGACGCGCTGGCCGTGGCCGTCGTCGAGCCGTCGTGGACGGACTATCACGTGGCGTACCGGGCCGGGTTCCGGCATCCGCTGGACCGCGGGGCCGCGGGGCGGGCGATTCTCGCGGCGCGGCAGAGGCTGGCGGGGGAGCCGGGGTACACGCTGACGCACGGGGAGCTGGAGGCCGGGGCGAGCGGGGCGGCGGCGCCGCTGCTCGGGGTGACCGGCGTCGAGGGCAGCGTGGGCGTGGTGATGCTGGCGGACGCGGTGCCGGAGCGGGTGGGTCCGCGGGTGGTGGACGCGGCCCGGGAGGTGGCGGAGGCGCTGCGCTGAGGGAACACCCCCGGATCGCCTCCGGAGATCTCCGGGTCGCCCCCGGATCACCTGCGGAGCCGGGTGCACACCCTCGCCGGTTACATTGACCTCGTGCTCTCTCGTCTCACGCGTCTCCAGGCCGTCGCCCTCTGTGCCCTGCCCCTCGTGGTGCTCCTCGCGACGGCGCTGTTCGCGCCGCTGCCGTTCTCGGTGGCGCAGCCCGGGATGACGGCCAACGTGCTGGGCGAGAACCAGGGCACCGAGGTGATCACGATCTCCGGGGCGCCCACCCGGGACACCTCCGGGCAGTTGCGCATGACGACGATCGAGGCGACCGGGCCCGACGCCGACGTCCGGCTCGGCGATGTGATCGACGGCTGGTTCCGCACCGACCAGGCGATCATGCCGCGGGACTCCGTCTACCCCAGCGGTCAGTCCACCAAGGAGATCGAGCGGCACAACACCCAGCAGATGCAGGAGTCCCAGGACGCGGCCACCCAGGCCGCCCTGCGCTACCTCGACCGCACGGGCGACGGCATCAAGGTCACCCTGAAGCTGTCCGACGTCGGCGGCCCGAGCGCGGGCCTGCTGTTCTCGCTGGGCATCGTCGACAAGCTCGACGGCAACGGAACCGGCGGCGATCTCACCGGTGGCCGCACCATCGCGGGTACGGGCACCATCGACGCGGCCGGTACGGTCGGCGCGGTCGGGGGCGTCTCCCTGAAGACGCAGGCCGCCCGCCGGGACGGGGCGACCGTCTTCCTCGTGCCGAAGGACGAGTGCAGCGACGCCAAGTCCGAGCTGCCCAAGGGGCTCCGGCTGGTCCCGGTGACCACCCTCAAGGGCGCGGTGAACGCGCTCACCGCCCTGGAGAGCGGCAAGGGCGCCGTGCCTAGCTGCTGAGCGCCGGCGCGGCCGGCCCCGGTGCGGCCAGCCGCAGTCCCACTTCGACGAGGGTCCAGCCGAGCCGGGTGCGCAGGGCGCGGGGACGCGCGGCGGCCGAGGCGGCCAGACGGTGGGCGGCGGCTGAGGCGTGCAGTTCGGCGGCGCGGGTGCGGTGGAGGGCGAGGTGGGTCTCGGGATGCATGAGGAGGTCGCCTTTCACTGCGGGGGGCTGGGGAAGAGGTGTGTGTGGATGCGGACCGTCTCGGCGCCCGGGGTGTTCTCGGCCACCGGCCGGTAGCTCTCGATCAGCGCGTGCATCTTCTGGATGAGTTCGCGGGCCATCTCGGGTGTGAGCCGTCCGCTGAAGTCGCTCAGATCGCTCGCGCTGTCCCACTCCTCGGGGTAGGCGTGCCGGTTGCCCAGCCAGGTGGTGAGCTCCTGCGTGTGGATGGTGGCGACCTCGTAGCCGAACACGGCTGCGGCGCCCCGCACCTCGGGGTCGGGGTCCCTGAGCAGGGCCTCGTCGAACATCAGGCTCTGGTCCACGGCACGCCACCATCGCTCGCGGCCCTTGCCCTGCTCCGGCGCGTCCTCGACGAACCCGTGTGCGGCGAGCTGGCGCAGGTGATAGCTGGTTGAGCCGCTGGACTCGCCGAGTTTCGCGCCCAGTTGGGAGGCGGTGGCGGGACCGTCGCGGCGCAGTGCGGCGAGCAGTCGCATACGGAGCGGGTGGGCGAGGCCCCGCAGGGATCGGGCGTCGAGATGCCGGGACGTCGATTCATCGGGCATGCGTACAAAGCTATCCTTGCAAAGAAGACTTTGCAACGCTTCCTTTGTAAGTCACCGCTCCCGCTCCTCCCCGGCCGCCTGCTCCACCAGCGGGATGATCCGCAACGGCACCGCGTTCTCCATCACGATCGCCGTCGACGCCCGGACGATCCCCTCGAAGCCGACGACCCGGTCGATCACCCGCTGGAGGTCCGCGTTGGAGCGGGCCACCAGCCGGCACATCATGTCCCCGCTGCCCGTGGTGGTGTGCAGCTCCAGGACCTCCGGCACGGTCGCGAGGTGGGCCCGAACGTCCGCGCCCTGCCCCTGGCGGATCTGCAGCGTGGCGAAGGCCGTCACCGGATAGCCGATGGCCGCCGGGTCCACCTCCGGCCCGAAGCCCCGGATGACGCCGCTCGACTGGAGCCGGTCCAGCCGGGCCTGCACGGTCCCCCGGGCCACCCCCAGCCGCCGGGACATCTCCAGCACCCCGATCCTCGGCTCCCGTGCCAGCAGCACGATGATCCGGCCGTCCAGATGATCGATCGCCACGCCCGCCTCCCAGATGGTCACCCTGTACGGAAAGCCCGCCGAAACCGTCGTACCACTGACCGGATTGCCCGGTGAAGAGGCGAACTGTTGCGCACCTTGCGCCCCGGAGTGAGGCTTTCGCTATGACGCAGACCACACGTTCCGGTCCCGAGGCCGCCCGGCCGGCCGATCCCTTCCCGGTCGGGGGAATGGACGCGATCGTCTTCGCCGTGGGCAACGCCCGGCAGGCGGCGCACTACTACTCCACCGCCTTCGGTATGCAGCTGGTCGCCTACGCGGGCCCGGAGACCGGCAGCCGGGAGACCGCGTCGTACGTGCTCACGAGCGGTTCCGCCCGGTTCGTCCTCACCTCCGTCGTCAAGCCGGCCACCACCTGGGGCCACTTCCTCGCCCGGCACGTGGCCGAGCACGGCGACGGTGTCGTCGACCTCGCCCTCGAGGTCCCGGACGCGCGCGCCGCGTACGCCCACGCGGTCGAGCACGGCGCCCGGTCCGTCGCCGAGCCGTACGAGCTGAAGGACGAGCACGGCACCGTCGTCCTCGCCGCGATCGCGACCTACGGCGAGACCCGCCACACCCTCGTCGACCGCTCCGGCTACGACGGCCCCTACCTCCCGGGCTTCGTCGCCGCCGACCCGATCGTCGAGCCGCCCGCCTGGGGGCACCTCCCGGCCGACGGCCGGGGGAGCACCTTCCAGGCGATCGACCACTGCGTCGGCAACGTCGAACTCGGCCGGATGGACGAATGGGTCGGCTTCTACAACAGGGTCATGGGCTTCACGAACATGAAGGAGTTCGTGGGCGACGACATCGCCACCGAGTACAGCGCGCTGATGTCGAAGGTCGTCGCCGACGGGACCCTGAAGGTCAAGTTCCCGATCAACGAGCCGGCGATCGGCAGGAAGAAGTCGCAGATCGACGAGTACCTGGAGTTCTACGGCGGCCCGGGCGTCCAGCACATCGCGCTCAACACCGGCGACATCGTGCGGACGGTCCGCACCATGCGCGCCGCCGGGGTCCGCTTCCTCGACACCCCGGACTCCTACTACGACACGCTCGGCGAATGGGTCGGTGACACCCGGGTGCCGGTGGAGACCCTGCGCGAGCTGAAGATCCTCGCCGACCGCGACGAGGACGGATACCTGCTCCAGGTCTTCACCAAGCCGGTGCAGGACCGCCCCACGGTGTTCTTCGAGATCATCGAGCGCCACGGATCGATGGGCTTCGGCAAGGGCAACTTCAAGGCCCTGTTCGAGGCGATCGAGCGTGAGCAGGCGAAGCGGGGCAACCTGTAGCCCCCTCAGGACTCCGGCAGCGGCTCGTCCGGCACCTCGCCCAGCCCCGCCAGCGCGGCCCGGGCCGTCCGGGCGTGCAGCGGGGAGAAGTACGGGTTCAGCCGCAGCGCCTCCGCGAGATGCCGGCGGGCGTTCGCCGTCCGCTCCAGCGCACGTTCGATCATGCCGCGATGGTAGGAGTACGACGCGCTGAGCACCGCCCCGCCGTGCACCCGGTCGGTGGCGGTCGTCGCGTACGTCAGCGCCTCCTCGTCCGCGCCCGCCCGGTGCAGCGCCCAGCCCAGCGCGTCCGCCACCGCGATGCCCGGCTGGCGCCGCCACTCGGCCCGCAGGCGCCGTACCGCCGACGCCGGATCACCGTGATCCGCCTCGAACAGCCCGAGCACCAGCGCCCCGTCCACCCCGCCCGCCGCGTCCCGGCGCACCCGCTCGCGCAGCAGCGCGTACTGCTCGCGCGCCGCCCGGGTGCGCCCCGACGACTCGTACAGCTCGCCCAGTTCGAGCGCGTACTGCGGCAGCGGCTGCCCCGCCAGCGCCGCGCGGTACGCGGTCAGCGCCGGCCCGGTCCGGCCCAGCGCCGCCAGCGCCCGCCCCTGCCCGGCCCGCGCGGCCCACTGGTCCGGGTCCAGCCGCAGGGCCGCCTCGAAGTGCCGCAGCGCGCTCTCCCGCTCCCCGCGCTCGAACGCCAGCTGCCCGGCCCGCTCCAGCCACGCCGCCTCCTCGGCGGGGGAGGAGGCCCCGGCCGCCGCGTCGGCCAGCGCCGCCTGCGCGTCCTCCCGGAGCCCCTGCTCCCAGTACACGCCCGCCGCCCGCGCCAGGACCGCCGGGCCCGAGCGCAGCTTCCGCAGCCGATCCAACGCCGCGCGGGCCCTCTTGTGGTCGCCGAGGCCCGTGTACGCGTCGACGAGCTGCCCGTACGTCGTCCAGCGCGCCGCGGACACCCGCTCCGCGGCCCGCGCCCACGTGAGCGCCGCGGGGAAGTCCCGGCGCGCGTTGGCCAGCGCCGCCAGCCCGTCCAGCGCCTCGGCGTTGCCCCGCGGCCGCACCTTCAGCGAGGTCCGCAGCGCCCGCTCGGCCTTCGGATACAGCACGTCCGCCCCGGCGGTACGCCGCCCCTGCTCCAGGTAGGCCGCCCCGAGCACCGCCCACGCCCCCGCGTCCCGGGGGTGCTCGCGCACCCGGCTCTCCCGCGCGCCGATCAGCTCCGCCAGCCCGGGCAGCGCCGCCGGAACCCCCGCCCCCACCGCCGCGGCCGCCCGCGCCCCCGCGGCCGGCGCCGCCGCCCCGCGCCGCGGCCCCTCCCCGGGCACCGACAGCAGCACCGCCCCACCGGCCAGCACCAGACCCCCCACGAGCGGGCCGACCACCGCCCGCCGCCGATACCAGGGCACCGCCCGCGCGGTGTTCTCTTCGTTTCGTACGACGTTGTCCGTGCCGTTGTCCATGGCGCTCACTGTGCGCCGGTCCGCGGGGCACGCCCGGGCAGGTGACGGCCGCCGGGGACGGGGTTCACACCGATGGCCCCGGGTGCGAACCTGTGATCATGAGCCGTATCGAAGCGCCACGCGACGAGGTCACGGGCAACCTCCTCGATCGTCTGCTCGCCGGCCTGCCCGCCGACGCCGTCCTCACCGACCCCGACGTCACCGCCGCGTACGCCCACGACATGGCGAGCTTCTGCCCGGCCGGCGCCCCGGCCGTCGTCGTGCTGCCCCGGACCGTCGAACAGGTCCAGCACGTCATGCGCACCGCCACCGAGCTGCGCCTGCCCGTCGTCCCGCAGGGCGCCCGCACCGGCCTGTCCGGCGCCGCCAACGCCACCGACGGCTGCGTGGTGCTCTCCTTGACCAGGATGGACCGCATCCTGGAGATCAACCCGGTCGACCGGATCGCCGTCGTCGAACCGGGGGTCGTCAACGCGGCCCTCGCGCGCGCGGTGGACGACCTCGGCCTCTGCTACCCGCCCGACCCCTCCAGCTGGGAGATGTGCACGATCGGCGGGAACATCGGCACGGCCTCGGGCGGGCTGTGCTGTGTGAAGTACGGGGTGACGGCCGAGTACGTCCTCGGCCTCGACGTCGTCCTCGCCGACGGCCGGCTGATGTCCACCGGCCGGCGCACCGCCAAGGGGGTCGCCGGGTACGACCTGACCCGGCTGTTCGTGGGCTCCGAGGGCTCCCTCGGCATCGTCGTCCGCGCCGTCCTGGCCCTCAGGCCGAAGCCGCCGCGGCAGCTCGTGCTGGCGGCGGAGTTCGCGTCGTCGGCCGCCGCCTGCGACGCGGTCTGCCGGATCATGGCCGGCGGGCATGTGCCGTCCCTGCTGGAGCTGATGGACCGCACGACCGTCAAGGCGGTCAACGCCCTCACCCGGATGGGTCTGCCCGAGACGACCGAGGCCCTCCTGCTGGCGGCCTTCGACACCACCGACCCGGCCGCCGACCTCGCCGCCGTCGGCGCGTTGTGCGAGGAGGCGGGCGCCACCGAGGTCGTCCCGGCCGACGACGCCGCGGAGTCCGAACTGCTCCTGCAGGCCCGGCGTTCGTCCCTCGTCGCGCTGGAGGCCGTCAAGGGCACCACGATGATCGACGACGTGTGCGTGCCCCGCTCCCGCCTCGGCGACCTGGTCGAAGGCGTCGAGCGCATCGCCGACAAGCACCGTCTGACCATCGGCGTCGTCGCCCACGCCGGCGACGGCAACACCCACCCCACCGTCTGCTTCGACGCCCGGGACCCCGACGAGTGCCGGCGCGCCCGCGAGTCCTTCGACGAGATCATGGCGCTCGGCCTGGAACTCGGCGGCACCATCACCGGCGAGCACGGCGTGGGCGTCCTGAAGAAGGAGTGGCTGGCGCGCGAGATCGGCCCGGTGGGACTGGAGATGCAACGGGCCGTCAAGCAGGCGTTCGACCCGCTGGGGATCCTCAACCCGGGCAAGCTGTTCTGACCCGCGCGCACCCCCCGGCTCACTGCGCGAGCAGCTCGGCCAGACCCTCGTCCAGACCGAGCTGCTCGCCCTCGGTGCCCGGCGGCACCGCCCGCAGCGTCCGCTCCAGCCACGCCGACACCTGCGCGGAGGGCGCCTCCAGCAGGGCGTCGCCGTCCGGTGAACTGAGCGCCATCAGCACGACGCTGCGCCCCTGCGACTTCGTCGGCCACACCCGCACGTCCCCGTTGCCGCAGGGCCGGAACACCCCCTCCACCAGCAACTCCCGGGCGAACGTCCAGTGGACGGGCTGCTCCGAGTTGATGTGGAAGATGACGTGCACGGCGAACGGGTCGTCGCTGCGGTAGGCCAGCCGGGCCGGGACGGGGATGCTGCGCTCCGGCGACAGGATGAGCCGGAGCTCCAGTTCGCGCTCCACCACGGTGTGCTGCATGGTCGTTCTCCTCTCCGTACGGATGTGTACGGAGGGAGAGAGCGTGAGGGATGCGGAGCATTACGCGGGTTCGGAGAACTTTTTTCCACGTGTTCGGTCGGGGAGCCGCGGCGGACGGTTCCGAACGTGTGAAGCGTGTGCACGGGGTTGCCCGGAAAGGGGCGGGTACGGCGGGACTGGCGGTGGTGGTTGCGTCCGTCTGATAGATGTGGATGCCCCCATCCGACCTCCGAGCAGATACGGGACGACGGACATGAGCGCCCCAACCCCGGCCCCCGGCGACGACAGGCCCCGCGAGGGGTATTACCCGGACCCGTCCATCCCCGGATACGTCCGGTACTGGAACGGCTCCGCCTGGGTACCGGGCACCAGCCGCCCGGCCCCGTCGGACGGTACGCCGCTCACTCCTCCGGCCTCACCCGTGGAGGAGACCGGCCCGCACTTCTTCGACGAGGATCCGAACCCGGCCGACCAGGTCGGCGGCGGCCGCCCCGAGCCCGCCTCGGCCTGGGGCGCGGACCGGGCCCACCAGTCCGGCTTCGGCGGTGACCAGGACCGCAGGGTGTCCTGGGGAGCGGCGCAGGGCGCCGACCCGAGGGCCCTGGCGCAGTCGGCGGTGCCGGCCCAGCAGGGCGGACCGGGGTCCCCGGCGCAGCCCGACGGCTGGTCCGCCAGCACCGACGGGACGGCGACCATCCCGCCGGCCGAGCCGGAGACCGGTGACGTGGCGTCGGGCGGGACGTTCGTCTTCCGCCGTCCCGGTGCGCGGGACGCGGCCGGAGGCGGCGCGGCGGGCAGCGCCAGGCCCGGCTTCGGCGCGGGCAAGGCGGCCGCCGAGCGGGCCGCCGCCGCGCAGGCGGCACAGGCGCAGGGTGCCCCCGGCCTCCCGGGCCCGGCGGCCCGCATGCCGGCCCAGCAGGGCCCCGCGGTCCAGTCTCCGGCCGTGCAGTCTCCCGCCGTACCGCCTGCTGCCGTACCGCCTCCCGGCGGACAGCCCTCCGCGGCGCAGCCCCCCGCCCGGCAGCAGGGCCCGGCCGCCTTCCCGCCCGCCGCGGGGCAGACCGGCGGTCCCGGCCCGGCGCCGCAGCCCGCGCCGGGTGTCCCGCAGCAGTCCGCCCCCATGGCCGCCGGCTCCGGCGGGGGGCAGTCCTCGTGGGCGCAGCAGGTGCACCGGCTGGCGGGGGCCGACGAGCAGCCCCCGCCGTGGAAGCCGCCCGTCGAGGACATCTTCCAGGCCGCCGCCCGCAGACAGGCGGCGGCCCGGCCCGCCGGGCTCGGCAGGCGGTTCGCGGCCCGGCTGGTCGACACCCTCGTCCTCGCCGCCGTCACCTCGGCCGCCGCCGTACCGCTCGGGGTGAAGGCCCTGGACCACGTCAACGAGAAGATCGACGAGGCCGAGCTGACCGGACGGACCGTCACGGTCTGGCTCCTGGACGGCACGACCTCCGTCTACCTCGGCATCGTCCTCGGCGTCCTGCTGGTCTTCGGGATCGTCTACGAGGCCCTGCCGACCGCCAAGTGGGGGCGCACACTGGGCAAGAAGCTGCTCGGTCTGCAGGTGCGGGACATCGAGGGGCACGAGCCCCCGGCCTTCGGCGCGGCCCTGCTGCGCTGGCTCGTCTACAGCGTGCCCGGGCTGCTGGTGATCGGCGTCGTGGGCGTGGTGTGGGGGGTGTTCGACCGGCCGTGGCGCCAGTGCTGGCACGACAAGGCCGCCCATACGTTCGTGGCCGGCTGACGCCCGCGCCCCCGGCCGGGCCGACACCCGTACGGCCGCTCGCCGGATGCGGTGGCCCGGGCCGCGGGTTCCACTCGGGCCATGACCACCGAACCGCCGCCCGGCTCCGGCGGCCCGCCGGAGGACGATCCGCTCCGGAAACACCCTCCGCAGGAGCCGCCGCACGAACCCCCGGGGGAGTCGCCGCGCGAGCCGCCGCGGGGCTCACCGTACGACGCGCCGTACGACGGGGAGCCGCCCCCGCCGTACTCGGGCGGTGGCGGCTCCTACGGCGGCGGGTCCTACGGCGGCGGTCCCTCCGGTGGCGGTCCCTACGGTGGCGGTTCCCACGGCGGCCGGGGCGGTGACCCCTACGGCGGCTACCCGCAGGACCCGCTCGCCGGGATGCCGCCGCTCGCCGAGAGCGGCCGGCGCACGCTGGCCCGGATCATCGACATGGTGCTGGTGTACATCGTGGTGGCGCTGCTGGTGTGGGCCTTCCGGGTGGACCAGTACACGGTCGACGCCGACAAGATCTCGTTCGGCAAGACCCTCGGCCGCGAGATCGTCACCGCCGTCCTCTACGTCGCGTACGACACGATCCTGATCGCGCGGACCGGCCAGACCCTCGGCAAGAAGTGGTTCGGCATGCGGGTCGCCAACCTGGACGACGGCTCCACGCCCTCCGTGCAGACCTCGCTGGTCCGCGCCCTGGTGCTGTGGATCCCGTTCGCGTTCTGCTGCGCCTGTGTGTGGACCGCGATCGCGGGCGGCTGGAGCTACTTCGACAAGCCGTACAAGCAGGGCCTGCACGACAAGGCGGCCAAGACGGTGGTGGTCGGCCTCGGTTGACGCGCCGGGCACGAAGGAGGGCCCGAGTCGGCAGAGAGCTCGGGCCCTTCCCGTGCGCCGTTCGGTCAGGGGGCCGGTTCTCGGACGGGCTCGGGCGCCGCGGCCACGGAGGCGGAGGCGGGTACGGGTACGGGCTCGGGCGCCGCCTGCTGCTCCGGCCGCGGCTGCGGCACGGGGGCGGGCGACGAACGCGTCACCGGCACCGTCAGGGCGACGAGCACGCCGAGCGCGAGCGCGGCGACGGCGACGACGGCGATCCCGGGTCCCGAACTCGTCTGTGACAGCAGCAGCATGGCGAGCGTCGAGACGATGACGGTGCAGGAACCGTACGTGAGCTGTGCGACAGTCGGACGAGGCATGGCAATCGTGTCCTCGGAAGCGGGGGAGATCTCGACTCTATGGGCCTGCATGCCCGAGCGGAACGAACGGTAAGCGTGACCTAACCCACGGTGCCGGTGCACAGGGGGCGCACGGAGTCATGGCGTCCAGCAAGTGGACGGTCCCGCGCGCCTGTTCCGGTTACGGTCATGTGTCCGTAATGCGAACACCGGCTCTCAATAATGCACTTGATCTGTCCAAGTCAAGGTCTGTCTTTTCTCGCAAACCAGTAGTCAAATGGCGTCACTTGACTACACGCGTATAACAGCGCGCGGACCTTCCTTGACAGGGATCCCCCCTTTTCCGCGCGTACGGTCGCGTTAGGGGAGGACATCAAGTGACCAGTAGATCCTGGACGTTCAGAACGGCCGCGACGGTCGTCGCCCTTGCGGCGGCCACGACGACGTTCACCACGTTCGCTGTGGCACAGGCCGCGGAGCGTGGCACGGGCGCGGCGGTGGACCGGCGGGACCCGCAGCCGGCCAAGGCCAAGGAGCACGACTTCGACGGCCCGCTCAGCAAGACGCAGGAGGCCCAGCGCGAGGAGGCCCTCAAGCAGGTCATATCCGGCCAGGCCACCGTCAAGGACCGCAACGGTTCCAAGGTGGTCAAGCTCGCCGGCCGCAAGGGCGACAGCAAGTACGTCGAACTGGGCCGCGAGAAGACCGACAAGATCTTCACGATCCTGGTCGAGTTCGGCGACAAGGTCGACCCCCGCTACGGCGGCACCACCGGCCCGCTGCACAACCAGATCGCCGCACCGGACCGCGCGAAGGACAACTCCACGGCCTGGCAGGCGGACTACAACCAGGCGCACTTCCAGGAGCTGTACTTCGGCACCGGCAAGAAGACCGAGTCGCTGAAGAAGTACTACGAGAAGCAGTCCTCGGGCCGCTACTCGGTCGACGGCAAGGTCACCGACTGGGTCAAGGTGCCCTACAACGAGGCCCGTTACGGCTCCAACGACGCCGCGACCGGCGCCTGGTACGCGGTCCAGGACGGCGTCAACGCCTGGGTCGCCCAGCGCGAGGCCGCCGGTGACACGGCCGCCCAGATCAAGGCGGAGCTGGCCCAGTTCGACCAGTGGGACCGCTACGACTACGACGGCGACGGCAACTTCAACGAGCCCGACGGCTACATCGACCACTTCCAGATCGTGCACGCCGGCGAGGACGAGTCGGCGGGCGGCGGCGCGCAGGGCGCGGACGCCATCTGGGCCCACCGCTGGTACGCCTTCGGCACCGACGCCGGCTCCACCGGCCCGGACACCAACAAGCTCGGCGGCGCCCAGATCGGTGACACCGGCATCTGGGTCGGCGACTACACCATCCAGCCGGAGAACGGCGGCCTGGGCGTCTACGCCCACGAGTACGGCCACGACCTCGGCCTGCCGGACGAGTACGACACCACCGGCGGCGGCGAGAACTCCACCGGCTTCTGGACCCTGATGTCCTCCGGGTCCTGGCTCGGCACCGGCAAGGAGGCCATCGGCGACCTGCCCGGCGACATGAACGCCTGGGACAAGCTCCAGCTGGGCTGGCTGGACTACGACGTCGCGTTCGCGGGCAAGAAGTCCACCCACAAGCTGGGCGTCGCGGAGTACAACACCAAGAACGCCCAGGCGCTCGTGGTGCAGCTGCCCGAGAAGACGGTCACCACCGACGTCGTCACCCCCGCGCAGGGCTCCACCCAGTGGTGGAGCGGCAGCGGCGACGACCTGCGCAACACGCTGACCCGCACGGTCGACCTGACCGGCAGGACCTCCGCGTCCCTCACCCTGGACGCCTGGTGGGACATCGAGCAGAACTACGACTTCCTGTACACCGAGGTCTCCACCGACGGCGGCGCCAGCTACACCCCGCTCGACGGCACCCTGGCCGACGGCACCGCCATCCCGCGTGACGGCAGCGACAAGCCCGCCCTCACCGGCACGGCGGCCGCCTACCAGAAGCTGACGTTCCCGCTGGACGCCTACGCCGGCAAGCAGATCAGCCTGCGCTTCCGCTACGCCACCGACGGCGGCGTGGCCCAGAAGGGTTTCGCGGCCGACGAGATCACGGTGACCGCCGACGGCGCGACCCTGTTCTCCGACAACGCGGAGGCGGCGGACGCCGCTTGGACCGCGAAGGGCTTCTCCCGCATCGGCTCGACCATCACGGACGACTACGCGCAGTACTACATCGCCGAGAACCGCCAGTACGTGTCGTACGACAGGACCCTCAAGGTCGGCCCGTACAACTACGGCTTCTCGACGACCCGTCCGGACTGGGTGGAGCACTACGCGTACCAGAACGGTCTGCTGATCTGGAAGTGGGACACCTCCCAGGCGGACGACAACACCAGCGCCCACCACGGTGAGGGCCTGATCCTCCCGATCGACTCGCACCCCACCCCGCTGAAGTGGGCGAACGGCACCCTGATGCGCAACCGCATCCAGGCCTTCGACTCCACCTTCAGCCTCTATCCGACGGACGCGATCACGCTGCACAACGCGGACGTCGCGACCAAGATCAAGTCGCGTCCGGGCGTCCCGGTCTTCGACGACGGCAAGTCGACCTACTACGACGCCACGAACCCGCTGGCGGGCGTCAAGGTCACTGACACCAACACCTCCATCAAGATCGTCAGCGAGCCCAAGGACGGCTCGACGATCACCGTGAAGGTCGGTCCCTCGGCCAAGTGATCTGAGAAACCGCAGGTCAGAAGCGTATCGGCGGCAACCCCTTGGCGGGTTGCCGCCGGTCGTGTTTAGGTGCCTCCTGTGACTCCGTTATTGACGACGACCTTGATACCGACTCGCACGGGGGTGTGACCGCATGGCCGCAGGAGGCTTCTGCAAGCTGCCGAACGGCAGGGTGGTGGTGGCCCTGAACCTGCCCAGCCCGAGCACCGCGGACCCGGACGCCGCCGTCCGCGTCCTCGTCCACGCCCAGAACCGGGCGAGGGCCCTGACCAGGCTCCGCAACCTCGGCCTGCGCGCGGTCTACCTCCGCGGCAACGCGGCCCCGCCGACCCCGGACGAGATCACCGCCGTACTCCACCACCCGGACGGCCTGATCTGGCGCACCACCCCTGACAACGCTGTCCCGGCGACGGTCCCGGAACTCTGGAGACCGATCAGGGCCCTGCTCCGGGGAGCGGCCGCCTAGTGCCGTGACCGGGAAGGCTTGCCGGGCGTCGCGAGCCGGTGAACCTTTCCGGTCACGGCACAAGGGTCGGGTGGCCCCAGGGCGCTGCTCAGCTGACGACCGGCTTGCCCGTCAGTTCGACGCCGGCCGCGCGCAGCTCCTCCAGTGCGCGGTCGGTGGTCTCCCGGGCCACCCCGGCGGTCAGGTCGAGCAGGACCGTCGTACGGAACCCCTCGCGGACCGCGTCCAGCGCGGTGGCCCGGACGCAGTGGTCCGTGGCGATCCCGACCACGTCGACCTCGTCGATCTTCCGGGTCCGCAGCCAGTCGCCGAGCGTGACACCGTTCTCGTCGGCGCCCTCGAAGCCGCTGTAGGCGGCCGCGTAGGCCCCCTTGTCGAAGACGGCGTCGATCCCGCCGGAGGCGACCGCCGGGGCGAAGTTCGGGTGGAAGCCGACGCCCTCGGTGCCGGCGACGCAGTGCGCGGGCCAGGACCGGACGAAGTCGGGGTTGTCGGCGAAGTGCCCGCCGGGCGCGATGTGGTGGTCACGGGTGGCCACGACGTGCCGGTACCCGGCGGGGGCCTGCCCGATCAGCTCGGTGATCGCGGCGGCGACATCGGCACCCCCGGCCACCGCGAGGCTGCCCCCCTCGCAGAAGTCGTTCTGCACGTCTACGACGATCAAGGCGCGGCGCATGGTCGGTGTCCTTCGACTGAGGGTGAAGTCGACTGTCGGGTGAAGTAAGCAAGCCTAGAGATTTTCCGCCCCCGGCAACAGGGCCCCGCCCTCGCCGACGGGACCCGGGCACACCCCCTAACGCTCTTGCTGGCGCTCCTGGAGGTACTCCGTCGCCAGCACCGGCTCCCCCCGGGAGAGCTGGGTGGCGGACAGGGGCAGGTTGGCGCGGGCCGCCGTGTGGCGGTCGCGTACGGCGTCCAGGGGCTCGCGGCCGACCACGGTGCCGCCCCTGACCAGCTCCACGAGCAGCTGCCGGTCCGCGAGCCCGGCCGGCACCGGCCCGGTGCCGATGACCTCGGCCTCGGCGACCCCGTCCGCGTCCAGCCGCCGCGCCGCCCACTTGCGGCCGCCGACCGACGTCTTGCCGCCCGTGGACCGCTTCGCGACCGGCACCAGCGGCGCCTTCGGATCGGCCGACTCGGCGCGCGCGACCAGCTTGTAGACCATCGAGCAGGTGGGATGCCCGGACCCGGTCACCAGCTGCGTCCCCACGCCGTACGCGTCCACGGGCGCCGCCGCCAGCGAGGCGATGGCGTACTCGTCGAGGTCGGAGGTGACGATGATCCGGGTGCCGGTGGCGCCCAGGGCGTCGAGCTGCTGGCGCACCCGGTGGGCGACCAGCAGCAGGTCGCCGGAGTCGATGCGGACGGCGCCCAGCTCGGGCCCGGCCACCTCGACCGCCGTACGGACGGCCTCGGTGACGTCGTAGGTGTCGACGAGCAGGGTCGTGCCGCCGCCGAGGGAGTCCACCTGGGCCCGGAAGGCGTCCCGCTCGCTGTCGTGCAGCAGGGTGAAGGCGTGGGCGCTGGTGCCGACGGTCGGGATGCCGTAGCGGAACCCGGCGGCCAGGTCGGAGGTGGAGGTGAAGCCGCCGACGTACGCGGCGCGGCTCGCGGCGACCGCGGCCAGCTCATGGGTGCGGCGGGCGCCCATCTCGATCAGCGGCCGGGCGCCGGCGGCCGAGGACATCCGGGAGGCGGCCGCCGCGATCGCCGAGTCGTGGTTGAGGACGGACAGGATCACCGTCTCCAGCAGCACGCACTCGGCGAAGGAGCCCTCCACGCGCAGGATCGGCGAGCCGGGGAAGTAGACCTCGCCCTCCGGGTAGCCCCAGATGTCACCCGAGAAGCGGTAGGCGGCCAGCCAGTCCAGCGTCTCGTCGTCGACGAGGGCGCGGCGGCGCAGGAAGCCCAGGACGTCCTGGTCGAAGCGGAAGTTCTCGACCGCGTCCAGGACCCGCCCGGTGCCCGCGACGACCCCGTAGCGCCGCCCGTCCGGCAGCCGCCGGGTGAAGACCTCGAACACGCTGCGCCGCTCGGCCGTCCCGGCCTTGAGCGCGGCCTGCAGCATGGTCAGCTCGTACTGGTCAGTGAAGAGCGCCGTAGAGGGAACGTCCACCGGCAGCCCAAGGTCCGCTGTGTTCATGGCGACAGATGCTACACCCCTTTGCGTCAGTGTGACGATTTGTGGGGCCCGTGGCAGCATGGGCCTTGTGACGTCACCCGCTCCCCTTGAGATCGAACGGACCGAGTCGGCGGAGGAGGTCTACGCCGTCCCCGAGCCGGACGTCCCCTGGGTCACCATCGTCCACAACGACCCGGTCAACCTCATGAGCTACGTGACGTACGTCTTCCAGACGTACTTCGGCTACAGCAAGGACAAGGCCACCAAGCTCATGCTCGACGTCCACCACAAGGGCCGGGCGGTCGTCTCCAGCGGCTCCCGCGAGGAGATGGAACGCGACGTGCAGGCCATGCACGGCTACGGACTGTGGGCCACCCTCCAGCAGGACCGGAAGTAGCCTGCTCACTGATGCCTGGACACTTCGAACCGCTTCCCGGCGGCGGCGCGGCCGTCGCGCTCGACGACGTCGAGATCTCCATCATCCGGTCGCTGGCGGTCCAGCTGCTGGAACTGATCGGGCCCGGCCCCGCCGAGGACGCCCCCGACGACCCGCTCGCCGAGCTCTTCGCGGAGGGCCCGAGCGAGCCCCCCGCCGACCCGGTGCTCCGCCGGCTCTTCCCGGACGCCTACACCGACCCGGAGGGCACCCCGGGGCCGCGGCAGGCGGACGAGCAGAAGGCGCACTCCGCCGAGTTCCGCCGCTTCACCGAGAACGACCTCAGGGCCGGCAAGCGCGCGAACGCCCTCGTGGTGGTCCGCACCCTGGACGGGCTGGCCGCCGAGGCGGCCGGCGAGGGCGGGGCCGTGCTGAAGCTCGCGCCCGGGGAGTCCCGGCAGTGGCTCAGCGCCCTCAACGATCTGCGGCTGGCGATCGGGGCCCGGCTGGAGATCACCGACGAGGACGACACCGACGTCCTCTACCGGCTGCCGGACGAGGACCCGCGCAAGCCGATGGTGATGGCGTACCTGTGGCTGGGCGGCCTCCAGGAGACGCTCGTCTCGACCCTTATGCCCTGATAGATCCCGCCGGAGTGTTCGCTCAGAGGACGCTCAAATCCGGATAACGATCGCGTCACCGCCCCCGTGGCGAATGTCCGCTTCGGGGGCAGTTCCTGCGCTTCTCCCTGTGTCGTGCGCCACACGGGAGAGGCGCGATCCACGTTACGGCCGTGATAAATCTTCACGACCGCCCGGCGAACACCACCCGAATGTTCGGCCGGGTGCGCCACCGAGCCGGCGACCGCCGGCCAGGCTCAGCGGGTTCGGGGCACTCCGAACCCGCTCGCTCCATCATCCGGGGGGATCGAAACCCGATCCGAGGCCGACGAGAGGCCCGGGTCGGCATGGAGAAAGGGCGCACCACACACATGACCTCCGCTCAGGTCGACACGGACGGCAGCGGCGCCGAGACGGCGCCCGAAGAGGGGTACGAACGCGGACTCGGCAGCCGCCAGGTCCAGATGATCGCCATCGGCGGCGCCATCGGCGTCGGCCTCTTCCTGGGAGCCGGCGCGAACATCGCCAAGGCCGGTCCCAGCCTCATCCTCATGTACGCCCTCGCGGGCGCGATCGTCTTCTTCATCATGCGGGCGCTCGGCGAGCTCCTGCTCTATCGCCCGGTCTCGGGCTCCTTCGCCGAGTACTCCCGTGAGTTCCTCGGCCCGTTCTTCGGCTACTTCACCGGCTGGACCTACTGGCTGATGTGGGTCGTCACCGGCATGGCCGAGCTGACGGCCGCCGCGATCTACGTCAACTACTGGTTCCCGGACGTCCCGCGCTGGGTCACCGCCCTGGTCTTCCTGGTGATCCTCTTCGGGGTCAACCTGATCTCCGTGAAGCTCTTCGGCGAGCTGGAGTTCTGGTTCTCGATGGTCAAGGTCACCGCCCTGATCGGCATGATCGTCATCGGTCTCGGCGTGCTCACCTTCGGCTTCAGCAGCGCCGGTGACACCGCGTCGGTCGCGAACCTCTACCAGTTCGACGGCTTCTTCCCCAAGGGCATCGGCTCCTCCCTCATGACCCTCCAGGGCGTGATGTTCGCCTACCTCGCGGTCGAGCTGGTCGGCGTCACCGCGGGCGAGTCCGAGGACCCGGAGAAGACGCTCCCGAAGGCCATCAACACCCTTCCGTGGCGCATCGCCCTGTTCTACGTCGGCGCGCTCACCGTGATCCTGTGCGTCGTGAAGTGGACCGAGTTCGCCCCGGGCGTCTCGCCGTTCGTCGAGGCCTTCGCGAAGATCGGCATCCCGGCCGGCGCCGGCATCGTCAACTTCGTCGTCCTCACCGCGGCCCTGTCCTCCTGCAACTCCGGCATGTACTCCACCGGCCGCATGCTGCGCACCCTGGCCGACAGCGGCGAGGCCCCGGCGGCCTTCCGCAAGCTGTCCGCCACCAAGACCCCGGCCTTCGGCATCACGGTCTCGGTCCTCTTCATGGGCATCGGCGTGGTCCTCAACTACGTCGTCCCCGAGAAGGCCTTCGGCTACGTCACCTCCGTCGCCACCGCGGCCGGCATCTGGACCTGGCTGATGATCCTGATCAGCCACGTCCTCTACCGCCGCGCGGTCGTCGCGGGCCGGCTGCCCGCCTCGTCCTTCCCGGCGCCGGGCGGCTCGGTGTGCAGCTGGATCGCCATCGTGTTCCTGCTCTTCGTCACGGGCCTCATCGCCTACGACGCCGACTCCCGGGTCTGCCTGTACGTCATGGCCGGCTGGGCCGCCGCGCTCGGCGTCGGCTGGGCGGTCCTCAAGGGCCGCAACCCGGAGGTCACGAGCCACCGCGAGCCGGAGCTCGAGAAGACCGGCTGACCGGGTCCACCCCAGGACGTCCGCCCGCAGGGAGCACTCGTGGCGCCCCGCTGCGGCTGCCGCTCAGGGCGTCCGCCATGTGGGCCGTTCCGTACCGCACCCCGGTACGGAACGGCCCCTCTGTCTATCCTGACGAACATGCTGACCATCACCCAGGCCCTCGTCGACCAGATCGTCGCCCACGCGCGCAAGGACCACCCCGACGAGGCGTGCGGCGTCGTCGCCGGGCCGGCCGGCTCCGACCGCCCCGAGCGCTTCATCCCCATGCTGAACGCCGCGATGTCCCCCACGTTCTACGAGTTCGACTCCGGGGACCTCTTCAAGCTCTACCGCGAGATGGACGACCGCGACGAGGAGCCGGTGGTCATCTACCACTCCCACACCGCCACCGAGGCCCACCCCTCCCGCACGGACATCTCCTACGCCAACGAACCGGGCGCCCACTACGTCCTCGTCTCCACCCGCGACACCGACGGCCTCGGCGACTTCCAGTTCCGCTCCTTCCGCATCGTGGAGGGCGAGGTCACCGAGGAGGAGGTCCGGATCGTCGAGGGCTACTGACCGTCTGCCGCCGCCGCCCCTCGCCCGCAGACGCCGTATCTCACTCACCGGCCCGATTCCGTCCACCATGTGGGATCACATTCCGGAAGCCGGGACGGGAATCGATACGATGAGCCCATGGTTTCCCACGACGTGAGCGAGAAGACGCCGGGCGCACTGCTCGTGGCGCGGCTGCACGTCGACCTGTGCAGGCTAGCCAGCGCCATCTGTTGACGCGGACCCCTGCCGCCGTACGGCCGTGAGCCGCGGCGATGTCTCACCACGCACGTATCCCGCGCTGCCCACCTTCCTTCCGACAGGAGCCCTGAGCCATGGCCATCGAGGTCCGCATCCCCACCATCCTCCGCCAGTACACCGACGGTCAGAAGGCGGTGGAGGGCAGCGGTGACACCCTCGCCGACCTCTTCAACGACCTCGAGACCCGGCACACCGGCATCCACGCCCGGATCGTGGACGAGGGCAAGCTGCGCCGCTTCGTCAACGTCTACCTCAACGACGAGGACGTCCGTTTCGTC
Organism: Streptomyces sp. SS7; assembly: GCF_037993025.1. Classification (NCBI taxonomy): domain Bacteria; kingdom Bacillati; phylum Actinomycetota; class Actinomycetes; order Kitasatosporales; family Streptomycetaceae; genus Streptomyces; species Streptomyces sp. SS7. The sequence goes on from NZ_CP141223.1 coordinate 6,077,219, forward strand.
GACGGCATCAACACCAAGCTGACCGACGGCGACACCGTGACGATCCTGCCGGCCGTGGCCGGCGGCATGGCCTAGGCCGGCAGACCCGGCATGCGTTACGACTCCCCGCTGGCCGCGGTGGGCAACACCCCTCTGGTGCGCCTGCCGCGGCTGTCGCCGTCCGCCGACGTCCGCATCTGGGCCAAGCTGGAGGACCGCAACCCCACCGGCTCGGTCAAGGACCGCCCCGCCCTGCACATGGTCGAGCAGGCGGAGAAGGACGGCCGGCTCACCCCCGGCTGCACCATCCTGGAGCCGACGAGCGGCAACACCGGCATCTCCCTCGCCATGGCGGCCAGGCTCAAGGGCTACCGCATGGTCTGCGTGATGCCCGAGAACACCTCGCAGGAGCGCCGGGACCTGCTCGCGATGTGGGGCGCCGAGATCATCTCCTCCCCGGCGGCCGGCGGCTCCAACACCGCCGTGCGCGTCGCCAAGGAGCTCGCCGCCGAGCACCCCGACTGGGTGATGCTGTACCAGTACGGCAACCCGGACAACGCCGGCGCCCACTACGCGACGACCGGCCCGGAGATCCTCGCCGACCTGCCCTCCGTCACCCACTTCGTGGCCGGCCTCGGCACCACCGGCACCCTGATGGGCGTCGGCCGCTATCTGCGCGAGCACAAACCGGACGTGCGGATCGTCGCCGCCGAACCGCGCTACGACGACCTGGTGTACGGCCTGCGCAACCTCGACGAGGGCTTCGTACCGGAGCTGTACGACGCCTCCGTCCTCACCACCCGGTTCTCGGTCGGCTCGGCGGACGCCGTGACCCGCACCCGTGAACTCCTGCAGCAGGAGGGCATCTTCGCCGGTGTCTCCACGGGCGCCGCGCTGCACGCCGCGATCGGCGTCGGGCGGAAGGCCGTCAAGGCGGGGGAGAGCGCGGACATCGTGTTCGTCGTCGCGGACGGCGGCTGGAAGTACCTCTCCACCGGTGTCTACACGGCGGCCACCACCGAGGAGGCCATCGAGACGCTCCAGGGCCAGCTCTGGGCCTGAGGCACTGGGCATAGCTCCGGCATAGGGCTCATCAACCACGCGCCAGCCCCCTCCTATGAGGGGGCTAAACGCTGTCCACGGGGCGGCAAAGAACGCCCGGGGGTACTGCCGGTAACCGGTGCGGCGGGGCTACGTTCTGCCCGCAGTCCCACCCTGTCCCCTGAGTGTCATGCTCATGATCGCGCCTCCGTCCGCCGCTACGCGCGTCACGTGCCTGCACCCCATACGAGATCCCCACTCCCGATGGAGGCAGTACCCATGCGCGAGCCACGCCTGCGAAGACTCCTGAGCGTCGCCGTCCCCGCCCTCACCCTCACCGTCGCCGGACTCCTCGCGGCCCCCACGGCCGGTGCCCAGCCCGCCGCCCGCACCGCGGCGGCCACCTCCCGCACCACCCAGAACGCCAAGGCCCTCACCGCCCCCGACCGGCAGACCGTCCACTCCACCGGCACGGCGGGCGAGAAGGTCCCCACCACCCACCTCTGCGGCGACCCGGCCCCCGGCCACGCCACCTGCTTCGCCCAGCGCCGCACCGACATCAAGCAGCGCCTCGCCACCGCCCTCGCCGCCGCGGCCGCCGCACCCTCCGGCCTCAGCCCCGCGAACCTGCACAGCGCCTACAACCTGCCCTCGACCGGCGGCTCCGGACTGACCGTCGCCGTCGTCGACGCCTACAACGACCCCAACGCCGAGTCCGACCTCGCCACCTACCGCTCCACCTACGGCCTGTCCGCCTGCACCAAGGCCAACGGCTGCTTCAAGCAGGTCGGCCAGACCGGCTCCACCACCTCGCTGCCCACCAACGACACCGGCTGGGCCGGCGAGGAGGCGCTCGACCTCGACATGGTCAGCGCCGTCTGCCCCAACTGCAACATCACCCTCGTCGAGGCGAACTCCGCCACCGACGCCGACCTCGGCACCGCAGAGAACGAGGCCGTCGCCCTCGGCGCCAAGTTCGTCTCCAACAGCTGGGGCGGCGACGAGTCCTCCTCCCAGACCGGCGAGGACACCTCCTACTTCAAGCACCCCGGCGTCGCCATCACGGTCAGCGCGGGCGACTCCGCCTACGGCGCCGAGTACCCGGCCACCTCCCAGTACGTGACCGCCGTCGGCGGCACCGCCCTGTCCGCCTCCTCCACCTCCCGCGGCTGGACCGAGTCCGTCTGGCACACCTCCAGCACCGAGGGCACCGGCTCCGGCTGCTCCGCGTACGACCCCAAGCCGAGCTGGCAGACCGACACCGGCTGCACCAGGCGCATGGAGGCGGACGTCTCCGCCGTCGCCGACCCGGCCACCGGCGTCGCCGTCTACGACACCTACGGCGGCTCCGGCTGGGCGGTCTACGGCGGCACCAGCGCCTCCGCCCCGATCATCGCGGGCGTCTACGCCCTGGCCGGCACCCCGGGCTCCGGTGACTACCCGGCGAAGTACCCCTACAGCCACACCGGCAACCTGTACGACGTCACCAGCGGCAGCAACGGCTCCTGCTCCACCTCGTACTTCTGCACCGCCAGGACCGGCTACGACGGCCCGACCGGCTGGGGCACCCCCAACGGCACCACCGCCTTCACCGCGGGCACCGGCACCGGCAACACGGTGACCGTCACCAACCCGGGCAGCCGCTCCACCACCACCGGAAGCTCGGTCAGCCTGCAGATCAGCGCCACCGACAGCGCGGGCGCCACCCTCACCTACAGCGCCTCGGGCCTGCCGACCGGCCTGTCCATCGCCGGCTCCACCGGCAAGATCACCGGTACGGCGACCGCCGCCGGCACCTACCAGGTCACCGTCACCGCCACCGACTCCACCGGCGCCTCCGGCTCGGCCTCCTTCACCTGGACCGTCGGCTCCTCCGGCAGCACCTGCACCTCCGCCCAACTGCTCGGCAACCCCGGGTTCGAGTCCGGCAACACCGTCTGGACCGCCGGCTCCGGCGTCATCACCACCTCCGGCAGCGAGTCCCCCCACACCGGCTCCTCCTACGCCTGGCTGGACGGCTACGGCTCCTCGCACACCGACACGCTCTCCCAGGCGGTGACCGTCCCGAGCGGCTGCAAGGCGACCTTCACCTTCTACCTGCACGTCGACACCGCCGAGACCTCCACCGGTACGCAGTACGACAAGCTCACCGTCACGGCGGGCTCGACAACCCTGGCCACCTACTCCAACCTCGACGCCGCCACCGGCTACACCCAGAAGTCCCTCGACCTGTCCGCCTACGCGGGCTCCACCGTCACCCTGAAGTTCAGCGGGGTCGAGGACTCCAGCCTCCAGACCAGCTTCGTCCTCGACGACACGGCCGTCACCACCGGCTGACCCGGGCCGGCCGCACCGGCCGCACCGCTATCACCCGTACGCCCGGCACGGATCCAGGCGTACGGGTGGTACGTCGAAGGGGGAGAAAGGAGGCCCCCATGCGCCGTACGACCCGTTCCACCGCCCTCGCCCTCGTGGTGCTGACGCTCGCCTTCGCCGGCTGCGGCACCGAGAGCGACGGCGCCTCGGCACCCCCGCCCTCCTCGGCGGCGGCCACCGACGAGGACTGCACGGCCACCCCGCCCGCCGAGCTCACCGCCGCCGACACCGGCCGCACCTTCTGCCTGACCGTCGGCGGACAGCTCCGCCTGAACCTCGACGGCACGAAGGAACGCCCCTGGTCCGCCGTCACCACCACCGGTGACGTGCTGAAACCCACCAACGCCGGCATCGTCGTCCTGCCCGGCGACGCCCTCGCCGCCTACGACGCGGTCGCCGCCGGCACCACCCGTCTCAGCGCCTCCCGCCCCCTGTGCGCCCAGCCCACCGGGGCGAGCCAGGCCGCCTGCAAGGGAATCCAGGAATGGACGGTCACCGTCCGGGTGACCGGGTGAGCGGGTGAGCGAAGCGGCGACACGCGGGTCAGGTCGCCAGATGCCGGACCTGGTCCCACAGCACCGGGTCCATCACGCCCACCCGGCGCCGGAAGTCCGCCACCGGGACCTGCCGCAGCTCGTCCGTCTCCAGGAAGCTCGGCCGCCCCCGCGCGTCACCCACCGCGCCCGGCGGCAGCGGAATCACCCCCGCGCGCCCGTCCCGGTACCTGCTGGTGATCTTCGCGACCGTCACCCGTTCGCCCCGCACCCCCAGCACCAGACACGGCCGGTCCTTCTGCCCGGGCCCGTCCTCGAACGGCACGTTCGCCCACCAGATCTCGGCCGGCTGCGGCCGCCCCCGGACCCCGTGCCCGCGGGTGGGCCGCCCCGGCGGCCGGGTCCTGCGCCCCGCGGGACGCCGCCCGCGCCCCCAGCCGTCGACGAGCGCGGCGACCAGCGCCAGCAGTACCACCGCGGCGAGCGCGAGCCACCAGGACGTGTCCATGGGACGACGTTACCGGCGCGCGCACGGCATCGCGCGCCCTTGTTCACGCCTCACAGACCCCTGGTCCAGCCGAACCGGTGACAGCACAGGTGAGTTCGCCCACAACAGCCCCTGGCGGAGGAGCGACCCGGGGTTTTGCGCCTTACGCTCGACAAACCGCACGACCCCCGTCGCCCCATATCCCTCGCACCACTTTCATATCCCGCCAGCGGAGGTTTCTGCTTTATGAAGCTCACCGTCGTCGGCTGCTCGGGGTCGTTCCCGTCCGCGGAATCGGCCTGCTCGAGCTACCTCGTCGAGGCCGACGGCTACAGGCTGCTTCTCGACATGGGCAACGGCGCCCTCGGCGAGCTGCAGCGTCACTGCGGTCTCTACGACCTCGACGCGATCTTCCTGAGTCATCTGCACGCCGACCACTGCATCGACATGTGCGCCTATTTCGTCGCGCGCTACTACCGCCACGACGGCGGGCGCTGCGACCCCATCCCGGTCTACGGCCCCGAAGGCACCGAACACCGCCTGACCACGGCCTACGCCGACACCCCCTCCGCCTCCTCGATGAGCGAGGTGTTCGACTTCCACACGGTCAAGCCGTCCACCTTCGAGATCGGCCCGTTCACCGTGCACACCGAACGCGTGGCCCATCCCGTCGAGGCGTACGGCATCCGCGTCGAGCACGGCGGCCGGTCGCTCACCTACTCCGGCGACACCGGCCTCAGCCCGGCCCTGGAGGACCTCGCCCGCGACACCGACCTCTTCCTGTGCGAGGCCGCCTTCACCCACGGCAAGGAGAACATCCCCGACCTCCACCTCAACGGCCGCGAGGCCGGCGAGACGGCGGCCCGGGCCGGCGCGAGACGCCTCGTGCTGACCCACATCCCCCCGTGGACCGACCCCCGGGTCAACCTCGCCGACGCCCGGGAGGTCTTCGCCGGCCCGGTGGAACTGGCGGCGCCGAGGGTGTCGTACGAGATCTAGTGCCGTGACCGGGAAGGTCTGCCGAGCCGGTGAACCTTTCCGGTCACGGCACTGGATCTGCCCCGCCGCCGTACGAGGTTCAGGCGCACGGCAGCGCGAAAGGCCCCGGAGCACGCTGCTCCGGGGCCTTCCTCGTCGACGTCGGGGCTATGCCTTCGTCAGGTCCTCGATCTCCTCCTCGGGCTCGCGGCCCGGGGTGGGGAGGTTGAACCTCGTGATGGCGAAGCGGAAGACGAAGTAGTAGATCGCGCCGAAGACCAGACCGATGGGGATGATCAGCCAGGGCTTGGTGGCCAGGTTCCAGTTCAGGGCGTAGTCGATGAAGCCGGCCGAGAAGGTGAAGCCGGTGTGCACCCCGAGTGCCCAGGTGACCGCCATCGACAGGGCGGTGAGCACCGCGTGGATGGCGTACAGCAGCGGGGCGATGAACATGAACGAGAACTCGATCGGCTCGGTCACACCGGTCACGAACGAGGTCAGCGCGACCGAGATCATCATGCCCAGCACGGCCTTGCGGCGCTCCGGACGGGCGGTGTGGGCGATGGCGAGCGCGGCGGCCGGCAGACCGAACATCATGATCGGGAAGAAGCCCGACATGAACTGACCGGCGGTCGGGTCCCCGGCGAAGAACCGGGTGAGGTCGCCGTGGACGATGTCGCCGGAGGCCTCCTTGAAGTCACCGAGCTGGAACCAGGCGACCGAGTTCACGAACTGGTGCATGCCGACCGGGATCAGCGCGCGGTTGATCAGGCCGAACAGCGCGGCACCGACGGCACCGAGACCGGTGATCCACTCGCCGACGTCCGAGATGCCCTCGCCGATCGGCTTCCAGACCAGGCCGAAGAAGACACCCATGAGCGTGCCGACGAACGCCATGATGATCGGCACCAGCCGGCGTCCGTTGAAGAAGCCGAGCCAGTCGACCAGCTTCTTGCGGTGGTACCGCTGCCACAGCACCGCCGAGAGCAGACCCATCAGGATGCCGCCGAGGACACCGGGGTTGTTGTAGGTCGCGGCTATGTCGGCGCCCGCCTGGACCTTCGCCTCGGTGACCGGGAACGCCTTGAGTACATTGCTGTAGACCAGGAATCCCACCAGCGCGGCGAGGGCGGTCGAGCCGTCCGCCTTCTTGGCGAAACCGATGGCGACGCCGATGCAGAACAGCATCGGGAGGTTGTCGAAGATGGCGCCGCCGGCCGTGCCGAACACCGCCGTGACCTTGTCGGGCAGGTGGAGCTTGTCTTGCACGTCCGTCTGCCCGAGGCGGAGCAGGATGCCTGCCGCCGGGAGCACGGCGATGGGGAGCTGAAGGCTGCGGCCGACCTTCTGCAGGCCCTGGAGCAGGCCGGATCCCCGCTTCTTCGCGGGGGCCGCCGATGGCGCGGTGGCGGTGGTCATGGTTCCTCCATCTGGGTGATGGTCTACACCACTCAGTGGTGTAGACCATGTTGTAGCAGATGAAGAAGAGATAAGGAACCCGCTGCGCGAGGCGGAAATCGCCCACGGGTTGGCGACCGTATGCCGGGTGGTGTAGACCAGTTCCGGACGATTGGGTTGCTGTCGATCGGGTTGCCGTGACGTCATCCTTCGGTACGCACGACACAATCGCTCGCGAAGCTGGGCCACCTGTGTGCGTGAGGAGACCGACATGGCCACCAAGGCAGAGAAGATCGTCGCCGGACTCGGCGGCATCGACAACATCGAGGAGATCGAGGGCTGCATCACCCGCCTGCGGACCGAGGTCTCCGACCCCTCCCTCGTCGACGACGCCGCCCTCAAGGCCGCCGGCGCCCACGGCGTCGTCAAGATGGGCACCGCCATCCAGGTCGTCATCGGCACCGACGCCGACCCGATCGCCGCGGAGATCGAAGACATGATGTGACCGGTGAGGGGCTCCTCCCGCACGATCACCGTGCGGGAGGAGCCCCTCCGCCGTCTACGGCTAGGCTCGGCGCCATGTCACGCATCGACGGCCGCACCCCCGAACAGCTCCGCCCCGTCACCATCGAACGCGGCTGGAGCAAGCACGCAGAAGGCTCCGTCCTCATCTCCTTCGGCGACACCAAGGTCTTCTGCACCGCCTCCGTCACCGAAGGCGTCCCCCGCTGGCGCAAGGGCAGCGGCGAGGGCTGGGTCACCGCCGAGTACTCCATGCTTCCCCGCGCCACCAACACCCGCGGCGACCGCGAGTCCGTCCGCGGCAAGATCGGCGGCCGCACCCACGAGATCTCCCGCCTCATCGGCCGCTCCCTGCGCGCCGTCATCGACTACAAGGCGCTCGGCGAGAACACCATCGTCCTCGACTGCGACGTCCTCCAGGCCGACGGCGGCACCCGCACCGCCGCCATCACCGGTGCGTACGTCGCCCTCGCCGACGCCGTCACCTGGGCCCAGGGCCGGAAGCTGATCCGGGCCGGCCGCCAGCCGCTCATCGGCACGGTCTCCGCCGTCTCCGTCGGCATCGTCGGCGGCGTCCCCCTCCTCGACCTCCGCTACGAGGAGGACGTCAAGGCCGAGACCGACATGAACGTCGTCTGCACCGGCGACGGCCGCTTCGTCGAGGTCCAGGGCACCGCCGAGGCCGAGCCGTTCGCCCGCGAGGAACTCAACTCCCTGCTGGACCTGGCCGTCTCCGGGTGCCGGGAACTGACCGCCCTCCAGCGCGCGGCACTTGATACCGTCCTCGAAAAGTAAAGGGCGTACCAAGAGAAGTGGTGCGCGGTGGCAACCTCACCGCGCACCACGGCGTCTTGGGCAGTACGCACCGCAGTTCAACGGGGAGGATCACCGCAATGGCCAAGACCGCGAGCCGCCGACACCGGGGCCGAGGCCGCCGTACCGCCATCGCCGCGAGCGCCGCGGCCGTCGCCCTCACCCTGGGCTTCACGGTCACCGGCTGCGACGCCGTCAACAAGGCCCTGGACTGCGTCCAGACCGCCGACGCCATCGCCGACAGCGTCACCGACCTCCAGCAGGCCGTGGAGAACGCGTCGAACGACCCGACCCAGCTCGACGAGTCCCTCAGCTCCATCGAGAACGACCTCGGCCAGATCGGCGACAAGACGGACAACGCCGACGTCAACAAGGCCGTCGACGACCTGAGCACGGCCGTGAAGAACGTCCGTACGGCCGTGGACAACGGCGACGCCACCCCCGACCTCAGCCCGGTCACCGACGCGGCGGGCGAACTGACCAAGGTCTGCACGCCCTGACGACCGGTGGCGGGACCCGGTGGCGGGGCTCGGGATACTGGGGGACATGACCCGCCTGATCCTCGCCACCCGCAACACCGGAAAGATCACCGAACTCAGGTCGATCCTCGCCGACGCAGGTCTGCCGCACGACCTCGTCGGTGCGGACGCCTACCCGGAGATCCCCGACGTCAAGGAGACCGGAGTGACGTTCGCCGAGAACGCCCTCCTCAAGGCCCACGCCCTCGCCCGGGCCACCGGCCTGCCCGCCGTCGCCGACGACTCCGGCCTCTGCGTGGACGTCCTGAACGGCGCCCCCGGCATCTTCTCCGCCCGCTGGGCCGGCACCCACGGCGACGACAGGGCCAACCTGGACCTGCTCCTCGCCCAGCTCTCCGACATCGCCGACGAACACCGGGGCGCCCACTTCGCCTGCGCGGCCGCCCTGGCCCTCCCCGACGGCACGGAACGCGTGGTCGAGGGCCGCCTGACGGGCACCCTGCGCCACACCCCCGTCGGCACGAACGGCTTCGGCTACGACCCGATCCTCCAGCCGGACGGCGAAACCCGCACCTGCGCCCAACTGACGGCGGCCGAGAAGAACGCGATCAGCCACCGGGGGAAGGCGTTCCGGGGGTTGGTGCCGGTGGTTCGGGAGCTGCTGGGCTGATACCGAAGGCCCGCCTTCGGAGGGCGGGCCTTCGAATCAAAGGCGTGCGGCCGGAGGGACTCGAACCCTCAAGGGATTTCTCCCACAGCATCCTAAGTGCTGCGCGTAGGCCAATTCCGCCACGGCCGCGTACGCCGCCATGTTACCGGTCGGGTGATGTTCGCTGGGAGGAACGTGCGCGGCCGCCTCGACACCAGGTGCTGGTGACCGCATGACAGTTGGGACAGAGCAACCTCAGGTTCTCCCGCCGGTCGTCGCTCCAGTCCCCGTTGATGTGATCGACCTCCAGAGTCATGGGCTTGCCGAGCCACTCGGGACCGATCCCGCATCCAGCGCACTCTTCCGGCGAGCCCACTTCCAGCAGCGCTCTGCGCAGCAGGTGGGTTCTCGTCCGTCGTTCGCCGTCGTGCTGGACCAGGATGTCGGCGGCGCGCCTGAGCGGTACGGTGCCAGGGCCGCCTCTCTGATGTGCCTGACCCAGGAAGTGCGCCGTCGTCAGATGCTCCTCGGCGATCCACTCACGCAGCAGCGCACGCTGTGTGTCGCTGTCGGGACGTCCTAGGCTGCGCAGCACCCCGGCGATGGAGACCGACTCGGCGACTGCCTCGCGCAATTCCACGGGCGTGGGACGGAGCAGCCGGCACCGCTTGCTCACAGGGCGCCGCCCTGATTTCGCCTCTTGCCGCGCCCTCTGTAACTGTCCGTTGTCGCGTGGCAGTTGGGGCACAGGAAGCGCAGGTTCTCGATGCGGTTGTTCCGCCAGTCGCCGTCGATGTGATCGACCTCCAGCGGCAGTGGCTGGCCCTGCCACACCGCCTCATTTCCACACAGAGCGCACTGTTCCGCGATTCCCGTGGTCGTCATTGCCCACTTCAGCCTGTCGCTCGGGATGCGTCTCGCAGTACCGGCGCGCTGCTCGACGAGCAGCCCTTCGGGTGTCCGGGGACGCCACGGTTTGCCTTTCCTGGTCGGCACCTGGAAATGCGACGTGTCGATCCCGTACGCCTTGATCCGGCGGCTGATGTGCGTGTGGTGACCGCCGACCACCTCCAGCCCGAGATGCCGCAGCACCTCGCACATGTTCGTGGAAGCGGCGACGGCGGACTCGAGGATTTCCCTCGTCCACTTCACCTCCCGCTCGAAGTGCGAGGTATCCACGCCCAGCTTCCTCATCCGCTCCCTGATGTAGCTGCGAGTCGAGCTCCCCGGCTCCACCCCCAGCCGCTCCAGCGCCTCCGACAGCGTCCGAGCCCCCCGAGCCGCCTCCTCCAGTCGCTCCCTGCTGTACGCACTCGCGACCATCAAACCCCCTCCGTCTCCGACCACCCGTTCGTGGTCTCGTACGGAGTAACGAACCGCTTATCGGACAGTTACGCCCGAAACGTAAAGCGGCCTGGGTCGGGGGCACCCCGGCGCAGGCCGCTGAAGCGGAGGTTCAGATCCCCAGATCCTTGATGATCTTGGCCACGTGGCCCGTCGCGCGGACGTTGTAGAAGGCGTGGGCGACCTTGCCCTCCTCGTCGACCACGATCGTGGAGCGGATCACGCCCAGGTACGTCTTGCCGTAGTTCTTCTTCTCGCCGAAGGCCCCGTACGCGTCGAGGGCCGTTTTCCCGGGGTCGGCCAGGAGGGTGACCTTCAGGGACTCCTTCTCGCGGAACCTGCCGAGCTTCTCGGGGCTGTCCGGGGAGATGCCGATGACGTCGTAGCCGGCGTCGGCCAGGAGATCGAGGTTGTCCGTGAAGTCGCAGGCCTGCTTGGTGCAGCCGGGGGTCAGCGCCGCCGGGTAGAAGTACACGATGACCTTGCGGCCCTTGTGGTCCGACAGGGACACCTCGTTGCCGTCGGCGTCGGGGAGGGTGAAGGCGGGGGCCACGTCCCCGGGCTGGAGTCGCTCGCTCATCGGTCCAGCGTAACCGGGGGTCCTGGCCGTGCGGTCCCGGGCAGAGCTGACAGACTGTCCAGAACAGGTATCGCAACAACGTATCGGCTGACTTCGGAGGCCTCACCGTGGCGGACACGTCGGAAACCAGAACCCCGGCGCAGATCGAGGCGGACATCAAGGCCCGCCGTGCGAAGCTGGCCGAGACGCTGGACGAGATCGGGGTGCGGGTGCACCCGAAGACCATCGTCGGGGACGCCAAGGCCAAGGTCGTCGCCAACGTGGACCACACCCTCGGCAAGGCCTACGTCCAGGTCAACCGGGTGGTGACGGACGTCAGGGCGCAGTTCGTGGACGAGGACGGCGCGCCGCGGCTCGAGCGGGTCGTGCCGGTGGCGCTCGTCGTGGTCGGCGTGGTCGGGCTGCTCGCGCTGAGCGGCCGGCGACGGAAGGCGTGAGGAGCCACCCGGTAGCCCTCCCGTACGGCGAAGGCAGGTAGGTTCGAGGCGTGAGCGGTAACAGAAGCGACCACAGCGGTCCTCAGCACGACAAGCTTCCCATCCGGATGCTCCACGACCGTGTCCTCGTACGGCAGGACACCAGCGAGGGCGAGCGCCGCTCCGGCGGCGGGATCCTGATCCCCGCCACGGCGGCGGTGGGCCGGCGCCTGGCGTGGGCGGAGGTCGTCGCGGTGGGGCAGAACGTACGCACCGTGGAGCCGGGCGACCGGGTCCTGTACGACCCGGAGGACCGGGCCGAGGTGGAGGTGCGGGGCGTGGCGTACGTCCTGATGCGCGAGCGCGACCTGCACGCGGTGGCCGCGGACCGGTTCGAGGGCTCGGAGGACACGACCGGCCTCTACCTCTGAAGGATCGAAGGATTGGCCGAAAGGGGCCGGTGACCATCGTCACCAGCCCCTTTTGCCGTTCCTTTGCTAGCGTGGACGTGCCCGACGAGACGCGCCGTACCGGGATGTACGTGAGGTACGCAAAGACGACGCACCCCTGAAGACAGAACGCTCGCGTCCCGGAGGTGCCCCATGGCCTGGGTCCTGCTCGTCCTCGCCGGTCTGCTCGAAGTCGGCTGGTCCATCGGGATGAAGTACACCGACGGTTTCACCCGGCTCGTGCCCAGCGTGCTCACCGGGGCCGGGATCGTCACCAGCATGCTGCTGCTGTCGTACGCCGCCCGTTCCCTGCCCATCGGTACCGCCTACGGCGTCTGGGTGGGGATCGGGGCGGCCGGTGCGGCGGTCCTCGGGATGGCGGTGCTGGGGGAGCCCGTCACCGCCGCCCGGATCTTCTTCGTGGCCCTGCTCCTGGTCGCCGTGATCGGTCTCAAGGCGACCGCCGGGCACTAGCCGATCTCCCTGCGGGTCAGTCGATCTCCCTACGGGTCGTGAGCTGCGTCCCCGTCCCCGTCGTCGTGCCCTGGGGGCCGCCCGGCGTGCCGGTGTCGCCGGTGCCCGTGCTCGTGCCCGCGTCCCCGGTGCCGGTGGTGGAGCCCGCGTCGCCCGTGCCGGTGGTGGTACCGGCGTCCCCGGTGCCGCCGTCGGCGGTCCCGGTGGAGGTGCCGCCGTCGGTGGTGCCGCCGCCGGTCGTGCCGGAGGTGGCCGCGCCGCCGTCGGTGCTGCCGCCGCCGGTCTGGCCCTGGGTCTGGCCCTGTGCCTGGCCCTGGTCGCCCTGGCCGCCGGTGGTGGCCTGGTCGCCGCTGGGGGAGGCGGCCGGGGAGGACGGGCCGGAGGGCAGCCCGGTGTCCGCGGAGCCGGCCTGCAGGTCGAGGTCGAACGCGTGCACCTTGGTGTTCTTCAGGGCTTCCTTGGTGAACTGCGCCCAGATCTCGGTGGGGGCGCCGCCGCCGTTGATGCGGGCGAGGCCCATGGCGCCCTTGAGGGACTTGTGGGCGGCCGTCTCCGGGTCCTGGCCCATCACGGCGACGACGGTGGCGAGGTCGGGGGTGTACCCGGCGAACCAGGCGGCCTGGTCCTCCTCGGCGGTGCCGGTCTTGCCGGCGGCGGGGCGGCCGGCCGCGAGGGCGGCGGTGGCGGTGCCCTGGTTGACCACGCTCTGCAGGACGGAGGTGGTGGTGTCGGCGGCCTCGCGGCTGACGGCCTGGGTGGTTCGGCGCTTGGGCAGCTCGACCGTCCTGCCGTCCTTGGTGACCTTCTCGATGATCGTGTACGTGCCGTGCTTGCCGTGGTTGGCGAGCGTGGCGTACGCCTCGGCCATGTCGAGGACGCTCGCGGTGGCGGTGCCGAGCGCGATGGACGGGTACGGCTGGAGGTCGGGCGTGTCGGTGGGCAGGCCCAGGGCGATCGCGGTCTGCTTGACCTTGGAGGGGCCGACGTCGACGGCCATCTGCGCGTACACGGAGTTCACGGACTTGTCCGTGGCCTGGCGCACGGTGATGTTGCCGTAGTTGACGTAGTCCTCGTTCTCGGGGGCGTAGCTGCCGCCGCTCCAGCCCTGCACGGGCCGCTTGTTGGTGCCGTCGTACACCGTGTTCGGGGTGATGGTCCGGCCGTCCTGGGTGGTGGAGTCGTTCTCGACGGCGGAGGTGAACACGAACGGCTTGAAGGTGGAGCCGACCTGGAAGTCCTGGCGGGTGGCGTTGTTGGTGTACTGCTTGATGTAGTCGATGCCGCCGTACATGGCGAGGATCTTGCCGGTCTTGGGCTCGACGGCGGCGCCGCCCGCGCGGACGTAGGTGTCGACCTTGCGGTTCTTCTTGTCGAGCTTGTCCATCAGCTTGTCGTTGACGGCGTCGACGAAGGCGTTCTGCTTCTTCTTCTGGATGGTGGTGGTGATCCGGTAGCCGCCGGCGTCGAGCTGGTCCGAGGTGACGATCTTGTTGTCGAGCAGATAGTCCTTGATGGCGTTGACGAGGTAGCCGCGCTGTCCGGACATGCCGGTGGCGGCGCCCGAGGTCTCCTTCGGCGTGGGGAACTTCATGCCCTCGCGCTTGGACCCGTCGAGCCAGCCCTTGGTGACCATGCCGTCGAGGACGTAGTTCCAGCGGGCCTGGGCGGCCTTCTTGTTCTCGGGGTGGGCGATCACGTCGTACTCGCTGGGCGCGTTGACCAGCGCGGCGAGGTACGCGCCCTGTTCGGCGGTCAGTTCGGAGGCGTCGATGCCGTAGTAGGCCTTGGCGGCCGCCTCGATGCCGTACGCGTTGCGGCCGAAGTAGCTGGTGTTGAGGTAGCCCTCGAGGATCTCGTTCTTGGACTTCTCGCGGTCCAGTTTGATCGCGATGAAGAACTCCTTCACCTTGCGGGTGACGGTCTGCTCCTGGGCGAGGTAGTAGTTCTTCACGTACTGCTGGGTGATCGTGGAACCGGACTGCTTGCCCTTGCCCGTGGCGGTGTTCCAGCCGGCCCGCAGCATGGCCTTGGGGTCGATCGCGGACTCGGTGTAGAAGTCGCGGTCCTCGGCGGCGAGGATGGCGTGCTGGGCGTCCTTGGAGATCTGCGAGAGGTCGACGTTCTCACGGTTGATCTCGCCGTCGCGGGCGATCTCCGTGCCGTCCGCGTACAGGTAGACGTTGGACTGCTTGGTGGCGAGCGCGTTCGCCGGCGGGATCTTGACCGTGGAGTAGCCCAGGTAGAACAGGCCGATGACGAGGAGCACACCCAGGACGAAGGTGGCGAGCACCAGCCGCCAGGTGGGGATCAGCCGCCGCCAACCGGTGCGCCTGGGGCGCTTGGGCATCTTGGCCTCCCCCGGTTGTTCACTCGGTGCCCAGCCCTCGGTCGGCTGCTGCGGCTGCGGCTCGTCGCTCATGTGCTGCTCGGACTCCTGTTTCGCGTCGTACGTTCCCGTACGCCTCGTACGCCATCTGTGCCCCCTGTTGGAGACTCTCGCACCAAGCGTTCCGTTCCCGGCAATCGGCACGCGTTGTGCCGGAAAACGCGTGGCACGTCACTGTGCCTGCGGGCTAGGCTCCTGCGCTTCGGTGTCGTAGAGGTGGACGAGCGGGCGAGGAGGAAGGTTGCCGTGGGTTCGGCGCGGTTGTACGCGGCCGTCGCAGCGGGGGGTTTCAGAAGGTACGCGACCTATCGGGCGGCCACGGCCGCGGGGGTGTTCACCAACACGGTTTTCGGCCTGATCCTCGTCTACACATACCTGGCGTTGTGGGACGAGCGGCCGCACCTCGGGGGCTATGACCAGGCCCAGGCGGTGACGTTCGTGTGGCTGGGCCAGGCGTTGTACGCGACGCTGGCGATCCAGGGCGGCGGCTTCGAGATCGATCTCATGGAGCGTATCCGTACGGGTGACATCGCGATCGACCTCTACCGTCCCGCGGATCTCCAGGGCTGGTGGCTGGCGAACGACATGGGGCGGGCGGTGTTCCAGTTGCTGGGCCGCGGTGTGATCCCTTTCCTGTTCGGGGTGTTGTGCTTCCCGACCGCGCTGCCGGGTGATCCGGGGACCTGGCTGGCCTTCCTGGTCACGCTGGTGCTGGCGATGATCGTCAGCTTCGGGATCCGGTTCCTGGTGGCGCTGAGCGGGTTCTGGCTGATGGACGGCACGGGCGCGCTGCAGGTGCTGATGGTCACGGGGATCTTCTGTTCGGGGATGACCCTGCCGCTGAACGTGTTCCCGGGGGCGCTGGGCGAGGTCGTACGGGCGCTGCCGTGGGCGGCGCAGTTGCAGATGCCCGCCGACGTGCTGATGGGGGAGGCGGATCCGCTGCCGGTGTTCACCTTCCAGGCGGCGTGGGCGGCGGCGCTGCTGGCGGCGGGGCGGCTGGTGCAGTCGGCGGCGACCCGGCGGGTGGTGGTGCAGGGTGGCTGAGGAACTGCGGTTGGCCGAGCCCGGCCGGGTCCTGGAGGGGCTGCGGACGTACCGGATGATCGCCGGGATGTGGATCCGTTCCACGATGGCCTACCGGGCGTCGTTCGTGATGACGGCGCTCGGCGGGGCCCTGGTGACCGGGCTGGACTTTGTCGCGATCTTGCTGATGTTCTCCCGGGTGGACAGCCTGGGCGGCTACGCGCTGCCCGAGGTCGCCCTGCTGTACGGGTTGTCGGCGACGTCCTTCGGGATCGCGGACCTGGTGATGGGCTCGGCGGGCCGGCTGGGCACCCGGGTGCGGGACGGCACGCTGGACACGCTGCTGGTGCGGCCGGCGCCGGTGCTGGCACAGGTCGCCGCGGACCGGTTCGCGCTGCGCCGGCTGGGCCGGATCACCCAGGGCGCCGTCGTCCTCGGGTACGCGCTGTTCGCCCTGGACGTGCACTGGACCCCGGCGAAGGCGCTGCTGCTGCCGGTGACGGTGGTGTGCGGTGGGGTGATCTTCTCGGCGGTGTTCGTGGCGGGCGCGTCGTTCCAGTTCCTGGCGCAGGACGCCGCCGAGGTGCAGAGCGCGTTCACGTACGGCGGTCAGACGCTGTTGCAGTACCCGCCGACGGTGTTCGGCAAGGAACTGGTGCGCGGGGTGACGTTCATGTTCCCGCTGGCCTTCGTCAACTGGGTGCCCGCCGCCTATGTGCTGGACCGGCCGTATCCGCTGGGGCTGCCGCAGTGGGCGGCGTTCGCCCCGCCGCTGGTGGCGGTGGGGTGCTGGGTTCTGGCCGGACTGGCGTGGCGGGCGGGGCTCAGGTCGTATCGCAGCACAGGGAGTTGAGGGTGGAAAGGGAGCCGAGGGTGGACGGGGAGCCGGCGGTGGACGGCGAACTGGCGGTGGACGGCGGGTCGACGGCGGACGCCTTCATCGAACTGGACCGTGTGGAGAAGGTCTTCGACGTACGGAAGAAGACCGGCTTCCTGAAGCGGGAGGTGCGGCGGGTGCGGGCGGTCGACGCGATCTCCTTCACCGTGGCGCGCGGGGAGATGGTCGGCTACATCGGGCCGAACGGCGCCGGGAAGTCGACGACCATCAAGATGCTGACCGGCATCCTGGTGCCGAGCGGCGGCCGGCTGCGGGTGGCGGGCATCGATCCGTCGCGGGAGCGGACCCGGCTCGCGCACCGCATCGGGGTGGTGTTCGGCCAGCGCACGACGCTCTGGTGGGACCTCCCGCTCATCGACTCCTACCGGCTGATGCACCGCATGTACCGCATCCCGGACGCCCGGTACCGCGAGAACCTCGACCGCCTGGTGGAACTCCTGGAGCTGGAAGACCTGTTGGACGTCCCCGTGCGTCAGCTCTCGCTCGGTCAGCGGATGCGCGGCGACATCGCGGCGGCGCTGCTGCACGACCCCGACGTGCTCTACCTGGACGAGCCGACGATCGGTCTGGACGTCGTCTCCAAGGCGCGGGTGCGGGAGTTCCTGCGGGAGCTCAACGCCGAGCGCGGCACGACGGTCCTGCTCACCACCCACGACCTCCAGGACATCGAGCAGTTGTGCTCGCGGGTGATGGTCATCGACCACGGGCGGCTGGTCTACGACGGCGGCCTCGCCGGGCTGCACGAGGCGGGGGAGAGCGAGCGGACCCTGGTGGTGGACCTGGAGCGGGAGCTGCCGCCGATCGAGGTGGCCGGCGCGCAGGTGGTGAAGGTGGAGGGGCCGCGGCAGTGGCTGGCGTTCCCGGCGTCGGCGTCGGCGGCCCCGCTGGTGGCGCGGATCGCGGCGGAGTATCCGCTGGTGGACCTGTCGGTGCGGGAGCCCGACATCGAGGCCGTCATCGCACGGATGTATGTCGAACGGGAGACCGTGGTGCCGGGCGGCCGGAGCTCGTAGGCTGCCCGCATGACCGACGATGCCGCAGTCCCGGACCTGAGAGCATCCGACGCCGACCGTGAACGGGTCGCCGAGGTCCTGCGGGACGCCGTCGCCGAGGGCCGCCTCGACATGGCGGAGTTCGAGGAGCGGCTGGAACTGACGTACCGGGCGCGGACGTACGGCGAGTTGGCGCCGATCACCCGCGACCTGCCGGCCGCCGGGCTCGTGCCCGCCGTCTCGCTGCGCAAGGAGCCCGTGCCGGAAGGGACGTGGGCCGGGCGGACGGTCGGCGGCGAGGGGACGTCGAGCTGGGCCGTGGCGGTGCTGTCGGGGTTCCAGCGCAAGGGGCGCTGGGTCGTGCCCCGGCGGTTCACCGCGGTCGCCTTCTGGGGCGGCGGCGAACTCGATCTGCGCGAGGCGGACTTCGCGGCCGGCGAGGTCGAGATCACCTGTGTCGCGATCATGGGCGGCGTCCAGATCGTGGTGCCGCCCGGGGTGGAGGTCGTGGTCCGGGGCGTCGGGATCATGGGCGGCTTCGACCAGCGGGAGACGGGCGTGCCGGGCGAGCCGGGGGCACCCCGGGTGATCGTGAGCGGCTTCGCGTTCTGGGGCGGTGTCGGGGTGGAGCGCAAGCTGACCCGGGCGGCCCGCCGGCAGGCGAAGCTGGAGCGCAGGGCCGCCCGGGCGGAACTGCGCGAGGCCCGCCGGGACCGGCACCGGCACCCGGGGCACTGAGCCCGCACGGCACGACGCACCCTGGAAGCGTCCTGAAGATCTTGAAATCGCGCCCGACTTGCACCGGTTCATAGTGATTGACATTTACTGGCAATCCGGGGCGAGTCGGGCGGCCGGAGCAAGATCTTCATCAGACTCCTAGGCGCGCGCGGCCGAGCCCGTCAGGTCGGTCAGGTCCCCCAGGTCCGCCAGGTCCAGCGTCCGGGCCATCGTGCGGTAGCCCAGGTCGCTGGGGTGCAGATGGTCGCCCGAGTCGTACTCCGGGCGCAGGCTGCGGGGGTCGTACGGATCGCGCAGGGCCTCGTCGAAGTCGACGACCGTGTCGTACAGCCCGCCCTCGCGGATCGCGTCGTTGACCCGGCGGCGTACGTCCTCGCGGTCCGCGCGGTAGCCGCGGTGGCCGCGGAAGGGGGTGAGGGTGCTGCCGACGACCTTGATGCCGTGGGCGTGGGCGCGCTCGACGAGGGTGCGCAGTCCGGCCACGATCGCGTCGGGGTCGGCGCGGCCCGGGTCGCGGAGGATGTCGTTGACGCCGAGGTCGATGATCACGACCTTGACGTTCGGCCGGCCGAGGACGTCCCGTGCGAAGCGGTGCGGGCCGCTGGCGCCGCGGAGGGGGTCGTCGGCGAGGACCCGGTTGCCGCTGATGCCCTCGTTGACGACGCCGTAGCGGGGCGCGTCCGCGCCGGAGCGGGCGGCGCCGCGCAGCCGTTCGGCGAGGACGTCCGGCCAGCGCCGGTCGGCGTCGGCGGTGGCGGTCACCCCGTCGGTGATGGAGTCGCCGAGGGCGACGACGGTGCCGTCGGCCTCCGTGCCGAGGACGTCGAGCGCGGTGAGGTAGCGCCAGTGGACCGTGGTGCCCGTGTAGGCGGTGCCGGACTCGTCCGCGGTGTGCTCGCCGTCGGCGACATAGCTGGTCTGCCGGGCGTGCGGGTGGTAGGTGACCGGGCCGGAGGAGGTGGGGGAGTACGTGCTGACGACGACGTCGCCGTCGTGCGGGACGGCGAGGGCGACCGGGTCGCTGACGGTCTGGCCGCCGGGCGGGACGGTGACCGTGGTGGCGCCGCCGAAGGTGAGCCGGCGCAGGGTGCCGGGGGCCGTCGCGGGGCCGTGGTCGCCGGCCGCGACGGCGAGGGTGGCGTGGGTGAGGGTGAGCGGCCGGGTGCCGTAGAGGTTGGACAGTGTGACGCGGGCGCCGGTGCCGCCGACGCTGGTGTGCACGAGGTTGCGGACCGTGCGGCCCGCCATGCCGGTGCTCTCGGTGCCGGGCTCCCCGCCGACGGGGGAGGCGCCCCAGGTGCCGACCCACACCCCGGTCGAGGCGGGGGCGGCGGGCCCGGCGCCGCCGGGGGGTGCCGCCGGGGCGGCGAGGGCGTCGCCGGTGCGCGGGCCGGGGCCGTGGTCGGCGGCGGCGACCGCGTAGATGGCGGCGGACAGGGCCACCACGAGGGCGACGACCGCGCACAGCAGCGCATAGCCCTTGTGCCTGGTCATGCGGGTCTGGTTCTCCTCGGTGCGGGAGCGTGCGGCTCCGGCGGACAGCGCAGGAGGTCACCGTCGAACTCCCCCGTACGAATGACGTCGGGAACTCTTGTTCCGTTCCGGGAGTCGGTCAAGCAGGGACAATATTTGCGTGCGGGACACGGGGGACCGGGGAACGGGTGGAGTTGTGGAGCGAACGGATGCGGGACCGACGGGGAAGACCCCGGCGCGCGCGATGACCGTCTTCAGCGCCGCCGACGAGGAGAAGCGGCGCGGCGTACGGCGGATGAAGCTGACCGCGGCCGGGCTGCTGCTGTTCGTCGCCGTGGTGTACGGCCTCGCGGAGTGGGCGTCCCACCAGGGCGCCGGCCCCTGGGCGGGGTATGTGGCGGCGGCGGCCGAGGCGGGCATGGTGGGCGCGCTGGCCGACTGGTTCGCGGTCACCGCCCTCTTCCGGCACCCCCTGGGCCTGCCCATCCCGCACACGGCGATCATCCCGAACAAGAAGGACCAGCTCGGCGTCTCGCTGGGTGAGTTCGTCGGGGAGAACTTCCTCTCCGAGGACGTCGTACGGCAGCGGCTGCGCGCCGTCGGCATCGGCACCCGGCTCGGTTCCTGGCTGGCCGAGCCGGAGCACGCGGACCGGGTGACCGCCGAGCTCGCCACGGCGCTGCGGGGCGCCCTGACCGTGCTGCGCGACACGCACGTCCAGGCGGTGGTGAGCGAGGCGATCACCCGGCGCGCCGACGCCCAGGAGATAGCGCCCGGCATGGGCAAGATGCTGGAGCGGATCGTCGCGGACGGCGGGCACCGGCGGGCCGTGGACCTGGTGGTGGCGCGGGCCTACGAGTGGCTGGTGCTGCACGGCGACTCGGTGGTGGACGCGGTGGAGGGCGGCGCCCCCGGCTGGACGCCCCGGTTCGTCGACAAGCGGATCGGCGAGCGCGTCTACAAGGAACTGCTGCGCTTCTGCGCCGAGATGCGGGACATGCCCTCCCACCCGGCCCGTGGCGCCCTGGACCGCTTCCTCCGTGACTTCGCCTCCGACCTCCAGTCCGACACCGAGACCCGGGCGCGGGTGGAGCGGCTCAAGGGCGAGGTGCTGGGCCGCGGCGAGGCCCAGGACCTGATCGCGTCCGCCTGGACCGCCGTACGCTCCATGATCGTCGCGGCGGCCGAGGACGAGCGCAGCGAGCTGCGGTTGCGGGTGCGGGCCTCGCTGCTCACGCTGGGCGCGCGGATGGCGACCGAGCCGAAGCTGCAGGAGAAGGTCGACCGCTGGGTGGAGGGCGCGGCGGTGCACGTCGTGACGACGTACCGCAAGGAGATCACCTCCCTCATCACCGACACGGTGGCGGGCTGGGACGCGGAGCACACCACCCGCAAGATCGAGGCCCACATCGGCCGCGACCTCCAGTTCATCCGTATCAACGGCACGGTGGTGGGCTCCCTGGCGGGACTGCTGATCTATACGGTGGCCCGGGCGCTGGGGGCGTAGGACTTACGGGGGCTTGGGGGCTTGGGGGCTTGGGGGCTTGGGGGCCTGGGGGCCTGGGGGCCTGGGGACCCGGAGACCCGGAGACCCGGAGACCGGGGGACCCTGGGGACCTGCGGGCCGGCGGCTCACGGTTGCCGGGCTCGGGCCCACCGGTCACGCGGGCGTACCTCGTTCATCCGGGGGCACCCGGGAGGGCATGGCCACGACTGATCAAGCGGCGACCGGCCGCACCCTCAGCACCGACATCCCGGCACGTCTGGACCGGCTCCCCTGGTCCCGCTGGCACTGGACGATCGTCATCGGCCTGGGCACGGTGTGGATCCTGGACGGCCTGGAGGTCACGGTCGTCGGCAACATCGCCGGCCGGCTCTCCGAGCCCGGCAGCGGTCTGCCGATCACCTCCGGCGAGGTCACCGGCATCGCCGCCGCCCTCTATGTCGCGGGCGCCTGCATCGGAGCGCTGTTCTGGGGCCGGCTGACCGACCGATGGGGCCGCAAACGCCTCTTCATGATCACCCTGGCGGTCTATCTGGGCGCCACCGCCCTCACCGCGATCTCCTTCGACACCTGGTGGTTCCTGCTCTTCCGCTTCCTCACCGGCTTCGGCATCGGCGGCGAGTACGCGGCCATCAACTCCGCGATCGACGAGCTGATCCCGGCGCTGTACCGGGGACGGGTCGACCTGATCATCAACGGCAGTTTCTGGGTGGGCGCGGTGGCCGGCTCGCTGCTGTCGATCGTCGCGCTGAACACGGCGTTCTTCGCGGCGGACGTGGGCTGGCGGCTGACCTTCGCCCTCGGCGCCGTCCTCGCCCTGGTGATCCTCCTCGTCCGCCGGCACGTCCCGGAGAGCCCGCGCTGGCTGCTCATCCACGGCCGGGACCGGGAGGCGGAGGAGATCGTGACCTCCATCGAGCGGCGCGTGCGGGCCGAGCACGGCGAGCCGCTCGCCCGGCCCGAGGGCGAACTCACCCTCCACCAGCGCGGCAGCGTGACCTTCACCGAGATAGCCCGCACGGTGTTCTCCCGCTACCGCCGCCGCGCCGTCCTCGGCTTCTCCCTCTTCATCGGCCAGGCGTTCCTCTACAACGCGATCACCTTCGGCTTCGGCGCCATCCTGACCACGTTCTTCGACGTCCCGAGCGGCAACACCGGCTACTACTTCGCCGTCATCGCGGTCGGCAACTTCTGCGGCCCCCTGCTGCTGGGCAAGCTGTTCGACACGGTGGGCCGCCGGGTGATGATCTCCTCGACGTACCTGCTGTCCGGCCTGCTGCTCTTCGGCACGGCCTGGCTGTTCGACCGGGGCTCGCTGAACGCCGCCACGATGACGGCCTGCTGGTGCGCGGTCCTGTTCTTCGCGTCGGCCGGTGCCTCCAGCGCCTACCTCACGGTCTCCGAGATCTTCCCGATGGAGACCCGCGCGATGTCCATCGCCTTCTTCTACGCCCTCGGCACCGCCGCCGGCGGCATCAGCGGCCCCCTCCTGTTCGCCGACCTCACCGAGTCCGGCAAGGTCGCCGACACGGTCCTCGCCTTCTCCGTCGGCGCGGCCCTGATGTGCGCGGCGGGTCTGGTCGCCGCGTTCCTGGCGGTGCGGGCGGAGCGGCGTTCGCTGGAGGACGTGGCACGGCCGCTGAGCGCGGCGGCGGGCACGGCGGCACGGACGACGGCCTGACCGCGGGCCGACCGGGGCTGACGCGGGCCGACCGGGGCGGGCTGACCGCGGGCCGGCGGGAGCAGGGCTGATCGCGGTTCCCCGCGCTCGCCGCGCCCCTGGCGGGCGGCGGTCCCGGTACCTCGACGGCGCGGGAGGAGCAGACCTCCCGCGAGCGCCGTGAGACGCCCTCCTCCCGTGCCTTCCGGTGGCCGTCGCCCCTCACGCCCCGGTCGTCGACCCCGGCCGCACGATCATCAGCACCGTCACCGTCGCCCACAGCAGATTGAAGATCCCGGTGAACATGGCGAGCCGCACGGTGATCTCCCGGCTGCCCCCGCCCTCGGCCAGCACCTCCTGCCGGGGCAGGACGAGGACCAGCAGCACACCGGCGGCCAGCACGGTCAGCACGGTCGACGCGATCAGCCAGGCGTCGCCCATCACCCCCATCGCGCCCGCCGTGGCGAACCCGAACACCGGGACGGCGATGCCGACGGCGGCGTACACCTGGCAGATGCGGTGCAGCAGCCGTACGGTCGCGCCCGCACGTTCGTCGTCGGGCGCCGCGAGGAAGCGGCGGGCGGCGGGCGGGAACATGCTGGCGGCGACGGTGACGGGGCCGACGGCGACGATCGCGGCGAGGACATGGACGGCGAGCAGGAACTTGGTCACGGCCCGACGCTAGGCGGCCCCGTGATCACAAAGAAGTGGCGGGACTGCCAGGCACCGACGGATTCTTGCCAGCCCGGCCTCGTACACCCCACCGCACCGGGTCCCCGGTTGGCGGCTTCCCGTCGTACTCCTACCCTCTCGCCATGCACACTGTGGTCGTCCTGGCACTGGACGGAGTCGTCCCCTTCGACCTGTCCGCCCCCATCGACACCTTCGGCTGGGCCCGGCTGCCCGACGGCCGCGAGGCCTACCGGGTGCGGGTCTGCTCGCCCGAGCCGGGCGGGGAGGTGCGGGCGGGGGCCTTCACCGTGCGCGCCCCGTACGGCCTGGAGGCGCTCGCGGAGGCGGACACGATCGTGCTCCCGGGGGTCGCGCAACCGCCCGAGGCGCTGCCGCCCGGTGTCGCGGAGGCGCTGCGCGAGGCGGCGGCCCGCGGCACCCGGATCGCCTCGATCTGCGTGGGCGCGTTCCTGTTCGCCGCGACCGGTCTGCTGGACGGCCTGCGCGCGACGACCCACTGGATCGCCGCACCCGACCTGGCAGCCCGCTACCCCCGGGTCGGGGTCGACCCGAACGTCCTCTACGTCGACAACGGCCAGTTCCTCACCTCCGCGGGCGCCGCCGCCGCGCTGGACATGTGTCTGCACATGATCCGCACGGACTACGGCTCGGCGGTCGCCGCCCACGCGGCCCGGATGTCCGTCATGCCGCTCGAACGGGAGGGCGGCCAGGCGCAGTTCATCGTCCACGACCTGCCGCCCGCGCCCGCCGGGGCGACCCTGGAGCCGCTGCTGTCCTGGCTGGAGGAGCACTGCGCGCGGGACCTGACGCTGGACCAGATCGCGGAGCGGGCCGGCATGAGCAGCCGTACCCTCAACCGCCGTTTCCGCGAACAGACCGGTACGACCCCGTTGCAGTGGCTGCACCGGGCCCGGGTGCGGCGCGCGCAGCACCTGCTGGAGACGACGGCCCACCCCGTCGAACGGATCGCCGCCCAGGCCGGCTTCGGCTCCCCGACGGCGTTCAGGGAGCGCTTCCGCCGCGTGGTGGGGACGAGCCCGCAGGGGTACCGGAGGTCGTTCCGGACGCGCGGCGCGGGCGCGGACCCGCGGACGGCCCCGTGAGGCGGTGCGACGGTGCGGACCGACCGGTGCGACGGTGCGGGCCGACCGGTGCGACGGTGCGGGCCGACCGGTTCCCGCCGTACGAGCCCTTCGCCCCGCCCTACGCCACCGTGGCGATCCTCGGGGTCGTACGGGTACCGGGCGAGTACCGGGCGAGTACCGGGCGGGGCCGCGGACCCACCCCGGACCGGGCACCCTGGACCGGGCACCCTGGACCGGGACACCCCGGACCGGGACACCCCGGACCAGGGCGTCAGCCCCGCCGGTCCGCCACCGCCCATGAGGCCAGCGCGACGGCCCCCGCGACACCGAAGACGGCCGGCCAGGCGCCCACCTTCTTCGCCAGCGGATGCGACCCGGCGAAGGCGGCGACATACGCGGCGCCCAGCGCCCCCGCGGCCCTCCCGCCCGCCCGCTCCCGCCACTGCTGCGCGGCGGCGGCGCCCGCGGCGGCCAGCACCACCCCGCCCAGCTGCCGCTTCTTCGTCCACCGGGCCACGCCGTACCCCCCGACGAGCCCGCCGGCCGCGATCACCGAGCTGGGAACCCTCGCCATGTCTGCCTCCTCCGCACGGTCCTTCTCCTGCGCAAGAGGCTAACCACGCCGCACCCGGACGCCCCCACCGGTGCCCGGCCTCAGCTGCGGGAGGCGCGCCGCCGTTCGCCCGGCTCCTGGCCCCGCTTGTCGACGACCGCGCGTTCCAGCACGGCCCGGGTGTCGAACACGGTCCCTGCCCGGCCCATCGCGGACGTCCGGGTGAGCACGGACCGTTCGCCGAGGTACCCGAGGGTGCCTGGATCGAAGATCCACTCGGTGCGCAGGCCCATCCGGGTGTCCTCCCGTGCGATGGCGATGCCGTGCCGCCCCGCCGCGTCCACCGCGTCGGAGACCTCCGTCACCCCGGGAATCCGGGCGGTGGCCTGGTAGATCGCGGCGGCCGTGGCGGACGGCAGGAGCTGTTCGGCGACGAGTTCGCCGATCCGCTGGAACACGGCCTGGTCCCGGTCCTCCCCTTCGGAGACGGGCGTCTCGGCGTAGAGCTTCTTCAGCAGAGCGCCGGGATCGGTGGGCAGGGAGGCGAGCCAGGCGTAGGTGGGCCGGTCGATCCCGGCGGCTTCCCCGTCCGAGCCCTTCGGCACCAGGATCCTGATCGGGAAGTCGTCCCCGTTCTCGCGGATCAGCCCGTACTCGACCAGCGGCCCCTGCTTCTGCGAGAACCACACCTCCCGGTCGTGCAGCGCGCCGGGCTTCACCGGCTTCCCCCAGTCGGACTCGTTCTCGGAGACCCGGGTGCGCACATACACGAACTGACCGTCCCGCACCGGCCCGACGTCGGTCCGCATCGCGACGGCGGCGATCCGGTCGAGCGTGCCGACCGCACTGCGGCTCCCGCCGCTCGGCGCGTCGCTCACGGCTGCCCGATCCGGCGCGCTGCCGGCGTCCCCGCCCGCGCCGACCCCGACGGTCAGCCCGGCGGCCAACGCGACGGCGACGGCCCCGGCGAGGAGAGCGGGCTGGAGGATCCGCGAAGGGCGGCGACTCCGCTGGTCCCGCTGGACCTGGTGGCCCTGTCGGTCCCGGTTGCCCTCGTGGCTTCGGTGATCCTGGTCGATGAGCTGCATCAGTACGTCCTTGTGGTGAGAGTGACGCTCAGCAGTCAGCCCCCGCTCGGCAGGAACGGCCGGCAGCAGCCGCCCCAGTTCCTCCCGCTCGTCGTGCTCGTTCATCGGGCTTCCTCCTGAAGGGGCAGGGCCGCGAACGCGGCCTCACTCTCTACCTCTCCGTGACGGGAACGTGGTTCCTTATATCCCGTACGCGTTTTATGTGCCTCCTGCTCGACGATGTCCCGCAGCCGGGCCCGTGCCCGGGACAGCCGCGACCGTACGGTCCCCACGGGCACCCCGAGCGCCTCGGCGGCCTGGGCGTAGTCGAGCCCGCCCCACACGCACAGCGCGATGACCTCGCGTTCGTGCCGCCGCAGTTGCCCCAGGACTCGCTGAACCTCGGCGAGGCGCCGGGTGTCGTCCACCCGCCCCGCGACGTCCTCGGCGAAGTCGCCGACCGCCTCTTCCGTGGACCGCCGGGCGAGGAAGGCGAGCCGGCGCCGCAGACTCCGGTCGGCGTTGCGTGCCTTGTTGGTGGCGATCCCGAACAACCAGGGCCGCAGCGACCCCCCTTCGGCCTCCACGTCCGCCCGCCCCCGCCAAGCGGCCAGGAACGTCTCGGACATGACCTCCTCGGCCGCCGACCAGTCGCCGGTCAGCCGCAGGGCATGGTGGTAAACGGCCGTGGCGTACCGCTCGTACAGCTCGGCGAACGCCTCACGTTCCCCGGCCCGCACCCGCCCGCGCAGCCGTCCGTCGTCGTCATCGTTGGATCTCACGCATGTACCTCTCCGGACCTCCGGACCGGTTCCCGTGGCGTGGCTCACAGCGCCCCTGAGGCTCGGCCCGCCCCTCAGCCCCTCCCCGCCCATCCCCCCTCGGCGCATGACCCGGGCTGCCAGGATGGGCGCCATGACGACGACGATCGAGGGTATCCAGGGTGAGGTCGCGCCCGGTTTCGAGCCGGTGCGCGAGGCGTTCGCGGCGAACTTCGAACGGCACCACGACATCGGCGCGGCGGTGTGCGTCTACCACCGGGGCCGCCCCGTGGTGGACCTCTGGGCCGGAACCGCCGACCCGGCCACCGACCGACCCTGGACCCGGGACACCCTCCAGCTGGTCTACTCCGCGACCAAGGGCGCCACCGCGACCGCCGCCCATCTGCTCGCCCAGCGAGGCGAGCTGGACCTGGACGCGCCGGTGGCCGAGTACTGGCCGGAGTTCGCCGCGCACGGCAAGGAGCGCGTCCCGGTCCGCCAGCTCCTCTCCCACCGGGCGGGCCTGCCGGCGCTGGACCGCCCCGTCCCCCTGGCCGACGCCCTGGCCTGGCACCCGATGGCCGCCGCCCTGGCGGCCCAGCGTCCCGCCTGGACCCCGGGCACCGCCCACGGCTACCACGGCCGCACCTACGGCTGGCTGGTCGGCGAGGTGATCCGCAGGGTGTCCGGCCGCACCCCGGGCCGCTACTTCGCCGACGAGATCGCCGGGCCCCTGGGCCTGGACTTCTTCATAGGCCTGCCGGAAGGCGAACGCGACCGCGTCAGCAGGATGGCGTACCGGCAGCCGACGGTCGACTTCTCCACCGTCCCGCCGGAGGCGATCCCGGAGGAGTACCGCGCCGCGGTGGCCGCCCTGCTGGACCCGGACTCCCTCTCCAACAGGGCCTTCGCGATCACGGACCCACCGGAGATCGACTTCAACTCCCCGGAGGTCCAGGCGGCGGAGATCCCCGCCTCCAACGGCATCTGCACCGCCCGCGCCCTGGCCCGCATGTACGCCGCCCTGGTCGGCGAGGTCGACGGCATACGCCTGCTCACCCCCGAGACGGTCGCCGCGGCGACGCGGGAACAGTCCTGTGGCCAGGACCGTGTCGTCATGCTCCCGATGCGCTTCGCCTCCGGCTACATGCTCCCCACCGACCAGGCCCCCCTCACCGGCCCACGGGCCTTCGGCCACCCGGGCCGCGGCGGCTCCCTGGGCTTCGCCGACCCGGCCCACGACCTCGCCTTCGGCTACGTCATGAACCACATCATCGAGGACCCGACGGACACCCGGGCGGCGTCCCTGGTGGAGGCGGTGGCGAGGTCGCTGGCGGGTTGAGCAACGGCTCGGCCGAGGCCTGGGCCGGTCTGTGGTGGGGGCGGTCGGAAGACCGCTGGTCGCTGTCGAGAGCGATCCGCCCGGTCATCAGCACCTCATGGTTGGCGAACAGCGCTCCGAGAGCGAAGCGGCGCCGGATGTGTGCCGTCCACCTGGCGTCGGGCAGGTCGGTGTACGTCTTCACCATGCGGGCGCGGCCGGCCTGCGTGAGGATCCAGCGAGCCTGGTCCGCACCCTGCGTGCGACCGCCGAGATCACGGGCAAGGCGCCACAGCTCGTCGCCGTCGGCCTGACCGTCCACGACGGTGACGAGCCCGATGTCCCCGAGGCCGCGCCCGTCGCTGGACCGGGTGGTGTAGGCGACGGTGAGGTGTTCGAGGGGGAACACGGTCACGCGACTGCTCGCGGTCAGCTCGGACAGGGACACGGTGCGAGTCCGTTCTGCTGCGGGGAGGAGCGGGCCGACCGCGCGAGCGGGCCGACCCGCGATGGCTGAGGCAACGGGCGTCAACAGCCGTCGCCGTCACCGCAGCAGGCGGGTGCGTTGCACTCGGCGGCCGTGCCCCACAGCCGTTCGTCGACCTCGAACCCGGCCGCGCGGAGGCGGCCGACGACGTCGACCATGAGCCCGCGCGTCAGGACCTGGGCGTTCGGCTGGTGGTGCAGGAAGTAGCCGAAGCTGCGCTCACACCAGTCGGCGTACCACCCCGTGTGCAGGATGAGCGTGTGCCAGCCCGGGTCGACCTGCTGAGACGGCGCCATGCGCGCGCCCTCCCCGCTGGAGCCCATCACGTGGACGAGAGCGAGGGCCTGGTCGACGACCCGGTCCGCGACGCACCGCTCCAAGCCGTACTCGTCGGCGCAGAACGCGGCGAGCGTGTCGAACTCGGCGTCTGTGACGAGGGAGCGGCCGGTGCGGGGCATGGTCGCGACGGTGGTGAGAGTCATGGGATGGGTTCCTTCGCATAGGGAGAACATGTGGGCAACGGAGGGAGTTCACTCCGGTTCATCCGGTGCGGGCTGGGGCCTTCCCGCGTCAACGAGCTCGCGCACGAGCTGTGGCGTGCACAGGTCACCGTCGTAGCGCGGTGGAACGACCCAGTAGGTTCCTGGCGGCTCCACCCGATCGAGACGCGGGACGCCCAGATACGTGTCGCCGTACAGACAGGGCGCTGTGTCGCCGTAGTCCCAGACGAGGCCGGCGTGCCACTGAATGAGCACGTAGTACGTCGGTCCCGCGGTGCGGTGATCGTGGATGACGGGCCCCTGCAACCGCTCGCGCAGGGCGAAGGCCACCCGGCTGGCCTCCTCGCAGCCAAGGGCCGCGTGCACGAGTGCACCCGACAGCCGCACCGCCGCGAACGACGTGCCGAGCGGGAGTAACGCCACGGCCTGATGCGACCACTCGGCATGGGCCCGCTCCGGTACGGGATGCGCCCGAGCGAGCCATTCGGAGGTCAGTCTGTACTGGTCGGCTGCCGTCAGCACCGTAGCTCCCTCGTTGATTACGCCGTTTACGTTCACGAGGAAACCGGAAGCGCCCTGTCCCTCATCAGGACAGTTCCGGGGAAGTCGCAGGCGACCGACCGGACACTTTCACCGGATGGCGCCGGTGGGTAGGACTACCTTCGAAGAAAGAGCCACGGGGGCCACCAGTGAGCAGCAGGCGGAACATCTCGCTCGAAGCTCTGTTAGCAGAGTTCGGCTACACCCATGAACAGCTCGCCGAGGAGGTGAACAGGACAGCTGAGCGGCTCTTCGACAAGGCCGCCAACTGTACCGATCGGCACGTGCGTCGCTGGATCGCGGGCGATGTGCAACGGCCGTGGAACCAGTATCTTCTCCCCCTCCAGGAGATCTTCGGCCGCGGGCCGGAAGCCATGGGGTTCGTACAGGGCAAGTCTTCGAAGTCCCCCGCCATCCCTACAGAACCCGTACCGGTGAGGACTCCGCACTTCGTGCACCGCCGTACATTCATTGCCGGAGCTCTTGCCACGGCCCTCGGTATCGATGAGACCCCGGGGCACGGCCGTCTCGGCTCCAGCGACATCCAAAGAGTCCAGGCCACGATTTCCCGGCTCGACGCCCACTTCAACGGGCTCGGCGGAGGTGCTCTGGTCGACGTAGCGGTCGAATACCTGCTACGGCTTCGACAGGCGCTGGATCACTGCGTCTACGGAGAACGTGTCGAGCGCGCGATGAACCAGGCCATGGCTGAAGTCGCAGCCTGTGCGGGCTGGTCGGCCCACGACTGCGGCCAGTACGAGAGAGCCGCCCGGCTACGCAACGAGGCGCTCCAGGCTGCGCTGCTGGCCCGCGATCCGGTCTCTGTGACCAGAGCCTGGTCTGACCTCGCTGCGCAGGTCGAACATGCGGGGCGGCCCGCTGAAGCCGCCCGGATCAACCGCGCAGCGCTGTCCGAGCGCCACGTTCGAAACCATCCGCTGCTCTCTGCACTCCTGCACTCACGGCTCGCCGATTGCCTGGCACAGACCGGTGACACCAAGAGCATGGGCCGCCACCTGGCTGCTTCCGAACGCGTTTACGACCGAGTGGACGTGACCAGCACCCCCAGTTGGCTGCGCTTCCTCACGCATGCAGAGCTGGCCGGCCTCGCGGCCATCGCTCACCAGAGCGCTGGTCAGTACGTCCATGCGGAGGAGCACGTGGTGCGGGCTCTCGACCTTCTCGATGAGTCATTCCCTCGCAACCGCGCCTACTACAGCGTGCTGCTCGCAGAACTCCAGCTTGTCCAGGGCGAGCATGAGAAAGCCCTGGCGACAGCGTCCAGCGTCCGGGCAGACGTCGTGACCAGCAGCCGCATTTCTGCCCGCCTTGAACAAGTGACGGAATCGAGCCGCTGTCAGGGAGAACACACGTGACCATGCCCACCGAACTCGCCCTGCGCCACTACGGCCACTCTGATGCGCAGACCATCCGTGAAGTCCTCCTGGACATCCACGACGAGGTATACGCAGGCAGCGATGATCCTCTCGCAGGCCGGGAGGCCTTTGCCAGGTTCGTCGACCACTGGTCTGCCCACGAGGAGTTCGCTTGTGTCCTCGCCTACGACGGGGAACAGCCCGTCGGATATGCGTACGGCGCTCCGCTCAGCCCGGTCACGACATGGTGGGCCAAGGTCGCTCCAACTCTCGCTGACACCTTTGTCAGTGAGACCGGAGACCGTACCTTCGCGCTGTCCGAGCTGATGGTCCGAACGCCCTGGCGCGGTACGGGCACAGCACGCCGCATCCACGACGAGCTCCTCGCGTCTCGCGGGGAACAGCGAGCGACCTTGCTCGTGCACAAGTCGCACGTCAACGTCGTGGCCCTGTACGAGAGCTGGGGTTATACGTCCGTCGGCGAGACGGTGCCGTTCGAGGGCGCCCCGCTGCTCTGTGTCATGGTGCTTCCCCTTAGGTCTTCGCGGGAGAAGAACGGGTGATCGAGGCAGATCTGAGGCTCTCTACCGATCGCATACGGCGTCTGCCCGGAGGCTCTTCGGAGAGGCCGACCGGGAGCTCGGCATCCGCAGGGCTGCCGGTGGGACGTGCCCGGCCGACGAACTCCGCGCTCTGAAGGTTTCCTTTAACCCGGCTCAGTCGCGCGATGGCCGAAACCCATCCGCACCGTTGAACACGCTTGTGAAGCCTCAGAAGATGGTCATGAGGCGATGGCACGATGCCAGCCTTTCGGGGCTGGTGGAACGGGGGCTGGTATCGGTGCTGGTGGGCGGCGCAGCGGTCGTGAGTGGGGTCCGATGAGGAACCGTATGCAGGTCGTGCTCCAGATCATGCTGGCGCTCGTCGCCTGCTTACTCGGGATCGCCACCAACTACGCGACCAGCACCGACAAGGCTCCCTGGGTGCTTGAGGCGATTCAGCGGTTCTCCGTTCCAGCCATCGGCGTACTCATCGTGGCCCTGGTGGTCGGACAGGTCGTCGTCTACCGGCTGGAGAATCCCGCGCCGCCCCGGGTCGAATGGCCGCGTGACAGGGTTCCGTACCCGGGTCTCGACGCGTTCGACGAGGACGAGGCTCCTGTCTACTGCGGCCGGGAGGCCCAGGCAGCTGAGCTGACGCGCAGGTTGCACGCCACCGCGACCCGCCCCGACGAACGGTTCCTGTTCCTGGTCGGAGCGTCCGGGAGTGGAAAGTCCTCGCTGGTCAGGGCGGGTGTGATGCCTCGGCTTCGGGAACGCCGCTGGACCGTCGTACCGGCCTTCGCTCCTGGCCCGAGCCCACTGGGCGCCCTCGCGGGTGCGCTGGCGGCCCTGACCGATGGGCAGGAACCGGCTGGTGCCGTACTGCGCAGACTGCGCCAGGGGCCGGGTGCGCTGCGAGCCGAGCTGTCCCGGCTCCGTGGTGGACGGTTCCGGCGGATACTCCTCGTGGTCGACCAGTTCGAGGAGCTCGTCACCCTGGCGGGGGAGCGTGAACGCGCCCAGTTCCTCGAAGCGCTCCGCACCTGCGTGGAACAGGACCCGTCGGTCCGTGTCCTGGCCACCCTCCGGGTGGATCTGCTCGGCAGGCTCCTCGGCACCGGGGAGGCGGACCTCTTCCAGCACCCTGTCGCCATCGGCACCTTGGGCAGAGCACAGCTCGCCGAAGCCGTGGAGCGGCCCGGCGCCCTCGTCGGCCTCAGATTCGCGCCCGGAGTCGTCGACTCCATCGTGAGCGAGACCGGGACGGACGACGCGCTACCGCTTCTCGCCTACCTCCTTCAGGAGCTGTACTTCGCGTCCGGCCCTGGGGGGACGGTGACCGAGGAGTCGTACCGGCGGCTCGGCGGAGTACCCGGAGCGCTGGCGCGGCAGGCGGACAACACCGTGAGCGGCCTCGGGGCGGGAGCGGGCATCGACTTCGTTCTTCGCGTCCTGCTGAGGTTCGTCACGGTCGAGGGACAGGACGTGGCCCGCCGCCATGTACCGCTGTCCGAACTCGACGAGCGGGAGCGCCATGTCGTCGACGCGTTCGTCGAGGCACGGCTGCTGCGCACAGACGTCATGGGCGGCGCCGCCGTCACCAGCAGCGAGCCCTGTGCGCAGGTCACGCACGAGGCCTTGTTCCGCCAGTGGGCACCACTGCGGCAGGAGGTCGAGGCACGGGCCGAACGGCTCCGGGAGCGCGCCGAACTGGAGCGGTGGGCGGCCGACTGGGAGCGGGCCGGACGAAGTGACGACTATCTCCTCACTGGGGAGCGCCTCACGACGGCCCGGCGCTGGCTCGAAGCTCTGGAGGAGTCCGGGCAGGCGTCCGCACCCGCCCGTGCGCTCGTCGAGTCCTCGCTGCGCCGCGACCTGACCTTCCTGAGCCGGGTCTCGGACAGCATCGGCCGGCAGGTCCTCCTGAACGCGGAGAGCGAACCGGAACGCTCGCTGCTGCTCGCACTCGCCGCGCTCGGCGAGTGCACGCCCACGCCCTCGGCCAGGCGCGGGCTGATGGCGGCGCTGGCCGCGAGTCACCTTCGTGCCCGGCTCGACGGACACACCGACACGGTCCGGCACATCGCCTGGTCGCCCGACGGGCGCATGCTGGCGACGGCGTCCAGGGACGGCACGGCCCGCGTTCATGACGCGCGGTCCGGCCGCACCCTGCTGGTACTGCCGTGTGACGGGGTCATGGTCGAGTCCGTCGCCTGGTCGCCGGACTCGGCGAAGGTGGCAACCGCCGGCCGTGACCTCGTCGTACGGATCTGGGATGCCGTTTCGGGAGAGCCAGTGCGGCTGCTCACCGGAGCCGGGGACCTCAACAGACAGGTGGCCTGGTCGCCCGATGGCCGGCATATCGCGGCGAGCTCCAAGGACCGGGTCGTACGGGTGTGGGAGGCCGACAGCGGCCGGGTCGTGCATGAGTTGCACGGGCACGGTGAAGATGTGTGGGGCCTGGCCTGGTCGCCGGACGGCAGCCGTCTCGCCTCCGCCTCCCACGATCAGACCGCGATCGTGTGGGACCTGACGACCGGGACGGTGGCCACCACGCTCACCGGGCATTCGGACTTCGTCGAGGGCATCGCCTGGTCACCCGACGGCCGGCACATCGCCACCGGTTCGGGAGACCACACCGCCCGCATCTGGGACGCCGGGACCGGCGACCTGCGCCTGTTGCTGCGAGGGCACACCGACTACGTGTGGAACCTGGCCTGGTCCCCGGACGGGCGGATGCTGGCCAGCGCCTCCTCCGACCGCACGGTGCGCATCGTGGACACCGAGGACGCCGGGGTCCTTGCCGTGCTGCGAGGTCACGCGGACACCGTGTGGGGCGTCACCTGGTCGCCCCGCGGAACCATGCTCGCCACCAGCTCGACCGACGGCACCGGCATGGTGTGGGACCTGCGCCCGCGTGGCGCCGAGGCCGTAGTGGCCGACGGGCACCGTCGCGCGGTGAACCAGGCCACGTGGTCCGGCGACGGCGGCCGCTTCGCCACGGCCTCGGACGACGGCACCGTGCGGGTGTGGGACGCGGTCACCGGTGTTCCGGCCGGACCGGTGATCGAGTGGGAGGACCGGGTCTGGGCAGTCGCGTGGGCCCCGCAGGGGGAGCGGCTCGCGTTCAGCACCAACGACGGCCTGTTCCGGATCACCGACGGGCGCGGCGGCACGCTGTTCG
Organism: Streptomyces sp. SS7; assembly: GCF_037993025.1. Taxonomy (NCBI): domain Bacteria; kingdom Bacillati; phylum Actinomycetota; class Actinomycetes; order Kitasatosporales; family Streptomycetaceae; genus Streptomyces; species Streptomyces sp. SS7. The sequence goes on from NZ_CP141223.1 coordinate 6,112,484, forward strand.
AACGGCGGGGCGAGGTCATCGAGGGGTGCGCGTGGTCTCCGAACGGTGATCGGATCGCGACCGGCGGTCACGACGGTGCCGTGCGTGTGCTGTCCGCACGGGACGGGAGCGAGCTGCTGAAACTGACCGAGCACCAGGACTGGGTCGGGCGAGTGGCCTGGTCGCCGAGCGGACGGCTGCTCGCCAGCTGTTCCGACGACCGCACATGCCGGGTGTGGGACATCGGGGCGGGGCGGCAGCACACCGTGCTGCGCGGCCACGACAACTACGTGGAGGACGCCGCCTGGTCCCCGGACGAGACGAGGATCGCCACCGCATCCGGTGACCGGACGGCCGCCGTGTGGGACGTGGTCACAGGCCGGCGCATCGAGGTGCTGAAGGGGCACGAGGGACGCCTGCGTGCCGTCGCCTGGTCACCCGACGGTCGGCACATCGCCACGGGCTCGGACGACCGCACCGTACGGGTCTGGTCCGCCACCACCCTTGAGGAGATCGCCGTCGTCGGTGTGCACCAGGACAAGGTCACCTCCGTGTCCTGGTCCCAGGACGGCACGCGACTGCTCACGGGATCGGCCGACGGGACAGCGCGCGTGTGGCGGGCGGAGCCGGACCACGACCGGCTGGAGGCGACCGCCCGGGGAAGGGTCTTCCGCACCCTCACTCGTGAGGAACGGCGGCAGCATCTACTGCCGGTCGACCCCGCCTGACCGGTTGATCAGTAGGCCAGTTCGACAGTGCGCTCTTCGGTGCGGACGAGGTAGTCGTCCGGGTCGAGGCCCATGGCATCGCGCTTGGGCGAGGACCAGTACAGCGCGTTGCGCTCGGCGAAGGTCTCCGGACCCTCGTACGAGATCAGCCAGACGAACTGGTTGTGTTCGCGGTCCACCCAGGCTCCTCCGAGGGTGAATCCCAACTCCAGTCGCAACGGCACGATCTCCTCCTTCCAGCGCTTCACCCACTCGTCCAGCAGGCCTTCCCGGACGGTGTACGTACGCAACTGTGTGGTCTTCGGCATGCGGACATCTTCTACGACCTTGCAGTCGAAGGAGGTCGGATTTCCGGTCGCTCTCAGGACGCTCTCAGTCGGTTGATCGAGCGGATGATCGAAGAGGCCCGTGAACCGCGACGCGGCGAGCTATCGCCCGCCCTCTGAGCTTCAGACGGGCTGGCGCAGGCCGGAGTGCGACAGCGTGATCCGTCCCATGAGGAGGACCTCGTGGTTCGCGAACAGCGCCCCGATTTCGAAGCGTCGGCGGATGTGTGCCGTCCACTCGGTGTCCGCCAGATCGGTGTACGTCTTGACCATGCGGGCCCGGCCGGCATGGGTGAGGATCCCGCGAGCCTGGTCTGCAGACACGTCCGTCCCACACACTCCTCCGGCGTCCCGACCGACTGCTACGGTCCCTCGCATGACGTTCCCGGACGCCGCCTCCGTTCGTTCCGTTGATCTCCGCCATCGATCGGTCGACGAACTCCTCGGTCGAGTCGAGCGCTCGTTCCGGACCCGCCTGGACCTGAACACCGTCGTACGCAAGCGTCGCTCGGTGGGAGCCCGCACGGACCGTGACACATGGATCCGAGTCGAGCGCCGTCCGCTGGAGAAGATCGGCGATCAGGACTGGAACGGAACCGAGCGCGCCGCCCGGCTGCACGACGTCGCCCAGCCTGCCTGGCAGGGCTGTGCGGTCTGGCGGGACCCGGTCGACCCCGTGATGTGGCGGGCGGACGAGACCGATCTCCTGCCCGGAAGCCCCGTCGGCACAGCCGTGCTGAGCGACGAGCCCAAGCTGACGGACGCGTGGTGGCAGGCCTTCAACAACTCGCTGGACGCGCTCGCCGCGCAACACACGGGCCGCACGGCCACGCCGGACACCGTCACCGTCACCCAGACCCTGGTCACCGAGGCCATCCACACGGCGTTCCCCGGAGATTTCGGCACCACAGTCGAGCAGTGGGTCCCGGCCCACGCCGATCTGAACTGGGCCAACATGACAGCCCCGATCTTCTGCCTCTTCGACTGGGAGGACTGGGGGAACGCCCCACGGGGACTTGATGCCGCGACTCTATGGGGAAGCTCCCTTGCCGTCCCGGCCCTGGCCGACCGCGTACTGCACGAACGGCGCCACGACTTCGAGAGCCGGGACGGCAAGCTGATGACCCTCTTCACCTGCTCGAAAATCCTCGGCCCGGGCGCGCATCCGGAGGACCCGCGCCTGGAGCCGGCCCGCCGTAGGGCGGAGCAGGTGGTCTCGGAGCTTCAGGAGGGCTGACCGCCCGCTCTGCTTCGAAGAAGATCCCGGTACTCGTGGATCGCGACCTCGTCGACGTCCCAGGCCAGAGCGTCGACCAGCTCGCCCAGGTGGGCGGGTTCATCGGTGCCGACGCAAACCGCCTGTACCTGTGGGAGGTGATACGCGGCCCGAAAGGCGGCCTGCACGCGAGAGGCTTTGTCACCGTCCCGGAGGAAGACCCGAGGGTCCACCCGTTCCCATACGGGCGCGTCCGTGCTGCCTCCGAAGGGGCTCATGCCCCACAGCACGGTGTCGTCCAGGCCCCATGCCGTAGCAAGGACGTCCACGGCCGTGAGCGTGCGGGTTCCGACCAGTAGACCGGCACGCACCATGAGCACCGAGGGCTTCGGCATACCTGGGTCGACCAGGCTCGACAGCAGTGTCGGATCCCAGGAAGCCACACCCCAGGTACCGCACAGCCCCTTGGACGTGGCTTCATCCAGGGCGGCGAACGCGTGGGCCAAGATCTCCCTCCCATGGCTGGCGGAACCTTGCAGCGAGTGCTCCGGGTTGTGCAGGAACACCAGTTCCGGCTCCTGCCCGAAATCCTTGGCCACACGTTCCATGGCGGTACGCAGCCGATGGGCATCGAGCGAGTGTTCCACCCCGTACGGCGTCCGGAAGTAGCCGACCTTCGTGGAGACACTGAACCTCGGCAGCAGATCCGAAGCCGTCCTCGCCAAGGTTTCGTGTGAGCGGAAGCCGAGATAGTTGGAGCTGGTGTCGAGCCCGGTGACGCCCAGGTCCAGTGCGCAGGTCAGGAGCCGGCGTTCGTGACGAGACCGGTGTAGCCCGAGGACAATTCGGGGGTCAGGGGCGCGCACAACTCCTCCTCCACCAGTGCTTCGGCGACCTCCAGCACCTCGACGCCGACGGCCGGCACGGCCCGGTCCAGACAGACCGGCTGACCGCTCAGGAGCAGCCGCAGGGAGGGCAGGGCCTTGGCCGTGAAGGTGAGCCTCTTGCCCGAGGCCGACACCTGGACCGTCTGCCCGTCGTCCTGGATCCGGGGTGGGAAGTGAGTGGTGCACACGACGGCGTCGAGCCGTCCGAAGACGTCCAGGAACGGCACGTGCCTCGGAAGCGGCATCGCCTGCTCGTAGGAGGTCAGGAACTCGGCCGGGGGACGCTCCGCGATCAGTCGCGCCGCAGCATCGGTCAGCCCCCGGCTGTCGGCTCCGTGCCGGCGGTCGAGGTCGTGCCGGAACACCTCGTTCTCGCGGCACCAGTCGCCCAGCCAGGAAAGCCAGCTCGCCCCGGTGCGTTTGGTGATGCCGAACGTGACGTGAAGGCTGTGGCCGGATCCGTGACCGTTGCGCGTCGCCCGGTGCCAGTGCCCTCGCGGAATGTGCATCACGTCGCCGGTCTTCATGACGCCGCTCCAGATGATCTCTTCGCTCGGCGTGCTGTTGGGATCGGTGTCCCGGTACATGGGCACCGCCCGAGAAGCCCCGCGCACCTCCCACTGCTTCTCGCCGGCGAGCTGGACGATCACCACATCGTGGTCGTCCCAGTGCAGGGGGAAGCCGGATGCCTCGTTCGTGGTCAGGTAGGCGTTGACCTGCACCCGTTCATGCGACCACCACTGCAGCGCACGGCACGCGACCTCCATCGTCGGATCGAAGACGTTGGCCTGATCGAGGATGACGGTCGCTCCGCTCCGGAGGAGCGTGCCCAGGCTGTGCATGTTGACCATGGGGATGCTCTGGCCCCGCGGGCTCACGCTGTCGGCGAAGTAGACGGCCGGGTGCACTTCCTCGCCTTCGCGGAAGACCCGTAACTGGGGGCGATTCAGACTCCTGCGCATCGCGAGGTCGAGCAGGCGGTTCGGTGTCAGGATGCGCGACATCAGACTCGGGGCGCCGGTGCTTCCCCGTACGAAGCCTCTGCCGAGATACTCCGCCCCGCTCCAGCCGAGCGCTGTCTCCATGGCATCGATCAACCCGTGCTTCACCACGTTCTCCTCAGACTCCTGGTGTGTTGACCTGCATCGCGCAGGCACGACGGGGGCCGACACGGCGGACCGGGCGGGCCCCCGCCGTCTGCCGCTACTCGCCGTCGTGGAGGTTGCCGTCACCGCCCGGCCAGGGCGCGTCGCCGGAGCTGCCGGCGTTGTCGGATCGGAGGCTGTCGTAACGGTCGTGGACGGCTGTCAGTTCTTCCACAGCCACGAGAAGGCTGTTCCTAACTTGCGGAGGTTTCGGATCTTCTGGCACTTCGTGCCCCTTCCTGTCTAAGGCCTCTCGGAGTCGAGACCGACGACATGCGAAGTACGCGGCTGCACCGGGTGATACAGCCGCTGATGGGTGATGTGCTGCTCTTGCGGAGCGTCAGAGACCGCCCCCGGCGAAACTGTGCTTCGCCGGGGCGAGCCCTTACGGCTCACGCCGGCGCTCCGGTAGGAGACAGCTTCACCGTCAGGCAGCCTCAGAGCCCTGACAAACTATCCGGGTCCGACGTCGTGCCGGCTCGGAAGCCGCCCAGTGGGTCAGCCGATGGCGTGTGTGACGGTGTCGAGCACCGCGGCCCAGGGGAGTTCCCGCCCGACCGGCGCTTCCCTCGGCTCGTGCAGGGGCCAGACATCCGGCCCGTACACCAGGTGCACGTCTGCTTCCCGCAGCGTCGCGATGTGCCGCTTCCAGGCTGGGTGGCGTACATGGGCGGCGTTGACCCTGGGAAACACGACGACGGGCAGCCCCAGGGTGCCGATCGCTTCTCCCACCTGCGTCAGCGCTTGGTTGTCAGCGACGCCGGTCGCCAGCTTGGCCACCGTGTTGGCGCTCGCGGGGGCGACCACGTAGCAGTCCACCTTGGGGTGTGGGCTCGCGTCGCCGGGCAGCCGAGCATCGTGCCGTACGGGCAGACCGGTCAGTTCCTCCAAGAGGTCGAGTTCACCGCTCATGCGCAGCCAACGACCTGCCGTCGGAGTGAGGGTCACCGCCACGCGCCAGCCCCGTGCCAGGGCAGGCACGACAAGCCCACTGCGCAAGGTCTCGACCCCTCCGGCGCCGGTGCCCACCACTCCCAGGACCCGGCCTTCGACCACGCTCACTGCACCGCCCTGCACCGTTGAGCCATCGCGAACAACTCCGACGAAGGAGCGCCGCCCGTAACCGGAGCTTGCTTGATCAGATCGCGCAGCGTGTCACGGACTCGAGGATTGTTCCGTACAAGCTGCGGTGATGTGGATTCGGCTCTGCGCAGGTGCGTGAACGCCTCGTCCACCCGACCGGTCAGAGAGAGCGCCCTGGCATAGTCGATACGGTGGGAGACGCTGCGTTCCGCCGCTACGTGGTTCACGTCGATGTCACCGTGCTCCACCACGTACGAGACGTTGTCGAGATCCAGTTCTGCTGACACCCGGTGCAACATCACGTTCGTCGGACCGAAGCAGGTATGCCAGTAGTTCTCGTCGGAACCGAGATGGTCGGCCAGCTCTCCAGCGCGGTCCAACAGACTCATGGCCGTCGCCCGATCCTGGTGTCGGGCTGCGGCGATTGCCGCCCGAAGGTGGATCATGCCCAACAGACTCAAGGCAGCAGGATCGCTCTCCTCGATGCGAGCGGAGAGCCAGCTCGACGCCGTCAACGCCAACTCCAGAGCATCGTCGTACCGGCCGTTGGCCAGTAGGGCGTGGGTGCCCGAGCGTGCAGCGGAGGCCAGGACGAGCGGGTCCTCCGACTCGTCGGCAGCTCGCATCGCCCTTTCCGCCGCGAGCCACGAGATGTCGGACTCTCCCACCTTGGCGAGCGTCGTGGCTGCGAGGTGGTGCACGCGCGCGGAGACCGCCCAGGAATCCATGCGTTCTGCTGCGGAGCGAACGGCGCGATCTTCGAGACCATGGGCGATCTGGAGAAGTCCGGGAAGCGCAGCTATCACCTTGCCGAGCCGACCGGCCTGATAGTCGTCCCAAGCCTCTTCGACCCGAGGAGCCACTGGCCCCGGGGTGGGGAGCTGGCACTCGGCCTCTGGACCGAAAAGCAACCGGGACAGGCGGCGCGGGCTCATCAACGCGTCCCGGACCGCCGGTACATCGTCCTGTTGCTGTGCGTCCTCCATCAGCACGGGTCTCCCGAGCAGGTCACCGAGGGGAACCCGGAGCACACGGGCCAGCTCGGCGAGCATGTCGACCCGGGGCGGCTTGCGCCGACCCGACTCCGCCTTGGCCAGCCAGTCGGTGCTGCGCCCCACCAGACCGGCAAGGACTTGCTGGGTGTAGCCGCGGCGTCGCCGATGGAAGGCGATCCGCTCCCCGACGGTCAGATGGTCTCCGAGTCCACGCATGAGTGCCCTCCTTTTCTGCTGGAAGGACCCTGCCCACAAGGAGGAACGGCCAGCCTCGTGTCCGGAGTAGATCGATTTTTCATCAGGGAGGCAACCGGCAGCACGAGGCGGAACCGCACTGTCGCCATGGCGCTGAGGCAGCCCCCGGGCAGGCACCTCACCCCGTATAGCTGAGACGGCCCGCTGCAGAACGCTGCCGGTGACTGCACATCCGAACTGTGCACAGCGCGGACAGCACCTGCACGGTACGCACCGTCAAGACAGCCGCATAACGGAGTTACTCGCTGGGAGCGCCGTCGTCCGGGGTTACGGCGACGATCGCAACTGTCGGAGGCGGAGGCGACGGGGTGTACACGTACGCCACAGCCAACCCCGGCAGATCGCCTCGGGGCTCGACCCGCGTCTTGCGGACCTCGGTGCCGTCTGCCCGGGGCCGTCCGAGCAGTAGCCCGAGCCGCGGTACCTGTTCCAGCTCCTGCCGCAGTATTTCGAGGGCCTGTTCGGCGCCGAGTACCTTGGCCCGCTCTGCCGCCCTCACTGTCACTGCCGCAATCACGCCGCTCACCGCTCCTGTGCCTCCTGCTTCAACCGTGCCGCGAGGTCGATGCCCTCCTGCACTGCGATGTCGAATTCAGGGTCCTGGTAGAGACGGATTCTGCCCCGGTAGTCGACGATCACAGCAGCAATTGCATTCAGGTCAGTTTCCGTCGATGTCTCCAGTGCGTGCTGAAGATCTGCCTCGAAAGTCTCCCGGTCACCGGGGAAGCCGTGCCCGGACCGCAGAGCGGCTCGAATGTCGCCGATGGTCTTCAAGGGCAACGGTGCAGGAACGGGCGTTTCCGAGTGCTGTGCGCTCACGATCTGCTCCTTGATCCTCGGTCCTACCGGCAGTCTGCTACAGAGTCTGGCAGTCAGGATGCATACTCCCTGAGCGCGCTGGCTGTAACTGCGCCAGGCCCCCCAGGAAGGAACGCCAAGCCCTGCTCCTCACGGCGATCACCGGTCCTCCCGGCTGCTTGGAGTCGCGTACGGCAGCGCCACCCTCCAGCAAGGCGCATTCGACGCACTCCCCTCCCGCACCGTTGCTGTACGACGACGTGAACCACACCGGACGGCTCTTCCCTGTGCGGACTGCAATGATCACCTTGCGTATTCCTTCAAGACCGTTTCGATCAACTGGGCCGAACGCTGAGGGCTCAGGGCCGCGGCTCGCAGCCCGTCGAACGCTCGGGTGTACTCACGAATATGATGCTCGCCCTCCAAATAGACGGCGTCGGTGATGCCGTCCCGATAGACGATGTCAGGGTCCTCCGGGGCGGGAAAGCCCAGCATGGTGAAGGAGCCCGTGACCGGATAGGTGCCCGAGTCGAAGGGGAGGACCTGCAGGGTGACGGCCGGCAAGCGGGCGGTGTCCAGAACGCGTTCGGTCTGCTCCCGCATCAGCCCGCGGTCCCCGATGACGTTGCGCAGAGCGCCTTCGTTCACGATGAACCACGCCTCGGGAGCATCGGGCTGCGTCAGCATGCTCTGCCGTTCCATGCGCACTCGTACGGCCCTGTCGATGTCCTCGGCAGACATGTGGGCACCGGTCTCGTGGAGCTCGGAGGCGTAGGCGTGCGTCTGCATGAGGCCGGGCACCAGCTCGCACTGGTACTGGCGGAAGCTGGAGGCGTCCTGCTCCAGGCCGATGTAGATGTTGAACCACTCCGGAACGCCGGAGCCATGGACCTGCCACCAACCCCGCACCTTGGCCTGTCGGGCCAGCGCCTTGAGGAACTCGCGCAGCTCATCGCTGGTGCCGTAGAACCGGCACAGCGCATCGATGTCCGAAGGCTGGACCCGGCCGCTGCCCGTCTCCATGCGATTGACCTTGGAGCCGCTCCAGTCCAGAGCTTGGCCGACCTGCGCACAGGTCAGCGTGCTCTGCTCGCGGAGCTTCTTCAGTTCGATGGAGAGTCGGCGCCGGCGTGCCGTGGGTGATCCGGCCATATCAACCCCGTTTCGGATAGCGGGCGTTCAGTCTCGCGCCAAGGGGCGTGCTTGCCAATCACTCGGAAGTGGGAATCCCACGGTGCACATTGCATAAAGGGATGTGAAACCAGCACTCTGATGGCAACGCAACTCATCGTGATACCTCGTGACGCTGCGTGGCTTGCGGAGGTGTCGCCTGCGACGAGAGGGGATTTCGTGGGACAGGAAGCGTGCATGACGCGCAAACCGTGGGACCTTGCCTTCACCGCTGAGCCGACGGAGGTGGCCGCCCTGCGCCGGGTCATGCGGCTGCATCTGGGCATCTGGGGTCTGCATGAGGTCGCCGACGAAGCCCAGCTCTGCGTCAGCGAGTTGGTGTCCAACGTCATCACGCACGTCGGTCCCGGCACTCCGGCCACACTCGCGGTATCGATGAGCGGAGTCCATCTGCGCATCGAGGTCCACGACCCCGACACCCGCGCCCTGCCCACCCTCCTCGACGCGAACGTGGACTCGGAGGGCGGGCGAGGCATGGCCCTCGTCGACGCGATCGCCGACCGCTGGGGCGTCCAGCTCCGCCTCGATCGGAAGGTCACGTGGTGTGAGCTGGCGACGGGTCTTACGGCGCCGAACGGTCATGTGGCCGGGCCGGCCGTGCAGCGGGCCGAGGCGCTGTTGGAGGTCTACGCGGGCGCGAAACCGCCCCTCCTGCCCGGCCCGGGAAGACTGGGGAGGGCCGTGGCCGAGGAGTCGGTGATTACGGTCATCACGGACTTCCTTCACTGGCTTCGTGCGCACGGTTGCGACGTGGACGAGGCCTTGGACCTTGCTCAAACACGCTACGACGCAGAACTAGGTAGCTGCGGCTGACAAACTGGCCTACAGGTCGAGTACCTGGCGGAAGAAACCCACAGACGCATCCTCGGGAGTACCAACCAGGAGAGCTCGATCGAGGAGGCCGTTGTTCTGCTCACAACTGGTCTCAGGAAGCAGAACACACGCATGACAGGCCGCGAGATTGACGCTGCCTGTTCCCCCCGCCTCCGACTCGATGCACAAGGGATCGGCGCTGCACCACTCGGCGCGGTGCAACGCCGACCGCAGCGTGCGAACCAAACGATTCGGCTCACCTTGTGCGACCAGCCCGCCGAGGCTGCCCGCCGAATCGCTGGTTGCCGTGTAGATCAGCAGGCCTGCCATGGTCTCGTCGGCGTACAGGCGCTCCCGCAGGGAGGCAGCCGGGTAACCGGCCTCCAAGCTCCACTCGTTGATGAGTATGTGCGCCAACGTGTGCAGCAGGATCATGCGCGGCGTCGCGGGCGACGTCGGAACCGCCTGGGGGTCGGATGCACGCTCGCGCAGCAGCCGCGTGTGATTGTTGCGCATGCGCTCCACGCGGGCGGCGACGGTTGCATTGCGCGCCCAGGCATCCACGCTTTCCGCGTCCAACCGCAGGAAGACCCCTTCGCCCTGCACTTCCATGGCCGGTAGCCAGTCCAACTCGGCCAGCGAGAGCGGTGCTTCGTGGACCTCGATGTTGGAGTCGGGGGTGTGGACGCGCGAGAAGGACTTGAGAGCGCGGACCTCTCGCAGGCGCTTCACAAGCATGGGCGTCGTGAGCCCGAACGCCTCCAGGGCGTTGGAGGACTCCGTCGGGGCTTCGCAGATGAACTGCTCCTCGCGCGAGCTGTCCCGTTCCGCGTTGCCGGCACGGAGGCGTTCGTATTCTTGCTTACGCAGAGCGAAGTACCTGCTGTTGTGGTCGGCATCCTCTTCGAGGTCCGACTCCTCGTGCTGTTCGGCCTCCAGGAGGGCAAGTACGGCTTCGACGGGAATTACCTCGCTGCCTTTTGATGCGAGGGCCTTGAGGTAGATCTCCAGACCGGCCCGGTCGAGGGCGCCCAGATCGTCCCAGTGGTCTGCGAGGCGGGCGGCGAGACCATCGCTCCACGGGGGAATGGACAACGCGGACTTCACGATGGGCTGCCAGGCCATTGAAGAGCCACGCTGGAGCGTACGGGGGGTCTCGGTACAGGAGGTCTCTGCCGGCGCGTCCTTCAACCACGGCCGCGCGCCCGAGCAGCGGACGTGCAGCTTGGCCAGAGCATTCCGTCTGAAGGCGCCTTCCATGGAGACTTCAGGGATACCGCACGTGCACGATATCAGCACCGAGCGCAGAGAGGCGGTTCGGCCGGTCGTGCGCAGGCGCATTTCGCCACCGCACAGCCCCGATGCCCCCTCCTGTCGGTTGTCGCGGTGGGCCCACTTCCAGTACGGGAAGTCGTCGATGTGGCCTTTGGGGCAGGCAACCACAAAGCGCGACGGCACCAGGTCCTCCTGGCAGTCACCGCACTCGTTCTTCCCCGGAGGTGAATTGAAACCGCGCACGTGCTGGAGCGTGGTGCATTTGGGACACGAGTGCCAGAGCGGGAAGCGGCGGACATGAACGCCGTCCTTGCTCGTGTCGTCGGAGGCCGGAGGAAGACGGAAGGACTTCACGCCGAGGACGCGAGCGAGGCGGTGCTCGTGAATGCGAGGAGCCTCGGTGACGTTCCAGGAGTCCGTTCCGGCGACGATGAACGATTCGCTGTCGACGGCGACCATTGAGCCGACCCCGTACGTAGTGATCATCTGCGCTCGTCGGACGGATCCCTTGCGCTGGTAGCTGCGCTCGGGTGCACCCGAGCCACGGCGGCGACGAGCGGGGGGCGGGGTCATCGGGATGCCTCCATGAACAGAGCGGATTCCGCATCGACGTCGCGCAGGCTCCACAGAGTGGGCCACGACTCGTCGTTGGACTCGTCGTCGAACGCACAGAGCAGGGACGGCACTTTCCGGCCGCGCAAGGGCTCGTAGTAAAGCCCACCGTGCGCATCGGCTTCGTCCATCCACCAGTCGATGAACTCGTCAAAGGCCTGGGCGGTCGCGTCGCATTCCGTGCTGTAGCGCTCTCCGTCCTGCCCGCTCATGGTCCCCTCGACCCGGCTGAGAAGGATGTCGCGGATCCGTCCTCGGAGTTCGCTCTCGAAGAGATCGACTCGTCCGGCCCCTTCGTTGGGCCGAGCTTCGGGGATGAGAATCCGTGCTAGTGCGACGACGACGGCGTGCAGCCCGCGGTCGCGGGCGCGTGCGGAGAACGGTGTGACGGATGTCGACTCGACCTCGCGATAGAGGGCGGAGTGGAAGTGCAGGAAGTTCTCGTAGTGCGAACGATCCCTTGAACGCGTCGAGTTGAGCATCACGGCAACCAGCCCGGGATGACTGCGTCCCACGCGACTTGTCGCCTGGATGTACTCGGCCGTCGTCTGGGGCTGTCCCATCACGGCCATGAGACCCAGACGATCAACGTCGACACCGACAGAGATCATGTTCGTGGCCAGGAGGACGTCCACGGTTTCCTCGTGAGGCAGTCCGCGCTCGATCTGCTTGAGCCGACTCGGGATCTCGCTCGAGTTGGCGCGACTGGTCAGCTCGGTGAGCTCCAGGACCTTCCGCTTGGGGGTGCCGTCGCGTTCGGCCAGATATTCAAGATACGCCTCGACGTCGTCGTGCACCTGAAGCTCGGCAGCAGCAAGCAGACGCAGGCTGTTGAAGTAGCCGACGAGGCTCCAGTACGCGTCACGGACCGCCTCGGACGTGTCCATGCGAAGCGCCTGGTGCAGGAGAGAGGCGTACGTGCGGATCAGCAGCGTGGACTGACTGGTGCTGGGGGTGAGCAGGCCCACGTACTGGCGGCTGGCCTTCTTCTCGCGCGGTGTCTCGACGGCGAACCACGAGTCGCGGGCGTCCAGGCCCGCAGGCGGAAACTGACGGACCTCCCGGTCGAACAGAGCACGTCCCTGTTCGGAGGCACGGCGGATGGTGGCGGTGGAGGCGATCACCTTCGGTCGGTCGGCAAGCGCGTCCACCGCGGTCTCGTAGAGACCGGTGAGCGTCCCGAGAGGTCCGGAGATGAGGTGGAGCTCGTCCTGGACGATCAGTTCCGGGGGAGGGGTGTCGTCCGGCCGGTCCCGATTGAAGAGGGCCGCCGTCTGTTCACGCCACGGCATGGAGGCGAACTTGTCGACGGTGGCGATGACCAGGGTTGGACGGGCGTCGTAGACAGCTTCGTCCACCAGGTGCACCGGGAGTCCACCGGTGAAGTCGCACGTCGGGTCGGGGCAGCGGACGTGCATCCGCTTCGCGTTGTGGTCCACCTCGTACTGGTGGGCATCGAGCCGCGTACCGCACCACGGGCAGGCGTGCAGCTGTACGGGGTTCTTCTCCTGGAGAACCTTTCCCTTGCGGAGCTCCTGGATGCTGTCCTCGGCGACGCTCAGCTTGTTGGGGGTCGCGGACTGGCCGACCCACATACCGATGGAAATGGGCTCAGATCCCAACAGGGCCTCGTCCGCCTGGCGCATGAGTTCCATGGCGCAGATCAGGATCGTGGCGCGCTCGAACTGCTGCAGTGTGAGCAGCCGAAGCGTGTAGCGCATGAGGACGGTCACGCCGCCCCCGTTTTCCTTCCGGCGGATGCGCCGCAGGAAGGTTGTGAGCGCGATCAGCCCGAGGTACGCCTCGGTCTTGCCGCCACCGGTCGGAAACCACAGCAGATCGGCGAGCTTCCGGTCCGGGTGATCAGGGTCCACGATCCCTTCGAGGCACAGCAGCATGAACGAGATCTGGAAGGGGCGCCATCGGCTGGAGGCCGGGTCGGGAGTCCCGGCGCGCCCACCCTTCACCCAGGCGCTGCGAGCCCGCTGCTGTGCCATGGCGTCATTGGCGAGCCGGAAGGCGTGCATGACATCCGAGTCTTCGCGCAGGACGTCGATGCCACGCCTCATACGCCCCAGAGCGGTAGCACATGCCTTCAGCTGCTCCCGTGCGGCCTGCTCGAAGGAGGTTCCTGCCAGCGTTTCGGCCTCGGAACGTCGAGCGTCGATCCAGCGCTCGTACCCGGCGGCCAAGTCTTCGAGGGCCTTGAGCACGGCTGCGTCCGGAAGCTTTGCGATGCCCTGCATGGTGAGGGCGTCGCTGTCGATCTCCTCGTTGGAATCGGTGAGGAGCACTTCGTGTGTGGGCACGAACTCCGTACGCACCATCGAGACACGCGCTCGTTCTGCGTTCGGCGTTCCCACGGGCGGCGGTGTCCAGTTCCAATGGGCCGCGCAGCCGTGCCCCACGGCGAACGTCGGAGCGTGGCGGTGCAGCAGCCTGCTGGCCGCCTGTTCCTCGTCGACAGCGTTCAGCGTCGTGGGGCGCTCCACGAATGCCTTCTCGCCGGCAGGGGTCTCCACGGTGAGTCGGGGCTGAAAAAGGCTGAAAGCATCCTGCAGTTCGCGTTCACTGATGCGCTTGTCGTTGATGAGGGTGACGGTGATGGTCACTGTCCCGGAGGGGGCAGCGGGGCGCACCAGCGCACGCAGCGATACGTCTTCGGCCAGTGGCTCGAACTCCTGCATGCCGGGCCTGGTCACGTCGATGGTCACAGGACGCAGCGGCAGCCGGCGTCGGCGCCAGTGCTCAGACTGATCCTCCGTGCTGCGAGCCTGCGTACGCTTCGCCGAGACGACCCGACCCTCGATGTCGATCGGGTCGTACATGGCGGCCTCCGCCCGGACCGCCACCGCGGAGGATTCGGACGGATCGACAGCGAAGGTGAGGCCCATGGAAGAGGGCCGACGGTCGTTGGCGAGCGAAACGCCAAGCTCGTACCCCGTGTCCTCGGTGTCCGAATACGCCAGGATAGGGGCCTCGTCGGGCCCATCCGTCTCGAGGAGGCCCGCGACCCGTTCCTCCATGGCGTTGTCGTCGGCCGGGCGGGGAAACAGCACACCGATGGGGTACGTCGTGATCGGCGGGTCCTGAGTGAGGACCTCGTCCTCGGCACCGGGCCCGAGCAGGTCCCTGCGGAGCTGGTCGACGAGGCTCTGTCGGGCCGTGTAGTGCGCGGCGTGCCGACTCTCGGTGTTCGTCATCGGCCGTTGTCCTCCTGTGCGTTTCCACTCGACCTGTAGCGCCCCAGCCCCACCACGCGCGGGACAAGCCACACCCCATGATCCCCGAGGCCGGCGCGGGCACCGGATGCCGTGCTTCCGGCGACACTTTCCATGGCGTCGATACGAAGGCCGTGGATCTCGTCCGGCCAGCGGATGTCCCACGTCTTGTTGATCTTGAGCAGGGTGTGGAGGTCGCGGTGAAAGCGTTCAGAGGCCACGGCTATGGAACGTCCCTGGTGAAGGACGACGTAGGGCGGGCTTTGCTCGGCGCCGAGCGGCATGTCGTGCTCGCGACGGAGAACGACGGCGTCCCCGGAGCGGACCGTACCGGCCAAGTGTTCCTGGAGTGCGACGGCGTCATCCTGGAAGACATCCGTGCCGGGAGGATGCTCGGTGGACACGTCCGCCGCCGTGGCCTCGATGCCGTATCTCTCGTGGGGCTTCCAACCGCCCACATACCACCGATCGATGACGCGGTGGCGACGCAGTCGCGAGGTCTCGGGAGCAGCGAGCCGGTACAGGTCGTACCGAGCACGGGTCACGGCGACGTACAGAGCGCGGGCCTCGGCAGCAGGGTCGATGTGGGTGTGTCGCTTGCGAAGCTCCGCAAGGGTCGGCGGTTCGACGACGATGACCCTGTCGAACTCGAGACCCTTGGCGCGGTGGACGGTGGACACGATCAGATGGGCCGGTTCCGGAGCGGCGAGTTCGTCGGGGAAGCGACCTTCGGCAATCAGCCGGTGCACCCTTGCCAGATCCACCAGTCCACGACGGTCACGTGCGGCGCCTCGCAGGGAACGCCACAGGAGATCGACATCGGTGTCGGCAGGAACACCGACCTCCGCGACGAGTTCCCGGAACCGCTCCTCACCGAGCGCCGCCGTGCCGGTACGACGCAGCACACCGGCCACCCACGAGGGCACCGGCCTCTCACGCAGGGAGCGCTGCATTCGGTGCGGCACCTCGTGCTCGGACAGTGTCTGCGAGATGACAAGCGCTTGGGCGTTGTCCCGACACAGGATGGCCGTGGTGTCAGTATGGTTCCGGAGCGAGTCGAGCGTGAAGGGTGCACCGAGCTCTCCGAAGGACGGCAGCGTCAGCAGACGCGACCGCAGATCCTGGTACAGCGACTCGCCCGTGGAATCGCTGTCGGCAACCTTCGGGGACAATTCTTGAAGGGACGCGCCGACGGGCAGCGCGATCCGTGCCTCCTCCGTCGCCGCGCGGAAGTTGGCAGACAGATGGAGCTCCACCAGGTCGTCGAAGTACGAGGCACGCAGCCAGGCGAAGAACTCGTTGGTCTCGGCGGCTCGTGCATCGGGATCGGACACCTGAAAGCCGAAGATCGCCTGGGCGGCGTCGCCGACCAGGGTGAAGCCGCAGGAGTCCTGGAAGTGATCCAACAATGTCTCGACCATGTTGCGCCGATCGCCGACGAGATCCTGAACCTCGTCGATCACCACATGAGCCGGCGTGCCGGCCTCGGTGGACTCGACAGCACCCTTGACGATCGCTTGCTCCGCCTTCCGAATGCGCTCGTCGAACGAGTACTGGCTCCAGTCCTCGTCGGGGTATGCGGAGGTCAGCAAGGCGTAGGCCCAGGAGTCGAAGGTCTGAGCCCTCACTCTCCGCGCGTGATGGGCGTGCCTGCGGATTCTCTCCTTGAGCTCTCGCACCGCCGACCGCGAGAAACTGAGGACCAGGATCTCCCGGGCTTCGAGGGCGTCGTCCTCACGACTCATCAGGGCGTCGAGCCGCCGAATCAGGGTGTGCGTCTTGCCCGCTCCGGGTCCTGCGGTGACGAGAACCCGAGCGTCCCACGGTTGGTCGACGACAGCTCGCTGCTCCGCGGTGAGCGGCGGGCTGTCGGCGTATGCGCTGATCACTTGGTGCTCCACAGGTACTCGAACTGTGTGAAGGCCAGTGCCTTGCCATAGTTGGTGATGTTGTCGCGGACGTTGAGGATCAGGCAGGTGTCCTTGCCACCGTTGCGCGGCCCTCGGAGACCACGCCCGATCATCTGTTGGTAGACGTTCGGACTGTATGTCGGTCGCGCGACCACGACGGCCTTGGTGGCGGGTGCGTCGAAGCCCTGGGTGAGAACGCCGTAGTTGGTGAGGACGCGAAGCCGGCCGTGCCGAAAGTCCGTGATGCGGTTGAATCGGTCGGTGGGACTGGTCGCCGAATCGACCGCCGCCGAGCGGATACCTCGGTCGTTGAGCTTGGCGGCGAGGAACTTGGCATGTGCGACGGATGTGGCGAAGACCAGGACGGGCCATTCCGAGGGCATGCCAGCGATTTCCTCGACGATACGTCGGTTGCGGTCGTGGTCCTCGGCCAGGCGCTGCTCGGCGGCCTTCGACAGGACACTCAACTGGTCCGCACGCTCGACTTCGTCTTCGGTCAACTCGATCGTTCCGCCGGTCAGCTCGCGATGCTCGACCCGAGCCAACATTCCCAGTTCCTGGAGTTCGGCGTACGGGTCGCCGGAACTGAAGACACCGTCGTCGAGCCGCCGCCCGCCGAACCGCCGGATCAGACGACGGGTCTCGTCCTCGTTGGTATTGCGGAACGGCGTCGCGGTGAGACCCAGTAGATGCCGGTCCGTGCGAGAGGCCGTGACACCCATGGTTGCGAGGAGTTCCGTGTACTGCGGGGCAATCGCAACGTGGGCTTCGTCCACGATGACCAGCGCGGCATCGCGCAGCCACGCGTAGCTGTCGGTGTCGAGGCAGCTGCGCAGTTTGGCGTCCGTGGCGACCACGAGGTGGGGTCGATCACTCACCGGCCCCGCCTCGTTCGACGACCAGAGTCGACTGATCGCGAGAGGGTTGTCCGCACCGACCTTGGACCACACGAACTTCCAGCTCTGGACTGCCTGCTCGCAGAGCTCTTCCGTCTGTGCGATCCACAGGATCGGGCCGCCGATGTCACCGTCCTGCTTGATCCAGCGGATGACGGCTTCCGAGGCCACACGGGTCTTACCCGCACCGGTGGGCAACGACAGCATTCCCCGTTGGGGCTGGACGCGATCGAGCATGGCGAAGACGTTGGTGGCCAGACGCTCCTGGTAGTCGTGCAAGCGAGGGAATTCGCTCGGCCCGTCCACATCGATGCGCGGGGCCAGGGACGGTGCACGAGAGCCGGCGAAAGAGTCGGGGAAGCGAAGGTCGGAGACGAACTTCACCGCGGGAGTCATGCCGGTGAACGACGACGGCGCGTGGTTCGGATAGGCCGCCTGGAGATCCTTCACGTGGACCTGGAGCACACCGTCGCCGTGTGCGTTGTACGCCATCTGCGCGATGCGTTCCGAAGTGGGGTCTTCTCCGTCGGACTCGCTCTGCTCGCTGGCGAGGAGACCGGCGGGAAGGCGGTCACGCAGAGTCTCGGCACCCAACAGCAGGGCCAGCTTCTCCACGACCGTTTCGGCATCCCGCACAGCCTGGAGAGCGGCCTGGACCTTACGGTCCTGCTCCTGTTGCCGTTGCGCTTCGAGTACGGCCCGGCAACCGGCCTCGCCCAGGTTCCATCGGAGTTCCCGGTCGGCGGCCATCAGTGCTTCCAACGGCGACTTCGGGTCAAGGACCAGGACGGTGGTGCCCTGCAAGGCGCTCTTCAAGGGAGTGGGCTTGATGCCGTTGGGCGTGCGGGTCACCTGTTCCAGCTCGGAGCAGTTCAAAAGGGCGTAGTTGTTGATCTGGCTGCCGAGGCGTTGTCGCAACGCCGGATAGGCGTCACGCAGCGGGATCGGCTCGCCCGCCGGAACATGACGGATCTCCTTGGTGATCACGTCCGTGTACCGCAGCATTCCCCACTTCTCGATGAGGAGTTCGGCGTCCTCGGCCCTTTGAGTGAGCAGTGCCGGCAACCCCTCCGCTCTGAGCGCCCGGTACTCGTCGGATGTTGCGGCGACCGCGATCTCGCCGTCCTCCCGGCTGCCCCACGCGTCGCCGATGCGGCAGCGGGTCAGGACGTCCTCGGGGAAGGGAACGTCCAAACGACTCAACAGCACGTAGGTGTTGCCCACGAAGACATCGTCTTCGCTGAGCAGGAGCTGTTCGATGAGCCTTTCCCACTGGTCCTCGGGGACGGCGTCGACGGTGAGAGGCAACCGGAGTTTGCGTGCCTTCTCGGGACTGATGTCGGCGACGGGAAGGACATCGGAGTACGAGGTGAGCTGGGGCCCGACGGCTTCCGCTAGGCGCTTCACGCCCTGAGAGGTGGGTACCAAACCGTACCGGCGGACCATCCAGCGCAGTGGTGACGAGATCGCTCGGCGGGTCTGGGCCTGGGCACCGAACTGCATGGTCCACGCGTCTACGACGTACGCGTCCGGGAGGGCCTTGACGAAGGCCGCCTTCCCTTCGTCGGACAGCCGCAGCAACAGGTGCAGGGACTTGGCGACGGGTGACCCGCTCAGGTTCATCCGGGCGATCTGGGGGCGGTTGTCCCGGGG
The DNA here is from genome assembly GCF_037993025.1 of Streptomyces sp. SS7. Classification (NCBI taxonomy): domain Bacteria; kingdom Bacillati; phylum Actinomycetota; class Actinomycetes; order Kitasatosporales; family Streptomycetaceae; genus Streptomyces; species Streptomyces sp. SS7. The sequence continues at coordinate 6,131,467 of NZ_CP141223.1, forward strand.
ACCGAGTGTCCGGCAGTAGCTTTCGTACTGGTAGTTGCGGTACTCCTCGAACCAGACTTCCTCCTCCGGCCCATGTCCTCCGACCGGGCGGTCGTGCAGGCCGAACTCACGCAGGACTGCCAAGTCGTCCGAGTGGAACTTCACGTTCACCGCGACGGATGTGTCGCGCGAGCCGTCGTCAGGAACGATCGGCCCCGGCAGCAGACAGTCGTACATGGGGTGGAAGCGACCGTCGATCGTCTGTGCGCGCAGGGTCTTCAGCGGCTCCGGGAATCGGCGCCGCACCTCGGCGGTGACGTGCGTACCGCCTGCGCTGCGGAAGAGTTCCCAGAAACGTGTCCAGTCGCGCGGGCCGTACGACTCGAACCCTTGGTCCAGAACTCCGGCGAAACGACCTCGGTCGTCGGCCTCGCGGATTCCGACGGCGCTGAGGGCAGTCTGCAGCTTCGGATCGTCGGAGAGTTTCGGATCGACGTAGACCAGGTCGTCCTTGAGGCCGTCCTGCACGACGCGGCGCCAGACCTTGTTGGGCACCGGAGGCACCATCCCGTGGGACTCGGTCAGGACGAAACGTGCCTTCCGAGCCTCGTCCACGAACGGCGAGCCTGCCGCGATCATCTCGGCGAAGATGCGGATCGCGGTGGCCGAGGCCTCGGCTGTTCCGTCGCCGACCAGGGCCTCCAACCATTCGCGCACAGTGGCACGCGGGTGCTTCGCCTCGCTCAGGATGTGCTCGACCTTGCCGGACCGCAGGCGGCCCGTGGTGTCCACGGAAGGGTGCACCCAGTTCGAGGGGCGACCAGGGTAGGAGCTCCACATGCGGAGCCAATCGGATTTGAGGATCTTCGTGGCATCCTTGCCCTCGACCGGCGGGAAGCGCAGATCGCGAGGTACGCGAAGGACACCCTCCTGGTCCGGCAGGGAGGGAAGCTGGGCGGCCAGCTCCCAGATCTTCCGGGTCAACAGCAGGTCGGCCCAACTGACGGTCTCCGACTCGCGGGGGCGGCCCGGCAGGAATCCCAGATATGCGGCGGGATCATTCGGCGGCGAGAGATGAGGCAGCGACTCCACAACCAGGCGGGCTGCCACCTGGATCAACTCCCTGTTGAAAGGGGTGGAGTCGAGCAGGTTCTGACGGTCCTCGTTTGTCTTCCAGGCACCGTTGAGCGCGCCGCTCAGGGTCATTTCATACTTGGTCGGGAAGAAGGACCAGAACCGTCCTCGCCCCCTGGGCGTGGAGAACGGAGGCTCCCCCGTGTACTCCGGGACGGCCCAGGCGATGTCGATCGTGCCCCGGTCGTGCATCTCGCCGGCACTGCGGCGGGCTTCCTCAGTTGGTCTGTGCGTAAGACCGAAGACCTTCCACCGGCTGCTGGCTGCCCCTCCGCCCGGTCGCCACTCCTGGATCGTGCGGTTGAAGCCGTCCTGGCCCACAGTGATCACGCGCCGCACCTTGCTGCGCCCGTTCCCGATCCGTCGGTCTTCCAGCGTCACGGTGCTCACGTGCGGCGAGAAGAGCTGGAAGAGAGCGGGGAACTCCTCCTGCTCGGGGTCCTCCTTGGCGAGGTAGATGTCCTTGCCAAGGCGGTCGGCCTTGCCTTCCAACAGGCGAAGACGAACCACAGTGGTCGCCCAGCCCAGCAGCTCGTCGAGCACGGGGTCGGAGCGACGTTCCGCGGCTTCGTCCAGGGGACGGGCCATGCGGAGCACGGGGGTCTCCACACCGGAGGCCGACTGGACACCGATGGCCCGACAGATTTCAGAATGGGACCAGTCACGGTCGAAACCGAAACTTCCCGACGTGCTGAAAAACTGAGGTGCGTCCGTTACGACGAGCACCGACTTCACACCAACACCGAATCGACCGATCTGGCCACCGCGTTTGCGGGAGACGCTCATCCGCAGGATGGTCTCGGCGCCGTCGGGTGTCACTTCCGTTCCCGTGTTGGCGCAGTACAGATGGGACTCGGTCAGTACGACATGAACCTTCCCGCCCGGTTCGTTCGCGATTTCGTCAGCTGCGTTCTGGACAAGCTCGAAAAGTTGCCTGTCCCCATACCCGCCCTGCGCGATGCGACGTTCCCCATTGGCGTGTTCCTGGACCAGCCCGGGGTCCACACGGTAGGTCTCCAGTACGCGTTCCGACTGCTCGAGAATCTTGGCGATCACGGGGGTTGCAGACGAAGCGCTCGACAACGGCTGCTGGCTCACAAGAAGTCCGTTCTGTTGGTGATCGAAGATGCCGGGGCCGGCGGATTCCGTGCACGACGGCACAGCCGACCCCGGCGGGTGGAAGGCGTGGGGGGGAGAGAAGATCTATATGACCGGCCCGAGCGGCTAGCGAGACGGGAAGTCGAAGATGATGACGACAGTGACGCGGTCTCGGGTCCCGCGGTTCCGCGGCGAGTCACCCGGCCGGGTGGTCTCGTACGCACGGGAGGAAGGGGACGTGGGGCCGCGACGGGTGCGGCGGCGGGTCGCGCGGATACGGACCGTGGCAGTGACGGGCGCCGGGGACGAACGACGGTCGGCGCGAGCGACGATCTTCCGGTAGGCCATAATGGTGGCGAAGCTCCGCCCGTGCGTGTCCAGGTATTCGGACTTCAGGACAGGATCCTCAATCGAGTCGTACTCGGCGAGGATTCGACGCATTCTCGCGATTTCGGGCGAATCTGAATTGGATCCGGAAGGGTCGTCAAGGTCACTGCTCACGGCAGTCCCCCTATGGGTGTTGTTGAGATCGGTTATTCGTGCTTGGGCGGTGCGGAATTACGATCCTGTTGGCGTGCCGGGGGTGTGGGCACAGCAAACTAGGCCGCTCCGAGCCGTAACGGTTGTTTCCCGTGAGGCTACGGGGGCCATGCTTCAAACCGTAGAGGTTCCGACAAGGGCGCCGCAACATCGTTTCTGCGTCCTCTCGGATCTCTACATTCGGAATTCGGGACTCCGGATCGAGGGGCATCCCGTCACGAAAGCGGATTTAAATCATCAGAAATGGGCGAATGGGGAGGAGTTGACCCATGGGGTCCTTCTGGTGGGAGGCTCCTCCGAGCTTGTCAACAAGAATTGTCGCGATCTCCAAGTGTCAAATTCCGCGTGCTAGAGTGGCTCTGACCTGGAGCTAGCGTGGTGGGGGAGCCGTACATGGTCAGTGGAGAGGACTTCGGTCCGTGGCTTGCTCGGCAGCTGCGCCGGGCCAACATGAATCAAGCGGATCTCGCGGAGCGGGTGGGCTTGACCCGAGCTGCTGTCTCGGCCTGGATCACAGGGCGAGCCACCCCCCGCGAAGAGACCATGCGGGCCATCGCCGCCGTGTTCGACGTGGACTACGTGAGTGTGCACACGCGCACGACCGACGTGGTGAGCAGTCGCCCTGTTACCTGGTACCACCGCCCTGCCTACGCCGACGGAGGAAGGGACTTCGGGAACGCTGCCACCTTCGCCTTCGAGGCCGACGTGGAAGTCCTGGCCCGCGAAGCCACGCAGAACAGCCTGGACGAGCGACTCGACCGGACGAAGCCCGTACGCGTCCGCTATACCCTGCACGAGCTGACGGGAGAGTCACTCGCCCGATTCCGTGAGGCCATCGCGTGGGACGACCTCTTCCCTCACTACGAGGCGGCTGCTGCGCAGGAGCAAAAGGTGGGGCGAGTCATCGCCGAAGGCCTGCGCGACATGTACGAGCGTGATCGCCTCGTTCTGTTGAGGGTCGACGACTACAACGCCTCGGGCCTCACCGGTGACGACTATGAGGACGGCCGGTTCGCCGCCGTCATGCGGCGGCAGCTCGACAGTCGGAAGTCCGACGCTAGCGCTGGTGGCTCGTACGGCCTGGGCAAGGCCACCCTCTGGGCTACCAGCCGGCTCGGCATGGTCCTCGTCAACTCCACCCTCTCCGAACAACATGAGGGGCGGACGGAGCGCCGCCTCATCGGGCGCCTCGAACTGCCGTGGCGCGTCGTGGACGGTGAGCCTTGGGCCGGGCCTGCCTGGCTCGGTGAGCCCGACACGTCACCCGACAACGAGGGTGTGGCTCGTTCCTGGTGGGCGGACGAGGAGACGGTGGCGAGGCTGCACCTCACCCGGGAGAGCTCTGATCCGGGCACGTCCTTCCTGATCGTTGGTGCCCACGATGTGGCGAGCCTGGTCGCCGACTCGCTCAACGGCGAGGACACCGCCGAAGAGGAAGAGACGGTGCAGTCGATGCACGAGCGCCTCGTGGAGGCGCTCGGCCGGAACTTCTGGGCCGCGATGACGGCGGGCAGGGACAAGGCGCCTCTCCTGGAGGCATCGGTGAGAACCCTGCGCAACGGACACGTGGTCATCGACGAGGAACGTGTCGAGCCGCAGCGTGTGCAGCCGTCCCGCACGCGCGCGCTCAGGGCGTACCTGGATGGGGAGACCGTCGATCGTCTGACCGAAACCGGGCAGGTCGCCCAATTGCGTGTGCCGCTGAAGGTGCCACCCTTGCGCGGCCAGGGCGTAGCGGTCGAGCACCAGGCGGTACTGCTGATCACCTCGGCCGAGGACCTGGATGGCAAGCCGAACCAGATCGTCGGCATGCGCGGCAACCGCATGGTGATCAGGTCGGCCCGGGTCCCGGACCTGCCCTTGGGCACGAACCCCTTCCAAGCAGTACTGCTTGCCGGCCACGCGGCGGGAGACGGATCCGATCACGCGGACAGAGCGGAGGCGTTTCTCCGGGCCTCGGAACCCCCCGAGCACAACAAGTGGGGCCAGACCGACGAGCTGCGTGCCCTGTACTCGGCTACCGCGCATCGAAGGATCAGTGAGTTCACACGAGCCGCCAATACGGTGGTGCGAGACCTTGTGGGACGTTCCCGACAGAGGAACCAGGGGGGTTCTAAGGTATTGCGCGACCTCCTGGGGCTCGACGCAGGACCGGCACCTTCGGCTGCTCGCGGAGGGAAAGTGCCGACGATTCGTGGGCTGGACGCGGAACTCGACGCGTCGGGTGCGTGGCGAGTAAGGGCGGAAGTCAAACTGCCGGTCGGCCAGGATCCTTGGCTTTTGGTGGCTGTTGCGAAGTTCGATGTTCGTTCCGGCGGACGGCCCTCCGTCGGATGGGCAGAAGTCGTCCCGGGGCAGAACTGCGAACTGGTCGAGGGCAAATTGCGTTTCAAGGCGGGTGCCCGCACTGCCTCCTTCAGCGCGGTTACCGACGTGTCCACACATCCTGTCAGGGCCGAACTGGCCGGCTTGATCGTCGAGCTCCAGAAGACGAGGGAGGTTTCGCAGTGAAGATCTATCCGTACCGGCGGCTGACCGGCGAGATCTCCTTCAAGGTGACGGGTGTTCGCCAGGAACTCGAAGGTCGCTACCAGCACGACCTGGACACGCGGAGTTTCTCCACGCAGGAGCGTGTCGTAGCACTGCACCAGGTGGATCGGGACGACTGGGAGAGCGTCCGGCTCACGATTTCTGCTGCACTACCGGTCAAGGAGCTCGCCGACGGTCCGTGGACCGACCTTTCGGTCGTCGCGGTTCTGACGGAGAAGGCGACCAATTCGCGGACGACGGTCCGGCTCACGCAGGAGGGCTGTGGCGCAGAAGCAAACTGGCACGGACATTTGCGATTCTGGCGGTCGGCATACCGCAGCCAGGCCGAGCTGACGATCGTGGCCGTGGCCACGGTGGATGGCGTATCGGGACGGATGATCGGCGAATCCGAGGAGTCGTGGGTTGTCGACCTCACGGCCATGACCCCCACGCGTCAGCGCGAGATGGTGGTCAACGAGGTCGACTTCACCGTGGGGCCGGAGTGGCTGCGTCCCTTCAAGGACGCGCCCTGGATCGTCGAGACCTCGGGTGACCTTCCCACCGTGCATCTGAACACGGGGTTCGAAGGGGTCTCGGAGCTGATCAATTCCACGGGCAGCCCTTTGGAGCGAGCCGTCCGCGACATGCTCGCGGCGCAGATCGCCTCCGACGTCTGGACAGCGGTCTTCCACTCCCTCGTCAGTGACTTGGAAACGGACGAACGTGGTGAGCCGATATGGCCCGGAGGCTGGCGGGACGGCGTACTGCAGGGCATGCTCGCCGTGATCCTCCCCGACCACTCCGAAGTCGACGCCTTGCGAGAGATCCATGTTCGCCGCTCGGAGTCGGCAGCCTGGAACGAGCTTCAGCCGCGCATCAACTACGCGGCGGGCCGCCGTGCGAAAGTAGCCAGGAATCTGGGTACGGCGATTCGAACCCTCGATGTGTCCCAGCGGGAGAGCTGAGCATGATGGAAAAGCCCGAACACCTGCCCGAGCGATTGGCGCTGCTCTCCGACATCAATGCGGCGAAGTACTTGAGCACGGGAGTGCTTTCCGGGCAGGAGTCACCGCCGTTCATCGCGCTGCAAAAGGTCACCGAGCCGTTTGACGACCTTCAGGTGCGGTCGGAGGTCGTTCCGGTTCGGGACCTCATCGACGACGTGATGCACCTTCATCGTCACGACACTCCCACGAAGGCGGATGCCTGGCTTGCTCCCCGGTTGCACGCCGCGCTGCGTCTGACGCGGCGAGAAGCGGCCGACAGCAGGTTGTGGAACTTCCTCGCGCTTGCGGTGGCTCCCGATTACGTAGCCTGGCGCCACCTACCGGCCAAGGGCAAGGACGAACTTCCCCCCATGGTCGCCGCGAGCCGCTTTCGGGGGGCTCACTACACGCAGGCTTTCTCCCGTCTGTGGTGGGCCGCCGAGTTGTTCAGGGACGGTAGCGACTACGAGCCCGTTCAGGTGGCCTGTGGAAACCAGGATGTCCTCAACACGGTTCTCCGCCTCGATGTGATCGACCATCGGCCCACAGCCCAGGCGTTGATACGGATGGTGGCACGCAAGAAGGTCCAGACCGGACGTGAAGTGAACGCCTTGGCGAGGGCGGTCAACGCATCGGCAAGCACTCTGATGTACGACGTGCTTGCCGAGGACGACGGTGTGGACGGCAGCCTTTTGGAGGAGTGGATCCGCGCGGCCGAATCGGCACCCCCCGTGCCGCGCAAGTTCCTTCCGAAAGGGCCCGAAGACGGCTCCGTTCCCTCGGATGCGATCGACACCCTCGTCGTTCGCTTCGAAGAGCTCTTCGACCAGTACGCAGCAGTCAGGGGTTCATAACCCTATGAGCCCGTCGGCTCTGTGTCACCGTCATGCCCGGGCGTCGGTGGCTTCCACGAAGCGAGCCGGTCCAACGCCTCCTTCGAGGGGCTCCCCAGTCCCAGGGCCGCACTGATGATGTGCATGCCGAGACGCGGTGGCACAGCGTTGCCGATCTGCTGAGAGACGTCCTTGCCGCTCCACGGGTACGTTGCTGGAAACGTCTGCAGACGACCGGCTTCGTAGACGGAGAAACGGTCGTCCTGCCCGTCGGGCCCGACGACCCGATTCCTGGAGACCTTTCCGGTGACGGTCGCCGAAGGCTGATCCGAGCGGCGCTGCCCGCGGGCCTTGGGATCACCTCCGGTGCCGTAATTGGAGATCACGGTGAAGGGGGCGCGGCGTTTCGGGAGCGCCTCGCCCATGCTCACCCACTTCTTGGGCATGGAGTCGATGAAGGCGAATCCCTCGTCGTCCTTCCTGCCGTTCTCTCCGCGATAGCGCTGGTGGGTCGGCTTGGGTAGTCTCAGCGGGTGATGACTGTGCAGGTTGCTGTCTCCGTTACGGCGCCGCGCGACAAGGACGGCCCGCCTGCGTGTTTGGGGCACACCGAATTCCTCGGTGTGCAGGACCCCGTAATCGGTTTCGTATTCGTCGCTGAGCGCCTTGGCGTAGGCCTCCCATACCGGGAGAACCGCCGGGACCTGTTCCAGCACAATGGCGTGGTAGGGGGTCAGGGCGGGGTTGTCAATTGCTTCCAGGGCCCAGTGGAGAGGCTGCAGAATCAGGCCGGTGCGCTCGTCCTTGAGTTCGGCCAGATCCGCCTCGATGTTGGACCATTTGTCGCGATCCACGAGGCGCTGGACGAACTTCAATACGAGGTCCAGCGCGCGACGCCCAGCGCCGGTGCCGGCGACGGTGAACGTCTGACAGGGAGGTCCCCCCGCCAAGACGTTGGCTCCTTCGAATTCGGGGTCGGTCGGCTTAACCGCGCGGACGTCCGTATGCACGGTGTTCAGTCCTGCCCGTGTCCGAGTGGCGACCGCGCCGGCGTCCCACTCGACGCCGATACTCCCCACCCCAAGCGCTTCGGCTGCCATGTCCAACCCGCCCGGACCTGCGAAGAGGTCCACCAAGCTGAAAAGTGCAGGCTGAGGCGACTGAGGCTGTACGGGGGTCATGGCACCGAAGTGTAGCCGGCGTGAGTGATGGTCTGGGTCAGACCCAGGATGTGGGAACCGGTAGCACGGCGTGATCAACCCCGAAGGGCCTCGGCGATCGCCTGGCCCAGAGCCTCACCGACAGGGGGTGGTGAGGCGTGCCCGATCTGCCGGGCTTGGCGGGTCTTCTTGCCCGCGAAGGTCCAGTCGTTCGGGAATGACTGCAGGATTGCTGTCTGTTCCACAGTCAGCTTCTTGAGGGGCGAGCCGGACGTGTCCGACTCTTGGATGCCGTCCGGGTCCGGGACCTCGTCGCTCAGTGCCCCCCCATTGATGCCCATCTGGGCCCAGATCTTCTTGCTCCCCGTCAGGCCGAGGTCGGCGCCGCCTCGATTGTCGGACCCGCCGACGAGGGTCGGGGGGACCCGGTTCGCCTGTGCCGCCCACTCCGCTGCGCCTACCCAACCGCGGGCCGAAATCGACGGCAGCAGAGCCTCGCCCGCTGTTATGTGGCGGGTGACGGTGGGCGCCGGAGGGTGGAAACGGTCGAAGAAGCGACTCTTGAGTGCGACGAGTACACCTTGCTTCCGGTCCTGCGGAACGCCGAAGTCGGCAGCATTGATGACAAACCAGTGGAATTTGTAGTCGAGGTGTACGAGCTCACGCTGAATCAAGTCGCGGACCTCTTCGAATTCCGGCGCTGTGACGAGCCCTGGCACATTCTCGATCAGCAGGGCATTGGGCTGAACAACATGGGCGGCCAAGAGGACAGTCGCCTTCAGTAGGTGCAGCTCCAGGCCGGTTTCCACTCGCTTTGTGGTCGCCGACGATTTTACGCGAGGCAACCCGGCGGACAGCAGGTCGACCTCGAAGGCGTCCGGATCGTAGGGATCCGGGTTCTCGATTGGGTCGAATTCCAGGAGGTCCATCTCGGCGACGTTCCAGTGCGGCCGATTCTTGCGCAGCGTTTCGCAGGCGACCGGATTGTTGTCCAGAAGGAGAACCGGGTCGAATCCAGCCCGTTCCAGGCCTAGCGCGAGGCCCCCCGCGCCGGAACACACGTCGACCGATGTCAGTCTCCTCATGGAGTCTCCCCGCCCCGATGGATCAACGAATATGCCAAGACGATAAGCCTGATCGTCTGCAGTGTCGATGACAGACGCATGTGAATCGGCCACATCGCCTGATCATGTCTTGCCAGACCCCCGCAGAGCGATGGATTTCACCTCTTCCGCCACCATCACCGGAACGTCGTGCTCCCAATAGCGAAGGACCGTCCATCCTTCCGCCTGCAAGTGCTCGGTGGTCTCCCGATCTCGAGCCATATTCTTGTCCAGCTTAGCCCGCCACCACTCTGCGTTTGCCTTGGGCTGGGTCGCGTGCTGCGGGCAACCATGCCAGAAGCAGCCATCCATGAAGATGGCGATTTTGGCCTTCGTGAATGCGATGTCGATCGTGCGGCGAGGCATGCCCGGCACTGGAACATTCACCCGGTAGCGAAGACCTGCCGCATGGAGCAGGCGCCGGACCGCGACCTCCGGGGCCGTATCTCGGGAGCCCTGACGGCTCATGCGGGCGGAGACGGATGGGGAGGATGGGACAGCACCAGACACGCAAGCATTCTGCCGGCGGGTTCGATGTGTTGCCCAAGCCTTGTTCCGAATGCTCCGCCCCAGCTCCGGACTCGTCCCTTCTATCGCGGCCCCGCGCCCTCTGACCGCCCCTGGTCGCGGCACCCTCAGCCGGACGCGTTCCCTCGTTCCTTCCACAGTTGCCGATCCCGACCGCCGCCGTCGTACGTAGTCACCATGACCTGCTTGCTACCCCCGAAAGGAAATGTGGCGAGCGGGCGCAGGAGACGGTGAACGGTGGCCTCAGAGCTCGTCGATCAGTTCTGCCGCGCGGATCACCGACGCGAGCACGTCCGGGTCGCCCGTGCGGTGGTGTATGTCGACGCAGGTGTCGGCGAGCTTGATGACGTGTTCGTCCTGGTGGTGGACGGCGAGGGTGAACACCTCGTCCGCCGATTCGGGGGCGGAGGGGAGGTGGTCCGGAGGCGCGGGTGTGGTGGGGGTGTAGGCCGCGGTCACGGCCGCGCTCGCCGCCCAGGCCGCGTGCAGGCTCATGACCCATTGGGCGCGGGGGAGCGCGGGCAGGGTGCGCAGGACGGCCATGGGTGCGGTCACGGCGTGCACCAGCATGACGGGGCTGCCGTGCGCGTTCGGGAGGTAGCGCACGCCGGCGGCGGCCGTCAGGTCGGCCAGCAGGTGCCGGGCCTGCTCGGCGTCGGCGGCGGGTGTCAGGGCGGCCAGCGCTGTGGGCCAGCCAGTCAGGTCGGTGAGGTGGTCGAGCCGGTGGTTGATGCCCGCGCTCTGGTCGGGCACGCGGGGAACGGCGGCGAGGGCGGACGCCGGGTCGGCGGTCCCGGACGGGGGAGTGAACGCGACGGGCTGCCAGCGCGCCGCCCAGTAGCCGAGCGCCTGGCCCAGCTCGGCCAGGCGTGGTGCGTCCTCGTGGTCCAGCAGGGCGTGGACGGCGTGGCCGGTACGGATCACCCCGTGGGTGGCGCCGGCCGCGATGCCGGGCAGGAGCCGCGGCCACCACGTTTCCAGCACCGTGCGCCAGGGCTGTTCGATCACCTCACGTTCGAAGAACACGATCCAGTCACCGAGGCGGTGTGGGTCCCCGAGTGCCGTGCGCCATCCGTCGGCGGTGATGGGCGCGGTGCCGCGTGGCCGGTCGTCCAGTCGGCGCATGTAGAGGTCCAGCCAGCGGTGGACCTGGCGCGCGTGTCCGCGTCGGACCATGGACTCCACCGCCATGGGGCCGTGGTTGGTCAACCAGCCCTCGAACTCCGGTCCCGTCCGATGCAGCCGTTCATAAGCCTCGTCGAGCGTGCCGTCGATGTTCATGTCACCCGACGCTAGCCGCCCGCCGCCGAGCCCCCATCGGGCCAGGGACCGAGATGCGTCCCTGCGCCGGACTTAGGACCGGCGCGGGGCCGACCCGGCGCCCGCGGCCCCCACGCTCGAACGAACCGCGCAGGGGCACCCTCGTACCTGGCCTCAGCCCGCCACCCCGTGGCACCCCTCGTACGCCGACCCCGCCCCACACCAACAATCCGCCCCCCGCTGCGGAGGCCAAGCCACAGCCCGCCCCCGCGCCGCCAAAGTCGTCGCGTACTGGGGCAACAGATCACCGTCCCCCGGCGTAGCGCCCTCCGATGCCGCGAAGGCCTCGTAGGAGGGGACCGTGCCCGTCACGATGCCCAGGTTCGGGGTGCCGGAGGCCGCCAGTTCTCGGAGGGACGCCTCTATCGTCGCCAGGTGTTCCTCGTGCGAGGTGTACTCCGCGGAGAGGGACGGATACGCGGACACCAGCTCCGTCAGTTCCGCCGCCGGCCAGTGCAGGACCGCCACCGGGAACGGGCGGGAGAGGGCCTCGCGGTAGGTGCCGAGTTCGGCTCGGAGGCGGGAGATCTCCGCCTCCAGTTCCGCCGGGTTGTCCGAGCCGAGGGACCAGACGCGCTTGGGGTCGTGGAGTTCGTCCAGGGAGACCGGGGAGGAGTGGAGCGTGTCGGCCAGCGCGTCCCACTCGTCGTGCGCGGCGCCCAGCATGCGCCGTACGCGGTGGCGGCCGAACAGCAGGGCGTGCGTCGCGTACGGGGGCTCCGGTACGTCGGTCAGCAGGACCCGGGCCCCCTCCGTGAACGCCGCCTCCGCCGCCTCCAGCTCGTCGTGGGACTCCAGGGCCTCCGCGACGATCACCCAGGGGGCCGCGTCGCGCGGGGCGGCCGCGCGGATGCCCTCGATGATCGCGCGGGCCTCGGCCTCGTGGCCGTACTCCCAGAGGTTGGAGGCCTTGAGGGCGCGGACCAGATGGGGGTTGTCCAGGTCGTCGCCGCCGTCCGCGGAGGACAGCAGGCGGTCGTAGAGCGTGCTCGCGGCGGGGCGGTCGCCGGAGAGTTCCAGGTGGGCCGCGGCCTGGAGCAGCAGCGGCTCGGCGTCCTCGGGGTACAGGCCGGCGGTCCGCTCCAGGCGGGCCGCTTCGGCGGTGTGGTCGACGTTTTCGGCGGGCGTGTCGGGGCGCATGCACGACACCGTACTGCCCGCCGGTGACAAAGGTCAGGTACCTGGTGGGGCATCTCCGGCCAGGACCCGGCCAGGACCGGGCCAGGACCCGGCCAGGAGCCGACAGGAACCTGGCCAGGGCCCGGAGCGGGTGCCGAGGAGCGGCTCAGATGGTCACGTTGTCCACCTGGAGCGTCTGCACCGACTTCGCCGGGAAGGACAGTGCCACCGACTTGCCGCTGAGGTAGGTGTCCGAGCGGGCCGTGTAGAGGTCACCGCCGCCCGACGTCAGGGTGGACCAGCGCGGGACCAGGCCGCCGGTGCCGCCGGAGACCGTCGTGAAGCGGGAGAGGTCGAAGGTCAGGGTCTGGGCGGAGGTCGAGGTGTTCAGGGCGACGACGACCAGGCGCTTCGCCGTCGCGTCGTAGCCCGCCACCGCATTGCTGACGCCCGTGTCGAGGATCTTCATGCCGGGGCGGATGTGCCGGCTGAACTGGGCCATCACGTAGTACTTCGTCTCGACCGCGCCGGCCTGGAGCGTGCTCGCGTCGTACTTGATCACGCCCCAGCCCGCCGTCGGGTCCATGACCTGCCAGTAGACCCACGCCGTCGGGTGCAGCCAGCGGAAGTCGTAGAGGAGGTTGAAGGCCATGGTGTAGCCGGTGCCGTCGCTGTCGCCGGTCTCGGAGTTCCACAGGGCCTTGCCCGCGGTGGTGACGACGTCCGTGTAGAGGAGGTCGCGGCGGCCGCCCGAGCCCTGGTAGCCGTGGACGTTGACCCGGTTGACGTAGCCCTTCGTGGTCGAGGAGAAGGAGTTCCAGGTGGTGCGGGCCAGGTCGTAGCTCGTCTCGTCGCTCGCGGAGATCTTCAGCGACGTCAGGCCGCGCTTGTCCAGCTCACTGCGCATGTACGGCAGTACGGCCGCCTGCACGGTCGCGTCCATGTGGCAGCCCTCCTGCGTGCCGGTCGCCGTCCACCAGGAGGACGAGGGCTCGTTGAAGGGGTCGACCGTCGCGAAGTTCACGCCCCAGTTGTTCTTGGCGTAGAGGGCCACCGCGGCCAGGTGCGAGGCGTGCTGGCGGTAGTTCCAGGACTGGAGGTTGTTGCCGCCGCCGGAGGCGCCGGACGGGTTGTGGTTCAGACACATCCACCACATGGGGGAGTTGGCGAAGAGCTCGGTGGTCGCCCCGCGGGAGACCGCCTTCTGGAGCATCGCGCGCTGAGTCGCGTCCGCCGTCCAGTCCCAGGCCGAGGACGTGGGGTCCTCGTTGTTCCAGTCCTGCCAGTAGCCCTCGATCTGCTTGAAGGCGGGGATGTTGGCGGAGGCCACCATCGACTCGCCGCTCACCGTGTTCCAGCTGCACGCGCCGAGGTTGTACCGGGCGATGTTCAGGCCGAGGCCGGGCAGGCTCGTGCCGTTGTAGGTCACCGACTTGGTGGTGAAGAAGGCGTCGGCGAAGTCGTCCCGGGCGCCGAAGACGTTGGCCCACCAGGCGAGGGAGGTGCCCCAGCCCTCCCAGGTGCCGTAGGACGTCGACGGGTTGACGGCGATGGTCGCGTCGGCGTGGGCGGTGCCCGAGGCCAATGCGCTGCCGAAGAGCGCGCCGCCGGTGGCGGCCAGCAGTGTCCTGCGTCGGATCATGGCTACTCCGCTCCGAGTTGTGGCCGGTCCCGTGCGGCCGAAACGAAGCATCGGGTGCGGCGCGTGGGGTTGTCGAGAGTTTGGACAGCCCTTTCTCCAACCTGTGGACGAAGGGGTGGCCGGGTATCCCCGCGGGGGTTCGAGGGGGCGAACGCGCAGGTCGTGCGCGCAAGGCTCTGGAGAGCTCGTCCGTACGGCCTTATGGTGCCCCGATGGTGCGCAGCGTGCGGATCCCCCTCGTGCAGCACAGCTCCCTGCGTCGGCGTGCCCGGTACCGGCGGGTGCTCTGGACCGGCGCCGAACTCCTTGTCACCGCTGGGGTGTTGGTCCTCCTTCTCGTCGCCCATCAGCTGTGGTGGACCAACCGGGAGGCGCGGGAGGGCGCCGAACGGAAGGTGGAGGCGCTGGAGCGGGAGTGGGGCGGCGACCGCGGGCAGGACGCCTCGGGCGGCGGCGGGGGCGGGCCGTCCGGTGGCTCCGCCACGGACTCGTCCGGCTCCGGTGGGACGGGTCGTACGACCGGCCGTGCGACCATCGGTACGACGTCCGGTACGACGTCCGGCTCGGGCGGCGGTACGAATCCCCGCGCCTCCCGGGCCTACGCCGTCCTGCGCATCCCCCGCCTCGGCCTCCGGGTCCCCGTCGCCGAGGGCACCGACAAGCGGAAGGTGCTCAACAAGGGGTACGTCGGCCACTACGCCCACACCCAACAGCCCGGCCGGGCCGGCAACTTCGCGGTCGCGGGGCACCGCAACACCCACGGCGAACCCTTCCGGCACCTCGACCGCCTCAGGAAGGGCGACAGGGTGGAGGTGGAGACGCGTGACGCGACCTACACCTACACCGTCGACAAGATCCTGCCGCGGACCTCACCCCGTGACTCGGGCGTCGTCCGGCCCGTGCCCCGCTCCCTGACCGAACCCGCCTACGGCTACACCCTCCCCGGCCACTACCTCACGCTCACCACCTGCACGCCCGAGTACACCTCGCGCTACCGGCTGGTGGTGTGGGGGAAGCTCGTCGCGTCGCGGCCCCGCGCGTAGGACCCGTACACGGAACAGGCACGAGAAACGGAACAGGCACGAGAAACGGAACAGGCACGAGAAGCTGACGAGTTCCTCATAGGTGGCGGTCAGGGTCGAAGCATGATCAGACCTCTCCGCCACCTTGCGTCGCGACCGGCGGCGCTGAGCGTGCCGGCCGCCGCCCTGGCCGCGTCACTCCTGCTCGCCGGCTGCGGCGGCGGCACGGCGGCCGCTCCCGGACACGGGTCGGCCACCTCGCGGGACCCGTCGACCGCCCCCACCCGGAGCGGAACGTCGTCCCTTCCCGAGGTGTCCCTGAGAAACACCCCGCAGAACCTGCCGCGGAAACCGCCGCAGGAAGTGCCGCAGGAACTGCCGCAGGAACTCCCCGGCCTCGGGCCGACGACCCTGGCCGAGGTGCCGTCCGGGACCCGGCAGGCCGTCGTCGTGACGGGCCGCGACAAGGACTCGTCGCTGTCCACCGTGGTGCTGTACGAGCGCACCGAGGACGGCTGGCGCGCCGGGGAGAGCTGGGCCGCGCACAACGCCCGCGACGGCTGGAGCGACCACCACCTGGCCGGTGACCTGCGCTCACCCATCGGCGTCTTCGGGCTCACGGACGCCGGCGGGCTGCTCCCCGACCCCGGGTCCCGGCTGCCGTACCACCGCTCCGGCGCCTTCACCGTGTCCGGGACGGGCTTCGAGGGGGAGCCGCTGGCGGGCTCGTTCGACTACGTGGTCGCCATCGACTACAACCGCGAGCCGGGCACCTCGCCCCTGGACTGGACCCGGCCGATGGGCGCGCGCCGCGGCGGCGGTATATGGGTGCACGTCGACCACGGCGGCCCCACGCACGGCTGCGTCAGTGTGAGCGAGGACCATATGAAGGAGCTGCTGCGCGCCCTCGACCCCGACCTGCACCCCGTGATCGTCATGGGGGACGCCGACTCGCTGAGCCGCTGACGAGCCCACGCGGGCCGGGCGCGGCACAGGGATGTCAGGAAGCCGTGAGCGTGTGGGAAGCCTCTCCCACCACCCTGTCAACCTTCCGGTCCGCCTAGGGGGTGTTTCGAAAGTCCCGCACAGCACCCACGGCGCCCGGCACGCCCTCTCGCCGCACCGGCCGAAACCCCAAGTACGTCCAGTACGAGGGCTTTCGTCCGGCACGCCGAGAGCACGCACCGGACACCGCGGGCACCGCACGGGACTTTCGAAACACCCCCTAGCATCGGCCGCGTGTGCGCTTATGTGCTGGTGGCCGAGGACGACGAGAAACAGGCCGAACTGATACGCCTCTCCCTCCTCAAGGAGGGGCATACCGCCACCGTCGTCCACGACGGCGGGGCCGCGCTCGAAGCGGCCCGCCGGCACCGGCCCGACCTCGTCGTCCTCGATCTGATGCTGCCCGTCGTCGACGGGTACGGGGTGTGCCGCGAGCTGCGCCGCGACGACGACATCCCCGTGCTCATGCTCACCGCCCGCTCCACCGAGGACGACGTGCTGCTCGGCCTGGAGATCGGCGCGGACGACTACATGACCAAGCCCTACAGCCCGCGCGAGCTGATGGCCCGGATCCGCACGGTCCTGCGGCGCAGCGAGCGCACCGCGGGCCGCGGCGAGGATTCCGTCGTACGGGCCGGGGGCATCGCCATCGACCTGCTGCGCCACGAAGTGCGCTGCGACGGTGTGCTCGTCGAGGTGACCCCGGCCGAGTACGAGATCCTCCTCGCCATGGTCTCCGAGCCCGAACGGGTCTTCTCCCGAAGGCAGTTGCTGCACTGCACCCGGGGCATCGACCGGTCCTCCACCGAGC
Source organism: Streptomyces sp. SS7 (assembly GCF_037993025.1). NCBI lineage: Bacteria > Bacillati > Actinomycetota > Actinomycetes > Kitasatosporales > Streptomycetaceae > Streptomyces > Streptomyces sp. SS7. The sequence goes on from NZ_CP141223.1 coordinate 6,148,276, forward strand.
GGGCGATCGACGTGCACATCATGAACCTGCGCAAGAAGACCGAGCGGGACCCGCGCAGACCGGTCCGGCTGCTGACCGTCTTCGGCGTCGGCTACAAACTCAGCGGCGACCGCGCGTGACCCGGGGCGTCCCGCTGCACAAGCGGCTCCTCGTACGCCTGCTGATCACCTCGGTCCTCATCGCCCTGTGCTCCGTAGCGGCGACCGCCTGGCTGGCCGTGCAGACCACCACCCGCGCCCTGCGCGAGGAACAGGGACAGGTCCTCGCCGACGACATGGACGTCCTGCGGCGCCTGAGCGGGTACGCCGCCACCCACGCCGACTGGAGCGGGGTCGACGCCACCGTGCGCGCCCTGTCCGCGAAGACGGGCCGGCGTATCGCCCTGACCACCGTGGACCGTTCGGTCATCGTCGACTCCGCCGCGGACGGCACCTCGCTGCCGCCCCGGGCGTCGGCGACGGTCGACCCCCTGCACACCGACACCTTCACGGACCCGGGCGCGCAGAGCAGCGGCATCGACCCACGGGCCGTCGGGCCGTTCCTGCTGACGCCCGCCGAACGCGCCGGGTTGCGCGCCACCGTCGGGAAGCAGCAGCGGTGCCTGTCCCGCGTCGGCCTGCGGACCACGCTCGTGGAGACGCCCACCGGGCGTTCGCTGCTCGTCGACGACGACGGGGAGACGGTCAGCGGCTACGACCGGGAACAGTGCGTCGGCGAAGGCGTCTACGCGCAGACCCGCACGGAGAAGAAGGCCCTGGACGCGTTGGTCGAGGGCGCTCGGCTCTGTCTGACGCGACACCAGGTGACCGACGCGGACCGCCTCTACATCACGCTCGGCCTCTGGGACCGGACGCCGCGGCCCCGCATCATCTTCGAGGGGTCCCCGGTCCCGGAGGACAGCGCCGTCGTGCGCGCGGCGCAGAGCTGCGTGGACAGCGCGCGCCGCGCCCAGCTCGACCCGTACGTCGCCCCGGCGGCCGAGCTGTTCCTCGGTACCGGGGACACCGTCGCCCCGCGCTTCGACATGTCACCGGCCAACAAGGCCAAGGTCGTCGGGGCCGCCGGTCTCGTCCTCGCCCTCACCGTGGTGGTGACCGCGGTGGTCGCCACCCGGCTCGTCCGACCGCTGCGCGCGCTGACCAGGGCGGCCCAGCAGCCGCCCGAGCTGCACCTGCGCGTCCCCGTCACCACGCGCGACGAAACCGGCGTCCTGGCCGAGGCGTTCAACGACCTCGCCGACCGCCGGGAGCGTCTGGAGACCCAGCGCAAGGCGCTGATCAGCGACATCGCCCATGAGCTGCGCACCCCGCTCACCAACATCCGCGGCTGGCTGGAGGTCACCCGGGACGGCACGGTCGACCCGGAACCGGCTCTGCTCGACTCCTTGCACGAGGAGGCGCTGCTGCTCCAGCGCGTCATCGACGACCTGCAGGATCTGGCGTCCGCCGACGCGGGCACCCTCCGTCTGCATCCCGAGTCCGTGCGCACCGACGAGCTGCTCGCCCAGGTCGCCGCCGCCCACCGGGTCGCGGCGGACGGGGCCCGCGTCACGCTGCTGACGAAGGGCGACGACGTCCTGTGGCTGCACGCCGACCCGGTCCGGATGCGGCAGGCGCTCGGCAACCTGGTCTCCAACGCGATCCGCCACACCCCGGAGGGCGGCACGATCACCCTCACCGTGCGCCGCGAGCCGGCGAGCGACGCGCCGTCCGACCGGGTGGGTCACGACGGCCGGCTCGGCCATGACGGGCGGGCGGGCCATGACGGGCGGGCGGGCAAGGAACGGCAGGTCGGCAAGGCCGGGAGGGAAGGGCGGGCGGGCAGGGAAGGGCAGGAACGACGGGCCGGCAAGGAAGGGCGCGCCGGAAATGAACGGCGGGTCGGCAAGGCAGGGCAGGAACGGCGGGCCGGCAAGGTAGGGCAGGAAGGGCGGCCCGAGCGGGTCGTCCTCGAGGTCGCCGACACCGGCAGCGGCATCGCCCCCGAGGATCTCCCGCACGTCTTCGACCGGTTCTGGCGCGCGGAGAAGTCCCGCAGCCGCCGCACCGGAGGCAGCGGGCTCGGCCTCTCCATCGTGCGCCAGCTCGTCGCCGCCCACGGCGGAACGGTCGAGGCGGCCAGTGAACCCGGCGTGGGTTCGGTGTTCTCCCTGAGCCTTCCCGCCCGGCCGTGACCAGCCGGTGGACCCCACCTCCCCGCACGAGGGGACAGCCGTGGTCGTCTCCTCGCGCGGCAGGCCGCACGCCTTCCGGTTCGCCTCGCAGCGGCGGCGACCAGGTGCCGCCCCGGGGCGAACCGAAGTCCCACCGCGCCGGCCGTTCATCCTTCCCTCCCCAGCACCTCCCGCACCGCCGCGAGGATCGCCTCCGGGCCCGCGCCGAGGGCCCGGGCGGCCGCGGTGAAGTCGCGGGTGAGGGCGGCGAGTCGGGCCGGGTCGAAGCGGACCGGCCCGGTGGGCAGGGCCGCGACGCGGGTGCCGGCGCCGCGTCGGGTGCGGATCAGTTCGGCGGCCTCCAGTTCGCGGTAGGCGCGGGCGACGGTGCCGGGCGCGAGGCCCAGGTCGGCGGCGAGCTGGCGGACGGTCGGCAGGCGTTCGCCCTCGGTCAGCCGGCCGGTGAGGATCAGCGTGGCGAGCTGCGCGCGGATCTGCTCGTACGGCGGGACCTGGCTGGTCGTGTCGACCCGGACGGCGGCCTCACTCATCGTCGACGGCCCGCGGGACCACGATGGTGAACACGGACCAGCCGAGGGCGAACAGGCTCAGCAGGCCCAGCGGGTAGATCACCAGGGCGGTGACGTTGCCGAGCATTCCGGCGCACTGCGAGTAGAACAGCACCCTGCCGATCATGCCCAGGACCAGCAGCAGCTGGCTGGAGACGAGCAGGCCCCAGGCCGCGGTGATCGCCCAACTGCGGTCGTGGCGCTGCCGGTTCTCGCCCGGGCGGTGGGCGATGCGGCGCAGGGCCCAGGCGCAGGCGGCGGTGCCGAGGGTGACGGAGACCAGGACCGGGGTGGCGTAGTGGAGGCCGGGCCAGGGGGTGAGCCGGCGGGTCAGGCCCACGGCGCAGGTGACGGCGAGCGCCCGGCCGCTGTGGCCCGCGCGGTCGGCGTCGGCCGCGGCGATCCCGATCGTCAGCAGCAGGACGAGGAACGCCGACTGCAGGAGGAGCAGCCGGGCCATCCGCGGTGGTACGTGGTCGCGGACCCGGCGCGGGGAGAGGGCCGCCCTGCGGACCCGGTCCTGCGGGGCGGGAGTGAGGGAGTCGCCGAGCAGGACGCCGCCCACGGCGCACAGTCCGAAGGCGGTGACGGCCGCCACGAACGGCATGGCCATGTCGTCGCTGTCCATCGTGGCCAGCCCCTGGGCGACCGCCGCCCCGAGCGCGAGCCCCGCCCAGCGGGCGCAGAGGTCGGCCCGGGCCAGGAGTCTCTCGGGCGTGACGGTGTCGATCATGTCGTCCCCCGGTGGCATGCTTGTATCAAGTGGTGAGTACAAGATGCCGGGGGTGGCCTCTTGTGTCAAACCCTTGATACAAGTCGGCCCGGTGCCGCCAACGCCCCCGGTGTGGAACCCTGGTACCGGTCCGGACGTCCTCAGGGGAGACGGACTGGAGGGACGGACGAGAGGGGAGGAGGCACGTGATCCGCAAGCGGCTCACCGCGCGTTCCGCGCCGCTGCTCCTCTTCCTCGTGCTCGACGTCCTGCTCCTCGACACCGGCAGCCTCTCGGCCGCCGTCGCGCTCGCCGCGACCGCCGCCGCCTCCTCCGCGCTCGCGGTCTGCGCCCTGCTCGCCTCCCGCAGCGCGCCCGCCGTACCGCCCACCCGGGTGCGCACGGCCATCAGGGACCGCGCCCGGCGCACGGCCTTCCTGCCGCAACGCGACCCGGACGCCTCCGGCCGGCCCCGCCCGCGAGCCCCCGGCCGCGCCCTCACGGCGACCGCCGCGTAGGGCACGTCCGGCTTCTCCCCGTGACCCCGCGCGGGTCGTCATGCCGCCCCTTTCCACAGTTCCGGCACGACGAGACCCCCGGAGGGCTCCTCACCCATGTCCGTTTTCGCCACCCTGGTCGAGCACCTCGCCGACCTGCTCCAGCCGCTGTTCGGCGCGTCCGCGGCGGCCGCCGCGATCGTCCTGTTCACGGCGGCCGTACGACTCCTCGTCCACCCCCTGTCCCGGGCGGCGGCCCGCGGCCAGAAGGCCCGGGCGGCGCTCCAGCCGAGGATCGCCGAACTGCGCAGGAAGCACGCGCGCCACCCCGAGAAGCTCCAGCGGGCGGTGCTCGACCTGCACGCCGAGGAGAAGGTGTCGCCGCTGTCCGGGCTGCTGCCCAGCCTCTGCCAGGTGCCCGCCTTCTTCCTGCTCTACCACCTCTTCTCCAGCACCTCGATCGGCGGCGAGGCCAACGCCCTGCTCGGCCACCGGCTCCTCGCCGCGCCCCTCGGCGACCGCTGGGCGGACGCGCTGGGCGGCGACGGTCCGTTCGGGCCGGCCGGGCTGGTCTACCTGGCGCTCTTCGCCGTCGTCGCGGCCGTCGCCACGGTCAACTTCCTGCGGGCCAGGCGGGTCCCGCTGCCCGAGACCGGCACCGGCCAGGACGTGCCCGGCGTCGGCGCGATCACCAAGGTCATGCCGTTCCTGTCCTTCTTCACCCTGGTCACCGTGGCGGTGGTCCCGCTCGCCGCGGCGCTCTACGTCATCACCAGCACCACGTGGAGCGCGGTCGAGCGGGCCGCGCTCTACCGGTGACCGCGGTGACGGTCCAGTACGTGAACCGGGTATTGCGGAGTGCACGCGCAGCTTGGAGTATCGGCCAGACATCGGATGGCTGTACGCGGAGATGGTGATCATGAAGCTGCTGAGAGTCGGTACGGCGGGCGCGGAGCGTCCCGCGCTGCTCGATGCCGACGCAACCCTGCGGGACCTGTCGGGTGTCGTGGACGACATCGACGGCGCGCTGCTCGCCGACGCCGCCGCGCTCGGCCGGATCCGCGCGGCCGCCGAGGCCGGCGAGCTGCCCGCGCTCGACGCGACCGGGCTGCGGATCGGGCCGCCGCTGGCCCGGATCGGCAAGATCGTGTGCATCGGGCTGAACTACCACGACCACGCCCGGGAGACCGGCTCCGAGCCGCCGGCCGAGCCCGTGGTCTTCTTCAAGGCGGCGGACACGGTCGTCGGGCCGTACGACACCGTGCTCGTCCCGCGCGGGTCGGTGAAGACCGACTGGGAGGTGGAGCTGGCGGTCGTCATCGGGCGCACGGCCCGCTACCTGGAGTCGGCCGAGGAGGGGCTCGCGCACGTCGCCGGGTACGCCGTGGCGCACGACGTGTCCGAGCGGGAGTTCCAGATCGAGCGCGGCGGGACCTGGGACAAGGGGAAGAACTGCGAGACGTTCAACCCCCTGGGCCCGTGGCTGGTGACCGCCGACGAGGTCGGCGATCCGCAGGCCCTGTCGCTGCGGCTGTGGGTCAACGGGGAGCTGAAGCAGGACGGCACCACGGCCGAGCAGATCTTCCCCGTGGGGGAGGTCGTGCGGTACGTCAGCCGGTTCATGACGCTCTATCCGGGGGACGTGATCAACACGGGGACGCCGGCGGGGGTGGCGCTGGGCGCGCCCGAGCCGAAGCCGTTCCTGAGGGCCGGGGACGTCGTGGAGCTGGAGATCTCAGGGCTGGGCAGGCAGCGGCAGGAGTTCAAGGACGCGTGAGCGCTCCGCTTGGGGGGCGGGGAAGTGCGGTGGTGTGTCGGAGCGGGCCCGATGTGGCTTGTCGCGCAGTTCCCCGCGCCCCTGAAGAACGCGCAGTTCCCCGCGCCCCCAAGAAGCGCGCGGTGCCCAGCGCCCCTGAAAGAATGCGCAGTTCCCCGCGTCCCCGGAAAAGAATGCGCAGTTCCCCGCGCCCCTTGAAGGCAGGTCCTTCTACAGGTACTTCTCCAGGAATCGTTCCAGGGCCTCGACCACGAACCGGTGGTCCTCCAGTTGGGGCAGGCCCGAGACCGTCACCGCGCCCACCACGCCCACCCCGTCCACGGTGATCGGGAAGGAGCCGCCGTGGGCCGCGTAGGTGTCCTGGTCGAGGCGGGAGGACTCCTCGAACGTCGTGCCCCGCGCGCGGAAGCGGGCGCCGACCAGGTAGGAGGACGCGCCGTAGCGTTCCACCACGCGGCGCTTGCGGGCGATCCAGGCGTCGTTGTCCGGGGTGGCGCCGGCCAGGGCCGCGTGGAAGAGCTGCTGGCCGGAGCGGTGGATGTCGACCGCCACCGGGGCCTCGCGCTCGCGGGCCATCTCCACCAGGAGCGAGCCGAGCGCCCAGGCGTCCTCGTGGGTGAACTGGCGGAAGACCAGCCGTCGTTCCTGAGCCTGGAGCTCCTCCAGGCTCGGGGTGATCTCCGGGGTGAACTTCGGGGTCAGCTCGTGGGTGCTCATGACAGCGTCACCGCCACTCCGTCTCGTGCCGAACGGCGGGCCGCCTCCAGGACGTCGAGGGCGGCGGCCGCCTCGGCGGCGGTCACCGGGTTCGGGCCGCCGTCGATCAGTGCCTTGGCCACCGCAGCGTAGTAGGCGGGGTAGTTCCCGGGGAGGGTCCGTACGGGTCGTCCGCCGCCGGTCAGGGGGGACTCCCCGGCGCCGACGCGGCCCCACAGCTCCTCGGGTTCCTCGCCCCAGCCGGGCCCGGGGCGTCCGCCCTCGCGCAGCGCCGCCTCCTGCGGGTCCAGGCCGTACTTCACATAGCCCGCCGTCGAGCCCAGCAACCGCAGGCGCGGACCGAGCTGGGGGGTGGTCGCCGAGACGTAGAGGTGGGAGCGGACCCCGCTGCGGTGCGTCAGCGCGACGAAGGTGTCGTCGTCGGCCTCCGCTCCGGGGCGGCGGACGTCCGCCTCGGCGTACACGGAGGCGGCGGGGCCGAACAGGGTCAGCGCCTGGTCGACGACATGGCTGCCGAGGTCGTACAGCAGACCTCCGATCTCTGAGGGGTCGCCGGACTCCCGCCAGCCGCCCTTCGGCTGCGGCCGCCACCGTTCGAAGCGCGACTCGAACCGTCGTACGTCGCCCAGCTCGCCGTCGGCCAGCAGGGCGCGCAGGGTCAGGAAGTCGTTGTCCCAGCGGCGGTTCTGGAAGACGGAGAGGAACAGGCCCCGCTCGTCGGCGAGGGCGGCCAGCGCGCGCGCCTCGGCGGCGGTGCCGGCGACCGGCTTGTCCACGACGACGGCGAGGCCCGCCTCCAGCGCGGCCGTGGCCAGCGGGACGTGGGTGCGGTTCGGGGACGCGACGACGACCAGGTCCAGCTCGTCGGCGCGGGCGAGGAGGTCCTCGGCGGTGGCGGCGAGCCGCACGTCCGGGAACTCGGCGCGGGCCCGGTCCTGCCGCTCGGGGTGCGAGGTGACCACCGTGTCCAGGGTCAGGCCCTCCGTGGCGGCGATCAGCGGGGCGTGGAAGACCGAGCCTGCGAGGCCGTAGCCGATCAGGCCCACGCGCACCGGGGTCTCGCCAGTCTTGCGTCCAGTCATGCGCCCACTTTCGCAACGCTGTTGCCAAAGTGCAAGCAGGGGGGAGAATGGAGGAGTGAACGGGACGAACGGAACCGGGCGCACGACCGGCGTGAACCTGCCGGACCTGCGCAACCACAACGCCGCGCTGGTGCTGGACCTGCTGCGGGCGGCGGGCCGCGACGGCATCAGCAGGCTGGAGCTGGCCGACCGCACCGGGCTCACCCCCCAGGCCGTCAGCAAGATCACCGGGCGGCTGCGGGAGGAGGGATTCGCGGCGGAAGCGGGCCAGCGCGCCTCGACCGGCGGTAAACCGCGCACCCTGCTGCGCCTGGTCCCGGACGCCGGGCACGCCGTCGGCGTCCATCTGGACCGCGACGAGCTGCGGGCGGTGCTGACCGACCTCGACGGGAGCGTGGTGGGGGAGCGGCTGGTACCGCTGGACCTGGGCGCGGGCGCCGAGGCGGTGCTGGAGACCGTGGTGCGGGAGGCCGGGGAACTGGGGCGCGGCGCGACGGGCTCGCTGCTCGGGGTCGGGATCGCGCTGCCCGGCCCGCTCGACCATGTCCACGGCGTGCTGCACCGCGTCACCGGCTTCGCGGAGTGGGACGGCTTCCCCCTGCGCGACGCCCTTGCCGATCGCCTCGGGGTGCCGGTCGTCGTCGACAAGGACACCAACGCCGCCGCCCTCGGACTCGCCGTCGGCGGCGAACGCGGCTCCTTCGCCTACCTCCATCTCGGTACGGGGCTGGGGGCCGGGCTGGTGATCGGCGGGACCGTGCACCGGGGCGCGCGCACCGGGGCCGGCGAGTTCGGCCACCAGGTGATCCAGATGGACGGGCTGCACTGCTGGTGCGGCAACCGGGGCTGCGTCGAGGCGCTGTGCCTCGCGGCGATCGGCAAGGGGGACGTGAGCGAGGCCGCCCGGGTGCTCGGCGAGGGGGCCGCCAACCTCGTCGGACTGCTCGACATCGACCTGGTCCTGCTGGGCGGCCGTACCGTCACGGCGACACCGGGGCCCTTCGTCCGCGGGGTCACCTCGGTGCTCGCCGACCGCGCCCGCCGCGAGGGCCTGCCCGAGGGCGCCGTGCCCGTACGGCTCGCCCCGGGCGGGGACCGGGTGGTCGCCGCCGGCGCGGCCCAGCTCCTGCTGGCGCCCGTGTTCGGCAGGGGCGACGGCTGACGGCGGGGATCGGAGACGCGCCCCCCGACGGCTCCACGGCCCCGCCGCCCCACGGCTCCACGGCCCCACGGCTCCACCGGAGGGGTGAAAAACCCGACCATCGCACAGTCATACGGCCGTGTCGGTGCCCCCTGCCCGCTCTCGCCCGGCAGGCTCACATGACCATGCGAGTGCCCACGCCCGACGCCCTCCGCCGTGCCGCGACCGCAGCCGCCGCAGCCGCCGCGACCGCCGCCCTGCTCGCCGTGCCCGCGCACGCAGAGGACGGCGCGCCCTGCGCCGGTCCCGACGCCACCGCGTTCCCCCTCACCACCCGGCTGCACGGCGGCCCGGACTCCTACCGGGCGGGCGGCGGCTACGGCACCTGGTACCTCGACCTCACCAACACCACCGACCGCGCCTGCGCGGGGGTCCACCCGGTCGTCGTCCTCGTCGACTCCGGGCGCGCCCTGCGGCCCGGCCAACCGCACCTGGACTTCTACGTCGACGGCCGGCCGCATCCGGTCCGCTTCGAGACGACCGACGAGGACGAGCTGGTCGGCGTCTTCACCGACGGGCCCGACGGGGAGCCCGGCGCCTTCCCCGGCTTCACGGTCGCCCCCCGCGAGACCCTCACCGTCCAGGTGCGGCTCGCGCTCACCTCGGACACCGCGGCCGACGACATCACCGCCAACGCGGCGCTCGTCCAGCGGCACGGCGACGACGGCGACTGGATCGGACAGTCGAACGACTACCGGTTCGCCGTCGAGGGCGAGCCCCGGACGAGCGCCGCGCCCGAGGCCCCCGCGAGCGAGGCACCCCTCGCGAGCGGCGCCGCGACCACGCCCGGGACCACCCCCGCCACTCCCCCCTCCCCTTCCGCCTCCCCCTCCCCTTCCGCCTCCACCTCCACCTCCACCTCCACCTCCACCTCCTCCCCCTCGCCCCGCTCCACCGGCACCCCCTCCCTCGCCGACGAGGCCGCCGAACTCGCCCGCAGCGGCCTCGGCTCGGTCTCCGCCCTCCTCGCCGCCACCGCCTGCTTCGTCGCCGCCGGCATCGCTCTCCTGCTGGCCCGCCGCCGCAACTGAGCCGCTCCGGTCCCAGTCCTCGGACGCTCCGATTCCGGGCATTCCCTCAAGATCGGGCGGTGATTAGGCTGGGGCCGCACCCGCGTACGGCAGGAGATCCCGCACATGGCAGACCGCAAGCCCATCGAGTCGTGGCTCACCGACATGGACGGTGTGCTCATCCACGAGGGCGTTCCGATCCCCGGAGCCGACGCCTTCCTGAAGAAGCTGCGCGAGTCCGGCAGGCCGTTCCTGGTGCTGACGAACAACTCGATCTACACCCCGCGCGACCTGCACGCCCGCCTGCGGCGCATGGGTCTGGACGTGCCCATCGACAACATCTGGACCTCGGCCCTCGCCACCGCCCAGTTCCTGGGCGACCAGCGGCCGGGCGGCACGGCGTACGTCATCGGCGAGGCCGGCCTCACCACCGCCCTGCACGACATCGGCTACATCCTCACCGACCACGAGCCCGACTACGTCGTCCTCGGCGAGACCCGGACCTACTCCTTCGAGGCCATGACCAAGGCGGTCCGGCTGATCAACGACGGCGCCCGGTTCATCTGCACCAACCCGGACGAGACCGGCCCCTCCACCGAGGGCCCCCTCCCGGCCACCGGGGCCGTCGCCGCGCTGATCACCAAGGCGACCGGCAAGCAGCCGTACTTCGCCGGCAAGCCGAACCCGCTGATGATGCGCACCGGCCTCAACGCGATCGGCGCACACTCCGAGACCAGCGCGATGATCGGCGACCGCATGGACACCGACGTGCTGGCCGGCATGGAGGCCGGGATGCAGACCTTCCTGGTGCTCACCGGCCTGACCCGCCCCGAGCAGGTGGAGAACTTCCCGTACCGCCCCTCGAAGGTCGTCGACTCCATCGCGGACCTCGTCGACCGGATCTGAGACGCCGGATCCGAAACCCGGCCGGCCCCACAACCCACCCGTACGGAGCAATGAGACCCCGCCAGAGGATGCGCGCGGGGTCTCGGCGGGGGAGTCTCCAGAGAGCTGGAGGTTCACGATGAGTCCACTGAAAGTCACGCTCTGTGCGGGTGCCGCGGCCGCCGCCGCGGTGCTCCTTCCCACGGTCCACGCCTTCGCCGAGGACGGCGGCGGCAAGGGCGGCAGCGTCTCCGTGACGCCCGAGACCCCGACGCCCGGCGCCGAGGTCGTCCTGAGGGTCAGCGGCTGCGGCGGGAAGACCGCCACCGCGGCCTCGACGGCCTTCGTCGCCGACGCCCGCCTCGTCGGCACGGGCGGCACCCTCGTCGGCGAGACCCGGGTCCGCTCCTCGATCACGGCCGGCACCTACGACGTGCGGATCACGTGCGTCGACTTCCAGGTCAAGGGCCGCATCACGGTCGTGGCGCAGGACCGCGGGCCGTCGCAGCCGCCCGCGCAGCCGACGGTCCCCGGCGACACCCCCGCCTCTCCGATCGCCCCCGTGCACGCGGGCGGCGGCGGCACCGCGCCGCTCGCTTCCGCCGACGAGGCGCGGGTGGAGGGCCCCGGTACGGCGCAGACCGTCACCGGGCTGGTGCTGGCGGGCGTGGCCGCGGCCGTGGTGGCGTACCGGGGCACCCGGGCCACCCGCGCCGCCCGCCGGGGCCGCGGGACGGGCTGAGCGATGGCCGACCCCGAACGCTCCTCCGGTCGCGTGGTCACCGGAGTGGCCTGGGCGGTGCTGCTGCTCGGGCTGTGGCTGTGGGGGCGCGAGGTGACCGACGTACGGCCGGGGGCGTCCGCGCCGACCACGGGCGACGTGGCCGCCGTGGGCCGCCCGGCCGACGCCGAGCTGCCGCCCGCCGCCGCGCCGCTCACGTCCGCGCTGCCGCAGCGCATCGACATCCCCGAACTGGGCGTGCAGGCCCCGGTCGTCGCGCGGGGCCTGGACGCCGCGGGCGGGATCGACCCGCCGCCGTTCGACCAGGCGGGGGTCGTCGGCTGGTACGCGGCCGGTGCGAAACCCGGCGCCCGGGGCACCGCGCTGATGGTCGGGCACGTCGACACCGAGACCCGCCCCGCCGTCTTCTACAAGCTCAGCACCATGCGGGCGGGCGAGACGATCCGGGTGGTCCGCGACGACGGCAGGGTCGCCGAGTTCACCGTGGACCAGGTCGAGGTCGTCCAGCGCGCCGACTTCGACGCCCAGGAGGCCTACGGCACCCGGCAGGCGGACCGCGCCGAACTCCGTCTGATCACCTGCGGCGGCACCTTCGACCGGGTGAGCCGCAGCTACACGGCGAACGTGATCGTGTCGGCGTACCTGACCGGCCGCGCCTGACCGCCCGAGGGGGATGCGGATGGACGCCGGAAGAGGAGCCACGGCCCTGCGGGGCGCGCTCCTGAGCACGACCGTGGGCGCGCTCCTCCTCCTCACGGGCTGCACCCCGGTCCCCCCGGGAGCCGACGACACCGAGTCCGGCGCTCATGCAAGCGCCGGGCCCGTGAAGCCCCCGGCCGACGGCGCCGCAGGCGGGGAGGCCCAGGCGGGGGATGCTCCCGCGGGTGAGGCCATGGCGGGGGCGAGTGCGGCCGGGGAGCCTCCGCCCGGCGAGGCCGCCCCCGACGGCACTGCCCCCGGAGCAGGCGCGACCGCAGGTGGCGCACGCGGAGAGAGCCGGACGGGTGAGACCTCTGCCGGGGAAGCCCCGACGGGGGAGACCCCGACGGGTGAGGCCCCTGCCCGGGAGGCCCAGACGGCTGAGACCCCCGCCGACCAGGCCCCGGTGGGGCAGGGCGGGGTCGGTCCGGGGGGCGGGTGGGGCGTCGTCGGCGGTGATGAGCCCTTCTGGGCCGACCCCGGGAGCGCGGCCGCACGGCAGCTCGCCGTGTACGAGGGCGAGGGCAGGGCGGCCGAGGCGGCGGCGGTCCGGCGGATCGCCGGGCGCGCGACCGGGGAGTGGCTCGGCGGCGCGGATCCGGAGGCGCGGGCCCGCGCCGTCACCGAGGCCGCCGCACGGGCGGGCCGGATCCCGCTGCTCGTCCTCTACGACATCCCGCACCGCGACTGCGGCCAGTACTCCCGGGGCGGCGCGGCCGACGGCGCCGCCTACCGTGCCTGGACCGCCGCGGTGGCCCGGGGCATCGCCGACCGCCCCGCGTTCGTCGTCGTGGAGCCCGACGCGCTCCTCCACCTGGTCGACGGCTGCACCCCGGCCGCCCTGCGCGAGGAGCGGTACGCCCTTCTGGCGGACGCGGTCACCACCCTCAAGTCGCTCAAGAACACCAAGGTCTACCTGGACGCCGGCAACGCGGGCCGGGGCCGGACGGACGGGATGGACCGGGCGCTGCTGCGGGCGGGCGTGGCCCGGGCCGACGGCTTCGCGGTCAACGTCGCCAACTTCTACTCCACCGGGGACTCCCTGGCGTACGGCAGACAGCTGTCCGCGGCGGTCGGCGGCAGGCACTTCGTCGTCGACACCAGCCGCAACGGCAACGGTCCCTACCGCGAGGGCGACCCCGCACAACGCTGGTGCAACCCCCCGGGCCGGGCCCTGGGCACCCCGCCGACCACGAGGACGGCCGACCCCCTGGTGGACGCCTACCTGTGGGTGAAGACCCCGGGGGACTCGGACGGGGAGTGCAAGGGGGGCCCGAAGGCGGGCACGTGGTGGCCCGAGTACGCGCTCGGCCTCACGCGAAAGGCCCCCCGCTTCCGCGAAGGGCCTCTGCCGTCTGTGCGCCGCCAGGGACTCGAACCCCGGACCCGCTGATTAAGAGTCAGCTGCTCTAACCAACTGAGCTAGCGGCGCCTGCTGACGTCGTAACTCTACAGGACGCCGGAGGGTGCCCCCGACCACCCCGGCCGGGGCCGCCCTCCCCCTCCGGGCCGGGGTACATCGTTCGGACCGTCAGCATGCGCGTCGCAGCGACAGTTGAGAAACTGACGGACGTGCACAGCCGCGGACATTTCCAGCTGGAGTGTGAGGGGAATCGCATGGAGGCTCCGGTATTCGAGGAATTCGATCCCGCGAGTGACTGCGACTGCCCCGGGTGCGCGCACGGGCGCCGGCTGCCTCCCCGTTCCGCCGCGTGGGGGTCCTCCCGATTCGGCGGTCACCCGGCCGCCCGGCGGACGCTCGTCGTCGCCACCGCGGCGGCCGCGACGCTCGGCGCGGGCCACGCCGTACCCGCCCTCGCCGCCCCGCAGGCCCCTGCTCGGCCGGGAATCCCCGCAGGTGAGGAGCCTGAAACCCCCCAGGGCGGCACGGCGCCGCTGCACGGTCCGGGCGGCCGGCCCGCCCAGCCCGAGGCCACCGTGAGAACACCGGCGACGACCCGCACGGAGATCATCCGGCGGGCCAGGGAGTGGGTCGCGGCGCAGGTGCCGTACAACATGAGCGCGTACTGGTCCGACGGTTACCGGCAGGACTGCTCGGGATTCGTCTCGATGGCCTGGCGGCTGCCCGGAAACGAATGGACGGGCACGCTCGCCCAGTACGGGACACGTATTTCCAAGGAGGAACTCCAGCCCGGCGACATTCTTCTCTTCCACAATCCGGCCGACCCCCAGAAAGGCTCGCACGTCGTCATTTTCGGCGGCTGGACGGACTACACCCACACCTACTACCTCGCCTACGAACAGACCCGCCCGACCGCACGCCGCCAGACCACCCCCTACGCCTACTGGAGCCATGCCGACCGCTATGTCCCGTACCGCTACAAGGGGCTCGTGGCGGGGTCCGGTACGGAGGCGTCCGGGCCGCAGGCGACGGACGGCGCGGGCGCCGGGTCGGCCGTGGCCTACCCCGGTCCGTCGTTCTTCGGTCCCGGCGCGAACAACTCGTACGTCACCCAGCTCGGCCGGCTCCTCGTGGCGCGCGGCGGGGCCCGCTTCTACGTCTCGGGGCCCGGCCCCCGCTGGTCGGAGGCGGACCGCCGGGCCACCCAGGCGTTCCAGCAGGCGCAGGGGTGGCGCGGCGCCCAGGCGGACGGGCTGCCCGGCCCCCAGACCTGGCGGCTGCTGAGCACGGGAGGGGGCCGGGACATCGCCCCCGCCGCGTCCGCCCCCGCCCCCGCACCCCCGCCCCCCGCGTCGCGCGCGCTGGCCTTCCCCGGCCGGGGCCTGTTCCGGCCGGGGGCGCAGAACGCGTATGTCACGCAGTTGGGGAGGCAGCTCGTGAAGAAGGGGTTCGGCCGGTACTACGCCCGGGGTCCGGGACCGCGCTGGGGCGAGGCGGACCGGCGGGCCGTCGAGGCGTTCCAGCGGGCCCAGGGCTGGCGCGGCGGCGCGGCGGACGGCTACCCGGGGCCGGAGACCTGGCGGCGGCTGTTCGCCCAGGGGTGACGGGAGCCGACCGCAGCCGTTCGTACTCCTCGGCCCGTGGGGTCACTCGTGGGCCGTCCACTCACTGTCATGGCGTATCTGGCGCGGAGGCTGGAGGCACGCAATGCACCCGACCACTTCACACACACCTGAGCCCGGCCGGTCCTCGGAGCCCGGCGCGGCGGCGGACGGGACCGCGGAGCCCGGCATCGCCGCACCGCTGCCGTCGGCGCCGCCCCCGCCCGTGGGGGAGGGGCGCGGCGGGCGGCTCATCCACAACGAGGTGACCACCGAGATCCCCGTCCATCTGCTGTTCCGCGACGAGGCCGGACCGCGGTCGGTCGCGGTGGGGCCCGCGGTGGTGGGGCCCGTGGCGGGGAGCCCGAGCGGGGAGCCGCCGCGGCTGAGGCGGCCGGTGGCGGCGAAGGCGCGGCCGCAGGCCGAGGTCGACCCGGCCCTGGTGGAGCGGCCCGCGCGGGTGCTGCCCGGTGCGGCCGGGGTGCTCGCCGGGGTCTGCGGGGCGGCCGGCTGTGTGGCCGCCTCGTGGTGGGCGGGGGTGCTGCCGCCGCTGGTGGAGCAGGCGCTGCGGCTGCCCGCGTGGGCGGGGGCCGGGCTCGGTCCGGCGCAGTGGGCGGCGTACGCGGGAGCCGCGGCCCTGGGGCTGTTCGGGTTCGGGGGGCTGGCGCGGGGGCGGACGGGGCAGGCCTGGGTGCTCGGTCTGTTCGGGCGCTACCGGGGGACCGTCCGCCGTACCGGTCTCCTCTGGGTCAATCCGCTGCTGCTGCGCCGGCGGGTCGACGTCCGGCTGCGGCACTGGCGCGGTGAGCCGATGCCGGCGGCCGACGGCAGCGGGGTCGCGCTGCGGGTGGTCGTCCTGGTGGTGTGGCGGGTGCGGGACACCGCGCGGGCCACGCTGGGCGTCGAGGATCACGAGACGTATCTGCGGGAGTGCGTGGAGGCGGCGCTCGCCCGGATCCCGGTGGAGCCGCCGGGGGCGGGCCGGGGGTCGGTCGAGGCGGCGGGGGAGGCGCTGACCCGGCGGGTCGCGCGGGACGCGGGCGCGATCGGCGTGGAGGTGTTCTCGGTGCAGCCGCTGCGGATCGAGTACGCCCCGGAGGTCGCCGCCGCGATGCACCGGCGGCGGATCGCCGCGCTCGACGCCCAGCACCGGGCGACCGTGCTGACGTCGGTGGTCGACTCGGTGGAGGACACGGTGACGCGGCTGACCATGCGCGGTCTGGTGGAGCTGGACGACTACGAGCGCAAGGCGCTGGTGAAGGACCTGACGGTGGCGTTCGCGGCGGGCCGCGGGGAACAGACCCCGTGATTGGTCTGGACATGTTCAGGGAACGGCAATAATCTCGCACTTGGTCTAGACCTGCACGGCTCGGCTCAGTGAACTCCCCACGTTCTCCAGGAGCGGCAGCATGCGCGAAAAGACCAAGTGGTACGCCGCCGCGCTCGGGCTCACCACGGCGGGAGCCCTCGTGCTCTCGGCCGGCGGCGCGAGCGGTCACGGCTACACCGATCTGCCCGTCAGCCGGCAGAAGCTCTGTCAGAACGGCACGGTCACGGACTGCGGCGACATCCAGTGGGAGCCGCAGAGCGTCGAAGGTCCGAAGGGCTTCCCGGGCTCAGGGGCGGCCGACGGATCGATCTGCTCCGCGAACAACGCCCGCTTCGCCCAGCTCGACAGCCCGAGGACCCCCTCGGGCGGGGCCTGGCCGGCCACCCGGGTGACCGGTGGCCGGAGCTACACCTTCCGCTGGCAGTTCACCGCGATGCACGCCACGACCGACTTCACGTACTACGTCACCAAGCAGGGCTGGAACCAGAACCACCGCCTGGCCCGCTCCGACCTCAACCTCACCCCGTTCCTCACCGTCCCCTACGGCGGCCGGCGTCCGCCCGCCACCCTCTCCCACAGCGGCACGCTCCCGTCGGGCCTGTCCGGCCGTCATGTGATCCTCGCGGTCTGGACGATCGCCGACACGGGCAACGCCTTCTACGCCTGCTCCGACGTCACCTTCTGAGGGACCGTCGGCCAGGGTCCGCGTGCGCCGTCGACGGGCGTGCGCGGACCCGGAGGAGGCCACCGCGTCCGCCGGGGATTTCTGAGGTTCCCTTGAGTCAACGCCGCCCCGGGTACGGGTACGTTCCCTGCACACCGGCCGGGCAGGCCGGTGACCGGAGCTCGGGGGGCTCGTATGGACATCTTCTTCCTGATCGTCCCATCGATCATGATCATGGGCGTTCTCTTCGCCATGTACACGGTGATCAGCCGCGCGCGCCGCGTCAGCCGGGCCTGGGGCAGCGGGCTGACGGCCGAGGCGCGCTGCCTGCGGACGTACACGACGACCAGGACGAGCACGGGTGAGCACCGCCGGGTGACGACGGTCCTGCACCACGTCTACGAGTTCACCACCCGCGAGGGCCGCACGGTCCGGTTCGAGGAGGAGAACGGACCGGGGACGATCCTGGAGGGCGACATCGTCACCGTCTTCCATCCCGCCGACCGCCCCGAGCAGGCCACCGCCCACCCCCCGGCGCACGGGCGGCTCTTCGCGCAGACCGGCTGTCTGCTGGTCTTCCTCGCAGTGGTGCTCGCCGGCTGCGTCGCCTTCATGATCGGCGCCCAGACGGAGACCTCCGCCTGGAGCGACGTCGCGCCGTAGGGCCGTGCCGGGGGTGCGCGCAGGGGGCCCGTGTCACCTGCGCCAGAAGAGATGGTGGGTCACGCCGCTCGGGCTGGGCACGACCTCCAGGTGGAACCGGTCCAGCAGCTCGTCGGGCGAGTCCCACAGGCGGAGCCCGGAGCCGAGTTCCACCGGGGTGACCACCACGTGCAGGGCGTCGACGAGGTCGGCGTCGAGGAACTCCCGGACGGTGGTCACTCCGCCGCCGAGCCGGACGTCCTTGCCCTGCGCGGCCTCCCGCGCCCGGGCGAGCACGTCGGCGGGGGCGCCGTCCACGAAGTGGAACGTGGTGTCGGAGAGCGTGAACGACGGCCGCGGGTGGTGGGTCAGGACGAACACCGGCGTGTGGAAGGGCGGCTCGTCGCCCCACCAGCCGCGCCACTCGTGGTCGCGCCATGCTCCGCGCTGGGGTCCGAACTTGTTGCGGCCCATGATCTCGGCACCGATGTTGTGGCCGAAGTCGCGGGCGAAGTAGTCGTCGAGGCCCCGGCTCCCGCCGGGCTCGGTGCGGTTGGGCCAGCTCGCCGTGGCGCCGGCCCAGGAGAAGAGCCGGGCCGGATCGACGGCGTGACCGAACGGCCGCTCCAGGCTCTGGTCCTCCCCGGCGGCGACGCCGTCGCTCGAGACGGTGAAGTTCTGCACGCGCAGCAACTGATCCATGGCTGTCCTCATCAGGTCCGGTCGCCTCCGCGGGAGGCGATTGTGCGGAGGACCATTGCGTCCTCCGTCAGCATGTCGAACGGGACGCGGCCGGATCGACAACGGCGCCCGGGTTTCTTCCGAACGTGCCCCGCTCGGCCGTTCACGCGCGCCGTCCGCATAGTCATCTGACGGTATGTCAGCTACCGTGCGCCCCCATGGAGTCCGTCGCCGCACTCGTAGCGCACCGCTGGGACGACCACCGGCCGGGACTGTGGTGCGAGGACACGGTGCTCAGCCATCACGAGGTCGCCGCCGGTGCCGCCGCCCGGGCCGCGCTCCTGGCCGAGCTGCTGCCGCCGGGTGCCGCACCGCATCTCGGGGTGCTGCTCGACAACACCCCGGAGTTCCCGCTGTGGCTGTCCGCCGCCGCGCTCGCCGGTGCGGCGGTCGCCGGGATCAACCCCACCCGCCGGGGCGCCGAGCTGGCCCGCGACATCCTGCACACCGAGTGCGCCCTGCTGATCACCGAGCGGGTCCACCTCCCGCTGCTCGCCGGGCTCGACCTGCCCGGGGTCCGGGTCCTGGTGACCGGCACGGAGGAGTACGAGGCTCTCCTCGCCCCCTGCGCGGGCGCCCGCCCCGACCCGTCCCGGGCCCGCCCCGGCGACCGTCTCCTGCTCTACTTCACCTCCGGTTCGACCGGCGCCCCCAAGGCCGCGATCTGCACCCAGGGCCGGCTGGCCGCCGCGGGCCGGACCCTGGCGGCGCGGTTCTCCGTCGTACCGGACGACGTGCACTACGTCTGCATGCCGATGTTCCACGGCAACGCGGTGATCGCCGACTGGGCTCCGGCGCTGGCCGCCGGGGCCGGGGTGGCCCTGCGCCGCCGCTTCTCGGCCTCCGCGTTCCTCACCGACGTACGGCGCCACCGGGCGACGTACTTCACCTATGTCGGCCGGGCGATCCAGTACCTGCTGGCCACCGAGCCGGGCCCGGCCGACCGGGACCATGTGCTGCGGCTCGGCTTCGGGACCGAGGCCGGGGTGGTGGACGCGGCGGCCTTCGAGCGGCGGTTCGGGGTGCGGCTGGTGGAGGGGTACGGCTCCTCGGAGGGCGGCGCGGCGGTGCAGTGGACGCCCGGGACACCGGCCGGCGCGGTGGGGCCGGCGGGCCCCGGGCTGGCCGTCCTCGACGCGGAGTCGGGGAACGAGTGCCCGCCGGCCCGCTTCGACGCCGCCGGGCGGCTGCTCAACGGGGACGAGGCGATCGGGGAGCTGGTCAACCGCGGGCCGAACCCGTTCGAGGGGTACTGGCGCAACCCGCAGGCGGAGTCCGAGCGGCGCCGGGACGGCCTGTACTGGACCGGCGACCTCTTCTACCGCGACACCGGCGGCTACCTCTATTTCGCCGGGCGTACGGACGACAGGATCCGCGTGGACGGCGAGAACCTGGCCGCCGCGATGATCGAGAACATCCTCGCCCGGTACGAGGGCGCGGACGCCGTCGCCGTGTACGCGGTGCCGGACCCGGTGACCGGGGACCAGGTGATGGCGACGCTCGCGGGGGAGTTCGAGCCGGCCGCCTTCGCCGCGTTCCTCGCCGCCCAGCCGGACCTGGGGACGAAGATGGCGCCCCGGTTCGTCCGGGTGGTGGAGCGGATGCCCGTCACCGCCACCAACAAGATCCACCGCGCGCTGCTGAGGCGGGAGGGGATGCGGTGCGCCGACCCGGTGTGGTGGCGCCCGCCGGGGGAGGCCGGCTACCGGCCGCTGACCGACGAGGACGCCGAAGGGCCCCTCGTGTCTCCACGAGGGGCCCTTCCGATGTGCGCCGCCAGGGACTCGAACCCCGGACCCGCTGATTAAGAGTCAGCTGCTCTAACCAACTGAGCTAGCGGCGCATGACTCCCGCCCTCCGCCCTTCGGCGGCCGGCGACAGAGAAAATACTACCTGGTCCCCAGGGGTGCTTCGGACCGGCCCGCTGTCCCGGGCCGAGGGGGGTCCTAGGGGGGTCCTAGATCGCCAGGGAGAGCAGGACCGGGGCCGCGTTCCTGTTCAGGGCGTCGGCCGCCTGGCGCAGGCGGTGGGCGTGGGCGACGGGCAGGGACAGGGCGAGACAGCCCACGGAGGAGCCGGCGGTGATCGGGACGGCCGCGCAGACCGTGCCGACCGCGTACTCCTGGAGGTCGAGGTGCGGGACCGTGGGCGGCTGGGACTCCAGTCGGGACAGCAGCAGCCGGTCACTGGTGATGGTGCGCGAGGTGAGACGGGCCATCTTGTGCCGGGAGAGGTGGTCGCGCCGGCCGTTGTGGTCGAGCTGGCCGAGCAGGCTCTTGCCGAGCGCGGTGGCGTGCGCCGAGGAGCGGAAGTCGAACCACTCGTGGACGGCGGGGGTGGCGGGGCTGTCGGCGTACTGGGCGATGGTGACCTCGCCGTCGACGTACCGGCTGACGTAGACGGCGGCGCCGATCGAGTCGCGCAGCCGGTCCAGGGTGCGCTGGAGCTGGTCGCGCAGGGCCTGCTGGTGGCCGTGGGCGGAGCCCAGGCGGGTCAGGGCGTCCCCGGTGACGTAGGCGCCGTCGGCGACCTGCTCGACGTACCCCTCGCGGCGCAGCATGCGCAGGAGCGTGGTCAGCCGCTCCCGCTCCAGGCCGGTCTCGCGGGCGAGTTCGGTGTCGGTGACACCGGTGGAGTGCCGGGCCACCGTCTCCAGGACGCGCAGGGCGTCCTGAGCCGAGTGGTACGGCGCGGTCGGCTCGTGCTTCAGCGCCACGGTGTTCCCCCCTGGTCGCTTCCTCTGGCCGTGATCCATGAGCGGTGATCCATGAGCGGTGATCCATGAGCGGTGATCCTGGCAGCGAATCATTTCCACGATAACGGCCAAGGAGCCGGAGGGGAGGGGTTGTTGGCGAGAAGATGGCGTGCCTTTGGTGTCCTCAACTGCGACACTGGCCCTCTGGCACATGCCCGGGGCATGTCCAGCCGCCCCGGCCCCGTGCGCGACCTGCCCCGTTACCGCACCGCGCTCAGGAACTCCCGGGTCCGCTCCTCCTCCGGCGCGCCGAAGATCTGCTCCGGTGGACCCGCCTCGACGACCCGCCCCGCGTCGAACATCAGTACCTGATCGGAGATGTCCCGGGCGAAGTTCATCTCATGGGTCACACAGAGCAGGGTGATCTCGGTGGAGGTGGCGACGTCCCTGAGGACGTCGAGCACCCCGGCGACCAGCTCGGGGTCCAGAGCGGAGGTCACCTCGTCCAGCAGGAGCACCTTCGGCCGCATCGCCAGCGCCCGCGCGATCGCCACCCGCTGCTGCTGTCCGCCGGAGAGCCGGGACGGCCGGGAGTCGCACTTGTCGGCCAGCCCGACCATGTCCAGCAGCGCGCGGGCCCGCTCCTCCGCCTCGTCCTTCGACAGCCCGAGCACGGTGACCGGGGCCTCGGTGACGTTCCTGAGGACGCTCATGTGGGGGAACAGGTTGAACTGCTGGAAGACCATGCCGATCTGCCGGCGCACCTCGCGGCGCTGCCTGCCCGTGGCGGGGAACAGCGGCTGCCCGTCCACCGTGATGGTGCCCGCGTCGGGCTCGGTGAGGGTCATCAGCATCCGCAGGATGGTCGTCTTGCCGGACCCGGACGGACCGATGAGGGTGACATGGCTGCCGGCCTTCACCGACAGGTCCAGCCGGTCGAGGACGGTGTGGTCGCCGAATCGCTTGGTGACCTGGCTGATCTCAACGGACAAGGCGTCGCTCCAGGGTGCGCAGAAGGAAGGAGGCGAGGACGGAGATGACGACGAAGGCCACGCCGATCACCGTCAGTGGCTCGGTGAACCGGAAGTGCTGCTGGGAGAAGAGCCGCGCCCGGCCGAGCATCTCCAGCACGGTGATCGCCATCAGCAGTGGTGTGTCCTTGAGCATCGCGATCACGTAGTTGCCGAGCGCCGGCACGACGCGGCGGACCGCCTGCGGCAGGATCACCGCCCGCCAGGTGCGGCCCCGCGGCAGGTTCAGCGCGGTCGCCGCCTCCCACTGCCCGGCCGGCACCGCCTCGATGCCGGCCCGGTAGACCTGCATGGTGTACGTCGAGTAGTGCAGCCCGAGCGCCACGACCCCGGTGGTCATCGCCGACAGGGTCAGCCCCCACTCGGGCAGCACGTAGAAGAGGAAGAACAGCTGCACCAGCAGCGGGGTGTCCCGTACGAACTCCGTGACGGCCCCGACGGGCCAGCGCACCCACCGGGTCGGCGTCCGCATCAGCAGCGCCCACAGCAGCCCCAGCGTGAACGAGATCAGCGACCCGAGCGCCAGCGCCTGGAGCGTGACGAGGGTCCCGTCCCGGAACATCGGCAGGAAGTCGCGGACGGCACTCCAGTCCCAGTTCATCGCAGCCCCGCCTTCAGCCGGTGCTCGAGCCCGCGCATCAGCCGCGTCAGCAGGAACGCGATGACGAAGTAGATGAGCAGGACGTACGTGTAGATCTCCGCGCTCTCCTGGAGCGCGAGGCGGACCAGGTTGCCGCTGAACGCCAGGTCGCCCATGCCCATCACCGACACCAGGGCGGTGCCCTTGAGCAGCTCGACCAGCAGGTTCGAGAAGGGCGGGATCATCTCCGGCACCGCCTGCGGCAGCAGGATCCTGCGCAGCCGCTGGCCGGGCGTGAACCCGAGCGCGATCCCGCCCTCCCGCTGCGCCGGATCGACCGCGCCGAGCGCCCCGCGCACGATCTCCGCCCCGTACGCCCCGTAGGTCAGCCCGAGCGCGAGCGTGCCCGCCCACATCGGCACCAGCTGCCAGCCGAAGGCGGGCGGCAGCACGAAGAACACCCAGAAGATCATCACCAGCGCCGAGGTCCCCCGGAACACCTCGGTGTAGCAGCCCGCCAGGAAGCGGACCGGCCACCGCCGGTGGGTGCGCGCGATCCCGACGGCGAACGCCACGGCCGCCCCGAGCGCCGCGCTGAACACGAGGAGCCGGACGGTCGTCCACACCCCCTTGAGCACGAGTTCCCACAGTCCCGGGGTCATCCGCCGCAGAGCTCCTTCGCGGTCAGGTCCGTCATCTCGGCCTTCGTGAACCCGAAGGGCTCCAGGATGCGGAACAGCTCCCCGCTCCTCCTCAGCTCGCGCAGCTCGGTGTTGAAGGCGTCCCGCAGCCGGGTCTCGCCCGGCCGGAACGCGAACGCGCCGCCGTCCACGTGCGGCGCGCCGTCCACGAGCGGGGCGAAGGGCCGGGTCGACTCGGCCCTGCGGGACTTCTTCACGACCTCGCGGGCGGTCAGCGCCGTCCCCGCGAAGACGTCGACCCGGCCCGCCTCGACCGCGTTCAGCCCGGCCACCTGGTCCGGCACGATCAGGATGGCGCTCTCCGCGTACCCCGCGTCCACGGCGTACCCGATCTGGGCGTACCCGGTGCCGGTGGCGAACCGGGCCTTCTTCTCCACGACGTCCCGGTAGCTGTGCAGCCCCTTCGGGTTGCCCTTGCGGACGATGAAGGCGTCCAGCATCTGATAGTCGGGATCGGCGAAGATCACCTGCTCGCAGCGCTCGGGGTTGACGTACATCCCGGCGGCCACGACGTCGAACTGCTGGGAGTTCAGCCCCGGTATCAGGGACCCGAACTCGGTGGGCACGGGCTGCACGGTGTCCACCCCGAGCCGCTTGAAGACCACCTTCGCCAGCTCGGGGGCCTCCCCGGTGAGATGCCCGTCCGTGTCGATGTACCCGAAGGGGATCTCGCCCGCGATCCCGAGCCGTACGACCCCCGCGGCGCGGAGCCGGTCGAGGAGGTCGCCGCCGTCCGCGGTGGACGCCGTGGCCACGCGCGCGCAGCCCGCGGCGCCCAGCGCGCCGAGCGCCGCCACCCCCGTGAGCAGCGACCGACGGGTGGGGTTGTCGTGGTGAGGGGTTCGTCTGTTCGGTGGAGCCATGGCGGCGCGGCTACCCGGGCCCCCTCGGCTTATGCGGACGGGTCGTGTGAGGGGAGTGTGGTGACCGTCAGCGGCCGGGCACGTATCCGCGCGCCTTGTCGACCACGTTCCGCAGCGGCCGGCCCGCCGCCCAGCGTTCGAACTGCTCCACGAACTGCGCCCCCAGCTCGTCGTGCCGGCCGACCTCGGCGCCACTCATGTGCGGGGACACCAGCAGGCCCGGGACCTGCCACAACGGGCTGTCGGGCGGCAGGGGTTCGGCGCCGAACACATCCAGGGCGGCGCCCGCGATCCAGCGGCTGCGCAGGGCCCGTACGAGTGCCTCCTCGACGACCAGGCCGGCGCGGCCGACGTTGAGGAAACGGGCCGAGGGCTGCATCACGCCGAAGCGGCGGGTGTCGAACAGACCCCGGGTCAGCTCGGTGAGCGGGGCCGCCGCGACCACCCAGTCCGCGCGGGCGAGCAGCCGGTCCAGGTCGTCGGGGCCGTGGATGCCGGTGCGCGGGACCCGTCCGACGAGCGCGGTGGTGACGCCGAGCGCCTTGAGGGTGCGGGTGATCGCCCGGCCCACCGGGCCCGACCCGACGACCACGGCCCGGGTGCCGGCCACCCGCCGGCTCTCCCGGGGCCGCCACTCGCCGCGCGTCTGCGCCGTCCAGGTCCCCGGCAGGTCCTTCGCCATCGCCAGGACCAGCGCGGCGACGTACTCGGCGACCGGCTCGGCGAAGACCCCGCGCGCGTTCGTCAGCACCGTGTCGGACGCGGCCAGTTCCGGGGAGAGTACCCGGTCCACGTCCGCGCCCGCGGTGTGCACCCAGCGCGGGCGCGGCCCGGCGCCCGGCCAGGCGGCGCGCACCGCGTCCGAGGAGGTGTCCCACACCAGCAGGACGTCGGCCCGTGGCAGCAGCGCGCCGAGGGTGGAGCCGTCGGCGTGCAGCACCCGCACCCGGCCCGTGAGCCGGCCGAGGCGGGGCAGGGGCTCCGCGTCGAGGACGAGGAGCGTGGGGACGGCGGCCATCCGGTGCCTTCTCATGACCAAGGGCCTGACGTGCGCGGACGGAACACGGTCGCACCCCGGTCCACGGCCGTCAACACGTCGGGACCGCCAACCAGGTGAGGATGGCGGCCGTGGGCTGCGCATGCGGGGTACCCGGGTACCTCCGGAAGAAGAGCAGCAGCAGGAAGGCCGTCATGACCGCACTCGGATTCCTCCACCCGGGCCACTGTGCCGAGGACGACTACCCCCGTATCGAGCAGCTCCTGGCCGGCGACATCCGGGTGGACCTCGTCCGCGCGGACCCCGGAAAGGACGGCGGGGAGGACGGCGGGCGCACCGACGCCTCCCTGCGCCTGGGCGCGCCGCACCGGCTCGCGGCGGGCGTCGAGCAACTGCGGCTGTCGGGCGCGGAGGCCGTCGTCTGGGCCTCCACGCGCGGCAGTTTCGGCTACGGCAGGGAGGGCGCCCACGAGCAGGTGCGCACCCTGGCCACGGCCGCCGGCATGCCCGCCTCCTCCACCTCGTTCGCCTTCGTGCACGCGGCCCGGGAACTGGGGGCCGCCCGGGTCGCGGTGGGGGCCACCTACCCGGACGGGGCCGCCGCGCAGTTCGCGGAGTTCCTGCGGGCCGGCGGACTGGAGGTGACCGCGGTGCACGCCGCCGGGGTCACGGCGGAGCGGGCCGGCGCCTTCGGTGAGGCGGAGGTGCTCGCCCTGGCGCGGGCCGTCGACGCCTTCGGCGCCGACGCGGTCCTGCTGCCCGACACGGCCCTGCACACCGTCGCCTGCCTCCCGGCCCTGGAACGGGAGCTGGGCAAACCCGTCCTGACCGCGAACCAGGTGACCGTGTGGGAGGGGCTGCGGCTGACGGACCGGCGGGTGAACGCGCCGGAACTGGGGGCGCTGTTCCGGCGGGAGCCGATCGTGCAGGTGTGAGGGGTCTCCCCGGCGGCCGCGTGCGGGCGGGAATAAACGGGGACACCCTCCTGTTAGTGGGCGAAGGACACCGTAAGCCCGACAACAGGAGGACCCCGTGGCGGCAGACGAGACGGCGGCCGGGACCGCGACGGCCGGCACGGCGCCCGGCACCGCGGCGGTGCGCACGGCGCCCGGCGGGACCGCGGCGGCCGGGACCGCGGCGGTGCGCACGGCGCCCGGCGGGACCGCGACGGCCGGCACGGCGCCCGGCGGCACCGCCACGGCCGGCACTGCGGCGGCCGGGACCCCCACGGCCGGTACCGAGGCGGACGGCATACGCGCCGCCGCCCACGGCACCGCCCCCGCCCCGCTCTCCGTCCTCGACCTCGTGACGGTCGGCTCCGGGCGCACCGCCACCGACGCCCTGCGCACCAGCGTCGACCTCGCCCGGCTCACCGAGTCCCGCGGCTTCCACCGCTACTGGGTCGCCGAGCACCACTCGATGCCCGGCGTCGCCTCCTCCTCGCCCGCGGTGATCCTCGCCCACCTCGCCGCCCACACCGACCGCATCCGGCTCGGCTCGGGCGGCGTCATGCTGCCCAACCACGCGCCCCTCGTCATCGCCGAGCAGTTCGGCACCCTGGAGGCCCTCGCACCGGGCCGGATCGACCTCGGCCTCGGCCGCGCCCCCGGCACCGACGGGGGCACCGCCGCCGCCCTGCGCCGGACGGCCACGCTGCACGAGGGCGCCGACGACTTCCCCGAGCAGCTCGCCGAGCTGATCCGGTTCCTGGACGACGACTTCCCCGACGGGCACCGCTACCGCCGTGTCCACGCCGTGCCGGGGCCGGTCCAGGCGACCGCGCCCGGGGGCGTCCAGTCCCGGCACCGCCCGCCGGTCTGGCTGCTCGGCTCCTCCGGTTTCAGCGCCCGGCTGGCCGGACTCCTCGGCCTGCCCTTCGCCTTCGCGCACCACTTCTCCGCGCAGAACACCGTCCCGGCCCTCGACCTCTACCGGGAGTCCTTCCGTCCGTCCGCGGTGCTCTCCGAGCCGTACGCCCTGATCGGCGTCTCCGTCCTGGCCGCCGACGACGAGGGCGAGGCGCGCCGCCAGGTCCTCGCCACGGGTCTCAACATGGTCCGGCTGCGCACCGGCCGCCCCGGTCTCTTCCCCTCCCCGGAGGAGGCGGAGGCGCACACGTTCAGCGAGCTGGAGCGGGAGTTCGTCGACTCCTGGACGGCGAACATCGTCCACGGCACCGCCGACGAGGTCCGCACCGGCCTCGACGACCTGCACAAGCGCACCGGCGCCGACGAGCTGATGCTCACCAGTCACGCCCACCGCGGCGAGCTGCGACTGCGGTCGTACGAGCTGGTCGCTGACGCGTACGGACTGCCGGCGGCCGGCTGAGAGCCGTTCCCCGGGGGCACCCCTACGGGTACGGGACCCCTACGGGTTCTGCGGTGCCCCGACGGGTGCCGCCCGGTCCGGGCCCGCCGCCCGCAGCTCGGAGATGCGGTCCGGCGACACCGCGCGCGAGTACAGCCAGCCCTGCCCGGTGTCGCAGCCGATGCTGCGCAGCCGGTTGGCCTGCGCGGCGGTCTCCACGCACTCGGCGGTGACGGTGAGGCCGAGGCGGTGGGCGAGGTCGATCATCGCCTCGACGACGACCTCGTCGGCCGGGTTGGGCGCCGCGCCCGTGCCCTCGTACTGGAAGCCGCGGACGAACGACCCGTCCAGTTTGAGGACCGAGACCGGCAGCCGGCTCAGATAGGCGAGGTTGGAGTAGCCGGTGCCGAAGTCGTCGATGGCGATGTGCACGCCCATGTCGCTGAGGGCCTGGAGGGCCTGGAGCGGGCGGCCCGCCGACCCCATGACGGCCGACTCGGTGAGCTCCAGCTGGAGCAGGTGCGGCGGCAGCCCGGTCTCGGCGAGGATCTCCGCCACGTCCGCCACCAGGTCGGAGTCCCACACCTGACGGACCGCCACGTTGACGCTCACGAACAGCGGCGGCTCCTCCGGCCGGTCCAGCTGCCAGGCGCGGGCCTGACGGCAGGCGGTGGCCAGAATCCAACGCCCGAGCGGGACGATCGAGCCGTCCTCCTCGGCCAGTGCGACGAACCGATTCGGCGGCAGCGAACCGAACCGCGGGTGGTCCCAGCGCACCAGCGCCTCCACCCCGCGCAGCCGTCCGTCCGACATGCCGACCAGCGGCTGGTACTCCAGCCGGAACTCCCCGCGCTCGATGGCGGGCCGCAGGGTGGAGGCGAGGGCCTGGCTGGTCATCAGATGCGCGTTGCGCTCCGGGTCGAACAGCGTCCAGCGGTCCTTGCCGTCCACCTTCGCCCAGTACAGCGTGGTGTCGGCGGCCTGCATCAGCGCGGTCGCGGTGGTCCCGGCGGCGTGCCGTTCGACGACCCCGATCGAGGCGGAGACGTTCATCCGCTGTCCGGCGAGGTCGAAGGGCGCCTGGAGCGCCTTCAGCACGGACTCCGCGAGATCGGCGAGCTGTTCGGTGCCGGTCGAGTCCTCCACCAGCAGCGCGAACTCGTCCCCGCCCAGCCGGGCCACCAGCGGCTCGCTCGGCCGGTTCTGCCCGGCGTCCTTCGCGCACTGGGTCAGCCGCTCGGCCACGGTCGCCAGCAGCCGGTCGCCGACGCGGTGGCCGAGGGTGTCGTTGACGGCCTTGAAGCCGTCCAGGTCGAGGTAGCACAGACCGATCCGGCCGGTTCCGCTCTGTTCGTACGACTCCGCCTCCAGGGCCGCCGACACCCGCTCGAAGAACAGGGTGCGGTTGGGCAGCCGGGTCACCGGGTCGTGCATCTGCAGGTGCCGCAGCCTCGCCTGGAGGTCACGGCGGTCGCTCACGTCGGCGACCGACAGCAGCACCCCGGGCGGCCCGCCCTCGTCCAGGGGAGCGACGGTGACCTGGGCCCACAGCGTGCGCCCGTCGGGGTGTTTCAGCCGCCGGGTGCAGCGCAGTTTCGCCTGGCGGCCGCGGAGCACCTCGCGGTAGGCGTGCCAGGTGCGGGCGTCGGAGGCGAGGTCCAGCAGATCGGCGGCGACCCGCCCGACCAGATTCGCCCCGTCGCCGCCGAGCAGCTCGCCCAGCGCCTGGTTGGCGTCCACGACCTGACCCTCACGATCGACGAGAGCCATGGCCAGAGGCGCCGCCGCGAACACGGAACGGTAGGCCGGGGGGTCGGCTCCGTCCAAGCTCTCCGCACAAGTAGCGGCATGACTGTCACGCTCCGTGACGGCGGACCGGTCGAGGTCTGCCGCGGGCGTCGACCCTTCGGACGTTCCGCTCACCGCTCGCTCCCGCAGTGCACTCGATCGCTGTCCTGGCAGGAAAGTGTGCCGATCATAGATGCTGCCCCCGGAGTTGCGCAGCCACTGCCCAGTGTCCCGGAACACCCCACCTTTCTGACAGATCGTTTCTGCCCGCAGGTGGACCGCTTCTGCGGGTCCTCGATCGCTTGTGACGGACCGTGAGAATTCCGGGGGTGTCGGGATTGATGCCCGCTTTCTCCCTCCTCACTCTTCTGGGGCAGACAAACAGGGCATAGCGCGACAAAGTCGAACAGGCTGGGGGCGGTGTCCCGTGAACCGCCCCCGGAGGTCCGAAGTGCCGCGACTGTTCCCGCGCCCCCGACTGCGCAGCACCGCGGCCCTGTGCACCACCCTCTCGGCGATCGCCGCGATCTCACTGGCCACCGGCCCCTCCATCGCCGAACCCTTCTCCGCCGCGCCCTGCGTCCTCAAGCGCACCGACGCCCACCACTCCGAGGGGCTCGACACCTGGAACGCCGCCTACCCCCGCCCCACCCGCGCCCTCGACGCGGTGATGGTCTTCCTGTCCTTCCCGGACCGCGCCCCGGCCACCACCCCCGCCGAACTCACCGCCGACCACTTCCCGGCCACCAGCCGCTTCTTCCGGCAGGCGTCCTACGGCCGCTTCACCCTGCGCGCCCACCCGGTCGAGCGCTGGATCCGGATGCCGAAGCCGTCCACCGCGTACGCCATACAGCGCGACTGGAACGCCGAGCGCCGCGCCGCCTATCTGCACGACGCGCTCGCCGCCGCCGACCCCTCGGTCGATTTCTCCCGGTACGACCTGGTCTACTTCGTCGCCGACCCGGACGCGCCCGGCGTGGACTCCGACGCCACGAAGGTCGTCAACCTGGACGAGCCCCTGCACGCCGACGGCACCGACATCCGCCGTGTCGTCACGGTCTTCGAGCAGCACCCGCCGGACCGGCTGGTCCTGGCCCACGAGACGGGTCATGTCTTCGACCTGCCCGATCTCTACCACCGGCCGGTCGACGGCAAGGGCGACTGGGACACCTACGTCGGCGACTGGGACCTGATGGGCAGCCAGTTCGGACTCGCCCCGGACCTCTTCGGCTGGCACAAGTGGAAGCTGGGCTGGCTGGCGCCGCGCCAGGTGGTGTGCGTCACGAAGGCGGGACCGACCCGGCTCACCCTGGAACCGCTCGGCGCAGGCCCCGGGGTCCCCGTCACCGGCACCTCCGGCGCACCCGCCTTCGGCCTCGGCGACGGCGCCAAACTGGCCGTCGTGCGCACCGGCCCCGACTCCGTCCTCGCCTTCGAGGCCCGCGGGCCCGTCGGCAACGACCGCGCCGCCTGCCGCTCCGGCATCCTCGTCTACCGGATCAGCGGCGACGCCCAGTCCGGCCGCGGACCGGTCGAGGTGATCGACACCCACCCGCACACCGAGGCCTGCTGGGAATCCTCCGTCTACCCGCCCCTCGCCGACGCCCCGGTCGCCCTCGGCGAGAACTTCACGGTGCCGGGGACGGGCGTACAGGTACAGGCGGAGAGCCGGACCCCCACGGGAGCCTGGAACGTGAAGATCACGCTGCCGCGCGTATGAGCCGTACGGCGGGCCCGTACGGCGGGCCCGTGCGGCGGGCCCGTGCGGCGGCACGCGAAAGGCCCCCCGCTTCCGCGAGGGGCCTCTGCCGTCTGTGCGCCGCCAGGGACTCGAACCCCGGACCCGCTGATTAAGAGTCAGCTGCTCTAACCAACTGAGCTAGCGGCGCCTGCTGACGTCGTAGACCTTAGCATCCTGGTCGGCCGGGGGAAAAATCGATATCCGCACCGCCGCACGGGCCGCCCGCACGGCCGCCCAGAGCAGCACCTCGGGGCCCGGCAGCCACGGGTGCCGGCAGTCCGGGGCGACCACCCAGCGGGTGGGCCCGTGCTCCCGCTCCGGGGTGAGCGCGGGCACGGTCACCGCGTCCCCGGTGCCGTGGCAGAGCAGCGGCGGCACGGCGTGCGTACGGCCGTCCCGCCGGCCGCGCGTGCCCCACTCCTCCCATTCCAGCAGCGACGGCAGCCGCTGGGCCGTGCCCGGCGCGGCGAACAGCAGGGTCCGCCCCCGCAGCACCGCCACCGGACCGGACCCCGGCCCCTCGCTCCACAGCCGGTCCAGCATCAGCCGCCCGAACACCGCCGGCGCGCTCACGATGTCGAACACCGAGCCGCAGGGCAGCACGACCGGGGCGTGCGGCCGCTCCTCCCAGAGGGCGAGGGTGCTGCGCGGATACGTTCCGGCGGAGGCCAGCCAGACGGCGCCGTCCGCGGTGACACATGCGCTGCTCATGCCCACCTGTCTACCCACTGTGAGGGCACGGCTCCCAAGAGTCGCGGAAAGCCGGGACAAGGGGTGGGGAAGCGGAGTATCTTGCCCGCCTGCCCGCCTGGCATATGCCGTCGCGTGGTGCCGGTGCGCGCGGGGGCTACAGCGGGTCCACCGGCCCGCGGCCCTCGGCGTCGCCCCGCAGCAGGTCCCGGCCGAACTCGACCATCTTCTTCGCGTAGTCCTCGGTCCACTCGGCCCGCCGGGCGATGTCCGCGGGCGTCAGCCGGTCGAAGCGGCGCGGGTCGGCGAGCTGGGCCGCCGCGACGGCCTGGAACTCCAGCGCCCGGTCGGCGGCCGCCTGGAACGCCACCGTCAGCTCCGTCGCCCGCGCCAGCAGCGCGCCCGGGTCGTCGATCGACTCCAGGTCGAAGAAGTGCTCCGGATCACCGGCCGCCTCCGCCGGCTCGAAGAGCAGGGGCGCGGGGCGTAGCCGCGGTTCGTTCCGACGCGGCGTGGGCTCCGCCATGTCTTGTCCTCCTCGTACGTCGTGCGGGCGCGCGGGCGCGCGCGTTCCGGTGCGGACCACCTTCCATTGTCCCCCGGTGGCGCAAGAGGCCCTGCGCCCCGCACTCTCAAGGAATCCGCACCCCGGGATGTTCCCCCGCCCCGACCGGTTCCAGGCCTCCGGCCGCACCCCCGCCTCCGCGGAGCCCGGGGCACGTGCGTTCGCCGGTCCCGCGTGCCGGGGTCCCGCCCGCCTTCACACCGTCCACGCCACCCGGTGCTCCCCGAGGTGGGCGAGCACCGCGTGATTCGCCTCCCAGCCGTCCGGGAACTTCACGAGTGTGCCCAGCTGGACCGGTTCCGTGGACGGGTAGTCGTCCAGGAGGTCGCCCACCCCCGCGCGGCAGACCACGATGCACGCGTGGCGGTGGCGGGAGGCGAGGACGCAGAGGCGGCCGGTCTCCAGGTGGAAGGCGGTGGCGTCGGGGCGGCCGGAGAGCGGGTGGAGGATCACCGTGACGTCGAACTCCATGCCCTGGAGCCGGTTCGCGGTGTCCACCGCGACGTCCGCCACGCCCAGCTCGGCCAGCGCCGCCCGGACCGCCGCCGCCTGGTCCCGGTGAGCGGTGCCGACGGCGATCCGGCCCGCGGTCACGGGCGTGGGGTCCGGGGAGCGCTCCGAGACGGCCGAGCCGCCCCGGTCCAGCAGACGCCGTACGACCGTCGCCACCGCCCTGACCGCTTCGGGGTCGGTGCGGGGCGTGTGCCGTGCGGGCAGCTCCAGCAGGCCCCAGCCCGACTCGGCCGCCTCGTCGATCACCCGGTCGGGACCCGAGCCGTCCGAGGGCACGCCGAAGGAGAGCCGCCGGTCGCCGTGCCCCGTCCCGCTGCGGAACGGGGTGTACGGGTAGAACGCGTCGGAGACCAGGGGCGCCGCGGAGGCCGGGAGACGCCAGGAGACCGGCAGACGGTGCTGGGGCAGGTCGGGGTTGTGCGCCAGCAGGGTGGTCACGGCGGAGCCGGAAGGGTCGTACGACAGGCCCGCCCACTGCTCGCTGCCCACGATCGCGAACGGGTCCAGCTGCCCCGGGTCGCCCACGAACAGCGCCCGCTCGAACAGCCCGGCCACGGCCAGCAGCCCGTCCGAGCGCATCTGGTACGCCTCGTCCACGATCGCGTGCCGCCACGGCTCGTCGACCTTCACGTGCGCCCACTTCGCGGCGGTGGAGATCACGACCGGCAGGCCGGCCAGCTCCGCGGCCTTCGCCGACTTCTTCACGTTCTCCAGGCGGTCCAGCGCCTTGTCGTACGGGTCGGCGTCGCTGCTGTGCAGCCGCCCCACCGGCAGCTCGGGGCTCTTCTCGGCGAGCCGCAGCACCAGATCGTCGACCTGCGCGTTGGTCTGCGCGACGACCATCAACGGGCGCCCCGCGTCCGCGAGTTCCAGTGCCGCCCGGACGACGAGCGTGGACTTCCCCGCGCCGGGCGGGGAGTCCACGACCACCCCGCGCGCGGTGCCGTGCAGCGTGTCGTGGAGGATCGCGTCGGTCGCGCGGGTCGCGGCCGTACCGGGGTCGAAGGCGGCCTCGGTGGTCACAGGACGTCCTCCCGGGTGACGGAGTCGGGGGCTTCGGGCACCGGCTCGCCGGGCGGTCCGCCGTGCGTCCACGGCGTCTCCTCCGGGTCCGGCAGCTTGGCGCCGCCCCGCTGCTCGTGCTCGAAGAGGGTGAAGCAAAGCAGGTCGCCCTTCTCCGGCACCGACCCGTGCTCCGGCTCCTTGCCGCGGCCCATCCGGTCGACGATCCGCAGCACCAGCAGCCCGTCCTCCGGCCGCTCCACGCACTCCGCCGCCTGCGGCTTCCCGCCCAGCGACCGGTACGCCTTCGCCCGCTCCCCGAGATGCGGGCGGTCATCGGTCCGTACGGTGACCAGCGGGCGCGGACTGGGCCGCCTGCCCTCGCTGTACGCCATGGTGACGTCCACGACCTCGCCCTCGAACGCCTCCCCGGCCAGCCGCCGCCCGGCCATCACCAGCGGGTCGTCCAGGGCTTCCTGCGCCTCCAGCCGGGCCTGTTCCCGCTCGCGCGTGGCCAGCTTGTTCGCCGCGGTCACCGCGTCGTCGCGGCGCGGCTGCGGGGGCTCGCCCGCGGCGACCCGGTCGCGGTGGCCGGTGAACGACCAGCGGTCGCGGGTCCACCGCTCCTCGCAGTGCGCGCCCTCGGGCAGCTCCCGCAGCAGGTCGAGCCCCCGCCACACCGCCTGCCAGGTGGGCAGGGTCCGGCTCAGCACCAGCTCGCGGATCTCCCCCTCGGCGGCGGCCAGCGCGCCCAGCCGGTCGTCGGCCTCCAGCCCGTCCTCGGCCGCGGCGAACGCCGTCCGCGCGCGGTCGTAGCGCTCGATGGCCGGGGCCAGCAGCTTGTTGTCGAAGGCGGGGTCGGTGGCCGGACCGGCGGGCGGGCACAGCAGCTGCCCCGAGGCGTCCCGGCCCAGCTCGGCCCGCCCGGCCGCCTCGGCGCCCGTGACGCCCGAGTGGGGGTCCCCCGGGTCGAGCGAAGCCGAGACCGGGGGAGGGTCGATCCAGGCGAGCAGGGCGCCCAGGTGCTGGTCCTCCAGGCTGGACTGGCCGGTCGCCCAGTGCCGGCCGAGGACCTCGGTGAGGGCGAGCAGCAGCGCGGAGCCGGGCACCCGGGCGCGCTCCCCGAAGTGCGTCAGCCACCGGCCGAGCAGCGGCACGCGCGGGGGCGCCGGATGCGGCGACTCCGGGTCCTGCTCCGCCGTACGCCGGAAACGCATCGAGCGGCCGAGGAGGCGGACGTACTCGACGCCGGCGCGGCTCGGGACGATCAGCTGGGGCGCGTCGGCGCACAGCTCGACCTCGACCTTGACGCGCTTGCCGGTCTCCGGGTCGGTCTCGCTCCGCTCGGCGGCTTCCACGGTGTCCGCGTAGGAGTCGATGTACGGCAGGACGGCGTCGGCGAGTTCGGCGAGGAACGCGAACCGCAGGTCGCGGTCGCGGGGCTGCGGTACGACGAGCAGCCGCGGCGCGTCCCGGTCGGTGCCGACGAGCGCGCCGAGCGGGGCCCCGGCCTCGCCGGCGGTGGTCAGCGGCACGAACACCAGCGGCCGGTCGGACAGATGGCGGTGCCGGACGGTGGCCATGGGCTGGGCGCGGCCGGTGGTGACGGCCTCGAGGCGGGCGAGGGTGGCGATCAGCGACACGTCGCCCCCCGGCCGGCGAGCGCCTCGGCGCGCAGCCGCGCGGCCCGGCGCAGGGCGGCCACGGCCGGGTCGTCCGGGTCCCCGGACTCGCCGCGGGCCGCGGACAGGACGGCCTCGACGGTGCCGAGGCCGCCGAGTTCGGCGCGGAGTGAGCGGCCCAGGGTGGTGACCGCGCCGGCCGCGCGGGAGCGGGCACGGCAGTGGAACGCCAGCTCGCAGGCGGCCAGGCACTCGGGCGCGTAGGCTGCCGGGACCGCTTCGACGGCCGCGGTGAGCTGCTCGGCGGGCAGCTCGGGGGAGAAGCAGGTGCCCTCGGGGAGGGTGTCGGCGATGTCCTGGATGCGGGTGAGGCGGGCGAGCTGGCGGCTGGTGACCGCGCGCTGCTTGCGGATGTCCACGGCGGACGCGGTGGGCAGGTTGGAGAAGTCCTTGGGGCAGACGAGCAGGACGCGGTGGCGGACCCGGGGTGCCGGGTCGAGGCGGGCGGCGACCTCCTCCAGGGCCAGCACGTAGACGGCGGCCTGGCGGGCGGCGGCGCCCACCTTCGCCGGGTCGGCGGAACCGTCGAGCATGGGGAAGGACTTGATCTCCACGACGGTCCAGCCGCCGTCCGGGTGCACCACCACCGCGTCGGGTTCCAGGAAGGCGGTGGAGCCGGCGACGTCGAGGGCCAGCATCGGGTGGTCGAGGAACGTCCACGTGCCGAGGGCCTGTTCGGTGGCCTCGCGCAGCGCCAGCGCGGTCCGCGCGCTGCGGCCCTCGGGGCCGGAGGCGGTGAGGTCGGGGGTGCTCTTGGTGGTGGGCGGTTCGGCGCCCGGGTCCAGTCGTTCGTGCACGAGCCGCAGCAGTTCCGCGCCGCCGTCAGCCTTCACCTTCGCCTCGAAGGCGTTGCCGCGGGTGAGGGCGAACTGGGACTGGCCGAAGGCCGACGGGGCGCCCAGGGCCCCCGCCAGCGCCGCCTTGTTCACCCCGGCGCCGTCGAGGATCGCGCGCCGCTTGCAGCCGGGGTTGGCGGCGAGGGCCGCGAGGGCACGCGCGTCCAGCGCCTTGGCCGGTACGTCGGGGCCGCGCAGCTCAGCGAGCCGCTGCCGGAGCGCCGTCCCCCGCGTCCGAGGGGGAGGCACCCGGTTCGGTTCCCGCCCCGAACCGTGACTCGCGCTGCCGTGGAATTCGTTCACCCGTCGAAGTCTGGCATCCGCCACTGACATTCGGGGCGCTGGTGTCCGGGGTGGCCGTCGGCGTGGTGTCCGCGGCCGCCGCCGGGGAGGGCGTGGCAGGGGCCGCCGCGGCGGCCGCCGCCGGGGCCGGGATCCGGGCCGCGGGGGACGGGACCCTGGCGGCGGCCGCGGTCCGCAGCCGGTCCGCGGTCCGCATCACGAGCGGTGTCAGCAGCAGTCCGACGCCCATCACGGCCGCGCCCGCGACCGCGTCGAGGAAGTAGTGGTTCGCGGTGCCCATGACCACGATCGTCGTCAGCAGCGGGTAGAGCACGGCGGCCGTGCGCGCCGTGCGGGTGCGCCCGTGACGCCACAGCATGACACCGCACCACAGGGACCAGCCGACGTGCAGGCTCGGCATCGCCGCGTACTGGTTGGTCATCCCGCCGAGACCGCGCGGTGCGCTGGCCTCGCCGCCCCACCAGCCCCACGAGCTGTACTGGGCCATGGTGTCCACGAAGCCGTGCTCCGCCGACAGCAGGCGGGGCGGGCAGGTGGGCAGCAGGGTGAAGCCGATCAGACCTATGAAGGTGGACGTCATCAGCCAGGTGCGGGCGGCCCGGTAGCGCAGGCTGCGGGAGCGGAACAGCCAGACCAGGATCGCCGGGGTCACCAGGTAGTGCAGCGACGCGTACCAGAAGTCGGCCGGGACGCCGAGCCAGGCCTCGCCGGTGAACAGCCGGTTCAGCGGGTGCTCGGCGTTGAGGTGGAGGAACTTCTCGACGCGCAGGATCGCCAGGCCGTGGTCGACGGCGGTCGTCACGTCCCCGCGCGCGAGCAGCCGGCCCGCCGAGTAGCAGGCGTACACCAGCAGGATCAGCGGCAGCTCCGTCCACCAGCGCAGCCGGATCCGCGGGGCCGCCTCGGTGCCTGGTGTCTCGGTCTGCGGCATCCGATCGCCTCCCCCTTCGTGTCGCTGTGTGTCGCTGGTGTGTCGCTGCGCCCGTGGTCGCGGGACGTGTCACTTTACGGCGTATGCGTGCGTCCCCCGCGGGGTGCCCCCGGCCCTCAAAGACGCGGGGATCGCCCGCCGGGTTGCCCCGTTTCAGGGTGAGCGATGATGGAGGGGTCCCGCCTCCGCTTTCTCCCCTGGGACGTCCCAGGGTTTCCCCGGAAAGGCCCCTCATGGCACCGCGCATCCTGCTGGCCCGGCACGGACAGACCGAGTGGTCGCTGTCCGGCAAGCACACCGGCAGGACCGATGTACCGCTGCTGGAGGAGGGCCGCCGGGGCGCCAAGCTGCTCGGTGAACGGCTGCACCGGACGCCGTTCGACGGGCTGCGGGACGTCGAGATACGCACCAGTCCGCTGGCCCGCGCGCGGGAGACCTGCGACCTCGCCGGCTTCGGCGAGCGGGCGACGCGCTGGGACACCCTCATGGAGTGGGACTACGGCGCCTACGAGGGCATGACCCCGGCCGACATCCAGGGGGTCCGGCCCGGCTGGCTGATCTGGCGGGACGGGGTCCCGGAGGGGGAGTCGCTCGCCGAGGTGGCCGCGCGCGCGGACGAGGTCGTCGCCTGGGCGCGGTCGGCTGACCGGGACGTTCCTGGTCTTCGCCCACGGCCACATCCTCCGCTCCATCGGCGCCCGCTGGCTGGGCCTCCCGCTGGACTTCGCCGCCCGTATCCGGCTGAACCCGACCTCGCTGTCGGTCCTGGGCTGGGCGTACGGCGAACCGGCGATCGAGAGCTGGAACGACCTCGGTCACCTCACGCCGTAGCGCCCGACCCCGCGCCGGCCGACCGCGGTGCCGACGCGTGCCGGTCCAGGAACTCCTGCACCCCGTCGGCCCGCCGGTGCGGCAGCAGCACCCGCGCCGTGCCGGCCAGCATCCCCTGGATCCGCGAGGACTGGACCTGGCCCAGCAGATCCAGCACCCGCAGGCCCGCCACCGCCGCCTCGCCGGGCCGTCCGCCGCGGGCCAGATCGTCGGCCAGCTCGGCCGTGTACAGCGCGATGTTGCGGGTGAAGTGCGGGTCCTGGAGGTCCGCCGCGCGCCCCGCGTGCCGGGCCGCCCGGGTCCAGTCGCCGAGTGCGGACCAGCACTGCGCCTCCAGCCCGGCCAGCTCGGCCTCGCCGTAGAACGTCATCCACTCGGGGTCGGCGTCCGAGGGGCCCCGTTCGTAGAGGGCGTGCGCCCGGGCCAGGGACTGTTCGCAGCCGGCCCGGTCGGCGAGCCCGGCCCAGCCGCCCGCCTCGCGCAGCGCGAGCAGGGACATCAGCCGGGGGGACCCGAGGGGGCGTGCGACGCGCTGGGCGGCCTGCGCGGCCCGTACGGCCTCGCGGGGGCGCCCGGCGTCGCGCGCGAGGAACGCGGTGTTGCAGAAGGCGTGCGCCTCCAGCGCGTGGTCGCCGGTCATCCGGGCGGTGGCGAGGGCCTCCGCGTAGTGCGAGCGGGCGTCGTCGAAGCGGCCCGAGTCGTGCGCCAGCCAGCCCACGGAGATGGCGAGTTCCCCGGCTCCCGAGTGCAGCCGGTCGGCGGTCGTCTGCCGGGTGGTGCCGGCGTCGAGCAGTGCGTAGGCGGCGCGCAGGGGGGCGGCCGCGCGACGGTAGAGGCCGTCGGCGCCGTGCCGGTCGTCCAGCAGACGGATTCTGCGGACCGCCTCCTCGAGGGCGCCCGCCTCGCTCGACCCGACGCGGCGCACCCGGCGCCCGGCGGCCGGCGCGGCCGGGCCCCCGCCGTCCGGGCGGGGCCGGGAGGACGGGAGGGCGAGGGCCAGCGGGCCCAGCGAGACGGAGGCCACCGTGGCGCCCCCGCCGGTCATGAATGCGCGACGCAGCACGTCGCTCTCCTCGTGGTTGTGGTGCGTGTCGTACGGGTTCTGCGTGTCATACGGCTCACGCGCCCCGCGTGTCTCATGCGCCTCCCGCGTCTCACTGGTGGTGAGCGCCGGGCTCGTGGGGTGCGCGGGGGGCGCGTCCCCGGCGGCGCGCGCTCCTCGTCCGCGGACGGACGCCCGGGGCGCGAACCCCAGGTCGGTGAGTGTCCGGCCGGGGAACATGTGCAGGAAGACCCGCTCGTACGCGTAGTTGGGGCAGCGGATCTCCCCCGCCTCGACCCGCCCGACGTAGCGTGCGTCGCAGCTGACCCGCTCGCCGATCTCGCGTGCCGCCCGCCGTACCAGTGCGGCGAACTCGGCCGGCGAGCGTTGTCCGCGCAGGTGCCGGAAGGCGAGGTTGGGCCGTGGTGGCCGGTCGGGCCGGGGTGGGGTCACCGTTGACGACGCCATGGCCGGGTCCTCTCATGCGAACCGTCGAACCATGCCGGAACCGGGGCGACGCAGCCGATGTCCGGCGGTGATCACCTGGTGTCCAGCGAGCAAGAACGTACCTGCTGTGACGGGTCGGCCACGCGGTGTTTGGCCACAAAACGGATTTCTCCTCCACGATCTGCCATGAACTGCCATCCTTTGCGGCGGACTTCCGCCGTAGCCGTTGACGCGGTCGTGCGTTGAACGCTGTGGACTGCAGGAGCGGGCTGTGTGGTGGAGGCCGGGATGGAGACCAGCCGGAGCAACGATCCTTGTGCGCCGTCGTCGGCGTTCGGGCCCGCGGGCCCGGCGTGCGACCTGGTGACGGTGCCGACCCGGCAGGGACTGGAGGCGGTCGACATCCTGCGCCGGGGCGCGGCCGAGGCGGTGGGGCCCGTGCTGCACGACGACGGCGGCGACACCCTCGGCTTCCTGGTGCCGCCCGGCACCGCCGCCGCCTGGGACCTGCCGGGAAGCGTCTGCACGGAGACCGAGGGGCGCGGCCCGAGACGCGACCCCGCGCCGCCGGTGGAGGGCTCCGACTGGCTGGTGCCGCCCGGCGAGGCGGACCTCGCGACCGATCCCGCGGTGCTGCGCCGGGCCCTCGGCGAGGCGGCCCGGACGATCGAGGCGGCGGACAACTGCCGGTGAGGTGACCGCGGCGCCGGCGCCGGCGCCGACGCGAGCCGGCCACGCCGCCTGCGAAGATGCCCTCATGGGGAAGTCCAGGAACACCCGGCGCGAGCGCGGCGCCGACCCGGCTGCCGTCGTCGAGGCCGTCGACGGGGGGCTCGCGGAGCTGCTGCCCGACCGGGACCGGGCGCGGGCCTGGACCCTGCTCATCGACGGGGCGCCGCAGTCGCACGTGGACCTCGACGACCCGGCGCACCTCTCCTTCGAGTACCAGCGCCGCTTCGGCCATGTCGTCGACCTCGCCGCGCCGCCCGGGCGCCCCGTCCACGTCGTGCACCTCGGCGGCGGCGCCTTCACCCTCGCCCGGTACGTGGCCGCGACCCGCCCCCGCTCCACCCAGCAGGTCGTCGAGCGCGACGCCGCCCTGGTCGCCCTGGTGCGCCGGGAGCTCCCGCTGGATCCGGGGGCCCGGATCAGGGTCAGGTCCGTGGACGCGCGGGACGGGCTCGGCAAGGTGCCGGACGGCTGGGCCGACCTCGTGGTCGCCGACGTCTTCAGCGGCGCCCGCACCCCCGCCCACCTCACCTCGACCGAGTTCCTCGACGAGGTGCGCAGAACGCTGAAGCCGGGCGGTCGCTACGCCGCCAACATCGCCGACGGCCCGCCGCTGGCCCATCTGCGCCGCCAGATCGCCACCGCCGCCGCCCGCTTCGCCGAGCTGGCCCTGGTCGCCGACCCCACGGTGCTCCGGGGGAAACGGTTCGGCAATGCCGTGCTCCTGGCCGGCGACCTCCCTCTGCCGATCGCCGAGCTGACCCGCCGCGCGGCCTCCGACCCGCATCCGGCCCGCGTCGAGCACGGCCGCCCGCTGCTCGACTTCACCGGCGGCGCGACCCCGGTGACGGACGCCGCGGCGGTCGCCTCCCCGGCCCCGCCGCCCTCGGTCTTCCGCTAGACCGTGGTGGTTTTTGTTGGTTCGTGCCGCAGACCGCTGACGCCCAGGACATCCGCCGCCCAGGACGTCCGCCGCTCAGGACGTCCGCCGCTCGCCCAGGACGTCCGCCGCCCAGGAAGTCCGCCGCCCAGGACGTCCCCCGCCCAGGACGTCCCCCGCTCAGAACGTCTGTACGTCGACCCGTGGTGGCCCGTCGTGCCAGGTGCAGAAGACCGACACCCGGTCCGCGCCCGAGGCGAAGTCCACCCGGATCCAGGACTCCGTCCTCCACACCTGCACCGACCAGCCGGCGGCCGGGGTGGCGGACACGAGGGTCGCGTAGGTCCCGGTGAGGTCGAGGACGACCCGGCCGCCGTCGGTGTCGTAGCTCCTGACCGTCCCGGCGGGGCTGCTCTGCGCGGCCGCCGGGGTGCCGGCCGGGCCGCCGCTCCGGGTCGGGGACGCCGAAGGGCGCGCCGCGGAAGGGGTGGGCGAGGCGGACGGGACGGTGCTGGGGGAGGGGCGCGGGCTCGGCTGCCGGGGCGTGGAGGTCACCTCGCCCACCGTCAGCGGCAGGGCGCGCGGGGGGTCGTAGGCCGTGCCCGCCATCACGGTGTGGACGCCCCACCACGACAGGGTGACCGCGGCGCCCGTGGCGAGCGTCCAGGCCAGTACGTGTACGAGTCCGCTCCGCATAGCGGGCCATCCTGCCGCACCTTTCGCACGGGTGTCGCACGGACGGGGCACCGGTCGTCCACAGAAGCGGAGTTGTCCACAGGCCCCGGCCGGGTCCGAAGGCATGGCGTACGGTGCGGCGCATGGCACGTGTGCTCGTGGTCGAGGACGACCAGTTCGTCCGCTCGGCGCTCATCCGGCATCTGACCGACGCCTCGCACCTGGTGCGCAGCGTCGGCACCGCGCTGGAGGCGCTGCGCGAGGTCGCCCATTTCCGCTTCGACGTGGTGATCCTGGACCTCGGACTGCCCGACCTGGACGGCTCCGAGGCCCTGAAGATGCTGCGCGGCGTCACGGACGTCCCGGTCATCATCGCCACCGCACGCGACGACGAGACGGAGATCGTCCGGCTGCTGAACGCGGGCGCGGACGACTACCTGACCAAGCCGTTCTCGGTGGAGCACCTGTCGGCGCGGATGGCGGCGGTCCTGCGCCGGGCCCGCTCCGGAGCCGGTGCGCCCCCGCCCTCCGGAGTCCTGCGCGTGGGCGGTCTGAGCGTCGATCCGCTGCGCCGCCAGGCCGAGTTGGACGGGGCACGCCTCGACCTCACCCGCCGTGAGTTCGACCTCCTGGCCTTCCTGGCCGGCCGGCCGGGTGTCGTCGTCCCGCGCCGGGAACTCCTCGCCGAGGTGTGGCAGCAGTCCTACGGCGACGACCAGACGATCGACGTCCATCTGTCCTGGCTGCGGCGGAAGTTGGGGGAGACGGCGGCCAACCCGCGCTATCTGCACACCCTGCGCGGTGTCGGCGTGAAGCTCGAACCGCCGGGGGAAGCGGGGGCCGTGGGATGAGGTGGGCACTGGTCAGGGTCTGTCTGGCGGTCACCACGATGGTCGTGATCGCCTTCGCCGTCCCCCTCGGTCTCGTCGTCCGGGAGATGGCCCGCGACCGTGCCTTCTCCAACGCCGAGCGGGAGGCCGCGGTGGTGGTCCCGGCCCTGTCCATCACCACGGACCGGGAGGAGTTGGAGCGCGTCGTCGCCTCGGCCGGCTCGGACGACGGGATGGCCGTGCACCTGCCGGCCGGTGACGGCCGGGCCGCCGTGGACCTCGGCCGGCAGCGGGCCGCCGAGGCGGACGTCGCCGCCGTACGGAAGCTGGGCCGTGCCTCGACCGCGGAGGTGCCGGGCGGCTCCGTGCTGCTCCAGCCGGTCGCGCTGGGCCTGGGCACGGTGGTGGTCGAGGTGTACGTGCCGGAGTCCGAGGTCACCAACGGCGTGGGCACGGCGTGGGCGGTGCTGGCCGGGGTCGGGATCGCGCTGGTCCTCGGCTCGGTCGCGGTCGCCGACCGGCTGGGTGTGCGCATGGTGCGGCCGGCCCGGCGGCTGGTGCAGGGGGCGCACGAACTGGGGGAGGGGAAGCTCGGCGCCAGGGTCCCGGAGGAGGGGCCGGACGAACTGCGCCGGGCGGCCGTGGCGTTCAACTCGATGGCCGACCAGGTGGTGCAGCTCCTGGCGAACGAACGCGAGTTGGCGGCCGACCTGTCCCACCGGCTGCGCACCCCGCTGACCGTGCTCCGGCTGAACGCGGCCTCCCTCGGCGACTCCCCGGCCGCCGAGCAGACCCGCTCGGCGGTGGCCCAGCTGGAGCGCGAGGTCGACACGATCATCCGTACGGCCCGGGAGGCCAAGCCGCAGACGACGGCGCCCGGTGCGGGGGCGGGGTGCGACGCGGCGGAGGTGGTCCGGGAGCGGATGGCGTTCTGGTCGGCGCTCGCCGAGGACGAGGGCCGCAAGGTCCGCACCGCCGGGGTCGACCGCCCGGTCCGCATACCCGTGGCCCGCGCCGACCTGGCCGCGGCCCTGGACGCCCTCCTCGGCAACGTCTTCCGGCACACCCCGGAGGGCACCGCCTTCGCGGTCGACGTCCACGACAGCGAGGACGCGGTGATCGTCCTGGTCTCGGACGCGGGCCCCGGCATCCCCGACCCGGAGGCGGCGATGGCCCGCGGCCGTGGTTCCGGCGCCACCGGCTCCACCGGGCTGGGTCTGGACATCGTCCGCCGCCTCGCCGAGTCCACCGGCGGCGACGTCCGGATCGGCCGCTCGGTCCTCGGCGGCACGGAGATCCGCATCTGGCTCCAACTGGACGGCCGGGAGCCCCTGCGCCGCGGCCACCGGGGAACCGTCCGCAGACGACGCCGGGCGACGACCGGCTGACCCGAGCCGCCGAGCCCCCGGGACGACCGGGAGACGGGGCCGACCTTTCATCGGCTCCGATGGCCGGCCTAAGCGCGTCCCAAGATCCTCGGCCTCCGGCCCTATCGGGCGTTCTGCCCGTTTCGGGATCGCTGGTGCCGTGGAGGACTGGACGTCTCCTTCACCCTCCCGGTGATGCCGGAGGGG
This sequence comes from Streptomyces sp. SS7, assembly GCF_037993025.1. Taxonomy (NCBI): domain Bacteria; kingdom Bacillati; phylum Actinomycetota; class Actinomycetes; order Kitasatosporales; family Streptomycetaceae; genus Streptomyces; species Streptomyces sp. SS7. Next base: position 6,192,893 of record NZ_CP141223.1, read on the forward strand.
CTCACCCAGGACGGCGTGACTTTGCTCTCGGACGCCAAGGCAAATGGTGTGAAAGTCGACACTGTGGATGTCGTGGCGATGGACTACGGTCCGGCGTACAGCGGTGACATGGGCACCTGTGCCGAGCAGGCGGCCACCGCTACCCAGGCACAGGTCACGAGCGTGTTCGGGCTCAGCGGCGGCGCGGCCTGGAAGGCGGTGGCGGTCACTCCCGTGATCGGGGTGAACGACGTCGCCACGGAGGTCTTCACGGTCGAGGCCGCCGCCCGGCTCGTCGCCTTCGCGAAGTCGAAGGGGCTCGCGTGGCTGTCGATGTGGTCGGCGGCGCGGGACCGGCAGTGCCCGGGTGGGGCCAAGGGCTCCGCCGACGCCACCTGCAGCTCGGTCGTCCGGGGCGACGCGGCCTTCTCGAAGGCCTCCGCCGCCCTCGGGTGACGGGAACGATCATGGAAGTGCCAGAGAGGTGATCAAGGAGTGTCGATTACGTTTCGACAAATGAAGCCATCGGCTCTTGACGCATGAGTGGACATACGGCTGTTATTGCGCCACCCCGTGTTCGGTCAAGTTGATTTCTGGTCGATTAAGACTGGAAGTCTCAGCCAGACCTCCATGACCGAACCTTGCTGTCAGGAGCCGCTTCATGCACGACCTCTCCCCCTCCGGCCGCCTCCACCTTCCCTCCCCGAGCCGTCGCTCCCTGCTGCGCGGCATAGGCGGCGCGGCCGTCCTCGGTGCCGGCATACCGCTGCTGTCGGCCTGTGGCGGCGGTGGCACCTCCTCCGACCCGAAGACGGTCAGCCTCGGCTCCAACGCGTCGGACGCGGTGCCGAAGAAGGCGTTCGCCGAGATCTACGCGGCCTTCACGAAGCAGTCCGGTATCGCGGTCGACGTGAACACCAAGGACCACAACACGTTCCAGGAGCAGATCAACTCCTACCTCCAGGGCACCCCGGACGACGTGTTCAACTGGTTCGCCGGCTACCGCATGCAGTTCTTCGCGGCCAAGGGCCTGGCGTCCCCGATCGACGACGTGTGGCAGAAGATCGGGGACAACTTCCCCGACGCCATGAAGAAGCTCAGCAAGGGCGCGGACGGCAAGTACTACTTCGTGCCGCTGTACACCTACCCCTGGGCGATCTTCTACCGCAAGAGCGTCTTCCAGCAGCACGGCTACACCGTCCCGACCACGTGGGACCAGCTGGTCGCGCTCTGCAAGCAGATGAAGAAGGACGGGCTGACCCCGATCGCCTTCGGCGACAAGGACGCCTGGCCGGCGATGGGCACCTTCGACCAGATCAACTTCCGGCTCAACGGCTACGACTTCCACGTCGAGCTGATGGCGGGCAAGGCCGCCTGGACCGACGCGAAGGTCAAGGCCGCCTTCGACCACTGGGCCGAGCTGCTGCCGTACCACCAGGAGGGCTCGCTGGGCCGTACCTGGCAGGACGCCGCCCAGACGCTGGTGTCGAAGAAGGCGGGCATGTACCTGCTCGGCTCCTTCGTCGCCCAGCAGTTCACCAGCAAGGCGGACCTGGACGACCTCGACTTCTTCGCCTTCCCGGAGATCAACCCGCAGTTCGGGCAGGACACCGTCGAGGCCCCCACCGACGGCTTCATGGTCTCCAAGGCCCCGAAGAACAAGGAGGGCGTCAGCAAGCTCCTCCAGTTCCTCGGCACCCCCGAGGCCGAGCAGATCTACCTCAAGGCCGACGCCAGCGTGGTGGCCGCCTCCGGCAAGGCCGACACCTCCTCCTACACGCCGCTGCAGAAGAAGGCGTACGACATGATCTCGGGCGCCAAGAGCCTGACGCAGTTCATGGACCGCGACAGCCGCCCCGACTTCACCTCCACCGTCATGCAGCCCGCGCTGCAGAAGTTCGTCCGCGACCCGAAGGGGATCGACAGCCTGCTCACCTCCATCGAGCGCCAGAAGAAGACGATCTTCGCGTCCAACTGAGAGCCGGGCGCCCGATACCCATGAGCACCGACACCACCACGAAGTCCTCGCAGGCGGCCACCCGGCCGCCTCGGGGCGCGTCCTCCAAGAAGCGGACTCCGCAGGGCCACCGCCGCCTGCTGACCCGCCGTGACCGGCTCACGCTCGGCCTGATGGCCGGCGTGCCGACGATCCTGCACGTCACCCTCGTCTGGCTGACGGCCCTCGCCTCCATCGCGCTGGCCTTCACCACCTGGGACGGCATCGGCTTCGACTCCATCAAGTGGGTGGGGCTGGACAACTTCAAGGAGCTGTTCACCAACAACCCGCAGTTCTGGCCGGCCGTCCAGCACAACGTCATCTGGTTCGTCGTGCTGATCCTGATCCCGACCCCGCTCGGGCTCTTCCTCGCCGTCCAGCTCGACAAGAAGATCCGCTTCTCCCGCGTCTACCAGACCGCCTACTTCCTGCCGGTCGTGGTCTCCCTCGCGGTCACCGGGTTCGTCTGGCAGCTGGTCTACAACCCCGACACCGGCCTGATCAACAGCATCATCGGGGCCAACAAGCCCGGCCACTACATCGACTGGATCGGCGACCCGCACCTCAACCTGTGGGCGATCCTCGTCGCGGCCTGCTGGCGCCACACCGGCTACATGATGATCCTCTACCTGGCCGGCCTCAAGGGCGTCGACCCGTCCCTGCGCGAGGCCTCCTCGCTGGACGGCGCCAACGAGTGGCAGACGTTCAAGAACGTCATCTTCCCCACCCTGCGCCCCACCAACACCGTCGTCCTCGTCGTCACGATCATCGAGGCCCTGCGCGCCTTCGACCTCGTCTTCGTCTTCAACAAGGGCGCCCAGGGCACCGAACTGCTGTCGATCCTGGTCACCAACAACATCATCGGCGAGTCCAGCCGCATCGGATACGGCTCCGCCATCGCCGTCGTCCTGCTGCTGATCTCCCTCGCCGTGATCATCCCGTATCTGATCTCGACCTTCCGGAAGGAGCGGAGCGCATGAGCACCCCCGCCCTGCCCCTGAAGCAGCGCACCCCCGTGCGCCCCGCCCGGATCCTGCTGCACACCTTCCTCGTCGTCACCTCCCTGGCCTGGCTCGCCCCGCTGCTGTGGGCGCTGTTCGCCGCCCTGCGGCCGTACGCCGAGACCAGCGAGAAGGGCTACGTCTCCTGGCCCGACAAGCTCAGCCTGGACAACTTCACCAACGCCTTCACGCAGTCGGACATGGTCCACTACTTCGGGAACACCCTGCTCATCGCGGTCCCCGCGGTGCTGCTGACCCTGTTCCTGTCGTCCTGCGTCGCCTTCTACGTCAGCCGCTTCGACTTCCGGGTCAACCTCTTCCTGCTCCTGGTCTTCACCGCCGGCAACCTCCTCCCGCAGCAGGTCATCATCACCCCGCTGTACCGGCTGTACCTGCTGGTCGACCTGCCCGGCATCACCGTCAGCGGCAAGCTGTACGACTCCGCGCTCGGTCTGGTGCTGATCCACGTGGCGTTCCAGTCCGGCTTCTGCGCCTTCGTGCTCAGCAACTACATGCGCTCCCTGCCGCACGAGCTGACCGAGGCCGCCCTCGTCGACGGCGCGTCCGTGTGGCGCCTGTACTGGCAGATCGTGCTGCCGCTGTGCAAGCCCGCCATGGCCGCCCTCGCCACCCTGCTCTCCATCTGGATCTACAACGATTTCTTCTGGGCGATCGTGCTGATCTCCACCGGCGAGAACATGCCGATCACCTCGGCCCTGAACAACCTCTCCGGCCAGTACTTCACCGACCCCAACCTGGTCGCCGCCGGCGCCCTGCTCACCGCGATCCCCACGCTGATCGTGTACTTCGCGCTCCAGCGGCAGTTCGTCAGCGGCCTGACGCTCGGCGCCAACAAGGGCTGAGCCCTCCCGTCCGAAAGAGACCCCGTGCACCACCCCTTCACCCCGGTGGCCGCCGTCCCCGTGGACCCACGGCGCGCCCGTGTCCACGAGGAGGGCCGGCAGTCCCGGAGTCCGAGCGGCGCCTACGCCCTCGACGCCCGCCCGCACCGACCCGGGGGCGCGGTCCCCGCGGGGGTCTTCCAGGGCGAGGGCCTGCTGGCCCTCGACCCCGGCGACGGCTCGCCCGTCCGCCTCTGGGCCGCGCCGTACCCGCTCCGCGAGGTGCCCTCCGTCCGCCTCGCCACGGCCGGGCCGGTGGCGGAGATCGGCGCCGACCGCCCGGTGAAGGAGTTCACGGGCACGGACCTCCAGTCGGTGGTGGCCGAGTGGGCGTCCGGCCTAGGTCGTGTCCGCAAAGTCCCTCCCCCGGAGGGGTACCCCCAGCCCCGCGACGCCCGGCACGCTCCCCCGGAGGGGGGACCCCCACCGCCGCACCGGGCGAAGCCCCAAGTACATCCAGTAGGCGAGTGATGGAACGAGAACTGAAGGTCCCCGGGATCGCGTACGGCGGCGACTACAACCCCGAGCAGTGGCCGGAGGAGGTCTGGGCCGAGGACATGCGCCTCATGGCCGAGGCCGGCGTGAACATGGTCAGCGTCAACATCTTCTCCTGGGCGCTGCTGGAGCCGTCCGAGGGCGAGTACGACTTCGCGCGCCTCGACCGCGTCCTCGACCTGCTGTACTCCCACGGCATCGCAGCCGACCTCGCGACCCCGACGGCGGCCCCGCCGGCCTGGTTCTTCAAGGCCCACCCCGAGGCGCTGCCGGTGGACCGGGACGGCCGCCGACTGGCGTACGGCAGCCGTCAGACGTTCTGCCCGTCGAGCCCGGCCTACCGCGAGGCCGCCCTGCGGGTCGCGCGGGCGCTGGGGGAGCGGTACGCCGCGCATCCGGCCGTCGTCATGTGGCACGTGCACAACGAGTACGGCTGCCACAACGCCGAGTGCTACTGCGACACGAGCGCCGCCTCGTTCCGCCGCTGGCTGCGGGCGAAGTACGCCGACGACCTCGCGGCGCTCAACGACGCCTGGGGCACCACCTTCTGGAGCCAGTGGTACTACGACTGGGACGAGATCATCCCGCCGCGGGCCACGGGCGCGGTCCCCAACCCCGCCCACCGGCTGGACTGGCGCCGCTTCTGCAGCGACGAACTGCTGGCGCTGTGCGCGGCGGAGCGCGAGGTGCTGGCCGAGGCCGCTCCGGCGATCCCCGCCACCACCAACTTCATGGTGATGTACAACTTCGACGCCCTGGACTACTGGCGCTGGGCGCCGGCACTGGACATCGTCTCCAACGACCACTACCTGCGGTCCACCGACCCCGAGTCGCAGATCGACATCGCGATGAGCGGCGATCTCGTACGGTCGTTGGCGGGCGGCCCCTGGCTGCTGATGGAGCACTCCACGGGGGCGGTGAACTGGCAGCCCGTCAACCGGGCCAAGCTGCCGGGCGAGTTGCGGCGCAACGCCCTCGCGCACGTGGCGCGCGGCGCCGACGGCATCGCCTACTTCCAGTGGCGGGCCGCGAAGGCGGGCGCCGAGCAGTGGCACTCGGCGATGCTGCCGCACGCGGGCACGGACAGCGTGATCTGGCGGGACGTGGTGGCGCTCGGCGCGGACCTCAAGGCGCTCGCCGAGGTGCGCGGCAGCACCGGCACCGCCGAGACGGCGATCGTCTGGGACTGGGACGCCAAGTGGGCGCTGGAACTGCCCTCGCAGCCCAGTGAGGCGGTCCGCTTCCTGGAGGTCGTGCGTTCCTGGTACGAGCCGCTGTGGCGGGCGGGCGTCGCCGTGGACTTCGTACGGCCCGACGCGGACCTGTCGGCGTACCGGCTCGTCCTGGCCCCCAGCCTGTACCTCGTGGACGACGCGGGCGCCGCCGACCTCACCGGTTTCGCCGAGCGCGGCGGCACGCTGGTCGTCGGCTTCCACAGCGGGGCCGTGGACCAGAACTGCCATGTGCGGCTGGGCGGTTACCCGGGCGCGTTCCGGGAGGCGCTGGGGGTGCGGACGGACGAGCTGTTCCCGCTGCTGCCGGGGCAGGAGGTCGCCCTGGACTCCGGCGGGTCGGGGGCGCTGTGGTCCGAGCGGGTGCGGCTCGCCGGAGCGCAGGCCGTGGCCTCGTACGCCGACGGCCCGCTGGCCGGTGTCCCGGCGATCACCCGGCACGGCTACGGCGCCGGTACGGCCTGGTACGTGGCGACCCTGCCCGACGCCGGGACCCTGGCCGCGCTGCTGCTGCGGATCCGCGAGGAGACGGACGTGCGGCCGGTGCTGGACGCGGTGCTGCCGCCGGGGGTGGAGGCGGTACGGCGCCGGGGCGCCGAGGCCGACTACCTGTTCCTGATCGACCACGCGGGCTCGGGGGCGGAGATCGCCGTCGCCGCCGGGGCGGTGGAACTGCTGGGCGGCAAGCCGGTGCCGGGCGGTGCGGTGTCCGTGCCCCCGGGCGGGGTGGCGGTCGTACGGGAGCCGCGCGCGGTGTAGTCCCCGGCCGGGAGGCCCTCTCGTCGTCACGGTGCCCCTCAGCGTGCTCCGGTGACCCAGTCGACGAGCTGGACGATGACCCCGTTCGGGTCGGTCACCTGGAAGGCGCGCTCGCCCCAGGGCTCCTCCGTCAGCGGCATGGTGACGGTGACGCCCTCGGCGGTCAGCCGGGCCAGCTCGGCCTCCAGGTCGTCCACGACGAAGGCGAGGATCACCCCGTCGGCGTGGTCGTCGCGCTGGTCCTCGGGCAGCGACGCGAGACCGCGCCGCAGATAGACGACGTTCATACCGGCGTCCGGACGGCTCAGCGAGACGAAGCCGTCCGCGGCCGCGTCCTCCCGGAATCCGAAGTGATCGGTGAGGAAGGCGCTGGACGCGGCCACGTCGTCGACGTTCAGGGACACGGCGGAGGCGGTGATCGGCACGGGGGCTCCTTGAAGGGTCGGCAACCGGGTACGTCGGCTTCATACGGCGGACTTCATACGTCGTACTTTGTACAGTGTACTGCGTACGGAAAAAGTGCATGGGGGAAGATGAGGGCGTGCCTGTCGAGAGAAGCAGTGCCGGAGATCCGGCCCGCACCCTGGAGTTGCTCTGGCGCGTCCCGGCCGACGCCCCCCGACGCGGACCGCGGCAGCGGCTCAGCATCGACGCGGTCGTCGACGTCGCGATCGACCTGGCGGACGCCGAGGGGCTGGAGGCGCCGACCATGCGCCGGGTGGCGCAGGGGCTGGGGGTGGCGCCGATGACGCTCTACACCTATGTGCCGGGCAAGGCCGAGCTGCTGGACCTCATGCTGGACGCCGTCTACGCCCGGATGCCCCGGACTAACACCGCCGGGCGGCCCTGGCGGGAGCGGCTGACCGCGGTGGCCGAGGAGAACAGGGCACTGTTCGAGGCGCACCCGTGGGCCGCGGCGGTCGCGACGGGCCGGCCGCCGCTGGGGCCCGGGCTGATGGCCAAGTACGAGCACGAACTGTCGGCCCTGGACGGCTGTGGCCTCGACGACGTCGAGCGGGACGACGCGCTGACCTACCTCCTCGGCTTCGTCCAGGCCCACGCCCGCTCGGCGGCCGAGGCCCGCGAGGCCCGACGGGACAGCGCGATGGACGACGAACAGTGGTGGGCCGCCAACGCCCCCCTGCTCGCCAGGGTCCTCGACCCCGACACCTACCCGACCGCCTCCCGCGTGGGCACGGCGGCGGGCACCGCCCACGGCAGCGCCCACAGCCCCGCCCACGCCTACACCTTCGGTCTGGCCCGCACCCTCGACGGCCTGGGTGCGCTCATCGAGCGGCGGGTTCCCGGAGCGGGGCCCGGCGAGGGACGACGGCGATGACGGATGACGCCGCACGAGAATTCCGGGCAGGCCGGTCGGGGCTGGTCGTGCGGGTGCCGGAGGCGGAGCCCTTGGTACGGGCGTGGCGCGACCGCCTCGACCCGTCGGCCCGCGCCGGCGTTCCGGCCCACGTCACCGTGCTCTTCCCGTTTCTCGACGCGGACCGCATCGACGAGGGCGTCCGCGCCGACCTCGGTGTGATCCTCGCCCGGCACGCGTCCTTCGAGGCCCGGTTCGACCGCTGCGGCCGGTTCCCGGGGGTGCTGTATCTCGCCCCCGCGACGGACGCCGGCTTCAGGTGCCTCACCGAGGCGATCGTGGAACGGTGGCCGGACCACCCGCCGTTCGGCGGACGGTTCGACGACGTCGTCCCGCATCTGACGGTCGCCCAGGGCCAGGACGAGGCGGTCGTGCAGAAGGCCGAGGCCGGCCTGCTCGCCGGGCTCCCCGTCGTCACACGGGTCTCGGCGGTCGACCTGCTGGTCCACGACGGGACGCGGTGGCACCGGCGGGCCTCCTTCCCGCTGGGTCAGTAGTCGGGGCCGGTGGCCCGCTCGTCCGCGTTCCGGTTTCCGACGGGGCTCCGAAAACACCGGGGCGCGGCACGCCCCCTCGACGTGCCGCGCCCCTCCCCTTCCCCGGGTCAGGTGGTGTGGGGTGACGGTGTCGGCAGGGTGCCCGTGCGGGCCGCCTCGCCGTACCAGTGCGCGCTCGACTTCGGGGTCCGGGTGAGCGTCGCGTAGTCCACGTAGACCGCCCCGAACCGCTTCCCGTAGCCGTACGCCCACTCGAAGTTGTCCAGCAGGGACCACAGGTAGTAGCCGCGCACGTCCGCGCCGTCGGCGATGGCCCGGCGCACCGCCGAGAGGTGACCGTGCAGGTAGGCGATCCGCTCCGGGTCGTGGACCCGGCCGTCCGCGTCGGGCTTGTCGTCGTAGGCCGCGCCGTTCTCCGTGATGTAGAGGGGCAGGCCGGGGGCTTCCTTCGTGTACCGCATGATCAGCTCGTGCAGCCCCGACGGGTCGATGGTCCAGCCCATCTCCGTGCGGTCGCCCGGTGTCTGGTGGAAGGCGACGTCGTCCGCGGCCGGCCAGGGGGAGTGGTCGCTCGCGCCGTGGCCGTCCGTGCGCGGGCCCTTCGGCTGTTCCTGCGCCGCCGAGACCAGCGTGGGCGTGTAGTAGTTCAGGCCCAGCGCGTCCAGCGGCTGGTTGATCGCCCGCAGATCGCCGTCGAGGACGTACGACCAGTCGGTGAGGGAGGAGGTGGCCTCCAGCAGCGTCTCCGGGTACGCGCCCTTCAGGATCGGGCCGTGGAAGACGCCGTTGGCCAGGTCGTCGATCCTGCGGACCGCCGCCAGATCGGCGGACGACTCCGAAAGGGGCCGTACGACCGAGGAGTTGAGGCTGAGTGCCACCGCGTTGCGGGCCGGCATCACCGAGCGGAGCGCCGTGGTGCCGAGACCGTGGGCGAGGTTCAGGTGGTGGGCCGCGCGCAGGGACGCCGCCGGGTCGGTGCGGCCGGGCGCGTGCACTCCCGACGCGTAGCCCAGGAACGCGCTGCACCAGGGCTCGTTCAGGGTGATCCAGCTCTCCACGCGGTCGCCCAGCGCCTCGCCGACGATCTGCGCGTACTCCGCGAACCGGTACGCCGTGTCGCGCTCCGGCCAGCCGCCCGCGTCCTCCAGCTCCTGGGGCAGGTCCCAGTGGTAGAGGGTGACGGCGGGCTTGATGCCCTTCGCCAGCAGCTCGTCGGCCAGCCGGCGGTAGAAGTCCAGGCCGCGCTGGACCGCCGGCCCCCGGCCGGTCGGCTGGACCCGGGACCAGGAGATGGAGAAGCGGTAGGCGTTCAGGCCCAGCTCCGCCATCAGCGCGACGTCCTCGCGGTAGCGGTGGTAGTGGTCGACAGCGATGTCACCGTGGTCGCCGCCGAGGGTCTTGCCCGGCGTATGGCTGAAGGTGTCCCAGATCGAAGGGGTGCGGCCGTCCTCCCGCACCGCCCCCTCGATCTGGTACGCGGAGGTCGCCGCGCCCCAGAGGAAGGCGGGAGGAAAGGTCACCGGGGTGACGGGATCAGTCATGGAAGCGCTCCCATGGATGGTCGTCGAGACCGACTGGGCCGACGAGATTGGGGGGAAGTGGGGTGAGGAGGGGCGGGGCGGCGGTGACCCGGCCCCCGAGGTCGCGAGAGGTCAGCCCTTCACCGCGCCCTGCATGATGCCGCCCACGATCTGCTTGCCGAAGATCGCGAAGACCACCAGCAGCGGCAGCGTGCCCAGCAGCGCGCCCGCCATGATCAGCGACTGGTCGGGCGTGTACCCGCGGCCGAGACCGGCGATCGCGACCTGCACGGTGGGGTTGCCGGTCTGGCTCAGCACCAGGAAGGGCCACAGGAAGTCGTTCCACGTCTGGACGAACGTCAGCATGCCGAGCACCGCCATCGCGGGGCGCGCCGCGGGGAACACCACGTGCCACACCACGCGCCAGCTGCTCGCGCCGTCCACCCGGGCCGCCTCGATGATCTCGTCGGGCAGCGCCTGGATCAGGTACTGCCGCATGAAGAACACCCCGAACGCGCTCACCAGCGACGGCAGGATCACCGCCTGGAGCTGATCGGTCCACTCCAGCTTGGCGACCATCATGTACAGCGGGATGATGCTCAGCTGCGGCGGCACCATCATCGTGCCGATCACGATCAGCATCAGCGCGCCCTTGCCCCGGAACCGCAGCTTGGCGAAGGCGAAACCGGCGACCGTGGAGAGGACCACGATCGTCGCCGCGGACGTCCCCGCCACGATCGTGGTGTTGAGGAACGCCTTGCCGAGGTTGGCGTCGGTCCAGGCGACGTCCAGCTTGTCGAACAGGTTCGAGCCGAACCACAGCGGCGGGGGCGTCTGCGCCAGCCGGTTGTTGTCCCGCGAGGCGGCGATCGCCGTCCACACCAGCGGGAACAGCGAGCCGACGGTGAACAGGATCAGGACGGCGTACGCGAGCGGGCCGCCGTGCAGCTGGCCGCCCGCCCGGGCGGACTTCGGCCGGCGCACGCGGCGGGGCGCCGCCGCGGCGTCCTCCGGCTCGCTCTTGGTCAGGGTCGTCGTCGTCACGGCCGGTCCTCCTAACTACTGGCGCGCAGCCGGCGCGAGATGACGTAGTTGACGATGCCGACGACGATCAGGATCAGGAACATCGTCCAGGCGATCGCCGAGGCACGGCCCAGGTGCTGGTTGACCCAGCCCTGCTCGTACAGATACAGACCGAGCGTCTGGAACTGGTGCTCCGCGCCGCCCGAGGCGCCCTTGTTGGCGTCGAACAGCAGCGGCTCACCGAAGACCTGACTGGCGCCGATCGTGGAGACGACGACCGTGAACAGGATCGTCGGCCGCAGCGACGGCAGCGTCACATGGAAGAACTGCTGCCAGCGGTTCGCGCCGTCCAGGGCCGCCGACTCGTACAGATCCTGCGGGATCGCCTGCATCGCGGCCAGGTAGATCAGCGCGTTGTAGCCGGTCCAGCGCCAGATGATGATCGAGGAGACCGCGATCTGCGAGGGCCACTTGTCGTTCTGCCAGTCGATCGCGTCGATTCCGACGAAGTGCAGCCCCCAGTTGATCATGCCGTAGTCGCGGCCGAAGAGCAGCACGAAGACGAGGGACGCGGCGGCGATCGAGGTGGCGTACGGGGCGAGCATCGCGACCCGGTAGAAGGTCGAGGCGCGCAGCCGGTAGTTGAGGATGTGCGCGAGGCCCATCGCCATCAGCAGCTGCGGGACCGTCGAGATGATGCCGATGGTCAGGGTGTTCTTCGCCGCGTTCCAGAAGAACTCGTCGTCGAAGATCCGGGTGTAGTTGCGCAGCCCCACCCAGGTCATGTCGGTGGGGGCGGTCATCTCCACCTGGTGCAGCGACGCCCAGCCCGTGTAGACCAGCGGGAACAGGCCGAAGGCGAGGAACAGCAGGAAGAACGGCGAGACGAAGGCGTACGGGGACCAGCGGATGTCCCGCTGCCAGCGGCGCGAGAGCCGGTCCCGGCGCCGCCGCTCGGCTTCCGTGGCCTCCGCGGGCACGCGGCCCGGGGCCGCGCCCCCCTCCTTCGCGGGGGGCGCGGCGGTGTCGTGGCGGGTGGCCATACGGGTCACTTGTCCAGGTTGTTGTCGATGGTCTTGGTGGCCGTCTCCCAGGCCTCCTTCGCCGACTTGCCCTTCGTCACGAGGAACACGCCGTTGTCGCTCAGGCCCTGCTGGATGATCTGGTCCTTCGGGCCGATCACCTGGACCGGGGTGGTCTTGGCGGCCTCGGCGAAGATCGTGCCGATCGGCGAGTCACCGGTCATCTCGTTCTTGGCGCCGGTCACCTCGGGGGAGGTGTACGTGCTCGGCGCGCTCGGGAAGTTGCCCTGCACCTTGAACAGCTTCGTCTGCTGCTCGGGCGCGGTCAGCCAGGTGATGAGCGCCTCGGCCTCCTTCACGTGCTTGCCGCTCTTCGGCACGGCCAGGAAGGAACCGCCCCAGTTGGCGGACTTGGGCGCGACGGCCACGTCCCACTTGCCGGCGTCCTCCGGCTTGGCCTTGCCCTTGATGGTGCCGAGCATCCACGGCGGGCAGGCGATGGTGGCGAACTTGCTGTTCGCGATCGTCTGCTCCCAGGTCGGCTGGAACTGGGTCTGGGACTGGACGAGTCCCTCCTCGGCGGCCTTCGCCGTCAGATCGAAGGCGGCCTTCACGGCCGGGTTCGACTTGTAAATGATGTTGCCGGAGGAGTCGTAGAACTTCTCCTTCTCGCTGCCCAGGATCGCGTTGATCAGACCGCCGGGGGAGTCCATGAAGAAGGTGCCCGCCTTGGCCTTCTTCTTGTACTGCTCGCCGGCCTGGACGAACTTGTTCCAGTCGCCCGCCCACAGCTTGCCGACCTCCGCGCGGTCGGTGGGCAGGCCGGCCGCCTGGTACAGGTCCTTGCGGTAGCAGATGGCCATCGGACCGACGTCGGTGCCGAGCCCGATCGTCGAGCCGTCCTTGGCGGTGGCCTGGGCCCACTTCCAGTCGAGCCAGTTGCTCTTGTCCACGCCGGAGATCTTGGAGACGTCCACGAACTTGGCCGCCTGGGTGGCCACGACCTCGGCGATGTTGCCGACTTCGATGGCCTGGACGTCCATCAGGCCGCTGTTGGTGGTGAGGTGGTTGACGAGCGCCGGGTAGTAGTTCTCGTTGCGCTCGGTGACGTTCTCCTCGATCTTGATGTTCGGGTGGAGCTTCTCGTACTCGGCGTAGAGGCCGGCCTCCTTGAAGCCGAACGTGCCGAACAGACCCAGAGTGATCGTGGTCTTGCCCTTGCCGCCGCCGGACGACGAACCGTCGGTTGCGTCGTCGCCGCCGTCGTCGGCACAGCCGGCCAGCAGCCCGGCGCCCAGCGACGCGACCGCCGCGAGGACTACCGCCCGGCGGGCGGTTCGGGTACGTGCGCGCATTGCGTCCTCCTGTTGCCCTGACGTGCCGACCCCCCGGCCAACTGCATTGTTGGGCCCGTTGTTTCTCGCTGCGGCTCGGGCGGGGAACGTGCGGGATGTGTATGTGTCAGGTACCGTGGGAGCGCTCCCACAAGTGATGTGTTGAAGAGTCGTCGGTTCGGGCGGGGGTGTCAAGGGTGGGAACACGGAGAGGTGCGTTCAGTTATCCGGCTGTTAGGTAACCCCGGCGAGTGATGCACATATGGTCCAGTTCGGTGCATAACCGACCGATGGGCTCCGGACGGGCCGAGTGGTCGGGACTGTTAGATTCCAGGCCAGCGTGATGACGACGGCGGGAAGGCGGAGCCCATGGCAAGCCACGGAGTGCGGGGCCGCAGCGGTGGCAGGCCCACCCTCGAAGAGGTGGCCGCCCGGGCCGGCGTGGGCCGCGGCACGGTCTCCCGGGTGATCAACGGGTCGCCCCGGGTCAGTGACGCGACCCGGGCGGCGGTGGAGGCGGCGGTCGCGGAACTCGGCTACGTCCCCAACACGGCCGCCCGCGCCCTCGCCGCGAACCGCACGGACGCGATCGCGCTCGTCGTGCCCGAGCCGGAGACCCGCTTCTTCACCGAGCCGTACTTCTCGGACATGCTGCGCGGTGTGGGTGCCGAACTCGCCGACACCGAGATGCAGTTGCTGCTGATCTTCGCGGGCAGCGACCGGGAGCGCCAGCGCCTGGCCCAGTACCTCGCGGCGCACCGGGTGGACGGCGTCCTGCTGGTCTCGGTCCACGCCGACGACCCGCTCCCGGACCTGCTGGCCCAGCTGGAGATCCCGGCCGTGATCAGCGGCCCGAGGTCCGCCGGGGAGACGCTGCCCTCCGTGGACTCCGACAACTACGGCGGCGGCCGCTCGGCCGTGGAGCACCTGCTGTCCCGGGGCCGGACCCGGATCGCCCACATCACCGGCCGCCTCGACGTGTACGGCGCCCAGCGCCGCCTCGACGGCTACCGCGACGCCCTGCGCGACGCGGGGTACGCGGCGGACGCGGGGCTCGTCGAGCACGGTGACTTCACCGAGGAGGGCGGGCACCGGGCCATGGCCGCGCTGCTCTCCCGCCACCCGTCGCTGGACGCGGTGTTCGCCGGCTCGGACGTGATGGCGGCGGGCGCCCGCCAGGCCCTGCGGGAGGCGGGCCGCCGTATCCCCGAGGACGTGGCGCTGGTCGGGTACGACGACTCGGCCATCGCCCGCCACATGGACCCGCCCCTGACGAGCGTGCGCCAGCCGATCGAGGAGATGGGGCGGCGCATGCTGGACCTCCTCCTGACGGAGATCGCGGACCGCCGCCCGGCGGCCTCCCGCGGCCTGGAACGCCGCCAGGTGGTCCTGGCGACCGACCTGGTGGGACGGGCCTCGTCCTAGTGCCGTGACCGGAAAGGTTCACCGGCTCGCGACGCCCGGCACGGCACCTCGCCGCGTTGTCGCATCACCCGAGTACATCCCGTACGCGGGCGACGCTCTGCCTTGCGATGCACCGCACCGGACGCCGCGAGCTTCCCGGCAAACCTTCCCGGTCACGGCACCAGCCGCGTCGCCCCGCGGCGCCCCGCGTGCCCACGTCGCCTCTCGGCCGCCCCGAGCGGGGTGTGGTGCGTGCGGCTGCGGGGCGGAGGGAGGAGTCGGGTACCGGCGACAACGCCGCAGACGTGCCGCGCCACGCCCCGCCAACGGGACCCCCTAGTCCGCCCGCTCCGGCGGAGGCGCGTCGAGACGCCAGACGGTCTCGCCGTCCTGCTCCTCCTCGGTGGGGGAGAGGCCGGCCGCGCGGGCCACGGCGGCCGAGGCGTGGTGGTCGGGGTGGACGTGGGCGGTGATCGTACGGACGCCCTGCTGCCGTAGCTGTCGTACGAGCCCCCGGGCCGCCTCGGAGGCGAGACCGCGGCCCTGCCAGGGGGTGCCGACCACCCAGGCGATCTCGGCGTGCTCCGTGCCGCCCAGCGTGGCCTGGACGGTGCCGACGAGGCACCCCTCCCCGGTGAGCCGCAGGACCCAGTTGTGCCAGGAGACGGCCGGGTCGGGGGAGCCGGCGACGAGACGCTCGTAGCGGGCGCGCAGGGCCTCGGGGGTGCTCGGGGTGCCGCCGATGAAGGTGTGCAGGGCGGGGTCGGCGAGGACGGCGGCCATCTCCGTGGCGTACGTCACCCGGAGGGGGAGGAGGGTGAGGCGGGGGGTGGAGATCGATGCGGTGCGGATGGCGGTCCCCCGTGCTCCCGGTGCTGCCTGGAAAACGCATCAGCCGGTGACCTCCCTCTCGGGAAGTCACCGGCTGATGACTCAGGGTGAGTGACGGGACTCGAACCCGCGGCATCCTGGACCACAACCAGGTGCTCTACCAGCTGAGCTACACCCACCACGACCGGCTGTTGACTTTGTGTCGTCTCCGACCGGCCGAGAAAAAGTGTACAGGGTCCGAAGGGGTGCTCGCGCACGGCTTTTCCCGGAACCGTCCGAGCGCCGCTTGCGGCGCCTACTGGGCGGGCAGCACGTGCTTCGCGGCGATCGTCCTCGCGGTGTCGGAGTCGGGTCCGGGCTGCGGTACGAAGACGGCCTCGCGGTAGTAGCGCAGTTCCGCGATCGACTCGCGGATGTCGGCGAGGGCGCGGTGGTTGCCGTTCTTCTCGGGGCTGTTGAAGTACGCCCTCGGGTACCAGCGGCGGGCCAGCTCCTTGACGGAGGAGACGTCGACGATCCGGTAGTGGAGGTACCCCTCCAGGGTCGCCATGTCACGGGCGAGGAAGCCGCGGTCGGTGCCGACGGAGTTGCCGCACAGCGGGGCCTTGCCGGGTTCCTTCACATGCTCGCGGACATAGGAGAGGACCTGGGCCTCGGCCTCGGCGAGGGTCGTGCCGCCGGCCAGCTCGTCCAGCAGCCCGGACGCGGTGTGCATCTGGCGCACCACCTCCGGCATCGTCTCCAGCGCCTTGGCCGGCGGCCGGATGACGATGTCCACCCCTTCGCCGAGGATGTTCAGCTCGGAGTCGGTGACGAGGGCGGCAACCTCGATGAGCGCGTCGTCGGACAGCGAGAGGCCGGTCATCTCGCAGTCGATCCACACCATGCGATCGTTCATGCGACCACCCTAAAGCGGAGGTCCGCTTTTGTGGCGCCCCCGTGCTGCGGCGGACCCGCACCGGGGACTCCGTGCCCGCCCGGAAGAAGAACGGGCAGGGGCGGTGGGGGCGACATCGTCGGCCCCACCGCCCCGCTCACGCTGCTACATCCCGCTCCGCTGCCCCGGCAGGCTCGCCCGCGACGTCGCGTACGCCTCGTGCGCGAGGCCGGACGCGGGGCCCAGCGCGCCCGAGGTCGCCGTGCGCCTGATCTGGGGCGGGACGGGGCCCGGGCCCTCCGGGTGGAGGGACGGGGGCGGACCCGCCGGTGACGGCGGTTCGGCCTCCAGTACCCGCTCGCCCTGCGGCCGGCGCGCCCGGTACGCCGCCCGGTAGGCGGCCGGGGACGAGCCGAGCTGGCGGCGGAAGTGGCCGCGCAGCGCCACCGGGGACCGGAAGCCGCAGCGGCCCGCGACCTCGTCCACCGAGTAGTCCGACGTCTCCAGCAGGCGCTGCGCCTGGAGCACCCGCTGGGTGATCAGCCACTGGAGCGGCGCGCTGCCGGTCAGCGACCGGAAGCGGCGGTCGAAGGTGCGGCGCGACATGTACGCCCGTGCGGCCAGCGTCTCCACGTCGAACTGCTCATGGAGGTGTTCCAGCGCCCAGGCGACGACCTCGGCGAGCGGGTCGGCGCCGATCTCCTCCGGTAAAGAACGGTCGAGGTAGCGCTCCTGGCCGCCCGACCGGCGCGGCGGGACCACCAGACGGCGGGCCAGTGCCCCGGCCGCCTCGTTGCCGTGGTCCGTCCGCACGATGTGGAGACAGAGATCGATGCCGGCGGCCGTGCCCGCCGACGTCAGGACGTCGCCGTCGTCCACGAAGAGTTCTCGTGGATCGACGTGCACCGACGGGTAGCGCTTGGCCAGCGTCGGTGCGTACATCCAGTGGGTGGTGGCCGGGCGGCCGTCCAGCAGACCCGCGGCGGCCAGCACGAACGCGCCGGTGCACAGGCCCACGATGCGGGCACCCTCTTCATGCGCCCGTCGCAGCGCGTCGAGCGCGTCCTCCGGTGGCGGAGAAGTGATCGAACGCCAGGCCGGCACGACGACCGTGCCCGCCCGCGAGATCGCTTCCAGGCCATGCGGTGCGGTCAGTTCCAGGCCCCCTGTGGTCCGCAGTGGGCCTTCCTCGCCGCCGCACACCAGAAGGCGGTATCGCGGCACGCCGGCGTCCTGGCGGTCAATCCCGAACACCGACAGCGGAATGGAACTTTCGAAAATGGGGCCGCCGCTGAACAGCAGCACCGCGACGATCTCCTTGCGGCGTCGCCCGGAAAGTTTCCGGGCCGCGGCTTCCGGCGCGGCAGTGGAGTCGTGGCTCATCCTGCTAAGCCCCCCTCGGTGGTCGCGGCTCCTCGGTTGTGTCGCTCCTGCACGTTTCCCCTCGGTCCTGCACGAGTCCCCCGCCGTAGACAGTCAAGATCGAATCTACTGTGTCGCGCGACGCCGGAGTGGCCAGTTCGGCACCCGGCGGATTGTCGACTTGGCAACTTGGCGTGAAGCATTCGATCACGAAGCGTTGCACTCGGGGAGCGTGCAGGGAAGTGCGCCTCGTCGTAGTGGCCAATCCCCGTAGGGTGCGCAGGGCTCCCGAGGGGTTATACGCGCAGGTGGCACGGGGGGTGGGGGGTGGTTACGGCAAGAGATGCGCAGGGGGCGGAAGTTGGCTGAAAAGCACCGGTCCTGTGCGTGAAAACCGGTCAACCGGCCGGTGAGTTTCCCCCGGAGTGACGACCGCCACGGTGGGACCCCGTTCCGGTGCGCTGACGGCGCCCCCGGTGGTGCGCCTGCGGCGCGTGTTCCGTGGTCCGGGCGCCCCGCGCATCCTCCTCCTCGGCGAGCAGCCGGGCCGCGCCGCGCTCGGACTGCCTCAGCAGCAGCCGGCAGACGGCCGTGACGGCGGCGAGGCCCAGCGCGGTCGCGGTGGCGCCGGCGAGGGAGGTGCCGTACCAGAGGAGGACCACCGGGACGAGGGCGCAGGAGAAGGCCGCCCAGCGGATGAGGTCGGTGGTCGCGCGCTCGCCGCCGGGGCGGGGGGTGGACGGCGGGCGCGAGGGGTGCATGGAGCGGGTCTCTCCCTGGGGCGGCGGGTAGGGTGCGGCCGGGGCGACTCCCGGCGCACGGTGCTCAACGCCGGCGGGGCCGGTCGGTCACTCCACGGCCCCCTCCGGTCGGCCACGGGTAAGTGAATCCTGTGCAAACCGCCTGTACGGGGCAGCAACCATTGCGTTACGGGCGCCCCCTCGTGCATGCTCCCTGGAACCCCCACCGAGGGTGCTCGGGGTCTGGGCGGAGGAAGAGTGGCGCCGTACCCTTGGGGGTATGGGGTGGGGAAGACGATTCCCGGACACAGCTCCGACGCTCCAGCCGTCCAACCCATACAAGGATCGATACGCCGAGACAGCCATGGCCGGTCACGAATTCTTCGAACCCGCGGACCGCAAGCGGCCCGTCGCCGACCCCACGGCGGCCGAGCCCCTGGCGGCGGAAGAGGCACGCCCCACCTGCGATCCCGCCTTCAAGCACGGCGTGGTCGTCGGCTTCGACGGCTCCACCTCCAGTGAGCGCGCCCTCGCGTACGCCATCGGCATGGCCCACCGCTCCCGCGCGGGCCTGATCATCGTCCATGTCGCCAACCGGCTGCCCACGACCGTGTGGGCGGGCTGCGAGCCGCCGGTCTTCGTCGATGTGCCCGACCACCGCACCGAGGTGCTCGGCCTGGAGCTGGCCTGTGCGGACTACCTCGCCGAGGTGCCGTGGATCCTGGTCGAGCGCGGCGGTGACATCTGCCACGAACTCGAAGAGGTGGGCCGGGAGTACGAGGCGGACGCGATCGTCGTGGGCTCCACGCACGGCATCGTGGGCCGGATCTTCGGCTCCGTCGCCGGACGCCTCGCCAAGCGGGCGAAGCGGCCGGTCGTCGTCATCCCGTAGCCCTCTCCAGGCCCTTCCGCAACTCCCCTGCTCCCCCTTCGTACGGTGTGCGCGCGCCCCCCGGATTCCCCTGCCCCCGCAGGTGTTTGTGCCCTTGTGAAGGGCATATATCGGTCACCGCGCATCGCACAACCGCATGAAGGGAGCCCGCCGTGGACAATGATGTCTCCGCGGGAAGCAGCACCACGATCGTCGGCCGACTCGCCCTGGGCATCACCCTGTTGGCGTTCGGACTCGGGAACACCGACCTGCTCGACGGCGTGACGGCGGCGGACGCCGTGACCATCGCTCACTACATCGGCGGCGTCGCCCTGTTCGTCGCCGGTCTGCTGGCCCTGCGCGACCGCGACACGGCGGGCGGCACGGCCTTCACCGCTCTCGGCGCGTTCTGGTTCACCTGGGCCGTCTCCGCGGGCTCCCAGGCCTCCGACAACGCCGCCGGGCTCTTCCTGCTCCTGTTCGCCCTCGTCGTGCTCTCCCTGGCCGCGGCGGGCGGGGACCAACTCACCCGGGGGACCTACGGGTTGTTCCTGGTGGCGCTGGTGCTGATGGCCGTCGCCGCGTTCGCCGGCAACGACTCGCTCACCAAGGTGGGCGGTTGGTTCGCCGTCGCCGCGGGAGCGGTCGCCTGGTACGCCGCCACGGCGGCGATGGCCCACTGGCCCACCGCGCTCCCGCGACGGGCTGCCGGCCGCGGTGTGACGGCCGCCGGCTGAAACGGCAGCCGATGCCGGGGAGTTCGGGCAGCCCCCCGGCCGACCGGGCGGACCCCCGCGACCGACGACGTCGCGCGGGGTCCGTTCCCGTTCTCGCCGACGGCTACTCGACCGTGACCGACTTCGCCAGGTTGCGCGGCTTGTCGATGTCCCGGTCCAGGGCCTTCGCCGTGTAGTAGGCGAGGAGCTGGAGCGGGATGCCCATCAGAATGGGGTCGAGCTCGTCCTCGTTCTTCGGCACGACGATCGTCTGGTCGGCCTTCTCCTGGTGGTCGTGGGCCACCGCGAGGATCCTGCCGCTGCGGGCTTTGATCTCCTCCAGGGCCGCGCGGTTCTTCTCCAGCAGGTCGTCGTTCGGGACGATCGCGACCGTCGGCAGGGCCGGCTCGATCAGGGCGAGCGGGCCGTGCTTGAGCTCGGAGGCCGGGTACGCCTCCGCGTGGATGTAGGAGACCTCCTTGAGCTTCAGGGAGGCCTCACGGGCCACCGGGTAGCCCCGGACGCGGCCGATGAAGAGCATCGAGCGGGCCTCGGCGAACTCGTCGGCCAGCTTCTTGATCTCGTCCTCGTGGGAGAGGATCTCCGCGATCTGCCCCGGCAGCTTGCGCAGGCCCTCGATGATCCGCTTGCCGTCGCGGACCGAGAGGTCGCGGGTGCGGCCGAGGTGCAGGGCGAGGAGGGCGAAGGCCACCGTGGTGTTGGTGAAGCACTTGGTGGAGACCACGCAGACCTCCGGGCCGGCGTGCACGTAGACGCCGCCGTCGGCCTCGCGGGCGATCGCCGAGCCGACCACGTTCACCACGCCGAGGACCCGCGCGCCCTTGCGCTTCAGCTCCTGCACGGCGGCGAGGACGTCGTACGTCTCACCGGACTGGGAGACGGCGATGTACAGGGTGTCGGGGTCGACGACCGCGTTGCGGTAGCGGAACTCGGACGCCGGCTCGGCGTCGGCGGGGATCCGGGCCAGCTCCTCGATCATCTGGGCGCCGATCATGCCCGCGTGGTACGAGGTGCCGCAGCCGAGGATCTTCACGCGGCGGATCTGCCGCGCCTCGCGGGCGTCCAGGTTGAGGCCGCCGAGGTGCACGGTGGAGAACCGGTCGTCGATGCGGCCGCGCAGCACGCGGTCCACGGCGTCGGCCTGCTCGTGGATCTCCTTGTGCATGTAGGTGTCGTGGCCGCCCATGTCGTAGGAGGCGGCCTCCCACTCCACGGTGGTGGGCTCGGCCGTGGTGCGGGTGCCCTCCGTGGTGTAGGTGCGGAAGTCGTCGGCCTTGAGGGTGGCCATCTCGCCGTCGTCCAGCGTGACGATCTGACGGGTGTGGGTGACCAGCGCGGCGATGTCCGAGGCGACGAACATCTCCTTCTCGCCGATGCCGAGGACGACCGGGGAGCCGTTGCGGGCGACGACGATCCGGTCCGAGAAGTCGGCGTGCATGACGGCGATGCCGTACGTGCCCTCGACGACCCGCAGGGCCTGGCGGACCTTCTCCTCCAGGGTCTCCGCCTGGGAGCGGGCGATGAGGTGGGTGAGGACCTCGGTGTCGGTCTCGGAGAGGAACTCGACGCCGTCCGCCTCCAGCTTGCGGCGCAGGTCGGAGGCGTTGTCGATGATGCCGTTGTGGACGACGGCGACCTTGTGGTCGGCCGACATGTGCGGGTGGGCGTTCACGTCGGAGGGGGCGCCGTGGGTGGCCCAGCGGGTGTGGGCGATGCCGGTGGTGCCCTTGAAGCGCGCCGGGACCTTGGCCTCCAGGTCGCGGACCCGGCCCTTGGCCTTGACCATCTTCAGACCGGCCGTCTTCGGCGTGGTCACGACGATGCCGGCCGAGTCGTAGCCGCGGTACTCCAGCCGCTGCAGGCCTTCCAGCAGCAGCGGGGCCACGTCACGCTTCCCGATGTATCCGACGATTCCGCACATGTAAGAGGTGTCCCCAAGCTTTCTGTGGTGGTTGCTGTCACCCGTAGACGATGCGCCGCAGCTGCCGTACGGACAGCTCCGGCGGCGCGACGGCCCGGTACTGCAGGTCCGCCGCGATCCGTTCGAAGATCTCCGCGTTCACCAGGCCGTCGGCCTGGAGCTCGCGGTGGCGGCGGCGGACGTAGTCCTCGGTCGTCTCGTCGAAGAAGGCGAGCACGTCCTGGATCACCCGCAGCGCCTCGCCCCGCTGGAGGGGCGTGGACCGCATCAGATGATCAACCAGTTCGTCGTGCACCCGGTAGATCCTGAGGTACCGGAGCGGGTTTCGCAAGAAATCTGCCCGATTTCGGGCAGGGCCCTGTTGAGAGGACTTGGGGGAACCTTGAATGTGTTATGAGCGCCTGTTCGCGAACCGTCCATTTGGCGTCTTGCGGTCCGTCGCCCGGGGCGACGACTTTCAGACGTCATGGACACTCCTCGCATGGGCGTACCCGACAGGCTCGCCGACCGCATGAGCATGGCCGAGCAGCACGAGTACCTGCGCGCACGATTCTCCCGGCGCACGATGATCAGGGGTGGCGCGGTCACCCTGGGCGCCGTCACCGGTGGCGCGTTCGTGACCGGGGCCACGGCCCAGGCCGCCGTTCCCACGCAGCCCCTGTCGCACACCGAGGAGGTCGACGGCTCGCTCGTCGCCCCCTTCGGCCGTCACCTCGCCTGGGGCAACGACCCCCGGACGGAGATCACCGTCTCCTGGCAGGTCCCGGTCGCCGTGAAGAAGCCCTTCATCCGCATCGGCGCCCACCCCTGGGACCTCTCCCGCAAGATCGAGGCCGAGGTGCGCACCCTCTACACCCCGGCCGGGGTCGGCGCGTCCGGCGACCACACCCAGTACTACCTGCACGCCGAGCTCACCCATCTGCGCCCCGGCCGGACGTACTGCTACGGCGTCGGCCACCAGGGCTTCGACCCGGCCGAGGCCCACCTGCTCGGCACCCTGGGCACCTTCACCACCGCCCCCGCCCACAAGGCGCCGTTCACCTTCACCGCCTTCGGCGACCAGGGTGTCAGCTACCACGCGCTGGCCAACGACAGCCTGATCCTCGGCCAGAACCCGGCCTTCCACCTGCACGCCGGTGACATCGCGTACGGCGACCCGGCCGGCCAGGGCAAGACCACCGACACCGGCTTCGACTCGCGCACCTGGGACCAGTTCCTCGCCCAGACCGAGTCCGTCGCCAAGTCCGTGCCGTGGATGGTGTCGTACGGCAACCACGACATGGAGGCCTGGTACTCGCCCAACGGCTACGGCGGCGAGGAAGCCCGCTGGAACCTCCCGGACAACGGCCCGGACCGCAAGAACCTCCCCGGCGTCTACTCCTTCGTCTACGGCAACACCGCGGTCATCTCGCTGGACCCCAACGACATCTCCTTCGAGATCCCGGCCAACCTCGGCATCTCCGGCGGCACCCAGACCACGTGGTTCGAGGGCCGGCTGAAGAAGTACCGGGCCGCCAAGGACATCGACTTCATCGTCGTCTTCTTCCACCACTGCGCGTACTGCACCTCCACCGCCCACGCCTCGGAGGGCGGTGTCCGCCAGGAGTGGGTGCCGCTGTTCGACAAGTACCAGGTGGACCTGGTCATCAACGGCCACAACCACCAGTACGAGCGCACCGACGTGATCAAGGGCAACACGGTCACCAAGAAGCTCCCGATCGGCGGCACGGCATACCCCGAGACCGAGGGTGTCGTCTACGTCACGGCGGGCGCCGCGGGCCGCAGCCTGTACGCGTTCACTGCCCCCGACTCCTACGAGGGCCACGTCAACGAGGTCGACTCGGTGGCGTCCTTCGTCAACACCAAGGACGGCAAGGTCAACGAGACCGTCGCCTGGTCCCGGGTCCGCTACCTGAACTACTCCTTCCTGCGCGTGGACGTCACCCCCGCCCCGAAGGGCCACTACACCACCCTGAAGGTCCAGGGCATCGCCGAGACCGGCGACCGCATCGACCACTTCACGGTGGCCCGCAGGGCCAAGTAGCACAGCGCAGCTCCAGGCGGTCCTCCCCGGCGTCACAAGCGCCTGAGGACCGCCTGCTTGGCCAGGGCGAACTCCTCGTCCGTCAGCACCCCGTCCCGGTGCAGCGCGCCCAGCTCACGCAGCCGGCGCAGCAACGCGTCGTGGTCGTCGTCGGCGGCCCGCGCGGCGGGGACCTCCGGCTCCGGGCCGGACGGCGCTGCGGCGGTCCGTACGGCGTCCCGTACCGCGGCGCCGGGGCCGGCGGGGACCGCGGCCGGATGCGGCAGCCGGGCCTGTACGGCCGCCGCGACCAGCGCCATCAGCGGGTCCTTCTTGAAGCCCCACAGCTCCACCGCGTTCGGGTCGTACTTGGGCGGTGCCTTCGTGGGCGCGTGGCGCACCGTGAACCGCAGATGCCCGTTCTCCAGGCCGACCGCCGGCTGCCACTCCACGCCCACGATGTCCTCGACCCGGATCACACGGGTCCCGGCGGCCGCCTTGGCGTCCTCCGTCTTCCAGTTCCACTCCAGCCGTACCCGCTCCCCGTCGAAGCTCGCGGTGCCGTCCCCGGCGGAGACGGACAGCGGCACGGCCGGGCCGGGCAGCAGGAACGCGGCCACCGGAGAGGTCGGCACCCGGTCCAGCAGCAGCGCGTGCCGCACCTCCTCCACGACGTACTCGGCGACCCCGTACCGGTCGGAGTCCACGAGCAGCTGATACGGGTCGTGCGGTTCGCCCAGCCGGCCGCCGGTGGCGTGCAGCAGGGGATCGGCGCCGTCCCGCAGGCGGAGCCTCAGCCGCCCGCTCCGCTTGCCCTGCTCGAACGAGATTCCCGCCAACGCCCCCAGCGGGACGACGAGTTCACCGAGCTCCTTGCGCAGCAGCCCGACGCCCTTGTCCCGGCCGGGCGTCAGCCGCAGCGCGTCGCCGTCGAAGACCCAGGTGCCGTCCTTCTGGAGGATTTCCGCCATGGGGTGATTCTGGCACCGGACCGTCGGGGCCGCCCCGATCAGAACCCTGCGACGGGATTCTGCAGGGTGCCGATCAGCTGGAGGGCGCCCGCGGGGTCGGACAGGTCCACCATCTGCCGGTTGTCGCGCAGCTGGAGCCGGTTGAGGCAGGACAGGGCGAACTCGGGGGCGAACATGTCGTACTGGCGGAACCGGTCGGCGAGTTCGGGGTTCGCCTCCTGGTAGGAGCGGGTGACCTCGGCGACCGTGCGCCAGAAGTCGTCCTCCTCCAGGATCCCCTCGGCGGCGAGGTTCGCGGCGAGGAAGCGGAAGAAGCAGTCGAAGACGTCCGTGAAGAGGGACAGCAGTTTCTGGTCCTCGGGCACGTCGACCCGGATGCGCCGCACCTCGGGCGGCAGCGCCGCGTCCGGGTCCAGCACCGCGATCTCCTCGGCGATGTCCTTGTAGATCGCCCGCTGCACGACCCCGTCCCGCAGCACGAGGACGGTGTTCTCGCCGTGCGGCATGAAGACCAGGTCGTAGGCGTAGAAGCTGTGCAGCAGCGGGGTGTAGTACGCCTGGAGGTAGTGGCGCAGCCACTCGGCGGGCGGGAGCCCCGACCGGGCGACGAGCGCTCCTGCCACCGAGTTCCCCTCATGGTCCACATGGATCAGGGCGGCCATGGTCGCGAGCGACTCGCCGTCGCGCAGGGAGGGCACCGGGCTCTCGCGCCACAGCGCGGCGAGCATCTTGCGGTACGGCGAGTAGCGGTCCGTCGCCGCCTCGTACTCCAGGTGCCGGTAGCCGACGGCCGCCCGCTCCCGGATGATCGACAGACCGGTCGACCTCAGCACCGGGTCGCGGTCGATGAGCCGCGCCAGCCAGTCGTTGATGGCCGGGGTCGCCTCCATGTACGCGGCGGAGAGTCCGCGCATGAAGCCCATGTTGAGGACGGACAGCGCCGTCTTCACGTAGTGCTTCTCGGGGTGCGAGGAGTTGAAGAAGGTCCGGATGGACTGCTGGGCCAGGTACGTGTCGTCGCCCTCGCCCAGGCAGACCAGGTTCCGGCGCGCGATCTCGGCGGCGAAGGTGACCGAGAGCTTGTTCCACCACTGCCAGGGGTGGACGGGGACGAGGAGGTAGTCGGCCGGGTCGAGGTGCTGCTCGCGCAGGATCGCGTCGAACCGCTCGACGGTCGCCGCGCCCAGCTCCTCGCGCAGGAAGCTCTCGTACTCGATGCCGGCGCCCGCCGTGAAGGCCGCCCGCGACCGGTGCGCGGCCAGCCACACCAGCCGGACCGGGCTCGCGGTCTCGGGGGCGTACGCCAGGTACTCGTGGACGCCGAAGCCGAGCCGTCCGTTGTTGGCGACGAAGCAGGGGTGGCCCTCGGTCATGCCGGTCTCGATGGCCTGGAAGCCGGCCTGGACGAGTTCCGCGGAGGTGACCTGGGGTTTGGTGAGCTTGTAGCAGGTGCCGGAGAGAGTGGAGGAGATCTCCTCCAGATAGACCGGCAGGATCTCGTCGCCGAGGCCGAGGGTCTTCTGCAGCTCGATGAAGAAGTCCAGCGCGGCGAGGGGGAGTTCGGCGCCGTCGCGGGTGCGGGTGATCGAGTCGGCGTCCACCTGCCAGTGGTCGAGGGCGCGGCGGACGGCGGTGAAGCGGTAGGACGTCAGACCGTCGTCGCTGCGGACGACGTACCGCCCGTCCCGCTCCTCGGGCGTGATCAGCCGCTCGTGCGCGAACTCCGCGAGGGCCTTGCGGACGAGCAGGCGGTTGGCCGTCTCCCAGCGCTCGGGGGAGAGGTGCGCCACGGCGTCGGAGAGGCTCACGCGGCCACCCCCGTCGCCGCCAGGAACCGCTCCCGGGTGCAGAAGCTCAGCAGCGCCCTTTTCTCCGGCTTCTCGATCTCGCGTGCGGCGACGAAGCCGACGGCCTCGTTCAGGGCGTGGACGGCCGTGTTGGCGACGTCCGGCTCGACGACGACCCGGGAGGTGGCCGGGTCCTCGAAGAGGTGCGTCATCACGGCGGTGATGACGGCGCGGGTGAAGCCGTGCACGGGCGTGTCGGTCGCCGGGGTGAGGAAGTGCATGCCGACGTCGCCCGGCAACGGCTCGTACAGACCGACCAGTTCACGGTGCACGGGGTCGTACTTCTCCATCAGGAAGACCGGGGTGCCGTCCTCGTCGAGGCCGAGCAGTGCGTGGTGGTGCGGGTCGGCGGCGATGTCCGTGTAGGCGCGCTCGACGTCCGCCGGTGTGGCGTCCTGCATCATCCAGTAGGCCGCTTTGGGGTGCGTCACCCAGGCGTGCAGCAGCTCGGCGTCCCGCGGCGGGTCGAGCGGGCGGAAGGTGAAGGTCATGCCGAGAACTCCTGGAACGCGATGGTCTTCTCGACCGGGTAGTACTCGCTGCCGAGCAGCTCACGGATGATGGTGCTGTTGCGGTACGGGCCCATGCCGAGGTCGGGGGACGTGATGGAGTGCGTGTGGACGCCGCCGTTCTGCAGGAACACGCCCCGGCCGGTGGTGTCCACGGCGTAGTTGCGGGCCACGTCGAAGCGGCCGTGCGCGTCGAAGCGGAGGCGGTCGCGGATCGGCGCCAGGAAGGCCGGCGGCTCGTAGTGGTAGCCGGTGGCCAGCACCAGGCCCTCGGTGGCGATCTCGTAGTCCTTGCCCTGCTCGTCCTGGCGGAAGCCGAGCCGGTACTCGCCGTCCTCCCAGCGGGCGCCGGTCAGGCTGGAGTTGGTGAGGAGGCGGGTGGGGACGGGCCGGTCGCCGTACTCGACGTCCTTCTGGTAGAGCAGATCGAAGATCGAGTCGATGAGGTCCGCGTTGATGCCCTTGAAGAGGCCCTTCTGCTGCTTCTCCAGCTGGTAGCGGGTCTCCTCGGGCAGCGCGCGGAAGTAGTCGATGTAGTCCGGGGACGTCATCTCCAGGGTCAGTTTGGTGTACTCCAGCGGGAAGAACCGCGGGGAGCGGGTGACCCAGTTGAGCCGGTAGCCGTGCACGTCGATCTCGGTGAGCAGGTCGTGGTAGATCTCGGCGGCGCTCTGCCCGCTGCCGACGATCGTGATGGACCTCTTCGTCCGGAGCTCGGCCCTGCGCCGCATGTACTCCGCGTTGTGGAAGAGCCCGCCGTCCAGGCCGCGGCAGACCTCCGGGACGTACGGGGTGGTGCCGGTGCCGAGGACCAGCCGGCGGGCGCGGTAGACCTCCCCGGCCGTGGTGCGCACGGCGTACACCGCCTCGCTCTCGTCGTACGTCACCTCGGCGACGGTCGTCGAGAAGCGCACGCTGCTCAGCTTGCCGGCGGCCCAGCGGCAGTAGTCGTCGTACTCGACGCGCAGCGGGTAGAAGTTCTCGCGGATGTAGAACTGGTAGAGCCGCCTCTTCTCCTTCAGGTAGTTGAGGAAGGTGTACGGCGAGGTCGGGTCGGCCAGGGTGACCAGGTCCGACATGAACGGCGTCTGCAGGTGGGCACCGTCGAGGAACATCCCGGCGTGCCACTCGAAGTCGGGCTTGGACTCCAGGAAGACGCCGTCGAGCGCGTCGATCGGCTCGGTGAGGCAGGCGAGGCCGAGGTTGAAGGGGCCGAGCCCGATCCCCACGAAGTCATGGGTGCGGCTGGCTTCAGCAAGCGCGGTCAAGGGACTCTCCCAGGTACTGCTCGGCGTGGCCGGCGATCAGGTCGAGGACGGCGGCGATGTCGGCCGCGGTCGTCTCGGGGTTGAGCAGGGTGAACTTGAGGTAGTGACGGCCCGCGACCTTGGTGCCCGCGACCACCGCGTCACCGGAGGCGAACAGGGCCTTGCGGGCGTGGAGGTTGGCGTGGTCGATCCGGGCCGGGTCGGTCACGGCCCGCGGGAGGTAGCGGAAGACCAGGGTGGACAGCGAGGGCCGCACGACGACGTCGAAGCGCGGGTCGGCGGCCAGCAGGGCCCAGCCCTCGGCGGCCAGGTCGCACACTTCGTCGAAGAGCTGTCCGACGCCGTCGGCGCCCATCGTGCGCAGGGTCATCCACAGCTTGAGCGCGTCGAACCGGCGCGTGGTCTGCAGGGACTTGTCCACCTGGTTGGGGATACGTTCCTGCACCATCCGGCGCGGGTTCAGGTACTCGGCGTGGTAGGTGGCGTGCCGCAGCGTGGCCGCGTCCCGGACCAGGACGGCGGACGAACTCACCGGCTGGAAGAAGGACTTGTGGTAGTCGACGGTGACGGAGTCGGCGCGTTCGATGCCGTCGATGCGGTGCCGGTACTTCAGGGAGGCGAGCAGCCCGCAGCCGTAGGCCGCGTCGACGTGCATCCAGGTGCCGTACTGCGCGCACAGCTCGGCGATCCCGGGCAGCGGGTCGATGGAGCCGAAGTCGGTGGTGCCGCCCGTGGCGACGACGGCCATGGGGACGAGACCGGCCTTCGTGCAGCGCTCCAGCTCGTGGGCGAGCGCGACCGTCTGCATCCGCTTGTCGTGGTCGACGGGGATCGACACGACCGCGTCCTCGCCCAGCCCCAGCAGTTTCGCGGACTTCTTCACGCTGAAGTGGCTGACCTCGGAGGCGAAGACGCGCAGTGTCGCGAGCGAGTCGCTCTTGGCCTCCTCCCGGGCGAGCAGCAGCGCCTGGAGGTTGGACTGCGTACCCCCGGAGGTGAACACCCCGTCCGCGGCCGGGCCGAGGCCGATGCGCCCGGTCGTCCAGTCGATCAGTTTCCGCTCGATGAGCGTGCCGCCCGCCGACTGGTCCCAGGTGTCCAGGGAGGAGTTGACGGCGGACAGGACGGCCTCGCCCAGCACGGCCGGGATGACCACCGGGCAGTTGAGGTGGGCGAGGTAGCGGGGGTGGTGGAAGTAGACCGCGTCGCGGAGGTAGACCTCCTCCAGCTCGTCGAGCACCGCCGCGGTGTCGTGCAGCGGCTGGTCGAGGTCGATGCCGTCGATGCGGGGGGCGAGGGCGTCGACCGTGACGCCGGTGAACGGACGGTCGGTGGCGGCGAGTTTGGCGGCCACCCGCTCGACTCCTTCGGTCACGGAGCGGCGGTACTGCTCCGTGGTGGTGTCGTTGAGCAGGTGCGAGCGCATGGGGAGCCTTCCGGGGGTGGGGACTGGTCCGCTGCGGGACGGGCCGAGGGGCGGAGCGCCGGGTTCAACTTAGGTTAGCCTAACCTAAGTCGCACTCCGAGGGCTCCGCCCCTCTTATGACGGTGATCACGTCACTCGCGCGCGGCGGTTCGCCTGGGGGCCGCGGGGACCCCGTTCCTCAGCTGACCTTCTTCGCCTTCTCCAGCGCCTCGGCGAGGTTCTCCAGGAGCGGCACGCACTTGTCGTACGACAGGATCGGCTCCGGCGACCGGGCGATGACCTGCCCCGCCTTCACCGCGGGTAGCTTCTTCCATGTGGCCTCGGTGATCGCCGAAGGCTGAAGCGCCGAGGTCCGGTCGTCCATCATGATGATGTCCGCCGCGTACTTGTCGACGTTCTCCCAGCTCAGCGACTCGTACCAGCCGCCGCCCTCCTTCTTCGCGCTCTCCGGCGGCTCCACGAAGTTCACGCCGAGCGCCTTGAAGTACTCCAGGTCGATCGAGAGGTCGGAACCGGAGACGTAGAACAGCTCGGCGCTGGCGGACCCGGCCATGACCTTGATGTCGGGCTTGGCCTTCGCCGCGGCGCGCAGCCGCGTCGCCGCCGCCTCGAACCGCTTCTTCGCGTCGGTCGCCTTCGCCGCGGTCATGTCCGCGCCGAGCGAGGCGGCCAGCTCCCACATCCGCTCCAGCGGAGCGGTGAGCTGACGGTCGTACACGGAGATGCCGACGCTCGGCGCGAGCTTGGCGATCTTGTCCTTGGAGGCCTCGGGGACGTACCAGAGCGTGCCGGCGTCGTCGAACATCGTGGAGATGAGGACGTCGGGCGCGAGGGCGGCGTACTTCTCCACGTTGAACTCGTCCCAGACGTTGCCGAGGATCGTCACCTTGGAGAGGTCCATGTCGCCGGCCTGGACGTCGGCCTTGCCGTCGGTGGTCTTCGTCGGGCCGAACACGCCCTTGACCTGGATGCCGTAGTCGTACAGGGCGGCGCCGACGCCGGTGAACGCGACGATGTCCGCCGGTGTGCTGTCGAGCTTCACGGTGGTGCCGCGGTCGTCCTTGAACGTCCAGGGGCCGGACTTGGCGGAGGAGCCCGCCGAGGAGTCCGGGCCACCGCTCTTCGCGTCGTCGTCCCCGCAGGCCGCGAGCACGGCACCGAGGCCGAGGGCGCCACCGGCGGCGAGGATGCCGCGGCGGGTGGGGTGGTTGGCTCTGGCGTTGGGCATGGGAGTGGCTGCTTTCGGACGTGCGGATCACCGCCGGACAAGTTCGAAGGTAGGTTAGCCTAACCTCAGAACCTGTCCAGGGCGGGGGTGAGGTGATCCCGATGCCGGGGGTTGTCCGGGCACGCTCCCGATCCGTCAACTTGCCGGGAATGGCGGCAAGCTGACGGTGTGTAAGGGGTGACTTCCGGTCAGCCGGCGAGCCCCAGCTCACGGGCGATCAGCATCCGCTGCACCTCGCTGGTGCCCTCCCCGATCTCCAGGATCTTGGAGTCGCGCCACATCCGGGCCACCGGATACTCGTTCATGAACCCGTATCCGCCGTGCACCTGCGTGGCGTCCCGGGCGTTGTCCACGGCGACCGTCGACGAGTACAGCTTCGCCAGCGCAGCCTCCTTCTTGAACGGCTCGCCCGCCACCAGCCGCGAGGCCGCGTCCCGCCACGCCAGCCGGGCCGTGTGCGCCTTCATCTCCATGTCGGCGATCTTGAACTGGATGGCCTGGTTGGCGCCGATCGGCCGCCCGAACGCCTGCCGCTCCCGGGCGTACTTCACCGACTCGTCCACACAACCCTGCGCCAGCCCGGTGGCCAGCGCGGCGATCGCGATCCGGCCCTCGTCCAGGATCCGCAGGAACTGCGCGTACCCGCGCCCCTCCTCGCCCAGCAGGTTCGCCGCCGGCACCCGCACGTCGGAGAAGGACAGCTCCCGGGTGTCGGAGGCGTTCCAGCCGACCTTGGAGTAGGGCTGGGCCACCGTGAAGCCCGGGGTGTCCGACGGGACGATGATCGCGGAGATCAGCGGCCGGCCGTCCGGCTTGCGGCCGGTGACCGCCGTGACCGTCACCAACCCGGTGATGTCCGTCCCCGAGTTGGTGATGAAGCACTTGGTGCCGTTGATGACCCATTCGTCCGTCTCCGGGTCGAGGCGGGCCGTCGTCCGGGTCGCCCCCGCGTCGCTGCCGCCGTCGGGCTCGGTCAGCCCGAACGCGCCCAGGATCTCGCCCGAGCACAGCCGCGGCAGCCACTGGCGCTTCTGCTCCTCGGTACCGAACAGATGGAGCGGCATCGCGCCCAGCGAGACACCCGCCTCCAGGGTGATCGCGACGGACGAGTCGACCCGCGCCAGCTCCTCCAGGGCGATGCCGAGCGCCAGGTAGTCCCCGCCCATCCCGCCGTGCTCCTCGGGGAACGGCAGTCCGAACAGGCCCATGCGGCCCATCTCGCGGACGATCTCGTAGGGGAACTCGTGCCGCTCGTAGAAGTCGCCGATCTTCGGCGCCACCACGTCGTGCGCGAACTCCTCGACCGTACGGCGGAGTTCCTCCAGCTCGGGGCTGAGACGGTGGTCCATGCTGATCACTGGTCCTTGTGGGAGAGGGCGCGGACGGTGCGGGACGGGCTGGGTCGGCCCAGATGGTCGGCCATCCACACGCTGGTGGCGACGAGACGGCCGAGATCGACCCCGGTGTCGATGCCGAGACCGTGCAGCATCCACACGAGGTCTTCGGTGGCGAGGTTGCCGGTGGCGGACTTGGCGTACGGGCAGCCGCCGAGGCCTCCCGCGGAGGCGTCGACGGTGGTGACGCCGTGTTCGAGAGCGGCGTAGGTGTTGGCCAGCGCCTGCCCGTAGGTGTCGTGGAAGTGCACGCCGAGCACGTTCGTCGGCACGCCCTCCTCGTTGAGCAGGGCGAGCAGTTCGAGGACATGGCCGGGCGTCGCGACCCCGATGGTGTCGCCGAGGCTCAGCTCGTCGCAGCCCATGTCGCGCAGCGCCCGGCAGACCCGGACGACCTGGTGCAGCGGGACCGCGCCCTCCCAGGGGTCGCCGAAGCACATGGAGACATAGCCGCGCACGTGCACCCCCTCGTCCTTGGCGCGCCGCACGACGGGCTCGAACACCCCGAGGGACTCGTCGAGCGTGCGGTTGAGGTTGGCCCTGGCGAAGGACTCGGTGGCGCTCGCGAACACGGCGATCCGGCGGGCGCCGAGCGTGAGGGCGCGGTCCAGCCCGCGCTGGTTGGGCACCAGGACCGGCAGCGCCACCGGCACGTCCGCGACCCGTGGGAACAGGTCCTCGGCGTCCGCGAGCTGGGGCACCCACTTCGGGTGCACGAAGCTGGTCGCCTCGATCGTGGTCAGGCCCGCGTCGGCGAGCCGGCGGATGAACTCGGCCTTCACCTCCGTCGGCACGGCCGACTTCTCGTTCTGCAGCCCGTCGCGCGCGCCGACCTCGTGGATCCGCACCCGGGCGGGCAGATCCTGGGCGGGCACGGTCATCGGGAGCCCTTCGGCGGTCATGGCGCTGCCTCCTCGTACGGGGTGACGACGGCCAGCACCTGGTCCATGGCGACCGTCGTGCCCGGGGTGACGTCCAGTTCGGCGACCGTGCCGGCGTGCGGGGCGGCGATGACGTGCTCCATCTTCATCGCCTCGACCACCAGCAGGCTCTGCCCGGCGGTGACCTCGTCCCCGACGGCGACCTTCACGACCGTCACCGTGCCGGGCATCGGCGCGGTGAGCGAGTCGGCGCCGGCGTGCGCGGAGCCGGTGAGGGACGCGGCCACCGGGTCGTGGTCGCGCACGTGCCAGGAGTCGCCGTCACGGCCCAGCCAGTCGGCGGCGCGGTGGAAGGTGTGCCGGACCCCGTCGAGGGTGACCGAGACCCGGTCGTCGGTGACGGTGTGGGCGCCGCGCCGTTCATGGACGACGGGTTCGAGTCCCGGCACTCGGAACGGGAAGCCCACCGGCTTCGGGGTGCCCCCCAGCCGCCAGCCGCTCGGCACCGAGAAGGGGTCCGTCCAGCCGCCGCCCGCCTGCGGCTTCAGCCCCTCCAGCCGGACGGCCGCCGCCGCCTCGTACACCTCCTGCGGCACGTCCGTGCCGACGAGGTCGTCCACCACCCGCTCCACCAGGCCCGTGTCCAGCTCGCCCGCCACCACCGCCGGGTGGCCGAGCAGCCGGCGCAGGAACCCGGCGTTCGTCTGCACGCCCAGGGTCACCGTCTCCGCGAGGGCGGCCCGGAGCTTCCTGAGCGCGGTCGGGCGGTCGGGGCCGTAGGCGATCACCTTGGACAGCATCGGGTCGTAGAGGCTGCCCACCTCGGTGCCCTCGCTGAGCCCGGAGTCGGTGCGCACGCCGTCGCCCTGCGGCTCGCGCAGCCGCAGGACCGTCCCGCCGGACGGCAGGAAGCCGCGGGCAGGGTCCTCGGCGCAGATCCGCGCCTCGATCGCGTGCCCGCTGAGCCGCACGTCCTCCTGCGCGAAGTCCAGCTTCGCGCCCGCCGCGACCCGCAGCTGCCACTCCACCAGGTCGAGGCCGGTGACCAGCTCGGTCACCGGGTGCTCCACCTGGAGGCGGGTGTTCATCTCCATGAAGTAGTACGAGGAGGGGTCGCCGCCCGGGACGATGAACTCCACCGTGCCGGCGCCCCGGTACCCGCAGGAGCGCGCCGCCTGCACGGCCGCCTCGCCCATCGCGGCCCTGGTCTCCTCGTCGAGGAGCACGCTCGGCGCCTCCTCGATCACCTTCTGGTGCCGCCGTTGCAGCGAGCACTCGCGCTCGCCGAGATGGACGACGTTGCCGTGGCCGTCGGCCAGGACCTGGATCTCGATGTGCCGGGGGCGGTCCACCCAGCGCTCGACGAGGAGCGTGTCGTCGCCGAAGGAGGCGCGGGCCTCGCGGCGGGCGGCGGCGATCTCCTCCTCCAGCAGCGTCAGGTCCCGCACCAGCCGCATGCCCTTGCCGCCGCCGCCCGCGGAGGGCTTCAGCAGGACGGGCGCGCCCAGCTCATGGGCCGCCGCGGCGAGGTCGGGGTCCCGGCCGCCGGGGACGACCGGCACCCCGGCCGCCCGCACGGTCTCCTTGGCGCGGATCTTGTCGCCCATGAGGGAGATGGCGTCGGCGGGCGGCCCGACGAAGACCAGCCCCGCCTCCTCGCAGGCGCGCGCGAAGGCGGCGTTCTCCGCGAGGAAGCCGTACCCCGGGTGGACGGCCTGGGCTCCGGTGCGGTCGGCGGCCTCCAGCAGCCGCTCCACCGACAGATAGCTCTCGGCGGCCGGCGCCGGGCCGAGCCGTACGGCGGTGTCGGCCTCCCGGACGTGCCGGGCGTCGGCGTCGGCGTCGGAGAAGACCGCCACCGAGCGCACGCCCAGCGAGCGCAGCGTGCGGATGACCCGGACGGCGATCTCGCCGCGGTTGGCGACCAGTACTGTCTCGAACATCGGTCCTCACATCCGGAAGACGCCGAACTGGGGGTCACCCAGGGGCGCGTTGGCGCAGGCGGTCAGGGCGAGGCCGAGCACCTGGCGGGTCTCCAACGGGTCGATGACCCCGTCGTCCCAGAGCCGGGCGGTGGCGTAGTAGGCGTTGCCCTGACGCTCGTACCGGTCGCGGATCGGGGCCTTGAAGGCCTCTTCCTCCGCCGGCGGCCAGCTCTCGCCGCCGGCCTCCAGCTGGTCCCGCTTGACCGTCGCGAGGACCGACGCGGCCTGCTCGCCGCCCATGACGGAGATCTTGGCGTTGGGCCACATCCACAGGAAGCGGGGGGAGTAGGCCCGTCCGCACATCGAGTAGTTGCCGGCGCCGTACGACCCGCCGACCACGACCGTCAGCTTCGGCACGCGCGCGCAGGCGACGGCCGTCACCATCTTGGCGCCGTGCTTGGCGATGCCGCCGGCCTCGTAATCCTTGCCGACCATGAACCCGGAGATGTTCTGCAGGAACACCAGCGGGATCCCGCGCTGGTCGCACAGCTCGATGAAGTGGGCGCCCTTCTGGGCGGACTCGGAGAACAGGATGCCGTTGTTGGCGACGATCCCGACCGGGTGGCCGTGGATCCGGGCGAAGCCGGTGACCAGGGTCTGCCCGAACTCGGCCTTGAACTCCGCGAACCGCGAGCCGTCCACCACGCGCGCGATGACCTCCCGGACGTCGTAGGGGGTACGGGAGTCCACCGGGACCGCGCCGTACAGCCCGTAGGGGTCGACCTTGGGTTCGACGACCGGCGCGGTCTCCCAGGGCAGCGGCCCGCGCGCGGGGAGCGTGGCGGCGATGGTGCGCACGATCCGCAGGGCGTGCGCGTCGTCCTCGGCGAGGTGGTCGGTGACCCCGGAGACGCGGGAGTGCACCTCGCCGCCGCCCAGCTCCTCGGCGGTGACGACCTCACCGGTGGCGGCCTTCACCAGCGGGGGACCGCCCAGGAAGATCGTGCCCTGGCCGCGCACGATCACGGCCTCGTCGCTCATCGCCGGGACGTACGCCCCGCCGGCCGTGCAGGAGCCGAGGACGGCCGCGATCTGCGGAATCCCGGCCGCCGACATCCGGGCCTGGTTGTAGAAGATCCGCCCGAAGTGCTCGCGGTCGGGGAAGACCTCGTCCTGCATCGGCAGGAAGGCGCCGCCCGAGTCCACCAGGTACAGGCAGGGCAGCCGGTTCTCCAGGGCCACCTCCTGCGCCCGCAGGTGCTTCTTCACGGTCATCGGGTAGTAGGTGCCGCCCTTGACCGTGGCGTCGTTGGCGACGATCACGCACTCGCGCCCGCTGACCCGCCCGATCCCGGCGATCACCCCGGCGGCCGGGGCCTGCCCCTCGTACATCCCGTCGGCCGCGAGCGGCGCGAGTTCGAGGAAGGGCGAGCCGGGGTCCAGCAGCCCGTCGACCCGGTCCCGGGGCAGCAGCTTGCCGCGCGCGGTGTGCCGCGCCCGAGCCCGCTCGCCGCCCCCGAGCCGGGCGGCGGCCAGCTTGCCGTGCAGTTCCCCGACGAGCTCGCGGTGCGCCCGCTCGTTGGCCCGCCAGGCCTCCGACGCGGGGTCGGCCGCGCTCGTCAGCTCCGGTGCCTGCTCCATCCTGCGGTTCCCCTCACCCGTCGTCCGTCACGAGGATCGTCTGTTAATGAGCGTTAACCATTTCCCTCAGGTTAACGAGCGCTAACCTCCCTGTCTAGAATTACTGCCATGGCCACCAGAACCGACGCCCCCACCCGCCGCGAGCAGATCCTCAAGGAGGCCGCGCGGCTGTTCGCCGAGCGCGGTTTCCACGGCGTCGGGGTGGACGAGATAGGGGCCGCGGTCGGGATCAGCGGCCCGGGTCTGTACCGGCACTTCCCGGGCAAGGACGCGATGCTCGCCGAGCTGCTGGTGGGGATCAGCGGCCAGCTCCTGACCGGCGCGAAGCGCCGTCTGGCGGAGGCCGACGGGGGTGCGGCGGAGACGGTCCTCGACTCGCTCATCGAGGGGCACATCGACTTCGCGATCGACGACCGCCCCCTGATCACCCTGCACGACCGGGAGCTGGACCGCCTCCGCGACAGCGACCGCAAGCTGGTCCGCCAGCTCCAGCGGCAGTACGTCGAGCTGTGGGTGGAGGTGGTCCGCGAGATCTACCCGGCCCTCACCGAACCGGCGGCCCGCTCGGCCGTCCACTCGGTCTTCGGCCTGCTGAACTCCACCCCGCACCTGGCCCGCCCCGGCTCCGTCCCGGGCCGCGCGGCCACGGCGGCGCTGCTGCACCGGATGGCGCGGGGGGCGTTCGCGGCGGCGGGCGCCTGACGGCGGCGCCCGGGGCCGCCCGGCGGCGTGACGAGCGTTACGGGTGCCGCCCCCCGCAGGCTCTGGACTCCTCTCGCTACCCACCGGTACGGTAATCATCTGAGCAAGCGCTTAGATTTGGACCCTTTGAGCCAGGTGGAGGTGGCGGCGGTGCGCCGTACGGTGTTCAACGAGGATCACGAGGCGTTCCGGGAAACCCTCCGGGCCTTCATCGAAGCCGAGGTCGTCCCGGTCTACGACGCGTGGCTCGAGGCCGGCCAGGCGCCGCGCGACTTCTACTACAAGCTCGCCGAGCTGGGCGTCTTCGGCATCCGCGTCGACGAGGAGTACGGCGGCGCCGGCATCGAGTCGTACAAGTTCGAGGCCATCCTCTACGAGGAGACCGCCCGCGCCGGCATCACCTTCGGCGGCTCCGGCGTGCACGTCCTGCTCGGCCTGCCGTACATCAAGCTCCTCGCGACCGACGAGCAGAAGAAGCGCTACCTGCCGAAGTTCGTCTCCGGCGAGGAGATGTGGGCCATCGCGATGACCGAGCCGGGCACCGGCTCCGACCTCGCCGGCATGCGCACCACCGCCAAGCTCTCCGAGGACGGCACGCACTACGTCCTCAACGGCGCCAAGACCTTCATCACCGGCGGCGTGCACGCCGACCGCATGATCGTCTGCGCCCGCACCTCCGCGCCCTCCGCCGAGGACCGCCGCTTCGGCATCTCCCTCTTCGTCGTCGACACCAAGGCCGAGGGCTACTCCGTCGGCCGCAAGCTCGACAAGCTCGGCCTGAAGACCTCCGACACCGCCGAGCTGGCGTTCGTCGACGTCAAGGTCCCCGTCGAGGACCTCCTCGGCGAGGAGAACAAGGGCTTCTACTACCTCGGCCACAACCTCGCCTCCGAGCGCTGGGGCATCGCCTACGGCGCCTACGCGCAGGCCAAGGCCGCCGTCCGGTTCGCCAAGGACTACGTCAAGGAGCGCACCGTCTTCGGGCAGCCCGTCGCCGCCTTCCAGAACACCAAGTTCGAGCTGGCCGCCTGCCAGGCCGAGGTGGACGCCGCCGAGGCCGTCGTGGACCGCGCCACCGAGGCCCTCGACGCGGGCGAGCTGACCCCCGCCGAGGCCGCCTCCGCCAAGCTGTTCACCACCGAGGTCGCCCACCGCGTCATCGACCGCTGCCTCCAGCTGCACGGCGGCTACGGCTTCATGAACGAGTACCCGATCGCCCGCCTGTACGCCGACAACCGCGTCAACCGCATCTACGGCGGCACCAGCGAGATCATGAAGTCGATCATCGCGAAGGACATGGGGCTGTAAGGTCCCGGCCACCACTGCCGAGTACAACCGGACGCCATGAGCCAGGCACTTCAGGATCTCCTCGATCTGCTCGACCTCGAACAGATCGAGGAGAACATCTTCCGCGGCCAGTCCCGCTCCGCCGTCGTCCCCCGGGTCTTCGGGGGACAGGTGGCGGCGCAGGCGCTGGTCGCCGCCGGGCGTACGGTCCCCGCCGACCGGCACGCCCACTCCCTGCACGCGTACTTCCTGCGCATGGGCGACCCGGGCGCGCCCATCGTCTACAACGTCGAGCGGATCCGCGACGGCCGGTCCTTCACCACCCGCCGCGCGGTCGCCGTCCAGCACGGCCGGCCGATCTTCACGCTGTCGGCGTCCTTCCAGGCGTACGAGGAGGGCCTCGACCACCAGGCCCCCATGCCGCCCGCCCCCGACCCCGAGTCGGTCCCCACCGGCCAGGAACGGCTGCGCGGCTACGACCATCTCGACCCGGCGATCGTCGAGCGGTTCCTCGAAGCCCGCGAGGCCATCGACCTGCGGTACGTCGACGACCCGCCCTACGGCAGGTTCGGCGAGCCGCGCGAGCCGCACAGCCAGGTCTGGTTCCGCACCAACGGCAAGCTCGCGGACGACCCGCTCCTGCACGTCGTCCTCGCCACCTACGTCTCCGACATGACCCTGCTCGACTCCATCCTGCTCGCGCACGGACGCGGCGGCTGGGCCGTCGGGGACGTCGTCGGGGCCTCCCTGGACCACGCGATGTGGTTCCACCGCCCGTTCCGCGCCGACGAATGGCTGCTCTACGACCAGGAGTCGCCGTCCGCGTCCGGCGGGCGCGGCCTCGGCCAGGCCCGCATCTACACGCAGGACGGACGGCTCGCGGTCTCGGTGATCCAGGAGGGCGTGGTCCGCGTCCCGCGGGGTACCAGCGCCCCGCCAGGCAACGTTTGCCCGTGAAGGAGCGGCGTCCGGTGCGTGCTCTCGCTGTGCCGGCCGGAAGTCCTCGTACTGGATGTACTTGGGCTTTCGGCCGGTGCGGCGAGAGGGCGTGCCGGGCGTCGCGACGGGGCGAACGTTGCCTGTCGGGGGACTAGCGCTCCCTGAGGCCGGCTTCGGCCAGCAGGTACGCGACCATCGGGTCGTAGTGCCGCGGGCTGGGCACATGGTCGTCGAGGGGAACCGCCACCTGGACGGTCCCCTCCGCCTCCGCGAGGAACAGCGCCGGGTCGTTGCAGTCGGCGTACCCGACGGAGTCCACGCCGTGCTGTCCGGCGTACCCCGCCCAGCCGTGGTCGGCGACCACCAGGTCGGGCAGCGGGCGGCCCTCCCGCTCCAGCGCGGTCAGGATCGCCTTCATCGGCTCGCCCGAGTGGGTGTGCCACAGGGTCGCCCCGTGCTCCAGCACCGCCACCCCGGCGAGCTGCCAGACGTACCCCTCGTCCGTCTGGAGCCTCTCCGGGATCACCACGATCTCGCAGCCGGCCGCCCGCAGCGCGGCGGACGTCTCGTGGTGCACGTCCAGCAGACCGCCCGGGTGACCGGTCGCGAACAGCACCCGCTGGCGCCCCTCGGCGGCCTTGCGCAGCCGCGCCGCCATCCGGTCCAGACCGTCCACGGTCAGCTCCGGGTCGATGGTGTCCTGGCCGTAGCGGTGCTCGGCGTCGTCGTTGACCCCCACCCGCTCCGCCATCACCGCGAGCACGTCCTGCTCGTCCGTCCAGCGCTCGCCGAATTCCAGACCGAACCAGTAGTTCCGGTTGCCGTTCGCGAGCTGGCGGTAGTGGGAGAGGTTGTTCTCGCGCGGCGTGGCGACCTCCCCCGCGATGCGGGTTCTGACGAGGTGGTCGACGAGTTCGGCGCGGCTGGGGGTCCCGGGTATCGGCATGGTCCCCATTGTGGGGCAGCGGACTGTGGCCGTCGTCACCGTTCCGGGCGCTGGGACGTGCGTCACTGGTCCGTCGCGCGCAGGGCGAACCACAGCTCCATGCGGACGTCCGGGTCGTCCAGATCCGTCCCGAGCAGGGTGGCGCACCGGGCCATCCGCTGGCGGACCGTGTTGCGGTGCACGGAGAGCGCGACGGCGGTCCTGTCCCAGCTGCCGTGCAGGGAGAGCCAGGTGCGGAGGGTTTCCTTCAGGGCGGGGGCGGCGGCGAGGGGGGCCAGGAGGGTGCGGGCGTGTTCCTCGGCCTCCCCCGGGGGGAGCAGGGAGGTGAAGGCCCTGGGGGGTGTGTGGCGGGCGAGGGGGGTGCGGGTCGCTCGGGCGCGGGCGAGGGCGCGGGCCGCTTGCGCGTCGGCCGTGGGGAGGTGGTGCGCGGGTACGTCGTTGCTGATGCCGAGGGTCCAGCCGGGCTGGGGTTCGGGGGTGCGGTCGGCCGGTACGAGGATGCGTACTACGTCGGCGGTGAGGTCCACCAGGGGGGAGCCGAGGGATGCGCCCAGTGCGGTGGCGGCGAAGCTGGTCCGGCGGGTGCGGGAGCGATGTGGCTGGTCGCGCAGTTCCCCGCGCCCCTGGGTGGGGATGCTCCCGTTGCGCAGAGGGCGAGGCGTGCACGACGAGCCATCGGGTGCCGGTGTCCAGTAGGGGGGTCACCTCCTCCGGGGCCGATCCCAGGAGGAGGCGTACCAGGGCCGACGTGCGGGCCGTGGCCGAACCCGTTTCCCGGGTGCCGGTGAGAAGCGTCAGGAGGACCGCCGCCACCGAGGCGATGGTGTGGTCGCCGGGGGCGTGGGCGGGGGTGGCCACCGTCAGGACGAAGTCCTGGCTCAGGGCGTAGGCCGTGAGGCGGGTGCCCGTGGGGGTGGTGGCGCTGGCGGTGGCGGAGCCGCGGGCGGTGAGCCGGTGGGCCAGGGCGGACAGGGAGCCGTCGGGGTCCACGGCCGTCCCCGCCGACGCGATCTCGGTGCCCTCCGGGCCGTACAGGACGGCCCGGCCCCCGATCCGCGCGGCCAGGCGGCGCAGGACGGACGGGACCGGGTCGGGGCGGGCGGCGGCCGCGGCGAGACTCTGCTGTGCCTCGGTGACCCGGCGCAATTCGGCGGTGCGGGCGCGTTCCATGAGCTGCCAGACCGCGCGGGCCACGGCCGCGAACGTCGTCCGGGGCGGGACCTCGACCAGGGGGAGACCCTGGGTGTCGCAGGCCGCGACCAGGGCCGGCGGGACCGTGTCGTGCACCGGCGCCACCCCGAAGCCCAGGGCGGCCCCGCCCGCCGCCGTGATCCGGGAGACGTAGGCGTCGAAGTACGGGCCCGGGTCGGCCGCCGGCGGGATGTGGACCCCGGCCGTGAGCAGCAGCTCACCGCCCAGCAGATACGGGTACGGGTCGGCCATCTCCGAGGCGTGCGCCCCGTGCAGGACCGTGCCGGGGGCGGCGGGACCGGCGATCAGCCGCAGACCCAGGTCCTCGCGGGCCAGCAGCGCGGCGAGCGGGACCGGCGGGGTGAGGGGGACCGCGGGCTTCCCTGGCACGGCGGGCGTTCCCTCCATTGTGCGTTCCCTCCATTTCCTGGACGCCGTATGGAGGAAACGTACGCTTCGCAGCCGCGGGCCGGCCACCTACCGTGGAGACACCCCCCCGAGAAAGAAGGCCTGTGACCATGCACGGCAACGACACGCCTCGCGGCCCCGTCGACTCCTCCCGCATCCCGCGGTACGCCGGACCCGCGACCTTCGCCCGGCTGCCCCGCCTCGACGAGGTCGGCCGCGCCGACGTGGCCGTGGTCGGCGTGCCGTTCGACTCGGGTGTCTCCTACCGGCCGGGTGCCCGCTTCGGCGGCAACGCGATCCGTGAGGCCTCCCGGCTGCTGCGCCCCTACAACCCGGCGCAGGACGCCTCCCCCTTCGCCCTCGCGCAGGTCGCGGACGGCGGCGACATCGCGGTGAACCCGTTCAACATCGACGAGGCCGTCGAGACGGTCGAGGCCGCGGCCGACGAACTGCTCGGCACCGGCGCCCGGCTGATGACCCTGGGCGGCGACCACACCATCGCGCTGCCCCTGCTGCGGTCCGTGGCGAAGAAGCACGGCCCGGTCGCGCTGCTGCACTTCGACGCCCACCTGGACACCTGGGACACCTACTTCGGGGCCGAGTACACGCACGGCACGCCGTTCCGCCGGGCCGTCGAGGAGGGCATCCTCGACACCGAGGCCCTCTCGCACGTCGGCACCCGCGGCCCCCTCTACGGCAAGCAGGACCTCACCGACGACGAGAAGATGGGCTTCGGCATCGTCACCTCCGCCGACATCTACCGGCGCGGCGCCGACGAGGTCGCCGACCAGCTCCGGCAGCGCATCGGCGACCGGCCCCTGTACATCTCCGTCGACATCGACTGCCTGGACCCGGCGCACGCCCCGGGCACCGGCACCCCCGAGGCCGGCGGCATGACCTCGCGCGAGCTGCTGGAGATCCTGCGCGGACTCGCCTCCTGCAACGTGGTCTCCGCCGACGTCGTCGAGGTGGCGCCCGCGTACGATCACGCGGAGATCACGTCGGTGGCCGCGTCCCACACGGCGTACGAACTGACGACCATCATGTCCCGGCAGATTGCGGAGGCCCGCGCGCAGTGACCCACGACCACGACCTGGTGCTCCGCCCGACCGCCGCGCAGACGGAGGCCGCGCTCAACCCGCCGCCCGGCCGGATCGGCGGAGACCTGGTCGTGGAGACCCTGGCCGCGCTCGGCGCGACCACGGTCTTCGGACTGCCCGGCCAGCACGCGCTGGGCGTGTTCGACGCGCTGCGCCGCTCCTCCCTGCGGTACGTCGGCCTGCGGGTGGAGAACAACGCGGGCTTCGCGGCGGACGGCTACGGCCGGATCACCGGGGAGGCCGCCCCGCTGCTGCTGTCGACCGGCCCGGGCGCGCTCACCTCGCTCGCCGCGCTGCACGAGGCGGCCTCCGCGTCCGCACCCGTGCTGGCGATCAGCAGCCAGATCCCCACGGCGGGACTGGGCGGCGGCCGCCACGGCTATCTGCATGAACTCCCCGACCAGTCGGCGTCCTTCCGCGGGGTGGTGAAGTCGGTCCACACGGTCCGCAGCGCGTCACAGATCCCCTCGGCCGTCGCGGCGGCCTGGACGTCGGCGCTGACGGCCCCGCACGGGCCGGTGTGGGTGGAGATCCCCCAGGACGTGCTCCTCGCACCGACGTCGATCCCCGTCGTCACCGGCGTCGACGCCTTCCCCGAGGACCTGCCGCCGCGCCCCGAACTGACGGCGGTGGCGGCCGACCTGCTCGCGCGCGCGGCCCGGCCGGCGATCATCGCGGGCGGGGGAGTGGTGCGGGCGGACGCCTCCGGCAAGCTGAGGCAGCTGGCGGAACGGATCGACGCGCCGGTCGTCACCACCTTCGGCGGCAAGGGCGCCTTCCCCTGGACGCATCCCCTGTCCCTCCGGTCCTGGCTGGAGGACCGCCACACCACGGACTTCCTGGAGGACGCCGACGTCCTGCTGGTGATCGGCTCGGGCCTCGGCGAACTCTCCTCGAACTACCACACCTTCACCCCGCGCGGCCGGGTGATCCAGATCGAGGCCGACCTCGGCAAACTGGAGTCCAACCACCCGGCCCTCGGCATCCACGCCGACGCCCGCCTCGCGCTCCAGGCCCTCCTGGAGACGGTGGACCGGCGCGAGGACCAGGAGGCACCGGCCCGGGTACGGACCGTCCTGTCCCGTGTCGCGGAGCGCATCGCCTCCCAGGACCTCACCCTGGAACAGGACCTGCTCGCGTCGGTCCGCAGGGCCCTGCCCGCCGACTCCCCGTCCTTCTGGGACATGACCATCCTGTCCTACTGGGCCTGGTCCGCCTTCGACGCCAAGGGCCCCAACACCATGCACTCCGCCCAGGGCGCGGGCGGTCTCGGCTATGCCTTCCCGGCGGCGCTCGGCGCGGCCGCCGCCGACCCCGGCCGCCCCGTCCTCGCGGTCTCCGGCGACGGCGGCGCCCTCTACTCGATCGCCGAGCTGGCGACGGCGAAGCAGTACGGCCTGTCCGTCACCTGGCTCGTCGTCGAC
Source organism: Streptomyces sp. SS7 (assembly GCF_037993025.1). Lineage (NCBI taxonomy): Bacteria > Bacillati > Actinomycetota > Actinomycetes > Kitasatosporales > Streptomycetaceae > Streptomyces > Streptomyces sp. SS7. Next base: position 6,237,884 of record NZ_CP141223.1, read on the forward strand.
GACGGCGGCTACGGCATCCTCCGCGAGTACATGACGGACGCCTTCGGCGCCACCACGGCGACGGAGCTGACCCGCCCCGACTACGCGGCTCTCGCGGAGTCGTTCGGCGTACCGGGCGTGCGGACCTCCCCGGAGACCCTGGAGCGGGATCTGGCCGAGGCCCTCGCCACCCCCGGCCCCTCCGTGGTCGTCCTCCCGGCCCTGCTGCGGATGTTCGCCCCGACGCACCTCGGCTGAGCCGCCTCCGGGCGCCCGGCGGGGCACACCCCGCGCCCCACCGGGCAGCGACCGTGGCCCCTTCGGGCGAACTCCCCTTGCGGGCGTGGGTGATTGCCGAGAATCGGAGGCATGCGCCCACGCGATCAGCAGCAGGACGACACCGCCCGGCCGGCCGCCCGGGCCCGCGAGAGCGGCCCCGCCGCCGAGGGGCCGGCCGCCCGGCACCTGCTCACGCTGCAGCGGACCGCCGGAAACGCCGCCGTCGTCCAGGCGATGGAACGCCAACGCCGGACCCAGCGCGCTGCGCACGACTCCGGCTGGGGTCATGCCGCTGGCGTGCCGGTGCAGCGTGCGTCGGTCCCGGAGGCGCTGCGCGGCGCGGCGGCCGGGCTGGCGGCGCGGGCCGAGGGCCATGTGCACGGCTCTGCCTGCGGTCACGGTTCCGGGGTGGCGCCGCAGGTCCAGCGTCATGTGCACGACGCTGCCTGCGGTCACGGTTCCGGGGTGGCGGTGCAGCGCCATGTGCACGACCCGTCCTGCGGTCATGCCCCCGGCGCGCCGGTCCAGCGTTCGTCCGTGCCGGAGGTGCTGCGTGGGGCCGGGCAGCCGTTGGGCGGGGCGGTCCGTGCCGAGATGGAGGCTCGGCTCGGGGCCGACTTCTCCGACGTACGGCTGCACACCGGCCCCGCCGCCCAGCGCTCGGCCGCCGAGATCGGCGCCCGCGCCTACACCTCGGGCAGCCATGTCGTCATCGGCGCCGGAGGCGGCGACCGGCACACCCTCGCCCATGAGCTGACGCACGTCGTCCAGCAGCGCCAGGGCCCGGTCGCGGGCACCGACAACGGCTCCGGGCTCAGCGTCTCCGACCCCACCGACCGCTTCGAACGCGCGGCGGAGGAGAACGCCCGCAGGGTTCTGGCCGGCCCGGTCCCCGCCCCGGCCACCGGCGAGCCGGTGCAGCGGACGGCCGCCGCGGCTCCCGCGCGGGCCGGGGGCGGCCCCGTCGCCGTACAGCGCTACGGCGAGGGCGAGGTGCCCTTCGACCACGCCCAGTACTACGCGAAGACGGGCTGGCAGGCCGCGGCCGAGGAGTTCGAGACCCGGCTGGGCGCGTACGCCTTCCGGCACCCGAAGGCCCTGGCGGCGGCCCGCAAGACGGTGGCGCGGCTCAAGCAGCTGCTCATCGCCTACGCCGCCCAGTCACGCAAGGACCCGGCCCTCGCCAACAAGTCCTTCTTCAAGAACGACAGGACGAGCGGCGGGCAGGTCGGCGAGGGAATGGCCACCGCCCAGATCAACGACTTCTTCTCCCGCGACGGCAACCTCCGCGAGCTGATGACGGCCCTCTACAACGCCGCCTACTACAACACGACCGGTCCGGACGGCGGCGCGGGCAAGCTCTCCCTCAAGGAGATCCTGAACGGCATCATCGGCCCCCGGCCGCAGCTCGCGGCGACCCTCGGCATGAACCAGGAGGAGCTGAAGAAACACTCGGCGTTCCTCAACAGCTGGACCAGGTCGGCGATGGAGACGGCCGCCGGCCTCAAGGGCAAGGGCTACAACTACGCCAAGGACCCCTACGCGCTCGGCAACATCCTGTGGCAGTCCACCCCGGAGACCCTCGTCGGCGACACCCGGGAGATGATCAACAGTCAGGGGCCCCGCAAGGAGCGCAGCGACGCCGACAAGGAGGCCAACCGCAAGACCCCGCGCGACTACGAGACCCGGGGCGCCCCGCTCAGCGACCGCGAGCTGGCCTTCGCGGGCAGACCGGGGCCGGACGACAAGCTGCCGTGGACCGAGGGGTTCGCCTGGTACGAGATCAACCAGGAGGCGGACTGGGCCAAGAGCAGTGCCGCGCGCGGCATCCCGGTCGTCGCCGGCATGTCCGGCACCACGACCCGCATGCTCAAGACCTTCCAGTGGATCAACGTGTCCGGGGTGGACGTCTTCGACTACCGGACGGCCGTGATGGGCTGGATGCTGCCGTCCTGGGACCACTCGCTCTACGAGATCCTGCGCGGCTCCTGGGCCGCCGGGGTCAAGGGCCCCAAGGAGTCCGCCCTGAACGCCGGCAAGGGCGCCGCCCTGATGTACCAGAACATCGCGCCCTTCACGGAGGAGGAGCTGCGGCAGAACGTCTGCACCGGCGGCCAGTTCCCGCACGAGCTGATGTACCTGGCCGAGGCGAGGCGGCCGCGGGACACGGACCCCCGGGCGAGCGGTTTCATGGAGCCCGGCGTGGGCGCGGCCGCCGACGCGCAGGACAAGTACGACGTCTTCGCGCAGGGGACCGATCCGAGTCTCGACAAGTGGAAGACGGACAACGGCGGGGCCGACCCCGCCGCCCTCTCCGCGAGGTTCAAGCCCGCCCACGCGACCGCCCTGATGGCGTACACCGGAGGGGCGCACCAGATGATCAACGCGGTCGTGCGCGGCCGGCTCCTGCCCGAGGGGTACGCCCCCTACGGCACCGGCGGCCTGGCCGCGGCCGGAGCCGAGGCCCTCACGCTCCGGCAGGTCAAGAGCCAGCTGCGGTGGGCCGCGCAGCACCCGGGGCACGAGTACCTGCCCACCCTCGACGAGGACCCGGTGATCAGCCGGCACCTCACGGCGGCCCGGCACCCGGACGAGGCGGTCAAGAAGGCGGCGATGCACGTCATCGAGCGGCGGATCGACGTCCTCGCGCCGGTGCTCCTCGAGGAACTGAAGGCGCACGCCGACATGACGATGGACGCCATGCACCGGCTGCCTCCGGTCGTCGGCAAGGTGTACCGCGGCGACTGGAACATCGGCGGGGAGGGCGCGGTCAGCCAGCTCGGGAAGATCGCGGCGCTGAACTACGGGACGGGCTCCGTCTTCACCAGCTCCTTCGACAGCACCAGCCGGAAGGAGAGCGTGGCGAAGTCCTTCATGTGGGGCCAGGACCCCAAGGTGATGCGCCACCGCATCCTGCTGGAGCTGACCCTGACCGGCAAGTACGGCCGTGACATCGACCCGTTCCACCAGTACCAGGGCACGGAGGACGAGGTGCTGCTCATGCCGGGCGCGCGCTTCAAGGTCACCTGGAGCACATGGGTGAAGGAGAGCCCCAAGCCCGGCGATCCGGAGGCCTGGTACGAGCACGTCAAGGCGACGGAGGTCTGAGGCCCCCGCCGGCCCGGTGCGCGGCGGGGGCCTTTCGGGTTCCCGCCGGTCAGCCGAACCAGAAGAAGATCGAGTCGTCCCTGCGGCCGAGTCGGCGGGCCGTCTCCCACTCCTCCGCCTCGAACCGCATCAGCTCGGCGAGCCGCCTCGCCGGTCCCGCGAACTCCTCGTCCAGCAGGCTCAGTACCCGCTCGTACGTCTCCGCCAGCAGCGCCGCCCGCTGGGCCGGCAGCACCCCGATCTGCGGGACCGTGTCACCGGGGTGCGGCAGCCGCAGCGGCGGTCCGCTGAAGAGGTAGGTCGCGGGCAGGACCTCCCTCGGGACACCGTGCCGGGCCAGCTCGCTGTCCAGCGCGAAGAACCAGGACGGCCGCTGCCAGGTCCCCAGGGAGGTGACGTCGGAGAAGTACGGCGCCACGGCCTCGCGGAAGGCGTACGTGTACGCCGGACACAGCTCCGCGCTCGGCGGCCCGCCCTCGATGAGTTCCTCCAGCGCCCGGGCGACCGGCACCCGCAGGTCGCTGCCCGCCTCGCGCAGCCGTGCGTCGGCCTTCCGGCACCGCTCGCGCACGATGGCGAGCATCCGTTCCTGTTCCTGCGTCCGCTCCACCGCCGTGAGCAGCCGGATCACGCCTCGCATGTCACCGGTGCTCATCTCCAGGCAGTAGCCCACTGGTTGGTCCTCCCCGCTCCCACGCCCGCCCTGGCGATCATCATGACCATGATCCACCAAGACGCCCATGACACAGGGCCCTCCCGGCAACACTCCGGGAGGGCCCTGTGGCGGGGCTGTGCGGCGCGGTGTCCTACCAGATCGCCTCGACCCACTCGGGGTGGTCGACGAACGGGTTGCGGTTGTGCTGGTAGGTGTCGTAGATGACCTGGTTGCGCTTCTCCTCGAAGGCGCTCGGCGGGTCCGCCTCGTTCCACGCCTTGAGCACGGAGAGCTTGCCCATGTACGGGTTGCTGCCGTTGTTGACCTTCTCGTTGGGCTCCAGGTCGGCGAAGCCGTCGCCGCCGTCGTAGCGGACGGCCATGTAGAGGATCATGCGGGCCACGTCGCCCTTGTCGGCGTCGCGGGGCTCGAAGGAGTCGGAGTCGACCTTGCTGCCGCCGCCGCTCGCGACCGCGCTGCCGCCGTTGTCGAAGTCGAGGTTGCCGCGGGTGCTGTTGACCTGGACGTCGCAGGCGCGCAGGTGGTGCAGGTCGGTGCCGGGGCCGGTCACCTCGCCGAAGTCGCCGTGGGACTTGGCCCAGGTGTGCTCGCGGTTCCAGTCGCCGACGTCCCCGCCGTTGAGGGACTTGCTGCGCGAGACACCGCTGTACAGCAGGAGCACGTTGCTGCTGTTGTTCGGGTCCTGGTCGGTGACCTTCAGCGCGTCCCAGACCGCGGAGTACGAGATCTTCGAGACGCCGGTGCTGATGATCGTGTGGAGGGACGACTTCAGGCTCGTACCGGTCTTGCCCACCGCGTTCTTGTAGTACGTCGAGTCGTACGCGGTCGTCGTCGCCGCTGCGGGGGTCGCGGTGAGCGCGGGCACGGTGAGGCCGACCAGGACGGTGGCGGTGCCGAGCGCCACCGACTTCCATCGGCGGATGCGTGTCGCCAGCATGTGGGGTGTCCGATCTACGCGGGTTGACGGGGGCGGCAATCGGGAGCGTGACATGGACATGCGACCGTGTAAATGGACTGCGCGTGTCCATTCGGTGACCGGGAACGGCAAATCGCCCCTTGTCTACGCGAGTTGACAGTGTGCGAAACTACGAAAACGGCCCCTGACGGGACGTCAGGGGCCGTGGGGACCGTCGGGTCCGTACCGGTCAGCCGGGTGTCAGCTCACGTCGGACGGGTCCAGCCGGTAGACCGAGGAGCCGGACGAGCCGGAGGAACTCGAGGAGCCGGAAGCGCTGGACGTCGAGGAGCCGGAAGCGCTGGACGAGCCGGAGCCGTACTCGCTCTCCTCCACCGCCGTCCCGTGCTGCTGCACCCACTCCGGCGCCATCATCTGCCAGGTGCCGAACCCGAGGACCCGGCAGGACAGGCCCATGACCATGAGTGCGAACGGCGGTTTGTCGACGGTGATGAAGTTCCCGGCGTCGAGCGAGCCGAAGAACCACGCCTCCCAGCTCTTCGTCCCGCTGTGGACGGCGGCGCTGTAGAAGCTGTTGAGGCTGTCGCCCGACAGGTTCCAGCCGTAGAGCACCGCCGCCAGGACCAGGATCGCGAGCAGCGCGGGCAGCGACCGGCGCGGCGCCTTCTCCTGCGGGGGTGCCGCGGGGGCCGCCCCGGACGGCGGCGCCGGCGGCCGGTCGGGGGGCGGCGGCTGACGCCCCCCTGTGAAGACGCCAGGGGCCGGTAACGGATTGTCCACGCTTTGCCCAATCCCCACGGCTCGTACAACCATTCGCCCGAACTGATGCGTCAACAGGGCATGACTCACCGGACTCCCAGACGCAGCAGGGTGCTGGCCGCCACCGCCCTCGGCACCGGCGTCCTGCTCGCCGGCGTGGCCACCGCCGCGCCCGCCTCGGCCGTCACACCCACCGTCAGCTGTACGTCCAGCAAGGCGGCGCTGGCCACCAAGCTGAAGAGAGACATCACGGCGGCCCTCGCCAACCGCAGCGGCACCGTCGCGGTCGGGCTCTACGACCGCTCCACCAAGACGACCTGCAGCCTGCGGGCCTCCACCGCCTACGACTCCGCCAGCGTCGTCAAGGTGACCGTGCTCGCCACGCTGCTGTGGGACGCGCAGAAGACGAACCGGGCGCTCACCAGCACCGAGAAGTCGCTCGCCACCAAGATGATCACCCAGTCCGACAACACCTCCACCTCCACCCTGTGGCGGCAGCTCGGCATGACCAAGATCAAGGGTTTCCTGACCGCCGCCGGGATGACCCAGACCAAGCCGGGCGCGGATGGCTACTGGGGCCTGACCCAGATCACGGTCACCGACGAGCAGAAGCTGCTCAAGCTGATCACCGCCTCGAACTCGGTCCTCACCACCGCCTCGCGCACCTACATCAGCACGCTCATGGGCCAGGTCATCTCCTCGCAGCGCTGGGGCACCCCCTACGGCCGGCCCTCGAACGTCACCTGGCACGTCAAGAACGGCTGGCTCTCCCGGGCCACGCACGGCTGGCGCGTCCACAGCGTCGGCACCTTCAAGGGCGGCGGCCACGACTACATGATCACCGTCCTCACCCAGGACAACAGCACGATGAACTACGGCATCACGACCATCCAGGGCGTGGCCAAGGTCATCCACAAGGACCTCGCGGCGTCCTAGGGGCGACCGGGGCCGGCTCTTCAACGGCTCGCCCCCCGCACGTCACCGGTCCGTCCTACGGTGACGCCCATGCGCCTGCGAACCGTACTCGCCCCCCTCGTCGCCGGCCTGGCGGCGGCCGCCACCCTCACCGCCGCCGGGCCCGCGCACGCCGACGCCCCGGCCGGCCACGCCTGTTCGCCCACGGTCTTCCTGGACCGCTTCTCCGACGCCCTCGACAAGACGACGTACCAGGGCACCTTCGTCGGCAACTTCTCCGCCCTCGCCCTGGACCGGGACGGCTCCCTCGCCGCCCTCTCCGACCGCTCCTCCCTCTTCGACCTGGACGCCCGCACCCTCGCCCCGAGGAAGGCCGTGCCGCTCGCCGACGAGAACGGCGCCGCGCTCGACAGCGAAGGGCTCGTCGTCGACCGGGACGGCACCCGGCTCATCACCTCCGAGACCGAGCCGTCCGTCCGCCGCTACGGCACCGACGGCACGATCCTCGACCGTCTCCCGGTCCCGGCCGCCCTCCTCGTCGCCCCGGCCGGCCGCGCCACCACCAACCAGACCTTCGAGGGCCTGACCCTCCTCAACGGCGGCCGCACCCTCCTCGCCTCGATGGAGTACGCCATCGCCGGCGACACCGCGGGCATCGTCCGCTTCCAGACCTGGCGCCGCACGAAGGGCGACCGCTTCACCCCGTCGGCCCAGTACGCCTACCGCACCGACGCCCCCTTCCTCGGGGTCCCCGAGGTCCAGGCCCTCCCCGACGGCCGCCTCCTCGTCCTGGAGCGCGGCTTCACCCCCGGCGTCGGCAACACGGTCCGCCTCTACCTCGCCGACCCCCGCCACGCCACGGACACGAGCGGTGTCGCCGCGCTCACCGGTCAGGACGACGTCCACCTGATCAGGAAGACCCTCCTCGCCGACCTCGTGACCTGCCCGTCCCTCGGCGCGACCGCCAGGCAGCCCCAGCCGAACCCCCTCCTCGACAACATCGAGGGCATGGTCGTCACCGCCCGCACGAAGGGCACGTACAAGGTCCTCCTGGTGAGCGACGACAACCAGAACGCGACCCAGACGACCCGCTTCCTTTACCTCCGGGTACGGGTCTGACCACTCGCTCGGTTTGTTGCGGTGGGATGAAATCCCCCGCCGTCGACGTTGGTGCTTCCGGTAGAGCAGGTCTGTGATCGGAGGGCTCCGGCGTGAGCGGGAAACAGGGTTGGGCACGGCGGCTGGCCGGATACGCCTGGCGGTATCCGAAGGACGTCGTGCTGGCCCTCGGCTCCTCCCTCGCCGGCATGGCCGTGATGGCCCTCGTCCCCCTGGTCACCAAGGTGATCATCGACGACGTCATCGGCGCCCACACCCGCGACATGGCCCCCTGGGCGGGCCTGCTGATCGTCGCCGCGCTGCTCGTCTACGTCTCCACCTACGTCCGCCGCTACTACGGCGGACGCCTCGCCCTCGACGTCCAGCACGACCTCCGCACGGAGATGTTCGCGACGATCACCCGCCTCGACGGCCGCCGCCAGGACGAGCTGTCCACGGGCCAGGTCGTCGGCCGGGCCACCAGCGACCTCCAGCTGATCCAGGGCCTGCTCTTCATGCTCCCGATGACCGTCGGGAACCTCGCCCTCTTCGTGATCTCCCTCGTGGTGATGGCCTGGCTGTCCCTGCCCCTGACCCTGGTCGCCCTCGCGGTCGCCCCGGCCCTGTGGTGGATCGCCAAGCGCAGCCGCAGCCGTCTGCACCCCGCCACCTGGTACGCCCAGGCCCAGGCCGCGGCGGTCGCGGGCGTGGTCGACGGGGCCGTCAGCGGCGTACGCGTGGTGAAGGGCTTCGGGCAGGAGGAGCAGGAGACCGGCAAGCTGCGCGAGGTCGGCCGCCGGCTGTTCGCGGGCCGCCTGCGCACCATCCGGCTGAACTCGCGCTACACCCCCGCCCTCCAGGCCGTCCCCGCCCTCGGCCAGGTCGCGATGCTGGCGCTCGGCGGCTGGCTCGCCGTACGCGGACACATCACGCTCGGCACGTTCGTCGCCTTCTCCACCTACCTCGCCCAGCTCGTCGGCCCGGTCCGCATGCTGGCGATGGTCCTCACCGTGGGCCAGCAGGCCCGCGCCGGCACCGAGCGCGTCCTGGAGCTGATCGACACCGAGCCGTCGATGACGGACGGCACCAGGGAACTGCCCGCCGACGCGCCCGCCACCGTCGAGTTCGACGACGTCTCCTTCGGCTACGACGCCGCCCGCCCCGTCCTCGACGGCCTCAGCTTCGAGATCCGCCCCGGGGAGACCCTCGCGGTCGTCGGCTCCTCCGGCTCCGGCAAGTCCACGGTCTCCCTGCTCCTGCCGCGCTTCTACGACGTGACGCGCGGCGCCGTCCTGATCGGCGGCCACGACGTCCGCGAGCTGACCCAGGACTCGCTGCGGGCCGCGATCGGCCTGGTCCCGGAGGACTCCTTCCTCTTCTCCGACACGGTCCGCGCCAACATCGCCTACGGCCGCCCCGACGCGACCGACGAGCAGATCGAGGCCGCCGCCCGCGCCGCCCAGGCCGACCGTTTCATCGCCGAGCTGCCCGACGGCTACGCCACCAAGGTCGGCGAGCACGGACTGACCCTCTCCGGCGGCCAGCGCCAGCGTGTCGCCCTCGCCCGCGCGATCCTCACCGACCCCCGGCTGCTCGTCCTCGACGACGCGACCTCGGCGGTGGACGCGGCCGTCGAGCACGAGATCCACGAGGCGCTCAAGCAGGTCATGCAGGGCCGCACGACCCTCCTCATAGCCCACCGCCGCTCCACCCTCAACCTCGCCGACCGCATCGCCGTCCTCGACGCCGGCCGGCTCGCCGACCTCGGCACCCACGAGGAGCTCCAGGAGCGCTCGGCGCTGTACCGGCGCCTGCTGACCGACCCCGACGAACTGGGCGGCGTCTCACCCGGCCACGCCCAGCAGGTCGAGAGCGCCGAGGACACCTCCGTACGGGAGGAGCTGGACGCCGAGTTCGACGCCGAGCGCGGGGTGACGCCCCGGCTGTGGACCGGTGACCGCGAGCCGAAGGACACCGCGCTGGCGGGCATGCCGGCCACGCCCGAGCTGCTCGCCCAGGTGGAGGCGCTGCCGCCCGCCACCGACACCCCGGACATCGACGAGTCCCGTGCGGTCACCCCCGAGGAGTCCTACGGCCTGCGCCGACTGCTCCGCGGCTTCGGCGCCCCCCTGCTGATCAGCCTCGGTCTGGTCGCCGTCGACGCCGGGATGAGCCTGCTGCTGCCGATCATGATCCGGCACGGCATCGACGACGGCGTGACACGGCTCGCGCTCGGCGCGGTCTGGACGGCGTCGCTGCTCGCCCTGCTCGCGGTGGCCGTGCAGTGGGCGGCCCAGACCGGGGAGACCCGGATGACCGGCCGCACCGGCGAACGCGTCCTCTACAGCCTCCGGCTGAAGATCTTCGCCCAGCTCCAGCGCCTCGGGCTCGACTACTACGAGCGCGAGCTGACCGGCCGGATCATGACGAGGATGACGACGGACGTCGACGCCCTCTCCACCTTCCTCCAGACGGGCCTGGTCACGGCCTTCGTCTCGGTGGTCACCTTCTTCGGGATCATGGTCGCCCTGCTGGTGATCGACATCCAGCTGGCCCTGGTCGTCTTCGCGACGCTGCCGCCGCTGATCGTCGCCACGTACTTCTTCCGCAAGGCGAGCGTGAAGGCGTACGAGCTGGCCCGGGAACGCGTGTCGGTGGTCAACGCCGACCTCCAGGAGTCGGTGTCCGGGCTGCGGATCGTGCAGGCCTTCCGGCGCGAGCGGGACGGCGGGGCGCGGTTCGCCGAGCGCAGTGACAGCTACCGCCGAGCCCGGATCCGGGGGCAGTGGCTGATCTCGATCTACTTCCCGTTCGTCCAGCTGCTGTCCTCCGTGGCCGCCGCGGCCGTGCTGATCGCGGGCGCGGGCCGGGTGGACGCGGCGACGCTGACGACCGGCGCGCTGGTCGCGTACCTGCTCTACATCGACCTGTTCTTCGCCCCCGTGCAGCAGCTCTCCCAGGTCTTCGACGGCTACCAGCAGGCGACCGTCTCCCTGGGCCGCATCCAGGAGCTGCTGCGCGAGCCGACCTCCACCCGGTCGGCCGACGCGCCGCTGGAGGTCCCCGCCCTGCGCGGCGAGATCGCCTTCGAGGACGTGCGCTTCGCCTACGGCACCGAGGAGGAGGCGCTCGCCGGCATCGACCTGCGCGTCCCCGCCGGGCAGACGGTCGCCTTCGTCGGCGAGACGGGCGCCGGGAAGTCGACCCTGGTCAAACTGGTGGCCCGGTTCTACGACCCGACATCGGGCCGGGTGACGGTCGACGGCACGGATCTGCGCACCCTCGACATCACGGCGTACCGCCACCGTCTGGGGGTCGTCCCGCAGGAGGCGTACCTCTTCCCCGGCACCGTCCGCGACGCGATCGCCTACGGCCGCCCGGACGCCACGGACGCCGAGGTTGAGGCGGCCGCGCGGGCGGTCGGCGCCCACGAGATGATCGCCACCCTCGACGGCGGCTACCTCCACGAGGTCGCCGAACGCGGCCGCAACCTCTCCGCCGGCCAGCGCCAGCTCATCGCCCTGGCCCGCGCGGAGCTGGTCGACCCGGACATCCTGCTCCTCGACGAGGCCACCGCCGCCCTGGACCTGGCGACCGAGGCCCAGGTCAACCAGGCCACCGACCGTCTGGCCGGCCGCCGTACCACGCTGGTCGTCGCCCACCGGCTGACCACCGCCGCCCGCGCGGACCGGGTGGTCGTCATGGACCACGGCCGGGTCGTGGAGGACGGCACCCACGACGAGCTGCTCGCCCTCGACGGACGCTACGCCCACCTGTGGCGGACCTTCGTCGGCGCCGCCGAACCGGAGGAGCCCGTCGGCGCGGTCCGGTGACGGCCGTGCAACCCTCGACGCGTCTCGGGCGTCCGTACATCAGTACGGCAAGCGCGTGTGCGGCATGTGTGTGCGGCATCGCGCACGGCGAACGTGGGAGGGGTCGGGGACCGTGGGCAAAGACGCGCGGGGTGGGCTGAGGCGACGCCTGGCGGTCGGCATGGCGCTGCTGACCGCCTCCGGGCTGCTCGCGCTCGCGGCGCCGGCCGAGGCCGGGGCCGCGTCCGCGCACTGCGGGGGGCGCAAGGTGCGGACCCTGACCTTCACCACCGGCTATGTGAACGTCTACAAGCGCAACGGCACCGTCTGCGCCATGACCTTCCAGAAGAACCCCGGCAGGGACCGCAGCATGACGGTCAGCGTGCAGGCCCGCGGCCTCTTCCCGGTGCCCGCCGCGGGAGTGGCCCCCCGCAGCATCGGCCCGGTACAGACCCACGCGGGACACCGCTGCGTACGGGTGAAGGGCTCGGTCGGCACGGGCTCGATCAGCACCGGCTGGATCCTCTGCTGACCCCGTGCAACGGGCAACAGGGGCGCCGCGCTGCCTGCTGCCCGGGAGGCAGGCAGGCAGCGCGGCGCCCCTGTGTTGCTTACTGTTCGACCGTCAGGGCCCAACGAACCGTGGAAGAGGCCGTGATGCGAACGGACGCCTCAGCCCGGGCGCGCTTGAGGTAGACCTCGTTGTAGGTACTGCTCACCTCGTCCTCTACGCAGGTCAGCGGAAAGCTGACGTTTGCGGGTTCGAGAGCGACTTGCAGAGTGCCCGGCCCCTGGCAATTGACCTGGATGCTGAGCGGTCCGGAATCCGTGCCTTGCCTCAGCGGAAATGTTGCGTTGCCCCGGCGCGAGGCGACGCTGACAAGCGCGGCGCCACCGTTGACCGGTTTCGGGGCAGTTGCGACGGACTCACCGTCGACGTGCTCAGCTCTGTCTGCTCCCGGACTCGTAGACCGGCTGGTCGAGGCGCTGGGGTGACGGGAGGCGGTGGTGGAAGCACCCTCGTCGCCGGTACAGCCGGTGACGGCTGCTGCCAAGAAAACGGTGCTGGCAACTGTTAGGAGACCCGGCCGCCATGGCGCGCTTTTGCTCACTCTTCCCACAGGTACCAGCCCACCCTCCAGGGTGTGTAGCTGGTGATGGTCTTCTTGGCGCTGGTTTGGCAGTTGCTGTAAATCACGTAGCTGGTGCCGGTGTTCTTCAGACGGAAAACGCCGTATTTTGCGTTGGTGGTCTTCTTGGCCGGTGTGTCGACCGAGATGGAGTTGCCCAGCTTTGCGGTCAGCTTCAGTGAAAGATTGACCTCATACTTGGACTCGATCTTGGCGACCATGACGTCAACACTCGTGGACAGGCCGGCGGTGAGGTTGACTCCGACTTCGCCTGTCACCTCCGAGGTGAACGTGGATCGTGCCACACGTGTACCGTTGTTGTAGTTCGACTGCGTCGCTCCCACCCCCTTGTGCTTCCTGCCGAGGTTTGCCGTGGGGATGTAGACGTGTGTTTTTTCGCAGTACTCGCTGGGGAGTTTTCCGGTGGGAGGGATGTCGGGAATGTTCGGTTCGCCTTGGATCGGATCTGTCAGGTCGGTCTCCTGGGGTGCCTCGGGCGGCGCCGTGCCCATCTCGACGATCGGGTCGGAGTCGTCGGCGTATGAAGGTAAGGACATGCTGGCGAGAGCGGCGAGCGCGACTGTGGATATCGCGAGACCTCGGGTCTTTCTCATGCCCATCGTGTGCCCTTTCATTCCATGCTCCCCTCGTGGGGAATCCGAAACACATAAGACCATAGGCATGTCACCTCGGTCAGGGGGGCGATCAACTTCTGAGCTGGAATTGAGGTGCGGTCGCGTGGGGTGGAGAAAAGTCGACGCGGCACATTCTCGCCAGTCGAGGTAATGGCTGGAATTAGACCCATTTGCATCATCCGTGCTCCTGAGCTGACTCACCGCCGAATACGCCCCACTCAGTACGTCAGCCCGTGGCCCAGGGGATACAGCACCCGTGTCGGATCGTCCGCCCGTGGCACCGGCACGGGGAGCCTCCCCTGCGGCCCGGCCGCCCCCGCGATCACCCGGGCGGCGGCGCGCAGTTCGACGTCGGTCCAGGAGTAGGTGGCCAGGAAGGCCGGGACGGACGGCAGTTGAGCGATGTCGTACGGGTTGCGCACGGCGACCGCCACCACCGGGCGGCCGGTCGCCGTGAGCCGTTCGACCAGGGTGCGCTGGGGGCTCGCGGCGGTGACGTCGTACGTCGCGACGACCACCGCGTCCGCCTCGCCCGCCGCCGCCACCGCCCGCTCGATCGTCCCCGCGGACGGGTCGGTCCCGGTGGACAGCGCCGTCGCCGTGAAACCGAGGGCGCCGAGGGCGTCGGCCAGCACCGTGGTGGGCGGGCCCGTGGTGCCGGAGGGGGAGGCCGGGTCGGCGCCCAGGACGAGGAGCCGGGGGTGCGCGCGGGGCGAGAGGGGCAGCAGCGGACCCTCGTTGACCAGCAGGGTCGTCGTCCGTACGGCGATCCGGTCGGCCTCGGCCGCATGACCGGGGCGGCCCACCACCCGGCCGACGGCGTCCGGATCGGTGTACGGCTCGGCCAGCAGCCCCAGCTTCTCCTTCAGCCGCAGGATGCGCAGCACCGACGCGTCGAGCCGCTCCTCGGTGAGTTCCCCGTCCTGTACGGCCTTCAGGACCGCGCCGTGCGCGAGCGCCAGGTCGGGCGGGTCGAGGAAGCTGGTCCACGCCGGCCTTGAGGGCGAGCACCGGCACCCGGTCGTCCCCGTACGTGGTGCGGACGCCCGCCATCCCGAGCGCGTCGGTGACCACCACCCCGTCGTAGCCGAGGCGTTCGCGCAGGATGCCGGTGATGACGGGGCGGGAGAGGGTGGCCGGGTCACCGGAGTCATCCAGGGCGGGGACCAGGAGATGGCCCGTCATGATCGCGTCGACGCCCGCCGCGATCGCCGCACGGAAGGGGGGCGCGTCCAGCCGCTCCCAGACCTCGCGGGTGTGCGTGATCACCGGGAAGCCGGTGTGGCTGTCCACGGCGGTGTCCCCGTGCCCCGGGAAGTGCTTGGCGGTGGCCGCGACCCCGGCCTCCTGATAGCCCCGCACCTCCTCGGCGACCAGCGCGGCCACCGCCTCCGGGTCCGCGCCGAACGAACGGACGCCGATCACCGGGTTCGCCGGGTTCACGTTCACGTCGGCCACGGGGGAGTAGTTCTGCCGGACGCCCATCGCCCGCAGTTCCAGCCCGGCGATCCGGCCGAGGGCGCGGGCGTCGGCCGGATCGCCGCCCGCCCCGAGGGCCATCGCGCCGGGGAACAGGGTGGCCGGTCCGCCGATCCGGCAGACGATGCCGTGCTCCTGGTCGGTCGCGATCAGCACGGGCACACCGCGCGGCTGCCCGAGCGCGGCGCGCTGGATGCCGTCGGACAGCTCGGCGATCTGGCGCGGGTCGCGGGTGTTGTGCGCCCAGCTGAAGTAGATGATCCCGCCCACCCGGTACTTCGCGACCAGCTCGGCCGCGGTGCGGACGCCGAGTTCCGCCTGGTTGGCGTCCGCGTCGGCCCGGTCGGGCTCGGTCGCCGAATGGCCGTACACCCGGGCCACGAAGAGCTGGCCGACCTTCTCCGCCGGCGTCATCCGGGACAGCAGGGCGGCCGGCCGGCCGTCGTCCGCCCGGGCGGTGCCGCCGACGGCGAGCGCGGCGGTGACGCCCGCGCCGGCGGCGAGTACGGAACGTCGGGAGGGCATGGGACGCGCTCCTTCACGGGGTGGGGGAGATGCGGGCGGGCGAGGCCGGCGAGAGGGAGGCCGGCGAGGGGGAGGACTGGGGCGCACGCTACCCGCGCCGACGCCGCCATCGGCGCATTGACGGGCCAGGGACGCCGCTCACGGCTGTTCGTGCGGGGGGTACCGGCGGCGGTTCTGCACGGGGGTACCGGCGGCGGTTCTGCGCGGGGAGCTGACGGCCGCTCATGCGGGTGGTGCTGACGGCCGCTCATGCGGAGGGTGTTGGGGAGCCGTTCAACCGGGTGGCGTGGCGCTCACGGCCGTGCACGCGGGTGCCGGTGGCGGCCGTCCATGCGGATGGTGAGGGACGGCTGTTCGCGCAGATGGGTGCTGACGGCCGTTCATGCGGCTGGTGCTGACGGCCGTGCACGCGGGTGCCGGTGACGGTGTTCATGCGGATGGTGATGGACGGCGGTTCATGCGGGTGGCGCTCACGGCCGTGCACGCGGGTGCCGGTGGCGGCCGTCCATGCGGCTGGTGCTGACGGCCGTACAAGCGGAGGCTGCTGACGGCCGCCCAAGCGAACGCCGCTCACGGCCGCCCAAGCGAACGCCGCTCACGGCCGCCCATGGGCCGACGCCCTCGGCCACCACTCCCGCAGGACGCGTACCGTCTCCGAGATCGCCGGCCGTCGGGCCGCCCCCGTGCGCCACACCGCGTACAGCCGGCGGACCGGCATCGGGTCGAGCGGGACCTCCACCACCCCCGCCGGCAGCGGCCCGCGCCCGAGCCGGGGGATCAGGGCGACCCCGAGGCCGGCCGCGACGAGCGCCACGAGGGTCGGGTTCTCCTCGGCGGTGTGCACCAGGTCCGGCTCGTGCCCCGCCGCGCGCATCGTGCGCACCAGCCAGTCGTGGCACACCCGGCCGGGCGGCTGGCCGACCCACCGCTCGCCGCCCAGCTCCTCGCGCCGCACGGCCGTACGTCCCGCGAAGGGATGACCCTCGGGGACCAGCAGATCGCACAGGTCGTCCCCGATCACCGCGTGCTCCACACCGGCCGGCGCGGGCAGCGGGGCGATGTCCCAGTCATGGGTGACGGCGAGGTCCACCACGCCCTTGGCGACCAGGTCCACCGACAGATGCGGATCGATCTCGGCGAGCCGGGCGTCCAGGGCCGGGTGGCCGCGGGCGAGGTCCGCGAGGACCGACGGCATCAGCCCGCGCGCCGCCGAGGCGAACGCCGCGACGGCGAGCCGTCCGGCCGGCACCCCGCGCCGCTCCTCCAGCTCCGTCTCGGCCCGCTCGACGATCGCCATCAACTCCTTTGCGGTGGCGGCGAGTTGCAGCGCCTCGTCGGTGAGGCGAACACCCCGGCCCTCCCGCTCCAGCAGCACCGTCCGGGTCTCCCGCTCCAGCTTGGCGATCTGCTGGGAGACGGCGGACGGGGTGTAGCCGAGCGCGGCGGCCGCGGCGCCCACGGTGCCGTGGACCGAGACGGCGTGCAGGGCGCGCAGTCGCTGGAGATCGAGCACCAGATCCTCCAATGGTGAGCGTTGCTTCATCCGATCGTGCAGCAATCGTCGCTGGTGCTTAACGATCCCGGCGAGTGATCCTCGACGCATGCGACCCGCCCACTTCGCCCTCGCCGTGCTCGTCGCCGCCGTCTGGGGCGCGAACTTCACCGTCGTCGAGATCGGCCTCGGACACTTCCCGCCGCTGCTCTTCTCGGCACTGCGCTTCCTGACGGCCGCCCTGCCCGCCGTGTTCCTCGTGGGCCGCCCCAAGGTGGCCTGGAAGTGGATCGTGGCGGTCGGCCTGGTCCTCGGCGTCGCCAAGTTCGGCCTGCTCTTCGTCGGTATGGACGCGGGCATGCCGGCCGGCCTGTCCTCCCTCGTCCTCCAGATACAGGCGGTGTTCACGGCGGCCATCGCCTTCGCCGTCCTCGGTGAACGCCCCGGCCGGCTGCGGCTGTTCGGCATGGCCGTGGCGCTCGCCGGCATCGGGGTGGCGGCGGTGGACGAGGGCACCTCCGGCCCGCTCGGCGCCTTCGCGCTGGTCGTCGCCGCGGCCGTCTGCTTCGGCGCCTCCAACGTCCTCACCCGCAAGGCCGCCCCGCCCGACTCCCTGAACTTCATGGTGTGGGTGAGCACGGTCCCGGTGCTGCCCCTGCTGGCCCTCTCCCTCCTCACGGAGGGCCCGAGCCGGGACTACGACGCCCTGCGCGCCCTCGACTGGCAGGGCGCCGGCACCGTCGTCTACGTCGCCTGGGTCACCACCGTCCTCGGCTTCGGCGCCTGGGGCCGGCTGCTGCACCGCTATCCCGCCTCCACCGTCGCCCCCTTCGCGCTGCTGGTCCCCGTCTTCGGCATGTCGTCGGCGGCCCTGTTCCTCGGCGAGCCGATCAGCGGCCTGCGCTGGTGCGCGGCGGCCCTCCTGGTGGGCGGGGTGGCCCTGACCTCACTGGCACCGGCCCGGGCGGCGGCCGGGCCCCCGCCGCCGGTGCCCGCCCCGGCCCCGGTCCATCCCCTGGACTCGCCCCCGTCGCAGCCGGTACGCACGGGATCATGAGGGCATGGCCCTCGTCGACATCCCCGGTTCCAAGTCCATCACCGCCCGTGCCCTGTTCCTCGCGGCCGCCGCCGACGGTGTCACCACCCTTCAGCGGCCCCTGCGCTCGGACGACACGGAGGGCTTCGCCGAAGGGCTGGCCCGGCTCGGCTACCGCGTCGGCCGCACCCCGGACAGCTGGCAGGTCGACGGCCGCCCCCAGGGCCCCGCCGTCACCGAGGCCGACGTCTACTGCCGCGACGGCGCGACGACCGCCCGCTTCCTGCCCACCCTCGCCGCCGCCGGCCACGGCACCTTCCGCTTCGACGCCTCGCCCCAGATGCGCCGCCGCCCCCTCCTGCCGCTCACCCGCGCCCTGCGCGACCTCGGCGTGGACCTGCGGCACGAGGAGGCCGAGGGCCACCACCCGCTCACCGTCGCCGCGCACGGCGTCGAGGGCGGCGAGGTGGTGCTGGACGCCGGCCAGTCCTCCCAGTACCTGACCGCCCTCCTCCTGCTCGGCCCGCTCACCCGCACCGGGCTGCGCATCACCGTCACCGACCTGGTCTCCGTGCCGTACGTGGAGATCACGATCGCGATGATGCGGTCCTTCGGCGTGGAGGTCGGCCGCGAGGGCAGCACGTACGTCGTCCCGCCGGGCGGCTACCGCGCGACCACCTACCCGATCGAACCCGACGCCTCCACCTCCAGCTACTTCTTCGCGGCGGCCGCGCTCACCGGCGGCGAGGTCACCGTGGCCGGCCTCGGCGAGGGCGCGCTCCAGGGCGACCTGGGCTTCGTGGAGGTGCTGCGCCGGATGGGCGCGCGGGTGGAGATCGGCGCGGACCGCACCACGGTGCGGGGCACCGGCGAACTCCACGGCGCCACCGTGAACATGCGGGACATCTCCGACACCATGCCGACCCTCGCCGCGATCGCCCCGTTCGCCTCGGGCCCGGTGCGCATCGAGGACGTCGCCAACACCCGCGTGAAGGAGTGCGACCGGCTCGACGCCTGCGCGGAGAACCTGCGCCGGCTCGGCGTGGACGTGGCGACCGGCGAGGACTGGATCGAGATCCGGCCGGGCGTGCCGAGCGGCGCGGAGATCAAGACGTACGGCGACCACCGCATCGTCATGTCCTTCGCGGTGACCGGCCTGCGCACCCCCGGGATCTCGTTCGACGACCCGGGCTGCGTCCGCAAGACCTTCCCGGGTTTCCACGAGGCGTTCGCGCGGCTGAAGGAGGAGATCGTCGGGTGACTTCCGTACGGCGGGGGCGGTCCGCTCCCGGGCGGCCGCCGCGCGCCGACCGTGCCCGGATCGGCTGACCGCGCCCGGATCAGCCGAGGGCGGCCGCCGCCGCCCGCAGCTCCTCCCGTACGGCACCCAGTACGGGATCCCCCTCCGCCCCCGCCCGTACGGCGACGAAGACGTTCCGCGACGGGGGCTCGCCCTCGGCGGGGCGCAGGACCGGCGCGCGCCGGACGGGGACGGAACGCACCAGCCGGGGCACCAGCGCGACCCCCGCACCCGCCTCCACCAGGGCGGCCACGGCGGCCCAGTCGTCGACGGCGTGCCGGACGTCGGGGGTGAAACCGGCCGCCGCGCAGACCGAACGGGTCACCGCACCGCAGCAGCTCGCCGCGTCGCCGACGATCCACACCTCCCGGGCCAGCTCCCGCAGGGGCACCTCGGCGCGGTCCGCGAGCCGATGGCCGGGCGGGAGGGCGACGTCGAGGACGTCGGTGAGGAGGTCCTCGCGGCTGTAGCGGGGGTCGGTGTGCGGGGGCGCGGCGGCGAAGTCGACCGCCACGGCGACATCGAGCTGCCCGGCGTCGAGCGCGGTGAACAGATCAGGGGGCTGGGCCTCGACGACGTCGACCCGCAGCCGCGGCAGCCGCTCGCGCAGGCCGCGCAGCGCGGTGGGCAGCAGCCCCAGGATGGCGCTGGAGAAACAGCCGACGGTCACGGTGCCCCGGCCGCCGTCGGAGTACGCCGCGAGGTCGGCGCGGGCCCGCTCCAGCTGGGCGGCGATGACGTCGGCGTGGGCGAGGAGGACCCGGGCCTGTCCGGTGAGCCGTACTCCTCTGCCGTCGCGTTCGGTGAGGGGGACACCCAGGTCCCGGGCGAGGGCGGCGAGCTGCTGGGAGACCGCCGAAGGGGTCAGATGCAGGGCTCGGGCGGTCCGCGCGAGGCTGCCGCGGCGCTGGAGCTCGCGCAGGACGGTCAGACGACGCAGATCAAAAGTGAAGGCGTTGCTAAACGGTTCCACCGCGAAAGATTAACTGGACCTGGCTGATGGAGGCAGGAAATGATCCCAACATGCCCACCACACCTTCCTCCACTTCCTCCACTTCCTCCGCTTCCCCCGCCTTCCTCGTCCTCCACGGCTGGCAGAACCACCGCCCGGAAGCCCACTGGCAGCACTGGCTGGCGGACCGTCTCACCGCCCTCGGCCACTCCGTCACGTACCCCCAGCTCCCCGACCCGGACACCCCGTCCCTGGATGCCTGGCTGTCCGAACTGGAGGGCCTCCTGGCCGACTTCGGCCCCGCCGCTTCCGAACGGGTCGTGATCGCCCACAGCCTCTCCGCGGTCCTCTGGCTGCACGCCGCCGCCCGCGACCTGCCCGGTGTCACCGGCCCCGACCGCGTCCTCCTGGTGGCCCCGCCCTCCGCCTCCGTGGTCCGAAGCCACCCGGAGATCGCGGGATTCGCACCCCCGCCCCTGTCAGGCCTCCGTCTCCCCACCCCCACCCACCTGGTGGCGGGCGACGACGACCCCTACCTCCCCGAGGGCGCCCAGGCCGCCTACGGCACCCCGCTGGGCCTCACCGCCGACCTGCTCCCCGGAGCGGCCCACCTCGACCTGGACGCGGGCTACGGCCCCTGGCCGTCCGTACTGGAGTGGTGCCTGAACCCGACGACCCGACTCCGGGTGCGCCCCTAGCCGGTCACGGCACCAGGGCGCTGGGGCTTGGCGCCGAGGGCGGGGCGCGGGCGTGGCTGCGGGCGGGTTCGGCGGGCGTGGCTGCGGGTGTGCGTCCTGCGGGGCCCCGGGTGTGTGTCCGGCGGGGCCGCGGCTGCGGGTCCGGGCGGGGCCGGCACCTTGCAGCCCACGCCGGCTCGATCAGCCCGTCCGGCGTTTGAGGACGAGGCCCGTTCAGGGCGGAAGCAAGGGACCGGGGGCGGCAGCCCCCGGAGACGGCCAGTCCAACACCCGCCACTCGGGCAAGCGAACGGTGCCTAGACCCGCGGCCCCCCGGAGGACCCCCGCACCATCAGTTCCCCCCGCACCGTCGCGATCCCCCCGGGCGGCGGCTCCTCCCGCCCCATCGCGATCCGCCCCGCCCGCGCCCCCGCCTCCGCCAACGGCAACCGCACCGTCGTCAGGGCAGGCACCGCGTCGATGCTGAACGGCAGATCGTCGAACCCGGCCACCGACACGTCCTCGGGAATCCGCAGCCCCGAGTCCCGCAGCGCCGCACACGCCCCCAGCGCGACGGAGTCGTTCGCGGCGACCACCGCGGTCAGGCTCGGGTCCCGCCGCAGCAGCTCCAGCGTGGCCTCGTACCCCGCCCGCCGGTCGTACCGCCCGTGCACGGTCCACCGGGGGTCCTCCTCGATCCCCGCGGCCTCCAGCGCCGCCCGGTGCCCCTCCAGCCGGTGCCGGGTCGTCGTGCGCTCCTCGGGACCGGCGATGTACCCCAGCCGCCGGTGCCCGAGCCCGATCAGGTGCTCGGTCAGCTCCCGCCCGCCGCCCCGGTTGTCGAAGGTGAGCGCGATCGCCGAGGTGTCCGGCGCCGGCGGCCGCCCGCACAGCACGATCCGCGTCCCCGCCTCGCCCAGCTTGCGCAGCTTCGCCGCCATCGCCGCCGCGTGCGGCTCGTTCTCCATGGCCCCGCCGGTCAGCACCACGGCCGCGGCCCGCTGCCGCTGCAGCAGGGTCAGATAGGTCAGCTCGCGCTCCGGCGAGCCCCCGGTGTTGCAGACCACCGCCAGCCGCTCGCCCCCGGCGCGCCCGCCGGGTCCCCCGATCTCCCCCTGGATCGCACTGGCCATGATCCCGAAGAAGGGGTCGGCGATGTCGTTGACCAGGATTCCCACCAGGTCGGAGGTCGCCGCCGCGAGTGCGCTCGCGGGTCCGTTCAGTACATAGTCCAGCTCGTCCACAGCCCGCAGCACCCGCTCACGGGTGGATGCGGCGACGGGATAGTTCCCGTTCAGCACGCGCGACACCGTCGCGGGCGAGACCTGCGCGCGGGCCGCCACGTCCGCCAGGGTCACCGTCATCTCGTCGTCCTCCGGTCACGCATCTCGTCGTACGTCCCCATACGTCCACGTACTCATACGTCCACGTAAGACAGGCCGGCCGCGGTCGCGGTTCCGGGCGTGTCCGAGCAGACCCTACGGCCACAACCCCCTCTTGTTCGCCCCCTCGAACAACTCGGGATGGACACGGTCTTGTCCGGACCACGGGTCAGAGGCTAGCTTCTCCTTGGATAGAAAGCGCTTGCTGCAACGCCGATCAGGAAGAGGCGTACGCGGCGCACACCACCGCGTACTACGCCTACGAAGGGACCGACGTGACACGCAAGACGGTGCGTATCGCCATGAACGGCGTGACCGGACGCATGGGCTACCGACAGCACCTCGTCCGCTCCATCCTCGCCCTGCGCGACCAGGGAGGACTCGACCTCGGCGACGGCACCGTGCTGTGGCCGGAGCCGATCCTCGTCGGCCGCCGCGAGCACGCCCTGAAGGCGCTCGCCGAGCGGCACGGCCTGGAGCACTGGGCGACGGACGTCGACGAGGTCCTCGCCGACCCGACCGTGGACATCTACTTCGACGCCCAGGTCACCTCCGCCCGCGAGGAGGCGCTCAAGAAGGCGATCGCCGCGGGCAAGCACCTCTACACCGAGAAGCCCACGGCCACCGGTCTCGACGGCGCCCTGGAGCTGGCCCGCCTCGCGAACGCGGCCGGCATCAAGCACGGCGTCGTCCAGGACAAGCTGTTCCTGCCCGGTCTGCTCAAGCTGAAGCGACTGATCGACGGCGGCTTCTTCGGCCGCATCCTGTCCATCCGCGGCGAGTTCGGCTACTGGGTCTTCGAGGGCGACTGGCAGACCGCCCAGCGCCCCTCCTGGAACTACCGCGCCGAGGACGGCGGCGGCATCGTCGTCGACATGTTCCCGCACTGGGAGTACGTCCTGCACGAGCTGTTCGGCCGCGTGAAGTCCGTCCAGGCCCTCACCGCCACCCACATCCCGCAGCGCTGGGACGAGAGCGACAAGCCCTACGACGCCACGGCCGACGACGCCGCGTACGGCATCTTCGAGCTCGACGGCGGCGCCATCGCCCAGATCAACTCCTCCTGGGCGGTCCGCGTCAACCGTGACGAACTCGTCGAGTTCCAGGTCGACGGCACCGAGGGCTCCGCCGTCGCGGGCCTGCGCAACTGCCGCGTCCAGCACCGCTCGCTCACCCCCAAGCCGGTCTGGAACCCCGACATCCCGGCCACCTACTCCTTCCGCGACCAGTGGCAGGAGGTCCCGGACAACGGCGAGTTCGACAACGGCTTCAAGGCCCAGTGGGAGCTGTTCCTCAAGCACGTCTACGCCGACGCCCCCTACCACTGGGACCTGCTCGCCGGCGCCCGCGGCGTCCAGCTCGCCGAGCTGGGCCTGAAGTCCTCGGCCGAGGGCCGCCGCCTCGACGTCCCGGAGATCGCGCTGTGACCCTCCGGCTCCCCGCCCCCGACGGCACGCTGCGGACGTACGACCCCCGCACCGAGCCGCTGCTCCTCACCCCCGGCACCCCCTTCACCTCCCGTACGGTCTACTCGGCGGCGCACGTCGTCGCCGACCCCTTCGCGGACACCACCCCCGATTCCCCCGCCGCCGTCGACTGGGACGCCACCCTCGCCTTCCGCCGCCACCTGTGGTCGCACGGGCTCGGTGTCGCCGAGGCGATGGACACCGCCCAGCGCGGCATGGGCCTGGACTGGGCGGGCGCCGCCGAGCTGATCCGCCGCAGCGCCGCCGAGGCGAAGGCGGTCGGCGGCAGCATCGCCTGCGGCGTCGGCACCGACCAGCTCACCGGCCCGGCGTCCCTCGCGGAGGTCCGGACGGCGTACGAGGAGCAGCTCGCGCTCGTCGAGGCCGCCGGCGCCCGGACGATCCTGATGGCCTCCCGCGCCCTGGCCGCGGCGGCCTCCGGCCCCGAGGACTACCTCGAGGTCTACGGCCACCTCCTGCGCCAGGCCTCCGAGCCGGTGATCCTGCACTGGCTCGGCCCGATGTTCGACCCGGCGCTGGAGGGCTACTGGGGCTCGTCCGACCTGGACGCGGCGACCGACACCTTCCTGGAGGTCATCGCCGCGCACCCCGACAAGGTCGACGGCATCAAGGTCTCGCTCCTGGACGCCGCGCGCGAGATCGACATCCGCCGCCGCCTCCCGCAGGGCGTCCGCTGCTACACCGGTGACGACTTCAACTACCCCGAGCTGATCGCGGGCGACGAGCAGGGCTTCAGCCACGCGCTGCTCGGCATCTTCGACCCGCTGGGCCCGCTGGCGGCGGAGGCGGTACGGCTCCTGGACACGGGCGACAGGGCCGGCTTCCGGGGGTTGCTGGACCCCACGGTCGCCCTCTCCCGCCACCTCTTCCAGACCCCCACCCGCTTCTACAAGACGGGCGTCGTGTTCCTGGCCTGGCTGGCCGGCCACCAGTCGCACTTCACGATGGTCGGCGGCCTGCAGTCGGCGCGCAGCCTCCCGCACTTCGCGCGCGCCTACGAACTCGCCGACGGCCTGGGCCTGTTCCCCGACCCGAAGCTGGCCGAGGACCGTATGAAGACCCTCCTCGCCCTGTACGGAGTACCCCAGTGACCACCCCCCCTGCCCCCCCTTCCCCTTCTCCCTCCCCCTCTCCCTCCCTCTCCCGCTTCTCCATCAACCAGATGACGGTGAAGCAGCTGTCGATGCCCGAACTGGTGGACGCCTGCCTGGAGTTGGGTGTCCCCGGGGTGGGCCTGTGGCGCGAGCCGGTCCAGACGTACGGCCTGGAGGCGACGGCCAAACTGATCCGCGACGCGGGCCTGGCCGTCACCACCCTCTGCCGCGGCGGCTTCTTCACGGCGATCGACCCGGCCGAACGCACGAAGGCCCTGGACGACAACCGCCGGGCGGTCGAGGAGGCGGCCACCCTCGGCACCGAGGTCCTGGTCCTGGTATCCGGCGGCCTCCCGGCCGGCTCCAAGGACCTGTACGGGGCGCGGGAGCGGATCGCCGACGCCCTCGCCGAACTGGGCCCCTACGCCGAGCAGCACGGCGTGAAGCTGGCCATCGAACCCCTCCACCCCATGTACGCCGCCGACCGCTGCGTGGTCTCCACCCTCACTCAGGCTCTTGACCTCGCGGAGCGCTTCCCGGCCCACCAGGTCGGCGTGACGGTCGACACGTACCACATCTGGTGGGACGACCGGGCCCCCGCCGAGATCGCCCGCGCGGGCGCCTCGGGCCGTATCCACACCTTCCAGCTGGCCGACTGGACGACGCCCCTCCCCGAGGGCGTCCTCAACGGCCGCGGCCAGATCGGCGACGGCGCGATCGACATGCGCGAGTGGCTGGCGTACGTCGAACAGGCCGGCTACACGGGCCCCGTCGAGGTCGAACTCTTCAACGACGGCCTGTGGGCACGGGACGGCCGCGAGGTCCTGGCGGAGACGGCGGAAAGGTTCACCCGCCACGTCCTCTGACCACCTCCGACCGCCTCTGACCACCTCTGAACACCTCGGATCCACCGAGACCCGCGGACGGCCGCCGGATGTCGAAAAACATCCCGGCGGCCGTCTGACGTCACGTCGCTTTGCAACTGCTCATGCGATAATACGTTCGACGGATTGCCGGTTGGGGGGAGCGGTGTGACGGGCTGGGACATAGACGTCGCCGGAGTGCGCGGAGTTCTGCGGAACACCGGCACAGCGGCGAAGTCACTGTCGGACACGGGCCGGGCGATGCAGGGCAACCTGGAGGAGGCGGCCTCGGCGGCGGGGACGATCACCAGCCAGTACGGCCCGTACAGCAGCACGGCCGGGCTGGTGGGCGCGGCACTGGCGGAGTTCCTCGACCAGTGGGCGCGTGACCTGGTGTACATCGCCGAGCGCACGTCGAAGTCGCTGAACGGCGCGGCCGAGGCCACGGGCCACTACGCCGAGGGCGACCTGACGATGGCGGCCACGGCGCAACGGGAGGCGGCCAAGGAGCCGAAGGTCGATCTGCCGGGGGCGGCCAAGTGAGCGACGGGGCAACCCTGATCGACCCGTCCGGCATCCCGCACTTCATCGGCGACCTGTCCACCCTGGACACGGACGTGATGTTGCTGACCGCGAACGCGGCCCAGTTCCGGGCGTCCGGCGCGAACGTCCACACCACGTTCCAGAACCTCTCCGCCGTCTACCGCACACCGGACGCGGCCGAACTGCTCTCCTCCACCCTGCCGGTGAAGACGAAGGCGGACGGCTTCGCCGACGACCTGGAGAAGGTCGCGTCGGCGCTGTCGGACTACAGCGCCGAGGTGCAACCCCTGATCGAGAGGCTGGCGACGCTGAAGGCGGACGCCACCGCGTTCGTCGCGTCCCTCGCCGGGGACGACGACTGGCGCAAGGATCAGGACAAGGTCGACCGCAACAACCAGCTCTGGCGGGACGTCAACCACACGGTCGCGGCCTTCCAGGCGGCCGAGCGGACCTGCCACAACAAGATCACCGCACTGGTCGGCGGCTCGAGGACCACCGTCGACGACGGCTCGCACGGCGAGCACATGTACGGCTACCGCGCCGAGGACCTCGACCACGCGCCGGCCACCCCGTGGGGCGCCCCGGCCGAGCGGGAGTACGAGGGCTGGGACTGGCTGACCCACCAGGCGGGCCAGGTCTGGGACGGCATCTGGACCGACGGCGTGATGGCCACGATCCACGGCGTCGGCACCCTCTTCGGCGCCGACGGCGCGGACGCGGCGGGCCGGGCGTGGAAGGGCCTGGCCCAGCTCGCCACGGCCTCGGCCCTGACCAGCGCCACGCTGGGCACATGGTGGCTCCTGCCGGAGGACAAGCTGCCGACCTGGCTGCGCGAATCCCGCACGGCCTACAAGGAGACGGTCAAGGGCTTCGTCGCCTGGGACACCTGGAAGACCAACCCGTCCCGCGCGGCGGGGGCGGTGGGCTTCAACGTGCTCACCCTGCTGGGCACGGAGGGCACGGGCGCCGCGGCCTCCGGAGCCGCCAAGTCCTCCGCGGCGGCCCGCGCCCTGTCGACGGCCGGCAAGATCGGCCGCGCCATCGACCCGATGACGTACGCGGGCAAGGCGGGCGCCTACGCCTTCGGCAAGGTCGGCGACACCTTCCGCACCCTGAAGAACCTCCACTCGGGATCCACCCTGGACCTCCTGCAACGAGCGGACGCGCTCCGGTCCCCGAAGATCCCGGACAACGCGATCCCGTACGTCGACGACGCCACCGGCAACATCGTCTACCTCACCGACGAGGGCCACCTCCTCAACGCGGACGGCTCTGTGCACCAGCACGCCGACGCGGCCGCACACGAACTCTCGGCCAACGACCACTCCGCGCTCCACCCGCCCGTCCAGTCACATCAGCCGCGTGAACTGGTGGGGGCCCAGGCCTCACATGGTGCGGGCGGCGACGCGGCTCACAGCCCTGGTACCGGCCACGGCTCGGGAGGCCATGACGTCCCGAACGGGCACGAGGCACCCAGATCACATGTCGATCCGCCCTCGGGGACGTCACCGCACGGGCTTGCCGACGGACATCACACGGATACGCATGGCCATGGTCCGGATCACGCCGATGGGGTCCCTGCCGAGGCCGGAAGCCATGGCGGCGAGCAGAGCGGGCCTCCGGACATCGATCCGGCCGCGTACACGAGAAACGCCGACGACAGCGCGCATGCCCCCACCGGCCGAATGGAACCGGACCAGGAAGCCGGTGTCCTCCAGGAGTTGTCCCGCGCCAAAATGCCCGAACCGGACCAGCAGAAAGTGCTGCATGCCCTGCGCAAGGATCCGTACGGGGCGGGCGTGGCCGAGCTGCTCTCGCGCGGGCACCTAGGTGACATGGAGGGCTACCGGAAGCTGTTGGACATGTGCAAGCAGGGGCCTACCAAGACCGACAGGGGCATGGTTCCGGCCGCGCACATGGCCATGAGGCTCGCCACCGACCTCCAGGAAAGCGGCGTGGGCCGGGTCGGCGTGGAGCTGGACACGCAGACCTTCGATCTCGACGTCTACACGCGCCATGCCGACGGTTCTGTCGACTACGGCTACCAGCTCAAGGACGTCACGAACATCCAGGGCATCAAGAACGCCGTCGGGAAGGCGGCCAAACAACTGAACCACCCTGGGATCGGTCACCGGGTCGCACTCCTCGATGTTCATCAGCCCATGGGGGACCTGACACCCCGGATGTTCAATGAGGCAGAATTCCGGGCGAGGAATGCCGGGATGACAGTCCTCCTTCGTTTCACCGACGGTTCCCTCACCATCCCCGCGAACGGCCCGACGCTCCCATAAGGAAACACCATGTCGACATTGCTGCGTGCGCCTCGGGAACGCGCTTCGTGGTTCTGGGATCTGTACGACTTCGGCTCACCGGGCCTGGAATCGGCTCTCTCGCTCGCTGCTCGGACAAGTGAAGCGCTGATCCGGCATGCGCTCCTCGTCCCTGTTCGCCTGGAATACGTCTGGGGCGTCGCAGGTGTGGGGTCCACAGGCATCACGACCTCGCTTGATCTCGCGGCGAAGCCACTCGGCGATCCGGGCCTTCCGGCGCAGGTGAGAGGCAGCCGCCCCGCGGCGCACCCCACCGCCGACATCGCTGACTTCAGTGTGCTCGGTACGGGGACCTGGATCGACGCGGCGGACCAGCCCCGGAACGAGTACCGACTGGTCGACCTCTCGTTCTCCACCGCTCCTACAGGGCTGTCGGCGGAGCTCTCCGTACACCATGACATCTGGGGCCGTTATGACTTCTCAGGACGTCCTCATCCAGAGATCCAACGGAGGAACGCACCACGGCTGACTGCCGCTCTGAAAGACCTCAGCAGCCTGTTCGGAACCCCACCGGAGCCGGGTGAGCGAACGTATTTCGGGATGGCGACCGTGGAGGGGCTTGCCGAGCCGGAAGCGGATGAGAACGGCATGGGTCCTGATCTGACCGGCCGACTCTGACGACAGGAACCCGCATGACCAAAGACGTCATCGCCCTCACCCCGAAAACGCCCGACCAGGCGTCTCTGCTGGCCGCTCTCCACGCCGGCGGCCCCGATCTCGAACTGACCGCCACCGACGACGACGCGGTCATCCAGTTGTGCACGGCCGCGGGTCGCCCGCTGGTGTCCGTGGAGGCTCCGCTGCTCGTCCACGTGCCGGGTGAGGCGGAGCGTCTCCTGGGCGCCGGGACCACCGCTCCCGACCCGCCGTACTGGTGGACCGAGGTACGCGCCTCCACCGCGACCCCCGAGGCGGAGCGGCTCGCGCAATCCGTGGGCGGGCGCCTGACCATGCTCCTCGGCGGCGCCATCTGGCCGCCGGGAGCAGCGCACACCTCCCGGGTCACCGTCCCCGACGAACCCCCCGGCACCCAGGACGTCCCGACCGTCGACGCGCTGACCGACTCGACCGCCGTCGTCCTCTCCGACCGCCCGCTCCTCCCGCTCACCGCCTGGCTCTCCGACACCCTCCGAGCCGCAGCGCGGTCGAACCGCGCCCTCCACCTCGTCACACCACCGCACGTCCGCCTCACCCTCCCCCTGCGCACCGCACTCGGCGGGGCACCCAACCGCTGGGTCGTGCAGGATCCGCAGGGCGGTTACTACGACGGTCTGTCCGGGGCGCGACTGGCCTGGCAGGGCGGTACGTTCGCGCCGATCGACGGCACGCTCGCCGACGCCTTCACCGCAGGGGCCGCGCCGACCGAGCACCGGCAGCTGACCCTCACGTTCCGCGCGGTGCACGTGCCCGACGAGCGGCTCGTCCTCGGCCGCGCCCTGGAGGCGGCCTGGCGGCACCTCACCGACTCCCCGCCCCTCGGCTGGGGCACCGCTGAGCCGGCCAATCTCCCCTGGTCACCGCACCAGTTGACCGACCTCGCCAGGGACCGGGCTCCCGCCCCCACCCACCTCGTCGCCGTCGGCGCCCCCGGCCGTCCGGCGTCGATCGCCACCCAGCGCGTCGCCCGTACGACGGCGGGAGTCGCCGAAGAGATCACCCTCACCCTCGGCTACGAGCGCCCCCAGGACATGCCGCTCGACACCTTGGAGTCCCTCGCCGCGACCCTCGTCACGGAACACGCCCTGACGACGATGCTCGTCACCGTCCGCGCCGCCCGCGCCGACCTCACCCTCCCGCCAGGGGTGGAGGGACCACCCCTGCCGGTCTCGTTCACCCTGGGGCCACGCGACGTGAAGAGCATCGGCCTCCCCCGCGCGGAGCGCCCACCGATCCCCGCCCAGCCGCACCGACTCGGCTCACCGGCGTCCCCGGCCCTCCACTACCCGTTGGGCGACGGAACCGCCCCGGAGTCCTGGCGGACCCTCCAAACCCTCACCACCCACCTCAAGCCCACCGCGGCAAGCAGCCCAGGTCTCCGCCCGTGACGCTCGGGGTCCTCGGACGATCCGAGGACCCCAGCCGCCCGGCGGGTCTTTACGTCACCGCTCCCCGTCCGCCGCCATGATCCCGACGCATTCCTCGAGCGCCGCGTGCAAGGCCGGTACGAAAGCGGCGAGTTCCGTCTCCGAGGACCTGCCTCCCTCCAGTACGGCGCCGACGACCGTCACGAGGACGGCGGCGGCCTTCAGGGCGTGCGCGTCGGCCAACTCCTCCAGGAGGCCACCGGGTCGCGCCACGACGAATGCCTCCTTCCCGGTGGCGGGGTCGACGCCGACGCTCCGGAATCTCCTCACGCTGCTCATGCGGCGGCCTCCGACGGGACGTAGTCCTGGCCCAGCGTCGCGAGAACCGCCGCCCGGCGCCGCTCCCGCTGGAGGTGCCTGCGGGCCCGTTCGTCCCGCCCGGCTTCCCATACGACGAGGTACGGCCGTACCAGGGGGAGACCGTCGGCTGCCATGACATCCGGGTAGGGCATCCGCGTCTGACCGGCCGGCGCGGACGGAGAGGCCGTTGGGAACGCTGGGGCGTCAAGGGCGCGGTGCGCTCCGCGAGGCGGCAGGAAGAGGCTCAGGATCGCGGCCAGTAGGCTGCGCACAGGTCGACTCCTTTACAGTCGGCTCAGCCCCGGCACGGAAGCTCTCACCCTTCCCGCCGGGGCGTTTTCCTTTCGCGACACCTTACCCGTATAGCGGTAGTGGTGGGTAGTGGTTGGTAGTAGTACTAAGTGATGCGTGGTGGTGCGCAGCGGCATACGTTCACTGAGTGGACAAGATCAGCCCTGATTCACCGCAGTATGTGTATGAGCAGCTCGCTGCGATCATCGAACGGAAGATTCGTGCCGGTGCCTACCCGCCGGGTACTCGCCTGCCCGGCGAACTGACCATGACGCATGAATACAAAGTCGGTCCGGGTACAGTCCGTCGCGCCCTGGACATCCTTCGCGATCGGGGATTGGTGGTGACTGTGCGGGCCCGGGGCTCGTTCGTCTCCGACCCCCTGCCGCCCGCCCTCGACGCCGCCGCACCGACTGCGTAGGTGCGCCGACGGGGCCGACGACCGGTTCGTGACACACGCGCCGGACACTGCGCTGCCGGCCCTTCGCCGCCGCTGGCGGGCGGGTGACAGCCGTAGGATCGGGCGCGACACGCGAACGAACGGATGCCGACACCCATGTACGTCAGCCGGATCATCGTCAAGGACATCAAGTCCTTCCACGGCCCGCGCCAGGTCGATCTGACCCTGACCCGCCCCGATGGCGGCCATGCCGGCTGGACGGTGCTCGCCGGGCGTAACGGGTCCGGGAAGACGACGTTGCTCCGGGCGGTGGCTCTGGCGCTCAGCGGTCCCGTGGTGGCCCGCAGTCTGGTTCCGGGGTTCGAGAACTGGGTCGCCCAAGGTGCCGCCGAAGGCCGGGTCGAGATCGAGATCGCGTGGGATACGAAGGAGGATCGGTTCTCGCAGGGGCGGCGACCCGCTGGTGCCGTCCGGGCCGGGCTCCGGTGGACGGCGCCCCACGAGGTCTTGGGCGCCAGAGCTTCGGCCCGTAGGGGGTCCCAGCCCGCGCTGGACGAGATCAGGTACACCAACGCGCAGAACAGCGCGGCCCGCCGTGGCCCCTGGGCCGACAATCCGGCCGGCTGGTTCTGTGCGGCGTACGGGCCCTTCCGTCGTATGGCCGGAGGTTCCGGCGAGGTGCAGCGGCTCATGCTGGCATCCGGTCCGGTGGCACGGCAGGCGAGTCTCTTCCACGAGGACGCCTCACTCGCCGAGGGCGTCGCCTGGCTGGTGGAGCAGCACCTGAGGGCGCTCGAGAAGAGGCCGGGCGCCGCCGAACTCAAGCGAACCGCACTGGCGATCCTCCAGGACGGGCTTCTGCCGGACGGGTACAGGATCATCGACGTCGACTCAGAGGGCCTCTGGGTCGAGCGTGACGGTCAGCGCTTTCCCCTGCGGGAGATGAGCGACGGATTCCGCACGGTGGCGGCTCTGGTCGTTGACATCCTCAAGCAGATTCACGACGCGTCCGGGCTGTCCGTCCGGGACCTGGAGGGGCAGCAGCTCTTCAACCGCCTGCCCGGCGTCGTCATCATCGACGAGATCGACGCCCACCTGCACGTCTCCTGGCAGCGCCGGATCGGCCCCTGGCTGACCGATCACTTCCCCAACATCCAGTTCATCGTCACCACGCACAGCCCGTACATCTGCCAAGCGGCCGACCCGGGCGGCTTGATCCGGCTGCCGGGCGTGGACGAGGCCCGCCCGCCCGAGGTCATCGGCCAAGACCTGTACGACCGAGTGGTGTACGGCAGTGGCGACGACGCCGTGCTCTCCGATCTGTTCGGTCTCGACACGCCCTACTCCGAGCGGGCCGAACACCTGAGGGCCGAGTTCGTGGAGCTGGAGGCGGAGATCTATGACGGGGCTTCGTCACGGGAGGTGCTCGCCCGCTACCGGGAACTCAAGGAGCGGCTCGCCAGTTCGCCGTCGGCCCGTCTGGACGAGATGAGTGCGCACCTTCACCGGCGGACCAGGGGGATCGCCCGGCGACCGACGGACGGAGAAGAGTGATCCGCCTTCGGCGCGCCGTCCTGTCGCCGGCCACGAAGGAACAACTGACGGCCTACACCGACGACATCCGCCAGCAGGCCACGGAGAAGGAACGCAAGGACAGGGCCAGGAAGCTCTGGGCGAATCGCCGACACGTCCGTCCCGCGCTCCAGGCCGGCCTCGCCGAGATGGCCCCCGGCCACGAACGCTGCATGTACTGCGGCGACGGCCAGGGCACCGACATCGACCATTTCGAGCCGAAGAGCCTCGCTCCACTGCGGACCTTCGACTGGCTCAACCATCTGCTCGCCTGCTCTTTCTGCAACAGCAACCAGAAACGGAGCCTTTTTCCCACTGCAGCGGACGGCAGCCCCCTGCTCGTCGACCCGACTGCCGAGGACCCCTTGGACCACCTGCGGCTGGTGCTCCCGCTCGGAACGTACCGGGGCCTGACCGACCGAGGACGGGCCTGTATCGAGGTGTTCGGCCTCAACGAAAGAGCGGTCCTGGTCAAGGGGCGTGTGGACGCTTACGAGCGGGCCGGGATCTTCATGCGGCAGTGGCGCATCACCATGGACAACGGAGAGTGCGACGACGCGAGGAAGATCGTGCGGATCGCCTGGGACCACCCCCTCATCGACGTGCTGGTCAACATGTTCCACCAGTCCGCGCATCCGGCGGCCGATGCCCTGTTCGCGGGAGAGGAAGAGATTCTCGCCCTCCTCCACGACCCCGAACTGCGGACCGCGTTCCTGCACTTCCGGGGGGTCTGGTACTGACGAGCCCGTGTCGGCGGCTGCGCCCCCGCACCGGAGAAGCAGTGCGGGGGCCCGGTCTCACGGTGACGGTGCGGTCAGAACCGGTCCAGCAGCCACGTGCACAGCTCCTCCGTCGGCAGTGTGTGCGGGGTCGTCGTGGACGAGCAGAGGAACTCGTCCACGCCGCTCTGGGACGGGTCCAGGCCCTCGACCGGGGCGTACAGGTCTCCCTGCCGTGCGAAGTCCGCGATGTCGACCGCGCTGCCCGACGGGACGAAGCACACGTGCGGCTGGCGCAGGTCCGCCTCGCCACCGGCCTCGATCATCGAGTTGGCGAGGATCTCGTACGTCGCGAGCGTCCCGCCCGGTGCGCCGTCCAGCTCGGGGAAGTCGCTCGTCGTGATGGTCCGCTCGGTCGCCGGGAACGCCCGGTTCAGGTAGGCGACCGTCACGTCGTCGCCCTGCGCCTGGGCGTAGAAGGTGGTGCCGGGGTAGCGGACGTCGAGCCGCA
Organism: Streptomyces sp. SS7; assembly: GCF_037993025.1. NCBI lineage: Bacteria > Bacillati > Actinomycetota > Actinomycetes > Kitasatosporales > Streptomycetaceae > Streptomyces > Streptomyces sp. SS7. The sequence continues at coordinate 6,272,228 of NZ_CP141223.1, forward strand.
GCGTGACCTCGCCGGGATCGACGTCGGGCAGCCCGATGCCGTCGCCGCGGCCGTTGGCGACGGCCAGCTTGCGCGGAATCCGCGGCCACTGGCCGACCCGGTCCAACTCATTGAGCAGCGCGCTGCGTTCGGGGGCCACCCCGATCTTCTGGGTGGTCTTGTCGTAGTGCTGCCACAGCATCTGCCGTGCCGCCGGGCTGTTCATCTGCTGTGTGAAGGGGTGCGGCTTGAGGTCCAGGCCGTACGGGAGCAGGTACGCGAACGCCTGGACGCCGACGGGGATGGTCGCGCCGCGGTGCGGGGTGTCGAACGAGAAGTACACGCCGGTCTGGTGCTCGTCCTCGTGGAGGTCGGTCTCCATGCGGGCGAGCGTGTAGCGCGTGATGAGGCCGCCCATGCTGAAGCCGCCGACGATCAGCCGCTCGTTGCCCGCGCGACGGGATATCGCCTCGCGGATGGCTCCCTCGACCGCCTTGGAGTTGGTGAGGATGGAGTCCGTGCGGTCGTCGAAGCCGAGCAGGACGACGTCCTTGCCGCGCCGGCGGAGTTCGCTGATGAGGGGATAGTCCTCGCCCTCCAGGAACTCGTAGAGCTCCTTGAGCTTGCTCCTGCCATGGTTGAAGCCGTCGGCGATGATCACCGGCCGGGTCAGCGTCGTGTTGCCGTTGCCGTAGAAGACCCACGTGAAGCCCTTCTCCACGGTCCACTCCTGGTCGAAGTCGGGGACCTCTACCGGGTGGGAGGGGGAGTCGAGCGGGTCGCCGAGAGTGAACGGCGTGACGGGGGCCTCGGTCTTTTCGGACATGGTCGTGCTCCTCGGGGGAGGGTGAGGGGAACGACAACATCATGTGGCATATTTCGGACAAATCGCCTGTCGGAAACTTTCTGGAACGCCGTGCAACCCTTGTCGGCCCTTGCGTGTCGTACAGGGCGTCGGGACCTCTGGAGGGGGATCTGGGGGGATCGTGGGAGGTGCCGACAGCTGGAGGGGGAAAGCCGAGGGGTCCGGTCGACGGACCGGGCCCCTCGAAGCATCCGGAGGCGCCTACGCCGCCCCGCCGCCCCGCCACCCCACAGGCACAGCCGGGCTGCGCGGCAGCCGAGTCGCCTCCTCCTCCGCCGCTCCGCCGCTCCGCCGCTCCGCCGAGCCGCTCCGCCCAGCCCGGCTGCCGCGCCCCCTGCCCACCTCGGCGGCCTCGCCGCCCCAGCTGCTGCCGCTCAGCCCGGCTGCCGCACAGCCGGGCGGCCGCGTCGCACCGGCCGCCACGCAGCCCAGCCGCCGCCCAGCCACCCCGCCCACCCCAGCCGCTCACCGCCCACCCACCCACTCGCTCACCCACTCGCTCATCCACCCGCCCGCTCACCCACCCACCCACCGCTCAGAAGAACACCCCGCACCGCAGCAGCACGTTGGCGTACGGCCGTGCCTCGCCCGTGCGGACCACCGGCCTGGCCCCCGCCGACAGCTCCTTCAGTTTCTCGTGCGGGACATACGCCAGTCGGGTGAAGTGCCCCGTCAGGAGGCGCGCGGCGGCCGGATTCGCCTCCCGTACCTCCGAGGCCGCCGTCGCGCCCTCCACGACCAGTTCCTCCAGCAGGCCCTCCACGACCTCCGCGAAGGACGGCACCCCCGCCCGGAAGGCGAGGTCGACCACCCGGGGGCCGTCCGGGATCGGCATCCCGGCGTCGCACACCAGCACTCCGTCCCCGTGGCCCAACTCGGCCAGCGCGCCGCAGAGATGGCGGTTGAGGATGCCCGTCCTGCTTACAGCGCCTCGACCTCCTGCGCCGTCGGGAACGACTCCTGCGCCCCCCTGCGGGTCACCGCCACCGCACCGACCCGTGCCGCATAGCGCGCCGCCTCCGCGAGCGACGCGCCCGCACCCAGCTTCCACGCCAGCGCCGCGGTGAAGGAGTCACCCGCACCCGTGGTGTCCACGGCGTCCACCGCCACGGACGCGACCCGCTCGACACCACCCCCGGCCGACGCCACCAACGCGCCCTGGGCACCCAGCGTCACGACCACCGACCGCGGCCCCTTCGCCAGCAGGGCGCACGCCCACTCCTCGGGCCGGTCGCCCGCCTCCGCGGCTCCGTCGCCCAGGATCACCCTGGCCTCGTGCTCGTTGACGATCAGCGGGTCGCAGGCCGCGAGCAGGACCGCGGGCAGCGGGCGCGGCGGGGAGGGGTTCAGGACGAAGCGGCTGTCCGGCGCGAGACTCGCCGCCACCGCCACGACCGTCTCCAGCGGGATCTCCAGCTGCGCCGAGACGACCCGGGAGGTCCGGAAGAGAGCGGCCGCGTCCCGCACGTCCGCCGGGGTCAGCCGGCCGTTCGCGCCCGGGGACACCACGATGCTGTTGTCGCCCGACGGGTCCACGGTGATCAGCGCGACCCCCGTCGGCGCCCCGCCCACCAGCACACCCGCGGTGTCGACCCCGGCCGCCCGCTGCGAGTCGAGCAGCAGCCGGCCGTGCGCGTCGTCGCCGACCCGGGCCAGCAGGGCCGTACGGGCCCCGAGGCGCGCGGCCGCCACGGCCTGGTTCGCGCCCTTGCCGCCGGGATGGACGGCCAGGTCGGAGCCGAGCACCGTCTCCCCGGCAGCGGGACGCCGCTCGACGTCGATCACCAGGTCGGCGTTGGCCGACCCTACGACCAGCAGGTCGTAGTCGTACATGAAAGAACCCCCTGATACGTGGCCCGGGCGGGCGGCCCCCACGAGGGTGACCGCCCGCCCACTCACCTGGTCAGCCGCTGAACCCGGCCACGTTCTCCTTCGTGACCACCTTCACCGGCACCTTCACCGTCTCCTCGACCTCCTTGCCCCGGACGGCGCGCAGCGCGTTGTCCACGGCGATCTTCCCGAGCCGGGACGGCTGCTGCGCGACGGACGCGTACAGCGTCCCCTGCTCAACGGCCCTGAGGCCGTCCGGGGTTCCGTCGAAGCCCACGACCTGGACCGACGTACCGGCCTTGGCACCCAGCGCCTTGATCGCGCCGAGCGCCATCTCGTCGTTCGGCGGCGATGACGCCCTGGACGTCCGGATGCGCCTGGAGCAGGTTCGCCAGGCGAAGACGCGGGGCGTGCATCCGCAGACCGCGTACCGCTGGTTCCGTGAGGGGACGTTGCCGGTACCGGCTCAGCGGGTCGGGCCGCGCACGATCCTGGTGAACATCGAGACCAGCACCGCTCCGGAAGCGGTGGGCGGCCTGGGGCTGTATGTCCGTGTCTCCTCGCATGACCGGAAAGGCGATCTGGAGCGGCAGTTGGCCCGGTTGTCCGCGTGGGCGGCCAGGGCGGGCGGCAAGGTCGTCCGGGTCGGGTCCGAGATCGGCTCGGGTATGAACGGCAGTCGCAGCAAGGTCCGTCGCCTGCTGGCCGGTCCGGACGTGACCTGCGTGGTCGTGGAGCACAAGGGCCGGCTCGGCCGCGTGAACGTCGAACTCGTCGAGGCTGCCCTGTCCGCACACGGTCGCCGTCTCGTCGTCCTGGATGACGGCGAGGTCGAAGACGACCTGGTGCGGGACATGGTGGAGGTACTGACGTCGTTCTGCGCCCGCCTGTATGGCCGCCGGTCGGCGAAGAACCGTGCCCGCAAGGCGTTGGAGGCCGCCGGGCATGGCTGACTCCGCACTCCGCGAGATCATGCCGTCGTTCGTGGCACTCGGCGGACCGGGGCGATCTAGGCTTCCCCTGTCCGGGCGCGGGTGGCATGCCCGTGCCAATGAAGGTCCGACAGGGGAGAAAGAGACATGCGCGCAGCTCGGATACTCGGAGCGTCCCTGGGGGCGGCCGCCCTGGTGGGGGCCGGAGTCGTCCTCGCGAGCCCGGCGGCCGCGGCGTCCTGCACGGCGACCGCCCTGGAGACGGTCGTCATCCGTTCCACCACGAGCACCAGCGGTACCGCCCTCGCCCAGGTCAACAAGGGGCAGAGCGCGTCGGCGTCCTGTGCGTCGTACTACGGCACCTCCTCGTACGAGAAGTGCGGCATCGTCAGCAAGCGCTGGGTGAAGGTCACCCGCAGCGGCGTCACCGGCTATGTGGTCGGCACCTGTGTGACGCTCGCCGAGAACTGACGCCCGGCGGGAATGTCGGTGCCGGGCGGTACCGTCGGATCATGACCGATCAGGTGGGGGCCTCCCCGGCGGGAGAGCGGCGACTGGCCACCCTGGAAGGCGTGCTGGAGCGCATCACGTACGCCAACGAGGAGAACGGCTACACGGTCGCCCGGGTGGACACCGGCAGAGGCGCCGGCGACCTTCTCACGGTCGTCGGCGCGCTGCTCGGCGCCCAGGTCGGCGAGTCGCTGCGGATGGAGGGCCGCTGGGGCTCGCACCCGCAGTACGGCAAGCAGTTCACCGTGGAGAACTACACGACCGTGCTGCCGGCCACGGTCCAGGGCATCCGGCGCTATCTGGGATCCGGCCTGGTCAAGGGCATCGGCCCGGTCTTCGCCGACCGCATCACACAGCACTTCGGCGTGGACACCCTGACGATCATCGAGGAGGAGCCGAAGCGCCTGATCGAGGTGCCCGGCCTCGGCCCCAAGCGCACGAAGAAGATCGCCGACGCCTGGGAGGAACAGAAGGCGATCAAGGAGGTCATGCTGTTCCTCCAGACCGTCGAGGTGTCCACCTCCATCGCGGTGCGGATCTACAAGAAGTACGGCGACGCCTCGATCTCCGTCGTCAGGAACCAGCCCTACCGGCTGGCCGCCGAAGTCTGGGGCATCGGCTTCCTCACCGCCGACCGGATCGCCCAGTCCGTCGGCATCCCGCACGACAGCCCGGAGCGCGTCAAGGCGGGCCTGCAGTACGCGCTCTCCCAGTCCACCGACCAGGGCCACTGCTATCTGCCCGAGGAGCGGCTGATCGCCGACGCGGTCAAGCTCCTCCAGGTCGACACCGGCCTGGTCATCGAGTGCCTCGCCGAGCTGGCCGAGCCGGACGAGGACTCCGGCGAGCCGGGTGTCGTCAGGGAGAAGGTCCCCGGTGAGGGCGGCGAGCAGGTCACCGCGGTCTACCTGGTCCCCTTCCACCGCGCCGAACTCTCCCTCTCCGCCCAGGTGCTGCGGCTGCTGCGCACCGAGGAGGACCGGCTGCCCGGCTTCCGCGAGGTGGCCTGGGACAAGGCGCTGGCCTGGCTGAAGGGCCGTACCGGCGCCGAGCTCGCGCCCGAGCAGGAGGCGGCCGTGCGGCTCGCGCTGACCGAGAAGGTCGCGGTGCTCACCGGCGGCCCGGGCTGCGGCAAGTCCTTCACCGTGCGCTCGATCGTGGAGCTGGCCCGCGCCAGGAAGGCCAAGGTCGTGCTGGCCGCGCCCACCGGCCGCGCCGCCAAGCGGCTGGCCGAGCTGACCGGCGCCGAGGCCTCGACCGTCCACCGGCTGCTGGAGCTCAAGCCGGGCGGCGACGCGGCGTACGACCGGGACCGCCCGCTCGACGCCGATCTGGTGGTGGTCGACGAGGCGTCGATGCTGGACCTGCTCCTGGCCAACAAGCTGGTGAAGGCCGTACCGCCGGGCGCGCGGCTGCTGTTCGTCGGGGACGTCGACCAGCTTCCCAGCGTCGGCGCGGGCGAGGTGCTGCGCGACCTCCTCGCCGACGGCAGCCCGGTGCCCGCCGTGCGGCTCACCCGGGTGTTCCGCCAGGCCCAGCAGTCCGGTGTGGTCACGAACGCCCACCGGATCAACGCCGGGCAGCACCCGGTCACCGACGGCATGAAGGACTTCTTCCTGTTCGTCGAGGACGACACCGAGGAGGCCGGCCGGCTCACCGTGGACGTGGCGGCCCGCCGGATCCCGGCGAAGTTCGGCCTGGACCCGCGCCGGGACGTCCAGGTGCTGGCGCCGATGCATCGCGGGCCCGCCGGCGCCGGCACGCTCAACGGACTGCTCCAGCAGGCCATCACCCCGGGCCGCCCCGATCTCGCGGAGAAGCGGTTCGGCGGGCGGGTGTTCCGTGTCGGCGACAAGGTCACCCAGATCCGCAACAATTACGAGAAGGGGAAGAACGGTGTCTTCAACGGCACGGTGGGCGTGGTCACCTCGCTCGACCCGGTGGACCAGCGCCTGACGGTACTGACGGACGAGGACGAGGAGGTCCCGTACGAGTTCGACGAACTGGACGAACTGGCCCACGCGTACGCGGTGACGATCCACCGTTCACAGGGAAGTGAATATCCCGCCGTCGTGATCCCCGTCACCACGGGAGCATGGATGATGCTGCAGCGGAACCTGCTGTACACGGCCGTCACCCGCGCGAAGCGCCTCGTCGTCCTCGTCGGCTCCCGCAAGGCCATCGGCCAGGCGGTGCGCACGGTCTCGGCGGGACGGCGCTGCACGGCCCTCGATTTCCGCCTCTCGGGCCGTTGAGCACGCGGTTCTCGAACGCGGCAGAAAAAATGATCGATCAAATGAGTCGCAAAGGTCACACAGCACTTCCCCAACCGTGACCAAGGCGGCAGGATGAGCAAGTTGGCGGCACTGAGTGCCGTCGATAAGCCCAATGGTCGACCCCGAGTGCACTCTCCTGCGCCAAATGGGGGAGGGTGGAGACAGTCAGGGCAACCTCGAAGAAGAGGCACAACGTCGGTGAGGGATGACGTGAGCGACAACTCTGTAGTACTGCGGTACGGCGACGGCGAGTACACCTACCCGGTGATCGACAGCACCGTCGGCGACAAGGGCTTCGACATCGGGAAGCTCCGCGCCCAGACCGGTCTGGTGACCCTGGACAGCGGCTACGGCAACACCGCCGCCTATAAATCCGCCATCACGTACCTCGACGGCGAGCAGGGAATCCTCCGGTACCGCGGCTACCCGATCGAGCAGCTCGCGGAGCGGTCGACCTTCCTCGAGGTCGCCTACCTGCTGATCAACGGCGAGCTGCCGACGGTCGACGAGCTGAGCGTCTTCAAGAACGACATCACGCAGCACACCCTGCTGCACGAGGACGTCAAGAACTTCTACAAGGGCTTCCCGCGCGACGCCCACCCGATGGCCATGCTGTCCTCGGTGGTCTCCGCGCTGTCCACCTTCTACCAGGACAGCCACAACCCGTTCGACGAGAAGCAGCGCAACCTCTCCACGATCCGTCTGCTCGCCAAGCTCCCGACGATCGCGGCGTACGCGTACAAGAAGTCGATCGGTCACCCGTTCGTCTACCCGCGCAACGACCTCGGTTACGTCGAGAACTTCCTGCGCATGACCTTCTCGGTCCCCGCCCAGGAGTACGACCTCGACCCGGTCGTGGTCTCCGCCCTGGACAAGCTCCTCATCCTGCACGCGGACCACGAGCAGAACTGTTCGACCTCCACGGTCCGCCTCGTCGGCTCCTCGCAGGCGAACATGTTCGCCTCGATCTCGGCCGGCATCAACGCGCTCTGGGGCCCGCTGCACGGCGGCGCCAACCAGTCCGTCCTGGAGATGCTGGAAGGCATCCAGGCGGGCGGCGGCGATGTCGACTCCTTCATCTCCAAGGTGAAGAACAAGGAGGACGGCGTCCGCCTGATGGGCTTCGGCCACCGGGTGTACAAGTCCTTCGACCCCCGCGCCAAGATCATCAAGGCCGCGGCGCACGACGTCCTCTCGGCCCTCGGGAAGTCCGACGAGCTGCTGGACATCGCCCTCAAGCTCGAGGAGCACGCGCTCTCCGACGAGTACTTCGTCCAGCGCAACCTGTACCCGAACGTCGACTTCTACACGGGTCTGATCTACCGCGCGATGGGCTTCCCGACCGAGATGTTCACGGTCCTCTTCGCCCTCGGCCGCCTTCCGGGCTGGATCGCCCAGTGGCACGAGATGATCAAGGAGCCGGGTTCCCGCATCGGCCGTCCCCGGCAGATCTACACGGGCGTGGTCGAGCGCGACTTCGTGCCGGTCGAGGAGCGCTAGGGCCTCCGGCGGGGGAGCCGAACGGGTGCCCCCGCCGCCGGTTCGTTCTCCAGCGCGGGTGAGTGGGGGGCGTTCGCGCAGTTCCCCGCGCCCCTTCAGGCAAAGCGGAAGGCGCCCCGGCGTCAGTCCCCCCACGGGCCGACGACCAGGGCGCCTTCCCATGTCCCGGTGCGGATTCCCCCCACGGGATCCGGCCGGGCGTTTATGAGGACAGCGCCTGAATTCGCTGTGTCGATATGCGGTTGTCGTGCGGTTGTTGTGCCTGCGGTTGAGCACGACGGGAGGAACCCGCCGTACTACCGCGTGTGCGGTCTGCCGGGACGCGCACGCTGGGAGGGCCGCTCAAAGCTTCCCGGTGTACGTGCCCCGGCAACGCATCTCTGAGGAAGTCCCCCAAGACATCCCCAGATGCCGGTCCGCGCCCCCCAAGACGCTTTCCGACACCGTCAACTTAGACCTTCGAACCCCTTCGGTGGTTACGTTCACGTCACTGTGATCTGTGTCTCTTGCATATGTCCGTTAGATGCGCAAGAGCCCGGATACAGCGAGCGAGGCCCAAGCGTAAGGATGATGCGCGAGCCTTGTGAAGAGCTTATGTGAGGCTCGCGCAGGACTCCAGGGGGTCTCAGTCAAAGGTGCGCAACCTGAGACTGTTCGTCACCACGAAGACCGACGAGAAGGCCATCGTGGCCCCGGCGATCATCGGGTTGAGCAGTCCGGCGGCGGCCAGCGGCAGCGCGGCCACGTTGTACCCGAAGGCCCACACCAGATTGCCCTTGATCGTGGACAGGGTCCGCCGCGACAGCCGGATGGCGTCCGCCGCCACCCGCAGGTCCCCGCGTACCAGCGTCAGATCGCTCGCCTCGATCGCCGCGTCCGTCCCGGTGCCCATGGCCAGCCCCAGATCGGCGGTGGCGAGCGCGGCCGCGTCGTTCACGCCGTCGCCGACCATCGCGACGACCCGCCCCTCGTCCTGGAGCCGCCGTACGACGTCGACCTTGTCCTCGGGCAGCACCTCGGCGATCACCTCGTCGATCCCGACCGCCGCCGCGACCGCCTCCGCGACGGCCCGGTTGTCCCCGGTCAGCAGCACCGGGGTGAGCCCCAGCGCGCGCAGCTCCCGGACCGCCCCGGCGCTGGTCTCCTTGACCGCGTCGGCGACCGTGAGCACCCCGCGCGCGCTGCCGTCCCAGCCGACGACGACCGCCGTACGACCGTCCCGCTCGGCCTCGTCCTTGGCGCGGGCCAACCCGCCCGGAAGCTCCTCGAAGAGCCGTCCCACGGCCACCTCGCGCCCCTCCACGCGCCCCCGTACGCCCCGCCCCGGCACGTTCTCGAAGTGCCCGGCCGCCGGCAGGCGCCCGGCGCGCTCCTCCGCGCCCGCGGCCACCGCGCGGGCGACCGGGTGCTCGGAGGCGTGCTCCAGGGCGCCCGCGAGCCGCAGCAGCTCGGTCTCGTCCGTGCCGTCCGTGACGTACACGTCCTGGAGGGTCATCCGGCCGGTGGTGACGGTGCCCGTCTTGTCGAGGACGACGGTGTCGACGCGGCGGGTGGACTCCAGGACCTCGGGCCCCTTGATGAGGATGCCGAGCTGGGCGCCGCGCCCGGTGCCGACCAGCAGGGCCGTGGGCGTGGCCAGGCCGAGGGCGCACGGGCAGGCGATGATCAGCACGGCGACGGCCGCGGTGAACGCGGCGACGGTGTCCCCGGTCGCGCCGAGCCAGCCGCCGAAGGTGGCGGTCGCGAGCACCAGGACCACGGGCACGAACACGCCCGCGATCCGGTCGGCGAGCCGCTGCACCTCCGCCTTGCCGTTCTGCGCGTCCTCCACGAGCCGCGCCATCCGGGCGAGCCGGGTGTCGGCGCCGATCCGGGCGGCCTCGACGACGAGCCGCCCGCCGGCGTTCACGGTCGCGCCGGTGACGGCGTCGCCCGGCCCGACGTCCACCGGCACGGACTCACCCGTCAGCATCGAGGCGTCGACCGCGGAGACGCCCTCGACGACCGTGCCGTCGGTGGCGATCTTCTCCCCGGGCCGTACGACGAACCGGTCGCCCACGGCGAGCCGGTCGGCCGGGATCCGGATCTCCCGCCCGTCGCGCAGCACGGAGACGTCCTTGGCGCCCAGCTCCATCAGGGCCCGCAGCGCCGCCCCCGCGCTCCGCTTGGAGCGGGCCTCCAGGTAGCGGCCGAGCAGGATGAAGGCGGTGACTCCCGCGGCGACCTCCAGATAGATCGCGGAGGCGCCGTCGGTGCGGGAGACGGTGAGTTCGAACGGGTGCCGCATGCCGGGCATGCCCGCGTCGCCCAGGAACAGCGCCCACACCGACCAGCCGAAGGCGGCCAGCGTGCCGACGGACACCAGGGTGTCCATGGTGGCGGTGCCGTGCCGCAGGTTCGTCCAGGCGGCCCGGTGGAGCGGCGCGCCGCCCCAGACGACGACGGGCGCGGCGAGCGTCAGCGAGAGCCACTGCCAGAAGTCGAACTGGAGGGACGGGACCATGGCGAGCAGGACGACGGGCGCCGCGAGGAGGACGGTGACCAGGAGCCGGTGGCGCAGGGCCGAGAGCTCGTCGTCGCTCCCGGCCGGGTCCCCGGCCCCCGCCCCGGCGGGCTCCTCGCGGACGGGTTCCTCGGCCGTGTACCCCGTCTTCACCACGGTCGCGATGAGGTCGGCGACCTCGGTCCCGGGCGGGTAGCTGATCTTCGCCTTCTCGGTGGCGTAGTTGACCGTCGCGGTCACCCCGTCCATCCGGTTCAGCTTCTTCTCCACGCGGGACGCGCAGGTCGCGCAGGTCATTCCGCCGATCAGCAGTTCGACCTCGGCGGTCGGGGCGGCTATCGGCGCGTCGGTGGCGGGGCTCGTCGTCATGGCCGTGGGGGCGATCGGGTCAGGCCCGGCCGGCCAGCTCGAATCCGGCCTCGTCGACCGCGGCGCGCACGGCCTCCTCGTCGAGCGGGGCGGCGGAGACGACGGTGACCTCGCCGCTGGCGGCGACGGCCTTGACGGAGACGACCCCGGCCAGTTCGGAGATCTCGCCGGAGACGGCGCCCTCGCAGTGGCCGCAGCTCATGCCGCTCACCCGGTAGACGGCGGTGACGGAGTCGGCGGTGTCGGTCGATGCGGTCATGTCGTTCTCCTGGGGGAGGCGGATGGGGTCGGCGGGGACCTGAGAGGTCTCCCAGTAACCCCACACTATACCCCTAGGGGGTATTTCTCCAAGAAGGGTCCCGGCGTGCCAGCGAGCGCACCCAGGCCACCCCGAGCAGGGCCACGCACACCGTCGCGCCGACCGAGAACAGTGTGAGCAGATGCTGCTGCTCGGTGGTCGGCCGCGGGATGTACCCCTCGGCGAAGAGCCGCCGGTCGAGGCCGTCCGCGGTCAGCCGGGCCACCAGCCAGATCGCGATCCCGTGGGTGGAGTCCCACAGAGCGTGCAGCAGCGCGACGCCGGCGCAGGTGCCGAGGACGGGCGCGGCGAACGGGAAACGCCCGTTCGGACGGCGGTACTCCAGCAGGACCCCGCCCGCGACCGCCGTCCACAGCCCGTGACCGAAGGGGGCGAGCACCCCGCGCAGGAGCTCGGTCTCCAGCAGTGCGCCGAGGTCGATGCCGACCGTGGAGACGGCCGCGTCGAAGGCGTACCCGGCGCTCTCCAGGGCCGCGAAGCCGAAGCCGACGGCCGCGCCCAGCACCACCCCGGCGCGCAGGCCCCGCAGCCGGGTCTGCCGGCGCAGCACGAACATCAGCGCGCCGAGCTTCGCCGCCTCCTCGATCAGTCCGACCCCGACGAACATCCACAGCGAGGGGTGCAGCAGGTAGGACTCCATCACCGACGCGCCGAGCACGCCCAGCGTGCCGCCGGTCAGGAAGCAGCCGAGGATCAGGCCGACGCCCAGGTCGCGGCCGTGCCGTTCGTACGCCCACAGCACGAAGCAGACCGGGACGAGGAAGCTGCCGAGCAGGATCAGGGTCGGCAGGAGGGTGGGGTTCGCGGTGGCGTACGTGACGAGCGCGGTCAGCGCCCACAGGAGCAGCCCGCCGCCCAGGCAGCGCTTCCACAGTCCGGCCGGGATCCGTGGGGCCGGCGGAGGGGGCTGCTGCGGTCCGGGGATGCGGGCCCGGGGCGCGCCGGGCGGCGGGGAGTGGGTCACGGCGAATCCCCTCGTCGTCCAGGGTCGTCCGGGCGGGAGCGAGCACCCGGAGCGGATTTACCGGCACTTTATGTAGGTACGTCCTGCGGCGCAGTCCGGGACGGTCGTTGGGAGGAGGGCCGTCCGGGTGCTCGCCGACCGGGGACTGCGGATAGCGTTCCAGTCCCGCCTTGTCGGCGACCGGCCACGACTACCCGCGGCCGAGAGCGGTGACGACAACGGCGACGACGGCGACGGCGACAACGGCGACAGGAGCCCAGATGCGAGCGGTGGTCTTCGAGAAGTACGGCGCACCGGCCGAGATACGCGAGGTACCCGACCCCCGCCCGGCCCCGCACGGAGTCGTCGTCCGGGTCGAGGCCACCGGTCTGTGCCGCAGCGACTGGCACGGCTGGATGGGCCACGACCCCGACATCGTCCTGCCGCACGTGCCCGGCCATGAACTGGCCGGCACCGTCGAGGAGGTCGGCGCGGGCGTCACCCGCTGGCGCCCCGGCGACCGGGTCACCGTCCCCTTCGTGTGCGGCTGCGGAAGCTGCCCGTCCTGCGCGGCCGGCGACCATCAGGTGTGCGAGCGCCAGACCCAGCCCGGGTTCACGCACTGGGGTTCCTTCGCCGAGTTCGTGGCCCTGGACCACGCGGACGTGAACCTGGTCGCGGTCCCGGACGACCTGTCCTACGGCACTGCGGCCTCCCTCGGCTGCCGGTTCGCCACCGCGTTCCGGGCGGTCGTGCAGCAGGGCCGGGTCGCGGCGGGGGAGTGGGTCGCGGTGCACGGCTGCGGCGGGGTCGGCCTGTCCGCGGTGATGATCGCCGCGGCGAGCGGGGCCCGGGTGGTCGCGGTGGACGTGTCGCCGCGGGCACTGGAGCTGGCGCGGACGTTCGGCGCGGCGGAGTGCGTGGACGCCCGGGGCGTGGCGGACACCGCGGCGGCGGTCCGTGACCTCACCGGCGGCGGCGCCCACCTCTCCCTCGACGCCCTCGGCTCCCCGGCCACCTGCGCCGCCTCGGTGAACGGACTGCGGCGCCGGGGCAGGCACCTCCAGGTCGGCCTGCTGCCCTCGCCCGAGGGCACCACCCCCGTCCCGCTGGCCCGCGCGATCGCCCTCGAACTGGAGATCCTCGGCAGCCACGGCATGGCCGCGCACACCTACCCCGCGATGCTGGAGGCGGTCCGGGCCGGGGTCCTGCGGCCCGACCTCCTGGTGACCTCGACGATCACCCTGGACGCCGTACCGGGAGCACTGGCGGAGATGGGGACGGCGCCGGGGTCCGGGGTCACCGTCATCGAGCCGTGGAGCTGAGCGGCACCGGGCCGGACGACACCGTGCCCCGCACGAGAGCGGGGCACGGAACGGAACGGTACGACGAGGGCAGGGCGGACGGGGGGAGGGGACGGGGGGGTGTGAGGTCAGTCGGATCTGCGGCCGCGGTTGCCCGGCCGGGCGGCGGCCCAGTCCTGGACGGTGGCGGCGAACCAGTAGGGCTTACCGCCGTCGACGCGGTCGGGCGGGGGGAGGAGTCCGTGCTTGCGGTAGGACCGTACGGTGTCCGGCTGCACCTTGATGTGCGCCGCGATCTCCTTGTAGGACCAGAGCCTTCGGTCGGTCATGCGTTGCACCTCCCTGCGCGCGCGGGGGTGGCGGCCGGGAGGCCGCCAGGGGGAGCCCGGCGCTGCGCTGGCGATCATCAAGCCTGTGCCCGGCGAACGACGCAGAGTGACCGGGTGAACGCAGATGTCGTCCGTGCGTGACCAAAAACCCGCGTAGGCGGGACATGGGTGACAGGGAGGGGCCATTTGTGACGAAGGTGGTGCGAAGGTACCGGAGAGACGCGTGGGAGTGGCGCGTTGACAAGCCCGCTCCGACCCGCACACCACCTACGGCCTACGCCCCGCACGACCTCAGGAACGCCCGGGTCCGCTGAGCGATCGGCAGCGGCTTGTCCTGCTCGCAGGGGTACATGTCCTGCTCCACGATCGCGAACAGGTCCACGTCCAGCTTGCTCGCCGCCTCCAGGACGGGTCCGAGCGCCGGCACGCCCGCGGGCGGCTCGCACATCACGCCCTGGGCCACGGCCGGCCCGAACGGCGTTCCCTTGGCCTTCACGTCGGCGAGGATCTCCGGGTCCACCTGCTTGAGGTGGAGGTACCCGATCCGCGACCCGTACGTCTCGATCAGCTTCACGCTGTCGCCGCCGCAGTAGGCGTAGTGCCCGGTGTCCAGGCACAGCGACACGAGGTCGGAGTCGGTGCCGTCCAGGAAGCGGACGACGTTCTCCTCGCTGTCGATGTGGGTGTCGGCGTGCGGGTGGACGACGATCTGGAGCCCGTACCGCTCCCGCACCTCCTTGCCGAGCCGCTCGGTCAGCGTGGTGAGGTTGCGCCACTGCTCGGGGGTGAGGGTGTCGGACTCCAGCACCTCGCCGGTCTTGTCGTCCCGCCAGAAGGACGGGATGACGACGAGGTGCTTCGCCCCCATGGCCTGGGCGAGCACCGCGTTGTCCGCGACGTGCGCCCAGGTCTTCTCCCACACGGCCTCGCCGTGGTGGAGGCCGGTGAAGACCGTGCCGGCGGACACCTTCAGACCGCGCTTGGCGGTCTCCTCGGTGAGCACGGCCGGGTCGGTCGGCAGGTAGCCGTAGGGGCCGAGTTCGATCCACTCGTAGCCGGACTGCGCGACCTCGTCGAGGAAGCGCTGCCAGGGGACCTGTACGGGGTCGTCCGGGAACCAGACGCCCCAGCTGTCGGGGGCCGATCCGATCCGGATGCGGGAGAGTGAGGTCTGCGGGGGCTGAGGTGACAACGACGTCATGGGCGCCAGCCTGCGGGCTCTCCCCAGGGGTGTCAAGGCCTGGTCCGAATGTCTGGACAAACTATTGACAGGGTGCCCGGAGCCGGACTACAAAGCCGTGGAGAGCCGACACGGGACCGATCCCGACGGGACCGGACCGACACGAAGGGAACTCGATGGCGTACGACCTGATCACCATGGGGCGGATCGGGGTGGACCTCTATCCGCTGCAGACGGGTGTGCCGCTCCCGCAGGTCACGTCCTTCGGGAAGTTCCTCGGCGGCTCGGCGTCCAACGTCGCGGTCGCCGCGGCCCGCCTCGGCCGGTCCACCGCCGTGATCACCCGCACGGGCGACGACCCCTTCGGCACCTACCTCCACGAGGCCCTGCGCGGCTTCGGCGTCGACGACCGCTATGTCACGCCGGTGCCGGGCCTGCAGACGCCGGTCACGTTCTGCGAGGTTTTCCCGCCGGACGACTTCCCGCTGTACTTCTACCGCCGGCCCAAGGCCCCGGACCTGGAGATCGACGCCCACGAGCTGGACCTCGACGCCATCCGTGCGGCCGGCATCTTCTGGATCACCGGCACCGGCCTGAGCGAGGAGCCCAGCCGCACCGCGACCCTCGCCGCCCTCGCGCACCGCGCCAAGGCCGGCATCACGGTCTTCGACCTCGACTGGCGCCCGATGTTCTGGACCGACCCGGACGCGGCCCGCCCGTTCTACGCCGAGGCCCTCAAGCACACCACCGTCGCGGTCGGCAACCTCGACGAGGTGGAGGTCGCCACCGGCGTCCGCGAACCGCGGGCCGCCGCCCAGGCGCTGCTGGACGCGGGCGTCGAGCTCGCCGTCGTCAAGCAGGGCCCCAAGGGGGTCCTCGCCGTCCACCGCAGCGGTGAGTCCGCCGAGGTCCCGCCGCTGCCGGTGGACGTCCTCAACGGCCTCGGCGCGGGCGACGCCTTCGGCGGCTCCCTGTGCCACGGTCTGCTCGCCGACTGGGACCTGGAGCAGATCATGCGCCACGCCAACGCGGCCGGCGCGATCGTCGCCTCCCGGCTGGAGTGCTCCTCCGCGATGCCGACCGGCGACGAGATCGAGGCCGCGGTCGAGGCGGGGGCCGTCCTGTGACCGTCGACATCTCCGAGATCGTCCGGCTGCGCGCCGAGCGGCCCGAGGCGATCGCCGAGGCCGCCGCCCGCCGCCCCCGCCGCCCGCTGCTGGGCGACAACGGCCGACTGATGATCGTCGCCGCCGACCACCCCGCCCGGGGCGCGCTCGGCGTCGGCGGCGACAAGCTGGCCATGGCCAACCGCGCCGACCTGCTGGAACGCCTGATGCTGGCGCTGTCGCGGCCCGGCGTGGACGGGGTCCTCGCCACCGCCGACATCCTGGACGACCTGCTGCTGCTCGGCGCCCTCGACGGCAAGGTCGTCATGGGCTCGATGAACCGCGGCGGCCTCCAGGGCTCGGTGTTCGAGCTCGACGACCGCTTCACCGGCCACCGCGCCGAGGACATCGAGCGGCTGAACTTCGACGCCGGCAAACTGCTCCTGCGGATCGACTACGACGACCCGGGCTCCCTGACCACCATGGAGACCACGGCCCGGGCCGTCGACGACATGGCGGCCCGCAGACTGCCCCTGTTCGTCGAGCCGTTCCTCAGCCGGCGCACCCCCGGGGGCAAGGTGCAGAACGACCTCTCCGCCGAGGCGGTCACCAAGTCGATCGCCATCGCCTCCGGCCTGGGCGGCAGCTCCGCCTACACCTGGCTGAAGGTCCCGGTCACCGCCAACCCCGACGACATGGCCCAGGTCATGGAGACCTCCACCCTCCCCGCCGTCCTGCTGGGCGGCGAGGTCGGCGACGACCAGGACGGGGCGTACGAGAAGTGGCGCGGAGCGCTGCAACTCCCCACCGTCCGGGGCCTGGTGGTCGGCCGCTCGCTGCTGTACCCGGCGGACGGGAAGGTCGCCGCCGCCGTGGACACCGCCGTAGGACTGCTGTGAGGGCCGCATGACGAACGACAGCCTGTACGTACCGCGCGGCACCACCGCCGACGCCGACCACGTCCTCGACATCGACCCGAAGCGGGCCGGCTGGACCTACAGCAGTCTGAGGATCATCGAGCTCGCCCCGGGCGGCAGCCACACCCTCACCACCGGTGAGAGCGAGTGGATCGTGCTTCCGCTCGAAGGCGGATGTACCGTGCAAACAGACGAGAACGAGTTCCAACTCCTGGGCAGGGAAAGCGTGTTCGCGTCGGTCTCCGACTTCGCGTACGTTCCCCGCGACGCCCGGGTCACGATCGCCTCCGGCGCGGGAGGCCGCTTCGCCCTGGCAGGAGCGAAGTGCGAGCGACAACTCCCCGCCCGCTACGGCCCCGCGCCGGAGGTCCCCGTCGAAGAGCGCGGCAGCGGCACCCAGTTGCGCCATGTGCGCAACTTCGCCTCCGCCGACGCCTTCGACTGCGACAAGCTGATCGCCGTCGAGGTGATCACCCCCGGCGGCAACTGGTCCTCGTACCCGCCGCACAAGCACGACGAGCACCGGCCGGGCGAGGAGGCCGAGCTCGAGGAGATCTACTACTTCGAGATCGACGGCCCGCACGGCTTCGGCTACCAGCGCGTGTCCCCCTCCCGAGAGGGCGGCTCCGACGTGCTCGCCGAGGTCCGTTCCGGTGACGCCGTCCTCGTCCCCGACGGCTGGCACGGCCCGTCGATCGCCCAGCCCGGCCACGCCATGTACTACCTGAACGTCATGGCGGGCCCCGGAGAGAACCGCGAGTGGCGGATCTGCTTCCACCCGGACCACACGGAGGGTTACCGATGACCATCAGGCTCACAGTGGCCCAGGCCCTGGTGCGCTTCCTCGCCGCCCAGTACACCGAACGCGACGGCGAGCGGCAGCGGCTGATCAGCGCCACCTGGGGCATCTTCGGGCACGGCAACGTGGCCGGCCTCGGCCAGGCACTGATCGAGTACGGCGACGACATGCCGTTCCACCAGGGCCGCAACGAACAGTCCATGGTGCACGCGGCCGTCGGCTACGCCCGCCAGTCGAACCGGCTCTCCACGCACGCCGTGACGACGTCCATCGGCCCCGGCGCGACCAACCTGGTCACCGGCGCCGCACTGGCCACCGTCAACCACCTCCCGGTCCTGCTGCTGCCCGGCGACATCTTCGCCACCCGCGTCGCCGACCCGGTGCTCCAGCAGCTGGAGGTGCCGTACGCGGGCGATGTGTCGGTCAACGACTCGCTGCGCCCGGTCTCCAAGTACTTCGACCGCGTCACCCGCCCGGAGGCGCTGATCCCGGCCGCCCTCCAGGCCATGCGGGTCCTCACCGACCCCGTGGAGACGGGCGCGGTCACCCTCGCGCTGCCGCAGGACGTGCAGGCCGAGGCGTACGACTGGCCGGAGGAGTTCTTCGCCGAGCGCACCTGGGTGGTCCGGCGCCCGGGTGCCGACCCGACCGAACTCGCCGAGGCCGTCCGGGCGATCCGCGCGGCGCAGCGCCCCCTGATCGTCGCGGGCGGCGGTGTCCACCACAGCCGCGCCGAGGAGGCCCTCGCCGAGTTCGCCGAGACCACCGGCATCCCGGTCTCCTCCACCCAGGCCGGCAAGGGCTCCCTGCCCTACGACCACCCCCAGGACGTGGGCGGCGTCGGCCACACCGGCACCGCCACCGCCGACGAACTGGCCCGCACCGCGGACCTGATCATCGGCGTCGGCACCCGCTACACCGACTTCACCACCGCCTCCCACACCCTGTTCCAGGGCGAGGGGGTGCGCTTCCTCAACCTCAACATCGCCGCCTACGACGGCCACAAGCTCGCCGGGCAGCCGCTCATCGCGGACGCGAGCAGCGGCCTGGCGGAGCTGACGGCGGCCCTGCGCACGCACGCCCACCGGGTCGCGGACGCGTACGTCACCGAGTACACCGAGGACAAGGAGCGCTGGGAGCAGCGCGTCGACGCCTGCTACGAGGCCGAGGAGCCCGACGCCCGCCCCACCCAGCCGCAGGTCCTCGGCGCGCTCGACGCCCTCGCCGACGAGTCCGACGTGATCATCAACGCGGCCGGTTCGCTCCCCGGCGACCTGCACAAGCTGTGGCGGGCCCGCTCCCGGGACCAGTACCACCTGGAGTACGGCTTCTCCTGCATGGGGTACGAGATCCCGGCGGCCATCGGAGTGAAGATGGCCGCGCCCGAGCGCAACGTCTGGGCGCTGGTCGGCGACGGCACGTATCTGATGATGCCGACGGAGATCGTGACGGCCGTGCAGGAGGGGATCGCGATCAAGATCCTGCTCGTGCAGAACCACGGCTACGCCTCGATCGGCGGGCTCTCGGAGTCCGTCGGCGGTGAGCGGTTCGGCACCGCCTACCGCTTCACCTCGGAGGACGGCACCTTCACGGGCGCGCCGCTCCCCGTCGACCTGGCCGCCAACGTGGCGAGTCTGGGGATGCGCGTGCTGCGCGCGAAAACCGTCCGTGAGCTGCGCGAGGCCCTCGCCGAGGCACGCGCCGCCGACACTCCCACTTGTGTCTACGTGGAGACCGAAACGGCCGACACTGTGTCGGGCCCGCCGCCCGCGCAGGCCTGGTGGGATGTACCTGTCGCCGAGACCGCGACCCGATCGTCCGCGGTGAAGGCACGAGAGCTGTACGAACGGCACGTCTCCACCCGACGCCGCCATCTGTGAAGGAGTACTCGGTCATGACGAAGATCGTCAACCACTGGATCGGCGGCAAGACCGTCGAAGGCGCGTCGGGCACGTTCGGTCCGGTCACGGACCCGGCGACCGGCGCGGTCACCACCAAGGTCGCGTTCGCGACGGTGGACGAGGTCGACGCGGCGGTGCAGACCGCCAAGGAGGCCTTCGTGAGCTGGGGCCAGTCCTCGCTGGCCAAGCGCACGGAGATCCTCTTCCGCTTCCGCGCGCTGCTGGACGCCAACCGTGACGCCATCGCCGAGCTGATCACCGCCGAGCACGGCAAGGTGCACAGCGACGCGCTCGGCGAGGTGGCCCGCGGCCTGGAGATCGTGGACCTCGCCTGCGGCATCAACGTGCAGCTGAAGGGCGAGCTGTCCACCCAGGTGGCGAGCCGGGTGGACGTCTCCTCCCTCCGCCAGCCGCTGGGTGTGGTCGCCGGCATCACGCCGTTCAACTTCCCGGCGATGGTCCCGATGTGGATGTTCCCGATCGCCATCGCGACCGGCAACACCTTCGTGCTGAAGCCGTCCGAGAAGGACCCCTCGGCCTCGGTCAAGCTCGCCGAGCTGCTGTCGGAGGCCGGGCTGCCGGACGGCGTGTTCAACGTCGTCCACGGCGACAAGGTGGCGGTGGACCGCCTCCTGGAGCACCCGGACGTCAAGGCCGTCTCCTTCGTCGGCTCGACCCCGATCGCCCGCTACATCCACACCACGGCCTCGGCGAACGGCAAGCGCGTCCAGGCCCTGGGCGGCGCCAAGAACCACATGCTGGTCCTGCCGGACGCCGACCTGGACGCCGCGGCGGACGCCGCCGTGAGCGCGGCCTACGGCTCCGCGGGCGAGCGCTGCATGGCGATCTCGGCCGTGGTCGCGGTCGGCGCGATCGGCGACGAGCTGGTGGAGAAGATCCGCGAGCGCGCCGAGAAGATCAAGATCGGCCCCGGCAACGACCCGACCTCGGAGATGGGCCCGCTCATCACCGCCGTCCACCGCGACAAGGTGGCGTCCTACGTCACCGGCGCGGCCGCGGAGGGCGCCGAGGTGGTCCTCGACGGCACCGGCTACACGGTCGACGGCTACGAGGACGGCCACTGGATCGGCATCTCGCTCCTCGACAAGGTCCCGACGACCGCGAAGGCCTACCAGGACGAGATCTTCGGCCCCGTGCTGTGCGTCCTGCGCGTGGACTCCTACGACGAGGGCGTGGCGCTGATCAACAGCTCCCCGTTCGGCAACGGCACCGCGATCTTCACCCGGGACGGCGGCGCGGCCCGCCGCTTCCAGATGGAGATCGAGGCCGGCATGGTCGGCGTGAACGTCCCGATCCCGGTCCCCGTCGGCTACCACAGCTTCGGCGGCTGGAAGGACTCGCTCTTCGGCGACCACCACATCTACGGCAACGACGGCACGCACTTCTACACCCGCGGCAAGGTCGTCACCACCCGCTGGCCGGACCCGGCGGACGCCCCGTCCGGCGTGGACCTGGGCTTCCCGCGCAACCACTGACGCAGGGACAGGGGCCGTCCGCAGAGCGGACGGCCCCGTTTTTTTGGCGCTCCCGTCCTACGGTTCCCGTACGGCCGGATGAGGCGAGTTCCCGCACAGGTCTGCCGTATCCGGGGTCGAAAGTCGATTTGATCTACGGATTTCGTAGGTAAACGGCTATTGACGCACTGGTTTTCGTTGGGATTCCATGCAGCACACTCTGCTGCTCCCCGGCGATCGGAACCGCGCATGACCGACACGCTCCGCCCCGTCGACACCGCCGTCGGCACCGCCGTCGACGCGCCCCACGGCGCTCAGAAGCTCAAGCGCTCCATCGGCGTGGTGGGCGGAACACTGCTGACCCTCTCGTGCGTGACCCCCGCCTCCACCCTCTTCGTCGTCGTCCCGGACCTGTTCGGCTCGCTCGGCACCGCGACCGCCCTCACGATCGCGATCGGCTCGCTGCTCTGTATCGCCGTGGCGTTCTGCTACTCGGAGCTGGGCACCCTCATCCCCAGCGCGGGCGGCGAGTACGCCATGGTCTCCACGCTCGCCGGACGCCTCGCCGGCTGGCTCGTCTTCGTGCTCTCCCTGCTGGTCGTGATGATCGTCCCGCCGGTGATCGCGATGGGCACCGCCGACTACCTCGCCCCGATCGTCCACCTCGACCCCGCCCTCGCGGGCGCCGGCGTCATGCTGCTCGCCACCCTCGCCGGGCTGCTGGACCTGCGCGCCAACGCCTGGATCACCGGCGTCTTCCTGGTCCTGGAGGTCATCGCCGCGGCCGTCGTGGCTGTCCTGGGCTTCACGCACGGCCACCGCGGCCCCGGCAGCCTGGTCTCGATGCAGGTCGCGGACGCCCACGGCGGCACCGACACCGTCACCGCGATGCTGGTCGTCTCCGGCCTCGCCATCGCCCTCTTCGTCACCCAGGGCTTCTCCACCGCCGTCTACCTCTCCGAGGAACTGGAGCACCCGCGCCGCAACGTCGCCCGCACCGTCCTCGCCACCCTCGCCATCTCCTCGGTGATCATCCTGGTCCCGGTCGTCGCCATCACCTTCGGCGCCTCCGACCTCTCCGAACTCACCGGCGGCGACATCGGCTCCATGGTCACCGCCTGGTCGAACTCCGCCGTCGGCACCTTCGTCAGCCTCTGCGTGGCCCTGGCGATCATCAACGCCGGCATCGTCATGGTCATCCAGAACTCCCGCGTCCTGTTCGCCTCCGCCCGTGACCAGGCCTGGCCCGGACCGGTCAACCACGTCCTCGCCAAGCTCGGCCGCTTCGGCTCCCCCTGGGTCGCCACCCTCGCCGTCGGCGTCCCCGGAGCCGCCCTGTGCTTCGTGAACCTCGACACCCTCTACGGCGTCACCGGCGTCTCCGTGACCGGCATGTACCTGCTCGTCGCGGTCGCCGCCCTGCTCTCCCGCCGCGGCCACCACCGCCACACCCCCGCCTGGCGCATGCCCCTGTGGCCCGCCGTGCCGGTCCTGCTGATCGCCGTACTCGCCTACATCCTCACCCAGCAGGAGACGGGCTACCTCCTGTGGACCGGCGGCATCACCGCCGCCGCCACCCTCTACTGGGCCCTTTACCTGCGCCCCCGCCCGGACACCCGCTGGCTGGTCACCCTGCCCGAGGACGCGCAGGCCTGACACCGCGCCCGATACCGCGCCCGATACCGCGCCTGGTGTACGCACGAGCGCTCACGTACGCCCCTGGTAGGGCGGGCAGTTCGGCCTCCGGTCGACAACCCCCCGACAGGTTGACCCCGTACCGTTGAAGCATGGATCTTCGACTGCCCGGTCTGCGAGGACCACGGCGGCCGCGACGGCTCCTCGCCGCCGCGGCCTCCGTCGTCGTACTCGCCGGTGCCGGCACGTGGACGGCCGTCGCCGACGACGACGACCGCCCCGCGGTGCACCACAGCGATCAGGTGATGTCCGTGGACGGCGTCCGCCTGGACACCTCCTACTTCACCTCGGGCGCCTCGGGCCGCCGCCCCGCCGTCCTCCTCGGCCACGGCTTCGGCGGCACCAAGGACGGCGTACGGCAGCAGGCCGAGGACCTCGCCCGCGCCGGGTACGCGGTCCTGACCTGGTCGGCGCGCGGCTTCGGCAAGTCCACCGGCAGGATCGGGCTGAACGACCCCAAGGGCGAGGTCGCCGACGTCTCGAAGCTGATCGACTGGCTCGCCGGCCGGCCCGAGGTGGAGCTGGACAAGAAGGGCGACCCGCGCGTCGGCCTCGCCGGCGCCTCCTACGGCGGCGCGGTCTCCCTCCTCGCCGCCGGCTACGACGACCGGGTCGACGCCATCGCCCCCTCGATCACCTACTGGAACCTCGCGGACGCCCTGTTCCCCGACGGCGTGTTCAAGAAGCTGTGGGCCGGCATCTTCGTCAACAGCGGCGGCGGCTGCGACAATTTCGAGCCCGCGCTGTGCGCGATGTACCAGCGGGTCGCCGAGTCCGGCACCCCCGACGCCGCCGCCCGCGCGCTCCTCGACGCCCGCTCGCCGTCCGCCGTCGCCGACCGCATCAAGGTCCCCACCCTCCTCGTGCAGGGCCAGGCCGACTCCCTCTTCACCCTCGCCCAGGCGGACGCCGCCGAGAAGGCCATCAAGGCCAACGGCGCCCCCGTGGACGTCGACTGGATCGCCGGCGGCCACGACGGCGGCAACATGGAGAGCAGCCGCGTCCAGGCCCGCGTCACCGCCTGGTTCGACCGCTACCTCAAGGACGACAAGAACGCCGACACCGGGCCCGCCTTCCGGGTCACCCGCACCGGAGGCGTCGACTCCACCGACGGCACCGTCCCGCTGCGCGGCGCGAGCGGCGACAGCTACCCCGGCCTGGAGAACGACCCCCGGGCCATCGCCCTCACCGGCCGCGAACAGTCCTTCGAGAACCCCGCCGGCGCCGGCCCGCCCGCCATCTCCGCCCTGCCCGGCCTCGGCGGCTCCGGCCTCGGCCAGCTCTCCGCGTTCGGCGTCGGCGTCTCCCTCGACTTCCCCGGCCAGTACGCCGCCTTCGACTCCGCGCCCGTCACCCGCGCCCTGCGGATCACCGGCTCCCCGACCGTCACCGTCCATGTGAAGTCCACCAGCGACACCGCCGTCCTCTTCGGCAAGGTGTACGACGTCGGCCCCGACGGCAGCCGGCAACTCCCCTCCCAGCTCGTCGCGCCGATCCGGGTCGACGGCGCCAGGGCCGGCAAGGACGTCACGCTCACCCTCCCGGCGATCGACCACGACATCGAGGAGGGCCACCGGCTGAGCCTGGTCCTCGCCTCCACCGACCTCGGCTACGCCTCCCCGGCCGCCCCGGCGACGTACACGGTCTCCCTCAGGAGCGAGCTGCGCGTTCCCACGGCCCCCGGCGTCACGACCGCCGCAGCCCCGCTCCCCTCCTGGGTGTGGTGGCTGCCCCTCGCGGGCGCGGGCCTCGCCCTGCTGCTCCTGCTGACCGGCCGCCGCCGCACCGCGATGCCGGCCCCCGATCCGGAGCTGGCCGAGGTCCCGCTGCAGATCGCCGGCCTGAGCAAGAAGTACGCGGGCGGCGACCGCTACAGCGTCCGCGAAGTCTCCTTCCAGGTGGAGAAGGGCCAGGTGCTGGGCCTCCTCGGCCCCAACGGCGCCGGCAAGACGACCACCCTGCGCATGCTGATGGGCCTCATCACGCCCGACGAGGGCGAGATCCGAGTCTTCGGCCACGCCGTCCGCCCCGGCGCCCCCGTCCTCTCCCGGGTCGGCTCCTTCGTCGAGGGCGCGGGCTTCCTGCCGCACCTCACCGGCCGGGAGAACCTCGACCTGTACTGGAAGGCCACCGGCCGCCCCGCCGAGGACGCCCACCTGGAGGAGGCCCTGCAGATCGCCGGCCTCGGCGACGCCCTGGCCCGCGCCGTCCGGACGTACTCCCAGGGCATGCGCCAGCGCCTGGCGATCGCCCAGGCCATGCTGGGCCTGCCCGACCTGCTGATCCTCGACGAACCGACCAACGGACTCGACCCGCCGCAGATCCGCGAGATGCGCGAGGTCATGATCCGGTACGCGGCCGCCGGACGCACGGTGATCGTCTCCAGCCATCTGCTGGCGGAGGTCGAACAGTCCTGCACCCACCTCGTGGTCATGGACCGCGGCCGGCTCGTCCAGGCCGGCCCGGTCGGCGCGATCGTCGGCTCCGGCGACACCCTCCTGGTCGGCACCGCCGCCCCGGTGGAGGAGCCCGTCCTGGAGAAGGTGGCGGCCCTGCCCGGCATCGCCTCCGCGGACCGCACCGACGAGGGCCTGCTCGTACGTCTCGACGCCGACGGCAGCGCCCAGCGCCTGGTCGCCGAACTCGTCCGGCTGGACGTGCCCGTGCAGTCGGTCGGCCCGCACCGCCGCCTGGAGGACGCCTTCCTCACCCTGATCGGAGGTTCCGCATGAGCACGCTCACCGAGGTCGCCTCCGGCTACCGGCCCGGCCGCACCCTGCCGCTGCGCGTCGAACTGGCCCGCCAGTTCAAGCGCCGCCGCACGATCGTCATGGGCGGCATCCTCGCCGCCCTGCCGTTCGTGCTGCTGATCGCGTTCGCCGTCGGCGGCGAGCCCGGCGGCCGCAACAACGCGGTGACCCTGATGGACACCGCGACCGCGTCCGCCGGCAACTTCGCCGCCGTCAACCTGTTCGTGTCGGCGGGCTTCCTGCTGGTCATCCCGGTCGCCCTGTTCTGCGGGGACACGGTCGCCTCCGAGGCCGGCTGGTCCTCCCTGCGCTATCTGCTCGCCGCACCCGTGCCCCGGGCCCGGCTGCTGTGGTCCAAGCTCGTCGTCGGTCTCGCGCTCAGCCTGGCCGCGATGATCCTGCTGCCGGTCGTCGCCCTCGCCGTCGGCACCGCCGCCTACGGCTGGGGGCCGCTGGAACTGCCCACCGGAGGCACCCTCGACGCGGTCACGGCGGCGCAGCGCCTGGTGGTCGTCGTCGGCTACCTCTTCGTCTCCCAGCTCGTCACCGCCGGGCTCGCGTTCTGGCTGTCGACCCGGACCGACGCCGCCCTCGGCGCGGTCGGCGGCGCGGTCGGACTGACCATCATCGGCAACGTCCTGGACGCCGTCACCGCCCTCGGCGACTGGCGGGACTTCCTCCCCGCCCACTGGCAGTTCGCCTGGGCCGACGCCGTCCAGCCCACCCCCGAGTGGTCCGGCATGCTCCAGGGCACAGCCGTCTCCGTGACCTACGCGCTCATCCTGTTCGCCCTGGCCTTCCGGGGGTTCGCCCGCAAGGACATCGTGTCCTGAGACCGGTTCGCAACCGGTCCGCAACCTCCCGTACCGCACGTTCCGGCCCCCTGTCCCGTCACCGTCACACACGCTCGACGGACACAGGGGGCCCGGCACATGAGAACCCATCGGACACCCGGACTGGTCGCCCTCACGGCGGTCACCGCACTCCTCCTCACCGGGTGCGGCGCCGACGACCCCGCCGCGAGCAAGGCCTCCGACGGCTCGGCCCACCGCAGCGACGTCCTCCCGGCACCGGACGCACCCGCCACCGAGGTGGACGGCGACGAGACCGCTCCCGACCACCTCTCCACCTTCGCCCT
The DNA here is from genome assembly GCF_037993025.1 of Streptomyces sp. SS7. Taxonomy (NCBI): domain Bacteria; kingdom Bacillati; phylum Actinomycetota; class Actinomycetes; order Kitasatosporales; family Streptomycetaceae; genus Streptomyces; species Streptomyces sp. SS7. The sequence continues at coordinate 6,298,848 of NZ_CP141223.1, forward strand.
CGACGTCGACACCGCCTCCTACGGCTACGCCCGCCGCACCCTCGACGAGGGTGAGCTGCCCGACGCCCCCTCCCTCACCGAACTGGCCGCACGCGCACACGACTTGGCCGACCGCACGGAGGACCGCGACGTACGGGGCCTCGCCGAGGCCATCGACCGGGCGGACCGGATCGGCGACCTGGACCGCGGGCGTTGAATTTTCCTTACCTACGGGTAAGTTGACCCACCAGAACAAGCCACCCGTACAAGCCACCCGTACGGGCCCAGTACAAGCCATCAGTACAAGCCATCAGTACGGGCCCCACACCTGCCAGCCGCACCACGACCCGGGAGCCGTCATGGGCGTACGCAAGGATCTGAAGCGGGCGAAGAGACGCACCGACCTCGCCTCCCGCACCCGCGTCGCGGTGATCCGTGACGCCTCCGGTGTCGTCCGCGAGGCCCGCTCCGCGCCCTTGGTGGAGCCGCCCACCACGGGCAGCATCGCAGACCTGCCGTTCACCAACGCCGCCGAGGACCCCGGCGCGGTGGTGCTGCGCCGCAGACACGGTGACGACTGGCGGCCGGTGGCCGCCACCGTCTTCGCCGCCGAGGTCACCGATGTGGCGAAGGGGCTGATCGCCCAGGGCCTCGAACCGGGCGGCCGGGTCGCGATCATGTCCCGCACGCGTTACGAGTGGACCCTCCTGGACTTCGCCGTCTGGGCGGCCGGCGGAGTGACCGTGCCGGTCTACGCCACCTCCTCCGCCGATCAGGTCGACTGGATCGTCCGCGACTCCGGTGCCACGCTCGTCGTCGTGGAGAACGCCGAGAACGCGGCGACGGTCACCACCGGCACGGCCCGCCACCCCCGGCCCCCGCGCATCCTCGAACTCGACGCGGACGCCGTCGGCACCCTCACCGCCCTCGGCCGGGACCTCCCCGACGACGAGGTCACCAAGCGCCGCGCCGGCCTCGCCCCGGACACCACCGCCACCCTCTGCTACACCTCCGGCACCACCGGCCGCCCCAAGGGCTGCGTCCTCACCCACGCCAACCTGCACGCCGAGGCCGCCAACCTGCTCGAACTGCTCCACCCGATCTTCAAGGAGGTCACCGGCGAGACCGCCTCCACTCTCCTGTTCCTGCCCCTCGCCCACATCATGGGCCGCACCCTGCAGATCGCCTGCCTCATGGCCCGTATCGAGACCGGCCACTTCCCCAGCGTCAAACCCGACGAACTGCGGCCCGCGCTCAAGGAGTTCCGGCCCACGTTCCTGGTGGGCGTGCCCTATCTCTTCGAGCGCATCCACGACGCCGGCCGCGCCACCGCCGAGAGGATCGGCCGCGGCGCCTCCTTCGACCGTGCCGAACGCGTCGCCGTGCGCTTCGCGGAGGCGTACCTGCGGAAGTTCCTCGGCCGCGGCAAGGGCCCCGGGCCCGGCCTCTACGCCGCCTGGGCCCTGTACGACCTGCTGGTCTACCGCCGGATCCGGAACGAACTCGGCGGTCGGATGCGCTACGCCATCAGCGGCGGCTCCCCGCTGGACCGCACCCTGAGCCTGTTCTTCTACGCCGCCGGCATCATCGTCTACGAGGGCTACGGCCTCACCGAGACCACCGCCGCCGCCACGCTCGTCCCCCCGCTCGCGCCCCGGCCCGGCACGGTCGGCCGGCCCGTCCCCGGCACCGCCGTCCGCATCGCCGACGACGGGGAGATCCTGATCAAGGGCGGGGTCGTCTTCCCCGCCTACTGGAACAACCCGGCCGCCACCGCCGAGGTCCTCACCGACGACTGGTTCACCACCGGTGACCTCGGCGCCCTCGACGAGGACGGCTATCTCACCATCACCGGCCGCAAGAAGGACCTGCTGGTCACCTCCGGCGGCAAGAACGTCTCCCCGGCCGTCCTGGAGGACCGGCTGCGCAGCCGCACCCCGGTCGGCCAGTGCCTGGTGGTCGGCGACAACCGTGCCTTCGTCGGCGCCCTGATCACCCTCGACCCCGACGCGGTCGCCCACTGGCTGTCGGTCCGGGGACTGCCCGCCGGCACCCCGCTCGCCGAACTCGCCCGCGACCCCCGGATGCGTGCCGAGGTCCAACGCGCCGTCGACTACGCCAACGAGGCGGTCTCCCGCGCCGAGTCGATCCGGGCCTTCACCCTGATCGACGGCGAGTTCAGCGAGGCCAACGGCCTGCTCACCCCGTCCCTGAAGGTGAAGCGGCACGCGGTGACCGAGAAGTACGCGCAGGAGATAGAGGACCTGTACCGCAAGTGAGGCACGCGAACGGCGGGCCACCGGAGAACCGGTGACCCGCCGAGGCGGTACGTCAGGCCGAAGCTCAGCCGTTCTGGACGCCGTTGCCCGAGAGGAGCGCGAGGTCGTCCAGGACGTGCGAGAGCGGGTCGTCGCCGTCCACCTGGGTGGAGTTCTCGACGCACTGCTGGTTGTTCGACGACGACAGGATCGGGGAGTCCTGAAGCGCGAGGCCGGCAGGGGTGACAATGGTGTTGGCCTTGGTCGGCAGGGCGAGGCAGGGCTTGTTCAGCGAACCCTGGATCAGCGAGAGCTGCGGGCTCATGTCGCCGAACGTTGCCGAGTTGCCGAACTCCTGCGAGGCACCGTTGCCGCTGGCGGACGTCGGGCCGTGGTCGTCGCCGATGGCCAGGGCCTGGGGAGCGGAGACGGCCGCGAGACCTGCCAGGGACGCGGCGACAGCCGCGGTTGCCCACAGCTTCTTCATGTTCATTCCCTTCGAAAAGCGGGCTCCGGGGGAGGAGCTGCGTGATCGTCAACGCGCCGACCCGGCCGTAGGTTGCGTACGTTGCCCCGATTGGAGCAGCGCATGGAGTGCCGCGATCGCGCGCTCCTCACCCGCATGACGAAACAGCGGGTCGCCGATGATCGGCGACCCGCTGTGGAGCTCGGGGAGGCGTGGCTCAGCCGTTGGCCGCGCCGTTGCCCGAGAGGAGCGCGAGGTCGTCCAGGAGGTGCGAGAGCGGGTCGTCGCCGTCCACCTGGGTGGAGTTCTCGACGCACTGCTGGTTGTTCGACGACGACAGGATCGGGACGTCCTGAAGCGCGAGGCCGGCAGGGGTGACAATGCTGTTGGCCTTGGTCGGCAGGGCGACGCACGGCTTGTTGAGGGAACCCTGGATGAGCGCCATCTGCGGGCTCATGTTGCCGAAGGTGGCCGAGTTCCCGAAAGACTGGTGGGCTCCGTTGCCGCTGGCGGACGTCGGGCCGCTGTCGTTGCCGAGGGCCAGTGCCGGAACTGCGGCGGCGGCGGAGGCGCCGACGACGGAGGCGGCAACCGCGGCGGTGGCCAGAAGCTTCTTGATCACTTGCTAGTCCCTTCAGGAGAAGCCCCGTCCATCGGAGCGCTCTGACCAACTGCGCAGGCCGTGTTTGGTTGTCCCCCTTCACTCGGATAGCCCATTGCCGCCGAATTGGAAAGACGTGAAGCCCTGCCGAGAATGCGGGGCCGTCCGGCTTTTATATGAAGACATTCGAGTGAATAGCACGATCATATGCGTTCACCGCTTTCCCTCGCCGTCAATCTCTCGTGTGCAGCCTGCGGGTCATGGTGCGAGCCCATCCGACTGCGCTCGCTCGGTTCCGACCGTCAACGAGGCATGGCCGCAGAGAAGGGAAATTTCATGAAGAAGAGTGCCGCTGTCGTCGCGGGCCTGGTGCTGGCCCTGGGCGCCGCCACTCCGGCGTTCGCCGACAACGAGACCACCGGTGTCGCCTTCAACTCGCCGGGCTTCCTGTCCGGGAACGTGATCCAGAACCCGATCGACGTGAACGCCAACATCTGCGGCAACTCGATCGGTGGGCTCGGGCTCCTGAACCCGGCCTTCGGCAACCACTGCAGCATCGGCTGACGCCACGCCACCCCAGCCCTGTGGCTGGGCCGAGGCCGGTCCCGGGACAGCTTCCACGCGTTCCGGGGCCGGCTTTTCCCACTTCTTCGAGCAGGAAGACAATGAGAGTGCGACAGACCCTGAGAAAGGGGATGGTCGCGGCCGCCGCCGCGACGAGCATCCTGTACCTGTGCGGAGGCACCGCCGTCGCGGACACGCACGAGGACGGTACGGCCACGAGTGCGCCGGGCGTGGTGTCGAGCAGCCCCGACGCGCCCCAGGCGGCCGACCCCACGAGCCACACCCACGAGACGTCGTCGTCCGGCGACCAGGAAGCCGCCCACGGAGGCTACGGCGACGAGGACTCCGACTACGGCAGCTCCGAGAAGCCGGGCCATGAGAAGCCGGGCCATGAGAAGCCGGGGCACGGGAAGCCCGGTCATGAGAAGCCCGGTTACGAGAAGCCGGGGCATGAGAAGCCCGGTTACGAGAAGCCCGGGCACGACAAGCCCGGTTACAGCGGTGACGAGAGCCCGAGCCAGGGCGGTCACGAGAAGCCGGATCACGAGAAGCCGGGGCACGACAAGCCTGGGCACGACAAGCCTGGGCACGACAAGCCTGGGCACGACAAGCCCGGTTACGACAAGCCCGGTTACGGCGGTGACGAGAGCCCGAGCCAGGGCGGTCACGAGAAGCCGGATCACGGCAAGCCGAGCCACGAGAAGCCCGGCCACGGTGACCACGGCAAGCCCGGCCACGGCAAGCCCAGTCACGACTCCGGCTACGGCGACCACGGCAACGGCGGCTCCGGCTACGGCCAGGGCCACGACGACGACAGCCACGGCACGCACCCCCCGCACACCAAGCCCCCGCACACCAAGCCCCCGTACACGCCCCCACCGACCCACACCCACCCCCCGCACACCACCCCGCCGGAGCACACCTACCCGCCCCACAAGCCGCCGGAGCTGTCCCACACCGGCAGTGAGGCGATGCTGGCGGCCACCGGTGTCAGCGCCGCGCTGATCGCGGGCGGCGCCGTCCTGTACCGGCGAGGCCGGACCGCCTCCCGCCGGTGACCGCGCCGGGTGCCGGACGCCCCGCGCGCCCGGCACCCGCGCCGCACGGAGCCCCGTACACCCGTCAGCGGCTGCCCGCCTTCTCCTCGTCCGCCTGTTCCGCGGAGGACGGCGGCCCGGCCGGAGGCACGCGGCCGAGCAGCGCGGCCGTGCGGGGGCCCGGCGGGCCGGAGCGGGGGATGCGGTCCCGCAGCCGCCGGGTGACATGGGCGCACCACAGCCGCCGCATCGCCCGTCCGGGGGCGGGGTCGTCCCCGGCGTACCAGGCCAGCTCACGGCCGTGCGGGGCCGGACGCAGCGCGGCGAGCGGGGCGTAGTTCTCGACCACGAAGGTCCGCCCCGGCAGCGGCTCCCCGGCCGGCAGCGGCCGGTCGGTCAGATCCAGGTGCTGGGCGCGTACGACGTCCAGTCCGGCGGCGTCGGCGAAGAGCCGGAACTGCGCTCCGGGACGGGGGTTGAAGTCGAGCAGGTGATAGGCACCGGTACGGCCGCACCGGCGGAAGTCCAGGTCGAGGACGCCGCGGTAGCCGAGCGTGTCGACGAGCCGTTCGGCGAGCGTGCCGATGTCAGGGTTCCCGGTCCACTCACCCACCGCCGTCAGTCCGGCCCCGCGCGGCCAGGCGCACAGCTTGCGCCCCGTCCCGCCGCCGTGCAGCGCGCCGCTGCGGTCGGCGTACCCGTGGAAGAACCAGTCCCGGTCCGGGCCCGGCGGCAGGAAGGCCTGGAGCAGCAGCCGGCTGCCGGCCTCCTCGGCGCGCAGATACAGCTCGCGCGCGTCCCGGGCGGAGCGCACGACGACCGTGCTGCGCAGTCCGCTGCCGGCCGGCAGCAGCCAGGGCCGGCTCCACTTCGCCACCAGCGGCAGTCCGAGGCGCCCGGCGGCCCGGGCGGCCTGCTCGGCGCTGTCGGGGACGGCCGTCTCGGGGTGCGGTACGTCGGCCGCGGCGCACAGTGCCGCCAACTCGGCCTTGTCCGCGACCTGTTCGGGCAGCGCGCCGGGCTGCTGCGGCAGTAAGAGGGCGGGCGCCAGTTCCTCGCGCAGCCGGGCCACGGCGACCGCGCCCGCGTCGTCCATGGGAATCAGCACGGCGGGCCGTTCGATGCGGGCGGCCACGCGCAGCAGGGCGGAGGCGATGTCGGCGGGCGCGGCGCCGGGCGGCGGCGGGGGGTGCAGCCGGCGTACGAATCGGGATCTGGCCACGGGGCTTCCCGTCGCTTCGGCGACCACGTGCACCTCGATCCCGGCCCGGCCGAGCGAGCGTACGGCGCCGAGGGTTCCGTGGTGAAAGGGGTTCCGGTCGATCCGCAGCAGTACGGCGGGGACGCGGGGGTCGAGCAGTGACACGGGCATCGCGCTCCTGTGGTGGGGCCGGGTCACCGGTTCGGGCGAGCGAGAGCACTCGAGAGCCGTAACAGCGGTGGCGGCACATCTTTTTGTGTGACTTTCATATGACTACGTATTAGTAGTCCATATTCATCCCCGGCGGGGAGGACGGAGCCGGCATGGCCTCACAGCAGCGACGCGCCCGGTCCCGGCGGCCGGCGCTCGCCGTCGCCACGGCGGCGGCCGCGGTGTCGATGGTCCTGGCGTCCGGCCCCGGACCAGCCGTCGCCGACCCCGCGCCGGTGCCGAGCACGGCACCGGCGCGGACCGATCAGGCGGCACCCCCGCAGGACCTCGGCACCCAGCCGGAACCTCCCACCGCCCCGGCCGCCCAGACCGCGGACACCGCACCCCCCGCCCCGGCCGCGGTGACCACGCCCCCCGACCCGGCGGTCACCGAGTCCGCGTCCCCCGCCTCTCCGTCCCCGCTTCAGCCGACCGCCCCCGCCTCCACCCCTTCGACCGCTCCCGCCCCGGCCCCCACCCCCGCCTTCGGGGCCTACCTCGACTTCGGAGCGCGCGGGGTGGCCCGGATCGCCCAGCTCAGCGCCTGGCTGGGCGGGGCAGAGCTGCGGGTCGGGCACACCTATCTGCCGGGGGACCAGTGGCGGAACATCGAGGGCCCGCCCGGCTTCCTCGACGTGTGGGCGCACTGGCGGCGGGAGAAGGACGACCGGATGCTCGTCCTCAACGTGCCCATGCTGGAACGCAACGAGGAGGGCGTCTCCGACCCCGAGGTCCGCGATCTGCTGCAGCGGGGCGCGGCCGGGGAGTTCGACCACCACTTCCGCGCCCTCGCCGAGCGGCTGGTCGCGCTCGGGGTGCCGGACACCGTGATCGTGCTCGGCTGGGAGATGAACGGCACCACGTACACCCACCGCTGCGGCCCGGACCCGCAGGCCTGGAAGGCGTACTGGAACCGGATCGTCACCGCCGTGCGCGCGGTGCCGGGCCAGCGGTTCCGGTTCGACTTCGCGCCCACCCGCGGCAAGGACGCCGTGCCGTGGACGGAGTGCTATCCCGGGGACGACACGGTCGACATCATCGGCATGGACGCCTACGACCAGCCGAGCGGGCTCTCCTTCGACGAGCAGGTGTCCGAGCCGCTCGGCCTCCAGGAACACGTCGACTTCGCCCGGGCGCACGGCAAGCCCGTCTCGTATCCCGAATGGGGCCTGTTCCGCAACGGCGACAACGCCGAGTACATGCGCCGCATGCTCGACTGGATGGACCGGCACGGAGCCCTCTACAACACGCTGACCGACTACTGCCCGCACGGGGTGTGGCAGTGCCGCAGGAACCCCCGGTCGTCCGCGGTCTACCGCTCCCTGCTGTCCCCCGAGTCCCCTGAACCCCCCGAGTCCCCCGAGACCGGTGGGTCCTCCGCGTCCCCCCAGCGCCGGGACGACTGCACGCCGATCGCGCTCGGGTCCTGGCTGGAGAGCCGGCTCGGCGGCCGGCTCTGTCTGCGGCTCGGCTGGTGGTCGCCCGCCCGCTGACCCCACCCCGGCGGGCGGGTCCCCGTCAGCTCCCCCCGTCACCGGCGCGCCCCTTTCGCCGCTCCCGGCGCAGCAGCAGTTCCTTGCCCCGGCGGCGGGCGGCCACGTCACAGACGACTGCCAGCAGCAGCGGGGCGGTCCGCCGCCGGGCCAGCAGCAGCCGCTGGTTGACGACCGGGTCGGGCCGCCAGTGATGCTTGTACGGCTCGTCGCCGCGCAGCAGGCTCAGCGCGGCCCGCCCCCCGTCCCGGGTGTGCTCGGCGCACGCGTCGAGCAGCATCACCGCCACGTCCGCCTTGCGCTCCCGCAGCCGGGGATGGGCGCCGTAGAGGTACCCGCCCGCCAGCCGGTGCGACAGCAGGGTCAGATCGACGGCGACCACGTCGTCGTCCAGCCGGAACTCGGTGACCACCGCGTTGCCCGAGCGCACCATCGGCCCGACCGAGCGCACCAGATGCTCGCGGAAGCGCGGCCGCAGATGCTCACCGGTCACCTTGCGGCCCTGCCACTGCAACCGGTGCAGGTCCAGGAGCCGGTGCAGCGCCGCGTCCACCTCCTCGGGCCGTACCGCGTGCCGCTGGACGCCGAGCGCGGTCAGCTTGCGCAGCTTGGCCCGCACCCGCTGGGCCTTCGCCGCCGGCAGCCGGGCGACCAGCCCGTCCATGGGCAGGGCCGGCAACTCCAGGCAGAGCGAGTCGCCCACCCGTCGGCGCGGCCCGCGCCAGCGCTCGTAGACCTGCTCGACCGCGCCGCCCGGCCGGACCTCGCGGAAGTCGACGAGGGCCGTGCGGGCGGCCGCCGCGAGGCCTTCGGTGAGCGCGGTGACGGCCCGCTCGCCGTGCCCGTCGTCAACGAGGACGTCGGCGTAGTCGGAGATCGCCCCGCCGAGCGGGACCAGCGAGGGCACCGGGCGGCGGACGGCCGTCAGCGGGGCGACGGCGAGGAGTTCGGCGCCGTCGCGGACCACGAGCAGCCGCAGCCGGCCGGGTGTGCCGTACGACAGCCACCAGGAGTGCAGCCAGGCGTGGCTCTGGAACGGGGTGGCGCTCGCGCACCGCCGGTAGAGGCGGTCCCAGGCGGGTGCGAGCCGGGCGAAGTCCCGCTCCTCGGTGATGAGTTCGGTGACGAGCCCGGTGCTGCGGCCCGTGCCGCGGCCGGCGGCGCGCGCGGCGGTGTACGGCGGTTTCACAGCGCTCCGTGCAGGACGTCGTCCCGCGCGGCCGGGGCCGGTACGGCGGTCGGGGCGCCCGGCGTCTCCCGCTCCCGTCGCGGCCGTACCAGCACCGCCAGCCCGCCGAGCAGCCCGCCCGCGCTCGCCCCCACCAGGGAGGTCAGTGCCGGGGACGGCGAGGACGGGTCGGTGGGCTCGACCGCGCGGGCGAACTGCTGGAGCTCGACGTTGGTGGTCTTCCGGGTGCTCAGCGCGTGCTCGGTCAGCGAGCGGGACACCGCGTTGGCCATGGCGGCGGCCAGCGCGGCGCGCGGGGCGGTGGCCGTGACGGAGACCATCGGCGCGTCCGGCGAGGTCGCCGTCGTCACATGGCGCTGCAGCGTGCGGGCCGGCACGCCCGCCGCCGACTCGGCGTCCCCGAGCACCGCGAGCTGGGTGGCGACCCGCCCGTAGGCCTGTGCGAAGCCCAGCGCGGACGCCGGGTCGGACTTCTCGGTGGGGACGGCGACGACATAGGCGGTGGCCGTGTACTCGGGCGGGGTGAGGGCGCCGTACGCGCCGCCGGCCAGACCGCCGGTGACGACCCCGGCGGCCAGCAGGGACCACGGCGGGAGTGTCCTGGCGCGGCGCAGGGCGGAGGGTCGGCGGCGGTGGTGCTCGGTCATGCGGAACTGACTCCCTGAGAGGTCGGGGAAGCGGCGGAGGAGGCGGGGGGCGGCAGCGGCCGTCCGGTGACGGCGGCCGTGTACACGTCCATGAGCCGGCCGGCGCTGCGGGCGATGTCGTAGCGGTGGGCCGCGTCGGGCGCGGTGCGCGGCCCGGGGGGCGCGGCGCGGGCCTCGGTGAGCGCGCGGACGAACGCCTCGGTGCCGCCGGTGACCCGGTGGGCGCCGGGGGCGGTGAGGCCGTCGAGGGCGGGGCAGGAGGCGTAGCGCACGGGCAGCCCGCAGGCCAGCGCCTCGACCACGGCGAGCCCGAAGGTCTCCTCGGGGGACGGCGAGACGAGCACGTCCATCGCGCAGACCAGGGACGGCAGATCGGGGCCGGGGGTGCCGTCGGGGACGTAGGGGCGTTCGCCGGTGAGCAGGACCCGGTCCCCGACCCCCGTGCGCCGGGCGAGGCGGCGCAGCGGCTCCGCCTCGGGGCCGTCGCCGACCAGCAGCAGCCGGCAGTCGGCGGGGAGCCGGGAGAGGGCCTGGACGGCGATGTCGAAGCGTTTGCCCGCGGTCAGCCGGCCGATGCCGCCGACGACGTACGCGTCCGGCGGCAGGCCGAGCTGCCGGCGCGCCCGCTCGCGGGCGGCCGCGTCGAAGCGGAAGCGGGCCAGGTCGATGCCGTTGGGCACCACCGCGATCCGGGTGTTCGCCACGCCCCAGCCGCGCAGCCTTCCGGCGACGGCGGGGGAGACCGCGACCGTGGCGCGGCCGAGCCGCTCACTGGCGAGATACAGCGCTCGGACCCCGGCGGTCAGCCGACGGCCCTCCAACTGGGTCCCGCCCAGGGAGTGTTCGGTGGCGACGACGGCCCGCACCCCGGCGAGCCGGGCGGCCGGGCGGCCGTAGACGCAGGCCCGGTACAGATGGGTGTGGACGAGGTCGTAGCGGCCGGCGCGGATGATCCGCACCAGGCGGGGCAGCGCCGCCAGGTCGCGGTTGCCGCGCATCCCGAGGTCGACGACCCGGACCCCGTCGGCCCGCAGCCCCTCGGCGACCGCGCCCGGGTTCGTCAGCGTCACGACCTCGCAGTCGGCCGGCAGGTGCGGCAGCAGCAGCCGCAGTTGCTGCTCGGCGCCACCCACGCCGAGGCCCGTGATGACGTGCAGGACCCTCACCGCGTCGCCTCGACCCGGCGGCGGCGCAGCGGATGCAGCCGGTACTTGAGGAAGAGGCGCGCGGAGGTGTCGTTCTGGCCGACGTGGACGCGCGGGAAGGCGTACGGGCCGGTGAGCGGGCCGGGGTCGATCGCGCAGGCGTAGCGGTATCCGGCGTCCCGTACGGCCTCCACGGCCCGCCGGTCGATCGTGCCGTAGGGGTAGCAGAAGCCGGCGGGCGCCGTGCCCAGCAGGCCGGCGAGGGCGTCGCGGCTGCCGGCGGTCTCCGCCTTCAGGGTGAGGTCGTCGGCGCGGGTCAGGTCGAGGTGGGTGAGGCCGTGCGAGCCGATCTCGACGCCCTCGGCGGCGGCCTGCCGGATGCCGTCGGCGGTGAGCAGCGGTCTGCGCGGGCCGAGCGGGTCCCAGGCGTTGTCGCCGCCGAGCCGGCCGGGCAGCACGAACAGGGTGGCCGTGCAGCGGTGGCGGCGCAGGACGGGCAGGGCGTGGGTGAGGAAGTCGGCGTACCCGTCGTCGAAGGTGAGGCCGACGAGCCCGCCGGGGTCGGGCGCGGCGAGCAGTCCGGCCATGGAGACGCCCCTCAGGCCCCGCCGGGCCAGCCAGGCGAGCTGCCGGTCCAGCCGCTCGGGAGTGACGGTGACGCGGTACGGGTCGTCGGCGCGGTCCTCTGTCACCGAGTGGTACATCGCCACCCAGGGGACGGAGCTGCGTCTGGTGGTGTCAGGAGCGGCCATGGGCGAGCCTCCGGGTCGCGGAACGTACGGTGCGGAGTGCGCGGGCCACGCCCTGGACACCCAGGGCCCGGCCCAGCAGGACGAAGACGGCGGTCACGGTGAGGGCTCCGGCGACGAGCCCGGTGAGGGTGCCCGGACAGCGGGCGGTGACGAGGAGGCCCGCCACGGTCGCGAACAGCGCGGCGAGCACCGGGCGGCCGAGTTCGAGCAGCACGGCCCGGGTGCGCAACGGGACGCTGCGCGGCCCCGTCCCGGCCAGCAGGACCGTCGCGGTGACGGTGATGCCGGCCGCGTTGGCGACGGCGATCCCGTACACCCCCCAGGGGCCGACGGTCAGCGCGCCGACGCCGGACGTCACCACGATCCCCGTGGCCATCGCGCCCACCGGGTACCAGCGGCCGCGGCCGCCCGAGAAGTAGGAGCGGACCAGGACGCCGGTGAGGGTCTGGCCGAGCAGCCCGAGCGCGTACACCCGCATCACGCCGGCCGTGGCCGCGGTGTCCCGTGCGGTGAACGCGCCCCGCTGGAAGAGGATCTCGATGATCTGCGGGGCGCAGGCCACCACGGCGGCGGTGCCCAGCAGCACGATGCACGCGGCCAGCGACAGGTCCCGCTCCACCCGGGTCCGGGCCCGCTCGGTGTCCCCCTCGGCCAGGGCGCGCGCGACCACCGGGAAGGTGACCGTGCAGACCATCACCGACAGGATCATCGGCATCTGCGCGACCTTCTGCGCGTAGTTGAGGTGCGAGATCGCCCCGGCGGGCAGGTTCGAGGCGAGGAACCGCTCGATGAGCACCTGCGACTGCCGGCACAGGGCGAACAGCAGCACGGTGGTCAGCAGCGCGGTGTCCAGCGGCCGGGGCTCCTCCCCGGCGCCCTCCCGGGCCACCGCCCCCTTCCTCAACTGCCGTACCAGCGAAGGGAGTTGTACGAGAACCATGAGTACCCCGCCGACCGCCACCCCGGCCGCCGCCGAGCGCACCCCCCACCGTCCGCCGAGCGCGAACATCCCGCCGACGATGCCGACGTTGTACGCCACGTAGATGGCCGCGGGCGCCACGAACCGCCGGTGCGCGCGCAGCGCGGCGCTGCAGTACCCGGCGAGGCCGAAGCTCACCGCACAGGTCGCGGTGAGCCGGGTGCAGTCCACGGCGAGCGCCGGGTCGGGCAGCCCCGGGGCGAGGACGCCGACCAGGTGCGGGGCGACACCGGCGAGCAGGGCACCGATCGCGACGAACGCCAGCGACAGCCGCGGGAGCGTGCCCGCGACCAGCGCCCGGACCGGATCGCCGGGGGCGCCCTGGGCGCGCCGGGCCAGCGCCATGCTGAACGCGGGGATCAGCGCGAACGCCAGCCCGTCCTCGATCAGCAGGGTGGCCGCGAACTCCGGGACCGTCCAGGCGACGAGGAAGGCGTCCGTGTCGCTGCCCGCCCCGAACAGCCGCGCCAGCGCCTGGTCCCGGACCAGCCCGAGCAGCGACCCGGCGACCGAGAGCACGGCGGTGACGAACGCCGCCCTGGCGAGAAACCCCCCGGAGGCAGGGGGGAGCCCGGCGGACCCACCGCCGCCCGGCTCCGCCCCGCTCTCCAGGGCTCCCCGCGCCGCGGGCAGGACCGCACCGCCACCACCGGACCGGCCTGCCCGCCGGCCCCCCCGAGAGGACGACACCCTCACGCCCCGCCCTCCCCGGCACCCGCGCCCCGCGCCCCCGCCGCGCCTTCCCCCACGCGCCGCACCAGCCCACGCGTCAGGCCCTCCCCGACGAGGGGCACCCGCGCCGGTCCGCGCGGGTCCTGCGTCCCGGCCGTGGTTCCTCCGGTTCGCGGGTCCCGCGTCTCGGCAGCGGTTCCTCCCCCCGTCAGGGCCCACCACGCCACCAGGCCGAGGACCACGGCCGTCAGGACGGTCGAGGGGCCGCCGATGTCGGCGTACATGAAGTCGACGAGCTGCCAGACCAGCAGGCCGCACGCGGTGAGGGCGCAGTCCAGGCCGGGGCCGGCGCGGCGGACCCTGAGCAGGCCGCGCAGGGCGAGCACGAGCAGGGCCGACCAGCCTCCCGCCAGGGCCAGCAGCCCGATCAGCCCCTGCTCGCTGAGGATCAGCAGATACATGTTGTGCGGGGACAGCAGCGGCTGCCGTACGAAACCGGAGCCCGCGCCGTCCGTGTCGCTGCCGGAGGACAGCGCCAGCGAGGCGTGCGCGTCGCGGTGCTCGGGGAAGCCCTTCAGCCCGACCCCGGTCAGCGGATGCTCACGCCACATCCCGACCGCGGCCGCCCACATGGTGTACCGGTCGGTGACCGACTGGTCCGGCGCGTCCGTGACCCGCGTGATGCTGCCGACCCGCTCCTGGAGCATCGCCGAGCCCACCCCGAAGCCGCCGACCAGCACCACCCCGGCCGCGACCCCGACCGCCCCCACCTTCAGCGCCCGCACCGGCCCGGCCAGCACCAGCTGCACCGAGCAGGTCACCGCGGTCGCGATCCAGGCGCCCCTGCTGAAGGAGAGCGCCAGCGGTACGCACAGGGCGAGCGCGGCCAGCGCGGCGACCGTCCGTTGCCGTACGCACGCCCGGCCCAGTGCCAGCCCCACCGCGCAGACCAGCCCGAAGGACACCACCGTCGCCATGCCCATCACGTCCTGCGGCCCGAACGTGCCGACCGCGCGGATCATCTCGCCCTGGTACGAGGCACCGGTCCCGGTGACGAACTGATGGACGCCCACCGCGCCCTGCCAGCCCGCCAGCGCCACGAACGCCCAGGCCAGCACCCGCAGATCGCGCCGGTCCCGGACGAGCAGCAGCACCGCCGCCGGGACCAGCACGAACACCTGCAGATAGCGGCCGAGGCCGGTCAGCCCCGCGCCCGGCGAGGACGCGCCCGCCGCGGCGAGCGCGAGCCCCGCCACCGGCAGCCCCAGCACCACGGCGGCCGTACGGGACAAGGGGCGCCGCCGCCGCCGTACCAGCCGGACCAGGCAGAACAGCACGACGAGCGCGGAGACCGCGTCCGCCGGCCCGGCGCCGCCCTCCCCGCCGGGCGAGACGGGCAGGGCCAGCAGGGCGATCACCGCGACGACCGGCAGCACCGGCGACACGGACCGGGCGGCACCCGGCAGCGGCAGCACATGCGTCATGGTCGGGCTCAGCTCCCGGTCGGTCGCACGAGCGAGGCCGCGGTGCGCACCAGGATGCACACGTCCTGCCACAGCGACCAGTTGTCGATGTACGCGTTGTCGAAGCGCGCCCGGTCCTCGATCGAGGTGTCGCCGCGCAGCCCGTACACCTGGGCGAGCCCGGTGATGCCGGCCCGCATCCGGTGCCGGGCCGCGTAACCGGGGTAGGTCTGGCTGAACTGACCGACGAAGAAGGGCCGTTCGGGACGCGGTCCGACCAGGCTCATGTCGCCCCGCAGCACGTTCCACAGCTGGAGCAGCTCGTCCAGCGAGGTCTTGCGCAGGAACCGGCAGAACCGGCTCATCCGCACCTCCCCGGCCACGCTCCAGCGGGTCGCGGACTCGTGCTCGTCGACCGGCCGCAGGGTGCGGAACTTCAGCAGCGTGAACGGCAGCCCGTCCTTGCCGATGCGCTCCTGGCGGAAGACCACCCCCGGCCCGTCGGTGCACCGCAGCACCGCCGCGCACACCAGCAGCAGCGGGCTGATCAGCAGCAGCAGCGTCCCCGACACCAGGACGTCGAGCAGCCGCTTGCCGAGGCTGCCCCGCCGCCCGGACCCCAGGTCCAGCCGCCGGCAGGCGAACCCGGCGAGCCGCTCCCGGCCGGTGTACGAGGGCGAGTCGGCGTCGACCTCCCACACCGTGCAACCGGAAGCGGTGAGCGCCCGCAGCAGCGGGCCCTGCTTGGAGCGGACGGCGGGGTGGACGCACAGGACGTCCCGGACGCCGTTCTGGATGAGGGCCCGCTGCACCTCCTGGCCGGTCGTCAGCACCGGCAGCCCGTCGGGGCCGTCCGGCCGCTCCGCGACCACGCCCACCGGCCGCACCCCGCAGCGCGGATGGCGCAGCAGCGCGGCGGCCACCCGCTGGGCGGTCGCGGCGGGCCCGATGACCAGCGCGGCGCGCGGATGCCGGAGCATCGCCCGGCGGCGGCGCAGATGGACCAGCGCCCGGCCCGCGCAGGCGGTCAGGGACTGTACGGCGAAGCCGGTGGCCAGGGTGGCCGCGGTGAGCGCGTGACCCGGGTGCCAGGCCGCGGCCAGCGCCCCGAGCGCCAGCCACGCCACGGTGATCCGGCCGCAGACGGTGGGCAGCTCGTCCAGCACACCGGGGACGGGTGGCTGCCGCCGGGGCCGGACCGCTAAGGCCAGGGCCGCCAGCACGGCCATCAGGGCACGGTGATGGCCCGCGCCGAGCAGCACCGCCCCGCCCGCGACCGCGGCGAGACCGTCGGCGAGCAGCAGCAGCGGGGGCGCGGTCGCCCGGACCGGAGGCCGCCGGGCCGGGAACCTCAGGCCCGCGCCGGTGCTCTCCGGCCGGGGGATGACCGACAGGGGTGGGTAGCCGCCCTGGACGCCGGGCGGGGGGACAGTCGATTCCGCAGTACTTTCCGCAGTCACGGGTGGATGGACTCCCTGGAGTCGGTGGGCACGACCCGGGGCGCGGGCCTGGGACAAAGCAGGTCGCGGTACACGTCCGCGACCGCGGCCGCCATGTGCCGCACATCGTGTGTGGACAGGACGTGACGGCGCCCCCGCTCGCCGAGGGAGGCCCGAAGGGGCGCGTCGGACAGCAGCGCGGCGACGGCCCGGGACAGCGCCGCGGGATCACCGGCGGGCACCAGACAGCGGGGGGCGAGCGCGGCCGGCAGGCTCTCCCGGGCGCCGTCCACCTCGGTCACCACCACCGGCCGCCCGCAGGCCAGCGCCTCCAGCGGGGCCAGCGCCATGCCCTCCCAGCGGGAGGGCAGCACCACCAGGTCGGCGGCCCGGTACCAGGGGGCGGTGTCCTCGACGGCCCCCGCGAACACCACCGACCGCGGCGCCCCGGCCCGCAGCCGCTGCGCGTCGGGACCGTCCCCGACGAGCACCAGCCGCGCCCCGGGCACCTGCCGTACGACGTCCTCCCACGCCTCGAGCAGGAGGTCCTGCCCCTTCTGCCGGCACAGCCGCCCGACGCACACCGCGAGCGGTGCGGCCGGGTCGACCTCCGGCAGGAGGGCGGCGCGTACGGCGTCGGCGGCACCGGGCCGGAACCGCTCGGTGTCGACGCCGTTGGGCACGACGCTCCACCGGCCGGTGATCCCCGCGCCGAGCCCGGTCGCGCGCTCGGCCTCGCTCACGCACACCAGGCGGCCGGCCCAGCGCGCCCCGAACCGCTCCCACTGCAGGGCGAGCGCGGCGGTGGCCCCGCCGACCGCCTCGAACGACCAGGCGTGCGGCTGGAACACGGTCGGGATCCGCCCCCGCACGGCGAGCCGGCCGGCCAGTCCCGCCTTCGCACTGTGGGCGTGCACCAGTGCGGGGCGTACCTGGTCGAGCAGGCGTACGAGCCGTCGTACCTCACCCGGCAGCGAGGGCCCGGGGGACCGGGTCGCCTCCCAGCGCCGCACCTGCGCGCCGAGGGCGCCCAGCCCGTCGGCGAAGGGGCCGTCGGGGCAGGCCACGGTGACGTGGAGCCCGGCCGCGAGCTGAGCTCGCGTCAGATCGGTGACGACGCGGGCGACGCCGCCGTCCACAGGCTGGGTGAGGTGCAGGACCCGGGTTCCGACGTCGGGTTCTGGCTGGTGCATCGCGCGGTTTCCTCGCTCGTGGTGGCGCTCGGGACGGACCGGAACGCGCCGACGGCTTCGTCCGTGTCCCGATGGCCGCGAAGAGCGCCCCGGTACACGCCGCGTCCCGGTGGAAAACGAGCCTGAACGTCCGCTGGTCACCACCGGGCCGCAACCCGCGCCGAGATCGAACACGTCACCGCAACGGCCCATGACGTGGGCATGCGCCGGGATGTGCGCCGCCGGAGCCGCCCCGGCCCGCTGATCACCGTGTTCAACACATCGTCGGATGGGCAGACCGGCGCGCCCGGGGTCGGGGCGGGAGCGGCGCGACCGGGTGGCGATCGAGCACATGGGCGAATCAGTTCACTCCTTTGGCGGCACAACCCCGGGCGGCGCAGCGCGTTGACACAGCGCCGGGCATCCCCGCCCGGGTGATTGATGTCAAACCCCAAGGAGCACTTCTCCATGTCGCGTATCGCGAAGGGCCTGGTCCTGACCTCCGTTGCCGCTGCGGCCGTCGCCGGCGCCTCCGGCATCGCCGCCGCCGACAGCGGCGCGAGCGGTGTCGCCGAGCACTCCCCGGGCGTGCTCTCGGGCAACGTCGTGCAGGTTCCGGTCCACGTCCCGATCAACGTCTGCGGCAACACCGTCGACATCGGCGGCCTGCTGAACCCGGCCTTCGGCAACACCTGCGTCAACGACTGACGTCAGCCCACGTCCTCGTCGAACGGCCGCCCTCCCCCGGGAGAGCGGCCGTTCGGCGTCCGGCATTCCCTTTCCCGACCACTCCTCCTGACCACTTCTCCTGATCAATCCTCCCGACCACTCCTCCTCACCACTCATCTCCTTGGAAGGAACCCGATGAAGTCCCTCAAGGCCGCCGTCGTCGTCGCAGGGTCCGTCGTCCTCGCCGGGGCCGCCGCGCCCGCGTTCGCCCACGACACCGCCGACCTCACGCCCACCAGCCTCAACGGCGCCGTGAACACCCTCACCAAGGGCGATCTCACCGCCCGGGACGTGATGCCGCTCCAGCAGCAGTCGAACGCCCTCGACACCGAGAAGAAGGGCTCCCTGCTGAACGCGGTCAACGGCGCGGCCGGCGCCCTCAACCAGCACACCAAGCTGCTCGGCGGGCTTCCCCTGAACGGCTGACCCTTCCCCTCGCGCGGGGCCGGTCCTGCACGGACGGGACCGGCGTCCCTCGTTCGTGTGGAGCACCCCCGAGGCGTCCCCCGGTCGGGTGAGAACACCCCCGGCCGTCCGCCGCGGCGCTTGTAGGGTCGCGCGGTGACCTCAACCCCAAGCACTACCCGCCCTTTCAGCGTGGCCGACCTGGGCACCCTCGTCGTGATGCCGTGGAGCGGCGAGGCCCCCGACGGCAGGGACATGCCCTACCTGCTCGCCTACTCCCTCGGTGACGCCGCGGACGGCGGCGCCGAGACCACCGCCGTCGCCATCGAGCGACTGCTCGGCGACAACGGTCTGCCCGTCGGCGGCGACCTCGTCGACGGCGCCGAACGGCCCAGCCTGCCGGTCACGCTGCTCGTCACCGCCGGCTCCGCCGTCCTGAACATGCCGATGCTCCACGCCCAGTGCGTGCCGCCGCCCGAGTGGCTCGACGCCGTCGAGGCCCGCGGCTATGCCTACCTCGTCTTCACCACCCGCCCGTGGCCCGAGGCCGTCCCCGGCCGGCCCGTCGAACCCGAGGCGCTGGCCGCGTTCGCGGGCGCCGAGGAGACCCTGACCGCGGCGGCCCACATCGTGCTGCCCGCCCGCAGTCTGCGCGGCTGACAGCGGTGCCGACGGCGGCCGAGCCGGAGCCCGCGGCTCCGGGGCGCGGGCGGCCGACGGGGCCCGGGCGGGCGGAGGGCGGCGGCCGTGGCTTCGCCGTCCTGCTCGTGCTGTGCGGGGCGGCCGGGCTGCTGGCCTCCTGGGTCATCACCCTCGACAAGTTCAAGCTGCTGGAGAACCCGGACTTCGTGCCGGGCTGCAGCCTGAACCCGGTGGTGTCCTGCGGCAGCGTCATGAAGAGCGACCAGGCCTCCGCGTTCGGGTTCCCCAACCCGATGCTGGGCCTGGTGGCCTACGGCGTCGTCGTGTGCGTCGGGACGAGCCTGCTGGCCGGGGCCGCCTTCCCCCGCTGGTACTGGCTCACCTTCACCGCCGGCTGCCTCTTCGGCGTCGGGTTCGTGACCTGGCTCCAGTTCCAGTCCCTGTACCGGATCAACGCGCTGTGCCTGTGGTGCTGCCTGGCCTGGATCGCCACCATCGTGCTGTTCTGGTACGTCGTCTCCTTCGACGTACGCCTGGAGTTCCTTCCGGCACCGCCGGCCGTGCGCGCCTTCTTCGCGGAATTCACCTGGGTCCTGCCGCTGCTGCACCTCGGTGTCGTCGGCATGCTCATCCTGACCCGCTGGTGGGATTTCTGGACGAGCTGACCGGCTGAACATCGGACGGGCCGACGAACGGACGGGCTGACGATCTGCTCGTCGGGCGACTGCGGCATGCGGGGGAATTGTGCGCTGGTGGCGATTTCAGGCTCGTTACCCGGTACGGACGCAGAGCCGTGCAGCCGTACCGCCGTACCGCCGCAGAGCCCCCGACCGTGACGAAAGGGCCCGTACCCGAGATGAAGCCGACCACCCGAGGAACCCTCGCCGCCGTGCTGACGTGTGTGGCCGCCGCTGCGGGAGCCGCCGCCGCGACCCCCGCCGCGGCGATCGGCACGGTCCCCGTCCCCGTCCCGCTGAACGGCCTGGAGAACTCCCTCGGCATGGAACTGCCCG
The DNA here is from genome assembly GCF_037993025.1 of Streptomyces sp. SS7. NCBI lineage: Bacteria > Bacillati > Actinomycetota > Actinomycetes > Kitasatosporales > Streptomycetaceae > Streptomyces > Streptomyces sp. SS7. The sequence goes on from NZ_CP141223.1 coordinate 6,318,904, forward strand.
AGGCCGGCGGCGAGATCCCGCTGCCGACGCCCGGCTCGCCCGAGGGCCCGCGCTACGCCGAGGGCCGGCTGATCCCCGAGCGGGCCGTCCCGCAGCTCCCCGTGAGCGCCGGTCTGCCCGGCGCCGACGTCCGGGCACCCCTGCCGGAGATCCTCGGCAACGGCTTCCAGCACCTCGGCCTCGACGCCCCGGCCACCGACCTGCGCACCCTCGGCCCCGGGCTGGCCCTCGACGCCCCGCTCACCCCGCCGAACCCGGACAACTTCGGGCTGCCGGAGCCGAAGCTGCCCCAGGCGGGTGTGCTCACCCCGATGGCGCAGGCCGTCCCGGTCGCCCACCTCGGACTGGGCCAGGGCCTGTAGCCCCGAGCGGACGACGACGCCACGCCCACGGGCCCGGACGGCCTCCCGTCCGGGCCCGTCCGTGTGCTTCGGGTGCCCCAAGGTGACCCGGAGGGCCGTCGGGCGGTTACCGCTACGGACAACCGCACACGAGAAGGAGCACCCCATGGTCGTCGACGTCGACGGAGTACCCGGATCCACGAGGCAGCCCGGGCCGGCCAGGGCCGGTACCCGGCGGGAGACGCTGCGCGCACTGCTCGGCGTCGCCGCCGGGCTCGCCCTCGTCCCGGTCGTCGCCGCCGCCTGGCCCGGCCCGGTGGGCGACACGGGCGCCGCCTCGGGCACGGACGACGCGGCCGGCACCGGCTTCGACGAGGTCTACCGCGGCCGCCGTATCCAGGGCGTCCTCACCCCTTCCGGCCGCTCGGCCGGCGGCGGCGCCCAGTGGGAGGTCACCGTCGACGGCCGCCCGCTGCACCTGATGCGCCGGGCCGACGGCACCTGGCTGAGCATGGTCGACCACTACCGTTCGTACCGCACCCCGCTGGAGGCCGCCCGCGCCGCCGTGGACGAACTCGGCCCCGGCGAGATGCTGCGCGGGGGCGACGACCCGGCGTACGGCGGCCACCCGCACGACATGGGGGGACGCCGTGGTCTATACGCGTAAGGACGTCAGCACCCTGACCGCCGCCGAACGCCGGCGGTTCGTGAAGGCACTGCTGGAGATCAAACGGCGCGGCGAGTACGACGAGTTCGTACGGATCCACATCGACTACTACGTCTCCGACGGCGAGGGCGGCCTGCGTACGGCGCACATGGCGCCCTCCTTCCTGGCGTGGCACCGGCGGTTCCTGCTGGAGCTGGAGAAGGCGCTGCGCCGGGTCGACCCCTCGGTGACCGTGCCGTACTGGGACTGGACGCGCGACCGCAGCGCGTCCGCCGTGCCCTGGACCGCGGACCTCCTCGGCGGCAACGGACGCCGCTCCGACCGCCAGGTCACCACCGGGCCGTTCGCCTACGCCACCGGGAACTGGACCCTCAAGGAGAACATCACCGACGGCGAGTTCCTCACCCGGGACCTCGGCCGCTCCGCCGGACCCATCGAACTTCCCACCGCGGCCGAACTGGAGTGGGCCCTGAAGGACCCGGTCTACGACACCGCGCCCTGGGACTCGACGGTCACCGAGGGCTTCCGCAACAAACTGGAGGGCTGGGGCACCGGCCGGGGCAGCGTCGCCTGGCGCAACCACAACCGGGTCCACCGGTGGGTCGGCGGGGAGATGCTGGGCGGTGCCTCCGTCAACGACCCCGTGTTCTGGCTCCACCACGCCTTCATCGACCTGGTGTGGACCCGCTGGCAGGCCCGCCACCGCGTCCACCGCTATCTGCCCGCCGTGCCGCCCGGACCGGAGAGCAGGCAGTACCGCCGGGTCGTCGCCCGCCATGCGAAGCTGCCGCCGTGGAACGTGACGCCTGATCAGCTGGAAGACGTGTCCCACATCTACCGGTACGCGTAGATCCGTTCCATCGGCGGACACGGACGCGGACGTGGACGCGCGAGAGCCCCGGCGCTCGAGGTGCCGGGGCTCTGCCGATGCGTGGCGTGCGGGACGCGTGCGTCAGTCGCCGTAGCCGGCGCCGCCGCGCTTGCCGCCGCCGTTGCTGGAGCTGCTGCCGTGGCGGTCGTGACCGTAGTCGCCGCCGTGCTGCTTGCCGCCCTTGTCGTGGTGGCTGACGTTGGCGCAGGTGTTGCCGAACGCCGGGTTCAGCGCACCGGGGATGTTGACGGTGTTGCCGCAGAGGTTGATCGGGATGTGGACCGGGACCTGGACGAGGTTGCCCGACAGGAAACCCGGCGAGCCCACGGCCGCACCCTGCGCACCCGCGTCCGCCATGGCCAGGCCGGCCCCACTGACCACCACGGCGCCGGTGCCGAGGGCGACGGCGGCCGCCTTCGCGATGCGAGACATCACGTTCTCCTTTAGTGATTCGGTTCGTGCGACCGCAGGACACGCCGTCGCACTTCCCGTTCAACGCGGCGGCCTGGGCAGGGTCACGGCGCGTCGGTCCGGATCACCCTTTTTGAACAGGAGAGACGTACAGACGGGTGATTAGACGGGCCGGAGCCGTGTCGCGACGAAGCCCGCGAGCGTGGCGATGGACTCCAGACTGTCCAGGCTCAGGTCCAGCGCGGCGACGTCCACCCCGAACCGGGCGTCGACCGCGCCCAGCAGGGTCACCCCCGCCAGTGAGGTGAGGGCGATCTCCGGGCCGAACAGCGCGGTGTCCGCGGGGAGTGCCGCCACCACGTCCGGGTCCAGCCGGGCGGCCTCGGCGATCATCGCGCGCAGTTCCCGCTCCACCGCGGGCGGGTCCTGGATGTCGGTCACGCCTCGGCGTCCTCTCGGTCGGTCACGTGCAGATAGGGGGGCGGCTTCGGGAGCTCGCCGTGCAGCGCGCGCCCGAGGACGGCCGAGTCGGGCGTCGCGCCCTCGGTGCCGTCCACCCGGCGCAGCCCCGCCTGGCGGAGCAGGATCCGCATCTCCAGGTTGGCGTCGGTGGGGCGCAGGGTCACCCGGAACTCCTCGGCACCGGCCTGCCGCGCCCGTCCCATCAGCCAGAACAGGAAGGCCGCCGCCGCGCCCCGGCCGGCGACCCGGCAGGAGAGGGCGAGCAGCGGGACGGACCAGGTGCTCGTGCTCGCGCCTGCGCCGCCGCGGTCGACGAGTGCGGCGCCGATGATGCCGTACGAGCCGAAACGGTCCGTCATCCGTGCCGTGTACAGCTCGTACCCCTCCGAGGCGGCCAGCTCGCGCAGCCGGTCCGGGGTGAGGCCGGAGGAGTTCAGCCGGTGGGTGCGGGCGGCGAGTTCCAGGGCGCGCGGGGTCTCCTCGGGCGTCGCCGCGCCGACCGTGAGCCGCATGGCGCACCAGCTCAGGAACTCCTCCCGGCTGCCGTGGAAGCGTTCGCCCTCGGCCCGGCGCGTCTCCTCGGTGCGGTAGCGGTCGACCCGGGCGCGTGACTCGGGGGTGACCTCGCGGCCCTCGAACGCGGCCAGCAGCGCGGGCACGTCCTCGGGGGCGAGGGTGCCCACCGCGGGCAGCAGGGCCTCGACCTCGGCGCGTTCGTAGGGCGAGTCGTCGACCAGGACGAGGGCGTCCACGGCGATCCCGAGGCTGTCGGCGATCCTGCGCAGCGACTCGCTCTTGTCCTGCCAGGACACCTGCGGGGCGAGGAACCGCTCGCGCACCTCGGGCCGGGTGGCCGCGAGCCGGTCGAGCACGGCGGGCGCGCTGCGGCTCGCGATGCTGCTGAGCACGCCGCGCGCCGCGAGCGCGTCGATCGCGTCCAGCATCTCGGGGCGCGGGAAGGGCAGTTCGTCGGTGGGGGACTCGACGGCGATGTCGTCCCACAGGGTGCCGTCGAGGTCCCAGACGACGCACTTGACGCGGTCGGCGTCGAAGGCGGTCATCGCTCGCCCCGGGGCAGGAACAGCTTCATGGAGAGACTGGTGGGGTCGAAGCCGAACTTGCGGTAGACCGTGCGCATCGGCACGTTGCCGACGTGGACCCGGCCGGTGACCTCGGTGATGCCGCCCGCCAGACAGAACTCCAGGCCCGCGGTGAGGAGGAGTTCGGCGACGTCGCTGCGGTTGTCCACCGGGGAGACCGCCAGGGAACGGAAGTTGGCGTAGCGGTCGCCGGTCATCGCGTTCTGGTTGATGCTCACCCAGCACCAGCCGACGGGCTCCTCGCCCGGGCGCCCGGCGACGATCATGCCCTGCTTCGACTTCTCCATCGCCTTGCCGAGGCGGGCCGCCCAGCGGACCGGGTCGTCGATGGCGTCCTCGCCGAAGGAGACCCGGGCGATCTCCGCCTCGAACGCCCCGATCGCCGGAAGGTCGCCCTCGTCGGCCTGCCGGGTGACATAGGGGTGCGCGCGCCTCTCGAGGGCGGCACGCTCGGCGGGGGTCGGGAGGTGCCAGCCGATCGTGCGGGTGGTGGCCGGGACTGCGGGGGAGCTCGGCACGGCGGGGGTGGCCGGGACTGCGGGGGTGGCCGGGACGTCCGCACGGACGGCCGGGACGTCCGCACGGACGGCCGCCGTGGACTCCTGCCGCTCCTGCGCCTCGGCAGGCGCCGGAGCCTCCTTCGCCTCCGAAGGTGCCGGTGCCTCCGGCGCCTCCGAAGGTGCCGGTGCCTCCGGCGCCCCCGAAGCTGCCGGTGCCTCCGGCGGCTCCGGCGCTTCCGAGACCAGCCGTCCCGGCCGGAAGGGGCCCTTCCCGCAGTTCGGACAGCCCTCGGCGCGCAGGGCCGCGACCTGGGCCCAGCGGGCGCCGGGGCCGACCCGGACCTTGTGGCCGCAGGCCACGCACTCGTACTCGCGCTGCCGGGTCCGCTTGTCGCCCGTGTAGAGGGGACCGCCGTAGTCGCCCTGGCGGGAGGCGGTGGAGGTCGTGGTGAGGAGCTGCTGGAAGAAGCCGACACCGCCGAGGATGCCGCTCCCCTCGTACTCGTTGAAGTTGCGGATGTAGCCGTGGGTGACCAGGCCCAGGGCCATGATCTCCCGCTGGACCTCCAGCATCTCGTCCGGGCTCTTGCCGCCGAAGGAGAAGAAGACACTGTGCGCCGGACCGGGCCGCAGGCCCTCCACGGCGCGGGACAGGAAGAGCCGGGCGCCTTCGGGCGTGTACGGCGGGTCGGTCATCGCGACGTCGTGCTGTCCGTGCAGCCGCTCGGGCAGCGGGTGCCGCAGATCGTGCTGCACCGTCTCGACACGGGTGCCGAGTCCCCCCGCCACCTTCTGGATGTAGTCGAGGATCTCTGCCGAGATGTCGACCACGGTCACCCGCTCGACGATCGGCCCGCCCAGCACGTCGCCCACGACGGCCACGGCCAGCGACACCAGGTCGTCGTCGCCGATCAGCAGCAACGAGCCGCCCGGCAGCGCGCCCGCCGTCAGCAGCGCCAGTACCCGGCGCACCTTGGTCTCGGCCGTGCAGTGCGACTGGTCGATCGCCATGTCGGCGGCCGGACCGGACTCCATGAGCGCCCGCAGCCGTCGTACGGCCTCGTCGAGCACCTCGGGGATCACCAGCTCACGGCCGTCGCAGGTGCGGCAGGTGGCGTCCATGGTGAGGTCCATGCCGAGCCGGGCCACGAGGTCCGAGCCGGCCTCGGTCAGCCGGGAGGGGCGCTCCTTGGTGACGAGACCGCGGCGCCGCAGTTCGTTCCCCAGGGCGGCCACGATCGGCACCGGCAGGCCGGTGGCCCGGCTGAGGTCCTTGGTGGAGGCGGGGGCCAGACGGCGCAGCGCACGCAGTACGGACCGCACCCCGGGCGGACCCTCCTGAAGCCGGACGGCGTCCGCGACTTCCGTGAGCAGTTGATCGGCGGTGGTACTCCGGGGGTGCCGACGCGCGTTCGTCACAATGCTGCTCCAGGGAAGCTGATGGATTCCGTGGGTATCGAGTATACGGGCTGGTAGGCGCCCTGATCGGACGTGGGAGGGCGATCGTGAATGCGAAGAGGGAAGGGCAATTCCGGTGGCGGGCCCCACCCTCCGGCGGGCGGCATTCCACACCCCGGCGGGAGCGGTTTACCGGATAGCTTTACCGGAAAGGTGTACCGGAAACGATTACCGGAATTCCCCGCATCGTTTTCCGGCCGAATATGCCCCCGGTCTTCCCGCCCCCTTGACGGGCCGCGCTCGCGAGCCCCATAGCGCCTCGGATGCTAGGCTTGGCCCGACCGAGCGCCAGCAACCGGCCTCGCGACCTTCCTCTTCAGCCGCGCGGACCAGCGCTGATCTATCTGAAAGGAGACGGGGGCAGCGGTTCCTCACCCCCGGTTCCCCATGACCAACTCCACCGACCTCGCCACCGAGGGCATAAACGTCGACGATCTGTGCTCTTATGCCGTCGACGTATGGGTGAGCGACCACAGCATCCTGACCGACGAGGAGCGCCTCCTCCAGGTGCTGCGCACGGCCGCCGAAAAGGGAAACGCCACGGTACTCGGTGAGGCGTCCCACGTTTTCCCGAACGGCGCCGTGACCGCCATTCTCCTGCTTTCCGCCTCTCATCTGAGCATTCACACCTGGCCCGAATTCAGCCTGGCGAACGTCGACCTGCTCGCGTACGGCCGGCTGAACGGCGAGCGGATGATGCAGAGCGTGGAGCTGGGCCTCTCGCCGACGAAGATCAACGTCACGCGCATGCTGCGCGCCGTGCACTGACCTTCGCCCCCGGCCTCCGTCCTTCCGTCCCCGGCATGCATGCGGTGCAGGTCTCGTGGGCGCGCTCGGCCGACGCCCACGAGGAACTGCTGGACACGCTCGACCCCGTGGAGCGCGCCCGCTGGTCGGCGACGGTGGACCCCGCCACCCGTGACCGCTTCCTCGTCGGCTGTGCGCTGAGCCGCCGGCTCCTGGGCGAGCTGCTCGGCGTATCCCCCGAGGACGTACCCCTACGGCGCGTCTGCCCGACCTGCGGCGGACCGCACGGCAAGCCCCGGCTGGCCGTGCCTGACGGGTACGCCGGGTACGCGGAGTACTCGGAGTACGCGGAGTACGCGGAGTACGACTTCTCGGTCACCCACAGCGGCGATGTCGTCGGGGTGGCCGTGTGCCGGGGCGCACGCGTGGGCCTCGACGTCGAGGAGGCCGACACCGTCCTCGACGTCGACGCCGCGGCCCGTACGGCACTCTCCGCCCGCGAGTCGGCCGCCCTGTACGCCCTCCCCCCGGACGCACGGGGGCCCGCCTTCCTGCGGATCTGGACGCGGAAGGAAGCAGTGCTCAAGGCACTCGGCGTAGGCCTGCGCGCACCCCTGCGGCAGCTGGAGGTCTCCGCCCCCGACACCGCCCCGGCGGTCCTGACCTGGCCGGACCAGCTGCCCGCAGCCCACCGCACGACCTTGACGGACCTGACGGCGAACGGCATGCACCCGGCGGCGCTGGCGGTGATCCCCTCGACCGTCCGAACGGCGTGAAACTGCTGCGCCGGAGCAGGACGAGGACGAGGACACGGACATACGGACATGCTGTGGCTGACCGCAGGTGGCCGTCGCACATCAGCGGAACAGCTGCGGCACCGGGCAGACCTCCAACGGCTCCCCGGACCGGTCGGCCCAGCCCCACCAGACATGCCGACCGGCACACCTCCACAGCGACCGGCAGGCCCGTCGGCCGTCGTCGTCCCGCCCGGACAGTACGAGGCCACCGGACTCCATGGGCAGGCCGCAGTCGGGACAGGCCGGAGCGTGATCGGTCATACAGCGGACTCTACGGATCAAGGCGGAGCCGGGCCTCGACGTACCCGTGTCTGGAAGGATCCCCCGCATGCTCGCGGAGAAGCTCGACGCGCTGACGCAGATGACGGCCGAGCACATGGCCGCGCCGTTCCCACCGGGCTTCCGCAGCCTGGACATCGAGGGCCGGGACATGGTGATGCTGGACGCGGACGCCTACGCCTACGCGGCCGTCGTCCTCGAAGGCCCGCTCGACGAGCGGCGCCGCGCGGGCCTGACCAGGCTCATAGCGGCGCTCGAAAAGACTCTGCCGATGATCGGTGACGAGTACGCGGCCAAGTACTACGCGCACGTGTGCGACATGGCCACGCTGGCAGCCGAGATCGAGACCTCACGCAACGAGTAGAAGCCCACAGCCTCGCCCCCCGCGTTCGACGCACATGCAACACGCCCCGGAGCCGGTCTACGACGTTGACGGCTACCCGGCTACCCGGCTACCCGGCTACCCGGCTACCCGGCTTCCGGGGGCTTCCGGGCCCTACGGCCGCCGGTAGGCCGACGGGTCGACACCCGCTTCCGGCTTCCTGCCCTCCACCGCGCCGTCCGACAGCCGTTCGTCGAGCCTCTCGTTCGGCATGAGGCCAGGGCCCTGATGCCGAAGCTGTCGGGCTATCGGGCTGTCGGTTATGACTTCTATGCAGCCCTGGAGGCCGACGGGCGCGCCGTCCGGGCTCGCTACAACGCGGAACATTCCGACGGGCTGAAGACCGCGACGCACACCGCTCATCTCCTGCCCGCACGCGAGGACCATGTCCGGTACCGCGCTGAGGCCGGTGTCCGCTTCGTGCGCCGCCTGCGGGCGACTCTTCTGGACCTGGCACAAGCCACGCTGCGCGACGGCGGTGAGCACATATGCGAGTTCGACACCTTCACCCTTGGCCTACAGGTACGTGCGGACGACGGCCACGAGACCTACCTCGCCATCCGGATCACCGGCTCCGTACCGCCGAACCTGACTGTGCTGATCCTGCGCAACGTCCCCGGCGGCGAGGCGGAGGGTTGGTATCCGGAGTACGCCCTGCCGGAGCGGGACCTGCTCCCGGCCGAACAGGCGTGGTCCAACCTCATGGACCCACGCGCGGCTGCCCAGGCACTGGACGAGGAGCGGTAGCTGGGCATCCGTCGGCGCGAACTGCGACCCCGATGTCGGCGCATGTATCCACGATCGTGGACAGAAAAGGCGCTTTGTCTCCCCTTCCGTCGGCAGCTTGTCCCCCGCCTTCGACACGCATTCGACACGTCCCGGATCCGGTCTACGGCCCTGACGGCTTCCCGGCTTTACCGCTTTACGGCCGCGGGTAGACCGAGGGGTCCACACCCGCTTCCGGCTTCCTGCTGAAGGACACGTAGGCGGGGTGCTCGGGGTCCCCCACCTGCATGTGGGCGAACAGATCGAGGTCATGATTCGCGAACCTGTGGAGGTACTGGAGGAACAGCGCCAACTCGTCGTCCGACAGCCGTTCGTCGTGCCTCTCGTTTCGCATGAGGCCAGAGTACGAGCCGAGAGGCTTCTCCCGTGGTCGGGGCCGGAGGGCAAGCCCTGCTACCTGAGCACCGACGACAGGGATGGCTTCATGTCCCGCCTGGCCGACAACATCGAATCGGAGCAACTCGCGACTGCGGCAGAACTGCTGAAGCGGGCCGCGGAGACCCTAGGCGACGAGCACACCGGCCCGGAGGACGTACAGCTCCTGGCGAAGGAACTGACCGGAGCGCTGCGAGACATCCTCCGCGTGGCAACCAGCCGCGGCCACCTCCTGGAGGCGAGCGCACCCCACCGCTCCTGAAGACGAAGGTCGGCATCGGCGGCTGTCGGCCACTGCTGTTCAACCCCACGGGGAGAAGAGCCCGGACAGGAACCGGGCCTCTTCTCCCCGTTGCGTTGTGCTGGCGAAGTCGGCCACGCGGTCAGATAGGTGTCCGCGTACGCTGGCGGCTGATCAAGAGACTCTTCACGCGCGGCTGCTTTCACCGTGACTCCCCGCGGTTCCCCGCCCTATCTGGTGCGCCTGTGGTGCGGGCTTCCGGGCCCGGCTTTCTGGCGCCCACCCGGCCCAGCCCAATGACGATGACGGCCGGTGCGAGGCTCAACACTTCGGACAGGGCCACGATCGGGAATGGGGCGCTCAACGCTCGGGGGAGCCTGCCCAGTGCTGCGACACCCATGACGAGGGGAAGCCACACTCGGAAGAAGCGGAAGCGAAAGGCATCTGCTCCGCGGCCTACCCGCTCATGCTCCACGAGGCGCCAGTACGCAGCGGCCACGATGAAAAGGGCGCCGATGCTCACGATGCCCCAGGTCAGTGCTGCCACGATTCCCCCACCACACCACATCTGCCGCGTTGCTGAACGCACGTGCTCCACCCGATGGTGACACGCGGTGCCCGGTACGAGAGCGCTATGCAAGGGCGGCTGGTCGGTGTCCGGGCGTGGACTCGTGGTCTCGTCTGAAGGTCCGCGAACAGTGGTGAATGAGACGGAGACTGAGACGGCCGCGCTGATCGTCAGGGGCAGGACAGGTCGTGGGGCAACTCGCAGACGTCGTCGCGCAGGTGCAGCCTGCGGAGATCCTGAACCGGGCCGACGGGGAAGGGGTGCAGTACCCACTTGGAGCGGTAGCCGGTCTCGCCATGCTCCGTGACCACTTGCTGCGCGGCATCGAGAACGGTGTGGGCAAACACCGGACGCGGATGCGTCGATCTCCAGATCACCGTACCGTCGGAATCCGGTAGGTCAGGACTGACCGCAACGTCGGTGAACTTGTAGATGGTCACCTCGACCGATTCATCCGTCGCACGGAGAACCCAGCGAAGTTCCTGCGGCTCGGCGTCGAAGAAGAACCGGGTCGTGTGCTGCTGCGAGTACAGACCGCCTATGCCGGCCACGAGGTCCGCCAGCGCGTCAGTGCAGTAGCTGACGCTCAGCGACACCTTTTGGGAACCCTCGGTCAGGTGGCATCTCGCCCAACCATGGTCCCTCAGTTCCCACTTCAGCTGGAAGGCAGCCTCTGGCGCCTGTTCTACCGACACTGTCGCAGGTTACTGGCAGCAATGGGGCCTGAGCTTGGGAAGCTTGGGTTCTTTGGCGGTAGTTGCTGCTCCGACGTGCGGCGAAGCTGCTGTGAGACGTGGCGGGCAGACTCGTGCTCCCCGCCATTCCCCGTGGTTGCCCGCATGACCTGGCACGGATCTGGCACGACCTCTTCGTCCCGAACTCTCGGCTGGGAGGTTATTGGGGCCTGGTGGGCTGGCCAGTCAGCCGTTGAGGGACGTTGGCGGTCACCTGTGGTCGCGGTAGTTGCGGTACTTGGCTACTGTACTGCAACGGCTTCAAGGGCCGTCTGAGACCTGGTTTGCACGGACAGTTGAATGTCGTACTCGATGCATGCTCCACTGGTGCCATGACGAAGGTGCGGCTCACCAAGCCGACGATTGCCGTCCTAGAGGCTCTGCTGTCAGCGACGAGCGATAGCCCGGCATGGGGGCTCAGTATCTGTCGCAGTGCCGATCTTGGCCCTGGCACCGTCTATCCGATCCTTGAGCGGCTCGCTGAGCGCGGCTGGGTTTCGAGCTGGGAGGAGACAACTCCCCACCCGGGTCGGCCCGCGCGCCGCTTCTACGAGCTGACTGGGACAGGTCGACAGCAGGCGACCCAAGCACTGGAAGCACGGAGGGCACGCCGATTCGGTCTTGGCCTGGCTGGAGGCCCGTCATGACAGTCCGGGGCGGGCCTGTTCTCATGCTCGTGGACGCCCGGCAGGCGTACGACGCCCTTGATGAACAAGAGCAGCAACTCGTGGCAGTTGCTCTTGGTGAACTTACCGCTGGCGTGGTACCAGAGGGTGACATCATCCCGCACCCGTTCTACCGACGACCAAATGTCGCTCGTGCGCAGAGCATGCAAGTGTCACCAGAGCTAAGTGTCCTGTTCATTAGCCGCGTGAGCCGGGAGAGTGCTACCTCGATTGAGCACGTAATCCTTGGCTACAAACGGGTGCGGTCGTACCACGCAATGGACACGCGCAGGGATACCCGCACCGACCCAAGTGGTGCGGCACGTAGGGCAACCGGCATCGCGGTTCGCATCGCCGGTCACCGACGGAGTCACCTCCGCACGGAGTGGGGCGCCATCTTGGCCGGCTCACCCGAGGACGGCCTCTCCTTTTCTTCGCGCCGACAGTTCCTTCTTGCACTCGGCTTCCTGCTTGCCGCGGTGCGCATGCGTGTGCGTGACGTTGCCGGTCCGGCTTGGAGGCCGGTGGACTGGTTGCTGCGCACCGCCTCCCGAACCAACGGCTTCGTTGCAGCCGTTGTGGGCGCCCAGGCCATCTACATCGTCGACGACGGCGGACTCAGCGTGCTGGTGACTGAGGTCTGGGAGCCTTGCGGCATCGCTGGTGCGTCACTGTTCGCTCTAGCACGCTGGCTCCGTCGTGTACGGGGCATCGAGCTGGCCTCGCCGGAGAGTGAAAGAGCTGACGAGTAGGTGCTGGTACCAGTCGGCTGCTCCCTGACGACTCAGGTGGACCCAAGACCGGGCTGGGTCCCTCTGACGCCTCGACAGGAATCAAGCCTGTGACAACCGCTTTAGGAGTTCGATCCGAACCCGCTCCGACTGGTGTCGTCGGCTGGTGCGGGGGCCGAGCAGAGTCGCCCGTGTACGTCTCCGTCCGGCGTCGTTGATGTCAGCCGTGGATGTCAGAAGCTGGCGGACTCGGGTTGTTCTCCATCGCTCTACTTGCTACAGCTTGATCAGTCTGGGGTGGGCATCCGGGCGCCCATAGGCCAGGATGCGCGGCAGCACCTCGCGCATACGTGCCACGTCCGGCGCCGGCGCCCGAAGCAAGGCCTCGACGACGGGGTCGGACAGGCCGAGGGCGTCCAGCGAGGAGGGGGCCAATGTCACCCGCAGCACATCGCCGTCCAGTACCACTTCACGCACACAGCCGTAGGCGGTGCCCTGGTCGGGTGTGACGAGGCAGTGTGTGTCCATGCCGAGACGTACGTCCTGCGCGTCGGGCTCGTTGAAGTCACACATGAACAACAGGGAGAAAGCCTCCTCGTCGTCCAACTCGGCCACCCCCGCCATAACGCAGTCACCCTGGTCCAGCTCGTCGAGCCCGCAGGCAAGCTGCGCCGTGAATCTGTACGCCATGGGGCCGTTGTAGCACTCGTGATCGCTTCGTGGGCAAGGGTCCCCGGGTTAGTTTGCGCCTCAGCCGACGACCGTTCGCCACGACGGCGGGTGTGCCAACCGATCAGGCGCGTGTGTGCCTCGCTGTACTCCCGCTGGTCTCAACCACGTTGCCATGCGGTCGACCAGCGCAAGCCGCGCCGGCCGAGCCGTGCCGATGCTGCCTGAGCCCTCAGCTTGGGAAGCTTGGGTCTTCTACGGGCGGCTCCTGGGCTGACCTGCAACGGAGCGGCTACGGGAGCTGGCTGGTCGACGACCTGGTCTCCGCCATTCCCCGTGGTTGAGGTTCCCCCGAGATGCGGGGAGAGGTGACAGCAGGTCAGATGGGGCTCACGAGAGGAGCTCTGACGATGCCTGCCCCGAGGAAATACCCGCTGGAGTTGCGTGAGCGTGCGGTGCGGATGTACCGCGCTTCCGAGCCGAAGCCCGTGATCCGCCGCATGGCCGAGGAACTCGGCGTGCACCACGAAGCCCTGCGCAACTGGATCCGCCAGGCCGAGGCCGATGCCGGCGAGCGCGGCGACCTGCTCACCACCGCCGAGCGCGAGGAGCTTGCCGCCCTGCGCAAGGAGAATGCCCAGCTCAAGCGTGCGAATGAAGTCCTGCGGACGGCCTCCGCTTTTTTCGCGGCCCAGCTCGACCCGACCCGGCCCAGGTGACGGCGCTCGTCGACGAGCACCCGCACCTGGGGGTCGAGCCCGTACTCCGGGAACTGAACATCCCCTCCTCCACCTACTACCGGTGGCGCCGGGCCGAGACCGAGCCGTGCGAGCGGCGCCGCCGGGACGCCGAGCTGACAGGCAGGATCCGGCAGGTCCACGACGAGTCCGGCGGGATCTACGGCTCACCCCGCGTGCACGCCGTCCTCAAGCGTGAGGGCGTCCACATCGGCCGCAAACGCGTCGAGCGGCTCATGCGCCAGGCCGGCCTCGCCGGGATCAGTCCCCGCCGGAACAAGGGCTTCACCCGCCGCGACCCAGACGCCGACCCGGCCCCTGACCTGGTGCAACGCGACTTCACCGCGAACGGGCCGAACCGGCTGTGGGTCACCGACCTGACCATGATCCCCACCGGGGAGGGGCCGCTGTGGCTGTCCGCGATCCGCGACGCGTTCTCCCGCCGGGTCGTGGCCTGGGAGACCTCCGCCCGCGCGGACGCGGACCTGGTCCTCACCTCGCTGGAGTATGCCCTGGCCAGCCGCGAAGCCGCCCCCGGCGAGCTCGTTCACCACGCCGACCACGGCTGTCAGTACACGTCCGTAAAGCCCACAACACGCCTGGTCAGGGCCGGTGTCCAGGCGTCCATGGGCTCGGTCGGCGACTCGTTCGACAATGCCCTGGCGGAGAACCTGTGGATGGTCATCAAGACCGAGTGCATCCGCGGCCGCGTCTTCGCCACCAGGGCCGAAGCCAACCTCGCGCTCTTCGAGTACCTCGACGGCTTCTACAACCCCCGCCGCATCCAGAAACGGCTCGGCTACCTCAGCCCGATCGAATACGAGGAAAAGCACTACGCCGACCAGGCAGCGGCCGAACAAGTGAACCTGAAACCACGTCAACCCGCCCTGACCAGCTAGTCAACCACTCCCGTACAGCGGGGGAACCTCAGGTTCCCCGCAGGACCTGGCACAGTTCTGGCACGGGCCGATCGGCTCTGGTGGTTACGAAGTCGCACCCCCATCACTGTGGCTGAGCACCCTTGCGTGCGGTGATAGGAGATTAGCCAGGCGCCACAGTCCGTAGAGGAGGCCGCCGCCTGTCACGATCAACAATACTGACGCACCAATCCTGTCCCCCCAGGCATTCCGCTCGTCGAGGAGGAGACCCGGAGTCACGCTGAACACGATGATTACCACGAGGTAGAACAGCAGCCGCACCAACGACCCTGCGATGGAGCGCAACGGGTACAGCAGCAGGAGCCTTCTGAACTGGGCCCACAGCGGAGTGCGCTGCGGGACCCGGGCCTCGGTGAACGAAGCATGAATGTTGCGCAGTTGCTGATCTAAGACTCTTGCCGCCTGTGCTTGCACAGAGTCGATGCTGGTGCCTGGTGCGATCACAGCATGGGCGTCAAGCCACTCGGTTAGAACCCCGAGATATGCCTGGGCTTCGTCAAGGAGTCGCCGGCGTCTGGCCTCCTCATTGCGTCGCGCATGCCACTCCTGGAACCAGAGGTTCGCGACACCGAGTACTGAGACAACGACAGCCGATAGCACTGAAACGATCAGGCCCTCGGGGATACTCGCCGCGTTGTCTGCAGCCATGCCGTCACCTCGTGCAGCGCGTTAGTGAAGCAGAGTTCCACGTCGTTGAGCCGATCATCCCCCTGGGTGCGAGGCCAGTGCCTTCGGCGATCGGCCATCTGGCCTACACGAGTGCCATCTCAGTGCCACGGTAGAAGCGAGGACGTCGCCCAGGCACACGGTTCCGGAGGCCGCTTCATCGCGCACTGTTATGCCTGGTAACAGCGTTGAAGCGGATCAACTACCGCAGGCCAGTCCACGAGTAGTCCACGTAGACGTGGCCTGCATTCCCTGGTCAGGACGGCATCAAGGTCTGCTGCGCTGGAGCCGTCGTGGTGACCATCCTCAGGTGGGTGGAGCGCAACTCCCTGCCGGTCTCCGTCTGGGAGGAGCCGGAGAGGGTTGATGAGGTCCTGCGAGCCGTCGACACGCGCCTCGACGGCAAGCAGGCGGCGGCCTGGTCCAGGAAGCGTCACCGTCGGATCCTCAACGTCGTCATGAAGCACGCGATCCGGCGGCGGGTCCTGCGGGCCAACCCGCTCTCCAAGGGGAAGGAGACGACGAGCGTCACCAAGACCAGCAACGCCGTGGACAAGCGATCCCTCATGAACGCGGAGCAGGCGGCGGCGCTCCTCGACTGGATCCGGTGCCGGCCGCGTGGAGGGAAGCGGCTGCACGCGTTTTTCGCCACGCTGTACTACTGCGCTCTGCGGCCGGAGGAAGCCGTCGCCATGCGTGTGCAGTGGACCGACACAGGGGAGATCCACGAGGAACGTGACCTGAAGGGCCGTGCCGAGGGTGAGACGCGCACCGTGCCGGGGCATCCCACCCTGACGCGCATCCTGCGGTAGCACGTCGAGGACGAGCAGCTCAAGCCCGGTGATCTGCTGTTCCAGGGGGAGACGGGCGGCATTCTCGCCGGCTCGGTCATCCGCCGGGCGTGGCGCAGTGCGCGGAAAGCCGTTCTGCCTCCGCATGTGTTCGAGTCGCCCACTGGGAGGCGGGTGCACGACAACCGGCACACGCGCCTCACGAAGTGGCTCAATGACGGGATCCCGCCCGCCCAGGTGGGCTGAATGGGCCGGTAACAGCGTGCCGGTATTGCTGGCCACCTACGCCCGGTGCGTCGAGGGGCAGCTGCCTGACTTGAAACGGCGCCTGGAGGCCGCGGGGGATCTCCCCGAGCCGCCAGCTGCGGGCTGACGCACCTCGCGGAAAACTTCGACACGTATTCGACAGGGCCACCCGCGAAAACCCGGTTACAGCCGGACAGCCCCGGATCCTCCCCGCGATCATCGGGGGAGGATCCGGGGCTTCGGCGTGCGCATGAAACGTGCTCTGACCAGCAAAAATGCCCTCCCAAAGGGAGGGCGGAGACTTGCGCCCCCGGCAGGACTCGAACCTGCGGCCAAGCGCTTAGAAGGCGCCTGCTCTATCCACTGAGCTACGGGGGCCGGATGGGATGGCCTCGTACGTGCTGCCCGGGTGTGGGGCGATCCGTGACGTTGCCGGGGACAAGGATAGGGCTCCCGGTTCCTTGTCCTGGTTGCTTCGCCTCCGTGGCTCAATGTGGAGGTTCGGTGAAGCGGTCCTGATAATCGCAGGCAGGTGCGAATCGTGCATCGCTTTTGGCGTCTCGCAACCCGGGTGTTGTGCACTCGTTATGCCTGCGCTGTGCCTGTGTCCCAGTCGTCCCCTCCGCCCCTTCTGTCCTATCGGCGCGCAGACATGCCTATATGCTTCATAAATCCCCTAAAATTGGGCATTCTTCGCATGTGGTGACCTTGGACGTACGGCCTCAACTGCTCGACGCACTCTCCGCCCTGCGCGACCGTGTCGCCGCCGCACGCTACCCGCTGCCCCTGGCGGGCGCGCCACGCGCGCGTGCCAATCGCGACGAACTGCTCGCCCAGCTCGACGACTATCTGGTGCCCCGCCTGAGACAGCCCGAAGCGCCGCTCCTCGCCGTCATCGGCGGCTCCACCGGCGCGGGCAAGTCCACCCTCGTGAACTCCCTGGTCGGGCGGCGCGTCAGTGAGGCGGGCGTGCTGCGGCCGACCACCCGGACCCCGGTGCTGGTCTGCCATCCGGAGGACCATCACTGGTTCAGCGGGATGCGTGTGCTGCCCGGACTCACGCGCGCGTGGGTGCCCCATCAGGAGCCCACGGACGACCTCTTGCTCCCCGGCGAGGACGGCCGGCGCGTCCTGCGCATCGAGACCGCCGAAACCCTCCCGCCCGGCCTCGCCCTCCTCGACGCCCCCGACATCGACTCCCTCATCGCCGACAACCGCGCCCTCGCCGCCGAACTGATCTGCGCCGCCGACATCTGGGTGATGGTCACCACGGCGGCCCGTTACGCCGACGCCGTGCCCTGGCATCTGCTGCGCACCGCCAAGGAGTACGACGCCACCCTCGTCACCGTCCTGGACCGCGTCCCCCACCAGGTCGTCGCCGAGGTGTCCCGGCAGTACGGCGCCCTCCTCACCAAGGCCGGCCTCGGTGACGTGCCCCGCTTCACCGTCCCCGAACTCCCCGAGTCCGCCTGGGGCGGCGGGCTGCTCCCGGCCACCGCCGTGGCGCCGCTGCGGACCTGGCTCGTCCACCATGCCCAGGACCCCGGCGCCCGCCACCACGTCCTCGCCCGCACCGCCCACGGCGTCCTCGACTCCCTGAAGACCCGCATGCCGGAACTCGCCGGCGCCGCCGCCGCGCAGTACGCCGCCGCCCTGCGGCTCACCACGGCTGTGGAGAAGGCGTACGACAGCGAGTACGCGCGCGTGCGGGGCCGCCTGCAGAACGGCGCCGTCCTCGCCGGGGACGCCCTCAAACGCTGGCGCGCCTTCCCCCTCGACTGCACGGCCGGCGAACTCCTCGACGCCCTCGCGGAGAGCCTCGCCGCCCTCCTGCTGTGCGCCGTCACCGCCGCCGACGAACGCGTCGACGAGGCCTGGCGCCGCGAACCCGCCTCCGCCGCACCGGCCCTGACGGACGCCGAGTCCACCCCGGAACACGCCGAACACCGCATCGCGATGGCCGTACGGCGGTGGCGGCGCGAGCTGGAGGAGTACGCGGAGGACGAAGTACGCGCCCTGGAACGCGGCGCCGCACCCGAGCCCGAGGCGGTCGCCGCGCTCGTCGCCACCGCCCTGCTGGGCGGCCGCCGGGCCCGCACCGCGGGCGAGGGCCTCGCCGAACGGCTCGGCGCGCACGGCGCGCTGAGGCTCCGCGACCGCGGCGGACGGCTGCTCACCGAACATCTGGACCGCGTCCTGCACGCCGAACGCGAGCGCCGCCTCGCGCCCCTCGACGGGCTCGACGTCCACGCCGAACCCCAGGCCGAACTCATCGCCGCGCTGTCCGTACTGCAGAAGGAGAGGTGACCGGTGACCGCCGTCACTGACTCGGACCACACGGATCACACCGATCACACGGACCACACGGGGCGCTCGGATCCCTCCGGCCGCACGGCTGCGCCCACGGCCGGCCGCGACGCCGAGGTGCCCGGGAACGGCGGGCGCGGCGGGCCGCGGGACGCATCCGCGGACGCCCCCGAGCAGGCCGCTTCCCGTGCGGAGGCCGGTGGCGCCGATGCGGTCGACCCCGTCGCCGAAGCGGTCGACGCCTGGGACGACGGTCTCATCGCGCGCAGGGTGAACGAGGGCGCGGGCGGCGAGCACACCGGCCAGGTGCCGGTCCGCACCGGTGGCGCGCCCGCCGCGGGCCCGCCCGTCTACGACGGCCCCCTGCGGTCCCGGCTCGACGCGCTGCGCGAACTCGTCGGCCTGTCCCGTACCCGCCTCGACAACCGGACGCTCGCCGAGGCCGGCCGGGTGCTCGACGAGGCGGCGGCGCGGCACAAGCTCTCCGGGCAGCACACGGTCGTCGCCCTCGCCGGCGCCACCGGCAGCGGCAAGTCCCAGCTCTTCAACGCCCTCGCCGGGGTGCCCATCTCGGAGACCGGCGTCCGGCGTCCGACGACCGCCGCGCCCATCGCGTGCAGCTGGAGCGACGGCGCCGCGAGCCTCATCGACCGCCTCGGCATCCCGGGCCGGCTGCGCCGGCGCCCCGTGCAGAGCGCGGAGGCGGAGGCCCAGCTGCGCGGACTCGTCCTGATCGACCTGCCCGACCACGACTCCGCCGCCGTACAGCACCGCGAACAGGTCGACCGCATCCTGAAGCTCGTCGACGCGGTCGTCTGGGTGGTGGACCCCGAGAAGTACGCCGACGCCATGCTCCACGAGCGGTATCTGCGCCCTCTGGCGGGGCACGCGGAGGTGATGTTCGTCGTCCTCAACCAGGTCGACCGGCTGCCCGGCGAGGCCGCCGAACTGGTCCTCGACGATCTGCGCCGGCTCCTCGACGAGGACGGCATCGCCCTCGGCGAGTACGGCGAACCGGGCGCGACCGTCCTCGCCATGTCCGCGCTCACCGGGGACGGCGTCGGCGAACTGCGCGAACTGCTCGGGCAGTTCGTCACCGAGCGGGGCGCGGCGGGCCGCCGGGTCTCGGCCGACGTGGACGCCGCCGCGGCCCGGCTGCGGCCCGTGTACGTCACCGGGCAGCGCACCGGGCTGAGCGAGGAGGCGCGGGAGGAGTTCTCCGACCGGCTGGCGGACGCGGTGGGCGCCACCGCGGCGGGCGAGGCGGCCGAGCGGGCCTGGCTGCGCAACGCGGGCCGGGCCTGCGGGACGCCGTGGCTGCGGCTGTGGCGGTGGTGCCAGTCCGGCGGGGACCCGGTCACCGGGCGGCTGCCGGCCCGCGCCCAGGCCGACGAGGAGGCCACGGCCCGCCAGCGGGTCGAGCAGGCGGTGCGCACGGTGTCCGAACGGGCCTCCGCCGGGCTGCCCGCGCCCTGGGCGCAGGCGGTACGGGAGGCGGCCGTACGCGGCTCCCAGGGCCTGCCCGAGGCGCTGGACGAACTCGCCGCACGCGCCGGGCTGCCGCCCGGACGGCCGCCGCGGCCGGGGTGGTGGCCGGTGGCGGTGCTGGCGCAGGCGGCGATGACGCTGCTTCAGGTCGTCGGCGGCCTCTGGCTGGCGGGGCAGATCGCCGGGGTCATGGCCCCGAACCTGGGGGTGCCGGTGCTGCTGATGATGGCCGGGATCGTCGGCGGCCCCTTGGTGGAGTGGAGCTGTCGGCTGGCGGCCCGGGGCCCGGCCCGGCGGTACGGGCAGGACGCGGAACGCCGACTGCGGGAGGCCGCCGCCGGCTGCGGCCGGGCCCGGGTCCTGGACCCGCTGGCGGCGGAGCTGCTGCGGTACCGGGAGGTACGGGAGCAGTACGGGAGGGTGGTGGGCGCGGGGGTGCGCTGAGCCGGGACGGGGCGGCGGGGCCGGGGGGATCCGGGCGGCGTCTGCCAGGGTCTGCTCAGGGGTGCGGGGGCGGGCGGGGCCGGGACGTGATCCGGCCGGGGCCGCGTGGCTCACTCGTCCGGGTGACGGGGTTGTCCACAGGCGGGCGGTCGTGCACAGGGCGCGGCGGGCTCGGTCCGGTGGCGGCAGTCTGGCGGTGCGGCGATCGCGACGGACGCGGTCGGCGCGGCCAGGCAGCCGTACGGGACGGGCCCGTACGCGTGTCCGCCCGGCGGGACGGCCGGGCTGAGGGAGGGATTCGAGACATGAACGAGACGATCGTGTGCGCGGTGGGGAACGTGGCGACGCAGCCGGTCTACCGGGAGCTCGCGGCGGGGCCGTCGGCCCGGTTCCGGCTGGCGGTGACCGCGCGCTACTGGGACCGGGAGAAGGGCACCTGGGCCGACGGGCACACCAACTTCTTCACGGTGTGGGCCAACCGGCAACTGGCCGTGAACGCGGCGGCGTCGCTGAACGTCGGCGATCCGGTGATCGTGCAGGGCCGGCTCAAGGTGCGCACGGAGACGCGGGAGGCGCAGCAGAACCGGACCTCGGCGGACATCGACGCGGTGTCGATCGGCCATGACCTGGCCCGCGGCACCTCGGCTTTCCGGCGCTCCGTCAGGCCCGAGCCGGCCGCTGTCGGCGCCCCCGCGCAGCCCGAGCCCGACTGGGAGGCGCCCGCGCCCGCGACGGACTCCGGCGGCGCGGGAGCCCAACAGCCGCGTGAGGCCGTGGCCGTGACGTGAGATCGGGTCACCCGAGGGCGGGCGGCGCCCCGGGCCGACGGGCGGGCGGCTTGTCGGCGGATCCCTCCGCGTGGGACCGGTGGATTTGTCGATAAGTGCGGCCCGTTCCCCGCCTGTTGGCGATCTTGGGGATAACGATTCCGAGTCGGATCACCCATCCGATGACAGGACCGGGAAACCGGGTGCGCGGGCGTCTCTAGGATGCCGATCGTGGCTCACGGGGCTTCTGATGCTGCTGGCGGGACCGTACCCCCAGGTCAACGAGTCCTGCTCGAAGGGGAATTACGTTGATTTCTTCGTTCTCCGCGCCGTTCGCGCGCACGCGCGGTGCCGCCCGCCTCGCCGCGTCGGCACTGGTCGGTGGATTCGTCGCCGTCGCGGGAGTGACCGCCGCCGCGAGCCCGGCCGCCGCCGACGAGACCGCGCAGACCCCGGGCGGAGCCACCGCCACCATGGGCGGCCTCAAGACGTACGGCGCCGCGGTCCTCCATGACGACGGCGGGGACCAGGAGATCTCGGCGGGCCTGTTCGAGATGTCCGTCGACGGCGGCGGCACCCTCCAGACCTACTGCGTCGACCTGCACAACCCCACCCAGCGGGACGCGAAGTACCAGGAGACGCCCTGGAGCGGCACCTCGCTGGGCGCCGACGACGACGCGGGCAGGATCCGCTGGATCCTGCAGAACTCCTACCCCCAGGTCAACGATCTGGCCTCGCTGGCGACGAAGGCCGGCATCTCCGGCGGATTCACCGAGCAGGACGCGGCGGCGGGCACCCAGGTGGCGATCTGGCGCTACTCGGACGGCGCGGACGTGGACGCCGTCGACCCGCAGGCCGAACAGCTCGCGGACTACCTCCAGAAGGCCGCCCGCGACACCGCCGAGCCGCAGGCCTCCCTGACGCTCGACGCGCCGGCCGTCTCGGGCCGCCCCGGCGAGCCCGTCGGACCGGTGACCGTGCACACCGACGCGAGCGCGGTGACGGTCACCCCGCCGCTGGACGCCGGGATCACCGGGGTGCGGATCGTCGGCAAGGACGGCAAGCCGGTCACGACCGCGACGAACGGCAGCCAGCTGTTCTTCGACGTGCCCGCCGACGCCGACCCCGGCTCCGCCGCACTCACGGTCCAGGCCTCCACGACCATCCCCGTCGGCCGCGCCTTCACCTCCGACAGCCGCAGCCAGACACAGATACTGGCCGGCTCCAGCGAGTCGACCGTGTCGGCGACGGCGAGCGCGACCTGGGCGCAGCAGGGCGCCGTACCGGCCCTGTCGGCCGCGAAGAACTGCGCCAGGAGCGGTGTGGACATCACCGTGGCCAACCAGGGCGACGAGGCCTTCACCTTCGCGCTGATGGGTGCCGAGCACGCCATCCCGGCGGGCACCACCCGGACGGTGACGATCCCGCTCCAGGAGGACCAGCCCTACGACTTCACGATCACCGGTCTCCAGGGCGCCCAGTCCCGCTTCACCGGCCTCCTGGACTGCCTGACCCGGACCGCGGAGACGGCGAACGTGACCACGCAGACCCTCAGCGACCCCAGCCCTGCCACCGTCGGGGGCACCGCCGCCTC
Source organism: Streptomyces sp. SS7 (assembly GCF_037993025.1). Taxonomy (NCBI): domain Bacteria; kingdom Bacillati; phylum Actinomycetota; class Actinomycetes; order Kitasatosporales; family Streptomycetaceae; genus Streptomyces; species Streptomyces sp. SS7. The sequence goes on from NZ_CP141223.1 coordinate 6,341,666, forward strand.
CGCCACCGACACCAACCTCGCCGAGACGGGCGGGTCCAGCGGCACTCCGATCATCGCGGGCACGGCCATCGGCTTGGTGGTGATCGGCGGAGCGGCCCTGGTCCTGGCGGGCCGCAAGGAGAACGCGTGAGGGAGGAGCGGCGGGCCTCGCCGCTCGTGGCCGGACGTCAGCGCAGTGCGGCGGCCTCGCCGCTACGGACCGCTCGCAGGGCGCGTTCCACGGTCTCCTCGTTCTCGCCGACGGGGGCGACGTAGTCGAGGACGCCCCGCGCGGCGTCCAGGCCGACCGTCCGGCCGATCACCCAGGTGGCGAGGTACTGGGAGGCCAGACAGCCCCCCGCCGTGGCGATGTTCCCCTCGGTGTGGAAGGGCACGTCCAGCACGGTGACCCCGCAGGCCTCGACGAACGGCCGGCTCGTGCGGTCCGTGCAGGCGGGCATCCCGTCCAGCAGCCCGAGCCGGGCGAGCACGAGCGCGCCGGAGCACTGCGCAGCGATCAGCTGCCGCGCGGGATCGAGCGGCAGCCGGGCGAGCAGCCGGTCGTCGGCGGCCACCTCCCGCGCCTTGATCCCGCTGCCGATCAGCACGACGTCGGCCTCGGAGACGAACTCCAACGGCCGCTGCCCGCTCACCTCGACGCCGTTCATCGAGGTGACCCCGGGCGTCGGCGTGGTGATGAACGCCTCCAGTCCGTCCTTACGACACCGGTTGATCAACGCGGAGGCGACGAAGCTGTCGAGCTCGTTGAACCCGTCAAAGGTGACCACGGCGACCTGCACGGTTCCTCCTCACGGCACAGCACGGCACGGCACGGCACGAGAAGCCACAGTCTGGCAGCCGTGTGCGGGGCCCGGGTGAAACTTCCGGCGCGGGAGGGCCGTCGTATCGGTTGTGACGGAAACATGCGCACGACGCCGAGTGAGGTGGTCGCCGGCCGTCGCCGCGGCGACGGGCACCGGAGCCCTGGCGCTCGCCGCCGTGGCGGGCTGGAGCAGCTTCCTGCTGGTCGTGCGGGGCCGGGTGTTACCCGGCTGGGGTGCGAGCGCGGCCTTCCTGGTCCTGGCGTTGGTCCTGCGCCTCGTCCTCGCCCGCAGGAGCCGCCGTCCGGGTGCCCCGGCGCTCCCGCCGACGTACGCGAGGGGGGTACGGCTGGGCGGCTGGCTGCTGACCGGCCTGGCCGTGCTCGGCGTCGCCTGGGGAGCGATGGACGACCTGATCTCGGACGCGAAGTACTACGTGCTGAGACCTGCGGGCCCGGAGGGCTGCACCGCCGTGGTGCGGGAGACGTCCTTCCTCGTGCTGGGCACCGCCGAGGCCTACGCGGTGGGGCCCACCGGTCTGGCCCTGGGCCCGGCGGGACACTGGACGGTCGACGACAACGGCCGGCCCGTCGGGGCGGGCGCTTACGCACTGACCTGGGGGCGGGACGGGGGCCGTCTGCAGGTGGACGGCGCGGCCGGTGATCCGGTCTTCGACGGGGGAGCGGTCGACATCGACTGCTGACGGCGGCACGGAAAAGACCGCCGCGATATCTCAGTCGAACCTGACGCAATAGACGAACGGGACGGCGGCCGTGCGGCGACCCGATGTCAGATCGATCGCGCGAACCTGGGCGTTCGGGTTTCCCGGAGCGCACGGTCCGGTGAATCCGGGGACGAATCCGAAGCTTCCGCCGGCATATCCGGAGTGCCTGGTGGCCGTGATCGTCCAGGATTTGCCGACCGCTCCGGAAAAGACGAGACGGACCTGGCCGTTCACATTGAAGTGGTCGCCGCTGACCTTGAGGGTGCCGTTCTCCGTGGTGATCCACAGCCGCACCGCCAACCGCCGGTCGTCGGCCCGGCTGTTGTCGTACCGCGCCTGCGCGCGGGTCTGCGGGGTCACACACGTCAGGTCGTCGGAGCCCCACGCCTCACGCCAGACGTAGCCCTGCTTGCAGTAGCCGTTCGGGAGGGTCCGGCCCGGGGCCAGAGCATTGTCGTTCGCGGTGTCCGTTCGGGTCTGCGGCGTGACGCACACGACGTCACCGGCCCGCGCCTCCCGCCAGACGAACCCCTGTCTGCAGGTGTTGGGCCCGTAGTCCTGGGCGCCGGCGGTCGACGGCGCGATCAGCCCGCCGGCTGCCCCGGCGGCGATCACCATCGCGGCGGCCATGAATCGCCTGAACACAGTCATACCTCCACAGTTCCGAGGTCGCTATGGTTCTATCGTCTGCCGGTGCCGCGGGATCATCAAATTATGCGAAAAGTGCCAGAATTCAACGGATTCGACTGTCAAATGTCGAACGCTAATCAATTGCGACGCGGTCGCGTCCCCAGGGAATGCTGAAATGCATTCGTGTTCACTTCAAGGTGCCGCTCGCCGCCGGGCAGGGTGACCTCGAGCGGCGGCACGGCACCGGCCGACGACGATTGATCAACCCCGGGCCGTCTCCGGGCCGTCTCCGGGCCGTCTCCGGGACGGGCGAGGGCGACCGAGGGCACGCGGCAGGGACCGGCACCGACGGACGTCCCGCACCTGTCACCTACGGAACCCCAGGTCAGCGGCCCCCGCCCGGACGGGTTTCCCCCCAGGGGTAGCCGTCCGGCAAGATGGGGGTGTATCTGCCCACTGCCAGATTTCAAGCTGCCGGACGGTTTCTCTTGGCTGAGTACATCTACACCATGCGCAAGACGCGCAAGGCACACGGCGACAAGGTCATCCTTGACGACGTAACGCTGAGCTTCCTGCCCGGCGCGAAGATCGGTGTGGTCGGCCCGAACGGCGCCGGTAAGTCCACCGTTCTGAAGATCATGGCGGGCCTCGAGCAGCCCTCCAACGGTGACGCGTTCCTGTCGCCCGGGTACAGCGTCGGCATGCTGCTCCAGGAGCCGCCGCTCGACGAGTCCAAGACCGTCCTGGAGAACGTGCAGGACGGCGCCGCCGAGGTCATGGGCAAGCTCAAGCGGTTCAACGAGGTCGCCGAGCTGATGGCGACCGACTACTCGGACGCGCTCCTCGACGAGATGGGCAAGCTCCAGGAGGACCTCGACCACGCCAACGCGTGGGACCTGGACACCCAGCTGCAGCAGGCCATGGACGCCCTGGGCTGCCCGCCCGGCGACTGGCCCGTCACCAACCTCTCCGGTGGTGAGCGCCGCCGCGTCGCGCTGTGCAAGCTGCTGCTGGAGGCCCCCGACCTGCTGCTGCTCGACGAGCCCACCAACCACCTGGACGCCGAGTCCGTGCAGTGGCTGGAGCAGCACCTCGCCAAGTACCCCGGCACCGTCGTCGCCGTCACCCACGACCGGTACTTCCTCGACAACGTCGCCGAGTGGATCCTGGAGCTCGACCGCGGTCGCGCCCACCCCTACGAGGGCAACTACTCCACCTACCTCGACACCAAGGCGACCCGTCTCAAGGTCGAGGGCCAGAAGGACGCCAAGCGCGCGAAGCGTCTCAAGGAAGAACTGGAGTGGGTGCGGTCCAACGCCAAGGGGCGTCAGGCCAAGTCCAAGGCCCGTCTCGCCCGGTACGAGGAGATGGCGGCCGAGGCCGACAAGATGCGGAAGCTGGACTTCGAGGAGATCCAGATCCCGCCGGGCCCGCGCCTGGGCTCCATCGTCGTCGAGGTCAACAACCTCTCCAAGGCCTTCGGCGAGAAGGTTCTCATCGACGACCTCAGCTTCACGCTGCCGCGCAACGGCATCGTCGGCGTCATCGGCCCGAACGGCGCCGGCAAGACCACGCTCTTCAAGATGATCCAGGGCCTCGAGACCCCGGACTCCGGCGACATCAAGGTCGGCGAGACCGTCAAGATCTCGTACGTCGACCAGAGCCGCGAGAACATCGACCCGAAGAAGACGCTGTGGGCCGTCGTCAGCGACGAGCTCGACTACATCAACGTCGGCCAGGTCGAGATGCCGTCGCGGGCGTACGTCTCCGCCTTCGGCTTCAAGGGCCCCGACCAGCAGAAGCCGGCCGGTGTGCTCTCCGGCGGTGAGCGCAACCGCCTGAACCTCGCGCTCACCCTCAAGCAGGGCGGCAACCTGCTGCTCCTCGACGAGCCGACCAACGACCTGGACGTCGAGACCCTCTCCAGCCTGGAGAACGCGCTGCTGGAGTTCCCCGGCTGCGCCGTGGTCGTCTCCCACGACCGGTGGTTCCTCGACCGGGTGGCGACCCACATCCTCGCCTACGAGGGCGACTCCAAGTGGTTCTGGTTCGAGGGCAACTTCGAGTCCTACGAGAAGAACAAGATCGAGCGGCTCGGACCGGACGCCGCGCGTCCGCACCGCGCCACCTACAAGAAACTGACCCGGGGCTGATCGATCTTGCGGCACCTCTACCGCTGTCCGCTGCGCTGGTCGGACATGGACGCGTACGGTCATGTCAACAACGCGGTCTTCATCCGCTACCTGGAGGAAGCCCGTATCGACTTCCTCTTCCGCCCGGAGAAGGACTTCCAGCAGGGGTCCGTGGTGGCGCGCCACGAGATCGACTACAAGCGCCAGCTCGTCCACCGGCACTCGCCCGTGGACATCGAGCTGTGGGTCACGGAGATCAGGGCGGCGTCCTTCACCATCACCTACGAGGTGAAGGACGGCGACCACGTCTACGTCACGGCGTCGACGGTCATCGTGCCGTTCGATTTCGCGGCACAGCGACCGCGCCGGATCACGGCGGAGGAACGCGAGTTCCTCGACGAGTACCGCGACGACGCCGAGGAGGCCGTCGCCGCATGACGGTGCTCCACCTCGCCGACGAGGGGGAGGCGGCGGACCTCGCGGCCTTCCTCTCCCGGCTGCTCCACTACGACCGTGGAGCCGCGGTGCGCCTCCAGGCGGCCGGGACGGCCCTGGCCGTGTTCGGCCGGCCGCCCTCCTTCGAGGTGCTCGCGATCCGTGCCGTACGTCTCGCCAAGCCGTACGAGGACGGCCTCGACGTCACCCTGGACGCCACCGTGTCCGCGGGGCAGCTGCTGGAGACGGTGGCGGAGAGCGCGGCCACGGCCGCGGTGCCGCCCGCCGTCACCGGGCCGCCGTGGGCCGGCGTCCTGCCGCCGCGTGGCGGCTGGCGGTCCGAGGCGGGGCTGCCCACGCCCGACGCGCTGCGGGCGCTGGTCGGCTCGGCCGTCGCCGAGTTCCGGGGCCGTACCGAGGAACTCGCCCCCGAGGGCCGTACCCGCGCCGCACTCGACCTGATCGGACGGGACATCTGGTCCCGCACGGTCGGCGACACGGGGCTTCCGGTGCGGGCCGTGCACGCGGCCCAGTCCCTGGGCTTCCTGCGTCCCTCGGCCGGGGCGCGGGACCTGGCGCTGCTCTCGCTCGGCTCCTGGCTGCGCCTGCGCACGCCGTACGGCTCGATCGCGGTGCGTCGGGCGGGGCTCGGAGCCCTGGACGTCAGCGTCCGCTGACCCCTGCCGCCCGGCCCCTGCCCCTGATCCCTGGACCAAGATCCCCGGCCCGGATCCCTGACCGTCAGTCGGCCGTGTTCACCATGGACGCGGCGGCGTACGTCAGGTACTTCCACAGCGTCTCCTCGTGCTCCTCGGAGAGCCCGAGCTCGTCGACCGCGTCCCGCATGTGCTTCAGCCAGGCGTCGTGCGCCGCCCGGTCGACGACGAACGGGGCGTGCCGCATGCGCAGCCGCGGGTGGCCGCGGTTCTCGCTGTACGTCGTGGGGCCGCCCCAGTACTGCATCAGGAACAGCGCCAGGCGCTCCTCCGCGGGGCCCAGGTCCTCCTCCGGGTACATGGGCTTGAGCAGGGGGTCCTCGGCCACGCCCTGGTAGAAACGGTGGACCAGCCGGCGGAAGGTCTCCTCCCCGCCGACCTGCTCGTAGAAGGTCTGCTCCTGAAGCGTGCCGCGCCGAATCTCTTTCACCTCCCCATGGTCTCAGACGGGGGGACCGAGGACGGAGGGCGTAGGACCGCCGCCGGCCCCGGCCACTCGCCTCCCGGCCGCTCGCGCCGTCCCGGCCACTCGCCTCCCGGCCGCTCGCCTCCGCGTGCGTTCCGCAGCACAGTGGAGGCATGGGTGGGCGCATGGGCGGGCGCACAGGTGGGCCCGCGCTCGACCGCGGTCTCGACGATCTCGCCGCCTCGGCGCGGGCCGCGATGGTGCGCGCCGTCGACGCGAGCGGGGCATTCGCCGCCGATCCGGGCTGGCGGGAGGCGTTCGGGGCGGTCCCGCGCCACCTCTTCGTGCCGTACTTCTACGTCAGTGCCGGCGCCGGAGGGTTCGAGCGGTGCTGGGGCGAGAGCCCCGACCCGCGCGTCCGTGAGCGCTGGGTGCGCGGCGTCTACGAGGACACCCCGCTGGCCACCCGGCTGCGCGACGGTGAGCTGCTCACCTCCAGCAGCCAGCCCTCGCTGATGGCGCTGATGCTGGCCGAGCTGCGGGTCGAGCCCGGCGACCGGGTGCTGGAGATCGGGGCGGGCACGGGCTACAACGCCGCGCTGCTGTCGTACCGGCTCGGTGACGACCACGTCACCACCGTCGACCTGGACCCGGAGATCACCGAGTCCGCGCGCCGCCATCTCGCCGCCGCCGGACACCACCCGACCGTCGTCACCGGGGACGGCGCGCGCGGGGTGCCGGAGCGCGCCCCCTTCGACCGGATCGTCGCGACCTGCCGGCTCGCGTCCGTGCCGCGCGCCTGGATCGCCCAGTGCCGGCCGGGTGCGCTGATCCTGGCCCCGCTGGCCACCGGCCTGGTCGCGCTGACGGTACGGGACGCCGGGCACGCGGAGGGGCGCTTCCTGCACACCCCCGCCTACTTCGTGCCCCTGCGCGGGGCGAGCCGCCCCGCGCCCGAGCCGACCGTGCCGAACGGGGTGCCGCGCCGGGCGGGGGAGAGCGACCTGTTCCGCTTCCTGCTGTCGCTCACCCGGGGCAGCCTCGAACCCCAGGAGGCGTACGCCCTCTGGGAGCGCGAGGGCATGCCGGACCGGCGGCGTTACGGCGTCACGGTCGGCGTGCGGCGCGCCTGGGCCTGGCTGGACGATCCGGAGGGGCCGTACGCCTGGCCGCTGCCGGGCTCGTCGGGGGCGCGGCTCGTCGAACCGTAGCCCCCGACGCGCGGGACGTGCTCAGCCCCGGCGGACCGTGATCGTGGTCCAGGCGCCCACGTGCACCCGGTCGCCGTCCTGGAGCGGTACCGGGACGAACGGCTGGATCGGCTCCTCGCCGCCGTTGACCGTCGTACCGTTCGTCGAGTTCTGGTCGACGACCGCCCAGGTGCCGTCCGGCTGCTGGACCAGGACCGCGTGCTGGTGCGAGACGCCCGGGTCCTCCGGCGGCACCGAGAGGTCTATGTCGGGGGTCTCGCCGGTGGAGTGCCGGCGGCGGCCGATGGTGACCTGGTTGCCGGTGAGCGTGCGCTGCTGCTCGGGCGAGTACGCGGGCAGGTTGAGCCCCGCGGCCTCCGGGCCGGAGCGGTGCATCATCGCCATGAAGTAGGCGCGGTCCGGGCCGATGGTCGCCGTCCAGGTCGCCGGCTGCTGCGGGTACGCCGGGCCGGGCGGGGGCGGTGCCTGGGTGGAACCGGGCTGCGGGTAGCCGTAGCCGCCGCCCCCCTGGCCGCCGGGGCCCTGGCCCTGGCCGGGCGGGGAGATCACCCAGTCGTCGTCGGCGCCGCCGAAGCCCTGGCCGCCGGGCTGCGGCCGGCCGGTCTCCTGGGGGAATCCGGGCGGGGCCGTCCGGCCTCCCGGGCCCGGAGGCTGGAAGGCCTGCGGTATCCCGGGACCGCCCGGACCGCCCGGCCCACCGGGACCGCCCTGACCGGGCGGCGGCGGGGCACCGAACATACCGGGACCGCCGGGGCCACCAGGTCCACCGGGGCCCGAGGGGTCACGTCGGAAGGGGTCCGCGTGCGGACCCGAAGGCTCACGCGCGAAGGGGTCGGCGGAGGGCCGGCCACCGGGACCGGAGGGCTCACGCCCGAACGCGCCGGGTCCACCGGACGTACCGCCGGGACCGGACGGGTCCCGCCCGAACGCGCCGGGGCCGGACGGACCGCCCGGCCCACCGGGCTCGTTCCCGTACGCTCCCGGCCCGGGGGACGTGACTCCGGGCTCACGCCCGAACGCCCCGGGACCGCCCGGACCACCGGGCTCACGCCCGAACGCCCCAGCACCACCGGGACCGCCCGCATTACCCGGACCACCCGCATTGCCCGGACCACCCGGACCACCCGGTCCGCCCTGACCACCCGGCTCACGCCCGAACGCCCCGCGACCGCCGGGGTCGTTCCCGAACGCGCCGGGACCACCGGAGGTGACCCCGGGTTCACGCCCGTAGCCACCCGGACCACCCGGACCGCCCGGGCCCGACGGGGCGTTCCCGAACGCGCCGGGGCCCGAGGGCCGGGACGGCTCGCCGCCGAAGGGCGGGATCGGCTCCGCGGGCCGGTTCACCTGCGAGGGCCGTGAACTCTGGTAGTCGAAGGAGTCGCTGCCGCCGAAGGACGGCGGCGGCCCCTGGAAACGCCCACCGGGACCACCCGGGCCGCCGGGACCACCCGGGCCGCCGGCCGGCGGGCGCGGGGCGGCCGGGGTGTACGAGGTCGCCGTGTTGGTGAGGAAGTTCCACCGGCACTCCTCGCAGAACGGCGCACCGCCCTCACGGGGCGTCCGGCACTGCGGGCAGAGCTCCGCCTCGTGGCCGGGCGCGCCGGACGGATGCCGTCCGCCGCCGGGCTGGGTGTTCTGCGGGGGCGGGAAGCCGTAGCCGCCCGTGGGGGGCGGGGGCGGCGGGGGCGGGGGTACGGCACCGGCCATGCGGTGACCGCAGACCTCGCACCAGTCGTCGGAACCCGACTGGTGTCCGTTCGGGCAGGTCGGCATGTCGGCGCGTCCCCCTCTCTCCTTCGGTGACCGCTTCGGTGACCTCGTGGTCGTCTGACGTCACTTCTTTACACGAACAGTCTTGGTGGACCGGGTCTCGAGAGTCATCTCGTCCGCCTCCGCGACCTTCGCCTTCAGTCGCACAGTACCTGTCGTGGCGTCGACCACGTCCACCACCTTCGCAAGCAGTTTCGCAGTATCGGCGTTCCCCGAGACGCTCGCGAGCTGGACGGCACGGCCCAGTTTGGCGGTCGCTCCATCCATATCACCTGATTTACGAAGGTCCAGGCCCTGCTGGATGACCTGTGCCAGTTCGGCCTGACCCGTGTAGTGCGCGACCTGTGGGTTGATCGACGTCGAGGCCGCCATGTCGTCGGTCCACACGGCCCGTACGAGCCCCTGCGCACCCAGGTTCTGGACCGAACCGTCCGGCTGCGGGACGACCAGCGAGACCCGTGCGGCCAGCATCTCCTGGCCCAGGTGGGCGGCCGGGACCTCGACGCACACGTGGTAGTCGCGGGACTCGTCGCCCCAGGAACCGGTGGGGTAGTCGCCGGCGCGCGGGCCCGCCTCGGTGCGGCGGTCGGTGAGCTGCTCGACGGTCGGGGCGACCTGCTTGACGAACTTGATCGTGGTGCCGACCGGGGTCCACAGGCGCAGCGCGACGTCCGCGACCTCCTTGCCCATCGCCGTCTCCATCATCTGCGTGAAGTCGGCGGCCAGCCCGGCCGGGTCGGCGACGATGTCGGCGGTGCCGAGCAGGGCGGAGGCGATCCCTGTGACTTCTTTCACTTCCCAGTCGGTGCCCACACCGCGGGCGTCACAGGTGAACCGGCCCGCGCACTCGTCGAGGGCGGCCCTGAGGTCCTGCGGCGACTCGTGCTCGTTGCGGCCGTCGGTGAGCAGGATGCCGTGCCGGATGCCGGCCTCGGTCGAGGACAGCAGCCGGTCGGCCAGCCGCAGCCAGGTGCCGATCGCGGTGCCGCCGCCCGCGCTGAGCCGGCGCAGCGCCTGCTTGGCCTGGGCCCGGGTGGTGGCGTCGGCGACCGCGAGCCGCCCGCCGCCCGGGTAGACCTCCTTGGCGACGTGCGTGCCGCCGATCACCGCGAACTGCACTCCGTCGCGCAGGGTGTCGACGGCGGCGGCGGTCGCGTCCCGCGCGTTGCGCATCTTCGCCGACGGGTAGTCCATCGAGCCGGAGCAGTCCACCATGATCGCCACGGCGGCCGAGGGGCCCTGGCCGGGCGCGTACAGGTGCGGTGCGGTGACCGCGGTGCCGACGGTGCCGCCGCCGGTGGCGGTCACCGTGACGATCGCGTTCACCTCACGCCCGCCCTCCGGCAGGTACTCGTTCTGGTAGACGTCCACCGAGAACTGCGGCACGTTCGATTTCGAGAAATTGGCCATGGCTGATCGAATCCCCCTCGCAAGGTGCGGACCGGTCCCCTCCGGCCCGTGGGCGTGTCACCCGTGGATGTCCCCGTTTGCGCCCTCAGGCGTTTCCTGCCCCCTGAGGAGGTGCGGGGAACGGTACGACGGCCACTGTTACGTTGTCGTGGCCCCCGCCGTCCAGGGCGTGGCCGACGAGGACCTGGGCGCAGTGCAGTGGTCGTACGGCGGCGTCGGGGGTGACGACCTCGGCCATCTCCTCGGCCGCCTCGGCGTAGTTCCACAGGCCGTCGGTGCAGACCACCACCACACCGGGGCGGTCCGGCTTGAACGACGCGGTGTGCGGCTCCAGTTCGTAGGCGTCGGCGCCGAGCCAGCCGGTGATCGCGTGGGCGCGTTCGTCGGCGTACGCCTCCGCCTCGCTCATCAGGCCCGCGGCGACCATCTGGGCGGCCCAGGAGTCGTCCTCGGTGAGCCGGGCCGGGGGAGTGGCGCGGTCGGCCGGCACCCAGTAGGCGCGGCTGTCGCCGACCCAGCCGACGACCAGCAGTCCCTGGGTGACGACCGTGCCGACCAGGGTGCAGGCGGGGGAGTTCTGGTGCGGGGTGTGCTCGCGGGCGGTGGCGGGCTCGGCGGCCAGCGCGTTGACCGCGTTCGCGGCGGCGACGATCGCCTCGTGCATCGCGGCCTGCGGATGGGCGCCCTGCGGCAGGGCCGCCAGCAGCGCGTCGCCGGCCGCGCGGGCCGCGGCCATCGAGGCGTCGTCGGGGCGGGTCGCCGAGGAGACGCCGTCGCAGACGATCGCGACGAGCGCCGGGGAGCCGTCGGGCAGGGTGGCGTGGCCGAGGCTGAAGGAGTCCTCGTTGCGGTGGTGGCGCAGCCCGCGGTCGCTGACGGCGGCCACCGGGCCCGACTCCAGTTCCATGTGGTCGCGTTCACGCGGCTGGGCGTGCCCGCAGTTCTCGCAGTAGCCGTCGTCGTCGACCCGCCCGGCCCGGCAGGCCACGCACACCTTGACCGCGCCGGCCTCGGCGGCGACCCGCGGGTCCGGCGCCTGCAGCGGGTACTCCTCGGGCTCGGCGGGCCGGTCGAACCGCACTCCGCCGGTGGGCGGCGCCGCGGGCGTGGCCCATGCCGCGAGTGCCTCCGGGGCGGCCGGTGCCGCCGGAGCCGCGGGGGCGGTCGTGCCGTTCATCGCGAGGGTCGGGTGGTCGTCCGGGCGGCGCGGCACGACCGACAGGTCGTACCCGCAGGCGCCGCAGTAACGGTCACCCGCGTCGAGCGGCTCCGCGCAGCTCGGACACGTCGGCAGGGCGGCCTGCCGGGGCATCTGGGACATCAACTACACCCACGTCCGGGGGCGGTAACGATTGGCACGTTCCACCAGGTCGATCCTCTCCTCACCGCGCGTCGCCAGCCGCGCCAGCGTGCGGTACGAGCGCTCCAGGCCGAAGCGCAGCCCCCGCTCGTCCAGCGGGGCGCCGAGCAGCGACCGCCGGGCGTCCGGGCCGGAGCCCCGGCCCCCGGAGAGTATCCAGTCCAGCGCACAGCCGAGGACTTCCGCGGACAACTGCTCCCGGCGCGTGGGGTCCAGGCCGTATGCGTCGAGCGCCTCGACCTGCGCCGCCGCCGCGGTGAGATCCTCCTGGAAGGGTACGTCGGCGGCGGCCGCCGTCCGCTGCCTGAGCCGGGCCCGCACCGCGGCGACCCGGGCCGCCGTGTAGTGGATGGACGACTCCGGTACCGACTCCAGCGTCCGTACGGCAGCCCGCCGGTCGCCGGAGGCGAGCTGCACGCGCGCGAGACCGAACGCCGCGCTCACATAGCTCGGGTCGGTCGACCACACCAGCCGGTAGTACTCGGCCGCGTTGTCCAGCTGGCCCAGCACCTCGGCGCACAGACCGAGCGCCAGCTTGGGCGCGGGCTCCCCGGGGAAGGCATCGTAGATCGCGTCGAAGGCGAGGGCCGCGCCCTCGTGGTCGCCGGTGGCCAGCGAGGCCACCCCCCGGTACCAGACCACCCGCCAGTCGTCGGGCCGTTCGTCCTCCAGCCGGGACAGGGACTGCAGCGCCGTCTGGTGGTCGCCGTTCTCCAGCCAGGCCCGGACCTGCCGCAGCCGGGTCTCCACGGACGGCGCGGGAGCGGCCGTGAGGGCCGTGATCAGCTCGCCCGGCGCGGAGGCCGAAAGGCCCGCCAGGAAGCCCGCGTTGGGGTCGGCCGCATCCACGTGCGGCACGGGGAGCGCGAGCCCGGCCGCGGGTGCGGGGACGGTCCGCACCAGGCCCGGGGCGAGGGCGGCGGGCACGCCGGCCGTCGCAGCGGCCGTCGGCGTGGAACGCGCGCCGGTGCGCGGCGAGATGACGACTCGTGCCCCCAGCCGGGACACCTCCCCGTCCAGCTTCGGGAACAGCTCGCTGTCCGTGACCTTCACCTCGGGCCCGAACAGCGTCGACAGGGCCGGCCGGGCCGTGCCGCTCTGCACCGAGACGACCTCCCGCAGCACCCCCGTGAGCTGCTCGGCCATCTCCTGCGCCGAGGCGAACCGGCGGGCCGGATCGGGATCGGTGGCGCGCACCAGCAGCCGGTAGAACGACTCGTACCGGCGGAACACCTCGATGGTGTCCGGGTCGGGCAGCGAGTCGGCGAAGACCGTCGTGTAGCCCTGGAAGTCGAAGGTCAGGACGGCCAGCGTGCGGCCCACGGTGTAGAGGTCGCTGGCCACCGACGGGCCGACGTCCGCCACCTCCGGCGCCTGGTAGCCGACCGTGCCGTAGATGGCCGACTCCTCGTCGTCCATCCTGCGCACCGCGCCCATGTCGATCAGCTTCAGCTGGTCCTCGGTCTGGATCGCGTTGTCGACCTTGAAGTCGCAGTACAGCAGGCTGCGGCTGTGCAGGTGCCCGAGCGCCTCCAGGGCCTCGATGCCGTACGCGCACGCCTGGTCCACCGGCAGCGGGTCCCGCCTGCCGTCGGCGGTACGGCGGGTGTTGGCGATCTCCTTGAGGGACTTGCCGCCGACGTACTCCATGACGATGTAGCCGTCGAGCGAGCCGGTGCGCTGGTCGAGGTGCTCGACGAAGTTGTAGATGCGCACGATGTTGGCGTGCTCGATCTCGGCGAGGAAGCGCCGCTCGGAGATCGCGGCGGCCATCGCGTCCTGGTCGCCGGTGTCCAGCAGGCCCTTCAGCACCACCCAGCGGTCCGCGACCGCCCGGTCCACCGCGAGGTAGATCCAGCCCAGCCCGCCGTGCGCCAGACAGCCCGCGACCTCGTACTGGCCGTGCACGACGTCCCCGCCGCGCAGCTTCGGGACGAACGAGTAGGGGTTGCCGCACTTGGTGCAGAAGCCCTCCGTGCGCCCCGGCAGGTCACCGCGCGAACGGCCCACGGGCGCCCCGCAGTCGGAGCGCGAGCAGAACCGCTTGCGCTCGGGCACCTCCGGGTCCTCCAGCACCATGGCGCGCGGGTCGGGACGCGGCACCTGCGGCACCGTCACCAGACCGGCCCCGAGCCGCGCCCGCCCGGAGGAGCCGGCCGTCGAGCCGGAGCTGCGCACCGACACCGAGCGCCCCGTCGCCTTGCCCGACAGGGAGCGTGAGAGCCGTCCCGACACCGAGCGGCGCGACTTCGACGACTCCGACGACGTACGCGCACTGCGCGCGCTGCGGGAACTGGCCGGGGTGCTGGAGCTGCCGCGGCCGCCGCCGGGCGAGCCGTCCAGGCCCCCCGCCGAGACGACCGGGGCGAGCCCGCAGGTGTCGCAGTACAGCTCGCCGCCGCCCACGTCCTCGTACGACCCCTCGCAGCCCGGCCGCTGACATGCCTGCCCCGCCTGACTCATGGCTACCGCTCCCCCCTGTGGTCCTGAGGACCGCCCTGCTCCGGTACGCGCGGGGCGGCCAGCAGTTCGGCGGCCGCCCGCTGGTAGCGCAGGACGGCCTGTTCGGCGACGCGCAGATCGCAGGGCGCGCTCCACAGCATGCGGCGCGCCGCGTCGTAGCGCTCGATGAGGAACGGGTCCTCGGCGAGGCCGTGCCGGGCCACCTTCGCCTTGTACGCGTCGAGCCGGCCGCGCAGCTCGGCGCGCACCGCCAGCGGCGCGGTGACCGCGGTGAGCGACTCGCGGGCCCGCAGCAGTTCGTCCTCCGCCTTCCGCTCCAGCGACTCCAGCAGCGGGGACAGCCGGTGCCACTGCGCGTGCCGGCGGTACTCGGCGGCCGTCGCCAGCTGCTCCTGGAGCACGGTGGGCGGGCCGCTGACCACCGGAACCTCCGTCGCCGCGATCTTGGCGAGGACCTCCCCGCGCGCGGTGCGCGCCTCGGCGAGCGTGCGGTCGGCCCGGCTGAGCACGTCCCGCAGCCTGACCAGCCGCTGCTCGGCGTCCTGGCGGACCGTCAGGACCGCGTCGATCTCGCGCCGCACCTCCTCCAGGGCGCGCGCCTCACGGTCGTACACGGTGGTGTCCGGACGGCCGCCGCCGGGCGCCGAACTGCCCTGCGTCGGCACCCAGTACGCCAGCGGGTCCGACACCACCTCCTCGCGCAGCCGCGTCAGCGTGCCCGTGATGCGCTCCAGGTCGTCGCCCGCCGGATGCTCGCCCGGCCGCACGCCCACCGAGTGCGCGAGCTGCCGGGTGCGCTGGAGCTCCGCGGCCAGTAAATCGATCCGCGCGGGCAGCGCCGACCACACCGCGTCGGCGGCGACGACCATGTCCAGCGAGGAGGCGTACAGCTCGTTCATCGTGTCGACGAGGGCGGCCAGGGAGAAGCTCTGGCTGAGCTTGCCGGCGCCGATCAGCGCCGGCGCGTTCGCCGCGGCCGTGGCCGAGCCGGCGACCGTCACGGACTCGCCGCGCAGCAGCTCCGTGAGCTCCACCAGGTCCTCGCGGCTGGACCAGCGGCGGCGCGAGCGGATCTCCCGCGCCGCGCGCAGCGCGTCGGTGTACGCGTCGAAGTACGCCCACAGCAGGGTGATCTGGGCCTCCGCGGCGCCCCAGCGCCGCTCGGTGACCCCGGTCAGCCGGGCGCCCTCCAGGAGCCGTCGGCCCGCGTGGTCCTGCAGGGCGAGGAGCGAGGTCTCGATCGCCTCGTGCTCCGCGCCGAGCCGCGCCAGCGCACGGTCGACCTCGTCCCGGTCCATCACCGGCCCGGGGGCTCCCGTGACGCCCATCGATCACCTCTTTCGCCGCCGTGCGGGTCGTTGCCCCGCTGTGTCGCCTGCCTGTCGGTCCGTCAGCTCTTGCGCAGATACACGGGAGGCGGCGGCTCCGACAGCTTGGCGTCACGGTCCAGTGTCGCCGACAACCACTTCTCGTACGACGCCTGCCAGCCGTTCGCCCGGTACTCCACGAGGATCTGGTTGACGCGGCTGACCAGGTCGTTCGCCTTCAGGTTCATCGCCACGCCGTAGTACTCGGTCGTGAACGGGGCCCCCTTGAGCTGCACCGTCGGGTCCTGGGCGGCCTGGCTCGCCGCGAGCGCGCCGTCGGTGACGACCGCGTCGACCTCGCCGAGCTGCAGCCGCACCAGGCAGTCCAGCTGACTGGGGACGACCGTGTCGAGATTCACGCTCCTGGGTATCCGGCCCGCCGCCTTGTCCGCCCCGAGACGGAGGAAGGCGGTCGAACCGGACGCCGTGCAGATCCTCTTCCCGGCCAGGGTGGCGTCGTACCCCTTGATCGAGGAGGACTTGGGGGCGAGGACCTGCTGGCCGGTCTTGAAGTAGGGCGCGGAGAACGCGACCTGTTTGATGCGATCGCAGTTGATGGTCATGGTGCGGACGACCATGTCAACCTGCTTGTCCTGGAGCGCAGGGATGCGCTGGTTGGTCGGGATGGCCTTGAACTGGACCGCGTTCCGGTCGCCGAGGATGTCCTGGGCGATCCGGTGCACCAGGTCGATGTCGAAGCCCTCCAGCTCCGTGCCCGCGTTGTTCGGGTCGCGGTAGCCCCAGCGGTAGCTGTTCTGGTCGACGCCGACGATCAGCTTGCGCTTCTCGCCCTTACGGGCCTTGATCGCGTCGATCGTCGGGCCGTCCGCGCCCGACGGCGGCAGTGTCTGCTTCTCCGGGTCCGGGCACTTGGTGTCCGCCGCGGGGGAACCCGCGGCGATCCGCGGGCCCGCCAGACCGGTCGAGCCGTCGCCCCGGTGGCCGGTGGTCAGCGGCAGCAGCAGAACACCGGTCAGCGCGAGGGCGCAGACGGACGCCAGGGCCCCCACACCGCCCCAGCCCTTCAGGCCGTCCCGCACACGTCGTGCACGCATCGTCGCGCCCCCTCTCACCGGTACTCCGACAGCCTGCGGCCGATGCCGAGGACCGCGCCCGCCGCACCCAGCAGCGCGAGGACGGCCGCGCCGGCCGTCAGACCGGTCATCGCGTCCAGACCGTCCCCGGCCGCCAGCTGGAACTCCTTCTGCTCGTGCGTGAGCGCCTTCTCCAGGTTCTCGTCGACGCTGTCGAAGCACTCGGCGGTCGCGCCCTTGTCACCGATCACCAGGGCCAGCGCCTGCTCGTAGTTGCCGTAGTCGTCCTGCTCGCGGGCCGCGGAGTGGCGTGTCTTCCACACCTTCATGTTGCCCTGCGCCGAGGCGACCGGGTTGCGGCCCGCCCGGTCGTCGGCGAGCTTCGCCGCCTGCGCGAGGCGGGTGGCGAGGTCGTCGATGTCGGTGGTGAAGTCGTTGTCGTACTTGTCGACGGTCTTCTCCTTGCCGTCGACCGTGATCTTCTCGGTCTCGGCACCGCGCGCCACCAGCGTGAGGTTCTCGTTGCCGCGCGCCTTCAGGGACGCGATCCGCGCGTCGTGCAGCACCTTCAGCGAGCGGACGCCGTGGTCGTAGGAGTCGTTCAGGCCCGCGCGGGCCACGGTGTGGCCGACGACGAGCCACAGCAGGACGACGGCGGCGGCCGCGGTCGCCGAGACCAGGCCGTGGTTCAGGACCCGGTTCGTACGGCGGTAGTTGCGGTGCTGCGCCCACGCCAGGGCGGCCAGCGTCAGGACGCCCAGCGCGATCGCCGCCCACGGGTAGGGGGTCGCGTCGGCGTAGTCGACCTCGAGGCGCCGGTTCTCCATGGTGTAGAGCTTCCGCGCCTCCGGGAGCATCTCGTCCTGCATCTTCTGGTTGGCGTAGCGCAGATAGGCGCCGCCGACCGGGAAGCCCTGCCGGTTGTACGTCCGGGCGCGCTCGACCAGGCCCTTGTACTGCGGGAGCAGGGTGTTGAGCCTGGTGACGGAGTCGGCGGAGGGGGAGTCGGGGTCGGAGCTGCCCGCCGCCCTCACCAACTCGGCCGCCGCCTTGTCGATGTCGTGCTCGTACTGCTTGCGGGAGGTGGCCGTCTCCTGGCCGCCCGCGAGGAAGCCGCTGGATGCCGCGGTGTTGGCGTCGGCCAGGGAGCGGTAGATCTCGGCCGCGGACGCGCTCAGCGGCTGGCTCTTGTGCAGCACGTCGTCGGCCGCGGCGGCGCGGTCGGCGGTCTGCCAGGCCGTGACGGCGCCGAAGGCGATCACGAGGAGGGCGAGGACCGCGCCGATGATCCGGAGCCGGCCGGGCTCCGTCGTCGCCGCGGCGCGGGCCTTGTCCACGCCCTCCGCGAACGCCGTGCGGCGTGTCGGTGGAGTGGCTGCTGCCGGTTCTGCCACCACGTTCTGACCTCCCCCATGGTCATGCTTCGCCGCAAGTATCGCTGGCGGGGGTGACCTTGCACACCGGCCTTCACTCGATCTTGATCAGATCGCAGTCACCCCTGTCCATGAATACGCGTTCGGCGGGTGTTCGGTTCCTTCGCGGGGGGTGTCATGTCTTCGGGGTGCGGATGCGTTCGGGCTGGTCGCGCAGTTCGCCGTGCTCCTGGGCGGGACGGGCCCGCCCGGTGTCGAAATGCGAGCGCACCCTCTCCTGCGCCCGCGCCCCCGCGCTCAGCCCGTCCAGGCCCAGCAGCGCGGCCCCCAGCACCGGGCGGGCGCGGACCACCGTGGCCACCGCCTTCGGGGCTCGCGCCGTCAGGCGCTCGCGGATGCCGTCGTCCAGTTGGCCGTGGCCCGCCGTCAGGACGCCTCCGCCGAGCAGGACCGGCGTCTCCTCCTCCAGGAGGTCCAGGCGGGTCAGGGCGACCGTCGCCATCGTGACGACCTCCTCCGCCAGGCGGTCGACGATCCCGCGGGCCACGGTGTCGCCGTCGGCCGCCGTCCCGAAGAGGACCGGGGTCAGTTCGTGGCGGCGCAGGTCCGGGATGCGCTCCAGGTGGAAGGCCTCGATGAGGGCGTACATGCCGGGGTGGCCGAAGTGGGCGGGCAGGGTGTGGGCCAGGGCGGTGGCGGGGCCCCTGCCGTCCTCCGCGCGGGCCGCGTGCCAGATCGCCTCCTCGGCCAGGCCCCAGCCGCCGCCCCAGTCCCCCGAGAGACGGCCCAGGGCCGGGAAGCGGGCGGTCCGCCCGTCGGGGCGCATGCCGACGCAGTTGATGCCGGCGCCGCAGACCACGGCCACGCCCCGGGGCTCGGGCACGCCGGCCCGCAGGATGGCGAAGGTGTCGTTGCGGACGTCCACGGTGGCGCCCCACGCGCGTGCGTGCAGGGCCGCCGCCAACTGCTCCTCCTCCACGGGCAGGTCGGCGTTGGCCAGGCAGGCGGAGACATGGGCCACCGAGGTGACGCCGGCCGAGGCGTACGCGCGCGTGACGGTCTCGGCGAGGGCGTCCACGGCCGCGGTGACCCCGACGGCGGGCGGCCGGAAGCCGGCCCCGCGGGCGGTGGCGAGGACCTCCCCGTCGGCGGCCACCACCGCCACGTCGGTCTTGCTGTTGCCCGCGTCGATGGCGAGGACGCTTGCGGTCAGGCCCACGCGAGGTGCTCCCGGTTGTGTGCGATCAGACGGTCGGTCAGCTCGTCGGCGTACGCGTGCTGGGCGATCAGGGGGTGCGCGAGGAGCGCCTTGGACACCCGGTCCCGGCCGCCGCGCAGGGCCGCGTCCAGGGCCAGGTCCTCGTAGGCCGTCACGCCGGCCATCAGCCCCGCGTACAGGGGGTCCACGGGGGCCACGGGCAGCGGGGAGGGCCCCTTCTGGCCCACCGCCGCCTGCACCTCGATCACCGCGTCGTCGGGGAGGAAGGGCAGCGTGCCGTCGTTGCGCGTGTTGACCACCTGGTACGGGTTTCCGGCGCCGGTGAGCAGCGCGGCCGCCAGGTCCACCGCCGCCTCCGAGTAGTAGGCGCCGCCGCGCCGGGCGAGCAGCTCCGGCTTCTCGTCGAGCGCCGGGTCGCCGTACATCTCCAGCAGCTGCCGTTCCATGGCCGCCACTTCGGCCGCCCTGGACGGCTTCGTGCGCAGCTCCCGTACGACCTCGTCGTGGGCGTAGTAGTAGCGCAGGTAGTAGGACGGCACCACGCCCAGGAGGCGCAGCAGGGGCAGGGGCAGGCGCAGGTCGCCGGCGATCGTGTCGCCGTGGGCGGCCAGGAGTCCCGGCAGGACGTCCTCGCCCTCCGGGCCGCCGAGGCGTACGCCGGTCTCCCAGGTGAGGTGGTTGAGGCCGACGTGGTCCAGGTGGACGTCCGCCGGTGTCACGCCGAGCAGGGCGGCGAACCTGCGTTGCAGTCCGATCGCCACGTTGCACAGGCCGACCGCCTTGTGGCCCTCCTGCAGCAGGGCGCGGGTGACGATGCCCACCGGGTTGGTGAAGTCGACGATCCAGGCGCCGGGGTTGGTCCGGCGGATCCGTTCGGCGATGTCCAGCACCACGGGGACCGTGCGCAGCGCCTTGGCCAGCCCGCCGGCGCCGGTGGTCTCCTGGCCGACGCAGCCGCACTCCAGGGGCCAGGTCTCGTCCTGTTCGCGGGCCGCCTGGCCGCCGACGCGCAGCTGGAGCAGGACGGCGTCGGCGCCGTCGACGGCCGCGTCCAGGTCGGAGGTGGTGACGATGTGGCCGGGGTGGCCCTGCTTGGCGAAGATCCGCCGGGCCAGTCCGCCGACCAGGTCCAGGCGGTCGGCGGCCGGGTCGACCAGGACCAGTTCCTGCAGCGGCAGGGTGTCGCGCAGCCGGGCGAACCCGTCGATCAGTTCGGGTGTGTAGGTCGAACCGCCGCCTACCACGGTGAGTTTCATGCCTTGTTAACCCTTCACTCCGGTGAGGGTGACACCTTCGACGAACGCCTTCTGGGCGAAGAAGAACACGAGGATCACGGGGGCCATGACCAGCACGGTGGCCGCCATGGTGAGGTTCCAGTCGGTGTGGTGCGCGCCCTTGAAGGACTCCAGGCCGTAGGAGAGGGTCCAGGCGCCCGGGTTCTCCGAGGCGTAGATCTGCGGGCCGAAGTAGTCGTTCCAGGCGTTGAAGAACTGGAAGAGGGCGACGGCGGCGATCCCGGGCTTCGCCATCGGCAGGACGACCCGCAGCAGGGTCCGCAGTTCGCCGCAGCCGTCGACCTTCGCCGAGTCCAGGTATTCGTTCGGGATCGTCATCAGGAACTGGCGCAGCAGGAAGATGGAGAACGCGTCGCCGAACGCCAGCGGGATGATCAACGGCCACAGGGTGCCCGAGAGGTCGAGCTGCTTGGCCCAGAACAGGTACATGGGGATGACGACGACCTGCGGCGGCAGCATCATCATCGAGATCACCAGCATCAGCGCCAGATTGCGGCCCGGGAAGCGGAACTTGGCCAGCGCGTACGCCACCGGGATCGAGGAGACGACGGTGAGGACCGTTCCCAGTCCCGCGTAGATCAGGGTGTTCTTCCACCAGGTGAGGAAGCCGGGGGTGTCGAGGACCTTCCGGTAGTTGGCCCATTCCCAGGTGTGCGGGATGAGGTCCCGGCTGAGCGCCTGCGAGTCGCTCATCAGCGACGTCAGGAGGACGAACACGAAGGGGAGGGTGAAGAAGAGGGCCGCGGCCACGCCGAGGGAGTGGATCGCGATCCACTCCAGGAACGCCTTGCGGCGCGCGGTGCGCTCGGCGGGCGTTGCGGGGGCCTTCAGCTCCACCGGCCGCTCCAGTACCTGGGTCATGTCAGTCACCTGCCTGGATGAGACCGCCCCGGCGCCGCATCAACAGCGCGGTGAACGCCATCGACAGGGCGAACAGGACCAGGGCCACGACACAGGCGGAGCCGTAGTCGAAGCGCTGGAAGCCGAGGTTGTAGACGAGCTGGGGGAGGGTCAGCGTGGAGTGCTCGGGGTAGCCGGGCTCGAACATGGTGCCCGCGCCCTGGATCACCCCCGAGGCGACCTTTCCGGCGACCAGGGGCTGGGTGTAGCACTGCATCGCCGCGATCACGCCGGTCACGACGGCGAACATGATGATCGGCGAGATGGTGGGCAGGGTGACGAAACGGAACCTCTGCCAGGCCGACGCGCCGTCCAGTTCGGCCGCCTCGTACTGCTCCTTCGGTACGTCGAGCAGCGCGGCCATGAAGATGACCATCAGGTCGCCGACGCCCCACAGGAACATCAGGGTGAGGGCCGGCTTGGACCAGTTCGGGTCGTTGAACCAGCCGGGGGCCGGGATGCCGATCTTCTCCAGGATCGAGTTGACCGGTCCCGTACCGGGGTTGAGGAGGAAGGCGAAGGCCATGGTGGCCGCCACGGGCGGGGCCAGGTAGGGCAGGTAGAAGAGGGTGCGGAAGACGCCCGTCCCCGTCTTGATCTTCGTGATCAGCACCCCGATGCCGAGTCCGAACAGGACCCGCAGGGTCACCATGATCACGACCAGCCAGAGGGTGTTGCGCAGGGCGGGCCAGAAGAACGGGTAGGACTCGAAGACGTAGGTCCAGTTCTTCGTGCCGCTCCAGGTCGGCGGCTTGAAGCCGTCGTAGTGCATGAACGAGAAGTAGACGGTCGAGATCATCGGGTACGCGAAGAAGACCGCGAAGCCGATCAGCCAGGGCGAGAGGAAGGCCAGGGTGCGCAGCGCCGACCTGCGACGCTTCACCCGCAAGGTGAGGGCGCTCATCTCTACTTCGCCTGCGCGATGTCCGTGTCGATCTGCGCGGCGGCCTTCTTCAGGCCCGCCGACAGGTCGGTGAGCTTGCCGCTCTCGTAGTCGTAGCCGAGCTGCTGGATGGTGGTCAGGTAGACGCCGCCGTTGACCGAGGCCGGGGATGTGGTCGAGTTCGGGTTCGCGGCGATGTCCAGGAACGTCTTGAAGCGCGGGTCGTACTTCAGCTTGGGCGACTTCAGCGCGTCCAGCGTCGAGGGCACGTTGTGGATGGCGTTGGAGAAGCCCACCACCGCGTCGGTGTCGGTGGCGATGTACTTGACGAACTCCCAGGCCGCGTTCTGCTTCTTGCTGGTGGCGGCGATACCGGCGATGGTGCCGGTGATGTAGCCCTTGCCGTACTGGTCGGCCCGGTCGTCCGGGACGGGCAGCGGGGCCACGCCGATCTCGAAGTCCGGCTTGGTGGCGAGCGCCATGCCGAGGCGCCACTCGCCGTCCAGCTGCATGGCCACCTGGCCGGTCTGGAAGGGGTGCTTGGGGCCCCACTCGTCACCGAGGCCGGAGCGGAACTTCTCCAGCTTCGTGAAGCCGCCGAGGTCGTCGACGAGCTTCTTCTGGAGCTGGAGGGCGTCGGCGACGGCCGGGTCGGTCGCGATCGTCGACTTGCCGGACTTGTCGAAGTAGGTCGGCGAGAACTGGCCCATGTAGTGCTCGGTCGTGGTCTCCCAGCCGTGGTAGTCCGGCATGAAGCCGAGCTGCTTGTACGTGTCGCCCTGGGGGATCGTCAGCTTCTTGGCGTCGGCCGCGAACTCGGACCAGGTCTTCGGCGGGCTGCTGATGCCGGCCTTCTCGAACGCGGTCTTGTTGTAGTAGAGGCCGTAGGCGTCACCCAGCAACGGCACCGCACAGCGGTCGAGCTGGTACTGGGTGTACTCGTTCATCGCCTTCGGGAAGGTGGTGTTCGGGTCGATGCCCGACTTCTTGAACAGGGGGTTGAGATCGATCAGCGCGCCGGAGGAGCAGAACTTCCCGACGTTGTTGGTGGTGAACGACGAGATCACGTCGGGCGCCTTGCCGCCGCCCGCGCGCAGGGCCTGGTTGATCTTGTCGTCGGTCATGTTGCCGACGACGTTCACATGGATGTTGGGGTGCGCCTTCTCGAAGCCGGCGACCAGTGCCTTGACGGCCTCGACCTCGTTCGGCGCGCTCCAGGCGTGCCAGAAGGTGATGGTCTGTTCCTTGGACGCGTCGTCGCTCGCGCCGGAGGACGAGGCCTGGCCGGTACAGGCGGTGGTGCCGAGCAGCAGAGCCGTCGAAGCGGTCAGGGCGAAAGCCGCCTTTCGGGCGGCTGAGGGGATGCGTGCAGACATGACGGGACCTCCCGGGGGCAGGGCAGGGCAGGGCAGGGTGAGGTGAGGTGAGGTGAGGGATCTGCGGGGAAAGGGGCGCGTGCGGGGTGTTGCTAGCGCGAGGTGTCGAAGACCTCGTCGCGGGTGGCCGCCAGCGCGCTCTCCAGCGCGCCGCGCAGCACGGGCCGTTCGGTGACGTCGCCCAGGACCAGCTGCGGCCGGGACGCGGCCAGCTCCTCCAGTTCGGCCTGGACGAGGGCGCGCAGCACCTCGCCGCCGGCGGTCAGGGAGGCGCCGCTGAGGACGACGAGTTCGGGGTCGAGGACGGAGACGAGCGAGGCGAGACCGGTCGCGAGCTGGGTGGCGTACGTCTGGAGCAGCAGTCGGTTCAGGACGGTGTCCTCGGCCGCGGCGCGGTGCAGGACTGCGGCGGCGACCTCGGCGTACGGGCCGTCGGGGATGCCGGTCATGCCGAGTTCGCGGGCGAGCCGGGGGATGGCCTGGGAGCCGGCCAGTTCCTGGTAGCCGCCGCTGTTGGCCTTGGTGACGTGCCGGACCAGGGGTGCTCCCGGAACCGGCAGGAAACCCACCTCTCCGGCGCCGCCGGTCCAGCCGCGGTGCAGCCGGCCGCCGAGGACGAGAGCGGCGCCGAGTCCGCCCTCGTTCCAGACGAGGACGAAGTCGTCGTGTCCGCGGGCCGCGCCGAGGCGTTGTTCGGCGACGGCGACGAGGTTGACGTCGTTCTCGTACTCGACCGGCATCGGCAGCGCTGCGGCGAGTTCGTCGAGCAGCGTCGGCGCGTGCCAGCCGGGCAGGTGGGAGGCGTAGCGCAGCCGGCCCGTGGTGGGGTCGAAGGCGCCGGGGGTGGCGACGACGAGCCGCCGTACGTCGTCCCGGGTCAGCGCCGCGGCCTTCACGGCGCCGTCGAGGGCTTCGGTGACCTGCCGTACGACGGTCCCGGCGGTCCTTCTGCCGGGCGTGGGCACCTCGTAGGTGCCCACGGTCCGGCCGGTGACGTCGGCGACGGCGGCGAGGACGCGCTCGGGGGTGACGTCCAGGCCGGCGGCGTAGGCGGCGGCCGGGTTGACCTCGTAGAGCTGGGCGTTGGGGCCGGGTCGTCCCTCGGTGGTGCCGGTGGCGAGGACCAGGCCCGCCGCCTCCAGGCGGGCGAGCAGCTGGGAGGCGGTCGGCTTGGACAGGCCGGTGAGCTTGCCGATGCGGGTGCGGGACAGGGGGCCGTGCGCGAGGAGGAGATCGAGGGCGGCGCGGTCGTTCATGGCGCGCAGGACGCGCGGGGTGCCCGGCGTACCGGCGGTTCCTGCCATGGGGATCGACACCTGCCTTTCTGGACTGCCCAGCTTTTCAGTGACGCGGGAGACACGTCCACTTCCCGCCACTGTTAGGAAAGTTTCCTATCGATGGAAGGGAAGGTAAGCCCGGCACGAAGGGGGCGTCAAGGCAGGAAAACGGAAACCGCCCCCGAGGCAACGCAGTCGTTACCTGGGGGCGGTGCGGTGGTGCGGGTGGTGCCGGTGGTGGTGCCGGTGCCGTGCCTACTTCACGTCGACGTAGTCCCCGGCGGCCGCCTTGGCCGCGGTGGTGGCCGTGCCGGCGAAGGCGAAGCGGTAGTAACCGTCCTTGCTCGCCTTCACGGTGGTGGACAGGGCGCCACCGGTGCCGGAGGTGATCGTCCTGACGGTGCTGTAGGAGCTCGCGCCCTTGGCCTTGAACTGGAGGGTCACCTTCTGGCCCCGGTAGCCGCTGTAGACGCCCGCCTTCCAGTCGGCGCGGGTCAGCTTGCCCTTGACGGTGAGGGTCCGGCCCTTCCTGACGGGCTCGGGGGACGCGTCGACCGTGAGCTTCGCGGCGCGCTGGATCGTGGCGGTCGCGGCGTCGGCCCACATGTCGTAGCCGAACTCGAAGCTGATGTGCCCGTCGGAGTCGTCGAGGTCGGAGGCGCCGTGGCCGTAGAAGCCGGCGGTCTTCCAGGTACCGGCGTCGGCGGCCTCGTAGAGGCTGTCCCACGGGTCGATGACCAGGGTCTCGGTGCAGGAAGCGGTCACCGTGGCGGCGGTGGTGGCGGTCGTGGTGCAGGTCGGCGCGGTGTCCGGCTCGATCGTGTTGTCCTGCTCGGCCAGGGTGCCGCGGTACAGCATGACGCCCGCGAAGTTGTTCTTGTAGTCGATGGTCAGGTCGGCCGGACGGGTCAGCGTGTACGCGACCGGCACTTTCACCTTCGCCGTGGTGCCCACGACGATCTTCTTGCCGTGGTTGACCTTCACGCCGGCGAACGTCAGTGCCGGAGAGTCCGCCTGTGCGGCGGGCACGGCCAGGACCCCCAGGGCCAGGGCACCGGTCAGGGCGGTGCCTATGGCGAGCTTCCTCATGTATCCCCACATTCGAGCGGACCCCTGGGCGTTGCGCTCCAGAACAAGGGCCCGGTATCGGAGTGACGATATGGGGTGGTGTGACGCGGGGGACAGGTGGGGCGCCTGTGAAGATCCTCAGACGTCGGCGTCGAGGAAGGGGGCCGTCTCCAGGGTCGGGTAGGGCGCGGGCAGGGGGAGCGGATCGCCGAGGTCGACCTTGGTGTCGGTGGCGTAGTAGGCCTCGGTGGGGTCGTCGGAGGGGAGGACCGGGTCGGTGTGGCAGTGGGCGGTCTTGGTGTGGCGGTCGATGAGGACGTAGACCGGGATGCCGGCGGCGGCGTAGGTGCGGAGCTTGGGACCGGTGTCGGTCTCGTGGTTGGTGGAGGTGACTTCGCCGACGAGCGCGATCATGTCGATGGGGTACCAGCCCTTGTGGGCCTTGCGGTAGGACTCGTCGAGTTCGGTCGGCCTGCGGCGACGGATGTAGAAGTCCGGGATGAGCAGAGCCATCGTTCTGCCGTCCTTGTGGGTGGCGCGGTAGCCGTTGCCCATGCCTACCAGACGGAATCCGGCTGAGCGGAACTGGAAGCTCAGTTCGAACGCGCCG
This sequence comes from Streptomyces sp. SS7, assembly GCF_037993025.1. Lineage (NCBI taxonomy): Bacteria > Bacillati > Actinomycetota > Actinomycetes > Kitasatosporales > Streptomycetaceae > Streptomyces > Streptomyces sp. SS7. Next base: position 6,368,128 of record NZ_CP141223.1, read on the forward strand.
TCGTTGTGGTTGTCGTTCGGCGTCGGCGGCACGATGGCCATCCCCTCGACGTACTCGGGTCGAATCGGCATGGGGGCTGCCTCTTCGATCGCGCTCAACAGGTCGATGGGGTCCACGTGCGTCATGACCGTCTCCCTGATGGGTTCGGCGCTCATCCCTGGTTCTCCTCGTCGCGCTGTTGCCAGGCTAAGCCCGCGCTGGGTGCCCCGGCACAACGATGGGGCACCCGGCGACCGGTCGGCGCCGCATGCCCCTGCCGTTCACTCGAACGAGAGTGCTGAAACCGTTCCCCCGCTTCCGCGCCCCACTTCGCCCTACTTCGGAGAGGGCGTCACCGCCCGCTGCGGAGCGATCGGCGACGCGGCCGCGACCTGCGGTGAGTCCGCGTTGGAGAAGACCGACGGGGCCGCGACGGCCGCCGTCGTGTCGACCGGGTCCTCCGCGGCGGGAGCCGTCGCGCCGCCCACGATCCGGATGTCCGCCGCGTCGAACGCGCGCTTCACGCGCCAGCGCAGCTCGCGCTCGACCGTGAGCGCCTTGCCCGGCATGGTTTTGGCCGAGACCCGGACGACCATCGAGTCCAGCAGCACGCTGTCCAGTCCCAGCACCTCGATCGGGCTCCACAGCAGCTCGTTCCAGGGCTCTTCCTTGCTCATCTTCTCGGCGACCTCGTCCAGCGTGGCCTTCACCCGGTCGAGGTCCTCCGACGCCTTGACGGTGACGTCGACGCCGGCCGTCGCCCAGCCCTGGGAGAGGTTGCCGATCCGCTTGACCTCGCCGTTGCGGACGTACCAGATCTCGCCGTTGTCGCCGCGCAGCTTCGTCACCCGCAGACCGACCTCGATGACCTCGCCGGTGGCGACGCCCGCGTCGATCTGGTCGCCGACGCCGTACTGGTCCTCCAGGATCATGAAGACGCCGGACAGGAAGTCCGTGACCAGGTTGCGCGCGCCGAAACCGATCGCCACACCCGCGACACCGGCCGAGGCCAGCAGCGGGGCGAGGTTGATCTCGAAGGCGGACAGGGCCATCAGCGCCGCCGTGCCGAGGATCAGGAAACTCGCCACCGAGCGCAGCACGGACCCGATCGCCTGCGACCGCTGGCGCCGCCGCTCGGCGTTGACCAGCAGACCGCCCAGCGTGGTGGAGCCCTCGGCCGCCGATTCGACCGTACGGTTCATCCGGTCGATGAGCTTGGTGATCGCCCGCAGCACGAACTTTCTCAGCACCGCCGCGATCACCACGATCAGCAGCACGCGCAGACCGATGGCGAGCCAGGTCGACCAGTTCTGCTCGACCCAGCTGGCCGCGTTCGTCGCGCTCTCCTGTGCGTCCTGGAGCGACGGCACCGTCACTGTCGGCGACTCCGAGGGGGTCGGCGAGGGCGAGGAGCCGGCGGCCAGTGGGACGGCGGGCAAGGACACGGCAGGTACCTCCAGGTGCAGCGGTCCGCCTCCGGTGCGATGGTCAGGTCGTCAAGGTCGTACAGGTCACGAAAGGATCACCGGACGGGCAGAACCACCACACTAACGGGGCATTGTGTGTGGGTCCGTCCGATGCGGCAAGGAGAGACCGTGCTCACCTGCGCTTGAACAGGCCATGATCCGGGGGATGTATCCGGGTGTGGTCGAAAACACTCCCAGCCCGTTACCGGGACATGGTGGCGCGTCCGCCAGGCCAGAGGAGAGACTGACTGCAGATCGTCCCGGCGCGAGCCACGCGCCGCCGACGCCCAAGGAGGCATCCGTGCCGCATGTCCTGGTCCTCAACGCGTCGTACGAGCCGCTCGGCGTCGTACCGCTCCGCCGCGCGCTCGTCCTCGTCCTGGAGAACAAGGCCGTCTCCCTGGAGGAGTCGGGCGCCTTTTTGCACAGCGCGACCGTCACAGTCCCCGCACCCAGCGTGGTCCGGCTCAAGCGATTCGTCCGGGTTCCCTATCGGGGGCCCGTTCCTCTGACCCGTCGGGCGCTCTTCGCGCGGGACGGGGGCCGGTGCATGTACTGCGGTGGCGTCGCAACCAGCGTCGACCACGTCATCCCGCGCAGCCGCGGGGGCAAGCACGTGTGGGACAACGTCGTGGCGTCCTGCCGTCGCTGCAACCACGTCAAGGCCGACCGGCACCTCGTCGAGATCGGCTGGCGGCTGCGCCACAAACCTGCCCCGCCCACCGGTCTCGCCTGGCGCATCATCGGCACGGGCCACAGGGACCCGCGCTGGTTGCCGTACTTGCAGCCGTACGGCGCGGACGACGCCCTGGCCCGGATCGACGGCATCTCCGCCTGACGGTCCGGGCTTCTTCATGCCCCGTGGCACCGGCGCCCGCCGGTTCAGCCACGGGGCCCTTCGGGACGCGCCCCTCGTGCGGCGTACAGGGCCGTGCCCAGCGCGAACACGCCCCCGGCCGCGACCCACGCCGCCGTCACGTCCCCCGCCTGCGTCGGCCAGGCCCACAGGGTGACCCCGCGGCCGCGCACCCCGTCCGACGCCAGGGACACCACGCCGACGTAACCGCAGGCCGGCAGCCAGCTCAGCCGGGCACCCAGCAGGACGGCCGAGGCCGCGACGAGCCCGGTGCAGCCCAGCAGGTTGCGCAGGACGGCCGGCGCGTCACCGGGCACCGCGACCGGCAGCAGGGCCGCCGCCACCGCCGTCAGGCCGAGCAGCTGGGCCAGCCGGAGCGGCCACCACGGGCGTACCGCCGTGCGGTCCAGCTCGTCGGTGGCGGAGTGCAGACCCGCCCCGGTCACCGCCGCGGCCAGCAGCGGGGTCGGCGTCACCAGGGGCAGCAGCCGGTCCGGAGCCCCGTCGGAGCCCGCGGCTGCCGCCGCCCCCAGGGCGAGGACGGCGGCCGCGGCCAGGACGGCGAGGGTGCGGGGGACGGCGCGCGACCGGGCGTACAGCAGGACCCCGCTCACAGCGCCGGCACCTTCCGCGCGTCGCAGTCGCCGGCCGTCGCGAAGTACGCCGACAGCCACGCCCGGCGTGCGTCGGCCCCCATCGAGGCCAGCCGCTCCCGGGCCGCCCTGCGGTCCGCCAGCCCGGCACGCTGCTCCGCGTCGCCGCGCCCGTCCAGCCGGTCGAAGTACTCCTCCGCGGGACTCGGCGCGAGGTAGTGCTCCACGGCGTCGTCCGCCAGGCGCACGCGCGGGTCGAGCGTCCCGCAGTCCCCCCGGCCCCGCAGCATCGCCACCGCCTCCCACGCGTACTGCGCGGGATCGGTCAGCCGCCCCCGTACCAGCGACGAGCCGAGCGGGGTGAGCATCGGCAGCTGCACCTCGTCCGCGCGCGGCCCGCCGGGCCGGTCCTCGAACCGGACCGGCAGGTTCCGTACCCCGTCCAGGCGGCCGGTGATCCCCGACAGGGCGGCTGTGACCTGCGGCAACAGTGCGCCGTAACGGGCGTTGACGCACACCTGGGGCGTCGTCGAGGTGTCGCACACCTGCCGGTTCCCGACCGGGTTCGTCCGCCACAGCCCGTCCCCCGTCTGCATCAGCAGCCCACCCGCCGCGACGGCCGCCGCGAGCGGCAGCAGGGCGGTCCACCGGTGCCGCGCCGCGTACGCCAGCACGGCCGCCGTCGCGAGACCGGCCACCCACACCGCCATCGCGGCCTGCTGCCGGCCCACCGGGACCTCCCCGTCACCCACCGGGAGGGCAGGGTTCACCCAGCGGCCCGCGCCGTCGTCCGACGCCACCGACAGAACCAGCACCGCGTACCCCGCGAGCGCCAGCAGCGGCGCCGCCGGCCGCCACGCGACCACCCGCCCCACCACCTGACCGCTCACCGAGGCCGCCGCGACCGCCACCAGGTCCACCGGCAGCAGATCGAGATACGGCCGGTCGCCCCGCGCGTACGGCCAGGTCGCCAGCGACGCCCCCGCCGCCGTGAGCGTGTACCCGGCGACCAGCCACAGCGCGAGCGGCACCGCCGACGCCAGGAACCGGGCCAGCGGCCCCCGCACGACCGACTCCCACAGCTCCTCGGTACGGCGCCGGCGCTCCCGCCCGCCCAGCCAACAGCCCGCGGCCGCCGCGAGGGGGAGCAGGAGCAGCAGCACGTCGTGCAGCTCGGAGCGGGTCTCCGCCCAGCCGCCCTGCCAGCGGTCCGCCGACGCGGCCAGCACGGCACCCAGCGTCAGCACCACCGCGCCTCCGACGACGGGCGCGAACCCGCGCACGGCCTCGGCGCGCAACGGATGCCGCGGCACCGGCCGTCCCCCCGCCGCCTTCACCCTCTCCGGTACGAGGCTCATCGCGCCGCCTCCCGCCCGGTCCGGTGGGCCCGCAGGGCGGCCGTGTAGCCGCGCTCGATGACGCTGTCCCCCACACCCGGCGCCTCGCCCAGCGCGCTGAGCGACTCCGGGGTCCCCCGGTAGGCGACCCGCCCCGCGTCCAGCAGGGTGACCTCGGTGCAGGCGGCCGCCACGTCCTCCACCAGATGGGTGGAGACGATCACGGTCGAGGTGGAGCCCAGCTCCCGCAGCAGCGCGCGGAACTCCACCCGCTGCTCCGGGTCGAGGCCCGCCGTCGGCTCGTCGAGCAGCAGCACGTCCGGGTCGTTGACCACGGCCTGCGCGATGCCGACCCGGCGGACCATGCCGCCGGACAGCGTCCGCACCTTGGCGTCGATGCGGTCCTCCAGACCGACCCGGCGCACCGCCCGCTCGACGGCGGCCGGGGTGCCGGCGGCGGGCATCTCCTTCAGCCAGGCCACGTACGCGACGAACTCGCGCACCGTGAAGCCCGGGTAGTGGCCGAACTCCTGCGGCAGATAGCCGAGCCGGGCGCGGACCGTGCCGCGCCGCGCGGGCTCGCCGACGTCCTCGCCGAGGATCTCCACCCGCCCGGCGTCCGGCCGCGCGACGGTGGCCAGCACCCGGATCAGGGAGGTCTTCCCGGCGCCGTTGGGGCCGAGCAGACCGTGCACCCCGACGCCGAGACCGAGGTCCACACCGTCCAGGGCGACGGTCCTGCGGTGCCGGACACACACGCCGGACACACGTATGGTGCTCACTTCATCTCCCAAGAGATTCCCCGAGAAGGGGTTCGTAGGACGGCTCACCGTCGGTCCAAGCCGTCGTAGGCGCCGCGGCGGGCGGCCAGCACGGCGGCGCACAGCACGGCCGCGGCCGCCCACGCGCCCTGGGCCGGGGCGCCGTCCAGACAGCGCGAGAGCTGCTCGGCGAGCCGGCCGACCGGAGTGCCGCCGGGCGAGGCCAGGACCGGGGCGAGCACGGCGGCGAGCCAGCCGCCGCCGGTCACGCCCGTCGCCGTACGGCAGCCGACGTACCCGGACAGCGCGAGCGAGGCCAGGGTCAGCGCCAGGCCCGGCAGCAGCCAGGCCGCCGCGCCCGGAGCCCCGGAGGCGGGCAGCAGCAGCCCCGTCACGGTGAGCAGCGGCACACTGACCCCGAGGACGGCGGCCGTCCGGGTCAGTGCCAGCCGCAGTCCGCCGGAGGGGGTGGCCGCCGCGATCTCGTGCAGCGGATCGGCGTGCCGCCCGTAGGACACGGCGACCCCGGCCACGGGCACCACCGGTGCGAGGGCGAGCAGCAGCGGTCGTACACCGTCGACGTCCGCGCCGTACGCCAGGCCGAGTGCCCCCAGCGCGACCAGCAGCACCGCGGGCAGCCAGCCCCCGCGCACGGCGGGGCCGGCGGCCCACACGGCCCGCGCGAGGAACGACGACCACTGGCGGGCCCGCGGGGCGGGCGGCGTGGGAAGCGGCGCGCGGACGTCTCCCGGTACGGGTTCCTTCAGTACGGCGTCCCGGACCTCCGCCAGGACCAGCGCGGGCGCCGGCAGCCGGCGTACCGCCGTCGAGACGCGCGCCGCGCACCCCCCGCACCGCTCCACATGGCTCTCCAGGGACCATGCGTCGGCCTCCGCGAGGGTGCCGTCGGCGTACCGGGCGGCCAGGCCGTCGGACACGTGCCACGAGTCGGTGCGCCTGCCTGGGCGATCGGTGTTCATACCAGGCCTCCCGAGGCCGGTGCGGGGTTCAACTGGGCGAGCGCCGCGCGTAGTTCGGCACGGGCGCGTTGGGCGCGGGTCTTGACCGTGCCCTCGGGGATGCCGAGCAGCCGGGCCGCCTCCCGGGTGGTGAGCCCGTCGACGACCGTCGCGCGCAGTACCTCCCGCAGTTCGGGCGAGATCCGGTCCAGGGCGGTGCCGACGTCGCCGAACTCCAGCCCGGCCAGCACCCGTTCCTCGGCCGAGGGCGTCTCGGCGGAGGGGGCCGCGGTGTCCAGGGGAGCCGTCTCGATCCGGCCGGCCCGCTCCTGCGCCCGCCGGGTGTCGACGAGCCGCCGGGCGGCGATGGTCCACAGCCAGCCGCCCGCCTCCCCGCCCCGGTGCCCGGCCGCCGACCGCCACACGGTCAGGAAGGTGTCCTGCAGCACTTCCCGCGCCACCTCGGCATCCGCGCACCGGCGCACGAGCCGCGCGTACACCCACCCCGCGTGCCGGTCGTACAGCGTGGCCAGCGCCCCCGCGTCCCCGTCCGCCACGGCCCGCAGCAGCGCCGCGTCCGTATCGCTCTCCCCGTGGCCCCTCATGGGGCGGAACAGTCTCACACCCCCTCTATCGACGAAGGTCCGGCGACCGGTTCACGGGCAGGGGCGGGCGGGGGCGGGGAGACCGTGTCCCGGCGCGGGGATCGCGAGTTGGACGGGACGTGAACGAGACCAGCCAGACCATGGAGCAGCGGCGCTGTGCGGTGTGCGACCTCATCGTCGGAATGGGGTGTCCGGGCTGCGGCACGGGCACGGGGTGGGCGCTGACCCGCGGCGCACCCGCCGCCGCGGCCCGCGAGGCGTGGCACCGCTTCCCGCCCGGCGCCATCCTGATCTCCCGGACCGGGTACGCGCACATCCCCGGCTGCACCCATCTGACCGAGGAACTGGTGAGAGCGCCCGAGTGGGGGTGGATCCCCGATCCGGCGGCCGGCCTCTGGGACCGGGCGAGCGCGGCGCACCCGGTGACGGCGACGGAGGGCAACACCCGGCTCAGCGCGGTACGGCGGTGCACGGAGTGCCAGTCCTGGCTGACGGACCGCGTGTGACGCGGTCGGGACGTCTGCCCGCGCCTCCGCTGGGTAGGCCTGCGGTGACCGACGCCCCACCCCACGAGGAGCCCACCGTGACCGCGCCCGCCCCCTCCAAACGCCCGGCGGAAGCCTCCGCCGCCCCGCTCGACGAACCCCGCCAGGGCGCCTTCAGCGCCGAACGCGCGTGCGCCGAGGCCCCGCTGACCAGCGAGCCCCCGTTGCCCGACGCCGAGCCCCTCACCAGCGAGCCGCCGCTCGCCGCCGTGGACACCGACACCACGAGGCCCTAGATGACCGCACCCCTCGGCGAGGAACTCGCCCGGCTCGCCGCGCTGCACGGTGTCGCCACCTCCTACCGGCCCGCCCCCGACCGCACGGTCACCGCCTCGCCCACCGCCGTCACCCGCGCGCTCGCCGCGCTCGGCGTCGACGCGGACACGCCGCGGTCCGTACGGGACGCGCTCGACGCACGGGAGCGCGAGCTGGCCGCGCGCCTGCTGCCGCCGACGGTCGTCAGCTGGAGCGACGGCCCGTGCGCCGCGCTCGCCGCCCTCCCCGGCGGCACCCGGCTGCGCGTCGAGACCGAGCAGGGGGAGGTCCGCGACAGCGCCGACGGGCTGCCGCACGGGGTGCACCGGCTGACGGCCACCGCGCCCGACGGCCGAACCGCCCGCGTCCACCTGGTCGTGGCTCCGCCCCGGCTGCCCACACCGCCGCACCGCTCGTACGGACTCCTCGTCCAGCTGTACTCCCTGCTGTCCCGCCGCTCCTGGGGCATGGGCGACCTGGGGGACCTCGGGGAGCTGGCCGACTGGGCGGGACGGGTCCTCGGCGCCGGGTTCGTGCAGGTCAACCCGTTGCACGCGGCCGTACCGGGGGCGCCGACCGATCCGTCGCCGTACCGGCCGTCCTCGCGCCGCTTCCCCGACCCCGTGCATCTGCGCGTCGAGGAGATCCCCGAGTACGCGTACGTCGAGGACCGCGCGGCGGCGGAGCGGGGGGCGCGGCTGCGCGAGGCGGTGCTGGAGAAGGGGGAGCTGATCGACCGGGACGCCGTGTGGGAGGCGAAGCGGGAGGCGCTGGAGCGGGTCGCCGCGGTGCCGCTCGGGCCCGGCCGGCGGGCGGCCTACCGCGACTTCGTCGCCGGACAGGGACAGGCCCTGGAGGACCACGCCACCTGGTGCGCCCTCGCCGAGGTGCACGGGGCGCGGTGGAGCGACTGGCCCGAGGAGCTCAGGGACCCCCGCTCGGCGGGGACGGCCCGCGCCCGGCGCGAGCTGGGGGACCGGGTCGGCTTCCACGCCCGGCTGGCCTGGCTCACCGACACCCAGCTCACCGCCGCCCAGCGCACCGCGCGCGAGGCCGGGATGGGCATCGGGATCGTGCACGATCTCGCGGTCGGGGTGCATCCGTCCGGCGCGGACGCCTGGGCCCAGCAGGAGTACCTCGCCGCCGGGATGTCCGTCGGCGCCCCGCCGGACGCCTTCAACGCGCGCGGCCAGGACTGGGGCCTGCCGCCGTGGCGCCCCGACCGGCTCGCCGAGTCCGGCTACGCGCCCTACCGCCGTCTCCTGCGCGGCCTCTTCCGCTACGCCGGCGCCCTGCGCATCGACCATGTCATGGGGCTGTTCCGGCTCTGGTGGGTCCCGCAGGGGCAGGCGCCGACCGAGGGCACCTACGTCCGCTACGACGCCGAGGCTATGCTCGCCGTCCTGGTGCTGGAGGCCGCACGGGCCGGCGCGGTGGTGATCGGCGAGGACCTGGGCACCGTCGAGCCGGGCGTCCGGGAGGCGCTGCGCGCCCGCGGGGTGCTCGGGACGTCCGTCCTGTGGTTCGAGCGGGACTGGGACGGCGACGGGCGCCCGCTGCCGCCGGAGCGCTGGCGCGCCGACTGCCTCGCCACCGCCACCACCCACGACCTGCCGTCCACCGCCGCCCGGCTCACCGGCGAGCACGTCGAACTGCGCGACCGCCTGGGCCTGCTCACCCGGCCCGTCGAGGAGGAACGCGCGGAGGCCGCCGCCGACACGGGGGAGTGGCTGGGCCTGCTCACCCGCCTCGGGCTGCTGTCCGGTGGCGCGGCGCTGTCCGGTGGCGCGGGCGCGGGCGGCGGGGACCGCGCCGCCGAGGAGGCCGAGGAGGCCGAGGTGCAGGCCCTCCACCGCTTCCTGTTGCGCACCCCCGCCCGCATGATCGGCGTCTGGCTGCCGGACGGCGTGGGCGACCGCCGCCCGCAGAACCTGCCGGGCACCTGGGACCAGTATCCGAACTGGCGGCTGCCGATCGCCGACGGCCGGGGCCGCCCGATGCCCCTGGAGGAGCTGGCCGCGGCACCCCGGCTGCAGCGGCTCTTCGACGTCCTCAGGGAGGCGGCGCGGGAGTGACGGGCTGCCGTGCAGGCTCCCGTACGGCACCCCGGGCGCGCGGCCCCGCGAGGCGTTCGCTACTTTTGCTCTGTGGACAAGAAGAACGCCCTGCGCGCCGGCGCCCTGGCTGCCGGTACGACGCTGATGATGCTGCTCATGTCGTCCCCCGCCCTCGCGCTGACCCGCGACGACGGCGACGACCCCGGCACCGGCCTGAGCGTCGGCGAGACGCTGGGGCTCTATGTCGTGCTCCCGATCGTGATCTTCGCTGTCATCACCGGCCTGGTCATGGTGCTCGACAAGTCCCACCCCGACCACCGCGTCTTCAAGCCGGGCAAGGCCAAGGCCAAGGCCTGACCCCCCACTTCCCGGCACCACCTCCCCTCTGAGGCCGCCGCCCCCACCGCCCGCGCATCCCACGCGACCGGGCACGGGGGCGGGGCCTTTTTCGCGTGCCGTGCCACCGAGGCCGTGCCGTCGGCCGGCGCCCGAGAGCAGCAGCGTGCCGTCCCCCGTACGGCACGCTGCTGCTCGTGGGGCCGGCAAGGGGCCGGCCGTTTCTCCGGTGCGGTGGTGCCGGGGACACCATGGAGGCGGAAGGTGGCCCGGAAGCTTGCGGGAATCTTGCCTCGCAGGTGGCGGGGTGGTTGGGTGGCGCCCGGCGGGGAACGCGCGGGGGATTGCGCGGTGGGCTCGGCGCGGGGCAGGGGGGACGGCGTGACGGGATTTCGCCTGCTGGGGCCCGTGGAATTATGGGTGTCGGGCCGGCCCGTGGACCTGGGCCCCGCCAAACGGCGCACCCTCCTCGCGGCGCTGCTCGTGGACGCGGGCCGCTGGGTGTCCGCCGAGACACTGATCGACCGGGTCTGGGGCGAGGAGCCGCCCGCCCAGGTCCGCGCCACGCTCTACGCCCATGTCGCCCGGATCCGCGGGGCGCTCGCCCAGGCGCTTCCGCATCTCGGTGACGGCGGGACGGGGAAGGTCCCCGCGCAACCGCCCCTGGTGCGCGGCTCGGGGGGCTACCGGCTCGACGTGCCGCGGGACCTGGTCGACGCCCACCGGTTCCGCGACCTGGTCACCACGGCCCGGCTGAGCGGCGGTTCCGCCGCCGCGCGGGTGGCGGTGCTGCGGGAGGCGATGGGGCTGTGGCGCGGCGAGCCGCTCGCCGGACTGCCCGGCGACTGGGCGGCCCGTACCCGGGAGAGCTGGACACAGCAGCGCATCCACGCGGTCCTGGACTGGGCGGACGCCGAACTCCGCGTCGGCGGACACCCCGTGGTGGTCGACGTGGTGTCCGCCCTGGTCGCCGAACACCCGCTGGTCGAGCCGCTCGCGGTGGCGCTGATGCGCGCGCTGCACGCCGCCGGGCGCGCCCCGGAGGCGCTCGCCTGCTACATCGCGCTGGGCAAGCGGCTGGCCGAGGAACTCGGCACCGCCCCGGGCGCCGAGGCACGGCAGGCCCACCGGACGATCCTCGGCGGGAAGGCCGCCGGAGCGGGGACCCGCCGCCCACCGCCCGTCACCGCCGGGGCTTCCGCCGTCGCCACCGGGCGGCCCAGGAGCGTCCCCGCGCAACTCCCCATGGAGGCAGCTGGGTTCACCGGGCGGGACGAGGAACTGGCCCGGCTCGACAAGCTCCTGGTCGTGGCGTCGGACCGGCCGTCCGCCGTGGTGGTCTCGGCGGTGTCCGGGACGGCGGGCGTGGGCAAGACGGCGCTGGCGGTGCACTGGGCGCACCGGATCCGGGACCGCTTCCCGGACGGCCAGCTCTATGTGAACCTGCGCGGCTACGACCCCGAACGGCCCATGACCGCAGCCGACGCGCTGGTCCGGTTCCTCACCGCGCTCGGGGTCCCGGGCCAGGACGTCCCGCCGGAGCCGGACGACCGGGCTGCGCGCTACCGCAGCGAGATCGCCGACCGGCGGATGCTGATCGTCCTGGACAACGCCGCCACCGTCGAACAGGTCCGCCCCCTGCTGCCCGGCACCGGCACCTGCGCCGTCCTGGTGACCAGCCGGGACAGCCTGGCCGGACTGGTCGCCCGCGAGGGCGCCCACCGCCTCGACCTCGATCTGCTGCCCGCCGACGCCGCCCGCGCCCTGCTGCGCCGGCTCGTCGGCCCCCGCGCCGAGGCCGAACCCGACGCCGTCGACGCGCTCGCCGCACAGTGCGCCCGGCTGCCGCTGGCCCTGCGGGTCGCCGCGGAACTCGCCGTCGCCCGCCCGGCCACCACCCTGGCCGACCTCGTCCGCGAACTCACCGACCAGCAGCGGCGACTGGACCTGCTCGACGCGGACGGCGACCCCCGGGCCGCCGTCACCGCCGTGTTCTCCTGGTCGTTGCGGCAACTGCCGCCCGACGCGGCACGCGCCTTCCGGCTGCTCGGCCTGCACCCCGGCCCCGATCTCGACGTCCACGCCGCCGCCGCGCTGACCGGCGGCGCCCCGGCGGACGCCCGCCGGATGCTCGACGTCCTCGCCCGCGCCCATCTGGTCCAGCGTGTGGACGGCACCCGCTACGGCATGCACGACCTGCTGCGCGCCTACGCCACCCGGCTCGCCCATGCCGAGGACGCCCCCCAGGCCCGCGAGGCGGCCCTCGACCGGCTGTTCGACCACTATCTCGCCACCGCGGCCGCCGCCATGACCTGCCTCCACCCGGCCGAGGCCCATCTGCGGCCCCCCGCCCCCGAGGCCGCGACCCCCGACCTGTCCGATCCCGACGCCGCGCGCGCCTGGCTGAACGCCGAGCGGGCGTGTCTGACGGCGATGTCCGCCCACACCGCCGCCCACGGCCGGCCCAGCCACGCCATCCGGCTCTCCCTCACCCTCTACCGGCACCTCATCACCGGCCGGCACACCGACGGCCTCACCATCCACGGGCACGCCCGGGACGCGGCCCGGCTGCTCGGCGATCCGGCGAGCGAGGCCCGCGCGCTGCTGGGCATCGGCACCGCGCACTGGCAACTGGCCCGGCACGAACCGGCGCGGCGGCACCTCCAGGAGGCGCTGACGCTGTTCCGGCAGGCCGACGACCCGCCCGGCGAGGCCCGCGCCCTCGTCAACCTCGGTCTCGTCGACGAGCGCCTGGGCCGCTTCCGGTCGGCCGTCGGCCTCCTCGAACAGGCCCTGGTGCTGTACCGGAACGCCGGGGACCGCTCGGGCGAGGCGGTCGTGCTGAAGGACCTCGCCACCGTGGAGGGGCAGCTGGGCCGCTACGGAGAGGCCGCCGACCGGCTCCAGCAGGCGCTGGCCCTGCTCCGCGCGGTCGGCAACCGGTATCTGGAGGCCCACGCGCTCAACGACCTCGGCACGGTCGAGGCGCGGCTCGACCGGCTCGACTCGGCGGCCCGCCACCAGGAACAGGCCCTGGTCCTGCTCCGCGAGGTCGGCGACCGGTACGGCGAAGCCGGGGCGCTGCACAGCCTCGGCGTCGTCCACACCCGGCTCGACCGGCCCGCGGAGGCCGCCGAGTGCCACCGGCAGGCGCTCACCCTCTACCTCCAGAACGGCGACCGGGACGGCGAGGCCAGAGCGCTCAACGGCCTCGGCGAGGCCGCCCGGGCCGCCGGCCGGCCGCTCGACGCCGTCACCCACCACACCGACGCACTCGCCATCGCGGAGGACATCGGCAACCCCGGCCAGCAGGCCCGTGCCCACAGCGGTCTGGGCGACGCGCACCGGGCGCTGGGCGACACCCCGCTCGCCGTCACCTGCTACGAACGGGCCCTGACCCTCTACACCGACCTGGGCATGCCCGAGTCGGCCGCCCTGCGCACGACCCTGGCCGCCCTCACCGACACGGGACCGGACACAGGACCGGACACAGGACCGGACACAGGGCCGGACACAGGGCCGGACACAGGGCCATAGGAAAGGGCGCCCGGTGTGGTGACACCGGGCGCCCTCATCGCCGTACGGACGACTCCCGTACGCACAACTCCCCTGCGGACGCCTACTGCGCGTCCGCCGCCTGGGCCTTCAGCGCGCGCTCCACGCCCGCGCGGGCCTCGGAGACGAGGCGGCGCAGGGCCGCGTTCGGCTCGGCGGCGGCCAGCCAGGTGTCCGTGCGGACCAGGGTCTCCTGGGAGACTTGGATCGCCGGGTAGAGGCCGATCGCGATCTGCTGGGCGATCTCGTGCGAACGGGACTCCCAGATGCCCTTGACCACCTCGAAGTACTTCTCGGTGTACGGGGCGAGCAGCTCGCGCTGGTCGGTCTGGACGAACCCGCCGATGACGGCCTCCTGGACCGCGTTGGGCAGCTTGTCCGACTCCACCACCTGCGCCCAGGCCTCCGCCTTGGCCTCCGGCGTCGGACGGGCGGCCCGGGCGGTCGCCGCGTGGCGCTCACCGGCGGCGGTCCTGTCCCGCTCGTACTCGCCGGCGATCTCCGCCTCGTCGAACCGGCCCACGGCCGCGAGACGCTCCACGAACGCCCACCGCAGCTCGGTGTCGACGGCCAGGCCCTCGATCGTCTGCGAACCGTCCAGCAGGGCCTCCAGCAGGTCCAGCTGCTCCGGCGTACGGGCGGTGGCGGCGAAGGCGCGGGCCCAGGCCAGCTGGTGGTCGCTGCCCGCGGCGGACGTCCGCAGGTGGGCCAGGGTGGCGTCGGTCCAGCGGGTGAGGAGGGCCTCACGGGTGGCCGGGGCGCCGTACAGGTCGATGGCGAGCTTGACCTGACGGTGCAGCGACTGCACCACGCCGATGTCGGACTCCTTGCCGATGCCGGACAGCACCAGGGACAGGTAGTCACGGGTGGGTAGTTCGGCGTCCCGGGTCATGTCCCACGCAGAGGCCCAGCACAGGGCGCGCGGCAGGGAGGACTCGAAGTCGCCGAGGTGCTCGGTGACGAACGCGAGGGACTGCTCGTCGAGACGGACCTTGGCGTACGACAGGTCGTCGTCGTTGAGCAGCACGACCGCCGGACGGCGCGTGCCGACCAGCTGCGGTACGGCGGTCAGCTCGCCGTCGACGTCCAGCTCGATGCGCTCGCCGCGCATCAGCTTGCCGCTGTCGTCGTCGAGGTCGTACAGGCCGACGGCGATGCGGTGGGGCCGCAGGGTCGGCTCGCCCTTGGCGCCCGCGGGGAGGGCCGGGGCCTCCTGGCGGATCGCGAACGAGGTGATGACACCGTCCGCGTCCGTCTCGATCTCGGGGCGCAGGACGTTGATGCCGGCCGTCTCCAGCCACGCCTTCGACCAGGCCTTCAGATCGCGGCCGGAGGTCTCCTCCAGCGCGCCGAGCAGGTCGGACAGGCGCGTGTTGCCGAAGGCGTGCGCCTTGAAGTACGCCTGGACGCCCTGGAAGAACTCGTCCATGCCGACGTAGGCGACGAGCTGCTTCAGCACGGACGCGCCCTTGGCGTACGTGATGCCGTCGAAGTTGACCAGGACGTCGTCGAGGTCGCGGATCTCGGCCATGATCGGGTGGGTGGACGGCAGCTGGTCCTGCCGGTAGGCCCACGTCTTCATGGAGTTGGCGAAGGTGGTCCACGAGTGCGGCCAGCGCGACTCGGGGTGGTACGCCTGGCAGGCGATGGAGGTGTAGGTGGCGAACGACTCGTTCAGCCAGAGGTCGTTCCACCACTCCATGGTGACCAGGTCGCCGAACCACATGTGGGCCAGCTCGTGCAGGATGGTCTCGGCGCGCAGCTCGTACGCCGCGTCGGTCACCTTGGACCGGAAGACGTACTGGTCGCGGATGGTGACCGCGCCCGCGTTCTCCATCGCGCCCGCGTTGAACTCCGGCACGAACAACTGGTCGTACTTCTTGAACGGGTACGCGTAGTCGAACTTCTCCTGGAACCAGTCGAAGCCCTGCCGCGTCACCTCGAAGATCGCGTCCGAGTCGAGGAACTCGGCGAGGGAGGGCCGGCAGTAGATGCCGAGCGGCACGGACCGCCCGTCCTTCTCGTACACGCTGTGCACGGAGTGGTACGGCCCCACGATCAGCGCGGTGATGTAGCTGGAGATCCGGGGCGTCGGCTCGAACTCCCAGACGTCGTCCTTGGGCTCGGGCGTGGGGGAGTTGGAGATGACGGTCCAGCCCGTCGGCGCCTTCACCGTGAACCGGAAGGTCGCCTTCAGGTCCGGCTGCTCGAAGGAGGCGAACACCCGGCGGGCATCCGGCACCTCGAACTGCGTGTACAGGTAGGCCTGTTCGTCGACCGGGTCGACGAACCGGTGCAGACCCTCGCCGGTGTTGGTGTACGCGCAGTCGGCGACGACCCGCAGGACGTTACGGCCCTCCAGCAGGCCCGGCAGCGCGATCCGGGAGTCCTGGAAGACCTCCGTCGCGTCCAGCGGATCGCCGTTGAGCGTGACCTCGTGGACGGCCGGGGCGACCAGGTCGATGAAGGACTCCGCACCGCCTTCGGTGACGTCGAAGCGCACCGTGGTCACGGACCGGTAGGTGCCGCCCTCCTGCGCGCCGGAGAGATCCAGATCGATCTCGTACGAGTCAACGGTGAGCAGCTTCGCCCGCTGCTGCGCCTCTTCGCGAGTCAGGTTTGTGCCAGGCACGCGGTCATCTCCTCGTTATGGGTCGGTTGCGCCATCCTTCCACGGGTCGGGTGCCCGGGGCGACGACGTTACGGGCGGTCCGGCGGGCGCGTTGGAGGGCCCCTCTCCTCCTGGCCGCGACCCTCTCCCTGACAGCCCTGCTCACCCACCCACCCGACTCGGCCGGGTGACAGGCCGGCGACGGGCGCTGCGGTGGCCGGGGGGACAACGCCCCCGGCCCGGCAGCGGCAGCCGCTCCTACGCTCCCCGGCGGTCCGTGCCCCGGCCCCCGGCTCCGGCGGAGCCGCCCGTGGCTCCGGTGCCCCGGCCGCCCGTGCGGCGGCCGGAGCCGCGGGTGCCGCCCGTTGCCGGGCCGGTGGTGGTCCGGCGCTCGGATCCGCGTCCGGCCGTCCCGGTCGTGGAGCCGCCGGAGCCGCGGCCCGGCTTGGTGGAGCCGTTGGCGCCGGGCGTGCCGGGTGCGCCGGAGGCGGTGCGGCGGGTGGCGCCTCGGCCGCCCGTTCCGGTCGTGCCCGGCGCGGCGCCGGAGCCGCGCGCGGCCTTGCCGGTCGCCGGGGCGGCCGTGGTGCGGCGTGCGTTTGCCGCGGTGCGCCGGGTGGTGCCGCCGTCGTTCGCCTCGGCCGTGGTGCGGCGGGCGTTGGTGCGGCCGTTCGCCTCGGCCGTCGTGCGGCGGGTGGTGCCGCCGTCGTTCGGCTCGGGCCTGGTCCGGCGGGTGTTGGTGCGGCCGTCGGGTGTGGGCGTGCCCGTGCCCCGTGTGCCCCTGCGGCGCCTCGTCGCGGTTGCGGTGCGGCGGCTCGGCGTGGGCGGTTCGGCCGGTGCGGGGAGTTCGATCGTGACCGCGACGCCGGACGGTTCGCGGGCGCCCGTGAGGGTGGCCAGCTCCGTGTCGCCGGAGGTGATGCGGGCCGTCCGCGGGCGGATGCCCGCGTCCGACAGCAGCCGGGTCATGTCCCGTTTCTGCTCCGGCAGGACCAGGGTGACCACACTGCCGGAGCCGCCGGCCCGGGCGGTGCGGCCGCCCCGGTGCAGGTAGTCCTTGTGGTCGGTCGGCGGATCGACGTTCACGACGAGGTCGAGGTCGTCGATGTGTATGCCCCGGGCCGCGACGTTGGTCGCCACCAGCGCGGTGACCTGGCCGTTCTTGAACTGCTCCAGCGTGCGGTTGCGCTGCGGCTGGGAGCGGCCCCCGTGCAGGGCGGCCGCGCGCACGCCGACGGACAGCAGCCGCTTGGCGAGCCGGTCGGCGGACCGCTTGGTGTCGAGGAAGAGGATGACCCGGCCGTCACGGGCCGCGATCCGCGTGGTCACGGCCTTCTTGTCGGTCTCGTCCTGGAGGTGCAGGACGTGATGCTCCATCGTGGTCACCGCCCCGGCGGACGGATCCACGGAGTGCACCACGGGATCGGTCAGGAACTGCTGGACCAGGCGGTCGATGTTGGCGTCCAGGGTGGCCGAGAACAGCATCCGCTGGCCGTCCGGCCGCACCTGCCGGATCAGCTTGGTGATCTGCGGCAGGAAGCCCATGTCGGTCATCTGGTCGGCCTCGTCCAGGACCGTGATCCGCACCTGGTCCAGGACGCAGTCCCCGCGCTCCACGAGATCGTTGAGCCGGCCGGGGCTCGCCACGACCACCTCGGTGCCGCGCCGGAGAGCGTCGGCCTGCTTGGTGATCGACAGCCCGCCGACCACGGTGGCCACTCGCAGGTTCACCGCCGTCGCGTACGGCGTCAGCGCGTCCGTCACCTGGAGGGCGAGTTCCCGCGTGGGCACCAGCACCAGGGCGAGCGGAGCCTTGGACTCCGCCCGCAGCCCGGCCGTGCGGGCCAGCAGCGCCAGCCCGAACGCGAGGGTCTTGCCCGAGCCGGTGCGTCCCCGCCCGAGCAGGTCACGGCCGGCGAGCGAGTTGGGCAGGGTGGCGGCCTGGATCGGGAAAGGCGCGGTGACGCCCTGCGCGGTGAGGGTTTTCAGCAGCCCCGAGGGCATGTCCAGGGACGCGAAGTCCTCGACGGCGGGGAGGGCCGGCGTCGTGTTCTCCGGCAGCCGGAATTCCCTCGGCGACGATGTGGACGGTGGGGGTGACGAGGGACGCCGGTTCGGCTTCCGGGGTCTGCGGGACATGCGGGGGTCTGCCTTCCTGGAAACAGCACAAACCGGGGTCCGCACCATGACGGTGCGGACCCCGGTGAGCGGAATACGCGTCCGGCGATCAGGCGGGGACGATGTTCTCCGCCTGCGGGCCCTTCTGGCCCTGCGTGACGTCGAAGGAGACCCGCTGGCCCTCCTGCAGCTCACGGAAGCCCTGGGTCGCGATGTTCGAGTAGTGGGCGAAGACATCGGGGCCGCCGCCGTCCTGGGCGATGAAGCCGAAGCCCTTTTCGGAGTTGAACCACTTCACGGTGCCCTGTGCCATTGCTATCTCCTTGTGTAGGCGTTCTATAAGCAGAGGCCCCATCCGGAGAAGCCGGTAAAACAAATAATGCGCCTGGAGGAAGACATTCCCAGCAGGCGCACATAGGTTCATGGGTACCACAACTGCAACACGACGACCGTAGCACAGCTCGGGGTTCGACGTCCGGATTCCGCCGGTGATCCGGCCGGCGCGGCGCGAGAGTCGGACGTATGACGGAAACCGCGAGCACCACAGGCCGCACCCACCTCCCGCGCCCCATTCCGCCGGACGTCGTCGCCGTACTGCGCACCCGGGACGACGCCGGCCGGCGGACCGTGGCCTTCGTCGACCGGGAGGGCGGCGCGCCCCTGCGCTGCTGTCTGCGCCGCAGCGAGCCGGGGGAGACGATCGCGCTGGTGTCGTACGCGCCGTTGCGCCGCTGGGCGGCGCTGCACGGGGCCGAGCCGGGCGCCTACGACGAGCAGGGGCCCGTCTTCGTGCACGGCCGGGACTGCCCCGGGCCGGCCGGCGGCGAGCTGCCGTTCACGGGGGCGCACCGCACCGTGCGCCGGTACTCGGCCGCCGGGCACATCCTCGGCGGGGAACTGGTCGCCGACGGTGACATCGGTCGCGCCTTCCGCGACGCGTTCGACGACCCCGACGTGGCACTCGTCCACGTCAGGGCCGTCGAGTACGGCTGTTTCCTCTACGAGGTCCGCAGGGACTCCGCAGGCACGCCCCAGTGTTTCGACACCCCCTAGGGGGTGTTTCGAAAGTCCCGCACAGCACCCACGGCGCCCGGCACGCCCTCTCGCCGCACCGGCCGAAACCCCAAGTACGTCCAGTACGAGGGCTTTCGTCCGGCACGCCGAGAGCACGCACCGGACACCGCGGGCACCGCACGGGACTTTCGAAACACCCCCTAGCCCTTCAGCTCGGCCGCGACCAGTTCCGCGATCTGCACCGCGTTCAGCGCGGCGCCCTTGCGGAGGTTGTCGTTGGAGACGAAGAAGGCGAGACCGTGGTCCACCGTCTCGTCGGCGCGGATGCGGCCGACGTACGACGGGTCCTTGCCGGCCGCCTCGAGGGGCGTCGGGATGTCGGTGAGGACGACGCCCTCGGCCGAGGAGAGCAGCTCGGTGGCGCGCTCCACGGACAGGGGACGCGCGAAGCGGGCGTTGACCTGGAGGGAGTGGCCCGAGAAGACCGGCACGCGGACGCAGGTGCCGGCGACCTTGAGGTCCGGGATCTCCAGGATCTTGCGGGACTCGTTGCGGAGCTTCTGCTCCTCGTCGGTCTCGTTCAGGCCGTCGTCGACGATCGAGCCGGCGAGCGGGACGACGTTGAAGGCGATCGGGCGCCGGTAGACCTGCGGGTCGGGGTAGGCCACGGCCGCGCCGTCGTGCGTGAGCTTGTCCGCCTCGGCGACGACCTTCTGCGCCTGGCCGTGCAGTTCCGCCACGCCCGCGACGCCCGAGCCGGACACCGCCTGGTAGGTGGCGACGACCAGCGCCTGCAGGCCGGCCTCCTCGTGCAGCGGCTTCAGGACCGGCATCGCGGCCATCGTCGTGCAGTTCGGGTTGGCGATGATCCCCTTGGGACGGTCGGCGATCGCGTGCGGGTTCACCTCGGACACGACCAGGGGGACCTCGGGGTCCTTGCGCCACGCGGAGGAGTTGTCGATCACGACCGCGCCCTGCGCGGCGACCTTCTCCGCCAGCGCCTTCGACGTCGCGCCACCGGCCGAGAACAGGACGATGTCCAGGCCGCTGTAGTCGGCGGTCGCCGCGTCCTCCACGGTGACGCCGTCGAGCTCGGTGCCCGCCGAGCGGGCCGAGGCGAACAGCCGCAGCTGCGTGACGGGGAAGTTCCGCTCCTTGAGGATCCTGCGCATGACCGTGCCGACCTGACCGGTGGCTCCGACGATTCCGACCCTCACGGCGACTCCTGACTCTCACTCTTGACCGGGGCTTTTCCATCATGCGGCCGACCCCGGTCCACCTGTCCAATTCTTTGCGCCGCATGCCCGAGGACTGGGACGCCCCCACCTGATCAACGGTTTCGGAACTTCCGTCGTACCCCTGTTGATCTGCAGAAATTCGCCCTACGGTCACGTCGTGCCGCAAGCCGTACGGCCCCGCGCCCGGATGTGACGTACGCCTCCGAACGTTCGCGCCCCCTGCGGCGTCGTAGGAGAAACGCGGCGAGGGGAGGGGTGTCTGTGCTGCGCAGAATCGCCCGTCGCGTCCAGGGGGACGACCAAGGTGATCCTCTGGACGTGACGCAGGAACGCCGGGTGCGGGCGGTGCTCGCGCTGGGCGGGGTGCCGCAGGCGGACCTGCCGGACGGGGTGCAGCAGGTCCGCCTGCGGCTGCTGGAGCGGGCCGCCAAGGGGCAGGAGGCGCCGCGGGACGTCTCCGCGTGGGCGGCGGTCGTCGCCTCCAACCTCGCCATGGACTGGCACCGCGCCCGGCGCCGCCAGGAACGCCTCGGCGAGCGACTGGCCTCGCTGCGTCAGCACGAGCACCCCTCGGGCGAGGACACCAGCGTGCTCTCCCTCGCCGTCGCCCAGGGTCTGGACGATCTGCCCGACGCCCAGCGCCAGGTCGTCGTCCTGCGGTTCTTCGCCGATCTGCCGGTCGTCTCGATCGCCCGGGAGCTCGGCGTCCCCGAGGGCACGGTCAAGAGCCGCCTGCACACGGCGGTCCGGGCCCTGCGCGCCCGCCTGCACGAGGACGAGGTGGTGTGACATGCCCGGACAGCGGCACGAGAACCCCGACGGACCCGACGGACCCGACGGACCCGACGGCATGGACGGCACGGACGCCCTGATGGCCGCGATCACCGGTGATCCCCTCCCCGAGGAGGCCCGCGCCGATGCCGCCCTGCTGGCCGCGCACCGCTCGGCGACGGCGGACGTGGCGCTGCTGAGGGAGCAGCTCGGTCTCCTCGCGGAGGTGCTCACGGAGCCCGTCGAGCGGCCCGCCCCGGCGGTCGTCCGGCCGCCGCGACGCCCCCGTGCCCGGCTGCGCCCCTTCGCGCTGCGGGCCGTGGGCGCGGTCGCCGCCGGTGCCCTGGTGTTCGGGGCGGGGTGGGTGGTCGTGCAGGGGGGTCCGGCCGGCGTCCGGTCGAGCTCCGACAGCGGGGCGAAGGCCGTCTCGGGTCAGGAGGACGCGGGCAGTCCCCTGGGTGACTCCGCCTACCTGGCCTGTGCGCGGCTGGTCGTCGAGGGCGATGTGACGGCCGTACAGGCGGTGCCGGGGACGGACGAGGAGCGGATCACCCTGCGCGTGACCCGCTCGTACAAGCCGGAGAAGGCGCCGCGGGAGGTGCGGTTCCTGCTGGCGAGGGACATGGATCCGCTGGTGGCGGAGGGCGACCATGTGCTGCTCGCCCTGGCGCAGGGGTCGTCCTCCCCGGACGTCTGGGCGGTCGGCGAGGCGGACATCGCCGCCGAGCGCACGGTGCTCCGGCGCGCCCTGCCGCAGTCGGCGGGAACGGCCTGCGAATGACGAAGGGGCGGGTGTCCCCCCGGACACCCGCCCCTCTGTCCTCTCATACGGTCGTTACGGGGTGACCTTCTCGATCGCCACGTTGCCCGAGCCCGCGACCGTGCCCCGGGCGTTCACCAGCTGGACCTGGCCGAAGAAGGCCCGGCCCTCCGGTGCGGCGGCCGCGGCGGTGACCTTCGCGGAGACCTGCGCCGAGGCGCCCGTGGCCAGCTTCACCGGCGCGGAGTCGTCGACGGAGATCGTGCCGAGCGAGGTGGCGTAGAAGACGTCGAAGTAGTCGTACGCCGTCGTCCCGGCCGGGACCGCGTAGCCCGACACCACGATGGTGTAGGTGCCGGCGGCGGGCGAGGCGAGGGAGACCGCCTCCTCCGAGTCGCCGTCGGCGGAGATCCCGACCTGCTTGCCGCTCGCGTCCAGGACCACCAGGTCGAGGTCGGCGGAGGCGTCGGAGACCTTGCCGATCTTCACGTCGAGGGACTTGGCGCCCGCGGGGACGTCGACCGTGGTGGTCTGCTCCTCGCCCTGCGCGATGGTCGGACGGGTCGTCTTCGAGGAGCCGAGCGGGCCGCCCACCAGGTGGCCGTCGACGGCCGCGTAACCGTTCGTCACCTTCCAGGAGGCGGTGGCCGGCCGGCCGACCTTCGCCTCGGGCACGGTCACGGTCGCCGGGTCGAACGCGGCGCCGTAGACCGTGGCATCCAGCGTGTACGGGTTGTCGAGCAGCGGCGAGGTGCGGCGCGACTCGACCTCGATCTCCCAGACGCCCGGCAGCGGGTCGGCGTAGGAGCGGACGTCCGGCTTGCAGCCGTTGCCGTCGAGGTAGTTGTTGTAGCAGAACGGCGTGCCGCTGTCCTCGACGGCGACACCGTAGGGGTGGATCGAGATGAACCGGGTCTGGCTCTTGTCCTTCAGCCCGCCGATCGCGACCTCGAGCGTCCCGGCGCCCTCGGGCACGGTCAGGAAGTAGTGCTGCGAGCTGTTGCGCTGCACGGTGTTCGCGGCGTGGAAGGCGTACGTCACCGGGGTGGAGACGATGACCGTGTTGAGGATCTGCTTGTCGACGCCCTCGGTCCGCGGGTCGTCGACCTCGAGGATCGCGCTCTTGATCCCGGCGGACCGGGGGGCGGCCTGGATCTTCACGGTGACCGGCTTGTTCAGCTCCAGCTTCACGGTGTCCGGGCCGAGGATGCGGAAGGCGCCGTCCGCGTTGTTCTCCAGGCTCAGCTCGTGCCGGACCGCCTTGTCGGCGCCCGTCGTGCGGGTGACGGTGACCTCGTAGGTCTTCTTCTGACCGGCCTTCAGGCCGCCCTCGCGGTCGTAGATGCCGGTGCCGAACCCGGGCGTCTTCAGCGCCTGGTCGAGCGCGGTGTCGACCGGGGCCTTGACCGTGTACTCGTGGGCGGTGGCGCCCTTCCTGAGGGACTTCCAGGCGTCCACGATGTCGATGCGGCCCGCGCCCTCCTCGTAGGCCTGCACACCCTTGATGTGGTGGGCCGTGGAGGTCAGCGCCGTGCGCAGGTCCGCCGGGCTGAGGGCGAGGCCCTTCTGCTTGGCGGCGGAGATCAGCAGCGCCGAGGCGCCCGCGGCCTGGGGGGAGGCCATCGAGGTGCCCTGGAGCATGGAGTAGCCGGCGGGCAGGGCGTAGCCGGACTCGGCGACCGGGCTGCCGGGCAGCCAGGTCTGGGTGGTGTTGACGGAGGCGCCGGGCGCGACGAGCGTCGGCGTGAAGCCGCCGTCCTCACGCGGGCCGCGCGAGGAGAACGGCAGCAGCGCGTACTTCTTGGCGACCTGGGAGCCGTAGTTGGAGGCCCAGGTCTCCTTGGAGATGGCCGCGCCGACGGAGATCACCTTGTCGGCCAGACCGGGGTCGCCGATGGTGTTGGCGCCCGGGCCCTCGTTGCCGGCGGCGATCACGAGCTGGACGCCGTAGGTGTCGATGAGGCGGGTGTACAGCTCGGCGCGCGCGTTGTTGCCGTCGTTGAGGCCCGGCAGACCGCCGATCGACATGTTGACGATGTCGACGCCGCGGTTGACCACCAGGTCGATCATGCCCTCGGTGAGCGCGACGTTGGTGCAGCCGCCGGTCCAGGTGCAGGCCCGGGAGGAGACGATCTTCGCGCCGGGCGCGGCGCCGTTCATCTTCCCGCCGAACAGGCTGTTCGCGGCGGTGATGCCGGCGACGTGGGTGCCGTGCTCGGACTCGATGATGCCGATGTTGACGTAGTCGGCCTTGTCCCCGGCGGCGTTGTAGACGACGTCCTTGCGGGTCTCGACGACGAACGGGATGCGCTCGGCGACGTCGGTCGCCGGGTTGTCGGTGCCGAAGTAGCCGCTCTGGTAGCCGTCCTTGTACGGCTTCATCGGCGCGTCGTCGGTGAAGTCGAGGTTGTCGTTCGCGTCCACGCGGACGGTCCCGGTCGCGGCGTCGTAGAGCACGCCGAAGGCGTCGGTGGTGTCGCCGTCGCGGTTGACGTCGCCCTTCTCGTCGCCGCCGGCGGTGATGGACTCGTAGAAGTAGTTGAACTTGTACGAGCCGGCCGGGGCCTTGAAGGTCTCGGGCACACCGGTGGTGGCCGGGGTCGCGGTGAACTGCGGGCCGCTGACCGAGGTGAGCATCCGGCGCCAGGTGGCGTCGTTGTCGGAGACCGGGTCGGTGGCCGTCACCCAGTCGACGATCTTGCGCTCGCCGGTGGTGGTCCTCTGCAGCGCGGGGTGCGCGAGGTCCACACCGGAGTCGAGGATGCCGATGGTGACGCCGCGGCCGTCCGCCTTCGGGTTCTTCCGCACGAAGTCGACGGCGCCCGTCTCGAAGGACGGGTTGTACGGGTTCGCGGCGGGGGTCTTCCTGTCCGGCGCGGCGTAGGTCCTCGTCTTCGACGAGGTCCCGGCGCCCTTGGCGGTGTCCGCGCTCGGGGTCGGGTCGTCCAGCGCGATGTCCTGGCGCAGGTCGATGGCGTGCACCGAGGACAGCTTCGCGGCGGCGGCGATCGCGGCGTCCGCCTTCGCGGTGGGGACGGTGGCGCGGACGTAGCCGACCTTGTCGAAGGTCCGGCCGACGATGCCGCCGTTCACCGCGTCCAGCTGCTCGGCGACCTGCTCGGTCTTCCCCGGCGCGGTCGCGACCATCATGGTGACGGTCTTGTCGCCCTCGGCCTTGGCCTCGGCGAGCAGTCCGGCGTCGTCGGAGCCGAGCTTGTCGTGGGCGGACTTCACGCCCGGGTCGGCGGCGGCCGGGGCGTGGCCCGCGTCGGCGGCGAACGCCAGGGGTATCGGTCCGGCCGCGGACAGCGCGGCCACCAGGCCGACGGCCGCGGCGACGCGTGCCGCGCGTCTGGTGCCGGATATCGGTTCGCGCTGGGGGGTGAAAGTCATCGGCATCCCTTGTTGGTAAAGGAACGGTCGACCGGGCTGGTCATACCTGATCGAGAACGTCCGGGACGCGGTCCCGGACGAGCGGAAAGCTTTACGCAACAGACGGGTGTTTGGGGAGTGTTGACCGAAACGATATGGATCTATGGGGAAAACCCTCTACGAGAACCCTGTGCGGCGAATATTCGCTCCCTGTGCGGGTCCTTCGCGGCTAACGTGCCCGTATGCGCAAGAAGTTGAGGGTGGCGGCCTACGCCGTGGTCGTCCGTGACGGCCGGCTCCTGCTCGCCCGCTCACCGGCCGACGACGGCGGCCACGAGTGGGTGCTGCCGGGCGGCGGCATGGACCACGGCGAGGACCCGCTGGACACCGTCGTGCGTGAACTCGACGAGGAGACCGGCTACCGCGTCGAGGTGACGGGCCTGCTCGGTCTGGACTCGTCCCGGCACGTCTTCGGCAGCTGGGCGGGTCTCCAGGGGCCCGTCGACCACCACGGGCTGCGGATCGTCTACGAGGCCCGGATCGTCGGCGGCGAACTGCGCGACGAGGTCGACGGCTCCACCGACATGGCCGCCTGGCACGACCTGGACGCGGTGCCCGGCCTGCGCCGGGTCCGGCTGATCGACATCGCGCTGCGGTTGTGGCGCGAACGGCCCGTGGACGGACGGGCGTTCGTCCCGGCGGAGCCCCCGGTTACCCCGTGAGATGAACACGGAGTGACCGGTTCCCGGCCGTTTCCGGGCTGTTTCCCGGCGGCGCGAGGAGAGGTCGGGGCGCCTCCGGGCGCCCATGATCCACGTACGGCGATCGGCGCTTCACGTTGCGGAAGCGTTCACGCGCAGGCCATACCCGGTGTCGAGCATCCGATACGAGCGGGACGTTCGCGGCTGCGACCGCCCCGCGTCCACTGTCGACGCGTTCGTACTCGGGGAGATCGCGCCATGTCGCGCTCACGCTCTGTCACGTCCTCCGCGCTGGGGGTCGACCGTCGTACCGTCCTCGCCGCCTCCGCGGCCGTCTCCGTCTCCGCGGGCGTCGGTTACGCCCTGCGGCCCACCGACAGCCAGGCCGCCTCCGTGCCGCCGCAGGCACCGGCCCCGGCCGCCGGGACCGCGGCGGCCTCCGCGAGCCCCTCCGCCGCCCCCCTCGCGCCCTACACCAAGGGCACCACCCTCGCCTCCGTCGCCGCCCCGCGCTCCGGCTCCGGCTACCGCCGCCTCGGCAGCGCCGCCGGCTGGAAGCGCGTCGTGCGCACCGACCTCGCCGCCGCCAGGTCCGGCCGCGCGAGCCGCCGTACCGGCCTCGCCGCCTTCGTCCAGCTCACCGATCTGCACCTGATCGACAGCCAGCACCCGCTGCGCCTGGAGTACCTGCGCGCCGCGAGCGAGATCGCCTGGCGGCCGCAGGAGGCGCTCACCGTGCAGGGCGCGGTCTCGCTGGTCGAACGCGTCAACTCGCTGCGGGCCGCGCCCGTCACCGGCGCCCCGCTGGACTTCGTCGTCACCACCGGCGACAACACCGACAACAACGCCCACACCGAGCTGGACTGGTACCTCACCGTGATGAGCGGCGGCCGGATCAGCCCCAACTCCGGTGACCCGCGCCACTACGAAGGCGTCCAGAACAGCGGAATCCCCCTGTACTGGCAGCCCGACGCCGGCTCCCGCGACGCGTACAGGCAGCGCGGCTTCCCCCATCTCGACGGCTTCCTCGCCGCCGCGATCCGCGAGGTCAACAGCCCCGGCCTGACCCTGCCCTGGTACTCCACCGTCGGCAACCACGACGCCATGCCGCTCGGCTGCTACGCGCACGGCGACCCCTGGCTCGCCGAGTACGCGGTCGGCGGCCGCAAGCTGATGGAACTGCCCGCGGCCGAGGCGGCCCGGCTCCAGCGGAGCATCAGCCAGGACCGGGACCCCCGGGGCACGGTCATCCGCGACCTGCTGAAGTCCAGGACCCGCGCCATGCGCACCGTCACCCCCGACGAGCGCCGCGCCCCCTACACCCCCGCCGAGCACGTCAAGGCCCACCTGGACCCGGCGTACCGGGGCGCCGGCCCCGTCGGCCACGGCTACACGGCCGGCAACCTGGCCGCCGGCACCCAGTACTACACCTTCCCCGTCGCCGAGAACGTCGTCGGCATCAGCCTCGACACCACCGACCCCGGCGGCCACTACAACGGCTCGATCGGCACCGCCCAGCTGAAGTGGCTGGACGCGACCCTGCGCTCCCACAAGGACACGTACGCGATCGTGTTCAGCCACCACACCAGCCAGAGCATGTCCAACACCCGCCCCGACCCGGCCCGCCCCGGCGAGCGCCGGCACAGCGGTGCCGAACTGACCGCGCTCCTCGGCCGCCACCGCAATGTCGTCGCCTGGGTGAACGGCCACATCCACCGCAACGACATCACCCCCCACCGGGGCGCCGCGGGCACCTTCTGGGAGGTCTCCACGGCCTCCCACGTGGAGTTCCCGCAGCTGGCCCGGGTCATCGAGCTGGTCGACAACAAGGACGGCACCCTCTCGATCCACACCACCCTGATCGAGTCCGCCGCGCCCCACCGCACCGACTTCACCGACCTCTCCCAGACCGGCCTCGCCGCCCTCTACCGCGAGCTGTCGGCGAACGCCCGCTTCGACGGGGCCCGGCTCGCCGGCGAGGCGAAGGACCGCAACACGGAACTGGTGCTGCGGAAGGCCTGACGCTTCCGTCATCCAGCCTGCGCACACACGTGACGTCCAGTTCACTCGTATGAAACGTCCGTACCGCCTCATATCGGCTAACCCGCACTTCACGGGGGTGGCTGGATATCGGTGCGAGGCGGGTGACGGTGTTGCGTACGGGACGCGGACTGCGGGTGCTGTCGGTCTACGAGGGGTTCTTCTCCGGCGGGGCCCGGATCGTGCACAGCGACGTGGTGCTGGGACTGCGCGAGGGCGGCCAGCACCACCGGGTGCTGAGCATCCACGGCGAGGTGCACCGCGAGGCCACCCGCCAGCGGATGGAGGACGACGCCTGCTACCGGGCGCTCACCGGCGCCGACGTGGGCGTCACCTCCCTCGGCCGGACGTTCGGGATCGGGGGCACGGATCCGGCCGCCTTCAGCGGGCCGGAACTCGCCGACACCGCACGGGCGACGGCCGACGCCGACGTGATCCTCTCCCTCAAGGAGCAGCCGCTCGCCCTGCTGCGCCAGGCGGGCCTGCCACGCCGCCCGGTCGTGGTCTGTCTGCACCGCTCCGACCCGGAGAACCAGGGCCGTGCCCTGCACGACCTCAAGGCCGGGATCGCCGACGGCACGGTGGCGGCGGCCGTGTGCTGCGCCGAGTCGACCCGGGCGGCGTACGAGGCGGCCGGCGTCCCGGCCGCGCTGCTGCACGTCATCCCCAACGGGGTCGACCTGATCCGCTTCCGCCCGGACCCGGCCCGCCGGCGGGCCCTGCGCGCCGCGCTCGACGTCCCCGCCGAGGCCCCGGTGGTCGTCTTCGCCGCCCGCTACGACGGCATGAAGAACGTCCCGCTGTTCCTGGCGGCGGCCGGCGCCTGGCTGGACGCGGTCCCCGACGGACACGTCCTGATGTGCGGGGCCGGCATGTCGGCCGCGAACCCGGGCCTCGCGGCCGACATCGCCGAGGCGTTCGACGGACGGCAGCGGGGCCGTGGCCGGCTGCGCCTGCTCGGCGTACGGCACGACATGGAGACCGTGTACGCCGGCGCCGACGTGGTGGCCCTCACCTCCTCCTGGGGCGAGGCGGCCCCGCTGTGCCTGATCGAGGGCATGATGTGCGGCGCGGTCCCGGTCGCGACGGACGTCGGCGACAGCGCGGCGATCGTCGCGGGCCACGGCCTGGTCACCCCGCCGGACCCGGAGGCGATCGCGGCGGCCTGGTCGGAGGCGGTGGCGAACCGGGACGCGTACGCCCCCGCCCTCGCCGCGAGCCGCGAACGCTTCAGCCGCACCCGCATGATCGCCTCGTACGCAGCCCTCATCGACCGGGTGTACGACACGCGGAGGGGCCACCCGTCGCCGGTGGCCCCTCCGCTCCCCTCCTGATGCGCCGCCCCGGTCCTCCCTACCGGGGCAGCACCACGACGTACGCCGCCGGTTCGCGGTCCCCCGCCGCCATCAGCGCCGTGCGGACCACCGCGGCCTGCTGCTCCATGGCGTCCCGCAGCTTCTTCGGCGTGATGTACACGGCCGTGATGCCGAGCCGCTCCAGGTGCTCACGCTTGCGGGCGTACTCCGACCACAACGCGTCGTCGTCCTGGCGGGGCGCCCGCGTGTCCAGTTCCACCGCCACCGCCTGCTCCGGCCAGTAGGCGTCGAGTCCGCCGAGGTGCGGCCCGCCGGGCAGGCGCAGGTCCACGTTCCAGACCGGGTCGGGGAGGCCGTACTCGACGACCATCCGGTAGAGGCGGTCCTCGGCGATCGCCCGGCCCTCGGCCAGCAGGGAGTCCACCGCGTCCACCACATGGGGCCGCCCCAGCAGCTTGGCGCTGTTCAACTCCCGCACGACGGCAGCCGGTTCGCAGTGGCCGCCGCGCACCGCCTCCGACAGCAGCCGTCGTACCGCGCCCGCGTCCGTCAGCTCCGCCACCGCGTCGGCCAGCGCCCGCGGGACGGGCGCCACCGGAACGCCCGTCGCCTGTTCGGGGACCGGCAGGCTCGTGGTGCGCACGACGTGGGCGCAGCCCGTCGAGCGCAGCCGGCGCAGGCGCGGGACCAGGACGTCGATCCGCTCCAGGGAGGACAGCGAGGGGGCCGAGGCGAAGCCGTACAGGGTGAGCGCCGCGAGGCCGGTGATCATCGCCTCCCGGTACGTCGGGCGGTGCGGGCCGTCGGCGTCCGGCTGGGCCGGCACCCCGGCCGGTTCCTGCTGCTCGCGGGCCGCGTACAGCAGGACCGCGTGCAGCCGCTCCTCGCTGGTCGGCGGCCCCTGGTGCAGCATGAACACGCCGGGGAGGAGCTGCTGCCAGGGGCCGCCGGGGCGGCACTGCTCGGTGGCCTCGGCGCCGGAGACACCGTGCGAGCGGAGCTGGGCCGCCGTCAGCACCCGGCGTCGGCCGTCGTGGGAGAGGTGGCGCAGCGGGCGGGGGGCGGCCGGGGGGAGCGGCGTGTTGTGGTTCATGCAACGGGGATTCCGCTCCCGATCCCTCCTTTAACGGCTGTTACACGCCTGTCGACAAAACCGGACAAGCTCGCCCTAAAGGACGGATGTTCGGATGCCGAGTAGGCATCGAAAACCCCTGGTCCCGTCGGGCGGGTCCAGGGGTTACGGGTCCGATGGAACGAATTCCGTAACGGTCACCGCCGACGGAATCCATGGCCAGAGCTAGTGGTGTTCCTCGGCCCTGGCGTCACAGGCCTGCCCGCGCAGACCGCGGGCCAGGTCGTCCCAGGCCTCCAGGACCAGCCGGCGCAGCGCCGGGGGCGCCGCGTCGTGGGCCGCGAGCCAGACGTCCGTCTCCACCAGGGTCTGCGGGGTGTCCTGGAGGTAGGGGTACAGCCCCTTGACGACGGTCATCGCGATCTGGATGGACCGCTCGGACCACACCCGGTCGATCGCCGCGAAGTACTTCTGCGCGTACGGCGCGAGCAGCTCCCGCTGGGACGGCTGCGCGAAGCCCGCGATGGTCGCCTCCACCAGGGCGTTGGAGAGCTCCTCGGACTCCACCACCTGCGCCCACGCCTGCGCCTTGACCGCCGCCGAGGGACGCGCGGCCAGACAGCGGACCTGGTGGCGTCGGCCCGAGGCGGTGTCGTCCCGGGCGAGCTCCGCCTCCAGCGTCTTCTCGTCGGCGTATCCGTGCGCGACCAGCGGCTCCAGGAACGTCCACCGCAGCTCCTGGTCGACGCCCAGCCCCTCGATCTCCGAGGTGCCGTCCAGCAGACCCTGGAGCAGCTCGAAACCGCCCTGGTCCTCGGCCGTCTGCGCGAAGAACCGCGCCCACGCGAGCTGGTGCTCGCTGCCCGGCTCGGCCGCGTACAGCTCGCGCTCGGCGCCCTCGGCGAGCAGTCGCGACCCGGTCGCCCGCAGCGGCGGCGCCACATAGTGCACCAGAGCCGACTCCGCCCAGGCGTGCAGCATCTGGAGCACCCCGATGTCCGACTCGCGCCCCGCGAACCGCAGCACCAGGGCGATGAAGTCCCGCGCGGGCAGCAGCGCGTCCCGGGTGAGGTTCCACAGCGCCGACCAGCACAGGGCGCGGGCCAGCGGGTCGGCGATGTCGCCGAGGTGCGTGTGCAGCGTCTCCAGCGAGGTCTCGTCGAAGCGGATCTTGCAGTACGTGAGGTCGTCGTCGTTGACCAGCACCAGCTCCGGGGCGGCCTCGCCGGCCAGTTCCCTGACGATCGTGCGCGGACCGTCGACGTCCGCCTCGACCCGCGCGTACCGCACCAGCGCGCCGCCCTCCGCGCGGCGGTACAGGCCGATCGCCACCCGGTGCGGCCGCAGCTCGGGATGCGACTCCGGGGCCTCCTGCACCACCGCCAGCTCCGCGATCCGGCCATCGGCGTCCAGCAGCACCTGCGGGGTCAGCGAGTTCACCCCGGCCGTCTGCAGCCACGACCGCGCCCACGCCCCCATGTCCCGGCCGCTGGTCTCCGCCAGCACCGACAGCAGGTCGCCGAGGCGGGTGTTGCCGTACGCGTGCCGCTTGAAGTAGCGGCGGGCGCCCTCCAGGAACGCGTCCCGCCCGACGTACGCCACCAGCTGCTTGAGGACGGACGCGCCCTTGGCGTAGGTGATGCCGTCGAAGTTGAGCTTGGCGTCCTGCAGGTCGCGGATGTCGGCGGTGACCGGGTGGGTGGAGGGCAGCTGGTCGGCGCGGTACGCCCAGGCCTTGCGGCGGTTGGCGAAGGTGATCCAGCCCTCGGTGAACCGGGTGGCCTCGACCATCGAGAAGGAGCCCATGAAGTCCGCGAAGGACTCCTTCAGCCACAGGTCGTCCCACCACTCCATGGTGACCAGGTCGCCGAACCACATGTGCGCCATCTCGTGCAGGATGACGTTCGCCCGGTTCTCGTACGACACCCGGGTCACCTTGCCCCGGAAGATGTACTCCTCCCGGAAGGTCACCAGCCCCGGGTTCTCCATCGCCCCCAGGTTGTACTCCGGCACGAACGCCTGGTCGTACTTGCCGAAGGGGTACGGGTAGTCGAAGTGCTCGTGGAAGAAGTCCAGCCCCTGCTTGGTGATCAGGAAGACGTCCTCGGCCTCGAAGTAGGGCGCGAGACCCTTGCGGCACAGCGCGCCGAGCGGGATCCGAAGCGTCGTGCCGTCGGCGAGCTCACGGCTGTAGGAGTCCGTGACGTAGTGGTACGGCCCCGCCACCACACAGGTGATGTACGTCGAGATCGGCTTCGTCTCCGCGAACCGCCACACCCCGTCGGCGCGCTCGCCCGCACCGTTGCTCCACACCGTCCACTCCTCGGGCGCCCGCACCTCGAAGCGGAACGGCGCCTTGAGGTCGGGCTGCTCGAAGTTCGCGAACACCCGGCGCGAGTCGGCCGGCTCGTACTGCGTGTAGAGGTAGACCTCGCCGTCCTCGGGGTCGACGAACCGGTGCAGACCCTCGCCGGTGCGGGAGTACGCGCACTGCGCGTCCACGACCAGCTCGTTGTCGGCGGCCAGGTCCTCCAGCAGGATGCGGGAACCGTCGAACACCTCGCCCGGGTCCAGATCGCGGCCGTTGAGGGAGACGGACGTCACACTCGGCGCGATCAGATCGGCGAAGCTCGCGGCGCCGGGCTCGTTGCAGCGGAAGCGGATCGTGGTGACCGAGCGGAAGGTGCGCGGCTCGTCGGTCCCCCCGCCGACGGCCGAACGCACGTCGAGGGACACGTCGTACCCGTCGACGGACAGCAGGGCGGCCCGCTCCCGGGCCTCGTCGCGGGACAGGTTCTCACCGGGCACGGGCGGTACTCCCTCGTTGGTGGCCGGACGGCACATGGACAGGAGTGATCCTGCCACGCGCCCCTGACCGCGGCAGCGGGGAATGTGTGCCGCACGTGACGGTGTTGACGCGAGGAAGGCCCTTTCTCTCAGGTTCCCCGTTCCTCTGCCGATCTCCCGAGGAGACACATGTCCGAGAAGACCCCCGTCGACTTCTGGTTCGACCCGCTGTGCCCCTGGGCGTGGATGACCTCCCGCTGGGTCCTGGAAGTCGAGAAGGTCCGTGACATCGAGGTGCGCTGGCACATCATGAGCCTCGCCGTCCTCAACGAGAACAAGCTGGACGAGCTGCCCGAGGAGTACCGCGAGATGCTCGCGGTCAAGGCCTGGCAGCCGGTGCGCGTGGTCACCGCCGCCTGGCAGCTGCACGGCGCCGACGTCCTCGGCCCGCTCTACACCGCGCTCGGCACCCGTATCCACAACAACGGCGAGGGCCCGACGGTCGAGGCCATAGCCGGCGCGCTGGCGGACGTGGGCCTGCCCGCCTCCCTCATCGACTACGCCGAGCAGAGCGACTTCGAGTTCGACGCCCAGCTGCGCGCCTCCCACAAGGAGGGCATCGAGAAGGTCGGCCAGGACGTCGGCACCCCGGTGATCGCCGTCCCCGGCCCGGACGGCGAGCAGATCGCCTTCTTCGGCCCGGTCGTCACCCCCGCCCCGAAGGGCGAGGAGGCCGCCCGCCTCTGGGACGGCACCGTCGCGGTCGCCTCGGTCCCCGGTTTCTACGAGATCAAGCGCACCCGTACCAAGGGCCCCGATTTCAGCAACCTGTGACGACTCACCTGCGGAACCCGCCCCCGCGAGCAGCCTCGCGGGGGCACCGCGCACTCCGTGACGCCCGGAGGCAGTGAGGGAGCGGTCCGCGCGTCAGCCCCTGGCGCGCGTCCGCTGCCAGGCGTACCCGGCCGCCGCCAGGAACACCGTCATCCCGCCCGACGCGTACAGCTGCACCCGGGTGCCGGGTTCGCGGGCCATCAGGACGAAGATCGCCGCCATGCCGGCCAGGGCGACCCAGGTCAGCAGCGGGAACGCCCACATGCGGACGGCGAGCCGCTCCGGGGCCTCGCGCTCCAGGCGGCGCCGCAGCCGCAGCTGTGCGGCGGCGATGAAGATCCAGACGATCAGGATCACCGCGCCGATCATGTTCAGCAGCCAGGGGAAGACGTCGTCGGGCCGCCAGTGGCTCAGTGCCACGCAGCCGAAGCCGAACACGCACGAGGCGAGGACCGCGGGGCGCGGCACCCCGCCCGGTGCACGGCCCAGCGCCTTCGGACCGTGGCCCCGGGCCACCAGCGACCAGGCGATGCGCGAGGAACCGTACACATTGGCGTTCATCGCGCTCAGCAGCGCGGCCAGCACCACCACGTTCATCGCCTGGCCGGCGCCCGGGATGCCGAGCCGGTCCAGGGTGGCGACGTACGGGCCCTTCTCGACGACCGCGGGCGCGTCCCAGGGGACGAGGGTGACGACGACCGCCATCGAGCCGACGTAGAACAGCGCGATGCGCCACATGGCCGTACGGACCGCGCCCGCCACGCCCCGGACCGGGTCCGGCGACTCGGCCGCGGCGATGGTGACGGTCTCCAGACCGCCGTAGGCGAAGACGGAGGCGAGCAGGCCGACGACCAGGCCCTCGCCGCCGTGGGGGAGGACGTCGCCGAGGTGCGCGGTGCCGGGGGCGTCCGTGCCGGGCAGGACACCGGCGATCGCCAGCACGCCCAGCACCAGGAACAGGGTGATCGCGCCGACCTTCAGCGCAGCGAACCAGAACTCGAACTCGCCGAAGTTCTTCACCGCGGCCAGGTTCGTGCCGCAGAACACCAGCATGAACAGCGCGACCCAGGCCCATTCGGGTGTCCCCGGCAGCCAGCCGGTGACGATCTTGGCGGCGCCGATGCCCTCCAGACCCACGGCCGTGCACAGCAGGACCCAGAAGGCCCAGCCGACGGTGAACCCCGCCCAGGGGCCGAACGCCCGCTCGGCGTGCGCCGAGAACGAGCCCGACGAGGGATGCGCGGCGGACATCTCGCCCAGCATCCGCATCACCAGCATCACGAGGAGGCCGGAGAGGGCGTAGGCGAGGACGATCGACGGGCCGGCGGCGGCGATCCCCGCGCCCGAACCGACGAAGAGCCCCGCGCCGATGACACCGCCGAGGGCGATCATCGACAGATGGCGCTGTTTGAGGCCCTGGTGGAGGCCGTGGGTGCGGCCCTGGTCGGGGCCGGGGGTGGCGTCCGGCTCTTGTGGAGCCTCGACGGTGCTGCTGGGCATGGGAGCGGTTCGTCCAATGCGTGAGACGGGCAAAAACGCCCACAGTCTGGGCGGCCCCTCCGCCGCCGCGGAGCGGCCGCCCACGATCCGGACGCGTCCGGTACGCAGCGTGCCTAGGCCGCTACGGCCGTGTAGTGCGAGGCACTGCCCTCGACCGAGTGGCTCTCCTTCCCGTCGACGCCCACCGGAACGTCTCCCGCGGCGGTCACCCGGTGCAGCCGGCGCGGCGCGCCGTCGTAGTTGTCGATGGCGTAGTGCTGGGTGATCCGGTTGTCGAAGACGACGAGCTGGTTCTCCGACCAGCGGTGGCGCAGGACGTTCTCCGGCCGGGTCACGTACGACTGGAGCAGATCGAGGATCTTGCGGGACTCGGCCACCGACAGCCCCACGATCCGCTGGGCGAACCCGCCGATGAACAGCCCCCGTTCACCCGTGAGCGGGTGGACCCGGACCACCGGGTGGACCGTGCGGTACGTGATGGAGGTGAACTGGGCGCGGGCGGCGGCCCGGGCCTCGTCGACGGCCTCGTCGGGCACCGCGTAGTCGTAGTCGTTGGTGTGCTCGGCCCACAGGGTGTCGGCCAGCAGCCGCAGCGGCTCGGGCAGGTCGCGGTAGGCGGCCGCGGAGCTGGCGATCAGCGTCTCGCCGCCGTACGGCGGGACGGTCAGGCTGCGCAGGGTGGTGACCTGGGGCGGGTTGAGGACGAAGGTCACGTCGGTGTGCCAGTGGTTGGCGGCCCGGCCGCGCTCGCTGTCCACGGGCAGCACGTTCGGGGCGCCGTCGACCGAGGCCACGGTCGGGTGGGCGGTGGTGACCTCGCCGAAGTGCCGGACGAAGGCCTGGTGGGTCTCGTCGTCGAGGTCCACCTCGTCGAAGACCAGCGCCTTGTGGACGTTGAGCGCCTCGCGCAGGGCGGCGTAGGTCTCCTCGTCGAGGGGCTTGGCGATGTCGACGCCGCTGACGTGGGCGCCGATGCGAGCGGTGACCTTGCGGATGTCGAGCGTCATGGTGGTGTCCTCTCAGACCAGGGCGGGTGTCTTGACGTACTGGTTGGCGGGGCGCGGCAGGCCGTAGCGCTCGCGCAGGGTCTGGCGGGGGCCGTACTCCGTGCGCAGCAGGCCGCGGGCCCGCAGCAGGGGGACGACCTGGTCGACGAAGGCGGTCAGGCCGGAGGGCAGCACAGCGGGCATGATGTTGAAGCCGTCGGCGGCACCCCGGGTGAACCAGGTCTCGATCTTGTCGGCGACCTGCTCGGGCGTGCCGGCGAAGGTGAGGTGCCCGCGCCCGCCGCCGAGCCGCCCGATCAGCTGCCGTACGGTCAGCCGCTCCCGGCGGCCCAGCTCCACGACCAGCGTGTAGCGGCTCTTGGCGCCCTCGACGGCGTCCTCGGTGGGCAGCTCCGCCGGCAGCTCGGCGTCCAGCTCCAGCGCCCCTGCCGGCAGCTGGAGCAGCCGCTCCAGGTTGGCCACCCCGTGCCGGTGGACGATGTGGTCCTCCAGCAGCTGCTCGTTCGCCCGGGCCTCCGCCTCCGTGGAGCCGAGCACCGGCACGATGCCCGGCAGCACCTTGAGGTGCCCGGGGTCGCGGCCGGCCGCCGCCGTGCGCGCCTTGAGGTCGGCGTAGAAGGCCTGCGCGTCGGCGAGCGTCTGCTGTGCGGTGAACACGGCCTCCGCGTACCGGGCCGCGAACGCCTTGCCGTCCTCCGAGGACCCGGCCTGCACCAGCAGCGGGTAACCCTGCGGGCTGCGCGGGACGTTGAGGGCGCCCTCGACGCTGAAGTACGTCCCCCGGTGCCGGGGCGGATGGATCTTGGCGTCGTCGCCCCACACCCCGGAGGCCTTGTCGGCGAGGATCGTGTCGTCCTCCCAGCTGTCCCAGAGCTTCAGCGCCACGTCCACGAACTCGGCGGCCCGCGCGTACCGCTCGGCGTGCGCGGGCTCCGCGTCCAGGCCGAAGTTGCGGGCGGCCTCCGCGCCCGCCGTGGTGACGATGTTCCAGCCCGCCCGGCCGCCGCTGATGATGTCGAGCGAGGCGAACTTGCGGGCCAGGTTGTAGGGGGAGTTGTACGACGTGGAGGCGGTCGCGATCAGCCCGATGTGCCGGGTCGCCGTCGCCAGCGCGGTGAGCAGCGTCAGCGGCTCCAGCGCCCCGGCCGGGCGCTGCGCGACACTGCTCCACAGCTGCGGCCCGTCGGCCAGGAAGAGGGAGTCGAAGGTGCCGCGCTCGGCGGTCCGCGCGAGCTCGACGTAGTGGTCCAGCTCCACATGGGCGTGCGGGTCGCTCTCCGGGAGCCGCCAGGACGCCTCGTGGTGCCCGGTGTTCATCAGGAACGCGTTCAGGTGCAGCTTTCTCGAACTCACTGGTGGTCCTCCGTGACGCCCAGCGCGGCCAGCAGCCGCTCGCGGTACTCCCCCAGCAGCGGATCGCGGTACGAGCGCGGATGGGGTCGGTCGATGGTCAGGTCGAGGCCGATGCGGCCCCGGTCGAGGACGAGGACCCGGTCGGCGAGCACGATCGCCTCGTCCACGTCGTGGGTGACGAGCAGCACGGACGGGCGGTGCCGCTTCCACAGCTCCCGCAGCAGGGCGTGCATCCTGATCCGGGTGAGCGCGTCCAGCGCCCCGAACGGCTCGTCGGCCAGCAGGAGTTCGGGCTCCCGGACCAGTGAGCGGGCGAGTGCGGCGCGCTGTGCCTCGCCGCCGGACAGCTCGTTCGGCCAGGCCCGCTCGCGGCCGGCGAGGCCCACCTCGGCGAGGGCGGCCCGCCCCTTCTCCTCACCGGCCGTCCCCAGCAGGACGTTGTCCAGCACCCGGCGCCAGGGCAGCAGCCGGGAGTCCTGGAAGACGACCGACACCCGCTCGGGC
Organism: Streptomyces sp. SS7; assembly: GCF_037993025.1. NCBI lineage: Bacteria > Bacillati > Actinomycetota > Actinomycetes > Kitasatosporales > Streptomycetaceae > Streptomyces > Streptomyces sp. SS7. The sequence goes on from NZ_CP141223.1 coordinate 6,406,427, forward strand.
GCCGTCAGGTCCCCGCTGCCGGCGACCTCGTGGTCCAGGCCCGCGACCGCCCGCAGCAGGGTGGACTTGCCGGAGCCGCTGTGCCCGAGCAGGGCGACGAACTGTCCGGCGGGGATGTCCAGGTCGATGCCGTCGAGGACGGTCCGTCCGTCGAAGGACCGGGTCAGGTCCCGCAACCGTACGGCGGGACGGGTCAGTTGCTCAGTGTGCGGCGCCATGACAGCACCCTCCGTTCGACGAGACGGACCGCGCTGTCGGAGACCAGGCCGAAGACGCCGTAGATCAGCAGACCGACCAGGATGACGTCCGACCGGCCGTAGTTCTGGGCCTGGAACATCAGGTAACCGAGGCCGCTCGTGGCGTTGATCTGCTCCAGGACCACCAGGCCGAGCCACGATCCGGTGACGCCGAGCCGGAGTCCCACGAAGAATCCGGGCAGGGCGCCGGGGATCACGATCTGCCGGACGAACTGGAGCCTGGACAGCCCCTGCACCTCGGCGAGTTCGACGAACCGGTGGTCGATGCCGGACAGCGCCGCATGCGTGTTCAGATAGATCGGGATGTAGACGACGATCGCGATGATCGCGATCTTGAAGGTCTCGCCGATGCCCAGCCACAGGATGAACAGCGGGATCAGCCCGAGTACCGGGATCGCCCGGTTGAGCTGCACGGTCCCGTCGATCAGCGCCTCGCCGGTCCGGCTGAGCCCGGACGCGAGCGCCAGCACCACCCCGGCGGTCAGCCCGATCGCGAAGCCGTACCCGGCGCGTTCGAGGGAGGTGAGGACATCGGTGGGCAGGGTCCCGTCGGTCCACAGCCGGGCGCCGGTCGCGAGGACGGTCCAGGGCGCCGGGACCGCGCCGGGGTCGAGCCGGCCGGCGGCGGAGGCGGCGGCCCACAGGGCGACCAGCAGGAGGGGCCCGGCGAGCCGGGCGGCGGGCAGACGTTTGCCGGGGGCGAGGCTGCGGCGCCGACGGCGCGGCTGCTCGGCGGCCACGGCGACGGGGGCGGCCGTGCCCAGCGTGGTGGTGGTCATGGCGGTCAGCTCCGGTACTCGGCGGGTACGGACTTCGCGGCGATGCCCTCGAAGCGGTGGTCGAAGAGGGAGGAGACGTCGAACTTCTTCACGAAGCCGCCCTCGGCGAGCAGATCGGCGGTCTCCTGCTCCCAGGCGATCGCCTCGTCCCAACTGGGCGGGAAGAGAGGCTTGTTGGCGAGATCGGAGATCGCCCTGGCCTGGGCGGAGGTCAGGTTCTGCGTCTTGACGTAGAACTCCTCGTTCCAGATGTCGGGGTTCTCGTACTGCCACACCTGGCCCTCGGCCCACTGCGGGATGTACGCGGCGATCGCGGCCGCCTTCGCCCTGTCGTTCAGCACCGACACCGGCGCCCACAGCAGGTTCAGCAGGTCGACGACGTCGGTGGTGATCGAGCGGGCGCCCTTGGAGCCGTACTGCTGGAGGTAGGCGGGGGCCTGGCTGTTGGCGAGCGGGGCGATGTCGACCTGGCCCGACTGCAGGGCGGTCAGGAACTGGTTGCTGGTCAGCGGGACCAGCGTGACCTCGTCGTACGTCAGGCCGGCCTTCTTCAGCGCCCTCAGCAGGACGACACCCTGCGCCTGGCCCTGCGAGAACGCCAGCTTCTTCCCCTTGAAGTCCGCGACGGTGCGGATGTCGCTGCCGGGCTTGGTGGCGAAGAGATAATTCGGCTTCCGGGTGATGTTGATCGCGACGATCTTCGCGTCATAGCCCTGGTAATGCGCCTGGATCGGCGGGATGCCCGCATTGTTCGCCAGGTCCAGGGATTTCGCCCGGAACGCGTTGATGACATCTGGACCGGCCCCGATGTTCACCCAGCTCGACACCGTGAACGGCAGGTCGGGCAGTTTCGCCAGCTTGAACTGGAGTTGCTGCGCGTTCAGGTACGAGGCGATCTTCAGGCTGGTGCCGGCGGGCACCTTCGTGGCGAGCGGGGCCGTGGCGGCGCCCTTGCCGGTGGCGGCGGCACTGCTCTCGGCGCAGCCGCTGAGCCCGGCGACACCGGCGGCGGCGCCGAGCAGCGAGGTGAGGAACAGGCGGCGGTCGAAGCTCGAAGGCATGGGAGTACCCCTCACGGAAAAGCGGTGAAAAATGGCATGCGGAATTCCGGGGACGGAAAAGGGAACTCACGCGGGAAAGGCTGCGGGGAAGCAGCTGGAAGGCGATGGGAAGGCGATGGGGAGGCAGTCGGAGAGACTGCGGGAGAAGCCTGTGGGAGACACAGACCGAAGGGCGCGCTCCCGGCGCGCCGGGGCGTCAGCAACAGAGAGTGCGACAGCTCATGGAATCATCGTCCGTTCCGTGTGCGATGTCTGTCAACATTCGGAGTTTCTGAATTAATTCGGGACGGGCGACGCGGTGAGCGGATCCCGGTACAGCACGTCGAGGGCCACCGCGCCGCCCGCCACGGCCAGCACGGAGTCCCCGAAGCTCGTCGGCACCACACTCGCGGCCCGCTCCGCCCCCACCTCCGCCCGCAGCGCGGCGAGGCAGTCCTCGCGGTGCAGCACGCCCACCTCGGTGACGACGACCCGCTCGGGGTTGAGGACGTCCAGCAGCAGCCCCGCCGCCCGTCCCGTCATCCGGGCACGCTCCCGCAGCAGCCGGACCGCCTCCGCGTTCCCCGCCCCGGCCGCGGCGAGCACGGCCATCGGGTTCACCCCGTCCGTGATCCCCGCCTCCCGGGCCCGCCGGCACAGCGTCCGCTCGCTCAGCTCGACCTGGAGGCAGCCGGTCCGGCCGCAGGAGCACGGCTCGGTGCCGCCGGCCAGCGGCAGGTGCGCGACGGCTCCCGCCTGGGAACGGGGGCCGTGGTGCACCTCGTCATGGGTGGCGAACGCCGCGTCGACCACGTTCCCCACGAACAGATGCAGCACACTGCGGCTGCCGCCCGCCCGCCCGAACAGCCGCTCCGCGTTCACCAGCGCCCGCGCGTGCCCGTCCACATGGACCGGCAGCCCGGTGTGGGCGCCGAGCAGCTCCCGCACCGGCACCTCGCGCCAGGCGAGCAGCGGATGCTCCACGACGGTCCCCGAGTCCCGGTCCACCCAGCCGCCGGCGGCGACCCCGACCCCCAGCGGCCGGCTGTCCGCCGCCTGTGCGAGCAGCCCCGCCAGCCCCTCGGCGGCCCGCTCCAGCACCTCGTACGGCTCGGTGCCGCGGTGCTTGACCTCACGGCGCGCCAGCACCCGGCCCCGCAGATCGAGCAGCGCGACCGTGGTGTACGGCACGGCCACGTGCACCCCGCCGACCACGAACCGCGAGTCGTCCAGGTCGACGGGGACGTGCGGCCGGCCGGCCCCGTTGCTGCGCCGGGGCGCGGCCGACTCCCGGATCAGGCCGAGGGCCGTGAGCCGGGTGCAGTGGTCGGTGACGGCGGCCGGGGACAGCCCCGTCAGCCGGGCGATGGTGGAGCGGGCGACCGGGCCGTGCTCCAGCACGGACCGCAGGATCACACTGGCGCTGGTGCGGCGCCGGTCGCTGTCGGCGACACGGGGGACGGGGGACTTGCGGGGGGCGGGGGGTGCCGCGGTGCGGGGCATGGTTGACCGTCCTCGGGAACGGGGCCGACACGTCTCGGAAGCCGAGGCGGGTCGGGGCCCGCCTCAGACCGGGCGGCGACAGGTGGCCGTGCCCTGGCGCCGCAGGTCGACATAGCGACGCGACGTGAGGTTCAGGGACTGGGCGACAACCATGGCTGGAAGAGTAGGGCAGGAAAGGTGAATCCGACCAGAGCACTAGGATTCCTTTGGCGAGTGTTCACAATCCGCCGGCCAGGTGCAGGGTGAGCGAAACCTCGCCACCTCAGTGATCGTCGTCACGCCTGGGCCGGTGTAGCGGACATCCTTTGTGAAGATCCCATCAAGCTTCCGCCGCCCTCTTTGTCGACCGCTGACGGTGGGCGGCCCAGGACCGCTGGGATAGCGTCACTCCGTCCCCAACCTCCCCTCCTCTCCGCGGAGTCCCCATGAGCACCGCCGTCGCCAGCGCCAGCCCCGGACGGGTCCTCGCCGACCTCCTGCCCGCGTCCCGCGTCCGTGACGTCGCGCTCGTGCTCGGCGGAGCCGCGCTCACCGGCCTCGCGGCCCAGATCGCGGTGCCCGTCCCCGGATCCCCGGTCCCGGTGACCGGCCAGACCTTCGCCGCGCTCCTCGTCGGCACCTCCCTCGGTGCCCGCCGCGGCGTCTCCGCGCTCGTGCTGTACGCGCTGGCCGGGCTCGCCGGTGTCCCGTGGTTCGCGGACGGCTCCGCCGGGCTCTCCGTCTCCTTCGGCTACATCCTCGGCATGATCCTCGCGTCCGCCGCCGTGGGCGCCCTGGCCCGCCGGGGCGCGGACCGCAGTGTGTGGCGCACCGCGGGAGCGATGCTGATCGGCGAGGCGATCATCTACGCCGTCGGCGTCCCCTACCTCGCCTACGCGGCCGGCATCCCCCTCGCCACCGCGGTCTCCGTCGGCCTCACCCCGTTCCTCGTCGGCGACGCGGTCAAGGCGCTGCTGGCGATGGGCCTGCTCCCCACGGCCTGGAAGTTCGCCGACCGCTGACGCCGGGCGCTGACACTCGGCCGGTGCCGACGCCCACCGCCCCGCGCCCCGCGCGACCTCACCCGGTGGGCGGTGTTCTGGTGGACGCCGGGTGGCCCGGGGGTGCCGGACGCGCGGGTGGGTGCGGCCGTCTGTGGCCCGTCGGCGCCTCCCGGGGGCCTCGCCCGTGTCCGTGTCCTTCGTGCCGCCTCCGCGTCCCCTGGCGGCGGTCCCTCGGGAGGTGCCGGCGCCCACCGCCCCGCGCGACCTCACCCGGTGGGCGGTGTTCTGGTGGACGCCGGGTGGCCCGGGGGTGCCGGACGCGCGGGTGGGTGCGGCCGTCTGTGGCCCGTCGGCGCCTCCCGGGGGCCTCGCCCGTGTCCTTCGTGCCGCCTCCGCGGCCCCTCGGCCACGGTCGACCGCGAGGGGCTCTGACTTGCGGGTGGGTGCGCGCCGCCCCCCGGCGACCCGCATGACACACTCGTCCCATGCGCGTGTATCTCGGCTCGGACCATGCCGGCTTCGAACTCAAGAACCACCTCGTCGAATGGCTCAGGGCGGCGGGCCACGACCCGGTCGACTGCGGCCCCCACATCTACGACGCCCAGGACGACTACCCGCCCTTCTGCCTGCGCGCCGCGGAGCGCACGGCCGCGGACAAGGACTCCCTCGGCATCGTGATCGGCGGCTCCGGCAACGGTGAGCAGATCGCCGCGAACAAGGTGAAGGGCGTCCGTGCGGCCCTCGCCTGGAGCGAGGAGACCGCGTCCCTCGGCCGCCAGCACAACGACGCCAACGTCGTCGCCGTCGGCGCCCGGATGCACACCACGGACGAGGCCACGAAGTTCGTCGAGACCTTCCTCGCCACCCCGTTCTCGGGCGACGAGCGCCACATCCGCCGCATCGACATGCTGGCCGACTACGAGACGACGGGCGACCTCCCGGCGATCCCGGCCCACCACCCGCAGCAGGACTGACAGCAGGACCGAGCCCGGCAGGCGGCAGGGGAGGGGTCCCGACTCCGAGGACCCCTCCCCTCCCACCGAGGAAGGACACGGCGACCGTGCCAGAGGGGCACACGATCCACCGGCTGGCGCTGGACTACGGTGAGCGGTTCCGCGGCACGGCACCCCGGGTGACCAGTCCCCAGGGCAAGTTCTCCGACGCCGCCGCCCTCCTGGACGGCGCCGAACTCACCGGCACCGAAGCCCACGGCAAGCACCTCTTCCTCGGCTTCCGCGACGACGAGTGGATCCACATCCACCTCGGCCTCTTCGGCAAGGTCGCCTTCGGCCCGGCCCCCGCGCCGCCACCCACCGACACCGTCCGCCTCCGCCTCGCGAACACCACCGCCTACGTCGACCTGCGCGGCCCCACGACCTGCGCCCTCGTCACGGATGCCGAGAAAGAGGCCATACACGCCCGCCTCGGCCCCGACCCCCTCCGCCCCGACGCCGACCCCGCCACGGCCTACGCCCGTGTCTCCCGCAGCCGTACGACGATCGCCGCGCTCCTGATGGACCAGAAGGTCATCGCCGGCGTCGGCAACGTCTACCGCGCCGAGGTCCTCTTCCGGCACCGCATCGACCCGTACCGCACCGGCCGGGACATCACCCCCGCCGAGTGGGACGCGATCTGGGCCGACCTCGTCGCCCTCATGCGCGAGGGCGTCCGCAACAACCGCATCGACACCGTCCGCCCCGAGCACACCCCCGAGGCGATGGGCCGCCCGCCGCGCGTCGACGACCACGGCGGCGAGGTGTACGTCTACCGCCGGGCCACCCTGCCCTGTCACCTCTGCGGCGACGGGATCCGCACCGCCGACCTCGCCGCCCGCAACCTCTTCTGGTGCCCCACCTGCCAGCAGGACTGACGACCGGCGGGGCCGGGCGGACGCGGCCTCAGAAGCCGTGCGGCAGCCAGGGCGCCACCGCCGACCCGAACCCCGCGGCCGCCGCCGCCAGCGCCCCCTCCCGCAGCTCGCGCACGCGGCCGGCCGCCCCGAGCGCGGCCAGGCTCACCCCGCCCAGATACGCCGCCCCCAGCTCCCGCACCGACACGGCGAGGTCGGCGGCGTCCGTCGTACGTTCGCAGACCGCGCCCTTCGGATCACCGGACAGCCGCCAACGCCCCGCGTTCCACGGGCAGAACGCGTCCTCGACCTCCAGCACCACGTCCACCGGCGCCTGGTACGTCCGCGCCTGGAGCGCCGCTCCCAGGTCCACCAGACGCACGTACAACTGGTCCCGCACCCGCAGCTCGCACCGGCGGATGTCGGACACCTGGTACTGCCACGCCTCGTCCAGCGGCCGCCCCCGTACCTTCAGCGAGCCCGTCAGGTCGATCCCGAACAGGAACCGCCACAGCGCCGCCTCCGACAGCGGATCCAGTGCCGCGAGGTCCTGGAGCTGCACCTCACCGTTGTGCCCGCTGTCCGTGTACCGCGGCCGCACCCGGAAACGGACGTAACCGCTGACGCGCCCCTCCCGCTCCGCGAGCACGCACTGCAGGGGCGACGCCCCGTCCCGCTCGGTCTGCGCCCCCAGCACCGCCAGCTCCTCCCAGCCGGGCCGCCGGTCGAGCATCCCCGGCCGCAGGGCCACCGTGCGCGCGTACACCGCCTCGCAGGCGTCCAGCGTGGCGCGCGGATCGGCGTACGTCAGCCGTACGTCGTCCGTACCCTCCGGTACGGACAGCCGGACCCGGCCGGTGTCGATCTCGGCGTGCAGACCGAAGGTCGCCGCCGCGTAGCCGAACCGGCCGTAGATCTCCGGCTCCGAGGCCGTCAGGACGGCGAGCGGCTCGCCCCAGGCCCGGACGTCGTCCAGCTGCCGCCGCATCATCGACGTCAGCAGCCCGCGCCGCCGGTGCGTGGCGCTCACCCCGACCATCGTCACGCCCGCCGCCGGCACCGAGGCCCCGCCCGGCACGGTCAGCCGGAAGTCGTACGCCCCCGCCGTGCCGACCGGCTCTCCGCCGTCCCAGGCGCCCACGGACCGCTCGCAGGAGGTGAGCCGACGCCACAGCTCCCGCTCCTCGGCCGACTCCGTGACCCCGCCGAAGGCGCGCAGCAGGACGTCGTACCACCGGTCCCAGTCCTCGGAGCGCAGCACGCGCAGCTCGGCCCCCCGGGCCCCGGCAGCGTCGGAAGAGGTCGCGCGGCCCGTGGACCCTGTCGTCGTCGCCCCAGTCGTCATGCGTCCATGCCTAGCAGTCGCCTGCGAGACGAGCCAGGGAATTTCCCCCTCCGTGCCACGTGAGCGCTTTCCATGAAGTTCACTGTGAAGTTGAACCTCGGACGGGGGACAAGTGGGACCTCCCGTGCCAAGCGGTGGGTTGGATGGATAGGGTCCCGAACTAATGACAGAAGGACGACAGCGGCGCGCGGAAGCCGAGACGTTGACGGCCCGGTTGAGGCACTTGATGCACCGGGTCCGCACCGGCGTGCGCCGAAGCGCCGTCGACTACTTCCGCGGCGACGGTTCGGACTGGATCGCGCTGGCCTTCCTGCTCCTCACCGTCCCGCTGATCGCCGCCACCACCCTCGCCAACTCGGTGTGGTGCTCACCGGCCGCGCTCGTCCTGCCGATCGTGGCCGGCGGCCTGCTGCTGCGCCCGTCCAGCCTGCTCGGGCTGTACGCGGCGGCCGCCACCGCGCTGATCGTCGAGTCCGTGCAGCTCGGCCCGTACACCCAGGGGCCCTCCCGGGTCACCCCGGGCGTGGTCCTGGTCGTGGCCGCATGCGGTTTCTTCGGCCTGCTCATCGCCCAGTTCCGCAGCCGGGTCGGCGTGCCCTGGAGACGCGGCGGCACCATGCTCTTCGACCTGCGCGAACGTATCCGCGTGCAGAGCAAGCTGCCGAAGCTCCCGCACGGCTGGCACCGCGAGATGGCCCTGCGCCCGGCGGGCGGGCAGTCCTTCTCCGGTGACTTCGTCGTCGCGGCCCGCACCAACGGCGGCCGCACCATGGAGGTCGTCCTGACCGACGTCTCCGGCAAGGGCATGGACGCGGGCTCCCGCGCCCTGCTCCTGTCGGGCGCCTTCGGCGGCCTCCTCGGCTCCCTGCCGCCGCACGCCTTCCTCCCGGCCGCCAACGGCTACCTCCTCCGCCAGGACTGGGACGAGGGCTTCGCCACCTCCATCCACCTGGTCCTGGACCTCGACTCCGGCGACTACGAGCTCTACTCGGCCGGCCACCCGCCGGGCCTGCAGCTCAGCGCGGGCAGCGGCCGCTGGGAGGAGAAGGCCGCCGAGGGGCCGTTGCTGGGCGTCTACGAGGGCGCCCAGTTCGACCCCGTGAAGGGCTCCCTGCGCCCCGGAGACGTCCTGATGCTCTTCACCGACGGCCTGGTGGAGACCTCCGACCGCGACATCGTCGAGGGCATCGACCGCCTCACCGGCGAGGCCGACCGCTATGTCGCCGGCGGCTTCCAGGGCGCGGCGTGGCACCTCATCGAGGCGGTCGCGAAGGACGTCAACGACGACCGGGCCCTGCTCCTGGTCTGCCGGGAAGGCCCGACGGCGACGGCCCCGGCGCCGCACCCGGTCCCCTGACCGTCCGTTTGTGCCACCCCTGTAACTACTGCCGCTTCGCGATTGCACCTGCGTTCGAGGACTTGGTACAGATGGAGGTGCGTAAGGCCACGGACGGGACGGACGGACCTCACCGGGGGAGGCGGTTTCGACATGAAGTTCGACATGGGTGCGCAGACGCTGTCGACGTTGCAGCGTGATTCGCGTGGGTCGAGTGATGATCTGGGTTCGCTGATCAAGCAGTTGGTGCAGGCGGCGACGCCGTTGGAGGGGAAGTTCAACGGTACGGGCCGGGTGATGTTCGATCAGTTCAAGGCGCGCGCGGACCAGATCGCCGGTGACCTGAACGCCTCCCTCGCCGCCATTCTGGGTGGTCAGTCGGGGATGGACTCGGCGTTCTCGTCGGGTGACCAGGAGCAGGGTGACAACGCGCGGCAGCAGATGTCCGCGGCGAACTTCGACGCGGCGCGGTTCGGCGCCCGCTGAGCCCCGGGGTGGAGTGGTTCGTTTCGGGGTGAACCGGCCCGTGTGTCCCCATGTGTTGGTCATGGACTTGTGGTGGCTCTGTGGGGATGGCCACCCTCGATTGCACAGGCAATCGGTCAGTTGATAGCAATGACTCTGCGCGCAGTGCGCGTGCGGTGAGACGAGTGAGCCGAACGGGGGCCTTCATGAAGTTCGACATGGGTGCGCAGACGCTGTCGACGTTGCAGCGTGATTCGCGTGGGTCGAGTGATGATCTGGGTTCGCTGATCAAGCAGTTGGTGCAGGCGGCGACGCCGTTGGAGGGGAAGTTCAACGGTACGGGCCGGGTGATGTTCGATCAGTTCAAGGCGCGCGCGGACCAGATCGCCGGTGACCTGAACGCTTCCCTCGCGGCCATTCTGGGTGGTCAGTCGGGGATGGACTCGGCGTTCTCGTCGGGTGACCAGGAGCAGGGTGACAACGCGCGGCAGCAGATGTCCGCGGCGAACTTCGACGCGGCGCGGTTCGGCGCCCGCTGAGGTGCGCGTGTCCGGTTCGGTCGGGTTCTTTCTTCTTTCCACGGGGAGTGATGTGTGATGGCTGGTGCGGGTTCGGATCGTCGGTCGTACGACACGGGTGCGTCTGCGGACGCGCAGGGGAACATCCAGGCGGTGGTGGCGCGACTGGAGGAGGTCATCGGTCAGCGTGACCGTCAGGTGAAGGCGGCGATGGCCGACTTCACGGCGGACGGGGTGGCGGAGGAGTACCACGGCAAGGAACAGCGGTGGAACTCCGCGTCGAACGAAGTGCGGAACATCATCAGTCTGTTGAAGTCGACGCTGGAGCAGAACGACGGTACGGCGCAGTCGACGATCCAGCGCGCGAAGGCCGCCGTCGACAACATCGGCTGAGGCAGTCGTCGGGCAGGGAAACGGGGGTTGACGGATGCCGGGCTGGGACCTGCAGCCGCAGGGTATTTCGGGTGTGGTGAAGACGACGGGGGAGACCGCGTCGCACTTGCAGAAGCACGCGACGGCTTTCGGTGAGCATCTGACGTCGGCGGCGTCGAGTGCGGGGACGATCTCGGCGGATGCGCCGGCCGCGGGCGGTGAGCAGGCGCAGGGCGGACTGGTGGCCCTTGCGCTGTCGCAGTACGCGGAGCGCGCGTCGAAGGACCTGTCCTTCGTCGCGGCGCGTGCCGGCAAGTCGCTCCAGGGCGTGGTGGACGCGACGACCGCGTACCTGAACGGCGACGAGCAGATGGCGTTGGAGGCGCAGCGCAACACGCTGAAGGCGCCGAAGCCGGACATGCCGGGGACGGGCAAGGCGTGATCAAGCCCGAACAGATCCCCCAGTTCACCGGCGACCTGGCGCAGTTGGAGCTGGACCACGCGAGTCTGAAGAAGGACGCCGGGAACGTCCGGGACACCGGCAAGGACGTCAACACCCAGTTCCAGGGCCTGTCGGCGTTCTACAAGGCGCCCGAGGCCGAGCAGCTCTTCGGCACCACCAAGCCGGTGCAGGACCGGGCGGACGACTTCGCGACGGACCTGGAGACGGTGTCGTCGGCGCTGTCCTCCTACGCCACCGAGATCCGTCCCCTCGTCTCCAAGCTCAAGGAGCTCAAGACCAAGGCGACCACCTTCGTCGACTCCGTGAAGGACGATGACGACTGGGAGTACGACGGCGACAAGGTCGACGAGCACAATCAGCTGCGGGACGACATCACGGCGACGGTGGCGGCGTTCTGGGCGGCGGAGCGGACCTGCCACAACAAGATCACCGGGATCTGGGGCGGGACCCAGATGGTCGCCGGGGACGGCTCGGAGCGCAAGGACCAGTACGGCTTCAACGCCGAGGACCTGAAGAACGCGAAGCTTCCCTGGGGTGACCCGGTGGAGGAGAGGCATCACTGGTACGAGGTCGGCCACTGGGTGAAGTCGTTCGTGTGGGACGGGCTGATCGTGGACGGCATCTGGGGCACCATCAAGGGCCTGGGCACGCTGGTGGGCTTCGGCGGCTGGGAGGCGATGGGCCAGGCGTGGAAGGGCCTCGCGCAGCTGGCGACGGGTCTCGCGCTGGCCTCCATCCCGGGTGTGGGCACGGCGTTCTGGCTGATCCCCGACGACAAGCTCCCTTCCTGGATCCGTGACTCGCGCACCGCGATGAAGGAGACGGGCAAGGCGCTGGTGGCGTGGGACGAGTGGGGCAAGAACCCCGGCCGGGCGGCCGGTGCGGTGACCTTCAACGTCCTGACGACGGTCTTCACCGGCGGCGCGGGCGGCGCGGCAGCAGGCGCGGGCAAGGCGGGCGCGGTCGCCAAGGTCCTGTCGGTCGCGGGCAAGGCGGGCCGGGTGATCGACCCGATGACGTACATCGCCAAGGGCGCGGGCGCGGGCCTGTCGAAGATCGGCGACATCGCCAAGGGGCTGAAGGGCCTCGGCAAGATCGAGATGCCCACGCTGCCGGACGGCTCGGTCCACCTTCCCGACGGCCGTCTGCTGGATCCGAACGGCAACCTCGTCTCGCCCGACGGCACCATCGACACCACGCCGGTCCCGCACGAGTCCGTACCGGCGTCGTACCAGACCCCCTCCGGGCTCCCGTCCCACTGGACGACCCAGACCCCGGGAGCCACACCGTCGTACGCCGCGCATACGGCCGACGGCGGGGCGTACACCGGGGCACATGCGACGAGCGACGGCATCCACGGCGGGACCCCGCACTCACCTGCGGGCGGCGGGACGTACACCGGCGGTCTGCACGCCACGTCGGACGGCATTTACGGCGGCATCCCGCACGGCACGGGCGACGCGGTCTCGGCGGGCGCGCACTCCGGTACGACCCCGTCGGCCTGGTACCACGACACGGCGGCGACCGGTGCGGCACACGACGTACCGACCACCACCCCGCACGACACGGCCCCGCACACCGGCGGCCACGACACCCCCGCCGCCCACCCCCACGACGGCTCGCACGGCGCCGGTCACGACGGAACCGGTCATGACGGACACGGTCACGACGGAGCAGGGCACGCGGACGGCGCCGCGCACACCGGTGACCACGCGGGCGCCTGGGACCACGTGGACGCCGGAGACGGGGGCCTGGACGCCGCCGGTCACCACGTCCCCGACACACCGGCCACCCCTGGCCACGCGGGGCCGGACGTGCCGGGGCATCCGGGGGCGGGGGAGCCGTTCGAGTACAAGCCGACCATGTCCAAGGCAGAGTTCGGTGGCCTGAGCGATGCGCAGAAGCACGCGGTGGCCGAGGCCGAACTCGCGCACGGCACAAATCCCGCGCCGAGCGTCAGCAACAAGGCCGGACTGGACTACGGCCACGCGAACTGGAAAGACCTCATGGACGGCCTTCCCGCGGAGAGGAAGAGCGGGCTGGTCACCTACACCGGTTCGGCGTACGACCCGATCAACAACCATCTTCGCTACGGCACGGACGTGCCCCAGCACATCCTTGACACCATCGACAACATGGACGAGGTCATGCACGCCCGTCCGGTGCCCGAGGACATCATGGTGGTGCGCGGCACCGGAATCGACCACCTCAACCTGAAGTCACCGCTGGACATGCAGGGTGGTGTCTTCGACGACAAGGCGTTCACCTCAACGGCTCTGGGCAAGACGCCGCCACCCCCGTTCGACGCCAAGCCGGTGCGGATGCATCTGCGGGTGCCGAAGGGCACGCCCGCTCTCTGGCTGGAGTCCATCACCCAGGTCAAGGGTGAACGGGAACTGCTTCTCGCCCGCGGCACGGAGTTCAAGGTGACGCGGGTGTTCATGGACGAGGCCGATGGCAAGTGGCACGTCTACGGGGAGGTTCTGCCGAGGCCGTAGCCTGCGTTGCAGATCAACCCGAGCAAAAGGAACGTGGACGCCATGAGCAGTGAACGACCGATCAACCCGCGCTTCGACGACGACATGATGTTCAACCTCGTGTCGCCGGGACCGCCGCGCTACGCCACCGGGACCGACAAACCGGTGCGGTACTTCTCCGTCGCCGACAAGGAGACCGGTGTGGTCCTCGGCTACGTGTGGGCCGGTGACGAGGACGATGCCGCCACCTGGGAGCCGCGGCAGGCCGCAGGGCCCCGGGCCTACTCCGAGGGGAGTATCTGGCACGCCCGGCTGGAGGATGCCAAGGAGCGCGGACTCCTGCCGTCGCAGGCCCTCGCGGAGCTGTTGGCCAACCCCGAGGGCAACAAAGGGCGAGCTCTGCCGGAGTCGCTGACCGACGCGCCCAACGCCGGCGTGGTCGAGACCCTGGCCGCGAGTGCGTAGCGAGCAACCACTCTCCTCCCCCCTCCCCGACCCCCGCCACCCCGTCTGGTACTTCCCCGTCACCGCCGACGACGGAGAGATCGTCGGGTACGTCTGGGGCGATCACACCGCCTCCGAGGTCGGCTGGGCGCGACGGGCCGCGCGCAGTTCGCGGGTGCGTGAGCTGGAGGGGAAGTGGGCGCACGAGGTGTTCGAGGCCGGGCAGCGGGAGGCCGCACCCGTCGTCGTGGTGGCCGGGCTCGCGCGGGCGAAGGGTGCCGGGACGGTCGTCGGCGCCTCCTCGAAGGAGGTCGTCGAGGAACTCGCCCGCACGGTCACCGAGGCCGACGACCACTGGCTGCTGGCCCAGCTCGCCGGTCCCGACAGCCACGCCTGGCACGAGCTGGCCGACGCCTTCGACGCGCTCACCGACGACGACCGGCACGTCGAGTGGGCCGGCGGAGATGTGCAGTCGAACGGGACCATCCACGTGGCGTATCCCCGCTACAGCGAGGCGCTGATGCGGGTCGGCGCGGCGCTCCACGCCGTCGGTGCCGTCACGCCCGAGTACCGCTGGACGGAGGCCCCTCTGCCCACGCCCGCACCGGACGGCCGGATCGCTCCGGCGGACGCCGTCCGTGCCGCCACCACGGTGCTGGTCGGCGAGCGCGTCAGTGAGGGCATGATCGCCGACGCGGCGAAGGACGGCCTGCTGGACGCCGTCGGAGCCTCGCTCCGCGCCTGGCACCTACGACGCACCCCTCCCACCGTTTCCACCTCATCCGACCCACGGAGAACCCCCACCCCATGACCACCCCGCCCCCCGGCAACCCCTACGCCACCCCCGCCCCCCAGGCCGTCCCCAACCCCTATGCGCAGCCGGGCGGCTACCCGCAGGCGGGCGGCTACCCCCAGCCGGGCGGCTACCCGCACGCGGGCGGTGTGCCGCAGCAGGCCGGGTCGTACGGGTATCCGGCCCCGCACGGCCGGCAGGGCTACGGCGCCCACCCCGGGCACCCCCAACCTCCCACGCCCGCCTGCATGTTCTGCGCGGGCGCCCCCGCCGTGCACGTCACCTTCCGGGCCCACCGCGGGATTCTGATCCTGATGACCTTCGGGAAGCAGAGCGGGATGATGTGTGCGACCTGCGGGGTCGCGGTGTACCGGGAGTTGACCACGCGGACGTTGTGGCAGGGGTGGTGGAGCCCGTTCTCCCTGTTCCTGTTCACGCCGTTCACGCTCCTCCACAACCTCGTCGTCGCCCGCAAGGTGAAGAAGCTCCAGGCCCCGGCGCCGGGGCAGCACGGGCCCCAGGTCGACCCCGGCGTACCCGTCCACAAGCGGCCGTTGGCGTATGTCGCGTTCGTCCCGGTGCTCTGGGTGCTGTTCATGATCGTGACGGGCCTGACGCAGGGCTCCTGACGGAGACCGCCGGGGGACACGACCCGCACCCCGGGTGTACGCCCCCGCCCCCCGTGCCTTATGTTGCACGGGCAAAGTAAGGGGGAATTTGCATGCTGCACCACGGGCACGACCCGAGGCGCGCGCCGTGACGATGAGTCTCGCCGAGATCGAGGCCGTCGCGTGCGCCGCGCACGCCGGGCAGACGGACAAGGCCGGGCGGCCCTACACCGAGCATCTGCGGGCCGTCGCCGAGGGCGTCCGCGCCCGGGGCGGCGGTGCGGAGCTGATCGCCGCGGGCTGGTTGCACGACGCCGTCGAGGACCGGGCGCTGAGCGAGGAGTGGCTGCACGAGGCCGACCTCGACCCGCGCACCAAGGACGTCGTCCTCGCCGTGACCAAGCGGGCGGGCGAACCGCCCGAGGCCTACGCGCGGCGGATCCTGGCCACACCCGGCGCCCGGCTCGTCAAGGCGGCCGACCTCGCGCACAACGCCGACCCGGACCGGCTCGCCGTACTCGACGAGGCGACCCGCGCCCGGCTGGAGCGGAAGTACAGCGCCATGAGGCAGTACCTCGGCCTCACCCCGCAGGACTGACGGCACACCACAGAAGCTACGCACAGGACGACGACGAATGGCACGGGACTACGACAGCCAACTGCTCGAGTCGGTGGCGGTGCGGCGGCGCCGGATGCGTGACGCGCTGCTGTTCGGCGCGCAGCGCGGCCGGCGCACGCTGGACGAACGGCTCGGCAAGGTGTTCGCGGGCATAGCGATCGCGGCCGTGCTCTGCGCCGGCTGCGTCGGCTGGTCCTTCCTGCAGGCCACGCTGGCCAAGCAGAAGGCCGAGCAGGAGAAGCAGCAACAGCGGCAGGAGCAGCTCTACGATCCCGCGAGCAGCGGCCCGTCCACAGGCGCGAGTGGGGAGAAGCGGTGAAGAGGACGAGCATGGGTGTCGGGTGCACGGCACATCGGCCGGATGGCCGGAAAGACGCGATGATAGGTTCCGGTGAGTGGTGAGCACTGCGACGACGTCTCGGACCCAGCTCAGCCGTATCACCCTGATCGGTGAACGGCGGCGCGCCGACCTCGTACTTCCGTCGGACACGCCCATCGGCCAACTGCTCCCCGACATACTGCGGTTGCTCGACGACCGGGTCGCGTCCCGGCCGACCACCCGTCAACTGGTCACCTCCGACGGCTCGGTGCTGCCGAACGACGCCACGCTGTCCTCGGCCCGGGTCGCCGACGGCGCCGTGCTCCAGCTCGTCCGGGCGCACGCCGCGCCCCCGGCGCCCGTCGTGCACGACGTCACCGACCTCGTCGCCGACGATCTCGACCTGCACGCCTGGCGCTGGCGCCCGGCCGCCCGCCGGGTCAGCGCCGGGGTCGCCACCGTCGTCTTCGCCGTGGCCGCCGCCGTCCTGGCCCGGCGCGAGTTCGCACCGGCGTCCGTCGCCACCGCGCTCGCCGTCATCACCGCGGTGTTCCTGCTGGCCGGCGCCGTCGTCGCGAAGATCGGCGACGGCAACCGGGGACTGGCGACCGCGCTGCTGGCCGCCTCCGGCGGACTCGGCCTGCTCACCGCGTGGACCGCGGCCGACGCCCACGACTGGTCCGGCGAGGCCCGCCTCGCCGGTGTCGTCGCCGCGGCCGTCCTCACCCTGGTGCTGCTCGCCTACTTCTCGCCCCTCGGCCGGGGCGGGCTCATCGGCGCCGGGGCGGCCGTCGGCATGGCAGCCGTGTGGGAGGCCGTCGCCGCCGTACAGGACCGTCCGGACCGGCTCGGTGCCGTGATGACCGTGTTCTCCGTGGTGCTGCTCGGGCTGCTGCCGCGGCTCGCGCTGATGGCCTCCGGGCTCACCGGACTGGACGACAAGCGGTCCTCGGGGGTGTCGGTGAGCCGGCACCAGGTCTCCAACGCGCTCGCCGCGACCCACCGCGGCCTGGCGCTCGCCACCGTCGTCACCGCCGCCTCGGCCGCCGCCGGCGGCTGGCTGCTGACCACCGCCGACCGGCCGAGCGCCTGGACGGTGACCCTGGCCTCGCTCACCGCCGTGGTGCTGCTGTCCCGGGCCCGGGCCTTCCCGCTGGCCGCGGAGGTCGTGGCGCTGTTCACGGCGGCCGGCGTCCTCGTCGTACGGCTCGCCGTGCTCTGGCTGGACCACGCCGGCGGCGCCGGCGCGCTGGCCCTGCTGGGGACCGCCGCGCTGCTGCCGCTGCTGGTCCTGGCGATCGAACCGCCCGAGCACGTCCGGATCCGGCTGCGGCGACTGGCCGATCTCGTCGAGTCCCTCGGGGTGATCGGTCTGTTCCCGCTGGCCGTCGGGGTGTTCGGCATCTACGGGCAACTGCTCGACAAGTTCTGAGGTCTGGGAGAAGGGCGACATGCCGAGCGGTGAGAACTGGCAGAACGACGTGCTGCGCGACCTGAGGGGCGGCGGACCGGGGGGTCCGCGGCCCGGCGTACCCGCGCAGCAGCCCGCGGCGGACAGCGCCCGGGCGCCCGGCCCGCAGGCCGAGAGCCCCGGCTACGGCTACCCGCCCCAGCAGCCCCAGCAGCACCAACCGCAGCCCGCCTACGGCTATCCCCCGCAGCAGTCGCAGCCGCAGCCGCCGTACACGGAACAGCCCCCGCAGCAGCCCCAGCCGCAGCCGTACGCCGAACAGCCCACCCCCGCTCCCCGGCAGACCCCCCGCCGCGCCGCCCCCGACACCCGCCCCGTCGTCGACAAGCGGCTCGCCGCCACCGGGCTCAAGCCGCGGCACGGTGAGCCCTTCGCCGCCCGCGCCCTGCGCGCCGTACGCCGGACGGTCTCGTCCTCCGCCGCGCGCGAGGTCGCCGAGACCACCGCGACCGCCGAGACGCTCCAGCGGACGGTCACCACCGGCCGGCAGATCGCCGTGACCTCCATCCGCGGCGGCTCCGGCAAGACCACCGTCGCCGCGCTGCTGGGCGCCACCTACGCCCACTACCGCCAGGACCCGGTGCTCCTCGTCGAGGCGGACCCCGCGCTCGGCTCGCTGCCGCTCAGGCTCGGCGCGGAGAGCCTGCGCTGGACCACCGGCGACCTCGCCGCCCTGGTCGAGCCGCAGATGTCGCTGCTCGACATCACCGGCTACCTCGTCCAGCTCCCGGAGAACGCCTGGCTGCTGCCCGGCAGCCAGGGGCAGGTCGGCGCGATGCTCGACACCCGCGGCTACGAGCGGGTCATGGTGTCGCTGCGCCGCTACTTCGGGGTGACCGTCGTCGACTGCGAGACGCTGCCCGCCGAGGTGGCCCGTACCGCGCTGTCCGCCGCGCAGGCCCGGGTGCTCACCACGCCCGCCACCCTGGAGGGCGTCGCCAGCACCCGCTCGGTGCTGGAGTGGATGCGCGGACTGCCCCGCGACATCACCACCACGACCGTCGTCGTCCTCACCGAGACGTCCCCGCACCCCGGCCTCGACCTGGACAAGGCCGCCGAGCAGCTCAAGGCGACCGGGGCGAGCGTCCGCGTCCTGCCCTACGACCGCCATCTCGCGGCCGGCGGCGCCATCCGCACCGATCTGCTCGCCCGCCCGACCCGGCAGGCCGTCACCCGGCTGGCCGCCGAGGTCTTCGAACTGTCCCAGAAGCGCCGTTGACCTCCCTCGACCGGACCCCTCGAAAGGCCCCCTCGCAGGGAACCCCGAAGGACAGACGATGAGTACCCGACTGATCCACCGCCCGGCGCGCACCACCCGCCCGCCGGCCGCCTCCGAGCCGCGCACCATAGAGGCCCCGCCCAACCTGCCCGAGGGCAAGGCCGGTTCCATCGCCACCTCGCTGCTGCCCGTCGCCGGCGTGATGTCCTCCGTCGTGATGATGACGGTCGTGCGCAACAGCCAGTTCGCCGGGCTCGGCGCGATCATCCTCGTCGTCACCCTCGTCGGCTCCCTCACCCTGGTCTTCTCCCAGCGCGGCAAGGCCCATCGCACCCGCCGCACCCAGCGCGAGGCCTACCTCGCCTATCTGGAGGACCTGCGCGAGGAGCTCAGCAAGGAGGAGCGCGAGCGCGCCGAGACCGCCCAGGTACTCAACCCGCCGCCGGACGCGCTGTACGACATCGTCCGCGACCCGGCGCGGCTGTGGGAGCGCCGACGGGTCGACGGAGACTTCCTGCGGGTGCGGGTCGGCACCGGTGAGATGCCGGTCCGGGACCTGAAGGTCGGTCAGCAGGGCTCGTCCGTGCTGACCCCGCCGGACCGGTTCATGCTGAACGAGGCGTCCGCGCTGATGTCCCGCTTCCGCACCGGCACCGACCTGCCGCTCACCGTGCCGCTGGACCGCGTCGGCAACATCAGTGTCGTCGGCGCCCGCGAGGACACCCTGCGGGTCGCCCGCGCGCTGCTCGTCCAGGCCGCCGCCACGCACGCCCCCGACGACGTGGCGTTCGCGCTCGCCGCGCCCGGCGACCGGATCGCCGACTGGGAATGGGCGAAGTGGCTGCCCCACCTCCTCGACCCCGAGCAGTACGACGGCCCCGTCGCCGCCCGTCGGATCGCGCCCTCCGTGCCCCAGCTGGCCCGGCGGATCGGCCCCGAGCTGCGCCGCCGCGCCTCCTTCGCCGCCGAGGTGCGCCGCGGCCTGTCCGGCAAGGACGCCCTCGGCATGACCTCCCGGCTGCTCGTCGTCGCCGACGCGCACGGCGACGACGCCGTCGACCTGCCCCGCCCCGACGACGCCGTCGGCCTGCGAGAGATGGGCGTCACCCTCCTGCACCTGCTCGACGAACGGGTGCAGGAGCCCGGCAGCGTCGGCGTGCGGATCACCGTCGACGGCGAGCGGATCGCCATCGAGGACCTGCGCGAGGAGGAGCCGATCGGCGCCCACGGCACGGTCGACGAGATCGGTGTCCCGTTCGCCGAGGGCTTCGCCCGGATGCTCGCCCCGCTCAGGCTGTCCGCCGACTCGATGGCCGCCGACGCCCCGCTCTCCGGCCCGGTCGACTTCGCCGAACTCCTCGGTATCGAGGACGTCGCCGACCTCGACCTGGCCCGGCTGTGGGCGCCGCGCGGCGAACGCGCCTTCCTGCGCGTGCCCATCGGCGTCAGCGACTCCCACGAACCCGTCCTGCTCGACCTGAAGGAGTCCTCCGAGCTGGGCATGGGTCCGCACGGCCTGTGCGTCGGCGCCACCGGCTCCGGCAAGTCCGAACTGCTGCGCACCCTGGTGCTCGCCCTCGTCGCCACGCACCCGCCGGAGGACCTCGCCATGGTCCTCGTCGACTACAAGGGCGGCGCGACCTTCGCCCCTTTCGCCGACCTCCCGCACGTGGCCGGCGTCATCACCAACCTGGAGAACCAGGCAGGGCTCGTCGAACGCGTCCACGCCTCCCTGGCCGGCGAGGTCAAGCGCCGCCAGCAGGTCCTCAAGGACGCCGGGAACGTCGCCGACATCGGCCACTACGCCGCCCTGCGCGCCGAGAAGCGCCCCGACCTCGACCCGCTGCCGCACCTCTTCGTGGTCATCGACGAGTTCGGTGAACTCCTCACCGCCAAGCCCGACTTCATCGACCTGTTCCTCTCCGTCGGCCGCATCGGCCGCTCCATCGGCGTGCACCTGCTGCTGTCCAGCCAGCGCATCGAGGGCGGCAAGCTCAAGGGCCTCGACACCTATCTGTCGTACCGGCTCGGCCTGCGCACCTTCTCCGCCGACGAGTCCCGCACGGTCCTCGACACCACCGACGCCTTCCACCTGCCGCCGCTGCCCGGCTTCGGCTACCTCAAGGTCGACACCAGCCACTACGAGCGCTTCAAGGCCGGCTACGTCTCCGGCGCCTACAGCGGCCCCGTCCGCCGCGAGCAGGAGGACACCGGTCCGCTCGCCCTGGAGTACGAGGCCTACAACACCCTCGGCCAGGAGGAGGGCGCCGCCCCGCAGGAGCCGCAGATGCGGCGCCGGGAGACCGGGCCCACCGAGATGGGTGTCATGGTCCAGCAGATCGAGGGCGCCGGCGCCCGCCCCGTACGCCAGATCTGGCTGCCCCCGCTGCCCGAGGCGATCGCCCTCGACAAGGTGGCCGGTCCTCTGGAGGTCGGCCCGCGCGGCACCCAGCTCGCCAAGCGGCGCGGCCCGCTCCAGGTGCCGCTGGGCGTCCTCGACGACCCCACCAAGCAGTGGCAGGGCCAGTGGTACCTGGACCTCACCGTGGCGGGCGGCCACGCGGCGGTCATCGGCGGCCCGCAGGCCGGCAAGACCACCCTGCTGCGCACCCTCGCCCTCTCCCTGGCGCTGACCCACACCCCGCAGGAGGTCGGCGTCTACGGCCTCGACCTGGTCGGCGGCGGACTCCAGGCGCTCGCCGGGCTCCCGCACGTCGGCGGGGTCGCCGGCCGTGCCGACCGCGAGCGCGCCGCCCGCACCATCGACTCGGTGCGCGGCATGCTCGACCAGCGCGAGGAACTCTTCCGCGTCCACCACATCGACTCGCTGGAGCAGCTGCGCACTCTGCGCGCGGCGGGCCGCCTCCCCGAGCTGGCCTCCACCGAGATCGTGCTGCTCATCGACGGCTTCGGCGCGCTGCGCGACGACTTCGAGGAGCTGGACGACGCGGTCGTCGACATCCTCAAGCGCGGCGGCGGCTACGGCATCCACGTCGTCGCGGGCATGCTCCGCTGGAACGACGTGCGCATCGCGACCCAGTCCCAGTTCGGCACCCGCGTCGAGCTGCGCCTGAACGACCCGAGCGAGTCCAGCGTCGAACGCAAGCTCGCCCAGACCCTCGCGCCCGAGGAGAAGGGCCGGGTCCTCACGGACGGCAAACTGTTCGCCCAGGTCGCGCTGCCCCGCACCGACGGTCTGGCCGACACCGCCGACCTCGGCGCGGTCCTGGAGCGCGCCGCCCGGCAGATCCGGGCCACCTGGACCGGCGAGGTCGCCCAGCCCGTCCGGGTCCTCCCGCACCTCCTCGAACCGCACATGCTGCCCGGCCCGTCCGCCGAACCCCGCCGGGTTGCCGTCGGCCTGGACCAGACCCAGCTGGCGCCGGTCCTGCTCGACCTGTTCCACCACGACCAGCACCTGCTGATCATGGGCGACAGCGAGTGCGGCAAGACCAACCTGCTCAAGGTGATCGCCCAGGGCCTGATCGAGCGCTACGGCGACGACGAGCTGGTCTTCGGCGTCATGGACCCGCGGCGCGGGCTGCGCGGCGCGATCCCGGAGGAGTACCGGGGCGGCTACGCCTACAACGCCAAGCTCGCCGCCGGCCTCGCCGCGGGCATCGCCACCGAACTCGACAAGCGGCTGCCCGACGAGAGCACGGACGCCTCCGACCTGGAGCCCGGCAGCTTCTCCGGCCCGCGGATCGTGATCCTGGTCGACGACTACGACGTCCTCACCACCGCCGGGCAGCAGCCCCTCGCCCCCTTCCTGCCGTACATCCCCTCGGCCCAGGACATCGGTCTGCACTTCGTCCTGACCCGACGGGTCGCGGGCGCCTCCCGGGGCCTGTACGAGCCGCTGCTGATGGGGCTGCGCGAGTCCGGCGCGGCGGCGCTGGTGATGTCCGGCGACCGTAGCGAGGGCCAGCTCTTCACCGGTGTCTACGCCTCCCAGCAGCCGCCCGGCCGCGGTGTGCTGGTCCGCAGGGGCGAGCCGAACCGACTGATCCAGACCGTCCACGCGGGGACGAGGTAGAGGGACCCATGACGAAGGACGTCGTCGCACTCACGAAGAAGATGCCCGACCCGCTCAGCGTGATCGCCGGCCTGCTCTCGGGCGGCCCCGACACCCTGGTCGGCGCGGAGGAGGACGGCGCGCTGGTCCGGCTGCACGACGAACAGGGCCGCCCCCTGCTCTCGGTGGAGGCCCCGCTGCTCGTCCAGGTCAGGGGAGAGGCCCAGCGGCTCCTCGGCGCCGACGAACCGGAGGTCCCGTACTGGTGGACCGAGGCCCGCGCCACCACCGGGGTGCGCGAGGCGGAGGCCCTGGCCGGCACCTTCGCGGCCCGGGTCGCCACCCTGGTCGGCGGCACCGCCTGGCCCCGTCCGGCCGCGTCCTCCCTCGCCGTGGTGAACACCGAGGGGATGACGGCCGTCCCCGTACCGGCCGCCGCGCAGCCCGCCGTCGACGTGCTGACCGACAAGGTGGCCGTGGTCATCCAGGACCGCCCGGTGGTGGCGATGACGGCCTGGCTCGCGGACACCTTCCGCGCCGCCGCCGAAGCCGAACTCGGGCTGCAGATCGTGACGCCGGCCGGCACCCGCCTCTCCCCGACGGTCCGGGGCGCGCTGCCCGGCTGGCCCTCGCGCTGGGTGGTGCAGGACGAGGAGTGCGGCTACTACGACGGCCTGTCCGGCGCGGTCCTGACGTGGGCGAACGGCGCGTTCGTGACGGTCGGGTCCCCGGAGGCGACCCCCGAGGACCCGCGCACCCCGGTCGCCCGGTCCTTCACCCACGAGATCGCCGACTCCGGCGAGCGCCAGCTCGCGATCTCCTTCCGCTGCGTCCACCCGGCCGACGACCGGCTGGTCCTCGGCGGCGCCCTGGAGGCGGTCTGGCGCGAGATCAGCGGTGAGCCGCCGGCCGGCTGGGGCACCGAGGAACCCGCCAACCTGCCCTGGTCGCTGCGCCAGGTGACGGACGTGGCGTTCGAGCGCGCACCGGCGCCGACCTGGCTGGTGGTCGTCGGCACCCCCGAGCGCCCGGCCCTGGCGACGGTCCGTGTCTCCCGTACGAAGGGGGGCGTGGAGGAGGACGTCACCCTGGCCTTCGGCTACGGCCCCGGCGAGACCGTCCCCACGGACGCCTCGATCATGAGGGCGGCGGAGATCCTGGCCACCCGTCACGACCTCCAGTCGATGCTGGTCCAGGTCCGCAGGGCCCGCCGCGACCTCGCGGTCCCGCCCCGCTTCGAGGGCCCGGGAGTCCCGTACGCCTTCGTCCTCGGCGCCGAGGAGGTCCGTACGATGCCCGGCGACCGCGCCAGACGTACGCCTCTGCGCGAGAAACCCCGCGAACTGGGTCCGAAGACCCGCCCGGCCCTCTACTACCCGTTCCCGGGCAACCCGTCGGACCTGTCGGGCTGGAAGGACTTCGAGGAACTGATGAGGCACCTGAAGGGCTGAGGAGACCCGTACCTCAGGCGGACGCCTTCCCTCTCTCCCGGGCGCCCCGCAGGGGATCCGCCCGAAACGCCCACTCCATCCGGGGCTCGATCACCACCCGGAACACCCGCCGCACGGGCGAGGTGCACAACAGCGTGACGGCCACGGCGATCAGGACACTCACGGCGATCTCCCCGACGTGCCGGTGCAGCAGGGGGTGGTCGAACCAGCCCCGGTACTCGGCTCCCTTCAGCAGGAACCCGTGCAGCAGATAGCCGTACAGCGTCCCCGCCCCGAGCGAGGTGAACCACAGCGTCCGCCCCGGCACCCAGGAGAGGAAACCGGCGGTCAGCACCAACGAGCACCCGAACAGCGCGAGTTGCATGACGGGCCCGACCCACCACGGAGCGCCCAGCTCCTGGGCGGAGTCACGGTGGTAGAACCACGCCGCGTTCATCCGCGGCACCGCCCACCAGGCGAAGCCCAGCGCGAGGACGAACACCGGCACGGCCGCGACGCGCACCGAACGCCGCCGCACCAGCCGGAAGTGCTCGGCCCGCAGACACAGCCCCAGCACGAAGAACGGCAGGAACTGCAGCACCCGCTGGAGGTCGAGGTCGTCCCCGATGTCCGGGCTGACGGACGCCAGTACGGCGATGCCGAGCGCGACCGGCAGCGGATGGCGCAGCGTCTTCCACAGCGGAGTGGTCAGCCGCCAGACGAACAGCGCGATCAGGAACCAGGTCAGGTAGTAGGGGTCGAGGAGACTGATCTCCTGGCCGGGGCTGTGGTCGCCGTAGCGCTTGAAGAGCGAGTAGCCGGTCTCGAAGACGACGTACGGTACGACGACCCCGGTGACCAGCCGCTTCACCCGGCTCGGGCTCGCGTCGAAACCCCGGGAGAAGTACCCGGAGACGATGATGAACGCCGGCATGTGGAAGGCGTACACGACCAGGTACGCCGCCTGGAGCAGCCGGCTGTCGCCCTTGAGGGGCTCCCAGGAGTGGGCCAGGGCCACCAGCACGATCGCCAGGTACTTGGCGTTGTCGAAGAACGCGTCACGCCGGCCCGACGGCCGGTTCTGGTTCTGGTTCTGGTCCTGGGACGAGCGCGGGCTCTGAACGAGAGACGAGACGGCGTGGAACATTTGAGGCACCCTAGCGCCGCTCGGGCGTATGCGTAAAACATCGCTGGTCATTCTCGTAATGGCGCACGCCGGTCCGCAGTTGGCACACGCGCCTGCCCGAGATGTCATGATTCATACCGACTAAAAGGCGCATAACGGCCAGCTGTGTGCGGGTGTTGACGTGCTGTCGTCCCTAATTCGAAATAGCCGCGCACAGGGTGTGTGGAGAGGGAAACGATCTCCTGCAATTCCCGTGCGCGGCACGCCTCGAATTGCCGCGCGGCACAGCCGTTCCCGAACGGTCACCGCGATGATGCGTCACGGGCCGCATGGGAAGCCCGTGTTGGTGGCACGATGGTCTCGGGAGTGCGGACCAACCGAGGGTGTGTGATCAGTCGTGGCGATTTCACTGTCAGTGGTGCTGCTGTTGGCGATCATCCTGGTGGTGCTGATCAGAGGAGGCAGCATCAAGGCGGGCCCCGCCATCGTCGCCATCCTCTTCGGCTTCTTCCTCGCCTCCAGCGGCATGGCTCCGTCGATCAACCGGTTCCTCAACTCGCTGGCCGACACCATCAACTCGATCAGCTTCTGAGGCCGCGGCGCCTACGGACGGCGGTAACCGTCACTCTGGGTCGGCGAGGTGCCGTCCATCGACATCGCGTTGTAGGAGGCGCGGTCGTGGTGTGCCCGCAGTCGGCGGTCCTGCTCGATGAGGAGCCCGTCCGCGTTCTCGGTGGCGCGGTTCCCCCGGCGCAGCAGCTTGACGATCAGGAAGACCGCCAGCGCGATCATGACCCCGAACATGACCCCCAGCTCGACCACCGCAACCCCCGTCCGCGCGCGACCCGCTCCCGCGCCCCACGGTAGCGGCGGCCCCGGGGCGCACTGAAGACGCGGGGAACGAATCAAGCCACCGGCCCTGGCGGTCGCCACCGGCCCTGTCGGTCACCGGTCCGGCAGGGGCATGCCACCCGTCGCGGTGATCATGAATGATGGGCCCATGGATCCTCGATTAAGCCGCATCGTCGGCACGCTGCTCCTTCTGCTCGGTATCACCGTCGTGCTCTGGCGGGCCCTCGGCAGTCCCCGGGACTGGGAGGGCGACATGAGACTGTTCCGCGGCGCCCTCATGCTGGGGGCCCTGGGGGTGATCGGCCTCAGCGCACGGCTGATCTTCCCCGGCACCCGGGGCGAGGCACCGGACGACACGACCGAGAAGGCCGACAGCTGATGGCGCCCCCGCCGGATCCCGGGAACGACCGAAGGCCCAGGGAGAGGATTCCGACCTCTCGCCTGGGCCTTCGGCGTGAAGAGCGGGCGACGGGAATCGAACCCGCGTAGCTAGTTTGGAAGACTAGGGCTCTACCATTGAGCTACGCCCGCACAGCGCGCGCCGCAGGTCAGCGGACCGCGGCACTGCACGCATCGTAGCGGGTCGACGCCACCGCCCGCACATCCCTTCCCGGCGCGCGCCCCCGCCCGCTCCCCGTGCTCCGCAAATGCGGCGGTCAGGGCGGCCTGCGGGCATGTACCCTACGTGTCGCACCAGACGGGGTGTGGCGCAGCTTGGTAGCGCGTCCGCTTTGGGAGCGGAAGGCCGTGGGTTCAAATCCCGCCACCCCGACCACCTGCGCGATCACCCGCGCCGTCCACCCGCGTGATCACACCCCGTGCCTGGCCGGTGATCGGCTTTTGGGCGGCTCACCCGCTGCGGTTACTATGCAAGCTGCGCGCTCGTGTGTCCCGGCCCACCCGGCCGGCGAAATCTCCCGGGCGGCGAATCGCCGGGCCTGTCGGGCTCCGGCGAACCCCAAGAAGTCAGCCACAAGGAGACCGAACCGTGAAGAGCGCCGTGGAGACCCTGAACCCGACCCGGGTTCGGCTCACTGTCGAGGTGCCCTTCGAGGAGCTCAAGGACAGCCTCGACGCGGCGTACAAGAAGATCAACCAGCAGGTCACGGTGAAGGGCTTCCGCAAGGGCAAGATCCCGGCCCGGGTCATCGACCAGCGGTTCGGCCGCGGTGCGGTCCTGGAGGAGGCGGTCAACGACGCGCTTCCGAAGTTCTACACCGAGGCGGTCAACGAGGCGGAGATCGACGTCCTCGGCCAGCCCGAGGTCGACATCACGGAGCTGAAGGACGGCGAGACGCTGAACTTCACCGCCGAGGTCGACGTCCGCCCCGCCCTGGAGCTCCCCGAGGACTTCTCCTCGATCGAGGTCGAGGTCGACGCCGTCGAGGTGGGCGACGAGGACATCGACAAGTCGGTCGAGCAGCTCCGTGAGCGCTTCGCCTCCACCTCCCCGGTGGAGCGCGCTGCCGAGGACGGCGACGTCGTGACCGTGGACCTGGAGGCCAAGGTCGACGGCGAGGTCCTGGAGGACGGCGTCGCCAGTGGCGTCTCCTACACCATCGGCTCCGGCGAGCTGCTCGAGGGCATCGACGACGCCGTGAAGGGCCTGGAGGCCGGTGGCGAGGCCACCTTCACCTCCGAGCTCAAGGGCGGCTCCGCGGCCGGCAAGGAGGCCGAGGTCACCGTCAAGGTCACCCAGGTCGCCGCCCGCGAACTGCCCGAGCTGGACGACGAGTTCGCGCAGCTCGCCTCCGAGTTCGACACCCTGGAGGAGCTGCGCGCGGACAGCCGCAAGCGCCTCGAGAACATGAAGCAGTACGACCAGGCCACGCAGGCCCAGGAGCGCGTCCTGGAGAAGCTGCTGGAGCTCGTCGAGGTGCCCGTCCCCGAGAAGCTGCTCGAGGACGAGATCAACACCCGCAAGCACAACCTGGAGCACCACCAGCTCGGCCAGATGGGCCTGACCCTCGACAAGTACCTGGAGATCCAGGGCAAGACCGCCGAGGAGTTCGAGACCGAGACCCGCGAGGCCGCGGTCAAGGGCATCAAGACCCAGTTCGTCCTGGACGAGCTCGTCAAGCGCGAGAAGCTCAACGTGAACCAGGAGGAGCTCACCGAGCACCTCATGCGCCGCGCCGCCTCCTCCGGCATGTCCCCCGACCAGTTCGCCCAGGCGGTCGTCGAGGGCGGCCAGGTTCCGCTGCTCGTCGGCGAGGTCGCCCGCGGCAAGGCCCTGGCCACGGTCGTCGAGTCCGCCACGGTCAAGGACACCAACGGCGAGATCATCGACCTGGACGACGAGGACGAGGACGAGGCCGAGGCCGCCACCGAGACGGCCGAGGCCGCCGAGGGTGCCGCCGAGGCCGAGGGCGAGGGCGAGGGCGACGAGAAGGCCGACGCCTGATCCCCACCCAGCTTCGCTGTGACGGGCCCCGGAACCTTGCGTTCCGGGGCCCGTTCCGTTACTCGCGCGACTACGCGCCGCTACGCCCCCGGCGAACACCCACCTCTCCGGGATTCTCCGGCGGGACCCGCGCGTTAGGGTCCATGAATACGAGGGCAGGGGAGTCCCCGTTGCCCCCGGCAGTACACGTGAGACGGCCCGGCGCCGTCGTAAGACGAGCAGGTGGAGACGTGACGAATCTGATGCCCTACGCCGCCGGCGAGCCCTCTATCGGTGGTGGCCTCGGCGACCAGGTCTACAACCGGCTGCTCGGCGAGCGGATCATCTTCCTCGGCCAGCCGGTCGACGACGACATCGCGAACAAGATCACCGCACAACTGCTGCTCCTTGCCGCGGACCCGGACAAGGACATCTACCTCTACATCAACAGCCCCGGCGGTTCGATCACGGCCGGCATGGCGATCTACGACACCATGCAGTTCATCAAGAACGACGTGGTGACCATCGCCATGGGCCTCGCTGCCTCGATGGGCCAGTTCCTGCTCAGCGCGGGCACCCCCGGCAAGCGCTTCGCGCTGCCGAACGCCGAGATCCTGATCCACCAGCCCTCCGCCGGCCTGGCCGGCTCGGCCTCGGACATCAAGATCCACGCCGAGCGGCTGCTGCACACCAAGAAGCGCATGGCCGAGCTCACCTCGCAGCACACCGGCCAGTCGGTCGAGCAGATCACCCGTGACTCGGACCGTGACCGCTGGTTCGACGCGTTCGAGGCCAAGGAGTACGGCCTCATCGACGACGTCATCCCCACGGCCGCCGGCATGCCGGGCGGCGGCGGTACCGGGGCGGCGTAGGACCACGACCGACGGCAGCGGCCCCTACGGGCCACGGCCGGCCGAGGCCCGGGCGATCTCCGGGGACGCCGGGTTCGCACGATCCCACGCAGGTCGACGGAGACTTGTCGGGTGTCACGGGATCGCACCGGACCCCACCGGTCCCTCCGGATCGCAACGGTCCGGGCAGCCCCGCAGCCCGCAGCCCGACGGTCCGCCCGACGGCGGCCCGCGGCACCCGGCGGGTCGCGCACCCCTCGGGGGCCGACCCGACAGGGCACCGGTCCCGCGAGGGTCGGCGCGCCCCGCAAGGGCTCGCAGGTCCCGCAAGGACCACCGCCCCGCAGGCGGCGGGTCCCGCGAGGGCACGGCAGGCCCGAAAGGGCCCCCGAGCCCCGTGAAGGCCTTCACGGGCCCCTCAGGGGTCACGAGGCCCCCGCGGAGCCCGTCGAACCCGACAGGGCCCCCACGGAGTCCCCGAGGCCCTCGTGGAGCCCGTAGAGCCCGACAGGGCTCACGGAGCCCGGGGAGCCGACCGGGAACCGGCCGTGGCCACCGGACGGAACCGGGGCCCTCGGAAGGACCCGGGGCCACCGGAGGACCGAGGCCACCCGGCCCGCCGGGACCCCGCCCGCCCCGCCCGTGAGGACGCCGCCGTCGCCAGACCCAGAGGGACCCTGCCGTCAGAGTCCCGCCCGCCCCTCCCAGCCCCCGCCCCACCCTCTCTCCAGGAGACACCGTGAACGACTTCCCCGGCAGCGGCCTCTACGCCGGCACGGCGGCCGAGTACACCGGCCCCCGCGCCGAGTCCCGCTACGTCATCCCCCGCTTCGTCGAGCGCACCTCCCAGGGCATCCGCGAGTACGACCCGTACGCGAAGCTCTTCGAGGAGCGCGTGATCTTCCTCGGCGTGCAGATCGACGACGCCTCCGCCAACGACGTCATGGCGCAGCTGCTGTGCCTGGAGTCGATGGACCCCGACCGCGACATCTCGGTCTACATCAACAGCCCCGGTGGTTCCTTCACCGCGCTGACGGCCATCTACGACACGATGCAGTTCGTCAAGCCCGACATCCAGACGGTCTGCATGGGCCAGGCGGCCTCCGCCGCCGCGATCCTGCTGGCGGCCGGCACGCCGGGCAAGCGCATGGCCCTGCCGAACGCGCGCGTGCTGATCCACCAGCCGTACAGTGAGACGGGCCGCGGTCAGGTCTCCGACCTGGAGATCGCCGCCAACGAGATCCTCCGGATGCGTGCGCAGCTGGAGGAGATGCTGGCCAAGCACTCGACCACGCCGATCGAGAAGATCCGCGAGGACATCGAGCGCGACAAGATCCTCACGGCCGAGGACGCCCTGTCGTACGGCCTGATCGACCAGATCATCTCCACCCGGAAGATGAACAACAGCTCTCTGCGTTGACGCACTGGGCGCTCTCGTCCGTACCCCTTGGCACGGTGTGACACGGTCCACGCGGAAGTGAACCGTGCCAAGGGGGGCCCGAACGGGGGTCCCGGCAAGGTACCGTCGGAATAAGGCAGCACCAGGAGCCGCTGGATTCGAAAGTGTCCAGGCGTCTCCCAGGCGAAGGGGAAGCACACCGTGGCACGCATCGGTGACGGCGGCGATCTGCTCAAGTGCTCGTTCTGCGGCAAGAGCCAGAAGCAGGTCAAGAAGCTCATCGCAGGGCCCGGTGTGTACATCTGCGACGAGTGCATCGATCTCTGCAACGAGATCATCGAGGAGGAACTCGCCGAGACGAGCGAGGTGCGCTGGGAGGAACTCCCCAAGCCCCGCGAGATCTACGAGTTCCTGGAGGGGTACGTCGTCGGCCAGGAGGCCGCGAAGAAGTCCCTCTCGGTCGCGGTGTACAACCACTACAAGCGGGTCCAGGCCGGTGAGAACGGCGGAGCCCAGAGCCGCGAGGACGCCATCGAGTTGGCGAAGTCCAACATCCTCCTGCTCGGCCCCACGGGCTCGGGCAAGACCCTCCTCGCACAGACCCTCGCCCGCATGCTGAACGTGCCGTTCGCCATCGCCGACGCCACGGCGCTGACCGAGGCGGGGTACGTCGGCGAGGACGTCGAGAACATCCTCCTCAAGCTCATCCAGGCCGCCGACTACGACGTCAAGAAGGCCGAGACCGGGATCATCTACATCGATGAGATCGACAAGGTCGCCCGGAAGAGCGAAAACCCCTCCATCACGCGCGACGTGAGCGGGGAGGGCGTGCAGCAGGCGCTGCTGAAGATCCTGGAGGGCACCACGGCCTCCGTCCCGCCGCAGGGCGGACGCAAGCACCCGCACCAGGAGTTCATCCAGATCGACACGACGAACGTGCTGTTCATCGTGGGCGGTGCCTTCGCGGGCCTGGAGAAGATCATCGAGTCCCGGGCCGGCGCCAAGGGCATCGGCTTCGGCGCGACGATCCGCTCCAAGCGGGAGCTGGAGGCCAAGGACCAGTTCGAGGACGTCATGCCCGAGGACCTGGTGAAGTTCGGCATGATCCCGGAGTTCATCGGCCGCCTCCCCGTCATCACCAGCGTCCACAACCTCGACCGCGAGGCCCTGCTCCAGATCCTGGTCGAGCCGCGCAACGCGCTGGTCAAGCAGTACCAGCGGCTGTTCGAACTCGACGGCGTGGAGCTGGACTTCGAGCGCGAGGCGCTGGAGGCCATCGCGGACCAGGCCATCCTCCGCCAGACCGGCGCCCGCGGTCTGCGCGCCATCATGGAGGAGGTCCTGATGTCGGTGATGTACGAGGTCCCGTCCCGCAAGGACGTGGCCCGCGTGGTCATCACGGCCGACGTCGTCCACTCCAACGTCAACCCGACCCTGATCCCGCGCGAGCAGCGCGGCGGCCGGGGCCCGGGCGAGCAGAAGACGGCGTAGAGGCCGAGGCACCCGGTGGGGCTCCGCGCGTAGTCGCAGAGCCCCACCACCTTTTGGGCTCACAAAGGGAGAGGCCGCCCGGGTGAATGTGCCACGGGCGGCCTGTGCATGTGAGGGTAAGCGCGAGCTTTACGCCCACTCACACGCGCTTATCGCGTGTTTGTTCGTCACTCCGATGCCCACGAGCTGGGTCACGCAGAGGGAGTGCGGTACGGACTTGCCGAAGAAGTAGGAGTGAGGGTAGCCACAGGCCGTAGTCGACTTGGCTCCTACCGCGTATCCGTAGCTGTGCAAGATGCCCGTGCACTGTGCGACGGTGGCGGATGCGGGCGCCGCCGTTGCCAGAGGGGCGATGGCCCCTGCGATCACAAGTCCCGTAATGGTGAGTGCTCGCTTGAGCATCCGGAATCCTCTCGATGATCCAACAGTGGTAAGTCGTGATCATGACAGGTTGGCTGGCGGTCGATCAGGGGATACCTGGCTGTCCTCAGGAATGTGGCCGAGAACGAGTCCTGCAGTAAGAACATGGCCAGGAACGAGCCCCGCAGTCCCCCGCCCTTCGCCGACGACGGCGTGGCAGTCTCTGCCGTAGGACGTGCAAGGGGCCCAGGTCGACCGACCGGGGCCTCTTCGCCGTTCAGCGCCGCCGCGCTCAGGCCTTCACGCGGACCGCGTTGCGGAACTTCGCCGTCAGTTCGGCGTCCGCTTCCGCGTCGGTGGGGCGGCCCGCCGCGGCCGTGGCGATGTCCATCGGCATCACGAACCCGAGCGTGCTGTAGTCGCCCCAGATGCAGAAGTCGAACGAGATCTCCTTGGGCCCCTGGGAGGTGTCGGAGTTCGATCCCTTGGCCTGCTGGCACTTGAGGACTGCGCCGTCGAGTGAAGCCGGCTTGTACTCCTTCGGCTCGCCGACCAGGCTGAAGTCCTCGTCGTTCTCCTTGGTGGTCTCCGTCTTCATGTAGGCGAACATCGCGTCGACGGCCTTCTCCGGGTCGTCGATGGTGCCGTACACGCCGCCGAACTGGATGAGCTTCTGGCTCAGCGGGTTGTCCTTGTCCCCGGCCGTGTACTGTGCGCTGACGTCCTTCGGGTCGTGTACGCCCCACTTCTCGGCGTCCTTCAGATCGTCCTTCGTCATCGTGTCGCTGTCGCCGTCGGTCTTCTTGTACTCGGTCAGCACTGTCGCCGGAGTCGTCAACGTGTGCGGCCCGTCGTCCTCGATCCCGCCGGCGCCCCCGCCGCCGCCCAGGACGAAGAACGCGCCCACGCCGATCGCCACGACCACGGCGACCGCGCCGAGGATGATGCCGGCCTTCTTGCCGCCGCCCCCGCTGGGCACGGGGGGCTGCGGGACGCCGTAGGGGGCCTGGCCGTACGGGGGCTGCTGGCCGTAGCCGGGGACGGTCGGCGGCTGGCCGTACGCCGGCTGCTGCCCGTAGGGCCCGGCCTGCGGGGGCTGCGCCGGGTAGCCGTAACCGGGCTGCGGGGCGGGGGGCTGCTGGGGGTAGCCGTAGCCGGGCTGGGGCGCCTGCGGGGGCTGGCCGTAGGGGCCGGGCTGGCCGCCGTACGGTCCGGGCTGCTGGGGCTGCCCGCCGTACGGACCCGGCTGGTGCTGACTCATTCTGGGTTCCCCTCCAGATGCTTATGTGATTTTCACATCCTGGCTTAAACCTGGTGCCTGCTCGGCGGCGGGGGCCCGACCGTTACAAGGCAAACACGTTTCGGGACGGCCCCGTGACACCCCTAAACTGGGCCCGTGACCGAGAACGCTCATCAGCAGCCATCAGCGCCCCACACCGAACTGCCGACCCAGTACGCGCCGGCCGACGTAGAGGGGCCGCTGTACGAGCGCTGGGTGGAGCGGGGTTACTTCGAGGCGGACGAGAAGAGCGACAAGCCGCCGTACACCATCGTCATCCCGCCGCCGAACGTCACGGGCAGCCTGCACCTGGGCCACGCCTTCGAGCACACCCTCATCGACGCCCTCACCCGCCGCAAGCGCATGCAGGGCTTCGAGACGCTGTGGCAGCCCGGCATGGACCACGCCGGCATCGCCACCCAGAACGTCGTCGAGCGCGAGCTGGGCAAGGAGGGCAAGTCCCGCCACGACCTCGGCCGTGAGGCGTTCGTCGAGCGCGTCTGGCAGTGGAAGGGCGAGTCCGGCGGCCAGATCAGCGGCCAGATGCGCCGCCTCGGCGACGGCGTCGCCTGGTCCCGTGAGCGCTTCACCATGGACGAGGGCCTCTCCCAGGCCGTCCAGACCATCTTCAAGCGGCTCTACGACGACGAGCTGATCTACCGCGCCGAGCGCATCATCAACTGGTGCCCGCGCTGTCTGACCGCCATCTCGGACATCGAGGTCGAGTACCAGGACGACGACGGCGAGCTCGTCTCCATGAAGTACGGCGAGGGGGACGACACCATCGTCGTCGCCACCACCCGCGCCGAGACGATGCTCGGTGACACCGCCGTCGCCGTCCACCCCGACGACGAGCGCTACCGGCACCTGGTCGGCAAGGAGATCCGCCTGCCGCTGACCGACCGCTCCATCCCGGTCGTCGCCGACACCCACGTCGACCCGGAGTTCGGCACCGGCGCCGTCAAGGTGACCCCGGCGCACGACCCGAACGACTTCGAGATCGGCCAGCGCCACAACCTGCCGTCCCTCACCGTCATGGACGAGCACGCCGTCATCACGGCCCACGGCCCCTTCCAGGGCCTGGACCGGCTGGAGGCCCGCTCCGCCATCGTCGCCGCCCTGCGCGCCGAGGGCCGGATCGTCGCCGAGAAGCGGCCGTACGTCCACTCCGTCGGCCACTGCTCCCGCTGCAAGACGACGATCGAGCCGCGCCTGTCCATGCAGTGGTGGGTCAAGGTCGGCCCGCTCGCGAAGGCCGCCGGTGACGCGGTCCGCGACGGCCGCGTCAAGATCCACCCGCAGGAGATGGAGAAGCGGTACTTCGACTGGGTCGACAACCTCCACGACTGGTGCATCTCGCGGCAGTTGTGGTGGGGCCACCGCATCCCCGTCTGGTACGGCCCGAACGGCGAGGTCGTCTGTGTCGGCCCCGACGACGAGGCCCCGGGCGGCGAGGGCTGGCGCCAGGACACCGACGTCCTCGACACCTGGTTCTCCTCCGGCCTGTGGCCCTTCTCCACCCTGGGCTGGCCCGAACGGACCGAGTCGCTCGCGAAGTTCTACCCGAACTCCGTCCTGGTCACCGGCTACGACATCCTCTTCTTCTGGGTCGCCCGGATGATGATGTTCGGCCTGTACGCGATGGACGGCACCCCGCCGTTCCACACCATCGCCCTGCACGGCATGGTCCGCGACCAGTTCGGCAAGAAGATGTCCAAGTCCTTCGGCAACGCGGTCAATCCGCTCGACTGGATGGACAAGTACGGCTCCGACGCCCTCCGCTTCACCCTCGCGCGCGGCGCCAACCCGGGCGTCGACGTCCCGATCGGCGAGGACTGGGTCCAGGGCTCCCGCAACTTCGCCAACAAGATCTGGAACGCGACCCGCTTCGCCCTCATGAACGGCGCGACGGTGGACGGGCCCCTCCCGGACGCCTCCGCGATGTCGGCGACGGACCGCTGGATCCTCTCCCGCCTCAACTCGGTCGTCGCCGAGGTCGACGCGTTCTACGAGGACTTCCAGTTCGCCAAGCTCTCCGACGCCCTCTTCCACTTCGCGTGGGACGAGGTCTTCGACTGGTACGTCGAGCTGTCCAAGACGACGTTCCAGGCCGGCGGCGAGCCCGCGAAGGTCTCCCAGCGCGTCCTCGGCGAGGTCCTCGACGTCACCCTGAAGCTGCTGCACCCGGTGGTCCCGTTCGTCACCGAGACCCTCTGGACCACACTGACCGGCGGGGAGTCGGTCGTCGTCGCCGACTGGCCGACCGACTCGGGCTTCCGGGACCCGGCCGCCGAACAGGAGATCGAGAGCCTCCAGTCGGTGATCACCGAGGTCCGCCGCTTCCGCGCCGACCAGGGCCTCCAGCCCGGCCAGCGCGTCCCGGCCCGGCTGACCCTGGAGGGCACGGCCCTGGCGCCCCACGAGGCCGCCATCCGCCAGCTGCTGCGCCTGCAGCCGGAGGGCGAGGCCTTCTCCGCCACCGCCACCCTCCCGGTGGCCGGCGCCACGGTCGCCCTCGACCTCTCCGGCACGATCGACGTGGCGGCCGAGCGCAAGCGCCTCGCGAAGGACCTCGCGGCGGCCGAGAAGGAGAAGGCCCAGGCCCACGCCAAGCTCGGCAACGAGGCGTTCCTGGCGAAGGCCCCCGACCAGGTGGTCGACAAGATCCGGGGCCGCCTGGCCAAGGCGGACGAGGACATCGCCCGCATCGGGGCCCAGCTGGACAGGCTGCCCGAGGCGTAAGCGCCCTGAAAGGGCGCGGGGAACTGCGCGACCAGCCGCAGACTCCCCGCGCCCGCAGGACGGGACCAGCCACCCTCTTCCGTAGGCCCCGGCCTAGACTGAACCCCGTGAGCGACAGCGACTCCTTCGACGAGATCATCGAGGCCGAGACCGAGCGCGACCCGGATCTCGCGGTCATCGAGGCCGGCAGCCGCACCCTCCGCACCCAGGGCGGAGCCCCGAGCGCCGACGTCCCGACCCGCCCCGAGGACCCCGAGGTCGACAAGGCGCTCCGCGCGGTCGAGGCCGATCTGGCCACCCGCTGGGGCGAGACCAAGCTGGAGCCGTCCGTCAGCCGGATCGCCGCGCTGATGGACGTCCTGGGCGAGCCGCAGCGGACGTACCCCTCGATCCACATCACGGGCACCAACGGCAAGACCTCCACCGCCCGCATGATCGAGGCCCTCCTCGGCGCCTTCGACCTGCGCACCGGCCGTTACACCTCCCCCCACGTGCAGTCCGTCACCGAGCGCATCAGCCTCGACGGCGCACCGATCTCCGCCGAACGCTTCATCGAGACGTACGACGACATCAAGGCGTACGTCGAGATGGTCGACTCCCAGCAGGAGTACCGGCTCTCCTTCTTCGAGGTGCTGACCGGCATGGCGTACGCCGCCTTCGCGGACGCCCCGGTTGACGTCGCCGTCGTCGAGGTCGGCATGGGCGGCTCCTGGGACGCCACCAACGTCATCGACGGCGATGTCGCCGTGGTCACGCCCATCGACCTCGACCACACCGACCGGCTGGGGGAGACCCCGGGTGAGATCGCGGGCGAGAAGGGCGGGATCATCAAGCAGGACGCCACGGTCATCCTGGCCCAGCAGCCGGTCGACGCGGCCCAGGTCCTGCTGAAGCGGGCCGTCGAGGTCGACGCCACGGTGGCCCGCGAGGGCCTGGAGTTCGGTGTCGTGGCGCGCCAGGTCGCCGTCGGCGGACAGCTGGTCACCCTGCGCGGGCTGGGCGGCGAGTACCCCGAGGTGTACCTCCCGCTGCACGGCGAGCACCAGGCGCACAACGCGGCCGTCGCGCTCGCCGCCGTCGAGGCGTTCTTCGGCGTCGGCTCCCAGCGGCCCGAGCCGCTCGACGTCGACGCCGTCCGCAAGGCCTTCGCGGCCGTGTCCTCGCCGGGCCGGCTGGAGGTCGTACGGCGCTCCCCGACCGTCGTCCTGGACGCCGCCCACAACCCGGCCGGCGCGCGGGTGACCGCCGACGCCGTCCGTGAGGCCTTCGACTTCAGCCGGCTGATCGGCGTGGTCGGGGCGAGCGGCGACAAGAACGTCCGCGGGGTGCTGGAGGCCTTCGAGCCGATCTTCGCGGAGGTCGTCGTCACGCAGAACTCCAGCCACCGCGCCATGGACGCCGACGAGCTGGCCGCGATCGCCGTGGAGGTGTTCGGCGACGAGCGCGTCCAGGTCGAGCCGCGGTTGCCGGACGCCCTGGAGGCGGCGATCACGCTCGCCGAGGAGGAGGGCGAGTTCGCCGGCGGCGGCGTGCTGGTCACCGGTTCCGTCATCACGGTCGGCGAGGCCCGGCTGCTCCTCGGGAAGGGCTGAACACCCCGCCATGCGTACGCTCTGTTCCTCGACCCTGATCGGCGAGTTCTTCATCATCGGATTCGCCGGTCTGGTCGCCATGAAGGACCCCGACCTGTCCATGACCACGGTGTGGACGGTGTGCGGGATCGCGATGTTCCTCAGTGTGCTGCTGTGCGCCGTGGTCACCCGGCCCGGCGGCGTGGCCCTCGGCTGGGCGCTCCAGATCGCCCTGGTCGCGTCCGGTTTCTTCGTCCCGATGATGTTCGTCATCGGGGTGCTGTTCGCCGGCCTGTGGTGGGCCTCGGTGCACTATGGGCGCAAGGTCGACGAGGCGAGGGCCCGCTTCGCGGCCCAGGCCGGGACCTGACCGCCGGTCCTGCTGACGCTGTGTGACAGGTTCACGGACAATCCCTGTAATCTCGTCCCACCGCACCCGGCAGTAGTGCACCTCAGCAGTCCCCGAAGGAGTCCCCCGTGAGCCAGCGCACCCTCGTCCTCCTCAAGCCCGACGCGGTCCGTCGTGGCCTGACCGGCGAGATCATCAGCCGTATCGAGCGCAAGGCGGGCTGGCGGATCACCGCGCTGGAGCTGCGGACCCTGGACCAGGACACGCTGGAGCAGCACTACGGCGAGCACAAGGGCAAGCCCTTCTACGAGCCGCTGGTGGAGTTCATGGCGTCCGGCCCGGTCGTCGCGCTGATCGTCGAGGGCGACCGGGTCGTCGAGGGCGTGCGCGCGCTGGCCGGCCCGACCGACCCGATCGCTGCCGCTCCCGGATCGATCCGCGGCGACTACGGCGTCATCGTCCGCGAGAACCTGATCCACGCCTCCGACTCCGAGGAGTCCTCCGAGCGCGAGATCAAGATCTTCTTCCCGGGTCGCGCGTAACCGTTCCGAGACGACCGGACGGGCGATCGAGGGAACGAGACTCCCCGAACGCCCGTCTCCGGAAGCGAACCCACACAGCATCTGCTGACAATGGCCAAGACCCTTCCGCAGTGTCCGAGAAGGCGCGTCTACGATGGAAGCCTTCACGTCACCGCACCCACCTCGCCGACCTGAAAAGCCCTCAAAAGCTCATGGAAGGCCAGTCGAATCCTGATGGGGAACTCAATGTCGTTCATCGGCCGTGACATGGCTGTCGACCTCGGGACCGCCAACACGCTGGTGTACGTCAGGGGTCGCGGGATCGTACTCAACGAGCCGTCCGTCGTCGCGATCAACACCAACACCGGTGGCATCCTCGCGGTCGGCGCCGAAGCGAAGAAGATGATCGGGCGCACGCCGGGCAACATCGTGGCCGTGCGGCCGCTGAAGGACGGCGTGATCGCCGACTTCGAGATCACCGAGCGGATGCTCCGCTACTTCATCCTGAAGATCCACAAGCGGCGGTATCTGGCTCGTCCGCGGGTCGTCGTCTGTGTGCCGTCGGGCATCACCGGCGTCGAGCGCCGCGCCGTCATCGAGGCGTCGACCCAGGCCGGCGCCCGTCAGGTGCACATCATCGAGGAGCCCATGGCCGCGGCCATCGGTTCCGGCCTGCCGGTCCACGAGGCCACGGGCAACATGGTGGTGGACATCGGCGGCGGCACCACGGAGGTCGCGGTCATCTCGCTCGGCGGCATCGTCACCGCCCAGTCCATCCGTGTCGCGGGCGACGAGCTGGACAACGCGATCATCCAGCACATCAAGAAGGAGTACAGCCTCCTGCTGGGTGAGCGCACGGCCGAGCAGATCAAGATCACCATCGGCTCGGCGTACGACCTCGACTCCGACGAGCACACCGAAATCCGTGGCCGGGACCTCGTCTCCGGGCTGCCCAAGACCGTCGTCATCTCGGCCGCCGAGGTGCGCAAGGCGATCGAGGAGCCCGTCAACGCGATCGTCGACGCCGTCAAGACCACGCTGGACAAGTGTCCGCCGGAGCTCTCCGGCGACATCATGGACCGCGGAATCGTTCTGACCGGCGGCGGAGCGCTGCTGCGCGGTCTGGACGAGCGGCTGCGCCGGGAGACCGGCATGCCGATCCACATCGCCGAGGACCCGCTGGACAGCGTGGCCCTCGGTTCCGGCAAGTGCGTCGAGGAGTTCGAGGCGCTCCAGCAGGTTCTGGACGCCGCGCCCCGCAGATGACGTAACGCTTCGGTTCCGCCGTACGGGATGATCGCCTCTCGTGCGGCGGATCGTTGACATCCCGGCATAAGCTCCCACAAAGCGCCCTTGGTCATCCTGGCCCGGGGCTACCCGAATTCCTGTGTAGTGATTTCCCTATCGAGGAAGGGCACGGCCGCCGCACGTGAGGGACACACGAGAGAGCCGGCTGCTCCTGGTGCTGCTGATCGCCATCGCGTTCGCACTGATCACGGTGGACATCCGCGGTGGTGAGGACTCCCCGGTCGACGGTGCCCGGCAGGCCGCGGCCGCGGTCTTCGGCCCGATCGAGGAGGGGGTGTCCTCGGCGGTGGACCCGGTCGGCAACGCCGTCTCGGCGGTCCGCGACTCCGGTGAGCGCCACGACCGGATGGCGCTGCTGGAGAAGGAGAACGCGGCCCTCAAGGCGAAGCTCGGCAGCGACGACCGCAACCGCAGCAGGCTCGCCCAGCTCGACAAGATGCTCAAGATCGCGGGCGAGGGCCAGTACGGCATCAAGGGCGCCGAGGTCATCGCGATCGGGGCGGCCCAGGGCTTCTCCTGGACGATCACCATCGACGTCGGCGCGAACGACGGCATCAGGCGCGACATGACCGTCCTCAACGGCGACGGGCTCGTCGGCCGCGTCACCACGGTCGGCCCGAACACCGCGACCGTGCTCCTCGCCAACGACCCCGACTTCACCGTCGGCACCCGCATGGAGGGCAACGACGAACTGGGCTTCGCCTCCGGACAGGGTGACAGCCCGCTGCGCGTCGAACTCCTCAACGGCAAGGCGGACGTGAAGAAGGGCGACCGGCTGGTCACCTTCGGCTCGCAGGCCGACAAGCCGTTCGTGCCCGGGGTCCCGGTCGGTGTGGTCTCCCGGGTCGACCCCTCCGGCGGCGACCTCACCCGCACCCTCTACGTCACGCCGTACGTCAGCTTCACCAAGCTGGACGTCGTCGGCGTGGTCGTCGAGACCCCGAAGAAGGACCCGCGCGACACCGTGCTCCCGGCCAGACCCAAGCCGGTGCCCACCCCGACGGTCACCGTCACCGTGACCCCGAACGCCGACGGCCAGCAGCAAGAGCAGCAGTAGGAGCTGACAACCCCCATGCGCGTCAACCGGATCCTGCTCTCCGTCCCGCTGGTCGTCGTCGCCCTGGTGATCCAGGTGAGCGTCCTCGCCCGCCTCCACCTCCCGGGCGCGGTCCCCGATCTGCTGCTGCTCACCGTCCTCGGCCTCGCCATGGTGTACGGCCATGTCGGCGGCGCCCTCATCGGCTTCGGCGCCGGCCTCCTCGCCGACCTCGCGCCGCCCGCCGACCACGCGGCCGGGCGCTACGCCCTGGTGCTGTGTGTGATCGGGTACCTCGCCGGGCTGGTCAAGCCGGAGACCGGCCAGATCAAGTCGGCCACCGGTCCGATGGCCGTGGTGGTCGCCGCCGCGGTCGGCTCCACCCTGCTGTACGCGGGCGTCGGCGCCCTCGTCGGCGACACGGCGGCCCGTCATGTCGGCCTGACCGGGCTGCTGTTCTCGGCCGCCCTGTACGACCTGCTGCTCGCGCCCTTCGTGGTCCCGGGCGTGATGTTCCTGGCCCGGCGGGCCGAGAACGATCCGCTCGCCGAGACCCACTCGGCGGCCAAGGGCTCGGATATCTCCTCGGGCTGGCCGGCCTCCGGGACGGGCCTGAAGATCGGCGGCCAGCGCGGCGGGCTCAAGCTGAAGGCGGCGAAGTCGCGGGCGACCCGGGCGGGGCGCATCAAGGGGGTCAAGCGGCTGTGAACACGCAGGAGTTCACCCGAACGGGTCACTTTCGGCGGAACGCGGCCTCACAGGCCGCTCGTTCATCATTCGTACGCACGGCCAGCCGTGCACCTGTGTTCGCTCACTGAGAGGGGGAGGCAGCCGCAGTGACCAACATTCCCGAGACCGGCCGGACGCCACGCGTCCAGATCCGGCTCGTCGTGATCCAGATCCTCGTCCTCTCCCTCCTCGGCACCCTCGGCGGCCGGCTGTGGTACCTCCAGATCCGCGAGGGCGCTGCCTACGCCAAGGAGGCCTCCGGCAACCACGTCCAGCAGGTCGTCCAGCCCGCCGTGCGCGGCTCCATCCTGGACGCGCGCGGAGTACCCCTCGCGGACAACGAGACACGGCTGGTGGTCTCCGCCTCCCGCACCGAGCTCCTCAAGCAGCAGGACGACGGCAAGGCGGTCCTGACCAAGCTCGCGGGCGTCCTCGGCATGGACCCCGCCGAGGTCATGCAGAAGGTCCGGCTGTGCGACGCGAAGACCCCCCAGCCCTGCTGGAACGGCTCGCCCTACCAGCCGATCCCCATCACCGACGAGGCCACCGCCAAGCAGGCCCTGCAGATCCGCGAGCGCGCCGAGGACTTCCCCGGCATCACCGCCGAGCCGCAGGCCGTGCGCCGCTACCCCGCGCCCGGCAAGTCCAACACCGCCCAGGTCCTCGGCTACCTCTCGCCGGTCACCGACGACGAGCTCACCAAGGCCCGGGACACCGACTCGCCCTATCTGCGGTCCGACCAGGTCGGCCGCTCCGGCCTGGAGCGCCAGTACGACAAGGAGCTGCGCGGCAAGGCCGGCGTCACCCGCTACGAGGTCGACAACCTCGGCCGGGTCATCGGCCAGGCCGAGGCCACCCCGGCACAGCCCGGCTCCAACCTGGTCACCAGCATCGACTCCCGCGTCCAGCGCGTCGCCGAGTACGAACTGAACAACGCGATGAAGGTCGCCCGCCAGCAGTTCGACAAGATCACCGGCACCAACTACAAGGCCGACTCCGGCGCCGTCGTCGTGATGGAGGCCAAGACCGGCCGGATCGTCGCCATGGCCTCCGCGCCCACCTACGACCCGAACGTCTGGGTGGGTGGCATCTCCGCCAAGGACTACCGGAAGCTCACCGGGAAGAAGTCCGACTACCCGCTGCTCAACCGGGCCATACAGGGTCAGGCCGCGCCCGGCTCGACGTTCAAGGTGGTCTCCACGGCCGCCGCGGTCGAGGCCGGTTACGTCTGGGACGGCGGCTACCCGTGCACCAGCTCGTACTCGGTGGGCGGCCAGGTCTTCAACAACTTCGAGGGCGAGAACTTCGGCCCGATCTCGCTCGGCCGGGCCCTGGAGGTCTCCTGCGACACCGTCTTCTACGCCCTCGCGGACCGCGAGTGGAAGAAGGACGGCGGCATCAACCCCAAGAAGGGTGAGCCGAAGGACTACTTCTACAAGGCGGCCCACCAGTTCGGCCTCGGCAAGGAGACCGGCGTCGACCTGCCGAACGAGGTCACCGGCCGGGTCCCGGACCGCCAGTGGAAGGAGTCCTACTGGAAGGCCAACAAGGGCGCCTGGTGCAAGTACGGCAAGAAGAACGGCACGTACGTCGAGAAGATCGCCTACGAGAACTGCCTCGAGGGCAACAAGATGCGTGAGGGCGACTCGATCAACTACTCCATCGGCCAGGGCGACACCCTCGTCACGCCGATCCAGGAGGCGGTGATCTACGGCGCCCTCGCCAACGGCGGCACCATGTACCAGCCGTCCATCGGCAAGGCCGTCGTCAGCGCCGACGGCAAGACCGTCACCGAGATCAAGCCGAAGAAGACGGGCAGACTGCCCATCAGCAAGGCCACCCTGGCCGGCATGGACGACGCCCTCGCGGGCGTGGTCACCCGGGGTACGGCCGCCTGGAAGTTCGGCGGCTGGCCGCAGGACAAGATCGAGCTGCACGCCAAGACCGGTACCGCGGAGGTCTACGGCAAGCAGACCACGTCCTGGCTGGCCACCTACAGCAAGGACTACACGGTCATCATGACCATCGCCCAGGCCGGTACCGGTTCGGGCGCCTCCGGTGAGGCCGTGCGCCACATCTACAACGCCCTCTACGGCGTCTCCGCGGACGGCTCGATCGACACGAAGA
Organism: Streptomyces sp. SS7; assembly: GCF_037993025.1. Classification (NCBI taxonomy): domain Bacteria; kingdom Bacillati; phylum Actinomycetota; class Actinomycetes; order Kitasatosporales; family Streptomycetaceae; genus Streptomyces; species Streptomyces sp. SS7. The sequence continues at coordinate 6,450,856 of NZ_CP141223.1, forward strand.
ACGCCCTGCTGCCCACCCCGCAGAAGGCCCTGCCGACCATCCAGACGGACGGCACGATCCAGTCCCCGAAGGTCGCCAAGGACCCGGCCAAGGACCAGCGCGCCAGCCAGGAGAAGGCCCCCGAGCCGGACGCCTCCCAGCCCGCCGCGACCACCGGGCAGAACACCACGAACCAGAACACCCGCAGACGACGACGGCGGCGACGGGACGGATGCGGCCGGGCCGCGGGCCGGCGGTCGGTCGGCAGGAGGTCGCTCGCATGACCGGTGTGAACAGCTTCTCCGTCTCCGGATACGGGCCCCGGCGGGCCGGCTGGACCCGGGTCTTCGCCCGTGACTCGCTGGCCCGCCGACTGGACTGGCCGATACTGCTGTCGGCCGTTGCCCTCTCCCTGATCGGCTCGGCGCTGGTCTTCTCCGCGACCCGCAACCGCACCGAGATCAACCAGGGCGACCAGTACTACTTCCTGATCCGCCATCTGATGAACACCGGCATCGGGATCGCCCTGATGATCGGCACCATCTGGCTCGGCCACCGCACCCTGCGCAACGCCGTCCCCGTCCTCTACGGCCTCTCGCTGCTCGGCATCCTGCTGGTGCTGACCCCGCTGGGCTCGACGGTCAACGGCGCGCACTCCTGGATCGTGTTCGGCGGCGGCTTCTCGCTCCAGCCCTCGGAGTTCGTGAAGATCACGATCATCCTGGGCATGTCGATGCTGCTCGCAGCCCGGGTCGACGCGGGCGACAAGATGTACCCCGACCACCGCACGGTCGTGCAGGCGCTCGGTCTCGCGGCCGTCCCGATGCTGATCGTGATGCTCATGCCCGACCTCGGGTCGGTCATGGTGATGGTGATGATCGTGCTCGGGGTGCTGCTCGCCTCCGGCGCCTCCAACCGCTGGGTCTTCGGCCTGCTCGGGGCGGGCGCGGCCGGTGCGGTCGCCGTCTGGCAGCTGCACATCCTCGACGAGTACCAGATCGCCCGCTTCGCCGCGTTCGCCAACCCCAGCCTCGACCCGGCCGGCGTCGGCTACAACACCAACCAGGCGCGCATCGCGATCGGTTCCGGCGGGCTGACGGGCGCGGGACTGTTCCACGGCTCGCAGACCACCGGCCAGTTCGTCCCCGAGCAGCAGACGGACTTCGTCTTCACCGTGGCGGGCGAGGAGCTGGGCTTCGTCGGCGCGGGCCTGATCATCGTGCTCCTCGGGGTGATCCTCTGGCGCGCCTGCCGTATCGCCCGCGAGACGACCGAGCTGTACGGCACGATCGTCGCCGCGGGGATCGTGGCGTGGTTCGCGTTCCAGTCGTTCGAGAACATCGGGATGACGCTCGGGATCATGCCGGTGACCGGTCTGCCCCTGCCGTTCGTCTCGTACGGCGGATCGTCGATGTTCGCCGTGTGGGTGGCGATGGGGCTGTTGCAGTCGATCCGGGTACAGCGGCCGATGTCCGCCTGAACGAGGGTTTTCCGGCCGTTGGTATTGAATTCAACGGAAGTTGACCCTGCCGTCGCGGCCCGACTGCGACTAGATTCATTTCATGGCGGAGACGAAACGCGAGATCGAGCGCAAGTACGAATCCGACGACAGCGGGCTGCCCGACCTGACCGGCGTCGCCGGCGTGGCGAGCGTCCTCGACAAGGGCACAGCCGAGCTGGACGCGACCTACTACGACACCTCCGACCTGCGCCTGGCCTCGGCCTCCATCACCCTGCGCCGCCGCACGGGCGGCTCCGACGCCGGCTGGCACCTGAAGCTTCCGGTCGGCCCCGGAGTCCGGGACGAGATCCGAGCCCCGCTCTCCGACACCGTCCCGGACGAGCTGGCCGCACTGGTGCGCTCCCGGGTGCGCGAGGGCCAGCTGGTGGCGGTGGTCCGGCTGCGCTCCGCACGGGACGTGAGGGACCTGGTGGACGCCGGGGGCAGACTGCTCGCCGAGGCGAGCGTGGACACCGTACGGGCGCAGCGGCTGTTCGGCGGGCAGGGCAGCGCCCAGTGGAGCGAGATCGAGGTCGAGCTGGCCGACCACGGTACCCCGGCCCTCCTCGACAAGGTGGAGAAACGGCTGCGCAAGGCGGGCGTCCGCCCGTCGAGGTCGGCGTCGAAGCTGGCGCGGGCCCTCGCGGAGACCAAGGGCGGACATCCGCGCCCCGAGGACGATGCCCCCGGCGAACCCGTCACCGCGGGCGACCACGTCCTGGCGTACGTCCGCGCCCAGCGCGACGCGATCGTCGCGCTGGACCCGGCGGTGCGCCAGGACACCGAGGAGTCGGTGCACGACATGCGGGTCGCCACCCGCCGACTGCGCAGCACCTTCCGCTCCTTCGGCAAGGTCCTCGACCGGGACGTCACCGACCCGGTCGCCGTCGAGCTGAAATGGCTGGCCGGCGAGCTGGGCGTGGGCCGCGACCACGAGGTGCTGGCCGAGCGGCTGACGGCGGCCTTCGACGAACTGCCGCCCACCCTGGTGGCCGGCCCGGTCCGGGAACGGCTGCGGACATGGTCCAAGGCCGGGGAGAAGGGGTCGAGGCGCCGGCTGCTCGGGGTGCTGGACTCCGCGCGCTATCTGACGCTCCTCGACACCCTGGACGCGCTCGTCGCCGATCCGCCGGTGCTGAAGGCAGCCGGCAAGAAGCCGAAGAAGGTGCTGTCCAAGGCCGTGCGCAAGGACTTCGCGAAGGTGTCCGCGCTGATCGAGGAGGCCCTCGAGCAGCCGCCGGGCGCGGACCGCGACCTCGCCCTGCACGAGGCCCGCAAGAAGGCCAAGCGCACGCGGTACGCGGCGGAGACGTCCGTGCCCGCCCTCGGCCGTCCGGCGAAGCACCTGGTCAAGTCCATGAAGTCGCTCCAGAGCCTGCTCGGCGACCACCAGGACAGCGTGATGGCCCGGACGACCCTGCGCGAGCTGTCCGCCGTGGCCCACGCGGTGGGGGAGAACGGCTTCACGTACGGCGTGCTCTACGCCCGTGAGGAGCGGCGCGCCCAGCGGGTGGAGGAGGCGGTGCCGGGACAGTGGAAGGAGACCAGCGGTTCGATGGAGGTTTAGAACGGTTTCGCTCGTGATTTTCGCGGGAGGGGGAGTGCTCCGGGCGCGTTAGGCTGGATGGCCACCCTGTCAGCTCACGAAGGTAACGCCGCGATGTCTGTCGAGTCGGTCTTCCCGCAGCTCGAAGCCTTGCTCCCGCACGTGCAGAAGCCGATCCAGTACGTCGGGGGCGAGCTCAACTCCACGGTCAAGCCGTGGGAGTCCTGTGACGTCCGCTGGGCGCTCATGTACCCGGACGCCTACGAGGTCGGCCTGCCCAATCAGGGCGTCATGATCCTCTACGAGGTGCTCAACGAGCAGGAGGGCGTCCTCGCCGAGCGCACCTACAGCGTGTGGCCGGACCTGGAGGCGCTGATGCGGGAGCACGGCGTCCCGCAGTTCACGGTCGACAGCCACCGCCCGGTGAAGGCCTTCGACGTGTTCGGCCTGTCCTTCTCCACCGAGCTGGGCTACACCAACATGCTCACGGCCCTGGACCTGGCGGGCATCCCGCTGGAGTCCAAGGACCGCACGATCGACGACCCGATCGTCCTCGCGGGCGGCCACGCGGCCTTCAACCCCGAGCCGATCGCCGACTTCATCGACGCGGCGGTCATCGGCGACGGCGAGCAGGCCGTGCTCGACATGACGCGGATCATCAAGGAGTGGAAGGCCGAGGGCCGTCCCGGCGGCCGCGAGGAGGTCCTCTTCCGCCTCGCGAAGACCGGTGGCGTCTACATCCCGGCGTTCTACGACGTCGAGTACCTCCCCGACGGCCGTATCGCCCGCGTGGTCCCCAACAAGTCGGGCGTGCCGTGGCGTGTCTCCAAGCACACGGTCATGGACCTCGACGAGTGGCCGTACCCCAAGCAGCCCCTCGTCCCGCTCGCCGAGACGGTGCACGAGCGCATGTCGGTGGAGATCTTCCGCGGCTGCACGCGCGGCTGCCGCTTCTGCCAGGCCGGCATGATCACGCGCCCGGTGCGCGAGCGCTCGATCACGGGCATCGGCGAGATGGTGGAGAAGGGCCTGAAGGCGACGGGCTTCGAGGAGGTCGGTCTGCTGTCGTTGTCGAGCGCGGACCACTCGGAGATCGGCGACATCGCCAAGGGCCTCGCCGACCGCTACGAAGAGGACAAGATCGGCCTCTCCCTCCCCTCCACCCGCGTCGACGCCTTCAACGTCGACCTGGCGAACGAGCTCACCAGGAACGGCCGCCGGTCCGGCCTGACCTTCGCCCCCGAGGGCGGCTCGGAGCGGATGCGCAAGGTCATCAACAAGATGGTGTCGGAGGAGGACCTGATCCGCACCGTCGCCACCGCCTACGGCAACGGCTGGCGCCAGGTGAAGCTGTACTTCATGTGCGGCCTGCCGACGGAGACGGACGACGACGTCCTCCAGATCGCCGACATGGCGATGAACGTGATCGCCAAGGGCCGCGAGGTCTCCCGCTCCAACGACATCCGCTGCACGGTCTCGATCGGCGGCTTCGTCCCCAAGCCCCACACCCCCTTCCAGTGGGCCCCGCAGCTCTCGGCGGAGGAGACGGACGCGCGCCTGACCAAGCTCCGTGACAAGATCCGCGGCGACAAGAAGTACGGCCGTTCGATCGGCTTCCGCTACCACGACGGCAAGCCCGGTATCGTCGAGGGCCTGCTCTCCCGCGGCGACCGGCGCATCGGCGCCGTGATCCGCGCGGTCTACGAGGACGGCGGCCGCTTCGACGGCTGGCGCGAGCACTTCTCCTACGAGCGCTGGATGGCCTGCGCCGACAAGTCCCTCGCCGCCTTCGGCGTGGACGTCGACTGGTACACCACCCGCGAGCGCACCTACGAGGAGGTCCTGCCCTGGGACCACCTGGACTCGGGCCTCGACAAGGACTGGCTCTGGGAGGACTGGCAGGACGCCCTCGACGAGACGGAGGTCGAGGACTGCCGCTGGACGCCGTGCTTCGACTGCGGCGTGTGTCCCGCCATGGACACGACGATCCAGATCGGCCCCACCGGCAAGAAGCTGCTGCCGCTGACGGTCAAGAAGGAGCCCGCGACCAGCGGACACACGCACGGGCACGGCCACTGAGGCGAGGGAGGCGCTGCGGCCGGGGAGGCCGCGGCGCCGGGTGCGGCCGTGATTGAGGCGTCCATCTCCGCCGTACCGGGCCTGGTCGTCTCCTTCTCGGTCCTCGCTGTCCTCGTCGCGGGGCCCACGGCGCTGGTCGCGAGGGCGAGAGGTAAGCCATGGCCGCTGAGGACGGTCCTGGCGGCCTACCTGGCCGGCATCCTGGCGGTGACGCTGCTGCCGGGGCATGCCGGGATGGAGTCCTGGCAGTGCGACACCGGGATGCCCCTCCACCAGTTCACGTCGGCGAGTGCCCTGCTGAACATCGCGCTCTTCGCCCCCGGCGCGTTTCTCGCCGTCCTGCTCTTCCGGAGGCCGGTGACGGTCGCGGCCGCGTTCGGGGCCCTCAGCGGGGCGGTGGAACTCGCCCAGTCGGCGGGGTATCTGGGGCGTGCGTGCAGTGTGACCGACCTCGCGGCCAACGGGACCGGCGCGCTGCTGGGCGCTGTGGCGGGGGCCGGGTGGCTGTACCTGCGGAGGCAGCCGCCGGCCAGGCCCGTGCGTGACCTCGTGTGGGGGGTGTCGCTCGCGGCGGTCGCCGTGCTGGCCGTCGGGGGCGTGTTCCGGTCGCGGATCGACGCGGTGGACGTCGTCGCGCTGGACGACCAGCGGCACGATCTCGTCGAGTCCGCGGTGCCGGCCGAGGCGTGGATCACCGCGGCGGCCGAGGGCGTGTTCGGAAAGGGCACCGACATCCGGGGGACGTCCACCGAGAAGGTCGGAAGCCGCCTGAAGATCACCGCTGAGACGAACCACGGCACCCTCACCGGCACCTGGCCGGCGAAGACCCTGGAGAGTGGCCGCTTCGCGCCCGGCCCTGGGGACGAGGGCGACCTCAGTGAGAAGGAGGTCGCCGCAGCCGCCGACCGGTTCGCCCGGACATGGTTCCCGCGGAGCGTCGCGGGGAGTGAGCGGCGCATCCGATCCACCGGGGGCGGCCCGAGTGCGGGCTACACGGTGCGGTACCGGCGTTACACCGACCGGGTCATGATGCCCATGCGCCTCGACCTGACCCTCACCGCCGCGGGACGGGTCACCGGGTTCTCCGCCCGTACCGTCGACGATCCCGGGCTGCCGCGGGTGACCATCGACGAAGCCCGGGCGAGGACCCTGGCCGAGGACGCGACCGGGCGGCCGGCCGGCTCCGCCTCGCTCCTGGCCCGGCGGGTCAGGGGCGCATGGCTGCCGGTCTGGCGCGTGGACTGCGCCCGGCGGCCCGTCACGATCGACGCCACCACCGGCGAACGCATCGCCGACGAGGGGTGACGTCCGAGCCGCCGGCGCCCGGCCGTCAGCCCGGCGAGCGCAACCGGTCCAGCTCGCTGCCGATCCCGTCCCGCAGCACGTCGTGGCGCGGACCCAGTCTGTAGCGCTCGTCGCTCCACCGGTCGCCCGGATACAGCCACACGGGCCTGCCCACCAGCTCGGCCGGCTCCCAGGCGAACCGCGGCCAGACGTGGGCGTGCAGGAACGGATCGGTGTTGCCCAGGATCTCCAGGTTGACCCGGCGGAAGGCGGGGTCGAGGCGTCGGCAGACCCGCTCCACGGCTTCTCCGAGCCGGTCCATGTCGGACAGGAACGACAGCCGCCTCGCCCTCGGCAGATCGGTCAGCCGCTGCACACCCGGTTCGTCCACGGGGAGGACCGAGTACCCGGGCAGGAACTGGACGTCGCCGATCACCGCGAACCCCGATGCGAGCCGCCGTATCACCGTCGGGTTCTCGCCCCGCAGAGCCGCCCCGATCCGATCCGTTCTCCAGTCGTCCGTCATGACCGTCAATCCAAGCCGGGGCCACCCGGCTGTGGCGAACCACCCGTGGCGGGTGAGGCCGGGGAAGGTCCGTGCGGTGATGCTGCTGGTGGGGCTCAGGGGACTCGGCGGCGAAGGGACGAGCGGGCGATGGGCGACGAGAGGGCCGAGCGGATCGCGGAGTTCGTCCGTCCGTTGCGGGTCGAGCCCGGCCGCAAGGTGCGGCTGGAACGGGACTTCGATCCGCGGTACAAGGCGGGGATCCACAGGAAGCGGGACGGCGTCGAGCTGCTGCGGAGCGGGGTCGAGCTGCTCGCCGACTACCAGCAGCGGCTGGCCGCGCAGGACACGTACGGGGTGCTGGTCTGTCTCCAGGCGCTGGACGCCGGCGGCAAGGACGGCACGATCCGGCATGTGATGAGCGGCGTCAACCCGCAGGGCGTCCGGGTGGCCGGCTTCAAGGTGCCCTCCGACGACGAGCTCGACCACGACTTCCTCTGGCGCTACCACCGCGAACTGCCCCGGCGCGGCGAGATCGGCATCTTCAACCGGTCCCACTACGAAGAGGTCCTGGTGGTACGGGTGCACCGGGAGAACCTCCTGCGCCAGAAGCTGCCCGCCGCGGCCCGGGGCCCGGGCGTCTGGAAGCGGCGCTACCGGGAGATCAACGACTGGGAGCGCTACCTCATCGACAACGGCTTCACCGTCGTCAAGATCTTCCTGAACCTGTCGAAGGAAGAACAGCGCACCCGTTTCCTCAAGCGTATCGACGTCCCCGAGCGGAACTGGAAGTTCTCGCCCGCCGACGTCCGTGAGCGCGCCCACTGGGGCGACTACCAGAAGGCGTTCTCCAAGATGCTGTCGGCCACCAGCACCGCCTGGGCGCCCTGGTACGTCATCCCCGCCGACCGGAAGTGGTTCGCGCGGGTGTGTGTCAGCGCGGTGCTGGCCCACACCCTGATCGGCATCGACCCCCGCTATCCGGAGGTCGGCGGCGAGACCCGGCGCGAGCTGGCCGAGGTCAAGCGCGAGCTGGAGCGCCAGGCCCCCGAGGGCAAGCCGGCCGACCCCTACGCCGCGCAGGAAACGGGCGAGGGCGAGGGAAGGGCCAAGGGCGAGGGAAAGGGAAAGCAGCAGGCCAGGGGAGAGGGCAGGGGTAGGGGCAGGGGCAGGAAACCGCGTGGGGGGCGGGCATGAGCGCCCCGGCTCGCGCCTCGCAGCAGGGGCAGCGGGTGGCAGGCGACAAGCGCCAGCCAAACGGCCGAACAGCCGAACAGTCGAACAGCCAATTAGGCGAACAAGCGAACAGACGAACAGGCCACAAGAAATCACGGTGAAGAACCCAAGAGAAAGGTGATGCCGATATGGCAACCGCATCCGAGACCCCCGTTCTGGACACCCTCGCCGCCATGACCATCGACTCCGTCGAGCGCTGTCACATGGACGACCGGACGCTCATCCTGACCCGTATCGCGGCCCTGGTGGCCGTCGACGCCCCGGCCATCTCGTACCTGGCGCACATCGACCCGGCGGTCAAGGCCGAACTCACCGTCGAGGAGCTCCAGGACGTCCTCGTCGCGATCGCACCCGTCGTGGGCAGCGCGCGCGTGATGTCGGCGGCCGGCCATATCGCGCAGGCCTTCGGCGTCGCCATCGCGCTGGCCGAGGCCGAGGCGGAAGCCATCGCCACCGCCGAGGCGGAGAGCCGCGGCACGTCCTGAACTGCGCACACCGGTCACACTTTTGTCGTCCGTCCGGCTGATCCGGTGCATCCAGTGAGCGGTCCGCGGCGTCTACACCGGTATGGACCTGCAGAAACCGCCCGCCGAGCCGCGTCAGCCGGAAGGATGTCTCGTCGTCGCGATCCGGCTGCCCGTGCGGATCGTGGTGCTCGTGCTGGTCGTGCCCGTGCGGATGGCCTGGGACGCGCTGGTCGTCACCGGCCGCTTCCTGCGGGACACCCTGCTCCGGCCCCTGGGCCGGGCCCTGCTGTGGCTGGGGCAGGTGCTGTGCGTGCTGCCGCTGGTGGGGCTGTGGCGGTACGTCCTCGTCCCCGTCGGGCAGGCCCTGCTCCGGCTGGGGAAGGTCCTGGTGATCGCCCCCGCCGTCGCCCTCCACCGGTACGTCCTCATCCCGCTCGGCCAGGCCGGCCGGTGGCTGGCCCAGGGTGCCGGGGCGGGGCTCGCCCGGCTGTACGCGCGCGTACTGACGCCCGTGGGGCACGCGGTGGTGTGGCTGGTGCGGTACGGGATCGTCGTGCCCGTGCTCTGGACCGTGCGGTACGCGGTCGTCGCACCGGTGCGGTGGCTCGTCCGGTATCTGGTCGTCGTCCCGGCGCAGTGGGTGTACGCGTGGATCCTCGCCCCCGTCGGACGGGCCGCCGCCTGGTGCGTGCTCGGGCTGTGGCGGCTGCTCGGACTGCTGGTCACGGGTCTCGGGACGGCCGTGTACTGGATCGCGCGGGTGCTGCTGGTGCCGCCCGCGCTCGCGCTGTGGCGCCGGGTGCTCGTCCCCGTCGGGCACTTCCTGGGCGTCCTCGCCCGCGAGGTCGGGGACGCGCTCGGACACGCCTGGCGGATCGCGGGGCACCTCTCGCGCGCCGTCGGACGGTTCCTCGCGGCTCTCTTCCGGTGGGGCGTCGTCCAGCCGGTGCGCTGGGTCTACCGGACCGTCCTCACCCCGGTCGGACACGCCGTGCGCGACGCCGTCCTGAAGCCCGCCGCGCAGGCCGCGCGCGCCGTGGGCCGGGCGACCCGGCAGGTCCTCGCCTCCGCGCGCGAGACGGCCCGGCAGACCCGGGCCGACGTACGGCGGCTGCTGTTCGGGGAGCCACGGGAGCGGGCCGTGCGGACCCGGGAGAGGGAAGCGGTGCTCCGGCGGGAACCGACACCGCTCGGCACACGTACTCTTGATAGCAGTACGACCGCTCTCACGAACCTCACGAAGGACTGAACGACACTGGGCAAGCGACAGCCCGAAGGCCCGCCGCCCGCACCCGCGGTGCAGCGCATCCGACTGCGCTACACCAAGCGCGGCCGCCTCCGGTTCACCAGCCACCGTGACTTCCAGCGTGCCTTCGAGCGCGCGTTGCGCCGTGCCGAGGTGCCGATGGCGTACTCGGCGGGGTTCACGCCGCACCCGAAGGTGTCGTACGCCAATGCCGCACCCACCGGCACGGGCAGCGAGGCGGAGTACCTGGAGATCGCGCTCACCGCTGCGCGCGAACCGCAGACGTTGCGTGCGCTGCTCGACGAGTCGCTGCCGACCGGGCTCGACATCGTCGACGCGGTCGAGGCCCGCACCTCGGGTCTCGCCGACCGGCTCACGGCCTCCGTGTGGGAGCTGCGGCTCGACGGAGTCGACCCGGCCGACGCCGAACGCGCCGTCCAGGCCTTCAACTCCGCCGGGTCCGTCGAGGTCCAGCGCATGACCAAGAACGGCCTGCGCACCTTCGACGCCCGCCCCGCGGTCGTCCGGCTCGAAACACAGAGTGAAGCGGCTGATAGGCCGACCGACCGGGCCTGTGCGATACTGCGCCTGGTTGTTCGGCACGTGACGCCTGCCGTACGACCCGACGACGTCCTGTCCGGTCTCCGCGCCGTGGCCGACCTGGCGCCGCCGGTCCCCGCAGCGGTGACCAGGCTGGCGCAGGGGCTGCTCGATGAAGAGACCGGCGCCGTGACCGACCCGCTCGCGCCCGACCGCGAGGCAGCCGAGGCCCTCACAACGGCCTAGCGACTGCCGCCGCGAAGGCGTCGACGCACGGAAGGTTCCGCATCGGGACGGGCGTCGTAGCGCAGCCCTTGGACTCGGGAGCCACCTGGGTCGGGCGGCGCACCCACCAGAAGACTTTCGCCAGGCCGTCGCAACAGGGCTACGGAACCGGCGAGACAGGACACAGAGAGCTCCCGTGCGGCGGCCGCGCCCCGGACGGCGGCAGCGCGCAGGCGCGCGAGCCGCGGACGTCAACGGCGACCGATCCCTTGTGATCGGCGCCGGGCCCGGTGCGGCGCCCGGGAGCCTGACGGGAGACACACCCGCATGCTCGAACCGACCGAACCCACCCAGGGTTCCGAAGAACAGAACAACACCCCCAGCGACACCCTGCCGCCGCGTCGTCGGCGCCGTGCCGCTTCCCGCCCGGCCGGCCCGCCGAGCGGCGCCGCCGAGGCCCCGGCCGAGATCACCGCGCCGGCCATACCGGCCGTGGAGACCGCCGAGCTGCTGGCGGACGAGGTCGACGAGACCGAAGAGGTCGCCGTGACTGCCGCGACCGAGGAGGCCGCGGCGGAGAAGGCCGAGGAGGCCGCTCCCGCGCCCCGTGCGCGTCGCCGGGCCACCCGTCGGGCGTCGGCACCCGCCGGCGCCCCGGCCGAGGCGGCCGAGGCTGCCGCCGAGACGGTCGTGCCGGTGACCGCTGTCGCCGATGCCGCCGAGGTCGAGGCCGTGGCGCCGGTGGCCGAGGAGGCCGCTCCCGCGCCGCGTACCCGCCGTCGGGCCACCCGCCGGGCGTCCGCTCCCGCCGGTGCCCCGGCCGCGGCCGAGGCGGCCGAGGCGGAGCCCGCGACCGAGGTCGCGGCCGAGGTCGCCGCTGCCGCCGAGGCCGACATCGAGGTCGAGGCCGAGGAGGCCGCTCCCGCGCCCCGTGCCCGTCGCCGGGCCACCCGCCGGGCGTCCGCGCCCGTCGGCGCTCCGGCCGAGACCGCGGTGAGCGCGGAGACGGTGAGCGGAGAGACGGTGAGCGCAGAGACGGAGCCCTCCGTGGCCGAGGAGCCCGCCGAGGCCGCGCCCGCCGTCCAGGAGGTCGCCGAGGAGGCCGCCCCCGCGCCCCGTGCCCGCCGTCGTGCCACCCGCCGGGTGACCGCGCCCGCCGGTGCCGCCGCCGAGAGCGAGGCCGAGCCGACCGCGACCGCCACGACCGCGCCCGCCGCCGAGGCCGCCGTGACCGAGTCCGCCGCGGTCGAGGCGAAGGCCCCCGAGGCCGCCGCCCAGGCCCCGGCCGTCGAGGCCGCCCCCCGTACCCCGGCCGTCGCCGAGGCGCCCGCCGACGAGGAGGCCGGTACCCGACGGGCCCGTCGGCGTGTCGTGCGCCGGGCCGCCGGCGGCTTCTCCGAGCCCGCGCCCCTGCGCGACGGCGAGGGCGACGCACCGCGTCGGCCCGCGCGGCCCGCGGTCGCCGTGTTCCAGGCGCCCGTGTTCGCCGAGCCGCAGTTCCAGACGCCGCAGCGCGCCGCCGCCGAGGCTGCCGCCGCGTCCGCCGAGGAGCCGGTCGAGGCCGAGGAGACCGAGGAACTGCCCACCGAGGAGGTTCCCGCCGAGGAGCAGGCCGGCTCGCGCCGTCGCCGTCGTCGCCGGGGTGCCGCCTTCGCGGAGGAGACCGAGGCCGCCGAGCCGGCGGCGCCCGAGCCCGCCGCCGAGGCGCCGGACGAGACCGAGCCGGAGGAGGCCGACGAGGCCGCCGAGGACGGGGTCGAGGGCGACGAGGAGAGCGAGGAGACCGGTTCGCGCCGTCGCCGTCGCCGCGGTGGGCGTCGTCGCCGCCGGGGCGAGGCCGCCGACGGCGAGAGCGACGGCCTGGACGCCGAGTCCGACGAACTCGCCGCCGAGCAGGCCGCTCAGGACGCCGAGGACACGGCCGAGCAGACGGAAGACGACGCGGAGGACACCGAGGACGAGGCCGGCGGCTCCACCGCGGGCAGCCGTCGCCGTCGCCGCCGTCGTCGTCGCGCCGGAGACAGTGGCGCCGACGCCGAGCCGGGCGACGGCGACCCCGAGCGCACCGTCGTCAAGGTCCGTGAGCCCCGCAAGCCCGCCGAGCCGTCCGACGAGGTGCAGTCCATCAAGGGCTCCACGCGTCTGGAGGCCAAGAAGCAGCGCCGCCGCGAAGGCCGTGAGCAGGGCCGCCGACGCGTCCCGATCATCACCGAGGCCGAGTTCCTGGCCCGCCGCGAGGCCGTCGAGCGCGTGATGGTCGTCCGCCAGAGCGGCGAGCGCACCCAGATCGGCGTCCTGGAGGACGGCGTGCTCGTCGAGCACTACGTCAACAAGGAGCAGTCGACCTCGTACGTCGGCAACGTCTACCTGGGCAAGGTCCAGAACGTGCTGCCGTCGATGGAGGCCGCCTTCATCGACATCGGCAAGGGCCGCAACGCCGTCCTGTACGCCGGTGAGGTCAACTTCGAGGCGCTCGGCATGGCCAACGGGCCGCGCCGTATCGAGTCCGCGCTGAAGTCCGGGCAGTCCGTCCTCGTCCAGGTGACCAAGGACCCGATCGGGCACAAGGGCGCCCGGCTGACCAGCCAGGTCTCCCTCCCGGGCCGCTACCTCGTGTACGTCCCCGAGGGCTCGATGACCGGCATCAGCCGCAAGCTGCCCGACACCGAGCGGGCCCGGCTGAAGACGATCCTGAAGAAGATCGTCCCCGAGGACGCGGGCGTCATCGTGCGCACCGCCGCCGAGGGGGCGAGCGAGGACGAGCTGCGCCGTGACGTCGAGCGCCTCCAGTCGCAGTGGGAGGACATCCAGAAGAAGTCCAGGAACGGCGGCGGCTCGAACGCGCCGTCGCTGCTGTACGGCGAGCCGGACATGACCGTCCGGGTCGTCCGCGACATCTTCAACGAGGACTTCTCCAAGGTCGTCGTCAGCGGCGACGAGGCCTGGTCGACCATCCACGGGTACGTCTCGCACGTCGCGCCCGACCTGGCCGAGCGGCTGTCGAAGTGGACCTCCGAGGTCGACGTCTTCGCCACCTACCGGATCGACGAGCAGCTCGCCAAGGCGCTGGACCGCAAGGTCTGGCTGCCCAGCGGCGGCTCGCTGGTGATCGACCGGACCGAGGCGATGGTCGTCGTCGACGTCAACACCGGCAAGTTCACCGGTCAGGGCGGCAACCTCGAGGAGACGGTCACCAGGAACAACCTGGAGGCGGCCGAGGAGATCGTGCGCCAGCTGCGGCTGCGCGACCTCGGCGGCATCATCGTGATCGACTTCATCGACATGGTGCTGGAGTCCAACCGGGACCTGGTGCTGCGCCGACTGCTGGAGTGCCTGGGCCGCGACCGTACGAAGCACCAGGTCGCCGAGGTGACCTCGCTGGGCCTCGTGCAGATGACCCGCAAGCGGGTGGGCCAGGGTCTGCTGGAGTCCTTCTCCGAGACCTGTGTCCACTGCAACGGCCGCGGCGTCATCGTCCACATGGAGCAGCCCACCTCCGTCGGTGGCGGCGGCAAGCGCAGGAAGCGCGGCCGGGGCGGCGACGCCCACGAGCACGAGGCCGTCGAGACCGCCGAGCCGCTGGTGGACGTCGAGGAGGAGCCCGAGAGCGAGGCCGAGGTCGCCGCCGAGGTGGCCGAGCCGGTCGCGCTGACGCCCCCGGAGTTCGCCCTCGACGAGGAGCTGTACAGCAGCGTCGCCGAGGCGGAGGCCGCGGCCACGCGTGGGCGGGGCCGTCGCAGGGCGAGCCGCCGGGCGTCCGCTCCGGCCGGTGCGCCGAAGGGCGCCGGGCGCCGGGGCCGTGGCGAGGTGTTCGCCGCGGAGGAGCCGGACGAGCAGTTCGCCGAGGCTTCCGTCCGGACGCCCGTCGAGGCGCTCGCGGAGGTGCCCACCGCGCAGGCCGTGACGGCCGAGGCGGAGGCCGTGCGTCCGGTGCAGCCGGCCGAGGCGCTCGCCGCGCAGGCCGAGCCGGTCGCCGTGGAGGACCCGGTCGTCGAGGCCCCCGTCGCCGAGACGCCCGCTGCCGAGGAGGCCGCGCCCAAGGGCCGTACCCGTCGTCGCGCCACCCGCAAGGTGTCCGCGCCGGCCGGTTCGCCCGCCGGGGCCGAGGCCGCCGTGGTGACGGTCGTCGAGCCCGCCGTGGAGGCCCCGGCCGCCGAGGCGGAGCCCGTCGGGTCCGAGCCGGTCGCCGAGGCCGAGCCGGTCGCCGAGAGCGCGGCCCCGGCCCGCCCGCGGCGCCGTGCCGTGCGCAAGGCCACCGCGCCGACCGCGCCCGAGGAGACGGCCGTCGTGGTCGTCCCGTCGGCCGCGGCGGAGGCCACGGAGGCGGAGGCCACGGAGACCGAGGCCCCCGAGACCGAGGGCACGGAGGCTGTGGCCCGCGAGGCCGAGGCCGGTGTGCCTGCGGCCCCCGAGGCCGAGGTCACCGAGGCCGAGGGCGTCGTCGGTGAGGAGACCGCTCCCGCCAAGAAGACGGCCGCCCGCAAGACGGCCAAGAAGGCCACGGCGAAGAAGGCCGCCACCAAGAAGACGGTGACGGCCAAGAAGACCGCCGCGAAGAAGACCGTGGCCAAGAAGACGACGGCCAAGAAGGCCGCCAAGGCGACGGTCGCGAAGAAGGCGGCTGCGCAGACGACCGAGGACTGACACCCCTCACCTGCGGTGCGACACGACGCGGGCGTCCGGCTCTCACCGGACGCCCGCGCCGTCGTCCGTACGCCCCTCGGCTCCTCACCTCGTGTCGCACTGCGTTCACCGTAGAGTTACGCTGTGTCTTGCTTGTGATCGAGGGCACCCGTGGTGGTGGTTTCTCTGTGGTAACACTCGGGAAAATCGCCGTCCCCGTGCTGGTAACGTGCAGTCTGGTCCCGGTGGCCAAAGACATGCACACCGTGACCACAGCCGATGAGCACACCCGGTCCCGTACCGGGTACGGCTGACTTCCCGCAAGGAACCCTCGGGGGGCGGGGTCCTGTGTACAAGCCGTCCATCCGCCCACAGGCGGCCATGGACAACCAGGGATGCGGCCGTGCTGAACACCGACATGGCCCTTCCCGACCGCATGACGTGGTGCGCCTTCGAGGTCGCCGTAGAGGAGGGGTACGTCGATGACCGACGCCCATGAGTTCATACCGGCCGCCAAACCCGTGATCGACGAGGACGAGATCGAGGCGGCGGTGCGCGTGCTGCGCAGCGGCCGGGTCGTCCAGGGTCCCGAGGTGGCCGCCTTCGAGGAGGAGTTCTCGGAGCTGGTAGACGGGCGTCACTGCGTCGCGGTCAACTCCGGCACCTCCGCCCTCCACCTGTCGCTGATGGCCCTCGGCCTCGGCCCGGGCGACGAGGTGATCGTGCCCTCGTTCTCCTTCGCGGCCTCCGCCAACGCGGTGCGGCTCGTCGGGGCCGACGTGGTCTTCGCCGACATCGACGCCGACACCTTCTGTCTCGACCCCGCCGCGGTCGAGGCGGCCATCACCCCGCGCACCGCCGCGATCATGCCGGTCCACCTCTACGGCCACCCCGCCGCGATGGACAGGATCATGGCGATCGCCGCACAGCACGGCCTCGCCGTCGTCGAGGACGCCTGCCAGGCGCACGCCGCCGCCCTGAACGGCACCCCCGTCGGTGCCTTCGGCGCCGCGGGCACCTTCAGCTTCTACCCGACGAAGAACATGCACAGCCTCGAGGGCGGCATGATCTCCACCGGTGACGCCGAGGTCGCCCGCACCCTGCGCCTGCTGCGCAACCAGGGCATGGAGCAGCGCTACGCCAACGAGATCGTCGGCGCCAACGTCCGGATGACGGACGTCTCCGCCGCGATCGGCCGTGTCCAGCGCGGCAAGCTCGGCGGCTGGACCGAGCAGCGCATCGCCAACGCCGCGTACCTCACCGAGCACATCAGCGCGCCGAACGTGGTCGCGCCGAAGGTCGCCGAGGGCGCCCGGCACATCTACCACCAGTACACCGTCCGCGTCCAGGGCGACCGCGAGGCCTTCATGACCGGGCTGACCGAGGCCGGCATCGGCAACGCCGTGTACTACCCGACCCCCATCCACCGGCTGAAGCCGTACTGGGAGCCGGACCAGAAGGCGGGCCGCACCTGGGACCTGCCCGAGACGGAGCGCGCCGCCGCCGAGGTCGTGTCGCTGCCCGTGCACCCCTCGCTGTCCACGAACGACCTCGAGCGGATCGTCGCCGCCGTGAACACGCTGGGGGAGCAGCTGTGAGCAACGGGAAGCCGCTGCGCGCGGGACTCGTCGGCCTCGGTTCCATGGGCCGCCACCACGCCCGCGTCCTGGCCGGGCTGGAGGGCGTCGACCTGATCGGCGTCGTCGACCCGATGGGCGACAAGTTCGGCGCCGCCCAGGGCGCGCCGATCCTGGACACCGTCGAGGAGCTCATCGCCCTCGGGGTCGACTACGCGGTCGTGGCCTGCCCCACCCACCTGCACGAGCAGGTCGGTCTGGCGCTCGCCGAGGCCGGGGTGTGCGCGCTCATCGAGAAGCCCGTCGCGGAGACCGTGGAGGGCGCCCGCCGCCTCGTCGAGGCGTTCGAGTCCCGTTCCCTGGTCGCCGGTGTCGGCCACATCGAGCGCTGCAACCCGGCGCTGCGCTCGCTGCGCGCCCGCCTGGAGTCCGGCGAGCTCGGTGACGTCTACCAGGTCGTGACCCGCCGACAGGGCCCGTTCCCGCACCGCATCGCGGACGTCGGCGTGGTCAAGGACCTCGCCACCCACGACATCGACCTGACCGGCTGGGTGACCGGACGCGAGTACGTGTCCATCGCCGCCCACACCGTCTCCAAGAGCGGCCGGGTGCACGAGGACATGGTCTCCGCGGTGGGCCGCCTCGACGACGGCACCATGGTGAACCACCTGGTGAACTGGCTCAGCCCGCTCAAGGAGCGCTTCACCTCGGTGACCGGGGAGCGCGGCTGCTTCATCGCCGACACCCTCACCGCCGACCTGACCTTCCACTCCAACGCCGCGGTCACCACCGAGTGGGAGGCCCTCCAGGCCTTCCGCGGGGTGTCCGAGGGCGACATGATCCGGTACGCCATACCCAAGCGGGAGCCGCTGCTCGTCGAGCACGAGCTGTTCCGGGACGCGGTGCTCGGCAAGGAGGCCGACATCTGCACGCTGCGCCAGGGCATGCGTACGGTCGAGGTGGCGGCGGCGGTGCTCGAGTCGGCGGTGGACGGCAGCACCGTCCTGCTGGACCGTCATGGTTGCGGGGCCGCCTGAGCGTCCGGCCTCGCGTCGCCGGCGGTCCCTGGCCCCTTGTGCGCAGGGGGCGGAATTCTCGTCCCATCCGGAGGAAGACAAGTAATGGAATCCCCTGCTCGCAGGCCGAGGCTCGCGGTCATCGTGGCCAACGGCATCACGGGCGACTCCCGCGTCCAGAAGACCGCGGTCGCTGCGGCGCGAGACGGCTGGGACGTGACCCTGGTGGGCCGCAGTGACACCAAGCGTGTCCAGCGTTCCAAGATGGGCCCGATCACGGTGATCCGGGTACCGGTCGGCGCGGACTACCTGCGCGGGGTGAACTCCCGCCGGAGGCACCCCGTGCGGGCGGCCGCGACGCAGTTCCAGCTGCGGGACCAGGCGGCGCTGAACCGCTACACCGCGGCGTACCGGGCCTGGGTGCGCCAGACGTCGGCCGAGAGCAACTGGGCGGGCAGCCCGCGCCGCGCGTCCCTCAAGGCGCTCCTGAAGGCCCGCCGCTCGGTGCACCGCCTGCGCGTGCGCGCGTTCCGGTGGGAGGAGCAGCGTCGGCCCAAGGACCCGGCTCCGGTGGGCGACTGGCGCCGTGACTGGCCGCAGGTGGTCGACCTCGACCTGGCGTTCGGTCCGGTGATCGAGGAGATCGAGCCGGACGTCATCCACGCCAACGACGTGACGATGATCGCCACCGCGGCGCTCAGCGCGGCCCGGCTGCGGGCCCGCGGCCGCAAGTGCGCCTGGCTGTACGACGCCCACGAGTACGTCAAGGGCGTCGAGTGGCCGAACGCCCGGCAGGCCTCGGCGCTGCCCGCGCTGGAGGCCGAGTTCATCGGCCGAGCCGACGCCGTGGTCACCGTCTCGACCCAGATGGCCGAACTCCTGCGGAACGACCACAAGTTGACCGAGTCGCCGCTGGTCGTGGGCAACTCGCCGGTCCGTGAGGTCATCGGCGGGCGGCGCTCCAGCGCGTCCGTCCGGGAGGCCTGCGGCCTCGGCCCCGAGGTGCCGCTGATGGTCTACTCGGGCTGGATCGGCCGGGAGCGCGGCGTGGACGCCGTCATCGACGGCCTGCCCGATCTGCCGGGTTTCCATCTCGCCCTGGTGGTGGGCCGGATGACGCCGCTCCTCGAGGAACTGCTCGCCCAGGCGGAGTCCCTCGGGGTGCGCGACCGGGTCCACCTGGTGCCCTACGTGCCGCAGCACGAGGTCGCCGACTACCTCTCGTCGGCGGACCTCGGGCTCACCCCCTTCAAGCGCGTCCCCAACTGCGAGGTGTCGCTGCCCACGAAGGTCTCCGAGTACCTCCAGGCGGGCCTGCCGCTGGTCACCAGCGATGTGAAGGTCATCAAGGCGTACGTCGAGGAGCACGGCCTCGGCGAGGTGTGGACCTGGGACGACCCGAAGACGTTCGCCGTGGCGGCCGCCCAGGCCATGGACAAGCGCGACAAGCTCGCCGAGGCCATCACCGAGGACGTCCGCACGGAGCTGTCCTGGGAGGCGCAGAGCGGCAAGCTGCTCCGGCTGTACCGCGAGCTGTCGAAGAAGACCCCGCCGGGCCCGCGGCCCGATGTCTCCTGGACCGTGCAGGAGACGCCCGAGGCCGTCCTGACGGTGGACACCGACGACGCCGACGGAAAGCCGGCCTGGCGCAAGCTCGGTGAGACGCGGATCAAGCTGGGCCTGGGCCCGGCCAACTACGCGGGTCAGGCTGCCGCCTACGCCCAGGCGATCACGCGGCTCAACCCGGACGTGTCCGTCGAGGTCGTGATGAACAAGCGGCCCGAGTCCTTCGACTACCCGGCCGACGTGTACGTGGACGCCACCCGGCTGCGGGAGCTGAACGTCCAGCTCCAGCAGGTGGAGCGGATCGTCGGGCGGTACACGCACCTCCTCGTCGACGCCTTCATGCCGGTCTTCGGGCATCTCAACGGGCCGTCGATCGCCGGTGACCTCGACGCCCTCAAGCAGGCCCGGATCAAGGTGGCGCTGCTCGCCCACGGCAGCGAGATCCGGCACCCGCTCCGGCACATGGAACGGCACGCGTTCTCGCTCTTCCACGACGCGCCCGAGGGCATCGCGGAGAAGCTCCGGGTGAAGGCCGAGCTGAACCGGCGCATCGCGCAGGAGGCGGGACTGCCGCTGTACGTCACCACCCCGGACCTCCTGGAGGACCTGCCGTCCGCGACCTGGGCCCCGCTGGTCGTCGACGTCGCCGGCTGGGCGACCGACCGGCCGGTCATGGAGCGCAAGCGCCCGCTGGTGCTGCACGCCCCCTCGAAGCGGTGGACCAAGGGCACGGACCGGATCATGCCGGTGCTCACCGAGCTCCACGACGAGGGCCTGATCGAGTTCCGGCTCGCCGAGGGCATCCCGTGGGCCGAGATGCGTGAGCTGGTGCAGGGCTGCGACCTCGTCCTCGACCAGTTCACGACCGGCAGCTACGGTACGTTCGCGGTGGAGGCCATGGCCGCGGGCAAGCCCGTCGTCGCCTACATCAGCGACGGGGTGAAGGCCGCGACCGACGGGGCCCTGCCCATCGTGGGCGCCACCCCGGACACCCTGCGTGAGGTCATCCGGTCCCTCGTCGACGACCGGGAGGGCACCGCGCGGATCGGCCGACGCTCCGTCGACTTCGCCCGCACGTACCACGACGGAAGCTGGACCGCGCAGGTCCTGAGCGATTTCCTGAAGTGACCAGTTCAGAAAGGCTGTTCATGGAAGCGCAGAGTGCCGACGCACCCCGCCCCACCAAGGGCCGCGTCGTCATGCTCGTCGACAACAAGGTCGACGGCGACTCGCGAGTGCAGAAGGCCGCCGAGTCTGCCGCGGCGGCCGGCTGGGACGTGGTGCTGCTCGGTCTCGTGCGGTCCGGCAGCGGGCGCACCTGGAAGCTCGGGGACGCCGAGGTCCGGCTGCTGCCGCTGAAGACCCCGCTGGCCAAGCGGCACGCCGAACGGCACCGCTCGCCACTGCGCCGCCCCTTCGCCTACCCGCCGGGCCCGATGGCCGCCTACCGCCGCCAGTGGGTCAAGGCGTGGCGGGTCGACCTGGCCACCCGGCGGGCCGCGCTCAGGGTGGCACCCGCCGCCGTGGGCAGCCCGCTGTTCCGCACGGCGGAGAAGGCCCGCCTCACGCTGGGCGGCCCCGTCTCCCGCTTCATGCAGAAGTGGGTCGAGTTCCGCGCCGGGCAGAGCGCCAAGGCCCAGCAGGCGGGCCGCGCCCTGCGCGGTCCCCTGGACCGCGCCTTCACCGCGTCCTGGAAGGGCGTCAAGGGCAAGCGGGCCTGGCGTCGCCTCGAGCCGGTGCTGTGGGACTACGAGCTGACCTACGGCAAGGAGATCGACGCCCTCAAGCCCGATCTCATCCACGCCAACGACTTCCGCATGCTCGGGGTGGGCGCGCGGGCGGCCGTACGGGCGCGGGCCAAGGGCCGCTCGGTCAAGCTGGTCTGGGACGCGCACGAGTTCCTGCCCGGTGTACGCCCGTGGGAGGACAATGCCCACTGGATCCCCGGCAACACGGCGCACGAGAGCGAGTACGCCCCGTTCGCCGACGCCGTGGTCACCGTCTCCGAGGGGCTGGGCGACCTGCTGCGCGAGCGGCACGGGCTCACCACCCGGCCGACCGTCGTGCTCAACGCGCCGGACCGTCCCGTGGAGCGGGACCCGGCGATCGAGGACGCCGAGCCGGAGCCGGACCTGCGCGAGCTGTGCGGGATCGGCCCGGAGGTACCGCTGGTCGTCTACAGCGGCTCGCCCGGACCGCAGCGCGGTCTCGGCGACATGGTGGAGGCCCTGCCCGGGCTGGACGGTGTCCACATGGCGTTCGTCGTCCCGTCCCCGGCGGCCTCCTACATCCAGAGCCTGCTGAGCCGCGCGCAGGAACTGGGCGTCGGTGACCGGTTGCACGCCGTTCCGTACGTCAAGCACTGGCAGGTGGTGCGTTTCCTGTCCGCGGCGAACGTGGGCTGCATCCCCATCCACCACTGGCCCAACCACGAGATCGCGCTGATCACCAAGTTCTTCGAGTACTCGCACGCCCGGCTGCCGCTGGTGGTGAGCGATGTGCGGACCATGTCCGAGATGACCCGTTCCACGGGCCAGGGCGAGGTCTGCCGGGCGGAGGACGTCGACGACCTGGTGCGTGCGATCAAGGCCGTGCTCGCCGACCCGGAGAAGTACACGGCGGCCTACGACAAGCCGGGGCTGCTCGACACCTGGACCTGGGAGGCACAGGCCGAGGTTCTGGACGCGCTCTACACCCGCCTGGTCCTCGGGCCCGCGGGGGAGCCGGCATGAGCGCGCCCGCCGACGTCAGCGTCGTCGTCGCCGTCTACAACACGATGCCGTACCTGACGGACTGCCTGAACTCCCTCCTGGGGCAGAGCATCGGCCGCAAGCGCCTGGAGATCGTCGCCGTGGACGACGGCTCCACCGACGACAGCGGCGCCGAACTCGACCGGTTCGCGGCGCTGTACCCGGACACCGTCAAGGTGATCCACCAGCCGAACTCCGGCGGCCCGGCCGCGCCCAGCAACCGCGCGCTGGACGTCGCCACCGGCCGGTACGTGTACTTCATCGGCTCCGACGACTACCTCGGCGAAGAGGCGCTGGAGCGCATGGTGAAGTGCGCGGACGACAACGACTCGGACGTCGTGGTCGGCAAGATGGTCGGCACCAACGGCCGGTACGTGCACCAGGCGCTGTACAAGGAGAACGCCGCGGACGTCAGCCTGTACGACTCCGCGCTGCCGTTCACCCTGGCCAACACCAAGCTGTTCCGGCGCGACATGGTGGAGAAGTACCACCTGCGCTTCCCCGAGCACCTGCCCGTGGGCAGCGACCAGCCGTTCACCATCGAGGCGTGCGTGCGCGCCCGGAAGATCTCGGTGGTGGCCGACTACACCTGCTACTACGCGGTCAAGCGCGGCGACGCCAGCAACATCACCTACCGCGCCGACCATCTGGCGCGGCTGCGCGCGGCGGCCGAGATCATGGACTTCACGGCCGGGCTGATCGAGGCGGGCCCGGACCGGGACGCCGTGCTGCGCCGGCACTTCACCTGGGAGCTGGCCAAGCTCGTCCAGGACGACTTCCCGTCCCTGGACCGGGAGTTGCAGCGCCAGATCTGCACGAGCATCGGCCGGCTGGCGGACGTGTACTTCACCGATGGCATCCGTGACGCCATGGACGTCAAGCGCCGGGTGCGGATCGCGCTGGCCCAGGCCGTGGCCATCGACGACCTGGCCGAGGCGATCTCCTCGGAGGCGGAGCACGGGGCGCCCCCGTTCGTCGTGGAGGGCGAGCGCGCCTACGCCCGCTACCCGGGCTTCCGCGACCCCCGCATCGGGGTGTCCGACCGGGTCTACGAACTGGTCGGGGAGGCCGTACCGGGCCGCCTCGCCAAGGGCACCGCGCTGCTGGACTCCGCCTGGGAGCAGCAGGGCGAGAAGCTCGCCTACACGGCGTCCGTACGGGTGCCTGTCCTCGGCGACGTGGAGGGGGCCGGTCTGGCGTTGCGCCTGGTCAAGGGTGCGATGCCCAAGTCGGCGGACAAGCCGGGCGCGCGCCGGCTGAAGCCCGGCCACGAGCTCGGGCCCGTGGTCGGCGAGATGAGGGTGGAACCGGCCGTGCCCGGCACCGCCGCCACCGTGCTGCACGCCCGTGTCCCGCTGGAGCCGGCCACCGGCAAGTGGGGCGTGCGGGTGTACGTCGACGTGGCCGGTTCGACGTACGAGATCCCCGTGAGCGGCAAGGGCCTGCCCATGCCGCTGGCCCGCAAATGGGGCAGGGACGACGACCCGTACCGGGCGTCGGCCCTGGTCAACCCCAAGGGACGCGTGGTGGTCGACACGGCCCAGATGTACCCCCCGAAGAGGACTGTGGTCCGGCGGGCGCTGGGGGGCCTTGTCCGGAAACTGAAGTCCCGTTCCAAAAGGAAGAAGTAGCGACCCTCCATGAACATCTGTGTAGTAGCGCTCGGCAAGATCGGGCTTCCGCTGGCGGTGCAGTTCGCCTCCAAGGGCCACCGGGTCATCGGCGCGGACGTCAACGAGAAGGTCGTCGAGCTGGTCAACGCCGGTGTCGAGCCGTTCCCCGGTGAGCACGACCTCGACGTCAAGCTGAAGCAGGCCGTCGACGCCGGTCTGCTGAGCGCGACCACGGACACCGCGTCCGCGGTCGCCGAGTCCGAGGCCGTCGTCGTGGTCGTCCCGCTGTTCGTGGACGCCGAGGGCACCCCGGACTTCGGCTGGATGGACGCGGCGACCAAGGCGATCGCGCACGGCCTCAAGCCCGGCACGCTGGTCTCGTACGAGACGACCCTGCCGGTCGGCACCACCCGCACCCGGTGGGCGCCGATGCTCGCCGAGGGCTCGGGCCTGACCGCCGGCGAGGACTTCCACCTGGTCTTCTCCCCGGAGCGCGTCCTGACCGGCCGGGTCTTCGCCGACCTGCGCCGCTACCCCAAGCTGGTCGGCGGCATCGACGAGGCGTCGACGGCCCGCGGCGTGGAGTTCTACGAGCAGGTCCTCGACTTCGACGAGCGCGCCGACCTGCCGCAGGCCAACGGTGTGTGGGACCTGGGCACGGCCGAGGCCTCCGAGCTGGCCAAGCTGGCCGAGACGACCTACCGGGACGTCAACATCGGGCTGGCGAACCAGTTCGCGCGGTTCGCGGACAGCAACGGCATCGACGTCAAGAAGGTCATCGAGGCCTGCAATTCGCAGCCGTACAGCCACATCCACCAGCCGGGCATAGCCGTCGGCGGCCACTGCATCCCGATCTACCCGCGGATGTACCTGTGGAACGACCCGTCGGCGACCGTCGTGCGCTCCGCCCGTGAGGCGAACGCGGCGATGCCGCAGTACGCGGTGGACCTGCTCGCGGCCGCCTACGGCGACCTCACCGGTGTGCACGTCCTCGTCCTGGGCGCCGCCTACCGCGGCGGTGTGAAGGAGACCGCGTTCTCGGGTGTCTTCCCGACCGTCGAGGCGCTCAAGGCGCGCGGCGCGGTGCCGTACGTCTCGGACCCGATGTACACGGCCGAGGAACTGGCCGCGCACGGCCTCACCCCGCACGCGGGCGAGAAGGTCACCGCGGCGATCCTCCAGGCCGACCACGCCGAGTACCGCACCCTGACCCCGGCGGACCTGCCGGAACGTCACGGTCCTCGTCGACGGGCGTCGTACGACGGACCCGGAGGCCTGGAAGGGCGTCCGGCGGGTCGTCATCGGCGGCTGACGCCCCCTGCACGGCCGAGGGCCCGTCCGGACGTCGGACGGGCCCTCGGCCGTGTGCGGCTCAGTCGCGGGCGGCCGCCGCCGCCCGCTTGGCGGACTCCTTCTCCAGGGCGGCGCGCAGCCACCTCTGGGACGGCTTCTCCACGAACCGGTGGACGAGCCAGGACAGCGCGAGCAGCAGCGCCGTGGTGATGCCCAGGGTGGCCCAGGCCCCCACGTGCCCGTACAGCGTGCGGATCATCGCCCAGCCCAGCTCCTCGTGGAGCAGGTAGAGCGGGTAGACCAGCGCGCCCGCCGTGGACAGCCACTGCCAGCGGACGCGGTCGAGCTTGTGCAGGGCGACCGCGAGCACCAGCAGATAGAAGACGGTGACCAGGGCCAGCGCGAGGTAGGGGTTGCGGTCCATGCCCTTGTCGTGCCGCAGGTGATCGGCGTGCTGGACCAGGTCGCTCTGCATCACCAGCCAGCTCGCGCCGAGCAGACCCCAGAGCTTGAGGTCGGGGCCGAACCGGTACATCAGGTACATGGCGATGCCGGAGACGAACAGGGCCGTGTTCAGCGGCTGGGCGAAGATGCCGAGCAGGGGCACGTCGTCCTGCTGCACCAGGATGCTCGCGAGCAGCCACAGCCAGCAGAAGACGGAGACCCGGACGTAGTCGAGCCCCTTCCAGACCACCACCAGGAAGATCAGGTAGAACGTGAGCTCCACCCAGAGGGTCCAGTAGGCGCCGACCAGATGCCGGGCGGACAGCGGCACCTGGAACATGGTGAGGTTGGTCAGTGATTCGCTGACGCTCGGGGCCTTGCGCGCCCCGTCGGGCAGCCCGCGCCAGACGAGCACGGCGACGACCACCGAGAACCAGTACGCGGGGAACAGCCGCAGGAAACGGGCCTGCACGAACTGCCCCGGCGTCCGGCCCCAGGCGGACAGACAGATGACGAAGCCGCTGATGATGAAGAAGAGCTGGACGCCGTAGGAGCCGTACGAGGTGACGGGGAACAGCCACGGGAACAGGTCCTTGGGATTGACGCCCCAGTTCGCCTTCGTCGCCGCGTCCACTCCGGTGAAGTGGAACAACAGGACGGAGAGTGCCGCCACCACCCGCAGCGCGTCCAGCGCGTAGAGCCGGGTGGCCCGCTCCCGCGTGGGCGGCGCGGCCGGCGTCTCCTGCCGAGCGGGGACCGTGACATCGGTCTGGGACATGCTTCCCCTTCCGCGGCCGCCACACCCCGCTTCGGCGCGGTTCGCCTCAGGGCCCCGTGGTGTGCAGCCGCGCCCGGTGAGCATACGGGGCGCGGGGCGCGTATCTCCGCGCGGGCGGCCCCGGCGGGGACGGACGCGGTCTTACCTGTTCATCGGACGTTGCATAACTGGTCACAAGGAAGTCGTCGTATGATCCGGCCCTGGCTACTCAGCCGGGGTCGGCCGCTCACCGCTCAGGATGCACACGTGCCCGCTGCCCTCACCGCACCACCGCGCCCCCGCGGCACGGATCACCCCGCCGCGCGCCGCCCGGGGCGTCCGCCGCTTGCGCACCACGCGGCGCGGACGCCCAACCGTCCGGGCCTGCCCCCCGTCGTCGACCGTCACCGGGCATCGGTCCTGGTGGCAGAGCTGGAGCTACGCTGTGCCGGTGCCACCGATACCCGCTGAGCAGTTGATCGGCCTCGCCCGCCCGGTGAGCTCCGGACTGGCCAGGGCGGGAGCGCCGTCCCTCGGGGCCCGGCTGCTGAACGTGCTGGCCCACCGCGTCCCGGAGCCCCGGCTCAAGGCCGACCTGCTGGCCGAGGCCGCCGAGCTGGAGCTCTCCCACGGCCTGGCCCCCCGCCGCCTCAAGACGGCCTACGCGGCACAGCTGGTGTGCGCGGACGCGTTGTTCAAGGAGGGCAAGAAGGCGGCCGCGGCCGCTGCGGCGGCGGACGCCCTGATCCTGGCGTTCCATCGCGTACCGCACCTCGACGGGCTGACCTCGCCTCTGGCGGAGGACCCCGAGGGCTTCACCGCCGCACTCCGCCGCAGCCGCACCCTGCGCGCGGTGGCGAAGCCGCGCGGCCGGGCGGAGGCAGCCGTGACACCGCCGGACGACCGGCCCCACCGGCTGCTCATCGTGAACAGGGGCAACGCGAACTTCCTCCCGCTCATCACCGGCCGTTACGAGGCTCACCCCGAAGCCGAGGTCCGCACGCTCGACATGGCCACCGACCCGGATCTCGCGCCGCTGGCCAAGGGGCTCGGGCGCATGATGGCAAGGGCCGTGGGGAGCCAGGCCGCGTACGGACGCGCGGCCGAGCAGGCACTGCGACCGCACCTCGACTGGGCCGACACGGTCTTCGTCGACTGGTGCTCGGTCGGCGCGGCTTTCCTGACCATGGTGGACCCGGGCACCACCCGGGTGGTCGTCCGGCTGCACAGCTACGAGGCACTCGGCTACTGGCCGCACGTCATGGACTTCTCCCGCGTGGACGACCTGCTCTTCGTCAGCCCCCATGTCAGGGATCTGACCACGGCCGCGGTACCGCGGTTGCTGGCCGAGGACGCGCCCCGCCTCCATGTGATCCACAACGCGATGGATCTGTCCGCCTACCGGCGCGCCAAGCGGCCGGACGCACGGTTCACGCTGGGCCTGGTGGGCACCGGCCAGGTCGCCAAGGACCCCCGCTGGGCGGTCGAGGTCCTGCGGCTGCTGCGCCGGCACGACGAGCGCTACCGGCTGCTGCTCGTGGGCAGCGGCCTGGACGCCGAGAGCAGCCCGGCCGTACGGCGCTATCACGACGCGCTGGAGCGGGACCTGGCGAAACTGGAGCCGTCCGGCGCGGTCCGCCGCATCGGGCAGACCGACGACGTGCCGGGGGCGCTGGAGGAGGTCGGCATCATCCTCAGCACGTCGGTGCGCGAGAGCTTCCACTGCGGACTGGTCGAAGGGGCGGCCAGCGGCGCTGTCCCGGTGGTCCGCGACTGGCCGTTCTTCGCGGGCCGGGAACACGGCGCCCGCACGCTGTTCCCCCAGGACTGGGTCGTCGGCACGCCCGAGGAGGCGGCGCGGCGCATTCTCGCGGTCACCGCCACCGAGGAGACCTGGCAGAAGACAGGACAGGCGGCCGCCGAGCTCGCACTCGCCGCCTGGGACTGGAACGTCGTGCGCGACGACTTCGACCGACTGCTGCTCGGCGCCCGCAGGAACACGGCGGCCTGACCACGGAGCGGTCGGCTCCGTCCGCCCGGGAGCCGTCTGTCCGTCTGTCCGTCCGACGGTGCGGGGACCGGAGGGCCTCCCCGGCGGAGAGCGCCCGCGGCCGGGCACCCGCGGCATGACCGCGGGTGCCGGCACGCGGCAGGTCAGACCGTGCGCAGGTCAGACGGTGCGCAGGTCAGACGGTGCGCAGTTCAGACGGTGCGCAGTGCGAGGGTGCCGTCGTTCTCGTCGTACAGCTCGCCGGTCTGCGGGCAGGTCCACACGCCCGGCTCGGTCGCGTGTTCGGTGAGCCGTACGCCCGCCCGGCCGACCCAGCCGATGCGGCGGGCGGGGACACCGACGACCAGGGCGAAGTCGGGCACGTCCTTGGTGACGACGGCGCCCGCGGCCACCATGGCCCACCTGCCGATGGTGAGCGGCGCCACGCAGACCGAGCGCGCGCCGATCGAGGCACCGTCGAGGATCTTCACCCCGACGGCCTCCCAGTCGCCGCCGCGCTTCTGCTTGCCGTCGGGGTCCACGGAACGCGGGTTGTGGTCGTTGGTGAGGACCACGGCCGGTCCGATGAAGACGCCGCTGCCCAGCTCGGCGGGCTCGTAGACGAGCGCGTAGTTCTGGAGCTTGCAGTTGTCGCCCATGCGCACGCCCGATCCGACGTACGCGCCCCGGCCGATCACACAGCCCTCGCCGAGACGGGCGCCCTCGCGGATCTGCGCGAGGTCCCAGACACTGCTCCCGGCCCCGATCTCGGCGCTCTCGTCGACCTGCGCGCTGGGCTGGACCCTGTAGTTCACTTCTTCTTCGCCTTCCGATGGCTGCCTTCGCCTGGCGAGCATACGGGTCCGGGCCCGCGGGCAACGGGGTGGTGCCCCTCTCCGCGGCGGAGCCCCGATACTCCTGCGCGGACGCTCCGAAGGCCCTTTCGGTTGCGCGTGCGCCCCCTGTGATTCTTGTCATGTTCCGGGGGACTCGAGGGGTATTGCATGTGCACTTCACGCAAAGGGATGATCCTTGACGTTCTTTAAGTTCTCTTTATCAACGGGGTGCTCGTGTCAAGGGTGGGGAAAGTGTGGCGGCGTGCTGCCGCCACCGCTGCGGCAGGGACCTTACTGGCATGGGGCGTCGGGACCGGCGGTGTTCCCGCCGCGGCCGCCGTCGCATGTCCGTCGGGCGTCGAGTCCGACTTCAACGGTGATGGTGTCAGGGACATGGCAATCGCCGATCCCGAGGCGACCGTCGACGGCGTGGCCGAGGCGGGTGCCGTCCACGTCGTGTACGGCGGCGGCAAGGGCACCGTCACCATCTCCCAGGCCCCGGCGAACATCCCGGGCGCCCCCGAGCGGGGCGACCAGTACGGCTACGCGCTGGCCGTCTACGACGCCGACCTCGACGGCTGCAGCGACCTGGTGGTCGGCTCCCCGTACGAGGACCTCGGCACGGTCCCCGACGCCGGACTCGTCCAGGTGATCTACGGCGCCACGACCGGACTGGGTACCGGCACCGCCGCCAAGGAGTTCCTCCAGGGCACCGACAAGCCGCTCGGCGGCTCCGCGGAGTCGGAGGACTGGGTCGGTTACGCCGTCGCGGCCGGGAAGACCGCGGCCGGCACGCCCTACCTGCTGATCGGCAGCCCCGGCGAGTCGATCGGCACGGTCGAGGACGCGGGTGCCTTCTACTACGTCAGCGGCACCGCCCAGACCGTCGCCGGCGTCAACCAGAACACCGAGACCGCGGGCGCCGTGCCCGGCACCGCCGAACAGGACGACCGCTTCGGCGCCACACTCGCCGCCACCCCCACGCACTTCGCCGTCGGCACACCGGGCGAGGCACTGGGCACCGTGGCCTTCGCCGGCGGCGTCGCCTACTTCAGCCACACGCTGACCTCCAACTCCCCCAAGCCGCTGGGCGGTCTGGGCCAGGACCAGGACGAGATCAGCGGAGCCGAGGAGGTCGGCGACCAGTTCGGCGCCGCGCTCGCCATGGTCCCGTACCGGCCTTCGGGCGCCACCTCCACCACCGAGTCGCTGCTCGTGGTGGGCGTCCCCGGCGAGGACCTGTCGACCACCGTCGACGCCGGGGCCGTCCAGGTCTTCCGGCTCACCGCGAGCGGCACCTTCAGCCAGCTGGCCTGGATCGACCAGAACACGGAGAACGTGGAGGAGGTGGCCGAGGCCGGCGACCTGTTCGGCAAGCGCCTGGCCGCCGTCAACACCTCCCCGAACGCCACCTCCACGGCCACGACGACCAAGGTCGCCATCGGGGTGCCCGGCGAGGAGTCCTCCGAGGAGCACGCGGACAAGGGCGGCGTGCAGATCGTCCCGCTGGTCGGCGCGCCCGGCGCCTCCGACCAGTGGATCGACCCCGGTTACGGCATCCCCTCCACGCCCGCACCGCGCATGCTCACCGGTCTGTCCCTGGCCGCCACCCCTTCCCTGCTCTACGTGGGTGTGCCCTACGGTCCGGCCGACGGCCACGCGGTCTACGGCTTCCCGTGGAACGTGACCTCCGGCGGAGCGCCGACCGCGACGGTCAAGCCCGGTGAGGGCGGCATCCCGGCGGGCGACGTGGCCTTCGGGGCGACCGTCCGCTGACGCGGCCCCAGGACACGGTGCCCGTCACGGCCCAGCCGCCGTCGGGCACCGTGCCCCACCGGCCGGGGTGCCCCCGGGTGAGGGGCCTCGGCGCCACCGTCGACGTGGGCTCCACCGGACCGACCGGAACACCGACGGGGCCGTGGGGGAGGCCGGAACCGGCGACCTCTGCGGTCGGCGACTTCTCCGGCCGACGGCACACCGCCGACGGCGCACACCGCCGTCGACATCACCGCCGACATGGTCGGTACGGCATCCAGACCCTCCCCCAGATGACGTACAAGCCCGGTGAGGGCGGCATTTCCGCAGGTGGCGTCGCCTTCGGCGCGAGCATCCGATGACCGGACCCGAGACAGACATGAAGCAACGGGAGAGTGGACGCGTGTCCGCAGACAGACAGAGACCGATACGGCGTGGCGTGCTCAGGCGCGTTGCCGTCGCGGCCGCCGTCGCCGGCGCGGTGACGGCCGGCACCCTGGCGGTCCTGCCGGACGGTGGCCCGGGCCGGAACCAGGCGCCCATCGCCGCCGACCAGCCGACGGTGACCGAACAGCAGGCCATGGCCGTGGCCAAGGAGAGCGGCAAGAAGACCGAGGTCGTCGGCGCGCGCACCGAGCGCCGGGAGATCTTCGCCGAGCCCGACGGCACCTTCACCGCCCGCGAGTACACCGAGCCGGTGCGCACGGTCAAGAACGGCACCTGGGTCCCGGTCGACGCGACACTGGTGAAGCGGGCCGACGGCACCTGGGGCCCCAAGGCCGCCACCGTCGACCTCAGCTTCTCCGCCGGCCAGGCCGACGAGCCGTTCGTGACGATGCAGCGCGCGGGCCGCGAGTTCGCCCTGACCTGGCCGTACGGCAAGCTGCCCGCACCGCGGGTGGACGGTGACACCGCCACCTACGCCGAAGTTCTGCCCGGCGTCGACCTGACCGTGCGGGCCGAGGCCGACGGCTTCGGCCACCTGCTGGTCGTCAAGACGCCCGAGGCGGCCGCCGACCCGAGACTGGCCGAGGTCGATCTCGGTATGACCACCGACGGCCTGAAGATGTCGGAGGACACCACCGGGGCGATCCTCGCGGAGGACGCCGCCGTCGGCGGGACCGTGTTCCAGGCGGGCAAGCCCTCGATGTGGGACTCGGCCGCCGTCGAGGAGACCGCCGCCAGGAAGCAGGGCCCCAAGGCCGTCGCGAAGGCCCTGAAGTCCGCCACGGCCGCCGCCGACGGGACCGCCACGGCCACCCCCGGCCCCCAGACCGCCCCCGAGCCCGCGCTCGAAGGCCCGGGCGGCGGCGGCAAGGTCGCCCCCCTGGGCGTCGAGGTCGGAAAGGGCAAGCTGCGCCTGGTCCCCGACCAGAAGCTCCTCAAGGGCGCGGACACCGTCTTCCCGGTCGTCATCGACCCGATCTCGCGCACCACCTCGCGCACCTCCTGGACCGGCGTCATGTCCGGGATGCCCACCGAGCAGGACTGGAAGTACTCCGGCAGCGCGGGCGTCGGCAAGTGCCCGACCGACTACAACCCGGTCTCCTGCAACGGCGTGGGCGTCCGCCGCGTGATGTTCACGATGCCGCTCTCCTTCTACAAGGGGAAGCAGATCCTGGGCGCGACCTTCTCCGCCCGGGTGGAGCACATCTACAGCGCCAGCCCGACCGCGGAGCCCATCCGGCTCTACCGCATCGGCGGCCAGAACTACTCCCTCTCGTCCTCCAGCAACTGGTCCAACACCTCGGACGACTGGGACGACCACATCGCGACGGTCGACAAGGCCATCTCGCCGACCTCCTGCTCCAGCCAGGCCAACCTGAACTTCGAGAGCAGCGAGAAGACCAACCCCGAGCTGACCAGCGAGATCAAGACGGCGGCCGCCGGCGGCTGGAACTCGATGACGCTGGGTCTGCGGGCCGCCGACGAGTCCCGCTTCGCCGAGTGGAAGCGGATCTGCGGCAACGCCTACCTGTCGGTCAAGTACAACAACCTGCCACGGCAGATCAAGACGTCCGACATGACCACCGACCCGGGCGGTCTGTGCAAGTGGGGCGGGAGCCGCGAGTACACCGAGGTCCCGCCGAAGCTCCAGGCCATCGCGAGCGACCCCGACCACGGCAACGGCCAGACCGACAAGGTCAAGGTCGAGTTCAAGGTGGAGTGGACCGACCCCACCACCAAGGCGGCCAAGTCCTACACCTACCTGACGCCGGACTGGCTCTCCCCGACCACCAGCACCAGGTTCACGCACACGGTCAAGTCGTCCATCCCGCAGAACACCGTCATCTACTGGAGCGCACGCGCCACCGACGGTGACGGCTACGGCCCGTGGAGCTACGACGGCGACTCCGCCCAGCGCTGCGAGTTCATCTACGACAAGACCCTGCCCGGCAAGCCGAACGTGCTGTCCAAGCAGTACCCCTCCGACACCGTCTACCACGACGGCGTGGGCACCTACGGCACCTTCACCTTCGCGCCCAACCCGAACGACTCCATCCCCGACACGGACGTCGTCAAGTACCGCTACGCCTTCGACAGCACCGCGAGCCCGGCGACCGTCGCCACCCCGTCCGCGGCGGGCGGCTCCGTCTCCGTGCAGTGGATGCCGACCCGGGCCGGGCGGCACTGGGTCGACGTGATCGCCGTCGACAAGGCCGAGAACCCCAGCACCAAGGCCCACTACGAGTTCCTGGTCAGCGAGGGCACCCCGGTCGTGGCCCAGTGGAACCTCGCCGACCAGGCGGGTGACACCGAGGCGCACGACGAGAGCGGCGAGTTCTCGGCGACCGCGGGCACCGCCGTCTCGTTCGGCGCCGAGGGCCCCGGCGGCAAGGTCGACAAGGCGGCCCACTTCGACGGCACCGCCGAGTCCTACCTCGACGCGAGCGAGACCGTCCTCGACACCGCCGGGAGCTTCTCCGTCAGTGCCTGGGTGCGGCCCACCGCCCTGGACAAGGACATGACGGTGATCAGCCAGGACGGCACCGGCGAGCCCGGGTTCACCTTCGGCTACGACGCCTCCGCGCAGACCTGGAAGTTCGCCGTCCCGGTCAACGACGTGGACTCGCTCGGCGAGTGGAAGGCCGTCTCCACCGGAGTCACCCCGGTCAAGGACCAGTGGGTGCTGCTGACCGGTGTCTACGACGCACAGAAGAGCACCGGCCCCGAGCTCCAGCTCTACATCAACAAGGACCTCAAGGGCTCCGCCACCAGGCGCTCCACCTGGAAGTCGTACGGTCCGCTGCAGATCGGCCGCGCCACGGCCAAGAGCGGCTACCACGACAACTTCACCGGTGACCTCGCCGAGGTCCGCGTCTTCGACCGGGTCCTGCCGGCGGCCCAGGTCGCCGAGCTGATGACCGTCAAGCCGCAGCGCAAGGCCTACTGGCAGCTCGACACCGCCACCGGCGGTGCCTCCGCCGAGACGGGCGGCGGCCAGGCGCTGACCCTCGCGGGCAACGCCTCGATCTACCGCCCGGCCGACCCGCTGTTCGACACGGCCGCCCTGGTCGGCGACGGCAATCTGGTCCTGGACGGCGACGGGGACTACGCGTCCACCGCCACCGCCCCGGTCACCGGCAACAGCAGCTTCACCGTGACGGCCCGCGCCCAGCTCACCTCGCTGGACCCGGCGAAGTCGCAGACGGTGCTGTCCCTGCCGGGCGCCAGCGCCAACCGCCTCCAGGTCCGCTACCAGGCGACCACACAGCAGTGGGAGCTGGTCGTCGCCAAGGCCGACGCGGCCGCCCCCGCGGTCGTCACCTTCACCGACGACCAGGAACTGCCCGACACCGGCGGCTCCGGCCAGCACCTGGCGGTCGTCTACGACGCCTTCGCCAACTCGATCCGCCTCTACGTCGAGGGCCAGCTCGTGGCCGGTGCCTACGGCACCGACAACACCCTGTGGTCCGCCACCGGCGGCCTCCAGGTGGGGCGTTCGCTGCGCGGGGCGAGCGAGTACTTCGCCGGCGCGATCGACGAGGTCCGCGTCTACAGCGGTGCGGCCGACCAGATCGCGGTGCAGCAGATGGCCGCGCTGACCGCCCTCCCCGATATGTGACGGAAGGTCACCTCTGCGGTGTGCCGGGTCCTTCGAGGGCCCGGCACACCCGGTCCTGCGCCTCACCCTCCGCGCCCTTCAGGACGATCTCCTACGATCAGGAAGTTGCCGAATGTTCTTCCGTGGCCGCTCTCTGAGTCGCCGCATGCCTCGACAGGCGGTTGTCGCCACGGTGCTGGGGCTCTCCCTGGCGCTGTCGGCGTCGTCGGTCCAGGCGTCGGTGCTCGACGGTGACCGGGGCCGTACCAGCCGCCCCGGTGTCCAGGACGACGGTGATCCCGCCCAGGGGCGGGACGCCAGGGCGAAGTCCCGCCCTTCTGATCCGGCGCGCAAGGCGGCGGTGAAGGGGCTGGACAAGGCGGTGTGGCCGAAGCGGGGCGGCGCCGAGGTGAAGCTCGGTGCCACCGCGGAGGCCGGTGGTCTGCCGGTGACGGTGACCAGGGCGAAGGCCCAGGTCAAGGCGGCACAGGCGCCCGGGAAGGTCCGCGTCGAGGTCCTCGATCCGCAGCGGGCCGACCGGCTCGGCGCCGATGTGCTGCTGGGTGTGGCGCGGGCGGACGGTTCCGCGCAGGCGGGCAAGGTGCGCCTCACGGTGGACTATGCGGAGTTCGCGGAGGGCTTCGGCGGTTCGTACGGCTCGCGGCTCCAACTGGTGCAGCTTCCGGCGTGTGCGGCCGTGGCGGCTCCCGGCAGCAAGGACTGCCCCGAGCAGCCGAAGGCGCTGAAGACGGTCAACGACGTGAAGGCGGGGACGGTCTCCGCCGATGTGACGGCGGCCCCCGCTTCGGCCGAGGGCGTCTCCACGATGGCGGCGGCAGCGACCTCGCTGGTGGCCGTCGCGGCCGGTCCGTCGAGCGCGCAGGGCACGTACAAGGCGACGGCGCTCGCCCCCTCGGCCAGCTGGACGGTCTCGAACTCCTCCGGCGGCTTCTCCTGGAACTACCCCTTCCGTTCGGTCCCGACCCCGGGCGGTCTGACCCCGACCGTGGGCCTCGGCTACTCCTCCCAGTCGGCGGACGGCCGCACCTCGGCGACGAACAACCAGGGCTCCTGGATCGGCGAGGGTTTCTCCTACGACCCGGGGTACATCGAGCGCCGCTACAAGCCGTGCTCCGAGGACGGCCACGACGGTTCCGGCGAGCAGTGCTGGGCGTTCGAGAACGCCACGATCATGCTCAACGGCTCGTCCTCCGAGCTCGTCAAGGACGACACCACCGGCAAGTGGCACCTGTCCGGTGAGGACGGCAGCAAGGTCGAGAAGCTGACCGACGCGACCAACGGCGACAACGACGGTGAGTACTGGCGGGTCACCACGACCGATGGCACGGAGTACTACTTCGGCAAGAACCGTCTGCCGGGCTGGGCGGCGGGCAACGAGGAGACCAACTCGGTCTGGACGGCCCCGGTGTTCGGCGACGACTCGGGTGAGCCCTGCTACAACGCCACCTTCACCAGCGCCTACTGCCAGCAGGCCTGGCGCTGGTCGCTGGACTACGTCAAGGACACGCACGGCAACGTGATGTCCTACTTCTACGAGCGCGAGACGAACTACTACGCGCTGAACGGGAAGACGGACGTCAACGGTACGGCGTACCACCGTGGCGGCTGGCTGAAGCGGATCGACTACGGCCAGCGCGACGGCGCGGTGTACGCGGCGAAGGCCCCGGCCCGGATCGTGTTCAACACGGCCGAACGCTGCCTGCCCACCGCCGACTTCGACTGTGCGGAGAGCAAGCGCACCAAGGCCAACGCCTCCCACTGGCCGGAACGTCCCGGTCGACCAGGAGTGCAAGTCGGGCACGAAGTGCACGTCACCGGTGCAGACGTTCTTCACCACCAAGCGGCTGACGTCGGTCGTCACGCAGATGCGCAAGGACGCCACGAACTACCAGGACGTGGACGCCTGGATCCTGACGCATCTGTTCACGGACAACGGCGACGACTCCAAGACGCTGTGGCTGTCGAAGATCGAGCACGAGGGCCGCGCCGGCACGGCGGTCAAGCTGCCGTCCGTCGACCTCTTCGGCGAGCAGCTGGCCAACCGCGTCGACGCGATCGGCGACAACATCGCCCCGTTCTACCGCTTCCGCCTCTCGATGGTCCTCAGCGAGACCGGCTCCCAGCTCGACGTCAACTACGCGCCGGCGGACTGCACCAAGGCCACGCTCCCCAAGCCGGGCGAGTCCACCAAGCGCTGCTACCCGGTGAAGTGGTCCCCGCCGGGCTACATCGACCCGATCACCGACTGGTTCCACAAGTACGTGGTGTCGGCGGTCATCGAGTCCGACCGCACCGGCGGCGGCGACCAGCTCGTCACGCGGTACAGCTACCAGGGCGACGCGGCCTGGCGCAAGGCGAAGCCGGACGGCATCACCGACGAGAAGTACCTGACGTGGGGCGCCTGGCAGGGCTACGGCAAGGTCACCGTGACCTCCGGCAGCGCCGACGACCAGAAGACCCGGGTCGACTACACGTACCTCCAGGGCATGAACGGCGACGCGAAGCCCGACGGGGGCACGCGCTCGGTCTCGGTGACGGACTCCACGGGGGTCTCGTACACGGACTCCGAGGAGTTCACCGGCCATGAGCTGGAGGTCGCCACGTACGACGGCGGCAAGCTGATCTCGAAGGCGATCAGCGAGCCGTGGAAGCACACGACCGCGACGCAGACCAGGAGCTGGGGCACCACCCGCGCCACCATCGTCAAGTCGGACACGGAACGCGGGTACAGCCTGCTGTCCAACGGCACCTGGCGTCAGACGAAGTCGACCACGACGTACGAGACGGATCTCGGCACCGGCCGGGCGGTCACGGTCGACGACCAGGCCGACGTCTCGAAGACCGACGACGACACCTGCACCCGCCTGTGGTACGCGGACAACACCGCGAAGAACATCCTGGCGCTGCCCTCACGCAGTGAGTCGGTGTCGGTGAAGTGCGCGACGACGCCCGACCGCAAGACCCAGGTCCTCGCGGACGAGCGCACCTCGTACGACGACCTCGCCGTGGGCGCGGCCCCCACCAAGGGCGACGCCACGAAGACCGAGCGCCTGACGGCCCACGACGGCACCACGGCGACGTACCAGGTCACGGGCACCACCACGTACGACGACTTCGGCCGTCCGAAGATCCAGAAGGACGCGAAGCAGAACCCGACCCGGACCGACTACGTCGAGACGAACGGTCTGCTCACGCAGACCAAGCTGACGAACGCCCTCGGCCACATCACGACCACCGACTACGCCTCCGCGTGGGGCCTGTCCAAGGGGCAGACCGACCCGAACGGCAGGCGGACGGACCTCGCCTACGACGCCCTCGGCCGGCTGACCTCCGTCTGGCTCCCCGACCGCGCGGCATCGCAGACGCCGAGCATCAAGTACGCGTACAACGTCCGCAAGGACAAGGTCACCTCGATCGAGACCGAGAAGATCGAGAACGACGGCTCCTACGGCGCCGAGTACCAGCTTCTACGACAGCCTGCTGCGCCCCCGCCAGATCCAGACCGAGGGCCCGGCCGGCACCCGGATGGTCGCGGACTCGTTCTACGACGGGGCGGGCAAGATCAGGCAGACCAACGCGACGTACAACGCGGCCGGCACCGCCTCGGACGAACTGCTGCTCGTGCACAACGGCGAGGTAGGCGCGCAGACCCGGGTGGAGTACGACGCCCTCGGCCGCCCCACGGCCGACATCTTCGCGGTCTCCGGCGTCGAGCAGTGGCGCACCACGACCACGTACGACGGTGAGCTGACCCACGTCGACCCGCCGGTCGGCGGCGTGCCGGCGACCACCGTCTCGGACGCCGAGGGCAACACCACGGAGATCCGCCACTACAAGGGAGCGTCGCCGGCCCCGCTGACCCCGTACGACTCGACGAAGTACACCTACACGCGCGCCGGCAAACTGGAGACGGTCACCGACGCCAAGGGCAACGTCTGGCGGTACACGTACGACCAGCTGGGCCGCAAGAAGACCTCGGTCGACCCGGACGCCGGGACCACCCGCACCGAGTACGACGAACTGGACCGGCCCGTCGCGGCCTGGGACGGACGCAACAAGAAGACGTCCACGGCCTACGACGCGCTCGGCCGGGTCACCAGCACCTGGACCGGTGACGTCGACACCGGCACGAAGCTGACCGAGACCCGCTACGACAAGGCCGGCTGGCTCGGCCAGGCGTACGCCCAGCTCAGCTATGTCACCTCGACCGAGTACTTCGCGTCGGTCGTCCAGTCGATGGACGAGTTCTACCAGCCGCTGAAGACGGCCTACTCCGTGCCCGCGTCGCAGGGCTCCCTGGCCGGCACCTATGTCTTCACGTCGGCCTACAACCGGGACGGCACGGTCCAGTCGACGGGTCTGCCCGCGGCCGGCGGACTGTCCGCCGAGGCCGTCACCTACGGGTACGACGCGCTCCAGCGTCCGACCACGATGACGGGCACGACCTCGTACGTCACCAACACGGTCTACTCGAAGAACAGCCAGCTCCAGCAGTTGGAGCTGTACGCGGGCTCAGGCAAGAAGGTCTGGCAGACCCTCGACTACGAGACCGGCACCGACCGTGTCACCCGTGCCACCGTGGACGTGTACGGCGCGAGCGCACCGGCGAAGCAGTCGTCGTACTCCTACGACCAGGCCGGAAACGTCCTGTCCATCGTGGACACGGCGAACACCTCGTCCCCGGACGTACAGTGCTTCGCCTACGACACCCAGCAGCGGCTGACCGAGGCGTGGACGCCCGCGTCCTCGGCGGCGAACGCGGCCGGCGCCGGCACGGTCGGTTCCACCGCGCCCGTCGAGGGCTCCCGCCCGAACGCGTGCACGGCGGCTCCGGGCACGAGCGCGCTCGGCGGTCCCGCCCCCTACTGGAAGTCGTACGAGACGGACGCCATCGGCAACCGTAAGTCGGAGACCATCCACGACACCGGGCTGAACGCGGCCAAGAACATCACCCGCAGCTACGAGTACGGCGGCGCGGGCGCCCTCGGCGACGGTCCGCACCAGCTGACCAAGGTCACCGAGCAGACCCCGACCGGTGCCAAGCAGTACGCGTACGAGTTCAACGACGCGGGCGCGACCACCAAGCGCACGATCGGCGGCGACGCCCAGTCGCTCGAATGGGACGACGCCGGCCGGCTCACCAAGGTGAAGGAGGCGAGCGGCTCCGAGACGACGTACCTGTACGACGCCTCCGGCAGCCGGATCCAGCGCAAGGACACCTCGGGCACCACGGTCTACCTGCCCGGCATGGAGCTGAAGCTCTCGGCCGACGGCACCAAGAAGTCGGCGACCCGGTACTACTCGTACGCCGGGCAGACCGTGGCGGTGCGCACGGACGACGGCAAGCTGTCGTTCGTCGCGTCCGACCACCACGGCACGGGTGAGCTCGCCATCGAGGCGGCGACCGGCGCGATCTCCCAGCGCCGCTTCGACCCGTACGGCGTCCAGCGTGGCAGCGCCACGGGCGTCTGGCCGGGGGAGAAGGGCTTCGTCGGCGGCACGGTCGACGCGTCGACCGGTCTGACCCACCTCGGCGCCCGCGAGTACGACTCGATGATCGGCAAGTTCATATCCCTCGACCCGGTCATCGACTACACCCAGCCTCAGCAGATCAACGGTTACGCCTACGCCAACAACAGCCCGGTCACCCTTTCCGACCCGAGCGGACTGCTGTCGTCGACGACGTGCAGCCTCTTCCCGAGTGCGCTCGGCTGCGGGACGTCGGACTGCGGCATGCTGTGCGCGCCCGGCTCCGAAGGGGCGAAGGTCACCGAGGCGCAGAACGAGGTCAACCAGGCCCAGAAGCAGCAGTCGTCGGCCAAGAAGCGCATCAGCTCGGCCGGCAAGGAACTGGTCAAGATCGTCCGGGACATCCTCGGTGTCGACGCGGCCCTCGACTGCATCTCCACGGGTGACGTCGGCGCCTGCGGCGAGACGCTGCTGAACATCGCCGGCAGCTTCGCCGGTGGCCTCGCCGGCAAGATCATGGCGAAGTACGGACTGCCCTGGAAGTGGGCCAAGGGAGTCAAACTCGCCAAGCGGGTCGTCGGCCTCGTCGGTGATCTCATCGGCGGAGTCAAGGACCTGCTGAAGGCGAACAAGGCACTCGGCAAGGCCAAGGACGGCCTGGCGGTGGCCCGCTCGAAGGCCGCGGACGCGCTGCGGAAGCTGCGGAAGGGGAAGTGCCACAGCTTCCTGCCGGGCACCAAGGTCCTGCTCGCCGACGGTTCCAGCAAGCCGATCGAGGACGTCGAACTCGGCGACATGGTGACGGTGACCGACCCGGAGACCGGGGAGACCACCGTCCGCGAGGTCGCCGGGACCATCGTCACCGAGGACGACAAGACGTTCTCGGATCTCACGGTGAAGACGGCGTCCGGCACCGAGGAGTCGCTGGTCGCCACGGTCACGCACCCCTTCTGGGTCGTGTCCGAACAGGCGTGGATCAAGGCCGGGGACCTCGAACCCGGCATGACACTGCGCACCCCGTCCGGCGACACGGTCGAACTCACGGCCAACCGCCACTTCGACAAGCGCCAGCGGACGCACGACCTGACCATCACGGGCATCCACACGTTCTACGTCCTGGCGGACGTGACGCCTCTGCTGGTGCACAACTGCCCCACCGCCGACGCCCCCGACACGTCCGGAACGGCGACGGTCTACCTGGACGCCGGTGCCAATCCCAAGCACGCCTCGGTCAAGGTCGAGTACGACGGAAAGGCCATCCACAGCGAGCAACTGGGCGCGCCCGGTACGGACGCGGTGGGGGCCTACTACGAGGGGGAGGTGTCCAGCCTGTCCTTCGCGATCAGGATCCCCCTGCCCAACGCCAAGAACGCACAAGCGTTCCAGCGCGCGACCGACGGATACGTGTTCGATCCCTACGACCTCGAGACGCAAAGTTGCGTCACGTACTGCGCAGCCGTGTTGCGCGCCGGTGGAATCGGACCCGCGGACCTGCCGAAGGGAATGAAGACCGACGAGGTCGAGCGATGGTTGCTCAGCAAGTTCTGAAGGCAGCGAAGCGAAGGGAGGAGAACTGTGGACAGGACCGCGGACAGGACGTTCGACACCGACGGCGAAGCACTGTGCTGCGCCGCGGCCGTGCGGCTGGGCGGAGCACTGCGCGTGCTCGCCGCCCTGGGCGGGCTTTCGGATCGCTACGGCCGGATCGAGGCGGGGCTCGGGAGCCTCAAGGCCTTCGTCGGCGGGCGGGAACGTGACGACGACGCGCTCGCGGAAGCCTTCGTCGCCAACTGGTCGCTGGGCACCAGGTACGGGGACGAACTGCCGGGGGCGGCCTTCTTCCGGGCCGGGACGCGAATCGTGGACGTCGCGATCATCGTTGCCCGGACGGAACAGCCGGTGGACCCGGTGCAAGGGCTGAGTCAGGCCCTCGAGGCGGCCGCTGCCTGGCCGTCCGAGATCCACATCAGCTCCTTCACACAGCTCGCGGACTTCGAGCGGGCTTGCCAGACGGAGGCGGAGGAGCGCCTGCGGACGGGCGGTCTGCCCGGTCTGTGGGAGCTGGCCGACGAACAGGCCGGGCATTACCGGAGGGCAGCGGAGCTGCTCGTCGGGTAGCACGAGCCACAGGGCACGGGGCTCGGTTTGATCCTCAAACCGGGCCCCTGCCCGTGCGGCGTCCCCTCACTGCCGGTCCGTCTCCTGCCCTTCGGTGACCGGTCCGGCTCCGCGCACCTCTCTCTTTCCTTGCATACCCCTACGATCAGGAAGTTGCCGAATGTTCTTTCGTGGCCGCTCTCTGAGCCGCCGCTTGCCCAGACCGGCGTTCGCCGCGACAGTGCTCGGGCTCACGCTCGCGCTGTCGGCGTCGTCGGTCCAGGCGGTGGCTCTCGACGACGGCGACCGGGGCCGCACCAGCCGCCCCGGC
The DNA here is from genome assembly GCF_037993025.1 of Streptomyces sp. SS7. Taxonomy (NCBI): domain Bacteria; kingdom Bacillati; phylum Actinomycetota; class Actinomycetes; order Kitasatosporales; family Streptomycetaceae; genus Streptomyces; species Streptomyces sp. SS7. The sequence continues at coordinate 6,493,647 of NZ_CP141223.1, forward strand.
GTCCAGGACGACGGTGATCCCGCCCAGGGGCGGGACGCCAGGGCGAAGTCCCGCCCTTCTGATCCGGCGCGCAAGGCGGCGGTGAAGGGGCTGGACAAGGCGCTGTGGCCGAAGCGGGGCGGCGTCGAGCTGAAGGTCGGCGCCGCCGCTGAGGCGGGCGGCCTGCCGGTGCGGGTGACCAGGGCGAAGGCCGGGGTCAAGGCGGCGCAGGCGGCCGACGAGGTCCGGGTCGACGTTCTCGATCCGCAGCGGGCCGGCAAGCTGGGCGCCGACGTGCTGCTGGGTGTGGCGCGGGCGGACGGTTCCGCGCAGGCGGGCAAGGTCCGTCTCACGGTGGACTATTCGGAGTTCGCGGAGGGCTTCGGAGGTTCCTACGGTTCGCGTCTGCGGCTGGTCCAGCTCCCGGCGTGTGCCGTCGTGGCCACTCCCGGCAGCAGGGAGTGCCCGGAGCAGCCGAAGGTGCTGCCGACGGTCAACGACGTGAGGACGGGCACGGTCTCGGCGGATGTGACCGCCGCTCCGGCTGCGGCCGAGGGCGTCTCGACGATGGCGGCGGACGCGACCTCCCTGGTCGCGGTCGCCGCCGGGCCGTCGTCGGCGCAGGGCACCTACAAGGCGACCGCCCTGGCCCCGTCGGCGAGCTGGAGCGTCGCCACCTCCTCCGGGGCGTTCAACTGGAATTATCCGTTCCGTTCGGTTCCGACCCCGGGCGGTCTGACGCCGACCGTGGGCCTCGGCTACTCCTCCCAGTCGGCGGACGGCCGTACCTCGGCGACGAACAACCAGGGCTCCTGGATCGGTGAGGGTTTCTCCTACGACCCGGGGTACATCGAGCGCCGTTACAAGCCGTGCTCCGAGGACGGGCACGACAGCTCGGCCGAGCAGTGCTGGGCGTTCGAGAACGCCACGGTCATGCTCAACGGTTCCTCGGGTGAGCTGGTCAAGGACGACACCACGGGTGAGTGGCACATGTCGTCCGACGACGGCTCGAAGGTCGAGAAGCTGACCGACGGCACCAACGGCGACAACGACGGTGAGTACTGGCGTATCACCACGTCGGACGGTACGGAGTACTACTTCGGCAAGAACCGTCTGCCGGGCTGGGCGGCGGGCAACGAGGAGACCAACTCGGTCTGGACGGCCCCGGTGTTCGGCGACGACTCGGGTGAGCCGTGCTACAACGCCACCTTCACCAGCGCCTACTGCCAGCAGGCCTGGCGCTGGTCGCTGGACTACGTCAAGGACACGCACGGCAACGTGATGTCCTACTTCTACGAGCGTGAGACGAACTACTACGCGCTGAACGGGAAGACGGACGTCAACGGTACGGCGTACCACCGTGGCGGCTGGCTGAAGCGGATCGACTACGGCCAGCGCGACGGCGCGGTGTACGCGGCGAAGGCCCCGGCCCGGATCGTGTTCAACACGGCCGAACGCTGCCTGCCCACCGCCGACTTCGACTGTGCGGAGAGCAAGCGCACCAAGGCCAACGCCTCCCACTGGCCGGAACGTCCCGGTCGACCAGGAGTGCAAGTCGGGCACGAAGTGCACGTCACCGGTGCAGACGTTCTTCACCACCAAGCGGCTGACGTCGGTCGTCACGCAGATGCGCAAGGACGCCACGAACTACCAGGACGTGGACGCCTGGATCCTGACGCATCTGTTCACGGACAACGGCGACGACTCCAAGACGCTGTGGCTGTCGAAGATCGAGCACGAGGGCCGCGCCGGCACGGCGGTCAAGCTGCCGTCCGTCGACCTCTTCGGCGAGCAGCTGGCCAACCGCGTCGACGCGATCGGCGACAACATCGCCCCGTTCTACCGCTTCCGCCTCTCGATGGTGCTGAGCGAGACCGGTGCCCAGCTCGACGTCACGTACGCGGCCACCGACTGCACCAAGGCCACGCTCCCCAAGCCGGGCGAGTCGACGAAGCGCTGCTACCCGGTGAAGTGGGCCCCGCCGGGCTACGTGGACCCGATCACGGACTGGTTCCACAAGTACGTCGTTTCGGCGGTCATCGAGACCGACCGCACCGGCGGCAGCGACTCGATGGTGACCCGCTACGACTACCAGGGCGACGCGGCCTGGCGTAAGGCGAAGCCGGACGGCATCACCGACGCCAAGTACCTCACCTGGGGCGGCTGGCAGGGCTACGGCAAGGTCAAGGTCACCAGCGGCACCTCGGACGTGCAGAAGACCCGGGTCGACTACACGTTCCTGCAGGGCATGAACGGGGACAAGGACGCCGACGGCAACACGCGTTCGGTGTCGGTGAAGGACTCCACGGGTGCGTCGTACGCGGACGACGAGGAGTTCACGGGCCACCAGCTGGAAGCCGTCACCTACGACGGTGCCAAGCTGATCTCCAAGTCGATCAGCACCCCGTGGAAGCACTACTCCGCCACCCAGACCAGGAGCTGGGGCACCACCCGCGCGGTGATCGTGCGCACGCAGACCGGCCGTGGCTTCAACCTGAACTCCGACGGCACCTGGCTGGAGACGAAGTCCACGACGACGTACGACACGTCGAACGGCACCGGCCGCGTCCTGACGGTCGACGACCAGGGCGACGTCTCCACCACCAAGGACGACACCTGCACCCGCACCACCTACGCGGACAACACCGCGAAGAACATCCTGGCGCTGCCCGCCCGCAGCGAGTCGGTGTCGGTGAAATGCGCGACGACACCCGACCGCAAGACCCAGGTCCTCGCGGACGAGCGCACCTCCTACGACGGCGGGGCGTTCGGCGCGGCGCCCACCAAGGGTGACGCGACGAAAACCGAGCGGCTGACGGCGCACAACGGCACCACGGCGACGTACCAGGTCACGGGCGTGACGACCTACGACGACTTCGGCCGTCCGAAGTCCCAGCAGGACGCCAAGCAGATCGGCACGACGGATGCGACGAAGACCGTCTACACGGAGACCAACGGCCTGCTGACGCGGACGGTGGTCACCAACGCCCTCGGCCACAACACCACCACCGACTACGCCCCCGCCTGGGGCATGTCGGCGGGCCAGACCGACCCCAACGGCAAGCGGACGGACCTCGCGTACGACGCCATGGGCCGCCTCACGTCGGTGTGGCTGGCGGACCGGGCCTCGACCCAGACGCCGAGCATCAAGTACGCGTACAACGTCCGCAAGGACAAGGTCACCTCGATCAAGACCGAGAAGATCGAGAACGACGGTTCCTACGGCGCCGAGTACCAGCTGTACGACAGCATGCTGCGGGCCCGCCAGATCCAGACCGAGGGCGCGGCCGGCACCCGCATGGTCGCGGACACCTGGTACGACGGCACGGGCAACATCAAGAAGACCAACTCGACGTACAACGCCGCCGGTGCCGCCTCGGACGAGCTGCTGCTCGTCCACAACGGCGAGGTGGGCGCGCAGAGCCTGCTGGAGTACGACGGCCTGGGCCGCACGACGGCCGAGATCTTCGCGGTCTCCGGCGTCGAGCAGTGGCGCACCACGACCAGATACGACGGCGAACTGACCCACGTCGACCCGCCGGTCGGCGGCGTGCCCACCACGACCATCACCGACGGCCAGGGCAACGTCTCTGAGATCCGCCACTACCGCGGGTCCTCGCCGGGTGTCGGCGTGGCCTACGACGCGACGAAGTACACGTTCAACAACAGGGGCCTGCTGGAGACGGTCACCGACGCCAAGAACAACGTGTGGCGGTACGAGTACGACCAGCTCGGCCGCAAGAAGACGTCGGTGGACCCGGACGCCGGTACCTCCCGGACCGAGTACGACGAGCTGGACCGGCCGATCGCCACATACGACGGCCGGGACAAGAAGGTGTCCACCGTCTACGACAAGATCGGCCGTGTCCTGAGCACCTGGCAGGGCGACGCCGACACGGGCACCAAGCTGAGCGAGATCAAGTACGACAAGGCGGGCTGGCTGGGCCAGGCCTATGGCTACTTGAGCTACGTCTCGCCAACGGAGTACTTCGCCACGGCTGTCCAGGCGATGGACGAGTTCTACCGTCCGCTGAAGACCGCCTACCAGGTCCCCACCTCCCAGGGATCCCTTGCCGGCACGTATGTCTACTCCTCGACGTACAACCGGGACGGCACGCTCCAGAGCACCGGCCTGCCCGCCATCGGCGACCTGCCGGCGGAGGCGTTGACCTACACGTACGACGACCTTCAGCGTCCGATGACGATGACAGGCTCCACGTCGTACGTGACCAACACCGTCTACTCCGGCAAGAGTCTGCTGCAGCAGCTGGAGCTGTCCACGGGCAGCGGCAAGAAGGTCTGGCAGACCTACGGCTACGAAACGGGCACCGACCGGCTGACCCGCTCGACGGTCGACGTCTACGGCGCCACCGCGCCGGTGAAGCAGTCGACGTACTCGTACGACCAGGCCGGCAATGTCCTGTCGATCGCGGACACGGCGAACTCCGCCTCCCCGGACGTGCAGTGCTTCGCCTACGACACCAGGCAGCGGCTGAAGGATGCCTGGACCCCGGCGGCCACCGCCACCACGGCAGCCGGCGCCGGCACCCGCGGCTCCACGGCACCGTTGGACGGCACAGGCCCGACGGCCTGTGACTCAGCCGCCGGTGCGAGCGCGCTCGGCGGCCCCGCCCCGTACTGGAAGTCGTACGAGACCGACGCCATCGGCAACCGCACCGGCGAGACCGTCCACGACACCGGGCTGAACGCGGCGAACAACATCACCCGCGCCTACGAGTACGGCGGCGCGGGTGCCCTCGGCGACGGACCGCACCAGGTCACCAAGATCACCGAGCAGACGCCGACGGGCCAGCGGCAGTCGACGTACGAGTACGACGACTCCGGCAACACCACCAAGCGGACCATCGGCGGCAACGCCCAGTCCCTGGTCTGGGGCGACTCCGGCAGGCTGAGCGAGGTCACCGAGGCGAACGGCTCGAAGACCAGTTACCTCTACGACGGCTCCGACAACCGGCTTCTGCGCAAGGACTCCACCGGGACCACCGTCTATCTGCCGGGCACCGAGCTGAAGCTGTCGGCCGACGGCACCAAGAAGGAAGCCACCCGCTACTACGAGTACGCCGGCCAGGTGATCGGAGTGCGTACCGCGGGCAAGGTGTCCTTCGTCGCCTCGGACCACCACGGTACGGGCGAGGTGGCGATCGACTCGGCGACCGGGGCGGTCAGCCAGCGCCGCTTCGACCCGTTCGGTGTCGAACGGGGTGAGAAGACCGGCGTCTGGCCGGGTGAGAAGGGCTATGTCGGCGGGACCATCGACGCCCAGTCCGGCCTGACCCACCTGGGGGCGCGTGAGTACGACGCGGCGATCGGCAAGTTCATCTCGGTCGACCCGGTGATCGACTACACGCAGCCGCAGCAGATCAACGGCTACGCGTACGCCAACAACTCGCCGGTCACGCACGCCGACCCCAGCGGCATGATCATCCCGGAGTGCCGGGAGGGCCTGATCGAGTGCCGGGGTGGTCTGCCGGTCATCCATCAGACCCAGGAGGAGAAGGCTCAGTCGAACTACGACAGCGCCTCCCGGAACGTGTCGGCGGCCGAGGGGCAGCAGTCCGCGGCGAAGCAGCGCATCAAGTCCGCGGGCAAGGCGCTTGTCAAGATCGCCCGGGACATCCTGGGTGTGGACGCGGCCCTGGACTGCATCTCCACCGGTGACGTCGGCGCCTGTGGTGAGACCCTGCTCAACATCGCGGGCAGCTTCGCGGGCGGTCTGGCGGGCAAGATCCTCGCCAAGTACGGCGCTCCCTGGAAGTGGGCCAAGGGCATCAAGCTCGCCAAGCGGGTCACCGGCCTGGTCGGCGACCTGATCGGCGGCGCGAAGGAACTGTGGAAGGCCAACAAGGCGGTCGGCAAGGCGAGAGCCGGGCTGGCCAAGGCCGCGCACAAACTGGCGGAGGCCAGGAAGAAGGCGGCCGCAGCCCGCAAGAAGAAGGGGGCCGGCGACGACATCGGCGGCTCCTGCCCGACCGAGGGGAAGCACAGCTTCCTGCCGGGTACGAAGGTGCTGCTCAAGGGTGGCAAGACCAAGCCGATCGAGCAGGTGAAGCTCGGCGACCAGGTCGTGGTGACCGACCCGAAGACGGGCGTCACGAAGGTCCGCGAGGTCGTCGGCACCATCGTCACCGAGGACGACAAGCACTTCGTCGACCTGACGGTCAAGGCCCCGACGGGAGAGCCCGAGACCCTGGTCTCCACCACGACCCACCCGTTCTGGTCGGACTCCGAGCAGGCATGGATCGAGGCCGGGGACCTGAAGCCGGGCATGACCCTGCACACCGCCGACGGCACCCGGGTCACCCTCACGGCGATCCGTGCGTTCGACCGGCGCCAGCGCACGCACGACCTCACGGTCGAGGACGTCCACACGTACTACGTGCACGCGGGGGCGATCCCGCTGCTCGTGCACAACTGCGGAACGGCTACGGTCAACTGGGACGACGACATCAAGCACGCCACGATCAAGGTGGAGTTGGACGACGGCCGATCGTTCGAAACGGAGCAGGTGCACTTCGGGGAGGCGGGCGCCGATCCCACCGGGGCCGACACGACCGCCCAGTTCGTCACCGAGAAGCTGGGACCGAACACGAAGCAGCTGACGTTCCGCCTTCCCGACGCCCGAGCGGCTGTCAAGGCCCAGTTCAAGTCCATCGATGCTGATCTCGGCCCGTACAGCGCGGGAAGCAACAGCTGCGTCACCTATTGCGTAGGCATTCTGCGAGCGGGCGGGGTCGACATACCTGCGGGCAGGGCCGGAGCTGCGACACTCGCCAAAATGGCGAGGGAATCCTGAAGGGGGAACAAAGATGCTGGACGGAGAAGAGCACTGGAACGCGCTGCTGGCCGAAATCCTGCTGAGCCGGAAGATCGGAGCTGCCCATGTGAAACTGGTGGGTGATCTCATCTCGGTCACCGCTCAGCTGGACATGGCCGCACAGCGCCGTCAGCCGGCCTTCGGGCTGGACGACATCATCGAGTTCGACGAGAAGGTCGGCCCACTGGAGGAGGCGTATCAGTCCGCATGGCGGGCGGTGGACGCCGCACCGGACAGGGAGCGGCGAGCCCCTGAACTGCAGAGGCTCGCGACCGCGCTGACGGAGGCCGTGGAAGGCATCGTGGACGTGGCTCGGCGGCGCGGAATTCCGGTGGAGCTGCACCGTTTCGGCGACTCCGAGGGCTGATTCCCAGCTGGTCCGTCCGGAGGCGGCGGGGAAACGGCGAGGGAAAACGGCTGTTTCAAGTGCAGCGATGGTCTGCCCGACAGCACGCGAATACCTGCCGTGTCCTCGCCGCCGTTCGGAAGTCGGATGTGACGCCAGGGAGGTCTCGACCGGGCACACCTGTCCTGTCCCTGAGCGGGTACTGAGTTCTTCCGGCTGGTTTCCCGGCCGGAGGACGGACATCGGGGTGTGGAAGGAGCGGCTTTCCGGCTTCTCCTGGCACCCGGCCGCCGAGCGGTTCCTGACGGAATTCGGCGGTGTCTCGGTGGAGGTGAGCGGCTCCGGCGTCGACGTCGCACGGGAGCCGTTCGACCTCGACCCGTAACTGGCCCTGGGGAGGAGGGAGCGTTTCAGGAACTTCCGGGCGCTTCGACCGCAGGTTCTTTCCCGTCGGGGAGATCGGGCAGGGAGAGGTGAAACTGCCCCTGCCCGAGTGAGGGCCGGGGGCCCGGTTTGACCCCTCAAGCCGGGCCCCGTAACCTTGACCGTCGGCGTGTTCCCTAGACGCGCCACATCCCCGTAAACCTCTTCCTCCCGGTCACCGGTCCGCCGGTGGCACAGGGAGAGGCTGCCCGTGACTCTTCCCGGGCGGCTGGACTGCGGGGGTGCCGTTTCCGAGCGAGAGAGTGAGATCCGCGTGTACGCCATCGTGCGCAGCGGTGGTCGCCAGCACAAGGTTGCTGTCGGCGACATCGTTGAGGTTGACAAGATTTCCACCGCCCAGGTTGGCGACACGGTCGAGCTCTCGACCCTGCTCGTTGTCGACGGCGACGCCGTGACCAGCGACCCGTGGGTGCTGGCCGGCATCAAGGTCCAGGCCGAGGTCGTGGACCACCACAAGGGCCAGAAGATCGACATTCTGCGCTACAAGAACAAGACGGGCTACCGTCGTCGCCAGGGCCACCGCCAGCAGTACACGGCGATCAAGGTCACCGCGATCCCCGCGGCCGCGAAGTAAGGACTGAGGAGACATGGCACACAAGAAGGGCGCATCGTCCACCCGGAACGGTCGCGACTCCAATGCCCAGCGGCTCGGCGTGAAGCGCTTCGGCGGTCAGGTCGTCAACGCGGGTGAGATCCTGGTCCGCCAGCGTGGCACCCACTTCCACCCGGGCGCCGGTGTCGGCCGCGGTGGCGACGACACGCTGTTCGCGCTCGAGGCCGGTTCGGTGCAGTTCGGCACCCACCGTGGCCGCAAGGTCGTGAACATCGTTCCGGTCGCCTGAGTCGGCTGATCGGAAACTTTTCGCGAGGCGGACCTCACTTCCCTTCCGGGAAGGCGGGTCCGCCTTTCGCGTGTTAAGACAACAGACATCCCGTACGACCCTGGAGGCACCCCACCATGACCACCTTCGTGGACCGCGTCGAGCTGCACGTCGCCGCGGGTAACGGAGGCCACGGCTGTGCCTCCGTCCACCGTGAGAAGTTCAAGCCGCTCGGCGGCCCCGACGGGGGCAACGGCGGCCGTGGCGGCGACGTCATCCTCACCGTCGACCAGTCGATCACCACGCTCCTCGACTACCACCACTCCCCGCACCGCAAGGCCACCAACGGCAAGCCGGGCGAGGGCGGCCACCGCTCCGGAAAGGACGGACAGGACCTCGTCCTGCCCGTGCCGGACGGCACCGTGGTGCTCGACAAGGCGGGCAACGTCCTCGCCGACCTCGTCGGGCACGGCACCTCCTTCGTCGCCGCCCAGGGCGGCCGCGGCGGTCTGGGCAACGCGGCCCTGGCCTCCGCCCGCCGCAAGGCGCCCGGCTTCGCGCTGCTCGGTGAGCCCGGCGATCTGCAGGACGTCGTCCTGGAGCTGAAGACCGTCGCGGACGTGGCCCTGGTGGGCTACCCGAGCGCCGGAAAGTCCTCGCTGATCTCGGTGCTCTCCGCCGCCAAGCCGAAGATCGCCGACTACCCGTTCACCACCCTCGTGCCGAACCTCGGGGTGGTGACCGCGGGCTCCACCGTCTACACCATCGCCGACGTCCCCGGGCTCATCCCCGGCGCCAGCCAGGGCAAGGGTCTCGGCCTGGAGTTCCTGCGGCACGTCGAGCGGTGCAGTGTGCTGGTGCACGTCCTGGACACCGCCACCCTGGAGTCCGACCGCGACCCCGTCTCCGACCTCGACATCATCGAGGAGGAGCTGCGGCAGTACGGCGGCCTCGGCGACCGGCCGCGGATCGTCGTGCTGAACAAGATCGACGTACCGGACGGCAAGGACCTGGCGGAGATGGTGCGGCCGGACCTCCAGGCGCGCGGGTACCGCGTCTTCGAGGTGTCCGCCGTCGCGCACATGGGCCTCAAGGAGCTGTCGTTCGCGCTGGCCGAGCTGGTCGGGCGGGCGCGCGCCGCCAAGCCCAAGGAGGAGGCGACCCGGATCGTCATCCGGCCCAAGGCCGTGGACGACGCCGGCTTCACCGTCACGCTGGAGGAGGACGGCCTCTACCGCGTCCGGGGCGAGAAGCCCGAACGCTGGGTCCGCCAGACCGACTTCAACAACGACGAGGCCGTGGGCTACCTCGCCGACCGCCTCAACCGCCTCGGTGTGGAGGAGGAGTTGATGAAGGCCGGCGCCCGGGCGGGCGATGGGGTGGCGATCGGTCCCGAGGACAACGCGGTCGTCTTCGACTGGGAGCCGACCGTCATGGCCGGCGCCGAGATGCTGGGCCGCCGCGGCGAGGACCACCGCTTCGACGCCCCGCGGCCCGCGAGCCAGCGCCGCCGCGACCGGCAGGCCGAACGCGACGAGGCGTCCGAGGAGTTCGAGGGCTTCGAGCCCTTCTGAGGCCCCCCGGCCGGGCCCCCTCCGGGGCTCGCCGGGCCCCCTCCGGGCCCTTCTGCGGTCCGCCTGCGCGACCCGTTGCGGTTCACCGCCGCAACGGGTTTCTCCTGTCCTCTTTCTTGTCATGTCACCGCGGTTCCGCGTTCAGCGGGCCGACCGGCTGGCCATGCCATCTTTCCTTGCGTCAAGACGCCAGCGACGCAAGGGAGTTCCCCCCATGTCCCCGGACCGCCGTCGTCTCCTCACCGCCGGTGCCGCCGTGCTCGGCGCCGCCGCCTCCGCCCAGCTGTGGCTGCCCGCCACCGCGCACGCCGCTGCGTACACAGCCGCGTACACAGCCGCGAACACCCTCCCGGAGAACGTGTTCAGCCTCGGCGTGGCCTCCGGTGACCCCCTGCCCGACGGGATCGTGCTCTGGACCCGACTCGCCCCCGATCCGCTGCACGGCGGCGGGATGCCGCGGGAGAACGTGGCCGTGCAGTGGGAGATCTCGCCCGACTCCCGGTTCGCGTCCTCCGTGCGCCGGGGCACCGCCACGGCCCTGCCCGCGTACGGGCACAGCGTCCATGTGGACGTACGAGGTCTGAAGCCGGGCCGGGACTACTGGTACCGCTTCCGCGCCGGCGGCCGGATCTCCCCGGTCGGCCGCACCCGCACCGCGCCCCGGCCCCTGGCTTCGGGCGGTTCGCTGCGCCTGGCGCTCGCCTCGTGCCAGAACTGGCAGCACGGCTACTTCACCCCGTACGCCGACATGGCGGCCCAGGACCCGGACGTCGTCCTCTTCGTCGGCGACTACCTCTACGAGTCGGGACCCTCCGCGTCGGCGGTGCGCCGGCACGAGGGCAGCGGTGAGCCGTACACCCTCACCCAGTACCGCAACCGGTACGCCCAGTACCGCAGCGACCCCGACCTGATGCGGATGCACGCCCGCGCCCCCTGGGTGGTCACCTTCGACGACCACGAGGTGGACAACGACTTCGCCGGAGAGGTCCCGCAGGACCCCGACAAGCAGTCCCACGACGCCTTCACGGCCCGGCTGACCGCCGCCTACCAGGCGTACTACGAGCACATGCCGGTACGGGCCGCGGCGGTCCCGGACGGCCCGCACATCCGGATGCACCGCGCCCTGAGGTTCGGCCGTCTCGCCCGGCTGAACGTCCTCGACACCCGCCAGTTCCGCAGCGACCAGGCCGTCACGCAGCAGGGCGCCCAGGACCCCGCGCTCACCCTGCTCGGCGCCGAGCAGAGGCGGTGGCTGCTGAACGGACTGCGCACCTCCGACACCCGCTGGAACCTGATCGCCTCGCAGATCATGATGGCCGAGACCGATCTGCTGGCCGGCCCCGGCAAGCTCTGGTACTACGACGCCTGGGACGGCTACCAGGCCGAACGCAACGCGCTGCTGGGGGAGTTGGCCTCCGTCCGCAACCCCGTGGTGCTCAGCGGGGACCGGCACCTCACCATGGTCAGCGATCTGAAGCGGGACTTCGCCGACCCCTCCTCGGCGGTCGTCGGCGCCGAGTTCGTCGGCACCTCGATCTCCAGCAACGGCGACCAGGACCAGGCCGCCTTCCATGCCCAGTGGGACCCGCTGAAGGCCGACAACCCGCACTGGAAGCTGATCGACGCCCACCGCGGCTACCACCTCTTCGACATCCGCGCGGACGCCGTCGACGCACAGGTCCGGGTGGTGGACACCGTCCTGAAGCCGAAGGCGACCGCCCGCACGCTGGCGAGACTCAGGGTCGTGGACGGCAGGCGGGGCGTCCGCGAGGTGTGAGACCGGTGCGGCCGGAGCCCGGGGCTCATCCGAGTCCCAGGCTGCTCTCAGCGCACTCCAAGGAACGTCTCTTACCGTCCCTTGACCATGGAGACGGACTGTACGACAGACGACGCCCCGCTGCCCGCCGGCACCCGCCTGCTGCACATCGGCCCGCACAAGACCGGGACCACCTCGATCCAGGGCGCGCTGTTCGCGGCCAAGGAGGCGATGCCGGCGCACGGCGTCGACTTCCCGGCCACGAGCAGGCACCCCATGCAGGCCGTGCTCGCGGCCTGCGCCCGGGGCGGGATGATCGGCGACACCGCCCCCACCGAGCGGCACTGGCGGCGGTTCGTGGAGCAGGTGGCGGCCGGTGGCCGCAAGACCTCCGTGATCAGCAGCGAGTTCTTCGCCGACGCCCCCGACGACGCCACCGTCGAGCGGGTCGTCGAGCAGCTCGGCGGTGACCGCGTGCACGTCCTGGTCACCCTGCGGCCGCTGGCGAAGATCATGCCCTCGCAGTGGCAGCAGTACGTGCAGAACGGGCTGCGCATGGGCTACGAGGAGTGGCTGGAGCACATGCTCCGCAGGGCCCCGTACGAGAAGCCCAACCCGAGTTTCTGGCGGCGCCACCGGCACGACCGGCTCGTCGGGAGGTGGGTGCGGGTGGTCGGCGCCGGCCGGGTCACCGTCGTCGTGGTGGACGACCGGGACCGTGAGGGGCTGATGCGCACCTTCGAGACGCTGCTGGGACTTCCGGACAAACTGCTGCAGCCGGTCCCGGACACCGCGAATCGTTCCCTCACCCTTGCCGAGACCGAAATGCTGCGGAATCTCAATAAAGAATTCCGGGGCAATGGGCTGCCGGACGAACTTTATTCGAAACTTATCCGCAACGGCGCGGTGATGCATATGAAGAACGCGTGCAGCCCGACGTCACGGGACGTGAAGATCTCCACCCCGGGGTGGGCGGTGGAGGCGGCCGCCGGGATCGGCGCCGAGATGGCCGAGCGCATCACCGCAATGGGCGTACGGGTCATCGGCGATCCGGCGCTGCTGTCCTCGGTGCCGGAACCGGCCGCCTCCCACGGCGGCGAGGAGCCCCGGATGGCTCCCGAGGTGGCCGCTCAGGCACTGTACGGAGCGCTCGCCGCGGTCGCCGGGAGCGCGGTGGGCCGGCCCGGCGCGCGCGGGGTGCACCAGACCTCTTCCCGGGAACTGGTGCGGGTCCTCGGGCACCGCTGCCTCGAGCGGCTGCGCCGTCGCTGTACGGCGTTCACCGTTACTCTCAGGTATCACTCAGCCCCTGTGGAGTTACTCACAGGATTTCCAGGGAGCATGCTCATGGGTCTCGTACACGTCTTACCAATCACCAGCGGTTCAAGGTGAATGACGGGTGGCGCGCACATATGCAGTGAAGGGCGCTCACCTTGCATCGCGGTAACCGCAAGTGGGACCATTTCCCCGTTCCCTGTCGCCCCAAGGTAGGTCTTCTGGTGTCCCAGCACATAGCCAAGCCCCGTACGACCGCAGTGATCCTGGCCGGTGGCACCGGTCAGCGCGTGGGTCTGTCGATCCCCAAGCAGCTGCTGAAGATCGCAGGCAAGGCCGTCATCGAGCACACCCTGACCACCTTCGAGAAGGCCGACTCCGTCGATGACGTCATCGTGCTGATGGCGCCGGGCTATGTGCCCGACATCGAGAAGATCGTCGCCAAGGCCGGGTTCAGGAAGGTCTCCAGGATCATCGAGGGCGGCGCCACCCGCAACGAGACCACCGAGCGCGCCATCACCGCCCTGGGCGAGGGCCTGGCCGAGGGCGAGGACCTCAACGTCCTCTTCCACGACGCCGTACGCCCCCTGCTCTCCCAGCGCGTCATCGACGACTGCGTGACCGCCCTGGAGCGCTACCAGGCCGTCGACGTGGCCATCCCGTCCGCCGACACCATCATCGTCACCCGGACGCACGGCGAGGACGGCGAGTTCATCACGGAGATCCCGGACCGCTCCCGGCTGCGCCGCGGCCAGACCCCGCAGGCCTTCAAGCTGTCCACCATCAAGCGGGCCTACGAGGTGGCGGCCGGCGACCCCAACTTCCAGGCCACGGACGACTGCACGGTCGTCCTGCGTTACCTGCCGGACGTGCCGATCCACGTCGTCGCGGGCGACGAGTACAACATGAAGGTGACTCAGCCGGTCGACGTCTTCATCGCCGACAAGCTGTTCCAGCTCGCCTCCACCGCCACCCCCGAGCAGAACGGCGAGGAGGTCTACCGCGAGCTGCTCACCGGCAAGACCGTCGTCGTCTTCGGCGGCTCCTACGGCATCGGCAAGGACATCTCCGAGCTCGCCGAGTCCTACGGCGCCACGGTCTACGCCCTCGGCCGCTCCACCACCGGCACGCACGTCGAGAACCCTGAAGAGGTCGACGACGCGCTGTCCAGGGCCTACAGCGAGACCGGGCGCATCGACTACGTCGTCAACACCGCGGGGGTGCTGCGCATCGGCAAGCTGGCCGAGACCGACAACGCGACCATCGAGGAAGCGCTGAAGGTGAACTACCTGGCGCCGGTGCAGATCGCCCGCTCGGCCTACAAGTACCTCGCCGAGACCAAGGGCCAGCTGCTGCTGTACACCTCCAGCAGCTACACCCGCGGCCGCGCCGAGTACAGCCTCTACTCCTCGACCAAGGCCGCCATGGTGAACCTCACCCAGGCCCTGTCCGACGAGTGGGCCGCCGACGGCATCCGGGTGAACTGCGTGAACCCCGAGCGCACGGCGACTCCCATGCGTACCAAGGCCTTCGGGCAGGAGCCCGCGGGCAGCCTGCTCTCCTCCGAGGCCGTCGCCCGCACCTCGCTCGACGTCCTCCTCTCCGAGCTCACCGGGCACGTCATCGACGTCCGTCAGCAGGACCCCACGGCCCCGGCGGGCAAGGCCTCCGGCTTCGAGCAGGCCCTGGCCTCGGTGCTCGACCGACAGGACGGCGTGGCATAATCAACCGCAAATAGCCATCGAATTTCAGGCCTCTGTGGCTCCCTGTTTACGGAGAATTCACAGAGGCCTGAAGCGTAAGAATCCCGAAACCTTCACAAAGGATTTTCCGGACTTTTCGGCTTCTATGACCGGCACCCCTCCCAGAGCAGGTTTCTCCGTGATATCCACTGCCATTCGCGTGGCCCGGGTGGGCAGCGCGGCCGAACTGGCCGCGGTGGCCCTCATGATGCTGGGCTACCCCGGCCTCATGCTGGCCGCGCTCGTCCCGAGCACCCCCGCCTTCGCCGCCGCGGCCGCCGTGACGTACCTGGCGGACCTCTATCTCCACCGCAAGGGCACCTACCTCATCAGCCTGCTGAACAAGGTGAGGGCCGGCCTGTCCACGCGGTTCCTGGTCCGCGAGCTGCTGCTGATCCTGCTGCTGGCCCGGCTCGACCTGTCGGAGGAGCCGGTCTTCTACGCGGCGATCGCCTGCTTCACGGTCTTCTTCGGTCTCCAGGCCCCGCACGGCGCCCTGGTCACCCTGATCGGCAAGCGCCGCCAGATGCCGGTCGTGACCCGCAACGTGGACCTGGCCTCCCGGCTGACCGTCCCGGACGCCCCGCCGCGCGCGCTGCTGGCCGGGGCCGGGGAGAAGATGCTCCACCTGGACCTGGCGGCCATGGCCGGCCTGCTCGTCTGGGCCCTCGGCGGCGTCGACCTCGCCGGTTACGTGGGCGTCGCCGTGACCCTGGTCCTCGGCGCGCTGTACGTGGCCCTGCTGGTGCCCCACCTGCGCGCCCGCCGGCTGCCGCCGAAGCCCGACAAGGTGCTGTCCACGGTGAGCGCCTGGCTGCGCGAGTACCGCCCGGAGACGGTGCTGTACTTCTCCGGCTCCAAGGAGTCCGCCTACCAGGTCAACATGTGGCTGGAGACCATGGAGCAGCTGGACAGCCGGCCGCTGATCATCCTGCGCGAGCGCTCCGTCCTGGAGCGGATGGCGCCCACGACGGTCCCTGTCATCTGCGTGCCCGGGGGGGTGCACCTGATGAACATGGACCTCTCCATGGTGCGGGTCACGCTGTACGCCGCGAACGTCGGCAAGAACATCCACATGCTGCGCGTGCCCACCATGAAGCACGTCTTCATCGGTCACGGCGACAGCGACAAGCTCGCCAGCGTCAACCCGTTCAGCAAGGTGTACGACGAGGTGTGGACCGCCGGCCGGGCCGGCCGCGACCGCTACGCCATCGCCGACGTCGGTATCCGCGACGAGGACATCGTCGAGGTCGGCCGCCCGCAGCTCGCGCCCATCAGGACCTGGGAGGGCGCGCCGAAGGACCGCATCCCGACCGTGCTGTACGCGCCCACCTGGGAGGGCTGGGACGACAACCCGGGCAACACCTCCCTCCTGCTGGCCGGCGAGAACATCGTGAAGAAGCTGCTCGCCGCCGAGCCCCCGGTCCGCGTCCTGTACAAGCCGCACCCGTTCACCGGCACCCGCAGCGCCGCGGCCGGAGCCGCGCACCGCCGGATCACCGCTCTCGTCAAGAAGGCCGCCGCGCAGCGGGCGGGCGACGCCCGTTTCCGGGGCGACGCGGCCGCCCAGGCAGCGGCGAAGACCGAGCTGACCCGCCTCAAGGCCCGCCTCGAGGACCTCTCGCTCGCCTTCGACGAGAAGGCCGACGAAGCGGTGACCAGCCGCGACGGCATCGTCGACATGCGCAAGCACGAGGAGGCGGCCCGGCTGCGCGCCGAGTGGAACGACGCCTACTGGCGGAGCTTCCCCGACTTCGAGCACCGGGTGATCACCGGCGTCGAACCGCGCCTGTACGACTGCTTCAACGCCGCCGAGGCGATGGTCTCCGACATCTCCAGCGTGGTCTCCGACTTCATCGCGAGCGGCAAGCCGTATGCCGTCACGGACTCCGCGGAGCTGGGCGCGGAGGAGTTCCGGCGCCAGAACACCGCGGTGCGCGCGGCGGTGATCCTCACCAACACCGCCGACGAGCTGGACCAGCTGCTCGGCGCGGTGCGCGACCCGGCCGCCGACGCGCTGGCCGAGGACCGCAAGGAGCTCAAGGAGTACCTGCTCGGCCCCGACGAGCCGACCTCCCTCGAGCAGTTCAACACCGCCGTCGCCGATCTCGCCCTCAAGGCGGAGGCCCGCAATGTCGGCCAGGCCTCCCGGGCCGCCGCGGCGGAGGGCGCGGCCGGCGCGGCGCCCGGTGACGGCGCGGAGCTGCCCCATGGTGTTACGGCCGGCTGACGGCCGTATGACGAAGGGCCCCGCCCCCGGAGACGTTCTCCGAGGGCCGGGCCCTTCGGTGTTCTGTGATGTGGGACACCTTCCGGAACCGGGACAACCCCTCCACGAAACCCGCCGTCTATCGAGTTGCTGGAACATGGAACAAAGGCAACCGTTGCGTGATGAGAGGGAAAAGTGACTCTTGCGCAGCCTGACGTCACGGTGATCATCGGGGCGTACGAAGCGATGCCGTATCTGGTCGAGTGCCTCGCGTCGGTCGAGGCACAGACCCTGGACCCCGCGCGGATCGAGGTCGTCGCCGTCGACGACGGCTCCCGGGACGGCACCGGGGACTACCTGGAGGAGTTCGCCGCCCGCGCTCCCATGCCGGTCACCGTGATCCGCCAGGAGAACTCCGGCGGGCCCAGCGGCCCGCGCAACGTCGGGCTGGAGCGGGCCACCGGACGGTACGTGTTCTTCCTCGACGCCGACGACCGGCTCGGTGCCGAGGCGCTGGAGCGGATGGTCGCCCTGGCCGACCGCAACGGCACCGATGTCTGCCTCGGCCGGGTCGAGGGCGTCAACCGCAAGGCGCCGCGCTCGATGTGGGGCCGGAACGAGGACCGTACGGACGTCTTCTCCTCCAACATCAAGTTCACGCTCAGCGCCCAGAAGCTGTTCCGGCGCGCCCTGCTGGAGCGCCATCACATGCGCTTCGACGAGTCCCTGTGGACCGGCGAGGACGCGCTGTTCACGATGGAGGCCTATCTGCGGGCCGACGGCGTCTCGATCGTCGCCGACTACACCTGCTACTACCTGGTGGGCCGCGACGACGGCAAACACGTGACCAAGAGCGGCGGTTACCAGCTGCGCTTCGACTCCGCGCGGGCCCTGATGGGCCTGCTGGAGCGGATGGTCCCGCCCGGCCCGAAGCGGGACGTGCTCATGGTCCGGCCCTTCCAGGTCACGCTGCTGCCGCAGTTCGGCCCGGTCTTCCTCCGGCAGGACGAGGAGATCCGGCGCACCAAGTTCGAGCTGGCCGAGCCCCTGATGGACGCCTACTGGAACGAGGGTGTCGCCCAGCGGCTCACGGTCCAGGAGCGGCTGCGGCTCCAGCTGGTGGCCATGCGGCGCCCGGACCTCCTGGTGGAGGTGCTGGAGTTCCTCAAGGCCAAGCATGAGCCCACGCCCGTCCTGAAGAAGGGCGGCAGCCAGCTCTATCTGGCCTACCCCGGCTACCGCTCCCGCAAGGACGGCGTCCCCGACCGCGTCTACCTCGCCGAACCGCGCGAGGCGAAGGCCTACCCGGGCTGGCGCCAGACCCCCGCCGAGACCTTTCTGCGCGGCGCGACCCGCAAGGTGCGGCGCCGGCTGGGACGGCTGAGGAAGCGGGTGAGCGGGCCGCGTGGCCGGCTGGCCGCCTGAGCGCCCCGCGGCGTCACTTGGAGGGCTTCAGCGCCCTGCCCATCACCCGGCGCGCCCTGCGGTACATCGAGGGCGTCGGGACGGCCTTGGCAGCGGCCTTGGCGGCCGCCTTCGCCCCCGCCCGGGACTTCGCCAGCTCCCGCTGCAACTGGGTGTTGTGGGTGTCCAGTTCGGTGATGCGCTGCTGGAGCCATCCGAACCGGCTGGTCAGCGAGGCCGGGTCCGCGTCGATCCAGGGGCGCACCCCCTCCGGGAAGCGCAGGGCACGCAGCCGCTCGTCGAAGGCCTTGCCGCCGTCGCCGTGCGTGAAGGTGTTCTCCAGCCCGTTCTTGTCCAGGAACGAGGTGAACCGGTCGAAGCGCTCCTGGTGGTTGCCGGTCAGCGCGCTGAAGTCGGCCTCCTCGTACAGCTCGGCCGGGTCGAGGTCGGCGGGCACCTCGCTCAGCAGCCGGTGCGGTATCTCGAAGTAGCGGCACAGCTCCAGCGTGCGCGAGTCGAAGGCCAGCACGGTGGCCGGCGTGCCCGCGAGCAGGGCGGCGATGTTGCCGTGGATGCGCGAGCCGAAGGAGTAGTCGAACTCCTTCAGGTCCTCGATCCAGGTGACCGGGTCGATGTACACCCGGACCTTGTCCTGCCGGTACATCGGGTGATCGGGGTGGGTCGGCATCTCGCGGACCCGGCCGGCCGGGGAGTCGGTGTCCCGCCAGTGCAGCTGGCGGGCGTCGGTCAGGTTCTGCCCGATGTAGCGCAGGTGGGGGTACTTCTCGTGGGCCCGGCCGATGATCTTGCCGAGGCCGCCGCGCACCGCGGTGTGCGAGCCGTTGGTGGAGATCCTCGACTCGGGGGTGATGGCCGCCGCCCGCTTGGTCACCTCGAGCCGCTCGCCGTGCAGGAACAGCGACGGGCAGCCGATGATCTCGACGTCCTTGAAGCCCATGTCGGTGAGGTACTTGGCGGTGAACTCGCCCCGTACGCCGATGGAGGCGCTGTGGTCCAGCACCGCGGAGACGAACTCCCGCACGGTGGACTCCATGGACTTCAGCCGCGCCGGGTCGTTGTCCAGGCCGGCCTGGGCGCCGACGCCGACCACCACGACCGGGATCTTCAGCTTCGTGATCAGCTGCGTCAGCCGCTTGAGCGCGGTCTCGAACGTCGGCCGGAAGGCGTTGGCCAGCGGTACGACGAACGCGTCGTACTCCTCGTTGATCCGTCCCGCGGCACTGACCTGGGTCGCGATGCCGTTGGACACCACCTCCGTGCTGCCGGGCACACTGAGGATCTTGTGTGTGGCGTCGCTGAAGATCAGGTTGCCGGAGTTGGTGGCAAAGACGTCGCGGTGGAGGGCTTCCTCGACGGGCACCACGTCGAAGGGGCTCTTCCCCGACCTGAGGAGTATGCGCTTCACAGGGCGAACTGTAGGTGACACAAACTTCAAAATAAATTTGTAATCCCTTCAGTTTCTATGTGGAACCAGGGCAACCTTTTTGCCGTAAGCGGGGAGTGACGGAACGACTACGCGGGCGAACCGTCCGGGGAGTGGAACTCGCGCGCGGCCCCGCGACGCGTTCGCGTAGATTGCGTAAGGAGTGGGACAGCCGCGCGAGGGGACGAAGAACAAGGTGGCAGGCGCAAGGCAGGCCGTGGGCGATGCCCGCAGGATCGTCGTCAAGGTGGGCTCCTCGTCGCTGACCACGGCCGCCGGAGGACTGGACGCCGACCGCGTCGACGCCCTCGTCGACGTCCTCGCCAAGAGCCGCAGCGGCGGCGAACGTGAGATTGTCCTCGTTTCCTCGGGCGCCATCGCCGCCGGCCTCGCCCCGCTGGGCCTGCGCCGCCGCCCCCGCGACCTGGCCCGCCAGCAGGCCGCCGCCAGCGTCGGCCAGGGACTCCTCGTCGCCCGCTACACCGCCTCCTTCGCCCGCTACTCCGTGCGCGTCGGACAGGTGCTGCTGACCAGCGACGACATGAGCCGCCGCGCCCACCACCGCAACGCCTCGCGCACCCTCGACAAGCTGCTCGCGATGGGCGCGTTCCCCATCGTCAACGAGAACGACACCGTCGCCACCGACGAGATCCGCTTCGGCGACAACGACCGCCTCGCCGCGCTCGTCGCCCATCTCGTCCACGCCGACCTGCTGGTGCTGCTGTCCGACGTCGACGGTGTCTACGACGGCGACCCCAGCAGGCCGGGCACCTCCCGGATCGCCGAGGTGCGCGGCCCCGAGGACCTCGCGCACGTCGAGATCGGCAGCGCCGGCAAGGCCGGCGTCGGCACCGGCGGCATGGTCACCAAGGTCGAGGCGGCCCGCATCGCGACCGGCGCCGGCATCCCCGTGGTCCTCACCAGCGCCGTGCACGCCGCCGACGCCCTCGCCGGCAACGACACCGGCACCTACTTCCACCCCACCGGCAAGCGCTCCGCCGACCGGCTGCTCTGGCTCCAGCACGCCTCCACCCCGCAGGGCTCGCTCACCCTGGACGACGGCGCGGTGCGCGCGGTCGTCGAGCGGCGCACGTCGCTGCTGCCCGCGGGGATCGCCGGCGTCGAGGGCGAGTTCAGCGCGGGCGACCCCGTCGAGCTGCGCGACACCGCCGGTCACGCGGTGGCCCGCGGCCTCGTCAACTTCGACGCCAGGGAGATCCCCCGGCTGATCGGGCGGTCCACCCACGAACTGGCGCGCGAGCTGGGCGCGGAGTACGAACGGGAGGTCGTCCACCGCGACGACCTCGTGATCCTGCACCCCTGAGGCCGTCGAACGGCTGTCTCCGCAGCGCCCCGAACGGTCCGTACCGGTGGGGGACGTTCCGTGAAACCGCCCCAAGGACCCGTGCGGCCTGCTCAACTTTGTCTCAGGGAGACCAGCCGCACGAGCGCTGCGTATAAGGAGGCCGTCGTGAGACGAGTGCGCCCCGGGGTGGCAGCGGCGCGTGGGAGTACCGGCGCGGCGGGCGAGGAGCGCGCGCTGACCAGCGTGGCGGCGGGGGAGCGGTACGAGGAGCCGGCCGACCTGCCCCGGCTCTGGCACGTCACCCTGAGCGTCTCCGGCGAGGAGGCGCCGCTCCGGGAGGTCCGGCGCGCCCTCGAACAGCTCGCCCACGACCATCCCTTCCTCCTGACCAGCCGCTACGCGGTCGATCACGCGGAGATCCGCTACTGGGAGGAGGCCCGCGACCTCCACGACGCCGCCGCCGTCGCGCTGCGCCTGTGGGGCGAGCACCGGCGCACCTCGCGGCTGCCGCCCTGGGAGATCGTCGGCCTCGAAGTGATCGACCGGGAGACCTACCACCAGCGCATCGCCGACGGCTACGGCCCACGACCGGCCAGCCCGGTCGGCGTCCACCCCTTCTAACCTCACCGTCCGCGGCCGCCGCCCCTCCGCGGACGTCTCGGTGCTTGGGACGGCCCGTGGACGACCATGGCGCCCTCCGCCCGGCGCACTACCCTTCCCGTATGACCACGCTCTCCCCGTACGACGCCATGTCCCCGGTCACCCAGGCCGCCTACCGTGCCAAGGCCGCCGCCGCCGACCTCGCGCCACTGCCCCGGGCCGCCAAGGACGACGCGCTGCTCGCCATCGCGGACGCGCTGGAGGTCCGTACGAGCGAGATCGTCGAGGCCAACGCCAAGGACATCGCCAAGGCCCGCGAGGCCGGCACCGCCGAGTCCGTCATCGACCGGCTGACCCTCACTCCGGAGCGGGTCCGGGCCATCGCCTCCGACGTGCGGGACGTCGCCGCCCTGCCCGACCCGGTCGGCGAGGTCGTCCGCGGCTCCACCCTCCCCAACGGCATCGACCTGCGCCAGGTCCGCGTCCCGCTGGGCGTCGTCGGCATCATCTACGAGGCCCGCCCGAACGTGACGGTGGACGCCGCCGCCCTCTGCCTGAAGTCCGGCAACGCGGTCCTGCTGCGCGGCTCCGCCTCCGCCTACGAGTCCAACACCGCCCTCGTCCGGGTCCTGCGGGACGCCGTCGGCGGCGCCGGGCTGCCCGCCGACGCCGTCCAGCTGGTGCCCGGCGAGGGCCGGGAGTCCGTGCACGAGCTGATGCGGGCGCGCGGCCTGGTCGACGTCCTGATCCCGCGCGGCGGCGCCTCCCTCATCCGGACCGTGGTCATGGAGTCCAAGGTCCCCGTCATCGAGACCGGCACCGGCAACTGCCACGTCTACGTCGACGCCCACGCCGACATCGACATGGCCGTCGACATCCTGATCAACTCCAAGGCCCAGCGGGTCAGCGTCTGCAACGCCGCCGAGACCCTCCTGGTCCACCAGGACATCGCCGCGGAGTTCCTGCCGCGCGCCCTCGACGCGCTCGCCGAGGCCGGGGTCACCGTCCACGCCGACGACCGGGTGGCGGCGTACGCCAAGGAGTCCAAGGCCACCGTCGTGGAGGCCACCGCCGAGGACTGGGAGACCGAGTACCTCTCCTACGACATCGCCGCCGCCGTCGTCGACTCCCTGGACAAGGCCGTCGAGCACATCCGGCTGTGGACCTCCGGCCACACCGAGGCGATCGTCACCACCTCGCAGCAGGCGGCCCGCCGGTTCACCCAGCTGGTCGACTCCACCACGGTCACCGTGAACGCCTCCACCCGCTTCACCGACGGCGGCCAGTTCGGCTTCGGTGCGGAGATCGGCATTTCCACCCAGAAGCTGCACGCCCGGGGCCCGATGGGGCTGCCGGAGCTGACCAGCACCAAGTACATCGTCACCGGCGACGGACACGTACGGCGCTGACCGCCGCGGGGCGGCCGTGAGAGGCGTCTCATCCGGTGGACGAATTTCCCCGGCGCCTGCCCAAACCGACCCCCCAGGTCTACTCTGGATCCGTGCCGGAGGACGTGGGGGGCACGCCGTTCCCTGACGGCTGGGAGCCCGACGACGACCACGACCGCGGGGTGTCGGACGAAGAGTTCGCCTCCGTGGTCTTCGACGAGGCCTTCGTACGGGCGGCCGTGGTGCACGAGCCGTCCGCCGTGGAGCGCCTCCTGGCCGCCGCCGAGGCGAGGGCCGAGGCCGAAGCCCGTCGCGCCCGCGCGCGCGGCGACCGCTACGACGACACGTACGGCTCCGACGGCCCCGGCGATTTCGGCCGTGATCCGGACTTCGACGAGCTGGACGACGACGACCCGGACCACCACAGCCCCTTCGGTGCGTACGGCAGACAGGTCCGCTGGCACCGCCCCGTCGCCTGGATGCTCGCCGTCGTGATGGGCGTCGGCATGGTCGCGCTGGCCTTCGCCGCGGTCTACCGCGGATCCTCCTCCAGCAGCCGGGACCAGGTGCCGCTGCCCGCCTCCACCGGGCTGGAGCAGGGCGGGGCGGCGACCCCCTCCGCCTCCCTCGACCAGTCCCGGCCGGCGGTCTCGGCCGTGCCCCGAACCCCCTGAGGCCCGGCTCCGTCCGACCCGGCGAACCTGGTGAGAACCTGTCAGAACTTGTCGCGCAGCGGGGCGTTTACCCGAGCCCCGCGCGACCTACCCTGAAAGTATGAGCGGGCCTGGCGACCCACCGGAGGGAACCCCCGAGGGCGCTACCGGAGGGGGAGAGGACGAGTACCGATCCGTCGTCTTCGACGAATCGTTCGTCCGCGCTGCCCGCCTCCAGGAGTACTCGGCCCTGGAGCGGATGGCCGACCACGCGCCCGCCGTACGCCGCCGCCCGCCCCTGCACCGGGGTCTGTCCCGGCAGGCCCTGGTCCTGGTCCTGCTGATCGCCGTCGCCTTCGGCACCGCGATCTACATGGGCGTGCGCAACCCGTACCAGAGCTCCGCCGCACGGCGGGCCGTGGACCCCCTGCGGATGACCGTCGTCCCCCTCGCCCCGCAGGGTGCGGTGCCCGGCACCGCCGACACCGCCTCGCTGTTCGCCCACAGCCCGGCCGCGAAGTTCCGCGTCGGCGCCGAGGGCATCCCGCTGCCGCCGGCCCGGCGCACCGCGCACTTCTCCGACAGCCAGGTCGTCACCGCCCTGACCACCGCCAAGGAGTACCTGGTGCGCTCCTCCCTCTACCCGGAGGTGCTCACCGGGCAGGAGGTGCAGCCGGTGCGCGGGCTGATCGCCGCCGAGCAGCTCGACCAGTTCGACGAGAGCTTCAGCCGGCCGGCCGCCGACGGGCGGCACGCGCCGACCGGCTGGCTGGTGCGCTTCGACCCCGCCCGGGTGGAGCTGGCCGACCGCAAGATCCGGGTCCAGGGCGGGCTGACGGTCACCGAGACCGACCCGGCGACGCTGGAGGTCGCCGCGGAGCACACCTTCGTGTACGCGCTGCGCCCGGCCGGGGCCGACGCGAAGGCGCCGGCCTCCCTGTTCACCGTCCGCCGTGAGCTGCTGTTCCGGTTCGACCGGGAGGACCTGCGGACCCGCCAGACGCAGATCGTCGCGGCGACCGTGCAGGCGGGGCCGCTGTCCTGCGCGGAGGACTCCGCGAACCGGCTGCGGCCGCTGCTGGCCGGCCGGACGGCGGCAGGCCGTCCGGCCGGGACCGATCCCTATACGGCCGGCAGCGCGGTGGGGCTGTGCGGGGTGCTGGCCCCGAGCGCGGAACCGAGGTTCTGAGCTCGATCCGCCCTTACTGGGCGTTCTCCGCCGGAGGCTCCTCGTCCCGCCCCGGCGTGCTCGTGAAGCCGTCGAAGCCACGGCGGACCCGGCCGCCCAGACCGCCGGCGCCGCCCGCGATGTCGGTGACCAGCTTCATCAGCGGGTCCTTGGAGGACTTGACGGTGGTCGCGTAGTGGGAGGCGGACTCACGGAAGGAGTCGGAGACCGAGGTGTTCTTGTCCTCGTCGCGGCGCGGGTAGTGACCGTCCATGATCCGCTGGTGGTCGCGGGACTCGGCCCACTTCTTCAGCTCCGCCGCCCGGACCGTGGCGAAGGGGTGGGTGCGGGGCAGGACGTTCAGGATCTTCAGGACCGAGTCGCGCAGGTCGCCGCTCTCCTCGTACTCCTCGGCCTGCTTCAGGAACGCGTCCACGTTCATCTCGTGCAGGTGGTTGCCGCCGGCCAGCTTCATCAGGCCGCGCATCGAGGCCTGCAGGTCCTGGCCGACGAGGAGGCCCGCGCGGTCGGCGGACAGCTCCGACTTGCGGAACCACTCGCGCAGCGCCGTGACGATCGCCATGATCGCGACGGTGCCCAGCGGGATCCAGGCGACCCGGATGGCGAGGTTCGTCAGGAAGAGCAGGATCGTGCGGTACACCGCGTGCCCGGACAGGGCGTGGCCCACCTCGTGGCCGATGACGGCCCGCATCTCCTCCTCGTCGAGCAGCTCGACGAGACCGGTGGTGACCACGATGATCGGGTCGTCCAGGCCGATGCACATCGCGTTCGGCTGGGGGTCCTGGTTGACGTACATCGGCGGGACCTTCTCCAGGTCCAGGATGTAGCAGGCGTCCCGCAGCATGTCGTTGAGGTGCGTGAACTGCTGGTCGGAGACCCGCACCGAGTCGGAGAGGAACAGCAGCCTCAGGCTCCGCTCGGGCAGCAGCCCGCTGAGCGCCTTGAACACCGTGTCGAACCCGCTCAGCTTGCGCAGCGCCACCAGGGCGGAGCGGTCGGCCGGGTGCTCGTACGCGCGCGAGGAGATCCCGGGGAACCGGGTGCGCTGCCTGCTCGGCACGTTCTCGGAGCCGTTGTTCTGGCGGCCGTCGTCGGACATGTACTCCCCCATGTGCGTCTGTGTGGCCCTCGTCGTGCGGCCCGCCCTTTGCGGACCCTTGTGCGGCCCTTTGCGCCCCCGAAGCCGAGCCCAGCCTAGGCGGAGTTACCGTGGACGGGCACTACACCGAAGGAGTCCCGAACCATGGAGCAGTACCCCGCGGCCGCCTGGCTGACCGAGGCCGCCCAGCAGCAGGGGGCGGGGAACCTTCTCCGTGTCGTACTGATCGTGATGATCCTGGGCTGTGCGCTCACCGCGTGGTTCGTACTGCGGGGCTACAAGCGGAAGGACGACTGAGCCCGCGGGAAGGTTCCCATTGGCGGAGTCGGCGTGATCGCCGCCGAGCGCCCCCCTTACGATGGGCCGACATCTTTATCCCGCCCTCCCCCACTCTCGGCTCCGCTCGAGCGGGGGGACCCCCATCGGTTAGGTCGTCCCGAAGATGAGCCTTCACAGCGCCGCCGCCCAGCTGGTCACCCTCGCCGCCGAGGGCGAGGAGCACGGTGGCAACCACGAGAGCCTGAACCCGCTGCTCACCGGCGGTGGCGCCTTCATCATCCTGATGCTCCTGCTCTGGGTCACCACGCGCTTCAACCGCGACCGCTGAGGCGCACCGTGTTCATACCGGGGTGGATACCGGGGTACTTCGGGCATCGGCCGGCCGGTGCCCTCAGGACGGGCCGGTAGGGTCTGCACGCATGGGAGAGCAGGACATGCCTACCGGCCGGTCGAACCCGGGCAAGCGCCGCCTGGGCGTCATGGGCGGAACGTTCGATCCGATCCACCACGGACACCTCGTGGCGGCCAGCGAGGTCGCTGCGCAGTTCCACCTGGACGAGGTCGTGTTCGTCCCGACCGGTGAGCCCTGGCAGAAGAGCCACCGCCGGGTCTCCCCGGCCGAGGACCGCTATCTGATGACGGTCATCGCGACCGCCGAGAACCCCCAGTTCTCGGTCAGCCGCATCGACATCGACCGCGGCGGTGCCACCTACACCGTGGACACCCTGCGCGACCTGCGGGCCCTCAACCCCGACACGGACCTCTTCTTCATCACCGGTGCCGACGCCCTCGGCCAGATCCTGAGCTGGCGCGACAGCGAGGAACTGTTCTCCCTGGCGCACTTCATCGGGGTCACCCGGCCCGGCCACCACCTCACGGACCCCGGTCTCCCGGAGGGCGGCGTCTCCCTGGTGGAGGTTCCCGCGCTGGCCATCTCCTCGACGGACTGCCGTGCGAGAGTCGCCAAGGGGGACCCCATCTGGTACATGGTGCCGGACGGAGTCGTGCGTTACATCGACAAGCGCGAGCTGTACCGCGGCGAGTGAGCCGAGAGGGGTACCGGTGAACGACCGATACGACGCGGGGTACGGGTCCGACCCGTACGAGCTCGTCGGCTACGACGAGTACGGGCAGCCGATCTACCGGCAGGTCACGCCCGCCCAGCCGCCCCAGCAGCAGGGCTACGACCCCTACGCGCAGCAGGGGTACCAGACCCAGCAGGGCTACGGGTACGACCCGTACGCCCAGGGCGCCCAGCAGGCACCCCCGTACGACCCGTACGGCACCGGGGTGCAGCAGACCGGTGCCGGCTACGCCCCCTACGACCCCTACGGGCAGACCGTCGTCGGCGGACAGCAGCAGTCCGAGCAGCCCCGCGCCGCCGAGCAGACCGCGTACATCCCGCAGCAGGCCGGACCGGCCGAGGACGGGACGGGCGAGCGGACCGGGGAGCGCGCTCCGGAGCAGACCGCCGAGCGGACCGGGGAGCGCGCTCCGGAGCAGAGCCCGGAGCGGGACGAGCGGGAGTACCACACCGCGCAGTTCGCGTTCGTGGAGGAGCCCGACGCCGACTCCGAGGACGTCATCGACTGGCTGAACTTCACCGAGAACCGCACCGAGCGCCGTGAGGAGGCCAAGCGCCGCGCCCGCGGCCGGCTGGTCGCGCTCGCCGTGGTCCTCTCCCTGGTCGCGGTCGGCGGCGTGGGCTACCTCTGGTTCGCCGGGAAGCTGCCCGGACTGTCGTCGTCCTCCGGTTCCAAGGCGGGCACCACCACCGCGAGCGCCGCCCAGAAGCGGGACGTGGTCGTCGTCCACCTCCACAACACCTCCGGGGGCGGCACCAGCACGGCCCTGCTCGTCGACAACACCACCACGAAGCGGGGCACCACCGTCCTGCTGCCCAACTCCCTCGTCCTCACCGACACCGACGGCACCACCACGACCCTCGCCAAGTCCGTCGACGACGACGGCTCCGACGGCACCCGGGACGCCCTGGACACCGTCCTCGGCACCGACATCGAGGGCACCTGGCGGCTGGACACCCCCTATCTGCAGAACCTCGTCGACCTCGTCGGGAACATCGAGGTCGACACCGACACCGACGTCCCCGACCCGGCCGCCAAGAAGAAGGGACAGGCTCCCCTCGTCAGCAAGGGCGAGGACCGGACCCTCAGCGGGAAGATGGCCGTCGCCTACGCCACCTACCGCGCCTCCGGCGAGGCCCAGAACGCCCAGCTGGAGCGGTTCGGCCAGGTCATGCAGGGCGTCCTGCGCAAGGTCTCCTCCGACCCGGGCGCGGCGACCGTCACCGTCCAGACCCTCGCCCAGATCCTGGACCCCTCCCTCACCGACAAGGACCTCGGCACCTTCCTCGCCAAGCTCTCCGACCTCGCCAAGGGCGGCGACTACAGGACCGCCCTGCTGCCGGTCCGGGCGGACGGCACGCTCAGCGCCGAGGAGAGCGAGAGCGTCGTCAAGGACGTCCTCGGCGGCACCGCGAAGAGCCCCGACAAGGACGCGGCCGTCAGCGTCTCCGTGCAGAACGCCAGCGGCACCAAGTCCGACACCGAGGACGCGCGCGTGGTCCTCCTCAACGGCGGCTTCACCTTCCTGGACGGCGGTACGGCCTCGGCCGCGCAGACCGCCTCCCAGGTGCTGTACGCGGACGCCGCGGACAAGGAGAACGCCACCGAGGTCGCCAAGACCCTGGGCCTGCCCACCGGTGCCGTGAAGAAGGGGAAGGTCTCCGGGAACGCCGACGTGTTTGTGGTCCTCGGCCAGGACTACGAGCCCTCGTCGTCGTAGCCCCCAGTCGTAGCTCCCCGCCGTAGCCCCCTTGATGGCGTGGGGGGCCGTCGGCGGTCCGTGAGACCCTTGAGGTCAAACGACCGCCGACGGAAAGCCACGTAGTGACCGCCACCGACCGCTCCATCGAGCTCATCACCACCGCCGCGCAGGCGGCCGCCGACAAGCTCGCGCACGACATCATCGCCTACGACGTCAGCGATGTGCTGTCGATCACGGACGCCTTCCTGCTGGCCTCCGCGCCCAACGACCGCCAGGTCAAGTCGATCGTCGACGAGAT
This sequence comes from Streptomyces sp. SS7, assembly GCF_037993025.1. NCBI lineage: Bacteria > Bacillati > Actinomycetota > Actinomycetes > Kitasatosporales > Streptomycetaceae > Streptomyces > Streptomyces sp. SS7. The sequence goes on from NZ_CP141223.1 coordinate 6,523,075, forward strand.
CGAGGAGCGGCTGCAGAAGGAGCTCGGCGCCAAGCCGGTCCGCCGCGAGGGCGACCGCGAGGCCCGCTGGGTCCTGCTCGACTACGTCGACATCGTCGTCCACGTCCAGCACAGCGAGGAGCGCGTCTTCTACGCCCTGGAGCGGCTGTGGAAGGACTGCCCCGAGCTGGAGCTGCCCGAGGACGCGCAGGCCACCAAGGGCAAGGCCGCGGAGTACGCCAAGCTGCGGGCCGAGGAGGACGACACCCCCGAGTTCGGGGACCCGCGGTGAGCGCCCCCGGCCGGGGCCGGCGCGTCATCCTGTGGCGGCACGGCCAGACCGCGTGGAACGTGGAGCGCCGCTTCCAGGGCACCACGGACGTCGAGCTGACCGGGACCGGCGTGGCCCAGGCCCGCCGCGCCGCCCGGCTGCTGGCCTCCCTCGGGCCGGACGCCATCGTCGCCTCCGACCTCTCGCGCGCCGCGGCCACCGCCGCCGAGCTGGCCGCGCTCACCGGTCTGGAGATCGCCCACGACGAGGCCCTGCGCGAGACCTACGCGGGCGTGTGGCAGGGACTCACGCACGAGGAGATCGTCGACCGGTACGGCGACGAGTACGCGGCGTGGAAGCGCGGCGAGCCGGTCCGCCGCGGCGGCGGCGAACTGGAGACCGAGGTCGCCGACCGCGCCGCGCCCGTGGTGCTGCGGCACGCCGAGAAGCTGCCCGAGGACGGCACGCTCGTCGTCGTCAGCCACGGCGGCACCATCCGCACCACGATCGGCCGCCTCCTCGGTCTGGAGGCGCACCACTGGGAGAGCCTCGGCGGCCTCTCCAACTGCTGCTGGTCCGTCCTCGGCGAGGGCGCCCGCGGCTGGCGGCTGCTCGAACACAACGCCGGCACCCTGCCGGAACCGGTGCTCGGCGACGACGACTGAGCCGATTTCGCTTTCCGGCAGGTCGCAGGCTAAAGTTCTTCTTGTTCGGCCCGTGGGAGCGGGAAGAACAGATGGGGCTATAGCTCAGTTGGTAGAGCGCCTGCATGGCATGCAGGAGGTCAGGAGTTCAATTCTCCTTAGCTCCACAGCGACGGGACCCCGTCCGATCGACAGATCGGACGGGGTCCTTCCCGTTCAACGGGCCATCTCCTCGTGGTACACGCTGCGCATCCGGCTGCGGGCCCGGGTGAAGGCGCTCTCCGCCGACTTGTACGTGATCCGCAGCGCGGTCGCCGTCTCCGCGGTGCTCAGACCGCGCGCCCGGGCGAGCAGCACCTCGCGCTCCCGGCGGCCCAGTGCCGGGACCTGGGTCAGCAGCCAGGCGCCCGCCGCCCGTTCGCAGGTGCGGTGCTCGACCTCCGAACCGGTGCCGGGATCGTTGCGGTGCAGCAGATGGGCCCGGTCGGCCAGCCGGCGGTCGCGCTGGGTGCCGCGCTGCTGGTCCACACACAGGCGCAGGGTGATCGTGGTGAGGAGCGCAGCGACCCTGGATTCGTCCAGCGCCTCGAAGGTGACGGCACGGATCATGGCCTCCTGGACACAGTCCTCTGCGTCCGCCGAGCGCCCCAGCCGGCCCTTCGCCAGGCGCAGCAGCCGCTCGCGCTCGGCGAGCACCAGGGCCCAGCGGCGGTGGTCCCGGTGCTTCTCGGTGAGAGTGGCGTCGGTGCAAGTGTCGGACGACGTGCGCGTCACAGCAGCTCCCGCGGGCGAGGTCGTGGTGGTGAGGACACCCTCGGCGGGCGCGGTGTCGAAAACCTTGACGCATTCATGGGCGCGTTCCACGGGCGTCGCGGACGCCGTTCAGTGAAAATCAAGAAATGCCTCATGATGACGATGTTCGTTCGTCAGTACGAAGTCGATCGCGTCGGGGCACAACGATCCGAGACAGCGCACACCCGGGGGAGTGGGAGCGTGGTTCTTGTTCAGTTGTTGGGGCCTGTGGAGTATCGGGCCGCGGGGGAAAGCCCGGTGGAACTCGGGCAGGCCAGACAGCGTTGCATCTTCGCCATGCTCGCGGTGAGTGCGAATGAAGTCGTCATGCCCGACGAACTCATCGACCGGGCTTGGGGGGCCGAACCGCCGCAGTCGGCCCGCAACATGATTCATTCCTATATATCCAGGCTGCGCGGCGCCCTGGAGAACGGCGGAGGCGGAGCGGGTGCCACCCTGCGCCGCCGCAACGGCGGTTACACCCTGGAGGTGGACCCCGACTCCGTCGATCTGCGCCGTTTCCGCCGTATCGTGGCGGCCGCCCGTGGCGCGGCGGACACCCGCACCTCGGTGCTGCTGTTCCGGGAGGCGCTCGACGCCTGGCAGGGCAGGGCGCTCGGCGGACTCAAGGGCGAGTGGGCCGAGCGGACCCGGCGGCTGCTGGAACGCGAACGGGTGTCGGCCCTCGTCGCCTGCCACGAGGCCGAGCTGCGGCTCGGGAACCACCTCGGGCTGCTCGACGAACTGCACTCGCTCGCCGACCAGCACGCCGACAACGAGCTGGTCATCCGCAACCTCATGACGGCGCTGCACCGCTCGGGGCGGCGCGCCGAGGCGGTCGAGGCGTTCGACGCCCTGCGCCGCAGGCTCGCCGACCGGCTGGGCGTGGACCCGGCTCCCCAGACCAGGGAGCTGTACGCCCGCATCCTGCGCGGGGACACCGAGGTGGTGGCCGTGCCGTCGGCGGCCGAGGTGGCGCCGACCGTGCCGCGCCAGCTGCCGCGGGGCATCCGGTGTGTGGGCCGGGAGCAGGAACTGGCCATGCTGGACGGGTTCGTCACGGCGGACGACGGCCGTCCGCCCACGCGGGTCATCGAGGGGCCGTCCGGGATCGGCAAGACGGCCCTGGCGGTCCAGTGGGCCCACCGGGTCGCCCATCGCTTCCCGGACGGGCAGATCTTCGTGGCCCTGCACGGCAGCGGCGCCGAGGGGCGGCAGGGGAGGGCGTGGCCGGGCGCGCGGACCACGGGCGCGCCGCGGCAGGACGGGCCGCCCGCCGTCCCGTTGCCCGCGCCGCGTGCGGTGCCGGCCCGGGAGCGGGCCCCGTCCGCCGACGACGTGCTGCGGTTCGTGCTGCGCAGCCTCGGGGTGACCGTGCCGCGGACGGAGAGCGATCCGGTGGCCTTCGGGCAGCGGGTCCTGAGGGAGCTGAAGCTGCTCGTGGTGCTCGACGACCTCGCCTCGGCCGATCAGCTGGCGGCGCTCCTGCCGGGCCCCTCCGCCGGTGCGCTGCTGGTCACCACGCGCGACGCGGGCCGCCTCGACGGACTCGGCGGCCTGCGTGCCGTACGGCTGCGGGAGTTGAGCGCCCAGCAGGCGCGGCGGATGCTGGCCGGGATCCTCGGCGAGCGGCGGGTGGCGGCCGAACCGGAGGGCGTGGCCCGGATCATCGAGCTGTGCCGCCGCACTCCGCGGGCGCTGAGCGAGGCGGCGGAACACGCGCTCGTGCGGCCGTGTCTGCCGCTCGCGGACCTGGCGGAGGCGATGGCGGCCGGAGCCGTCGGGGCCGGGTGAGCGGGCCCGCGGGCGTCAGTGGCGCGGCACCGCCAGGGCGTCGAAGAGCAGGCGCAGCTCGGTGAGGCTCGCGTCGAGGGCCTTCTGCTGGTCCTCGGCGCGAGCCACCGCCATCGCCATCTCGCACAGGCCGCCGTAGAGCAGATGGGTCAGGGAGGTCACGGAGTGCGGGGCGATGTAGCCCTTCTCCGTGGCGCGCCGGACGCCCTCCTCCATCATCTTCAGACAGCCGGTGTTGATCTCCCGCAGCTCCTCCGTGCCGAGCGCGCCCGGCGCGTCGAGCAGGTTGATGCGCTGGACGTCGGTGGCGAGGACCTCCACCAGGAAGGCCCGCGCTCCCACGTACACGGCATCCCAGGAGTCCGGCTCGGCGGCGTCCAGGTAGGCCTCGGCGACGATGTGGGCCAGCCGGCTCTGTTCGCGCTCGTACACGGCGCGGAAGAGGTGCTGCTTGCCGGAGAAGTGGTGGTAGAGGGCGCCCTTGGTGAGATGGGCGGCCTCGACGACGGCGTCCAGCGACGTCGCGTGGTACCCCCGCTCGGCGAACAGCGTGCGAGCGGCGCGCAGCAGTTCCTCGATGGTGCCGTCGGACCGCTCACGCTGCGTCAGACGTGTTCTCGTACGAGTCGTGGGCATGTTCACACTTCCCGGGTCGGACCGCCTTCAGCCTGGCCTTCCAGGTTACACGCACTTTCATTCCAACCATACGTATGTGTTCCGGCCGGTGCCGGCCCGGCTCAGCCGGCGCCCACCCGCGCCGTGAAGCGCAGCACCCGGGCCCAGGCGTCCGCCGAGGCGTCGGCGTAGGCGTCGCGCTGGGCGTCGAAGAAGCTGTGCGGGGTGCCCGGGTAGGTGACCACCTCGTGGTCGGCGCCGGCCGCGGCGAGGGCCTCCTCGAAGGCGCTCACGTGCGCGGGCGGGATGCCCGGGTCGTCCCCGGCCATCAGCGCCAGCACCGGTGCGGCCAGGTCGGCGGCCCGGCGGGTCGGTCCGGGGGAGCCGTCCGGCCCGTCGGCGGGCCAGCAGTAGAAACCGATCGCCCCGGCCAGGTCCAGGCCCCCGGCCGCCGCCATCACCGCGAGCCGGCCGCCGAGGCAGAAGCCGGCGGTGAGGACGGCGCGCGCGGCGCCGCCCTCCTCGGAGCGCAGATGGGCGACGCCGGCGGCCAGGTCGGCGTAGAGCTCGCGGGGGCTGAGCTTGGCCATGTGCTGGGCGTACGGGAAGTCCTTCTCACGCCTGCCGACGCCCGCCGTCCGCCCGTAGTAGTCGATGACCAGGGCCCGCACGCCGTTCTCCGCGAAGCGTTTGGCCAGTTCGGTGTAGAACCCGTAAAGGCCGCGTACGTCGGGAAGGATCACGACGGCCGTTCCGGTCCCGTCGGCGGGCGCCGCGGAGAAAGCGGCGAAGGTGTTTCCGTCCTTCGCCGTCAATTCCAGATAGCCGCTGTCGATCACGGCGTCCGGATTCCGCGGTACGGGTGGAACGGCGTCTTCGTCGAAGCACATGGGCCGGGGGCCTCCGTCGCGTTTGTTGCCTTTTTGTTTCGGGGCGTTCGGGATTCTTGAAAAGAACGGGTTTTCTACGGCTCGACCTCGTCGAGTCCGAACGGAACCCGGAACGGGGGCACACTCGTGCCCTCGATCCGGTACCGGTTCCACAGATCGGGTTCGGTGATACGGCCGACCGCGTGGCCCTCGGTCGTACGCAGTTCCACTCCGGCGCTGCGGTCGCCCACCAGCCGGGTCAGCTCCTCGTGCGCCTCCAGCCGTCCGTACCAGCGGTAGCGGCCGTCGAGCGGCTGGAAGCCGCCGATCAGCGTGGCCCGCAGGGTGAACTCCGTGCGGCCCTCCACGACGAGCACCGCCAGACCCTCGTACCCCTCATCCTCCACGGTCAACTCCCTTGAATCTAGGCGTCCTTGAGCCAACCGGCCTCGCGCCACACCTTCTCCGAGCGGCCGCCGATGAGACCCAGCGACCGGTAGTAGGGGGCGATCCGCTCGGCTCCGTAGCCGCCGTTGGCCTTGCTGATCGGGTTGGAGCGGCCCGCCTCCACGGCGGCCTTGGGGTCCAGACCGGCCCGCTCGTACATCAGCGGGTTGTAGCGGTCCCGGCGGACGGACTTGACCACGGCCGCCAGGAAGTTGCGCAGCAGCTCCAGCCGGCGCTTGGACAGCGTCGGGACGAAGCGCTCCAGCTCGGTGCGGGCGAAGCTGATGTGCCGGGCCTCCTCCACCACATGGATCCGGGCCACCGTGCGCACCAGCGGCTGCACCGTCTCGTCGGCCGCCTGCTCGCGCTGGAAGCGGTCGAAGAACTCCTCGGTGAGCAGCAGCATCGCCCACAGCGCGGGCACCGGCGCGAACGTCTTCAGCAGCAGCCCGCTGCGCTGGGTCTTCGGGTTGAGCGGGTAGAACTCCGTCCCCGTCTTCTCCACCAGCCGGGCGAACATGATCATGTGGCGTACCTCGTCCGCCACCTCCGTCAGCGCGAACTGCACCTGCGGGCTGGTGATGTCCCGCTTGTAGGCGTAGCGCGAGACCAGGTGCAGCAGGATGTGCTCGGTCCACACGCCCGCCGCCAGCGACGACGCCAGTTCCTCCCGGCTGAGCAGCAGCTTCTGCTCCAGGCTCAGCGAGTCGTACAGCTCCGTCCCGTACAGCGAGATCCGCTTCTCCGGGAGGAACCACTTGCCCTCCTCCAGGGGCTCGTCCCAGTTGACGTCCACCCGCGGGTCGTAGGAGTGGCGGGCCGACGCGACGAGCAGCTGTGCGGCCTTCTTGGTCTGCCGGACCAGCGGGTCCTCCGAGCGGCGGCCCGGACGGTCGGTTGCGGTGGTCATCGAGGCTCCTCAGTCCTGTGTGCGCTGGGTGGGGTCGGAAGGGGTGTCCGCCGAGACGAGCCGGTGCACGTCCACCGTGATCTGCTCCCGGACCGGGCGGCCGGCCAGGATCTCCACCACGTAGCGGGCCGCGAGCACACCGAACTGGTGCGACGCGTAGACGAGCTGGGGGACGCTGTAGTCGGGCTCCGAGCGGTGCGCGGTGACGTCGGCGATCAGGTCCGCCGGGACGATCTCGCGGGGGATCACCCGCAGCAGGAGCGTCCACAGGGCGTCCTCGGCGATGTCCTCCTCGGCGATCGCCCCCGCGAGCGGGACGGACTCGGCGCGGTAGTCGTAGTGGCGCACGTGCTGGGTGCCCGACAGGTCGTAGCCGGAGACCACGGGCAGCCGGCGGCGGGCCGCCGCGGTGTGCAGGGCGTACTTCGCCCGCCAGCCGCCCAGCGTGGTGACGTCCACCCCGTCGACCACCACGTCCACTCCGTCCAGGAGCAGCTCGGGGGCGTCCGGGCGGATGCCGGCGGTGTCGACGCGGATTCCGGCGTGCGGGTTGACCGACCGGATGCGCTCGGCCGCCACCTCCGCCTTGTTGCGGCCGATGTCCGCGTAGCCGGCGCTCTGCCGGTTGAGGTTGTTCAGCTCGTACGTGCCCGGCTCGGCGAGCACGAAGTTGCCCGTGCCGAGCCGGGCCAGCGGTTCGACGACCGCGCCGCCCGTCGAGCCGCACCCCGCCACCAGTACGGTGGCCGTGCGCAGCCGCTCCTGCACGGGGGCCGGGATCAGGCCCCGGTTGCGTTCGGTGAGGGACCGGTAGTACGACTCCGGTTCCTCGGGGACGCCGGCCGGGACCGTCGGCGCGGGTTGCGCGGTGGTGGTGCTCATATCCTCACCCTCCGGATCTCTCCCGAGACCTGGCCGACCAGCTGCTGGAAACCGGCCAGCGGATTCGTCGCGTCCAGCGCGCGGGCCAGCCAGCCCACGAGCTGATCCAGTTCCGCGCCGTGCGGGACGCGGGCCACGAACGGCTTCACGACCGCGCGCTCCACGTAGGCCGGGAAGAGCAGGTCGTCCTCCGGCAGGCGGGGGCTCGTGCCCTCGATGACGGTGATGTCCTTCAGACTGCGGGTCAGCCGCCGTACGGCCAGGCCCTCCTCGCCGTCGCCGACCAGGAGCCTGGGCTGCGGCGACAGACCGGCCAGCACCGTGTAGAAGCCGAGCATCAGCTCCAGGGACAGCCGCAGCCGCCGGGCGGGGGAGGTGTCGCGCTCCGAGGGGCGCTGCATCAGCCGCTTGACCTCCCACACCTCGTGGCCGGTCACCGGCTCGTCCAGGGGCACGTGGTCGAAGAGGTTGATGCCGTGGGCGACCTCGCAGGGGAAGCGGGCGCGGTCCGGGTGGGCCACGGGCAGCGGGGCGGCGTCGGTGGTGCCGATCACCGACACGTAGCGCAGGATCGCCCCGGACCGCTCCTCCATGCCGATGACGTGGATCTCCTCGCCGTGCCCCACACCGAGCGGCTCCGCGAACAGACCGCGCGCGAAGGCCACGCGGTCGCTGGCGAAACGGGACCTGAGGTACTGGGCGAGCCGGAAGCCGTAGATCGCCAGCCGGTAGCGCTCCGGCAGCCGGGACTGCGCGACGGCGACGACGGTGAGGCCGTCGGGCCTGCGGGCCAGGTACAGCGGCTCGGCCTCCTCGGGCAGACCCGCGAGACTCATCCGGTCGTGCAGCGCCAGCACGTGCGCGACATAGCGGGCGCGGCGGGCGTCCTCGTCCGGGACCGGGTCCCCGGCGACCGCCCTTCCGCCTGCGACGGTCGGGGCACTCATACCGACACCTCCCTTCGACCGGGGGCCTCCGGCGAGGACCCCGGCGCCGGTCCCGGCTCTCGGTTCGACTCCGACTCCGGCTCCGGCTCCGGCTCCGGCTCCGGCGTCAGGTCCAGGACCAGTCCGGAGAAGCGGGCCGCCGTGGCCAGGGTGGCCTCGATGTAGCGGGTCGCGGAGAGCGCGGCGGCGGCGCGGGCACCCGGGGCCGAGAGACCCACGGGGGGCGGAGGGGACGACGGGGCGGTGGTGCCCCCTGGTGCGGACGTCGGCCGGCCGGCGGTGGCCCGCGCCTGCGGAGGCGCGAGTGCCGGGGCGGCCTGCGTCCGGGGAGCCGGGGGCACCTGGGCGGTCCGCGGCCGGGGAGCCAGGGGCGCGGGGCCGGTCCGGGGCCGGGTGGTGGGCGGCGTGGGGGCGGTCCGCGTCCGGCGGCCCGTCGAGGCGCCCGTCGTACGGCCCGTCGTGCGGGGCGCCGTCACAGCCGGCGTCCGTACAGGGCGCCGGTGACGGCGAGGGCCAGGACCTCCGGGGTGCCCTCGTAGATGCGGGCGCCGAAGGACTCGCGGACCAGCTTCTCCACCGCGTGGTCACGGCAGTAGCCGCGGGCCCCGACGATCGACATGGCCTCCTCGGCCACCTCGATCGCCGCACGGTCGGCGAACAGCTTGGCGACGGCCGGCCCGTAGACGGGCGCGGGCAGCATGTTGTCCGCCTGGTAGGCCGCCTGGAGGTACAGCAGGCGCGAGGCCTCGATCTTCGAGGACATCTCGGCGAGCTTGCGCGCCGTGAACTGGTGCTCGTACAGCGGCTTCCCGGCCTGGACCCGCTCGCCCGCCCACTCCTTGGCGATCTCGAAGGCCCCCCGGGCCACCCCGGTGGAGATCGCGGCGACGATCGAACGGGCCTGGTTGGACTGGAGGGTGAGGTAGTTCCACGCGCCGCCCTCGCCGAAGGCGATGTTCTCCTCCGGCACCCGGACGTCGTCGAAGTGGAGCGTGGTGCCGAGGCAGGCCCGGTACCCCATCTTGTCGGCGACCGCGCCCCGGGTGACGCCCTCGCTGTCCAGCGGCACGATGAACACGGTCAGCCCGGTCGCGCCGGGATGGCCCTCGATGTTGGCGAACACGGCCGCCCACTCGGCGACCTTGCCGTTGGTGATGAAGCGCTTGACGCCGTTCAGGACGAAGTGGTCGCCGTCGCGGCGGGCCGTCATCACGTCCTCGGCGAGCTCGGCGTGCTCCGGTATCAGCAGGTCGCAGCCGGCGATCTCCTCGGTGATGGCGTTGCAGGCGAGGACCGGCTTGTCGCCGAGGAAGGACGGCAGGAACCGGGCCTGGAGCTGCTGGTCGCCGGAGAACAGCACCGACGTCTGGCCGAGCAGGGAGGCGCCGAAGATCAGCGCCGTGCTGGCGCACACCGACGCCAGCTCCTCCATGGCGACGGCCACGCCGAGCACGCCCATGCCGCGGCCGCCGAACTCCTTGGGCATGGTCAGCCGCAGCAGGCCCAGCCGGTGGCCGGCCTCGACCATCTCCCAGTCGAAGTCGTCGGCCGGGGCGAGGTCGTTGTCGAGGACCCGTGGCTTCACCACGGTCTGCGCGAACTCGCGCACTTCGTCACGGAGTTCCTCGACCTCGGGCGGGAGCCGGAACATCGACGGCATCGCCGCCGCGTCGAGGGCGCGCAGATCGGACAGGGTCGGGGCGTTCGGCACGACGGTCGTGGTGGTGGCGATCACAGTGGTCCGCTTTCTGTGGTGGGCGAATTGCTGTGGTGACGGGCGAAGGGGGGTACGGCGGCCGCGACCGCCGCTCAGGAGGCGGCGGGCGCCAGGGCGAGCCGGGCGTACTCGCGCCCCAGCACCGGCAGGTAGTCGGCGAGCGAACGCAACCGGGCGACCGGGCCCTTCACGACGAGCCGGCGGGCGACGATCGCGTGCGTCACGCCGAGCTGCCCGAGGAGGATCAGGTGCAGCGCCTCCGCCTGCACCTCCAGCCGCAGGCTCGCGGGGTGCGGGGTGCCCTCGTGCACCCCGTCGGAGTCCAGCAGGAAGGCCGCGTCGGCGGCGCCGGTGACGACGAACTGGAGCGAGAAGTCCCGCTCCTTGAGCAGGGTGGCGAACTCGGCGTCGGCGAGGGCCGCCCGGAAGGCGTCGATGAACAGCTGCGGGTCCTGGACGGTCACAGTCGTACTGCCTTTCGTGAGGTCGTTGCTGTGGTCGGTCGGGGGGTGGAGCCGGCGGCCAGGATCAGTTCGGCCGCGCGCTCCGCGAGCATCACGGTCGGTGCGTGGGTGTGGCCGCGCGGCAGGGAGGGCAGGGCGGAGGCGTCGACGACCCGCAGCCCGGACACGCCCCGCACCCGCAGCTCCGGATCGAGCACGGACTCGGGGCCCGCCCCCATGCCGCAGGTGCCGACGGGGTGGTACAGGGTCTCCGCGTACGTCCGGGTGACCGTGTGCACCGTCGCCGGGGCGGGGTCCAGCGCACCCGGCGTCAGCGGCCTGCCCAGGCGGGCCGCGAGCGCGGGCCGGGTCAGGACGTGCTGGGCCCGGCGCACGCCCTCGGCGAGGACGCGCAGGTTGTCGCCGTCGGGGTCGGACAGATAGCGCGGGTCGATCAGAGGGTGGGCCGCCGGGTCGGCCGAGGCGAGCCGGACCGTGCCGTGGCTGCGCGGCCGCAGCAGGACCACCCCGAGGGTGACGCCATGGGTGCGCGGCGCCTTCCCCTGGTCGAGGAACGGCACCAGCATCCAGACGAACTCCAGGTCGGGCGCCGCCAGGTGCGGGTCGCTGCGCAGGAACGCCACCGCCTCCGCGAGATTGGACGTCAGCCGGCCGCGCCGGCCGCGCAGGAACGCCCCGATCTCCTCCTGCGGGTCGGTGACACCGGGCGTGACCCGGCCGTTCGCCTCGAAGGCCAGCGGTACGTAGAGGTGGTCGGCGAGGCGGTGGCCGACCCGGGGCGAGTGGGCGTGCACCGCGATGCCGTGCCGGCGCAGCTCGTCCGCGTCGCCCACCCCGGACAGCATGAGCAGCTGGGGGGAGCCGATCGCGCCCGCCGCGAGGACGATCTCGCCCTCGGCGCGCACGACGCACGGACCGTCCGGTGTCGTACAGGCGACCCCGACCGCGCGGCCGTTCTCGATCAGGACCCGCTCGACGCGGACGTCGGTGCGGACGGTCAGGTTCGCCCGGCGTGCGGCGGGCCGCAGATACCCGTCGGCCGCGCTCCACCGCCGGCCACCGCGCTGGGTCGCCCGCACCGGCCCGGCCCCCTCCGGCTCCAGCGGCCGCCCGTCGTCCAGCGGGGGCAGCCCGGCCTCGGCGCAGGCGGCCAGGAACTCGGCGGTGGCGGGACTCGGGTCCCGCAGGTCCTCGATCCGGATGGGCCCACCGGAGCCGTAACCGCCCGCACCGGAGCCGTCGATCCCCGAGCGGTCCTCCGCGCGGGTGAAGTACGGCGTCACCTCCGCCGCGGACCAGCCCGTGCAGCCCTCGTCCTGTGCCCAGCCGTCGAAGTCGGCGCGGTGGCCGCGGGTCCAGATCTGGGCGTTCAGGGAGGACGAGCCGCCCAGGGTTCGGCCGCGCGGCCAGTTCAGGGCGCGGCCGTCGAGGCCCGGCTGGGCGACCGTACGGTAGCCCCAGTCCGCCGAGGAGCCGAACAGCGCGGGGAACGCGGCGGGGATGCTGATCTCGGCGCGCCGGTCCGGGCCGCCGGCCTCGATCAGCAGCACCTCTCCGTCGTCCCCGGCGCTCAGCCGGTCGGCCAGCACACAGCCGGCCGAACCGGCGCCGACGACGATGTGGCGTACCGTACGGTCGCCGCCCATCAGCCCTCCGTCCGGTCCGGTATCCGGGAGCCGAGGGCCTTCACGATCTCCGCGGCGAGGGCGGCGTGCCCCTCCATCGCGAAGTGGATGCCGTCGCCACTCATCAGGCTGGGGCGCAGCCGCACCGGGTGGTGCCACATCTCGATGAGGACGGCGTCGTGGCGCCGGGCCACCGCGCGGATACGGTCGTTCAGGGCCGCCGTACGGTCGCTGAAGACCGCCAGCTCCGGTACCGACTCGAAGACGTTGGTCACCGTGAACGCGAAGACGTCCGCGCCCTGGGCGCGCAGGGCCCCGTACATGGCGTCCAGGTCGGCCTCGACGCCGTCGAGGTCCGGCTCGGCGTCGAACAGGTCGTTGCCGCCCGCCGCCACGTTCACGAGATCGGGTGCGAAGGCCAGGATCCGCTCCAGCTGCTCGGCGCGCACCGCGGCGGCCCGTTTGCCCTTGACCCCGGTGTTCAGGTAGCCGAAGTCGGGCTTGCCGGCGCCGAGCGCGGCCGCGACCCGCTCCGGCCACGGCACGCTGGCGTACCCCGGGCTGGGGTCGCCGAGACCGGCGGCGAAACTGTCGCCCATCACGGCGAGCCGCTGCCAGGGCGCCCCGCGCAGCAGCCGTACCGACTCGTCGTGGGAGAGCGCCAGCGGGTCGTCCGCCTCACTGCGCAGATCGTGGGTCGTCATCTTCTCGTGGTACCTCTCTGGGATGGGTGGGATCAGGCGGCGTCGCTCGGCACCGCCTGCTGCTGGTCGACGAAGTCCTCGATGTCCTTGACCGTCGTGATGTCGGGCGTGCCGCCCGTGCCGAGGTCGACCAGCGCGAACTCCTGCTCGATGCGGAGCGAGAGCTCGATGACGGCGAGCGAGTCGTAGCCCAGCTCCTCGACGAGACGGTCCTCGGACCGCGCCTCGCGAGCGCCCAGGGGGCTCATCTCCCCGACGATCCGCCGGACCTGCGCACGCAGTGTGGTGTTGTCCATGTCTCTTTCGTCCCCTTCTGCTGGTGTGGTCGTCAGGCCGCGGCCGCGGCCGCGCGGATCGGGTGCGGCGCGTTCCAGCGCTCCTCGTACGCGTCGAGGGCGGTGTCGATCGCGAGGTCCCAGGCGTCGCCCGCCTTCTCCACCAGGTGCGGCAGACCGACCAGGCGCAACTGCTTCACCAGGCGTTCCCGCGCTATCTCGACGCTCCCGCGCAGCTGGGCGGCGCGGCTGAGCAGGGCCGCGCGGATCGCCGGGGACGGGTTGTGCCGGGAGGGGCCGATCAGCACCCAGGCGGCGGCGCCCAGCGATTCGAAGTGCGCGTCCTCCACCACCTGGGCGTGGCCGCCGGCGACCCCGTCCTGGGCGGCGCGCAGTCCGAAGGAGACGTGCCGCGACTCGTCCCGCGTCACGTTCGTCAGCCCTTCCTCCAGCGCGTCCAGCTTCAGCCGCCTGGCGAGGAAACGGGTGGTGCGCAGCGCCGTCGCCGCGAGGACGCCCTCGGTGATCAGGTGGTAGTAGACGAGCGCCCGGTACCAGGACTCGCGGTCCCCGTGGTCGGCCCGTACCGCGTCGGTGGCCCGGGTGAGCACCGGCGCGAACACCTCGGCGTAGTCGGCGCCGTCCTCGGCCTCGTCGAGCGAGGCACCGCACGCGTCCTCCAGATACGTCTGGAAGAACCGCACGTGCCGGGCCTCGTCGGCGAGCTGCGTGCACAGGAAGATCCGGTCGTCCTCGGTGGGCGGCGCCTCGATGAGGGCGCCGAGGGTGTGGGTCACCGTGACCTCGCCCACCTCCAGCTCGGCCAGCGAGCCGAGCATCTGGCCGCGGGAGAAGGGGCTGAGCGCCTGCCAGGTCCGCGCGTCCCCGGCGGGCGCGACCTGGGCGACGGCCCACTGCTGGCGCTCCCAACGGCGGTACAGGTCGGCGGAGTTCGCCAGCCTGCCGCGCTGTTCGGCGCTGGCTTCGGGGGCGGTCTCGGTGACGTCGAGTACCAGCCCGGCGGTCGTGACGCTCATGTCGCTGCCCCATCCAGGTGTGTCGCGGTCGGTTGCGGTGCGGTCGGTGGTGCCGGGCGGTGCGTCGGGTGCGGGGCGCGGAGTACGTCGCCGGCGAGGGTGCCCTCGGCGGCCTGACGCCACAGCAGCCGGCGGCGCGGTTTGCCGCTGGAGGTGCGCGGGATGGTGCCGCGCCGGGCCCGGACCACGGTCACCTCGACGGTGGTGTCCAGGGCGGAGCGCAGGACGCCGGTCACGGCCTCCAGCCACTCCTCGCCGGGGGCCTCCACGACGACCACGGCGCCGCCGCGGCCGTCGAGGGTGCCCAGCGCCACCGCGCAGCGGCCGGGCGGCACCCCGGGCAGGGAGACGAGCGCCGCCTCCACGTCCTCGGCGTGCACCTTGCGGCCGCGGACCTTGAGGCTGTCGCCGATCCGCCCGACGACGTACAGCTCGCCGTCGTGGAGGAACCCGGCGTCGCCGGTGCGCAGTCCGTCCGCGCCGAAGGGTGCGCTCGCCGCCGGATCGGGCGACTGGTACCCGTCGGCCACGGAGGTCCCGCGGACCCTGATCTCGCCGAACGTGCCCTCGGGCAGCGGTGCGCCGTCCTCGTCGACGACGTCCACGGCCGTCTCGGGCACCGGGGTGCCGCAGGCGGCGATCCAGCGCGCGGGGTCCTCGGGGCGGTCGACGCCGAGGACGCCCGTGTCGGTGACGGTCACCGGCGCCCCGGTGGCGAGCGGGCCCGCCGTGCGGACGATCCGGGCGCCCGTGCCGGGACGTACGCCGGTGACGGCGAGGGTCGTCTCCGCCATGCCGTAGCAGGGCGTGAGGGCCCGGGAGTCGAAGCCGTACGGGGCGAGCTTCGCGGTGAAGTCGGCGACCACCCGCGCGTCCACGCGTTCGGCGCCGCTCATGGCGACCCGCCAGGCCGAGAAGTCCGTCCCCGCCAGTTCCTCCTCCCGGACCCGCGAGGTGGCGTATCCGTAGCCGAAGTTGGGGGCGGTGGTGATGGTCACCCCGTGCCGGCCGTGACAGTCGAGCCAGCGCGCCGGGGAGCGGATGAAGTCGACCGGGCTCATCAGCCAGAGGTCGATCTGGGCCACGACGGAACCCAGGAACGTCCCGATCAGGCCCATGTCGTGGTAGAGCGGCAGCCAGGAGGAGCAGGAGTCCTCGCTGCTCACGCCGAGCCAGCCGTGGATGGCGCGGACGTTGGCGGTGAGGTTCTCGCCGGTGACCCGGACGCCCTTGGGGGTGCCGCTGGAGCCGGAGGTGAACTGCAGCAGCGCCAGGTCCGCGGTGCGGCGCGCCAGTGCGTCGGCGGCGGGCAGCTCCGCCGGGTCGGGCAGCACGAGGGGTGTGCCCGTGCCGGCCTTCGCGCACGCCGTGGCGGCGAGCGGGGCCAGGGCCGCGTCGGTGAGGACGGCGGCCGGTTCGGCGGCGCCGAGGACGGCGGCCGCGTGCTCGGTGAAGGCCTCGTGGCCGCCGAAGGTGACGGGCGAGGCGATCGGGGACGGGGTGGCCCCCGCGTACATGACACCGAGGAACGCCGGTACGAAGGTCTCGGGCTCCTCGATCAGCAGGGACACGACGCCTTTGGTGACGCCGTTGGCGTGCAGGAAGGCGGCCGTGCTGCGGGTGGCCGCGGCGATGCCGGCGTAGTCGCGCAGGTGCCAGTCGCCGTTTCGGTGGTAGTGGATTCCACGCTCGGGTGCGGGGGAGTCCAGCCAGTCGAGGACTGTGTTCATCAATTCCCCTCATGAACCGATGGGCTCTCGTCCTGTGTTACGGGCTGGTGGGACCGCCCCCTCGCGGGAGTTCCGGGATTTCCCGGGGGCTTCGGGGCAGGTGCCGTCCGCAGACGCGTGGGGCGGGGCCGCGGGTCCGAGACCGCGGCCCCGCCCGGGACCGGCCGCGGCCGCGGGGGGTGTGAGTCGCGGCCGGTGTGCGAGAGGTGAGCCGGAGTCAGGCCCGGTCCACCACGGGCGTTCCGTCGGCGGCCTGGGCGGCGGCGGCCTGGGCGGCGGCCTCGGCCTGCGCCTTCATGTAGGCCTGGATCTGCCGCTGGGTCTCGGCGATCTGGGCCATGGACTTCTTGGTGAACAGCCACAGGGCGGGCACCGCGGAGGCGGCGATGAAGATGCCGGCCAGCAGGAAGGCGTCCAGGTAGGGCTGGGGGGTGCTCAGGTCGCCGGCCGCGAACACCGCCGCCATCGAGGCGACCCCGACCGAGCCGCCGAACTGGCGCGCGGTGGTGTTCATCCCGGTGCCGGTGGCGAACTTCAGCGGGTGCACGGAGATGGAGGCGGCGGTCGTCACGCTGGTGAGCGCGGCACCGATGACCGCTCCGCCGAGGGCGCCGTACGGCAGCCACAGGGCCAGGAACTTCTCCTCGCCGCCGAGGCCGTAGTACGCCCAGAAGCTCAGTCCGAGGAAGGCGAGCGCGGAGACGACGATCACCGGACGCTGCTTCTCCGGCGGCACCCGGCGGCCGACCGAGATGGCGGCGACGGCGGAGAGCACGGCGCCCGGGGTGACGGCGAGACCGGCCTTGAGGACGGAGTAGTGCCAGATGGTGGTGAGGTACAGCGGCCCGGACAGGAACCAGACGAACAGTCCGGCGCCCAGCAGGAACGACGTGAGGTTGGCCGCCGCGAACATCGGGCTGCGCCACAGTTCGGTCTCCACGGCCGGTGCCGGGTGGCTGCGGGAGCGCAGCAGCGACAGGGCCACGAAGAGCACGCCCGCGCCGATCCAGATCCAGGTCTTCGCCGCGTCCCAGCCCCAGTCGCCGCCCTTCGTCAGGCCGATGACGATGCCGGCGATGCCGAGGGTGACCGTGGCGGTGCCGAGGAGGTCGGGCAGCTTGGAGTCCTCGACGGCGCGCTTGGGCAGCTTCAGTCCGCCCATGATCACGGCGAGGCCGATCGGGACGTTCAGCACGAACACGGCGCGCCAGTCGATCTCACTGACCAGGAGACCGCCCAGCGAGGGTCCGGCGGCCGCGGCCATGGAGCCGGCGGCTCCCCAGATACCGATGGCCTCGGCGCGTTTCTCGGCGGGCGTCTCGGACAGGACGAGTCCCAGCGCGGCGGGGATCATGCCGGCCGCGCCGATGCCCTGGACGGCGCGGGCCGCGACGAGGCTCTCGACGTTCGGGGCGAGGGCGCAGGCCAGCGAGGCGGCGCTGAAGACGCCGAGCGACCAGAGGAACAGATTGCGTCGGCCGAGGATGTCGGCGAAGCGTCCCGCCGGTGTCAGCAGAGCCGCGAAGAGGATGCCGTAGCTGGTCACCACCCAGGTCAGGTCGGTCAGGGACTCCTTGGGGAAGTCCTCGTGCAGGGCCGGGAAGGCCACGTTGACGATCGTCGTGTCGAGAAAGGCCATGAACGTGGCTGCCGATGTCAGCAGCAGTGTCTTCCCCGCACTCGACGGCTCGGCGCGAGACGCAAGCGTGCCTGAGGTCACTGTCGATCCCTCCAACTACCCAACTAACATTCCTTGGGTATGTGAGTACATACCGTAGGTATGTAGTTGTCAAGCGGAATCCGTGCGGAGGGTCGCCGACACGTCACGGCGGGTGTCACAGGGGGTGGCGCGGTCCGCGTGCGTAATCCCCGTGAAGGGAGCAAGCAGGAGCAGAACCAGCAGCTGCGAAGGAGTCCGTGTGAACCCCACGTACGCCGTACCCGCCCCCGGACCGGCCCGCCACCCCGCGGCCCTGCTCGGCATCGGTGCCTACCGGCCCCGACGGATCGTCACCAACGAGGAGATCTGCCGCACCCTGGACTCGTCCCCCGAGTGGATCCTGCGCCGCAGCGGCATCAGCACCCGCTGCTTCGCCGGACCGGGGGAGACCCTCGCCGAGATGGCCGCGACCGCCGCCGGCAAGGCGCTCGCCGACGCCGGTGTCGCCCCGGACGAGGTCGACGAGATCCTCGTCGCCACCATGTCGGACACCGGTACGGCGGGCTCCGGCGCCCCGCCCGGTGAACTGGCCGCCGAGATCGGCCGCCGGCTCGGCGTCCCCGCGGCCGCCCGGCAGGTCGGCGCCGCCTGCGCCGGGTTCACCGTCGGGCTCGCCCTGGCCGCCGGGTCCGTCGCCACCGGCCAGGCACGCACCTGCCTGGTCATCGGCGTGGAGCGGATGTCGGACATCCTCGACCCGCGGGACCGCTCGACCGCCTTCCTGTTCTCGGACGGAGCGGGCGCCGCGCTGGTCGGCCGCGGCACGGAGCCCGGGATCGGCACCGTGGTCTGGGGGACGGACCCCGGCATGCGGGACGCGATCACCGTACGGGAGGAGCCGGAGACGGTCGGGCCCGTCATCCGGATGCAGGGTTCCTCCGTCTTCCGCTGGGCGGTGACCCACCTGCCCGACGTCGTCCGCGAGATCCTCGCCCGCTCCGGCGTCGGCCCGGCCGACGTCCACGCCTTCGTCCCGCACCAGGCGAACCTGCGCATCATCGAGGCCGTCGCGCAGAGCGTCGGCTTCCCCGCCGAGGTCGCCGTGGCCAGGGACATCGTCGACCAGGGCAACACCTCGGCGGCCTCCATCCCCCTCGCCCTCGACCGTCTGCGCACCTCGGGAACCCTCGCCGAGGGCGACCTCGCCGCCCTGATCGGCTTCGGCGCGGGCCTGACGTACGCCGGAATGGTGATCCGCATCCCGTGAGAGCCCCGCGCCGGCGGGCTCAGGTGGGCGTCGCCGCCGTGGGGGTGTGGTGCAGCAGGGTGCGCAACGTGTCCGCCTCCGGAACCGCCAGGGGATCGGCCAGCCGCAGGGCGTGTTTCCACAGGCGGGCCGGGTGACCGTGGTCGGGGGCCGTGGCGGCGGCGCGGCCCCAGGACAGCAGGGCGCGGATCTCGCCCAGGCGGTGGCCCGCCGCCCGGTACTGCGCGGCCGCCCGCCGGTACGCGGCGATCGCGGCCGCGCACCGGCCCGAGGCCAGGGCGCAGTCCGCCTCCGCCATGAGGGTCTGCGCCCGGACCAGCCGCATGTCACAGCCCCGCAGGACGCGCCGGGCGCGCCGGCAGGCCGCCAGCGCCTCCTCGTACAGGCCCAGCCGCACGTACGCCGCCGCGCTCTCGGCCTGCGCCCGCGCCGCCGCCTGCGGGTAGTTGACCTGCTCCGCCATGACCAGCGCCCTGCCGAAGCTGCGCATGGCCAGCTCGGGGTGGTCGGCCGCGGCCTCCACACTGCCCAGCCGGATCAGACAGTCCGCCTCGATGCGCGGGTCCGACAGATGCGGGATCGCCACGTGCGCCTCGCGCGCCGAGGTCACCGCCTCGGCGTGCGCGCCCACGTCACCGAAGAGCTCCGCCCGGCAGGACAGCGCGATCGCCACCCCCTCGTGGAAGTCCATCTCACGGCTCGTCAGGATCGCCAGCTCGCACCACTCCTGCGCCTCCGCGTGCTCCCCCAACTGCCGCAGCGACAGCGCCACGTAGGCCGGCAGCCGGATCTGCCCGAACCGCGACCCCGACTGCTCCGCGAGCCGCAGCGCGTCCCGGAAGCCGCTCAGCGCCGCCCCGGGGCGACCGGCGTCATAGGCGTTGCGGGCCAGCCGGGCCACCGCGTTCGCCTGCCCCGCGAGATCACCGAGCTCCTCGTGGATCCGCAGGGCCGCCCGCATGTACCGGTCCGCCAGGCCCAGCACCCCCACCGACCAGTACGTCCGGCTGAGCACCGCCAACGACAGCGCCTCGCCGGCCCGCCACGACGCGCCCCGGCTCACGGCCAGCGCCTCCCGGGCCCGCTGCCGCTCCGCCTCGTACCGGCCCTCCCGGTAGCGTGAGTCGGCGACGTTCAGCAGCATCGCCGTGTTCGCCCGCTCATGACCCGAGCGGGCGGCCGCCCGCTGCGCCGCCTCCACCGCCGCGGACCAGTCGTCGCCGCCCGGGTGCAGCCGTATGTAGCCCAGCATCGCGTCGGCCAGCCGCCAGCTCGCCGGTCCGAGCCCCAGCTCCGAGGCGAGCCTGATGGCCGCGCAGAGATTGGTCTTCTCCCGGTCCAGCCAGGCCACGTCGATGTCGGTGCCGGTGCCCTTCCGCGCGGCGGCGTCCCCGGCCCGGCCGCCCGCCGCGCCCGCCGCACCCGCCGTACAGGGCGTCGTCCGCGGCCGTCCGCCCCCCGTCATGAGCGCCGCCACCGCCCCCCGGTGCACCCCCGACATCTGGATCCCGTCGGCGAGACTGGCCCGCTCCACCGCCTCCCGGTACCACTCCAGCAGCCGCAGCAGGACGTCCCGGCGCACCTCCCACGGGTCCTCCTCGGCGGCGCGCCCCACCGCGTACTCCTTGACCATGTCGTGCATCCGGTAGCGCCGCGGCCCGTACTCGGCCAGCAGGTTGGCCCGTACGAGCGCCCCGATCGCCTCCTCCAGCACGGCGAACGGGCAGTTCGCGAGCGCCCCGACCGTCTCGCGGCCGAACTCCGTCCCCGGGACCACACCCAGCTGCCGGAACACCCGCCGCTGCACCTCGGTCAGCTTGCCGTACGACAGGTCCAGCGCCCGGCCCATCGCCCCGTGCGCGTCCGCCCCGTCCGTCGTCGGGACGTGCGCGAGCAGCAGGCCCAGCGGTTCGTCGGGATGGCTCGCGGCATAGGCGCCGCTGAGCCGCACGGTCAGCGGCAGCCGGCCGGACGCCTGGACGATCCCGGTGGCCGCCTCCGGCTCCTCCGCCACCCGGGCGCGGCCCACCAGCGACGTCAGCAGTTCCAGAGCCGACGCGTCGTCCAGGGCGTCCAGCAGCACCTCGCCGGCGAAGTAGGCCGCGGTCAGCCAGGGCAGCCGTTCCCGGCTGGTCACCAGGACCGCGCTGCCGTCGACGCTCGGCGGCAGCAGATGACGTACCTGCTCGGGGCTCGCCGCGTCGTCCAGGACGAGCAGCACCCGCCGGCCCACGAGCAGCGTCCGGTACCGCGCGGCCCGCTCGTCGAGCCCGAAGGGGATGTCCGCGGCGGGCAGGCCCAGCGCGAGCAGCACCGAGACGAGGATCTCGGAGGGTTCGAGAGGCGGCAGATGCCGCTCGTGGCCCCGCAGCGGCACGAACAGCTGCCCGTCGGGGAAGGCGTCGGCCGCCCGCTGGGCCCAGCGCAGCGCGAGCGTCGTCTTGCCCGCCCCGGCCATGCCGCTGATCACGGCGAGGTTCGTGCCCTGCGACCCGCCCGCCTCCCGCGGGGACGTCAACAGCTCGTCCAAGGCGTCCAGTTCACGCGCCCGGCCGGCGAAGTAGCCGCTGCTGACCGGCATCCGCAGCCGTTCGCGCGCCCGGGACGCGACGGGGGCGCCGGCGGCCTCGCCCGCCGGGTGCGGCGCGGGGCGCAGCAGCTGCTCCCCGGCCCGGCGCAGCGCCTCGCCGGGGCGCGTCGACAGCTCCCTGGCGAGCCGGGACCGTACGGCCTCGTAGGTGCGCAGTGCCGCCGCGGGGTTCCCGCTGTCGCGGTGGGCCCGGATCAGCCGGAGCGCCAGCTCCTCGTCGTAGGGCCGTTCCTCGGTCATCTGCTGCAGCGGGGGCACGATCTCCTGGGGCCGGCCCAGCAGTAATCGGGTGTCGTAGTACTCCAGCAGGGCCGTCTGCCGCTCGCCCTCCAGCGTCGTGCGCAGCGAGTCGACGTGGCTGCCGTCCAGGTCGCCGAGCGCGGCGCCCGACCACTGCGCCAGCGCGGCCGCCAGCAGCTGGGAGCGCTCCTCGGCGTCCCCCGCCTCGGCGGCCCGGGCCGTCAGGTCCCGGAAGCGGCACAGGTCCACGGCCGAGGGGGCGACCCGCAGCACGTATCCGTTGGCCTCGGACGCCAGGACCGGCCGGCCGGGTGCCGCGGCCAGTACCTTGCGCAGCCGGGCGGCGTACCCCGCGAGCGCGTTGCGCGCCCCCCGCGGCGGGCGGTCGTCCCACATGAGCGAGGTGAGCCGCTCGGTGGGCACCACGTTGTTCACGTCCACCAGGAGGATCGCCAGCAGACTGCGCTGCCGTGCGTGCCCGATGTCCAGGTCGTGCCGGCCGGCCAGGGCCCGCACCGGTCCCAGCACCCGCAGGTCGATCACTGTTGACTCCGCTCGAGAGTTGGATCGGACGCGAAGCTGTCGTGGTGCTTCTCCGCGGTGGCGACCCAAGGATTCCGGAGTCCCCGCTGCGGGGCAAAGCCCTCCGGGATATTCCGTCGCCGTGTCGGCGGCGTGCTTGAGTCGGAACGGCTCCGCCGGGCGTATACCTCTGCGGACGCGCTGCCGTGTCCGGACTGGTACTGAGGCGTCGCTGACCGTATTGGCCCGGCCGTGGCAGAATCAAACGGCCGGAAGGGGGCGCGGCCCGACGGGAGGGAGTAGCGATGCCTGCGAGCATCCTCGGAGAGGTCGGCCACCTCTCCGGAGCGGCGTTGACACGGGGCAAGGCCACCCGGCTCAGCTGCCCTTCCTGCGGTTCGGCGTTCGTGGCCCAGGTCCTCGGCGACAACGGCGGGATCTCCTACGTGTGCACGGCCTGCGGCCACAGCTGGAGCTGACCCATGGGTGCACACAGGCGGAAGTGCGACTGGTGCGGCAGCGGCACCCCCATCGTCCGTGACATGGAGCCGGTCAACCCCGACTACCAGTACTGGTGCGAGGAATGCGCACGGGCGCTGATCATAAAAGGCGACCCCATCGAGACGTACCGCGAGCTGGAGGGCGAGCCGATCTACGGCCGGCTGCTCGAGGAGCACTGCACGCTCAAGCGGTTCTATTCGTTCGTGACGGCCTGACCGGCAATTACCGGGCAATTCGGACAGAACGGAAACGATTTGGTGGTGCACCCCCCGGACCGTGTAATGTTGGCGTCGTCGCCAGGGAAACCGGGCGGAACAAAGCAAGGGGCTATAGCTCAGTTGGTAGAGCGCCTGCATGGCATGCAGGAGGTCAGGAGTTCAATTCTCCTTAGCTCCACAAGAGAAAGATCCCGCCGGTTCGGATTCGAACCGGCGGGATCTTTCTTTGTGTTCCGTCATGGCGCGCTTTCGTACGACGCCGAAGGGGCCGCCCGTTTCCGGGCGGCCCCTTCCGGTGTCCGACGTCAGCGGCCCAGCGCGCGCCGGCCGCGGCCCTGGGAGAGCACCGGGAGGTTCTTGGCGGGCGCGGAACCGCGCGTGTCCTCCTCCAGACGCAGGGCGAGCGCCGGGCAGCGGCGTACCGCCCGGAGCGCCTTCGCCTCCGCGTAGCGCGGCACCTTCGCCTGGGCCACGGTCGGGAAGCCGTCGGCGCCCAGCTGGAAGACCTCCGGCAGGATGTCCGCGCACAGACCGTGGCCCCGGCACAGGGTCCAGTCGACGAAGATCTTCTGACGGCTGTCGCCGCTGTCCTGGGGAGCCCCGCCGCTCGTGATGGCCGCCGGGGCCATGCCCTCCTCGAAGAGCGGGAGCACGCCCTCCACCGGCCGTCCGCAGCCGTTGCCGAGGACGTGCGCCGCGAGGTCGTCGGTGAACGCCTTGATGGTCGACTCCAGGAACATCGCGGAGCCGTCGGGGTGCGAGCACGCCCCACGCCGCTTGACGTTCTTGGCGACCTGCTTGAGGGCCTCCAGCGCGGCCGGCCCGCCGCCGTTGATGATGTCCTCCATGCCGCGGGCCGCGGCGGGCAGGCCGAGGTAGCAGGGACCGCACTGTCCCGCGCTCTCGTCCGCCAGCCACTGCGCCACGCGCAGCGACTCACCCAGCGGGCAGGTCTCCTGGCTGATCGGCAGGATCGCGCCGGCGCCCAGCGCGCCGCCGACCGCGTCCAGCGAATTGCGCGAGACGACCGCCTCGTTCACGGTCGCCGCGTCGATCCACCGGCCGTGGTAGCCGCCGGTCAGCACGCCCTGCGGCACCGGCGGGGCGCCGGCCAGCTGCAGGACGTACCGCAGCGGGACGCCCGTGGGGACCTCGATCACCATGGGACGGGCGACCGCGCCGGAGACCGTGAGCATGACGGTGCCCGGCTCGTCGTAGAGGCCGGTGTTGCCGTAGCGCTCGGGGCCGATGCGGGCGGCGATGGCGAGCTGGGCGAACGTCTCGGCGTTGGACAGCAGGGTCGGCGCGCCGCCGACGCCGCTCTGCGAGGCGCTGGTCTTGCGGCCGGGCGGGATCGCCGGGCCGCCGTCGATGGAGCGGATCAGCGAGGCGGCCGCGCCGGTCACCATGCGGATCGGGTTGCGCTGGACGAACGCCTTCAGCGCCGAGCGGCGGCCGGTGCCGAGGCCCCGCTCGGCGAGGGCGGCCTCCATGGAGCGCTCGGTCGACTCCCGGGTGACCCCCACCACGAGCGTGCGGGCACCCAGGGCCTCCGCCACCAGCAGCGCGCCGTCCAGGATGAGGTGCGGGGCACGGTTGATCAGCACCGTGTCCTTGCGGCAGGCCGGTTCGTCCTCGCTGCCGTTGACGACGACGACCGGCCGTACGCCGCGCTTGATCGCCGCGTCGGCGACCGAGCGCAGCTTCTTGTGGAACGGGAAGCCGGCGCCGCCGCGTCCCTTGAGGTTGATGCGTTCGGAGAGCTGCGCGAGCTTCTCCCCGCCCATGGGTTCGAGCGGCCCGTGCACCTTGAGGTGCATGGGCAGGTCAAGTCTCTCGACAAGGTCGAAGCCCGACGTGAGCTGCGGAAGGCCGACCACGCGGACTTCTGGGACGTCGGGCAGGGCCTCGTTCACCTATAGCCTCCGGAAGGCGTGTTCCAAGGTTCGCCCGAACCCGGGTTGTCCGTGGACGCTCCGGGCGCTGGTGCACTGGCGGGACCGCTGTTGTACGTGTCGTTCGAGTTGTACGCGCCGTACTGGGCGTTCGTCTCACCGGTGTTGTACACATCACGTCCGCCGTACCCCGGGTTGCCCGAATTGCCGTAGACCGGGATGTTGAACCCGGTGTCCTGCATCGGGTCGTACGCCGACGGGGGCGCCTCGCCGACCGGCGGCGGGGAGGGGATCGGCCAGCTGCCGGAGGTGCTGCCACCGGTGTCCATGCGCGGCATCGCGGCCGTGGCCTGCATGTCGGTGGCCATGTTCATGCGCGCGGTCTGGTCGGCCGCACCGGCGTACGGCTGCTGCGCGCCGGGCGTGTTGGCGGAGCGGTAGGCGGCGGCGTACCCGCCGCCGGTGTCGGCGCCGGCCGGCATGCCGAACAGCGAGGAGGTCTGCGGGTTCCCGCGGCCGGCGTCCCGGTCCCGGTCCCTGCCCTCGTCCCGGGCCGCCCTGGAGGGCCGGGAGGGGCGGTCGTAGTCGCCCTCGGCCATCCGCGCGCGGGACGCCTCCAGGTCCTCCATGGCGTAACGGTCCCGGGTGCCCATCATCATCGTGATCTGGTCGGCGACCTTGCGCTTGAACTCGCGCGGGGCGGCCCGCAGCAGCAGGGCGGCGATGACGCCGACCAGGCAGAGCTGGTACGAGATCATGAAGAACGGCTTGGCGGCGCGACCCGCGTAGAGCCCGTGGATGAGCGCGGCGCACAGGGCCGGGTAGGCCAGCATGTGCATCGCGCGCCAGCGGGCGGCGACCTCGGCGGGGGCGGCGAACTGGTTGCGCAGGGCGCCGGTGATGCCGACGAAGATCATGAGCAGGCCGGCCAGGGAACCGAGGCCGATCAGGAAGCCGATCCCGGTGACGCCCTGGGAGAACGGGATGAGCGCGGCGAGCAGGACGGTGTGCTGCAGCGCGATCTTGACGGTGATGTGCACCAGCAGGAAGGCGATCGAGCCGACGGCGGTCACCCGGTGGATGCCCTGGGCGATGATGCGCTGGCGGGTGTTGAGGATCAGCCGGTCCTGGGCGACCAGACCCCAGATGACCGAGCAGGTGAGGCACACCAGCGACAGGACGCCCGCGCCGAAGTTGAGGAAGGACTGGACCTGGTCCCCGCCGGCTAGCACGACCACGGGTATGAGGACCAGGACGACAGCCGAGGCCACCCCGTAGGCCGACCGGCCGGCCTTGGGGATCGAGCTGTTGTTGAGAAGAGGGTTCATGGGGGCAACTCCGAGCAGTTTCGGGAAAGCGGTCCCGCTGCCGAACTCTAAGCGGCTCCATACCGATGGGTACGAGGTTTGAGTTATTGCGTTGTTATCAAGTGACCATCTGGGCGGGACGATGTCCCTTTAGTTGCTGTTACGCGAAGTAATCCTTGACCTTTGTTCAACTTCGGCCGGGTGTGCCCGGTGTCCGTAGGTCATACGTAAGTCCGTCGCAGCTTGCTCAACCCCTGCGGTACCCTAGCGCCATGCGTGCCGTACGCCTTCTGCTTAGCGGGCCGCGCTGATCAGTCCCGAACGCCGGTGGACCGGACGGTTCGGCATCGGCGCGGCGTCCCCTCCTGTGCGAGGGGATTTTTCGTTTCCGGGAAGTCCGGGACGTCGCAGCAGTCGGCAGAGACGATCGATGGAGCTTTGAGGATCATGAGCGAGACGAACCCCGCTGCCGCCCCTGGCATGGCGGCGGATGCCGCGCCACACCGCTACACGGCGGCCATGGCCGCCGACATCGAGGCACGCTGGCAGGACTTCTGGGACGCTGAGGGCACCTACGCCGCGCCCAACCCCAAGGGCGACCTGGCGGGGGACCCCGCGGCCGTGGCCCGCCCCGAGAAGTTCATCATGGACATGTTCCCGTACCCCTCCGGTGCGGGCCTGCACGTCGGCCACCCCCTGGGCTACATCGCGACCGACGTCTTCGCGCGCTTCCAGCGCATGACCGGCCACAACGTCCTGCACACCCTGGGCTTCGACGCCTTCGGCCTGCCCGCCGAGCAGCACGCCGTGCAGACCGGCGAGCACCCCCGGGTCACCACCGAGGCCGCCATCTCCAACATGAAGTCCCAGCTGCGCCGGCTGGGCCTGGGCCACGACAAGCGCCGGTCGTTCGCCACGATCGACCCGGACTACTACAAGTGGACCCAGTGGATCTTCCTGCAGATCTTCAACTCCTGGTACGACGACGAGGCGGCCAAGGCCCGCCCCATCGCCGAGCTGATCGCCCAGTTCGAGTCCGGTGAGCGCGGCGTCCCCGGCGACACGCGCGCGTGGAACGAACTGACCGCCACCGAGCGCGCCGACGTGCTGAGCGGCTTCCGGCTGGCCTACGCCTCCGACGCGCCGGTCAACTGGTGCCCCGGCCTGGGCACCGTCCTGGCCAACGAGGAGGTCACCGCCGACGGCCGCTCCGAGCGCGGCAACTTCCCGGTCTTCAAGGCCAAGCTGCGCCAGTGGAACATGCGGATCACGGCGTACGCCGACCGCCTGCTCGACGACCTGGACGCGCTGGACTGGCCCGAGGCCATCAAGCTGCAGCAGCGCAACTGGATCGGCCGCTCCGAGGGCGCCCGCGTCGACTTCCCCGTCGACGGCGAGCACATCACGGTCTTCACCACCCGCCCCGACACCCTGTTCGGCGCGAGCTACATGGTCCTGGCGCCCGAGCACCCGCTGGTCGACACCTTCGTCCCGGCCGCCTGGCCCGAGGGCACCCGCCCCGTGTGGACCGGCGGACACGACAGCCCCGCCGAGGCCGTCGCCGCCTACCGCGCCCAGGCCGGTTCCAAGTCCGACGTCGAGCGGCAGGCCGAGGCCAAGGACAAGACCGGCGTCTTCACCGGCGCCTACGCGACCAACCCGGTCAACGGCGAGCGGATCCCCGTCTTCATCGCCGACTACGTCCTGATGGGCTACGGCACCGGCGCGATCATGGCCGTCCCGGCCGGCGACCAGCGCGACTTCGAGTTCGCGCGCGCCTTCGAGCTGCCGATCGTCTGCATCGTCGAGCCGACCGACGGCCGCGGCACCGACACCGCCACCTGGGAGACCGCCTTCACGTCCTACGACGCGAAGATCATCAACTCCTCCAACGACGACATCTCCCTGGACGGCCTGCCCGTCGCCGAGGCCAAGGCCCGCGTCACCGAGTGGCTGGCCCGCAAGGGCATCGGCCGGGGCACCGTCAACTTCCGGCTGCGCGACTGGCTGTTCAGCCGCCAGCGCTACTGGGGCGAGCCCTTCCCCATCGTCTACGACGAGGACGGCGTCGCCCACGCCCTGCCCGAGTCGATGCTGCCGCTGGAGCTGCCGGAGGTCGAGGACTACTCGCCCCGCACCTTCGACCCGGACGACGCGGACACCTCCCCGGAGACCCCGCTCTCCCGCAACGAGGACTGGGTCAGCGTCACCCTGGACCTGGGCGACGGCCGTGGCCCGCGCCCGTACCGCCGCGAGACCAACACCATGCCCAACTGGGCCGGTTCCTGCTGGTACGAACTGCGCTACCTGGACCCGCACAACAGCGAGCGGCTGGTCGACCCCGAGATCGAGCGCTACTGGATGGGCCCGCGCGAGGGCCGCCCGCACGGCGGCGTCGACCTGTACGTCGGCGGTGCCGAGCACGCCGTGCTGCACCTGCTGTACGCCCGCTTCTGGTCCAAGGTCCTGTTCGACCTGGGGCACGTCTCGTCCGCCGAGCCGTTCCACAAGCTGTTCAACCAGGGCATGATCCAGGCCTACGTCTACCGTGACAGCCGTGGCTTCCCGGTGCCGGCCACCGAGATCGAGGAGCGCGACGGCGGCTACTTCCACGCGGGCGAGCCGGTCAAGCGCGAGCTGGGCAAGATGGGCAAGTCCCTGAAGAACTCCGTCACCCCGGAGACGATCTGCGCCGAGTACGGCGCCGACACCCTGCGGCTGTACGAGATGGCCATGGGTCCGCTGGACGTCTCCCGCCCGTGGGACACCCGCGCGGTCGTCGGCCAGTACCGGCTGCTGCAGCGCCTGTGGCGCAACATCGTCGACGAGACCACCGGCGAGGTCACCGTCGTCGACGCCGAGCCCGACGAGCCCACCCTGCGCGCGCTGCACAAGGCCGTCGACGGCGTGCGCCAGGACCTGGAGGGCCTGCGCTTCAACACCGCCATCGCCAAGATCACCGAGCTGAACAATCACCTCACCAAGGCGGGCGGGGCGCTGCCGCGCACCGTCGCCGAGGCCCTGGTGCTGCTGATCGCCCCGCTGGCCCCGCACATCGCCGAGGAGCTGTGGCGCAAGCTGGGCCACACCGACTCGGTCGTCCACCAGGACCTGCCCGTCGCTGACCCGGCGTACGTCGTGGACGAGAGCGTCACCTGCGTCGTCCAGGTCAAGGGCAAGGTCAAGGCCCGTCTGGAGGTGTCCCCGGCCATCTCCGACGAGGAGCTGGAGAAGGTCGCCCTGGCCGACGAGAACGTCGTCAAGGCGCTGGACGGGGCGGCAATCCGCAAGGTGATCGTGCGGGCGCCGAAGCTGGTGAACATCGTTCCGGCGTGAGCCGCCGGCCCACCGGACGATCGTCGTCCCCTAGGGGACGGGTGCGGGCAGGTTCGGGGTTCTGTCGGAACTCCGGGCCTGCCCGTCTCGTTTACCGTTTGTTGGGGGAAGCATTCGAAGACGGATGCCGGTCGTCGTAGGAGGAGTTCGTGGAAGCAGTGATCGCAGTCGTCGCCCTGCTCTTCGTGCTGCTCACGGTGCTCGGCGTCTACGCGACGGTGAAGGCGGTCGGCGCCGCCAAGCGCGGGGTGGACCGCACCATCGACCAGGCCCGCCGCACGGTCGAGGACCACACCCTGCGGGCCAAGTCCTTCGCCCAGCCCGGACCGGTCGGCGAGATCGCCCAGCTCCGGCTCAAGCTGCGCACCTCGATGCGGGCCACCCAGGACGCACTGCGCGCGGGCGTCGCGGAGGACGAGTCCCTCAGGGAGTCCCTCGGCCTGTTCCAGCGGCTCAGCGCCCACGGCCATGAACTGGACGGCGAGCTCAAGCGGCTGGAGTCCGAGCCCGACCGGGCCAGGCTCGCCGAGCGGCTGCCGCAGGTGCGCGAGCGCACCGAGCGTGTCATCGGCTCGGCGGACTCCCTGCGCTGGGCCGCCCGCGACCGCGCCGGTCGCTTCGCCGAGGACGACCTGGACCACCTCAGCGCCCAGATCGACGTGGAGACCGGCGCCCTGCGCCACTGGACCACCGAGGACACCGCCCAGACGCCGCAGACCTCCCGGACCCCGCGGCCGCAGGCGCGACCCCGGACCCAGGAGGAGCCCGCAGCGCAGGAGCCCGCCCGGCCCGCGATCGACCCGACCGGGCCGCGCCCCACCTACCCCTGGCAGAAGAAGCCCCGCCCGGAGACGTCTGGTATGTGATCCCTACCGGATTCGGTCAAGGCATGTCCAGGCGAGAGGGGCCGGGCTGCCGTCCACGCGCTACGCCAGGTAACCTCCAGCTCATGTCCCGCCATGTCGCGATCGTCACGGATTCAACGGCCTACCTGCCGCAGGGGACGATGGAGCGCCACGGCATCACCGCGGTGCCCCTGACCGTCGTCCTCGGCGGCGAGGCCCTGGAAGAGGGCACCGAGATCTCGACGCGTTCCCTGGCCCAGGCACTGCAGAAGCGACGCCCCGTCACCACCTCGCGCCCCAGCCCCCGGCTCTTCGCCGAGACCTACCGCAAGGCCGCCGAGGCCGGCGCCACCGGCATCGTCTCCCTGCACCTGTCCGCCGAACTCTCCGGCACCTACGACGCGGCGGTCGTCGCGGCACGGGAGGCGCCGGTGCCGGTGCGGGTGGTGGACACCGGCATGGTGGCCATGGCCCTCGGCTTCTGCGCGCTGGCCGCGGCCGAGGCCGCCGAATCGGGCGGCACCGTGGACGAGGCGGTCGCCGCCGCCGAGAAACGGGCCGACGGCACCGCCGCCTACTTCTACGTCGACACCCTCGACTATCTGCGCCGCGGCGGCCGGATCGGCGCCGCCCAGGCCCTGTTGGGCTCCGCCCTCGCGGTGAAGCCGCTGCTCCAGCTGGACGCGGGCCGCATCGACCTCCTGGAGAAGGTGCGTACGGCGTCCAGGGCCATCGCCCGGCTGGAGGAGCTGGGCGCCGACCGTGCGGGGAGCGCCCGGGTCGACATCGCCGTGCACCATCTCGCCGCTTCCGAACGGGCGTCGGCGCTTGCGGACCGGCTGCGGGCCCGGGTGCCCGGCGTGGCGGACCTCCATGTGAGCGAGGTCGGGGCGGTGATCGGGGCACACACGGGGCCCGGGTTGCTGGGAGTGGTGGTCTCACCGCGATAGAACGCGACAGACGGGGCCGCAGAGGCTCTTCTCCTCACCCGTGCGGGTGGTGGAGTTTTCCACAACTGGGGAGTATTCCCCGGGAATTGTGCAAGATCATCGCGATTCGGTGAGGTGTCCGATCCTCGGGGCATGGCACTTCGATCACGCTCGACCACACGCCCACGCACCCACCACGCCACCAGCGGCCCCGGCCGGGCGCCCGGCTCCGACGGCCGCACGCGTCAGGCGTCGGCGGAGGAACTGCGCCGACGGGCTGAGGCGTTGTTCGCGGCGCGCGCCGACGACGGCGAGCGGCACGAGGAGGACGATGTCGGTGTCGCTGTCGGTGAGGTGCGGGAAGGGCCGCCCGAGGAGCCGCAGCGGTCGGCGCTCGACGCCGGCCGGGCCGGCGGCCGACGGGAGCGGCTCGCGTCGGCCCTGCGGGAGCGGATGCCGGTGTGGGTGCAGACGCGCTGCGGGATGGAACGCGCCGGCGCACTCGCGCTGACGGCGGTCCTGGTCGTCGCCGTCGGCTTCGCCGCGCACCACTTCTGGACGGGGCGCGCCGAACCGGTCCGGCCCCCGGAGGTGGTGCGGGCGGCGGCCGAGGCGTCCCCCACCGCAATGCCCGGGGCCGAGATCGTGGTGGACGTCAGCGGCAAGGTCCGCAAGCCGGGCATCCACCGGCTTCCCGCCGGTTCCCGGCTCGTCGACGCGCTGAGCGCGGCCGGCGGGGTGCGGCCGGGGACCAGCACCGAGGGCCTCAACCGGGCACGGTTCCTGGTGGACGGCGAACAGGTGGTCGTCGGCGGACCCGCCCCACCGGAGCCCGCGACAGCGCAGGGACTCGGTGCGGCGCCGGGCGCGCCTTCGGCCCCCGTCTCCCTCAACACGGCCACCGTCGAGCAACTCGACACCCTCCCGGGCGTCGGCCCCGTCCTGGCGCAGCACATCGTGGACCACCGCACCCGGAACGGCGGCTTCCGTTCCGTGGACGAACTGCGCGAGGTCGACGGCATCGGCGAGCGCCGCTACGCCGATCTGCGCAACCTGGTCCGCCCATGAGCCCGAGCGAGGAGCCGGAGCCGCTTCCGCCGGGTCGGGGAGGACGGGGCGGGGCGCGGCCGGACGCGGGGCGGCTTGGCGGCGTCAGGTCCGGTGGCGTTCCGCCCGATGGTGCTCGTGCTGGCGGTGCGCGGTCCGATGCGGGGCGGCCCGGCGGCGTTCGGTCCGGTGGTGCTCGGCCTGGCGGTGCGGGGCCCTACGCGGCGCGGCCCGGCGGCGTTCGGTCCGAGCACGCCCGGCTCGACGGCGCGCGCTCTGAGCGCCCACGCCGGGACCGCCCACGCCAGGACCCCCCATGCCAGGGCCCCCCACGCCCCGGCCAGTCGCACCCCGACCTCGCGCGGCCCGCGGACACCCCCGCCGTGCGCCCTCGGCGCCGGGTGCATGCCGAGTCCGGGAAGCGGCTGGGTGACGCGCATCCGCGGCAGGAGGGGCCGGTCGACCTGCGGCTGGTGCCGCCCGCCGCGGCGGCCTGGGCCACAGCGGCGCTCACCCTGGACGCGGCGCCGGGGATCGTGGTGGGCCTCGCGCTGTGCTGCCTGGCCGGGGCGGTCGTGCTGCTGGCGGCGCGGGGCCCCGGCCGCGGCCGGGCGCGGTTCACCGTGGCCGCCTCGCTGCTCTGCGTCGCCGCTGCGGCGGCCTCGGCCGGACTGCACGGGGCGGATCTGCGGCGGGGCCCGGTGCCGGACCTGGCGGGCAGGCTCGCGACGGTGACCGCCGAAGTCGAGCTGACCTCCGATCCACGGCTCACCCGGCCCCGGATCAGCGGGGACCACGCCGTCCCGGACTCCGTGCTGATCGACGCGGAGGTCCGCAGGGTCGAGGGGCCGGAAGGCGAGATGGTCGCGACACGGACACCGGTGCTCATGCTGGTGGACGCGCGGGCGGCCGGACGGGTGACGGCGAGGCACTCCCCGTGGCTGCGGCTGCTGCCGTCCACCCGAGTACGGGTGACGGGGCGGCTCGCTCCGCCGCTGACGGGAGGGGACCGGATCGCGGCGGTGCTGCGGGTGCGCGGCCCCCGCATGCCACAGGTCGTACGGGAGCCGTCGGCGATCCAGCGGACGGCCGGCCGACTGCGGGCGGGCCTGCGGGAAGCCACCGACGGACTCCCGGCGGACGCCCGGGCGCTGCTGCCCGGGCTGGTCGTCGGGGACACCGCGCGGATCACGCCCGAACTGGACGAGGCCTTCAAGGAGACCGACCTCGCCCATACGCTCGCCGTGTCCGGCAGCAACCTCACGATCGTCCTCGCCCTGCTCCTCGGCCCGCCCGGCCTGGCCCAGCGGGTCGAACGCCGCGGTCTGGCGCCCCGCCTCGGCATCCCCCTGCGGGCCACCGCGCTGCTCGGCGGGGCGCTCACGCTCGCCTTCGTCGTGGTGTGCCGGCCCGACCCGAGTGTGCTGCGGGCCGCGGCCTGCGGAGCGGTGGTGCTGCTCGCCCTCGCCACCGGCCGCCGCAGATCCCTGGTCCCGGCGCTCGCGACGGCGGTCCTGCTGCTGGTCCTGTACGACCCCTGGCTGGCCCGGAGCTACGGCTTCCTGCTGTCGGTGCTCGCCACCGGCGCGCTGCTGACGCTGGCGCCGCGCTGGAGCGCCGCGTTGCGCGGGCGGAGGGTGCCGCCGCGGCTCGCCGAGGCGCTCGCGGCGGCGGGGGCGGCGCAGGCCCTGTGCGCACCGGTCGTCGCGATGCTGTCGGCGCGGGTGAGCCTGGTGGCGGTGCCGTGCAACCTCCTCGTGGAGTTCGCGGTGGCGCCCGCGACCGTCCTGGGCTTCGCCGCGCTGGCGACTGCGCCGGTGGCGATGCCGGTGGCCGAGGCGCTGGCCTGGTGCGCGAGTTGGCCGGCCGGCTGGATCGCGTGGATCGCGCGGGCCGGGGCGGCGCTGCCCGGCGCGGGAGTGGACTGGCCCGGCAGCTGGGCCGGGGCGCTGCTGCTCGCCCTCGTCACGGCGGCGGTGCTGCTGCTCGGCGGCCGGCTGCCGGGCCGGCGGTGGCTGTGCGCGGTCTGCGGGATGCTGTTCCTGCTGGCCGTGGTGCGGCCGCCGCCGCTCACCCGGGTGCTCACCGGCTGGCCCCCGCCGGGCTGGCGGCTGGCTATGTGCGACGTGGGACAGGGCGACGCGACGGTCCTGGCGGCGGGGGCGCGCACGGCGGTGGTGGTGGACGCCGGACCGGACCCGGAGCCCGTCGACCGGTGTCTGCGCACCCTCGGCGTCACTCGGGTGCCGCTCGTGGTGCTCACCCACTTCCACGCCGACCATGTGGCCGGACTGCCCGGGGTGCTGCGCGGACGGGAGGTGGGAGCGATCGAGACGACGGGGTTCGAGGAGCCCCCGGAACAGGCGGAGTTCGTACGGGATCAGGCGCGGGCACGGCACGTTCCGGTGCTGCGGGCCGTCGCGGGGGAGCGGCGGCGGACCGGGCCGCTCGACTGGGAGGTGCTGTGGCCGCCCCCGCGTCCGGCGCCGGAACCGGACGGACCGAACGACGCGAGCGTGACCCTGCTCGTACGGTCGGGCGGGCTGCGGATGCTGCTGCTCGGCGATCTCGAACCCCCGGCCCAGCGCGCGCTGTTGCGGTCACCGGCGGGCGGGTCGCTGCGGCGGGTGGACGTGCTCAAGGTGGCCCATCACGGCTCGGCCTTCCAGGACCCGGACCTGATGCGGGCGGTGGCGCCGAAGGTGGCGTTGATCTCCGCAGGGGCGGACAACCCCTACGGGCACCCCGCCCCGAGTACGGTCGCGGCGCTGAAGGCGGGAGGTGCCATGGTGCTCCGGACGGACCGGGACGGGGCGCTGGCGGTCACGGGTACGGACGGGGCGCCGCTGGTCGCGCGAGACTGAGGGCATGGATGCCGCTCACCTGGATGCCGCGCACCTGGACGCCGCTCTCGTCGACGGTCGGCTGGTCGACGCCTATCTGCGCCGCCTCGGGACCGCCCGCCCGCCCCGGCCCACGGCCGCCGCCCTGGCCGAACTGCACCTGAGCCACCTGCTGGCCGTGCCCTTCGAGAACCTCTCGGTGCACCTCGGCGAGCGGATCGTGCTGGAGGAGAGGCGGCTGGTCGAGAAGGTCGTGGAGGAGCGCAGGGGAGGGTTCTGTTACGAGCTGAACGGCGCGTTCGGGACGCTGCTGGCGGCGCTCGGGTTCGAGGTCGCGTTCCTGGCGGCCCGGGTGTTCGGGGCACCGGGGCGGCTCGGGATCCCCTACGACCACATGGCGCTCCGGGTGGGGACGGCGGACGGCGGGACCTGGCTGGCGGACGTGGGCTTCGGGGCGCACAGCCATCTCCCGCTCCGCTGGGCGGACCGGGGCGAGCAGCAGGACCCCGGTGGGGTGTTCCGGATCGACGAGGCCGGGTCCGAGGCGGAGTGCGAGGCCGGCGGCAGGGGCACGGCATCGGTCACGGGTGATCTGGACGTCGTCCGGGACGGCTCGCCGCAGTACCGGCTGGAGGTCAGGCCGAGGGCACTCGGGGACTTCGTGGCCGGGGCCTGGTGGCACAGCACCTCGCCGGAGTCGCACTTCACGCGGTCGCTGGTCTGTTCGCGGGTGACGCGGGACGGGGGGAGGATCACGCTCAGCGGGCGGCGGTTGAAGGTGACCGTGCCCGAAGGCGGGGGCGAAGAGAGGGAGTTGGGGTCGGACGAGGAGGTGCTCGGGGTGTACCGGGAGCGGTTCGGGATCGTGCTGGAGCGGGTGCCGGAGGTGAGGACGGCGGAAGCGGGCCCGCGGGCGTAATTGGGATCGTGTTGCCTCGAAAGCCGCATCGGTGATCGAATGGTTCTTCGGCAACAAGTGGAGTCAAGTCGCGCAGGGGTGGCGTTGATGTTCGGCGGCTGGATGGGAAATCGTACGAACCGGGTGCAACGGACGAGTCCCCTCGCGGCGGTCCCGACCCCGGAGAACGCCGGGGTGCTGAGCTGCCGGGTGCTCGATCCGGTCAACGAACCCGTGCGCAACGCGGAGTTCGCGGTGAGCGACACCCTGGGGCGCAAGGTCGTCAGCGGCGGGACCGATCCGTTCGGGGCGTTCGTGACGACGGTGCCGGCCGGTGAGTACCGGCTCGCGGTCTCCGCCGAGGGGTTCACCCCGTACCGGGCGACCGCGACGGTCGGGGAGAACGCGTTGGCCTCGCTCGGCGATGTGACGCTCCAGCTGGCGCAGCCGCCGGAGCTGCCGGCGCCGGGAGACTGGGACATCGAGCCGACGCACTCCTCGATCGGGTTCACCGCGCGGCACATCGGGCTCGCCCGGATCCACGGGCGGTTCAACTCCTTCGCCGGGGTGGTGCGGATCGCGGAGCGGGTGGAGCAGTCGGCGATGCACGTGGTGATCGACGCCGCCTCCATCGACACCAACGTCCGGATGCGGGACGAGCATCTGCGGTCGGCGGACTTCCTGGACGTGAAGCGGTATCCGACGCTGGAGTTCTACAGCGAACGGTTCACGCACAAGGGCGGGAGCCGGTGGGCCGTGACGGGGGCGCTGTCGCTGCACGGCGTGACGCGGACGGTGACCCTGGACACGGAGTACCTCGGGCTCGGCAACGGCATGGGCGGCGAGACGCGGGCGGCCTGCCGGGCGCGGACCGAACTGCACCGGGACGACTTCACCGTGAGCTGGCAGACGATGCTGGCGCGCGGGATCGCGGTGGTCGGGCCGAGCATCCGGGTCGAGCTCGACGTGCAGATCGTGCCCAAGAGCTGAGGCGCGGGCGGAAGCAGTCCCCGGGTGCCGGAAAATGGCTTCGTGAGCGATGTGAGACATGTGCTGGTGCTGCCCGACCGCGACGCGGCGGAGGAGGTGGCCCAGGCCCTCGTGGAGCGGTTCGGGGTGCGCGAGGAGCCGTTGATCGTCCGGGACGCGCTGGCCGGGGAGGACGACGCCGAGGACGCGCAGTGGCTGGTGGTGCTGCGCGACGAGGAGGACCGCCTCGCGGCACAGGCCCTGGACGAGTTCGCGGCGGAGTGGGAGGGCTGGCGCGAGGAGCCGTAGGCGGGGGCGTTCGCGCTCGCCGCGCGGGACGAGCCTGCAACCCCCAGGGGCGCGGGGAACTGCGCGATCAGCCCCCCACGCAGCCGCAAGCCGCAGCCCCCCACGCAGCCGCAAGCCGCAGCCCCCCACGCAGCCGCAAGCCGCAGCCCCCCACGCAGCCGCAAGCCGCAGCCGCAAGCCGCAGCCGCAAGCCCGCCCGCGCGGGACGAGCCTGCACCCCCCAGGGCCGCGGGGAACTGCGCGATCAGCCCCCCCACGCAGCCGCATGCCGCAGCCCCCCACGCAGCCGCATGCCGCAGCCGCAAGCCGCAAGCCGCATGCCGTGGCCCCAGCCGCAACCGCAAGCCGCGGCCCCACCCGCAGCCGCATGACGCGACTGTCAGTCCCCCGTGCCATCCTTGTCCCGATGGCCAGGAAGACTGCGAATGACGATGTCCTCGCCGCGGTGACGCTCGCCGTGGGGCAGGAGGAGTTGCTGCTCGACCGGGCGGTGCAGGAGGTCGTGGCGGCCGCCAGGGCCGCGGACGCCGACACCGACGTGCGGGACCTGACCCCCGACCAGTTGCAGCCCGGCACCCTCGCCGAGCTGACCAGCCCCTCGCTCTTCGCGGAGCGCAAGGTCGTGGTCGTACGCAACGCGCAGGATCTGTCGGCCGACACCGTCAAGGACGTGAAGGCCTATCTCGCGGCGCCCGCCGAGGAGATCACGCTGGTGCTGCTGCACGTCGGCGGGGTCAAGGGCAAGGCGTTGCTGGACGCCGCCCGCAAAGCCGGGGCGCGGGAGATCGCCTGTCCGAAGATGACCAAGCCGGCCGACCGGCTGGCGTTCGTGCGGCAGGAGTTCCGGGCCACCGGGCGGTCCGCGACGCCCGAGGCCTGCCAGGCGCTCGTCGACGCCATCGGCAGCGATCTGCGCGAGCTGGCCTCGGCGGTGACGCAGCTCGTCGCCGACGTCGAGGGGACGATCGACGAGGCCGTCGTGGGGCGGTACTACACCGGCCGGGCCGAGGCGTCGAGCTTCACCGTCGCCGACCGGGCGGTGGAGGGACGGGCCGCGGAGGCCCTGGAGGCGCTGCGCTGGTCGCTGGCCACCGGTGTCGCGCCCGTGATGATCACCAGCGCGCTGGCCCAGGGCGTGCGGGCCATCGGCAAGCTGTCCTCGGCGCGCGGCGGCCGGCCCGCCGATCTCGCGCGGGAGCTGGGCATGCCGCCGTGGAAGATCGACCGGGTGCGCCAGCAGATGCGGGGCTGGACCCCCGACGGCGTGGCTGTGGCGCTGCGGGCGGTCGCCGAGGCGGACGCCGGTGTGAAGGGCGGCGGGGACGACCCGGAGTACGCGCTGGAGAAGGCGGTCGTCGCCATCGCGCGGGCCGCCCGCTCCAGAGGACGTTAGGCACTCTCCAGAGGAGAATCGTGCGTACCGGCCCTGCGGTCCCCCTCGGCCCCCTTCGGTAGCCGTCGGTCCGCATCGGCCCCCATCGGCCTCTATCGCCCGACAAGGAGAGGTGGCGATCGCCGTGGCTGAACACCCGCACGCGAAAATAGTCCGCGAGGGCTACGAAGCCTTCCAGCGGGGAGACATGGACACCCTGCGCGCATTGATGACCGGGGACTGTACGCACCACGTCCCGGGCTCCCACCCGCTCTCCGGGGACTACAAGGGGATCGACTCGGTCCTCAACGACTACTACGGCCGGCTCTACTCGGAGACCGGTGGCTCGTTCCGCGTCGAGCTGCGCAACCTGTTCGTGGACGGCCGCGGGCATGTCATGTCCGTGCACCACTTCACCGCCGACCGGGCCGGCAAGCACCTCGACGAGATGGGCGGGATCGTCTTCCGGATCATGGGAGACAAGATCACCGACCTCGACGAGTGCGTCGCGGACATGCAGAAGGTCGACCAGTTCTGGATGTGACACGCCGAAGGCCCCGGCCCCGCCCTGGGGAAGGGCGGGGCCGGGGCCTTCGGATCACGAAGGTGAAGCAGATCGAGCTGGTGGAGCTGATGAATCTGCTGAGCCCATACCCGCGTGGCGAACGCAGGCCGCGTACGGGCTCGGGTGCCGGTCGGGGGCGGATGAGAGAGGGCCCGCCCTGGGTCCTTCCGGCGGCTCGGATCCCGGGGGATCCGGTCAGACCAGAGGGGTTCAGCCCTGGAGGGTCGCGACCTTGGAAGCCAGCGCCGACTTCTTGTTGGCGGCCTGGTTCTTGTGGATGACACCCTTCGAGACAGCCTTGTCGAGCTGACGCGCGGCAGCGCGCTGCAGCGCGGTGGCCTTCTCGAGGTCACCCGCGGCAGCGGCCTCACGGGCCTTGCGGATCGCGGTCTTCAGGGAGGACTTGACGGCCTTGTTGCGCAGCCGAGCCTTCTCGTTGGTCTTGATCCGCTTGATCTGGGACTTGATGTTCGCCACGAAATAAGCCTCTTCTAATTCCTGGATTCGTTGGTGCCTCGCGCTGAGAGGGCATGAGACACAGCTGCCCACACTACCAGCGGGCCCGAGAATGGCCCAAACCGGCCCCCGGTCGCCGCCCGTGGGACCATGGAGCCTACGTATCGATCCGACCCGAGGCATAAGGCGCCTCAAGAGACAGGACCCTGCGTGCCCGCGACCCCTAACAATGTGCCCGAGCCGAGCCGTACCGACCCGGCTCTGATCCGCAACTTCTGCATCATCGCGCACATCGACCACGGCAAGTCCACGCTCGCCGACCGGATGCTCCAGCTGACCGGTGTGGTCGAGCAGCGGCAGATGCGTGCTCAGTACCTCGACCGGATGGACATCGAGCGCGAGCGCGGCATCACGATCAAGTCCCAGGCGGTGCGGCTGCCGTGGGCTCCCACCCACGACAAGAACAACACGCACATCCTCAACATGATCGACACCCCCGGGCACGTCGACTTCACCTACGAGGTCTCGCGGTCGCTCGCGGCCTGTGAGGGGACCATCCTCCTCGTCGACGCCGCCCAGGGCATCGAGGCCCAGACCCTCGCCAACCTCTACCTGGCGATGGAGAACGACCTCACGATCATCCCGGTGCTCAACAAGATCGACCTTCCCGCGGCCCAGCCGGAGAAGTTCGCCGAGGAGCTCGCCAACCTGGTCGGCTGCGACCCCGACGACGTGCTCCGGGTCTCCGCCAAGACCGGTGTGGGTGTCGACGCGCTGCTCGACCGGGCCGTACGGGACATCCCGGCGCCGGTCGGCGTCAAGGACGCCCCGGCCCGCGCGATGATCTTCGACTCCGTCTACGACTCCTACCGGGGCGTGGTCACGTACGTCCGTGTCATCGACGGCCAGCTCAACAAGCGCGAGCGCATCAGGATGATGTCGACCGGCGCCACCCACGAGCTGCTGGAGATCGGCACCAACTCGCCCGAGATGCTGGCGGCCGACGGCCTCGGCGTCGGCGAGGTGGGCTATCTGATCACCGGCGTGAAGGACGTCCGCCAGTCCAAGGTCGGTGACACCGTCACCAGCCAGGTCAAGGGCGCCACCGAGGCCCTCGGCGGTTACAAGGACCCCAAGCCGATGGTCTTCTCGGGCCTGTACCCGCTGGACGGCTCCGACTACCCGGAGCTGCGCGAGGCGCTCGACAAGCTGCAGCTCAACGACGCCGCCCTGGTCTACGAGCCGGAGACCTCCGCCGCGCTCGGCTTCGGCTTCCGCGTCGGCTTCCTCGGCCTGCTCCACCTCGACGTGATCCGCGAGCGCCTCGAGCGCGAGTTCGGCCTCGACCTGATCGCCACCGCGCCGAACGTGGTCTACCGGGTGGTCATGGAGGACCGCACCGAGGTCGTCGTCACCAACCCGAGCGAGTTCCCCGAGGGGAAGATCAGCGAGGTGTACGAGCCGGTCGTGCGCGCCACCATCCTCGCGCCGACCGAGTTCATCGGCTCGATCATGGAGCTGTGCCAGACCCGGCGCGGCACCCTGCTCGGCATGGACTACCTCTCCGAGGACCGCGTCGAGATCCGCTACACGCTCCCCCTCGCGGAGATCGTGTTCGACTTCTTCGACCAGCTGAAGTCCAAGACGCGCGGCTACGCCTCGCTGGACTACGAGCCCACCGGCGAGCAGACCTCCAGCCTGGTCAAGGTCGACATCCTGCTGCACGGCGACAAGGTGGACGCCTTCTCGGCGATCACCCACAAGGACGCCGCGTACGCCTACGGGGTGCGGCTCGTCGCCAAGCTGCGCGAGCTGATCCCGCGGCAGGCCTTCGAGGTGCCGATCCAGGCCGCCATCGGCTCCCGGGTCATCGCTCGCGAGACCATCCGCGCCATCCGCAAGGACGTCCTCGCCAAGTGCTACGGCGGTGACATCTCCCGGAAGCGGAAGCTGCTGGAGAAGCAGAAGGAAGGCAAGAAGCGGATGAAGATGGTGGGTTCCGTGGAGGTTCCGCAGGAAGCCTTCATCGCCGTGCTGAGCAGCGACGACGCCGCGGGCTCCGCCAAGGGCAAGAAGTAGCCCCTCCGGTGCCCGGACCACGGGCCCGTCGTGCTGTCGCGCGGCGGGCCCGTGGTGCGCCGCACGGAGAAAGTGACAGTACGTGGCCCCTTACGTGCCGGGCGGTCGCCCTTTACCCTGATCCCCTGCTCGATAGTTACTCGCGAGTTAAACAACAGCCGCAAGAGCCAGCCGCGCCGTCGCGGGCCCCGGAGGATGTCGTGAGCGACACACAGACCCTGATCGAGAACCGTCCGCCGTCCGTGGCGGGCCTCTTCCTGGAGCGCGTGGCCGCCACGCCCGACGCCGAGGCCTACCGCCACCCCGTGCCCGCCGCGTCCGGAACGGGCCCCGACGACTGGAAGTCGCTGAGCTGGGCGCAGGCCGCCGAACGGGTGTACGCCATCGCGGCCGGGCTCGTCGACCTGGGGGTGCAGCCGGAGCAGCGCGTCGCGCTCGCCTCCTCCACCCGGATCGAGTGGATCCTCGCCGACCTCGGCATCATGTGCGCCGGCGCCGCGACGACCACCGTCTACCCGCAGACCAACGCCGACGAATCGGCGTACATCCTCTCCGACTCCGAGAGCCGGGTGCTGGTCGCCGAGGACGCGGCGCAGGTCGCCAAGGCCGTCGAGAAGCGAGCCGAGCTGCCCGCCCTCACCCATGTGGTCGTCCTCGACCCGGCCGGTGTCGACACCGCGGAGGACTGGATCCTCACCCTCGACGAGCTGGAGAAGCGCGGCGCGGCCCGGCTGGAGAAGGACCCCCAGCTGATCAAGGAGCGGGTCGGCGCGATCACCAAGGACCAGCTCGCCACCCTCATCTACACCTCCGGCACCACCGGCCGCCCCAAGGGCGTGCGCCTGCCGCACGACAACTGGTCGTACATGGCCAAGGCGATCGCCGCGACCGGGCTGATCAGCGCCGAGGACGTGCAGTACCTGTGGCTGCCCCTCGCGCACGTCTTCGGCAAGGTGCTCACCTCCGGCCAGATCGAGGTCGGGCACGTCACCGCCGTCGACGGCCGCGTCGACAAGATCATCGAGAACCTGCCGGTGGTCCGGCCGACCTACATGGCGGCCGTCCCGCGGATCTTCGAGAAGGTCTACAACGGCATCGCCAACAAGGCCCGGGCCGGCGGCCCCGCCAAGTACAAGATCTTCCGCTGGGCCTCCGAGGTCGCCCGCGAGTACGCCAAGGTCACCCAGGACAACTTCCGCCGCACCGGCACCGCGAGCGCCCCCTTCGGCCTCGCCGCCAGGCACCGGGCCGCCGACGCGCTGGTGTACGCCAAGATCCGCGAGGCGTTCGGCGGCCGGCTGCGCGCCTGTATCTCCGGCTCCGTGGCCCTCGCCCCGGAGATCGGCTTCTTCTTCTCCGGCGCCGGCATCCACATCCTGGAGGGCTACGGCCTCACCGAGTCCTCCGCGGCCTCCTT
This sequence comes from Streptomyces sp. SS7, assembly GCF_037993025.1. NCBI lineage: Bacteria > Bacillati > Actinomycetota > Actinomycetes > Kitasatosporales > Streptomycetaceae > Streptomyces > Streptomyces sp. SS7. Next base: position 6,566,042 of record NZ_CP141223.1, read on the forward strand.
CGTGAACCCCGGCGAGGCCTACCGCACCGGCACGGTCGGCAAGCCGCTGCCCGGTACGGAGGTGCGGATCGCCGAGGACGGCGAGATCCTGCTGCGCGGCCCCGGGATCATGGAGGGCTACCACGGGCAGCCCGACAAGACCGCCGAGGTGCTGGAGGCCGACGGCTGGTTCCACACCGGTGACATCGGCGAGCTGTCGCCCGACGGCTATCTGCGGATCACCGACCGCAAGAAGGACCTGTTCAAGACATCCGGCGGCAAGTACATCGCGCCCACCGAGGTCGAGGGCCAGTTCAAGTCGGTGTGCCCGTACGTCTCCAACATTCTCGTGCACGGCGCCGACCGGAACTTCTGCACCGCGCTGATCGCGCTGGACGAGGCGTCCATCCTCGACTGGGCCAAGGAGAACGGCCTGGCGGGCAAGTCGTACGCCGAGGTCGTCGCCGCGCCCGAGACGGTCGCGCTCATCGAGGGCCATGTCGCCGAGCTCAACGCCGGGCTCCAGAGGTGGCAGACGATCAAGAAGTTCCGGCTGCTGCCGCGGGACCTCGATGTCGAGCACGGCGAGATCACGCCGAGTCTCAAGCTGAAGCGGCCGGTGGTGGAGCGTGAGTACCGGCACCTGATCGAGGAGATGTACACCGGTACGCGGGAGGCGTAGGGCGGTTCGGGGTGCGCGGGCGGCCGCGGGTGGGGTGGTGGTCGCCCGCGGTTCCCCGCGCTCCTGGTGGTACCTCGGTCGCATCGCTCGAAAAGCGCCCCTTGTTCGTCCCTCATCGATCACGTACGTACGCAGGTGAAGCAGTAATCCCTCCCCGCTCGATCCCCTTCGGTCACTCACCGCATTTGGCTGGGATCCGTCTGTCACTCTGAGGGCATCCGAACTGCCCGGGGAGCTGCGCATGGGGGCCATTCCGACCCAGCGGGAGACCGTCTTCCCCGGCATCGGCGCGCCGTCGCCCGCGACCCCGCACGCGCCCCCGGTCGCCCGCGCCACCCTGGCCGGCGGCCCGCACGCCCCCGGCGCCGCACGCGCTCTGGTGCGGGCCGCGTTCACGGAGTGGGGGGACCTTCCCGAACGCCTCGTGGAGGACGTGACCCTCGTCGTCAGCGAGCTCGTCACCAACGCCGTCGTGCACGCCGGCACCGACGTGGACCTGCTGTGCCGGCTGGAAAACGATCCCGGGCACGGACACGCGGTCGTCGTGGAGGTCGACGACCACCACCCCTCCCGCGCCCCGCGCGACCACCCGCCCGGGACGCCGCCGTACGAGACACCGCACGAGACGCCGGAGTACGGCCGCGGCCTGCGGCTGGTCGCCGCGCTCGCCGACGCCTGGGGAGTGACGTACCGCAGGGCCGCGAAGACGGTGTGGGCGCGGCTGCTGCCCCGGGCCCCCGAGCCCTACGACGCCGACGGGACGTACGACACCACCGACGAGACGTACGGCGCCTCGCCCGTCGCGCCCCTCGACCCCCTCCTGGAAGCCCTCGCCCCCGAACCGCAGCCCTCCTGCCGCGGCGGGGACTGGCTGAACCGGGGCGCCCTGTCCTTCCTCGCCGAGGCCTCCGACCTGCTCGCCGGGCAGCTCGACGAGGATCTCGTCGCCGCGCTCACCAGCCAGCTCCTGGTGCCCCGGCTGGCCGACTGGTGCGGGGTCTGGCTGGAGGACGAGGTCAGCGGACACGGCGGAGGCTGGGGCGAGTGGGCCGGAGGCCCCGGGCCGCGGCTGGCCCGGGTCTGGCACGGCGACGAGGGCCGTATCGAGGAGCTGCGCCGGGCCCTGGAGAAGGAACCGCCGCGTCCCGCCGAGCCGCCCCGGTCGGGGCCCGAGCCCTTTCCCTGGCCCGGCGCGGCGCTCGGCCCGTGCGGCGCCGCCCTCGCCTACCGGCTGATCGCCGGCGGCCGCCCGCTCGGCACCCTGGTCATCGGACGGTCCGGACCCGGCGCCTTCGCCGACGAGGTCACCGGGCTCGTCGAGGACCTGGGCCGCCGGGTGGCGCTGGCGATCGGCGCGGCCCGCCAGTACGCCCGCCAGGCCACCATCAGCGCCGTCCTCCAGCGCGGGCTGCTGCCCGGCGCCGTCGCCGAGATCCCCGGGGTGCGCAGCGCCCTCGTCCACGAGCCGCGTGAGCGGGGCGGCCCGAGCGGCGACTTCTACGACCTGTTCCCGGCGGGCGACGGCCGCTGGTGCTTCGCCATCGGCGACGTCCAGGGCAAGGGCCCGGAGGCGGCCGTCGTCATCGGCCTCGCCCGCCCCTGGCTGCGGCTGCTGGCCCGCGAGGGGTACGGCGTCCCCGACGTCCTGGACCGTCTCAACCAGCTCCTCCTCGACGACGCCACCGAGGCCGCCGACGCCGCCGCCCGTGCCTTCGTCGGCCCCACCGGCCCTGGCGAGGGCCCGCAGACCCGGTTCCTGTCGCTCCTCTACGGCGAGCTGGCGCCCTTCGAGGGCGGCGTCCGCTGCACCCTGGCCTCCGCCGGGCACCCGCTGCCCCTGCTCCTCGGCCCGGACGGCTCCGTCGCCACGGCCGCGCGCCCCCAGACCCTCCTCGGGGTCATCGAGGACGTGACGTACACCAGCGACGTGCTGGAACTGCGGCACGGCGACAGTCTGCTCTGCGTGACCGACGGGGTCACCGAGCGCCGCTCGGGCATCCGCCAGTTCGACGACGGCGACGGGCTGGCCGTCGCGCTCGCCGGCTGCATGGGCCTGGACGCCGAGCTGATCGCCGAGCGCATCCACCGGCTCGTCCACGAGTTCGGCGAGCGGCCCCCGGAGGACGATCTGGCGCTGCTGGTGCTCCAGGCGGAGTGAGCGTCGTCGTACGGGACGGTCGTACGGGACAATGGAGGGCATGCCTTCCGCACTCCCCGACGGTGAGCCCGTCCCCGACGACGGCGCGCTCCCGGCGCACGCGCTCACCGGCGCCGCCGACCGCCCCCTCGGGTTCTATCTGCACGTCCCCTACTGCGCGACCCGCTGCGGGTACTGCGACTTCAACACCTACACCGCCACCGAGCTGCGCGGCACCGGAGGCGTCCTCGCCTCCCGCGACAACTACGCCGACACCCTGATCGACGAGATCCGGCTGGCCCGCAAGGTCCTCGGCGACGACCCGCGCGAGGTCCGCACGGTCTTCGTCGGCGGCGGCACCCCCACGCTCCTGGCGGCCGGCGATCTCGTACGGATGCTGGGCGCGATCCGTGACGAGTTCGGCCTGGCGGCGGACGCGGAGGTGACGACGGAGGCGAACCCGGAGTCCGTCGACCCGGCGTATCTGGCCACCCTGCGCGCGGGCGGCTTCAACCGGATCTCCTTCGGCATGCAGAGCGCCCGGCAGCACGTCCTGAAGGTCCTCGACCGCACCCACACCCCCGGCCGCCCCGAGGCATGCGTCGCGGAGGCCCGCGCGGCCGGCTTCGAGCACGTCAACCTCGACCTGATCTACGGCACCCCCGGCGAGTCCGACGACGACTGGCGGGCGTCCCTGGAGGCCGCGCTCGGCGCCGGGCCCGACCACGTCTCCGCGTACGCCCTGATCGTCGAGGAGGGCACCCGGCTCGCCCGGCGCATCCGGCGCGGGGAGGTCCCGATGACCGACGACGACGTCCACGCGGACCGCTATCTGATCGCGGACGAGGTGATGTCGGCCGCGGGCTACGACTGGTACGAGGTCTCCAACTGGGCCACCTCGCCGGCGGCCCGCTGTCTGCACAACGAGCTGTACTGGCGCGGCGCCGACTGGTGGGGCGCGGGACCGGGGGCGCACTCCCACGTGGGCGGCGTGCGCTGGTGGAACGTGAAGCATCCGGGCGCCTACGCGACGGCCCTCGCCGCCGGCCGCTCCCCGGGCGCCGGCCGCGAACTCCTCTCGGAGGAGGACCGCCGCGTCGAACGCATCCTGCTGGAGCTGCGGCTGCGGGAGGGGGTGCCGCTGGACCTGCTCCGGGAGGAGGGGCTCAGGGCTTCCCGCCGGGCCCTGGCGGACGGGCTGCTGGAGCAGGGGCCGTACGACACCGGCCGCGCCGTGCTCACCCTGAGCGGGCGACTGCTGGCGGACGCGGTGGTCAGGGACTTGGTGGACTGAGCACTCCGGCGGGTGAATCCGTGCGGTACGGCGGTTCGGTCCCTAACCTGGTTCGTAGGCTGCCGCCAAAAGTACGCGGCGGATGTGGAGGGCCACGGAGATGACCGCTGTGGACGAGCGCGGGATGACCAAGTACTTCGAGGAGCTCGAGCCTCCCGAGGGCGTCAGGGTCGAGCTTCTCCGGGGGGAAATCGTGATGATGGCCAGCCCTGATCTGGTGCACAACATGATCGTTGCCGATGTGCAGGACCAGATCCCAAGGAAGCGCTGGTCCCGTCTGCAGACCCAGGATGTCGACATCGTCGATGAAGCCAGTGAGCCAGTACCGGACTTGGTGGTTCTCGAGCGTGATGTCATGCCCGCGTCGGGACGGCTGTTGCCGTGCCGTCTGATCACGATGGTCGTCGAGGTCGTCTCCAAGACCAGCGTCCAGCGAGACTATGAGATCAAGCGGTCGATCTATGCCGCCGGCGACGTGCCCGTCTATCTCGTCGTGGATCCGATCATGGCCCAGTGTGTCCTGCTGACGAGGCCTGTCGGGAAGGGAGAAGACGCCGACTACCAGCGGCAGCAGGTCACCAAGTTCGGGGCACCACTGCCAGTGGAGGAACTCGGGCTCGAACTCGACACCGCCGAGTTCGGAACGTTCCCCAACGTCAGGCCCCACCGCTACCCGTGACGAAGTCGATCAGTTCCTCCACCCTGCCCAGCAGGGCCGGCTCCAGGTCCTTGTAGGAGTGGACGCGGGCGAGGATCGCCTGCCACACCGCCCCGGTGTTGTCGGACGGCCAGCCCAGCGCGCGGCACACCCCCGTCTTCCAGTCCTGGCCGTGGGGGACCTTCGGCCAGCCCGCGATGCCCAGGGACGACGGCTTCACCGCCTCCCAGACGTCGATGTACGGGTGGCCGACCACCAGGGCGTGCTCGCTGGTCACCGACCGGGCGATGCGGAACTCCTTCGTGCCCGGCAGCAGGTGGTCCACCAGGACGCCCAGGCGGGCGTCGGGCCCCGGCGCGAAGTCCTCGACGATCGACGGGAGGTCGTCCACGCCCTCCAGGTACTCCACCACCACGCCCTCGACGCGCAGGTCGTCGCCCCACACCTTCTCGACGAGCTCGGCGTCGTGCCGGCCCTCGACGTAGATGCGGCCGGCGCGGGCGACCCGGGCACGGGAGCCGGGGACGGCGACCGAGCCGGACGCGGTACGGGTGGGACGTACGGGGCCGGAAGAAGGCCGTACGAGGGTCACGACCCGGCCCTCCAGCAGGAAGCCCCGCGGCTCCAGCGGGAACACCCGGTGCTTGCCGAAGCGGTCCTCCAGGGTCACCGTGCCCGCCTCGCAGCGGATCACCGCGCCGCAGAAGCCGGTGCCGGGCTCCTCCACCACCAGGCCGGGCTCCGCCGGGACCTCGGGGACGGGCTGCGGCTTCTTCCAAGGAGGGGTCAGGTCCGGCGAGTACTGGCGCATTCGGATGACGATAGGAGAAGCCCCGGCCCGATCGCACCCCGCTCAGCGCGACACGCCGAAGCGCGCCGCCAGGGCGTCCCGCTGCCGCCGTACGAAGGCCGCGTCCACGACCGCCCCGTGACCCGGCACGTACAGCGCGTCCTCCCCGCCGAGGGCGAGGAGGCGGTCCAGGGCCGCCGGCCAGTGGGAGGGGACGGCGTCGGGGCCCGCCTGGGGCTCCCCGGACTCCTCCACCAGGTCGCCGCAGAACACCACTTCCGGCGAGCCGGGGACCAGGACCGCCAGGTCGTGCGCGGTGTGCGCCGGGCCCACGTTGGCCAGCAGGACCTGGCGGCCGGTCCCCAGATCGAGGGTCCGCTCCCCGGAGACCAGGTGCCGGGGCCGGACCAGGGCGTCCGCGGCATCGGTCGCCGTCGCCTCGTCCAGCCCCTCGCGCACCGCGTCCGCCCGCAGCTCCTCCGCCGGGACCGAGTCCATGCCCACCGCGCCGTACACCTCCGTACCGGCGAAGGCCGCCGCGCCGAACACATGGTCGAAATGCGGATGGGTGAGCGCGAGATGGGTCACACGCGCGCCGGTCAGCTCCTCGGCCTGCGTCCGCAACCGCACCCCCTCCGCCAGCCCCGATCCGGCGTCCACCATCAGCACCGCGCCCGCCCCGACGACCAGCCCCGCCGTGCAGTCCCAGCCCGGCAGCCGCACCCGCCCGACCCCGGCCGCGATCCGCTCCCACCCGAGCTCTTCCCAAGTCACCGTCATACCGGGACGCTAACGGTAAGTGGTCCCGGCGTCGGCCGACCTTGCCCCCGGTGTACCCCACAGCCGTACACTGGCCGGGGAACGTCTGGCACTCGGGAGCGAAGAGTGCCAGTGCAGACGCCCAGGGCACTGGGGGACGACCACGGGAGGTGTGCGCGGGTGCTGAGTGAACGCAGGCTGCAGGTGCTGCGCGCCATCGTCCAGGACTACGTCGGCACCGAGGAGCCGGTGGGCTCCAAGGCCCTCACCGAGCGGCACAACCTCGGTGTCTCCCCGGCCACCGTGCGCAACGACATGGCCGCCCTGGAGGACGAGGGATACATCGCCCAGCCGCACACCAGCGCCGGGCGCATCCCCACCGACAAGGGCTACCGGCTGTTCGTCGACAAGCTGGCCGGCGTCAAGCCGATGACCGCGCCCGAGCGGCGCGCCATCCAGAACTTCCTCGACGGCGCCGTCGACCTCGACGACGTGGTGGCCCGCACCGTACGGCTGCTCGCGCAGCTCACCCGGCAGGTCGCCGTCGTGCAGTACCCGTCGCTGACCCGGTCCACCGTGCGGCACGTGGAGTTGCTGTCGCTCGCGCCGGCCCGGCTGATGCTCGTGCTGATCACGGACACCGGACGGGTCGAGCAGCGCATGGTGGACTGCCCGGCGCCCTTCGGGGAGGCCTCTCTGGCGGATCTACGCGCGCGGCTCAACAGCCGGATCGCGGGCCGCCGGTTCACCGACGTGCCGCGTCTGGTGGAGGACCTGCCGGAGGCCTTCGAGGCGGACGACCGCGGCACGGTCTCGACGGTGCTCTCCACCCTGCTGGAGACCCTCGTCGAGGAGAACGAGGAGCGGCTGATGATCGGCGGCACCGCCAATCTCACCCGCTTCGGACATGACTTCCCTCTCACCATCCGCCCCGTCCTGGAGGCCCTGGAGGAACACGTCGTTCTTCTCAAACTCCTGGGCGAGGCGGGGGATTCGGGCATGACCGTACGCATCGGTCACGAGAACGCCTATGAGGGACTCAACTCCACGTCCGTGGTCTCGGTCGGCTACGGTTCGGGCGGCGAGGCAGTCGCCAAACTCGGCGTGGTCGGCCCGACCCGCATGGATTACCCGGGAACGATGGGAGCGGTACGAGCGGTGGCACGGTACGTCGGACAGATCCTGGCGGAGTCGTAAGTGGCCACGGACTACTACGCCGTTCTCGGCGTGCGCCGCGACGCGTCGCAGGATGAGATCAAGAAGGCGTTCCGTCGGCTCGCCCGCGAGCTGCACCCGGACGTCAACCCGGATCCGAAGACCCAGGAGCGGTTCAAGGAGATCAACGCCGCCTACGAGGTGCTCTCGGACCCGCAGAAGAAGCAGGTCTACGACCTCGGCGGCGACCCCCTCTCCCAGGCGGGCGGCGGTGGCGCGGGCGGCTTCGGGGCCGGTGGCTTCGGCAACTTCTCCGACATCATGGACGCGTTCTTCGGTACGGCGTCCCAGCGGGGGCCGAGGTCCAGGACCCGGCGCGGCCAGGACGCGATGATCCGGCTGGAGGTGGACCTCGAGGAGGCCGCCTTCGGCACCACCAAGGACATCCAGGTCGACACCGCGATCGTCTGCTCCACGTGCAGCGGCGAGGGCGCCGCCCCCGGCACCAGCGCCCAGACGTGTGACATGTGCCGCGGCCGCGGCGAGGTCTCCCAGGTGACCCGGTCCTTCCTCGGCCAGGTCATGACCTCCCGCCCCTGCCCCCAGTGCCAGGGCTTCGGCACCATCGTGCCGACCCCCTGCCCGGAGTGCGCGGGCGACGGCCGGGTGCGCTCCCGCCGCACGCTCACCGTCAAGATCCCGGCCGGTGTCGACAACGGCACCCGGATCCAGCTCGCGGGCGAGGGCGAGGTCGGCCCCGGCGGCGGCCCCGCCGGCGACCTCTACGTCGAGATCCACGAGCTGCCGCACTCCACCTTCCAGCGGCGCGGCGACGACCTGCACTGCACGGTCACCATCCCGATGACCGCGGCGGCCCTCGGCACCAAGGTGCCGCTGGAGACGCTGGACGGCCTGGAGGAGGTCGACATCCGGCCCGGTACCCAGTCCGGCCAGTCGATCCCGCTGCACGGCCGGGGCGTCACGCATCTGCGCGGCGGCGGCCGGGGCGACCTCATCGTCCATGTCGAGGTCATGACCCCCACCAAGCTCGACCCCGAGCAGGAGCGGCTGCTGCGCGAGCTGGCCAAACTGCGGGGCGAGGAGCGGCCCCAGGGCCAGTTCCAGCCCGGCCAGCAGGGACTGTTCTCGCGCCTGAAGGACGCCTTCAACGGGCGCTGAGCGGCTGGATCACCGCAGCACCAGGCCTGAATTCGGTGTTGTTCGGAGGACGTGACAACATGCCGTCATGTCCTCCGAGCTGACCGATCTCTTCCCCCACCCGATCGTGCAGGCCCCCATGGCGGGCGGCGTCTCCGTGCCACAGCTCGCCGCCGCCGTGTCCGAGGCGGGCGGGCTCGGGTTCCTCGCCGGCGGGTACAAGACGGCCGACGGCATGTACCAGGAGATCAAGCAGCTCCGCGGACTGACCGGCCGCCCCTTCGGCGTCAACCTCTTCATGCCCCAGCCCGACTATGCCGAGACCGGTGCCGTCCAGCTCTACGCCGAACAGCTGGCCGGTGAGGTCACCTGGTACGGGACCGAGCTGGGCGACCCCGACAGCGGCCGCGACGACGGCTACGACGCCAAGATCGCCGTACTGCTGGACGACCCCGTGCCGGTGGTCTCCTTCCACTTCGGCGTCCCGCACGCCGACACGCTGCAGTCCCTGCGCCGGGCCGGGACCTTCACCCTCGTCACCGTGACCTCCGCCGAGGAGGCGCTCGCCGTCGAGCAGGCCGGCGCGGACGCGGTCGTCGTCCAGGGCATGGAGGCCGGCGGCCACCAGGGCACCCACAAGGACATCCCCGAGAACGACGGCTCCGCCCTCGGCCTGCTCGCCCTGCTCGGCCAGGTCCGCGAGGCCGTCGGCCTGCCGATCGTCGCCGCCGGCGGCATCATGCGCGGCAGCCAGATCGCCGCCGTCCTCGCGGCCGGCGCGAGCGCCGCCCAGCTCGGCACCGCGTTCCTCGCCACCCCCGAGTCCGGGGCGCAGGCCGTGCACAAGGCCGCCCTCACCGACCCCCTGTTCGTCCGCACCGAGCTGACCCGGGCCTTCTCCGGCCGCCCGGCCCGCGGCCTGGTCAACCGCTTCCTGCGCGAGCACGGCCCGTACGCCCCCGCCGCCTACCCCGAGGTCCACCACCTCACCTCCCCGCTGCGCAAGGCCGCCGCCAAGGCGGGCGACGCGCAGGGCATGGCCCTGTGGGCGGGCCAGGGCCACCGCCTGGCCCGCGAGCTGCCCGCCGCCGAGCTGATCGAGGTCCTGGTGGCGGAAGTCGCGGCCGCGCGGGCCGCCTCGGCCGAGGGCCACGCACGATGACCGCGCCCGTCTTCGTCGTCGACCGGCTCGACGCCACGGGGCCGCAGTTCGTGCTCGACGGACCCGAGGGGCGGCACGCCGTCTCCGTGAAGCGGCTGCGGCCCGGCGAGGACGTCGTCCTCACCGACGGGCACGGCCGCTGGGCCGAGGGCGTCGTCCGGGCGGCCGAGGGCAAGGACCGGCTGGTCCTGGACCTCGGGCCGGTGCGGGACGAACCCGGGGCGTCCCCCCGGATCACCGTCGTCCAGGCCCTCCCCAAGGGCGACCGCGGCGAGGTCGCCGTCGAGACGATGACCGAGGTCGGCGTCGACGCGATCGTGCCCTGGCAGGCGTCCCGCTGCATCACCCAGTGGCGCGGCGAGCGGGGACTGAAGGCACTCGGCAAGTGGCGGGCCACCGCCCGCGAGGCCGGCAAGCAGTCCCGCCGGGTCCGCTTCCCCGAGGTCGCCGACGCGGCGGCCACCCGGCAGGTCGCCGCCCTGCTCGCGCGGGCCGACTTCGCGGCCGTCCTGCACGAGAGCGGCGAGGACCGGCTCGCCACCGCCGCGCTCCCCGCCCACGGCGAGATCGTCCTCGTCGTCGGCCCCGAGGGCGGCGTCTCCCCCGAGGAACTGGCCCTCTTCGCCGAGGCCGGCGCCCGGCCCTACGTCCTCGGCCCCACCGTGCTGCGCACCTCCACCGCGGGCACCGCCGCCGCCGCCCTCCTCCTCGGCCGCACCGGCCGCTGGTCCTGATCCGGGAGCACCCGTGGAACTCGCCCAGATCCGGCTCCTCGTCACCGACTTCGCCGCCTGCTACCGCTTCTACGACGACGTCCTCGGCCTGAGCCCGCAGTCCGGCGCGGCCGAGGGCCCGTACGAGAAGTTCAGCCCGCGCACCGGCTCCGCCGGGATCGCGCTCCAGGACCGCGCCATGATGGCCGCGGTCCTCGACGAACTCGACGGCCCGGCGGCGGGACACCGCTCGCTGGTGGTGCTGCGCGTCGACGACCTCGACGCGTACTGCGCGCAGATCACCTCCCGGGGCGCCACCCTGCTCCACGGTCCCGCCCCCATGACCGACCGGATGCGCGTCGCCCACCTCAAGGACCCCGAGGGCAACCTGGTGGAGCTTCAGGAGTGGCTGCTGCTGCACGCCTAGGGCGAGGTGATCCTGGCCGCATCCGGACTTCCGCGCCGTGGGCCGAAGTGGCAGGCTGCCGTCCATGGGGGCATTGAGGCGGCCATGGCTTCTCGTGTTCGTGCCGGTCGCCCTGGGCGGCGCCGTGGCCTGCGAGCCGGGCGGCGGCGTGAGCGGCATCTCCGTGGCGTACACGACCGACCGGGCCGCCACGGCCGAGATCGAGCGCCGGGACCTGGACGTGCGCTGGCTGACCTGCACCGCCGCCCGGGACGACCACCTCGTCTCCGTCGACTGCCGCGGGGAGACGGCGGACGGCAAGGACCTCACGGTCACCGGCAAGGTCGAACGGGCCGTCGACGGGAAGTGCGTGCGGGGCGATCTGCGGGCGGCCGTCGGGAAGAAGGAGCTGTTCCGGGTCAGCGGGCTCGGGGACTGCGGCTCCGCCGCCCCCTCGCCGGTCGAGGCCCCGTCCACCACGGCCGGACCGTCCGGTTCCGCCCGGCCCGGGGAACCGTCCGGCGTACGGCCGACCGTCACGGTCACCGTGACCGTCACCCGGACCGTCGGCGCCCAGGGCGGACAGAAGTGATCGAAACCCCTGACCTGCGGACCCCTCCCTGAATACAGTGATCCGGTGACCCAGTCCGCGACGCCTGCCGCATACTTCCGACACCCGCATCCACACGGCGAGTTGGTGGCGTTCGCCGCCGAGGACGACGTGTGGCTCGCCCCCCTGGACGGGGGACGCGCCTGGCGGGTCAGCGCCGACAACATGCCCGTGTCGTCACCCCGCGTCTCACCCGACGGCACCACCGTCGCCTGGACCTCCACCCGCGACGGCGCCCCCGAGGTGCACCTCGCGCCCGTCGACGGCGGACCGGCCACCCGCCTGACGTACTGGGGGAGTTGGCAGACCCGGGTGCGCGGCTGGACCCCCGACGGCCACGTCCTCGCCGTCAGCACCCACGACCAGGCCACCCTGCGCCGCAGCTGGGCCCGCGCCGTCCCGGTCGACGGCGGACCGGCCACCACCCTGCCGTACGGCCCCGTGGGCGCCGTCGCGTACGGCCCGCACACCGTGCTGCTGTCCGCGCCGATGGGCCGCGAGGCCGCCTACTGGAAGCGCTACCGCGGCGGTACGGCCGGAAAGCTCTGGATCGACCGGGACGGCGACGGCGAGTTCGTCCGGCTCCACCAGGAACTCGACGGCAACCTCGAATGCCCGGTGTGGGCGGGGGACCGGATCGCGTTCCTCTCCGACCACGAGGGCACCGGCGCCCTCTACTCCTCCCTCGCCGACGGCTCCGACCTGCGCCGCCACACCCCCCTCGACGGCTTCTACGCCCGCCAGGCCGGCGGCGACGGCACCCGGATCGCGTACGCCTCGGCCGGTGAGCTGTGGCTGCTCGACGACCTCGACGGCGCCGAACCCCGCCGCCTCGACATCCGCCTCGGCGGACAGCGCACCGACCGCCGCCCCCACCCCGTCGCCGCCGCCCGCTGGCTCGGCGGCGCCGCCCCGGACCACACCGCGCGCGGCAGCGCCGTCGAGGTGCGCGGCGCCGTGCACTGGGTGACCCACCGCGCCGGGCCCGCGCGCGCCCTCGCCGCCGAGCCCGGGGTGCGGGCGCGGCTGCCGCGCACCTTCCGCACGGAGGGCGAGGAGTGGGTGGTGTGGGTGACGGACGCCGAGGGCGAGGACGCCCTGGAGTTCGCGCCCGCCACCGGACCCGTCCCCGGCACCACCCCGCGCCGGCTCGCCGCCGGACGCCTCGGCCGGGTCCTGGAGCTCGCGATGGCCCCCGACGGCTCACGGGCCGCCGTCGCCGCGCACGACGGCCGGCTCCTCCTCGTCGAACGGGACAGCGGCGAGGTCCGCGAGGTCGACCGCAGCGCCGACGGTGAAGTCTCCGACCTGGTCTTCTCCCCGGATTCCGGCTGGCTCGCCTGGTCGCACCCCGGTCCGCCCCCGCTCGCCCAGCTCAAACTCGCCAACGTCACCGACCTCTCGGTCACCGAGGCCACCCCCCTGCGCTTCCGCGACTACGCGCCCGCCTTCACACTCGACGGCAAGCACCTCGCGTTCCTCTCCACCCGCGCCTTCGACCCGGTCTACGACGAGCACGTCTTCGACCTCGCCTTCCCGGCCGGCGCCCGCCCGCACCTGATCACCCTCGCGGCGACCACCCCGTCGCCCTTCGGCCCCCAGCGCCACGGCCGGCCCTTCGACGCGCCCGACAAGGACGAGACCCCCGACAGCGAGGGCACCCCCGCCACCCGCATCGACCTGGAGGGCCTCGCCGACCGGATAGTGCCCTTCCCCGTCGAGGCCGGCCGCTACTCCTCCCTCGCCGCCGCCAAGGACGGCGTGCTGTGGCTACGGCACCCGGTGCGCGGGGTGCTCGGCGCCTCCCGGGCCACCCCGGACGACCCCGACCCGCACACCGAGCTGGAGCGCTACGACCTCGTCCAGCAGCGCATCGAACACCTCGCCGCCGACGCCGACGGCTTCGAGGTCAGCGGCGACGGCAAACGGCTGCTGCTGCGCACCGACGGCAAGCTCAAGGTCGTCCCCAGCGACCGGCGCGCCTCCGGCGACGAGGACAGCGACACCAACGTCACCGTCGACCTCGGCCGCATCCGGCAGACCGTCGACCCGGCCGCCGAGTGGCGCCAGATGTACGACGAGACCGGCCGCATCATGCGGGACAACTTCTGGCTCGCCGACCTGGGCGGGCTCGACTGGGACGCCGTCCTGGACCGCTACCGGCCGCTCCTCGACCGGGTCGCCACCCACGACGACCTGGTCGACGTGCTGTGGGAGGTGCACGGCGAACTCGGCACCTCCCACGCCTATGTCTCCCCGCGCGGCGGCTACGGCCGCGGCGCCCGCCAGGGGCTCCTGGGCGCCGACATCTCCCGCCACGCCGACGGCAGTTGGCGCATCGACCGGGTGCTGCCCTCGGAGACCTCCGACCCCGACGCCCGCTCCCCGCTCGCCGCACCCGGGGTCGCGGTGCGGGCCGGGGACGCGATCCTCGCCGTGGCCGGGCACCCGGTGGACCCGGTGACGGGCCCCGCGCCGCTGCTCGTCGGCACGGCGGGCAAGGTCGTCGAACTGACCGTCTCCCCGGCCGGCGGCGGCGAGCCGCGCCACGCGGTCGTGGTGCCCGTCGACGACGAGGAGGCCCTGCGCTACCACGCCTGGGTCGCCGACCGGCGGGCCTACGTCCACGAGGTCTCCGGCGGTCGCCTCGGCTACCTCCACGTCCCCGACATGCAGGCGCCCGGCTGGGCCCAGATCCACCGCGACCTGCGCGTCGAGGTGGCCCGCGAGGGCCTCGTCGTGGACGTCCGGGAGAACCGCGGCGGCCACACCTCCCAGCTGGTCGTGGAGAAGCTCGCCCGCCGGATCGTCGGCTGGGACGTACCGCGCGACGCCCGCCCGTTCTCCTACCCGCTGGACGCCCCGCGCGGCCCCGTGGTCGCCGTCGCCAACGAGTTCTCCGGCTCCGACGGCGACATCGTCAACGCCGCCATCAAGGCCCTCGGCATCGGCCCGGTCGTCGGCACCCGCACCTGGGGCGGCACGATCGGCATCGACAGCCGCTACCACCTGGTCGACGGCACCCTCGTCACCCAGCCGAAGTACGCCATCTGGCTGGAAGGCTACGGCTGGGGAGTGGAGAACCACGGAGTCGACCCCGACGTGGAGGTGATCTGCACCCCGCAGGACCACGCGGCGGGCAGAGACGTCCAGTTGGACGAGGCGGTAAGCCTCGCCTTGCAGGCACTGGAGGAACGCCCAGCGAAAACGCCGCCAAGTCTGCCAAGTTAAGGGGCGCGGGGCTGCATCGACATGCGGCTCCGCCGCGGGGCGCGCCCACCCACGACGGCACCCGCACCCGGCAACGCTACGATGCCACCCGATCACCGGCTCAACCCGAGGGGACCGCAATGGCAGGGGAACCGCAGGACGACTGCCTGTTCTGCAAGATCGCCGAGGGCCACATCCCGGCGACGATCGTCCGCGAGACGGAGACGACCGTCGCCTTCCGGGACATCAACCCGCAGGCGCCCACCCACGTCCTGGTGATCCCCAAGGCGCACTACGAGAACGCCGCGGAACTGGCCGCCGCCGAGCCGGCCGTCGCCGCGGACGTCCTGCGCGAGGCCAAGTCGGTCGCCGAGGAGGACAAGCTCGAGAGCTACCGCATCGTCTTCAACACCGGCAGCGGTGCCGGCCAGACCGTCTGGCACGCCCACGCGCACGTCCTCGGCGGCCGCGGCCTGCAGTGGCCCCCCGGATAGTCCGCCATGTCCGTACGCGAACTCGTCGTCCTCGGCACCGCCAGCCAGGTCCCCACCCGGCACCGCAATCACAACGGCTATCTGCTGCGCTGGGACGGCGAGGGCATCCTGTTCGACCCCGGCGAGGGCACCCAGCGCCAGATGCTGCGGGCCGGGGTCGCCGCCCACGACCTGAACCGGATCTGCGTCACGCACTTCCACGGGGACCACTCGCTCGGTCTGGCCGGGGTCATCCAGCGCATCAACCTCGACCAGGTCCCGCACGAGGTCACCGTCCACTACCCGCTCTCCGGCGAGCGCTTCTTCGACCGCCTCCGGTACGCCACCGCCTACCGCGAGACCGTCGCCCTGACGCAGGTCCCGGTGAGCGCGGACGGGGTCCTCGACGCCCGGCCCTCCTACACCCTCGACGCCCGCAGGCTCTCGCACCCCGTCGAGTCCTACGGCTACCGGCTCACCGAACCCGACGGCCGCCGGATGCTCCCCGACCGCCTCGCCGCGCACGGCCTCAAGGGGCCGGACGTGGGCCGCCTCCAGCGGGAGGGCTCGGTCGGCGGGGTGACGCTCGACGACGTCAGCGAGATCCGGCGCGGACAGCGGTTCGCGTTCGTCATGGACACCCGGCTGTGCGACGGCGTCCACGCGCTCGCGGAGGGCGCCGACATGCTCGTCATCGAGTCGACCTTCCTCGACGAGGACGAGCGGCTCGCCGTCGACCACGGCCATCTGACCGCCGGCCAGGCCGCCAGGGTCGCGGTGGAGGCCGGCGTACGGCATCTGGTGCTCACCCACTTCAGCCAGCGCTACACGGCACCCGGGGGCACCTCCCGGACGGAGTCCGGGGGAGAGTTCGAACGGCAGGCACGGGCCGCGGGCTTCGCGGGCGAGCTGACCGTGGCGCACGACCTGCTGCGGGTGCCGCTACCGAAACGGCGGTAAAGCGGCCGTACGATGCTTTGATGCCCCTCCCGAAAGCTGAACTGCACCTGCACATCGAAGGCACCCTGGAGCCGGAGCTGGCCTTCACGCTGGCCGCCCGCAACGGGGTCGCCCTCCCGTACGCCGACACGGAAGAGCTGCGCGAGGCCTACCGGTTCGAGGACCTCCAGTCCTTCCTGAACCTGTACTACGAGCTGATGGCCGTCCTGCGCACCGAGCGGGACTTCGAGGACCTCGCGCACGCCTACCTCGCCCGCGCCGCCGCCCAGGGCGTCCGGCACGCGGAGATCTTCTTCGACCCGCAGGCCCACCTCGCCCGGGGCGTCGGCATGGGCACGGTGGTCGAGGGGCTGTGGCGGGCGCTCGGCAGCAGCGAGACCACCCACGGCGTCTCCACCCGGCTGATCCTCTGCTTCCTGCGCGACGAATCCGCCGAGTCGGCGCTCCGGACGCTGGACGCGGCGAAGCCGTACCTCGACCGGATCACCGGCATCGGCCTGGACTCCGCCGAGGTCGGGCATCCGCCGGTGAAGTTCCGCGAGGTCTACGAGGCCGCCGCCGCGCTCGGGCTGCGGCGCGTGGCGCACGCGGGGGAGGAGGGGCCGCCGGAGTACATCACCGAGGCCCTGGACGTCCTCGGCGTCGAGCGCGTCGACCACGGGCTGCGCTGCATGGAGGACCCGGCGCTGGTGGAGCGGCTGGTGCGGGAGCGCATCCCGCTGACGCTGTGCCCGCTGTCCAACGTCCGGCTGCGCACCGTCGACACCCTCGCCGACCACCCGCTGCCCGCGATGCTCGACGCCGGGCTCGTCTGCACGGTCAACTCCGACGACCCGGCCTACTTCGGCGGGTACGCGGGTGACAACTTCGACGCCGTACGGCAGACCCTCGGGCTGACCGAGGAGCGGCTGCGCGAGCTGGCCCGCAACTCCTTCACCGCCTCCTTCCTGGAGGACGACGAGGAGCGACGGGCCCGGTACCTGGCCGAGGTGGAGGCCTACCGGTTCTAGGCCGTCCGGTGGGCGGGGTCGCCCGTGGTGACAGGGGAGGCGGCCGTGGCGTAGGTGCCGGGTGCCCCGCCCCGGCGCCGTACGGACCCCGGCAGCACCGGGTGCCCGCTCGCGTGCAGCGCCACCCCGGTCATCGGTACGGCGACCACGAGCAGCGCGGCGCCCAGCACCAGGCCCATCGCGGGGAACCCGGCCTGCGCGGACAGCACGCTTCCGGTGAGCGGACCGGCCGCCGTGCCGAGCGAGCCCGCCGAGCCGACGAGCACCGCCCAGCGCCCACGCGGGTCCAGCGAGGCGGCCAGCCCGATGAGGTACGACAGGACGACCGGGTAGAGCACGTTCCAGACGATCTGGCCGGCCGCGAAGCCCACCGGGGTGGTGGCCGAGGCGTTGCCCGCGACACAGACCGCGATGAGGACGGTCCCGAGCCCGACCGGCAGCGCCCGGCCCAGACGCGCCCCGAGCGCCCCGGCGGCCAGGACGCCCGTGAGCCCGGCGGCCAGCGCCACCGCGAACACCGCGCCGACGGCCGCCTCGCCGAGGTGCGCCTGCGTCAGCCCGATCCGTCCGCTCACGCCCCAGAGGGAGTTCTGCACCAGCGACCAGAACGGCATGGCGGCCGCGAGCACCAGTCCCGCCCGCAGGTTCGGCAGCGGGACGCGGACCGGGTGCAGCGCCGGGTCGGCGGGTGCGCCGCGGCCGGGCAGACGCCCCGTCAGCGGCCATACGGCGAGCGCGGTCAGCGCGATCGCGGCGAGCGGCCGGCCATGGCCCGCGCCGAGGTGCGGCACCGTCAGATAGACGGCCCCGGCGAGCGCGGACACCCCGAGGAGCCCCAGCGTGGAGGCGCGGTGCGGGTCGGGTTCGGCGGCGATCCGGGTGGCGGCGACCGCGGTGGCCGTACCGGAGCCGAACCCGCCGAGGACCGCGCCCGCGACGACCACCGGGACCGAGCCGGCGAGGGCCGCCCCGCCGTAGCCGAGCACCGCGAGCAGCAGCCCGGCCCGCGCCATGGTCCGGGCGCCGATCCGCTCCACCCGGGAGGCCAGCAGGAAGCCGGCCGAGGACGAGCTGAGCAGCAGCGCGCTGCCGACGGCGCCCGCCTCGGTGGCGGTCAGGGGCAGTCCGGCGTCGAGCCGGCCGACGACGGTCGGCAGCAGGTAGGGCGCGAGATACCCGGCCGTGAAGAGGGCGACGAGGGGCCAGGGGACGGGGGTACGGCGGGCGAACACGGGCGTTCCTGCACAGGCTTGAGGTAAGGGCGCGGGGAGGGGCGCAGGCCGTCGACGGACAGGAGCGCGCGGGCCAATTCATATCAAGCGGGTGCTGCCCGAAAAAGCTGAGGATGCGTGATCCGGGTCACATGCTGTTTACGGGGGAAGGCAGTGGGTAGGCGAGTGGCTTTTCGGTGCTGCCTAGCGCCAGTTCACGGCCCCGGCGGTCCCCGGTCCCGTCGCCTCGATCTTGGCGCGTATCTCCCGCATCACCTCGACGATCCGCTCCTCGTGCCCGGCCGTCAGACGGGCCACCGGCACCGAGCAGCTGATGGCGTCCTGTGCCGGACGCTCGTACCGCAGGGCGAACCCGAAGCCGACGATCCCGGTCACACTCTCCTCGCGGTCCACGGAGTACCCCCGCGCCCGCACCCCGGCCAGGTCCGCCCGCAGCGACTCACGGCCGGTGTGCGACCTGGGGGTGAGCGCCGTGTAGGGCCCCTCGGGCAGCTCGTCGTCGGGGCGTTCGGCGAGGAGCGCCTTGCCGAGGGCGCCGACGTGCGCGGGCAGGCGGCGGCCGACGCGGCTGATCGTGCGCAGATACGCGTGCGACTCCCGGGTGGCGAGGTAGGCCACGTCCCGCCCGTCCAGCCGGCCCAGGTGGATCGTCTCGCCGAGCGCGTCGGACGCCTCGTCGAGATACGGCCGGACCAGGCGCACGCGGGGGTCGGAGTCGAGGTAGCTGGTGCCGGTCAGCAGGGCGTGGATGCCGATGCCGTAGAGGGAGCCGGTGACGTCCGTGCGCACCCAGCCCCGGCCGATCAGGGTCTGGAGCAGCGCGTACATCGAACTGCGCGGCACCTCCAGCGCGTCCGCCAGCTCCTGGAGCCGCGCCGGGCGGTCCCCGCGCTCGGCGAGCAGTTCCAGCAGCTCGACCGTGCGCGCGGCCGATTTCACCTCGCGGACACCGCCTGTCTCCGACATGTCCCGATCGTAAGCGGGGGCGCGGGCGGCATTGACGGTCGCCGTTCGCGTATCTAACCTCCATCTTCATACATGGATGACGTCTACATAGGGAGATGGGGCAGGTGGGCCTCGACACCGACACGGTCCGGCGGCTGCGGGAGGGCATGGCGGCGGGCGTGCTGTCCTTCCCGCTGACGAGCTTCCACGCGGACGGCTCCCTCGACCCCGACGGCTTCCGCGCCCATGTCGCGAGCCGGCTCGCCGCCGGCCCCGGCGCCCTCTTCCCCGCCTGCGGCACCGGCGAGTTCTTCTCCCTCGACGAGGACGAGTACCGCAGCGTCGTGCGGATCGCCGTCGCGGAGGCCGCGGGGCGGGTACCCGTCGTCGCCGGCACCGGGTACGGCTGGGCCCAGGCCGCCCGCTTCGCCCGCATCGCCGAGCAGGAGGGCGCCGACGCCCTGCTCGTCCTCCCGCACTACCTCGTCGCCGCCCCGCAGGACGGCCTCGTCGCACAGCTGGAGCAGCTCGCCGCCCGCACCCGGCTCCCGCTCATCGCCTACCAGCGCGGACAGGTCGTCTACGGGGTCGACGCCTTCCGCCGGATCACCGCGATCCCCTCGGTCGTCGGCCTCAAGGACGGCCACAGCGACCTCGACCGCCTCCAGCGCCTCACCCTCGCCGCCCCCGAGGGCTTCCTCCTCTTCAACGGCGCCGCCACCGCCGAGATCCAGGCCCGCGCCTACGCCACCGTCGGCGTTCCCGCCTACTCCTCCGCCGTGCACGCCTTCGCCCCCGAGATCGCGGGCGCCTTCTTCACCGCGCTGAGAGACGGCGACGCGAGCACCGTCGAGAAACTGCTGCGCGCGTTCTACGTCCCCCTCGTCGAACTCCGCGACCGGGCACCGGGCTACGCCGTGTCCCTCGTCAAGGCCGCCGCCCGGCTGCGCGGCGCCCCCGTCGGCCCGGTGCGCGCCCCGCTCACCGACCCCTCGCCCGCCGACCTGGCCGACCTCAGGACCCTTCTGACCACCGGACTCGACCTCGTGGGAGCCGCCCTGTGAACCTCGCCATCACGGACGTACGCCTGACGCCGATCCTGGTCGCCGACCCGCCGCTGCTCAACACCCAGGGCGTCCACCAGCCGTACACCCCCCGGCTGATCGTCGAGGTGGAGACCGCCGACGGTGTCGTCGGGGTCGGCGAGACGTACGGCGACACCAAGTACCTGGAGCTCGCCCGCCCGTTCGCCCGGCGGCTGATCGGCCGGCCGGTCAGCGACCTGAACGGGCTGTTCACGATCGCCGACCAGGTGGCGGTGGACTCCTCCCGGGTCTCCGGCCAGGTCGACGTGGGCGGCCTGCGCGGCGTCCAGACCGCCGACAAGCTGCGGCTGTCCGTCGTCTCCGGGTTCGAGGTCGCCTGCCTCGACGCCCTCGGCACCTCCCTCGGGCTGCCCGTGCACGCGCTGCTCGGCGGCAAGGTCCGCGACGCCGTCGAGTACAGCGCCTACCTCTTCTACAAGTGGGCCGCCCACCCCGAGGGCGCGCCCGGCGAGCCGGACGACTGGGGCGCGGCCACCGACCCGGCCGGGGTCGTCGCACAGGCCCGGCGCTTCACCGAGCGCTACGGCTTCACCTCCTTCAAGCTCAAGGGCGGGGTCTTCCCGCCCGAGGAGGAGATCGCCGCCGTACGCGCCCTCGCGGCCGCCTTCCCCGGCCACCCGCTGCGGCTCGACCCCAACGGGGCCTGGAGCGTGGCGACCTCGCTGCGGGTCGCGAAGGAACTCGGGGACGTCCTCGAATACCTGGAGGACCCCGCGCTCGGCACACCGGCCATGGCCGAGGTCGCCGCGGCGACCGGCGTCCCGCTCGCCACCAACATGTGCGTGACGACGTTCGCCGAGATCCAGGAGGCCTTCACCCGCGGGGCCGTGCAGGTCGTCCTCTCCGACCACCACTACTGGGGCGGGCTGCGCAACACCCAGCAGCTCGCCGCCGTCTGCCGGACGTTCGGCGTCGGCGTGTCCATGCACTCCAACACCCACCTCGGCATCTCGCTCGCCGCCATGACCCATGTCGCGTCCACCGTGCCGAACCTCCACCACGCCTGCGACTCCCACTACCCCTGGCAGTCGGAGGACGTCCTGACCGAGCGCCTCACCTTCCACGGCGGCAGGGTCACCGTCTCCGACGCCCCCGGCCTCGGCGTCGAGCTCGACCGCGACCGGCTCGCGTTCCTGCACCGGCGCTGGCTCGACGACGACGGCACCCTCCGCGACCGCGACGACGCGGCGGCGATGCGGGTGGCCGACCCGGACTGGGTCACGCCCCCGGTGCCCCGCTGGTAGGCGCCACCGGCAACACCCGGCGCCGGCGCGTGCCCGGCGACGGCGCGCGCCCGGGGCTCATGCGGCGTGCGGGGGGCCGGTGTGCTCCCGTTCGCGTGTGACGGGAGGGCGACGGGGGGCGGTCCGGTGGCCGCGTGGTGCAGACTGGCCAGATCCGCACCACGTCAGGGAGCGCACCGTGACCGCGTCCACCGCGTCCACCGGAGAGGGACACCACCGGCAGAACGGCCAGACCCCCCTGGTCGACCCCCTGGCCGCCCGGCGGGCGCCGGGCGATCCCCCCTGGGACGTCTACCTCACCGGCACCGTCTTCCTCGACATCATCTTCACCGGCCTCGACTCCGCCCCCGTGCGCGGCACCGAGTCCTGGGCCCGCGGCATGGGCTCCAGCCCCGGCGGCGTCGCCAACATGGCCACCGCCCTCGCCCGCCTGGGCCTGCGCACCTCCCTCGCCGCCGCCTTCGGCGACGACCACTACGGCGAGTACTGCTGGGACGCCCTGGAACAGGGCGAGGGCATCGACCTCGCCGCCTCCCGCACGGTCCCCGGCTGGCACTCGCCCGTCACCGTCTCCATGGCCTACGAGGGCGAGCGGACCATGGTCTCCCACGGCCACGAACCGCCGCCGCAGGCCATGCTCGTCCACAGCGGCGCCCCCGACCGCCCGCCGCACTCCCGCGCCGCCGTCGCCTCCCTCACCCCCGGCAGGCGCGACCCCTGGATCGCCCGCGCCGCCGCCCGCGGCACCCGGGTCTTCGCCGACGTCGGCTGGGACGACACCGGCGCCTGGGACCTCGCCGGCCTCGCCGACCTGGAACACTGCGAGGCCTTCCTGCCGAACGCGGAGGAGGCCATGCGCTACACCCGCGCCGACTGCCCCCGCGCCGCAGCCCGCGCCCTCACCGCGTACGTACCGCTCGCGGTCGTCACCCTCGGCGCCGAGGGGGCCTACGCGGTCGACGGGCGCACCGGCGAGACCGCCGAGGTGCCCGCCATCGCCGTCGAGGCCCTCGACCCCACCGGCGCCGGGGACGTCTTCGTGGCCGGCTTCGTCACCGGCACCCTCGCCGACTGGCCGCTCGCCGACCGCCTCGCCTTCGCCGGCCTCACCGCGGCGCTCTCCGTCCAGGAGTTCGGCGGCTCGCTGTCCGCCCCCGGCTGGGCCGAGATCGCCGCCTGGTGGCGCAGGGTCCAGTCGGTCGAGGGCCAGGCCCCCGAGGCGCTGCACCGGTACGCCTTCCTGGAGGCCCTGCTGCCCAGGGACGACACCCCGCCCTGGCCCCTGCGCCGCGCGGTCCCGACGATCGGTTTCGGCCGCTCGGCCTAGCGGGCTCCCGGCCCCCGCCGACGGCCCTGGCGCCGGTGCCCCGCCGGGAAATCCCCTACGGCGATGTCAGCCCCCTGGCGTACCCTGGAACACGCCAGGCCGCCCCTGTGGCAGGCGAGACGCATCCGGGAGGACGTAGAGGCCCTCGTGGCCGGCCTATGACTCAGACACCCACAGCTCACACGCCCGCGCAGGGCAAGGCGAGAGCACAGTTCACGGTTCCCGCCCAGCACCCCATGGTCACCGTGCTGGGGTCCGGAGACTCCCTCCTGCGCGTGATCGAGACGGCCTTCCCGGCGGCCGACATCCACGTCCGGGGCAATGAGATCAGCGCTACCGGCGACCCGCGGGAAGTCGCCCTCATCCAGCGCCTGTTCGACGAGATGATGCTGGTGCTCCGCACCGGGCAGCCGATGACGGAGGACGCAGTGGAACGCTCGATCGCCATGCTGCGGGCGAGTGAGAACGGGACGAGTGACGGCCAGGAGACCCCGGCCGAGGTACTGACTCAGAACATCCTGTCCTCGCGCGGCCGCACCATCCGGCCCAAGACCCTCAACCAGAAGCGGTACGTCGACGCGATCGACAAGCACACGATCGTCTTCGGCATCGGCCCCGCCGGTACCGGCAAGACGTACCTGGCCATGGCCAAGGCGGTCCAGGCCCTGCAGTCCAAGCAGGTCAACCGGATCATCCTGACCCGCCCGGCGGTCGAGGCCGGCGAGCGCCTCGGCTTCCTGCCCGGCACGCTCTACGAGAAGATCGACCCCTACCTGCGCCCGCTGTACGACGCGCTGCACGACATGCTGGACCCGGACTCGATCCCGAAGCTGATGGCGGCGGGGACTATTGAGGTGGCGCCGCTGGCGTATATGCGGGGTCGGGCGATGCCGATCTTCACGAATGTGCTGACACCGGACGGCTGGCGCCCTATTGGCGACCTCCAGGTCGGTGACCTGGTCATCGGCTCCAACGGGGAGCCGACCCCGGTCCTCGGCGTGTACCCGCAGGGCGAGAAGGACATCTACCGTGTCACGGCCCAGGACGGTGCCTGGACCCTGTGCTGCGGCGAGCACCTGTGGACGGTCAGAACGCGCGACGACAAGCGCCGCGATAAACCGTGGCGGGTCCTGGAGACCCAGGAGATGATCGGCAATCTGCGTGCGGCGCACTATCGCCGGTACGAGCTGCCTATGCTCACGGCGCCTGTGTGTTTCCCTGAGCGCGAGGTTCCGCTGGACCCCTACGTCCTGGGGCTGTTGCTCGGTGACGGTTGTGTCTCCGGGGGCCGCACGCCATCGTTCACCACGGCGGACCCGGAGCTCGTGTCGGCGATGGAAACCGCAGTGCCCGGAATCAAGGTGCGGTCGCGCGGCGGCTATAACTACCTCATCAACCGGGTGCCTACACCGGATGACGAGGGACGCGTCCTGACACACCCGGTGAAGCAGGCTCTACGTACCTTGGACCTTCAGGGCAGTAAGTCGTACTCCAAGTTCGTCCCGGACAGCTACCTCTTCAACTCGGCCGAGGTCCGCCTCGCGGTGCTTCAGGGCTTGTTGGATACGGACGGCGGCCCTGTCACACAGAACGACCGGACCTGCCGGATTCAGTACACGACGACGTCGATCCTGCTCCGCGACGACGTGATCGCTCTGGTGCAGTCGCTGGGAGGTGTCGCGTACACCCGACGCAGGGCCGCCGAGGGCCGGACACCCGGAAGGGCCAAGGGCCGCGACGTCGCTCACCGCCGCGACGCCCACACCGTCGACATCCGCCTCCCCGAAGGCGTCGAGCCCTTCCGCCTCGCCCGCAAGCGCGACAAGTACCACGCGGCCGGAGGCGGCGGACGCCCGATGCGGTTCATCGACTCCATCGAGCCGGCAGGCAGGGAAGAGACCGTCTGCATCCAGGTGGCCGCCGAGGACTCCCTCTACGTCACCACGGACTACCTGCTGACCCACAACACGCTCAACGACGCCTTCATCATCCTGGACGAGGCCCAGAACACGAGCCCCGAACAGATGAAGATGTTCCTCACCCGCCTCGGCTTCGACTCGAAGATCGTGATCACGGGTGACGTGACCCAGGTGGACCTGCCCAACGGCACCAAGTCCGGTCTGCGTCAGGTCCAGGACATCCTGGAGGGAGTCGAGGACGTCCACTTCTCCCGGCTGTCGTCCCAGGACGTGGTACGGCACAAGCTGGTGGGCCGTATCGTCGACGCGTACGAGAAGTACGACAGCACCAACGGCACGGAGAACGGCACCCACAAGGGCGGCCGGACCAAGCGGAAGTAGACAAGCCAGCACATGTCGATCGACGTCAACAACGAATCCGGAACCGAGGTCGACGAGCAGGCGATCCTCGACATCGCCCGCTACGCCCTCGCGCGGATGCGCATCCACCCGCTCTCCGAACTCTCGGTGATCGTCGTGGACGCCGACGCCATGGAGCAGCTGCACATCCAGTGGATGGACCTGCCGGGGCCGACGGACGTCATGTCCTTCCCGATGGACGAACTGCGTCCGCCGTCGAAGGACGACGACGAGCCCCCGCAGGGCCTCCTCGGCGACATCGTGCTCTGCCCCGAGGTCGCCGCCAAGCAGGGCACCGAGGCGCCCACCCAGCACTCCATGGACGAAGAGCTCCAGCTGCTCACCGTCCACGGAGTGCTGCACCTGCTCGGCTACGACCACGAGGAACCCGACGAGAAGGCCGAGATGTTCGGCCTCCAGGCGGCCATCGTGGACGGCTGGCGCGCGGAGAAGGGCCTGACCGGCCCGTCCCCGGCTCCGACCGTCTCATGAGCCCCACCCTGGTCTCCGGCGCGATCGCCCTGGTCGTCGTCGCCTGGCTCGCCGCCTGCGCGGAGGCGGGCCTCGCGCGCGTCTCCAGCTTCCGCGCCGAGGAGGCCGTACGGTCCGGGCGGCGCGGCAGCGCCAAGCTCGCCCAGATCACCGCCGACCCCACCCGCTACCTCAACGTGGCGCTGCTGGTGCGCGTCGCCTGCGAGATGGCGGCCGCGGCGCTGGTGACGTACGCCTGTCTGCGGGAGATCGACGGCACCGCCCCCGCGCTGCTCGCCGCGATCGGCGTGATGGTCCTCGTCTCCTACGTCGCCGTCGGGGTGTCCCCGCGCACCATCGGCCGTCAGCACCCGCTGAACACGGCGACCGCCGCGGCGTACGTCCTGCTGCCCCTGGCCAGGATCATGGGCCCGATCCCGTCCCTGCTGATCCTCATCGGCAACGCGCTCACCCCCGGCAAGGGCTTCCGGCGCGGCCCCTTCGCCTCCGAGGCGGAGCTGCGCGCCCTGGTCGACCTCGCCGAGCAGGAGTCCCTCATCGAGGACGAGGAGCGCCGGATGGTGCACTCCGTCTTCGAGCTCGGCGACACCCTCGTCCGCGAGGTCATGGTCCCGCGCACCGACCTCGTCGTCATCGAGCGGTACAAGACGATCCGCCAGGCCCTCACCCTCGCCCTGCGCTCCGGTTTCTCGCGCATACCCGTGACCGGGGAGAGCGAGGACGACATCGTCGGGATCGTGTACCTGAAGGACCTGGTCCGCAAGACGCACATCAGCCGGGACGCCGAGTCCGACCTGGTCTCCACCGCGATGCGGCCCGCCGCCTTCGTGCCCGACACCAAGAACGCCGGCGACCTGCTGCGCGAGATGCAGCTCCAGCGCAACCACGTCGCCGTCGTCATCGACGAGTACGGCGGCACGGCCGGCATCGTCACCATCGAGGACATCCTGGAGGAGATCGTCGGCGAGATCACCGACGAGTACGACCGTGAGCTCCCGCCCGTCGAGGACCTCGGCGACGACCGCCACCGGGTCACCGCCCGCCTCGACATCACCGACCTCGGTGAGCTGTACGGCCTCGAGGAGTACGACGACGAGGACGTGGAGACCGTCGGCGGACTGCTCGCCAAGGCGCTCGGCCGGGTCCCCATCGCCGGGGCGGCGGCCGTGGTCGACCTCCCGGACGGCCGCGCCCTGCGGCTCACGGCGGAGGCGGCGGCCGGCCGCCGGAACAAGATCGTGACGGTACTGGTGGAGCCCGTCGAGCGGCTCCCGGACGGGACCGAGGAGGAGAAGCCGGAGTGACCCCGGAGCAGCTGCGCGCCCTGTGCCTGTCCTTCGAGGCGGCCGAGGAGGACTTCCCCTTCCGCCCCGAGATCTCCGTCTTCAAGGTCCTCGGCAAGATGTTCGCGCTGAGCTGGACGGACCAGCGCCCCCTGAAGGTCAACCTCAAGTGCGACCCCGAGGACGCGGTCCGGCTCCGCACCGACCACCCCGGCCTGATCGCCCCCGGCTACCACATGAACAAACGGCACTGGAACACGGTCACCGTCGACGGCGGCCTGCCCGAACGGCTCGTCCGTGAGCTGGTCGAGGACTCCTACGACCTGGTCGTGGCCGGCCTGCCGCGCGCGGAGCGCCTGCGCCTGGACCGCCCCTGAGGGGTGCGCGTGGACGGGTACCCGTGGCGGGGTGCGGGGCCGGTCGCTCCGTATGCTCGGACCATGACCGACAGCAACGCGCTCGACCCCGAGGACCGCAAGATCGTCACCCTGGCCCGTTCGGCGCGGGCCCGCAACGGTGTGCCCGAGGGGGCCGCCGTACGGGACGACACGGGCCGTACCTATGTCGCCGGGACGGTGGAGCTGCCGTCGCTGAGGCTGAGCGCCCTGCGGACGGCGGTGGCGATGGCGGTGGCGTCGGGAGCGGCGTCACTGGAGGCGGCGGCGGTGGTGAGCGAGGCGGAGGGTCTCGCCGACGAGGATCTGGCGGCCGTACGGGATCTGGGCGGGCCGGGGACGCCGGTGCTGCTGGCCGCGCCGGACGGGGCCGTCCGCAGCACCGTGTCCGCCGACTGACCGGCCCCTCAACTCGGCCTGAAATCGACCTTGCCGTCTGCCCGTCCCTCCCGGTCAATGGAGCCGTAACTTCCGACGGACCGTCAGATACACCCCCCACCGGGCCCGGTGACCGCACCCACCGTCCCGCTCCGACGCCCGTCTCCCCACATCCGGGAAGGAGCCGGAACCCATGAGCAAGCGAATCGGATCAGGTGCGGCACTGCTGGCCGGGGCCCTCGCGGTCACCGGGCTGGCTCTCGCGCCCTCGGCCGCCGCCGTCACCCCGACCACGGCGACCATCACCGCGAGCTGTGGCATCTTCGGCGGCGGGGCGGCCACGCTCACCGCCACGCAGTCCGGTACCTCGGCGACCATCACTCTCACCTCCTCGATCACCACCCCCCTCTCGCTCGGCGCCAACAGCATCAATTCGACGCTCACGATGGCGAACTCGACCGGTTCCGCCCGCGTCTTCAGCGGATCGGTCAACCCGGCCATGGCCGCCGGCAGCACGATCACCGTCGGCCCGCTGCCCGGCACCGTGGCCTCGGGTGACACGCTCGACTTCAACGGCGGATCGCTGAAGATGGTGATCTTCGGCATCACCGTCACCTGTACGACGAGCGCGGCGCAGTCGCCGGGTCCGTTCGTGTTCTGACCGATAGCGGCCGGAAATCCCTTCGAGGGGGCCGTCGGTTTCCGAGCGGGACCAGGAAGCTGACGGCCCATCAGTTGACCTCTTCCCGGCCATTGACTTCTTTCGCGATCCGCCCGTCAATGCCCCCTGTCGGCGCAGAAGAGCCGCTGCGCCCGCACCCTGGAGGAGGGGGCAGACATGGGTTCACCCCGAAGTGCCCGAAGTTCCCGAAGACGGCGCTGGGCCTCGCTGCTCGGGGCGACCGCGCTCGCGGTCACCGCGGGCGGCGCGCTCGCGTGCCCGGCCGGCGCCGCGTCCAACGTGGACTTCCCGACGCACTGCATCCCGCCGGCGATCGCGGGCATCCCGCCGATCGACGGCACCACCACCGCGCAGATCACGGTGGACAACACCAGCCCGAAGGTCGGCGACACCGTCACCGTGACCTACACGGTGGTCAAGGCCGCCGCGAGCAACCCCACCGTGATCGATCTGCCGGCCGACATCATGACGCCGACCGGAGTGGTCGCCCTCGGTGGCGCGCAGACCGGCAACGTCACCGTCGCGGGCCCGAAGAAGAACCCCCCGGTGCCCGGCAACGGTGCCTTCCCGTCGTTCTCGATGACCGGCACGTTCACGGTCACCTCGCCCGGCGCGATCACCCTCTCGCCCGGCGACTACAACATCCACACCAGCTACATCCTGGAACTGGACACCGTCTGCACGGTGACCAACCCGCCCGCCCCGGTGTCGGAGACCGTCACCGCGGCGGACAACCCGCCCGCCAACACCCGTAACCTCGCACTCGGTTCGGCCTCCGGCGGCCCCGGCGACCCCGTCTCCTTCACCGGCGGCGGCTTCACCGCGGGCGCGACGGTCACCGTCGCCGGGCGCTCCGGATCCGACGCGACCGCGGACAGGACCACCGTGACCGCGGACTCCTCGGGACGGATCTCCGGCTCCCTCGCCGTCCACGACCTCACCACCACCGGGATCGTGGCGTACGAGGGCAGCGCCTGGAGCTCCGACCTGGGCACCTCGACCGCCGCGTACGTCGTCATCGACGACACGCCCGTCCCCGAGGGCAGCCAGAAGCTGACGACGACCGTCAAGGCGGGTGACCTGTCCATGGAGCAGTCCGGGGACAGCGTCACGATGTCCACGGTCGACTTCGGCTCCGGCGACCCCTCGACCGGCGATCTCAACGCGGTGACGGTCAAGGACTACCGCGGCGGACCCGCGGGCTGGTCCCTGACCGGCAAGGTCACCGACTTCAGCGGACCCGGCGCCAAGATCGACGCCGGCAAGCTGAGCTGGACGCCCGTCTGCACCACCAAGGCGGACAGCCCGAGCACCTGCCGGGCCGGCTCGGCAGGCGTCGTGGGCAGCGCGGGGGCGACCCTCGCCTCCACCCCGGACGGCACGCTCACCGGTGGTGAGTTCACCGCGAAGGCCGGGCTCTCCCTCGACGTACCGGCGTTCACCCCGCCGGGCTCGTACGCCGGTGTCCTGACGCTCACGCTCACCTGAACCACCCGTCGTCGCGGTGGCCGGGCGGCCGCCCCACAGGCCCGCACCCGCCCGCCCACCGAGCCCGTCCCATCACTCGTGGAACACCTGTGGGGGTCCGCACCCATGTCGCCGCGCAAGCCGTACGCCGCTCTCCTCCCGCTGCTCCTGCCGTTCCTGCTCGGCCTGCTGGCCGTCGCGCCCGCCCGGGCCGCCGACAACGGAAGCTGGTCGGTCTACCCCGTCTCCTCGGCCGTCGCCGCACGGCCGTACTTCTACGTCTCCGCCGATCCGGGCCAAAGCGTCCAGGACAAGGTCGTCGTCGCCAACAACACGGCCGGGCCCCTCACCTTCCGGCTGTACGCCGCCGACGCCTACAACACCGCCCGCGACGGCGGTTTCGCCGTGAAGTCGCTGGGGGAGCGGATGCGGGGCGTGGGCGCGTGGGCCGTCCTGCCGAAGGACCGGGTCACCGTGCCCGCGCACAGGACCGTCACCGTGCCGTTCACCGTCAAGGTGCCCGAGGACGCCGAGCCCGGGGACCATCCCGGCGCGATCGTCGCCCTCGACGAACGGATCGACCGGGGCGACGGCTCGGTCGCGCTCGGCGTCCAGCGGGCGGTCGGCGCCCGCGTCTACCTCACGGTCGGCGGCCCGACCCTGCCCGCGCTGGCCGTCGAGAACGTCCGCATCAGCCACCACCAGCCGCTGATCCCCGGCCTCGGCGACAGCACGGCGACGATCTCCTACACGCTGCACAACACGGGGAACGTCACGCTGCGGCCCAGGGTCGCCCTCAAGGCGGAGGGCCTCTTCGGCCGCACCCTGCTCACCCGCGACCTCAGGGACCTCCCCTCCCAGCTGCTCCCGGGCCAACGCGTCCGTCTGACGGAACGCTGGACGGGGGCGCCTCAGCTCGACTGGGCGGACGTACGCCTGACCGCGACCGCGAAGAACACGAAGGAGTCGGCGACGGCGTCTTTCGTGGCGGTGCCGTGGCTGGTGGTGGGCGTGGTGGTGGCCGGGGCGGCCGTAGCGGGCCGGCTCCTGCTCAGACGGCGGCGAAGGCCCGAAGGGCCGCGCCGGCCAGGGGCGCGGGGAACTGCGCGACCAGCCCCCACCCACTCGCACGCGAAAGCCGGCCAGACCGCCGGAGACTAAAGCGCATCCGGCCCCCGCTCACCCGTCCGTACCCGCACCACCGTCTCCACCGGCACCGCCCACACCTTGCCGTCCCCGATCTTCCCGGTGTGCGCCGCCCGCACGACCGCGTCGATCACCGCCTCGTACTCCGCGTCCTCGACGACGACCTCGATCCGCACCTTCGGCACGAGGTCGACCTGGTACTCGGCCCCCCGGTACACCTCGGTGTGGCCGCGCTGCCGGCCGTACCCGCTGGCCTCGGTCACGGTCAGCCCGTGGACGCCGAGTTCCTGGAGGGCCGTCTTGACCTCGTCGAGGCGGTACGGCTTGACGATCGCGGTGATGAGCTTCATTCCTGCTGCTTGACCTTCTGGGCGGAGGGGAGGACGGAGTGGCCGACCGGGGCGCCGTGGCCCAGGACGCCGTGATCGTATGCGGTCTCGGCGTGCACCGTAAGGTCCAGGCCGGTGTGCTCCTGGTCCTCGTCCGCGCGGAAGCCCAGCGTGCGGTCGAGGACCGTGCCGATGCCGTACGTGACACCGAAGGCGTAGGCCGCCACGACGACCACCGCGACCAGCTGCCTGCCGAGCTGGGTGAGCCCGCCGCCGTACAGCAGACCCTCCGCGCCGCCGGTCATGGTGTCGACGGCGAAGACGCCGATGAGGAGGGTGCCGATCATGCCGCCGACCAGGTGGACCCCGACGACGTCGAGCGAGTCGTCGTAGTTCAGCTTGAACTTCCAGCTCACGGCGTACGAGCAGACGGCGCCCGCGGCGAGACCGACGACGAGCGCGCCGAGCAGGGAGACCGAGCCGCAGGAGGGGGTGATCGCGACCAGACCGGCCACCGCGCCCGAGGCCGCGCCGAGGGTGGTGGGATGGCCGTCGCGCTTCTGTTCGACGAAGAGCCAGCCCAGCAGACCGGTGCAGCCGGCGGCGAGGGTGTTGAGGAAGACGGCGGCGGCGAGACCGTTGGCGCCGAGGGCCGAGCCCGCGTTGAAGCCGAACCAGCCGAACCAGAGCAGACCGGCGCCGAGCACGACCATGGGGAGGTTGTGCGGACGCATCGCGTCCTTCTTGAAGCCGAGGCGGGGGCCGAGGACCAGACAGAGGGCGAGTCCCGAGGCGCCGGAGGTGATCTCGACGGGGAGTCCGCCCGCGAAGTCGAGCGCGCCGAGCCGGGCGACGATCCAGCCGCCGGGGCCCCAGACCCAGTGCGTGACGGGAACGTATACGAGCAGCGCCCAGACGGGGACGAAGACCAGCCAGGCCGCGAATTTCGCCCGGTCCGCGATCGCGCCGCTGATCAGGGCCGCCGTGATGATCGCGAAGGTGAGCTGGAAGGTGGCGAAGAGGAGCGTGGGGACCGTGCCCTGGACGCTGTCCGGGCCGAGACCCGCCATGCCCGCGTGCTCCGGCCCGCCGATGATCCCGCCGCCCAGGTCGTCCCCGAAGGCGAGCGAGTATCCGGCCGCCAGCCACACGATCGTGACGAGGGCGATCGACACGAAGCTCATCATGAGCATGTTGAGCACGCTCTTCGTGCGGACCATGCCGCCGTAGAAGAGGGCCAGACCCGGGGTCATCAGCAGGACGAGCGCGGTGGCGGCGAGCAGCCAGGCGGTGTCGCCGGTGTCGACGTGTGCGGCGGCGAGGGACGTCACGAGGTCTCCAACGGTGGGGTGGGCTCGTCAGAGGGTCACCGGTCCCGGTTTCCGGTCGCGTACAGGTGTGTTTCCGTGACGTTTCGTTGCGGGCGGGTTTCCGGAAGCTCACCGCGGGGGGCGGGGCCGCTCGTGTGTGCGGCGGGGCTTCATGGATCAGGGAGAATGGGGGCCATGAGCGTTCGTAACCAGTCATCCGAGCAGCCGGCCGGGACCCTGCACCGTGCCGGCTTCGCCTGCTTCGTGGGCCGCCCCAACGCGGGCAAGTCCACCCTCACGAACGCTCTGGTCGGGAAGAAGGTGGCGATCACCTCCAACCGGCCGCAGACCACCCGGCACACGGTACGGGGCATCGTGCACCGTCCCGACGCCCAGCTGATCCTGGTCGACACCCCCGGTCTGCACAAACCGCGCACGCTCCTCGGCGAGCGCCTGAACGACGTGGTCCGCACCACCTGGGCCGAGGTCGACGTGATCGGCTTCTGCCTCCCGGCGAACGAGAAGCTGGGCCCCGGCGACCGTTTCATCGCCAAGGAACTGGCCGGGATCAAGAAGACCCCGAAGGTCGCCGTCGTCACCAAGACCGACCTGGTGGACTCCAAGGTGCTCGCCGAGCAGCTCATCGCGATCGACCAGCTCGGCAAGGAGCTGGGCATCGAGTGGGCGGAGATCATCCCGGTCTCCGCGGTCGGCGACCGTCAGGTGGACCTCCTCGCCGACCTGCTGGTCCCCATGCTCCCCGAGGGCCCCGCCCTCTACCCCGAGGGCGACCTGACCGACGAGCCCGAGCAGGTGATGGTCGCCGAGCTGATCCGCGAGGCCGCCCTGGAGGGCGTCCGCGACGAGCTGCCGCACTCCATCGCCGTCGTCGTCGAGGAGATGCTCCCGCGCGAGGACCGTCCCGCCGATCGGCCGCTCCTCGACATCCACGCGAACATCTACATCGAGCGCACCAGCCAGAAGGGCATCATCATCGGTCCCAAGGGCCGCCGCCTGAAGGACGTGGGCATCAAGTCCCGCCAGCAGATCGAGGCCCTCCTCGGCACGCCCGTCTTCCTCGACCTGCACGTCAAGGTCGCCAAGGACTGGCAGCGGGACCCCAAGCAGCTGCGCAAGCTCGGGTTCTAGGGCCCGTCACGTCAGGCGGGACTTTGCCGGCACGACCTGGACGGTACGGCGGCCCTCACACCGCCCTCGGTCCCGGTGCCGGTGCGGTCAGCTGGCCCGTGGCGGTGAGGGCCAGCCGGGAGAAGAGCTGGCCGGAGAAGCCGAACAGCAGGGCGATGGCCAGCGCGATCGGGCGGTCCGGGGTGCTCCAGGAGTTCTCCAGGAACACCTGCCCGAGCAGGTTCAGCTCGGGGTCGGCGAGCATCCGCACCAGCAGCAGCCCCCCGACCGCCGCCAGCGCCCCGCCCACCGGCGCGAGCACCAGCACCCCCCAGGACGACGGCGGACGCTGCGCGCGCAGCACCCCGACCACCGGGGAGAGGAACCCGCCCAGCGCGCCCAGCAGCATCGTCTCCCGGTGATCCAGCACCCTCCCGGTCAGCAGGATCGCGCACAGCCCGGTCAGCGCCAGCCACAGCGCGATGCGCTGCTGGTCGTAGTCCCGCTCCGCCGCCCCGTCCTCGGCGTCGTCCAGCCGCTGCGCGGCCGCCACCACCAGCGCCCGCCCGGCGACCGCGCCCACGTCGGCGGCGGCGACCCGGTCCGCCATCTCCTCGTCGGCCGGCTCCCCGGAGGCGCGCAGCCGGAGCACCAGCGACTCCCGCTGGGCGAGCACCTCCTCGTCCGGCTCGACCCCGAGAAGCCTGCGCTCCGCGGCGTGCAGCACCCGGCACGCGGCGGCGAGCTTCGACAGCGGGATCGCGATCACCCCGTACCGCGCACTCAGCCGCCACACCACCGTCCCGCCCTGCTCCAGCTGCCCCAGCCGCCCCGCCACCGCGCCCACGACGGCCTGCTGCGGCGACCCCTCGCCCCAGACACCGCCCAGATAGTCCGCCCGCGCCCGGCAGTCCCGCAGCCGCGCCTGGAACAGCCGGTAACGGGGGGCGGCGATCAGCCCCCGGCTGGTGATGCAGACGATCAACAGGTAACAGCCACAGACCAGTTCCAGACCCCAGCCGCCGACTCGCATCAGCATTCCCCTGGTTGCGTCGCGCTGCGTGCATGATCGCCCATCGCCGCACGGAGGACGAGGCTCAGCTCGACGGCCCGGTCCGGACGGGCGGCGATCAGGGTGGCAATCTCGGACGCGGCTCGCCGGCGCTCCTCCGCGGTGGGCTTCCGTTGCCGGGCCGCGGCGGTGAGGACCGGCTCGGGGGTCGGCTCTTCGGCGCTGACGGGTTCGTCCGTCAAAGCCCACGAGGCCAGCCGGTGTACGGCGGAGGCCCAAGGCGCCTCGCTGACGAGTTCCTCGATCACAGCGAGTAGACCCAGTGTTTCGTGATCCGCCGCGCTCACCGCCTCGCGCAGAGCCGTGCAAAGCGCCTGGGGGTCCGTGACCGGGCCGTAGGCGGACGCGACTCCGTACCGGACCGCCAACGCCAGGATGGCGCGGTGGATACGGACCAGCCGCTCCGTGTCGGGTTCGGAGCTGTTCGCGGCGGCCAGCTGCAGGGCGGCGTCCGGGGCGAGGAGGTTGTCGGCATGTGCTGTCAGGTGTGCTGCCGAGTTCGCCCAGTCGGTTCCTCCGGCACTGCTGCGGAACCACTGGGCGAGGGCCTCCCGCACGACCAGCGGACGATACGCCACGTCGATCGGGGTACCGGCCGCTATGCGTCGCAGCAGATCCCTGTGCAGGTCGGCAGTCGTGTCGATCAGCGTCCATTCCCCGAGCGCCGGGAGGGCGTCGACGCCGAGCAAGTCGGGGTGAGCGTGCAGAAAGGCGCGGGAGTCCTCCCAGGTCGGAGTGTCGAGCCAGGACGACGTCAACTCCAGCGCTGCCTCTGTGACGTCCAGCCATCGCCTTGCCTGGTCCCCGTCGCCGCACAGGCGCAACACGGTCGCCCGCTGCTCGGGGTTCGCGCGCACCACTTGGCGCAGGAGTCCACGTGCCCGGAGGGCGATGTGAGCGCCGACGTCGGTATCGGCCGGGGGGTGGGCGGTGAGCGGGCACAGGGTGTGCACGGCTGCTTCGTGAGCGTCGACACTCAGGAGGAATTCGGCGAGCCGGCAGGAGAACTGCGCGGCGACGAGTGGTCGGTCGCCGAAGGTCTCCACGGCCTCTCGATAGCTCTGCTCGGCCGCTTCCTCCTGTCCGCCCTCCGTCAGTCGGCGCGCGAGGTTGTCGAGTGACTCGCCGAACTCGGAGAGGTGAGCCATGGGGTTGTCGCGGGCGAGCTCGCGCCGGATGTCGACGGCTTCCCGAGCCGCCGTCAGGGCTTCCTCCCGCCGACCGACTCGGGCGAGGTGGACTCCGATGTTGTTGAGTGCCATGGCGAGGCCGGAAAGGAAGCCTTCGGGGTTGGTCCGGCAGAGGTCGCGGTAGAGCCGGACGGCTTCCTCGGCGGGTGGTACGGCTTCCTCACGTCGCCCGACGGCTGCCAGATGCTTGGCGAGGTTGCTGAGTGCCAGGGCGAGGTTCGGTAGATAGGCGGCCGGGGTCTCGCGGGCGAGTTCGCGCCGGAGGCGGACAGCCTCCCACGCCGGTTCCAGGGCCTCCTCCGGTCGTCCCGCCTCTGCCAGCGCCATGGCGACGTTGTTGAGCACCATGGCGAGGTCGGGTGTGTGCGCCGCGGGGTACTCATGGGCGAGGTCGCGGTAAAGAGTGGCAGCCTCCTGGGCCAGTTCGAGGGCTCTGTCCCACTGCTCGACCGCACCCAGGCGGAGGGCGAGCGTGTTGAGAGAGTCCGCCAGGTCGGGGGTGTGGATCGCCGGGTTGTCACGGACGAGCCGGCGACGGATGCCGAGGGCCTCCTGGGCCGCTTTCACGGCTTCGCCGTGCCGCCCGACCTTCGACAGCTGCAAGGCGAGGGTCTCCAGTGAGCCCGCCAGGTCGCGGGTGTGGGCTGTGGGGTTCTGCCGGGCGAGTTCGCGGCGGATGCCGAGGGCCTCTTGGGACAGGCTCACGGCTTCCTTGTACCGTCCCACCTCCCCCAGGCGCAGGGCGAGGTTGTTGAGTGAGTTCGCCAGACCGCGTGTATGGGTCTCAGGGTTGTCGCCGGTGAGTTCGCGGCGGATGCGGACGGCTTCCCGGGCGGGCTCCACGGCCTCGGTCCGCCGCCCGACCGCCGCCAGCCGCAGGGAGAGGCTGTTGAGTGAGTTCGCCAGACCGGGTGTGTGGGCTTCGGGGTTGTCGCGGGCGAGTTCGCGGCGGATGCGGACCGCTTCTTGGGCGGGTTCCACGGCTTCCTGCCGCCGCCCGACCGCACGGAGCCGGTTGGAGAGGTTGCTGAGAGCCATCGCCAGCTTGGGGCGGTGAGTACTCGGACTGTCCTGGGAGAGGTCACGGTAGAGGGACACGGCCTGCTGGGCCGGAACCACAGCTTCGGTCACCTGCCCGATCTCGGCCCGATGCGCCGCGAGGTTGAGGAGTGAGGCCGCCCGGTGGGCCAGATGGACGCCGGGGTCGGGGGTGGGTGAACTCGTCGAAGAGGGAGGCGGCTTCCTCCATGGCCTGTGCGCCTTCCTCCCAACGTCCCGCTTCCGACAGCTGGCTGGCGAGGTTGCTGAGTGACGCTGCCAGGTAGGGAAGGCGGGTGGCCGGGCTGTCGAGGGCGAGTCCGCGGTGCAGCGAGGTGGCTTCCTCGACCGCTGCGAGGGCCTCGTCCCGACGTCCGACGTCCGACAGCAGACTGGACAGGTTGTTGAGCGAGACCGCTAGATCGGCCAAGTGGGCCTCGGGGTTGTCCTGGGCCAGCCGACGACGAAGGTCCACGGCTTCCCGTGCCGGTTCCACGGCCTTCAGCCGACGTCCGGCCTCGCCCAGATGCGTGGCGAGGTTGTTCAGCGAGTCTGCGAGGTCGGCGAGGTGCGCGGCAGGATCGGACTCGGCGAGTCCGCGGTGGATGCCGACGGCTTCGGCGGCCAGTCCGACCGCGTCGAAGGGGAGCTCGGCCTCTTTGCAGAGCACGGAGAGGTCGTTCAACGCCGATGCGAGGACGTGCATGTACGCCTGGGCGTTCGCCTCGACGAGTTGCCGCAGTACGGCGATGCCGACGTTCGTGGCCGGCAACGCGTGATCCGCGAGGTGCCGCCGCAGATAGGGGTTCGCTTCCTGTGGATGGGTCCCGTTCCCGGTCTGCCTCAGGACCAGCGCGGCGAGCTCGTGGATGACGGTCCACGGAGCGGGTGTCCTGCCCTCCGTCACGTCGCTCGCCCCGCGTCTTTGCAGATGACCGATGAGCTCCCGGTGATAGAGCCGATACACGGCTTGGTGCCCGTCGCTGTCCTCCACGATGTACCGGCCGTAGTTCATCAGGACCCAGTCGATGTCCTCGGGCCCGTACACCGTGCCGTCATGACTCACGGCCTTCGCCACGGTCTCCCATACGCCGTGCGCGGGCATGCCGTTGCCCGCCCCCCAGGCCAGTGCCGTCAGGAGATCGTCGGCCGCGTGCGGCAACAGGCGGCCGTCGCGGTGCAGTGCCGCGCCGGGGGCGAGGTCGCGGTCGAAGGCGTCGGTGATGCCCTCCGGGATCTGCTCGCGCCAGGGCCGGTCGGGGTCCGCGGCGAGATTGCGGGCGAGGGAGGAGGCCACGACACGGGCGAAGAGGAAGCCGCCGTCGCCGCCGGTGGCGCGCAGGGCCAGCACCGGCGCGATGTTGTCGGCCGTGGCCCTGGACACGCCGTCGGCCACCAGTCGGCTCCGCACGTACACGGCGATGTCCCCGGCCGTGTCCTCCTCCTCGTCCAGATCCAGCACCCGCACGGTGGACCCGACCGTGCGGGTCAGAGCCGCGTTGAGGGTCTCCCCCGGCTCGTGGTGGGGTTGGAACGGGCGGTCGCGCGAGGCCAGCAGTACCGTGCACAATCGGCTCAGCGGCACGAGGAGCTGGTCCGCGATGAGGCCCGCCTGCTCAGAGGCCGCCTCGTCCAGGCCGTCGAGCACCAGGACATGGCGTCGCGCGCCCCTCGCCTCCAGGCCCTCCAGCGCGGCGATCAGGCCCGCCGGTGTCTCCGGTGCAGGCAGACCCAGTTTCGCGGCCAGCGCCTCGGCCATGTCCTGCAGGCGCATACCCCGCAGGTGCAGTGCCGCGTCGACGCTGTTCTCCCCGGGGTCCGGGTCGTCCTTCGACAACGGGGCGTGCATGAGGATGGCCCGGCGTTCCTCCGGGTGGGAGAGCGCGGCGATACGGCCCACCACCGCGGACTTACCCGAGCCCGCCTTGCCGGTCAGCAGCAAGAGGCCCGCCCGGCCCTCCGCCAGCCAGTCCGTGATCTCCCGCAGGATCCGGTGGCGTCCGGTGAAGAACCAGCCTTCCTCCGTCGGGTCGATGCCCCTCGCCGCGAGGACCAGGTGCTCGACCAGGGCTTCACGCGCGTTCGGGCGCCAGAGAGGGTTGCGGAACATCGGCTCGGGTGTGCCCGCCGAGGCCCGTACCGGAATCTGGCCGCTCTCGGGCCAGTCCTCCATGACGGCGAGGGCGAGGGTCTCGCCGCTGATGCCCTTGTTGCGCACGCTCCACTCGTGCCGGTACCGGCCTCCGGGGAGGGCGCCGTCCCGCGTCGGCCCGTGCCGCAGTACCTGCAGCACCGTCTCCACCAGAAGGCCCTGGGCTCCCTCGGCGTGCTCGTGTGCCCGACAGGCGGCCAGCACGCCCAACCAGGCCCTGCGGGGCTCGGGCAGCGTCCTCTGAGCCATGGACGTGAGGGCCTTCTTCAGGGCCCCGGGGGCGCCGGCTCCCGCGTGGCAGGTGTCGAGGAGGATCAGAATCTGGTCGGCCCGGCCGGACAGGGCCCGGTTGGTGAGGCGCTCGGCGGTGAAGTAGTCCTCGTCGTCGTCGAGGTTCTGTGTACCGCGGGTGATGAGCTGGAGGTCCCCCTCCGCGGTGACCTCGGCGTGTCCGGACCAGGCCACCACCGCCGGGCCGTGTTGTCCGCCGCCCCTCCACTCCTTCGCCCACCGCCCGAGTCCGACGGCCAGCTCGTCCTGGTCAGGGTTGGCGAGGACCATCGGCCGGTAGCCGAAGGGGCGCAACTCGCCTGCCAGGTCCTCGATCTGCTGTAGCGCACCTTCAAGCGGTACGAACCGTCGAGCGTCTTCGTACCTGTCGTACACGACGACCAGGAATGTTCCCTCGTGACCCGAAGCCGCGTCCGCGTTCACGTGTCCTCGCCTTCGTCCCCCACGAGCGCCAGTGCCTTCACCGCGCCGGCCGCGTCGTCCGTCACCGCGTGGACCGTCACGCAGTACGCCCCCGGGCCGAGGTCCGCGAACTCCCCGCCGTAGCGGCCGCCTCCAAGGTTGCGCAGCGTGCGTTGCGCCCGGAACCCGCCCGGGCCCTTCAGCCGTGCCACGACGGCCAGTTCGTCCGCTCCCTCACCTCTCAGGGCGGCCTGCGTGTGCACCGCCAGCGGTTCGCCTGCGGCCACATGGTCGGGGACGCGCACGCTCAACGGGTGGGCCGGCTCGGAGCCTCGCCAGATGCGTGGTGCGGGGGCGAGCCACGCGTACAGTTTCTCCCGCACACCGGCGTGTGACTTGAGGGTGCCGTGCAGGGCGAACGAGGTCCCGACGGCCTCGCTGTCGAGGGGGACCTCGACGGGGTAGGCCGCGAACCGTGGAACGCGCCCGTCGCCACCCCCGTCCGCGTTCCCGGTGGTCTCGCACAACCGCAGTCGCTCGCCGTCCAACGTCGCGGTCGTCGCCGTGGGTTGCTGCACGCCCACCACGGGCAGGCACAGGCGGTCGCTGCCGCCCTGTTCCACCCGTTGCAGGGCGGCCGTACGGATCTGCGTGTGAAAGCGGTGCGCGTCCCGCAGGAGGCAGGGGTCCACACCGGGCAGGCCGCCCGCGATCTCCCGCGGATACCGCAGTCCCGTGGCGCTCTCGAGGCACGCGTAGTCGGGCGTGAGCTGGTGCAAGGAGGGAAGGCTGCGGGCGAAGTCTGTCAGGGTGCCGATCCTCGGTCCCCGTCGGCCGACGCGGTGGCCGCTCACCAGGGAATCCAGCGCCCCGACCGAGCCCCGGTGAGGCGTCCCGAGGGTGATCAGCCTGCGGGTGACCTCCGCGCCGCCCAGGCACTCGACGTAGTAGCGGGCAATCAGGCCGCCCATGGAGTGGCAGATCAGCCGCACGCGTGCGTCGCGGCGCCCAGGCGCGGACGCCTGCCAGAGGCCCAGGGCCTCGTCCACCCGGCGGGCCAGGAGACGGGCGTTGTAGCGGCACGACAGCCGCCAGTCGTAGGCGAACTCCACCAGGTTCCCCGGCGCTCCGGACGTCGTACCGTCCACCGTGAAGGTGTGCGTCAGCCAGGCGAGGAGGCGGTCGTAGCCGGCGATCAGCGGCCACACACCCGGTAACGCGTGCAGCGAGCCGAACAGGCCGACCGGTTTGACGCCGTCCCCGGGATGGTCGTCCCCAAGGTCCTTGGGCAGGGTGAGGCTCCGTACCGAGCCGGCGAACGTCCTGATGGTCTCCCACACCGTCCCCGGTGAAGGCCCCCACACCTCCCGCCCGTGCACCGCCAGGCGGCTGCCCATGATGCCCGGAACGACCACGACCAGGTCCTCGACCGGCTCGCGCTCCATCGCGCACCACCCCCGTTCACCGTGCGCGCTTCAGCATGCAGATGATGCCCGG
The DNA here is from genome assembly GCF_037993025.1 of Streptomyces sp. SS7. NCBI lineage: Bacteria > Bacillati > Actinomycetota > Actinomycetes > Kitasatosporales > Streptomycetaceae > Streptomyces > Streptomyces sp. SS7. The sequence continues at coordinate 6,607,622 of NZ_CP141223.1, forward strand.
AGGAGGCACATGGGCAAACAGAGACAAGTGGGCGGGGAGCAGCGGTAGTTCTCGAGGTGGAGGTCTCAGTCTCCGCGCCCCACCCCGTCGGCAGCGAAGTCCTGCAACCCCACCACCCTCAGCAGCCGCAGGCGTTCGTGGGTCTCCGTGCCCGGGCGGGCCGTGTGGACGACCAGGAGCTGGTGGTGCTCGTGACTGAGCAGGACCTCGCAGTCCAGGTCCAGCAGGCCGACCAGCGGGTGCAGGAAGCGTTTCGTCGCCCTGTGGCGCAGGGACACCTCGTGGGCTTCCCAGAGGCGGGCGAACTCCGCGCTGCCCGAACGGAGTTCGGCGACCAGCGCGGCCGGTTCCGGGTCGTCGGGGCGGGCGGCGGTCACCGCGCGCAGGTTGGCCACCTGGGCGCGGGCGTGGTCCGCGCGGTCCTCCTCCGGGAACAGGGTGCGCGCGGCCGGGTCCAGGAAGTACCTGCGGACGAGGTTGCGCTCGCGCCGGGGCCGGGACATCACGTCGAGGGTCAGCGCCCTGGCCATCGCGTTCTGGGCCAGCACCTCACCGCAGTCGGTCACCACCTGCGCCGGGGTGTCGTCCAGCCGGTCCAGGATCAGCATCAGGCCGGGCGACACATGCGTCGACGCGGTCTCGCGGCGCGGCGGCTCCTCGCCGGCCAGGTGGAAGAGGTGGTCGCGTTCGTCGGCGGTCAGGCGCAGGGCGCGGGCCAGCGCCGTCAGCGTCTGGCGGGACGGACGCGGCCCCCGGGACTGCTCCAGGCGGGTGTAGTAGTCCACCGACAGGGCCGCCAGCTGGGCCACCTCCTCGCGGCGCAGGCCGGGGGTGCGACGGCGGGCGCCCGGGGGCAGCCCCACGTCCGAGGGGGCGAGGCGGGCCCGGCCGCGGCGCAGGAAGTCGGCTAGTTCGGCTCGGTTCACCCCTCCAGGCTGCGTCCTCGCGCCCGGCTTATCCAGGGACCGCCGGTCCCCCGATCGACGGGTCCCTCCCGCCCGGCCGGGCCCCGGCGCAGGGTGGGAGCACAGACCGAGAGGGGAAGACCATGCTGACACTCGTGACCGGCGCCACCGGACAGGTCGGCCGGCGGTTCGTGCCGCGGCTGCTGGCCCAGCGGGAGCCCGGTGAGCGCGTACGCGTCCTGGTGCGGGAGGAGGCGCGCGGGGAGCGGTTCGCCGCACTGGGCGCCGAGGTGGTGACCGGGGATCTGCGGGACGAGGAGGCGCTCGGCAAGGCCGTCGCCGGCGCGGACGCCGTCGTGAACGTCGCCGCCTCCTTCCGCGGGGTGCCCGACGAGGAGGCGTGGGCCGTCAACCGGGACGCGGCCGTGGCGCTCGGACGGGCCGCGCGCAGCGCCGGGGTGCGGCGGTTCGTGCAGGTCAGCACGGGGATGGTGTACGGCGTCGGGCGGGACGGGCCGCTCACCGAGGACGACGAGATCCGGCCCGGCGGCATGATGTGGGGCGCGTACAACGAGTCCAAGGCGGCCGCCGAGCGGGAGCTGCTGGCGCTGGAGGGGCTTCAGGTGCGGATCGGCCGGCTGCCCTTCGTCTACGGCGACGGCGACCCCCATCTCGCCCAGGCCCTGCAGTGGGCCGAGAGCTGGGCGTCGGCCCAGCGGCTGCAGATGGCCCACCACGCCGACGTCGCCCAGGGGCTGCTGCGCCTGCTGTACGCGCCCGCGGTGGGCGGGCCGGTCTACAACATCGCCGACGACGCCCCCGTCACGACGGTCGAGCTGTACCGCCTCAACGGGGTCGAGGTGCCGGCCGGAATCGGGACCGGGACCGGGGCCGACCCGTGGTTCGGGATCATGTCCACCCGGCGCATCCGCCGGGATCTCGGCTTCCGCCCGGTCTATCCGTCGGCGTGGACCGCCCGGGACGCCGGAGCGCTGTGAGCCGCAGAGGTCACTCCACCCCCCTGATCCGCCCCACCAGCACCGCGCCCGCCAGGCTCACCGCCGCCGCCACCAGGTACAGCATCCGGTAGCCGCCGAGGTAGGTGACGATCGGGGCGGCGAGGACGGGGGCCGCGACCTGGGGCAGGGAGTTGGCGACGTTGATGACGCCGAGGTCCTTGCCCCGGTCCAGGGCCCTGGGCAGGACGTCGGTCATCAGCGCGAAGTCGACGGAGGCGAACACGCCGTAGCCGATGCCCTGCACGGCCGCCGAGACGATCGCCCCCGGCCAGGTCTGCCAGATGACGAGCCACGCCGTCCCCACCGCCATCAGCACACCGGACCAGACCACGAACGGCTTGCGCCGGCCCACCCGGTCCGACCAGACGCCCGCGACGACCACGGTGGCGAGCAGGGTGAGCCCGTTCACCGCCGACAGGATCAGCACGCCCTGGTCGGGGTCGGCGTAGTGCAGACGGTCGCGCAGGTAGTACAGCAGGTACAGCAGCACCAGCGCGTTGCTCAGGTTCATCAGGAACCGGGTGATCCAGGCCCAGCCCAGGTCGGGGTACTTCCTCGGGCTCAGCCAGAAACCCTTCAGGAAGCCCGGCCAGGACCAGGCCGGCCGGTCGGTCACCGGCAGCCGCAGATCCTCGTAGCGCAGGACGTACGGCAGCACGCCCAGCGCCGTGAACACCGCGCACGCCACATAGCCCGCGCCCACGCCGCCCGCCGCCGTGGCGAGGGCCGTGCCGCCGACCACGCCGAGGACCTGCGCCACCCCCAGCCAGCCGCCCACGGCACCGCGCTGGGACCGGGGCACCCGGTCCGGCACCGCCGCCGTGACGGCCGCGAACGCCGCGTTCAGGGTGAGCTGCACCAGGCACCAGCCCAGCGCCATCGTCCACACCCCGTCCGCCACCGCGAGCAGCAGCAGGGACAGGGCGCCGCCCACGGCGCCCGCCACGATCCACGGGGTACGGCGGCCGAACCGGGACACCGTCCGGTCCGACAGGGCGCCGAACAGCGGGTTCGCCCACAGCGACACCAGGGCGCCCACGCCGGTGACCCAGGCCAGCATGGTCTCCTTCGACATGCCGGAGCCGGGCGCGAAGTCCTTGGCCTGGGAGGCCAGCAGGATCTGCAGCGGGCCGTACCAGCCGACCCAGATGGCCCCGTTGGCGAGGGACAGGGCCGACGTCCAGCCCTTGCCCACGCGCTCGACGGGCTCGGCCAGCGCGGCCCCGGGGACCGCGGGGGCGCCGCGGTCCGGCGCCCTGTCCTCGGTCGTCATCCCCGCGCCCGCGGTGCCTGCGACCGCAGGACGTCCCGGTACCACTGGTAGGACGCCTTCGGGGTGCGGGTCTGGCTCGCGTAGTCGACGTGGACCAGACCGAAGCGGCGCGCGTAGCCCTCCGCCCACTCGAAGTTGTCCAGCAGCGACCACACGAAGTAGCCGCGCACGTCCACGCCCGCCTCCAGCGCCCGGTGCAGCGCGCGGACATGGGCGTCGAGGTAGGCGATGCGGTCCTGGTCGTCGAGGCCGTCGTAGGAGCAGCCGTTCTCGGTGATGACCACCGGCGGGAGGCGGTCCCCGTAGCGGTCCTTGAAGGTGGTGAGCAGTTCGGTGAGGCCCTCGGGGACCACGGGCCAGCCGAAGTCCGTCACCGGCACGCCCTCGATCTCCCTTACGGAGAACGGGAGTTCGGCGGGCATGGTGATCCCGCCGAACTCGATCTCGGTGCCCTGCGGGGCGCCCACCCTGGTCGGGGCGTAGTAGTTCACGCCGTACCAGTCGAGCGGCTCGCCGATGATCTTCAGGTCGGCGGCGACGTCGCCGGGCATCAGCTCGCCGATGCCCTCCGGGTACTCGCCCAGCAGCAGCGGCTCCGCGAACAGGCGGTTGAGCAGGAGGTCGTAGAAGCCGGCCGCCTCCAGGTCGGCCGGTTCCCGCGAGGCGGGCCAGGTCGGGCCGTGGGAGTTGGCGACACCGATGTCCGTGACGCCGGCCGCGCGCAGGGCCCGTACCGCGAGACCGTGGGCGAGGAGCTGGTGGTGGGCGACCGGCAGCGCGTCGAAGAGCAGCTGCTTGCCCGGGGCGTGGGTGCCGAGGGCATGGCCGAGGAGGGTGTGCTCGGCCGGCTCGTTGAGGGTGATCCACTTGCTCACCCGGTCGCCGAGGCGGTCCACGACCGTCGCCGCGTATTCCGCGAAGAGCGAGGCGGTGTCCCGCTCCAGCCAGTCCAGGTGGGCCGGCAGGTCCCAGTGGAAGAGGGTGGGGACGGGACGCACGCCCGCCGCCAGCAGCTCGTCCACCAGGGCGTCGTAGAAGTCCAGACCGCCGGGGGAGTTCACCCGGGGCCAGGATATGGAGAAGCGGTACGCGTCCACCCCGAGGTCCTTCAGGAGGGCCACGTCCTCGGTGTGGCGGTGGTAGTGGTCGCAGGCCACCGCCGCCGTGGAACCGTCCTTCACCCGTCCGGGCTCGGCGGAGAAGGTGTCCCACACGGACGGCTCGCGCCGGTCCGCGGCGCCCTCGATCTGATGGGCTGAGGTGGAGACGCCCCACAGGAAGCCGGCCGGGAACTGGGGGATCGGGTGCACCGCGTCGCGCGGATCGTTCGCCATGGGCGGGATCATCCTTACCCACCGGTAAGGAAGTCAACGCCCGGGCGGAAACTACCGGTTGCACGCCCCGGCGCACGGCGGCTCAGGCCCCTTCCCGCAGCACCCGCGAGATGAGCTTGCGCTGCTCGGGGGTGAGCCGGGGATCGGCCGCGTACACCGTCCCCCCGTCCACCGTGATCTCGTAGCTGAACCCGTCCGGGACGCCCTGCGGAGGGGTGGCGCCGCCGTCCGCCAGCGCCTGCTTCGCCAGGTCCTCCCACTCGCGGGCATCGGGGCGTCCCGAGGTGTCCACCTCGGCGTGCCGCTCGATGCCCGCGAAGCCGCCCGTGCGACTCACTCGAATCCGCATGGGATCGTGTCTAGTACGGATCTACAGGATCCGCACCCCCACCTGTTCCCATGCCTTCTGCACGGCCTGGAGCTCGTCGCCGCCGTCCCCGAACCGCGCCCGTGCCGCCTTCACGGTCAGCTTGGCGAAGTCGGTGAACAGCGCGCGCTGCCCCAGCTTGCCGCCGGTGAGCACGTCGTACCAGATCTGGCCGGCCTTCTCCCAGGCGTGTCCGCCGAGCGCGGTCGCGACCAGGTAGAAGGCGTGGTTCGGGATGCCCGAGTTGATGTGCACACCACCGTTGTCGCGGCCGGTGCGGACGTAGTCGTCCATGGTCGCGGGCTGCGGGTCCTTGCCGAGGACGTCGTCGTCGTACGCCGTGCCCGGGGCCTTCATCGAGCGCAGGGCCGAACCGGTGACGGCGGGGGCGAGGATGCCCGCGCCGATCAGCCAGTCGGCCTCGGAGGCGGTCTGGCCGAGCGTGTACTGCTTGATGAGCGAGCCGAAGACGTCGGACATCGACTCGTTGAGGGCGCCCGGCTGGCCGTAGTAGGTCAGGTTCGCCGTGTACTGCGTGACGCCGTGGGTGAGTTCGTGCCCGATGACGTCGACGGAGTTGGTGAAGTCGACGAAGATCTCGCCGTCGCCGTCGCCGAACACCATCTGCTCGCCGTTCCAGAAGGCGTTGTTGTAGCCCTCGTCGTAGTGGACGCTGGCGTCCAGCGGCAGACCGTCGCCGTCGATGGAGTGGCGGGCGTAGGCCTTGAGGTAGAGGTCGAAGGTGGCACCCAGGCCGGAGTAGGCGCGGTTGACCGTGGCGTCCTGGCCGGGGTCCTGGCCCTCGGAGCGGACCTCGGTGCCGGGCAGGTCGGTGCCGTGCCCGCAGTCGTAGATCGAGCGCAGCGGCTGGTCGGCCGGTGCCTTCGGGATCGCCGTCGGGCCGGCCCACAGGCCGTACTCGGTGCCCACCCGGCGGCGGTTGCGCAGCTCGCCGTCGCGCAGCAGGGTGCGCTGGGCGGGCCGGGACAGGGCGGGGTCGTCGTTGCTCGCCAGCTTGTCGAGGACATGCGGCGGTACGACGGTGCAGAAGACGGGCTCGAAGCCCCCGTTCGTCGTCATGCGTCGCACCATTGCACTGTGTTATCCGGCTGTCACGACAGGCAACCATGATCGGTGAAAAACAGTGACAAACGCGGCTGATCTGCGGCGGGGAGTGGTATAGCGCACGTTTCGCCCTTTTGGTCCCCCCGGTCCCGCATACTGATACGGACCCACGCGACGGGAGCGGCTCGGCTAGGCTGCGGAGCACTATGCGTTTCGGGCTGCTTCTCCTTAGCTGCCGCGGCGAGGGCCTGTAAGACAGGTCGACTCCCTCCCCGCGGAGCTTTGCGTTGCATCGTCGGCCGTCCTTCCGGACATCCTGAGGAGCCCCGCGACCATGGCGAACCGCCAGCAGCCCAGCCAGATGCCGATCCACAAGTACGGTCAGTACGACCAGGTCGACATCCCCGACCGCACCTGGCCGAACCAGCGGATCACCGTAGCCCCCCGCTGGCTCTCCACCGACCTGCGGGACGGCAACCAGGCCCTGATCGACCCGATGTCGCCCGAGCGCAAGCGCCGGATGTTCGACCAGCTGGTCAAGATGGGCTACAAGGAGATCGAGGTCGGCTTCCCCGCCTCCGGCCAGACCGACTTCGACTTCGTGCGCTCGATCATCGAGGAAGAGGGCGCGATCCCCGACGACGTCACGATCTCCGTGCTGACCCAGGCCCGCGAGGACCTGATCGAGCGCACGGTGGAGTCGCTGAAGGGCGCGAAGCGCGCGACCGTCCACCTGTACAACGCGACCGCCCCCGTCTTCCGCCGGGTGGTCTTCCGCGGCTCCAAGGACGACATCAAGCAGATCGCGGTGGACGGCACCCGTCTGGTGATGGAGTACGCCGAGAAGCTGCTGGGCCCGGAGACCGAGTTCGGCTACCAGTACAGCCCCGAGATCTTCACCGACACCGAGCTGGACTTCGCGCTGGAGGTCTGTGAGGCGGTGATGGACGTCTACCAGCCCGGTCCGGGCCGCGAGATCATCCTCAACCTGCCCGCCACGGTCGAGCGCTCCACCCCCTCCACCCACGCGGACCGCTTCGAGTGGATGAGCCGCAACCTCTCACGCCGCGAGCACGTCGTCATCTCCGTCCACCCGCACAACGACCGCGGTACGGCCGTCGCCGCCGCCGAACTGGCCCTGATGGCCGGCGCCGACCGCGTCGAGGGCTGTCTGTTCGGCCAGGGCGAGCGCACCGGCAACGTCGACCTGGTGACCCTGGGGATGAACCTGTTCTCCCAGGGCGTCGACCCGCAGATCGACTTCTCCGACATCGACGAGATCCGTCGTACGTGGGAGTACTGCAATCAGATGGAGGTCCACCCGCGCCACCCGTACGTGGGCGACCTGGTCTACACGTCCTTCTCCGGCTCCCACCAGGACGCCATCAAGAAGGGCTTCGACGCGATGGAGGCCGACGCGGCCGCGAAGGGCGTCACCGTCGACGACATCGAGTGGGCGGTGCCGTACCTGCCGATCGACCCCAAGGACGTCGGCCGCTCCTACGAGGCCGTCATCCGCGTCAACTCGCAGTCCGGCAAGGGCGGTATCGCGTACGTCCTGAAGAACGACCACAAGCTGGACCTGCCGCGCCGGATGCAGATCGAGTTCTCGAAGATCATCCAGGCGAAGACGGACGCCGAGGGCGGCGAGGTCACCGGCTCCGACATCTGGGCCGTCTTCCAGGACGAGTACCTGCCGAACCCGGAGAACCCCTGGGGCCGCATCCAGGTCCGCACGGGCCAGTCGACCACCGACACCGACGGCGTGGACACCCTCACCGTCGAGGCCACGGTCGACGGTGAGGACACCGTCCTGACCGGTACCGGCAACGGTCCGATCTCGGCCTTCTTCGACGCCCTGCAGTCCATCGGCATCGACGTACGCCTGCTGGACTACCAGGAGCACACGATGAGCGAGGGCGCCTCCGCCCAGGCCGCCTCCTACATCGAATGCGCGATCGACGACAAGGTCCTGTGGGGCATCGGCATCGACGCGAACACGACGCGTGCCTCGCTGAAGGCGGTCGTCTCGGCGGTCAACCGCGCGACCCGCTGACCGGTCTGACCGGCTGTTTCGGGGCCTTGACCGCCGTATACGGCGATCAAGGCCCCGTCGCTTATCGGCCACCGTTCCGTGGAGGTCACGGAAAGGTATCGTCCTGGGTGCTGACTACTCCTCCCCCCTGTGGCTAACATCACGCAGACGTGGCGATGTTGCCGCGGGGTTACGGAGGTGCGACGTGCTGCCAGGACGGGGACGAGACGGCCAGGTCACCTGGCTTGCCCGCATCCTGGGCACCCGCACCGCGTGGACACCCGTCGGGGACGGCGAGTTCTTCTGCCCCGGCTGCGGCGGCGACCGCAACTACCAGCGGCTGACCGGCCGCCGCAGATTCACCCTCCTCGGCCTGCCCGTCCTCTCGCGCGGCGAGACCGGCCCGGTCGTCGAGTGCGCGGCCTGCCGGTGCCAGTACGGCACCGACGCCCTCGACCACCCCACCACCACCCGCTTCTCCGCGATGCTCCGCGACGCCGTCCACACCGTCGCCCTCGCCGTCCTCTCCGCGGGCGGCACCTGCGCCCGCCCCTCCCTCGACACCGCCGCCGAGGCGGTCCGCGCGGCCGGCTTCACCGACTGCACCCGCGAACAGCTCGCCGCCCTCGTCGACGCCCTCGCCGCCGACACCGGCCGCACCTACGGCGAACCCTGCGGCGCCGGACTCGCCATAGAGCTCCACGAGGCCCTCGACCCCCTCGCCCCCCATCTCGCTCCCACCGGCCGCGAGGCGATCCTCCTCCAGGGCGCCCGCATCGCCCTCGCGGACGGCCCCTACACCCCCGCCGAACGCGAGGTCCTCGCCACGGTGGGCGCGGCCCTGACGATCGACGCGGAGGAGGTCACCCGCCTGCTGACGGCGGCGGGGACGCCCTCCTGACCACAGGGAGGCCGGCCGGGCGGGACCGAGCGCGGCCCGCCGTCGTGGCGTACCAGCCGCGGACGGTGACGCCGGGGACCATATGAGGAGTCCGTCCAAGGAGCCGCGATGACCCCGCTCAGCCGTGCCCTCCTCGCCGCCGCCGTTCTGCTGGCCCCCCTCGGCGCCGCCGGCCCGGCCGTCGCGAGCGCCGGTCGTTGCGGCTCGTCCGTGCCGTACGTCTCCGGCCGGGACGGCTACGCCTCCTACCGGATCCCCGCCGCCGTCAGCACCCGGCGCGGCACCCTGCTGGCCTTCGCCGAGGGGCGCCGGGTGGGCGCCGGGGACACCGGGGACATCGACATCGTGCTGCGCCGCTCCACGGACGGCGGCTGCACCTGGGGCCCGCTGACCGTGGTGGCCGCCGGGGACGGCGACACCCGGGGCAACCCGGCGCCGGTGGTCGACCCGCGCACCGGGGCCGTGGTCCTGGTGAGCTGCGCCAACCCCGGCACGGCGACCGAGGCGCAGATCATGCGCGGCGAGGCGCCGGGCCGCCGGGTGTACGTGCAGCGCAGCGCGGACGACGGCCGCCGGTTCACCCCGCCGCGGGACATCACGGACGAGGTCCGGCTGCCGTCCTGGCGCTGGTACGCCACCGGCCCCGGCCATGCCCTCGCCCTCACCCGGGGCCCGCACCGGGGCCGGCTGGTCGTCCCCGCCGACCACTCCGCCGCCCCGCCCGCCGGCTCCGCCGACACCGGCCGGGAGGCCCGCCACTACGGTGGCCACGCCCTGCTCAGTGACGACGGCGGCCGCAGCTGGCGGCTGGGCTTCGTCGACGCCGGCCACGACGGCACGGTCAACCCCAACGAGAGCACGGCCGCCCAACTGCCCGACGGCCGTGTCTACTTCAACGCCCGGGACCAGGGCGGCCGGGCGCCCGGCAACCGGGTGGACGCCGTCTCCGCGGACGGCGGCGAGACCCTGCTCCACCCCTACGCCCCGCAGCCCGCCCTCGCCGACGCCCCCGTCGTCCAGGGCAGCACGCTCCAACTCCTCGGCGCGGGAGCCCCGTTGCTGTTCTCCGCCCCCTCCGACCCCACCGCCCGCCGCGCCCTCGCCGTCTGGCGCAGCACGGACAACGGCACGTCCTTCACCCGGGCGGTGACCCTCTCCGAACGGCCCGCCGCCTACTCCGACCTGGTGCCGGTGGACGCGCGGACGGTGGGTCTGCTGTACGAGACGGGGACGGCGGGGCCGTACGAGACGATCGAGTTCCGCCGCCTGGACACCACCCGCCTCTGGAGGGGCGCCGCGGACACGACCTAGTGCCGGGACCGGAAAGGTTCACCGGCTCGCGGCGTCCGGCACGGCACCTCGCCGCGTTGTCGCATCACCCGAGTACATCCCGTACGCGGGCGACGCTCCGCCTTGCGATGCACCGCACCGGACGTCGCGAGCTTCCCGGCAAACCTTCCCGGTCACGGCACTAGGGCAGCTCGCGGTCGTACGTCTTGTCGGTGTCGGAGTCGTAGACCAGCTTGCCGGCCGCGTCGTAGCCCATGACGTGCGGGGCGAGTTCGACCTGCTCGTTCAGGGTCCCGGACGCGATGTACCAGCCGTGGTCCAGGACGGCCGGGTCGACGGTGCTGTCGCCGTAGGAGACGGTGACCCGGGTGACCGACGGGTCGACGTAGCCGATGGCGGCCCATCGGAACGGCAGCTTCCACTTCCCCTTGTCGATGACCGACTGCATGTACAGGCGGGCGCCGTTGGGGTCGGGCACGACCACGCCCGCCTCCGGGGCCGCGGCGTCTCCGGAGCTGATGTTGATGCCGTCGGCCTCGCCGCCCTTGACGTTGCAGATCAGCCGGGCCCCGACCGAGCCGTCCCGCACCGCGACGACGTGGAAGCCGTCGCCGGGGCTGTTGGAGTCACCGGTGCTCTTCGCGGCGAGGATGATCCGGTAGTCCGACGCCTTGCCCGGCATGTCGGTGATGGACGAGACCCGCTCGGCGTCCAGGCACTTCTGGAGCCCCTCCGCGGCCTGCGTGAAGGTGATGCCGTCGAGCAGCTGCGCATCGCTCGCCGGCCGCTGGGGACCGGAGGACGGCTCCGTCGCCCCAGGGCTCGCCGGGGCGCTGGCCGAGGTCATCGGCGCCGCCGTGTCGGCACCCCGGTCCCCGTTCCCGCCGGCCCACGCGTACGCCCCCACGGGCACCACGGTCAGCGCGACCAGCGCCGCTCCCACCGCCGTCATCCGGCGCCGTCGTTCCGCCATGCCCTGCCTCCTGATCGCCGGGTACGGGGCCGGTGCGGGGCGGACGATGTCGGCGTCCCGCACCAGCAGCTCCCGCAACTGCCTCTCGAACAACTCGTCAGCCCCGTCGGCGTGCCGGTCGCCGTTCACCTGGTGCCTCCCTGCCCGGAGACGGCGCGGCTGGGCGCCAGTCCCGGATATGTGCGCAACTTCGCCAGCCCCTTCGACGCCTGGCTCTTGACCGTGCCCGGAGAGCAGCCGAGCACCTCGGCGACCTCTGCCTCCGAGAGGTCCTCCCAGTACCGCAGGACGACCACGGCCCGCTGCTTCTTGGGCAGCTGGGCCAGCCCGGCCATGAGGGAGCCGCGCTCCTCCACCCGCCCGGTGACCTCGTCCAGCCCCGCCCGGTCCGGCGGCGCCGCGGTCAGCGCCTCGGTGACCCGCCGCTTGCGGAACCGGTCGCTGTTGCAGCTGACCAGCATCCGCCGGACGTACGCCTCCGGGTTGTCGGTGCGCGCGATCCGCTTCCACGAGCGGTACGCCTTGGCCAGCGCGGTCTGCGTCAGGTCCTCCGCGTGGTGGACGTCCCCCGTGAGCAGATACGCGGTCCGCACCAGCCGGGACCACCGCGCTCTGACGAACTCCTGGAACCGATCCTCTAGTTCGGCCTGCATCAAGCACCCTCCTCGCCCTCCAGACCACCGGCCGGGGGGAATCGGTTGCCTGTACGGGTGGCGCAGGTTCGAATGAGGGGATGGACGAGTCTTCGGAGGCGTGCGGGGGCTGGCGGGCCGGTGAGCCCGGTGTGCTGGTGCTGCCGTCGGGGCGGACCGTGCGGGGGCGCGGGCTGCGGCGGGAGCTGGATCCGGCGGCGCCGCGACCGTCGTACGGGATCTATCTGCTCGGCAAGGAGCCGCCGCCGACGCCCTGGGAGGGGCGCTGGGTGCGCTGGCCGGACTTCCGGCTGCCCGCGGACCCCGCCGACGCCCGCGCCGCGTTCGCGCAGGCGTGGCGGCGGGCGGCGCACGAGCGGGTGGAGGTCGCCTGCGGCGGCGGGCGCGGGCGGACCGGGACGGCGCTGGCCTGTCTGGCGGTGCTGGACGGCGTACCGGCGGCCGAGGCCGTGGCGTTCGTGCGCCGGTACTACGACCGGCACGCGGTGGAGACGCCGTGGCAGCGGCGTTTCGTACGGCGGTTCACAGCGTCAGCGACATGAGCAGCCGGTCCTCGCCGGGACCGAAGCAGTCCTCGCGGGGGCCGCCGGGGTCCGGGACGAAGCCCAGGGAGAGGTAGAGGGCGACGGCCGTCTCGTTGCCGGGCTCCACGGAGAGCCAGGCGGAGTGGGTGCCCCGCGCGCGCAGCCCGCCGAGGAGCTCCGTCATGAGCTGCCGGCCCAGGCCCCGTCCGCGCTGGACGGGAGCGATGGCGAGACTGAGGATCCAGCTCTGCGCCTCGTGCGGCGAGGTGGCGAGCACATAGCCGTGCACCGCGCCGTCCTCCTCCAGGAGGAGCAGGAAGTCGGGGAAGGCGGTGATGAGTTGGCGCAGGACGAAGAACGGGTAGGCGTTGCAGGGAAAGGCCTCCTCGTCCAGGCGCTCGAGCTGCGGCAGATCGTTTTCGGTGGCGCTGCGGATCCGCAACCGCGTCCTTCCCGGTTCGCCGGGCTCTCCTGGGAATGGGAGCATGAACTCCATCATGACTCGTGAGGGCTTCTGCCACCCCGTGCGGAATGCCGACGCTCCCTGGGACGACTTCGACCCCGGGCGTACAGTGATCATTTCCGGGGAAGCGGCAGAGTCCACTCCAACCGCCCCAGACCCACCCCCGACACCCGAGGGCGGGACAGGACGCAAGCGCAGCACCACACCCAGTGGCGCCCGCTGTGCAAGCCCGGGACTTCAGTCCCGGGCCGTTGACAGCGTCAGCGTCATGAGGAGGCGGTCCTCACCGGGACCGAAATGATCCTTGACCGTGTCGCCCGAGGGCACGAACCCCAGGGACTCGTAGAGGGCGACCGCCGGTTTGTTGCCCGGTTCGACCCACAGCAGGACGGTGGCCGTGCCCTCGTCCCTCAGCGCCTGGATCGTCTCCGTCATCAGTCTCCGGCCCAGCCCCTGCCCGCGGCTGTCCTTGGCGACCCCCAGGCTGAAGATCCAGCTGCGTGCTCTGTCCGGCGGCGTGGCCAGTACGTATCCGCACAGCCGCCCCTCGTCCTCCACGACCCTCAGATGGTCGGCGAACGTGTCCATGAACTGGCTCAGGACGGACCGGGGGTACGGGTCGCGGGGAAAGGCCTCACCGTCCACACGCATGAGATCGGTCATATCGTCTTGAGTGGCCTTGCGTACCCGAAGGGTCGGGTGAAGTGCTGGCATCGCACCAGAATTGCCCGGTGATCCCTGTTCGTTCAAGTCCCCCGATGGCGTGTTCGGTGCCGGGTGCCGGGATCGCCCGTGCTGCTACCGTGGGGCATGCCCTTGGGATCACCTGGAAATCCTGCGCAGCCGAACACGGCGGAAATCTGGGACGCCTTCGACCCCGATGACTACGTCGAGAAGAACTACCGTACGGTGCTGCACGCCGACGAAGAGATCATTTCGATCGTCCGTTCCCATTTCGGTGATCATTTCCGCAGGAATCCGGGTCGGCCGCTGCGGGGCATCGACGTGGGCACGGGCGCGAACCTCTACCCCGCGTTCACGATGCTCCCCTGGTGCGACGGGATCACCTTGATCGACCGGTCGACGCCGAATCTGCGGTACCTGGAGCGGCAACTCGCCCAGCACGACTCCGGCTGGGACGCCTTCTGGCAGCAGTTGTGCACGGACGACTCCTACGCCGCCCTGTCCGAGGGCCCGTGGGCCAGACTCGGCAAGGTGGCCCGGGTCGAGCAAGGAGACCTCTTCGACCTGAGCTTCCGGCCCGGGCAATGGGAGATCGGCACCATGTTCTTCGTCGCCGAGTCCATCTCCACCGACCTGGACGACTTCGAGCTGGGCGTGAAGTGCTTCCTGGAATCGCTCGCCCCTGGGGCTCCGTTCGCGGCAGCCTTCATGGAGGGCTCCCAGGGGTACACCGTGGGAGACACCGAATTCCCCGCGTGCAACGTGGATCAGGCCGACATTCATGCGGCGGTCGACGCCCACGCCAGGGAATTCCTGATTCACCGGATCGGCGGACCCAAAGTACGAACCGGGTACACCTCCATGATCCTTGCTTGTGGGTTCCGCTAGACGGGTAGGTCTTGCACTGCCCTGACGACATGATCTGTGTGAGGGGGCTCAGGATGCAGATCAAGCCGCGTCAGCACCTACTGGAAATGTGGCGGGCCCTCGCCCGCCACTCCTTCGAGGAAGGCGAATGGTCCTGGGGGGACGGCGGCCGCAACAGCGTCGCGGACGCGGAGCGGCTGCTCTGTCTCCTCTACCCGGCCACGGAGATCGACGCGTTCCGGCTGGACGACCCGGACACCACGCAGCCGGACGTGGCCCGCGCACTCGCCAGGGCCGGTGACACCACCGACATCCCGCTGCGCCTCGTGGAGGCCCTTGCCGACTTCATGGCGGAGCACCGGGACGAGGAGGGCCCCACCTTCTCCGGCGGTCACTACTACGCCCCCGCCGATCCGGAGGACGAACTCACCGAGGAACAGCGGGCAGTCGATGCGGTCGACTCCTACTCCATGTCGGTGAGCCTGTGTCTGGCCACGCTCGAATTCTGCAAGGGCTACCGGGCGAAGACCCGGCGAGAGCCCGCCCTCAGGCTCATGGACGGGCTCACGAAGGACGCCAACGCCCGGCTCACCGCCGCGATGGTGGGCCTGCTGCGCTCCTTCACCGTGAACGTCGTCGACATCTCCTCCAAACAGGGGGAGGCACTCGCCCAGTTACTCGGCCGCGGCCGGCTCTCCGACCGGCAGGTGGTGCAGCGCTTCCAAGACCATTTCGCCTCCCTGCGCGCGCTGATCGCCGAGAGCTTCACCCTCGGGCTCAGCAGCGAGGTCACCGAAGAACTGCGCAACGAGAACCGGCTGTTCGAGTGCGGCTGGGCATGGAGCGTGGTGAACGGTGCGCCGGAGATCGACACAGGAGCGGACCCGTCCCGGGCCAGGGGCCGCCAGCCCCGGGGTGTCGCCCACGGCGCGCCCTACCTTCATTTCACCGTCGTCGCCCTGGACGGCATCATCGACCTCTTCTCCGATCGCACCTTCGTCCTCGGGCTGCTCGACGCGGAGCAGCAGAAGCTGGCCGATGCTCTCCGACTGCGCTGGGAGATCACGCAGCAGTACTGGTCGACCATCGCCCGTTTCGAAGAGGGTGCCTGGCCCCTGGAGGCGATCCCCTGGCGCACCACGCCCGGTCTGCCGGAATCGGCGTACTTCTCGCTCACCGTGGTCTCCATCCTGGTGCACGACCTGATGCGTCGCCGTGCCACCGAGCACGACCTCACACGACTCGTCAGCGTGATGGAACGCCTCGCCGAACGCGGTGGGATCACCGGTGGCGTCAGCCGGGACGATCCCGCCGTCGCCGTGCACAGCCCCGGTGTGGCCATGCCGCTGCTGGGCAGCGGCACCCTGGGCCCGCCCATGACCTGGACGATGAGTGATTTCTCCACCCAGTTGTTCAAGCGGACCGTCCAACTGTGCGCCCTGTCCCGGGACATCTCTCTGGAGGACCGGTTGCTCAGACTGGCCGAGGACATCCTCGATCACATCTGGAGGCGCCGGATCAGCGAGGGGGAAGGAGCCGGACTCTGGGACGACGTCCACGCCGTCCATCCCGAGGCCCCCGTCGGCAAGGTGTCCCTGTCGTGGAGCATCACCGAGCGCGTCTCGGAATGCATGGTCGCCGCGCACACCCTGTACGGCCGGGACCCGATCCGCAGTCCCGAACTGTCCGCGCTGGCACGGTCGGTGATCAGCGAGGCCGCGCATCTTCTGGGCAAAGAACAAGAGGATCGTCCGGCGCCGGCTCCCAGGAGTACCGAAGGTGAAGAGATCAAGAGAGCGGAGGCGGACTTGCGCCGCGCCCGTGGGCTGGTCGACAAACAGCCCGGCACCGCCTACGGACTGGCCCTCGGCGTTCTCCGCCGGCTCGACGTTCTCACCCGCGCCCGTGAGACGGACTGAGGAGGTGTGATCCGTGCTGGTGTTCGCCGCCTCCGACAAGGGAGGCACCGGCCGCTCCGTGACGAGTGCCAACCTCGCCTACCATCTGGCGCTCGGCGGTGACGACGTCTGCTACCTGGACTTCGACTTCGGCTCCCCGACCGCCGCCGCCGTGTTCGACCTGCCCGACGTGCTCACCGCGGCCGAGGGGCACGGGCTGCACTCCTACCTCCAGGGCGAGACCGGCGCACCCCTGCGGGTCGACGTCTGGGCCCGCACCGAACACCCCGACCTGCGCAGCAGGCCGGGCGGCTCCGGCCGGCTCGTCCTGCTGCCCGGCGACCGCACCGGCGGGGAGTTCGTCACCGACGAGGAGAACCTGCACCGCTGCGTCGACCTGATCCTCGGTCTGAAACGCGAATTCGACGTCATCATCGTCGACCTGAGCGCCGGACGCAGTTATGCGATGGACCTCGCCCTGGTCGCCACCTCGCCCCGCGGCGGACTCGGCCGGCTCAAGACCCGCTGGCTCGTCTATCACCGCTGGACCCGACAGCACGTGATGGCCGCCGCCGAACTCGTGTACGGGAAACAGGGAATCGTGCAGGCGGGTATGGCCATGGGGCACCGGCCGGACACGATCAACGGCTCGACCCGCTTCGTCCGGGCCGCTGTACCCGATCTCGAGTCGCCCCTGTGGTCACAGGTCTCGCCCGCGCAGTACGCCTGGATGCGCAAGTGCGACAAGGAACTCGAACAACTCGCCGCGGGCCGCGGAATCGGCAGGACCAGGGTCCTGGCCTCCATTCCGCTGGAACCCGTCCTGCAATGGCAGGAACGCCTCATCACCGACCAGGACGTGCACGACCGCAGGATCGTCAACAACGAGACCTGGCAGGCCATGGGAGATCTCGCCCAGCGGGTGAGCGACGACAAGTTCTGGGGGGAGTTGTGAACCGGTCCGCGGCCGTCTTCCGGGAGACCAGCGCCGAACCACGCACGGAATCCGTTCCGTTCTCCCATCTCTCCCTGGAATTGGGTCACTTGTACATGGAGGACTTCGTCGAGGGGCCCGCCCGGCTGCGCCGGCACTTCACCGCCGTACGGCCCTGGGTGGACGCCGCCCGGGCCGGCCTCGGCCCGCTGGGCACCGGGCGGCGCCCCCGGATCAGCACCTGCTTCCTCATCGACGACTACTTCTCCCGGCTCTCCACCCCCGCCGAACTGATCCCGCCCCTGCTGGCCGCCGCCGCCGACGCCGGACTCACCATCGACTACCTCGCCCGCGAGTCGGGCTGCGCCGTGGCCGACCCGGCCCGCCGCGACCGGGCCGAACTCGCCGAGGCCGTCCTGCACCGGCTCGTGGAGTCACCCCCGCCCGGCAGCAACGGCTTCCGCCCGCCCGTCAGCCGCACCGGCTGGCTCACCAACGGCCGCCGCGCCCCCGCCCGGCGCACCTCCGCCGCACTCGACTCCACCGGCACCGTCTGGCAGCCGCCCAGCGAGACCGGCGCCCGCGGCCACTCCGTCTTCATGGACGTCGAACTCTGGAACGGCCCCGACGACGACCGCACCTGGTCCTGCGCCTTCCTCGCCTCCGTATGGCAGCTCGTCCGCCTCGGCCTGCTGCGCGACAACGGCCGCGCCGTGCTCACCCCCACCCCCTGGGACGACGAGGAGTTCCCGGCCGAGTGGGACGCGCTGCCGCCCGTCCTGCGCCTCAACCCGCAGGCCGCGCCCTTCACGGCCTACGTCACCTGCAGCGTCCTGCCCGCCCGCTTCCTGCCCGTCGAGCACGCCGTACGCGTCATCCTCGACCAGGTCGACGTCGAGGCCGCGGCGCTCGCCCAGGTCGCCGAACGGTCCGCCGTGGAGGGCTTCGCCGTACCCGCCGGCGTCGTCGACCGCACCTCCTACGTGTTCCCGCCGGGGTTGTGATGGACGGCCTGGGCACCGCCTCGGGTCCCGTCCTCGTCTGCGGTGAGGTGCGCACCTGTCTGCTGCCCACCCGGGACGCGGTCGACGAGGGGGCCGCCGTGGAACTGCTGCGGCTGCGCGCCGACGAACGCGTACGGGTCTCCCGGCACCCCAACCGGCACGCCGTCTCCCCGGACGTCCTCACCGGCGTCGACTGCCGGCTGCCCACCGCCACCGGTGCCCGCAGCCGCGCCGTCGGCACGGTCACCGCACGGGCGGCGCTCACCGAGGGCCGGGTCCTCCAGGCCACCGCGTACTTCTCCGCACCCGCCGCCGGCCCCGACCGGCGCCGGCCCTGGGGCTACTACCTGGTCCGCCCCGGCATCCTGGTCCCGGTCGGCCGGCTGCCCGTGCAGGCCCTCACCGAAGGCTTCCTGACCGGCCACCAGCCCGGCGAGCTCGACCTCGGGTCCATCGCCGGCGGCCTGCTCGCGAGGATCTGCCGGCAGCACCGCATCCTCGACCACGCCGCCCCGCTCACCACCGCCGACACCAGCCTGCGCTGGACGGCGGCAGCGGCGGCCGACGGAGAGGACGCCTCGGTGCGGTTGACCAAGGCCGAGGACGGGCTGCGGATCGTGGAGCTGCGGCTGCCGCCCGGCACCGCCCCCACCGCCGCGGCCGGGCTCTGCGAGGACCTCGCGCTGCACGACTGGCTGCTGACCACCGTCGCCGACAGACTCGACGGACTGCGCGTCGGCTCCGAGGACGGCCGCGCCGTCCTGAAGGTGCTGCGCCCCCTCGTCGACCACCTGCTGCACCTGTGGATGCCCCGGGCCCGCGTCGACGGCGCCCTGCACACCCCGTGGCGGGAACTGGAACGGACCCCCGGCTACAGCAGGCAGTGGAACGCCCTCGCCCAGCGCGTCCGCGACCAACTGTCGCTGCACGCGATTCGTTCGGGGAACGAGGTGCCGGCCTCGCGCTGACCGGGCACCATCCTACGGACACCTGGCGGGGGAGAGGACGGCATGGACGGAGCGTCGGGCACACCGGGACCGGCCACGACGGGAGGGGTGCGCATAGCGCCCGTCGTGCTCAAGACACTGATCACGGTGGTGGTGAGCACCGTCGCCTACGTGATCACCAATCTGGTGAACCAGTCCGGGGACGACCTGTGGAAGCTCGCGGTGTCCATCGTCATCGGTGGTTCCGCACTCATCGTGCAGTACTTGGTCGACTTCGAGCAGCGGCTGACCGCGATGGAGACCGGTCAGCGCCGCCGGACGGAGGAACTCCACGAGCACTTCGTCCACCTCAGTGAGGCCGCCGGGCTCCTGAGCGAACTCGACCAGGCGGGGATGAGCACCAGCGATGTGAGACGTCTGATCAGGAGTGCGACCAGGGTGGGGGCGCACGGGCCGGAGATAGCGAAGGCCTTCGCCCGTGCCGAGATAGACAGCCTCGCCTCGGTCGTCACGGAGCTGACCGGCATGACGGCCCACTGGCCGCGGGACAACAACGAGTGGCTCCTCCGGCTCACCGCGTGCGCCCGGCGGACCATCGACGCCACGAGCAGTTCCGTCGACCGGCCCTTCTGGGACACCGACCCGGCGGGGGACTACCTCTACGCACAGACCGAGGCGATGAGGGTCTCCGGCGTGAGCGTCCGGCGGCTGTTCATGCTCGAGGCCGGAAAGGAGGACGACGAGGAGTTCATGGGCAGATTCCTCCAGCTCTGCAAGGAACAGAGCGACCTCGGGATCAAGGTCCGCTACACCGTCCTCACGCGGAACCGGCACCACCGGGCGGCCGTGCGAGACGTCGTGATCTTCGATCGCGAGCTGTATCTGGAGTTCGAACCCGACCGGATGGACGGCAAGCTCCAGACCAGACTCGACGCGGGCAGGAGCCGTGTCCAGGAGCGGGTCAGCCGTTTCGACGAGCTGTGGGAGACGGCCGTCGAACCCGAACTCGAACCCGAACCCCGGCCGGTCCCTCCCTCCCAGCGGCGAGGCCGTCCCTGAACCGCACGCCCCGGCACACGGCGGGCGCCGCGTAGGCGAGAATGGGCGGCATGAGCCAGTTCCGCTCCCAGCGGTGCCGCGGTGGTGCGCGATGAGTCTCTTCCGGGACGACGGCATCGTCCTGCGGACGCAGAAGCTCGGCGAGGCCGACCGCATCATCACGCTGCTCACCCGCGGACACGGCCGGGTACGGGCGGTGGCCCGCGGGGTGCGGCGGACGAAGTCCAAGTTCGGCGCCCGCCTGGAACCCTTCTCCCACGTCGACGTGCAGTTCTTCTCCCGGGGCGGCGAGCTCGTCGGACGCGGGCTGCCGCTGTGCACCCAGAGCGAGACCATCGCGCCGTACGGCGGCGCCATCGTGACCGACTACGCCCGCTACACCGCCGGGACGGCCATGCTGGAGACCGCCGAGCGGTTCACCGACCACGAGGGCGAACCGGCCGTCCAGCAGTACCTGCTGCTCGTGGGGGCGCTCAGGACCCTGGCCCGCGGCGAGCACGCCCCGCACCTCGTCCTCGACGCGTTCCTGCTGCGCTCCCTCGCCGTCAACGGCTACGCGCCCAGCTTCGAAGCCTGCGCGCGGTGCGGGATGCCCGGCCCGAACCGGTTCTTCTCGGTCGCCTCGGGCGGCAGCGTCTGCGTCGACTGCCGGGTGCCCGGCAGCGTCGTACCCTCGCCGCAGACCCTGGTACTCCTGGGCGCCCTGCTTACGGGAGACTGGGAGACGGCGGACACGGCGGAGGCCCGGTACGTCAGGGAGGGCAGCGGGCTGGTGTCCGCGTACCTCCACTGGCATCTGGAGCGCGGGCTGCGCTCGCTCAGGTATGTAGAGAAGAGCTAGAGGGAGACGAGAGGCACATGGTCGTACGCGGGTTCCTGGGGCGGCAGCGCAAGGAGTACAGGGCGCCGGAGCCGCACCCGTCCGGCGCCCGCGCGCCGAAGCTCCCCGGCGAGCTGGTCCCCGAGCACGTGGCGATCGTCATGGACGGCAACGGCCGCTGGGCCAAGGAGCGCGGACTGCCCCGCACCGAGGGCCACAAGGTCGGCGCCGAGCGCGTCCTCGACGTCCTCCAGGGCGGGGTGGAGATCGGTGTGCGGAACATCTCGCTGTACGCCTTCTCCACCGAGAACTGGAAGCGCTCGCCCGACGAGGTCCGCTTCCTGATGAACTTCAACCGCGACTTCATCCGCAAGACCCGCGATCAGCTCGACGCGCTCGGCATCCGGGTGCGCTGGGTGGGCCGGATGCCCCGGATGTGGAAGTCGGTCGCCAGGGAACTCCAGATCGCCCAGGAGCAGACCAAGGGCAACGACCGCCTCACCCTGTACTTCTGCATGAACTACGGCGGCCGCGCCGAGATCGCCGACGCCGCGAAGGCCCTGGCCGAGGACGTGAGGGCGGGCCGCCTCGACCCCTCCAAGGTCAACGAGAAGACGCTCCAGAAGTACATGTACTACCCCGACATGCCGGACGTGGACCTGTTCCTGCGCCCCAGCGGCGAGCAGCGCACCTCCAACTACCTGATCTGGCAGAGCGCGTACGCCGAGATGGTCTTCCAGGACGTGCTGTGGCCGGACTTCGACCGCCGCGACCTGTGGCGGGCGTGCGTGGAGTTCGCCTCCCGGGACCGCCGTTTCGGCGGCGCCATCCCGAACGAGGAACTCCTGGCCATGGAGGGAAGGACCGAGGACCGGTAGGTCACCCGGTGACCGCCCGGTGACCGCCCGGTGACCGCCTCCAGGGGCGCGGGGAACGGTGCGAGCGGCCACAGCGCACCCGCACCCGCCCCCGGCGCTCAACTCGCGGCGCACTCCGCGCAGGTCCCGAAGATCTCCACCGTGTGGGCGACGTTCACGAACCCGTGCTCCGCGGCGATCGCCTCCGCCCACTTCTCCACCGCCGGTCCCTCCACCTCCACCGCCTTGCCGCAACTACGGCAGACGAGGTGATGGTGGTGGTCGCCGGTGGAGCAGCGGCGGTACACGGACTCGCCGTCGGAGGTGCGCAGGACGTCCACCTCTCCGGCGTCGGCCAGGGACTGGAGGGTGCGGTACACGGTGGTCAGGCCGACGGAGTCGCCCTTGTGCTTGAGCATGTCGTGGAGTTCCTGGGCGCTGCGGAACTCGTCGACCTCGTCCAGTGCCGCCGCGACGGCGGCGCGCTGCCGGGTGGCACGGCCCTTCACGGGCGGTCCAGCGGTCGTCACCGTTGCCTCCTCACGTCTGCGGCTTGCCGGGCCATTGTGCCAGCCCGCCCCGAGCCGAGTCAGACACCGACCGCGCCGCCCGCCCCCCGACTGGCCGGAATCGTGCACTCCGCCGGATCTCCGACGGGGTGGGCGGCGGCGGCCGCGCGGGCGCGGCGGCGGGCCAGGGGAGCGGCCAGCGCGCCGAGCGCGAGGAACGCGGCGATGGTCAGCAGCACGATCGTCGCGCCGGGCGGGACGTCCTGGTAGTACGAGGTGACCGTGCCGCCGACGGTCACGCTCACGCCGATCGCCACGGCGATCGCGAAGGTCGCGGCGAAGCTGCGGCTGAGCTGCTGGGCGGCGGCGACCGGGACCACCATCAGGGCGGACACCAGCAGCAGGCCGACGACCCGCATGGCGACCGTCACGGTCACCGCGGCCGTGACCGCGGTCAGCAGGTTCAGGGCGCGCACGGGGAGGCCGGTGACGCGGGCGAACTCCTCGTCCTGGCTGACCGCGAACAGCTGGCGGCGCAGGCCCACGGTGACCAGGACGACGAACGCGGCCAGCAGGCAGATCGACGTGACGTCGGAGTCCGACACCGTCGACAGGGAGCCGAAGAGGTACGAGGTGAGGTTGGCGTTGGAGCCGCCCGGCGCGAGGTTGATGAACATGACGCCGCCGGCCATACCGCCGTAGAAGAGCATCGCGAGGGCGATGTCGCCGCGGGTGCGGCCGTACCAGCGGATGAGTTCCATCAGTACCGCGCCGAGGACGGAGACCGCGGTCGCCATCCAGACCGGGGACGCGGAGAGCAGGAAGCCGAGGCCGACGCCGGTCATGGCGACATGGCCGATGCCGTCGCCCATCAGGGCCTGGCGGCGCTGGACGAGGTAGATGCCGACGGCGGGGGCGGTGATGCCGACCAGGACGGCGGCGAGCAGCGCCCGCTGCATGAAGGCGTAGTCGAGGAAGTCCATCAGCTCAGCAGTCCTGTGCGCATCGGTTCGGCACCCGCCGGGGCGTGCGGGTGTACGTGGTCGTGGCCGGGCTGGGGGTCCCCCCGCTCGAGCGAAGCCGAGAGTGGGGGAGTGCTGGCCGCGGCCTTCGGCGGCGGGCCGTCGTGCTGTACGCAGCCGTCGCGCAGGACGACCGCCCGGTCGATCAGGGGTTCCAGGGGGCCCAGTTCGTGCAGGACGAGCAGGACGGTCGTGCCGGCCGCGACCTGGTTCTTCAGGGTCTGGGCCAGGACCTCCTGGCTGGCCAGGTCCACGCCCGCCATCGGCTCGTCCATGATGAGCAGTTCGGGCTCGGAGGCGAGGGCGCGGGCGATCAGCACGCGCTGGTGCTGGCCGCCGGAGAGGGCGTCGACGTTGTCCCTGGCGCGGTCCGCCATGCCGACGAGGTCCAGGGCGTGCCGTACGGCCTCCCGGTCGCCCTTGCGGAAGACGCCGAAGCGGGTGCGGGAGAGGCGGCCGGAGGAGACGACCTCGGTGACGGTGGCGGGGACGCCGCCGGCGGCCGTGGTGCGCTGGGGGACGTAACCGATCCGCGCCCAGTCCCGGAACCGGCGGCGGGGGGTGCCGAACAGCTCGATCTCGCCGGAGCCGATCGGCACCTGGCCGATGACGGTCCGCACGGCGGTGGACTTGCCGGAGCCGTTGGCGCCGAGCAGCGCGACGACCTCACCGCGGTGCACGGTGAGGTCGATGCCCCGCAGGACCGGGCGCGCGCCCAGGTCGGCGCGGACCCCGCGCAGGGAGATGACGGGCTCCGTCGTACCGCTTGCGGTCATGCCGCTTTCTCCGATCGGCTGGTCACTTGGCTCCCAGGGCCTTCTGGAGCGCCTTGAGGTTCGCCTGCTGGACCGAGAAGTAGTCCTTGCCGCGGGACTTGTCCGTGATGCCCTCGATCGGGTCGAGGACGTCCGTGGACAGTCCGGCGTCGGAGGCGATGGTCTTCGCGGTCTTGTCGCTGACGAGCGTCTCGTAGAACACGGTGGTGACGCCGTCGGCCTTCGCCATCTTCTCAAGCTCCTTCACGCGCGCGGCGCTGGGCTCCGACTCGGGGTCGAGGCCGTTGATGGCCTCCTCGGTCAGGCCGTAGCGCTCGGCGAGGTAGCCGAAGGCGGCGTGGGTGGTGACGAAGACCTTGGTCGCGGTGTGCGCGAGGCCGGTTCTGAACTCGGTGTTCAGGGCGTCGAGCCGCTTCACCAGGGCCGCGGTGTTGGCCCGGTAGTCGGCCGCGTGGTCCGGGTCGGCCTTCTCGAAGGCCTTGCCGACGCCCTCGGCGACCTGGGCGTAGCGCACCGGGTCGAGCCAGATGTGGGGGTCGAGGCCGGACAGCTCCTCGTTCGCGTGGTCGTCGTGCTCGGCCGCGTGGCCGCCGACCTCGTTGCCGTGCTTCTCCAGGGAGGTCAGGGAGGCGGCGTCGATCTTGGTCTTGACCTCGGACTGGGCCACCGCGTCGTCGACGGAGGGCTGGAGGTTCTTGAGGTAGAGCACCGCGTCGGACTCCTGGAGCTGCGCGGTCTGCCGGGCGCTGATCTCCAGGTCGTGCGGTTCCTGGCCGGGCTGGGTGAGACTGGTGACGTGGACGTGGTCGCCGCCTATCCGCTCGGCGAGGAAGGCCATCGGATAGAACGACGCGACGACGTCGAACCTGTCGGTGTTGCCGGCGGCACTGGCCCCCGAGCAGGCGGTGAGGGTGCCGAGCCCGAGGGCGGCGGTGGCCGCCATGGCTATGCCGGATATGCGCTGACGCCGTACGTTCATGACAGTCATTTTCAACAAATATGGAAACCGTTGTCAACAAGCCCGTCCCGGACCCGGGTGAAGGGGTGGACAAGGGCTGGGCAAGGGCCGGGCAAGGGGCCCGGTAAGGGAACCGATTTGATTCAGGGGGAGCACCCGCCGGTACCCTGAACCATTCGCTGGAAGCATCTCGCTTCGTCGCCCGTCGTCGTTATGAAGAGAGCACCGTGGCCGCCGACAAGATCGACACCATCGTCAGCCTGAGCAAGCGCCGTGGCTTTGTATTCCCCTGCAGTGAGATCTACGGCGGCCAGCGTGCCGCCTGGGACTACGGACCGCTGGGTGTCGAGCTCAAGGAGAACCTGAAGCGCCAGTGGTGGCGCTACATGGTGACGTCGCGCGAGGACGTGGTCGGTATCGACTCGTCCGTCATCCTGGCCCCCGAGGTCTGGGTCGCCTCCGGTCACGTCGCCACCTTCTCGGACCCGCTGACCGAGTGCACCTCCTGCCACAAGCGGTTCCGCGCGGACCACCTGGAGGAGGCCTACGAGGCCAAGCACGGCCGTCCCCCGGCGAACGGGCTGGCCGACATCAACTGCACCCACTGCGGTACGAAGGGCCAGTTCACCGAGCCCAAGCAGTTCTCGGGTCTGCTCTCCACCCACCTCGGCCCGACGCAGGACACCGGCTCCGTCGCCTACCTGCGCCCCGAGACCGCCCAGGGCATCTTCACCAACTTCTCCCTCGTGCAGACCACCTCGCGCCGCAAGCCGCCGTTCGGCATCGCGCAGATGGGCAAGTCCTTCCGCAACGAGATCACGCCCGGCAACTTCATCTTCCGCACCCGCGAGTTCGAGCAGATGGAGATGGAGTTCTTCGTCAAGCCGGGCGAGGACGAGAAGTGGCAGGAGTACTGGATGGAGCAGCGCTGGAACTGGTACACCGGCCTGGGCCTGCGCGAGGAGAACATGCGGTGGTACGAGCACCCGAAGGAGAAGCTCTCCCACTACTCCAAGCGCACCGCTGACATCGAGTACCGCTTCCAGTTCGGCGGCAACGAGTGGGGCGAGCTGGAGGGCGTCGCCAACCGCACCGACTACGACCTGTCCGCCCACTCCAAGGCCTCCGGCCAGGACCTCGCGTTCTACGACCAGGAGGCCCAGGAGCGCTGGACGCCGTACGTCATCGAGCCCGCGGCCGGTGTCGGCCGCGCGATGCTGGCGTTCCTCCTCGACGCCTACGTCGAGGACGAGGCCCCCAACGCCAAGGGCAAGCTGGAGAAGCGCACGGTCCTGCGCCTCGACCACCGCCTGGCCCCGGTGAAGGTCGCGGTCCTGCCGCTGTCCCGCAACCCGGAGCTGTCCCCGAAGGCCAAGGGTCTCGCCGCCGCGCTGCGCCAGCACTGGAACATCGAGTTCGACGACGCGGGCGCGATCGGCCGCCGCTACCGCCGCCAGGACGAGATCGGCACGCCGTACTGCGTCACGGTCGACTTCGACACGCTCGACGACAACGCCGTCACCGTGCGCGAGCGTGACTCCATGAAGCAGGAGCGCGTCTCCCTCGACCAGATCGAGGGCTACCTGGCGGGCCGCCTGCTCGGCTGCTAGGGATCCGCCGGTTCCACGGGAGGCCGGCCCGGACGGGGGAGACCCGCCGGGCCGGCCTCGCCGTTTCACGGCGTCCTACAGATCGACGTCCATGTAGAGCGCCGCGTGGTCCGAGGCCTCGTCGGCCTTGGAGGTCACCGTGTCGAAGGACTTGAACGACTTCGGTGCCCACACCCCCCGCCGCTCCACGTCCACGTGCTGCACCTTGCCGAACAGCTCCGGCGAGCACAGCAGGTAGTCGATCTTCTGGTCCAGCGAGTGACCGGTCCCGAAGGTGCCGAGGTCGCCCGTGTACGAGGGGTGGCTCATCGCGTCCTGCGCGCCGGTGGCGAGGAGTTTCCTGACGGCCGGGCTCTCCGGGGAGTCGTTCAGGTCGCCCGCGATGAGTACCCGCGGGGAGCGTCCGAGGGCGTCCGCGTAGATCTGGGCGACCCGCTCACCCTGGGCCAGCCGCAGTGCCGCGCCGGCCGAGCCGCCGCCCCGCTTGCTCTTGAAGTGGTTGCCGAGGATCCACAGCGGGGTGCCGTTGACCGCGATCTCCAGCTCCACGCAGTCCCGGCTGAACACCGGTTCCCCGTTCGGCCGCAGGTCGAAGATGTGCGAGCGGATCGAGGTGATCGGGTGGCGGCTGAGGATGCCGACGTCGATGCCGCGCGGGTCGTTGCCGTCGATCAGCATGCTGTAGGGGTAGGGCTGCTTCCCCAGTGCTCCGCCGAGCACCTGCCGGTTGAACCGGTCCAGGGTGAGCCGGTCCTCGACCTCGACCGTGAGCAGGATGTCGGCGTTGACCTCGGCGACCACCCGGCCGGTGTTGCGGACCACGTCCCAGTCGAGTTCCGAGCGCACCATCTCGACCCAGCCGGTCCACTTGGCGCGGCCCTTGGCGACGACCTCGATGACGGGATCGTCCTCCGGGGGATGCGTGACGAAGAGGGCGGCGCCGCCGCCCCGGGTCTGGTTGACGACGAAGGGCGGCGGCTCGTGCCGGGGGTCCTGGTCCCAGGCCCGGTGCTCCTTGACGATCTCGGCGATCCGGGTCTTGTCGTCGTCGCTGTAGACGGCCCGGTCGAGCAGGCCGAGCAGTTCGGTGAAGTCGGCGAGGACCCGTCCGCGTTCTTCCTCGTCGCCCAGCTCGAAGACCTTGGGGCGGCGGAACAGGTTCTCCGCGTTGTACGTGCCGATACGGAGCGTCATGGTCCCCTCCTGGGGAGGTGACTGTTCACGGACAATCCCTATTGTCCGTCCGGCGGGTACTCCTGTCGCGTCGACAGGTATGGAATGACAGATATTGATATCTGTCATTCCTGGTGTCAGGCTGGACGGCATGACCCTCCCCACCCGCCCCCTCGGCAGCACCGGCCCCCGCGTCTCCGCCCTCGGCCTCGGCTGCATGGGCATGACCGCCCTGTACAGCGGCGCGGACCCCGCCGAGTCCGTCGCCACGATCCACGCCGCGCTGGAGGCCGGCGTCACCCTGCTGGACACCGGCGACTTCTACGGCATGGGCAGCAACGAGCTCCTCATCGCCGAGGCCCTGCGCACCGCGCCCGCCGCCCGGCGCGAGCAGGCCCTGCTCAGTGTGAAGTTCGGCGCCCTGCGCGGCCCGGACGGCGCCTGGCTCGGCTACGACGGCCGGCCCGCCGCGGTGAAGAACTTCGCCGCCTACTCCCTCCAGCGCCTCGGCGTCGACCACCTCGACGTCTACCGCATCGCCCGCCTCGACCCCGACGTCCCCGTCGAGGAGACGGTCGGCGCCCTCGCCGAACTCGTCGAGCAGGGATACGTCCGGCACATCGGCCTCAGCGAGGTCGGCGCCGCGACCATCCGCCGGGCCGCCGCGACCGCCCCGATCGCCGACCTCCAGATCGAGTACTCGCTGATCTCCCGGGGCATCGAGCGGTCGATCCTGCCCGTCACCCGCGAACTGGGCATCTCCGTCACCGCGTACGGCGTCCTCGGCCGGGGCCTGATCTCCGGGCACTTCACGGCCGAACGGCAGCTCGCCGCGGGCGACTTCCGGACCTTCTCGCCCCGCTTCCAGGGCGACAACCTCCGGCACAACCTGAACCTGGTCGAGGCCCTGCGCGAGGTCGCCGACCGCAAGGGCGTCTCCGTCGCCCAGACCGTGATCGCCTGGGTCCTCGCCCAGGGCGAGGACATCGTCCCGCTGATCGGCGCCCGCAGCCGGGAGCGGCTCGCGGAGTCGCTGGGCGCCCTGGACGTCGTCCTCGACAAGGCGGACCTCGCGGCGATCGAGGAGGCCGTGCCCGCCGACGCGGCGGCCGGGGCGCGCTATGCGCCGGCGGCGATGGAACACCTCGACAGCGAGCGCTGAACCCCCTGCCCGGTACCGTCTGAACCATGGCTCCGCCGCAGACCTCCGAGATCCTGACCCCCGAGCGCATCCTCGAAGCGACCGAGGAGGTGCTGCGGCGCCACGGCCCCGCCAAGGCCACCGTGGTCGACGTGGCCCGCGCGCTCGGGGTCAGCCACGGCAGCGTCTACCGCCACTTCCGCACCAAGGCGGCGCTGCGCGAGGCGGTCACCCAGCGGTGGCTGGACCGCACCTCCGAAGCCCTCGCCGGGCTGGCGGCCGACGAGACCCGCGCCCCGCGGGCCCGGCTGCGCGCCTGGCTCGCCGCCCTCTTCGAGGCCAAGCGGCGCAAGGCGGGCGACGACCCCGAACTGTTCGCCACCTACCTGGTGCTGTCCGACGAGAACGGCGAGGTCGTCCGCCGGCACATCGCCGACCTCACCGGCCAGCTCGCGACGATCATCACGGCGGGCGTCGCGGCCGGCACCTTCGCCGCCTGCGACCCGCCCGCCGCCGCCCGCGCCGTCTTCCACGCCACCGCCCGCTTCCACGACCCCCGGTACCTCACCGTGTGGGAGCGGCCCGAGGCGCAGGCAGACTTCGAGGCGCTGGTGGACCTGCTGGTGAGGGGCCTGGGCGCCGGACAGGCGGCCGACACCCCGGCGGACTAGAGTGTGCGGCCGACCACGCGCGGGACCGACCACCACCCGCGACACCGAGACGAACCGGGAGGGACCTCCATGCCCCCGACGATCCGCAGGGCGGTGATCCCCGCCGCCGGACTCGGCTCCCGGCTGCTGCCGCTGACGAAGGCGACACCCAAGGAGATGCTCCCGGTCGGCGACAAACCGGTGATCGAGCACACCGTGCGCGAGCTGGTGGACTCCGGCATCACGGACATCACCATCGTCGTCTCCGGCGGCAAATCCCTGATCCAGGACCACTTCCGCCCCAACCCCGCCCTCGTCGAGCAGCTCCGCGCCGACGGCAAGCCCGCCTACGCCGACGCCGTCGAGGAGATCGCCGAGCTGGCCCGCCGGGGCCACATCACCTACCTCGACCAGCGCGGCCCCTACGGCAACGGCACCCCGGTCCTCAACGCCGCCCGCTCCTTCGGCGACGAACCCGTCCTCGTGCTGTGGCCCGACGACGTGTTCGTGGCCGAGGTCCCCCGCGCCCAGCAGCTCATCCGCGCCCACGAGCAGACCGGCTGCCCCGTCCTCGCCCTCATGCCGATGGACCCCGCCGACTCGCAGCGCTACGGCGTCCCCCTCGTCAAGGAGGACCTCGGCGCCGGCACCCTGCGCATCACCGGCCTGGTCGAGAAGCCCGAGCCGGAGGCCGCACCCTCCTCCTACGCGGCCATCGGCGGCTATGTCATCACCCCCGGCATCGTCGACGAACTCCGCGAGCAGACCCGCCGCTGGTACGAGCACCGCACCGGCGAGATCTACCTGACCGACGCGATCAACGCCTACGCCGCCACCCGCGCCGTCTACGGCCAGGTCATCCAGGGCCGCTGGTACGACACCGGCAACCCCGCCGACTACCTGATCGCCCAGATGGCCCACGCCCTGGCCCACCCCGAGTACGGGCCGCGGCTGCGCGGGCTGGTCAGCGACCTCGACGGCACTGGGTCGGACCCTGCGGCCTAGGGGGTGTTGCGAACACCCCCTAGTGCCGTGACCGGAAAGGTTCACCGGCTCGCGACGCCCGGCACGGCACCTCGCCGCGTTGTCGCATCACCCGAGTACATCCAGTACGCGGGCGACGCTCCGCCTTGCGATGCACCGCACCGGACGCCGCGAGCTTCCCGGCAAACCTTCCCGGTCACGGCACTAGCGGGTCTGCGCCGTCGCCGCGCACCGCCAGAAGTCCCGCATCAGCGGGGTCGGGGTCGGGTTCTCCATCGCCACCTGGGTCAGCAGGACCGTGACCGTCCCGGTGGCCGGGACGAGGTGCGCCGTGGTGCCCGTGCCGCCGACCCAGCCGTAGCGGCCGGGCACGTTCCAGGGGGCCAGGGGAGCGACGTCCACCTGGCCGCCGTAACCCCAGCCCTGGCCCTCCAGGAACAGGGTGCCCCCGTCGCGCTGACGCGCGCCGAGGTGGTTGCTCGTCATCCGGGCGACCGAGGCGGGGGAGAGCAGCCCGCCGCCGCCGTCCAGGAGCAGCCGGGCGAATGCCAGCCAGTCGTCGGCCGTGGAGACCAGGCCCCCGCCGCCCGAGGGGAACGCGGGGAGCCGGCTCCACTGGCCGTCCGGGCGGTCCGTCACCTCCAGCGCCCCGGCGCCGTCGGACCGGTACGCGGTCGTGAAACGGTCCCGCTTCTCCTCGGGGACCTCGAACGCGGTGTCCTTCATCCCCAGCGGCTCCAGCAGCCGCTCCGCCAGGAAGCCGGGCAGGGACCGGCCCGACGCCCGGGCGATCAGCACACCCTGGAGGTCGGACGCCGTGCCGTACAGCCAGGCCTCGCCCGGCTGGTGCAGCAGCGGGACCCGGGCCAGCTCGGCCAGCCAGACGTCCGGGGCCGGGTACGCCTGCGGCGCCCGCCCGTCCTTCTGCACCGCGAACAGCGCCCGCACCGCCGGGAGTGTGAAGTCGGACGGGAAGCCCCAGCCGGGACGGGAGGACAGCAGGTCCTCGACGGTGATCGGGCGGGCCGCCGGGACGACGTCCGTCACAGGACCGGACGGCGTGCGCACCACCACGGGGCCGGCCAGCTCCGGAAGCCACTCCGCCACCGGCGCGTCCAGTGCCACCACGCCCTCGTCCACCAGCATCAGCAGCGCGGCCGCCGTCAGCGGCTTGGTGATCGACGCGATCCGGAACAGCGAGTTGCGGGCCATCGGGGCGGAGCCCTCGGCGTCGACCGAGCCCACGGTCACCACCTCCACCTCGTCCCCCCGGGCCACCAGGCCCACGGCCCCGGGAACCGTCCCGTCGTCGACGTACCGTCGCAGGGTGGCGTGGAGCGTGCTCATGGCGAGGGCCTTCCGGTGCGGGAACGACGAGCGCTGTCCCCCCTACGACTCCCCGCGCTCCCGGAACTCATCGCCGGGCACAGCCGGTCATCGCCGCTCCTCACCGGACCGCCCCCTGGCGGGGTCCACCGTCGCCTGGTGCGCCTCCGCGAGATGATCGGCCGCCTTCAGAGCCCGTGTCAGCCGCGGCAGGAACCGGGCACCCTTGCGCCAGCCGCACGTGTCGCACTCGATGGTGCGCCGGACGCCCGCCCGCCGCACCCGGACGACATGCTCGCGCCCGTGCCGGTCCCAGCGGCTCACCTTGCTCTCGTCGATCTGCGCCACGACGCCTCCCGCGTCCCGTCCGGGCCCACCCCGGTCGGCAAGGAGTGTGCAGCACGGGCGACGGCAACGGGGGGCGTCCCGGCATGAGTTGACCAAGCCGTTCTCTCGCAGCGACCCCGGCGTGCGGACCACGCCGACGAGCGACGTGCGGACCACGCGCCGGCCGGCCGGACCGGCGTCAGCCGATCCTGCGGGGCAGACGCAGGCTCAGCAGCCCCGTCACCACCACGCCCGCCACCTGCACGGCCAGCGTCGCCACCAGGGCGTCCCGCACGCCCGACCCCGGGACCAGGGAGAGGAACAGGGTGCCGAGGGTGGCCACGCCCAGGGCCAGCGAGGCCTGCTGGGTCGTCACCATCATCCCGCTGCCCACGCCCGCCCGGGCCGGCGGCACCTCGGACATCACCAGCCGCATGACGACCGGGAGTTGGAAGGCCTGCCCGGCACCCGCCACCGCCGTGCCCGGCAGCAGCTCCAGGACGCCGACGTCGGGCCAGTCGGCGCGGACCGTCAGCAGGATCAGCAGCACACCGATGCCCTGGAGCACCGCCCCCGCCGTCACCACCCGCGACCCGAACCGGGCCACCAGCCGGGGGCCGGCCAGCGAGGCGAGGAAGAACGCCACGGCCATCGGCGCGAGCGCCAGACCCGCCCGGACCGGGCCGAGCCCCGCCCCGCTCTGCAACGCCACCGCCACCACGAACATGAACCCGCTGAACCCCACCGCGAGCGGCGCCATGATCGTCAGCCCGCGCCGCAGCGTGGTGAGCGCGAGCAGGCTCGGCGGGACCAGCGGTGTCCGGCCGAGCCGGTCGGCGCGCCGCTCGACGCCGTAGAACGCCGCCGCCACCAGCGGGAACGCGGCCAGCGACAGCCACGTCCACAGCGGCCACCCGGCCGCCCGGCCCTCGGTGAGCGGGGCGAGCAGCGTCAGCAGGGCGGCGGCGAGCAGGACCGTGCCGGGGCCGTCCACCGGCTCGGGGTGCGGGGAGCGGCTCTCCGGGACGGTCCGCACGGCCAGGACCAGGCCCACGACGACCACGGGCACGTTCACCAGGAACACCGAACGCCAGCCGGTCCCGGCCAGGTCCGCCGCGACCAGGACCCCGCCCAGGATCTGGCCCGCCACCATGGACAGGCCGGCCGTGGCGCCGTAGAGGCTCATCGCCCGGGCCCGGCGCGGACCCTCCGTGGACGACTGGATGGTCGCGAGGACCTGCGGGACCATCGCGGCGGCCGAGGCGCCCTGCGCCACCCGCGCCAGGACCAGCGGCCATGCGCCGGGGGCGAGCCCGCAGGCCAGCGAGGTCAGCCCGAAGGCCGCCATTCCGCCCAGGAACAGCCGGCGCCGGCCGAAGAGATCGCCGAGCCGGCCCCCGAGGACCAGCAGCACGGCGTACGCGACCCCGTACCCGGCGACGACGAGCTCCAGGACGGACTCGCCCGCGGCCAGGTCCCGGCCGATGGTCGGCAGGGCCACGTTGACGATGAAGAAGTCGATGAGGGGCAGCGCCGCACCGAGCAGCACGGTGAACAGGCCGAGGGCGCCGAGAGGGTGGGCCGGGACCGCGGCGCGGACGCCCGGCGGGACGGTGGTGGTCGTTGACTGGGTCACGTCCCCGAGCCTGCGCCGCGCCCCAGACGGGTACCAGAGTGTCCTTATCCTGGTAGCGGCACTACCTGGCAACAGGGTCCGCGCCCCGGCAGGCTGGAGGCATGACGACGATGTTTCAGGAGACCGCGGAGACCGCGGAGACCGCGGCCACCGCGCCGACGTCCAGCGGCTCCGGCGCGGAGATACGGCGGCACGAACTCGCCGGCTTCCTGCGCAGCCGCCGGGAGCGGATCACTCCGGAGCAGGTCGGCCTCCCGCGCGGCGCCCGCCGCCGTACCCCGGGCCTGCGCCGCGAGGAGGTCGCCCATCTCTCGGCGGTCGGCGTGACCTGGTACACCTGGATCGAACAGGCCCGGGACATCCATGTCTCCGTGCAGGTCCTGGACGCCCTGGCCCGCACCCTCATGCTCGACGGCGGGGAACGCGCCCACCTCTTCCAGCTGGCCGGCGCCACCGACCCGACGCCCGCGGCGAACTGCGAGGGCGTCACCGACGCCGTGCGCATGACCCTGGACCAGCTCGACCCGCTGCCCGCCTGCGTTCAGAACAGCCGCTACGACATCCTCGCCTACAACCGTGCCTACGCCCGGCTGTTCTGCGACCTCGACGCGATCCCGCCCGAGGACCGCAACTGCATGCTCCTCGTCCACACCCATCCCGACTGGGGGGCCGCGATCGTCCACCTGGAGGAGACCATGCGGCTGATGGCGGCCAAGCTGCGCGCCTCCATGGCCGGGCATCTCTCCGAGCCTGCCTGGAAGATGCTGGTCAAGCGGCTCCAGGCGGAGTCACCGGAGTTCCGCGAGAACTGGGAGCGCTACGAGGTCGTCGTCAACCGCAGCAAGACCAAGGAGTTCCGCAATCCCTACGTCGGTCTCCTCACCCTCCACCACACCGACCTGTGGCTGAGCCCGGACCACGGCGCCCGCCTGGTGTCGTACACACCGGTGGACGAGGAGAGCCGGGGGCGGCTGGAGAGGCTGTACGCGATGTTCAACGGGACGGGCACAGGGTGACTTTGTCGCCCGGGTGCAGGACGACCGGCAGCCGCCAGCTGCTGGCTGTCGTGCGACGGCCGGCCTTGTCCACGGCGATGAGCGAGGCCTGCCCCGAGCCGTCCGTGCAGATACCGACGACGACCTTTGAGCCCCAGGCCCACTTGACCACCTTGATGTCGTCCTTGCTCAGGACCTCCGCCAGCTCCCGCCGGTCCCCCTCACGCAGGCTGCGCTTCTTCAACGTGAGCGTCACGCTGCCGTCCCCGTGCCGCTCCACCGCGTACGCAGCGGCCGCACCCGGCGACCCCGGCACCGCGACGGCCACCGCCAGGGCTACGGCACAGGCCCCCAGAGCCAGGGAGACCCGCCGCCGGGTGAGGAGCCGCCGCGGCCCGGGGGCCGGGACCTCCTCCCGCAGCTCGATCTCCCGCCGCAGCTCCGCCAGCAGCCGGTCCTCGAAGCTCTCCCGCGCGCTCATGCCTCTCCTCTGACCACGTGCAGCACCGACAGGTCCGGCACCACCGACGCCTCCGCCTCCGTCCCCGTCTCCGCCTCCGCGCGCAGCGCCTTGCGGGCCCGGTGCAGCCGGACCCTCGCCGTGACCTGGCGGATGCCGAGCGCGGCGGCCGCCTCCGTGACCGTCAGCTGGTCCACCGCGACCAGTTCGATCACCGCCCGTTCCCCCTCGGGCAGCCGGGACAGCGCGGCCAGCAGCCGACGGCCCGGGCTCTCCGCGTCGAGCTTGTCCTCCAGCCGGGCGATGTCGTCCGCCTCCAGCAGCCGGCGCCCCGAGAACCGCCGGTCCCGCTCCGCCTCCCGTGCGGCCCGGCGCCGCTCCGAGGAGACGACGTTGCGCGCGATGCCGTACAGCCAGGCCGTCTCGCTGCCGAGGCCCGGCCGGTAGGTGTGGGCCGAGTCGAGCACGGCGAGGAAGATCTCGGCGGTCAGATCGGCCGCCGTGTGCGGGTCGTCCACCCGCCGCGCCACGAACCGCGTCACGGCGTCCACGTGCCGCCGGTAGAACTCCTCGAACCCCGCTAAGAGCCCGGTCCGCTCCCCGCCCTCCACAGACGCCTCCCTCTCCTCGGCCACACCCGTACTTGGTACGGGCGCCGGGAAGCGTTACGGCGCCTCGGCGGTCAGGCGTTCACCCCGGCCGCCGTCCCCCTGGCGTCCCGCGGCTCCTCCTCCAGCCGGCGGGC
Organism: Streptomyces sp. SS7; assembly: GCF_037993025.1. NCBI lineage: Bacteria > Bacillati > Actinomycetota > Actinomycetes > Kitasatosporales > Streptomycetaceae > Streptomyces > Streptomyces sp. SS7. The sequence goes on from NZ_CP141223.1 coordinate 6,643,806, forward strand.
CGTCCGCTCCGCCGTGCGGCGGGCCCAGGGGCCGGTGGTCAGGGTGCCGAGGGCGAGCACCAGGAGGCCGCAGGCGGTGAGGATCCACCAGCCGGGGCCGGCGGCGGTCACGAAGGTCTCGCGGTACGACGTCACGCTCACGCCCGCCGCCAGTACCGCGCCCACCACCGCGACGCCGAGGGTCTGGCCCAGCTGCCGGCTGGTGGAGGCGACCGCCGCCGCGACCCCGGCCTGGGTGCGGGGCATCCCGGAGACCGCCGTGTTGGTGATCGGCGCGTTCACGAAGCCGAAGCCGATGCCGAAGAGGGTGTAGCCGAGGAACAGCGTGACGTTCGAGGTCTCCGCGTCGAGGACCGCGAACAGCAGCGCGCTCACCGTCATGGCGAGGCCCGCGACGACCAGCGGCAGCCGGGGACCGCGGCTGCCGACCAGCCGGCCGGACAGCGGCGCGCACAGGAACATCGGCACGGCCATCGGCAGCATCCACAGCCCCGCGTCCAGCGCGCTCAGCCCGCGGACGTTCTGGAGGTAGAGCGTGGACAGGAAGAGGAACCCGCCCAGCGCCGCGAACGCGCTGATCGCCACGACCGTCGCCCCGCTGAACGGAGCCGAGCGGAAGAAGCGCAGGTCGATGAGGGGTTCGGCGCGGCGCGGCTCGTAGATCAGCAGGCCGGTGAGCGCGCCGAGCGCCAGGGCGGCGAAGGGGCCGCTGGTCGCGAGGCCCGCGCCGGGCGCCTCGATGATCGCGTACGTCAGGGAGCCGAAGAGCGCGATCACCAGCAGCTGGCCGACGGGGTCGGGGCGGCGGGCCCGCGGCGCGCGGGACTCGGGGACGAACCGGAGGGTGAGCAGCAGGGCCGCGAGGCCGACCGGGAGGTTGACCCAGAAGATCGCGCGCCAGCCCACCGCCTCCACCAGCGCCCCGCCGAGCAGGGGGCCGGCCGCCATCGAGATGCCCACGACCGCGCCCCACACCCCGATCGCCCGGGCCCGCTCCCGGGGGTCGGTGAAGGTGTTGGTGATGATCGACATGGCGACCGGGTTCAGCATCGAGCCGCCGACCGCCTGCACCATCCGGGCCGCGATCAGCAGGTCCAGGCTGGGCGCGAGGGAGCACAGCAGCGAGCCGAGCGAGAACACCACCAGGCCCGCCATGAAGACCTTGCGGCGGCCGATCCGGTCGGCGGTGGAGCCGGCGAGCATCAGCAACGCGGCCAGGACGACGGTGTAGGCGTCGATGGTCCACTGGAGTCCGGCGGTGGAGGCGTGCAGATCGCGCTCCATCGCGGGCAGCGCGACGTTCAGGGCGGTGGTGTCGAGGCTCACGATCAGCAGGCTCATGCAGCAGATCGCGAGGACGAGCCGGCGGCGGCGGGGGCTGAGCTCGGGCATGCGTTAATAGTACGGCTAACTAATGAATATGGCTCGCAGGGCGTGCCGTACGTGAGAATGGGGAAATGTCCACGACCGCGCCCTCGCCGAACACGACCCTGCGGATCGGCCCGCACGCCGTCCAGCCGCCCGTAGTCCTGGCCCCCATGGCCGGCATCACCAACGCGCCCTTCCGCACCCTGTGCAGGGAGTTCAGCGGCGGCAAGGGCCTGTTCGTGAGCGAGATGATCACCACGCGGGCGCTGGTCGAGCGCAACGAGAAGACCATGCAGCTGATCCACTTCGACGAGAGTGAGAAGCCCCGGTCCATCCAGCTGTACGGCGTCGACCCCGCGACCGTCGGCAAGGCCGTCCGCATGATCGCGGAGGAGGGCCTCGCCGACCACATCGACCTGAACTTCGGCTGCCCGGTCCCCAAGGTGACCCGCAAGGGCGGCGGTTCGGCCCTCCCCTACAAGCGCCCCCTGCTCCGCGCGATCCTGCGCGAGGCGGTGTCCGGCGCCGGGGACCTCCCGGTGACGATGAAGATGCGCAAGGGCATCGACGACGACCACATCACCTACCTCGACGCCGGCCGCATCGCGGTGGAGGAGGGCGTCACCGCCATCGCGCTGCACGGCCGCACCGCCGCCCAGCACTACGGCGGCACCGCCGACTGGGAGGCCGTCGCCCGGCTGAAGGAGCACGTCCCCGAGATCCCCGTCCTCGGCAACGGGGACATCTGGTCCGCCGAGGACGCGCTGCGGATGGTCCGCGAGACCGGCTGCGACGGGGTGGTCGTCGGACGCGGGTGCCTGGGCCGGCCGTGGCTGTTCGCGGACCTGGTGGCCGCGTTCGAGGGACGCCACGACGACTTCCGCAGGCCGCCGCTGCGGGAGGTCGCCGACGTGATGGTCCGGCACGCGACCCTGCTCGGCGAGTGGATCGGCGACGAGTCCAAGGGAGTCGTCGACTTCCGCAAGCATGTCGCCTGGTACCTCAAGGGCTTCGCGGTCGGCAGCGAGATGCGCAAGCGCCTCGCCGTCACCTCCTCCCTGGAGGAACTCCGTTCCGGGCTCGACGAGTTGGACCTCGATCAGCCCTGGCCCGCCGGCGCCGACGGGCCCCGCGGCCGTACGTCCGGCAACAACCGGGTGGTGCTGCCGGACGGCTGGCTGAAGGACCCGTACGACTGCGCGGGCGTCGGCGAGGACGCGGAGCTGGACACCTCCGGCGGCTGAACTCCCCGCCGTCGGCCCTTCCTGGGGAGATCCGTCGTTCTCGGAGGTCAGTCCTTCTTGGGGTGCATGGTGGAGCCGTAGGCCGTCAGGAAGCGGTCGCGGAAGGAGCTCATCTTCCACACCGGGGCGTTGTGGGCGGGCCGCAGACCGTCGGTCCAGTTCCAGCCGGCGATCTTGTCGAGGACCTTCGGGTCCTTGGCGACGATCGAGATCGGCACGTCCCGGCTGGCGTTCTGGCCGCTGACCCGGGCGATCGGCTGGTGGTCGCCGAGGAAGACCAGGACGGTGTCGTCGCTGCCGTAGCGCTCCAGCCACTCGGTCAGCGCGGTCACCGAGTACTGGATCGACTTGCCGTACTCCTCCTTGGACTTGGTGGCGTCGGCGATGACGTCGGACGCCTTGTTGCCGGCCGCCTCGATGGCGTTGAACACCGAGCCGTCGCCCAGTTCGTCCCAGCCGACCATCTTCGGGATCGGCGCCCAGGGCTGGTGGCTGGAGGTCAGGATGATCTCCGACATCAGCGGCTTGTCACGCTGCTTGGAGTGCTCCAGCTGCTGGAACGCCTCCAGCGCGTACTGGTCGGGCATCGTCGACCAGCTGAACTTCGGTCCCTGATACCCCATCTGGAAGGCGTTGTAGACCTTTTCCAGGCCGTAGTACTTCGCCTCCGGCCAGCCCTTCTGCACGCCCGGCATGATCCCGACGGTGTCCCAGGCGCCCGTCTTCCGGAACACCTTGGTGAGCGAGAGGTGGTCGCTGGCCATCACCGTGCGGTAGCGCTGCTGGTTGTCCACCCACAGCCCGGACAGGGTGGTGGAGTGGCCGAGCCAGCTGCTGCCGCCGTACGTCGCCGAGGTCAGCCAGCCGCTCTTCGCGTGGAAGCCGGCCTTCGCGAGGGCCTCGGTGCGGGCCTGGAGGGTGGCGTCCACGCCGGGGGACATGATCGGGTCCTCGATGGCGCTGCGGCCGTAGCTCTCGATGAACGTGAAGATCATGTCCTTGCCGCGCAGATCGGGCACGAGCTGGTCGGCGGGGGTGTTGCCGAAGGTGTCGCTGCGGGTCTCCTTGCCGAACGCGGCCTCGTCCCGGAGGGTGTCCCGCACCTGACGGGCCTCGGACTGGAGCCGGTTCGCCACGCGGTCGGAGGCGACCGGGATACCGGCGTACTGGAAGCCCAGGACCGAGCAGGCGATCCAGGCGGTGCCCGCGACGAGGGTGCCGCGGGTGGCCCTGCGGGGGTCGCGGACCAGGATGTTGCTCAGCCGGACCGTCGCCAGCGCCGTCATCGTGATCACGAGCGCGACGAGCAGGACGACGCCGACCGCCGCCGCACGGGCCGCGGTCCTCCCCAGGGTGTCCGCGAGGTACGACTGCGCGTCGTTCAGCAGGCCCCAGTCGAGGACCAGGTTGAAGTCCCGGCCCAGGTACTCCATGAAACCGATGTCGAGCAGGTTCAGCACGGTCAGCGCGCCGAGCACCGCACCGCCGAGTGCCGCGAGCGCGATGCGCGGCCTGCGGGGCAGCGCGAGCAGCACCGCCGCCCCGATGATCGCCTCACCCGGCAGCCGGAGGAAGCGGTTCACCTGCAACGCGGCCATCCGGTTCGGCAGCAGCAACGCCCCGATCACCCACACGAGCGACAACAGCGTCACCGCCCACCACACCCCCCGGGCGGCCCCGGGATGCCGCCCGCGCCAGCCCCGCAGAGAGGCGACACGGGCCTTGAAGGAGGGGCGCGCGGCGGGGGCACTGTCGGATGCGGCGGCGGTCTCGGTGCCGGGCTCGGTGGCGGTCTCGGTGCCGGATTCGGTGACGGGCTGGGTGCCGGATTCGGTGGCGGGCTGCTCCGAGGGGGAGTCCGCCGCTTCCTGCTCGGGTGCCGGAGGGGGCACGTCGGTGCCCTCGGGATCTTTCGAAGCCGCCGGCTGGGGTGAGGGAGTGGAGACAGGCACCCGAGGGTCCTTCCGTACGAAGCCCGGTGTTCGGCGGACCCGGCGCGGGAAGCCGGATCCGCCTCAGTTTCGTACGGCCTGCCCCCGGCCCGTGTTCAGCCCCCTCGTCCAGTGGTCGGCAAACACCGTGCAAACCCCACCCCAAGCACCACCCCCTAGGCCCCGCCGACCGCCGTGAGCAGCGCCAACGGGGCGGCCGCCGCACGGGACTCCCGTACGCACGCGTGCGGGTAGGGAACCGGTTCGGCGTGTGTGTCCCGGCCGTAGCCGGCGAGCACCTCGGGAAGCCGGTGCCCGGTCGCCGTCGCCGCGTCGACCAGCGCGCGGGCGACCGTGCGGGCCTCGTCGTGCAGCCCGTACCGCGCGAGCCCCAGGGTGATCAGCGCGTTGTCGTGCGGCCAGACCGAACCGCGGTGGTAGGAGAGCGGGTGGTACGCCGGCTGCCCGGCGGCGAGCGTGCGTACGCCCCAGCCCGAGAAGAAGTCGGGTTCCAGCAGGCGCCGGCCGACGACCTCGCCGTACTCCTTGTCCAGGAGCCCCGACCACAGCAGATGCCCGGCGTCGGAGGCCAGCGCGTCGACCTGGCGGCCCGCCCCGTCCAGCGCGAGCGCCGGGAAGGAGCGCTCCGGCATCCAGAAGTCCCGCTGGAAGCGGTCCCGCAGATCGGCGGCCGCCTGTTCCAGGAGGGCGGCGTACGTGGTGTCCTCCCACACCGTGCGCGCCACCCACGCCGTGCGGCGCAGCGCGTCGTACGCGTACCCCTGCGCCCCCGCCGCCATGACCGCCCCGGTGGCACGGGTGCCGTCGGCGGAACAGATGGAGCCGGGGGAGTCCTTCCAGTTCTGGTTGGCGAGGCCGCCCTGGTCGGCGCGGTAGATCAGATAGCCGCGGGTGGTCAGCCCGCCGTGGTCGAGCATCCAGGCGACCGCCGCGCGGGCGTGCGGCTCCAGCCGGCGGGCCAGCGCGGTGTCGCCGGTGTGTTCGACGTACGCGCCCAGCACGACGAGGAAGAGCGGGGTCGCGTCCACCGAGCCGTAGTAGCGGCCGTAGGGGACCTGCCCGAAGTGGGCCAGCTCGCCGTGCCGCACCTCGTGGACGATCTTGCCGGGCTGGGACACCGACGGCGCGTGGGACTCGGTCGCCTGGGCGGCGGCGAGCGCCGGGAGCGTGGCGGCGGCCAGCTGCGGTCGGTAGGGAAGCGCGAAGAGGGAGGTGAGGAGGGCGTCGCGGCCGAGGAGGGCGAGGAACCAGGGCGCTCCGGCGGCCGGCACGCGCAGCTCCTCGCCGTCCGGACCGTTGGCCTGAACTTGGAGCGTGGCAAGGTCGGCGAGCCCTCGAACACAGGCGGTCGCCAGTTCGGGCCATTCCGTGGGAAAAGCGACACCTTCCATGAACTCGCCCTCCTGCGCAAGTACCTTTTCGGCCATTGCGGAAGGGGAGCAGGGGACCCGCAGCGCACGCTTCTCGCCATGCGGCCGGGCCATCACACGCAGGATCAGCTCGGCACTGCCGTGCGCCTCCAGCTCCAGCGTCCACACCAGCCGACGGGCGCCGGTGCCGGTCTCCTCGACGGCGTCCGGGGCGGGTTCGGCGGTCACCGTCGTACAGGACCGCCACTCCCCGCGCCGGTAGCCGAACTCCACGCCGTCGTCGAGGATCTCGCGGCGGCGGACGACGCCCGTCTTGGCGTACGTACGGTGGTCGGCGCGCAGCTCGAACTGGTCCGTGAAGTCCGCGTCCACGGTCAGGGCGAGCCGGACCGTGGTCGGCACCGGACGGTTGCCGACCACCCGGACCGACTCCACGAACGAGCAGTCCCCGACGGCCTGTTCACGGAAGAGCGTGCAGGACGGCGGCTCGTCGCGCCCGCCGCGCGGGACGAGCACACAGCGGGTGGTGTCCCCGCCCGCGACCGGCGCGAGTTCCTCCGGCACCGCGCCGTCCACCGTGAGCTGCCAGCGGCTGAGGTGCCGGGCGTCCCGGACGAACAGCCCCTGCGGGGAGGAGCCGGCGCCCCTCACCCCGCTGATGTCCCCGCGCTCGCCGACGGCGGCGAACGTCCCGCCGTACACGAGCAGATGATGCCGGTCCGTCATCCCCGGTCCCCTCCCTTGTCGGTCGCGGTGTGCTGGTGGAGCAGGTCGAGCGTGAGCGCGGCGGTCCAGCTGAAGCCGGTCGCGCCGCAGGCCTCGCCGGTGTACGGATCGACGTACTCGGCGAAGTCCGAGGCCGGCGCGGTGTCCAGGACGCCCTGGCGCAGCGCGTCCGCGTCCGCGAGGTGGCCGTGCAGCCGCAGGCCGCGCTCCAGGAGCCAGGCCGTGTTGAACCAGGCCGGCCCCCGCCAGTAGCGGTGCGGGTCGAAGGCCTCGGCGAGCAGGTCGTAACTGGGGACGAGACGGGTCGCCGTACCGACCCCGAAGTGCGGGCCCCGGAGCGTGCGGACGACGCCCGCGACCACCTCGCGCGGCAGATCCGGCAGAAGCAACGGCACCAGCCCGGAGACCCCACGCTCGCGGATCAGGGCGCCGTTGCCTTCGCCGGTCGGGGCGCCCTCGGGGCGCGGCCGGGCGCCGTTGCCGTCGCCGGTCGGGGCGCTCTCCGGCTGCCGGGGCCGTGGGCCTCTTGGGCCTCTGTCCTCGTCGGCCGGGACGCCCAGGGGCCGGGCTCCGGAGCTTGCGCGGGTGCCGGCCCCGGCGTCCTGGGGCCGGGCTCCGGAGCCACTGTCCGCCCGCATCTGGGTGTCTTCGGGCCGCGGTCCACGCTCTCCCCGCTCGTGCGCAGAGGCGCCCCCGTGTCCTGGCCCCGACACCGGCACCGGCCCGCAGCCCCCGCGCCGACGGCCCCGGACCTCGGTGCCCCGCACGTCCCGGCAGAAGAACATCCCCTCCGCCGGGTCCCACAGCCGTTCCACGAGCGCCGCCGTGAGCCGCTCGGCGCGCGCGTGGCGTGCGGTCGCCGTCGCCCCCAGCTCGCGCGCGATCCGGGCGAGGGCGTGCTCGGAGGCGATGAGCAGCGCGTTGAAGGAAGGATCCTCCACCGCGAAGTCGCCCCTCCCGTCGGCGTACCCGGCGTCCCGGTAGTCCGTCGCCAGCCGGACGTAGCGCCCGTAGTCGAGGTCCGTCGGCCGGTCCTCGGCCGCCCCGTGGTCGAGGTCGGCGCGCCGGAAGGAGCGGGCCGGGGCCGGGTCGACCCGGGAGAGCGGGGCGTCCCAGCTCGGCGCGTTGTCCATGCCCTGCTCCCAGGGGTGGACGACGCAGACGAGGCCGGCCCCGCCCAGGTCACGCCGGTGCAGCAGATAGCGGTGCCAGGCGGCCAGCCGTGGGTAGACCCGGGCCAGGAAGCCCCGCGCCCGGGACAGCCCCGGGTCGGCGCGGTGCACCAGCCAGGCCGCGAGCGCGTGCACCGGTGGCTGCACGATGCCCGAGGTCTGTACGGTGCGCGGGGCGCCCGCAGCGCGCCCCGCGGTCGAGGAGCGCCAGAAGTCGGGGCTCGGGAAGTAGGCGTCGAGCGGCACGGAGGGGTTGAAGACGATGTGCGGGATGCGCCCGTCGCCCCACTGGGCTGCCAGCAGGGTCTCCAGCTCGGTCTGTGCCCGCAGCGGCGAGACGTGCCGCAGACCGATCGCGACGAACGCCGAGTCCCAGGACCACTGGTGCGGGTACAGCCGCCGCGAGGGCACCGTCGAGGTGCCCGTCCAGTTGTCCTCCAGCACCTTCACCGCGCCGTCGTGCACCGCTCTGAGGTGCGGCGGACCCGGCGGCGCCGAAGGATCGTATACGGCGGTGAACTCCGCGGGGCGGGCGATGAGCTGGGCGGTGCGATCCACTCGGGGCTCCCCGAAAGACGTCAAGGCGGCCCCCTGGTTCGGCAGGGGCTACCGTAGGGTTACGTCTATTTAACACGCAAAACTCAATATGTAATGCAAGCTTGAGAAGCACAAGGGGGTGCGCATGACTGGGCGTCCGGGACGGACCGGCAGGGCGAGTGGTCAGGCCAGCGCCGGAGAACTGCTCGAACTGGTACGCAGTGGGCGGGCGACGACACGCGGTGCCCTGCAACAGGCGACGGGCCTCTCCCGGGCGACGGTCGGACAGCGTCTGGACCGGCTGTTCCGGGCCGGCTGGCTGCGCGAGGGCGCGGGCGGGCCGGTCGGCTCACCGCAGGGCGGCCGCCCCTCGATCACCCTGGAGTTCGACGACGACCACGCGGTGGTGCTCGCCGCCGACCTGGACACCCGGCACGCCCGCGCGGCCGTGCTGACCCTGACCGGCGAGATCCTCGCGGAGCACTCCGGTGCGCTGGCGGTCGAGGACGGCCCGGACCTCGTCCTCGGTGAACTGGGCGGCTGGTTCGCCGAGTTGCTGGAGAAGGCGGGCCACCGGGCGCAGGAGGTCTGCGGCATGGGCCTCGCCGTGCCCGGTCCGGTGGACAGCGACACGGGCCGGGTGGTGCAGCCGCCGATGATGCCCGGCTGGGACGGCTACGACATACGGGGGCGCCTGGCCAGGGCGTTCACCGAGCGCACCGGAGCCCCCGCGGTCCCCGTCCTCGTCGACAACGACGCGAACCTCATGGCGTACGGCGAACAGCGCACCGGCCACCCCGACTGCTCGGCGTTCGTCCTGGTCAAGGTCTCGACGGGCATCGGCGCCGGGGTCGTGGTCAACGGCTCGGTCTTCCGTGGGATCGACGGCGGCGCCGGGGACATCGGACACATCCGGGTGGGTGCCGAGGCGCTGTGCCGGTGCGGCTCCTACGGCTGTCTCGCCGCCGTGGCCAGCGGGGGTGCCGTGGCCCGCAGGCTGGCGGAGACCGGGGTGCCGGCGGCCTCCGGCTCCGACGTACGGGACCTGCTGGCGGCCGGGCACCCGGGGGCGGCGGCGCTGGCCCGGGAGGCGGGGCGGCAGGTGGGGGACGTCCTGGCGACGGTCGTGACCCTGCTGAACCCCGGGGTGCTGATGATCGCCGGGGACCTGGCGGGCACCCCCTTCCTCACCGGGGTGCGCGAGCTGCTCTACCAGCGCGCGCTGCCCCGCTCCACCGCCCGTCTGGACGTGGTGACCTCGCGGCTGGGGGAGCGGGCGGGGCTGGTGGGAGCGGGTGCGCTGGTCGTGGAGCACCTGTACGCACCCGAGCGGGTGGAGGAGCGGTTGCTGGCCCTGGGGGTGTGAGGGACGCTCGTGAGTGCACCGCGTGCACCGCGTGCACCGCGTGCACCGCGTGCGCTGCGTGCGCTGCGTGCGCTGCGTCCACCGCGGTGCGTCCGGATGATGGAATCCGAGCCGCCGCGACGGCGTGATTCTCGCCACCCTTGAGGGGGGAAATGCTCAGATGAGCGGATCATGGATCGAATGCACTTCCTCAAGGGGTGGCACTGGGTGCCACCCTGTGATCGTTCATCGATCGAAATCAGACGTGCGGGCAGGCTGCTCATCTGAGCGAAAAACCGCGCCTGTGGGCGCCCTCGCATTCAAGAAGTGAAAACATGCGCCGGTCTTCGCTTGCCAAGCCTTGACTTTCGATCCACTGGCTGACGACGGGTTACGGGCGCATGACGCACAAGTGGACGTACCCAGGCGCCTTCGATCTGGGTATGTTCCTCGCCGTCAGGGCAGCCACCGCGTCCTCGAGGAGTCGAGACCCGTGTCGGAAAACAAAGAACCCCACGTAGTGAAGTTCGTTTACGACTTCACCGAGGGCAACAAGGACCTCAAGGACCTCCTGGGTGGCAAGGGCGCCAACCTCGCCGAGATGACCAACCTGGGCCTCCCCGTCCCGCCCGGCTTCACCATCACCACCGAGGCCTGCAAGGTCTACCTGGAGAGCGGCGAGGAGCCGGCGGCACTGCGTGACGAGGTGAGTGCGCACCTCGTCGCCCTCGAGGAGCGGATGGGCAAGAAGCTCGGCCAGGCCGACGACCCGCTGCTCGTCTCGGTCCGCTCGGGCGCCAAGTTCTCCATGCCCGGGATGATGGACACGGTCCTCAACATCGGTCTCTCCGACAAGTCGGTCCAGGGTCTCGCCCGGCAGGCCGGCGACGACCGCTTCGCGTGGGACTCCTACCGCCGCCTCATCCAGATGTTCGGCAAGACGGTCCTCGGCGTCGACGGCGAGCTCTTCGAGGAGGCCCTCGAAGGCGCCAAGGCCGCCAAGAAGGTCACCGTCGACACCGAGCTGGAAGCGGCGGACCTGAAGAAGCTCGTCACCAAGTTCAAGAAGATCGTCAGGACCGAGGCCGGCCGGGACTTCCCGCAGGACCCGCGCGAGCAGATGGACCTCGCCATCAAGGCGGTCTTCGACTCCTGGAACGGCGACCGCGCCAAGCTCTACCGCCGCCAGGAGCGCATCCCCGGCGACCTCGGCACGGCGGTCAACGTCTGTTCCATGGTCTTCGGCAACCTGGGCCCCGACTCCGGCACCGGCGTCGCCTTCACCCGCGACCCCGCCTCCGGCCACCAGGGCGTCTACGGCGACTACCTCCAGAACGCCCAGGGCGAGGACGTCGTCGCGGGCATCCGCAACACCGTCCCGCTCGCCGAGCTGGAGCGGATCGACAAGAAGTCCTACGACCAGCTCCTCGGCATCATGGAGACGCTGGAGAACCACTACAAGGACCTCTGCGACATCGAGTTCACCATCGAGCGCGGCCAGCTGTGGATGCTCCAGACCCGGGTCGGCAAGCGCACCGCCGGTGCCGCCTTCCGTATCGCCACCCAGCTGGTGGACCAGGGGCTCATCGACGAGGCCGAGGCGCTGCAGCGGGTCACGGGCGCCCAGCTCGCCCAGCTGATGTTCCCGCGCTTCGACGAGGAGGCGAAGGTCGCGCAGGTCGGCCGGGGCATCGCCGCCTCGCCGGGCGCCGCCGTCGGCAAGGCCGTCTTCGACTCGTACACCGCAGTGAAGTGGTCCCGCTCCGGCGAGAAGGTCATCCTGGTCCGCCGGGAGACCAACCCCGACGACCTCGACGGCATGATCGCCGCCGAGGGCATCCTGACCTCCCGCGGCGGCAAGACCTCCCACGCGGCCGTCGTCGCCCGCGGCATGGGCAAGACCTGTGTATGCGGCGCCGAGGAACTCGAGGTCGACACCAAGCGCCGCCGGATGACGGTCCCCGGCGGACACGTGGTCGAGGAGGGCGACGTCATCTCCATCGACGGCTCCTCCGGCAAGGTCTACCTGGGCGAGGTCCCGGTCGTCCCGTCCCCCGTCGTGGAGTACTTCGAGGGCCGCATGCACGCCGGTGCCGACGACGCCGACGAACTCGTCGAGGCCGTCCACCGGATCATGGCCTTCGCCGACCGCAAGCGCCGACTGCGCGTGCGCGCCAACGCCGACAACGCCGAGGACGCGCTGCGCGCCCGCCGCTTCGGCGCCCAGGGCATCGGCCTGTGCCGCACCGAGCACATGTTCCTCGGCGACCGCCGTGAGCTGGTCGAGCGCCTGATCCTCGCGGACACCGAGGCCGAGCGCGAGGAGTCCCTGGAACAGCTCCTGCCGTTGCAGAAGAAGGACTTCGTCGAGCTGTTCGAGGCGATGGACGGCCTGCCCGTCACCATCCGCCTCCTCGACCCGCCGCTGCACGAGTTCCTGCCCGACATCACCGAGCTGTCGGTGCGCGTGGCGCTCGCCGAGTCCCGCCAGGAGCCGCACGAGAACGAGCTGCGCCTGCTCCAGGCCGTCCACCGCCTCCACGAACAGAACCCGATGCTGGGCCTGCGCGGCGTACGGCTCGGCCTGGTCATCCCCGGCCTGTTCACCATGCAGGTCCGCGCCATCGCCGAGGCGGCCGCCGCGCGCAAGAACGCCAAGGGCGACCCACGCGCCGAGATCATGATCCCGCTCGTCGGCACCGTCCAGGAGCTGGAGATCGTCCGCGAGGAGGCCGACCAGGTCGTCGCCGAGGTCGAGGCGGCCACGGGGGTGTCCCTGAAGCTGTCCATCGGCACGATGATCGAGCTGCCGCGCGCCGCACTGACGGCCGGCCAGATCGCCGAGGCCGCGGAGTTCTTCTCCTTCGGCACCAACGACCTCACCCAGACGGTGTGGGGCTTCAGCCGGGACGACGTGGAGGCCTCCTTCTTCACGGCATACCTGGAGAAGGGCATCTTCGGGGTGTCCCCGTTCGAGACGATCGACAAGGACGGCGTCGGCTCCCTGGTCAGGGCGGCGGCGACGGCGGGCCGCGCGACCCGCCCCGACCTCAAGCTCGGCGTCTGCGGCGAGCACGGCGGCGACCCCGAGTCGGTGCACTTCTTCCACGAGGTGGGCCTCGACTACGTCTCCTGCTCCCCCTTCCGCATCCCGGTCGCCCGCCTGGAAGCGGGCCGCGCGGCCACCCAGTCGGCGGGCAGCGACCACCGCTGAGCCCCGGAGCCGCCGTCGGTCCCCGACCCTCAGCACCGATCGGCGGCGGCTCCGGCACGCAAGAGGAGGGCGGCACCCTGTGCGGGGGTGCCGCCCTCTTGGGCTGTCCCCACGCCTCCGCGAGGCAGCCTCGTCCTCACCAGGCACGCTCGCGGAGCTGGCCGAGGGGGACCCACCGTGCGTGGCGTATTTCGGGTGTCCGGTTTTCGATCACCTGATGTGGTGGTGATGGGCTAGGCAGATCGTTTCTCTCTGTTTTCATTGCATTACAGTCCGTGATCCCCGGCGTGTTCGGGGCCCTGGCGATCACGGAGGTAGGCATGAAGAAAGTAGTGCTCGGCTTGGCGGCGGCTGGGCTGGTGCTCAGTGCGGGGGTGACGGCGTTCGCGTCGCCGTCGAAGGGTGGCATCGAACTGCTCGAATCTGACGGCATCGCGTTCAGTCAAGGGTGGTACAAGTTCAACCGCCCTGGCGTCAATCACGGCGCCTTCGAGTGGTCGGGGCTTCTGACTGACGCAATGGCCAATGACGGTCACAACGTCTACGTCGACGTCAGGATCGAAGGTCACGACTGGGTGCGCTACTACGGCAAGCAGCGGCGCTCAGTTCGACTCCACAAGTCCAACTGGGCCGGTGCCCAGCGCTACACCGGCCATGCGAGGCTCCGGGCATGCCGAGACCGTGGCAGCCTGCGCCCGGACAACTGTGCAGCGGAGCAGATTCTCTCGCACAACTGGGACCGCGGCTGAGTCTGTCTGGCGTCGCGAGCCCAGCTGGGTGAATCTGGGCTCGGGCTCCTGATTGGAGAACGAGATCAATACGACAGAAGTCCTGACTGCCAGGGGAGTTGAACTCTTCTACGGAGAGACGCGGGCAGTCCGAAACGCAGAGATCTCCTTGCGGCGGGGGGAAGTAGCAGCGATTACGGGCCAAAGCGGATCCGGCAAGTCCTCGCTGCTGTACTGCCTGGCGGGTGTGTTGCCAGTGGCTCGCGGCGAGGTCTGCTTTGAAGGGCGCTCTCTCGGTGCACTTGACGACGAAGAGCTCAGCACCATTCGCCGCGAACGATTTGGCTTCGTCTTCCAATATGGCGAACTGCTGCCCGAATTGACCGTCGAGGAGAACACTGCGCTACCGCTTCGGTTGGCCGGTCAACGTAAAGCCGAAGCCCACGCTGCGGCCGGTGATGTACTGGGCAGGCTAGGGCTGGCGGATCTACGAGACCGCCGTCCGTCCCAGGTGTCCGGAGGGCAGAGCCAACGCGTAGCGGTAGCGCGTGCGTTGGTGCACAGGCCAGCCGTCGTGTTCGCAGACGAGCCCACCGGCTCGCTCGACAGTGCCAATGCCACTACCGTTCTGGAGGAGTTCCTCGCCCTAGCGCGGGCGCAGGGAACGGCTGTGGTGCTTGTGACGCATGACGCGCAGGTCGCAGCCCGGGCCGACACTCGCTACACCATGCGTGACGGCATGCTCGCGGCCCAGGTGCGGGAAGCGTCATGAAGGAACTACTCCTCGGCCTCAGGTTGCTGCTCGGTAGCGGCCGCGGCAACCGAGCCCGTTTCCTGCTGATGACATTGGGCAGCGCGATCGGCGTGTGCTGCCTGGCCGTCGTGCTCGCGATTCCCGGCATCCTGGCCGCACAGGACGCCCGCAAGGCGGCTCGTGAGCCTGACTGCTCGAATGGGATGGGTAGGTGCCTGTCGGCTAGCGGAAAGGGCTTGGCTCTCACCAGAGTGGACCCTTACGGTTCGGAGCCGCTCAACCGCATCTTTGTGGCGTTGGAGGGCAAGCCCATCGCTCCACCTCCCGGTCTGCCTGCACTTCCCGGCCCTGGCGAGGTGTTCGTTTCCCCTCGCCTTCATGCAGTGCTCAAGAGTGACCCTGGGCTAGCCAAGCTCCTGCCGGGGAAGGAAAGCGGGCTCATCTCGGCCGAGGGTTTGGCTCATCCCGATGAGCTCTTCGCATACATTGGTGCCACTCCGCAGTTACTCAAGGACGGCGGACACTTGACGGAATTCGGTCACTCCGAAACCGACTTTCCGACCGTGGAGCCTTCGACGCTCGACATCCTGCGCTTCACCATGGCGGGTGTCGTCCTGCTTCCGCTAGCTGTCTTCCTCTCCGTATGCGCTCGCTTGTCCGCCGCCTCACGGATGAGACGACTGGCAGCGTTGCGCCTGCTCGGGGTCAGTCGTAAGGGAACCCAGCGCGTCAACGCGGCCGAGACCGTCGCGGCCGCCTTGGGCGGGGCTGTTCTGGGCCTTGGGGCCTACTGGGTCGTCAATCAGATGGTTTCGCGGATCGGTCTGCCAGGCTTCAGGTGGTACCCAGCAGATGGATCCCTCTCCGGATCGACGCTCCTCGCCTGTCTCGTCGGGTGCCCGACGCTCGCCTGGTTCGTGGGCCTGATCGGAGCGAGGAAGGCCGCGGCGAACCCGCTCGAGGTACGTCGCAGTGCCGTGGAGAAGGCGCCACGATTGTGGGGGCTCCTGCCACTCGTTCCTGGACTCTGCATCGTCATCGGGTACTGCTTGGCCGGCGCGACGGGCAACGCGCCCTTGGACACCGGGCTCTCCTCGTTTCTGATGCCGCTCGCTGTCGTGCTGGTCGGCACCGGCCTGGTGCTGTCGCTGCCGGTCCTCTCTCGCGCCCTTGCTCGAAGGGTGGCCCGTTCCACGAGGTCGCTCTCCCTCGGCCTTGCGATGCGACGCAACGAGGTGGAACCGGGTGGGGCCTTACGGGTTGCCACGGGCTTGGTACTGCTGGTCTTCGCGGCGTCGCTCACGCAAGGCGTGCTCATCGAACTGGACCAAGTTTCGAAGAACACGGCGCCGGTTCAGCGCTATCGCATGGCACTGCAGGACGTTCCGGCGGGCAAGCTGTCGGCTCTCACAAGGTTGCCGGGCGTTCGAAGTCACGTGATTCAGACGCAATCTTGGACGGATCTCGAGCAGGAGGTCTCGCCAAGCATCCGTGCTGTCATCGCCAGCTGCGATCAGTTGCGCAAGGTGGCGACACTGCTCAAGGACTGCGTCGAGGGGCGTCCTGCTCGGTTGATGGTGCCTGGGTCCACCTACGACGAGACCAGCAAACCTGGCCGTCGCTTTCCCTTCCATCTGCGGAATGCGAAGGGGGAGCTGCAGGTCATGTCGGTCGCGGTGCCTCAGAGGACAGTCCAGTATCGGGACGACTTGGCAGTGGAAATGGCCATGAGCGGCACGGTCTTGCTTCCTCCGTCCTCCTTTCCTGCCGGGTTCCAGCCGGATGAAGCGGAACTGTCTCTCCTCAGCGCTTCCGCCCCGCAAACAGTGCTCTCGGTACTCGAAGGCATCGCGGAGGTCGACCCGACGATCGAGGTCGAAACGGTAGGGGTGGTCGTCACCTCCCTGCAGCAGATCACCGTCGTCAAGACCCTCCTCGCCGTGGGCATGGTCCTGGGCCTCGTCATCGGTGTCGCCGCCTATCTGGTCGCCGCCACCGACCGCGCGGTGGAACGGCGTTCTCAGGTCACCGCGCTGGCGCTGCTGGGCGCCCGGCCCCGGACGCTGCGGGCCGTTCAGGTCGCGCAGGTCGTGCTGCCCCTGGGCGTCGGTCTTCTCCTGGCCGTGGTGACAGGGAAGATGGCCGAGTCCAGTTACCTGGTGACCGGGGGCGGGGCCGTCTTCTGGGACGGTGCCGGGCTGCCGTTGTTGTTGGCGTCCGCTGTCGGTGTCGTCATGGTCGCGGCCATCGGTGCGTTGCCGCTCGTCGGCCGGCGTATCGACCCCGAACTCATCCGACGGGACTGACAGTCGGAAGGTGCGGAGAGGAGAGGGACGGCACCCAGCCCTGGGGTGTCGTCCCTCTGCGGTGTTGATGGCCCAAGGGGTGTTCCGGGCGGAGGGGCGCGTGGGCTCTGGGGCCGGTGCGTGGATCAGCCTCGCGCGTACCCCGGGGCGTACCCCTTGGTGTGGTGTGTGTGGGGAGTCCTCCGGCATGGGGGGCGTGTCCAGGTAGAACCACTCGGCTGTGGGGCCGGGGGGGTGGAGGTGTGTGGCGGGGGAGGAGGGTTGGTTCGGAGGGTGGGGCCGGGGTGCGTGTGCCTGGCAGCAGGAGTTCCCCCAGACGCCTTGCCTCGTTGCCGGGCGGTGAACTGTTAGAGCTGGCTGCGGCACGCGTGATCGAGGCGGATGCGGGCTTTGCCGGACTCGGCGGCCGACTCCGGGACCTCGATCACTAGCGGCAGGCGCAGGAAGGTCGCGTTGCCCGCCCTGACCACCTTCGCCGTGTCCTCCTCCAGGTGCTTGAGGGAGCCCCTCCAGTTGGCCGCGGGCGGGCGGCGCTGATGGCGTACGGAAGGATCGACGGTGACCCGGGTCGGCACTGACCCGGGTCACCGTGGGGCTCATCGCCCGCCGTTGGGGCTTCACCGTCACCGTGGGGCTCGCCGCCGCCCGGGGGGCCTATCCCTGCCAGTGGGATCACCGCCGCCCGGAAGCCCATCCCTGCCGGCGGGGCTCACCCCCGCCCCCGCCGGTGGGGAGGACAGGCCCCCGGAGCGGTGTCACCCCCGCCTGTCACACGCTCAGCCCGCTGCCCGTACCTCGTACGTTGCGATGCGTACCGTCTCGTCGTCCAGGCACTCCCCGGACACCAGGTCGAAGCGCTGCTTGAGCAGTGGTGAGGCGACGAACGGGCGGCCCCGGTGGGTGCCGGTCAGGCCGCGGGAGAGGACCGCCGCGCCGCCGAACGGGTCGCGGTTGTCGACGGCGTACAGCTCGCCCGCGCGGTCGCGGAAGAGGGCGACCTGGCGGCCGTCGGGCAGCAGCGCGGCCACGCCGCGGCCGGGGGTCAGCGCGGTCAGGTCGCAGACGGTGAACCAGTCCTCGTCGAGCAGGAGTTGGACCTTCAAGTCGGTCGTCTCGGGTGCCAGGGTCATCGCTGGGCGCTCCCTTCCAGGGGACGGTGGCCGATGGTCAGCAGCGGCAGGTCGGGCTTGATCTGGTCGCGCTCGGGGACGAAGCCGACGACCGGGTCGGGGGTGTCGGGCGCGTTGACGAAGGACACGAACCGGGCAAGCTTCTCGGGGTCGTTGATGGTGGTCGCCCACTCGTCCGCGTAGTGCGCCACATGGTCCGCCATCAGCGACTCCAACTCCTCGCAGATGCCGAGCGAGTCCTCCACGACCACGTCACGGACGTGGTCCAGGCCGCCGGGGATCCGCTCCAGCCAGGTGGAGGTGCGCTCCAGACGGTCCGCGGTGCGGATGTAGAACATCAGGAAGCGGTCGATCAGCCGGATCAGCTCGGCGTCGGAGAGGTCCTGGGCGAGCAGGTCCGCGTGGCGCGGGGTGGCGCCGCCGTTGCCGCCGACGTACAGGTTCCAGCCGTTGGAGGTGGCGATGACGCCGAAGTCCTTCGACTGGGCCTCGGCGCACTCGCGGGCGCAGCCCGAGACCGCGGACTTGAGCTTGTGGGGGGAGCGCAGGCCCCGGTAGCGCAGCTCCAGGTCGATCGCCATGCGGACGGAGTCCTGGACGCCGTAGCGGCACCAGGTCTGGCCCACGCAGGACTTGACGGTCCGCAGCGACTTTCCGTAGGCGTGCCCGGACTCGAAGCCGGCGTCCACCAACCGGGTCCAGATCAACGGGAGTTGTTCGACGCGAGCGCCGAACATGTCGATCCGCTGACCGCCGGTGATCTTCGTGTAGAGGCCGAAGTCGCGGGCGATCTCGCCGATCACGATCAGGCCCTCGGGGGTGATCTCGCCGCCGGGGATGCGCGGGACGACGGAGTACGAGCCGTTCTTCTGGAGGTTGGCGAGGAAGTGGTCGTTGCTGTCCTGGAGCGCCGCCTGCTCGCCCTCCAGGACATAGCCGCTCGCGCCGATCGTGGGGGCCAGCGAGGCGATGATCGAGGCGATGGCCGGCTTGCAGATCTCGCAGCCGTCGCCGCCCCGGGCCTCCTCGCGGCCGTACCGGTCCAGCAGGCCCTGGTAGGTGTTGATGCGCAGGGCGAGCACGATCTCGTACAGCTCCTCGCGGGTCTGGGAGAAGCAGCCGCACAGGCCCTTGTCGACCTCGACGCCGGACGCCTCCAGTTCGGCGGTGACCAGCTGGCCGAGGACCTTGACACAACTGCCGCAGCCCGTACCGGCCTTGGTGCACTTCTTGACCTCGGGCACGGTGGTGCAGGAGTGCTCGGTCACCGCGCCGCGGATCGCGCCCTTGCTGACGTTGTGGCAGGAGCAGATGATCGCGTCGTCGGGGAGGGCGGACGGGCCGAGCTGGGCGCCGCCGCTCGCGCCGGCCGGCAGGACCAGCGACTCGGGGGAGACCGGCGGGACGGACCCGGTGAAGGCCTTCAGCGTGCCGTACGCCTCGGCGTCGCCGACCAGGATGCCGCCGAGCAGGGTGCCGTCCCGGCCGATGACCAGCTTCTTGTACAGGCCCGCGCGGGAGTCGGAGTAGACGACGTCGAGGCAGTCGGCGGTGGTGCCGTGCGCGTCGCCGAAGGACGCCACGTCCACGCCGAGCAGCTTCAGCTTGGTGGACAGGTCGGCGCCGGTGAAGGCGGCCTCGTCGGCGGCGATGGTCGCCGCGGCCGTCTCGGCCTGCTCGTAGCCGGGGGCGACCAGGCCGTAGACCCGGCCGTCCGCCGCCAGCGCGCACTCGCCGATGGCGAAGACGTGCGGGTCGTTCGCCGTACGGCACTGCTCGTCGACCGCGATGCCGCCGCGCTCGCCGACGGTGAGGCCGCAGTCCCGGGCGAGGTGGTCCCGCGGCCGGACGCCGGCGCTGAACACCACCAGGTCGGTGGCGAGTTCGGAGCCGTCGGACAGCTTCATCCCGGTGACGGCACCGGTCTCGTCGACCACGATCTCCTGGGTGCCCACGCCCGTGTGGACGCTCAGGCCCATCTCCTCGATGGTGCGCAGCAGGGCCGCGCCGCCGCCCTCGTCGACCTGGACGGGCATCAGCCGGGGCGCGAACTCCACGATGTGGGAGGTGAGTCCGAGGCCCTTGAGGGCGCCGGCCGCCTCCAGGCCGAGCAGACCGCCGCCGACCACGGCACCCGTCGTCGCGGTCTTCGCGTACTCCTCGATCGCGAGGAGGTCCTCGATGGTGCGGTAGACGAAGCAGCCTTGGGCGTCCTTGTTCGGGACCGGCGGCACGAAGGGGAAGGAGCCGGTGGCGAGGACGAGGGTGTCGTAGGCGAAGACCTGACCGGACTGCGCGGTCACCGTCCGGGCCGCGCGGTCGACCGTGACGGCCGGGTCGCCGACGTACAGCTCGATGCCGTGGGCCGCGATGAACTCCATGTCGGTCAGGGAGAGGTCCTCGGCGGTCCTGCCCGAGAAGTACGAGGTGAGCGCCACGCGGTCGTACGCGGGGCGGGGCTCCTCGCAGAGCACGACCACGCGGTGCGTGGCGGTCAGGCCGCGCTCGGCGAGCGCCTCGAGGAAGCGCTGGCCGACCATGCCGTGGCCGACGAGCACGATCGTGGGGGTGGCCTCCGTGGCCTCCGGGGTGGCGGTCATCAGAAGCCTCCGTCGTTGGTGAGCAGGTGGAGCAGGGGGCCGCCGTCGGAGGGGAGCGGCTCTGCTCCCTCCCAGGCGCGTGCCAGCGCGCCGACGGTGCCGAGTTCGCCGACGAGGACCCCGCCGACCAGGCGGTCGTCGCGGACGACGACCTTGCGGTAGGTCCCGCGGGTGGCGTCGGCGAGCTGGACGACGTCGTCGCCGGGGCGCGGCTCGGTCTCGCCGAACGCGGCGAGGTCGAGGACGCCGTTCCCCGAGAGGGTGAGCCGGGTGAGGGCGCGGGTGCCGGTGTAGCGGGCGGCCGGGTCGCCGGCGAGCGACTCGGCGAGGATGTCGGCCTGTTCGAGCGCCGGGGCGGCGAGGCCGTACACGGTCCCGTCGTGCTGGGCGCAGTCCCCGATCGCGCGGATGTGCGGGTCGGAGGTGCGCAGCGCGTCGTCGACGAGGATGCCCTTGTGGACGGCGAGTCCCGCCTCCTTGGCGAGCCCGGCGCGCGGGGAGACCCCGCAGGCCAGCACCACCAGGTCGGCGTCGAGCGCGTAGCCGTCGGACATCTCCACGGAGCGGACCGCGCCGCCGACGCAGCGCACGTCGCGGACCCGGCACTCGGTGTGCACCTCGACGCCGAGGTCGGCGAGGTGCCGGCGCACCAGCCGCGAGGCGGCCGGGTCGAGCTGACGCTCCATCAGTCGCTCGGACTGCTGGGCGAGGACGACCTGGGCGCCGCGCGTGGCGAGGGCCCGGGCCGCGGACACCCCGAGGAGTCCGCCGCCGATGACGACCGCCCGCACGCCCGGCCGTACGGCCTTCGACAGCCCCAGGCAGTCGTCCAGGGTGCGGAACGCGTGGACGCCCTCCGGCAGCACGTGGTCCGGAGTGAACAGGCCGCGCAGGGGCGGCAGTACGGGGTTGGAGCCGGTGGCGAGGACCAGCGTGTCGTATGCGATCTCCGAGCCGTCCGCGCAGGTGAGGGTGCGCCGGGTGCGGTCGATGCCGGTGACCTTGGCCCGGAGCACTCCGGCGGGCGCGGGCAGCGCGATCACCTCGGGGGCGTACCGGCCGGCCAGCACCTCGGCGAGCAGGACCCGGTTGTACGGGCGGTGCTCCTCGTCGCCGACGAGCAGCGCGGGCACGCCCAGCTCACCGAGCCGGCGGACGAGTCGGACGCCCGCGAGGCCGGCGCCGATCACCACCACACGCGAATTCGAGGTCATGCCCATGAGCGTGCGGTGCGGAGGTTACCCGGTCGCATCACGGTTGTTTCCCGCGAGGAACGCTGCCCTCAGCGGGGGAGGGGCGGGGGTGTGAGGGTTCCCGAGGGGTGCGTGGCCTGCGCATTCATCCGGGCCGTCAGGGTCCTGACCATGCCCGACATACCCCTCGCCGTGGTCGCCCTCCTCTGCCTCGCCGCGCTCGCGGCCGGCTGGATCGACGCGGTGGTGGGCGGGGGAGGGCTGCTGCTCCTGCCGGTGCTGCTGCTCGGCCTGTCCGCCGGGACCCCGGCCGCTTCCGCGCTCGGCACCAACAAGGCGGTGGCGATCGTCGGCACCTCCGGCGCGGCGGATGGGGGCACCTCCCACGCCCTTCAGGCAGTGGGGGACTACGCCCGCAGGGCGCCGGTGGATGTGCGCACCGCCGTACGGATCGGTCTCGCGGCGCTCGCGGGGTCCTCGGCGGGGGCGTTCTTCGCGGCCGGGATGAGCACGGAGGTGCCGAAGCCGCTGATCATGGTGGTGCTGTTGCTGGTGGCCGCGTTCGCGATCCTGCGCCCCGCCTTCGGCACCGCCCCGGCCACCGGGCCCGCCACCCCGCCGCCAGGTCCTCGCCGCGATCGGCCTCGCGGGCCTCGGCATCGGCTTCTACGACGGTCTGATCGGCCCCGGCACCGGTACGTTCCTGGTGCTCGCCCTCACCGCGACCCTGCACCTCGATCTGGTCACCGCCTCGGCCACCGCGAAGATCGTCAACTGCTGTACCAACGCGGGCGCCCTCGCCACCTTCGCCTGGCAGGGCAGCGCGCTGCGGCAACTGGCCGCCCTGATGGCCGTCTTCAACCTCGCGGGCGGCACCCTGGGCGCCCGCACGGCCCTGAAGAAGGGCAGCGGGTTCGTGCGGGTGGTGCTGCTGACAGTGGTGTTCGCGCTGGTGGGGAATCTCGCCCGGCAGCAGTGGGTGGCCCGACCTCGGCTAGCCGCGGCTGCCGGTGAGGTGGGCGAAGACGACCACGTTGCCCTGGTAGCCGGTGGTCCTCGCGTAGGCGCCGCCGCAGGTGATGATCCGGAGTTCGGGGCGGGCGGCGGCGCCGTAGACCCTGGCGTCGGGGAAGCGGCGGGCGTCGTAGGCCTCCACCGCGTCCACGGTGAAGACGGCGACCGTGCCGTCGCGGCGGATTACCTCGACGGTGCTGTGCTTGCGCAGGGCGCCGAGGTCGTAGAAGACGGCGGGGCCGTCGGCGTTGTCGACGTGGCCCGCGACGATCGCGGTGCCCCGTTCGCCGGGGGTCGTCCCGGCCTCGTACCAGCCGGCCAGGTTCACGCGGTCGGCGGGCGGGGCGGCGAGGCTTCCCGCCGGGGTGAGGGACAGGCCGATCAGCGGGGCGTCGACCCGGAGGGCGGGGATACGGATCCGGGCGGGCGGGGACGGCGGAAGCGCCGGGGCGGAACGTATCGCCGTACTCCTGCCGGTGCCGGTGCCGGTGCCGGTGCCGCTACGGCCGCTGCTGGTACCCGTGCCCGTGCCCGTGCCCGTGTCGTCGCCCGAGTGCGCCTGGGCGGCCGTCGGCTGGGGCGGGGCGTGGGTCTCGGTGCCGTGGTGCAGCAGCCAGGTGCCCGCGCACAGGGAGGCCACGGTGACGGCGGCTATGAGGGTGTTGCCGACCCTGGGCATGCGGATTCCCGACCTCTCTGTCTACGGGGCGCCCCGTACCCCCCTCCGGGCCGCGAGGGGCGTCGGGCCCGGAGGGGGAGGGACATGCGGTACCGGTGGACGGACAGCGGAGGGTGTCCGTCAGGTCCCGTCGCCTCTCGCCCGGCGATGCAGGAGCCAGGTACCGCCCGCGGCGGCGACGGCGAGTGCCGCCACGCCGGCCGCGGTCTGCACGGGGTCGGGGCCGAGTGCGCCGCCGACCCCCGTCCTCACACTTCCGCGCGGGGCCACCGGTCGCCGCGCCGAGGCCAGCGCCACCACCAGGTCCCCGGTGAGCCGCGGGCCGCCCCGCGCGCACTGCGCGACGATCTCGTACGTCCCCGGCTGCGCGCTCGGCGGCACCCGGAACCCTCCGCTCGCCCCGTCCCGCTGCCCGCCCGGCACGAGGGTGAACCGGCCGGCGCCCACCGCGCCCGCGTCGCCCGCCGCCGTGCCGTCCGTGCCGCACGCGGAGGTGCGCACCATGACCGGGTTGCCGGGGACGACCCCGACGGGGCGGATCTCCAGGTCCGGGACCGCCTCGCGCGCCCCGTTCGCCGGGACGGCGATCCCGCCCGCGACGGCGACGGCGACGGCGAGCGCGGTGCCGGTGAGCAGACGGGTGGTAGGTCGCATCGGTGCTCCCTCGCGGCGCCTCGGATCGTGTCCCTTCGGGTCCCTGCCCTTTCGAGGTAAGTCCCCGCAGGGCGCCCGCGCTCCCCGAAGGGCTGTCAGGAATGGGGTGAACGGGTGTCGGGGCGCGCCGGGACCGAGGGGTGCGGGTGGCCGTTTCGGCAGGTCACCGGGGTGGGTCCGCAGGGCAGGGAAAGGGCGGTGGAAAAGGTGCCGCCAGGGGGTGTGAACGGGTGACCGTGAGCGGTCAGCGGCGGGCCGACCAGTCGCCGCCCGTCAGACGCTCGCCCCGTGCGCGCAGCCGGGCGGCCACCGCGGGGGCCGCCAGATAGACCCAGGCCCGCACCGGGCCCGCCTCCGTCCTCACCTCGCGGACCACCCGCTCGTACAGGCTGCGCGGATCGCCCGGCGTGTACTCCTCCAGCCGGTCCAGTTCGGCGAGCAGCCGCCGGTAGGCCCCGGGGCGGGCGGTCACGAGGTCGCCCGTGACGGTCCCGCCGGGTTCGTCGACGGCGTAGGGGTAGCCGGGGCCGTCGTAGAGCACGGCGTCCGTCAGCCGGGCCGGTTCCTCGCGCAGGGTGCGGCCGCGCAGGAAGAGGCCGTGGTTGACCTCGCCGGGGCGCAGGGTGCCGTAGACGAAGAACGGCAGGTGGGGCCGGGGCGGGGTGGTCGGGTCGCTCACGGGGACGATTCTCTCCCGGGCGGGTGCCTGCCGGGAGTGCCTCCCTTTCAACGCCCCCGCGCGGTTCCGGGGGCGCAGGCACTCTGGACATGACTTGTCATGCCCTCTTAAATCTCAGGACGGCATCAGGCACCGCTCTCAGGCACGACCTCAGGCACGACCTCAGGCACGACCTCTGCGCCACCCCCACACGCGCCCCCACGGCGCCCTTCCGAGGAGACCGAGCAGACTGATGAGTCGGATACGGCAGCACGTCCGAGGTTCCCGTCTCGCCACCGCCGGCATCGCCGTCACCACGGCGACCCTGCTGGCCGCCGTACTCTCCCCGGCCGCCGACGCGGCCGGCAGACCCACCCGCGCCACCGCGCTCGACCATGCCGCGGCCGCCCTCGTCGAGCACGCCGCGAGCCTGGGGCTGACCAGCCCCCAGGACACCGCCGTCCGGGACGTCGTCATCGACAAGGACGGCGCCCAGCACGTCCGCTACGACCGGACCTACCGCGAACTCCCCGTTCTCGGCGGCGACTTCGTCGTCCACCTGGCGCCCGACGGCACCTACCGCAGCGCGAACCGGGCGACCCGGGCGGCGATCTCGCTGCCCACCATCACCCCCGAGGTCTCCGCGCCCAGGGCCGCCGACGCCGCCGTGAACGCCCTGCGCGCGGCCGGCCTCGGCAAGACCCTCAAGCAGGTCAGGGCCAAGCCGCAGCTGGTCGTCGACGCCCTGCACGGCACCCCGAAGCTCGCCTGGCGCACCGACGCCGTCGGACTGGACTCCCTCGGCAACCCGGTCGCCCGCACGGTGCTGACCGACGCGCGCACCGGCGCCCAGATCGACGCCTGGGACTCCATCGAGACGGTGACCGGCGACGGCAAGTCCCTCTACGGCGGCACGGTGCCGCTGGAGACGACGCTCTCGGGATCGACGTACCAGCTCAAGGACCCCAACCGCGGGAACACGTACACCGGTGACGCGGCGAACAAGACCGACCTGTGCATCTTCGGCATCTGCATCAGCCGCGCGCCCGCGACGCTGTTCACCGACACCGACAACCACTGGGGCGCGGGCGCCTCCTCCGACCGCTCCACGGCCGCGGTCGACGCGCAGTACGGCACCAACGTGACCTGGGACTACTACAAGAACGTGCACGGCCGCAACGGCATCGGCAACGACGGCAAGGGCTCCTACAACCGCGTCCACTACGGCAACAGTTACAACAACGCCTTCTGGGACGACAGCTGCTTCTGCATGACCTACGGCGACGGCGACGGCACCCAGCTCGGTCCGCTGGTGGGGCTGGACGTGGCGGGGCACGAGATGTCCCACGGCGTGACCTCGAAGTCCGCCAACCTGACCTACTCGGGCGAGTCCGGCGGTCTGAACGAGGCCACCTCGGACATCTTCGGCAGCCTGGTCGAGTTCTACGCCAACAACGCCTCCGACACCGGCGACTACCTGATCGGCGAGAAGATCGTCCGCTCCGGCTTCGGCCGGGACGCCCTGCGGTACATGGACAAGCCCAGCAAGGACGGCAGCTCCGCCGACTACTGGAGCAGCTCGGTCGGCAACCTCGACGTCCACTACTCCTCGGGTGTCGCCAACCACTTCGCCTATCTGCTGGCGGAGGGCAGCGGCTCCAAGACCATCAACGGCGTCACCTACAACTCCCCGACGTACAACGGCTCCACGGTCACCGGGATCGGCCGGGACAAGCTGGGCGCCATCTGGTACCGGGCGCTGACGGTCTACATGACGTCGTCCACGAAGTACGCGGGCGCCCGGACGGCGACCCTCAACGCCGCCCGTGACCTCTACGGCTCCGGCAGCGCGGAGTACAACGCGGTCGCCGCCGCGTGGACCGCGGTGAACGTGAACTGATCCCGGCCGCAGGGCCGTTCGGTCCTGCACGGTGTGCGGGAGACGAGTGCGCCAGGTGAAGGGGGCGTGAAAACTACTCGCTTTCCCGCACACCGCACATCCGGTTAGGCTCCCTGCGCGCACGACCGGCGCGACCAGGGGGAACCGGGGGTAACAAGGCATGACCGAGGAAGCCGGGAGAGTCACGGCGACCGGGCGGGGGCCGAACGCATGGGTGCAGGTCATCTCGGCGTTCGTGGTGGTGGCGGCGCTGGCGGGGGGCCTGTGGAAGGCCCAGAAGGACCACGTCGCACGGGAGGACGCCGCCGCGGCGGCGCCCGTCGGGCCGATCTCCTGCTCGTCGTCGGCACCCACCGGGGTGCCGACGATGGTGCGGGCGGGGGTGAAGTACGTCTCCGCCAACCAGCTCTGCCAGGCGCTGAACCGCCCCGACCTGGCCGCCCTGCTCGGCACCCCGGGGGAGCGGGCGCTGTCGTACGGCGGTGACGACGACTCCGTCACCCTGGGCGGCAGTGACGTCCCGGTGCCGGAGATGAACGTCACGCTGCGCACGTACTCCGTCGAACTCTCGGCGTCCTTCGACCACTTCGCGGTCGAGGACATGGCCGACCTGCTGGGCGGCGACGCGCGCGAGCGGACCTTCCTCGGGCGCCCGGCGGTGCTGTACTCGGACCGGACGTACGCCTACTTCTGGGGCATCCGTCCCCCCGAGGACCGGGCCGCCAGTGCCCCCAGCCATCCCACCCGCCGGCTCGTCGTCGCCCGGGACCCGAAGGACGGCGGCGGCTCCTACGACATCGCCCTGTGGCGCCAGGACTCCGCGCGTCCGGACGACGCGGTGCTCCTGCGGCTCGCCGCGCGCATCCTGCCGACCCTGCCGGGGTGGGGCGGTTCCGGCTCCTGACGCACCGGCGGCCGGCACCCCGTGCGGGGTGCCGGCCGCCGTCGGCGGTGGCGGGGCTCAGACCACCGTCTCCCGCTCCTGCGGGGAGGACTCCTGCGGGGCGGCCTGCTGCGGGGCGGCATCTCGCGGGTCGGCTTCCAGTGGGGCGGGGGCCGGCTGCGGCGCCCGTCCGGGGTTGCGCATGACCAGCGCCGCCAGGACCGCCGCCGCCAGGGTGCCGATCGCGCCGACCGTGAAGGTCGTGGTCATCGACGCGGTGAACGCCTCGCGGGCCGCGTGGACCAGTTCCGGGTCGCCGGGCGCGCTCGCCAGGGCACCGGCGATCGAGCGGCGGGCGGCCTCGGGGGCGTCGGCCGGCATCCGCTCGGTGTAGCCGCCGGCGAGGAGGGAGCCGAGGATCGCGATCCCGAGGGCGGTGCCGGCCTGCTGGACGGTGTCGTTCAGGGCCGAGCCGACGCCCGCCTTGTCCTCGGGGATGGTGCCCATCAGCGCGCTCACCGCGGCCGGCATCGCCATGCCCGCGCCGAAGCCGAGCAGGCCCAGGGCGACGGCGGGGACGGTGAATCCGGAGCCGGCGTCGACCGTGGTCAGCAGGGCGAAGCAGGCGGCCATGACCAGCAGCCCGGCGACGACGACGCGCCGGTTGCCGGTCCGCGCCGCCAGCTTCACGCCGAGGGCGTTGCCGGCCAGCGCGGCGACGGCGAGCGGCAGGAAGGCCAGGCCCGCCTCGACGGGGGAGCGGCCGAGGACGAACTGCAGGTACTGGGTGAGGACCAGCAGCAGGCCGCCGTTGCCGATCTGGACGAGTGCCAGGGACAGCGAACCGCCGCTGAAGTCACGGTGTTTGAACAGGACCAGCGGGACCATGGGCGTCTCGGTGACGTTCTCCCAGACCACGAAGCCGGTCAGCGCGAGGACGGCCACCGCGAGGGAGAGGGCCGAGCGGCCGCCGAAGGCCCCGTGCTGCGGGATCTCGATGATCCACCAGACGAGCGCGGTCATGCCGACCGCCGACAGCACGGCGCCCAGCGGGTCCGGCTGCTGCCAGGGCGCGCGCGACTCCGGCATCAGGAGGACACCGGCGACGAGGGCCAGGGCGACTACGGGGACGTTCAGGAAGAAGATCGAGTGCCAGGAGAAGTGGTCGATCAGGACGCCGCCCAGCACCGGACTGCCGACCAGGCCGAGCATCGACACCGAGCCCCAGACCGCCATGGCCTTCCCGCGCTCCTCCTCGTCGAAGACCGTGATGAGGATGGAGAGGGTGGACGGCATGATCAGTGCGCCGCCCACGCCCATCGCGGTGCGGACGGCGATCACCTCGCCGGGGCTGGTGCAGACCGTCGCCGCGAGGGAGGCGGCGCCGAAGAGCACCAGGCCGATCAGCATCACCCGCCGGCGGCCGAAGCGGTCGCCGAGGCTGCCCGAGGTGAGCAGGAGGCCCGCGAAGACCAGGATGTAGGAGTCGAGGATCCACTGGGTGTCCTGGGCGCTCGCCCCTAGATCCTCGGTCATCGAGGGCACCGCGACGGTCAGGGCCATGCTGTCGATCGTCAGGACCAGCGTGCTCAGACACAGCACCACGAGGATCCACCAGCGGCGTGGAGTGCGGCTTTCCATGGAGGTCGGGTCCCTTCCCGTCGGGGTGCGTACGGTGTTCCGGACGACGCGTACACCGTTCCGCTCAGTGCGTACAGCGTTCTATGTGGTGCGTACGGCGTTCTGTGTGATGCGAACACTGTACGCACACAGGAACGGTGTGCGCAATGCTCGAACTCTGTACGCTTGAGGCGCACGACGTACGCCAGCCGTCCTTCGACCCCGATCCGGAGGGGACCTCATGGCCGCCGCCCGAACGAAGAACCCGAACCCCGTGCCCTCCGTCTGGACCCGGCAGAAACGCGAACCCGACCAGCCCTCGCTGAGCCGGGGCGCGATCGTGCGGGAGGCCGTCGCGATGCTGGACGCCGAGGGCATCGAGGCGCTGAGCATGCGCAAGCTCGGCGCCCGGCTGGGCGCGGGCGCGACGTCCTTGTACCGGCACGTGGCCACCAAGGACGAGCTGATGGAACTCGCGGTGGACGAGGTCGCGGCCGAGGTGCACGTCCCCGCGATCGAGGGCGCCGACTGGCGTGCGGCCGCCACGGGGGCCGCCGCCTCCTTCCGGGCCGCGGCCCTGCGGCACCCCTGGCTGTCCTCGGTCCTCGGGCAGGCGGGCCTCGCCTACCTCGGCCCCAATCTCATGGCCTTCTCCGAACGCCTCGCCGCCCTGTTCACGGCCGCCGGGTTCCCCGAGCCGAACCGGGCGGCCGAGCCGCTGCTCAGCTATGTCATCGGCATCAGCACCACCGAGGCGGCCTGGCTCACCACGGTCGCCCGTTCGGGCGAGACCGAGGCCGAGTTCCTCGCACGCCTCCTGCCCGCCGCCCGGCAGGCCGCCGCGCCCTACGAACACCTCGCGGTGGAGTACGCCGTCGAGACGGCCGACCCCGTCGCCCTGCGCGAGGAGAAGTTCCGCTACGGCCTGGAGACCGTCCTCGACGGCCTCGCCCTGCGTCTGCCCCGCTGAGCCCTACGGGGCTGAGCCCTACGGGGCGGCGATCTCCACCCGCACCGCGCACACCTTGAACTCCGGCATCCGTGAGGTCGGGTCCAGGGCCGGGTTGGTCAGGGTGTTGGCGCGGCCCTCGCCCGGCCAGTGGAACGGCATGAAGACCGTGTCCGGGCGGATCCCGGGAGTGATGCGGGCGGGCGCCACGGCCCGGCCGCGCCGGGACACGACGGCCACCGGATCGCCCTCGGCCGCCCCCAGCCGCGCCGCGAGCCGGGGGTGCAGCTCCACGAACGGGCCGGGCGCGGCGGCGTTCAGCTCGTCCACCCGGCGGGTCTGCGCGCCGGACTGGTACTGCGAGACGACCCGGCCGGTGGTGAGGAGCACCGGGTACTCCTCGTCCGGCTCCTCGGCGGCCGGCCGGTGCGAGACGGGCACGAACCGCGCCCGCCCGTCGGGCGTCGCGAACCGGTCGAGGAAGAGCCGCGGGGTGCCGGGATGCACCGGCCGCGCGGCCCCCGGCACGCGGTGCGCGACGCCGGGACCGTCCGCCCCGACGGTCTGAGCGGCGGGGCCATCGGGGGCGTCCGCGGCCGTGGGGTGCCGGGGCGCGGCCGGAGGCGTCGGCGGTGTGTCCTGGGCCGGTGTCGGGCACGGCCAGAACACGCCGTTCTCCTCCGTCAGGCGCCGGTAGGTGATCCCGGAGTAGTCCGCGATGCCGCCCGCGCTGGCCCGGCGCAGCTCCTCGAAGACCTCCTCGGGGTCGGTCGGGAAGCCCTTCTCCACGCCCAGCCGGTCCGCCAGTTCGTGCAGCACCTCCAGATCGCCGCGCACTCCGTCCGGCGGGGTCAGCGCCCGCCGGCGCAGCAGCACCCTGCCCTCCAGGCTGGTCGTCGTGCCCGTCTCCTCCGCCCACTGGGTGACCGGCAGGACCACGTCCGCGAGCGCCGCCGTCTCCGACAGCACCACGTCGCACACGGCGAGGAAGTCGAGCGACCTGATCCGCTCCTCCACATGCGCGGCCCGCGGCGCCGACACGACCGGGTTGGACCCCATCAGCAGCAGCGACTTCACGTCCGTGCCGAGCGCGTCCAGCAGTTCGTAGGCGCTGCGTCCCGGTCCGGGCAGCGTGTCGGGGTCGACGCCCCACACCTCGGCCACGTGCCGGCGCGCCGCCGGATCGTCCAGCTTGCGGTAGCCGGGCAGCTGGTCGGCCTTCTGGCCGTGCTCACGCCCGCCCTGCCCGTTGCCCTGGCCGGTGAGGCAGCCGTAGCCGGACAGCGGCCGGCCCGCGCGACCCGTGGCCAGACACAGGTTGATCCAGGCGCCGACCGTGTCGGTCCCCTTGGACTGCTGCTCGGGTCCGCGCGCGGTGAGCACCATCGCGGCCTCCGGCTCGCAGAACAGCCGTACGGTCTCCCGGAGTTCGGGAACGGACACCCCCGTGATCCGTTCCACGTACTCCGGCCAGTGCGCCATGGCCGCCGCGCGGGCGTCCTCCCAGCCGACGGTGCGTTCGGCGACGTACTCCTCGTCGACCCGCCCCTCGGCGACGACGAGGTGCAGCAGTCCGAGCGCCAGCGCGAGGTCGGTGCCCGGCCGCGGCGCCAGGTGCAGATCGGCCTGCTCGGCGGTCCGGGTGCGGCGCGGGTCGACGACGATCAGCGTGCCGCCGTTCTCCCGCAGTTCGTGGAGGAAGCGCAGGAAGGGCGGCATGGTCTCGGCGGGGTTCGACCCGACGAGGATCACGCACCCGGTGCGCGGGATGTCCTCCATCGGGAACGGCAGCCCCCGGTCCAGGCCGAACGCCTTGATGCCGCCCGCCGCCGCCGAGGACATGCAGAAGCGGCCGTTGTAGTCGATCTGCGAGGTGCCGAGCACCACGCGCGCGAACTTGCCGAGGGCGTACGCCTTCTCGTTCGTCAGCCCGCCACCGCCGAACACCCCGAGCGCGTCGGCGCCGTACGCGGACCGTACGCGGCTCAGCTCCCGGGCGGTCCGGTCCAGCGCCTCCTCCCAGGAGGCAGGCACGAGCGCGCCCCCGGAGCGCACCAACGGCGAGGTCAGCCGCACGCCCGGCGCGAGCACCGCGGGCGCGGTGCGGCCCTTGCCGCACAGCGCGCCCCGGTTCACCGGGAAGTCCGGGCGCTCGACCACCTCGACGCCCCCCGTGGGCAGGGGCGACAGGGCCATCCCGCACTGCAGGGCGCAGTACGGGCAGTGGGTGGGCGTCGAGGTGGTCCGCATGCGGTTCAGCGTGCGTCTCCCGTGTTACGCCCCGTGCGGTCTCCTGTTACGGCGGTGTGGTCGTGCCCTCCCCGGCGGGCGGGCGCCGGCGTGAGGGGTGCGTGAGGAGCGGGTGTGGCGCAAGACACCTCACGTGTCTCATTTTGTCCCGTAGTTGGCCGGTCTCACATGCTTGAGAGTGGAAAAGTCGCCACTACAGTCGAGAGACGCGTACGACCCGCACGGCATCGCACGACCGCACGGCGTTCGAAATCCCGGGCACGTCACGGCCCCGGACATGTCACCCGACACTCGAACCAGCCTGGAGGTCCCCCGACCATGCCTCTGCGCCATCTCACCCCCCATGACCGGCAGCTCTTCCTCCGGTACGGCTGCGGCCCCGCCGTCCCCGTCCCGGATCCGCTGATCCACCGGGCCGTCGAACGGCAGGCCGCAGCCCGGCCCCACGCGATCGCCGCCGAACACCAGGGCGCGACCCTCACCTACGGCGAACTGGACCGGTACGCCGACGCCGTCGCCGCCCGGCTGGCCCGCGAGGGCGTCCGCCCCGGCGATCACGTCGGACTCTTCGTCCGCCGCTCGATCCCGATGCTCGTCGGCGTCCTCGGCATCCTGAAAGCGGGCGCGGCCTACGTCCCCCAGGACGTCGGTCTCGCGCCGCGGGCCCAGCTCGACCACGTGGTGCGCACCGCCGCGACGGCCGTCGTCCTCACCCAGCGCGAGCACCTCGCGCGGGTGCCGGCCGGCCCCCGGGTGATCGCCCTGGACGACCCCCTGGAACCGGCTCCGGCGCCCCGTCCCCGGATCGCCCCCGACGACGGCTGCTACGTCCTGTTCACCTCCGGCACCACCGGCCGCCCCAACGGCGTGAAGGTCACCCACCGCAACGTCGCCAACATCCTGCTCACGGAGCCCGGTGCGCTCGGCATCCGCCCCGGCGACCGGGTGGCCCACCTCCTCAACGTGGCTTTCGACATGGCCGCCTGGGAGATCCTCGGCTGTCTGGCGAACGGCGCCACGCTCGTCGTCCGCGGCAAGGACATCGCGGCGGCCGCGCGCACCGCCACCGTGCTGATCGCCACCCCGACCGTGCTGTCCGGCATCGACCCGGCGGCCTGCCCCCGGGTACGCGCGGTGGCCGTCGCCGGGGAGCCCTGCCCCCGGCCGCTCGCCGACCGCTGGGCCCGCCGCGCGGCCTTCTTCAACTGCTGCGGCCCCACCGAGACCACCATCGTCAACACGATGAGCCGCCACGACCCGGCCGACCCGCTCCTCACCATCGGCCGCCCCACGCCCAACAACACGGTGTACGTCCTCGGCGCCGACCGCCGTCCGCTGCCCATCGGCGAGACCGGCGAGATGTGGGCGGGCGGTGACTGCGTCTCGGCGGGGTACCTCGGCGACGAGGCCCTCAACGCAGAGCGGTACGCCCCCGACCCCTTCCTCGGCGGCGGCCGGCTGATGTTCCGCACCCGCGACCTGGGCCGCTGGACCCCGGACGGCCGGCTGGAGCACCTCGGCCGCACCGACGACCAGGTCAAGGTGCGCGGCTTCCGGGTGGAGCTGGACTCGGTCTCCTCGGTCCTCGAGGGGCTCCCCGGCTGCACCCGGGCGGTGACCCTGCGGCGCGACGCCCGCAGCCTGGTCTCGTTCGTGTGCCCGGCGGACGTCGACCCGGACGCGGCCCGCCGCGCGGTCGCCGAGGCGCTGCCGTACTACTGCGTCCCCGATGATGTCATGCCCCTGACATCCTTGCCCGAGACCGACCGCGGCAAGATCGACAAACCGGCGCTGCTGCGGCTGGCCCAGGAACGGGCGTCGGTGTCCGAGGACCGGGTGACGGTGTCGGAGGGCCGGGACCGAGCGGCGGTGTCGGAGGACCGGGACCGGGTGACGGTCTCGGAGGACCGGGACCGAGCGGCGGTCTCCGAGTGCCAGGACCGGACGGCTGTCCCCGAGGACCGCGACCAGGACCGGGTGGCGGTGACCAGGACGGCAGTCTCCGAGGACCGGGACCGGGACCGGGACCGGGTGGCGGTGACCCGGTGACTACCTCCCTGGACCGCGCCTCCCTCGGACCGCCCCCGCTGCTGTCCGCGCCCCGCCGCCTCCTCAAGCACCCCCGCCTGATGCACTACAACCGCCTCGCGGCCCTGGTCCTCACCGTCAACGCGGCCTACGCGGGGCTCAGTCGGCCACTGGCCGACCGCTCCCTCGCCCACGCGGCCCTCGCGAACCTCGCCCTCGCCGTCCTCGTCCGCCAGCAGTACGTCGTCAACCTCCTCTTCAAGCTGGCGACTTCGGCCCCGACCCACTGGCCGCTCCGGCTGCGCTGGACGCTCGGCAAGGTCTACCACTTCGGAGGACTGCACGTGGGCGGGGCGCTGGCGGGCGCCGTCTGGTTCCTGGCGCTCACCCTGCGGACACGGAACGGGCCCTTGCTGGCGGTGAGCTGGACCCTGGTGGCACTCCTGGCCCTGATCGTGGCGACCGCCCTGCCGGCCTTCCGCTCCCGGCGGCACGACACCTTCGAGAAGGTGCACCGCTTCGGCGGCTGGACCGCCCTCGCCCTGTTCTGGGCGCACACCCTGATGTCGGCGCCCGGCCCCGTGCCGGTGGCGGTGCTCGCGGTCGTCACCTTCAGCGTCGCGCTGCCCTGGCTGCGGCTGCGCAGGGTCGCCGTGCGCATCGAACGCCCCTCCCCGCACGTGGCGTTGGCCCGCTTCGACTACGGCGAGACCCCGTTCGCCGGCTCCTCCACCGCCATCAGCCGCAGCCCGCTGAGGGAGTGGCACTCCTTCGCCAACGTGCCGGCCCCCGGCGAGTCCGGCTTCCGGCTCACCATCTCGCGGGCCGGCGACTGGACCGGCTCCTTCATCGACGACCGGCCCGCGACGGTCTGGACGAAAGGCATCACCACGGCCGGCGTCGCCAACATCGAGGTCCTCTTCCGCAAGGTGGTGTACGTGGCGACCGGCAGCGGCATCGGCCCCTGCCTGCCCCATCTGCTCGCCGCCGAGGTCCCCTCCCGGCTCGTCTGGGCCACTCGCGACCCGCGCGCGACCTACGGCGACGCCCTCGTCGACGAGATCCTCGCCGTCCAGCCGCACGCCGTCGTCTGGGACACCTCCCGCGACGGCAAGCCCGACATGGTGGCCCTCGCGTACGCCGCCTACCGGGACTTCGGGGCGGAGGCGGTGATCTGCATCTCCAACAAGAAGCTGACCTGGCAGGTCGTGCACGGGCTGGAACGGCGCGGGATTCCGGCCTACGGCGCGATCTGGGACTCGTGAGAGGAGCCGTCGGGATGACGAACCTGAAGCTGGAGCGCGAGGGCGCGGTGGTGACCGTGACCCTGCACCGCCCGCACGTCCTCAACGCCCTGGACTCGGCGCTGCTGATCGAACTCATGGACGTACTAAGGCCGTTGGAGGACGACCCCAGCGTCGGCTGTGTGGTCCTCACCGGCTCCGGGCGGGCGTTCGCCGCGGGCGCCGACATCCGGGAGATGGCCGACCGGACGGCCGTCGAGATGATGGACGCGGACTGGTTCGGCGGCTGGGAGGACTTCGCCGACCTGCGCCTGCCGAAGATCGCCGCGGTGGAGGGGTACGCCCTGGGCGGCGGCTGCGAGCTGGCGATGATGTGCGACCTGGTGATCGCGGGGGAGTCCGCGGTGTTCGGCCAGCCGGAGATCGCCCTCGGGGTGATCCCCGGCATCGGCGGTACCCAGCGGCTGACCCGCCTGGTCGGCCGCGCCAAGGCGATGGACCTGGTCCTCACGGGCCGCACCATGGACGCCGCCGAGGCGGAACGCGCGGGCCTGGTCTCCCGCGTCGTCCCGGACGGCCGGGTCCTCACCGAGGCCCTGGCGGCGGCCGCGACGATCGCCTCGTACGGCCGGCTCGCGGTCCGCGCGGCCCGGGAGTGCGTGGACCGGGCCCTGGAGACCGGCCTGCGCGACGGCGTCCGCCACGAACGGCGCGTCTTCCACGCCCTGTTCGCGACCCAGGACCAGAAGGAGGGCATGACGGCGTTCCTGGAGAAGCGCCCGCCGGTGTTCCGGGGCCGCTGACGACCGGGGGCGGGAGCGGCGGCCTCCTCTCCCGCCCCCGGTCACTTCCCCGCCGCGAGCGCCCGCGCCACGCCCTTCTCCTGGGGGCCGAGGAACCGCGGATCCGGTTCGAACAGCGCGTCCAGGGCCGCCTTGCCGGCCGCGAAGATCTCCCGGGTGCCCCCGTAGTACCAGGTCACGTCGTGCTTGGCGTCGACGCCGACACCGTAGGAGTCGACCCCCGCCGCCTCGCACAGGGCGACCGCCCGCCGGATGTGGAAGCCCTGGCTGATCAGCACCGCCCGGTCCACCCCGAAGATCTTCCTGGCGCGGACACAGGAGTCCCAGGTGTCGAAGCCGGCGTAGTCGCTGACGATCCGCCCGTCCGGCACCCCGTGCCGGGTCAGGTAGGCGCGCATCGCGTCCGGCTCGTCGTAGTCCTCGCGGCTGTTGTCGCCGGTGACCAGGACGACCTCGATCCGGCCCGCCCGGTACAGCTCCGCCGCCGCGTCGAGCCGGTGCGCCAGGTACGGCGAGGGCTCGCCGTCCCACAGTCCGGCCCCGAAGACCACGGCGACCTCGCGGCGCGGCGCCCCCGCCGTCGTACCGATCCGGTCGCCCGTGGACACGAACAGCCAGGTGGCCGGCAGCAGCGCGAGCACACACCCGGCCATCACCGTCTGCACCAGCCGGCGCCGCCCGGTCCGGGTGCGCGGCAGCCGCGGTCGACGGATCTTCATGAGGTGCCCCCTGCGTGCGTCCGGGTCGCGTGGATCGGAGTCGGAATCCCGTTCGACCAGGAAAGACGCAACGTACGGTGATCCGGTTCGCTCCCGCCCCGGAGGTTCCCCCCGCCCCGGACCTCACGGCGCCCCGGGGCCCGCCGTGAGCGCCCGGAAAATACTCGTGACGGTCAGGCAACGGGGGTGCAACCTCGCCCCGCGACGATCGGAGCATGAGCCACCCAAGCCTCGTCCCGCTCGACGCCCGCCGGCGCCCGGCCCCGCCCGCGCTGGTGGTCGTCGCCCACGGCAGCCGGGACCCGCGCGCCCTGAGCACCGTACGCACCCTGCTCGACCGGGTCCGCGAGCGGCGCCCCGGCCTGCCGGTGCACCTCGGCCACATCGAGCTGAACGAGCCCCTGCTCACCCGGACGCTGGCGGCTTTGGACGCCCGCGGCACCACGGACGCCGTCCTGGTCCCCCTGCTCCTCGCCCGCGGCTACCACGTCAAGCGCGACATCCCGGAGATGGCGGCGACGGCCCGGGTACGCACGCGCGTGGCGGCCCCGCTCGGCCCCCACCCCCTCCTGGTCGACACCCTGCACACCCGTCTGCTGGAGGCGGGCTGGCCCCCGGCCATGACCGCCGACGACCGCCGCACGAGCGCGGTGGTCCTGGCCGCGGCGGGCTCCCGCGACCCGGACTCGGCGACCGACACCCGCCGCACGGCACAGCTGCTGGCGAAGCGCCTCGGCGTCCCGGTGGTCCCCGCCTACGCCTCCACGGCCACCCCGACCGTCGACACGGCACTGCGCGCGCTGGCGGCGAGGGGCCGCGAGAGGGTGGCGATCGCCTCGTACTTCACGGCCCCGGGCCGCTTCGCGAGGGAGTGCGCGGCACAGGCCCCCTGGATCGCCTCGGCCCCCTTGGGCACCCACCCGTCGATGGCCCACCTCCTCCTCCACCGCTACGACCGGGCCCTGGAAACAGGCGGTCGCACCAACGCCGCTTGAGGGGGCGGGAAAACCGCGCGGACGACCACGACGCACCCCGCACCCGCAAGCGCACGGAACCCGGTACTGCGGCAGGCACCCGATTGTCACTACCGCCCCTTACTGTCGAAACATGCCCTATGACCTGCCGTCAGCCGAACGCTGGGCCCCCGAGCCGGACAAGCGCCCCGGCCGCACCGCCTTCCAGCGCGACCGCGCCAGAATCCTGCACTCCTCGGCGCTGCGAAGGCTCGCGGGAAAGACCCAGGTCGTCACGCCGGGGGAGCGCAGCCAGGAGTGGGACGCCACCCCCCGCACCCGCCTCACCCACTCCCTGGAGTGCGCCCAGGTCGGCCGTGAGCTGGGCGCCGCCCTCGGCTGCGATCCCGACCTCGTCGAAGCGGCCTGCCTCGCGCACGACCTGGGCCACCCCCCGTTCGGCCACAACGGCGAACAGGCACTGAACGACTTCGCCCAGGACTGCGGCGGCTTCGAGGGCAACGCCCAGTCGCTGCGCCTGCTCACCCGGATCGAACCCAAGCGCTTCACCGCCGAGGGCTCCGTCGGCCTCAACCTCACCCGCGCCACCCTCGACGCCGCCACCAAGTACCCCTGGCCGAGGGGCGGCCACCCCACGGACCCGGCCTCCCCCAAGTTCGGCGTGTACGAGGACGACCGGCCCGTCTTCGACTGGGCCCGCAAGGAGGCCCCCGGCACCCGCACCTGCTTCGAGGCGCAGATCATGGACTGGTCCGACGACGTGGCCTACTCGGTGCACGACGTGGAGGACGGCCTGCACGCCGGCCACATCGACCCCGCCCGGCTGCGCGCCGCACCGGAGCGCGCCGAGGTCTTCCGGGTCGCCGTCGGGCGGTACGTCCCCGCCGGCACCGACCCGGCCGAACTCTCCGCCGCCCTCGACCGCCTCCAGGACCAGGAGTGGTGGCCGCACGGCTACGACGGCTCGGCGGTCGCCCAGGCCCGCCTCAAGGACGCCACCAGCCAGCTCATCGGCCGCTTCTGCCTCGCCGCCGAGGGCGCCACCCGCGCACGCCACGGATCGGGGCCCCTCACCCGCTACGGGGCGGCACTCGTCGTACCGCACGAGACACGTCTGGAGTGCG
This sequence comes from Streptomyces sp. SS7, assembly GCF_037993025.1. Taxonomy (NCBI): domain Bacteria; kingdom Bacillati; phylum Actinomycetota; class Actinomycetes; order Kitasatosporales; family Streptomycetaceae; genus Streptomyces; species Streptomyces sp. SS7. Next base: position 6,682,944 of record NZ_CP141223.1, read on the forward strand.
CGGTCCTCAAGGCCGTCGCCGACCTGTACGTCATGCAGCGCGCCGAGCAGGAGCGGCTCCGCGCCGACCAGCGCGTCGTGATCACCGAGCTGGCCGAGGCGCTCACCGCCCGCGCGCCCGAGGGACTCGACCCCCAGTTCCGCGCCCTGTTCGAACAGGCCGGCGACGACCGCGCCCGCAAACGCGCCGTCGTCGACCAGATCGCGTCCCTCACCGACGCCTCGGCCCGCTCGCTCCACTCCCGCCTCACCGGGCACCGGTGACACGGGAGGCACGAGTGAACGCAAGTGCACCCAAACGGACCCGAACGTGACCCAGCGTGGCCTGATCGGGCCACGTCCCCTTCCCCCATCACGCTCCGTGCGGGACGCTCGCATGTGGCGGTTCCCTTACGAGGAGGCATCACGTGGTCGACGCGGATCAGACATTCGTCATCGTCGGAGGAGGCCTGGCCGGTGCGAAGGCGGCCGAGACGCTGCGGGCGGAGGGCTTCACCGGCCGCGTGATACTGATCTGCGACGAACGCGACCACCCCTATGAGCGGCCGCCGCTGTCCAAGGGCTTCCTGCTCGGCAAGGAGAGCCGCGAGAGCGTCTTCGTCCACGAGCCCGCCTGGTACGCGCGCAACGACATCGAACTGCACCTCGGCCAGACCGTCGACGCCATCGACCGCACGGCGAGGACGGTCCGCTTCGGCGACGACGGCACCCTCGTCCACTACGACAAGCTGCTGCTGGCCACCGGTGCCGAGCCGCGCCGCCTGGACGTCCCCGGCACCGACCTGGCGGGCGTCCACCATCTGCGCCGGCTCGCCCACGCCGAGCGCCTCAAGGGCGTCCTGAGCGCCCTCGGCCGCGACAACGGCCATCTGGTGATCGCGGGCGCCGGCTGGATCGGCCTGGAGGTGGCGGCGGCCGCCCGCGAGTACGGCGCCGAGGTCACCGTCATCGAACCGTCCCCCACCCCGCTGCACGGCGTCCTCGGCCCCGAGCTGGGCAACGTCTTCGCCGAGCTGCACCGCGAGCACGGCGTCCGCTTCCGCTTCGGCGTCCGGCTGACCGAGATCGTCGGCCAGGACGGCATGGTCCTCGCCGTGCGCACCGACGACGGCGAGGAGCACCCGGCGCACGACGTGCTCGCCGCGATCGGCGCCGCCCCGCGCACCGCGCTCGCGGAGGCGGCCGGACTGACGCTGGCCGACCGCGCCCACGGCGGCGGTGTCGCCGTGGACGCCGCGCTGCGCACCTCCGACCCGGACATCCACGCCGCCGGGGACGTCGCCTCCTTCCCGCACGGGCTCTTCGACACCCGGCTGCGGGTCGAGCACTGGGCCAACGCCCTCAACGGCGGACCGGCCGCCGCGCGCGCGATGCTCGGCAGGGACGTCACCTACGACCGGGTGCCGTACTTCTTCACCGACCAGTACGACCTGGGCATGGAGTACAGCGGCTGGGCGCCGCCGGGCTCGTACGACGAGGTCGTGATCCGCGGTGACGCGGGCAAGCGGGAGTTCATCGCGTTCTGGGTGAAGGAGGGACGCGTCCTCGCCGGGATGAACGTGAACGTGTGGGACGTCACAGAGCAGGTCCAGAAGCTCATCGCGGCCGCGACCCCGGTGAACACGGAGGCGCTGGCCGACCCCCACGTCCCCCTCGACGCTCTCCTCTCCTAGCTGCTCGCGCGCCCCCGTAGAATTCACGCGTGGCAGGACGGATCAACGACGAGGACGTGAAGGCGGTACGGGACGCGGTCCCGATCGACGCCGTCGTGTCCGAGTACCTCCAGCTGCGCAACGCGGGCGGCGGCAACCTCAAGGGGCTGTGCCCGTTCCACGACGAGAAGTCGCCCTCCTTCCAGGTCAGCCCGAGCAAGGGGCTCTTCCACTGCTTCGGCTGCCAGGAGGGCGGCGACACCCTCACCTTCGTGATGAAGGTCGACCACCTCACCTTCTCCGAGGCGGTCGAGCGGCTCGCCGCCCAGGCCGGCATCACCCTGCGCTACGAGGAGGGCGGCTACAACCCCTCCCACCAGCGCGGCGAACGCATCCGCCTGGTCGAGGCCCACAAGATCGCCGCCGACTGGTACACCGAACAGCTCGCCACCAGTCCGGAGGCCGACACCGGCCGCCAGTTCCTCGCCGAGCGCGGCTTCGACCAGGCCGCCGCCCAGCACTTCTCCGTCGGCTACAGCCCCCAGGGCTGGGACCACCTCACCCGCTTCCTGCGCGGCAAGGGCTTCACCGACAAGGAACTGCTGCTCTCGGGCCTCTCCCAGGAGGGCCGCCGCGGCCCCATCGACCGCTTCCGCGGCCGGCTGATGTGGCCCATCCGCGACATCGGCGGCGAGGTCGTCGGCTTCGGCGCGCGCAAGCTCTACGAGGCGGACAACGGCCCCAAGTACCTCAACACCCCCGAGACGGCGCTCTACAAGAAGTCCCAGGTGCTGTACGGCATCGACCTCGCGAAGAAGGACATCGCCAAGTCCTCCCGCGCGGTGGTCGTCGAGGGCTACACCGATGTCATGGCCTGCCACCTGGCCGGCGTCACCACCGCCATCGCCACCTGCGGCACCGCCTTCGGCGGCGAGCACATCAAGATCCTCCGCCGGCTGCTGATGGACAACGGCAGCGCCCGCGTGATCTTCACCTTCGACGGCGACGCCGCCGGCCAGAAGGCCGCCCTGCGCGCCTTCGAGGACGACCAGAAGTTCGCCGCCGAGACCTACATCGCCATCGCCCCCGACGGCATGGACCCCTGCGACCTCCGGCTGATCAAGGGCGACGAGGCGGTCGCCGACCTGGTCGAACCCCGCACCCCGCTCTTCGAGTTCGCCCTGCGCCAGATCGTCGTGCGCTACGACCTCGACACCCCCGGCGGCCGGGCCGCCGCCCTCGACGAGGCCGCGCCCGTCGTCGCCCGCATCAAGAACAGCGGCGCCCAGCACGAGGTGGCCGTCCAGCTCGCCGGCATGCTCGGCATCCTCGACACCCAGTTCGTCGTCAAACGCGTCGCCCAGCTGGCCCGCTGGGCCCGCGACCGCGGCGGCAAGGGCCCCGCGCCGGCCGGCCGCGGCGGCCCCCAGCAGCCCTACGAGGCCGCCCCCCGCCCGGCCACCGCAGGCCCGGCCCTCACCCTGCGCAACCCCGTCTACGCCACCGAGCGCGAGCTCCTCAAGCTCGCCCTCCAGCGCCCCGAACTGGTCTCCCCGGCCTTCGACGCGTACGGCGTCGACGAGTTCACCGCCGCCCCCTACGCCGCCGTGCGCCAGGCCGTCCTGGACGCGGGCGGCGCCGAGTGGGGCGTGCAGGACGCCCAGGAGTACCTGATCCGCGTCCGCGAGGCCGCCCCCGACGACACCGTCCGCGCCATGGTCACCGAACTCGCCGTCGAGCCGATCATGCGTCGCACGGTCGACGAGGTCTACGCCGGGACGGTCCTCGTCCAGGTCCGCCGCCGCGCCGTCGAACGCCGCGTCCGGGACGTCCAGTCCCAGCTGGCCCGTCTCGGCGCCGGCGGCGACCAGGCCCAACTGGCGGCCGTGCAGAACGAACTGTGGGTGCTTCAGCAGTACGACCAGGCCCTCCAGGCACACGGCGCCGCGGCGCTCTGAACAGCTGGTTACGGACCGGACTCAAAAAGTCACCGCACGCCCCTCGTGGCGGGGATGTGTCGTACCCCACACTGGGTCCGGTGCCTGAGTCCTCGGAGCGGCCTCCGCAGTACCGCTGCCGCTCACCTCAGCAGCGATCATCCTGGAGGTCGCCCCCGTGCAGACCCAGACCCTGACGCAGAACGCCGGCACTGCCGACGACACGGAACCGGACGCCGAGAACGACGACCTGGTCGCGGTCCCGCCGCAGCACCGTGCCGCGCACCACCCGGAGACGGAACCGCCCCCGGAAGCCCTGGAGGAGGCCGCCGAGCCCGCCGAGCCCGTGGAGACGCCCCCGGCCCGGACGGCCGCCGACACCAGCGGACCTTCCTCCGACCTCTTCCGCCAGTACCTGAGGGAGATCGGACGCATCCCGCTGCTCACCGCCGCCGAGGAGGTCGAACTCGCCCGCCGGGTCGAGGCCGGGCTGTTCGCCGAGGAGAAGCTGGGCAGCACGCCCGACCTGGACAGCGACCTCGCCCTCGACCTCGACCGGCTGGTCGTGATGGGCCGCATGGCCAAGCGCCGCCTCATCGAGGCCAACCTGCGGCTCGTCGTCTCCGTCGCCAAGCGGTACGTCGGACGCGGCCTGACCATGCTCGACCTCGTCCAGGAGGGCAACCTCGGGCTCATCCGCGCGGTGGAGAAGTTCGACTACGCCCGCGGCTACAAGTTCTCCACGTACGCCACCTGGTGGATCCGCCAGGCCATGTCCCGTGCCCTCGCCGACCAGGCCCGCACCATCCGCGTCCCGGTCCATGTCGTCGAGCTGATCAACCGCGTGGTGCGCGTCCAGCGGCGGATGCTCCAGGAACGCGGCTACGAGCCGACCGCCGACGAGGTCGCCGGCCAGCTCGACCTCGCCCCCGAACGGGTCGGCGAGGTGCTGCGGCTGGCCCAGGAGCCCGTCTCCCTGCACGCCCCGGTGGGGGAGGAGGACGACGTGGCCCTCGGCGACCTCATCGAGGACGGCGACGCGACCAGCCCCGTCGAGTCGGCCGCCTTCCTCCTCCTGCGCGAGCACCTGGAGGCGGTGCTCTCCACGCTCGGCGAGCGCGAGCGCAAGGTCGTGCAGCTCCGCTACGGCCTCGCCGACGGGCGGCCGCGCACCCTGGAGGAGATCGGGCGGATCTTCGGGGTGACGCGGGAGCGGATCCGCCAGATCGAGTCGAAGACCCTGAACAAGCTGCGGGATCACGCGTTCGCCGACCAGCTCAGGGGCTACCTGGACTGAAGGTCGCCCACCCGGAGGTGGGCGACCCCCGGACCTAGTCCACCTCCGCCACCGCCTGCGCGAACTGCGCCTGGTACAGGCGGGCGTACGCCCCGCCCGCCGCCAGCAGCTCCGCGTGCGCGCCCTGCTCCACGATCGAGCCGTTCTCCATCACCAGGATGGTGTCCGCGTCCCGGATCGTGGAGAGACGGTGGGCGATGACGAACGACGTCCGGCCGTGCGCCAGCTTCGCCATCGCCTTCTGGATCAGCACCTCGGTACGGGTGTCGACCGAGGAGGTCGCCTCGTCCAGCACCAGGATCGTCGGGTCGGACAGGAACGCCCGCGCGATGGTGATCAACTGCTTCTCACCCGCGCTCACCCCGCTGCCCTCGTCGTCGATCACGGTGTCGTACCCCTCGGGCAGAGTCCGCACGAAGCGGTCCGCGTGGGCCGCCCGCGCCGCCTCCTCGATCTCGCCCCGGGTCACCTCGCGCGAGGCGCCGTACGCGATGTTCTCCGCGATCGTGCCGCCGAACAGCCAGGTGTCCTGGAGCACCATGCCGATCCCGGCGCGCAGCTCGTCCCGTGACATCCGCGCGATGTCCACGCCGTCGAGGGTGATCCGGCCGCCCGAGACGTCGTAGAACCGCATCAGCAGGTTGACCAGGGTCGTCTTGCCGGCGCCCGTCGGGCCGACGATCGCGACCGTGTGGCCCGGCTCCACCGTCAGCGAGAGGTCCTCGATGAGCGGCTTCTCGGGGTCGTAGCGGAACGAGACGTGCTCCAGCGCGACCCGCCCGCGCAGCTCCTCCGGCTTGGCGCCGGCCGCCGGGTCGGCCTGCTGCTCCTCCGCGTCGAGCAGCTCGAAGATCCGCTCGGCGGAGGCCACGCCCGACTGCACCAGGTTCGCCATCGACGCGACCTGCGTCAGCGGCATCGAGAACTGACGGGAGTACTGGATGAAGGCCTGCACATCACCGATGGACAGGGCGCCCGACGCCACCCGCAGACCGCCGACCACCGCCACCAGCACATAGTTGATGTTCGACACGAAGAACATCAGCGGCTGCATGATCCCGCTGTTGAACTGCGCCTTGAACCCCGCCTCGTACAACGCCTCGTTCTGCTCGGCGAACTGCCGGGCCGACTCCTCCTGGCGGCCGAACACCTTCACCAGCGTGTGGCCGGTGTACATCTCCTCGATGTGCGCGTTCAGCTTGCCGGTGGAGCGCCACTGCTGCACGAAGTGGGGCTGCGACCGCTTGCCGACCTTCGCCGCGACGACCGCCGACAGCGGCACCGTCACCAGCGCGACCAGCGCGAGCAGCCACGAGACCCAGAACATCATCGCCAGCACGCCGATGATCGTCAGCAGCGAGTTGATGAGCTGGCCCAGCGACTGCTGGAGGGTCTGCTGGATGTTGTCGATGTCGTTCGTGGCGCGGGAGAGCACCTCGCCGCGCTGACGCTTGTCGAAGTACGACAGCGGCAGCCGCGACAGCTTCGTCTGCACGTCCTCGCGCATCCGGAACATCGTGCGGTTGACGGCCCGGTTGACCAGGCGCGTCGCCCCCGCCATCAGCAGACCGGCGACCAGGAACACCCCGACCGCGAACAGCAGGACCTCACCGACCTGGTCGAAGTCGATGCCCTTGCCGGGTGTGAAGTCGGTGCTCCTGAGCATGTCGGCGACCTGGCCCTCGCCGCGCTCGCGCATCGAGTCGAGCACCTGCTCCTTGCTCGCGCCGTCCGGCATCTGCCGGCCGATGATGCCCGCGAACACCAGGTCGGTGGCCTTGCCGAGGATCTTCGGGCCGACCACGTTCAGCCCGACGCTGAGCACCACGCACAGGAGCATCACGTAGAGCGTCAGCCGCTCCGGCTTGAACTGGGCGAGCAGCCGTCTGCCGGACACCTTGAAGTCCAGCGAGCGGCTGTCGGGACCGGTGCCGGCCATCATGCGTCCCATGGGCCCGGCCATCAGGCAGCCTCCGCTTCCGTCAGCTGGGAGAGCACGATCTCCCGGTAGGTCTGGTTGTCCGTCATCAGCTCACGGTGCGTGCCGGTGCCGACGACCCGGCCCTCGTCGAGGACGATGATCCGGTCGGCGTCCCGGATGGTCGCCACCCGCTGGGCGACGATCACCACCGTCGCCTCGGCCGTCTCCCGGCCGAGCGCCGCGCGCAGGGCCGCGTCGGTGGCGTAGTCGAGGGCGGAGAAGGAGTCGTCGAAGAGATAGATCTCCGGCCGCTGCACGAGCGTCCGGGCGATCGCCAGCCGCTGCCGCTGACCGCCGGAGACGTTGGTGCCGCCCTGGGCGACGGGGGAGTCCAGCCCGTTCTCCAGCTTGCTCACGAAGTCCTTGGCCTGGGCCACCTCCAGGGCGTGCCACAGCTCCTCGTCCGTCGCGTCCGGGTTGCCGTAGCGCAGATTGCTCGCGACGGTCCCCGCGAAGAGGTACGGCTTCTGTGGGACGAGCCCGACGGTCCGGGCGAGCAGGACCGGATCGACGTCGGCCACCGGCACCCCGTCGACCAGCACCTCCCCGTCGGTCGCGTCGAACAGCCGGGGGACCAGACCGAGCAGCGTGGACTTGCCGCTGCCGGTGGAGCCGATGACGGCGGTGACCTCACCGGGCCGCGCCACCAGGTCGATCGCCTTGAGGACGGGCTCCTCGGCCCCCGGGTAGCGGAAGCCGGCCGCCCGGATCTCCAGATGCCCGTGCCGCCGCAGCTCGGTGACGGGCGCCGCCGGAGGCACCACGGAGGACGAGGTCCCGAGGACCTCCTGGATGCGCTCGGCGCACACCTCGGCGCGCGGCACCTGCATGAACATGAAGGTGGCCATCATCACGGACATGACGATCTGCATCAGATAGGCGAGGAACGCGGTCAGGTCACCGATCTGCATCTGGCCGCTGTCGATGCGGTGCGCGCCGAACCACACCACCGCGATCGAGGACAGGTTCACCGTGGTCATGACCACCGGGAACATCAGCGCCAGCATGTTGCCGGTCTTCAGCGAGATGCCGGTGAGGTCGCTGTTGGCCTTCCGGAACCGCTGCTGCTCGTACTCGTCGCGGACGAACGCGCGGATCACGCGGTTGCCGGTGATCTGCTCGCGCAGCACCCGGTTCACGGTGTCGAGGCGCACCTGCATCGACCGGAACAGCGGCCGCAGCCGCCGTACGATCAGCGTCACGCAGATGCCCAGCACCGGCACGACGGCGACCAGCACCCCGGACAGCGGCACGTCCAGGCCGAGCGCCATCACGATGCCGCCCACACACATGATCGGCGCGGACGCCATGAGGGTGAACGCCATCAGCGACAGCATCTGGATCTGCTGGACGTCGTTGGTGGTCCGGGTGATCAGCGACGGCGCGCCGAACTGACCGACCTCCCGGGAGGAGAAGGACTGCACCCGGTCGAAGACGCCCGCCCGGACGTCCCGGCCGAGCGCGGAGGCGGTCCGGGCACCGTAGTAGACGGCGCCGATGTTGCAGACGACCTGCGCCAGCGAGATGCCGATCATCAGACCGCCGTAGGACAGGATGTAACCGGTGTCCCCCTCGACGACGCCGTTGTCGATGATGTGCGCGTTCAGCGTGGGCAGGTACAAGGTGGCGCAGGTCTGCAGGAACTGCAGCAGCACCAGCAGGACGATGGGTTTCTTGTAGGGCCTGAGATAGGTCCGCAGAAGTCGTATGAGCACGCTACGTCTCTCGGAGTCGGCGGGAGGGGCATGGGTTGCCCCTGGCACCTATCGTCGGACACTCCACCCGCGTTACCTCAACCGATTAAGCCGAGAGCTGCGTGATATACGGCCTTCCGCGTACCGGGACGGGCGGGCAGGGGCGCACGGGGAGGGCGCACGGGGACGGGCTCGTCGGACGTCGGCCGGGGTGGCCCTACCCCCGGAACGCCCCCGGGTGCGTCTGCTCCCGCACCGACACGTACTGCTGGCGCACCGCCTGCCCCACCGCCAGATCCTCGCCCGGATCCAGCACGACCGCCGCCGCGCCCTGCCACACCGGCGGGGTCCGCGGATCGAGCGTGCCCTGCTTCGCCCCGAGCGCCCAGGCCGCCTGCCGGGCCGCCCCGATCGCCGCGTAGTCCGCCGGCTGCGGTACGACGACCTGCGCGCCGAAGAGCGCCGGTGCCGCCGCCTGCACGGCCGGCAGCTCGGCCGCCGCGCCCAGCAGGAAGATCCGCTGCACGCTCACGCCCCGCCCGCGCAGCACGTCGAGCGCGTCCGCGAGCCCGCACAGCATGCCCTCGAAGGCGGCCCGCGCGAAGTGCTCGGGCTTCATGGACTCCCGGCGCAGCCCCGCCAGCGTCCCGGCGGTGTGCGGCAGGTTCGGCGTCCGCTCGCCCTCCAGATAGGGCAGCATCACCAGCCCGTGCGAGCCCGGCGTCGACTTCATCGCCAGCTCGGACAGCCCCTCCAGATCGGGCGCGCCGAGCAGTTCGGCGGCGCCGCGCAGGGTCCGTACGGCGTTCAGGGTGGTCACCACCGGCAGATGCATGCCCGTCGCGTCGGCGAGCGAGGTGATCATCCCGGACTGGTCGACGAGCGCCTCGGGATGCACGGCCATGACGGACCCGGAGGCGCCCAGGGACACCACCACGTCCCCCATCCCCAGCCCGAGGCCCAGCGCCGCCGCCATGGTCTCGCCGGTGCCGGCGGAGATCAGCAGCCCCTCCGGGGTCGTACCGGCCGCGTCCGACGGCCCGATCACCTCGGGCAGCATGGCCTGGTGACCGAGCGCCAGCTCGACCAGATCGGGCCGGTAGCCGCCCATCGCGGCGGACCAGTACCCGGTCCCGGAGGCCCCGCCCCGGTCCGTGGTCCTTCTCACAGGCCGGCCCAGCAGCTGCCACACCAGCCAGTCATGGGCCTGCATCAGCACGGAGGTGCGCAGCGCGGCCTCCGGCTCGGTCTTGGCGAGCCACCGCAGCTTGGTGACCGGCTGGGCGGCCTGCGGTACGCACCCCACGGCCTGCGCCCAGGCCTCGCGCCCGCCGAGCGCGTCGATCAGATCGGCCGCCGCGACCTGGGCGCGCTTGTCGCCGCCCACCATCGCCGGCCGCACGGTGTTGCCCTGCGCGTCCAGCGGGACCAGCGCGTTCTGCTGCGAGGACACCCCGATGGCCTGCACACCCTCCAGCAGACCCCCGCCGGCCGCCTCCCCGAGGGAGAGCAGCCAGGCCTGGGGATCGACGTCGCTGGGCCGGCCCCCGCTGTCCGGATTCTCCACCGGATGCGGCGCATATCCCTGCCTGAGCACGGCTCCGGTGTCCGCGTCGCAGACGACGATACGAGTGAAATCGGGCGAACTGTCCAGCCCGGCGACTATCCCCATACCGAAAATTCTGCCGCACGCGCCGCTGAGGTTGAGCCGCGTAGACCGTCGAGGGCTCGCGGGTGTCGCCGGTGCGGCCGCGTCGTGGCTGGTCGCGCAGTTGCCCGCGCCCCTCGGGACGTCGTTGTGATCGGTGTCGCAAGGGAACTGTTACGTGGTGCTGGTGCCCCAGTCGTCCTCGGCGCCGTTGTGGGAGCTGCGGTCGCGCAGGGAGCGGACCCGGCCGGCGACGGACTCGGGCATGCGGTCGCCGACCTTGGTGCTGACCGCGTGGTACGCCTTGCCCGCGTACTGGCGGCCCTGCTGGGCGGCCGTCTCGGCGGTGTTGCGCACGGCGGGGTTCTGCGCGACCTGCCGCGCGGACTTCTTCAACTGCTCGTAGCGCTCACGACCGGCGCGCGTGCCCAGCACGTAACCGACGGCGAGCCCGGCGAGGAACGTCAGCTTGTAGCGCATGGCGGCCACCCTTCCCTTCGTAGGTCCCTGGTGCGGCGTCGGTGCCGGGGGGAACCGATTGGCGGAGCACCCCCCTGCTTGCGCTAATGTATGTGTCGCAGCGAGCGCCCGCCCCCTGGCGAATACCCAGGTGGGTACGTTCGATGCAACGAGGCATTCCTCCGTAGCTCAATTGGCAGAGCAGCCGGCTGTTAACCGGCAGGTTACTGGTTCGAGTCCAGTCGGGGGAGCTCGGTCCTCCGTAGCTCAATTGGCAGAGCAGCCGGCTGTTAACCGGCAGGTTACTGGTTCGAGTCCAGTCGGGGGAGCATCGTGAACGAGGACCCCGGTGGGGTCCTTTTTCATGTCGGTTCCCGTCGGCGTCACACCGACGGGAACCGCGCAGGCCGCAGCGGTGTCTCCCTGGTCGGGGGCAAGGCCGACCAGCCGAAGCGTGAGATCGTATGAGCGGCTATGCTGCGGCACACGGCGCGTACACATGTACGCGACACGCCGCTATGGGGCGGTAGCTCAGCCGGTTAGAGCAGCGGACTCATAATCCGTCGGCCGTGGGTTCGAGTCCCACCCGCCCCACCTGAGCAGGTCTCTGACCTGCGGAAACGTTCATTTTTGGGTGTCGAGGCGCCAACTGTGCCTGAACGGACTGAATCCGCTGCTCGCGCAGTTGCACCAAGGTGGTCAGAGTCGGCTGATGTCCTTCTGACCTGCACGTATGTGCGCGGAGGTGCAATCGATGAGACGCGTTCTGGTCGGCTCTGCTGCGAAAGGGGGCATGGATTGAGGCCATTCTGAGGCCGGAGGTGCGGGAAGCGGCCTGGAGGCGTTCTCCGACGAGTCGTATGCGTGTGGCTCGGGGCGTTCGCCGTGGCGACTGTCTGGGGCTGTAACCGTGCTGGCCGCAGTAGCGCGTAACGCCGCCGACGTTCTGGCCGCCGAACTCGACATCGCCGTGTTCACCGCGCCCCCTGTCACCGGAGCTCGGCTCCAGGCGCGCGCCGGCGGTGTTCGGGCTCAGTCCGGGGCGCTGGGCGATCGATCGGGACATCGGCCGTGGAGCGGGCACGCTCCCTCCACGGTGAGGAAACGGCCCGGAGTCGGGGTGTCGGGTGCGGTGGTGCCCTACCGATCGTGGAGCACCCTTGGACGGGTGACGGAGACGACGGTGAGCAGGTCGTCCAGGCCCTTGAAGTCGTCGGGGTTGGTGGTGAACAGGGGGAGGCCTTCCGCGGCGGCGATCGAGGCGATCATCAGGTCGGCGATGCGGCGCCGGGGTTGGCGACCGGCGCTGATGACGGCGGCGCAGACCCGGCCGTAGATGCGGGCGGCTTCCGCGTCGAAGGGGATGGGGTCGAACTCGTTCTCGGCGCGCTGGAGGATGTCCGTGCGGCGGGCGCGTTCGGCGTGTTCGTCGTGGTCGTCCTGTTCGGCGTTGCCGCGGACCTGGTGGGGGCCTGCGGAGAGTTCGGCCAGGGTGATGGCGGTGATGGCCATCTCGGCGGGCAGTTCCTCGGGGTTGATCCACTTGCGAAGGATCATGATGTTGGTGTCGAGGAGTCCCTGCTGGTGCTCACCGGGCATAGGGGTCGTCCAGCTCCTGCTCGGCGGTGGCGTCCTGGTCGGCGCGGAAGGCGTCCAGGGAGATGTCCGGGGCGGTGCGGGACATGGCGGCGAATTCGCCGCGCGGGACGAAGCGCCGGCGTCGGCGCAGGGGGATCAGCTCGCCGATGCGGTGGCCGTCGCGGGTGACGGTGAAGGACTGGCCGCTTTGGACGGCGTCCATGATCTCTTTGGATTTGGTGCGCAGGTCGCGTTGGGTGATCTCGGGTTGGCTGGTCATGGCTCCACCGTAGCCGTCGTGTGCTACCGGGTGCCACTCCGTAGCACCCCCCGGGTTCTCGTGAGGCCTGCGGTTTTTCGGCGCGTTGTCGTAGGGGCCGATGGCGTCCGCGCCAAGGTAGAAGCGGTCATCTGGTGTGCGGGTTTCAGCCCGGTCCTGGCCCAGCGGCTTGTGAGGATGCCGCTGTCCGCATCACTGTGGGAACGCACCGGACTCTGGTCGAACCACGCCGAGAAGTGGCAGACCATCCCACTGAGCGGATGAGGTGATCCAGCAGTTCGGTGGCGCGAAAGCCAGGCGGCGGCAGCGGTCTGGCTCATAGCCGGGGCAGCTCCTGACGCGGCCGCCGCCCGGAAGCAGAGCCGACGCGGGAATCCTCTTCACGCGTCTACTGCTCCAGGACCTGGGAACCGCTGTTGATGAGCGTCACCAGGTAGAAGGTGACGTCCTCAACCGGTTCACGCTCGTCCTTCGCGAGCCACGCGCCGAGCACACCGGTGATCGCGTGGGTCGCGTACGCCGACAGGTATTCGGGCGGGCAGTAGGCGGCATCGGTCTTCGCGCCGATCTGGCGCAGATCCTCGGCGAACAGGACGGCCAACTCGGCACGGAACCGGTCGCGGAAGGCCGTACCCCCGTTCCCCTCCCACATCAGGCGGAACAGATCCACGTCGTGTGCCGCGACAAGCAGCACGGCCCGGGCGCGGCACGCCAGTACGTCATAGGTACCGGGCTTCGTGCCGGAGTCGAGTCTCACGTCCAGAAAGGCACTTCGGAGCTCGGCGATCAGCTCCGCACGCAGTGAGTCGATGAAGGCCAGGACGCTGTCATGGTGGCGGTAGAAGGTCGCCCGGCCGATCCCCGCGCTTGCGGCCAGCTCCGAGGCGGTGATGGACGCCGGCCCGCTCTCGGCCGCAAGGGCGACGAGCGCCCGGCGCAGTGCCCGTTCGCTACGCCGTGAGCGGGGGTCACGCCCCGCTCCACGGCCGTCCCCTGGGGAGTCCACACAAGCGAGCGTAACTGTTGCGAGCGGGCTGCGGGCCGGGCGCACGGCACTGCGGGGTGACGACGCCCGTTGCCGCGGCACCACCGGCCCCACCCCATTTCGAGACACCCGACCAGCCTCGTGTCTCGCACTGCGGCTTTGGTCGCTTCAGTTTGCTTCCGGTCTGCCGGAGGGTGAACGGCGACAGAGCTCGTCCTCGACGGTGAGGTGCACAACGTGACAATCGCACGGGTACTGGTGGTGGGCGGCGGCCTCGCCGGAATGGCGACCGCGATCGGAATGCGGCACAGGTCCTCCGAGGCCGTGGCGGTCGACGTGGCGGAGGTGTCGTACGAGCCGAACGGCACCGCGATGGGAATGTTCCACCGCGCCGCCGACGCACTGCGGGAACTCGGCGTGTACGAGGAACTCGCGGAGATCAACACCGAGGCCCGCGCCTCGTACATGCAGCTCTACGGCCCCGATGGCAGCCCACTGCCCGCCAACTTCGCGGGCCCCGCCGCTGCCGACGGCCCGGACACCCCCATCGGCCTGGTCGTCTACCGGCCGGATCTGGCGCAAGTACTGGCGAACGCGGCCGAGAAGGCGGGCGCCCGGCTGCTCCCGGTCGGCCTCACCGTCGCCGCCCTGGCCAACACGCCGTCCGGGGTGGACGTCGCCTTCACCGACGGCAGCCAGGCGCACTACGACTTGGTCGTCGGAGCCGACGGCATCCGCTCGACGGTGCGGCAGCAGGTGTTCGGCGACCGCTACCAGCCGCGGTTCGTCGGCGAGCTCAGTGTCCGCTGGGTCCTGGAGAGCGAGGGGATCGACCTCGCGACGGGCATTCACATCGCCCCCAGCGGAACCTTCCTCTTCAACCGGCCCAAGACCGGGATGGGCTACGTCAACTGCACGTTCCCGGCCTCGGAGAAGCAGACCCTCGACCACGAGCAGGCCAGGACGCGCCTGGAGAAGGTCTTCGCGGGCTTCACCGATCCGGCCTTCGCGGCGCTGCGCGACCGCCTGGGGCCGGACGCGGACGTGGTCTGCAAGGCCTTCGAGAGCGTGTGGATCGACGAACCCTGGTACCGCGACCGAATTGTCGTCATCGGTGACGCCGCCCACGCCACCAGCGCCCACCTGGGCTAGGGCGGCGCCATGGCCCTGGAGGACGGCGTGGTGCTGGCCGCCGAACTGACCGGCACCGGTTCGGTTGAGGAGCGGCTGGACCGCTTCTACCGGCGCCGTCACGACCGGGCGGAACTCGTGGTGAAGACGTCGCTGCGGCTGCTGGATCTGGAGTCGGCCGGGCAGTGGGCCGGCCCGGAGAGCGCCCGGCTGACGAACGAGGCCCTGGGACGCCTGATCCAGCCGTATTGAACAACTCGTTGCTGACACGAACATCCACGTGGACGTCTGCGTGGACGTCCACGAAGGCACCCGCGTACAAGGAGGGACCGATGTCCGAACGCGTGCTCACCGCGCAACAGACAGGCCACCTGCGGCACTTCGACAACCTGTCCCGCCAACTGCCCAACGACTGGTCGCTGATGCAGGCCCGGACGCACGGTCAGGACGGCTTCAACGCCTACCGCTACCAGCTCGCCTACATGACCTACGCGCTGGCGCTGACCCACGTCCACCGCCTGCCGGCCGCTCCCGGCCTGTTCCAGCCCGCGATGCAACGGCTGCTCGACAAGCTCCTGCTGCCCGAGGCCTGGATGTACTGGCGTGACACGGGCCGGGGAGGAGGGCTGCTGAACCCGCGCATGACGGACCCGACCAGCCAGGACTGGGATCCGGTGGTGCGCGACAACATCATGTACAGCGCCTACGTCCAGTCGATGGCGATGCTGCACGACTATCTGTTCGACTCCGACCAGTACGCCGAGCCCGGCTCGTTGACCTTCCAGTTCTGGACGATGCACTGGGGCGGCGAAGAGAAGCTCTTCGCCTACGACCGGACCTCGCTCAACGACCACATCTACTGGCAGCTGGTACAGAACGGCTATCTCGGGGTGGCCTGCGAACCCAACTGCGTGTTCCAGATCTGCATCCAGCCCGCCATCCTCGGATTCCGGCTCCACGACCTGATCACCGGCGGCAAACGCGCCGAGGAGACGATCGCCGGATACGAGCAGGCCTGGGCCGACTTCGGTCGGCTGGGCGAGAACGGCCACTACAACGTCATGGTCCTTCAGGACTCCAAGATCCTCATAGGGAACGACGGGGCCTCGGCGCAGATGGACGGCTGGTGCGGCAGCCTGATGAACATGTGGAACCGCGAGTTCGTGCACGAGCACTACCCGCGGCAGATCGCGGACTACGTCGTCCACGGCCCGGACGGCACCCTCTCGGTACCTCCGGCGTCGCCCGCGAACATGAACGGCCAGCAGGTGACCCGTGACAGCGACGGCAACTTCGGCTGGCTGGCCGCCTGGGCGTCCGAGATGGGCGACGAACGCACCCGGGACGGCCTGCTTGCCCACGCCGACCGGTTCATGAACCCCACCTGGCGCGACGGCGGCCTGTACTACCCCCGCAACGACACCACCACCGACGCCGACGGGAACCTCGTCAACATGGGGCCCATGACCGGCAACGTACTGCTGGGGTACGCGCGGCTCAACGTGCCCGACGGGCTGTGGAGCCTCTTCAACCACCCGTTGCCGCGATCGCGCTTCGAGGAGCCGGCGCTGACCGCCGTCGCCCGTGACGTCGACGTCAGCCGGGCAGAGGTCGTCGACGGTGTACTGCACACGCGGCTGCGTCGCCCCCGGGACGTGCCCGGCGACGGCACCGTCACGATCAGCAGGATCGCCGGCCGCGGCCGGTGGACCGTCACCGTCGACGGGCAGCCCGCCGCCGTGGTCGACGGCACCACGGTGCGGCCGGAACCCGGGCCGTTCACCGACGCCGTGCACGTCGACCGCGACCAGGTGGTGCTGCACTGCCCCGCCACCCCGCACACCTTCACGTTCAGGCAGGACCGATGACCACACCAGGAACAGGGCTGGACAAGCCCTCCTTCTCGCTCGTCGACCACGACGGCACCCCGGTGACCGATCAGACCTACCGGGGCCGCTGGACACTGGTCTTCTTCGGGTTCACACACTGCAAGGTCGTCTGCCCGCGGGCGCTGGGGAAGCTGTCCGTCGTACTGAACGAACTCGGAGAGATGGCCGACGAACTGCGCCCGCTCTACATCACGGTCGACCCCGATCGGGACACTCCGCAGGCGCTTCGGGACTTCCTCCGCGCCTACCCCCGGTTCACGGGGCTCACCGGATCGGCCGACGCCATCAAGCGGGCCAAGCGGGAGTTCCGGGTGTTCGCCCGGCGCAAGGACGATCCCGACGACCCGGACGGATACTCCGTGCCGCACACCGCCATCACGTACCTGATCTCGCCGCAGGGCGAGTACGCCCACCACTTCCCCGACGCCCTCACGGCGGCCGAGATCACCGCCGGGGTACGGGCGTTCGTCGTCGGCGGGAGTTCTTCCGGAACCACCCGCTGAACTCAGCGGTCCCTGACCGGCCGGCCGACCGGACGCGTGCGAGGGGCCTGCCGACCGGATCCAAGAGGGCGCTGGTTCAGAGAATTGAGGGCTGCGCTGCTTCCCACGCTCGACCACACTGCGCGGAAGGGCTCGGGCTACTCAGGCCGCCGAGGCTCCGCCCCACACAGGGGTGGAGCCTCAGTGCGCTGGAATGACAATCCGCTCCGGGCGGCTTCGGAATCCTTTCCCGGCCTGGTGCGTTCGTTCGCCCCGTACCTGGGTGCTGTCCTCTGGGGCCTCATTGAGGCCGAGTTGGGGCCACAAGGACAGGAAGAGACTGACAAGGGCTGAGGAGCACCGACACCACTCACCCTGTCTGAGCTGCGAAAACGTCATGGATCAGCATGGATCGGCAAGACCCGCCAAGATCCTCAAAGGAAGCGGTGTCAGCGAGTCGGGACGTGGGCGGCGGCGAACAACGTCGAGATGAGCCGTGGGTGTGACCAGGCTGCGGACCGGGAGCGTTGCCGCGTCCGCGTTAGGGGTGTTCATCCGCGGCATCGAACGGGCGGAGTCGGTGTTTCAAGCGCCGTCCACAGGCCCGTCGACGACCGAGAAGCCCAGTTCGCGAAGGACCGAGACCGCGTGGCCTTCTCCCCCGGAGAACTGGCCCGATTCCAGCGCCTCCTGCCCCGGGAGGTATCCGTGCGCGACGCCCACGATCGCCTTGGAGTCGTAGCTCCTGCCGTTGTACTCAAGGAGGTAGCGGCGTGCGCGCCCGAAACCGTGCCTCTCCAGAAAGGTGTCGTGGCCGAGCCTGTCGAACTCTTCGACTGCCTGGATGACCGCTGAGGCGGTGATGTCCGTGAGTGCCATGAGGCGAACCATAAGTCACCCCGGTGACAAGGCAGGAGGCCGTTGCTGAGCTTGCAGGCCGCGGACCATGAGATCGCCCGACGCGGAGTGCACTGAGATCTCCACGGCCGTCGTCCTCACCTCGGCCGCGCACCCGGCGGTCCAGCGGCGCGGTTCCCGTCACGGCCGGGAGCTTCCCGCCGATGATCCGGGTCGCGTACGGCCCCGTGTTCGCCACGCCCGGTGAACCTTTCCGGTCACGGCACTAGCGGACGGAACGGATGCGGTAGACCAGGACCGCTCCGACGGCGGCGGCCGCGCCCACGAGGGCGAAGAGGAGCGGGTAGCCGTGTTCCGAACTGATGATCGCTCCGGCGATCAGCGGGGCGATCGCCGGGGGAACGATGGAGCCGATGTTCATGATGCCGAGGTCCTTGGCCCGGCTCTCGGCGTTGGGGAGCACTTGTGTGATCAGGGCCTGGTCGACGGCCATGTACGCACCGAAGCCGCCGCCCATGAGAGCGGATGCCACCATCATGACGGCGAGGCTGGGGGCGCTCGCCAGCAGGAAGCCGGAAGCGGCCTGGAGCAGCGCCGCCAGGGCGACGAAGATCCGTCGTCGGCCGAGGCGGTCGGACAGCACTCCGGCGGCGGTGGTGGCCAGCAGGCCGGCCAGGAGATAGAGGACGGTGCACACCAGCAGGCTGCCGGCCGGGTCGGTGACCTTGAGACCGTCGGTGAGGAAGTAGAGCGTGTAACACGTGCCCAGCGAGTTCGCCAGATTGACCAGGAGCCGTCCGCCGAAGGCCCAGGCGAATTCCCGGTTCCTGAGGGAGCTGCCCATCGACGCGAGCAGTTCCCCGATGCCGAGCGGCGCCTCGACGTCGAAGGCGATGTCGCGATGGGAGGCCAGGAACGGCACCAGACAGACGATCAGCAGGACCGCGATGACCGTGAACCCGGACAGGGGGGAAAGCCCGAAAGCCGACACGAGGGCGATGCCGACGACCACGCCGAGGGCCTGGGGGCCGTAGACGGCGCTGGAGATCATGCCGCGCTGGTCTTCGGGAACGCGGTCGGCGATGACGGCGGTGAGCCCGGCGGTGGCCGCGCTGAGACCGATCATGCCGGCCGCCCACGCCACGACCACACCGGTCACGGTGGTCTGGGCGCCGGTGACGACCAGCCCGGCGGCGAAAGCGGCAGCGCCCGCCGTGAGCCAGAGTCTGCGGCGGCCGAAGCGGCTGCGGGAACGGTCGCACAGGGCGCCGCACAGGGGCAGGGCGACGAGCGCGACCAGCCCGGAGACACCGTTGACGACGGCGAAGTCCAAGACCTTCGAGGCCGGATCGATCGCCTCCAGCTGCTGGGGGAGCAGCAGCTGGAGGGGGACGAGGTTGGCCATCCAGAAGCCGAACCACACCAGGCCGTACAGGCTGATCCAGCGGCGCGAGACGGGCTCGGCCGGTCCTTGGACGGTGGCGGGCCCGAGGGGGGTTGCAAGGGCAGGAGCGGGGGAGCTGAAGTCGGGGAGCATCGGGCCTCCGGGAGAAGGTGGGCCGCGGATGGGGCGGACGGGTCAGAGGAAGGCGTGTCCCTCACCCCGGTACGTGGGGGCCCGGCCGACGATCTCGCCGCCGGACACCAGGTGGAGGGTGTTCACCCGCTCGCACAGTTCGCCGGCTTTGGCGTGCCGGAACCACACGTGGTCACCGAGGCGCAGACCGTGAGCTGCCGGACCGAGCACCGGTGTCTGCACTTCCCCCGCACCTTCCAGCGGGTTCATCCGCAGGCCCCGCGGCCAGCTGAGCGTGGGCAGACGGTCACGGCCGGGCGGGCCGGAGGCGACCCAGCCGCCCCCGAGCACGGTGGCGATCCTGTCCGTGGGACGGCGTACGACCGGCATGACGAAGTAGGCGGCGGGCCGGGGCCGGAAGCGTCGGTAGAAGTCGAACAACCCCGGCCCGTACAGGCCCGAACCCGCGCCGATCTCCGTGATGACGTGCTCGGCCGAGGTCTGCTCCACCGAGCCGGTGCCACCGCCGTTGACGAACTCCAGCGGGGCCACGCTCTCGACCGCGGCGATCGCGGCGGCGCGCCGGTCGGCCAGTTCACGTGCCGACAGGCGCTGCATGGCACGGAGCGCGGCGCGCTTGAGAGGGGAGCCGGGCTGGTTGTCCCCCATGCCGGCGATCTGTCCTTCGTAGGACATGACCCCGGCCAGGTGGAACCCCTGACGGCTCTGGATCGCCCGGGCAAGTGTGACGGCCTGCTGCGGGGTGTGCACGGGGGAGCGGTACGGGCCCAGGTGGATGCGCCCGGCGGCCAGTTCCAGGGACGCGTCCAGATCGATGCACAGCCGCAGACGGGGGCGGGCGGCCCCGACGGCCTCGTCGATGAAGTCCAGCTGGGCCACGGAGTCGATCATGAGGGTGACGCGTGAGGCCGCCCGCTCGTCCTTGGCCAGTTGCTGCAGCGCGCCGCGGTCCGCGGTCGGGTAGCCGATGACCACGTCCTCGTGGTCCTCGGCCAGCCACAGGGCTTCGGGCAGGGTGAAGGCGAGGATGCCCCGGTAGCCCTGGCGCTTCAGGACACGCTGGATCAGGTCACGGCTGCGGACCGACTTGCTGGCCAGGCGAACCGTGGCGCGGCCGCCCGTACGGTGCACCAGATCGCCGGCGTTGGCGTCGAAGGCATCGAGGTCCACCACGGCGAACGGCGGGTCCAAGTGCTGGGTGGCCCGCTCCAGTTGGGCCATCCGGACCTCGCTGAGACCGGCCATGGCGCAGGCGGCCGATTTCACGTCCGGCCAGGACGTCACATGTGCGCTCACATCCGCACCCTTCTCGGTGGTTCGGTGGACCGGCCCGCCGGGTGGCGGCCGGGAACCGCGTCAGACGGCCGAGCGGTCCGAGGGCCGCGCCGCATCGGACCGGTGGCGGCTCGTGGGGGCGATGATGCGCTCTCGCTTCCTCATTCCCCTGGCCTCGGCGAGCGGGATCACCCACCGCATCAGGCGGGGGAAGACACCGGCGATCCGCTGCACCCGGCCGCCCAGGGGAGGGAACACCACCTCGACCGGCTTGGAGACGATCGCGTCGACGACGGTCCTGGCGATCTCCTCCGGTGCGTAGGACTTCTCGGCGAAGGAGATGGCGCAAGCGGGGTCGGCCAGTTCCTGCTCGAGCATGTCCGTGCGCGTCGACGGGGGATGAATGATCGTGAAGTCCAGCGGCCCGTCGCGTTCTTCCAGGGCCACGCTGTGGTGAAAGGCCCGCAGCCCGTGCTTCGAGCCGCAGTACGTCGCGTATCCGGGGAGCGGCAGGAACGACGTCATGCTGCAGACGGTGATGATGTGGCCGCGGCCCCGCGCGGTCATCCGCTCGATCGCCGTGCAGGTGCCGGTGATGGCGCCGAGCAGGTTGACCTCCAGGATGTCGCGGTGCTGCCCGGGGCCGAGGTCACTCGCGTGGCCGGTGTGGGTGATGCCGGCGTTGTTCACCAGCACGTCGACGGGCCCGAACGCGGCCTCCGTCGCTTCGAAGGCCCTGACCCACGCCTCTGGATCGCGGATGTCCAGGACACAGCCGGCGGCCCCGCTGCCCAGACTGAGTGCCCTGGCCTGCACGGCCTGCTCGTTGACATCGGACAGCATCACGCGGTGACCGCGGGCGACCGCCGACTGGGCGATCGAGGCCCCGATGCCGGAGGCCGCGCCGGTGACGAGAAGGACCCGGCTGTTTTCAGACGCTTCACTCATGGCCAACAGAGTCTCCTGGTCGAATGTCCAAGTCAACTGTCCGATACGAGATCGTCCCTGGTCGTCACTCGGGGATTCACAGCCGGAGCATCTCGACGCGACCACCGTTCAGCTCTGCGGCACGGACGGGATCGTCGGTCGGCACGGTCGCGGCGAACAGGGTGCGGCCGTCCTGACCTGCGACGAGGCAGCTCAGGGTGTTCTGGCTCGTCGTCACGCGGTCGAGGACGCGGCCCCCCTCGGACACCCGCACGCATTCGCCGCGCAGTGCGTTCGCGATCCACATCGTCTCGCCGTCGCTGTGCCAGGCGATGCCGTCGGGGGCGATCGGTGAGGCGGAGCGCCTGGCGATGGCCGGGTGGTCCAGCAGTGCCGAGATCCTGCGGGTGACCCGGCCGAGAAGCCCCGGATGGTTCACCGCACGCCACAGGAACGGCGAGATCAGCGGGGCCCAGGGGCGCGGCTGTCCGAGGGTGCCGTCGGGGAGCACGGGGAAGGCGGTGAGCCGCATGGCCAGGGTTTCGGCCGCCACCATGGTGGTGCCGTCGGCCGTCAGGACGCATCCGTTGGGGAAGAGCACCGGCTCGGTCACCCCGAGCAGGGTCCCGTCCGCGGCCAGGCATGCGATCGGTGCCTTCGTGGGGCCGGGCGGCGCGTAGAGCATGGCGTTGGCGTGCTCGCGGGCGAAGGCGTGGTAGTCGAAGCCGAAATTGCCCACGTACGCACGCCCGTGCGGGTCGACGAGCATGTCGTTGACCGGGCCGCCGACCAGGTGCCGCAGATCCGCGTGCTCGACGAGCTCGCCGTCGGTCTCCAGCCGGTACACGACGCCTCCGTCCATGGAGGCGACGAGCATGCGCCCGTCCGGAAGCCAGCCGAGCCCGCCGGCCCGGCCGGGAACCTCGAGGACCGTCTCTGCCTCTCCCGTGCCGTCCCAGCGGTGCACGGTGCCGTGGGCCAGGTCGGAGAACCACAGGGCTCCCTGATGCCAGCGCAGTGACTCGGGAACGCCGAAGCCGCTGAGCGCGACCGATGCCGTCCGTTTCATTCCAGCCGCTCCTTGGTGACGGGCCTTGGGTGGGGTGTCTCTGTCGCCCAACAAGTTGGTCATCTGTACAAGACGCTTGACTTGCACGGGTGACCGTCTCATTCTGGGCAAACCGAAGTCAACGTTCCGGCAGGAGTTTTTCCGTGGCTCAGACTCGATCGCTCACGCCCGACGGCGCCCGGGCGGCCGCACCCATCGCAGTGGACAATCCGGCCACCGGAGCAGTGGTCGGCCACGTCGCGGACGCGTCGGCGGAGGAGGTGGCGCAAGCGGTCGCGCGAGCCCGACGGGCACAGCCGGGCTGGGCGGCGCTGAGCACCCGAAGCCGTGCGGAATTCTTCACGCGCGGTCGCCACTGGCTGCTGGCTCACCGGCAGGAGATCATCGACTCCGTCGTCGAGGAGAACGGCAAGACCGAAGAGGACGCGATCGTCGAGATCGTCTACTGCGTCAGCGCCTTCGCCCACTGGGCCAAGCGGGCACGGCACTACCTCGCCGACACGAAGATCCGCTCGCTCTCGCCCTTCGTGCTCGGCCGCAGCATGTACACCCGGCGGATCCCCCTGGGTGTCGTCGGAGTCATCGGCCCCTGGAACAACCCGTTGATCAACTCCTTCGGTGACGCCATCCCCGCCCTGGCCGCCGGCAACGCCGTCGTCCTCAAACCCTCCGAGTACACACCGCTGACCGCGCTGCTCATGGAGAGGATGACCCGTGAGTGCGGCTGGCCCAAGGACGTCTTCCAGGTCGTGACCGGAGCCGGCGCCACCGGCCGGGCCCTGGTCGACGCCGCCGACTTCGTGATGTTCACCGGATCCACGAAGACCGGCCGGGCCGTCGCCGCGCGGGCGGGCGAGCGGCTGATCCCGTGCTCACTCGAACTGGGCGGCAAGGACGCCCTGATCGTGCTGGCCGATGCCTCCCTGGAACGGGCGGTGAACGTCACCCTGCACGGCGCTCTGTGCAACGGCGGGCAGATGTGCACCTCGGTGGAGCGCGTCTACGTCGAGGAGCCGGTGTACGACGCGTTCGTCGCCAGGCTGCGGCAGCGGTTCGAGGAGGTCACCTCCGGCAGGCCGGCGGGGCTGGGCAGCACCGACGTGGGCGCCATGACCTTCCCGCCCCAGATGTCGATCGTCGAGGACCACGTCAAGGACGCCGTGAGCCGCGGGGCGCGCGTCCTCGTGGGGGGCCGCGCCGCCCCCGGCCCGGGCCGGTTCTTCGAACCGACGCTCCTCGTCGATGTCGACCACACCATGAAGTGCATGCGTGAGGAGACCTTCGGACCCACGCTGCCGGTGATGAAGGTCGCCAGTGCCGAAGAGGCCGTCCGCCTCGTCAACGACAGCAGCTACGGCCTGCAGGCCTCCGTCATCAGCTCGGACATGAAGCGTGCCCGCCACCTCGCGGAGCGTCTCGAGGCGGGCTGCGTCACCGTCAACGACGCCCAGACCAACTACATGGCCTTCGGTCTGCCCATGGGCGGCTGGAAGGACTCGGGCCTCGGCGTACGGCACGGCGCCGAAGGAATCCGCAAGTACACCCGGCTCCAGGCCGTCAGCGTGAACCGCTTCCCGACCCGCCGCGACCTGCACATGATCCCGTTCGACCCCGCGGCCTACCGGTCCATCCTGCGCCTGGTGGACCTCATGTACGGCAACCGCCCGCGCCGCCGGAGCAAGTGACCGCGCCATCGCCCACCAGATCACGAAAGGCCAGATCCCGATGACCACGACTCCCGCCGCCCCGCACATGTCCGTCGGCGCCATGCCCGAAGGCGTCACCCTGCCGCTGCCCCGGCAGAACCTGGGCGTCGAGGAGGAGCGGCAGGTCCGCAAGCAGGAACTCGCGGCCGCCTTCCGCCTGTTCGCCCGCTTCGGCTTCTCCGAGGGCGTGGCCGGACACATCACGGCCCGCGACCCGGAGAACCCCTCGGCCTTCTGGGTCAACCCCTTCGGGACGGCGTTCAGCCGGATCCGCGTCTCCGACCTGATCCTCGTCGACCACGACGGCAAGCTCCTGGAGGGCAAGCGCCCGGTCAACAACGCCGCGTTCTGCATCCACTCCGAGGTGCACCGGGCCAGGCCGGACGTGGTCGCGGCCGCGCACACCCACTCCCTGCACGGCAAGGCCTTCTCCAGCCTCGGTGTCCCGCTCGAGCCGATCACCCAGGACGCCTGTGCCTTCTTCGAGGACCACGGCATCTACTCCGACTACCGCGGAGTGGTGAACGACACCGAGGAAGGCCGACGGATCGGTGTGGCGCTGGGGGAGGGCAAGGCCGTCGTCCTGCAGAATCACGGGCTGCTCACGGTGGGCGCCTCCGTCGCCGAGGCGGCCTGGTACTTCATCACCATGGAACGCTCCTGCCAGGCCCAGCTGCTGGCCATGGCCGCGGGCGAACCGAAGCTCATCGACCCGGAAACGGCGCGGATGGTGCGGGACCAGATCTCCGGCCCCCTCCCGGGCTGGTTCCAGTTCCGCCCCCTGTGGGACCAGATCACCGAGGAACAGCCCGGCCTGTTCGACTGACATGACGCGCTGCGGCCGGTGTCCCATGAGCGGGCGCTCACCGGCGACGCACCTCACCCGTCCTCGGCGGCGAGGCTCATGAGGTGCTCGCCGGTCAGGCGGAGCACCTCGCGGGTGTTCTCGCTGTCACGGTCGGCCAGCCAGCACAGCGTGACGCCGTCCAGCACCGCGTTGAGGTAGCGGGCCAGGACCGGAAGGGGCACCGTCCACTTGATGCCCGCGCTCTCGGCGGCTTCGGCGAGGAGCTGCTCGTGGACTTCCAGGTAATGCACGTACTGCCGGCGGGCCAGATCCTCGAAGCCCTCCTGGCGCAACGCGTAGTGGGTGAGTTCGTACCCCGCCTGATGCTCTCCCGGGCCGAGCTCCACCCCCTCCCAGAAGGCGTGGAGGCTCCTGGCGATGCGTGCGCCGAGGTCGCCCTCTGCCTCGAAGACGTTCCGGGCCTTGGCCACGCCGCTGTCCGTGATGCGGGTGATGACCTCCTGGAGGAGTTCCTCGCGTGAGGTGAAGCAGTAGTGGAAAACGCCCAGCGGCATCTGCGCCTCGTTGACGACAGCACGGGTCGTGGTCTTGACGACTCCGTCGCGGACCATGACGCGGAACGCCGCGGCGATGAGCTCTTCCCGTCGATCCTTCGCTGCCATGCGAGACATCAGGTCCACCGTTTCATCAAAAGTGACATGCCCGCTCCATGCTAACCGGCGTCTTGGACGATCGACCAAGTATGGTTCCGGTCGTCGGACCCGGAGCGGGCGGCGAGGCGCCTTCTCCAGCCACTCGGCGGGGGTCGCCCCGACGGTTGCCGGATGGGCGGGGCGCGGCCGGGGCTCCAGGGTGGAGGGATGACACGCCGTCCGCGACACGCGGGAACCTCGTGAACGCCGCATCCGCCCCGGCGACGGATGACGCGCCCCTGTCCGCCCGGGAGACGGTCGAGGTGCTGGGCGCATACGTCCGGCCGCACCGGGGGGCGGTCGCCCTCGGTCTGTTGTGCGCCCTGGTCGGGGCCGCCGGGGGGCTGCTGCAGCCGCTGGCCACGAAGGCGCTGGTGGACCGGCTGGCGTCCGGTGAGACCCTCACCGGGATCCTGGTCGCGCTCACCGTGCTGGTGGTGCTGGGCACGGCGGTAGAGGCGTACGGCGCGTACGTGCTGGAGCGGACGGCGGAGTCGGTGGTGCTGGCCGCCCGGCGCACCCTGGTGGGACGGCTGTTGCGGCTGCGGATCGCGGACTGGGAACAGATCCCCCCGGGCGATCTGATGTCCCGGGTCACCTCGGACACGACGCTGCTGCGGGCGGTCAGCACCCAGGCGGTCGTCTCCGCCACCACGGGCGCCGTGGCCTTCGTCATGGCGGTCGGGCTGATGGCGTACCTGGACCTCGTCCTGCTGGGCGTGACGCTCGGGGCGGTCGTGCTGGTCGGCGGGGCCGTAGCGTCCGTGATGCCGGGGATCGCGCGGGCCACCGAGCGGTCGCAGCGAGCGGTCGGTGAGATCTCCGTCGCGCTGGAGCGGGCTCTCGGGGCGTTCCGCACGGTGAAGGCGTCCGGCGCCGAGGAGCGGGAGACCGCCCGGGTGGAGGCGGCGGCGCGGCGGGCGTGGCGGCACGGTGTGAAGAGCGCGAAGTGGCAGGCCGTGGCCGGCTCGGCCGACGAACTCGCCGTACAGCTGGCCTTCCTCGCGGTGCTCGCGGTCGGCGGGGCGCGCGTGGCGTCCGGGGAGATCCCCGTGTCCACCCTCATCGCCTTCCTGCTGTACCTCTTCTACCTGATCGAGCCGGTGTCCAGGCTGGTCGACGCCGTGACCTCGTATCAGGAGGGGGCGGCCGCGATCTCCCGGATCGCGCAGGTGGAACGCCTGGCGACGGAGCCGACGGCCGGGCGCCACGACGCCCCGCCCCGGCAGGGGGCAGCGGCGCCGGGTCCGGCGTCGGTCCGCTTCGAGGACGTGTCGTACCGCTACCGGCCCGGCCTGCCGTACGTCCACCAGCAGGTGAGTTTCGAGGTGCCGGGCGCCGGGACGACGGCCTTCGTGGGCCCCTCCGGCGCGGGCAAGTCGACGGTGTTCGCGCTCGTCGAGCGGTTCTACGAGGCGACCGGCGGCCGGGTCCTGGTCGACGGCAAGGACGTACGGGACTGGTCCCTGTCCGAACTGCGGTCCGCCATCGGGTACGTGGAGCAGGACGCTCCGGTCCTGGCCGGCACCCTCCGGGAGAACCTGGTCCTCGCGGCGCCCAGCGCGACCGACGACGACCTCCACGACGTCCTGGCGCGGGCGAGGCTCGACACCCTCGTCGAGCGCCTGCCCCACGGCCTGGACACCCCGGTCGGACATCGCGGCTCGAAGCTGTCGGGCGGCGAGCGGCAGCGCGTCGCCATCGCCCGCGCCCTGCTGCGGAGGCCCCGGCTGCTGCTGCTGGACGAGGCGACCTCCCAGCTCGACGCCGTCAACGAGCTGGCGCTGCGGGACGTCGTCGCGGACGTGGCCCGCGACACCACCGTGCTGGTCGTGGCCCACCGCCTGTCGACGGTGACGGGCGCCGACCGGATCGTCGTCATGGACGCCGGGCGGGTACGCGCGGTGGGCACCCACGAGGAACTGGTGGCGCGGGACGAGCTGTACGCGCGGCTGGCCGCCACGCAGTTCCTGGCCCCCGCGCGATGACCCACCCGCACGGCGGGCCGCCCGGTGGCCCGGACGGTCAGTCCGCGGCGAGGGGAATCCGCAGCCGCACCCGGTAGCCGCCCTCCGCGGTCGCGCCCGCCTCCAGGGTGCCGTGCAGGATGTCGGCCCGTTCCCGCAATCCGACCAGGCCCTGCTGCGAACCGGGCAGGGACAGGGAAGGACGGGTGGCCGCCGTGTTGGTGACGGTCACCCCGACGTCGTCGCCGTCCTGCCACAGGGTGACGTACGCCGTGGCGCCGGGGGCGTGCTTGCGGACGTTGGTCAGCGCCTCCTGGACCGTGCGGTAGAGGGCGCGTTGCGCGGGTGTGCCCACGGCGGGCGGCAGCTCACCCGACAACTCCGCGTGCGTGCCGCTGGATTCCACCAGGCGGCGCAGGTCGGCCAGGGTGGGCTGGGGCGTCAGCTCGGTGGTGTGGCCGCCGGAGGCGCGCAGCAGCGTGACCATGGTGCGCAGTTCGTCGAGGGTGGTGACGCTCAGCGAACGGATCGTGCGGGCGGCCTCCCTGGCGTCCACGTCCTTGGTGGCGACCTGCAGGGCTCCGGCCCGTACGGCGATCAGGCTGACCTGGTGGGAGACCACGTCGTGCATCTCGCGGGCCAGCTGGGCGCGTTCGCGGGCGAGTACGGCCTGTGCGTGCAGGGTCCGCTCGTGCTCCTTGGCCTCCTCGATCTCGGCCAGCCGCCGCGCCAGGTCCCGTTGCGCCTGGAGGAGCTGGCCGAAGAGGACGGGCGCCGCGGCGGTCGCCAGGCCGTACACGAAGAAGACCAGGGTCATGGTCCGGTCGACCGCGGCCAGCGGCCACGGAGTGCTGCTCGCGACGGCGGCCAGGGCGGCGCACACCGCGAGGAGACGGCGGTCGCGGGAGCGCTCGGCCAGCGTGAACAGCGCCACCAGCGCGGCGACGGAGACATCCTGCATCAGCGCGACGGGCAGGGTGAGCAGGAAGACGGCGAGCGGGGACCTGCGCCGGAAGGCCAGCGCGGCGCAGCCGACCGCGGCCAGCCCCACCCCGAGGCGCGTGTGCTCCCACATGTTCAGCCATGCGTCCACGGCCGCCACCACCACCAGGGCGAGGTCGACGACCGGCGCCGGAACCCGCTGCCGCACGGCGCGTGCCCGGCTCATCGCCCGGCCGTCGACCGCGGGCGTTCGTCGAGCAGTCCGGCTCGCTGTGCCAGCAGCGCGGCCTGCACCCGGCTCGTCACCCGCAGCTTGGTGAGGATCGCACTGACGTGGTCCTTCACCGTGCCGGCGCCCAGGTGGATGCGTGCTCCGACGTCGGCGTTCGACAGCCCCTCCGCCACCAGGACGAGGACGTCGCGCTCCCGCCCGGTGAGCAGCCGGACCCGGGCGGCGTCCTCGTCGACGGCCGCCGCGGTGCCGGGGTGGCTGTGCAGCAGCGTCCGCGACGCCTTGGGGGAGAGCACCACACCGCCCGCGGCCAGGGTGCGCACCAGCTGCGCGAGCTGCTCCGGCTCGGTGTCCTTGAGCAGGAATCCGGCCGCACCGGAGTGCAGCGCGGTCAGGATGTACTCGTCGGCGTCGAACGTCGTCAGCATCGCCACCGCCGGCGGCCCGGGCATCGTACGCAGCTCGCGCAGGACGGTCAGCCCGTCGACGTCCGGCATCCGGATGTCCAGCAGCACCACGTCCGGCCGCTCCCGGCGGACGGTCGCCACGGCCTCGCCGCCGCTCGCGGTCGCGACGACCTCGATGTCCTCGGACGCGCCCAGGATGAGTTCGAAGCCCGAGCGGACCAGTGCCTCGTCGTCCACCACCACTACCCGGATCACGCGCTCCCCGCCTCACCTCGGTCCATGTCGACAGGATCATGCCGACAGGCTCATGCCGTCCGGCCTGTGCCGACTCGACCCTAGAGCCATGCGGAGCCCTCGCGGCGCGGCGAGCGGCGGCTGCCGCCACTCGGCGGGGTGGCTCCCACCGGTCGGCAGGGGCACCGCCGTCTTCCGCCGGATGGTCCAAGATCGGCCCGGTCTCCAGTCTGGAGCATGACACCTCATGCCGATTCCGGGCTGGACCTGCCCCGGTCCGGCCGTCTTCCGCATGTACGCGGTCCATGAGGGCCCCGCCCCCAGGGTCCGCGGCGCCGGCCGTGGGCGACCGGCGTCCGTGGCTGACCGAGGGGGTGAACTCCCCGTCCCCGGGCCGGTCGTCCCTGGCTCCTGTCGCTTCGTGTTCGCCGGCACCACCACGACCGGCCCCGTGGCCTCGGCCGCCGACTTCGTCGACGTCAGGTGGGCGGCCGCCCGGCCGGGAGCGCGGTGGCCGGCTCGCCGGGGCTCACCGGTCACCGCCCACGTCGCCCGGACCACGCTCGGTCCGCTCCGTCCGGGCGTCCCCGAAACGGCTGGTGGAGCGGTGGCGGGCGATCAGCGTGGCCAGGGCGGTGCGCGAGGAGACCCCGGTCTTGCGGAAGGTGCGGGAGACATGGGTCTCGACGGTGCGGCGGCTGACGTAGAGCCGGTCCGCGATGGCCTGGCTGGTGAGCCCCTGCGCCACCAGCTCGGCTATCTCCAGCTCCCGGGCGGTCAGCGTGGCCAGCCGCTCGGCGAGCTCGGCGCGCTCCGGGGAACCGTACGAAGCCTCAGAGCCGCCACCGGGCGGACGGGTGGCGTCGGCGAGGCCGACCAGCATCCCGCTGCCGCCCGCCTCGGCGATCCTGCGCCCCCTGAGCCAGGCGTGCGTGCCGCTGCGGCCGCGGCCCGCCGCCGCGTGAAGCGGGGCGCCGAGCAGCAGGGAGTGGGCTTCCCAGAAGACCGCGCCGCTGCGGGCGCTCTCCGCCGCGGCCTCCGCGAACAGGTCCGCCGCCGCTGCCGTGTCCCCCCGTGCCAGCGGCAGATGGGCGGTGCTGCGCAGGGCGGAGGCCCGCTGCATCGGCAGCCCCAGCTGTTCCGCCTCCTTGCGCGCCCGCTCGGCCCAGCAACGCGCTTCCTCGGCCCCACCCGTCACCAGTGCGGACGTGACCAGGATCTCCAGGTAGAGCGGCCGCATCGAGGCCTGGATCCGCTGCAGTTCGGGGCCGCCCGCCTGGAGCATCGCGTCCCTGGCGCGGACCGGGTCACCGGCCATGAGCGCGGCCCAGCCGAGGATGCACCAGGCCGTGGAGGCCCACCAGCCGACCGCGGTTCCGGCCGCGGCCACCGCCTCCTCGGCGACGGCGAGCGGGCGCCCGTCGCCCGGCGGGCAGGCGGCGACGAGCGCCGCACCCTTGCAGGCGAGGACGAACGCGAGCAACTGGTCGCTGCCGATCCCGCGGGCGATGTCCTCGGCCTGGTCGGCGAGTTCCAGCGCCGAGGAGATCCGGCAGGTCTGGACCCGGACATGGGACAGGCACAGCAGCAGATGGGGCAGGACGTAGAGCTGACCGCTGCGGCGGGCGATGTCGAGGCCGCGCTCGGCGTGCCGCTCCGCGTCCGGGTAGTGCTCCAGGAAGGCCTCCGCCCAGCCGAGCCGGGCCAGCGGTTCGCACAGCGCGGTGAGGTCGTTGTCGGGCAGCGAGTCGACCAGGGCGGCGGCCTGCCGGGCGAGCCGGTGCGCCGCGGTCATGTCGCCCTCGTACGCCTCTCCCAGGGCGGCGACGGCGAGGACGCCCGCCTCCCCGACCTCGTCCCCGGTGGACCGGGCCGCCGCGAGGGCCGCCTCGACCTCGGTGCGTACCCGGGCGTAGGAGAGGGTGCCGTCCTGGGACGCGGCCGAGCCGAGCTCGAGGCCGAGCCGGACGACGTGGGCCGGTGCGGGGCCGCGGGCCAGCTCGCGGCGCAACAGCGCGACGGCCTCGGTGGAGCGCCCCAGATGACGCTCCACCAGCGCGCACAGGACGACCGCGCGCACTCGGAGGTCCTGCTCCGGGTCCTGCGCCTGCTCCCGCTCCGGGTCCCGCTCCCGCTCCCGTTCCGGGTCCCGCGCCTGCTGGCGGTCCTCGCCGGGGGCCGGGACACCGTGTGACCGGTGCGGGGTGGCGATCAGCTCCTGCAGCAGGTCGCGGCTCTCTCGCAGGCCACCGCACGCGGCCAGCGCGCGGGCCCGCCGCAAAGTCAACGCGTTCCGGCGGACGGCGTGTTCGGACGTGTTCGGCAGGTGGCAAAGTGCCACCTCGAGCCAGTGGGCGGAACTCGCCGGAGCCGTCCGGGCGGTGTGTGCGGCGGCCTCGTCGAGCACGGCCACCGCGGCCGGGTCCCACCCGGTCAGCGACTGCTCCACATGGTGGGCCCGCTCGGCGGCCGAGGCGCCGACGCGGGCCAGTTCCCGAGCGGCGAGCCGGTGGATCTCGACGCGCCGCAAGTAGGGCGTGCTCTCGTGGACGAGGGTGCGCACGACCGGATGCCGCAGGGCCAGCAGGCCTTGCGGGCCGGAACGCACCAGGTCCCGCCGGGTGAGGGCGTGGACGTCGTCGCTGAACGCGGTACCGGAGCGGCCGGTCACCCGGCCCACCATCGCCGGTGTGGCGTGCTCGCCCAGAACCGCCACCGCCTCGACGATGCCGCGCAGGGAGGGGGCGAGCCCGGTGAGTTCGTCCAGCAGCAGGGTGCCGAGCCCGGGTGGTGCCGAGGACCCGGGGGGCGTACCCCCACGGCGGGCCTGGAGGAGGGTCAGGAAGTAGAACGGGTTGCCCTCGCTCGCGGCGTACAGCGCGGCGGCCTCGGACGGCGGCAGACCGGGTCCGGCCAGTTCCGCGCAGTCGCGTGCGCTCAGCGGGCGGAGCCCGAGCCTGACGACCGTGCCGGCGTCGAGCCCTCGGGTGAGCCGGGCGGCGAGGGACTCGGGACTCTGGCGGTCGCGCCGGGTCACGGCCAGGACGACGGGGGCGCGCAGGGGATGGCGTATGAGATGGTCCAGCAGCTCCAGCGAGGCGGAATCCGCCCAGTGCAGGTCGTCGAGGGCCAGCAGCAGCCCGGACGGGGCGGCGAGCCGGCCGAGCAGGACGGCGGTGGACCGGTGCAGCCCGAAACGGTCGACCGCGCCGCTCCGCTGCAGCAGGGGCGCCGCCGCCCCGGTCTCCCGGAAGCCGTCCAGGGTGTGCGGGTCGAGGTGCGCGAGCGCGTCGGCGAACACCTGGAACGGCACCTGCCGCTCGTACTCCGTGGCCCTGCCGCGCAGCACCGTCATACCGCGCCGGTGCGCCCGGTCTCAGACCTCGCCGAGCAGCCGGCTCTTGCCGATGCCGGCCTCACCGGTGATGTCGACGAGCCGGGAACAGACGCCGTCCCGGGACTCCCCGCCGCTCGCCGTGGCGCGCGCGTCGCCGGCCGCACGGTCGAGCAGCGCGTCCAACCGGGCCAGCTCGACGGAGCGGCCCAGTAACGGAGCCCGGTACCCGCCGTCCCCAACTCCGCCGCCCGCCACCACAGTTGCCCCCTCCGATTCACGTCACCCCGTACATCATCCTCTCCGCCGGTCGTCGTGCCGACCGCGTCGAGACGGGTGACCTTCGCCATGCGCGGCGTCAGCGCGGGCGGGGGTCGTCGGCGCGGCGATGAGTTTGTCCGGGTCTCCCGGTCTACCTTCCGACCGAAACGTGACCGACGTGACCGACTCACCGGGAGCAGGACATGGGCCTCATTCATATCGAGATGTTCGCGACACTCGACCTGGTCGGGCAGGCGCCCGGGGGGCCGGACGAGGATCCGGAGGGGTTTCCGTTCGGGGGGTGGCAGGCGCCGTTGCTGGACGAGGTCTCGGGGGCGCAGGTCGGGGCGGCGTACGAGGGCACGGACGCCCTTCTGCTGGGCCGGCGGACGTACGACATCTTCGCCGCCTACTGGCCGAAGTACCAGGAGGGCGGCGAGGACAACGAGATCGCCGCGCTGTTCAACCGTGTGCCGAAGTACGTGGCCTCGCGCGGTACCCCCGACCTGTCGTGGGACGGGTCGGTGCAGCTGGGCCCGGACCTGGCCGCCGCGGTGCGGGAGGTCCGTGACCGTCATGAGCACGTGAAGGTCGTCGGGAGTCTGGACCTGGTGCAGACGCTTCTGCGCGAGAGGCTCTTCGACCGGCTCGACCTCTGGGTCCACCCGATCGTGCTCGGCGTCGGGAAGAAGGTGTTCGACGGCGGCGCGGTGCCCACGAGCCTCACCCTTCTCGAACCGCCGGCGGCCGGTGGGAAGGGGACGGTGTATCTGCGGTACGGGCTGGCCGAGGGCACGCCCGCTACGGGGGACATGAGCGCGCCCGATCGGGGAGTGGGGCGCGACGACTGACGCCGCGCCGCGCCGGGGTCGGGGTGCCTCGGATTCACCAAGGGGCTTGTCACCGGCGCGGGCGACGTGCCAATGTCCGGCCATGGTTACGTAACCATGGCCGGTTTACATGGGTCTGAGGGTCCGTTGGCGGACCCCCGTCCCAGCAGTGCCTCGGCTCAGGTGACGAACCCGCACTCCGCCCTCCGCGCTTCCCGTCACTGGAGACGACATGACGAAGACCCTGAAGGGGTCGAGAAAACTGGCCGGTGTGATCATGGCCGGCTTCGGCGCTTCCCTCATGTTCCTGACCGCCCCCGCCCTCGCCCAGCCGGCCGCCACGGCGCCGGCCGCCCCGCACACGTCGGCGAGGCCCGCGGCGAAGGGCGGCACCAGTGACTTCCGCGGCGTGAACTGGGCGGACCCGCGGGACAACTACGCCAGTGACGCCGTGGTGCCCAGCGGGCTGTCGGTGACCGACGACTACCGCACCGTCTACCGCACCACGACCCGTATGGTGCGCGGCTTCAAGAAGAACCTGGGCGCCAACACGCTGCGCCTGCCGGTCAACCCGGCCAGTGTCGGCACCCCCTGGTGGAAGTCGTACCGGGCGACGATCGACGCGGCCACGGCCCACGGCGACAAGGTCATCGTCAGCTACTGGGAGGCGAACACCAGCAAGGACGGCCTGGTCGACGACACGGCCGCCTGGAACACGATGTGGAACACCGTGGTGCGGGCGTACAAGCACAACCCGCGGGTCTACTTCGAGCCGATGAACGAGCCGCACGGCTACACCCTGGACCAGTGGGTGTCCGTCACCAGCGGCTGGCTGGCCCGGCACAAGGACGTGCCGCGCGGCCGCGTCGTGATCAGCGGTACCGGCTACAACGACAACGTCACCGGTGTCGGCGCGGCCCGCGCGCTGAAGGGGACGCTGCTGTCGCTGCACTTCTACGGCTACTGGAACAGCTACACGAAGCAGGCGGACTGGGCCGCCGACCTCGCCTCCCGGATCGGCGACTACGCCGGCCGGACCGTCATCGACGAGGCCGGTGCCCCGATGACCATCGGTCTGAACTACGGCGCCTGGAACGGCAACGTCTACACCTCCTACCTCGCGGCCGTGGCCAACACCGCCCGGAGCAAGGGCATGGGGCTGGTGTACTGGCCGGGGCTGAGGTTCGGCGACGCCTACGCGATCGAGTCGCTGGACTCCGAGGGCAACCTGGTGGACAACAGCACCACCGGGGTCGCGCTGCTGCGCTGGGGCTACGGCTTCGGCACCACCCCGCCCGTCAACGACCTGCCGGCCGCGCCGCCCGGTGAGGTCCTGCGCGGAGTGGGCTCGGGCCGCTGCGTCGACGTGCCCGGCTTCAGCACCACCAACAACACCCAGCTCGACCTGTGGGACTGCAACGACGGCGGCAACCAGTCCTGGAACTGGAACGCCGGCAAACAGCTCACCGTCTACGGCAACAAGTGCATGACGCTGGGGGGCACCGGAGCCACCGCGGGGGACCCCGTGGTCATCGCCGACTGCACCGGCGCGGCGGCACAGCAGTGGAACGTGAACGCGGACCTCACGGTCACCAGCGTTGCGAACCCGGCGCTCTGCCTGGACGCGTCCGGCGCGGGCACCGGCAACGGCACGGCGGTCGACGTCTGGTACTGCAACGGAGGCAGCAACCAGCAGTGGACCAGGAGCTGACGCCGGCACCCCCTCCCGTCGCCCGCTGATCCGCACCGCACGGGCCCGGCCGCGTACCCCTCGGGTACGTCCGCCGGGCCCGTGTGTCATTGCCGGCCCGTCATTGTCGGCCCGTCATTGCCGGCCTGTCATTGCCGCCCGACCGCCGGTGCCGGGGGCGCCGCGGTGCTGGCGCGGACCACCAGCCGGGTCGGGACCAGGGTCTTGTCGATCACGTCGGGACCGGTACGGGCGATCTTGTCCAGCAGCTTCTGCAGGCTGAGCCGGCCGACCGCCGCGAAGTCCTGCCGTACGGTCGTCAGCGGCGGCCAGAAGGCGTGGGCCTCCTCCATGTCGTCGAACCCCACCACGCTGACGTCGTCGGGGATCCGGCGGCCGAGCTCGTGCAGGGCACGCATCACGCCGAGCGCCATGTGGTCGTTGGCGGCGAAGATCGCCGTGACCTCCGGCCTGCGCCCCAGATCCAGGCCGTGCCGGTATCCGGATCTGGTGGTCCAGTCGCCGTACAGCACCGGCGGCGGGTCGATGCCCGCCTCCCGCAGGGTGCGCTGCCAGGACTCCACGCGACGGGTCGCGGAGAACGAGGTCGGGGGACCGGCGATGTGCCACACCCGGCGGTGGCCGAGCTCCAGCAGGTGCTCCGTGGCCTGACGGGCGCCCTGGGCCTGGTCGGTGTCCACCACGGTGTAGCCGGGTCCGGTGTCCGAGTCGACCACCACCATCGGCACCCCCGGCGGGAGGCTGAACTCCGCGTCGTCCAGGAGATGCGCCTCGAAGACGAGGATCACTCCGTCCACGGCCGCCTCGCTGAGCCGGTCGTAGGCACCGGAGACCCGGCCCAGGGTCGGATCGGAGACCGGGATGAGGGTGACGGCGTACTTGGCGCGGGCGGCTTCCTCGGCGATGGCGTCGAGCGTGCGCGTATTGCCGAATGTCCTGAGCGTGAACGTGATGACACCGATCGTGTTGAACCGCCCGCTCTTGAGGGCGCGTGCGGCTCCGTTCGGCCGGTAGCCCAGCGCCCGCATCGACTCCACGACCCGCTGCCTGGTCGCCGGGTCGACGTTGCTGTGGCCGTTGGACACGCGCGAGACCGTCTGCGGTGCGACACCGGCGTGCCGGGCGACATCCGCCATCGACGGCCGGGGTCGTCCGGACACGGGCTTGTCCCCCATCGCCATGATCCCTTGATTCCCCTGCTCCTGGGGGTTTCCCCGGTTCTACGGGCCTGACCCCAGCCTAGGGCCTGCCGTCCGGATCAGGTCGGGCGCAGGGGCCGTCGCCGGCCTCGCCCAGGCCTGTCGGCAGGCCCGTTCGTCGGTCTCCTCGTACCCGGTGAACACCACGCGGTCGAGGCGTCCGGGACGGGCCGCGATCCGGTCCGCGACGGTCCGCAGCGCGACGCGCTCGGCCCGGTCGCCGGCGAAGGGAGAAGGTGCCGCCGGGCCGCGGCAGGCCGTGCGGGACGTCGAAGAGCTCGGGGCGGCGTGGGATGTGCCGGATCGTCAGGAGCGGGACCAGATGGTCGTACCGCTGCGACCAGGGCTCGCCGCGCAGGGTCAGGGCGTCGGCCCGTACGGCGGTGACATGCTCCGACAGCCAGCAGAGGGCGGTCGGTTCCGTGCTCGACTCATGGAGTTCCGGACGCACTTCGACGGCGGTGACCCGGCATCCGTACCGCTCGGCGAGACAGCGGGCCGGCCGGGCGGCCAGGGCGTCGCGGACGTGCCGGAGGTCGTACGGGGCCCTGTCGTCGAGGCGAGGGCCGGGTGGTTCCGTCACGCGGGCATTCCCGGCGTCCGCCCCGGGCCCCGCGGCGGACGCCGCCGGTGACCCGCCCGGGCGGGTGAAGGGGGTGGACGGGACCGGTGCGCCGTCCCGGGGCCTGGAGGCGCGAGGTACCGTCGGTGGCGGTGAGGGCGGTCGGTTCCGGGCCCGCCCGGGGGAGAGGGGTTGGTGGCGATCGGCACGCAGGGCGGCTCCGTCGCGCGGCAGCGCGCGCCCCTGAGCCGGAAGCGGGTGCTGGACACCGCCGTGGCGCTGGCCGACGAGGGCGGGGTCGACGCGCTCAGCATGCGCAGGATCGCGCAGGCGCTCGGTGTCGTGCCCATGGCGCTGTACAAGCACGTCGCCCACAAGAACGAGCTGCTCGACGGCATGATCGACGCGCTGGTCGCCGAGATCGATCCACCGTCCCCCGACGCCGACTGGAAGTCCGCCGTCCGCGGGCGGGTGCTGTCGGCCCGCCGGATGCTGCTGCGCCATCCCTGGGCGCCCGGGGTCATCGAGACGCGCATGAAGGCGCGGGCCACGCCGACGCCCGCCGTCCTCGCGTACCTGGACTCAATGATCGGGATCTTCCGGGCCGGGGGCTTCCCGGTCGACCTGGTGCATCACGCGATGCACGTCATGGGCAGCCGGCTGCTGGGCTTCTCCCAGGAGCTGTTCGAGGACCGGACCGACCGCGTGCCGGAGCCGGACGCGCCGTCGCCCGAGGAGATGGCGACGCGCTATCCCCATCTCACCGAACTGGCCAGGGCGGTCGCCCATGACGAGGAGTCCGTCGTCGGCTCGGGCTGCGACGACCAGTACGAGTTCGAGTTCGCCCTGGATCTGACCCTGGACGGCCTCGAACGGCTCCTGCGCACGGCCTGACGCGAGGCCCCCGTTCACCCCGGTCCCCCCGGCCCACCCGGGTCCACTGCGGTGCCCTCCTCCGCCCTCCGTGCCCCTTGACGGGTGTACGCCGTACACCTACCGTGCCGTGAAGAGGGTGTACGGCGTACACCAGAGGGAGTGGGGGGAGACCGATGAAGGCGATCGTCCAGGAACGGTTCGGCACGCCGGACGTGCTGCGGCTCGTGGAGACCGACCGGCCCGTGGCGGGACCGGGCCAGGTGGTCGTCCGGGTGAGGGCCGCCGCGCTCAACCCGTACGACTGGCACATGCTCCGCGGCGACCCGTACGTGGCCCGGCTGATGGGAGGCGTGGGGCTGACCCGGCCGAAGGAGCGGGTGGCCGGGATCGACGCGGCCGGTGAGGTGGCGGCGATCGGCGCCGGCGTGTCCGGACCGCGGCCCGGCGACGCGGTGCTCGGGTTCTGCCCCGGCGCCTTCGCCGAGTACGCGCGTACCACCCCGGAGCTGGTGGTCCCCAAGCCCGCGGGACTCACCTTCGAGCAGGCCGCCGCCGTCCCCATGGCGGCGGTCACCGCCCTGCGCGGCATCCGGACGGTGGGGCGGGTCAGGGCCGGGCAGCGGGTGCTCGTCAACGGCGCCGCCGGGGGCGTCGGCACGTTCGCCGTCCAGATCGCCGCCGCCCTGGACGCGGAGGTCACCGCGGTGTGCAGCGCCCGCAACGCCGGCCTGGTGCGCTCGCTCGGCGCCGCGCACGTCGTCGACCACGCCCGGGAGGACTTCACCGAACGGCACGGCCCCTACGACGTGATCCTCGACAACGTGGGGAACCACCCGCCGGGACGGCTGCGCCGGGCGCTCACCCCGACCGGGACCCTGGTGGCCAACGGAGGCGGCTCGCCCGGCCGGGTGTTCGGGGCGGTGGGCGCACTGCTGCGGGTCGCGGCCGTCGACGTGGTCGTACGACAGCGGCTGCGGCCGGTCCTTCCGTCGGCACCGGCCGGACCGGTCCACGAGGACCTGCTCGCCGTCACCGCCTTGATCGAGGCGGGTGCGCTCGCACCGGTGGTCGACCGGACCTACGCCCTGGCCGACACCGCCGAGGGGCTGCGCCACGTGGAGCAGGGGCACGCCCGGGGCAAGGCCGTGATCCGCGTGTCCGGGCCGGCGGGGTGATCCGCGGCCACCGGCGCCACGAGCGGAGACCGCGGGGCCGGGCGGGGCAACCGGGACCGCCTCTCGTGGGTCTAGGCAGCGTGACACATCATCAGGTCCGCCGCGCGCAGGAGCCGGCGGGCCCGAGCGTCCCGAAGGGGGAGTCCATGCGTATCCGCTCGGCCGTCGCCGTCGTATCCCTTGCCACCGCCGTGTCCGCCTCGATCGTCCCGGCCGCCGCCGGAGCCGCCGACCGCGCCGCGGCCGGTCCGACGACGTTCACGCACGTCGTCGTCAACGGCGGCAAGGACATCGTGCTCGGCCCCACCACCCGCAGGACCGTCACCCTCACCTGGACGGTGACCGACCCGGAGGGGGTCGCCAAGACCTGGGCCTATCTGTGGCACGGCCCCAACACCGACGACGCCGACGGTCATCTGCCGCACTACCCCCCGTCGGGCACCTGCACCGTCTCGCCCGCCGACCCCGCCACCTCCACCTGCACGCTGTCCTTCGACGTGGACGCCGCGCGCGATCTCCACCGCAACAGCCTGGCCGGCACCTGGAACGTGCTCACCGAGGCGCAGGACACCACCGACGACTGGACGGACGTGGACGTCGCGGCCACGGCGAAGATCAAGCGGAACGCCAAGGTCACGGTCAACGCCTCGCCCGAGCCCGTGCGGAAGGGCCGGACCATCACGGTCACCGGCAAGCTGACCCGCGCCAACTGGGAGACCGGCACCTACGCCGGGTACCGGGGCCAGTCGGTGAAGCTCCAGTTCCGCAAGAAGGGCAGCAGCACGTACACCACCGTGAAGACCGTCACGAGCGGCCGCGGCGGCACCCTGCGGACCACCGTCAAGGCCACGAAGGACGGCTACTTCCGGTACGTGTTCGCGGGCACGGGCACCACCGGACCGTCCACCGCCGCGGGGGACTTCGTCGACGTGCGGTGAGACCCCGGCACGGGCGGGAGCGGGAAGGGGAGCTGGAGCGGGCGGGGGCGTGACCGGTCACACCGTTGGGTAGGCACGCCCCGACCATGGAGAACCGGAGAACCGGGCCCGCCCGGCCCGGACACCGGAAAGGGGACGCCTCGTTGGCCGTCGCAGCCGAGCAGACCGTCCTGTGGTCCCATGACGTCCTCGGGCTGCACGCCGTGGCGGACGCCGCCGGAGCGGTCCGGCTCGGGGCGTCGGGCCAGGACTGGGACCGTCTGGCGCCCCTCGTCGAGGTCACCGTCACCGGGCACGGCCGCACCTGGTCGGGGGAGCGGTTCGTCGACACCACCGTCGGCGGCCGTCTCGCCCACCGGGGCCGTACGACGGTGGCGGACGGCGACCGGGTGACCACCACGATCCGGCTGGCGGACCCGGTGACCGGCCTCGCCGCCGAGATCGCCCTGCGGACCAGCCCGGGCGCCGGCTACCTGCGCGCCCAGGTCCGCCTGGTCAACGAAGGGGACGCCCCGCTCCGGCTGGAAAGCGTGTCGAGCCTGACCCTCGGCGGTCTGCTGCCCCTCGGTGACTCCTCGCCCACGGGCGTTGCCCTGGCCCCCGGCGATCACCCGACCAGTGGTCCGACGCTGCACTGGGCGGACAACGACTGGCTCGCCGAATGCCGTTGGCGGCGGGCACCGTTCCGCGAGCAGGTCGTCCCCCTGAACCGGGCCGCCCACGGCCACGAGGGACGCGGCTGCTTCGAGCGCTCCTCGCAGGGCAGTTGGTCCACGGGCCGGCATCTGCCGCTCGCCGCACTCACCGACCCCGCCGGACGCGCCTGGCTCTGGCAGATCGAGTCCAGCGCGGGCTGGCGCTACGAGACCGGGGAACGCGAAGGCGCCGTCTACGTCGCCCTGTTCGGACCCGACGACGCCCACCACCAGTGGCACGAGACCCTCGGGCCCGGGCAGGAATTCACCACCGTCCCGGCCGTCGTCGTCGGCGCCCGCACCGGAGGCCTGGACGCGGCGTTCGGCGAACTCACCTCCTACCGCCGCCGGACCCGCCGCCCCCACCCCGACCACACGGCGCTCCCGGTCATCTACAACGACTACATGAACACCCTCATGGGCGACCCCACCACCGACAAGCTCCTGCCGCTCGTCGCGGCGGCGGCCGCGGCGGGCGCCGAGGTGTTCGTCGTCGACGCCGGCTGGTACGACGACGACGCCCAGGGCTGGTGGGACGCCGTCGGCGCCTGGGAGGCCTCCCGCAGCCGCTTCCCCGGCGGCATCGGAGAGGTGCTGGACGCCATCACGCGGCACGGCATGACCCCCGGTCTCTGGCTGGAGCCCGAAGTGGTCGGCGTCCGCAGCCCGCTCGCCCGCACCCTGCCGCCCGAGGCCTTCTTCCGCCGGGGCGGGGTCCGGGTCACCGAGCACGGCCGGCACCACCTGGACCTGCGGCACCCCGCCGCCCGGGCCCACCTGGACCAGGTCGTCGACCGGATCGTGGGCGACTGGGGGGTGGGCTATCTGAAGCTCGACTACAACGTCAACATCGGCGCCGGCACCGAGAACGGCACCGAGAGCGCGGGCGCCGGACTGCTCGGGCACCACCGCGCCCACCTCGACTGGCTGGGCTCCCTGATCGACCGCCATCCCGGCCTCGTCCTGGAGAACTGCGCCTCGGGCGGACTCCGTATGGACCACGCACAACTCGCCGTGACCCAGGTGCAGTCCACCAGCGACCAGCAGGACCCCGCCCGCTACCCGCCCATCGCCGCCGCGGCCGCCACCGCGGTCACCCCCGAACAGGCCGCCGTCTGGGCCTACCCCCAGCCGCACTTCACCCCCGACGAGATCGCCTTCACCCTCACCGGGGCACTCCAGGGCCGTATCCATCTGTCCGGCTTCCTCGACCGGATGAGCCCGCGGCAGTCCGCGCTCGTGCGCTCCGCCGTCGCCGCCTACAAGACCCTCCGCCCGGAGATCCCCGCCGGCCTCCCCTTCTGGCCGCTCGGGCTGCCCGCCTGGGAGGACACCTGGCTCGCCGCCGGACTGCGCGGCCCGGCCGGCGCCGCCGACTGGCTCACCGTGTGGCGCCGCGCACCGGCGCCCGGGTCCCCGCGGACGCCCGACGACGGCACCCGCACCCTCCCGGTCCCCCATCTGCGCGGCACCCGCGTCCGCCCCACGGTGCACTACCCGGCCGGCTGCGACGCCACCGCGGCCTGGGACCCCGCCGCCTCCCGCCTCACGGTCACCCTGCCCCGCCCCGGCACCGCCGTCCTGCTGCGTCTGGCCGAGGACGGCTGACGACGGTGTCGACGGCCGCTCCCGGAAGCCGTCCGGAAGCCGTCCGGAAGCGGGCCGGAAGCGGGTGGTGGCTGTCGGGGGAAGCGGTCGGCGATCTTTGCTGGGGGAGTGACCAGCTCAACTCGTGTGCGTCGGCCCGATCGCCGACCGTTCGTCCAGGTCCCGCCGTTCGTCCAGGTCCCGCCGTTCGTCCAGGTCCCGCCGTTCGTCCAGGTCCCGCCCTTCGTCCAGGTCCCGCAGGAAGGCCTCGACCGCCGACAGGTCCGTCCGCTCCAGCTCGTCGGCGCGGATGACCACCCGCAGCTCGGGGGAGACGGCCGGGTCCTCGCGGAGGCTCGCCGTGAAGGTCTCGACGATCAGCAACAGCAGCTGGGTGCGGTCGAGTTCGACGACCCGGGCCAGTCCCGCGCCGATCAGCGGGACGGCCACCGGCTTGAACAGGCCGTGCACCGCGACCGCCGGCCACAGGCGCTCCAGGCTCAGCCGCAGGTCCGCGGGGGCGGAACGGGCGCGCAGATCGTTGCCCAGCCGGGAGTAGGCGAGGGCGAAGACCCGGCGGGCGCCGACGGGGACGGCCACCGCCGTACCGACCGGATAGCGGGTGCGGCGGCCCCGCCGCTTCGCCCGGACGCTCTCCGTGGCCAGCGGGGCGACCTCCTTGAGCCCGCGGCGCAGCCCCTCGTCCAGCAGCCGGTGCCGGCCCTCGAAGAGCCGCTCCACCAACTGGCCCTGCACGCTCTCCCGGCTGATCACGACGTCGTCGGCGGAGGTGTCGAAGGTGTCGGAGAAGCCCACGACCAGATTGGCGTCCTCCTGGTCGAACAGGTCGCCGCGCACCACGACCACGTCCACCCGCAGTCCGCGCAGGGTGTGCCGCAGCAGCTCGCCGCCGTGCCGCTCCCGCAGCCGGGCGTGCAGCCGGGTGAGCGCGGCGGTGGCCTCGGGGTCGTCCGGCCGCTCCCGGGCGGTCTGCTCGGCGACCGGCAGCGCGAGATCGTAGCGGCCCAACGCACTGTGTCCCGCGATCAGTTCACGCAGGGCCGTCTCGCGGAGCTGGGTCAGCCGCCGTACCGCGACGGCGGCGAACGCCTCGTCGTGCGCCTCGGCCAGCGGGCGGCCCCGCCACAGCCGCAGCGCCTCCTCCAGCAGCCGGACGGCGGAGGCCGGCGCCGCCCGCAACGCGCCGCCGACCAGCTGCGTGAACTCGGCGCTGTCCAACTCCTCAGTCGCCAGAACCAGTTGGTAGCTGCTCTCCACTCCGCGCGCGGTCGGCAGCTGCGCGGTGCGGACGATCCGGGCGCCGAGACCGGGACCGGCGAGGTCGAGGGCGCGGCGCAGCTCCAGGATCCGTTTCTGCACCTCGTTGCGGCCGCGCAGGTCCTGGCGGGGCAGTTCGGCGGTCGGCTGCCAGACGTCCCGGTAGAGCCGCCGGGCGGGTACGGCCTCGCCGTCGGCGGCGACCAGCCGCACCAGCAGCCGGGCGGTCAGCGGGGTGAGGTGCGCGTCCTCGCCGTTCACGCGCAGCCGGACGGGGCCCAGGACGCTCACCCGCACGCTCGGTGTCGGGGTTTCCACGCGCCCCGCCCCCTTCACCGCGTGATGGCCCGTCAGCAGAGTAGTCAGCGTATCAAGGCGTTCTGGAGGGATGTATGCGATCGAACCGGGCCGTCCGCGCCGCACCGGAGCGCACGGGTGCGGCTGCCGGGATCACGGCGGGGCAGACGGGTGTTCGCCGCGAGTGTGCTGGTGGCGTTCGGCGCGGTGTCGGCCGTCGTGCAGTTCGTCGGCCAGCTCTTCCCGGACCTCGTCCGGCGTCCGGGCTGGGTGCTGGCCGGCTCCGTGGCGCTGTGCCTGGCCTGGGGGCTGGCGCG
The DNA here is from genome assembly GCF_037993025.1 of Streptomyces sp. SS7. Classification (NCBI taxonomy): domain Bacteria; kingdom Bacillati; phylum Actinomycetota; class Actinomycetes; order Kitasatosporales; family Streptomycetaceae; genus Streptomyces; species Streptomyces sp. SS7. The sequence continues at coordinate 6,727,670 of NZ_CP141223.1, forward strand.
GACCCGTCCGCAGTCCGCCGTACGGCAGGAGTTCGCGCGTCCCGGCATGACCGTGGTGGTGGAGGAGGGCGATCTCTTCGACCAGCCCGGCCATCTGGTCGTCGGCTTCACCGATACCTTCGACACCCTCGTGGACGACGGCTTCGTCATCAACGACACCAGTGTCCAGGGGCAGTTGCTGGCCCGCCGCTACGACGGGGACGCCGGACGGCTGGACGCGGAGCTGGCCGCGGCGCTGCACGGGGTGGCCCCGGTGCAGCGGGAACGGGCCCGGGACAAGCCGCGGGGCAAGCGCGACCGGTACCCGATCGGCACCGTCGCCGTCCTCGGCGCCCGGCCGCGCCTGGTCTTCGCGGTCGCTTACAGCAGGATGGGCACCGACTGCGTCGCCTCCTCCAGCGTCCAGGACCTGTGGCTCGGCCTGGACCGGCTCTGGGACGCCGTCCGCCGCCACGGCCAGCTCGAACGCGTCACCATGCCGCTGACCGGGGCGGGCCTCGCCCGGCTGCACGACCTCGACGAGGACAGCCTGCTGCGGCTGATCCTGCTGTCGTTCGTCGTCCACGCCTGGGAGCGGCCGCTCAGCCGGGAGCTGCACGTGGTCGTCCGCCCCGGTGAGCTGGGGCGGATCGACCTGCCGGAGACCGCGGCGTTCCTGGCGGGCCTGGCGGCGAGCGCCCGGCGCCATGTCTGACGCCGGGCGGCGGTACGGGCCCCTCCCCCGGCCGTGGACGACCACCGGGCCCGTACCGCGGTTCACGGGGTGGGCGGTACTCCCCGCCCGGTGCGGCCGTACGCCGCCAGACGGCTGTACGGCCAGGTCTGACGCCAGTCGGAGCCGGTGTCGTTGACCCGGCAGCCGGCACCCTTCAGCCGCTCCACGATCTTGCCCAGGGCGGCCGCCGAGCCGTCGAAGCGGATGACGTTACGGCCCCCGATGTCGGAGACCGGGCGCAGCTCGCCGATCTCCACGATCAGCGTCCGCTCCGGGTAGGCCATCAGCACCATGCCCAGTTCGATCAGCACGTTCGGCCGGGGCTGGCCGGTCGGCTCCGTCTCGTACGGCGGCTCGACCGCGCCCCGCAGCGCCGGGTGCAGCTGGACCACGTCGTCCGGGGTGAGCAGCACCAGCGCGGCCTGCGCCCGCGCGGGGGCACCGGCGACGACCTCGCCGAGGAACGGCGCCGTCTGCCCGGTGGCCCGGACCAGGTCCTCCCACTCCAGCGGACGCAGGTCGAGCAGGCGCAGCAGATCGAACATCTTCATCCGCACCTCCTCGTCCCGCCCGTGCACGACGAAGACGTTGCGGCTGATGTCCGAGGCGGGACCGCCGTCGCCCGCCCCCGTCCCCGTCCCCGCCTCCGTCCCCGGCCGCACCCGCGCGGGTGCGGGGTCCGCGGGGGCCTGCGGGGCGTCGTAGAAGTTCTGCGTCCCGGAGTTGGTGGTGTTGTTGTTCCCGGTCACGAAGTTGTTGCCGTGCCCGAAGTCATTGCCGTGCCCGTAGTCGCTGCGGTGACCGCCGCCGCCCGTCGAGGTGTCGCTCATGCGGTGCCGCCCCCCTGTGCCGCGGCGGGGGCGCGGTGGAAGTTCTGGGTCCCGGAGTTGGCCGTGTTGTTGTCGCCGGTCATGAAGTTGTTGTTGCTCCCGTAGTCGTTGAGGATGTTCGTCTGGCGTGCCTCGTGCTCGGCCAGGTCGATGTTGTGCTCGTGCAGGAAGTCACGGACCACGTGCAGGAGCTGGCGCTCCACGATCTGCGTGTACTTGATCGTGTCCGTCTCCTGGAAGAAGTGCAGGAAGTCCTCGCTGGTGGCCATCTCCCGGATGCTGGTGAGCGCCCCGAGGTCGAGCACGGTGTCCGCGTAGCGGCCGAGGCGGAACTCGCTGGTGTCCAGGGGCAGCGGCACCCGGATCCGGTTCCCGCGGCGCCAGGACAGCCGGCCGGGCAGCAAGGAACCCAGCCGGGTGACGACGGGCCGCACCAGGGCCTCGGGCGCGCCGAGCAGGGTGTCCCAGCCGACGCGGGCCAGCAGCCGGGCGTCCAGGGCGGCGGGCAGCCGGTCCACCAGGTGGAAGTCCGCCTTGATCGGGGCCAGCACGTACGAGTAGAACTCGGTGTGCAGGGTGTTGCCCTTGAGGTCGAAGCCCACGAACGCCGTGGTGACCAGCTCCTGCTGCCAGGAGCCCACCCGCACGCACAGATAGGCGCGTGCGGAGTCGTAGACCTCGTCCCAGCGCCCCTCGCCGTCCGCCGGGGAGGGCCCGGCCGGGCCGCGCCGGGTCGTGACGGCCGTGGTGAACGTGGACCGCTCGACGGCGAGACCCTCGATCCGCTCCGACTCGCGGGCCCGGTCGCGCAGTTCGGCGCTCATCCGGTCGGCGACGTAGGCGGTGATCTCCTCGACGGTGAAGGGGACCACCTCCTTGCGCTGCGGTTCCTGGACGCCCGGTGTCCCCGGGGCCGGCGGGGCGCCCGGCGGCCGGTGACCGTGCTCCACCACCGGAAGCGGTGCGCCGGTCAGCAGTTCGGCGGTCGACCACCGCCGTACCGGCTCGCCCGCGCCGACGAACGGCTTGTATCCGCCGTAGCGGACCAGGGTGCCGTCCGAGGCCTGCTCCCGGTCGATCTTGGACACCAGGTCGGGGGTCAGCCGGGGGTGCCGCGGGTACGCGCCGGTGAATCCGTCACCGCCCCGTCCGAGCCGGCCCACAAGGGCCTGGAGGGTGACGACCCGCCGCAGGTAGGCGGTGACCCAGCACAGCCACAGCGCGGTCAGGAACCCGGTGAACCCGCCCAGGACGCCGGCCCCGGTCAGGACGAGGGTGCCGACGAGACCTGCGCCCAGGACGGCCAGCCGGATCCGCTGCAACCGCCGCGCGGCCAGGGCGTGCGCGAGCACGGGCACCGCGTCGTAGCCGTACGACGGTGCCACCACCCGGAACCGGTGCGTCAGTAACTCCCGGATGACGGAGGCCCGGTAGAGCGGGTCGAGATAGGTGCCCGCGCACAGCAGCCGGGTCGCGTTGCTCGTGGCGTCGTCCGGCGCGCGGCCCGGGGCGGGCCCGGCGACGGAGAGGGTGGTGTCACTGGTCATGGCGTCGCTGCTCCGCTCTGGCCGGTCGGTTCCATCGAGCCGCTCGTGATGACGCCGTCCTCCACGGTGTAGGTACCGCGGTACGTCGTCCGTGTGCCGTCGGTGCCTTCGGCGACGAGGCCGACGGTGACCGTGTCGCCGTCGACGGACTCGACGGTGGGCTCGGCCCGCGCGGTGTCCTGGTAGCCCAGCACGAAGGCCTGGTAGCCGCCGTCCCCGAGGTTCTTGCCGCCGAGTTCCCAGGCGGTCTCGTAGTCCTGCGCGTTGATGGCGTCGTAGTAGGCGAGGACGGTCGCGTCGGGCCCGCCGGTGGGGGTGACGGTCTCGGAGGGGCTGGGGGAGGGCACTCCCTGCCCCGAGTCGTCGTCGGTGCCGGTGTACTCCTCGCTGGGGTACGGCTCGGTCGGGTACGGGTCGCTCGGATACGGCTCGGTGGAGTACTCCTCCTCGCTGGGAGGCGCGTACCAGCCACCCCCCGCCCCGCCGGACACCCCGGACGACCCGGAGGACCCGGACGAACCCGTGTCCGCGGACGCCAGCGAGGGCAGGACGGTGATCAGCAGGATCAGCAGCAGCGGGATCCCGGCGACGATCAGGGCGTACGTCCGTTCCTGGCCGGCGGCGGGTAAGAGGGTCGGCGTCTCGTAGGTGCCGCCCGGTCTGGTGCGGGCGTCGGGATGGATCGGCTGACTCATGGGCCCCTCGCAACTCCCGGCGGGCTGCCGGGTTTTCACTGTTCTCGCGGCACGACCAGAGTCACTCTGCCCGACATCCGTGGGACGCGATCCGCTTTCGCGCTGACGAGATGTGACCAGAAGCCCCGCTTCCCGGACCACCCTTTCCACCTGCCGATCCGCTTCCGATCCGCTTCCGGTGGACGAGGCGGCAGACGGCCCGGTCCACCGGGGGGCCACTCCGAGTCGCAGCGGCACGCGACTCCGCGTCGAAGCGGCAGCCGGCTCCGGCCCGGCTTGCGCGGTGGCGACGCCGGATTCATCGGCCGGCGGGGAGACCGGGCCGCCGACCACCTACAACCTCTCTCGGTCCCGGACGGGTTTGCAGTCCCGCAAGCGCCGGACCCGACCTACGACCCCCGGCCGCGGCGCGGGGTCCTTGAAGGCCTGCCTGCCCTGCGTCGCCCGGCTTGCCCGGAGCACGCGCTGGGCCGGGTCCGCCCAGGTCTCCCTGCCCCGTCAGGCCGGCGTGTCCGGAGCGCGGGGGCCTTGGGCGGGTCCGGCCGGTTCGGTCGGCCTTGCGACGGCCGGCGTGCTCGCAGGGCGCCTTGGGCGGGGTCCGCGAAGGCCCGCCTGCGTCATCACGCCGGGATGCTTGGAGCGCGGGGCCTTGGGCCGGTCCACGAGGGCCCGCCTGCCTCGTGACGCCCGGCTGCCGGAGCACGCGGGCCCTGGGACGGGGTCGCGCACGCCTGTTTGCCCCGGGGTGCCCCGTGCGCGGGCCCTGAGTCGGGTCCATGCGGGCCTGCCTGCCCCGGGGCGCCCGGAGTGCGCCCCGGGCCGTGCCCGCGCAGGTCCGCCTGGCCCGCGGCGTCCGGCACACCCGGCCCGTGCCGCACGCTTCGCTCCCTCGGGAGGTCGCCCGCGACGCCGCGCCGCCCGCTCCCCGGCGAACAGGGGCAGCGTCTAGGGGGTGTTTCGAAAGCCCGTGCGGTGCCCGCGGTGTCCGGTGCGTGCTCTGGGGGTCCCCCCGGCCGAAGGCTGGGGGAGTGCCGGACGAAAGCCCTCGTACTGGACGTACTTGGGGTTTCGGCCGGTGCGGCGAGAGGGCGTGCCGGGCGCCGTGGGTGCTGTGCGGGACTTTCGAAACACCCCCGCGAGCCGGTGAACCTTTCCGGTCACGGCACTAGAGGGCGGGGGTCGGTCGGCCCGAAGCCTTCAGTGCTGCCGCCAGTTGGTCCAGCGGTTCCGGGCCGACCACGCGGAGCACCACCGTGGCGGCGCCGGCCTTCGCCAGGTCGTCGATGGCGGCGGCGGCCTCGCGGGCGGTGCCGGAGACGGCGAAGACCTCCTCCTGCGGGCGGCCGAGCCAGGCGCCGTGGCCCTCGGTGTGCGGGTGGAGGGTGCGGGACACCTCGTCGGGGTCGTCACCGACGCAGGTGAAGGAGAAGACGGTGAGAGTGTGCTCGGGACCGGCGCCGCCCCGCTCGGTCAGGGTGCGGACCCGGGCCAGGTCGTCCGGGCCGTGGCCCTCGGCGATCAGCGTGCCGTCCGCGACCCGTCCGGACAGCTCCAGCGAGCGGGGCCGTACGACCCCCGCGACGACGGGCGGCACCTCGGTCGGCGGATGCACCAACTTGATGCCCTCCAGCCGGACTTCACGCCCGTCGAGATCCACCCGCGCGCCGCGCAGCAGCGCCCGCACCGAGGTGATCGTCTCCTCCAGCAGCGCCAGCGGGGAGCGGGGCGCGACCCCGGCCCGGGCCATCCACTCCGGCACCCCGTGCCCGATCCCGGCCACCAGCCGGCCGGGGAACACCCGGGCCAGCGTGGCCAGTTCCATCGCCAGCAGCGCGGGGCTGCGCAGCGGGGCGGGGGCGATGCCGATGCCCACGCGGAGGCGTTCGGTCGCCCCGAGGGCCACGGCGGCCGCCGACACCCCGCCGTTCCAGTCGAGGTCCTCCACGACCCAGAGGTCGTCCGCTCCGAGCGCCTCGGCCCGCCGAGCGAACGCGGGCAGCCCCTCCGGCGCCCAGTCGCGGTCGTACATCACACCGATGCGTACGTTCGTCATGCTCCGGACCTTTGCGTAGGTGACGGGGGGATCGACGGAAGGCGGCGACCGGCCCGCCGGTGTCAGGGACGGCGGGCCGGTCTGTCCATGTCAGCCCTGGACGGGCCTGCCGCGGCCCCAGGCCCAGGCGAGACGGTCGGCGCCGGACTGGTTGGTGGTCTCCAGCCACGGACGGCTGACCGGGCCGACGAGCTTCTGCACGGAGTAGATGTCGTCGGTGCGCAGCCCCGGCCAGTACACCGAGCCCATCTTCAGCTCGCGGAAGGTGTCGGTGACGGCCTGGATGAAGTTGATGTAGTTGTTGTCCGGCGTCTTCACGTCGTAGTTCAGGCCGTCGGTCATGGGGGCGCCGAACTCGTCCGCCACGGTCCGGTTGGCGCAGTCCCCGATGCGCACCTTCAGGTCGGCGACCCACTGGTCGTAGGTGGCGTACGACTTCCAGAAGCCGTAGTGGTGCAGGGAGAGGTAGGTGCCCTTCAGGCGCGGGTCGGCGCAGACCGAGGTGACGTGGTCGTTGTAGCCGGCGCCGCTGACGAAGACCCGGTTGCGCGGCACGGACCGGTAGGTGTCGAGCCACTTCGCGGCGATGTCGGCCCACTCGGTGTCGGTGTAGCCGTGCGGCTCGTTCATCGGCTCGAAGTAGACGCGCCTGTCGTTCTTGTAGGCCTTGACGACGGTGTTCCACATCGGCCAGTAGGTGGCCTCGTCGTCGATGTAGCCGTCCTTGCGGGTGCCGGTGCCCTCCCAGTAGGACACGATCACCTTGAAGCCCCGGTCGGAGGCCGCGTCGATGACCGCGCGGTACGACTTCCAGTACGCGCCGTTGACCGTGTACGGGTTGATCGGCAGCCGGACCGTGTTGGCGCCGAGGTTGGCGCGGAAGGCCGCGATGATCCGGCTCGCCTTGGTGTACGTCTGCCGGTAGGTGTCCGAGGTCGACAGACCGGACAGCTGGAGGTAGTCGTCGGCGAAGTTGTCCCGCGGGTCGGCCCAGTTCACGCCCTTGAACTGGGTCGTGTCGGCGGCGAGGCCGGAGTGGGCGGGGGCGGCGGAGGCGGGCGCGGCGGCGAGGGTGCTGCCGGCGACGGCGGCCACCGCGACGGCGGCGAGGGCGGCCCGCAGCCGGGGCGAGCGGGAGGTACGGGAGGAGCGGGAGGAGGCTCTGACGGGGGTCTTGCGCATCGACTTGCCCTTTCCGAACGACGATGTTTACGCAAACATCGCACTCTGCGCAGGGGTGATGTTTACGTAAACATGGCGGCGCCGGAAGCTTGGCACTGCGCCCGGTGATCGTCAAGGTTTCGCGCGCGTAACGTTTGCGGGCGAGGGGCCCCGCGGGGCCCGTCAGGACGTGGCCAGCGGACTGAGGGTCAGCGGCGCGATCTTGCCCTCCAGCATGGCGCCGAGGCCCTGCGCGGCGCAGATGTCGGGCCGCTCCGCGATGTGGACCGGCATCCCGGTGGCCTGCCGCAGCATGTGGTCGAAGCCGGGCAGCAGGGCGGAGCCGCCGACCATCATGATCCCCCGGTCCGCCAGGTCGGCGACCAGGTCCGGCGGGCACTCCCGCAGCACCCTGCCGATGCCGTCGAGCACGGCCGTCAGCGGGGTCTCGATCGCGTCCCGCACGGCGGCGGTGTCGACGAGGACGGAACGGGCCAGGCCCGTCGCCACGTCCCGCCCGTGGATCTCCGTGGAGGTCGGCCCGTTCGGGGTGAGACCGTTGCCGGACAGGGCCAGCTGCAGGGGCCGTACGGACTGGCTCGGCAGCATCAACTCGTGTTCCAGTCGCAGGTGTTGCACGATCGCGTGATCCACGGCCTCGCCGCCCACCGGAATCCGCTCGGCGGTCACGATCGAGCCGAGCGAGAGCACCGCGATCTGGGTGGCGGCCGCCCCGCACACCATGATCATCGTGGCCTCGGGGTGCTCGACCGGCAGCCCGCAGCCGACGGCGGCGGCGATCAGGGTGTCCACCAGCTCCACCCGGCGCGAGCCCAGCCCGACGAGCGTCTCGATCGTGGCGCGGCGGGCCAGCGGGTCGGCGTCGTGCGGGGTGCAGGCGGCGGCCCGCAGGAACGGCTTGCGGCGCAACTGCCGGCGCACCTTGTCGCCGAGCAGGTGCCGCAGCATGCGCTGCGCCATCTCGATGTCGACGACCGTGCCGCCGGACACCGGCCGCATCACCCGGATGTAGTCCGGGGTGCGGCCCGTCATCCGCTCGGCGAACTCGCCCACCGCGATCAGCGCGCCGGTACGGGTGTTCACGGCGGCGACGGACGGCTGGTCGACGACCAGCCCGGCCCCCCGCACGTACACCCGGGTCCGTGCCGCCCCGAGGTCTACGGCGAAGTGGCAGCGGCGCAACTGCTCCAGACTGGCGGTCATGGCAAGTCCTCCCGAGAGCGCAGACCATGGGGCCGCCTGGCCGGCGGGCCTCCTGCGGGTGGGCCGCCGGGCGGCCGGCCTCCCTCGCATCCTGCGCGGGCCGTGCGGGGGGACGCCTCTTCAAGGGGGCCGGGCGGGGCGCGACCGAATGGGGGGTTGTCCCCGCGGGGCGCCCCCACACCCCCCGGACACGGGCGCGGCAGCGGCCCGACCCGCCCCCGCGAGTCGCCGGTGAGCGGCCCTGCAAACCCGCACCGGCCCTTGGCCGGGTTCTTCCCGGCCCTCGCCGGGTTCTCGCCGACCCTTCCTGACTCTTCCCCGGATCTCGCCGGTCCTTCGTCGGCTTTCGCCGGTCGCGGGCCTCGCCCCTGGTGGCAGGCGTCGGCGATCACGTTCTCGGTGGGGTGGCGAAGCCCCGCAGTCACGCGCCTGTGCCTCCACGACGACGTGATCATCCGGGTGCGCGACGTCGGTCACTTGAGGGCCGGCTCCGCAGGTGGCGCAGGGCCCGGTCGGCGGCGTGGGCCCCGCACATGCCGTGGGCGCCGGGTCCGGGCGGGGTGGCCGCGGAGCACAGGTAGTGGCCGGGCAGGCCGGTGTCGTAGGGCTGGAGGGTGAGACGTGGTCCGGCGATCAGCTGGAGGACGTCCTTGGCGCCGGTCATGATGTCGCCGCCGACGTAGTTCGGGTTGTACGCGGTGAATCCGGGTGTCGTGCGGACGCTGGTGCCGATGATCCGATCCCGGAAGCCGGGGGCGAACCGCTCGATCTGGGCGATGATCGCCTCGGTGGCGTCGCCGGGGTAGCCGTTCGGGACGTGAGCGTACGTCCACACCGGGTGCGTGTCTCCGACCGAGCGCGACGGGTCGGCCAGGTACTGCTGCCCGACCAGCACGAAGGGCCGCTCGGGCATCCGTCCGGCGTGGATCTCCCGTTCGGTGGCAGCGATCTCGGCGAACGTGCCGCCGACGTGGACGGTGCCGGCCCGCCGCGCGGCTTCGGCGGTCCAGGGGACCCCGCCCTCGACCGCGAAATCGACCTTGAACGCCCCTGGGCCGTGACGGAACCGGCGGTAGGCGCGGGCGACCCGCGAGGGGAGCAGGTCGCCCAGGACGTCCACCAGGGTCGTGGGCGTCACGTCCCAGACGGTCACGTCCGTGGGCGGCAGGTCCGAGACGGACCGTACCCGGACATCGGTTTCGATCTTTCCGCCGACGTCGAGCAGCAGTGCCGCCATCGCGTCGGTGATGCGGCGGGATCCTCCTTCCGCGACCGCCCAGCCGTGCCGGTGCCCGGCGGTGAGGATGCCGAGCCCGATGCTCGCGCTGAGCGGACGGTCGAGGGGGCGGAAGGCGTGCGCGGCGACGCCGCCCCACAGGGCCCGGGCCTCCTCGGTCTCGAAGGCCGTCGCCAGCAGCGACGCCGGGGCCAGGGCGGGGATGCCGAAGCGGGCGAGCCGTACGGGGTGGCGAGGGATGCGCAGCAGCGGGCCGAGGATGTCGTTGCTCAGGGTGTCGTACGACGATGACGGGCCCGCGAACAGCCGCTGCCAGCGCCGGCCGTCGGCGCCGAGACCTGTGGCCGTCTCGGTGACCGAGCGGTGCAGCACCCCGGCTGTGCCGGCGTCGAGCGGGTGGACGCAGTCGATCTCCGGCAGCGCCCACTTCAGCCCGTACCGCTCCAGGCCGAGTTCGCGCAGGAACGGCGAGCCCACCGCCATCGGATGGACGGCGGAGCAGTGGTCGTGCAGCAGCCCGGGAAGGATCGCCTCACCGGAGCGCGTGCCGCCGCCGATCTCCGCGGCCGCCTCAAGGACGGTGACCTCTACGCCCGCCCGGGCGAGGGCAACGGCGGCGGCCAGGCCATTGGGTCCCGCGCCGACCACGACCGCCGTGCTCATGGCGTCCCGCTCTCCACCGTCTTGCGTGCCGCGTGTTCGAGGGTCCAGGTGACATCGATCGGGATCGGACCGTTCGGCAGCCACGGCTGCTCCCTGACCGCGTCAGCGACCTTCCACGTGCCCCGCTCGATCACCCCGAGCGCGGCGTCGATCACTTGGTAGCGCTGGATCCCCCGGTGGATGGGCTGCGACTCCACCCATACGACGATCCACTCCCCGGGGGCGAACCCGACCCGTGCCTGCACGGCGTTGATCAGATCGATGTGGTGCAGGTGGCCGTCGCCGAAGTTGAACCCGATCAGCGAGTTGCAGCCGAACTCCGCCTCCCGCACGGTGCGTTCCTCGAGATCCGGGAGATTCCTCAGCAAGACCGAGAACAGGCCGCGGCCCTGGCTGTGCATCGACCGCCAGGCGATCGTCTGCTGCATGGTGATCTCCGCGACCGCCCGCGGGTAACCCATCGCCTGGAGCTGGTCGACCTGATTCGTCGTCGGTCGGTGCGGCAGCGAGTTCAGCTTCTCCTCCGCGCCCGGTGCGAAGGCCCACAGCGCGGAGGCCCAGTTGCCCGCGTACTGCCGCATCGAGGGCAGGAACGACACCAGGTCCGGGCGCAGGTTGCCGAGGACGGGGAAGAAGCCCAGCCCGGCCGCGATCCCGGCGGCCAGCCACGGCGAGGACATGTCGCCGACCCCATAGCCGTTCCAGGCGGGGAAGCCGGCAAACAGGAAGATCGAGAGGTAGGCGAACAGCAGGTTCCACTCCAGCGGCACCGCCAGCGGGAACGTCGAGGTGATGAAGAGGTGGAAGACGACCATCAGCGCCACGCCGGCGAGCGTGAGCCAGCGGTTCGTGGAGAACAGCAGCACCAGCGGGGTGGCGATCTCGACGGTCGAGCCACCGACGTGCGCCATGAAGGTCGCGATCTTCGACGGGCGGATGTCGTGCGGGAAGTCCCGGTAGTGCAGCCGTTTGATCCGCTTCGACGGAACGCAGGGGCTGTTGGAGACCATCGGTGCGACGACATGGGTGAAGTGCAGGCCGAACTTCGACACTCCGGCTCCGATCCACACCACGCAGATCAGCAGCTTCGCCGCGACGATCATGTCGGTGAAGGGCAGGACGGCGAAGAACGACAGCGCGGGCAGATACTGCTCACCGCGGGCGGCCAGGAAGACCGTCTTGTCCCGCAGCCCGACCAGCACGTACAGGACGATCGGCGCGATGAGCAGTGCCGGGCGGACCAGCCCGGAGGTGTTGTCCGGCAACGCCTCGGTGAGCGACGCGGTCGGCACGCCCGGCAGTACGACGGCCAGCAGCAGGGACAGCACAAAGGCCAGGTAGAGCAGGACGTCACTCACCGTGCGGCGGTCCCCGGACGTGAACGGCACCCGCTTCCACGGCCGCAACCGGATGGTGCCCGGCCGCGCCCAGAACAGGATCCCGCCGGTCATCGGCTTGAACTTGCCCGCGATCGGGCCCCACGAACCGGCCACGCCGAGCGTTTCGAGGAGCACCGTCCACAACACCAGCTTCTGGTAGACGACCGGCTGGTTCCACCAGTGCGTGACGTCCCAGAACGGGCCGGCGTCCGAGGTCCAGGTCGCCAGGGCGGTCCCTGCGACGACGTAGAGGAAGGCGACCTTGACCACGTACGTCGCCGGAATCATCTTCGGCGAGCCGAAGCCGTATTCCACCCAGTGCAGGGCCAGTGTTCTCAGGCGTTCCTGAAGCGGCTGCTCCAGGAACGCCTGCTGGTCCACGGGCGGAAAGTCACCTGTCTTGAATCCCATTGTTCCGGCCTTTCTCCACGACGGTTTTCGAGCGCGCAGAACCGCACCCGTAATTGATTCGGGTGGACTTTTACGAGCGCAGCCGTCTTTTGTCGATCTTCCCCACCGGGTTTCTCGGCAGGGAATCGGTGACGGACACCGCGACCGGCACCTTGATCCGAGCCAGCGAGCCGCGGCAGTGCTCGACGAGTTCGTCGGCGGTGATCTCCCTGCCCGGCAGCGGTACGACGTGCGCGACCGGGACCTCGCCGAGGACCGGATCGGGGGCGCCTACCACCGCGGCCTCCAGTACCGCCGGGTGGGTGTGCAGGACGTTCTCGATCTCCTTGGGGTAGATGTTCTCCCCGCCCCGGATGATCATGTCCTTGATCCGGTCGACCAGGACGAGGTAGCCGTCGGCGTCGAAGCGGCCGACGTCGCCGGTGTGCAGCCAGCCGTCGACGACGGTCCTGGCTGTCTCGTCCGGCAGTCCGAGGTAGCCGCGCATGACGTTCGGGCCGCGGACCACCACTTCGCCGACCGCGCCGTCGTCGAGCAGGTTGCCCTCGCCGTCCATCACGGCGACGGTCTGGCCGGGCAGCGCGAGCCCGACCGTGCCGGGCTTGCGCCGGCCGCCCGGAGGGTTCAGCGTCGAGGCGCAGGTGCCCTCGGACAGGCCGTAGCCCTCCACGACCGGCACGCCGAACCGCTTCTCGAACCGGGCGATGAGCTCGGCCGGCATCGGCGCGGCGCCGCAGATCACCCGGCGCAGGGAGGAGGTGTCCGGCCGCACCTCGTCGGGCAGCGCCACCAACAGGGCGTAGATCGCCGGTACCGCCGAGAAGTAGGTTGGCCGGGCCCGTTCCACCACGGTGAAGAACGTCGACGCGCGGAACCGGCCCGAGACCGTGGCCCGTCCTCCCGCGAGCAGCGGTGAGAGCACGCTCACCACGATCCCGTTGACGTGGAACAGCGGCAGGATCAGCAGGCTGTGATCGGTCTCGTCCAGCCCGATGCCATCGATGATCATCCTGCACATCGCGGCGACATTGACGTGGTCGAGCATCACGCCCTTCGGGCGTCCCGTGGTGCCGCTCGTGTAGATGACGAGAGCGAGGGCGTCCGGCGCCGTGGCGACCGCGTCAGGGGCCGAACCCCCGGCCGCGGGCCGAGCGGCCGTCACGGTGGTCACGTCGAGCGTCCCCACGCCACGGGCACGGTCGTCGGTGATCACCGCCTTCGCCGCGGAATCCTCGATCTGATGACGCGCCTCCGCGTCGGTCAGCCCGGGGTTCACCGGTGTGACCGCGGCGCCCAGCCGCCATGCCGCGAACATGATGACGACGAATTCGAGGCGATTCGGGAGAACGATCGCGACCACGTCCCCGGCGCCTATGCCATGAGCGCGCAGCACAGCCGCAGCATTCCTGACACGAGCCAGGAATTCCTGGTTGTCCAGCTGCTCGTGATCGTCCTCGATGCACGGGCCAACGGGATTCCGGGCCGACCGGACATCCGGCAATTCGGAGATGTGCACGTTTCCTCACCATTGAGTCGCACCGTGGCAGACGTAATGAGGAAAAGGTAGGGAGGGCACACCCGGGCGGCCATGGGCTTGCGTCCCAGCGCGCGGTCCGAGCTTTGTGCCGCCGTCACAAAGCTTGCCGACGCGGAGTTGTTGGGTAACGTCGCGGTATGAGCACCCATGTCGACGAGGTCGTGCGGGATGCCGCCAAGGCCGTCCAGGCGGAGCTGGAACAGCTGACCGCGGGGATGACCTCGATGTTCGTCGACATCATCCCCGAGTTCCGTCACGATGACGCCGTACAGCAGCTGATGGTCGCCAGCACCTCCTCCAACCTCGCGGCCATCGTCGACATGCTGGCGCTGAACATCTCCCTCGGCGACATCACCGTGCCGCCGGCCGCCGCGGAGTACGCCCGCCGGTTCGCCCAGCACGGTCTGTCCCTGGAGGCGCTGCTGCGGGCCTACCGGCTCGGCGAGCACATGTTTGTGCAGTGCGCCATGACCACGCTCGGGCGTTTCGACCTTCCCACGGACGCGGCGCTGGCGGCCACGAGCCGCATCGCGCTGCTGACGAACAGCTACATCGACCAGGTCATCGAGCGCATCATCGACATCTACGAGAGTGAACGCAGCCGGTGGGACGCCCGCTCCGACGCGACCCGCGCCGCCCAGGTCCGCGCCGTGCTCGACACCGAGGGGCTCGACCTCGCCTCGGCCGAGAAGATGCTGTCGACGTCCCTGCGCGGCTGGCACCTCGCCGCCATCATCTGGACCGGGCCCGGGCCGGCCGACCTCGTCCTGGCCCGGCTCCGCACAGGCGTGGCTTTGCTCGCGGCAGCCACCGGAAAGGCGCCGCTGACGATCTCCGCCGACGAGCAGACCTGCTGGGCGTGGATCTCCTCCACAGGCAAGCCCGACCTCGCCGTCGACCGTCTCGAAGCCGGGCTCCGCGAGCACCCCGCGCTCCGCGTCGCCGTCGGTGAACCATCGCCCGGACTCGACGGTTTCCGGCAGACGTTCCGGGACGCCCAGCGTGCCCGCGACGTCGCCGCCACCGGATCCGGTCCCGACCGCGCGCTCGTCCTCCACTCCCAGGTCGCACTGGCCGGCCTGCTCGTCGACCACCTCACCGACGTCCGGGCATGGGCCGAACGCGTCCTCGGCGGCCTGATGCACGACGACGAGGCCGCAGTCCGTCTGCGCGAAACCGTGCAGGTCTTCCTCAACGCAGGAGGCAGCTTCACCGACGCCGCCGCACGCCTGCACGTCCACAAGAACACCGTCCACTACCGCGTGCGCAAGGCCGAGGAGCTACTCGGCCACCCGCTCACCGAGAACCGCCTGGACATCGAGGTGGCCCTGCTGGCCTGTGCGCAGCTCGGACTCCGGCGCGCGCAGGCCGAGCCGTCGACACCGTTGCGTTAGGGGGTGTTGCGAAAGTCCCGCACAGCACCCACGGCGCCCGGCACGCTCCCCCGGAGGGGGCACCCCCACTCGCCGCACCGGCCGAAACCCCAAGTACGTCCAGTACGAGGGCTTTCGTCCGGCACTCCCCCAGCCTTCGGCCGGGGGGACCCCCAGAGCACGCACCGGACACCGCGGGCACCGCACAGGACTTTCGCAACACCCCCTAGGTGTATTGATCACGAGCGTTGTTGACACTCGTCCGGTGCTTGATCATGGCGAAGACCTCCGGTGTGGTGGAGCTGTCTAGGACTGCACCGCACGGAGGTCTTCGTGTCCCACCGTAATGCCCGGCTGACCGTTCATGGCAGGCGGCTGCTCGTCGAACGTGTCTGCGGTGGCCGCCCGGTCGCGCATGTCGCGGCGGAAATGGGCATCTCGCGCGCCACGGCCCACAAGTGGATCCGCCGCTGGCGGGCGGAGGGCGAGCCGGGGCTGCACGACCGCTCCAGCCGTCCCCGCACGACACCCCACCGCACGGCGGCAGCGGTGGAGGTCCGCGTGTGCCGGCTGCGCCAGGACCGCAAACTCGGCCCCGCCCGCCTCGGCCCGGTCCTGGGCCTGCCCGCCTCGACCGTGCACCGCATCCTCACCCGCCACGGCCTGAACCGGCTCGCGCACATGGACCGGCCCACCGGACAGCTCATCCGCCGCTACGAACGCGACCGGCCCGGCGAACTCATCCACGTCGACGTCAAGAAACTCGGCCGCATCCCCGACGGCGGCGGCCACAAGGTCCTGGGCCGACAAGCGGGCCGGGCCACCCGCAGCGCGATGGGCTTCGACTACATCCACTCCGCCGTCGACGACCACAGCCGCCTCGCCTACAGCGAGATCCACGCCGACGAGAAAGCCGCCACCTGCGCAGACTTCCTCCGCCGGGCCGCGGCCTTCTTCCAGACCACGGGCATCGACCGCATCGAACGGGTCCTGACCGACAACGCCTGGCCCTACCGCAAGAGCTTCGCCTGGCAGCAGGCGCTCGCCGACCTCGGCGCGACCGGCAAGCTCACCCGGGCCTACCGGCCGCAGACCAACGGCAAGGTCGAACGCTTCAACCGCACCCTGCTCGAAGAATGGGCCTACCTCAAGCCCTACACGAGCAACGACGAGCGCACCGCGGCCCTGGCAGACTTCCTGCACACCTACAACCACCACCGCTGCCACACCGCACTCGGCGGCCAGCCACCGATCAGCCGTGTGAACAACGCTGCGGGTCAATACACCTAGGGCCTGTCCGGCGTCGGGCTCCTCGAACAGCGTCCTCCAGCGCAAGAGGTGCGTCTCGCTCATCAGGAAGGTCCGGACCGGAGCAGAAGCCCTCCTGCGACCGTGTGCTGCCGTCTCCGACGGCGACCTCGAACCCTGGTCCTCACCCCCTTCCCGGCCTTCGCCCGCCCTTCAGCGCCGGTTCCGGAGCGGTGGGTGCGGGCGGGTCTGCGAGCCGTCCGGCCGTCCGGCGGGACAGGGCGCTCGGCCACCACATCCGACGGCCGACGTCCAGGGTCAGCGCGGTGACCAGGACCGAGCGGACGACCAGGGTGTCCAGCAGCACCCCGAACGCCACCGCGAACCCCAGCTCGGCCGCGAACACCAGCGGCAGCGAGGCCATCGCCGCGAAGGTGCCCGCCAGCACCACCCCCGCCGAGGTGATCACACCGCCGGTCGCCGACAGCCCCGTCAGCGCCCCGCGCCGGGTGCCGTGCCGGACGGCCTCCTCGCGCACCCGGGTGACGAGGAAGATGTTGTAGTCGATGCCCAGGGCGACCAGGAACACGAACGCCAGCAGCGGGAAGGAGGCCTCCTCCCCGGCGAAGTGGAAGACGTGCGCGAACACCAGCGCGCTCACCCCCATCGCCGCCCCGAACGACAGCACCACCGTCGCCATCAGCAGCAGCGGCGCGACGACCGCCCGCAGCAGCAGCGCGAGCACGAGGAACACCGCCACCAGCACGATGGGGATGATCACCACCGAGTCGCGGTCGGCCGCCTCCCGTGTGTCGAGCAGCACCGCCGTGGTCCCGCCGACCTGCGCCCGCGCGCCCTCGACCTCGTGGACGGCGGCCCTGGCCCGCTCGACCGCCCGCATCGCGGCCGTACTGCTGGGATCGTCCCGCAGCTCCCCGGCCACCAGTGCCTCACCTCCCCTGACCACCGGCGCGGCGACGCGGGCCACCCCCGGGACACCGGACAGCGCGCTCCGCACCCCCTGCGCCGCGTCCGCCCTCGCCACGACCAGGACGGGGTCCCCCGAGCCGGCCGGGAAGTGCCGGGCGCGGATCTCCTCGCCCGCGGCCGACTGCGGGCGGCCGGTGAACTGGTCCTTCCCGGCCAGCCCGTCGGCCCGCAGCGCGAACATGCCGAGCGTCATCGCGGCCAGGACCAGCGCGGTGCCGGCCCACACCAGCCGCGGCCGCCCGGAGACCGCGGCGCCCACCCTGGCCCAGACGCCGCCGGCCCCCGCGCCGGCGGGCGTCGCGTCGTACGACGGGGTCGTCGGCCAGAAGATCCAGCGGCCGCAGACCACCAGCAGCGCCGGCATCAGGGTGGTCATGGCGAGCAGACCGACGAGGACGCCGACCGCGCAGGCCGGGCCGAGCCCCTGGGTGGAGTTCAGGGAGGCCAGGGTCAGCAGCGTCAGGCTGACCGCGACGGTCGCCGCGCTGGCGACGATCGCGGGACCGGAGCGCCGCAGGGCCCGCTCCATCGCGTCGTGCCGGTCCTCGTGCCGCCGCAGCTCCTCCCGGTAGCGCGAGGTGAGCAGGAGGGCGTAGTCGGTGGCGGCGCCGAACACCAGCACGGTCAGGATGAACCCGGTCTGCTTGTTGACGGTGAGTCCGGCGTTCCTCGCCAGGACGTAGATCACCGCCTCGGAGGTGACCAGTGCGGCGCCCGCGGTCAGCAGCGGCAGCAGGGGGAGGACCGGGCTGCGGTAGGTGAGCAGCAGGATCAGGACCACCACGGACGCGGTGATCGCCGTGAGCCCGCCCCCGCCGCCGAAGGCCTTGACGGAGTCGGCGGCCTGCCCGGCCGGCCCCGTGACATGGAACCCGGGACCGCCGCCCCCGTCCGTCTCGCCGACCTCGGTCAGCGCGTCGACGACCTTGCCGATCCCCTCCCAGCCCGTCCGGTCCTTGTGCACCTGGACCACGGTCTGGATCGCCCGCCCGTCCGCCGACCGCACGGGCCCCTGCGGCGCGCCCTCGACCCCGTCGACCTGCCGGAAGGCCTCGGCGTCGGCGCGGGCCTTCGCCAGGTCGGCGGCGGTGACGCCACCCGGCCGGTCGTAGACCACGATCGCGGGCACGGTGTCGGCGGGCTGGAACCGCGCCACCCGCTCGACGACCCGCGTCGACTCCGCGTCCCCCGGCAGCCAGGCCGCGTTGTCGTTCTGCTCGACCTCGCCCAGCCGCCCGGCCAGCATCAGGGCCGGGACCAGCAGGACCGCCCAGAGGGCGAGGACGACCCACTTGCCGACCCGGCCGCCCGGCAGCGACGCCGGCGTGCCCGCCCTCACAGGGACCTCGCCGCGGTGTCGATGTGGGCGAGCTTGTCGGGGTTGGCGACGGCGTAGATCCCGCACACCCGGTCCCCGTCCGGGGTGAGGTCGAGGACGAGGACCGCGTACGGGGTGTCGCCGGCGAACAGCAGCGCCGACGGATCGCCGTTGACGCTGCGGTAGGCGATCCGCAGGCCCTGCCCGGAGCGCGGCGCGACCGAGGCGAGCAGCCGGGCCACCTTGTCCCGGCCCCGCAGCGGCCGGGGTCCGCCCGCCGCCTTGCCGCCGCCGTCGCCCCACAGCGTCACGTCCGGCGCCAGGAGCCGCAGCAGGGCGTCGAGGTCACCGCCGAGGGCGGCGTCCAGGAACCGCTCGGTCACCTGCCGCCGGACCTGCGGATCGGGCGCGTACCGGGGGCGCCGGGCGTGCACGTGCTCCCGGGCGCGGTGCGCGAGCTGGCGGACCGCCGAGGGGCTGCGGCCGAGGATCTCCGCGATCTCGGTGTGGGGGTAGCCGAACACCTCGTGCAGCACGAACACGCCCCGCTCCAGCGGGGTGAGGGTCTCCAGGACCACCAGCAACGCCATCGACACCGACTCGGCGCGCAGGGCCACGTCGGCCGCGTCCGCGGTGTCGGCGGGGGCCGCGGCGTCCGGGAGGGGCCCGACCAGCGGTTCGGGCAGCCAGGGCCCGACATAGGTCTCCCGGCGGCGGGTGACGGTGGCCCGGTGCGCGAGCGCCCCGTTGACCGCGATCCGCACCAGGTAGGCGCGCGGATGCCCGATCCGCGCCGCGCCCTCCGCCGCGTGCCGTGCCGCCCACGACAGCCAGGTCTCCTGCATCACGTCCTCGGTGTCGCAGACGCTGCCGAGCATGTTGTAGACGATGGAGAACAGCAGCTCCCGGTGGTCGGCGAACACCTCGGTCGCGGTGCGTGCCACCGGGTGCGGTGGGTGGGACATCGTGGGCCTCCCGTCGCGGATGCTTTCGACACTGAGAGGGACCCGGCCGCGCGGAGTGTGACATGACCACCCCCGTATGTGACCCACGTCTCACACCCGTAGGTCCTACAGCGACCGCGCCGCCTCCAGTACGGCGGTCAGCGAGGGCACGGTGACCGCGCAGCCCGCCTCGCGCAGCCCCTGCTCGATCGTGGGATTGCGGGCCAGACCGACGAACCGCAGGCCCACCTGCTGGGCGGCGGTCAGCTCGGCGAGCGTCGAGCCGATCAGGACCCCGGTGCCGGCCGGGGTGCCCGGCGGGCCCAGGGCGCGCAGCAGACAGTCCGGGTGCGGCATCAGCCGGCCGAGGTCCTCGGACCGGCCGTGCACCCCCGCGAGCAGCGGCAGCCGGTGCGCCTCCAGATGCCGCCGGACGGCCTGCTCGCAGACGTCCGTGGTGACCCCCACCCGGCGCCCGGCGCCGTGCAGGGCGCGGACCAGGGCCAGGGAGTGATGGGTCGTCGGCGCGTCCGGTACGGCCCCCAGCTCCAGCTCGTCCAGCCGGTCCCGCAGCAGCGGGCCGACCCGGTCGTGCGCGAAGGCCCGCAGGACGTCCAGCGGATGCACGAACAGCTCCCGCACCGCCCCCGCGTCCCCCGCCGCGCGGCCCGCGAGGGCGTCCTCGGGATCACGGTGCTCCGCCACCACCCGCAGCAGCTCCACGGCCGCCGCACGCGCGCCGGCCGCCGTGAACAGCCGCAGCAGCGGCCCGTCGAAGCCGAACAGCACGGTCCCGGCGTCCGCGAGCAGTTCGGACAGCGACCGGGCGGTGGCGCCGGTTCGGGGGACCTCCGGGGGCGGCGCGTAGTCGGGCGCGAGGGCGATCGCGCACGTCACCTCCAGTCCCGGCACGGGCCACCGCCCCAGCTGGGAGTTGACGGCCCGCTGGGCGCCCGCGGGCCGCCGTACGGAGTGGTGGCGGGTGATACGGGGTGCGGCCTCCCGGACATGGTCCAGCAGCCGCTCCGCCACCCGGACGGGCTCCCCCCGGACGAAGGCCACCGGATCGGCGACCCGCCAGGACAGCTCGACGGCGGCCGTGAAGTCGCCCTTGCCCGAGCTGGGCAGGGCGACCCGGTGCACGGAGTGCTGCGGGGTGAGGTCCACCTCGTAGTACGTCGTCGGCCGGGGCGGGCCGCCGCCGTACGGGTCGGCCGGGTTCAGCAGGGTGAGCGGCCCCTCGGGGCCGGTGTGCACGACGGCCGTGCGCCCCGGCACGGGAACCCCCAGCCGCCCGAGATCCCCGACGACCGCGGGCCCCTTCACCAGCTCCCGCTCCCCGCCGCCCGGGTGACACCAGGCGCGGGGCAGCCCCGTCTCCCCGTACAGCGGCCGGAACCGGTACGGCCCGGAGGCGGCGGAACTGGTGGTGAAACGGCCGTAGAGGTCGGGCGGGACGACGATCAGCAGCGGGGAGCCGTCCTCGCCGGGAGCCGGGGCGCCGAAGCCCACGCTCAGCCGCGGCGGTGCGGTGAGCGTGGCCCAGTGGTCGGGCAGCCAGCGCAGGGCGGCGACGAGGACGGGCAGCAGGTCGGTGCCGGCCTGCACCCGGACGGAGTAACCGTCGGGGTGGACGTCCACCGTGTACTGCTGCGGCGTCAGCGCCCCCCGGGACAGCACCTGGTGGACGGCGTACTCCAGCGTGATCCGGCTCTCGGGGTGGGCGGAGAGGTCGGTGCCGGTCTGGAAGCGCAGGGGCGGGGGCGCGGTCTCGTCCAGTGCGGCGGTGAGGTCCCGCCGGAGGGAGCGGAACCGCGCGCGGGCGGCTTCGGCGGCGGGACCGGGGACGCCGTCGAGGGGGGTGCCGCGGAAGAGGGCGAGGGTCTCGTGGAGCAGGGAGCGGCGCTGGTCGGGGGTCTGGCCGGGCTGACGGTGGGTGAGGACGTTCTCGCAGGTGAAGGCGTCGACGTGGGTGGCGGCCAGGTGCATGGCGTACCCGCCGGACACGGCGGCCAGCGTGCCCGGGCCGAGGTGGCGGCTCGCCTCCCGCGCCAACTCATGGATCCGGCGGGCGGCGTCCAGCCCGACGGGCGGCTCCTCCCACACACTCGCGGCCAGTTCGTCGTAGGTCAGTCGCCGACCGCGGTGGAGGACCAGCACGCACAGCAAAGCCTGGGCCTCGTGGGAGGGGGTGCGCAGAGGCTCCGTGCCACGGGCGAGGCGGAGGGGGCCGAGCATCCGGATGTGCAGGGGTTCCACGTCCCGGGCCTCGGCGAGTTGCGCCGGTGCGGAGAACGGGATCCGCCCGTCGGTGAACTGGCTGAGCAGCACGCGGAAGCGCGGGGGAGTCGGCACGTGCGGAGCGAGCTGCCGCAGCAGCTGATTGAACTCGCCGCTGTCACGGTCCGCCCGTGCCGCACCGGACTCCTCGCCCAGCGCCACCCGACTGAGCATCACCCGGCCGTCGTGACGCAGCAACAGACCCTCGAAGCCGCCCTGACTGCGCACCAGCCCTCGCTCGTGCAGCGCGCTCAGCCCCGCCCTCCCGTCGCACACCAACCGTGCGAAGACGTTGAAGGAAACGCCCGGCCCGCTGCCTTCGACGAGCTCTCTCAGCGTCACCCCGTCCACGAAGTCGGCCACCAGGTACGGGACGTCGCCCTGCACCCCGAAATCCCGCACCCGCAGCACACACGGATCCTCGATCCCGGCCAGCGCCCGCGCCTCCCGCAGGAAGCGTTCCTGTGGAGCCGGCTGCTCGGGGTACAGGTGGACGACGACCGGCCGGCCGGTGCGGACGTCCACCGCGCTCCACACCCTGCGCCCCGGCCCCCGCCGCTCCCGCAGCCGGTACCGCCCCCCGATCAGCTCCTCGGCGGGCGCTCCGCCCAGCAGCCGTACGGTCTCCGGGCGCACCGTCGCGATCGCGGGCCCGCCGTCGCCGCTCCCGCCCGCCTCCGCGCGGAACTCGCCCGCCGTCAGCCCCGCCCGCTCGTCGATCAACCCACCGATGCGGGCCAGGAGTTCGCGGGTGCGGCCACGGGTGGAGCGGGGCAGCGTGCGCAGCAGGAGGGCGCGGACGCCGGGCCGGAAGGCGTAGGAGCCGGGTGGGCCGGGGACGGCGGTGAGCATGCCGCTGAGGATCACCTCGGCGAGGTGCTGCGGTCGGGGGTCGCGGTCCACGGCCCGCTGGACCAGGCGCATCACCGGGACCGAGGGGACGGCCAGGGCCAGATGGCCGGCCAGCCGGAACGCCTCGGGCGAGGCCGTGGCGCGGAAACGGAGGACCAGCTCCTGGGCGGACAGGTCCGTGGGGGAGGGGACGGGGGCCGTGGGCGGCGGGGCGGCCGGCAGCCGGGCCGCCGCTCCGGGCGTGCGGGCGCCGCCCGGGGACGCCACCAGCTCGGCCCAGTGGGCGAGCCACGGCGCGCCCGGCTCCAGCACGGGCAGGGGGAGCGCGGACGGGTCCGGCGGCAGGTCGGCCTCCGGGGCGTAGGGGCGGAAGGCCAGGGCCGTGAGCGGGGCCGCCGCGGTCGGGGCGGACAGGACGCCGGGCTCCGCCGGCAGGGCCGTCGTCGGCCACAGCTGCTCCGGGAGCGGCTGTACGACGGCCAGCGGCATCCGGGACGCCCAGTGCCGCAGGGTGCGGTACCAGCGCTCGCCCGCCGGGCCGGTGCGCCACTGCGGGCCCATGCAGTCGCTGACGACCAGGGTGACCGTCCGGCCGTCCCCCGGGTCGGGCACCTGCCGGGCGCCGCCGTCGGGGCCCGCCGGGTGCAGGGTGACCGTGCGGAACACGCCCGACTGGGCCAGCACGGTGTGCAGTTCGCGGACCAGCGGCCGCCAGACGGGCATGGTCGGGCCCGTGTCGTGGACCAGGTTCAGCCGCAGCCAGCGGTCCCGGGCGGGGCGCAGCACCGGCAGCCAGACGTCCGGGTGCGCGCCGAGCCGCGCGATGCGGTCCGCGGTGGCCCGCTCGTCGAGGAGCCGGGTGCGGGCCGCCGGCACCGTGCGCTTCAGCGGACGCAGGGCCCGTTGCAGGGCCAGGGGGCGGGGCAGCATCGGCGGCGCGGGAGCGAGGAGGGCCGTGCCACCGGTGGCCGCGCCGGTCGCGGCGGGGGCGGGGCGGGTGGGTGAGGGGAGGGGGAGGTGGAGGGGGACGCGGTCGTCCGCCGGGAGCGCCGGTGCCGGGGGTGGGAGGCGCCGGGGTGGGAGGCGCCGGGGTCGGAGGCGCCGGGGGTGCCGCCGGGGCGGCCGTCCCCGGGGTGGGGTCCGCCCCGGCCTGCCCCTCCGGCTCGGCCGAGGGTCCTCCGGTGCCGTCCAACTGCCGCGCCAACCACAGCGCTTCCGCCAGTTCACGGGCCGTCGGCGCGGTCCCGGCGGCGGCGGTCAGCAGGTCCGCGAGCCGGGCGAGAGCCGGGGTGTCGGCGACGGGGGCCGGGGTGTCGGACCGGGTGTCGGCCGGGAGGTCAGAAGCCATCGCCGTCCGCCGTGGCGCCGAGGTACGGCATCAGCTGCTCGGCGAGCGCGTCCCGTGAGTCGGCGTCCAGACCCGCGACCCCGGTGAGGTAGAGGGCGTTCAGCAGCTGGTCGGTGGCGAGTTCGCCGTCGGCCGCGCGGGCCAGGAACCGGCCGATGAGGTGTTCCGCCTCGCCGGGCGGGGTGTCGAGGTGGGCGCGGACGATCTCGGTGAGCTGCTCACGGCCGGGGCGGCGCAGTTTCAGCCGGACACAGCGGCGCAGGAAGGCCGGAGGGAACTCGCGCTCGCCGTTGCTGGTGAGGACCACGAACGGGAACGCCCGGCAGCGGACCCGGCCCCGGGTGACGGTGACCGGCGCCCGGGTGCCGTCGGCGAGCACCTCGGCGGTGGCGCCCCCGGCGGCACGGCGTCCGGCCCGCATCAGCTCGGGGATCTCGTACTGGCCCTCCTCCAGCACGTTCAGCAGGTCGTTGGGCAGATCGAGGTCGCTCTTGTCGATCTCGTCGACCAGGAGGGCACGGGGACGGGCGTACGGCAGCAGGGCGGTGCCGAGGGGGCCGAGCCGCAGGTGGTCCTCGACGTCCCCGCCGCCCGGCACCGCCCCCGGCGACCGGGACGCCGCCTGCCGTGCCGCGTACAGCCGGGACAGCGGGTCGTACTGGTAGAGCCCGTCGGCGAGGGTGGAGCGGCTGGTGATGTTCCAGCGCAGCACCGGGCCGAGGCCCAGCTCGCGGGCGACCGCGTAGGCCAGCGAGGACTTGCCGGTGCCGGGCGGACCGGTGACCAGCAGCGGGCGGCGCAGGACGAGGGCCGCGTTGACGAGCTGGACGCTGTCCGGGGTGGCGACGTACGTACGGGCGCGGTGCACGCGGTCGGGGGAGACGGCGGCCTCGTCGTCGCCGTCGCGCGGCGGCGGCAGCACCGGGGCGCCGTCGAACGCCCGCCAGGGCGGCGGTTCGGGCAGCCGGTCGATGCCGTCGTGCGGCTCGCTGTTGCCGGTGTAGACGGTCCAGTGGGGCATGGTTCTCCGGAACTCTCCGCGACTCGACATGGCTTGCTGTGGCTTGCTGTGGCTCGTGTGATGTGGCGTAGGTGACTTGTGGGATGTGGCGTAGGTGTCCGTCAGGTGACGGGGGAGCGGGTGTGGGCGGGGGTGTCGCCGTGCGGGTCCGCGAAGACGCGCGGGTCGTCCCAGAGCAGTTGGATGTCGCGGGCCCAGTGCCCCTCCTCCGCGTCGGCCTCCTCCCGCAACGCCAGGATCTCGCGCGGGAGTTCGGCGGGCGGCACGGCGGCGACGCAGGCGTCCAGCTCGTCCAGGAACGTCTTGCCCGCGCAGCCGTCCCCGCCCGTACAGCCCTCGGCGCCGCCCGCGCAGCCGCCCCGCGACCAGATGACCACCGGGGCGGGCGCGGTGAGCGAGGTGTCGAAATGGGGGCGGGTGCGCGAGGCGGCCGGGGCGGTGGCGAAACCGGCCAGGCACGCGTCGGGCTTGCGCAGCCTCAGCCGCAGCCGGGCGGGTTCCTCGGAACCGGCGCACTCCACCCGGTGCACCCGCGCCCCCGGCAGGGTGTCGAGCCGCTTCCAGGCGCGGGTCAGCTGGTGCCGGGTGCCGGGCCGCAGCCGCGCCTGGTCGGTGACGACGAGCGGGTACACCGACCCCAGCGGGGTCTCGTCGTCGGGGGCGCTCGCCCAGCGGTCCACCGGCAGGTCGATCCAGTCCCGGGGCAGCGCGAACGCGATCAACTCGTCGCAGCCGGGCGTCAGATACCGGAACGCGGCGTCGATCCGCTCCTGCACATAGGCCCGCACCCGGCCCTGCGGCACGGTCTCCGAGGCGACCGGGTGGCGGCGGCCCCCGCTGTAGGCGGACACCTCCACCCGTACGTGCCCGTCCCCGGCGCCGCTGTGCCGCAGGTCGACGAGGATCGGTGACCAGTCGGGCGCGGCGGTGGGCCCGGCGGCCGGACCGGCGGGGGCTCGCAGCAGCGCCTCCACCTGGGCGGTGAAGCGGGCGACCGTGCCGGCCGCGTCGGCGCCGTCGATCTCGCACAGCACGAACAGGGCCGCCGACCACAGCGAGTCGAACCCCTCCTCGGGCGCGTCCGGGTCCAGCGGGCCGCGGGCGGCCTCGTAGAGCCGCACGAGCCGCACGGGATCGCAGTCGAGGCGCGCGCGCACCGCCCGTTCGACGAGGCCGCGCAGCCGGGCCCGGTCGGCCGCCCCGTGGTCGGAGGTGGGCACCAGGCCCTCCAGCGCGGGCCAGTAGCGGGCCATGACCTCGGTGGGCATCATCCGCCCGGTGCGCACGTCCTGCGCGCCCGCCGCCGCGGTGACCATGCCGACGACCTCGCCGGTGTCCGCGAGGGCGACGGCGGCACCGCTGAACCCGGGTGCGAGCGGCTGCCCGCCGGGCTGCCAGGCCTCCAGCTGTATCCACTCCCGGTTGAGCAACTGCGCGGCGGTGACCCGGTATTCGGCGAGGGTGCCCTCGTCGAAGCCGACGGGGAAGCCGTAGACGACGAGTTTGCGGGGCCGGTCGGCACGCTGGGCGTGTGCCGCCTCGACCGGGGCGAGCGCGGCCGGCGCGATCGCCACCTCGTGCGCCAGTTCCAGTACGGCGAGATCGCCGAGGTCGGTCGGGCCGCCGCCCCAGCCGCCGTCGGCGATCACCCGTGCCGGCACCGCGGGGAAGCCCGGCCGCTCGGTGAACGTCACCGTCAGCGCCTGGGCCGCACCGGCCGCGCCCACCACGTGCGCGCAGGTCAGCACCTTGCGCGGGGTGATCAGGAAGCCGGCCCCGGCGACCTGGCCGGCGCTCTCGATCCGGGCGTGCCACTCGGCGCTGTTCATGACGCGGCGGTGGGCTCCGGCCCCCTGTCGGGCGCGGGCGGTCGCGCGTCGGCCGCCGCGGGGGACCAGGTCAGCTTCACCACGAGGTGGCCTTCCGCCGTGCCCTTGGCGATGATCGCGCCGGTCTCCGCCGAGAGCTTCACCCCGAACTCGATCTCCACCCCGTCCGGCCGTAACGTGCCGTCCCGGAACACCCGCAGCGCGGACTCGGCCGCCGCCCGCACGCCTTCCAGCGCGCCCTCGAAGGTACGGGCCGCCTGGACCGTGCCGTCGCCGCGCGCCACCAGCCGCGACCCGGGCCGCCGGTCGGCGGCCGCCTCGACGGAGACCACGGCCCCGTCGTCGGTCCTGAACTCCACCAGTCCGTCCACGACGCCCCTGTAGCCCCTTCTCTCGCTCTCCCGGCCCGCACCGGCCGCCGCGCGGCGCTGCGCAGCCCCCGTGTCACGGAGGGTACTCGGGGTTGTCCTGTTCCCCGGCCCGTTTTCACGGCCTCTCCCGCTCCGGCGACCGGATCACCCCGAGTTCCACCAAGTCCTGTGGCCGGATGTGGAGTTGACCGGCCGTTGCCGCCACCTCCCCGGGCGGCCGCTTGAGGATCGCGGCGGCCATCTCGGGCGCGATCACGGAGAAGTAGCTGTCCGGTGCGGCCCAGGTGCGGCCGGGCGCGGCGAGCGCGAGCGCCCCGCCGGAACCGCCCTCGCCGATCACCAGCGTGGTGACCGGCGTCCGCACGGTGGCGAGGACCCCGAACAGCTCCGCGATCGCCGCGCCCGCGCCCTGCCGTTCCGCCTCGGCGTCGTTGGCCGCGCCGGGGGTGTCCACCAGGGTGAGCACCGGGATGCCGAGCCGGTCCGCGAGCCGGATCAGCCGGGTCGCCGTACG
Source organism: Streptomyces sp. SS7 (assembly GCF_037993025.1). Lineage (NCBI taxonomy): Bacteria > Bacillati > Actinomycetota > Actinomycetes > Kitasatosporales > Streptomycetaceae > Streptomyces > Streptomyces sp. SS7. Next base: position 6,755,210 of record NZ_CP141223.1, read on the forward strand.
GTATCCGGCGGGCCGGGTGGCCGCCCCGGTCTGCGCGGCGTACGCGACGGTACGGCCGTCCTGCTCGCCGAAGCCGCACAGCATCCCCTCCGGGTCCCTGCCCCCGCACCGGTCGCCGGAGAGCGCGACCCGCCGGGTGAGACAGGCGTCCAGGTACTGCGCGGCGCGCGGCCGGTGCGGGGCGCGGGCCCGGCGTACCGCGTCCCAGCCGGAGACCGGCAGATCCCGGGCGCCGAGCGGCTCCGGCACCGGGGCCGGCTCGCCGGAGACCCCGGTCAGCAGCCGCAGCCACCGCCCGAGCGTCTCCCGCAGCTCCCCCTCGGGCACGACGGCGTCCGCCGCCCCCGCCGCGACCTGCGCCTCGGCCGTGTACGCGGCCGGATCGGCGTCCGCCGGCCGCACCCGGGACCCGGCGAAGCCGACCTGGGCCCCGGGCAGCGCGAGGACGACGTCGGCCCCCGCGCCGAGCGTGGCCCAGCCCCCGCCGGTCGTCGGGTCCCGCACCACCGCGATCTGCGCCAGCCCCGCCTGCCGGGTCAGCGCCGACTCCCGCGCCACCCGCTGGAGTTGGGTGAGGGCGAGCATGCCCTCCTGCATCCGGCTGCCGCCGGTCGCGACCAACGGCACGACGGGCAGCCGGTGTGCGCGGGCATGGGCGTACGCCGCCGACAGCCGGTCGCCGGTGCGTTCGCCCAGCGAGCCGCCCAGGAAGCCGAACTCGAAGGCGATCAGCACCGCTTCGGTGCCCTCGACCCGGGCGGTGCCGCAGACGACGGACTCGCTCTCGCCGGTGCGCTCGGCCGCGCGGGCGCGCGCGAGGTCGTAACCCGGCCAGGCCAGCGGCCCGTCGGGGCGGACCTCCCGCGCCGGGTGGGGGAGTTCGGTGAAGGAGTCGGTGACGAGGGCGATGATCTCGCGGGCGCTCGCACGCCCCGTCACGACGGCAGCGCCCGCTTCATGATCTTCCCCATGTCGTTGCGGGGCAGCGCGTCGAGGTACCGCACCTCCCGGGGCCGCTTGTGCGGCGCGAGCCGCCGGGCCACATGGGCGGCCAGCTCGGCGGCGTCCGGCGGGGACTGCGGATCGGCCGGGACGATCCAGGCGACGATCCGCTCGCCGAGGTCCGCGTCCGGCGCCCCCGTGACGGCCGCCTCGCGCACCCCGGGATGCTCCAGCAGCGCGTTCTCGATCTCCCCGGCCCCGATCTTGTACCCGCCGCTCTTGATGAGGTCGGTGGCCTTGCGCCCGACGATCCGCACATATCCGTCCGGATCGAGCACGGCCACGTCACCCGTGCGGAACCAGCCGTCGGCGGTGAAGGCGGCGGCGGTCGCGTCGGGCCGGTTGAGGTACTCCGTGAACAGGTTCGGCCCGCGCACCTCGATCTCCCCGACGCTCTCCCCGTCGTACGCCGTGACGGCCGACCCGCCCTCGTCGACCAGCCGCAGCTCCACCCCCGGCAGCGGCACCCCGACGGTCCCCGGCCGGGCCTCCCCGTCGGCCCGCACCGCCGTGTTCATCAGGGTCTCCGTCATGCCGTACCGCTCGATCACCCGCCGCCCGGTCGCCGCCGCGATCCGCTCGTGGTCGTGCACCGGCAGCGCGGCCGACCCCGACACCAGCAGCCGGGCCCCCGACAGCGCCTTGACCAGCTCCGGGTCGGCCGGGAGCGTCTCGGCGATCCGGTGGTACATCGTCGGCACCCCGAACAGCATGGTCGCGCCGCCGTTCAGCTCCCGGGCCACGCCCTCCGTGGTGAACCGCCCCAGATGCCGTACGGACCCGCCCCGCCGCAGCGGTCCGAGCACGCCCAGCACCAGTCCGTGCACATGGAACAGGGGCAGCCCGTGCACCAGCACGTCCTGCGCCGTCCACTGCCAGGCGTCGGCGAGGGCGTCCAGGGTGGCGGCGACGGCCCGCCGGGGGATGACCGCGCCCTTCGGGGGACCGGTGGTGCCGGAGGTGTAGACGACGAGGGCCGGGTCGTCGTCGGCCCCGGGGTCCGGGGCGGGGCCGCCGACGGCGCGCACGTCGACGTCCACGCGCTCCACCGATTGCAGTGCGGCGGGCAGTTCGTCCCCCGGCGCGGCGAGCACGAGCCCCGGCGCGCTGTCCCCGAGGATGTGCCCCAGCTCCTTGTCCCCCGACTTCGGGTTGAGCGGTACGGCGGCGGCCCCGGCGAGCAGCACGCCCACCACCGCCACGGCGGTCTCCAGCGTGGGCGTGGCCCACACCGCCACCCTGCCCGCCCCGCGCACCCGCTCCGCGACGGCCCCGGCCGCCGCCGCGAGCTCGGCGTAGGTCAGGGCCCGCTCACCGAACCGCACCGCCGCACGTTCGGAAGGGTCACCCGTGAGGGCGGGGAAGAGAGAGGACACGCGGACGCTCCTTGAACCGGTGGGCCTGAGGTCATGTGCCACCGATCCTGCCCCGGCTCGGGCCGCTTCACCAGGTCGGCCCCCCACGGCTCACGCCGGCGCTGTTAGCCTTCCGGGGACCGATCATCGGACATGCGTACGAAGAGGGAGTTCCGCTGTGCCCCGTGTCGCCCTCGTCACCTGCCGGCCCGGACCCGAGGTCGCCGTCGACCAGGACCTGCCGGGGCTGGTGGCGGCGCTGACGGAGGCCGGGGCGGACGCGCGGGCCGTCGTCTGGGACGACCCCGGGGCCGACTGGGCCTCGTTCGATCTCGCCGTCATCCGGTCCACCTGGGACTACAGCTGGCGCGCGGCCGAGTTCCTGGCCTGGGCCGGGGAGGCCTCGGCCGTCACCCGGCTGGCCAATCCGGCCGAGGTGATCCGCTGGAACAGCGACAAGCGCTACCTCGGCGCGCTCGCGGCCGCCGGGGTCGCGACCGTCCCGACCCGCTACCTCGCGCCCGGCGAGCCGGCCGGCCTCCCCGACGACCACGAGTACGTCGTGAAGCCGACCTCCGGCGGCGGCGCCCGCTTCGCCGCCCGCTACACCCCCGACGAGCACGACACCGCCGTACGGCACCTCGCGCGCCTGCACGCCGAGGGCTTCACCGCGATGGTGCAGCCCTATGTGCGGGGCATCGACGCGGCGGGCGAGCGCGCCCTGCAGTTCTTCGGCGGACGCCTGCTGCACGCCAGCCGCAAGGGGGCCGTCCTCGCGCCCGGCACGCCGTACGACGAGCGCAAGGTGGCCCACCCGGGTCTGGTGGCCTGGCAGCCCACGGACGCCGAACTGGCCGTCGCCGAGCAGGCGTTGGCGGCCGTCCCGGAGGCCCCCGAGCTGCTGTACGCGCGTGTGGACCTCGTGGACGGCGACGACGGCCGGCCCCAGGTCATGGAACTGGAACTGGTCGAACCGAACCTGTTTCTGTCCCTGCACCCCGGCTCGGTGGCGGCGGTCGTGACGGCGATCCTCGCGGCGGCCGGCGCGGACACGCCCGCTCGTGATCAATACACCTAGAACTTCCCGTACTGCCCGTAGACCCCGTACTGCCGCTCGTGCTGTTCCTGCTGTTCGTAGAGGTCGTACTGTTCCCGTTCGTGCGGGCCGGGCCCCGGGCCGCCGCTGTCCCGGACGGTCGTCCGCTGGAGCAGACCCCAGGTGAACTCGGCGATCACCTCCCGGGGGGTGCCCAGGGCGTCCGGTGCGGTGAAGGTCAGCCCCCAGCGGGTGGGGGCGGTCCCCTCCAGCGGGCGGGCCGGGGCGAAGGCGCGGGCGACCTCGTCGACCGTGCAGGACCAGGGGGCCAGGTCCTCGAGGACGCGCAGCGCCGGGGCCGGCCGCTGCGGGGCGCGGACCAGCCAGTCGTTCCAGACGGAGTTGTCCGGCGCGAGCAGCACCTCGAAGCGCAGGTCGGGCCAGAGCGGGATCGGCCACTGCCAGGACTCGCAGTCGAGGTCGCCGACGCGGCGGGCGGTCCTCGACTCCGGTTCACCGAGGACCGAGCGGTAACGGGAGAGGGCGCCCCGCGCGTGCGGGGAGTGGACCATGGCCTGCCAGCGCTTGTTGGCCTCCCTCATCTGCGCGAGGGACACCCCCAGGCCATGGCGGGCGTCGTCCACCAGATCCGGGTTGTGGTCGGCCATGCGGCGCAGCAGGACGAGTTGGAAGTCGGCGACACGGAAGGTGCCGGCGAGACGTTTCGGGGTCGGCATGCCACCATCCTGGCCCACCGGAGCGTTTCAGGACCATTGCCCAGCGCAGCGCCATATGACAGCGTGTGTTCGTCATGCCGATCGCCTGTTGAAATTTCGAACGCAGGCCAGGGACGAAACAGGGAGGGGGCCGGTCGTGGGACGCCTCGTACCAGCCGTGACCCGAGCTCTCGACATTCTCGAGCTCTTCCTCGACGGGGACGGCACGCTCTCCGCCCCCGACATCGTGCGCAGGCTCCAGCTCCCGCGCACCACGGTGCACGAACTGGTGACCACGCTCGCCGCGCGCTCCTACATCGTTCCCGTGCCCGGACAGCCCGGACGGTACCGCCTCGGGGTCCGCCCTTACCAGCTCGGCAGCCGGTACGCCGAGCATCTGGACCTCGCCGCCGAGGGCCAGCAGGTCGCCCGCAGTGTCGCCGAGACGTGTGACGAGACGGTCCACGTGGCGATCCTGGAGGGCACGGACGTCATCTACATCGCCAAGGTCGACTCCACGCACGCCGTGCGCATGGTCTCGGCCGCCGGCCGCCGGCTGCCCGCCCACTGCACCTCCGTCGGCAAGATGCTGCTGGCCTCCCTGCCCGAGAGCGAGCTCTCCGCCCGGGTCCCCGACGACGCCCACCTGGTGCGGATGACCCCGAACAGCATCACCGAGCCCGCCGCCCTGCGCGCCGCGCTCGCGGAGATCCGGGAGCGGGGCGTCGCGGTGGAGAGCCGTGAGTCGAACCCCGACGTGAGCTGTGTGGCCGCGCCCGTCCGCGACCGTACCGGCCAGGTCGTGGCGGCCCTGTCGATCTCCGTCCCCATGATCCGGTGGAGCGACGAGCGCCGCATCGAGCTGGAGCAGCTCGCCGCCAAGGGCGCCGCGGAACTCTCCGAACTCCTCGGCTACCGGAGCGTGGCATGAGCACCTCCTACGACGTCGCGGTACGGGCCGAGGCCACCCTCGGCGAGGGCCCCACCTGGGACCCGGCCACCGGCCGTCTGCTCTGGCTCGACATCCTCGGCTCCCGGCTGCACACCTACGACCCCTCGACCGGCCGCCGCACGGTCCGGGTCACCGACCAGCACGTGGGCGCGGCCAAGCCCCGCGAGGGCGGCGGCCTGGTCCTCAACCTCCGTGACGGCGTGGCCCTGCTGGACGACGACGGCGCCTTCCGCTGGCTGCACCACGAGCCGGTCCCCGGCCGCCGCGCCAACGACGCCGCAGTCGCCCCCGACGGCTCCCTGTGGGCCGGCACCATGCGCTACGACGAGGCGCCCGGCGGCGGCACCCTGTCCCGCCACACCGGCGACGGCACCGCCGAGGTCCTCCTCGACGACGTGGCGGTGAGCAACGGCACGGGCTGGAGCCCGGACCACTCGCTGATGTACTACGTCGACTCCCCGACCCGCCGGGTCGACGTCTTCTCCTTCGCCGACGGCCGGATCGCCGACCGCCGCCCCTTCGTCGTCATCGAGGACGGCGCCGGCTTCCCCGACGGCCTGACCGTCGACGCGGACGGCTGCGTCTGGGTCGCCCTCTGGGACGGCGGGGCGGTACGCCGCTACACCCCCGCGGGCGACCTCGACCGCGTCATCACCCTCCCCACCCCCCGGGTGACGGCCTGCGCCTTCGGCGGCTCCGACCTCGGCGACCTCTACGTCACGACGGCGAGGGTGGGCCTGACCTCCCCGCACCCGGTGGCGGGCTCCCTGCTGGTGGTGCCGGGGGCGGGCAGGGGACTGCCCCAGCCGGCCTTCCGCGGCTGAGCACGGGGGCGCGCCGCAGGCGGCCAGGTTCTGTCCGGCGGATCACTGCCGAAGCCAGAGGCGGATCGCTGCTGCGGTGACGGTGCCGTGGAAGACGTAGGCCCGCTTTCCACGGCCCGTGGCGTTCCGGCAGGTCACGCCACCTCTCGCCGCCCAGGCGGCGTGCGGACGGGCCGGCAGATGCCGCCTGGAGGTCACTGGCGCCTGGGAATCAGGAGGGTGTCATGCCAGGTGGTTGTATGCCAGGGAGGGGTTGTGGGGGTAGTGGCGGATCCGCGACGTGAACGGTGCCGATGTGTTGCCGGTGCCGCGGTAGAGGTACGTCAGGTTCCGGCTCTTGTCGTATGCGAGCAGGTCGGGGCGGCCGTCGTGGTTGGCGTCGCCGATGCCCACGAGGTCGCTGTAGAGGTTCCAGCCGCTGCCGATCCTGACACGTGAGGCGAAGGTGCCGTTGCCGTTTCCGCGGGAGAGCCACAGCACGCCCCTGCTGTCGCGGGCGAGGAGGTCGCTCGCGGTGGTGCCGCCGACGTTCCCCACAGCAATGATCTTGTTGTAGGTGCCCCAGCCGCCGCCGACCTTCACCCGGGTCGCGAACGGAGCGGCGTGGTTGCCGGTGCCTTTGAAGAGCCAGAGCACCCCGGCAGCGTCGGTGGCGAGCAGGTCGGCCCGGCCGTCCCCGCTGTAGTCGCTGCCACCGGTGATCTTGTTGTAGATCTGCCAGCCGCCGCCGATCCTGATGCGGTTGGCGAAGCCCCCGGCGCCGTTGCCCGGGTACAGCCACAGCGCACCGCTGCCGTCACGGGCGATCACGTCGGCGTGCTGGGAGCCGCCCACGTTGCCGACGGCCTCGATCCGGTTGTAGATGCCCCAGCCCGAGCCGATGAGTCTGGTCTCGTGATCGCGCAACTGCCCGGGGTTGTGGGGGTCGTAGTAGGTGTCACTGCTCCACAGGCGTCCGGCGGTGTCCCGTGCGAGCACGTTCGGGGCGCCGTTGTCGTCGAAGTCATGCGGTGTGGCGGTGCGCACGACCGTGAACGTGCCAGAAGCGGTGAGGTCGGGGCCGATGCCGTTGAGGGGCTTGGCGATGAGTGTCCAGGTGTAATCGCCGTTGTACGCGTTGCCCTGCTCCGGCCACTGCAGTTCGCCGTCCCAGTCGAAGGTGACGGATGTAGTCGGTGGATTCGGGAAGTACGCGGTCACGGTCCTGCCTGTGCGGACGTGCCGCAGTGTGACCGTCATGTCGACGTTGTCGCGGGACAGCTTCCATGCCATCGTCCTCTTGCCGCCGCCCGGGTCGAGGTTGAGGACAGCGGGGACGCCGGCGCCGGTCAGCGTGACCCGGGTGGGCTCGCCGGTACCGGCGACCAGGGTCGCGGCCGGGAGAGCGCCCTGGCCGGACGTGATGCGGTACACGCCTTCGTTGTCGGCGACCGTGCCGCCGCGCGCGAACAGCGTGCCGTCGGGGGCGGTGGCGGCGGAGGTGAGGTGGTCGAGGAGCTTGCGGGTGGCGCCGCTCGTCAGGTCGTAGGCGGTCAGCGCGTCTGAGGAGTACGTCCCGTCCGCGTCCAGTGCGCTGCGGTTGCCGTACGTCACCCAGGCGCCCTGCAGGCCGATTTCCAGCCCTCTCTGCGCTGCCCTGCCCACCGGAATGGTCTGCCGCGTATCCGTGGAGCGGTCGGTGACGACCACCGTCGCGTCATACGTCGCGTCCGGCGCGGCGCTGTACTCGACCCACGCCACGTGCGTGGTCGAGACCGCGATGTCCGTGCCCGCCGCAGCGGCCGGAAGCTCGTAGGTCTCGGTCACGGTACCGGCCGCAAGGTCGAGGAGGCCGAGGTGGCGCCGGGTGTCTGTACCGGTCCCGGTGGCGTAGGTCACCTGGGCATGGGTGGCGGTGGCGGGCACGACCCTCACCTCTGTGGCCGTGTCCGGCAGGCCGGTCACCGTGCGCAGCGCCGCGTCCTTGGTGTGCATGCGGAGCGTCTTGCCGCCCGCGGCGTTGTCCAGCGTGGTGAAGAGGCAGACGCCGGCAGCGCCCGCGAAGGTGGCCCCGGTGGCGGAGGGGCCGGGGTAATAGGAGTAGACGACCGATCCGGTCGCCATGTCCGTGATCGTGCCGGTGGTGTTGGTGGGGGCGGCGTACGTGGCGACGAGGTCGCCGGACCCGGTGCCCAGGACCGTGTAACTCGACGGCCATTTCGTGGGGGAGCCGCCCGGGGCGGGAAGCCAGGTCCGTCCGGTGGCCGGGTTGTAGGTCAGGTAGCCCGAGGCGGTTGCCCCGGTGATGACGTCCCCCTTCGGGAAGGCGGTGACGGATTGGTCCGCGGCACCCGTGGCGGCGATGACGTCGGCGGGCGCGGCCGTCGCCGAGGAGGGCAGGGCGCCACCGGCGGCAGTGAGAGCGAGGACGACGGTGATGGCCGCGGCGAGGCGTCGCCGGGCGGTGCGCAGGGGGAGCAAGGAGTGGATTCCTTTGTTCAGGCCAAGAGGTCGCAAGCCATATCTTCGTAGCGATCAGCCTGCGGAAGTCGCGCGGGTGCAGCCCACTGAACGGGGCTGTCCCATGCGGTTCCGACGCCGTGATCACACCAGCCACGTGAAGAGATCGTTCCACACCTGTGGACCTCGAAAAGCCGCGACTCAGCCGCAGCGGCTTTCCCGTTGTTCCACGGAACCCACCTGTCCCATGCGCTGGATCTCGCGCTCTGCCGCTTCAAGGTGCCCGAGGTCGAGGGCCATCGCGGCACGCCCGGCGACGTAGAAGAGGTCCTGCCGGGTCCGGCAGTCCAACCCCGGTTGGCGGCACAAGGCCAGGAACCGCACTTCGAGACTGAGTTCGATGCGGCCCATCTCGTCCCGAACGCCGACTGGGAGTGCGACGTGCCGGAGATCCTTGGCGTAGTCACGCGTCTGCCGGTCGGCCTCGTCAGGCCGGGCTTCCACGGGACGATAGGGGTGATCGGCCCACTCCGTGTCAGCCCACCAGACGAGTTCGTCCAGGTGCTCCGAGGCGACCATCAGATCCGGGGGCGAGTCGGACAGGGCCGCGTCAGCGCCGGAAACCAGCTGAGCGAGACGGCGTCGCGCGTCATCGTCCCCCGCCACGCACATCGCGACGAAGCCCGACAACACGTCGAGCCGGCGTGACACCTCCGCCCGCTGCCAGATCTCGTACAGTCCCGCCATCCACCGTTCCCTCACCGCCGACCACGTCTCCGCGCCCCGAACCCTATGTCGCGCCACCGCCACCGGGTCCAACGGTTTTCTCGGGCTCAGCGAACGAACCTCATGCCGGCTCCGTGCGGCGCACGGTCTCCTCTCACAGCTCGCCTGTCCGCGAGCGCGTGCTTCTTGATCATTGCGGGACAGCCCTCAGTCCAGTCCCGCCCGCTTGCGTTCGTCACCCGTCAACGGCGGCCCGCTCAACGCCGGTTTGAGCGGGCCCACCGCGGCGGCCAGCAGCAGCCCGGGCGACAGCAGGACCTCGGGGCCCCGCTCCAGCGACGTCACGTCCGTCACCCGGCGGGCGACACGGCCGTTGCCGGTGGCGGTGTACAGCAGGCGTTCGACGTACGCGGCCAGCAGACGGTCGCGCAGGCCGGGGCCGTGCTCCGTGGCACCCGGATAGAACACGTCCATCCCGAGGGCCAGGTCCCACGCGGTGGACGCCGGGCGCGACACCGCCTTCTGGACGCGGCGGGCCAGGCCCGGTGAGCCCGTTCCGTGGCGTCCCGCCATCCTCTTCAGCGCCAGCGCCTGCTGAGCGGCGACCGACATGCCGTGACCGTAGACCGGGTTGAGGGCGCACAAGGCGTCACCGAGGACGACGAAGTTCTCGGGCCAGGTCCGCATCCGCTCGTAGAAGAGACGCCGGTTGGCGGTCGTCCGGGTGAACGCCACCTCGCCCAGCGGCTCGGCCCGTTCGACGAGGTCGGCGATGATCGGGTCCCGCAGCTCCGCGCGGGCGTAGCGGACGAAGTCGGAGGCGTCCGCGGTCGGTTCGCCGCCGCGGGACCCGAACAGCGTGACCAGCCACTGCCCGTCCTCGATCGGCAGCAGCACTCCGCCCCGGCCCGGTTCCCCGGTCCGGGGGGCGGGCTGCACGTTGACGACGGGAAAGGCGTCGCGGGCCGCCTCGGGCGCCCGGAACAGCCGGCTCGCGTACGCGACACCGGAGTCGACCACCCTGCGCTCCGGTTCGGGCAGCCCCAGTCCGGTGAGCCAGCGCGGGGCCCGTGAGGCACGTCCGGTGGCGTCCACGACCAGCCCGGCCGGGACCACCTCCTCGGGGTCCGCGGCGCCGCCCCGGGCACCGGCCGGACGCAGCCGTACGCCGGTCACGGCCGCCGCCGTGCCGGTCAGGCCCACCGCCTCGGTCCCTTCCCGCACCTCGATCCGCCCGTCCGCCAGCACGGCCGCCCGGACGGTCGCGTCCAGCAGGTCCCGGCCGGCGAGCAGCATGTGGTGCGACTCGGCCCACCGCCGGTACCAGCCGTGCGGGGACAGCGCGACCATGTCCGTCGTGACCGGCAGCCGCCGCGCCCCGGCCGCGCGGAGCCGGTCCCCGATGCCCGGCACCAGCTCCTCCAGCGCCCGTGCGCCACCCGACCAGAGCTGGTGCGCGTGCCGGGCCTGGGGCAGGCCCCGGCGCGGCGCGGGCCCGGCCGGCAGCGTGTCGCGTTCGACGAGGGTCACCCGGCCGGTGACGTCCGCGAGGGCGCGGGCGGCCAGCAGGCCGGTGAGGGAGCCGCCGAGGACGACGGCGGGGGGGCGGTCAGTCGTGGATCTCATGGACGGGAAACGCCGCTCTCTGCTGCGGGAGCCCGGTGGCCGGGCTCCGTCGGGTCGGTCACGCGGGCGCGGACCGCCGCCAGGTCGCCGGATGCGCGCAGGGCCCGTGACACGGCCCCGATCTCCTGGAGCAGGTCCGTCGTGTCGGGGTTCTCGGCGCCCGTGCCGTCCGTCTCCCGGACCTTGCGGGCCGCCGCGTCCTGGATGCTCAGGGCGGCGGCCAGCGCCCTCGACCGCTCCGGGGGGAAACCGAGGGCGAGTGCGGCGGCGTATGCGTGCCGTACCTGCGCCTCGTCGATGTGCCGGGCCAGTCCGAGGAGCACGTCCCTGATGAACGTCTCACGGCGGATCAGCTGCAGTTCGGGGGTGGCGTACAGCCGGAAGGAGACCCCTGAGCCGTTGACGCTCCGCATCAGCACGTACAGGGGCCGCAGTTCACGGCGGGCCGTGCGGATCCGCCAGCGGTCGTGCAGGTACTGGCCGGCGTGCGGCAGGATGAAGCCGGCCGCGACGAGGATGGCGGACAGACAGGCCGCGAGCGGCGCCACGTTCGTGCTCAGCCGGTCCAGGTCGTGCCCCGTCCAACGCGCCCCCACCGCGGTGAGCTTGAGCGCGTCGAAGATCAGGTTCAGGCCGTAGCCGACCACCAGGCAGACCAGCCCCGAACGGAGCCACACGTCGAGCCCGTCGGTGCGGACCCAGTTCCAGATGAGCCGGGAGGTGATGAGGACGGCCACGCAGTGCGCGAGGAGGTAGAGCAGGATCAGCTCACGCATGTAGGGCGTGTTGGCGTAGTACGTGTCCAGGTCCCGCAGCCGCTCGACGGAGGCGTCCGCGAGGAAGAACAGCACCCACAGGGCGACGATCACCCCGGCGTAGGTGCACAGCACCCAGAGCATGGCGCGGCGGGTCGCCGGCGACCGCTCGGACAGACCGTTGCGCCAGGCGATGATCAGCAGCAGGCAGGAGCCGGCGAAGGCGGTGAGGAGCGAGTAGCACCAGGGTGCCGAGATGTTCGGCACTCCCGTGACCCGGTTGGTCCAGGCGATGGTCGAGGGCGCCACGAACACGAAGACCGTGCAGGCGAGCAGCAGGAGACCGCCGACCGCGCGCAGGAGGGGGTCCCGCCACAGCCGGATGATGGTCGGCAGCTTGATGGCGAGGGCGGCGCACAGGACCGCGGTCGGGATCCAGAAGGAGATGTAGAGGTGGTCCAGCAGTCCGGAGGAGCCGGCGGCCAGCAGTTCCGTCGGGGCGGGCGCGCGGGTCACCGGGCCGCGCCCCCGCGTCCGCGGTAGCCCAGCGTCCGTTGCACCGGCGAGCTCTCCCCGCCGGCCGCGCCCTCGGCGAGATAGCGCCGGAAGCGGGCCGCGAGCCGGTGCCCGAAGTCGTCGGCCTCGGCCTCCTCGGTCTCGCGGGACCCGTTGCGGGCGGCCACCGTCAGCGCCATGGACTCCCAGCCGCGCCGGCCGGCGAGCACCCCCGCCGCGTCCCGGCCGACCCCGTGGTGGTGCCGGTGCCCGGCGTGCAGGTGCCACAGCTCATGCCCGAGGATGACCAGCTGCTGCACGGCCTCGGCCCGCTCCTCCACGATGACCAGGTCGAAGTCGCGGAACTCCACCCACAGCCCGGTCACCCCGATCTCGTCGGGGAACCGCTCGAACCGCAGCTCCACGGGGCGTCCGCCGCGCCGCGCCGCCATCGCCTCGCACAGGGCCCGGGACACCTCCCGCACCCCGGCCGGCCGCCGGGGCCTGGCCCGCAGCGCGGCGGAGAGCGCGACCGTCAGTTCGCGCATGGCGGGTCCGGTCCTCGGGCGCCGCAGCGCGGAGGCGATCCGGGACGCCGTCCCGCGCGCGCCCGCGATGTCCATCAGGTCCCGCCCCCTTCTCACCGCCGTACGGCAGCCCGCCCGGCGCCCTACGGCCGCGGCGTCGAGCCTACGCGGCTGGTTGTGTCCGCGTCACGAAAAGCCGCGACGAGCGGGACGAGAAGCCGCCGACCGGGACAGAAAGCGCGATCAGGCTCCGGGGGGAACCCATTGACGCGCACGCGCAACGATTTTACGGTCGCGTTCGAAGTCACGTGCGTGATCCGAAATGCCGAACGGTGCCGAGGTGATGCACCGGCCGGCCACCGCCCACCGCCGGACAGGAACCGAACCGAAAGGCAGCCATGCGCACCGCCCGCTTCACCCTCGACCCCGCCTTCACCGTCGGCGACGTCAACCCCCGTCTGTTCGGCTCCTTCGTCGAACACCTGGGCCGCTGCGTCTACACCGGCATCTTCGAACCGGACCACCCCACGGCGGACGAGGACGGCCTCCGCCGGGACGTCCTGGACCTGGTGCGCGAGCTCGGCGTCACAGCCGTCCGCTACCCCGGCGGCAACTTCGTCTCCGGCTACAAGTGGGAGGACTCGGTCGGCCCGAAGGAGGACCGTCCGCGCCGTCTCGACCTCGCCTGGCGCTCCACGGAGACCAACCGCTTCGGCCTCTCCGAGTACATCGCCTTCCTCCGCAGGATCGGCCCGCAGGCCGAACCGATGATGGCCGTCAACCTCGGCACCCGCGGCGTGGCCGAGGCCCTGGAACTCCAGGAGTACGCCAACCACCCCTCCGGCACCGCCCTGTCCGACCTGCGGGTCGCGCACGGCGACAAGGACCCCTTCGGCATCAGGCTGTGGTGCCTGGGCAACGAGATGGACGGGCCCTGGCAGACCGGCCACAAGACGGCCCAGGAGTACGGCCGGCTGGCCGCGGAGACCGCCCGCGCGATGCGCCAGATGGACCCGGGCGTCGAGCTCGTCGCCTGCGGCTCCTCCAGCCAGTCCATGCCCACGTTCGCCGAGTGGGAGGCGACGGTCCTCGCCGAGACGTACGACCTCGTCGACCACATCTCCCTGCACGCCTACTACCAGCCCGAGGACGGCGACCTGGACTCGTTCCTGGCCTCCGCCGTCGACATGGAGTCCTTCATCGAGAACGTGGTCGCCACCGCCGACCACGTGGGCGCGCGGCTCAAGTCGAAGAAGAAGATCAACCTCTCCTTCGACGAGTGGAACGTCTGGTACATCTCGAGGTGGCACGAGATCGAGAACTCCGGCGCGCGCGACTGGGCGGAGGCCCCCCGCCTGCTGGAGGACAACTACAGCGTCCTGGACGCCGTCGTCTTCGGCTCGCTCCTGATCGCGCTGCTGCGGCACGCGGACCGCGTCACGGTCGCCTGTCTGGCCCAGCTCGTCAACGTGATCGCCCCGATCATGACCGAGCCCGGCGGCCCGGCCTGGCGGCAGACGACGTTCTACCCGTTCGCCCAGGCCGCCCGCCACGGCCGGGGCCGGGTGCTCGACGTACGGGTGGACTCGCCGACGTACGAGACGACGAAGTACGGCGAGACCGACCTGCTGCACGCGACGGCGGTCCGGGCCGAGGACGGCACGGTCACCGTCTTCGCCGTCAACCGCAGCCGCACCGAGCCGCTGCCCCTCGACGTCGTCCTGAACGGCCTCGACCTCACCTCGGTCGTCGAGCACACCGTCCTGGCCGACGCCGATCCGGACGCCCGCAACACCCTCGCCGAGCCCGAGCGGGTCCTCCCGCACCGGGCCGAGGGCACGGCGCTGACGGACGGCACGCTCACCGCCGTGCTCGAACCGCTGTCCTGGAACGTGATCCGGCTGGCCTGAGCCCGCCCGCGGGACGCGCCGCGCGTCACAATGTGCGCATGAGGATCTCGGCACGGGCGGACTACGCGGTGCGGGCGGTACTGGAGCTCGCCGTACGGCAGGGCGGCGACCCGGTGAAGGCGGAGACGGTCGCCGCCGCACAGGACATTCCGCACAAGTTCCTGGAAGGAATCCTCGGCGACCTCCGCCGGGCCGGTGTGGTCGACAGCCGGCGCGGCGGAGGGGGCGGCTACCGGCTGGCCCGCGATCCCGCGTCGATCACCGTCGCCGACGTGATCAGGGCGGTGGACGGCCCGATCGTCTCCGTGCGGGGCGAACGCCCCACGGGTCTGTCCTACACGGGTTCCGCCCAGCCCCTGCTCCCGCTGTGGATCGCCCTGCGGGCGAACGTGCGCCGGATCCTGGAGGGCGTCACCGTCGCGGACATCGCGGCGGACGCCCTGCCGGACCCGGTGAAGGAACTCGCCGCGGAACCGGCGGCCTGGGAGAACCCCTAGACCGCGTGGGTCAGGCGGAGTTGACGCCGTCCGGGTCGAAGGACAGCCGGCCCGTGTGGATGATGTCGCCGCCGGTGTACGAGTCGCCGGTGAGCGTCACGTCGTGGTGGCGAGTGGGGGCACGTCCCGGGCGGGGTGCGGTCAGCGGCGGGAGGCCGGGCGCTTCGGCGGCGCTATCCGGACGCGCTGCTCGGCGGGCGCGCTCTCGATGTCGTCGAGCTGCGCGACGATCGTGGCGCGCAGGTCGTCGTAGTCCTCGAAGCGGTGGTCGTTGAAGAGCGTGTAGCCGGTCCACATCAGGTTGGCGCACACCCGCGCCGGCACCCGGCCGGTCTGCGCGCCCAGCCCGACCAGCGCCACCGACCCGATGCTGCCGGGCGCCCCCGCGTTCACCCGGTGGATCGCCTGGAACGCGGCCGCGCAGGCCAGGGCCACGTTCAGTGTCGCGCTCACGTTCTGCGAGGACTGCTCCATCGTGGGCGTCGAGATCAGGAACCTCGGGTTCGCCGCCCCGGACGGCACGCACACCGCGCTGCCCACCGGCAGCCGCCCGCCGAACTCGTCGCGGATCGCCCGCTGCACCCGCAGCTGGATGCCCGCGCCGAGGTGCCGCTTGACCACGGCGTCCACCCCGCCGTTCATCAGTCCGCGGGCGTTGGTGGGGCTGACCCAGGCGTCGGCCCGCACGTCGACGATCGAGCCCTTGCGGATCTCGACCTCCGGGGTGTCGGCGAACGCGGCCCGCCAGGCCTCGACCACCCGGGTGTTGACGTCGGTCAGAACCACCTCGAGCGGCGGCTGCACACGGTTCTCGGTCATCTTCCACACTCCCGTCGGGGACCCGGTCCTTCCAGCGATCACGACGCTACAAGGACCCACTGACAACGCCCCGCGGCCGAAAGGGCGTTGTCAGACCCCGCTGTTAGCGTCCCCGCCATGATCGAAGCCAACGCCTCCGCGCAGCCCGACCCGAACGACCCGCTGGCCCTCGCCGAACTGTTCCAGGGCGGCGGTGAGCCGTGGCTCGACCTGCTCAAGCCGGTCATCGAGGCGCAGCCGGGCGCCGCCTCGTTCATCGGCCCGGGCCGCGGCCCGGACGTGGTCCCGGTCCGTGAACTGACCTTCCAGGCGCTCAAGCCGAACCCGCCGCACAAGTGGAAGGTCGTCGTCTTCGGGCAGAACCCGTACCCGCGGCCGGAGAGCGCCACCGGCATCGCGATGTTCGACAACACCTTCCACGACTGGAAGGACAGCCAGTTCGGCCGGGTCGTCAGCATCCGCTGCCTCATCAAGGCGGCGGCCATGTGGAAGTACGGCATCCCGAAGAAGACCCCGATAGCCGACGTCCGCGCGCTGCTGAAGAAGCAGGACACCGTCCAGCCGCCGGAGTGGTTCCAGGCGATGCTCACCCAGGGTGTCCTCCTGCTGAACGCGGCCCTCACCGCGACCAGCGACGGACCGCGCGGGGCCGATCCGCACACCGCGTTCTGGCGTCCGGTCGCCGAGCGGATCGTCGAGGAGATCCTCAAGGCCAAGCAGGACGCCGAGGACGACGAGGACCGCGGTGTCGTCTTCGCCTGGTGGGGAGCGCACGCGCGCAGCCTGAAGTCGGTGGTCCAGCGGCTGCAGAAGAAGTACCCGGACGTCGAGGTCCGGCACCTCGACCACTGCAATCCCGCCGCCCAGGGTGACATCTTCTGCGACGGCGACCACTTCACCCTGGTCAACGACGCCCTCGCGGCGGTCGGCGCCGAACCGGTCGACTGGCTGCCGAGCGGCGGCTGGGACCGGCAGGCGGGGGAGGGCGGCGGGGCCGACGACGGTGTGGCCGCCCGCATGGGCGCGTTCATCACGTCGACCATGGAACTCCACCAGCTCTATCTGGAGCGGCTCTCCAGCGTCAAGGACGAGGGTCTCGTCCTCCCCGAGATCACGGGTGTGTTCGACACCCCGCTGCTGGACTTCCGGGACGCCGTCGGCCCGGTCGCCGGCCTGCTGCGCGGCCTCGACCGGCATGTCGAGCGCTCGCACGAGTTCGGCAAGCGGCTCGCGGACCGGCAGACCGGGAGCCTGTCGGCCGACGCGGTCGCCGCGCTCTACCTCTACACCTGCGAGTCGGCGTTCTACCGGGAGATCAACGCCGTCCTGCGCCACCCCGACCGGTCGAGACTGGCCCCGTACCTGCCGTATCTGCGGCTGCTGTTCTCGGCGGTGTCGGGACTGCCCGTGCGCACCGAGCCGCTGTGGCGCGGTGTGCCGCTGGACCTGCGCGCGCAGTACCCGGTCGGACGGACCGTCACCTGGTGGGGCGTCTCGTCCTGCACCTCCGAACTCGGCGTGGCCCGCGCCTTCCTGGGCGGCCGCGGCAAGCGGACCCTGTTCGAGGTCCGGCCCGCGCGGGCCGTCGGCATCCGGCAGTTCTCCGCGTTCACCGGCGAGGAGGAGTTCATCCTGCTGCCCGGCACCCAGCTGAAGGTGACCGAGGTGACGGCCGAGCGCGGCGGCCTGTGCACCGTGCGGCTGACCGAGTCGGAGGAGCAGCCCCTGGTCTCCTGAGGCGGTGCGGCCGACGGGGCGGGGTGTGAACGGGCCGGGGTGAATGGCCGGAGTTCATCCTGACCGGTTCCCGACGGCCTCCCTACGATGCGATCGCCGCGGTGCTCCACAGAAACCTCACAGGTTCTCCACACTTCAACGAAGTGCTTCCTCGAAGAGGAGAGACCCCCCATGGCAAGTGGACTGTTCCTGGGTGGCGCCGTCGCCGCCCTCGTCACCGCGGCGATGCCCGCGCCCCACCAGGGCGGGATCGCCAACCCGCCCCCGGACAAGATCGTCATCGATGTCGCCACGGTCAACGGCTCCGGCTGCCGCCCGGGTTCGGCGGCCGTCTCCGTGTCCGAGGACAACACCGCCTTCACCGTGACCTACAGCGAGTACCTCGCCCAGGTCGGCGGCAACTCCGACCCGACCGCGTTCCGCAAGAACTGCCAGCTCAGCCTGATCGTCCACGTCCCCCAGGGCTTCACCTACGCCATCGCCCAGGCGGACTACCGCGGCTTCGCCTCGCTCCAGTCCGGGGCGAACGCCGTGCAGCGGTCGTCGTACTACTTCCAGGGTTCGTCGCAGACGGTGTTCAAGAACCACACCTTCAACGGCGCGCTCAACGACAACTGGCAGGCGACCGACGTCACGGACTGGGCGAACCTCGTCTACGCACCGTGCGGCGTCCAGCGCAACTTCAACATCAACACGGAGCTGCGCGTGAACGCGGGCAGTTCCCCGCGGTCCAAGGTCAGCTTCATGACGATGGACTCGACCGACGGTGACATCAACACCACCTACCACATGGCGTGGAAGGAGTGCCCCGCCAAGTGAGCCGGCTCTGACCCTCGGGTCACCTCCCCGCGTGGGCCACGAACTCGGCCCACGCGGTGGGGGAGAGGGTGAGGTGAGGGCCGCGGGCCTTGTCTTTCGAGTCGCGGACGAGGATCTGGTGGGGGCGGGGGGCGACCTCTACGCAGTCGCCGTCGCCGCTGCTGCTGTAGCTGCTCTTGAACCAGGCCGGTTCGGACGCGTTCATAGATCTCCTCGGATCTGCCGCAACAGGCTCCTGGATTCATCCGGTCGGAGAGCCTGTGAAAGCATCCTGACATAGCGCATGTGGAGGATGCTGACCTCTTTCGGTTCGGAGACCAGCAGGCCACCCCGCTGACCCTCGCAGTACGCGTACCACTTGTGATGCGGCGTCTCCAGTAGCTGGAGCGGGCCGCCGAGCCCGGGGTGCGACTCGCAGACCATCGGCATGATCTGGACGTCGAGGTTCCGCGACTCGCTCATCACCAGCAGGTGATCGACGGCCCCCCGAGCGACCTCCGCACCGCCGGTCCGACGCCGTAGTGCGTGCTCTTCGAGGATGAAACCGAACTTGGTGTTCGGCCGTTCCCGGAGCAGCAGTTGACGTTTGGCCCGTGCCGCCCAGTTGGCTTCGATCTGCTCGTCGGCCAGTGGCGGCAGTTTCTCGGTGAACAGATGCCGCGCGTACGCCTCCGTCTGCAGCAACCCCGGGATCATCCGCGACTCGTACACGTACAGCGTGATCGCCGTCGCCTCCAGGCGAGCCCACCGCTGGAACCAGGTCGCCAGTCCGGCCTGCCGTTCGACGAACCCCGCCGCCCGCCTCAACGCCCCCGTGTTGCCCAGGGCCAGCTCCGCCGCCTCCACGAACTCCTCGTCCGGCATCCGCCTCCCCAGTTCCACCGAGGCCACCGTGTGTTTGGAGAAGCCCACGACGTCGCCGAGTTCCTCCCTGCTCAGCCCGTGGTGCTCCCGCAGGCCCTGGACGACCGCCCCGAACGTCCGCAGACTGTCCGAGGACTCCGGCTCACCGCTCTCGACCGCCATGGTCACCTCCCGCGCCCCATGGTCACGGCGAGTGATCGGTACTGTCCAGTGCGTCACCGCGTACGCTCCCGCAGCGTACGCGCCTGCCACCTGGCGTGCCGGGGGCCGGGCCCGACAGATTGGCCCCATGACAGTCCCTCCCACACCCCAAACTCCGGTCACCGTACGTGTGTTCACCCAGCGCTTCAGTGCGACGGCCCGGGGCGCCCGCCTGGCGAGGCGCCTCGCGCTGCACCAGCTCGACACCTGGGGCATCCCGCACGGAACCGAGGCTTCCGACACGGTCGCGCTGATCGTCGCCGAGCTGGCCGCGAACGCCGTGACCCACGGCCGCGTACCCGGCCGGGACTTCGAGCTGAGCCTGTCCCTGGTGACCGCAAGCGTCCGCGTCGAGGTGAGCGACCCACACGCGGGGGTCCGTCCACCCGGCCCCCGGGCCGTGCGCGCCCCCGGTCCGCTCGATGACGCCGGGCGCGGACTGTACCTCGTGGACGCCCTGGCGGCCCGGTGGGAGGTGGTGGACCGGGAACCGCCGCCGGGGAAGACCGTGCGCGCCGAGGTCGACGTGCTCAACTGGCTCTCCCCGGCCGGGCGCCCGTCCTGCCGCCCTGCGGATCAGTACGCTCCCTCTCCGGGGGGAGAAACGGGGAGAGCATGAATCAGGGCACCGCGGTGGTCGTCGGCGGGGGCATAGGCGGGCTGGCCGCGGCGGTCGGGCTGCGGCGGATCGGCTGGGACGTGACGGTGCTGGAGCGCGCGCCCGCCTTCGCGGACGTGGGCGCGGGGATCTCGATGCACGCCAACGGCGTACGGGCGCTGGAGGCGCTCGGCGTCGGCGAGGCGGTACGAGCCGTCGTACGCCCCCTCTACACCGGCGGCACCCGCAACCGTGACGGCCGCCTGCTGGCCCGGATGGACGGCGCGGCCCTGGAACGCCGGCTCGGCACGCCGGTCGTCGGCGTCCTCCGTGCCGACCTGCACCGCGTCCTGCGCGAGGCGCTGCCGGCCGGGTGTGTGAGGAACGGCGAGGAGGTGACCGGTCTGGGCGAGCTGCCGGACGCCGACCTCGTCGTCGCGGCCGACGGCGTCAACAGCCGCCTGCGCGCCGCACTGTTCCCCGGTCACCCCGGAGCCGTCTACAGCGGTACGACCGTGCTGCGGGCCGTCACCGAGCGGCCGCCCCTCGATCCGCCGGACGATCTGGGGCTGACCTGGGGGCCGGGTGCGGAGTTCGGCCACCTCGTGTTCCGCGACGGGCGGGTGGAGTGGCACGCGGTGCTCGACGTGCCGCCCGGCGTACGCCATGCCGACCCGCTGGCCGAGATGCGCCGGCGCTTCGCCGGCTGGCACGCCCCCGTCCCCGCCCTGCTGGCGGCGACCCGCCCGGAGGACGTCCTGCACCACGACATCCATGAACTGCGCACCCCGCTGCCGGCGTTCACCGTCGGCCGGGTCGCCCTCCTCGGCGACGCCGCCCACGCCATGACGCCGAACCTCGGCCAGGGCGCGAGCCAGGCGCTGGAGGACGCGGTGGTCCTGGCCGCCCGTCTGTCGGACGGACCCACCGTCACCGACGCCCTGCGCCGCTACGACGCCGAACGCCGGCGCCGCACGCGGTCCGTGGCCCGCGCCGCCCGCCAGGCAGGCCGGATGGGGCACGGCCTCACCCACCCCCTGGCCACCGCCCTGCGCGACACGGCCCTGCGGCTGGCCCCCTCCGGACTCACCCTCCGCGCGGCCCTCCGACACGCGGACTGGGCGCCGCCGCGGTTGCGGTGACGCCCAGCCGGAGGACGGAGAAGAGCTCAGGTGTCGACACCCAGGGTCAGGGTGCCCGCGTACCCGGAGGAGGTGGAGCTCCCCAGGGCGGTCAGGGTCAGCAGACCGGAGGCGGCGCCTCCGCCGTCGTAGATGGAATCCTGGGCGAGCGTGGTGCGGGTGACCGTGTTGGTCGTGTACGGGGAGACCCTGGCGACGGCGGTGGTGATGGTCTCGCTGAAGAACAGCTGGCCGGTGTGGAGCTCCCGGCCGCCGGAGAAGTGCCCGTCGGAGGAGACCGTGACACCGGTGGCGACCTTGACGTGGACGTGGATGCAGCGGCCGCGGTACCAGCCGGGGTAGATCGTGGTGATCGAGGCGAGTCCGCTGGAGTTGGTGAGCACACCGCCGCGCAGGAAGGTGCCGTCGTCCGGTTCGCTGTGGCCGTTGTTGCCGACGTAACCGGAGTACTCGCCGAGGGCGTCTGCGTGCCAGATCTCCACCAGGGCGTTGCCGAGCGGGGCGCATCTGCCGGCGTCGACCACGGTGAGGGCCAGCTTCAGCGGGATGCCGGCCTTGCCTTCGGTGACGTCGGAACGGACGTACTGTCCGTCGAGGTAGTAGGGGCCTTCGGTCATCTCCCTGGTGAGGGTGCAGACGGCCGCGGCGGCGACGGGAGCGGTGCGGTCGGCCGTGACGGTGGGGGCTTCGGTCGACGCGGCGGCGCCGACGGCGAGGGTGGCGGCGGTGGCGCCCGTCGCCATCAGCACCGTACGGCGTCCGATGGGGCTGCGAGTTTCCGAGGTGTCTGTCATGAACACGGCACCGTAGGAACGGTTTCTGTTGGGAAGCTGTCAGACCATTAAAGTGAGCGCCCGTCAAGTTACTTGCCGGGCGCGTGTCGACAGCCGGTGGCCCGCGTCTCCGACGGCGCCTACCCGGCCTGCCCCATCCCGGCGGCGTTCGGCCACGACTGGGCGGGCTGGACGTTCGGCCACCCCGTGGCGGGCGCGGGCGCCAGTCCGTTCGTCCCCCGCACCTGCGCGGCGGTGAGTCCCCCGCGCGCGGGGACCCCGGGCGGAGTCGGGGCGGGAGCCGGAGCCGGGGCCGGGGCGGGCACGGGGGCCATCGGCGCCTGCATGGCGGGAGCCATGGCCGGAGCCATCGGCGTCTGCATGGCCGGAGCCATTGCTGGAGCCATCGCGGGTGTCATGGCCGGAGCCATCGCCGGAGTCATCATCGGCGCGGGGGCGGCGGGCGCGGGGACCGGCGCCGGGGCCGGAGCGGCCGCGGGCACAGGCTGGGGGAAGACCTGTGCGGCGGCCGGCAGCGGCATCCCGGCGCCGTTGGACGGGGCGGCCTGCGCCGCCGCGGGCGCCTGCATGGGCAGGCCCGCGGCGGCCGGCGCCGGGACCAGTCCCGGCATGCCCATGGCCTGAGCGGCGAGGCCCTGCATGCCCGCCCCGTTGGTCGCCTCGACCAGCAGCCGGTCCACGGCGGCCGTGCCCGAGCTGTAGCTGATCCCGGGGCTCAGCTCGGGCACGGGAGCTCCCCGCCGGGTTCCGTAGAGCACCTGCTCCAGGCCGGACACCAGGCGACGCACGTCCACCTGGGGGCGCACCACGAGCCGCGCGAAACGGCTGGAGGAGCCGATCTTGTTGCCGCACTCACGGATCAGGATGCGGTGCTCGGTGAGCAGCCGGTCCCGCACGACCGTGCCCTCGGCGCCGACGGGAAGGCGCACGAAGAGGAAGTTGCCCTGGGAGGGGTAGACCGTCAGGCCGGGGAGGGCCGAGAGCTGGCTGGCCATGTCGAGGCGGTCCCGGCGCACCTGTATCAGGCTCTGCATGTACTCGGCGCCGTGCTCCTTGAGCATGAAGACCACGTACTCGGCGAAGGCGTTGAGGTTCCACTTCGGCAGCATCGAGCGGACCTTGCCGGCCAGGGAGGGGTTGGCCACCATGTAGCCGAACCGGATGCCGTGCAGACCGAAGTTCTTGCCGAGGCTGCGCAGGACGATGACGTTCGGCCGGATCATGGCCTCCTGCACGACGCTGGGTTCCTGCTCGGCGTCGGCGAACTCCAGGAACGACTCGTCGATGATGATCAGGTCGAGGTCGGCCATCGCGTCCATGAACTGCACGAGGGCGCGCTTGTGCTGGAAGCCGCCGTCGGGGTTGTTCGGGTTGCAGATGACCGCGACCCGGGTCCCGCGGGTGCGGATGAAGTCGGCGTACTGCGCGAGGTCGAGGGCGAAGCCGCTGGACTCCTGGAGCGGGAACATGTCGACGCGCTTGCCCGTCTCCATCGGCTGGTCGGTCCAGCGGCCGAAGGTGGGCACGGGGACGGCGACGGACTCACGGATCAGCAGATGGTCGATCCAGGTGATCAGTTCGGTGGAGCCGTTGCCCATCGCGACGGCGGACGGGGGCAGTTGGAGGAGGTTGCACAGCTCGGCGGTGATCGTGTCGGCGCTGCTGGGGTAGTAGGTGACGATGTCCCGCAGCTTGGCGGACATGGTGTCCATCATGGCCGGAGTGGGGAAGTAGGGGTTGCAGGGAATACAGAAGTCGACCGGACCCGTCCCGTCGCCGCCTTCTCGTGTCAGCGCCGCCATCGACGGGCTGTGCGCCGCCGTACTGCGGAACAACGAGGTGACGTTGTCGGCCATGGAACCTCCGTAGGGGGCGGGCCCGCTGGGGACGACCGGGCCCGTCGTCTGGGTGGCCCGAGCGGGGGAGCACGGGCCACACGTACATACGGGGATGTGTGTCACCCCGTTCAACCGATGTGAAAAAAATGTGAGTTGCGGAACCGTCACCCCGGGTTTCACATCCGGGTGCGCGGATCAAGGGCCGGGTCTCCGGGGCCCCGGTGCCCGTCGTCACACCCCGAAGGTGTGCACCGTCGTCGAGCGGTACGTCTGCCCGGGCCGCAGCGTCGTCGAGGGGAACGACGGCTGGTTGGGGGAGTCCGGGAAGTGCTGGGTCTCCAGGCAGAGCGCGTCGCCCTGGCGGTAGACCCGGCCGCCCGGGCCGGTCAGGGTGCCGTCGAGGAAGTTGCCGGAGTAGAACTGCAGGCCCGGCTCGGTCGTGGCCACCGTCAGGGTGCGGCCGGAGGACGGGTCGCGCAGGAACGCCACCGGGACCGGCTCCCGCGTGACGCCCTTGTCGAGGACCCAGTTGTGGTCGTAGCCCTGGCCGTGCAGCAGCTGCGGGTCGGCGACCCGCAGGTCGCGGCCGATCTCCTTGGGCGTCCGGAAGTCGAAGGGCGTGCCCGCGACCTCGGCCAGCTCGCCCGTGGGGATCAGCCCAGGGCCGACCGGGGTGTAGCGGGCGGCGGCGATCGCCAGTTCGTGGCCGGTGACCGGGCCGCTGCCCTCGCCGGCCAGGTTCCAGTAGACGTGGTTCGTCAGGTTGACCACCGTCGGGCGGTCGGTGGTGGCCTCGTAGTCGATCCGCCAGCCGCCGTCCGCGGTGAGGGCGTACGTCACCCGGACCGCGAGTGTGCCGGGGTGGCCCATCTCGCCGTCGGGGCTGGTGCGGGACAGCCGCAGGCCGACCTCCCCGCCCTCCTCGAAGGGGTCCACGTCCCAGAGGCGGCGGTCGAAGCCCTCCGCCCCGCCGTGCAGGCTGTTCGGCCCGTCGTTGACGTCCACCTGGTGGGTCACGCCGTCCAGGGGGTAGCGGCCCGCGCCGAGCCGGTTGCCGTAGCGGCCGATCAGCGCGCCGAAGTACGGGGTCTTTTCGACGTACTCCTCGATCGTGGCGAACCCGAGGCTGACGTTCGCGCGGCGGCCCTCGCGGTCGGGGATCTCCAGGGACCGCACGATCCCGCCGTAGGAGAGGACCTCCAGCCGGGTCCCGCCGTTCTCCAGCGCCCAGCTGTGGACCTCCGTGCCGTCGGCCAGCTCGCCGAACAGCGACTTCACCGGCATTGCGCCTCCCTGTTCACAGTTCACAGGACCTCATGGGAAGGGCCCCGCCGCACGGCGGGGCCCGATCCGGTCCGTATCCGGTCTGCGCGGTCGATCCGGTCTACGAACCGGACTTGCGCTTGTTCCAGACGTCGAAGCCGACCGCGAGCAGCAGGGCGAGGCCCTTGATGACCTGCTGCCAGTCGGTGCCGACGCTCAGGAGGTTCATGCCGTTGTTCAGGACACCGAGGACGAGACCACCGATGATCGCGCCGAGGACGGTGCCGACACCGCCGCTCATCGACGCGCCGCCGATGAACGAGGAGGCGATGGCCTCGAGTTCGAAGCTCAGACCCGCCTTCGGCGAGGCCGCGTTCAGCCGGGCGGCGACCACCAGACCGGCCAGGGCCGCGAGCGCGCCCATGTTCAGGAAGACGAGGAAGGTGACCTTCTTGTCCTTGACGCCGGACAGCTTCGCCGCCGGCAGGTTGCCGCCGATCGCGTAGATGTGACGGCCGAAGACGGCGTTGCGCATGATGTAGCCGTAGCCGACCACCAGCGCGCCGAGGACGATCAGGATGATCGGCGCGCCCTTGTAGCTGGCGAGCAGCATCGTGACGGCGAGGATCGCGGCGGAGATGGCGACGAGCTTGAGCAGGAAGAGGTTCCTGGGCGCCACCTCGAGCGCGAACTCCTGCTGACGCTTGCGGTCGCGGACCTCCTGGAGGACCACGAAGCCCAGCAGGGCGAAGCCGAGCAGCAGCGTGAGGTTGTGGTAGTTCGTGTTCGGGCCGACCTCCGGCAGGAAGCCGTTGCCCATCTCCTGGAGGCCGTCCGGGAACGGGCCGAGGGTCTGGCCCTTCAGGAACATCTCCGTCAGACCACGGAAGATCAGCATGCCCGCGAGGGTGACGATGAAGGAGGGGATGCCGAGGTACGCGATCAGGTACCCCTGCACCGCGCCGGCCACCGCGCCGATGGCCAGGCACAGCACCAGCGCGAGCGGCCACGCCACTCCGTGCTGCACCGTCAGTACGGCCGCGAAGGCGCCGGTGAACGCCGTCACCGATCCGACGGACAGGTCGATGTGACCCGCGATGATCACCAGCATCATGCCGATCGCGAGGATCAGGATGTAGCTGTTCTGCAGGACCAGGTTGGAGACGTTGCGCGGCAGCAGCAGGTCGCCGCCGGTCCACACCTGGAACAGGACCACGAGCAGGCCGAGCGCGATCAGCATGCCGTACTGCCGCATGTTGCGGCGCAGGCCGTCCAGCATCAGCTGCAGCAGTCCGCCGCCGGTGGCCGAGCCCCCGCTCTTCCCGGGCGGGGCCGCCGCCGGGCTCTTGGTCACGTCCGTGCTCATCGCGTTACCTCTTTGTCCTTCGTCATCTGACGCATCAGCACTTCCTGCGTGGCCTCGGCCCGCGGGACCTCGCCCGTGAGCCGTCCGGCGGCCATGGTGTAGATGCGGTCGCACATGCCGAGCAGTTCGGGCAGCTCGGAGGAGATGAAGACGACCGCCTTGCCCTCGGCGGCCAGCTGGTCGATGACCGTGTAGATCTCGTACTTGGCGCCGACGTCGATGCCGCGCGTGGGCTCGTCCAGGATCAGCACGTCCGGACCCGCGAAGATCCACTTGCTGAGGACGACCTTCTGCTGGTTGCCGCCGGACAGCTTGCCCACCGGCTCGAAGACGGTCGGCGCCTTGATGTTCATCGTCTTGCGGTAGCCCTCGGAGACCTGCCGCTCCTCGTGCTCGTCGACGATGCCCCGTTTGGCCACCTTGCTCAGGGCCGTCAGCGAGATGTTGCGGTTGATGGTGTCGATGAGGTTGAGGCCGTAGTGCTTGCGGTCCTCGGTGACGTACGCGATGCCGTGGTCGACCGCCTCCGCGACGGTCCTGGTACGGATCTCCTTGCCGTCCTTGAGGACCGTGCCGCCCGAGTACCGGCCGTAGGTCCGCCCGAAGACGCTCATCGCAAGTTCGGTGCGGCCGGCGCCCATCAGGCCCGCGATGCCGACGATCTCCCCGCGCCGTACCTGGATCGACACGTCGTCGACGACCTTGCGCTGCTGGTCGATCGGGTGGTGCACGGTCCAGTTGCGGATCTCCAGGGCGGGAGCCGCGTCCACCTCCGCGTCGTGCGGGGTGCGCTCGGGGAAGCGGTGGTCGAGGTCGCGGCCGACCATGCCGCTGATGATCCGGTCCTCGGTCGTCTCCGCCGCCTTCACATCGAGCGTCTCGATGGTCTGGCCGTCGCGGATGATCGTCACCGAGTCGGCGACCTTGCGGATCTCGTTGAGCTTGTGGGAGATGATGATCGAGGTGATGCCCTGCTTCTTCAACTCCAGGATGAGATCGAGCAGTTTGTCGCTGTCCTCGTCGTTCAGCGCCGCGGTCGGTTCGTCGAGGATGAGCAGCTTCACCTTCTTCGACAGCGCCTTCGCGATCTCCACGAGCTGCTGCTTGCCCACGCCGATGTCGGCGACGCGGGTCTCCGGGTGGTCGTGCAGACCGACCCGGCGCAGCAGCTCCGTGGCGTGCCGCAGGGTCTCCCGCCAGTCGATGAACCCGCCCTTGGCGTGCTCGTTGCCGAGGAAGATGTTCTCCGCGAGGGAGAGGTACGGCGACAGCGCCAGTTCCTGGTGGATGATGACGATGCCGTGCTGCTCGCTCGCGCGGATGTCCTTGAAGTGGACGACCTCTCCCTCGAAGAGGATGTCGCCCTCGTAGGTGCCGTGCGGATGGACGCCGGAGAGCACCTTCATCAAGGTGGACTTCCCGGCGCCGTTCTCACCGCAGATGGCATGGACCTCGCCCTGACGGACGGTCAGTGAGACGTCCGACAGCGCTTTCACACCGGGAAAGGTCTTGACGATCGAGCGCATTTCCAGGACGGGTCCCGCCATGGTCGTGCCTTCCAATCCTTAAGGGCCGACGCTTACTTGAGCTGGTCCGCCGTGTAGTAGCCGCCCTCGACGAGCTCCTTCTCGTAGTTCGTCTTGTCGACGCTGACCGGCTGGAGCAGGTAGGCGGGGACGACCTTGGTGCCGTTGTCGTACGACTTGGTGTCGTTGATCTCGGGCTTCTTGCCGTTGAGGGAGGCGTCGACCATGTCGGTGGCGACCTGGGCGAGCTTGCGGAGGTCCTTGTAGACCGTCTGCGACTGCTCACCGGCGATGATCGACTTCACCGAGGCCAGCTCGGCGTCCTGGCCGGTGATGACCGGCAGCGGCTTGGCCTTGGTGCCGTAGCCGTCCGACTTCAGCGCGGCGATGATGCCGATCGAGATGCCGTCGTACGGCGAGAGCACCGCGTCGACCCGGCCCTTGGTGTACGACGAGGTGAGGTTGTCCTCCATGCGCTTCTGGGCGGTGGCACCGTCCCAGCGCAGGGTGGTGACCTGGGTGAGCGCGGTCTGGCCGGACTTGACCACCAGCTTCTTGCTGTCGATGTACGGCTGGAGCACGCTCATCGCGCCGTTGAAGAAGTACTTGGTGTTGTTGTCGTCGTTGGAGCCGGCGAACAGCTCGATGTTGAAGGGGCCCTTGCCGCTGGCCAGGCCGAGCTTGTCGACGATGTACTGGCCCTGGAGCTTGCCGACCTTCTCGTTGTCGAAGGACGCGTAGTAGTCGACGTTCTTCGTGCCGAGGATCAGACGGTCGTAGGAGATGACCGGGATCTTGGCGTCGGCGGCCTGCTGGAGCACGTTGTTCAGCGACTTGTTGTCGATCGCGGCCACGATCAGCGCCTTGACGCCCTGCGTGATCAGGTTCTCGATCTGGGAGACCTGCTGGTCGGGGTCGTCCTCGCCGAAGACCAGCTTGGTCTTGTAGCCCTTGGCCTGGAGGTCCTTCTCGACGTTGGCACCGTCGGTGATCCAGCGCTCCGAGGACTTGGTCGGCATCGCGATACCGATCGTGCCGCCCTTGGCGCTGCCCTTCTCCTCCTTGCTGCCACCCTCGCCGCTCTGGCCACAGGCGCTGAGCGTGAGGGCGAGGGAGGCGGCTCCGGCTATGGCGGCGAGTGCGGCTCTGCGGTTACGCATGATCATCATCCTTGATGTGTGGCAGGGCTCGGTCCCGCGGTGCGAGGGCGCCCTGGAGGGACGCCGTGAAAGGACCGAGAAGGAGGTGTGTGGGATTCTGCGCGCCTGTGTCGGCTTGTGTGAAGCGAGGTTTCCGGAACGTTATGACCGGGCGTCAAACCTGTTCAGTTCACCTGGCAGCCGGGAGCCCAGAGGGGCCATGTCGCCGTCCGCGCCGTGCCGCGCGAGCAGGTCGAGCGCGAGCCGGCCGCGCCGGACCCGCTCCCGTGCGGTGGACAGGGTCAGATCCCTCATGTGGTGGCCGTAAGGGTAGATCCCCGGGGCCTTGGACAGACCGAACTTCAGGTACAGAGGTGCGCCGCGCCGGATCAGCTCGGCCACTTCGTACATCCGGATGTACCCGCCGAGGTCGTCGGGTGCCTCGATGTACATGTCCATCGGGGCACCGGAGACCCGGCGGATCTCGGTCAGGTGGTCCAGCGTGAGGTCGCTGGGCACATTCACGGAGTCGGCGCCGAGCCGCTCGTACACGGCGTACGAGGCCGGGTTCACGGGGCCGATCAGTGCCGACACCTTCAGCGTGGTGTCGGCCGGGATGATGCCGGACGTACGGGCCCGGTGCAGCGTCCACAGCACGCCCTCGTCGGCGACGAGCAGGCACTTCACACCCAGCTCGGTCGCGCGGACGGCGTCCTCGACACAGCCGGCGACGGCGTCGTGACCGCGGGCGCGCAGACCCCCGCCGCGCGAGTCGGTCCGGGTGGAGCCGCCGATGTCCCAGGTGCCGCGCGGGCCGGTGAACAGGCAGAGCTCGATGTCACGCTCGTTCGTCGCGTCGACCATCTCGGTGATCTCGGCGTCGGACAGCATCCACACGCCGCTGCCCTGGCTGATGCGGTGGATCGGCACGTCGAGCCGCGAGGCCTCCTTCAGGATGACGGCCAGCGCCTCGGGGCCCTCGCACGAAGGGACCTCGGTGCGCCAGCGGCCGCCGCCCGGGAAGGAGTGGGGCGAGGCGTCGGCGGGGTCGAGGGCGGGCGCGCCCAGGCCGAGTGCGGCGAGCGCCTGCTCACCGGGTCGACGGGCTGCCGGGGCGGAAGCGTCGGTCACAAGATGTCCTTAGTGTTCGATATATCGGACAAGGTTCGCGGCTCAGGGTGCGGGTGGGTCTGGATGTACGCCGGTGCGGGGACCGTCAGGTCGCCCCCGCACCGGCGTACGACTCGAGGGGCGCGCTACGGCTTGAGCAGCACCTTGCCCACCTTCGGATCGCCGGATCCCACCAGCTCGATGGCCTCGGGGAACTCGGCCAGCGGCAGTTCGTGCGTGACCAGCGGCAGCGGGTCCAGCAGTCCGGCGCCGAACACCCTCACCGTGTGCGACCAGGCGTCCGGCGGCGCCCCGAAGACGGTGTGCACCTCCAGCTGCCGTACCACGAGATCCGTCGGGTCGAGACCGTCGGCGCCCGCGGCGGGAATGCCCGTGAGGACCAGACGTCCGCCCCTGCGGAGCAGTGCGGCGGCCGTCCGGGCAGCACTCGCGAACCCCGCGGTCTCGATCACGACGTCGAAGTCGTCGGGGAGCTCCTGGTCCTTGGTGCGGAAGTCGGTCGCCCCGAACCGCCGTGACAGCGTTTCCCTGTCGTCCCGGGTGCCCACGACCAGCAGTTCGGCCGGCGAGCCCGCCTTCAGGAACTGCACCGCGAACATGCCCAGCGTCCCGGTGCCCACCACGGCCACCTTCTCGCCGGGCAGCGCCCGTGCCTTGATGGCGGCGGCCGCGATGCACGCGGCCGGCTCCAGCAGGGCCGCGGCCGTGAGGTCGGCGTCCTCGGGCAGCGCGTGCAGCAGCCGCGCCGGGAGGGTCAGGGTGGTGGCCATCGCCCCGGGCTGGGTGAAGCCCGTCTCCTCGTACCCGTCCGTGCACAGCGTCGTCTCGCCCGCGTGGCAGCGGTCGCAGACCTGGCAGTTGCGGAAGCCCTCGCCCACCACCTTCCGGCCGACCAGGGAGGCGGGCACCCCGGCACCCACGGCCTGTACGGTCCCGGACCACTCGTGGCCGGGAGTGAGCGGGTAACGGACGTACCCCTCCGGCCGGTTGCCCTGGTACACCTCGCGGTCGCTGCCGCAGATGCCCACCGCGTGGACGCGTACCAGCGCCTCGCCCGGGCCCGGCTCACGCGGGGTGTGCGCGGTGAGCCGGTGCTCGCCGGGCGCCTCGATGACGACCTCGGTGCTCACTGGGTGCCCTTCGGCTTCCGCTGCTCCCAGCCCTCGGCCCACAGGTCGAAGCGGGCCTGCTGCTGCGGGAACTCGGCGGCGGCGTCCACGTCCAGCTCGACGCCGAGGCCGGGCTTGTCGGAGAGGTGGAAGTAGCCGTCGACCACCTCGGGCGCCCCCTTGACGACCTTCTTGATCTCCGCGTCGGCGAAGTCGTTGAAGTGTTCGAGGATCTTGAAGTTGGGGGAGGTGAAGCCGACCTGGAGGGACGCGGCGGTCAGCACCGGGCCGCCGACGTTGTGCGGGGCGACGAGCATGTAGTGCGTCTCGGCGGTCGCGGCCAGCTTCCGGGTCTCCCAGATGCCGCCGATGTGGCCGACGTCCGGCTGGATGATGTCCACGGCCTGGCTCTCGAAGAGCTCGCGGAACTCGATGCGGTCGTGGATGCGCTCACCGGTGGCGACCGGGATGTCGACCTTGGCGGCGACCTTCTCCAGCGCCTTCAGGTTCTCCGGCGGGCAGGGCTCCTCCAGCCACGCGGGCTTGAAGGGGGCCAGTTCTTTGGCCAGCCGCACGGCGGTGGAGGGGGAGAAGCGGCCGTGCATCTCCAGCATCAGCTCGGCGTCCGGCCCGATGGCGTCGCGCACGGCCTCGATCAGGGAGACGGCGTACAGGCTCTGCTCGTGGTCGAGCTCGAAGTGCCCGGTGCCGAAGGGGTCGATCTTGAGTGCCTTGTAGCCGCGCTCCATGACGCCCTGGGCGGCCTTGTGGTAGGCCTCCGGGGTGCGCTCGGTGGTGTACCAGCCGTTCGCGTACGCCTTGACCTTGTCGGTGACCTTGCCGCCGAGCAGCTGCCACACCGGGACGCCGAGGGCCTTGCCCTTGATGTCCCAGCAGGCCATCTCGACGACCGCGATGCCGGACATCACGATCTCGCCGGCGCGGCCGTAGTCGCCGTACTTCATCCGGCGGGTGAGGTCCTCGACAGCGAACGGGTCGGAGCCGAGAATGTGGTTCTGCTCGGCTTCTCTCAGGTAGCCGATCAGCGCGTCGGTGTGACCCAGCATGCGGGTCTCGCCGACACCCGTGATGCCCTCGTCGGTGTGCACCAGGACGTAGGTCAGGTTCCGCCACGGCGTCCCGACCACGTGCGTGCTGATTCCGGTGATGCGCACGGAAGTTACCCTTCGGCTGTTCGAGATTTCGTCACATGTTCGAAATGCTGGGCAGACAGTAAGGACGGGGCGAGGGGAGTGTCAATGGGTCGAACAGGTAACGGTTTGACGGTTTCGATGCCCGTTTCGTCATCCGAGGGTGTCGGAGGTGTGTGACAGGTCACCCGGGCCGCCGCACCGGTATGGCCGGTTTCCCACACAACTTTCACAGCCGGGCCCAGGAAGGTGACCGCAGGGGAGCCTAGTCTTCCCGCGTCATGGACTACTGCCACCCGTGCCGACGGCACCTCAACGGCGCCCTCACCTGCCCGGGATGCGGCGCCCCCGCTGTCCTGCCCCCCGCGTATCCCGAGGCCGGATTCGCTCCGCAGTCGTACGGCGATGACGGCGTCCGGGGTGAGTGGGGCGGGCGTGAGGGCGCCGACGCCGCGGGCGGGTGGGCCGGTCGCGAGGTCGACGGCGGTGCCGCGCGCCGGGGCGACCACGCCGGGCACGGGGTCTCTGGAGGCGACGACCGGGGCGTGGATGCCGGTCGCGCAGCCTATGGCGGCGCGCGGGATGACTGGGCCGGTCGCGAGGTGCGGGCCGGCGGTGAGGACCCGGCGGCTGACGGCTGGGGCGGGCGTACGGCCGATGACCGGCGTGAACGTGCGGCCGACGGCCGCAGCGGGCATGCGGCCGACGACCGGGACGGGCATGCGGTCGACGACCGGGACGGGCACGCGGTTGACGACCGGGGCGAGTACGCGGTTGACGACCGGGGCGAGTACGCGGTTGACGGGTCGGACGAGTACGTGGTCGGTGGGTCGGGTGAGCGCGCGGTCGCCGGCCCGGACGGGCGTGCGGTCGGTGGGCGGGGCGGTCGTCCCGGTTCCGGCGGGCCGGACGCGCGGGACGGTGACGACGGTGTGCCGCAGGGGCGCGGTGCACGTCGGCGCGGCCAGGGGCGGGACGGGCGCGAGGACGCGGCCGACGCCTCGGACGCGAGCCGGCGGGACCGCAAGGCGGCCGTCCACCGCAGACGCCGTAGGCGCACGGTCCTGATCACCGCCGGTTTCGTGCTGGCGGCGGGCGGGCTGAGCCTGGCCGAACTCGGCGTGGACGCGCCCGGGTTCTCCTCGAAGCCGAACCCGGCGGCGGCCGGCGGCGAGTCCTCCGAGGTGGACGACTCGGTGGCCGAACCGAGCGCGTCCGCGCAGCCGTTGGACGACCGCGAGGGCGCGGGCAAGGGACGGGCCTCGGCCTCCCCCAGCGCCTCCGCGTCCCCGTCGGCCTCGAAGTCCCCGGACGCCGAAGGCGCGAGCCGCACCCCGGACAGGGAAGCCCAGTCGGCGGCCGTCCCCGGTTCCTCCGGTGCCACCTCGGGCGGGAAGGCCCCCTCCGGCTCCACCCCGACCGCCGCCCCGACGGCCTCCGCTCCGTCCTCGCCCGCGCCCTCCCCCTCGGAGACCTGCACCCGTTTCCTGTGGTGGTGTTCCTAGAGCCGGGCCGGCCCCGCCGACACGCCCCTCGACCCCGGCCCGGCGACGCCCAGAATGGCTCAACTTAGCTGGTGTGAGCGGTCGTTGAGCAATCCTTGGACGAGTGTCCAAGCAACTCCACCCACCAGGCACGTTATTCAACCGTGACGACGTTCCGTTGCAGCCCTCTTGACCGCCATGAATTGTTAGCGCTCACAATGACGTCCGCATTCACCGGTCGGTGTCCAGCGTCAGTGTGGGAGATATGAGCGTCGTGCCCGAAGTGCCCCAACTTGCCAGTCGCGGCAGTGCTGTTGGGCGCACGGACAGCGCGGAGTGAAACCGGCCGCGCGGAAACCGCCGCCCCCGAACCAGGACCCGTCCACAGAGCACGTCACAGAAGACCGCCAAGGAGGTGCGACCGTGTCACCAGCGCAGCTGCGGCCGCCCACCATGGCCGACGTCGCCCGCCGGGCCGGCGTCTCCCACCAGACCGTCTCCCGCGTCCTCGGGGATCACCCCAACGTGCGGGAGGAGACCCGGGCCAGGGTGCTCCGTGTGATCGAGGAGATGGGCTACCGCCGTAACTCCTCGGCCCGGGCCCTGGCCACCCGCCGCACCCGGACGCTCGGCGTCATCGCCTCCGACACCACCCTGTACGGGCCGGCCAGCACCCTGTTCGCGCTGGAGGAGGCGGCGCGCGCCGAGGGCTACCTCGTCTCCACGGTCAGCCTGCGCGAACTGACCATGGCGACCCTCTCCGAGGCCCTGGACCACCTCAGCGACGGCGGGGTCGAGGGGGTGGTGGCGATCGCCCCCCAGCGGTCGGCGGTGGACGCCCTCGCCGAACTCCGCAGCCCGTTCCCGGTGGTGGTCGTGGGCAGCGGTCAGGGCATCGACATCCCCAGTGTCGGCGTGGACCAGCGGCTGGGGGCCCGCCTGGCCACCCGGCACCTGCTGGCCGCCGGCCACCGCAGGGTCTGGCATCTCGCCGGACCCGAGGACTGGCTGGAGGCGGCCGACCGGGCCGCCGGCTGGCGGGCCACCCTGGAGGCGGCGGACATCGAACCGCCCCTGCTGCTGCGCGGCGACTGGAGCCCGCTGTCGGGCTACCGCGCCGGGCAGGAGCTGGCCGGCTGGGTGGGCCGGGGGCTGACCGCCGTCTTCGTCGCCAACGACCAGATGGCGCTGGGGGTGCTGCGGGCGCTGCGCGAGGCCGGGGTGCGGACCCCGCAGGACGTCGCGGTGGTCGGCTTCGACGACATCCCGGAGTCGGAGTTCTTCGCGCCGCCCCTGACCACCGTCCGGCAGGACTTCTCGGCGGTCGGGAAGCAGGGCATCGCGCTGCTCCTGGAGATGATCGAGGGCCGGCCCCCCGCCACCCCGTCCCCGATCGCGATCGAGCCCCAACTCGTCGTGCGCGCAAGTACCTTCCCGTACGCCGCCCAACCCGAAGGCGTGCCCCACTGACGGATCCGTAGGCCGCACTGCCCCGCAGTATGGCCGAAATACCGAACGATGATCGACAGGCTGGACGCAGTGCGGCCGGTCCCCGAGTACCAGCAGGTCCGTCCCCGGGCCGGCTCTTCAAAGGAGAAGAACATGCTCAGCAGAAGGAACTTCCTCACCGCGGCGGTCGGCGTGGCGGCGGCGGGCGGCCTGGCGGCCTGCGCGAAGAAGGACGACAGCTCTTCCGGCTCGTCCTCCGGGGGCAGCAAGACGATCACGCTCGGCTTCTCCCAGGTCGGCGCGGAGAGCGGCTGGCGCAGCGCCAACACCACCTCGGTGAAGGACGCGGCCAAGGAGGCCGGCTACACCCTGAAGTTCTCCGACGCGCAGCAGAAGCAGGAGAACCAGATCTCCGCGATCCGCAGCTACATCGCCCAGAAGGTCGACGTCATCGCCTTCTCGCCGGTGGTCGTCACCGGCTGGGACGCCGTCCTCAAGGAGGCCAAGGCCGCGAAGATCCCGGTGGTCCTCACCGACCGCTCGGTGGAGACCTCGGACGACTCGCTCTACGTCACCCTGGTCGGCTCCGACTTCACCGACGAGGGCCGCCGCGCCGCCAAGATGCTGGCGACGGTCGTCGAGAAGGCCGGCCTCAAGGGCACGGTGAAGATCGCCCAGCTGGAGGGCACCACCGGTGCCGCCCCCGCCATCGAGCGCGCCAAGGGCTTCAAGGAGGTCATGGACGCCGAGCACAAGGACTGGAAGATCGTCGCCAGCCAGACCGGTGACTTCACCCGCGCCGGCGGCAAGCAGGTCATGGCGGCCTTCCTGCAGTCCAACCCCGACATCAACGTCCTCTTCGCGCACAACGACGACATGGCCATCGGTGCCATCCAGTCCATCGAGGCAGCCGGCAAGAAGCCCGGCAAGGACATCCTGATCGTCTCGATCGACGGCGT
The DNA here is from genome assembly GCF_037993025.1 of Streptomyces sp. SS7. Lineage (NCBI taxonomy): Bacteria > Bacillati > Actinomycetota > Actinomycetes > Kitasatosporales > Streptomycetaceae > Streptomyces > Streptomyces sp. SS7. The sequence continues at coordinate 6,791,459 of NZ_CP141223.1, forward strand.
GAAGGACGGCTTCGTGGCCATGTCCGAGGGCAAGATCAACGGCATCGTCGAGTGCAACCCGCTGCTCGGCCCCCAGCTGATGGAGGTCGTGAAGCAGGTTCACGAGGGCCAGAAGGTCGAGCGCTGGATCAAGACCAAGGAAGGCGACTTCCTCCAGGACCAGGCCAAGGCCGCGCTCCCGAACCGCAAGTACTGACCCACGGCACCCACCGGCGGGGAGCCCGCGGCCGACCGAGCGCCATCGGTCCCGGGGCTCCCTGCGGGTCTGAACCAATCTCACGAGGAGCGCTGCCATGGCAGAGCCGCGGCCCGTCCTGGAAATGGCGGGCATAGTCAAGGAGTTCCCGGGGGTACGGGCTCTGTCGGACGTCGACTTCCGGCTCTTCCCCGGCGAGATCCACGCCCTGATGGGCGAGAACGGCGCGGGCAAGTCCACCCTGATCAAGGTGCTCACGGGGGTCTACTCCCTGGACGGCGGCACCATCACGCTGGACGGCGAGTCCGTGCGGTTCGCCAGCCCGTTGCAGGCCCAGCAGGCCGGCATCAGCACCGTCTACCAGGAGGTCAACCTCTGCCCCAACCTGTCGGTGGCGGAGAACATCTTCATCGGCCGGGAACCGACCCGCATGGGCCGCATCCAGTGGAAGCGGCTTCGCCAGGAGGCGGCCCGGCTGGTGGACCGGCTCGGCCTCGACATCGACGTCACCGCCCCGCTGTCCTCGTACCCCCTGGCGGTGCAGCAACTGGTGGCGATCGTACGGTCGTTGGGGATCGGCGACGCGGACGGCGAAGGGAGCGGCGGCGGGCCGGGCACCAAGGTGCTCATCCTCGACGAGCCGACCTCCAGCCTCGACCGCGACGAGGTCCTGCAACTCTTCGCCCTGATGCGGCGGCTGAAGGACGAGGGCGTGGCGATCCTGTTCGTCTCGCACTTCCTCGACCAGATCTACGAGGTCTGCGACCGGATGACGGTCCTGCGCAACGGCACCCTCGTCGGCGAGCACCTGGTGAGCGACCTCGACCAGGTCGGCCTCGTCCAGCTGATGCTCGGCAAGGCCATGGGCCAGCTGGAGGAACTGCACGAGCACCAGCTGCGCTCCGACGCGGGCGAGACCCTGCTGAAGGCGGACGGAGTCGGCCGCACCGGCAGCATCGCCCCCTTCGACCTGGAGATCGACAAGGGCGAGGTGATCGGCCTCGCCGGCCTGCTCGGCTCGGGCCGCACCGAACTCGCCCGGCTGCTCTTCGGCGCCGACCACCCCGACAGCGGCACGGTCACCGTCGACGGCAAGCAGGTCTCGCTCAGCGCCCCGAACGGCGCGATCGGCGCCGGGGTCGCCTTCTGCTCCGAGAACCGCAAGACCGAGGGGCTGGTGCCCGACCTCACGGTCCGGGAGAACATCATCCTGGCCCTCCAGGCCGCCCGCGGCTGGACCCGGCCCGTCCCGGCCGCCCAGCGGGACGAGCTGGTCGCCAAGTACATCAAGGCCCTCGACATCCGCCCCGCCAACCCCGAGGCGAGGGTCGGCCAGCTCAGCGGCGGCAACCAGCAGAAGGTGCTGCTGGCCCGCTGGCTGATCACCCAGCCCAAGCTGCTGATCCTCGACGAGCCCACCCGCGGCATCGACATCGGCGCCAAGGCCGAGATCCAGAAACTCGTCGTCTCGCTCTCCGAGGACGGCATGTCCGTGCTGTACATCGCCGCCGAGCTGGAGGAGGTGCTCCGGCTCAGCCACACCATCGGAGTGCTGCGCGACCGACGGCTGGTGGCGCGGATCACCAACGGGCCCGAGATCACCACCAGCAAGATCCTCGAGACCATCGCGAGCGGAGAACACCAGTGACCACCACCTCCCGCTGGCGAGCACTGACGCACCACCAGCTCTTCTGGCCGGTCGCGGTCCTGATCCTCCTGCTGCTCGTCAACGTCCCGTTCACCCCCGACTTCTTCTCGATCAAGATGACGGACGGCCACCTCTACGGCAGCCTCGTCTCGATCGTGCTGTTCGGATCGCCCCTCATCCTGGTCGCGGTCGGCATGACCCTGGTCATCGCCACGGGCGGCATCGACCTCTCCGTCGGCGCCGTCGTCGCCATCACCGGTGCGCTGACCTGCTCCTACATCAGCGACCAGGCCGACCAGGGCGCCCTGTCCGGGGTGCTGCTCGCGATGGGCCTGGGGCTTCTCGCCGCGGTCGTCTGCGGCCTGTGGAACGGCTTCCTGGTCGCCCGGATGGGCATCCAGCCGATCATCGCCACGCTGATCATCATGGTGGCCGGACGCGGTGTCGCCCAGTTCATCACCGACGGCCAGATCATCACGATCAACAGCGAGCCGTACAAGCTGATCGGCGGCGGCTACTGGCTGACGCTGCCCTTCTCCATCTTCGTCGTCGCCGTGGTCGTGGCCGTCACCGTGGCGCTGACCCGCCGTACCGCCCTCGGCCTGCTCGTCGAGTCGGTCGGCGGCAACGCCGAGGCCAGCCGGCTGGTCGGCATCAGGTCCAGCCGCATCAAGATCATGGTGTACGTGTTCTGCGCCCTGTGCGCCGGCATCGCGGGCCTGATGATCAGCTCCAACACCTCCGCCGCGGACGGCAACAACGCCGGCCTGTGGATCGAGCTCGACGCGATCCTCGCCGTGGTGATCGGCGGCACCTCGCTGCTCGGCGGCCGGTTCTCCATCGGCGGCACGGTCGTCGGCGCCCTGGTCATCCAGACCCTGACCACCACGATCTACACCATCGGCGTCCCCACCCAGACCAACCTGGTCTTCAAGGCCGCCGTCGTCATCGTCGTCTGTCTGCTCCAGTCCCCGAAGTTCCGCGCCAAGGTCTTCGGCGCGAAGTTCGGCGCGAGGTTCGGTGCCAAGGGCGGCGACCGGCCGGCCGTCGCCCCGGCCGACCCCGCCTCGCCCGCCGACGCCGCTCCCAAGATGGAGGTGTCGTGATGACCACGACCACCCAGAGCCCCCAGGCCGCCCCGGACAGCGGTACGCCGTCCAGGGCCGCGCGGCTGCTCGCCGACCGGCGCCTGCCCGTCGCGGCCACGGCCCTGCTGTTCCTCGCCATGTACGGCGTGGGCCTGAGCCGCTACCAGTTCTACGGGTTCGCCGAACCGCAGGTCTTCCTGAACCTGTTCATCGACAACGGCTACCTCCTGGTGGCCGCGGTCGGCGTCACCTTCGTCATCCTGTCCGGCGGCATCGACCTCTCGGTCGGCTCGATGATCGGCTTCACCACGATGTTCACCGCCTGGCTGGTGGAGCGCCAGGGGCTGCCGCTCGCCCTCGTGATCCCGCTGGCCCTCGCCGTCGGCGCGTTCGGCGGCTTCCTGATGGGCTACGTGATCCACAACTTCGAGATCCAGCCCTTCATCGTGACCCTCGCCGGCCTCTTCCTCTTCCGCGGCCTGTGCCTGGTCATCAGCAAGGAGTCGATCTCCATCAGCGACTCCGGGGTCAGCAGCATGGCCCAGGCGCAGGTCTCCCTCGGCATGGGCTTCCTCTCGATCGGCGCGGTCGTCTCGCTGGTCGTCCTCGCCGTCGCCTTCTACGTCCTGCACTACACCCGCTTCGGGCGCCGGGTGTACGCCATCGGCGGCAACGAGCAGTCGGCCCTGCTGATGGGTCTCCCGCAGGGCGGCACCAAGATCGCGGTGTACACGGTGAGCGGCTTCTGCTCGGCGCTCGCCGGACTCCTGTTCACCCTGTACATCCAGTCCGGCGACCCCCTGCACGCGACCGGCATGGAACTCGACGCGATCGCCGCGGTCGTCATCGGCGGCACCCTGCTGACCGGCGGTTCCGGCTATGTCCTGGGCACCCTGTTCGGCGTCCTCGTCCTCGGCCTGATCAAGAGCCTGATCCAGTTCGAGGGCACCCTCAGTTCCTGGTGGACCAAGATCGCCACGGGTGTGCTGCTCTGTGCGTTCATCCTGATCCAGCGCTTCATGACGACCCGTAAGAAAGCCTGACCCGCGGGGCCGGCAGCAGAACGGCGAAGGTCCGGCGCACGGCACCCGTGCGCCGGACCTTCGCCGTTGCCGGGGAACCGGGCTTTGGACCCCGGCGTGCAGAACGGCAGGGCGCCGTCCGCCGCGCCCTCCCGGAACCCGAAGAAGGAGCCCCCCGTGATGCTGCTCGCCCTGTCCGTCCTCCTCGTCCTCACGGTGGGAGGATGCGCCTGCGTCTGGTGGGCGGCGCGCGGCGGCCCCCGCTGGACCCGGGCGGTCGCCACCGCGACCCTGGCAGCCGGCCGCCTGGCCAGGAGGGCCGACATCAGGAGCAACAGCACGGGCCAGAACGACTGAGGGCCCCGACCACGGCCCTCAAGGGGCGCGGGGAACTGCGCGACGGCCACGACGGACCCGCGGGCGCACGACGGACCGTCGCGGCAGCCCCCGCCGTGCTCACTTCTTCCCGTTGTCCACGATCACCGGCGTCCCGTTCGCGTCCGTCCCGCACGGGACCGCGTACACCGGGTTGGCCTTGGCGGCCTCCTTGTACGCGTCCAGGCACTGGTTGTAGAGGATCTTGTCGGTCAGCGAGCGCTCGATGATCCTGTTGGCGTCGGCGACGCCCTGCGCCTCGATGCGCTTGCGCTCGGCCTCGGCCTTGGCCGTGCGCGCCGCCTCCAGGGACCGCTCGGTGGCCTGCTCCTGCTGGATCTTCTTGTCGATCTGCTCCTGGAGCTCCTTCGACGGCTTCACATTGCGCAGGTTGACGACGGCGACGTCGATCCCGCGGGGCGCCAGCCGCTCCTTGATCGAGGCGGCGATCTCCGCGCCGATCTGCTCCCGGGCCGAGGCGTAGCCCTCCTCGCTGGTGTGCTTGGCGAAGACGTTGCGGATGATCTCGCGGCTGTCCGGCACCACCAGACGGGCCTGGACGGCCTCCGCGCTGCCCGCCAGCCGGTACAGCTCGACCGCCCTGGACGGCATCACGGCCCACTTGACGGTGACGTCCGCGTCCAGCACCCCGCCCTCCGAGGAGCGGACCTCGACCACGTCCTTGTCGTAGAGGTTGAGGTCGACGGGACGCGTGGAGAAGGACGTCACGTCGGTGAACGGCGACGTGAACTGGATGCCGGACGTCATGGGCGAGCCGACCTTGCCGAAGGTCACCGGCACGCCGACCTCGTAGGCGCTCACCACGTGCACGCACGAGAACACCCCGAACAGCAGGCCCCCCACGACGCCGAGCGCCGCCCCGATCCGCCACCCCGACTCCTCGCGGCCCCGGCCGACGAGGAACAGCACGACCGCCGCTGTCAGCAGCAGTATGGACAGCACGAACACAGAGATCCCCCCTTGGACGCGATACCGCGTCGCCGCCGGTGCGACACGCGGCGCAGCGCATCGTAAAGGCCGCGGTGCACGGGCCGTAACGGGTCTGCACCCCCGGTCGTCAGGGATTCACCGCGATGTCAGACGCCGTTCGCCTCATCCGTCAGCATCCGGCGGAGCAGTCCGCGCAGAACCACCCGTTCCTCTTCCGCGAGCCCAGCCAGGGGCTCGCGGGCGAAACGCAGGGACGCGCGCAGGCCCTTGGCGACGCTGCGCCCCTCCTCCGTCGCCGCGGCCAGCTTCACCCGGCGGTCGGCCGGGTCGGGCCGGCGCTCGACCAGGCCGCGGGTCTCCAGGCGGTCGACGATGCCGGTGACGTTGGACGGCTCGCACTTCAGCTTCTGGGCCAGCTTGCGCATGGGCAGCGGTTCGAGGGAGAGCAGGCTGAGCAGCCGGGCCTGGGCGCCGGTGAGGGTGTGGTCGGAGGCCGCCTCCTCGTAGTCCTCGTAGTAGCGGGCCACGACCTCGCCGATGAGTTCCACGACCTCCAGCGTGAGGGCGTCGGGCAGGGGGGTACTGGGTGAGGTGGCCATGCCGTCGAGGATACCCCTTTACTTGACAACATGAAATATTCAGGCGCATGGTTGTTTCAGGTAGTGAAACATTTGGCGTTTGATGTGAAAGGCACCACCCATGACTGACTCCGCCCTGCCCGCCACCGGCCGCGAATGGCGTCTGCTCAGCCGTCCCGTCGGCTGGCCGAAGCCCGAGGACTTCGAGCTGGCCGAGGCGGAGATCCGGCGGCCCGGCCCCGGCCAGGTGCTCGTGCGCAACGCCTACGTCTCCGTCGACCCGTACATGCGCGGCCGGATGAGCGCCGCCAAGTCCTACGTCGCCCCCTTCGAGCTGGGCAAGGCCATGCAGGGCGGGGCCGTCGGCGAGGTCGTCGCCTCCGCCGCCGAGGGGATCGCCGTCGGCGACCACGTCCTGCACTTCGGCGGCTGGCGCGAGTACGCCACCATCGACGCGGCCCAGGCCGTCAAGGTCGACCCCGAGGCCGCGCCGCTCTCCACCTACCTCGGCGTCCTCGGCATGACGGGTCTCACGGCCTACGCCGGCCTGCTGCGCACCGGCGCCTTCAAGGAGGGCGACGCCGTCTTCGTGTCGGGCGCCGCGGGTGCCGTCGGCAGCCAGGTCGGCCAGATCGCCAAGCTCAAGGGCGCCTCCCGGGTCATCGGCTCGGCCGGCTCCGACGACAAGGTCAAGCTCCTCGTCGAGGAGTACGGCTTCGACGCCGCGTTCAACTACAAGAACGGCCCCGTCGCCGAGCAGCTGCGCGCCGCCGCCCCCGACGGCGTCGACGTCTACTTCGACAACGTCGGCGGCGACCACCTGGAGGCCGCGATCGGCTCCCTCAACGAGCGCGGCCGGATCGTGATCTGCGGCATGATCTCCGTCTACAACAACACCGAGGCCGCCCCCGGCCCGAAGAACCTCGCCCGTCTCATCCAGACCCGCGGCCGCATCGAGGGCTTCCTGGTCGGCGACCACTACGACCTCCAGCCGGAGTTCGTCCGCGAGGTCGGCGGCTGGATCCGCTCCGGCGAGCTGAAGTACCGCGAGACCGTCGCCGAGGGCATCGAGAACAACCTGGAGGCGTTCCTCGGGGTGCTGCGCGGCGACAACACCGGAAAGATGATCGTCAAGCTCTGACCGTGACGCGGCCCGGCCGCCGGTCGTTGCGTACGGAGAAGGCCGCACCCTTGGACGTGGGGTGCGGCCTTCGCCCGGCGCCGGGTCACCCGGCGAGCGCCGCCCGGTGCACGGCCGCCGCCAGCCGGTCGTTCTCCGCGGCCGCGCCACCCGGGAACGCGATCCGGCGCCGGGTGTACCCGTAGGCCAGCCCGCTGCGCGGATCCGCGAACGCCTGGCTGCCGCCGGCCCCGGCGTGCCCGAACGTCCCCGCGCCCAGGAACGGGTGGTGGACGTCCGCGGTCGCCTGGAAACCGAGCCCGTACGCCCGGTGCCCGCGGGAGACCAGGTCGTAGCCGACCGAGTGCACCTGCCCGAACTCCGCCGCCGTGTCCTCCTTCAACAGCGGCGCCTTCCCCTCCCGCTCACTGATCGCCGCCGCGTACAGCCCCGCGAGACCGCGCGCCGAGGCCACCCCGCCCACCGAGGCCGGACCCTTGGCCCGGACCAGCGGGTCGTTGGGCAGCCCCTCCAGGTCGGTCGGCTCGGCGGTGTGCCGGTTGAAGGCGATGGAGGTGAGCGTGTGCGGTCCACCGGCCTCGGCGTCCAGCAGCGCCCGCTGCTCGGCCGTGAGGGTCATCGGCAGGGTGGTGCGGAACCGCGGCTCGTGCGCGGCGGGCAGGCCCAGGAAGAAGTCCAGCCCGTAGGGGGCGCGCACCCGCTCCTCGTACACCTCCTGCAGCGTACGGCCGGTGGCCCGGCGCACCACCTCGCCCGTGAGCGCCCCGATGACCATGGCGTGGTAGCCGAACGCGGTGCCCGGACGCCAGAACGGCCGCTGGTCGGCGAGGCGTTCGGCGAGCTGCCGGTCGTCGGCCAGCTCCTGCCGGGAGAACCCGGTGTCGGTGCCCACCACTCCGGCCCGGTGCGAGATCAGCTCGCGCAGGGTCAGCTGGCCCTTGCCCTCGGCCGCGAACTCCGGCCAGTAGTAGGTCACTTTGCGGTCCAGCTCCAGCGTGCCGTCCTGGACCAGCAGGGCGACCACCAGATGGGCGGCGCCCTTGGTGGACGAGAACACGCCGTACACATCGTCGGCCTCGCACGCCGCCCAGAGGTCGACGACCCGCCGCCCGTGCACATACGCGCACAACTGACCTTCGTAGTCCGGCTGTTCCTCCGCCACGAACGCGCTGAACTCGTCCCGCACCGCTTCGAAACCGTCGGCCACGGTGCCGTGGATCTCCCTGGTCATCCGCTTCTCCTCGCACTCAGCCGCCTCTGGGGATCGGTACGGCGAGGCATGCCCGTTCGACTCAACATAGAGTGCGGGCATGCGAGATCTCGGGGTGGGTTTTCAGTATCTGGTGGAGGGCCAGCGGTGGGCGGCCCGCAACGGCAGGCAGTACGGGTTCGGGCTGCTGCCGGGGCTGATCACCCTGGTGCTGTACGTGGCGGCGCTCGTCGCGCTCGGCGTGTGGGGCGGGGACTTCGTGACGTGGGCGACGCCCTTCGCGGACGACTGGTCGAGCCCCTGGCCGGGTCTCTTCCGGGGCTTCCTCCTCGTCGTGCTCTTCGCCCTCGGTCTGCTGCTCGCCGTCCTCACCTTCACCGCCGTCACCCTGCTCATCGGCCAGCCCTTCTACGAGAGCCTCTCCGAGGCCGTCGACCGTGACGTGTCCCCCGACGGCACCGCCCCCGAGTCCGGACTGCCGCTCTGGCGCGAGCTGTGGATCTCCGCGCGGGACAGCCTGCGCGTCCTGGTGCGCGCCGGGGTGTGGGGCGTCCTGCTGTTCGGCCTCGGGTTCGTCCCCTTCGTCGGGCAGACCGTCGTCCCCGTGATCGGCTTCTTCGTCACCGGCTTCTTCCTCACCGAGGAACTCACCGCCGTCGCGCTCCAGCGCCGTGACGTCGACCTGCGCGCCCGCCTCGCCCTGCTCCGCTCCCGCAAGACCCTGGTCTGGGGCTTCGGCACCCCGCTCGGCCTCGCCTTCCTGGTCCCGGTCGTCGCGGTGTTCCTGATGCCGGGCGCGGTCGCGGGCGCCACCCTCATGGCCCGCGACCTGCTCGGCGAGGAGACCCGCGACGGCGACGACCGCCCCGAGCCCGACCACCTGGCAGCCGGCCACCCCGAGGACGAGCCGACCAGGTGATCCACCCGCCGGCCCCGAGACCCGCCTACGCGGTTTCCTCGCCCAGCAGCCGCAGGAAGTCCCGGAACGCCGCCGCCATGTCCACCGACTCCGGATCCAGCAGCCACTGGTACTGGAGCCCGTCCATCACCGCCACCAGCAGGGGCGCCGTGCGCTCGGGCGTCAGCCCGTTCGGCAGGCGGTCGCCGTACTGGGCGCGCAGGGCCTGCGCCATGGTCCGCCGTACGCCCGTGTACCGCTCGGTGAAGTACTCCCGCGCCGGATGCCCTTCCGTGACGCTCTCGCCGAGCAGCGCCGAGAAGGTCTGGATGATCCCCGGCCGCATCGCGTTGTAGTCGACGAGCGCGGTGAGCAGATCGACCCGCCACCGGGTGTCGGGCACCGCGTCCCACTGGTCGCGTTCCTGCAGGACGGCCACCAACAGCGCCTCCTTGGTGGGGAAGTGGTGCAGCAGCCCCTGCTGGGTCAGTCCCACCCGCTCCGCCACCGCCGCCAGGCTCGCCCCCCGGTAGCCGCGCTCGGCGATCACCTCCAGAGCGGCCCGGACGATCTCGGCCCGCCGCTCCTCGCTCCTGGTTCTGGCGCTCATGCCGTCACCGTACGGCATCCCACCACCAAAATATAACGGCGCGATAACGAAACCTACCGCTCTACAGGTAACCGATGCACGATGGGGGCAGCCCACGACACGCACGCAACGAGGAGGCACCGCCGTGGCGGGAACGGAGCAGGCCGTCGAGGCGGCCCTCGGCAAGCTCGACCTGGACGCCAAGGCCCGGCTGCTGGCCGGGCAGGACACGTGGTCGCTGCCCGAGCTGCCGGAGATCGGCCTGAGGTCGCTCGTCATGTCCGACGGCCCGATCGGTGTCCGGGGCGTGCGCTGGACCGCCGACGACCCGTCCGTGGCCCTGCCCTCGCCAACCGCCCTCGCCGCCACCTGGGACCCGGAGCTGGCCCGCCGCGCAGGCGTCCTGCTCGCCCAGGAGGCCCGCCGCAAGGGCGTCCACGTCCTGCTCGCCCCCACCGTCAACCTGCACCGCTCCCCGCTCGGCGGCCGCCACTTCGAGGCCTACAGCGAGGACCCCTACCTGACCGGCCGGATCGGCACCGGGTACGTCACGGGCGTCCAGGAGGGCGGCGTCGGCACCACCGTCAAGCACTTCGTCGCCAACGACGCCGAGACCGACCGCTTCACCGTGAACAACCTGGTCGGCGAACGCGCCCTGCGCGAGCTGTACCTCGCCCCCTTCGAGGCCATCGTCGCCGACGCCCGCCCCTGGGGCATCATGACCGCCTACAACACGGTCAACGGCACCACCATGACCGAGCACCACCACCTGGTGAACGAGGTCCTGCGCGGCGAATGGGGCTTCGACGGCTACAACGTCTCCGACTGGATGGCCGCCCGCGACACCGTCGCCGCCCTCCGCGGCGGCCTCGACGTCGCCATGCCCGGCCCGCGGACCGTCTACGGCGAGGCCCTCGCCCAGGCGGTCCGCGACGGCCGGCTCGCGGAGTCCGAGGTCGACGAGGCCGTCCGCCGCGTCCTGCGCCTCGCCGCCCGGGTCGGCGTCCTCGCCGACGCCGAGCCCGCGGTCACCGAACTGCCCGAGCCCGTCGACGGCGAGGCCCTGGCCCGCGAGATCGCCGGCCGCTCCTTCGTCCTGCTGCGCAACGAACGCGCCGCCCTGCCGCTCAAGCCCGGCACGGTCGCCCTCATCGGCGCCGCCGCCCGCGACGCCCGGGTCCTCGGCGGCGGCTCCGCCACCGTCTTCCCCGCCCGGATCGTCTCCCCGCTGGAGGGCCTGACCGCCGCCCTCCCCGAGGGCACCCTCAGCCACACCGTCGGCGCCGACCCCACCACCGAACTCGCCGTCGCCGACAAGGGCTTCACCCTCAGGGCGATCTGCCGGGACACCGCGGGGACCGTCCTCGGCACCGGCTCCGCCCCCAACGGCCAGATCCAGTGGACGGGCACCGACCTCCCCGAGGGCGTCACCCACGACACCCTCCACACCGTGGAGCTGACCGGCACCTTCACCCCGCGCGAGAGCGGCACCCACTCCTTCGGCATCAAGGGCACCGGCACCTTCACCCTCACCGTCGCCGGGACGACGTACGTCGACGGCCCCCAGCTGCCCGCCGACGTCAGCGACCCCTTCGAGGCCTTCTTCGGCGCCCCCGTGCCGCACGCCCGCGTCGACCTGACCGCCGGCGAACCGGTCGAGGTCTCCCTCACCTACGTCTTCGAGCTCCCCGAGGGCGTCCCCCTCAAGGTCGTCGCCTTCGCCCTCGCCCACCAGGACCCGCAGCGCGACCCCGACGAGCTGATCGCCGAGGCCGTCGAGGCCGCCCGCGCCGCCGACACCGCGGTCGTCGTGGTCGCCACCACGGACCGCGTCGAGTCCGAGGGCTTCGACCGCAAGGACCTCACCCTCCCCGGCCGCCAGGACGACCTGGTGCGCGCGGTCGCCGCCGCCAACCCGAACACCGTGGTGGTCGTCAACTCCGGCTCTCCCGTCGAACTGCCCTGGCGCGAGGAGGTCGCCGCGGTGCTGCTCACCTGGTTCCCCGGCCAGGAGGGCGGCGGGGCCCTCGCGGACGTCCTCACCGGCGCCCGCGAGCCCGGCGGCCGCCTCCCCACCACCTGGGGCTCCCTCGCCGACGCCCCCGTCACCCAGGTCGTCCCCACCGACGGCGAACTCCCCTACACCGAGGACCTCTTCATCGGCTACCCCGCCTGGGAGAAGGCCGGCCGCACCCCCTCGTACCCCTTCGGCCACGGCCTCGGCTACACCGACTGGGCCTACGAGTCCGTCGAGGTGACCGGTACGACGGTGACCGTACGGGTCCGCAACACCGGTGAGCGGGCCGGCCGCGAGGTCGTCCAGGTGTACCTGGCGCCCACCGCCCCCGGCGCCGACCGCCCCGCCCGCCGGCTCGCCGGCTTCGCCGCCGTCGAGGCCGGCCCGGGGGAGGAGGCCGAGGTCACCGTGGAGATCCCGCGGCGCGCCTTCGAGGTCTGGGACCAGGCCGCCCACCGGTGGTTCTTTGTGAAGGGTTCGTACGAAATCCAGGTGGGTAGGTCCCTCGCCGACCGCAGGATCACCGCGACGACTAACGTCTGAGGCGGGTACTCCTCACCCCATGAACAGCCCCGGCCCGGGACCTGACCCCCGGGCCGGGGCTATGTCTCACCGGTGTCTCAGCGGACGCCGAACCCGTACACCGTCTCCGACCGGTACACCCCGCCCGGCCGCAGCACGGTCGTGGGGAACTCCGGGCGGTTCGGCGAGTCGGGGAAGTGCTGGGTCTCCAGCGCGATCCCCTGGCACGGCGCGAACGGCTCGCCCAGATGGTCCGCCGTGTACACCTGGATGCCCGGCTCGGTCGTCGACACCGTCAGCACCCGCCCGCTCGCCGGATCGTGCAGCTCGGCCACCTCCCGCGCCTCGGCCGTGACGCCCTTGTCCAGCACGAAGTTGTGGTCGTAGCCGGCGCCGGTCTTACGGGCCGTACGGAAGTCGAAGCGGGTCCCCGCCACCTCCGCGAGCTCCCCGGTCGGAATCAGCTCCGCGTCCACCGGCGTGTACCGCGCGGCGGCCAGCCGCAGTTCATGGCCGCCCGCGTCGCCGCTGTCCGGCCCGCCCAGGTTGAAGTAGCTGTGGTTGGTCAGGTTCACCACCGTCGGCGCGTCCGTGACCGCCTCGTACGCCAGCCGCAGCGCACCCGACACGTCCAGCGTGTACGTCGCCGAGACCTCCAGCCGCCCCGGGAAGCCCTCCTCGCCGTGCGGGCTCACCCGGCTCAGCCGCAGCCCGTGCTCGACCGGCTCCACCTCCCACACCCGCTTGTCGAAGCCGCGCGGACCGCCGTGCAACGAGTTCGGCGCGTTGTTGGGCTCCAGCGCGTACGTCAGCCCGTCCAGCGGGAAACGGGCCCCGCCGATCCGGTTCGCGTACCGGCCGATCAAGGCGCCGAGGAACGGCTCGGGGTGGGAGAGATAGCCCTCCAGGTCCGCGAACCCCAGCACCACGTCCGCCGTCCGTCCGTCCCGGTCGGGGACCTCCACGGACTGCACGATCCCGCCGTACGACAGCACCCGCACCCGGGTGCCCGCCCGCTCCAGGGTCCAGCGGTGTACCGGGGTGCCATCGGAAAGTGTTCCGAAGTGTTCGCTCATGGTCGGAACACTAAGTCACCCGACCCGCGCGGTGACTTTCCGATAGGCGATCTCCGCGAGCCGCGCCTGACCGTCCCTGCTCGGATGGAACCAGTCCCAGTGACTCAACTGATCCGTGCCGAACCGGAAGTCGTACACCGCGCCGCCGTCGAACCGGCACCGCGCGTCCTTCGCGCAGACCTCCTCCAGCACCCGGTTGTAGTCCTCCACCCGCCGCTGCACGGTGTCCCGCCGTGCGGTCGCCGCCGCGTCCAGCGCGTCCGCGTCGCCCAGCATCGAGGGACAGATCCCCAGCTTCCAGATCTGCTTGCCCAGCGCGTTGGTCCGCCCCTGCGACCACAGCCGCTTCAGGTTCGGCACGCTCGCCACGTACACCTGTGCCTTCGGCAGCGACCGGCGCAGCGTGCGCAGCGCCTCCTCGAACTCCGCCCGGAAGTCCGCCACCGGCGTCATCGCCTCCGGTGACTCCCGGCACGCGTCGTTCGCCCCCGCCATCACCGTCACGAGCTGCGGTTTCTCCGCCGCCGCCCGGGTCATCTGGTCCGTCAGATCCGCCATCCTGGCGCCGGTCACCGCGTAGTTCCAGCTGTGCGTGGCCGCCTTCGACGCGCCCAGCAGCCGCACCGCGAGACTGTCCACCCCGGCGCTCGCCCCCGTCGCCCAGGACACCTCCGGGCAGTCCTGGAGGACCGTACAGGCGTCGAAGCCACGGGTGATGGAGTCACCCACCGCCGCCATCGACGCCGGGCTCGTGTCCCACAGCGGCGCCCTGGCGGCCCTCGCCTCGCGCGCCCCCGCGTCCCCCGGGCCGCCGCCCCCGCCCAGCGCGTCACAGCCGGCCAGTCCCAGGACGGCCGCGCCGGTGACGGCCACTACCGCCCGCACCCGCCGGTTTCGCATCCGCATCCCCTGGTGATCCCCTCGCTGCTCGGACAGGCGGCCCCACCCACGACAGGCCCCACCCATGACAACGCACAGGAGTTCCCGCGCACCCGGACCGGACGCCGGGACCGGGACAGGACAGGACCCACAAGATGGAACGCATCACACCCGTACAGGCGTCCTGCCGAGTGAAAGGCGGACGTTCACGGCACCGGGACCGACGGTACGTCACACTCCTTGCGCCGCCGCACGGTAGCCTCGCCATCAACGCGGCTGCCCGCCACCGCCGCCCTGCCCGCCTGCAAGATGTCCCGCTCTGCCCGGAGGTCCCGGTGACGACACGTGGAGTTCTGTACGTGCACTCCGCGCCGCGCGCGCTCTGCCCGCACGTCGAGTGGGCCATCGCCGGGGTGCTCGGCACGCGCGTCAACCTCGACTGGATCCGGCAGCCCGCCGCGCCCGGCACCTGGCGCTCGGAGTTCTCCTTCAAGGGCGAGGCCGGCACCGCCTCCAAGCTCGCCTCCGCCCTGCGCGGCTGGCAGATGCTCCGCTTCGAGGTGACCGCCGAACCCAGCGCCACCGCCGAGGGCGAGCGCTACAGCTGCACCCCCGACCTCGGCATCTTCCACGCCGTCACCGGTATCCACGGCGACATCCTCATCCCCGAGGACCGGCTGCGCGCGGCCCTGCTCCGCAGCCGGCGCGGCGAGACCGACCTCGAGGCCGAACTGTCCAAGCTCCTGGGCAAGCCCTGGGACGACGAACTGGAGCCGTTCCGGTACGCGGGCGAGGGCGCCCCGGTCCGCTGGCTGCACCAGGTTGTCTGAGGCCGACCCGACCGACGGAAGGGCCCCCACCTCGCGAGGTGGGGGCCCTTCACCTGTGGGGAGACGTCTCGCGGACGGTTCTCCGACGTTTCTCAGACCGAACGGAACGCCAGGACGACGTTGTGCCCGCCGAAGCCGAACGAGTCGTTCAGCGCGGCGATACGGCCCTCCACGGGCAGCTTGCGGGCCTCGCCCCGGACGACGTCCGCGTTGGCCTCGGCCTCGGGGTCGAGGTTCTCGACGTTGATCGTCGGCGGTGCCACCCGGTGGTACAGGGCGAGCACGGTCGCGACGGTCTCGACACCGCCCGCGCCACCGAGCAGGTGTCCGGTCATCGACTTGGTCGCCGAGACGGCCATGTGGTCGGCGTCGTCGCCGAAGACCTTGCGCAGCGCCTTCAGTTCGGCGATGTCACCGGCCGGCGTGGAGGTCGCGTGCGCGTTGACGTGCACGATCTCCGCCGGGTCCAGATCGGTGCGCTCCAGCAGGTTCTGCAGGGCGTGCGAGATGCCGCGGCCCTCCGGCTCCGGCTGCACGATGTCGTGGGCGTCGGCGGAGATGCCCTGCCCGACGGCCTCGGCGTACACCCGCGCCCCGCGCTTGGCCGCGTGCTCCGCGGACTCCAGGACGACGACACCGGAGCCCTCGCCCATCACGAAGCCGTCGCGGCCCACGTCGTAGGGGCGGGAGGCGCCCTGCGGGTTCTCGTTGTTCTTGGACATCGCCATCATGTTGCCGAACGCGGCGATGGGCAGCGGGTGGATCGCCGCCTCCGTACCACCGGCGACGACGACGTCGGCGCGGCCCGTACGGATCATCTCGATGGCGTAGCCGATGGCCTCGGCGCCCGACGCGCAGGCGGAGACCGGGGTGTGCACACCGGCGCGGGCGCCGACGAGCAGACCGACGTTGGCGGACGGGCTGTTGGGCATCAGCATCGGCACGGTGTGCGGGGAGACCCGGCGGACGCCCTTCTCCTTCAGCACGTCGTACTGGTCGAGGAGGGTGCTGACACCGCCGATGCCGGACGCGATGACCGCGCCGAGGCGGTCGGGGTCGACGGCGCCGTCACTGCCGTCCTCTCCCGCCTTGCCGGAGAAACCGGCGTCCTTCCACGCTTCCTGGGCCGCGATCAGCGCGAACTGCGCCGAGCGGTCCAGCTTGCGGGCCTGCGGACGCGGGAGGACCTCAAGAGGTTCCACCGCGACCGGGGCCGCGATACGGACGGCCTGGTTGGCCGCCCACTCCTGGTCCAGGACCTTGACACCGGACTTGCCGGCGACCAGTCCCTCCCAGGTAGAGGCTGCGTCGCCACCCAGCGGTGTGGTTGCGCCGATACCGGTGACGACCACGGTGCGATTGGTCGGGCTCACGGATTCATTCTCCAACGTTACGAGGATTCAGCGGCGCCACCGCCGGGTGGCGGGGCAGTTCAGCCCAGAGGATCGGAAGATCAGCCCTGGTGCTTGAGGATGTAGTCGGTCGCGTCGCCGACGGTCTTGAGGTTCTTGACGTCCTCGTCCGGGATCTTGACGTCGAAGCGCTCTTCGGCGGCGACGACGACCTCGACCATGGACAGCGAGTCGACGTCCAGGTCGTCGGTGAAGGACTTGTCCAGCTGGACGTCCTCAACCGGGATGCCGGCGATCTCGTTCACGATGTCGGCGAGACCGGCGACGATCTCTTCCTGAGTGGCGGCCATGATGGCGCTCCTTCGTTGTGTTCCAGAGGGTGTGGCAGTGGTGCTTTCCGCCACCGGATCGCATGATCCGGCACGGAGTGCCTAGGGGAGGGTAACGACAGTCGCGGCGTAGACGAGACCCGCCCCGAAACCGATGACGAGCGCGGTGTCGCCGCTCTTCGCCTCACCGGTCGCCAGGAGCCGCTCCATCGCGAGCGGGATCGAGGCGGCCGAGGTGTTGCCGGTGGTGCGCACGTCACGGGCGACGGTGACGGACTCCGGCAGCTTGAGAGTCTTGACCATCGAGTCGATGATCCGCTCGTTGGCCTGGTGGGGGATGAAGACGTCCAGCTCGTCGGCGGTGATACCGGCGGCGTCCAGCGCCTCCTTGGCGACCTTGGCCATCTCGAAGACGGCCCAGCGGAAGACCGCCTGACCCTCCTGCGTGATCGCCGGGAAGCGCTCCACGGTGCCGTCGCGGTAGTCCGTCCACGGCACGGTCTGCTTGATGGTCTCCGACTTGTCGCCCTCGGACCCCCACACCGTCGGCCCGATCGCCGGCTCGGTGGCGGGACCGATGACGACCGCGCCGGCGCCGTCGCCGAACAGGAAGGCCGTGGCCCGGTCCTCCAGATCGGTCAGGTCGCTCAGCCGCTCCACGCCGATGACGAGGACGTACTCGGCGGAGCCCTCGACGACCATGCCCTTGGCGAGCGTCAGGCCGTAGCCGAAGCCCGCGCAGCCGGCCGAGATGTCGAACGCGGCGGCCCTGTCGGTGCCGAGCTTGTCGGCGATCTCCGTCGCGACGGCCGGCGTCTGCTTGAAGTGCGAGACGGTCGACACGACCACGGCGCCGACCTGCTCGGCGGTGATCCCGGCGTCGGCGATCGCCTTGCCGGCCGCCTCGACCGACATGGCGGCGACGGTCTCCTCGTCGTTCGCCCAGTGCCGGGTCTCGATGCCCGAGCGCGAGCGGATCCACTCGTCGGAGGAGTCGATCGTCTCCAGGATGACCTCGTTGGGCACGACCCGGGTGGGCCGGTAGCCGCCGACGCCGAGGATGCGCGCGTACGGATGGCCCTTGCTGGGCCTGATCTTCGCCATCAGGGCTCCTTGTCAGGCGGCGCCGTGCTCGGAGAGGAGCTCACGAGCGGCGTCGAGGTCGTCGGGGGTCTTCAGCGCGAGCGTCTTCACGCCGGGCAGGGCGCGCTTGGCGAGGCCGACCAGCGTGCCGCCGGGGCAGACCTCGATGATCGCGGTCGCGCCGAGCTCCTTGAAGGTCTCCATGCACAGGTCCCAGCGCACCGGGTTGGCGACCTGGCCCACCAGCCGCTCCAGCACCTCGGCGCCGGTCGCGACGGTCCTGCCGTCCTTGTTCGAGACGTACACGACCTTCGGGTCGGCCGGGGCCAGCTCCGCGGCGGCCTTGGCGAGGGTCTCGACGGCCGGGGCCATGTGGCGCGTGTGGAACGCGCCGGCGACCTTCAGCGGGACGACCTTGCGGACACCCTCGGGCTTGTCCTCGGTGAGTGCGGCGAGCTGCTCCAGGGTGCCGGCCGCGACGATCTGGCCCGCGCCGTTGACGTTCGCCGGGGTCAGCCCGAGCTTCTCCAGATGCGGCACCGTCACCTCGGGGTCGCCGCCGAGCAGCGCCGACATCCCGGTCTCGGTGATCGCGGCGGCCTCGGCCATGGCCAGGCCACGGCGGCGCACCAGGGTCAGCGCGGCGGTGTCGTCCAGGACGCCCGCGAACGCGGCCGCGGTGATCTCACCGACGCTGTGACCGGCGACCGCGCCGGGCGTCACGGCACCGAGCGCCGTGGCGGAGACGATCCCGGCCGCCACCAGCAGCGGCTGGGCGATCGCGGTGTCGCGGATCTCGTCCGCGTCGGCGTGCGTGCCGTAGTGCACCAGGTCGAGATCGACGGCCGCCGACAGGGTACGCAGGCGGTCCTCGACACCGGGGAGGTCGAGCCAGGGGGTCAGGAAGCCGGGCGTCTGGGCGCCCTGGCCGGGAGCGACGAGTACGAGCACTCTCACACTCTCTCTTGTGGACGGCCGAAGCCGCCCGTGGGGACAGGGACGAAGAACGGCAGGGGGTTTTGTGGACCCCCGACAAAAGCCTACGTCTGGGGATCTCCGTCGACGAGGCGCCCCAGGATGAGCGCGATCCGCAGGGTGAATGCGGAGCGTACATCGGATGGCGACCAGCCGGTGACGTCAGTCACACGTCGGAGCCGGTAGCGCACGGTGTTGGGATGCACGAACAGCATCCGCGCCGCGCCCTCCAGACTGCTCGCCTGTTCGAGATAGACGGAGAGCGTCTCCAGCAACGCGGAGCCGGCCTCCTCCAGCGGTCTGTAGATCTCCTCCACCAACTGCTCGCGCGCGCTGGGATCACCGGCGATCGCGCGCTCCGGGAGCAGATCGTCCGCGAGGACCGGGCGCGGCGCGTCCTGCCAGGCAGAACACGCCTTGAGGCCCGCGGCGGCGGCCTGCGCGGACCGGGTCGCCGCCAGCAGGTCGGGCACCACGGGCCCGGCCACGACCGGACCGGCGGCGAACGGCCCGATCAGGGACTTCGCCACGGCGATCGGATTGTCGCTGCCGCCCGCGATGACGACCAGCCGCGAGCCGAGCACCCCGGTGAGCACCTGGAGCTTGGCGTGCCGGGAAGCGCGCCGGATGGCCTCGACGGTCAGCTCGGAGTCCCCGTCCGGGGCGGTGCCGAGCACCACGCACACATGCTCCGGCGCGTTCCAGCCGAGCGCGGCGGCCCGGCTCACGGCCCCCTCGTCGGCCTCCCCGCTGAGCACCGCGTTGACGACCAGCGACTCCAGCCGGGCGTCCCAGGCACCGCGCGCCTCGGCGGCCTGCGCGTACACCTGGGCGGTCGCGAAGGCGATCTCGCGCGCGTAGACGAGCAGCGCCTCGCGCAGCACGCCCTCGTCCCCGGGCGCCGCGACCTCGTCGATCGCGGACTCCATGACCTCGATCGTGGTGCGCACCATCTCCACGGTCTGGCGCAGCGTGATGGCCCGGGTCAGCTCCCGGGGGGCGGTCCCGAACACATCGGTGGAGATCGCCTGCGGGGCGTCCGGGTGCCGGAACCACTCCGTGAAGGCGGCGATGCCGGCCTGGGCGACCAGCCCGATCCAGGAACGGTTCTCCGGGGGCATCGCCCGGTACCACGGAAGCGTCTCGTCCATCCGCGCGATGGCCTGCGCGGCGAGGCTCCCGGCGGACTTCACCAGCCGCTTCAGGGTCGCCGGATGCGGGTGGGCGGGATGCGCTGCGGCGTCGGGGAGGGTGGTTTCGGGTTCGGGCACGTGCACAAGGTTGCCCTATCGCGAGGGCGATGTGCGTGGGCGGGGCCTCACGGGGGCCGACTCGCGCACCCGGGGGCTACCGTGGGGACGTGATGGACGTACGCCGCGCCGACGAGCGCTATCCCGGAGGGGACCCGGCGGCCGGCATCGAGACACGGCACGCCTTCTCCTTCGGGTCCCACTACGATCCCGACAACCTCCGCTTCGGCGCGCTGATCGCCTGCAACGAGGAGCGGCTCGCGCCCGGCGCCGGGTTCGACGAGCACCCCCACAGCCACACCGAGATCGTCACCTGGGTCGTGCGGGGGCAGCTGACGCACCGCGACTCACAGGGACACGAGACGACGGTCCGGCCGGGGGACGTGCAGCGCCTCAGCTCCGCGGGCGGCGTCCGGCACGTCGAGCGCAACGACGGCACGGCCCCCCTCACCTTCGTGCAGATGTGGCTGGCCCCGCTGGACCCCGGCGGCGACCCGTCGTACGAGATCGTGCACGGCATCGCGGACGCCACGCCCTACGCCGTCCCCGCCGCCGGGGCGATGCTCCACGTACGACGGCTGGTACCGGGGGAGCGGACGGCGGTGCCGGACGCGTCCCGCGTGTACGTCCACGTGGTGCGCGGCACGGTCCGGTTGGGCCCGCACGACCTGGGCCCCGGTGACGCGGTGCGCGCCGCCGACGAGACTGACCTCGACCTGCTCACCCTGACCGGCCCGGCGGAGGTGCTGATGTGGGAGCTGTCGGGTTAGGAACCACCCGCGGCCTCGGTGAGTACCGCGTCCGTGAACGGCGGCCACGCCTCGACCGCCCACGGCCCGAAGGCGCGGTCGGTGAGGGCCGCGCAGGCCAGGGAGGCGGCCGGGTCGATCCACAGGAACGTACCGGACTGGCCGAAGTGGCCGAAGGTGCGCGGGGAGGACGAACTCCCGGTCCAGTGCGGGGACTTGCCGTCACGGATCTCGAAGCCGAGGCCCCAGTCGTTGGGGTTGTGGTGGCCGAAGCCCGGCAGGACGCCCTTCGTGCCGGGGTACTGGACGCTCATCGCCTCCGCCACCGTGCGCGGGTCCAGCAGCCGGGGCGCCTGTACCTCGGCCGCGAAGCGGAGCAGGTCCTCGACCGTGGAGACGCCGTCCTTCGCGGGGGAGCCGTCCAGCGTGGTGGCCGTCATGCCCAGCGGCTCCAGCACCGCCTGCCGCAGGTACTCCGCGAACGGGATGTCCGTGGCCTTCGCGAGATGGTCGCCGAGCTGCTCGAACCCGGCGTTGGAGTACAGCCGCCGCTCCCCGGGCGCCGCCGTCACCCGGTGCTCGTCGAAGGCGAGCCCGGAGGTGTGCGCGAGGAGGTGCCGGACCGTCGCCCCGGGCGGACCGGCCGGCTCGTCCAGCTCCACCGCCCCCTCCTCGTACGCCACCAGCACGGCGTACGCGGCGAGCGGCTTGGTGACCGAGGCCAGCGGGAAGCGCCGCCCGACCGGCCCATGGGTGCCCAGGACCGTGCCGTCGGCCCGGACGACACCCGCGGCGGCGGAGGGAACCGGCCAGTTCTCGATCAGCGCAAGGCTCTTCAGCGACATGCCGTCGAGCCTATGCGCTCACCGCAGCAGCTCCAGCAAGGGGGCGGGCTCGGGCCTGAAGCCCAGGGAGACGTACAGCGGCGCGGCGTCGCGGGACGCGGTGAGGTGCCCGGGATGGTCGACCACGAAGGCGCCGAAGTTTCCGTCGGGCTCGGCGAGCCGCTCCCGCCATGGTCCCGCACGCCAACCGTCGTGATCAGGCCGCGTCCCCCCAATTCTTACCGATTCCGCTTGCTTGGAGCCCACTCCAAGGTCATAGCGTGGAAGCCATGACGGTGTTGCAGACCACGCCCGTGACCACCGAGCACGCCCCGAGCCCCGCAGACGTCTGCTCCGCGCCACCACCGCGGCATCCCCGCCCCGACGGGCAGGACAGCTACACGATCAGCGAGGTCGTCGCGTTCACCGGCCTGACGGCCCACACCCTGCGCTGGTACGAGCGGATCGGGCTGATGTCCCACATCGACCGCTCCCACACCGGCCAGCGCCGCTACAGCAACCGGGACCTGGACTGGCTCGACCTCGTCGGCAAGCTGCGGCTCACCGGGATGCCGGTCGCCGACATGGTGCGGTACGCGGAGCTGGTGCGTGAGGGCGACAGCACGTACGGGGAGCGCTACGCGCTGCTGGAGGCGACGCGGCGGGACGTCACGGCCCGGATCGCCGAGCTGCAGGACACGCTCGCCGTGCTCGACCGCAAGATCATGTTCTATGCGGACGCCACGCGCGTCCAGGCGTACGAAGCGGAGAGGACCGCCCGATGACCGGCCGTCGCGCGGACGTGCGGCCCGCCCCGGCCGGCCGCGCGTAGTCACAGCTCGGACAGCAGTTCCGCCTTCTTCGCGGAGAACTCGTCGTCGCTCACCAGACCGGCCTGGTGCAGCTCTCCCAGATGCCTGATCCGTTCGGCGATGTCCGAGGGAGCACGCCGGGGGCCCGTGACCGAGGCCACGGGCCCCCGCGTACGGACGGCGGCCAGGACCGCCGCCGCGAACGGCAGCGACTCGTGGACCGGCCCGTACCCGAGCCCGAACACCACGGTCCCCGGATCCTGGTCGGCCTGCGCCGGGGAGTCCCCACCGCGCACCAGCCGCAGATGTCCCTCGAACACCTCCGGCGACCGCCACTCCACTCCGCTCAGCTCGGACACGGCGAAACTCTGGTCGCCGGCCTTCCACTTCGCCGACGACGCCCCCGTCCAGAACCATCTGAACCGCACGGTCCGGCCGTCGAAGGACGCCTTCCCGTCGTACGCCTTGAACGCGCGCGGCGCGTCCGGCGCGGGCACGAGGAACCGTTCCGCCGGGCCGGACTCCTTCAGCTCGGCCAGCCGGGAGCGCAGCTCGTCGGCGTAGTACTCCGCGAGCACCTCCCGCTCGGCGGGCAGCACCAGCCGGTAGGGGTCGGAGCCGTCCTTGAGCTGGCCCGCCGCCGCCTCGATCAGCGGATCGGCCCCCGCCCGCGGCTCCGCGCGCAGCACGACGGTCCCGCGCCGGCCCGGGGAGAGCGTCACCCCGGCCAGGGCGGTGAGCGGAATGCGTCGTTCACCCAGTGCCGACAGCAGCTTGGGTGTGCGCATCCCCCGTTCGTAGCGGATGAGGACGGAGTCGGACTCGAACTCCCAGGCGGCATGAAATCCGGCCAGTACGTCACCCATGCGGCTCATCGTATGCGGGACACGCATCTTCGTCCCCTCCCCGCGCACGCCGCAGTTCCTGCGGCTCTACGCGCGTCCAGCCGTCGTCGTGTCGGACAAACCCTCCCGGCAGGCACCGGAGTCGTCGGCGCACTCCACCGAACGGTACGCGCCGGAGCCGATGCCGGCGAGGTTGCGCAGACTGTCGGTGCCGGGCACGAAGTAGCCGCCGTGGCCCTGCGCGTCCTCGGAGGACAGCACCCGCGCCCCGAACGCCCGTGCCATCGGATCCTCGCCGTGCCCGAGCCCGCCGACCTCCAGGTGCGGGACGTCCCCCACCCAGTCGTCGGCGTCCCGCATCGCCCACACCCGGGCGCCGGTGCCCAGCTCGGCGGCCTTCTCCACCCGCATGCCGGGGCTGCCCGCCACCGCGATGTCGCTCACCCGGTCCGGCATCGTGTGCGCGGCGACCCCGCACAGCACCGAGCCGTAGCTGTGGCAGAACAGCGAGACGGGCGAGGTGCCCGGCAGGGCGCGCAGCAGGGCGTTGAGCCGTACGGCGCCGTTCTCGGCGCGCATCGCGGTCGCCGAGTCGATGCCGAGCCCGTCGGGGGAGGTGTAGTCGGCCCAGGCGATCACGGCGGTCCGGGTCGAGGGGCTCGCCTCGCGCTCGGCCGCGTACAGCGCCTCGGCCATGCCGACGGGCGCCGAGTACCTGCGGTTGGTGCGCTGGAAGGTGAGCAGATCGGTGTCGACGCCGGGGACGACGACGGAGATCCGCTCGGCGGTGTCCAGGTCGCCGAAGACCTCGGCGGCCCGGCCCGAGCCCTCCGGGTCGAAGGCGAGGATGTGCCGGGCGGGGTCGCTCAGCGCCTCGTAGCGGTGCATGCGCCGCCCGGCCTCCTGCTGTCCGGCGGGCGTGAGCCGGCTGTCGTGCATCCGCTTGCGCTCGACGCGGGTCTGCTGGTGCAGCGCGATCCGGTTGGCGCGGTAGCGCAGCTGGACGGGGGCGCCGTTCATGTTGCCCACGGCGAGCGCGTAGTCATGGGCGAGGCCGGTGCGCTCGGCGGCGGTCAGCGAGGCGAAGAAGCGGGCGATCCGGCCCGGTGCCGCGCCCGGGTCCGGCAGCGCGCGGCCGTCGATCCGGCCGTGCTCCCAGGCCGAGCGGGAGGCCTTCAGCGCGGTGGTCCCCTGGTGATGGCGTACGGCGGTCCAGCCGGTGGTCGCCAGCATCACGAACACCACCGCGAGGGCGGGGAGAGCGCGCCAGAGGCTCAGTTGCGGGGAGGTGTTGAAGGAAGTCACTGGGAGGACACACTAGGAGAACGGGAGGGTCTCAGGTTAATAAAGTGGCGGGGATCACGTTTCGACCGGCGTGTCGATGGTCATAGCACCCTTCAGGCCTTTCGCCAGTCTCCCAGCAGGGCCGGTCCGACCTGGTCGAGGTAGCCCGACGTCACCGTGTGGATGCCGGCGAGGCTGAACTCCCCCTCCGCCTGTGCCACCCACTGCCGCTCGGCCATCCGCATCACTCCGCTGAACACCGCCACCGCGAGCCGCGGCCGCGGATCGGCGTCCACGTCCAGGCCCTCCCGCCCGGCGATGACGCGGGCCAGGGTCTCCTCGACCTCGGTCGACCGCCGAAGATACGCGGCGAGCAGCACCGGCGTCGACTCGATCACCCGGTACATCCGCAGATACAGCTCCACGGGTACGACGGTCTCCACGACCTCGTTGATGGAGGACCAGCCGTCCAGCACGGCCTGCCGCAGCGCCTCCATCGGCGGCTCGTGCGCCGGACGCTCCCGCACGGCCTGCACGAACCTCTCCGCGGTCAGCTCGACCAGGCCGAGCGCGGCCTCCTCCTTGCCGGCGAAGTAGCGGAAGAAGGTGCGCTGGGAGACGTCGACTGCCTCGGCGACCGCGTCCACGGTGGTGTGCTCGTAACCGTGCGACACGAAGAGCTCCACGGCGGCCCGCAGCAGCGCGTCCCGGGTACGCCGCTTCTTGCGCTCGCGCAGCGTCTGTTCGCGCAGTGTGTGCATAGGTGTCAGTTACTGACTTGTGAACTCGTTTGTCAATTGTCAGTGGCTGTCCTTAGCCTCGGCGCATGACTAGTCAGACCACCATCGACACGACGGGGTCGGGGGACAGGGCGTCAGCGGCCCCGGCGGACCCGCTCCCGGCCCGGGGGCTGCGCGGCCACCCGTGGTTCACCCTCATCACCGTCGCCGTCGGGGTCATGATGGTGGCCCTCGACGGCACCATCGTGGCCATCGCCAACCCGGCCATCCAGAAGGACCTGGGCGCCAGCTTCGCCGAGGTGCAGTGGATCACCAACGGCTACTTCCTCGCCCTCGCGGTCTCCCTGATCACCGCGGGCAAGCTCGGTGACCGCTTCGGCCACCGCCAGACCTTCCTCATAGGCGTCGTCGGCTTCGCCGCCGCCTCGGGCGCGATCGGCCTCTCCGACAGCATCGCGCTGGTCGTCACCTTCCGCGTGCTCCAGGGCCTCTTCGGCGCGCTGCTGATGCCGGCCGCGCTGGGCCTGCTGCGGGCGACCTTCCCGGCCGAGAAGCTCAACATGGCCATCGGCATCTGGGGCATGGTCGTCGGCGCCTCCACCGCGGGCGGCCCGATCCTCGGCGGCGTCCTCGTCGAGCATGTCAGCTGGCAGTCGGTGTTCTTCATCAACGTGCCGGTCGGCCTCATCGCCCTGGTCCTCGGCGTGCTGATCCTGCTCGACCACCGTGCCGAGAACGCGCCCCGCTCCTTCGACCTGCTCGGCATCGCGCTGCTGTCGGCCGCGATGTTCTGCCTGGTCTGGGCCCTGATCAAGGCCCCGACCTGGGGCTGGGGCGACACCAAGACCTGGGCCTTCGTGATCGGCTCCGCCGTGCTGTTCGCGGCGTTCGCCCTGTGGGAGACGAAGGTGAAGGAGCCGCTGATCCCGCTGGCGCTGTTCCGTTCCGTCCCGCTGTCGGCGGGCGTGGTCCTGATGGTCCTCATGGCCATCGCCTTCATGGGCGGCCTGTTCTTCGTGACGTTCTACCTGCAGAACGTGCACGGCATGAAGCCCATCGACGCCGGTCTGCACCTCCTTCCCCTCACCGGCATGATGATCGTCGGCTCCCCGCTCGCGGGCGCGATGATCACGAAGCTGGGCCCGCGCATCCCGCTGGCCGGCGGCATGGCGGCCACCGCGATCGCCATGTACGGCATGTCCACCCTGGAGACGGACACCGGCAGCGCCGTCATGTCCCTCTGGTTCGCCCTGCTGGGCCTCGGTCTCGCGCCGGTCATGGTCGGCGCCACCGAGGTCATCGTCGGCAACGCGCCCATGGAGCTGTCGGGCGTGGCGGGCGGCCTCCAGCAGGCGGCCATGCAGATCGGCGGCAGCCTCGGCACCGCCGTCCTGGGTGCCGTGATGGCGTCCAAGGTGGACGGCGACCTGCCGGGCAACTGGACCGCGGCGGGCCTGCCCGCACTCACCCCCGCCCAGCTCGACCGGGCCTCCGAGGCGGTCCAGGTCGGGGTGGCGCCGGTGACGCCCGAGACGCCGGCCGAGGTCGCCGCGAAGATCACCGACGTGGCGCACGACACCTTCATCTCCGGTATGAGCCTGGCGTCCCTGGTGGCGGCCGGGGTCGCGGTCGTCGCCGTGTTCGTCGCCCTGCTGACCAAGCGCGGCGAGAACGCGGAGGCGGGCGCCGGGGTCGGCCACATCTGAGACCGGGCCGGACAGGGGAGATCCGACGGAGGAGACCTGCCGGAGGAATCTGCCGGAGGAATCTGCCGGAGGGAATCTCCCGGAGTAAATCTGACGGAACTTCAACGGATTTCCCCTATCCGGGTGATGAGACTAAAGGCGCCTCGCTTCCCGAACACGCCACAGGTCACAGTTAGTCAAGCCCTCCGGATGGGGAGGGCGGCCAGGGCTGCGACGCGCTGCCGGAGGGGGACGGCGCGCCGCGGCCCTGTCCCGTGTCCGGCGGGCATGAACCGCGAGCGGTGGGTACCCGGACATCGAAACATCCCCGGAAACCAGGGAGTTGACGATGGCCGGCTTCGGACACGGCACGCGCAGGTACCCCCGCTCATCTGGCCGTACGAGGTCAGGGACCGGGCCGGATCGCGCGACGCTCGGGATCGTCGGCCTCGTCTGCGCGGTCGCCGGTTTCTTCGCCCTGGGGATCGTCCTCGGTCCCGCGGCGATCGTGTGCGGCCGGCTGGCCATGGGCCGCGGGTGGTCGGGTTCCCGGCCGACCCCGGCCCTGGTCGCCGTCGTCCTGGGCGCGATCGACACCCTGCTGGCGATCATCTGGCTGGCCGGGGTGGCGACACCGGGGCTGTGACGCGGGAGCCCGTGACGAGTGCCGTGGCGGCCAGACTCACCCGCCCGTGACCGTGTCGCCGGTGAGGGCCTCGTGCTCCCGCGTTCCGTGCCGGAGTTCCGCCACCTCGGCGCGCAGCGCGCGGACCTCCTCCGTCAGCGCGAGGATCGCCGCCGTCTGGGCCCGCTCCTCCACGTCGTCCTTCTCGAAGCGCTCGATGAACCAGGCGGCGATGTTGGCGGTCACCACACCGAGCAGGGCGATGCCGGACAGCATCAGCCCGACCGCGATGAGCCGGCCCATCCCGGTGGTCGGCGCGTGATCGCCGTACCCCACGGTCGTCATCGTGGTGAACGACCACCACAGGGCGTCACCCAGGGTGCGGATGTTCCCGTCCGGTGAGTCCCGTTCCACCGACAGCACGGCGAGCGAGCCGAACATCAGCAGCCCGACGACCACCCCCGCGACATACGTCGTCACCTGGATCTGCGTGGCCATCCGCGCCCGCCGCCCCAGCAGCAGGAGGGTGGAGACGAGCCGCAGCAGCCGCAGCTCCGCGACGAGCGGGAGCACCACCGCGCACAGGTCCAGCCAGTGGGTGCGGACGAACGTGCGCCGGTCGCGCGTCAGCGCCAGCCGCACCAGGTAGTCCGTGGCGAAGGCCCCCCAGACCACCCACTCCACCACGGTGCAGCCGGACGTCACCGTGGGCCCGGCCGACGGGTCCACGATCGGCACGGCGTAGGCGACCGCGAACACCAGGGCGAGAGCCAGCAGCGGCCGTTGGCTCAGCTCTTCCCAACGCTCCTGCGCCGTTCGTTCGTGCATGCCCGCATCGTAAAGAACGCATAAGGGGTGGTGGAGCCATCGGCCCCACCACCCCTTCGTGCGCTGGACGCCTACGCGTCGCCGCCGGCCGCGCCCGGGTCCGCCGCCGCCACGTCGAGGAGCTGGTAGCGGTCGATGGCCTGCTTCAGCACCGACCGGTCGAGCTTGCCCTCCCGGGCCAGCTCGGTCAGCACGCCCACCACGATCGACTGCGCGTCGATGTGGAAGAAGCGCCGCGCCGCACCCCGGGTGTCGGCGAAGCCGAAGCCGTCCGCGCCCAGCGACTGGTACGTGCCCGGCACCCAGCGGGCGATCTGGTCCGGCACCGCCCGCATCCAGTCCGAGACGGCCACGAACGGCCCCTCGGCCCCGGACAGCTTGCGCGTCACGTACGGCACCCGCTGCTCCTCCTCCGGGTGGAGCAGATTGTGCCGCTCGATCTCGACGGCCTCGCGCCGCAGCTCGTTCCAGGAGGTCGCCGACCAGACGTCCGCCTTGACGTTCCACTCCTCGGCGAGGATCTTCTGCGCCTCGACCGCCCACGGCACGGCCACACCCGAGGCGATGATCTGCGCCGGGACCGAGCCCGCCGTGCCCCGGCTCAGCCGGTGGATGCCCTTGAGGATGCCCTCGACGTCCACGTCGTCGGGCTCGGCCGGGTGCTGGATCGGCTCGTTGTAGACGGTGAGGTAGTAGAAGACGTCCTCGCCGTGCGGGTGCTCCGCGGAGCTGCCGTACATCCGCCGGAGCCCGTCCTGCACGATGTGCGCGATCTCGTACGAGTACGCCGGGTCGTAGGCCACACAGCCCGGGTTCGTCGAGGCGAGCAGCTGGGAGTGGCCGTCCGCGTGCTGGAGGCCCTCACCGGTCAGGGTGGTACGGCCGGCGGTCGCGCCCAGCACGAAACCGCGCGCCAGCTGGTCCGACATCTGCCAGAACTGGTCGCCGGTGCGCTGGAAACCGAACATCGAGTAGAAGACGTAGACCGGGATCAGCGGCTGGCCGTGCGTGGCGTACGACGAACCCGCCGCGATCAGCGAGGCCGTGCAGCCCGCCTCCGAGATGCCGTCGTGCAGCATCTGGCCGGTCGGCGACTCCTTGTACGCGAGCAGCAGATCGCGGTCGACCGACTCGTACTGCTGGCCCAGCGGGTTGTAGATCTTCGCACTCGGGAAGAACGAGTCCATGCCGAAGGTGCGGTACTCGTCCGGCGCGATCAGCACGAACCGTTTGCCGAGCTCCTTGTCCCGCATGAGGTCCTTGAGCAGCCGGACGAACGCCATGGTCGTCGCGATGGACTGCTGACCGGAACCCTTCTTCACACTCGCGTACGTCTTGTCCGCGGGCAGCTGCAGCGGCTCGGAGCGCACCACCCGGGTGGGGACGTACCCGCCCAGCGACTGGCGCCGGTCGTGCATGTACTGGATCTCCTCCGAGTCGCGGCCCGGGTGGTAGTACGGCGGCAGGCCGGACTCCAGCTCCCTGTCCGAGATCGGCAGGTGCAGACGGTCGCGGAAGCCCTTGAGGTCCGCCACCGTCAGCTTCTTCATCTGGTGGGTGGCGTTGCGGCCCTCGAAGTTGGGACCCAGCGTCCAGCCCTTGATCGTCTTGGCGAGGATCACCGTCGGCTGGCCGGTGTGCTCCACGGCCGCCTTGAACGCCGCGTAGATCT
Organism: Streptomyces sp. SS7; assembly: GCF_037993025.1. NCBI lineage: Bacteria > Bacillati > Actinomycetota > Actinomycetes > Kitasatosporales > Streptomycetaceae > Streptomyces > Streptomyces sp. SS7. The sequence continues at coordinate 6,821,532 of NZ_CP141223.1, forward strand.
TCTTGTGGTCGTGGCCGCCGCGCCCCAGGTGCAGGATCTGGTCGTCGGTCATGCCCTGGACCATCGCCCGCAGCCGCTGGTCGTCGCCGAAGAAGTGGTCGCGGATGTACGCGCCGGACTCGGTGGCGTACGTCTGGAACTGGCCGTCCGGGGTCGTGTTCATCTTGTTGACGAGGATGCCGTCCCGGTCCTGCGCGAGCAGCGGGTCCCAGCTGCGGTCCCAGATCAGCTTGATCACGTTCCAGCCGGCGCCCCGGAAGACCGACTCCAGCTCCTGGATCACCTTGCCGTTGCCGCGCACCGGGCCGTCGAGCCGCTGGAGGTTGCAGTTGACCACGAAGGTCAGGTTGTCCAGACCCTCACGAGCGGCCAGGGAGAGCTGGCCGAGCGACTCCGGCTCGTCCATCTCGCCGTCGCCGAGGAACGCCCAGACCCGGGACTTCGAGGTGTCGGCGATCCCGCGCGCGTGGAGGTAGCGGTTCATCCGGGCCTGGTAGATCGCGCCGATCGGGCCGAGGCCCATGGACACGGTCGGGAACTCCCAGAAGTCCGGCATCAGCCGCGGGTGCGGGTACGACGACAGGCCGTACGGCGCCTTGGACTTCTCCTGGCGGAACGCGTCCAGGTTCTGCTCGCTGAGCCGGTCGAGCAGGAACGCGCGCGCGTAGATGCCGGGGGAGGCGTGCCCCTGGAAGAAGACCTGGTCGCCGCCGTCGCCCTCGTCCTTGCCGCGGAAGAAGTGGTTGAAGCCGACGTCGTAGAGGGACGCGGAGGACGCGAAGGTGGCGATGTGACCGCCCACGCCGATGCCGGGCCGCTGGGCCCTGGACACCATCACCGCCGCGTTCCAGCGGGTCGCGTTGAGGATCCGGCGCTCGATCTCCTCGTTGCCCGGGAAGAACGGCTCGGCCCTGGTGGGGATGGTGTTGACGTAGTCCGAGCTGCGCATCTCCGGCACGGCCACGCGCTTCTCGCGGGCGCGCTCGATCAGCCGCAGCATGAGATAGCGGGCCCGTTCCCGGCCGCGCTCGTCGATCGCGGCGTCGAGGGAGTCGAGCCACTCCTGGGTTTCCTCGGGATCGAAGTCAGGAACCTGACTCGGAAGGCCGCCAATGATGATCGGGTTGCGATCGGATCCGGAAGCCACGCTGTTCCTTACTCTCGCTGTTAATCTCGCTGGTTCTCCAGTATCTGCACCGCCCCCATCGTGTACCTCGGAAGTCCAAACGTCATCTCTACCCCGGGGTAACCAGTGTGTGTTCGAGTCTCGTACCCTTGGATGGTTCTCAAATACGCAAACGGGGCAGATAGGTGTGGTGTACGTCACCATCCGTCCCGATCTCGTGCCTGGAGTTGCGTCGACACGGCCAGGATCGTCACCGTTTCGGCGGTCTGAACCGCCGGGTACTTGCGCGATCCGCCCCGCCCGTGTGGACTACGGCCAATGCTTCGCGCACGCGCGTGGCTGAGATATTCCCAAGACATGATCAGGAGGCAACCCGTGAGCGCGACCGCGGACCACGCGGAGGAGCGGACCAACCCTGCCGTCAGGCTGGGTTTCCAGCCCGAGCAGGTGGTCCAGGAGATCGGCTACGACGACGACGTCGACCAGGAGCTCCGCGAGTCCATCGAAGAAACCATCGGCAGCGAGCTGATGGATGAGGACTACGACGACGTGGCCGATGCCGTGGTGCTGTGGTTCCGCGACGAGGACGGCGACCTGACGGATGCGCTGGTGGACGCCACCACGTACATCGAAGAAGGCGGCTCGATCCTCCTCCTCACGCCGAAGACCGGCCGTGACGGCTACGTGGAGCCGAGCGACATCTCGGAAGCCGCGACGACGGCGGGCCTGTCCGCCTCCAAGAGCGTCAGCGTGGGCAAGGACTGGAGCGGCAGCCGGCTGGTGACGCCCAAGGCCGCGAAGTCCAAGAAGTAGTCCGTCCCCGGACGGGCCGAGCCGTCGGGCTCGGCCCGTCCGTCGATCGCGGGCGGCCGCTGCGTAGGGTGGTCCCACCCAGACAGCCCCACCCGAAGGGACACCCCCGCGATGGCGATCCAGGTCGGCGACAAGGCCCCCGACTTCGAGCTCAAGGACAACCACGGCGCCACCGTGAAGCTCTCCGACTTCCGCGGTGCGAAGAACGTCGTCCTGCTCTTCTATCCGTTCGCGTTCACCGGCGTGTGCACCGGCGAGCTGTGCGAGGTGCGCGACAACCTGCCGAAGTTCGCCGACCGCGACACCCAGGTGCTCGCCGTCTCCAACGACTCCATCCACACCCTGCGGGTCTTCGCCGAGCAGGAGGGCCTGGAGTACCCGCTGCTCAGCGACTTCTGGCCGCACGGCGAGGTCTCCCGCGCCTACGGCGTCTTCGCCGAGGACAAGGGCTGCGCGGTGCGCGGCACCTTCGTCATCGACAAGGAGGGCGTGGTCCGCTGGACCGTCGTCAACGCGCTGCCGGACGCCCGCGACCTCGGCGCGTACGTCCAGGCGCTCGACACCCTCTGATTCCTCGGCTCCAGGGCATGCGTGGGCCGGGAACCCGTCACTAGGATCGACTCGTTGATCCGATAGATCCGTTATCCACGCACGGCGGGGCGCCCTGCCCCCCGGACACCAATGGAGGACTCGTGGGAGTCAGCCTCAGCAAGGGCGGCAACGTATCGCTGACCAAGGAGGCCCCGGGCCTGACCGCGGTCATCGTCGGTCTGGGGTGGGACGTGCGCACCACGACCGGCACCGACTTCGACCTGGACGCGAGCGCGCTGCTGCTGAACAACGCAGGCAAGGTCGCCAGCGACGCCAACTTCGTCTTCTTCAACAACCTCAAGAGCCCCGACGGCTCGGTCGAGCACACCGGTGACAACCTCACCGGCGAGGGCGAGGGCGACGACGAGGCGATCAAGGTCAACCTGGCCACGGTCCCGGCCGACGTCGAGAAGATCGTCTTCCCGGTGTCGATCTACGACGCGGAGAACCGCCAGCAGTCCTTCGGCCAGGTGCGCAACGCGTTCATCCGCGTGGTGAACCAGGCCGGAGGCGCCGAGATCGCCCGCTACGACCTGAGCGAGGACGCCTCGACGGAGACCGCCATGGTCTTCGGCGAGCTCTACCGCCACGGCGCGGAGTGGAAGTTCCGTGCCATCGGCCAGGGCTACGCCTCCGGCCTGCGCGGTATCGCGCAGGACTTCGGCGTCAACGTCTGAGCCGCGGGGCGCCCGAAGGATTCACCCTCGTCCGGCGCCGCACCGTTTAGGGGCGGCGCCGGACGCGCAGGACAACCGAAGAAGCACCACGTGGCAGTACCAGGGGAGGACCAGCAATATGGGCGTCACGCTCGCCAAAGGGGGCAACGTCTCCCTGTCCAAGGCCGCGCCGAACCTCACACAGGTGATGGTCGGGCTCGGCTGGGACGCGCGCTCCACCACCGGAGCCCCCTTCGACCTCGACGCCAGCGCGCTGCTGTGCAACAGCGGCCGGGTGCTCGGGGACCAGTGGTTCGTCTTCTACAACCAGCTCAAGAGCCCGGACGGCTCGGTCGAGCACACCGGCGACAACCTCACCGGTGAGGGCGAGGGCGACGACGAGTCGGTCCTCGTGGACCTCGCGAAGGTGCCCGCCCACTGCGACAAGATCGTCTTCCCGGTCTCCATCCACATGGCCGACGAGCGCGGCCAGACTTTCGGCCAGGTGTCCAACGCCTTCATCCGCGTCGTCAACCAGGCCGACGGCCAGGAACTCGCGCGCTACGACCTCAGTGAGGACGCCTCCACCGAGACCGCGATGATCTTCGGCGAGCTCTACCGGTACGGGGGCGAGTGGAAGTTCCGGGCGGTCGGCCAGGGGTACGCGTCAGGGCTGCGGGGCATCGCCCTGGACTTCGGGGTCAACGTCACATAACGCGTTATGAGCAAAAGCCGGTCCCCCCTGGGCTGCGAAGGGGACGGGACTAGACTTCGGCTTCAAAAGTTCGTAAAAAGCCGAGTACGGCGCGGGGGAGACCCGTACACACAGGGATTGGGTAGCCAGTGCTTCTGAAAACCTTCGGCTGGTCGTTCGCGGTCACCGCGCTCGGCCTGGCCGCTGCGGTCTTCTACGGGGGGTGGGAGGCCTTCGGCATCGTGGCGATCCTCTCCGTCCTCGAGATCTCGTTGTCGTTCGACAACGCGGTGGTCAACGCCGGAATCCTGAAGAAGATGAACGCCTTCTGGCAGAAGATCTTCCTCACCGTCGGCGTCCTCATCGCGGTCTTCGGCATGCGGCTGGTCTTCCCCGTCGTGATCGTCGCGATCAGCGCCAAGATGGGCCCCATCGAGGCCGTCGACCTCGCGCTCAACAACAAGGACCGCTATCAGGAGCTCGTCACCGACGCGCACCCGTCGATCGCCGCCTTCGGTGGCATGTTCCTGCTGATGATCTTCCTCGACTTCATCTTCGAGGACCGGGACATCCAGTGGCTGCGCTGGATCGAGCGCCCGCTCGCCAAGCTCGGCAAGGTCGACATGCTGTCGGTCTGCATCGCCCTGATCGTCCTGCTGATCACCTCCTTCACCTTCGCCACCCACGCCCACCAGCACGGCGGCGGACATGTCGACAAGGCCCAGACCGTCCTGATCTCCGGCATCGCCGGTCTGATCACCTACATGGTCGTCGGCGGTCTCTCCGGCTACTTCGAGGACAAACTCGAGGAGGAGGAGGAACGCGAGCACGAGGAGGAGGAAGAGGCCGCGCGGACCGGCAAGCCGAAGTCCGCGGTGCTGCTGGCCGGCCAGGCCGCGTTCTTCATGTTCCTCTACCTGGAAGTGCTGGACGCCTCCTTCTCCTTCGACGGCGTGATCGGCGCGTTCGCCATCACCAACGACATCGTGCTCATGGCCCTCGGCCTCGGCATCGGCGCGATGTACGTCCGTTCGCTCACGGTCTACCTGGTGCGCCAGGGCACCCTGGACGACTACGTCTACCTGGAGCACGGCGCCCACTACGCGATCGGCGCCCTGGCCGTGATCCTGATGGTCACCATCCAGTACGAGATCAACGAGGTCATCACCGGTCTCGTCGGCGTCGTCCTGATCGCCTGGTCGTTCTGGTCCTCCGTCCGCCGCAACAAGGCACTGGCGGCGGCCGAGGGAAAAGCTGAGGGCTCGGACGAGAAGACCGAGGTCTCGTCCGGGGTCTAGTGCCGTGGACGACTCTGCGCCGAGCCCGGCCGTGTGAACCGGGGTGCGCCGAGGAACGCTCTTTGCGGGGCGGTCGGTGAGGACGCTGTCCTCCACGGCCGCCCCGCCGGTATGTCGTGCGAGAAACGTGGGGGCGGGAATGGGCATCTTCGACGGGCTTCTGGGCAGCCGTACGGCCGAGTTCGACTCGGGCAGCGCGGCGAGCAACGCGATCGAACTGACCAAGCGGCATCACTATGTCTCCCTGACCAAACAGGGCGCCGCCACGGGGAACCTGCGGGTCAACCTGACCTGGCGGATGCGGACCTCCGACATCGGCGGGCCCCAGCGGGAGAGTCTGCTGCGGCACCCCTTCAAGGCGCTCAAACCGCCGGAGGTCATCGGGCACAGCCAGAGCATGGTCAACGTCGACCTCGACCTCGGCTGCCTGTATGAGCTGTCCGACGGCACGAAAGGGGTCGTACAGCCGCTGGGCGGCCTGCTGGGCGACGTCAACGCTCCGCCGTACGTGAAGCTCAGCGGGGACGACCGGTTCGGGTCGGCGTCAGGGGAGACGATGTACGTCAACCTCGACCACCGCGACGACATCAAGCGGCTGCTGGTGTTCGTGTACATCTACGACCAGACGCCGGCGTTCGACCGGACGCACGCGATGGTGACCCTGTACCCCAGCAACGGGCCGCGGATCGAGATAGGCCTCGACGAGCGGCATCCGCAGGCCCGCTCGTGCGCCGTGGTGATGATCGAGAACGTGAAGGGGGAACTGGTCGTGCGCCGGGAGGTGCGGTTCGTGTACGGGTTCCAGGCGGAGCTGGACCGGTTGTACGGGTGGGGGCTGCAGTGGGGGCGGGGTTACAAGACGAAGGTGGAGAAGTAGCGCCGGGTCCCGTGCGCGGGCGGGCGCGGCGCCGTCGTCCTCACCGCCCGATGAACTGCGGCCCTTGCGGCGGTAGCTGGAAGGAGCCGTCCGGGTAGGCGTAGCCGTGCGTCGGCAGGTTGTTCGGGTAGCCGTAGGCCGGCTGCGGGGGAACCTGCGTGGTGGGCTGCTCCGGCGGGAGGGGCTGCGACAGGCTCGGCGTGGGCGGGAGCGGCGCCGGGTCCGCGGTGCCGGCCGCCGCCTCCTCCGACTCGTCCACCGAGATGCCGAAGTCCGTCGCCAGGCCCTTCAGCCCGTTGGAGTAGCCCTCGCCCAGGGCGCGGAACTTCCACCCCTCGCCGCGGCGGTACAGCTCGCCGCAGATCAGCGCGGTCTCCTCGCCCGTCTCGGGACGGATGTCGAACGTGGCGATCGGTTCACCGTCGCCGGCCGCGTCGTACAGCAGGATGGTGAGCGCCCGTACGGCGTCGAAGGTGGCGCCGTCCGCCGACGCGACCAGGAGAATCTGACCGACGCCGGGCTCGACACCGGCCAGATCTGTCTGGATGGTGTCGGTGAGGCCCTCGGCGCCCCGCTTCTTGCCGAGCCGCCAGACCTTCCCGGACGGGTGCCGGGGCTGGTTGTAGAAGACGAAGTCCTCGTCGGAGCGCACGCGGCCGTCGAGGCCGAGGAGCAGTGCGGAGGCATCGACGTCCGGCACCCCTTGCCCGGGCGTCCAGCGCAGTACAGCGCGTACCGTGGTTGCCTTGAGCGGGACGTTGGACCCCTTCAGCATCGCGTGCGTCATGCGGTCATCCTGCCCTCTCGGTCCTGATCACGACAACGCGGGGTACACGGACACACAGCGGAACCCACACGGGCGAGTTACCTGAAATTCATGCCCCGAGGGAACCCCTGACATCGACCTCTACGTACTATTACCGGCCACCTCATGTCGAATCCACAGCCTGACCTGCAACACGGGGGAGTTCTATGCGTCATTTCGGTCACCTCGCCCCCGAGGTACGGCAGCGTCTCTTCCACCGGGAGCCCTGTGTCTTCGACGCCGACTCCCCGGCCCGGCTGCTCGCCGCGGCCCTGGGCGCCACGCTCTACAGCCCCGCCACCCGCCCCCGGCTGGCCGACGACGTCGTCAAGCAGACCGCGCGCGGCGTGGTGTCGATGGTGCTGTGCCTGGAGGACTCCATCGGCGACGAGGACGTCCCGGCGGGCGAGGAGAACCTCGTCCGCCAGTTCGCCGACCTCGCGGGCCGCGCCGGCCTGGACCGGCCGCTGCTGTTCATCCGGGTGCGCACGCCCGAGCAGATCCCCGACCTCGTCCGCCGCCTCGGCCCGCACGCGAGCCTGCTGAGCGGGTTCGTGTTCCCGAAGTTCACCGAGGAGCGCGGCATCCCCTTCCTGGAGGCCCTCACCGCCGCCGAGAACGCGAGCGGCCGCCGGCTCTTCGGCATGCCCGTCCTGGAGACCCCCGAGCTGATGTACCGGGAGTCCCGGGTGGACGCCCTGGAGGGCATCGCCCGCGCGGTCGACAAGTACCGGGGCCGGGTCCTGGCGCTCCGCCTCGGCGTGACCGACTTCTGCTCCTCGTACGGTCTGCGCCGGGCCCCCGACATGACCGCCTACGACGTCCAGATCGTCGCCTCCGTGATCGCCGACGTGGTGAACATGCTGGGCCGCGCCGACGGCACCGGGTTCACGGTGACCGGGCCGGTGTGGGAGTACTTCCGGGTCCCCGAGCGCATGTTCAAGCCGATGCTGCGGCACAGCCCCTTCCTGGAGGGACAGGCCGTGGAACTGCGCGAGAGACTGATCGAGCACGCCATGGACGGGCTGCTGCGCGAGATCTCCCTCGACCAGGCCAACGGTCTGCTCGGCAAGACCTGCATCCACCCCTCGCACGTCCCGGCCGTGCACGCGCTGTCCGTCGTCAGCCACGAGGAGTACAGCGACGCGGCGGACATCCTGCGGCCGGAACGCGGCGGCGGGGGTGTGCTCAGGTCCCAGTACACGAACAAGATGAACGAGGTGAAGCCGCACCGCGCCTGGGCCGAGCGCACCATGCTCCGGGCGGAGGTCTTCGGTGTGGCCAACGAGGACGTCAGCTTCGTCGACCTGCTCGCCGCCGGCATACCCGGCTAACCACCTCACTCTCTAGGGACGCATGAACAACGCAGTGAACAACGGGGTCTGGTCCGGCAGCTGGGTCGCCGAGCGGCTCGGGGTCGGGATCTCGGGGGACGACACGCTGACGCAGATGCTGGGACTGGCCCTGCGCCGCAACCCCAAGCGGGCCCATCTGCTGGTCTCCCACGTGCTGGGCAAACACGTCCCGCAGCTCCCGTCCGTGGTGTACGGCCACGGTCTCGCCCTCGGCCGCAGGGTGCGGGACCTGCTCGGCGAGGCGGACAGCGGCCGGGCGGTCGTCCTGGGCTACGCCGAGACCGCCACGGGCCTCGGCCACTCCGTCGCCGACGGCCTGGGCCTCGCCCCCTACCTGCACTCCACCCGCCGGCCGGTCGCCGGTGTCGCCCCCGCGGGCGGCTTCGAGGAGTCCCACTCCCACGCGACGTCCCACCTGCTCCTCCCGGAGGACGCGACGCTGCTGGTCGGCACCGGCCCCCTGGTCCTGGTCGACGACGAGTTCTCCACCGGCAACACCATCATGAACACGATCAGGGACCTGCACGACCGCTACCCCCGGGAGCGTTACGTGGTGGTCGCCCTGGTGGACATGCGCTCACCGACGGACACGGCCCGGCTGGAGGCGTTCGCCCGGGAGATCGGCGCGCGGGTGGACCTGGTGGCGGCGGCGCGGGGCACGGTCAGCCTCCCCGAGGACGTCCTGGTCAGGGGCCAGGACCTGGTGAGCGCGCACGAGTCGGCCGACCCGGGGGCACACTCTCCGCGGGACTCCACCGGCCGGCAGCCGACACACCACCGGGTCGACCTCCCCTGGCCCCCCGGCCTCCCCGACGGAGGTCGACACGGCTTCACCCCCGCGCACCGGACCCGCCTGGAGGCCGCCCTCCCGGAGATGGCCGCCCGCCTGGCGGAGGCGATACCCGAGGGCGCCCGCAGCGCCCTCGTGCTCGGCTTCGAGGAGCTGATGTACGCTCCCCTTCGCCTGGCCTGCGAGCTGGAGCGGAGCGTGACCGCCGACGTCCGCTACAGCACCACCACCCGCTCCCCGGTCCTCGCCGTCGACGACCCCGGCTACGCGATCCGCAGCCGGCTCGTCTTCCCCGCGCACGACGACCCGGCCGACGGCCCCGGCGACCGGTACGCGTACAACGTCGCGGGCGCCGGATTCGACGCCGTCGTGGCCGTCGTCGACTCGGCCGCCGACACCCCCGCGCTGCACGCCCCCGACGGCCTGCTGGCGCAGCTCGCCGCACACACCCCGCACGTGGTCCTGGCGGTCATCCCCTCGTACGTCCCCGAAAGGCTCCCCATGCTGCCCGAGCCCCTCCGCGGCCCCGCCTTCTCCTCGTACGCGCCCGAGGAGGTCGGCTGGCTGCTCCAGGACCTCTCGGACGTGACGCTGGAGGCTCCGACCGAGGAGCGGGAGGAGGCCATCCAGAGCGGCGGCGCGCACTACGCGGAGTCGCTGCCGGTCGAGTACCAGCCGAGCGCGCAGTACCAGGAGCTGTTCCAGGCGGCGCTGGAGACCTCGGCCGCGCGGATCGCGCAGGCCGTGGGCGTCGTCACGGAGACCGTGATCGCCGAGCGCTCCCCCCGGCCCGTCCTGGTCTCCCTCGCCCGGGCCGGCACCCCCGTGGGCGTCCTGATGCGCCGCTGGGCCCAGTTCCGGCACGGCCTCGACCTGCCGCACTACGCCGTGTCGATCGTGCGCGGCCGGGGCATCGACGCCAACGCGCTGCGCTGGCTGGCCGCCCACCACGACCCGCGGGACGTGGTGTTCGTCGACGGCTGGACCGGCAAGGGCGCCATCACCCGGGAGCTGGCCGCGGCGATCGAGGAGTTCGAGGCGGCGGGCGGTGCCGCCGGGTTCGACCCGGAGATCGCGGTGCTGGCGGATCCGGGCTCGTGCGTGCGGACGTACGGCACCCGCGAGGACTTCCTGATCCCCTCGGCCTGTCTGAACTCGACGGTCTCGGGGCTGATCTCACGGACGGTGCTGCGGGCCGACCTGGTCGGTCCCGACGACTTCCACGGCGCGAAGTTCTACCGGGAGCTGGCCGGTGCGGACGTGTCCGTGGCCTTCCTGGACGCCGTCGCCGCCCGCTTCGGCGAGGTCGCGGAGGCGGTGGCCGCCGCGGTGAAGGAACTGCTCGCGAGCGACCGTACGCCCACCTGGGAGGGCTGGGCGGCCGTCGAGCGGATCAGCGAGGAGTACGGCATCCACGATGTGAACCTGGTCAAGCCGGGCGTCGGCGAGACCACCCGGGTGCTGCTGCGCCGGGTGCCCTGGAAGATCCTGGCGCGGGCCGGGGCGGGCGCCGATCTGGACCACGTACGGCTCCTGGCGGAGCAGAGAGGGGTGCCCGTGGAGGAGGTCGGCGAGCTGCCGTACACCTGTGTGGGGCTGATCCATCCGAAGTACACGCGCGGGGCGACCGGCGCCGACGGCAAGGCGGTGGCACTCTGATGGGCGTGCTGGTGGCGAGCGACCTCGACCGTACGCTGATCTACTCCTCCGCGGCGCTGGCGCTGACCATGCCGGACGCGCGGGCGCCCCGGCTGCTGTGCGTGGAGGTGCACGAGGCCAGGCCGCTGTCGTTCATGACGGAGACGGCGGCCGGGCTGCTCACCGACCTCGGGGACGCGGCGGTGTTCACGCCGACGACCACCCGGACGCGCAAGCAGTACCTGCGGATCAATCTGCCGGGGCCGGCCCCGACGTACGCGATCTGCGCCAACGGCGGTCACATCCTGGTCGACGGGGTCACCGACGAGGACTGGCACGCGGGGGTGCTCGCGCGGCTGGCGGAGCAGTGCGCACCCCTGGACGAGGTCCGGGCGCATCTGGAGGCCACCGCCGACCCGCTGTGGCTGCGCAAGCACCGGGTCGCCGAGGACCTGTTCGCCTATCTCGTCGTGGAGCGCGAGCTGCTGCCCGAGGAGTGGGTGAAGGAGCTGGGGGCCTGGGCGGAGAACCGGGGCTGGACGGTGTCGTTGCAGGGCCGCAAGATCTACGCGGTGCCGAAGCCGCTGACGAAGAGCGCGGCCGTGCGCGAGGTGGCCCGGCGCACCGGCGCCGAGCTGACGCTGGGCGCCGGCGACTCCCTGCTCGACGCCGATCTGCTGCTGGCCGTGGACCGCGGCTGGCGGCCGGGCCACGGCGAGCTGGCCGACACGCAGTGGACGGCCCCCGGGATCACGGCCCTGCCGGAGCGGGGCGTCCTCGCCGGGGAGCGTGTCCTGCGGGAGTTCCTGAAGGCCGTCCGAGGGCCGCTGTAGGGGCGGTCAGGCGCAGCAGCCGCCGCCGCAGCAGCCGCCACCGCCACCCCCGCCCCCGCCGCCCGCCCTGGGCGCGGGGGCGTTCGCCGTGCCGCCGACGGCGACGGCCGAGAGAAGTTTCACCGTGTCGTCGTGGCCGGCCGGGCAGGCGGCGGGGGCGGCGGACTCCGCCATCGGACGGCTCAGTTCGAATGTGTCGCCGCAGGTCCGGCAGCGGTACTCGTAGCGAGGCATGCCGACAGGTTAATCCTCATATGCCGGGCAGACCCCATCAGAGTTTTCCCTGTGTTTGCTTCTGTCGATTTCTTATGTGGAGAATTTGCGAAGGGCGCTGGTAATTTGAGGGTGCCGCGATGAACCGCGAGGTCGGGGGGATTCAGGGTTTGCAGCCGAGTCCACGGCAACCATGTCAGACCCTCGTACGTCTGTACGTCTGCCTGTGCGAGCAACACGAAGGTGCGGAGGGAGACGCGTAGTGGACCAGGTGGGGCAGGGGGAGGAGCCCCAAAGGCCGGACGAGACCATGCAGTTGAAGCTCCCTGCCGGTTTTCGGGCGGACGAGACCATGCAGCTGCGGGTGTCGGACATTCCTAAAGTTCCTGACACATCCGGGAGTTCGGAGAAATCGCGTACTTCGGGAAATCGCCGCAAGGCCCCGCGTCCCTCCCTGTTTGCCCGAATATCCGTGGTTTTGGGCGCCCGGCTGGCTCCCCTCGCCGCGGTACTGAGCCCTTATGTGACTCGTGTCACTCCCTATGTCCGCAGGCTCCGCCCGCAGTACCCGCGCCCCGGCCGCGACGACTGGCGGCGCTGGATACCCTCCTGGCGGCAGAGCCTGGGAGGCTTCTTCGCCTCCCTGGGGCTGAGCACCTTCCTCCTCGTCGTCGCCTACGCGGCCACCGACGTCCCGCAGAACCTCAACTCGTACGCCACCCAGCAGGACAACGTGTTCTTCTGGTCCGACGGGACGCCCATGGCCCGCACCGGCTGGGTGCAGCGCCAGGCGATGCCGCTGAAGGACATCCCCGAGGACGTCCGCTGGGCGGTCCTCGCCGCCGAGAACGCGAGCTTCTACAGCGACCCCGGCATCTCGTTCAAGGGCATCGGCCGTGCCCTGTTCCGCACCATCGGCCAGGGCGACACCCAGGGCGGCTCGACGATCACCCAGCAGTACGTGAAGAACGTCTACCTGAACCAGGAGCAGACGCTCAGCCGCAAGTTCACCGAGGCGATGATCTCCCTCAAGCTGGACAACCAGATGAGCAAGGACGACATCCTCGAGGGCTACCTCAACACCAGCTGGTTCGGCCGCGGCACCTACGGCATCCAGCGCGCCTCCCAGGCCTACTACGGCAAGGACGTCGGCGAGCTCAACGCCAGCGAGGCCGCGTTCCTCGCCTCCCTGCTCAGGGGTGCGGGCCTCTACGACCCGACGCTGTCCGGCGCCAACCGCGATCGCGCCGTCGAGCGCTGGCGGTGGACCCTGGACCGGATGGTCGAGATCGGCAAGCTGTCGAAGGCCGAGCGGGCCAGGTACACGAAGTTCCCCGAGCCGCTGAAGAGCAACCCGCTGTACGACACCGGTGAGCAGAGCGACTACCTGGTGGAGCTCGCCACCCAGTACGCCAAGAAGTCCGCGGGCATCTCCGACAAGGACTTCGACCTGGGCGGCTACCAGGTCTACACGACCTTCGACAAGAAGCGCGAGGACAAGCTCACCAAGGCCGTCACCGCCGCCCGCAAGAAGGCGCTCAAGGACGACCCGAAGAACGCGAAGGCCGCCCACTACGGCGCCGCCTCCGTCACCTCCGACGGACGGATCCTCGCCGTCTACGGCGGGCCCGACCACCGTACGCAGGGCTACAACGAGTCCAACGCCACCACCGTCCCGGCCGGCTCCGCCTTCCTGCCCTTCGTCTACGCCGCGGGGCTGGAGAACGGCATCCGCAAGACCCGCGACGGGGACGCCGCCACCGTCACCGGCGACTCGCTCTACAACGGCGACGACAAGGTCCTGCTGACCACCCCCGAGGGCTACTACTGGGACCGCAGCGGCAAACGCGTCGCCGCCCAGAACGACGGCGGCAGGTCCTACGGGCAGATCTCCCTGCACCGCGCGCTGGCGCTGTCGGTGAACACGCCGTTCATGCAACTCGGCATGGACACCGGCCTGGACAGGGTGCGCCGCACCGCGGAGGCCTCCGGCTTCCTCCCGTCCAGCATCGGCGCCCAGGTGCCCGCGCTGTCCCTGGGCAGCTCCACGCCCAGCGCGATCCGGATGGCCAGCGGCTACTCCACCTTCGCCGCGGACGGCAGGCACACCGAGCCGTACTCGGTGCTGCGGATCACCCGGAACGGCTCCGACATGCCCCTGGACACGCCGAAGCCCAAGCGGGCGATGCGCACCGCGGTGGCCGACGAGGTCACCTCCGCGCTCACCGACTCCTTCCGCACCGCCCACCCGTCCGACGTGCCCTTCTCCTCCACCGGGTCCGCACCGGCGGGCAAGGCCGGCACCACCGACAAGGACACCGCGGCCTGGTACGTCGGCACCGCCAAGAAGGTGTCCACCGCGGTCGTCGTGTACCGCATCGACCTCACCAAGAGCCTGGAACCGCTGCCGCTGGAGGGCATCGCCGGAACCACCGGCGACAGCGTCCCGTACGGCATCTGGTCCAGTGCCATGCGCCCGCTCGGCTGACCACCGAAACGGGCCCCGCGTCCCCAACCCGAGAATGAGCCGCACATGAAGTCACCGTCGGGCCGCCGCCGCAAGGCCGCGGAACCGCGCCGCACCGCCGCCGCGCACCCAGGGTTCCTCACCCTGGCGGCGCTTCTCGTCGTCGCCTCGCTGATGGGCGGCTACCTGGTGCTCGGCCGCACCGGCAACACCCAGCCGACGGCGTCCTCGGGGGACAGCAAGAAGGCGTCGGCGAAGGCGAGCGAGGAGCCGGTGTGGGACGGCAAGACCCATGTCCTGGGGGACGGCTCCACCTCGTACACCGGTCCGCAGAAGGACCAGTTGAAGGCGGTACCCCTCAAGCCCGGTGAGCAGCCGCCCCAGTTCGTCGTCCTGTCCTGGGACGGCGCGCTCGCGGGCGACGACGGGCTCTTCGAGCACTACCGCGAGATGGCCAAGCAGTACGACGCCCACATGACCTTCTTCCTCACCGGCATCTACCTGCTGCCCAAGAGCAAGCGGGACCTGTACGCGCCGCCGATGCACGACAAGGGCGCGGCGGCGATCAGCTTCCCCACCGACGAACACATCCGCACCACGCTCGGACAGCTCTCCAAGGCCTGGCTGGAGGGCAACGAGATAGGCACCCACTTCAACGGGCACTTCTGCGGGGCCAAGGGCGGCGGCGACTGGAGCGTCGCGCAGTGGAAGAGCGAGATCGACCAGTTCTACGCGTTCGTGGAGAACTGGAAGACCAACACCGGTGACAAGGACATGGCCCCGCTGCCCTTCGACTTCAAGAAGGAGGTCACCGGCGGCCGGGCGCCCTGCCTGGAAGGGCAGGAGAACCTGCTCAAGGCGGCCAAGAGCTACGGCTGGCGCTACGACGCCTCCAACCCCGGCGGTCTGCAGGTCTGGCCGACGAAGAAGGACGGCCTGTGGGACTTCCCGCTCCAGGGACTGCCCTACGGTGACATCCAGGCCCTGTCCATGGACTTCAACTTCCTCTACAACCAGTCGAACGGCGAGACCGAGGGCGACCCCGCCAGGTACGCCGAGTGGCAGCAGCAGACCATCGACTCCTACATGTCCGGCTTCAACCGCGTGTACTACGGCAGCCGCGCACCGCTGTTCATCGGCAACCACTTCGAGAACTGGAACGGCGGCATCTACATGAAGGCCGTCGATCACGTCATCGAGAACGTGTGCACCAAGAAGGACGTCAAGTGCGTGTCCTTCAAGGAGCTGGCCGACTGGATGGACGTGCAGAAGCCCGAGACGCTGGCGGCGCTGCGCAGCCTGGACCCCGCCCAGTCGCCGAGCGACTGGTCCGCCGTCGTGAAGTGACGGCGAAGTAACCAAACTTCAACCGTACCCCTCTTCACATCACCCACACACGCCGTGCAAAGATGCCCTCCCCGGCATCCCTCCGCCGGGCAAGAGGGGAAACATCAGTGAAGTCAAGGAAATTGAGCCGTTCGAGGCGCCGCGCCACGATACTCGGGGCGGCCGCCGCCTCGGTCGTGGCGGGGGCGGCGCTGCTCCCGAACTGGTCCGCGGGCGCCGCGGTCGTCGACGACCCCACGGTCGACGCGAAGACCAAGGCCACCTTCCAGCGGCTGGCCGACGCGGTCTTCACCGACCGCACCGACGCCCTGGTCACCGGCAAGCAGGGCGACCGCGAGACGCCGCTGACCAACGGCTTCTCCGGCAGCGTCAAGCTCTCCGCGGGCACCGCCCGCACCGAGGGCGCCGCCCTGTCCTCACTGGGACAGCGCAAGGACAAGCTGGCCAAGGCCGGCGAGAAGTACAGCAAGGCCGCCACCACCGTCACCCTGAACGCCACGCGCGTGACGGGCCGTACGGCCAAGGCCGCGGTCACCGAGACCACGACCCTGACCTACGCGAACGCCGCCGCCGGCCAGCCGAAGTCCACCGGCTTCCAGGCGCACCACGAGCTGACGTTCACGGCGGACCGGCGCGGCACCTGGCAGCTCACCGGCATCACGGACACCGACCAGGGTGGCCTCGCGGTGAACACGCTGTCCAAGCCGGTGGCGTCCGTCAAGGTCACCACGGCCGACGACACCATGCCGAACGCCGCGCGCGCGGCGACCACCCGCAACCCGGTCGCCGTGCCGAAGACGGGCACCACGTACGACTACAAGGCCATGGCGGCCTACGCCGAGAAGTACGTGTTCACGTACAACAAGGACTACCCGGACTTCAACAACCACACCGCGGGCGGCGACTGCACGAACTTCGTCAGCCAGTCGCTGAAGGCGGGCGGCTGGAAGCACGTCCCGGGCTACGTGTACGACTACACCAAGTGGTTCGGCAACGCCGACATCCAGTCGGACTCGTTCGTCGGCGTCAACGAGTGGTCGTGGTTCGCGCAGAACTCCAAGCGGACCACCGCGCTGGCGAACGTCTACCAGCTGGAGGTCGGCGACGTCCTCCAGATGGACTTCGACCGGGACGGGTCCAAGGACCACACCATGATCGTCACGTACAAGGCCAACGGCATCCCGTACGTGACCTACCACTCGAACAACACGCTCCGCCGGTCGGTGGCGAGCCTCGTCGCGTCGTACCCGAACGCGTACTACTACGCCTACCGCACCTGATCGGACGACGGGGGCGATGACGGGGGCCAGTTCTCCCTGAGTTCCTGGTGGCGGTCCCGCTCCTCGGCGTACTCGGGGTGGCGGGCCCGCCAGTACGGGTTGTCGTGCGGCAGGGCCGATCCGACCCTGCCGTACATC
The DNA here is from genome assembly GCF_037993025.1 of Streptomyces sp. SS7. Taxonomy (NCBI): domain Bacteria; kingdom Bacillati; phylum Actinomycetota; class Actinomycetes; order Kitasatosporales; family Streptomycetaceae; genus Streptomyces; species Streptomyces sp. SS7. The sequence continues at coordinate 6,838,453 of NZ_CP141223.1, forward strand.
CCGAAGACCAGCAGCAGGATCCCGATCACGAAGCTCAGCATGCAGTTCTGGATCTTGAAGGCCAGGAAGTTGTAGTCCGTCTCCAGCAGCGCCATGTTGAGGAAGCCGCTGAGGATGAACAGGATCCCGAAGGTCATGTTGAGCGTGGACGCGAAGTTGCCGCCGATCACCATGCCCACGAAGAGCAGCAGTCCGACCCCGATCGACAGCCAGCTCAGCGCGCCGTTGGTGTTCAGCCCCCAGACCTGGTCCCCTCCGGTGTCGAAGGTGCCGATCTCGTCCAGGACGCCGAAGATCCCGAAGACGACGAGTCCCAGGCCCATCAGCCCGGCCCCGATCCGGTAGACCAGGTTCAGCCGGTGGTCGACCGGCAGGTGGTCGTCGAGCCTGATCCGCCGACGGGCGTGCAGTGCGTGTGCGGCCATCTCCGCCTCCTTGCGCGTGGATGTGCCGGAAGAGGCCCCGTACGTACCCCAATATCCGCCCGCCCGGCCCCGGCGGCAAACGTCGGTGCGACGGCCCTCAGTGGCCCGCGCCGCGCTCCTCCCGGATCCGGGTCACCACGGCGGCCACCGACTGCCGCACCCCCTCCGTCTCGGTGAGGAAGTGCCAGTAGTCGGGGTGGCGGCCCTCCAGGGTGCCGATCGCCCGCTCCAGCCGCGCCACCGCGTCGTCCAGGGGGCGCGCGTCCCGGGGATCGGGCGTGTTGCGCCCGGCCATCGCCAGCCGCTGCGCGTCCCGGATCGCGAACCGGGTCCGGTCGATCTCGGCCTTCGGGTCCTTCTGCACGGCGTTCAGCCGGTGCAGCCGGTCACCGGCGGCGGAGACCGCCTCGTCGGTGGTGTTCAGCAGCGCCCGCGCCGTGGACAGCAGCGAGGCGGCGTCCGGCCAGCGCTGGGCGTCCCGCGCCGCCTGCGCCTCCCGCAGCCTCGCCTCCGCCTGCCGTACGTTCTCCGCGGCCTGCTCGGGCACCCGCTGGAGGTCCTGCCAGCAGGCCGCCGCGAACCGCCGCCGCAGCTCGCTCAGGATCGGGTCGACCTGGCCCGCGCGGGTCGTGAGCGCCTGCGCCCGCGTCCGCAGCGACACCAGCCGGTGGTCGATCTCCGCGGCCTTCTCCGGCAGCCGCTCCGCCTCCGCCCGGACCGCCGCGGCCTCCCGGGCGACCCGCTCGGCCCGCTCCAGCGTCTGCGGCACGCCGTGTTGTCCCGCCCCCTGGTTCATCCGGGTCAGCTCCGGCCCGAGGGCGGCGAGCCGGGCCGCCAGGTCGTCCGCCGTCAGCCCCGTCCGCCGTACCGCGTCCAGCGCGTCCGACGCGGCCAGCAGCGCCTGCCGGGCCCGCTCCACGGCGGGTGCCAGCCGGGCCAGCTGGGTCTCCGCCTTGCCCAGCAGCGGGCCGAGCCCCTCGGCGAAACGATCCAGCTCCTTCTTGACGTTGCCCAGCTCGTCCTTGGCCCGGGTCAGCTCGGTGCGCGCCCGCGCGGCCGCCGAGGCCTCGAGGTCGTCCCGGTCGAGGTCGTGGGCGTCGACCGCGTCGATGTACCGGCTGCTGGCCTCGTCGATGCGCCGGCCGATCTCCTCGAAGGCGGAGACCGCGCGCCGGGCCGCCGGGCTGTCGTCCACCGCCGTGATCGTCTCGATGGAGATCCGCAGATCCCGCTGGGCGGTGTCCAGCTCGTAGAACGCGGCCGCCGCCGCGTCCTTCGCGGCCTGCGCCTCGGCGCGCTGGCCCTCCGCCCGCCCGCCGAACCAGCGCCGGGTGCCGCCGCCGGCGAACGCGGCGGGCAGCGCGAGCGCGACGACGAGCGGCAGGGCGAGCAGGGTGAGGGCGTCCCGCACCGGGCGGTGTGCGCGCGGCACCAACGGCGAGTACGGCTGCGGTGGTGTCGCCGTCACATCCCTCTCCCGTGCTGTGATTCGCCTGAACCGGTGTTCATTCTCCCACCGGTTGAAGACGAACACACGGGCCGGTCAGTTCACCGTCGGGACCGTGACTTTCCCACCGGCGCCGATACACGTTTGCGGGGCACCGCCCGGGGCAATGTAGGCTGTCGACTCGTCCTGGGTGCGTAGCTCAGGGGTAGAGCGCCTGCCTTACAAGCAGGATGTCGGCGGTTCGAAACCGTCCGCGCCCACCAGGAGACCGAAGGGCCCCCGGAGAGATCCGGGGGCCCTTCGCATGCCCGGGGCGCGCTGTGTCTAGGATGACCGCTGTGAACGGACTGTGGCGGCGGGCGGTGTGCGTGCTGGGGCTCCTCGTGGGCCTGCTCGGCATGCACGGGCTCGCGCCCGGAGGAGTGGTGTCCGCGCACGCGGAGCCGCGCCTGACGACGGCCGTCGCGGCCGTGGTGTCCGTCGCCCCCGCCGAGGGCCACGACGGCTGTGCGGGGCACGAGGGCCACTGCGGTGGCGGACACGCCCGGCACGCCGACTCCACCTGCGCCTCGGCCGCCGTGAGCGGGGGACCGGCGCTGCCGGGCCTGCTGCCCGACCCCGCCCCCTTCGCCGTGGCGGACGAGACGCCGTGCTCCTTCGCGGTCGCGGCTCCCGACGCCGCCCGCGCGCCACCCTCCCTGGCGGAACTCCAACTCCTGCGGATCTAGACACCGCTGCGCGCACCCACGCTCCCGGTGACGGGCCGGCGGGGTGCGCCGACGTGTCCACGCACCCTTTTCTGCCCAGGAGTTCCCGTATGACCAGCACCACCCGCAGCCCGATCCGCCGTGCCGCGCTGACGGCCGTGACCGCGACGGCCGCGCTGCTCCTCACCGCGTGCGGCGGGGACGGCGAGTCCGCCTCCTCGTCCCCCGCCTCCTCGCCCTCCGCCTCGGCGGCGGTCTCCGGCGGTGAGCACAACGCCCAGGACGTCACCTTCGCGCAGGGCATGATCCCGCACCACCGGCAGGCCCTGCAGATGGCGGAGCTCGCCGCCGACCGTGCCTCCTCCGCCCAGGTCAAGGACCTCGCGGCCCGGATCGAGAAGGCCCAGGACCCGGAGATCGAGAAGATGACCGGCTGGCTGAAGGCCTGGGGCGAGGACGTGCCCGCGGAGGGCGCGGCGGCCGACGACTCCATGCCCGGCATGGACCACGGCTCCGGCGGCATGGCCGGGATGATGGACGACGCCCGGATGAAGACGCTGGAGAAGGCGTCCGGGGCGGCCTTCGACAGCGCCTTCCTCGCGCTGATGGTCGAGCACCACGAGGGCGCCGTCGCGATGGCCGGAACCGAGCGGGACAAGGGCCGTTACCCGGCGGCCAAGGACACGGCCGGCGACATCGTCACCGGCCAGACCGCGGAGATCGCCGAGATGAAGGGCCTCCTCGCCGGGAAGTCCTAGTCCGCTTCACCGGGTGGGGTCTCGTGCGCGTGCTTGAGGCGCGTGCGGGCCTCCACCCGGTCCTCGGCGGCGACCTCCGACCAGAAGCGGTGGCAGCTCACGAACACCGCGAGCTCGTGCTCGCGCCGCCGCAGCTTCTCCACCTCGGCCTGCTCGTCGGCCGTCCAGCCCGGGGACGCGGGGCGCTCGATCTTGCGCCAGCCGCCCGCGTCACTGAATCCGTCCAGGGGCTCCACCGACCAGGGGAGCCGCTTCAGCAGGGCCGACAGCTCGGCCCGGACCTGATGCAGCTCCTCCTGACCGGCGCGCAGGTCGCTGGGAAAGTCATAGGTCTTAGCCACACGGCAATGGTACGCCTGTTCGATTTTGCGGGGCGAGCTCCTTCGGGGGGTTCGTGTGAACATCCGTTCGACAAAGGGGCCGGGGGTGGCCGGGGGTCAGGGACCGGACGTGCGCTCCCGCTTCAGGGCGGCGATGCCCATCCGGTCCGTGGTGTCCGCGTCCCCGGCGAGGCGGTGGACCACCACCCAGGTGCCGTCCGGCAGGGCCCCGGCGAAGACCGAGGCACGGCCCACCGCACCGTTGTGCCAGAGCAGCTCACCGGCCGTCCGCCAGCTCGGCGCGGGGTCCCCCAGCCGGCGCTCCACCAGCAGCCGTACGACCAGGTCGGCGGTCGCCCGGGGGGTCGCCCACAAGCCGCCCGCGGGCAGCATCGCGCCGTTCATCGTCCAGGGCCGCCGGGTGCCGCCGAACCGCCCGGGTGCGAGCAGCCGCCGCTCCGGAGCGGGACGCGCGCTCACCTCCGTGACGTCCAGCGGGCGCAGTACGTGCTCCGTCACCAGCTCTTCGTACGACGCCCCGGACGCGGCGGCGGTCAGCGCCGCGCCGAGCACCGCGTACCCGAGGTTGGAGTACGTCTCCTCCTCGCCCGGGGGGCGGGTGACGAGCGTGTCCAGCCGGCGGACGAGGGCCTGCAGCGCGAGACGGCCGAAGGCGGCGTACGGGTCCCGGCGCGGTAGCAGGACGGGGGGCAGCCGGGGGAGACCGGAGGTGTGCCGGGCCAGGTGGAGCAGGGTGATCCCGGTCGCGGGAGCCTCGGGCAGCCACCGTTCGAGCGGGTCGTCCAGGGACAGCGCCCCGGCCGCCGCCATCCGGGTCAGCACGGTCCCGGTGACGGCCTTGGTGAGCGAGCCGATCTGGACGTACCGGTTGACGGCGTGACCGTCGGCGAGGGCGGGCCGGCCGGCGGAGGTCAGGACACAGGTCGGGACGGGGCGCCGCATGGGAGTTCTTCTTTCGGGTCGGGTCGGGGCGGGGGAGACTGGTGGCATGTGCCGGAGTATCAAGACGCTGCGTCCGCCCGTGTTGCCCGAGCAGGCGACCCCGGAGGACATCCACGCCGCCGCCCTGCAGTACGTCCGCAAGGTGTCCGGGTTCCGGGCGCCGGCCGCCCACAACAGGGAGGTGTTCGACCACGCCGTGGAGGCGATCGCCGAGGCCACGGCCCAGCTGCTCGGCGGCCTGGAGGTGCGGGGCGCGGCGAGCCGGGCGTCCTGAGGGGCCGAGCCCGCATCCGGCGCGCGGCCCGTCGTAACCGGCCCGCGGCCGGGCTACGCCGACGGGCGGCGCATGACGTACGCCGCTCCCGCGCCCGCCCCGAACAGGGCCAGCACGGAGACCCCGGTGGCCAGCCAGCCGGCGCCCAGCCAGTGCGCGCCGAAGTAGCCGAGGGCCACGCTGTACGCGGTCCAGGACAGGCCGGCCAGCGCGGACCAGGGCAGGAAGTCACGGGCGCGGCGGTGTGCGGCACCGGCGATCAGGGAGACCACCGAGCGGCCGGCGGGCGCGAACCGGGCGAGGACGACCAGGGCGCCGCCGCCCCGGGCCAGGGCCTCGCCGAGACGTTCCTGCGCGGTGGTCAGCCGCCGGGAGCGGGAGATCGCCCGGTCCAGGCGCTCACCGCCGCGCCAGGCCAGCCGGTAGGCGACGAGGTCGCCCAGGACGGACGCGGTCGTCGCGGAGAGGACCAGGGCCAGGATGTCGGGCACCTCGTGCGGCACCCGGCCGGTCGCCGCTCCCGAGCCGGCGGCCGCCGCGGTGGCCGCCGTGATGACCAGCACCCCGCTCGGCAGGACCGGCAGGAACACGTCCAGCAGGACCGACAGGCCCACCAGCGCGTAGATCCAAGGGCTGCCCAGCAAGGCCCCCACACTCTCGAACACCGTTCGCTCCCCCGTGACAATGACAGCCATACAGCGTACGCGGGGGAGGTGACAGAAGGGTCACGAGGTGTGTTTGTGTTCGCAGTTCGCATTCACTCCCGGATCCGCTCGCAGTCCTCGGCGGCCGCGCCTGTGAACACGGGTGCCCTCCCGGTCGTCGTGGCGAGGGCACCCGGCGTACGACGTTCTGTTACGGGGGTCAGGCCGTGGCGGTGGTCTGCCGGGCGGACGGCCCGCGCTTGCCGGGCGAGCGCCTGGTGATCAGCCGGTCCAGGCTCAGCGCGCCGGAGCCGGTGAAGACCAGCAGCAGGAAGGCCCAGCAGAACATCGCGGAGGGCTCGCCGCCGTTCTCCAGCGGCCACAGGGCCCCTGGCTGGTGCACCTTGAAGTACGCGTACGCCATGGAGCCCGAGGCGAGGAACGCGGCGGCCCGGGTGCCGAGGCCGATCAGCACCAGGACGCCGCAGACCAGCTGGATCGCGGCCGCGTACCAGCCGGGCCAGGAGCCCGTGTCGACGGTGCCGCCGTCCGTGCCGACGGCGCCTCCCAGGATGCCGAAGAGGGAGGCGGCGCCGTGGCAGGCGAACAGCAGGCCCACGACGATGCGGAAGAGCCCTAACGCATAGGGCTGTGCGGTGTTGAGGCGAGCGGACATGGTGGGGGGTGCTCCTTCGGTGTCGGGTCGGTGGGACCGTCCTGATGGGGCACGGCGGACGGTCCGTCGATGGGACGGCGGTACCGAACGAGCGATCAACGCTAGGCGCACCTAATCAATGCTTTCAAGTTCAACATTGAGCCATGGCCCGGGCCCCGTCCGGGGCCCCCACTCCGCCGTCGCCGCACGTAGGGCTGCTCTGGCCACCGCGTCCGCGTCCGAAAGCGTGACCGAATCCACGCCCGGACGGGCTCCCGCCGCCGTCACCCAGTGCACCCCCTCCGTGGGCACTCCGAAGGCGAACCTCCTTGCATGCGACCGACCTTGACGGTCTATCAGGTGATACGGCCGCGGTGTCACGTCCAGTCCGCCGGTGACATGCCCGTCGACGGTGTGGGGCCGGCACCCCCCGGTCTTCAGCAGCCGGGCCAGCAGGACGTCGGCGGTGCGGCGCAGCTCCGGTTCCGGCAGCCGGGCCTCGACCAGCGTGGTCACCCGGACCGCCGAGCCCGGCACCTCGGGGGAGCGGGCGACCCAGGCCCCGCCCTCCTCGCGCACCTCCAGGCGCGGGCCGAGCACCTCCACCACGCCGGCCTCGATCAGCGCGGTCAGCTCCTCGACGCGGCGCCGGGGCGGCCCGATGGACAGGAAGGCGTTGAGCGGGGTGTACCAGCGGTCGAGGTGGTCCCGGCGGGAGGCCCCGGCGAGCCCGCCGTGGTCGACGACCAGCCGCAGCTCGTTGCGCAGATCGCGCAGCACGTCCAGGGCCGCCTTCAGCGGGCCCGCCACGTTCCCGCGCGCCGCCTCCCGCGCGTCGCGCCGCAGATGGGCCAGCAGCCACTCCCGCCACTGGCCCGGGTGCGCGAACCGCCGTTCCGCGTACGGCCGGGAGATCCGGTCCCAGCTCCAGCGGTCGGCCTCCGCCACGCCGAACGCGTCCAGGACGAGGGCCTCCCCGGGGTCCCGGTGCGGCACGGCCAGGAACCGGTCGGCGAACTCCGCCCGGCCCGTCAGGGCCGTGTAGTAGACCGTCTCCACCTCCTTGGCCACCAGCGGCCAGACGTCCGCCAGGAAGTCGGGCGCCTCCCCGGAGTCCGCCCGCTTGCGCAGCCCCGCGATCACCTCCGGCGTCAGCACCACCGGGAGGTGCCGCCCGTAGGGCCCCTTCGCGTTGTCCCCCCGAGCCTGGTACGGGACCCCGCGCCGCGACCCGGCGTGGATCCGGGGCTCCCGGCCGGACGGCACGTAGCGCAGCCCGCCCGCGCCCGGGCCGCGCTCCGCCCGGACGAAACGGCCGCCCCGCCCCGTCGTCAGCAGGGCCACGTGGTCGAAGAAGTTCAGGCCCAGGCCGCGCAGCAGGACCGGTTCGCCGGGGGCGACGGCGGAGAGGTCGACGTCGGCCGGGTTGGCGGGGGCGACATGGCGCAGGCCGTGGCGTTCGGCGTAGGCCGCGTGGCGCTGCTCGGCGCCGTCGGAGACCAGCGGCAGATGGCCCTGGGCCAGGACGACGGCACAGAGGCCGAACAGGACCCGGCCGTCGTCGAGGGTGAGGACCTGACGGCCGTCGGCCGCGTCGTCCAGGCGCACGGCACGGGCCGCGTGCGTCTCCACACGCACGGAGGGCGGCGCCTCGCGCACGGTCCGCGCGAACACCCACTCCAGGTAGCGGCCGTAGTGGGCGCGGGTCGGGTACGCGTCCGGGTCCAGCGTGCCGCCCGCCCACTCGTGCAGGCTGGGGCCGGGGCGGATCGGGCCGGCGCAGTCCACGCTGTCGTCGGTGAACAGCGTCACCTGCGAGGCCACGGTGTTCATCAGCAGCTCGGGCGACTGCGTGGTCCGCCACACCCGGCCGGGCCCCGGCGGATCGGGGTCGACGATGTGGACCGTGAGCCGCACCCCCGGCGGGAGGAGGTCCGGCGCGGACGCGCAGAGACGTTCCAGGACGCTGGTCCCGCGCGGCCCGGCACCGACCAGGGCGAGGGCGACGGACACCGTCGGCGCTTGCGCTTCCGCGTTCACTGATGGCAAAGGGATGACTCCCGGGCGTGTGGGGCGCGATGGAGTGGACCGTCCGCGTGCGGTACTGGAGGCGGACGGTCCGCCTCATCATGCCGCTGGCCGTCACAGAAGCCAACGCGGGCCCCACCGGCCCCAGTTGTCGCGGATGACCCTCATCGGGAGGTCAAGTCGGACTCCTCCACCGTGGTCAACCCGCCCTTCGCGCGCGCCTGTTCCAGCTTCAGCCGGGCCGAACGGCCGTGCAGGGCCAGGGTCATGAGCTGGTTGCCGAACCAGGGCCCGCCCGTCTTCCGCCAGGAGACCGGCGGCCGGGCGCAGCCGCCGTGCCCGGCGAACCGCCGCCCGAGCGCCCGGGCCACCGCGCTCCAGCCGAACCGGAAGCCGACCCGGATCGACAGCGGGATCGAGTTGTGCACCGGAGAGCAGGTGAGCTGCAGCACGCGCGCGTCCGGGCCGCTGCCGCCGCTGCCGCCGCTGCCGTCGCTGCCGTCGCCGTCGACCTGGCCGCCGCTGCCGTCGACCTGGCCGCCGCCGGTGCCGGGCCACCGCGGCTCGGCCACGTACGCGTGGTGCACATCACCGGAGAGCACCAGCACCGTCGCCGGCGCGTCCGGCCCCGAGCCGGCCTCGGCGATCAGTTCCGCCAGCGCGGCGAAGGACGCGGGAAAGGCCGCCCAGTGCTCCAGGTCGGCCGCCCGTCGCAGCCGCTCCCCGAACCGTGCCCAGCGCGCACCCCGCTCGCCCCGGCACAGGGCCGCGTCCCAGGCCTCGGCGTCGTGCACCAGATGCGGCAGCAGCCAGGGCAGTGAGGTGCCGATGAGGAGATGGTCGTAGGAGCCCCGGTCCTCGAGGGCCTGCTCGCGCAGCCACCGGGCCTCGCCGGGGTCGAGCATCGCCCGCGCGCCCTCCTCCAGGACCCGGGCGGCCCGGGTGTCCACCATCAGCAGCCGCACCCGCCCGAAGTCCCGCCGGTAGCTCCAGCGCACGGACGCCGGGTCGGCGTCGGCACGGCAGGCGAACGCGCGCAGGACGTCGGTGGCGTCCGGGGTGGCGCGTACGGCGGCGTAGAGCGGGTCGGTGGCCAGTTCGGCGGGGGAGAGGTTCCCCAGGTGCTGATGGACCCAGTACGACATCAGGCCGCTCAGCAGCCGCTCCCGCCACCAGGGCGTGGCCCGCAGGTCGGCGAGCCAGGCGGCGGAGGTGTTCCAGTCGTCGATGACGTCGTGGTCGTCGAAGACCATGCAGCTGGGCACGGTGGACAGCAGCCACCGCACCTCGGGGTCGAGCCAGGACTCGTAGTACAGCCAGGTGTACTCCTCGAAGTCCGCGACCTCGGCGCCGGGCGGGTCCGCGAGACCCCGGCGGGCCCGTATGCGCTGCTTGACAGCATCGGAGACCTCGTCGGCGTACACCTGGTCGCCGAGCAGCAGGAGCGCGTCGGGCCGTTCGGCGGCCGGGTCGGCGGCGAGCCGGGCGGCCAGGCTGTCCAGGGCGTCGGGGCCGACCGGGTCCTCGGCGCCGGCCGGGGGCGCCGCCCAGCGGCAGGAGCCGAAGGCGACCCGGACGGCGCCGCCGTCCCCGGCCGGGGTCCGGATGGCGGAGGGCGGGAAGCGGGAGTCGGGCGGCGGCCACACGGGGCGGCCGTCGAGGAGCACCTCGTACGCCGTCGTCGTCCCCGGCGTCAGACCGTTCACCGGGACCAGGGCGTAGTGGTGGCCCGCCACCTGGAAGGTGCGGGCCGTGCCGCCGGCGCCGTCCGCGCAGCGCACCTCGGCGGCGCACGGACGGCTCGCCTCGACCCAGACGGTCGCGGACGAGGTGTCGGCGTATCTCAGCAGGGGGCCAAGCCGCAGTCCGGCCACGGGATCACTCTCCTCCGTCGCCCCGTACGGTACGCAGCGGCGGAGGAGTGTGGGGAGGGCCCGGCACCGGTCGTTCGGTCGCCGGCCCGCGTCGCCGGCCCGCGTCAGCAGCTCGCGAGGTAGCTGGTGAGCGCGGACTTCTCGGCGGAGTCGACGGACAGGTCGTAGTAGTACTTCACCTGCACCCAGGCGCGCACGTAGGTGCAGCGGTAGGAGGTGAGGGACGGCATCCACTCGGCCGGGTCCTGGTCGCTCTTCGACTGGTTCACGTTGTCGGTGACGGCGAGCAGCTGCGGGCGCGTGACGTCGTTGGCGAACGCCTGGCGCTGGGCGGTGGTCCAGGCGCTGGCGCCGGAGTCCCAGGCCTCGGCGAGCGGCACCAGGTGGTCGATGTCCAGGTCGGAGGCGGCGGTCCAGGTGGCGCCGTCGTAGGGGGAGTACCAGCTGCCGCTGGTGGCGGTGCAGGCGGAGTTGGTGACGACGTTCGTACCGTCACGCTTGAGGATGTACTCGCGGGTGTTGCAGGTCCCGCTGATGGTGATCCAGGTCGGGAACAGGTCGCGGCTGTAGCCCGTGCGGTTCTCGGTCGCGACGGTGAGCGAGGCGAGGTAGCTGCGGGCGGTGGCCGCGCTGACCGGGGTGGGGAGGGCGGCGGAGGCGGTGGGGGAGTTGAACAGCGCGGCGGAGGCCAGGAGGCCGGTGAGCGCCGCGAGTATGCTCAGGCGTCGACGCGCGTAGAACTTGGGCATGCGAACTCCCTTGAGGAGCGGGGGTGTCGGGGGGCGGGCGAGGGGAATGCTCGTCGCGCCGCATTGCGGGGAGATGTGTGCGCGGTAAGAAGTTAGTGACGAGTACATGACACGACAAGGTTTACGACGAAACGATCTCTGCCGCTTCCTCGTACACTGGGGGGAGCAGAAGGGGAGTAGCTCTTCGCCGGACCGTCGACATACTGCTCAGCTCGTCTGAGCCGGCGCCCGGAGGCAGGCCCGTTCCCGGGGCCGGCCAGCGAGACCTTCGGCAAAGCAGTGCACATCCGTGCCCGTCGGCACGGATGCCGTGTGCTGCCGTGCCGAGGTGTCATTGCTCGCGAAGTGCGCGGACTCTCGGTGGGGCAGCCCCCGACCGATTGAGGAACCTTGATCAGCTTCACCGTCACGGCGGTCGTCTTCGGCGTCGTCTTCCTGGCCGAGCTGCCCGACAAGACCGCGCTCGCCGGTCTCGTCCTCGGCACCCGCTACCGCGCCTCCTACGTCTTCGCGGGCGTCGCCGCCGCCTTCGCCCTGCATGTGGCCCTCGCCGTGGCGGCCGGCAGCGTGCTCACCCTGCTGCCGCAGCAGATCGTGCACGCGCTGACGGGCGTGCTGTTCCTGGGCGGCGCGGCGGTGCTGCTGTTCCGGAAGGACGAGGGCGAGGAGGAGGTCCGGCGGCCGGAGAACCAGTCCTTCTGGAAGGTCGCGGGCGCCGGGTTCATGCTGATCCTGGTCGCCGAGTTCGGCGATCTGACGCAGATCATGACGGCCAACCTCGCCGCCCGCTACGACGACCCCCTCTCCGTCGGCCTCGGCGCGGTGCTGGCGCTGTGGGCGGTGGCCGGACTCGGGATCGTCGGCGGAAAGGCGCTGATGAAGCGGGTGCCGCTGAAGCTGATCACGCGGATCGCCGCGCTGCTGATGCTCGCGCTCGGCGTGTGGAGCCTGTGGGAGGCGATCGCGGGCTGAGGCGGGTCTGCCGGGTGTCGGGCGGGCGCGGGGCCGGGCGTCGAGCTGAACGCTCGGTGAACGCTTTCCGCGGCGGGTGGCGGTGGGCGCCCCTTGTTTTGTACCGTGGGTGAACAAAGTGGCTCCCGCTCGTTTTCCCTGACCGGCGGGCGGGGCCGCCTTGTCTCGTACGACGCTTTCGTGGGGAGCTGCTCATGCCGGTCCTGTCCGCCCGTGCCCTGCTGCTCGACATGGACGGCACCCTGGTGAACTCCGACGCCGTCGTCGAGCGCATCTGGCGGCGCTGGGCCGAGCGGCACGGGCTGGACGGCGACGAGGTCATGCAGGTGGTCCACGGCCGCCAGGGGCACGCCTCGATGGCCGAACTGCTGCCCGGCCGGCCCATGGAGCAGAACTTCGCGGACAACGCGCGCATGCTGGCGGAGGAGACCGCCGATCTGGACGGTGTGGTGCCGGTGCCGGGCGCACCGGAGTTCCTCGCCTCCCTGATCGCGCAGGGCGTGCCGCACGCGCTGGTCACCTCGGCGGACGTACCGCTGGCCACGGCACGGATGGCGGCGGCGGGGCTGCCGCTGCCCGCGCTGCGGATCACGGCGGAGTCGGTGGGGGCGAGCAAGCCGGACCCCGAGGGCTTCCTCAAGGGCGCGGCCGAACTCGGGATCGCACCCGGGGACTGCGTGGTGTTCGAGGACTCCGGGGCCGGCATCGAGTCCGGGCGCGCCGCCGGAATGCGCGTGGTGGGCGTGGGCGCCCGGGCCGGACTGCACGGGCCGGATGCGGTGGTGCGCGACCTGCGCGAGGTGCGGGTGGAGCGGGGGGAGCCGGGGGCGGGCGGGGTGCGGATTCACGTGGGCTAGGGGGTGTTGCGAAAGTCCTGTGCGGTGCCCGCGGTGTCCGGTGCGTGCTCTGGGGGTCCCCCCGGCCGAAGGCTGGGGGAGTGCCGGACGAAAGCCCTCGTACTGGACGTACTTGGGGTTTCGGCCGGTGCGGCGAGTGGGGGTGCCCCCTCCGGGGAGCGTGCCGGGCGCCGTGGGTGCTGTGCGGGACTTTCGCAACACCCCCCAGTGCCGTGACCGGAAGGGTTTGCCGGGAAGCTCGCGGCGTCCGGTGCGGGTGAGGTCCGGCCGTTTTCGCTCGGGCCTGATGATCGCTCGGGTCCGGCCGTTCTCGCTCGGGTCCGGTGGTCGCCGCGGGCCCGCCGTTCTCGCGCCGACCCGGTGATCGCCGTGGTCCCCTCGCTCTACGGCTCCTTGGTTTCCGACTCCAGGCTTGCCCTCGTTGCCGCGCCGTAGACGCCCAGCTCGTCCTCCTGGAGGCCGCGAGTCCACTGGTAGGTGCGCACGGCGGTTTCCACCTCGGTGGTGAAGGTGCCGTTCGCCTCGCCGTCGTAGAGGGACAACTGGCCGAGCCGCAGCTGGAGTTCGGTGACCTCGTCACCCTTGTCGCCCAGCCGCAGGACAGGCGTGACGATGGTCTGCCGGCCGTCGTCGGCCTGACGGTCGGCCCCGATGGTGGCGGTGGCGCGGGCCGTGGGGACCGTCGTGCTCGCCGTGGCCGAGGGTGCGGCCGAGGGAGAGGCGCTCGACTCCGCGGGGGTCGGCGAGGGGCGCTCGCTGTGCGCGGCCGGCGGCGGGGCGCTCGACTCCGAGGGGGAGACCGAGTCGCGCGGGGCGGACGTGGAGGGCGCGCTCGTCGCGGAGTCGGGCACGGAGGCCCGTACGTCCTCCGGGGCGGCCCCGTCCCGCGTCGGCTTCTCGTAGGTGAACAGACCGCTCGCGAACCCGGCCGCGGCCACCACCGCCACGGCGGCACCGGTGGCCGCGATCACCAGGGCACGCCGTCGCCGCCCCCGCACCGGCTCCTCGTCCCCCGGACCGGGCCGGCCCGCCGCCTCGGCGCCACCGGGCTCACCTGCCGACGGACCCCGCCGGAACGGCCGCGGCCCGGGCACGATCCGCTGGAGCCGCATCGTTGCGTCGGACGAGGCGCGCCCGGCTCCCGGCGGCGCGGTCCCCTCCGCGCCCGGCACCGCCCGCAAGGGCATGGTCGCCTCGACGGCGTTCCCCGTCCCGGCCCGTCCGGCCCCCGGCCGACCGGCCGTTCCCTCCAGCTCGACGTACGGCCGTATCCGCAGCGGGTCGAAGTCCTCCGCCGCGGCCGCTTCCGCCGTACGGGTGTCGCGCAGGGCGTCGGACGCACGCCGGGCGCAGGTGCAGGACGGGGTGTTGTCGGGTGCGCGCAGCGCCCCGCACTCGGGGCACGGGTGCCCGTGCGGCGGCCCCGGTCGCCCCGGCCAACCCGTCCGATCGCTCACGTGTTCGTTCCTCCCCCTGAGAACTCCCGAGTCTATGCAGATCCTCCACACGGCCGACTCGGCCCGCCCGGGAATGCCGCGTGCCGTCGGGTTTTCCCTCGGTGCCCGCGAGGACTCGGGAGGCCATAACCGGTCACACCGATCACGATGGACATGGCACGACAGCCTCAGGAGGTATCCATGGCCTTGGACGCGCACAGCAGGACCGCGGATCCACGTGAGGAACACGTGTCCGGAAACGTCCTCGTCTCCATCGGCGCCCTCCTGCTCGGCATGCTCCTCGCCGCCCTGGACCAGACGATCGTGTCCACCGCCCTGCCCACCATCGTCAGCGACCTGGGCGGTCTCGAGCATCTGAGCTGGGTCGTCACCGCGTACATGCTCGCGTCGACGGCCGCGACCCCGCTGTGGGGCAAACTCGGCGACCAGTACGGGCGCAAGAAACTCTTCCAGGCCGCGATCGTGCTCTTCCTCATCGGTTCGGCCCTCTGCGGAATGGCGCAAAACATGCCCCAGCTGATCGCCTTCCGGGCGCTCCAGGGGCTCGGCGGCGGCGGGTTGATGGTGCTGTCGATGGCGATCGTCGGCGACATCGTCCCGCCCCGCGAACGCGGCCGCTACCAGGGCCTGTTCGGCGCGGTGTTCGGCACCACCAGTGTCCTCGGCCCGCTGCTGGGCGGCCTGTTCACCGAGCATCTGAGCTGGCGCTGGGTGTTCTACGTCAACCTGCCCGTCGGCGTCGTCGCGCTCGCCGTCATCGCGACCGTCCTGCACATCCCGCGCAAGGGGACCCGGCACGTCATCGACTACCTCGGCACCCTCCTCATCGCCTCCGTCGCCACCTGTCTGGTCCTGGTCGCCTCGCTCGGCGGCACCACCTGGGACTGGGCCTCGCCGCAGATCGTCGGACTCGCGGTGCTCGGCGTCGCCCTCGCCACCGTGTTCGTGGCCGTGGAGCGGCGGGCCGCCGAACCCGTCCTGCCGCTCAAGCTCTTCCGTATCCGCACCTTCACGCTCTCCGCCGTCATCAGCTTCATCGTCGGCTTCGCGATGTTCGGCGCGCTGACCTATCTGCCGACCTTCCTCCAGGTCGTGCACGGCGTCTCCCCGACCATGTCCGGGGTGCACATGCTGCCGATGGTGGCCGGGATGCTGCTGTCGTCCACCGGCTCCGGACAGATCGTCAGCCGCACCGGCCGCTGGAAGGTCTTCCCGGTCCTCGGCACCGGCGTCACCACGATCGGCCTGCTCCTGCTTCATCAGCTCGACGAGAACAGCTCTACGGGCGAGATGAGCACCTGCTTCTTCGTCTTCGGGCTGGGGCTCGGCCTGGTCATGCAGGTCCTCGTCCTCATCGTGCAGAACGCGGTCGCCTACGCGGACCTCGGCGTCGCCACCTCCGGCGCCACCTTCTTCCGCTCCATCGGCGCCTCCTTCGGCGTCGCCGTCTTCGGCACGGTCTTCGCCCACGGCCTCGGCGACAAGCTCACCGACGCGTTCCGGGGCGCCGACCTGCCCTCCGGTCTCTCGGTGCGGGGCCTGGAGTCCGACCCGCGCGACATCGCCGGCCTGCCCTCCTCCCTCCAGCCGCAGGCCCTGCACGCGTACGCGTCCGCCATCACCGACGTCTTCCTGTACGCCGCCCCCGTCGCCCTCCTCGGCTTCGTCCTGGCCTGGTTCCTGAAGGAGGACCCGCTGCGCGGCTCGGTCACCGCGCCCGACGTCACCGAGACCCTCGCCAGCAACCCCGTCGAACGGTCCTCCTACGACGAGGTGTGCCGGGCGCTGTCCGTCCTCGGCACCCGCGACGGCCGCCGCGAGGTCTACCGCACGATCACCGCCCGCGCCGGACACGACCTCCTGCCGGCCGCGAGCTGGCTGCTGCTGCGGATGAAGCGGTACGGCAGCGTCGAGCCGGGCGTGCTCGCCGAGCGGACCACCGTCCCCTTCCCGGTGGTCATCGAGGCCGCCCGGCAGGTCGAGGAACGGCGGCTCGCCGTACGTCAGGGACTGGACCTGCGGCTCACCCCGCGGGGCCGCGAGGTCGCCGAGGACCTGGCCCGGGTACGGGAGCAGTCGCTGGCGGAGCTGCTCGGCGACTGGTGGGGCCCCGACCGGCCCACCGACCTGGTGCAGCTGGTCAGGGAGCTCAACGACGAGCTGTGCGGCTCCGACCGCGAGCAGCCGCACGAGGGACGGCCGGAGCCCGGGATCAGATGAGCCGCCTGGTGAACCAGTGCTCGGCGTACGGGTCGTCGTTGTGCCGTGCGGTCTCCGTGTAGCCCAGCCGCGCGTACAGGGCCCGTGCCTCGACCAGGTCGCTGCGGGTGTCCAGGATCATCCGGGTGGCACCGAGGGCGCGGGCGGCGTCCTCGGCGGCCCGCACCAGCAGCGGTGCCCCGCCCTTCCCGCGCAGCCCCTCCCGTACGAACACCCGCTTCAGCTCGGCGGTCGCCGCGTCGAGCAGCAGCACGCCCGCGCAGCCGCCCGGCTCACCGTCGTACCGCCCCACCAGCAACCGGCCGCCCGGCGGGGTCAGTTCCGCCCAGGTCCGGGCGGCGATCTCCCGCTCCAGCTCGCCGGGGGCGGTGCGGTGGCCCTCGTGCAGCAGGTACCAGCGGTCGCTGACCTCCGTGTAGTACTCCCGCCAGAGGGCGACGGCGACGGCGGAGTCGGCGGGTTCCGGGGCTACGGTCCAGGTCATCCGCTCATTCTGCGGAGACCGTGCGCGGGGCGCGCAACCCGTTTTGCCCAGCCCCCGGAGCGCACCCGTTTGGGAGGGGTTCGACGGGCAACCCGGAACGAGAACCGGCCCGTGGGGCCGACACACCGGAAGGCAACCATGTCCACAGGCGTGATCATCGCTCTGATCGTGGCCGCGGCGGCCGTCGTCGCCGTGGCGGCGATCCTGGTCGTGCGGGCCCGGGGCGCGCACGGCGGACGGAGCCTGAAGCAGCGCTTCGGGCCCGAGTACGACCGGGCCGTGGCCCGGCACGACGGAGACGTCAAGGCGGCCGAGCGGGAACTCGGCGGGCTCGTGGAGCGGCATGGCGGGCTGCGTGAACGGCCGCTGGAAGCCGCCGAGCGCGAGCGGTTCGAGAGCCGCTGGACGGCCGCGCAGGAGCGGTTCGTCGACTCCCCGCGGGAGGCGGTCGCCGAGGCCGACCGGCTCCTCGCCGAGGTGGCCGGCGCCCGCGGCTTCCCGGACGGCACCCGGTACGAGGACCAGCTCGCCGCGCTCACCGTCCACCACGCCGACCACGTCCACGGCTACCGGCGCGTGCACCGCGCGGCGGCGGGGGCGCGGGCCGGTGTCGGGGGCGGCGGGGGAGCCGCCGTGGCGGACCCGACGTCGGTCGAGCGGCACAGCTCCGCGCCCGGCACGGAGGACCTGCGGGCCGCGATGGTCGAGGCCCGCGCCCTCTTCGACGACCTGCTGGGCCGGCCCCGCCGGCACCGGCGCCAGACGAAGGAAGCGTGAGACGCGATGACCGACATGAGCCAGGACGCCTCGCGGGAGGCGCGGGACGCGCAGGACGCGGAGAACCGGCGGCCGCTCACCCCGCTGGAGAAGGCACGGGCGGCGGTGCGCTCCCGCACCACCGCGCCCGCCCCGACGGACCGGCGGTCCGAGACGGCAGGTTCCGGAGGGACAGCAAGGACGGCAGAGACGGCAGAGACGACGACGGGGACGGGAGCGGCCAGAGGGACCACTGGGACCGCCGGGACCGCCGGGACCGCCGGGACCGCCGGGACCACGAAGGCGACCGAAGGGACCTCGCCCGCGCGGGCCGAGGCGTTGCTGCCGCAGGAGGAGTGCGACGAGCTCGCCTCGCGGATGCGGCACGCGGTCGTCGGATTCGTGGACGGACCCCGGGACGCCGTCGCGGAGGCCGACCACGTACTGGAGGAACTCGCCGAGCGCGTCACCGACGCGGTGAACCGCCGTCGCCGCACCCTGCGCGGCTCGTGGCAGCCCGCAGACAGGGAGAGCGAGGCGACCGCACCGGACACCGAACAGCTGCGGCTGGCCCTGCGCGACTACCGCGAACTGTCGGAGCGGCTCCTGCACGTCTGATCCGTCGCCCGATCCGTCGCCGCCCGGCGCTCCCGCCACTCCCGTACGACCGCTTCGACGTCGTACGGCTTCATGCCCAGCGGGGGGCCGGGCGGTGGCTTGAACATCATGTCCCGGAGCTTGACGTTGACGTCCGTGATGATCTTCCGGACGATGCGCTCCGAGGGCGCCGCGTACGCCGCCGCGAGGGCGTCCTCCGCCTCCTTGCGCAGGGCGAGCGTCGGAGGCAGCACCGACAGCCCCTCCCGGGCCATCTTGCCCTTGATCCACCACAGTTCGTCGTACGTGGTGTCGGTGCCCGGCGGCAACGGCTTCCCCGCGCCCGGCAGTTGATCGAACTCCCCACGCCGTTCGGCGTCACGGATCTGTTTGTCGACCCACGACTCGAACGGGACACCCGGTGGCTTTCGCTCGGTCATGCCTCCATTGTGCCGGACGTGACCGGGCCGGGCGATTTATCATGCCGCCGCTGTGCAAACACTGTTCAGCGGCTTTTCCAGTCGTCATCCAGCCGTCGCGTCACGGCTTCATGAAGGAGCGCATGTGCTCGAACTCACCATGGCCACCGTCTCCGGGACGGAAGAGGGTGCCACGGCCGGCATGCTCATGGCCGACGCGCCCAGTGACCCGGGCGCCGTGCTGCGGGTGGGCCGGGACAAGTCCGTGTGCCGTCTCGTGACGCCCGAGGACTGGCTGTTCGTCTCCCGGGTGCACCTGGAGTTCCTGTGCGGCCCCGAGGGCACCTGGCAGGTCTCCTGGCTGCGCGGCTCGCAGGACGAGCCGTCCTCCGAAGTGCGGCTGCTCGTCGGGGAGTACGCCCAGCAGGTCGCGTACGGCGGCACGGTGCCGCTGCCGCGCGGCGGCTCCGGTGAGATCGTCGTCGTCGACCGCACCGGGCCGCGCAGCGTCAACGTGGGCTTCTACCACGAGATGTAGCCGGTCCCCGGCCGCCGGAGGGGCTACGCCAGGACGCGGGCCAGCGCGAAACCGTCGTAGCCCTTGGCCCCCACCGTCTGGACCGCGGTCCCGCTGAGCCGGGGGTGGGAACCGATCAGTTCGATCGCGGCGCGGGTGCCCCGGACGTCCCCTTCGGTGCTGCCCGCGTCGACCACCCGGCCGCCGCGGACGACGTTGTCCACGACGATCAGGCTGCCCGTGCTGGTGAGTCTCAGCGCCCATTCCAGGTAGTGGGGGTTGTTGGCCTTGTCGGCGTCGATGAAGACCAGGTCGAACGGCGGCGGGTTCTCGTCGGCCAGCCGGGGCAGCGACTCCAGGGCGGCGCCGACCCGCACCTCCACCACCTTGTCCAGGCCCGCGCGGGCGATGTTGCGGACGGCGACCTCCGCGTGCCGGGGGTCGTACTCCAGCGAGATCAGCCGGCCGTCGGCGGGCAGCGCGCGGGCCAGCCAGATCGTGCTGTAGCCGCCGAGGGTGCCGATCTCCAGGATCGTCCGCGCGCCCTGGATCTCGGCGAGCAGCTGGAGCAGCTTGCCCTGGTTCGCCGTGACGTTGATGCCGGGGAGTCCGGCGGCCTCGCTGTCGCGCAAGGCGGCCGAGGTCACCTCGTCGTCCGGGGCGAGGTGGTCGGTGAAGTAGGCGTCGACGGCCTCCCAGACCTGCGACTCGCTCATGCGCTCTGCCTCCCGTGTGCCTGCGACTGGTCAGAACCGTTGACCGGTCCTGTCAACGCGCCCCGCCGCGCCCGGGTTCCCGCCCAGCGGGCCCGCTCCGTTTTCCCGCCCCACGAATTCACCCGTTCGGCCCAGGCATCACCGGGAGGGTGAAGGGCTTCGGGGGCGTGGGGGAGTGCGGGGGCGTGCCGGGTGGGCGTGCGGCGGCGGCGTGGGTCTCGTGCGCGGTCGGCGGCCGGAGCGGCGGGGGAGGAGGCGACGGGGGATTCTGCCGGCCCTGCCCCGGAAGGACTCGTTGAGACCACTGCGACCACTGCGACCACTGCGACCACTGCGACCACTGCGACCGACGCGACCGCTGCGGCCGTTGCGCGGACTGCGCGTGACGCGCGGCCGCCCGGGGCTGCGCAACCGGCTGCGGGACGGGCGGCATGGGCGGCATGGGCGGCATGGGGGGAACGGGGGGAACGGGGGGCGCGGTCGGCCTCGGGGGCCCGCCGGGTGCGGCGGGGTGAGCCGTGGGCATGGGAGGCACCTGAGGGACACGGGTCGCGGTGGGGCGGGCCGCGGGCATCGGGGGCACCTGAGGGACACCGGCCGCGGTGGGCCGGGTGCGGGGCACCGGAGACACGACCGAGACGGCCCGCCGCCTCGACCACGCCCGAGCACCGCCCCACCACCGCACCACCCTGCCCACCCCGAAACCAGCCACCCCGCCCGTCCCTGCCTCGTCCGACATGTCGCTCGGAGCCCCGTGCATCGGCCCGCCGGGGGCCGCACCTGGTGCTTGACCAGGAGTCCCGGCCTGCCCCGCCCGGGGCGCCTCGCCCGGCGTTTGACTCGGAGCCGGGCCCGTCGCGCCGCCCGGGGCGGTACCCGGGATCCGCCCAGGCGTCTTGGCCTGCGCCGCACCGGGCGTTCCGCCGAGATCCGCCCGCAGGGTCTCGCCCGGCCTCCGGCTCGCAGCCCCGGCCATCGCCCCGTCCGGGCCCGTACCCGGCACCCGACCGGGCGTCCCGCCCTGCGCCCCCCGGGAAGCCCCGTCCGTCCCCGCCCCGGACGCCCCGCCCGCCCCCGCCCCGGACGCCCCGCCCGCCCCCGCACCGGGCGCCCCACCCAGCCCCGCACCAGACACTCCCTCCGGTACTTCCCCCGCTGCACCAGACACTCCCTCCGGCGCCCCGCCCCCGCCTGCCGCATGGTGCCCCGACGCGTGGCGTGGGCCCGGTTGGGGGGATCGGTGGGGGTGGCGTCTGCGGAGGGCCAGGGTGATCGACGCCGCGGCGGTCGCGACGAGGCCGGCGATCACCGTCAGGAGCCACACCGGTATGCCCAGCACCCTGAGCAGCCGGTCCTCGTAGATCGCCTGCCGGAACGTCGTGTCGGTGGGCGCCCGGCGCAGCTCGTGGTCCCCCGAGATCGTCGCCGGGCGCGGGAACTCCTGGGCGACGGCCGTCAGGAACGGCGTGCCCCGGGCCAGCTCACCGAGACGGCCGCCGGCCGAGGCGCCGACCCGGCCCGCGAAGGTGACGCGGGGCCGCTCGCCGCCGATCCGGGACGCCGGTTCCATGCGGTGCGCGGCGAGGACGTAGAGGCCCAGCGACTGCGGTGCGGCCGCGAGCCGGGACGGCCACATCGGGTAGACGGGGGCGTCGGCCGCGAAGGTGACGCGCAACGGCTGGAGCTCGCCGCCGAGGACCCCGCCGGCGGTCTCGGGAGCCAGCTTGACGGCGACGTACTCCCACCGCCGCTCGGCGTACGGCCGTAGCGCGCTCTCCAGGCGGGCCGGGAGCGCGAAGCCGTTCGCGCTCAGCCAGCCGCCCAGCGCCGCGGGATCGGCGGCGGTCAGCCGGGCCACGTCGAACGGCCCGAGCCGCTCCCGTCCGACCACGCCCACCTCGCTGCCGCCGCTGCCTCCGCCGTTGCCGCGCGGCGGGCGCGGCGGGCCGCCCCGGCCGTCCCCGGCGGTCAGCGGCCAGTCGCCGTCCTGCGGCCAGAAGTGGGTGCGGGTGCGCTGCACGGGGGCGGTGGCGGCGGCCAGCTGGTCGAACAGCTCCGCGTCCCCGAGCTCCACCGTCGCCGCGTGCGGAACCGGCATGATCCAGGCGGCCCGCTCGGCGTCGCCGCCGACCCGCAGGCTCATCACGATCTGCTCCTGCCTGCCGTCCCAGCGCACCACGGACACCTCCCGGCCGACCGCGAGCTGCCGGCCGTCGGCCGGGACGAGCGCACCGCAGGCGCAGGCGTGCGCCGGCGCGACGAGCGAGCCGAGCTGGAGCGCCAGCAGCGCCAGGAGGACGGCGAGGACGCGAGCGTGCGGCCGTGCCCCGACGCTCCGCCGCTCCGCGCGCGCTCTTCCGCGCTCCCTCGGTGAACCGATCGTGCCGACCAAGCCGCCCATGTGCCGCAGCCCTCCGTGGGTCCGTCGCCGTCCGTCGCCGTCCGCCGATGCCGGTCAATGCCCGCCGCCGCCCTCTTCACCGCACGCAGCCGAACCGCTGCCCTCAGTGTCGTACGGGCGTACGACGGTACGGCTGAAGCGGGCGTTCCGTTCGTGCGAAGTGCCAGTTCCGGCCGTGCTGTGACCCACATCGCGCCCTGCGGAGGCAACCTCGCCCCCGGCGCACTATCGTCTTCCGGACAAAAGGAGAGTCGACGTCAGGTGAAGCGGGGATGGCCTGCGTCTCTCTCCGGGGGCGGCTCGAGCCTCATAGGGTTCGTTCAGGACACACCCACGCGACGACGCGTGGGACGCACGGGGCGGGAGGCCGACGAGGCGTGGCGAATGCGGAGCACAGTGGGCGACCGGCGGAGGCCTTCGGGGCGACGGCGGTCGGCACGGCGAGGGCGGCACGTCTGCGCGCGGCCCGTCTGGGCCTCTGGATGCTCGCGGCGGTCCTCGCCGTACGCCAGGTGGCCGTCGTCCTCGGCACCCCGCGCGGGGAACGGCTGACGGACCTGGAGACCTGGGTCGGACCGAACGGCGTCCTGCACGTCAACGGCTCGCTCTACGACTCCACGCGCTTCACGGGCACCCCTTTCGGGGGACTCGTCCTCAAGCCGCTCACCAAGGCGGCGGAACAGGCCCTCGGCTGGGGCTGGACCTTCGGCACGCTGCTCCTGGTCGCCGCCCTCGGCCTGGTGGCCGCGCGCGCCCTGCCGCAGCCGGTGAGCAGACGTACGTCCCTGCTCGCCGCGCCCGTCGCGATCAGCCTGCTCATGCTGTCGCTGCCGGTGCGCAACACCCTCTGGCTGGGCCAGACCAGCATCATCCCGGTGCTGCTGGTGCTGCTCGGCTGCTTCGTCGTACGGGGCCAGAAGGCGGGCGGCGCGCTGATCGGCGTGGCGGCCGCGCTCCAGCCCACGGTGCTGCTCTTCGCGGCCCTGCTGTGGTTCACCGGCCGCCGCCGGGCCGCCGCCGCGACCGGTGCGACGTTCGCCGGGCTCACCGCGCTCGCCTGGGCGGCGATGCCGCACGACTCGTACACCTACTGGGTGCACCACATGGCGGGGGTCGGCCTCGGCGGCAGTGCGGACGCCCTCGCCAACCAGTCCCTGCACGGCGCCCTGCTGCGCCTCGGCCTGACCGGCCCGCTGGAGATCGGCCTGTTCCTCGCGCTCGGCGCGGCCGTCGCCGTCCTCGGCGTGCGCCGGGCGGTCCGCTACGCGCGCGACGGACAGCTCCTGCTGGCGGTGGCGCTCACCGGCTGCGCGGCGATCGCGGTCTCCCCGACGACCTGGCAGCACCAGCTGCTGTGGGTGCTGCTCGCGGTGGTGGGACGCGTCGGCAAGCGCGCCTCCGACCGGTACGTCTGGCCGGTCGCCGTCGTCCTCGTCATGACCCTCCCGGCACGCATGATGCTGCCGAACATGCCGGCGCTCTACCCGCTGCGGGACAACGCTGTCCTGCTGGCGGCCATCGCCGCGGCGACGGTCGTCCCGTTCCTCTCCCGCACCTCGCCCTACTACCGCGCCCCGATCCCCACCGAGTACGCGCCCCCGGTCCCCGCACGGCTGCGCGGGGTCCCGCTGCTGCCGTTCCTCAAGCGCGTCCTGACCCGTCCGAACCTCCTCCTCGAACTGCTGCTGATCCGCGTCACCTACGCGGCCTACCAGCAGGTCCGGCTGGCGGCGACGGGCGGCTCGAACTCCGCGGGCCGGGTCCGCGCGGAGGCCCACGGCCAGCAGATCCTCGACCTCGAACGCTTCCTGCACATCGACATCGAGCACACGGTCAACCACTGGGTGGTGGGCGTCGACTGGCTCCGCGACTTCTTCGACTTCTACTACGAGTCCTTCCACTTCGTCGTCCCGCTGACCGTCCTCGCCGTCCTGTACTGGCGCCGCCCGGTCGACTACCGCTGGGCCCGCGCGTCCCTCGGCTTCGCGACCCTGCTGGCCCTGGTCGGCTTCTGGCTCTACCCGCTGGCCCCGCCGCGCCTGATGCCCGCGCTCGGCATCATCGACACGGTCCACGGCGTCCAGGACTTCTCCAAGCCCGACTACGGCACCCTCACCGCGCTGACCAACCAGTACGCGGCGATGCCGTCCCTCCACTTCGGCTGGTCCCTGTGGTGCGGGCTGGTCATCGCGATCGTCGCCCCCCGCTGGTGGATGAAGGCCCTCGGCATCCTGCACCCCTTCTTCACCGTCTCGGCGATCGTCGCGACGGGCAACCACTGGGTCCTCGACGCGGCAGGCGGCGCGGCGGTCGTCCTCGCCGGCTTCGGCCTGTCGTACGCCCTGATGGGCCCCCGCGCCCGCACGACCGACCTCCCGACCCACACGAACACGCTCCCGGCACCCAAACAACCGACCCCGAGCGGCTGACGCCTAACTGATCGTTTCAGAATGAGGTGCCCAGGCGGCGGAGGCATATGAGGCTGCAAGCCAGTTCGAGCAGGCCCTGGGGGATGGCGGCGCTGGTCACCGCCAAGAAGACATCCGGATCCTGCATCATCAAGGGTGACTCCGGCGGCCCCGTGTTCCCCGGCACGGTAGCGAGGTACCGAATGCGCCGAGTTCTTCTCGTGCCGCTGCTGGCGGTGTCCTTGACCGGATGCGCACTCCTCGGCCAGGACGCTTCGTGTCCCCAGGCCGACGCGGATTCCCAGGTCGCCGTCGTGTGGCGGCCCGCCGACTTCGGCGGCCAAGACGCGGTGAGGATCCGGCTGTGCGTGAACGGCACCTGCAAGGAACGGACATCGGGCAGCCCCGACGACCCGTTCGCGACGCTGCCGGTCCCGCTCCGCGACGACATCGGTGCGTCCATCGTGCCAGTGCAGCTCATCGCAACCTCGGTGAAGAGCGGTGACACGGTCGTCGAGGACAGCACCCGGGCCAGGCTGACGGAGCAGCATCCCGACGGCACATCCTGCTCACCCACCGTCTGGACAGCCACGTTCCGCGCCCACCCCGACAAAGGCCTCACCTCACCCAAGGGCATGAAGCTTCAGTAGTGAAGCGACTCCCCAGCTCGAAGCCGAAGTTGATGGATGACGTGACGAGTGACATCGGGGCCGGGGAGGCCGCTCTGGGTGCGACGAGCGCCGTGGATGACGGGCTGGTCGCCGGTGGGGAGAAGCCCGCCGGTGAGGGCGGCCTGCTGCAACAGTCGACCAAGCATGTGCTGGAGTCCGCCCTGGAGGGCGAGCCACTGGATCGAGAACGCCCAGGTCGGCGCGTACCCGTCCTGCGGCTCCGTCCCCGGCCGGGGACCACACGCTGGTGACCGCGAGTTCTACCTCGGCAGGTCCTGGGCCGGCACCAGCGCCGAGCACGAACGCCGCTGCGTCGTGTCGGCCCGGCTACCACAGCGACCAGGGCGGCAACCGCGTCGAGATCGCCGAAAAAAAGACCCTCCGCCGTCGCCGCCGGCGACTCCGAGAACCCGGCGGGTCCGGTCGTCGTGCTCGTGCTCGCCGGGTTCTCCGTCCTCCTCGCCCGGACTACAGCCGCTGGATGATCGTCCCCGTCGCCACCGCGCCGCCCGCGCACATCGTGATCAGGGCGAACTCCTTGTCCGTGCGCTCCAGTTCGTGCAGGGCCGTGGTGATGAGGCGGGCGCCCGTCGCGCCGACCGGGTGGCCGAGGGCGATGGCGCCGCCGTTGACGTTGACCTTGTCGAGGTTCTGGTCGAAGACCTTCGCCCAGGACAGGACGACCGAGGCGAAGGCCTCGTTGATCTCGACCAGGTCGATGTCCTTCAGTGACATGCCGGCCTTGCCGAGCACCGCCCGCGTCGCATCGATCGGGCCGTCCAGATGGAAGTGCGGGTCCGCGCCGACCAGCGTCTGCGCGACGATGCGGGCCCTCGGCTTCAGCTTCAGCGCCCTCGCCATCCGCTTCGACGCCCACATGATCGCTGCCGCGCCGTCGCTGATCTGGGAGGAGTTGCCGGCCGTGTGGACGGCGGTCGGCATGATCGGCTTGAGGCCGGCGAGGGCTTCGGCCGTCGTGTCGCGCAGGCCCTCGTCCCGGTCGACCAGGCGCCACATGCCCTGGCCGGACGCCTGTTCCTCCTCGGTGGTGGGGACCTGGACCGCGAAGGTCTCCTCCTTGAAGCGTTCCTCCGACCAGGCCACCGCCGCACGGGACTGGGACAGGAGGCCGAGCTCGTCCACCTCCTTCCTCGTCAGGCCCCGGTGGCGGGCGATGCGTTCCGCCGCCTCGAACTGGTTCGGCAGGTCGACGTTCCACTCCTCCGGGAACGGCTTGCCCGGGCCGTGCTTCGAGCCCGAGCCCAGGGGGACACGGGACATCGCCTCCACGCCGCAGCTGATGCCGACGTCGATGACGCCCGCCGCGATCATGTTCGCCGTCATGTGCGAGGCCTGCTGCGAGGAGCCGCACTGGCAGTCGACCGTCGTCGCCGGGGTCTCGTAGGGGAGGCCCATGGACAGCCAGGCCGTGCGGGCCGGGTTCATGGACTGCTCGCCGGCGTGGGTCACCGTGCCGCCGACGATCTGTTCGACCGCGTCGGCGGGGATGCCGGTGCGGCCGAGGAGCTCGCGGTAGGTCTCACCCAGGAGGTAGGCGGGGTGAAGGTTGGCCAGCGCGCCGCCGCGCTTGCCGATGGGGGTGCGGACTGCTTCCACGATCACGGGTTCGGCGGCCATGGGTGCGGATCCTCCTCCGAGGAACTAGTACGTGTTCTAGTTCTTCCGAGCAGTCTGCGGACGTGATGTGCGTCACCGCAAGGGTCTTGCAGCCTTCCGTGGTCTGAACTACCTTCTCGGCAATCTATTTCTGATGAACCGTCAGAAAAAGCTGCCCTCTGGCTGGAGCCGCCGATGCCCTGTCCAGCGCTTCCCGACGGGTTCGACTTCACCGACCCCGACCTGCTGCAACACCGTGTGCCCCTGCCGGAGTTCGCCGAGCTGCGGCGCGCCGAACCGGTCCGCTGGATCCCGCAGTCGGGCAATGCCGCCGGTTTCCAGGACGAGGGGTACTGGGCCGTCACCCGGCACGCGGACGTGAAGTACGTGTCCACGCACCCCGAGATCTTCTCCTCCTACCTCAACACCGCGATCATCCGTTTCAACGAGCACATCCAGCGGGAGTCGATCGACGCCCAGCGGTTCATCATGCTCAACATGGACCCGCCCGAACACACCCGGGTGCGGCAGATCGTGCAGCGCGGCTTCACCCCCCGCGCCATCAGGGGGCTGGAGGACCGGCTGCGGCAGCGGGCCCGGGCCATCGCCGAGGGCGCCGGCGCCCATGACGGCCCTTTCGA
The DNA here is from genome assembly GCF_037993025.1 of Streptomyces sp. SS7. Lineage (NCBI taxonomy): Bacteria > Bacillati > Actinomycetota > Actinomycetes > Kitasatosporales > Streptomycetaceae > Streptomyces > Streptomyces sp. SS7. Next base: position 6,866,030 of record NZ_CP141223.1, read on the forward strand.
CTTCGTCACCTCCGTCGCCTGTGAACTGCCCCTGCAGGCCATCGCCGAGCTGATCGGCATCCCCCAGGACGACCGGGCCAAGATCTTCGAGTGGTCCAACAAGATGATCGCGTACGACGATCCCGAGTACGCCATCACCGCCGAGGTGGGCCAGCAGTCCGCCGCCGAGCTGATCGCGTACGCGATGAACATGGCGGCGGAGCGGAAGCAGTGCCCGGCGCAGGACATCGTCAGCACGCTGGTGGCGGCCTCGGACGAGGGCAACCTCAACTCCGACGAGTTCGGGTTCTTCGTGCTCATGCTCGCCGTCGCGGGCAATGAGACGACCCGCAACGCGATCACGCACGGGATGCACGCCTTCCTCACCCACCCCGAGCAGTGGGAGCTGTTCAAGGAGCGCCGGCCCGGGACCGCCGCCGAGGAGATCGTGCGCTGGGCCACCCCCGTCGTCTCCTTCCAGCGCACCGCCACCCAGGACACCGAACTGGGCGGCAAGCAGATCAGGAAGGGCGACCGGGTCGGGATCTTCTACGCCTCCGCCAATCACGACCCGGAGGTGTTCGACCGGCCCGACGAGTTCGACGTGCTCCGGGACCCCAACCCCCACCTCGGGTTCGGCGGCGGCGGACCGCACTTCTGTCTGGGCAAGTCGCTCGCCGTCCTGGAGATCGACCTGATCTTCAACGCGGTCGCCGACGCCCTGCCCGGGCTGCGGCTCGTCGAGGATCCGCGCCGGCTGCGGTCGGCCTGGATCAACGGGGTGAAGGAGCTGCGGGTCAGCGCGGGCTGAGCCGGTCCAGGAAGCCGGCGATCAGCGGGGCGATCTCCGGCAGATGGGTCTCCAGCGCGAAGTGCCCGGTGTCGAACAGGTGCAGCGCGGCGTCGGGCAGGTCGCGCAGGTACGCGCGCGCCCCGGGCTCGGGGAAGAAGGGATCGTGGCGGCCCCAGAGGATCAGCGCGGGCGGGGTGTCCTTGCGCAGCCAGGCCTGCCAGCGGTCGTACCGCTCGACGTTGGAGCGGTAGTCGAAGGCCAGCGCGACCTGGGCCTCCTTGCGGCCCGGCAGGTCCAGGAAGTGCTGGTCCAGGGTCCAGCCGTCGGGTGCGATCAGCTCGGGGTCCGGCACGCCGGTCTCGTACTGGCCGCGCGTCCCGGCGAGCGTGAGCATGCCCCGTACGGCGCCCTCCGCGCCCGGCGCCCCGGGGGTGAGCGCGACGAGACCGCGGGCCGCCTCCGAGAGGCCCTCCTCGTAGGCGTTGCCGTTCTGGACGACCAGTCCGGCGATCCACTCGGGGTGGCGTTCGGCGATCCGGAAGCCGACGGGCGCGCCGAAGTCGAAGACGTACATCACGAACCGGTCCAGACCGAGGCGCCGCACGAAGCCCTCCGTGATGTCGGCCAGGCGGTCGAAGGAGTAGGTGAAGCCCTCGGGGGTCTCGGTGTGGCCGAAGCCCGGATAGTCCGGGGCGATCAGCCGGTAGTGCCCGCCGAGTACGTCGATGAGCCGGCGGAAGTGGTGGGAGCCGGACGGGAACCCGTGCAGGAGCAGGAGTGCGGGCGCGTCGGCGCGGTCCGGGACGGACTCCCGGTAGAAGACGCGGACCCCGTCCACGTCGAGGTGGCGGTGGAGCGTGCGGGCGGGAGAGACGAGCACGGCTAATCCTTCCATTGCCGGTTCACCCATTAGGTGCGACGAGGGGACCGTATCGCTCGGACGGCTAATAGGTCAACGAGGGGAGGTAGCATTAGGGGCGTGAGTGATCTCGTGCCTCTCATCGGCGAACCGCTGGCGCTGGACCTGGTCAACACCCGTTCCGCCGCGGGTGATCTGCTCGCGGGCCCGGCCGACCTGCTGGCCTGGTGGGAACGGGAGGCCGACCGGCTCCCGGAGGCGGCGCCCGCGCAGGCCGGCGCCGACGATCTGGCCGCCGTGCGCGCGGTGCGGGAGCCGCTGGCCCGGGCCCTCGACCACCTCCTGCGGGGGGAGCGGCCCCCGTCCGCCGACCTGGACGCGCTCAACCGGGCGCAGCGCGCCGCGCCCGCGATCGACGAGGCGGTGTGGGACGGGGAAGCCGTCACCCTCGTACGGCGCCGCGAGGGCTCACCGGGCCTGCGGCTGGCCGCCTGCCTCGCCGAGGACGCCGCCCGTCTGCTGGCCGACCCGGCGAGCGCCCGGATCCGCACCTGCGAGGCCGAGGACTGCGTGATGCTCTTCCTGCCCACGCACCCGCGCCGCCGCTGGTGCTCGCCCACCCGCTGCGGCAACCGGGTCCGGGTCGCCCGGCACTATCAGCGGCACAAGGCCCAGTAGGCCCGGTGGGCCCGGTGGGCCCAGGCGGTCCGACGGGGTGCGGGCCCAGGGCGGCCGGCCGCGGCGCGGGCCCGGTGGAGTCGGCGAGGGCGCGCGCTCACTCCCGTCTCCCACTCCCGGCTCTCACTCTCTCACTCCCGTCCCGACGCCAGCAGCGCCAGGACGCCGGAGGTCGCGGCCGCGAGGAGCAGGGGGAGCGCGAGGTCGTGGCGCAGGACCAGGGCCGCGCCCAGGACCGCTCCGGCGAACATGGCGATCACGGCCGCCGTACGACGGACGGTGTGGCCCCCCGGGCCGCCGCCCACGGACGACTCGGAGGCCAGGCCGGTGAGGGTCATCGTCAGGACGGTGGTCGTGGTGAGGCCGGGCACGGCGAGTTTCTGCACGACCGCGTTGCGCAGGCCCATCGCGTAGGCGGTGAGCGCGATCACCGCGTAGATCCGGACCCGGCCGTGCTCGGCGGTGACGAAGGCGACGGCCGAGGCTCCCGCCAGCAGGGCTGCCTCGACGGCGAAGGTGATCCGGGCCCGGGTGCGGCGGGAGCCGTCGCCGACCCGCCGGGCGACCCGGCCGCCCGTCGCCGCGCCCGCGAGGAAGAGGGCGAGGGAGGTCGCCGAGTGGCCGGCGGAGAAGCCGGGGGTGCCCGCGGCGGCGAAACCGAGGACGACCACGTTGCCCGTCATGTTCGCGGTGAAGACCCGGCCGAGCCCGAGATAGCTGATCGCGTCGATCAGGCCGCTCACCGCGGTCAGGATGAGCAGGACGGGGGTGAGGCGGGCGCCGCGTGCCTCGGGGTCCTTCGCGCCGGGCTCGGTGGTCACCGGCCCAGTGGACCACGCCGGTGTGGAGAAACGGCGAAGGCGGCGGCGCCCGGGATCGGGCACCGCCGCCTCAGGGGCCGGCGCTGTGTGCGGGGGTGGCTCAGTACCAGCCGTTGGCCTGCCAGAAGTTCCAGGCGGCGGCGGGGCTGCCGTAGCGGGAGTTCATGTAGTCCAGGCCCCACTTGATCTGGGTGGCGGCGTTGGTCTTCCAGTCGGAGCCGGCGGAGGCCATCTTGGAGCCGGGGAGGGCCTGGACGAGGCCGTAGGCGCCGGAGGAGGAGTTGGTGGCGCTGACGTTCCAGTTGCTCTCGTGCTGGACGATGTGGGAGAAGGCGGCGTACTGGCCGGCGTCCGGGATCATCTTGTGCGCGATCGCCTGGGCCTGGGAGGCGCTGGTCACGGTGGCCGCGTGGGCCGGTGCCGCGGTCATGGCGATGCCGGCGGTGGCGGCGGCCAGGGCGACGGTGGTGAGGGCCTTCTTCGGGCTGGCGATGCGGCGGATGACGGAGACGGACACGGAGAACCTTTTTCTTCGGGGGCATGGCGGTCGCGGTGCGCTGCGGGGTGGGCGGCCGGTGGCCTGTCCTGCTGCCTGCGTGCGTCGGCGCCGGGGTCCGTGGGCGGGTCGGTGCCGTGCGACGTCGTCCAGAGAAGCAGGGTCGGGAGCCGTCCGCAAAGACCCCTTTTGCTAGTTGTGGCCGTACTTGGGGTGAAGGCCTGTTGTGTGACCTGGCTCTCAAAGTGCAGGTCAGAGGCCCTGATGGCATGGGCATGGCATCCGATATGCCCAACTAGGGCAGGTAGTAGGTGATGTGGGTCATGTGGGGTGGTTCACCGGTCAACGGTCCGGGAACGTGACCGCGGTCTCGCACACGCTAGGTTCTGGCCATGACCACCACGGGGAGGGCGCCGGTCCCGGGCAGACTGCTCGGCTCCGGCCGGACGGCGGACGTGTACGAGATCGACGGGGCATGGGTGCTGCGCCGTGACCGGGAGGGCTGGTGCGACGCGGCCGCGGAGGCGGCGGTCATGGAGCACGTACGGCGGCACGGCTACCCCGCACCCGCCGTACGCACCGTCGCCTCGCGCACCGACCTGGTGATGGAGCGCCTGGAGGGGCCGACGATGCTCCAGGCGTTCGTGGCGGGCACGCTGGACTTCGCCACCGGGGGCACCCTCCTCGCCCGGCTGCTGCGCGCACTGCACGCCGTGCCGGGCCGCTCCCCGTCCAGGCCCGGGCTGCGCGTCCTGCACCTCGACCTCCACCCCGAGAACGTGATCCTCACCGCCGACGGCCCCCGGGTCATCGACTGGGGCACCGCGGAGGACGGGGACCCCGGCCTGGACTGGGGCATGTCCGCGGTGATCCTCGCCCAGGCCGCCGTCTCGGCCGAGCGGTACGCCGAGGCGGCCCGCGCGACCCTGACGGCGCTGCTCGCCGCCCCTTCCGGGCTCTCCGGGCCCGACTCCGGGCTGGACTCCGGGCCGGACTCCGGGCTGGACTCCGGGCCGGACTCCGGGCCGGACTCCGGGCTGGACGAGGAGGGGCTGGGGGAGGCGCTGCGGCGGCGGGCGGCGAATCCGACGATGAGCGAGCAGGAGGTCGGACTCCTGGGGGCGGCAGGGGAGCTGATCCGCGCACTGACGGCGGCCACGGGCGGGCCGGGCGGCCTTAGCGGCCATTAGCGGTCGTCAGTGGTCGCCAGCGATTGTCGACGGTCGTCAGTGGTCGTCAGCGGTCGTCGGTGGATCGGTGGTGTCGGTGGTCGTCGGTGGTCGTCAAAGGCGGGGCGTCGGACGGTCGCGCGCCAGGCGCAGTGCGGGCCGCGAGGAGCCAGGAGCCGTCGGGGGTGCGGCGCAGGGTGTCCTCGTAGTACCCGATCCCTACGGGGGCCGGGACCCGGACCGGTGCGGCGACCGGGGTCGGGTGCAGGGTCGGGTCCGGGTCCGGGCGCTTCGACAGGGCGGCGTGCGTGCGGTACGTCGTGAAGTACGAGGTGGCCGTCGCCGCGTCCGGGGAGGTCACGTCGACCCGGACGTCCGCCATCAGCCGGCGCGCGTGCCGGTCGGCGGGACGTGAGCCGAAGTGGGCGCGGAGGGCGGCGCGGCCTTTCACCAGCCGGTCGCCCTCCGGCCAGATCCAGACGCCGTCCTCGGTGAACAGCTCGGCCACGGAGCCGGGGTCGGCCGCGTCGAGACGGACGACGAGGTCGAGGAGGAGGCGTCGGCAGGCGCGTTCGGCGAGGAGCTGGGCGATGGGGTCCATGGGTGACGGCACCTGTGGGTCCGGGACGGAGGCGGGAGCACACCGTAGGCCCCCGGCGTGAACGGAACGGCTCCCTCCCGTGAACGGCACCGCCCCCGCGCGACGCAGGCCTTCCCTGGTGCCGTGACCGGAAAGGTTCACCGGCTCGCGACGCCCGGCACGGCACCTCGCCGCGTTGTCGCATCACCCGAGTACATCCCGTACACGGGCGACGCCCCGCCTCGCGATGCACCGCACCGGACGCCGCGAGCTTCCCGGCAAACCTTCCCGGTCACGGCACTAGAGGGCCATGTACGTCACCGGATCGCTCCCCGGTACCGCCTCCGCCCGCCCCAGCTTCACCAGGCGGCGCAGATGGGACTCGGCCTCCGAGACGGCGATGGTGCGGGAGCCGTAGGGGATCTGCTCCCAGGGGCGGTTCCACTCCATGCGCTCGGCGAGCTGCCAGGGGGTGAGGGGGGTGGCGAGCAGGGTGAGGAGGCCGGTGAGGCGCGTCTCGTGGTGGGCGAGCAGCTCCCCCACCCGGGACGGGGCGTCGGTGAAGGGGTGCTGGTGGGCCGGGAGGACCTCGGCGGGGGCGAGCCGGCCGACCCGTTCCAGGGAGTCGAGATAGTCGCCGAGGGGGTCGGTGACGGTGGTGTCGTCGGGGTCCTCGTAGAGCCCGATGTGCGGGCTGATCTCGGGGAGCAGGTGATCCCCGGAGAACAGCCGGCCGTGGCCCGGCAGACCGGCCGGGTGCTCCTCCTCCAGGTGGAGGCAGACATGGCCGGGGGTGTGGCCCGGCGTCCAGATCGCGCGCAGCCGGCGGCCGGGCAGTTCGAGGAGTTCGCCGGGCACGATCTCCCGGTCGGGCAGCGCGGGCGAGAGCCCGGGCAGTGTACGGCGCCGGGCCGACCGGAGCGGGGCGATGTGTTCCTCGGGCGCGCCGGCGGCGGCCAGCTTGGCCGCCATGTACGTGTACCAGCGCTCGGCGCGGGTCTCGCGCGTCCGGCGCACGATCGAGGCGTCCGCCGCGTGCATCGCCACCCATGCCCCGGACCTCTCGCGCACCTTGCCCGAGAGCCCGTGGTGATCGGGATGGTGGTGCGTGATGACGACCCCGTGCACCTCCGACACGGCCGTTCCGCAGGCGGCGAGCCCGTCGACGAGCGCGTCCATCGACGCCGGGTCGTCCCACCCCGTGTCGACCAGCACCGGCCCCCGGTCGGTGTCCACCACATAGACGAGCGTGAACCCCAGGGGATTGTCAGGGATCGGCACCCGCAGGGATCGCACCCCGCCGCCGTGATCGAACGTCGCCGCCATCTGCCCTCCGTCCCCCGGCCGATCCGTGGGCCATTGCCCACTATAACTAGAACTGGTTTCAGTGGGTGCCCAAGTCGACTGATGCTGTGGGGCGTTGGGCTGACCTGCGCTGATGTGCGCACCACCCCTGTCGTCGCTAGTCGACGTTGGTCACTGCCGGACGGCCCGGAGACGGCCCAGCCTTCGGAGCTCTCCTCGGGGGTGGTTGCTGTGCCTGGCTGCTGTAAAGGCACCGTGCCGGCGCTTACGGGCTGGTGTGCGACAGCGGTTTCAGCTGGTCGGGAACGTGAAGAGAGCCGTACGGGTTGGGATGGTTGTGAAGCGATCCTTGGCCCGTACGGCTCTTTCGCATCGTATCTGCACGGGCATCTCGCGGGATCAACTCGGGGTGCTCATCGCCGAGTTGGCGGGGCCGTGGATGGCGCGGGAGGAGTCCCGGTTGGGCGAGCGCCGGGGGCGTGAGCGTCTGCGGGCCGAAGGCGGCGGGCCCAGCCATCAGCTGGTCTTCACCGACCGGGTGATCGCGACTTTGGTGATCCTGCGGTTCCAGCTTCCGCATGCTGCTCTCGCCGTCTTCTACGGCGTGGACCGCTCGACCGTCACCCGGGCCGTCCATGAGGTCCGTCCGCTGCTGGCGGCGCGTGGCTTCGCGGTCCCCGGCGAGACGGCACTGCGCCTGCACTCGCTGGCCGACGTCTTCGCCTACGCCAGCGCGAAGGGAGTGGAGCTGCGGCTGGACGGCACCGAGGTACGAGTACGGCGTCCGAAGGCGGGCCGGCCCGGGCGCCGGGCGTTCGTGTCCGGCAAGATGCGGCAGAACACCAAGAAGGCCACCGTCATCACCGACGGACGGGGCCGCACCCTGTGGACCGGCGCGATCCGGCCCGGCCGGATGCACGATCAGACGGCGGTCAAGACCGCGGGCATCGACGCTCTCTTCGAGCAGTATCCGCAGGTCAAGGCCAAAGCCGATGCCGGATACCGGGGTCTGGCCAAGCGTTTTCCCGACCAGGTCAGCGCCCCGCCGAAGAAGCCTGCCAAGGCTGCCTGTGTCGAGGAGATCACGGCGTGGGAGGAGGCCCGCAAGCAGCAGTCCTCCGAGCGGATCTGCGTCGAGCACGCCAACGCCGAGCACAAGCAGTGGCGGACCCTCCAACGCTGGACCGGACGCCGTGAGTACTACGACGAGACCCACCTGGCCATCGCCGGCCTCGTCTCCGACCGCGCCGCGATGCGGTGATCACCCACCAGCCAACCCGCCAGGCCAACACAACCCACCCTCAGTCGCGCACGTCCTCGTTAGCCTCGAAGTATCGTGACGGTCCGCCGACGGAGTCGGTGGACCGTTTTCGTGCCGTGGGCTGAGGATGTGCAGGCCGAAGAGCCGAGTGCCGCCTCGGGATGGCGCCGGATTCCACTGCTCCGGGTGTTGAGCTGCTGTCGAAGGGACGGGGAATCCGCTGGTCAGCCGGGGTTCGGCAGGAGTGCGAGCCGTTCGAGAGCTGTGGTGATCTGGCTGCTCCAGGGCCAGTGCCGGGCCAGGCGGAGGATTCGCACACGGCCTGTGGTCACGAGCTGTCCGGCCGCGGTGAACACGGAGCCGTGGTCGGCGGGGCTCACAGAGCCTGGCCTTGCCGGTCAGGGCGAGCATCGGCATCCAGGCCAGCAGGTCGGGAGCGATCTGCACGATCTCCAGCCAGATTCGGTTCTGGGAGGTGCGGTGCAGGGGCAGGTTGCGCAGGCCGGTGGCCCGGGCGGCGCGGATGCGGTCCTCGGCCCGGGCCCGCAGTCGGTGACGGAGCTCGAGCTCGGCGATCGGCCGGCCCAAGGTGTTGGTGGCGAAGCAGGTCAGCCGCATGCCCTTCGGCCAGCCGTCCAGGACGTCGCCGGTGAGCTCGGCGACCCATGCGCCGTCGCGGATCTCGCCGTCCGCCTCGACGGCCGTCCTCCAGGCCGATGCCGGGACCTTCTCGACAGGACCCTAGACGAGTCCCATCGTTGCAGGTCAGGAGCACTCTTCGCGTTTCCGATCACCCACCGGGCACACTATGGGGCGCGAACTCTGCCGCCCCCAGCGTCACACCAGCAAGGGAAAATCCCCGCGATGACAGACGAACACGAACCTGACGGCGATCTCTACGTGCTGTGGCACGCGCGCCATCTCGCGGTGGAGCAGGACGAACGGGTCATCCATCTCGATGCGGACGGCACCATCCACCTGAACGAGGAGGAGTGGAGGATCATCGGCATCTATCCGGACCAGGCAGTCGCGGAGAGACAGCGGGAGATCTCCAGGAAGCTTCCAGGGTTCCGGGACGAACCTGATTGTTTCGAGATCGCACCCGTGATCGTGGACGAGGATGTGTGGACCCAGGGGTTCGTCACGGTGTACCCCGAAGGGCTTGGGCGAGACTGATGGACCGGACGCTCTACCTCCTGGTGCACAGGCATCACTTCGCGGACGAGCCGGGTGCTCCCACCACCGTCGACTTCATGGAAGACGGCGAACCGCTCTTCTGGGACGACAGCGAGGACAGCTTCACGTTTCTCGGCCTCTACTCGAGCCAGCAACGGGCGGAACAACGCATCGAGCAGGCGCGCACCCTACCCGGATTCAGGGACCATCCCAACGGCTTCCACGTGTACGAGTACACCGTGGGTCAAACCCACTGGGCCGCAGGATTCCTCGTCGGCGAACAAACCAATGGCTGAGCAGGCATCACCGCCTCCAGCCGCGATTCTCCTCGATGGTCCGCCGACTCCGTAGCAGGACCGAACCGGCCTGCGCGGCCGTCCGGCGGCCGTCTCCCTGGGCACGGACGCGCAACTACTACCCGGTAGGCTCCGTCACCCGGAAAGGCTCTTTCCCCTGCAGTCGACAGGACCCTCAGCAAATCAACGACGCACTTGCTAGATGGGATGTATCACTTCCAGACCCGCACTATGCAATTCCCGGCCTGGATATTTCGTGAGGTCGGAGGAGTCTCAATATTGCCGAGTCAGTTTGCGGGGTGCCGTCCATCGTTTCAGGAGGGCGCCCTGTGCAATCCTCGCGTTGATGGAAGTCGGCTGTCTTGTTATCCGCAGATCCTCGGCGCCTCCTTCGGTGATGAATCGTACGATCAGTTCAACCTGTGGGCCCGCGTTCTCGACGTCCCTGTCGCCCTGACACAACGCTCATACGGCGCATCGGGTGAACTGACGTTCACCATCGACGACGACCGCATGTGTCCGGCGAACAACGGGACGTGGCTCCTCCGCACCGATGGTGCCGCGGTGACCTGCGCTGCCACTGACCAGTGGATGCGCCCCGACGGAGAGCCGGTGACCAGGCTCCTGTACTTCACTGGCACTGAGGGCGGAGCGGTCTGGCGCAACGCCTTCAACGCGCACGCCTGGAAGCCTGCGCTCGCCGCGGCGGGAGTGATCCCCAAGCCCGGGCCGGGGGAGAGGTGCAAGGAGGCCCGCGAAGACGGCATGCACGCGCTGCGGCACTTCTGCGCCTCGGTGCTCCCCGACTCCAGGCAGAGCATCCAGGGTCCTGGGCGCCTGCCTCGGGCACGCCGATGCCGGGTCGGGTTCTCGCTCCGTACCTACACCCACCTCTCACGCCGAGCAGCGAGACGCGTACGCGGAAGGCCGTCGACGAGATGTACCGGACGGGCCGTAAGCCCCCGACGGCCCCCTGACGGCCCCCGGCTTTCGCACCCGCCCCTGATCATCGGGAAACCGCTGGTCAGGGGCATTCCCGTCCTGTCCGTGGACTACTTTAACCAGAACTGGTATCAGTTTCTGAAACACCGTCAGAAATGATGCGGACGAAGGCAGTGGCCATGGCTGAGCTCGTGGAACACGGAAAGCTGTTCATCGGCGGAGAGTTGACGGACCCCCTGGGCGATGCCGTCATCGAGGTGATCTCGCCGCACACCGAGGAGGTCATCGGGCGGGTGCCGCACGCCTCCGCGGCCGATGTGGACCGGGCCGTCGCCGTCGCGCGGCGGGCGTTCGACGAGGGGCCCTGGTCGCGGCTCTCCCTCGACGAGCGGATCGCGGTCGTCGCCCGGATCAAGGACGGCATCGCGATGCGCCACGAGGAGATCGCCCGCGTGATCTCCTCCGAGAACGGCTCACCGTACTCCTGGAGCGTCCTCGCCCAGGCCCTCGGCGCGATGATGGTCTGGGACGCGGCGATCACCGTCGCCCGGGACTTCACCTACGAGGAGCGCCGCGACGGTGTGCTCGGGAAGATCCTCGTACGGCGTGAGCCGGTGGGCGTGGTCGCGGCCGTCGTCCCCTGGAACGTCCCCCAGTTCGTCGCCGCCGCCAAGCTCGCTCCCGCGCTGCTCACCGGCTGCTCGGTGATCCTCAAGCCGTCGCCGGAGTCACCGCTGGACGCCTATCTGCTCGCGGACATCGCGCGGGAGGCCGGACTGCCGGAGGGGGTGCTGTCGATCCTGCCGGCGGACCGTGAGACCAGCGAGTACCTGGTCGGTCACCCCGGTGTCGACAAGGTCTCCTTCACCGGCTCCGTCGCGGCCGGCAAGCGGGTCATGGAGGTGGCCGCGCGCAACCTCACCCGCGTCACGCTGGAACTCGGCGGCAAGTCGGCCGCGATCGTGCTGCCGGACGCCGACCTGGAGTCCGCGGTGGCCGGGATCGTCCCGGCCGCCTGGATGAACAACGGACAGGCCTGTGTGGCCCAGACCCGCATCCTGCTGCCGCGCTCGCGCTACGACGAGTTCGCCGACGCCTTCGCCGCCGCCGCGAGCGCCCTCGTCGTCGGCGACCCGATGGACCCGGCCACCCAGGTGGGCCCCCTGGTCGCCGAGCGCCAGCAGCGCCGCAACCTCGACTACATCCGCATCGGCCAGGAGGAGGGCGCCAAGGTCCTCACCGGCGGCGGCCGTCCGGCGGGCCTGGACCGCGGCTGGTACGTCGAGCCGACCCTCTTCGGTGACGTCGACAACTCCATGCGGATCGCCCGCGAGGAGATCTTCGGCCCGGTGATCTGCCTGCTCCCCTACGGCGACGAGTCCGAGGCGCTGAAGATCGCCAACGACTCCGACTACGGGCTGAGCGGCAGCGTGTGGACGGCCGACGTGGCGCACGGCATCGAGGTCGCCCGCCAGGTCCGTACGGGGACGTATTCCGTCAACACCTTCAGCCTCGACATGCTAGGCCCGTTCGGCGGCTACAAGAACAGCGGACTGGGGCGCGAGTTCGGGCCCGAGGGCTTCGGCGAGTACCTCGAGCACAAGATGATCCACCTGCCGGCGGGCTGGGAGGGCTGAGAGGGTCATGGGGGACCGCTGGCACGTGGAGGTCGACCGCTCGCTGTGCATCGGCTCGGCCCAGTGCATCCACCACGCCCCGGACGGCTTCCGCCTGGACACCGCCCGCCAGTCCCACCCGCTCGCCCCGGACGCGGACGCGAACGAGCGGGTGCTGACGGCGGCGGAGAGCTGCCCGGTGGAGGCGATCGCCATCACCCTGCTCGACAGCGGGGAGGCGGTGTTCCCGCCGGAGGACTGAGGCCTGAGACCTCTGAGGCCCTCGGTGAGGAAAAAATCTTTCCTTTAGGGGGTTCCATCCGGTTTGAGACGTTTTATTCTGGTAGTGGCCTACGAGGCGAGTGAGGGAGTCCGACCGGAGTAGCCGACCGCAGCGAGACGCGAAGGCATCCGCTGAGGCCGACGTCGACGGTAGGGCTGAGAGGCCGAAAGGCAGCAGTCGGGCCGGACGGCGACCCCCAATACCTGATCCGGGCAATACCGGCGAAGGGAACCCGTCTCGTAGGTTTTTCGCGTCCCGGTTCTTCGCGCCCCGGTCCCGGTTCTTCGCGTCCCGTACCGTGCGGTCGTGACCGAGGACGAGCACAGCGCGGCGGACATCCGGATCGTCGAGGGCGTTGAAGCCGTGCGCCGTAGGCCCGGCATGTACTTCGGCGTCGGCCTGGACAGCCCGCACCTGCCGACTCGGGCGTTCGAGCAGGTGGTGGGCTGGTCGCTGCATCCGGCCGCGCGGGTCGCGCCCGTGCACGCCCTGCGCGTCGAGGCCGAGATCCTCGGCGACCTCGCTTTCCGGGTGGTCGACGACGCGTCGGAGGCCCTGCGGGAGGACGGCACGCCCCGCCTCGGCTTCGGTTCGCTCATCGGCCCCGACCGCTGGTGCGGCTGGGCCGTCTCCGCCCTGAGCGCTCGTACCGTCATCGAGGTCTGGCGCGACGGCCGTGGGCTGCGGCAGGAGTTGACGGGTGGCCGGCCGCTCGCCGAGCCGGAGCGGTTCGCGCCGCCGGCCGGGGCGGGGACCAGGACCGAGTGGGAGCTCGACGAGGCGTTCCTCGCCCCCGGCGCCGCGATCACCGCAGCCCTGGGCTCACTGGACCTGCACGGCTCGGCGTGCGCGCAGTCCGACGGGCCGGTCCGTCTTCTCCTGCGTGATCTGCGCCGAGCAGCCTGACCCGGGGGATCAGGCCGACGGGCGGTCCGGGTCCGTCACGTCGATCAGGCGGCACACCGTCTCGATGTCGATCCGTACCTGGGCGATCGAGGCCCGGCCCGAGAGCCAGGTGATCAGGGCCGAGTGCCACGTGTGCTCGATGACGCGGACCGCCGAGAGCTGCTCGGGCGTCGGGTCGGTCAGGCCCATCGCGTCGAGGATGATCGCCGTCGTCTGCCGGGACACCTGGTCGACCTCGGGGGAGACGCTGCGGTCGGCGAAGGTCAGCGCGCGCACCATCGCGTCGGCCAGATGCGGCTCGCGCTGGAGCGCGCGGAAGGCGCGCATCAGGGTCTCCGCGACCCGCTCCGCCGGACGCTCCCCGGACGGCGGCTTCTTGCGGAGCGTGCCGTGCATGTGGTCCAGCTGGTCCTGCATCGTGGCGACCAGCAGATGCACCTTGGAGGGGAAGTACCGGTACAGCGTCCCCAGGGCGACCTGCGAGGACTCCGCGACCTCCCGCATCTGCACCGCGTCGAAACCGCCCCGGCTGGCGAGCTGCGCGCTCGCGTGCAGAATGCGTCGGCGGCGGGCCTGCTGCCGCTCCGTGAGGGGGGAGGAGGCGGGGCGCTGGGTGGAGTCTTCCGCAGGCATGGGTCCCGTTCCGTGACAGTCGGTGAGGCTCCGTGATCACACAGCATGGCAGGGCCGCCGGAGCGCGGTGAGCCGTGGCGGGAATCACCTGATCCACTTCTCCCGGCACCCCTACCAGCCGGTAGATTCGTAGCCTCCCGAACGATCAACTCTGAAACTTGTTCTAGGTTAGCGTCTCGTCGTAATGTCGCGGGACAGCGCAGGCAGAAGGGGGCCCGGAGTGACTGCTGAGGCCAGTCAGGCGGGGGCCCGGCGTGACCTCGCCGCTGACGGCGGGCGACCGCTCGACATTGCGCTCCTCACCTACAAGGGGAACCCGTTCTGCGGCGGCCAGGGCGTCTACGTACGGCACCTGTCGCGTGAACTGGTCCGGCTCGGCCACCGGGTCGAGGTCATCGGCTCACAGCCGTACCCCGTCCTCGACGAGGGCCACGACGGCCTGACCCTCACCGAGCTGCCCAGCCTCGACCTCTACCGCTCCCCGGACCCCTTCCGGACCCCCGGACGCGACGAGTACCGGGACTGGATCGACGCCCTGGAAGTCGCCACCATGTGGACCGGCGGCTTCCCCGAGCCGCTCACCTTCTCCCTGCGCGCCCGCCGCCATCTGCGCGCCCGTCGCGGCGAGTTCGACGTCGTGCACGACAACCAGACCCTCGGCTACGGCCTGTTGGGCGACGTCGGCGCACCCCTCGTCACCACCATCCACCACCCCATCACCGTCGACCGCCGGTTGGAGCTCGACGCCGCCGAGGGATGGCAGCGCCGCTACTCCGTACGGCGCTGGTACGCCTTCACCCGGATGCAGAAGCGCGTCGCCCGCCGGCTGCCCTCCGTGCTCACCGTCTCCGGCACCTCCCGCCAGGAGATCGTCGACCACCTCGGCGTCCGCGACGACCGGATCCACGTCGTCCACATCGGCGCCGACACCGACCTGTTCTCCCCCGACCCGTCCGTGCCCGTCGTACCCGGCCGCATCGTCACGACCTCCAGCGCCGACGTCCCCCTCAAGGGGCTCGTCCACCTCGTCGACGCCCTGGCCAAGGTCCGCACCGAGTACGCCGACGCCCACCTCGTCGTCGTCGGCAAGCGCCCCACCGAAGGGCCCGTCGCCCAGAGCATCGAACGCTACGGCCTCGAAGGCGCCGTCGAGTTCGTCAAGGGCATCTCCGACGCCGAACTCGTCGACCTGGTGCGCTCGGCACAGGTCGCCTGCGTGCCCTCCCTCTACGAAGGCTTCAGCCTGCCCGCCGCCGAGGCCATGGCCACCGGCACCCCGCTCCTCGCCACCACCGGCGGCGCCATCCCCGAGGTCGCCGGACGCGACGGCGAGACCTGCCTCGCCGTACCCCCCGGCGACGCGGGAGCGCTCGCGGCGGGCCTCGGCCGCCTCCTCGGCGACGCCGACCTGCGCACCCGGCTCGGCGCCGCCGGACGCGAACGCGTGCTCGCGAACTTCACCTGGGCCAGGGCCGCCGAGGGAACCGTGGCCCGCTACCGCGAGGCGATAGCCGGGGGCGCCCGCCGCCCGACGACCGCCGTGCCCGAAGATGTGGACGTCGTAAACCGAGCATCCGATCGCGAAAGCAGGGCCACGTGCTGACCGTCGACTTCTCCCGGTTCCCGCTCGCGCCGGGCGACCGAGTCCTGGACCTCGGCTGCGGGGCCGGACGCCACGCCTTCGAGTGCTACCGGCGCGGCGCCCAGGTCGTGGCCCTCGACCAGAACGGTGAGGAGATCCGCGAGGTCGCCAAGTGGTTCGCCGCGATGAAGGAGGCCGGCGAGGCCCCCGAGGGCGCCACCGCCACCGCCATGGAGGGCGACGCCCTGGCCCTGCCCTTCCCCGACGAGTCCTTCGACGTCGTCATCATCTCCGAGGTCATGGAACACATCCCCGACGACAAGGGGGTCCTCGCCGAGATGGTCCGGGTGCTCAAGCCCGGCGGCCGCATCGCCATCACCGTGCCCCGCTACGGCCCGGAGAAGGTCTGCTGGACCCTCTCCGACGCCTACCACGAGGTCGAGGGCGGCCACATCCGCATCTACAAGGCGGACGAACTCCTCGGCAAGATCCGCGAGGCGGGACTCAAGCCGTACGGCACCCACCACGCCCACGCGCTGCACTCACCGTACTGGTGGCTGAAGTGCGCGTTCGGCGTCGACAACGACAAAGCCCTGCCGGTACGCGCGTACCACCAGCTCCTGGTCTGGGACATCATGAAGAAGCCGCTGGCCACCCGGGTCGCCGAACAGGCGCTCAACCCGCTCATCGGCAAGAGCTTCGTCGCCTACGCGACCAAGCCGCACCTGCCCCGCACCGACGTCGAGGCGGCCACCCCGTGACGACCCCCCGGACAGAACACCTCGTCCTGCCCGGGGTCCTCACCGCCGAGCAGGCCGCCGCGACCGTCGCCGGCATCCTCGCCGTACAGCGGGAGGACGGCGCGATCCCGTGGTTCCGCGGCCACCACCTCGACCCGTGGGACCACACCGAGGCCGCCATGGCCCTGGACGCGGCCGGTGAGCACGAGGCCGCCGAACGCGCCTACCTGTGGCTCGCCCGGCACCAGAACGAGGACGGCTCCTGGTACGCCGCCTACGCCGACGGCGCCCACGACGACGTCACCGACCCCGGCCGCGAATCCAACTTCGTCGCCTACATCGCCGTCGGCGTCTGGCACCACTACCTCTCCACCGGCGACGACACCTTCCTCGACCGCATGTGGCCGGCCGTCTACGCGGCTGTCGAATGGGTGCTGCGACTCCAGCAGCCCGGCGGACAGATCGGCTGGCGGCAGGACGACGACGGCACCCCCACCGCCGACGCACTGCTCACCGGGTCCTCCTCGATCCACCAGGCCCTGCGCTGCGCCCTGGCCATCGCCGAACAGCGCGAGGAGGCCCAGCCGGACTGGGAACTCGCCGCGGGCTCACTGCGGCACGCCATACGGCGCCACCCCGAGCGGTTCCTCGACAAGGACCGCTACTCCATGGACTGGTACTACCCGGTGCTGGGCGGCGCGTTGACCGGGGCGGAGGCCAAGTCCCGCATAGAGCAGGACTGGGAGCGGTTCGTCGTGCCCGGACTCGGCGTGCGGTGCGTCGTGCCCAACCCGTGGGTGACGGGCGGGGAGTCGGCCGAACTCGCCCTGGCGCTGTGGGCGGTGGGCGAGTCCGACCGGGCACTGGAGATCCTCCAGTCCATCCAGCACCTGCGCGACCCGGAATCGGGGCTCTACTGGACCGGGTTCGTCTTCGACGACCGGGCGATATGGCCCCAGGAACTGACCACCTGGACCGCCGGGTTGCTGCTGCTCGCGGTGGCCGCGCTGGGCGGACACGAGGCCACCTGTGCGGTGTTCGGCGGAGAGCAACTGCCCTGGGGGCTCGAGACGGACTGCTGCGGCTGACCCGTTCGTCGGGGGGCGCGCACCCGCTGGGGCGCGCTCAGCGGGTGCGTGCCCCCGCGGGTCGTGCCTCCCGCGGGTCGTGCCTCAGTGGCGGTGGACCCGATTGGCTATGGCGTGGCCGATGAACAGGTACACCACCGCCGCCAGGCCATAGCCCGCCACCACCCTCGCCCACGCCTCGTCGAAGGTGAACAGGTCGTGCGACCAGCCCGCCAGCCAGCGGGCCACGTCATGCACGAACTGGACGAACTCGTTGCCACGATTGGCGTCCAGCAGGTACATCAGAATCCACAGGCCCAGGATCAGGGCCATCACGTCGGCCACGACCGCGATCACGGTGCCGGCCTGGTTCGCGCCGTTGCGATATCTGGACATGCTCCTGCGGGTTACCGCTCCCACGCGTCCGAAACCCGCCCGCGAGGGACCGTCATCCCACCGCCGTCGGCAGGGAATTGCCCCTCCCCCTCATGAACCCTACGAACCCTACGAACCCTACGAGTTGAGCTCGGCCAGCACCCGCAGCGTCTCCGGATCCGGTGCCACGACCAGCAGGTCCGTCACCGGCCCCTTGCGCCACGCCTGAAGCCGCTCCGCGATCCGCTCACGCGGGCCGACCAACGAGATCTCGTCCGCGAAGGCATCGGGCACCGCCAGCACCGCCTCCTCCCGCCGCCCCGCCAGGAACAGCTCCTGGATCCGCCGCGCCTCCTCCTCGTACCCCATGCGCCCCATCAGATCGGCGTGGAAGTTACGGGTCGCGTGCCCCATGCCCCCGATGTAGAACCCGAGCATCGCCTTCACCGGCAACAACCCCTCGGACACCTCCGCACAGACCTGGGCACGCACGAGCGGCGCCACGACGAACCCCTCCCGCAGCCCCTCCAGCCCCGGCCCGTACGCGTCCGGCCGGCCCGGCGACCAGTACAACGGCAGCCAGCCGTCCGCGATCCGCACGGTCTGCGCCACATTCCGCGGCCCCTCCGCGCCCAGCAGCACCGGCAGGTCCGCCCGCAGCGGATGAGTGATCGACTTGAGCGGCCGCCCCAGCCCCGTACCGTCCGCCCCCCGGTAGGGGTGCGCATGGAACCGCCCGTCCAGCTCCACCGGCGCCCGCCGCGCCAGCACCTGCCGTACGACGTCCACGTACTCCCGGGTCGCGGTCAGCGGCGACTTCGGGAACGGCCGCCCGTACCAGCCCTCCACCACCTGCGGACCCGACAAC
Organism: Streptomyces sp. SS7; assembly: GCF_037993025.1. Classification (NCBI taxonomy): domain Bacteria; kingdom Bacillati; phylum Actinomycetota; class Actinomycetes; order Kitasatosporales; family Streptomycetaceae; genus Streptomyces; species Streptomyces sp. SS7. Next base: position 6,884,455 of record NZ_CP141223.1, read on the forward strand.
CCCAGCCCCAGCATCATCCGGCCGCCCGACAGATGGTCCAGCGTCAGCGCCTGCATCGCGGTCGTCGTGGGAGAACGCGCCGCCATCTGCGCCACCGCCGTCCCCAACCCGATCCGCGAGGTCCGCGCCGCGATCCAGGTCAGCGGAGTGAACGCGTCCGACCCCCACGACTCCGCCGTCCACACCGAGGCGTACCCGAGCCGCTCCGCCTCCAGCGCCAGCTCCACATGACCCGGCGCGGGGCCACGGCCCCAGTAGCCGAGCGCGAGACCGAGCCGCATGCCTACCTCCTGACGAACCGTCAGACACGGGCTGCGACTGTACGACAACGGCCCCCCACCCGGAAGGGCGAGGGGCCGTCGACGAGGACTTCGAACTCAGCCGCGCTGAATACCCGAGGTGTCCCGCAGCACACCACGCCGCCCGTCCTGCGTCTGCGCGACCAGACCCTGGGCACCCTGCTCCACCGCCAGGTACCACGTGCCCGGCGCCAGCTCCGCGATCGGCATCGGCGCACCGTCCTCCGCGTACAGCGGACGCGGCACCGGCACCGCGAACCAGAACGGCGAGAACTCCGGCGCCGGCGGCTGCGCGGCCGGCCCCGGCTGCCCGCCGAACGGCTGCCCCTGCTGCGGCTGCCCCCCGAAACCGCCCGGCTGCTGCGCCCCCGGATACCCGTAACCGGCCGGCGGCTGAGCCCCGTACGGCTGAGGCGTCGGCGGCTTCGGCGCCGGCACCAGCCCGGCCTGCAACGCGGGCACGAGAGGGGTGGCGACAGCGGCACCGGCCAGGAGCAGGGTCGCGATCAGAGCGATGATCAGGCCCGTGCCGGCGCTCGGGGCGTTGGAGCTGCTCCCGTCGAAGTTGTCCAGGCCACCCACCGGGTCGATGACATTGCCGAGGGCGCTCCACGCGGCGAACACCCCGAACGCGACGCCGAAGGGACCCAGCTCCAGACCGGCCACCTTGCGGGGCTGCGGCAGGGCACGGGAGACGACGACGAGCGCGGCACTGATGAGACCCGCCAGGACGACGCTGAGGAGAACAGGCCCGTTCGACCACAGGCTCGGGATGTCGAGGCTGTCGGGTGCGCCGTCGTACGAATAGTTGTCGAGGAACGACGCGATGAACAGCAACACCGCTGCTCCGATCACCACGCCGTCGCCTCGAGTGAGGGAGCGGATATTCACTTCAAGGTGTCCTTCGGTCAGTCGTCTCGTCATCGGTGGAGGCATCGCTGTCACCATGTCGCCCGCGGGCCCCGGTGTGAAGCGCGGGGTGGCCCCTCAACGCAGGGATGACACTATCGTCCGCCCGATGAGGATGTCCGACGGGACCAACCTGCTGATCACTACCCTCGCGGGAAACTCACGATTCCCTCGGAGGGTCCACCGACCGCCTTCCGACGCCACGCGCAACTGGTCATCAGCGCTGCCTCCTTGCTATCCCGCAGGGAGCCGCACAACTCACCCAGCGCGGAAACCGTTGGCAATTTGAGACCGTAAAGGTCAGAGGGATACGGCTCCCCTCCGCGCGGTGCGGCCCCGGCCGGCGGCCCGTACCCCCCGTACCTGAGCGGTGATCCGTCAATCGCCCAGGAAGGCCGAGATCCCTTCGGCGATGCCCTGCGCCGCCTTCTGCCGCCAGGCGCCGCTGGTCAGCAGGGCCGCGTCCGAGCTGTCGCGCATGTTGCCGCACTCGATGAACACCTTCGGAACCGTCGACAGATTCAGACCGCCGAGGTCCTTGCGGGTGTCGAGGCCGGTGCCGTCGCCGATGTAGTTGGACGGTGAACTGCCGGTGCTGTGCGCGAAGTCGTCCGCGATCAGCTTCCCCAGGGCCTTCGACGGCGCGACGATCGACCGGGTGTCTGCGGCCCCCTCGTGCACCAGAGCCGGCAGGATCACATGGAAGCCCCGGTTGCCCTCGGCCGATCCGTCCGCGTGGATCGACACCACCGCGTCGGCGTGCGCCGCGTTCCCGATCCGGGCCCGCTCGTCGACACACGGACCGAACGGCCGGTCCCCGTCCTGCGTCAGCTTCACCGTCGCGCCCAGCTCCAGCAGCAGCGTGCGCAGCCGGTGCGCCACATCGAGGCTGAACCGCGCCTCGCTGTACCCCGCGTTGGTGGACGTCCCCGTGGTGTCGCACTCCTTGAAGTTGGTGCCGATGTCCACCTTGCGGTTGATCTCGGCGGTGTGCTGCGAGTTGGTGACGTTGTGGCCGGGGTCGATGACGACGACCTTGCCCTTGAGGGGGGTGGCCGTGTCCTGGCCGGGGGAGGCGCCGGGGGTCGCGGGGGTCGCGGCGGAGAGGGTGCCGGGCTTGTCGTCGGGGGTGCCGCCGGAGAGGGAGCCGACGGCCCCTGTCGGGGCCCCCACCCCCACCCCCGCCCCCGCCGCCCCGTTCCCGCCGCTTCCGCTGTTCCCGGATCCGCTCAGCGCCTCGTACACGAGCCATCCCAGCAGCGCCCCGGGCACGAGCGCGGCCAGCGCGACCGTCAGCGTGCGCCGCAGCGGTGAGCGGCGCGGCCGGGGAGAGCCGTAGGGGTCGTACGGGTCGGTGGGGCCGAAGGGATCGGAGTGCGGACCGGTGTAGGACACGCCTGCCACCCTAACGGGCACCCTCGCCGGGACGCGGGAACCGCGCCCCTTCCCGCCCTGGTGCCGTGACCGGGAAGGTTTGCCGGGCGTCGCGAGCCGGTGAACCTTTCCGGTCACGGCACCAGCCCGTCACCTCCGCCGACCTGTACTGCGTGTCCTTGCGCCTCCTGGATGAACAAAGGAGGCCATGAGGGGGCCGGACCGTTGCCTCGGACGGTGACGGCGTGTGCCGGGATTCTCCTGTTCCCCCGTTTCCCCAAGAGAAGCTAAAGAAATTGTTAGCTGGGCGAAGCATCGGAATAGTTGCCCGTGCATACAGGTTCAGCTTCCACGTATCCCTTGAACGTCCCGCCCCGGAGGCCCCACCCCATGACGCACACGACCGACCGGCCCACCCGCCAGGCGAGCGGAGCCGTCGTCCCCGTGCTCGCCTTCGCGGGCATCGTGGTCGCGGTGATGCAGACCCTGCTGGTCCCGGTCATCAAGGACCTGCCGCAGCTGCTGGACACCGCCCCGAGCAACGCCACCTGGGTCCTGACCTCCACCCTCCTGTCCGGCGCCGTCGCCACCCCGATCATGGGACGCCTCGGCGACCTCTACGGCAAGCGGCGCATGCTGATCCTCAGCCTCGCCGTGATGGTCGCAGGCGCCCTGGTCAGCGCCCTCACCAGCACCCTGCTCCCGATGATCGTGGGCCGCACCCTCCAGGGCTTCGCGATGGGCGCGATACCGCTCGGCATCGGGCTGATGCGCGACATGCTGCCCCGCGAGAAGCTCGGCTCGGCGATGGCCCTGATGAGCTCCTCGATCGGCGTCGGCGGCGGCCTCGCCCTGCCCGCCGCGGCCCTGGTCGCCCAGCACGCGGACTGGCACGCCCTCTTCTACGGCGCCGCGGGCCTCGGCGCCCTCTCCATCGCCCTCACCCTCCTCGCCGTCCCCGAGTCCCCGATGCGCGCCGGGGGCTCCTTCGACCTGCCGGGCGCGCTCGGCCTCTCCGCCGGCCTCGTCCTCTTCCTGCTGCCGATCACCAAGGGCAGCGACTGGGGCTGGACCTCCGGCACCACCCTCGGCCTGTTCGCCGCCTCCGCCGTCGTCCTCGTCCTGTGGGGCGTCTACGAGCTGCGCAGCGCCGCCCCGCTGGTGGATCTGCGGACCACGGCCCGCCCCGCCGTCCTCTTCACCAACCTCGCCTCGATCATGGTCGGCGTCAGCTTCTACGTCGTCTCGCTCGTCCTTCCGCAGCTCCTGCAGCTGCCCACCGCCACCGGCTACGGCCTCGGCCAGTCCATGGTCGTCGCCGGACTGCTGGTCGCCCCGCTCGGCCTGACGATGATGTTCACCGCGCCCGTCTACGCCCGGGTGTCCGCCAAGTACGGTCCCAAGGTCACCCTGATCCTCGGCATGCTGATCATCGCGGTCGGCTACGGCGCCGGCCTCGGCCTGATGAGCGCGGCCTGGCAGAGCCTGGTCATCGCGGTCGTCCTCGGCGCGGGCATCGGCCTCGCCTACTCCTCGCTGCCCGCGCTGATCGTCGGCGCGGTCCCGGCCTCCGAGACCGGCGCGGCCAACGGCCTCAACACCCTGATGCGGTCCATCGGCACGTCCGTGTCGAGCGCCGTCATCGGCATGGTGCTCGCCAACACGGCGAACGACGTGAACGGGGTCGCCGTCCCGACCATGCACGGCTTCCGCGTCTCCTTCCTGATCGCCACGGGCGCCGTCGCCGTCGGGCTGCTCTTCGCCCTGATGCTGCCGAAGGCGAAGCGGGCGCCGCAGCTGCTGGCGAGCAGCGCGGAGGACGAGGTCGTCGAGCGCGCCGAGGAGGTGCTGCGCGGCTTCCGGGGGCTGGTGCTGGACGCCAAGGGCGCGCCGGTGGCCCGTGCCACGGTCACGCTGATCGACCACCGGGGGCGGCAGGCCGGGGCGACCGTCTCGGGCGAGGACGGGCGCTATGCGCTGACCGTCCCCGCGCAGGGGGCGTACGTCGTCGCCGCCAAGGCAGTCGGGCACGGACCGCTCGCGTCGTCCGCGTCCCATCACGGGGAGGACCGGGCGGTTGAGCTGGACCTGTCCCTGCCCGGGGAGACGGTGACCGCGTAGCGGCGCCTGCCGGGTGTGCGCGGCGGCGTTCCCCGTGCCCCTCAGGAGCACCCCCCGTACCCCCTGTCGTATGCCCGGCAGGGGGTACGGCAGCATGGGGGCCGCCGACCTGCCGTACGACCGAAAGGCGCTCCATGCCTGCCGCCGCCCCCAAGCCCGAGGTAGTCGCCGCGTTCGAGGCGGCCAAGGGGTTCATGCCCGTGGACGAGGGGCTCGCGCTGTACGCGGCTGCCGTCGGGGCGGGGGCGCTCGGGCTGCCGCTGCTGGAGGTCGGGACCTACTGCGGCCGGTCCACGGTGCTGCTGGCCGACGCGGCCCGGCAGGCGGGGGTCGTCGCGCTGACCGTCGATCACCACCGGGGCAGCGAGGAGCAGCAGCCGGGCTGGGACTACCACGACCCGCAGACCGTCGATCCCGAGCTCGGGCTGATGGACACCCTGCCCACCTTCCGCCGCACCCTGCACCGGGCCGGGCTGGAGGAGCACGTCGTCGCCCTGGTCGGACGCTCCCCGCAGATCGCGAAGATCTGGAACTCCCCCCTCGGTCTCGTCTTCGTCGACGGCGGTCACACCGACGAGCACGCCACCGCCGACTACGAGGGCTGGGCCCCGCATGTCGCCGAGGGCGGCCTCCTCGTCATCCACGACGTCTTCCCCGACCCCGTGGACGAGTTCACCGGGCAGGCCCCTTACCGGGTCTACCTGCGCGCCCTGGCCTCCGGCGCCTTCACGGAGGTCTCCGACACCGGCTCACTGCGGGTGCTGCGGCGCACCGGCACCGGGATCTGAACCCCTCTTCCACGGCCGGGACGGCCGGGACGGCCACGACGGCCGGGACGGCCACGACGGCCGGGACGGCCACGACGGCCACGACGGCCCAAACGGCCGGGACGGCCTGGGCGCCGGGGGCCCGAGGCCGCTACAGCCAGCCCTGGCGCCGGGCCTCGCGCAGGGCCTCCGTCCGGTTGCGGGTGCCGGTCTTGCCGATGGCGGCGGAGAGGTAGTTGCGGACGGTGGACTCCGAGAGGTGCAGCCTCGCCGCGATGTCGGCGACCGTCACCCCGTCCGCCGACGCCTTCAGTACGTCGCACTCGCGGGCGGTGAGAGGGTTGGGGCCGGCGCTGAGCGCGGCCGCCGCGAGCGCCGGATCGACCACCGTCTCACCGGTCAGCACCCGGCGGATCGCCTCCGCCAGCTCCTCCACCGGGCCGTCCTTGACCAGGAACCCGGCGGCCCCGGCCTCCATGGCCCGGCGCAGGTAGCCGGGCCTGCCGAACGTCGTCAGGATGAGCACCCGGCAGCCGGGCGCCTCCTCGCGCAGGACGGCCGCGGCGTCCAGCCCGCTCATGCCGGGCAGCTCGATGTCGAGCAGGGCGACATCGGGGCGGTGGATCAGGGCCGCGTCCACGATGGCGTCCCCGGTGCCGACCTGGGCGACGACCTCGATGTCCGGTTCCAGCCCCAGCAGCAGGGCCAGCGCCCCGCGCATCATGCCCTGGTCCTCCGCCAGCAGGACCCTGATCGAGCGGGCGGGGCGGCGGTCGCGGGGCATCTCGTTCACCGGCCGGCCACCGGGCATGTCGTTCACGGCCCAAGCGTAGGGCCGACCTGGAGGGACGGCACCTCCCTTGCGGCTGCGCGGGTGGGTGCTGGGGCCGAGGTGGATGTGGACGCGGAGGGAGAGGTGTCGGGGGAGGTGGAGGCGGACCTGGAAGCGCACGTGGAGATGGCCGGGGTGCCCGGTCCCTGACCGGATGCGAAGAGACCGAGCAGCGCGTCGGGCCGCTCCGGTCCCCGGAAGCCAGGCTCCACCGGGAGGTCCGCGACGACCGTGAAGCCGCCGCGTCGGCCCGGGCCCGCCGTCAGGGAGCCGCCCGCCGCCGCCAGGCGCTCACGCAGACCGGTCAGACCCGTGCCGGTGCCCTGGGCGAAGGCGGCACCCGGACCCCCGGTGCCGGTGCCCACGGTGTCGCTGCCGTCGCTGCCGTCGCTGCCGTCGGCGATGTCGGCCGTGCCCCTGCCGTTGTCCGTGATCGTCAGGGAGACCCGCTCCGGTGTCCCCGAGACGGTGATCTCGCAGCGGGTGGCGCCGCTGTGCCGGACGACGTTGGTCACCGCCTCGCGCACCACCCAGCCCAGCAGGGCCGCGGTCCGGGGTTCCACCGGCGCCCCCGCCCGGTGCACGGACGGTTCCACGCCCGCCGCGGTGAGTGCCGAATGGGCCCGGTCCAGCTCGGTCGCGAGGCTGCCCTCGCGGTAGCCGGTGACCGCCTCCCGGATCTCCGTCAGCGCCTGGCGGCCCACCGACTCTATGTCCGCGATCTGGGTGAGGGCGTCGTCGAGCCGGGCGGGGGCCAGTCTGCGGGCCGCCTCCGACTTCACCACGATCACCGAGAGGGTGTGCCCGAGCAGATCGTGCAGGTCCCGGGAGAAACGCAGCCGCTCCTGGTCGACCGCCTGACGGGCCAGCTCCTCGCGCGCCGCCCGCAGCTCCCGGACGGCCTCCGACAGGCTCAGGATCACGGCCGTCACGATCGTGGAGATCCAGGTGGCGTACGCGGTGTCCAGACCGCCCCAGCCCTCGCGGCGGAAGGCGACCGCGCCCGCCACGACGGCCAGCGCCACGCCGGCGTACTTCAGCGGCCGGCCACGCAGGGACGCGCCCGTGGCGAGGCCGAGCAGCGGGAAGAACAGCACCCAGCTGCCGCCGTAGCCGAGGGCGAGGCCGATGGTCACCAGTGCCATGACCGCCAGTGCCACCCGGGTGGAGAGCGACTCCCGCTTCTCCTTCACGAAGGCGCGGACGGCGACGTAGATGTAGCAGGAGTTGAAGGTGAGCACGCCCAGGCCGCCGAGCAGCGGGTTGGGGGTCTCGCCCTGGAAGAGGTTGGAGAAGGCGCCCATGCCCAGCAGCAGCCAGGGCAGCAGGGCGAAGGGGTGCGGCGGCGGGCCCGGGGGCTCGGCCTCCTTGCACTCCGGTCCCCGCTGCCCGGCCCGCCATACGCGCGCCCGCCAGGCCTCCCGGCGGGCGGCGAGCGCGCGCCACCACCCGGAGCGGCCCTCATCCGGTGTCGACCTCGTCATCTTCGCTGCCCCCGTTCGAGCGGTGTCCACACCCTCGACGCTACGGCCAAGGGCGGCGCTCCGGCAGAGCGGGATGTCACCGGTCGACCGGTACAAATGTCACAGCCCCGAGCCGCCCCGGAGCGTGACCCCGGCCTGCCCCCCGCCCGGCGTCGAGCCGTACCCGCCCTCGTCTCTGACACTCCGTCAGGAGCCTTCACAACTGTCGAGCCCTGGGCTATACAAAAGGCGCCGGACTGGAACGCGTTCTAGATCGGCGCGCGACGGCCTCGGTGCGCCCGATCGGTGCGGACGGTCGCACCGAGGTCTTGGACAGGACCGTGCCCTCGAAGGACACACAGGAGCCCCATGCCCATCGACGCAGCCAAGGCCCTCGCCGCCGAGCCCCGGTCCGGCGAGATCTCCTGGACCCGCAAGGACGTCCAGCTGTACCACCTCGGGATCGGCGCCGGAATCCCCGCCACCGACCCCGGCGAGCTGCGGTACACCCTGGAGTCGCGCCTGCACGTCCTGCCGAGCTTCGCCACCGTCGCGGGCTCCGGCTCACCCGGGGTGATCAGCGGACTGTCCATGCCCGGCGTCGACGTCGACCTCGCCCGCGTCCTGCACGGCGGTCAGCGCCTGGAGATCCACCGCCCCCTGCCGACCGAGGGCACCGCCACCGCGACGGGCCGTATCGCCGCCGTGTACGACAAGGGCAAGGCCGCCGTCCTCGTCATGCGCACCGAGGTGGCCGACGCCGAGGGCCCGCTGTGGACCAACGACGCCCAGATCTTCGTCCGCGGGGAGGGCGGCTGGGGCGGTGACCGGGGACCGTCCGGGCGACTCGACGCACCCGCCGGCGAACCGGACCGGACCGTCGAGCGGGCCGTGCGCGAGGACCAGGCACTGCTCTACCGCCTCTCCGGCGACTACAACCCGCTGCACGCCGACCCCGAGTTCGCCAAGCGCGCCGGGTTCGACCGGCCCATCCTGCACGGCCTGTGCACCTACGGGATCACCCTGAAGGCCGTCGTCGACACGCTGCTGGACGGGGACGTGAGCCGGGTGCGGTCGTACACCACCCGCTTCGCCGGGGTCGTCTTCCCCGGCGAGACCCTGCGCATCCGGATGTGGCGCGGGCAGGGTCAGGTGCGGGTGGCCGTGAGCGCCGTGGAGAGGGACGACGCGCCGATCCTCGCCGACACGATCGTCGAACACTCCTGAACCCGCACCCCGGACCGGATCGAAACGCAGACCCGAACCCGAACCCGAATCCGAACCCGAACAGGAACCCGAACCCTGGACGCCCCGAGGGGAGCCGCACCATGCGCGCAGCCGTACTGCACGAGATCGGCCAGGACAAGCTGGAGGTCCTCGACGACGTCGAGGCGGTGGGGTTCGGACCGGGCCGGGTCAGGATCCGGGTCCGGGCCACCGGGCTGTGCCACTCGGACCTCTCCGCGATGGGCGGGGTGCTGCCGCAGCCCGCGCCGTTCGTGCCCGGACACGAGGGCGCGGGCGAGGTCCTGGAGGTGGGGGAGGGTGTCACCCGGGTGAAGCCCGGTGACCGGGTGGTGGTCTGCTGGCTGCCCGCCTGCGGCGCCTGTCCCGCGTGCAGGCGCGGCCAGACGGAACTGTGCCTGGCCGGGTTCATGAACGCGGGAACGCCCAACTTCCGCCGCCCCGGAGGGGATGTGTTCGGTTTCGCGGGCACCGGGACCTTCGCCGAGGAGGTCGTCGTCGACGCGGGCTGCGCGGTCCCGATCCCCGACGACGTGCCCTTCGACATCGCCGCCCTCATCGGCTGCGGGGTCACCACCGGCCTCGGCGCCGCGCTCAACACCGCCGACGTGGCGGCCGGTTCGTCGGTCGCCGTCATCGGCTGCGGCGGGGTCGGCATCTCCGCCGTGCAGGGCGCGCGGCTCAAGGGCGCCGCCGAGATCGTCGCCGTCGATCCCGTGGCCTCCCGCCGCGAGTCCGCGCTCAGGTTCGGCGCCACACGGGCGGTGTCGCCGGAGGAACTGCCCGGCGCCAAGCAGGAGGTCACCGGCGGCGAGGGCTTCGACTACGTCTTCGAGGTCGTCGGCCGCTCCGCCACCGCCCGCACCGCCTACGAGAACACCCGGCGCGGCGGCACCCTCGTCGTCGTCGGCGCGGGCGCCATGGACGACCACCTCCAGCTCAACATGTTCGAGCTGTTCTTCGACGAGAAGCGCATCCTGCCCTCGATGTACGGCGGCGGGGACGTCCTGACCTCCTACGAGCGGACCATCGCCCTGTGGCGGGCCGGCCGGATCGACCTCGCCGGGCTCATCACGCACCGCGTCCCCCTCGCGGACGTCAACGAGGCCCTCGACCAGATGCGCACGGGGACCGCCCTGCGCACCTGCATAGAGATCTGAGGGGCGGACTCACGGATGGCACCACCGACGGAATCACCGCTGGAACCACCGACGGGATCGCGGACGGAATCATCGAAGGAACAACGGACGGAACAACGGACGGCGCGGCTGTCACTGCCGCTGGAAGGGCTCACGGCGATCGTCACCGGCGCGGGGCGCGGGCTGGGCCGGGCCGAGGCGCTGGAGCTGGCCCGGCTGGGCGCGGCGGTCGTCGTCAACGACTACGGGCAGCCCGGGCGCGACGGCTCGGGGGAGGCGTCGGCGGGCCCCGCCGAGGAGGTCGCGGCCGAGATCCGCGCGGGAGGCGGCACCGCCCTCGTCCATACGGGCGATGTCTCCGACTTCCGGCAGGCCCGTGACCTGGTCGAATCGGCGATCACCGCGTTCGGCAAGCTCGACGTGGTCGTCAACAACGCGGGCATCCTGCGCGACCGTATGGTCTTCTCGATGGCCGAGGGGGAGTGGGACTCGGTGATCCGGGTCCACCTCAAGGGCCACTTCAACACCACCCGCTTCGCCGCCGCACACTGGCGGGAGCGGTCCAAGGCGGCGGGCGCCCCGGTGTACGGGCGGATCGTGAACACCTCCTCGGAGGCGTTCCTCGCCGGATCCGCCGGACAGCCCAACTACGCGGCGGCGAAGGGCGGGATCGTCGGCCTGACGACGTCCAGCGCGCTGGCGCTCGCCAAGTACGGCGTGACGGTCAACGCGATCTGTCCGCGCGCCCGGACCCGGATGACCGAGGACGTCTTCGCCGGGCTGGACCAGCCCGCCGAGGGCCTCGACCCGCTCGCGCCCGAGCATGTCGCGCCGCTCGTCGGGTACTTGGCGTCACCGGCCGCCGCGCGCGTCAACGGGCAGCTGCTCGTGGTGCACGGCGGGATGGTCGCGGTGGTCGAACGGCCGCGGGTGCGGGCGAAGTTCGACAGCAAGGGGGACACGTTCGGCTTCGAGGAACTGGACACGGTCCTGGGCGCCCACTTCGCGGACCGGCCGGCGGGGGAGACGTTCGCGGCGGCGGAGGTGCTGGGCCTGAAGAGGGAACAGCCGTAGCGGAGAGGGCGTCGACGCGGCGGCGTGACGTGCGAAGGGGGTCCGCCGTCCGGGGATGGACGGCGGAGCCCCTTCGGCGTACTGTCAGGCAGCCGCTTCGGCCTTGTCCTCGGCCGGCTTGCGGTGCCGCCCGCTGGGGGCCGCGGTGCCGTCCTGGGCCGAGATCTGACCCCGGTGCCGACCGTGGCCGGCCGCCTCCTGGGCGTCGGTGGACAGCGGCTGCGTCGTGCTTGCGTCGCTCATCTGGTGAGTTCACCCCGTCAACATGATCTTTCTTACAGCCGGGCGATTTTATCCGGCGCACCACGGGGCTGATCCAGGCGGCCACGCCAACCGCAGCTAGTTCGTTACAAGTCGGCCCAGGGGAGCCTGTTGCAACGGGACGGGGCGAGGCGCGGCGGGCTCCGGAACCGTCACTTCCGGTGCGGCGGGCTCCGGTGGCTCGGGGGGCGCCGGGGGGATCAGGTGGGCCACGGCGCAGGGTTCGTCCCGGGTGGCGTACGGCAGTCTCAGCACGCCGTCCGGTGTCCACAGGCCGCTGCCCGCCAGCCAGCCCTCGGGGGCGGCGAGCTGATGGAGCTGCCGTTCGGCGGGGCGCCAGGTGCCGACCCAGGTGCCGAAGGAACCGTCGATGCGCAGCGCCACCGCGCAGCGCTCCGGGAGCAGTATCTGGCCGGGCTGGACGGCGAACGGCGTGAGCGCGCAGTCGGGCAGGCGCAGGGACTCCGGGAAGCGGGCCGGCAGGGTGCTGCCGAGCACGCCCCAGCCGAGTCGCGGGGCGCCGGGGGAGGGGGCGTCGGAGCGGATCAGCAGCAGGCCGCTGTCCAGGTCGGCGAGCAGCAGCCGGTCGTCGCTGTCGGCGGCGATCTGGAGCAGCGGGGAGACCTCGCCGTGCTCCAGGTCCACCACGACCGTCTTGGTCCGGCCGCCCAGCTCCCGGTCCAGGGCGAGCATGCGGCCCGTACCGTCCAGCCAGACGCCGCCCGAACAGCGGCCCGGGACCTCGGCCAGCCGCTCGGGGCCGAAGGCGCCGCCGGCGACCAGCCACACGGTGCTGGTGCGCTCGCCCACGGCGAGGGCGTACGCGTGCTCGCCGCAGGGGGCCGGGGGGAGCAGCCGCACGTGGGCCTGTGCCTGCGGGCACTGCACGGCGCCCAGGGAGAGCTCGCCGGTGCCGGGGCCGGTGGGGTACAGCAGGGAGAAGGTGTGCCGCTCCTCGACGTACCGGCGCACCAGCACCCGGCCGTCGGCCAGGGGCTGCACCTCCGTGCCGGGCTCCTCCGGCTGGTGGACCGGCAGCGGGACCGCGTAGGGCTCGGGCCCGTCCAGGGTCCAGCGCTCCGGGAACCACGCGTCGGGGTGCGGTCCGCGGGCGAGGCGGGCGGCGTAGGCGCCATCCGCGGTGATCACACAGGGGGCCGGGTGGACGGGCGGGACGGGGTCCTCGTCGCCGCCCTCCGCGGTGGGTTCGATCGCACAGGCCGTCATGGGTCGGTCACCTCCGCCGAAGAAGCTAGTTTTCGTACGCGCGGACGGGGGAGCCGGAGGCGGGGGGCTTCCCTCGTACGAGTGGTGCAGAAGCGATTCGTCAGAGGCGGATGGGGTGGCTGTGCTGCTCCTGACGGGACACGGGGCTTGACGCGGCGGGGCGCGGCGGCGGGCTTCAGCGGCGGCGTGACGCGGACGGCGGTAGAGCCAGTAGCGGGCGGGGCGGCGGCTCAGCGAAGGACAGCGACGAACCCGGGCGACGGTCCCGCCGGCGGCCGCGGCAAGGAACAGGCGCCCGACCCGCGCAACCCGACCCGGCCGCCGGACACATGCCGCGGGCCTGCCGCCGCCGGCGGCGGCAGGAATCCGGCCGTCAGACACAGGCCGCGGAACCCGGTGACGGACCCCGGCACCGGACCCCGGCGCCGAACCTCGACACCGGACCCCGAACCCGGCGCCGAACCTCGCACCGGACCCCGACCCCGGCGCCGGACCGGCACCGAACCTCGGCACCGGCACCGGCACCGGCACCGGACCCCGACCCCGGCGCCGACCCGGCCCAGGTGCCAGCCACCGACCCCGGCCCCCGTGGCCGCCCCCGGCAAGACCCCCGCGATGGCCCCCCGAACGCCCACGCTGTCATGTGCACACACTCCCGCCCGTCCCAGCCCCGCGGAGCGGCCAGGTAGCCTTTCCCCGTGCCCCGTCTGTCTGAAGTCATCGCCGCGCTGGAGAACCTGTGGCCCGCCGAGCGGGCCGAGTCCTGGGACGCGGTCGGCACCGTCGTGGGCGAGCCGGATCAGGACGTCTCCCGGGTGCTGTTCGCCGTCGATCCCGTCCAGGACGTCGTCGACGAGGCGGTGAAGCTCGGGGCCGGTCTGCTCGTCACCCACCACCCCCTCTACCTGCGCGGGACGACGACCGTGGCGGCCTCCACCTTCAAGGGCCGGGTCGTGCACACCCTCATCAAGAACGACATCGCCCTGCACGTCGCCCACACCAACGCCGATACCGCCGACCCCGGCGTGAGCGACGCCCTCGCCGGCGCGCTCGACCTGCGGGTCGTACGCCCCCTCGTGCCCGACGCGAGCGACCCCGACGGACGGCGCGGCCTCGGCCGGATCTGCGCCCTCGACCACCCGGTCACCGTCCGCGAGTTCGCGGCCCGTGCCGCCGAGCGGCTGCCCGCCACCGCGCAGGGCATCCGGGTGGCCGGCGACCCCGACGCGCTCGTCCGCACGGTCGCCGTCAGCGGCGGCTCCGGGGACAGCCTGTTCGACCACGTCCGTGCCGCCGGCGTCGACGCCTTCCTCACCGCGGACCTCCGCCACCACCCCGTCTCGGAGGCCCGCGCCCACAGTCCTCTCGCGCTGCTCGACGCGGCGCACTGGGCCACCGAATGGCCCTGGTGCGAGCTGGCCGCAGCCCAGCTCGACGAGATCTCCGACCGCCACGGCTGGGGCCTGCGGGTCCATGTCTCGCGTACGGTCACCGACCCGTGGACCGCCCACGCGGCGTCCACCACCTCTAGCGCAATGGGAGCCCCCAACTGAACGCCGCGCCCGCCGACCAGATCCGCCTTCTCGACGTCCAGGCCCGCGACGTCCGTCTCCAGCAGCTCGCCCACAAGCGCAGGTCGCTGCCCGAGCACGCCGAGATCGAGTCGCTCACCAAGGATCTGACGCAACTGCGCGACCTGCTCGTGGCCGCGCAGACGGAGGAGAGCGACACCGCCCGCGAGCAGACCAAGGCCGAGCAGGACGTGGACCAGGTGCGCCAGCGCGCCGCCCGCGACCAGCAGCGCCTGGACTCCGGCGCGGTCACCTCCCCCAAGGACCTGGAGAACCTCCAGAAGGAGATCGTCTCCCTCGCCAAGCGCCAGGGCGACCTCGAGGACGTCGTCCTGGAGGTCATGGAGCGCCGCGAGTCCGCGCAGGAGCGGGTCGCCGAGCTTACCGAGCGCGTCGGCGCGGTCCAGGGCAGGATCGACGACGCGACCGCCCGCCGTGACGCCGCCTGCGAGGAGATCGACGGCGAGGCCGCCTCGGTCACCAAGGAGCGTGAGGTGGTCGCCGCGTCCGTCCCCGCCGACCTGCTCAAGCTGTACGACAAGCTGCGCGAGCAGCAGGGCGGCATCGGCGCGGCCAAGCTGTACGCCCGGACCTGCCAGGGCTGCCGCCAGGAGCTCGCCATCACCGAGCTGAGCGAGATCCGCAAGGCCGCGCCCGACACCGTCGTACGGTGCGAGAACTGCCGTCGGATCCTCGTGCGCACGTCCGAGTCCGGGCTGTAGGGGGGACGGCGGCGTGCGGGAGTTCATCGTCGAGGCGGACGGCGGGTCGCGGGGCAATCCCGGGCCCGCGGGGTACGGCAGTGTCGTGATCGACGCGGCGACCGGGGAGACCCTCGTCGAGCGCGCCGAGTTCATCGGGGTCGCCACGAACAACGTGGCCGAGTACCGGGGGCTGCTGGCCGGTCTGCGCGCCGTCCTCGAACTCGACCCGTCGGCGACGGTGCGGGTCCGGATGGACTCCAAGCTCGTCGTCGAGCAGATGTCGGGCCGCTGGAAGATCAAGCACCCGGACATGAAGCCGCTGGCCATGGAGGCCGCCCGGCTGCTGCCGCCCGCCCAGGTCACCTACGAGTGGATACCGCGCGAGCGGAACAAGCACGCCGACCGTCTCGCCAACGAGGCGATGGACGCCGGCCGGCGCGGCGAACGGTGGGACCCGGAGGCGTCCCGCGCCGCCCTGGCCCCGGCCGCGGCCGCCCGGGCCGCCGTGTCCGCGCCGGAGCCCGCCGGTCCGCCCGGCGACGCGACGGCGGGCGCGGCGAGGGCCCGCGAGGCGCTGGCCCAGGCGCGTACGTCCCCCTCGACCGCCTCGGCGACGGCGGGGACGACCAGGTCGTCGGCGGCCACCGCCGGCCCGGCAGGCGCCGACCCGGCCGCCGGCACCGCCCCCACCGCCGTCCCGACCGCCGTGCGGACTGCCGCCGCCGACACCGTCCCGACCGCCGGACGGACTGCTGCTGCCGCTGCTGCCGCCGCCGGTACCGACCCCACCGCCGTCCCGACCGCCGCCGTCGACACCGATCCCACCGCCGTGCCGCAGGCCGCCGCCGCCGACCTGCGGGCGGCCCGTACGGTCGCCACCCCCGCCGGCCGGCCTTCGGTCGGCTGGGGTTCCGCCCCCGACCTCGGGGCGCCCGCCACGTTCGTCCTGCTCCGGCACGGCGAGACCCCCCTCACCCCGCAGAAGCGGTTCTCCGGCCGCGGCGGCACCGACCCCTCCCTCTCGGACGTCGGCCGGGAGCAGGCGGAGCGGGCCGCCGAGGCGCTCGCCCGGCGCGGCACGATCCAGCACGTCCTCGCCTCCCCGCTGGCCCGCACCCGGCAGACCGCCGGGGCCGTCGCCGCCCGCCTCGGTCTGGAGGTGACGATCGAGGAAGGGCTGATCGAGACGGACTTCGGCGCCTGGGAGGGCCTCACCTTCGGCGAGGTCCAGGAGCGCCACCCCGAGGACCTGACCCGGTGGCTCGCCGACCCCGAGGCGGAGCCCACCGGCGGCGGCGAGAGCTTCGCGGCCACCGCCGCCCGGGTCGCCGCCACCCGCGACAGACTGGTCGCGGCGTACGCGGGCCGTACGGTCCTGCTGGTCACCCATGTGACCCCGATCAAGACGTTCGTCCGGCTCGCCCTGGGCGCCCCGCCCGAGTCCCTGTTCCGCATGGAACTGTCGGCGGCCTCGCTGTCGGCGGTGGCGTACTACGCCGACGGCAACGCCAGCGTGCGCCTCTTCAACGACACGTCCCACCTGCGTCCCTGAGCGCGTCCCTGAGCCCGGAGGCGGCGCGCGCCAGGCCCTCGATCCGGGCCCAGTCCCGCGCCGCCACCGCGTCCGCCGGAAGCATCCAGGTCCCGCCGACGCAGGCCACGTTGGGCAGCGCGAGGTACTCCGCCGCGTTGTCCGGGCCGACCCCGCCGGTCGGACAGAACCGGGCCTGGGGGAGCGGCCCCGCGAGCGACCGCAGATAAGCCGTACCCCCCGCCGCCTGCGCCGGGAAGAACTTCATCTCCCGCACCCCGCGCTCCAGCAGCGCCACCACCTCGGACGTGGTCGACACCCCCGGCAGACACGGCAGTCCCGAGGCCCGCATCGCGCTCAGCAGTGCGTCCGTCCAGCCCGGGCTCACCAGGAACCGCGCCCCCGCCGCCGCGCACGCCGTCACCTGCTCCGGCGCGATCACGGTCCCGGCCCCGACCACGGCCTCCGGGACCGCCCCGGAGATCTCCCGGATCGCGTCCAGCGCGACCGGCGTCCGCAGCGTCACCTCGATCGCGGTCAGCCCGCCCGCCACCAGCGCGCGCGCCAGCGGCACCGCGTCGGAGACGTCGGTGAGGACCACGACGGGCACGACCGGCGCCAGATCCAGGACCGGGGCAGCCGAGACGGGGGGCAGCGGTGAGGTCATGCGGCTCATCCTGCCCCGGGGGTGCACCATGCGCAAAGGTCATTGCGCATGCTGCAACGAGCCTGGGTGTCGGCTCAGTGCACCTCGTCCACCAGCACGTCCAGCGCCCACGGCGTCCCCGCCCGCGCCGGCTCCCGGACCTCCACCACGTATCCGAGCCCGCGCAGCGCCTCCACCAGCTCCGCCGGGCCCTTCGGCGCGATCCCGGCCGTCAGCAGGCTCCGGACGATCCGTCCCTTGGTCGCCTTGTTGAAGTGGCTGACCACCTTCCGGGTCGGCGCGTGCAGCACCCGCACGGTCGCGGTCCGCCCGGCGACCTCGCCCTGCGGCTTCCACGCCGTCGCATACGCCGCCGACCTCAGGTCGAGCACCAGCCCGTCCCCGGCCGCCTCGGGCAGCACGGTCGCCATCGGCGCACGCCAGTGCGCGCCCAGCGCGCCCAGCCCCGGCAGCCTCACCCCCATCGCGCAGCGGTACGAGGGGATCCGGTCCGTCACCCGGACGGCGCCCCACAGTCCGGAGAACACCAGCAGCGAGCGTGCCGCCCGCCTCTTCGCGGCCGCGTCCAGGGAGGCCAGGTCCAGGGCGTCGTACAGGACCCCCGTGTAGATCTCCCCGGCGGGCCGGGTGCCCGCCGTCCGCAGCTGCGCGTTCTTGGCGACCTCGCCGCGCAGTCCCTCGCTGAGCCCCAGTACCTCGCGCGCCTTCTCCTCGTCGCCCGCGCACAGCTCGGCCAGTTCGTCGAGCACGGCCTCACGGGCGGCGGTCAGCCCCGGCAGCGCCAGCGACTCCGGCTTCAGCGGCGCGCCGCGACCGGACGAGGCCTTGCCCTCGGAGGGCGGCAGCAGGACAAGCACGGGGGACTCCTTCTCGATGGGGCTCCGGGACAGCGTACGGCGTGCCACCGGACCGCCCCCGCCCTACGCTCGCCGTATGCCCCGCCGCCACATCCGCGTGACCGGCGCCCCCGAAGCCGCCCTGCGGGACGCCCTCGACCGGCTGCGCACCGACCTCGAGGTGCCGCTCGCCTTCCCGCTCGGCGTCCTCACGGAGGCCGAACGCGCCGCCAGGGCCCCGGCCCAGCCGCCGCACGACGCCACCGACATCCCGTTCCTCACCCTCGACCCGCCCGGTGCCACCGACCTCGACCAGGCCCTGCACCTGTCCCGGCGGGGCACCGGCTACCGCGTCCGGTACGCCATCGCCGACGTCGCCGCCTTCGTCGTACCCGGCGGACCGGTGGACGAGGAGGCCCACCGCCGCGTCACCACCCTCTACTTCCCCGACGGGAAGATCCCGCTGCACCCGGCCGTCCTCAGTGAGGGCGCCGCCAGCCTGCTGCCCGGCCGGGACCGGCCCGCCGCCCTGTGGACCCTCGACCTCGACGCGGACGGCCGTACCCGCGCCGTCGATCTGCGCCGCGCCCTCGTCCGCAGCCGCACCCGGCTCGACTACGCCCAGGCGCAGCGGCGGATCGACGACGCGACGGCGGAGGAGCCGCTGGCCCTGCTCGCCACGGTGGGGCGCCTGCGCGAGACACTGGAGGCGGAGCGCGGCGGCATCTCCCTCAGCGTGCCCGAACAGGAGATCGTCGACCAGGACCACGGCTACGAGCTCACCTACCGCGCCCCGGTCCCCGCCGAGGGCTGGAACGCCCAGCTCTCCCTCCTCACCGGCATGGCCGCGGCCGACCTCATGCTGGCCTCGGGCACCGGCATCCTGCGCACCCTGCCGCCCGCCCCCGACGGCGCCGTCGGCCGGCTGCGGCGCGTCGCGCACGCCCTGCGCATCGACTGGCCGCACCACGTCTCGTACGCCGCCCTGGTCCGCTCCCTCGACCCGCACCGCCCCGCCCACGCGGCCTTCCTCCAGGAGTGCACCACCCTGCTGCGGGGCGCCGGCTACACGGCCTTCCGCGACGGAAGGCTGCCGGACATCACCACCCACTCCGCCGTCGCCGCGCCCTACGCCCACTGCACGGCCCCCCTGCGCCGCCTCGCCGACCGCTACGCCACCGAACTCTGCCTCGCCGCCGTCGCCGGTGAGCCCCCGCCCGAAGGGGTGCTCGCCGTGCTGGACACCCTGCCGAAGGAGATGGCCGGGGGCGGCCGCCGCGCCCACGCCGTCGAGCGCGCCTGCGTCGACCTGGTCGAGGCGGCGCTGCTGCGGGACCGGGTGGGGGAGGTGTTCGAGGGCTGCGTGGTCGACGTGGACGACCACCGCCCGACCACCGGCACCGTCCAGCTGGAGTCCCCGGCGGTCGTCGGCCGCGTCGACGGCGACCCGCTCCCCCTCGGCGAACGCCTGCCCGTCCGCCTCACCGAGGCCGACCCGGCACACCGGACGGTGCGCTTCGCTCGCGCCTGAGGGCGTGTACGAGGCTGTCGGCGTCGTCGGCGTGGAGCCGGACGAGGGTGACGTCCCGGCGGCGGCCGAGCAGGGTGGAGTGGGTGACGGGCTCGGCCAGCTCCAGGGTGAGGGACGTCTGTGACCCGACCGCGAGGTTCAGCTCGCCGTCGGCCCGCTCATGGGTGTGCACGTGCTCACGCCGTACCGCCGCGATCCGCTCCAGCGGAATCCGCAGATCGACGTGGCCGGCGTACCGGACGCGCAGCTCATCGCCGTACAGGACATGCGGCCGGACCGCCGTCGCGGCGTACAGCCCGACCACGAACAGGAGGGTGTACAGGTCGAGGACCAGTACCACCCGGTGCGCGGTGGGCCGGTCGCGCAGCAGCACCGACAGGGTGAACGTCTCGACGAGGCACACGAAGGCGAACCCCGCCGTCACCGCGCCCTGCCCGCGCGCGTACCCGAACGCCCGCCCGTCCCCGACCCCGTGGAGCCGACGGCCGGCCCACAGCGGCAGACTGACGAGAAGCCGCATCTCGTGCCCGATGAGGGCACGGGCGGCCCTCACGGCTCCTCCGTGAGGATGCGCAGGGTGCGGCGGACGGCCTCCGCCTGGGCCGGGGCGAAGTCCGCGCAGAGGGCCCGCAGGAAGGAATGCCCGTGATCGATGGTGGCGCTGTCCGGGAGCAGCTCGCGCGGAGTGCACGCGACGAGCAGCCGGGCGGCGGTCTCCACCCGGGGGTCGTCCGGATCGGCGTCGGCGAGCGCGTCCAGCAGGGCGTACGCCTCGTCGACGCGGGCCATCGCCTCCGGTGACTCCAGGAGCGAGTCGAGGGCCGTGAACAGCTGTTGCCGTTCGGCCGGGGGAGCGGCCGTCTCCAGCAGCGCGAGAACCTCACGGTCCAGGGCGGCCATGGGGGAGTCGGAGACCCGCCCCGCCGTCCGCGCGAACAGCGCGGCGAGCTCGGGGGAGACCGGCCCCTCGGCGGGCAGGTGCTCCGCCTCCAGCAACACCCGAAGCCGCTCCCGCCGCTCCCGGATCGCCGCCTCCTGCCGCGCCAGCTCCTGATCCAGCTCGGCGAGCACCTCGACGAGGTCCTTCCCGGCGACGTCGGCGTCCTTCGCGAGCTGCCTGCCCGCATCCTCGGTGAGGACGTCCCGGATCTCCGCCAGCCCGAGCCCCAGCCCGGTCAGCCGCCGGATCCGCGCGAGGACGACGGCGTGCCGCAGCGTGTAGTCCCGGTAGCCGTTGGCGAGCCGCTCGGGCTCGGGCAGCAGCCCCAGATGGTGGTAGTGCCGCACGGCCCGCGTGGTGACGCCGACGGCCTCGGCGAGTTCTCCGATGCGCATGGGACCAGTAGAGACGTTGACGTCGCGGCAGGGTCAAGCGGGAGCCCCGGCCCGACGCACCCCTTGACGGCTAACGCTGTTAGCCATACGGTCGAGGTATGGCTAACGCCGTTAGCCAAGCGGTCACGGCACCCACTCGGGAGGCAGCCATGAGCACGGCCACCAGCACGCACACGCGCACGCGCACCAGCTCGCCCCTTCTCCTCCTCCGCCGTACGGCCTGGCTGGGGGCGGCCCTCTTCTGGACGGCCTTCGCCGTGCTGGAAGGCGTCAACCACGGCTGGCTCACCGGCGCCGCGGCCGTGGCCTTCTTCATCGCCCCGGACCTGACGTTCCTCGTGGCCGCGGACGAGGCACCCCGCACGGCGAAGGGGCAACTCCCGCCCCGCGCGGTGCCCTACTACAACGCCGCGCACCGCGCGCTCGTCCCGCTCGCACTGCTGGTCGCCTACGCCTTCGGCCCGGTCGCCTGGCCGCCCTTCTTCGCGGCCCTGTGCGGCTGGCTCGCGCACATCTCGTACGATCGCGCCTTCGGCTACGGACTGCGTACGAAGGAGGGCTTCCAGCGTGGGACCGACCACGGGCGCGGCACCGGCGAGGGCTTCCGGCGTGACTGACCGGCTCACCCCCCGCGCCCGCGAGATCGCGACGGCCGCCCGGACCCTCCTGGAGGAGGCCGGGCCCGCCGCCGTCACCATGCGGGCGCTCGCCGACCACCTGGGCATCAAGGCCCCGTCCCTGTACAAGCACTTCCCCGACAAGCACGCCGTCGAGGTCGAGCTGACCGCGCAGCTGCTGGAGGAGTCGGCGGTGGCCCTGGAGGAGGCCGAGGCACGCGAACCGGGCTCCCTGCCGGCGCTCGGGGAGGCGTACCGGACGTACGCCCTCGCCCACCCCCACCTCTACTGCCTCGCCACCGAACGCCCCCTGCCCCGCGCCCAGCTGCCCGCCGGCCTGGAGGACCGGGCCGCGATGCCGCTCATGCGGGCCTGCGACGGTGACCTCGACCTGGCCCGCTCGGTCTGGGCGTTCGCCCACGGGATGGTGATCCTGGAGATCCACGGCAGGTTCCCGGACGACGCGGACCTGGCGGCGGCATGGAAAAGGGGCCTGAGGGCGTTCCACCCGTAGCACTGCGGTACGTCGGTACCGCAGTACTTCAGGTGGGCCGGAGTGAACGGGGTGCGGCATGGGCCGAGAACAGGCACGGTGGACGAGGGCGAGACTCGGCCGCTGCGGTCCGTCCCTGGACCTCCTGACCGCCCGCTTCGACAAGCACGTCTACGCCCCGCACGCGCACGAGGAGTTCACGGTCGGCGTCTCCGTCGGCGGCTCGGAGGTCATCGACTACCGCGGCGGCCGCATCCGCACCGGCCCCGGCTCCATCGTCGTCCTCGCCCCCGGCGAGATGCACACCGGAGGCCCCGGCGACTCCGGCGGCGGATACGCCTACCGCGCCCTGTACGCGGGCCCGTCCCTCCTCACCGAGGGCGTCCTCGGCGGCGTACCGCACTTCCGCGAGCCCCTGATAGACGACCCGGAACTGGCCGCGGCCTTCCGCGCCGCCCACACCACCCTGAGCGCCTGCCCCGACCCCCTGGAGGCCGAATCCCGCCTCCCCTGGCTCCTGGCGACCCTGTCCCGCCGCCACTCGACGGCCGGCCCGGCGCCGGACACCGTCCCCGGCGCCCACCGCATCGCACTCGCCGTACGCGACCGCCTGGCCGACGAACTCCTGGCACCCCCCTCCCTCGCCGACCTGGCCGAAGGCCTGGACCTGTCCCGCTACCAACTCCTGCGCGCCTTCCGTACGACGATGGGGGTGCCGCCGTACGCCTGGCTGGCCCAGCACCGCGTGCACCGCGCCCGAGCCCTCCTGGACGCCGGCCTGCGCCCCGCCGAGGTGGCCCCGCTGGTCGGCTTCGCGGACCAGGCGCACCTGACCCGCTGGTTCCGCCGGGTCCTGGGCGTGACGCCGGCGGCGTACCGCAACAGCGTTCAAGACGCGAGGGGCTGAGACCCGCGAGGGTGGGTGCATGACTGCACGCGGCTGGTTCCTGTTCTCCCTGATGGGAGTGGTCTGGGGCATCCCCTATCTGCTGATCAAGGTGGCGGTGGAGGACCTCTCCCCGTCCATGGTGGTGTTCACCCGGTGCGCGCTGGGCGCACTGCTCCTGCTGCCCTTCGCGATCCGCCAGGGCGGCTTCCTGCGGACCGTCCGCGCCCATTGGGCCCCGATGCTGGCCTTCGCGTGCATAGAGATCATCGGCCCCTGGTTCACCCTGACCGACGCCGAGCGCCACCTGTCCAGCTCCACCGCCGGCCTGCTGATCGCGGGAGTCCCGATCGTGGGCGTGGTGGCGGCCCGCTTCCTCGGCGAGGGGGAGGGGCTGGGCGCCCGCCGGATGACGGGCCTGACGGTGGGCCTGGCGGGCGTCGGCGTCCTCACGATCCCCCACCTGACCGGCGGAGACGCGAAGTCCCTCGCCGAGGTGCTGCTGACGGTGGTGGGCTACGCGACGGCCCCCCTCATCGCGGCGCGCCGCCTGAAGGACGTCCCGACGCTGCAACTGATCGCCCCGTGCCTGGCGCTGTCGGCGCTGGTCTACGCCCTCCCGGCGGCGCTGACCTGGCCTTCCGAGACACCCTCCGCCTCGGTCCTGTCCGCCCTCGCGGCCCTGGGCACGATCTGCACGGCGATCGCCTTCGTCGCCTTCCTGGAACTGATCAAGGAGATAGGCCCGACGCGCTCGACGGTGATCACCTACGTCAACCCGGCGGTGGCGGTGGCGGCGGGCGCCCTGTTCCTGGCCGAACCGCTGACGACGAGCGTCCTGCTGGCCTTCGCCCTGATCCTGGCGGGATCGGTCCTGGCCACGGCGGCTGGTCCCCGCCGGGACAGGCGCCCGGTACCATGGTCGACACGGCAGACGAGCCGGGCGGACGGCCGCGTGGAGTCCCCCTAGGGGGCTTCCCGAGGAACGTCCGGGCTCCACAGGGCAGGGTGGTGGCTAACGGCCACCCGGGGTGACCCGCGGGACAGTGCCACAGAAAACAAACCGCCCGGCGCTCCGGCGCCGGGTAAGGGTGAAACGGTGGTGTAAGAGACCACCAGCGCCTGAGGTGACTCAGGCGGCTAGGTAAACCCCACCCGGAGCAAGGTCAAAAGGAAACACCCCGGTGTTTCTGCGCGGACGATCGAGGGCTGCCCGCCCGAGTCCGCGGGTAGACCGCACGAGGCCGGTGGCAACACCGGCCCTAGATGGATGGCCGTCTCCCCGGCTGCCGCGAGGCGGCCGGGTGACAGAACCCGGCGTACAGCCCTGCTCGTCTGCCGCCCGGTATTTCCGCAGGTCAGAGGCCTTGTTTACCAGCTAAACAAACCCTTGGGGTCGAATCCGGGGCGATTCTGCGCTACGGGTATCGTCGTTTTTGTCTACCACTCACGCCGCATATTCGGGCATTTCGGGTATCGAATGTGGTCTGGCGTCGGTCTGTAGCGGACATCTCGGCACCGGATGCACCGCGAAGTACATGTACGAGGTGTCTTCTTGCCAACCCACTCTGGCTGAACTCGATCACTGCTGGTCGCCCTCGCGGTAGAACCTGGAAGTGATCACCGGCTAGAACATCTTGCTGATTGTCTTTGCCGGGAACCGGGTCGGTTTTGGCCTCAAATACCGCCAGTTCCGTCCGACCTGTCGATAGGCAGGTGGGGCACATAGGGCGCCCTGTGGGGGTGAGAGTGGTCGGGAAGTCTGCGGAGGGCGGGACGGCAGGCCTCGGACGCGCTCGAAAGTCTCGTCAGGCGTGTCCGTGCTGGTGTGGGCTGATGTCGCGTTGCCCCCAGCGATGAACGGTTAACCGCGGAGCGTCTCCCAGTGGATGGTGCGGTCGCACCAGCGGGACAGGAGGGTGCGGTCGTGGCCGACGGCGAGCAGGCCGGCGCCGGTGGTGTGGCGGTAGTCCTCGACGACCGTGACGAGGGCTGCGGTGGTGGAGGCGTCGAGCATGGCGGTCATCTCGTCGCAGATGAGCCAGCGCGGGCGAAGGATGAGGGCGCGGGCGAGGCAGGCGCGTTGGAGTTGGCCGTCGCTGACTTCGTGGGGGCGTCTTCCGAGCAGGTCCGGAGTCAGGCCGACGGTTGCCGCGAGCTCGGTGACCCGTTCGGGCAGTAGTGCCTTGCGGCGGCCGGTGGCGCGCAGGGGTTCGGCGATCAGGTCGGTGAGTTTCAGCCGGGGGTCCGCCGAAAGTCTGGGTTGCTGGAAGACGACGCCGAAGGCGGTGCGCTGTTCACGCGGGGCGCGGTGGCGCCAGTGGCGTACCGGTGTGTCGTCGAGGTGGACGGTTCCGGAGTCGGGGCGGTGCAGGAGGGCGGCGACACGGGCGAGGGTGGATTTGCCGCAGCCGCTGGGGCCGAGCAGGCCGACGGCTTCGCCAGGTTCGACGGTGAGAGAAGCGCCTCGGATGACGGGTGAGTGGCGGTCGTATCCGGCGGTGATGGCGTGCAGTTCAAGCACGGGCGTCCTCCGCGACGTGCGGGTGATGGCAGGCGACGGCGTTCGTCATCGGAGGGGCTGTGGTGCAGGTGCCGGTGACGCGGGTGCAGCGTGGTGCGAACGCGCAGCCGTCGGGGAGGTCGCCGAGTTCCGGGGGCATGCCGGGGATGGGGGTGAAGACGCGGTCGGGCAGGGCGTCGAGCAGGCCCCGGCTGTAGGGGTGGCGGGGGCCGGGCGTGCCGAAGAAGGCGTTGGCATCGGTGATCTCGACGATGCGGCCCGCGTACATGACGGCGACGCGGTCGGCTATTCGCTCGGCGGCGGCCAAGTCATGGGTGATCATCAGCAGGGCGCGGTCGGCGTCGTCGATGTGGCGGCGTAGTTCGTCGACCGTGTGCTCGACCAGGTCACGGTTGAGTCCGGTGGTGGGTTCGTCGGCGAGCAGGAGGGGCGCGTTGCCGACGAGGGCGAGGGCGGTGGCGGCGCGTTGGGCGAGGCCGCCGGAGAGTTCGTGGGGGTGGCGGTCGAGGTGGTCGAGGGGGAATGCCGTGCGGGACGCGGCTGCTTCGGCGGCTTTGCGTACGGCCGTGCGGCCTCGGACGTCCGTCAGCGCGGTGACCGTCTCCTCCAGCTGGGAGCGGATGGTGCGCACCGGTGTGAGGTGTGCGGCCGGGCTCTGCGGGACGAGTCCGATGCGGCGGCCCCGGATGGCGTGGGCCAGAGTCCGTTCGTCGGCGGCGAGCAGGTCGAGGTCGCCGAGGCGGGCCTCGCCCGCGGTCTGGGCGTTGGCGGGGAGGAGGCCGAGGAGGGCGGAGGCGAGGACGGACTTGCCGCAGCCGCTCTCGCCGATGAGGGCGAGGCATTCGCCGGCCGCGACGTCGAAGCGGGCGTCGGTGACGGCGGCGATGCGGCGATCGCCGGGCATCAGGAAGCGCACCGACATGCCGCGGACCGAGAGGATCGGGGGTGGCTGTGTCACAGCATGAGCTCCGATCGGCTGCGGGGGTTGATCCGTTCCCGCCATGCCCCGGCGAGGCCGGCGATGGCGAGGGTGGGGATGATGATGAACAGGCCGGGGAAGAGGGTCGGCCACCACTGTCCGGCGAGCAGTGAGCCGCGTGCGCTCTGGATGAGGTTGCCGAGGCTGGCCATGTGGGTGGGCAGGCCCAGTCCGAGGAAGGACAGCGCCGACTCGTGCCACATGGCGTGCGGCACCATCAGCACGGCGGCCAGTGCGGCCTGGGGCAGCACGCCGGGCAGCAGGTGTCGTACCGCGATCCGCCACCGGGATGCGCCGCCGGAGACGGCGGCGTCGATGTAGGGGCGGGAGCGCAGGGACAGCACCTCGGCGCGCACGATCCGGGCGGTGGACAGCCAGTGGGTGAGCGCGACCGAGACCACCACCGGCCATACGCCGGGCCGGAACATCGCGACGATGAAGATGCCGAGCAGCAGGTGGGGTACGGACGAGAAGGTGTCGACCAACCGCATGAGGCCGCGGTCGGCCCAGCCGCCCAGGGCCCCGGCGGCAGCACCGACCGCGGTGCCGATCACGGTGGCCGTGAGCGCTGCGGCCACGCCGACCAGCAGGGAGACCCGCAGGCCGTAGACGCAGCGCAGGAGCAGGTCCCTGCCGACGTCGTCGGTGCCGAAGGGGTGCGACCAGCTCGGCGGGAGCAGTTTCGAGGACAGGTCGACGGCCTGCTGGTCGAGTTGGACCAGCGGCGGCACGAGGAGTACGGCGAGGGCCGTCGCGGTGACCAGAACGGCGGAGGTACGCACCCGTACGGTCCGGGTGGAGCGGCGTTTCGTCCCGTAGGACCGCCAGAGGGTCGGGTCGGGAGCGGGGGAGTCACATGTCACTGAACTTCACTCTCGGGTCGAACAGTCCGTAGAGCAGGTCGGCGAGCAGGTTGCCGGCGAGGACGGCGGCGGTGGCGAGTGTGGTGAGGGCGGCGAGGAGGGGGAAGTCGACGGCGGTGGCCGCCTCGACCGTGGCCGCTGCGATGCCCGGCCAGCTGAAGACGGTCTCCACCAGCAGGGCGCCGGTGATGAGTTCGGGGACGCGGGAGCCGATCAGCGTGAGTACCGGGAGCAGTCCGGAGCGCAGGGCGTGGCCGAGCAGGACGGTGTGCTCGCTCAGGCCCCGTGCGCGGGCGCCGCGTACGGGGTCCTCGGCCAGGGCGTCGGTGACCCCTTGGCGTACGTAGAGGGTGAACCAGGGGAGTTGGGAGACTGCGAGCACTCCGGCGGGCAGGATCAGGTGGCTTGTCACCTGGCCTGGGGTGACCTGTTCGCTGGCGGTGTCGGTGAGGCCACCGGCCGGGAGGACGTCCAGCTGGAGGGCGAAGAGCCAGACGGCCAGCAGCGCGATCCAGAAGACCGGTGCGGCCTCCAGGGTGTAGGCGAGCGAGGTGACGCCCCGGTCCAGCCAGGAGCCCGGCCGCCGTGCGGCCAGTACCCCCAGCAGGGTGCCGGTCAGCACGGCGGCCACGAAGGCCACCGCGCACAGCAGTGAGGACCACAGGAGGCGTTCGCCGATCACCTGGGCGACCGGCTGGCGCAGCACGCTGGACTGGCCGAGGTCTCCGCCGAGGGCGGAGGTCAGCCAGTGCCACCAGCGGGCGGTGAGGGGCTGGTTGACGCCGAGGTTGTCGCGCAGCCGGTCCAGCGTTTCCTGGTCGGCGCCGAGGGCGGCGGTGCCGGCGTACGCCCTGACGGGGTCGAAGGGGGAGGCGGCGGCGATGGCGAAGACGCCGAAGGTGACGACGAGGAGGATGGGGGCGGCGAACAGCAGTCGCCGCCCCGCCAGGCGTGCCATCGCTCCCCAGGGCAGGGATGCGGCGGTCACGTCTTGGGCTGCCAGTCCTCGATGTTCCACCAGGGGCCGCTGGCGAAGCCGTGCTCGTGCGGTTCGAGCTGGGTGGTCAGCCCGTTCCAGCGGTCGGCGAGGACGTAGAGGTGGTCGATGTGGGTGAGGAAGGTGTAGCCGGGGTTCTTCACTAGCTCGCGCTGCAGTGACTCGTACGCGGCTTTCCGTGTCGCCGTGTCCGAGCTGCGGCGGCCGGTGTCGAGGGCCTGATCGACGATCGGGTCGTCGTAGCGGGCCATGTTGTTGAATCCGTCGCCGGCGAGGGAGGAGTGCAGGAGGGTGTAGAGGCCGAAGTCGGGGTCGCCGGTGCTGCCGAAGCCGGCAAGGACGGCGTCGTTCTTCATCCGCGGCTCGATGACCTCCCAGGTGGCGCTCTCCACCTTCACGTCGATGCCCGCCTTCTTGGCGTCGGAGGCGTAGGCGAGGGCGTGGTCCTGGCGGACCTTGTCGCCGGAGGGGTAGAGGAGCGTGAACGCGGCCCGCCGGCCGTCCTTGGCGCGGATGCCGCCGTCGCCGGTCTTCCAGCCCGCCTGGTCCAGGATCCGCTTGGCCTTGCCGAGGTCCTGGGCGCGCTCGATGCCCTTGGCGAACCAGGGGTCGTCGACGGGGAGGGGCCCGTACGCGGGCCGTCCCGCGCCGTCGAGGATCTTGTCGACCATGGCCTTGCGGTCCACGGAGGCGTCGAGGGCCTGCCGGATCGCGCGGTCGGCGGTGACCTTGTTCTCCTGGGGGAGGGTGACGGTGCGGAAGTCGTAGGACTTGGCGTCGTACGTCTTCAGCCCGCTGTCGTTCTTGAAGGTGGCGGCGAGGTTGGGCGGCAGGATCGCGCCGTCGAGGTCGCCGGAGCGCAGGCGGGTGGCGCGCACATTGTCGTCGGAGATGACGGCCATGGTGAACGTCTTCACCTTCGGCTTCCCGCCCCAGTAGTTCGGGTTGGCCTTGAAGGTGAGCTTCTCGCCCTTGCTCCAGGTGGAGAGGACGTACGGGCCGGTGCCGACCGGTTTGGTGTTGAATGAGCCGGTGTTGGGGTCCTGCGCTCCGGCGATGTGCTCGGGGACGATGGGCAGGACCGTGCGCCCGGCGAACGGCGCGTAGGGGTACTTCAGCGTGAAGACCACCTTGTTGTCGCCGTCCGCCCGTACGTCCTTGATGGCGTCCAGTTCGCTGCGGGCGGTGTTGTTGGTCTTCGCGTCGAGGATCGTGTCGTAGGTGAAGACCACGTCGGCGGAGGTGAGCGGCTCGCCGTCGCTGAACTCCACGCCGTCGCGCAGGGCGTAGGTGTAGGTGAGCCCGTCGGCGGCGACCTCGGGGAGGGCCTTCGCCAGGGCGGGTCTGAGCTTCAGGTCGGCGTCGCGGGCGAGGAGCCCGTCGAAGACCTTGGAGTTGCCGTCCTTGCCGTAGCCGAGCAGCGGGCTGAGGGTGTCCGGCTCCGACGCCACCCCGATCACGACGGACTCGGCGGCCTTGCTGTCACCGTCGCCTTCGCCGCTGCTGGGCGCCGAGCAGGCGGCGAGCCCGGTGACCATCGCCGCCGTGACGGCGGCACCTCGTATCCGACGGGTCGTCATCAGCCTCACACCCTTGTTGCGATCGAACTGTTGTTGCGAATCATTTGCGACAACAGGGCTACCCAAGGTCGCCGGGCGTCAGTCCGGTTCGCGTCCGGGATCCTTCGGGAGCGTCGCGTGGGCTTGAACACCCGGCACCCTTCTTGCGTTACATAGGTAACTGCATATGAGTCGCAATAAGAGCTTCGATTGCTGTAACTGCTGTGCAGGCAAGGGGCGTTGGTGTCCGGGTGGGTCGTTCGAGGTGCCGCCCGGCGTCGCGCGGAAGCCGTACGAGATGCGGTCACCCGGCTTCCGGGGGCCGCGGAAAAGGAATGAACGTGACAGCCAAGCGCACCGCCCGTCTCGCGGTACTTGCCGCTCTTCCGGCTGCCCTGCTCAGTGTGGCGGGCTCGGCGCCGGTGTTCGCGGAGGAGGACACTCCGGCCTACCAGATCGACCTGGAGCAGCTGAACGACTCCGGCTCCAAGGGAACGGTCTTGCTGAGCGCCCGCGGCACGGAGCTGACGGTGTGGATCAAGTCCGAGGGCATGGTGCCGGGCCAGCCCTCGGCGCAGCACCTGCACGGGTCCACCGAGGGGCACGACTTCGTGTGCCCGGACGACAGTGCCGACACCAACGGCGACGGGATCCTGAACAACACCGAGGCCACGGTCCACTACGGCGACATCAACATCGCGCTCACCGTGTCGGGCGACACCGACGCGGCGACCAGTGGTCTCGCGGTGGACCGGATGCCGGTGGCGGACAAGGAGGGGAAGATCTCCTACAAGCGGACCATCCCCGTCTCGCAGGACGTGATCGACCACATCAAGGACCTGCACGTCGTGCAGCACGGCATCGACCGCAACGGCAACGACAAGTACGACTTCGAGGGGGCGGGCAAGAGTGAACTCGACCCGAAGCTCCCGCAGGAGGCGACCGCTCCGACCAACTGCGGCGAGGTCAAGGGCGCGGCGGTCGGGTCCGTCCCGGTCGGCGGGATCGAGACCGGCACCGGGTCTTCCGGCGCAGGCGGCATGTCCCCGGGAATGCTGATCGGCACCGCCGCCGCGGCCTCGGCGACGGCTGCCGGCGTTTTCGTCGTCACGCGTCGGCGGATGGAGTCCACGTCCCGTGCCGCGGCGACGTCGGCGGAGACCGGGGGTGCCGCGTGAACCGCTCCGTCGGCACCGGCGTACTGGCTGGAGGAAGGCGGGGCCGCGCCGCTCTGATCGCCGCCGCAGCGGCGGTCCTGCTCCTCACCGGCTGCGCGGGCCAGGACACAGCGGGCTCGCAGACCTCTCCGGGCCAGACCACGGACCTGGGCACGGGCGGCGTTCAGACACCTGCGGCGGGCTCGGGCGGCGCCCAGGCCGTCGCCGCCCTGGACAGGTCGGTGCCGACGAAGGTCACCATTCCCTCCCTCGGTGTGTCGAGCGCACTGGAGACGCTGGGACAGAACGAGAAGGGGGCGATGACGACCCCGAAGGACCCCGATCTGGCGGGCTGGTACGAGCCCGGACCCACCCCCGGCTCGGAAGGGCCCGCGGTGATCGCCGGGCACGTCACCTGGAACGGCGCGGACGCGGTCTTCAAGAAGCTGAAGACCGTCAAGGCCGGTGACACCGTCGAGGTCTCACGCGAAGACGGCAGGACCGTCACCTTCACGGTGGACCGGGTCGAGGAGTACGAGAAGGCGGCGTTCCCCACCCTGGAGGTGTACAAGAACCTCGACCACGCGGGGCTGCGCCTGGTCACCTGCGGCGGTGAGTTCGACGCGGACCGGCACTACTACCCCAACAACGTCGTGGTGTTCGCCACCATGACAGCCGTCGCGTAGAGCGGCGGCCTCACCGCGCACCGATCCTGGCCGCCACCCACGGGATGCTGCGGCCGGTGGCGGCCGCCAGCTCCCGGAGCGTGGCGCCCTCGGCCGTCCGCTCGCGCAGCCACACCCTGATGTCCCGGGCGCCGACGCGTTCGGCGGCGGCACGGTCGTTCAGCTGGACGCGCGAGCGCCGGCCGACGGCCGAGTTCTGTCCGCTGGGGCGGACGGGGATGCCGTACTCGGTCAGCAACCGTCGCACCCGGTTCCTGCCGAGGGCGAGGATGCGGGCCGTGTCCTCGATGCTGTGCTGCTGGTCGGCGTACACGGTCCGCAGCGCCTGTTCGAGGTCGGTGAATCCCTGGGCCCGCAGTGCGGCGGCCGTTCGTTCGTCGGCGGCTCGGGTCTGGGTGCGGCGGCCCGCGTCGAGGCTTTCCCGCCGGACCTGCCGTAGCTCCTCCGAGTCCGGTCGGTGCTGTGCGTCGTTGTTCCAGCGTCTGCGGGCCAGTTCGCCGGAGCGGGCCATCGCCCGGCCTGCCTCGAAGCGCGTCTGGGTCTCTTCCGATGCCCGGTATCCGGCGAGGCGGGTGCGGGACTGCTGCCGGGAGAGGGAACGCGCGCTGAGCGCCCGGGTGCGCAGCAGGCCGAACTCCCGGCGGTACTCGGCCGCGGTCATGTCGTGGACGCGGATGTGCGCCCCGAGTGAGCGGAAGTCCCGCCCGCACACGTGGCAGACCACGGTGTCGGTCGCTTCGTCGCGGATCAGTCGGCCGAAGTCGGGATGACCGGGCCCCGAGGGCGGATGGCGGGGTCCCGGGGCCGCTCTCGACAGCCATGATCGGACTTCTCCCGGTTAGGCGGCGGGCGCGGGCGGTGCCCAACCCGTGACGACGGTGTGGCCCGCCCGGCGAGGAGGCGGTGCCGGAGCCCGGCGGTGCGCAGGACAGGGCTTCGGGTTCTCAGAGCGGTTGGGGGGTCAGGGAGCGGGCGGGGTGGCGCGGTCCGAGGAAGACGGCGATGCCTTTGCCGTCGGGGGAGGGGTGGGTGGCCTGGGTCCAGCCCTGGCGGCGGTAGAA
The DNA here is from genome assembly GCF_037993025.1 of Streptomyces sp. SS7. NCBI lineage: Bacteria > Bacillati > Actinomycetota > Actinomycetes > Kitasatosporales > Streptomycetaceae > Streptomyces > Streptomyces sp. SS7. Next base: position 6,917,163 of record NZ_CP141223.1, read on the forward strand.
GGACATGGCCCGGGGCGACCGGACGGAGGTGAGGAGCCAGGAGCGGCCGTCGGGGGCGTCCGCCGTCACCGCCTCCAGCAGTTCGCCGGCCAGGCCCGTGCCCCGGGCCGCCGGACGGACCGCGAGTTCGTCGATCTCGCGGGCGCCGACCAGCCAGGCCATGGTGCGGTCGGGGCCGAGGCCGGCGGCGGCCTGGGGATAGCAGCGGTCGGTGGGGAAGGGGGCGCGGGTCGTCCAGGCCGTGGCGAAGCCGACGACGTCCGAACCCGCGAAGGCGAGCGCGGCGGTGAAGCCGGGACGCCGGACGTCGTTGACCAGCTGGCCCAGGAATTCGATCGCCTTCTCCTCGTCCTCGTTCCACGGCGGCGCGCAGAACGCCTCGACGTAGACGTCGTGCAAGGCGCCTGAGTGCGCGCGCACTTCGGCGCCCTGGAAGATGCGGATGTCGCTCATCAGGCCGCCACCGTCCCTGTCGGGACCGGATGCAGGGAGGCGTACTCCAGAGGCGCCGACGGGTCGATCGACACGTCCAGCGGTGCGGGATCGACTCCGGCCCGTACGAGGAGGTCACCGACCGCGGCGATCATCGCGCCGTTGTCCGTGCACAGCTTCAGGGGCGGCACACGCAGCGTGATCCCGGCGGCCCGGCATCGCTCCTCGGCCAGCGACCGCACCCGGGAGTTCGCGGCGACCCCGCCCACCACGACCAGGGTCCCCACGCCGTACTCGCGACAGGCCGCAACCGCCTTGCGGGTCAGCACGTCGGCGACCGCCTCCTGGAGCGACGCCGCCCCGTCGGCCACCGGCAGCTCACGGCCCACGTGGCCCTCGGCCCAGCGGGCTGCGGCCGTCTTCAGCCCCGAGAAGGAGAAGTCGTACGACCCCGGCAGCGGACGGGGGAAGGAGACGGCGCGCGGATCCCCCGCGCACGCCACCCGGTCGATGGCCGGTCCACCGGGATACGGCAGCCCGAAGACCCGCGCGACCTTGTCGAAGCACTCCCCGGCGGCGTCGTCGAGGGTGTCGCCGAGGTGGACGATCGGATCGCGGGCCAGGTCGCGGACGAGGAGGAGGGAGGTGTGGCCGCCGGAGACGATCAGCACCATGCACGGATCCGGCAGCGGGCCGTGCTCCAGGGTGTCGGCGGCCACATGGCCCGCGAGGTGGTGGACACCGTACAGCGGCACCCCCAGCGCGTAGGCGATCCCCTTCGCCCCGGCAAGGCCCACCTGGAGCGCACCCGAGAGTCCCGGGCCGGTGGTGACGGCCACGGCACCGACATCGGACAGCGCCAGGCCGGCCTCGTCCAGCGCCTGCCGGACGACCGGGCGCAGCGCGTGCAGGTGCGCCCGGGAGGCGATCTCGGGCACGACCCCGCCGAACCGTGCGTGCTCGTCCATGCTCGACGCCACCGCATGCCCCAGCAGCCGCCCGTCGCGGACCAGCCCGGCGCCGGTCTCGTCACAGGACGACTCGATGCCGAGCACGATCGGAGAACCCATCGCCCACCCTTCCTGCACTCTGAAAGTTATTGCAAGTAGTGTGCAATAGGTCGGGTGGTCGTGTGTACCCCTTCAGGGGTGTGCAGGTCACCGCCCGTAGAGTGCGTGATTGTCTGCCCCCGGACCCGAGGTATCGAGCAGTGACCCCCGAACGCCCCGTCCTGCCCGCCGCCGTGACCGTCGTCGGGATCGGAGCCGACGGCTGGAGGGGCATCCCGGACACCTCCCGCACCGCCCTGCTCGACGCCGACGTCCTCATCGGCGGCCCACGTCAGCTGAACCTCCTCCCGCCGCAGTGCACCGGGGAGCGGATCTGCCGGCCCTCACCCCTGCGGCCGGCGATTCCCGGCCTCCTCGCCAAGCACACCGGCCGCAGGATCGCCGTACTCGCCAGCGGAGACCCCATGTTCTACGGCATCGGGCGCGCCCTCACCGAGGTCCTCGGCGCCGGTTCCGTGCACGTCCTGCCGCACCCCTCCTCCGTCTCCCAGGCTTGCGCGCGCCTCGGCTGGCCGCTGGAGGACGTCGAGGTCGTCACGCTCGTCGGCCGCCCCGCAGCCCGCCTGACCGCTTCCCTGCACGAGGGCCGACGGATCCTCGTGCTCAGCGCGGACGCCACCACCCCCGGTGAGGTCGCCGCACTGCTGCGGGACCGCGGCTTCGGGCCGAGCCGGATGCGGGTGCTGGAACAGCTCGGCGGCGCGAAGGAACGTACGACCGCCCCGGCCACCGCCGACGACTGGCGCGACGAGCCCTGCGACCCCCTCAACATCGTCGCCGTCGAGTGCCACCGCGCCCCGGACACCCTGCGCATCGGCGCCGTACCCGGACTACCGGACGAGGCGTACGAGCACGACGGCCAGCTCACCAAACGCCACGTCCGCGCCGCCACACTCGGCGTGCTCGCGCCCGCACCCGGCGAGCTGCTGTGGGACGTCGGCGGCGGATCGGGCTCGATCGCGATCGAGTGGATGCGTACGCACCCCTCCTGCCGGGCGGTCACCGTCGAACGCGACCCGGTGCGTGCCGAGCGCATCACTCGTAACGCCGGCCGGCTCGGAGTGCCGGGACTGTCCGTCGTCACCGGTGCCGCACCCGGCGTCCTGGCCGAACTCCCGCCGCCGGACGCGGTGTTCATCGGCGGCGGCCTCACCGCGCCCGGCCTCCTCGACGCCTGCTGGGAAGCACTGCCTGTCGGCGGACGTCTCGTCGCCAACACCGTGACGCTGGAGTCGGAGGCGCTGCTCGCCGACGCCTACCGCCGCCACGGCGGTGAGCTGGTGAAGCTCGCGGTGGCGCACGCTGTGCCCGTGGGCGGCTTCACCGGCTGGCGGCAGGCGATGCCCGTCACCCAGTGGGCCGCCCGCAAAGCCGCCCGGACCACCGTCAACCCCCTTCCTGGAGCAGACAGATGACCGTGTACTTCATCGGCGCCGGTCCCGGCGCCGCCGACCTGATCACGGTGCGTGGAGCCCGTACGCTCGCCGCCTGCCAGTTCTGCCTGTACGCGGGGAGCCTGGTGCCGCGTGAACTGCTCGCCGAATGCCCGCCGGGCGCACGGCTCGTGGACACCGCCCAGCTCGACCTGGACGAGATCACCGCCGAGCTGGTCCGCGCCCACGAGGAGGGGCACGACGTGGCGCGGCTGCACTCCGGGGACCCGTCCGTGTTCAGTGCGGTCGCCGAGCAGATGCGGCGCCTCGACACGGCCGGGGTGCCCTACGAGGTGGTGCCCGGCGTGCCCGCCTTCGCCGCCGCCGCGGCCTCCCTGAGGCGGGAGCTGACCGTGCCGACGGTCGGCCAGACCGTGATCCTCACCCGTGTCGCCCATCGCGCCACCGCCATGCCGGAGGGCGAGGACCTGGCCACCCTCGGCCGCAGCGGCGCGCTCATCGTGCTGCACCTGGCCGCCAAATACGTGGACCGCGTGGTGGGCGAACTGCTGCCGCACTACGGCGCCGACTGTCCGGCCGCCGTGGTCGCCTACGCCTCCCGCCCGGACGAGGTGATCATCCGGGGCACGCTCGACGAGATCGCCGGGAAGGTGAAGGAGGCCGGGGTCCTGCGCACGGCTGTGATCATGGTCGGGCGGACGCTGGGCGCGGAGCAGTTCCGGGACAGCCACCTGTACTCGACGGAGCGCGAGCGGCATGTCTGCTGACCTGGTGATCCGGCGGGCAGCCGCCGAGGACGCCGAGCTCCTCACGGACATGGTGCACGCGTCCGGCGCCTACCAGGGGCAGTACGCCCCGATCATCGTCGGCTACCGGGTCACGGCGGAGGACGTCGCCCGGCACGAGGTCTTCCTGGCCGAGGACGGCGAAGGGCGGCTGCTGGGCTTCTACTCGCTGTGGCCGGACGTCCCGGAGCTGGACCTGCTGTTCGTCGCGGACGACGCCCAGGGCAGGGGCATCGGCCGGCTCCTGGTCGAGCACATGCTCGACCGGGCCCGGCAGGCCGGCCTGAGCGGCGTCCGCGTGGTCTCCCACCCGCCGGCCGAGGGGTTCTATCGGAGCCTGGGCGCCGAACGGGCGGGGACGGTGCCTCCGAAACCGCCGAGGGTCACCTGGGAGCGACCGGAACTGTGGTTCAGGACCGGCTGACCGCAGGTCCGGCGACCTCGCTGCGGCCCACGATCGTTCCCGCCCGGTCGATGCAGATCACGTCGACCGCGACGGGCGCGCCCCGCAGCACGGCCAGCGCCTCGTCACGGGCGGTGATGGCCACCAGATCGCCCAGCGGGACCCCGGCCGCCGCGCACAGCTGGAGGGCGGCCAGTCCGGTGTTGGCGTCGGCGACCTCGGCGACCAGGGCCTCGTCCGCGCCGCCGCGCCGGGCCAGTTCGGCGAGGAGGCCCTTGTCGACCTGGGAGCGCGCGGAGTGCAGGTCCAGGTGGCCGGCCGCCAGCTTCGACAGTTTGGCGAAGCCGCCGCAGATCGTGAGGCGGTCGACGGGGTGGCGGCGGACGTACTTCAGGACCGCGCCCGCGAAGTCGCCCATGTCGAGCAGTGCGTCCTCCGGGAGGCCGTACGCGGCGACGACCGTCTTCTCCGAGGTCGAGCCGGTGCAGCCCGCCACGTGGGTCCGCCCGGCTGCCCGTGCCACGTCGACGCCGCGCCGGATGGAGTCGATCCACGCCGAGCACGAGTACGGCACCACGATCCCGGTCGTCCCCAGGATCGACAGCCCGCCGAGGATCCCGAGGCGGGGGTTCCAGGTGGAGCGGGCGATCTCCTCGCCATGGTCGACGGAAACGGTGATCTCTACATCTCCGCTGCCGCCGTACGCGGCGGCGACCCGGGCGACGTGGTCGCGCATCATCTGGCGGGGCACCGGGTTGACGGCCGGCTCACCGACGGGCAGGGGAAGGCCGGGCCGGGTGATCGTGCCCACGCCGGGACCCGCCTTGAAAACGACACCGGTCCCTGCGGGCAGCCGCCGTACTCTCGCCCGTACCAGTGCGCCGTGCGTGACGTCCGGGTCGTCGCCCGCGTCCTTCACGACCCCGGCCATGGCGGTCCCGTCCGTCAGCTCCTCCGCCGCCAGGGCGAACGACGGCGTCTGCCCCCTGGGCAGCGTGACCGTCACCGGGTCGGGAAACTCGCCGGTCAGCAGCGCGGTGTACGCGGCCGTCGTCGCCGCGGTCGCGCAGGCGCCGGTGGTCCAGCCGGGCCGCAGGCCGGTGTGCTTCAGCTGGGCGCCGCGCGCGCCCGTGGGCTCATTCATGAAGGGAACCGAACTCTCGTGCACGTGCTGATCCTGGGCGGTACCACCGAGGCCCGTCGCCTCGCCGAACTCCTGGCGACGGACGATCCGACCGGGCTGCGGGTGACGACCTCGCTGGCCGGTCGGGTGGCCGCGCCCCGGCTGCCGCCCGGCGAGATCCGGGTGGGCGGCTTCGGCGGCGCCGAGGGGCTGGCCGGGTGGCTGCGCGAGCACGAGGTGGACGCGCTCATCGACGCCACACACCCTTTCGCCGGGACCATCAGTTTCCACGCGGCACGGGCCGCCGCCACCGCCCATGTTCCCCTGCTCGCCCTGCGGCGCCCCGGCTGGGTCCGGGCGGAGGGGGACGACTGGCACGAGGCCGATTCGCTGGAGCAGGCCGCCGCGCTGCTGCCCGCGCTCGGCCGGCGCGTCTTCCTCACCACCGGGCGCATGGGGCTCGCGGACTTCGCGGACCTCACCGACCTGTGGTTCCTCGTGCGGTCCGTGGACGCGCCCGAGCCGCCGGCCCCGCCCCGCATGAAGGTGCTGCTCGACCGAGGCCCCTTCACCCTCGACGGGGAACGCGAGCTGCTGCGCGCGCACCGGATCGACGTCGTCGTGACGAAGGACAGCGGAGGGTCGGCCACCGCGCCGAAACTGACAGCCGCCCGTGAGGCCGTGCTGCCCGTCGTCGTCGTGCGCAGGCCGCAGGTCCCCGAGGGTGTGCAGGTCGTGCAAGAGGCGGAACAGGCGCTCCGGTGGGTCAGGCGGGGATGCGACCTGCGCGTTTTCCCGGACACTGACTGAAAGCTGACACGGGCTTTACCGCCATCGGCTTGTAGTTGCAACCCATGTGCAGAAGCCTGGAAAGCGCGGCTGAAAACAGCCGTACGCCGAGAAGTAAGGCCCACGTCCCCATGACCACCGCTCCCGATCCCGCCGGCCCGGCCTCCCCAGCCGGGCGGGGCGGCATCTCGTGGCACCGCATCCGCACCTCCATGACACGGAAGGAGTGGGCCCGCGTCGGAGGGATGGCCGCCTTCATCCTGGCGCTGCACGTCATCGGCTGGTTCACACTGGTCGCGATCGTCGCCCCGGAGCACTACAGCCTGGGCACCAAGACCTTCGGCATCGGCATCGGCGTCACCGCCTACACCCTCGGCATGCGGCACGCCTTCGACGCCGACCACATCGCCGCCATCGACAACACCACCCGCAAGCTGATGAACGAGGGCCAGCGCCCGATGTCGGTCGGCTTCTGGTTCTCGCTCGGTCACTCCACGATCGTCTTCGCGCTCGCCTTCCTGCTCTCCCTCGGCGTCAAGGCGCTGGCCGGACCGGTCGAGAACGACGACTCCACGCTGCACAGTGTCACCGGCTGGATCGGCACCACCGTGTCCGGGACCTTCCTCTACGTCATCGCGATCATCAACCTGGTGATCATGGTGGGTATCTGGAAGGTGTTCCAGCAGATGCGCTCCGGCCACTTCGACGAGGCCGCCCTGGAGGAGCAGCTCAACAACCGTGGCTTCATGAACCGCATCCTCGGCAAGGTGATGAAGTCGATCACGAAGCCGTGGCAGATGTATCCGCTCGGTGTCCTGTTCGGCCTCGGCTTCGACACCGCCACCGAGATCGCCCTGCTGGTCCTGGCGGGTTCGGGCGCCGCCTCCGGGCTGCCCTGGTACGCGATCCTGTGCCTGCCGATCCTGTTCGCGGCGGGCATGTCGCTGCTCGACACGATCGACGGCTCGTTCATGAACTTCGCCTATGGCTGGGCCTTCTCCAAGCCGGTCCGCAAGGTCTACTACAACCTCACCATCACCGGTCTCTCGGTGGCCGTCGCGCTCATCATCGGCACGGTCGAGCTGCTGGGCCTGGTCGCGGAGAAGGCCGGCCTGCACGGCGCCTTCTGGGACTGGGTCTCCGGACTGGACCTGAACATCATCGGCTACGTCATCGTCGGACTGTTCTTCGCGACCTGGGCCGTGGCCCTGCTGGTGTGGAAGGTCGGCCGGATCGAGGAGAAGTGGACGGCGGGGCTGGCCCAGGGGCCCGCGCCCGCCGAACAGGGCGCCGAGTAGCACCGCGTAGAGTCGCCCGGGCATCGTCGTCCCCACCGGAACGGGCTGGTCAGTGAACCTGGGCATCATCGGGCAGGCCGTCGGCCTGTTCGCCGTCACCAACGTCGACGACATCCTCATCCTGTCGTTGTTCTTCGCCCAGGGGGCGGGCGGGCGTCGCGAGGCCCGGCGGATCGTGCTCGGGCAGTACCTGGGCTTCGCCGCCATCCTCGCGGTGGCGGTCGCGGCGGCGTTCGGCGCGACCTTCCTGCCCGAGAGCGCGATCCCGTACCTCGGCCTGCTTCCGCTCGCCCTGGGAATCAAGTCCGCCTGGCAGATCTGGCGAGAGCGCGGCGACGACACGGAAGAGGACGAGGAAGGGCGTGCGGGCGGCCCGCGTCCGCTGGAGGTCGCCGCCGTCACCTTCGCCAACGGCGGCGACAACATCGGCGTCTACGTCCCCGTCTTCGCCACCGCCGGAGTCGGCGGCATGACCGTCTACACCGTCGTCTTCCTGGTCCTGGTCGGCGTGTGGTGCCTGGCGGGCCGGTTCTTCGCGACCCGGCCCGTCGTCGCCCGCGCCCTGAGCCGCTGGGGGCACGTCCTGCTCCCCCTCGTCCTCATCGCGCTCGGCGTGCTCATCCTCGCCGAGGGCGGCGCCTTCGGCCTCTAGGAACCGCCCTCCTCGGGATAGCGGCGCGGCGTCCAGACGACCTCCTCGCCGCTGCCGCGCCGTACGACCTGCGTCTGGGAGGAGCCGACCAGCAGGATCGTGCGCATGTCGACCTCGGCCGGATCGAGGTCGGCCAGCCGCACGATCCGCACCCCCTCACCAGGGCCGCCGACATCCCGGGCGACCACGACCGGAATTTCCGGCGCCCGGTGCTCCAGCAGCAGGTCGCGGGCCTTGCCCACCTGCCAGGTGCGGCTGCGGGAGCCTGGGTTGTACAGGGCCAGCACCAGGTCCGCCGAGGCAGCGGCGCGCAGCCGCTCGGCGATCACCTCCCAGGGCTTGAGCCGGTCGGAGAGGGAGATGGCCGCGTAGTCGTGCCCCAGCGGAGCTCCCGCCCGCGCGGCAGCGGCGTTGGCCGCGGTCACACCCGGCAGCACGCGCACCGGGACATCCTCGTACTGCTTCTGTGAGGCGGCCTCCAGCACGGCCGTGGCCATCGCGAAGACGCCCGGGTCGCCGCCGGAGACGACCGCCACCCGCCGTCCCCGTTGGGCGAGTTGGAGGGCGAACTCGGCGCGCTCGGCCTCGACCCGGTTGTCGGATCCGTGGCGGCGCTGGCCGGGGCGTACCGGCACCCGGTCCAGGTAGGTGGTGTAGCCGACCAGGTCGTCGGCGGCGGCGAGCGCGCCGCGCGTCTCGGGCGTCAGCCACAGCGGTCCGGCGGGCCCGGTGCCGACCACCACGACCTCGCCGTGTTTCCGCGCGGGGGGCTCGGCGTCGACCTGGCTCGGCAGGACGGCGACCGAGAAGTACGGCACCGACTCCGGCTCCACGTCGGTCAGTTCGGCGAGGCGTTCGCCGCTCATGGTTGCCCGCTCGACGTACCGGGCCTCGCCCAGCCGCCCCGAAACCTCCAGCGCCCGCCGCACCTTGGTGAAGGTGCGCCCCAGCTTCATCACCACCGCCACGTCCGTCGACGCGAGCCGGGCGGTCAGCTCCTCCTCGGGCAGGGTGCCCGGCAGGATGGTCAGCACCTCCTCGCCCTCGGCGAGGGGGGTGCCCAGGCGGGCCGCGGCGGCCGACACGGAGGTGACACCGGGGATGACCTCGGTGTCGTAGCGGTCGGCGAGCCGCTTGTGCATGTGCATGTAGGAGCCGTAGAAGAGCGGGTCGCCCTCCGCCAGGACCGCCACGGTCCGGCCGGCGTCGAGGTGCGCGGCGAGGCGGGCCGACGCCTCGGCGTAGAAGTCGTCGATGGCGCCCTGGTAGCCGCCGGGGTGGTCGGTGCTCTCCGTCGTCACCGGATAGACCAGCGGCTCCTCGACGTGGTCGGCCCTGATGTGCTTCGCCGCGATGGAGCGGGCGATCGAGCGTCCGTGCCGGGCACTGTGGTACGCGATCACGTCCGCTTCGGCGATGACCTCCACCGCGCGCACGGTCATCAGGGACGGGTCGCCGGGGCCGAGCCCGACGCCGTACAGCTTCCCGCTCACTCTTCCTCACTCGCGATCGCGTTGAGCGCGGCGGCGGCGATGGCGCTGCCACCGCGGCGGCCACGGACGACCAGGTGCTCCAGGCCGGACGGGTGCTCGGTCAGGGCGTCCTTGGACTCGGCTGCACCGACGAACCCGACCGGGACGCCGATGACTGCGGCGGGCCGGGGCGCTCCCTCCTCGATCATCTCCAGGAGCCGGAAGAGGGCGGTGGGCGCGTTGCCGACGGCGACGACCGCGCCCTCCAGCCGGTTCCGCCACAACTCCAGCGCGGCGGCGCTGCGCGTGGTGCCCAGCTCGTCCGCGAGCTCGGGAACGGCCGGGTCGGAGAGGGTGCACAGCACGTCGTTGCCGGCGGGCAGCCGCTTGCGGGTCACGCCGCTGGCCACCATCTGCACGTCGGTGAAGACGGGCGCGCCCGCGCGCAGCGCCTCCCGGGCGCGGGCCACCACGCCGGGCGTGTACGCGATGTCCCGCACGAGGTCGACCATCCCGCAGGCGTGGATCATCCGGACCGCGACCTGACTGACGTCGGCGGGCAGGCCCCCGAGGTCCGCCTCGGCGCGGATGGTGGCGAACGACTGGCGGTAGATCGCCGCGCCGTCCTTCTCGTACTCGAACACCGTGCTCCTACTGGTCATGCGTGCGGGCCGCCGCCACAGTGGCGGCGAGAAGGGAAGGGTTGTCGGCCGTGGACGTCGTCAGGACGCGGCCGGCGCGTACGACGGAAATCCGGTAGCCGCCGTCCGGGGCGGCGACGACGTCCACGTGGTCGCCGCGCGGCCGGCCGCAGCGCCGCTCGCAGCCGGACCAGTACGCCGGGAGCCCGCCGCCGGCTGTGAGCGCCGCTGCCGCCTCCGTACGGACATCCGCCCGCGACGTGGCGCAACCGGGCCGTCCGATGCAGGCGCCGACGCCGAGCCAGGGGGAAGCCGGGCCGGTGATCAGACCGACGGCGTCGAGTCCGGGGAGCCGTTCGGCAGGGACCAGGGGGAGGATCACCCCGCGCCACGGGGTGATGCGCAGTTCGCCGGACGCGGCGGCTGTCACCTCGGCCCACTGGGCAGCGGTGAGACGGCCCAACGGGGCGAGCACACTGAGACTCGTCGTGCCGTCGGGACAGGGGACCAGACCGGGCGGCGGTTCCCCGGCCAGGGGCCCGGCAGAGGCGACCCGGACCTGCGGGGTCCGCAGGCGCCGTGCGGCCTCCCGCACCAACTCCTCACCCGATCCCGGGAGTTCAGCCACTCTCCAGGTCCGGCCGGCACTCGCTTCCAGGAAGACCTCGGCGGCCAGCACGGCGGCCCGGGGCGCGTTCTCGGCGTCCACGAGCGCGGCGCAATCCGACGACCCGATCCGCAGCCACGCGCCCCCGTCCGGCGTGGCCTCCAACGTCACGTCCGCACCCAGCGCCGCCACATCCCCGCGCCCGTCGTCGAGCGCGAAGAGGAACCGCCCGGACAGCCCGGCCGCGGCCTCACTCGCGCAGATGAGCCCGTCCAACTCCCGCAGCCACGCCCGGACATCGGCGCAACCGTGCCCGTCCAGCCCGGACAGCGGCGACGCCACGACGTTGCGCACCCGCTCGTGCCGCCACGACGGCAGCAGCCCGGCCGACTCCAGCCGCTGCGCCAACTCGGCACCACAGCCCGTCGGCAGCCCGCGCAGCTGGACGTTGCCCCGCGAGGTCAGGTGCAACTCCCCGTCGCCCAACTCCCGCGCCGCGAGCTCAAGCACCCAGGCCTGATCAACGCGCAGCACACCCCCGGGAATCCGGATCCGGGCGAGTGCGCCGTCGTCCGCCGTGTGCAGGCGCAGCGCACCCGGGCATGCGTCAGCGCGGTCCCGCGAGACGGGTGTGGCCTGGGGCGACGGTGGCAGGGATGGCGTGGACACGGCGGCGAGCATACCCACCATCACGCCGAATGTATGCCCCTCCCTCTCCTGGTGACCCTTACTATGCTCCTCGGTGGATCACCTGGTCCGCCACCGCCACGACGGCGACAGGGGAGGAAGCCGGTGCGAATCCGGCGCGGTCCCGCCACTGTGAGCCCACCCCGCCCGGGGCGGGTGAGTCAGGAACTCCCGCCGTCCGACACCGCCCGGGGCGCGGACACCCCGAGGAAGGCCGACGCCGCATGATCCTTCTGCTGTCGACGTCCGACACCGACCTGCTCAGCGCCCGTACGGCGACCGGACCGGTGCCCTACCGCTTCGCCAACCCGGCCCGCCTCCCGCTCGACGACCTCCCCGCCCTCCTCGACGGCGCCGACCTGATCGTCGTACGCCTCCTCGGCGGTCTGCGCGCCTGGCAGGACGGTCTCGACCTGCTGCTCGCCGACGGCCGCCCGGTCGTCGTCCTGACCGGCGAACAAGCCCCGGACGCCCAGCTGATGGCCGCCTCGACCGTCCCGGTCGGCATCGCCGCCGAGGCCCACGCCTACCTCGCCCACGGCGGACCGGCCAACCTGGAGCAGCTCGCCCGCTTCCTGTCCGACACGGTCCTGCTGACCGGGCACGGCTTCGAAGCTCCGGCGCCCGCGCCGGCCTGGGGCCCGCTGGAGCGCCCGGAGCGCGACACCCCCGGCTCTGCGACGGTCGCGGTGCTCTACTACCGGGCCCACCACATGAGCGGCAACACCGCCTTCGTCCACGCACTGTGCGACGTCATCGAGGAAGCGGGCGCCCGTCCCCTCCCGCTGTACGTGGCCTCCCTGCGCGCCCCCGAACCCGAGCTGATCGAGGAACTGCGCGCCGCCGACGCCATCGTCACCACCGTCCTGGCCGCCGGCGGCACCAAGCCCGCCGAGGCATCGGCCGGCGGAGACGACGAGTCCTGGGACGCGGGCGCCCTCACCTCCCTCGACGTGCCGATCCTCCAGGCCCTGTGCCTGACCGGCTCCCGCACGGCCTGGGCGGAGAGCGACGACGGCGTCTCGCCCCTCGACGCCGCCAGCCAGATCGCCGTACCCGAATTCGACGGCCGCCTGATCACCGTGCCGTTCTCCTTCAAGGAGATCGACGCCGACGGCCTCCCGGCCTACGTCGCCGACCCCGAGCGCGCGGCCCGCGTCGCCGGGATCGCCGTACGCCATGCGCGACTTCGGCACATCCCGGCCGCCGGCAAGCGCGTGGCGCTGGTCCTGTCCGCGTACCCGACCAAGCACTCCCGGATCGGCAACGCCGTCGGCCTGGACACGCCCGCCAGCGCGGTCGCCCTGCTGCGCAGGCTGCGGGAGGAGGGCTACGCCTTCGACGACGTCCCGGGGATGGCCTCCGGCGACGGCGACGAACTGATCCGCGCGCTGATCGAGGCGGGCGGCCACGACCAGGACTGGCTCACCGAGGAGCAGCTGGCCCGCAATCCGGTGCGGATCCCGGCGGCGGACTACCGGCGCTGGTTCGCCACGCTCCCGCAGGAGCTGCGGACGGCCGTCGAGGAGCACTGGGGTCCCGCACCCGGCGAGATGTTCGTCGACCACAGCCGCAACAAGGAGGGCGACATCGTCCTCGCGGCCCTGCGCTTCGGCAACCTGCTCATCCTCATCCAGCCCCCACGCGGCTTCGGCGAGAACCCGATCGCCATCTACCACGACCCGGACCTCCCGCCCTCCCACCACTACCTGGCCGCCTACCGCTGGATCGCCGCCCCGCAGTCCGAGGGCGGCTTCGGCGCGGACGCGATGATCCACCTCGGCAAGCACGGCAACCTGGAGTGGCTGCCCGGCAAGAACGCCGGCCTGTCCGCCGCCTGCGGCCCGGACGCCGCCCTCGGCGACCTCCCCCTGATCTACCCCTTCCTGGTCAACGACCCCGGCGAGGGCACCCAGGCCAAGCGCCGCGTCCACGCCACCCTCGTCGACCACCTCATCCCGCCCATGGCCCGCGCCGACTCCTACGGCGACATCGCACGCCTGGAGCAACTCCTCGACGAGTACGCCCAGATCGCGGCCATGGACCCGGCCAAGCTCCCGGCCATCCGCGCCCAGATCTGGACGCTCATCCAGGCCGCCAGGCTCGACCACGACCTCGGCCTGGCCGACCGCCCCGACGACGACGGCTTCGACGACTTCCTCCTGCACGTCGACGGCTGGCTGTGCGAGGTCAAGGACGCCCAGATCCGCGACGGCCTGCACGTCCTCGGCAACCCGCCGCGCGGCACCGACCGCGTCAACCTCGTCCTGGCCATCCTGCGTGCCCGGCAGATCTGGGGCGGCACCACCGCTCTCCCCGGCCTGCGCGAGGCCCTCGGCCTCGACGAGTCCGCCGCGACCCGCACTACGGCCGACGAGGCGGAGGCCAAGGCCCGTGCCCTGGTCGAGCGGATGGAGGACCTCGGCTGGGACCCGGACTCGGCACCCGACGGCCACGGCGAACAGGTCACCGCCATCTTGGAGTTCGCCGCCCGCGAGGTCGTCCCGCGCCTGGCAGCCACCACCGCCGAACTCCACCACGTCGTCCATGCGCTGAACGGCGGCTTCGTCCCGGCGGGCCCGTCGGGCTCCCCGCTGCGCGGCCTGGTGAACGTCCTGCCGACCGGCCGCAACTTCTACTCCGTCGACCCCAAGGCCGTCCCCTCCCGCCTCGCCTGGGAGACCGGACAGGCCCTCGCCGACTCCCTCCTCGCCCGCTACCGCGCCGACAACGGCGACTGGCCCACCTCCGTCGGCCTCTCCCTCTGGGGCACGAGCGCGATGCGCACAGCCGGCGACGACGTGGCCGAGGCGCTCGCCCTGCTCGGCGTCCGCCCTGCCTGGGACGACGCCTCCCGCCGCGTGACCGGCCTGGAACCCATCCCCTACGAGGAGTTGGGCCGCCCCCGCATCGACGTCACCCTACGCATCTCCGGCTTCTTCCGCGATGCCTTCCCGCATACGATCGCGTTGCTGGACGACGCCGTACGCCTGGCCGCGTCCCTGGACGAACCGGCCTCGGTGAACCACGTACGCGCCCATGTCCAGGCCGAGTTGGCGGAGCACGGCGACGAACGCCGGGCCACCACGCGCATCTTCGGCTCCCGCCCGGGAACGTACGGCGCCGGACTGCTCCAGCTCATCGACTCCCGCGACTGGCGCACCGACGCCGACCTCGCCGAGGTCTACACCGTCTGGGGCGGCTACGCCTACGGCCGCGAACTCGACGGCCGCCCGGCCCGGGACGAGATGGAGACGGCGTACAAGCGGATCGCGGTCGCCGCGAAGAACACCGACACCCGCGAGCACGACATCGCCGACTCCGACGACTACTTCCAGTACCACGGCGGCATGGTCGCCACCGTCCGCGCCCTGCGCGGCACCGCACCCGAGGCGTACATCGGCGACTCCACCCGCCCCGAGACGGTCCGCACCCGCACCCTGGTCGAGGAGACCTCCCGAGTCTTCCGAGCCCGGGTCGTCAACCCCAAGTGGATCGAGGCGATGCGCCGCCACGGCTACAAGGGCGCCTTCGAACTCGCGGCGACGGTCGACTACCTCTTCGGCTACGACGCCACGACCGGCGTGGTCGCCGACTGGATGTACGACAAGCTCACCCAGACCTACGTCCTGGACCCGGCCAACCGCGAATTCCTCCAGCAGGCCAACCCCTGGGCCCTGCACGGCATCGCCGAGCGGCTCCTGGAGGCGGAGTCGCGCGGGATGTGGGAGAAGCCGGACCCGGCGGTGCTGGACGCGCTGCGGCAGGTGTACCTGGAGACGGAGGGTGACCTGGAGGGCGGCGAGTGAGGCACGCCGTGGTCCTTATTGCATTCTATTTGCAATAGCGGAAGTGTTGCAGAAGGGTCGGGCCCTGCGGGACACTGTCACTCGGGCGCGGGGCCCGTCTTGCCTGACACGTCCGTCCTCGGATGCTGCCCCGCGCCCTGCCGGGCTGCGCGCTCGTCACCCCATGCCTACGAATCGGTTGCGATCCCGGCCGGTGCTTGGGTGCTGATCGCCGTCGGGCAATCATGTGCACATGCGCCGGCCGCTCCACCTCCACACCCCCGAGTGGTTCACGGCCGACGATTCGACTCTGAACGTCGCGCTCGTGTACCCGATGCAGGGGCCTGCCGGGATCTTCGGTCCCGCGTGTGAGGCGTGTGCGCGGCTGGCCGCCGAGGAGATCAACAAGGCGGGCGGAGTGCTCGGCAAGGAGCTGCGGCTGCTGGAGGTCGACGGAGGGGCCGACCCGCAGAAGGTCGCCGAGGAGGTCGAGGCCCTGGTCGCGACCGGCTCGGTGCACGGGGTGACCGGCTGGCACATCTCCTCCGTCCGGCAGGCCGTGGCGCCACGCATCGCCCACCGGGTGCCGTACGTGTACACCGCCCTGTACGAAGGCGGGGAGCGCACGGACGGTGTCTTCATGACCAGTGAGACCCCCGACTGGCAGTTGCTGCCCGCCATGCGGCTGCTCGCCGAGGCACGGCGGGTACGCCGGTGGTTCGTCGTCGGCAACAACTACGTCTGGCCCCGGCACACAGCCCGGGCCGCCCGCCGCTACGCCCGAGCGCTGCGGGGTGTGCGGGTCTGCGGCGAGGCATACCTGCCGCTGGGTACCGAGGACTTCGCCGACGTGCTGCGGCGCATCGAGCACACGGACGCGGACGGTGTGCTGATGCTGCTCGTCGGCAGCGACGCGGTCCGCTTCAACCGGGCCTTCGCCGCCTCGGGGCTCGACCAGCGGTGTCTCAGGCTGAGCACGCTGATGGACGAGAACATGCTGATGGCCAGCGGCCCGGAGACGACCGGCGACCTGTTCAGCACGGCCGGCTTCTTCGCCTCGCTCGCCAACCAGGACACCCTGGACTTCCACGGCCGGTACGCCGGCCGCTTCGGCCTGGAGGCGCCGGCCCCCGGCAGCCTCGGAGAGTCGTGCTACGAGGGGGTGCTGCTGCTCGCCTCGCTCATTGAGCGGGCCCGCACCCTGGACGTCTCAGCTATCTCCGCCACCGCCGAGACGGTCTCCTACGAGGGCCCGCGCGGACTGCTCCACCTTCATGACCGGCATGTCCGCCAGCGCATCTACCTGGCGGAGGCGGACGGGCTCGACTTCAACGTGCTCGCCCAACTGCCTTCCCCACACGACCTGTTGTGACGCGTGCCGAGCCGGTCGTGAGCCGTCCTTCCAGGGCCTCCGCCAGCTCTGTGAGCAGGACGTCCAGCTCCTCGCCTGCAGGCAGATCCTCCAAGTCCTGCCAGTCGGCCCGCACTTCACGCGCCAGCAGCTGCCAACGCTGCTTGCCCCGTGGGGTGAGGTGGGCCAGGACGCGGCGCCGGTCGGCCGGGTCGACACGGCGGTAGACCAGGTTCTGGTCGACGAGTTGGTCCATCAGCTTGGTCAGGCTCGGCGCGGGCAGGAAGGCGTGGTCGGCGAGGGCCGTCATGTTGTGGCCCTGCCCGTCGGAGAGCAGGTCGAGAACCCGCCACGCCTCCACGGAGCAGTCGAGCTCGTCGAGGACGGACTGCACTCGGCGCACCGCGAGACGTTCAGCCCGCGTGAGCAGGTAGAGCAGTTCCTGGGGCCGTCTCGCCATTGCGCTCCTCCAACTCGTGCTCGCCGACCGGTGCCTGAGCCTATCGCCGATCACCGGGCCCTTGACAAGAGGAATCGGAAAAACTGATCCTTTCCGCAGGAAGCTTTGATCGCCGTTGCTGTGATGCCCTTGAACGGGCGCATTCAGCAGCGGCTTCTTCTATTTTAACGGCCGTGTTACTTCCGCTGGAAACTGTTCTTCAATTGCTCCGAAACGCGGTTGAAACAGTGTCCCCGCAGGCTGTGTTCGCACTTCAGCGACCAGCCCGGACGCCACCCCGGAACGGCTGGGGAACCCGTGCGTCGACGCCGCCGCTTCTGAAGCGCCCTCTCCTCATTCCCTCCCAGAGTCTTTCCGCTCTCTTCACATCGCCCTTCGGGGCAAGGAGGTTGTGCATGTCCGGGCTCAGCATCAGCAGACGCGGTCTTCTGGCCGGCATATCGGCCGTCGGCGCGTCCGCCGCCCTCAGCGCGTGCGGCGCCAAGACGGGCGACAGCACGTCCACCGGCTCCGGCGCCAAGGCCGACACATCCGGCGACACAGTCAAGGTCGGTCTGCTGAACTCGCTCTCGGGCACGATGGCGATCAGTGAAGTCACCGTCCACAACGCGCTGTTGCTCGCGGTGAAGGAGATCAACGCGGCGGGCGGTGTCCTGGGCAAGAAGCTCAAGCCCATCAGCCAGGACGGCGCCTCCGACTGGCCCACCTTCGCCGAGAAGGCCGAGGCGCTCATCACCGACGACAAGGTCGTCGCCACCTTCGGGTGCTGGACCTCGGCCAGCCGCAAGGCCGTCAAGCCCGTCTTCGAGCGGTACAAGTCGCTGCTGTTCTACCCCGTGCAGTACGAGGGCCTGGAGCAGTCGCCGTACATTTTCTACATCGGCGCGACCACCAACCAGCAGATCGTCCCGGCTCTCGACTACCTCAAGAAGCAGGGCCTGACCAAGCTCTATCTGGTCGGCAGCGACTATGTCTTCCCGCGGACCGCCAACAAGATCATCAAGGCGTACGCGAAGGCCAACGGCATGGAGGTCGTGGGCGAGGACTACGCGCCCCTGGGATCCACGGAGTTCGGCACCATCGTCAACAAGGTCAAGGACGCCGGCGCCGACGCGGTGTTCAACACCCTCAACGGCGACTCCAACGTGGCCTTCTTCAAGGAGTACAAGTCCGCGGGCCTGACCGCGAAGAGCCTGCCTGTCCTCTCCGTCTCCATCGCCGAGGAGGAAGTCAAGAGCATCGGCACCCAGTACCTGGACGGCCAGCTCACCGCCTGGAACTACTACGAGACCACCCCGGGCGCGGCCAACACGAAGTTCGTGGCGGCCTACCAGGCGGCGTACGGCAAGGACAAGCCGACCTCCGACCCGATGGAGGCCGCCTACATCTCCGTCTACCTGTGGAAGGAGATGGTCGAGAAGGCCGGCTCCTTCGACGTGGCGAAGGTCAAGGCCGCCTCCGACGGCATCGAACTCGACGCCCCCGAAGGCAAGGTCACCGTCGACGGAGCCACCCAGCACGTCTACAAGACCGCCCGGATCGGCAAGGTCGGCTCCGACGGCCTGATCACCGAGGTCTGGAACTCCGGCAAGCCGATCAAGCCCGACCCGTACCTCAAGGGCTACTCCTGGGCCTCCGGCCTCTCCTGAGCCAGGTCACTCCCGGATGGGACCCGGCCCTCTCGCGGGGGCCGGGTCACGCCCATGGCACACGCGCACACCCGCACCTCCGTCCACGACCCGGAGCCGACCTCATGACGGTCATCCTCAACCAGTCCTTCACCGGCATCAGCATCGGTGCCGTCCTGCTGCTCATCGCCCTCGGCCTGACCCTGACCTTCGGCCAGATGGGCGTCATCAACATGGCGCACGGCGAGTTCATCATGGCCGGCGCCTACACCACGTACGTCCTGCAGAAGTCCATCAGCAGCGCGGGCGTCTCCCTGCTCGTCGCCCTCCCTGTCGCCTTCCTCGTCGCCGGAGCCATGGGCGCCCTGCTGGAATGGCTGCTCATCCGCCGCCTCTACACCCGCCCCCTGGACACGCTGCTCGTGACCTGGGGCGTCTCGCTGATGCTCCAGCAACTCGCCCGCGACATCTTCGGCGCCCCCAACGTGCAGACCACCGCGCCCGACCTCCTCACCGGCAACATCTCCCTGGGCGGCGGGATCACCTTCGCCAACAACCGGCTGTTCATCCTCGGCCTCGCCCTGCTGAGCGTCCTCGCTCTCACCCTCGTCCTGAAACTCACCCCACTGGGCCGCCGGATCCGGGCCGTCGTGCAGAACCGCGACCTGGCTGAGGTCTCCGGCATCGCCACCGGCCAGGTCGACCGCATCACCTTCTTCATCGGCTCCGGCCTCGCGGGCGTCGCCGGCGTCGCCCTCACCCTGGTCGGCCCGATCGGCCCCACGATGGGCACCAACTACATCGTCGACGCCTTCCTCGTCGTCGTGGTGGGCGGCATCGGCCAGCTCAAGGGCAGCGTCATCACCGCCTTCGCGCTCGGCGTCCTTCAGTCGGTGATGGAGTACTCGACGACGGTCAGCGTCGCCAAGGTCATCGTGCTCGTGGCGATCGTCGCCTTCCTGCAGTGGCGACCCCAGGGCCTGTACACCCTGCGCACCCGGAGCCTGGCATGACGACAACCACCACCCCCACCTCCGCCGTGGTGACGCCACAGTCCCCGTCCCTGCTGGAGCGGTTCCGCGTCCCCGCCGGGTTCCTCCTCGGCGCCGTGCTCCTGCTCGGCGTCGCACCGCTCGCGCTGTCCGACTTCCGCCTCAACCTCCTCGCCAAGTACCTGTGTTACGCGATCGTCGCGGTCGGCGTCAGCCTCGCCTGGGGCCGCGGCGGGCTCATGGTCCTCGGCCAGGGCGTCTTCTTCGGCCTCGGCGGCTACGCCATGGCCATGCACCTCAAACTCGCCGACGCCGCCGCGACCGGCGAGACCCTGCCCGACTTCATGCAGCTCTACGGCACCGGCGACGCCCTGCCCTGGTGGTGGAAGCCGTTCGCGAACCCGGCGTTCGCGCTTGCCATGACCGTGCTGCTGCCGATGGCGGTCGCGGCCGTCCTCGGGTTCTTCGTCTTCCGCCGCCGGGTGAAGGGCGCGTACTTCGCGATCCTGAGCCAGGCGCTGGCGGCCGCATTGTCCATCTGGCTGATCGGCCAGCAGGCCACCACCGGCGGCACCAACGGCCTCACCGACATCCAGGGCTTCTTCGGCTACTCGCTGGACGACCCGGTCAACCAGCGGATGGTGTACTTCATCATCGCCGCCGTCCTGCTGCTCCTGATGATCGGCGTCCGCCAGCTGTTCGTCAGCCGCTACGGCGAACTCCTCGTCGCCGTACGGGACTCCGAGGAACGGGTGCGCTTCCTCGGCTACGACCCGGCCAACGTCAAGCTCGTCGCCTACGTCCTCGCAGCCGGCGCGGCCGGGCTGGCCGGGGCCCTGTTCGTCCCCGCCGTCGGGATCATCTCCCCGGCACTGATCGGGATCGTGCCCTCCATCGGCTTTGTCATCGGCGCGGCCGTCGGAGGCCGGGCCTCACTCGTGGGCGCGGTGCTCGGCGCGATCGCGGTGGCCTGGGCGCAGAGCACCCTCTCGGACGCCTTCCCCGCCGCGTGGACGTACCTCCAGGGCCTGCTGTTCGTGGTCGCCGTCGGCTTCCTGCCCGGCGGCCTGGCCAGCCTGGGCGTCGTCCTGCGCAAGCGCCGTAGTGCCACCGCTACTCGTACGACGGGAGAGACGGCATGAGCGCCGAGAATGGCACGGGCGGCGAGGGACTGACCGTCCGCGACCTGCGGGTCACTTTCGACGGCTTCACCGCCGTCGACGGCGTCGACCTCGACATCCACCCCGGCGACCTGCGCTTCCTCATCGGCCCCAACGGCGCCGGCAAGACCACCCTGGTCGACGCCGTCACCGGACTGGTGAAAGCGACGGGCTCGGTCCGCTTCGGCGACCAGGACCTGCTCGGCAAGCCGGTGCAGAAGATCGCCCGCATGGGGATCGGGCGTACGTTCCAGACGGCCACCGTCTTCGAGGAACTGACCGTCCTGCAGAACCTCGACATCGCGGCAGGCGCCGGACGGGGCGTGTGGACGATGCTCCGCCGCCGCAAGGACATCCCCGAGCCGGTCGCGAAGGCCCTGGAGACCACCGGACTCACCGACCTGCGCGACCGCCCCGCCGGAGTCCTCGCCCACGGACAGAAGCAGTGGCTGGAGATCGGCATGCTGCTCGTCCAGGACGTCAGGCTGCTGCTGCTCGACGAGCCCGTCGCCGGCATGAGCCACGACGAACGCGAGGCCACCGGCGCACTGCTCCAGCGGATCAGCGCGGACCGCACCGTCGTCGTCATCGAGCACGACATGGACTTCATGCGCTCCTTCGCCCGCAGCGTCAGCGTCCTGCACGCCGGAAAGGTCCTCAGCGAGGGCACGGTCGCAGAGGTCCAGGCCGACGCCAAGGTGCAGGAGGTCTACCTCGGCCGCGCCGCAGAACCCGAACCCCAGCCCGCCCCTGCCACTCCGGTGGCCGTCGCCGAGGAGGCGTGAGTCAGAGATGCTGGAGATCAGTTCCGTCCAGGCCGGATACGACCGCACCACGGTCCTGCACGGCGTCACCGTCTCGGTCCCGAAGGACGGCGTCGCCACCGTCCTCGGCCACAACGGCGCCGGCAAGAGCACACTGCTGCGCACCGCCATGGGCCTGATCAAGGCCAAGAGCGGCACCGTCCGGCTCGACGGCGAGGACATCACCCACCTCGCCCCGCACCAGCGGGTCGCCCGCGGGATGGCCTACGTCCCCCAGGGCCAGCAGTCCTTCCCCCACCTCACCACCGCCGAGAACCTCCAACTCGTCGCCGACGGACGATCCGACGGAAAAGAAGCCGTCGCCGAGGCGCTGGACCTCTTCCCGGTCCTGCGCGAGCTGTCCGGCCGCCGTGCCGGCCTGCTCTCCGGCGGCCAGCGCCAGCAACTCGCCCTCGCCCGCGCCCTGATCACCCGCCCCCGGCTCCTGCTGCTCGACGAGCCGACGGAAGGCATCCAGCCGTCGGTCGTCGCCGAGATCGAGGAGACGATCCTCGCCCTCACCCGGCGCGGCGGACTCTCCGTCCTCCTCGTCGAACAGCACGTCGGCTTCGCGATGCGTGCCGCCCAGCGGTACTACGTGCTGGAGGCCGGACGGGTGACGTCCTCCGGCGAGGGCGGCACAGCCGCCGAGCAGACCGTCCGGGCGGCGCTCAGCGTGTGAGAGCCGGTCCCGCAGCGGGCCCTCGACCGCGAGACATCGGTCTCCGTCGAGGGTCCGCTCGAAGTTTCTGTCACGGCTCAGTCGCCGCACCGGGCACAACGGCCGTACACCAGCAGCGATCCCGACGCGTCCGGCCGTAGCCCGGTCAGCTCCTCGATCCGGCCCACCGCGTCCTTCAGACGGTCGTGTGCGAGCCCCTCCACATCGCCGCAGTCCTGGCAGACGACGTGATGGTGCGGCTCTCCGGGAACGCAGTAGCGCGTGGCACCAGGCCCGTGCACGACGTACGTCAGCCCGACCGCCGTGAGGGTCTCCAGAGTGCGGTAGACCGTGGTGGGGTGCACGGGCGGCCCACTCCGGCTCAGCTCCTCCCATGCCTCGGCGACGGAGAGATGACGCGCCGAAGCAGTGAACAACGCGACGATCTGCAGGCGCCCCGGGGTGCAGCGCAGCCCGTGCCGCTGCAACAGAGCACGAGGCTCGGGCGGCGCCACCATGCCGCCACGCGTGGACCCGCTCACCTCCCCGCCCCTCTCGAAGTGCCGCATTCCGCGCCCACCACGACACGGCACATAGTCCTAGGACCAACGCCTGATCGGCAGCGCGCTTCTCTTGCTGCTAGCGTGCAGTTGCACATGAGTGGCAATTATGTCGGAGGACGTTGGACATGGCGGTTTACACGCTCCCGGAGCTCCCGTACGACTACTCGGCGCTCGCCCCGGTGATCAACCCGGAGATCATCGAGCTGCACCACGACAAGCACCACGCGGCGTATGTCAAGGGCGCGAACGACACGCTGGAGCAGCTCGCGGAGGCGCGGGACAAGGAGTCGTGGGGCTCGATCAACGGCCTGGAGAAGAACCTGGCCTTCCACCTCTCCGGGCACATCCTGCACTCGATCTACTGGCACAACATGACCGGCCCGAAGGACGGCGGTGGCGAGCCCCTGGCCCAGGACGGCGTGGGCGACCTCGCCGACGCAATCTCCGAGTCCTTCGGATCCTTCGCCGGCTTCAAGGCCCAGCTCACCAAGGCCGCCGCCACCACCCAGGGTTCCGGCTGGGGCGTCCTTGCCTACGAGCCCGTCAGCGGCCGACTGATCGTCGAGCAGGTCTACGACCATCAGGGGAACGTCGGCCAGGGCTCCACCCCGGTCCTGGTCTTCGACGCCTGGGAGCACGCCTTCTACCTCCAGTACAAGAACCAGAAGGTCGACTTCATCGACGCCATGTGGGCCGTCGTGAACTGGCAGGACGTGGCCCGGCGTTACGCCGCCGCCAAGGAGCGCGGCGACAGCCTGCTGCTCCGCCCGTGACGCAGTAGCCGCGTCGGCACAGTCGTCCTGCTCGTGATCGTCTTCTCAACCTTCACTTGCAGGCGGTAGGAAGAAGGGCTCCCGTGAGGACGTGACTTGCGGGAGCCCTTCGGCCGTACGGAGTCTCAGGCTGAGCCCCGGTGGCTGGGCGGTCCCTGGAGCGGGTGATGTCGGCTCCAGCGGACGCCGCTTACGGGTCGGTTTGTGTTGGAGGTCGAGCCCCCATGAGTCGGCGTGGCATTCGACACGGCCCAGGGACATGGGCATGGGGAGTGTCGCGAGGGGCCGTTCTCCTCCCTGTCCACTGGCGATGGGGCAGGCCGGATGGAACAGGTCGATCGGGGCCGGTGCGCAGAGAATGGGCCTGAGAGGCCGCTGACGGCGGTGCGTTGGCCAGAAGGCCGTCGCCGCTCAGCCGCTCCCGCTGATGCAGTGCTTGAGCAGGTCAGTGGTGATCGGGTCGATGATCCGGTAGCGGACCACCCGCCCGTCCTTCTCGCCCGCCACGACGTCGGCGGCGCGCAGGAGTCGCAGGGCCTGGGACACGGCGGGGTCGTTCATTCCGGTCGCGATGGCGAGGTCCGAGACAGCGAGCGGACCCGTCTGGCGCAGGGCCATCAGGAGGGCGAGGCGCCCGGGATCGGAGAGCAGGGAGAACCGTTCCGCCCAGGCCCGGACATGGTCGGGCTCGCCGATGGCGGCGACGGCGTCGCAGACCCGGTGGCCGTCGATGGCGATGCGGTCTGCGCGTTCGGCGGGGACGAGATGCATGGACGCATCCTCGCAGGTGGCAGTGTGATCTTGCATACCTGCGCAGCTGCGCAGCTGTGCAGGTATGCAGGTGTGAGCGGTCGCCCGTACGGTGGGCGGGCCGTGGTGTTCGGGAAGACCGGTGACAGCCCTTCGTGGTTCGGGGGGTTCAGACCGGAGCGGCCCTCGCCACTGTGATCGGGGAGTCTCCGTCCCATTTGTGCACGGTCACTGTCCGCCCCTTGGCGGATGGGAAGGCCGGGACGGAAGACGCGCGCACCCGTAAGCCAGGAGACCGGCCACGGCACTTCACGAACAGATCCACGAGGTGCTGGAGCGTGACCGTATGACCCTGTCCACGGGGCCTGACGTGCCTTCTGTCTTTCGTTGGCGGCGCGAGGACACCGTCCGTACCGCCGGTCTTCTGGCGGTGATCGCCGCGCTGCACGTGCTGGCGTTCGGCATCCTGTTCCTGCTCGTCGTGCCGGGGCACTACGAGGTCGGTTCGAAGGCGTTCGGGATCGGCCTCGGGGTGACCGCGTACACGCTCGGTATGCGGCACGCGTTCGACGCCGATCACATCGCCGCGATCGACAACACCACCCGCAAACTGATGGCCGACGGCAAGCGGCCGGTATCGGTCGGCTTCTGGTTCGCGCTCGGCCACTCCAGCGTGGTGGTCGCGATGGCCGCCCTGGTCGCGGGAGGCGCGCAGCTCGCCGGCACGCTGCTGAACGACGACTCCCGCACCCACCAGACACTCGGTGTCGTCGGCACGACCGTCTCCGGGACCTTCCTCTACCTCATCGCGGCGCTCAACCTCGTGGCGCTCGCCGGCATCCTGCGGGTCTTCCGGGCGATGCGCTCCGGCACGTACGACGAGGCCGCTCTCGAACAGCACCTGGACTCGCGGGGATTCATGAACCGCGTCCTGGGCCGCTTCACCAGGTCGATCACCCGGCCGGGGCAGATGTTCCCGCTGGGCTTCCTGTTCGGTCTCGGTTTCGACACCGCCACCGAGGTCACCCTGATGGTGATGGCGGGCAGCGGCGCGGCGGCCGGGTTGCCGTGGTACGCGATCCTGTGCCTGCCGCTGCTGTTCGCCGCAGGGATGAGCCTGTTCGACACCCTCGACGGGACGTTCATGAACTTCGCCTACCAGTGGGCGTTCTCCAACCCGGTGCGCAAGGTGTTCTACAACCTCGCCATCACCGGCCTGTCGATCGCGGTCGCCTTTCTGATCGGCACCATCGAACTGGTCGGGGTGCTGCACGAGAAGCTCGGTCTGCGCGACGCGGTGACCGGCTGGATCGCCAGCCTGGACCTGGGCAACGTTGGCTACATCATCGTCGGCCTGTTCGTGCTCGTGTGGGCGGCGGCGCTGGTGTACTGGCGGCTGGCCAAGGTGGAGCAGAGATGGGCCGCCCGTCTCGCCGAGGGCGGCTGACACCCGGGGCATGATCCACTGCCGGGCTGTGCGGCCGGGGCGGTGAAGAGCGACGCCGTCCTCATTGTTCCGGCCTCCGTGCCAGAGCCGGGAACAGGACGGGATCCAGATCCGATTGCTCAAACGAAGGCGAGCCGTGCCGGAGCGGACGTGGTGGTGGTGTTCCTGCCCGGGTGGGGGAGGAGATCAGTGGGCCGCATGGCAGCATCGGGGCATGAGTGCGTCCCCGGCGGTACGGAGCCTGCGCGCGGCGGTGTTCGCCGCGCTGTGCGTGCTGCTCGCCGCCGGAGGGCACGCGCTGGCGACCGGTACGGCACCGCCCGTGTGGGTGCAGGCCGCCGGGTTCCTGCCGGTCTTCGGGGCCGGGTACCTGCTGGGCGGCCGGGAGCGGTCGCTGGCGGCCATCGGCGCCGGCACGGTCACGGCCCAGGGCGCACTGCACCTTGCGTTCGGCGCCGCACGGCCGCACGCCACGATGGTCATGCAGGGCATGCGCCTGTCCCACGTGCACGCCGTGACCCCGCACGCCACCGCCGTTCATGTCGCGGCGGCCCTGGTACTGACCTGGTGGCTGCGGCGCGGGGAGGTCGCGCTGTGGTCGCTGCTGCGCCGTGCCGTCGCGCTGGTGCCGGGCCTGGTGGCCTGGTGGCTGGTGAGCGGCGGGGTACGGCTGGTGCCGGACGCGCGGGATGTCGTAGGACCGTGTCGGTGGGCCGACGGGCCGCGCCTGCTTGGACGTCTCCTGCTGCGGCACGCGGTGCAGCGGCGCGGGCCGCCGCCGCGGAGCGCGTACCCGATCTGACCCCGACACGCCCTTCCAGTACGGAGATCGACCCACCCATGTCCCGAGTACGCATCACTCTGCGCCGCGTCGGCGCTGTCACCGCTCTCGCCGCGGCCGGAGTCCTCGCCGCCGCGGGCGTCGCCTCCGCGCACGTCACCGTCCACCCCGACAGCTATGCCAAGGGGGCCACCGACGGTGTCCTGACCTTCCGTGTCCCCAACGAGGAGGACACCGCCTCCACCAACAAGGTCCAGGTCTTCCTGCCCACAGACCACCCCGTCCTCGGCGTCCTCGTCTCCCCGCGCGACGGCTGGAGCGCCAAGGTCACGAACACGAAACTCAAGACGCCGGTCAAGACCGACGACGGCACCATCACCGACGCCGTCTCCGAGATCACCTGGACCGGCGGCAAGATCGACCCCGGGCACTACGAGGACTTCGACGTCGCCTTCGGTCAGCTGCCCGAGGACACCGGCCAGCTGACCTTCAAGACGCTCCAGACCTACTCCGACGGCAAGACCGTCCGCTGGATCGAGGAGGCGGCGCAGGGCGACGAGGAGCCGGAGAACCCGGCCCCGGTCCTCAAGCTCACCGCGAAGAACGCATCGGACGAAGCCGGCGTGCCGACCGCCTCCGCGTCCCCCTCGAAGGCATCCGTGTCCGCCGCCTCCGGCGGCAGCGACTCCACCGCCCGCGGTCTCGGGGTCGCCGGGCTGGTCGTGGGCGTACTGGGCCTGGCCGCGGCGGCCTTCGCCATCGTGCGTGGCCGCTCCGGCGGTTCCCGGGCCGAGTGAGGCGGGGTGCCCTGCCGATGGCGAGCGGTCGGCAGGGCACAGCTCGTCGAGCGGTCGACTCATATGCGGCGCACGCGCAGGACCGCTCCGGGAACCAGACCCTCGCCCGTTTTACATGTGACGTACATCACGATTAACTGCCGGAACTCGACGCTCTGTCGACTCGACTACTGGAGTGCTACGGCTACAACCGCCGTCTCTCGCAGGACGGTTCGATGCGACCAGGAAGGTCGGGCATGGCCGATATTCCCCTGTCACCCCCCTCCGTCGGCGGGGCCGCCCGCAGACTGCTGCCGGCTCCCGCGCTGTGCGGGTTCCTGCTTCTGCTGGCGCTGGTGTTCTCGGTGTCCTACGCCGTCGGGTCGGCGGCGGGACCGGTGGCGCCAGGCATGCACGGAACCGGGAGA
Organism: Streptomyces sp. SS7; assembly: GCF_037993025.1. Classification (NCBI taxonomy): domain Bacteria; kingdom Bacillati; phylum Actinomycetota; class Actinomycetes; order Kitasatosporales; family Streptomycetaceae; genus Streptomyces; species Streptomyces sp. SS7. The sequence continues at coordinate 6,944,877 of NZ_CP141223.1, forward strand.
ACCGGGAGCAGTGATGGGAACGGCGGGAGTGACGGGGGCGGCGGGAGTGGCGGCGGTATGGACGACATGCCGGGGATGGGCCATGGGAGCGGTGAGTGATGGCGGCCGAACCGATGGCGAGCCTCGTGGTCACGGACGTCACCGTGGGCGGGATGACCTGCGCGGCCTGCGTCCGGAGGGTGGAGAAGAAGCTCGCCAAGCTGGAGGGCGTCACGGCCACGGTCAACCTGGCCACGGGGCTCGCGCGGGTCAGCCACCCGGCCGCCGTCGCGCCCGAGGATCTCGTCACCGCGGTCGAGCAGGCCGGATACCAGGCTGCCCTGCCCGTGCGTGAGGACGAGGAGCCGACCGAGGAAGCGGACAAGGCCGCGAGCGACGAGGCCCGCCGCGAGCGGGAACGGCTCGTGGTCACCGCTCTGCTGGCGGTACCGGTCCTGGTGCTGTCGATGGTGCCGGCGTGGCAGTTCCGCAACTGGCAGTGGCTGTGTTTCATGCTGGCCGCCCCGGTGGCTGTGTGGAGCGCCTGGCCCTTTCACATCAGGGCGCTGCGGGGACTGCGGCACTCCACGGCCACCATGGACACCCTCGTCTCGCTCGGCGTCGCGGCGTCGTTCTCCTGGTCGGTGTACGCGCTGTTCCTCGGGGGCGCGGGCGAGCCCGGGATGCGGATGTCGTTCAGTCTGGTGCCGTCCGCCTCGGAGGGCATGGCGCACCTGTATCTCGAAGCCGCTGTCAGTGTGCCGCTGTTCGTGCTGACCGGGCGGTTCCTGGAGGCGCGGGCGCGGCGGGGGACCGGGGCGGCGCTGCGGTCGCTGGCAGAACTGGCCGCCAAGAAGGTGTCCGTCCGCGACGAGCATGGTGAGCGGTTGCTCCCCATCGAGCAGTTGCGGGTGGGGCACGTCTTCGTGGTGCGTCCCGGTGAGCGGGTCGCCACCGACGGGCGCGTCACGGAGGGCAGTTCGGCCGTTGACCTTTCGCTGGTCACCGGTGAGAGTCAGCCCGTGGAGGTGTCTCCCGGTTCGGCCCTGGTCGGTGGGGCCGTCAACGCGGGCGGGCTGCTGCTGGTCGAGGCCACGGCGGTTGGCGCGGACACGCAGTTGGCTCGCATCACGCGGCTGGTGACGGAGGCGCAGGCGGGCAAGGCGCGGGCGCAGCGGCTGGCCGACGCGGTCGCGGGCGTGTTCGTCCCCGTGGTGCTGGCGATCGCGGTGACCGTGCTCGGGTTCTGGCTGGGCGCCGGTGCCGATCCGCAGGCGGCGCTCACCGCCTGTGTGGCCGTGCTCGTCGTGGCCTGCCCGTGCGCGCTGGGGCTGGCGACGCCGACCGCCCTGATGGCGGCCACCGGGCGGGGGGCCCAGCTGGGCGTGCTGGTGAGCGGGCCGCAGACGCTGGAGGCGCTTCAGCATGTGGACACGGTCGTGCTGGACAAGACCGGCACGCTGACCACCGGTCACATGACGGTGGCCAAGGTCACCGTGCTGCCTGGCTCACTTGGGCAGGACGCGGTGATGCGGCTGGCCGGGGCGGTGGAGCGCGGCTCCGAGCATCCGATCGGGCGGGCGGTCACCGCGTACGCGGACCGCGCGGAGGTGCCCGGACCGCTGCCGGACGTGACGGATTTCGCCGCGGTGCCGGGACACGGCGTGAGCGGCCGGGTGGACGGCGTCCTGGTGGAGGTGGTTGCGCCGGACGGCAAGCTGCCGCGCGCGCTGGCCAAGGCGCTGGCAGAGGCGGAGGAGGCCGCGCACACTCCGGTCCTGGTGACGGTCGACGGCCGGGCCAAAGCGCTGATCGCGGTCGGTGACCTGGTGCGCCCCGGCAGCTACCGGGCCGTGGAGCGGCTGCGCCGGCTCGGTATCCGCCCGGTGCTTGCCACCGGCGACCGCACGGCGCCCGCCGAAGCGGTCGCCGCCGCCCTGAACATCGACGAGGTGCGCGCCCGCTGCACCCCTGAGGACAAGGCCGCTCTCGTACGGCAGTTGAAGGAGGAGGGCGCCCGGGTCGCGGTGGTCGGCGACGGTGTGAACGACGCCGCCGCACTCGCCGAAGCCGACCTGGGCATCGCCATGGGCAGCGGCACCGACGTGGCCATCGGCGCCGCCGACCTGACGCTGGCCCGCGGGGACATCGAGGCGCTCGTCGACGCGGTCCTGCTGGCCCGGCGCACGCTGGGCACGATCCGGGCCAACCTGGTGTGGGCGTTCGGCTACAACGTCGTCACCGTGCCCCTGGCCATGGTCGGCCTGCTCGATCCGATGTTCGCCGCCGCGGCGATGTCGGTGAGTTCGGTGCTGGTGGTCGCCAACAGCCTGCGGCTACGCGGCTGGCAGCCCTCTGCCGCCGGCGGCCGGAGCCGTCCCGGGACGCGGGGCGCGAAGGCCGGTGCCCGATGAAGCCGATCACCGGCCCGCTGTCCATGCTGAAGCGCCTGGACCGGCGGCGGCTGCGGGACGGGGCACTCGCCGCTCTCGTGCCCGTCGCGGCGTGCAGTGTGGCGCTGGCCGGCCTGACCGCGTGGGTCGGCACGGGCCGGGCCGGCAGCCCGGCGGTCGTCCGGGTCACGGACGGGAAGGTGCTGCTGCCGTCCGACGGGGTTCCGGAGACGGCGGCGTTCTTCCGCATCGCCAACGAGGGCGGCTCGGCCGACACCCTTCTCCGGATCACGGCACGTGGCGTCCCCGGTGAGATAACGCTCTCGCGGCACCGCATGCGGCAGGGCAACGCGGCCTACCGGTCCACGATCGACTCCGTCTCCGTCGCGGCGGGCGACAGCCTCGCCATGTCGCCGAGGGGGGTGGACCTGACCGTGCCCGTGCCCTCGGAGCAGTGGCGCTCAGGTGATCTCGTGCCGTTCACCCTGGAGTTCCGGCGCAGCGGCCAGGTGAAGGTCCTGGCCGTCGTGGTGCCGCCGGATTCGGCATCGCTCACGTAGTCGTCCCCCGCCGTCCCCGAGTTCCGCCGCATCTGATGTGAGGTGTGTCACCCGGCCGGCGGTGAGTCGAGGGACGGGAGTTCGTACGTACCCTCTGACGACGATCAGACGCCGGGTGCGAGGATGAGCGGGCTATGACTGTCCGAGGGTGGTGCCGCGTGCTGCGGGCCGGCGTGTTCGCCGCCGCCTGCGTGCTGCTCGCTGCCCTCGGGCACGTGACCATGTCGGGGACCCCCGTTCCCTGGTGGGCCATGGCCGCCGGAGCGATGGCGACCGGCGCGGCCGGATGGCTGCTGGCCGGCCGGGAACGCGGACGCACGCCGATCGTCGTGGTCGTGACCGCCGCGCAGGCGGTGCTCCACGAGACGTTCACCCAGGCGCAGAAGCTCGCGTCGGCGCCGGAGCCTGCCGTCATGCCCGGCGCCGGTGGCTCGACGGGCATGAGCACCATGGACATGGGCTCCATGGGCTCCATGGGGTCGATGGACATGGGCTCCATGCCCGGCATGGACATGGGGTCGGCCGCGCACTCGGTGCACGGCATGGCTGGCGTCGGACACCTGCACGGCATGCACGGCATGAGCGGTGCGGCTTCGGTCGGCATGTTCACCGCGCACCTGCTGGCCGCGGTGCTGTGCGGGCTGTGGCTGGCCCATGGCGAACGGGCCGTGTTCCGCGTCCTCAGGGCCGCGGCGGCCTGGCTGGCGGCCCCGCTGCGTCTGCTGCTGGCGGCCATGCCCGCACCGCTGGGCCGCCCGTCCGTGCACAGGCGCCGTGACGTCGACTGCCCGGCTCCGGTGCAGCTGCTGTTGTGCTGTTCTCTCACCTTCCGCGGGCCGCCCGCGGGTGCCGCTGTCATCTGAGACAGCCGGATCCACCCGGGGCCCAGCACTGCGGCGCACTCGCGCGCAGATCTGCCGACGGTCTCCTCCATGGCGGCGCGCTCAGGCGCCGCCGCCGACAGGCAGTCCCTCACGGGCCCCGGGCATCGCCGTACCTCTCGCGTACGGACGCACCCCATGTGCCGGTGAGCCGTGCCCCCGTGCGGGCCCGGCCCCGGAAGACCTGAGAAGGACATCACGTGATGATCTCTGTCCTGCCCGCTGTTCGCGCGGACCGTGTCTCCGCGGACGCGTCGGCGACCGCCTGGGCACTGGCCGCCCGCGGCGGCGACCCCGACGCCGCTGACCACTTCGTCCGTGCCCTGCACGGTGACGTGGTGCGCTACGTGGCCCACCTCAGCGGCGATCCCCAGACCGCCCACGACCTGACCCAGGACACCTTCGCGCGGGCGTTCGGCAGCCTGCACCGCTACGAGGGCCGCGCCTCGGCCCGGACCTGGCTGCTGTCGATCGCCCGGCGCGCGGTCGCCGACAGCCTGCGCCGGGCCGCGGTCCGCCCCCGGATCGCGGACGCCGCCGACTGGCAGACGGCGGTGGAACGCTCCCAGCCGTGCGGCCTGCCGGGATTCGACGAGGGGGTGGCCCTGCTCGACCTGCTGGAGAGCCTGCCCGACGAACGCCGGGAGGCGTTCGTGCTGACCCAGGTGGTCGGTCTGTCGTACGAGGAGACGGCCGGGTTCGTCGGCTGCCCCGTCGGCACGGTCCGCTCCCGGGTCAGCCGAGCCCGCGCCACCCTGGAACTGCTGCTGCAGGAAGCCGAGACACCGAGCGCCCTCGCGGCCTGACCCCAGGGCACTTCCCCCGGCGGCGCGGTCCCGAGACGCGGGCCGCGCCGCCGGGAACTCGACGGCCTGGGCGGGCGACTACTGGGACGTGACAGTCAACAGCGAGCGATACCGTCCTCCAGTACCGCGGTTGTGGCCACGTGCGGCCGATCCGCTCGCACTGGACGTAGGACTGAGGGCCGTGACCTGCGCAGGCGCCCACGAGCTGACCCTGGACGTCGCGGCCGGCGAACGTGTCGCCCTGAGCGGCCGGGACCAGGCGACAGCCACGGCGCTGCTGCGCGCGGTGGCCGGGCTGAACCCGGTGGGCGGCGGGCAGATCACGGTGGGCGGCCGGGGCAGCCGTACTCCCGCTGAGCGGGCGTGGCGTGCCAGGGCCTGCGCCTGGCTTCCCCGGCGCCCCGTCCGGGCCCGCTCGCAGGCGCGGGCGGCCGACGTACTGGCCCGCAGCGCCCACCCGGCAGCCGCGGCGTTCGCCGCTGGCCTGCTGGGCGTCGCGGAACTGACGAACCGTCCCCTGCACGGCCTCACGCCGGGCGAGATCCAGCGCCTGCACTGGGCCCGGGTGATCGGCTGTGTGACGGCAGGAGCCGGTGTGCTGCTGGCCGACGAGCCTGCCGAAGGACTGGAACCGGACGACCGCGAGGCTCTCGTACTCCTGCTCGCCGAACTGCCGGTGACCCTCCTGATGGCGACCGCGGACCCGGTGCTCACCGCCCTGTGCGACCGGCGGGTGGGTACGACGTCCGACCGCCCCGGTGCACCCCGTACACCCCTCGCGACTGGCGTCGGACCCAAGTCCCTTGCATCTGCGCCAAATTGACGGAACATCGCGGGAACTCCCCGGCTTCTTCACCCGACTACTACTGCGACACCGGCTCGTCAGCCGACCACAGCGGTAGTGGCCAGGAGGGGCCTGCATGACACCCGAGATAGAGAGCGCCTTCGCGGCGATCAGAAGCACGCATGGCGCGGACTCCGTCCAACGCGTGGAACAGATGCTGGAGCCCGGGGGAGGAGCGCGGCGCCACCCGCTCCAGAAGGGCGCCAAGTGGATCCTTCCGGGGCTGTCCCCGACGCCCTGGCACGACCCCCACGGCCATCCCGAACTGGCGCCGGTCGTCGAGGCGTTCGAAGCCGCTCATCCGGCGATCAAGGAGGAGCTGGGCGCGGCCTGGGCGGGGCACCGGGAGGCGTTCTCGGACTACGAGCACTACCTGACCCGCCAGCAGGACTGGCAGGCCCTCTACCTGTACCGGAACGGGGGACTGGTCGGGGAGTCCGCGGGAACGGCACCGACGGCGTACAAGATTCTCAAAGAGTTCGCCGTCGAGACGGACCTGATCTGCCCCCTCCTGGAATGCCATTTCTCCACCCTGCTGCCCGGGGCGGCCATCGCCCCGCATTGCGACCTGTGGAACTTCAGTATCAATCTTCATCTCGCTGTCGACATTCCGGACGGATGCAGTATCACGGTGGCCGGTGAAACCCGGTCCTGGCAGGAGGGGAAGTGCCTGCTCTTCGACTACTCCTTCGAGCACGAGGCGCGTAACGACGGCGAACGCCCGCGAACCTGCCTGCTCGTGGACCTGTGGCACCCGGAGACCACCGTTCCGGAACGGCAGGCGCTGACCGCGCTCATCACGGAAGTCAGGCGCCTCATGGGAAACGACTGACCGGCCGGAATTAAGGGGAAGATAAGCCATCCGGCAGCAGTACTGTCGGCTTTCCGTGCTGCCCAAAAATGCATTCAATACTCTCGGTCAAAGCCTTCCTTGCGGGCCATTTTCAAGCCGTGTCGCTGCTGTTATGGTGACTGAAAATGATCGGCCGATTCAATTTCGCGGCCTGAATTTCTTGTTGTTTCTCTATTTCGCTGATGAGTGAGGAGGAAGCCGACCGGTGCGAGCACGACTTTCCCTACTCGTTCTGGCGCTGGCCCAGCTGGTCATCGCGCTCGACTACAACATCGTCTACGTCGCCCTCCCCGAGATAGGCGCCGGACTCGGTTTCTCCCCGCACGACCTGCAGTGGGTGGTCAGCGCCTACGTCGTCACGACGGGCGGCTTCCTCCTGCTCGGTGGCCGCACGGCCGATCTGCTGGGCCGGCGTCGGACCTTCGTCGCCGCGGCGCTCGTCTACGCGGGGTCCTCGCTGGTGGGAGGCCTGTCCCAGTCGGCCGGCGTCCTCATCGCCGTCCGCGCGGCGCAGGGCATCGGCGGCTCGCTGCTCTTCCCGGCCACCCTGGCCCTGATCAACACGATCTACGAGGAGGGGCCCCACCGGAACCGGGCTCTCGCGGTATGGGGCGCGGCGGGGGCCGGCGGCCTGTGCTTCGGGTCGCTGCTGGGCGGGGTGCTCGTGGAGGCGTTCGGCTGGCCGTCGGTGTTCTTCGTCAACGTCCCCATCGCGGCGGCGCTGGCGTGGGCGGGCCTGCGGCTCTTCCCGGCGGACGGTCCGCGCAGCGGCACCCGCCGGTACGACGTCACCGGCGCGCTGGCCGCCACCGGTGGGATCACGCTCCTGGTGTTCCTCCTGGTGCACGCCCCCGAGGCAGGCTGGGACAGCCCGTCCGCCCTGCTCTGTGCCGCACTCGCGGTCGGCCTGCTGGCCGTCTTCGCCCTCGTCGAGACCCGTGTGCGCGACCCGTTGGTGCCGGCGCGACTGTTCGCCCACCGCGGGCTGCTCACGGCCATGGCGGTCACCGCCCTGTACAGCGCCACCTTCAGCTCGCTGCCTTATTTCCTGACCCTCTACTTCCAGAACGTGCGCGGCTACGGCGCGTTCGCGACCGGCCTCGCGTTCCTCGTCCCGGCCGTGGTGACCGCGCTGGGCACGCAGGCCGGTGAGCGGGCCGTCGCCCGCGTCGGAGTGCGCCGCATGCTGGTCGGCGGCATGGCGCTGGGTGCGGCGGGGGCCGCCGCCCTCGGTCTCGCGCTCACCGGGGAGGGCTCCTACGCCCTGCTGCTGCCGGGGATCGTGCTGCTGGGGCTCGGCCAGGGCGCCGCCTGGACCGGCATGTGGATCGTCGCCGCCTCCGGGATCGCAGCCGAGGACCAGGGCGTGGCCTCCGGCATGGCCTCCACCACGCTCCAGGTGGGCGGTGCGGTCGGCCTCGCCCTGCTGGTCGCCCTGTCATCGGGCGTCGGCCACGGCCCCCCGGACGATGCCTTGCTGACCGGTATCCGCGCCGCGGTGTTCGCCATCGCGGTCGGCCTCGGCTGCGGTGTGCTGCTCACCCTCATCCCGCGGAAAGCCGCGACCGCCGCCGCGTAGGCCCTCACCCCGCTCCCCTTCCCACCCCACGAGGAGAACAGCTGTGCCCAGCAACACCCCCAGCCCGCCGGGCCCGGCGGCCGTCCTGTGCGGACTGGCCGGATGGGTGCCGCCCCGTGTGGTCACCAACGACGAACTCGCCGCACGCCTGGACACCGACGACACCTGGATCCGCACGCGCACCGGGATCCGCAGCCGGCACATCGCCGAGCCGGGCCAGGCCACCTCCGACCTCGCCGTCGAGGCCGGTCGGCTCGCCCTGCGCTCGGCCGGTGGCGCCCCCGCCGACGCGGTGATCGTCACCACGACCACCCCGGACCGTCCCTGCCCCGCCACCGCGCCCGTGGTGGCCACCCGCCTCGGCCTCGCGGGGGCGGCGGCCTTCGACGTCGGGGCGGTGTGCACCGGGTTCGTGTACGGCCTCGCGACCGCCGCCGGGCTGATCGCCGCCGGTGTCGCCCGCCGGGTGCTGCTGATCGGCGCGGACACCTACTCCACCATCGTCGACCCGCTGGACCGCACCAACGCCATCATCTTCGGGGACGGCGCCGGAGCCGTCGTCCTGCGTGCCGGAGCGGCGGACGAGCCCGGCGCGGTCGGATACTTCGACCTCGGCAGCGACGGCGCCCACGAGGACCTGATCACGGTCGCCGCCGGAGGTTCCCGCCAGAGGTCCACCGGAGGCGAACCCACCCACGCCGAGCGGTACTTCGCGATGCGCGGCAAGGAGGTCTACCGGCACGCGGTGACCCGCATGGCCGCCTCGGCGCGGGCCACCCTGGAGCAGGCCGGCTGGAAGACCGACGACGTCGACCACTTCGTGCCCCACCAGGCCAACCTGCGCATCCTGCACTCCGTCGCCGACGACCTGGGCCTGCCGAGGGAGCGCTGCGTGGCCAACGTCGACGCCGTCGGCAACACCGGGGCCGCCTCCATTCCGCTCGCCCTGGCCGACGCCGCCACCCAGCGGCGGATCCGCCCCGGCGACCGCCTCCTTCTGACTGCCTTCGGCGGCGGCCTCACCTGGGGCTCCTGCCTGATGACCTGGCCCGAACTCCCCCCGCACCCTCACCCGCAATCGGAACGGACCACACCATGACCACCTACGAGCAGATCGTCGACGTCATCGTGAAGCTGCACTACGTCCCCGCCGACCTGATCCGCCCCGAGGCCACCCTCGGCGCACTGGACGTGGACTCCCTGACCACCGTCGAGATCAGCATCCGCATCGAACGCGACCTCGGCGTCACCGTCGGCGACGACGAACTCCAGCCCGACCTCACCCTCGGCGAGATCGCCGACCTGGTCGACTCCCGCCGCACCACCACCGTCTGAACCGAACGGAAGGACCGACAGCCATGCAGATCAAGGACCAGCCCGGGGCCGCGCTCGGCGTCACCGTCGAGGGCTTCGACCACACCACGGCCTCCGAAGCGGACATCCAGGCTCTCAAGGCGGCCGTCTACACGAAGAAGATCGCCGTCCTGAAGGGCCAGGACCTCACCCCCCAGCAGTTCCTCGCCCTCGGCAAGCGGCTGGGACGCCCCGAGGTCTACTACGAGCCGATGTACAAGCACCCGGACGTCCCGGAGATATTCGTCTCCTCCAACGTCCCCGAGAACGGCAAGCAGATAGGCGTGCCGAAGACCGGCAAGTTCTGGCACGCCGACTACCAGTTCATGCCCGACCCCTTCGGCATCACCCTCATATACCCCCAAGTGGTCCCCGAGAAGAACCGCGGCACCTACTTCATCGACATGGGCAAGGCGTACGAGAAGCTGCCGGCCGAGCTGAGGAAGGAGATCGCCGGGACGCGCTGCCGCCACTCGGTGCGCAAGTACTTCAAGATCCGCCCGCACGACGTCTACCGCCCGATCTCCGAGATCATCGAAGAGGTCGAGACGAAGACCCCGCCCGTCGTCCAGCCCACCACCTTCACCCACCCCATGACCGGCGAGACCGTCCTCTACATCAGTGAGGGCTTCACCGTCGGGATCGAGGACGCGGCCGGCAACCCGCTCGACGAGGAACTCCTCAAGCGCCTCTTCGAGGCCACCGGCCAGCTCGACGACTCCTTCGAGCACGAGGGCATCCACCTGCAGAGCTTCGAGAAGGGCGACCTGCTGGTCTGGGACAACCGCAGTCTCATCCACCGCGCCCGTCACACCACCACACCGGAGCCCACCGTCTCGCACCGCGTCACCGTCCACGACGAGCGCAGGCTCTACGACGGAATGCGCGCCGCATGACCGTGCCGACGACCGAGCGCGACGCCGCTCCGCCGCAGCGGTCGTATCCCACCGACGAGGAACTGCTGGCCCGGGTCCTGGTGCCCTACAAGCCGCACTGCACGTACCTGAAGTCGGCCGAGGTCACGGCGAATGCCGGACTCTCCCGCGCACAGGGCGCGTTCGCGATCGAGGAGTCCTGCTACATCGACGACACCGGCCATCTGAACTCGGTCGAGGTCAACATCGCCTACAACCAGTTGATGTACTACCTGGTCGCCAAGTCCGTGCAGGAGGGGCTGCTGACCGGGTTCGAGGACTGGACTCTCGACGACTTCTGGCGCCACCAGCTCCCGGACATCCTCATCGCCCGCTTCGCCTCGAACTTCCGGCGGCCCGTCAATCCCCGTGATTTCACGGGGGAGATGCAGTTCCGTTCGGTGACCCGGCGCGCTCCGGGCGGCGTCAGCCCCTTCCTCCACGCCCAGACCGTCTTCCGCTACCAGGACGCCCACGGCGGCCGGTGCGACGGCGAGGCGACCCTCGCATTCGTCAACGTCCCCTGACCCACCGGAGGCAGAGCTCATGGAGACATCCACGGCGCCGCAGTCGAAGGGCGCGAGGCTCCACCACCCCGAACTGAGCACCCTCGTCCACACCACCCGCTTCCACGCCGCCCGGCAGCCCGAGGCCGCCGCAGTGATCTGCGAGGACCGCACCCTGACCTACGCGGACCTGCACCACCACAGCAACCGCATGGCGCACGCCCTGCAAGCTGAGGGGCTCGGTGAGGGCGACCGGGTGGCCTACCTGGGCAAGGAGTCCGAGCACTACTACGAGGCCCTCTTCGCCTGCGCCAAGACCGGCACCGTGCTGGTCCCGGTCAACTGGCGCCTCACCGCCCCCGAGGTCAGCCACATCCTCCAGGACTCCTGCACCCGGCTGCTGTTCCTGGAGGACGAGTTCGCCCCGATCGTCGAGAACATGCCCACCGAGCCGCCCGAGAGCGTCGTACCGGTGAACGCGATAGCCACCTGGCGAGCCGAACACCCCGACAACGAAACGGAGTTCGAGCCGACCCCCGACACCCCGGTCGCCCAGCTCTACACCAGCGGAACCACCGGCCTGCCCAAGGGCGTCGTCCTCGCCCACCGCAGCTTCTTCGCGATCCGCGACGGCCTCGCGAGCGAGCAACTGGACTGGATCGACTGGCGGGCCGGTGACATCGCCCTGATCGGCATCCCCGGCTTCCACGTCGGCGGGCTGTGGTGGGCCACCCAGAACTTCAACGCCGGTACGACGGTGGTGGCGATGCGCGCCTTCGCCGCCCGGCAGGCCGTCGACCTCATCCGCGACCTCGGCATCACCACCGCCTGCGTGGTCCCGGCCATGCTGCGCATGATGCTCACCGAACCCGGGGTGAGCGCGAAGGACTTCACCACCCTGCGCAAGACCGTCTACGGCGGCTCCCCGATCTCCGAGGCGCTGCTGGAGGAGAGTCTCGCCGTCCTGGACTGCGAGTTCGCCCAGATCTACGGGCTGACCGAGACCGGCAACACCGCGGTCTGCCTGCCCCCGGCCGCCCATGTCCCGGGCGGGACTCTCATGCAGGCCGCCGGCCACCCCTACCCGGGCGTCACCGCCAAGGTGATCGACGACCAGGGCCGGGAACTGCCCCCGGGCGCGGTCGGCGAGGTCTGCCTGCACACCCCCGCGCGGATGATCGAGTACTGGGGCCTGCCCGACAAGACCGCCGAGACCCTCGTCGACGGCTGGATCCACACCGGGGACGCCGGCTTCCTCGACGAGGACGGCTACGTCTTCATCCGCGACCGCATCAAGGACGCCATCCTCGTCGCCGGCGAGAACGTCTACCCCGCCGAGATCGAGAACGTCCTGGAGCACCACCCCGGGGTGGGGGAGGCGGTCGTCGTCGGGATCCCCGACGAGCGGTGGGGCGAAAAGGTCCACGCCTTCGTCGTCCCCGCGGCAGGGGAACGGCCCAGCCCCCGGGACCTGCACACCTTCCTCGTCCCGCGCCTGGCCGCGTTCAAGCTGCCCGCGAGCTACGAGTTCACCGACCACGTCCCGCGCAACCCCAGCGGCAAGATCCTCCGCCGCGAGCTGCGCGACCGCTTCTGGAGCGACTCCGCGCGCAAGGTCAACTGACCGATCCGCCCCCGCCGTTGCCGTGTCGGCCGGCGGCGAGGGCAGTCCGGCGAGCCCCGGCACACCACCGGACGAGTCACTGAGAGAGAGCCCCTCATGCCCGAACCCCTCACCCTGGACAGCTTCCGCGCCGACCTCGCGGAGTGCCTGTTCCTGGAGCCCGGTGAAGTCGACCTGGAGGACAGCCCGCTGGACGCGGGGCTGGACTCGCTGCGCATCGTCACCCTGCTGGAACGCTGGCAGGCGGCCGGTGCGGAGGTGACCTTCGTCGAACTCGCCGAGCGCACCTCCTTCGCCCAGTGGTGGCAGCTGCTCACCGAGCGCACCCGGGGAGCCGACCATGCCGACGCCTGACCGCCACACCACGCCCGCGCACCATCCGCTGCTGGCCGCCCAGGAGGGCATCTGGGCCGGCCAGCAGCTCGACGCGGACAGCCCCGCCTACAACACCGCCGAGTACCTGCGCATCACCGGCCCCGTGGACCCGGCCGTCTTCGACCGGGCCCTGCACCACGTCGTCGCCGAGACCGAGGCCCTCAACGTCACCTTCGACACCGACGACCTCGGCCGCCCCCGGCAGACCACCACCCCGGCCGGCGACTGGCGCACCCACATCGCCGACCTCACGGACGACCCCGACCCTCAGGCGACGGCCCTGGCCTGGATGGACCAGGACATGGCCCGCCCCGTCGACCTCACCCGGGGCCCGGTCTTCGGCCACGCCCTGCTGCGCACCGGGCCGCAGGAGTTCCTCTGGTACCACCGCGTCCACCACATCGCCCTGGACGGCTTCGGCCTCTCCCTCGTGGCCCGGCGGGTGGCCGAGGTGTACAGCGCCCTCATGGCCGGGGACCCCGTACCGGACAGCGGCTTCGGCACCCTGGAGTCCGTCCGCGCCGAGGAAGCCGCCTACCGCGACTCCGCCCGCCACACCAAGGACCGGACCTACTGGAGCGACCGCTACGCCGACCACCCTCCCGTGGCCACCCCGGCCGGCCGCTCCGCGCTGCCCGCCCGCACCTTCCACCGGCACGTCACCGACCTCGACCCGTCCGCAGCAGACCGACTGCGCACGGTCGCCCGTGAACTGTCGGTCACCTGGTCCGAGGTACTCCTCGCGGTGACCGCAGCCCACCTCCACCGGCTCACCCGCGCACCGGAGATCGTCCTGAGCCTGCCCGCGATGGGCCGCCTGGGTTCGGTCTCCCTGCGGGTGCCCGCCATGGTGCGCAACATCCTGCCCCTGCGCATACCGGTCGCCCCCGACGACAGCCTCCGCGTCCTCGCCCCACGCCTTTCCCGCGAACTGCGCGCCGGACTGCCCCACCAGCGCTACCGCTACGAGCAGTTGCGCCGCGACCTGAAACTGGTGGGCGGCCAGCGCAGGCTGTCCGGGCCGGGCGTGAACATCATGCCGTTCGAGTACGGCCTGAAGTTCGCCGGGCATCCCAGCACCGTCCACAACGTGTCCGCGGGCCCCGTCGACGACCTGGCGGTCAATGTCTACGACCGCGGCGACGGCACCGGACTGCGCGTCGCCGCCGACGCCAACCCCGACCTGTACACCAAGACCGGGGCGGCCGCCTTCCAGGAAGGTCTGCTCGCCCTGCTGCAGGAGGCGCTGGCCGACCCGGACCGGCCGCTCGGCGGACCGCGGGCACACCAGCCCGTCCCCGTCCTGGACGGCGGCCCCCTGCCCAAGCCCGCCCGCCCGGTGCTGAGCCTGATCGCCGACCACGCGGCCCGCCGGGGCGGGGCCGTCGCCGTCGAGCACGACGGAGACACCCTGACCTACGCCCAACTCTTCGGCGCGGCACGGGACATCGCCCGCCGACTGGCAGCCCGGGGTGTCGGCCGGGGCGATGTGGTGGCGGTGGCCCTGCCCCGGGGGACCGACGCCGTCACCGCCGTCCTCGGCGTCCTGATGTCCGGCGCCGCCTACTGCCCCCTCGACCCGAAGGCGCCCGCCGACCGTGCGGCCCGCGTGCTGGCCGACACGGCTCCCGCGCTCGTCCTGACCACAGCGGACCGCGCGGCCAGCTTCCCGGACCACCCCGTACTCCCGCCGCACGAGCAGGCCCCGGTGTCCGCCGCCACTCCCGCACCGCCCGGACCCACGGATCTCGTGTACGTCCTGCACACCTCGGGCTCCACCGGCCGCCCCAAGGGTGTCGCGGTCGGGCACGGGGCGCTGGCCCACTTCGTCGCCGCGGCCACGCACCGCTACGGGCTGCGCCGCGAGGACCGTGTCCTGCAGTTCGCGCCGCTGCACTTCGACGCCAGTGTGGAGGAGATCTTCCTGACCCTGTGCGTCGGGGCCACCCTGGTGATCCGTACCGACGACATGACGGAGTCGGTGCCGCGGTTCCTCCGCGCCTGCGCACGGCTGCGGGTGAGCGTGCTCGATCTGCCCACCGCCTACTGGCACGAACTCGCCTACGCGGTCTCCACCGGCGCCGCGAACCTGCCCGAGGCGGTGCGGACCGTTGTCATCGGCGGTGAGGCGGCCCTGCCCGAACGGGTCGAGCGCTGGCGCAAGGCGGTCGGCACCTCGGTCGCGCTGCTGAACACCTACGGGCCGACCGAGGCCACCGTGGTCGCCACCGTCGCCGACCTGCACGCCCCCGCCCTCGCAGCCGGAGACGTCCCCATCGGCCTGCCTCTGCCCGGCACCCGCGCGGCGGTGGTCGACGGCGAGCTGTACCTGCTGGGCCCCACCCTCGCCGACGGATACCGGCCCGACGTGCCGGACAGCGCGCGCTTCGCCCCGCTCACCGCCCTGCCGGACGCCCCCCGGGCCTACCGCACCGGCGACCTCGTCCGCATCGGCGAGGACGGGCAACTGCGTTGTCTGGGCCGGGCCGACACCGAGTTCAAGATCAGCGGACACCGGGTCCAGCCCGCCGAGGTGGAGAGCGCCCTGCTCACCCATCCCGGGATCCGGGAGGCGGCCGTCGCCGGACAGGTCCTCCCGGACGGCACCCGGCGCCTGGCCGCATACCTGGTGGCCGAGGGCCCGGCACCGTCCGCCACCGACATCAGGGAGCACCTGCGGGCGAGGCTGCCCGCCGCGATGATCCCCTCCGCGGTCGAGTTCGTGGAGCGGTTGCCCCGTACCAGCTCGGGCAAGATCGACCGGGCGGCGCTCGCCGAGCCGCCCGAGCACCGGGCACCCACCGCCGGGAGCCCCCTGGAGCAGACCATCACCGGCGTCTGGCGGAGCCTTCTGGGCACCGGGACCGTGGCGGTCGACGACGACGTGTTCGACCTGGGCGCCCAGTCCCTCCAGGCGATCCAGGCCGCCAACCGGCTCGGCGTGGAACTCGGCCGGGACATCAAGGTCGCCTGGCTCTTCCAGCACCCCACCGCCGCGGCCCTGGCCCGCTTCCTCGCCGACACGGAACGGCCGAGCGCCGCCGACCCCGCCGGACTCCCGCCCGCCCTCCTGTCCGACACCCTGCTCGAACCGGGCATCCGGCCCGGCATCAGCCGCGCCGCCCGCGCCGCCCCCCGGCGCATCCTGCTCACCGGAGCCACCGGATTCGTGGGCGCGCACCTGCTGGCCCGACTGCTGGCCGACACGGGGGCCGAGATCGTCTGCACGGTACGGGCGGCCGACAGGCCGGAGGCAACCGCCCGCATCCACACGGCCCTCACCCGCCACGGCATCACACTCGACGAGCAGGCGTCGGCCCGCCTGACGGCCCTGCCCGCCGACCTCGCCCGCGCCGATCTAGGCCTGCCCCGGGAGACCCTGGCCGACCTCGCCGCGACCTGCGACGCGATCTTCCACAACGCCGCGACCGTCAGCATCATGCGCGACTACGCCACCCTGCGCGCCGCCAACACCGAGTCCACCCGGCAACTACTGCGCCTCGCCGCCGTCAACACCACGCCCCTGCACTACGTCTCCACCCTCTCCGTGGCCCCGCCCGCGAGCCACAGCCCCGAGGTGCCGGAGGCGTTCCTGCCGCCCCACGAAGGACTGCGCTACGGCTACCAGCAGTCCAAATGGGCCTCCGAACGGCTCCTGGAACAGGCGGCCGAACGCGGCCTGCCCGTCACCGTCCACCGCCTGGGCCGCGTGGTGGGACCGGCCGGCACGGGATACGTCAACGAGTCGGACTTCCTGTGGAGCGTGCTGCGCGCGGGCATCCCCGAAGGCATCGTCCCGGAGCTGTACGAGGACGAGATCTGGACTCCCGTTGACTTCGTCGCACGCTCTCTCGTCCACCTGTCCCTCAGCCCGGACACGACAGCCACCGGCCCGGTCTTCAACCACGCCACCCTGCCCCGCGTACGGCTCGCGGACGTCTACGACTGGGTACGGGAGTACGGCTATCCCGTACGCTCCCTGCCGCTGGCGCGCTGGCGTGAGCAACTGCCGGGCTCGGCCGACGTCGCGGCCACGACGCTCGCCTTCTTCGACTCTGCCCAGGACGGCTCCGCCGACCGCACCACCGAGACCGATCTGAGACTCGGGCACGTCCGCGCCGACCGGGTCCGCGCCGGCCTGGAGAGCAGCGGCATCACCTGCCCGCCCCTCGACCGCAGCCTGTTCTTCCGCTACCTGGACCACAGCGTAACGGCGGGGGTGCTGCCCGCCCCCGCCCGGCGGCGGGATACCCGTTCCGAGGTGGCCGCGAAATAGTCGGCAACTGCCGGGAACTCACACGCACTTCGCCCCGACTACTGCAACAGAACCCGCCAGCCCATGAGTACACCCCTCACGCAAGGAGCCCGCATGCCGATCAACCGGCCGGTCGCCACCGCTCTGGCCGCAGCACTGTGTCTGCTCACGGCGGCATGCGGCGGCTCGTCGTCCAACGACAAGGCGAGCGACACGACGACCGAGGCCGCGGCTTCGAAGACCGGCTACCCGGTCACCCTCGACAACTGCGGCCAGAAGGAGACCTTCAAGAAGGCCCCCAGCCGGGTCGTCGTCATGAACGGCGCCTCCGTCGCCGAAGTCTCCACGCTCCTCGCCCTTGGCCTCGGCGACAAGATCGTCGCCAACCAGCAGACCTACGGCATGTCCGAGGTCGCGGGCCGCGCCGCCGCCATCAAGAAGCTGCCCACCGGCGACGTCAAACTCAACGACGCCTACGACATCCCCCGCGAGGCCATGCTCGGCCTGCGCCCGGACCTGGTGCTCTCCACCACCTCGTACGGCTTCGATGAGAAGAACGGCTTCGCCACCCGCGACCAGCTCAAGGACGTCGGCGCGAACAGCTACGTCTCCCCGCAGGGCTGCGACCAGGACACCTCGAAGATGACCGTCGCCGACAGCTACCAGCTGCTGCGCGACATGGGCAAGGTCTTCAACGTCAGTGACAGGGCGGAGAAGCTGATCGCCGCCTCGGAGAAGAGCATCGCGTCCGTCTCGGCCAAGGTGAAGGGTGAGAAGCAGCCCAAGGTCATGGTGCTGTTCTCCAACATGTCCATGGGCGGCAACGACTTCAGCTCCGTCGTCGCCAAGGGCATCTACAACGACATCCTCGCCAAGGCCGGCGGTTCCAACGCCTTCGAGAACGCGTCAAAGACGTCCTTCGCCGACCTGAGCAAGGAGAAGGTCGCTGCGACCGATGTCGACGCCCTCGTCGTGATCGCCTACAACGACCCGAACCCGGCGGCGTACGCCAAGAAGCTGCTGAAGGAGTTCCCCCAGTGGCCGGCCGCCAAGAAGAACGCGTACGTGACGCTGTCCGACTCGATGTACCTCGGCCCGAGCAACGACCTGGCCGTGGAGAAGATCGCCGAGATGCTGCACCCCGACAAGGTCTGAGCCGCCCGTTGCCCGCGGACGCCTCACCAGCCAAGGAGACACGAAGCCGATGCCTCTACGTGTTCAGATCCTCATGTACGACGGAGTGGAGGAGCAGGACGCCATCGGACCGCGTGACGTGTTCGGGCACGCCGTGCAGGCGGGGGCCGAGGTGGAGACGACACTGGTGCGGCCGTCGGCACCCGGCGAGGTGACCTGCTTCTTCGGCACCAAGGTCACGGTGCCGAACGCATGGGACCCCACCGACACCGACGTGCTGATCGTGCCGGGCGGCGGCGACCAGCTGATCCACGATCCGGACGTCCATCGCAACCTCGTACGGGCACAGGGGGCGGGAGTCGTCATCGCCGGCGTCTGCACAGGCGTCATGGTGCTGTCGGCGGCAGGCCTGACCAAAGGCCGCCCGTGCACGACCCACCACATGGCCAAGGACGAACTCGCCGCCCAGGGAGGCAAGGTGATCGACGCACGGGTCGTCGACGACGGGAACCTGGTGACCGCGGGCGGTGTCACGAGCGGCATCGACCTGGCGCTCTGGCTGCTCACCCGCGAGTGCGGAGCCTCCGTCGCCCTCGGCGTCGAGTCCATCATGGAGTACGAGCAGCGCGGTGTTGTCTGGCGAAGCTCCTGACCGCCGCTTCCTGGGGCACCCATGTGTGGACTTCGCCGCCCGATCCCTCCTCGGTGACGCACTGCCCGCCCTCGGCCGACGGAACGAGCCCCGCTCCGTGATGTCCGCGAAACGGACCGCGACTGCCGGGAACTCGCGGCCACTTCGCACCGACTACTGCAACAGAACCCCTGAGCCCATGAGCACGTCCTGCACGCAAGGAGCCCGCATTGTCGATCAACCGGCCGGCCGCCGCAGCCCTGGCCGCTGCCCTGTGTCTGCTCACGGCGGCGTGTGGCTCATCGTCCGACGACAAGGCGAGTGCGAAGTCGGCCGAGGCCGCGGCCTCGAAGTCCGGCTACCCGGTGACCCTCGACAACTGCGGCCAGAAGCAGACCTTCGACAAGGCCCCCAGCAGAGTCGTCGTCATGAACGGCGCCTCCGTCGCCGAGGTCTCCACCCTCCTCGCCCTCGGCCTGGGCGACAAGATCGTCGCCAACCAGCAGGGCTACGGCATGTCCGAGGTCCCCGGCCGGGCCGCCGCCATCAAGGCCCTGCCCACCGGCGACGTCAAGGTCAACGAGGCCTACGACATCCCTCGCGAGGCCATGCTCGGCCTGCGCCCCGACCTCGTCCTGTCCGTCACCACGTACGGCTTCGACCAGAAGAACGGCTTCGCCACCCGCGACCAGCTGAAGCAGGTCGGCGCCAACAGCTACGTCTCCCCGCAGGGCTGCGACGACGACCCGTCCAAGATGACCGTCGCCGACAGCTACCAGCTGCTGCGCGACATGGGCAAGGTCTTCAACGTCGGTGACAGGGCGGAGAAGCTGATCGCCGCCTCCGAGAAGAGCATCGCGTCCGTCTCGGCCAAGGTGAAGGGCGAGAAGCAGCCGAAGGTCATGGTGCTCTTCTCCAACATGTCCATGGGCGGCAACGACTTCAGCTCGGTCTTCGCCCACGGCATCGTCAACGACATCCTCGCCAAGGCGGGCGGCGCCAACGCCTTCGCCGACACCACCGAGGCCACCTTCGCCGACCTGAGCAAGGAGAAGGTCGCCGCCACCGACGTCGACGCCGTCGTCGTCATGAGCTACAACGACCCGAACCCGGCGGCGTACGCCAAAAAGCTGCTCAAGGAGTTCCCCCAGTGGCCGGCCGCCAAGAACAACACGTACGTGACGCTGTCCGACTCGATGTACCTGGGCCCCAGCAACGACCTGGCCGTGCGGAAGGTCGCCGAGATGCTGCACCCGGACGCCGTCTGACGCGGCTGAAGGTCCCGCTGGCTTTCACGCTGCTGCCCGTCGCGCTGATCGCCACCATGATCGTGGCGATCAGCATCGGAGCCGTCAACGTCCCGGTCGCCGACGTGTGGGCGATCGTCCTGCACCATGTCACCGGCGCGGGGCCGGCCCCCTCGGACCTGGCCCTGGACCAGATCGTGTGGAACTTCCGCACCCCTCGGGTGGTCCTGGCGGCGCTGGTCGGGGCAGGCCTGGCCGTGACCGGCGCGGTCCTGCAGACCGTGGTGTCCAACCCGCTGGCCAACCCCGTCGTCCTCGGCTTCTCCTACGGTGCCACGCTCGGCGCGGTCCTCGTCATCACCCTGGGCGGCGGCGTGGCGCTGGCCGGGCTGGGGGTGTCGGCGGCGGCCTTCCTCGGCGCGGTGGCCGCCGGAGCCCTGGTCTTCGCGCTCGGCCGCCGCCAGGGACGGCTGGCCCCGACCCGGCTGGTCCTCGCGGGCGTCGCCATCGGCTACGTCTTCCTCTCCGCGACCAGCTACGTCCAGCTCCAGGCGACCCCCACCGAGCTGCGGACGGTGATGTTCTGGATGCTGGGCAGCGTCGCGGGCGCCCAGTGGGACCAACTGCCCACGGTCGCCGTCGTGGTGCTGGTGACGACCGTGCTGCTGTCGCTGTTCGGCCGCCGCCTCAACGTGCTGCTGGCCGGGGACGAGTCGGCCACCGCCCTCGGCGTCGACGTCAGCCGGCTGCGGGCTGTCCTGCTGGTGCTCAGCGCGCTGCTCACCGGAACGGTCATCGCGGTCGCCGGCAGCATCGGTTTCGTCGGCCTGATGATCCCGCACCTCGTGCGCCTCACCATCGGCGCCGACCACCGCCGGCTCCTGCCCCTGACCGCCCTGCTGGGCGCGGTCTACCTGGTCCTCGTCGACCTGCTCTCCCGCACCCTCAACCGGCCCAACGAACTGCCGCTGGGCATCCTCACCGCCCTCCTCGGCGCCCCCTTCTTCCTGTGGCTGCTGCGCCGCAACAAGAGCCTGGACTGACAGCATGAAACTCACCGTCGACCGACTCCACGTCACTCTCGACCGCACCCCGATCCTGCGCGACGTCAGCCTTGAGACCCGAGCCGGTGAGATCGTCGGCCTCGTCGGCCCCAACGGCAGCGGCAAGTCCACGCTGCTGCGCACCGTCTACCGCTCCCTGCGCCCGGCCGAGGGGGTGGTCAGGGTGGGCGAGGACGACGTGTGGGAACTGTCCCCCCGGGCCGCGGCCCGCCGTACGGCGGCGGTCCTCCAGGACGCGGGAGGCAGCACCGCCGGTCTGACCGTGGGCGAGATCGTCGCCCTCGGCCGTTCCCCTCATCACGGTCTGCTCGGCCGCGACGGTCCCCAGGACCACGAGGCGGTGTCCGACGCCATCGACCGCTGCGGGGTACGGCCCTTCACGGACCGCGACTACACCTCCCTCTCCGGCGGCGAACGCCAACGCGTGCTGCTGGCCAGGGCGCTGGCCCAGAACCCCAGGCTCCTCGTGCTGGACGAACTGACCAACCACCTCGACATCCGGGCCCGTTTCGAGCTCCTGGACCTGATCCGCGCTACCGGGGTCACCACCCTCGCCGTGCTGCACGACCTCGACCTCGCCGCCCGCCTCTGCGACCACCTGGTCGTCCTGAGCGGCGGCGCCGTCGCGGCGGCGGGCCCGGTCCTGGACGTCCTCACCCCGGACCTGCTCGCCGATGTTTTCGGCGTCCGCGCACGCACCGAACGCCACGCCGACGGCGTCGTCCGGATCACCTACGCGGCCAGGCCTCTCGCACACGGCGAGACGCCCGAGGACGACGCTGTCGCCCGCCTGGCAGAGACGGCTGACCGCTGAACCGGCGGTGAGGGGGAGTCAGGCTCCGGAGCCCGGGACGGGGTCCGGAGCCTCGTACTGGATCCCGGCCCGCGTGAACTCCGCAGCCTCGGCCCCGTCGTAACGCGCCACGAGGTGCAGCGCCATGTCGATCCCGGCCGACACCCCGGCACTGGTGACGACGGTGCCGTCGTCGATGAACCGCTCACCGCGCCGCACCTCGATCGAGGGGTCGATCTTCGCGAGCTTGTCGAGATAGTCACGATGGGTGGTGGCCGGCCGGTCGGCCAGCAGACCGGCCGCGGCCAGCACCAGTGAACCGGTGCACACGCTCGCCACCACGGTGCCCCGCTCGTGCAGGCCGCGCAGCCACTCCAGATGTGCCGCGTCCTTGACCAGGCCGCGGGTGCCGTTGCCACCGGGATGGACGAGCAGGTCCAGCGGCAACGCCTCGTCCATGGCGTGGTCGGCGACCATGCCGAGGCCCTTCGAACCGCGCACCACTCCGACCCGAGGGCCGAGAGCCACCACGCGCACCGACGAGGTCGCGATGTGGGAGGCCCAGAACCCGAGCACCTCCCACGGACCCACCACATCGAGTTCCTCGACATCGTCGAAGAGCAGCACACCGATGGTCAGAGCGTCGTCGGCCATGGCCACACCCTAGCCCGCGGTCCGACGGACGGCACGGGTTGACCGACGCCGTCTCGCGGACGGGCAACATCCCTCCCTCATGTAGTCGTTGGCCGGTGTCGGCTGGTTCCGTGGGGACGCCGGGTTCGTGAAGCACCGGGTGCGAAACGGCGCACGGGCGCGCTCGGCCGTGCTCCGGCCGCTGCGCGTGCCGGCGCGTGGCGCCGTGCGCCCGGGGGTATGTCTCGGCCACCACCATCCGGCCAGGCGACGGCAAGGACCTGGTGGCCCGACCCTCCCGTCGAAAGGCAGCGCACGATGAACGAGATCAACGGCCTGGAGCCCCTGGCGACCTTCTGCGGAGAGTGCGACTGCGGCTGTCCGCAGCTGTTCGTCGACCCAAGTGCCCCCGCGGACCGGCGCGTCCTGCTCACCGACGACTTCGGGCAGCGCGTCCAGATGAGCGCCGACCAGTTCTCCTCCCTGGTGGCCGACGCGAAGGCCGGAAAGCTGGACGGCATAGTCACCGCCTGACGTCCGCCGCGCCCCGGCTCACGAAGAACCGCCGCGCGGCTGAATGAAAGACCACTCCCGTCCGTAAGAGGCGATGAGCCCATCGGTACGAGGAGTTGACTGGTGTCCCGGAGCCGTCCCGGCGCAACGCGCCGGGCGAGCCGCGCGATGTCGGCCGCAGAACGCGTCGGCAGCCCACGCGCGATGTCGGCGGCGGTCTTCGCGGCCGTCTGCGTGGTGACGAGCGCGCTGGGACATGCCCTGATGTCCGGCGACCTGCTGCCCTGGTGGGCGCTGGGAGCGGCGTTCACGGGGACGGCATCGGCCGGCTGGTGGCTCACCCGCCGAGAACACGGCCCCGTGGCCGTGGTCGGTGTCACGACCGTCGCGCAGGGGCTGCTGCATGTGCTGTTCGACCTGGCACACGAGGTGTCCCACGGGCCGGGCCGCGCTATGGAGACCGTATCTGCCACGGGTACGGGCCACGCCATGATGTTCTCCTCCTCAGGGATGGCCATGCACATGGACCACTCCGGGGCGGGCATGACCATGGCGCACGCTGCAACGGCAGGCGACTTTCACGTCCTGCCGACGCTCTCGGCCGCGGGCCAGGGCTCTGCCGCGATGTTCCTCGCGCACCTTCTCGCCGCCGTCGTGTGCGGGGTGTGGCTGTGGCGCGGTGAGAGGGCGGTCCACCAACTGGGCCGGGCCCTCGCGGTCGTCGTGTTCGCGCCGCTCCGCCGCGTCCGCGGCCTCCTGGGACGCCCTGTAGCCGGTCTCCGGACCCGCGCGGGCCTGCCGTCGCCGGAAGACGCACCGGCCGCGCCGACGGCTTTCGCAGTCCTCAGGCATGCCGTCGTCCGCAGAGGACCCCCACGCCACCGCCCCGCAGCCCTGCGCGCGTCCTGTGGTCCGCTGTTCGCCATGTGCCCCTGAATCTCCTCGGTCCGCCGGGGGCGGACAGGGCGGGCCGCACGCGCTGCTGCCGTGTGCTCCGTGTGTCCGTCCACCTCGGCCCTGGCACGCACCCCTCCGCCTGCGCGCGGCGGCGTGCGGTGCCCCGCAACGATCGGGATTCCCATGCACGACGTCACCCCCGTCCACCCGTCCGCCACGGACCACCCGCCGGCACCTCAACCCGCACGCCGAACCGTCCGGTTGGCCCTGGGCGCCCTCCTCGCGACCACCTTGACGGTCCTGCTCACCGGCTGCGGAGGCGACTCGGCCGGGCACGCATCCGCCCACAGCGGGGCATCCGCCTCGGCCTCCGCCCACGGCATGGACGGCATGTCCGACAAGATGATGGGCGACCCGTCCGCCACTCCGGCCTACAAGCTGTCCGGCGCGACCGTGGTGAAGGGCACCTTCACGCTGCTCGACACCCGGCCCCCGGGCATGAACGACGTCAAGGGCACCGCATGGCTGGCCCAGGGCCCCAAGGGCACCACCGTCACCGTCTCCCTCACCGGACTGAAGCCCGGTCACGTCTACATGGCCCACCTGCACGCCCAGCACTGCTCGGACGACAACGGCGGATCACACTTCCAGTTCGACAAGGGCGGTGCGACCACGCCCCCGAACGAGATCCACCTGATGTTCACCGCCGACAAGTCCGGCATGGGGATGACGACGGTGACCAACTCCCGCAAGACCGGCAAGGACGCGGTCGCCATCGTGGTCCACCCCAACGAGGCACAGGACAACCGGATCGCATGCGCCGACTTCGACTTCTGACGGCGACGGCCGGATCCGCCGTGTGCGCGGGTGTGCTGCTGCTCCTGGGGAACGCGCCCGCGTACGCCCACACCGCGCTCAAGGACGCCGCACCGGCCCCCGGGGCCACGGTCGGCGCCGGGACCGACGTGGTCCGTCTGACGTTCGCCAACCTGTCCTCCGGCATCGCGCCGAAGATCAGGATGATCGGACCGGACGGCAAGGAGATCCCGGTCGGAGAGCCGGTCGTCACCGACACGACCACGGCCTGCGCCGCCGTGTCCCCGCTGCCGAAGGGCGTCATCACCCTCACCTACTCGATCACCGCGGGAGACGGCGACGCCCAGACCAACGCCTACCAGTTCGAGGCCGCCGACGGCAAAAAGCCCGCCGGTACCCCGGCCGCGTGTGCGGCCCTGAGCCTGCCCGCACCGGAGACGGGTGGCTCGGACTCCGTCCTGGGCCTCGGCTCCACCACGGCGACCGTGGCCCTCGCCGGGGTCGCCGCCGTGGCGGCGGGCGGCGGATTCCTCGCCCTGCGCACACTGCGGCGCCGCAGAACCCCGGAGGGGGGCGCCGGCGAGTGACCTGATGCCCGGACTCCTGTTCCCGGGGCGGGAGTCCGGGCCCGTGGGCCCGCGAGGTGACCACCCGCCCGCGCCCGAAGCCGAGCCCGCCACCGGCCCGCGACGCGGGCCCGCAGCATGCGGCGGGGGCCGGCGACATGGCGGTCGGCAGGCACAGAGGCCGAACCACGTTCGGGAAGGCGCAGTCCATCCGTGGCCCGGGTGAAGTCATCGCGGCACGGCGCCACGCGGCACGGGAGCGTCGGCGCCGGACCGTCCCACGTGAGGATTGTTCCCCCGGCCTCGGGGAACCGCAGCGGTCCTGGCGACGACCACGTGTGAACGTCCGGCGTCCGCTCCGACCCCACCCGTGCGCCGTCTCATCCGCGCCCGGCAGGCCTCGGCCAATTCGAGGGATTCTCCGGGAACTCGGAGCACCTTCCAGCCGACTACTTCAGGACAGCGGCTGAATTCGGGCCCTGGAGCGGCGTCACGGCGATCCACCGCCCGGGCGCCGAGCGTCCTGCACGGATTCCGGTGCCCGGTGCACCGCCGACCCAGCACGAGGTGAAGATGACGACCGTCGACTCCGAAGACCCCGCCCTGCCCGAACCAGCCGAAGACGGCACAGAGGTCGCCTCCACCACGACGGCCGTGAAACCGGCGGCGCCCGCGCCGGCCCGGAAGGCGGAGGGCCTCGGCCCGCTGCTGGCACGGCTGCACTTCTACGCCGGGATCATGGTGGCGCCGTTCCTGCTCGTCGCGGCCGTCACCGGCCTGCTCTACACCTTCACGCCCCAACTCGACTCGCTCGTCTACGGCAAGGAACTCCACGTCTCCCACACCGGTGGCAGCATCGTGCCGCTGTCCGAGCAGGTCGCCGCCGCCCGCGCGGAGCACCCCAAGGGCACGCTGACCGCCGTACGCCCGGGAGGCGGCGACGACACCACGCAGGTGGACTTCGCCCTGCCCGAACTCGGCGAGAAGACCCACACCGTCTACGTCGACCCGTACACCGGCAAGACGACGGGACAGCTGACCACCTGGTACGCCGAGACCCCGCTCACCACGTGGCTGGACGCCCTGCACCGCAACCTCAACCTCGGGACCGTCGGCCGCTACTACTCGGAGATCGCGGCCAGCTGGCTGTGGGTGCTCGTCCTCGGCGGCCTGTTCCTGTGGTGGCGCCGCCGGCACGGCAAACGGACCGCCCGCCGCCTGCTGCTGCCCGACCGGGCGGCCAAACAGGGCGTACGGCGCACCCGCAGCTGGCACGCCGCGACCGGAGTCTGGCTCGCCGTCGGACTGCTCGGACTCTCGGCCACCGGCCTGACCTGGTCCCGCTACGCCGGCGCCAACTTCGGCGAGGCGCTGGACGCACTCCACTCCCACACCCCCTCCGTGGCAACCACCCTGACCACCGGAAAGACCGGATCCGGCGCCCCGAAGAGCGTCGACCCGGCCGCGATAGACGACGTCCTGAAGGCGGCCCGCGCCGACGGCGTCGGCGGCCCGGTGGAGATCGCCGTACCCGCGGACGCCGCCTCCGCCTGGACCGTGACGCAGACCCGCAACCTCTGGCCGGTCGGACGCGACAGCGTCGCCGTCGACGCCGCCACCGATCGTGTGACCGACAAGGTCGCCTTCGCCGACTGGCCGGTGATGGCCAAACTCACCCGCTGGGGCATCAACGCCCACATGGGCACCCTCTTCGGCCTCGTCAACCAGATCCTCCTGGCCCTCCTCGCCGTCGGCCTCATCCTCGTGACCGTCTGGGGCTACCGGATGTGGTGGCAGCGCCGCCCCACCCGCTCGGACCGCCGCGCCGCGCTCGGTACCCCGCCCGCCCGCGGAGGCTGGCGCAACCTGCCGTCCGGGGCGCTTGCCGTCGGCATCGCCGTGGTCGCCGTGGTCGGCTGGGTCATCCCGTTGTTCGGTATCCCGCTGGCCGTGTTCCTCGCTGTCGACCTGACCGTGGGCGTCGTCCGGAATCGCCGCACGGCCGGGTCCGCCACCGCGGGCTGACCGGGCACAGGGCGGGGGGCCGGGGCGGGCAACTCTGCGCTCCGGCCCCGCTGTGTAATGCCCCGGGAGAGTGACACGCGCCACAGCCGGGAACTCGCTGCCTCCGCGCCCCGACTCAGTGGTGGACGGCACCGGATGAACGATCGAACCCGTACATCCGTATCAACAGGCGTGCGAACGCCTCACCCACATCCAGGAGTTGCGCCATGGCACAGAAGCAGTACCACGTCACCGGCATGAGCTGTGAGCACTGTGCCGCGAGCATCACCGAGGAGGTCTCCCAGGTCCCCGGTGTCACCGACGTGGACGTCGACGTCGCGGCGGGATCGGTCTCCGTCGGCGGTACACAACTCGACGACGCGCGACTGCGCGCGGCGATCGTGGAGGCGGGGTACGAGGTCACGGAACCGGCCGCGGCCTGACGGACCCCGTTCTGCTCACGGCCGCCGGGTGCTGTGCGGCCCCGGTGGCCAAGAGCGGAACGGCTTCTTTCGTCAGAGGGCGTCGCAAGACCCGGACCGTGGGAGACGCGGGAGCGTCAACGCGGGCCCGACACCGCCCGGTTGACCGCCAGGTGCAGCCCCCCGCTCGTCACCAGCCCCGCGGCAGCCCCGATCAGCGCCCCAGGCACACCGCCGACGAAGAACCCAAGCCAGCCGTAGCCCCCGGCGAGCACCATCGTGGCCAGGACGGACAGGGACCACACCCTGCTCAGGCGTTCGCTCACCGCCGTCCACCCGCGTACACGAGCGGTCGGCCGCTCCCAGGGCCACGCCTCGTCCACGCCGCTGACCTGACTGCCGAGTATTCCGGCCACGGCACCTCACCCCTGTCCCTCACCGCAGTCCCGCCCACCGATCGCGGGACACGACGGCTCGACCGTTAACTCCCCACGAGGAACCGCGGAAAACAGCGCACCGACAGGTTTCTCCGGTCAGCCGGCCGCATCACGCGAGGACGGCGAACATGACGGCCATCCCCAGCGCCATCGCCGCATGACACGCAGGAGCCAGGACACCGACCACGTCCGCCGCCCCCACCCCGTCGCCCTCCGGACCGCTACCCCCCGGGCGGGTGCCCCGCGCCCGGTCGAGCGCACGGGTCAGCCACACAAGTCCCAGCACACCGAGGACGATCGCGAGCACCACCGCCGTCGCGACGGACCCCGCGCCCGTCAGACTCATGGAGGCGAGACCCGAGCCACCCGACATGTCCATTCCGGCCATGTCGTGCATCCCGGCCGAGCCCCCACCGTCGGACGCCGTCCCCGAGGAGCCCATCGCCGACACCATCCATGCCATCGCCCCCATCATCACGACGTGCGGAAGAGCGGCGACCACCACCCCGCGCCGGGACCCGCCGCGCGCGCGGAACGGAGCAGCGGCCACGAACCACAGAGCGCCCACGCTGAAGAGCACCACCTGGGGAACGGCCGGCAGGTCCGTTCCCCACGGCCAGGCCATCGCGATCATCAGCACCCCCATGGCCGCGTGCAGCGCGTGATCCACGCGTTCCCCCGCGCTGGTCCCGGGAAGCACCAGCCTCCACACGCCGTACGCGACAGGCACGGCGAACAGCAGACTCAGAACCCAGCGCAGCCCGCTCGCGGCAACCACCGCACCACCCCCACTCCGAGGACGCCGCACGGCGCCGCCGACCAGTTCCAGGGCCGCACGCACAGGCAGGGGGCACGAACGAACGGGAGAGGTACTACGACAGATGCCCTCCACAAGCCGCCACGGCGGCACGGGATTTCGGGCGCCTGATCGCCTCCCGGTCAGGACGCGGACCTGGCGAACGGCCACAACAGGAGTCGGTGAGTGGCCTGAGTGAGTTCCAGGCATTCGGTATGAACGCCGTCACATCAGCTGCGAGGCAGAGACCCGCAGGCGTAGGACGCGCCCGCACCCGCGCACGGGGAAATGGCGCCCCTCGCTGTCGCGCCGGGCGAAAAGGCCCGCACCACGGCTGGACTCGGTGGAGGTGACGGTCACCTGTCGCAACGGTTGCGTGCAGCCACGGCCGTGCTCCCGACCGAGCCCACGCCGGGCTGGGCGGACGGATCATGGACGATCGTCCGCCCTCTCAGCGCCTGGCGTGCCTACGTCTCCGCCTCTGGCCGCCACGTCCTGCGCGGGAGTGACCGCACCGGACTTCAGCCTCGTACAGCCTTGAGCACACTTCGGCAGGCTTCCGTGGCGCGAGCGGTGGCTTCGGCGCAGATCCGGCAGTGGTCATGGTGCTGGGCGTGTCCGCTGCACAGGTCGTGGCTGTACCGGCAGGCGATGAGACAGGCCTCGACCTGGGCGGTGAGGAACGCCGGATCGTGGCCACTGTGCCGGGTGAGGATCCGGCGGGTCGCGGCGGCGACGTCGGCGCAGTCCAGATCCCGGTCGATGGCCGCCCGCAGTGTGTCCGCGTCCTTCTCCGCGAGCATGCCCGTAGCGCACGCGGTGACGGCGGTCTCGCACTCGGCCAGTACGTCGACGGCCGCAGCCAGGACCTCGTTGCCGAGGAAGCTCTCGGAAGAGATGCTGTCGAGGAGTTCTCGTGTGTGGATCATGACGACCCCAAGGAAGCGAGAGGGAAGGGATGGGGTGTTCCCGACCGACGCTAGTACCCATCCCGCCGCCCAGGAAGGGCGGAGGACACTGCGGAGCGGACGTGTTCCTGCCCCGGCAGCGCAGCGGCATGTCCGCTACGGACGGCGGGGACGGTGGCCCAGGCATCGCTCCCTGCCCCGGCATCCCCGAACCTACGTATTCAAACCATCCCGCTGGGCGCAATGACGGCGAACACCAACCTGGTTGGGGGCTTGCGACCTGCCTACATGTAATAGGCGTAGCGGGTGGCGATGCGGGCACTGGGCGGGACGTGCTTGAGGATGGAACCGACTCGGTAGGCGGTGCGCAGCGTGAGGGGGTCTCGTTCGTCGAGCTGGGCGTTGTTCCAGTTCATCTTGGTCAGCGCGAGGATGTCCGTACTTGCGGTCAGCAGGTCCGTGCCGTGCGTCGCGGGCCGGATCAGCAGCGGCTGGGGGACGTACAGCCCGGGGTAGGTACGGAAATACGGTACTGAGCCGCGGGTGTACAGGAGCAGGGAACGAGAGTCGAGTTGGACGCTGGTGCCGCGCAGTGGTGGGAGCTGCCCGGTGCGGTACAGGTGCGGGGCGCCGCGCCGTTGGATCCACAGCAGGTCGACGTGGTCGATTTCGCGCAGGTCGGCGGCTTCGTGGAATCCGTCGGTCTCGCCGGTGGCGAAGTTCGAAGTCTTGTGTACGACGATGCGAGCGGGCTGGTGACCGTGGGTGGTGCGGTATTCGGCCAGGGCGTCCAGCAGCAGCTGCCGGGCGTCGGAGAGTGTCAGGTGGGGCTGGCGGTCGGTCTTGGAGATCTGCGCGGTGCCGCCGCGGACGACGACGCCGTCGCCGCGCTCGTTGAAGACCTGGGCGACAGCGGTGTGCAGCTCGTTGCTGCTCGCGCTCCGGTAGAAGCTGACCCCGACATAGCAGGTGGCCAAATCGGAGCTGTGGCGCTGCATGCGCCAGGGCGTCCCGCCGGCCTTGTAGTACAGGGCGGTGTGCAGGTTCCAGGCCCGTGTGGCCTCGTCCTGCAGCGGGCGGACGGTCTGCCCGTTGGTCTTGGCCGGGATCCCGGTCCAGGTCTCCTTGCGCATCAACTGCAAGGGGGCTGGCAGTGTGAGCGCGGTGGCCTTGAGCAGGTCGTGGAAATCACCTCCGGCCTCTCGCTCGCCCTGTTCCTCCTCGCGGTCGGCCGTGGACTCCTCTGACGGCGGACGGTCTTCTCTGTCCTGCAGTTCTTCAGGGCGGGCGCAGATAATAACGCGGCAGCGCCCTGTCTCGGCCAGGGACCGGGCGGCGTCCGCGTAGAGCTCGACCGCCTCAGCAGTGGCGGAGGCAATGTCGGCGCGGGCCAGGCGGCGCAGTTGGCGTTCGGGGATCTCGCGGACGAGGGCGTCGTCGAAGACGAGTTCGGCACCGAACGGGGAGTCGGCGCTGAAGCCGGGGAACGGCTGGTGCAGATTCTCCTGCCCGGGTTTCGCCTGCTTGGCTTCGATGGGGTCCTGGCAGCGCTGCAGCCAGCTCCGGATGCCGTCGACCGCCTGGGCGGGGCCGACCAGGGCGATGGGGATCTGACTGGGTCCGGTGGGGGAGTCGGCGTCGGCCGGGCCGTACACGCTGATGCCGTAGCGGGGATCGATGTGGCGGTTTCCGGCCCGGAACTCCAGTTCCGGCTCATGGAGCACGAGTGCTTTCATTGCGGCAGCTCCCACAGTCCCTCGGCCAGCCCGTTCACGCTCGGTTTCGGTGCTGGTTCTTGCGGAATCCAGACGCTTTCGTCGATGGCGGCATCGCAGTCGAGCGTGAGTAGCTGGCCGAATCGGATGCGCTCGTCCCGGCTCCTGAACAGGGTGTCATCGCCTTGCAGATAGTCGGCCCAGGCGCGTACGAGCTGGTAGACGGCGTTGTTGCGTTCCAGCCGCTTGATCTTCTGGACGTACTCGGCGTCGTACAGGGAGTCGCGGTGGCCGTCGATGGTGAAGTGGTAGGTGGGGTTGATCTCTAGGAACCACTGCTCGCCCCAGCGGCGGAAGTACAGGCTGGCAGCGTAGTGACGGCAGAAGCTGATCTTGGTCTGGTCGTCCTTGCCGAAGTACGGGGTGAAGAAGGTGCGTCCGCGGCTGCCTCGGTAGCGGCCTTTGATCTTCCGGCGGGACCGGTCCGGCGGCGCCTGCATGTAGGCGACCTTCTTCGTTGGGTGCCAGACCAGCTCGGGATGGTGGGCGGAGCGCAGGGTGAAGTTCAACAGGGAAACGAAGCGCCGCTGCAGGTCGGGGTCCTCGGTGGTCGACCATTCCTGAGTCGGGACGGAGGTGACCGGCCCGTCACAGAGCACGGCCAGCGGACCCTCGTCCAATGGGGAGAGCGAGAAGATCCGCCCGGCGGCCAGGACGAAGCCGCTCTCGAACTGGTTGCCGTTCGACCGCATCCGCTCCCAGGCATCGCCGCGGTCACGACAGGGCGTGGACGCCTCGTGGATGAGCGGGGCGAAGCCCTCAACGGCGAGGAGGTTCGAGACCAGCTGTTCGCTTCCTTCGAGCCGCGGCAACGGCTCCCCTGCGGGCACGCCCATGGCTGACAGCCGGCTGAAGGCATCGAGGTCGAAGCGGTCTGCGGCCTTGTCGAACTGAACGACGCGCCGCGCCTTGCGTTCGGGGTCGGCGAACCAGGTGTCGACGCGCTTCCACCACGCTTGCTGAATGCGCAGGTCCACGCAGATGAGCACGACCGGTCGGCCCAGCCGAAGCCAGTAGGCGATGTGGTCGGCCTGGCAAGTGAATCTGAATCCGGTCGCGGTATCGCCCCGGAATCCGACTTCTGTGGCCTTCACCTGGGCCAGGACGGCGACACCGGTGACTTCCCGGTCGGCGTCCACGAACTCGATCTGACCGTCGACGGCGAAGTCACGCTTGGTGTCGTTCCACACGTGGCCGGCGTCGGAGACGGCCTTGTCGACGAATGCCTCACCCCGGTACCCAGCCCGCTGCTGGACGCTGCGCTTCGGCACCCGATCAGTGCTCCGGGAAGCGCACCAGCGGGCGCGTCGCAGACCGGCCGTATCTGAGGGGCCGAGGCCGCGCTCTGTTGTCCCACCCCATGCGGTGATCCTCCGTCGTTCCCACGTGGTCCGAGTCAACTCAGGATAGGAGGCGCCACTGACAACGCCCCGTGCGCGCATGCGGGAGGGGCCCCGGAGCCGGGTGCCCGGAGGATCGGAGGCCGGTCACTGACTTCACCCAGAGTGCACGCCACTCGGGTCGGCCGAGTGATCACCGCTCTTCGGCCTTGAGCGGGGTGAGGTCGGGAGGGTAGCCCTTGGCGCGCAGGAATGCGTCGAGCGCTATCGCGACGATGTCGCCGTGCTGGACACCGTGGTCCGCGTGGTAACGGCGGATCCGCCGCTGGAGTTGGAGAGCGTCGGGGACGGCGTAGTTGATCTGCCCACGACTGGTGTGGCGGCCACTGATTACCTCCAGTGTGTCCGGATGTGGTGCCAACGGGTCGTCGGGCAGGTCGGATTGCGCGTCGAGAGCGTCAGCAAGTTCACGCAGCTGACGGGAGTGGCGGGAGAGATCTGGCATGGGGTGCTCCGGGCAGGTTGACTAGTCGACTAGCTAGCCGCCTAGTCGACTAGTGGAATAGTCGGTGGGACGGGTGTCCGCGAACGAGTGAAGCGTTCGCGGACACCCTGGGAGATGTACGCCGCGTCAGAAGCCGCGGGCGGTGAGCCATTCGTCCAGGGCGACCGAGACGATGTCGCCGATGGGCAGGTGGTCGAGTTCGTTGTCGAGGGCGAAGCGCTTGATCCGCTTCTTGAGCTTCAGCGCGGCAGGGACCGACGAGTCGAGGCTCTCCCGCGTGATCATGCGCTGGTTGAGGATCACGGCCGTCTCGGGGATGTCCTTGGGGCGGCCGGGGCCGTGAGCCCACGGCGTTCCCTCGCTGGGTGCTGCCTCGGGTCGCCCGTACTGCTCCTGATGAGCTCCCGGTGCATCGGTCCTCACCGGGAACGCGGTACCGCCTGCGACCGGAGTAGCTGCCGGACGAACCGCCACCTCGGCGGCCGGGGCCACATCTGGAGCCGCGGACGTGATGGGGGACAGGTTGTGTGGCGCAGCGGGCTCGCTCGGCTGCGCCGGACGCGCCACAGGAGCTACAGGTTCGTAAGCCGGGACCACAGGCGGCATCTGCCGCTCCACCGGCTCCTCACCGGCCCCTGCCTCGGGGGCGACAACGTCCGGGTGAACCGGCGCACTGGCGGCCGGCTCCGGCATGGGGCTGCTCGGTATCACCTCGGCGGTCGGCTGGGTGGACCTCTCTGCTGCTTCGGGCACTGCCTCGGTTCGGCCCTGCGCCGATGCCTCGATGGGAACGGTGGAAGGAGCGAGCTGAGCTTGAGACCGATCGACAGCGAGACGGCCTTCGTCCTGGCTGGCCGCGCGTTCGGCAGCGAACTGCTCGGGGGTGAGCTCAGCGGTCGGGGGAGGGGGCGGCGGGGTCGCCTTCTTGGCCCCGCCCAGAGTGCGACCGCCGGTTCGGCGGGCCGGGGGCTTCATGCGCTCGCTCATGCCGTGAGCTCCTTCATCAGCTTGGCGTACTCGCTCAGTTCGGTCGGGATCTCGCCGAAGGCCTCCATGTAGTGCACCCAGGAGTGGATGGTGGTCTCGGCGAGCGGGAACGCCTCGTCGCGGCCCGGGCCGATGCCCTCGCCCTCAGCGGGCTCCAGCAGCTGCTCCTTGGCCCGGCCGGGCAGGCTGGTGCGGTCGTCGGCCTTGACCATGACCACGTGGGCGGTGACGTCGTGGGGGTTGCGGGCGGCGGCGCGTTCGGCCTCGTCGAAGGTGGCCACGAGCTTGCGGCGCTCGATCTTGGTGGGGGCGACCGGCACAAGGAGCAGGTTCGCTTCGGTGACCGCCTCGTGGAAGATGCGGGCGCTGCCGCCGCCGACGTCGACCACGATCGCGCCGAACTCGGTGCGCTTGGTGCGGATGTACTCGGCGATGTCGTCGAACGGGTACCGCTCGATGACCAGGTTGGCGGGGATCTCGAAGCCGGCGGCCTGGGCGACCTTGAACCAGTCGTAGGCGGACTGGCTGGTCGCGTCGGCGTCCAGCAGCAGGGTGGGCAGGTTGAGGACGACGGCGTAGTAGAGGGCGATGAACCAGGCGGAGGTGGTCTTGCCGGTGCCGCCCTTGAGCATGCCGACGACGATCACGAACGCGTCCCAGACGTGTTCTGTGGCTGCGGTCAGGGTCTTGTGGCGGGTGTTCTCGTTCACGTGTGCTTGATCTCCTGAAATGGGAAGGGGTGTTGTTTGGTGCGCGCGTCGGCGAGCGGCCGACGGCGGGGGGCGCCCGTGCTGCCCTGTGGCGGCCGGCATGGCACACGGCAGCCTTCTTGATCTGCCAGGCGTGGTGCGGAACACCCACAAGGACGTGGAGTCTCATGGCTGCTTCCTCAGGGCGTGGGACGGTCCGTGGTTGTGCTGGGGTCGCATGCGGGTGCCTGCTTGGTGCAGGAGCCGGTAGACGGTGGCGACGGAGTAGCTGTGCTCCCTGGCGAGGTCGGGGACCGTGGCTCCGGCCTCGTACCGGGCGCGCAGGGACAGCGCGACCTTGTACCGTTCGGCGGCCCGGGCTGCGGCGCGTATCCGCTGCGTCTGCCGGGTCGAGCGCACGGTGCCGCCGGCCTCGATCAGCAGACGCCGGGCACCGCGCCGCGTCTCTCCCGCCGCCGTGGCGAGTTCGGTGAGGGTTGCGCCGTGCTGTTCGTAGAGAGTGCGCAGATGGGCCGCGAGTCGCTGGCGGGCTTGTGGGTTCTGACGCATCCGGCGGGTCTGCCAGGAGGTGCGCATGACGGTCCCGGCGTCGTGCAGCCGGTTGAGGACGGTGCCGTAGGACAGGCCGCTGGCGGTGACGAGTTCGTCGACCGTGGCACCGGACTCGTACTGCTGGCGCAGAGCCTGGGGCGTCACCGCCTCGCTCGCGTCGGAGGTGATCGGAGGTTCTGGGTTCATGCGACGGACTCCCATTCGCTGAGGGCTTCGGCATGGGCAGCGACCAGTTCGTCGTAACTGCGCTGGTCGGCGGGCGTGATGAGGATCAGGCGGCCGTCGGTGGCGACCTGCCAGTCGGCGGCCGGACGACCGGTGAATGGGTCGAGGACGCGCCCGTCGGGGGTGTGCCACGCGGGCGGGATCTCGTCGGGGCGCGGCGTTGGCACAAGGACGGGGTGGCCGTCGCGGACGATGACGAGAGCCCTGCTGCGGTGTTCCGCAAGCCGGTCCAGTGCCTCCTGGTAGGCCGCGCGCTCGGCCGTGTGCAGGGCCTTGCGTTGGGCCGCGATGCCCGAGGTGCCGTGTAGCTCGGCAACCTTGTCCCAGCCCTGCGCCGGCGCAGGGCTGTGGCCGGTGTCGGCGTCCGGGAGTCGGATACCGAAGCCCTCCAAGGCGCGCGGTGTGAGGGCCCAGGTCTCCCCGGTGCGCTGCACGAGACCGTGGTCGGCGAGGCGTTTCAGAGTCCGGTAGGTGGTGGCGCGGGAGACCGAGGAAGTACCGACGAGTTCGGCAACGGTCTGGTGGGGGTGCTGGTGCAGGGCGCTGATGATCATGAGGGCGGCGCTGCCGAGGCCGTGGTGGGCGAAGGCGTCGTGGCTCATGAGACGGCCGAGGATCGTGGAGTCGATGTCGGCCGTCGTGGCCGTCTCAGGGGTGGTCCACTCCTCAAGTGCCGGGTCGGGGGGGAACTGAGTGGACCGGAAACGAGACAGCAGAGCTGTGCCATCGTGACCGGGGATGCTGGTGGCGCCCAGGTACCAGGTCGAGCCCTCCTGCCCATGACCTACCCGCAGGCGGCGAAGCCAGCCTCCCGGCTTCAGGACGGTCTCGTAGACCGCCCGCAGGGTCGTCCGTGAGATGCCCGCCTCTTCGGCGGTCTGGCGCTCGCTGGCGTGGTGCAAGGGGCCGCCCGCGGTCTCGGCGAAGTTCAGATGCGCCCGGAGCACCCGCAGCGCGGTCCGTCCCCGCTCCCCGTGCCAGGGCGTGGTCTCGATGCGGTCACGCAATGCGGCAAGCACCTCGTACACGTCGTGCCGGGAGCTCAGCGCGAGGGTGGTGCTGATCGTCTTGGAAGCGCTGCTCCAGACCCGGCGGATGTAGTCCAGGGCGCGCGCCTGCCCGGAGCGCAGCGCGATGCTGCGGGTGTGCCGTCCGCCTTCGTGGTCGGGGTGCAGCAAGAGTTGCGTGAGCTGGTCGACGGTGCCGCCGGCGCGGGCCACGTGGCAGGCGATGGCCGCGGTCATCCGGTGCCCGTGCTCGGCCGCGCCCTGGCGGTCCGCGCGCAGGACCAGGCTTCGCCCGTCGGAGGCGAGTCTGCTGTAGCTGCCGGTGGCGTAGCGGCCGGTGAGGTCGCCGAGCAGGATCAGATCGGCCGCAGCCGCCGGAAGTCGGGAGAGGCCCAGCGGGCTGCGAAGTCGGGTGAGTTGTCGTGGGGGGAGTGGCTGGTGGGTGCTGTTTGGCACGGTGGGGTCGTCTCGCAAGGACGTGGATGCCGCCCAGGCCCGCTAAAACCACGGGTGGCATCCGGAACCGACCTCCCATCGGCGCCAGGCGAAGCCTCCAGGGTTGCCGTCCTGGAGGCTTCGTGTGCCTGGCTCCGCACCGGAGGCAGGCGTCCCCATCGCAGCTCGACCGAGAACGATTCGGAGTACCGTCAGAAGAGTCCTGACCGGTTCGACACCGCTCCGACCTGGTCCGATTCGGGGCCAGACAGAGGGCGATTGCCTCTGACTGGCTCCGAGCAGCTCGGGTCGAATCGGGGTCGAATCAGAGCGGTTTCCTCTGACTGCCTCCGATCGCCTCTGCAACCCGTCCTAGCAGGTCACAGCCGGTCCGATCCCGGAAACCCGCAGGTCAGAAAGGTGCTCCAGGAATACCCGGCGTATAGCCCGACTCGTCTGCCCTTCCGAACGGGTACGAAAGGCCCGACGGGCCTCCTCAGTGCCTGCCGCCGCCCACTCGGATGTCCTGGTTCCAGGCGGTGCTCCGCCCGTTGGGCGCTCTCTTTCAGACACTGTCGTAACAGCGCCAGAAGCAGGTGCCGTTCGTCCTGCGGCGCAGCTCAACGCTCGTACCACGGCAGCGGGCACATGTCGGGGGCGGCTGAACAGTTCGGCGTACTCGTGCTCCAAGATCTTCCGGGCGAAGTGGCCGCCGCGCATGGTCAATATGACCTCTCGAGTCCAGCTCTGCGAGAGTGTGTTGAGGCTGCCGATCGTGATCGTCTGATCATCGATCACTGCGATCTTCTGATGCATGACGTTCATCAAGGTGACGGTGTCGACGACAGACCGGAGATCCGCGATGAGACTCTGGCTGGCCGGGCGGGCCTGGATCTGGTCGGTGTCATCGCGGATGAACACACGGACCCTGACGCCGCGTTCAGCCGCCTCCCGGAGGAGGGGCAGAATGCCGCGTACTCGGTTCGCCACCCCCGGCGCCCACAGCCAGGGCGAGGTCTGAGCCCTGCGGATCTCCTTCTCGAACGTGCTGAAGAAGGTCGTCTCGTCGTCGATGCCGTCCGACTCGGGCCCTGCCAGCCGCAGACCCTCCATCTGGTCCGGCCCGATGTCCGAGCCGCGCACGTCGACCGCGTACCACCCAACCTCCCCGGTGCGGACCGTGCGCCCGATCTGCTGCCAGCGTGGCCGCTCACCCGCACCGCCCGAGATCGTTTGACAGTTCCCCCAGGGCCGTAGCGATCTCCTCGCGCCACCCCACCTGTTGCTTCCCCCATTCGGCCTCAGTTCTGCGGATCCATGGAGCGAAGGAGTTCGAGCAGGCCCTGAGCCGGCAGCAGCTGGTCGTCGGTCACGGGGTCCGGGCTGAAGTGCATCAGGCTGTTGCGGAACTGGCGGCACTCCTCGAGTGCGGCCAGGAAGTACTCCTGGTCGATGGCCCAGCCGATGGCGGCCCAGTTCTCGGGGACCTTGAGCAGGTGTCCGTAGGCGCCGAACGTCAGATTGGCGGCCGAGTTGACCCGGGAAGCACGGCGTGCCGGAACCACCGCCCGGATGCGGTCGAGCGGAATGCGCTGGTCGACCACGCGCCGCAGCCGCTGCTCGATCTCCTCCACCAGAACGAAGGGACGCACGCGGATGCCGAACTGAACCGTCAGGTCGGAGGCGGTGATCATGCCACAGACCTTGTGGTCGTGGTCCCTCACGAGTACGAACCCCGACTGCTGGATGGTGCCGATCCAGTCGAGGAGGTCGTCCGAGCGGTCGGCCTCCTGCCCCCTCACCGTGGCGGCTTCGAGGCTCGCCCGGGGATCAGCCAGGTGGGCGCGTCCGATCGACTCCCAGCTGACGACACCACGCAGCCGCCCGTCCTCGTCGAGGACGGGAAGCTGGCTGTAACCGCGCAGCACCATGAGCGTCATGGCGGTCTTGAGACCGGCCCCCACCCTCACGAACTCGGGCATGCGGTTGGCGGACTCGAGGTTGCTGACGCGATAGGCGACGGTCTGCGTCTCTGTCTCAGGTTCTCCGCCGTCCCGGCCCAGCAGCCGCTGAAGACTGTCGTATACGCCGGCAATCATGTCCGAAACGACGGAGGTGTCCGTGAACCGGGTCACGGCGCTGGCCCCCGACGCGTCCGGCTCGGCGCCGCCCGCCAGCACCGCGATCTTGCTGTCGATGCTGCCTTCCGTGAAGGGCGGCACGGTCACCAGGCCGCGTTCGTCGAGATCGTTCTTGATCTGCTCGACGGCGGCCGGGTACCGGCGCTGGACGCCCCAGACGGCGAGGAAGTCCCGGATGGACAGCGTGAGCGGTTCGTCCGCGGCACGGCGGCGTACCTCCTCGTACAGCTTGACCGGCTCCGTGAGGCTGGCGGCGAACTCGTCCGCGTCGGGACGTCCCGGGTCCGGCTTGCCCTCGGCCAGTGCGGCTATGCGCTCCGCCGCCGCGAATCTGCTGAGTTCGAAAACCGTCAGCAGCGACCCCATGCTGTCGAGCAGGTCAGGTTGGATCGACTGCCGGTCGATGTCTTTGACCAGCCACTCCACCCGGCGAATGTGACGCGGACCGTCCGCGGACTCCGCCTGGTGCTCATAGCCGCCCGTGACCCGGCCCACGGCCACGCGCCACGATTTCAGCGGCAGGACGACGAAGTCCCCGGGCTGTATCTCATGGACGAAGCGGTAGAGCTGGCCGGTCCAGTTGCCGACCGTGTAGGGGCCCTCGTCGGGGTAGGCGGCCGCAACGGCGGCCTTGATGTCCTCACGGGTGGGTACATCGGACAGGTCGCCCAGTTCGTGCCATCCGACCAGGAGAACCCCTTCTTCGAGGGCCGCGTGCTCCCGCTGTCCGTTCTCCCCCGCCCGTACCACCCAGGCCCGCATGTCGTTCCTCCCCGTATGAACATGACATTCGATCGCGCAGCGTGCACTTGTATAGCGTCCAGTGTTCAACCACCCGTTGATTCAAGCCAGGTCACGAACAGGTGCCCTCCCGCCCTCACCGACCGCCTCTGCCACGACACTGCCCGTAAACTGATCGACAGCAGTGCGGCCGGGGGGTCGTGACGTGAGCGTGGGGGTACGAGAGCGCCGATGAAGCCGCTGGACGCCGACAAAGACCCCCAGGTGCTGGGGCCGTTCGAGCTGCTCGCCCGGCTGGGAGAAGGCGGCATGGGAGTGGCCTATCTGGCGCGAAGGATCCCGCTGGACGGCCTCACGGACGAACTGACCGCTACGTACCACCTGGTGGAGCCAGACGAGGGCGCGGACGCCGCGGAGCCGAGGCTCGCCGTGGTCAAGATGATCCAGCCGCACCTGCTGGACAAGCCAGGGGCCCGGAAGCGGTTCGACCGGGAGATCGACACTGTCCGGGCCGTGGTCAGCGACCGTGTGCCCGCACTCCTCGCGGCCGACACCGACGCGCCGGAACCGTGGTTCGCCATGGACTACATCGAGGGTCCGTCGCTGCACAGGATGGTGAAGGAGTCCGGCACGCTCTCCGTGGGCCCTTACGTCGCCCTCGGCCTCCATCTGGTCGACGCCCTGCGCGCCATCCACGGAACGGGACTGCTGCACCGTGACCTCAAGCCGGACAACGTGGTGCTGGGGCCGGCCGGCCCGGTTGTCCTGGACTTCGGTCTTGCCACCCTCATCGAACGACGGACCAGCCAGGCGATCACCGGCCCCGGTGAAGCATGGGGAACCAAGCCCTTCATGTCCTACGAGCAGCTTCACGACTTTCCCAGTGCCAAGGAACCCACCGACGTGTATGCGCTCGGCGCCACGCTGTTCTTCGCGCTGACGGGCAGGCCGCCCTACCCTCAGGAGCCCCTACTCACCCCGCCCCACTGGAACGGTGTCGGCGCGGACTTCCGTCCGCTGCTCGCCCAGATACTGGTGGACATCCCCGACCGCCGCCCGGACCTGGACAAGATGGACATGGGGCTGCGGGCCCTTCTCCATGAAGCGGGGCTGACCCAGGACCTGGCGTTCGAGCAGCTGCGGGTGCTCGTGGCGGAGGCCGGCCTGGCTCCCGAGCTGCCCCCAGAGGCTCGCTCGGACGGTGTCGATCCGGCCGTCCGGGACCTGGCCCAGCGCGCGGTCGACGCGGGGGTGGCACCCGACGCCCCGTGGGCCGGGGGCACGCCCGTGGAGCTGTCGAGCGGTGGCGCGGGCTTCTTCGGCATCGTCGACACCGACGACATCGAGCTGGCCGAGGACGGAGTACCGGCCGAGTACACGCCGACAGCGGTGGACCGGCCCGAGGCGCAAGGGGCCGAGCCGCTTCCCGCCCCCGCCCCTACGGACGGGATCGCCGAGGCTCCCCCTGCCGAGGCACCCGACCCCACCAGCTACCCCCTCCAGCCCCCGAGGCCGCCCGAGAAGCAGCCGCCCGCCGCTCCACCCGCGACCCCGCCGCGTGCCGCACTGCGCGTGGCCGAGCGGCTGCGGAAGGCCTACGCGCACAGCGGCAAGCTGTAAGCGGCGGAGACGACACGGCCAGGGGGCTGCTCGGCTGCCCCGACGCACGCCACGCTCTCGCATGGCCCGGCCTGTCGCCGATTCCCCACTCCCCTCCTCCGTCCGCTCCCGCCCCGCCTCTCCGGAGCCCTAGGCTTCAGGGGAACGTCGTGCCCCGGCGGCATCAGCCACCGCCCGGCTTCATCGCCGCAGGGCGTTCCCCGTACAACCCGAAAGGACCCGCACACCATGCCCGACACCGTGCCCGGCAGCACCGAGGACCGCCCCGCCGCCCAGGCCACGGCGCAACCCGAGGGAGCTCCGCCCGCCGGCACGGTGATCGAGGTGCGGGACGAGGAGTGGATGGTCCGCAGCAGCGACGAGGTGCGGCCCGGCGAGTTCGTGATCGAGGCGGTCGGAGCATCCGAGCTGGTGCGTGGCCAGGAGGCCCGGTTCCTCGTGCCCACGATGGACCGGCCGCGGATCCTGTTCCCCGAGGACACCCAACTCCTCGGCGACCGCTCACCGCACTTCCGGCGCAGCCGCCTCTTCCTGGAGGCCGTGCTGCGCAAAACCCCACTGCCGCAGACCGAACGCCGGCTGGCACTCGCCGACGGCTTTCTCCTCGACCGCATGGACTACCAGCTGCGGCCCGCCGCGAAGGCCCTGGCGAACCCGCTGCGGCCACGGCTGCTGATCGGTGACGTCGTGGGGCTCGGCAAGACCCTGGAGATCGGGGTGCTGCTCAGCGAGCTGATCCGGCGCGGCCGGGGCGAGCGCATCCTCGTCGTCACGCCCGCTCCCGTGCTCGAACAGTTCCAGCACGAGATGTGGACGCGTTTCTCCCTGCCTCTGGTGCGGCTCGACAGCGCGGGCATCGCCCGGATCGAGCGGAAGATCCCGGCGGGCCGCAACCCGTTCACCTACTTCAAGCGCGTGATCATCTCCATGGACACGCTCAAGAACCCCAAGCGCTACCGCCCGTGGCTGGAGCACATCCGCTGGGACGCGGTGGTCATCGACGAGTCCCACAACCTCATCAACCAGGGCAGCGACCGGCGCGCCCTCGCCGACCTCCTGGCCGAACGCACCGACGCCCTCGTGCTGGCAAGCGCGACCCCGCACAACGGCGACATGCAGGCCTTCACCGGCCTGATCCGCCTCCTCGACCCCATGGCGGTCAAGGACCCCCGCCACCCCAAGGCCGAAGAGCTGGACCACCTGATGCTGCGCCGCACCAAGGTCAGCGCGGAGGTCGCGGACCAGCTCAAGGACCACTGGGCACCACGTGGCGGGTCCCATCCGGTGCGCTGCCAGGCGAACGACCTGGAGGAAGAGGTCTTCCAGGAGCTCGCCCAGCACTGGCTGAAGCAGCCCGACGCCCAGGCTGGTACGGAGGACAGGCTCTTCCCGTACGTCCTGCTCAAGTCGTTTCTCTCCTCGCACCGCGCCCTCTTCGTCACAGCCCGCCAGAGGCTCGCGAAGACGGGGCACCGGCTGCCCGATGGCCACAAGATCGTCGACGCGCCGCCGTCCGACATCGAGGCGCACACGCCCGAGACGGCCTCTCTCCTACGCTTGATGGAGCTGGCCCGGGCGATCGAGCGCGCGACCGGCGGGGAGGACGGGCTGACCGCCACGTCCAAGCTCGCGGGTCTGGTCGAGGAGCTGCGCCGCATCGGCGTGGGGGCCGGCAACGTGCCCCGGGCGGTCGTCTTCTC
This sequence comes from Streptomyces sp. SS7, assembly GCF_037993025.1. Classification (NCBI taxonomy): domain Bacteria; kingdom Bacillati; phylum Actinomycetota; class Actinomycetes; order Kitasatosporales; family Streptomycetaceae; genus Streptomyces; species Streptomyces sp. SS7. The sequence continues at coordinate 6,988,398 of NZ_CP141223.1, forward strand.
CGAGCGCCGCGAGACCCTCGACTGGCTCGGCGAGGTGCTCCCCCCACTGTTGGGCTGGAAGAAGAAGGACGACGCCAAGGCCGCGGTCAAGGTGCTGCACAGCACCGGCGTCTCGGACCGGGTGCAGATGGAGTACGTCGACGAGTTCGCCCGCGCGGGCGGCGACGTCCGCCTGCTGCTCACCGGCGACGGCGCCTCCGAGGGCGTCAACCTGCACCGCCAGTGCCACCACCTGATCCACTGGGACCTGCCCTGGAGCCTGATCAGGGTCGAGCAGCGCAACGGCCGCATCGACCGCTACGGGCAGTCCGAGCCCCCCGAGTTCCGCGCGATGATCCTCGAATCGTCCGTCGAGGGCGCCCTCGACGACACCGACATCGCCGAGAAGGTCCTCGCCCGTGAGGCGAGGGTGCACGCCGTCCTCGGCGCCGTGGAGGCGGCGACGAAGGAGAACGACGGCGACCTGGAGGAGAAGCGCGTCATGGAGGCGCTGCTCAAGGGCGAGGCACCGCAGGAGGCCGTGGCGGACTTGGAGTCCGTCCCCCTCGACGAGGGGGTCACGGCAGCGGACCTGCCGCTCGCGCAACAGCTGAACGCCGAGTTCGGCGCGGACGGCGACCCGTTCGAGGACACCGACTTCGACTTCGACACGGACTACGACGGCGACGCGGGCTTCGACTTCGACGACGCCCCGGACATCCCGGACACTTCTCAGGAGCAGACGGCCCCCACCGTGCAGCCCGCTCCCCTCCACCACGTCGACGAACTGCGCCTGTTCAAGGACCGCCGCGAGTACGTCCTCGCCGGCCTCGCGGAACTGGCCGATCTGGAGCCCTTCCGTCTGGACACCACCGTGAACGGCACCGACCTCAGCTTCGACACCCCGGACGACCTCGCCGACCGGCTCGACGTGCTCCCCTCCGCGTATCTGCGGGACCAGGGCATCACCCGCCGTATGAAGCTCACTTTCAGCAAGAAGGACGCGGCCGACTCCCTGAAGCGGGCCCGTGAGGACGCCGACTCGTCCTCGCTGTGGCCGGACGCGCACTACGTCGGCGAGCTGCACCCCGTCATGGAGTGGATCACCGACAAGGTCCTGGTCCAGCTGGGCCGCCAGCAGGCACCGGTGATCCAGGTGGACCGCACCCGCCTCCCCGAGCCGGTGTTCCTCACCCAGGGCGTGTGGTCCAACAAGGACGGGCGGCCGACGGTCGTCGCCTGGCTGGCCGTCGACCGGCTCGGCCGACCGGACGAGCAGCCCCGAATCAGGGAACTGACCCCGTCCCTCCTCGCCGACCTCGGCATCGGCCCCGACATGCCCGACCACTTCGCCGAGGGCGACCCGACCGCGCTCCAACGGCACGTGCCCGAGGCCGTGGAGGCCACCCGCCGCGAGATGAGGCTGCGCCGCGAGGACGCGGAGAAACTGGTCGACCGCCCTCTGCGGGAGTACGAGGAGAGGGTCGGCCTCTGGCGCGCGCAGACCCTACCCGGGTTCAGCGGCGGCCGCACCGCCCGCGACCGCGCCGCCGAGAACCTCGAAGAGGCGGCGACCCGGCTCCGTACGACGGGCGACCCGATGGTGCGGGTCCTGGCGGTCCTGGAGCCGAGCTCATGACCGCCTCCCGATGCCCTCGATCTCCCCGACCTTCCACCACTGACGCGATCCGGCAGGAGCAGCAAGCGTGAAGTTCGACGCTCTGACGAACGAGGGTGAGTACTTCCCGCCCTTCTACCTGGACGAGATCCTGCCCAAGCAGCTCAAGACCGGCCGCCTGAAGGAGTGGACGGCCGAGGAGCGCCAGGGCCGGCCCACTCCGCGCCAGGGCCTGCGGGACCTCACGGGTCCGTACCTCGACGTACGCCTCAGCGTGGGTGGCGAAGCTGAGAAGTACAACCTGCTGCCCGACGCCGACGGGATCGAGGCCCAGCGGTCGGCGGCGGAGGCACTCAAGGCACATGCGGGTCCGGATGGGTTGCCGGCCTTCCAGCCCGCGACTGCGCCCCGCGTCTACGACGTGACGCCGGAGGGTGCCTGGCGGGCGGGCCTGAGCGCCTGGCATGTGCGCGTCCTGAAAGCCCTGGGGTTCACTCCTGCCCCCGGGCACCTCACCGTGCACAGTGCGGCCGCTCCGGTCGCGGTGCCCGTGGCCCACAGCGAGCCCGGTGTCGCGGTCCTCACCGGCGGCTTCGCCGACGACGTGGCCGCCACGCGCGGCGAGGGCTCCGCCAATCGCCTGGCCGTCCCCGTCCGGGTGGCCTCGGGCAAGACCCTCACTACGGTCACGGACCTGGCGGCCTGGCTGCTGTCCGCCGACGACGCCCCCCGCTACGCGCTGCTCCTCTTCGGCGGGGTCGTCGTCCTCGCCGACCGGGAGAACTTCGCGCGGGGCCGTCATCTGGCGGTCAGCCTGGAGGTCGCGCTGCCCCGCAAGGGCCTCAAGGGCGCGACCGCCGGTGAACTCGACGTGATCGCGGCGTTGTTCGGGGCGCAGTCGCTGCGTCCGGCCGAGGACGGCGGGGACGACGACATCGCCCGCCTGGTGGCGGAGTCCCGGGACCACTCGGTGGGCGTGACCTCCGACCTGCGCGAGGGCCTCAAGAAGTCGGTCCATCTGATCGCCAACGAGGTGCTGGAGCTCGCCGGCAAGAAGAAGGTCCGGCCCGACGACCTCCCCGAGTGGCTCCCGGGCCCCCTCGCGGACCACGGCGCCCTGCCCCGCCTCCTCACCAACGAGTCGCTCCGCTACCTGTACCGCATCCTCTTCCTCCTCTACGCCGAGGCCCGCCCCGAGCTCGACATCCTCCCGATGAAGAGCCCGGAGTACACCTCCGGGTACAGCGTGGGACGGCTGCGCGAGCTCGTGGTCCAAGAGAAACTGTCCAGTGCCTCGCGGGACCGCCACCACTTCCACGACTCGCTGGCGCTGCTGTTCGAGAAGGTCTTCACCGGTCATCCGGTCGCGGAGACGGTCACCTCGCGCGAGGCAGTGGCCGACGTCGGCGATGAGACACCGGAGCTGGCCGAGGACGACGGCTACGCGGGCGTCCGTATCGAGGCCCTCCGGTCGCGCCTCTTCGACCCGACGTCGATAAAGCTCGTTGACCAGATCATCGCCCACCCCGCCGACCCGACCCGCCGCCTCGATCTGCGGCTGCGCAACAGGGTCCTGCACCAGGTGCTGCGCAATCTGACGGTGGTGGAGGGCCGGGGCCGTGGCGGGAGGGGCGGCTTCATCTCGTACGCCAACCTCGACATCAACCACCTGGGTGCCGTGTACGAGGGCCTGATGTCGTACACCGGGTTCATCGCCGACGAGCCGCTGTACGAGGTCGCCAAGGGCGGTGACCCGAGCGGCGGCTCCTGGCTGATCAAGGCGAGCCAAGTTGCCTCGCAGCGGTACCCGAACGACGTGTTCGTGGGGACGGAGCGCGATCCGGAGACCAATGAACTGGTGCCGGTGCCGCGCAAGGTCGACTCGTACGTCTACCGTCTCGCCGGCCGCGACCGCGAGACGAGCGCCTCGTACTACACGCCGAAGTCCCTCACCGAGGCGACGGTCGAGCAGACCCTGCGCTTCCGTCTCGACGAGAAGGGTGAGGTCGACCCCAAGGAGCCGGAGAAGGCCTGGATCAACGCCGCGGATGTCTTGAAGTGGCGGGTGTGTGAACCGGCTCTGGGGTCTGGCGCGTTCCTCAATGAGGCCGTCAACCAGCTTGCCGAGCTGTATCTGAAGCTCGCCGAGCGCGAGCGGGGTGTGGAGATCGACCCCGAGGACTACCAGCGCGAGCTGCAGAAGGTGAAGGCGTACATCGCGCTGCACAACGCGTACGGCGTCGACCTGAACGAGACGGCTGTCGAGCTGGCCGAGATCTCGTTGTGGCTGAACACCATGCACCGGGGCATGAAGGCGCCTTGGTACGGCCTTCACCTCCACCGGGGCAACTCGCTGATCGGCGCGGTCAGGAAGGTGTACCCCGGCAACACATTGAGCAAGGGCGGCTGGCTGACGGCGAAGGAGCCGCAGAAGCCCCGGCATGTGCCGCTGGGGGAGAAGCTGAAGGTGCGGGAGGTGCACCAGTTCCTGCTGCCCGCGATGGGGTGGGGGTCGATCGGGGAGAAGGTCTCCGTCCGGACGCTGAACAAGGGGACCTCGGAGGAGGTCGTGAAGGCCGTTGTTGACGGGAAGGTCGTCGACTGGCTGGAGCCGGAGCTGGTCGAGGCGCTGCGCAAGTGGCGGTCGGCTATGCGGCGCAACCCGAAGGGGGACCCGAGGCGGGCGCCCGCGCCGAAGAAGAAGGTCGCTCCGACTGGGGAGAAGCAGGCGCAGAAGGATGACGCGCTGGGGCAGGGCGCGTTCGATCTTGGGCTGGAGATCTGGGAGCAGCCGACGCTGGGGATTTCGGCGGCGGGTAGTGGTGGCAGTGGTCCGTCGCGGGTGAAGGCGACTGTCGCTCCGGCCACGTCTGGGCAGGACGATGAGGGGGAGCCCGGGGCCAGGACGCAGACCGGGCGGTTGATCGGGCTTGGTCGGCGGGTCGAGTACCTGTGGGACCTCGTCGTCATGCGGCTGAAGCTCTCCGAGGAGGAGATCTCGCGGCATGTGGATGTGTGGGGGGCGGCGGTTCCCCGGGACGGGGAGGGCGGTGAGGAGCGTCGTCGTCCTCCGATGGACCGGGATGCGGTGCTGAAGGCGCTGACCCGGGTGGGCACTCCCTACTGGCGTCTTAAGCAGGTCATGGACGCCTGGTGCGCGCTGTGGTTCTGGCCGCTGGAGGAGATCGGCCTGCTGGACGGCACGGACGAGTTCCAGTACCTGCCTAATGGAGAGGATCTCACGGCTCTGCCCAAGGGGCATGCCGGGCGGAAGGTCGCTCTCAAGTCCATCGAGGACTGGATCGAGTTCGCCGAGGCCGTGCTCGGACGGGTCGACGTGGACACGGGGGAGGGGCGGCAGGTGTCGCTGTTGTCCTTCGAGGGTGTGACGGACCTTCGCGAGCTGGACGAAAAGGAGCACGAACTCGACGAGAAGATGACCGAGGCCACGGCTTGGTCCCGGCCGGCGGATCTCGGCGATGTGTTCCCGTGGTACGAGTCCGTGCAGCGGATCGCGGACGACCGGGGCTTCTTCCATTGGGAGTTGGACTTCGCTCATGTGTTTGCCGAGGGCGGGTTCGACTTGATGGTGGGGAATCCGCCGTGGGTTCGGCAGGAGTGGGACGAGAACGGGGTCCTCGCGGAGGCCGAGCCGTGGTTCGTGCTGGGCGGCAAGGACGCTGAGGCCGACCGGGAGTGGAACGTCGCCGAGGTACTGGGTAAGCCCGAGAACCGGTCATTCTATCTGGGTGAGCTGGGGACCGTGGCGGGGGTTTCGGAGTTCCTGTCGTCGGCGGATACGTATCCGGAAATGGTCGGGACTCGGCCTGATATGTATCGGGCGTTCATGCTGTCGGGGTGGCGGGCTATCGGCGAGCGGGGCATCGCTGGTCTGATTCATCCATCCACGCATCTGACGGGATCGAACGAGGCTGTCCTGCGCGGCGCTGCTTATCGGCACCTGCGGTTCCACGCGGACTTCACCAACGAGCTGCTCATCTTCGCCAACCCGGTCGGAAACAGCAGCCACTTCAGCGTCAATGTGTATGGCAAGGACCAGGACATCCATTTCCAGCACATGAGTTGGCTGCTGCATCCAAGCGTCCTGGTCAAGTCCGTCCGCCACACCAAGAAGGACGACCCCCTGCCGGGCGTCAAACACGAGGGCAAGTGGGACCTGCGCGCTCACCAGGACCGGATCATCACCGTGGACGAGACGCGCCTCACGGAATGGCTCGAACTGGCAGGAGAGGAGAATCCGCCGCCGGCCGAGCAGGCCAAGCTCCTCTATCCCGTGACGCGAGCCGAGGAGTCCGCCATCAGGGCCCTCGCGAAGTGGCCGCACCGGCTCGGCGCACTGCGTCCACGGATCAGCGGGGGCTTCAACGAGAAGACCGACCGCACGAAGGGCTACTTCACCTGGACCCCGAGCGAGGTCGACAGCTGGCGGGACGTCATCCTCCAGGGGCCTTTGATCCATGTGGCCACACCGCTTCACAAGCAGCCACCAGAGGGTGGCTCGAAGAGCATGCGTGATTATGAGGCGTGGGATCACGGGAACCTTGCGGTGGACGCGGTGCCGCGCACGAACTACCGGCGCGCGGTGCCGATTTCGACTTATTACGCGGCTCTGTCCAGGCGCACATGGACCGACTTGGAACTACTCAACGAACTGCAGAATGACGAGCAAGTCGCCGACGTTCTCCGAGAAGTCACGGATGACGAGGACGAGCAACAGGCCACGCTCAGCAGCTGGGCTTCGAGGCCCTATTCGCGCTTCTTCCGCCTGGCTTGGCGTCGGCAGATCGCATCGAACACGGAGCGCAGCCTATTTGCGGCTCTCATCCCGCCTGGGCCAGCTCATGTCCACATGATGCACAGCGCCGTGCTGGACAGCGGCAGAGAGACAGCGCTGACCGCAGGCTTCTGGGCGTCGTTGCCGCTGGACTATTTCCTGCGTGCCACCGGTCGCTCCGACCTCCAGAAGGGCGAGGCCGAGGTCATGCCCGCCCCCACGGAAGACCATCCCCTCGAAGGAGCCCTCCTCCTCCGCACCCTCCGCCTCAACTGTCAGACCAACGCCTACGCCCCTCTCTGGAAGGAGCTGTACGACCCTGCCTGGCAGCAGGACACATGGGCCGCCTCCGAAACCTGGCCTGAGTCCACGCCCCCGCTCGCCGAAGGCGTAGGCCGTACCTGGACCCGCGACACACCCCTCCGTACGGAGTTCGCCCGTCGCGCGGCCCTCGTCGAAATCGACGCCCTGGTCGCCGTATGGCTCGGCATCAGCGCCGACGAACTCGTCGCCATGTACGACGCCCGGTTCCCCGTACTCCAGCAGTACGAGGAGAACATGTGGTTCGACGCGACCGGCCGCCGTATTGCCAAGGCACACCAGCAGCACGGATACGGTCAGCCCAAGGACGCTTGGAAGACTCTGAGTTCACACGACGAGTTCCCGAACGCCTACACGCTCCCTGATGGTTACACCGACCCCCTCTACCAGGCTCGCCGCAAGGCCGAGATGAAGGCGGCCCATGCTGAGTTCACCCGTCGTATGCGCGAAGCGTGACGCAGGGGAGCCCTGCCGCCCGACAAGGACCGGCAGGGCTCCCGCGTATGACGGCGACCGTCAGGCCTCCCCGACGAACCCCGCCCACGCCTCGCGTGACACACGGATGACCGGTCCGGCCACGGCTTTGGAGTCCCGGATGTGCACAACTCCCGTACTGGCCGCGACCTCGACGCAGTCGCCGCCCTCGGCTCCGCTGTAGCTGCTCTTGCACCAGGTGAGTTCGGACTCGGCGGTGTTCATAGCTCTCCCAGCAACTTCTCGACGAACTGCGAGGACTCTCGCGGAGTGAGAGCCTGTGATCGGATGATCCCATAGCGGGCAGCGGCGAGAGCTGCCTGTTGCGGGTCGGTTTGTAGGGTGCTGGTTCCCTGAGCCTCTGCGTATGCGAACTTCTTGCCATCGTCGCGGGTGACGACGGTGAATGGCCCATCCACGCCCGCGCTTTCTTCACAAGTGAGCGGCATGACCTGGATCTCGACGTTCCGCTTCTGGCCGATCAGAAGCAGGTGCTCCAGTTGTCCTCGTAGTACGCCCTTTCCGCCGAGTCGGCGCCGCAGTACCGACTCGTCCATCACGAAGCTCAGCAGTGGTGCGGGCCGCCGGTCGAAGATGTCCTGCCGAGCGAGCCGTGCGGTCACCCGTTGCTCGACCGTCTCCTGGTCCAGAGGTGGCCGCCGCATGTCGAGCACTGCCCTCATGTACTCCTCGGTCTGGAGGAGCCCTTTGACCATGAGGGTGTCGTACGAGAGCAGCTCGATGGCCCTCTTTTCCAGGCCCGCCATCCCCTGAAAGAACACCGGATACTGAGCCCGCTCCACCTGCTCCTTCCACAAGGTCAACAACCCACCCGCCCCCAACACCTCATCCGCCTGCTCGATCGTCCTCGGCGACGGAATCCTCCGCCCCTGCTCGAACGACGCGACAGTCGACGCCGAATACCCCAACCGCCGCCCGAGCTCCTCCCGCTCCAGCCCCGCCCGTACCCGCAGCGTCTTCATGCTCTGCCCGAACGCGGTGACGACACCCTGCCCGGCCTTGTCCGCCGCAGCCTGCCCGCTGCCGGCGTCGTCGCCGTCGTTCTCCCAGGTATCCCCGAAGCTCACCGTCACCTCCTCTCCCGCCGCCACAGCCCCGACCTCCGCGCCCGTTCCCTCAGTCACCACTACCGCCTCCCTGGCCCAACGCCCCCACAGAGGTGCCGTCACGCCGCGTGCCTCGTACTGGTACCGACAACGCGCGTGCAACCGGCTCGCGTCGGTGCGTCACCACTGGTCACGCTACGCGACCGGCGACACCGTTGTCGGTATGACGAACAAACCCGGCACCCCCACCCGCACCACCCAACCCACACGCCCCGCCGACTACTTGATCACCCCTCACGCCGCCTTCGACCACGCTTTCGGGATGCGCTTCACCTCTACTCCACGCGGCGCCCGCCTCGCCCGGCGACTCGCCGCGAACCGGCTCGACGCCTGGGGGATCCCGTACGACACGTACCGGCACGACGCGATCGTGCTGGTGGTCGCCGAACTCACCGTCAACGCTGTCCGGCACGGTCACGTACCCGGCCGGGACTTCCACCTCCGCCTCCAGGTGATCGCCCTCACCCAGACCGTCCGTATCGAGGTCACCGACACCCGCGCCGAACGGATGCCGCCCCGCCCGGACGCCCTGCCCACCCCCGGCGCTGAGGACACCGGTGGCCGAGGGCTGCTCCTGGTCGCCGGGCTCGCCACCCGCTGGGACTGGCACCTGCGCTCCGACGGCGGCCCGGGCAAAACAGTCTGGGCGGAGTGCACACTCACGCTCCCGGGGTGACCCCAACTCGTCCGAGACACCCGCATGAGCTGCGCATCAAGGTCTGTTCAAGGTTTTCCCACGGTCGGCGGCGAAGACTCCTTCGCGCCGGGTCAGGCGAGGCAGGCAAAAGCCCGGCATCCCACATCAGGACCGAGGACGCAACGGCTCAGAAGGGGACTTCATGAGGTGGAGATTACTGTCCATGTTCTTGGGCGCGGCGCTGGCACTGACGGGAGCCATCGTCCCGTCGACCGTGGCGGGCGCGGCAGTTCAGGGTGCCGCCGCTGCCTGTGCCTTCGATGACGCGGGCACGAAGCGAGTGCAGTCCCTCTACGTGCGCTCGCCGGCAGGTGCCGATCGCTACGCAGAGATGGCACCCCGGATCGCCGACATGGCCAATCAGATAGGCGGCGCCATCAACAAGTCGGCGTTGAAGACGGGCGGGGCACTCACCGTGCGCCATGTCCGAAATGCCGACTGCACGATCAACGTGGCCAACGTGACGCTCTCGGCCAACACCAACATCATGGATTACGACGCCGTGAAGAACGATCTGGCAGCGCGTGGGTGCAACAGCGCCGACCGCAAGTACCTGATCTACCTGCAGACGACCGCCTTCTGCGGCCTGACATCCGGCGGAACACTCAATTCCGGTCCCTCCTGGGCCATGGTCGGCTCGGGTTGCTGGAGTTGGAACCCGGCAGGACACGAACTGCTGCACGCGCTGGGTGCCGTGAGCCCGAACGCACCCCACGGCACGCCCGGGGGCCACTGCTGGGACGACCCCGACATCATGTGCTACGACGATGACGACAATCCCGGCACGTATCCGCTTCAGGACTTGTGCCCCAAGGCGTTCGCGGATGACGTGGACTGCAACAACGACGACTACTTCAGCACCGATCCCCCAGCCGGCACCTGGCTGGCCGACCACCCTGAGGCGAACGTCGCCAGGAGTCCCTTCCTGACCACCAACGCGCTGTTCGCCCCCGTGTACACGGGCACCAAATCGGTCACCACCGCGCGGGCAGGGGCAACCGCGTACGTGACCAAGTACCAATCGGACATCGGCTGGACCGCGAAGGCGAAGATCGTGACGAACACGAGCAGCCCGTTCTATTCGTCCGTGCTCGCGGTGCGCACCTCGGCCGGCGTCCGATACGTGCCGCCGGCCGGCGTTCCCCGTGGTACAGCGGCCTATGTGACCGTGGATCTGGATGCCGCGCTCGATGTCAAGCTCTGTGAGGGCAACGCCGCCGCGAAGGGAGGCTGCACCGCCACCTGGTGGTAGCTCTACCCCCTTTCACGGCCCGTCTGCTCGACCGAACGGTCGAGCAGACGGGCCGCTGGTTTTCGGACGACTCCGATCGAATCCTTTGTCAACGCCGAACGGCCCGTCACACTCGGTGTGTGCCGCATCCAAGGGTTCGGGGGCCGAGGTGACCGTGCTGTTCACCCTGCTGGGAGATATCGGCATGCGGGTGGGGACACGGCCGGTGAACCTGGGCCCGGCGCTGCAGCGAGCCGTGCTGGCCGCACTGCTCGTGGACGCCCCGCACGCCGTGTCCGTGGACCGGCTGGCCGAGCGCGTCTGGGGGGACAGGCTGCCCGGCCGCTCCCGCGACTCGCTGTACAGCTATCTGTCCCGCCTGAGAACGGCCCTGTCCTCCGCTTCCTCTGCGGACGAAGCGGCGCGGATCGCCAAAGAACCGGGCGGCTACCGCCTCATCGTGAACCCGGACGCGGTCGACCTGCACCGGTTTCGGGCACTCGTCGCGAGCGCCCGGGCCGAACAGCACGACGATACCGCCGCCGACCTGTTCGCACAGGCGTTGCGGCTGTGGCGCTCCGAGCCCTTCGCCACCATGGACACCCCATGGTTCAACGCATTGCGTGACGTCCTCGGGCAGGAGCGGCTCGAGGCGGAACTGGACCGCAACGAAACCGAGTTGCGCCGGGGCCGGCATGCGGGGATCTTCCCCGAGCTGTACCGCCAGGCCGAGAAGCATCCTCTCGACGAGCGGCTGGCCGGCCAGCTCATGCTGACGCTGTACCGCTGCGGCCGTACCGCCGACGCACTGGACCACTATGAGACGGTCCGCGTGCGCCTGGCCGAGGAGCTCGGCATCGACCCCGGCGCGCCGCTGCGACGGCTGCACCAGCAGATCCTGACCGCTCACCCCTCCCTGGATCATCCGGTGCCGGGCCCGGACGCTGCGAGCGTGCTCGTGCCGCACCAACTGCCGGCCCCGCCAGGTGTGTTCACCGGTCGTGGACCCGAGCTGGAGCGGCTCGACCGCGCACTGGGGGAGCATCGGACCGGCGGCACGGTGGTGATCTCCGCGATCGGAGGGATCGGCGGTGTCGGCAAGAGCTGGCTGGCGTTGCGGTGGGCCCACCAGAACGCCGAGCGCTTCCCCGACGGTCAGCTCTACGTCAATCTCCACGGCTTCGACCCGGCGTCGGCCCCCATGGCGCCGACGGCCGCGGCACGTCGGCTCCTCGGCGCCCTGGGCGTCGACCCCGCCAACATTCCGGCGGATCCGGAGGCCGTGTTCGGCCTCTACCGCAGCCTGCTCGCGGGCAAGTCCCTCCTGATCGTCCTCGACGACGCCCGCAACGCCGACCAGGTTCGGCCGCTGCTGCCGGGCAGTGCCTCGTGCACCGTGCTGGTGACCAGCCGCAAGCACCTCACCTCACTGGTCACCACGCACAGTGCCCAACTGCTCCAGCTCACCGTCTTCGAACCGGCCGAGGCCCGGGACCTCCTCGTCCGCCACCTCGGCACGGACCGGATCGCGGCCGAACCGGGGCCGGTCGCGACGCTCATCGAGTGCTGCGCCGGCCTTCCGCTGGCCCTGGGGATCACGGCCGCGCGGGCCGCGGCACACCCCGACTTCCCGCTCGCCGTGCTGGCCGACGAACTGCGCGAGACCACCGGCCGCCTCGACGCCCTGGAGACCGGCGATCTGACCGCGAGCCTGCGCGGTGTGTTCGCCACCTCGTACCAGGCACTCACTCCCGCGGCCCGGCGACTGTTCGCGCTGCTGGGGCCCGCGCCCGGCCCGGACATCGGCCTCGCCGCCGCGGCGAGTCTGGCCGGACTCCCTCCTGCCCGTGCGCGTGCGCTGCTGACCGAGCTGGAGACCGCGCACCTGGTCGAGCAGCATCGCCCCGGCCGGTACCGGACGCACGATCTGCTCCGGCTCTACGGGACCGAGATCGGGGATGGCGAGCCGGCCGAAGCCCGGGCGGCGCTGGACCGGGTGACCGACTTCTACCTCCACACCGCCTTCGCCGCGGTGAGCGCGATCGAGGGACCCGACACACCGTTCCGCCCCCGTCTCGCCCCGCCGGTCCCCGGCTGCACTCCGATGGACGCGGCGGACCGCGGCACAGCGCTGGAGTGGTTCGCCGCCGAGCACGCCTGCCTGATCGCCGCCCAGGGCACCGCGCTGTCCCAGGGCAGACACGATGCCGTGTGGCAGCTGGCCTGGACGCTGATCAACTTCCATCTGAGCGGGCACCACCTGGAGGAGTACCACGCCCTGTGGCACACGGCTCTGACCGCCGTGGCACACCTCGACGACCAGGGGCCGCGGATCCTCACCCACTGGCGGTACGGCCACGCCCGCGCGCTGAAAGGCGAGTTCACCGACGCGCTCGCCCACCTGGGAAACGCGCTCGGCCTGGCCGAGGACAGTGCGGACACCGCGGCCCAGGCCCACATCCTCCGCACTCTGGGCTGGGTATGGGAGCAGAGCGGGGACTGTCAGCAGGCCCTCGAGCACTCGGTGCGCGCCCTGCACCTGTATCTGAGCCTGGACAACACGTTTTGGCAGGCCAACCAGCTCAACGCGGTGGGCTGGCTGTACGCGCAACTGGGCCGGTACGAAGAGGCTGAGTCCCACTGCGAAGAGGCCCTGGCCCTGTTCCGCGAGTCGGGCCGGGCGGGAGCCGAGGCCTCCACGCTGGACAGCCTCGGCTACGTGGCCCACCGGACCGGGCGGTGGGAGAGCGCGCTGAGCCACTACGAGCAGGCCCTCGCCCTCTTCCGCTCCATCGGCGCCGCCTACGACGAGGCAGACACTCTGGCCCATCTCGGCGACACCCACGAAGCCATGGGCCACAGCGGCCCGGCGCGTACCGCCTGGAGGCAGGCACTCGGCCTCTACCGCGCCCAGAACCGCGCGGGCGGCGCCGAGCGGATGGGACAACTCCTGGGAGAAGCGGAGGCGGAAGGGGCCGCACCCCCGTGACAGCCCCGCAAACCGCCTCCGGAGCGGTCCGTCAGCGGGCTCGCCAGTATTCGTAGCCGAGGTCGCCGGTCAGGCCGCCCTTGCCCGCGCAGTAGGCGTAGGACCAGACATTGGTCGCCCACCTCGTGGTGCCGTACACCGTCTCGCCATTGCGGCACACGGCCGTCGCACGGAACTTGTAGTTGCCGTTGCCGCTGCACTTGACCCCGAAGGTGTTGCCCTCCGGGTCCAGCCACGCATCGGCGGGGCAGTCCAGTGCTGCCGCCTCCCTGGTGGAGGCGGTTCCCGGTAAGGGCGCCGCGGTGGCCGGCAGTACGGCGGCGCCCAGGATCACCGCGGCGGCCCCGGCCGCACCGACCAGCATTCGACGTGTACGCATGGGTCAACTCCTCGTCTTGGGCAGCCGGGGCCCGGATGCCTTTCATCCGAGTCCGCTCAGCTGCTGGTCACCAAGGTCGTCGGTCGGCCCTGGCTAAACCTTGGACAGACCTTGGTCCGCTCCCGCGAACGCGTGTGCACTGTCAGTGCCCGGTCGTAGAGTGGAGCGTGATCAGTCCAGGCGGTGACGGGTGCCCGGACACGGGAGACGGGGGCCACGGCGCGTCATGAGACCCACACTCGCCGCGCGGACGCTGCGCGACACCACGGTCGAGTATCTGACGACGACCTTCGCCCTGGCCGAGCCCGACACCCAGGACGCCCTGGAGGCCTTCCTCACCGACCCGGCCGACGGGCTCTTCCGGGGCCCCTACCTCCGTATCCGGCGTCCCTTCCGGCCGGCGGAGGACGGCTGGGAGCGGCACCTCGACTGGTTCCCCGGTCGCTTCCGGCCCTACGCCCACCAGGCGGAGTCGTTCGCTCGGCTGACCAGCAAGGGCGGGCATCGGCCCCAGCCGACGCTTGTCACGACCGGCACCGGCTCCGGTAAGACGGAGTCCTTCCTCATCCCCGTACTCGATCACTGCCGTCGCGAGCGGGAGGCGGGAAAGGCGGGGATCAAGGCCGTACTGCTGTATCCCATGAACGCGCTCGCCGGTGACCAGGCCGGGCGCCTCGGTGACCTGTTCGAGGGGGACAAGCGGCTCGACGACGTCACGGCGGGGCTGTACATCGGTGAGGCCTCGGCCGCCCGCGGGTCGGAGCCGCCGTACGGGCGCGTCATGGTGGACCGCGCCGAGATCCGCCGCAACCCGCCGGACATCCTGATCACCAACTACAAGATGCTGGACCTGCTCCTCCAGCGGCAGCAGGACGCCTCCCTGTGGCGGGACGCGGACCTGGCGTATGCCGTGATCGACGAGTTCCACACGTTCGACGGCGCGCAGGGCACCGACGTGGCGATGCTTCTGCGCCGCCTCGCGGCCGTGGTCGGGGCCGCCGAGAAGGGGCGGCCGCTCGGGTCGATCTGCCCGGTGGCGACCTCCGCGACGCTCGGCTCCGGCGGCGGGGCGGGCGGGGCGCGGGCCATGCTGGACGTGGCCTCGCAGGTGTTCGGCGTGCGGTTCCCGGACGACGCGGTTGTGGGGGAGGACCGTCGGGACATAGACGAGTTCCTCTCTCCCGTCGACCACTCGCTGCCCCTGCCGTCCCCCGAGGAGCTGGCCGGCCTCCCGGACCCGGTGCGTACGCCCGGCGGCATGGACGCCCTGGCGCGTGCCACGCTGGGATGCGACACGGCCGACCCGCGCGAGCTGGGGAGACGGCTGCTCGCCCACCCCCTCACACGGGCCCTGCTGCACACCAAGGACGCGCCGCTGACGGCCCTGGAGGTGCTCGAAGGCTTCGACGCCACGTCGGCCTGGCGTGCCGTCGCCGCGCAGGCCCCGGACACGGCCGCCGCCGCCCTGGCACGCTTCATCGCGCTGATCTCCGTCGCCCGCGATCCCGACGCGCCCGCCGACAAGGAACGGCCCCTGCTGCTGGTGGAGACGCACCTGTGGCTGCGGGCGCTGTCCCGCGTGCTGCGGTTCGTCAGCCCGGAGCCGGTGTTCTCCTGGTCGGACACCGACCAGGCCGCCCTCTCCGAGCAGAGCCGTACCGATGCCGACCGGCAGGCGGTGACTCTGGCCGCGCAGATGGAACGGCGGCGGAAGGCGCGGGCCTCGGGGCGGCTGCCGGCCGCGTACTGCCGGCACTGCGGGCGCTCGGGATGGTCCGCGATCTGCCCTGACCGCAACCCGCAGAACCTGGTGCACGCCCCGGACGAGATCTACCGCGCCAGCGTGGCGGGCGGGGCTGCCAAGGGCCGGGTGCGGGCGATGATCGCGGCCACCCCCGCGGAGGCCGCCGAGCAGGCCCGCGCCACGCTCGCGCGCCGCGCCCAGCGTGGACGTCGGGGTGCCGCGCACGACGCGACCCTGATGGTCCTGGAGGACAACGGCACAACACTGCGCAGACTGGAACCGGACGAGGTCCTTCTCGACGGCGGCGGGATCTCGCCCGCCCCCGACAACGGCGTCTATGTCTGGACCTGGTACGAGAACCAGGAGCGCGGCGACTACTCGAAGCAGGACCGCTGCCCCGCCTGCGGGCAGGCCCAGGGCATCCGCTTCCTCGGTGCCGGTGTCGCCCCGCTCGCCTCGGTCGTGGTCACCCAGCTCTTCACCGGCGGTGAGCTGCCGGACAAGGATGAGGAGAAGCGGGACCGCCGCAAGACGCTGATCTTCAACGACTCGGTGCAGGACGCGGCGCACCGCGCCGGCTTCGTGGCGAGCCGCGCCTGGAAGTTCTCGCTCCGGTCGCTGATCCACGAGCAACTGTCCCTGCGTGTCCGCACGGATCCCGCCTTCGCGGCCGACGGTGTCCCGCTCAACGAGCTGATCGCCTCCTTGGTGAGCCGAGCCGCCGTGCAGGAGGAGCGGGTCCTCGCCTCCGTCGTCCCGCCCGACCTGCACGACATGGCGCAGGTCAAGCGTCTGCTCGAAGGCCGCAAGCGCATCCCGGAGTCGACCTGGGAGCTGGTCGGCCAGCGCCTCGCCTTCAACACGCTCCTGGAGTTCGGCCTGCACTCCCGCCTGGGCCGTACCCTGGAACTGACCCGCACGGTCGCGGCCGAGGTGCACCTGCGGGAGCCGGAGAGGGCGGCCAAGGCGGCCGAGGCGCTGTTCGGCTTCCACCAGGGGCACCTCCTGCCCGGCGCCGCGGGTCCGGCGGGCGGACCCCCCGTCCCGGGAGACTCTGAGCGGCTCCGCTACTTTGAGGGATACGTCCGCGGACTCCTCGAACACATCCGTCAGATCGGCGGCATCCACCACACCTGGCTGGACGACTTCATCGACGAGGAGGGCCGTACCCGCTACCCGGTCTGGACGGGGCGCCCCCCGGGGATGCCCGCGTTCGGCCGCAACTCCGAAGCCCCGGCGTTCGTGCTGGTCGGCGCCCGCAGTGGGAGTACGGACTTCGAGCGGGTGGACACCCGGGACAGCTGGTACGTCGACTTCACCCAGCGCTGTCTGCATCTCGACCGGCAGACCGCGGGGGAGTACCTCGCCGCGCTGTTCGAGCAGCTGGCCCACGACGACATCGGCGCGCTGGCCCGGCGGCGGACCAACACCGCCGACAAACTGCAGGGCCACGGGGTGTACGGGCTCACACCGGGCCATGTGCGGGTACGCCCGTTGGACGACGAGCAGACCGCACACGCCGTTCTCACGTGCCGGGAGTGCGGCTGGACGCAGACCGTGCCGCCGGAGAAGGCCTCCGTGTGGCAGGGCATGCGCTGTCCGCTCAAGCGCTGCGAGGGAGCCCTCACCCGGCCCTCCGAAGAGGTCGGCGGCCGGGCGGCCCGCGATCCCCGCTCCGACTACTACCGGCGTCTGTACCGGGAGGCCAAGCCGTACAGCGTGGTCGCGGCCGAACACACCGGTGTACTCAAGCGCAAGGAGCGCGAGGAGGTGGAGAAAGGTTTCCGGCGCGGCGTCAAGCACACCGACCCCAATGTGCTGTCCTGCACCCCGACCCTCGAACTCGGCATCGACATCGGTCAGTTGGAGTCGGTCATCCTGGCATCGCTGCCGCCGTCCACGGCCGGCTACGTGCAGAGGGTCGGCCGCGCGGGGCGCGCCACCGGCAACGCCTTCATGGTGTCGCTGGCCGACACCAGCCCCCGCGCGCTGTACCACCTCGCCGAACCGCGCCACCTGATCGCGGGTCCGATCCTGCCGCCCGGCTGCTTCCTGTCGGCGGGCGAGCTGCTGTGCCGTCAGTACACTGCGTTCCTGATCGACCGCGCGGCCCGGGGGGCCCTGGAGGGCGTTCTCCCTCTGCCGGATCGGGTCACACAACTCGTCGGTCGAGCTGGCTGGTTGAAGCATTTCCGCAGCGGTACGGTCGGCCGCCTGGATCTCGCGGACGAATTCCTGCACCTGTTCCCCGAGATCGACGGCGTTCCCGGATCCGGCGCTTCCAGCGATGCACGCAAGGTGCTGCGGCGGTTCGCGGCGGAGAAGCTGGGGCAGGAGCTGGACGCCGCCGAGCGCGCCTGGCAGGCCGAGCGTGACGAACTCGTCCACCGCAAGATCATGATCAACGAAGCGGCGGACGCGCTCCAGGAATCCGTGGACGACGAGGCCAGGGAGAAGCGCACCCTTGTCCGGGAGGCGACCGGCGTCACCAAGCGGCTCATGGAGATGGCCCAGGCCGACGCCCAGGGCTTCCTCGTCGAGCACGGGCTGCTGCCCAACTACAGCCTCGTCGAGGACGGCGTACGGCTGGAGGCGATGCTCACGTTCAAGGAGCCCGTGCGCAAGAGCCGTACAGCCGGCGACAACGCGGGCGCCGGAGGCGCGCCCACCACCAAGTGGAGCAACGAACCGCGCGTCTACGACCGACCCGCCGAGGCGGCCCTCACCGAACTCGCCCCGGGCAACGCCTACTACGTCCGCGGCTACCGGCACGTCGTCGACGGCTTCGACCTCGGTCCCACCAGGAAAGATTCGGAAGCTGGCCTGCCCGTGGGACTGCGGACCTGGCGGATCTGCCGGGAGTGCGGCCACGTCCGCACCGGCGAGCGGGCCGAGCAGGACACCTCGCCCTGCCCGCGCTGCGGCGGCCACGGCATCGGCGGACGCAGCGCCGTCTTCCAGGTCGTCGTGCCCCGCAAGGTGACCGCCCACGACAAGCGGGACGACGCCCGCATCGTCGACGACCACGAAAACCGGGTCCGGACGACCTACACGACCGTGACCGCCGTCGACGTCGACCGGCGGAACATCAAGGAGACCTGGCGCCACAAGAACAGGACCTTCGGGGTGGACCACGTCCGTGAGGCGGTCATCCGCCGCTTCAACCTCGGCAAGGCCCGGCACGGGCGTCCCAAGGACACCTACTTCGCCGGCACCGAGGTGGCGGCCCCCACCAAGTTCACCGTGTGCCCGCGCTGCGGCGGCGCCACCGACCGGGAGCCCGGTAACAGCCCCACCCAGGACTCGCTCAGCCAGTCCCTGCTGGGCCGCCCCGAGCTCGCCCACCACCGGGCCTGGTGCCCCACCCGCCGCCGCGACAAGCAGGCCATCCCCGAGGACGTGCAGGTGATCACCGCCACCGAGCACCGCACGGAGGCGCTGCGCATCCTGCTCCCCGCCGCCACCCTGAACGTGCCCGAACGCCTCGCCTCCTTCTCCGCCGCACTCCACCTGGGCCTGGCCCGGCGCTACGGCGGCGACCCCGCGCACATCCGCTCCGCCCCCGCCACCGAGCCGGACCGGGAGAGTGATCTCACCCGCAACTACCTGGTGCTGTACGACGCCCTGCCCGGCGGAACCGGATATCTCCAGCGCCTGGTGGAGCGCGAGGGAGAGGAGTTTCGGGCTGTGCTCGCCGAGGCCCAGGACGCGCTGCGGGCCTGCCCCTGCAAGGACACCCCGCGCCGCGCCTGCCACCTCTGCCTGCTCGGCTACGCCCCGGAACGGGACTACAAGGACCTCGACCGGCAGGAAGCCCTGTGGATGCTCGACGATCTGCTGGGCACCGACGGGCACAGCGGATGGGACTTCCAGAAGGAGTCGGCCGACGCTGAAATCCGTTTCGCCCGCCAGGCGGAGAGCGACCTCGAGCGCCGTTTCATCGAGGCCCTCGATCGGTGGCTCGCCGCCCCCGAGAACGGTGCCGTCGCGGACCACGACGAGACCCCGACCGGCAGGCAGGGCAAACAGTTCACCCTCACCCGGCCCGGCGGCGCCCCGGTCCGCTGGGAGGTCGTCGCCCAGAAGGACCTGCACGGCTACCGCACCCGGCCGGACCTCCTCTTCCGCCCGGTCGCCGGGGACACCACGACCGACGGCGCACCCCCGCTGCCGATCGCCGTCTACCTCGACGGCTACCGCTGGCACGCCTCCTCCCGCACCAACCGGATCGCGGGTGACGCCGCCAAGCGCGCCCTGCTGCGCGCCGACGGCATCCTCGTCTGGCAGATCACGTGGGACGACGTGGTGGCCTGGGAGAAGGAGCTGAATGCTCCGAAGGACGAGCCGGCCGAGGACACGGACGAGGCGCGCGATCCGCTGGCGCCCGTCATCGCGGGGCCCGAGGCCGACGCGGCCTGGCCCCCGTACGACGTGGCCTCCCCCACGGGACCGGGGGCCATGGTGCGCAAGCAGTGGGCGAACGCACGGCGGGACCCCGCAGAGGCCGACACCCTCCTCTACGGCGGGGCGATCCCTTCCCTGCTGGGCTTCCTGCGCGACCCGCGGCTGAACAAGTGGCAGCAGCTCGCCCAACTCGCGGTCAGCGCGCCTGCCTTCCTCCGCAGGAACGACCTCGTCGACGCCGACCCGTCGACGGCGACCGGGTGGATCGAGGCCGCCGTCCGTGACGAGCCCGCCCCCGCCGTCACCGGACAGGGGCTCAAACTGCTCTCCTTCCAGGACGGTTCAGGACTGGCACTCGTCCTCGCCGGAGCCCAGCGCGCCGACGCCAAGGCGCTGCGCTGGAGCGCCCTCGCCGTGCTCGACGACCGGGCCGAAGCGGTCCGAGGCGACCGGCCCGATCACAGGCGTCGTTGGAAGGCCTGGTTGAGCTGGGGGAACATCCTCCAGTTCCTCGACCCCACCGGTGCGGGCCAGGCCGACGGACTCGCCCTCGCCCGTTCGACGCTCGACACCTTCGATGCCTCTCTGCTCGCCGCCACCGCCGGTTCTGGTACGGGCCTCCTGGTCGCGCTGCGCGGAGACGCGCCGGGCACCGGACTCGCCCTTCCTGAGTGCCTCGACGAGGTCGACGACCGCGCTCATGGCGTCAACCCGATGGAACCCGAAGTCCAGCCGGAAGCGGGGACTCCGGTAGCGGGCGAGGGCATGACTCCAGTGGAGCGGACCGCCTGGCAGCTGGTCGTCGGAGAACTGTCCAAGTGGGGAGATCCCGAGGTCGCGTCGCTCGCCGAGCAATTGTCGGCTTATGAGGACGTGCCCGCCGGCAAGGCGGGCTGGGATGTCGACGGCGTCCCTCGCACCATCGAACTCGCCTGGCCCGCCCATAAGATCGGCATCGTCCTCGGGGAGGACGCCGAGGACACGGAGTACATGACTCAGTGCGCGTCAGCCGGCTGGCACGTACGCGCGCCGGGTGACTGGGACGTGGAGGAACTCGCCCGGCTGCTGGGCGAGAAGGGGGTGGCGCAATGAACTACGGGGCGGGTCGGCCGGGGGGCCGGGCCAGGACGCGGGTCCAGGTGGGGCTTCAGGCCCATGAGGACATCCGGCGTCGGGGCGGCGCCGTGGGGGACGCGGTTGCGACCTTCGTCCACCGGCTGCGTGCTGACCGGAACAACCGGGCCCTGAGCCGGACCTTCCTGCGGGCCGCGGGCGACAACGGGGACCTGTATCTCGCACACGCCGACATGTGCATGGTCCTGCTCCTGTCGACCGACGGCGAGGACGAGATGCGGGTCCTCGCGGTGCGCGACGGAGCCCTGGCCGAGACCGAACTCGCCCGGCTCACCGTGGAGATCAACCCGGTGTCGGGGGCCATCGAGGTGGTCGACCAGAGCGAGGTCAGCGCCAACGTCGTAGCCCTGCCGGATCGGACGGAACCCACCGTCGAAGACGCCCCTCGCGACTGGACGGCGACGGCCGCCGCGACGGACACGCCTCGGGCCGAGTCCGTCGAGCCGGCCCCGACGCCCACCAGCAGCCTCCGCACCCCGCTCTTCGCCCGCTACGACGACGAGCTCCTCCTCGACCTCGGAGTCGTCCGCTCCCTCCTGCCGGCGCTGCGGAAGGTCTGCACCGACGAGCAGTTCGAAGGGCTGCTCACCCACAACCTTCCGGAACTCACGCGGGACGTCCTCCTCGCATTGCGTGACCGCGTGGATCCGAAGGAAGTGCGGCAGTACATCACGGAGAAGTGGCGTCCCGAGGAGGACGTCAATCCCCGTGACTGGTCCCGGGCGGCCCAGCGAGCGGTGTCCCAGGCAGAGACCGACGACGACGCCGTACTCGGCGCGCTCGGCAAGAGCTTCGACGCCTGGAGACTGTTCCTCCACCCCGAGCAGAAGCGCCTCGCCACCGGTGACTTCAAGGGCTCGGCGAAGGTGACCGGCGGTCCCGGCACCGGCAAGACGGTCGTGGCCCTCCACCGGGTGCGCCACCTGGTCCACCGGCTGCCGCCCGGCCACTCCCACGCGGTCCTGCTCACCACGTACAACATCAACCTCGCGCTGGATCTCAAGGAGCGGCTGCGCCAACTGGGCGGCGACGAGCTGCTGCGCCGCGTCGACGTCAAGTCGGTCGACGTACTCGCCCGCGAGATCGTCCAGGAGGCCCGGATGGAGCTGGGCCGGCCGATCGACGACAGCGCGGCCATGGACCTGTGGCACACCGTGATCACCGAGACGGACAGCTTCGAGTACGACGCCGACTTCCTGGACACGGAGTTCAAGCATGTGATCGTCGCGGGCGGGTGCGGCTCGTGGGAGACCTACCGACGCGTCACCCGTTCGGGTCGCCCGCGCATCAGCACCGCCCAGCGCCACGAAATCTGGCAGCTCGTGCTCGCCTACAAGGCCCACTTGGAGTCCGCGCCGCGGAAGACGACATACGCACTGATCGCCGAAGAGGCGGCCACCATCGAACAGCGCCGGATGGTACGTACCCAGGAACAGGCCCGCTACAAGGAGGAAGTGGGAGGACGCGACCTGGTCCATCGCGAGGCTGGGAGCGGCATGTGGCTCAAGCCGCGCTACCAGCACATCGTCGTCGACGAGGCACAGGACCTGTCCGCCTCGCACTGGCGGATGCTGCGCGCCATGGTCCGCAAGGGCCCGAACGACATCTTCCTCGTCGGCGACGCCCACCAGCGCATCTACGGCAACCGGATCGTCCTGGGCCACCAGGGCATCGAGGTCCGCGGCCGCGCCTCACGTCGTCTCACCCTCAACTACCGCACCACGCGCCAGATTCTGGGCAGCGCGAACCGTCTGATCGAGGGAGCCTCGTTCGACGACCTGGACACGGGCACGGACACCCTCGATGGCTACCGCTCCGTCCTCACCGGGCTGGCACCGCAGTTCTGGCGTGCCCCTGACCGACTCACCGAGATGCGTGCTGTGGCCACGCTGATCAAGGAGCGCCACGACGCCTACGGCACGCCGTACTCCGCGATGGCTGTGAGCGTTCCCGACGGGACCTCTGCCCAGGAGTTCGCCAACGTTCTGGCTCGGGAACCCTTCCACATTCCGGTGGTCGAGCTTGGGCGGGACGGGGTCCGCGCAGACCTGGACGCCGTGCGCATCGGTACGATGCACCGTTTCAAGGGCCTGGAATTCCAGCGGGTCTTCCTCACGTCCATCGGCGAGGGCCAAGTACCGCATCAGCGCATCGAGCAGTACAGACTCGCCAATCCGGACCGCTACCGTCAGGAGGAACAGCGCGCCCGTTCCCTGGCGTTCGTGGCCGCCACCCGTGCGCGTGACGAGCTGATCGTCACGTGGAGTGGCGCGCCCAGCCGCTTTCTTCCCGCTGACGCCGATGAAAGCGCCTATCGAGCCACGGACCTGCTGAGACAGGATGGACCGCCGTCCGGTTCGTCGGGATCTGCCGCTGCTTGACGGCCGGTCGACCCCCTCGAGGGAGCGCAGGGCGTGGGGACTCGGCGAGGGCGAGGGGGGTCGACAAGCGGGTCGCCGCTTCCGGCTCTCGTCCCTCGCCGCGCAGCGTGCCCCCACAGCAGCTGGCGGGTGCGCCTCATCCCGTGCCGAGCGACCGCTCCGCCACCCGCCCCAAATGCTCCCCGAACACCCGCTCCGGCTCAGGTGTCAGTGTCCGCAGAGCGACGAGGGCTGTGATCACCACGTCGCACAGCTCCCCCTGCACGTCCTCCCAGCTATGACTGACCCCCTTGCGCGGGTTCTGCCCCATCGCTCCGATCACCGCCTCCGCGACCTCGCCCACCTCCTCCGAGAGTTTCAGCATGCGGAGGAGGAGGCCTGCGGACTCGTCGTGGGGACGGTGGGTGTCCAGCCAGGTCCACAGGGCGTCGATCGTGGGCCAGAGGTCCGGGGAGGGGGCGGCGTTCGAGTCGGTCATGGCGGCAGCTTGGCACGACTCACCCGGCCGCAGAACCGCCTCCCCTCACCCCATCAACAGCTCCCCCTCCTCGAACAACGCCGCCTGTTCCCCCTCCTCCCGGCGTCGGACGCGGCGGTTGCGCGCGCCCACCACCACCGCTGTCATCAGCCCCGTCGCCGCCAGGGCCGTCGGGACCATCCAGCCCCGGTCGAAGACGTGGCCGAGGGCGTGGTCCAGGGAGAGGCGGCCGGGGCCCGTGATCGCGAGGCCGGTGGCGGCCAGGCCCAAGGTGGCCGCGTACTCGTAGCCGCCCTCCGCGTTGAAGAAGCCGTTCGGGGTGTGGACCGCCGCCGCGCCCGCCATGCCGCCGGCCGCCGCCGCGCCCGCCGCCGGGGTGGCCAGGCCCAGCGCCAGCAGGAGGCCGCCGCCCGTCTCGGCCAGGCCGGACGCCGTCGCGCTGGCCTTGCCGGGTTCGTAGCCGACGGACTCCATGAACTGGCCGGTGCCCGTCAGGCCGTGGCCGCCGAACCAGCCGAACAGTTTCTGCGTGCCGTGCGCGGCCAGTACCCCGCCCGCGCCCAGTCGGAGCAGCAGCAGACCCACGTCATGCCGGTTGAAGGAGGTGGTCACGGTGACTCCCTGGAGACGACAGAAGGCAGAAGAAAGAACGCAGAAGACAGAAGGCAGAAGGCAGAAGGCAGAAGGCAGAAGACAGCAGGCAGCAGGACTAAGACAGCAGGACGCCCCCCTCGCGTATCCACCGTCGCATCCCCCACCCCTCCCCGCCCCCTCCCGCGCGCCGTTCGGGTGGCGGGGGTCCTGGCGCGGTGTGACGCTGCCCGTATGACGATCCAGACCGGAAAACTCACCGACCCGGCCGTCCGGGCCTTCGTCAACGCCGTCAACGATGGTGATCAGGAGGCGTTCCTGAAGATTCTCACCACCGACGCGACCATGGCCGACGACGGTTCCGACCGTGACGTCTCCCAGTGGATCGACCGGGAGATCTTCTCCCCCAGGGGCCACATGGACGTCGTCAACCAGTCGAACGACGGCCACGACCTCGTCGTGAACTACCGCAACGACACCTGGGGCGAGATGCGCACCCGTTGGCACTTCGACGTCACCGGCGACGGACACATCTCGCGGTTCGAGACCGGGCAGGCGTAGGGCCCGACGCAGACGGAAAGGGGCCGCTCACCCGGCCTGGGACGCCTGGGTGAACAGCCCCTCATGGCACACGCGGGCGGGCTCAGTAGCTCTGGTAGCCCTGCCCGTGCCCCTGCCCGTGCCCCTGGTGCGCCGGCACGTACGCGTTCTGCGCGTGCTGCTCGGTCAGCGTGATCCGGCCCGCCTCGATCGTGGCCAGGCGCGGGGCGCGGCGGGCGATCGACGAGTCGTGGGTGACCATGACGAAGGTCAGGCCGTACTCGTGCCACAGGCCCTCCAGCAGGCCCATGATGTCGTCGCGGGTGCCCTCGTCGAGGTTGCCGGTGGGCTCGTCGGCGAGCAGGACCTTCGGCTTCTTCACCAGCGCGCGGGCGATCGCGACGCGCTGCTGCTGGCCGCCGGAGAGTTCGGACGGGGCGTGGCCGAGACGCTCGCCCAGGCCCACCGAGCGCAGGGCCTCCGCCGCGCGCTCGCGGCGCTCGGCCGGCTTCACGCCCAGCGGGACCAGCGCCGTCTCGACGTTCTCCTGCGCGGTCAGCGTCGGGATGAGGTTGAAGGACTGGAAGATGATGCCGATCTTCTCGGCGCGCAGTCGCGTGAGCTTCGCCTCGCTGATGCGGGCGAGGTCGACGCCGTCCAGCTCCACACTGCCCTCGGTCGGGCGGTCCAGGCCGCCGATCATCTGCAGCAGGGTGGACTTGCCGCCGCCGGTCGGGCCCTGGATGACCAGCTGGTCGCCGTCCTCGATCGTCAGGTCGACGCCGCTCAGGGCCTCCACCGTCTCCTTGCCGCGCGAGTAGCGCTTGGTGACGCCGGTCAGTTTGTACATGGGTGCTCCAGGTCCTCGGCTGCATAGCCGCATAGCCGCATAGCCGCATAGCCGCGTAGAAGAAAAAGGAAGAAGAGGGGGCGCCGCTGACCCGGGGGGAGAGGGGTCGGTCGCGGCGCCCCGGCACGGGGGTTTTACGACACGCTGCGCAGCGCGTCCGCCGGGCGCATCCGGGACGCGCGCCAGCCGCCCATCGCGCCGGCGATCAGACCGCCGGCCACCGCCAGGCCCACCGCGAGGGCGATGGTGGTGGGGGAGACGGGCGCCGACAGGGCGATCTCCATCGTGCTGGAGGCCGACCGCCCGCCCGGGCCGCCACCGCCGCCGGGGCCGCCGCCCATGCCGCCCCCGCCCGCACCGCTGCCGAGTTCGGCCGTCAGCTTCGGGCTGATCGCGGTCACCGTGTACGCGGCCGCCAGGCCGAGCGCGATACCGAGGGCACCGCCGAGCAGACCGTTGACGACGGACTCGCCGACGACCTGCCGGGTCACCCGGCGGCTCGGCCAGCCGAGGGCCTTCAGGGTGCCGAACTCACGCACCCGGCGGGACACGGCCGAGGAGGTGAGCAGCGCGGCCACCAGGAAGGCGGCGGCGAGCACCGCGATCGACAGCCACTTGCCGACGCTGGTCGCCAGGTCGGAGGCGGTGGACAGGGAGCCGGAGACCGTCTCGGCGAGGTCGGCGGAGGTCGTGACCGTCGTCCCGGAGATGTTCTTCTGGATCGTCGCCTTGACGGAGTCGATCTGCTGGGAGTCGGTCGCCTTGACGTAGATCGTGGTGACCTGGTTCTTGGCGTCGGCGAGGGTCTGCGCCTGCTTCAGCGGCAGGTAGACGTCGGTGGTGGACTCGCTGCTGTCGGGCGTCGCGATGCCGATGATCTTGTACTTGGTGCCGGAGATCTTCAGGGTCTCGCCGACCTTGTACTCGTTCTCCTTGGCGTACGACTTGCCGACGACCGCGACCTTCGCGTCGGTCTGCGCGGCGGTGAAGGTGGTGCCGCTGGTGATCTTCGAGCCGGCCAGCGGGCCGAGGTCCTGGTTCGTGACGTCCACGCCGGCCACGGAGTAGGAGTTCACGTCGAAGGAGGCGCCGCCGCCCTGGACCTGCGGGGCCGCGGTGGAGCCGCCGCCCTGTCCGCCGCCGGGGCCGCCCTGGTTGCCGCTGCCGCCGGTGGAGGACTGCGCCTTGCCCTGGGTGAAGGAGCCGTTGACCTTGGTGACGTTCAGGGTGATCGCGCCGACCGCGTCCGCCACGCCCTTCTGGGCGGCGACCTTCGTCACCAGCGAGGACTTCAGGGCCTGACCGCCCTGTGTCATCACCCGGTCCGAGCTCTGCTCGGAGTCGTCGTCGTCCGCCTTCGCGTCGAACTCGAATCGGGGCTGGCCGGAGCTGTTGCCGGTGGGCGCCGTGCGGGCCTTGGTCACGGTCATGTCGGTGCCGAGGCCGTACAGCGACTGCAGGACCTTGTCCTGCGCCTGCGTCATACCGGCCGACACCGAGTTGACGGTGATGACCAGCGCGATACCGAGCGCCAGACCCAGAGCGATGACCAGGGCCGCCTTCTTGCGCCGGCCCAGCTCGCGCTTGAGATAGATGCCAAACATCCCGTTCCTCGAAGGTTCTTGGCGCCCGCTGTGGACGCGACCCAAAAACTAGGGAGGAACCTTTGAGCCGGACTGAGTAAAAGGTGTGCAAGGGCTGAGAATGAGGAGCGATTCCGAAGCCCTGGATCAGAATCCGATCTGACAGCTGATTCCCAAGGTGTAGAGGGGGTTTACCCAGGTGGAAGGGGTTGGCTGGCCGACGCTCACGGTGTTTTGCCGCCCACAGGATCCCCTTGTACGGTCCCGCCGTGCACGCATTCTCCCGCCGCTCGCTGCTGTCCTTCACCGCGCTCGCGCCCCTGGCCCTCGCCGCTCCCGCGGCCGCCGCGACGGGCACCGCGATCGGCGGTGCCCGGCTCGCCCGTGACGGCGTCCAGGCGGCCGTTCCCGCCGGCCTGCCGAAGAAGCTCACCGCCCGCGCCTGGCTGGTCGCCGACCACGACACCGGCGAGGTGCTGGCCGCCTACCGCGCGCACACCCGGCTGGCCCCCGCCTCCACGCTGAAGATGCTGTTCGCGGACACCCTGCTCCGGAAGTTCGAGCGCACCGAGCGCTACACCGTCACCGACGCCGACCTCGCCGACATCCCCGCCGGCTCCAGCCTCGTCGGCCTCAAGCCCGGCCTCACCTACACGGTCGAGCAGCTGTGGCAGGGCGTCTTCCTGCGCTCGGGCAACGACGCCGTGCACATCCTGGCCCTCATGAACGGCGGGGTAGCCCGGACGGTCGCCGAGATGCAGGCGCGGGCCGCGGACCTCCAGGCGCTGGACACCCACGTCGTCTCCTGCGACGGCTACGACCACACCGGCCAGCTCTCCTCCGCCTACGACCTCACCCTGTTCGCCCGGCACGGCCTGCGTGACGCCGACTTCCGCGCCTACTGCGCCACCAGGGACGCCGACTTCCCCGCCGGGGGCCGCAAGACCTTCCGCATCGAGAACACCGACCGGCTCCTCTCGGGGACGTACGGCGTCACCCCGTACCCGGGCATGATCGGCGTCAAGAACGGCTACACCACCCACGCCGGCAACACCTTCACCGGCGCCGCCACCAGGAACGGCCGCACCCTGCTGGTCACGGTCCTGCACCCGAGGAGCGGCAACAACGCGGTCTACGAGGAGACGGCCGCCCTCCTGGACTGGGGCTTCGGGAAGGGGGCTTCGGCCACTCCGGTGGGCAACCTGGTGGAGCCCCTGAGCGAGGGCGGCGCCCCCGCCTCACCGTCCGCCGCCACCCCCCGAGCAGGCTCGAAGGCCGACAAGACGGCCGACGACTCGGGTGCGGGCTGGGCCGCACTGGGCACAGCGGGAGTCCTGTCGGTCCTGGCGGCGGGCGCATACACGGCGCGAAGAAGACTCCGGGCAGACCGACACCCCGAAGGGGCGCGGGGAACTGCGCGACGAGCCACAACAGACCCGCACCCCGAGGACGACAGCACCCCTCGCCCCGAACCCGACCCGGCCGAGAAATAAGTGGCAGCCGCTCCACCCCACCGGCGCAAACCTCGCGGTCCCAGCGAGGCCCACCCCCACCCGGTGCCGTGGAGCGGCTGCCCTTCCCCCCTCGGTATGGCTCAATCGGCCCCATCGGCCCCATCGGCCCAGTCGGCCGAATCAGCCAAGCGTCCCGTGCGGAAAGTGTGAAGTTCTCGTGGAGAAGAGTTGAGCATACGTCCGCTACCGGCCGCAATGCCACGGATGGCCAAATTCCGCTTGTACAGGTGAGGGAGTTGACGCCCCGTGGGACCCTCACCCCCGCCCCACGTACGGCATCGCCGTCGCCAGCACCGTCGCGAACTGCACGTTCGCCCCCAGCGGCAGCTCGGCCATGTGCCGCACCGTGCGCGCCACGTCCGTCACGTCCATCACGGGTTCCGGCGTGATCTCGCCGTTGGCCTGGAGCGCGCCCGTCTCCATCCGGGCCGTCATCTCGGTCGCCGCGTTGCCGATGTCGATCTGTCCCACGGCGATGCCGTACGCCCGCCCGTCCAGGGACAGGGACTTGGTCAGGCCGGTCAGCGCGTGCTTGGTCGCGGTGTACGGCGCCGACAGCGGGCGCGGGGAGTGCGCCGAGATCGAGCCGTTGTTGATGATCCGTCCGCCGCGCGGCTCCTGCTCCTTCATCTGCCGGAACGCCGCCTGGGCGCACAGGAACGCCCCGTTGAGGTTGGTGTCCACCACGTGCCGCCAGGCGTCGTACGGCAGGTCCTCGAACGGCATCCCGCCCGGCCCGAACGTGCCGGCGTTGTTGAACAGCAGGTCCAGCCGCCCGAACCGCTCCCGTACGGCGGCGAACAGGGCGGCCACGTCCTCGGGGTCCGAGACGTCCGCCCGTACGGCGAGATGCGCGGCCCCCGGTACCAGTGCCGCCGTCGCCTCCAGGGTCCCGGCGCGCCGGCCGGCGAGCCCCACCGCCCAGCCCCCGCGCAGCAGTTCCACGGCGACCGCCCGTCCGATGCCGGAACCGGCGCCGGTGACGATCGCGACCCGCACACTCTCGTTGGCGTCCATGGAGCCGCAGCGTACGGCAGGGCGAAGGACACGGTCCGGCGTCCCGAGGCCGGCGACCAGGGCCTCAAGCCGCCCAGCCCCTCAGAGCCGGGGCGGCCAGGCGTCGCCCCAGTCCGTGTCCCGGGCCGCCCGGTACAGCTCGCCGTGCTTCTTCGTCACCGTCGTCCGGGTCAGCCGCTCCTCGGTCTCGCACAGGTCGAGGAGCACCTGCCCCTTGCGGATCTGCGGCCGGCGCACGACACGGGAGGACGCGGGGGAGACCGGGAAGCGGGCGGCGGCGACGTACGAGAACTTCTCGTCCTCGTACGGCAGGGAGCCCCCCTTGACCTGCCGGTGCAGGGAGGAGCGGCTGACCCGCGCCGAGAAGTGGCACCAGTCCGTGCCGGGCGCGATCGGGCAGCCGGCGCTGTGCGGACAGGGCGCGGCGATGTGGAAGCCGGCGCCGACCAGCCGGTCACGGGCCTCGATCACCCGGGCGTAGCCGTCGGGCGTGCCCGGCTCCACGATCACCACGGCCTGCGCGGCGTCCGCGGCGGCGTCCACCAGCGCGGCGCGGTCGGGGGCGGCCAACTCGTTGAGGACGTACGAGACCGTCACGAGGTCCGCCGGGTCCAGCGCGAGGGCCGGCCCGATCCGGGCGCGCAGCCAGCGGACCTCGCCGAGCGCCGGGTTCGCGGCGGCGATCTCCCGGCCCAGGGCCAGCGCGGGCTCCGCCCAGTCGAGCACGGTCACCGGACGCCTGCCCTCCCAGACGGCGCTCACCGCCCAGGTCGCCGCGCCCGTCCCGCCGCCCACGTCCGTGTGGCTGCCCGGCGTCCACCGCGGCACCGCCTCCGCGAACGCCTCCAGCGCCGAGCACACCGCCTCGAAGGTCGCCGGCATCCGGTACGCGGCATAGGCGGCCACGTCCGCCCGGTCGCGCAGGATCGGCGCCGTGGTGGGGGTGGCGCCCCGGTAGGTGGCGATGAGCCGCTCGACGGCCTGGGCGGCCTGCCGGGGCGGCAGACCGTCGAGGAGTTCCCCGAGGGCGCTACGGAGGGTTTCGGCGGCGGAGACGGAGACGTTCACCCGGCGATTTTCTCAGGTCGCGGCCGGCGGGTTCACCGCACCGCCCGCGCCAGCCGCGTCGCCGCCCGCGCCCGCGGCCCGCTGTCCGGGGTCGCGCGCACCGGATGCACCGTGTTCGCCAGCAGCACGAGGTAGGTGTCCGTGGCCGGGTCCAGGACCAGGGACGTACCGGTGAAGCCGGTGTGGCCCGCCGCGCCCCCGCCGGACAGCTCGCCCATGAACCACGGCCGGTCCACGGCGAAGCCCAGCCCCGGCGGGGCCAGCAGCAGCTCCACGAAATCCGGGCCGAGGATGCGCGCGGGGCCGTAGGAGCCGCCCGCGAGCAGGGTGCGGCAGAAGACGGCCAGGTCGCGGCCGGTGGAGAAGAGCCCCGCGTGCCCCGCCACCCCGCCCAGCGCCCACGCGTTCTCGTCGTGCACCTCGCCCCGCAGCATGCCCCGGTCCGCCTTCGCCCACGGTCGCCGCTGGTCCTCGGTGGCCGCCGCGCCCGGACAGGGTCCGAAGCGGGTCGCGGTCATGCCCAGCGGCCGGGTGATCCCCTCGTGCACCAGGACGTCGAGGGTCCGGCCCGTGAGGCGCTCCAGGAGCTGCTGGAGCAGCAGCATGTTCAGGTCGGAGTAGACGTACGTGCCGGGCTCCCCGGCCGGCGTCTCCGCCCGCAGCAGCTCCAGCCGCTCCGTGGCGTCCGCGCAGTCGTACAGCGGCAGCTCGGGGCGCAGGCCCGAGGTGTGGGTGAGGAGCTGGCGGACCGTGACGCCGTGCGCGGCGGCCCCGCGGAAGTCGGGCAGATACGCGCCGACCAGGGCGTCGATGCCCAGCGTGCCCCGCTCGATCTGCTGCACCGCCGCCACCGAGGTGCACAGCTTGGTCAGGGAGGCCAGGTCGAAGGGGGTGTCCACGGTCATCGGGACCCGCGCCCCGGGCGGCAGCTCCACCCCGGCGCCGGCCTCCGGGTCGTAGGACGCGTACCGCACCGCCCAGCCCGCCGCCTCCTCGACGGCGATCACCGGGCCACGGCCCGCGACCACCACGGCGCCCGCGGCCCAGGGCCGCTCACCGGTGGTCAGGGTCCTGACCTCGTGCACGAGGAGGCGCATCTCCTCCGGGTCGAGCCCGGCCCGTTCCGGGGTGTCGACGCGCAGTCTCGGCGCGCTCAGCTCTCCTCCACGGTCTGTCTCCAGGGACGGCACAGTCCCATGAAACAGGCCAGCGCCACCAGCGCGGCCGCCAGCTGGACGACGGCCATCGGGACGGCGGTGCGCTCCCCGGCGATCCCGACCAGCGGGGAGGCGACCGCGCCGATGAGGAAGGAGGAGGTGCCCAGCAGCGCGGAGGCCGACCCGGCGGAGTGCCGGACCCGCGTCAGGGCGAGCGTCTGCGCGTTGGGCAGCGTCAGGCCCATCGCCGACATCAGCACGAACAGGGCCGCCGCCACCGGAGCCAGACCCACCGTGCCGCACACCCCCGACGCCATCAGCAGCAGCGCGGCCGCCGCCAGCGCCACCACCGTCAGGCCCACGGCCAGCACCCGGTCCAGCCGGACCCGGCCCACCAGCACCTTGCCGTTGATCTGCCCGACCAGGACCAGTCCCACCGAGTTCACCCCGAACAGCAGACCGAACGTCTGCGGGGAGGCGCCGTAGATCTCCTGGACGACGAAGGGCGAGGCGCTGATGTACGCGAACAGCGCGGCGAAGGCGAAGCCGCCGGCGAGCAGGTAGCCCGTGAAGGACGCGTCGGCCAGCAGCCCGCGCATCGACCGCAGGGCCTCGCCCACCCCGCCCGCGTGCCGCCCGGCGGGCTCCAGGGTCTCCGGCAGCCGCGCCCACACCAGGGCCGCCAGCGCCAGCCCCACCACCGCGAGCAGCGCGAACACACCCCGCCAGTCCGTCACCCGCAGGATCTGCGCCCCGATCAGCGGCGCCACCACCGGCGCCACCCCGGAGACCAGCATCAGGGTGGAGAAGAAGCGGGCCATCGCCACACCGTCGTACAGATCGCGCACCACGGCCCGCGCGATCACGATGCCCGCCGCGCCCGCGAGGCCCTGCGCCAGCCGGAACGCGATCAGCAGTTCCACGGTCGGCGCGAGCGCGCACAGCACGGTCGCCACCACGTACACCGCGAGCCCGGCGAGCAGCGGGCGCCTGCGCCCCCACCGGTCGCTCATCGGCCCGACCACCAGCTGCCCCAGCGCCATGCCCGCCAGACAGGCGGTCAGCGTGAGCTGGACGGTCGCGGCGGGCGCGTGCAGCGCCCGGGTGACCTCCGGCAGCGCCGGGAGGTACATGTCCATCGACAGCGGGGGAGTGGCCGTCAGGCCGCCCAGCACCAGGATGACGAGCAGACCGGTCCGGCGCGGGCCGGCCGACGGCGGCGCCACGGCCGTCGTCTCCCGCACCCGCGGTATCGCCCCACCCTCCGGCATGCCGCCGCCCCTCCCTCTGTCCTGTCCTCGCCACCTATGCTCTCAGCTCGGAACGACTGCTGGTACGGCACGAGGACGGGGCGGGGTATGACGACGGACACGGTGCGATGGGGAATCCTGGCGACCGGCGGCATAGCCGCCGCGTTCACGGCGGACCTGGTCGACCTGCCCGACGCGGAGGTCGTCGCGGTCGGCTCCCGCACCGAGGCCTCCGCCCAGGCCTTCGCCGAACGCTTCGGCATCCCCCGGGCCTACGGCGACTGGGGCGCGCTCGCCGAGGACGCGGACATCGATGTCGTCTACGTCGCCACCCCGCACGCCGCCCACCGCGCCGCCGCCGGCCTCTGCCTGAAGGCCGGCCGGGGCGTGCTGTGCGAGAAGCCCTTCACCCTCAACGTGCGCGAGGCCGAGGAACTCGTCGCCCTGGCCCGCGACCACGGCCGCTTCCTCATGGAAGCCATGTGGATGTACTGCAACCCGGTGATCCGCCGCCTGAAGGCGCTCGTCGACGACGGCGCGATCGGCGAGGTCCGCACCGTCCAGGCCGACTTCGGACTCGAAGGCCCCTTCCCGCCCGCGCACCGGCTGCGCGACCCCGCCCAGGGCGGCGGCGCCCTCCTCGACCTCGGCGTCTACCCCGTCTCCTTCGCCCACCTCCTGCTCGGCGAACCCGACGGCGTCTCCGCGCAGGCCGTCCTCTCCGCCGAGGGCGTCGACCTGCAGACCGCCCTCGCCCTGTCCTGGGACTCCGGCGCGCTCGCCGCCCTGCACTGCTCGGTCTCCGGCGGCACCGGCACCACCGCCTCCGTCACCGGTTCCCGCGGCCGCATCGACATCCCCTCCGGGTTCTTCCACCCCAACCGGCTGGTCCTGCACCGCGCCGGACGCGACCCCGAGGAGTTCACCGCCGACCCCGCCGACGGCCCCCGCACCACCTTCCGCCACGAGGCCCGCGAGGTGATGCGCGCCCTCAGGGCCGGCGAGACCGAGTCCCCGCTCGCCCCGCTCGACGGCACCCTCGCCGTGATGCGCACCCTGGACGCCGTACGGGAACGGATCGGCGTGCGCTACCCGCACGAGTAGGCCGTACCGTCGACCCATGGTCACCCAGCCCGCCAAGCCCGCTCAGCCCGCCAGGACGGCCCCCGACACCAGCCGCCGCAGCGAGAGGTCCCGCCGCGCCATCTACGAGGCGGCCCTCTCGCTCGTCGCCGAGGCGGGCTATCCGAGGACCACGATCGAGGGGATCGCCGCCCGCGCCGGAGTCGGCAAGCAGACCATCTACCGCTGGTGGGGGTCGAAGGCCGACGTCCTGCTGGAGGCGTTCCTCGACCTCGGCGAGCAGGCCGCCGAGGTCGCGGGGCAGGCCCCGAACTCCCTGCCCGACACCG
Source organism: Streptomyces sp. SS7 (assembly GCF_037993025.1). Classification (NCBI taxonomy): domain Bacteria; kingdom Bacillati; phylum Actinomycetota; class Actinomycetes; order Kitasatosporales; family Streptomycetaceae; genus Streptomyces; species Streptomyces sp. SS7. The sequence continues at coordinate 7,023,131 of NZ_CP141223.1, forward strand.
GGGACCTCGCCGCCGACCTCAAGGCCGTCCTGCGCGCCACCGTCGACGAACTCCTCGACCCCCGCTTCGAGGCCCCCGCCCGCGCCCTCTCCGCCGAGGGGGTGGTCAACGAACCCCTCGGCCGCGAGTTCGTCGCCAAGCTCCTCGAACCCCAGCTCCAGCTCTACGTCGACCGGCTGCGCTCCGCCCAGCGCACCGGTCGGCTCCGTACGGAGATCGACCCGCGCATCGCCCTCGAACTCTTCGTCTCCCCGCTCGCCCAGCGCTGGCTCCAGCGCACGGGCCCCATCTCGTACGACTACACGGACACCCTCGTCGACTACGCCCTGTACGGCCTCGCACCCCGCTGACGGGCTCTTTGCCCCGTTTGGGGGTACGGGACCCCCGATGCGCAGGATGATGGGACCATAGGGCATGCTGTCCGCATCACCAGCGAGGCGAGGGGATAGATGAGCGCGGAGTTCGCCGGCCTGAGCGGCCTGCGGGGCAGACTCACCCAGTGGCTGCGCGGAAGCGGCCCGAGCGGGGCCGCCGACGAAGGCGGCCGGGAAGCCCTGCTGCTCGCCGCGGCCGGGGCCGGACTGCCCCTCGCGCCCGCCGCGTACCCCGCCGCCGACTACCGCTGCTCCTGCGACCGCGTGGGCTGTCCCACCCCGGCCCGGCACCCGGTGTCCTTCGCCTGGCAGACCCAGTCGACCACCGACCGGGCCCAGATCGAGCGCTGGGCCCGGCATCAGCCGCAGGCCAACTTCATCACCGCGACCGGCATGACCCACGACGTCCTCGACGTCCCCCTGGAGGCCGGCCGCGAGGCCCTCGACCGGCTCCTCGGCGCGGGCGTGGAGGTCGGCCCGGTCGCCGAGAGCGACGACGGCCGCCTCCTCTTCTTCACCCTCACCCGGGGCACCCCCGAGGACGAGGACGAGTGGTGGCCCTGCGAGCTGGACTGCCACCCCGAGACGATGGACGAACACCCCGGTCTGCGCTGGCACTGCCGGGGTTCGTACGTCCTGGTCCCACCGGCGCGTCTCCCGGGGGACGACGGCCGGTCCGTCCACTGGCTGCGGGGCCCCGAACACCCCCTCCCGGACCCCCTCAGCCTCCTGGAGACCCTGACGGAGGCCTGCGCCCGCCACGCGGACGCCTACGGCGCGTAGGCGCGCGGCGGCTTCACTCGCCCTTCGCGCCGGTCAACCCCTCGAGCCGGCTCAGCAACGAGAACCTTCCCGTCCCCGGACCCCTTCACCGGATCGAGCGCGATCTCGTTGGCCACGAACTCCATCGTCAGCGACTGCTTGATCTCCCCGGTGGTCAGCGCCTTCACACTCACGTTCGGCGCCGGCACGGACGCCCCCGTCGCGGCCGTCTGCTTGACGTAGTGGTGGGAGGCGAAGAACACCAGCGCCCCGCCGTCCGCCGTCCGCAGCGCCAGGGGGGCGAACTCCCCGGCGGACAGCGGCTCGTCGACGTACTGCTGCACCAGCCCCGGCTTCTCGGCGTTCTTCGCCCGCGTGGTGCGCAGGGTGTTGGTGTACGCGCCGTCCGCGAACACACCCCCGCCGTCCGTGAGGTAGGCGGTGTACTCCTTGCTCAAGTCCTCCGGCGCCCGCGTCAGTTCGGCCGAGTCCGCCGGTACGGCCTCGGCCCAGCCGTCCTTGTCCTTGCTGAACTCGGGCAGCGCGCCCTGCGCCACCAGCGTCAGATAAGCCGCCTGCCACGGCTCGGAGAGGTCGCCCCGGGTGAACACCAGCACCCACCGGGCGTCACCGCCCTTGTTGGCCCTGGCGTCGGCGACGAACCAGCGCGGCCAGCCCGCCTTCTTGGGGATCGTGTACGTCACGTCCGACAGCACCAGCGGGGTGTGCTGCGGGTTGCCGCCCGGGTTGTTGACCTTCCCGGCCTTCAGCCGCGCCGCGTCGATGGCCCCGAGGGCGCCGGTGGTGTACGCGGCGTCCAGGGAGGCGTCGTACGCCTGGTCGGCCTTGTTGTACGCGGCCGTGAACCGATCGAGCGCCTTCGCGGCCTCGGCGCGCGTCGCCGAGGGGAGCACCACCCGCTCCCCGTGGACGACCACACAACCGCTCGCCGTCAACGACAAGGCCGTCGCGCAGGCCGCCCACAGCGCGCCCCGCTCAAGCCTGCGGAGCCTTCGACTGCCGGGAACCCCGGTCGCCAGGTGCGTCATCAGGAGCCTTCACCTTCCCCTTCCCGGAGGCGAACCCTACCGGGGCGAGGAACAGCGCGAGCGTCGGGACCAGGTACAGCAGCCACACCGTGACCTGGAGGACGGTCGGATCGGGCTGGAAGTTGAACACGCCCTTCAGCAGCGTTCCGTACCAGCTGTCCGGCGGGATCGTGCCGCTGATGTCGAAGGCCAGGCTGTTCAGGCCCGGCAGCCAGTCGGCCTCCTGGAGGTCGTGGAAGCCGTACGCCAGCACGCCCGCGGCCACGACGACGAGCATGCCACCCGTCCAGGTGAAGAACTTCGCCAGGTTGATCCGCAGCGCCCCGCGGTAGAACAGCCAGCCCAGGAACACCGCGGTCGCGAGGCCGAGGGCCACCCCGATCAGCGGGCGCGGGGTGCCGTCACCGGCCGCGTGCACCGACGCCCACACGAACAGGGCGGTCTCCAGGCCCTCCCGGCCCACCGCGAGGAACGCGGTCGCCACCAGCGCGCCCGTGCCCATCGCGAGGGCGGCGTCCAGCTTGTCGTGCAGCTCGGACCTCAGATGCCGGGCGGTGCGCCGCATCCAGAAGACCATCCAGGTCACCAGGCCGACCGCGAGGACCGACAGGGAACCGCCGAGCGCCTCCTGCGCCTCGAACGTCAGCTCCTGCGAGCCGAATTCGAGGACGGAGCCGAAGCCCATCGCGATCAGCACGGCGATGGCGATACCGGTCCACACCGGCTTCAGCGCGTCCCTGCGGCCGGTCTTCACCAGGTAGGCGATGAGGATGCAGACGACGAGCGAGGCCTCGAGACCCTCGCGCAGGCCGATCAGATAGTTGGAGAACACGGGCTACGCCTCCTCGGAGAACAGCGTCCGGCCCCACCAGTCGTCCTTGTCCCGGACACCCGGCGGCACGGCGAAGACGGCCGAACCCACGTGCTGGATGTACTCGTTGAGCGCGTCGGTCGCGAGATTGCGCTGGATGCGGACGAACCCGTTGCTCACGTCGCGCATGTAGGCCAGGAAGAACAGGCCCGCCTCCAGGCGCCCCAGACCGTCGGTGCCGTCGGTGAAGGAGTAGCCGCGGCGCAGGATCGTCGCACCCTGGTTGGAGTCGGGGTGCGCGAGCCGGACGTGCGCATCGGGCTTCATCGCCTTCAGGAACGGCTCGTCGCGCTCCTTCGCCTTGCCGACGGGCGCGCCCTCGCCCTTGTCCCGCCCGAACACGTCCTCCTGCTCCTGGAGCGAGGTGCGGTCCCAGGTCTCGATGTGCATCCGGATCCGCCGGGCGACGACGTAGGAGCCGCCCACCATCCACTCCGGGCCGTCCTTCTCGCCGACCCACACGAACTTCTTCAGCCGGTCGGTCTCGGTGCCCGCGATGTTGCGGGTGCCGTCCTTGAAGCCCATCAGGTTGCGCGGGGTCTGCGCGTCCGGGGTGGTGGAGGAGGTCTTGCCGAACCCGAGCTGCGACCAGCGGATGGAGACCTTGCCCATGCCGATGCGGGCCAGGTTGCGGATGGCGTGCACGGCGACCTGGGGGTCGTCGGCGCAGGCCTGGACGCACAGATCGCCGTTGGAGCGGCTCGCGTCGAGGGCGTCCCCGGCGAACTTGGGCAGGTCGACGAGCGCGTCGGGCCGCTTGTCGGCCAGGTCGAACTTGGCGAACAGCGACGGGCCGAAGCCGAGGGTGAGCGTCAGCCGCGAGGGCTTCAGGCCCAGGGCCTCACCGGTGTCGTCCGGCGGGGCCTCGGCGAGCCCGCCGTACGCCCCGTCGCCGACCGTCCTGCCGGCGGTCATCCGGCGCGCGGCGGCCGTCCAGTCCTTGAGCATCTGGACGAACTCGGCGCGGTCGGTGGTGTCCACGTCGAACGCGGCGAAGTGCAGCCGGTCCTGGACGGGGGTGGCGATACCGGCCTGGTTCGCGCCGTGGAAGGCGACCGCGGCGCCGGTCTCGGCGGCCGTCGGCTCGACGTCGTCGCCGGTGCGGGCCATGGCCACCGCGCCGCCGGCCACGGCGGCACCGAGCGCGAGCCCGGCCCCGCCCCAGCCGATGAGCGACCGCCGCGAGGGGTGGGCGTCGTCGTTCTTGCGTTCGGTGATCTCGGTCATCGCCGTCCCCTTTACTTGACCACGGCCGCGGCGAGCTTGGACAGGGGCTCGGCGAGCGCGTTCACCGCGTCCGAGAGCTCCTTGCGCTGTGCCTCGGTGACCTTGTCGTAGGAGACGAAGTCGTACGAGGCCTTGTCGGCGCGGTACTTGTCGAGCAGCGTGTTCAGCGCGGCGAACTGCTTGTCGAGTGCGGTGGTGAGCGCGGCGTCGTTGGTCTGCGCGACCGGCTTCAGCAGGTCGTACGCCTTCTGCGCGCCCTCGACGTTGGCCTTGAAGTCGACGAGGTCGGTGTGCGAGTAGCGGTCCTCTTCGCCGGTGACCTTGCCGGTGGCGACCTCGTCGAGCAGCTCCTTGGCGCCGTTGGCCATGGAGGTCGGGGTGATCTCCGCCTTGCCGACCCGGCCCTGCCAGTCCTTGAGGTCGGTGACGAGCTGGTCGGCGACGGTCTTCTCCTCGTCGCCGATCTTCTTGTCCTCCCAGAGGGCCTTCTCCAGCCGGTGCCAGCCGGTCCACTTCTGGCCGTCCTCCAGACCGTCCGCGCGGGTGTCGACCAGCGGGTCGATGTCGCCGAAGGACTCGGCGACCGGCTCGGTGCGCTCCCAGCCGAGACGGGAGGGGGCGTAGGCCTTCTGCGCGGCGGTGAGGTCGCCGGCCTTGACCGCCTTCACGAAGGTCTCGACGAGCGGGATGGTGGCGTCGGCCTGCTCCTGCGCGTACTCGCGGTAGTCGGCGACGGCCTTGTCGAGCTTGGGGTCGCGCTGGGCCGCGCTGCCGCCGGTGACCTTGAGCTCCTGACGGATGCCGGCGCCCTTCATGCCGGGCTTGCAGGCGATCTGGTAGGTGCCGGCCTTCACCTCCGCGGTGACGTGCTGCTTGGTGCCGGGCCCGATGTTCTCGCGCTCGGTCACCACCCGGTCGTCCGGGAAGAGCACGTACACCTCGGTGACCTTGGAGCCCTTGTTCTCGATGGCGAGCTCGACGTGTCCGGCGGAGATCTCCTTCCTGGAGGTCTCGCACCGGGAGTCGGTGGCCGTCACGTTGATGATGCGGTCGCCGTTCTTCGCATCGCTCTTCTCGGTGCAGCCGGTGACGGCGGTCAGTGCGGTCACCGCGGTGACGGCGGTGACGACGGACAGTCTGGCGGCTCGCATGCGGGCTCCCGGCGATGGCTGAATCTTCACGTGGCGGCACTCACAGGATTGGTGAGCCTCGCCTAACTTATCCAAGGCTTACCTGCGTAATACCCGCCCCTGCCGTGATTCAGCTCTCATAGACGCTGTAAGAGCACGAGCCGATCACGGTGGCTCAAAACAGACCCCAAGGGAAGGTCAAAGGAGATTCAAAGATTCCGCATCCGGATCGCACCCTCCGGGCGGTGTTTCAATTCCGGAGTGACTGATTACGACGTGCTCCGCGTCTTCTGCGCGCCGAACGGCGGCTACGGCAACGAACTGGGCGTGGTCCGCGAAGGCTCGGTGCTGCCGGACCGGGGGGACCGCCAGGCCCTCGCGGCGAAACTCGCCTTCAGCGAGACGGTGTTCGTCGACGACCCCGAGCGCGGGATCATCGACATCTACACCCCCACCGCCCGCCTGCCCTTCGCCGGCTACCCCTGCGTCGGCGCCGCCTGGCTGCTCGACGTCCCCGAACTGGTCACCCCGGCCGGGGTCGTCGGCGCCCGGCTGGACGGGGAGTTCAGCTGGATCGAGGCACGCGCCGAGTGGGCACCGCCGCGCACGTTCCGCCAGTACGCGAGCGCCGCCGAGATCGACGACCTGAGCGTGCCGCCGCCCGGCGAGTGGGTTTATGCCTGGGCCTGGGAGGACGAGCCCGCCGGCCGGATCCGCGCCCGCGGCTTCCCCGGCCGCGGCGACGGCATCGAGGAGGACGAGGCGACCGGAGCCGCCGCGCTCCTGCTCACCGAACAACTGGGGCGGGCCCTGAACATCACCCAGGGCGCGGGTTCGCAGATCCTCACCGCCCCGCAGCCGTACGGCTGGGTGGAGATCGGCGGCCGGGTCCGCCTGGAGGGCGCCGAGCGCTGAGCGCCACCGCGGTCGCCGGACGATACATCCGGTGACCGGCGTTCGTGGCGTTCCGGGGGCCCGTACGGGTGGTCCCGCGTGTGCGCCGGGAGGCGAACGGTTACCTCTGGCGTGACCACTCAGCCTCCGCGAGAGGAGCATCATGCGTATCCGATCAGTTCTGGCCGCCACCGCCCTGGGGGTCGCCCTGGCCGCCGCCGGCGCGACGAGCGCCACCGCCGACGAGGGGCCGCGCCACGGCGGCCACTACGGCTCGGAGGCCCGGTACGGCGACGACCACGAGCCCGTGTGCAGCCCGTACTTCGGCAAGATCGACACGGTCTCCAGCGACATCTTCTGGGGCGGCGCGCACTGCGGCCGGTTCTGACCGGACCGGGCCGTACGACGGACGGTGGGCCCCCTCCCGCCAGGGGAGGGGGCCCACCGTGACTCGGCGACGGTCCGCCCGCCGCCGTACGCCGCGCGCTACGGCAGCGTGAGGATCTCCGCGCCGGTCTCCGTCACGACCAGCGTGTGCTCGAACTGGGCGGTGCGCCGGCGGTCCTTGGTGACCACGGTCCAGCCGTCGTCCCACATGTCGTAGTCGTGCGTCCCCAGGGTCAGCATCGGCTCGATCGTGAAGGTCATCCCCGGCTGCATCACGGTCGTCGCGTGCGGGCTGTCGTAGTGCGGGACGATCAGGCCCGAGTGGAACGAGGAGTTGATCCCGTGGCCCGTGAAGTCCCGGACCACGCCGTACCCGAACCGCTTGGCGTACGACTCGATGACCCGCCCGATGATGTTGATCTGCCGCCCCGGCCTGACCGCCTTGATCGCGCGGGCCAGGGACTCCCGGGTCCGCTCCACCAGCAGCCGGCTCTCCTCGTCGACGTCACCGACCGGATAGGTCGCGTTGTTGTCGCCGTGCACCCCGCCGATGTACGCCGTCACGTCGAGGTTGACGATGTCGCCGTCGCGCAGCACCGTCGAGTCCGGGATGCCGTGGCAGATCACCTCGTTGACGCTGGTGCACAGCGACTTGGGGAAGCCGCGGTAGCCGAGCGTGGAGGGGTAGGCGCCGTGGTCGCACATGTACTCGTGCGCCACCCGGTCCAGTTCGTCGGTCGTCACCCCCGGCGCGATCAGCTTGGCGGCCTCCTCCATCGCCCGCGCGGCGATCCGCCCGGCGACCCGCATCGCCTCGACGGTCTCCGGGGTCTGCACCTCGGGGCCGGTGTACGGCTTCGGCGCGGGCTTGCCGACGTACTCGGGACGGCGGATGTTTCCGGGCACGGAACGGGTGGGGGAGAGTTCCCCGGGCACGAGCAGCGACTGGCCAGACATAACGGCGAGTCTATCGAGCGGCCACGGGGGAACATGTGGGTGGCGAGAGGAGCCGGTCATGCCCCTGTTCAAACGGCGCGTCACGGGAAAGCCGGGCGAGTGGTACTACTGCCTGGAGCACAAGAAGGTCGAGGAGGGTCCGGACTGCCCCGGCAAGGACCGCTTCGGCCCGTACGCCTCCCGCCAGGAGGCGGAACACGCGATGGAGAGCGCCCGCGAGCGCAACCTCCAGTGGGAGAACGACCCGCGGTGGCACGACGCGCCGAAGAACGAGGCCGGGGACTGACGGTCGGTGCGCCGCCGCCGTGGCGGGTCGCGCCCACGCGGCGGAGCCGCCGTCGACACGGCCCCGCGCCCCTTCAGGGCGCGGACACCGCCCCCGCCGCCCGCCGCTCGCGTTCGCGGGCCGCGTGTGCGTCGGTCCGCACGTCGTAGCGCATCAGCGCCGGCAGGCACAGGGCCAGCAGCCCCACCGCGCCGGCGCACAGCGCACCGCCCGACCACACGGACGTGCGCACCCCCAGCCAGGCGGCGAAACCGCCGCTGCGGATCTGGGCCCCCGTCGGTCCCACCGAGTACGACAGCAGTTCGATCCCGGCGAGCCGCCCGCGCAGCTCGTCCGGGATGGTCTGGTTCCACATCGCGCCCCGGAAGATCCCGCTGACCATGTCGCACCCGCCCGCGAGCGTCAGACACAGCAGCACCAGCCACACGTCGCCGACCAGCCCGGCGCCCGCGATCGCCCCGCCCCACAGCGCGGCCGCGACCACGACCGCCCGTCCGTGCCGGTGCACCCGGGAGGTCCAGCCGCTCGTCAGGCTCACCAGCATCGCCCCGGCCGGCAGGGACGCGTACATCAGCCCCAGCGACCACTCGGCGTCCAGCTCGTCGGCGAGGAACGGCAGGACGGCGAGCGGCATGGCGAGGAACATCGCGGCGAGGTCCACGGCGTAGGTTCCGAGGAGTTCCTTCCTGCCCCAGGCGTACCGGGCTCCCTCGGCGATCGCCCGCCAGGACGGCTTCGCGGCCTCGTGAGCGGCCGGGGACGAGGCGATCCGCACGGTCAGGGCGGCGGAGACGGCGAAGGTGAAGGCGTCGCCGGCATAGGCCCAGCCGAGGCCCGCGTACGCCACCACGATCCCCGCGACCGCCGGTCCGGCGACCCCGCCGACCGTCCAGCGCAGCGAGTTCAGCGCGGTCGCCGCCGGCAGGTGCTCATGGGCGACGATCCGCGGCCACAGCGAGTCCAGCGCCGGCCGCTGCACGGAGAACAGCACGGCGGAGAGCCCCGCGACCAGGTACAGCGGCCATACGGCGGGCTCCGGCAGCAGCGCGTTCACCAGCAGCGCGGCACTGAGCAGGCCCTGCCCGACCTCCGTCCGCACGATCAGGGTCCGCTTGTCGAGGGCGTCGGCGAGCGCGCCCCCGTACAGCCCGAACACCACCAGCGGCACCAGCTCCACGGCCCCGATCGCCCCCACCGCCGCCGCGGACCCGGTCAGCTCCTTCACCTGTACCGGCAGCGCGACGAACGTCAGGAAACTCCCGAAGTTCGAGACCAGCCCCGAGAACCAGAGCCGCCGGAAGTCACGGGAGGCCCGCCAGGGGGCGAGATCGGGAAGAAGCGCACGCAGGGAGTCGATGACCACGAGGGGCCATGCTCGGCGGACCGGGGGAGGTGGGCAAAGGGTTTTCCCGCCCGCCGCACGTTTCCCGCCGCGAACGGTTCCGGGGGAGTTCCGGGGGGAGGCGGTCCGTCGGGCGGGTCACCAGGAGGGCGGGGGCGGGGCGGTCAGGGACTCCGCCAGTCTGGAGAGGCGGTCGCGCAGACCCCGTCGCGCCCGGGCGGAGCGCCCGCACTCGCCCGCCGCCGCGCTGACCAGGTGCTGCACGGTGTCCAGGTCCAGCTCCGAGCCGTCCGGCACGGTCAGCGACTCGTGGGACAGCGCCGTCAGCTCGCCCTCACCCGGCCCGAGGGACAGCACCGTGAGTCCGGAACGCCGCGCGTCCGCCACCCGCTCCAGCAGCGCCGGATCCCCTTCCGGGGACGCCACCAGCAGCGTCTCGCCCCGCCGCGCCGCCTCGATCCGCCCGAGGCCCACCGCGAGATGCGCGGGGTCGCCCGCCCGCGCGTGATGCCGTACGAGCGTCGGCGCCAGCTCCGGCGTACCGGACCACGCCGCCTCGTCCACCAGATGCGCCGCGAGATGCCAGGGCTCGTACGCCGCCGTCCCCACCAGCAGCAGCCCGCCCCCGTGCGAGACCACCGATCCGCGCAGCACCGCGCCGAACCTCCGCGTGGCCCCGAGCCACTCCGTCCCGGCGAGCACCTCGCGCAGCAGCGCGACCCGTACGGCGTCCATGCGCCCGCATCCTGCCCCAGCGGCCCCACCCCCGCTCCCGCTTCGCCCCCGATTCACCCGACACGGCGAAAGCGTCCTCGCCGGCCCCACGTAAAGTCGGCCCATGACCTCTACCGACAGCGCACAGAACGCCCCCGCGAAGGCCCCCGCCAAGGACCCGTGGGACCTCCCCGACGTCTCCGGACTCGTCGTCGGCGTGCTCGGCGGCACCGGCCCGCAGGGCAAGGGTCTCGCCTACCGGCTCGCCAGGGCCGGCCAGAAGGTGATCATCGGCTCGCGCGCCGCCGACCGCGCGCAGTCCGCCGCCGAGGAGCTCGGGTACGGCGTCGAGGGCGCCGACAACGCCGAGACCGCCCGCCGCAGCGACATCGTGATCGTCGCCGTGCCGTGGGACGGGCACGCCGACACGCTCCGCTCGCTGCGCGAGGAACTGGCCGGCAAGCTCGTCGTCGACTGCGTCAACCCGCTCGGTTTCGACAAGAAGGGCGCCTACGCCCTCAAGCCCGAGGAGGGCAGCGCCGCCGAGCAGGCCGCCGCCCTGCTGCCGGACTCCCGGGTCGCCGCCGCCTTCCACCACCTCTCCGCCGTCCTCCTGCAGGACCCGGCGATCCAGGAGATCGACACCGATGTGATGGTGCTCGGCGAGGAGCGCGCCGACGTGGAGATCGTGCAGGCCCTGGCCGGCCGCATCCCCGGGATGCGCGGCGTCTTCGCGGGCCGACTGCGCAACGCCCACCAGGTCGAGTCCCTGGTCGCCAACCTGATCTCCGTCAACCGCCGCTACAAGGCGCACGCGGGACTGCGGGTCACCGACGTCTGAGCACATGGGGGACACTGGACGACGCACGCACCCACCCGGTGTCCCCCGACAGGAGAGCAGCACCATGCCCCGCCTCGCGATCTACACCCTCGTCGTCTGTCTCCTCGCTGTCGCCGCCGCGATCGTCTCCTTCGCGCAGGGCAGCTTCCTCGGGGTCGTCTGGGTGCTGCTGGCGGGGCTGTCGTCCAACATGACCTGGTACTACGTCAAGCGGGACAAGGCGCGCAGGTCCGTCACCGGCTGACCGCGCAGTATGCGTTCGTCTCCTGCCAGAAGCGGTAGAGGTTCTGACCGCAGTAGGTGTCGAAGTCGCTGATGCCGAGACCGCGCAGTACCGCGTCCACCCCGTCGAAGAACACCGCGTTGACCGACGGCACCCACAGCAGCGCGAACACGAACAGCAGTCCGAACGGTGCGAAGGGCTCCACCTGCCGCTTCACGTCGTACGACAGCCAGGGCTCGATCACGCCGTACCCGTCGAGGCCGGGCACCGGCAGGAAGTTCAGGATCGCCGCCGTGACCTGGAGCAGCGCGAGGAACGCGAGCGCGTAGCGGAAGGCCGCCGGCACCCCGTCCAGCGCGCCCAGCCAGAACGGCGCCGTGCACACGGCCGCGAACAGCACGTTCGCCAGCGGGCCGGCCGCCGAGACCAGACTGTGCTGCCAGCGCCTGCGGATCCGCTGCCGCTCGATGAACACCGCGCCGCCCGGCAGACCGATCCCGCCCATGATCACGAAGATCACCGGCAGCACGATGCTGAGCAGGGCGTGGGTGTACTTCAGCGGATTGAGGGTGAGGTACCCCTTCGCGCCGACCGTGATGTCACCGCTGTGCAGGGCCGTCCGTGCGTGGGCGTACTCGTGCAGACACAGCGAGACGATCCAGGCCGCCGTCACGAACAGGAACACCGCCGGGCCGGGCTGCTCGGCGAACCCCGTCCAGGTGGCCCAGCCGGTGACCGCGGTGACGGCGACGATCCCCACGAAGACCGGGCTGATCCTCCGGTCGCCGTTACGGGTGGTGGCGGTGGTCATGGGGCTCCCCTGAGCTGCTCGGCACGCGTGGAACGGCCCGACCGTACCGGGCGCACCGGGAAAACGTCTCGCGGTGGCCCCCGGGTTCCGGGGAAGGTGGGGACACGGTGATCCGTGCCGCCCCGGCGCAACTCCGTGACCGCTCCCGTTCCCGCCGGAGACAATGACCCCCGTGCGCTACCGGATTCTCGGCACCACCCAGGCACTCCGCCCCGACGGCACCCCCGTCGCCGTCGGCGGGGCGCGGCTGCGCGCGCTCCTGACCGTGCTGGCGTTGCGGGCCGGGCGGAGCGTGCCCACGGGGCTGCTCGTGGAGGAGGTGTGGGCCGGGGACCCGCCGGCCGACGGGCACGCCGCGCTCCAGGCCCTGGTCGGACGTCTGCGCCGGGCACTGGGCGCGGGGGAGATCGTCTCCGGCCAGGGGGGCTACCGGCTCACCGCCACCGCCGACGCCGTCGACCTGCACCGTTTCGAACGGCTCACCGCCGACGGTGCCCACGCCCTCGCCGACGGCGACCCCGCCAAGGCGGCCGTCCTCCTCGACGACGCCCTCGCGCTCTGGCAGGACCCGCCCCTGGCCGACCTGCCCGACCGCACCACGGAGGCCGCGCGCCTGCAGGCCCGCCGGCTGGACGCGGTGCGCGTCCGGCACACCGCCGCGCTCGCCCTCGGCCACGCCGAACGCTCGCTGCCCGAACTCACCGCGCTGTGCGACGCCCACCCGCTGGACGAGCCGCTCCAGGCACTGCGGCTGCGCGCCCTGCGCGACGCCGGCCGCCCCGCCCAGGCCCTGGCCGCCTACGACGGTGTCCGCCGCCTCCTCACCGACCGCCTCGGCTCCGACCCGGGCCCGGAACTCCAGACCCTCCACGCGGAACTCCTCAACCCCCCGTCCCCCGGCCCACGGCCCGCCCCGAACGGCGTCCCGGGCCCGGTTCCGGCAGCGCTGCCCCGGGACGAGGGCCCCGGCCCGGTTCCGGCCGCGCAGCCCCAGGGCCCGGCCTCGGCCGCGGAGCCCTTGCCTGGGGGGCCCGGGTCGGCCTCGGCCGCGCTGCCTCCGCACGGGGGCTACGGCACCTCTTCGGCCGCGCAGCCCCTGCATGGCGGCCACGCCTCGGTCCCGGCCGGCCCGCTCACCCCGGACGGCTCCCGCCCGCCTGCGGCGCAGCCGCCCGTCGGGCCACCTGCGACCGAGGGCGCCGCCAGTCCGACCGGAACCCAGCCCTCCGTCGGGTCACCGGTAACGAACGGTGCCGCCGGTCCGACCGGAACCCAGCCCTCCGTCGGGTCACCGGTAACGAACGGTGCCGCCGGTCCGACCGAGGTCCAGCCGCCCGCCGCTCCCCACAGCGCCCCCGCGCCCCAGCCTCACCCGCCCGCCGGCCGGCACGTTCCGGACACCTTCCCGGCCGGCACCGGCACCGCCGCCCCTGCCGACGGCGTCACCGGCACCGCCTTCGCCGCCGTCGCGGGGGACCGGCAGCTCTCCTCGGTGTCCGTCGCGCCCCCGGGCAGCGCGACGAGCCGCCCCTCCACCTCGCCGCCCCCCGGCAACCTCCGTGCCCGTCTCACCTCCTTCGTCGGGCGGGAGGGAGACATCGGTGCCATCCGGGAGGACCTGGTGGAGGCGCGGCTCGTCACGCTGCTCGGGCCCGGCGGCGCGGGGAAGACGCGGCTGTCGCAGGAGGCCGCCGAGGGCGTGCGGGACATCGCGCGCGACGGCGTCTGGCTGGCGGAGCTCGCCCCCGTCGCCGACCCGGACGCCGTACCGCAGGCCGTGCTGACCGCCGTCGGCGCGCGGGAGACCGTGATGTACGGCGCCGGCGCCGAGGAGATGCGCGCGGTCGCCGAGCGCATGGACGACCCGGTGGAGCGCCTGGTCGAGCACTGCGCCCGGCGCCGCATGCTGATCGTCCTCGACAACTGCGAGCACGTCGTCGAGGCGGCCGCCCGTCTCGTCGAGGAACTCCTCGTCCGCTGCCCGGGCGTGACCGTCCTCGCCACCAGCCGTGAACCCCTCGGCGTCCCGGGCGAGTTGCTGCGCCCGGTGGAGCCGCTGCCGGAGCCCGTCGCGCTGCGCCTGTTCGCCGACCGGGGCGCCGCCGCCCGCCCCGGCTTCCGGATCGCGGACGACCCCGAGGCCTGCGCCGAGATCTGCCGCCGGCTCGACGGCCTGCCCCTCGCCATCGAACTCGCCGCCGCCCGGCTGCGCATGCTCACCCCGCGCCGGATAGCCGACCGCCTCGACGACCGCTTCCGGCTGCTCACCTCGGGCAGCCGTACCGTCCTGCCCCGCCAGCAGACCCTGCGCGCGGTCGTGGACTGGTCCTGGGACCTGCTGGACGAGGAGGAGCGCGAGGTCCTCGCCCGGCTGTCGGTGTTCGCCCGCGGCTGCGACCTGGCCGCCGTCGAGGCGGTGTGCGGGCCCGCCGCGCACGACGCGCTCTCCTGCCTCGCCTCCCTCGTCGACAAGTCCCTCGTGGTCGCCGCGCCGGCCCCGGACGGCGAGATGCGCTACCGGCTCCTGGAGACCGTCGCCGAGTACGCCGCCGAGCGGCTCGACGAGACCGGCCGGCGCCCCGAGGCCGAGTCGGCGCATCTGACGTACTACCGCGAACTCGCCCGCACCACCGAGCCCTCGCTGCGCGGCCCGCGCCAGCAGGCGGCCGTCGCGCTCTTCCAGCTCGAGTACGAGAACCTGCGCACCGCACTGCGCCGCGCCGTCGCCGCCCGCGACGAGCAGGAGGCCCTCGCCCTCGCCCTCTCCCTCACCTGGTACTGGCAGATGCGGGACCTGCGGATCGAGGCCCGCACCTGGTGCGGCGCGGTCATGGCGCTCGGCCCCGACCCCTTCGCCGAGCCCGTCCGGCCCGCCGCCGCGGTCCTCAGGCCGGTCATCGAGACGCCGCCACCGCTGTCCGGCGAGGTCCTCGCGGAAGCCCGGCGCGGGGTCCACCTCGCCCATCTCGCCTGCATGGACACCGAGCTGGACGCCTGGAACACCCCGGAGGCCCAGCGCAAGCTGCGGATCGTCAGCGAGACCTACGCCCCCGGCCTGCCGCAGACCTGCCGCCCGCCGGGCCTGCTCTGGTTCTACGCCGTGATGATGACCGGTGACATGGACCGCATCCGCGTCATCCTCGACGCCAACGTCGCGACCTGCCGCACCACCCCCGGCTACGAATGGGAGCTCGCCACCACGCTGCAGCTGCGCGCGAACCTCCTCGCCAACCGCGCCGACTGGGCCGGCGCCGCCGGCCGGGACGCCGACGAGGCGCTGGACCTGTTCCGCCGGCTGGGCGACGCCTGGGGCGCGGCCGAGGCCCTCTCGGCGCGCGCCGAGGCCCGTGAGCGCACGGGCGACCACCGGGGCGCCGCGGCTGACTACGAGGAGGCCCGCCGCCAGGCCGAGCGGCTCGGTGCCCGCCATCAGTCGGCGGTCCTCGGCGCCCGGCTGGGCAGCGCGCTGATCGAGGCCGGTGAGGAGGAGCGCGGCGAGCGCCTGCTGCGCGAGGTCGTCGAGGCCACGGCCGACGGCCACTTCGAGGCCATGCCCGCCGCCCGGCTCTTCCTGGCCTCGTACCTCGGGCTGACCGGCCGCCCGGCCGAGGCCCGGGAACAGCTGCGGCTGCTGCGCGAGACGTTCAGCCTGGCGCACTTCGTGGTCTTCGACGCCTTCATCCTGGGCGCGGAGGCCTGGGTGGACGTGGTCGACGGCCGCTACGAGCCGGCCCTGGTCTCCGTCCGTCAGGCCATGGAGCACGCGGCCGACCGGCTGGCCATGAACATCGCCCCGCACATGCGCGGCTTCTACCTCGCCATCGGGGCCTACGCCCTGGCCGGCGTCGAGGGCGGCGCCCGCGCCACCGCCGCCGCCCGCTGTCTCGGCGCGGCGGCGGCCCTGCTGCCGCCGGGCCATGTCGCGGTCCGCCTGGAGCGCGAGACGGTCGCCCGGGCCACCGCCGCCGCCCGGGCCGTACTCGGCGACGCGGCGTTCGAGGCCGCGTACGCCGAGGGCGGCGCCCTCTCCTACGAGGAGGCCGCCGCCCTGGTGTGAGCGCCCGCGGGGGTACGGCCCCGCAGCGGAAGCCCCTTGGCTCCCGGCTCAGCTCTTGGTGCGGAACTGGTGGATGGCGACCGGCGCCATCACCGCCGTCAGCCCGACCGACCAGGCCAGCGTCACCCACAGGCCGTGGGCGACCGGACCGCCCACCATCAGTCCGCGGGCCGCGTCCGCGAGCGAGGACAGGGGGTTGTAGTCGGTGAAGTTCTGCAGCCAGCCCGGCATCGAGGCGGTCGGCGCGAAGATCGACGAGCCGAACTGCAGCGGCATCAGCACCAGGAAGCCCATCGCCTGCACCGACTGGGCGCTCTTCATCACCACGCCGAGGGTGAGGAACACCCACATCAGCGCCGAGCCGAACACCGTGGCCAGCCCCACGGCCGCGAACAGCCCCGGCCAGTGCGTGATGTCGAAGCCCACCAGCACGGCCACGACCATGAGGATCACGCAGGCGACCAGCATGCGCATCAGCTCGACCACGATCTTGGCGAACAGCACCGACCCCCGGCCGATCGGCAGCGACCGGAAACGGTCCATGACCCCGGAGTTGAAGTCCGTGTTGAAGCCGGTGCCCACGCCCTGGGCCATGTTCATCCCCATCATGGCGAGCAGACCGGGGATGACGTACTGGACGTAGCGCTCCTGTCCGCCGCCCAGCGACTGCCCGATGGACCCGCCGAAGACGTACACGAACAGCAGGGTGAAGATCACCGGGAACAGGATGGCGTCGAACATCGACTCCGGGTCCTGCCGGATCCACAGCAGATTGCGGCGGATGAGGGCACCGGTGTGCCGCAGATGGCTGCGCAGCGGGATCCGCGCGTCGGCCGCGCCCTTGATCTCGACGGCGGTGGGGGTGGCGGTGGCGGTGGCGCTCATACGGCGACCTCCTCGCGGTCGTCGGCGGGCACGGCGTCCTGCACGGCACTGGCGCGGTGGCCGGTGAGGGAGAGGAACACCTCGTCGAGGCTGGGCAGTTCGGTGGTGACGGAGGAGAGGGTGACGCCGCGCGCGGTGACCGCGCCGACGACGGCGGTGAGCTGCTCGTCGCTGAGCACCGGCACCAGCAGCGAGCCGCGCTCGGCGTCCACGACGGTGCCGGCCAGGCCGGTGACGCCGAGCTCGTCGATCCAGCCGGCCAGCGGGCGCAGCTGGAGCGGGTCGGCGGGCCGGATGCGCAGGGTGCGTCCGCCGACCTTCGCCTTCAGGTCCTCGATCTCGCCGCCCGCGATGACCCGGCCCCGGTCCACCACGGTCAGCTCGGAGGCCAGCTGCTCGGCCTCCTCCATGTACTGGGTGGTCAGCACCACGGTCACGCCGTCCCCGACCATCGTCTTGACCTCGGCCCACACCTCGTTGCGGGTGCGCGGGTCGAGCCCGGTGGTCGGTTCGTCCAGGAACAGCACGGTGGGCCGGCCGATCATGGACGCGGCGAGGTCCAGCCGCCGCCGCATACCGCCGGAGTACGTCGCCGCCGGCCGCCGGGCGGCCTCGGTCAGCGAGAACCGCTCCAGCAGTTCGTCGGCGCGGGCCCGTGCGTCCTTGCGGGACAGGTCGAGCAGCCGCCCGATCATGTAGAGGTTCTCCCAGCCGGGGAGCTTCTCGTCCACGGAGGCGTACTGCCCCGTGAGGCCGATGACCCGGCGCAGCTGGCGCGGCTGGCGTACGACGTCGTAGCCGGCGACGG
Organism: Streptomyces sp. SS7; assembly: GCF_037993025.1. Classification (NCBI taxonomy): domain Bacteria; kingdom Bacillati; phylum Actinomycetota; class Actinomycetes; order Kitasatosporales; family Streptomycetaceae; genus Streptomyces; species Streptomyces sp. SS7. Next base: position 7,040,749 of record NZ_CP141223.1, read on the forward strand.
TCGCCTGCCCCGCGTCGGCGGCGAGCAGCGTGCACAGGATGCGCACCAGAGTGGTCTTGCCGGCGCCGTTCGGCCCCAGCACCCCCATCACGGTGCCCTCGCGCACATCCAGGTCCACCCCGTCCAGCGCTTTGGTCTCGCCATAGTGCTTGACCAGTCCCCGGACGGTCACGGCGCTGCCGGCGCCACCGGGGTTCGTGTCGATTCGCGTCATGCCAGGAACGGTGCCAGCCGCCACCGACAAACCACCGACAGCCCGCCGACGGCGGCGCGCGGCCACCGACAAACCACCGACGAGCCGCCGACAAAGCCAACGACGGCCGCCGACAAAGCCAACGACGGCCGCCGACAAAGCCAACGACGGCCGCCGACAAAGCCAACGACGGCCGCCGACAAAGCCAACGACGGCCGCCGACAAAGCCAACGACGGCCGCCGACAAAGCCAACGACGGCCGCCGACAAAGCCAACGACGGCCGCCGACAAAGCCAACGACGGCCGCCGACAAAGCCAACGACGGCCGCCGACAAAGCCAACGACGGCCGCCGACAAAGCCACCGACCGGCCGCCGACAAAGCTACCGACAAAGCCACAGACCCCGACAAGCCACCGCACGAGCCGTCCGTCCAGGAGCCGCCCACGGCAAAGAGCACCGCCCGCCGACGGGGGAAGATCGGCGGGCGGTGCGTGGTGCGGCACTGGCTCAGTGGACGCTGTGCTCCTCCTGCGGGAACGTCCCGCCGACGACGTCCTCGGCGAACGCCTTCACGGCGTCGCCCATCACCTCACGCAGGTTCGCGTACTGCTTGACGAACTTCGGCATCCGTCCGCCGGTCAGCCCGAGCATGTCGGTCCACACCAGCACCTGGGCGTCGCACTCCGGGCCGGCGCCGATGCCCACGGTCGGGATGTGCAGCACCCGGGTCACCTCGGCGGCCAGCTCGGCCGGCACCAGCTCCAGGACGACCGCGAACGCGCCCGCGTCCTGGACGGCCTTCGCGTCCCGCAGCAGCTGCTGGGCCGCCTCCTCGCCGCGGCCCTGCACCCGGTAGCCCATCGCGTTCACCGACTGCGGGGTCAGCCCGATGTGGGCCATGACCGGGATGCCGGACTCCACCAGCAGCTCGATCTGCCGGTGCGAGCGCTCGCCGCCCTCCAGCTTGACGGCCCCGACGCCGGCCTCCTTGACCAGCCGGGTCGCGCTGCGCAGCGCCTGGACCGGGCCCTCCTGGTACGAGCCGAAGGGCAGGTCGCCGACGATCAGGGCCCGCCGGGTGCCCCGGACGACGGCCGCCGACAGCATGGTCATCTCGTCGAGGGTGACGGGGACGGTCGTCTCGTACCCCAGGTGGCAGTTGCCCGCCGAGTCGCCCACGAGCATCACGGGGATGCCCGCCTCGTCGAAGACCGACGCGGTCATCGCGTCGTAGGCGGTCAGCATGGGCCACTTCTCGCCGTGCTCCTTGGCGAGCGCGATGTCGCGGACGGTGATACGGCGTGTGCCCTTGCCCCCGTACAGCGCCTTGCTGCCGTCGGAGGGGTTCGTCTGGGCAGCCGAAAGCTGCGTCATTGCAACGGCTCCTTACGTCATCTCGAGGCGCCCTCACGGCGTCCCCGGACCACCCCCCATGGTGGCACCTCGTGCCACGCGGGGCCAGACCGCCCCGTGGGCCGAGCCGAAGTAAAAGCTGAGTAAGAGAACCGCGTGTCGATCAAATACGAGACGGTCTCGTATCGAAAAAGCTCTACGCTCGACGGCATGACTACTCCTGCCGTACCCGTCGCGCCCCGGATACCGGAACAGGTGCACCGGCGCCGTTGGGCGATCCTCGGCGTGCTGATGCTGAGCCTGCTGATCGTGGTGCTGGACAACTCGATCCTGAACGTCGCGATCAAGACCATCTCCACCCCGGCCCCGACCGGGCTCGGCGCCACGCAGAGCGAGCTGGAGTGGGCCATAAACGCCTACACCCTGGTCTTCGCCGGTCTGCTGTTCACCGCCGGCCTCCTCGGCGACCGCATCGGCCGCAAGAAGGTCCTGCTCGGCGGACTGGCCGTGTTCGGCATCGGCTCGGCGCTCGCCGCCGAGTCCGGCTCGCCCGCCCAGCTCATCGCCTTCCGTGCGCTGATGGCCGTCGGGGCCGCCTTCGTGATGCCGGCCACCCTCGCCGTCCTGATGAACGTCTTCGAGCGGGACGAGCAGCCCAAGGCGATCGGCATCTGGGCCGGCGGCGTGGGCCTCGCCATCGCGATAGGGCCGATCACCGGAGGGCTCCTCCTCGACCACTTCTGGTGGGGCTCGGTCTTCCTCATCAACGTGCCGATCGTGATCCTCGCGTTCGCGCTGATGCTCTGGCTGGTGCCCGACTCCCGCGACCCGAACCCCGGCCGGATCGACCCCGTCGGCGTCGTCCTGTCCGTCGTCGGCCTGGTCCTGCTCGTCTACGGCATCATCAAGGGCGGCGAGCTGGCCGACTTCACCGACGTCACGGTGCTGGCGACGATCGGCGCCGGTCTCGCCGTACTCGCCGCGTTCGTCGTGTTCGAGGCGCGCAGCGACCACCCGTCGATAGACGTCACCTACTTCAAGAACAAGGTGTTCTCGGCCGCCATGGCCGTCATCACCCTGGTGTTCTTCGCGCTGATGGGGGTGACCTTCTTCTCGGTCTTCTACACCCAGAGCGTGCGCGGCTACTCGCCGCTCCAGTCCGGTCTGCTCCTGCTGCCGCTCGCCGCCGCCCAGCTGATCTTCGCGCCGCGCGCCCGGCTGGTCGTCGACCGCTTCGGGGTCCGGGCCACCACCACCGGCGCCATGCTCGTGCTCACCGCGACCCTGGCCGCGTTCGCCACCCTGGACGCCGACACCCCGATCTGGCTCCTGGAGATCGTCTTCTTCTGCATGGGCACCGGCATGGCCCATGTGATGACCCCGACCAGCGTGGTCATCATGCAGGCCCTGCCCCGGGAGAAGGCCGGCTCCGCCTCGGCCCTCAGCAACACCTTCCGCCAGCTGGGCGGCGCCCTCGGCATCGCCGTCCTCGGCTCGGTGCTCTCCACGTCGTACCGCACCGGCATCGAGGACAGGCTCGGCGCGCTGCCCGCCGGCCTGCGCGAGACCGCGGGCGAGTCCATCGAGGCCACCCTGGGCGTCGCCGCGCGGCTCGGCGCCCGAGGCAAGGGCCTGGTCGGGCCGGCCAACGACGCCTTCCTGCACGCCATGCACATCACCGCGCTGTGTGGTGCCGTGGTGGCGCTGGCCGGCGCGGTCGTGGTGGCGCTCTTCCTGCCCGCCAAGCCGAAGACACCTCAACAGGGCGCCGCTGAAGAGGAGTTGGTCCGCACGGAGTCCTAGCACCGTCGTCAGGGGAGGCCCCGTGGGCGAGAATTCCCCCAGGAGACGAAAGGAACGATGGACGTGAGCCTCGTCGGCAGTGGCACCGCTCCGGACCAGCCCACCAGGGGCCGGCCCCGCAGCGAGGCCGTGGAACGGGCCATCCTCGAAGGGACGATGAAGCTCCTGGAGGACGGCGTGCCCCTCGCCGAGATCTCCATAGAGCGCATCGCCCGCACGGCGGGTGTCGGCAAGGCCACCATCTACCGGCGCTGGAGCGGCAAGGAGGAACTCTTCGTCGACGTCCTGCGCAGCGCCGAACCCCAGGACCCCGAACAGCTCCCGGGCACCTCCATGCGGGACGACCTCATCGTCCTGCTGGAGTCCCTGCGCCAACGGGGCCTCGCCAACCGCTCCTCGGCGATCCTGCACAACGTGCACGCCCAGATGAAGAGCAGCCCGAAGATCTGGGCGGCCTACCACAACTCGGTCATACTTCCCCGGCGCAGGGCCGGCATCGAAGTCCTGCGCCGCGGCCAGCAGAACGGCGAACTCCGCGCCGACCTGGACGTGGAACTGGTGAACGACATCATCGTCGGCCCGATGCTGGTCCGTGCCGTCCTGCGCCCCGAGGCCGACCTGCCCGAGGACCTGGCGGAACGGATCGTCGACGCCCTGCTCGCCGGACTGCGGCCCCTCACCTGACCCGGCGGCCGTCGCAATGTGCGCGTTCCGTCACAGAGAGGTCCACGCACCGCCGCTCAGGAACCCCCGGCGCGGCCCCGTTCGTCCTCGTGCCCGTACGGCCGTCGAGGGACGGCAGGATGGAAGCCGATCATCCCCTAGGGTCTATGCCCGGGGGAGAGACGGTGTGCACGGCAGGCAGTGAGGCGACGGTATGGCGCAGCAGGCGTACATGACGGAGACGGACGACGGCGGCGGCTCGGGACCCGAGCGCCGAGGAGACCGGTTCCGGCGCCTGATCGGACGCCTGGTCTCGGGCTGGCGCGGTGACCCGCGCATCTGGCGCCGGGGTCTGGTGCTCGCGGCGCTGGCGCTGCTGCTCTCCCTGGTGATGCTGCTGCACTCGCGCATCCCCAACCGTTTCGGCAACCTCGGCAGCCTCACGGAGACGTTCCTGCCCTGGCTCGGGCTGTTCATCCCGGTGCTCGTGCTGCTCGCCCTGGTCCGCAGGTCGGCGAGCGCGCTGATCGCGCTGGTCCTCCCGGCAGTCGTCTGGCTGAACCTCTTCGGCGGGCTCCTCAGCGACAAGACCGGCAGCGGCGGCGACCTCACCGTCGCCACGCACAACGTCAACGCCGACAACCCCGACCCCTCCGACACCGCCCGGGACGTGGCCGCGTCCGGCGCGGACGTGGTGGCGCTGGAGGAGCTGACCGCCTCGGCGGTGCCGGTGTACGAGAAGGCGCTGGCGGCGACGTACAAGTACCACTCGGTGCAGGGCACGGTCGGCCTGTGGAGCAAGTACCCGCTGAGCGGCGTCGAGCCCGTCGACATCAAGCTGGGCTGGACGCGCGCGATGCGGGCGACGGCGACGACCCCGGAGGGCGAGGTCGCCTTCTACGTCGCCCACCTCCCCTCGGTCCGGGTCAAGCTGCAGGCCGGCTTCACCGCCCGTCAGCGCGACAAGAGCGCGGACGCGCTGGGCGAGGCGATCGCCGACGAGCCGCTGAGCCGGGTGATCCTCCTCGGCGACCTCAACGGCACCATGAACGACCGCTCGCTGAACGCCGTGACCTCCCAGATGCGGTCCACGCAGGGCGCGGCCGGCGACGGCTTCGGCTTCAGCTGGCCGGCGTCGTTCCCGATGGCGCGGATCGACCAGATCCTGGTGCGGGGCGTGGAGCCGGTGACGTCCTGGACCCTCCCGCGGACGGCCAGCGACCACCTGCCGATCGCGGCGCGTGTACGGCTGACCGACTCGTGACACATGGGTGATCGCGGCACGGCAGCGGCCGCGACCGGCCCGGCGGGCTCATCAGCCGCACTCGGGAATGTCTGACTGGTCAGATACGGTTGTCCTCGGTGAACCGCTCGCACGGGCGAGCCTCCCCGGACATAGCGCCGGGTGGCCCCGCCCGCGCGGCGGAACGGGTCCGCGCCCTCCAGCGGGCCCTCTGCGTCGACGCTGCAGTTCGTGGACGCCGCCCTCGTCCGCGACGCCATGACCGACCGACCCCCCGCTACTTGAGGACAGCTCACATGAACCCCACTGTCGTTCTCGTGCACGGAGCGATGCACACCCCGTGGATCTTCGAACCCCTGCGTGAGAGGCTCAGCTCCCGCGGCATCACCTCCCGAGCCGTCCAACTGCCCAGCAGCAGTTCCGACAGCGCGGCCGCCCAGGGGCTGGCCGAGGACGTCGAGGTCGTGCGCGCCGCTGTCGCGGCCGTCGACGGACCCGTGGTGCTCGCCGCGCACTCCTACGGCGGAGTGCCGGCGACCTGGGCCGCCGCAGAGTCGGACCAGGTCGCGGAGCTCGTCCACATCGCCGCCTTCGCCCTGGACGCGGGCACCTCGATGATGGAGTGGATGGGCGGCGACTTCCCGCCCACCTGGAACCACTCGCCCGACGGCCTGGCCGTCAAAGCGGGAGACGCCGAGGAGTCCATCTTCAGCGGTGTCGACCCCGCCCTGACCGCCGAGGCCGTCAAACGCCTCAACTGGCAGGGCGTGCGGGCCTTCACCGAGAAGCTGGGCGCCGCGCCGACCGACGTTCCCCTGACGTATGTCGTGGCCACCGAGGACCCGGCACTGCCGCCCGCGGTACAGGAACAGTGGGCCGCGCGTGCCGCCCACAGTGTCCGTGTTCCCTCCGGGCACTCCCCGCACGTGTCCCATGCCGACGAGGTGGCCGACGTTCTCGCCGCGGCCGTCGCGCGGGCCTCCGCCAACAGGTCCTAGTTTCCGGGGCTGTCGTCTGGATCATGCCGCGCGACGCGAGGCGGCGTCGGCCCAGCCGACCTGATCCAAACGACAGGCCCTACTGGTCGTCGAACCGCGCCAGATCCCGCAGCCACGCCCGCGCCGAGCTGTCCGACGGCGCCCGCCAGTCACCCCGCGGTGACAGCGAGCCCCCCGCCGACACCTTCGGCCCGTTCGGCATGGCAGAGCGCTTGAACTGGGCGAAGGCGAAGAAGCGGCGGCAGAAGACCTCCAGCCACTGCCGGATCTCGGGCAGGTCGTAGGCCACCCGCTTGGCCTCGGGGAAGCCGGGCGGCCAGGCGCCGTCCGCCGCGTCGTGCCAGGCGTGCCAGGCCAGGAAGGCGATCTTCGAGGGGCGGAAGCCGTAGCGCAGGACGTGGAAGAGCGTGAAGTCGTGCAGCGCGTACGGACCGATCTTCGACTCGGTCGACTGCATCTCCTCGCCCGGGACCAGCTCCGGGCTGATCTCGGTGTCGAGGATCGCGGCGAGCGTCTCGCCGGTCTCGTCGTCGAACTGGCCGCTGCTGATGACCCAGCGGATCAGGTGCTGCATCAGCGTCTTCGGCACGCCCGAGTTGACGTTGTAGTGGCTCATCTGGTCGCCCACGCCGTACGTGGACCAGCCGAGGGCCAGTTCCGAGAGGTCGCCGGTGCCGAGCACGATGCCGCCGCGCTGGTTGGCCAGCCGGAAGAGGTAGTCGGTGCGCAGGCCCGCCTGGACGTTCTCGAAGGTGACGTCGTACACCGGCTCGCCGGAGGCGAACGGGTGGTCCATCTCCCGCAGCATCAGCCGTGCCGTGGGCGTGATGTCCAGCTCGGCCGCGGTGACGCCGAGCGAGTTCATCAGCTTGTGCGCGTTGTCCTTGGTGTGGTCGCTGGTGGCGAAGCCCGGCAGGGTCCAGGCCAGGATGTCGCTGCGCGGGCGGCCCGCGCGGTCCATCGCGCGGGCGGCGACGATCAGCGCGTGCGTGGAGTCCAGGCCGCCGGACACCCCGATGACCACCTTCGGGCCGCCGATCGAGGCCAGCCGCTGCTGGAGGCCCTCGACCTGGATGTTGTAGGCCTCGAAGCAGTCCAGCGCGAGCCGGTCGGCGTCGGCCGGCACGAACGGGAAGCGCTCCAGGCGGCGCCGCAGGCCCAGGTCGCCCTGCGGCGGGTCGAGCGCGAAGGAGACCGTCCGGAAGTCGGCGGTCCGCGCGCGGTGCGTACGGCGGTTCTCGTCGAACGTGCCCATCCGCTGCCGCTCCTGCCGCAGCAGGTCGAGGTCCACGTCGGCCACCGCGTACTCGTCGCCGAGCGGGAAGCGCTCGGTCTCCGCGAGCAGCACCCCGTTCTCGTAGACCATGGCCTGGCCGTCCCAGGACAGGTCGGTCGTGGACTCGCCGAGGCCGGCCGCCGCGTAGACGTACGCGGCGAGGCAGCGCGAGGACGCCGAGCGGCACAGCAGCTTGCGGTCCTCGGCCCGCCCGACGGTGATCGGGCTGCCGGAGAGGTTCACCAGGACGGTCGCACCGGCCAGGGCCGCCTCCGCGCTGGGCGGCACCGGTACCCACATGTCCTCGCAGATCTCCGCGAACAGCGTGAGACCGGGGACGTCGTCGGCCGTGAACAGCAGGTCCACGCCGAACGGCACGCTCACGCCGCCGACCCGGACCGAGCCGCCCCGCTCGTCGGCGCCGTCCGCGATCTGCCGGCGCTCGTAGAACTCACGGTAGTTCGGGGGGTACGACTTCGGCACGACCCCGAGGATCCGGCCGCGGTGCACGATCACCGCGCAGTTGTAGACCCGGTTGCGGTGGCGCAGCGGGGCGCCGACGACCAGCACGGGCAGCAGCCCGGCCGAACCGGCCACCACGGTCGCGAGCGCCTCCTCGACCTGGTCGAGCAGCGCGTCCTGGAGCAGCAGGTCCTCGATGGAGTAGCCGCACAGGCCCATCTCCGGGAAGACGGCGACGGCGACGCCCTCCTCGGCGCACCGGCGCGCGTGGCGCAGCACCGCCTCGGCGTTGGCGGGCGGGTCCGCGATGACCGTGTGGCCCGTGCACGCGGCGACGCGTGCGAAGCCGTGCTGATAGATCGACCAGAAGTTCAACGGAGGCACGCCGCCCAGTGTAATCGCTGTAATCGTCAGAGCGACGCGATGGGGGGCGCGGGGGTCTCGGAAGCAGCCGTTCCCCGGATGGTGAACCATCCGGGGAACGGATTTCGGCACATGCAGCCGGGTCAGTTGCAGCTTCAGTGGCTACGGTACGGACGGAAAGAGTCGATGTAACGCCTCGTCGGGGTGCCCACGCCGGTGACGTCGTCGTAGCCCTTCACCGCGGACAGTGAGCTGTCCTTGCCGAGGCTGCGGACCGAGGTGGCCAGGCCGTCGGCGGCGTCGAAGCCGTTGACGAAGTCCACGCGGGCCACGGCCAGGTCGGAGCCCGTCGGGTCGTCGGTGACGTCGTGGTAGGCGCGCGAGCCGTACTTGGAGTAGATCGACGGGTTGGCGAAACCGATCGCCTTGCCGCCGCGCGCCTCCTGGGCGAGGGCCTGCACGGCCGCGATGACCGGCGCGGCCAGCGAGGTGCCGCCGATGCGGTATTCGCTGTACTGCTGGGACCCGTCCGGGAAGGTCTGCGTCTGGCCGACCTTGAAGCCGGTGTTCGGGTCGGCCAGGGCCGAGATGTCCGGGACGACCCGGTTACCGGCCGGGCTGTTCGCGGTGGCCAGCGCCGTAGGGACGACGCCCCTCTGGTAGAACGGCTCGGCGACGGTCCTGCTGGTGCCGCCTCCCGCACCCGAGGTGAACACCCCCGGGAATCCGGTCCAGCTCTTGCCGTCCTCGGACAGCACGGCCTTCTCGGTGCCCCAGCCGGTCTCCCACAGGTACTTGTCGCCCTTGCCGACCGCCAGCGAGGTGCCGCCGACCGCCGTCACCCAGGCCGAGTTGGCCGGGCTGTCGACCTGCTTCGTACCGGTGTTGGCGACCTCGTCGCCGTCGTCGCCGGAGGAGAAGTAGAAGCCGATGCCCTCGACCGCGCCGAGCTGGAACACCCGGTTGTAGGCGGCCGCGAGGTCCGGCGTCTGGCTGGCCTCGGTGTCGCCCCAGGAGTTGGAGACGATGTCGGCCAGGTGGTTGTCGACGACCTTGCTGAGCGAGTCGAGCAGATCGTCGTCGGTGCAGGAGGCGGAGCCCACGTAGGTGACGTTCGCAGCCGGCGCGACCGCGTGCACGGCCTCGACGTCGAGGGTCTCCTCGCCGTACCAGCCGGCCGCCGAGCACTCCTCGGTCTTGGTGTAGTCCTTCGGCAGGACCTGGGTCAGCTGGCCCGTCCTCCAGGCCGCGTCGCCGTGCTTCTTCGCGTAGGTGGCCGCGTCGGAGGTGATCGTCGGCGAGGCGTACGCGTCGGTGATGGCGATGCGCACGCCCTTGCCGGTGTAGCCGCCGGCGCCGTATGCGGCGCGCAGCTGCTTGCCGGTGTAGCCCTCGACGGCGTACGGGATCTTCGTGCCGTACGCCTCCGGGAGGGTGTTCGCGACGGTGGAGCCGTAGTACGAGGAGAACGGCCCGGAGTTCTTGAACACCGCGTCCGGCGGCGGCAGCTGGTCCTTGCTGCTCGACTTGTGCGGCGCGTTGTCCAGGCCGGTGACGGTCAGCACGGCACCGTCGAGGCTCGCGGGCGCGGACGCCGACTTCGAGGGCGCGCGGTAGGTCTTCGAGCCCTTGGCGTAGTTGTGCAGGTCGGTGCCGAACGCCTTCTCGGCGGCGGCGACGTCACCGCTGACGGAGACGTAGTGCCGGGTGGTGCCGGTGACCTTCAGACCGGCCGCCGTCAGCCATGCCTTGACCGCGGCGACCTGCGCCGAGGTCGCGCCGAAGCGGGCCGCGGCCTGCTCGGCGGAGAGGTACCTGCCGTAGGCGGGGGAGCTCGGGTCGGACACCGCCTTGGCGTAGGCGGCGAGACCGTGGGCGTCCCGGCCCGCGAGGTACACGCGGGCGTTCAGCTGGGCGCTGTTCGAGGTCGAGCCCTTGTCCGCCTTGGCCGTCGCCCACGCGGGCTTGGTCCCGGCCAGCGTGTCACGGGCCGGAGCGTCCGCGGCGTGGGCCGCGGGTATGCCGAGCGCGAGGGCGCCGGCGATCATGGGCAGTGTCGCCGCCATGCTCACCCCGGCGCGCAGCGCGGCGCGGTTGGATCTCATCGGACCCCCTGTATGTGGTTCGACGCGAGTTGATCACTCGACGTGACGGCCACTCTTGCGACGAACCGTTCATGCAAGGGGAATGCGAGCACCAAGAAGCAGCCAAGTGACCGCTTGCTGGGGTGATTTGACGGACAAGTCCGCGAAGTCGAGGGAAAACCCTACGGGTGGGCTACGCCTTCGCCCCGCGCGCCTTCAACATGTCCGCCATCAGGGCGATTTCGGACTCCTGCGCGTCGACCATGCCCTGCGCGAGCCGCTTCTCCACGCCGACGGTGCACCGGGCGACACAGCCCTCGGCCATGTGGATGCCGCCCTTGTGGTGAGCGGTCATCAGCTGGAGGAAGAACACCTCGGCCTGCTTGCCGTTCAGCGTGCCCAGCTTCTTCAGCTCGGTGTCCGTCGCCATGCCGGGCATGAGCGCGCCGTCCTTCCCGCCGGCCATGTCGCCCATCCCCATCCAGGTCATGGGCGCGTCGGAGGACACCTTCGGCAGCCCCCACAGATCGAGCCAGCCGAGCAGCATCCCGCGCTGGTTGGCCTGCGTCTGGGCGATGTCGTAGGCGAGCCGCCGCACCTCCTCGTCCGTCGTCCGGTCGCGCACGATGTACGCCATCTCGACGGCCTGCTGGTGGTGGACGGCCATGTCCCGGGCGAACCCGGCGTCGGCGGAGTCCGCGGCGGGGACCGAGCCGCCGGTGCCCCCGTCGTCCGCGGCGACGGCGTAGGTGATGGCGCCGGCCGCGACGAGCACCGCCGCCGCGGCCGAGGCGATCCAGCCCGCTGACGTCCTCACTTCATCGTCCCGCCCGTGCAGGAGGCGCCCGGCTCGGGCGTCTGCTCACCCTGCACGAACTCCTCGAAGAACTTGCCGACGGCGGGGTCGTCCGCACCGGTCACCGTGCGCTGCTTGCCCCAGGCGCTGAGCATGATCGGGTCGGCCTGCTTGTCGTCCGGGCTCATGAACGTGTACGGCGTCTTCTTCACCTTCGCCGCGAGCGCTTCGACGTCGGCCTTCTTCGCCTTGCTGGTGTACGTCACCCAGACCGCGCCGTGCTCCAGCGCGTGCACGGCGTTCATGTTGTTCACGGCCTCGGTGTAGACGTTGCCGTTGCAGTTCAGCCAGACCGGGTCGTGGTCGCCGCCGACCGGGGGCTCCATCGGGTACGTCACGGTCTTGGCGACATGGGTGCGACCCAGGGTGCCCTTCCAGGTCTTCACCCCGTCCGAGCCGGTGACCCAGTGCCCCGACGCCTTGGAGTCGGAGGCGGTGGTGGAGTCGTCGTCGGACTGCGACCGCACGACGAACACCCCGCCGACGACGAGCGCGGCGACCGCGACCACGCTGCCCGTGATCACGAGGATCCGGTTGCGCCGCTCCCGGGCCTGCTGGGCCCGCCGCATCTCTTCTATGCGCGCCTTGCGCGCGGTGCTGCCGGTCTGGTCGGCGGAACCCATGGGGCCTGTCCTTCTGGGGAAAGGGGGCGGGACGGTGGCGGTGGTGCGGCTGGTGTCCAGCGAGTCCACTGATCGTAAGGGGGAGGACACGCGAAGGCGTAGGCACCCGTCCGGCCACTCCATAATTTGAAGCCGAGATGCGTATTATCTACGCTTCGCCCATGCGGCTGCTGCGATCCACCGACCTGGCCCTGCGGGTGCTGATGCGCCTCGCGGTCGCGGGCGAGACGACCCCGACGACCCGTGAGGTGGCGGCCGCGATGCAGGTCCCCTACACGCACGCGGCCAAGGTCGTGGCCGAACTCCAGCACCTGGGGCTGCTGGAGGCCCGCCGGGGCCGCGGCGGGGGCCTCGCCCTGACCGGAGAGGGCCGTACGGCGTCCGTGGGCGGCGTCGTCCGCGCCTTCGAGGGCGACGGCGACGTCGTCGACTGCGAGGGCTCGACGCCCTGCCCCCTGAACTCGGCCTGCCGTCTGCGCGGCGCCCTGCGCCGGGCCCAGGAGGCCTTCTACGCCTCCCTCGACCCCCTCACGGTGGCGGACATCGTGGCCGAACCGACGGGACCGCTGCTGCTGGGCATCGCGGGCCCCGGCTCCGGCGGGCTCGCCCGCTAGGACGCGCCCCCGGAAGGGGGCGTCGGTCAGGCCGCCGCCAGCCACAGGTCGGGGCCGAAGACCTCGTAGTGGATGTCGGCGGGGGCGACGCCCTTCGCGATCAGCTGGGCGCGCACCGCCCGCATGAAGGGGAGCGGGCCGCACAGGTACGCGCGCGTACCCGCAGGGACGGTGACGTCCGTGAGGTCGACCAGGCCCTCGGCGGCCCCCTCCGGGGCCTCGCGCTCGTACCAGAGGTGCACGGACGCCTCCGGGAGCTTCGCCGCGTACGCCTCGTGGTCGGCACGCAGGGCGTGGGTCGCGGGGGTGCGGTCCGCGTGCACGACGGTGACCGGGGCCCGGTGACCGCGCTGCGCCAGGTCCGCCAGCATCGCGACCATCGGGGTCACACCGATGCCGGCCGAGGCCAGCAGCAGGGGCGTGCCGTCGGTCCCGTCGAGGACCAGGTCGCCGTACGGCTCCGACAGGTCGAGCACGTCTCCCACCCGCACGTGCGCGTGCAGATGGTGGGAGACCTCGCCGTCGGGCGTACCGCCCTCGCCGCGCACCCGCTTGACGCTGAACTGGCGCACCGAGCCGTCCGGCGCCCCCGAGAGGCTGTACTGGCGTATCTGCCGGGCGCCGTCGGGGAGCGCGACGCCCACGGAGACGTACTGCCCGGCCCGGACGCCGCGCACCTGCCCGCCGTCGGCCGGGCGCACCCGGAAGGTCACGACGTCGTCGCTCTCCACGATCCGCTCGACGACCTCCCAGGGCCGCGGCCCGGTCGCGCCGCTCTCCTCGTACAGCCGCTTCTCGACGGCGACGAGCGCGTGCGCCATCAGCCAGTAGACCTCGTCCCAGGCCGCCGCGACCTCGGGGGTGACGGCCTCGCCGAGCACCTCGGCGAGGGCGGCGAAGAGGTGCTCGTGGACCACCGCGTACTGCTCCGGCGCCACGCCGAGAGAGGCGTGCTTGTGGGCGATGCGGCTCAGCAGGGCGTCGGGGCGCCGGTCCGGATGGTCCAGCAGGTGCGTGGCGAACGCGGCGATGGAGCCGGCGAGGGCCTGGCGCTGGGTCCCGGCGGCCTGGTTGCCGCGGTTGAAGAGGTCCCGCAGCAGTGCGGGGTGGGCGGCGAAGAGACGGGCGTAGAAACGCTCGGTGATCTCGCCGATGGCCGCGCCGACGGCGGGGAGGGTGGCGCGGACGGTGGCTGCGGACGGCTCGGACAGCATCGGGACTCCTCGGGGCTCGGCCGAATCGGCTCGGTGGCCCGACGCTATTAAAACTTGCATCTGAGATTCAAATTTAACGGCCGTGGTCTCCGTCACCCGGGAGCCGATCCGGCCATTACGGATACCGGTGCGAACAGGCAAGATGGGCGGGGAAGCAGTACACCCGGCGTACCCGGGCCGTTCAGGCCGCGGACGCTGGAGCGATCAAGGTCCGCAACGCGCATGAAATGCTGTTGTGGTGTGATGCGCAGGTGCCCGACCGCCTCCCGTGGGACGGGGAGACAGGCGGCCTGACCAGCAAGGATGGGGAAGCGGAAGATGGACAAGCAGCAGGAGTTCGTGCTCCGGACGCTCGAGGAGCGCGACATCCGGTTCGTACGCCTGTGGTTCACGGACGTGCTGGGCTTCCTGAAGTCCGTCGCCGTGGCCCCGGCCGAGCTCGAGCAGGCCTTCGACGAGGGGATCGGCTTCGACGGCTCCGCGATCGAGGGCTTCGCCCGGGTCTACGAGTCCGACATGATCGCCAAGCCGGACCCGTCCACCTTCCAGATCCTGCCCTGGCGCGCCGAGGCCCCCGGCACCGCCCGGATGTTCTGCGACATCCTCATGCCGGACGGCTCCCCCTCCTTCGCCGACCCCCGCTACGTCCTCAAGCGCGCCCTCGCCCGCGCCTCCGACCTGGGCTTCACCTTCTACACCCACCCGGAGATCGAGTTCTTCCTGCTGAAGGACCGCCCGCTGGACGGCTCCCGTCCGACGCCCGCCGACAACTCCGGCTACTTCGACCACACCCCGCAGAACATCGGCATGGACTTCCGCCGCCAGGCCATCACCATGCTGGAGTCGATGGGCATCTCGGTCGAGTTCTCCCACCACGAGGGCGCCCCCGGCCAGCAGGAGATCGACCTGCGGTACGCCGACGCGCTCTCCACCGCCGACAACATCATGACGTTCCGCCTGGTCATGAAGCAGGTCGCGCTGGAGCAGGGCGTCCAGGCGACCTTCATGCCGAAGCCGTTCTCCGAGCACCCCGGCAGCGGCATGCACACCCACCTCTCGCTCTTCGAGGGCGACCGCAACGCGTTCTACGAGTCCGGGTCCGAGTACCAGCTCTCCAAGGTGGGCCGCTCCTTCATCGCCGGTCTGCTCAAGCACGCCGCCGAGATCGCCGCGGTCACCAACCAGTGGGTCAACTCCTACAAGCGCATCTGGGGCGGCTCCGAGCGCACGGCGGGCGCGGGCGGCGAGGCCCCCTCGTACATCTGCTGGGGCCACAACAACCGCTCGGCCCTCGTCCGCGTCCCGATGTACAAGCCCGGCAAGACCGGCTCGGCCCGCATCGAGGTCCGCTCCCTCGACTCCGGCGCCAACCCCTACCTGGCGTACGCCATGCTCCTCGCCGCCGGCCTCAAGGGCGTCGAGGAGGGCTACGAGCTCCCGCCGGGCGCCGAGGACGACGTCTGGGCCCTTTCCGACGCCGAACGCCGCGCGATGGGCATCGAGCCCCTCCCGCAGAACCTCGGCGAGGCCCTCACCCTCATGGAGCGCAGCGACCTGGTCGCCGAGACCCTCGGCGAGCACGTCTTCGACTTCTTCCTGCGCAACAAGAAGCAGGAGTGGTACGAGTACCGCTCCGAGGTCACGGCGTTCGAGCTGCGGAAGAACCTGCCGGTGCTGTAGCCGGCCAGGGGTACCGTCCCTCCCCCCCTCGGAACCGCCGGAACCGCCGGCCCCCGGTGCTCGTCTTGTGCGCTGACTGTGTACGAAACGGGCAAGTGGGGGACGTCGTGACGCGGAACGTGACGAAGGCCGGGCTCATCGCGGTGGCCATGGTGACGGTGCTCGGGGCCTCGGCCTGTGCGGGGGAGGCCGGTGCGGCGGCCTCCGGGGGCGGGGCGCCGGCCCGCTCGGCGGGAGCGTCCGACGGCGGCCTGGCGAAGCTGGCCGCCCCGGCCGCGGCCGCGCACCTCACCCGCACCGTGCCGTGGAACCTCGACATCCTCGACCAGCGGTCACGGCCGCTGAACGGGAAGCTCACCACCACCGCCACCGGCAAGGGCGTGCACGTCTACGTGATCGACACCGGGATGGACATCGGCCACAAGGAGTTCGGCGGACGGGCCCACCTCGGCGCCGACTTCGTGGGCCCGAAGGACTCCGGCGACTGCTTCAGCGAGGCGGGGACCGGGCACGGCACCTTCGTCGCGGGCATCATCGGCGGCGCGAAGTACGGCGTGGCGCCCAAGGCGGAGCTGGTACGCGTCCAGGGCGTGCTGTGCGAGAGCGGCGGCGGCGGCTCGGCGGCGGCGGCCGAGGCGGCCCTGGTGAAGTCGGTCAAGTGGGTCACCGCCCACGCTCAGAAGCCCGCCGTGGTGAACATGTCGCTCAACCTCGACCACCGCTCCGCGGCCCTGGAGACCGCCGTGAAGAAGATGGTCGCCGCCGGGATCCCGACGGTGGTCTCGGCCGGCAACTTCCACGACGACGCCTGCAAGCACTCCCCGGCCGGTGTGCCCGGCACCATCGTCGTGGCGGCCGCCACCTCCACCGACCGCGCGTGGAGCGACAGCGGCTCCTACGGATCGGGCTACGGACGGTGCGTGGACCTGTACGCCCCCGGCCAGAAGGTGACCTCGGCCCTCGCGGGCGGCGGTACGTACACCGAGACCGGCGGCGCGACGTCCTGGGCCGCGCCGCACGCGACCGGCGTGATCGCGCTCTACCTGTCGGCCCACCCCCACGCCACGGCCGAGCAGGTCCACGTCTGGCTCGACCGCACGGCCACCCGCGGCGTCCTGCGGGGAGTCCGTTCCGACACGCCCAACCGGCTGCTCAACACGGGCGGCATCTGAGCCGCCGGGCGGGTCAGGAGGTCTGCCGGGCCAGCTCCGAGAGCACCTGGTGCAGGGGTTCCTCGGCCCGGCGACGGTACTCCTGGATCGCCCAGCCGTTGCCGTCGGGGTCGCTGAAGTACAGGAACGAGCCGCCGTCGTCGGGGGTGTAGCGGACCGGCTCGGAGACCTCCAGACCCCGCTCCAGCAGTTCCGCGCGGGCCGCGTCGATGTCGGCCACGCACAGCTGGAGCCCCTGGTAGGAGCCGGGGGCGGGGCGCGGGCCCCGGACCATCTTCCAGATGCTGTCGCCGAGCGCGATCGAGCAGCCCGAGCCCGGCGGCGTCAGCTGGACGATCCGCATACCGGGCATGACCTCCTGGTCGACGTCCACGTGGAAACCGACCTTGTCGCGGTAGAAGTCACGGGCCCGGTCGATGTCGCTCACGGGCAGCGGGATCACTTCGAGCGTGTACTGCATCCTGGTCCTCCGGAGCCTCGGTCGTACCGCCACGCCCGTGCCGGGCCGGACGGCTCAACATACCGAAGCGGAAAACCGTCCGCTGCGCCACCGCGGGGACGCCCCCGCCGCTCACCCGCCTCCCCTCGCCCCGGCGCTTCCCCGGACCTCTCCGGTTAGGCTCAAGTGCGTACGACCTTGATCGGAGTCAGCGGAGTCAGTGGAGTCGAGGAGGCCGGGGATGACGGCGGCGCCGGGGCGCAGGAGCAGTACCTTCACACGGCTGCTGCGGCACGGGTTCACCGATCCCTCCGCCGCCGAACGGCTGCTGGACGGGCCCGAGCTGGCTCCGGTGCGCAGCGATCCCATCCTGCTGGAGGCGCTGGGCGCGGTCGCCGACCCGGACCTGGCGCTGCGCGGTCTGGTCGGGCTGCTGGAGGCACAGTCCGACCACACGGCCCGGCGCGGACTGCTCGACACACTGATAGCGGCCAAGCCCCTGCGGGACCGGCTGCTGGGGGTGCTGGGCGCCTCCGCCGCACTCGCCGAGCATCTGGCCCGGCACCCGGGGGACTGGGAGGCACTGCTCACCTATGAGCCCCGGGACCTGCACCCCGGGGTGGAGGAGTTCGAGCGGGGCCTCGCACCGGCGGACGACCCGGTGTCGCTGCGGGTCGCGTACCGGCGCTGCCTGCTGTCGATCGCCGCCCGGGACGTCTGCGGGACGACCGACGTCGCCGAGACCGCCGCCGAGCTCGCCGACCTCGCCACCGCCACCCTGCGCGCGGCGCTGCGGATCGCGTCGGCGGCCGCCCCGCAGGACGCCGCGCTGTGCCGGCTCGCCGTCATCGCCATGGGCAAGTGCGGCGGCCACGAGCTGAACTACGTCTCCGACGTCGACGTCATCTTCGTGGGAGAGGCCGCCGAAGGGGCCGACGAGGGCAAGGCCCTGCGCGCCGCCACCAAGCTGGCCTCGCACATGATGCGGATCTGCTCCGAGACCACCGTGGAGGGCTCGATCTGGCCGGTCGACGCCAATCTGCGGCCCGAGGGGCGCAACGGGCCGCTGGTGCGGACGCTCAGCAGCCATCTCGCCTACTACCAGCGGTGGGCCAAGACCTGGGAGTTCCAGGCGCTGCTCAAGGCCCGGCCGGTGGCGGGCGACCTGGCCCTGGGCACCGAGTACGTCACCGCCGTCGAGCCGCTGGTGTGGAAGGCCGCCGAGCGGGAGAACTTCGTCGTCGACGTGCAGAAGATGCGGCGGCGGGTCGTCGAGAACATCCCGGCCGCCGAGGTCGAGCGCGAACTGAAGCTCGGTCCCGGCGGGCTGCGGGACGTCGAGTTCGCCGTACAGCTGCTCCAGCTCGTGCACGGGCGGTCCGACGCCTCGCTGCGCAGCGGCACCACCCTGGACGCCCTCCAGGCGCTGGCCGCGGGCGGGTACGTCGGGCGGGCCGACGCCGTACAGCTCGACGACGCCTACCGGTTCCTGCGGTCCATGGAGCACCGTATCCAGCTGTACCGGCTGCGGCGGACCCATCTCGTCCCCGAGGACGAGGACGACCAGCGGCGCCTCGGGCGCTCCCTCGGCCTGCGGACCGACCCGGTGGTGGAGCTGAACCGGGAGTGGAAGCGGCACGCGGCCGTGGTCCGGCGCCTCCACGAAAAGATCTTCTACCGGCCGCTGCTCGACGCCGTCGCCCAACTGGCCACGGGTGAGGCCCGGTTGAGCCTGGAGGCGGCGCGTGAGCGGCTGATCGCCCTCGGGTACGCCGACCCTGCCGCCGCACTGCGGCACCTGGAGGCGCTCGCCTCGGGCGTCACCCGCAAGGCCGCCATCCAGCGCACCCTGCTGCCCGTGCTGCTCGCCTGGTTCGCCGACTCCGCCGACCCGGACGCCGGACTGCTCAACTTCCGCAAGGTGTCGGACGCGTTGGGCAAGACCCCTTGGTACCTGAGGCTGTTGCGGGACGAGGGGGCGGCCGCCGAGAACCTCGCCCGCGTGCTGTCGGCCGGACGCCTCGCCCCGGATCTGCTGCTGCGGGCCCCGGAGGCGGTCGCCCTGCTCGGTGACGGCGACGGGGACGGCGGCGGGCTCCAGCCGCGCGGGCGGGCCCAGCTGGAGCAGGAGACCCTGGCCACCGTGGGGCGGGCGGGGAACGCCGAGCAGGCGGTCACCGCCGCCCGCGGCGTGCGCCGGCGCGAGCTGTTCCGTACGGCGGCCGGCGACATCGTCAGTTCCTACGGCACCGAGACCCGGCCCGCCGAACCCGACCAGGGGGCGCTGGTGGACCGGGTCGGTGCCGCCGTCTCCGATCTCACGGCGGCCACGCTCGCGGGGACGCTGCGGGCCGTGGTGCGCGAGGGCTGGGGGGACACCCTGCCCACCCGGTTCGCGGTAATCGGCATGGGACGCTTCGGCGGGCACGAACTGGGCTACGGCTCCGACGCCGACGTGCTGTTCGTGCACGAGCCCAGGGAGGGCACCGACGAGAGGGAGGCCTCCGAGGCCGCGAACCGGGTGGTCGCCGAGATGCGCCGGCTGCTCCAGGTCCCGAGCGCCGACCCCCCGCTGCTGATCGACGCCGATCTGCGGCCCGAGGGGAAGTCCGGGCCGCTGGTGCGGACGCTGAAGTCGTACGAGGCCTACTACCGGCGCTGGTCGCTGGTGTGGGAGTCGCAGGCGCTGCTGCGCGCCGAACCGGTCGCAGGCGACGAGGAGTTGGGGCGGCGGTTCATCGAGCTGATCGATCCGCTGCGGTATCCGGCGCAGGGGCTCGGGGAGGACGCCGTACGGGAGATCCGGCGGCTGAAGGCGCGGATGGAGTCGGAGCGGCTGCCGCGCGGCGCCGACCCCAAGCTGCACACCAAGCTCGGACCGGGCGGGCTGTCCGACGTGGAGTGGACCGTGCAGCTGCTCCAGATGCGGCACGGGTGGGCGCAGCCGGGGCTGCGGACCACGCGGACCCGGGAGGCGCTCGCGGCCGCGTGCGCGGCCGGGCTCATCCCGGCGGAGGACGCGGAGACCCTCGACGAGGCGTGGGTGCTGGCCACCCGGGTGCGCAACGCCGTGATGCTGGTCCGGGGGCGCGCCGGGGACACCTTCCCCTCGGAGAGCCGCGAACTCACCGCAGTGGGCCGCTACTTGGGATACGGCCCGGGTCGGGTGGGCGAACTGCTGGACGGTTACCGCCGCACCGCCCGGCGGGCCCGGGCGGTGGTGGACCAGCTGTTCTACGGGGGGTGACGGCGGGCGTCACCCGAGGGCGTGACGCGTGCGGACGTCACCCGCGGCCGTGGCGGCCGGTGGGGCGGTGAGCGGGGCGGCGGACAGGCCGGCCGGTGGGGCGGCGGACGGGCCGGCGTCCCGCCCGGCGGCGGGTCCGTGAGCGTGTCCGACAGCTGGCCCGTGAGCGCGCCGGGCGACGGTTCCGTCGGCGGGCTCGGCAACGGTCCCGTCGGCGCGCCCGGGAACCCGCCCGGCGGTCCGCCTGCCGGCCGGCCCGGGCGCGGTGCCGCGTCCGCGGGTCAGCGCCACGCCCACCAGGACGACCGTCATGCCGGCGAGGGCGCGGGCGCCCAGGTGCTCGTCCAGGACCAGCGCGCCGAGCGCCACGGAGACCACCGGCAGCAGATAGCCGACCGTCGCCGCCGCCGTCGCGCCCTCGTCCGCTATCAGACGGTAGTTGAGGTAGAAGGTCAGCCCCGTGCCGAGGACGCCCAGGGCGGTCACCGCCAGCAGGCCGACCGGGTCCGGGCGGAGCGGGCCGGCCGCCGGGAGGGCGAGCGTGGTCCAGGCCGTCGCGGTCAGGAGCTGGGCCGCCGACATGGCCAGCGGAGCCTCCCGTACGGCGAGATGGCGCGCCATGTGGGCGAAGGCCACGGCGTAGCTGGCCGCCGCCGCCAGCAGGGCCAGGGCGGGCCCGCCGAACAGGCCCTCCTGCTGCCACGGGGCGAAGATCAGGACCGTACCGGCGAAACCGAGGGCCAGGCCGGCCAGCCGGATCGGGTGGGCGCCCCGGTCGGTGCCCAGGGCCAGGCCGATGAGGAGGGACCACAGCGGGGTCGTGGCGTTGAGGACCCCCGCCAGCCCCGAGTCCACCCGCTGCTCTCCCAGGGCGAACAGGGCGAAGGGGAGTGCGTTGCAGAACAGGGCGGCCACGACGAGGTGGAGCCAGGTGGTGCGCCCGCGGGGGAGGCGCTGGCCCGATCGGCGGGCCAGGAGGAGCAGGACCGCCGTGCCCAGTGCGCAGCGGGCGATCGTGATCTGGACCGGGGTCAGTCCGTGGGTGAGGGCCAGTTTGATCCAGAGGAAGCCGGAGCCCCAGAACAGGGCCAGGGCCGCCATACGGAGAGTGGAGGCGAGGGGCATGGCACCACCGTGGCCTCCTTCTTCTGTGAGGACAAGTGAAAGGTTCTGGATGGTTCGTTAAGCTGGACTGCATGCTTGATGTGCGACGGATGCAGATGCTCCGGGCGGTCGTGGGGAGCGGGTCCGTGACGGCGGCCGCCGGGGTGCTGGGCTACACGCCGTCCGCGGTGAGCCAGCAGATCGCCGCCCTGGAGAAGGAGGCCGGGACCGAACTGCTGGAGCGGGTGGGGCGCGGGGTGCGGCCCACGGCCGCGGCGCTGCTGCTCACCGAGTACGCCGAGGCCATCGCGCGGCAGGTCGCCGAGGCGGAGGCGGCACTCGCCGATCTGGCGGCGGGGCGGATCGGGCGGCTGTCCGTGCGGTACTTCGCGACCGCCGGGGCGGGGCTCGTGGCGCCGGCCATGGCGCGGCTGCGGGAGCGGCACCCGGGCGTGCGGGTCGATCTGCGGCTGACCACCGACACCGGGGACGCCCTGGCGGACGTCCGGGAGGGGCGGGCCGATCTCGCCCTGGCGGTGCGCGGCGCGGACGAACCGGTGGAGCAGGGCGTACGGCGTGCGCCCCTGCTCGACGACCCCTACCTCGCGGTGCTCCCGCGCGGACACCGGCTCGCCGGGCGGCGCGCGCTGCGGCTGGTGGAGCTGGCCGAGGAGGCGTTCGTCGGCAGCGAGTGGCCCGGCCCCTGCCTCGACGCCCAGCTCGACGCCTGCGCGGCGGTGGGGTTCCGGCCGCGGTTCGTCGTGGAGAGCGAGGACTACGGGACCGCGCAGGGATTCGTCGCGGCCGGGCTGGGGGTGGCCCTCGTGCCCCGTCTGGGGCTGGGGAGCCGGCATCCGGGGGTGGTGGTGAAGGAGGTACGGGACCCCGTACCGGTCCGCACGATCCACACGGCGGTGCGCGCGTCCGCCCCGCCGCAGGCGGCGCTGGAGGCGTTCGTCGAGGCGCTGCGTGAGGCGGCCCGGCCGCCCGCCTGACGTGGCGGGACGCGGGCCGGGGGCGGGGCGGCGGCACCGGATCGAGCATCTGGAGACCGTGCCCGACGACCTGCTGCCGCGGTTCGCCGAGCTGGGGGTGGCCACGTCCGTGCAGCCGCCGCACACCGCGTACACCCGCGCCGACGCCACCGACGAGTGGTCGCGCCGGCTGGGCGCGGACCGCGCCGGGCGGGCCTGGCGGCTGCGGGATCTGCGGGACGCGAGGGCGACGGTCGCCCTGGGCTCCGACTGGCCCGTCGCCCCCTACGACGTCCGGGGCGTCCTGGCGACGGCGGTTGCGCCCCGGGGCGCGGCGGCCGCCCGGTCCGGGCTGACGGGTCTGGAGGCACTGGAGGGGTGTACGACCCATGCCGCCCGTGCGGCGGGGAGGCCGGCCGCGGGGGACGCATCGCCGTGGGCCTGCGGGCGGACCTCACGGCGTTCGGCCTGGACCCGGTCGAGGCCCCGGCGGACGAACTCGCCGAGGCACCGGTACGTCTGACGGTCACCGGAGGCCATGTGGTGCACCGGGACTGACCCCGCGGGCGCCGCGGCCGCCCGGCGCTACGCCTTGGTCGGCAGCAGGGCTCCGCCCCGGCCCCGGGGCGGCACGTGGCGGGGCAGGGAGTAGGGGAGCGCGCCGTACCAGAGGGCCGCGACCGTGAAGCCGAAGGCGAGGCAGATGATGCCGCCCACCGCGTCCAGCCAGAAGTGGTTGGCGGTGGCGACGATGACGATCAGCGTCGCCACCGGGTAGAGCAGCCCCAGGATCCGCACCCAGGGCAGTCTCGCCAGCGCGAAGATCGTCAGGCCGCACCACAGGGACCAGCCGATGTGCATGGACGGCATCGCGGCGTACTGGTTCGACATGTTCTTCAGGTCGCCGGAGGCCATCGAACCCCAGGTGCGGTGGACCATGACGGTGTCGACGAAGTGGCCGCCGGTCATCAGCCGCGGCGGCGCCAGCGGATAGAAGTAGTAGCCGACCAGGGCGACCGCGGTCGTGGCGAAGAGGACCAGCCGGGTCGCGGCGTAGCGGCCCGGGTGGCTGCGGTAGAGCCAGACCAGGACGGTCAGCGTGATGATGAAGTGCAGCGTCGCGTAGTAGTAGTTCATGCCCACGATCAGCCAGGCCACCGAGTTCACGGTGTGGTTGACCGAATGCTCGAAGGCGAGCCCCAGGTGGTGCTCCATGCGCCAGATCCAGTCCGCGTTGCGCAGCGCCTCGGACCGCTGCTCGGGCACCGCGTTGCGGATCAGCGAGTACGTCCAGTAACTCACCGCGATGAGCAGGATCTCGAACCAGAGGCGGGGCCGGCGGGGGGAGCGGAGCCGGGCGAGACGGCGCTCGCGGGCCCCGGCCGCGACGGCCTGTGGAACGGCCTGTTCACGGCCTTCCAACGGCGTCACGGTCGAGTCACCCATGGACACAAAGTCTGCCAGAAAAGCCCTCTTGGTCCGATCATCCTCCGGTCGGGTTGCCCCCGCATGTTCTACGGCGGACGCACCCCATCGTCTCCTACCGGCGCAGGGGAGGAAACCCCCTTTTCCTCCACCCCGGGGACGATCTAAGGACGATTCCGGTCCCCGGGGGCCGAAGCGGTCGAACCCCGCACCACCAGTTCCGGCATGAACACGAACTCGCTGTGCGGCGCGGGCGTCCCGCCGATCTCCTCCAGCAGCGTGCGCACCGCGGCCTGGCCCATCGCGGGGACCGGCTTGCGGATGGTGGTGAGCGGCGGGTCGGTGAAGGCGATCAGCGGGGAGTCGTCGAAGCCGACCACCGAGATGTCCTGGGGGACCGCGAGACCCCGCTGCCGGGCCGCCCGTATCGCGCCGAGCGCCATCATGTCGCTGGCGCAGACGATCGCCGTACAGCCCCGGTCGATCAGGGCCGTGGTCGCGGCCTGCCCGCCCTCCAGGGTGTACAGGGAGTGCTGCACCAGCTCCGTCTCGATCTGCTCGGCGCCCAGCCCCAGCTGGTCCTGCATGGTGCGGACGAAGCCCTCGATCTTGCGCTGCACGGGCACGAACCGCTTCGGACCCAGGGCGAGCCCGATCCGGGTGTGGCCCAACGACGCGAGGTGGGTGACCGCGAGGGTCATCGCCGCCCGGTCGTCGGGGGAGATGAACGGCGCCTGCACCTTGGGGGAGAAACCGTCGACCAGGACGAAGGGGACGCCCTGCGCGCGCAGCTGCTCGTAGCGCTGCATGTCGGCCGTGGTGTCCGCGTGCAGCCCCGAGACATAGATGATGCCGGCGACCCCGCGGTCCACCAGCATCTCGGTCAGCTCGTCCTCCGTGGAGCCGCCCGGGGTCTGGGTGGCGAGCACGGGGGTGTAGCCCTGGCGGGTCAGCGCCTGCCCGATGACCTGGGCCAGGGCCGGGAATATCGGGTTCTCCAGCTCCGGCGTGATGAGGCCGACGAGGCCCGCGCTGCGCTGGCGCAGCCGGACCGGGCGTTCGTAGCCCAGGACGTCCAGTGCGGCGAGCACGGACTGGCGGGTGGTGGCGGCGACGCCAGGCTTGCCGTTGAGGACGCGGCTGACGGTCGCTTCGCTCACCCCCGCCTGCGCAGCGATGTCGGCAAGCCGTGTGGTCACAGACGTGGACTGTACCGGCCAGGTGTCGCCTTGCACACCAATCGGACGCCGCGGCCGTCCCGTTGGCCTGCCTCGTCCGGGCTGCTGCGTCATCGCGCTCCCTCGTGGTCCCTCATGAAAGTGATGGCAAGAGCTTGCAGAGTCTTGCACAGACCGCCCCACGTGCTCGACGGGCGTAAACAAGCGTCTCATGGCGGTCGCCGTCCGGTCACGCCCGGATAACTTCCACGCCCGCTTGCAAATTTTTGCTGCAAGTACTTTCGCGCCGCTTACCTGGCTGTTACGTTCGGCCACGCCCGGCGGCGGCAACGGCGCAGTCGGCCAGTCGGCAGGGACGGTGGACGGGACCGCCCCCTGTAGCTACACGGGCTTTCACCCTCAAGGAGAACTCATGCGGCGTGGCATAGCGGCCACCGCGCTGATGGCGTCCCTCGCCCTCGCGGCGACGGCCTGCGGCGGAGACGACAGCGGCAGCGACAACTCGAGCGGGCCGGTCACCCTCACCTGGTGGGACACCTCCAACGCCACCAATGAGGCGCCGACGTACCAGGCCTTGGTCAAGGAGTTCGAGGCCGCCAACAAGAACATCAAGGTCAAGTACGTCAACGTGCCCTTCGACCAGGCGCAGAACAAGTTCGACACCGCCGCCGGTGCCTCCGGCGCCCCGGACATCCTGCGCTCCGAGGTCGGCTGGACCCCCGCCTTCGCCAAGAAGGGCTACTTCCTGCCGCTGGACGGCACCGAGGCCCTGACCGACCAGGCCAAGTTCAAGCCCAACCTGATCGAGCAGGCCAAGTACGACGGCAAGACCTACGGCGTGCCGTTCGTCACCGACACCCTCGCGCTCGTCTACAACAAGGCGCTGTTCGCGAAGGCCGGCATCACCGAGGCCCCCAAGACCTGGGACGACCTCAAGAAGGCCGCCGCCACCGTCAAGGCCAAGACCGGCGTCGACGGCTACTGGGGCTCCACCCAGGCCTACTACGCCCAGACCTTCCTGTACGGCGAGGGCACCGACACCGTCGACGTCGCCGCCAAGAAGATCACGGTCGACTCCGACGCCGCGAAGAAGGCGTACGGCACCTGGCTGAGCCTGTTCGACGGCAAGGGTCTCCACAAGGCCGACACCACCGCCGACGCCTACGCCCACATCCAGGACGCGTTCGTCAACGGCAAGGTCGCCGCGATCATCCAGGGCCCCTGGGAGATCACCAACTTCTACAAGGGCTCCGCCTTCAAGGACAAGGCCAACCTGGGCATCGCCACCGTCCCGGCCGGCTCCACCGGCAAGGCGGGCGCCCCGACCGGTGGCCACAACCTCTCGGTCTACGCCGGCTCGGACAAGGCCCACCAGGCCGCCGCGCTGAAGTTCGTCAACTTCATGACCTCGGCGAAGTCCCAGTCGACCATCGCGCTGAAGAACTCCACCCTGCCGACGCGCGACGACGCCTACACCGCCGAGGTCAAGGCCGACCCGGGCATCGCCGGCTACGGCACGGTCCTCGCCGCCGCCCAGCCGCGCCCCGCGCTGCCGGAGTACAGCTCCCTGTGGGGGCCGCTCGACACCGAACTGCCCAAGATCGCGGGTGGCAAGGAGACCCTCGACCAGGGCCTGAGCACCGCCGAGACCGCCATCGCCAAGCTGGTGCCGGACTTCAGCAAGTGAGCCCCGCGTGGCCGCCGGATCCCCCCGACACGGGGGAGGGATCCGGCGGCCACCGGCCTGTGAGCCGTACACCCCCTCGAAGATCCAGCGTGCAGACCCAGAAGGTGTCGAACCATGACAGTCGCCATCGACCGCGCCACCGGCAAACGCCGCGGTGACCGTGAGCCAGGACCCGGCCTGGGCGGGCGCCTGAAGCGGGGCTACCACAAGCACTGGTACGCCTACGCCATGATCGCCCCGGTGGCGGTCGTCCTCGGCGTCCTCGTGCTCTACCCCCTGGTGTACGGCCTCTACCTGACCCTCACCGACGCCAACAGCCTCAACACCGCGCGCACGATCGGCGTCAACCACATCGACGCCACCTACAAGTTCATCGGCCTCGACAACTACGCCGACATCCTCTGGGGTCCGACCGCGTACGACCGCTTCTGGTCGCACTTCGTCTGGACGATCGTGTGGACGGCCGTCTGTGTCGCCCTGCACTACACCCTCGGCCTCGGCCTCGCCCTGCTGCTCAACCAGAAGCTGCGCGGCCGCACCCTGTACCGGCTGGTCCTGGTGCTGCCCTGGGCGGTGCCCACCTTCGTCACGGTCTTCGGCTGGCGCTTCATGCTCGCCGACGGCGGCATCATCAACTCCGCCCTCGACGCCCTGCACCTGCCGTCGCCGTCCTGGCTGGAGGACACCTTCTGGCAGCGGTTCGCCGCGATCATGGTCAACACCTGGTGCGGTGTGCCGTTCATGATGGTCTCCCTGCTCGGCGGCCTCCAGTCGATCGACGCCTCCCTCTACGAGGCGGCCGAGATGGACGGCGCGAGCGCCTGGCAGCGGTTCCGGTACGTCACCGTCCCCGGCCTCAGGACCGTCAGCTCCACCGTCGTGCTGCTCGGCATCATCTGGACCTTCAACCAGTTCGCCGTGATCTTCCTGCTGTTCGGCAACACCGCCCCCGACGCGCAGATCCTCGTCACCTGGGCCTACTACCTCGGCTTCGGACAGCAGCCGCGCGACTTCGCCCAGTCCGCCGCCTACGGCATCCTGCTGCTGGCGATCCTGATCGTCTTCACCTCCTTCTACCGCCGCTGGCTGGGCCGCAACGAGCAGCAGCTCGCGATCTGAGGCAGGAGTCCCGATGAGTACCACGACCGCTCCCACCCCCGCCTCGGCCCCGGTGAGCAAGGAGAACCCCGTGAAGGCACCGAAGGCATCGCGCCGGGTCCGCCGCCGCGGCGAGACGGGCCCCGCCGCCTCCCTCGCCTCCCACGCCGTCCTGATCGTCGCGAGCCTGATCGCGCTGTTCCCGATCCTCTGGCTGGTGTACCTGTCCCTCGGCCCGGACAAGGACGACTACCTGCACCCGGGCGGCATCTGGGACAAGATGACGTTCGCCAACTACACGTTCGTCCTCGAGCACACCAAGTTCTTCGACTGGCTGAAGAGCTCGCTGATCGTCACCCTCGGCACCACGGCCATCGGCGTGCTCATCGCCGCCACCACCGGCTACGCCGTCTCCCGCATGCGCTTCCCCGGCTACAAGAAGTTCATGTGGGTGCTGCTGGTGACCCAGATGTTCCCGGTCGCCGTCCTGATGGTGCCGATGTACCAGATCCTCTCGGACCTGAAGCTCATCGACAACTACTTCGGCCTGATCCTCGTCTACTGCACGACGGTCATCCCGTACAGCGCGTGGCTGCTCAAGGGGTACTTCGACACCATCCCCTTCGAGATCGACGAGGCGGGACGCGTGGACGGGCTCACCCCGTTCGGCACCTTCTTCCGGCTGGTCCTGCCGCTCGCCAAGCCCGGCCTCGCGGTGGCCGCGTTCTACAACTTCCTCACCGCCTTCAGCGAGGTCGCCTTCGCCTCGACGTTCATGCTCAGCGACACCAAGTACACGCTGGCCGTCGGCCTGCAGTCCTTCGTCAGCGAGCACGACGCCCAGCGCAACCTGATGGCGGCCACCGCGGTCCTGATCGCCCTGCCCGCTGCCGCGTTCTTCTACCTCGTGCAGAAGAACCTGGTCACGGGCCTCACGGCCGGCGGCACCAAGGGCTGACCCACGAACCCGGGGCGGCCGCGGTGTCATCCGACCCCGCCGGCACCGCGGCCGCCCCGTCTCCCACCGCCTCCTCGACCCCGACCCGATGACTCCGTTACGTACCAAGGACGCCATGAGCCAGCAGCACTCCGCAGCCCCGGCCCCCACCCCCACCTCCGCAGCGGCCGTCTCCACCGTCGGCACCCGCCGTGACTGGTGGCGGGACGCGGTGATCTACCAGGTGTACCCGCGCAGCTTCGCCGACAGCAACGGCGACGGCATGGGGGACCTGGAAGGCGTACGCTCCCGCCTGACGTACCTGCGCGACCTCGGCGTGGACGCCGTGTGGCTCAGCCCCTTCTACGCCTCCCCGCAGGCCGACGCCGGCTACGACGTCGCCGACTACCGGGCCGTCGACCCGATGTTCGGCAATCTGCTCGACGCCGACGCACTGATCCGTGACGCCCGCGCGCTCGGCCTGCGCATCATCGTCGACCTGGTCCCCAACCACTCCTCCGACCAGCACGAGTGGTTCAGGCGGGCGGTCGCGGAGGGGCCGGGTTCCCCCCTCCGCGACCGCTACCACTTCCGCCCCGGCAAGGGAGAGAACGGCGAACTGCCGCCCAACGACTGGGAGTCCATCTTCGGCGGCCCGGCGTGGACCCGCGTCGAGGACGGCGAGTGGTACCTGCACCTCTTCGCCCCCGAGCAGCCCGACTTCAACTGGGACCACCCCGCCGTGGGCGACGAGTTCCGCTCGATCCTGCGGTTCTGGCTGGACATGGGCGTGGACGGCTTCCGCATCGACGTCGCCCACGGCCTGGTGAAGGCCGCCGGTCTCCCCGACCTCGGCTCCCACGACCAGCTCAGACTGCTGGGCAACGATGTCATGCCGTTCTTCGACCAGGACGGCGTCCACGACATCTACCGCCAGTGGCGGCTCATCCTCGACGAGTACTCGGGAGAGCGCATCTTCGTCGCCGAGGCCTGGACCCCCACCGTGGAGCGCACCGCGAACTACGTGCGCCCCGACGAGCTCCACCAGGCCTTCAACTTCCAGTACCTGTCGACGGAATGGGACGCGAAGGAGCTCCGTACGGTCATCGACCGCACCCTGGAGGCGATGCGCCCGGTCGGCGCCCCGGCGACCTGGGTCCTGTCCAACCACGACGTGACCCGCCACGCCACCCGCTTCGCCAACCCGCCCGGCCTCGGCACCCAGATCCGCACGGCCGGCGACCGCGAGCTCGGCCTGCGCCGCGCCCGCGCGGCCACCCTCCTCATGCTGGCCCTGCCCGGCTCGGCCTACGTCTACCAGGGCGAGGAACTCGGCCTGCCCGACGTCGTCGACCTCCCCGACGAGGTCCGCCAGGACCCGGCCTACTTCCGCGGCGCCGGCCAGGACGGCTTCCGCGACGGCTGCCGGGTGCCGATCCCGTGGACCCGCGAGGGATCGTCGTACGGCTTCGGCACGGGTGGCAGCTGGCTGCCCCAGCCCGCGGAGTGGGCGGAGCTGAGCGTCGAGGCCCAGCAGGGCGTGGCCGGCTCCACCCTGGAGCTCTACCGCTCCGCCCTCCACCTCCGCCGCACCCACCCCGACCTGGGCGCGGGCGACGCGGTGGAATGGCTGAAGGCCCCGGAGGGCGTCCTCGCCTTCCGGCGCGGCGGGTTCGTGTGCGTCACGAACACCTCCGGCGAGCCGGTCCGCGTCCCGTCCCACGGCCGCGTCCTCCTCACCAGCGGCGAGGTCGCCGAGACGGACGGCGATCTCAAGCTCCCCGCCGACACGACGGCGTGGTGGACCACGGCCTGACGGCACGTCAAGGGCCCTGCCGCTTCCTCGGGAAGCGGCAGGGCCCTGCGTCTTCCGCCGAGGCGCCTTCGGTCCCGTGCGGGCGGACCGTACCCGAGGCCGTCGTGCCGCTGTGGAGAAGTAGCCGGAAACGACTCGGTGTCGTGCCCGTACGCCGCTGCCGAGTCTGCCGGACGGGGGGCAACTGTCCCCGTCCGGCTCGATCATCCAGGTGAAGCCCGCATCCCTTCCGGCAGACGGGCCTGAGCAGCACAGCCGCGCCCGCGACGCCTTCGTGGCCGTGCTCTGGCCGGCGCTCTTCCGGCGGGTCGTCATGCGTAACGTGTTGCACTTCTTTCGCGCCACCCCCTGCCCTTCTCGGCCGTCGCACCCTTAACATCGCGCCACCGCAAGGTTGCTGAAAGATTGCAGCAAGAGCCTTCAATGGAGAAGGAACCCCCCATGGTCAGCAGCAGAACCCTTTCGGGCGCCGTCGCCCTCGCCGCCGGGGCGGCCCTCATGGCCCCCGCGACCGCCGCCCACGCCACCCCGCCCGGCACCAAGGACGTCACGGCCGTCCTCTTCGAGTGGAACTTCGCCTCCGTCGCGAAGGAGTGCACCGACACCCTCGGTCCGGCAGGCTACGGATACGTCCAGGTCTCGCCGCCCGCCGAGCACATACAGGGCCCGCAGTGGTGGACGTCGTACCAGCCGGTCAGTTACAAGATCGCGGGGCGCCTCGGTGACCGCACCGCGTTCCGGAACATGGTCACCACCTGCCACGCGGCGGGTGTGAAGGTCGTCGTCGACACGGTCGTCAACCACATGGCGGCGGGCAGCGGCACCGGCACCGGCGGCTCCTCGTACACGAAGTACGCCTACCCGGGCCTGTACTCCTCCTACGACTTCGACGACTGCACCTCCCCGGTGACCAACTACCAGGACCGCTGGAACGTCCAGCACTGCG
The DNA here is from genome assembly GCF_037993025.1 of Streptomyces sp. SS7. NCBI lineage: Bacteria > Bacillati > Actinomycetota > Actinomycetes > Kitasatosporales > Streptomycetaceae > Streptomyces > Streptomyces sp. SS7. The sequence goes on from NZ_CP141223.1 coordinate 7,072,198, forward strand.
AGCTGGTGAACCTCGCCGACCTGGACACCGGCGAGGAGTACGTCCGCAAGACCATCGCCGGCTACATGAACGACCTGCTCACCCTGGGTGTCGACGGCTTCCGCATCGACGCGGCCAAGCACATCGACACCGCGGACCTGGCCAACATCAAGTCCCGGCTGACGAACCCGGGCGCGTACTGGAAGCAGGAGGTCATCTACGGGTCCGGCGAGGCCGTCCAGCCCACCGAGTACACCGGCAACGGCGATGTGCAGGAGTTCCGTTACGCCTACGACCTCAAGCGGGTCTTCAACAACGAGAACCTCGCCTATCTGAAGAACTACGGCGAGGGCTGGGGGTATCTGAGCAGCTCCGTCGCGGGCGTCTTCGTCGACAACCACGACACCGAACGCAACGGCTCCACCCTCAACTACAAGGACGGCGCGAACTACACCCTCGCCAACGTCTTCATGCTGGCGTACCCGTACGGCGCACCGGACATCAACTCCGGCTACGAGTGGTCCGACACGGATGCCGGCCCGCCCAACGGCGGTACGGTCAAAGCCTGTTGGCAGGACGGGTGGAAGTGCCAGCACGCCTGGCCGGAGATCCTCCGCATGGTCGCCTTCCGCAACGCCACCCGGGGTGAGGCCGTCACCGACTGGTGGGACAACGGGGGCGACGCGATCGCCTTCGGGCGGGGCAGCAAGGGGTACGTGGCCATCAACCACGAGAGTGGCTCCCTGGCCCGGACCTACCAGACCTCCCTGGCCGCGGGGACGTACTGCAACGTCCAGAACAACACCACCGTGACCGTGAACTCCAGTGGCCAGCTCACCGCCACCCTCGGCGCCAACACCGCCCTGGCGATCTACGCCGGCAAGTCCAGCTGCTGAAGCCCCCCACTCCGCACCGCGCACCCCGCGCACACCGCGCACCCGGCGGTGCGCGCGGGGTCGGCGGTTCTACTTCCAGGTGTCGCCCGTCGTGTACCCGGACCCGCTGCCCGTCGTGTACGAGCGGTTCGTACCGGACTCCCAGGTCACCTGGCCGGAGGAGTCCTTCTTGATGTACTTGTACGCGAAGGCCGTGCTCTTCGGGACGATCACCGTCCTGCTCCACGTCGGGTAGGACGCCGAGGACAGCGGGATCGCGTCGGCGGTGTTCCAGGAGCCCAGGGAGGCGAGGGAGCCGACCACGTAGACGTCGGTGCCCCAGGCCGTCGTCGCGTCGACATGGAAGGTGACGTCTGTGGCGCTCGCGGTGGCCACGTTCCAGGAGCTGTTGACCGTGATCGCCGACGTCGTGGTCGCCGCCGTCCGGTTGGCGTTGGACTCCCAGGTCACCTGGCCGGAGGAGTCCTTCTTGAGGTACTTGAACTCGAACGACGTGTTGATCGGCACGTTCACCTCGCCCGACCAGACCGGGTAGCCCGAGGAGGACAGGGCGACCGCCTTGGACGTGTCCCAGCCGCCCAGGGCCGCGATCGAGCCGACGACGTAGACGTTCGTGCCGCTCGAGGTCGCGGCGTACTCGTTGAAGGTGGCGCTCACCGTCGACGTGGAGCCGCCGTCACCGCCGCCCGGGTCCTCGCAGCCGACGGTGCAGGTGTAGGAGCCGTCGTAGAAGGCGATCGCGCTCTTCGCCGGGATGGTGAGGGAGGCGCTGCCGCCGGACACCGTCACCGTGCTCGCGCCGCCGTCGATCACGTTCTTGTACGTGCCATCGGCCATACCGGTCGCGAAGGTGTACGTGGCGCTGCCGGAGCCGTTGTTGAGGGCGAAGAAGCCCGCGCCGCTGCGGCCGAAGCCGATGACGGCCGACGACTTGGTCTGCCAGTTCGACACGGCGGCCGTGCCCGTCGCGTTGTGCCAGGCCACCATGCCGACGACTGCGGTGTCCCGGTCGAGGCAGTACCAGGCGCCGCTCGCGCAGTCGGTGTCGGTGACGAAACCGGCGGAGTTCGGCGGGGCCTGGTCGCTCTGCGTCCACTCCCAGCTCGCGTACACGGTCGGCGTGGACCACTTGTAGGCGAGCTGGAAGAGGTTGGCGAGCTTGTAGGAGTCGCCGTCCTTGTAGCTCATGTGCAGTCCGTTGCGCTCGGTGTCGTGGTTGGTCACGAAGGACACCGAGTTGGCGGCCGGCAGGATGCCGGAGGAGGACAGCGACTCCAGATCGCTGACATTGCCCTGGAACGCCGACTTCAGCTTGCTCGCGTAGGTGAAGTCCAGGACGTCACCGGAGGCGTAGTAGTCGGCCGGCTGCGGGGTCGAGCCCGGGTAGATCTCCTGGAAGACGTACGGCGCCGCCCCCGAGGTCGTGGTGGTCAGCTTGGCCTCGATCGCCGCGAGGTCGGCCTCGGGGATGTGCTTGGCCGCGTCCACCCGGAAGCCGTCCACCCCGAGCGCGATCTGCTTGTTGAGGAAGGCCGCGATGCCGGAGCGGACGTTGTCGTTCTCCGTCTCCAGGTCGGGCAGGCCGAGCAGTTCGCAGTTCTGCACCTCGGAGAGGTTCGACCAGTCGTCGATGATCAGGTCGGAGTCGTTGCAGTCGTCGGACTGGTGGTAGTCGCCCGGGTCCCAGTCCGGGGTGTCGTACTTGTTGGTGAGGGTCGTGCCGTTGTAGCCGGTGCCGGTCTGGGCGGCGGTGTGGTTGATCACCGCGTCCGTGTAGACCTTGACGCCCGCGTCATGGCAGGCGGTCACCATCGAGGCGAACTTGGCCGCTGTACCGAAGCGGCTGTTCAGGTTGTAGGAGTACGGCTGGTAGACGTCCCACCAGTAGTACGAGGACTGCTTGAGGGACTCGGCGGGCGGGGCGACCTGGACGGCGCCGTACCCGGCCGGGCCGAGGACGTCGGTGCACTCGTCGGCGATGGAGTCCCAGTTCCATTCCCACAAGTTGGCGATGACGTCGCCCTTCGCGGTGGTGTCCGCGTGGGCGGCGGTGGTGGGCAGCGCGACGGCGCCGGCCAGGGCGAGGGTGGCGGCGGCCGCGGCGGTGGCGGCGCGCCTGAGGACACCCGGGGGGTGGTGTCTGGTGGTCATGTGCGGCTCCGGAAAGGGGTTTCGTGTTTCAACAACCCGTGAGAGTGGGGCAGTTGCGAAGGGCCCGTCAAGGCTTCGGTGCAAATTCTTGCTGTTGATTGCAAGACTCTTGCTGTAAACCTTTCGGCGGCGATACGGTCGCGCGGGGTCGGACCCAAGAGAGCCGCCATCGCTAGGAGTTCACACCGGTGATACACGTCAGACGGGTCGCGGCCGTCGCCGCCGCGGCCCTCGCCGCCGCGCTCGTACAGCCGCTCGCCGCCCACGCGGACAGCCCGCCCCCGCCGCCCTCCGACGCGAGGCTCGCCGCCGAACCCGCCCGGCACGACGACACCCGCGAGCAGTTCTACTTCGTCCTGCCGGACCGTTTCGCCAACGGGGACACCGCCAACGACAAGGGCGGTCTCACGGGTTCACGCCTCAGCACCGGCTACGACCCCACCGACAAGGGCTTCTACCAGGGCGGCGACCTCAAGGGTCTGACGCGGCGCCTCGACTACATCAAGGGCCTCGGCACCACCGCCATCTGGATGGCCCCGATCTTCAAGAACCGCCCCGTGCAGGGCACGGGCAGCAACGCCTCGGCCGGCTACCACGGCTACTGGATCACCGACTTCACCCAGGTCGACCCGCACTTCGGCACCAACAAGGACCTCTCGACCCTCATCGCCCGGGCGCACGCCAAGGGCATGAAGGTGTTCTTCGACGTCATCACCAACCACACCGCCGACGTCGTCGACTACGAGGAGAAGTCCTACGACTACCTCTCCAAGGGTGCCTTCCCCTATCTGACCAAGGACGGCCGGCCCTTCGACGACGCCGACTACGCGGCCGCCGGAAAGACGTTCCCGGCCGTCGACGCCGACTCCTTCCCGCGCACCCCGAAGGTCACGTCCACGTCCAAGGTGCCGTCCTGGCTCAACGACCCGACGATGTACCACAACCGGGGCGACTCGACGTACGCCGGCGAGTCCACGACCTACGGCGACTTCTCCGGCCTCGACGACCTGTGGACCGAGCGCCCCGAGGTCGTCAGCGGGATGGAGAAGATCTACCGGCGCTGGGTCAGGGACTTCGCCGTCGACGGCTTCCGGATCGACACCGTGAAGCACGTGAACATGGAGTTCTGGACCCAGTGGGCGACCGCCCTCGACGCGTACGCGGCGAAGCAGGGCCGCAAGAACTTCTTCATGTTCGGCGAGGTCTACTCCGCCGACCCGTCCGTCACCTCCCCGTACGTCACCCGGGGCCGCCTCGACGCCACCCTCGACTTCCCCTTCCAGGAGGCGGCCCGCCAGTACGCCTCCCAGGGCGCCGGCGCGCAGAGACTCGCGGGCGTCTTCGCCGACGACTACAGGTACACGACCGACAAGGCCAACGCGTACGAGCAGGTCACCTTCCTCGGCAACCACGACATGGGCCGCATCGGAGCCTTCCTGAAGCAGGACGACCCGAAGGCCACCGACGCCGAACTGCTCAGGAAGGACCGGCTCGCCAACGAGCTGATGTTCCTCAGCCGCGGCAACCCGGTCGTCTACTACGGCGACGAGCAGGGCTTCACCGGCTCCGGCGGTGACAAGGACGCCCGCCAGACCATGTTCGCCTCCAAGGTCGCCGACTACCTCGACGACGACGAGATCGGCACCGACCGCACCCACGCGAGCGCCGCCTACGACACGAGCGCGCCCCTGTACCGGCGGATCGCGGCCCTCGCGAAGCTCCGCAAGGCCAACCCGGCGCTGACCGACGGCGTCCAGACCGAGCGGTACGCCGCCGAGGGCGCCGGCGTCTACGCCTTCTCCCGCACCGACGCGAAGACCGGCACCGAGTACGTCGTCGCCTTCAACAACGCGGACACCGCGCGGACGGCGACCTTCGCGACCGGTTCCGCGCGCATGGCCTTCCACGGGATCTACGGCACCAGGTGCACCGCGACCTCCGGCGCCGACAAGAAGATCACGGTCACCGTCCCGGCCGGCTCGGCGATCGTCCTCAAGGCCGCCGGAAAGCTCGCCCGGCCCGCGACCAAGCCGACGCTCACCCTCAAGGCCCCCGCCGCCGGCGCCACCGGCACCGTCGAGCTCAGCGCCGACGTGGACGGCGGGCAGCTCAACCGGGTCGTCTTCGCCGCCCAGACCGGCAACGGGAAGTGGCAGACCCTCGGTTCCGCCGACCACGCCCCCTACCGGGTCACCCAGACCATCGGCGCGGACGTCCCGGCCGGAACCGCCCTGCGCTACAAGGCGGTGGTCGTCGACTCCGCCGGCCGGACCGCGTCCGCGACCGCCGGATCCACCACCGGCACCCCGCCCGCCGCGGAGATCCCCACCGCTTCCTCCCGCGACTACGCGATCGTCCACTACCGGCGCACCGACGGCGACTACGCCGACTGGGGCCTGTACGCCTGGGGCGACCTCGCCGACGGCGAGGCCACGAACTGGCCGGACAGCCACCCCTTCACCGGCCGTGACGCGTACGGCGCCTTCGCCTACGTCAAGCTGAAGCCCGGCGCCTCGAACATCGGCTTCCTCGTCGTCGACAAGGACGGCACCAAGGACGTCTCCACCGACCGCACGATCGACGTCACCAAGGCCGGCGAGGTCTGGATCGAGCAGGGCAAGGAGGACGTGCGGACGGAGCGACCCGACTACCCTGCCCAGGACAAGACCAAGGCGATCCTGCACTACCACCGCGCCGACGGTGACTACGACGGCTGGGGCCTGCACGTCTGGACGGGCGCCGCGAACCCCACCGAGTGGTCCAGCCCGCTGAAGCCGGTGAAGACCGACGCCTACGGGGCCGTCTTCGAGGTGCCGCTCACCGCGGGGGCCACCAGCCTCAGCTACATCCTGCACAAGGGCGACGACAAGGACCTGCCCGCCGACCAGTCCCTGGACCTCACGGCGAACGGCCACGAGGTGTGGCTGCTGGGCGGCCAGGAGAAGTACCTGCTCCCGCAGCCCGCCGGGTCCGCCGCCGCGCTCGACCTGACCACCTCCAAGGCGGTCTGGATCGACCGGGACACGGTCGTCTGGAACGGCTCGGACGCCGCCGCCTCCACCCAGCTCCTGTACTCCCGCGACGGCTCGATCACTGTCGACAAGGGCGCGCTGACCAGCGACGACGAGCGCTGGCTGCGGCTGACGAAGAGCACGCTCACCGACGCCCAGAAGGCGCGGTTCCCGCACCTGAAGGACTACACCGCCTGGTCCGTCGACCCGCGCGACCGCGACCGGGTGCGGGAGGCCCTCAGCGGTCAGCTGGTCGCCTCGCAGCGGGCGGCCGGCTCTGGGGGAGGGGCGGTCCTCGCGGCGACCGGCGTCCAGATCGCCGGAGTGCTCGACGCTCTGTACCCCGCCGCGACGAAGGCGAAGCTGGGCCCGACGTTCGCCAAGGGCCGCCCCACGCTGGCCGTCTGGGCGCCGACCGCGCAGCAGGTGTCCCTGGAACTCGACGGCTCCCGCGTGCAGATGAGGCGTGACGCCACCACCGGCGTCTGGTCCGTCACCGGCCCCAAGACCTGGAAGGGCAAGGCCTACCGGTACGTCGTGAAGGTCTGGGCGCCCTCCGTCCGCAAGGCCGTCACCAACAAGGTCACCGACCCCTACTCGGTCGCCCTGACGGCGGACTCCGCGCGCAGCCTGGTCGTCGACCTCGACGACAGGTCCCTGGCACCGGGCGGCTGGTCCTCGTACACCAAGCCCAGGGCGGTGCCGCTCAAGGACGCCGAGATCCAGGAGCTGCACATCCGGGACTTCTCCGTCGCGGACCCGACCGTGCCGGCGAAGGACCAGGGCACCTACCTCGCCTTCGCCGACAAGAACAGCGACGGCTCCAGGCATCTGCGCGCCCTGGCGAAGTCGGGCACGTCGTACGTCCACCTGCTGCCCGCGTTCGACCTCGCCACCGTCCCCGAGCGGAAGGCCGACCAGCAGACCCCCGGCTGCGACCCGGCCTCCTACCCGGCCGACTCCGAGCGGCAGCAGGAGTGCGTGGCGAAGACCGCCGCGAAGGACGCCTACAACTGGGGCTACGACCCGTACCACTACACGGTCCCCGAGGGTTCGTACGCCACCGACCCGGACGGCACCGCCCGCACGGTCCAGTTCCGGAAGATGGTCAAGTCCCTGAACGAGGACGGCCTCGGGGTCGTCATGGACGTCGTCTACAACCACACGGCGGCGAGCGGCCAGGCGGACACCTCCGTCCTGGACCGGATCGTCCCCGGCTACTACCAGCGCCTCCTCGCCGACGGATCGGTCGCCAACAGCACCTGCTGCGCCAACACCGCGACCGAGAACGCCATGATGGGCAAGCTGGTCGTCGACTCGATCGTCACCTGGGCCAGGGAATACAAGGTCGACGGCTTCCGCTTCGACCTCATGGGCCACCACCCGAAGGCCAACATCCTGGCCGTCCGCAAGGCGCTCGACGCGCTGACCCCCGCCAAGGACGGCGTGGACGGCAAGAGGATCGTCCTGTACGGCGAGGGCTGGAACTTCGGCGAGGTCGCCGACGACGCCCGGTTCACGCAGGCCACGCAGAAGAACATGGCCGGCACCGGCATCGCGACCTTCTCCGACCGGGCCCGGGACGCGGTGCGCGGCGGCGGCCCCTTCGACTCCGACCCCGGCGTCCAGGGCTTCGCCTCCGGCCTGTACACCGACCCCAACTCCGCCACGGCCAACGGGACGAGGGCCGAGCAGAAGGCCCGCCTCCTGCACTACCAGGACCTGATCAAGGTCGGGCTGTCCGGCAACCTCGCCGCCTACCGGTTCACCGACACCGACGGCAAGGAGGTCACCGGCGCCCAGGTCGACTACAACGGGCAGCCCGCCGGATACGCGGCCGCGCCCGGCGACGCCCTCGCCTACGCCGACGCGCACGACAACGAGTCGCTGTTCGACGCCCTCGCCTACAAGCTGCCGTCGTCGACGAGCGCTGCCGACCGGGCCCGGATGCAGGTCCTCGCGATGGCCACGGCCGCCCTCTCCCAGGGACCGTCGCTCTCCCAGGCCGGCTCCGACCTGCTGCGCTCCAAGTCCCTGGACCGCAACTCCTTCGACAGCGGCGACTGGTTCAACGCGATCCACTGGAACTGCGCCGACGGCAACGGCTTTGGCCGCGGGCTGCCCCCGGCCGCCGACAACGCCTCCAAGTGGCCGTACGCCAAGCCCCTGTTGACGAGTGTCCAGGTCAGCTGTGCGCAGATGACCGGCGCCTCCGCGGCCTACCGGGACCTGCTGAGGATCCGTACGACGGAGAAGGCGTTCTCGCTCGGCACGGCCGCCCGGGTGCAGTCCGCGCTGTCGTTCCCGCTGTCCGGCACGGACGAGACACCCGGGGTGATCACCATGGAGCTCGGCGATCTGGTCGTCGTCTTCAACGCCACGCCGGACGAGCAGACGCAGCAGATCGTCTCTCTCGCCGGCCGGGGCTACCGACTCCACCCGCTACAGGCGTCGGGCGCGGACCCCACCGTCAAGACCTCGTCCTACGTACGGGGCTCGGGCACGTTCGCCGTTCCGGGTCGTACGGTCGCGGTCTTCTCCCGCGTCTCCTGACACACGACCGGCGTGGTGGGGCCGGTCCCGGCGCGAGGCCGCCCCACCACGCCGCTCGGCCACTTCGCCCAGATCCACACGACAGGCTCTAGGGTGACGTGACCGACGCCGTCGTCCTGGACCTGGAGTGCTCATGCCGAACATCACCGTCGACTACTCGGCCGCCGTGACCCACGCCTTCGACCGGGAGGCCTTCGCCCGGGCCCTGCACACCGCGGTGGTGGAGATCGCGGCCGCCAAGCCGGAGGCCTGCAAGACCCTCTTCCGCCGGGCGGACGAGACCGCGTACGGCTACGAGGACCCGGTCGAGCAGCAGCACGCGATCGTCCACGTCTCCCTGGGTCTCCTCGCCGGCCGCACCGACGACACCAAGGCCCGGCTGACCGAGGCGGTCCTGGAGCTGCTGCGGGGGCACATCGCGGACGAGGGCATCACCCTGCACGCCTCGGCCGAGATCCGGGACCTCGACCCGTCGTACCGCAAGTTCGACAGGTGATCCTCAGGACGCCAGCGCGATGAGCCGGGCCGCCAGGTTCCCGAAGGGACCCTCGGCCGGCTCCGCGGCCAGCATCGGGTGCAGCAGCCTGCGCATCTCCTCGTCGTAGGCCGCGCTGACGGCGGTGAGCGCGGCGAAGTCGTGCACCAGCTGCACCTCCAGCTCCTCGCGCGGGATCCGCCGCCCGTCCAGCCAGATCAGCGCGGTCGACTCGGCGAGCGAGATCCAGGAGCGCACCACCAGCTCCAGACGGACGGGCGGGTCCGTGATGCCCAGGTGGGACAGGATCTGCTCGTAGGCCGCCTGGCGCACGGAGTCGATCAGGGCGTTCGTCGTGGACGAGCCGACGGCCGGGCCGCCGCGCATCAGGGCGGAGAAGCCCGGGCCGTGCTCGTCGACGAAGTCGAAGTAGCGGCGCATGACCCGCAGCAGCCGTGAGCCGAGCGGGCCCTCCCGGGCCTCGACGAAACGGGCGGCGAGGTCCTCCGAGGCCCGCTTCAACGCGGCCTCGTACAGGCTGAGTTTGCCGGGGAAGTAGTGATAGACGAGGGGGCGCGAGATACCGGCGGCGGCCGCTATCTCGTCGATGGAGACCTCGTCGGGCGAGCGCTGGGCGAACAGTTCGAGGGCGACGCCGATCAACTGCTGCCGACGCTCCTCGACTCCCATTCTTCGACGAACCCCGGTAGTCATGCGCACACCTTACCGATCGGATCCGGCCTCGAACGGACCGGATCGGCCTCGGGTGTTCACCTGTCGGGCAGCCCGTCGGGCACGCTCCGGCGCGGCCTGCGATCAGTTGAGACCGCTCACCGGCCGCCCGTTCCTCAGCGTGCCCTTGAGGTCCGCCTTCGCCCCCTTCTCGGCGGCGGCGGTGAGCAGATGGCCCGGCGCGAAGCCGCGCACCCCGCCGGTCGCCCGCAGGTCGCGGGTCCCCGAGTCGCCGGCCGCGAGGAGGTACCAGTGGCCGCCCTGCGACTTCCACAACACCCCGGCCAGCACGTGCGGATCGCGCGGCCCGCACGCGGGGACGTCCCCGGCCTTCGCCACGGCCGCCCCGAACAGCCGGCCGGGGGTACGGAACTGGGCCAGCACCCGGCTTCCGTCGCCCCGCCAGGTCTCCGCCCGGGTGCACACCCATTCCGCCGAGCCGCTCGCGTCGGGCAGCGGCTGGCGCGCGTACGACCACACGTTCACCGTGCGCACCCCTTGCCCGCGCACATCGGCCAGCGAGCAGGCGTACGGCGCCCAGGTGCCGAGCGCCTCCGCTCCCGTGGCCTCCTTCGGCGCGGTGGGCCGCCCGCCGGTCAGTCGGGCGGGCACCAGCTCGCCGAGGTCGGTGAGGAGATGGGTGCCGGAGGCGTCGGTGAGCTGGAGGACGTTCCAGCCGGTGCAGCTGCCGGTCCGGGTCGCCGGGCTGGCCAGCGGCGAGGTGATGCCGTCCGTCAGTGTCAGGGCCATCACCCCGGCGCCCGGCTTGCCGAGGTCCCGTTCGCCCGCCGCGGTCACCCAGGGCGCCGTCAGCCAGCGCACGTTGCCGTCGGCCCGGTCCAGGACGATCGCGGACGCCTCGGCGCCGGTCGCGCCGTCCACTCGTGCGAAGTCCAGGGCGGCCCCGGCCGTGCCGTCCTTGGGCTCGGCGTAGCGGGCGATGCGCCAACCGTCGTGGAAGAGCACCACGCGGGCGTTGCCGACCTCGGCCGCGTAGAGGAGCTGGGGCGGGCCCGACGGGCCGCCGGAGGGGGTGTCGGGGGTCGCCGAGACCTGCACCGACGCGCCGGGCCGGGCCCAGACCGCGAGGGCGCGGCGCAGCAGCGCGGTGTCGCGGACCAGGGCGCCACGGGCCGGCCAGACGGAGAAGTCGGTGCGCGCGGACGTCTTCCAGGCGACAGGGGAGACCCGCAGCAGCCGGCCCGGGTCGAGCGCGGCCTCGGCAGCCGGGTTCTGCGCGTACACCGGTGCGGCCGCGCCGTCCGGTCCCCAGCCGTCGCCGGGCAGCGCGGCCAGCGCACCGCACACCACGAGGGCCGCGGCGGCGGCCAGCGCGGCCGTGGTGTGCCGGCGGCGGCGCAGCAGATCGGTGGGCCGGGCCTGGAGGGAGCAGGGGTCGAACTCGGGGGAGTCGAGCAGCGCGTACCGGGCCGGCACCGCGTCGGCCTCGTCCAGCGCCGCGTCGGTGTCCGCCACGCCCGCCTCGGCGAGGACCTTGCGCACCTCGCCGTCGGCGAGCTTCTCCAGACCCCGCAGCACATAGGCGGCGCGGGCCGGGCCGTCCAGGGCGGACAGCCGCTGGTCCAGGGCGAGTTCGTCGGCGCCGCCGGAGTGCGGGAACAGCCTCAGGCCCCGCACCTGGGGGAGCAGCGGCGGCAGTTGCGCCCGCTTGGGCCAGGCCGGGCGGGCGAGCGGCCAACCCGCCTGAAGGGCCGTCCGCACCACCTGGAGGCGGACATAGGCGTACCCGGGGTCACCGTCACGGCCGCCGGCCTGCGCCTGGGCCGGGATCACCGGGGCCGAGGCGCGGCGCCGGGGCAGGGCGCGCTGGACGAGGGCGTGGGCGGTCAGGACCCGGCGGCCCCGGCCGAGGCCCGGCGGCAGCACCAGATAGGCGAGCCGGACGAGACGCGGGTAGTGCTCGACGAGCGCGGCCTCGGCCTGCTCGACGTCGACGGCCCGGTCGGTGACGGAACCGGGTGCGGGGCTCGGGGCGACATCCTGTGACTGCACGCCCAGCGCAACGAGCGGCACGGAGGATGGTCACCGCCGTACGGGTCGACGCCCGGCCTACGACTCCACGAGCGCCCGTGCGTAGTGCGCCATCGAGCGCTGGTAGCGCGGCAGATGGGGGGCGAGGGCGCCGAGGACCAGGGACAGGGCCTCGCGGTCGCGGCCGAGGCTGGACAGGCACAGGGCCAGCGTGGCGCGTACCGCGTCGTCCAGCTCGTCGGAGGGGGCCTCCAGTTCGGGGGTGAGCAGCGCGACGCCCTCCTCGGCCTGCCCGGTGTTCCGCAGCGAGCTGGCGAGCTGGATCCTGGCCCGGCGGCCCTTGTACCCGGTCAGACCGAGGGCGAGGGCCTCCCGGTAGAGCGGTACGGCCCGGTCGCTGTGGCCGGTGGAGTCCCAGGCGCAGGCCCGTTCGAAGGCGCCGAGGGGGCTGTCCCCGGGCAGTTCGGCGACGAGTGCGTCGATCACCGCGCGGAAGTCGGCTGCCCGCGCCTGCGGATAGCGGTCGAGGGTGGCCCAGGCGGCCGTCACGCGCTCTTCCCAGTCGTCGTTCACCGGCCCACTCTCGCACGCGTGTGCCAGGCCGGCAGCGTATTTTGAGCGGACCGTACGCGGGAGCCGTATCCAGGACGAGGCTCACGCAGGGAGGACAGATGAAGGTGACCCGACCTATTCTCGCGGCGGTGACTGCGGCGGCGGCGCTGGTGCTGACGGGGTGCGGCGGTTCCGCAGGGAACACGAAGGCGGCGGCTGTGCCGTCGACGGCGACCGGCAGCCTGGAGAGCCTGGCCGCTGAAGTCAAGTGCACGCCCGACATGCAGACCGACGCGGACGAGATCCGTCAGGCCATCTGCAAGGTCGCTGCCGGGAAGTTCATCCTTGCGACCTTCGCCACCGACAGGGGCCAGCGAGAGTGGATCGACACGGCCAAGGACTACGGCGGCCACTACCTCGTCGGCCGCAAGTGGGTCGCCGTGGGCGAGACCGTCAAGACGGTGACGGCGCTGCGCAAGGAGCTCGGCGGCGACATAGAGGAGGGCGCCGACCACTCCGCGCACACGGGCGGCTGAAGTTCCGGGCGGCGCGACGACGAACGACAGAGCCGGCGGTGGGAGTCTCCCACCGCCGGCTCTCTCACGCGATCAGAGTGTCACTGGCACTTCTGACCACGGTTGATGCAGTTGGCGATCTTGTTGTTCAGCTGGGCGTTCATCACGTTGATGAAGTCGTCGTGGTCGGTGGCAGCCTTGTGGAGCTGCTCCGGGAACCCGTCCACCGCGTAGGCGTTCTTGACGACGCCGTTCTGGATCTGCGGCTGCGGGGTGCTGTAGACCAGACGCATCGTCAGCTGCGGAATCGCCTTGAAGCCGTTCTGGCAGTTGCCGTTGGCGTCGGCGAAGGCCACGTGCGTACGGTGGTTGGCCGAGTCGACGTTCTTGCCGTCCCAGCAGCTCTGGAAGGCGAACGTCCGGACCACGTTGGAGCCCTGCGGGCAGATCGGGTACTGCTCCGTCAGCTGCACCTTGCTCTCGAAGCCGGTGCAGCTCCAGTGGGCGTTGGCGTTGGCCAGACCGTTGGTCGTGGTCTTGGCGTCACCGGTGATGATCCGCAGGAACTGCGGCATCGCGGTGACCTTGCTGGTGGGGCTGCCGACGAACTTGATCTCCGCCTGCTTGGCGACGAGGATCTTGCCGACGTTGCCTTCCTTGCCGCCGCCGTCGTTGTTCTGGTCGAAGTCCTGCGTGCCGTCCTGGAGACGCAGCACCGGCCAGTAGTACGACGACTTGTCCTGCTGGTTCTGGCAGGTGGTCCGGGCCGCCGCGAACGTGTTGTTGTTGGCGAAGGCGTCGTTCGACTGGTTACCGACGTAGTCGTGCAGGTGGTGCGCGCCGTTCTTCACACCGGGCGCCACGATGACGTTGTCGGTGTTGTGGTTCTTGTTCGCGTTCACGCCGCACCTGGTCACAAAGGTGCCGGTCGAGGCGTTGCGGTTGTTGCGCGGCTTGGCCTTGACATTGGCCTGGACCTTCGTGATGTCGACGAAGTCGGCCGCCGACGGGCCGTTGCCGGCCTGTCCGTTGGCCCCCGCCTGCTGCTGGCCGCCGTTATTCTGCTGGCCGTTGTTCTGCTGGCCACCGTTGTTCTGGCCGTTGTTCTGCTGGCCATTGTTGTTGTTCTGCTGGCCGTTGTTCTGCTGGCCGTTGCCCGCCTGGCCCGCGTTGGTGTTGGCGTTGGCCGCCTGCGTGGTGCAGGCCGCGAGCTGGCTGAGCTGGTTGTCGAACTGGCCGCCGACCCGCTGGATGTCGATGCGGATCCGGTCGATCGTGGCGGCCCGCTTCTCCTTCAGGGGGCCGACGATCGCGTTCTGCACGAAGCCGGGGTCGTTCGCCTGCGCCTGACGCGAGGAGGCGAGACGGGCGTAGGCCTCGGTGATCTGCTTGTCGAGGTTCGCCAGCTCGGTGGCCACGCCCTGCTTGGCCCGCTCCGGCACGTTCGTCAGCTTCTGCCCCACGTCCGGGCAGGAGATGGTGGCGACCTGCGCTGCCGCGTTGGCGGCCTTGGTCGTGTTCTGACCCGAGTTGCCGGACTCGTGGGCCGAGGCGTAGAAGTTCGCCCAGATCAGCCCGCCCCCGCCGAGCGCTAGGGCCGCCGATGCTGCCACGGCCTTCGTGGCCATCGACGAACGGCGTTTACGAATGTTGCGTCCCATGGAACTCCTCTGACTTCCTTGGCGGGGTCGCATCGAGGCGCCCGACAGGAGTGAAGCTGCCCCCTCCCATACGCAGCCCGTCCCACAGGTGTTCAGCGCTCTCAGAAATTGATGAGAGACCCGTACGACAAACCCTCCCCAACATCACCACATCTCGCGGTAGTTGGCCCTCTACCGATCGCGGTCCAGATAGGCCAGCACCGCCAGTACCCTGCGGTTGTCGTCGTCCGAGACCTCCAAACCGAGCTTCACGAAGATATTCGCGGTGTGCTTGGCGACGGCCCGCTCGGTGACGACCAGTTTGCCGGCGATCGCCGCGTTCGACCGGCCCTGCGCCATCAGCTCCAGAACCTCCCGTTCGCGGGGAGTGAGCCGCTCCACCGGCCCCTGCCCGTCGCCCGAGCGGCGGGCCAGCAACTGCTGGATCACCTGAGGGTCCATCGCCGTACCGCCCGCCGCGACCCGCCGTACGGCGTCCACGAACTGCTCCGCGTCGAACACCCGGTCCTTCAGCAGATAGCCGACCCCTCCGCTGCCGTCGGCGAGCAGCTCGCGCGCGTACAGCTGCTCGACGTGCTGGGAGAGGACGAGCACCGGGAGGCCGGGCCTGCGGCGGCGGGCGGCGAGCGCGCACTGGAGGCCCTCGTCCGTGTGCGTGGGCGGGAGCCGGACGTCCACCACGGCGACGTCCGGCTCCAGTTCGGCGAGGGCCCGCTCCAGCTCGGGCCCGCTCTCCACGGCGGCGGCGATCTCGAAGTCGTAGGCCTCCAGCAGCCGCACCAGCCCGTCCCGCAGCAGGAACAGGTCTTCGGCTAGGACAACGCGCAAGGAATCTCCATGGTCACCATGGTGGGACCGCCCGCCGGGGAGCTGACGGCCAGGACGCCGTCGAATGTACCCAGCCGCCGCTCCACCCCGGCCAGGCCCGACCCCGACCCCGCCCCGATCACGGCGCCGCCGCGGCCGTTGTCGGTGACGGAGATCCGCAGCCGGCCCTCCGCGTGGTGCAGGTCGGCCCAGATCCGGTCGGCGCCGGAGTGCTTGACCGCGTTGGTGAGGATCTCGCTGACGGCGAAGTACGCGGCCGACTCGACCGGCGCCTCGGCCCGTCCGGACACGTCCACCGCCACCTCGGTCGGCACGGGCAGCCGGAGCGCCAACGCCCGTACGGCGTCGCCCAGTCCGCGCTCGGCCAGCACCGGCGGATGGATCCCGCGCACCAGGTCCCGCAGTTCGGCTAGGGCCTCGGCCGACGACTGCCGGGTCTGCGCGAGCAACTGCCTGGCCTTCTCGGGGTCCTTGTCGAGGAGCATCTCGATCGTGCCCAGGTCCATGCCCATGGCCACCAGCCGGGCCTGTGCCCCGTCGTGCAGATCCCGCTCGATGCGCCGCAGTTCGGCGGCCGAGGTGTCCACGGCGTCGCGCCGGGTGTCGGTCAGCACCTTGACCCGTTCGGCGAGTCCGGCCTGGCCGGGCGTGAGCAGGCCGCGGGTCATCCGGAAGTGGACGCCGAGCGCGCTCACGGCGAACCGGTCGGCGACGACCAGCAGGAGGACCGCGAGCGCACCGGCGCCGATCGCGGTCGCCTGGTCGGCGACGGGCACGAAGGCGTACCAGTAGGGGCCGCCCGACCCGTCCGACACCACCCGCCACAGCCCCGCCGCGAGCGCCAGCCCCTCCAGCGGGTAGACCACCAGGACGACCGGCAGCAGCGCGGTGACCAGCCCCGCCACCGTGTCCGCCATCAGCCAGCGCAGGTCCCGCCAGGTCGCCGGGTCGCGCAGCAGGGCGTGGGTGCGCCGCACCGGGCTGGCGGTCGCGGGCAACGGCCGGTAGGCGGACGGGATGTGGATCCCGCACCAGCGCTGCGCGAGCTCGCGCCGGTTGTCGGCGAGGGCCCGCGCAGCGCCCATCACCCAGGGGGTGGTGACCAGGCCCACCCCGACGGGGATCAGGGCGAGGGAGACGAGGGCCAGGCAGTAGACCACCACTGTCCAGGGCCACACCGCCAGGGCCAGTACGAGCCCCCGGACGGCGGCGAGCGCCGTCTCCCGTGTCCTGGAACCGCGTCGGCCGCTCTTCGTGTCGGTGTCGTCGGTGTTCATACGGTCAGTCTGTCCGACCGTCCGGGGCCGGTCACGGGGCCGAAGCCCCCGGTCAGAGGGTGGTGCCAGGTACACCCTCCGCCCCGGCCAGCACCCGTGCCTCCACCTCCGGGTCCAGCCCCTTCACCGCCCGGTCCGAGCGGTGCGGCGCCGTCCCGCCGATCGCCTCCAGCCAGGACCAGGTGTCGGCGACGGTCTCCTCGACCGGACGGCAGGACAGTCCCGTCGCCACCGCCCGCGAGACGTCGGCGGCGTGCAGCGCGTCGTGCAGGTCGGTGCCCGGCGGCACCCACACCGGCAGCTGGACCCAGGGCTCGATGCCCGCGTCGAGGACGGTCTGCGGGGCGGTCCAGCGCAGCCGTGCGTCCGACCCCGTGGCCCGCACGCACGCGTCGAGGAACCCGCCCATGGTGGCGTGCCCCTGGGGGCTCATCAGGTTGAACGGTCCGCTCAGCTCCCGCTCGACGGCGCCGAGGATCCAGGCGGCGAGGTCGCGGACGTCGACGTACTGGAGGGGGAGGTCCCGGGGCCCGGGGGCGAGGACCGGGCCGCCGCGAGCGATCCGGCCCAGCCACCAGGGCAGCCGGCCGACGTTCTCGTGCGGGCCGAGGATCAGCCCGGCCCGTACGAGCACCGACGCGCGCGGGCCGAAGGCGTCGACGGCGGCCAGCTCGCCGCCCCGCTTGTCGCGGGCGTAGTCCGTGGGGCCGGCGTCGGGCGCCGCGCCCTCCACCACGGGCGCGTCCTCCGTGTACCCGGCGGGCGGGGCCCAGGTGTACACCGAGCAGCTCGACACGTACACGTACCGGCCGGCGCGGCCCCGCAGCAGCCGCGCCGCCTCGTGCACCGGGCGGGGCGCCGACGACCAGGTGTCGACGACGGCGTCCCAGTCCCCCTCGTGCGCGGCCAGGGCGGCAAGGCCCCCGGGCGCGGTGCGGTCCCCGGCCAGCGCCCGTACACCGGGGAGGGGTGCGTACCGCCCCCGGTTCAGGACCGTGACCTCCCAGCCGCGCCCGAGGGCCGCCTCCACGACGGCCCGCCCCACGAACTCCGTACCGCCCAGCACCAGAAGTCTCATGCGGGTGACTGTGCCCGGCCGGTCCGGGGGACGGAACCGTCCTCTGCCCAGGGCAGAGCGTCAGCGGCCGGTCGGCGGGGTGTACTTGTAGCCGACGCGGCGCACGGTCTGGATGGTGCCGCGGTGCTCGGCGCCCAGCTTGCGGCGCAGCCGGGCGACATGGACGTCGACCGTGCGGCCGTCGCCGACGTGGCCGTACCCCCAGACGGTGGTGACGAGCTGGTCGCGGGTGTGCACCCGGTTCGGGTGCGCCACGAGATGCGCGAGAAGCTCGAACTCCAGGTATGTCAGGTCGAGTTCACGTCCGTCGACCGCCGCGGTGCGCTGGACGGGGTCGATGCGCACGAGGGGGTCGCCGGCGGCGGTACCGCGCTGCCTCGCCGGCACGGGCACGGGCTGGAACGGCTGCTGCTGGTCCGCCGGGATCAGCACGAGGTAGCCGACCATCGCCGGGTGGCCGGGCAGGTCGGGCAGGGAGTGCTGCGGCGCGGGCAGCCAGGTGGCGCCGGGCGGCAGGAGATCGGTGACGTCGGCCACCTCGTCGGGGCCGACGGCCCGCAGCCGGTGCCGCGGGGCGTCCTGGACGGGGTGGGGGAGGGTGGCGGTGGAGAGGGAACGGGTGGTCGCCATGAGAGGTCAGCTCTTTTCGCGCGAGAAGTCCGTCGGGGAGGTCGACGGCCGCGATGCGTGGTCGGGCTCGTCGAGGGACGTACGTCGTGCGCGCTGGCCGAAGGCCGGGGTGTACGGCTTTAGAGGGCCGGCGCGTTCGTCGCGCGGCAACACACCCGGTCGAAGTCGTGGTGCTGACGGGAAGGCCAGAAGGGCTCGAGGTCATGGCGACCCGTCGCGGTGTACTTCTGGAAGCTGGCCATGCCCCCATTGAAGCAGACACACGCCCGCAACAGGACCCTCCTCTCACAGCTTGGACGCTTTCCTTGACGCGAAGTTGACGTCAGGGGCGGGGACGCGGAAGGGGCGCCCCACCGGACCGGCGGGGCGCCCCTTCACGAAGCCGTGGGACGGATCAGACCTGGCCGGCCTTCTCCAGGGCGGCGCAGCAGGTGTCGACCAGGAGACGGGTCACCGTGTAGGGGTCGACGTTGGCGTTCGGGCGGCGGTCCTCGATGTAGCCCTTGCCGTCCTTCTCGACCTGCCACGGGATACGGACCGAGGCGCCGCGGTTGGAGACACCGTAGGAGTACTCGTTCCACGGGGCGGTCTCGTGCAGACCGGTCAGGCGGTCGTCGATGCCGGCGCCGTAGTTCTTGACGTGGTCGAGCGGCTTGGAGCCCTCACCGAGCGACTCGCAGGCGGTGATGATCGCGTCGTAGCCCTCGCGCATCGCCTTGGTGGAGAAGTTGGTGTGCGCGCCGGCACCGTTCCAGTCGCCCTTGACCGGCTTGGGGTCGAGGGTGGCGGAGATGCCGAAGTCCTCGGCGGTGCGGTAGAGCAGCCAGCGGGCGACCCACAGCTGGTCCGAGACCTCGAGCGGAGCGAGCGGGCCGACCTGGAACTCCCACTGGCCGGGCATGACCTCGGCGTTGATGCCGGAGATGCCGAGGCCGGCGGCCAGGCAGTTCTCCAGGTGGGCCTCGACGACCTCACGGCCGAAGATCTCGTCGGCGCCGACACCGCAGTAGTAGCCGCCCTGCGGGGCCGGGAAGCCGCCCTTGGGGAAGCCGAGCGGGTAACCGTCCTGGAAGAACGTGTACTCCTGCTCGATGCCGAAGATCGGCTCCTGCGCGCCGTACTTGGCCTCGACCTCGGCGAGCGCGGCACGGGTGTTGGACTCGTGCGGCGTCATGTCGATGTCGAGGACCTCGCACAGGACGAGGACGTCGTCGCCGCCGCGGATCGGGTCGGGGCAGGTGAAGACCGGCTTCAGCACACGGTCCGAGGAGTGCCCCTCGGCCTGGTTCGTGGAGGACCCGTCGAAGCCCCAGATCGGCAGTGCGTCCAGACCGGCGGGCTCACCCGTGATGATCTTGGTCTTGGAGCGGAGCTTCGCCGTCGGCTGGGTGCCGTCGATCCAGATGTACTCAGCCTTGAAGGTCACGGGCCACTTCCTTCGGGGGTGTGTCTGACGCACTTGCGGGTGCTGTTGCTGCTGCGGCGCTGCGGCACTGGGGCGCCGTCGGTGTTGATCGGCAGCTTGTCAACAGGCGATTTCCCGGTCATTGCTCGAATGTGAACCCCGTGTTACCTGGCGGTGCTGTGGTACGGGTCACCGCGTGCGGGGGTCCCGCTGTCCGTGGCCGCGAACAGCGGGACCCCGTCAGGCGCGGTCACCGCCCCCTCCGGAGCGGTGCGCCGCCTCAGCTCGTCTCCCGGCGGGGGAGCCTCACCCCACCTTCTCGATCACGGCCCGGCGGATCAGGAACTTGCCGGGCTCGCGGACCTGCTCGAAGGCGGCGTTGTTCAGCAGCGCGCAGCTGCCGGAGACCGAGGTCACCTGGACGGTGACGGACTTGTTGTTGTCCAGGTTGGTGACCTTCAGCTTCGTACCCGCCGGGAACTGGTTGCTGGACGCGGCCGGCGCGCCGCCCTCTCCCGAGAGGGTGACCGTCGAGCCGTTGCAGACCTGCTGACCGGAGACCGCGGCACCGCCGGTGCCGGCGTTGCCCGTGTTTCCGGCATTGCCCGCGTTCCCGTTGTTCCCCGCGTTGCCCGTGTTCCCGGTGTTCGCCGCGGGGGCCGAGGCCGTCTGCGAAGGCTGGGCCGGCTGCGCCGCCTGGGAGTCCTGAGCCGACTCCCCAACGGTGCACCCCGACGCCTTCTGCTGGACCTTGATCTGTGCGATGACCGCCTCGCGGTTGGCGATCCGGGCCGCCGACTGCGCGTCCGGAGCGGCCCGCTGGCCGTCGATGAACTTCTGGTTGTTGCCGAGGGCGGTGGCGAGCCCCTGGCAGACGGTCGAGTTCCCGGCGGACAGGGTCTGCGGCGTCTGCGAGGCGTTCGAGCTGCCGGCCATGGCGAAGGCCCCGCCGCCCGCCACCGCCGCCGCGCCGACGAGCAGTGCGATCGTCTTCTTCGTGCCGAGTGTTCTCCTGCGCGACATGCGCGCCTCCTGAAAGGGATAGGGGAGCGTACGCCGCTATGTACGAGATCCCGAACGAAGTTACTCAGCGGTCGCGGTAGTCGGCCGGAGTGGCGCGCGTCACGTCACGGCCCGTGCGGGACTTTCGAAACACCCCCCTAACGGGACAGTGCGTCCCGTACGGCCTCGTCCGTGCGGGCCACCACGGCCGTGCCGTCGTCGGCCGTGATGATCGGCCGCTGGATCAGCTCGGGATGCCCGGCGAGCGCCGTGATCCAGCGCGCGCGGGACGCCGCGTCCCGCGCCCACTCCTTCAGCCCCAGCTCCCCGGCCGCGGCCTCCTGGGTCCGGGTGATGTCCCACGGCTCCAGGCCGAGCCGGTCCAGTACGTCCCTGATCTCGTCCTCGCTCGGCACCTCCTCCAGATACCGGCGGACGGTGTAGTCGGCACCCTCCGCGTCGAGCAGCGTCAGCGCGCTGCGGCACTTCGAGCAGGCCGGGTTGATCCAGATCTCCATGGGGCCCACGGTAACGGCCCGCCGCGAGGGGAGCCCGAGCAGTGGCTCTGTTCGAATACTTGGCGTCTCTCGTGCCCCGCGCGAACCTCGGGTGACACGGTGCCAATTTCCTTGCTCACCTGGGCATTTGGAGGAGATTACGGACTGCTGAATGTCAGTGGGGGGCAGTAGACTGGATGCAGTGTTCGAGAGTTCCGCCGGAGATCCCGGCGGGGTTCCGACCGCGACAGGAGGATGTTCGTGCCCGCTGCCGCACTGAAGCCGAAGCCGCTGCCGACCCAGTCCACCGCGAAGCGTTCCGTCCAGCTCGACCTGCCCTATGTGCCCGTGGCGAAGCGGCCGTTGCCGGCCGGACGGCCCCGGGAGTGGTACGTGGCGCACAACCGCCGCCTCAAGGCGATGCGCCTCGCCATCGCGCTGCTCGACCTCGGTGTCTACCTGCCGAACCAGGCCCGCAACGAGAAGATCCGCAGCACGGCGGAGCTGATCGGCGTCCACCCGCCGTCGGACACCACGTGCCACATGGTCAGGGCCTACCTGCGCTACAACCGGTGAGCCGGGTGCCGGGTGCCGTCCCCGGCACGGCACCCGGCGTCCCTCACCCCGCCAGCTCCTTCTCCATCGGCGTCCGGAACCGGGGCGTCACCCGCGCCCCGCCCAGCAGGCCGGCCAGTCGCTCCGCCTCGGCGCCCACCGCCGCGCGCGCCTCCCGGCCGATCCCCTCCCCGGCGAGGATCCGCCAGACGACCTCCCCGTCCGCCCGCTGGGCCCAGGCCCCCACCACCCGGCCGTTCCACCACACCGTCGGCCCGATGTTGCCGCTCCGGTCGAACAGGGCGGGCCGCAGCTCCGGCGCCAGATACCAGTCCCGGCCCTGCCAGCCCATCGCCGTCGGATCGAGAGCGGGCAGCAGGGCCGCCCAGGGCTCCTC
Source organism: Streptomyces sp. SS7 (assembly GCF_037993025.1). Taxonomy (NCBI): domain Bacteria; kingdom Bacillati; phylum Actinomycetota; class Actinomycetes; order Kitasatosporales; family Streptomycetaceae; genus Streptomyces; species Streptomyces sp. SS7. Next base: position 7,094,384 of record NZ_CP141223.1, read on the forward strand.
GGGCGCCGCCACCGGATCGGCGTCCCCCTCGACGACGTACCCCGTGCCCTCGTCCACCGCCACCGTCCGGGCCCCCATCGCCTCCAGCGCCCGCCGGACGTCGGTCACCTTCCACCCCGTCCACCACTTCAGATCCGCCTCGGTGGCCGGACCGCAGGCCGTCAGCCAGCGCCGCAGCAGCTCCGCCCGCGCCTGCCCGGGGTCCAGCTCCGGATGGGCCGGGGCGAGGGCCCAGCGGAACTGGCTGGACGTCCACGAGCCCAACGGGCGCCCCCGGACGACCTTCCCCTCCACCCCCAGCAGCCGCAGCAGCCGGGTCGAGACGGTGTGGACCCCCTCGTAACTCTTCCCCGCCGCATACACGAACCGCTCCCGCAGCCGCGGCTCCTCCCGCGACAGCTCGGCCGCCGTCGCCTGCCCCAGCCGCCCCAGCGCGGCCAGCGCCGACTCCTCGACCTCCTTCAGCCAGGCCGCGTCCGGGGCACCCGCCTTCGCCATGTCCGCCACCAGCGAGGCCCGAGCCCGGGCGGCGACCGTGAGACCGGTCGAGGCGTGCACGACGGCCGTCAGTTCCGCGGGGAACACGAACACGGTGTCCCGCATGCCGTGCATCCGCACCAGCGTCCGGTCCTCGTACAACGCCCGCTCCGTGGCCGCCACCGGCCCCGCCGGGTCGGCGAGCCGCGCCCCGACCGCGAGGTGCACCGTCGCCGGATCCGTCCCGTGCAGGGCGACCAGGGAAGCGGCCACCGCCTCGGGCGTCGCCGCCCGCCCCGCCGCGGTCAGCCGGTGCCGCAGCGCCAGCCGGGCCCTGCGCTCCGCCCCGTCGATGTACCGCATGTCCTCACCCATCCCCGACCATCGCCCCGTCGTCACCGGTCCCTGCACGCATCCTCCCCGGCACCACTGACAATCGCGCCCCGCCCCACGCGTCACCCGTTCGCCGGACCCGGCATGCGCGCCCGGGCCCCCCGCTCTTCACTGCGAACAAGGGCGTGACGGCGGTGTGTTCGAGACGGGAGACCGGCGTGCTGCGGAGACGAGGAACATGAGCGCCCCCGGCGCCGTCGGCACCCCCGAGGAGCGGGCCCGGCGCGGCAAGGAGGCCCGCAAGCGGGTACCCCGCTCCGCGCACGCCGACTGGCTGCCCCCGCTCGACCGGCCCGACCCCGTCGTCGTCCTGGAACGGCAGGGGCGCGACCGGCTGCCCGAACTGCTGCCCGTCCGCCACGGGCGGATGGCCGCCTCGCCCTTCGCCTTCCTGCGCGGCGCCGCCGCCGTGATGGCCGCCGACCTCGCCGCCCGGCCGCACACCGGACTCACCGTCCAGCTCTGCGGCGACGCCCATCTGCTCAACTTCGGGCTGTACGCCTCCCCGGAGCGGGCGCTGATGTTCGACCTGAACGACTTCGACGAGACGTTCCCCGGCCCCTTCGAATGGGACGTGCAACGCCTCGCCGCCTCCGTCACCGTCGCCGCCCGCGAGAACGGCCACGCCGGGCCGCGGGCGCGCGCCGCCACCGTCGAGGCGGTCGCCGCCTACCGCACCACGATGCTGCGGCTGGCCCGGCTCGGCGAACTGGACGTCTGGTACGAACGCATCGACGCCGACCGGCTGCTGCCCCTGCTGCGCGCCTCCCGGCACCGCCGGCGCGCCGAGGCCAGCCTCACCCGGGTCCGCCGCCGCACCAGCCTCCAGGCCCTCGGCGAACTCACCGAACGCGTCGACGGACGCCACCGCATCATCCACGACCCGCCGCTCCTCTCACCCGCCGGCGTCTCCGACTCCGCCGCCCTGCGCAAGATCTTCAGCGACTACCGCTCCACCCTCTCCGGGGAGCGCCGGCTGCTCCTCGACCGCTACCACTTCGCCGACGCCGCCCGCAAGGTCGTCGGCGTGGGCAGCGTCGGCCTGCGCTGCTTCATCGTCCTGCTGACCGGACGCGACGCCGACGACCGGCTGCTCCTGCAGATCAAGGAGGCCCGCGCCTCCGTCCTGGAGGCCCATCTGCCGAGCGGACCCCACCTCCACCCCGGCCACCGGGTCGTCGCCGGACAGCGGCTGCTCCAGGCGGCCGGCGACATCTTCCTCGGCTGGACGACCGGACCCCAGGGCCGTGCCTACTACTGGCGCCGGCTGCGGGACACGAAGGGCTCCGCCGACGTCGCCGGCATGACCCCCGCCGACCTCACGGCGTACGCCCGGCTCTGCGGCACCGCCCTGGCCCGCGCCCACGCCCGCTCCGGCGACCGGATCGCCCTCGCCGGCTACCTCGGCACCGGCGACACCTTCGAGAACGCGATCGCCGACTTCGCCGAGGCCTACGCCGACCGGACCACCACCGACCACGCGTCCCTGCGCGCGGCCATCGCGGCGGGAGTGGTCACGGCGGCCCCCGACGTATGACGCGGACACGCCCGAAAAACGGGATGCACGGTGAGTGACCGTCTCCCTACGCTGGACGCATGGCCACCGTCATCATCATCGGGACCTTCGTCCTGGTCGTCCTGGGATTCGGAAACCCCCTCTACTGGCTGGCCGCCGTCGCCCTGCTCTACGTCCACGTCCAGTACGGCAGGGACACGACCAGCTCCTCGTCGTCGACCCCGCCCCCCACCCCGGCCCCGGGCCCCGCCCCGACCACCTACAAGGCCTACCGCGCCCGCCGCGACCTGCAGACCAAGTGGGAGCGCCGCTACGAGCGCGAGCGCGGCAGGTAGGAGCAGAGGACCGGAGGAGAGCCGGGGGAGAGCCGGCTCACAGGCCGGGGGCGCCCCACACGGGGAACCAGCGGCTGAGGTCCTGCTCGATCCGCAGGTCGTTCGCCAGGACGGCCTTCACCTGGAGTTCGAGCGCGTTGTCGCGCCGCTGTCCCCGCCCGGGCAGCGGCGCGAACGGGAAGAACGTGCCGCGCTTGTAGAGGTACACGAGCGCGAGGGACCGCCCCGAGGGGTTCGCGAAGGCCGCGAGCGAACACAGCAGCTGCGGGCCGAAACCGTTGATCTCCATGGCGCTGTTGACCGCGTGCAGGTCGTTGACCAGGGCGGAGAGGTCGTCGGGGGAGCGGTGGGAGAGCAGCCAGGAGTAGCCGTAGTCGTCGCGCAGGAGCCGGACCGGGGGCCCGGTGCGCTCGGTGTCGGCGTCCAGCAGGGCCTGGACCTCCAGGTGCGTCTGTTCGAAGGCGGCGCCCTCCACGGTCGCGAAACAGACGGCGCCCTGCCCGGTCGGCGTGAATCCGGCCGCCGCCTCCAGTGTGATCGCCGCCGACGGCAGTGCGAACAGCTGATCGAGGTCGGGGACGACCGGCTTGGTCCGGCCGAGCAGGATGTCGAGCAGCCCCATGCGTCAGCCTGCCTTCCCGGGGGTCGCCGCCTCACCCAGCTCGGCGGAGATCCGCCCCAGCTGGTCGAGCCGCTGCTCAAGGCTCGGGTGGGTGGAGAAGTAGCGTTCGATGCCGGGCTCCTTGCCGGTCGCCGGGGTGAAGTAGAAGGCGTTGAAGGCCTGGGCCGTACGCAGGTCCTTGGTGGGGATGCGGGCGATGTCCCCGGAGACCTTGGTGAGCGCGGAGGCCAGCACGGAGGGGCGCCCGGTCAGCAGCGCGGCCGCCCGGTCCGCGGCCAGCTCCCGGTACCGGGACAGCGCCCTGATCAGCAGGAAGCTGAGCGCGTACACGGCCGCCGACACTCCCATCACGGCCGCGAAGACGACGGCCGTGTTCTGGTCCCGGCGACCGCCGAACAGCTGCGAGTAGAAGGCGAACCGCACGATCAGGCCCGCGATCACCCCGAGGAACGAGGCGATCGTGATCACCGCCACGTCCTTGTGCGCCACGTGCGACAGCTCGTGCGCGAGCACGCCCTCCAGCTCGGCCGGCTCCAGCCGCCGCAGCAGCCCGGTCGTCACGCACACCACCGCGTTGTCGGCATTGCGGCCGGTGGCGAACGCGTTCGGCATGTCCAGGTCGGAGACGGCGACGACCGGCTTCGGCAGGTCCGACAGGGCGCAGAGCCGGTCCACCACGGCGTGCAGCTCGGGGTACTCCTCGCGCTCCACGACCCGCCCGCGCATGGCGAACATCGCGATCCGGTCGGAGAACCAGAACTGCGCCACGAACATGGCCGCCACCAGCACGACCACGAGCAGCCACGACTTCAGCAACACGATCAGCGCGGCGACGAACGCCACGTACAGCAGCCCCAGCAGAAACATGGTGACCGTCATCCGCACGGTCAGCCCCCGGTCGCTCCGGAAACGGCTCCGCATCTGCATCACCCCGCAGGCAGTCAGGCACTCGCCCCCACAGCCAGTGTGCACCCTCGCACTCCCATGAAGCGCTCCTGAGCAGGCCTAGGAGCAGCAAAGGCTCAGACGGGGACGCCGGCTTCCCACTTCCTCCGCCGCAGCGCGCGGGCACTGAACAGATGCGCCGAGCGGTCCAGCAGCGCTCCGGCCTCGGCGACCGCCCCACGCGGTACGTCCCCGCCCGCGTGCCAGCCCTGTACCGACTGGCGCGCCCACTCCCGGATCCGCTCGTCCGGGTCGTCGAGCGCCGTGACCGCGGCCCGCAGCCGTACGATCCCGCCGCGCGCGTCCAGCAGCCGGAACGCGGCGACCCGCACATGGCGGGGCCGCCCGGCGCCGAGCCGCTCGGTCAGGTCCTCCTCGGGCACGTCGTCCGCCGACGGCAGCAGCGCGGCCGTCACCTCCCGCACCACCCCGGGCGCCGGATCGTCCAGCAACGGCCGCAGCCGTCGTACGTCCGTCACGGCCAGGGTCCGCAGTCCGGCGACGGCCCGGGCCCGCACGCCCGCGACCGGGTGCCCGAGCAGCGCCCACAGCACCTCGGCGTCGGCCCGCTCCCCGCACTCCGCGAGCCCGATCACGGCCGCCGGCGGCAGTCCCTCGGGCTCGGCGCACCGCTTGCGGTACCAGGGCAGCGGATCGCCCCCGCCCTGCCGTACGACGTACCGCGCACAGGCCCGCACCACCGCGGACCGGTCCGCGAGGAACCCCACGGCCCGCTCGGGCCGGCCGGCCCGCCGCAGCGCGGTGACCCCGGCGGCCCGCACCCGCGGCCGACGCGCCCCGAGCAGCGGTTCCAGGACGCCGTCCTGGTCCCCGCCGTCCGTCAGGGCGGCCACGGCGGCGTCGGCACAGAGGTTCTGGACCACCGTGTCGGGGTCGCGGGCGGCGGTGCGGGCCAGTTCGGCCGGGGAGAGGTGGTGCCCCTCGACCGCGAGCCGGTGCGCGTACCGCCGTACGGCGCGGTCGGGGTCGGTGTACAGCGGCGTGAGGAGCTCGGGCGGCGCCGCGCGCAGCAGCCGGTCCGCGAGGCCGGCGGCGAAGTCCCCGTGGTCCCGGCGCCCGAGGCGCAGGATCAGGGGCGTCAGCCGTACGGCGGTCCGCGCGTCGAGCGCCGCCGTCAGCAGCAGCCGGGCGGGCTCGTGCACCGGGGGAGCCCAGTCGGCACTGCGCAGCACCACCAGGGGCAGCAGTGCGGGGTGCCCGGCGGCGTGTTCGAGGGCCGCCTGCCGGTTCCTGCCGTCCCAGTGGCACAGCGCGAGCGCGAGCTGCGACTCGGTGAGTTCGGTGAGCGGTTTCGGGCGCCGCAGGAGGGCGGACAGCCCGCGGGCCCGGTGCCGGCGCAGAGCGGCGAGAACGACGCGTCCGCCCTCGGTGACGGCCCAGGGGGGCATCCATACGCCGCCGTCCTGCTGCCACACGCTCTGCCGGACGCCCGCGTCGAAGGCGATCCAGGCCGCCGCGTCGTCCCCGGGCAGCACCGCGCCGACCGGCTCCCCCTCCGCGAGTCGTACCGCGGCCGCCACCCCGGCCTCGCCGGTGACCGTGTTCATGTCTAGTACGGCGCCTGGAAGCGGGTGTACCCCAGGATCAGGATCACCGCGGCCACGCACCCCAGCACGATCACCGTCGACAGCCAGGACGACCGGCGCGGCCCCACGTGCTCGGGGTCGCCCCGGAACGGCACCGGCTCCGGCGGGTTCTCCTTCCAGCGGGCGGCCAGCATCCGGGCGCGGGCCGAGGGCTCCTTGTGCTCGGCCTGGTCGGCCCACTTGATGTCGAACTCGCGCTGGTCGTCGTCCTGTTCGGACATCCCCGTATCCCCCGTCGCCTGGTCTCGAACAGCAGTGCCAGAAACCATACGACGGCGCCCCCGCCCTGAGAAACAGGAAACGGGGGCGCCGCCTACGGCAGAGGCTCGATCACACGTCGAAGTACAGCTCGAACTCGTGCGGGTGCGGGCGCAGCTGCAGCGGGGCGATCTCGTTCGCGCGCTTGTAGTCGATCCACGTCTCGATCAGGTCGGACGTGAAGACGTCACCGGCGAGCAGGAACTCGTGGTCGCGCTCCAGCGAGTCGAGGACGGCCGGGAGCGAGGTCGGGACCTGCGGGACGCCCGCGTGCTCCTCGGGGGCCAGCTCGTAGAGGTCCTTGTCGATCGGCTCGGCCGGCTCGATCTTGTTCTTGATGCCGTCGAGGCCGGCGAGGAGCAGGGCCGAGAAGGCGAGGTACGGGTTGCCGGAGGAGTCGGGCGCGCGGAACTCGACGCGCTTGGCCTTCGGGTTCGACCCCGTGATCGGGATACGCATCGCGGCGGAGCGGTTGCGCTGCGAGTACACCAGGTTGACCGGGGCCTCGAAGCCCGGGACCAGGCGGTGGTAGGAGTTCACCGTCGGGTTGGTGAAGGCGAGCAGCGACGGGGCGTGCTTGAGGATGCCGCCGATGTAGTAGCGGGCGGTGTCCGACAGACCCGCGTAGCCGGCCTCGTCGTAGAACAGCGGGGTGCCGTTGCTCCACAGCGACTGGTGGACGTGCATGCCCGAGCCGTTGTCGCCGAAGATCGGCTTCGGCATGAAGGTGGCGGTCTTGCCGTTGCGCCAGGCCACGTTCTTCACGATGTACTTGAAGAGCTGGAGGTCGTCGGCGGCGGCGAGCAGCGTGTTGAACTTGTAGTTGATCTCGGCCTGGCCGGCGGTGCCCACCTCGTGGTGCTGGCGCTCGACCTGGAGGCCGGAGGCGGCCAGTTCCAGGGAGATCTCGGCACGCAGGTCGGCGAAGTGGTCGACCGGCGGGGTGGGGAAGTAGCCGCCCTTGTAGCGGACCTTGTAACCGCGGTTGTCCTCGAGCGCACCGGTGTTCCAGGCGCCGGCCTCGGAGTCGATGTGGTAGAAGGACTCGTTCTCCGAGGTCTTGAAGCGCACGCTGTCGAACACGTAGAACTCGGCCTCGGGGCCGAAGTACGCGGTGTCGGCGATACCGGTCGACGCCAGGTACGCCTCCGCCTTCTTCGCCACGTTGCGCGGGTCACGGGAGTACTGCTCGCCCGTGATCGGGTCGTGGATGAAGAAGTTGATGTTGAGCGTCTTGTCCCGGCGGAAGGGGTCCACCCGCGCGGTCGACAGGTCGGCGCGCAGGGCCATGTCCGACTCGTGGATGGCCTGGAAGCCGCGGATCGACGAACCGTCGAACGCGAGCTCCTCGTCCGGGTCGAACGCCTCGACGGGCAGCGAGAAGTGCTGCATGACGCCCGGCAGGTCGCAGAAGCGGACGTCGACGAACTTGACGTCCTCGTCCGCGATGAACTTCTTGGCCTCGTCGGCGTTCTGGAACATCCAGCTCCTCCTACTCCCGGCCGTCGAGCCGGGGTGGTAGTTCGTTCGTGCGGCCAGTGCGGTGGCACACGCTGTCCTCGACCCTAGGGACGCGTGATTTCTCGGGCGTGACCCATTTGTTTCGCACAAGTTAACCGGACTCGGTCCGAATCACCCACCTGTCCGCATCGCGAAACGGGGGCAGTACCGTGGACGCGTGGACAAGAGGGAAGCAATCGGATCGTGGCTCTCGGGCCCCCGCGCGGCGGCGGAGGAAGCCGGTGTCGACTTCGGATACAGGGGCGAACAACTGGGCCTCCCGGAGGAGGGACCGGGCTCGATCGCCCGCCCCGGCCGGCGTCTCGGCGCCCTCGCCGTGGACTGGGGCCTGTGCCTGCTGATCGCATACAGCTTGATCACCGACGGCTACACCCCCTCCACCAGCAACTGGACCCTGCTGGTCTTCCTGCTGGTGAGCCTGCTGACGGTGGGTACGCTCGGCTTCACCCCGGGCAAGCGGATCTTCGGTCTGCGGGTGGTGTCGCTGGACACCGGCACGGTCAAGCCGCTGCGCTCGGCGATCCGCACGCTGCTGCTCTGCCTCGCACTCCCGGCCCTGATCTGGGACCGCGACGGCCGGGGCCTGCACGACCGGCTGGCCCGCACGGTCGAGGTCCGGATCTAGGACTTCGGACGTACGACGGCCTCGGGGCCGTACGACGAGGGGGCGCCCGGTGATCACCGGGCGCCCCCTCGTCGTACGGGAAGCAGGAAGGACGAGCCGGACGAGCCGGGACGGCTCAGCGGGCCTTGCCGCCCTTCGGCAGGCGCACGCCCTTGGGCATGGGGCCCTTGGGGAGCGGCATGTTGCTCATCAGGTCGCCCATGGCGCGCAGCCGGTCGTTCGTCGCGGTGACCTGCGGGCCGGTGAGGACGCGCGGGTACTTCAGCAGGGTGGTCCGCAGCTTCTTCAGCTCGGTCTGGCCCTCGCCCGTGCCGACGATCACGTCGTGCACCGGGACGTCCGCGACGATGCGGTTCATCTTCTTCTTCTCGGCGGCCAGCAGGCTCTTCACCCGGTTCGGGTTGCCCTCGGCGACCAGGACGATGCCGGCCTTGCCGACGGCCCGGTGCACCACGTCCTGGCTGCGGTTCATGGCCACCGCGGGGGTCGTCGTCCAGCCGCGGCCGACATTGTCGAGCACGGCCGCCGCGGCGCCCGGCTGGCCCTCCATCTGGCCGAACGCGGCCCGCTCGGCCCGTCGGCCGAACACGATCGCCGTCCCGAGGAAGGCGAGCAGGAAGCCGAGGATGCCCAGGTAGACCGGGTGGCCGATCAGGAAACCGATCGCGAGAAAGACACCGAGGATGAGGATGAAGACGCCCGCGAGCACCAGACCGATCGTCTTGTCGGCCTTGCGGGTCATCTTGTACGTCAGGGCGATCTGCTTCAGTCGCCCGGGGTTCGCGGCGTCCGCCGCGCTGTCACTTCTCGCCATGCCAGGAAGTCTACGTGGCCCCGGAAGTACCGACGACGGCAGTGTCCGGGAGGCGGGCGGCGGGGAAGCGGAGGGGGAGGCGCGGGGAGGGGTGTGGAGGGGTGTGGGGTGGGGAGTGGGTGGAGCGGTGGGTCAGGAGGTGCGGGCGGAGGTGACCGCTTCGAGGACGCGCTGCGCCTCGACCCGGTCCTTGGCGCGACGGCGGTCCTCCAGCACGGAGGTCCACGCGTTGCGGCGGGCGGTGCGCTGTCCGCTGCTCAGGAGCAGCGACTCGACGGCGCGCAGGGCGGTGGTGAACGACGGGATCGCGGTGGCGCGAACGGGCGCGGCCTGCATGGGAAGGTCCCCCTCGGGCAGGTTGGGGTGGGTCTCTACGAGGTGTGACACCAGCGTCACTGTTCGGTGTTACCAGGGCGTGACCGACCGGTCAAACGCCCATGAAGCCTTGATGAGGGGTCCTGTGCGGTCGGGGAACGCCGACGCGGTCCCGACCGGGGCCCTCATCTGCGAGGACGGTCGGGACCGCGTCGTTTCGGCCGTTACCGGCCAGTAGCACCTTGTGCGCGAGTTCACACGCTTGCCCGACGCCCGGACGGCGCAAGGCGGGTGGCGGCTGTCGCCCAGGTCACACGGCCTGCGAGGCGATGTAGGCGCCCCGCTTCTCCACGGCCATCTGGTACAGCCGGCCCGCGCGGTACGAGGAGCGCACCAGCGGACCCGACATCACCCCGGAGAAACCGAGCTGCTCGGCCTCCTCCTTCAGCTCCACGAACTCCTGCGGCTTGACCCAGCGCTCCACGGGGTGGTGGCGCACGGACGGGCGCAGGTACTGGGTGATGGTGATCAGCTCGCAGCCGGCGTCGTGCAGCTGCTTCAGCGCCTCGCTGACCTCCTCACGGGTCTCGCCCATGCCGAGGATCAGATTGGACTTGGTGACCAGGCCGTGGTCGCGGGCCTCGGTGATCACCTTCAGGGAGCGCTCGTAGCGGAAGCCGGGGCGGATCCGCTTGAAGATCCGCGGGACGGTCTCGACGTTGTGCGCGAAGACCTCGGGGCGCGAGGCGAAGACCTCCGCCAGCAGCTCCGGCACGGCGTTGAAGTCGGGGGCGAGCAGCTCGACCTTGGTGCGGCCGGCCTCCCGGGCCGCCGTCTGCTCGTGGATCTGACGGACCGTCTCGGCGTACAGCCAGGCGCCGCCGTCCTCCAGGTCGTCGCGGGCGACGCCGGTGATGGTGGCGTAGTTCAGGTCCATGGTGACCACGGACTCGCCGACCCGGCGGGGTTCGTCACGGTCCAGCGCCTCGGGCTTGCCGGTGTCGATCTGGCAGAAGTCGCAGCGCCGGGTGCACTGGTCGCCGCCGATGAGGAAGGTCGCCTCGCGGTCCTCCCAGCACTCGTAGATGTTGGGGCAGCCGGCCTCCTGGCACACGGTGTGCAGGCCCTCGCTCTTCACGAGCTTCTGCATGGCGGTGTACTCGGGGCCCATTTTCGCCCGGGTCTTGATCCACTCGGGCTTGCGCTCGATGGGGGTCTGGCTGTTGCGGACCTCGAGGCGCAGCATCTTGCGTCCGTCGGGGGTGACTGCGGACACGACCGGCTCCCTGTGACTTCGATTCCTCGGCGCACACCAGGGTACGCCCGTGTTTACCGAGCCCTGCCGCCAGGCCGACCCCGACGGACCCAAGGCCCTTCCCTGCGTCAGGCCGTCGCCGGCTCGACGGTCCGCGGCTTGAGGTCCGCGTTCCCCAGGACGTCCCTCAGATGGCGCTCGGCGACCGGCAGGACCTCCTCGATGGTGAGTTCCCGGCCCAGTTCGTGCGCCAGGGAGGTGACACCGGCGTCGCGGATGCCACAGGGGATGATCTTGTCGAAGCTGGATGTGTCCGGATTCACGTTGAGGGCGAAGCCGTGCATGGTCACGCCCTTGGCGACCCGGACGCCCATGGCGCAGATCTTGCGGTCCTCGCGGCGCTGGCCGGCGTTGGAGGGGGCGTACTCCGGGCCGTTGAGCCGGGGGTCGAACTCGTCGTCGGTCAGCCGGGGGTCGAAGTCGAGCGAGAGTCCGCCCACGGCGGGACGCTTCTCCATCGGATCGCCCAGCACCCAGACGCCCGCCCGGCCCTCGACCCGGCTGGTCGCGACGCCGAACTCCGCGCAGACGCGGATCATCGCCTCCTCCAGCCGGCGCAGGTGCGCCACCACGTCCACCGGGCGGGGGAGCTGCTGGATGGGGTAGCCGACCAGCTGGCCGGGGCCGTGCCAGGTGATCTTGCCGCCGCGGTCCACGTCGACGACCGGGGTGCCGTCGAGGGGGCGCTCGTTGTCGGCGGTGCGCCGGCCGGCCGTGTAGACCGGCGGGTGTTCGAGGAGCAGCACGGTGTCGGGGATCTCGCCGGCGAACCGGGCCGCGTGCACCCGGCGCTGCTCGTCCCAGGCCTCCTGGTACTCCACGGCCTCGGCCCCGAAACCCATACGGACGAACCGCAACTCACTCACGGCAAGCGCCTCCCTGGAAGGTCGTAAGGCACGAAACGCGCCCACGCCACTGTACGTCCGCGCCCGCCGCGTCAGCCGCACGGCCAATCCTCACACGATCGGATGAATGAGGGTCGAGATGTGCGACCAGCTGCTTACGCTCCGCTACATTCGCGCCGTTCAAGAGGCATCACACCTGATCACAGCCCTCAGGGCACTTCATCCGGGCATGTCAGAGGCCCGGGAGGCAGGAGACCGCACCGCAGATGACGGAACGACCCGCGCAGCGCACTCCCAACCGCCAGCTCGCCGCGCTCATCGCAGAAGCCGGGTTCTCCAACGCGGGTCTGGCCCGTCGCGTCGATCAGCTGGGCCTCGAACACGGACTGGACCTCAGATACGACAAGACCTCCGTCACCCGGTGGCTGCGCGGCCAGCAGCCCCGGGGCACGACCCCGGCCCTGATCGCCGAGGTGTTCACCCGCCGCCTCGGCCGCCGCCTCACCGCCCAGGACCTCGGCCTGGACGCGTGCGCCCCGGTGTACGCGGGGCTGGAGTTCGCCGGCACCCCCGAGGAGGCCATCGACATCGTCGGCGGCCTGTGGCGCAAGGACTCCGGCAGCCACGCCGAACTCCGCAAGATCGCCTTCACCCCGGCCGGACTCGTCGTCCCCAGCCGCGACTGGCTGATCGGCCGGTCCGACGAGAAGGTGGCCCGCGGTGCCGAGACGGCTCCCCGGGTGCCGCTCCAGAGCCGTCCGGCGGTCCCCCGCGCGACGGCCGCGAAACCCGGCGGGTCGCTGCTGCCCGCCGTCCCGCAGATCGCCGTCCCGCGCCAGCGCGGCCAGGGCGCCGAACGCGGCCCCGGCCAGCGGGTCACCGGCGGCGACATCGCCGCGCTGCGCTCGGTCGGGGAGCTGTTCCGCACCCTCGACGACATGTACGGCGGCGGCCACGCCCGCCAGGCCCTCGTGCGCTACCTGGAGCACGAGTGCGAGCCGATGCTGCGCGGCACCTACGGCGAGCAGACCGGCCGCCGGCTCTTCGGCGCCGCCGCCGAGCTCACCCGGCTGGCCGGCTGGACCTCCTTCGACATCGCCGCGCACGGCCTCGCCCAGCGCTACTTCGTGCAGTCCCTGCGGCTGGCCCAGGCGGCCGGGGACCGCGCCTACGGCTCGTACGTCCTGGTCACCATGAGCCGCCAGGCCGTCTACCTCGGGCACGGCCGCGAGGCCGTCCAGCTCGCCCGGGTCGCCCAGCAGGGCATCGGCGGCTGCGCCCCACCGGTCGTCCAGGCCCTGCTGCACGCGGCCGAGGCGCGCGGGCACGGGGTGCTCGGCGAGGTGCGGGCCGGCACCGCCGCGCTGGTGCGGGCCGAGCGGGCCCTGGAGGCGGCCCGCCCGGGCGACGAGGTGCCGCACTGGGCGCGCTGCTTCGACGAGGGCCGGCTGGCCGACGAGTTCGGGCACTGCCACCGCGACCTCCAGCAGTTCCGGGCCGCCGCCCAGCACGCCGAACGCTCCCTCCAGCTGCGCCCCGCCGCCTACGCCCGCAGCCGCCTGTTCTGCCGCGTCGTCCTCGCCACCGCCCGCCTGGCCCTCGGCGAACTCGACCAGGCCTGCCACCTGGCCGCCGAGGCGGCCGTCCAGGCGGCCGAGATGCGCTCGGTGCGCGCGCTGGAGTACATCAGGGACTTCGAACGCCGACTGGAGCCGTACCGGGACGCGGCCCCGGCGAGGACCTACCGGGACAAGGTGTCGGCGCTGGGCTGACGCACCGTGTCGAAGAACCGGGTCACGCGGCCTCGGCGGCGGCGCCCCGCACCGGATCGGCCCGATGCATGGATCCCCCCGCCCCCAGATCGGACAGGATCGCCGCAGCCGCCCGGTGGGCGGAGTGCAGCGCCCCCTGGACGGTACTGGTGTCCCGGTGGTCCCCGCACACGTACAGCCCCGCGAGGAGCCGTACCGCACGCCGCAGATCGTGCGGCGGGCGCATCGCGGGCACGGCTTCGGCCGTGTGGTGGACGGCGAGCGTCTCCCACCGCGCTGTCGAGGTGCCGTACAGCCGCGCGAGATGCATCCGTACGGCGGTGTCGACGCCGTCGGGCGGGGTGCCGAGGACGGTGGAGGAGATCAGGGCGCGGCCCTCGGGAGCCCGCGAGGGATCGACCGCGCTGGTCACGGTGGTGTGCGCGACCGGCCCGCCGCGGTCGGCGTCCAGCAGCAGGGACCCGCCGGTCGCCGGGGGCTCGTCCGTGGTGTGGTGGACCACCGTCACGGGGTGGAAGACCGGCACCCGCAGACCGGGCAGCAGCTCGGCCGCGGCGCGCGCGTCGGTGGCCACCAGGACCGCGCGGCAGCGGAACTCGCCGTGCTCGGCCGTGGCCACCGAGGTCGTGGAGACCGAGGTGACGTGCACCCCGGTGTGCACCACGCCCGGCGGCAGCGTCCGGGCGAGCAGCTCCGGCAGCACCTCGGCGCCGCCCTCCGGCACACAGAGCCGGCCCGCCGCGAAGGCGCGCAGCGCGAGGTCCGCGCACCGGCTGGAGGTGGTGAGGTCCGGGTCGCACAGCAGCGCGGCGAGCAGCGGGCGCAGGAACCCGTCGATCGTGCGGGCGGGCAGCCCGCGCGCGGCGAGGGCCTCGGCCGCCGCCGCCTCCGGGCGGCGCAGCAGCCGTTCGGCGGGGGTGGCCGCGAGCCGGGTGAGGGCGGCGCCGAGCCGGGCCTGGTCCACGGCCGTGCCCAGCGGGGCGCCCGGCCGCACCCGGGGCGGCGGGACGGACTGCCACGGCCCGCCCGGGCGGGAGCCGGGCAGGGGCACCGCCCGTCCGCCGGGCGGCGCCCCGGTCCGGGCGGCGGCCGCGCGCGGCCGGGGCAGCGCACCCGGCCGAGGGGCGTTCGCCAGGGCGCGTACGGCGTGGAGTGCGCCCCTCGCGCTCCCCGCGCCCGCCTGCGCGCCGGCCCGGTGGTGGCGCCCGTCGCTGTGCAGCAGGACTCCGGGGGTGAAGGGACGCAGGACGAGCGCGTCGAGCCCCGGGGTCAGGCCCAGTTCGGGGTAGGCCGTGGACAGCAGCTGCCCGATGCGGTCGAGCCGGAAGCCGTCGACCTTCTCGGTCGACATGCGGCCGCCGACGCAGTGGGCGGCCTCCAGGACTGCGGTCGTAACTCCTGCGCTGGTCAGCCGATGTGCGGCGGAGAGTCCGGCGACTCCGGCTCCCACGACGACGACGTCTGCCTGGTACGCGGGCTCAAGCACGTGCCCCTCCTCGAGGTTTGCGCGGCCGGTGGAGACGTCATGCCCCCAACTGGCTTCCGGGATGCCCGAGTTCGGATCGAGGTTAGGGCCCGGAACGGTCAGGGGCAGTCGCGCATCGACAGGGCACGGTCGCACGACGGTCGCATACGGTCGCCGCGGGTGGGCACGTCCGGTCGCACACCGCCGTACGCGCCCTCTCACGCCGCCCGCACGGCGTCCTCGATCCCCGGGAACGCGAAGGTGAACCCGGACTCCAGCAGCCGCTTCGGCACCACCCGTGCGCTGCCCAGGACGTCCCCGGCCATCTCGCCGAGCACCGTGCGCAGCACCGGCGCCGGCACCGGGAACAGCGTCGGCCGCCGCAGCACCCGCCCCATCGCCTCGGTGATCTCACGGTTCGTCAGCGGCTCGGGAGCGGTCAGGTTGAACGGCCCCGACAGGTCGTCACGGTCCAGCAGGTACCGGATCGCCGCGACCTCGTCGTGCAGCGCGATGAACGACCAGTACTGCCGGCCGTCGCCCATCCGCCCGCCGAGGCCCGCCCGGAACAGCGGGAACAGCTTCGCCCAGGCCCCGCCGCCGCGCGCCACGACCAGCCCGGTCCGGGGGAACACGGTCCGTACCCCCGCCCGCCCGGCGGGCGCCGCCGCGGCCTCCCACTCCACGCACAGCTCCGGCAGGAAGCCCGTGCCGGCGGGGGAGTCCTCGTCGACGACCCGCTCGCCCGTCTCGCCGTAGATGCCCGTCGCGCTGCCGTTGACGAACACCCGCGGCGGCTCGTCGAGCGAGGCGATCGCCCGCGCGAGACCCGCCGTGGCGTGCACCCGGCTGTCGTGGATGCGCCGCTTGTAGTCCTCCGTCCACCGCCGGTCCCCGACCCCGGCTCCCGCCAGGTTGACCACGGCCGCGCACCCGGTGAGCCCCGCCGCGTCCACCTGCCCCCGCTCGGGGTCCCAGCGCACCTCGTCCGCGCCCCGGGGCGCGTGCCGCACCAGCCGGACCACCTCGTGCCCGTCGGCCGTCAGGGACCGCACCAGGGCGCTGCCGATGAGACCGGACGCGCCGGCCACCGCGATTCGCACACGTTCCTTCTGCATGGACTCATCCTGCCGGGCGGCTGCGTAAAACCCCCGTCGGTCCCCGCCCCGCGCGGCCTAGGGTGACGCCATGTCCGACACTCCCGCCCTCCGCATCCGGCCCGCCCGCCCCGCCGACGGCCCCGCGCTCGCCCGGCTCGACCACGCCACCTGGTCGCATCTGCACTCCGTCTCGCCGCGGCGCGCGCCCGACGCCGCCTTCTTCGACGAGCGCCACCTGCCCGAGGACCACCTCGTCGCCGAACTCGGCGGCGACGTCCTCGGCTACATCCGCCTGGTGCCGCCCACCTCGCTGGCCGCCACCGCGCACGTACGGCAGATACAGGGCCTCGCCGTGGCCGACGAGGCCCGCGGCCGGGGCGTCGGCCGGGCCCTGGTCCGCGCGGCCGTCGAGGAGACCCGCCGCGTCGGCGCCCGCCGCATCACCCTGCGCGTCCTCGGCCACAACACCCCGGCCCGAAAGCTCTACGCCTCCGAGGGCTTCGAGGTCGAGGGCGTCCTGCCGGAGGAGATGTTCCTGGCGGGCGAGTACGTGGACGACGTCCTGATGGGCCGCCGGGTGTGACGTTCCGAGGGGAGGGGCCGTCAGCTCGTCAGCTCACCCGTGTCCACCGCGGCCGTGGCCTTCGCCGCCTTCGCCGCGTCGGCGGAGACCTCCGCCGCCGTCAGCACGTACCCCGTCTCCTTGTCGGACGTGGACCGCGCGAAGACCACCCCGTACACCTCGCCGTCCGTGGTCAGCAGCGGGCCGCCGGAGTTGCCGGGGCGGACCGTCGAGCGGATCGAGTAGATCTCACGGGTCACGGTCGAGTCGTTGTAGATGTTCCGGCCGGTCGCCTTCACCCGGTGCGCGACCGTCGCCGCCTGGAGGTTGAGGTCGCCGTCCTGCGGATAACCCGCCACGACCGCCTCGTCGCCGCGCTCCGCGGAGTCGTCGAAACGCAGCACGGGGGCGCGCAGCTGCGGCACGTACAGCACGGCCACGTCCTTGTCCGGGTCGAAGAGCACCACCGTCGCGTCGTACGAGGACCCCACCCCGCCCACCCGCACGCTCGGGTGGTCGATACCGGCCACCACGTGCGCGTTGGTCATCACATGCTCGGGCGCGTACACGAACCCGCTGCCCTCACGGCCCTGGTCGCCCGAGGACCCCTCGATCTTCACCGTGCTCAGCTTCGCCGCGTCGGTCGCCCTCGCCGTCACGCTGTCGCCGCTGGGCTTGGCCACCTCGGCCGTCGACTCGTTCTCGAAGGGGTTGAAGACCTGCGGGAAGCCCGCCTGGGTGAGCGCGGAGGTGGCGTTGGAGAACCACGCCGGGGTGGTGTCCGGCATGGCGTCCTGCACCGCGCCCAGCAGCTTGGAGTCCCGGATCGCCGACGTCACCACCGGTGAGGAGGGCGAGGCGCCCAGCACGCTCGCCGCCACCCAGGCCACGATCAGCACCGCCACCGCGTTCGCCACGGCCCCGCCGATCCCGTCCGCCACCCGCAGCGGCCCCCGGTCCAGCTCGCGCCGCAGCCGCAGCGCCAGCCGCCCCGCCAGCTCGTGCCCGAACGCCGCCGGCACCAGGACCGTGAACACCGCCGCCACCGTCGCCGCCGTGGTCCCCGGCGTCACCAGCCCCATCACCCAGGGCAGCACCCACACACCGACCACCGCGCCGCCCACGAACCCGGCGAGCGAGACACAGCCCGCCACCAGGCCGCGCCGGTAGCCGGAGCCGGCGTAGGCGAGGATCACCAACGCCAGCAGGATGTCGAGCAGGTCCACGGGGCCGCCTTTCTCTAGGACCCTTCAGTACGCGGGGGACGGGCCCAGTGATCAGCCGCACGCGCGCATGGCTGAACACGATCGGCCCCGCGTGCGTGCACCCCGGAGAACGCCGTGGACGGGGACGATGGTTCCACCAGGTGGCACAGCACACATCGCGGGCGGGACGGAACCGGCCGACAGTGGGTCCATGTGCGCCCTTCGACCGGCCCCGCGCGGGAGCCGGGGAACGCGACGAGGACGGCGCCCGGCGCGGATACCGGGGTCGCTCCTCGCGCTGCTGGGCTGTCTGCCGGGGTTCGCCGCCGTCACCGCCCTGGTGCTGTGCACGGGCGGCGCCGACCACCTCGTCACGGCCCGGCCGGCTGCCCGCGCCGGGCTGCCCACCCCGGCCCGCAGCCCGGCGGCGCGCCCGCACACCGCGGTCCGGCCGCCGATCGTGCCCCGCACCGTGTGGCTGGACGCCCGCACCCTGCGCCGGCAGCCGCCGCCGCGCTACGACGACAAGGTCGTCGCCGTCTTCGTCCACCACACCGACTCGCCCAACGGCTACGACTGCGCCGACGCGCCCCGCATCATCCGCTACCTGTACACGGGCCAGACCGGCGCCCGCGACTGGGACGACATCGGCTACAACTTCCTCGTCGACCGCTGCGGCACCATCTACGAGGGCCGCGCGGGCGGGGTCGACCGCCCCGTCACCGGCGCCCACACCCAGGGCTTCAACCACCGCACCGCGGGGATCGCCGCCCTCGGCACGTTCACCGCAGGGGTGCCCGTCCCGCAGCCCATGGTCGACGCGATCGCCGCGCTGACCGCCTGGAAGCTCGGCCTCGCCGACGTCGACCCGCGCGCCATGGCCCGCCTCACCTCCAGCAACAGCCTCAGCCGGTACGCCGCCGGCACCACCGCGACCCTGCCCGCGCTGGCCGGCCACGACGACGGCTACATGACGAGCTGTCCCGGCGCCGCCCTCAGCGCCCGCCTTCCCGAGATCCGCGCCACGGCCGCCCGGCTCCAGGGCCGGGGGCCCGTCACCGCACCCTCGGAGACACTCACAGGAACACCTCAGGCAGCCTTCAGAGTCCTCCCATTCCCGCCCCTTAACGTCATGGACGACACCACGGAGAACGACCGGAGGCGGGGACGATGAACAGCAGTCACACGAGCGAGCGCACCACCACCGGCCGGCCCACCACCGGCCGGCCCACCACCGGCCGGCCCCGGACGGCCCGCGGCCCATGGGCGGTCCTGTGCGCCGTCACCGCGGTGGTCCTCGGCCCGGCGGCCGTCACCGCGTCCGCCCTCGAACAGGCCAACAAGGCCCCGCTGCACCACGCGGTGCGCGCCGACGACCCGACGCAGGCGTACCTGCCGACGGACAGCACCCGCCGCAGGAGCGCCCTCTGAACCCCGCCGGCACTCACTCCTTGAAGCGGGCCCACAGCCGGGGAAAGCGCTCGGCGAGCGCCCCCTCGTTCTCGAAGTCGACGGGCGTGCCCTCGGGTTCGGACGGCGCGGGCTCGAGGCCGAGGTCCGGGGCGACGGTCCCGGTGAGCTGCTCGTAGGCCTCGTCGGCCGCGTACCCGAGCTCCTCCCCGTCCCCGTCGATCTCCTCGTCGAACTCCTCCAGCAGCTCCGCCAGCGCGTCCGGATCGTGCACCGCGCCCTCGAAGGTCTCCCGGCCCTGCCCGATCAGCCAGCACCGGAAGAAGTCGAAGGCGTCGTCGCTCGCGCCGTCGAGCAGCACCCACGCGGCGCCCCACAGGTCCCAGGTGTAGGCGCGGTTGTAGCGGGACTCGAAGTGCCGGGCGAAGTCGAGCACGGACTCCGGGTCCAGCCGGATCAGCCGCTCCACGAGCAGGTCGGCCTGCTCCTCGGGGTCGCCGTCCGCGGCCGTACGGGAGGTGTCCACCAGCTCCCAGAACTCCAACTCGTCCATCACGGGTCCAAGCATCGTGCCTGCGGGGGTGCGGCGCACCCGGAGTGCCGGGGATTGTCACGCCCGCCGGTACAACTCCGCCAGTCGACCCGCCTCCTCGGCGAACCGCCGCCGCAGGGACTCGGGGGAGACCACCTCGGCCTCGGCGCCGAGCCCGGTGAGCTGGCTGTGCGCCACGTCTTCCGACTCCACCCGCAGGGTCAGCGTCACCCAGCCCCGGGCGTCGGGTTCCCCGGCCGCCGCCAGCGCGTCCCGGGCGGCCACCGGATCCACGGCGTGCGGCAGCGCGCGCAGCCCGGCCTCCGACAGCCGTACGACGACCTCGGCGCGCAGGATCGAGCGCGCGAACCGCTCCGCCTGCTCGCCCCAGAACCCCGGCAGATCGAAGTCCTCGTCCCGGACGAAACGATCCTTCAGCTCCTCCACCCCGACGAACCGGTCGATCCGGTACGTCCGGAAGCTCCCGCACACCCGCGCGCACAGGTACCAGACCCCCGCCTTCAGGACGAGCCCGTACGGCTCCAGCTCCCGCTCGACCTCGCCCTCCCCGCGCCGGTAGCGCGCCCGCACACACCGGTCGTCCCACACCGCCTCCGCGAGCACCGCCAGCGCCCCGGGGGTCTCCGGCTCCCGGAACCACGCGGGCGCGTCCAGATGGAACCGCTGCGCCGCCGCCTTCGGGGCGTCCCGCAACGAGGGCAGCAGCGCCGCGGACACCTTCAGCCGGGCCGCCGACGCCGCGTCCTCCAGCCCCATCTCCCGCAGCGCCCCCGGCACCCCGCTCAGGAACAGCGCCTCCGCCTCACTGCGGGCCAGCCCGGTCAGCCCCGTCCGGTACCCGCCGACCAGCCGGTAGCCGCCGGCCCGCCCCCGCTCCGCGTACACCGGGACGCCCGCCTCCGACAGCGCCTGCGCGTCCCGGGTGACGGTCCGCTCGGACACCTCGAGCTCCCGCGCCAGCTCGGCGCCGGTCATGGCGGGGCGGGATTGCAGGAGCAGCACCATCTTGATGAGGCGGGCAGCGCGCATACGGTCATGATGCCGGGGCCCGCGCACCGGGAAGGGGCGTACGGCGGTCGCCGCACACCCCTTCCCTAAACCGTGACCTACGACGGCCGCCGGCTGCTACAGGCCGTAGCGCTCGCGCGCCTCCTTCACCGCGGTGGCCTTGACCTCGCCGCGCCGGGCGAGCTGGGCCAGGGCCGCGACGACCACCGACTGGGCGTCCACGCCGAAGTGGCGGCGGGCGCCCTCACGGGTGTCGGAGAGGCCGAAGCCGTCCGCGCCCAGCGAGGACCAGTCCTGCTCCACCCACTGCGCGATCTGGTCCGGGACCTGGCGCATGTAGTCGGAGACCGCGAGCACCGGGCCCTCGGCACCCTGCAGCGCCCGGCGGAGGTAGGGGATGCGCTCCTCGCCGCGCAGCAGCGCCGCGTCGGCCTCCAGGGCGTCCCGGCGCAGCTCGGACCAGGAGGTCGCGGACCACACGTCGGCGGCCACGCCCCACTCCTCGGCGAGCAGCTTCTGCGCCTGCAGAGCCCAGTGGATCGCCGTGCCGGAGCCGAGCAGCTGGATGCGCGGGGCGTTCGCCACCGGGGACAGGCCCGCCGACTCCGCCGTGTTGAAGCGGTACAGACCCTTGAGGACACCCTCGTCGACACCGGGGCCGGCCGGCTTCGCGGGCTGCGGCAGCGGCTCGTTGTAGACCGTCAGGTAGTAGAAGACGTTCGGGTCCTCGCCCGGGGCGGCCTCGCCGTACATCCGGCGCAGTCCGTCCTTGACGATCACGGCGATCTCGTACGCGAACGCCGGGTCGTACGTCAGCGCGGCGGGGTTGGTCGCGGCGATGACCGGGGAGTGGCCGTCGGCGTGCTGGAGACCCTCGCCCGTCAGCGTCGTACGGCCCGCGGTGGCGCCGACGAGGAAGCCGCGGCCGAGCTGGTCGCCGAGCTGCCACATCTGGTCGGCGGTGCGCTGCCAGCCGAACATCGAGTAGAAGATGTAGAACGGGATCATCGCTTCGCCGTGCGTGGAGTACGCGGTGGACGCGGCGATGAAGTCGGCCATCGAACCGGCCTCGGTGATCCCCTCGTTGAGGATCTGGCCGTTCTCGGCCTCCTTGTAGTACATCAGCTGGTCGCGGTCGACCGGCTCGTACGTCTGCCCCTTGGGGGAGTAGATGCCGAGCGAGGGGAACAGCGACTCCATGCCGAAGGTGCGCGCCTCGTCCGGGACGATCGGCACCCAGCGCTTCCCGGTCTCCTTGTCCCTGACCAGGTCCTTGATCAGGCGGACGAAGGCCATGGTGGTGGCCACGTTCTGGGAGCCGGAGCCCTTGTCGAAGGAGGCGAACGCCTTCTCGGCCGGGGCGGGCAGCGGGGCCAGCGGGTGCACCCGGCGGGCCGGGGCGGGGCCGCCGAGGGCCGCGCGGCGCTCCTGGAGGTAGCGGACCTCGGGGGAGTCGGCGCCCGGGTGGCCGTAGGGCACCACGCCGTCGGTGAAGTCGCTGTCCTTGATGGGCAGTTCGAGCAGGTCGCGCATCGCCTTGAACTCGTCCACCGTCAGCTTCTTCATCTGGTGGTTGGCGTTCTTCGACGCGAAGCCCTCGCCGAGGGTGTGGCCCTTGACCGTCTGCGCCAGGATCACGGTCGGCGCGCCCTTGAACTCGACGGCGGCCCGGTAGGCGGCGTAGACCTTGCGCGCCTCGTGGCCACCGCGCGAGAGGTGGAAGCACTCGAGGATCTTGTCGTCGGACAGCAGCCTGGCCATCTCGACGAGCGCCGGGTCCTTGCCGAAGAAGTCCTGGCGGATGTAGGCGGCGTCGCGGGTCTGGTACGTCTGGACCTGGGCGTCCGGCACCTCGCGCAGCCGGCGGACGAGCGCACCCGTGGTGTCGAGCTGGAACAGCTCGTCCCAGGCCGTGCCCCACAGGGTCTTGACGACGTTCCAGCCGGCGCCGCGGAACTGGGCCTCCAGCTCCTGCACGATCTTGAAGTTGGCGCGGACCGGACCGTCGAGGCGCTGCAGGTTGCAGTTGATGACGAAGGTCAGGTTGTCCAGACCCTCGCGGGAGGCGAGGGCGAGTGCGGCGGTCGACTCCGGCTCGTCCATCTCGCCGTCGCCGAGGAAGGCCCAGACGTGGGACGCGGAGACGTCCTTGATGCCGCGGTTGGTCAGGTACCGGTTGAACCGGGCCTGGTAGATCGCCGACAGCGGGCCGAGGCCCATCGAGACGGTCGGGAACTCCCACAGCCAGGGCAGCCGGCGCGGGTGCGGGTAGGACGGCAGGCCGTTGCCGCCGGCCTCGCGGCGGAAGTTGTCCAGGTGGGACTCGGTGAGCCGGCCGTCGAGGAAGGCGCGGGCGTAGATGCCGGGGGAGGCGTGGCCCTGGATGTAGAGCTGGTCGCCGGACCCGTCGGCCTCCTTGCCGCGGAAGAAGTGGTTGAAGCCGGTCTCGTAGAGCCAGGCCGCGGAGGCGAAGGTGGCGATGTGGCCGCCGACGCCGTACTTCGAGCCGCGGGTCACCATGGCGGCCGCGTTCCAGCGGTTCCACGCGGTGATCTTCCGCTCCATCTCCTCGTCACCGGGCGCGGAGGGCTCGGCGGCGGTGGGGATGGTGTTGACGTAGTCGGTCTCGAGGAGCTTCGGCAGCGCGATGCCGTTGCCCTCCGCCCTCTCCAGCGTGCGGCGCATCAGGTACGCGGCACGGTGCGGGCCGGCCGCCTTGGCGACCGCGTCCAGCGAGGCCTGCCACTCGGCGGTCTCCTCCGGGTCCCGGTCGGGGAGCTGGTCGAGCTCGCTGGGCTGGATGGCGTTGGGGTCGGTCATGTCGCCGCCTTCCTCAGTCGAAGGGGGTTCCCTCATCGGTAAGGGTTCGGGGGTGCCCTTGGTCTTTGGCAGGACAGGGCTGAGGGCCCCGTGTGGGAGCCCGTCGGCGACTCTAACTCCCTGATCGATGATCGATCAAAGGGTTGAAGGGAAAAACCTCTCGATTACGAGAAAGTCGGCACGGGGTGTCTTTCGGACAGGCACCCGGTGCCGCTCATATCGGGCGTTTCCGCAGGTGGGGACACGCATGAGCGCGGGCACGCTCCCCTGGAACGGACGCGAGGCACGGGGCGCGGTGCCTGGTGCCGCGGTACTAGGCGCGCGGCGCGCAGCCGAGGACGTGCGCCTTCACCAGCTCCGCGATCCTCGGGTCCCGGCGGCGGAACGCCTGCACCAGCTCCTCGTGCTCCTCCGCGTACGACTGCTGGACCGTGCCCAGCCAGCGGATGGACAGCGCGGTGAACACCTCGATGCCCAGCCCCTCCCAGGTGTGCAGCAGCACCGAGTTGCCGGCGGCCCTGACCAGCTCGCGGTGGAAGCCGACGGTGTGGCGGACCTGGGCGGTGCCGTCGGCGTTGCGGTCGGCCTCGTAGAGCGCGGCCACGTGCGGCTCCAGCGCCGAGCAGTCCACGGCCAGCCGCTGGGCCGCCAGCTCGGCGGCGATGGCCTCCAGACCGGCCCGCACCGGGTAGCTCTCCTCCAGGTCGGCCGCGGTCAGGTTGCGCACCCGGACGCCCTTGTTCGGCGCGGACTCGATCAGCCGCAGGCTCTCCAGCTCGCGCAGCGCCTCGCGCACCGGCGTCTGGCTGACCTCCAGCTCGGTGGCGATCCGCCGCTCCACGATCCGCTCGCCCGGCTTCCAGCGCCCGCTGACGATCCCCTCCACGATGTGCTCGCGGATCTGCTCGCGCAGCGAGTGGACGACGGGCGCGGTCATGAGTGCTCCTTAGACAGGGGCCGCCCTTGGGCCCCGGGGGCGTTGACGTTTAGACAATACGGCCGGTTCACGCCGCCGGTCAGGCGGGCGACGGCGCTTTTACGCAGGTGAGACATGGCGCACACGGTTGCCGGGGGCGCCCTGTGAGGGTGGCAGGCGGTGTCGTCGGGCGGGTACGGGCCGGGTGCGGCCGGTCGCGCGGTTCCCCGCGCCCGGGGAGGCCGGCGTCGCCGTACGCCACAAAGCGGCGCCCCGCCCGGGTGAGCCCGGGCGGGGCGCCGTACCGCGTGATCAGGTGGTTCAGAGGCCGAGCTCGACCTCGAACTCGCCCGCCTCCAGGATCGACTTGACCGCGGTCAGGTAACGGGCCGCGTCGGCGCCGTCGACCAGACGGTGGTCGTAGGACAGGGTCAGGTACGTCATGTCGCGGACGCCGATGACCGTGCCCTCCTCCGTCTCGATGACGGCCGGACGCTTCACCGTGGCACCGATGCCGAGGATCGCGACCTGGCCCGGCGGCACGATGATCGTGTCGAAGAGCGCGCCGCGCGAACCGGTGTTGGAGATGGTGAAGGTCGCGCCGGACAGCTCGTCCGGGGTGATCTTGTTGCCGCGGACCTTGCCGGCCAGGTCGGCCGTGGCCTTGGCGATACCCGCGATGTTGAGGTCGCCGGCGCCCTTGATGACCGGGGTCATCAGGCCCTTCTCCGAGTCCACCGCGATCCCGACGTTCTCGGAGTCGAAGTAGGTGATCGTGCCCTCGGCCTCGTTGATCTTGGCGTTGATGACCGGGTGGGCCTTCAGCGCCTGGGCCGCCGCCTTCACGAAGAACGGCATCGGGGAGAGCTTGACGCCCTCGCGCGCGGCGAAGGAGTCCTTGGCCTGGGCGCGCAGGCGCATCAGACGGGTGACGTCCACCTCGACGACCGAGGACAGCTGCGCCTGCTCGTGCAGCGCCTTGACCATGTTGTCGCCGATGACCTTGCGGATGCGGGGCATCTTGACGGTCTGGCCGCGCAGGGGCGAGGCCTCCAGCGCCGGGGCCTTCCTGGCGGCGACCGGAGCGGCGGCGGCCGGAGCCGGGGCGGCGGCGGCCTTGGCGGCCTCGGCGGCGGCGATGACGTCCTGCTTGCGGATACGACCGCCGACGCCGGTGCCCTTGACGGAGCCCAGGTCGACGCCGTTCTCGGCGGCGAGCTTGCGCACCAGCGGGGTGACGTAGGCACCCTCGTCGGCGGGCTGGGCGGCGGCGGGCGCGGGCGCCACGGGCGCCGGGGCGACCGGGGCCGGGGCGGCCGGCGCGGGGGCCGGAGCCGCGGGCTGGACCGGCGCGGGGGCGGCCGGGGCGGCCGGAGCAGCCGGGGCCGGGGCGGCGGGAGCGGCCGGGGCAGCGGCGGCGGGCGCCGGGGCCGGGGCGGCCGGGGCCGGAGCGGCGGCCGGAGCCGCGCCCGGGGCGCCGATGACGGCGAGCTTGGCGCCGACCTCGGCGGTCTCGTCCTCACCGACGACGATCTCCAGCAGGACACCGGCGACCGGCGCCGGGATCTCGGTGTCGACCTTGTCCGTGGAGACCTCGAGCAGGGGCTCGTCCTCCGCGACCTCCTCGCCGACCTCCTTCAGCCAGCGGGTGACGGTGCCCTCGGTGACGGACTCGCCGAGCGCGGGCAGGACCACGTCAGTGCCCTGCGCGGAGCCGGCGCCGGCGGTGGCCTCGGCCGTGGGCGCCGGGGCGGGGGCGGCCTGCTCGGTGGAGGGCTGGGCGGCCGGGGCCGGCTCGGGAGCCGGAGCGGCGACCGGCTCGGCGGCCGGGGCCGGGGCGGCGGCCGGGGCGCCGGTGCCGTCGTCGATGATCGCCAGCTCGGCGCCCACCTCGACGGTCTCGTCCTCGGCGACCTTGATGGACGCCAGGATGCCCGCGGCGGGCGCGGGGATCTCGGTGTCGACCTTGTCGGTGGAGACCTCGAGCAGCGGCTCGTCGGCCTCTACGCGCTCACCCTCGGCCTTCAGCCAGCGGGTGACGGTGCCCTCGGTGACGCTCTCGCCGAGCGCCGGAAGGGTTACGGAAACCGCCATGGTTTCGGTTGCTCCTTACGAGTTGCGGAAGTCTGTGTCGTCGCTTCGTCGACCGAGGGGTCAGTCGTGCGCGTGCAGCGGCTTGCCCGCGAGGGCCAGGTGGGCCTCGCCGAGCGCCTCGTTCTGCGTCGGGTGGGCGTGGATGAGCTGGGCGACCTCGGCCGGCAGCGCCTCCCAGTTGTAGATCAGCTGGGCCTCGCCGACCTGCTCGCCCATGCGGTCGCCGACCATGTGCACGCCGACCACGGCGCCGTCCTTGACCTGGACGAGCTTGATCTCGCCCGCGGTGTTCAGGATCTTGCTCTTGCCGTTGCCCGCCAGGTTGTACTTCAGAGCGACGACCTTGTCCGCGCCGTAGATCTCCTTGGCCTTGGCCTCGGTGATGCCCACGGAGGCGACCTCGGGGTGGCAGTACGTCACCCGCGGGACACCGTCGTAGTCGATCGGGACGGTCTTCAGACCGGCCAGGCGCTCCGCCACCAGGATGCCCTCGGCGAAGCCGACATGCGCGAGCTGGAGCGTCGGGACGAGGTCGCCTACGGCGGAGATCGTGGGGACGTTCGTCCGCATGTACTCGTCGACCAGGACATAGCCGCGGTCCATCGCGACGCCCTGCTCCTCGTAGCCGAGACCGGCGGAGACCGGGCCGCGGCCGACCGCGACCAGCAGGATCTCGGCCTCGAACTCCTTGCCGTCGGCCAGGGTCACCTTGACGCCGTCGGCGGTGTACTCGGCCTTCGAGAAGAAGGTGCCCAGGTTGAACTTGATGCCGCGCTTGCGGAAGGCGCGCTCCAGCAGCTTGGAGCTGTTCTCGTCCTCGACCGGGACGAGGTGCTTCAGACCCTCGATGACGGTGACGTCCGCGCCGAACGACTTCCACGCCGAGGCGAACTCGACGCCGATGACGCCGCCGCCCAGGATGATCGCGGACTGCGGCACGCGGTCCAGGACGAGGGCGTGGTCGGAGGAGATGATCCGGTTGCCGTCGATGTCCAGACCCGGCAGCGACTTCGGCACGGAGCCGGTCGCCAGCAGGACGTGACGGCCCTGGATGCGCTGTCCGTTGACGTCGACGGAGGTGGGGGAGGACAGCCGGCCCTCACCCTCGATGTAGGTCACCTTGCGGGAGGCGACCAGCCCCTGGAGCCCCTTGTACAGGCCGGAGATGACCCCGTCCTTGTACTTGTGGACCCCGGCGATGTCGATGCCCTCGAACGTGGCCTTGACGCCGAACTGCGCGCTCTCGCGCGCCTGGTCGGCGATCTCGCCCGCGTGCAGCAGGGCCTTGGTGGGGATGCAACCCCGGTGCAGGCAGGTGCCGCCGACCTTGTCCTTCTCGATCAGGGCGACGTCCAGGCCCAGCTGCGCCCCGCGCAGGGCCGCGGCGTAACCGCCACTACCACCGCCGAGGATCACTAGGTCGAAAACGGTGCTGGCGTCGTTCGCCACGTCACGTCCTCCATGCATGTGCGCCGTGCGCCGGTCGTCGCTGACCGCCGGCGGCTGGTGTCCGGCCGCTCTTTCTTCGGCCCTGTGGTGGGGGCCCTGTCCTGCCGAGCCCCATCCTCGCACTTGTCGGAGGCCAACGAGACACGGGGCCGGGGTGTGAGACGTCCCACGTTCAGATGAGCAGCCCAAAAGGGGCGCGGGGGACTGTGCGACCAGCCCCCCGCGCCCCTGTGGTCGCTGTGCGACGGAACGGGCCGGGTTGTCGGGCCGGCTCAGCCCAGCTCGCCCGCCGCGGTCAGTTCGGCGAGGCGCACCAGCGTCCGCACGGCCGTCCCGGTGCCGCCCTTCGGCGTGTACCCGAAGGGACCGCCCTCGTTGAACGCGGGCCCGGCGATGTCCAGGTGCGCCCAGGTGATCCCCTCGCCCACGAACTCCCGCAGGAACAGTCCGGCCACCAGCCCGCCGCCCATCCGCTCACCCATGTTCGCGATGTCGGCGGTGGGGGAGTCCATGCCCTTGCGCAGGTGCTCCGGCAGCGGCATCGGCCAGGCCGGCTCGCCGACCTCCTCGGCGGCCTCGTACACCGCCGTGCGGAACGCGTCGTCGTTGGCCATGACACCGAACGTCCGGCTGCCCAGCGCCAGCATCATCGCGCCGGTCAGCGTCGCCACGTCGACGATCGCGTCCGGCTTCTCCTGGGACGCCGCCCACAGCGCGTCGGCGAGGACCAGCCGGCCCTCCGCGTCGGTGTTCAGCACCTCCACGGTCTTGCCGCTGTACATGCGCAGCACGTCACCCGGGCGGGTGGCGGTGCCGGACGGCATGTTCTCGGCCAGCGCGAGCCAGCCGGTGACGTTGACCTCGAGGCCGAGCCGCGCGGCGGCGATCACGGCGGCGAAGACCGCCGCCGCCCCGCTCATGTCGCACTTCATCGTCTCGTTGTGACCGGCCGGCTTCAGCGAGATGCCGCCCGAGTCGTAGGTGATGCCCTTGCCGACGAAGGCGAGGTGCTTGTCCGCCTTCGAGGAGGTGTACGACAGCTTGACCAGGCGCGGAGCCGCGGCGGAGCCGCCGCCGACGCCCAGGATGCCGCCGTAGCCGCCCTTGGCCAGGGCCTTCTCGTCGAGCACCTGGACCTTGATGCCGTGCTCCTTGGCCGCGGTCTGCGCCAGGGTGGCGAACGCCTCGGGGTCGAGGTCGTTCGGCGGCATGTTGATGAGGTCGCGGGCCCGGTTGAGCTCCTCGCCGAC
The DNA here is from genome assembly GCF_037993025.1 of Streptomyces sp. SS7. Lineage (NCBI taxonomy): Bacteria > Bacillati > Actinomycetota > Actinomycetes > Kitasatosporales > Streptomycetaceae > Streptomyces > Streptomyces sp. SS7. The sequence goes on from NZ_CP141223.1 coordinate 7,123,576, forward strand.
GGCGGTGGCGCGGGCGAGCGCGGCCTTGTGGGCGGCGTCGCGCGGCTTCCCGCCGAGCAGGGCGGCCTCGGCGAGCGGCGCCTTGGCGTTCTTCGCCCCGGCGTCGGCGCCGTTCTGCTTGTAGGCGTCGAAGGAGTAGGCGCCCAGCACCACGCCCTCGGCGACCGCGCCGAGGTCGGCGGCGTCCGTCAGGGGCAGGGCGAAGGCGGCCTTCTTGGAGCCGGTCAGGGCGCGGGCGGCCACGCCGGCCGCCCTGCGCAGCGCCTCGGCGTCGTAGGAGGCGTCCTTCTCGGGCTCCGCGCCCAGCCCCACCGCGAGCACGAGCGGCGCCTTGAAGCCGGCCGGGGCCGGCAGCTTCGTCACCTCGCCCTCGGCGCCGGTGGCGCCGAGGGTTTCCAGCACGCCGGCGAGGCGGCCGTCGTAGGCCTGGTCGACGGGCTCGGAGCCCGGGGCAACGATCGGGCCCTTTACGCCCTTGGCGACACCGATCACGATCGCGTCGGCCCGGAGGCCGGGCGCCGCGGCGGTGCTGAGAGTGAGAGCAGTCACGGTGGTGAAATCTCGCTTCCGATGTGGAGTTGCTGTGGCCGGAATGTGTGGGTCGACCGGGCCCGGCAGCAGACCCTAGACGGTGTCTGATCTCGGCCGGAGGCGCGGTCGGGTCCGGGGCGCGTCGCGTCGGCGCGGCGAACCGGCGTGACGAACCCCGCAACGAGCCTACGCGTGCCCGCGCATTCGCTCATGCACGCGAGCGTTCACCTGTCCGTGGCGTCGTAGCCATTTCTGGATCCTGGCACTCCATGAGGTGGGTCACACTCGTCGGGTTCCGGCGAAGAGATCACTTCGCTGTTTCGCACGATTTCCACGGATCCTTCGCCGTATCGGCACAGCCATGCCTGCTGCCCGCGCGCGGAGATCCATCTCTGGGGGAGGACACACCATGGCGCAGCGTGCGCACATGTGGAGAAACGCCAAGAACGCCGCCGCCTTCATGGCGGCCGCGGGGCTGACGGCGCTGAGTCTGGGGGCGGCACCCGGCGCCACCGCGGCAGGGGAGCCGCGGATCGACCTGAGGGTCCTGGTCGTGGACAACGGGGACACCCCCGTACAGGCCATCACCGCCCAGCTGAAGAGCACCGGCATCCCGTACACCGTCGTCGACCTGAACTCCGCGAGCCGGCCGACGATCACCGCGGCCTTCCTGGCCGACACGGTGAACGGCACCGCGAGGGCGCGGTTCCAGGGCGTCGTACTGCCCAACGAGGCGCCGTTCGGGGCCGGTTCGGCCGAGCAGACCGCGCTGGAGACGTACGAGCGGACGTACGGCATCCCGCAGGTCGACGCCTACACCTGGGCGCATCCCGAGGTCGGCCTGGAGTACGCGAACTACTCCGGTTCCCTCGACGGGCGGGCGGCGTCCGTGACCACGGCCGGCAAGGCCGGCTGGTTCGGCTACCTCGACGGCGGCTTCACCTTCGAGGACAACTCGCCCACGATCGGCGAGAGTTACGGCTACCTGGCGGCGCCCAGGGCCGGCTACACCAGCTATGTCGACGCACCGCTGCCCGGTGGCGGCGGCACCGGCAGCCTGGTCGGCGAGTACGCCCACGACGGACGCCGCGAGCTGGTCGTGACGTTCGCCTACAACCAGTACCAGCAGCAGTTCCGGCTGCTCGCCCGCGGCATCGTCGAGTGGCTCACCCAGGGCGTCCATCTGGGCCAGGCCCGCAACTACTTCGCCGTCCACGTCGACGACGTGTTCGCGCCCGACGCCCGCTGGGACGCCGCGCGCAACTGCACGCCCGGCGACATCGACTGCGTCGGCGGCGGGGACGACAGCGAGACCCCGATCCGGATGACGGCCGCCGACGCGGCCTACGCCGCCCAGTGGCAGCGCGAACACGGTTTCACCATGGACATGGTGTACAACGCCGGGGCCGGGGAGGAGTGGAAGACCGAGAACGGCGGCACCGACGCCATGGCCGACCGGCTCCTCGCCGACAAGGCCGAGTACCGCTGGATCAACCACACCTACACCCACCCGTTCCTCGGCTGTGTGCAGGACACCTCCACCGTGCCGTGGAGCTGCGCGAAGAACGCCGACGGCTCGACGCAGTACATGAGCCGCGCCGACATCTCCGCGCAGATCCGCGACAACAACGACTGGGCGGCGGCCAAGGGCCTGCCGGTCGACCGCACCGAGCTGGTCACCGGCGAGCACTCCGGCCTCAAGACCCTGCCGCAGCAGCCGAACGACAACCCCAACCTCGCCGGCGCCCTCTCCGACAACGGCGTCAAGTGGATCGCGTCCGACAACTCGCGCGAGCCCGAACAGCGTCCCGTCGGGAAGGCGTCGACCGTTCCGCGCTACCCGATGAACGTGTACTACAACACGGGCACCAAGGCGGAGATGGCCGACGAGTACAACTGGATCTACACCTCCAGGGCCGACGGCGGCAGCGGGGTCTGTGAGGGCAACGCCTCCTCCACCTGCCTCTCCCAGCCGCTGGACACGGCCACCGGCTACGACGACGTCATCGTCCCGCAGGAGGCCCGCACCGACCTGGGCCACGTCATCAGCAACGACCCGCGGCCGCACTACGCCCACCAGTCCAACCTGGCCGAGGACCGCCTGCTCTACCCGGTCATGGACCAGGTCCTCGCCGACTACAAGGCCCTGTTCGCCGACAACACCCCCGTGGAGAACCTCCGCCAGAGCGCCATCGGCACCGAACTCCAGCGCCGCGCCGCCTGGCAGGCCGCCGTCGCCGCCAACAAGGTGACCGCGTACCGCATCGGCAACACGGTGACCGTCACCGCGCCGAACGGCACCCAGATCCCGGTCACGGCACCCGAGGGCACGAAGAAGCAGCAGCTCCTCGGCAGCTCCGTCTTCGGCACCCCGTACGCCGGCCGCCGCTCGGACTGGACCACGCCGAACGGCCTCCAGACCGCGGTCACGCTGAAGCTGCCGTAACGACCGACACTCCTGGGGCGCGCGAAGCGCGTGCCCCAGGGGCGCGGGGAACTGCGCGACCAGCCACCACAGACCCGCACCCGGCATCGGTCCGCAGTTTCCCCACATCATCCGCACCACAACCAAGGGAAGCGGCGCAGCCATGCGCACAGGCCGAAGCGTCACCATGCTCACCGAAGGCACCTACCCGCTCGTCCACGGAGGCGTCAGCACCTGGTGCGACCAACTCGTCAAGGGCATGCCGGAAGTCGACTTCCACGTCGTCTCGCTCTCCGGCAGCGGCCGTGAACCCGTGACCTGGGAGCTGCCGCCCAACGTCCGCCGGCACAGCTCCGTGCCGACCTGGGGCCCGCGCCCCGGCCGCAGACGGCCGCCGTACGGCAGGGACCTGCGCCGTTTCGGCGACGCCCTCGAACGCCTGCTGCTCTCGATCCTCGACCCCGCCTCGCCCTGCGACTTCGGTGAGAGCCTCTACGACCTGGCCGCACTCGCCCGCGAGGGCCGGCTGACCGCGGCCCTGCGCACCGAGACCGCGCTGCGCTCCCTGCTGGTGACATGGACCATGCCGCACCTGCCCACCGCGGCCGCCGCCCCCACCGTGCACGACGCGCTCACCGCCGTGGACCTGCTGGAACACGCCCTGCGCCCGCTGGGTTTCCGGGTCCCCGCCGACTCGGTCGCGCACGCCGTCAGCAGCGGCCTCGCCACCCTGCCCGCCCTCGCCGCCCGCCACTTCGACGGCGTGCCGTTCCTCCTCACCGAGCACGGCATCTATCTGCGCGAGCGCTACCTCGGCAGCCGCCGCGAACCCCGGCGCTGGCCGGTGAAGGCCTTCATGCTCGGCTTCCACCGCGCCCTGAACTCCCTCGGCTACCGCGCGGCGGACCTCATCACGCCCTGCAACCAGTACAACCGCCGCTGGGAGGAGCGCGGCGGTGCCGACCCGCGGAAGATCCGCACGGTCTACAACGGCGTCGACCCGCACGCCTTCCCGCACGCCGGACCCGAGCCCGACGTGCCCACCCTGGCCTGGTGCGGCCGTATCGACCCCATCAAGGACCTGGAGACCCTGCTGCACGCCTACGCCGCCGTCCGCGCCGAGCTCCCCGACACCCGGCTGAGGCTGTTCGGCCCGGTGTCCCCCGGCTGCGAGGCGTACGCGACCGGGCTGGCCAAGCTCGCCGCCGAACTCGGCGTCACCGACGGCCTCACCTTCGAGGGCCGGGTCACCGACGTCTCGCACGCCTACGCCGCCGGCCATCTCGTGATGCTGTCCTCGATCTCCGAGGGCTTCCCGTTCTCCCTCATCGAGGCCATGTCCTGCGGGCGTACGACGGTGTCGACGGACGTCGGCGGAGTGCGCGAGGCCGTCGGCGACACCGGTCTGGTCGTCCCGCCGCGCGAGCCGGAGAAACTCGCCGCAGCCGCCCTGACCCTGCTCAAGGACGACGAACGACGCCTGAAACTGGGGGAGTCGGCCCGTCAGCGGGTCATCGACCGGTTCACGCTCCGCCGTTCGGTCGACCACTTCCGCACGATCTACCAGGAACTCGCGGGCCTGGACGTCTACGAACCCACCGTCGAGACGGTCGCCGACTGGACCGAGGAACTGCGCGACCCGTGGTACCGGGCCGTGGCCACGGACGGGACGGGCTGGTGAACCGCGCGACCGACGGCCGCGAGACGGCCGCACACCCGCTCGTCCCCCGCCAGCGCAGCGCGGCGGCCCCCTCCTGGGCCGACCCCGACCCGGTCGGCCGGCTCGCCGCACAGCTCGGCGACTGCGCGGCCGCCGCCGTCCACCCGGACGAGATAGCCGCGGTGCTGGAGTCCGACGGCCTCTCCGACGACCAGATCCGCGAACGCTACGGCGTGCGCAACTCCTTCGCACTCGCCGAGGAGCTCTACGCCCGCGTCCCGCGCCACCACCCGGAACCCGACGCACCCCCGCACGACCCCTGGCGGATCGGCCTGCCCGCCTGCCTCCTGCGCGGGCTCCTCTTCGCCCTGCCCGGCCTCGCGTACGTCCTCGGCGCCCCGCTGCTCACCGGCCCGCCCGGCGCCCTCGGCCTGCCGCCGGGCACGGTTCCGCTGCTGGCCGGCGCGCTGTTCGGCTGGACCTGGAACCAGGGCCTGGCGCACCGGGCGTACGCCTGGCTGGGACTCGGCGAGCGCGCGGCCGCCCGGCGCTGCCTCCTCGTCGGGGCCCCGGTGGGCGCCCTGCTCGGCGCGCTGGTCCCGCCGGTCTTCGCCGGACCCGCGGACGGGGCGGCCGTGGTCTTCGCCGCCGGCCAGTCCTGCTACCTCGGCGCCTCCACCACCCTGCTCGTCCTCGGCCGCGAACGGGCCCTGCTGGCCGCCCTGACCCCGCTCACGGCGGGCGCCCTCCTGGCCCTCGCCCACCCCGTCCCCGACGTCATCGCCCTGACCCTGCTGGTGGGTTCCCTGGCCGCGGTGATGCTGCTCGGACTGCTCTGTGTCGCGCCCGCCGTACGCGCGCCGGCCTCCGGGGCCGACGCCCCCGCCGCGGCGGCCTCCCTGCCGTACGCCCTGTTCGGCCTCGGCAGCGGCGCCCTCGTCCTGTACGCGGCCCTCGGCGACGTCCTGGCGGGGCGGGAGCACGGCGCGCTCGCCGCCCCCTCGGCCGTGGCGCTCACCCTCAGCATGGGCCCCGCAGAATGGCTGCTGTACCGCTTCCGCAGCGGCAGCCTCGCCGGACTGCGCACCACGGGCACCCCGCACGCCTTCCGGCGGGCGACCCTGCGCACCGGTGCCGAGTGCCTCACCGCCTACCTGCTGGTCCTCCTGGCCCTCGGACTGGGCGCCACCGCGCTGTGGCCGGACACCCCCGCCCCCACCGCCGTACGCGTCGCGGACCTGCTCCTGCTGGGCGTCGTGCTGTGGACCGGGCTGCTGCTCCAGTCCTTCGGCGCGGTCCGCGGCCCGGCCGCCGTCTGCTGCGCCGCGGCCCTCGCCCAGACCGTCGCCCTGCTCACCCGCCCCGCCGACCCGCACGCGGTGGCCCTTACGGTGTACGCAACGGCGGCCGCCGTCCAGGCGCTGCTGGTCCGCACACTCCTGGGAAGAGCGACGGCCCACCGATGAACACGCGATCCCTCCTCGCGACCGCGTCCCTGCTCCTGCTGCTCACGGGCTGCACGACGGTCTCCGACGGCGGCGACGACGACCGCGACGGCCCGGCGACCGGCGGTGCGTCCGCGGCGAAACGCTGGCAGCCCCGGCCCGGCACCGACTGGCAGTGGCAGCTCAGCGGCCGGCTGGACACCTCCGTGGACGTGCCGGTGTACGACATCGACGGCTTCGACCACTCCGAGGAGACCGTCGCCGCCCTGCACCGGGACGGCCGCAAGGTCATCTGCTACCTGTCCACCGGAGCCTGGGAGGACTGGCGCCCGGACGCGGGCGACTTCCCCAAGGCGGTGATCGGCGAGGGCAACGGCTGGAAGGGCGAGCGCTGGCTCGACATCCGCGCGGTGGACGTCCTCGAACCCCTGATGGCGGCGCGCCTCGACATGTGCCGGGACAAGGGCTTCGACGCGGTCGAGCCGGACAACATGGACGGCTACAAGAACACCACCGGATTCCCGCTGAAGGCGCCGGACCAGCTCCGCTACAACCGGCTGCTCGCCCGCCTCGCCCACGAACGCGGCCTGTCCGTCGGCCTGAAGAACGACCTCGACCAGATCCCCGCACTCGTCGACGACTTCGACTTCGCGGTCAACGAGCAGTGCGCGCAGTACGACGAGTGCGCGGACCTGACCCCGTTCACCGAGGCCGACAAGGCGGTCTTCCACGTCGAGTACGAACTCCCGACCGGCGCCTTCTGCGCCGAGTCCCGGCGCCTGGGACTGAGTTCGCTGCGCAAGAAGTACGAGCTGGGTGCGTGGCGCGAGGCCTGCTAGTGCGTCCCCCTAGTGCCGTGACCGGGAAGGTTTGCCGGCTCGCGACGCCCGGCACGGCACCTCGCCGCGTTGTCGCATCACCCGAGTACATCCAGTACGCGGGCGACGCTCCGCCTTGCGATGCACCGCACCGGACGTCGCGAGCTTCCTGGCAAACCTTCCCGGTCACGGCACTAGCCGCCCAGACCGCCTCCCAGCGTCAGGGCCACCAGGGCCGTCGTCGCCGCCGTCTCCGCCACGCCTCCGAACACGTCCCCCGTCACCCCGCCGAAGCGGCGGGTGCAGTGGCGGAGAAGCAGTTCGGCGGTGGCGAGTGCGGCCAGCAGGGCGAGGGGCGTGCGGGCGGCGCCGTAGTCGTCGGACAGGGCGCCGACGGCTGCCGCGGCGGCTGTGAACGCGGCCGTCAGGGCCAGTGCGGCCGGGACCGGGACCACACCCGCCACCGCCGCGCCCAGGCCCTCCGGCCGGGCCGGCGGGACGCCCGCCCGGGCCGCCAGGGTGAGGGCGAGACGGGCCGCCACCGCCGAGACGACGGCCGCGACCGCACCCCGGGCCCACGAGCCGTCGTACAGCCGGGCCAGCGCCGCCACCTGCGCGAGCAGCACGAACACCAGCGTGAGCACCCCGAACGGCCCGATGTCCGACTGCTTCATGATCCGCAGCGCGTCCTCGGCGGGCTTGCCGCTGCCCAGACCGTCCGCCGTGTCGGCCAGCCCGTCGAGATGCAGTCCGCGGGTGAGCGCGGCGGGTACGGCGGCGGAGCCGACGGCGGCGAGCAGCGGGCCCGCGCCGAGGAGGAGCAGCAGCAGACCGAGGCCCGCCGCACCGCCCCCGACGACCAGCCCGACGAGGGGCGCGCACAGCATGCCGCCGCGGGCCGCCTCCCGGTCCCAGCGGCTCACCCGCACGGGGAGCACGGAGAGGGTGCCGAAGGCGAAGCGGAGACCGTGCAGCGGTGGAGGGGTCATGGACACGGCGGCAGACTAGCCCGGACGCCGTTCCCGTGAGGCAGCCCACCCCACCGCCCGCGACACTGGGGGGCATGGGCGAATGGTGGCAGCGCAACATCGTCGAGCCGGGCAAACTCCCTCTGCTGCTCGCCCTGACCGCCTTCGTCCTCACCTTCCTGATCACCCGGGTGATCACCCGCATGATCCGGGCGGGCAAGGGCCCCTTCGGCAACGTCAGCTCCGGCGGGGTGCACATCCACCACGTCGTCCCCGGCGTCGTCCTGATCGTCGCGGGCGGCTTCGGCGCGGTGGCGAGCGGGGTGCGCGGCTTCGGCTCCGGGGTCTTCGCGGTGGTCTTCGGCATCGGGGCGGGGCTCGTCCTCGACGAGTTCGCGCTGATCCTGCACCTCGACGACGTGTACTGGACGGAGGCGGGGCGCAAGAGCGTGGAGGCGGTGGTGCTGACGGCCGCCCTCGGGGGGCTGCTGCTGGTGGGGTCGGCGCCGTTCGGGGTGAACGACATGAGCGACGCGGAGCTCCAGGACCGGGGGACCGTGCTGGTGACCGTCGTCGTGAACTTCCTGCTGTCGCTGACCGTGCTGTTCAAGGGCAAGATCAAGATGGCCGTGTTCAGCGTGTTCATCCCGTTCGTCGGGCTGGTCGGCCTGGTGCGGCTGGCCCGGCCCGGGTCGCCCTGGGCGCGGCGCTTCTACCGGCGCCGGCCGCGGGCGCGGGCCCGGGCGCTGCTGCGCGCGTACCGGCACGACCGGCGGTGGGTCGGGCCGGGGCGGGTGCTGGGGGACTGGCTCGGGGGGAAGACGGACGCGGAGCTTGCCCGCAAGGGCGCCTAATGGGGGTGGGTGCTTCTGTTGTTCGGCGACTGCGGGTGCGTCGTGGCTGGTCGCGCCCCGCGGCGGAGCCGCAGATCGACACGGCCCCGCGCCCTCTTGGCGGGAGACCTTGCCGTGCACAGGACGGCGACCGCTGCCATCGCCGCCAGGTGCTCCTGGCCGGCCAGGTTGTTCTTCAGTACGACCTCCACGACTATCGCCGCGGCCACCGCGGCGGTCGTGACGTACGCCCGACAGTGCCGGCCCAGGTACACCGCCAGGCCCACCACCGCCGCCGACGGGCCCGTGTCGATCACCTGGGCGTCGGTGGCGGGGAGGGTGTCCAGGGCGACGGCCGCGCGGGCGTACAGGGTGCCGGCGAAGGTCGCGACGTAGGCCACGGCCAGGGTGCGCCGACGGCCCAGGCAGATCTCCGCGAGCCCGAACACCAGCAGGAGCTGGGCGAGGGCACCCCGAACCGGCAGGTCCAGGGCGGGGACGAAGAGGGAGAGCGGGGTGCGCAGGAGGGCGAGCCAGAGGGGGTCCGCGGCCCGGACGGCCCCCAGGTCCTGCACCGGCCGGTAGCCCCAGGGGCGGTTCTGCACGAGCTGGAGGACCGACGTCAGACACACCGCCGCGAGTGTCATCGGCACCGCCCGCCACCGCCGCCGCACCAGCGGCCCGCGCACGGCCGCGTACAAGGGTCCCCACTCGGCACGGGCCCACCGGGCGACCCGACGCCTCACCGGCGACCCCTCACCCACGGGTGCCCTTCGGCAGCCCCGGCGCCGTGGGCCGGGTCGTCAGGAAGCCCTCGGCGCGGGCCGACGCCAGGGCGATGCGGGGCAGGTCGGCGCTCTTCTCGAAGAGGAGGAACCGGGGCTCCCAGATGGGCCGGTACTTGGCGTTGGCGCGGTACAGCGACTCGATCTGCCACCAGCGGGAGAAGAAGCTCAGCAGGGAGCGCCACAGCCTCAGCACCGGCCCGGCGCCCAGCCGCCCGCCCCGTTCGAAGACCGAGCGGAAGACGGCGAAGTTGAGCGAGACCTGGGTGATCCCGACCTCCCGGGCCCGCCGGAGGAGGTCGATCACCATGAACTCCATCAGGCCGTTGTCGCAGTCCCGGTCGCGCCGCATCAGATCGAGGGAGAGCCCCTGCGGGCCCCAGGGTACGAAGGAGAGCAGCGCGCGCAGCTCGCCGTGGGCGTCGGTGCACTCCAGCATCAGGCAGCGCCCGTCCTCGGGGTCCCCGAGCCGCCCCAGCGCCATGCTGAACCCGCGCTCGGTGGGCCCGTCCCGCCAGTCGTCGGCCCGGCGCAGGAGATACGCCAGCTCCTCGGCCGGGATGTCCTCGTGCCGCCGTACCCGCACGGTGTACCCGGCGCGGCGGACCCGGTTGTACGCCTGGCGGACCGTCCGCATGGCCCGCCCCTCCAGCGTGAAGTCGGCGACCTCGACGATCGCCTCGTCGCCGAGTTCGAGGGCGTCCAGCCCGTGCCGGGCGTACACCGTCCCGGCCTCCTCGCCCGCCCCCATCACCGCCGGGATCCACCCGTGCGCCCGTGCCTCGGCGAGCCACGGCTCGATCGCCCCCGGCCAGGCCTCCGGGTCGCCGAGCGGGTCGCCCGAGGCCAGGGACACCCCGCCGACCACGCGGTAGGCGACGGCCGCCTTCCCGGTCGGCGACCAGCGCACGCTCTTCTCCCGGCGCAGCGCGAAGTACCCGAGCGAGTCCCGCTCGCCGTGCCGGTCGAGCAGTTCCCGCAGGCGTTTCTCGTCGTCCTCGGTGAGCGGGTCCACGGCCCGCCGGGAGCGGAAGGCCGCGTACAGGACGGCCAGGACGAGGGCCGTGCTCAGCACGTTGACGGTGACGTCGACCCAGTTCGGCGGGGCGATGCCGGGGGAGCGGAAGTCGGTGATCGAGACCAGGCGGAGGGTTCCGTAGCGCCAGCGTCCGGCGAACGTGGAGTGACCCCGGGCCTGGTTGGTCGCCGTCACCAGCAGGGCGGCGAGCAGCGACGCGACGAGCAGCCCCCCGGCGGCGACGGTCACCGCGAGTCTCGGGTTGGCCCGGTCACCCTTGGCGTAGAACTCCCGCCGCCCGAGCACCAGCGTGGCCACGAACCCGGCGGTCAGGGCCAGCGACACCCAGTTCTGCGGGTGCCGCCGGATCTCGGGGAACACCATGGCGAAGGCGAGCAGCGCGAGGAAGGCCCCGGCGAGCCCGAGGTTGAGGATCCAGGCGGCGCGCTTGCGGCGCCGCATGGTGATCGCCAGGAACGCCGTGAACACACCGGACGCGAAGCCGGCGGTCAGCAGATACGGCGTGAACAGGTCCTCCTGGTTGTGCCGCCGCACGTCCTGCCCCAGGGAGACCCAGACCGCGCTGAGGAAGTTGACGAAGGCGACGGCACGCAGATACCAGACGGCGAAGACGGCGGCGACCCGGGCGTTTCCCATAGGAGGGGATGATATGTCCCATTTTCCGCCGTGGTGGCGCTAAGCCACGACGGCGCAGCCGGGCAGGTGCCGGACCGGCCGCCGCCGACTCACTCCTTCTCCGGCTCCTCCGCGGAGACCTCGGCCTTCTCCGGCCGCTCCGGGAGTTCGGCGGCCAGGGCCGCCGCAGCCTGCACCAGCGGCAGCGCCAGCAGTGCCCCCGCGCCCTCCCCGACCTTCACGCCCTGGTCGAGCAGCGGCTCCAGCGCCATCCGGTCCAGCGCCTTGGCCTGCCCCGGCTCACCGCTGTTGTTCGCCGCCAGCCACCAGTCCGGCGCCCGGAACGCGATCCGCTGCCCCACCAGCGCGCACGCGGCCGCCACGACCCCGTCCAGCACGACCGGCAACTTCCGTACGGCGCACTGGAGCAGAAAGCCCGTCATGGCGGCGAGGTCGGCGCCGCCGACCGTCGCCAGCAGCTGGAGCTGCTCCCCGAGCACCGGCCGCGCCCGCCGCAGCGCGTCCCGGATGGCCGCGCACTTGCGCATCCACGCCAGGTCGTCGATGCCCTCGCCGCCCCGCCCGGTCACCACGGAGGCGTCGGTCCCGCACAGCGCGGCGACCAGCACCCCGGCCGCCGTGGTCCCGCCCACGCTGACATCGCCGAGGACGACCAGGTCCGTACCGGAGTCGGCCTCCTCGTCCGCGACCGCCACGCCCGCTCGGAAGGCCGCCTCGGCCTCCTCGAGCGTCAGGGCGTCCTCGATGTCGATCCGGCCGCTGCCCCGCCGCACCCGGTGCCGTACGACGTCCTGCGGGAACGCGTCCGGCTCGCAGTCCAGGGCCATGTCCACGATCCGCACGGGCACGTCGAGGCGCCGGGCGAGCACCGAGACCGGGCGGCCGCCCTCCAGGATCTCCCGCACCAGGTCCGCGGCGGTGCCGGCCGGCCGGGCCGAGACCTCGAGCTCGGCCACGCCGTGGTCGCCGGCGAACAGCACCACCCGCGGCCGGACGACCGGCCGCACCGGCACCGAACCCTGTGCCGCCGCCAGCCACTCACCCAGGTCGTCCAGGCGCCCCAGCGATCCGGGCGGCACGATCTGACGTTCCCGGCGGGCCTCCGCGTCGCGGCGGACGCCGCCGTCGGGGCGCTCGATCAGATCGGTGAAGTCGTCGAGATTAAGCGAGCTCATTCGCCGAACAGTACCGGCACCGGGCGACCGGTTCGGCGGCACATGGGCACCCCACGGGCGCGACGTCTTTGCACCCAAGATCGGTATCCCATACGTTCCGTTTTGCTGCGGAATGTCGTAGCGCTCACCCCGTCCTTCCCCGGAGCCGCTCATGCCCTCCCGGCCCAGGCCCATCCACGATCCGCGCCGCGACGACTGCCCGTGGTGCGGATCGAAACGCCTGCGCACCCGACTGCGGTCACCGGACCTGCGCCACCGCAGACCCGGCACCTTCGTGGTCGACGAGTGCCGGGACTGCGCGCACGCCTTCCAGAACCCGCGCCTGACCCCCGAGGGACTGACGCTCTACGACGGCCCGCGCGGCCGGCGCCACAGCCCCCGGCACCTGCGGGCGACCGCCCGCGCGATGCTGCCGTTCCCGGAACCGGAGAGCTGGCTGGACGTGGGGACGGGGGACGCCCGCTTCCCCCTGGCGGCCAAGGCGCTGTTCGCCTACACGGCGTTCGACGGCGTGGACGTGAACCCGCGGGTGCGGCGGGCACGGGCGGCCGGCCGCCTGGACGAGGCCCACCTGGGCGCGCTCACCGCCCCCGACGTCCTCTCCCGCCTGCGCGGGCGCTACGACGTCGTCAGCATGCTCCACCACCTCCCGCACACCAGGGAACCCCGGCAGGAGCTCGCCGCCGCACTCACCGCCCTGCGGCCCGGCGGCCACCTCCTCCTCGAACTCCCGGACCCCACCAGCGCGTCCGCGACGGTCCTGGGCAAGTGGTGGCACCCGTACGACCAGCCCCGCCACCTCCACCTGATCCCCCCGGCCAACCTCCTGCTGGAACTCGAGTCCCGGGGCTGCGAGATCGTCACCACGGACCGCAGCGCCGCCCACACCCCCCACGATCTGTCGACGGCGGCCTCCCTCTACCTGAACCGCACCCGCCTGCACCGCGCCGCGGGGCTCGGCACCGCCGCCGCCGCGCTGGTGGACCACGCCCTGGCCCCGGCCCTGCGCCGCACCCGCTTCTCGAACGCGTACCGGGTGATCGCCCGAAAGGCCGGGTGAGCGCCGGCCGCCGGCCGAGTGCGGGCGCGCGGCGACCGGTCGTGCGGGGCCCGCGCCCCCGGGGCTCACCCCCGCAGCACCATCGCCTGGCCCGCCACCACCAGGACGACCTCCTCGCACTCGGCCGCCACCGCCGCGTTCAGGCGCCCCAGCTCGTCCCGGTACCGGCGCCCCGACGCGGTCGCCGGCACGATCCCCGACCCCACCTCGTTCGACACCAGCACCACGGTCCGCCGGGCCGCCCGCACCGCCCCCGCCAGCTCCGCGACCCGTCCCCGCAGGGCCCGCTCACCCCCCGTCCGCCCACACCGCGTCGTCCCACGCGCCCACCGCGTCCATGGCATCCGTCAGCCACAGCGACAGACAGTCGATCAGCAGCGGCGCCCCCGCCTCCGCCAGCAACGGCACCAGGTCGCACGTCTCCGCCGTGCGCCACGAACCCGGCCGCCGCTCCCGGTGCGCGGCCACCCGGGCCCCCCACTCGGTGTCCCCGCCCCGCGTCCCCCCGGTCGCCACGTACAGCACGTCCGGGAACGACTCCAGCCGCCGCTCCGCCTCCACCGACTTCCCCGACCGCGCCCCGCCCAGCACCAGCGTCCGCCGCGGCACGTCCGGCACGTCCTCGTACACCCCCGCCACCAGCGTCGTCCCGTCCGGCACCGCCCGCGCCCCCGCCGCCGCCAGCCGTCGTGTCAACTCCGCGCCCGGCGGCACGTCATGGTCCAGATGTACGGCGACCACGTCCGTCGTCGGCCCGACCGCGCCCACCGCCCGGAGCTTCGCCAGCGCGTCCGGCCGCCCCACCGGATCGGCCAGGACCAGGTCGTACCGCTCGGCGGGCTCCGCCCCCTCCTCCAGACCGGCCGGCGCGCCCCCCGGCGGCAGATACAGCAGCCGCTGCCCGTCCGGACCGGTCACCGCGTAACCGGTGCCGGGCGCGTCCATCGCCACCGCCCGCACCCGATGCCCCGTCAGCAGCGCCAACTCCCGCCCGTCCGGGACCCGTCCCGGCTGCGGCAGCCCGGCCGGCACCTCCACCGGCGGCCCGTCGTGCGGATGAGACAGCAGCACCTGCCGTACCCCGCCCAGTGAATGCCCCACCCGGGCCGCCGCGAAGGCCGCACCGGGCGTCAGATCGAGCAGCAGCGCCCCGTCCACGAGCAACGCGGTCGCCGCACGCGCGTGCGCTCCCAGTGACAGCGCGCACACCGCGCAGGGGCAGTCGGGGCGGGGCAGGCCCGCCGGGGCACCGGTTCCGAGCAGAGTCACTTCCACACAGCGTATTTTCGCGTCTCTGACCTGGTCTTGCGCATCCGACTAGGCTGCTCGGCAGGGACCGGACCAAGATCCGGCCCCTGCTCCGCACGTGGTCACATCAGGGAGGCGTACATGGCGGCATGGACGTGGCGGTTCGAGAAGGCCGACGGGACGGAGGTCCCGCCCGCGGTGGAGCCGGAGGAGTTCACCACCCAGGGGGACGCCGAGTCCTGGATCGGGGAACAGTGGAAGGCCCTCCTCGAAGGCGGCGCGGACCAGGTGCGGCTCTTCGAGGACTCCACCGAGATCTACGGCCCCATGAGCCTGCGCGCGAACGAGGCCTGACCCCGCGGCAAGGGGCGGCCCCGACACGGCCGCCCCTCCGCACCGCCTCGCACCGCCGCCGCACCCGCCTCACTGCTCACCCAGCGTCACCCGGGCCGTCTTCTCCTTGCCGTTGTGGGTGTACGTCACGGTGGTCCGGTCACCCGGCTTCTCTTCGGCCAGCGCCTCCGTCAGCGAGGTGATGGTGGTGATGTCCGTGTCGCCGAGCCGGACGATCACGTCCCCCGGCCCGATCCCCGCCTTCTCGGCCGCCCCGCCGCTCTTCACCTCCACCACGACCACCCCCGCGGGCTGGAAGTCCGCGTCCACGAAGGTGCGTCCGGTGATGCCGAGCGCCGCCCGGCCCGAGTCGGTCACCCGGCCGCTGCGCACGATCTGGTCGGCGATCGTGCGCACGGTCGACGCGGGGATCGCGAACCCGATGCCGGGCGCCGCCCCGCCGCCGAGCTGGGGATCGGTCGCGGCGAGCGTCGGGATCCCGATGATCCGCCCGTCCAGGCCCACCAGCGCGCCCCCGCTGTTGCCCGGGTTGATCGCCGCCGAGGTCTGCACCATGTTGGCGAGCGTCGCCCCCGTACCGCCGCCGTCACTGCCCTCGCTGACGGTCCGTCCGGTCGCCGAGACGATGCCCTCCGTCACGCTCGACGCCAGCCCGAGCGGCGATCCCATCGCCAGGACGACCTGCCCGACCTGCACCTTCGAGGAGTCCCCGAACGACGCCGCCCGCAGCCCGGCCGGCACGCTGTCCAGCTTGACCACGGCGAGGTCCTGCTCCGGATAGGCGGAGACGAGGGTCGCCGTCAGCGGCTTCTTGCTGTTGGCGGTGGTCACCCGGAACGTCCGCCCGTCCGCGACGACGTGCGCGTTGGTGACGATGTGGCCCCCGCCGTCGTAGACGACCCCCGACCCCAGTCCGCTGTCCGTCTCGATCTGCACCACGGAGGGCAGTACGTCCTTGATCACCCGCTGGAAGTCGCCCTGCAACTCCTCCGCGGCCTGCCCGGGCGGCCGTACGGCGGCCTGCGCGGCCCGGGTCGCCTCCGCCGCCTGCGGGGCCTGGGCGGTGGTGGCCCGTGGAGCCCCGACGCCGGAACACCCGGCACAGCACACGAGCAGGGCGAGTCCCAGGGCGCGGAAGCGGGGAGAGTCCATGCCCCGAGTCTCACGGCGACACCGGGAACGGGCCCGGTGGAGTCACCCGAACGAGCGATCCTGCGTCCGCTCCCCAGGGGCGCGGGGCGGCGTCCGGACGACCTCAGGCCCCCCGGACCCCACAAAGATGCAGCAACGCCGCCACCCCCCGGTAGGGATCCGTCCTCCCGGCCCGCTCCTCCACCGCCAGCAGCGCCTCCGCCGCGTCGGCGTCCTCCGGGACCGCGGTCCCGTCGGCGGCGGTGTCGGTGAACACCCGCACCCCGTACCACGCCTGCAACGGCGCCCCGATCCCGGCCAGCGCGTCGGTCAGCGTGCCCAGCCGGTCGGCCCGCACCTGGAGGCCCAGCCGGTTCGTGTACGACACCGTGTCGAAGGCGGCCAGCGCGCCCGCCCACTCGCCGCTCAGCCCCGGCCGCATGGCCAGCGCGTCCGCGTTGCGCACGAGCAGCGACAGCAGCCCGCCCGGGGCCAGCATCCGGCCCAGACCGGCCAGCAGGGCGTCCGGCTCCTCGACGTACATCAGGACGCCGTGGCACAGCACCACGTCGAAGCTCCCCGGCAGGAAGTGCACCCCGGTGTCCCGGCCGTCGCCCTCGATGATCCGCATCCGCTCCCGGATGCCCTCCGGCTCCCCGGCGAGCGCCTCCCGGGCCGCCGCGGCCATCGTCGTGTCCTGCTCCAGACCGGTCACCTGATGACCGAGGCGGGCCAGCCGCAGCGCCTGCGTGCCCTGCCCCATGCCCACGTCGAGCACCCGCAGCCGCTGCCCGACCGGATAACGCCCGGTGATCTGCTCGTCGAGCTGCCGGGCCACCAGCTCCTGCCGTACGACATCACGCAGCCCGCCCAGCCTGCTCAGCCAGGCCTCGGCCGCTCCCCCGGAGAACGCCGTCGTGCTCAGGGCCGCTCTCCGCGCTTGACCTGCGGCTTGGGCAGCCGGAGCCGGCGCATCTGCAGGGAACGCATCAGGGCGTAGGCGACCGCGCCCCGCCGGTTCTGGTCGGGGAAGCGCGCGTGCAGCGCCTTGCGCAGCCGGAAGGCGGAGACGATCGAGTCGAGCACGATCAGCACGATCACCACCAGCCACAGCAGCAGCGCGACGGTCTGCAGCGAGGCCACCCGGACCAGGCTCAGCACCAGGATCGCCACGGCCATGGGCAGGAAGAACTCCGCCACGTTGAACCGCGAGTCGACGAAGTCGCGCGCGAACTTGCGGACCGGCCCCTTGTCACGGGCCGGGAGGTACCGCTCGTCGCCGCCCGCCAGCGCCTGGCGCTGACGCTCCAGCTGGGTGCGGCGCTCGTCGCGCTGCCGCTTGGCGGCCTCCTTGCGCGTCGTCGGCGTGTTGGCGGCGCTGCGGCGCTGCGACTGGGCCTCGCTGCGCTTGGGCGTCGGCCGGCCCTTGGGGGCCTGCGGGTCACGGGTCTGCTTGGAGTCGGTCACGACCGCCTTGTCGGCGGGGGCCTTCTCTTCCTTGGCACGGCTACGGAACACAAAACCCAAGCGTAAGCGCTCGCGGGCATGGACCCCAGCCCTGCGGGGAACGATCCGGCAACACCAGGCGTCTGTAGTGAAGACGGACCGGGACAGTCGGGGGAAAACGGAGGAAGAGGGGACGTAAGGGCGGGCGGGGGTCCACCCTGAGGGTCACCTACTCCTCACGCCGGATCAAAGCACTCGGTCAGTCGTTCTCGGGGAGGAGCGCATCCGCCCCCGAACAGTGCGTCAATGGATGCAGGGCCCGTACTGTGGGTTCTGTCGCAGAGCTGGAGCTGGACGTCAGAAGGGGGCGCGCGAAGCCCATGAGCGGTGTCATGAAGCGTATGGGGATGATCTTCCGCGCGAAGGCGAACAAAGCCCTTGACCGGGCCGAGGACCCGCGCGAGACCCTCGACTACTCGTACCAGAAGCAGCTGGAGCTCCTGCAGAAGGTCCGCCGCGGCGTCGCCGACGTGGCCACCTCGCGCAAGCGCCTGGAGCTGCAGCTCAACCAGTTGCAGTCGCAGTCCTCGAAGCTGGAGGACCAGGGCCGCAAGGCGCTCGCCCTCGGCCGCGAGGACCTCGCCCGCGAGGCCCTCTCCCGCCGTGCCGCCCTCCAGCAGCAGGTCACCGACCTGGAGACGCAGCACGCCACGCTCCAGGGCGAGGAGGAGAAGCTCACGCTCGCGGCGCAGCGCCTCCAGGCCAAGGTCGACGCCTTCCGTACGAAGAAGGAGACCATCAAGGCCACCTACACGGCCGCGCAGGCCCAGACCCGCATCGGCGAGGCCTTCTCCGGCATCTCCGAGGAGATGGGCGACGTCGGTCTCGCCATCCAGCGCGCCGAGGACAAGACGGCCCAGCTCCAGGCGCGGGCCGGCGCCCTCGACGAGTTGCTCGCCTCCGGCGCCCTGGACGACCCCACCGGCATCGCGAAGGACGACATCCAGAGCGAGCTGGACCGGCTCTCCGGTGGTACGGATGTAGAGCTGGAACTGCAGCGCATGAAGGCCGAGCTGGCCGGGGGCTCCTCCTCCGGGCAGCAGGCCATCGAGGGCGGCACGGGACAGCAGTCCCCGCAGCAGCATCAGGACACCCCGCGCTTCGACAAGCAGTAGCAGCCCGGCGCCGGGGACCGGAGCCGAGGAGGGCCGACATGATCGTACGGATCATGGGGGAGGGCCAGTGGAAACTGGCCGACTCCCACTTCGCCGAGCTGAACACGCTGGACGACGAGCTGCTCGCGGAGATGGAGGGCGGCGACGACACGGGCTTCCGGCGCACCCTCGGCGCCCTCCTCGACGCGGTCCGCCGCCTCGGCGAGCCCCTGCCCGACGACGCCCTCGAACCGTCGGAACTGATCCTGCCGGCCCCGGAGGCGAGCCTGGCGGAGGTCAGGGAGCTGCTGAGCGACGACGGACTGATCCCGGGGTAGGGAAACCGGCCCCGGCGCAGGAGGACGAGGCCCCTTCGGGGCCGCAGCGGGGCTCCGGGGGCGCGCGCCCCCGGCCACGGCCAGGAGAGCGACGGTAAGCAGAACGTGACCCCCCTCGCACGGGCCCGGCACCAGCTGACGGCCCACCCCCTCGCCCTCGACTCCGCCCTCGCCTCGGGCGTCCTGCTGTGCATGCTCGCCGGCTCCTTCGTCGACCCGCACAGCGGCCACACCGTCAGCTGGAGCATCCGCACCCCCGACCCCCTCAGCCTCCTGCTGATGACGCTCGGCGCCCTCACCCTGGTCTTCCGGCGCCGCGCCCCCATGACGGTCCTCGCCCTCACCGGCACCCTCTCCGTCGTCGAGTGCGTCACCGGCGACCCCCGCGCCCCCGTCGCGATGTCCGCCGTCGTCGCCCTCTTCACCGTCGCCGCCACCACCGACCGCCGCACCACCCTGCGCGCCGGCCTGCTCACCATGACCGCGCTCACCAGCGCCGCGATGCTGGCCGGCCCACTGCCCTGGTACGCGCAGGAAAACCTCGGCATCCTCGCCTGGACCGGCATCGGCGCCACCGCAGGCGACGCCGTCCGCAGCCGCCGGGCCGTCGTCCGGGCCATCCGCGAGCGCGCCGAGCGGGCCGAGCGCACCCGCGAGGAGGAGGCCCGCCGCCGCGTCGCCGAGGAACGCCTGCGCATCGCCCGCGATCTGCACGACGTGGTCGCCCACCACATCGCCCTGGTCAACGTCCAGGCCGGGGTCGCCGCCCACGTCATGGACAAGCGCCCCGACCAGGCCAAGGAGGCCCTCGCCCACGTCCGCGAGGCCAGCCGCTCCGCGCTCAACGAGCTGCGCGCCACCGTCGGCCTGCTGCGCCAGTCCGGCGACCCGGAGGCCCCCACCGAACCGGCCCCCGGCCTGGACCGCCTCGACGAGCTGGCCGGCACCTTCCGCAACGCCGGTCTGCTGGTCGAGGTCGCCCGCGCCGACCACGACACGCGACTCCCCGCCGCCGTGGACCTGGCCGCCTACCGGGTCATCCAGGAGGCCCTCACCAACGTCCAGAAGCACGCGGGAGCGGACGCGAAGGCCGAGGTCAGCGTCGTACGCGTGGGACCGCACCTCGAGATCACGGTCCTCGACGACGGAGCCCCGGGGCCCGAGGAGGCCCCGGCCGGCGGCGGCGGGCACGGACTGCTCGGCATGCGCGAACGCGTCACCGCCCTGCGCGGCACCCTCACCACCGGTCCCCGCTACGGGGGCGGTTTCCGGGTGCATGCGATCCTGCCCGTCAAGACCCGCACCCGGACCGCCGAGGACCCCGTATGACCATTCGTGTCCTGCTCGCCGACGACCAGGCGCTGCTGCGCAGCGCGTTCCGGGTGCTCGTCGACTCCGAGTCCGACATGGAGGTGGTGGGGGAGGCGTCCGACGGGGCGCAGGCGGTCCGGCTGGCCCGCGAGGAGCGCCCGGACGTCGTCCTGATGGACATCCGCATGCCCGGCACGGACGGCCTCGCCGCGACCCGCGCGATCAGCGCCGACCCCGACCTCGCCCAGGTCCGGGTGGTCATCCTGACCACCTTCGAGGTCGACGACTACGTGGTGCAGTCGCTGCGCGCGGGCGCCTCCGGCTTCCTCGGCAAGGGCAGCGAGCCGGAGGAGATGCTCAGCGCGATCCGGATAGCCGCCGGCGGCGAGGCCCTGCTCTCGCCGGCCGCCACCAAGGGCCTCATCGCCCGCTTCCTCGCCCAGGGCGACACACCCCACGACCACGACCCCGCCCGGGCGCAGCGCCTCGGCGCCCTCACGGTGCGCGAGCGTGAGGTCCTCGTCCAGGTGGCCGGCGGTCACTCCAACGACGAGATAGCCGAGCGCCTCGAGGTCAGCCCGCTGACCGTGAAGACGCACGTCAACCGGGCCATGGCGAAGCTCGGCGCCCGTGACCGGGCCCAACTCGTGGTAATCGCCTACGAGTCGGGGCTGGTCCGCCCGAGGGTGGAGTGACGCCGCCCCCTCGTACTGCGGTCGGAGTAGGAGGGGGGTAAGGAAATGGACCTGGGGCTTACGGATCGCCCGGTGGTGAGGGCACAGGGTTGAGGGGCCGCATCCGGCACTTCTGCCGCTCACAGAAGAGAGACCCGCATCCCATGTCCTGGCTGTCCCGATTCAGCCTCGGACAACGGGCCCTGATAGGCCTGATGTCCCTGATCGCGCTCGTCTTCGGCGCGATCACCGTCCCGCAGCTCAAACAGCAGCTGCTCCCGACCATCGCCCTGCCGATGGTGTCCGTGCTCGCCCCCTACCAGGGTGCCTCCCCGGACGTCGTCGAGAAGCAGGTCGTCGAACCGATCGAGAACAGCCTCGAAGGGGTCGACGGCATCACCGGCGTCACCTCCACCGCGAGCGAGGGCAACGCCCTCGTCGTGGCGTCCTTCGACTACGGCAACGACACCAAGCAGCTCGTCGCCGATGTCCAGCTGGCCGTCAACCGGGCCCGCGCCCTGCTCCCGGCCTCGGTGGACCCGCAGGTCATCGCCGGTTCCACGGACGATGTGCCGGCCGTGGTCCTCGCGGTCACCTCGGGCAAGGACCCGCGGGCCCTCGCCGACCAGCTCGACTCCACCGTCGTGCCCGCCCTGAAGGACATCGACGGCGTCGGCCAGGTCTCCGTGGCCGGCGTCCGCGACCTCCAGGTCACCGTCACCCCGGCCGACGCCGCACTCGCCAAGGCGGGCCTGACCACCCAGTCCCTCGCGCTGGCCCTCCAGGCGGGCGGTGCGACCGTCCCGGCCGGCTCCTTCGACGAGGCGGGCAGCAACCGCACCGTCCGGGTCGGCGGCGGCTACACCTCCGTCCGGCAGATCGAGGACCTGCGCATCCCCGGCGCGGTCGGCAAGAAGCCGGTGCGTCTCGGTGACGTGGCCACGGTGCGGCAGGAGGAGGCACCCGCCGACTCCCTCACCCGCACCGACGGCAAGCCCAGCCTCGCCGTCACGGTCACGATGGACCACGACGGCAGCGCGGTCGCCATCTCCGACGCCGTCGAGGACAAGCTGCCCGGCCTGCGCCAGGACCTCGGTTCCGGCGCGAAGATCACCGTCGTCAGCGACCAGGGCCCGGCCGTCTCCAAGGCCATCGAAGGCCTCACCACGGAGGGCGCGCTCGGACTGCTCTTCGCGGTCCTCGTCATCCTCGTGTTCCTGGCGTCGGTCCGCTCGACGCTGGTCACCGCGGTCTCCATCCCGCTGTCGGTGGTCCTCGCCCTGATCGTGCTGTGGACCCGCGACCTGTCGCTCAACATGCTGACCCTCGGCGCGCTGACCATCGCGATCGGCCGGGTCGTCGACGACTCGATCGTCGTCCTGGAGAACATCAAGCGCCACCTCGGCTACGGCGAGGAGCGGCAGACCGCCATTCTCGCCGCGGTCCGCGAGGTGGCCGGCGCGGTCACCTCCTCCACCCTCACCACGGTGGCCGTGTTCCTGCCGATCGGTCTGGTCGGCGGCATGGTGGGCGCGCTGTTCGGCGCGTTCAGCCTGACCGTCACGGCGGCCCTGCTGGCCTCCCTCCTGGTCTCGCTGACCGTCGTACCGGTCCTGTCGTACTGGTTCCTGCGGGCGCCCAAGGGCACCTCCGAGGACGCCGAGGAAGCCCGCCGCGCGGCGGAGGAGAAGGAGAACCGCAGCCGGCTCCAGCGGATCTACGTCCCCGTCCTCAGGTTCGCGACCCGGCGCCGGCTCACCAGCGTGGCTCTCGCCGTCGTCGTCCTCCTCGGCACCTTCGGCATGGCACCCCTGCTGAAGACCAACTTCTTCGACCAGGGCGAGCAGCAGATCCTGACGGTGAAGCAGGAGCTGAAGCCCGGCACCAGCCTGGCCGCGACCGACGCCCAGGCGAAGAAGGTGGAGAAGCTGCTCTCCGGTGTCGAGGGCGTGAAGGACTACCAGGTCACCGTCGGTTCCTCCGGCTTCCTGGCGGCCTTCGGCGGCAGCACCGACACCAACCATGCCTCGTTCCAGGTGATGCTGGAGGACTCGGCGCACTACGACGACGTGCAGAGCCGGATCGAGGACGGGCTGAAGAAGCTCGACGGCATCGGCGCGACCACCGTCGCCGCCGGTGACGGCTTCAGCAGCCAGGACCTGAGCGTCGTGGTGAAGGCGGCCGACGCGGACGTGCTGCGCACGGCGTCCGAGCAGGTCCGCAAGGCGGTCGCCGGGCTCGACGACGTCACCGACGTCACCAGCGACCTGTCGCAGAGCGTGCCGCGCATCTCCGTCCGGGCGAACTCCCGGGCGGCGGCGGCCGGTTTCGACGACCAGACGCTGGGCGCGGCGGTCAGCCAGGCCGTGCGCGGGACGACGACGGCGAAGGCCCTCCTCGACGACACCGAACGCGATGTCGTCATCCGCTCGGCGCAGCCCACGCGGACCCTGGCCGAACTGAAGGCGCTGCGCCTCGGCGCCGTACGGCTCGCCGACGTCGCCACCGTCCAACTGGTCGACGGCCCGGTCTCGATGACCCGGATCGACGGGCAGCGCGCGGCCACCGTCACCGCCCGGCCCACCGGCGACAACACGGGCGCGGTGAGCTCCCAGCTCCAGTCCAGGATCAAAGCGCTGAAGCTCCCGGCGGGCGCCACCGCCCAGATCGGCGGTGTCTCCTCCGACCAGGACGACGCGTTCAAGAACCTGGGCCTGGCGATGCTGGCGGCGATCGCGATCGTCTTCATGCTGCTGGTGGCGACC
This sequence comes from Streptomyces sp. SS7, assembly GCF_037993025.1. Classification (NCBI taxonomy): domain Bacteria; kingdom Bacillati; phylum Actinomycetota; class Actinomycetes; order Kitasatosporales; family Streptomycetaceae; genus Streptomyces; species Streptomyces sp. SS7. The sequence goes on from NZ_CP141223.1 coordinate 7,147,372, forward strand.
TTCCGCTCGCTCGTGCAGCCGCTGATCCTGCTGGTCTCCATCCCGTTCGCCGCGACCGGCGCGATCGGTCTGCTCCTCGCCACCGGCACCCCGATGGGCGTCCCGGCGATGATCGGCATGCTGATGCTCATCGGCATCGTGGTGACCAACGCGATCGTCCTGATCGACCTCATCAACCAGTACCGCAAGCAGGGGTACGGCGTCGTCGAGGCCGTGGTGGAAGGTGGCCGGCACCGGCTGCGCCCCATCCTCATGACCGCGATGGCGACCATCTTCGCCCTGCTGCCGATGGCCCTCGGCGTCACCGGTCAGGGCGGCTTCATCGCCAAGCCGCTGGCGGTGGTCGTGATCGGCGGTCTGATCACCTCCACGCTGCTCACCCTGCTCCTCGTCCCGACGCTCTACGCGATGCTCGAACTGCGCAAGGAACGCCGGGCCGGGAAGCGGGCCCTGAAGCGGCAGTCCGCAGAGTCCGAGAAGACGCCGGAACCGGCGGGCGTCTGACGGTACGTCGGCGCGGCGGACACCTCGTCCGTCGCGCCGACGGTTTTTTCCGGCGGTCCGGTTCCTCACCCCCTGCGGCCCGGTGACCGCCGTCGACCCGGCCCGCCCCGGCCGGACACCGGTCCCGGCGGGCTGAGCGCGGCCCTGCCGGTCTGCCTTCCGCACCGCCTTTCCCTATCCTGTGGAGGCGAACTGTCCGGCGGGGGAAGGGAACCGGGACGTGCCGCTGATCAAGGGCGACCCGAAGGCGCTCGGCGGATACCGGATCGTCGACCGCCTCGGGGCGGGCGGGATGGGTGTCGTCTACCTCGGCCGGTCCCGTTCGGGACGGGACGTCGCCGTCAAACTGGTGCACGCGCAGTACGCGCAGGACGGGATCTTCCGGGCCCGGTTCCGGCAGGAGATCGAGGCGGTCCGCAAGGTGAGCGGTGCCTTCACCGCCCCGGTCGTGGACGCCGACCCGGAGGCCGTACGGCCCTGGATGGCCACCCAGTACGTACCGGGTGCCGCGCTCTCCGCCCGCATCCGCGAGGACGGCCCGCTGCAGGGCGCCGAGCTGCGCCGGCTGGCACTCGGGCTGGTGGAGGCACTGCGGGACATCCACCGGGCCGGGGTCGTCCACCGCGACCTCAAGCCCGCCAACGTCCTCATGGCCGAGGACGGCCCCCGGGTCATCGACTTCGGCATCTCCCGCGCCACCGAGAACCAGACCCTCACCGAGACCGGGCACGCGATCGGCACCCCGCCGTTCATGTCCCCGGAGCAGTTCAAGGACGCCCGCTCGGTCGGCCCGGCCTCGGACGTGTTCTCGCTCGGCGCGCTGCTGGTGTTCGCCGCCACCGGCCGCGGCCCCTTCGACGCGGACAGCCCCTACATGACGGCGTACCGCGTCATGCACGAGGAACCGTCGGTGGACTCCGTCGCCGAGCCGCTGCGCGCGGTGCTGGTGCGCTGTCTGGCCAAGGAGGCCGACGAGCGGCCCGGGCTGGACGAGCTGGGCCGGGCGCTGGCGAGCGCGCTGCCCGAGCCGGAGACCGACGACACGGCGACGGTGACCCTGCGTCCGCCGACCGCCCGTGCCGCGCCCGCGGAGCCCGCCCGGACGTTCCCGCCGGGCCGCGGTCCCCGGATGCTGCGCCGGCCGGTCCTGGCCGCGGTGGCGGGTGTCCTCGCCGCGGCGCTCACCGGCTACCTCCTGCTCGACCCGTTCCGCGGGGCCGACGCCACGGCGGATCCGGACGCCACGGGCGCCGCGACCTCCCGCTGGGACCCTCTTCCCGAGGGCTGGAAGCCCTGGCGGACGTCCCTGTTCGCGACGGCCGCGAGCGGGGTGCGCGAGCCGCTGGGCGGCGCCGACGGGATGGTGGACGGCGGCCCCCTGTCCTGTACGACGGGCAGGGGCGCCCTGTACTGCGGAGGGAACGGCACCCTTCCGATCCGGGTCGACGGGGCGACGGGGCGGATCGTCTGGCGCGCCGAGCCCCTGCCCTCGGGCGTGGCGCGGGCGCACTACGCCAGCACGCCCCTCGGGGTGCACGGCGACGTGGTGCTGGTCGCCCAGTCGGTCGTGAACAGCGCGGGCAACGACTCGCAGGCCACCGTCCTCGCCCTCGACGCGGGCACCGGCGAGCGGCTCTGGTCGCGCGCGACGGCGGACACCTACGAGGCGCCCGCCGTCGTGGGTGATCTGCTGCTGATCTCGGACGGCCGGCGCGTGACGGCCCGCGACCCGCGCGACGGCGACACGCGCTGGACCACGACGCTGCCCGCCGGGGCCGGCTACTCCTGCGCGGTCCACGACGTGGACGGCGTCCCGTACGCGGGCTGCGGCAACGCGGGCACACCGTCGCGCACCGTGTTCTACGCCCTCGACCCCGCCGACGGCACGCCCCGGAAGGTGAGCGTGCCGGACGGCGACGCCGAGTACGCGGGCACCGTCGACGGCGACCTGGTCTTCGCGATGTACCGGCGCCAGGGCCGGACCCAGGCGGACGCGACGTACACCGAGGTGCTGCTGATCGACCCGGACACCGCGGCCGTACGCAGGAAGAAGCTGGCGGGCGGTCCGCGCGGCACGGTCGCGCTGGCCGGCGGCGTGCTGTCCTTCGCCTCCTCCAGCGGCCTGCTGACCGCCTACGCGCCCGGCACCGGCGAGCGCCTGTGGGCGACCTCGACCACCCTCCAGCAGCCCGGTGAGCCGGTCGCCGACAGGCAGGGCCGCACGGTCTTCGTGGCCAGCGCCTCCGGGCGGGTCGCGGCCCTGGACGCGGCCGAGGGCACCCTGCTGTGGGAGTCCCCCGCCCGCGCCGACCACGTCGCCGAGCCGGGCTACGCGTCGGCGCGCGTGTTCCTCGACGGGGGCGCCCTGGTGGTCCTCTGCCCGGACGGGACGGTCGTCACGCTGGACCCGGGCCACCCCGACCTGGAGCCGGTGACGGGGTGATCCGGGGCCCGCGCGGGTCCGTGGCTACGGCAGCGCCAGCATCCGCTCCAGCGCCAGCTTCGCGAACGCCTCGGTCTCCCGGTCGACCTCGATCCGGTTGACCAGCTTGCCGTCGGCCAGCGACTCCAGGGTCCAGACCAGGTGCGGGAGGTCGATGCGGTTCATCGTCGAGCAGAAGCAGACCGTCCGGTCGAGGAAGACGATCTCCTTGCCCTCGGGCGCGAAACGGTTCGCCAGCCGGCGCACCAGGTTCAGCTCGGTGCCGATGGCCCACTTCGAGCCGGCCGGGGCCGCCTCCAGCGCCTTGATGATGTACTCGGTCGAGCCGACGTAGTCCGCCGCGGCGACGACCTCGTGCCGGCACTCGGGGTGCACCAGCACGTTCACGCCGGGGATGCGGGCGCGGACGTCCTCGACCGACTCCAGGCTGAAGCGGCCGTGCACCGAGCAGTGGCCGCGCCACAGGATCATCTTGGCCGCGCGCAGCTGCTCGGCGGTCAGTCCGCCGTTCGGCTTGTGCGGGTTGTAGACGACGCAGTCCTCCAGGGACATGCCCATGTCCCGGACGGCGGTGTTGCGGCCGAGGTGCTGGTCGGGCAGGAAGAGAATCTTCTCGCCCTGCTCGAAGGCCCACTCCAGGGCCCGCCGGGCGTTGGACGAGGTGCAGATCGTGCCGCCGTGCCGGCCCGTGAACGCCTTGATGTCCGCGGACGAGTTCATGTACGAGACGGGCACGACCTGCTCGGCTATGCCGGCCTCGGTCAGCACGTCCCAGCACTCGGCGACCTGTTCGGCCGTCGCCATGTCGGCCATCGAGCAGCCGGCGGCGAGGTCGGGCAGGACCACCTTCTGCTCGTCGGAGGTCAGGATGTCCGCCGACTCCGCCATGAAGTGGACACCGCAGAACACGATGTACTCGGCCTCCGGGCGTGCGGCCGCGTCCCGGGCCAGCTTGAAGGAGTCGCCCGTGACGTCGGCGAACTGGATGACCTCGTCGCGCTGGTAGTGGTGGCCGAGCACGAAGACCTTGTCACCGAGCTTCTCCTTGGCCGCCCGGGCCCGCTCGACCAGGTCCGGGTCGGAGGGCGAGGGCAGGTCGCCGGGGCACTCGACGCCCCGCTCGCTCTTCGGGTCGGCCTCGCGGCCGAGCAGCAACAGGGCGAGCGGAGTCGGCTGTACGTCGAGCTCCGTGGGCTGGGCGGTGGTCACGTCACGCACCCTTTCTACTTTTCGTCGAACTGACGCTATCTATGATAGCCTGCTTCATGTCACCTTGACGACGGTCATCGCGTCGATGTGACGGGAATCCCGGTGACGGCACGAGGATGGCGTGGACAGGCCGCTGGGCGGGCCGGGCGGTCGCTGTTCGCTTCGCCGCCGGTGTGCGAGCATGAAGAGGCACGCGAAAGCACCACGCGACGAGAAGTGCCCGGCCCGGAATGAATCCGCGGCCCCGTCGGTTGCAACCGTCGGCAAGCAGCCTCCGTACAACCCGGGAGAGATGTAGATGTCCGTATCGGACGAGACCAGCACCGCCACCGACGGCATCATCCTGTCCGACGCCGCCGCGGCGAAGGTCAAGGCGCTGCTCGACCAGGAAGGCCGTGACGACCTGGCGCTGCGCGTCGCCGTGCAGCCCGGCGGCTGCTCGGGCCTGCGCTACCAGCTCTTCTTCGACGAGCGCTCCCTCGACGGCGACGTCGTCAAGGACTTCGACGGCGTCAAGGTCGTCACCGACCGGATGAGCGCCCCGTACCTGGGCGGCGCCTCCATCGACTTCGTCGACACCATCGAGAAGCAGGGCTTCACGATCGACAACCCCAACGCCACCGGCTCCTGCGCCTGCGGCGACTCCTTCAGCTGAGCCTCGCCCAGACCTACGGCCAAGGCGGCGACCCCCTCCCGGGGCCGCCGCCTTCGTCGTACTCCCGAAAGCGGTGTGCCTACTGGACGTCGGGCAGTCGCGCGCCCGCCTTCTCCAGCGGTACGGCCCTGCCGTCCGAGCCGACCACCTTCCGGCTGCCGAGCGGCGCGTCCAGCCGGACCGTCTCGTGGTACTCCTTGGCGATCAGGATGCAGACCTTGTTCGGCCAGGGCGTCTCCGTCACGGTGACCGTCACCCGGTCGCCGGACTCCTTCGCGCTCGCCGCGTAGTCGGCGCACACCCCGCCCGTGAAGCTCACGACCAGCTCGTCGCCCTCGGCCGTGTAGCCGTCCACCTGTACGTTCCGGGTGCCCGAGGAGGCGCTCGGCGCCGGGGCGGTCGTGGTCGCGTCCTTCAGGTAGGCGGGGTCGACCGCGGGCTGCGTCACCCGGTACGCGTCCGCGGCGCCGGTGCCCCGCACGGCGAACAGCCAGGACGGCACGAGCACCTGCTGCCCGCCCGAGGTGTGCCGGGCCAGCCCGAGCACCGCGTTCTCGACGGTCACGGTCACGGTCGCCGCGGCGCCGGAGCCGGTGGACGAGCCGCACGGGCTCTCCAGCCGGTCCTTCAGCGGCACCGGGCTGGCGCACCCGCCGATGCCCATCCGGTGATCGGTCCTCGGTGCCGCGTTCAGCGCCTTCAGCGCCTCCGCTGCGGTCAGCAGGGGGTATGTCGCCCCCTCGACCGGCGCCTTCAGCTGCCCGTTGGCGCCGATGACGGCCCCGTCGGCGCCGACGCTGATCCCGGTCGTCCACCCGTAGGTGGGCAGACCGCCGACCTCCGGGTCCGCGTTCACCACCCGCTGGGCGCCCATGACCTGGCGCGCGTCCACCTTGGCGTCGTCCTGCCCGAGCGCCTTCAGGATCGGCGCCGCCGCCTTCTTCGCGGCCGCCTCGCTCACCGGGTCGGCGGCCGGGGCCGCGGGGTCCTTGGCGCACTTGGCGATACCGCCCTTGCAGGCGTCCGTGCCCGGCGCGTACCGGCTGAACGTCCACATGCCCGGCGCCTGCCGGTTCACCCGCAGTACCGGCCCCGAACCGTCGTTCCCGGCGCCCACCTTCCAGGCCCCGCCGTCCGCCACGGGCGTCCCGTCCACCCCGAGCGCCTTCGCCAGCCGCGCCACCTCGCCCTTGCCGACCTCGCCCTTCGCCCAGTACACGGGCGCGGAACCGGGACCTTCGGGGAGGGAGCCGGCGGCCTGGTAGGTCACCCCGTACGGGTTCGGCTCACCGGGCGCGATGCCGTTCGGCCCCCCACCGGAGGCGGTCCCGGAGTAGTCGTCCAGCGCCAGCGGTACGGGGGTGCCGCCACCGGAGGGCGCCCCGGCACCGGCGCCGCCGCCCCCGGTGGCCTGCGCGCTGAGATACGCCCCGCCCCCACCGACCAGCAGCACGGCGGCGGCGACGGAGAGAACGAGGAAGGGCGAGCGCCGACGGGGCGCCGACGAGATCTCGTCCCCACCCCCACGACCAACCGCCAACGGCCCCGAGACCTCCTGCCCCACCGTGGCGTGAGCGCCGTCCGGGACGCCCCGGCCCGCCGGGGGCGCGGCGACTTCTCGGCCGACCTGGGCGTGCGAGTTGTCCGGGGCTCCTTGGGTCGCTTGGGTCAGCGGGCTGTCCGGGGCTTCTTGGGCGGCTCGGGTCAGTGGGCTGTCAGCGGCTTCCTGGTCCGCCTGGGGCTCTGAGCCGTCCGGGACGGCTTGGCCCGCCCGGGCGTGCGGGTTGTCCGGGGCTTCCCGGCCCGCCCGGGACGCCGGGCCATCCGGGACCTTCCGGAACCGGGAAGCGTCCTCCACGTCCCGAGCGTCAGCGGCCCCCTGGGATTCACCGGCCTCGGAGGCTTCCACAGCCGCACTGGCTTCCGGGGCTTGCCCGGACTCCCCGGCCCCGGCCTGACCGGCTTGCGGGGCTTCCCCGGACTCCCCTGCCCCAGCCTGACCGGCTTGCGGGGCTTCCCCGGACTCCCCGGCCCCAGCCTCACTGGCTTCCGGGGCTTCCCCAGCCCCGGTCTCGCCGGTCTCCGGCGCTTCCCCGGACTCCCGCGGCGCACCGGCCCCCCGGGCTTCCCCGGCCTCACCGGTCCCGGAAGCCTCCCGCTCGCGCGCGGCGTCGTCGTTCTCGGGTCGCTCGGTGTTCACCGCATCGCTCCTTCGGCTGCCCTGCTGTCGTACCTCGCATCCCCCCGACGAGGGACAGCGATGGGACGCGGCGGGGGAGCGCACGGTTCCCTGTGAGCGCCCCGGCCGGAACAGCCGTAAGGAAATGCGGGACTAGTTGCCGTACTCCGGCATGGCCTCCAGCAGGCGCGCCGACCTCGCCGGGACGGAGACACCGTGGATGCGGGAAGGGGAGACCGGACGGGAAGCGATCTTCTCCGGGGCGGCCCAGTGCGGAGCCATCCGGGCGCAGTCGCCGCGCAGGGCGGCGAGGCCGCCTTCGAGGTCGGCCGGTGCGGGGGCGATACGGAACTCGAGGTTCGTCATAGCCGAACCGTAAGCACGGAGGCGCCCGCGAAGAAAGATCTACTATCGGGTAGTTTCGGCTGCTTCAGTGGCGCCGCTCCACCGGGTAGCGTGAACTGTCAATCCCCCTCCCCACTGGAGAGTCCACGCCGTGCGCATCGCAGTCACCGGCTCCATCGCGACCGACCACCTCATGACGTTCCCCGGACGTTTCTCCGACCAGTTGGTCGCGGACCAGCTCCACACGGTCTCGCTCTCCTTCCTGGTCGACAACCTGGACGTCCGCCGGGGCGGGGTGGGCGCCAACATCGCCTTCGGCATGGGACAGCTCGGCACCCGCCCCGTCCTGGTCGGGGCCGCGGGCGCGGACTTCGACGAGTACCGCGCCTGGCTGGACCGCCACGGCGTGGACACCGAGTCCGTCCGTATCTCCGAGACGCTGCACACCGCCCGCTTCGTGTGCACCACCGACGCCGACCACAACCAGATCGGCTCCTTCTACACGGGGGCGATGAGCGAGGCCCGCCTGATCGAGCTGAAGACCGTCGCGGACCGCGTCGGCGGCCTCGACCTGGTCCTGATCGGCGCCGACGACCCGGAGGGGATGCTCCGCCACACGGAGGAGTGCCGCTCCCGCGCCATCCCCTTCGCCGCCGACTTCTCCCAGCAGATCGCCCGGATGGAGGGCGAGGAGATCCGGATACTGCTGGAGGGCGCCACCTACCTGTTCTCCAACGAGTACGAGAAGGGCCTCATCGAGTCCAAGACCGGCTGGTCCGACGCCGAGATCCTCGCCAAGGTCGGCCACCGCGTCACCACCCTCGGCGCGCGCGGCGTCCGGATCGAGCGCGACGGCGACGACCCGATCGAGGTCGGCTGCCCCGACGAGGAGCGCAAGGCCGACCCCACCGGCGTCGGCGACGCCTTCCGCGCCGGGTTCCTCTCCGGGCTCGCGTGGGGGGTCTCGCTGGAGCGCGCCGCGCAGGTCGGCTGCATGCTGGCCACGCTCGTCATCGAGACCGTGGGCACGCAGGAGTACCAGCTGCGGCGCGGGCACTTCATGGAGCGGTTCACGAAGGCGTACGGGGAGGACGCGGCCGCGGAGGTCCGGGGACACCTGGGCTGACGTGTCCGTCCGGGCGCGGGTGCGCCGGGGGCCGGTCGCCCGGTTCCCCGCGCCCGGGGTGGCTCAGCCGAGCCGGCGGACCAGGTACGCCGTCCCCCTGTCCGCCCGCTCCTCGCCCTCGTACCGCTGCTCCCTCATCTCGCACCACGCCGGGATGTCCAGGCGAGCCGCCTCGTCGTCGGACAGCACCCGGACCAGACCGCCCACCGGCACGTCTGCGATGACCTTCGCCAGTTCGATGACCGGGATCGGGCAGCGTTTGCCGAGGGCGTCCACGACCAGGACGTCCTCCTCCACGGCCGTGGCCGGTGCCGGTGCCCCGAGTTTCTCCCGGACCCCCGCCACCACCCCCGGCAGCACCCCGAGGAACCGCTCCACGTCCTCCTCGGCCGCCCCCGCCGGGAGCGACACCCGCACGTTCCCCTCGCTCAGCACCCCCATCGCCCGGAGCACATGGCTCGGCGTCAGGGTGCTGCTGGTGCAGGACGAGCCCGACGACACCGAGAACCCCTCCCGGTCCAGCCCGTGCAGCAGCGCCTCCCCGTCGACGTACAGACAGGAGAAGGTGACGATCCCCGGCAGCCGTCGTTCCGGATCGCCCACCACCTCGACGTCCCCGACCAGTTCGGGCACCCGCACCCGGATCCGCTCCGTCAGCTCCCGCAGCCGTACCGCCTCCCGGCGGGCCTCGGCCCGTACCGCCCGCAGGGACGCCGCGGCCGCCACGATCGCCGGCAGGGCGCCGAACTCCTCCGTCCCGCGGGCCGCGTACCGCACCCCCTTGCGCACCACGAGCAGCCCGACCCCCGACGGCCCGCCCCACTTGTGGGCGCTGGCGGTCAGCACCGACCAGTCACCGTCCACCCGCCCCCAGCCGAGCGACTGCGCCGCGTCCACCAGCAGCGGCACCCCGGCCGCCCGGCACGCCTCGGCGACGGCCGCCACCGGCTGCTCGGTGCCCACCTCGTGGTTGGCCGACTGCAGACACGCCAGCGCGGTGTCGGGGCGCAGCGCCTCCGCGTACGCCTCCACCGCCACCGCGCCGCTCCGCGCCACCGGCACCCGTGTCACCGTCCCGCCGTCCGCCTCCAGCGCCTCGGCCGAATGGAGCACCGAGGAGTGTTCGACGGCTGACACGATCAGGTGACGTCCGATCCGCCGACGGCCCGCCAACACCCCTGCGACACCCGTCTGGACGGCCCGGGTCCCGGACGAGGTGAACACCAACTCGTCCGCGCGGCACCCCACCGCCTCCGCGGCGGCCTCGCGGGCGGCGTCGAGCAGGATGCGCGCCCTGCGCCCCTCCCGGTACAACCGTCCCGGATCGGCCCACCCCTCGTCCAGGGCGGCCAACAGGGCCTGACGGGCCACGGGATGGAGGGGAGCGGCGGAAGCGGCGTCGAAGTAGGCCATACGGCAACGTTAAAACGCAGGGAACCGGGTCAGGGACGCGGGGAACTGCGCGACCAGCCACAAATCACCCGCACCCGCCAAACCAGCGAACCACTCGAGTTACTAGGCACCCCTCCCCGAGAACCCCCGGAGGGCGTCGGCTAGGGTTTGGTCCGCATAAACATCCAAACCCCTGCCCGACGCAGGGCGGCGACCGACCAGCGAGAAGGCCGCAGCCGATCCGCGCGGGCGAGACTCTCGGGAAGGCGCTACGTGAGTCCCAACGGCTCCGACCGCTCGCCGCGGCGCCCGATGCGGCGGAAGCTGCTGCAGGCAATGACCGCGGGCCTGGTCCTGGCGACCGCCACCGGTTGCACATACAAGGACTTCCCCCGCCTTGGCATGCCCACCCCCGTCACAGAAGAGGCTCCGCGGATCCTCTCCCTGTGGCAGGGTTCCTGGGCGGCCGCGCTGGCCACCGGCGTGCTGGTGTGGGGCCTGATTCTGTGGAGTGCTTTCTTCCACCGGCGCAGCCGCACGAAGGTCGAAGTTCCTCCGCAGACCCGGTACAACATGCCGATCGAGGCGCTGTACACGGTGGTCCCGATCATCATCGTCTCGGTGCTGTTCTACTTCACCGCCCGCGACGAGTCGAAGCTCCTCAGCCTCGAGAAGAAGCCCGACGTCACGGTCAACGTGGTCGGCTTCCAGTGGAGCTGGTGCTTCAACTACGTCGAGAACGTCGAAGGCTCCACCGGCGACGCGAAGACCGACGAGAACCTGGCCGCGATCCCGGACCGGTTCAAGAAGGACTTCCCGGCCGACGCGGGCGGCGTCTACACCTGCGGTGTCCCCGGTGAGCGGAACCCGCAGACCAACAACCCGGGCCCGACCCTCTGGCTTCCTGAGGGCAAGACGGTCCGCTTCGTCCTGACCTCGCGTGACGTCATCCACTCCTTCTGGGTGGTGCCGTTCCTCATGAAGCAGGACGTCATCCCGGGTCACACCAATGCCTTCCAGGTGGTCCCCAACCATGAGGGCACCTTCCTGGGCAAGTGCGCCGAGCTCTGCGGCGTCGACCACTCCCGGATGCTGTTCAACGTGAAGGTCGTCTCTCCCGAGCGCTACGCGCAGCACCTCAAGGACCTCGCCAAGAAGGGGCAGACCGGTTACGTTCCCGCGGGCATCGAGCAGACCGCCCATGAGAAGAACCGGGAGACGAACAACCTGTGAGCATCCTCAACGAACCCCAGGGTGCCGCGGCAGCTGAAGACTCATACGAGAACGAGCTGCCGGTCCGGCGCAAGCAGCCCGGCAACGTCGTGGTCAAGTGGCTCACCACCACCGACCACAAGACCATCGGTACGTTGTACCTGGTGACGTCGTTCGCGTTCTTCCTGATCGGCGGCGTGATGGCGCTGTTCATGCGCGCCGAGCTGGCCCGTCCGGGCCTGCAGCTGATGTCGAACGAGCAGTTCAACCAGGCGTTCACGATGCACGGCACGATCATGCTGCTGATGTTCGCGACGCCGCTGTTCGCGGGCTTCACCAACTGGATCATGCCGCTCCAGATCGGCGCGCCCGACGTGGCGTTCCCGCGGCTGAACATGTTCGCCTACTGGCTGTACCTGTTCGGCTCGCTCATCGCCGTCGGCGGCTTCCTCACCCCGCAGGGTGCGGCCGACTTCGGCTGGTTCGCCTACTCCCCGCTGTCGGACGCGGTCCGCAGCCCGGGCATCGGCGCCGACATGTGGATCATGGGTCTGGCCTTCTCCGGCTTCGGCACCATCCTCGGCTCGGTCAACTTCATCACCACGATCATCTGCATGCGCGCGCCGGGCATGACCATGTTCCGCATGCCGATCTTCGTGTGGAACGTCCTGCTGACCGGTGTCCTGGTCCTGCTGGCCTTCCCGGTCCTCGCGGCCGCGCTGTTCGCCCTGGAGGCGGACCGCAAGTTCGGTGCCCACGTCTTCGACCCGGCCAACGGCGGCGCCCTGCTGTGGCAACACCTCTTCTGGTTCTTCGGCCATCCAGAGGTGTACATCATCGCGTTGCCGTTCTTCGGCATCATCAGTGAGATCATCCCGGTCTTCTCCCGCAAGCCGATGTTCGGCTACATGGGCCTGATCGCCGCGACGATCGCCATCGCCGGTCTCTCCGTGACGGTGTGGGCGCACCACATGTACGTCACCGGTGGCGTCCTGCTCCCGTTCTTCTCCTTCATGACGTTCCTCATCGCCGTCCCGACCGGCGTGAAGTTCTTCAACTGGATCGGAACGATGTGGAAGGGCTCGTTGTCCTTCGAGACACCGATGCTCTGGGCGGCGGGCTTCCTCATCACCTTCACCTTCGGTGGTCTGACCGGCGTCATCCTGGCCTCGCCGCCGATGGACTTCCACGTGTCCGACTCGTACTTCGTGGTGGCGCACTTCCACTACGTCGTCTTCGGCACCGTCGTCTTCGCGATGTTCGCCGGCTTCCACTTCTGGTGGCCGAAGTTCACCGGCAAGATGCTCGACGAACGCCTCGGCAAGATCACCTTCTGGACGCTGTTCTTCGGCTTCCACGGCACGTTCCTGGTCCAGCACTGGCTGGGCGCCGAGGGCATGCCCCGTCGGTACGCCGACTACCTGGCGCAGGACGGCTTCACCGCCCTGAACACGATCTCGACGATCAGCTCGTTCGTCCTCGGCCTGTCGATCCTGCCGTTCCTCTACAACGTGTGGAAGACGGCCAAGTACGGCAAGAAGATCGAGGTCGACGACCCGTGGGGCTACGGCCGCTCCCTGGAGTGGGCGACCTCCTGCCCGCCGCCGCGGCACAACTTCCTCACCCTGCCGCGGATCCGCAGTGAATCCCCGGCGTTCGACCTGCACCACCCGGAGATCGCCGCGCTCGAGCAGCTGGAGCACGCCGGCCACGGTGCCATCGCGGGCAGCAAGGAGGCCGGCAAGTGAAGGTCCAAGGCAGGATGTTCACGTGGCTGAGCGTGTTCATCCTCATCATGGCGATCGTCTACGGCGTCTGGTCGAAGGAGCCGGCGGGCACCACGGCCCTCTTCCTGGCCTTCGGTCTGTCCATCATGATCGGCTTCTACCTGGGCTTCACGGCCCGCCGGGTGGACGCGGGCGCCCAGGACAACAAGGAGGCGGACGTCGCGGACGACGCCGGCGAGCTGGGCTTCTTCAGCCCGCACAGCTGGCAGCCGCTCGCGCTCGGCGTCGGTGGCGCCATCGCCTTCCTCGGTGTCGCGATCGGCTGGTGGCTGCTGTACTTCGCCGCCCCGGTCATCCTCATCGGCATCTGGGGCTGGGTCTTCGAGTACTACCGCGGTGAGAACCGCACCCAGTAGCACGCGCCGAACCCACGGGAGCCCGGACACTCCGTCGAGGAGAGTCCGGGCTCCTTCGTTCGCCGCAATCCCTGTCCTCCATACGTGGCGTCCAGCGCGCCGTGGTTGACGCGGCTCCCTAGCGTGAAGCCATGAGCCACACACCCCGCCCCCGCACAGTCGTCAGCTGCACGGTGCTGGTGATCGCCCTCGGAGCGGGCGTCGTCACCGCCTGCGGATCCGACGGCAACCCCCTCGCCGGGCGCCCCTACGACGCGAGCGACCGGATCTCCTTCAACGGCCCCGACGGCGACGGCAGGAAGGCCGACCCGGACAAGCCGCTGGAGGTCGTCGCCCGGGACGACGACGAGCCCCTCACCGACGTCACCGCCGTGGACGCCTCAGGGCGCTACGTGGCGGGCGAACTCGCCGCCGACGGCAGCCGCTGGCACAGCACCGAGCCGCTGGCCGCCGACGCCCACTACACGGTCCGGGTGAGCACCGAGGACGCCGACGGCGCCCCCGGCCGCCGGGTCCTCACCTTCGACACCGGCAAGCCCAGCGGCAAGAAGCGCCTGTCGGTCGAGCTCGGCCCGGACCAGGGCACGTACGGCGTCGGCCAGCCCGTCACCGCCAAGCTCAGCGAGCCCGTCAAGGACCCGGCCCAGCGCGCGATAGTCGAGCGCGGTCTCAAGGTCGACTCCACGCCCTCCGTGCCGGGCGCCTGGTACTGGGTGGACGACAAGGAACTCCACTACCGTCCCCAGGAGTACTGGCCCGCCCACGCCACGGTCCGCGCCCACAGCAACCTCGACGGCATCCGGATCGGCGACCGGCTGTGGGGCACCACGTCGAAGGACGTCACCCTGACCATCGGGGACCGCGTCATAGCCGTCACGGACGCCTCGTCGCACTCGCTGACGTTCTACAAGAACGACGAGGTGATCAAGACCATCCCGGTCACCACCGGCAAGCCCGGCTTCGAGACCCGCAACGGCGTCAAGGTCGTCCTCGGCAAGGAACAGTACGTCCGGATGCGCAGCGCCACGGTCGGCATCGCCGAGGGCTCCTCGGAGTCGTACGACCTGCCGGTCTACTACGCCACCCGGCTCACCTGGAGCGGCGAGTACGTCCACGCCGCGCCCTGGTCCGTGGGCTCGCAGGGCTACGCGAACGTCAGCCACGGGTGCACCGGCATGAGCACCGCCAACGCCGAGTGGTTCTTCGAGCACGTCCGCCAGGGCGACGTCGTCAAGGTCGTCAACAGCGACGGCGACACGATGGAGCCCTTCGGCAACGGCTTCGGCGACTGGAACGTCGACTGGCCGAAGTGGAAGACCGGCAGCGCCCTGATCACGGGCAGGCACAAGACCCAGCCGGACACGTCAACTCTCCGGCCGACGGCTGTGTAGGAGCCCTCAGGGGCGCGGGGCTGTGTCGCTGTGCGGCTCCGCCGCGGGCGCGAGCAACCACATCCGCACCCGCAGCCGCCCCACAACCCCCACCAGGCACCCCTCTAGGCGCTCTGCAGCCGCTTCTCCCGCAACAGGGCAGCCAGCGCGCCCGCGAACTCCACCGGCTCCACAGGCAGCGTCACAGCCGCGTCGGCCCGGCTCCACGTGGCCAGCCACGCATCCTGCGGCCGGGCGATCAGCAACAGCACCGGCGGACACTGGAACACCTCGTCCTTCATCTGCCGGCACACCCCCATCCCGCCCATCGGCACGGCCTCGCCGTCCAGCACGCACACATCGATCCCGCCCTTGTCCAGTTCCCGGAGCACCGCGTCCGGAGTGGCGCACTCCACGAACTCGACCACCGGTACGTCGGGAGCCGGCCGCCGGCCGGCGGCCAACCGCACCTGCTCACGCGTGCGGGAGTCGTCGCTGTAGACCAGCACCGTCGCGGTCGCCTGCATGCTTCCTCCGTGACTTCAGCGTCGTACGGACAGAACCGATGCGGCGGATGCTACTCCCTTGAACACCTCGTCAACAGCGCTGGGAACACCACTTCGATGGGCCATACGGGGCCTACCCGGCCTGCTAACACTCCGAACGGCACCCCCCGGAGTGAGGGCGGGATAAGCGACCGACATAATGTCGGTCGTGGCGACAGCAACGACAGTAGAAACCGGGCACGCGCACCCGTCGGTCAATCGGCCGAACCTCACCAGCGTCGGAACCATCATCTGGCTGAGTTCCGAGCTGATGTTCTTCGCGGCCCTCTTCGCGATGTACTTCACCCTGCGATCGGTGACGGGGACCGAGTACTGGAAGAGTCAGGCCGAGTTCCTGAACTTCCCGTTCTCGGCGACGAACACCACGATCCTGGTGCTCTCCTCCCTCACCTGCCAGCTCGGCGTCTTCGCCGCCGAGCGCGGTGACGTGAAGAAGCTCCGGGGCTGGTTCATCGTTACGTTCATCATGGGTGCGATCTTCGTCGGCGGTCAGATCTACGAGTACACCGAGCTGGTGAAGAGGGACGGGCTCTCGCTCTCCTCCGGCCCGTACGGCTCGGTCTTCTACCTGACCACCGGCTTCCACGGACTGCACGTGACGGGCGGCCTCATCGCCTTCCTGCTGGTCCTGGGACGTACCTACGCGGCCAAGAGGTTCACCCACGAGCAGGCGACCGCCGCGATCGTCGTGTCCTACTACTGGCACTTCGTCGATGTCGTCTGGATCGGCCTCTTCGCCACGATCTACATGATCAAGTAGCACGGGTCCGTTCCCGCCAACGCAAGCATCGACGCAGAAGATCCTGACACCGGGGTAATCCGTGAAAAAGCTCTCCGCACGACGACGCCATCCGCTGGCGGCGCTCGTCGTCCTACTCCTCGCGCTGGCGTGCACGGGGGGGCTGTACGCCGCGTTCGCGCCCGCGAGCAAGGCGCAGGCAGATGAAACCGCCCAGTCCCTGGCCATCGACGAAGGCAAGAAGCTCTTCGCCGTAGGCTGCGCCAGCTGCCACGGCACCAAGGGTCAGGGCAGCTCCGACGGCCCGAGCCTGGTCGGCGTCGGCGCCGCCGCCGTCGACTTCCAGGTCGGCACCGGGCGTATGCCCGCCGCGACCTCCCAGGGCGCCCAGGTGCCGCGGAAGAAGGTCATCTACACCCAGGCCCAGATCGACCAGCTGGCCGCCTACATCGCCTCGCTCGGCGCCGGTCCGAACGTCCCGACCGACGCCGAGTACGGCACGGAGGACGCCGACATCGCCAAGGGCGGCGAGCTGTTCCGCACCAACTGCGCGCAGTGCCACACGACCGGCGGCAAGGGCGGTGCCCTGACCCACGGCAAGTTCGCACCGCCGCTCGACGGCGTGTCCCCGAAGCACATCTACGAGGCCATGCAGACCGGTCCGCAGAACATGCCGTCCTTCCCGGACACCACGCTCACCGAGCAGAACAAGAAGGACATCATCGCGTACCTGAACGCGATCGACGGCGACGAGACGGTGAACCCGGGCGGTCTCGACCTGGGCGGCCTCGGCCCGGTCAGCGAGGGTCTCTTCGCGTGGATCTTCGGTCTCGGTGCGTTGATCGCGGTCGCCGTCTGGGTCGCCGCTCGGACCGCAAAGGCCAAGAAGTCATGAGTAGCCAAGACATTCCAGAAGAGAACCTGCCCGCTGAGCAGGACAGCCACGGCCACGGCGGGGTAGCCGTCGCGGACGAGAAGAACCCGTTCGCCGACCCCGGACTGCCGCCCCACGAGCACCGCATCCAGGACATCGACGAGCGGGCCGCCAAGCGGTCCGAGCGCGCGGTCGCCCTGCTGTTCACGGTGTCGATGCTCGCCACCGTCGGCTTCATCGTCTCGTACGTGGCGATCCCGATCGACAAGTCGATCTTCGTCTTCCCGATCGGGCACATCAGCGCGCTGAACTTCGCGCTGGGTCTGACCCTCGGCACGGCGCTGTTCACCATCGGCGCCGGCGCGGTCCACTGGGCCCGCACGCTGATGTCCGACGTCGAGGTCGCCGACGACCGTCACCCGATCGCCGCCGAGCCCGAGGTCCGTGCCAAGGTCCACGCGGACTTCCGGCAGGGTGCCAAGGAGTCGGTGATCGGCCGTCGCAAGCTGATCCGCAACACGATGTTCGGCGCGCTCGCCCTGGTACCGCTCTCGGGTGTCATGCTGCTGCGCGACCTCGGTCCGCTGCCCGAGGACAAGCTGCGCCACACGCTGTGGGCCAAGGGCAAGCTCCTCGTCAACATGAACACGAACGAGCCGCTGCGTCCCTCGGACGTGGCCGTCGGTTCGCTCACCTTCGCCAAGCCCGGCGGCCTGGAGGAGCACGACGAGGACTTCCAGAACGAGATCGCCAAGGCGGCCCTGATGATCGTCCGGCTCCAGCCGGAGGACATCAAGGACAAGCAGGAACTCGAGTGGTCCCACCAGGGCATCGTGGCCTACTCGAAGATCTGCACCCACGTCGGCTGCCCGATCTCGCTGTACGAGCAGCAGACGCACCACGTGCTGTGCCCCTGCCACCAGTCCACCTTCGACCTCTCCGACGGCGCCAAGGTCATCTTCGGCCCGGCCGGTCACGCCCTGCCGCAGCTGCGCATCGGCGTGAACGACGAGGGCTACCTCGAGGCGCTCGGCGACTTCGAAGAGCCCGTCGGTCCTGCCTTCTGGGAGCGCGGATGAGCACCAACGAGAACGCACAGTCCCGCGACCGCGGGAAGGCACCGGCCGGCGAGCGGATCGCCGACTGGGCCGACGGCCGGCTGGGGATCTACTCCCTGGCCAAGGCCAACATGCGCAAGATCTTCCCCGACCACTGGTCGTTCATGCTCGGCGAAGTGTGCATGTACAGCTTCATCATCATCATCCTCACGGGTGTGTACCTGACGCTGTTCTTCCACCCGTCGATGAACGAGGTGGAGTACCACGGCAGCTACGTCCCGCTGCAGGGACAGCTGATGTCCGAGGCGTTCAACTCGACCATGCACATCTCCTTCGACGTGCGCGGTGGTCTGCTCATCCGGCAGATCCACCACTGGGCGGCGCTGATCTTCCTCGCCGGCATGTTCGTGCACATGATGCGCGTGTTCTTCACCGGCGCGTTCCGCAAGCCGCGTGAGATCAACTGGCTGTTCGGCTTCCTGCTGTTCGTCCTGGGCATGTTCACCGGCTTCACCGGTTACTCGCTCCCGGACGACCTGCTCTCCGGCACCGGTGTCCGCTTCACCGAGGGCGCCATCCTGTCGATGCCGATCGTCGGCACGTACATCTCGATGTTCCTCTTCGGCGGCGAGTTCCCCGGCCACGACTTCGTGGCGCGGTTCTACTCGATCCACATCCTGCTGCTGCCGGGCATCATGCTCGGCCTGATGGTGGCGCACCTGATCCTGGTCTTCTACCACAAGCACACGCAGTTCGCGGGCCCCGGCAAGAGCAACAAGAACGTCGTCGGCATGCCCCTGCTGCCCGTGTACATGGCGAAGGCGGGCGGCTTCTTCTTCCTGGTCTTCGGCACGATCGCGGCCATCGCGGCGCTCGCGCAGATCAACCCGGTGTGGGTCTTCGGCCCCTACCGTCCGGACCAGGTGTCCACCGGCGCCCAGCCCGACTGGTACATGGGCTTCGCCGAGGGTCTGATCCGCTTCATGCCGGGCTGGGAGGTCAACATCTGGGGCCACACGCTGGTCCTGGGCGTCTTCATCCCGCTGGTCCTGTTCGGTGTCGTCCTCGCGGCGCTGGCGCTGTACCCGTTCATCGAGTCGTGGATCACCGGCGACAAGCGCGAGCACCACATCCTGGACCGTCCGCGCAACGCCCCCACGCGCACCGCGCTGGGCGTCGCCTGGGTCACGATGTACATGATCACGCTGGTCGGCGGTGGCAACGACCTGTGGGCCACCCACTTCCACCTGTCGATCAACTCGATCACCTGGTTCGTCCGGATCTTCTTCTTCGCCGGACCGGTCATCGCGTACATCCTCACCAAGCGCATCTGCCTCGGCCTCCAGCGCCGCGACAAGGACAAGGTGCTGCACGGTCGCGAGACCGGCACCATCAAGCGCCTGCCGCACGGTGAGTTCATCGAGGTCCACGAGCCGCTCAGCCAGGAGCAGCTCTTCACCCTCACGGCGCACGAGCAGTACGAGCCGGCCGCGGTCGGCCCGGCGGTCGACGAGAACGGCGTCGAGCGCAAGATCACGCGGTCCGAGAAGCTGCGCGCCAAGATCAGCGGCGCGTACTTCGGCGAGGACCAGCAGATCCCGAAGCCGACCGTCGAGGAGTACAAGGAGATCACGAGCGGCCACGGCCACCACTGATCGTCCGGCGTCGCCACGCCGAGTGTGAAGGGCCCCGTCCGGTGTTCGGACGCTGTTGGTAAATCCGCCCCGCTGGATCTCATCCAGCGGGGCGGAGTGCTGCGAAGGGTGAGACTCGTGTGCGGGCAAGGGGCCGGCCGGTGAGCCAGGCGTCGAGTCGTGCCAGGTTGATCGCAGCGCCGGTGAAGTGGTGTTGCAGCCGGGTCTTGGCAAGCCCGCGGTAGCGGGATCTGCGCAGGCCGAACGCCTGGACGCCTTGGGAGATCGTGCCCTCGACGCCGGCGCGGTGTCCGTAGCGACGGCGCCAGTGGTCGGTGTCCTGCTCGCTGCGGGCCTGCCGGAGGATCTCGTGTTCGGCCTTCGGCCGCAGGGTCAGGTTGCGGCCGGTTTCGGCGGTGGTGCAGGAGGTCCGCAGTTCGCAGGGTCCGCAGTGGCGTTCGGCGAAGCGGACGCGGGTGACCGGGGTGCCGTACTGGCTCCGGGCGTCTCGCCACTGGACGCTGGTGTGGCCGCCGGGGCAGACGGCCTGGCGCTGGTCCCAGTCGACGGTGAAACGGGTGCTGTCGAAGAAGCCGCCTGCCGTCTGTTGCCGGATGGTGTTCTTCCCGACCGGTCCGACGAGGTTGATGCCGTGATCGCGACGGGCGTGGTGGATCTGCTCGGCATCGACGTATCCGGCGTCCACCAGGTGTTCGTCCGGCACCAGCCCGCGGCCGGCCAGAGCGGTGTGGATGTCCTCCAGGGCGGCGTCGTCCCTCACCGGCGCCGTGGTGGTGTGGATGTGGGTGATCAGGTGCGGGGCGTCGGGCTCGCAGGTCTCGCTGAGATGGACCTTGTAGCCGGACCAGCCCAGATCCCGCTTCGCGCCGGTCCTGGCCTCGGGCTCGTGCGGGGTGCGTAAGCGGATCAGGCCAGGCGGTGTGTTCTTCGGCTCGCGCCAGCGCACGACGCCGTCGACCTGGTGGAACTGCTGCACCCATGTCTGACGCAGGAACTCCACCGCGGGCAGGTCACGCAGGGCGGGCGGAGCCTGGGGCGACCGGATGGCGCGCAGCAGCACCATCCCGTCGGCTCCGCACTGGTCGCCGTGCTCGACACGGGCAGCCCACCGAGAGGGGAAACGGGTGTCCTCCGGCCGGGCGGAGTAGCGGTCGAACCACTGCGGCGCCGCCATCGTCACCAGCCACTCCCCGGCCACCTCGGCGACCTGGTTCAGTGCCGCCCGCAGTGTCTCGACCACGAACTCCAGCCGGTTCAGATCCCTCGTCGCGGCCAGTACGTGGGTGGCGTCCGTGCGCTGGCGCTTGCCCGCCTTGACCAGGCCGGCCTCACCGGCCGCCCGCAGCACCGCATCGAACACGGCCCCGCCCGCGTCGCCCTCGATGAGCCGCGCACGGAACTCACTGAGCACCGAGAAGTCGAAGCCCGTGTCGGTCAGCTCCAGCGACAGGGCGTACTTCCAGTCCAGCCTCGAGCGCACCGCGTGCGCGGCCTGCCGGTCGGTCAGCCCCTCCGCGAACTGCAACACCGACACCAGCGCCAGCCTGGCCGGCGACACCACCGGTCGCCCCCGCACCGGGAACAGCTCCTCGAAGTCGGCATCGGCGAAGACCGGCCCGAGCGCATCCCGCACCCGCATCGCCAGACACCCCTTCGGGAACACCGCGCGAGCCACCCGCGCCGTCTCCTCAGGAATCTCCGCCAGATCCACCCCACGCAACGACACGAACCCACCCCAGAAACACGACGACGGCCTGCACAACCCCAACGGGGTCATGCAGGCCGTCGTCACTCAGGCCCCCGCATTTACCAACAGCGTCCGGTGTTCGGACGGGGCCCTTCACCGTGTCCTGACCTGGATAAGGTGGCCCCACGTGGTTCTACGACACCCAGGAGCGGCTATGAGCGCTGTGACCCCCGCTGGAGGCGACACCGCGGCGGGCCGTTCCTGGCCCGACGTGCTGAACGCCCTGCTCTACGGCCGTGACCAGAGCGCCGACGCCACCGCCTGGGCGATGGACCGGATCATGCGGGGGGAGGCGACGGACGCGCAGATCGCCGGGTTCGTGGTGGCGCTGCGGGCCAAGGGCGAGACCGTCGAGGAGATCAACGGGCTCGTGCGGACGATGTACGAGCACGCCAACACGATCGAGGTGCCGGGCCGGACCGTCGACATCGTCGGTACCGGCGGCGACGGCGCCAAGACCGTCAACATCTCCACCATGTCGGCGATCGTGGTCGCCGGCAGCGGCGTCACCGTCGTCAAGCACGGCAACCGGGCCGCGTCCTCCGCCTCCGGCGCCTCGGACGTGCTGGAGAAGCTGGGCGTCAATCTGGAGCTGACCCCGGCGCGGGTGGCCGAGGTGGCCCGGGAGGCCGGGATCACCTTCTGCTTCGCGATCAAGTTCCATCCGGCGCTGCGTCACGCGGGTGCCGCGCGCGGGCAGTTGGGCATCCGCACGGTCTTCAACATCCTCGGCCCGCTGACCAACCCGGCCCGGGTGCGGGCCCAGGCGGTCGGCGTCGCGGACCCGCGGATGGCCCCGGTCGTCGCGGGCGTCTTCGCCGAGCGCGGCCACTCCTCGCTGGTGTTCCGGGGCGACGACGGCCTCGACGAGCTGACCACCACCGCCACCTCACGGGTGTGGGTGGTACGCGACGGCAAGGTCACCGAGGAGGTCTTCGACCCGCGGGACGTCGGCCTCGAGCTGGTACCGGTGGAGGCCCTGCGGGGCGGCGACCCGTCGTACAACGCGGAGGTCGCCCGCCGCCTGCTGGAGGGCGAGCAGGGCCCCGTGCGGGACGCCGTGCTGCTGAACTCGGCGGCCGCCCTGGTCGCCGTGGAGCCGGGCACGGGCACCCTCGCGGAGCAGATCCGCGCCGGCATGGACCGCGCGGCCGAGTCCATCGACTCGGGCGCCGCGAAGCGGGCCCTGGACCGCTGGGTCGCCGCCACCCACGCGTAAGCCGCGTCCCCGCGCCTTCTGGGGCGCTTTCGCACCGCGGGTCGTGCGGTCCCGTCATTCGGACACGAGTTGCGGGACCGCGATCACTTCCCGTACGTTCCTGTACCAGGTCATGAGTGACAGTCATGAGGCCCCGGCCGACTGTCCGGCAACCCTCCGTCCGTGGCGGGGTGCCCCGGGTGAGGACCAGGCCGTAGGCAGCGAGGTCTACGGCAAGCGCGGACCCCTCGCGAAACACCAGGGGTCCTGGTCGTCGAGGGAGCCTTCTGTGAGCAAGCGAATGCGCTAGGGCGCCGAGCCCCGCCTCCGCACACCCCCTTTCACCTTTCTCCGTGCTCGAGCCGTAGCGGCTCGCACGGTGATTCCGCTTGCCCTTCACAGGAGTTCGCCATGTCCGTCTCCAGCGCTGCCACCGTCCGCCCCGTTTGTGACCTTTCGCAGGAGCTGCCCGTTCTCGGCAGGGATGTCACCGTCCCGCTCGTCACCGGCGGCGAGGTCACCTACGCCGCGCTCGACTACGCCGCCAGCGCCCCCGCCCTCCAGCGCGTCTGGGACGACGTGGCGGCCTACGCCCCGTACTACGGCAGCGTCCACCGCGGTGCCGGCTACCTCTCCCAGCTCTCCACGGACCTGTTCGAGAACGCCCGCCGCACGGTCACCGCGTTCCTGGACTGCCGGGAGGACGACCAGCTGGTCTTCACCCGCTCCACCACCGACTCGCTGAACCTGCTGGCCGCCGCCCTGCCGGCCGGCTGCCAGGTGTTCGTCTTCGAGACCGAGCACCACGCGTCCCTGCTGCCCTGGAAGGACGCCCGGGTCACCTACCTCGACGCCCCGCGCACCCCGCAGCAGGCCGTCGAGACCCTGGAGCGGGCCCTCGCCGCCCGTGACCCGCACGGCCCGGCCCTGGTCTGCGTCACCGGCGCCTCCAACGTCACCGGCGAGCTGTGGCCCGTGCGCGAGCTCGCGGCCGCCGCCCACGCGCACGGTGCCCGGATCGTCCTGGACGCGGCCCAGCTCGCCCCGCACCACCCGGTGTCCGTCCGTGACCTGGACGTCGACTACGTGGCGTTCTCCGGGCACAAGCTGTACGCCCCGTTCGGCTCCGGCGTGCTGGCCGGACGCGCCGACTGGCTCCGGGCGGCCGACCCCTACCTCGCGGGCGGCGGCGCCAGCCGCAAGGTCACCCGGCGCGAGGACGGGGGAGTGGACGTGGAGTGGCACGAGACCGCGGCCCGCCACGAGGCCGGCTCCCCGAACGTCATCGGCGCCTACTCCATCGCCTCGGCCTGCAGGGCCCTCACGGAGGCCGGCTTCGACACCCTCGTCGCCCGTGAGCAGCACCTGATCGCCCGGGTGCGGGCGGGCCTCGCCGAGGTCCCGCAGGTCAGGATCCTGTCCCTGTTCGGCGACGACGCCCCGCGGGTCGGCGTGATCTCCTTCGTCGTGGAGGGCTGGAACAGCTCCCACTTCGCCGCGGCGCTCTCCGCGGAGTACGGCATCGGCGTCCGCGACGGCCTCTTCTGCGCCCACCCCCTGGTCCGCACCCTGCTGGGCAGCGAGCCCCAGGCCCAGGGCGAGTGCGGTGCCCCCGAGGCGGCCCCGGGCGAGAAGTCCCTCAACGCCATCCGGGTGAGCTTCGGCGCCGGCACCCCCGACGAGCACGTGGACCGCTTCGTCGCGGCGGTCCGCGAGCTGGTGAGCGAGGGCCCGAAGTGGACGTACCGCACGGAGGACGGCCGCTGCGTCCCGGCGGTGTGAGGCGTCGTGGCGCCGGGGGCGGGGTTCAGCCGGTCAGGAGTCCAGGCCGATCGCGAACGCCGCCTCCAGGTCGTGCTGGGAGTACGTGCGGAACGCCACGTGGGTGTCCGTGGCCTCGACGCCGGGGATCTTGCTGATGCTGCCCGGGATGACCTCCGCGAGGTCCTCGTGCTGCTGCACCCGGACCATGGCGATCAGGTCGTACGTCCCGGTCACGGAGAACACCTCGCTCACGGAGTCCAGCGCCGCGATCCGCTCGGCGATCTCGGGGATCCGGTCCACGCTGGTCTTGATGAGGACGATCGCGGTGATCACGGCTGGTTCTCTCCCTCGGGGGCCGGAGCTGGGGCGGCCCTCACTCTAGTGCCCCGGCCGAAACGCGCCCACGCGTAGGCGAAGCCCAGGCCGAAGCCCACCAGGTGCGCCAGATAGGCCACGCCGGGCCCCTGGGCCGCCTGCCCCACCGCGACCCACTGGAGCGCCGCCCAGAACGGCAGCACCACCCACGCCGGGAACCGCAGCGGCAGGAAGAACAGGAACGGCAGCAGGCTGGTCACCCGGGCCCGCGGGAACAGGTACAGGAAGGCGCCCAGGACCGCAGAGATCGCCCCGGAGGCGCCCACCAGCGACTGCGGGGACCCGGCGTGCGCGGCCGCGTACCCGAGCAGGGCGAGACAGCCGCAGGACAGGTAGAGGAGGGTGAACGCGACGCGGCCCATCCGCTGCTCGGTCATCGCCCCGAAGACGTACAGGAAGAGCATGTTGCCCAGCAGGTGGACCCAGCTGCCGTGGACGAAGAGGGCCGTGGCGGGGGTCAGGACGGCGCGCGCGGAGCCCGCGAAGAGTTCCGCCGGGACCACGCCCCAGCGGCGGAAATAGGCCCGCTGGGCGGCCATGAGCCCCTCCCCGGTGCCGTACGCCGGATCGAGCCCCGAGGCCGGGCCGATCATGAAGACCAGACAGCACACGGCGATCAGCCCGTACGTCACCGGCGCGGAGGGGGCGCGCAGCGCCTTGCGGAGGGACCCGCTCCAGTTGCCGATCATGGCTGTAAAGCATGACGTACCGGGACAGAAGCATCCTGTGCGCCTCGCCGCCGGGGCAGGCCCCGTGGACGGACGGGCGGCGAGTACCCGCCAGGCCGTAGGGTTACGAGCCATGCACAGCGGGGAGCCTCCGGCGCGACCCCGCCGGAAGACCGACACTAGAAGGACAGTCACGATGACGGTTCCCCTGCCGACCGCGACCACGCGGTGGCGCTGCACCCTCTGCGGCAACCTGACCAGGTTCGACGTGACGCGCTCGTCGAAGGTCGTCGAGTACGTGCACCTCGACCTCGCCGGGGAGCCGACGGTGGAGGAGCGCGAGGTGGTCAGTGAGACCATCGAGTCGGTGCGGTGCCGCTGGTGCAACGCCGTGGACCAGGTGGAACTCGTGGATCGGCCGGGCGCCGGCTCCTGAGCGGAGTCGGCCCCGTACAGGTATTGGGGTGTGACGGATGGTGGAGAGCGCAGGCGGGGGGCCGGGCGACGGCGCCGCCGAGATGCTCGACCGTCCGCTGCCCGACGGCGTGCGCCGCCGGGTCGTGCAGATCGTCTCCGACGGCTTCGGCGGCCTGACCGTCGCCGAACTGCCGGCCCAGTTGCGGCAGTACGCCCGCTTCGCCCCGAATCGCCGGGCGAAGTTCGCGGGCAACGCGATGGCGGCCGCCCTGGAGACGGATCCGCTGTTCCGGCAGCGCATCGCCGAGAAGTTCAGAGACGCCCAGCCGGAGCTGTCCGGCGCCCTGGACTCCGGCTCGCCGACCCCGGCCGCGGACCCGCTCGATGTGGCGGCCGCGGCCTATGTGCTGCGGCCCCCCGGCTGGGTGAAGCTGGTGACGGCGGCAGGCGAGGAGGCCCAGCGCGCGGACGCCGAGCGGGCCGACGAGGAGAGCCGGGCCGAGCTGGAGCGGCTGCGCGAGGAACTGGCGCAGGCCCGTGAGCAGACCCGTGCGGACACCGAGCGGCTGCGCGCCGAGCTGGACGCGGCCAAGAAGGACGCGGAATCGCTGCACCGCAAGCTGCGTTCGGCCCTCAGCGACGTCAAGCGCGGCGAGGCGGCCCTGCGCAAGGTGCAGGGCGAGATCGAGGCCGTACGCGCCGAGGGGCAGGCCCAGGTGTCCGCCGCCGAGAGCGAGAGCCGGCGGCTCAAGGCGCGCCTCGGGGAGGCCGAGGCGGCCCTGGAGGCCACCCGGCGGGCGGCCCGCGAGGGGCGCAGTGTCGAGGACATGCGGGTGCGGCTGCTGCTGGACACCGTGCTCGACGCCGCCCAAGGGCTGCGCAGGGAGCTGGCGTTGCCGCCGGTGTCGGTCCGCCCCGCGGAAACGGTCGATGCGGTCGAACCAGGACGAATGACCCCGAAGGACATCGCTGCGCGCGCCCTGTCGGAACACGATCCGGCCATTCTCGACCAGTTGCTGGCCCTGCCCCAGGCGCATCTGGTCGTCGACGGCTACAACGTGACCAAGACCGGCTATCCGCAGATGCCGTTGGAGAAGCAGCGGCTGCGGCTGCTCGGGCAGCTCTCGGCGCTCGCCGCCCAGACCGGCGCCGAGGTCACCTGTGTCTTCGACGGGGCCGAACTGGCCGCTCCGGTGCTGCTGGCGCCGCCGCGCGGGGTGCGGGTGCTGTTCTCCAAGGCGGGGGTCACCGCCGACGAACTCATCCGCCAGCTGGTGCGGGCCGAGCCTCCGGGCAGGCCGGTCATCGTCGCCTCGACCGACCGCGAGGTCGCCGACGGGGTCGCCAAGGCGGGTGCCCGACCCGTGGCTTCCGCGATGCTTCTCAAGCGACTGTCCTGAAAGTCGAAGGTGCGGGTTTAATGCCCGAATTGGCGGGATCGTCACGCAACGTAGGGTCAAGCGCGCATCACAGCATGTGAGTTGCGGGAAAAAACTGCGTTGCGTGACGTGATTTTTGTGGCGGGGGATTTGAACTGATCACAGCGAGGTCACTAAGGTCTGGTGCTCGAACCTCCACACGGGTGATCACTCAAAAGAAGGAGCCCGTCTCCGTGGCGTCCCACCGTCGACCGAAGCAGCCGAGCCGCGCACGCGTGACCGTGCTGACCACCGCAGCCGCCGCTGCCGTCGTGCTGAGCTCCCAGGCCGCCAACGCGGCCCCCAGCGAGAAGCTCAGCAAGGACGAGGTGAAGACCAAGGTCGACAAGCTCTACGAGGAGACGGAGCAGGCCACCGAGAAGCTCAACGGGGCCGAGGAGAAGCAGGAGAAGCTCCAGAAGGAGATCTCCACCATCCAGGACAACGTCGCCCGCGGCCAGGAGGAGCTCAACGAGCTGCGCGACTCCATAGGCCTGGCGGCCGCCGCCCAGTACCGCACGGGCACCATCGACTCCTCCCTCCAGCTCTTCCTGTCCTCCAACCCGGACGACTACCTGGACAAGGCCTCCACCGCCGACCAGCTCAGCGCCCAGCAGGTCGAGGCGCTGAAGAAGATCCAGGAGAAGCAGCGCGAGCTCGCGCAGGAGCGCTCCGAGGCCGCCGACAAGCTCAAGGACCTCTCGGCCACCCGCGCCGAGCTGGCCAAGCAGAAGAAGGCCGTCCAGAGCAAGCTCGCCCAGGCGCAGAAGCTGCTCAACACCCTCACCGCCAAGGAGAAGGCCGCGCTGGCCGCCGACGACGCGCGCGCCAGCCGCTCCTCCGCCGACCGCGTCGACCTCGGTGACACCGGGACCGCCTCCGGCCGCGCCGCCGCCGCCTTCTCGGCCGCCCAGTCCAAGATCGGCTCGCCGTACGTCTACGGCGCCTCCGGCCCCTCCTCGTTCGACTGCTCGGGGCTCACCTCCTGGGCCTACGCCCAGGCCGGCGTCTCCATCCCGCGCACCTCCGAGGCGCAGTCCAGCTACGGCACGAAGATCTACTCCGTCAGCGATCTCAAGGTCGGCGACCTGGTGTTCTTCTTCAACGACCTGCACCACGTGGGCCTGTACGCGGGCAACGGCCAGATCCTGCACGCCCCGCGCACCGGCACGGTCGTCCGCTACGAGTCGATGGACACCATCGGCGGCCCCTTCATGTGGGGCGTCCGCGTCTGAGCCGTCCGGAGCCCCGGTCCCTCCAAGATCAGGACACGGACCGCCCGAACGGGCGAATTACGGCAACCCGAAGTGACCCCGCGCCCCGCCGGTGACCTGCGTCAGCGGCGGGGCGTCACGTTGTGTGCCCGCGAAGGTCTTTGGCCGCCCCCCTGACACGGGGCTACTGTCTGCCGCGTTTCGTCCGCCAGTGGAAGGAGCGCGGCTTCCCGTGGGGTCCCATCGCCGCCTTGCACCGTCCGGGTTCGACCGGGGCGCCACCAGCGCCCTCGGTGTGCTGTCCGCCGCGGCCGCCGCCCTCGGCGCCCTGACCGCCGTACCGGCCTCGGCCACGCCGCACGACGACACCCGATCCGAGGTGGACCGCCTCTACGAGGAGGCGGAGCAGGCCACCGAGGCCTTCAACAAGGCCGGTGAGCGCGCCGAGGCCCTGCGCCGGCAGCTGCGCCACGCCCAGGACCGGATCGCCCGCCAGCAGGGCCACATCAACGAGCTGCGCGAGCAGCTCGGCTTGCTGGCCGGCGCCCAGTACCGCTCCGGCGGGCTCGATCCGTCCCTCGCGCTGCTGTTCTCCGACGACCCGGCCGACTACCTGGACAAGGCGTCCGTCCTGAACCGGATCTCCGCCCACCAGGCGGGCGAACTCAAGGAGCTCCAGGCCGCGCTGCGCGACCTCGCCCAGGAGCGCACCGAGGCGGCCGGGCAGCTCGCCGAGCTGGAGAGGAGCCGCAAGGCCGTCGCCGGCCACAAGCGGACCGTCGAGCGCAAGCTCGCCCGCGCCCGGCAGCTCCTCGACGCCCTGCCGGCCGCCGAGCGTGCCGCCTACGACCGGGCCTCCCGTTCCGGCCGCACCGGACTGCCCGGCCTCACCGGCGCCGTCCCCGCCTCGGGCCGTGCGGCCGCCGCCCTCGCGGCCGCCCGCTCCGCCCTCGGCAGGCCGTACGTCTGGGGCGCCAACGGGCCCACCGGCTTCGACTGTTCGGGCCTGATGCAGTGGTCGTACGCGCAGGCCGGGGTGGCCCTGCCGCGCACCTCGCAGGCCCAGGCGCACACCGGGCACCGCGTCCCGCTCTCCGAGGCCCGGCCGGGCGACATCGTCACCTACCGCTCCGACGCCAGCCATGTCGGCATGTACGCCGGCAACGGCCAGGTCATCCACGCGCCCTACCCGGGTGCGCCGGTGCGCTACGACCCGGTCGGGATGATGCCGGTGTCCTCGGTGACACGGCCCTGACCGCGGTCCCCTCCCGGAGACGGCCGTACGATCGGGAGGATGGCTGGTCGTGGGCGGGTGCGCGGATCCGGGGTCCCGGGTCTCTGTCTGCTGCTCGTCGGCCTCTTCCTCGCCGGCCCCCTGCTGGTCGGCTGCGGCGGCGGGCCCGCCACCGGCACCTCCCGCGCCGAGGTGCAGCGCCTGCTGGACCGGCGGGCGGCGGCCGTCCTGCGCCACGACGCCGACGCCTACGCCGCCACCGGCGCCCGCGCGGACTACGCCCGGCTGCGGGCCGTACCGCTCGTGGCCTGGGCGTACCGGGTGACGTCCGTGCGCCGGGACGGCGACACGCTGACCGCCGGCGCCGAGCTGAGCTACCGCGTCCGCGACTACGACAGCGCCCCGGTCACCGTCGCCCGCACCCTGCGGCTGGCCCGGGACGCGGGCGGGCGCTGGCGCGTGACCTCCGAGCGGCCCGCGAAGAAGGCGGCGGAGCAGCTCTGGGACCAGGGCACGGTGACCGCGGTGCGCGGTGAGCACAGCCTGGTGCTGGGCACCGGACAGACCGCGGCGCGGCTGCGGGCCTTCGCCGGTCTCGCCGACGACGCCGTCCCGTCGGTGTCGGCGGCCTGGGGCACCGACTGGGCCGGGCACGTCGTGGTCCTCGTACCGAAGTCGCTGGACGGCATGGCGGCGCTGCTCGGCTCGCCCGCCTCCTCCTACCGGGGCATCGCCGCGGTGACGACCGGCGAGACCGGGGGCGGGGCCGACGGCAGGTCGCGGTTCCCGGCCGACCGGGTGGTGGTCAACCCCGACGCGTACGCCCTGCTCGGCGCGCTCGGCCGGCAGGTCGTCCTCACGCACGAGACCACCCATGTGGCCACCCGCGCCCACACCGACGCGGCCACCCCGCTGTGGCTGTCCGAGGGGTACGCCGACTGGGTCGGCTACCGCGACTCCGGGCGCACCCCGCGCCAGGTCGCGCCCGAGCTGCGCGGCGCGGTCACCGGGGGGCGTGTCCCGGCCGCGCTGCCCACCGACGCCGACTTCGGTTTCTCCGGCGACCCGGACCGGCTGGCCCGGGCCTATGAGGGCGGCTGGCTGGTCTGCCGCATGATCGCCGGGCGGTGGGGCGAGGTGAAGCTGGACGCGTTCTACCGGGCCGTCGGGGCGCACCGGGAGCGCGCCGGGGCGGTCGAGGGGGCGCTGCGGAGCGTGCTGGGGGTGTCCCTGCCGCAGCTGACCGCGGACTGGCAGGCGTATCTGCGGGCGCAGCTCGGCTGAGCGAGCGCGGGCGTGTGGGTCAGGGGGTGGCCCGGGCCGTCTCGCTCGTGCGGGTGTCCCGGTGCGGCACGTCCGCGTCCGGCGCGCGCCCCGGCACGGTCGCGCGCCACAGCCGTACGGCGGCCGTGAGCGCGGCGGCCAGCAGCAGGCCGTTGCGCACGACCAGCAGGGTCACCCCGAGGGGCGTACCGGCGACGACGTCCGCGAAGTACACCGGGAACTCCAGCACGGTCACCGCGGATGCCGCCAGGACCAGCACGGCGGGGCCGGTCATCGCGGTCGCGCGGGAGCACAGGCAGACCGCGGCCAGGCCCACCAGCCACACCAGGTACTGCGGGCTGATCACCCGGCTGGTCACCGTGAACAGCAGGACGGCCGTGAACGCCGCGTCCGCCAGGGTGTGCGGCGCGATCCGGCGGGCCGTCAGCCGCCACAACAGCAGCCAGCCGAACGCGACCGCCGTCAGGAACAGCGCCCCGTCGCTCACCACGGACACGTACGGGCCGAGGAACTCCACCGAGCCGTAGTTCAGCAGCACCCGCCCCCGCCAGCCGAACTGCCGGGCCACGTGCAGGACCAGGGCGCCGAGCGACTCCACCTCGGTGCCGCGGTCGCGCTGGAAGGCGAGGAAGGCGAAGGCGCCCGGCATCAGCACCGCGAACAGGACCGACAGCGCGGCGACCGTCAGTGCCGCAGCGCCCCACGCCCGGCGCCGCACCGCGCCCGCCAGCAGCAGCACCGGCCACACCTTCAGCAGCGCGGCGAAGCCGGTGAGCGCGCCCATCGCCCGGGGGTGCCGCACCCCCGCGAGGAGGGCCGCCACGGCGACCGCGGTGACCATCACGTCGTAGCGGGCGTAGACGGTCGGGCCGAGCAGCGGCAGGCCCGCCACCCAGAGCCGGGCGCCGCGCAGCGAGCGGCGGGGACGCAGGCCCGCGCGCAGCAGCAGCACCAGGACGGCCAGGTTGGCCAGGAACGCCAGGACGAAGAACGCCTCCGCGTAGCCGAGGAACGGCAGCAGGGCGGGGGAGAGGATCGCGAGGGCGGCGGCGGGCGGGTACTGCCAGGTGACGTCCGCCGAGGGGAAGCTCCCGGTGCGCAGCACCTCGTACCAGCCCTGGTAGATGGACGACACGTCGGTCGTCACGTCCGGGCCGGGGAACAGGAACACCCGGAAGACGAACAGGAGCAGCACGAGCCGGGTCACGCCCCAGGTCGCCAGCAGCCGGGTGCGCGGCCGTCCCGCCTCCGTGATCTCCACCGGTGTCCGTCCCGTCGCTCTCTGCTGGGTGTGTACGGGTCTGTACGGGACTGTCCGTCCCCAGCGCCCATGATCCCCCCATCGGCTGTGAGGCGCGGCCGGGCGCGGCTGTGAGGCGCGTTTGGATAGGGTCGGCCCCGATGCACAAGACCCTGATCGTGACGAACGACTTTCCGCCCCGTCCCGGCGGTATCCAGGCGTTCCTGCACAACATGGCCCTCCGGCTCGACCCCGGCAGGCTCGTCGTCTACGCCTCCACCTGGAAGCGGGGCCGGGAGGGCGCCGAGGCGACCGCCGCCTTCGACGCCGAGCAGCCCTTCACCGTCGTACGGGACTCCACGACGATGCTGCTGCCGACCCCGGGGGCGACCCGGCGGGCCGCCGCGCT
Organism: Streptomyces sp. SS7; assembly: GCF_037993025.1. Classification (NCBI taxonomy): domain Bacteria; kingdom Bacillati; phylum Actinomycetota; class Actinomycetes; order Kitasatosporales; family Streptomycetaceae; genus Streptomyces; species Streptomyces sp. SS7. Next base: position 7,179,810 of record NZ_CP141223.1, read on the forward strand.
GCTGCGGGAGCACGGGTGCACGTCGGTGTGGTTCGGGGCCGCCGCGCCGCTCGGACTGATGGCGCCCGCACTGCGCGGGGCCGGCGCCGAGCGGCTGATCGCCACCACCCACGGGCACGAGGCCGGCTGGGCGCAGCTGCCCGCGGCCCGGCAGCTGCTGGGCCGGATCGGGGACGCCACGGACACGCTCACCTATCTGGGCGAGTACACCCGCTCGCGGATAGCGACCGCGCTGAGCCCGGCGGCGGCCGGGCGGATGGTGCAGCTGCCGCCGGGCGTCGACGAGAAGACCTTCCACCCGGGCTCGGGCGGCGACGAGGTGCGGGCACGGCTCGGGCTGACCGACCGGCCGGTGGTGGTGTGCGTCTCGCGGCTGGTGCCGCGCAAGGGCCAGGACACGCTGATCCTCGCCCTGCCCCGGATCCTCGCGGCCGAGCCGGACGCCGTGCTGCTGATCGTCGGCGGCGGGCCGTACGAGAAGGACCTGCGCCGGCTGGCCCGGGAGACCGGGGTCGGCGCCTCCGTGCGGTTCACCGGGCCGGTGCCCTGGAGCGAGCTGCCCGCGCACTACGGCGCCGGGGACGTCTTCGCGATGCCCTGCCGGACCCGGCGGGGCGGGCTGGACGTCGAGGGCCTCGGGATCGTCTACCTGGAGGCGTCCGCCACCGGGCTGCCCGTCGTCGCCGGGGACTCCGGCGGGGCGCCCGACGCCGTGCTCGACGGGGAGACGGGCTGGGTCGTGCGGGGCGGTTCCCCGGCCGAGGCCGCCGAGCGGATCGTCGCCCTCCTCGGGGACGCCGAGCTGCGCCGCCGCATGGGGGAGCGGGGGCGGCGCTGGGTGGAGGAGAAGTGGCGCTGGGACCTGCTCGCGGAGCAGCTGAAAACATTGCTCTAGACTTTTCCCCTTTTGCTCTAGCCGGACGGCGGAAATCCGCTGATGCTGCGCACATGACAGCCAAACTGATGCAGCATCAGCTGACGAGACGTCAAATCCTTGGTATGGCCGCCCTGCAGACGGCGGCCACCCTCGGCTTCACCCGCATCGGCCTGCAGTCGGCCCGTGCGGACGAGCCCGCCGCGGTCGAGTCCGCGCCCGCGATCGTCGTCGGCTCCGGCTACGGAGCCGCCGTCGCCGCCCTGCGCCTCGGCCAGGCCGGCATCCGCACACTCGTCCTCGAGATGGGCCGGCTCTGGAACACCGCCGGTGCCGACGGCAAGATCTTCTGCAACACCGCCAGCCCCGACCAGCGCTCCATGTGGTTCAAGACCCGCACCGAGGCGCCGCTGGCCAGCTTCCTCTGGCTGGACGTCGTCAACAAGGACATCAGCCCCTACCCGGGCGTCCTGGACCGGGTGCACTTCGACAACATGTCCGTCTTCGTCGGCCGCGGGGTCGGCGGCGGCTCCCTGGTCAACGGTTCGATGGCGGTCACCCCGCTCCAGTCCTACTTCGCCGAGCAGTTCCCGACCGTCGACGTCACCGAGATGTACGGCACGTACTACCCGCGCGCCCGCGCCATGCTCGGCGTCAACAGCGTCGACCCCGCCTGGTTCGAGTCGACCGAGTGGTACCGGTTCAGCCGCACCTCCCGGAAGGCCGCCGCCAACACCGGTCTGAAGACCACCTTCGTGCCCAGCGTGTACGACTTCGGCTACATGCAGCGCGAGGCCGCCGGGACCGCCACCAGGTCGGCCCTCGGACAGGAGGTCATCTACGGCAACAACTACGGCAAGAAGAGCCTCGACAAGACCTATCTGGCGTCCGCGCTCGGCACCGGCAAGGTGACCATCCACACCCTGGAGAAGGTCACCGCGATCAGCCGGGCGAGCGACGGCACCTGGCTGCTGACCGCCCAGCGCATCGACGACACCGGGGCCGTCGTCGAGACCAAGCAGTACGGCTGCACCTATCTGTTCCTCGGCGCGGGCAGCCTCGGCACCAGCGAACTGCTGGTCCGGGCACGGCAGACCGGGGCGCTCCCGGCGCTGGACGCCAGCGTCGGCACCGGCTGGGGCACCAACGGCAACGTGATGCTCGGCCGGGCCAACCACCTGTGGGACACGGTCGGCGCCAACCAGTCGACCATGCCGGTCATGGGCATCGACGACTGGGCCAACGCCGACAACCCCGTCTTCGCCGAGATCGCCCCGCTGCCGACCGGCCTGGAGCACTGGGTCAGCCTCTATCTGGCGATCACCAAGAACCCCGAGCGGGCCGCCTTCTCCTGGACCAACGGCGCGCTCAGGCTGAACTGGAGCGCCGCCCAGAGCGCGGTCTCCGTGAGCATGGCGAAGAAGCTGTTCGACCGGATCAACTCCGCCAACGCGACGATCTACCGGTACGACCTCTTCGGCTCGCCCAGCAAGATCTTCGCCGACGACTTCACCTACCACCCGCTCGGCGGCTGTGTGCTGGGCAGGTCCACCGACGACTACGGGCGTGTGAAGGGGTATTCCAGGCTCTACGTCACCGACGGCTCGCTGGTGCCGGGCAACATCGGCGTCAACCCGTTCGTCACCATCACCGCGCTCGCCGAGCGCACGATGGCGCGGGTCCTCGCCGAGGACACCGCGCCATGACCGTGCTGCTCGTGTGACGTCCGTCCGGGTGACTGCCCGGGGGGCTACTTGGCGTAGATCGCCTCGATCTCCGCCGAGAAGTCCTTCGCCACGACGTTGCGCTTGAGCTTG